>DLHJ01000012.1:0-261408 GCA_002483145.1 Cellvibrio sp. UBA7671
CTGAACAAACTTAACCGCTAGGTGGAATTGTTTATCTAAATAACCTATTGATGAGTCGTTAGTGATGAAAAATAATAGTGTCAAAAAAGTCGTAATAGCGGGTGGCGGCACCGCAGGTTGGGTTGCCGCGGCGGCCCTTTCCAAACAACTTGGAAAATTACTGGACGTCGTGTTGGTTGAGTCCGAGCAAATTGGAACTGTTGGTGTAGGCGAGGCCACTATCCCGCCGATGAGGACCTTCCACTCCCTGTTGGGAATTGATGAACAAGAGTTTATGCGTGCCACCAATGCCGTGTTCAAACTAGGCATTTCATTTAAAAACTGGGGCCAAATCGGTGACGAATACATTCACCCTTTTGGCTCTACCGGGCAAGGCAGTTACCTCGCCGATTTCCAACACTTTTGGCTGCACGGAAAAAGCAAAGGTATCCATGCGGCATTTGGTGAATACAGCCTGGAAGTGCAAGCCGCTAAAGCGAATAAATTCGCCATATCAAAAAAAGGCAATATTAATTATGCCTATCACCTTGATGCCACCCGTTACGCCCAATATCTGCGGCAGTTTAGCGAAAAATTAGGGACCACACGGATTGAGGGAAAAATCCAACAGGTCCAACAACATCCTGATGGCGATATCAAAGCACTGCTATTGGAATCAGGGGAAGTGGTTGATGGTGATTTATTTATCGATTGCACGGGCTTTACTGGCCTATTGATTGATAAAACATTAAAGACACCTTACGAAGATTGGTCGCACTGGCTGCCGTGTAATAGTGCTATCGCAATACAGACGGAATCCGTTGAACCGGCTAAACCCTATGTAACCTGCACTGCCCATCACGCCGGCTGGCAATGGCATATCCCCTTACAACATAGAGTCGGTAACGGCAATGTTTTTTGTAATGATTTCATGTCCGATGACCAGGCAAAGCAGCATCTGTTGAATAACGTTAAAGGCAAGGTGTTAACCGAGCCCAGAGTCATTAAATATAAAACGGGTCGGCGCAAAGCGTTTTGGAATAGAAATTGTGTTGCATTAGGATTGTCGAGCGGATTTGTTGAGCCGCTAGAGTCAACCAGTATTTATATGTTTATGATTGGGATCGTCCGGCTAATGAAGATGTTTCCATTTCACGGTGTCACTCAATCATCTATCGATGAATACAATCAGCAATCTATTGCAGAACTGGAAAATATCCGCGACTTTATCATCTTGCATTATCACGCTACGGCGCGTGAAGACAGCGAGTTCTGGCGTTACTGTAAGAATATGAGTGTCCCGGACTCCTTATCGCATCGCCTTGAGCTGTTCAAAGAAAACGGCTTTGCTTTTCCGCGTGAGCCGGAATTGTTCCGGCTTGATTCGTGGTTGCACGTTATGCTGGGGCAAGGCCTTATGCCCCGCAATCATCACTCGATATTCAAGACGATGTCGGATGAAGAGTTGGTGCGCCACCTGACCAATACCCGCAATACAATTGCGGATGCGGTGAGCAAGCTACCAAACCACCAGGAGTTTGTTAATCAGTATTGCAAAGCGGATATGTAATTATTTTCTGCCAGCAAATAAAAATCCCCGCCAGCTTACACTGGCGGGGATTTTTATTTTAACGTCACAGCAATTTTCTTATGGACAAGCAACATCTTTACCCGCACCTTTCACCACACTGACTTTGGCGAACGTAATATCCAAAGTGCCGCTGGTGATGAGCGAGAATGGTTGCAGGATTTGCGTCCAGTATTCTTCTGGTGGTTGGCCAATACCAAAATTAGCACCGGACGTTGGGTAGCATTTGAAAGGCACTGTGACAGTTTGCCAGCCTTGACCGGCGAAGCCTTTGAGTTTTTCACTCAGGTCGATATCTGATGCGCAGTAAGAGCCGCAACCCAAACGCAAGTAAGTGGTTGCACTGGGTGCTGCATCAACTTTGATATCAAATACCAATGCGGAATCGCTGCTGTAGTAATTGATAAAGTCCTGGCGGTTAGCGACTGACAATGCCACTTGACCACTGCCTGAACCATTCCATTGCACGCGGCGTGCATCTTCTTGCACATCGCGGTCAACCGCTTGGATCATCAGCGATGAAGCTTTAACTGTGTTGCTGTTCATTGGCACTACATCGTTTTGGTAACCAATAATTTCCAATTGCCAGGGTTCCATTGGACGGCGGTTGAAAATTTCCAACACATCCAAGGCTTCTGCTGCTTTTAATCCGTCTTCAGGCAGATTGTCTGCAAGTGTATCTTTGTCGGCATAACTTAAGCCGAAACCGTAAGCAAAGAGTGGATCGTAATTTTTATCGCCACGGTTAAGTGGAGTTTGGTCGGGGTGCTTGGGCCAGGAGAAACTCAAACGGCCTTTCATATCGTAATTAATTTCACCGGCTGCATTTTTGAAAATCACATCTGCCACACCAGCACCTTCCGTACCCGGTTGCCAAATGGCGACAAATGCATCTGATGCATTTAATTCGCGATTGACCCACAGTGGGCGCCCGGTGATAAACAAAGACACAACGGGGATATTTTGCGCGCGCAATTTTTTCAGCAATTCCAGATCGCTTGGGTTGCGTGGCTTATAAGCAAGCATGCCCACATCGCCCTGCATTTCTGCGTAGGGATCTTCACCAAACACAACAATCGCAACATCGGGTTTTTCGCTGAATGAACCATCGACACTGAGTGTGGCTTTGCCGCCTGCTGCGCTCACGACTTCATTGATACCTGCGTAGACAGAAGTTGCGCCGGGGAAATCAGAATTCACGTTGCCGGTACCTTGCCAGGTTACTGACCAGCCGCCCGCTTGTTTGCCGATATTATCTGCGCCATCACCTGCAACCAGAACTTTTTGGTTACGCGCGAGTGGCAACAGATTGTTTTTGTTTTTCAACAGCACCAGCGATTCGCGCACAGCTTGACGCGCAACGGCGCGATGTTCTGGCGCGCCCAACAATTCTTTTTTGCCGGCAAGTGGGCGAGTAGATGGAGCGCCTTTTTCAAATAATCCGGCGCGGATTTTTACGCGCAAAATTCTACGTACGGCATCATCCAAACGTTCAGCGGTCACTTCGCCGGATTTGGCCTGCGCCAACAAATTGTTATACAGGTCCTTCCAGTTGGGTTCGGGCACCATGTAAATATCCAAACCGGCCATAAGTGATTCAGGGCAATCTACGGCGGTGCAACCGGGAATAAAACTGTGGCCGCTCCAGTCGCCGACGACCAAACCATCAAAACCCATTTGGCCTTTGAGTACATCGGTGAGCAAATATTTGTGGCCGTGCATACGTGTGCCATCCCAGCTGGTGAACGAGGCCATTACCGCCTGCACACCGGATTCCAATGCGCTGAAATAACCGGCGCCGTGAATATCGCGCAGATGCTGTTCATCTCCCTGGGTCGGCCCGCGATCCACACCGTTTAAGGTGCCGCCATCGCCAATAAAATGTTTGGCGGTGGAGATCACGTGTTCATTGGATAAAAATTTCTCGGAACCACCTTCACCTTGCAGGCCTTCCACCATTTTTCCAGCGAAGGCGCCGACGATTTGTGGGTCTTCCGACCAGCTTTCATAGGCGCGGCCCCAGCGGTCATCGCGCGCTACGGCAACAGTGGGGGAGAAATCCCAATCCAGACCGGTGACAGCGATTTCACGAGCAGTCGCCCAACCGATTTGTTTTAGCAGTTCGGGGTTGTTGGTTGCACCCAGGGCGATATTGTGAGGAAAGAGGGTGGCGCCGACGACGTTACCCAAGCCATGCACCGCGTCAGTGCCCCACATAATCGGGATGCCAATACGGCCGTTGGATTTATCGATGGAGGCGTTGTAGAAGCTGTCGGCCAGTTTTACCCAGTCTTCCATGGTCGCGTATTTGTTGCTGCCAGGGGTGCTGCCGCCGCCGTTGAGCACGGAACCCACGTGATACTGCTTGATATCTTCAGGGGTCAGGAATTTGATTTCTGGTTGGATCAGCTGACCGATTTTCTCTTCCAACGTCATTTTTGCCAGCAGCTCCTCAATGCGAGTTTCCACTGCCGGGTCTTTTTTAACCGCGCTGGTAATCGCCGGCCACTCCACTTTGGCCGCCGTGGTTGTGCTCGCAGGAGGCGTAGTTGCTACTGGAGCCTCCGTTTTTTGGGCATCACACCCGGCAAGCAGCGAAAGTAGAACGGCGCCTGATACCAGTGACCGAAGCTGTACTTTATTGTTCATAGTGGATGACCTGTTATTCAAATAAAGAGTTGAAACAAAGAAATGCCAATTCGATTAATCGCAACAATTAATTCAACTGCATCAATGGGGCGCAGGATGATAATCAATATTGGTTATATGCAGTAGTCAAAACGACAGCTGCGCAAGTATTCGCATATAAAAGGTAGCAGTTGGTGACCATCCTGCGAATAAACTTTACCTTTTATGATGCAAATATCAGGTTTGGAGGGATGAACCATATAAGGAAATATGAATAATCGAGCCGTTTTTTTATCAATAAAAGATGTATGCATTTTTAAAGTGCATATCCGCATATGCTCATATGCGAAAAGATTGCAATGAACTCCTTGTGTTACAGATCACAAATTCTTGATCATCTTCTACACTAAAAAAGCTAACTCCCTCTCAGGTTAATTTCTGAACTATTCATTAAACGGCTCGAAAAATCATGCGGTTGTAGTTTTGGAGGCATCATGTTCAAAAAAAAAGAGCTCACGCGCTTAGGCGACATCCTAGTCAGTAAAGGACTTATAACACCCGCACAACTTGATCTTGCGATCAAAGAACAATCACGACGCAAACGTTTGTTAGACCCCGCTGATACTACTGCCGTAGTGACACCGATCGGTGAAATATTGATTGAACTGGGTTTTATTGACCAGTTGCAACTAAAACGCGGTTTGAATTGGCAGCAGCGTTTGCGCCATGCCTCCATCGCTATGGCACTCTGCGCTCCATTTATGATTTTTGCACCCAGTGCAGCCGCCAATGTGGTGCGAACAGCCCCCACCACGATTGAAGCGGAAAACTACACTGCGATGCAGGGTGTAATTGCTGAAAATACCACTGATATCGGTGCTGGAAAAAATATTGGCGGTATAAGCACCGGTGATTGGATGTCCTACAGTGTCGATCTACCGGCGGCAGGTACCTACAAAATTACCTACAGGGTCGCATCGCCTAACACGACGGGTAGTTTGATTTTGCGCTCTGCAAATGATGCTGATTTGGCAACACTCAAGGTGCCTAAAACTGGCGGGTGGCAAGTGTGGACCAGTGTGGACCAAATGGTCACTCTACCAAAAGGCGTGCAGACCTTAAAAATCTTCGCCAAAACGGGTGGCTTTAATCTCAATTGGTTTCAATTGGAAAAAATTACGTCAATTAACGCAGCGATAGAAGCAGAAAACTATTCTGCTATGAGCGGCGTTATTACTGAGGCCACAACAGATATCGGCGGTGGGCAGAATGTAGGCGGGATTAGTACTGGCGATTGGATGAATTATGCCGGGGTGGATATACCCGCAGATGGCACTTACAAAATTACCTATCGCGTCGCCAGCCCTTATAGCACAGCCAAAATCACCCTGAAATCCGGTGCGGACGTAGAAATAGGCACAGTATCGGTTCCCAAAACCGGAGGATTTCAAGTCTGGAGTGATGTTGTGCAAACAGTCACTCTGCAAAAAGGTGTGCAGGATTTAAAAGTATTCGCCAAAGCCGGTGGATTTAATATCAATTCATTCAAAATTGAGGCAGATACCGCAGCGGGGATTACACCACCTGTGGTCATCGCTACCGCCCCAGCACCTATTGCAGCTGCAGCAACACCCACCGCAGCAGTGCTGCCCGGCGCACCCTTGACCCTTCAGGCGGAAAGTTATTCGTCGATGAGTGGAATTATTTCTGAGACCACTACCGATGTTGGCGGCGGCAAAAGTGTAGGTGGAATTGGCACTAATGATTGGCTGCTCTACGACGGTATTAATATTCCCATCACTGGTGAATATAAAATCACATACCGTGTAGCCAGCCCTTACACCACCGCAAAAATGATGCTCAAGTCAGGCACCAACGTTGATTTGGGTTTATTGGCTATTCCCAAAACCGGTGGCTGGCAAATCTGGACTGATATCAGTCATACCTTGACCCTGCAACAGGGAGTACAAAGTTTAAAAGTGTTTGCGCAGACCGGTGGATTTAATTTCAATTGGCTGAAAATTGAAAGCCTGGTTCCGGTCAGCCAGACTATTGAAGCAGAAAGTTATTCATCCATGTTTGGTGTTTTTAACCAAACTACAACCGATGTTGGCGGCGGTCAAAATGTCGCCGGCATAGCGACAGGTGAATGGATGACTTACAGCGGCATCAACGTGCCAGCAGATGGTAATTACAAAATCACCTATCGCGTTGCCAGCACCGTCAGCACTGGCAAAATTGCACTGCACTCAGCGGCTAATGTTGAGTTAGGGCGTGTATCAGTGCCATCTACGGGCGGCTTCCAAATCTGGAAGGAGGTTGAGCATACAGTGGCACTGAAAAAAGGTGTGCAGGATTTAAAAATAGTTGCAGCAACCGGCGGTTTTAATCTCAACTGGTTCAAAATGGAGTTTGCCGGGGCAGCAAATGCTTCCAGTGCAGCCAGTTCGTCGGCACCAGCAGTATCTTCTTCCAGCTCATCCAGTTCCGCACCTGCAGTGAGTTCATCAAGCTCTTCAACATCGTCTACACCGGCGATGAGTTCGTCGAGCTGGTCAAGTTCATCAGTAGCAGCTCATGTGGCGGGGCCTGTTGCCATTACCTGGATGGCGCCGGATAAACGCGAAAACGGAGCGCAACTCTATATTGATGAACTGGGTGGTTATGAAATTCGTTATAAAAAAACGGCGGACACAAAATACACCTACGTCTCTATTAATGACCCCTGGACGCAGTCGTACAAATTTGATTGGCTCGAAGGCGATTATATTTTCCAAATCGCCGCGTTTGATAAAAACGGTGTCTACAGTCCCTTTGTAGATATCCAGCGGCAGTAAAATTTTTAAACTGTGCAATAAAAAAATGGCAGATTTTCTGCCATTTTTTTATTGGGAAATTGTTGTGTAAGGGATTATCGCCCACCACTTACATCCAGCAAACTGCCGGTGATGTAAGAAGCTTCATCAGACGCGAGCCATAAAATCGCGTTGGCAACCTCATCAGCCTCACCTGCGCGCTGCATAGGAATGGTTGGTGCGATACGATCAATCCGTCCTGGCTCGCCACCTTTTGCGTGCAATTCCGTATTGATAATGCCGGGACGCACAGCGTTAACTCGAATACCGTCGGCAACCAATTCTTTGGCAAGCCCCATCGTAAAGGTATCAATTGCGCCTTTGCTCGCGGCGTAGTCGATATATTCAAACGGCGAACCAAAACGCGCGGCAATAGATGAAACATTGACAATCGCACCGCCATTTCCTCCCTCAAGTTTACTCATGCGTTTAATCGCTTCACGCGCGCAGATAAAACTGCCAATCACATTTACCGCAAATAATTTTTCCAGCTCGGCAACCTGGGTATCGCGAAATAATTTTTGGCGCAAAATGGCGGCGTTGTTCACCAGTACATCCAAGCGGCCAAACGTATTATCGATTTGCGAAAAGAGATTTAACACATCGCTCTCAATTCCCACATCCGCTTGTACGCATAAAGCGTTGCGTCCGAGCGCAATAATTTTTTGTGCAACAGCTTCAGCTTGCGTGCGATTCGTTAAATAAGTGATGACGAGATCGTAACCGCGTTCGGCTGCGAGTAGTGCGGTGGCTGCGCCTATGCCACTGCTGGCGCCGGTGATTAGCATGACGGGGTTCGACATCTCAGCTCCTTGCACCAAGCCGGTTAATTTTTTTGCGCCACAGCCAAGCGTTTCAGCGCTTTATCCATTTCATCCAACAGCGCAACATAAAGTGCATCGGCACTCGCCACATAGCCTTCGGGGCTCATATGAACCAGATCCGGACGCATAAACGGCGTTTTTTGTTTGAGCCAGAATTGCGCGCCGCAATTGCCGCCCATCATCGCGCTCCAATCCCAATAGAGTGTGCCTTCCTGTCGGGCGATGCGCCGTTGGCTGTTCTGCACTTTGATCAAACTCGGCGGCAGCGGTACACGGCAGCCAACGTTGATGTGCGGTGGGCGGGATTTTGCGGAACTGGGTGCTCCTACTAACAAGATAGCTGCTTCCGGAGCGGCGCCGCGCAGAGATCTAATCGCCTGGCGCAATTCGGCCTCGTAGGTCTCCGGCACCAGATCTTTGCCAAAGGCTTCATTCGTCCCGTAAGCGAGGATGATCAACTGCGGGTTGCGCCATTGCAGTTGGTTGCGCAGAGTAGAGGAATCCCAGCGGTTGATAACGTTGGCGACCGAGCCGTTATTGCCCAGTGCATCCAGCGTAATTCCGGGCGCCATGCGATCCAAAATAACGCCGCCCAGTTTTCCACCCGAAGGCGCGAGTAGTTTCAGTCCGCTCACCTTGTTTGCATCCAGCTCTTGGGTACTCAACCGCCATGGTGCTTTGGCATCACCTTGCCCCGGTAACTTGTGCACTTTGCCGCCGGGCAGCGCGAGGCTCCAGGGCGTTTGGCGGGAGTTCTGCCAGATGTTCAAACGCCATTGCCCGGTAGCAGGCACTTCTTTGACTTTGATTTCGAGGATCGAGTTACCAGCCGAGGTATTGATAAATCCGCCGACCGGAAACACACCCGAATGTTTGTGCTGTTTAGCGTCGCTGAGTTTCCAGCTGCCGGTGCTGCGCAGCAATACCTGGCTGGAGCGCTGGTTGATGATGTAACCCGGTGTAAGCCAGCCGATACCGGCGTTGCCAAACTGATTTTGCAGGCGCTGGCGCAATTGGCCGGTAAAGTAGTCGCCTGCGGTATGGGAGTCCCCCAATTGGATAATCCGGATCGGCTCCTGCCGCTTTTTATCTTCCAGATCGCGCAAGCTTTGCCAGAGCGCCGGGGCTTTGCGGTCGCCATAATCGAGCAGCGGTGTGGTTTTGTTGGCCGCTACGGCTGGCATCGCCTTGGCTAAAACCAGCAGCCATAAGCAGAGGGTTAAATACTTCATCGTTGGGTGATCTTGTTGTTGGTGGCGGTATTGCCGGTATCGGTACCGTCAGTTGCGTTGGCAGCGTCTTCCACCGGTTTTTCTGCAGGTGGTGCAGCACCAAATTGGGTGAGCGTCAGGTTCGCCAGCAGGCGATGGCCTTGGGTAGTGAAGTGCACGCCATCGTCAGTGCGCACCATAACACTGCCGCGCTCGGGCAGTTCGAGAAATTTGGTAAAGCTACTGCCATCGGCGGTGAGGGTTGGGTCAGTGGCGACAAAACGGGCAAACAGCGGCATCTTGCTCGCTTCCTCGGCGTAGATGGCATTGAGTGTCGGCGCTTTGCCGAGCAAATCTTCGCGCCCTAAGGGCGGCACGCCCAACCAGACAAGACGGGCACGATGTGTAGCGGCGGTATTGATAATACGCGCTACCCGCTCGCGATAAACCGCCGCCCAAGGCTCCGAACCAAAACGGATATAGCGCCCCTGAATGGTCATATCCCATGGGTCATTAGCGCCGAGAAAGACGATAACGACAGTGTAATCCTCCAGCTCAAATGCATCTTCCACTGTGGCTGGCCAATCAAAAAATGCTGGATAGGTTAGCCCCGTGCTGTGCTTGCTCAAGTCCATGGATTCGACTTTGTATTTGCGCTTGAGATTGGTGATCAAATGCGGCGCCAGGCCCTGCATCAAAGAATCGCCCACCAGCAAAATGCGGTCATTGGCACCCAACAGGATTGGCCCTTGCGCGGCGGTAATAGCTTCAGGAGTTGCTTCGGGCAGTGGTTCACCCGGTTGCGATTCGTCCGGCGTATCGATTGATTCGGTAGTTGTGTTCGCGGCCACGGTATCGATTGCGATGCTGGTTTGCGCGCTGGCAACTGTAAGCGTCTCGGCCATCGCTGCTGCTGGTGTCTCGTAAGCGACCGGCTTTGGCGGAGCGACAGGTTCGGGGCAAGCCTGGGTAATCACTTCCTGTTTTGGGCACACAGGTGCAACGACGACCGGCAACTCTGGCTCGGGTAGTGCCTCATCTCCCAAAAGTAACAGTTGGCCAGCAAGCAGCATTCGGCTTTCACTTTGATCGATGATCCCGGACCAATACTGCTGGGTGTTATCCCACTGGCGTTTCCATTCTTTGATTAAGCGTGTATCGGGCAGATAACTACTGGCACTGGGCAGACTGCCGAATTCCAGCAAAATATGGTGCGTCTGCTGCCAATATTGCAACAAAGCGCTGCCCTTCAACGCCACTAGCAATAAGCTGGCGAAGGTGATGCCGAGTAAGGCTTTGGTGTGTTGGGATTCCATATCCTGTGTGCTACTCATAACGTCGTGGTCCTGAAAACGTTAAAAACCGAAATAGATAAAACCCGGCATACCCGCCGGTGCCAATTCCATAATCAACAAGGCGCTGGCGACTAATGCTAATGCCTGGCCCCACCAGGGCAACACGCGCAGGGCAGCGGCTGATTTTTCCATCATAGGTTCAGCACGGCGCGCGAGCATAAAGAACACTACCATGGCTGCCAGCAAGCCCATCCAATTCAAACTGGGCAAAGTATCCCAACGGCTAAAACCGGCGACGTAAGTGGTTACCGATTCCCAATCTTCCGCGCGAAATAGCAGCCAGCCAAAACACACAAATGCAAAGGTCAGCCACTGCGTGATCGCATCGGGCAAGGTGAATGAAGTAATTTTTTGCCAGCAATTTTGCGCGATCAAACCCAGCCCGTGCCATAAACCCCAAACTATAAAGGTAGCGCTCGCGCCGTGCCAAAAACCCGAGAGAACCATCGCGATCAATAAATTCATCTGCGTACGCCCCCAGCTCGCGCGGTTACCGCCGAGGCTGATGTACACATAATCGCGAATCCAGCGCGACAGAGTGATATGCCAGCGCCGCCAAAAATCGCTCAAGCTGGTAGCGAGGTAAGGCTGGCGGAAATTTACTGGCAGACTAAATCCGAGCAGCAGCGCGAGCGCAGTGACCACATCGGTGTAGCCGGAAAAATCAAAAAACAATTGCCAGGCATAGGCCATTAAACCGCACAGCAATTCCAAGGAGTGGTAAGCATCCGGGTTGGCAAACACCGGGTTAACCCACTCCTCTGCCAGCCAAGCTGAGAGCCAGACTTTTTTTATCAGCGCGGAGATGATCAATAAAATCGCCACCTCCGGCGCGGCGATTTTGCGTTCATCCGGCGATTGGATTTGCGTCAACAATTCGTTCGGCCGGCAAATCGGCCCCGCTAACAGGGTCGGAAAAAACGAGAGGTGCAACAAACCATCAAACAACTTCGCCGGTTTACATTCCCCGCGCCCGACACTGATCAAATAGGCCAAACCCTGGAAGGTGTAAAACGAAATCCCCACCGGCAAGACAAATTCCAGCACCGGCAAACTCGCGCCGTTAAACAAGGGTGTTAGCAGCGCTAAAGACTCTTCGCGGAAAAAATTGTAGTACTTGAAGATGCCAAGGTTAACCAGCGCGAGCACCACGCCCGCAATCACCGGCCAGCGCCGCCGGTTGCCATTGTGCCCCTGTACCGCCTGCGCCAAGGCCAAAATCACCAGCGAAAAATTCAGCAGCAGAAACGCAAAGCGCCAATCAAAGCTGCAATAAAAAAGGTAGCTCGCCACCAACAGCAACAAGTTCTGCGCCCGCACCCCACGCGCCGAACCCAACCACCAGTAGAGCCACAAAAAGCCAACAAAAACGAGTCCGAATTCCGGCGAGAGGTAATGCATGTACAACATCCATATAAACGTTTAACGGGAACACAGTTAAGCAGGTGGCCATCATAGCCAAACTGGCGCGTAAAATCTGTGAGGGGGATGACGGACGGATTATGTTTTGATAATTGCTTTGCGGGTAATGCGCGCATGCATGAATGCGCCGGCATACATCATGCAGAGTTCAGACGCGTGACTGAAGTGGCCAGCGCCCCAGAATTTCATAGCGACTCTGTCCGATCAGACTACGCACAAGCACGAACTCCCTTGCCGTCCAGCTGATGGGCACAACATGCTCCTCCACCACTGGGCCGTCGTCATATAACAAAGTGAGGTGCGCAGTGAAGCCCGAGGGACTCGCAGGTTTCAGCCCTTGATAACGCATGGCGGTAACCAAGCTGCGTTGAAACTCGTTCACCGCAGTGGCGACCTCTCCTCCCCGCAAGACGACGGCACGTTTGTCGTGACCAAACTTCTGCACACGATCAAACGTCACGTCGAACGGTGTGCCCTCGAAGCGCTCGCCCGCGACGACGGCATTCGAAACAACGGTCTTTGGCAGACCGGCAAAAGAGCCAATGAAAGCCAGCGTCACGTGCAGTCTCTCGCTGGGTATCACCGCGCCCTTAAGGCGGTGATCAGCGCGCAGCCGCCGCGCCAAATCGACAATCTGCCCTGCGCTCTCTACATCGGGCAGCAGCGCATAGAACAGACTATCCGTAAGTACGGGAGAGTCGAAACCGTCTAGAGAAAGCTGAGCGCTCATTTTTAATACTCACCATTTATACGCTGCACCACAAAATGCAAAATAACTTTCGAGCTCTCCAACGCAAACAACACATGGACATATAAACATTAGAGAGCTAAAACATTTTTACTTCGCCCCAACCTCCACCCAATACCCCTTACTCTTCGCATGCACTTTTTCATTGTACATAGCGCTGGTATGCCAGCCGGGTAAATAGAATTTACCTGCATAACTCGCGTTTAAAATAATGCGCAGACTAACGCTGGTTTGATTATTTTCTTGATACCGGTAGTACCAATAGTAGTCGCGCCACAAACTGAAGTAGGCGAGTACGCGGTCGTCGCGGATATCCATGTAGTCGATGCCTTTGGGCATTTGCGCGCCCTCAAGGCGTTCGTTGCGGATTTGCCAACCGCTCGGGACTACGGCAGTGAGTGCAATGTTTTCGATATTGCTGGTGAGCAATTTATCGAACTCACCGGAGATAGTAACTTCCGCAACAAAATCCTGACCCTGTGGTAATTGTTCAACACTGAGCGGTTTGTTATCCAGCGTTAAAAAATCCACCTTCATTGCCAAGCCATCGTTACTTGGTTCTTCAAGCAAGTTGGCAGGAATGCCGCGATTGCTTACTAATACACGGATGGGTTTGTCGTGATCGTTGCGTACACTCACTTGCGGATTATTAATGGCAGTGCGGAAAAATGCATTGTTGCTGGCCTGTGTAAGCCAACTGCTTTCGCCCGCTTGTTGATAGGCGAATTTCACGCCGTTGCTGCTAACATTGGCCGCTGAAAATTCGCTCATGGCCAATAATGCCCAAGCGATACTTTGCGTGGAATACCAGCCCTCGCCAGATAAATCTTTTGCAACTTGTTCGGCGACTTGCCAAGTGAGATCTTTATCCGCGTTCAAGCTAACTAAAGTTGCGAGCAACAAACCACGGTCGCGCATATCCGAGCCGTAGGTGTAACCTGCATCTTTATAAATGGGTACGTTGTTGGAGAGCGGGCCCATTACATCTTGCGCGGCATCTTTTAATCCCACATGTTGATACGCCATAGCAAGCAACCAGCGCGCGGGCATGCGGTAATCTTGTTGGTTGCTATTCACGTTGGTTTTAAATGTTTCGCGCAAACGGTTCATCGCTGGCAATTCGGCTTTGTCGGCTAACGCAAGTGTGTAGAGGCGATAAGACAACACCACCTCATCGTAATAATTGCCATTAATTTGCGGATTGCGCGCAGCGCTCGCTTGGTATTTCACCCAATTATCGAGCAAGGTTTTTGGAACAGAATAACCAGCGCGTTTCGCTTCTAATAAAAAATGCCCCGCATAGCTGGATGCCCATTCATTTACATAACCATCGCCCGGCCAGTAAGAGAAGCCGCCACTCGCATGTTGGAAACTGCTGAGGCGTTTGATGCCGGCGTTAATGTTGCTTTCTATTTCTGCTTTTTGCGCATCGGTTAAATTCACCAACTTTGCCAAACGCAATTGCGGAAATACTGCCGAGGTTGTTTGTTCAATGCAGCCGTGTGGATAGCCGATCAAATATTCCAAACGTTGTTCAAGGTTAAGCGGTGGCAGCGTGCTGACTTCAAGGCTGGCTTGGTTAGTGCCGATCATGCCATTTTCTTGCAGCGGCGATTTCCAGGTCTCGCCTGGTTGCAATAATTTGGATTCCCATACTGTGGTCGGTGGATTGGCAGCGCGTGAGTCGATATAAATTTCTTGCGTGGCCGATTCTTCGCCAGAGCGGGCAGTAATTTTGACATGACCTTTGCCGATGCGATCATTCACTTTGAGTTTTAAACTCGCAATCGCATCGCCCGGTTCGCTAAAGCTCAGTGTTGCTGACCCTTTTTCTACGGTGAAAATTTCATTGGCTTCAACTGAAATTTCGACATCGCGAATATTGGCTTCACTCACAAACACATTCACCGGCAAATTTACCGACTCACCCGGGCCAAGCACGCGTGGCAAGGTAGCAAAGAGCGTGACTGGTTGGGTAACCGTTACGGTTTTTTCAATGCTGCCGTAGGCCGTAATGGCTTCGGTTTTCTTTTTATCGTTGGCCGTGTCACCACTCACCAACATTACGCGCACTGCACCCATATAAGGTGGCAGGGTAATTTTATGTTCGCGGGTTTCACCGGCTTTCAATTCAAACGCACCGAGGAATTTTACGACGGGAGGGAAGCGGCGCTCGCGGCGTTTGCGTTCGGCTTCCAACGCGGCATCGGAACCACCGACGGCCAATACACGCTCCAGTGATGCACCGTACCCGCCGACCACTTGATCAAATAAATCCCAGGTGCGCACGCCCAATGCTTCGCGTTTGTAAAAATAATCGTGCGCATCGGGTGCGTGGAAATTGGTGAGGCCGAGCAAACCTTCATCCACCATCGCTAATGTGTAAGTCATCGCACGTTGATTTTGCTCGCTGACTTTTATGACAAATTCAGATTCCGGGCGCACTTTTTCCGGCACATCCAATTGCGGAATTAAACGCGTGGCAGGGTCTTCTACCAAGAGTGGCACTATGCCGTACAAACGCATAGGAGCTTCGGCAACGCGTTCCTGATGCGGCAATAACAAGGCGACGTTTGCATACACATTGGGTGCCATGGCCTGGGTGACAGGAATTTCAATTTCAGTTTGGCCCGGTTGCAAATCCAACCAACGCGATTCCAATACCTGGCTGCCATTTTCAATGCTGAGCAAGATGCGGCCTTCACGCGCTTTGGGTAAACGCACCTTGGCAACATCGCCAACGTTGTATTTTTCTTTATCGGTCGAGAGCATTAATTGCGTTGCTGAGTCGGCGCTTGCCGATGAATCGTAACTCCAGCCCAAATAAACAACCTCGCCAGAGCAGTGGCCATTGTCGCCGGCGTCGCTATCGCACACGCGAATAATATGGCGGCCCCAGTCGTATTTATTTTTTTCCAGTTTCCAATTAATGCGGCCATTGTCATCGCTCACCAATGTTTCAGTCGCCACTGCGCGATGGGAGGAATTATTAAAATACTCAGCGAGATTTTCGCTCTCTTCATCCCACCACCAGCGCCAGCCGATTTCATACACATTCACTTCAACGGTGCGTTGCGCTTCTGCTTTTCCTTCTGCATTTAATGTTTGGATCAGAATCGGGTGATCTTCATCGCGGCCAATCGCATCCATATAGCCGCTGCCTTTGGGGATATTAATACCGACCCAACTATCAAACGGCAGCAATTCGTAAGGGCGCAAAATAGTGCTGAAGTTGCCACTCTCTTCAAATACGCGGGTCATAAATGAGGCGGTGAGTTTGCCTGGTGGTGGCGACGACAGGCTGACATTGACGGGGAAGCTGGCGTTGCCCGTCTCATCCAATTTTCCATCAAATACTTTTTGCGCGCTGCCGGAAAAGGTTCGCACCGGATCATCAAAATTAAATTGCTCAAAACCGGCAAATACGGATTTGCGCGAACTGAGTTTTAATTCGGAATCGGCTTTTAGATTTTTCGCGGTTGCACCTTGCAACCATTGTGCAAACACGGTGACTTGTGTGGGCATATTGCCAATGCGCAGCGGGGTTTCTGCCGGTGTTAAATCCACTTTGATGCGATTAGGTACAACCATTTCGATTTTTAAAATCTGGTCAAAGTAGCGATTGCCTACATGCACTACCGCGCGATAATTTCCGGTCGGTGCGGTTTCTTCGGTTTTCAAATTAAAGGTATAAAAATCCTTAACCGGTTGGACATTAGTTTGACTCAACACTTTTTTTCCGCTGGGATCAAACAAATCCAAAGTGACCGGGTGATTCGCCGGTAGCTGTTGGGTTTTATCTTCAAGGATAAACGTCAGGAAAATATCGTCACCCGGACGCCAGACATCGCGCTCGCCGTAGAGGAAACCTTTTAAGCCACCTTTGATATGTTCACCGCTCACATCAAATTGGTTGGTGGGTAAAGCTTCACTGGTGCGCACGCGCAAATAACCAATTTGTTTGCCATTGCGCGCTTCAAGATAAAACGGCACACCATCAGTGGTCATCTGTAACATGCCGTAACTATCGGTAGTGCCTTGGCCTATTGGTTGGCGTTGATAGTTGTAAGCGGTGATGTCGGTACCGCTCATAGGTTTAGCGCTGCCGAGTTCAGTGCTGATCACATGCAATTGATTGCCATCGCCGCGCTTGGCCATTAAACCAATATTGGACACGATAAAATTGCGCGCTGATGCAATTTCATCGCCGTAGTAATAATAAGTATCGTCGCAGGGATTGTTGCGCTCGCTGTAATTGTAATAACCGCTCGATTGATAATATTGTTGATACCAGGCCGGTTCTTCAACGCGGTCATAATAATTTTCGCCCTCGGAATCTTCAGGCATTTTTGCGACGGGTTCGGTGGGGCGTGTTTGCTCGCAGCTATAAACCGAATTACTGCGGTCGATGCGCAATTCCAAACGAATCAATCCATCGGGATGCTGCGCCATTAATTCACTCAGATCCAGATTAAAACGCTCGACACCTGCGCGTGGAATTTCCGGTAGGCGATAGGTTTTACGCCAGAGATAGCGGCCAGTATCGGTAGCTGCTGTAGCGGCGGTGAGCTGGTAATCTTGCAAGTATTGACCAACATTATTGGCGAAAACTTTAAACGCAATGACTTGTACTGAATCGACACCTGCCGCTTCAAAGGGCACGGAAATTTGGCTGGCCGGTGGCAGGATGGATGTTTTGCCGACAAAACGCACCAGCGGCTTCACTAAATTTAATACGATTTTTTGTTGGTAGTCGCTGCCGAGACTTTTGGAGTTCTTGCTATTGACGCTGCCGCTCACCACTAAATCCAATTCGCCCGAATCCAGATTTTCCGGTGTGTAACGCAACACGCTGCCGTCGATCACGGCATTGACTGTTTTACCGGCGAGTGTCACTAAACCACTGAGATTTTGTGTGCTGTCGAGTTCTTCGGAAAATTGTATTTCAACGGCGGTATTGGGTTCGCGAATCACCTGTACGCCGGTAATTTGAAAGGTTTTTTGCGCGGGAATTTCCAGATCGCGCGAACCCTTGTCTTTCGAGCCGATGGCTGCACCATCCCACTCCAAATGGATGTTGCCGGTGGTTTCACCACGCATAATGCCGGTAATTAAAAACGAATGGGTTTTATTGTCCAGCTCCTGAGTCCAAATCGTATCGGTAATGAGTTGGTCATTAACTTGAACGCGCAGAATTTTTTTCACTTCATCCAACGCAACGGTATCAGCAGTGGTAATTACACCGCTAAGCCGCATCAGCTCATCATCGTCTTCATCCGCGCTTAGGCTGTTCACGCGCAGATCAAAATCCTGTTTGATGGTGCGCACTGTAAATTCAAAATCATCGAGCGACTGCTCAATACCTTCAAGGTCATTGGCACTCAAGCGGATGCGAATTTCGGTATCGTTGGGCAAACGCTCAACGGGTTGGATGCGCAATTCGGTGGTAGAGGTAAATGTGAGGTTCACTGGCGTTTTGGTGTCCAGTGACAATTGTTTGGGGTTGAACGCGGTGTTCACTTCCGCTTCGCTAATCACTGGGTGGGTGAAGCGAATGTACATGGGTGCTTCAGCGGCAATCCAGCGCTTGGGGTAATCCGCAATATGCGCTTCCCAACTCGGCGAAATCGCCTCAGCGGCCGCTGCCGCATCGGTTGCCGGTTTGTTTTGCTCGGGGGTGGATTTATCGCAAGCGCCGAGCACTAAACTCAACAAAGCAACAGCACACCATGAAGACCAATGAACACGCATAATATTTCCCTGTTTGGTTGTGATTTTTTTGGCTTTCTGAAAGCCTACAAAAAAGCCACCCCACTTGCGCGGGATGGCCTCTCTATTTATAGCATCGAGTTGATGAACCCGGGCTTTATTGTTTTACGCAGTCAACAAAATAATCGCGTTTGCCATCCACTTCACGTTTTACCAAGCCGTGGACATCTGTCTCAAAGCCGGGGAAGCGTTCGTTGAAATCGCGCGCGAATTTTAAATAATCGACGATGGTTTTGTTAAAGCGCTCGCCTGGAATCAACAGCGGGATTCCCGGTGGATAGGGCGTTAACAAAATCGAGGTGATGCGGCCTTCCAATTCATTGATAGGTACGCGCTCGATTTCGCGGTGCGCCATTTTTGCAAAGGCATCCGACGGTTTCATCGCCGGTTGCATATCGGACAAATACATTTCGGTCGTCAAGCGTGCAACGTCGTAGGCTTTGTAGAAATCATGGATTTGTTGGCAGAGATCGCGCAGGCCCATACGCTCGTAGCGTGGATTGGCTTGGGCAAATTCCGGCATGATTCGCCACATCGGCTGGTTCTTGTCGTAGTCATCTTTAAATTGTTGTAGCGCGGCTACCAATGTATTCCAACGGCCTTTGGTGATGCCGATGGTGAACATGATGAAGAAGGAATAGAGGCCGCACTTCTCGATGATTACACCGTTTTCTGCCAGATATTTAGTGACAATCGATGCAGGGATACCGGTATCGCTGAATTGGCCATTTACCGACAAGCCCGGGTTAACGATGGTGGCTTTGATCGGGTCGAGCATATTGAAATTCGGCGCGAGTTTGCCGAAGCCATGCCAGTTGTCATCGCTGCGCAGTACCCAATCTTCGCGGGTGCCAATGCCTTCTTCAGCAAACTCTTCCGGCCCCCACACCTGGAACCACCAATCCTGGCCCCATTCCTCGTCGACTTTTTTCATCGCGCGACGGAAATCCAGTGCTTCAAAAATCGATTCTTCTACCAGTGCGTGACCACCGGGTGCTTCCATCATTGCGGCGGCGATATCGCATGACGCGATGATCGAGTATTGCGGCGAGGTGGAGGTGTGCATCAAATAGGCTTCATTAAATGCATCTTGATCGAGTTTTACTTTCTCGGATTCACGCACTAACACTTGCGATGCTTGCGATAAACCGGCGAGCAATTTGTGCGTGGATTGGGTAGAGAAAATCATCGACTCTTTTGCGCGCGGGCGATCTTTGCCAATCGCGTGCATGTCTTTGTAGAACTCATGGAAAGTGGCGTGCGGCAACCAGGCTTCGTCGAAATGCAGCGTATCGATTTTACCGTCGAGCATATTTTTCAGCGTCTCTACGTTGTAGAGCACACCGTCGTAAGTCGATTGGGTAATAGTGAGGATGCGCGGTTTTTTGTTCACGGCTTCGCGCGCAAAGGGGTTTGCTTCGATCTTGCGGGCGATGCTTTCAGGCGTGAATTCTTCCAGCGGAATCGGGCCGATAATGCCGAGGTTGTTGCGCGTCGGCATCAGGAACACGGGGATCGCGCCGCACATAATGATGGAGTGCAGGATCGACTTGTGGCAGTTGCGGTCAACGACAACGATATCGCCCGGTGCAACGGTTGAGTGCCACACCATTTTGTTCGATGTGGAAGTACCGTTAGTCACAAAGTAGCAGTGGTCGGCATTAAAGATGCGTGCGGCATTGCGTTCGGACGCGGCGATTGGGCCGGTGTGGTCGAGCAATTGGCCGAGTTCTTCCACCGCGTTACACACGTCGGCGCGCAGCATATTTTCACCAAAGAACTGGTGGAACATTTGGCCGATAGGTGATTTCAAAAAGGCCACGCCGCCGGAGTGGCCGGGGCAGTGCCAGGAATAGGAACCGTCTTGCGCGTAGTGCACCAGTGCGCGGAAAAACGGCGGTGCCAAACCATCGAGGTAGGATTTGGCTTCGCGGATAATGTGGCGCGCCACAAATTCCGGCGTGTCTTCAAACATATGAATGAAGCCGTGCAGCTCACGCAAAATATCGTTGGGGATATGGCGTGAAGTGCGGGTTTCGCCGTACAGATAAATCGGGATGTCGGCGTTTTTGTAGCGAATCTCTTCCACAAACGCACGCAGGGATTTGAGCGCGTGGTCGGTTTCTTCGAGTGAGCCGCTGCCAAATTCTTCGTCGTCGATCGATAAAATAAACGCAGAGGCGCGCGATTGTTGCTGCGCGAATTGCGACAGGTCACCGTAGCTGGTAACACCAACTACCTCCCAGCTTTCTTTTTCAATGGCGTCCGCGAGAGCGCGTATGCCTAAACCCGAGGTATTCTCGGAGCGAAAGTCTTCGTCGATGATGACGATGGGAAAGCGAAATTTCATGGAGTCTCCATAAAAGTATAAGGCTGGAATTTCACTTGCTGGCGAGACGCCTCTGGGTGGTGCTTGTTAGGTACTGCAAAGACTGGTTGCGTGGCGCATCGTCCGGCCGGCGCACCTGAGGGGCAAACCGAGGAAAACCGGACGCGATTTGGAGCCATTTGGCCGCGCATTGCCCGGTAGTGAGTCTAGTCCCAAACCGGTGCAACTGCGGCGGCGATTGTAATCCACTTGGGCAAATTCAAACACCCATTTATTACAATCAAAAGTCGATCAGAGTAGATTAGTTATCCCCGGCGCCACCCTTTTCGGTTGCTACGTTAGCCGGATGTTTGATCGCATCATCTGCAATCACCTGCAAGGCAGCGGGCATGGCCTGGTCGATCTGTGCCTGCTCCTCCGCTGTAGGTACTTTATAGCCGCGCGGCCAAAGACCGTCGAAATAGTCCCAGCCGTAACCCCAGCGGTAATGGTTCATCCAATAAGGGCTGCCGCCCCAGCGCACATTGTTGTAAATGTAGTTGGCCATGCCCGGGCCTTGTGCTGCTTTGACGCAGGCCTGGATGCGCTCGTCGGATTCTTTGCGCGCCTCCTCACTACCGCCTTTCCAATAATCCAGGTCGTGGGCAACACAGCAGTGGCGCCAAAGGTTGGGCTTTTCCGGTGTACCGTCAATCCAGAGTGAGCAACCATCGGTAGTGAAGGGTTTGAGTTCGTTGGCCTGGCTGGT
This sequence comes from Cellvibrio sp. UBA7671, assembly GCA_002483145.1. GTDB lineage: Bacteria > Pseudomonadota > Gammaproteobacteria > Pseudomonadales > Cellvibrionaceae > Cellvibrio > Cellvibrio fibrivorans. Next base: position 21,457 of record DLHJ01000012.1, read on the forward strand.
GCTGGCGATGAGCAGTGCGATGGGGAGTGAGATGATAAATCCGAGGGCGCACATAGGCTGTTCCTTCCTCCGCTGTCGTATAAGTGATGACCAGGGGATATGAATCGATAGTGGCGGGGATTTTACGCAATGAGCATTGAAAAACTATCAAAATTTTCCTTCTGACGCTTTAATCCGGCACTTGTTCCTGCCAAATCACAACCCAAGTGCCGCTGTGCAATGTCCACCCAATGCCAGTACAATGCCGCCACCCTGCCCGCTTGGGTTGCCTGCCTTTGGATTCCACTATGAACGATAAAAAAACCACCCACTTTGGCTTTCAGGAAGTGCCTGTTGAAGAGAAAGCCGAACGTGTCGCCGAGGTCTTTCACTCAGTCGCCGCCAAATACGATGTGATGAATGATTTGATGTCGGCAGGCATTCATCGCCTGTGGAAGCGTTTCACCATTGAAGCTTCGGGCGTGCGCGCCGGGCATAAAGTATTGGATATCGCGGGTGGCACGGGTGATTTAAGTTATCAATTCGCCAAGCTCGTCGGCAGCAATGGGCAAGTCGTGCTCGCCGATATCAACGCGTCCATGCTCGGCGTGGGGCGCGACCGCCTGACCGATCGCGGCATTGCCGGCAATATCAATTTCGCCCAGTGCGATGCACAATTTCTGCCCTTTCCCGATAACACCTTCGATTGCATTACCATCGCTTTCGGTTTGCGCAACGTGACCGATAAAGATATGGCGCTGCGTTCCATGTTGCGTGTGTTGAAACCGGGCGGCCGTTTGTTGGTGCTCGAGTTCTCCAAACCGCAAAGCGAAATACTCAGCAAAATTTACGATACCTATTCCTTCAAAGTGCTGCCGTTTATGGGCAAGCTGGTGACCAACGATGCCGAGAGCTATCGCTACCTCGCCGAATCGATCCGTATGCATCCGGATCAGCAAACCTTGAAAGAGATGATGGATAACGCCGGTTTTGTGCGCACTGAATTTCACAATATGACCGGCGGCATAGTCGCGCTGCACAAAGGCATCAAACCCTAATGGCCAACACCTTAACCATCGCTGCACTCGCCAGCGCCGAAAAAATGCTGAACGCCGCGCTGCGTTACGACCCGGCCACGCGCATCGGCCTTGCGCAATTGGAAGGAAAAATTCTCGCCGTGCAAATTACGGCACCCGCGCTGCAGTTTTTTATCATGCCGATGGATGACGAATTGCGCCTGATGGGCAATTGGGATGGCGATGTGGATACGCGCATCACTGGATCACTGCTCGCGCTGGCGCAATTGTCGCAAACCGAAATCCACAATTTAAAAGGCAGCGGCGTCACGGTGATGGGCGATTTGAGTTTGCTCGCCAACCTGCAACGCCTGGTGAAAAATCTCGATATCGACTGGGAGGAAATGCTCAGCCAATTCACGGGCGATATTGTTGGTCATCAAGCTGCACAACTGATTCGCGCAAAGTTAGGTTGGGCAAAAGATAGTGCTAAAAATGCACAGCGTCTCACCGGCGAATTCCTCACCGAGGAATTAAAAATTTTACCGGGCAAACACGAATTGGAAGATTTTTATCGCCAGGTCGATGACTTGCGTTTGGCGGTTGATCGCGCAGCGGCGCGTGTTGAAACGATCATTAATAAAAAAAACCATTAAAGAGAAATCAAATCCGTGATTGTTTTTTTCCGCTTATTAAAAATCCTGCGCGTATTTGCACGTTATCGCCTTGATCAATTGCTGCCCGCCAATTTACCGATGGCAGCGCGATTCCTGTTATTTTTCTTTGGACTCTTCCCCAAACCACTCTCTGCCAGTGGTGAAAAAATGTCGCGCGGTGAATGCCTGCGTCGCGCCTGTGAAGATTTAGGGCCAATCTTTGTAAAATTCGGCCAGCTGCTGTCTACCCGCCCGGATCTGGTTCCCGACGATATAGTGCGGGAACTCAATCACCTGCAAGACAATGTAGCGCCTTTCCCGAACGAAGAATTCCAACGCATAGTAGAAGCCTCACTGGGTGCAAACGTCAGTGATATTTTTGCCAGCTATGATCATGCGCCACTGGCATCTGCATCAGTCGCACAGGTACATACGGCGGTGCTGAAAGATGGGCGCGAGGTGGTCATCAAAGTTGTGCGTCCCGGCATTGAAAATATTATCGCGCAGGATGTTGAGCTGTTACTGCTGGTGGCGCGCTGGGTTGAAAAAAATACGCTCGATGGTAAGCGCTTGCATCCGGTGGAAATTGTGCAGGATTATCGCACCACGATTTTTGATGAGCTGGATCTACAGCGCGAAGCGGCTAACGCTTCACAACTGCGCCGCAACTTTTTAAATTCTCCGCTGCTGTATGTGCCGGAAATTTACTGGGATTACACGCGCGCTAATGTATTGGTGATGGAGCGCATCTACGGCATTCCGGTGACGGATGTAAATGCATTGGCCGCGCAGAATACCGATATGAAAAAACTCGCCGAGCGCGGCGTGGAAATTTTTTTCACCCAAGTGTTCGAGCACAATTTTTTCCATGCCGATATGCACCCCGGCAATATTTTTGTATCGCGAAAAAATCCGCAGCTGCCGCAGTACATCGCGGTGGATATGGCAATCGTCGGCTCGCTCACGCGTGAAGACCAATATTATTTAGCGCGTAATTTGTTGGCGATGTTTCGCCGCGATTACCGTCAGGTGGCCGAGCTGCACGTACAAAGCGGTTGGGTTCCCAAGACGGTACGGGTAGAAGAATTGGAAGCAGCAGTACGCACCGTTTGCGAGCCTATTTTTGCCAAGCCGCTCAAAGATATTTCCTTCGCCAATGTGCTGCTCAGTTTATTCCGCACCGCGCGCCGTTTTGAAATGGAAGTGCAGCCGCAACTCGTGTTGTTGCAAAAAACCTTGCTCAATATTGAAGGCCTTGGTCGCCAGCTCTACCCGGATCTGGATTTGTGGGCCACTGCCCATCCGTTTTTGGAGCGCTGGTTGAAAAACCGTTTCCATCCCAAATCCCTGTGGGGTGAACTCAAACGCTACGCGCCCGAGTGGATGGAAAAATTCCCGCAAGTGCCTGACCTTATCTTCAACAGCCTGCAGCAAGTGCCGCTCATCGCCCAAAAACTGGATGCGCTGGAAGCGGATGTTGCGCATCGCAACCTTCACCAACATCGCGGGCGGCGCAAGCTAATCGCATTACTGGCTTTTGGTGCCGCCGGTTATTTCTTGTATCAAGACTTGCAAGGTTCTGCCGTGCTGCGCGATTGGATTATCACCGACGTATCCCCCTCGACTATTGTGCTGGCCGCGCTCGGCATGGTGGCGCTCTGGTTTAGAAAATAGCTAAATGGCCGGGGGCTGGAAGTCATCCTCCGCAAGCGCAGTTCAACGTTAAAACAGTGCAGCAGTCGGGCACTGTTTTGGCTCTTAGATCATCAATATCCCTGGTGACGATTTGCCCTAACAAATCTTCATAACCGGCGCGTAGCTATTCCTTTCCCGTCTGCTATTATCCGATGACAACAATAGTTAAGGACTTTATTGTCATGTCGAGTGCGACGCGTATCCTGCTGGTCGATGATACCCCGGAAAATCTGGATGTCCTCAGTGGCATTTTGGAGGATCTGGATTGCCAACTGATTGTCGCCACCTCCGGCGAGCGAGCGCTGGAGCTTGCCGCGCGGCGTCTGCCGGATTTGATCCTGCTCGATGTGATGATGCCGGATATGAACGGCTTTGAAGTCTGTACCCGTCTCAAGGCCGAACTGGCCACCACCGAAATCCCGATTATTTTTGTCACCGCCCGCGCCGACGATATCAGTCAGGGCTTCCGTGTCGGCGGCGCCGACTACATCACCAAACCCATAAATGCCGACGAAGTGCGCTCGCGCGTGCGCCACCAGCTCGAACGGCAAATGATGTTGGCGGAACTCAAATCCTTTAACCGCGAACTGGAAGGCAAGGTGCGCGAACGCACCGCCGAACTTACCATCGCCAACCGCCAGCTGCGCGAGGAGATCAACGAGCGGCGCTATATGCAAGACCGCCTCAACTACCTCGCCACCCACGATTTTGTCACCCGCCTGCACAACCGCAATGCCCTTGAAGCCCATGTATCCGAACTGCTTGCCCGTATCCAGGTACAAGACATCAGCGCCTCTTTTTTATTGATCGATATTGACCGCTTCCGTTTGGTCAATGAGAGTTGTGGTTGTATTGCTGGCGATGAATTATTGCGGCAGTTTTCCGATAGCATCGCCGGGTTATTAACACGCAATGATTTTTTTGCCCGGCTCGGCGGCGATCGGTTTGCAGTAGTGACCTATTGCGATGAAGGTGATAAAGGCTTGGCGCTTGCACAAAGTATTTTAAAACATCTGGAGCAATTTAATTTCCAATGGGAGGACCGCCAATTCAAACTTGCGGCCTCAATCGCCACTGTGCCGCTCACGCGCATTATGGTGAGTTACGATCAAGTGATGCTCGCCGCTGACGAAGTCATTTTTGTCGCCAAGCGCGAAGCGCGCGGTGGCATTTTCAGTTACGAGGAAGCAGCCAAGCGCAGCAATTTGCATAAAGATAATATCAACTGGGCCTCGCGTTTGGTCGATGCGGTGCATAACCAGTTATTCCGCGCCTGGTTCCAGATGATCGAATTTTTACCCGCTAGTGCGGGTAGTGCCAAACCACAATACCGATTGGAAGTGTTAATGCGGTTATGGGATGCAGCTCACCAGCGCATGATTTCACCGGGTGAATTTATCGGCCCGGCTGAGCGTTTGCATTTAATTCCCGAGTTGGATAAATGGATTGTAGGATACACCTTGAATTTATTTGCCCAGCACCCGCAATTGCTGGAGCGGTTGGATATGGTGTCCATTAACCTGTCTGCCATTTCCATTCGCGAACCACAGTTTGCACAATTTATTATCAATAGTTTTACCACCTACAATTTGCCTGCACATAAATTCTGCTTTGAAATTACCGAAACCCAGGCAATCGTCAATCTCGATTCGGCGCGGCAGTTTATGCAAACCCTGCGCGAACTGGGTTGTCATTTTGCGCTGGATGATTTCGGCAGCGGTTTTGCCTCCTATGCCTATTTACATCAACTCGCGTTCGACAAAATAAAAATCGACGGTATTTTTGTGCGCGATATGGACACCGATCCCGCGCACTATGCGATGGTGAAATCCATTGCGGAAATGGCCACATCGCTCGGCAAAGAAGTGATTGCCGAGTTTGTCGAGACCGCAGAAGTCGCCGCGCAGTTGCATAAACTCGGAGTGAGCTGGGGGCAGGGCTATCATCACCATCGCCCGGAAGAAATGAATTATCAGGCGCTGGATAAATGCTTGTCGTAATTAACGACTGACCTTCACAAGGTGTGTGCCGGTGCTAAAGCTCTCCCGTAAATCGCTTTATCTATTCGCTAAATTGCCACTGCTGAACCTGGGTTTTGCGGTGGTTTATTTTTTATTGGTTCAATTCGGGATGGCCTGGAGTTCGCTGACCTCCCAGGTCTCGTTGGTTTGGCCAGCAGCAGGCTTGGCATTGTTTGGGTTTTTGTTATTTGGCCTGCGCGTGTTGCCAGGGCTTTTTTTAGGTGCCCTTTTCGCCACACAATTTTTACATTTTGATCCTCTTATCGGACGCAGTTATACAAACTGGGGGGCTGCAGCGCTTATTGCTGGTGGCGATATGTTGCAGGCCATCATTATCGCGCGCATTAACCGTGGTTTATTAAGCCGCAACCTGTTAGTTAATTTGCGTCGCACGCTGATTTTTATCGCCAGCATTTTTTTCTGTGCGCTTATCTCTTCCAGTATTGGTGCTTACACATTGAATGCGCTCGGCATTGTGCCTGCTGGTGAGCTGGGAAAAACCTGGGCATTTTGGTGGATGGGCGATAGCGTCGGCATGTTGATTGTGACTGCATTATTTGCGTGGTTATTAATTCCGCGCATTCGCCAGAATACCCATGCGCAGGCATTTTTATTATTGTGTGCCGGTGTGGGGCTGGTATTTTTTCTGGTCTCGGCACTCGGGTATATCGAACACAGCGAAGCGCAACGCCTTGCTGCCACCGCGCGAGAAATTACGCTCGCTGCACAACTCGATCCGCGCCCCTGGTATCAACCCAGTTGGTTACAATTTTCGGTACTCGCGATAGGTTTGACACTGATAGGTTTGTTAACCGCGTATATTCGCACGCGGCAGGAGCATGATGAACTCTTGCGCGAAAACCAGACACGTCTTGAAGCAGAAGTGTTATCGCACACCCAGGCGCTGCGCAAAGCCAATGACTGGTTACTTAATGAAGTAGTGCAGCGCCAGCAAACCCAGGAGCAATTGCAGGAGTCGCAAACGGCGTTGCGCGCGCGCGAACAACATCTGCGCAGCCTGCTCGATAATATTCCTGATCCGGTGTGGTTTAAAAATCTGGAGGGCGTTTACATCAGCTGCAATAAGGCCTTTGCCAAAATGTTGGGGCAGAGCGAAGACTATATTATCGGCAAAACGGAAGATGAGTTAGTCGGGCGCGACCTTGCGGATTTTTTTCGTCACAATGATCAGCAAGCCCTAAAAAGCAGCGAGTTGCATCGCTACGAACAATCGATAAAGGTCAGCGAACAAGATGAGTACCTGTTAGATACCTTAAAAGTCGCCGTGCGCGACGAGCAGGGCAATGCCGTAGGTATTCTCGGAATAGGGCGCGATATTTCCGCGCAAAAAGAAGCGGAAAAACAATTGTCGCTCGCCAAGGAAGTTGCGGAGGAGGCGACACGTGCAAAAAGCCGCTTCCTTGCCAATATGAGCCATGAAATCCGCACCCCGCTTAATGCGGTATTGGGTTACACCCAACTGCTGATGCGCGACGAAAAATTTACCGGCAACCAGCGCGAACGACTGCAATTAATTCTGGTGTCCAGCCAGCGGCTGCTGGGTTTGATCAACGATGTGTTGGATTTATCCAAAATCGAATCCGGCGTGCTTAACCTGCGTAAAGAATATTTTGATTTGCATCAGGAAGTTGCCGATATACAAACCATTATGGCCGAGCGAGCGCAAAATAAAGGTCTGAATTTAATTACCCAAGTTGATTTACCTGATCCCTACATCGTGAAAGGTGACCGCCAAAAAATCGGCCAGATATTGCTAAATTTATTAGGCAACGCGATTAAATTTACGCCCGAAGGCAGTGTAAGTTTATATGTCGCCCTCCTCGCCGGTGAAGTCGAGTTTGTCATTGGAGATACCGGCCCCGGAATTTCCGAGCAAGAATTAGCGGAATTATTTGCGGCATTTAAACAGGGGCAAGCAGGTGAGGATGCGGGTGGCACTGGCTTGGGCCTCACGCTATCGCGCCATCTCGCGGAAGGCATGGGCGGCAGTTTGCAGCTCTCCAGTATTCTCGGCCAGGGTACGCTCGCGCATTTGCGATTGCCGTTGGTGAGTGAAAATATTGTGTTGGATGAGCGCGATTCCCACCAACAAACACAGCACCTGCAACCCGGCACGCAATGTAAAGTATTGGTCGTGGAAGATGACCAGGCTAGCTGCGAAATTCTGGTCGATCTACTGCAACAAATCGGCTGCGAAACCTACGCTGCACACGATGGTCGCGAAGGCCTTGCAATGTGTCAGGCGCAGCAGTTCGATATTATTTTTACCGACATCCGCATGCCCCATTTAAATGGTTTGGAAATGTTGCGTCGCCTGCGTGTATTACCTGCTTATAGCAATACACCTATGGTGGCAGTATCAGCCTCCAGTTTGGAGCATGAACGTACTTATTATCTCGCGCAGGGATTTCAGGAATTTATCGGTAAACCCTACGCGTTTGAGGATGTGTTTAAAGCCTTGCAACACTATGCCCAGGTTGATTTTGATCATGCGACAGAATCAGAAAACGAAGATGATGTCATAGAAGATGCTAATGTCGATTTAACTATTTTCAAACCGAGATTGCAGGAATTAGCCACAGTCGCGGCAAGTGGTGATATGGCTGCCAGTAAAAAAATTATTGGTGAATTGAATGTAGGACAACTTGGCAAGCAGCGGCATCAACAATTGGTTAATGCGTTGCGCCAGTATGATTTGGAGAAGGTTGAAAAAGTGGTGCGCGGATGGTTGGGCGAGTGATGCTATAGAACATACTTATAAATCATTTCTTCCAGATCACATCACTACGCGTTTGGCAATCGTCTTTTATCATAATCAAAACGGACAATTACTTCGCCCGCATATTTTCTCCCCCGTCACCGGATGATCAAATTCAAGCGTTGTTGCGTGCAACATCAAACGTGGCGCCATCTGAAAAGCGTCTTCACTCGCATATAAATCACACCCCAAAATCGAATGGCCGAGTTCGCGGCTGTGAATCCGCAATTGGTGTGTTCGACCCGATACCGGCGTAAATAACACCCGCGTGGTCGCTGGCGAACTATTGCGTTCGATTACGGCGTAATGCGTTAACGCATTTTTCCCCGAATCAAAACAAATTTTTTGCAGCGGAAAATTGGGTGGATCTTTGGCGATAGGTAATTCAATGTGGCCGCTGTCTTGCTCGACATGGCCGTGCAGAAGCGCGGTATAGGTTTTGGTGATCGTCCCTGACTGAAATTGTTTGCCAATATGCGCGTTCACATATTTATTCAGTGCAACAACCATAATTCCCGAAGTGCCAAAATCAAGCCGATGCACAAGCGTCGCAGTGGGGAAATTTTTCACCAAACGAAAATGCACAGAATCTTTATTGAGCGGATTTTTCCCCGACAAACTCAACAAGCCGCCCGGTTTATTGATCAACAGTAAATGCTCGTCCTGAAATAAGATACTGATTTCATCAAGGCATGGCGGAGCAATGAAGGTGTCTAGTTTTACTTGCATGATCTATCCATACGCAACCTTACAACACCCGCTCATATAAATATGTCGCCACACCATCTTTATGATGTGCTTGCGCACGCTGTGCAGTAGGAAATAACTGTTTGAGTTTTTCGCTCGCATTATCCATCACTATCGGATGAGCAACTGTCTGGAACATCTCCACATCATTAAAACCATCACCGAACGCCATGCTGTTGGCAAGTGGCCGTTGTAGATGTTCCATTAATGTTCTCAGTGCGTGGCCTTTGGAAATAGCCTGCGGCATAGCTTCCAGATAATATTCATCGGAAAACGTCAAATGAATTGGCAGGGTTAGCGCAGCCAGTATTTGCGTCTTGAGTTGTTGCAGCATTGCATTTTCACCGTAAAACAAAATCTTTAATGCCGGTGTGGCGAGCATTTCTTGCAATGCAATTTGGCGATAAAAAAATTGCGATTGTGCGTGGGCATCCAACATGGATTCGCAGGGCGCATTCACCAGCCACTCGGAATCCGTATACATATTCAAATGCACACCACATTTTTCACCCAGCGGCAGCAAGATCTCATTCACCGCAAGCGGCAAACAGGCGCGCTGAATTAACTCACCCGCGCCGTTATGAATCATCGCACCGTTACAGGTAATCGTCGCAATTCCACCACCCAACTGTTTCAGGTAAGCGCGGATATCCATAAAGTGCCTGCCAGTCGCGATAACCAGATGATGACCGCGCTCGCGCAGTTCATTTAATGCGCGAATCGTCAGCGGCGAAAGTTCGTGGTGTTCATTTAGCAGGGTGCCATCCATATCAAACACAAAGGTGCTGGGCGTTTGTGGTTTTTCAAACATTAAAAATTCCAGGGTAAAATGAGTGATGTGTAGCCCAACCCCGCATTCCGCTGGGCTCTATGCGGGCTACACCATGTACCGTTTGAACAATTTATTCAACTGCTCAATATCGCCTTTGGTATCTACCTCAACGGGTTTATGCTCTTCATAGTAGGCTAATGTATCTTCAATAAACCGATTGAGTGCTGGAATCGGTGCGGCAATTTCTTTTTCTTGACTAGACGTTTTGCGCTCAAGCAGAGCGGCGATTTCGTTTTTCAAAGATGTGTCGTCGGCAATCAGTTCGCATACCTTATGAAATTCAATCGGTGCAGGCAGATTCTTTTGCTCGATCCATTTGCAGGATAGAAGCGCGCGCAAGATATAAAAATATTTTTTAATAACAACCGTTTCGCCTTTGAAATGCTCACGATAATTGTTCTTTGCCATATGACGATAGTGATAAATCCCCTTAGCAGGTGAATACACATCCGGCAACAAGGCGCGCGCCGCAGGCGCAAATATCCCATCATCCACATACACAATAGGCGATTGCAGCCACTCTACAATGCCGGGGTTTGATCGCCACAAAAGCTTTAACGCCTTACGAATATCCCAGCCATTAATATCAATCTCATCCACAATCGGATATTCAATGACATCGCGTTTATCCTCCACGTCAATCGTCAAATACCAATCGCTTGGATGCGCATAAATAAAACGCACGTCAAAATCGCTATTCGGCGATGCAAAACCCCAGGCGCGGCTGCCGGACTCAATCGCGTACAACACTTTTACGTTGTGCTCTTGTTCAGCGGCTTTAATACGTTTCAGGATTTCGGTGTGGATGTGAGCGGGGATCATAGAATCATTATTCACGTTTAAATGGGAAAGTGCAGCAGTGCAGATGACGTCAAGCATGATTTTACTTGAGGTCTAACGATTGGTTGTAAGCGTTATCTGCTGATCAATTGGAATAGAGAGCGCATACCGGCATCGCGCAGCGGAATCAATGCCTGATAATCCGGTGAATGATACCAGTCGGTTGCCTGTTCCCTGGTAGGAAATGCGAGGATGGCCTGCATCTCATAATCGGTGTTGCCGGACAGCGTTTCGAAAATGCCTCTAACCAGAAATTCACCACTGTACCTGGCCAGTGTGGCCGGTACTGCAGCGATGTATTGTTGCAGCTTCTCTTTATCGGTCGGGGTGAAATTGACGGTGATGTAAGCCGGCATTTTTGAAGCTCCTGCGGTTTGTATGCCGGGGAATCATAACAGTAGACGCAACTCAAACCGGCAATTTGCCGATAAGATAATAGGCAATTGGACGATGGTCTATGCGGTCAATTCAGGTCTCACCGCAATCTTCTGCAACTTACACGAGCGTACGCCAATCCCGCATTCCGTTAAACTCCATGCGGGCTACATGCTAAACCCTTATGTTTATGGGCGTGGCGGGCGATTGGCAGGTGGGTGGCGTCACCTAATTAACAACTCTTCAGGTAATTTGCTCCACATCAATTCACTTGGATGAATACACCTGGAGTAATGAAAGATGGATATGAAAGCAAAATCGTCACTGATTAGAAAATACCGCACCGAGCGTTTATGGTCGCAAGAACAACTTGCCGAAATGACGGGACTTGGGCTGCGCACCATCCAGCGATTGGAAGCGCGCGGCAGCGGCTCGCAAGAGTCGATCAAAGCCCTCGCCGCCGTTTTTAATGTAGAAGCCGATACATTGTTCTGGCGCGACGGTGCTTATCAGGCTTACAAACATAAGCAATGGGGCTTTGTTACCCTTGCCGGTATATCAATGGTTGCGGTATTGGTATTGGCGATTAATGATCTTGCCGTGGCGCTCCCTGCGGCAGGTATCGGCGTTCTGTTTGGTGTACTTACGCTGGTCGCGATTGCGTTCAGCTCCATGACCATCGAAGTCAACGAAAGCGAAATCAGTTGGTACTTTGGCCCCGGCCTATTCAAAAAGGGTTTGCCACTGGAAGAAGTTGGCCAATGCAAAAAAGTAAAAAATCCTATCTGGATGGGGTTCGGCATCCACGCCTACGGCACCGGCTGGATCTACAACGTCTCGGACTTGTTAGGAGTTGAAATCGAGTTGAAAGGCGGATCATTTATCCGCCTCGGCACCGACCAGCCCAATTAGCTGATCCAGGCGATAGAAGATGCAAAGGACAATGTCGAATAAAACCAATACGTAGCCTGTATGGAGCCTAGCGAAATAAGGGAGCTTTTGACGTTGATTTTACTTTTTTATTTCTTCCTCAAAAAAAGACAAACCCCGCTGCGGTTCATGATTTCGGTGTGGATTTGGGGTGGGATCACGTTAAGCTCCATATGGGTTATTCAAACTCAAACAAACTTTTCGCGGGTACGTTCAAGGCGGTAGTGATTTTTTCCAAATTATCAAAGCTCGGTCCATGAATGCCGCGCTCTATATTGCTGATGGATTCGATAGTCAAACCCACCTTCTCGGCTAACTCTTCCTGGGTTAACCCACGGCTGCTACGAACTTGCTGTAAACGCTTACCAAATTGCTTCTTTAATGATGTGGATTCAGGTGTCATGCGGGCAACCTTAAAGGATACGGAAGGTGCTTGCATCCTATTGAAGTTGAACTTCGGGTTTAACGAAGCTAAACTTCGGGTTGTAATGCGTGATTGGCTGTGGGAACGGGGAATGGAGTCAGATTATGAAAGAGCAGGCGAAAGGCGAACTAAACCTGAGCTTCCTTAGCAACTACTTGCTGGAGGATGAAATCTATTTGCAGCTGGATAAGCTGCAAGCACTGGTTTCCCTGCAAACCCTGCTCAATACCGCTGAAACAACACCCACGCGCGCTCAACATTTGTATTACGCCATGACGGTAGAAGAGCAATTGGGAAAGCTGCGGGAGTTGGTAGATGAATTATTTCGATGATATTCATTTTGATATTGTTGGGTGCAGGGTTTTTCCTTCAATTTCTGCAGACTGTGAATCATATAAAATCCAGTTCGCAGCAGTGTGAATTACCTCATTAAGATTGCGGCGGGTTTTGCCTTTTAACGCACATTCCCAAATCACCAAAACCCTCCAGCCCATCACAACACAAGCCTGAATATTTCGTTCATCGCGGATTTTATTTGCGCCTATCTTTTCTTTCCAAAACTCAACGCGGGTCGATGGCCATTTGAATATGTGGCAGCCGTGTGCGTGCCAGAAGCAGCCATTTACAAAAATTACGGCGTGATGCTTGGGGAAAACCAGATCAGGTTTTCCGGGAAGGTCTTTTCTGTGAAGCTGATAGCGAAATCCGAGCTTGTGCAGTCCCTTGCGAATGATAATTTCATTCCTGGTATTTTTGTGCTTGATACCGGACATCATCGCGGAGCGCGTTGTTCTATCCACTATATCCATTGCCGACAAACCATAATAATTGTATATTTATACAGTGCTTAATTAGGGAGGCTTTTATCATGCAAGTTGCTTTAAAAAGTTGCGGTAATCCTGATCATGGACAAGACCCAGATAGAAAATATTATTTATGCGAGCCGAATAAAATAGTTGATGTTTCATCATACGCTGAGGCATCAAAAATATGTCGTGAGTTTATCGTTAAAAATGATTTGGGTGGCGGCAACTGGTCCGGCGGCCAAATATATATTAATGGTGAATACATAGCCAAAGTGAATTATGCAGGGATGATTCGCTCGATTGATGGAAGTGAAGTACTGTTCTCGTAGTCTTTCGGCTAAAGTAAGTAAGGGCAGCCTGGATTTGCAGATTAATCCTGTTATTCTAGGCGCCTCATTTTTCTCTGTTTCCCTATATGTCCTCTCAAATCAAAATTATTGACCTCTTTGCCGGGCCTGGTGGTCTGGGCGAAGGCTTTTCTGCTTATAAAGATAAGAAAACGGGAAAACATCCATTTTCTATTGCTGTGTCTGTAGAGAAAGAAGCTAGTGCGCACCAAACATTGCAGTTGCGTTCATTCTTCAGAAAATTTCCTGATGGGCAGGTGCCTGACGAATACTATAAATATGTGAGTGGGCATCTTTCACGCAAAGCGCTTTTTGATGCTTTCCCGAAAGAGGCGAATGCAGCTAAAGAGGAAACACTTCATGAGCCACGCGCTTTAGGAGAGGACAACAAATATATTCATGAACAAATAGAGTTCGCTTTGGCCAATCACAAGGGAAAGACAATTGTGATTGGTGGCCCACCATGCCAAGCCTATTCTCTTGTGGGGCGCGCAAGGAATATGGGTATTGTCGGTTATGAGGCCAAAAATGATCCCCGCCATTTTTTATATAAAGAATATTTGAATATCTTGTCGCGGGTTAACCCGGAAATATTCGTAATGGAAAATGTGAAAGGGATTCTTTCATCTACTGTAGATGGAGAAAAAATATTTCCTAAAATCCTGGATGATTTGAAGTGCCCCGGTAAAGCGATAAGCAAAAAAACTGGAAGCAAATATAGAATCTATTCCCTTGTGAAATCCGCAACAGACCCTGAAGATCCCGAGTACGAAGATTTTTCTGATTTCATTATTCGTGCAGAAGACTATGGGATTCCACAAGCTCGCCATAGAGTAATTCTTTTAGGTGTCAGAGAAGATATCAAAAATATTCCAAGTCAGCTGAGTACCAGTGATAAGGTAAATATTGAAAAAGTGATTGATGATCTTCCACCACTTAGAAGCGGTCTTTCAAAAGGTGGAGATAGCTACGAGAAGTGGCACGAAACCGTTGCCGAGATTGTAAAGAAATTGCCGTCCAAACTTAGAAAAAGCGAGCTCAAAGAGTTGGCTGGCAAAATCGCGCACTATTCTCCTGCAAGCATAGAGGTAGATCATCGAGGCGGTCTGTCAATACCTGTAAGCCGTTCTGTTGTAAAAAGCATGCCCTCTGGCCTGAAGGATTGGTTTCACGATGCGCGATTAAAGTATGTTTTGAATCACGAAACTCGCGGGCACATTGTTGAAGATTTGGAGCGGTATTATTTTTGCGCAAGTTTTGCGCGCGCATATCCTAATCGTGATAATCCTAACCCGAAATCGCATGAGTTCCCGAAATTTCTGGCGCCCAACCATAAAAACTGGGAATCAGGAAAATTTTCTGATCGTTTTCGTGTGCAAGCGGAAGGGCGTTATGCCACAACTATAACCAGCCACATTTCAAAAGATGGTCATTATTTTATTCATTATGATCCTTTGCAGTGTCGCAGCCTCACTGTTCGTGAAGCTGCGAGAATCCAAACCTTCCCCGATAATTACTTCTTTGAAGGGAATCGGACACAGCAATACGTTCAGGTTGGTAATGCTGTTCCGCCCTATCTTGCAAATAAAATATCAGAAATTGTTTATCAGCTAGCTAGGCAATTAGGATGAATAATATTTTGTCCGAGAAGTGGGCTATTTATAACCCTCCGCAACTAGCTGGTTATGAATTTGCCAAATTAAAAGGCATTGCTTTTCCGATGGCAACTTCAATGGTATGTGTGAAGCAACCTTCAACAAATCGAGCTGTTTAGGGATGAGTAAATTATTTTCTATGGCCCAAGTTCGCATTCGAGCCCACTCGCTGCCAGGAATACCTACCACCGAAATTTGTGCAGCAATGCTATTGTCCTCTTTCTGAGTATCACTGGCTTTTTTTAACTCATCTGTTACTTCACGAATATCTTGCAGTGAATTAAACATTTCTTTGGAGAGAGGGATGTTAAAATCTCTTATGTGATCCCAGCAAAGCTGCATCTTTGCCCATTCAGTAACGTTATCTTTTGGGCGATCTTCATCTGTTAAAAGGACAAGCACATGCTTAGCAATAATTGCGATTTGATCCAGTACAAAACTAGAAACAGACTGTTTATCCCATATTGCACGCAAATCCATTTGCTTGCCAAGCGCTTGCTCTGAAATCATATTGTGTAGTTTGGCGAGTGTATAAGTTACTATGTTTGCTCGATAGCCGCCCTGATACCATGCTTGCTTGCTGATTAATGCCTCAGTTTTACGAAACAATATGGCTAAGGCCACAATGTTTTTAAAATATTCTTCATTAAACTGAGATTCATCAGCAGCCCAATTCTTAGTAATAAGTTCAGAAAAATACAAGAAACTTTTTTGAGCACCTAAGCTAACCTTGTGTGGAAGCTCTTTCCAGGTATTTTGAAATTTAGCGATGTCTGTTTTTGTTAACATTTGTGCGCGCGGATTCTGATTTAAAAACTGCCTCTTCTGAGCCGGAGTTAATTTGGCTTGCTCATTTATATATTGCCCGCGTGCTCGTTCATAAAACCAATGGGTGCCATATTGAGTACCAATCACAGGAGATGTAAATATTCTGCGCGAGAACTCTTCTAATCGAATATGGTAAGGATGGTTAGCAAAAAAATCAGCGTCACTTACTTTATTTTGACTATTAGCGTAACGCGCTATTTCTGGTATTAACTCACCCGCTTTTTCAGAGGGTAAAACGGAGAGTTTCATCTGAACCATTACTAGAGTTAAGTCCATGGCATCCTTTTTCCCTGCCGATCCTCTTGCTGCAATTGCTAAAGATGCAGTGGTTTGACCGCCATTGACGATTTGCAAGTTTTTAGCACTTACAATTTTCAACCCAGATTCGGTTTTTTCAATCTCAACATCCTCCGCTGTTGCAGCGATACCATTATTATAAGCAAAAAACATTTCTGGCTGATTGCGAATGGTGACCTGAATTTTGGCGTTAACCTTGCCCTTTGTACTTAGGAAAGTTCGAACATTTCCCTCTAGCAACCTACTACCATATTTTTCATAAACTTGAGCTAAGCTGATACCAGGAATCATACATAGGTATGCTTGATATTCACCCTTTGATTCGGCTGCTTTAAGGCAGGGTAGCCCTCCACCAAACTCATTAAAATCTACTATTAGTTCATCACGGCCCGTCGCTGATATATATGCGGTATGAAATCTCGAAATATCCCATATGTGAAATTCCGTTCCCACGCCATTTAAGTGTTCCTCAGGCCAGTCCTTTGCTCTGGTTTTTAATAGTCCATCACTCGCCAAATAGAAACGGTATTTCGTAATCTTTGAATGTAGATCCATTAGGTCACACGCGAAACCATACGCTGGCTGACTTTCTTCTATTGAACCATCAGACAACTTACCTTTTAACGCCTCCTCAACAAATGCGCGCAACATTCCAAATGCTTTTGTTACATCAGCTGTATTAAAAGTAGGCGCATCATCCTCGTTTGAATAATCTACAATCAAAAGCGCTAGACTGTTATCTGCTTCATCAAAAGAATAGCCGTCTAGTTTTAACTTTGTTCGGCCTATAACTCCTTCAAACCTGCAAATCTCAAAATCACTAAACTCTTCGGCATCTGAAAGACGCTGCCCTACATCTTCAACAAATTCAACACGATTAAAATCGAGGTTCGTTTCTGCCCGCACCCTGACATTTTCTAACAAATCTTTTCTGAATTCTTCAAGAGTCATTTTGGTCCCTCAATTATCATCGGTTGGTTTTATTTGATACTTTTCACAATCTGAAATATTAATCTCATATCTTACGTTAGAAATTCCGGTGGGTAACATTGCACTGGTTATACAAGGGAATCCTTCAGAGACCTCGTACTTAGCGACATTGTTGACTTTATACTTAAAGTCATCGTATTCACTTCTTGGCATATAGCCGGTACAACTTAATCTTTCCTCGAACAAATCGCATGCATCAATATCGTGTTGTAATGAAGATTTTATTTCTTCCACTAAACTATTAAGTGAAAATGAATTAGCTTCATCCAAACTATAGGTTTGGAAAAGCTCAATAATCACTAAGTAAATCGGCGATTTGCAAATTTGTAACTGAAGCTCAGAGGAAATGAAAACATTCTTGGCCGCAGGCCTAATTGTTTTTATTTCCCAAGAACATTCGTCAGTCTGAAAATCCTGAGGTGCGTCAAAAGGGCCAACCCATGACTTTAGTGCGGCATTTACTCCCAAATCCGTAAACAATTTTTTCAAAAAAATTAATTCTCCCCATAATCCTCTTACTTCATTCTCGCTTAATAAATTTAAACTATCACGTTTCAGTAATAGTCTCCAATAAGACAGCCGGCGTAAAATCGCCAATAAAGCGTCTTCTTCCGAACCGAAAAATTTTTTTGAAAAACCGATTAAATCAGCACAAAAAAGAGAAAACATTGGTTCTAGAGTGGGATTCTCCAGTGTCAATACGAACGCCCAAGTCTCATCTTCACGTGAATAGGATTTAATTTTAATTACCCTCATACTTTTAACAGTAGGTGGGCGAGATTTCACTACAAGCATTAGGACTCTATGGTTTTCAACACTCTTACCTATATAAAATCTTAAAGGATGAGTCTTATCAAATAATTGAAATACAGAATCCTCAATGCCCAAAGGAAATGAATCCCACCTATTAGATAAATCTTCATGCACAGGATTCATCCTCATCTAACTCCTCATCCTCTATAGGATCGTACTCAACTTCGTTTGGCAGTAAGTTACGCAATTCAACCAGATTAATTCTATAGGTGAAATTTTCACCTCCATTTTTCAGGGCTGGAAATATTAAACCTACAGCAACCATAAACTTACATCTTTCAGGAAGAGGCACGGCTTGGTCACTTCCCTTTTCATAGGGTTCTAATAGATACAATAGAAGCAGTGGTTTTTTCCGCTGTTTCCGATATGCTTTTCCTGAAATGGTTTTTTCTTTATTTTCTGGTTCTGATCTAAATTCCGTTTCAGCGATTCCAATATCAGTGACAGATAACCCTATTTTTTCATGAGAGCTGTCACCTAAACGTCGCTTGCTACCACCCACCAAATATGATCGTGATATAGAGTCCAGCGTTACTTGTCTTTGTAATGCGTTGATAGAAAAACCACCCAAAAACTCTTGAAAATCAACTTGACCGCGTGGAAATGCAATATCCCAATAGTCAAGAATGTCTTCTCCTGATTTTCTTATAAAATTAGCAATTACTTTGGAAGGAAATCTAGTATCAAGTGGATGAGATAAATATCGTTCCAAAAAATCGGCAACAATATTTTTTGGAATTTCCTTCCAAAAAGGAAATTTTTCATCATCACGATTATTTGAATGTACTTCAATCAATTGTTGAGTTAAGTTCTCTGTTACAACGTAATTCCTAAGAATTACATCTGCCTCAGATGACAAACGTGTAGTTTCTTTCAGTTCATTACTAATATTAATTGAACCAGTTATTTCTTCAGAATCACGCATTTTATTTCTTGCAGTAATTAATAACGCTTCTGGGTGAGCGCGAACTCTCAATCCCACGTCTACGGGCTTAAGTCTTGAGTTTTGCATTTGGCGAATTGCATCTCTAAGCTCATCCGCAGCTATAGCAATATACGAGTACCAATCACTTGATGTATCTGAAATCCATATTCTAAATAGATCTTCGTATCCGGTACGATATCCAAACCATCTTCCCATTTGTAATAAGGCATCATACATTTGTGTTCTTCGATAAAAGTAACTAACACAAAGCCCTTCTAGAGTTATTCCTCTCGCAAGACTATTACCACCCACTGCAATGACTCTAAGTCCACTTTCTCCGTAAATTGAATAGTCTAAACTTGCGGCTCCCGATTTTTGATTTACAGTGCGCATTTGAATTGACAAAGATGAAGCCGCTAAAGTCGATTTCACATCATCCCAAGAAACCCCGGCGCCAGCATATTCTTTTAAATAAATGCTATGTAATGCGAGCATCGTAGAATTTTTTTGTGAATCTGTATCACTAAGCATGGAGTAATGTCTAATGTCTTCTTGTATTCTTCGCAAAATTCCATCAAGAATGTCTGCTACTTGATTTTGAATATTCGTATAGTGCGTAATATTGACAAGCATAGATCTATGTTTCGGTGAGTTGCTTCGTAAATCCATAATCGCATTTACAACCACAAAACAATGCATAGCGATAATCAATGAATTCGGAACCTCAGTTATAACGCCATCGGCCCCTACCCCTTTACTGGTATTGTTGTCATTACTCACTTCGCCAAAAATGGCTTCGGCATCATCAATACTTTTCAAATGTTTCGGATTTGACTCTTCGCCGAAAATTTTGGTCGCGCCAAAATAATTTGTAGGAGCATCAAGTGTATAAATAAAATCACGAGGAAATAGGTCATCCCCTAACATGTCGTTTGTTGTGTCAGGATTAATAAATACATTAGCGAATGGTGTTGCAGTAAATCCAATATAACTTGAGCGAGGAAAGACATTTAATAAATTCCTTATGCTCGCATTAATTGCAGTAGCTTTTTTGGGATTGGTGTTGACAGAAGCATTGTCTGCTTCATCGTCAATTAGCAAAAGAGGGAGATTTATCTTGCCTGCATTATTGGCATTATATGTCGTTAGCCAATTTGTAAGGTTTTCCAATATTCGTTTGTTTTTCTTAACGACTAACAATACGGGATCACTATAGTTTTTTAATTTAAAGCCGAGCTGATTCGCTGTAACTTCTTTGAAATCAGACATGGTAGATGTGAAAACACCAGCATCTCTATCAGGATTAATCAGCCCCACCCCAACAAGCCTACGCTGACGTGTACGATTAACAATCCCCGCACTTTCTAACCCTACAAAACCAGAATCTAATCGTTCCTGTGTTTGACGACGCAAGCTTTCTAAAGTACCTGTAAGTAGAATGACGAGCTTATATCCTGCATCAGCAGCCTTACAAATTAGTCCAGTATAATTAGAAGTTTTACCGGATTGCACATCTCCCATAACCAATCCGCGCTTGGACCATCCTGATTCATTGAATGGATCACCAACTCGATCCAGAATCTGATCCGTTACTTTATCAAGGGAATCGACTACTGGATGCGGCCATCCCTGACGAAGCAAATCACTTTTATATCGTCCCCAATAAAAAGGATCTATTTCGGCTTTCCTCGCCAGAAGCCAAGGAGTCGAATTGTCCTCCACGCAACTCCCTAAACCCATGTAAATAGTTAGACTTTCATGCAAACGCATTATTATCTGATCGTACTCGTCATCCGTTATCCAATAATTAGGAATGACACGTAATGCACTAGCGAGTGTTACAATTTCACTTTCCATTGGAATTTTATTTTTGAAATATATACGAATGTTTTCTTCCAGCTTTACCCCATTTTCGGACAATTCGGTTATTTTTTTATTCTTCATTACTCTCTATCTCCTTTACGATTTTTCTAGTGATTTCGAGATTTTTATTAAACGGTTCTATTAAGTGGAGGCTAGCTAAAAAATTAGCTCTGAACTCTTTATCCATTCCAGATAATGAGAATAAACTTTTTGCCATGTCTCGCAATCGATTCTCTATATTTTCCTCATTTGGTGTTGCACGTACGTCTGACGCCATTCTTGAATATAGAGCTTCGGATGGAAAAGTACTTTCAATTGCATTTAGCACACTATCAAATGAATGCTGTTGATTTTTTATAAGCGTACGGTAAAAACTTTTTATTATTGGGTGATCTCTATTAATGTCAAATCTAACACCATCTCTATTAAGTACCTCGTGCCAGCCAGGCATTACATCGCCTTTTTCTATATTACGTCCACGAAAAACTATTGTTCGCCCACTTACATGTCTTATTCGCTCAATAGTTCTTCGTAAATTTGCGCGAACGATTTCTGGAGGAAAGGCTGCGGATTTTTTTACATCTAAAGTCCATAAATGATCCAGCGTATTGGGTATATCAACTCGAATACGAGCCAATTTGCTCAATTCATCTTTTCTAGCAAGTCGAAACCAGGTACCCCAAATTATTAGTCGACGATTACGATAGATATAAAAACCTTGCAAACTACGTAATCCTAAATTCCCTCCCGCCTGATCGACTTCTGACTGACTAAGCTTACTTGCATGCGGAAGGATAAATGGCTTAACTACAACTTTATGGCCTTCAACCTTAAAGCTATCTTCATCGAGATGCTGTGTAGCCGTATGATCAGAAAGAAAAGGATCTATAGATGGTAAAGCAAGATTATTTATTGAAATTGAAATGCGAGAGCGACCATGTTCAGAGCTAATAAACCTGTGGAAAACCAATGCCAAGTGGTTTCGAGCAATATCCATTTGCTCTCCCATTGCAGACTCCAGAGAACTTTCGCCTGCGGCCAACCTATCGAGCTGCTGCCAATGCACTATTGTTCCTGTTCCCCATGCTTGTAAGTCTGCTACGTGAGGCATTTTGAAAATCTCATTTTCCTCTAGTTCTAACATGACCCAAGCTTTCTTCGTCAATATGACATCCAAGTCCCAACAAAAAGCAGCTAGCGAACCGTTTTTCATCAAGGAAATAACAGTCATTCGTCGGCATTGTGAAAGGGATGATGTTTTCAGCCCTAACCCATAGCGACCAAGATCATCAATATCGCGAATTTGGAGTGGATTGGTGCTGCCGTGTCGCATAGCATTCGCTAAGGTTTCTCTGGACATTCCAATACCGTTATCGACAACCGCAATATATGGGTCATCGTCATATGGTCGAAATTCTATTTTTATCTGCTTTGCTTTAGCTGAAATACTATTATCAATTAGATCTGCTAATGCGGACTCTAAGGAATAACCTATTGATCGCATGGACTCGAGTAGAGACGAAGCGTGAGGTGGGTTTTCGATTTCTTTCATCTGTCATCCAACTGACTATAAATTTTTAATTAGGTAAGCGCGTCCGAATTAGTCACGTTCGCATTCCTCATGGAGGCTTTTTCATTTGGTTGAATATTCATTATTCTTATATTCCATCGCTCCTTTTAGGCAACGATTCTCTACTATAGCCGAAGATTTGTGAAATACATCGCATTACATGAGGGGAATTTGTAAGCCAAAAGCCATTGCTTTTTAAGTCATAACGGGAGGGATTGGTTTGAAAACTACTGGATTTGTATAGTCTGCCTATACAAATCCACCAAAACTTAAACCATCTAATAATTCCCTCCCCATCTAAAACCCCGACCCCGGCTCCTTCAAAAACTCAATCTCCTCCTGCGTTGATTCCCTGCCAAGAATCTCATTGCGATGCGGATAGCGGCCAAATCGGTTAATGATGGTTTGGTGTCGAAGCTCAAAATCCAGATTATTTTCCATCCCCGGTGCGCTAAATAACATCACGGCTACTTTATGGATTTCTGCGGATTCGCTGTGCATAAACGGCAGGTAGAGAAAACTGCGTTCCGTGGGAGACAAGGCTTTATCGGCGTCTACGGCCAGTGCTTCTTGCGCGAGTGCCAAGGCTAATGAGTCATTGGCGAAGGCTTGGGGAGTATCGCGGAAGATATTGCGGGAGAATTGGTCGAGGATAATGATTTCTGCCAGGCGCCCTTTTGCGGCCATGCGCCAATCAAATAATTCGCAGCGAGTTGCTTGGTTATGAATAGCGGAAAAGCGTTGTTTAATTTGCTCGTCCAACTTTTCATCTTTTGCCCACCATTGCGCCGGGGTGAGTTCGTTAAACCAGAAATTGAGAATGTCTTCGTACATATCTATTTCCCTCTAATGAAAACGGCAGATTACCTTGATTTTAGGGGGACTTCAGTGGGGTGAGCCCTATGTAGGGGAAATTAAGAATCTGAGCTCACTAAATACGGAGGTTGTTTGCCAATTATTGTGAATCTGGATGTGGTGCTTGCACAGCGAAAAATGCGTTTGAATAGATTAGCCGAGTTAGTAGAGATCACCCCGCAAAATTATTGGTGCTCACAACGGGTAAAGCGAATCCAAAGAGGCGGGTGAGATGAGCACACCCGCCTGATTGAATCCTGACGATTTATATGTCGCGTGCACACCCTGTGCGGATTAATGAGAGGCGTGATGCTTGCAGCAGCACTAGCATCAGCAAGCCAAGGCAATACCATAAACTTGCTGCACCCCCACCACCTGAACCTGATCCGTTTGAATTTGAAACACTGGTATTAGAACCACTGGTATTTGCAGTGCTGGATTTAGCACTACTTGATGAGGCGCTGGATGATTTTGGTTTGGGAGAAATAGTCAGCGTGACCGATTTTTCGGCTTGGTAGCCTTCGTTGTCCGTCACATGTAATTTAAAAATAGCCAATAGAGGAGCTGTGCCCGTCAGTGCGGGGGCTTTAAATGATGCAATGGCTTTATTGCTGTTTTCAATGACGATGTTGTTCGGCCCTGTCCATTGGTAGGTGGTGATACTACCTATGTTGTCTACCGAAGCAGACGCATCCAGCGTGACCGTATCGCCTTCCAGAATAGTTTGCGGCACTGCGATATTAATTTTAGGCACATTGGGATCAAATACGTTGAAAGCGATTTCTCCACTGGTAGGTGTGGCAGCAAGTGATTCGCAGTAATGGGTAAAACGCGCGTGGAATTGCGTGAGCAGATCCCCTTCATTTTGAATGCTTAATACATTAAATGAACCATACGAAGCATTGCAGCCAAAACCGTTCGCCGAAAAATCCAGCCCTGCCGTTGCACCTGCAAAACGCCGCGCATTTTCATAAAGACCCGGTTGCAGATTCTGATTTTCCGGTGGATTAATAGAGACACGATATTCAGGAGGTGCGGAAGTGCTCGTGCTTATGTCAGCCATTACACCCCAACTGCCGCCTACAGCGTTAATTAAATTGTTTTGGCCGATATACAGTTGCCAATTGGCGTCATTGGTTGGGAATTCGGTTCCCGTCACACTGCGAAAAAATGATTGTGGATCGCTTTTACTATCGACGTGAATACTGGTTTGAGCGGTTGCGCTATTGCCCGCTGTATTCGTCACCGTTAATTGCAGCAGAATATCGGCACCGCCCAAGGGCAGACTTTTTGGCAGGGTAATTAATGCAGTCTCCTGGGTTGAATCGATAAATGTCACCGCTGGGCCAGATACCTGACTCCATTCATAACGAATAATTTCACCTTGCTGCGCGCGGGAGTTTTCGCCGCTTACCCGATATTGTTTGCCTTCAATTGCTTTTGGTTCAGGTAAAGAAATAGCGGCAAGCGGTTTGGAATCCTGTTTTGGGAAGTTGGAATTGATGCGCAATATGCCGCGTATTTGTGCTTGATTGCCGAGCACACAATACTGGGTAAAGTTAATGGCATACCGGGGTGGTTTTGCTGTTGGCTCAAATTCATAAACAACGAATTCACCGGTATTCGATGAGCAGCCTCTGCCTGCGCCAATCAAATTGACATCCAATGCCGGTTCGATTTGACCTTGTAGCCAACCCGGACCCTTGGTATTTAAATAGGGGCCAACCTGGAATTTTTTATCTGTGCCCGAGAAAAAGGTTAATTGAATGTTGTATTTATCTGCAGCGGGTGTGCTCCAGGTAAATCCACCCGATAATTGATTGGGCGCTGAATAAAATAACGCAAAATCACCATCATCGTCGCTGACATTTACATCTTTACCCTGAAACAGAAACTCACCCTCATCGGTATCTATTTCCAAAAACGTTGCTGCTGTCGTGGTAAGGCTAAATTGCGTAAGCAAAACAAACAGGCAAGTGGTAAAAGGTTTATAAGAAGCATCTTTTAAAAGTGTCATGGGGAAATTTCCAAATAAGTACAACTGTCCAATAAAATGATTAACAGGGTAATGTTCTATAGTAAGACAACCAACATCACTATCACCTCCGTTATTGTTGCAGGAATGCTTGATTGCATCTGCGATATATTCATCATCGTTTTCTAACCGTTTTCATTTGCGTGGATCTTGGCCAAAAAAAACGGCCCCCGAAGGAGCCGTTTTTGGTAAATCTAAATCTGGTTTATTTGCGCGCTTGACGACGAGCAAAACCCAAACCGATCAAACCCAAAGCAAACATTGCCAAGGTAGCTGGCTCTGGAACATCCGCTTTGCTCAAGGAAATGTTGTCGAGCATGATGCCGATATTATCGCCACCAGCGTGGTTGAAAATGATGTTGTTTGCATTGTTACCCACTACGGTGAAGGTGCGGGTAATGGTTTGCCATGGTGCAGTAGGAACAAGACTGAATGATTCATTCAAAAATCCGCCTAATGCCAAGGTGAAGCTGTCAGCTCCGCCGCCGCGTTGGTTGCCGGAAATATCAAAGCTCAGGGTGTAAGTGCCCGCGCCGAGTGACAACAAAGAGCTGGTCAGTATGCCGGCATTACCGCTTGATCCGTCCAGATCCACACATTTGCCGCTACCACCGGCACAGGTGATACCCCAGCCGTTGCCATTTGCGACTACATCGACAGTACCGTTAGATACGGCCCAATTGCTGAAACCGGTGTAGTTGAGGCTGGAAACGCCTGCAGCTCCTGCTTCAGTATTAAAATCGTCTTCAAAAATAACGCCAGCATTAGCACCAAAGCTGATGAGGGTGGCGGCAAAAAAACTTACTACGTGCTTAGTGAACATGTGTTTTCCTAACAAGATGAATATGACGCCATTCACATAGCAATTTTGGCGCCAAATCACCAAGTTATTGAATTATAACAATTTCTCAAATCACAAAACGCTATACATGTTAAATTAATCGACACTTTCGATCGATTAATCGCGTTTTACGCAGGCAAACCATCAAAGATTAGCGAGCGATGTACTGCAAACCCTGCCAGCGCACCATCGCCAATCGCAAAGGTTACACTGCCCATCGCCCGGCCTAGATCACCACAGGCGTACACGCCGGGAATACTGGTTTGTTTGGATTCGTCAGTTTTTACATAAAAGCCGACCGGGCTTTCGGCCAGCTCGCAGCCCAGATCATAGGCGATGGGGCTGGCGGGTTTGGTGAGTGACGCTACGAATAACCCGGCTAGCTCGACCAATCGACCATTGGCGAGTTTCACAATGGCGGATTGCTCGCCAGCAATTTCGCTCACGGCTTCGGTTTCGATACGCACATTGCGCGCGGCCAATTGTTGTTGGTGCAACTCACTCGGCGTAAAACAATTATTGGTGAACAAGGTGGTTGGACCCCAATCGGGAATCAACAGCGCTTGGTGTACCGAGGCTTCACTAACGGCGAGCACGCCGAGCGAGCCCTGGTCCAGTTCGTAACCGTGGCAATAAGGACAGTGAAAAACGGTTTTGCCCCAGCGCTCTTGCAGGCCGGTAATGGCGGGCAAATGGTCGCTTACGCCGGTAGCGAGCAATAATCGTTTGGCGCTCAGGGTTTGATTATCGCCAGTGATAACCCTAAATAAATTGCCGGTTTTTTCTGCCGACTCAACCCTGCCTTCAATCCAGGTGAGGTTGGGATACAGCAGCAGCTGGGCTTTTGCTTCTGCAGCGATTTGCGCAGGCGGCTTTCCATCCTGCCCCAATACGCCATGCGAATGTTCGGCAAAACGGTTGCGGCGAATACCCGCATCAATCACCGCGACATTGCGCCGCCCGCGCGCCAATTGCAGTGCGCCCGCCATACCGGCATAACTGCCGCCAATCACAATCACGTCGAAAATTTGCATGTGTTATTCCCCCGAAAAAATGGAATGTTCGTGGTTGCCGGTGAACCCGTGGGCCTGTTTGCGCTGGTGGAAATCGGCGCTGAGTTGCGCGAGGGTCACGCTGCGGAAGCGTTCCAGCAGCAGGTTTTCAGCTTCGTGAAAGGCCTGGTTGAGCGCGTTGTTCACCGCTTCTTCCACCAGACAACCGGGTGCCTCGGTGCGGTTGCCCATGGCGAGCAAGGTGGGTTTATCCAGTGCGAGGTAAATATCATGCAGGGTGATGGTTTCCAGTTCGCGACAAATCTGCCAGCCGCCACCGTGGCCTTTGGCGGAACAGACGAGCTGGTGCTCACGCAAACCGGCGAGCACACGGCGAATCACCACCGGGTTGGTTTTCATCATGTTGGCCAAGGCTTCCGATGTCATGGGGACATTGGTTTCGGCCATATGCAGGAGGACGTGGAGCACGCCCGACAGTCGGGAATCGCGTTTCATAAGCAGCACCTTTTCACGTAATACTATTTGTTACGTGAAAAGATACTGCATGCTTTTAACTTATGCAACTTTTAATGTTACTTGATCGATTGTTGCGTGATTTCACCGGAGATTATTAGCCTGCCAAACGCTGCGCATATTCCTGTTCCAGACGTGTATGCACCTTCCAGAATCCTTCCGGAGTTTTGCCCTCCAGTCGATCGCGCAAGATATTGAGATGGGTATGCCAGCCACCGGCGACACTTAAGCGCTCGTCGGGATTATTCAAGCGGCGATGGGTGACGGTGAGTTTTACCTGATCCTTGATCTGTGCGAGTTCAAAACTCACTTCCGATTCACCCTCAGATCCGGCATTCCATAAATAGCTGAGTAAGCGCAACGGCTCGCAAGCGGTGACTTTACCGAGCATGGGTACATCACCCGCGCAGTTGGAATATTTGGGTGGTGGAATATCGTGTTCGGGTGACAACTCGGAATTGCGGAAAGTGTGCTCCACTTTGCCGCCGATCTTTTGTTCGACGCTCCCCTCAGCTAGCCAGGTGGAGCGTTTGTCGGAATCGGTCAGATATTGCCAGACCCGTTCAATCGGGCCGGGCAACATGCGTTCAATGCGCAGGGTATCCGGTGCAGTTAATACGCCGTAGTCATTCATCTCAAACTCCTTTGGCCAGTGGCCTGTTGTGGACGATCAAGGGTCTGACTCGGAGAGCGGTGACCCGGTTTAATCCTTGCTGTTGCGCGTTTGATCCTCTGCGATCAACACAGCGGTCAGTGCATCCAGCCGTTGGTTCCAGAACTGTTCATAGTGGCGCAGCCATTCAATGCCACCGTGCATGGGGCGGGTGTCGAGTTGGCAGGTATGGTTGCGCCCCTGAATATTGCGCACTACTAAACCCGCACCTTCCAATACTTTGATGTGTTTGGAAACCGCTGCGAGCGTCATATCAAACGGCGCAGCCAGTTCGCTAATGCCGCAGGGCGCCTGTGCCAGCCGCGCGACCATCGCCCGCCGCGTAGGGTCGGCAAGGGCATGGAATACGGCATCAAGTTGTTCGCTTTGATTGTTTACCATATGGTTAAGTATTCTCCTGAACAAAGCCATTGTCAACCATTTGGTTGAATAATTTTACGCAAGCTGATTTTAACACCGGCAGTTGGTATGAATCAGGGTGGTTAGATGAGGAAGGGGAGACTAGTGCCCGTAATCTGCAGCGGGAAGAATTGGATGCCTTGGCCGCCCGGATTTATAAAGTGGCGGCCAATGTTCAGGTTTGGAAAATGTTACTCGATGTTTTGCACCTGCTCCCGCATCTGCTCAATCAACACCTTCAATTCCACCGCCGCTTGCGTCGTCTCGCTTACAATCGATTTTGATGAAAGGGTATTGGCTTCGCGATTTAATTCCTGCATTAAAAAATCCAGGCGACGGCCGAGGGAGTCGGTTTGTTTTAGGCTACGTTTGACTTCAATGACGTGCGTGTCTAGGCGGTCGAGTTCTTCATCGACATCGGCTTTTTGCGCGAGCAATACAATTTCCTGCTCCAGGCGTTCGGGCTCCAAATCCACTTGCAGTGCGGCGAGCTTGGTGTGCAATTTTTCGCGCTGCGCCGCGAGGATTTCCGGCATGCGTGCACGCACATTAACAACCTGTGCCGAAACGCTATCCAAGCGGTTAATAATTAATTGTTGCAGCTCTGCGCCCTCGCGCGAGCGGTGTTCGATCAAACCTTCGAGTGCGAGATCAAACAATTCGAGCGCGGCTTTGTGCATTTGCTCGCGATCCAATTCCTGTTTTTGGATTACACCTGGCCAGCGCAAGATATCCAATGCATTCACGGGGGCAGCGACGGCGCCGAGTAGGCTATTAATTTGTTGTGCGGCTTTGGTTAATTGCGCGATCTTGTTGAGGTTGATGCCCAAATCAGACTCACCTTCCTGCTCCCACTGCACGCTCAGGCTAGCTTCAACTTTTCCGCGCTGCAGGGCTTTGCGCATGGCATCGCGCAGGTGGGGTTCAATTTCACGGAAATCTTCCGTCAGGCGGAAGCTGGGTTCAAGGTAGCGGTGATTCACACTGCGGATTTCCCATACCAGCGTACCCCAGGGGAGTTTGGCTTCACGGCGGGCAAATCCAGTCATACTACGTGGCATAAGGGCTCCTGGAACTAAGTCGTTCTATGCAAGGTGGATACTGCGCGGGGCGGTTACTTCTACGGGCGAGAGCTGGTAGAGTTCACCGGCAACTTAACAATCATCAACAGATGGGGGATGGTATCACACCTTCCCATAGATCCATTTCAAGTAGTAAGGATTCCTTTTATGCAACGTCCTAGTGGCCGCACACCCGACCAATTACGCCCCATTCGCATCACCCGCCGCTATACCAAACACGCCGAAGGCTCGGTTCTAGTGGAGTTTGGCGACACCAAAGTGATCTGCACCGCGAGCGTGGTCAATTCAGTTCCACCTTTCTTACGTGGTCAAGGGCAAGGTTGGCTCACCGCCGAGTACGGCATGTTGCCACGCTCTACTGGTACGCGTATGGATCGCGAAGCAGCGCGCGGTAAACAACAGGGCCGCACGGTAGAAATCCAGCGCTTGATTGGTCGCTCGTTACGCGCCGCCATCGATTTAACCGCACTCGGTGAAAACACCATACATATCGATTGTGACGTTATTCAGGCCGACGGTGGCACCCGCACGGCCTCCATCACCGGTGCATGGGTTGCACTTGCCGATGCTGTCGCCCATTTGAAATCCACTGGCAAAGTCGCCGGTGAACCAATCAAACGTGCTATTGCTTCTATTTCAGTCGGTATCTATCAAGGCGTTCCTGTGTTGGACTTGGATTATCCTGAGGACTCCGCAGCAGACACTGATATGAACGTAGTCCTGGGTGATGACGGTGGCATTATCGAAATTCAAGGTACAGCGGAAGCCGAGCCGTTCAGCGAAGCGGAATTTGCGGCCATGTTGAGTCTGGCTAAAAAAGGGATTGCGCAATTGCATGAGTTACAGCAGAAAGCATTAGCCAGCAATGAGAAATAAGTTTCTCAATACCGGGCAGCCAGGTTTTCATCCACTGAGAAAGATTGGTGTAGTTCTGCGTGGGCTCAAATTCGCAGTAGTTACTGATTTCTCTGTCGCCTATAAGCTGGTGCTGTCCTTGTTTATGTTGATAGCCTGTATTGCGTTTCGTGATTGGATTGATGTGGCGGCGGTGTTAATTGCTACCGCATTGATGTTGGTCGCGGAGATATTTAATACCGCAATCGAAGCCCTCTGTGATTTTGTCGAGGCTAGCAATAATCATCGGATAGGAATCATTAAGGATATTGCGGCGGCGGGCGTCGGCATAAGCATTTTTCTGTGGATATTGATTATGGTTGGTGAGGCTTACGCGCTGCTGCACCACTTTTAAAAACCCGTCAGTCTTAGAGAATGAGTGCTGTTGGAGGATCACAGATATGAAAGAGCAGAATGAACAAAAGCTGTTAAACGTGATGGATCGCATCATTCATAACTGCGCACTGGTCATAGCTTTCATCATGGTGCTGGTCATCATTTGGGGTGTGGCAGATATTCTTTATGTGCTTTATCACCGTTTGATCGCACCGCCAGTAATGCTGCTTGAGATAAAAGATATCTTTGCAACCTTTGGTGCGTTTATGGCCGTATTGATTGCAATCGAGATTTACCACAACTTGATTCTCTATACCAAGGGTGATCACAATCCACGTTTAGCTGTTGAAATTGTTCTTGCCACTGCACTCATGGCAGCAGCGCGAAAAGTGATTATTTTTGATTTTAACGAAATGGAAGCTGCCTATATTTATGCGACTGCGGCGGTCATTCTTGCTCTGGGGCTTGCGTATTATTTGATAGTAATATTGCCAAACAGGGCCAGCAGGATTATAGCGGAAGAGTCGAACCGACCTGAGTGAGGTCAATATCGTATTGGTATTTATCCAGGGCGCATGGATGTGAAAACATGCGCCCTTGCGTATACCCACTCGGATCGGCATGCTCATCCGAAACGGGTGTGCTAGCATTTGCACCCGGCAGCCACCGCGGTTAATCACCATTCTGCCTCTTGTATCCCGAATAAATTCTTTGTTTTCTCAGCTTGTTGATTCCTTATGGAAGGGGTTTTGTATGTCTGGAAGTTTCTCGCGCATTTTCCTGAGTAGCTTATTAAGTCTTGCACTGGTCGCCTGTGGCGGTGGTGGCGGCGGCGGGGGATCTAAACCCACTCCACCGGTAGACACTGACGGCGACGGCTATGCCGATACCCGCGATGCGTTCCCCAGTGACCCTAAAGAGTGGCTGGACACCGATAAAGACGGTGTAGGCGACAATGGCGATGCCTTTCCTAATGACGCGACTGAAACCAAAGACACTGACAAGGACGGCGTTGGCGACAACAAAGATGCGTTCCCGAGTGACGCCAGCGAAACCGTGGATACCGATAAAGACGGAAAGGGCGACAATGCCGATCCCGATCCTCTGGGGCAGGCTATCCCAGCCTGGCCGACGCATCAGGGTAACAGTCACCACAACGGGTATGTGGATGTGACCCTTGCCCCAGCCAACTTCAAAACGCGCTGGGAAAAGCCAATAGAATTGGCGAGCCTCAACCAGGGCGCTGCTGGCGATGGTTATATCTTCTTCAATAATGCCGGCCAACTCTATGCTGTGGATGCACGCACAGGGACTACCCTGTGGACGCAATCCATTGCGGGCACACACAATTTTAGTGTGTACAACCCGCCCGCTTACGCCGACGGGATTGTCTATGTGCAAACCGGCGGCCATGCCGATGCGTTTCTATGGGCATTTAATAGTGCTGATGGCCGCTTGTTATTCAAGACCCAGTTGGAAGACCAGTGGAGCAATCACTATGCGCCGACCGTTGTGGACAATATTGTCTATATCGGCGGTGGTTACTATGGTGGTATGTACGCTATAGACGCTAAAACCGGCGCGCAAAAATGGTGGCAAACCCTTAACCAAACCGATCAGTTTACACCCGCTGTCAGCGGTGACTATGCCATCGCCTACACCAGCGGTTATTCACCCCGATTGACCGTCGCCAACAAAACCTCAGGCAATGTGGCGTTTGAAATTGACGACCCGGATGCCCAACACTGGGGCGGAGGCATGAACTTGGCGCCGGTAGTCGCGGGCGACCTGGTACTTGCCAACCATGCCGGCCGGGTAGTGGCGTTTAATCTGGCCAGTAAAACCCGTGTCTGGCAGATGAAAGCGGAATTTAGCGGCGATCCTGTCATCAGGGGCGAGCATTTTTATATCGTCAATAATACCGCCATTGAAGTGCGCAAACTGAGCGACGGCAGTCTGGTATCCAGCATCCCGGGCGCGGCTACCTTTACCAGTAACCTGGTACTCACCAACAACCTGTTGTTTGTCAGCGATAACCAGAATACCTACGCTTATCAAGTGGATAGCGGCGCTCTGGCCTGGACCCTCAACGGTGTCAAAGGCAAGCTGCTGGCAGCAGAAGGTGCACTGGTTGTATTTGGCAGCACGGGCATTGTCACGCTCGATCTGGAGGGTGACATAGATATCGACGGCCTGCCCGACTGGTGGGAAAAGCGCCTTAAAAAGAACGTCAATGCCACCGGCGATAGTGACAATGACGGCTTGACCGGCCTGCAGGAATTCGCGCTCATGACTAATCCCAATCTAGCGGATACCGATAGCGACGGCCTGACCGATGGCGAAGAAGTCACCGCCAAGAGCGCCCCATTAATTGCCGATAGCGACGCTGACGGCCTACTCGATGGCGCGGAAGTAAAAACCCACAATAGCGCCCCCGATAAGGCCGATTCGGATGAGGATGGCCTCACCGATGGCGAAGAGGTAGCGGCCGGACTCAACCCGACCAACAGTGCTGACGCCCTGCAAGACAGCGATGGCGATGGCTACTCTAACCTCCATGAAGTGCACGCCAACACCAGTATCAGCGATGCCAACCAACGGCCCGAGATAGCTAACTGGTCCATGCCCGGCGGCACCAGCATGGGCAACAATTACATTCCCCTGCTGTTAGACGAGAGTAAATTCAGCGAGCGCTGGAGTAAA
Organism: Cellvibrio sp. UBA7671; assembly: GCA_002483145.1. Lineage (GTDB taxonomy): Bacteria > Pseudomonadota > Gammaproteobacteria > Pseudomonadales > Cellvibrionaceae > Cellvibrio > Cellvibrio fibrivorans. The sequence goes on from DLHJ01000012.1 coordinate 55,189, forward strand.
ACCAGCCCGGTTTCACTGGCCACTGCGCCTGTCGCCACCAGCCAGCGTTTGGTGGCGCGCATCAACAACCAGTATCAATTGTGGGATACCGGCACAGGGCAAGAAACCGGGACCACCGCCATCACCAATAATGGCCTCTCGCTACCCGCTAGCAGCGGCGACAAGCTGGTTTTCTTATCCCAGAGCACCAATAGCGGTACCAACCTCCAGGTATTTAATGCCAACTCGGGCGCCAGCCTGCTTAACAAAGAACTTAGCTCGGCCGGGTATCTCTCAGTCAACCAACCACTGGTGCGTGGCAATACACTCTATTTGGCCAATTCCAGCCGCAGCTTTAAGGCCTACAACCTGGATACTGGCGATCTGCTCTGGACCAGCGGTTTAAGCAACGGCTTTTTCGCTACCGACTGGCGCCCTCTGGTATCGGCTAAACATCTGGTGGGGCTGAGCAGCAATACCCTGGTGGTTTACTCCGCACAGGACGGCACCCTGCTCAGAAACATCAGCCTGCCCGCTAATAGCTATTTGCAGACCACAGTGCTCGGCAGCCGCGACAATATCCTGATGCAACTGGGCGGCACCCAGTTGGCCAGCGTCAGCCTCACCGATGGTAGCAATCAGTGGAGCAACAGCAGCTGCAACAGCGCCAAACTCGCGCTGGGCAATGGCAAAGTCTATGCCCTGACCGAGCAAAAACTCTGTGTGCTCGACGAGCAAACCGGCCGCTTGCTGTGGGAAATGCCCGTCAGCAACAGCTGGCAGGGGTCCAACCCGGTACTGACCGCCAACCATCTCTTTTACTCGGATAGCGCCACTACCTATGCCATCGACCTGCGCACCCGGCAGGTAATCTGGTCGATTAACAAACCCGCCCGTTATCTGGCGATGGACGACCATGGCACCCTGTTTATTCAGGATACTTTTGCGCTTACCGCCATCGACACGCTGGGCGATACCGATGCCGATGGCATTTTGCAGTGGTGGGAGCGCCGCTACGGTGGCAACCTGCAAGCCAATGCTGATGAAGATGCCGACGGCCTGACCAATCTGGATGAATTTACGGCCAAAACCAGCCCGCTGCTGGCCGATACCGACGGCGACGGTCTCAACGACGGACTGGAGGTTAACACCCATCAAACCAGCCCCATAAATAGCGACACGGATAACGACGGGCTGAGCGACAGCATCGAGGTAAACACCCATGCAACCAACCCGCGTCTGGGCGATAGCGACAGCGATGGTATGGACGATAGCCTGGAACTGGACTTTGGCTTGAACCCGAATGCCAACGACGCTGCTGCCGATGCCGATAGCGATGGCTTCAACAACCGCGATGAAATCTACGCCGGCACGCTGCCCAATAGCGCCGCCAGCAAACCAACACCGACGGATTGGGTGCCACGCCAGGGTAACGCAGCCCACAACGCCTTCCAGCCCTATAGTGTCAACGCCGCCAACTTCAACCTGCGCTGGAGCAAAAGCTTCAACCAATACCTGAAACCCATGGCCACGGGTAGCAAAAGCGCATTCCTGATTTATGGCGATAAAAACCTGGTATCGCTCAACGCTATCGACGGCAGCAGCCAGTGGCAACAAAACCTGGGGGATAACAACCGCGCCCCGGGGGTAGCCTATATGGATGAGAAGGTGATCCTCAGCACTAATGCGCCTAACGCCCTGCAAGCATTCGCGGCGGATACAGGAGCTTCCCTGTTCAGCGCCAGCTTCAGCAGTTACAACTCGGCGGATTACACCCCCAGCCTGTTCGGCAATCGCGCATACACCAGTCTGGGCTATAGCAGCGGCATAGTCGCCAAAGACCTGGCTAGCGGCGCCACCCTCTGGAGCACCGCCAATCTGCAAAGTACGCGCGATATTGCGGTCAACAACGCCTATGTGTTTGCGGTGAGCAACCGCAGCCTGGTGGCCCTGGATCGCGCCACTGGCAGTGAGGAGTTCAGGATCGATATCCAAGGCACCAGCGCTGAACACCCGGTATTGGGCACCCGCAACAACTTGTTGTTGGAGGAGCCGGCTGCATCCGGCCAATTATTGGTCAACTACAGTATTGCCAAGCGCAGCCAGACCTGGAGTAAGTTCACCGGGCAGATTGCCGGGCATCCAGTCGCGGGCAATGGGCGCGTCTATTTCATCAACAACGGCCAGTTGCAAAGCCTCAGCGAACTAAACGGCGAGCTGCTCTGGAGCTGGCAGCCCACCAACCAATACCTGAATAGCAATATTCTGGTCACGTACAGCCATGTCTTTGTCAGCAGCGAGTCAAAAACCTATGCGCTCTCTGCCACTAATGGCGAATTGCTCTGGACTTACGATGCCGGCGGACAACTCGCATTAGGCGCCGACGGTGCCCTTTATATCCAGGGCAGCATCACGCTGACGGCAATTAACCTGGAAGGGGATTCTGACGGGGATGCTATGCCCGACTGGTGGGAGCGCCATTACAACCTCAATCCTGCCAGCAGTAGCGACACCAATCTCGACAAGGACGGCGACGGCTTGACCAACCTGCAGGAATTCAACCGCAAGACCTACGCGGATGACACTGACTCGGATAACGACCAGTTGTCTGATTCGGCCGAGATTGGAACCCATAATACGGATCCTCTCGCAAGCGATTCAGATAACGACGGCATGCCCGACGGCTGGGAAGTGGCCAATAGCTTAAATCCGCGCAGCGCCGCTGACCGGGACATAGATAGCGATGGCGATACCGTACCTAACTACTTTGAATATGCCCAGGAGACTAATCCGAATAACGCCTTGTCACTGCCAGCCTTCTTCAGCCCCGGCCAGTTTTCGTTTGAAGACAGCCAACTGCCCAGCGGTTGGAGCCTATCTAATGAAACAACAGATGTGAGTATCAGCCTAGGGGTTGCCAGCCATGGCACTAAGGCCCTGCAAGCGCGCAATTTTGCCAATATCCAGTTCACTGGCTTTTTTGCCGCCAGCGACCTGTCGCTCGACATCAGATACGGCTGTAGCGGCAGCACCGGGGTTGAGGTTTACATCGACGGCTCTCTGCAAGCCCGGGTGCAGTCTACCGGTGAGTGGTCAACACTGAAGACCCTGATACCACTGGGACAACACACGGTCTCTATCCGTACCAATAGCTACAACTGCTCCGTGTATCTGGACAATGTTGTGATAGCGGCCGCCAAAACCAACGCAGAGATGGGTGTACAGTTTGCCAGCACCAGTAACAACAATATCCAGTTCTACGATATCAAGGGCACACTGAAGCGCGAGTTATTGGCGCGCCTGCCGGACACCAATAGCAGCCTGCGGGGCATTGCAACCATCGGTAACGACTATCTGGTCGTTGCCTTTGGCAGCAACCCAACACATTTAGGGCTGCTCAATCTGGCCACCTTTGATTGGCGTTATGTTGACGGGCTGGAGGCATTCAATAGCATTTACTCCTACGGTAATTACGCGCTGGCCGCCACCGGATCGGTCGTCTACCTGGCCTCTGTGGATCCATTTAACCCCATCAATAAGATTGCCAGAGTGGACCTGTTGACCGGCGCAGTGGATTATTTCGGCGCCCACACGTATAACTCAATCGCCCTCGACAGCCAGGGATTTATTTACGCCCATGCGAATTACACCGGCGTAGTTTACAAATATGATCCAGTCACGCTGGCATTGGTAAGTGAAATCTATGTTGCCAGAGCCAACCAAATCATGATTGATCAGCTCGACCGCTTGGTGGTGTTCGCAGACAACAATGAGATCCTTCGCTATAACGCACAACGCTTGGTTGAGGCGCGTCTCGAATTACCCGCGACTATCTACTCGATGAGCACCAACAGCCGCGGTGATTTGTTCCTCAACACCCAAAACAACACGCTGTTGCATTACAGCCCGGATTGGCAGCGGGTGAAAAGTCTCGCGATTACCGCGAACTACATGGCCGGCTTCCCACAAGCGGATAGCGATAGCGACCAGATTCCCGATTGGTGGGAACAGGCCTATGGCCTTGCGGCTAACAACGCAAGCGATGCCAGCAGCGATACTGATAGCGATGGGCTGACAGCACTGGAAGAATTCAATGCCGATACCAACCCTGCCAACCCCGATACTGACGGCGACCTGCTCAACGATGGTGACGAAGTGGAGGACTATGCCACCGATCCCAATAAACAGGACAGCGATGGCGACGGACTAAGCGATGCCGAAGAACTACTCGATCACCAGAGCAACCCGCTCAAAGCAGACAGCGATGACGACCTGATCAATGACTATCTGGAGATAGTCCAGTACCACACCGACCCCATGGACGCCAACAGCAAACCTGCAGCATTAAGTAATTTTGTTGAATCCTTTGAGTCAGGAAGTAGTGGCTGGATACAGCCAACCGGCGGAGCCGATGCGGGTTGGTCAGTCGTCAGCAGCGCGGCATCCCTAGGGAGCAAAAGTTTACGCGCGGGCGCGATCGGCGAGAACCAAACTGCCGAAGTGGAGTGGACTGCCGTTTACACTGCATCAACACTGAGTTTCGATGCGCGAGTGTCAGCAGAATATTGTTGCGATTATCTGCTCGTGTATCTGGACGATGTAGCAATGCTCGATATACGCACCAATGAAAGCTGGCAAACCCATCAAGTGAACATTCCCGCCGGAGTTCATACACTGCGCTTTGTATACCGCAAAGATGGCAGCGGTATCTCCGGCGAAGACAGCGCCTGGATCGATAATATCCGCGTAGACTAATCACGCACCGCGCGACCCATGTTTCCGATCCACTGGGCATCCCTAACAAGGGTTTTTATAAAAGATAAATAGTTTATTTTTTTTGAAAAATAAAAAACCGATCCCACAAGGATCGGTTTTTTTGTTTTAGAGGTAGGAATAATAAAGCAGTGATAAATCAAACATAAAAATAGGTTGCGTTTGTAAATAATACATCGCCGTATTGTTGTGATCACCCAAGATCAGGCACAGCCGCAGGTGCTTCGCGAAGCAGGTTTTTTTTACCGCAGTCGCTTGTTATACATTTTTTTGGAATTACTTAATATAGGGTTTGGCGAAAGTAAATGCATGTTCAGTTGGTCCGTGTTCCTCAAGATGGAGCAGTCTTGCCTCACCCTCTCTAACAGTAGGTATATGCCCAACAGGAACATGCCAAAGAACTTGATGAGGTGTATTCATTTTATGAAACCATTCATTCTTGCCACGAATTAATTCTACATGAACAGACTTATAAACGTAATTTCTTAAAGCCTCAATATTCTCCCAAACGCTCATATTCAATATAAGACTTGGGTCATCAAATATTTTAAATGACGTAGCGTCACCTTCTTCAGTTTGTAACCGCCAGACAAACCCAAGCGAATCATCTGCTAACGCATTAATTTCATTCAAACGATCAACGAATCCCTTCATAACAATAGAGGTAAGTTCATCTTTAGCTTTTGCAATATTGAGCTGAGCTAAGTGAAAATGAGACATAATTAGATTTTCCCTAAATTGATATTAAATGCTGCGGAAAGATTTGTATAACGTTAAGATTTGCGGCGCAGGTATTGATTTTTTAACACAGTCGCTTGTTAGACTTTGGATGCCTCAAATATTCTTAATACTTCTTCAGAGTACTCACTCAAACCTTTTTCAAACCCCTTCATTAACTTATATGCTACTTCAGGATCAATGTCCTTTACTGATATTATAGGCATTTTCAAAGAAGTCAGCCCTGCACCATGTTGTATATCAAAAGATTTTGCATCAGCATGCCCTATCATCGTATCTCTCGCAGCCAACAATGTATCTTTCAATTTTATAAACTCAGCTCTATCTGCTTCATTTGAAAATGAAGTTTTAACAATTTCATTAAAATGAGTATTAACAAATTCTTTTGTGTTTTTAGATGCTATGCCATTGTGGCCATAACCTATATTCAACATTTGACAAAAAAATACCGACATTAACATCATGCAATAGTCTTTAATCAAATAGCACTCAACAAGGGTAGGGAAATTGCTATGATAAAGCTCTTCATATTCAAGCATGTGGGAGGCATGAAGCATTCCTGCTACATAATTCGATTTTCCTTTTCTAAACTCTTCGAAAGTTGGTTGGCCTTCACGAAGAGGGGTTTCATAGGATTGTGTTTTAACAGATCTATTAATTTTACACGCTAGTTTCAATAACGAGCAGCACTCATTTGTAGCCGAGCGCCACAATAAAAAACGACCTCGTTTCTCCACATCACTACTATCCATGAACACTTTCCTATTACAGCCTAACGTTGAGCGCAGGGGCGCGTTGTAAGTGGCGCATGTGCGATAAACTTCGCGCAGCGGTTCGCTAAATGCGCGACTTACAATGCGTCCAGCAAACGAAGTTTGCGATCCTGGCGCGACTTGTTGTGAATTTATAGTTGCCACACTATTTCATTTCGTAGTTTTTCAACAACTTCTACCTTAGGGCCTGCTACAGCGGCGTAGACAAAGGTGCTTTCACCTACAGATGTGCATTTAATCACAGCCCGATTATTACTATAGTTTCCGTATACATAGCTGCCATTTTTTACTATTTGATTAAAACCAAGAGATTCAAGTATTTCTGTACCTTTTTGCGCGCATACTTCAGTAGAAACTTTAAGAATCTTATGGTCAGACCAGATATGAGGAGTGAACTCCTTCTGAATCGTGCGAACCTCAATCTCTTTCTCTTGATGCGTTTCCTTGGGTGCATTTGAGGCGCAGCCGCCAAGTAAAATTAAAAAAACAACAGCAACTACTTTCACTATTTATTTCTCCCCTCATAACAGTTTATTAAATTGCACCGACTATATAACCCGCAGAAGGATATTCCAACTAATTTGGTGTTCCGCCGTATAATTCCCAAAGTAGACGAACCTACTATCGATTTAACTCATTACAAATCAACAACTTAATCATCACTCCAAATTAATTAAGGAGTTATACAGCACAGGCAACCTCAATTAATTGCATATTCAAATTCGGGTAGATACACTGAACAATTACTGGTTATCCAAACAGGTGCAATTATGGAAGATGTGCGCATTCCTTTACCCCCTTCACCTACTAAATTCTTAGACCAATTCCGTGTCTTTATTCGTACGGATGGAAAAAGTTACTCAACAGAAAATATATATGTCTATGGTGATGCCCCATAAGCTATTGGCTCAACTAATGTATGGTGGTGGCCTTCGGGTTTCTGAGGCTTTGCGATTGCGCGTTAAAGATGTTGATTTCGCAATGGGTTAGATTGTTATTCGAGATGGGAAAGGATTTAAAGACAGAACAACGTTACTTCCCAAAAGTATCATTCCTGATTTAAAAAAGCAGATTGGCATGGTTCAAAACCTGCTTGAGTCTGATAAGGCCAGTGGCATTGCGGGCGTATATATGCCTAACATGCTTGAAAAAAAATACCCTTCAGCAGGGCATTCCTTAGGTTGGCAATTTTTATTCCCAAGCAATGAACCAAGCAAAGACCCGCGATCCAACGTAATTCGCAGGCACATATATATCCAACTACAATCCAGTTACATGTAAAGCAAGCAATAAAGAAAGTCCGTATCCATAAACAGGCTAGCTGTCACACGTTTCGCCACTCCTTCGCTACTCGGCTATTACAAGCCAAGTATGATTTAAAGCAAATTCAAACATTGATGGGCCACACTGACATTCGAACCACCGAAATCTATTTGCATGTGCTGGATGATCTCGGGGATCGGGTCAAAGGCCCTCTAGATGCCTAGCACAGAAATCGTGATTGATCGTTGATAATGCCGCTGGTGTAGAGCGGAAAGCTAATGGCATCATGCAATTACTTTTTGCACGCAACACGTTGGTATGCCCATGACGACCCAAGCCTATTTCAAAACCTGCCATCATCCCATCCCCACCCAAACCAATCCGCTCGCGGAAAAAAATACCCGGCGCGCGTTAATGCTCACCGCGGCGATGATGTTGATCGAAATTATCGGCGGTTGGTACTACAACTCCATGGCTTTGCTCGCCGACGGCTGGCATATGAGCTCCCATGTGGTGGCCTTGGGTTTAGCGCTGTTTGCCTATGTGATTGCACGCAAGCTTGCGCAAGATGGCCGCTTTAGTTTTGGAGTGTGGAAAATTGAAGTGCTCGGCGGTTACACCAGTGCGATTTTATTATTGCTGGTGGCAGTGACAATGTTTTATCAATCCGCCGCGCGTTTGATTACACCGGTAGCAATTCATTACAACGAAGCAATCACTTTGGCGATTGTCGGTTTGCTGGTGAATTTAATGTGCGCCTGGTGGCTGAAGGATGGTCATCACCATCATCACGAGCATGATCATCACCATGAAGATGACCATGCACATCACCACGAACATTCGCACGCGCATGAAGATTTGAATTTACGCGCGGCGTATATGCATGTGGTGGCCGATGCAGCGACCTCGATGTTGGCGATCATTGCACTGTTCGGCGGAAAATTATTCGGCGCTGACTGGCTTGATCCGGTAATGGGCATTGTCGGTGGTGTTTTAGTGGCGGTGTGGGCGCTGGGTTTGTTGCGCACTAGTGGCCGCGCGTTGCTGGATGCCGAGATGGATGCCCCGGTGGTTGAAGAGATTCGCGCAGTAATTGCAGCGGGGACGGTGCCTGCCGAAATTCGCGATCTGCATGTATGGCGGGTGGGACGCAATCAATATGCCTGTGTATTGTCGTTAATAACGCAGGCAGATGTTGATGCTGATTTTTTTAAACAACAAGTACAAGTGCACGAAGAGTTGGTTCATATCACTATTGAAATTGCTAAAAATTAAGCTCAATAAATACTCATTTTTTTGATGTGGTGTAACACGCTGAAATAAAATTTGTCGCCAAAATCATCTTGTCTGTTTTGTGATCTGGTCTGTATTAAAAAAAGAACAAGACGTGAATTTTTTTTGTGCTAACATCCCCAAAACCATAAATTACAAAATATCTGTCAGGGGTGTGGGTTGATCCAGGCTGCCATGAATCATTTAGCGACCCAGCTAAATGCCTACCTCAAGCGCACCAATAATCTCACTGAAGATATTGTCGTGGTATCCAGTTTGGTGGAAAGTGATGGCAGTGCTGCACCGCACACCAACAATAAATTAATTTTACTGCTGACCAATATTGAAAAAGATACTGTGCCGCAATCTGGCGCAGCCCGTGCCACCGGATTTGATGGCCGCGCCCTGGTTGGCAGTCGATCTGTGTATTTAAATTTGTATGTGATGCTGGCGGCGAATTTCAGTGGCAGCAACTATGCTGAAGCACTCAAGTTCATTTCCAAAGCCATCGCTTTTTTTCAGATGCAGCCGGTGTTTGATAAACATTCAACACCGGATCTGGACTCCCGCATCGATAAACTCGTATTGGATATCGAGAACCTGAACATTCAGGATTTAAGTAATCTCTGGGGTTTGTTGGGCGGGAAGTACCTTCCCTCCGTGTATTACCGTGTGCGCATGGTAGCCATCAATCCTGATAACGTAGTGGCACAATTGCCCTTGGTTAGCAAACCGCAAGGTGATCTGCGCGGTTAAAGGGAGTCAACATCCATGGCACATTTCAAACCGATATTAACCCTGGCGATTGAACATCTTTTTTTTTCCGATGGCCGCTGCACCAATTTGGTATTTACCACTACGCCAGCTACCCGGCGGGTGTTGCAACAATATCAATTAGCCGTCAAAGCGGAAGATACTGGCATTGCTATTTTTGCCGATCAGGAATGTTCAGTCGCATTCGATAGCGAAGCGTTGCTGCGGTTTGAGGTATTTGCGCAAGACCCCTATTTTAGTTTCTACACGTTGGAAACCCAAAATAAAAAGTTGCCCTTGTATTACAGCAGCAAAAATATTACGGCAGATAACAGCAGTCTTGTGTTACTGGACGAACAACCGGCAGAATCCCACGACGCGCGACTTGTGCGAACAAAACCCGGCGATAGAACGCCGTTACTCAGTGTGGATATAGATTTAAGCGGAGCTGAATTTGCAACCGTGCGCCAAGCTGAAGCAGCTCCCGTCGCGCGCACAATCAAATTCAACACGCGCGATATTTACTGGAAATACTATTTTTTCGGTGAACTTGCGAAATTGGAATTGGACATCCATGATTTAAGCTCGCAAGTGGCAGTGGCTTTTGATCCTAGCGATGAAGTTGTCGCCAAAAATGGCAAGGCGTTTATTTCGCAAATCCCGATTGCAATGAACAGTGCGCCAAAGCAGCGATTTCAGTTAAAAGATAAAAGCAACGCAGGCAAGATCCTGATCAAGCGTTTACCCAACGCAGGAGTTAACTTGATCAGCAAGAGTAGGGATCTCAGGGGGCAGCAAATCCTTGTTGCAGAAATTTATGTAAATCAATAGCACTTAAAGGAACAAATATGGCTGGCGCGTATAAAACTCCCGGCGTCTATATTGTTGAAAAAGACGCTTTTCCCAACTCCGTTGTTGAAGTAGCTACCGCCGTTCCGGCGTTTGTTGGCTACACGGATTTTGCCGATAATAAAGGTAAAAGCCTGCTCAACAAACCCTGGCGGATTTCCTCAATGGCTGAATTTATCAGCTACTTCGGAGGCCCGCCGCCAGCCACCTTTAAAATCGCCCGCAAGGGTAGCGCGGCACCAACACCGGCGGTTTTCGCCGCTGCGCCCGGTGCGTCGGACGATGAAAAGAAAATCGCTACCGAGATCAATAATGCGCGCACAGCCGTTGCGGCTATCGCCGGAGTGGATAAAAATCCCGATCCATTCAGCAGCGCCGATGAAGATTTTTCACTCGGCAAAGACGACAAATTTTTTCTCTCACTCGAAGGTTCCTACTACTTGCTGTACCGCAGCATGATGCTGTTTTTCCAAAACGGCGGTGGTGCCTGCTATGTTGTTTCCGTTGGAAACTACAGCAAAGGTATTGAAGAAGGTGAGCTTTCAGAAGGCATCCAACTGCTGAAGAAAGAGCAAGAGCCAACCATGTTGGTGATTCCTGATGCAGTGTCATTGGCAGCGGCAGATTGTTATAAGTTGCAGCAGACCATGGTGGCGCATTGCGGTTATGAAATGAAAAACCGTTTTGCCATTCTCGATATCTACGGCGGCTTCCAGGATAACCGCGATAACGAGTGTATCGATAATTTCCGCAATAAAATGGCCACCAACTTCCCGGCGTTCAGCGCAGTGTATTACCCTTGGCTGAACAGTTCGATTGTTCCTGTGAGTGAATTGTCATTCCGCAATATCCACGAAGACAGCTTGCCTGACGTAGTGAATTTGCTGACGCAAGAAGTGCGCGAAACTATTGCCTCCTTGAAAAAACAGGAAAGCATTATCGCCGAGATCAAAAAACTTCCCGATACACCCAGCAAAAGCAGTGCAGAAAATAATGAACTGCACAAAACCCTCAGCGCAGTTTGCCCGCTGTACAACAAAATTCTCGCTGGCCTGCAACACAAGTTGAATTTGTTACCACCGAGCGCGGCGATGGCCGGTATCTACACCATGGTGGATAACACTCGCGGTGTGTGGAAAGCGCCAGCGAATGTCAGCTTGAGCGCAGTATCTTCACCCACAGTGAATATCAATCACGAGGAGCAGGAAGACCTCAACGTGAATACCGCGGGTAAATCCGTCAATGCAATCCGCACCTTTATCGGCGAAGGCACTTTGGTGTGGGGCGCGCGCACCCTCGACGGCAACAGCCTCGATTGGCGCTATGTAAACGTACGCCGCACCATGATCATGTTGGAAGAGTCGGTAAAACTGGCAAGCAAGGCTTATGTGTTTGAGCCAAACGTGGCCAATACCTGGGTTACCATCAAAAGCATGATCGGTAACTTCCTCACTGGTGTATGGAAGCGCGGTGGTCTTGCTGGTTCCAGCCCCGAAGATGCTTTCAGTGTGCATGTTGGCTTGGGCGAAACCATGACCGCAGAAGATATTCTCGAAGGTATTTTGCGCGTGACGGTATTGGTTGCCTTGAGCCGTCCAGCAGAATTTATCGAGATTACTTTCCAGCAGCAGATGCAAAAATCCTAAGTACCTGTTGGTCATTTACCAGGTATATAAAAATTAACGCGGGGTTTTTGTCATCAATTTGCTGGGCGATTAAATGCGCATAGCAGATAAGGACTTCGCAAATTTTTCCATCCATAGATAAATTAAGGTAGAGATTACTATGGCAGAAGACGGCTCAACACAATCAGCCAATATTTGGCCACTGCCCAAGTTTCACTTTGAAGTGAAGTGGGATTCGAATGTCATGTCCTTTCAGGAAGTGAGCGGGTTGGATATCCAATCGGAAGAAATTAAATATCGCGCGGGCGACAGCAAACAATTTTCTGTGATCAAAATGCCGGGCATGAAAAAATTCGGCAACGTCACCATGAAAAAAGGCGTGTTTAAAGGTGATAACAAGTTCTGGGATTGGCTCAACCAAATCAAACTGAACACCATCAAACGTGTTCCTGTCACCATCAGCTTGCTGGATGAGAGCAGTGCTCCCACTATGGTGTGGACCCTCACCAATGCTTGGCCAACCAAAATTTCTTCCACCGACTTGAAAGCGGAAGGAAATGAAGTAGCCATCGAAAGTATTGAAATCGTCCACGAAGGCCTGACCATTGCAAACAGCTAATGGTTTAGGCGGGCACTAGTCGATGTCTGCTGCAGCAACTACCTCAGAAGGCGGTTTATACCCGCCTTCTGCGTTTTATTTCAAAGTGGTTTTTGGCTCTGGCAGCGAAGGGGTCGATTCATCATTTCAGGATGTCTCTGGCATTTCGTTTGAAATGTCTACTGAAGAGGTACCTGAAGGCGGCGAAAATCGGTTTGTGCACAAATTGCCCACGGCGATCAAGCAAAGCAATCTGGAATTAAAACGCGGCATAGCACCAGCATCCTCACCGCTGGTGGCTTGGTGCAAAGAAGTGATGGAGGGCGATTTTATCGCCGCCATAGTACCGCGCACCATCAGCGTGTATTTGCTCAATGAAAATGCCGAACCTATTCGCGGATGGACCTTTGCTAATGCGTTTCCTATTAAGTGGGAAGTGGAGGGTTTTAACTCCACCAAAAATGAAGTGGCAATCGAAAAAATTGTGTTCAGTTACACCTATTCCAATCGCGTGATGTAATTTTTATTGGACGACTGACGTAAAAATTTCTTTGCTAAACAATCACTCTGCGATAAACCCATCATGGCTATAGAAATTAAACAACTGTTGATTAAATCCAATGTCGTGGATGATGCGGATGACGAGAGCGCCGAAGAGCGCGACGCTATGAGTGCAAGTATCAAACAGGATGTGATCAATGAATGCCGGCGTTTAGTACTTGAAATGCTCAGCGATAAAGGGTTGCGTTAAATCATGACCATCGCCAACGGCACCAAAATAAAATTAAAAATTTCGCCCTGCGATGTCAACGACGGCATCGCCACCGTCAATGGTGACCCGGCTTTTGAAGCGCTGATCAACCCGGCCGGCTACACCCATAGCTCATCGATTATTTATGCGGAAAATCAGGCGCTCGGGCCAGGTAGCGAAAAAAAATACAGTAAATCCAAGCCGGACAAAATTGAATTCAAAGAATTGGTATTGGATGGCACCGGTGTTGTCGAAGGCACAACAGGCAGCGTGCGCACCCAGATTGCACTCTTGCGCAAAGTAGCCTACGACTACAACGGCTCAGAACATGAACCACCCGTGGTAGAAGTTTCCTGGGGGCCATTACTATTCAAAGCGCGTATGGAAGCCTTGAAAGTCAATTACACGCTGTTCAAACCCAGCGGCGAACCATTGCGCGCAAAAATGGATTTAACATTTACCGCGTACAAAAGCACCGAAGAAGTTTTTCGCGAAGCGAGCCTCGAATCGCCAGACTTAACCCATCTGGTCGAAGTTAAAGCAGGTGATACTTTGCCTATGTTGTGCTACCAAATTTACAAAGACAGCTCTTATTATCTCGCCGTTGCACGACTTAACCAGCTCAATAACTTTCGCCAGCTGCAACCCGGTCAGCTGTTGCGTTTTCCTCCGCTGGTGTAATTCATGGCCGATTCTCCTCTTAAAAGCAGCGATGGTGTAGTCAGCTTTAACGTACTCTGCAGCGGCAACGCCATTGCAACCACTGTTGAAGTTGTATCGATAGAAATTCAACACTGCATCAACCGCATCTCAACCGCCACACTGGTGATCAATGATGGCGATATGCCCAATGCCGATTTTCCGCTGAGTGCCGGAGCCACCTTTAAACCCGGCACGGAAATAAAAATCCAGTTGGGTTATGACCAAACACTGACCGATGTCTTCAGCGGCGTCATTATCAAACACTCGATTAAAATCAATGGCAACAATGCCGCACGTTTGATTATTGAATGCAAAGACAAAGCACTGGCGATGACGGTGGGGCGTAAAAACGCAAACTACATCGACAAAAAAGACAGCGATATTATGTCGCAACTCATTGGCAACTATTCCGGGCTCACCGCCAGTGTCACCGCAACCACCGTGCAACACAAAGAGCTGGTGCAATTTTACTGCAGCGATTGGGACTTTATGCTCGCGCGTGCCGAAGCCAACGGCATGCTGGTAACGCTCGACGCTGGCACCGTTACTGTAAAAGCACCCGAGGTTAGCGGCAGCGCCGTACTTTCACTCACGTATGGCATCGACATCATCGATTTCAGTGCTGACCTGGATGCACGTCATCAATTCCAAACTGTCACCAGCAATGGCTGGGATCTCGCCAATCATGCGCTGCAGCAAGGCACCGCCGCCACTGCCAGTTTAAATACCCAGGGTGATATCGATTCTGCCACACTCGCCAGCGTAATCGGTTTGAGTGATTTCCGTTTGCAAAGCAGCGTCCCGCTCGAATCGGGTTTCCTCACTAATTGGGCTAAAGCGCAACAATTAAAATCCGGCCTCGCACGCATTCGCGGCCATGTCAGTTTTCAAGGCAGTGCGTTAGCCAAACCCGGAACTCTGATTGAACTCGCCGGTGTTGGGACGCGCTTTAATGGCAACATTTTTGTCAGCAGCGTCAATCACTCCGTTGTCGATGGCAACTGGACGACACGGGTAGAATTTGGCATGTCGCCCAACTGGTTTACCGAAACGGCCGACACCATGGCACCTGCAGCCGCAGGTCTGACCCCTGGCATCAGTGGATTGCACATTGGTATCGTAAAAAAACTGGATGCCGATCCAGAAAGTCAGCACCGCGTGCAAGTATCGATTCCGGAAATGAGCGCTACTACGGATGCTTTCTGGGCGCGGCTCGCCAATTTTTACAGCTCCAATAGTTTTGGTGCGTTTTTTATTCCCGAAATTGGCGATGAAGTGGTACTCGGTTTTTTCAGCGACGATCCATCGCATCCGGTCATTTTGGGCAGCCTTTACAGCAGTAAAAATCCTCCGCCCTATACACTCGCGGCAGAAAATAATACCAAGGCCATAGTCACACGCACCAAAATGAAAATGGAATTCGATGAAGAGAAAAAAATCATCACCATCATTACACCGGGTGCCAACAAAATTGTGATCAGCGACGATGGCAAATCAATTTTGTTGCAAGACCAGAACAGCAACAAAGTCACACTCGATTCCGCCGGTATCACACTCGATAGCCCCAAAGATATTACCCTTAAGGCGCAAGGAAAAATTGTGCTGAATGCCACGGGCAATATTGAGGCCACGGCGCAAATGGATATCAAACAAACCGGATTAAATATCACCAGCACCGCCAATATCGGTTTCACCGCAAAAGGCAACGCAACGGCCGAAGTTTCCGCATCGGGTACTACCACCATCAAAGGGGCGATGGTGATGATTAACTAGTTATTTAACAAACCCACACATTAACGACCAAACAGTTTTAGCGATAAAAAGGAAATTAAAAAAATGCCACCTGCAGCACGAATTACCGATATGCACGCCTGCCCTATGTTTACTGGCCCGGTCCCGCATGTAGGTGGGCCGATTAGCGGCCCCTGTGTTCCCACTGTGTTGATTGGAAAATTACCTGCGGCAGTAGTCGGGGACATGTGCGTCTGTGTCGGCCCGCCCGATTCCATCGTCAAGGGTTCGGCCACGGTAATGATCGGCGGCAAACCGGCCGCACGCATGGGAGACACCACTGCGCACGGTGGCAATATCGTGCTGGGATTACCCACCGTCATGATTGGTGGATAACGAAAACCATGAGCAATAAATCGTTTCTTGGCACTGGCTGGAGTTTTCCACCGCAGTTCACTAGTAAGGGGTTGGTGACAGTCGCAGCGGAACAAGACATTCACGAAAGCCTGCTGATTTTGTTATCGACTACACCCGGCGAGCGTGTCATGCAACCGCTCTACGGCTGCGGTTTGAAAGCCCATGTGTTTGACACACTCAACGAAAGCAGTTTTGCTGTTATGCGCGATACGGTTGAAAAAGCGATTTTATTTTTTGAGCCACGCGTTATCGTCGAGCGTATTGACGTGCGCGATGATGACTACCGCGAGGGCAAGGTACAAATCCATGTGTATTACCGGGTCCGTGCGACAAATAACCGCTACAACCTGGTATATCCCTTTTATTTTAATGAAGGCAGTAATCTTGCAGGCTAAGTGTTTTATTTATTCATGCATATCTGCACACCGGCAGGTAGCGCCATGAGCCAGACGCAGGCCACGCCCGGCCTTGTCTCGCAATTGCATGTGCGCGATGGCATGAGCCAGCAGCGCCGCGCTTTGCCGGCGCTGGAAAAAAATTATTTCAATGTCGATGAAATGTCATTCGAGCAACTGCTCACCCAAATGCAGGACTATGCGCGCTTGGTGCAACTACCCGGCGTGGAATTTTTACCCGGCGATATAGAGCAACTATTGTTTGCACGCGACGAAATTGTAGTGATGGCACAAATACTCGCGCTCAATATCGATAGTTTGGAAACCCAATTTAATCTACGTTTGCAACAGGAAATCGACAATGAAGAATGGGCTTTGGGAGAAACCCACAATCCCGCATCAGTAGTTGGGCTAGCACGGCTTTTAGATCGCTGGTTAAATTTATTGAAGCACCCGCAAAGCAGTGCGGGCGAAAGTCTTTATGGATTGATCGAAAGTGTAGTACTGGGTTTAGCCAAAGAACTCTATCGAGTTCATGGGTTTATGCCCGACCGGGTTAAACAAACGCAGCAATTTTCAGAGCAATTTATGACGCTGATTACTGCGGGGGGCCAGCCTGATGAAATTGCTGCACCAATCAAAACTCCGGTTGCACTCAATATCCACTCACTTTATGCATCGCTGCTAAAAGCAGCTGATATGGTGCAAGCCAGCGCCCGGCAATTATTGCCCGATTCCATGCACAGCAAAAATCACGATCCCGCGCTAGCGCTGCGTATTGCGTTTGTCACGCTCTACCAAAAACTACAAACGCGGCTGAATCATTTTACACTGGATTTTATCGATTTTTATTTTACCCAGGTGCTGCAAGCCAAAACACGACCGATCCAACCGGACCATGTTTATCTGGTATTTCAACCGGGCGCCAAAGAGCGGGAAATTCACTTACCCAAGGGCACAGAATTTTTTGCCGGTTTGGATAACAATAGCCGCGATATTGTGTACGCCTCCATTGAAGATGCGATTGTCAACGACGCCCAGGTACAGCAGCTATACAGTTTATTTTTTCCGCGCACCACTTTTAATTTAAAACAAAATCCCAGCCCGCGTACCAGTGTTACACTCGCGGATGGGTGCTGGCTGAATGCCTTGGCGATACAACCCAATGCCGATAAAAAACTGCGCGATAAAATAATTGCCCAACCCTTTTTTGGCGCCGGTCGCCAACGCACTACCAGCGATGGCCGCGCGAGTGACGCGGCCACCAGTGCACGCCTCGGCTTTGCCATCGCCAGCAATGTACTTTTGCTGCGCGAAGGCCAGCGCTATATTTGCGTCGATTTGGCCTTTGAAGAAGTGGCACGTGAGCCCTGGAGCAAGCTACAGAAAATTCTGCGTCACTTACCCAATATCAAAGACAGTATTGCCGATGATAAAGCCAAATTTTTTGCCTATTTCAGCAAATTATTCCAATTATCCTTAACCACCATAGATGGTTGGTTGGACATCAGCGAATACAAACCGGCCTACTGCGACACCGACAACAGCGTCAAATCCAATTGCCTGCGCCTGGGTTTTTATTTACCCGAAGGCTGCCCGGCCATTACTGCTTACAACAGCGCGGTGCATGGCGATTCACTCACCAGCTCGCTACCCGTATTGCGTTTCACACTCAAAGAAAATTATTTGCAGTATCCCTATGACATCCTCCGGCGTTTAGTACTGCGCGAAGTGCGTATCCAGGTAGATGTCAAAGGTTGCCACGATGTGCTGTTGCACAATAACATCGGCCAGTTATCGCCGCTCGCGCCCTTCGCCCCCTTTGGTCCACTTCCTGATATAGGCTCTTATTTTATTGTGGGCCACGAAGAAACGCGCACCAAACAATTGCTCGATCTCGATGTGGATATTGAATGGAACAGTTTACCCACGAGCGCTGGCGGCTTTAACAGCTGGTATCGCGGTTATACCCTGGCAAAAGATAATCAACAATTTGTTGCCAGTGTTAGTGTGCTGGTAGATGGCCGCTGGCAACCCGCAGCAAATGACTCCGGCCGCTACCAACCACTGTTTGATTGCGGATTAAAAAACGGTTCCCCGCAAGTCAGTGCACATAAAAAATTGTCGGCCGCCGCCGCAATTCCTTTTTACAAAGCACAAGACCAACAACAAGCCAAGCGACCATTTAGTTATTCGCCGCTCACGCGCGCTGGATTATTTAAATTCACCTTGCAAGGGCCGCTCGGTGCATTTGGACACCGCGAGTACCCCAATTTACTGGCCGATGTATTGACACACAATGCACGCGTAAAACATCCCCGTTTTGCCAAGCCCATTCCCAATGCACCCTACACCCCGGAGATCAGCTCGCTACGGCTAAATTATTCTGCAGTATCTACACTGACATTGGCCGATACCGGGCGCGATGACGATCCTTTCTACAAAGATCAATTTTTTCACTTGCATCCTTTGGGATGGGAAGCCATATCACCACTGCGCCACCCGCGTTTGTATTTGTTGCCCCAGTATCCCGACAACGGCACGCTCTACCTCGGGGTCGCTGCGAGCGATATCCAACAATTGAGTTTATTTTTTCATTTACAAGATAATTCACTACCGCTCGATGAAGAATTACTTGTACAAGCACAAAGCGAATATAAACAGCGCGCACTCACACCCGCTGCCTTGGTGAGCTGGTCTTACCTGAGTGACAACCAATGGCGCCCGCTGAATCCACGTTACATCCTCGGCGATAGTACCGAAGGTTTTATGACCTCCGGTATTGTCACACTGACGATGCCGGAAAAAATGACGACGGCCAATACGATCATGCCGGGCAATTTGTATTGGTTAAAAATCAGTGCCAACAAAGCCCTCACTCATTTCAGCGATATCTACAGTGTGTATGCGCAAGCGGTGCAAGCCTCCTGGGTTTCCGGCACTCACCCCGCCAGTGAACAACCCATGCAATTACCACCCGATACTATCAAACGCACGCGCCAGACTATTGCGGGAATTACCGGCGTCAGCCAAATTACCCGCTCCTTTGGTGGAGTACCCGCTGAAAATCAAGCGCACTTGCGCACGCGTATCAGTGAACGCTTGCGCCATAAAAATCGGGCGCTAACACCGCTTGATTACGAAATGTTGATCTTGGAAAAATTTCCGCATATTTATAAAGTGAAATGTTTTGCGAACCTGCGCAGTAATCACCACAACCCCATTTGCCCCGGGCATTTGTTGATCATTCCCATTCCCCATCACCCGACCAACAATGCATCGGATTACAAACCCTGTTTTGACGGCCATTTGATGCTGGCCATCAAAGAATTTATTCAGCCACTTACACCTGCACGTGTGCAGGTAGCGGTGGAAAATCCGGTTTATGAAGAAATCCAGGTGCGCTGCGCGGTGCAATTAAAAAAAGGCTTGCACACTGGCCGTCACCATAATTTATTAAATCAGGCGCTGTGTGATTATCTTTCGCCCTGGCAGGCGCAGGGCAATGCTGTGCATTTTGGGTGGAGCATCAGTGAGCAGGAAATAAAATCCTTTATTCATAATCTGGATTACATCGAACACGTTACCGATTTTTCGCTCTTGCGCATTGCGCCGCAGGGCGATGGTTTTTTTATTTTGGACGATACTGCCAGCAGCGACACGCATCACTTGCAAACCCTGCATCCGACTTACGCCTGGAGTACCGCTGTACCGCTACAGCATCATTACATCCAAGCCCTTGACCAACCGCTCCAGATCCGCGCCCAGCGCACCGGTGTGGACGAGCTGGAAGTGGGTAGTACTTTCATTATTCCCGAATAGGCCATGTGATGGAAAAACTAGACAGAAATGCGCTGAAAAATAAATTTAAAAAAGGACGTATGCCCTCGGAGCAGGACTTTTCCAATTTGATCGATTCCATGGTCAATATTCTGGAAGAGGGCTTTGATAAAACCAGCCGCGATGGTTTAAAAATTTCGCAGCTCATGGGTTCCGGTCGCCTGTTGAGTTTCTATAAAAATATTGCTGTGGAAAGTCCGCAGTGGTTTTTGGAATTGAGCACCAGCGAAAACAAATTGCATTTTGGGACACCGCAAAGCCCACGTGTACTTAGCCTTTATAGTCAGGGCAGTGGTAGTGACGGACAAAACAATCTACGAGTTGCAGTGGGCATTAATAAAGAAAATCCACAAACCACACTCGATGTGGAAGGTACCATTGCCTCCAGTGGGCGTATGGGCAAAGTGGGCGATATGGCTGCGCCCGCTGACGGCGAATGGCACGACATCACCAGCGCACTCACCGGCTGTGAAGCTTTTGAAGTTGTCGCTGGGGTAGGTGGGCAAGACGCCGATGGAAAATACGCGCTGGTACATGCAATTGCATTAAATACGTTTAATGGCAAAAGCAGCATCAATACGCAGGACGCACACTTCGGCAACAAATGTAATCGCCTTGAATTGCGTTGGCAGCCAGTACCCGAGCAAGGCCAATTCCATTTCAAATTGCAAATACGTGCGCAGTGCTCCTACGGCAAAAATATTTGGATCAACTATCACATCACCCGTCTGTGGTTTGATCCTCTAATGCTTGAAAGCAGCCGTGCACCGGAATAAGGACAGCTATGATGAACGCATCCAGTGAATTGCATTTTTATCTGACACTCGAGCAGAGCAGCCTGTTGTTAGAAGCGCTAGTGGAGCAGCCATTTAAAAAAGTATTTGACATCATCGGCCAGTTAAATCATCAGGCGCAACAATTCTATCAAACGGGGGCAGTACAACATGCACCAGCACTGTTTGTTATAAGCGCAAGCGATTTCAGTGTCTGTGTGCAAGCATTGGGAGAATTGCCGTACAACCGCGTCTGTACGCTAGTCAATTATTTACACCAGCAATTGCAGGCGCAACACGCGACCGATGCACAACAACATGCCAATTCGTTAGCATCAGGATCGCAGTAATGAGTTCATCCGATGTCATCCAGCGTTTGCAACAGGATGCAGACGGCCTCGACTTCGCCAGCTTGCGCGCCGATGCGATTGCGCGCGCGCAAGAACTCGCCGGCAATATCTGGACGGATTACAACCTGCACGATCCCGGTGTCACCATCCTCGAACAACTGTGTTTTGGATTGACTGAACTCGCCTATCAAACGCGCGTGCCGGTCGCGGATTATCTTGCCAATGAACGCGGCTTGATTGATTTCAATCACTACGCACTTTATAAACCACACGATATTTTTCCCACACGCCCAATTACCGCCGAAGATTATTGTAAACGCCTGCTCGACGACATTCCCGAAATTGACGCACTTCAGGTTGCTACCCTCGCAACAGGAGAGGGTTACCAAGCGTGTTTGTACAACATTTCTATCAAATTGCTGGAACCACTGACTGGCCCTGCTTATAGCGATGAACAAAAGCAGCAAGTTGTACGCCGTGTGCGCAGCGTGTTTGTCAAACATCGCAATCTTGGTGAAGATCTCGCAACTGTCAGTATTGAAGAAAGCAAACCCTGTTTTTTACGCGGAGTGATCGAAACCAACGGCAAACGTAACCAGGCTGATATTTATGCTGATGTTTTTTTTCAGGTTGCACGTAAAATTTCGTCCAACATCCGTATTGAACGCTATGAAACTATGGCGCAACAAATGGATCTGGCTGATATTTTTAGCGGTCCGTTAACACAACACGGCTATATCTATAGCGAACACCTTAACGCCCATAAAAGCACGAAAGCACTGGAAGAATTGACTGGCTTGGTCGCTGCTATTGAGGGCGTTAAAAAAGTATATCGATTGGAATTAGTTGATGAACTAGGCAAACCGCTGGACACCCAGACAATTGATAACCAATCATTTTTTTTAAAATTTCCCGCGGAAGCACAACAGCAAGAATGGCTTAAGATTGATTTCAATCCAGGTAAAACGACAGACCCCGCCGGAGTTGTCAAAACGCGTGGCGACAATATCGAACGGTTAATGGAAGAAACCCGGCGCGCACTACAAAAATTGGAATTTGAATACCGTGCCTTCCGCAACAATAAAACTAACAGCACACATTTTTATCCCTTGCCGCAAGGGCGTACACGCCGGAACTCGGCTTATTATTCTATTCAGCACCATTTCCCCAGTGTCTATGGCATCAATGCAGCTGGTGTGACTAACCATGAAACTGCAGCGCGTAAAAAACAGGCACAACAGCTCAAGGCCTATCTCTATCCTTTTGAACAACTCATGGCCAACATGTTGGCGCATATCCAAAACCTGCAGCATTTATTCAGTTTGGGTGAACGCCCCAACCACAGTTATTTTGCCGAATTTCTGGACAACCAACATATCCCTGACTTTGCCCTGCTCTATCACAACAAACGTATTGGGTTAAACGATATTCAGGATATACAAGCGCGCCACGACCCGGCAACCGACCGCAAAAGCCGTGCGCTGGATACCTTACTCGCGATTTATGGTGAAGAGTTTTCGCAGGAAGCCCTGCTGCATTTTAATTATTATCATGAAGCGCAACCGGACTACTGGGCCATAGATAATAAAATCCGTTACTTGCAACATCTGGTCGAAACCAGTAGCGGGCGTTCAGCCGCATTCGATACCAGTGAAGCGCATTGGCAAGCGAGCAACCTCAGTAGTTTGCATAAAAAAATCAATATTTTATTAGGTATACAACAGCTCGATAGCCTGGTTCCGCTATCACAGTGCTTTAACAACAACCAAATACATCTGGTCGACGACCAATTACTCGATCAGGTGCCAGATCCAACTGAAACAGACGCGTTAGCCCCTAACACTGACGCACAAACAGTACCTGCGCTAAAGGCAAAGCAGCAAGAAAAATTATCGCAGTGGAGTTATACGCCCAATAAAAGTTTGACGCTCTGCCCGGCAATGATTATCGAAGGTACCACTATCGATGCCTATCGGTTGCAGCCGGTGGAATCCGGTGAGGCAGTTGCGGTGTATTTTTATTCGCAGCGGCTCAATCGCCGCCGCGAATTAAAAAAAGCGGATGATCGGGTGCAAGCCATTTCCTATGTGCATAAATTTAAAAAAATTATTACCGATATCAATGCCGGAGCCGAAGGTTTTTATCTTCTGGAGCATATTTTATTGCGCCCACGCGGACAGCAAGTAAACGCCGAAGACAGTGATTTTTTTGATTGTCGGGTGAGCTTTATTTTCCCGAAATGGACCGCGCGTTTTGCCAATCCCGCCTTTCGCCAGTTTGCGGAAAAAACCATTGCCAACCATATGCCGGCCCATTTATTTCCGCAAATTTATTGGTTAGATCTGCCCGCAATGACAGATTTTGATGCCTGCTACCAGCCTTGGCTTGAAAGGCTACAACAATATGAACAACAACAATTGCTACACGAGGACGGCAACACCGAACAACTTGACCGTTACGCACAACAGCTGCGCAAGTGTTTGGCGCAATATAAACCCTCGGCCGCCTACTGGATTTAAACCATGCATCCCGAGCATCGCATCGACGAATTCACTCTCGACCTGTCGTTCACTACGACCAGGCTCGCTCGTCGTGAAAAAGCCGGGTTAGTTAGTTGGATCAGCGAGGAGCTATTGCCCGCACTCGATAGATTATTTTCACAGTATTCGCCTCACACTCAGGTGCTGCGATTTGAAACCCTCGAATTTGATTTGGGCAAGCTGGATGCGCGTCACTACCAACAGCAGATCCGCGAGCAATTGCTGGAACAATTCACGCGTTTGTTAAAAAGCCAGATGCTCGCACTCGACCCTCGCGCGCTCAGCAATCCACCACTGGTGCCATTGATTCCAGATGCGCATGCTGCATTACAGCAATTAATTGCCTATCTCTCCACCGGCAATATCACAGCGCACTATGCATTTAGTCGCACCGGTAATGAAAAAGACAAGGGGCAGTCGCGAGGAAAAATTCACCAGCAATTATTTGAGCAAGTTATTGCCCAACAGGATATAGCCGAATTATTGCGCCAATTTCCTGCACGCGAATTATTGGTAGCGCGCTTGGTAAAACAATTTAGCGCAGCGCAGCGTTTGGTATTATTGCGTCAGCTGGCACCACAACAACTGCTGCAAGTACAAACGCTGTTGGATTTATTGGAATTTATCGGACAGCAGCAAGCATTTTTGCCGATTGTTACCTCACAAGTAAACGAATTTTTAACAAATCATGTTTCGGCAGCTGTTTCAATAACGGCAGCCCAAGTATTTGCATCCAACCCGACAGCATTGCAACAACAACTCTGGCACCAGGTATTACTGCTTGCATTGGAATCTCCTGGTGCCAGTGAAACCGTTTGGTTAACTCGTTTACTGGACAAGCTCGCCACCAGTTTGTCAATTAGTAAGGTGCAACTGGGCGAATTTTTTCTCGCCATCCCGTTGCCGAAAGCCTATGCACATCCTCTTAAACACCTGCAGGCGCGCATCGCTCAGTTAATTCAGTCGGTCAACTCATACAGGGAAACACAGCAGCATGAAACGGGCAATACCGACAAGCTTATCCTCGATACCACGGCTGATGTAAACACTGGAAGGCATTTTAAATATTTACTCGTGCCGCGTAAGCAGCAGCTCTCTGCCCAAACCAACCCGCTAAGGTCATTGATTTTTAGGGGCACCCGCGTTCGCGAGTACGACAATCAGTTTATTTTACAAAGTGTCCCTGGCAACGCCGACGTTAATGCCCAACAAAATTCCATTGCATATCTACCAACTGGAAACTCGCCCGCTGATTTATTACCGGAGAATGTAGTAAATATTCCACGCACATTGTTGCAACAGAAAATTTCACAGGCATTGGTTAGTGCTGATATCCATTTATTAGAAACCATCTGGCCAACGCTGGTTGCACGGGAACCGGCGCTATTGCTCTCCGCGTTGCAACACTATTTGCCCCAAGCTGAAATTCGCCAGCAGTTGATGATGCAACTACCCCTGTCAATGCAGGCCGATATGATTGGATTTTTAGCAACCGACATAAAACCCCTATTTTTGCGCTTACAGCAAATGGCTGACCAGCTGGTTAGCACGCTGAATGTACAGATCGGTAGCGACAATAATTTTGTATCGATTGACCCAGCATTGCCTGATGACGCTGATAAAATCAGCAGTGAATCAGCAGCACATTTACAACGTCGCTTGTGGGAATTAGCGGTGGGCGTGTTATTAAGCCCCTCTCCAGCAACAAGCTCAGCAGTTATTAACGCAAATCCTGAAGTTTTTTTACACCGGCTAATAGAAGACTATGCCCATATAAATTCACTGAATGCTCAATACCTCCAGCAGCTATGGCGTCAGGTAATACAGACAGTGTCTGTTGAACACACCAATACTTCCCAATACACCGTTGCCCAGCGGACGAACGAAACGCGCATCGATAATCAGCAACCTTTTTCCGCTGTTTCGCTAACCAGTTTATCCGCCGAGCCACTACCGGAAAATGCTTTGCCGCGCATCGCATCAGCACACCCGGATTTACATAATGTTAGCGACCATCAATTATTTGATCTCTGCCTGCGTTTAAAAAGCGGAGCAGTTTCCTGGCCGCAAATTTCATTTGACGTTGCATTGTTACAGCGCATGATCGATAGCTACATTCGCGTGGGGCATAGCGCCACCGCCGAAAACAGCCGGGATTTTATTGCTGCTATCGATCATCAAGCTGCAGCAACTCATGCACCGGTGGACTTTTACCGCGCCGTGCTGCAGGCATTGATCGCTGATAAATTGGTGGACCTTGAAGCAATTGCCAGCGCGATAGCAAAATCATCACCGCCAATCGACGCTATCAGCAGAAGTGAAATTAATCCCCCTCAAACACCAACGGCCAATACAATAATAGCAGCAGAGGTTGTTCGCGCTGATAGCGATGATGCACAGACGCAGTTTACTGATAAGCAATTTTACGCAACGGAAGCTGCGGGGACCGACGTCAAATTGAGCGTCAGCGATGTTGTTGAAGAGAAAGCGGTATTAACAATAGATACTGCCGTTACAAATAACACTTACTCTTTGCCACTAGAAATAAAGGAACATGTACCGACCAATATCACTGCAATTAACGAGTCGCTGGAAACAAATAAACAACCACATAAACAGCTGCAACAATCGCCTGATTCTGAATTGTTTGTTAACGCTGCATATACCAATGCACAATACAGTTCTCTTGCTTTAACTGCATCCACGGATACCGGCGCTGCAACCACTGATCAGACAATAACAATTAACCCACTGGCTACCACGGCTGTAGGGCACATCAATCAAAATCAGAATAATGATGGCAATAAAGATTTGCAAAATGTTCAAGCCCAGATGAATACAGATAGGACAACGCAGTTATCAAGCATGGAGAGCGCTCTACTCAAAACCCAATACGTGCAAATTCAACCGTCGACACTACAAACTCATTTGCAATCCCTTTTGGCCACCGCACAACCATTTCTACACTTACAACAACTGCACTTAAGTAAAGATCAATGGCAGGAAGTTTGTAGTGAATTAATTGTGCACCAAGCCATTATGGATAATGACGCTGCGGTTGATTTACTGCAGTCAATTAAAACCTTTGCGCAGCAGGCACTAAATACTGCAGGTTATTATCGCAAAGTTGTGCACGCGCTATTGCAGCAGCAATCGCTTGATCTTGAATTATTTGCCAGGGCCCAAAGTGACAATGTACAACACAGTTCTCTTGTTTTAACTGCATCAACTGGCCTAAGTCAGGCAATCACAGACGCTCAAACAGCAGCAAAACCGGTAACCTCAACAGCTAACGGGTACGCCAGCCAAAATGCAGATATTGCTAGCGACAAAGATCTAGCAGCAAACCAATCACTAATCGATACTGAAAAAACACCGGTGTTATCAGACAACGACGATAATGCTCAACTCGAAACACAACACACACAAGCTCTGCCGTCGAGCATACAAACTTCCGTGCAAACCCTTTTGGCGGCTGCACAACCGCTTGAACACTTGCAACAACTGCACTTGAATAACGATCACTGGCAAGAAATGTGTAACGACTTAATTTCTCGTCAAGCTATTATTGGCAAAGACGCTGCTGCTGATTTATTACAGTCAATCAAAACCTTTGCACAGCAAGCACTAGATTCCGCTAACTATTATCGCAAAGTCGTAAACGCCTTGTTACAGAAGCAACCTATTGATCTTGAATTTTTTGCTACATTCTCTGGTGATAATGCACAAGCGCATGTTGACGCTTTAACAAACTCCGCAACGATGGCAGCTGACCGTCAAACAACTCACAACCAAACAATTAATTTGCATAACAGGACGACCAATCATCTGGCTGCTGATCCTGATATAGATTCCCGGGACAATAGGGATGGACCATCTACAATCCGGCCGCCAGAAATTTCACCAATAACTAATACACAGATTCCGCAATTAACAGGGGGCGATGATTCCTTGCGCAAACCCGTTATATCCCTTGCCCAATTATTGAGCGTAGAAGCCACATTCACGCGCGAACAACTACTCGTCTTACAGCAACATATTAATTTTTTACTTCAGCACGCAACTACAAATGTTGTTAGTGAATGGCTGGAATTATTGGGTGAGATAAAACATCACTCACGATTAATCCGCGCAGTGCCAGCGCATTTATTGCATCAAATTGTCATGCGCTTGCAACCCAAGAGTTATCCACCTTTGGATGCATTGGTAAAAGTGGTAAATGAGGCAATTGCACTGATAGCGGTTGATACCACTAGCCTTTCTCTTAAACAGGCCAAATGGGAATTTATTTTCCGCACTCTGTTTGTTTTACGCCCCTCGACATTGGATAAAAAACAAATTACTGACTCTCTGTGTCAGATTTTTGCAACAGCTGTTGGTATCGACGATGTGCAACGCCTGCTCAATCTGGCTGAGCGGCGCGCGGCACTGTTAACGCCACCGGCACGGCAACAACCAGCAATACGATTGCAAGATCTGCAGGTCGCGCAAAAAACGACAGAAAATACTTACCCTTGGGAAGCTGGGATTCCCGTCAACAACGCAGGCCAGGTATTGGCGGCTGCATTTATGCCACGGCTGTTTGCCATGCTGGAATTAACGCAGGAAGGAAAATTTGTGCACCCAGGAGCAGCAGACCGTGCTGCGCACTTGGTGCAATTTATGGTGAGCGGTGAAACACATACGCCGGAATACGAACTGACCTTAAATAAAATTTTGTGTGGTATCAGTACCAGCTTGCCAATCAGTGAAGGTATCCAGCTCAGCGAGCACGAAAAAAATATCATCGAGCAAATGCTCACCAGTATGATCCAACATTGGAAAGTGTTGGGTTCAACATCGATTGCCGGTTTACGCGAAACTTTTTTCCAGCGTCAGGGCTGGCTATTACTGGAAGAAGATTGTTGGCGCTTGAAAGTGCAGGAGCGCACCTTTGATATGTTGCTCGACCGTTTACCCTGGAGCATTTCGCTGATCAAACACAGCTGGATGGATAAACCTTTGCGAGTGTCCTGGCGCGATCAATCTTGAACAAAATGTTAATCCAATTTACATGAGCAGACCAAACACCATGACCATTAGCCAAGCCAATGCCATCACACTCGAACAGGAACTTGCCTGGTTTGATGCTGTGTTGAATTTGCGCTTTACCCATTATTTTGGTACGCCAGAGACGCAACACGCAACCGCAGATGTACGCAGCCTCGCACCACCGGATTTGTCCAATGACCCATCACCTTACGCGCAGATTGTGCGGGACTATGCGATGGGCTTTGATGAGCGCTTGGTGTTTTTATTGTGTTTGATTCCCCATCTGCGCCCACAAGCGCTGGATATTTTTTTCACCCAGAGCCAAATCACTGGTCGTACCTATACAGAATTTGGCGGTTGGCGCGGTAAAGCTCACAGCGGTTTTTTGCCCACCGCGGAGACGGCTGTCTTTATTCTGGCCGGGCAGGAATTACAACGCCGTTTTGCCACTTTGCAATTATTTGATGACCAACATTATTTTCTTAAACAGCGGCTAATCAAACTGGAACATCAAGCCAGTGGTGAACCTTTTTTAAATGCCACGATTTCGGTCACCGCCGAATTTTTGCATCGCTGCACACATGGACAAGTGCACAAACCCGATTACAGCATTGAATTTCCAGCAAAATTGATTGCCAGCAAACTCACCTGGGATGACTTGGTGCTGGGGCGCGATGTAATGGATGAAATAGAGCATTTGCATACCTGGTTGCGCCACAGCAAATCGCTGGTAAAACACTGGCGATTGGAAAAATCGATTAAAGCGGGTTATCGCAGTTTGTTTTTCGGGCCACCCGGCACGGGTAAAACACTTACCGCCACACTGCTAGGTGCGAGCGTGGGCGTGGATGTCTACCGCATCGATTTATCCATGGTGGTGTCAAAATACATCGGAGAAACAGAAAAAAATCTCGCCGGTGTATTTGATCAAGCCGAAAATAAAAACTGGATTTTATTTTTTGATGAAGCCGATGCACTGTTTGGTAAGCGCACACAAACTAGCAGCTCCAATGATCGTCATGCTAACCAGGAAATTTCCTATCTGTTACAGCGGGTGGAAGATTTCCCCGGTGTGGTAATTCTTGCCAGTAACATCAAAGCCAATATCGATGAGGCCTTTGCACGTCGCTTTCAATCGATTATTTATTTTCCACTGCCCGATGAAAGTGAGCGTTTGCGGCTGTGGAAAAACCTATTACCGAATAACGAACTGCTGGCGCAGGATGTGGATTTACCTTTTCTCGCCGATAAATACGAACTCTCGGGCGGTTCACTTACCAACGTTGTGCGCTACGCGGCTATCCGCGCCACACGCATGAACCGCAACCGGCTTGAACAAGCCGATCTGTTGCAAGGCATCAATAAAGAACTTCTCAAGGAGGGGCGTACGCTCTAACTGCCATGACCAGTGCTTTTTATATCAAATGGCCGCTCTTGCTGCTCGGGTTGATATTCCCGCTTGCATTAGCTGCGCAAACATTGCCCGAGGGTGCAACACAAAATAAAGATAAATGCCTCGGTTATGAGCTGGAATATAAACGCTATCCCAAACCGGTGATTGCACAGGTACAAGCAGATATGTATCAGCTGTATCATCAGGAGAGTGATTGGCAAACCGATGCCAGCCGCAAAGGAAAACCGCTTAACGATGGCATACTCGGCCCAATTACCTGGTCGTGGATGCAGCGCTTTTGTAAAAACTTTGCATTGGATAGCACCCATGATGTCGTCGCAACCTTACCGCTGCGCGCGCGCGCAATTGCAACATTTTCTTTACAGCACCGCGACGATGTGACAACCCTAATCAGCATCCCTTTTGCACAATGGGCAGTTTCGCATATCACCGCGTGTGAATTGGATACCCAACAAACACTTGCGCAGGGAAGCGATAGCGATTTGCAAAAACTCGTGCGCTGCTACCTGCAACCCGAGCCTCAAGCTGCAGCTGAACCAGAACCACTGACAGTTATTGATCCCTATCAACTTTATGTATTGCGCGCCGATGATTTTGAAGCTATGGCGGGCGCAGTTGCAAAAGTGTCCGCCGCCGATATGGCGATAACGGCCATCGCGGGAAAATCATTTCCCGATAAATTATCGGCCATTGCAGAAATCAATGCACAACTTGGCAAATTATCTCCCGATGAAAGCAAAAACATTAGCGCTAAACTCAGCACTCACATTCTTGCGCACAAAGAATATGTAATCACCGATAAAGTACTCAATAATTTAAGTCAGCAGGGCATTAGTGATGCGCTGTTTGAAAACCTGACAACACTGCGCGATAAAACATTTACCGATCAGAAAGAATTCAGCAAGGCCATCACCGCAGCGATAAAAACAGCAGCATCTGCCGTTGCTTCTATAGCGGCAACATCAAGTGAGGTATCCACGAGTTCCTCCCCTGCGGCAGACGCAGCACCAACACCTAATGTCGATAAGCTGTTATTGCAAATCCAGTTGGCGAGCGAACAAGAGTTTTACCGCTTGGATGAAGCCGCTGCACAGGCACTGCTCAGCACCAGAAAACCCGTAGCGGCTGCGGTAATCAAGTTATTGGAAACACTTAAGGATATTGAATACCCCAGTGCCGAATTATTGGATCTTGCGATCAAAAATAAAATTCTCAAAGCCGCGGGCATTTGTAAGCTCGATAAATCCAATACACTTGATACCCAATTGGGTAATCTGGAACCATCTGAAACGGCGGCGCTTTTTAATGACATAAATCAGCATATCGCCAGCGAAGCATCGGACACTATCAAATATTGTAACGAAGACCACATTCATAAATTGGGGAATTATTACCGCAGTCAACTGCAGCCCGTAGTCGCACCGCTCTACAGCGAACCCATGCCCCCCTATACCAGCAAACCCCTGTTGTGGAACGGTGGAGGCAAAGACTGTGGTTGTGTACGCAAAGAATTACAAACCACTGCTTATGGCATTTATCCTTACTGGAAGACCGGTGCTGCTACACAAGCATTTGATTTCAGTACATTCAATCGCGTTGCCTATTTTGGCTTGAGTGCGGGCGATAACGGCAAGCTGATACAAATCAATAGCCGTCCTGGCAGTAAAACCTTGCTCGATGATAATAGCGATCAGGCCAAGGCATTTATGCGCGAGGCGAGGCGCTATGGCAGTAAAGTGGATTGGATAATTGAAAAAGAATTTTCGTCTGCACCTGATTTGCAAACCGACGCTGGTTTAAAAATATTTTTTGATAATTTAAAAAACCAACTTGTGCAATTACTCGGCACACCGCTTACCGATGCGGGTTCGCGCTTGCGTCCATTGATGACGCTTGGTCTTGCGGCACAACCGACGAATGGCGATGGAGTTACTTTCTATTTTAAAAATTTCCCGAGGGACGCTTTTGCCAAAGACAGATTTGATGTTTTTTTTAAGGAATTGAAAAGAGAATTGGCAAAGTTGGATGAGACGCGCGATCGCTGGAATGGGATAAAAAATCACACTTACGTCAATATCATGACCACGCAATCCGAGTTCTTGCGCGCTGGTTCTATATTTGGCGCAGGGCATATCGATTTCTTAACCCAGGTTAGTAAATATTCTGACGATAACTTGTCGATCCCGGAAATTCAAGAATCTGTCAAAACCTTGGTAGTCCTGCTACTGGAAGATCCCTATTACAATGCGCTCGATGAAATTTATGCGGTAACCACTAGCACCGACCGCACTATTATTGCACCGCTGATGTTTACCGATTATTCGGAGATGGATGTAAAAGCTGATGGCAATTCCACGCGGCATCAGATTGACGAGCGACAAAAACGCCTTGCCTACATTCACGAAAGTTTTGGCGGCGGCGGCTTCTGGCCAATGATCGAATATACCAACAGTAGCGACGGCAAAGATTACTCGGTTTTCAATAGTTACATCGGTAAACATTTTTCACCTGGCTACAACGAATCGCTCTGGAATGAAACCCTGTGTGGTTATCGCTGGCTACTCATTGCAATAATGAATATTTGGCTACTATTGGCGCTCGCCTATTTGGTCATTATTTTTTATGTGTATCCACATCGTTGTAAAAAATTACCGGTTTATATTCGCTGGTTATCACATCCACTTGCAGTTATCACGTTGCTCTTGCCACCTATAGGGTTGTGGGAGTACTTAATTGTGGTGGATCCATTATTTAACATTCTGAATTTATCCAGCCTGTTAGGTTTGGTTGTCGTAGGCTTGGCACTCATTGCAGGTGTGAATGCCATTAAAGCGCTTAAAGAACAAAGACCTAACCGTCATTTATTGCAATATCAAAAAACCGCCGCTGTTCCACAGCGACAACCCGCATCCACCATTGACGCGAATGATGTGGAAGATAGTGAAACAGTACAGGATGTTGAAAAATAAGTTGCACACTGCAAGTGTTTTGAACTTTACTCACATTAATCAGATGCAAGGAATAACCCGGGAGCAAAACCATGGCTTACACCAGTAAACAAACGGCACGCGAAAACCAGGCAGCGGAAGATGCTGCCGCAAAACAAACCGCACCGGCCTTTACTGACCAGCGCGTATCCACCGGTGTTCAGTTACAGCAGCAGCAGATGATGCACACAGCACAGGCCAAGTTCGCAACGGCGCAACGTGCAGGTGTTGAAGAGGAAGAACCCTTACAAGGAAAATTTGCACCAGTACAACGCGCTGAAGAAGAGGAATTGCTGCAGGGTAAATTTGAAACTGCACAGCGCGCGGGAGTGGAGGATGAAGAACCGCTACAAGGCAAATTTGAAACTGTACAGCGGGCCGAAGAAGAGGAGTTATTACAGGGAAAATTTGCAACCGCCCAGCGCGCAGGTGTCGAGGAAGAAGAACCACTGCAAGGTAAATTTGCGACCGCGCAATTAGCTGCCGAGGAAGAACTATTGCAGGGAAAATTTTCAACAGACATAAGTTCACAGGCTATCGCCCAACGCGAAGAAAAACCCAATAACACTGGCCTACCCAATCAACTCAAAAGCGGTATTGAATCCCTCTCCGGTATGAGTTTGGACAACGTAAAAGTCCACTACAACTCCAGCAAACCAGCGCAATTAAACGCACACGCCTACGCGCAGGGCAGCGACATCCACGTCGCCCCCGGCCAGGAACAACATTTGCCCCACGAAGCCTGGCACGTTGTGCAACAAGCACAGGGCCGTGTAAAACCCACGACGCAAATGAAAGGCACATCCGTGAATGACGATGTGAGTTTGGAAACAGAAGCGGATGTGATGGGGGCTAAGGCTGCTCAGTTAAAATTGAAGAAAGTTAATACTTTTGTAGACATTCCCTCAGGAAAAGGGACTGCTCAGTTGTATGATGTTGTGCGCGGTGGAACCTGCTTGGAAGATCAATTTGTAAAAGGTTCTGGAGTATCTGTGGGCGACGAAGGAAAACTAAGTGGTGTGTCCACGCAAAGTAAAGATGGGGTGGACCGGAATACGCTTTGCGGTTTTTTTAAAAATGGACAAGTAGGCGTCGCGGACAGTTCTGCCGTAACAGCAGCTGGTGGAGAACTAGTACATGATGGACATGCAAAAAATCCGAACCATGCAACGATTAATGGTTTGACAGGAGCAAAATTGGAAACGTTGTTTACACCAACAATCCCCAACCCGAACAAAAAAAAGTAATAGAACAAAAAATCAGCTTTAAAAAAGGGAGAGATCTATGAAACGAGCAAAGTTATACGTGGATTTTAATGAAATGCTTGATGACAACTTATGCCTGCTTTCTAAAGAAGACAAAAAATTAGACAGCGAAGGCAATATCGTACAATTATTTGAGGGATTAGAAATTGATGTTTATATGGATGATTGCGACGAAAGTGGTATGCCTGATCCTTTGATTGCCAGTGGCAAGGTAGAAATGAATACGAGCACTGATTGGTCATCTCATGTTAAGTGGTGCGTTCGCATAGATGAAAAAGGCATTCAGCGATCGTCTCAACAATAGCCTTTCAAGTATCATTTCCACAAACCTAGTTTCCAAAATCAAAAGGCCAAAAAGGAATTCCTTTTTGGCCTTTTGATTTTTAAATCCTATCCGATAGGATTAATTACATACTACCCCACCGCCGCCAGTGCCCTGGCTATTGCAGGTGCTGGTGGTGATACAGTTTCTGTTGTTCTCCCAGCCCCAACCACTCGCTGTAGCGGTGCAGATTGGGTACCGAGTGCCCCACCAGTTGCATTGGCAGGCGCCGCCGGTGGCAATACTGCTGCTGGCGCGACTGCTGGATGCGGGTGTGCTGCTGCGGCTACTGCTGCTGACCGCCGGAGTACTACTGCGGCTGCTGCTTGAAACAGCAGGCGTACTGCTTGCTGTACCGCCAGATGGTGCCACTGCACGACCGGTACTCGCATCAATGCGGCCCGGGCACAAGCCTTTAGCGCGCAGGCTGGAGGCGATTTGGGCGATAGCCGCATTGGTGTTGGTGTAGCTGCCGTCGTGCATCAATATTACCTGACCATTTTGCAGGCGATTTGCCGCGCTAGCGATTGCAGACGCGGTGGCGCCGTTCCAGTCTTGTGAGTCCACATCCCAGGTAATTACCCGCAAACCCAATGCCTGGGCAGCTTGTTGAATGGTGGAATTGACCGTGCCGTAGGGCGGACGGAACAAGGTTGGTTTGGGCGCACCCGCATTTTGAATCGCCTGATTGGCGCGGTTCAGCTCATCGTAAATCTGCTGGTAACTCATGCTGCCCATCTGCGGATGGCTGTAGCTGTGGTTATGTACTTCGCCGACACTTAACTGCTGCGCCATGAAGTTAGCATTAGCGACAACATTATTGCCCTGATTGAACCAGGTAACCGGAGTCAGGTTGTTTTGCTTCAGCAGGTTAACCAAAGTGGGAGTATTGGCGGTAGGACCGTCGTCGAAGGTAATGCCCACATAGCCAGAACAGTTGTTCGCGCTGCTACTGGAGCCAGCACCACCGCCGGAACTGCTGGTGCCACCACCAGTGCTGCCACCGGAACAGCTGCCACTGAAGCAGTCGTAGGTGAAACCAAAACCTATCACGCCGTTGCAATGCATCAACTCGGAATTGCCGCCACCACCACATGAACCGTTAGCGTAATAACCCGTGTTGTAGGTCATATCCTCCGCCTGACGGGTTTCGCCGTTGACGCGGATATAGTCCACCACTACGTCGCGGCTGCCGCCGTCATTATCAAACTGCACCTGGATATCGCCCGCAGCCGTGCCGGCATAAGTCAGATCCTGGAAGCTGGTGGTCAGGTCCCAACTGGCTACCGTAGCGCCACCAATACGCAAGTTAATGTGCTCGCCGCCCGCCACACCGCGCGCGCGAACGGTAACGCCGCCGCTAACGCTGGGAGTTGAGCTAGCCACTGAACTGCTCGAAACCGCCGGAGTAGAGCTGGCCGGTGTACTACTGGTAGTAACGGTGCCTTGGCTTACGGTGATATCCGAACTGCCGCGGCTTTGATAGCCCTCGGTCGCCAACACCTGATAATCGTGATTACCCAGTGCCAGACCTTTGCTCGCCCAAAAGTTTGCGTGATTGGCAAAGGTAATGGTGCCGGAGATTGCACCAAAGCCCTTCTTGGGATTACGCACACTGAAGTATTGATAGAAGGTCTGGGTACCATCAATCGATGGTTGTTGGGTACGCAAGCAGCGACGCACATTGTAAGTCGCGCCATCGCTTTGGAAGCTGCCGTAGTCGGTACCACCCGAGCAGGAGGCCGGGTTGTACGAACCGTAACTTTCAATCACGTAATATTCAATCAGTGGGCTTCTGGTCCAGCCATAAAACGCAAGATACGAGTTTTGGCTGTTATCGACCCCAAAATTGCCTGAATAGCTGATAACTCTGGTGCTGTTACCCGGATTCCAGCCCTTACCACCTACCCAGTTGTTGGTACTGTTGGTCCACTGCGAGGTATAGCGGCCAGCGGCTTGTAGGCCCATGGAGGCATCGCCGGAATCTTTCCAGAAGGTATAGTAAAAACCGTTATTGGTTCCCGTTGAGTTTGCTGTCAGGGTTTGTGCGCTGGCGCTTGTCGCATACAAGGCTGCTGCGCAAGTCAGTGCCGTAGCGACACTCTTGCCGATTGTCGTTAATTTCATTATTAATCTCCGATACGCCTCTCAACCTATACCACCGATAAAGGAGGAGGGCTGTTGGAAGGCTTCTCCTGTTCATTGCGAACAGGCGTTCTTTCCGGGCGCCATACTGCTTGTGATTATTGTGTAAATTGGCGCGGTGATTCCGAAGTGCACGGTATACATCTGCTTTTTGATATTGTCAAATAAACCATATGCATATTGTCGATGTAACCATTTACAATTTTATTTTTAAAATTTTTCGTTTAAGGCGATATTTTTTAATTATTTTTTGCATTGAATCTTGCACAAATTTGAAGAGGGATAAGTATGAAAAGACGTTTACCTGTAAACAGAAAATAAACCAAACGCGCTGACAAACAATAGTGCACTACCGATCACCCGATAAAAAATCACCGGATCAGCACTCACCAGTCGTGCGTGAAATTTCAAACCAAAATAGTGGCCAATGGCTGTCGCGGGTAACAACCACACATGCGCTTGCAACTGCAGATCCACCCCGGCAATTAAAAACGCCACCATCTTGATACTCACCAAAATAAACCAGAGGACAAACAGGGTATCGCGCAATTTTTCACGCGCGACATGCACCATATAGACCGTCATAATCAGCGGCGCACCAATCAATGAGGTGCCACTAATGTAAGCGCCGAGCGACAGAAAAATACCATCGCTCACCGGATGTGAACTCTTAAAAGGTTTATTCAAAATATAAGTGATGGAATACACCGAAATAATCACAAAAATAATCGCACTCATAATATTCGCCGGAATCGTCAACAAACCGGCCACACCAATCAGCTTGGGGATAATCATTATTTTCAGGGATTTTTTCAGATAAACCCAATCCACTGTCGATGACTTTTTTTCATCCGTAGCTGCGCGTTTACGATTGTTTTGCCACACCGTCAGCGTCGAAAAAATTAATAAATGTACCGCGATAATTGGCAAATACACCAGCGGGCGATTATCCACCAGCAACAACAGCGGCAACGCCATCATCGCTCCACCAAACCCCAAACCGGTGCGTACAAATCCGCTCCAGACGAAGATCAGTAAAACGAGGATGAGCTGAGTAAGGGAAAGGTCGGCCATGGGAGAAGTCCAATCGTGAAAGCGGGTACAAAGTAAAACTGAACCGTAATTTAGATTAACAGTCGTTGATCAAACGGATACTGTCTAGCACTAATAATTTCTGCATTGGCAGCAGCGACATGACGTGGATTAAACAGATAGTTGAAGCTGTGCGGCACTACCGCGCTGGGCACGCGCAATAACAGCGAGCTGCTGCCCGTTAACCATTCATCGCCAATCGCACGCGTGAGTTCGCGATCATCTTGCCAATCGTCAGGCAGGGCGTTTTTGTGCAGATGAGACATACCGGTGCGCTGGTTGTAGTCCACTTCCAGCAGTTGATAGCTAGCGGGGATTTCACTGAGATCCAACTCAAAATGCACCAACACTTCCAACATCGCCAGTGCCGGGCTTTCCGATAAATAGACAATAGGAATGCCGCGATTGTGCCAACGGCCGGACGCTTTCAGGCCACCTTTTCCCTGTAGATCGGAGTAGTTGCTGATTCTCCATAACTTCATGGCATAACGGTTCCCTTAAAGCCTCAACTAGGCGAAGTAGCCTTCATCTAATTGGATAAGGGTTTCTTCAACCAAACTCGCACCCGGCTCGGTTTTTATCAGCTCCATGGCTGACAAACCATCAAATATCTTGCGCGGTTTGTTTAGCCACGCCATGGCTTTGTCTGCGCCTAATACCTCTTGTGCCAAAGCCGAAATTTTTGCCGCTCGCAACCAGCGCTCGGTTTCATCGGTCGTCAGTTTTTGGCCTTTTTCACGGCGATGAGTGAGGGTGCGCAGCGGAATGATCCAATCCAGGTCGCGCCGGTTAAACCCCTGATCGACGAGCAAATCTACCGCCGAGGTGACAATACCCTCGCGACTGACCCGCACGACATCCAACGGGGTCTTAAGACCAATATGGAGAATGGAACCCACCCGCGCCATTACACGGGCAGATACGCCTTTACTGGCTTTTTCGGGAGTAAATTCGCTGTGTTGCATAGAGCCCTCAAACGAGAAACGGCAATTTGCCTAATTGTATATGGCAAATTGCCGATTTACCAGTTATCAGCCTATTCGACCGTCACCGACTTGGCCAGGTTTCTCGGCTGATCCACATCTGTACCCTTGATAATCGCAACGTAGTAACTCAGCAACTGTAACGGCAAGGTGTAGAGAATCGGTGCCAACCAGGGGTGAATATGAGGGACGTTGATGACGCGCATGGTTGCGTCCGATTCGAATTTTGCATCTTCATCGGCAAAGACATACAAGATGCCGCCGCGCGCACGCACTTCTTCTACGTTGGATTTTAATTTTTCCAACAAGTCGTTATTGGGTGCAACAACGATGATCGGCATGTGCGCATCAATCAATGCCAATGGGCCGTGTTTTAATTCACCGGCGGCATAGGCTTCAGCGTGGATGTAGGAAATTTCTTTTAATTTCAGCGCGCCTTCCATTGCGATGGGATATTGATCACCGCGGCCTAAAAAGAGTGCGTGGTGTTTATCGGCAAATTCTTCAGCGAGCGCTTCGATTTTTGGTGCGAGTGCTAATGACTCTTCCAATTTTGCCGGAAGGTTTTTTAACGCACTGACCATTTCTTTTTGTTGTTCAGTTGAAAGGCCGTTGTATTTTCCAATCGCTAATACCAGCATCGCCAAACCAACCAATTGCGTGGTGAACGCTTTGGTGGATGCAACACCAATTTCGGCACCGGCGCGGGTCATAAATGCTAAATCTGATTCGCGCACCAATGATGAGCCGGCCACGTTGCAAATACTCAAGCTGCCTAAATAACCTAGTTCTTTTGCTAAACGCAGCGCCGCAAGCGTGTCGGCAGTTTCACCGGACTGGCTGATAGTGACTACCATGCTGTTAGGTTGTACGAAGGATTTGCGGTAGCGGAATTCGCTGGCAATTTCGACGTTGCAGGAAATGCCGGAAAAGGTTTCCAGCCAGTAGCGCGCAACCATTGCGGAGTGATAGCTGGTGCCGCAAGCGACGATTTGGATGTGTTTTACTTTTTTGAATAAATCAGTGGCGCCATTGCCGAAGGTTTCGTCCATCACTGATTCGTTACTCAAACGACCTTCCAGCGTATTCAGTACCGCGTTAGGTTGTTCGTAAATTTCCTTGAGCATGAAATGACGGTATTGGCCTTTGTCGCCCGCATCGTAACTCGCGGTAGATTCGTGAATCTGGCGCTCAACGGCTTGGCCATCTTTATCAAAAATGCTAATTGTCGTGCGGGTAATTTCGGCTACATCGCCTTCTTCCAAAAAGATAAAGCGGCGTGTTACTGGCAAAAGCGCTAACTGATCAGACGCGATAAAATTTTCGCCGATGCCCAAGCCAATCACTAACGGGCTACCGGAACGCGCAACCACTAAACGCGATGCATCGTTTTTGTCCATCAACACAGTGCCATAAGCGCCGTGCAATTGTTTTACGGTTTTTTGCACTGCTGCTAATAAACTATCGGTAGTTTTTAATTCTTTTTGCACCAAATGCGCGATCACTTCGGTGTCGGTATCGGAAGTAAATACGTAACCCTCTTCTTGTAAAAGGCGACGTAAATTTGCGTGGTTTTCAATAATACCGTTGTGTACTACTGCGATATGTTCTCTGGAAATATGCGGATGCGCATTGCGCTCGCTCGGCTCGCCATGGGTTGCCCACCGCGTATGCGCAATGCCCGTTCCTCCGGGTGTTGGCTCCGCTTTGACTGCATCGGATAGTTCTTTTACTTTTCCCAAGCGACGTACACGTTGTAATTCGCCGCTGCTGTTTACCACTGCCACACCGGCAGAGTCATACCCACGATATTCAAGGCGGCGTAATCCTTCCACCAGAATATCCACCACATCACGTTGCGCTACTGCGCCGACAATTCCACACATAATTAACTCCTTGAGCTTTAGTAGTAGTAAAAATATTTTGTTTTTTAAGTAGTAGTTTTTCTTGCTGTCATTCCCGCATGCGGGAGCCTTAGAGCAGCGCAGCTAATCGATTCATATTTATAAAAGCTGGATCCCCGCTACGCGAGGATGACGACTCCCTGTTAAAAATTATCCTGCGGATGCGCAAATCACTTGCACACCCTGTTGTTCAATTTTCTGTTTATCTTTTGCATCAATGCCATCATCAGTGACGAGCACTTTTATCGCCGACCAGGGTAATTCCAGGTTGTGAATTTTGCGGCCGATCTTGTCGGACTCGGCCATCACAATCACTTCGCGTGCAACGTCCGCCATTACACGGCTGAGACTATAAAGTTCGTTGAAGGTGGTGGTGCCGCGCTCCAGATCCAAACCATCGGCACCGATAAAAAATTGGTCGAAGTTGTAGGAGCGCAGGATCTGCTCGGCGAGTTGGCCTTGAAAGCCTTCAGATTTCGGGTCCCAGGTACCGCCGGTCATCAAAATCGTGGGTTCGTTTTCCAGCTCGCGCAGGGCGTTGGCGATGCTGAGGGAGTTAGTCATTACCACCAGCCCCTGCTTGTGCGATAACTCTGGAAGTAGCGCCGAGGTGGTGGAGCTGCCGCTGTCGAGGATGATGCGGTTGTGGTCGCGGATCAGTTGCGCGGCGGCCTTGGCGATGGATTGCTTACGAACCGAAACTTTTTCGATTGGATCGCTCATCAACTCTTGGGGAACTGGAACCGCGCCACCGTAACGACGCAAGAGCAAACCATTGGACTCCAATGCGGCCAAATCCTTACGAATAGTGACTTCTGAAGTAGAAAATTGCTCGGCGAGGGTCTCGACACTGACTTCGCCACTGGCATTTAACAGATCTATAATCGCTCGGCGGCGCTGTTGGGTGTTTCGTTTGGTCATTATTGAATCGCCAATAAGTTTCGTTATGAAAGTTATTGTAGCCTTTCGAAACTTATTGGCAAGGTTTATTTGGTTAAAAAAGCAACTTGGCGCTAGAAGAACAGGCGTGCCAAGGGCATGCCCACCTGCCCAAAATCCCAGAATTCTTCGACATTGGCGTTGATCATGACGGCAACCACCATATTTCGCTCCGGAATTACCATCAGCCAACTTTGGCTACCACGCGAAACACCGCCGTGATTGGCATTTTTGATGATCCCTTTGCCATCGTCATACTCTGCCCAACGCCAACCGAGCGCATACTTTTGCGGATTGATTGAGCCATCTGATAATGATTGGGGTTGCCAGAAAAGCGCGCGGGTTTTCGGTGCGATAAAGTCATCATTCAGCCAGGCTGATCCCAGCTTGGCCATATCGGAAGGTGTGGAGATGAATCCCCCGCCCGCGAGCCTATGGCTTAAATCGACCGTTTGCCACACGCGAAATGCGGAGTGTTTGCCATCTCTATTCCAGTAGAAGGTCGCCAGAGAATTGGGTTGCGAAAGCTCGTATTCAGCGCCGGTGGAATCCATGCCCAGCGGCGTAAAAATATGGTGACGCATGGCGCTAAGAAACGGCTCTCGCACAACAGCCTCAAGCACCACACTCTGCAATACCGTGTTGAAACTGGTGTAGTGAAATTGGCTGCCCGGTGTAAATAGCAGCGCTGTATCATCAAACACTTCCAACGATTCACGCACGGATGTGTAGCGTTTATCGAGCTTGAATAAATAATACATTCCCCACAGATCGCCATAGTTATCCAAATAATCCGGTAAACCGCTGGAGTGGGATGCCAGTTGCCGCGGTGTAATTTTATTCCAGTGCGGATTGGGCAGATTAGGAGCGTAATGTGCGATGGGTTTATCCAATTCGATTTTTCCATCTTGAAACAATTTGGCTAGTAGCGTTGCCGTCACTGCTTTAGACGTGCTGCCAATCCGGAATTGTGTTCTATCGGTTGCAGGTATTTGTTGTTCGATATTTTCCCAACCCACTGCACCCGTCCAAACGATTTTTCCGTCCACCGCGACTGCGGCGGAGATTGCCGGTGCGTGAATTTCTTCCCGATGTTGCGCCAATAATTGCAACGCGGCGGTGGCTTGCGGATGAGCAGAAAATGCCGTTGTTTGAGGATAAGCATCCGGTGCCGCTATATCGGCTGGGAACCACATAGGCACCTTGCCTTCATAGGCAAGGAATTGGTAAATCGGGGCGGCAAACCAAATAAATGCCATCGCACCGGCGAGCAGGCTGATTTTTTTGTAGGAAATATTGCGCATTGTTTTTCACCATCGTGTGTTTATCAAAAACACGCACTTTGGTGAAAGATTTGGAAATTGGCTTAGCAAAATCAAAAAAAGCTGATCAATTTTAAAATTGACCAGCAATATTCAATATTATTCAGGTGAATTCGACTGTTGCGCTGTAGTTCGATAAACCGTCGGCGTAGTGCCCACAATGTCTTTAAACGCTCGATTAAAAGAGGCGATGGAGCCGAAACCTATATCCAGCGCAATTGTGAGTACCGGTAATGACGTTTCCACCAAGCGTTTGCGCGCCGCCTCGATTCGGTAGTGATTCAGGAATGCGTTGAAGTTGGTGTAACCCAGCAATTGGTTGATCAGTTTACGCAGATGATGTTCCGGGCATTCCAATTGTTCGGCCAGTTTGCTGATGGTGAGATCGGGTTGCAGGTAACCTGCATCGTCAATAAAACAGTGCAACTTTTTAGCAAGTGCATTTTCTTGCAGGACTAAACGTGAGTAACGCTGTGCATCCTGTGTTGTATCTGATACGGATGCGGGTTCTGGTTTTATCGATAACGCATGAAAAAATAACAGCCCCGCCGTCACACTAGTGCCAAGCAAACAAATAGAGGCGTTCATCAACATAAAAATCTGGTGGCGATTCAAGCGGGTATTACTGAGTTCAACTAGATCTAACATCAGAAAAAATAATCCGACTAACAATACAAACCAAAAACGCGCAACACGCCGCTGCTCTACCAAATCATTACGCCAGGTCAGCATCACGCTTGCCAAAAGATGCACAATAAATATCAAGGCAATGACATGACTTGCCATTTGGAGATAGCCGCCAC
This sequence comes from Cellvibrio sp. UBA7671, assembly GCA_002483145.1. GTDB lineage: Bacteria > Pseudomonadota > Gammaproteobacteria > Pseudomonadales > Cellvibrionaceae > Cellvibrio > Cellvibrio fibrivorans. The sequence goes on from DLHJ01000012.1 coordinate 99,518, forward strand.
CGCCACGAATCAAGAAAACATAAATATAAAAACAGGCCAACAGCACCAAGGTTGCTTTTCCAAAAATCGGCCAGCGCTGTAAATTGAATTCATCATCAAATAATTGTTTGCCGTACAACCACAAAAAAACTGGCATGGTGTGGGTAAACATCAACAGAATGCTGCGAATAAAACCCTGTGGGCGCGGTGAGTAAGGCGCGGTCAACAATAAATAAGCAGCAACACCCAGCGCCAACATCAACGGAATAATCTGCGCGCGAAAAGTAGATTGCGTGCGATAGGGTTTATAAAAAAGATACGCGATCAATAGCAGCAACTGACCTATACAGGCGTAGCGGATAAAAAAATCTATATGGGAGATAACACTGGTTTCTATCACATCAGCCCTGAGTAAAGAATCAAAATACCGGGCAGTGATTATGCGGGGAGTTGGAGGGCATTGGTATGCCCTCCGTAAACTGACGGGAGATTAATCAATTCACAAACTTGGACAACAAGCGGATATAAGCGACCTGATAGTCGTTATGGTTCTCGGTGATCTGCCACGAATTGAGCGGCCAGCTTGTATTAAAGTCCAGATAGGCTTTCATCGCCGGTTGGCCTTTGGGTGGATTGGGCGCGGCAGCGCCACAACCGGCATTCGGGCTACCCGAAGTGCAATTGCCGTCCCAATCGTAAGAAGGGTTGGGACCGCCCACTAAAAACCCTGGCGCCGGACCGTAGGTAGAGCTTCCAACACGATCCCAGAGCGCACTGCCATTGGTAAACCAGGAGTGGTAGAACTCGTTGACGGAGCGGTGCACACCGAGGCTGTACATATTGGACAGGTAGACCATGCCTTGCGGGTTAACACCGTGGATGTAGTTGAGGTAAGCCACTGCAGCGTTGCGCACTTCGGCGGTATCTGTGCCGCTGATGTTGTAATCGATCAGGTTGTTAAACGTCAGCCCCTTGCGCGAAATAGTGCGGTTGCTGCCCCAGGTGAAGTTGCTGGTGCCGATATAGGCGCGATAGGGATCTTCGCCATTACGCACCGCAGGCCAATTGTGATTGGCGTTGAACGCCGACTGGTATTGGCTTTTCAGGGTGTTGGCGATAGCGCTCGTGGCGTCCGGTAAATTGGCGTAATAGAGCCAGGCCGTTAACTCTGGCTCGCCCCAGACATCTACCCAATTGGTCGCGTTATTGGCATTGGCATCGACATGGTCGCGATAGGTTGAAGCGCCGGTCGCTGCAAACAGGTAGATCGCAGCGGTGGTTTTTTTCGTTGCACGCCCGGCATCATCAACTTCCTGCTGGCCAGCCCCCAAGCCCGCCGATGTGCCTTCGTTATTGCGGAAGGTGATATTGGGGTTGGCCACTGACCAAACCCAGGCTTTTTCGGCGCGGGATTTCAGATCAGCAGCGTAAGTATTCAGCTCAGGGTTATCCAAACTAGTCAGGATTTTACTGCCGAGCGCAAATGCACCCGCGCTAGTCAGTGTCGCTGAGGTGCTGGCCGGGCCGTAATAGCTGGGGCCGGTCGCTGCAGACGGCGGGCTGGCATGAGCAAGGCCGAGAATGGACAACACAGAACCATCGGCATTCTGCATTTTCTTCAGCCAATCAAAACCCCATTTGATCTCGTCGATAATATCGGGGATGCCATTGCCAGATTCGGGGATGTTGTAGTCATCTGTCCACACCGTCGGGTTTTCCGCATAGGCGTGGAGCAGGGCGACCAGATAATAGGCGTGCCAATTGGTGTACTTATTGTAATCGCCCGCGTCATACCAACCGCCGGATAAGTCTTTTTCCGTTGCGGCGTTATTTTTGTCACTAAACAGGCGCGCGTTTTTATCTTGCCCCGCACCTATGTGGCTTGCGCCATCCGTCCAACCCGTTTCGGCAAACGGCGCTTGTTTGGCAAAACCGGCGCGCTGGTAAAAGAAGCTGCGCATGGCGTGTTTCAGCACGGGTTTATAAATATCAGCCCCGATTTTAAAGCCGGGTGAGCGCACATTTTTTTCCACATCCACCACCGCGTACGTGCCTGGAGTAGTGACGCTGGAGAAGTCGAACCACCAGGCTCTATCGCCGGCGGCTTCAAAGGTTGCACCGGATTTCCAACTCACCGCGCTGCCACTGAGCACCACCGTGTTGGTATCCAGATTGATTAGCTGGTAAGTCGCACCGGGAGTAAAGCTGAGCGCCGCGTCGTAACCGGTTTGCGGATCGCGAACTACCGCGATTTTCTTCGCATCAGGCAGATAGCCAAACTGATCTACCACAATAAAGGCACTAATCGTTGGCGCTCCGCTGGCGACAGAACTGGCGGCAACTGATGCAATTGAACTGGCAACCGGAGTTGATGAAGCAGCAAGGGAAGAAGCTCCCATCGACGATGGCGCCACACTACTGGCAGGAGCTGCTGAGGAAGCCGCTTTGGATGCTGGCGTTGATCCGCCACCCCCTCCACCTCCTCCACCGCAGGCCGTTATTAATCCACTTAGGGTAACCGTCAGAAGTAGTTTGGACGTATTCATAAATCGCTCTTATTAATTATCTGATTTAATTAGCGATACTACCGCTTAGGCGGTTTCTATACATCATTTTCTTGTTATCTTTTTAGATCTTTACCTTTGTACCACGCTGGTCGATTGAGTTTTCGCCCATAAAAAACCCAGCGCAAGGCTGGGCTTTTGACTAACTGATCTAAATTATTATTTTTTTCTGATTAGCGAACACTTCAGCATCACAGCAAACAATCCTGCTAAAAGGAGCAACAATGACGATGATTCCGGGACAGGTACTTGACCCCCATTAATCGTGAACTTGTATGTTTCTCCGTGGTAGAGACCGTTAAGTCCAATAAGGATTTCATTGTTAGTGAAATCGAGGATATTAACGTTATCCACACCTATCAGCTCTCTGACATCACAAGAGAAACCCGTAGATACACATGAATAGCCTGTTAGCGCGAGGCTCTGAACGGGAACACCCCAATCCAGATCAGTAAAACTAAACTTCAATACGCTATAGACGCTATCGCTCATACGAACATTTGCCCAGTCTGATGAGCCCATGATGTTCAGTACTAGCGAGTCGCTGTCAAAATCCACGTTGAAATTCCAGATAGAATTAAATACGTCGGTGTAAGTTCCCGTAAACTCGGTATTGCTATCAACAACTGCGTTTGATGAAAATTGTTGATCAATATTTCCACCAAAATCATTTTGGATTTCTCCGTTTATGGTGTCGCTGATCAGGCTGGCATGAGCCGATAGAGATACGCAAAAACTCAACGCTATTAACGAAATCAATTTTTTCATTAGTAATAATCCTTAGTTTTCAATTATTTAAAAATGCCACTTCATCATGTCCTGTGGCGCCTCATACTATACCCGGTTGCCCTCTGATCGACTATCGCACGACAGCATTTTTCCCCAACAGGTACGGTAGAAATTACAGTATGCACGTCGCTTTCTATTCCACATTCGCCACAATAAATTCCAGAATCTGTTTTGCTGTGGTGACATTATCCAGCTCGGTGTAAAGCGAACCATCCCTACCGGAATGATGTCCATGGCCGACCAGGTTAAATAGATGCTGACCCGGTTTTTGTGAATCAATAATCGATTCATAAATCAGCGAAGGCTGGCCTGATGAACCTGTACCAGAATAAATTGCATCATCAGGAAAACGGGTCTTGCTGTAGAAGTCGTTAAAATCATAGGTGCGATTAACCTCAACCATTAATTTGTAGCGCCCCATACGCGGTGCAGACATAGTGACTTGATAATCCACTTTCGGCGTAGCGGCGGCGATGCCGTCCAAATCCGAATTGTGTTGATCAGGGGTGTAAAGTCCGTCAACCGATTTAATGCCACGTTTATGGCTCCAGTAGGGCAAGGCCTCCGGACGGCGCACTACATCAATCGCCGGATCTTTTGAGCGGTAACTGGAATCGGACGTTTTGCCAGTGATGTACAGCGTATCGATATATTTGCCTTCCAGCGTTTCCATCCACACCACAATTTGCGGCGTGCTGGTGTAAGTCAAACTCAAAAATAGCTCTTGAGGTGCAGAGTGATACTCTCGGCCTGCTTTAAAAAACACATGCAATTTTGGGGCAGCGGGATCAGCACTTAAATCGATGAGTGTGTATTCGCGTTTATCCTGCTCAGCGGATTTTTTCAGGTTGTAACCAAAGGTCGCAACCGATGAGACCGGCGGCAAATTAAAAATCAGCCCCATCACCAGCGGGACTATGCCCGCAATCGCCAAACCCATCGACCATTTTCCCGGACGTTTTTGCATATGATTTTTGTAAGTTTTTGCATTGTGTTTAATGTGCAACACAATGCAAACCAGAAATAGCACCGCGCCCCAGATATGCAGTGAGCCGACAAAATAATTGTAAGGTGTTGCGTACAAAAGCACGCCAGTAATCAGCAATACGGCAAAGGCAACGGATAAGGTAATGGTGGAAATAGTGCGTAAGTTCATAATATCTTCCAGCTGGATTTTTCAATGTAATTTGTGCGATGACAATCAATTAGGACTGGAAACGTCTCACTAAAAAGCCAATCACGCTGATTAACAATCCGACAATTGCCCAGAGGTAGGCCAGTATAAAAATGGCAAATTTAATTACTGCAGAACTGGAATAGGGATACACCAACCAATCAGCAAAACCTTGTGAATCGGCGATAAAAAAGAACGAAACCAGATTTTCCACCGCATCAAACAATGCAGCTGTCGGCGCGATAAATACCATCACCCACGCCAAATCCTTTAGCCATTTCACATTCGGCAAGCTGCGGTAGACCGCTGTCATCAGCGCAAAAAACGACACAAATACCGTCACCATAAACAGATAATCTGCCATCTGTACCCAAAAATAATCCTCCAGTGTTCCCTTGCTAATGAGCACTGCGTAATAGCCTTTGAGTTCTTCCGCATTAAAGGTGGTTTGGCCAATATAAAAAGGGACAGGAAATTGGCTATCAACATAAAGCCCGTCCAACCACACCTGAGTTAACTGACGGATGACAACCAACACTATGGCAATACACCACCATTGCAGTGGCGTTAACGATTGAGCAAGTCTTGTAGCGAAATGGGTAAGGGTATTGAACATGATGAATACCGTTTAATTTTTATGTGGCTGTGGACTGACCGGGAGGCATTACTCCCGGTATGTAATGAATCACCAAACGATGCAGTAGTAGAGGTTTACGCGTTTAATGTTTGTTGCTGCAATTGCTGGCGCAGTTGCATCAATTCGCTATCAAAGGTCTTGCGGATTTCCTGCCGCAAGGATTCAGGCAGTGGTGATGCGGGAACTTGCTGAAGTGATTGTGGTTGGCTGTATGAAAATGTCATGAAGCCGAATTTTTTGGTTTTGGCCCATTCAGCAAATGACTGTTTGAATTGCCTCAATTCTTCCGGCGTTAAGAGCGCGGCTAATTCCGCTTCTTTTTGCGCAAGAAATTCCGGAATTTTTTCGCTTTGGTTGGTGAAGTAGAGCTTGGGCACTTCGCGGTATGAGTCGAGGATAGCCGACATTTTTTCGGCACGTTCGGCATCCAGATTTAACTCAGCAACAAAACGCTGATGGCCATTGCCCCAGTTAGCTTCGCCGCTCCAATCTTTTGCACCAACAAACGATGCACAGGCGATACTGCCAACAATCAAACCGGTGATAATTAACTTTTTCATAACTTTGTTCCTCTGTGGTTGTGGTCTACAAGTGCCAATGTAGGCCTCAAATGAGGAAGCAAAATGTGTGAATTGTGAATGAATTGTGTCTTTTGCGCGGGTAGGGCGGTGCGCTGGTTTGCTCGGCTAGGGCGCTTCGTATTTGTAACCGGCACCGTAGACTGAGCGGATCAACTCAACCTGATCATTGGCATCGTTGAGCTTTTTGCGCAATTTTTTGATGTGCCCATCTACTGTCCTGTCACCCACGATGCGGTAGTCCTGATAGATATTGTCGAGGATATACTGGCGGGAAAATATTCTGCCGGGTTGGGAATAGAGCAGGGAAAATAATTGAAATTCCACGTTGGTCAATTCAACCACCTGATTGAAAACTCGCAGGCTCATGCTCTGCTCATCAACAACAACCGGCGCTGAAACAACAGAATGTTGTGGTGTGTGAAGGCTGCGGCGCAACACTGCCTTAACGCGCGCGACCACTTCACGCGCGCTAAAAGGTTTGCACACATAATCGTCCGCACCCAACTCAAGCCCCAATAACCGGTCAATTTCTTCTACTTTGGCAGTCATCATAATAATTGGCACCGCCGAGTGTTGGCGCTGGTGCTTACAAATTTCCAAACCATCCATACCGGGCAACATCAAATCCAACAAAATTAATGCAGGTTCATTTTGCTGCAACCAGCGATGCGCTTCATCGCCGCGATTAAATACAATTGTTTGGAAGTTGCTGGCGTTCAGATACTCCACCATCAATTTTGCCAAATCAACTTCATCTTCAACCAAACAAATCAATGGTGATGTTTGCATCTTTACATCCTTAATAAACGCGATGGATATTTATTGTTGGGCTTTGGGTAACTCGATGCAAATTTGCAATCCACCAAATGCCGAAGTACCCGCCCTAATATTGCCTTGATGTGCATTGACGATATTTTTACAAATCGCCAAGCCCAAGCCCGCGCCGCCCGTTGCGCGACTGCGTGAATTTTCCAACCGGAAAAGTCGCTCAAAAATTTTGTCATATTGCTCAGGTGCCACGCCGGGCGCACTGTCATCAAAAGTGATGAAAACTTTCGTATCGCTGGTGCTGATGCCCACCTGAATCTCACCACCCGCATCAGTGTAGCGTATGGAGTTTTCCAACAAGTTGCTGAATAACTGTTGCAGTCGGTCGCTATCAGCGACTATTGAGTAGTCTTGAGTTACATCGATATTGTCTTTTAACGTTAAATCCGCCGCTTCCGCTTTCACTTGAAAATGTTGAACGCAGGTTTTGACCAAAGGTGCGAGAGAAATAGTTTTTTTGTTGTAGCTAAGTGCCCCCACGTCAGACAATGACAGTTCAAATAAATCATCGATCAAATTGCTCAACCCTAGAATTTTTTCATAGAGCAATGCAAGGTTTTCATAGTTAGCGGGTCGAATTCCATCCTGCATCGCTTCTATTTGCACTTTGAGCACAGAAAGCGGTGTGCGCATTTCATGGGAAATATCGGCAACCCAAAGTGCACGCGATTGTTGGTTTGCCGCCAGCGCTTCACTGAGCTGATTAAAACTATTGCAGAGTTGGCCGATTTCATCTTGGCTAGTAACCGGAATTGTTTGCGAATAATCGCCAGACGCCAATGCATGGGCCTTTTGAGCGAGGGTAGTCAACGGCTGGCTGATTCGTCGCGCCAGTAGGGTTGCAACAATCGTCGCAATCACCAACACAAATAAACTGATAATGCTGAAGATTTTAAACTGGTGCTGGATAAAATTTTGGTCTTGCTGCCTACTCACAACAGTGGGTTTTACAAAGCCGATAAAACCAACCAGCTGGTTTGCATTGGTCACTGGAATCCAATCCAATGTTTGGTTGGGTTTGTTAACACCCAGCAATAATTTTTTATTCGCGTCATGCAAACTGATACTACTGACAAACTCGCGATAATAGGCACGCGGAGCGCTCGCTTCAGCCTCTGGTGTTGCCGGAAGGCCTTCAAACAGGGACTCGCTTTCAGCAAAAATTATGTCTTTTAACTCAAGCCAACGCGATGGATTGGTTTCAAGTGCATGGAATGAATTGTCTTCGCCATACACATTAGCCAGGGCACTGCGTAATATTTCCAAGCGCTGCACAGATTGTTTTGATGTGTAATCCAGGAAACCCTGGCGCAAGCTGTTATGCAATAAAAGATAGAGCGCCAACACGCACAGCGTTATGGTGCCGACAAAAGCCAACCAGAGTTTGGTGCTTACATTCATGCGCATAAAACGCTCCTTAAATATTAGGCAGGTTCCATAAAAAACGAGGCGCTTGGCCTCGTTTTACATTTTATATACTTCATACTTTATTTTTTTGTGGGACGCTCCCACCCCTGAATATTGCGCTGCTTGCTGCGCGCAATCGCCAGCTCTGCAGTTTCAACATCTTTGGTGATAATTGACCCTGCACCTACAGTGGCGCCCGCACCAATTTTTACCGGTGCAACCAATGCCGAGTTGGAGCCGATAAACGCGTTGTCGCCAATTTCGGTTTTGAATTTATTTACACCATCGTAATTACAAGTGATAGTCCCTGCACCCACATTCACCTTGCTGCCGATAGTGGCATCGCCGATATAACTCAAGTGATTCACTTTGCTGCCCTTGGCGATCACGGCTTTTTTAGTTTCAACAAAGTTGCCTATTTTTACGTCGTCCGCAAGCTGGGTTCCCGGGCGCAAACGCGCGTAAGGGCCTATATCGCAGTTCGCCGCGAGCGCCGAATCTTCAATATGGCTAAAAGCTTTGATATGGGAATTGTTGCCAATTTTGCTATTGATGATGATGCTGTTAGGTTCAATGACAACGCCATCACCAAGCACAACATCACCTTCAAATACACAATTCACATCGATAACCACATCGCGACCAGCGGTTAGATTTCCGCGAATATCAATGCGCGATGGATCGAGTAGAGTCACCCCCGCCACCATCAACTCATTGGCTTTTTGTTTTTGGTAAAAGCGTTCAAGTGCCGCCTGTTGTTGGCGATTATTAATACCTTCTACTTCTTCAACTGCATTGGGTTGCTCAACATGGATCGCAACACCATCGGCTTTGGCCATGGCGATAATATCGGTCAGGTAAAATTCGCCCTGGGCATTATTGTTTTTTAATTGCGGTAACCATTTTTTTAAATGCACTGCTTTGACGGCCATGATACCGGTATTGATCTCGGCGATTTTTTTCTGCGCGTCGCTCGCATCTTTGTGCTCGACAATCGCAATCACTGCACCGGAATTATCGCGCACAATTCGACCGTAGCCGGTTGGGTCTTGCATATTCACTGTGAGCAAACCCATTTGGGTTTCATTCACACCGGCGATAAGTTTTTGCAGGGTTTCAGCGCGGGTGAGCGGCACATCGCCGTAGAGGATTAATACGGTTGCATCATTTCTAAGTTGGGGCAGGGCTTGTTGTACCGCGTGGCCAGTGCCGAGTTGCTGCGCTTGCAGGACAAATTTCACATCGGGCGCGGCCATCTGTTGTTCCACTTTTTCCGCTCCATGGCCAACGATAATCAGGATCTGCTCACCACCCACTTGCCGCGCCGTATCGACTACATGTTGCACCAGGGCTTTGCCGCCAATCGGGTGCAAAACTTTGGGTAAGTCGGAACGCATGCGGGTGCCTTTACCGGCGGCGAGAACGAGGATGTCGAGCATGATAGAGTCCTTTGGAGTTTCGAAGAGGAGTGGTGTTCAGCTTATCGATTGTTAGCACTAAGGTAATTGCTGCATTTTAACGATTTAAGTCACTATTGAAATGGCAATGTCTCGTTAAAACAAAAAGCGCATCCAATAAAAAAGGCGACTCGAAAGTCGCCTTTTTCAGGTTCAACACTAACCGCTTACTTACCTGCTTTGCGTTTAATCGCTTGCAGGGTTCGCAATTGGGCAGCAGCTTCTGCCAATTGTGCGGCAGCGCGTTGGAAATCAATCTCGCTGGATTGCTCCGACAGCTGTTGTTGCGCCAGTTGCTGTGCTTCTAATGCCGCAGCTTCATCCATATCGTCGGCACGCAAGGCAGTATCTGCCAATACAGTGACGTGATAAGGCTGAACTTCAAGGAAACCACCGGAAACGAAATAAATTTCTTCGGTGCCGCCTTGTTTGATAAGACGCACAGGACCTGGCTTGATACCGGTCAGCAATGGCGCGTGACCATAGGCAATACCTACTTCACCCAGGCTACCGGTGGTAATTACCATCTCCACCAAGCCGGTGAAAATTTCACGCTCAGCACTGACGATATCGCATTGAATAGTCATGGCCATACTTGTGTCTCTTCACTGAAATAACGCTGCCCTGCAACAGGACAGCAGACAACCCCCGCGGTTTAACACGGGGGTTGGCGATTACTTGAGTTTGGCAGCTTTTTCGACCGCTTCGTCGATAGTACCTACCATGTAGAAAGCTTGTTCTGGCAAGTGATCGTAATCACCGGCCAACAAGCCTTTGAAACCGCGAATGGTTTCTTTCAGTGGAACGTATTTGCCCGGTGAACCGGTAAATACTTCGGCTACGTGGAAAGGCTGTGACAGGAAACGCTCGATTTTACGCGCACGGGATACGGTTTGTTTGTCTTCTTCTGACAATTCATCCATACCCAAAATCGCGATGATATCTTTCAACTCTTTGTAACGTTGCAGTACGGTTTGTACACCGCGCGCTACTTCATAGTGATCGTTACCAATGATCATTGGGTCCAACTGACGTGAAGTTGAATCCAGTGGATCGATCGCCGGGTAAATACCTTTTGCAGCGATATCACGGCTCAGTACTACAGTTGAGTCCAAGTGCGCAAAGGTGGTTGCTGGCGATGGGTCGGTCAAGTCATCCGCTGGTACGTATACGGCTTGAACAGAGGTAATAGAGCCAATCTTGGTAGAAGTAATACGCTCTTGCAGAACGCCCATTTCTTCCGCCAGCGTCGGTTGGTAACCTACTGCTGAAGGCATACGACCCAGCAATGCAGATACTTCAGTACCAGCCAGGGTGTAACGGTAGATGTTGTCTACGAAGAAAAGAACGTCTTTACCTTCGTCACGGAATTTCTCCGCCATCGTCAGACCAGTCAAAGCAACGCGCAGACGGTTCCCCGGCGGCTCGTTCATTTGGCCGTATACCATCGCAACTTTATCGACTACGTTGGATTCTTTCATTTCGTGGTAGAAGTCGTTCCCTTCACGGGTACGCTCACCTACACCGGCAAACACCGACAAACCGCTGTGTTCTTTAGCGATGTTGTTGATGAGTTCCATCATGTTTACGGTTTTGCCTACACCCGCACCACCGAACAAACCGACTTTACCGCCTTTAGCAAAGGGGCAAACCAGGTCGATTACTTTGATACCGGTTTCGAGCAGGTCATCTGACGCTGACAGCTCTTCGTACTTGGGCGCAGCGCGGTGAATCTGCATACGCTCTTGTTCGCCGATTGGACCAGCCTCGTCAATTGGGTTGCCCAACACATCCATAATGCGACCCAGGGTTTCTTTGCCCACAGGTACACGGATTGGTTCGTTGGTGTTGGTCACAACCAGGCCGCGACGCAAACCTTCGGAAGAGCCCAATGCAATCGTGCGCACAACACCGTCGCCCAATTGCTGTTGAACTTCGAGGGTCAGGTTGCCATCTGTGATGACCAGTGCATCATAAACTTTAGGCACTGCATCGCGTGGGAATTCCACATCGATAACCGCGCCGATAATCTGAACGATACGTCCGCTACTCATTTCCGGTTCCTCTTTGTTCCAGAAATCTCAGATCCCTTTTATTAAAACTCAGGGGGCTGAAAGATTAAACACAAAAACAGTTTGGCTTGCTGCGCACGGATGGGAGCAGGGTATCAAGATACCGCTGCTGCACCGCCGACGATTTCTGACAGCTCTTGCGTAATGGCTGACTGACGCGCTTTGTTGTAAATCAGTTTCAAACTATCAATCAATTCACCGGCGTTGTCGGTTGCGCTTTTCATCGCAATCATACGCGCTGCCTGCTCACAGGCCGCGTTTTCAACTACCGCTTGATAGACTTGCGATTCAATAAAGCGAGTCAACAAACCTTTCAACAGGAACTCAGCATCCGGCTCGTAGATATAATCCCAGTGATGTTTCAACTTGGTATTTTCTTCGGCCACCAGAGGCAACAACTGGCGAACTTTCGGCGCTTGCGTCATGGTGTTAACAAAATCGTTGCTCACCATAAACAGCTTATCGATCTTGCCTTCCTCAAATGCATCGAGCATGACTTTCACACTGCCGATAAGATCAGCAACCACAGGGGCTTCGCCGATATCGCGTGTGGAAGCAACTACATTGCCACCAAAACTTTTGAAAAACTGGGCCGCTTTTGCACCCACCAGACACAGATCAATGGCAATGCCCTTGTCGTTCCAGGATTTCATATCTCTAATCGCTGCTTTAAACAGATTAGTGTTTAAACCACCGCAGAGACCGCGATCACTGGACACCAGAACATAACCAACGCGCTTCACTTCGCGCTCTTTCATAAAACGGTGTTTGTACTCGGGGCTGGAGTTAGCCAAGTGCCCGACTACTTCGCGGATGCGATTGGCGTAAGGTTTGCCCAATTGCATACGGTCTTGCGCACGACGCATTTTACTTGCAGCGACCATTTCCATCGCGCTGGTAATTTTCTGCGTGCTTTTGACGCTCGAAATTTGCGTCCGGATTTCTTTAGTGCTTGCCATACTCTCGAACTCAGGTTAACGGCCTAAGACGCTTGAGGTCATAAAAGCCGATGCATCACCGGCTTTTATTGACCGCCAAATTACCAGGTGCGGCTTGCTTTCAGCTTGGTGATCAGCTCTTTGAACTTGCCTTCCAGTTCGCCATTCCAATCGCCAGTAGCATCTATGTGAGCCATAGTGTCAGCGATTTCTGATTTTGCGAAAGAGAGCAGGGCAGCTTCAAAATCCAGCACCTTGTTAACGGCGATATCTTTCAGATGACCTTCGTTAGCAGCAAACAAGACCAGCGCCATTTGCGAAACACTGAATGGAGCAAATTGCTTTTGCTTCATCAATTCGGTAACACGTTGACCGTGTTCCAACTGTGATTTGGTCGCTTCGTCCAAATCGGAAGCAAACTGCGAAAACGCAGCCAGTTCGCGGTATTGCGCCAGTGCGGTACGGATACCACCAGAGAGCTTTTTAACCACTTTAGTTTGTGCAGCACCACCTACGCGCGATACCGAAATACCGGCGTTCATCGCAGGACGAATACCTGAGTTGAACATGGACGACTCAAGGAAGATCTGTCCATCGGTAATAGAAATCACGTTAGTTGGAACGAATGCAGACACGTCACCTGCTTGGGTTTCAATGATTGGCAGCGCGGTCAAAGAACCGGTTTTACCTTTCACTTCACCTTTGGTGAATTTCTCAACATAAGCTTCGCTTACACGAGAAGCGCGCTCAAGCAGACGGGAGTGGAGATAGAATACGTCGCCGGGATAAGCTTCACGGCCCGGTGGACGACGCAGCAACAGAGAAATTTGACGGTAAGCCCAAGCTTGCTTGGTCAAGTCGTCATAAATAATCAGTGCATCTTGACCACGGTCGCGGAAGTATTCACCCATGGTGCAACCGGTGAAGGCTGCAAGGAATTGCATAGCAGCTGGATCAGAAGCAGTCGCTGCGATCACAACGGTGTGATCCATAGCGCCGTGCTCTTCGAGCTTGCGTACAACGCTTGCTACAGAAGATGCTTTCTGGCCGATAGCAACATAAATACATTTAATGCCAGAACCTTTTTGGTTGATGATCGCATCAACCGCAATGGCGGTTTTACCGATTTGACGGTCGCCGATGATCAGCTCACGCTGGCCGCGGCCGATAGGTACCATCGCATCAATGGCTTTCAAACCAATTTGTACTGGCTGGTCAACCGACTTACGCCAAATTACGCCGGGCGCAATTTTTTCGATCGCGTCGGTCATTTTGGTGTTGAGTGGACCCTTGCCGTCAATCGGGTTACCCAATGCGTCGAGTACACGACCCAATACTTCCGGACCAACAGGAACTTCCAGAATACGGCCAGTACACTTACATTTTTGGCCTTCGGCCACACCGCGGTAATCGCCGAGAATTACTGCACCTACAGAGTCGCGCTCCAGGTTCAGTGCCATCCCGTAGATGCCGCCTTCAAATTCAATCATCTCACCGTACATAACATCGGCGAGACCGTGAATACGAATAATACCGTCTGTTACGGAAACGACAGTACCTTCGTTTTGTGCTTCTGTTGAAAACTCAAGGCCAGCGATGCGCTGCTTGATAATTTCACTGATTTCAGAAGGATTCAGTTGCTGCATGCTCTGTTCCTCGACCCTAACATTAGGATTTCATTGCTTCGGCGAGCTTCGCCAAGCGACCACGTACTGAACCGTCAATCACCATGTCGCCGGTGTGGATAACAACACCACCCAGCAGGCTCTTATCAACCGAGCCTTGAACACTGACTTTACGATCCAACTTGGCGCTCAGTGCTTGAGCCAATTTGTTTATCAAGTCAACCGGCAACTCATAAGCTGCGGTCACCTCAACATCGATGGTTTTTTCTTGCTGGGCTTTCATTCTGGCGAACAGCTCTTTCACAAACGGAAGAAGCGCCAGACGTTTATTGCTCGCAAGGGTGCGGATGAAATTCTGTTGATTTTCATCCATCTTCTCACCACAAACTTGTACAAAGATGGAAGCTTTCTGTGCGGCAGACAGACCAGATACGCCCAAGGCTTTTTTCACCTGATCTTGTTCTGCTACAGCGGCTGAAACTTCCAGAGCTTCAAACCATGACTGCAACTTGTTTGCAGCCAAGGCGAATTCAAATGCTGCTTTGGCATAAGGTCTAGCCAAGGTGGTCAGTTCAGCCATATCTACCTCTCTTAGAGCTCGGCAGCGAGTTTGTTTACCAACTCGTTGTGAGCATTTTGATCGATAGAAGATTCGAGAATCTTTTCTGCACCAGCCAATGCCAGGGTTACCACTTTGCTGCGCAGTTCTTCGCGCGCACGGCTGGTAGCCTGTTCAATTTCAGCTTGGGCAGAGGCTTTCAGACGATCACCTTCCAAACGGGCTTTCTCTTTTGCTTCTTCAACAATTTCGATAGCGCGCTTGTTGGCTTGATCGATAATGATGGCCGCTTCTTTCTTTGCAGATGTCAGTTGCTCAACCACTTTCTGTTTGGCCAATTCGAGATCTTTTTCAGCTTTATCCGCAGCCTGGAGACCATCAGCGATACGCTTGGTACGCTCAGCCATTGCCGCAACAATGGGTGGCCATACAAAACGATGTGTCAGATAAATAAAGATGACAAATGCCACCATCTGACCGATAAAAGTTGCGTTCAGGTTCACGTTTAGATGCCTTTGTTAGAGGGATTAATCGCTAACGCGACTACTTAAAATTAGGCGCCTGTAGCAAACAGGATGTACATGCCGATACCAACACCAATCATTGGAACCGCATCGACCAGACCCATAACAACGAAGAATTGGGTACGCAACATTGGGATCAATTCTGGTTGACGAGCGCCGCCTTCCAAAAATTTACCACCAAGAATACCTACACCAATCGCAGCACCTACAGCACCTAAACCAATTACCAGTGCACCTGCCAGATAAATCAAAGCTTGAGCTTCAGTCACAGTGTTTTCTCCTACTTAAGTTGATAAAAAATAAAAAACGAAAAACAAAAACTTAAAAAAACAAACTAAAAAACTTAATGCTGCTCATCGGTTTGGTAAGACAAACTCATATAAACAATTGTCAGCACCATGAAAATCAACGCTTGAAGATAGATGATCAAAATATGGAAGAGTGCCCATACTATCTGGATCAAACCAGCAACACCTGCGAACAAATATCCAGCGCCGTACAAAATCGCAATCAGGATAAAGATAATTTCACCAGCGTAGAGATTACCGAACAGACGCAAGCCGAGCGATACCGGCTTGGCAAACAAACCGGGCAGTTCAAGCACCAGATTTACTGGAATAAACAAGGTTTGCACAATGGGATTACTGCTGCTGAAAGGGTGTAAGGTAAATTCTTTAATAAATCCTATTACACCTTTTTGGGTAATGCTGTACCACAGGATCAGAATGAAAACACAAGATGCCATACCCAGCGTGATGTTAGGATCAGTTGAGGGAACGACTTTAAAGAACACCGCGTGAGGATCAGCGCCAAGTGAAACACCAACTAATTTAGCAATTTCTGGCAGAAGATCGATGGCAATCAAATCCATCGCATTCATGAAAAATACCCATACAAAAATCGTTAGTGCCATAGGCCCAATCATTTTGTTTTTGTAAGGGAACATACTCTTTACATTGCTATCAACAAACTCGATAGCGAATTCAACTGCGTTTTGTGCACCGGTGGGTACATCGGAGGTTACTTTCTTAGCAACGCTGCGGAAAATAAAGAAAAACAGCGCACCTAAAAATAACGACCAACCCATGGTATCTACGTTAACAGCCCAAAAGCCCATTTGTGCAGCTTCGTCGCTATTATGCGCAAATCCCCAAGTACCATCAGGCAACTTGCCATAGGTGAGGTTGGTAAGGTGGTGTTTGATATATTCTGAAGATGTTAGAACTTCTGCGTGTTCAGCGGATGACATCGTTAAATCCCAAATGACCAAAGTTGAAATCGGTTCACACTAGCGGCGCCCACCGGGGCTGCGGACTAGCGGATATAGCCAGGCAATTACCTGGACCATCACATAAGCCAAAATCATGGTTGCGGCGTAAGCGGTTTCTTTTAAAAACCCAATCTGCTTAAAGGCCAGCAAAAACATCAAGGCTGTGATTACAAATTTTCCAAGCTCACCCGTGTAAAAAGCGGCGAGTATCTTTTGGGGTGGCGCGCCCAATCGGGGACGAAACGCCACTAGTGCCAGCCACAAGTTGGCCGTCACACAAATAATTCCACCGACAAACAATGAAATTGCGATCTGCTTATTGACCGCAAGACCCAAGGCACTTAACGCCAAGGTTACCAATAGCTGGACCGCCACTGTCTGAAGAGCAAAGTCACGCCCTTTGAGATAACGCGACATTCTGGATTCCGCCCTCATTTTTTGCGGCGGCATTCTGTCACAAAGAGCTGCTTATTACCATTAGTAACATGCTTATGTTCCAGACGCCCAAACGTGGCGCATTATAGAGATTAAGCCCCCCAGCAGCAACCGTCCCGCTAACACCAAACATAAAAACTGCCTAGTAAATTTGCTGTAAATTTAGCAACCAATTTATCGATTACTGCAATTTGTGTTTAGAGTCGGGATCGGTAACTAGATGTAGGGAAATGGCACCCTTTGCACAGGTGCCAGCAAAGCGGGAAAAGGAATAAATTTATTTGATATGGCCAAGGATACCATCCAGTTCATCGAGCGAATTATAGCTAATCACCAATTTTCCCTTACCCTTGGAACCATGCTGGATTTCAACTCCTGCACCCAACGTATCGGAAAGCTGATCTTGTAAACGGCGAATATCGGCAGAGACGGTAACTTCGGGTTTTACTTTGTCGGTATGTTGTCCTTCCTGGTGCAAACGCACCAAGGCTTCCGTCTGGCGTACCGACAGCCCCTTGGCGACGATTTGCCGTGCAATCGCGCGCTGGGTTTCATCGTCGAGGGTCAACAACGCCCGCGCATGACCCATTTCCAAATCGCCGTGTTCGAGCAGGGTTTTGACTTCGTCGCTCAAGGCAATCAGACGCAGCAAGTTGGTGATAGTTGTACGCGATTTACCGACTGCTTGCGCCACTTCCGCGTGGGTCAATTCAAATTCGTCTTGCAAGCGTTTGAGCGCAACTGCTTCTTCAATCGGATTTAAATTTTCACGCTGGATATTTTCGATCAGCGCCATCGCAATTGCGGCTTCATCGGGGACATCGCGAATCACTGCAGGGATTTTATCCAAGCCGGCAATTTGGGTAGCGCGCCAGCGGCGTTCACCGGCGATAATTTCGTAGCGGCCTTCACCAATCGGGCGCACCACAATCGGCTGCATCACGCCTTGGGCTTTGATCGATTCCGCCAACTCTTCCAGAGCTTCAGTGTGCATATCGCGGCGCGGCTGGTATTTGCCGCGCTGGATTAATTCCACCGGTAAATGTGCGAGCTTGCCATCGCGATAATCGAGTTTGCTATCTACTTCCGCAGGATTGATCGGCATTTCGGGCGCAGGTGCAGTTACACCCAAACCAGCACTCAAAAGTGCATCCAAGCCTTTTCCTAATCCTTTGCGTTTTGTCGACATCTCAACCAGCCTTATTTCAATTTTTTGTTAGAGGGTTTCTGCCGCAGCGGCGGATTGTTTTGGCGTTTCGTTGCGGCGCAAAATTTCACCGGCCAGCGCGAGGTAGGCAATTGCGCCTTTGGATTGGCGATCAAACGCCAACACCGGCATGCCGAAACTTGGCGCTTCCGCAAGACGCACATTGCGCGGGATGCAAGTGCGGTATAAGCGATCGCCAAAATGCTGCTGCAATTGCGCCGATACATCGTTGGTCAAACTATTGCGCGGATCATACATAGTGCGCAGTAAGCCTTCGATTTTTAAATTGGGATTCAATACTTTCTGAATTTGATTAATAGTACCAACCAATGCCGATAAACCTTCCAATGCATAATACTCACACTGCATCGCAATAATGACGCCGTCACAGGCGGCAAGTGCATTCAAGGTGAGCATGTTAAGCGAAGGTGGGCAGTCGATAAGAATATAATCGTATTGGTCGCGCACCTGATTGAGTGCATTTTGTAGACGGCGCTCTTTGTTATCCAGCGCGAGCATTTCAACTTCGGCCGCGGTTAAATCGCCATTGGCGGGCAGCACATGGTATTTGCCGCTTTCCGAAACCACTATGCAATCTTTGATCGCAGCGCGCTCGGTCAACACATCGTAAATATTTTCTTCAATTTCATTTTTGTTGACACCACTGCCCATAGTGGCGTTGCCCTGTGGGTCGAGGTCCACCAGCAAGACACGCTTTTTTGTCGCTACCAGTGATGCAGCTAAATTCACGCAGGTGGTTGTTTTACCGACTCCACCTTTTTGATTGGCAATGGCGTATATCTTGGTCAAGTGAAAATCCTATAACCACCCAGTGGTTGAAAAATTTTTATTGTTTCGGCTGCAAGACTAACAGGTGGCGCTCGCCATCTGTTTCGGCAACCAACAGCTTTACACTTTCTAGTAATTCAATTTTGCCAGCGATAGGTGCAAGTTCATCTTGCGGAAATATCCCTTTCATCGCCAGAAAAATTCCGCCCGGCACCAACATATGTGCACAACCGTCGGTCATATCTTGCAAACTGGCGAAGGCACGGCTTATCACTGCATCAAATTTTTGCTCGGGTTGAAATTCTTCGACCCGCCGATTCTCAACCGTTACATTGGTTAACCCCAGCAGGGTTTTAACATGAAATAAAAAGCGGGTTTTTTTACCGTTGCTATCGAGAAGGGTAAATTGTTTTTCCGGGAACATAATAGCCAATGGAATTCCCGGCAGGCCACCGCCGGTGCCGACATCAATTATCCGCGTAGCGGAAAAATTTTTATTGGCAGTAAACCAAGGCACCACACTTAAGCTATCCAGCAGATGACGCGCTACCATTTGGCGAATATCGCGCACCGCCGATAGATTATAGGCTTTGTTCCATTTTTCGAACTCGCGCACATAGGCCAACAACTTTTCAATTTGGCCTTCACTCAGCGCAACCGACATCTCAATGGCGCCGCGCAACAATTGCGCGCGTAATTCAGTGTTTAAATCCGTCACTCGTCTCTCTTTAATAAATTCGCTATAGGCTTTTTGTAGGATGGGTGGAGCCTAAGCGATACCCATCGATTTTTCACAATTACGATGCTTGTTGTTCCGGAGCATCTTCCTGCAAGCGTTTTAACACACCGCGTTTTTTCAGATAAATCAACACCAGCGAAATCGCCGCTGGCGTAATGCCGGAAATTCGCGCTGCACGCGCTAGCGTTTGTGGCCGCGCAGCGGTCAATTTTTGTTTGACCTCATTGGACAGTCCATCAACCACCGAATAATCAAAGTCATCCGGAATAATCGTATTTTCATATGCACGCAAACGATCCACATCTTCCTGTTGACGTTCGATATAGCCAGAATATTTTGCTTCAATTTCTACTTGTTCAGCCGCTGCTTCATTGGCGATAGCTTTACCTTTAAGCGAGGCGATATCGGTGTAGCTCAATTCCGGGCGGCGCAACAAATCCATCAAACTGTATTCGCGCGTTAATTTAGTTTGGATTTTTTGCTCAACCAATTCTGCTTCCGATGAACCAGCTTGAATCCAGGTAGAGCGAAGACGCTCTTGCTCAAGCGCAATCTGCTCGCGCTTGTCGCAGAAAATTTTCCACTGCGCATCACCAATCAAACCAAACTCGCGCGCTTTTTCAGTTAAGCGCAAATCTGCGTTGTCTTCGCGCAACAACAACCGGTATTCGGCGCGGCTGGTAAACATGCGGTAAGGTTCCTTGGTGCCGAGGGTAATCAAGTCGTCCACCAATACCCCGACGTAAGCTTGGTCGCGTGTTGGGCACCAGGCCGCTTTTTCTTGCGCGCGCAGCGCCGCGTTTATTCCCGCAAGCAAACCTTGTGCACCGGCTTCTTCGTAACCGGTGGTGCCGTTGATCTGGCCGGCAAAAAATAAACCGCCGATCACTTTGGTTTCCAGGCTGTGTTGCAAATCTTGCGGATTGAAATAATCGTATTCAATGGCGTAACCAGGGCGCAGGATGTGAGCGTTTTCAAACCCTTTCATCGAGCGCACGATTTCCAGCTGCACATCAAACGGCAAGCTAGTGGAAATTCCGTTCGGGTAAAGTTCGTGGGTAGTCAAACCTTCCGGCTCGATAAATACCTGGTGAGAATCCTTATCCGCGAAGCGGTGGATTTTATCTTCAATCGACGGGCAGTAGCGCGGGCCGATTCCTTCAATCACGCCCGAGTACATGGGCGAGCGATCGAGGTTGCGACGAATTACATCGTGGGTTTTTTCATTGGTGTGGGTAATGTAACAACAAATTTGTTGCGGTTGCATGGCGCGGTTGCCCATCACCGACATCACCGGGCGCGGCTCATCGCCGTATTGTTTTTCCAGTACAGCCAAGTTGACCGTGCGTGCATCCACGCGCGGCGGCGTACCGGTTTTTAGACGGTCAACGCGCAGCGGTAATTCACGCAGGCGTTTTGACAGTGCAATCGACGGCGGATCACCCGCGCGACCACCGGAATAATTTTGCATGCCGATGTGGATCAAACCACCAAGGAAAGTACCGGCAGTCAAGACGACTTGATTGGCCATAAATTTCAGGCCCATCTGTGTAACCACACCGCGTACTTGATCGTTTTCCACAATCAGATCGTCAGCGGCTTGTTGGAAAATCCATAGGTTTTCCTGGTTTTCCAAGGTTTCGCGGATCGCCGCTTTGTAGAGGATGCGGTCAGCTTGCGCACGGGTCGCCCGCACTGCAGGACCTTTGCGCGCATTGAGGACGCGAAACTGGATGCCGCCTTTGTCGGTAGCCAGTGCCATAGCACCGCCCATGGCATCGATTTCTTTTACCAGATGGCTTTTGCCAATCCCGCCAATGGCCGGGTTACAAGACATTTGGCCGAGGGTTTCGATGTTGTGCGACAGCAGCAAAGTCTTACAGCCCATACGCGCGGAAGCTAAGCATGCCTCAGTACCAGCATGGCCGCCGCCGATCACAATCACATCAAAACGATCCGGGAAAATCATCGCTTACTACCTTGCAGCCGGGCTGCGTACAAATACCTTGGACAGGCGAGGGACAAAAGGGGCGACATTATAGGGCTTGTCAGCGGTTTGCACAAAACTTGTACAGGGATTAATCAATATAAATTTTAACCCTCCATATGGGCTCAACTGAGAACTCCCGCCGCTAAGCGTTTCAACTCAAATACCTAAGTCCTGTTTGTAGATCGCATGCGTTTTTAGTTATTCAAAAAAACAGCTCGCTGTTACAACAAAGGAAAATATTTTATGAAATGAATATATGTATTGTTATTTAGGTATTTAAAAGATGTTGTTATATATATAGCGCGATATTTCTGTGGATAAACCAAGAAAGTAATTATTTTTCAATAGGTTAATTGCAGGATAAGGAACTGGAAAAGCATCGCGCAAGCTGGTCTTAAGCTGCTCGGAAGCTGGTTGTAAAAGCCTTTGTTATACAGAAGTGGAGAAAAAAGCGACTTATCCCCAAAAGTCTGCCCAGCTTTTGTCATCCACACCCACAGGTTTGTACACATGAGTGTTGGATCACAATCAAAATAGTATTAAAAACAACTATTTACACCATAAAACTCGATTTAACTGTGGATAACCTGTGTAACTGTGTGGAAAAACATGGTTATAAGCCGGTATTAAGGTGTCTTTTACTGGAAGGTTTGGGGATTAATTTGTGCGATAGAAAGAAATGAATACCAGGGATATTTTGGTAGTCAGGATGCATTTACCACATCGGTATCTGGGTCATCGGAGAGTGATTCATCCAACCATTGGATAGGTGAAGCCTGGGCATCAAGCCAACATAAAAGTAATTCCCAATCGTTGCGATCGCGCGCATGGCTCTGCTGTGGGTAATCGGCAATACCGCGCCCTTCACTATAGGCGCGTACATAATGCTGGGTGTCCCTCAGGGTCGCGGGATAGGGAATATTCAAACTTAGCAGGAATTTTTGTAATCGCTCCCAGGCATTTGCCTGTTGTTTAACGCGGTTTGCAATTACTGCGATAGGGCGACGCTGGCGGCGCATGCTGCGGGTTAACAGGAGTTCGCCAATAAAACGGGCGCTGGCGCGGATATCAATATCCGAGGGTAGCACCGGCACTATAATGAGATCGTGGTTCTGGATGATATCGTCCAGTGCCATATCAGTAAGGCCGGGTGCGGCATCGGTTATCAACCAGCGTGTCGATTTGGGCGCTCGCCATTGGAAGCTGCGCGTGATGCGGCTATTGAGTTCTATTTTTACGCCGAAAATTTTTGGGAGTTCGGGTCCGCGTGAACTTAGCCAATGGCTGGCTGAACCCTGGGGATCTGCATCGACCAGTACGGTGGTATCCCCACGTTTTGCTAACCAGGAGGCAAGGTTGGTACTGACGGTGGTTTTACCCGATCCGCCTTTGCCATTAATTACCAAAATCCGGCAAGCAGAAAGTAACTGGATGGCAACCAGAGGTTCTGCATGGGTTTTGGCAATGCTGGTTTGCGGTGGGGTATTCATCGCGTAGGTCTATATTGTTTAATTAATAAACAGTATAGACATAGCGCTAAGGCATTGTTGGCAGGGGTTCACACAAGGCGGATTTGAGTGGAAACAGGCGACTGGATAATAGGTTATTTGCCGATACAAAAACTGCTGAAGATGCGCCCAAGTAAATCATCCGGGGTAAATTCGCCGGTTATCTCACTGAGCGAGTTTTGCGCCTGGCGTAAATCTTCAGCCAGCAATTCGCCGGCGGCATAACCTTGCAGCTGGGTTTTGCCAGAAGCGAGGAACAATTGTGCGCGTTCAAGTGCATCGAGGTGGCGGCGGCGGGCGGTAAATCCTCCTTCACCACCGCCGCTAAAACCCATAATGGTTTTCAGATGGTTTTTTAGATCATCAATCCCGGCGCCGGTTGCAGCACTAATACCTATATATAGGTCGTTCGATGTTGAGTGAAACAATCCAGCTGCTTCAGCGCTAAGATCAATTTTGTTGCGAACCAGAGTGATTTTGCTGGGATCTTGCAGTTTTTCGACAAACTCAGGCCATATTTCGTTAGGCTTAGCCAGCTGACTTTGGCGGCTATCGACTAATAACAGCACCCGGTCGGCTTGTTGGATCTCCTGCCAGGCTCGTTGGATGCCGATCTGTTCGACTTCATCCGGGCTGTCGCGTAAGCCGGCGGTATCAATAATATGCAATGGCATGCCATCAATATGGATATGTTCGCGCAGTACATCGCGGGTAGTGCCTTCAATACTGGTCACAATGGCAGACTCGCGTCCACTCAGCGCGTTGAGCAAACTGGATTTTCCGGCATTGGGACGACCGGCAATCACCACGCGCATACCGTCGCGCACTAACACACCTTGACGTGCTTCTTTAAATACCTGCTCCAGTTTTCCGATGATGTTATCCAGATCGCGCGCAACTTTGCCGTCACTTAAAAAGTCGATCTCTTCTTCGGGGAAGTCAATTGATGCTTCAACGTAAATTCGCAAGTGAATCAAGGCTTCAACCAGTTCATGGATACGTTTGGAAAACGCACCTTGCAGTGAGTGCAAAGCATTGCGTGCCGCTTGTTCGCTGGTGGCATCGATCAGGTCAGCAATAGCTTCGGCCTGGGCGAGGTCGAGTTTGTCATTTAAAAATGCGCGCTCGGAAAACTCACCCGGACGGGCGAGGCGGATACCGAGCTGGGTGATTTCGCGCAGGAGTAAGTCAAGAATAACTGGCCCGCCGTGGCCCTGGAGTTCAAGGACATCCTCACCGGTAAAAGAGTTGGGGCCTGGGAAAAATAGGGCTATGCCTTGGTCGAGCACATCGCCAGCGCGGTTTTTGAAATCGCAATAATGGGCGTGGCGCGGTTGGAGTTGGATGTTAAGCAGTTGTTCGGCAACCAGACGGGCTTTGGCGCCGGAGATGCGGACTATACCGACACCACCGCGGCCAGTGGCGGTGGCGATGGCGGCGATGGTGTCGGTAATGATCATAGCGATGACTTATTTAGCAGCAGGTTCAGCGTCGATTTGTTTGGTAATGATGTACTGCTGGATAATCGACAAGGTGTTGTTAGTCACCCAGTAAAGTACCAGACCAGCCGGGAACCAGAGGAACATAAAGGTAAAGATCAACGGCAGCATTTGCATGATGCGCGCTTGCATAGGATCAGTCGGCTGTGGGTTGAGCTTCTGCATAAAATACATGGTGATACCGTAAATAACTGGCAGCACAAAGTAGGGGTCTTTTACCGAGAGATCGAAGATCCAGCCGAAGAACGGCGAGTGGCGCAGTTCTACCGATTCCATCAACACGTAATAAAGAGCGAGGAATACCGGCATCTGGATCAGCAGCGGCAAGCAACCACCAAAAGGGTTTACCTTTTCGGTTTTATACATTTTCATCATTTCTTGCGAGAACTTCTGGCGGTCATCGCCAAGACGTTCTTTCAATTCAGCCATTTTCGGCGCTAACTTGCGCATTTTCGCCATGGATTTATAGCTGGTTGCCGAAAGTTTGAAGAACAAGGCTTTTACAATCAAGGTTAAACCAATAATGGCCAAGCCCCAGTTGCCTACTAAACCGTGAATCCACTTAAGAACAAAGAACAATGGTTTGGCTACCCACCAGAGCCAGCCGTAGTCTACTGTCAGGTCGAGGTAGGGAGAGATTTGTTCCAAACGCTCGGTATCTTTGGGGCCAGCGTAAAAACCGGCTGAGATACTAGCTTGGGTTCCGGGAGCAACTTCATTAACCTTGCCGGTAAAACCCATCAAATAAAGGTCATTGTCGCCCAACTTGCGCAAATGATAGGTGTTTTGACTATCGGCATCGGGAATCCAGGCGCTGATAAAGTAGTGCTGTACCATCGCCACCCAACCACCTTGAACGCCCACTTTTTCTTCTTTTTCAGCCATATCGGCAAAGGTGATTTTTTTGTACTTTTCTTCCGCGGTGGTAATTGCGGCACCCAGGAAAGGGTTCATTTCCAAAGCGCTGACTTTTACAAAGTTTTGGCTATCGCGTTTGATTTGGCCGTAAAGCTGTGCTGACCAGGTATTGGCGCTTTTATTATCGATCAGGTATTCAACGTTGATCAGGTAATCGCCGCGGGTAAAGGTGTAGCGCTTGGTGATATTGACTTCGCCCTGTTGCAATACCAGGTCAACGACCAACTGCTTTTCACCATCGGCCAGGGTGTATTCATTTTTCTCACTGCTAAACAGTGGGCGACCTTGAGCAGTATCGGTGCCGTTAGTGCCAATCAAGCCACTTTGTGCCAGATAAGTGTGGTTGTCGCGGTTATCGAGCAACACAAAAGGTTGGTCGGGAGTGTCCAGTTTGAGAAAGTGACGTGGAAGTGCAAGCTGCACAATGTCGCCACCCAGAGGATTGATGACGAGATCAAAACTGTCTGTTTTCACTTTAATCAGTTGGTTGGCAGCCAAAGTAGTTTTTTCTGCTTCAGACAGACTATTGGCAGCAACTGGAATATCACTGTTGATTGCCGCCGCTGCGGGGATTGAACCCGTGTTAGTGGTGGTTTGGGTGGCTACCGGTGTTTGTGTGGGTAGCTGTTCCTGATATTCATGCCAGCGAATAACCAACATCAATAAGGTAGCGAGAATTGCTGCAATTAATAGGTTTTTTTGCCAATCCATCTTAATGACTGCCATCAATAGTGTGTGAGTGAATAGAAGAACAACAGGTCTTGTTCAATTCCGGTACCGGATCGAGGCCGCCTTCATGCCAGGGATGGCATTTTAGTAGGCGTCGCAGGGTTAGATAAGACCCTGTAAAAAATCCATGCCGCACAATTGCTTCTTCCGAGTAATGTGAGCAGCTGGGATAAAAGCGGCATTGGTTGCCAATCCAGGGGCTTAAAAAATAGCGATAGCCGTGCAGCAGTTTGACTGCCAGCCAGATCAGGCCGGAATGGCCGTTATTGATCAGTCGCTTTAGCATCTGCATTGACCTTTTGCTCTGCCCCTTGATTTTGCGCCTGCGATGTTAACCGATGATGGCGCACTTTTTTGAAAATTCGCTGCCATTGTTGATTTAATTGCTGGCTAAATTCGCTATTGGACAGGCTATCCATCCCCTTGCGTGACAGCACCACAATATCCAACCCGGCTAACTCCTGCTGCTGCAGGCGAAAACTTTCGCGGATCAAGCGTTTCATGCGGTTGCGTTCCACTGCCAACTTCATGTGTTTTTTGGCCATCACCAAACCCAAACGCGGCTGGGTCTGTTGGTTGAGGCGGGCGAGGATCAAAAAATACTGATGTGAAGCGCGAAAAGGAGCGTCATCAAACACGGGTTTGAAATCAGCGGCGCAGAGTAAACGCAGGGATTTGGTAAAACAAAAAGAAGCGGAGTTGGAACCTGGACCAAAGCGGACATCGCTTTGGGGTTGATTCGAACTAGCAGACTGTTGAAATTCTATTTTGGCTGGCATAAGTGCGCTAAAAATAGTCTGGGAATGACCGTTATCGACTACTTTGTCTCACGTTTGCCAATAACAAATTTCAACAAACTGCTAGTGAACCAAGAAGCGCGAACGATTAAACGCGAGTCAGCTCGGCACGGCCTTTGGCGCGACGACGAGCCAATACCAAACGGCCACCTTTGGTAGCCATACGAGCACGAAAACCGTGGTTACGAACGCGTTTCAGATTGCTGGGTTGGAATGTTCTTTTCATGATAAACCTGTTAAAAATCCTGAGTTAATTCACACGGCGTGCGAAAAGAGGCGGGATTCTAATGAATGCCACTGTCTAAAGCAAATTATTTTGAGCAAATAATCTACAAAAAGTGGCAAATTGAGCTGTGCACATTTTCTACCACTTTCCCCCCAGTCAATTCATATGTTATTCACAGGTTTATCCACAGGTTTGTCGTTTTATTCATTCTTTTTGCCGCCTCGCGGTGCTCTGTTATAAGCTGGTCGTTATGGTGTAACTAATTGAATTTTAATGGCTAAATTTTAGCCCGTTCAAATTAATTTTAACTTTTGTTGTGGATAACTCTGGGGGGCGGGAGTAGACTTAGATCCCCCGTATAAATCTGGGTTTAATCCTATCCAGAATTCATCAAATAGTAGCGGGTCTCAGTCTTTATCTCTGTTTATCAACACATCAATGAACAATAACCGCAATTGGCGTTTCGGGAGTTTTGGTTTTGCTGCAATCGATTTGGAAATTATGTGCCGCCAGCCTACAGGATGAATTGCCTTCACAGCAGTTCAATACCTGGATTCGGCCATTGCAAATTGATGAATCAGCCTCTCCCCAAGAATTGCGCTTGCTAGCACCCAATCGCTTTATTTGCGACTGGGTCACAGAAAAATTTCTTAATCGTATCCGCGAACTGGCCAGTCACTACCATCAGGACAATAACCTGCTGGTGGCGGTGGGTGTTGCGCCGCGACCGGCAGCAGGTTTTCAAGCGAACCCGGTAAACCAGCGCTCAGTGCCCAGCTATGAATCCGCTACTTTAGCTCCAGTTTCAGCTGATATGCGGGAGGACAATCTCGCGTTTGGTAGCCAAAGTGTGGTGCAGGAAGTTAACAGTGATAGTTATTCAAACTCGTCGAATAGGGCAAAATCTCCTGCTAAAATCATTGAATATGACACAAAGTCACGCGATATTCTTCTAGAAACCGGTTTTGATAGCACTCGTGTAACGCCCGAGTTGGAAGTTGAAGGCGGCCTTAAGCACAGCAACTATTTAAATGTGTCATCTACCTTCGCTACCTTTGTCGAAGGCAAGTCCAACCAGCTAGGTTTGGCCGCAGCGCGCCAAGTGGCGGAAAATCCGGGCGGTGCCTACAACCCTCTCTTTATATATGGTGGAGTTGGCTTGGGGAAAACCCATTTGATGCAAGCTGTCGGTAATGCCATGGTGGCGCGCAACCCTAATGCAAAAGTGGTTTACTTGCATTCCGAGCGGTTTGTTGCCGATATGGTAAAGGCGCTGCAGTTGAATGCAATAAATGATTTCAAACGATACTACCGTTCGATGGATGCGCTGCTGATCGACGATATCCAATTTTTTGCTGGTAAGGAGCGTTCGCAGGAAGAGTTTTTCCACACCTTCAACTCCCTGTTGGAAGGGGGCCGCCAGATCATTCTGACATGTGATCGTTTCCCGAAAGAAATCAATGGGTTGGAAGAGCGATTAAAATCCCGCTTTGGCTGGGGTCTGACCGTGGCGGTAGAACCGCCAGAGTTGGAAACGCGGGTGGCAATTTTGATGAAAAAGGCCGAGCAGGTGAATATTGATTTACCGCACGAAGCTGCCTTTTTTATTGCTCAGCGGATTCGCGCCAATGTGCGCGACCTGGAAGGTGCGTTAAAACGCGTTATCGCCAGTGCCAACTTTACCGGTCGGCCGATTGATGTTGAGCTCGTGCGAGAAGCCTTGAAAGATTTATTGGCGCTACAGGATAAACAAGTCGGTATCGACAATATCCAGCGCGTGGTATGTGAATACTACAAAATCAAAATGAACGATATGATTTCCAAACGTCGCAGCCGTTCAGTGGCGCGCCCGCGCCAAGTGGCGATGGCCTTGGCGAAAGAATTGACCAATCACAGCTTGCCGGAAATTGGCGAAGCTTTCGGCGGCCGCGATCATACCACGGTATTGCACGCCTGCCGCAAGATTAAGGAATTACAAGAAGAGACCGCAGATATCCGCGAAGATATGAAAAACTTGCTGCGTTCCCTGACAACTTGATTTATAAACGTTGTTGTTTTATGCATCATCCCGTAGCGATAAAAACACCATAAGTCCCGGAAGATTACTTAAGAGACCATCACATGAAATTTGCCGTATCCCGCGAAGCCCTGCTCAAACCCTTACAACTGGTAGCTGGTGTGGTGGAGCGTCGTCAAACGCTGCCGGTGTTGTCCAATGTGTTGATCCAGCTCAACGGCGATCAACTCTCGCTCACTGGTACTGATCTGGAAGTTGAGATTGTCGGGCGTATTACGCTGGAGCAAGCGGGTGTGTCGGGTGATATCACAGTTCCTGCACGTAAGCTGCTAGATATCTGCAAATCCCTACCTGATGGCAGCAATATTGAATTTTTTCTGGAAGAAAGCCGAATTATGGTCAAGTCTGGCCGCAGCCGGTTTACCCTCTCTACTTTACCGGCGGCAGATTTCCCCAATGTGGAAGACACACCCGGCAACTTGCGTTTCAGCTGTGCCCAACAAGAAGTTAAGCGTCTTATTGAGCGCACTGCCTTTGCTATGGCACAGCAGGATGTTCGCTATTACCTGAACGGTATGTTGTGGGAAGTTCGCCAGGATCAATTGCGTGTAGTGGCTACCGACGGCCATCGTATGGCGATGTGTACCCGCGCAGTAGCGGTTAATACCAGCGATGTTATCCAGGCGATCTTGCCGCGCAAAGGCGTGTTGGAATTATCGCGCTTGCTGGATGATTCTACTGCGCAAGTGGAAGTGGTACTCAGCTCCAATCATATCCGCGTCACGTCTATGGATTACACCTTCACCTCAAAATTGGTCGATGGCAAGTTCCCAGAGTACGAGCGAGTATTACCGCGCGGGGGCAACAAGGTAGTTATAGGATCACGTCTGGAATTGAAACAAGCATTTGGCCGCACAGCGATTTTGTCGAATGAAAAATATCGGGGTGTGCGCCTGCTATTGTCGGAAGGCACCCTGACTATAGTGGCCAACAACCCTGAGCAGGAAGAAGCAGAAGAGCAGGTCACAGTCGATTACACGGGTGAATCGCTTGAAGTAGGCTTTAATGTGAGTTACCTGCAGGATGTTACCAACGTCATCAGCAATGAAAATGTGAAGATCACCCTCTCGGATGCCAACTCCAGCGCCCTGTTGGAAGAACCCGAAAATAGCGATTCCCTCTATGTAGTTATGCCGATGCGCCTGTAATGGCGCATTGGCAGTTCCTGTCTTGCTGGTCGTATGACCTTAAAACGCCTGCTTATCCAAAATCTGCGCAATCTGGAAGGAGTTGATATAGCTCCTTCGCTGCAGGTTAATCTTATCTATGGTGAAAATGGCTCTGGTAAAACCAGTATTCTAGAAGCCATAAATCTGCTCGCTCTCGGTCGGTCCTTCCGTAGCCATAAACACAAACCCCTGATCAATCACCAGCATCAGTCATTTACCGTGTTTGGCCGCGTCCATGCAGACGATGGTTCTGAAGTTCCAATTGGAATAAGCCGAGGTCTGGATGGTGACGCTAGCTTTAAGGCCAACGGTGTACTTGTACCATCGGCCGCAGATCTTGCGGCTTACTTACCAGTGCAAGTGATTAACTCCGATACTTTTTTATTATTGGAAGGCAGCCCAAAAGTCAGGCGACAATTTATTGATTGGTTAGTGTTTCACGTGGAACCTAATTTTTTCCCGGCGTGGAAAGCTATCCAGCGCTGCCTGAAACACCGCAATAGCCTCTTGCGCCGTGATAGAATAGATCCCTTTGAATTGGCCACTTGGGACAAAGAATTAGTCGGTTTAACCGATATAATCCATGAGTTTCGCACCCAATGTATGGCGCAGTTTCAGGAAACCTTTGCCGAATTGTTAAAGGAATTTATCAATATTGATGGTATTGCCCTTGGCTACTATCGCGGTTGGGATAAAGATAAAACCTATGCCGATGTGCTCAATGCGAGTTTTGAACGGGATAAGCGCCAGGGTTTTACCCACTTGGGTAGCCATAGGGCTGATTTAAAAATAACGGTGAATGGTTTGGATGCCGCAGAAGTCCTCTCGCGTGGCCAACAAAAGCTGCTAGTCTGTGCGCTCAAAATTGCCCAGGGCTATGTATTTACGCGGATAACAGGGCGTAAATCGATTTATTTAGTGGATGATTTACCTGCAGAGTTAGATGAAAAACACCGTGCTCTATTGGTTCGTTGGCTGGATACCATGGGCACCCAGGTATTTATTACCGGGGTAGAGCCAGAAACCCTGGCATCCAGCTGGCGCGACAAGACGAAAATAACCCCAAAAATGTTCCACGTGGAACAGGGTAGGGTGACCGAGGTGAGTTAATTACCTGGTTATTATCGAAAGAGATATTACCTAAAGAGATTATGCACAGCTTGTTTATCCAAGCTGCTACTGAACAAAAAAGCGGAGAAATGCTATGTCAGAAGAGAATGTTTACGACTCGTCCAGTATTAAAGTCCTTAAGGGCTTGGATGCGGTGCGTAAGCGCCCAGGGATGTACATTGGTGACACAGATGATGGCTCAGGCTTGCATCATATGGTGTTTGAAGTGGTCGATAACTCTATCGATGAAGCGCTCGCCGGTCACTGTGATGAGGTGCGCGTGGTTATCCACCCCGATGAAACAGTCTCTGTCTCTGACAACGGCCGCGGTATTCCTACCGAGATGCACGAAGAAGGAGTATCAGCCGCTGAAGTAATCATGACCGTACTCCATGCGGGCGGTAAGTTTGATGACAATACCTACAAGGTATCCGGCGGCCTGCACGGCGTGGGTGTATCGGTAGTAAATGCCCTGTCTGAATACCTGAAGCTGACGATCCGTCGCGGTGGAAAGATTCACGAGCAGATCTACCGTCACGGTGTACCCGATGAACCACTCAAAGTTGTGGGTGATTCCACTACTACGGGTACCGAAGTTCACTTCAAACCCTCTGCTGAAACCTTCACCAATATCGAATTCCACTTCGAATTACTGGCCAAACGCCTGCGCGAGCTCTCGTTCCTGAACTCAGGTGTACGTATTGTCTTGAAAGACGAGCGCAGTGGTAAGGAAGAGGTTTACCAATACGAAGGTGGTTTGCGCGCTTTCGTAGACCATTTGAACAAGAACAAAACCACCATTAATAAGATGGTGCACTTCGTTTCGCTTAAACGTGACGACGGTATAGGCGTGGAAGTGGCGCTCCAGTGGAATGATTCCTTCCAGGAAAACCTGTTCTGCTATACCAACAATATCCCGCAGCGCGATGGTGGTACCCATTTGGCCGGTTTCCGCGCCGCGCTAACCCGTGGTTTGAATACCTATATCGAGAAAGAAGGTATCGCCAAGAACGCTAAAGTGGCCACTACCGGTGACGATGCCCGTGAAGGCCTGACTGCAATTATTTCAGTAAAGGTGCCTGACCCTAAATTCTCCAGCCAGACTAAAGACAAACTCGTCTCCTCCGAGGTGAAAACCGCCGTAGAGCAGGAGATGAACGAGCACTTCGGCGCTTACCTGCTGGAAAATCCCCAAGAAGCTAAAGCGATTGTGGGCAAGATGATTGATGCCGCCCGCGCCCGCGAAGCCGCGCGTAAAGCGCGTGAGATGACTCGCCGCAAAGGTGCGCTGGATATCGCCGGTCTGCCCGGCAAGCTGGCCGATTGTCAGGAAAAAGATCCCGCGCTTTCCGAACTCTACCTGGTAGAGGGTGACTCTGCAGGCGGTTCAGCTAAACAAGGCCGCGCGCGTAAGACTCAAGCGATCCTGCCGCTCAAGGGTAAGATCCTCAACGTGGAAAAAGCCCGTTTCGATAAGATGTTATCCAGTGCGGAAGTGGGCACCCTAATTACCGCACTCGGTTGCGGTATCGGTAAAGAGGATTACAACCCGGAAAAACTGCGCTACCACAGCATCATTATCATGACCGACGCCGACGTGGACGGTTCACACATCCGCACCCTGTTGCTGACCTTCTTCTTCCGTCAAATGCGCGAGCTGATTGAGCGCGGCCACATATACATTGCCCAACCACCACTGTACAAAATTGCCAAAGGCAAGCAAGAACAGTATCTGAAAGACGAAGCAGCGATGACCGAGTTCCTGACTCAGGCAGCGCTTGAAGATGCGAGTCTCTACGTCAATCCAAGTGCGCCACCTATCGCCGGTGAAGCCTTGGAAAAGCTGGTGTATGAATACCGCAAAGTGATGGCCACTATCGATCGCTTGTCGCGTCTCTACCCGGCTGATGTATTGGAAAAGATGATCTACTTACCGGCAGTCCGCCCTGAGCATTTGGCTGACCAAGGCCATATGCAGCAGTGGTGCGACCAGATGGCCGCGCATTTCAGTATCGATGCGCGCGCCGGCAGCCAGCGCTACATCATTACTGTGCGTGAGGATACCGAGCGCCACTTGTTTATGCCGCAGGTTGAAATCACTGCCCACGGTATAGCTACTCCTTATCCGTTTAACCACGACTTCTTTGCCTCGGGTGAATACGCGTCCATTGTTTCACTGGGTGAGAAGCTGGAGAGTCTGATCGAAGAGGGTGCCTATATCCAGCGCGGCGAGCGGAAACAACCGCTGTTCAAGTTTGCTGAAGGCCTGGAATGGCTGATGAAAGAGTCGCGCAAAGGCTACAACATCCAGCGCTATAAAGGTCTTGGCGAGATGAACCCGGAGCAATTGTGGGATACCACTATGAATCCGGAAACCCGCCGTATGCTGCGAGTGACTATTCAGGACGCGATTGCCGCCGACCAGATCTTCACCTGTCTGATGGGTGATAACGTGGAACCACGCCGTGAATTTATCGAGACCAATGCACTCGCGGTGGCAAACCTTGATATTTAAAAACTATTAAAATTTATTAATTAATAGTTAATAAAATATATGAAAAAGAAGGCCGAATTTTTGCGAATTCGGCTTTTTATATTCAGAAATGAAATAAAAATTGTCGTCAAATTCACAAATTTTCGATTTTTGCTGGTCTATACTCAGGCCGTAGTGAGTGGTTTTGATGAGATTAACTGCGTAGCGAGATGACTTTGATGACGACCGATAAAAAAACTCCCAAGGTATTATTAACCCAGATTGAAGATGCACTTGAAGAGCGTCAGCGCCAAGACCGGCGCCAATACCGTGAAGGTATTCCACAGGATGTACCTCACGAACGTCGTCGGGGCGACCGCCGTGAACGTAAAGCGGCAAAATAATCGATCAACAATAAAGGGGCTAACAAGCCCCTTTATTTTGCCTGCGAGAAACTACTATTTAGCGCAAGAGGTGTTTATCTCAAGAAAGTCCCGTTAGTACCTATCTTACCGATACCATTCAACACATAAATCCCCGCCGAATAGCTGGCCACACTAAAGCTGATAGTGCCGTTGGTGACGTTGATGCTAGTACCGGTCACCGCATCGCGATAGGTGCCATTCTTAACACCATTGACAGTAATTGACTGGCTACTGCTGGATGCCAACCCCACCACCGCATAACTTCCCTCCGACGATAAATCGCGTACAAAACTCATGCCGGCGCCCCATTCACTCACCTGCGTACTCGGCGCTTTTTGTAGCGCGGGAATGGCGCTGCGGATCTGGTTAAGGCGTTTTATGTGCTGATAGAGCGGATGGCTTTGGGTGGTTGTTAGATTGTCCAGATGGGGACCGAAATAAGCGCGGCCAGTCTGGTCGATAGTATCGCTGTTGCCGGCGATATCCTGTGGCAGGCCGCCCTGGAACATAATCTCTTCGCCGTAATAAAGAGTGGGGATGCCGCGGTTGGTCCAAAGCAGGTTGTAGACCATAGCCGCGTTGCCCATCTCGCCGCCGTAGCGATATTTAAAATCGTTGTCCGGGCCGACATCGTGGTTCTGGAAGAAGGTCACTAACTGGGTGGCGTCGCCGTAGACCCAGTCCATCGCTATCACCCCACCAATACCGCCGAAGTGGCCGCGGGTAACGTTATCGCGGAAGGTGGAG
The DNA here is from genome assembly GCA_002483145.1 of Cellvibrio sp. UBA7671. Taxonomy (GTDB): domain Bacteria; phylum Pseudomonadota; class Gammaproteobacteria; order Pseudomonadales; family Cellvibrionaceae; genus Cellvibrio; species Cellvibrio fibrivorans. The sequence continues at coordinate 134,760 of DLHJ01000012.1, forward strand.
AAGACCGAGAAATCCAGTACCGAGAAACCTGAATCGCCGCCCGCGCGTGGGTCGGCCGGGTTACTGGTGGTGCGCGTATACCACCAGGGGCGGATCACTGCGCTGGCGTTATCGTTGGCGATTTCCGAGCCAAAGCCGGTACCTTTCACCAGATTCTCACCGAATACAAACAGACCGGGTTTATGCGCTTTCCAGGTATTGACGTAACTGAGCAACTCATTGCGCTCGATGTGTTTCACGGTGTCCAGGCGAATAGCATCCACGCCCATATCCAAATACATTTTCATAGCGCCGTTGAGGTAGTCTTTTACATTTTGGCGCCCGGTGGCCAGGTCGATAGTGTCGCCCGCCATATGTTTGCGCTGCAGCGCGAGTGGGCTCTCCCAATCGCCGCCCGACATAAATCCATCCAGGTGATACCAGTTGGGGTCGAGGCTAGCGGCATCTATACCGAAGAAGCGATTGGCGTCATAACCCGCTTTAGGCACAGTCACACCGGTTTTGGGGTCAACTAGTGGGGTTATCCCCGCTGAATCGCTAGTGTGGCGCTCCTTGAACCACTGGGGAGCGACCGGATTATCGTTATCGTCGCGGAAAGTGCTTTTATAATCGCCTAAATTGCCGAGATAAGGTCCGTTAACGATGTTCCCTTGCACCCCGCCAGCTGGTACGTAGTATTTGATTGGCAGATGATCGATCCAGACCGCATTGCGCAAACCATATTGGCTCGAGTGGTTGATCACCACATCCTGGATCACTTTCAAACCTTTGGAATGGGCTGCATCGATAAAATTTTTGTAGCTGGCGTTGGGAGATTCCAAACGCGGGTCAACTTTGTAAAAGTCGTAGGCGTGATAGCCGTGATAATCCAGGCCAGAGCGGTTCTCTACCGGCGGCGTAACCCAGATGGCGGTAAAGCCTAGATCCTTGATGTAATCCAACTTTTGAATCAGGCCTTTAAAGTCGCCGCGCCAATGTGGATCGCCCGCTTTGTAACGGTCGCGGTTGTAATAATTGTTGCTCGCATCGCCATCGTAAAAACGCGCAGTGAGTAAAAAGTAAATTGTCTCCTTGCGGAAATCGCCATTCACAATCCCGGCGATAGAACTCGTTGCGCTGCTACTAGCGCCGCTGGAATTTATTGAAGAAACCGAAGATGAAGTTGACGATAAAACCAAAGACGAACTTACAGAAGATTTTATGCTGCTTGTACTGCTGGAAACATTACTGGAAGAGACAGAGGTAGTGACGGGTGTCAGCGTATACGCAAGCGTTACGTCATTCACCTGTACGCGATAAGTACCCACCAAATTAGTGAAAATATCGCTGCCGTTTTGATTTAAAATCCCATCATTATTGCTGTCGCCGTAATTCACTGCCCAGTTAGTGGTGGTATCAAATTTAAAGCGCTGGCTGGCTTGTCCGTCCAATACAATTTGCGTTGACCAGATGTTATTGGCCACCAAATTCATGGGTGTTGTTGACCATCCATTCGCCGTCCCGCGAAAATTCAGTGCAGAAAAATTCTTGGTAAACCCAATCGAATCGCAACTGCTTACGGCTTGGAGTGCTATATTTTTGCTGCTCGAATTAAACGTAATTTTGTAAGACTGATTAGCAGCAACTGTGTAATCGTTAACGGGATAACTTTCACTCCAGTTGCCAGTGCGATCAATTTTAAAACGCGGATTGGTGCTTGCAGCACCAAAGCTTTGGCAAGTTGAAAATTCCGTTGTGCTAACCGCCGTCAGTGCGGTGATTGCCCAATTATTGGGTGTGCCGCGAAAATACCAATCGGCATGGCAAAGATTGCTGGCCAGCAGTGCACCTGCTGCAACCAGCTTGAGCGGGATATTCATAAAAACCTCGGGTGTTTGAGTCTAAAAATTATTGTTATGGTTAATGGCTCAACGCATAAAAACCACATCCCTGAGCCACACCGTCAGGAATTAACTGCATAGAAAAATAAAAATAAAAACAGGGAAACTAAAAATTCGGGCGCCTAGATAGGAAAGAATCTATAAAGCATTATTGTTGTTATGGCCTGCGGTAATGACAGGAGTATGTGCAAGGAAAAACACCAAGCAAGACTAGTCGGTGGGATTGTGACAAGACAATAAACTGCATACGTATGCAGTTGATGAATACGTATGCAAATAGAAAATAATAAAAATGAAAAAACTAATAGAAGTAAAAACTACCCCACTGGCAATGAGGTTTTATCAATCGGCGATTTCAACACGAACGATGAATGCACCCCGCTAACACCTTCAATCCGCGTTAGCTTCTGCAGCAAAAATTGTTGGTAGGCATCCATATCTTTCACGATGACTTTTAATAGATAGTCTGCAGACTGCCCGGTAATCAAATGGCATTCCAATACTTCGGGATAAGCACCCACTGTTTTTTCAAACAAATCAAACCGGTCGGGGGTGTGTTTATCCATGCTGATCTGGATAAACGACACCAGCGTCAGTCCCAACTTACGTGCATTGAGGAGTGCGACATAGCCGTCAATCAGGCCCGATTCTTCCAGCGCACGCACGCGGCGCAAACACGGGGAGGGTGAAAGGCTGATGCTGTCGGCCAATTCCTGGTTGGAGATGCGACCATTCTGTTGCAGCGCCTCCAGTATCAAACGGTCATAGCGGTCGAGTTCCATAGCGGTAAATCTCAATTGATCGATATTAAATTTCAACAAATAGTGTTTTTTAGAAATAATATTGCTCTATTGTCGATATTAACACAAGCTCCGCAATCATCTGCCAATCTCTTCTGCCTATACTGAGCACATGTTGATATAAGCCGTGCGCTATCCGCGCCGGTGCGGGGTTCCTGTCAGTGCAACCGCACATCAGGGAACCGGTAGCCGATAACCCTCAGCTGCCAATCCAGTCCAGGCTTAATCAACCATAACCACAAGAACTACTACAGCTCATGGGAACCTCTGGATAATTGCTTACCCGGTGGATTATTCAGAGGTTCTCCATACATCTCTTTATACAGTTCTTAATTTTTAGCCCAAGCACAAAATTCCGGAGTCGATCATGCTTGCCAACCCATCCAGCAAATACCAGCGTTTTGTCGGCGTCTCCTTGCCCGACCGCCAATGGCCGAATAAGCACATTGAAAAACCGCCGATCTGGATGAGCACCGACCTGCGCGATGGCAATCAGGCGCTGATCGACCCTATGTCCGTTGCCACCAAATTGCGTATGTTTAAAGAATTGGTGGCGATTGGCTTTAAGGAAATCGAAATTGGGTTTCCCTCCGCCAGTGAAATCGATTACAACTTCACTCGCCAATTGATCGAAGAAAATTTAATTCCCGACGATGTCACCATCGAAGTATTGGTGCAGGCGCGTTACGACTTGATTGAAAAAACTGTTGAAAGTTTGCGCGGCGCCAAGCGTGCGATTTTGCATATGTACAATCCACTCGCACCCGCGTTCCGCAAAATTGTGTACAACACGGATGAAGCAGGCGTAAAAAATATCGCGATACAAGGCACCAAATGGTGCAAAGAATTAACTGCAAAAGCACCGGAAGTGGATTGGACTTTCCAATACTCGCCGGAAGTTTTTTCATCGACTGAAATCGAGTTGGTAAAAGACGTATGCGATGCAGTAGTGGAAATCTGGAATCCATCGCCGCAAAAGAAATTGATTATGAATTTGCCTGCAACGGTAGAGATGAATACGCCGAATACTTACGCCGATCAAATCGAATGGATTCATCGCAATATCAATCGCCGCGATTCTATTGTTATCAGCGTGCATCCGCACAATGACCGCGGTACTGCAGTGGCAGCTGCAGAGTTAGCAGTGATGGCCGGTGCCGATCGGATTGAAGGTTGTTTGTTCGGCAATGGCGAGCGCACAGGCAATGTGTGTTTGGTAACCTTGGCGATGAATTTGTACTCGCAAGGCGTTAACCCCGGTTTGGATTTTTCTGATATCGACCGCATTCGTAAATTGCATGAAGAGTGCACGCAATTGCCGGTGCATCCACGTCATCCTTATGCGGGTGAATTAGTATTTACAGCTTTCTCTGGTTCGCATCAAGACGCGATCAAAAAAGGTTTCGCGGTACAGAAAAAAGATGCTTTATGGGAAGTCCCTTATTTGCCAATTGATCCGGCCGATTTGAATCGCAGTTACGATGCGGTTGTGCGTGTCAATGCGCAATCGGGCAAAGGTGGTGTGAGTTTCTTGTTGCAACAAGAAGCCGGGTTGCAATTGCCACGGCGCTTGCAAATTGAATTCAGCGGCGCCGTGCAAAAGGTGAGTGATAGCACTGGCAAAGAAGTGAAAGCTTCAGACATTGTGAAAATTTTTAACGATGAATATTTATCCGTAACTACACCCATAACTTATCAATCGAGCAAATTCAGCGAGCAGGACGATACGCATCAGGTTGATATTGTTATTCACGCGCAACACCAGGATAAAACCGTGCAAATCAGCGGCAGCGGTAACGGCCCCATCGATGCAGCCGCTCACGCAATCAGCCAATTTATCGACGGCGAAGTGAGCGTGATTGACTACCACGAACACTCAGTGGGCGAAGGCTCGGATGTTGCTGCGGTCACTTATGTAGAAATCAAAGTGAAAAATGGCAAACCGGTTTACGGTGTAGGGCAGGATCGCAACATTATTACTTCAGCAGTAAAAGCGCTGATTAATGGTGTGAATCGCAGTGGGGCGGTTAGTTAATAATCTCTGCCATAAAATTCGAAAAGCGCTGCCGGTGAAAATTGGCTGCGTTTTTTTTGAATCCAAAAACAACAATGCTGCATCCAATCAATCGAGAAAATCATATTCCCATACCCCCCCAACCTGGGAATCTGGTTTTCTTCTTAACCCCGGTAGCGGTAGCTGCCGGGGGTTTTTACCTTTGGTAAGCCATAGCCTCCGTTGATAATCGTCTGGCACCGCTGATAGTCAAAAATACCCAGATAGCGAACTCTGTGTTAATTTGCCGTTCTTACTCGCGCGGCATATAAGTCTGCCGCAAATAATATTTGGGGAAGTGAATCCAACAGGATGAAGGGCGCGTCAAACCTGACAAGCTCCTGCGCACTCACCGCCACTCGATTGGGAAATCATATGGATAGCCTGCAAGAAATCCTTTACACGTTGCGCCAGAACAAACTGCGCACCGGGCTGACGGCCTTTGGTGTCTTCTGGGGCATCCTTATGTTGATCCTGCTGCTCGGTGCCGGGCGGGGGATGGAAAAAGCCTTTGCCGATGGTTGGAGTAACGATGTTGCCGATTCCATCTGGATATTTCCCAGTACCACCTCTGTTCCTTACCTGGGGTTGCCGGTTGGCCGCCAGATCGAACTCAACGAACGCGATATGGCTGCGATCCGTCAGCAAATTCCCGGGGTCCGTTTTCTCTCCAGCGAAAATCCGCTCGGCTCCTTTATCAACTCCGATGTCTCGGTCACCTATGGCCCCAAGTCCGGCAGCTTTGGTGTGTTGGGTGTGGCCGACCAGTATTTCAATATCAAAGAAAAAGTGCGCTTTGATGATGGCCGCCGGTTAAATCGTCTGGATGAAGATAACAACCGCAAAGTGGTGGTGATAGGCACACGGGTGAGCGAACGGTTATTTACGACCCATGCAGAGGCCATCGGCAAAGAAATTCAAATCAATGGTATTTCATTCAAAGTGACGGGATTGTTTTTTGATAAGGGCAACCAAGGGCGGATGTCCGAACGTGTTTATATTCCCGTGACCGCATTTAAAAAAGCGTTTGGCGGTGGGCAGCGGGTAGATTTGATCACCGTGCGACCAAAGCCCGGGGTCGATGCGATAAAACTCGAAGAAGAAATCATGGTCCTGCTGAAACAGCGCCACAAAATTGCGCCAGATGATGTGCGCGCGATTGAAGTCAGCAACAAAGCGCGCGATGCCGCTGAACTCAATGCCATGTTCGCTGGCTTGAATATGTTTATCTGGTTAGTGGGCATTGGCACTTTGCTCGCGGGGATTGTCGGCGTCAGCAACATCATGATTATCACCGTCAAAGAGCGCACCCGTGAAATTGGTATTCGCAAAGCGCTGGGTGCAAATCCCGCATCGATTGTCGGCAGTTTATTATTTGAATCTGTTCTGGTGACCGGTATTGCTGGTTACAGTGGCTTGGTACTGGGCGTGGCCATTCTTGAAGGTGTTTCGGCGTTGCTGACCAAAATGAATGTTGAGTTACCCTTTTTTCGCCAGCCAGAAATTGATATGGGTGTTGCAGTCAGTTCACTGCTGCTGTTGATCAGTGCCGGTGTTATTGCCGGGTTAATGCCCGCCTTGCGTGCAGCGCGCATCACACCCACTGAAGCCATGAAGGCCGAATAAAGGAATTCGTTATGTTTGATTGGGATAAGTGGCAAGAAATTATTATCAGCTTACGTAAACAGAAATTACGCACCGGCTTAACTGCCTTTGGTGTTTTCTGGGGCATTTTTATGCTTGTCATTCTCTTAGGGTTTGGCACTGGTTTTGGAACCAAAATTGAAAATATTTTTGGCGATGCAAAAAGTGTTGTTATTTTTTGGCCATCCAATACGACCCAACTGGCATTTGAAGGTTTGGGCAAAGGCCGCGCGATCAAGTTTACTCCGGAAGATGTAGAGGCGATTCGCCAATCTATTCCGGCAGTTAATCTGGTCGATGGTAAAAACAATCTCGGCAATTTTGGCGCAGCGCAATATATTGTCTATGGCAAAGAGAGCGGTTCATTTTCGGTGGCGGGAACCCATGCCGGTTGGGAGCCATTTGAATTTATTAAATTGCTTGAAGGCCGGTATATCAATCCATTGGATGAAAAAGAAAAACGAAAAATCGCGGTGATAGGAACACGGGTAAAAGAAGTGTTATTTAAAAGCGGCATTAATCCGATTGGCGAGTCGATTGATATCGGCGGTGTTAAATTCAAAGTAGTTGGGATTTACAAATCCAACGAACCTGATGGCTCCCAACAGGCTAATAGCCGCATCTTTCTGCCTAATGAAACCCTGCGTCAAGCATTTAACCAAACGGATGCTTTCCAGGTGTTGTTCTTTTCGCCCAAGCCGGGATTTAGCGCGTTTGATCTGGAGCGCGACGTTAAAAAATTATTGTATGAACGCAAAAAAATTCACCCGGATGATAGCGGTGTAATTGGTGGTTTTAATATGGAACAGAACTATCAACAAAACCGCGGCTTGGTAATGGGAATTTTGGGCTTTAGCTGGATGGTGGCCATAGGCACAATCATCGCGGGTGTTATCGGTGTGGGCAATATCATGTTGGTGGTAGTGAAAGAGCGCACCCGCGAAATCGGCCTGCGCAAAGCCATGGGTGCGACACCGACAAATATCAGTTTAATGATTATTCACGAGTCACTCATTATTACCATGATCGCGGGTTACGCTGGTTTGGCCGCAGGTGTGTTCCTGTTGGAAGGCATTCGCGCTTTACTGGCAAAAATGGGGCAGGCAGATGGCATGTTTTCAGCGCCCTATATCGATATAAAAATTGCGCTGATGGCACTGGCGGTGCTGGTGGTTACCGGTGTATTGGCAGCGCTCCTACCTGCAATCAAGGCTGCGTCGGTTAATCCCATCACTGCACTGCAAGACGAATAAATATTTTTAACCGGTTGAATCCAAGCCGCAAATTAGTGCATCAAAGTTAGCAAGAGTTATCGATAGTCACCAACGGTGACAGTTACGGATAGTGAATACTGACACTTGTCATCAGAGTGTTAAGCCCGGGTAAAAAAGCCGGTAAGCGCTTGAAAAATCATTAAGCTGGCCTGTGCAATCACCGCGCACAGCAAAGGAAACGAGCATGATCAAATTAACGAATATCCATAAATACTATCATTCTGGCGAACAGCCACTGCATGTATTAAAAGGCATCGACCTGCATATCCGCGAAGGCGAGTTGGTATCGATTATGGGTTCCTCGGGTTCGGGTAAATCAACCCTGCTCAATATACTCGGTATTCTGGATACGCACGATAACGGAGATTATTTTCTCGCCGGGCGCGAAGTCAAAAACCTCAAAGAAAAAACTGCTGCAAAAATGCGCAATGAATTATTGGGTTTTGTTTTCCAGTCGTTCAATTTATTGCCGTTTAAAAACGCTACGGAAAATGTGGCGCTGCCACTTTATTACCAGGGCGTTGGTCGCAAAGAGCGCAATTACCGCGCCGATCAATATCTGGAAATGGTTGGCTTGAGTAGCCGCGCTAAACATATGCCGAATGAATTATCCGGTGGACAAAAACAGCGTGTGGCGATTGCACGTGCATTGGTTACCAAACCGAAAGTCATTCTCGCCGACGAACCTACCGGTGCGTTAGACAGCCAAACTACACAGGAAGTGATGGCGTTGATGAAAGAAGTCCATCAGCTGGGTAATACGATTGTGATAGTCACGCACGAACAGGATATTGCTGACCAAACCCAGCGGCAAATTATTTTAAAAGACGGCCTCATTATTTCCGGCAAGCATCACCATTCACATATTGCCGACGAAATTGCCGATCAGGATGAAGAAGAGATTCTTGGCTAAGAAAATAAGATTGGGTAAACAACATGCTCGATGGTTTGCAAGAAATTCTTTATACCCTGCGCATGAACAAATTGCGCACTGCACTGACGGCCTTCGGCGTCTTCTGGGGTATTTTTATGCTGATTCTGCTGCTCGGTGCCGGGCGCGGAATGCAAAATGGTGTCTATGAGGATTTTGGTTCTGATGTGCTCGATTTTATCGTCGCCTATACCGGCACTACATCTGTTGCCTACAAAGGCATGGGCTTGGGTCGGCAAATACAATTGACGCTTGAGGATGTGGAAGCCATCAAACAACAAATTCCCGGCGTGCGTTTTATTGCCGCCGAAAGCCAGCGCGAAGGTGTGTCTATTGTTTATGGGCGTAAAAATGCGAGCTTTGCGGTGTTGGGTGTGCCCGATGAATATTTCGATGTAAAAGAAAGCATTCCATTTAATCTGGGGCGCAAAATAAATCCGCTCGATGAACAGGAGCTGCGCAAAATTACGGTAATTGGCAGTGTGGTTGCCGAGCGGCTATTTGGCAAGGACGTTGATCCGGTAAATAAAGATGTGCGCGTCAACGGCGTGATGATGAAAGTGGTTGGCGTTTTTTATGATAAAGGCAATCGCGGCCGTGATTCAGAGCGCATTTATATTCCGCAGCCCACTTTCCAGAAAATATTTGGTGAGAGCAATCGTATCGGTTCGATTTGGTTGCGGCCAGAAATAGGTTTGGATGGTTTTGCGTTGGAGAAAAGTGTTATTGAATTATTGCAGCGCCGTCATTCGGTATCACCGGAAGATAAACGCGCAGTTCGCTCATTCAATATGGCGGAACCGGCAAAAATGGTGAACGGATTATTTTTCGGTATCAATGCGCTGATTTGGTTTGTCGGCTTGGGTACCTTGATGGCAGGTATTGTCGGTGTGAGCAATATCATGATTATTACCGTCAAAGAGCGCACCCGTGAAATTGGTATCCGCAAGGCGCTGGGTGCTACACCTTTTAGTATTGTTGGCACCCTGTTGTTTGAATCGATTTTAGTCACTGGTATTGCAGGTTATGCCGGGTTGGTATTGGGTGTGGGCTTAATTGAATTGATTTCGTTTGGATTAAATTCTGCGGGCGCACAACTGCCGTTCTTTAAAGATCCGGAAATTAATTTTCAGGTAGCGATTACGGCTATTGTATTGCTGGTGGTTGTGGGTGCTTTAGCGGGCTTAATGCCCGCACTGCGCGCGGCGAAAATTATGCCCATTGAAGCCATGCGTGCGGATTAACAGGAGCCACTGATGATTATCGATACGGAAAAGTGGCAAGAGATTTTTAAAACCCTCGGCCAACATAAATTACGCACCGCCTTGACCGCGTTTGGTGTGTTCTGGGGCATTTTTATGCTCACCTTATTGCTCGGTGCTGGCAAAGGTTTGGAAAACGGTGTGAATGAAGGTTTTCCGCGTGTGCCCAATATTGTCTGGGTGTGGGTACAGGGCAATACGCAATTGCCTTATCAAGGCATGCCGATTGGAAGACAAATTGCGTTCAAACCCGAAGATGTGGCCGCGATTGAAAAAAATGTGCCCAGTGTTGGTTTTATCCGCGGGCAAAATTCAGTCGGCATCTGGAGTGGTACACCACCCTATGCAGTGCACAAAGATAAAAACGGGACTTTCTTCGTAGAAGGTATACATGCAAAGATGGAAAACATCAACTCGCTGGCGATGATTGAAGGCCGTAGCATAAATGAGTTTGATGATCGCGAAAAACGGAAGACCGTCATTATCGGAACACGCGTGCGCACGCAATTATTTGCTGAAGGTGAAAATCCGATTGGCGCAGACATCACCATTAACGGCATCAGTTTTAAAGTGGTGGGTGTTTTTAAATCCCTCGCCAATGGCAACCAACAGCAAGAAGAGGAAAAAATTTATATTCCCAACGATACCTTGCGCTACGCCTTTAATCAGGTGGGCTGGATTGGCAGTTTTGTTATCCAACCCAAGCCCGGTTTGCATGCACGCGTCGCTGAGGAAGATGTTAAAAAATATCTGGCCGAACTTAAAAAAGTTGACCCTAAAGATGTAGGCGTATTTGGCAGTTTTAATTTACAAAATGAATTCGACAAAATTGAAGGCCTGTTTACCGGCATTCAGGTATTTAGTTGGGTGGTGGCAATAGGCACCATCATGGCGGGTGCAATTGGTGTGGGCAATATCATGCTGATTGTAGTGAAAGAGCGTACCCGCGAAATTGGTTTGCGCAAAGCGCTGGGTGCAACTCCTGCATCTATAACTGGAATGATCGTACAAGAGGCCGTGTTTATCACCACAGTCGCTGGTTATTTCGGTTTAGTGATCGGGGTGTTGATTCTGGAAGGCATCGCAAAATTATTAGAGGCCGGTGGCGGTAAAGCCGGATTCTTTGGTAAACCAGAAGTGGATTTTGCTACGGCATTTACCGCGTTGGTGGTGTTGGTGATATCGGGTTTACTCGCTTCTTTGATGCCTGCGGCCAAAGCGGCCGGGGTAAATCCCATAATCGCTTTGCAAGACGAATAACCATTTTTTAAAACACACAATTTTTTATCAGCAATCGTAAGAAGGACACCATGAAAAAGTTTATCTGGTATGCAGTGTTGGGTTTGATCGCCGTAGTGTTTATTGGTACCGCCGTGTTTTTGTATAACAAATCCCAGGAGAAGCCGGTTACTTACACCTCGGATGCCGTGTTTAAAACCACTATTGTGAAAAAGACGGTAGCAGTGGGTAAAGTTATTCCACGCCGCGAAGTGGAAATTAAATCGCAAGTATCCGGTGTGGTTGAAAAGCTCTATGTGGTTGCCGGCCAGAATGTGAATAAAGGCGATATCATTGCCAAAATTACCTTAGCGCCCAATATGGTGATGTTGAACCAGGCTGAATCGCAATTGGAAACTGCCAAAATTAATTTGCAAAACGCGACCGATGAATTTGAGCGCCAGAAAAAACTGTTCGCCGACAAATTAATTTCTACTTCGGAGTACAACAAGTTTTTGCTCAATTATGATTTACAACGCGAAGCCGTGACTTCAGCGGAAAATAATCTGCTGTTGATGAAATCGGGCGCCACCAAAAAATCCGATAAAGTCTCCAACATGATTCCGGCTACCGTTACCGGTATGATTTTGGATCTACCCTTTAAAGAAGGTGCGTTTATTGTAGAGACAAGTTCGTTCGGTGCAGGTACTACTATTGCTACACTCGCCGATATGAACGATATGATTTTTGAAGGTATGGTGGATGAATCCGAAGTAGGCAAAATCCGCGAAGGTATGGAGTTGGTATTGGATGTAGGCGCATTGGAAGGGGAACCCTTTACCGCGATTCTTGAATATATTTCTCCTAAAGGTGTAACGGATCAAGGGACCATTAAATTCCAGATTCGCGCCGCCGTGAAACTGAGCGAAAAATTATTCCTGCGCTCCAACTACAGCGCCAATGCCGATATCGTATTGGATAAGAAGGAAAACGTTGTAGCGATCAACGAAGGTAACTTAATTGTGGAAGAAAAAGCCCAGTTTGTTGAGATCGAAACCGGCCCACAAAAATTTGAAAAGCGTGAAGTGAAAACCGGTATTTCCGATGGTATCAATATTGAAATTCTGGAAGGCTTGAAAGAGGGCGATAAGATCAAGCATCGCTAATAAGCAATTGCTCCTAAAGCCATGGTTAACATGGCTTTAGCATTTTCCTAATACTTACCTCTTCATCGCCTCAAACATTTTCAACTCCCAAGGGCGCATCGCTAGCAGTAAACCCAAATGTTGGCGTTTATCCAGCGGCAATTTTGCATCTGCCTGATTCAAGGCTGCTGCCTCCTGGGTCAACTGGTTCAGACGATTTTTAATAATAGCTGCCGATGCTGCCGAATAACTGCCGCGCATATAAAAACGAAAAGCCTGTTCCTGGCTGAAATCTCCCTCCATAAATTCCACAATTACATCGCTGCTCATAAACTGTTCCAACGGTCCGCCGGGAATCCAGCGAAAATCTTGCGCAATCAGCAATTTGTATTTATTGCCGGGCAAAAGCTGCAACATTTTTAATTTGTCGAGCCGCGCCAGTAGTCGGATACATTCGTGTTCTGTGATTTGGTAGTGGTTTATTATGTCGTTGAATGACCAGCCATCGCGGGCGCACACCGCCACCAACAATAATTTTTTATCGGCAATTAATTCTTCTTCCTGTTCTTGCGTCAATTGCGTAAGGCGGTGTTCTTTTTGGGTATTTAATAAAAATAAATCCGAAAGGCTCAATTCCAATAAACCGCAAATTTGTTCGAGCCGCTCCAGCGTAAAACTCTGGCTGGAAAAAATGCGTTTGATATTGGCTTCACTTAACTCCAGCGCCTGGGCTAAATCTTTGTAAGTGAGATTGCGGGCCTTGAGCAGTTGTTTGAGGGTATCGCACAGGGTGGTAATTTGGCTCACAGTAGCGGATTCCTATACTTTTGGTTTCGCAGCAGTCTAACTTATCCAGAAAAATTTACACCAGAGTCTGCGTCGATCACCAAGGAATACAGGCTAACAATTAAAGTCTATCGTCATTAATCGCAGAATAAACTGCTTACCTGAAATAAAAGAGCCGCAAACGCGGCTCTTTTATTTCCAGTGGGTGCTTGAAACCAGAATTTATTTTTTAGTGGCTGCTACTTCCAGCTCCATAAAATAAATCGTTGTAGTACCTTCAAAACCAGAATCTGTACCCATCAGCACCCAAAGACTGCCTTTGTCATCAGTCACAGTTGAATAGGCGCCTTTTTCGGTAATCAGGGTTTTCTTCAAATAGGTGGTTACCACATCGGTTGCGCTGCATTCCTGGCTGTTGGCAAAATCCCCGGCGATAATTGCATCGCTACCACCGGCTGCCTGGTTGCCTTTATCCCAATTCAGCAATAAAAACCCGGTGCCGTCGTTGACTGCTTTAGGTTCATTTTTTGTCGCGCCGACTTTAATCCACACACTATTGCCTGGTGAGCCACCAATGCCGACGCAATTATTTTGCGCGTTAGTGCCAAAGGTTACTTTAAAACGCAGATCGTAGCGGGCGTTGGGTTCAAGCCCATCTACTTGCTTGGTGATAAACATAAACAAATCGTCGCTATGGTTATTGCCAGTGACTTTAAAACCCTTACGGGTAGTTGTTAATGCAGCTGGCAAATTAGCGTGCCCGGAACCCAACTCATAAAATTCTTCTTCACCTGCCGGGTAATCCGCAAATCCTGCCTTCCAACCGGTAATGCCCTCATTGAAATCGATATGTAACATTTTGGTGTTTGGATCTGCTTTGGGAAGATCGTCACTGCCGCAACCGGCAATAAAAAGCACCCCTGCTAAAATTGCGACCAACGGTAATGATTTCTTCCAGTTTCTACTAGCCATAGTGATTTCCTCAAGGGTTATTAGGCTATCTATCCTGAGGGGGCAAGGGGTAGCAAGTCTGTTGGTAAAGTGTTGCCGGTCGTTAAAATTTGTAACTGCCGTTAGATTCACAGCAGGTGCACAGGGCTTAATTTGGGTTCATCTGGGGACATATGCTAATCTAAGCGCCTTTTTCATGAGACTATTTTCCCCACTCTCAAAGTTTTTACTAATAAAATCTTTCTCCGTTTTCGGAAAGGAATACAGGTATGTTGAAGCAATCCCTCCGTTTATTCGTTGTCCTGAGTTTTGCACTTTTTGCCAATCTTCTATGGGCGGCTAAAGCTGTCGATTACACCCCACCCGATTTTATTCCTGACCAAGTGGTTAGCGACGAAAAGATTATCTACCTGCTCAGTAAAAGCAATAAAGCGGTTTATCGCTGGTCTATTGCCACCTCGGCGTATCTCAGTCCGCTTACGGTTGGGTTGGTAAAAGATGATGTTGAATATTTACCGACAACTATTGAGGTTGCACCAGGCCATAGCCGGTTATATATCGGTTATGAGACGGGCGATATTCGCTACCTGGCACTCAGTGGAACAGCAACAGAAAGAAGCTTTGCAACAACTGCTATGCCTATCAAGGAATTGGCTGCGGCGGGAAAATATTTGATTGTTGTAGATGGTACTTCGAACTACGTCGGCAATCGTTATTCATTCAATAATCGCGGTACTATTATTGAGCAAAGCTCGTCTTATTTGGATTTGGTTGATCACCATATTTGGAGCCCGGCAGATTCCAAAGTTTATCGTGTAGATTCGAGTCAGGTCGACGCCACGTCAATCGATCAAAAGACTGGCAGATTTGGCATACGTTCATTTCTATTTTCCACCCATAGCCTTGGCACAAACGGTCCAATACTAAGTATCTCAGCGGATGGGCGTTATTTACTGACACACACCGGGACAATAGCCGCCCCTTTGAGCCGCAATATATTTCTTGGGAATATCGGTGATTGGATAAAAGCAGGAAAATTTTTACCCGATGGCAGTATAGTTTCACTGAGAGGTGTTTTTTATTCCTGGCCCTCGAAAGCCATGTTAAAAATGCACGATGCCAATTTACGCGTAGTAGAGCAGCGCGAATATGCGGGTGAAGTGCTAAATATTTATGGTACTGCGAGCAAATATGCGGTGCTAATGGTGAATAACGAAAAACTGGAAATACATACTTACGTTCCCAACCCTGACAGCGATGGCGACGGAGTTGCTAATGCCACAGACGCATTTCCATTAGATGCAGCAGCCTCGCGCGATGCTGACAAAGACGGTTATCCCGATGCGTGGAATAAAAATCAAAATGCTTCGTCTAGTCCAACGGGGTTAGTGTTGGATGCTTATCCAAAAGACGCCGAGTGCAATTCATTGGCGCAGGGGGATGGCAAATTGTGTAACTATACGGCCACTACACCTGTCTTTACCCCGGATGCAGTGACATCCGATGCTAAAACCGTTTACTTGTTAAGTATTTATAATAAGAAAATATATCGTTGGTCGGTAGAGAAAGGCACTTATATCAGCCCATTAAAGCCGGGCATTACCAGCGGTTATCAACAACTTTTCCCCACGACTATGGCGTTCGCTGAAGACCAGAATCGTTTATATCTGGGTTATTCCAGTGGCGCTGTTAATTATGTCCAACCTTCCGGGTCTTCTACCGTAACTGAGAAGCCCTTTGCCACTGTTGATTCGGCAGTCTCGAAGCTGGTTCCCGCAGGAAAGATGCTGGTGATTCAAGATCAAATTAGCCGTTATAGCTTTGACTCAAAAGCTGTACAGAAAGATAAAAAACAACAATATCCGGACTCGGCAAAATATACATGGGATAAAGTTAACAGTCGTTTGTATTTTCTGAGCTCCAGTTACACTAATTATCAATTTTATTATTTTTTGGTAAATCAAACTTCCGGAAAACTGTCTGAATATAAATCGTCAGCTTTTAACATAAATAATAGTTTGGGAAATTTACTGACCCTGTCACCTGATGCGCGCCAAATCCTGTTGGGTAATGGTGACATCTTCAAAGCGGAGAATCTCAGTCTTTCCCGCTCTCTGGGGCGTCGATCCGATGCGGCAAAATGGTTGGCGGATGGGTCAATTGTGCAGGCGTATTCGCTGGGGCAAAAAATTGTATTGTCGCGCATTGATCAAAGTAATCAGCTGCTTGAAACAACCTCGTTTGATGGCGATTCGCTGGTGGGTATCTTCGGTACCGATAAAGCTTTGGTTGTACTTGCCTTTAGATTTGGCAAGTTGGTCAGCTACGCTTACACACCAAAAGACGATATCGATGGTGACAAGGTTCCTAATGCGCAAGATGCATTTCCCAATGATCCAGCGGCCTCAGTAGACAGTGATAATGACGGTTATCCGGATAGTTGGAATCGTGGATACAATCAATCCAAAAGCACGACCGGATTAGTGCTGGATGCTTATCCAAAAGATTCCGCATGTGCGTTAATAAGCGATGGTAACGGAACGATTTGTGATTACGCTGCAAGAGTGCCTGCGTTTATACCAGATCAAATCATCAATGAAGGCGATATTGTTTATTTGTTGAGTAAAGCCAACAATCGCATTTATCGTTGGTCGATCACTGCGGGTAATTATATTAATCCGCTGGTAGTTGGAACAAAGGAGGGAACTAATACACTGGCGCCAACCTCGTTTGCCATAGTTGCTGATCATCAGCGCGTATATTTGGGTTATTCAAATGGACAAATAAATTATATTAATTTGGATGGTGCCAAAGAAAATTCTTTTGCTATTAAAACCGCCGGGCATCAACAATTAGTTGCAGCAGGAAAATATCTACTCATTAATTCAGCCTATCAATATTCCTCTTCGGGTGAGCTCGGAATTTATGACAAGAGCGGCGCTGCAATGTTCAACGGAGGCAGCTTTTACACCTCCTATACATTCGGTTGGGATGCTGTTAACTCAACAGTTTATTCATTTCGCGATAATACGTCTCCGAATGATTTATTGTTTCGTGTAATTGATCAGGCCACTGGCAATGTCACCGCGAGCGGTGAATCTCCGTACCACGGTGATTACCTTATTAAATCCCCTATTAGGCCATCAACCGATGGCAGTCTAGTCTTACTGGGTAGTGGTGATTTGTACGAACAGAGTCAATTGAAGTGGGTTGGTTCCTTGGGAACGCAAATCGATGACGCGAGATGGTTGGCTGACAACTCGTTAGTGACGATTAAAAACCACGATAGCCTAATCAATCTTCAGCGGCGAGACACCACACTAAAACTGGTAGAAGAAATCAGCTTTGCAGGAATTGGTTTGGGCATTTTTGGTAGTGATAGCAAAATGGTGGTGTTAGCGCTTGATGATGAAGGGAAGTTACAAGCGCATGTTTACTCACCATCTAACGACACTGACGCCGATGGAGTGAGTAATACTGCTGATGCATTTCCAATGGATCCTGCAGCATCGGTTGATACCGATAACGATGGTTACCCGGATTCCTGGAATTCAGGTAAAGACGCTGTTGATAGCACCAGTGGTTTAACGTTAGATGCTTATCCTGTGGATTCTGCTTGTTATCTGTCGGAGCACGGCGACGGCAGCAATTGCGATTACGCAGCGACTATGCCTGAATTTATTCCTGATCAGATTGTCAGTGATGGCGATATAATTTATTACCTCAGCAAAAGCAATGGCAGAATTTATCGGTGGTCTATCGCTGATGAGAAATTTATTAATCCCTGGATTGTTGGTATTACTCAAGGCTTTACTCGTGTTTCACCACGCAAAATGGCCTTGTCACAGGTTCACGGGCGCATGTATTTGGGCTATGAAACGGGGCAAGTTCGGTATATCAATTTAAGTGGTGTTAAAGAGAATGATTTCACTGCAGTAGCTATGTCCGTTAACGGTCTTGCAGCGGTGGGTGATCACTTATTGGTTCAAGACAGCAGCGGTGCTTGGGCAACTCACTATATCTATGATGCAGCGGGTGCACTCACCGATAGCAAAGACTGGAATTATTATTCACGCGAATACGCGTGGGATTCAGTAAATTCTAAAGTCTATTTTTTCCGGGATGATACCAGCCCTAACGATCTCCATTTTGAAGTTATTGATCCAGCCACTGGTATGATCACTCAAGAAGGTGAGACGCCATACCATGGTGCTTACAACACCTCGGGGGTGATTCGTGTTTCGGGTGATGGAACGCGAGTGTTGCTCGGCAGCGGCGATATCTATAACGGTGCAGATCTGACCTGGGCCACGTCTGTGGGTGCCATGGTTGATGCGCGCTGGCTTGCGGATAGCTCTCTGGTCACAGTAAAAAATAGTGGTAATCAATTTGTCGTTGAGCGGCGCGATGCAAGTTTGAGATTGGTTGAACAACGAATTTTTGCTGGCGAAGTATTGGGTATTTTCGGTTCGGATACTGAGATGACTCTGTCCGCTTTTATTGATGGCAAGCTTGGCGCCTATGCTTATGTGCCTAGTGATGACAGCGATAATGACGGCGTAGAAAATACGCTAGATGCGTTTCCGCTTGACCCTGCTGCTTCTGTTGATACCGACAATGACGGCTATCCCGATGCTTGGAATGTTGGTTATACCCAAGCGGATAGCACCTCCAATTTGAATCTTGATGCCTACCCTCAGGACTCTGCCTGTTATCTGCCAGCTCATGGTAATGGTACCGATTGCGACTATGGTGCGACCATTCCAAATTATGTGCCTGATCAGATTGCCAGTGATGCGGAATACATTTACCTGCTAAGTAGCACCAATCAACGAATTTATCGCTGG
Source organism: Cellvibrio sp. UBA7671 (assembly GCA_002483145.1). GTDB lineage: Bacteria > Pseudomonadota > Gammaproteobacteria > Pseudomonadales > Cellvibrionaceae > Cellvibrio > Cellvibrio fibrivorans. Next base: position 153,551 of record DLHJ01000012.1, read on the forward strand.
TCATTGGTGGATAAAAAATATGTAAATCCTTTTGTGATTGGCTACAAACAAGGTTTAGCTACTTCCTTGCCGAAAAAAATGGCACTGTCTGAGGCACATCAACGGATTTACTTGGGTTATGAGTCAGGCGCGATTCGCTATGTGGATCTGGCAACAGGGCAGGAACTGCCATTCGCAAACACCGCAATGGCGGTGAATGGTTTGGCTAGTGTGGGCAACTATCTATTGGCGCAGGATTATAGTGGTGCTTGGGCTGCTCACTATATTTTCGATCAAACTGGCACCATGACAGACTACAAGGATTGGAACTACGCATCAACGGAGTACACGTGGAGCCCGTTAGATTCCAGAGTCTATTACAGTGGTTATTGGGAGGCGGTTGATCAAGAAACCGGAAAGATCACCAGTCAAGGTTCATTGCCTTATGCCTATGGTTACGACCAGCTGGGTACTCGCGTATCGCCAGATGGGTCAATGGTGCTGTTAGGAAATGGCGCTATTTATTCATCCATTGATTTGAGCCTCCAAAAAAATCTTTCTACTTCGCTGCGTGACGCTCTTTGGACAGGCTTCGCTCTCACTACCTTGGAGTATAACCAGCTGAAGGTGCGCAGCCCGATAGACTTCTCTGAGTTGCAAAGTCATCCAGTGACAGGAACCGCATTGCGTATTGTCGCTGATGGTCAATATGCCGTTGTTGTTCATGTCGTAAATGGTGCTGTCCAGTTCAGCCAATTCGCGATTGGCGATAGCGATGGCGACGGCCTGCCAAAATGGTGGGAAGAGTCTAATGGATTAGATGATGACTATGCCGGCGATGCAGCGTTGGATTCTGACGGCGACACTTTAACCAATCTGGAAGAGTATCAAGCCAAAACTAACGCCAGTCTCGTCGATACTGATGGTGATGGGATCAGCGATGGTGACGAAGTGAAAACCTATTTCACCAACCCGATTAAGACTGATTCAGATGCCGATGGATTAACCGATTATGTGGAATTGTTTGATCACCAAACTGATCCACTTAATCCGGATACAGATAACGACACTTACAGCGATTATGCAGAGGTAAGCGTTTATGCCACCGACCCTAAAGATGCGACCTCTGTTCCACCCGCGATAACGACAATGCAGGAATCTTTTGAAGCGGACACCTTGTCGCCCCTTTGGGTGGCTGGCACCAACAACAATGCAAACTGGACCGTCGATATTTCCAGCGCCTTTGCGGGGGCAAATAGCATCCGCTCAGGCGCGGTTGATCATAATCAGCGCAGCTCGATAGTATTTAAAGGATTATTTGCCGCAGGCACTTTAAGTTTTCATGCGCGAGTTGACGCGGAGGGTTGCTGCGATAAGCTGCAGCTTTTTGTGGATGGCGAATGGCGTCTTGAAGTTAGCGCCTATTCTTCACCGTGGGCGCAATACTCAGTTCAACTGACAAGTGGTAACCATGAAATTGAATGGCGCTATAGTAAAGATAGCAGTGTCGTCACCGGTGCTGATGCGGCTTGGATCGATAAAGTAGAATTTACAGCGAACTAAAAAGAGTTAGGTGGATGTAGTGTGGGGCCCCCAGGGTATGAAAATAAAAGTGATTTTCTTACTGGCAGGTTCAATAGCTGTGCTCTTGGCAGCCTTCTATTACCTGCGGCCCGTGCCTGTGGTTCAAGATAATGGTGCTATTGAGGTAAAGGCTCTCCCCCTCGCGGCGGTTTCTAGCTCGACCTCATCTGCTTCTATCGCAATAAAAAATAACGCCGCTTTTGTATCCGAGCCCCCAATAGCAGGAGCCCCGAGCGGCGGATTTGATGCTGAAGCATTAGTCGCAAAGTTGGCATTGAGCAAGGATAACGGGAAGATTGAGTTTGTTAAGAACACCCAGGGGGTGATAATTAAGGAGTTAGATCAGGATCCGGCTAGTATTTCATTCCAAAAACCGCTCCGAGAGTATGGATATCTGAATGGAAAAGTTAATTCGATGACTCGGTATGAGTACAGTTCAGGGAAAGTTACCGCTTATAAACTACAGGTTGCATATGACTCAGCCGGTGAAGTGTCGGATTATCGGGAGTCGTCAACTACTCATGATTTCCAGTGAACCTGAAACAAATAGCGAATCCTAGCTACAAATCATTACAGTCTCTTTTGCTGATCAAGACTATAAATAGACTATCCCCTTTTTTCTCCGTACATTCTCTATATGAGCCTTACTCACCGATTGATTACCTGTGTCTTTCCCATGGTCTTCGCGCCATTGTTGGCGATTGGTGCGTTCGCCTGCGAGCCGGAAATAGAAGACTGCGTTGAAATCGGTAAGTGGGAATTGAGCCTGGGCGTGGGTGCGGGTATACGCACTAATCCGCTGGAGGCGACACCCGATATCCCGCTATTTTTAATTCCGGAAGTAAACTACAACGGCGAGCGCTTTTTTATCCAGAACCTCGATTTTGGATTTATTCTCTGGGAGAGCGAAACCCAGCAGCTCAATTTGTTGGCCACCCCAAGCTATGACCAAGTGTATTTCCATCGCTGGAGTCCTAGCAATTTTTTTATTGATTCCAATGGCTTTGCCACTACTGGTAAAGGCAGCACTGATGATGAAGATCTGCCAGTGATTGATACCGGTGGTGATAAAGAACTGATTGCGCCCGGTTTTAAAGATGTGCAAACGCGCCAATTACGCAATCGTCGAATGGCCGGTTTGGGCGGAATTGAATACAGTGTTACTACTGCACTGGTTGATTTGCAGTTGCAGTATGTTACTGACTTTACCGGTGTTCACGACGGCGATGAAGTACGTGTAGCCCTCGCGAAATATTGGTCAACTGGCCGCCACCAGATTTCAGCTTCGGTTGGCGCAATCTGGCAAAGCAGTGAAGTCATCAATTATTACTACGGAGTTACCGAACCGGAAGCTGACCTCCGCGGTACCTACAGCACTGATGCCGTCCTGACGCCAGTGGCGCGAGTGGAGTGGAATTATCAACTGACCGAACGCTGGGATTTGCGTTTCTTGGCCAATTATCGCCAGTTACCCGATGAGATCTCAGCCAGTCCACTAATAAATGACAATAAAGTGATCACTGTTTTCATTGGGGGGGTGTACCATTTCTGATGGGGACCTGCTGAGCGCACGCGCCATAACACCTCTGACGGTATCCCTTTTCCTGGCAGTCTTACTGCAGGGAAGCTATGCGCTCGCCGATAATTTATCGCAATCGAGTTCATCATCATTACCGCTAATCCAGTTTTCAATCAAACCGCGCTTGTGTGTATTAAATGCGGGCGAAGAGATGTGCCGCGATGAACTGGAAGTAAAATGGATATCGGCGCAAGCGCGTTCGCTGTGTTTATACCAGACCGATAAAACCGAACCCTTGCGCTGTTGGCAAGATGCCACCAAAGGCGAATACCAATTTGAATTGACGGCGAGTGTCAGCACCGATTTTCAATTACGCGAATTGGACAGCAGTACCTCGTTGAGTGACCAGCGCTTTCAAGTTGTATATAACGAAAAAAAATACCGCAAAGCCAGGCGTAATCCCTGGAGTTTTTTTTAGCAATCACGCCTGATAACCCACGGACTTTTTAATAGGGTGTTAACCATGCTGCAAACGCTTATCAAAAAAATACTGTTCTGCTTTCTCTGTATATCCACTCCGGCTTTTGCCCAAACTGCGCTGTTTCATATGCAAGGAGAATCGGGCGATAGGGAAATGTATTTTGCCGATTTCCGGGTAGTTTCAGATCGTACGCCGATGAATATGATCTTTGGACCGATCAGTGTAAAAGAGTTGGATGTAACGGCCGTATATGAAAGTGAAGCCAAACCTGAATATGTTCTAATGCGCTTGCAGTTTGAGTGTATGGTTAAGCATACCTTTGACGGGAAAAATATCCCCAAACAGCCTGGTTTTAATGATCCCGTGACTATGCGCATGGCAGAAAACAGCTACATGTTGCGCCGATCAGATTTAAAAAGCCAAGCGGTTCCCAGTAGTGAATGGAAGAAAGCAAATTCACCCATGCTGTTGAAAGCTGCAAAAATCGCCTGCAATGATGATGTTATGCACAGCGCAGTTAAGGCGGCGTTAAATAAAAGGACGGAACAATTTGAAATGGAAAAATTCAACAAAAAAATAAATAAAATTGGGTTGCCATCGGATTTTTATATGGTCAGCTACTCGACCCCGCCTGAATTTCTGGATTTCGCATGGCAGGTAGCCTGGTGGCCAAAAAAACGCCCTGATCCTACGGGTAGATGGTCGAGTTATCCCACTAAAAAAGAATGGGCTGAGTACCAGAAAAAAATGGCGGAATTGGAAGGAGGTATCCAATCTGCAGCGCAAACGATAAAGGAAGATTTGGAGGCGAATCTTGCCGATATGCAAGCCGAGTTTGATTTTAAAGACGAAGCAGCAAAAGTCCAGGGTAAGCGGAAGTTGAATCGTTATGAAGTGAATTTAATTCAAGTCTGGCTCGGAAAAACGGAAGCGGATGTCGTGAGAAAAATGGGCAACCCTGTCGTCAATGAGGCGGGCAATATGCGCTTTTTGGATTATGCAAATGAATTCAGCAATAAATCAGTAGTGATGGATATGAAGTCCGGCGCTGCTTGGGAGGAAGGTATTTATTCGCGCTGCAATTTCCAATTCATTTTCATTCCGGACAAGAGTTCGGCTTGGCGTGTTGCCGATGTCCGCGTATGGGCTGAGGGCGACGCCAGTTTCACCTGTAGCGGTTTTGCGGAAGTTCCGGATTAATAGGAGATAAAATGAAATACCTAACCAGCATTTTAAGCACAACGTTTTTCGCCGCTCTTATTTCTACACAAGTAAGCGCAGCCAATTGCCCGGGTGGCATGATCGCCCAGGGGAGCACTTGCGTAGCTGATCACAAAGCAAAAACTGCTGCTGCTGACAGCAATTTTGACGTCCTTGGCGGCATTATGGATACCAGCAAAAAGGAAATTAATGTTAAAGAAGCCATTGACAGCAATGTTAAAAATTTCCTTGATGACCCAAAGCACAAAGCTTGGGAGCAGGGCAGTTGGGAATTTTTTCAAGCTAATTCCAATGCAAAAAAAAGTGAATATTGCACAGCATTATTCAACAAACAGGGAAATATAGTTGCATTAATGGGCCCTGGTGGTTCTTATAAGGGTGCGCTTTTGGCCTTCTCAAATATTGCTGAAGTGGCAAACGGCGGAGGTAAATTTCCGATACCGGAGAAGCCCGGGACAATTGAGCTTACCCTTTATCAAAATGATGAGCCACCGGCAAAAGTGAAAGCCTTTCATTGGGATCTTGGTCAGGAAAATTTAGTGGGCGATGAAAAACCCCTGATTGTATTTGCGGTACCTACCATTGAAGCAGCACTGGAGACGATGGAAGAGAAAATTAATTTCCGCCTGGAATATAACGGCGAAATTATTGAGCAGGTGGAGTGGCACTCGGGCCAAATGGCAAAACAAAAATTACAGGCTTGCCTATCAGGCAAATAGTTTTTCTTGCGCACAAGTAACTTTTCTAGCATACAGGTAGCTTGGTTAAAAACAATGTTACTGCTATAAACCCGTTAAATCGTTTTATCTCTTTCAGCAGGACTCAAGTCGATGTCGCAAAACAATTTGATTTTATTGGTTGAGGATGATCGCCGTTTGGCACAGCTGGTAAAAGATTTTCTGGAGAGCAATGATTTTCAAGTTGCGATCGAGGAAAACGGCAATCGTGTTATTCGTCAGACGCAGAATTTAAATCCTGCATTAATTGTGCTCGACTTGATGTTGCCCGGTAAAGATGGTTTGACGTTGTGCAAAGAATTGCGTCCGCAATTCAAAGGCCCGATCCTAATGCTCACCGCGCGCGATTCAGATTTGGACCAAGTGCTTGGCTTGGAATACGGCGCAGATGATTATGTGATTAAACCGGCCGAGCCGCGTGTGCTGCTCGCCCGCATCCGCGCGCTAATGCGCCGCTACTATCAGAATGATCCGCGTGAGCAAGAGGCTTTAATATTTGGTGAATTGTGTATCCAACCCACAGCGCGCAAAGTATTGCTTGGTGGAGAAGAAGTTGTGTTGTCCAGTCACGAATACGATTTGTTGTTAGCGCTTGCGGCACAAGCGGGGCAAATCCTCAGCCGCGAATTTTTGTTTAACCATATCTACAACCGTGAATACGATGGTTTGGATCGCACCATCGATGTTCGTATCTCCCAGCTGCGCAAAAAATTAAACGATAATCCGGATAATCCAACCCGTATTAAAACCATTTGGGGCAAAGGGTATTTGTTTATTGCTGATGCCTGGAAATAATCGTGGACTTTTAATCCAACCATGAATCGCGCCTTTATTTCCCTCTACTTTTTTATCGTCGCCTCAGTGGTTTTAATCGGCTGGGGTCTAAATCAGTTTTGGGAAAGCGTGGCACCCGAGCAGGAACCGACAGCGGAAATTCATGCACTCTTCGCGCTAATTGAAGATAATCTATTAACGCAACAACCACAGTCTGATACAGGCTATACACAAGCTGCGCAGCAATTGAGTAGACAAGTCAATCTTACTCTCGAATTATTAGTACTTGATGATCTGGCACAATCGGCAGCTATGCATGAATTGCATGCAGGAAAAATTCTTGCGGCGAGCAGCAACGGCGACATTATCTGGTACAAACGTCTCGCCCAAACTGATCAAGTCGTTATGCTCAGCATACCAGTGAGCGATGAAAGTGAATCACCGTTTTATCGCCTGCTGTTAATTGTGTTTTACCTTGCAATCGCACTAGTCATTTATTTATGGGTATGGCCACTCTCGCGCGACAGTAAAAAGCTCGAAAGCCAGACCCGAACTCTGGGCAAGGACGGTGTACCGGAAACACTCAAAATTTCCCCGACTTCTACACTCTATCCGCTCGCACAAGCCTTCAACCATATGGCGCAGCGTTTGCGCGAATTAATTGCATCGCACCGCGAAATGACCAACGCTGTCTCCCATGAATTACGCACACCTTTAGCACGGATGAAATTTGCCTTGGCGATGATTGAAGAGGAAAAACTCAACGATAAAGACCGTCGCCAGTTGCGCAGTGTGGAACAAGATATTGCCGAAATGGAATCGCTAATCAGCGCGCTTTTGGCCTATGCCGGGTTTGAGCAAAAAACCCAACAGCTGAAACAAACCAGCGGCCATATGCGCGACCTGCTCGATGAATTGCAACTGCGCTTTGCCCGTCACAATCAACGTCATTTACAGTTGGACATTTGTGACCTCAGCAATAATGAGAAATTTGTTTGCGAGTGGAAACTGATTGAAACTGTATTGCAGAATTTCATCAACAACGCTGCGCGCTACGCCAAATCGCGCATCCGTATTGAACTCATGCAAACGCAAAGTGAATACATTATCGCGGTAGAAGACGACGGCCCCGGCATCCCCGCCGATAAACGCGAGCGAGTGTTTGAATCCTTCGTTCGTCTGTATCACGAAGAGCAAAATGAAAACACAGCCGGCTCCGCCACTGGCGGTTTTGGTTTAGGCCTGGCGATTGTCAAGCGCATCATGCAATGGCATCATGGCACTGCGCAGTTTGTGGAGCCGGAAGTATTGGGTGGTGCGAGGGCGCAGATTCGCTGGCCGAAAAAACTCCTTAATTAATCGATTCATCCAACGCCTTAATCTGCAAAATTATTTCCACCACCTTGTTGCCTTTCTCCGTTAAATAATATTCCGTGCGCGGCGGTAATTCGTTGAAGCTTTTTTTATCGAGCAAACCGTACTCCACTAATTTGCGAAAACGTTCGCTTAATACTTTGGTAGAAATTCCTTCGATGCTGCGTTCCAGTTCGCCGGGGCGGTGAATGCCTTTACCGACATTGGTTAATACCGACACTGACCATTTACAGCCGATCACATCTTCCAGTTTTTGATAGCTAGAGCGGCTGCGGGATGAAATATTTTTTGCGTTGTCCATCAACAATTTACCCCAAAAAGTAACCCGGGCACCAAAAAGTGCCTGCTGTTTTTTGCGCGTGGCAATTCGTAAAGTGAATCCAGTCGTTCATTCAAACGGCGATTTTCTTAACCCTAACAGAGAGAGTAGTTTATGAAAAGCCAAGCGATTTTTTATCATGCCGGTTGCCCGGTTTGTGTTGCCGCAGAACACCAGTTGCTGGACTTGGTTGATGCCAACCGTGTTCAAGTTGAGGTAGTGCATTTGGGTGATGCCCAACAGCGTGTGGCAGAGGCAAAAAAATTGGGTGTTAAATCTGTGCCCGCGTTGGTGGTGGATGGCCAGGTGTTACATATCAATTTCGGTGCGGCGATTGAAGCCTTGGAATAAGGTCCAAGCGGGCGAGTGCTTGAAGGCTTGCCCGCCCCCATTTGTCGCTATATTCCATATTCGTTTAATAATTAGTCGCATTCAGGGGTAGCGCTTGCCAAAACCTTGGGTATAGAATGCGATCACCTTCACAGAAAGGTAATAAGAGACGTCATTAACCTGCTTTATCGTCATGCATCAATAAGTTTAATTTCGCATGTTGGCTTGGTTGGCGGACTCGACAATAAGAGGCAAAGCCTCAAATCCCCGGCAAAGTGTATTCCTCAATCCAGTAATCCATCTCGATCAATCCAATAGGGATGGGTTCGGGTATTCGCTATTTTTTGCATAGATTTACAGCCTTGAGCTGTGGCCGTCAGTTGCGCTTTTCCGCGGCGATGGACCTGATAATAAACGTTAAATATCGGCAGTGATTTTCAGTAAACGGTTGGTACCAGAGGCTATCGTCAGCCCTGCTGGTGGTGGTTCTTTGTCTGAATTTGGCGCAGGCCAGATCGAAGAATAACTACAACTGTGAGAGCACCATGAAAATCCATCTGCTAGTCGCTGTTTTACTCTCTGCCTTGCTTAGCGCCTGCGGCGGCGATTCCAAAAAAGGAACGTCGCCGGCCAGTTCATCGCCAGTAGGCATCCAAAAATCGAGTGCGCTGGTACAAACCAGCTCTACCCAAACCGCAAGTAGCCAGGCCACTGCACCGACTCCGGTGGTCGGGGTGTTAGTAGATGCGTTTGTGGCGGGGATTGGCTATCGCACCGCGACCCAGTCCGGCGTTACCAATGCGCAGGGAGAATTCAATTATTTGCCCGGTGAAACGGTGACTTTTTTTATCGGGGCGCTGGAGTTTCCACCCGTGCCAGCCAAGGCGATAGTGACGCCGCTGGATATGGCACGGAGCCTCAACCCCAGCTCGCCAGTGGTGCTCAATATCGCGCGGTTACTGCAATCGCTGGATACCGACGGCAATCCCGCCAATGGCATCAGCATCAGCCCGGCCGCGGCGTTGGTTGCGACCCAGGTGGATTTCAACCTCGGCCTGAGCCAGTTTGCCGCATCCCCGGCAGTGTCCAATCTGATTGCCAATTCCGGCTCGAGTACTACAACTATAGTTCCGGTGGAGCAGGCATTGGCGCACTTGCGCGATACCCTGCAGTTGGCGGGGGTGCCGGTTGATGAGGGCTCCAGTTCCAGCCAGAGCTCAGAGCTTCAGGTGCCGGCGAGTTCGGCAGCGCAGTCTTCTGCAGCCGCCAGTGTGCCGGTGGTGCCATCACCGTCCAGTGCCGCAGGATCGAGCGCTGCCCCGGCGAGTTCACTAGCCGCAAGCGCCGCTGCTTCAAGTGATGCACAGTCGAGCGAGACCTCAAGTGCGGCGCCCGCTAGCTCAGCAGTATCGAGTGCGCTGGTATCGAGCAGCGCACTTTCAAGTTCGATAGTGCAATCCAGTTCAGCGCTCTCCAGCAGAGCAGCATCCAGTTCACTAGCCACCAGCGTCGTGTCCAGCAGTGTTGCATCGATCGGCACATCAGCCAGCGCAAGCAGTCTGGTGATATCCAGTGCACCGTCGAGTGCTTCGGCGTCCAGTCACTCAAGTTCTTCGCTGGCAACGGCAGCACCTGATTTCAACACCGTCTACGGCTATGCCTCGGTTAATGGCGGAACTACCGGCGGTGCCGGTGCCAATGCGGTGGAAGTGGCAGTGTGTAATGGCGCGGATTTAACGGCCGCGCTGACCAACCCTGCCTATGCCGATAAACCTCTGACCATCTATGTGGATGGTGTGATTACCTGGCACAACTCAGGCAACAAAGATATCAAACTCAACCGTCCCAATGTATCGATCATCGGCCGCGGCAATGACGCAGAATTTTGGGGCACGGGTATCCATATCACCGCCAGTAACGTGATAGTGCGCAACTTGAAGATGTACCACGTACCGCAAACCCGCGGGCAGGGCGATATTATTACCATCGATGGCCGCAATGGCCCGGTGCGCAATGTGTGGATTGACCACAACGAGCTGTACAACGATTTGGACGTGGCTGTGCCCGAGGCCATCACCGACCCGGTTGCCCAGGCGGAGTACAAAAAGGATTACTACGATGAGTTGGTGAGTGGTCGCAGCGATGTGGCAGATATCACTATCTCCTACAACTACCTGCATGACAGCTGGAAAACCTCGCTCTGGGGTTCGTCCGACGAAGACAACTTTGACCGCCGTATCACCTGGCACCACAACTATTGGCACCACGTGAATTCGCGCTTGCCGCTGTTCCGTTTCGGCAAGGGTCATATCTACAACAACTACTATCACAACGTGGATACCTCGGCGATCAACTCGCGTATGGGCGCCATTATCCGCGTAGAGCGCAATGTGTTTGAAAACACCAAAAATCCGGTGATGTCGCAGGACAGTAGCGCCATTGGCTATTGGGAGTTGATAGAGAACCAACTGCGCGATGGCATTATCTGGTCTGACAAAGAGGACACGGCGACCACCGTTAATATCATCGCCGATGAATTGCTGGCCGATAACACCTCCACCGGCACCTTGACCCTGCCACAGGATTACGTTTACGCACCCAGCCTGATTCCGGTGGAAGATGTGCCGGCGCATGTGCAGCAGTATGCCGGCGTGGGCAAGATCACCACCGACCCGGCGGAACTCGCCTGTACCCGCCCCGAGTGGGATATAGAGCCGCCACCACCACCGACCAATGAGCCAGTCACGGCTGATCCGGCCTCGGTTAGTTGGAACCTGTTCAACGGCAATGCCAGCCCGTTCGATGCCAATGCCATCATTTTAGCTGATGGTGTTACCAATGCGCCGTTTGTAATCCAGGGCAGCGCAAGTGATTTCACGCCAACCGGCGCAGGTGCTGTGCTGTTTGACTCCACTTCGCTCGGCACCAAAAACAACCGTGCCCGGATAAGCAATGTGGGCCGTAACGATGGGGTTTACCCCAAATATTTCACCCTGATTGCCGGGGTCAAAGGCTTTAACCCGCCCGCCAATGCGCGCGTCCTGGAACTGGAAACCACCTTCGGTGGCACGGCCGATACCGCCGCCAGCCGTTTGAAAGTGGTGCTGCGCGCCGATGGCGCCAGTAACTTCGGCGTACAGTTTGAAGGTTCACCAGCGCCCAATACTGCCTATGGTTTGGCGATGGACCAGTACCGCATCTATCACTTCACCGTAGCGCTTTCCAGCCCTACCACCGGCTGGGCCCGCGCTTATCTGGACGGTTCCAGCACACCAGTCTTGAATCAAGAAGAAGTGCAGTTTGCCACCACCACAGCGACCAACAACTATCTGCAAATTGGCGATGGCGGCAGCAATAGCTACAAAGCGCTGGTGGATTGGATGGTTTGGACCGATGCGGGGGCTTATACCCCGGCGCAGTTGTCCGGTTTGTTGCCTGCCAATATCGGCTGCGTGAAAGGTTATGGCCCGTCGGAAAACCTGCTTGATTGCGATTTTAGCGCAGTGGGTGTTAGCTCATCTGCTGCCAGCAGTTCGGCGGCTAGCTCCTCGGCCGTAAGCACTACTTCGGCTGACGGCTCTTCGGCTGCTGCTTCATCTGTGGGCGTAGTGGTGGGCAGCTCTACCAGTGCGGCCACGTCATCAGCGGCAGCAACGTCGTCCAGTACCGCCAGCTCGGCTACTGCCTTTAATTGCGCGAGCGAGCCGGGGCTGTATTTCTGCGATGATTTCGCCAGTGGTGCAGGCAACTGGGATCTTCTACCAGCGGGTACCACAGCAAATGGCGTGTTTGATGTGCTCAACGACGCTGGCAACAACAATGTATTGCGCTATACCGCTGCCAGCAGCGGTGCGCTTGGCGGCTTGGTGGCGCTGATCAAACCGGAGCAGCTTGCGGCAGTTACCTCGGCCGATTACTACGTTGAAGCGCGCATCCGCCCGCGCCTGAATTCCAGCGGCACGGCGCAGCGCAGTATTTATGTGATGGCGCGCTATCTAGATGTAAATAACTGGTACGGCATGGGCATGATCGCCCATGAAACCAACCAGCCGCGAGTGGAGATTGTGGAACGTAGTGGCACGGGCAATCCTGCCAGCACTGGCGCCATGCGCTACAACACGGCGATTAGCCTCGGCACCGCCGGCGCCACCAATGGCGAATGGTACAAACTGCGTCTGGAGTTGATCGGCACTGAAATGAAGCTGTACCTGAATAATTTACAGGTGGCCAGCTTTAGCGACGTGAGCCTGACCGAACGCGGTTCCATTGGTATTTTCACCAGCAACCGCTCGTTTGAAATCGACGATATTAAAGTCGGCAACGCCAATGACAAACCACCGGTACCAGCCCAGTTAACTATTTCGCCTACCGCTAGCTACAGCGCCGAAGTGGGCGATGCCGCGCGCGTGATTACCGTCACCGCCAAAAACCCACAGAACACCGACGACACCTTTACGGTGGAATCGAGCAATCCGGCGGTGGTGGCGGTGAGTACGAATGGCTATCAAGTCAGCCTCAATCCGGTGGGCGAGGGCACTGCGACTATTACCTTCACCAGCGGTTCCGATGCCAGCCTGACGCGCACTCTCACGGCGACTATCGCCCCCCAGTTTGTAATGCCAACCGCGAGTTACAACCTGACCGGCTTGGTATCGCCCGCCGCGAATGAAGCCAATATCTATGCCGATACCAGCCTGAGCCTGACGTTTGACTCACCGCCTACCATGGGCACGGTGGGTGCGATTCGCATCTTCAAAAGTAGCGATGATTCGGTGGTGGACACCATCAAGCTGGTGGATCACAAAGATACTATCGGTTATGGCACTTACCGTACGCTGAATACCCGGCCGATCAGTATCTCGGGCAATACTGCAACCATCGCCCTGCAAAGCAAAAAGCTGGAGTACAACACCAGTTACTACGTGGCGGTAAGCGCATCGGCTTTTACCGGCGCGACCCTGGCGACCCTGCCATTTGAAGGGATCGGTAAAAACGCCGGTTGGACCTTTACCACCAAACCGGCGCCAGCGGCGGGTTTGACCTCGCTCACGGTGGATGACAACGGCAACACCGCCGACTTCCGCACCCTGCAAGGCGCGCTTAACTATGTGATGCAGAATCTGGCCAAGACCGATGCCGCGACCGTTACCGTTAAAAACGGTACTTATCCGGAGCTGCTGTATCTACGCAACAAAGACAACCTCACCATTACCGGCGAGAGCCGCGATGGCGTGTTAATCCAGTACCAGAACTCGGAGGGTTTGAACCCGGGTTCTGCCGGTCGTCCGGTATTTTTAGTCGAGTTGGCGGACATGTTGACGCTGGAAAATCTCACCCTGAAAAACACCACCATCAAAACTGGATCGGGCGGTCAGGCGGAGACGATTTACTTCAACTCCACGGGTCGCTTGGTGGCCAAAAACGCAAACTTCATCAGCGAGCAGGATACTTTGCAGCTGAAAGGCTACAGCTGGTTCTACCGCACTTTGGTGGCGGGCAATGTGGATTTCATCTGGGGCAATAACAATGTATCGCTGTTCGAGGAGAGTGAGATTCGCTCGCTGGGTGACAGCAGCAATGCGAATAACGGTGGTTACGTGGTGCAGGCACGCACCTTGACGGCGGCCGATAAAGGTTTTGTGTTCCTCAATTCCAATCTGACCCAAGGCGCAGGTCCGGTCGGCCATACCATCCCCGCTGGTGCGACCTATCTTGCGCGTAGCCCCGGCGGCACCACCACCTGGGATAACGTGGTCTTTATCAACAGCCGTATGGATACCCATATCAACGCAGCCGGCTGGGCAGGGGCAGGCGTGAACGGCCAGCCAGCACCTAACCCGGTTACACCAACCGCCACCACCGGCTGGCGCGAATTCGCCACCATGAATGCCAATGGCGACAGCATCAGCCTTGCCAGCCGTGTGGGTGGCTATGAGTTGACGCTAGGTGAGGTGATGAACGATTACTGCAATCGCGCGCAAATTTTTGCCGCTTACAATTCCAGTGCCGGTTGGAACCCGCTGCCGGGCGACACTACCGATTGTGCCAACTTCGGTCAGGCAAGCAGCTCGTCCAGTAGTGCAGCCAGTGTGGCAAGCGAGAGCAGCAGCTCGGTCTCTAGTGCGAGTTCTACGGCATCTAGCGATGTTTCCAGTTCTGCATCGAGCGAGAGCAGTTCGAGTGTAGGTGCTAGTAGTGAAGCCAGCTCATCAGTTAGTTCAGCCTATGTTCCCAACACCGAGATCTGGACACCGACTTTCGCGGCCCTGCAATCGGCAGTGGCAGCAGCACCGGCCGCCAATGCCAATGCAAACTTCAATGTAACGGCGACGCCAATCACCATCGACGGCATTACATTTTATTCAGCAACAGCAGGCAGTTTGCGTTTGCATCTGAATAGTGCGGGCACTGAATATGCGATTAACTACAACGGCACTTCCGTAAAAGATGACACTGCCGGCACACCCGTCACTTTTGTTGAGGGTGGCAATCAAGTGAATCCAACTGCATTGAATATTGGGGGTGGTGTGACTCGTTTTATCTCTGTGCCATTTACACCCAGCGCACTGCCTATAACTTTAACGGTTACCTATTCAAATGGCAGCGCAACCGCTCCCGGTGCTTGTCAAAATGGCCAGGTTGCGATTGTTGACCAAAATGGCAAAACCTGGAAAGTAGGGTCCTCTTGCAGTAACCCGAATAAAACCACTTTAACCGCAACCATTACTGACCCGACGGTTTCAGAGTTATTTATTCTGATGAGCCGCAACGGCGATGGCGGTGGTGGCATCCGCATTTGGCAAGTGGAGGTAACCCAATAAATCTGCGTAAACAAAACGACCGGCCACTATGCCGGTCGTTTTGTTTTGGTTGAAAATTCCAACCGACAAATTGCGTTACCAGAAGGACACCATAAAAAAATTCAATCGGACAATGCTATCCATCAATACCCCACTTTTTTAATTATTTTAATAACAGGGGTACGCTATGAAACTGAATTATTTTAAATCTATAAGTTTGCTGTTTACGTTTTTATTCTGTGTGGCCAATCCGGCCAGAGCCGCGCTGATTACGACAGAGTTTTCTGAATTGGTTGGCAATCAGGGCATAGTGGATATTAATCTCTCGCTCGCTAGCGGTGAAAACTTTAGCGGCTTTTCGCTGTATTTTTCTGAAACTTTGTTTGCCAATCTGGATATTAGATTCAGCCCCGCAGCATGGGACAGCATTGTTGTGCAACCCGATGCACTGCTCGGTGCAGGCCTGTTTGATAGCTACAACCCGGCAGGTTTGAGCTCGGGTGTTGCGCGCGTGTCGTTTACTTATCTCTCCACACTTCCGTTCGATGTGTTGGCCTATGATTTTTATGATGCAGATTTTTCCATCGTTGAATCAGGATCATCCACGAACGTCACCACTCCCGTGCCTGAGTCTTCGTCGATTATTTTGTTGCTGCTCGGCTTGATTGCAGTGGCGTTGCGTCAGTCCACCAAACGTCAGCAGGTGGCCGCATGAAAAATTTATTCTCGCGTTACTCATTGAGACATTTATCGGCGCTCTGTGCGCTCGCATTTTCCGCCGATAGTATGGCGTTGGATCTCAACGTCGTCACACTCAATAAGCTGAGTGAAACCCGTATCGACCGCACCACTTACGATTATGTATTTTCTGTCACCGTACAAAACGGTGCGCAAGCCGTTAACAACGCGGCGCAAACATTAACCGCGAGCGGTGCAGGCACTACCATTCTTGATGGCAGTGTGTTGCTCGGTAATCTCGCTAGCGGTGAACAAGTAACGCCAGCGGACACCATCAAAATTCGCCATAACCGTGCGCAGCCATTTGATCAATCGGCACTGGTGTGGTCTGCCAGCGGAACATTGGTGGCGTCATCGTCCAGCGCGGCAAGCAGTGTTGCAAATCGCGTGTTATTGAACGAGCCATTTAATATTGATAAAGCGACTTTGTTCAGTGCGGCTTATCGCTCCATTTCAACCGATTCATCCGCGCCATTATTGTTTGTGACCGGTGGCAACAGCGGCATTACGATTGCTAATAATCAATTAACGTTGGCAGCGGCACGCTTTACCATTGGCAATAAACCGCCGCGCACTAACACCTCGTCAGGTGATACCAGTGCCAATGGCGATTTTGATTTAAGCAAGCCCTATCGCATTTCATTTCGCGTCGTTACCGCGTCGGGTTCCGGTGCGCTGCAAGTGATGGTGGATAACAATACCACCAGCGGCGGCAATTCATTACACGGCAGTGCATCGCGCATATTTAATGCGAGTGCCAACAGTTTAGTGGCAGGGCAAGTGATTGAATTGTTGCCCACCATCGGCACAGCAAACTCATTTATTTCGCTGCGCACGGAAAGTTCTGCATCGGTAACGATTGATGATTTGGTCATTGAATATCTGGGTGGTGCGGTTACCAGTTCTGCTGGGCCTTCATCGCTAGCGGCATCATCAACACCTTTATCAAGCAAAAGTAGTACGCCGCTGATGTCCAGTTCAAGCGTGGCGACGTCAATCAATACTTCATCCAGTGTCGTTGCATCGGTTGCGCCAAGTAGTGCGGCAACCAGCCAATCTTCCAGCAGCGTTGCTTCCTACGATGGCGCTCTACGCCCAGCAAAAATGGAAGGCTTTGCTGCCCATGCGGGTGTGACCGGTGGGCAAGGTGGTGCAGTGGTAACCGTAACTACCGGCACGCAATTAAATGCAGCACTCTGCGCGCGTGCCACTATGAGTACACCGATTACCATTTTGGTGAACGGCACTATCAGCCACGCCAATACCACAGCGCAAGGTTGTAATACCCAAGCCGATGTCATTGAAATAAAACAAATGAGTAACGTTTCAATTATTGGCGTAGGTAAAAACGCTTTGTTTGAAGAAATTGGCATTCATGTGCGCGATGCGTCCAACATCATTTTGCAAAACCTGCATATCCGCAATGTGAAAAAAAGCGGCTCACTTACCTCTAACGGTGGTGATGCAATCGGTATGGAAACCAATGTGAATCGCGTGTGGATCGACCACAATCACCTTGAAGCATCCGGCGGCGAAAAAGATGGATACGATTCATTGTTGGATATGAAAGCGGGCGTGACTAACGTAACCGTTTCTTACAATTTGTATAACGATTCCAGCCGCGCCGGTTTGATCGGTTCCAGTGATAGCGACGATAAAAATACCAACATCACTTTCCATCATAACTGGTATAAAAACATTGAACAGCGCACGCCGTTAATTCGCCATGCGCTCGTGCATATGTACAACAACTATTGGTCGAACGATCGCATCGATTATATGTTCCATGCGATCAACTCGCGTATGAATGCGAAAGCCTTGATAGAAAGCAATTATTTTTACAATGTGAATAATCCACTGATCGCCTCCGACGATTCGGATGTTGCCGGTTGCTGGCAAACCAATGATGACAATACAGTACTGCCGTCGATTTACTACAGCCGCACAGTAGGCAATGGTGCCTTGGTAATTCCCGAAGTGGTGGATGGACAACTGCAATCAACCTGCAGCGTGACCGTGCCTTACACGGTTGAAATGGATCACTCATCCACAGTGCCGGAAATTGTGATGGCTAACGCAGGTGTGGGGAAAATTACTCCCTTCGTTAATGGCTCCAGCAGCAGTTCAAGCCCTGCCTCATCGAGCGCTGCGTCGCTTTCGTCCATCACCAGCAGCTCTTCAAAAAGCAGTTCGTCTGTGGTTAGTTCTTCAGTTACCAGCTCTGCAATTTCATCGAGTATCAGCAGTTCATCATCAAGCGCACCTTATATTCCCGGCGATGTAAACCTGAGCGCGGATTGTATTAATCTTGCAACTAATCCCCACGTCAACTGGCGCGATACCGCTTTGCAAACCGATCAGGAAATTGTGGAGTGTTTATATAAAACCCTCGGTACTCCAGTGGGCTATGGTGAAAATGCCAAAGGCGGATACGATCCTAACGGTAACAGCAAACTCACTATCATCACCAAAAATTCCAACACTTCGGTTGAGCAGCAAGTGTTGGATGCAATTAGCGGTGAAGCACACAACTGGATTGTGTTCGACAAAATCCAATTCGCTCAACCAACAGAAATTGGCATGTACCGTTTGGGTTGTAGCAATGCGACTGTGCAATCCATTCTCGGTGCAACCGAAGCAGAGTGTGTGAATTATCAACAATGGTGCGCAAAAAACAGTGTGAGTGAATCGGCGTGTGTGAGTACATTCTTTAATACCGCGATGAATAAATCCAATAACCCGATTCGCAATCCGGTGATTGGCTCTAACAAAAGTATCGATGGTCGCGGCAGTGAAGCTCACTTCCTGTTCAGCGGCTTTGCGATTGGCAAAGATTCCACTGGTCAACCGACACAAACCGCAACCAGTGTGATCCTCACGCATTTGAATTTTAAAGGCGCAGGCCACACCGAAGACCACTATGTTGACCCGGATATGGTTCGCTCCACCGGCGCCTCACACGATATCTGGATTCACAAAAATACTTTTGATACCACTGGCGACTCCGCATTTGATGTGAAAGTCGGTGCCTACGGCATCACCATGTCTTTCAATGAAATTCTCGATGTAAAACGCGCAACGCTGCACAGCTCCAGCGATAACCACACGATCGATGCGCAAATCCGAACCACTATGCACCACAATTTATTTGTGACACGCGATGCGAGCTACATGGCACTGGGTAATACATTGCGCCGCGTACCTCTGATCCGCCGTGGTACATCGCATATGGTGAATAACGTGTTTGTGAATTATCGCAAAGATCTGCTCAGCATTCGTGTGGGCGCGAGCGTGTTGCAGCAAGACAATATGTTTGTGGTCAACCGCATCCACCAGGAAAAAGCGGATCTCGCTTCATCACTTGCTGAGCTACAGACGAATCTGATTCGCGATGTGACTGGCGGTAATTATCGCGGCGAAGGCAACTTCGTCTGGTTCGGCGATGCAGCGTGTAATTTGGATGAAACCACCAAAACCGGCTTTACGATCAGCTCGGGTACAGTGGCCAATCTCGCCGCAAATTATTCCATCGCATCACAAGCCACACTCAACCACTGGCGCTTTGCGGCAGGTCAGGATTTGGTGGATTATCTGAGCGCAACCGCCGGTAAATATGGCCAGGCACCCTTCAATTCGCCGTTGGCGGGCGACAAGTATTATGTGTTGGGCTTGGGCAAGGTAGCCTGCCAGTAAGCCATTCGCAGTAGTTGTTTTATGAAACCCGCGCTGGCTACACCAGCGCGGGTTTTTGCATTCCAGTGGTGCACCAACCGTAAATTTAGGCAAATAAGCTATTGATTCGCTTGTAAAACTTTCGTTTCACGCCCATAAACCCCAATTCACGTAAAAAGATGAACAGGGCGAGGTACACATGATCCCGGGAATTAAGGCATTTTTTAAACTGGAAGCAGCGAGTGGTATTTTGTTGATATTGGCGGCCATCTTGGCGCTAATCGCAGCTAACTCCAGCTTAAAAATCTATTACGACCAGCTGCTTTCAGTGGATGTAGTCGTCGCCGTAGGCAGTTTTTCCATCGCCAAACCCCTGCTGCTATGGATTAACGATGGCCTGATGGCGCTGTTTTTTCTGATGGTCGGGCTCGAACTCAAGCGCGAAGTATTGGTCGGTGAGTTAAACCAGCTCTCCAAAATCGCCCTGCCGGGAATAGCGGCAATTGGCGGGATGCTGGTGCCCGCGTTGATTTATGCATTTATCAATCGCCATGATGCCTACGCTCTGCACGGCTGGGCGATTCCCACCGCAACTGACATCGCCTTTGCGCTCGGCATCCTGAGTCTGCTCGGCTCGCGCATTCCGGTGAGCTTGAAAGTCTTCCTTGTCTCGCTCGCGATTTTTGATGATATAGGCGCGATCATTATCATCGCGCTTTTCTACACCGATAACCTCTCACTCACCGCGATCATCAGCGCTGGTATAGGTATTGGTGTGATGGTGCTGATGAATCGCCAGGGTGTGGTCAGCAAAGCGGCTTACCTGTTTGTCGGCTTGGTGGTGTGGGTGAGCCTGCTCAAGTCCGGCGTACATGCGACTTTGGCGGGCGTCGCCATCGCCCTGTGCATTCCTTTCAGAGGCCTGGATTCCGAAGGTAAAGTGCAGAGCCCCATGCACGACATCGAAAAAGACCTGCACAGCCCGGTCGCCTTTGCGATCCTGCCGCTGTTCGCCTTTGCCAACGCGGGTTTGTCGCTCTCAGGGCTGAGCATCAACGATGTCTTCTCACCTGTATCGCTCGGCATTTTGCTCGGCCTGTTCGTGGGCAAACAATTGGGCGTTATGCTATTCACCTGGCTCGCGGTAAAACTGCGCATCGGCAAACTGCCGGACGATGTTAACTGGGCGCAGCTCTACGGCGTTGCGGTCATCTGCGGCATCGGCTTCACCATGAGTTTATTTATCGGCTCACTCGCGTTTGAACAAACCATTGAAAATCAGGCAATGAATGACCGCTTGGGGATTTTGGTGGGTTCGTTTTTGTCGGCGCTCTTGGGCTATGTGTGGCTGCGGTATGTGGCTAAGCCGAAGGTGGACGTGGGGAGTCATGATCAGGTGTAGTGATTTGAATATCTATAGGCAGCATCTTTTTTAACAAATTAAAGGAATTCAACGAAATGAAAGTTTTTCTAGCTGCAAGCTTATTTTTTTTATCAAGCATCACTTTTGCTGAAGATCCACTACCCGAATTGGAAATTAAGAAAATCGACGACGGTGTTTATCTGTACACCGCTTACGAAAAAATCGAAGGCTGGGGGCTGGTTGGTTCTAACGGATTAGTCGTGCTTGATAACAAAGATGCGTATCTGATTGATACACCCATTTCAGCCCCAGACACTGAAAAGTTAGTGAAATGGATTGACGCACAGGGCTTTACAACCAAGGCAAGTATTTCAACACATTTCCACAGCGACAGCACAGGCGGTATTGCATTTCTCAACTCAAAGTCCATTCCAACTTATGCCTCCAAGCTAACTAACCAGTTGCTTAAAAAGAAAGGCGAAGCACAAGCCACTCATTCGTTTACCAAAAACCCCTTTTGGTTGGTCAATAAAAAGATAGAAGTGTTTTATCCCGGTGCTGGTCATACACGCGATAATCTAGTGGTGTGGATGCCAGAGCAAAAAATTCTATTCGGCGGCTGTTTTGTCAAACCGGAAGGTCTTGGCAATCTGGGTGATGCAGTGATAGAGGACTGGCCTGCTTCTGCCGAAAAACTTATCGCCCGCTATAGCAGTGCAACATTGGTGGTTCCCGGTCACGGAAAAATTGGCGATGCATCGCTACTGACAAAAACCAAGCAGCGTGCAGTTGAAGCTGTTGCCGCTAAAAAGTGAATGTCAAATAGGAGCGAGCAATGAACACCCATGAAAAACTCAATTACGTCGAATTTGCCGCGTGGTCGGAAGCAACAAATTAATCGCTGTAACTAAATGGCACTGGTTTACGCAGTACCAATTTCATACGAGTACAAATAGAGCAGCCCAAAACACGGATTTCATTTAGTGCAGGGTGATTATCGCGCGCTTTGGGCTGCTCTCTTGCGTATCGAAATTATTAACACTAATTCTGCTCCCCGCTGGTGAACGGGTGGCCGATGCCCCTCCTTTTACATCAAGCCACTCGTTAACTTTGCGTTTCATTTCATGCTTGGCGGCCTTACGTTTAGCTTTTTCCGTTTTTTCATGCACACCACCTTTGCTCATAATGGGGTGAAATGCATGACCGTTGCGCCGTTCCTGTTTCTTACCTTTTGTGTTCCTGTCGTCTTGCTGATTGGGCATGATTGCCTCCTGTTAACTGGCTAGTAAAAACCATTCGGGATTGTTCGCCGCTATTAAGCGGCGTTTTGCTTTTGCATTCTTGGCGATGAGTTCATCATCCTTTTATACACAAAACTTGTTTGAGTGTATGAACCACTTCTATCAAGTCAGATTGGTTGTGCATAACCTCATCAATGTCTTTGTATGCCGCAGGAATTTCATCAAT
The DNA here is from genome assembly GCA_002483145.1 of Cellvibrio sp. UBA7671. GTDB lineage: Bacteria > Pseudomonadota > Gammaproteobacteria > Pseudomonadales > Cellvibrionaceae > Cellvibrio > Cellvibrio fibrivorans. The sequence goes on from DLHJ01000012.1 coordinate 175,909, forward strand.
CACTGCTTTATCTTTGCGACATTCAACGCCTTTGGTTTGTGCGATTAAATCTTCTTTGCTAAATGCATGGCGTGCGGCCGTTCGGCTCATTTTTCTACCGGCACCGTGGGCACAGGAGCAAAATGAATCGGCATTGCCTTTTCCGCGCACAATAAAAGATTTAGCGCCCATGCTGCCGGGAATAATTCCCAGCTCACCTTCGCGTGCACTAATGGCTCCTTTACGGGTGACCAATACATCAGCGCCGAAATGATGTTCGCGGCTCACGTAATTATGGTGACAGTTAATCGCGTGGCGATCGGCCTGAAACTTGGGCAAAAACGGTGCTATCGCACGCAATACCAAACCCATAATTTCATTGCGATTTAAACGCGCATATTCCTGTGCCCAATTGACTGCCGTTACATAATCCACAAAGTGCTCACTGCCTTCGGTGAAATACGCCAAATCTTTATCGGGCAAGTTGTGAATGTGTTTTCCCATATCTTTTTTGGCGAGGGCAATAAAATATTGCCCGATCGCATTACCTATTCCACGGCTGCCAGTGTGCAGCATGATCCACACGTCTTTGTTTTCATCCACACAGACTTCAATAAAATGATTGCCGCTACCGAGTGTTCCCATTTGTTTAGTCCAAATGGTGTTCGGTTGTTTTAACATCTTCATCACTGTGGGATGTTTTTCAAAAAGCCACTCCACACCCGCTGCCATTTGTTTGCATGCGCCTTCACGAATGCTTACCGTTTTATGCGCGAGCAAACCGACTGGCACGGCGCGTTCGATCGCACTGCGCATTGCGGGGAGGTTATCCGGCAGTTGGGATGATTTAACCGAAAGCCGCACCGCACTCATGCCGCAACCAATATCCACACCCACTGCAGCGGGAATAATGGCATTTAACGTTGGTATCACCGCGCCTACGGTTGCACCAATACCTAAGTGCACATCGGGCATGGCGGCTATGTGCGAATGAATAATTGGCAGCTCGGCAATTTTTTTCAGTTGCGTCAGCGCCTCATTTTCAATATCGCGGGTGTAAATTTTTACGGGTTTAAAACCATTTCCCGCATTTTTGTTTAATTCAATTTTTACAGGCATAGAAATCCCTTAAGTGAAATTTTTGAAAAATCACTTTGCTTTACAAAAAATGAAACCTTCGAGTTGGCTTTTTAAATCGCAGAAAAGAAAAAGCCCCGATTAGTTTCCTAATCAGGGCTTTAGTGTTGCGCCTGACAGGAAGGTTTTGTTATCACCTTCCAAGTCTGAATACTCAAAAGGGTTTTAGCGGTTGGTATAATTCGCGTAAGTCATAATTGAGTACTCCATAAGTTGTGACAAACAAGTTGTCGGGTTGAAAAACAAAGTGCTTTTAGCACCTTGGAAATTGGGCGCGATAATACGCCGTTTTTTTGAGCTGTCAATAAAACGCCTAAAACTTTTTTAGAAACGCTGTATGCTTTCCTAGCGATTTTTTAAGTATGTTGTCGAATCATTTTCAACGTATCAATCTATTCAATCTTATATCCACTCAACCCCCCAATCGCCTCCAACGCCAACTGCACCGTATCGCGTCCTTTTAAATTCATTGCGATGGGAATTTTTTTGCCGTCGTGGTTGAGTGCGATAATTTTTACAAATGTCTTGTTAGTCGTTTGCGCTCAGTAGTCAGAGCGGGCTTGTTCGGCAGTGGCAAACATGGGGATCTCAAATTCGCGCCTTAGGTTCACACCCGGTAAGCGGGCGGCCAATTCCAGTCGCCAGAAGCGATAGTCAGTACTCATAGGTTCGGACGCGGGCAGATTATCGGGGATGTCAAAATGCAGGCTTAACGCTGTGCCACCCAGTGCGGATGCTTGGCTATCTGCCAGCCCCTGTGCTTGCCAGAGGATAGTTTCCGTGAGGTGGCGATTTTTGTTGGAGCCGGTTGCATAGCTGTGCACACATTGCAGGCGGACGTGAAAACGTTGCTGGTTGTTATAAGCCAATGGTAGTTCGAGTGTCCCCCCAAACTGTCCGCCGATGAGGCAGGGATAGGGGTGAAGCCTCAGTGTCAGTGGACCAAAGCGACGCCAGTCAAGCGTGGTGTTAATTGCCTGGTAGAGCAGGTAAATCCCTATCAATGGAAACACCAGAATAAGCAGGAAGAAAAAATTTCCCGCCGCCAGTTCACGTGGAACTGCCGTAACACCCAGTAGTGAGAGTAGGTTCCAGATCAGGGTGAAGCCCCAGGTAAGCCAGAGCCCACTTTTGCTATTGCAGCTTACTTCCGGGCTGGCCCGCCGCTGTCCGCGCCAGGGCTTGTGCATCGGAGTGCTGCGCAACAGGTTGCTTAGGGCGGAGTATGACAAGCCAATTCCAATGCTGCCGAACATCACTACAAATATCATCTGGAAACCCACCATGCCCCAATGCATATCGCGATTGAGCACTGCCTCGGTGGGGTTGGACGGGTTTACCCAGGCGGGCACGGATTGCTGCTGGCGCCAAGCCTCTTTCAAGACATAAGCCAGGTTGTATTGGAAGTCACCGATATTGTCGCTACCTTCCATGATTGATACCCGCTCGCCGGTGTAGTGTTTTCCCTGATATTGATAGAGGTACCGGGCCTTAGGCGAATAGGTGCTGCTGTCACCACTATTGTCTATCACCAGTTCGGCGTGCTGTAACTCGGCGCTTACCTGAGGCCAGGATTTCATCTGCTGCCATACAAACAGGTTGGGAAGAATACTCAGAAACAAGGTTATTAGGCCGACACCGGCGAAGGGCAATCCCAGCAGCAACATCATCCAATAAACTTGCAGGTTTTTATTCATATGTGCGAATTTCCCTGGTGATCCGAACCTATGGTGGATTGCCATTTTGAGGGCTATCTAAGCCCGATTAAGATCAGAGAGTGTAGCGGTTAAGGGGCTCCTGGGGTACATCGGTACCGGCTGCCTTAAACTAAGTGTTAAGGCGAATGAAAACGATTACACCTGTTTTATTAAAATAAAGTAACCGTTATCAAAGAAATTATTAGTATTTTTATCACAAAAAATAGTGATTTCTGTGATTTCCCAACTTGACGATTTTCCCGCCGACGCGCACTATGTTTGCCTTGGCAAGCGCTGCTTGGCCAAGGCGGGAATCATTCACAGGTTCCCGAAAGGGGTTCCGGTACCAATAACAATAAAGCCGGTCACCCGGGATGAGTTTTCAGGCGGTTCATCCAGTGTTATTTCCCAAGGTTTTTATCCCAACAAGGCTGCGTTCTTTATTGGTTCTCTAAGTCCAGCAGCCATGGCGCCTTGACGGCGTATCGGCGTTTTCGGTCTTTATCCCTGCTGCAGATCAGCGGCAATGTTTTGCACATAACAACAATCCGAATAACAACGATATAGCTACGACAAGGTAACCAAGATGAAATCTACGACTATTACCCGTCGTATTGGCCAGTACGTGTTTTGCGCGGCTGCCAGTACGCTACTCACCTGTGCCGTGCAGGCACAAACTCTCGGCGCTAACCTCGCTATTACCGGCCCCAGTGCTGCTGCCGATGGTTCCGGTTTTGATAATACCAAGCTGGTGCGCGATGGCAGTACCAGCACCGTTTCCCTTGCCAGTGGCACCAGCAACCAGCGCGTGTCGGTGAAATGGGGCAGTGCGGTGACGTTTAATACTGTGATCCTGCGTGAAGCAGGCAGCAAAGTGACGACCTGGAGTTTGGTGGATAACGATACCGGCACAGTCCTGGCGACAGGGACCGGAATCGGTGCGCAGCGAGTGGTAAATATCGCAAGCCGCAGCACCAAAAAAGTTAATCTGATTGTGAATGCGACCAGTGCGCCCGGCATTGCGGAATTTGAAGTCTATAACGCGACCGGCACTGCATCTTCAACTCCAGTCTCCAGTGTTGCTCCGTCCAGCGTCCCTGCATCCAGTACACCGGTGAGCAGTTCATCCAGATCCTCAGTTGCACCGAGCAGTATTCCTGCCTCCAGCAGCCGTTCATCAGTGGCGCCCAGCAGTGTGCCTGCGTCTTCGGTAGCGCCAAGTAGTGTTCCTGCATCCAGTAGATCGAGCAGCAGTGTTTCATCGGTTGTGGATAACGGTACCATCAGCGCTGATTGTATTCGCGTAGCGACTAACCCATCAGTCAACTGGCGCGATACTTCGTTGAAGACCGATCAGGAAATTGTTTCCTGTTTGTCCAAAACCTTGGGCGAGCCAGTCGGTTACGGTGAAAATGCCAAAGGTGGATACGACCCTAACGGCAACAGCAAACTCACCATCATTACCAAAAATTCCAGCGTGTCAGTTGAGCAACAAATTCTCAACGCGATTACCGGCGAAGAACACAACTGGATCGTATTCGACAAAATCCAATTCGCGCAGCCGCACGAAATTGGTATGTACCGTTTAGGTTGCAGCAACCCGACGGTGCAATCGATTCTCGGCGCGACCGAAGCCGAGTGTGTGAACTACACGCAATGGTGCGCAAAAAATGGTGTGAGCAGTGCGAATTGTGTTACGCAATTTTTTAATAACGCGATGAATAAATCCAATAACCCGATTCGCAATCCAGTCATTGGCTCTAACAAAACCATCGACGGCCGCGGCAGTGAGGCTTACTTCCTGTTCAGTGGATTTGCGATTGGAAAAGACCAGACAGGCACGCCAACGCAAACTGCTAACAGCGTGATAATGACCCACCTGAAATTCCAGGGCGCCGGCCACACGGAAGACCATTACTGTGACCCGGATATGATCCGCTCCACTGGGGCATCAAAAGATATCTGGATTCACAAAAATACCTTCGATACCACTGGTGACTCCGCGTTTGATGTCAAAGTCGGCGCACACAATGTGACTATGTCATTTAACCGTTTGGTGAATGTGAAGCGCGCGGTATTGCACGGCTCCAGCGACAGCCACACCATCGACAAACAAATCACCACCACCATGCACAACAACGCGTTTGTCACCACTGACGACAGCTATATGTTGTTGGGTAATACCCTGCGCCGTGTACCACTGTTGCGCCACGGTAAAACTCATATGTTCAACAATGTGTTTGTAAATTATCGCAACCAGATTTTGAGTTTGCGGGTGGGCGCGAGTGCGTTGATGGAAGACAGTGTATTTGTGGTAAATGCCGTACATCAGGAGAAAGCGACAGTCGAAGCATCGCTCGCGGAAATCAGCGCGAATTTATTCAAAGATATTAGCGGCGGCTCTTTCCGCAATGATCGTAACCTGCTCTGGTTCAGTGACGCTGCGTGTAATTTAACGGCGTCTACCCAAACTGCATTGACGGCGACTAACGGCACAGTCGCTAACTTGGCCAGCAATTACAACGCCGCATCACAGGCGACTATTAATAGCTGGCGCTTTGCTGCCGGTCAGTATCTGGTGGATTATGTGAGTGCAACAGCGGGCAAACACGGCCAGATCCCTTATAACTCACCACTCGCGGGTGACCGTTATTATGTATTGGGTTTGGGCAAGGTGGCTTGCCAGATTCGCTAAGTTATTGGTTCTAACGCGTTAAATAAAAACGGCCGATCTGGAAACAGATCGGCCGTGTTGTTTCAAATCTACTACGCTTATTTCATATCAAGATCGGCATTAACACTCATTCGCTTTCCATCTTTTCGTGCTGGTGGCATTTTCGCAATCTCACCTTCAATCCAATTTTTTACTTCTTCCGTTAATTGCTTGCGGTCTTTGCCTTCGGTTGCAAAAGGTTCGCTGATCACAACGCGAATAGTGCCGGGGTATTTTATAAACTGTTTGTGCGGCCAACATTCACCCGCGTTGTGTGCAACGGCGATAATCGGTACTCCTGCGCTGATGGCGATATCGGCACCGCTGCGTGCGTAGTTGCCAATCTGGCCAACAGGTGTACGAGTGCCTTCAGGAAAAATCAATAAGTTATTGCCTTGCTGTAAACGACGCAGGCCTATGCGTTTAATTTCTTTTAAGGCTTGGATCGGGTTGCTGCGGTCAATGGCGATGGGGCGCAAACTCGCTAAACCCCAACCAAAAAACGGGATGCGGAATAATTCTTTTTTAAGGATAGTGCTGACCGGGCCAAAATAATATTGCAGGAACATGGTCTCCCAAGTGCTTTGGTGTTTGGCCATTACTACACAAGGAAATTTATCTGCGTGTTTGCTGCCAATAATTTCAAGGCGTACACCGCAGCAAATGCGCAACCAAAACATCACAAAACGGTTCCAGCAAGTGACAATGCGCCAGCGCCAGCTGTACGGAAATATCGGCCAAATAATGACGCCAATCAAACCGATAATGATGCTCGTCAGGTTGTAACCAATACTGAATAAAAGACTGCGGAGTTTGAGCACGTTAATTCCTGTTATCTGTTCCGTTAATGAGTAGATGCAAGAATAAAATCTGCAGCGGCGGCGAGGTTGTCAAACACTTGCACTTGCTCGGACGTGACTTGTGGTGAATCTGTTTGCAAACCGGGAACTGCTAATTGCGCCAGTGTGCGCACGCCATTGCCGGTTCTTACCAGCGCTGGTTTGCAACCCTTTTGCACGGCGGCCTGTAAATCGCGCAGGCTGTCACCGATAAAATAACAAGACTCTACGGACGTATTAAATTCGGCTTCAATCGCATCCAACATACCCGGCATAGGTTTTCTGCATTTGCAGTTGTCATCCGGGTGATGGGGGCAATAAAAAATCCCGCCGAGCTCTCCGCCGTTTTCTTCTACCAAGCCAGTAATTTTTTCGTGCATGGACTCCAGGTCTTCCAGCTCAAATTTACCTTTGGCAAGGCCAGCCTGGTTAGTGGCGATAACAACGGTAAAGCCCGCTTTGTTCAAGCGCACAATGGCATCGATGCTGCCTTCAATCGGAATGCATTCATCGGCGGATTTCACATAGTCGTCGCGGTCGTGATTAATCACACCATCGCGGTCGAGAATAATTAATTTCATGGATAAATCCGATAGATCTGTATGCCCTCGTCATACCCGCGAACGCGGGTATCCAAAAGCTGGATTCCTGCGTTCGCAGGAATGACGGAGGGGGATGAGATTAGTTCTTGGCAGGAACCAAATAAGAAATATCCGCCACTTCCAAAAACAATCCACGCAGTTGTTGCAGTAACGCCAAGCGGTTTTGTTGCAGCGCCGGGTCATCACTCATCACCATTACACTGTCAAAAAAAGCATCAACAGGTTGTTGTAAATCGGCGAGTGCCGCGAGTGCTTTGGTGTATTCACGTGCAGCGAACAGCGGAGCCACTACAGCGGCTTTTGCACTGACAGCTGCAGCGAGAGTTTTCTCTGCGTCTTCTTGCAAGAGTGCAGCATTAACTTCCGTACTATGCGCCGCATTTTGTTTAGCGAGAATATTGGATACACGTTTGTTCGCCGCAGCGAGTGCCTGCGCTTGCGACAACTTGCTGAATTCATTGACCGCGAGTACACGCTGGTTAATGTCCAGTGGTTGCGACAATTGTTTTGCGGTTACCGATTGGAAAACTTCTGCGGGGATATTGGCATCTTCAAAGAAAGCGCGGAAACGCTCCAGCATGTAAGCCAATACTTGCTCGACCAACTCATCACCAACAGTGAGATTTTTGTGTTGGTTTTTAGCGAAGGTCAGCAGCTCACGCAAATCGAGCGCGAGATTTTTTTCCACCAGAATGCGTAGCACTGCAATACTTGCACGACGCAAGGCAAACGGATCTTTGGAGCCGGTAGGTTGTTGGCCAATACCAAAAATACCGGTGATAGTATCGAGGCGATCAGCAAGCGCGATAATCGCGCCGGTCGTTGTTGCAGGCAATTGGTCGCCCGCAAAGCGCGGCATATATTGCTCGTTCATCGCAGCGGCAACTTCGGCGTTTTCGCCATCGTTAACCGCGTAGTAATAACCGGCGATGCCTTGCATATCGTCGAACTCGCCGACCATATTGGTTACGAGATCAGATTTACACAATTGTGCAGCACGTTCTGCTGATGCGGCATCCGCATTTAATTTACCGGCAATTAATTTTGCCAGGCCAGCAACGCGTTCGGTTTTATCGTAAATGGTGCCGAGCTGCGCCTGGAACACGATAGTTTTTAAACGATCGCGCAATGACGCGAGCGTGGTTTTCTTATCAGTTTCAAAGAAGAACGCCGCATCGGAAAGACGCGGGCGAATTACACGTTCGTTACCGTCGATAATTTGCGATGGATCTTTACTTTGAATATTTGCCACGGTAATGAAGTTGTTTTTTAACTTGCCGTTAACATCCACCACATGGAAATATTTTTGGTGTTCTTTCATGGAAGCAATTAGTGCTTCAGCTGGAACAGCGAGAAAACGCTCCTCAAATTTTCCGGTCAGCGCGACTGGCCATTCAACCAAGGCGGTAACTTCATCGAGCAGGGCAGGTTCGATAACCGCAACACCGCCGACTTTTTTCGCTTCGGCTTCCACTTGTTGTTTGATGGTCGCACCGCGCTCAGCAAAATCCGCGACAACAAAACCGGTATTTTTTAATACGCTGGCGTAATCGCTCGCTTTAGCGAGGTCGATAGTGTTGTTGTAATGGAAACGGTGGCCGCGTGTGGTGCGGCCAGCGGTTAAGCCGAGCAAGCTGGCGTTGATAACATCGCTACCAAACAACATCACCAACCAATGAACAGGGCGTACAAACTCTTCGCGTTTTGCGCCCCATTTCATGCGTTTGGCAATGGGTAATTTTGCCAAGGCATCGGCAACAACAGCTTCAAGTAATTCAACGGTTTTTTTACCTTCGGCGGTAATACGTGCAACCAGTTTTTCCGCTTTGCCGTCATTTTCTGCTTTCAGCTCGGAGGCTGCGATACCATTTTTTTCGGCAAACGCGAGCGCGGCTTTGGTGGGCTGGCCTTCTTTATCAAACGCGATTGCCGCTGGTGGGCCCCAGACAACTAATTCTTTCGACGGGGTTTCGCTGGCGAGATTTTCTACCAGTACGGCCAAACGGCGCGGTGCGGCAAAAGGTTTAATTGCGGTGAACGATAATTCCGCCGCTTTTAAATTCGCTTCAATAGTTTCGGCAAACGAAGCCATCAAATTCTTCAATGCTTTTGGTGGTAACTCTTCGGTACCCAATTCAACTAAAAAATCAGCAGACATTATTTTTCCTCCGCAATTGCAGCGAGCATTTCGTTGCGCAGGGCTTCAGGCGCAAGTGGGAAGCCGAGGGCTTTGCGGCTATCGTAATAGGCTTGGGCAACAGCGCGGGACAGCGTGCGCACGCGCAAAATAAAACGCTGGCGCTCGGTCACGGAAATCGCGTGGCGCGCATCGAGCAAGTTAAAGGCGTGTGAGGCTTTCATCACCATCTCGTAAGCGGGCAGCGGCAGATTTTTTTCCATCAAGCGCTGGCTTTCTTTTTCGTAGAAATCAAAATTATTGAACAAGAATGTGGTGTCGGCTTCTTCAAAGTTGTAAGTAGATTGCTCCACTTCGTTTTGATGGAACACATCGCCGTAGGTAACTTTGTCGCCGTTAGGATTAATTGTCCATACCAGATCAAAAATCGAATCCACACCTTGCAGGTACATGGCGATACGCTCGATGCCGTAAGTGATTTCGCCAGTAACGGGGAAACATTCGAGACCGCCAACTTGTTGGAAGTAAGTGAACTGCGTAACTTCCATCCCGTTCAACCAGACTTCCCAACCCAGACCCCAAGCGCCGAGGGTGGGCGATTCCCAGTTGTCTTCCACAAAACGGATGTCATGCACGTTGGTGTCGATACCCATTTCGCGCAGTGAACCTAAATACAAATCCTGAATATCGGCGGGCGAGGGTTTCATCGCCACCTGGAATTGATAGTAGTGTTGCAAGCGGTTGGGGTTTTCACCGTAGCGGCCATCTTTCGGGCGACGGCAGGGCTGCACATAGGCGGTATTCCAGGTTTCCGGGCCTATGGCGCGCAGGAAAGTCGCAGGGTGGAAAGTACCGGCGCCGACTTCGAGGTCGAGCGGCTGCAGAATCACGCAACCCTGGCGCGCCCAATAATCTTGCAGGGCGAGAATCAAGCCCTGGAAGGTGCTTACGTCATAACGTTTTTCGGACATGGTAGACCTGATCTTATGAAGGTAGAAAAATGCGGCGATTATAGCCATCAAACCCGCGCAATGGCAGCGCCTGGTCAAGTTCTGTAAAAATACCTGTGCGACCGGAACGATTCGCTCAACAACAGGACAAAAGCGCGCAGACCGCTACCCTGCTTCCAGGGCACACAACAACAAAAATCGATTAGCAACCAAGGAACACCTATGGATACCCAAGAAAAACTAAGCCCCCTGACCATCGCCCTGCACTGGGTTGTCGCCCTGACCCTGATTGCCCTTATCGGGATCGGCTTTTATATGTCGTGGTATGAGGTTTACCCGTTGTACGACTGGCATAAAGCCTTTGGCGTGCTGATTTTTGCGGTGATTCTGCTGCGCGTGTGGTGGCGGATCAAAAACGGTTGGCCAACGCCAGTGCGTGACTACCCGAAACTCGAACATCGTTTGGCGCAGGCGACCCATTGGGTATTGATTGTTGGCACGGTGCTGATGCCGATCTCGGGCATGATTTATTCCGGTCTGGGCGGTTACGGCATCAAAGTCTTCGGTTGGGTGATGGTGCCGGGCAATAAAAATGCGGAAGGCCAGACTGAACCCTTCCATGCGGGGTTGAGCAGCTTGGGGCAGTTCACCCATGAGTGGCTGGGCTATCTGCTTGCGGTGGCGATCATCCTTCACATTGCCGGTGCAATCAAGCATCACCTGATCGATAAAGACCGCACGCTTTTGCGCATGCTCGGCCGCAAATAGCCTTGAATTGGTGCGTTTTGATTGTAGATTTGCGCGCCGAGTAAAGCCCACGTAAACACGGAGTAAATCCAGCGTAAAAGCCCGCTTGTGCGGGTTTTAATCAGCCCCGGTAAGGCCTATGTTGTATTTACAGAGAGAGCGCCAGGAGGGCGATCAAGTCGCCGGATGCATTTGAATTACGCGCTCCTTCTGGATTACTCATTTTCTTATCGGGGCTTGTTATGAAAAATTTAAACGTGTTTGCGTTAGCGGCGAGTGACCATTTGGTGCAGCCAGAAGAGTTTAGCGATGTTCAGGCCACTACCTCCGCGCTGGCGATTCTCACGGATTTCCGCAGCCATAAACCTCATATGGTGGATAGCCATCTGGAAGCGACTGAAGCGCTGGAAGTGATGTTGGCCGAAGCTGTCAAAACCAAAATTGTGGTGGATGACAGCAAAGAATTTATCGGCGTGATCAGCGTAGACGACCTGGCCGACCACAATATGTTGCTCAAACAAATGGCGTTGCACGTCAAACGCGATGAGCTGCTGGTGCGCGATCTAATGCACGCCCGCGCCAATATCCGCGCCGTTGAATACGATCAATTCAAACATGCGACTGTGGCCGATATCGTTTCTACCCTGAAGAAAACCCATCAGGAATATCTGTTGGTTGTGGATAAAGATGCGCATCATATTCGCGGCATAGTCTCCTCACGCGATATCGCCAGCCGTTTGCATGCCCCAGTGGAGATCGAGAAAGAGCTGACCTTTGTGGATATTTTTACCGCGGTAAAAGTGCACTGAAATACAGCGTACTTACTGCTCGCTTATATTGCTTCATCGTTAACACTCCCTCGGCGCCCTGTGGCGCCTTTTTTTTGCATCCCGTTTTTATAGGGCTGTCCCAAGGCCGGCAAATGGCCCCTTGCGTGCGTTGAGACAGCCTCTTCCCGTAGCAGCTGTTACTTCTTGTAACCCTCGCATCCTTTTGATTTTGTTGACTTATTTTTTATGTTGGTGACCTTTGTGCGGGGTTGGATACCACCTTGCAGGCACTTGGCAAACTGGGACGACGCAGGTCATGGGGTGGTAGATCCTGTCGCTTAAGGGGTCTTTCCGGGCATGGGAATGCAGCGGTCTCGCAAGGCAGGTGACCCCTCTAATAATCAATAACAACATTTGTCTTTTGAGAGGTTCACATGAAAACCATCTTATCGGCCGCTGCTTTAATGCTGACGGCGACGCACTTATCGGCACAGGTACCCAATCCCCCACCCAGCACCACACCCACCAATAATCCGGTAGCTGTGGGCGCGGGTAGTTATCTCACCAATTGGGATGGGCGCATCGATGCGGCGATTCCTGACAACCGCGATGTGCAAGTGACCAAACACATCACCACTAATCTCGCTAACCAACCTATGCCCACCAATTCCTGGTGGAGTTCGATCCTCTGGGCGGGTGTAAATGACCCCTGGCAGGATTGGGGCACACGCGGGTCGCACAATGTCAGTTACGCCCACCCATTTGCGATCAAGCCAGAGCTGAATGGGGTGCGCCTTTATTCGCCGCGGCAGGAGGATTTTTGGGCGATAGATTATGCCTTTGTCGGCACTATGCCAGCGCCTGCGACCCAGTGGATCAATGGTGTCGAGCATCCGATGCATGAGACGGTGTACTTTAAAGAGTTGGATTTTGTGTTGGGCAATACGGCGGCGAGCGGCAACTTCAGCGCTAAAGTACACGACTACAGCGACTGGTTTGTCACCACGCGGATGGAGGCGGGCGCAGGTGCTATGGATCTGACCTTCGGTCACGGATCGCCCTATGTATTTGCCAACTACACCAACGGTAACCCCACCATCAGTTTTGCCAGTCACAGCACCGCACCGGTTGCGGCGAAAACCCCGGAAGTCTGGTCAGGCACCAGCAGTTCAGCGGTGATTGGATTTTCGGTGCAGGGTCGCAACTACGCGGCATTTGCACCGGCGGGCACCAGTTGGACCGGTTTGGGAACCTCCAAAATCACCGCCAATCTACCCGCGGGCAAAAAATACTTTTCGGTTGCCGCATTGCCCAGCCGCGCGGCACTCGCGCTGATGACCCAATATGCCTACAACCATGTCACTGGTTCGCAGGTAAGTTGGAACTACCGCGCGAGCGACAGTAAGTTGCTCAGCACCTATGCGGTCACAACCAACAATTACCCCGAATCGACCGGTACCGGCACCTTGATGGGGCTCTACCCTCATCAATGGCGCAAACTGGCCAGCGGCGCGACCCTTACCGGTGAAAGCTATTTCACCCCGCGCGGCAGTATGAAACTGGCGCAAGGCAGTTCATTTACCACGGCGATTACCTACCAAGGGGTGATTCCCGCCATGCCCGCGCTGACCGATACAGCCGATAAGACCCGTCTCTCCACGCTGGTAAACAACGTGCGCAACGAGACCTTTACCCATCGCGATACCTATTACACCGGCAAGCGTTTGGGCAAGGTGGCCTCGCTAATCCCGCTGGCACAGCAAACCGGCAATACCGCCGCTGCCACCCAGTTTAAAGATGAGCTTAAATGGCGCTTGGAGGGATGGTTAAAAGCCGATGTCATCGATGATTTGGAACCATCGCCGTTTGCCAAAAACCTGTTCTACTACAACAGCAACTGGGGCACCATGCTCGGTATTGATGGCAGCTTTGGCAGCCTGAAAGAGCTGAACGACCACCATTTCCACTACGGTTATTTTGTGCGTGCGGCGGCAGAATTGGCGCGTAACGACAAAAACTGGGCGCAACCCCAGCAGTTTGGCGGCATGATCGAGCTATTGATGCGCGACTACGGCAACTGGGAGCGTCCGCGCCATCCGGCCACCAGCGCCACCGGTAAAATGTTCCCCTTCCTGCGCAACTTCGACATCTATGCCGGTCACTCCTGGGCATCTGGCCATGCGCGCTTTGGTGCGGGCAACAACAATGAGTCATCATCCGAGGCGATGAATGCCTGGACCGCGATGATCCTTTGGGGAGAAGAGACGGGTAATACTGCGGTGCGCGATGCCGGTATCTTCCTCTACACCACCGAGATGACGGCGATCCAGGAATACTGGAACAACGTCTACGGCACCAACTATCACCCCACCTACACCAAGCCTATGGCGTCATTGGTCTGGGGTGGCAAAACTGACTATGCCACCTGGTTTAGTGGTCAGGCGGAAGCCATGCACGGCATCATTTTGTTGCCGATCCAGTCAGGCTCGCTCTATCTGGGCCAATTCCCGGACTACGCCAAAACCAATTTTGACTTTATGGCTAATGGCCGCACCATGTTTACCATGTGGGACGCGATTTTTTATGCCTACCAAGCGGTTTATGATCCGGTGACGGCACTGGCCAATTTCAATGCGAATGAAGGCCGGATGCGCAACTCAATTGCCGGGCCTGCCTGTGCAACTGAAGAGGGTAACTCACTAGCTAATACCTACGCCTGGATCAAAACCTTTCACCGTTTTGGGCGCATCGATAACCAGGTAGTCGCAACCAATCACGCCAGCTTTGCGGTATTCCGCACCGCTAATGAGCGCACCTACGTGGCCTACAACGCAAGCGCTACCGATGCCAAAAACGTGACCTTTAACGACGGCACCAGTTTGCTGGTCAGCCCGGGAGAACTGAAGGTTTATACCAGTGTGGTTGTGCCGGTATCGTCCAGCAGTGTGTCTAGCAGCAGTGCAGTAGTGCCCAGCACTAGCAGTTCGGTGCCTGGGACATCAGCTAGCAGTCGGTCGTCATCAAGCCACAGTACTCAGTCGTCCTGCAGTTCAGGCTTCTGTGGTCCATCGTCGGTTAGCTCTTCATCACGTAGCTCGTCATCCGTATCCAGCTCCTCCTCGTCAGTAGTGACTACGGGAGTGGTGCAAATGACCGCTTTGGCCAACGGCGGCATGCAGTTCAGTGTTCGTGTTAACGAGCGTAAGCAGCAAGTACATTTGTTTGCGCGTCGCAATGGCGGCCAGGACTTTGTGGTGATCGACCTGCAGGCGCAAGCTGGTGGTGAAGTAAATAATGGCGATGGAACCTACACCTACCAAGCTAGCCGCACCGGTGCTTATGTAGCGGGCGATTTGGTTGAGGCGCGCTTCTACACCTTCACTCCTGCTAGCGGCCAAATGTTCCTGCCGGGTCCAGGTGAAAATAGCTGGAGATCAGTGACCTATGGGGCAGCCGCATCCTCGTCGGCTCCATCGAGTATGTCCAGCTCGTCGATACTGCCCAGCAGTTCGTCAGTGCCGTCAAGTAGGTCGTCAGTACCGTCGAGTCTGTCCAGCTCTTCAGTGTCATCCAGCAGTTCGTCGGCATCGACTACCGGGTACACAGCGACAGCGGTAATGCCCAATGGTGCACCTGTGGCCTACACCACCACTGCGACCTATGTTAACGGCGGGGTAAAAATCACCTTTACGACCAGTGAAAATCTCAACTGGGCATGGTGCTTTACCCCTGGCTGGAACAACATGACCCGTGTTGTCGGAAACAGTTTTGAGGTCACTATCCCTAATGTGACTCCCGGTTCTGCTATCAACTACTACTTCACCGTAAATACAGCAACGCGCGGTGAAGCCAACAATAACAACCAGCCCCATCAGTGGACGGTTCAATAACCTTGTAGTGAATTGATCACCAGGGACTAGTGCGTCGACAGGAGGGATCTTGTGAATTACCAACCGGCACCTGCAAAGGTGCCGGTTTTTTACATTAAGGCACTGCTGGAATACTGTGTCCATCGCACTTTTCCGGTAAGCTGCGCGCACTTTTAGTTGTACTGGCGCAGGCTCCATGAAAGACCATCTGGCTCCCCTGATTTTTAAACTGCTCGCCTTGCTACCGCTTGGCATGTTGCGAGCGCTGGGTAGTGCCGTTGGTTTAATGATGTGGTTGCTTAATGGCCGCGCCGCCAAAGTAACGCGCGAGAATATCGCGCTCTGTTTTCCTGAATTATCTCCCGCTCAACAAACAACGCTCACCCGCCAAAGCTTGCAAGAAACCGCTAAAACGGCGATGGAAGCCGGTGCCATTTGGCGCAATTCCTGGGCGTGGTTGCAGGGCAAGATTGTGGCGCTGGAGGGCGATGAAATCCTCCGCGCAAAGCTTGCGGAAGGGAAGGGGGTGCTGGTGCTGGCGCCGCATCACGGCAATTGGGAAGTGGTTGCGCCTTATCTGGCCAGCGTCGCCAACCTGACTGCTATGTACCAGCCGCTCGATAATCCGAAAATGGACGAGCTGGTGTTGGCCGGGCGCAGCAAACTCAATATCACCATGGCACCCACCAATCGCAAAGGCGTGATGATGCTCTTCAAGGCACTGCAGAACGGCACTATTGTTGGCATCCTGCCCGACCAGGTACCGGGGCGCGATGCGGGCGGGGAGATAGCCCCCTTTTTTGGTCAGCCAGCGTTGACGATGACACTGGTGCATGGGTTGATCCAGCGAACTGGCTGCGCTGTTTGTTCCTGCTATGCCGAGCGTGTGGCGGGCGGTTTCAAGCTGGTGGTGATGGCGGCTGACGAACAGATTTACAGCGAAGAACAGTTCGCTTCGGTTACGGGTTTGAATGCCAGTGTGGCCGCCTGTGTGCGCCGCGCGCCTGCGCAGTACCAATGGGAATACAAGCGTTTCCGCCGATTGCCGGAACCTTATCCCAAGCGCTACCAGTTCAAATAGGCGGCTAAGGTTAAATCCAGCTGCAGTGGTGTCTTAGCGGGTTTCAGCGGCTACAATTAGCCCACTGTTTTTTTTAATAACTATTTTCCTGATATTTCTGGTTGTTGTGATGAATAAAAAATCTGTTTTGATGATGCGCCATCCCTTGCGCAATCTGGCGTTGGTGACACTGGCGATCACATCGCTCGGTGCCTGTACCCAGCAAAAAGCACAGCAGCAATTGCAGGCCGAGTTGAACGCCTCCAAAGCCTGTATCGCCAAGCAGGAGCTGCAGGCCCAGCAAGTCAGCGGGCAGCAGGTTGAAATCCTGCGTCAGCTGCAGGCAGTGCAACAACAACTGGTGGTGCAGCAACAGGCAATTGAAGCCAAACCGCAGATTATCGAGCGCGCTGCGCCGCAAGTAGCCTGCCCGCCAGTACCGGCGGCCAACAGCAAAAAAAATCAGGCGAAAGAACAACCGCAGACCGATAAACAAATCGTGGGCTTGCGCGAGCAGGCATTGATCGCGGGGTTGAATATAGTGATGCAAGCGCGCATCAGCACCAATGTTGCCAACTCGGTAGTAGACGCGCGCAATATCCAGATGTTTGAGCGCAACGGCGAAGAGTGGGTACGTTTCACGATTTACAATCCCGAGACCAAAGAGCCCCATGTCCTGGAGCGCAAGCGTCTGCGTTTCCAAACCGTGCAGACCGCCAACCCCACACCTGACCGCCGCCCGGTTGTTGAGATTCGCTTCACCATCGGCAAACTCACCCAGAAAGGTGAATTTATCCTCGCCGACCGCAGCACATCTGAATATCCCATCCTGATCGGCCGCAATTTACTGCGTGATGTGATGCTGGTGGATGTGAGCGGCAATAACCTCGCGCCGCTGGTGCGGGTCGATGACGCTGCCAGCAGTGCCAGCTCATCCGCCGCGAAAAAATAATGTATCAATACTAGCGCCGGCCATCCGCGCCGGCGTTGCAAGGCCCGCCTTTAAGGAAACCGATTCATGAAAAAACCTTCACGCGCCCCCTTTTACGCCGTTATCGGCCTGCTTGCGCTGGTCGGGCTGACCACTGCCTGGATGCGTCATCACCAGATGGAAATTCCCTTCACCCCCGGGGTGCAAAAACCCGTGTGGCTGATTGAGGCGCGCATCGATTTTGATGCGACCGGCGAGCCGGTTACCGCGCGTTTGGGTTTGCCCGATGATCCACCCGGCTATCGCAGCTTCAGTGAGCAGGCTGCCGCACCCGGTTACGGCTATTCAGTGGTGAGCGAAAACGGCGTGCGTCGCGGTGAATGGTCCAAGCGCGAAGCGGTAGGTCCGCAGACGATTTATTACAAAACCCAATTTATCGAAGTGGATTCAAGCCCTGCTGTGCCCGCGCCCTTTGAAGTGCCCAAAGCGGCCCACGTCGATTGGGACGGTTCCTCGCAGGAGACTGCTGCCCAGCAAGTGCTGGACACCGCCTACGCCAAGTCCAGCACCCCGCAAAGTCTGGCGCGTGAACTGATCAAACTGCTCAACTCAGACACCCTCGACCAAAACTCGGCGCTGCTGCTCTCAGCGCAAACCGAAAAATCGGCGCTGCTTGAAAAGCTGATTAACCAAGCCGGCATAGCCGCGCGTCCGGCGCTGGGTTTGTATCTGGAAGATGCCCGTCGCCACCAAAACCTGACCCGCCTGGTACAGGTGTACGACGGTGAAGACTGGGTGTTGTTCAATCCCTACACCGGCGAGCAGGGCGTACCTGAGAACCTGTTGCTCTGGCATACCGGCGGCGAATCGATTCTGGATGTGGCAGGCGGCAACCGTTCGCGCGTGAGTTTCTCGATGATCCACCAAACCGTACCGGCGCTGGATCTGATCAAGGCCCAATACAAAGACAGTGTGTTCAGCGTGCTCAGCATCCAGCACCTGCCAATTGAAGAGCAGAGCATGTTCAAGCTGTTGCTGCTGTTGCCGATCGGCGCGTTAGTCGTGGTGTTTATGCGCATCATCATAGGCCTTAAAACCTCGGGCACCTTTATGCCGATTTTAATCGCCATGGCCTTTTTGCAGACGTCATTGGTGTTGGGGGTGGTGAGTTTTGTATCGGTGGTTGCCATGGGGCTGGTGCTGCGCACCTATTTATCGCGGCTCAACCTACTACTGATTTCACGGATTGCGACGCTAGTGGTGCTGGTGATATTTATCATCTCGGCGCTCAGTTTGATCGGCTACCAGATGGGCTTTAATACCGGCATGACTATCACATTCTTCCCGATGATCATCATCGCCTGGACGATTGAGCGTATGTCGATCCTGTGGGAAGAAGAGGGTCCTAAAGAAGTGATGGTGCAGGGTGGTGGCAGTCTGTTGGTAGCGGTGCTCGCTTATACCCTGATGCAATTCTCGCTGGTCGGCCACCTGACCTTTAACTTCCCCGAGCTGAATCTGGTGGCGTTGGCGCTGATCATGTTGATGGGTCAATACACTGGCTACAAACTCTCCGAGCTGCGCCGTTTCCGCGCCATGGTGGATAACGCCAATACCGGCAAGCTGACTGATAGCAGCAAGGGAGCCGATTAATGAGTGCGCCATCAACACCTGTAGCGGCACCGGCGGGTATCAAGCGCTGGTGGAATTCCTGGGTTAGCCCCTGGCGCCTGAAGCGTATGGGCATCCTCGGCATGAACTGCCGCAATCACGACTTTATCGCCGCCTACAACCCGCGCAGTCTGTTTCCCTTGGTGGATAACAAGCTGAAAACCAAACTGTTGGCAGAAGAGTACGAAGT
Organism: Cellvibrio sp. UBA7671; assembly: GCA_002483145.1. Lineage (GTDB taxonomy): Bacteria > Pseudomonadota > Gammaproteobacteria > Pseudomonadales > Cellvibrionaceae > Cellvibrio > Cellvibrio fibrivorans. Next base: position 195,201 of record DLHJ01000012.1, read on the forward strand.
CGCCACCCCGAAGTTGTTTTTCGTGGTCAACGTCCAGCATGAAATTGCGACCATTGAAGACAAGCTGATGGCGCTCGATGCCTTTGCCGTCAAGCCCGCCAAGGGTTCAGGTGGTAAAGGGATTCTGGTGATCATCGGCCGTCGCGGCGACAAGTTCATTAAATCTTCGGGGGCGGAAATTACCATCGAAGATATCAAGCGCCATATGACCAACGCCCTCGCGGGTCTGTATTCATTGGGTGGCAAACCGGATGTGGTGATCGTCGAAGACCTGATCCAGTTCGATGACTACTTTAAGGATTACTCCTACGAGGGTGTACCGGACATCCGCATCATCATCTTCAAAGGCTATCCGGTGATGGCTATGCTGCGCCTCGCGACCCACAAGTCGGACGGTAAAGCTAACCTGCACCAGGGTGCTGTTGGTGTTGGTTTGGATATCTCCACTGGCCGTGCACTTAAAGCTGTGCAGCACTCCAAACCGGTCACCCATCACCCGGACACCAAGCGCGCGCTCGATGAAATCCAGATCGCCGATTGGCGCAACTGGCTGCTGCTGGCGTCCAAGTGCTATGAAATGACCGGCCTCGGCTATATCGGCACCGATCTGGTATTGGACAAAGTGCGCGGCGCGCAATTGCTAGAGCTCAACGCGCGCCCCGGTCTCGCAATTCAAGTTGCCAATGGCCGCGGTTTACTGCCGCGCCTGCGTCACGTTGAATCGCTCAAAGAACGCATGCACCGCACCGCTGAACAGCGGGTGGATTATGTAATGAAGACGTTTACGGCAGATGGTTTGTAATCTGGCGTAATTTTTTAATCAGCGGCGACTATCGCCCTAAACCTGACTGGAGTAGTAATTATGGCGACATCCGCTATTGTTGGGCCTGGCCTGTTAATGGGTACCTTTGCACTTATCATCCTCACCGGTGTTGTTCTCGCGCTGGTTGAAAAACGCCTGGAGCCAAAACGCGAGCATTGATATGCGTGGGTAAACAAGCGCAAGCGATAAATAAAAAACCGGGTCATTTTGAACCCGGTTTTTTTATGCGCGAATGAAATCCCGCCAAATAGAGTGCGCAGCACTTACACGAGTGGAATTTGCGCTGGATCAAATAGTATCGCGCGCGCGCGATTGTGACCCATCGCAATTGATCAAGATCAAAAGCACCGGATCATGAAACTAGCAATCTACTCCTGAAGGCTCTGTGCTTTTGTTAACTGTAGTGTCGTTAATAGATCAGTGCGATAACTGATGGAGAAATGATTATGTTGATTTCAGGTATTGTTGCAACTGCATCCCTAGTAGCAGTGTTGGTACTCTTGTTTGTCGGTGGTTTGGCGCTTGCGGCGGTGGATAAACACTTTGATGCGGGGCGCAAGCACTAACTTTTGCGATAGTTCACAGCCCGGCAGCGGTTAACCTATACACTGCAGTGACTTATTGGCTATTTTGTCGATAACAACGAGTGATAGTGAATGATGTTGTCGGTGCGTGCGAGAATTACAGCGCTAGTTGAGTGGCTATTTGCGTTTGCGCAGCGCTATCCGTTTGCGATAGCGCTGTTTGGTTTTGTCTCGGGTGTGCTCAGTTTTGTGATGGTCGAGCGCAATCAGGAATTCGCCCAGCTAATCGCCGCCATGATGCTGGTGAGCTGGCTGTGGCTAGCCTCGGAGGTGTTATTAAAGCAGGGCATTTTTCATTGGTTTGGCTTTAAGTTACCGCCCGCGTTGGTCAGTTTCGCTACGCAGATGGTGCATCAGGAAAGTTTATTTTTTGTTGTGCCCTTCTTTTTTATCACCACTGCATGGAACAGCGCGCAGATGACATTTACCGGGCTGTTAATGGTGGCCGCGCTCGTATCGATTATTGACCCCATTTATTACCGCTGGCTAGCGCAGCGCCGCTGGCTGTACTTTATCTTTCACGGTGTGACCTTATTTGCAGTATTACTGACTGCGTTGCCGATTATTTTTCAAATACCCACACCCAAAGCCTATCTTCTCGCCTTGCTTATATCGATCGCAATGACGCTGCCCAATGTTGTGAACTCGATGAAGATGGTGTGGTGGAAACGCTTCTTTTCCGCCTTATTCTTAATTGCTGCTGCAGGTTTATTCGGTTTATTGATGCGCCCCTGGGTTCCCCCGGCGACACTCTGGCTCACCGAGGTAGCCATTACCGATGAAATGAATACCGAAGAGCGCGTGCCGGTGCGCGTTTATAAAACGGTGTCGGCTGAGCAGTTGCGCCAGGGTATTTATGCTTATACAGCGATCCACGCTCCGCGCGGTTTAAATGAGACGATTTACCATGTCTGGACCCACAACGGCAAAGTCATCGATAAGGTAGCGTTGCATATCAGCGGCGCGCGCGAAGAGGGCTATCGTTCTTGGTCGCGCAAAGAAAACTTCCCCGAGAATTCAGTCGGGCGGTGGAATATCCGGGTGGTGACTGAAGCCAACCAATTGATTGGCATTCTGCGCTTTCGGGTTGTTACCGCCCCCGGTGTTGAGCAGCCTAGCAAGGAACCTACTACCGACCCTGTTGAGGCACCTGAAGTAGAGGCCAAGACAGAAGCCGGTACAGAAGTCGGTACAGAGTCCGGCACTGAGTTAAGCGCGGAAACCAGTGTGGATACAATCACCGAAACGAGTACAGAGACAAGTAAAGAGACCGATACGGAAACGACCAGTGAAGAACCTGTTATCCCGCCCGTATCTATGCCAAGCGAATAGCGCCAGCTGGAAAACTGCCCGGCAGTGCCGACAAACACCTGTCGGCAACAAACACCTATAATGCGCAAAACATTCAGGTGTCTGTTGTCCATGTCTTATTTCCCTGTCACCAATGAACAGCCCAATACTAATAGCTCGGCGCCGTCGGTAGCGCGTGTCGAAATTTCGGCGGCTAAACCACGCGCCTTGCGTATTGCATTATTGGGCTACCGCAGTCATCCACATGTGGGCGGGCAGGGGATTTACTTGCAGTATTTAAGCAAGGTGTTGGTGGAGTTGGGTCACAGCGTTGATGTCATTTCCGGCCCACCCTATCCTGAATTAGATCCACGTGTATGCTTGATCCAATTGCCAAGCCTCGATTTATACGCGCACCCGAATCCCACGCGCGCGCTGCGGCCAAAACATTTTCTGTCACTCGCGGATTTTTACGAGTGGTGGAGTAAATTGAGCGGTGCCTTTGGCGAGCCTTATTCGTTTGGCCGCCGGTTGCGTGCGTATTTTAAAAAACATAAACCGCAGTACGATATCGTCCACGACAACCAAAGCCTTTGTTATGGCTTGTTGGATTTGCAAAAACGCGGAGTGAATGTCATCGCCACTGTGCATCACCCGATTACCCAAGACCGCGATCTCGCACTCGCTGCCGCCACCGAAAAAGGCCAGCACTGGTTGATCAATCGCTGGTACAGTTTTTTGGCGATGCAAAAAACCGTGGTGCAGCAACTCAGCCATGTGATCACCGTATCGCAGCAATCGCAGCGCGATATCGCCGCCGCATTTGATCGCCCGGCGCAAAACATTCAGGTGATTCCCAACGGTGTGGATACCAGTATTTTTAAACCGCTCGACAATATTTCGCGCACACCATTTCGTTTAATTACCACCGCCTCATCGGATCAACCCTTAAAAGGCTTGAGTGTACTTTTGCGTGCGCTGGCACAATTGCGCAGTGAATTTCCCGAGCTGCATTTAATCGTGATCGGAAAATTAAAAGAAAATGGTGAAACACAAAAGGAGTTGCAGACGCTAAATTTGCAAGACGTAGTGCAATTTAAATCTGGTATCAGTAATCAACAACTAGTCGAAGAATATGCGCAGGCGAGTATCGCTATAGTACCTTCACTCTATGAAGGTTTTGGTTTGCCCGCTGCCGAAGCCATGGCTTGTGCAGTGCCACTCATTTGCAGCGACGGCGGTGCACTGCCAGAAGTGGTGGGAGATGCTGCGCGTTTGGTGCGCGCCGGCAATGTGGATGAATTACAAAACGCGCTACGCGAATTATTAATCGACGAAAATGCACGCGAACATTTAGGTTCACAGGGTCGTGCGCATATACTGCAACAATTGAGTTGGGATTGCGTCGGCAAAAAAATGGAGGCTTATTACCACCATATGTTGCAGCAACTAGCACAGGGTGACGCAGTAGAAGACCGAAAATTATCGCGCGAGCAGATACAAAATGCTTACGATTAATTTTCACGATTTTCCGCTCAATGACGGCGATCTGGTGTTGGATCTGGGCTGCGGCGAAGGCCGTCATGTGATCAATGCCTACTTGCACGGCGATGTCACCGCCATCGGCGTCGATTTAAACCACCGCGATCTACTCACCAGCCGCGAACGTTTTTTACCTTTTGCACAAGCTTCAGGTAATAAACAATTTTATCTGCAACAAGCCGATGCAACCCAATTGCCCTTTGCCGACCACAGCGTCGATAAAATTATTTGCAGCGAAGTACTGGAACATATTCCCGACTATCAAGGCGTGCTTGCTGAAATCGAACGCATCTTAAAACCTGGCGGCCTGCTGGCTGTTACTGTGCCGCGCGCTTGGCCAGAAAAAATTTGTTGGTGGTTAAGCCGCGAGTACCATCAAGTTGAAGGTGGCCATATCCGTATTTTTAATGGCGCACATCTGCGTCGCGAAATAGAAAAACAATCGTTTCAATTTTACAAACGCCACTGGGCGCATGCACTGCATTCACCCTTTTGGTGGCTAAAATGCCTCTGGTGGAAAACCCAGGATACCAATCCGCTGATCAAAAGCTATCATCGTTTATTAGTCTGGGATTTAATGAAAAAACCCTGGCTAACACAAACGCTGGAAAAATGGCTAAATCCGATTATGGGAAAAAGTGTGGTGATGTATTTCAGGAAAGAGAATTCACAATGAAGAATTTATTGCTCACTAAAGGATTTTTCCCCGAGTCGCTCCTGCGTCCGACGGTCAATTATATTTTGCAAACCCAATTACCCAACGGTTGCATCCCATGGTTTACCGGCGGCAAGGCTGATCCTTGGGATCATATCGAAGCCGCTATGGGTTTAACCATTGGTGGTGAACTCGCCGCCGCGCGCCGCGCCTATCAATGGCTTGCACAAGAACAGCTTGAAGATGGCAGTTGGTGGGCAAATTATCTCGGTGACGAAGCAGTCGATAAAGATCATCGCGAAACCAATTTTATTGCTTATATCGCCACTGGCATTTGGCATTATTACTTGGTGACGGAAGATCTAAATGTTCTGCGCGAATTTTTCCCGTCCGTAAAAAAAGCGATTGAATTTGTCTTGCGCTACCAGGCACCGACGGGCGAAATCTATTGGGCAGTTGCTGAAGATGGCAGCGCAAAAAAAGATGCGTTGGTAACAGCGTCCAGCTCAATTTATAAAAGCCTTGAATGCGCAATTTTAATCGCGCAGACGCTGGGCGAAGATTCGGCGCATTGGTATAAAGCCTATCAACATCTCGGAAATACATTGCGTCATCATCCTGAATGTTTTGACCGCACCTGGGAACCCAAAACCCGTTTTTCTATGGATTGGTTCTATCCTATTCTTACCGGAATTGCGCAGGGCAAATCCGCGCAGCAACGCATCGACAGTAAATGGCATACCTTTGTTGAACCCAATATCGGCTGCCGCTGCGTAAGCGATGAACCCTGGGTAACAGTTGCAGAGTCCTGTGAATTAACACTCGCATTATTAGCAGCAGGCGAACACGCCAAAGCGGTAAATTTATTTAGTTGGTTATTCCAATTTATGGACGCAGATGGTGGCTACTGGACCGGCTACAATTTCCGCGATGACGTAATCTGGCCACGCGAAAAAACTACCTGGACTACCGGCGCAATTTTATTAGCGGCCGATGCCCTAACCGAACACACAGGCGCGTCGCGTCTATTTATTCAATCTGCATTAATAGCGGAATCTGCGGTGGATGATACAGACCAATCACTGCATGCCAAAACCGAACATTGATTTTTGCGCAGTTGATCTTCTACGCAACCAATTGATCTTTTAAGAAACTAGCGACTATGCGAATCCCACGAATTTTTACCGAACAAAATTTGCTGAGCGGCGAACAGATCGAACTGGAAGAATCCGCCTCGCACCATTTAAGCAAAGTGCTGCGCATGCAAGCCGGACGCGAATTGATTCTATTCAACGGCGCCGGTGGCGAATTCGCTGCGACTATCCATGAAGTGAATAAAAAACATGTGATCGTCAGTGTGCAAGAACACACAGTGGATAATCGCGAATCGCCACTGGAATTGGAACTCGCCATCGGCATTTCGCGCGGAGAACGGTTTGAGTGGGTGCTGCAAAAAGCCACTGAACTCGGCGTCACCAAAATTACGCCGTTAATAACCGAACGCACTGAAGTGAAAGTGAATGGCGACCGTCAGGAAAAAATGCACGACCGCTGGCAGCACATCCTCGTTAGCGCCTGCGAACAATGCCAACGCAATTTGCTTCCACAATTATCCGCTCCCATCCAAATTTCCGATTGGCTCCCGCACGTTAATTCTGATTTGCGTTTCGTCTTACATCACCGCGACAGCCAGCGTTTACCCGCCGATAAAACGCCCGTCAGCGTCACCCTGTTAATCGGCCCCGAGGGCGGATTAAGCGAACGCGAAATCGCCCACGCATTAGAGCAGGATTTTAAAGCGCTGACTTTAGGCCCGAGAGTATTACGAACGGAGACGGCACCGGTAGCGGCGATCAGTCTGGTGCAGTATTTGTGGGGGGATTTTTAACACATAGAGAATGAAAATATTTTTACTTACTCATGAACGCGAACTGTCGCGCCCCTCCAATACGGGCGTGTTGGCACAAAGCATCGCGCCGGAAATAGTAGAGCGAATCATTTGGGCGAGAAATACACCTAACCCTGCTTTGTTGAGTGCAATCAACAATAAAAATACCGTATTACTTTATCCTACAGACGATACCGACGCTGAACCGATTGAGTCGTTTGAAAATATCATTTTGCTGGATGCCACTTGGCAAGAAGCACGCAAAATATTTAACAAAAGCCCTTATTTAAAAAGCTTACCTAGAACTCATATTAAACCCCGACAAATTTCCCAGTATCAACTTAGGCGCAATCAACCGGAGGGAGGTTTGTGTACGGCTGAGTGTGTGGTGGAAATACTAATTGCAAAAAATCACCTTGATATTGCTGAGCGTTTAGACGCTGCATTTATGCTTTTTAATTCGAAGCTATAGCTCTGTCCTAAGCATTCCGGATGCTGAATTAACACTAATTAAGTGTCCAGCCAAACATACAGGCGCAGCAAAGCCAAATTAAGATGGTACTTCCGGTGAAATACCCCCAGCAGCAACTGGATCTCACTGTACAAAGTTTAAAGCGGGTACGTTGATTAACCTTAGATACATGCTTTTTAACAATGAGGTATTTGATATGTCTAATGAATTGAAATTTGAATATGAAGGCATGGAGGTTAGCATCACTTACGATCCATCAACCAACAAAGTTAAGCGCACCGTTACCGAATCCGGTACGGAAATTCATAGCGATGAATTAACGTTTGATAAATCGTTGGTTGCGAGCTTCGATGTAATGAGTGCGGAAGAGCAAGCAAAAATAGTTACTGCATGGGGTTCGGCAGGAATTAAAACGAGAATAGAAGAGGGGCAGCTTGGTTCGAAGAAATAATATGAACGTCTTTGGCTAAGAATAGTTATCCATTGCTATCCAAAATTCCTTAAGCAGCTAAGCGATCTAGACTTGAACAAGAGGCTACCCAAACCCCTCGTTCAAATTTTTTTAATTATTTCAGGTAAATAGATTCATTATTAATCTTTATTCTTGCCAAGAAGGTACTGGTTCAATTAATCCACGCGTTCTCCATCTATTGCCATAAACCAGAGATTCGAAGTCGGTACCATCGGATAACGTCAAATTATCAGTATGATCAGTAACAATAATTTGCGGAGAAAAACCATAATTTTCTTGTGTTTCAGTGCAGTAAATTGATAGTTGACTGAACAGGTTTTCCACTGCCTCCATATCGTCATCAGTTTGATAATCCTCCCCATCACGATGTTCGAGTTTATTAATTAATTCTTTGTTGAATTGCTCAGACTTGTCGAGCTTAAAACTTGGAAAATAGACTTGAGTAGGTTGATCTAAAAATAGTATCGACGGGATTGCGCACTGCTCACCTAATGAAGCGAAATATTTATGCAAAGCAAGAAACAATGTTACATGACAATAAAGCCAATTGGCGCCACTACCCATTGACCTTAAAAATATTTTTTCATCTTTAGGTGTTAAGTGATAAAGATCAAAATTTTCAAATGAAAAATGCAAATTAATAGGTTTATAACTCGACTCAAACTCAAAATGTTTTCCTATTTCAACCATAAAACCATTTACTGTCTCATCGGCTATACGCATTCCATCTTGATAATTATAGTTATTAAGCTTAGCCATTACGTCTTTTAGCTCAGATTTGGTTTTTTCAAGTCTTCGCTCGACATCTGAGTCGTCAGCCAAACTTAATGAATCTATTAGAACATCTAACTTAGCCTTAGATTGCAAAATAAGTTCATAAAGGCTCTTCTTTTCTGCCATTTGCTTTTCAATCTGCTCAAGTTCATTTGCTTGTGACTTTATTTTTGAAATTTCTTCGCTCAATTCATTAGTGTCATGTTTTATTTTTGCTAGTTCTAAGTCGAATTTAGCTCGCATCGGTTTGGCTTGAATCAAGTTGTTTGAAAGTTTAAAAATGGCTTGCTGAAGCTGTTGCGCACTTTCTTGTAGTTGTTCATGTTCAGTGTGACAAAAGGGGCAGACAGATTTAGCAACATTAACGGTTCCGTCTTGATTAAAGCCTATACCGTTAGTAACGAAGCGCTCCTCTTCCTCAATGTGTCGATAAATTGAACCGGACTGGCGTTGTAATTTTCTGAGTTGCGCAGTCTTGGCTGCTAACTCTCTCTGCAGTGATATATGTCGTTGCACCGCTATGCCAGAAAGAGGTTCTATATTTTCAGGCCTAATGACACTGTTTAACCTCTCTTTAGCATTTTGTGGGTGTAGGAAAATATCTCCTAAAGAAACGGGATCATGTTCAAAACCCATTACTGAATATAATTGCCGAAGGACAGGTTCTATTTTTTGCTTTTGATTATTTGCTAGTTTTACATTAGCTTCCTGTTCTTTTTTAATACGGCTTAACTCGAAAGTTAACGATTCTTTTTCTTGAGATAATAAGAAAAATTCTTGATCTACTAACCCTAAAAAAATCTTACTATGATCTATTGCTTGATCTCGCTTTGCCTTTTCATCAAATCTATAAAATAGTGCATGTTTATTTGCCACTAGGTTTTGGTGTTGCAACATAAAAGATGCAAAACTACGAATAGATGGAGTAGGAGATTTCGCATTGTTTTTACGATTTTCTCTTACGAACAAAGACTCATCAACATCATCAATATCTAAAAATAAGTCTCTAACTATTTTTAGATAATCTTTCAATGGCCTAAAATGTGTTGAGATAAAATATTCTGTATTTATTTTTTCAGGTGAATATTTTTCTTCTCGTCGAAAGAAAGCTTTTCCATTATCCGGCAACCGGCCAAGTACAATATGCTGTCCATTAACATTAATATACACGTAATAAATGGCTGCGCTGTCTGTTATTACACCTTTTGGTACTGTGTATTCGCTGCTCCCAAAGCAATAATCAAAAATCTCTATCAACGCACTTTTTCCAGTTGAAGATTTTCCCGTAACAACATTTAATCCTTTCTTGAATTTAACGGGGTGCGTTTTGCCTATTTTGTCGATTACTCCTAATTCATGGATAAATGTTTTCATCGCGGTTTTACCCCTAGCATTGCATAAATTTCCGTTACGGAAAGATTGCTAAAAATCCTTCCTAAATTTGAAGCACATTTTTGATTTATAAATTTTTTATTGGTGGATTTATTAAATGATACATTTAATGACTTTGGGTCTATATTTAGCCAATCATTAACTAAGCAATACTGTAAACTCTGATCAGTCAATCCTCTAAAATTATCTAACCTTTCTTGCATGTCGTATAACATGGCTTTATCAGAAAAAATAGTCCAAATCGTACTTCCTCCAATGCCTCCTAATCTGGCTCGTTCAATTTTTCCGTTAAATAAATGATGGCTACATAAAGGAATAACTAATTGAGACAATAATATATTTTCATCTACACCTATGAGTTCCGAATAAAAAGACGACAAAAATTCTCCATACTTAAATGGATTATATTTTGTTAAGTACAGTGCATCAACTAGGCTATTCATGGCTCAACCTTCCAACGTAGGTCTTGTTCTTCTGTATCCATTGCATCATGGATAAGTCCATTTTTGTATTCAATAGGAGGAATATCTGATTCAATATTTAAAGGTATTTCATTAATAATTTGATTATAAAATAATTTTGAATCTCTAACTGGATGGGTACAACTAAGTTTTGCTGTGGAATGACTTAACTTAAACCTTTTAATTAATTTCTTTTGGTATTCGTCTGTTTTTTTTCTAAATAGTGGATATTCATCTAATTCCTTATTCAATGAATTATTGAGTTCCAACCAATTCCCAATTGCATCTGGAATAACATCGTGATGATCGATTTCAACTATCTTTTTTACAAATAATGAGTCCTGATAGGTAGATATCTGTTCTTTTGTTGCTTCATAGCCTTCAAATGTTGGAAATGTGTACTCTTTTTTACAATACGTAGAAGTTAGTTCTTCGCATTTGGCTGCGAACTGCTCCTTTTTAACTTCCCATGCATGTGAATGTGCTTCGTCATATACGAAGCCCACAAGTCCTTGTAAATAAGCTTCTTTGTTACTATTAGGTATTCCAATTGGGTTAGAGAGAAGTTTATCTCGAAGAGCTTTTTCATCATCAGACTCAGTGAATAGCACGACCTTAGCTAGAACAGATTTCAAATGGATTGGATCTGCCTCCATTACAAATTTTTGAAGTACCACAATAGGCTTTGGTTTTTCAGCCGTTAAATCTTCTTGTGTTCTAGTAGCGAAGATAGCATTTAATATGTTGAATCTTTCTTCTGCGTCTTGTTGATTCCAATTTTTTAAAGTACTAGTTGAACCAAATTTTTGAGTAGTGTGGAGAACTAGCGCACTATAAAGATGATGCTGAAATTCTGGGGCCAGCCAGTTCTTGAGTGTGTTCCATAAGTTCTCATGATGATCACCCAAAGAGTCAGAATAGTTTTTCACTTCAACCTGTTTAGATTCTTCCATCGAATCACAAAGTAAACTGACGTCACCATCTCGCTCGAACCAAATGGACTGACCTTCTTTTAAGGAGAAACATTGATCCAAACCAATTAGCACTTGATAATGAAATGCAAGAGCTGTTTTCAATGCAGAGTTTTTTGTTTGCCCATTACTCATGTTCGCTCCTTACCGGGCGCCTTTAAGTTGTGAATTGAGAGTTTTTGCATAATATTTAATTACACTATTTGTATTGCCCATTAGTAGTTTCAGTGTCTGGAAAAACTTATACGGTGCTTTCAACTCTTTTCCATCCAAAGAAATTAAGTTGTGGCCAAAGTTTTTTACAATGAGTGTTAATTTGATATTTTTTGAAGAATAAAAAATGAGTCTGGCGACATTAACTGCTTTTAAGAAAATAGCTGACAGCAACCAGCTATTGAGTTTAGCCAGTGAGATGAGTTTGGGATTGGTTTCGCGCAATTCGTTAACCACAGTCTTCCCATCATGGGTATTGGCTAACACCCTGTCATTATTCATATGTATTTCCTATCTCCATCCAATGGCACAAGTTTCTACTATAGCCAAGGATTTGAAAAATACACTTCATTACAGGGGATTTGGGGCGGTGAGGGTTAATCGTCCCTTGTCAGAACTTCCAGTAATTCGATTTCAAATACCAGATTCGAATTGGGTTTTATCAGCGCGCCGATTTGGCGTTCGCCGTAAGCTAAATGTGCGGGAACTTGCAGTTTGCGTTTGCCGCCGACTTGCATGCCGATCAGGCCTTGATCCCAGCCTTTGATCACGCGGCCGGTGCCGATAACGCATTGGAAAGGTTTGTTTTTGCGGAGGGAGGAATCGAATTCGGTGCCGTCTTCGAGCCAGCCGGTGTAGTGGGTGGTGATGAGGGCGCCTTTGACGACGGTTTTGCCGTCGCCAATCTGCAGGTCTTCAATGATGAGTTCGTTCATAGCTGGGGGGATTGCGCGGACAATTAATTATCGAGGTGCAGATAATCCAAAAACGCGCGCTCCATTGCTTCTACGTGAGGGATAACCGCTTCTTCGCCCGCCCATGAGACGTGCATAAGTTCGAAGGGTTTATTGTCGGCGTCTTCGCGTTCGGTAATTTCTTCTTCGGTGACGCGCGCCAAACGCGGCAGGCCTTGGGTGAGAATCGCGATAAAGGGGAGCGACTCATTGACACCGGTGGTGTTGAGTACTGCAAAACGCGAGCGCGAGGCGACGCCGGGTTTGTCTTCACCGTTCATCACTTCAAATGAAAGCAACGGAATGGTTTGCTCGCGCCAGCTGCAGTTGCCGAGATACCAGGCAGGTGCATCTTCCACGGGAATCACTTGCGAGACGGGCACAATTTCCGCCACGGTCACGTTGGGTGCGAGTAGCAAACGCCCCTGGATCGGAATGAGCAGGCTGGCGACTTCTTGTACTTTTTTCTCGATGCGCTGGGGTGCTCTCATGAAAATCTGATCCTGTCGGTTCTCGTTGTACTTATTAAAGATGTACTTATCGAATTTGTACTTGGCACTTATCTAACTGGTGTTAGCGTTTCAACTGTGCCAGTGAACGCGCCAAATATTCAGGCGTGCCATTGAGGCTGACACAGCCGGTAGCAAGGGCGGAGACGGGCATGGAATCGCTGGTGCAATCATCGGGTGATTGTGCCCAGGCCTTACCGCCTACTTGTTTGATAAGTCGGCAACTTGCCGCGCCATCATCACCCATGCCGGTAAAAATAATCAAGCCGCAGCGCTCGCGGTAAATACGCGCGGCATTGGCGGCAATCTGGTCAATCGAAGGCGCGTAACTGCCTTTCCACGACTGGCCGTAATTCACGACTAATGTACCGTTTTCCAGAATCTCAACTGGATCGCGCGCGGTTACCAGCGTCAGGCTGTTGGCCTCTAACACTATGCCCTGGGTGGCGACCATGGCCGGATAGCTACCGGCGTTGCTCATCATGCGGTTGAGCGTTGCTGCCTGATTGGCATCTATGTGTTGTACATACAAAAACGCGATACCCAGATTGGCGGGCAATTGCGCCAGAAACCGCTTTACCGCCGCCGGACCACCGGTGGAGGCGGCTAATACCCAGAGTTCGCTGGCGGGATTGGCCTGCTGCAAGTTGATATCGCCACGCAACCGCTGCAAACGTAAACCGGTGCGCCGCAACCAGGCGCTGTGATCTTCGCTGCCTGGCGCAAATTCGCTGCTATCGCTGAGGATAATCGGCACCCGGCTTTGCGCGAATAACTGTTCTAACAAATGTTGCTCGTCGCAATAATCTTCTGCGACATCCACTACCCAAGCATCCAGCGGCTGCTCCAGTAACTGTTGGTTGGCTGCTTCGCGCGCCGACAGCAACAGGTGACCACTTACTTTGTGACCCGACTGGGTAATCAGTTGGGTCAGCGCCTGCTGCTTGTGGGCACTATCGACCAGTATTCCCAGTTGCAGCATGGGGCCGCCTTACTTCACGGTTTTGCCGAGCAATTCATTAATGTTGCCGAGCAGCAGATCTTCCTGATAGGGCTTGCCCATGTACTTGTTCACGCCAAGGCTGAACGCGCGTTCGCGGTGTTTTTCACCGGTACGCGAGGTGATCATAATGATTGGTAGATCCTTCAGGCGCGAGCTGGTGCGGATATTTTTAGCGACTTCGAAGCCGTCCATACGTGGCATTTCGATATCCAGCAGCATCACGTCAGGCATATGGTCTTGCAGCAATTGCAGGGCTTCAACACCGTCTTTCGCTGCGATCACTCGGAAGCCTTCGCGCTCCAGGAAGCGGCCGGTTACCTTGCGTACGGTTACCGAGTCATCCACTACCATTACAGTCTTCTCAGACAAATCTTCTTCCGGCGCAGCGCCAATTTTGAGCGGTTCGAGCAAGATGGCGTTTTGCAGGCCGAGTGCCAGCTGTTCGCGGATCATGGCGTGCAGATCCAGAATCACCACCACATTACCATCGCCCATTACCGTAGCGCCGGATACTCCGCGCACCGCACTGAACTGGGCGCCGAGGGTTTTTACCACGATCTCGCGCGAGCCGAGCAGGCGGTCCACTTGCAGCGCTACTGTGTGCTCGGTACTGCGCACCAGTACCACTGGCAGCGGCAGGGTTTGACCATCGAGCTTCGGCTGGGCGCTGGAGTCGAGCAGATTGCCCAAGTAGCGCACCAGATAGTTTTCACCGGCGTAATCAAAACGGGCGGTGTCATCTTGATAATAGTGCTCCAGCTCGAAGGGGCTGACGCGCACAATACCTTCAATCGAGTTGAGCGGAATGGCGTAAAGGTCATCGCCAATCTGCACCATCAGTGCGCGGTTCACCGATACAGTAAACGGCAGGCGGATGGTGAATTCAGTACCCGAGCCCCAGTTGGAATCGATAAACATGGCGCCGCCGAGCTGTTTGATCTCGGAGTGCACCACGTCCATACCCACACCGCGGCCGGAAATCTGGGTGACTTTTTCGGCGGTACTGAAGCCGGCGTGCAGGATGAACTGGATAATATCCTGGTCGGCGAGCTGAGCGTCGGCTGACATCAGGCCACGTTCAATAGCTTTTTCGCGCACACGTTTCAGGTTGATACCGCGACCATCGTCGATGAGGCGCAGGATTACATCGCCGCCTTCACGGCCGAGGGTCAGCAGGATACGGCCGTTCGGGTTTTTACCCGCAGCGATACGCTCATCAGGCGTTTCGATACCGTGGTCAACCGCGTTACGCAGCATGTGTTCGAGCGGCGCCACCATACGTTCCAACACGGTACGGTCCAGTTCGCCTTCGACGTTATCCAATTCGAAATCCACTTCTTTGCCCAGCTCGGTCGCCGCCTGGCGGACGATACGACGCAAGCGCGGCACCAGACGGGAGAAGGGCACCATGCGCGAGCGCATCAGGCCTTCTTGCAAGTCGGTGTTAATGCGCGACTGTTGCAGCAGCAAGGTTTCGGTATCGCGGGTTTTATCCGCGAGGGTGTATTTCAAGTCCATCAAGTCAGATGCGGATTCGATCAGCGAGCGCGACAGCTGCTGCAACTGCGAGTAGCGGTCCATCTCCAGCGGGTCGAATTCTTCGTGCTGCATCATTTGTTCCTGACGGAACAAGACTTGTGCTTCGGTTTCGATATCGAGGCGGCGCAGCTGTTCTTGCAGACGCTGGATGGTGGAATCCATCTCCTCGATTGATCCGCTCAAGTCGCTGACTTGCTGCTCCATACGGCCGCGGCTGATGGAGGTTTCACCGGCGAGGTTTACCAGTTCTTCGAGCAATTCTGCGGAGACTTTGACCACTTCTTGCGGGCCGGTGCGGCGTGCAGCCAAATGCTGTACTTGCGCTGGGCCGGTATTGCCTGAGCGCAGACCGCCACCGTATTCCGTGCCGGGAATAGCGCCGGGAACCGGAGCTACAGGTTTGGCTTTAGGCGCAAAGGTCAGTACATTCGGCTTCTGGCTGGGGCTGCCGTCATTTTCGTAACCGGTGCGTTCATAGCTGTTGTCAACAAGATCGCGGGTGTTATCGACGACAATAGTGGGTTTGTTGTAAGACGGTTGTTCGTCTTGCAACATAGGTACATCTTCCGCGTATTGGATGTCCTCAACCGCTTCGTCAACACTGACGTAGTTATCGGCTGGGGCATAGTTATCCAATACAGGAACGTAGCTATCCAACACCGGTGGTTCTGGTTCATCTTCGGCTGTATCAGCTACACCACCGTTCATGCGCGCTTGTGCCTTGGCAACGCCGGCGTGCATACGATCCTGATAGCCATGCAGGCGGTTGAAGAAGGATTGATCCAACTCAACATCATCGCCCATCTCAATCAGGATGGTTTCAAAGTCGTGCGACAAGTCGCCCAAATCAGTCAGGCCAGCGAGTCGTGCACCGCCTTTAAAGGTGTGCAGTGAACGCTTCAGCTCTTCAACACAGCTACTATTGTTCCAGTCGTCCTGCCATTCATTGAGCGACGTATCGATTTCTTCCAGCAGCTCACCTGCTTCTTCGATAAAGATCTCGACGATTTCCGGATCAAAGTCTTCATCTACCGCCAGTTCTGGTTCGGCCAGCGCTGGTTGGGGAGCCACAAATTGAACTTCAGCGACGGGTTCAGCTGTGACTTCTATAGGTGCTTCAACGACCAGATCTTCTGCTTCTGCATAAATTTCGTCAGAGGGCTCGCTGCCTTCCGCTTCCTGAGAATCGTGTAGTTCAACAGCCTCATCATAGACAGGATCTTCTTCAACCAGACTGATTTCCGGCAGCAGGGTGTAGGCGGTATTGTCTGCGTCTTCATCTACCAGCTCGATATTGTCAGCATCAGAGTCATAGCCGGCATGGGCTACAAACTCATAGGCACTTGGCTCGCTACCCGCAGGTTCGTCGAATTCGATGACCTCATCCAATTCGGCGAGCGGAATCTCTTCCTCTTCTGCCGCCGCCTCTTCAACTGCAACTGGTGCAACTTCTTCCTCGAACAGGGGGATATCTTCCTCAACCAACGGAATTTCGTCGTTGATCAGGGTGCTGAGAGTGACCACTTCGGTGCTGAGCAATTCATCCAGTGCATCGTTGACGGCATCCGGAATCCTGTGCAGGTTTTGTCCGGCTGCTATGGCATCCACCATATCCAACAGGGCGATGTGGGCGGCATTTAGGGTGGTGCAAACCGCTGGTGAGCAGGCCAACTGCTCGGCGATCACTGTCTCATAGACACTGTGGATTTTTTCGCTCAGCTCGGCCATGGCCGGCAGATAGGCGTGGGCTGCGGCTTTGGTGAGTTTGCCCAACTCGTCCATTACCGGGATCAACTGGATGGCATCGGATGGATCGGCGGCCCACTGGGCGATAATCTTGTCCGCGTCCAGCAGCAGGTTCATTTCCTCGGCCATAAAAATGGCGAGCAATTCCGGGTCTACCGGACGCTTGCCGCTCTCATCCAGCTCTTGCAGGCTGACGAGCGGGGCGACGTGGATCTCGCGCAGCTCATTCACACGCGCTACAAATTGCTGCAGGCGGGGAATATCGACCACTTCACCTGCTTCGATTTGATGCAGGGCAATTTGTGTGTAGCTGACGGCATCGCGCAACAGTTGGAGGATATCGTCATTGATATTAACGTGATAAGAACGTAGCTCTTTAACGAAGCGCTCCAGCGGCGTTGCCAATTCCGCCACCTGTGTAACTTCGGCCATATGCGCGCTGCCTTTGAGCGTATGCAATGCGCGCTGCATGCCTTCACTGGGCGGCTCGTAAATGGGCGCTTCAGCTTCCATGCGCGCGATATATTCCTCGACCACTTGCAGATGGGTGAGAGCTTCGGCGCCGAAAATTTCCCACAGCTGGGCGTCAGGATCGTCGATGTCAATATCGTCGTTGGTCGCTGCGCTGTAATTGAAGCTAACGGCTTGATGTTCACTGTAGGCTTGCGCCAGTTGGGCGACGTCATCTTCGTCGACGATTTCAACCTGGTCTTCCAGTGTCATCAAGGGTGGCGTTGGTTCTTCTTCACTATCAAGATCGAGAACCTCGTCTCCAACTTCCAACTCAACCACGGGTAAGTCAGCCATTTCCAGCGTTAATTCTTCATCAGCGCTGTCGCTAGCTTCTTCATCTTCAACTGTGAAGTTCAGCTCTTCAGACAGCTCGGTGATGGCTTCGTTATAAGCCTCTGAGACGTCCAGTTGCGGTTCTTCCAGTTGTATTTCAATGTCAGGTTCTTGAATCTGTTGTTCTTCTTGCTCGGCGTCAAGGTCGAGGCCTTGTTCATGTTCCTCATCATCTCCCTGCAGTGTGTAAGCGTCACTGCTATCAACAGCTTCAGGCATGGATACAGGAGCAGGGCTATCGCCCAGTTCGGCGAGCAGTTCGTCCGGGGTGACACCTTGGGAGAGAGAGACCGCCTGTTGGCGATAGGTTTCGGCCAATTGTGCATGGGGATTGGGTTGATTGTCGCGGAAGGCGGCGATCATATCCGGCAGCAATTGGCGTACTTTTTCAATGATATGGATGTGTACGGCGCCGGCGACTATAGTGCGGTCGATCACGCGGTTGAGCATGTTTTCGATCGACCAGGCCAGCTCGCCGATCTCATTGGCGCCGACCATGCGGCCGCTGCCTTTCAAAGTATGGAACGCGCGGCGGAATTCGGTCAGCGCTTCCTTGTTTTCAAAATTCTGCGCCCACTGCGGGAAGTATTCGCCAATGGTCTCGGTAACTTCGGTGGCCTCTTCGATAAAAATCTCGATGATTTCGTCGTCGATGTCTTCATCGTCGCGCTGAATTACCGGGGCATTGCTGGTGGCGACGAGATTGCTTTCCGGTTCATTGACTGCTTCTGCTGTGTCTTCTTCATCGCTTTCATCAAGCTCCGCAATAGCTTCTGCGATGGTGATCTCTTCCACCTCAGCCGCCGGGAGTTCAGCCTCAGTTTCGCTAATCACGGTGTCAGTGGTTAGTACGGGAGCCGGATCAGCTACCGGTGTTTGGACCTCAGCGTAAAGGGCAGAGAGATGGGCGAATTCATCTGCAATCGGAGTTTCCGGTTCAATCACTTCTTGATAAGCGGCGGCTAATTCTTCGGCAGCATCGCTTTCTTCGATGATCTCCTGTTCGGCCAGATTAGCATCGGCATAGTTGGTGGCCTGGGCAGGCACTGCGTCGCTGGTAGATTTACTGGTTTTGGCAACAGCGTAACCAAGGCTGGCAACACTTTCTTCTGCCACGCTCAGCAGCAGGTCGTTTTCTTCTTTGCGGCCGCCGCTACTCAGACGCTCCAGATAGTACTCAACGCTGGTAATGGCATCGGCCAGCGTATCCAATGTGGTCCATTGCGGGGTGGAATCCTGTTGCAGCAGTTGCTCTTCAATAAACCGGGCGCAGGCACCCAGAATTCGCGCTGGGCGCGGCAATGGCATTATCTCCAGACCACCGCGGATTTCGCGCAGGGTGGTAGGCACACTTTGCAGATGTTGGCGGTTCCACTGGGAGGCGATGTATTCGATGATTGCGTCTTTGGCGTGCTCAAGGCCGTTGCGCGATTCGCGCAGCACAGACTCTTTGGCACGCGTGAGGGTGATATCCGAGTCTTCACCGCCCGCGTCTTGCCCACCCATTTCGGCCAAACTATCGAGGGAGTTTTCAACCGCAATCAGCTGACTGGCGACTGCAAGTAATTGTTCGTCGCTGAGTTGGCTGCTGGATTCGACTACCAAATCCAGCGCGGCGCCCTGTTCCAGTACGCGCTTGCGCAGGTCGCCCAAGCCAAGTACCGCCAAAGTATCGGCGACCCGTTTGACGATGGGCAAAGCATCGCCCAGTGCCGACTGGGTATCGCCGCCGGCGAGGCAGATATCCAGGCTATTTTTGATCAGATTAAGTTCTTCTTTGAGCGCACCTACCACCGAGCGCATGGCTTCGGCATCGGGCACCGAGAGCATGTTTTGCGCTTCTTCGCCGCTCTCTTTGCCTTCCAGCAGCGCCTCTTCAAGATGGTAGTTTTCATAGACGCGCTGCAACTGCGAGTTGGGCGGAAAGCCGGGGGCGTGTTTGCCCGCGCGCGCAACGTAATAGAGCAGGTTTTTGATCAGCTCATCGTTGGTGAAACTGTTGAGTGCCTTGGTGCCGTGAACGGCGAGAACCTTGATCTCTTTATCCAGCTGGCGTAGCAGGTTTTTGACCGCGACGCTGATTTCAATCGCATCGATTTCAATCGCTTCAACCAGTGCCAGCGAGATATCCCAGAGCGCAAAGCGCGCAGTGCCGTGAGTGAGTTTTTGCAGGCGCGAAAACGCTTTTTGCAGATAGGCGAGATTTTCCTCCGGGTTGACACCGCGGATAAAACCCGAGGCGGCGTACTGGTACATCTGGCGCAGTTTGAGCACCATGGCCTGGAATTGCACATTATCGTTAGTGACGGGCAGGCGTGCGCCGGATACTTTTTTGGCCGGCGTCAGGTTGGGTACAAAGAGTTTGGTATCGGTGAGCAGGCTCTCGCCACGCACGGCGCGCAGGTCGTTGAGCAGCGGCAAGACCACCAGCGGATTGTCTTTGCGGGTGGCTTTGACTTGATCGAGATAAAGTGGGAATTGCAGGATGGCGCGCATCAGGACTTCTTGCGCTTCACTGCTGTTGGCGACGCTATTGGCGATCATCGCCTGGGTCAGCTGTTCCATTTCGCTGGCGAGCATGGCGGCGCCATAGAACTCCACCATTTGCAGGCTGCCGTGAACCTGATGGATATGGGTCAGGCAAAAGCGGATGCGCGCGGCATCTTTAGGATTCTCAACATAGCTTTCAAGGGCTTGGCGCGCTTCTTTCAGCGTCTCACTGATCTCATGGATCAACCAATCCAACGCGGCAAAATTGCGATTATCTGCCATGCAGAACTTTCCTCTCGTTATTCTCGCTCGGTGCGAATTTTTTATCGTTCTTCACGAACGTAGGCCTGCACGTGATCATCGCCCGTGCGCTGCATTTCGGGGTGTTCCCAGTCCACCACTTCGCCGAGGCCGACAACTAACAAACCGCCCGGTTTCAGGCGCTCGACCAGGGCATTCAGTACATCGCGGCGCAGCCAGCGGCGGAAATACACCAACAGGTTTTGGCAGAAAATCACATCCACTTGCACTACCGGTAGCTGGCGCGCGTGGATAATATTGGTGTGGGTAAAACACACTCGGTCGCGTAGTTTATTTACCACTTCATAGCTGCCATCGGTACAGAGTTGCAGATAGCGTTTGGCTTCGTCTGGTTTTACCTGTTCGACCCGGCGTTTGCCATAGCGGCCCTTGCGACCGGCCGCCAGCGCCGACGAGCTGATGTCCATAGCGGTAATGCCGTAGTAGGGGCTAATAGCTGCCAACTCAAAGCAGTCGTTCACCACCATCGCCAGCGAGTAGGCCTCTTCACCGGTGGCACAGCCCAGGCTCCATATATCAAAGCTGTTGTTCAGCGCCTGATTGTTAATTTTTTGCTGCAGATAATTGCGCACATATTCGATGGATTCGCGGTGGCGGAAAAAGCTGGTTTCTTTCACCGCGATGCGGTCAATCAAACGCGACCATTCCAGTTTCGCTTCTATTGTTTCCTTGGAAACAAAATCGAAATAGGCGTTGTAATCTTCATGGCCATGGTCGCGCATGCGCGAGGTCATCTGCGACTCCAGCCACGCTTTCTGTTGAAAAACCAACTGGATACCCGTGCGCTCTTCCAGCAGCTTGCCCCATTGGAGAAACTGGTCTTCGGTGAGTGTAGGTAATGTGCGCAGTGACCAGGCCATAGGTACTATCTACATAGGTACTATCTGTAAATTACTTTCGTAAGTTACTGGCTGCGATGCCAGCGGGGGCTGGCATCGCTTGTTTATCAGGCTTTTGAAGTGGCGAAGATGTCGTCGTCGGGCAACAGTTCGTCGTCCAGATCGATTACTTCGGCATTGCTATCGAAATCCATAGCCGGGGTAGTGGCCATAGCTTTACGTGCCGCGCTGGCGCGGCCTTCCGACATATCTTCTTCTGGCAGTTTGAAACCAGCCACAGATTCACGCAGGTCGAGTGCCATTTCGGCGAGGTTACCAATCGATTGCGCGGTAGCAGAGGTACCGGCGGAGGTTTGGGTAGTAATCTCTTGAATAACATTCATCGTGTTGGAGATGTGACCCGCAGACGATGCTTGTTGGCGCGCGGCGTTGGAAATGTTCTGGATCAATTCCGCCAAGCTTGATGATACGTTTTCAATTTCTTCCAGTGCCACACCCGCATCCTGTGCGAGGCGTGCACCGCGCACCACTTCAGAGGTGGTTTGTTCCATCGAAATTACCGCTTCGTTGGTATCGTTCTGAATGGTTTTTACCAGCGCTTCGATCTGCTTGGTTGCGGCTGCGGAACGTTCCGCAAGGCGTTGAACTTCGTCCGCCACCACCGCGAACCCGCGGCCCGCGTCACCGGCCATCGATGCTTGAATTGCCGCGTTAAGTGCGAGGATGTTGGTTTGGTCCGCAATGTCGTTAATCAAACTTACGATATCACCGATCTCTTGTGACGATTCACCGAGGCGTTTAATACGTTTGGAAGTATCTTGAATCTGTTCGCGGATGGTATCCATCCCGTGGATGGTGTTCTGTACCACTTTCGCACCGTTGCCCGCGATCGATACCGCGCGCTCCGCTACCGCTGCCGATTCGGCGGCGTTTGCAGATACCTGGTCAATCGTCACCGCCATTTCGTTTACCGCGGCGGATGCACCGGCGATTTCTTGTGCCTGGTGTTCAGAAGCTTCGGCGAGGTGCAATGCAGTTTGCTGGGTTTCCTGCGCAGCGGCCGATACGTTAACCGCAGTTTCGTTGATTCGCGCAACCAGGATACGCAGCTGGTCGATGGTGAAGTTAATAGAGTCAGCGATCGCACCGGTAAAGTCCTCGGTTACGGTTGCGGTCGTGGTCAAGTCACCGTCCGCGAGGTCAGCCAGTTCATCGAGGAGACGCAAAATTGCGGTTTGGTTACGCTCGTTGGTATCCGCAGTTTCATCCGCGCGTTTACGTGCGCCCATATACTGGTTAAAGCCCAGAAAGAACAAAGAGCCGAGAGTAATAGCGGCGAGCACAATAACAGTCATATTGTTGATGAACGGACGGCTGTCTGCTTGCCCGGCAATTTTATCGGAGATGGCGGCCAGACCTTGTAGCAGTTGTGGGGTGTCGTTCAGCAATGCATCAGATGCCTGACGGGCGCGAGTCAGGGTGGTAGAACCTTCAACCATCTCCTGGATCGATTTGTTTACGCCTTCAAACAGGGTGGTGATCTGGTCAAGACTGGCGCGCGCTTGTGCGTCAGATACACGGGTAATACGCAGTGCCGGGTCGCCGTCTTTCATAGCGGTCAGTACGCGCGCGTAGAAGTTGGCGTCGCGGTTGAATTGGTCGGCGGCATCGCCGGAGTCGGTATCACCGCGCAGCATTTTATCCACGTTACGACCGATACGCTCGGCGCGCCAGGAGAGCAGCTGGGCTTGGATCGCTTGGTCGGCAGGAGCGCCGGATTCAAGCAGGATATCCACGATGTTGTTGTGTTCAGTCTGCAGGGTAGGCAGGTTGTCGTTCAGGGTGTTACCTACGTTATTGAGCGATACGATCAGGTCTTTGTTGGTCGCAATCGCTTGGGCGTTGGTTTTTACCCGGTTCCAGATGGCGCCGAAGCTGTCGAATTCTGCACTGAGCGATGCACGGGTGCGCTCGTCGCTAGCGCGCAACATATCCCATGTACTGCCCATGCTCTCTACCACGCCGGTCAATTCACCAAAGGCTTTTTCATCGCCTGAGGTTGCGTCACGCGATAGGGATGTCAGGCGGTAGGCTTGCGCACGCAAGTCAGCGGCCTGTTGCAGATATCGCTGGTCATTGCTCTTACCCTGGTTAATCAGGAACAGCAACACCATCGCGGCAGCAAATGAAGCCACCAGCAAGACCGAAGCGATAACAGTCGTCGGTTTTGCCTTGAAGGTGGCAATCTTTGAATCAGTTTTCATCTAAGCACTCCTAACCAGCGTTCGGTTTTATTTTTTCTATCCACTGCGCTTTTTGCACGAGGCAGCAAGCTTCAATTTGACTCTCAATCTAACGTTTGGGTTGAACTGTTATTGCATATCTATAAATCAGGTTTTTGCCGCGTTGGTAAAACGCGGATCTTCCGCCAGCAGCGCCGGCCGGAACAGCGACCAGCGCTCGCCCCCCTGCGGGTAACTGCCGGTCACAAACGGCAAAATAGAACTTGCTACGGCTCCGGCCTGCTCGCTGTATTCATCCATGGGAAAGTGCTGCATACCGAAAACCTGATCGACGATAAGGCCGGAATAAAGTGTTTCAGTTTCCAGAATTAATACCCGGCGGTGTTTGCGCGTCCCAGTGAGGCGGTCGCCAAAAAACATTGCCAGATCAAATAGTGGTAACAGCCGGCCACGTACGTTGGCGACCCCTTTCACCCAGGGTTGTACACCGGGCAAATGAGTGTGGTTGGGGACTTCCAGCATTTCCGAAATTTCACCAATAGGCACGACAAAATAGCTGCCCATAAGCGCAAAGCCGATACCGCTCCAGTGGGGGCGTATATCGGCCTGTGCAGGCAGACCGCGTGCCGCTGCGCGGCTGCGCTGGGCTAATGTGAGCAGGGCCTGAAAGGCGGCCTGTGGTTCTGACATAAATCTATCCGTAACTGTCGTGTACCAACACCCGGGGTCGACCCATGAGGCCGTTTTACTGAATGGTCGGTGCTGATACTTGTTGTTATTGTCTATCAATCATCCATGCAGTTGATGAGCTTATCCTTCGATTAGCGCAATACCTCGGCCATTGCCGCCATCAATACTTCCTGGGTAATAGGTTTGGACAGATAGGCTTTGGCACCCTGACGCATACCCCAGACACGGTCGGTTTGCTGGTCTTTGGTGGTCACAATAATGACTGGAATATGCGCCGTCTCAGGGGTTTTTGATAATTGACGAGTTGCTTGGAAGCCGTTGAGGCCGGGCATAACCACATCCATCAGGACTACATCGGGCAATTCTTTTTGCGCCATCACAATACCGGCTTCACCATTGTCAGCGGTCATGACTACATGGCCGTTCTTTTCCAGCATGCTGGTGAGTTTGTAGGTCTCGGTGGGTGAGTCGTCAATAATCAATACTCTGGCCATAAATGCTCCAAAAAAACGAATAATTGTTCCGCAGGCAATGCGGCGAATGTTAAACAGTCCTTTGGAAGTTCATCCAGACTATTACTGTGCTGATACAAAGTGCGCAGTTGACGCGCGAGTAATAGTCAAAAAACAAATAGGCTTAAACCCGGTACTCTTCTTAATCAAACGCTCAATCTATCAAGATGCCTTGAGATGTTTGACGTGCGCTTCTATTGCGCCGAGTAACTCGCTTTTGCTAAAAGGTTTGGTGAGATATTGGTCGGAACCGACAATACGCCCTTTGGCTTTGTCGAACAGGCCGTCTTTACTGGATAACATAATGACCGGGGTGGTCTTGAATTCGCTGTTATTTTTGATCAGGGCACAGGTTTGATAGCCATCGAGACGCGGCATCATAATGTCCACAAAAATAATGTCGGGGCGGGTATCGGCAATTTTCGCCAGGGCATCAAAGCCGTCGGTGGCGGTAATCACCATACAGCCCGCTTTTTTGAGCAGTGTTTCAGCCGTGCGCCGGATGGTCTTGCTATCGTCGATAACCATCACTTTGAGGCTTTCGTAAGTTACTTCCATACTCTGACCTTGCCTTTTGTTATTGCTGCAGTAGTTGCTGCCGCTGCCAGATATACACGTTGATTGATGAAACTTGGTTGAGCGAATAGGTTATATAACGCTCATCCATTAAAACGGGCGTCAAAATAACGCCACCAATGAAAAATGAACTTTTAACACAGTTTTTAAGGTTGCGCCATAACTAGTTGAATATATGAGCAATCCATACAGTTTTTTGTTTTTTTAGATCGCTTTAATCTGTCTGTAATAATCTTGCTTTAATTGCCTTCAGGACTTAACTTTAGCCCGCCCTGTGTGTCCCGGCAAAAATATTTATACATCCTAATAATACACAGTTTGTATTATTTATAAGAGTAAGGTTTATGGCTATCTCTCTCGGCGTGGTAATGGACCCTATCGCAGATATCAAATTCTATAAAGACACGACGCTGGCGCTATTGTTGGCGGCGCAAGAGCGCGGTTGGGATCTGCATTATATGGAGCAGAGTGATCTCTACCTCCTGCAAGGCGAAGCGCGCGCGAATACGCGCAACCTGTTTGTTGCCGACAATGGTGATAGTTGGTTTGAGCTGGGTTTGCATGAGGATAAAAAACTGGGTGATCTGGATGTGATCATCATGCGCAAAGACCCGCCCTTTGATAACGAGTATATCTATAGTACCTACATCCTCGAGGCGGCCCAGAATCAGGGTGCGCTGGTGGTCAATGATCCGCGCAGCCTGCGCGACTGCAATGAAAAAATCTTTGCGACCCAATTTCCGCAGTGCTGCCCGCCAGTGTTGGTCAGCCGCGATATGCTGCGCCTGCGCGACTTTCACCGCAGCCATGGCGATGTGATTTTTAAACCGCTCGATGGCATGGGCGGCAGCCGTATTTTCCGCTGCCGTCAGGACGACCCCAATGTCGGCGTCATTTTGGAAACCCTCACCGAATTTGGTGCCCAGACGATTATGGCGCAGCGCTATATCCCGGAAATCACTGAGGGCGACAAGCGCATTTTGGTGGTGGACGGCGAACCGGTTCCCTACTGCCTCGCGCGCATTCCTGCGCAGGGTGAGACGCGCGGGAATCTGGCGGCGGGCGGGACGGGAGTTGCTCAACCGCTCACCGATCAGGATTACTGGATTGTCGAGCAGGTGGCACCCACGCTGAAAACCAAGGGTCTGTTATTTGTCGGTCTTGATGTCATCGGCAACTACCTGACTGAGATTAACGTTACCAGCCCCACCTGCGCGCGCGAAATCGACAAGGCCTATAACACGGGAATTGGGTCACGGCTTATCGACGCCATAGAGCGTAAATTAGCGGCGCAGTAATCAGCTAAGACAATGCTGCATTTCCCAATACCAGAGTAGATCGAATGAATCAGGCCGTTGCCTTGGAAGAAGAAAGTCTCGCCGTGCCGCCGGTCGATACCGGTGATCGCCTGAGCTTTACCTTTTTTCTGGCCATAGCTTTGCACGCCTTTTTAATCTTGGGCTTTAGTTTCAAGCTACCTGATCACAGTAATACTTCACAGACGATCGAGATCACACTCGCGACACATAAATCGCTGAAAGCACCGGACAACGCTGACTTCCTCGCCCAACACAACCAGGAGGCGAGTGGCACCCTCGATGAAGCCAAGCAACTCACCACCGAGCGTCAAGCGGAGTTTGCCGATACCCAGGTGCGCGAGGTAAACCCGGTACCGCAGCAACAGGCGGCTTCCACAAAAAAGATTAAAGAGCAGCAACTGCTTTCGACTACTGCCAAAAGCACCCAGACTACCCAGCTCAAACTGAACCCTGATGAGCGCGAAGAGCGCGAGGCACTAGACGGTTTGATGGAAGACCAGCCGCTGGATTCCACAGAAATTGCCAGCCTGCAAGCCAAGTTGGATAAACAGCGGCAAGAGTATGCCAAGCGCCCACGTGTGCGGACGCTCACGTCGGTGTCCACCAAGGAATCGTTTGATGCCAAATACTTGCACGAGTGGGGCACCAAGATCGAACAAGTGGGCAACCGCAATTATCCCAAAGAAGCATTGAGTCGCCACATTACCGGCCACTTGCGCTTGTCGGTAGTGATCAACCCCGATGGCACTATCTACGAAATCAAAGTTCTGCAATCGTCCGGCCAGCGCATACTCGATGATGCCGCGCGCCAAATCGTGCGTCTTTCATCACCCTTCGCAAGCTTCCCTCCCGAGATACGCAAACAGGCCGACCGCTTGCAGATTATTCGCACCTGGAATTTTGAAATCACCGGCCAAGGTTCCACTATCACCACGTCGGCCAATTGATCAGCAACCAATAAATTTGCCGCCCCTGCTTGTTTTACCTTTGTTAGGCCTCATACTGAATCCATGAACGAAAAAAGCACATTGACTACAAGTTACGATGAACTTACCCCAGGCAGTTTGCGCGACCATTTTCTTATCGCTATGCCGGGTTTGAATGATTCATCCTTTGCCCACACAGTGACTTACATTTGTGAGCACAGTGACAAAGGTGCTATGGGGGTGGTTATCAATACCGCCACACCTATGCTGCTCAAAGAAATTTTTTCGCAGATGGATCTTGATGACCTCTCTGACCAAGGCGATCAGATTGTAATGAGTGGTGGGCCGGTGCAGCCTGAGCGCGGTTTTGTGCTCCATAGCAATGAGGCCAAATGGCAATCGACGCTGGAAATATCACCCGACATCAGCCTCACCGCCTCGCGCGATATTATTACTGCCCTTGCTGCCGGCCGCGGGCCCAAGCAATGTTTGATTGCGCTCGGTTATGCCGGTTGGGGTGAAGGTCAGTTGGAGGCGGAAATTGCAGCAAACAGCTGGCTCACAGTGCCGGCCGATAAAGACATTATTTTCAACACCCCGTTTGAAGAGCGCTGGACGTCAGCGGCGCAAACTCTGGGTATTGATGTCAATTTAATTTCCAGTACTGCTGGTCACGCCTGAGCTTTCAGGCCCTGCGCGCTTAAGCTTGTTTGAATAATTATGATTAAAACCTTGCTTGCCTTTGATTACGGCACTAAAAATATTGGTGTCGCCTCCGGCCAAACCATTACCCGCTCCGCTAATTCCCAAGCGCCGTTAAAAGCCAAAGATGGGATTCCCGATTGGAACCAAATTGAAAAATTATTGAAGGAATGGCAGCCTGATTTGGTGTTGGTGGGTTTGCCACTCAATATGGACGAAAGTGAAAGTGAACTCAGCGCGCGTGCGCGCAAATTTGCCAACCGCTTGCACGGCCGCTTTGGCGTAAAAGTGGAATTGGTGGATGAACGTCTGAGCAGTTTTGAAGCAAAAAGTGAAGTGATGGAGCGAGGTGGTTCGCGTGATTATAAACATAATCCGGTTGATTCTATTGCTGCGCGACTGATTTTGGAAAGTTGGTTGAAACAAAACCAACCTTGACCTCATTCAGGTCTAACCATAAAAAATGCCGGAATGACCCGGCATTTTTTATGGAGATGATGTTTGGTATTTTAAAACATCTTGCCGCGATTGTTGTGCTCATCACTTTGGATCGACAAACTATCTGCTGCATGGGATAAATAATTTGCATCGGTTTCAGAACCGAGTTTGATCATCAAACGCAAGTCGTTGGGTGAGTCGGCGTGCAACAGTGCATCTTCATAGGTGATCTCGCCGTTGTCGTAAAGCGCATAAAGTGCCTGATCGAATGTTTGCATTCCGAGTTCGGTTGAACGCTTCATCAACTCTTTCAAATCCGACACTTCGCCTTTGCGGATTAAATCCTGCGCCAGCGGGGTGTTGATCATAATTTCCAGACAAGCGCGGCGACCGTTGCCGTCGGGTGTCGGAATTAATTGCTGCGCGACAATCGCTTTCAGGTTGAGCGACAAATCCATCCATAATTGGCGGTGGCGATCGGCAGGGAAGAAGTGAATGATGCGGTCGAGCGCCTGGTTGGCGTTGTTGGCGTGCAATGTACACAGACACAGGTGGCCGGTTTCCGCAAACGCTATCGCGTGGTCCATGGTTTCGCGCGAACGCACCTCACCAATCAAAATGACATCAGGTGCTTGTCGCAAGGTATTTTTCAGCGCTACTTCGAAGGATTCAGTATCAATACCTACTTCGCGCTGGGTAATAATGCAACCCTGGTGTTGGTGGATAAATTCAATCGGGTCTTCAATCGAAATAATATGACCTTTGGAATTTTGGTTGCGATGGCCAATCATGGCGGCGAGCGATGTGGATTTACCGGTACCGGTCGCGCCCACAAAAATAATCAGGCCACGTTTGGTCATGGCCAATTCTTTGATGATTTCCGGCAGTCCTAATTCATCGGGTGCAGGGATTTTGGTTTCAATACGGCGCAATACCATGCCCGCCAAATTGCGCTGGTAAAACGCACTGGCACGGAAGCGGCCAATACCGCGCGCGCTCACCGCAAAATTCAGTTCTTTCTTTTCGATAAATTCCGCGCGTTGTTTTTCATTCATCACACTCAGCACCAGCTCGCGTGCTTTTTCCGGCGCCAGCGGTGTGGCAGTGACGGGCACCACTTTGCCGTGGACTTTGATCGAAGGTGGCACACCGGCGGTGATAAATAAATCCGACGCGCCCTTCTCTACCATCAACGATAATAACCGATCAAAATCCATAACAATGCACCCTAAAAATTATTGAAAAATTGTGCTGTGGGATAACAAGAAAATTAAACACGCTCCGGCACACTTTATTAAAAGTTTTCCGGAAACTTGGCCTTACCCTTGGCCGCTTCGCGGCTGATGATACGGCGCGAGACCAGATCGGCCAGACACTGGTCCATGGTCTGCATGCCGAGCGACGCACCGGTTTGGATTGCCGAATACATTTGCGCGACCTTGTCTTCGCGGATCAGGTTACGGATCGCCGAAGTACCGCGCATAATTTCGTGCGCCGCCACGCGGCCGCCGCCGTTTTTCTTCATCAAGGTTTGTGAAATTACCGCTTGTAAGGATTCCGACAACATTGAACGCACCATGGATTTTTCATTTGCCGGGAATACGTCCACGATACGGTCGATGGTTTTAGCCGCTGATGTGGTATGCAGTGTGCCGAATACCAGGTGGCCAGTTTCTGCGGCGGTCAGTGCGAGGCGGATGGTTTCTAGATCGCGCATCTCACCGACGAGAATAATGTCAGGGTCTTCACGCAGCGCCGAGCGCAATGCTTCGTTAAAACCGTGAGTATCGCGGTGGACTTCGCGCTGGTTGATCAGGCATTTTTTGGATTCGTGTACGAATTCAATGGGGTCTTCGATGGTGAGTACGTGTTCGTATTTGTTGTCATTGATGTAGTCGATCATGGCCGCCAGGGTAGTGGATTTTCCTGAACCAGTCGGTCCGGTCACCAGCACCAGGCCGCGCGGTACGGCGCAGATATCGCGGAACACATTGCCCATGCCCAACTCTTCCATGGTCAGTACCTTGGAGGGAATGGTACGGAACACGGCACCGGCACCGCGGTTCTGGTTAAAGGCGTTAACGCGAAAGCGCGCGACACCCGGCACTTCAAATGAAAAGTCGGTTTCCAGGAATTCTTCATAGTCCTTGCGCTGCTTGTCATTCATAATGTCGTAGATCAAGCCATGCACCTGCTTGTGCTCCATGGGCGGCAGGTTGATGCGGCGTACGTCGCCATCCACGCGGATCATCGGTGGCAGACCCGCCGAGAGATGCAAGTCAGATGCGCCTTGTTTGGCGCTGAAGGCCAGGAGTTCGGTGATATCCATCAGAGCAACCTTTTGTTATTTGTCTGCAGTGCAGACCTTTGTGGCTAATTAGAAAACGGAATATGCACAAGATAGACGACCAGCTCGCGAAAGTCACCGCACGAATTCACCAAGCCGCCACAGCCGCCGGACGAAATCCGCAAACTGTGCAGTTGATCGCTGTGAGTAAAACCCAAGCTGCACAGGCCTTGGCCAATGCCTATGCCTGGGGGCAGCGCGCCTTTGGTGAAAACTACCTGCAGGAAGCGCTCGACAAACAAGTTCAACTGGCCGATCTGAAAGATATTGAATGGCACTTTATCGGCCCGATCCAATCCAACAAAACCCGCCCGATAGCGGCGCACTTTAGCTGGGTACACTCGGTCGATCGCCTGAAAATCGCCCAGCGCTTGAGTGAACAGCGCCCGCCAGAGCTGCCGCCACTGAATATCTGTGTGCAAGTAAATATAGACGATGAAACCACCAAGTCAGGTGTCAGCCTTACGGAATTACCGGTTTTAGTCGCAGCGATCAGCCAATTGCCGCGCCTACGTTTGCGCGGGCTGATGGCAATACCCGCCGCGACCAACAATCCCGCGCAGCAGCGCGCCGCTTTTGCTAAATTGCACCGCGCACTCGAATCGTTAAACCTGCAGGGTTATGGGCTTGATTGCCTGTCCATGGGCATGTCGGGCGATATGGAAGCGGCGATCGCCGAAGGAGCGACCTTTGTGCGTGTTGGTACGGATATTTTTGGCGCTCGCCCTAAAGCGAGTGCGGGACAATAATTTTTTAACCTTAAGGGTTTACTGTGAAAACATCCAGGATTGCATTTATCGGCGCAGGCAATATGGCCAAGGCGATTATCGGTGGCCTGTTGGCCGAAGGTTTTACCCGTGCGCAGATCAGCGCCGCTGGCCCGCGCAAGGAAACACTCAATAAAGTGGCGGATGAATTCGGTATTGCGGTCAGTACCGACAATGCCGCAACTGCCGCTCATGCCGATGTGATTGTGCTCGGGGTGAAACCGCAAATGCTGAAAGAAGTTGCGCTCGGTTTGCGCGGATCCCTGACGCATAAACCGCTGATTATTTCGGTCGCGGCGGGTATTACCACGGCGAGTATCGCGAGTTGGTTGGGTGAGGATCAGGCCATCGTCCGTTGTATGCCTAATACGCCATCACAATTGCGCGCTGGTGCCAGTGGTTTATATGCAAATGCACTGGTGAGTGACGAACAAAAATCGGCCGCTAATTCGATTCTCGGTGCAGTGGGCATTGTGCAGTGGTTGGATGATGAAGCTTTATTAAATCCAGTCACCGCTGTTTCCGGTTCCGGCCCTGCTTATTTCTTTTTATTGATGGAAGCGATGATCGATGCGGGTGTTGAATTGGGGTTAACTCGTGAGTGCGCCGCCGAGTTGACCTTGCAAACTGCACTGGGCGCCGCCATGCTCGCCAAAGATAGTGAGTTTGATGTGGCTGAATTGCGCCGTCGCGTTACCTCACCCAAAGGCACCACAGAGCAAGCCATTCTGTCATTTGAACAAGACAATTTGCGTGCAAGCGTATTAAAAGCCATGACCGCTTGTTCCAGCCGCGCCGTGGAATTGTCCGAGCTGTTAGGCAAGTAATCTTTTTTTGCGCTCAACTTTTTATTGAAAACTATCACCGGAGATTTTCATGTTCGCCAATATTTTGCATCTGATTGTTTATAGCTTGATGTCGCTGTTTCTGGTGATTGTGATTTTGCGTTTTTTACTGCAATTGGTGCGCGCCGATTTTTATAATCCCGTTTCGCAAGCGATTGTCAAAATCACCATGCCGCTGTTAAAACCGCTGCGCAAATTTATTCCCAGTGTGTTGGGGATTGATACGGCCTCTGTGGTGTTAATTATCCTGGTGCAATTGTTGGCTACGGCAATTTTGTCCACCATTATGGGCGCTCCGGGGCTGATCCTGAATCCGCTGCCGCTGATCCTGTGGGGCATCATCGGCGCGCTCACTATTATTTCCAGCATATTTTTCTGGTGCATGATCATCAGCATTATTGGCAGTTTTGTCGCGCCTATGAGCCATCACCCACTGCTCACCCTCGCCAATCAAATTATCGATCCACTTGCGGCGCCCATCCGTAAAGTGATTCCGCCACTGGGCGGGGTGCTGGATATATCGCCGATTATTATTTTATTGGGGTTAAAAATTGTGGATATGTTAATTGCGCGTCTCGCCAATCTTGTCGGCGTATACCCGCAATTGGTACTGGGTTATTGGTAATACCGGAGTGCCCATGTACGCCGTAATTTTCCACGCTGAAATCGCCCAGCTCGACGACGAGTATTTTGCAACTGCCAAACAGATGCGCGAGTTGGCGATGACACATTACGGCTGCGTCAATTTTGTCGCGACTACCGAAGGGAGTCGTGAAATAGCGATTTCCTATTGGCCGAGCCTCGACCATATCAAGCTTTGGAAACAAAATTCCGACCACCTGCGGGCGCAGCAACAGGGAAAGTCGCGCTGGTATAAATCCTACAAAGTGGAAGTGGTTGAGCTGTTACGAACCTACGAGTCAACTTTCTCCCATTAATGTCTATCCGAGTCTTTTTCTAGACTAATCTCCTCTTACCGGTTGGCTAATTTGGCAACCAGTAAAGTTTTATCTGAAATCTGAATCCAAAACCCGTCATCGCCCGTACAGCACTCGAATCGGCCCAATTCTGTCGGAGCGCAGGGGCTGCAAAAGCAACCATAACAACGAGAATTCCTATGGATCCGAATCACGATTTTCTCCATCTGCTCAGCGCCACCGCGCAGGGCGACCGGTTGGCATTTGCCGATTTGTATCGCCAGACGGCGGGCAAGCTCTACGCGATCAGCCTGCAAATGTTGCGGCGCCGCGATTTGGCGGAAGAGGCCGTGCAAGAAGCGTTTGTGCGTATCTGGCACAACGCTGGTGATTACCAACATGAGAAGGGCACTGTGCTTACCTGGATGATAAGTATCGTCCGCTATCGGGCACTCGATATGCTGCGTGCAACCAAGAGCCGCCGAGAAACGGGCGACGAGGGTTTGGAAGAGGCGCTCGATGAGCAGTCCCCGGAACAGGAATTGTATGAACAGCGCGACCGCGTGCGCATCGACCGCTGTATGGACCGGCTTGATGAGGGACAGCGCCAGGCAATAGAAATGGCCTATTTTCGCGGCCTCACCCACATGGAAGTGTGCGATCAGATGGAAACTCCCCTGGGTACCATCAAAACCTGGATTCGCCGTGGTCTGGAACGTTTAAAGAGGTGTCTTGAATCATGAATTATTTAACCGAAGAGCGCCAAAACGCACTGTCTTCCGAATACGTATTGGGCAGTTTGCATGGCCCCGCACGGATCCGTTTCCAGCGGCTGTTGATGCAGCACAACAGTATGCGTCATACCCTCTGGCGCTGGGAAAGCCGCCTGAACGAGTTAGGCACAGCGCTGCCAGATGTTCAGCCAGCGCCGGAAGTCTGGGAGCGAATCCAAGCCCGGTTAGGTTTCACTACAGTGCCACCCGTTACATCATCCAACGTGGTGAGCTTGCCGCAGCGCAAACCGCGCGCTCTGCAATGGCTCGCCGGATTGTCAGCTGCCGCCGCGATCCTGATGGCAGTACTGCTCGTCAATCTGCAACCGGTCGAACCCTTGTTGCCCGGTCAAATTGCCGTGGTACAAAGCGAAAAAGCCCAGGCGCTTTGGCTGATCGAATTGCGCGAAGATCAACTGCTGGTTACCGCCACCGACAAATTCAAAGCACTGGATAATCAGGACTACGAATTGTGGATGGTTGCCGCCGATGGTCGCCCACCGATCTCGCTGGGTCTGTTACCCAAACAAGGCAAGCTGAGTTTGCCACGCTCTGTGTTGTTTGATCAGGTGCAAGTGGCGGCCCTCGCGGTGAGTCTGGAACCGCTGGGCGGATCGCCCACTGGCCAACCGACAACCGTGTTGTACACGGCGGAATTGGTGGCGATGTAATTAGATAATTTGAGTTTGAGCGATTGTTGAGCCCCGCCCTGTGCGGGGTTTTTTATGCCTGTAAAAAACTATTTTCACGTAATTGCAAAATAATCATAAAAAGTTGAATCCAAAACCCAGGTTGAGCCGTTTGGTGTTGTGTTAGTCACATAAACCCAAGGAGTCAACGATGAAACATAATTACTTATCGGCCGTTATCGGCACCCTCTGTGCGAGCTTGCTCGCCACTGGCAGTTTTGCATCCAGCCACCGCGAAGCACCGAATATCACCCGTTCGCCTGCATTAGATTCCACAGATTTTTATGCGTTTAACAGTTACGAATCCGGTCGCGCTGATTTTGTAACTTTGATCGCCAACTATATTCCGCTGCAAGATGCTTACGGTGGGCCCAACTATTTTGCGATGGACCCACACGCGGTTTACAGCATCCATGTGGATAACACCGGCGACGCAGTAGAAGATCTCACCTTTGAGTTTCGCTTTAGCCAGGCGCTCGCCGGTGGCGAAGGCGTGAAGCTCACCGTTGGGCCGGAAGGCAACAGTCGTTCAGTTGCTGTGCCGTTAAAAAATGTGGGTGGTGTTACTGCGACTGATATGTCCGCTGTCAATTTCAGTGAAAGTTACAGCATTAAACTGCGCAGCGGCGATCGTAAAACCGGTACACGCACCGATGTAGCAATGGCATCGGGCATGGGTACAACGTTTAAAAAACCGCTCGATTATATCGGCAATAAAACTTTTACCTCACCGGCGGTTTACGCAACTTACGCCAATAGTTTTATTTACGAAATTGCGATTCCCGGCTGTAGCACCAACGGCAAAGTGTTTGTCGGCCAGCGTAAAGATCCCTTCGTCGTTAACCTCGGTAAAACATTTGACCTGGTAAATTATGTTCCAGTCGAAGGTGATAGTGCACCGGGTGCTGGTGACGGCGGCGGCTTCCCCGGCGGCATCACCCAGTCATCGATGAATGACGATCTGCTCGATAAAAATGTCACCGCAATTTCGCTCGAAATTCCCAAAAGTTGTTTGGTGGGCAGCGGCAATGGCGTAATCGGTACCTGGACTACCGCGAGTTTGCCGCAGGCGCGTATTTTAAATCCGCAGGCATCATTTAATAAAACTGAAGTGAATGGTGGTGCACTTACACAAGTGTCGCGCTTGGGTAATCCACTGGTGAATGAATTAGTGATCGGATTAAAAGACAAAGATCGCTTCTCCGTCGCCGAACCAAAAAATGACGGCCAGTTTGCCGATTACGTAACCCATCCATCGCTGCCGGAATTATTAAATATTTTATTTAAAGATGCAGTGAACACAACGCTCGGTGCAAATCTTCCCACTCTGGCACCAACCAATTTCCCGCGCATGGATTTGGTGACTGCTTTCTTAACCGGCTTCCCCGGCGTTAACCAATTAAAAACCGTTACACCTTCGGAAATGCTGCGCTTGAACACCGGCATTGCCGCAACAGCACAAATGCAACAGTCCGCATTCGGTGTTGCCGGAAATGATCTCGCCGGTTTCCCGAATGGCCGTCGCCCCGGTGATGACGTGGTGGATATCGCCTTGCGCGTGGTGATGGGCCGTTTGTGTTATCCAATTCCTGTTGGTGGTGTGGATACCGATTTGGGTTTGTGTAAACCCGCCGATGCCAACGTGGGTAATGTTCCCTTTACCGATGGTGCACCACTCAACGCCAGCATGATGAAAAACATGTTCCCCTATTTGGCCGATCCATTGGCCGGCTCAAATTAAGGAGATGGAAATGAAATTTTTATTTCTTGCACTTCCAGTCAGCATCGCGGTGTTACTCAGTGCGTGCGGTGGCGATGATAAAAAAAAGCCACCCAAAGTTAATACGCCACCCACAGCAATGAGTACCAGTATCAGCACCCAGTCGGATACACCCGTGACCGGCAAATTAATGGGCAGCGATATGGATAAAGATGCCCTGAGTTTTGCAGTGTCATCGCAACCGGCACAGGGCACGCTGGCATTGCAAAGTGACGGTTCATTTACCTATCTACCTAATGCTGATATGACAGGAATGGATCAATTTACCTTTAGCGTTTCTGATGGCAAAAGCACATCCATGACTGCGATGGTCAACATCACTATCGATCTGCTCGCAGTCAATATGGGTGAGTACACACGCAAGGCCTACAACCAAATGGAAAGTGATACACCGCTATCGCTCAACACCCGTGCGGTTACTCAGGATGTCACCGACGAAGCGGCCTTTGATGATTTGCTAGCGCAATAAAAGAGAAAAATTGTCGATTAATGCCCGCAATGGATGGCGGGTTTTTTCAAATATCAAACATCTATAAAAATCGACTTTAGCGTTAAACGTGAAATTTATTGAATAGCTGAATTTGCAGCGGGTAATAACAATGAACAGATTTTTACCGATAGTATTTCTGTGGGGTATTAGCTGCGGCGGAATTATCCTTGGCAGATACGCATACGCCGAAGCTTACACTCCCACCGAGCCTGATCAGATTATTGCGCAGTGGAATACAACTCCCTCTGAGACTTTGCGGGTATTGCAAATTCAGCAGCGCTTGCAACCTGAAGATTCAAATCGTGTTGTGCAACTGGCAAACGAGTATTTAGAGCAGGCGGCACAACCCGGTCAATCGCGCCTATATGGCGTAGCAGAAGCATTGTTGAAACCGCTGATTGAAAACAATACCAATGACTTATCGATGTTGCTTGCTTGGGCACAGGTGCAACAACATCAACATCGATTTACGCTTGCGCAAGAAGTCCTGCAAAAAATTCTTCTACAACAGCCTGACAATAACACTGCCAATTTGCTTAACGCTCGGTTGCATTTAATTCAAGGCAATGCAGTCTCTGCACAAGCAGCCTGCATGCGCCTATTAGGTCACACCGATTTATTGACGCTCAGCGCGTGCTCGCTGGAAGCGCGCAGCACTCTCGGCGATAAAGAATTGAGTGAAAGTTACACACAGTTGCAGCAGATAGTCGGTACGCAAGGTTTGCCTGACGATGAGCGTCAAATCTGGATACTACAGATACTCGCTGATATGGCGGTGCGTCTACAACAACCACAAGCAGCGCTCGATTTTTTAAACCAAATCAAATCCAAAAATTCACTTAGTGTGTGGGTGCAATGGGCCGATACGAATCTCGCTCTGCAAAATAATCAAATTGTCATTGATGCATTAACACCCTTGGTCAGCACCAGTTCGCAAGCGGATGATTCGCTACTGGTGCGCCTTGCGATTGCTGAGAAAAAAATCGCACCTACCACTTACTGGCAAACACAAGTGCGTGAGCGTATCGCACTACGTGAACAGCGGGATGATCAAGCGCATGCTGCCGATTTGGCCATTTATTATTTGGATATTGCGCCTGACGCGAATAAAGCCTTGCACTGGGCCGAACGCAATTGGCAGCAAGCGCGCGAAGCGAGCGATAAACATTTACTTATACGTGCCCAGCAAGCTGCGGGTGTAGCTGCCGTCACTGAAAAGGCGGGAGCATAAAGATGCGTATACTCAAGTTGATCATTTTTATCCAACTAATTATTTTTTCTGCGTTCTTATCTGCGCACCAACTCAGTACGGCTTACGCCAATCTGCAAATCAACGATCAGGGTTTAATAACTGGGGAATGGCAAGTACGGCTTTATGATCTTGAGCAGGCCATAGGTGTGGATAGCGATGGCGATGGAAAATTGCGCTGGAAAGAGTTACAAGCGCGCGCCGACAGCGTGCATCAATATCTTGCCAATCAGCTATCGATTCACCGCGCTGATAGCACCTGCACATTGTTATTAAGTGATGAGTGGAAAATCGATTCCCATTTTAGTGAATCCTATCTGTTGATACCGCTGCGTGCCCAATGCGCTTTGACCGGTACTATTCGTGTTAATTACAGCGCTTTTTTTAAAGAAGATGCTGAACATAAATTATTGCTGAATCTACGCAGCGATTCTGCCACCAGCAGCCGCTTACTCAGCGACACCCAGCGCAATATTGATTGGGATGCCGCTAGCGGTAATGTCTGGAAAACACTGGGCGAATTTATTTATCAGGGCATGGTGCATATCTGGATTGGTATCGACCATATTTTATTTTTGCTATCGCTCATGCTGACCTGCGTGCTGGTTCGGCGCGGCAACCAATGGTTTGCACAAGCCAGTATAAAACGCATCCTGATCAATACCACCTGGATAGTCACGGCATTTACGCTCGCCCATTCCATCACGCTTAGCGCGACCGCGTTAGGTTTAATTCAGTTCTCCAGCCAATGGGTAGAAGTGGGCATTGCCATGTCGGTAGTTCTGGTTGCGCTCAACAATATTTATCCACTGGTTACGCGCTTGGGTTGGCTCACCTTTGGATTCGGTTTGCTGCACGGCATGGGCTTCGCAGGAGTATTGGGTGAATTGGGGTTACCGGCAGATCAACAACTGCTCACGGTGTTGGCATTTAATCTCGGTGTGGAGATAGGGCAAATGGCAATTGTGTTGCTGTTATTACCGCTATTTATTTTTGTGCGCAACCAAATCTGGTACGCGCGTTATGCCCTTACGGGTACATCGATAGTGATTGCATTAGTGGCGTTGCAATGGGTAGTTGATCGTTGGATTGGTTAAGGACATTATGATGCGTATTAACAATAGTTTGGCCGGTTATTATTTTGCTTTAAGTGTTACGCCTTTGGTAGTGAATGGTTCGGCAAATGCAGCCCAGAACAACACTGAAATGTTGTTGGTAGAAAATGTGGTTGTTTATGGCTACCGCACTGATTTATTGGGTACCAGTATTGCCGCCGCAGAAGGCGTGGTCGGCAGCGCCGAAATTGCCGCGCGGCCGGTATCGCGCACCGGTGAAATTCTGGAATTTGTACCCGGCATGGTGGTTACCCAACACAGTGGTTCAGGCAAAGCCAATCAATATTTTTTACGCGGTTTTAATCTGGATCACGGCACCGACTTTGCCACTTCAGTTGACGCCATGCCAATTAATATGCGCAGCCATGGACATGGGCAAGGCTATACGGATTTAAATTTTATTATTCCTGAATTGATTCAGGATATTCAGTATCGCAAAGGTCCTTACTACGCTGAAGTGGGCGATTTTTCCGGCGCTGGTGCCGCACAGTTTTCGCTAAAAAATACTCTCGCTACTGGCGAAGTCAATTTTACTGCAGGTGATTTCGACTATCGGCGTTTATACACCGCGACGCAACTTGAACTGGATTCAGGGCGATTATTATTTGGCGTAGAAGCGCAGCGCTACGCAGGCCCCTGGACAGATATTGATGAAGACGTACACAAAACCAATCTGCTAGTGCGTTATACATCGCAAATTGGTGGCGGTGAATTTTCGTTGACGGCGATGGGCTACCGCAATCGCTGGAATGCGGCGGATCAAATTCCCCAGCGCGCTGTCGGGCAAAATATTATCGATCCTTTAGGTTCACTTGATACTGATGTAGGCGGCGGTTCCAATCGCTACAGTCTGTCAACGCAATGGGTGAATCCGATTTGGTCAATGAGCGTCTATGTTGTCGATTCAGAGCTAAATTTATTTTCCAACTTCACCTATTTTTTGGATGACCCGATCAATGGCGATGAATTTGAACAAGTGGATGACCGGCAATTGCTCGGAGGAGAAGTCGTACGCAATTGGCAAATAGATGTTGCTGGAAAATCGGCAACACAGAAACTCGGCGTTCAAATTCGGCACGATGCCATTGATGAAGTAGGTTTATTCAAAACCCGCTCGCGCAATCGGTTGTCAACTACCCGTGTTGATGCGATTGATGAAACCTCACTGGCGCTTTTTGCCCAGAGCGACATTCAGTTAACTGAAAAGATGCGCATGCATCTGGGCTTGCGCCATGATTATTTGCAAGTGGATGTAAGCAGCGACCGCGCCGAAAATTCTGGTGATGCATCTGATGGCATCACCAATGTAAAAGCGGGCGTGAGTTACAGTGTCAACGATAAAATCGAAACCTACTTTAATCTCGGCCAGGGTTTTCATTCGAATGATGCGCGCGGTGCAACCATTGTCGTGGATCCGGTATCGGGCGAGTTGATTGAG
This sequence comes from Cellvibrio sp. UBA7671, assembly GCA_002483145.1. Lineage (GTDB taxonomy): Bacteria > Pseudomonadota > Gammaproteobacteria > Pseudomonadales > Cellvibrionaceae > Cellvibrio > Cellvibrio fibrivorans. The sequence goes on from DLHJ01000012.1 coordinate 236,581, forward strand.
CCGGTAGATTTATTATCGCGCTCGCAAGGTGCGGAAATAGGGGCAAAATTATTCGATAACAATCGCTACAGCATTTCCACATCGCTGTGGTACCTGGCACTGGATTCAGAATTATTATTTGTGGGCGATGCGGGCAATACTGAGGCCAGCCGCGCATCGGAACGTTCAGGAATTGAAATCGCCAGTTATTTCTGGTTTGCAGAGGGCTGGAGCATTGATTCGGAATTAGCCTGGACGCGTTCGCGCTTTACCGATAATCAGTTGGACGAAGGCAAATATGTGGATGGCTCCCTACCGTTTGTCGCAAGTGCGGGGATTAGTTACGCACCAGCGCAAACCGGTTTCCACGGCGCTTTGCGCTACCGGCATTTTGCCGCGCGGGTGCTGGATAGTTTCGCGCAGCAGGAGGCGGGGGCGACTAGCCTGGTGAATCTCGGCTTGGGTTATCGCTGGGCGCAATGGTCGGTGGGGCTCGACATCCTCAACCTATTCGATAGTGCCGATCACGATATCGATTACTTTTATCCGTCCCGGCTCCCCTCCGAGGCAGATGAAGGCGTTGAAGATTTGCACTTCCATCCGGTTGAACCGCGCAGCCTGCGTATCCGACTACAAGCCTCTTTCTAACAATCGCCCCATTTCTTTTACCAGAGTAGATACCACCCGGCGAGCAAGTTGGCATTCCGGTTTGGTATCGGTTGGCGTCAAATGTTTCACAAAGTAGCAATCCCCTGCCTTTTAGCCCGTTGAAGTGACCACTCACTGCTCAAGATCTAGCCACTGGCGTGCTTTTCCGCTTTAATGACCGAACAACAATAATTAATTAGCCATCGGCTGGTTATCGCGGTCAGTTATTAAATAATGCAAATAACGCCAGATTCGCTATTTTGAGAGTATTGCTATGGACATAAGATCCCTGCACCGCCAAATGACGCATTACAACCGCTGGAAACGCCAGCTGGATGAACGTTTACAGCGTTTTGAGCAGTGGAGCCAGCAGCACGATATGTCCGGTGCGAATATGGGCAAGACCTTGCAGCGGGCACGCCAGTTATTGCGCGGCGAAAGTTTTACCATCGCCTGTGTAGGCGAGTTCTCGCGCGGTAAAACCGAATTAATTAACGCTCTTTTATACACCGGCGGTGGCCGCCGTTTGCTGCCATCGCAACCGGGGCGCACGACTATGTGCCCTACCGAAATCTTTTGGGACGCCCACCAACCCACCAATTGTGTGCGCCTCCTGCCGATCGAAACTCGCCGCACCAATACCAGCCTGCAAAGCTTCAAACGCATCCCGCAAAATTGGGTGGCGATTCATTTTGATGCGCAAGATCACGAGCAGACCCGCGCCGCGATCAATCAAGTTTCGGCCAGTAAACAAGTCAGTGTGGCCGATGCGCTTAAATTGGGTTTTGCACAGGATGAGTTGGGCGAGCGCGACGAGAACGGCATGGTTACTGTGCCCGCCTGGCGCCATGCGCTGATCAGTCTGGATCATCCGCTGCTACGCCAGGGCTTGCGCATCGTTGATACGCCCGGCTTGAACGCGCTGGGCAACGAGCCTGAACTCACGTTAAAAACCCTGCCCGATGCCCAGGCGATTTTGTTTTTGCTCGGCGCCGATGCGGGTGTCACTGCGAGCGATATGGAGATCTGGCGCGAACATATCCAGGTATTGCGCGATAACAACTGCACCGCTGTAATCGCCTTGCTTAACAAAATCGACAGCCTCTGGGATGACCTCACCCCGGCACAAGAGATTGAGGCCAACGTCAACCAATTGCGCCAGCTCACCGCACGACAATTGAATTTGTCGCCCGAGCATGTGGTGGCACTGTCCGCCAAACAGGGTTTACTCGGCAAAGTCGGGCGCAACCAGGCGCAATTGGCGCGCAGTAATTTTCCTCAATTGGAGCGCATTTTGGCCGAATGCGTGATGCGCAACCAGCAGCAGATTATTGGCCATCGGTTAATTGGCGACAGCTATGCGATGGTGATCAACGCGCGCAACAGTTTGCAGCGCCGCCTCACAGACTGTGAAAAAGAATTGGAAGAATTGCGCACAGTTGCACCGGAAGCGGCGGGCGAAAAATTGACTGAGCTGCGCGATACTATTCGCCGCACCCATCACGAATACCACAAGCAGGCGCTGTCATTGCGCACCAGTCAGCGCTTGTTGGAGTCGCAAAAATTATCGCTGCTGGGGCCGATCAGCAGCGGCCTGCTGGAGCAGCAAATCGCGGAAGCCCATGCGAATCTGGCGCAGAGTTGGACTACAGTGGGATTGGCGCGCGCGATCGGCAAATTTTTTGATGATGTAGACAGCAACCTGCGCCATCTTGAACGTGAAATCGAGCGCTGCAACCGCGTGCTCACCTCGATTTACGAGCGGCCTGAGCAGACTGTATCGGGCGATGATTTGATCATGCGTCACCTGTTGAAAATCCAGAAGCAGCGCCGCCAATTGCGCCAGTTGCATACCCGCGCCGACGATTTCCGCAAATCGCTCAGTACGGTATTCACACACAAAGGCGCGCTGATCAGCCGCTTTATCAACACCTTGGTGCAGGAGGTGCGCGCGGTTTATGTCGATTTAAACCAGCACATCCATCACTGGATGCAAGAGGCATTGGCGCCGCTGTTCCATCACAACCAATACCAAAAACAATTGCTGGAACACCACATGCTGCGCCTCACGCAATTGCAAACCCAGCGCAACAGCCACAGTGAACAATTGGAAGTGTTGCAGACCAATATTTACCAATTGCAGACCGCGCTGGGGAATATCGAGCCGCTCTATAAAGAATTGCTGACGACGCCACTAGAGCCGGAATTGATGGCGGATGTAGAGCAGAAGGAGTCGGTAACAGCGGGAGCGCAAGTGGTATCGATCAAGCAGGGCAGACAATCACTGCGAGGCAGCCAATAACCTCGTCAGCAGTTTATCAGTGTATAACTTGCAGCACTGAATGGGTCTCTTTAGACTGTCGCATCGTTTAAAGTCGATTGGGTAAGCTCGCGCTCTACGCGGGTGTTACTCTTTTAGCGCGCTAAAGAGATCATCATGCCAAACCAAATACCCGCTGCTTCGGTGGGTCTTGTCACTCCCCAAACCCATCGCTTCACCGCGCCGCTATTGCTGGCCTGCGGCAGGACGCTCGATGAGTATGAATTGGTCTATGAAACCTACGGCCAATTGAATGCTGCCAAGTCTAATGCGGTGCTCATCTGCCATGCGCTCTCCGGCCATCATCACGCTGCCGGTTACCACAGCATGGACGACAAACGCCCCGGCTGGTGGGATGCCTATATCGGTCCGGGCAAACCCATTGATACCAACAAATTTTTTGTCGTCGCGCTCAATAACCTCGGTGGTTGCCATGGTTCGACGGGGCCGCGTTCGATCAACCCCGCAACGGGCAAAGCCTGGGGTGCGGATTTTCCGATGGTGCGCGTGCGCGATTGGGTCGCCAGTCAGGCGCGCTTGGCCGATGTACTCGGCATTGATGTCTGGGCAGCGATCATCGGCGGCAGCCTCGGCGGTATGCAGGTCATGCGCTGGGCACTGGATTTTCCAGAGCGCGTTCGCCACGCCGTAGTTATCGCCTCTGCGTTAAAACTCTCCGCACAAAATATTGCGTTTAATGAGGCCGCACGCAAAGCGATTATCAGCGACCCGAATTTTTTTGATGGCGATTACATCGAGCACAACACCTTGCCAAAAAATGGTTTGGCAGTGGCGCGCATGATCGGCCACATCACTTACCTTTCCGATTACGCGATGGGTGAAAAATTTGGCCGCGATCTGCGCAGCGGCAGTTTTGAGCTCGGCAATGATGAACCGGTGGAATTCCAGATCGAAAGTTACCTGCGCTACCAGGGTGACAGTTTTGCCAATAGCTTCGATGCTAACTCCTACATCCGCATCACCAAAGCGCTGGATTATTTTGATCTCGCGCGCGAATTTAATGACGATCCCGTCAGCGCCTTTAAACAAACCAAGGCAAAATTTTTGGTGATTTCATTTAGCACCGACTGGCGGTTTGCGCCCGAGCGCTCGCACGAAATTGTGAACGCATTAGTTGGTGCCAATCGCCCGGTGACCTACGCGGAAATAGAATCCAAACACGGCCACGACGCCTTCCTATTACCCGATGAACGCTACGAGCAAGTTTTCGGTCGCTACCTTGCCGGAGTGAAAATCTGATGCGTATAGATCTCAACGAAATCCAGCACTGGATCCAACAGGGCAGCCGCATTCTCGACCTGGGTTGTGGCGATGGCACGCTATTAAAATTTTTGATCGATACCAAACAAGTACAAGGTTACGGCTTGGAAATCGATGCGGCGCAAATCAATACCTGCATCGACAAAGGCTTGAATGTGATCGAGCAAAACCTCGATCGCGGCCTCGGCAACTTCGCCGATAAAAGTTTTGATACCGTATTAATGACGCAAGCGCTACAAACATTGCATTTCCCCCATTTGGTATTGGATGAAATGTTGCGTGTGGGTAAAGAGTGTATAGTGACCTTTCCGAACTTCGGACATTGGAAGGCGCGTTTTTATCTGGCCACGCGCGGCCGTATGCCGGTATCAGATTTATTGCCTTACGAGTGGTACGACACACCCAACATTCACTTTTGTACATTTGATGATTTTGAAGTTCTCTGCCGCGAGCGCAATATCAAGGTAATCCATCGTCAGGTAGTGAATGAACAATCCGGTCAGACGTTAAAAGATTTTATGCCAAACCTGTTTGGTGAAACGGCGATTTATCATTTAAGTAGATAGCTCGTGATTGACTAAAAATGTATCAACCACTGGAGTGTTGTTATGAAAAAGTTACTGCAAAGTGTATTTTTGGTTTTTTTCGCTGCGACTGTTCAGGCACAAGTTGATCAACCCAAAGAAATCCGCACCACCGAAAAGTTCGGCGCCTACACAGTGCATTACAATGTATTTAACAGTACCGATATTCCGGCAAAAGTGGCAGAAGCTTATAAGTTAGTGCGCGGCAAAGATCGCGCGCTGGTGAATATCAGCCTGACCAAAACCGAAAATGGCAGCACCAGTTTGGGATTGCCCGCAGTCGTAACTGGCAGCAGCAAAAACCTGATGCAACAGAAACAAACACTGACATTTATTGAAATCAAAGAAGGCGATGCAACTTACTATCTCGCTCCTTTTGTGTTCAACAATGAAGAAGTGCTGCATTTTGATATTCAGGTCAACACCGATGTCAGCAGCAAGCCGATAAACTTTACCTTTAACCGTACCCTTTATACCGAATAATCTTGTACAAATATTCTGCGACAAAGGCGCCGAACGGGCGCCTTTTCTTTCAGCGGATTATTAATAGAGGCACAAGGGCTTAATTATGAAAAAAATAGTATTGGCCAGTGGCAACGTTGGTAAGTTGCGCGAATTTCAGCAGCTATTAACTGGCTGCGGTTTTGAGGTAGTACCACAATCGGATTTTTTTAGCGAAAACGCCGAAGAGACTGGTTTGACTTTTGTTGAAAATGCCATTATCAAGGCGCGCTATGCTTGCGCCAAAACCGGCTTGCCCGCAATTGCCGATGATTCCGGTATTGAAGTCGATGCACTTAATGGTCGCCCCGGAATTTATTCCGCGCGCTATGCCGGTGAAGGCGCAAAAGATGCGGATAACAATGCAAAATTATTACAAGAATTAAGTGGTACACCCACTGAAAAACGTACCGCCCGTTATCATGCCGTCCTTGCGTTTATGCATCATGCAGAAGATCCGACACCGATTTTATGTCACGGTGTTTGGGAGGGTGTGATTCTCACCGAGCCGCGTGGCGAAGGTGGTTTTGGTTATGATCCTTTATTTTTTGTACCCAGCCATAATTGTGCATCAGCGGAATTGGATAAAGCAGAAAAAAATCGCATCAGCCATCGCGGAAAGGCGATGCAGGAATTGCTGCAAAAATTATCTACCTTGGCTGGCAGTGAATAATATGTCCCTGCAATTGCCGCCGCTATCACTCTACATTCATGTACCTTGGTGCATCCGCAAATGTCCCTACTGCGATTTTAATTCCCATCAAGCGAATAATGATATTCCGGAAGCAGATTATGTCGCGGCATTGCGTTTTGATTTACAGCAGGATCAAACACTCGCGCAGGGGCGCAAACTCACCAGCATTTTTTTTGGCGGTGGTACGCCGAGTATGTTATCGGCGCAAGCGATTGGGCAGATATTGACTGACGCGGAAAAAATTATCGGTTTTGAACCCGATATTGAAATCACACTCGAAGCAAACCCCGGTACCTTTGAGCAGGAAAAATTTTCCGGCTTTCGTGCGGCAGGAGTTAATCGTCTATCCATTGGGATTCAAAGTTTTAATGACCAGCAATTAAAACTGCTCGGGCGTGTACATGGTCGCGCTGAAGCCCTGCGCGCGGTGGGTGTTGCACGCAAAGCTGGCTTCGACAATATCAATCTGGATTTAATGCACGGCTTGCCCGAGCAATCCGTTGATGCAGCCAAAGCCGATTTGCAACAGGCGATTGAGCTCGCACCGGAACATCTTTCCTGGTATCAATTAACCATTGAACAAAACACCGCATTTTATTCTGCACCGCCGATCTTGCCGGAAGAAGAAATTCTCGCCGATATTCAGGATGCAGGCGTCGAATTGTTAGCGGCGGCTGGCTATGCGCAATATGAAATTTCTGCCTATGCGCGCGATAAAAAATGCGCGCGCCACAACCTCAATTATTGGGAGTTTGGCGATTATCTTGGAATAGGTGCCGGGGCTCATGGGAAAATTACTTTCCCAGCGGACAATAAAATCTTGCGCCTGTGGAAGACTCGGTTACCTAAACATTATTTAGATGCAACCGATTCACAAAAAATATCCCCCAATCTGGGCGGACACCAAAATGTATTTGGCGGCGGCAGCGATTTACTATTGCCCGATGCATTGCCACTGGAATTTATGATGAATGCGTTGCGCTTGCACTCTGGCGTACCGATGAATTATTTTGTTCAGCGAACCGGTGTTGATTGGCAGCAACTTGAGCCGCATTGGCAAAAATTAACCCAGCAAGGTTTGGTGGAAATTGTACAGGGTTACGCGCGGCCTACGGTGATGGGCCGTCGCTTTTTAAATCGTGTATTACAAACGTTTATTAATGAAACCGAATAAGTTAAGGAGCCTATTATGCTAATGACCACTACACCGAGCGTTGAAGGAAAAAACATTACCCGTTACTGCGGTGTTGTTGCGGGCGAAGCAATTCTGGGAGCCAATTTATTTAAAGATCTGTTTGCAGGCATTCGCGACCTGGTCGGTGGCCGCTCTGCGACCTATGAGCGCGAATTACAAAAAGCGCGCGAAATTGCTTTACAAGAACTACAAGATCGCGCCCGAGAAATGGGCGCAAACGCAGTAGTAGGTATAGATTTGGATTACGAAGTCATCGGCCAGAATGGCAGCATGTTAATGGTATCGGCCAGCGGCACGGCGGTGGTAATTGGGTAATATTGCGTAAAAGTTATTGTGCTTGTTCTAAATTGGCGTAATTTTTCATCACCTCAATGCCACAAGAAAGGAGCAACAATGACTACTACACGCCGTGAATTTTTAACCGCCAGTGCTATCGCCGGTGCGGCTCTCGCATCACCCATCGTTCTGGCTAAATCTACTACAGCGACCAATTCTATGCCTAAATTACTGCATCATGTTTTTTTCTGGTTAAAGAATCCAGAATCGAAAGAAGATTTGGCTAAACTGATCGCCGGGGTTAAATCCCTTGCGGCGATAGAAACCGTACGCAGTATTCATGTGGGTGTCCCGGCATCAACGGAAAAGCGCGAGGTAGTGGATAATTCCTATCACGTCTCCGAATTGCTGGGGTTTGATGATGTGGCAGGGCAGGATGCCTACCAAGTGCATCCATTGCATAAAAAGTTTGTCGATGAGCACCAGCATTTGTGGAGCAAAGTGGTGGTATACGACGCGCTCGCAGCTGATTGATGGTTCAGCAAAATACCGACAATAAAAAACCCGCTGCGGTAATCCGGAGCGGGCTTTTTTATTGTTTGCGATTTTACAGTTCTATATCGTAATCAATGATGACTGGCATGTGACTGGAAAATTGCTGGGTCTTGTAGATAGCGGCATATTCAACTTTAGCGCCGAGGCTGTTGGACACCACCTGGAAATCTGTACGCCAGCCATCGCCATCGTCTTTAAGGCCCTTTGGCCACCAGCTGTATTCATCACCGTCTTTGTTGACCTTGCGGAACGCATCGACATAGCCAATTTGATTGAATAATTGGCTCAACCATTGGCGCTCGTGGGGTAGAAATCCGGAATTATGTTGATTGGCTGCGCTATTGCTCACATCTTTGGGCGTGTGCGCCATTTGCCAATTGCCGCAAAAGATATACTCGCGACGTTTGCGGGTAATTTTGTCGAGATGCGCCTGAAAGTCATCAAAGAACTTGATTTTGACTTCTTGCGATTCCATTTCTGAACTGGCGCTGGGGGCAAGCAGTGAGCCAACACTCAATTGCTCAAAATCCACTTGCAGATAGCGACCCTCCATATCAACACCAGACGCAAAACCCAAGCCGTAAATAAGCGCCTTAGGCTGCAGACGGGTGTAAATCGCAACGCCGTTGTAGTGTTTGGTACCGGAATCGAAAAAATAGGCGTGATAGCCCTTGAGCTCGAATTCGGGCTTCTCCAGCTCGCGCTCTAGTGCACGTAGATCCTGCAAGCAGATAAAATCTGCATCTTGATTCGCGAGCCAAGTGTATAGGCCGCGTTGCGCCGCCTGAAAAATACCATCGACGCTAAGACTGATAACTCTCATGTTAGCCCCTTGATTACGGACTGTGTATCATACCCGAGCTTTGTGTGATTGTGTTACCGCCAAGGCTGGGTTTTTTGTGGTAGACGTTACGAATTTTCACATCCTTACATTTGGATAGCTGCTGTGACCCAAATGCGGGTCTGCTCATGGGCATGACCTCGTTGTATTTATTTTGTCATCTCAAACTTAGTTCATAGTCGGATACTTTGCATGGAAAAATACCAATTTGACTTTATTCAGCTGGCCATCAGACACCAGGCGCTATGCTTTGGTGAATATGTGCTCAAGTCTGGCCGTACCAGCCCCTACTTTTTTAATGCGGGTAAGTTCCAGACAGGAAAGGCACTGGCCGAGCTCGGTCGTTATTATGCGGCGGCTGTCACCGCATCTGGCGTGGAATTCGATATAGTATTTGGCCCCGCCTATAAGGGGATTCCTTTGGCCGCGACTACTGCCATTGCCTTGGCTGACCAGCATCAGCGCGATTTGCCTTACTGCTATAACCGTAAAGAAGCGAAAGATCACGGCGAAGGTGGAACTTTGGTAGGAGCGCCGTTAAAAGGGAAAGTTTTGATCGTGGATGATGTCATCACCGCTGGCACCGCAGTGCGCGAAGTGATGGGCATTATCGATGCGGCCGGTGCCAAACCTGCGGCCGTATTGATAGGTTTAAATCGGCAGGAAAAAGGCCAGGGGCAGATATCGGCGATCCAGGAAGTGGAACAGACGTTTGGTATTCCAGTTATTAGCATTATCAACTTGAATCACATCATTGATTATCTTGAAAGCCAGAGCGGACAAGAGGCGATGGTAAATAAAATTAAAGAATATCGCGCGACCTACGGTGTAGAGCTCGCGTGATGCAAATGAGGTAACTGATACAGATGCGTAGCCTGTTGTTGACATTGATTACTTGTAGTTCACTATTGTTCAGCAGCTGGGCTGCCGCGCAAATCTCCTCGACTAGCAAAGTAATTTATCGTTACAAAAACAAGGATGGCGTCACAGTATTGGATAGCAAAATTCCGCCACAGTATGTCAATAATGGTTATGAAATAGTATCGCTCAGTGGCAAGGTGATTAAGGTGATTGCGCCCGTAACTCAAGGTGCTGAGGGTGAGCGCTTGTATAAGGAAAAATTACAGCGCGAAGAGCGTGAGCGTGAAGATATTCAATTGCGTCGCAGTTACAGCAATGTAGGTGATATAGAGGCGGCCAAAACTCGCAATCTGGAAAGCTTGCGTGGCAACATTGGTATTTTGCAGGCGAATCTCACCTCGGCCCGCTCACGATTGCAGACCTATCAAGCGCAAGCGGCGGCGATTGAGCGCGCAGGTCGGCAATTACCAGAAGACTTGCTGAAAAATATCAACAATTTGGTGCAGGAAGAAAAAGATATTCAAGTGCAGATTCAACAGCGCGAGGAAGAATACAAAACCGTAGAGCAAAAATTTGATGCTGATCGGAAACGGTTCGTTGAGATTACGCAGTAGGAATAACAACTTTGCGACCATAAAAAAACCGGCGGCTGCCGGTTTTTTTATGGTCGCAATTTTTTTACTGGAATCTTAACCTGCAATTAAAAATCCCTGCGCGATCAATTGCCACTGTTCTTGCCAGTACTCAGTGGGGCGGCGGCGGAATTCGGTGCGCACGAATTCGGCGATGCGGCCATCAACCAATGCAATCAACAAATTAGCGGCTGCAGCAACAGGCAATTGCGGATGCAAGCCTTCGCGCAATTCTGCCTCACGCAAAATCTGTTTTAGCTGGGTTTCAATGCGGTCAAAAAATTGTGCGATACGCACACGCAAACGCTCGGTTTCGCCGGTGAGTGCATCGCCAGTCAGTAAACGCGTCAAGCCAGGATTGCGCTCGGCAAAAGTGAGCAGCAGCGACAGGATTTTTTCGCAGCGTTTTAAAGCCGATTTTTCTTCCGCCAAAATCAATGTCACGCGCGAAAAAATCGTCTCTTCAATAAACTCTATTAAACCCTCAAACATTTTGGATTTGCTGGGAAAGTGGCGGTAGAGCGCCGCTTCGGAAACGCCCACTTCTTTGGCCAGTGCGGCAGTGGTAATGCGCTCGCCTGGGCTGGCCTCCAACATGCGCGCCAGACACTCGAGGATTTGTTGGCGACGCGGAGTTTTGCTTGGGGATTTATTCATGACGACTCCATTCAGAGCGATTCCATTCGGAATGTTGCGCGCCTGAATTTACACAGGGCGCGCGCCATAACATCAAGCATTGCGGGCTTTATTGGTGATCAATGTACCCACGCCGGCATCGGTAAATATTTCCAATAACACTGCGTGGTCAACACGGCCATCAATAATGTGCGCGCTGGTCACACCGGCTTTTACCGCATCGAGAGCACAAGCAATCTTGGGCAACATACCGCCGTAAATAGTGCCATCTGCGATCAAGCCATCTACTTGCTCAGTGCTGAGGCCGGTTAACACCTTGCCCTGTTTATCTTGCAGACCGGAGACGTTGGTGAGCAGCATTAATTTTTCCGCGCGCAAAAATTCAGCAATTTTTCCGGCGACCAAATCAGCATTGATATTGTAAGAGGCGCCGTCGGCACCTACACCAATCGGTGCGATGACCGGAATAAAATCGCTGTTGATTAACATATCGATCACGGCAGTGTTTACATTTTCCACTTCGCCAACGTGGCCAATATCGAGAATTTCTGGTGCGAGCATTTCCGGGGTTTTATGGGTGACGGTTAGTTTTTTTGCCTGGATTAATTTACCGTCTTTACCGGTCAAACCAATTGCCTGGCCGCCGTTGCGGTTAATCAGGCTGACGATTTGTTTATTCACGGTACCGCCGAGCACCATCTCCACCACATCCATTGTGGCGCTGTCAGTAACACGCATGCCGTTGATAAATTCGGACTTGATATTGAGTTTTTCCAGCAGGCTGCCGATTTGTGGCCCTCCACCGTGGACTACTACCGGATTCATGCCGACCAATTTCATCAATACGATGTCGCGCGCAAAACTGTTTTGCAGCTCTTCACCTTCCATTGCATTGCCGCCGAATTTTACGACCACAGTCTTGCCGGTGAAGCGCTGGATGTAGGGCAGGGCTTCAGTTAATACATTGGCGATATTCATCGCTGATTCGCGGTTCAGAGACATAACAAATTAATCCTGTGAATTTAAATTGAACGTTAAACGGTTATCGACTTTGAGTAATTCCCGTTTGAAAATTTGCTGGATTTTTTCCAGTGACTCGTGCGATTCCGCTTCAAAACGCAGCGTTAACGCGGGCGATGTGTTGGAGGCGCGCACCAGTCCCCAGCCTTTGGTGTAATCCACCCGCAGGCCGTCAATGGTGGTGATGGTACCGTTGGCAAAATCGCCGATCTCACTGAGCTTTTTAATCAGCCCGAATTTATCGAGTTCGGGAATGGCGATTTTAATTTCCGGTGTTGAATAGAGTTGCGGGAAAGCTGCAAAAATAGCATCGATTTTTTGGTCGCGCAGGGTAATGATTTCCAGCAGACGTGCCATCGCATAGATGCCATCATCGAACCCGTACCAGCGGTCTTTGATAAAAATATGGCCGGAGTATTCGCCCCCAATCAACGCCTGCGTCTCTTCCATTTTGGCCTTCATTGGCGAGTGGCCAGTCTTCCACATTATCGGCCGGCCGCCGTAGCTGCTGATCACTTGGTTCAACTGGCGTGAACATTTTACATCGAACAATACATCGGCGCCGGGGTTGCGAGAGAGCACATCTTTGGCAAACAGCATCAATAATCTATCGGGCCAAATAATGTCGCCTTTAGGCGTTACGACCACTAAACGATCGCCATCACCGTCAAAAGCGACGCCGATATCTGCATTGGTTTCCTGAACTTTGGCGATTAACGCCTGCAGATTTTTTTCGATGGTTGGATCAGGATCGTGGTTGGGAAATTCGCCATCGAGATCGCAAAATAACGGGATCACATCGCAGCCCAATTCTTCAAACAATTGCGGCGCGACTATACCGGTCACCGCATTGCCCGCATCCACCACTATCGATACGTTACCCGCGAGTGCAACGTCGGAAAAAATACGGTCGATATAATCGGGAATAATTGTGCGCGGAATTTCTTCACCTAGTCCCTGATGAAAACGCTGGCCGATAATGCGTGAGCGTAAATCGATAACAGCATCATCGGCGAGCGCGCGATTATTAATGACGACCTTAAAGCCGTTATATTCTTTGGGGTTGTGACTCGCAGTGACCATTACCCCGCTGCTGGTGTCATCGAAATGGAAGGTAGAAAAATACATCAACGGTGTAGGTACCACACCAATATTAATTACATTGCAGCCCGAGCGCAGAATACCGCGAATCAATGCCTGCGTCAGTGCTTCGCTGTGGGTGCGTCCGTCGCGCGCAACTACAATCGCCTGTTCGCCCTGATCAATCGCTTCGCTGCCTACGGCTTGACCGATAAGTTGAGCAAGTTCCGGCGTAACCTGACTGCCGACCAACCCGCGAATATCGTAGGAGCGGAAAATTTCAGCGGGTACATCTTCTTCACTGATTTTATTACGCGCACTGGCGCTGGATTTTTTACCGGACGCTTGCTGCAAGCCGAGAATATTTTCATCTTCATCAATCACAGCGATATCAAGAATATCCTGCTTCTGAAACAGCGGATTGGTCATGGCATCATCAGCATTGACCGATTCCTTGCTGGTTTTGACCACTTCGGCGATTGAGGGAGTTGCGGCATTTTTTTCGCCCAATTCCATGCGCACCAGAATTTTGCTGAGGAACCACACCAGCGCCAGACTGCCCGCCACTATAACGCTCACAATGGAGAGCCAGAGTGCAGGTAATTCTTCGGCGAGTGATAAGAGTTGGTCGGAAGGCGTAAATTTCACCGCGAGGTGGCTACCTTCAACATTGCCTTGCAGACTGTTGCCTGCAGTACCTGTACCGAGTTTTTTTACTATTTGCGGTGGGCTGCCGGTAAATTGTTGCACCAATATAAACTCGCCGAGATGCTGGTCTGCAGGGGTAAACAGATTGATTAATTCGGCTGCATCTATGGTGACCATGAGTGTGCCCAGCGGCGCGCTTTTGTCCTCGGCAGCGAGTGGGCGAATCCAATTGGTCATCCAGCGTTCATTAATTGCTACCAACTCGGGTAGCGCAGGCTGACGTTTTTCTGCACGCTGGATTAAATCCAATTCGGCATAGCGGATGGGAAATTCCGCCTCGCGATCCAATTGCGCGCTACCTAGCGGGATCAAACGTACTTTGAGGGCGGAAGGTGTTTCACGCAGCCATTTTTTCTCTAACAGGTCGCGCTTCTCCGCAGTGTTATCGGGATTGGTGGCATCAAGGCTGGCGATCAGTTCAGGTTCGGCGGCAAGCTTGTCGATGAGTTGGGTCTGCTGTTGGAAATAATGAGAGAGTGTTTTGCTTCGCTCGTCGACTTTCTCTTGCGTGAGCGAGCGCAAATTTTCTTGTGTTTGTTCGATCACCAACTTTTGGTAGAGCACATAACCTACAACAGCGTTAATGATCAGTGCTATGCCCAATAAGATCAGGAGTATTTTTTGCTGGACTGCGGCTTTGCGTTTGGCGGCGTCCAAGGCGCGTTGCTCGCTGCGAGAGAGATGCGCACCTGTTTCGGTTTTGGGTTTTGACGAATCCTTTGGGTTCACACCTGTACCTTCTACTTAACTGAAACGTGATGTTTGTTGTGCTAACAAACTTGAGGCTTACTGAGCTGTTATTTTTTGGGCAAAGAGTGCGATAAGTTCGCGCGCTAATTGCTGCTTGCTGCGTTGGCTAATCTCGGTCGCGGTATTTTTTTCGACGAGTGTAACGGCATTATCATCACTATTAAAACCAATGCTGCTATCGCTGATATTATTGGCGACTACCAGGTCCAGATTCTTGTGCTGCAATTTGCTACGTGCATATTCCAATAGATTTTCACTTTCGGCGGCAAAACCAATCGTAAAGGGTTTTGGTTCAAGCGCCGCAATACTCGCGACTATGTCGGGATTTTTCACCAGCGATAGCGTTAGTGTATCGCTTTCACCTTTTTTCATTTTCTGTGCGGACATTTGCGCGGGACGATAATCGGCTACGGCGGCAGCGGCGATAAATAAATCGCAGTCCTGCGCTGCAGCCAGACTCGCTGAGTGCATGTCCTCGGCACTGATCACGTCGATGCGCGTCACGCGCGCGGGTGTTGCCAGCTGCGTAGGGCCACTGATTAAAATCGTTTTAGCGCCGGCTTCCGCCGCCGCTTGGGCCAGGGCGTAGCCCATTTTGCCCGAGCTGTAGTTGCTCAGGTAGCGCACCGGGTCGAGCGCTTCGCGCGTGGGACCAGCGGTAATCACCACTTTTTTACCCGCCAAACTGCCGCTGGTAAAGAGGCGGGCGGCGGCATCGACCAGTTGTAAGGGTTCGAGCATACGCCCTGGGCCTACGTCGCCACAGGCTTGGCCACCCTCAGCGGGGCCGAAGATGTGGATCTTGCGTTTGATCAAGGTATCCAGATTGGTTTGTGTGGCCGGGTTATGCCACATGCCTTGGTTCATCGCCGGTGCGATGGCGATGGGTGCGGCGGTCGCAAGACAGATGCTGGTGAGCAGGTCATTGCCCACACCCTGCGTCAGGCGCGCCATAAAATCAGCGGTTGCTGGGGCGATCAACACCAGGTCTGCCCAACGCGCCAGCTGGATATGGCCCATGCCGGCTTCGGCTTCGGGATCGAGCAATTGTGTATGTACCGGATTGCCCGAGAGCGCTTGCATGGTCAGAGGGGTGATAAATTCCTGTGCCGCAGGTGTCATCACTACCTGCACACTGGCACCTGCATCTTGGAGGCGACGCACCAGGTCGGCGCTTTTGTAGGCGGCAATACCACCGGTCACGCCGAGCAGAATCTGTTTATTGGCAAGCGATGTCATAAGGTCGGTTGGGTTCCAGCGATAAAAGAACGTCTAGTGAACAACCTTAGCCCTGCTTGGCGTAATTGGCCACTAACGGCGCCAGCCCCGCAGGGCTTGACGAAAGCGGATTAAGATACCATTCTTGCCAGCGTTTTCGTATCTGTCGGTGATAGTTGCCGACACTAAAAGGAATGACCAGATCTCACTACAAGGAGTTGTCCATGTCGATTGCCCATTGGCCTGAAGCCGAACGTCCCCGCGAAAAACTCTTAGCACTTGGCCCGCGCGCCTTATCTGATGCCGAATTGCTCGCTATTTTCCTGCGTGTTGGCTGCGTGGGTAAATCGGCCGTCGACCTTGCGCGCGAGTTGTTGCAGGAGTACGGTGGCCTGCGCCAGCTGCTAGAGGTATCACAAGCCGAGTTCTGCAAAGGCCTTGGGCTTGGCAATGCCAAGTACGCGCAACTGCAGGCCGTATTGGAGATGGGGCGGCGCCATCTTTCCGCGGCCATGAAAGCGGGCGATTTGCTTACCAGCCCGAATCTGGTGCGAAATTACCTTAGCGCCCAACTGCGTCATCAGCCACGCGAAGTCTTTGCGGTCTTGTTCCTGGATAACCAAAATCGCTTGATTACATACGAGGAATTATTCTTCGGCACTATCGACGGTGCCTCTGTTTATCCACGCGAAGTAGTGCGGCGCGCGTTAGCTCATAATTGCGCAGCCGTAATACTCAACAGTTTTTTCCAGAGCTACAACGGATGTTCAAGCGGCTTGTGGCCCCACGGGCACCTTATTATGAGACTTAAGTTCAAAAGATAACTAATCATTTGAACAAGTGGGCTTGAACAACGGTCTTTATCATCCTTGTTAGAAGGTAACATAAAGATGCGTTATTTCCTTTCCGATAATTCGTTAAAGATTCATGTTGATAATCCCAGAAGTGAACGACCCCAAGTAAAAGATGTTCCTGAACTCCTAGTTTTACGCGCCGATCAAATCAAGATGGTTGTAGAGGCGACATTCAGGAAAATGATAGGAAAGGAATTCAAATCCCAAACTCTATGCGTCGATATCGTACTACGATCACTTGGGCGGTTCCTTAAATGGTCGAAGCTAGAAGAACTTCCTAGAACTTTTGGTGAGTGGCAATTTTTCGTATCGCAATGGGCGCTATGGCATATTAGTAATCGCGATTCGTCGATGACGCTGGATGGTCGATGTGGTGTTTGGAACTCTACAATACGCCCCTGGATTGAGTTCCTCGTAGATGAGGATCACATACCTTTGGGAATATTGATCCCTAATTTTAAGCTTCCGAAACAGGTTGTGGCTAACTCATCGAAACCACTAATTGCAGCGAGTGCGCCAAAATCCACTTATAAAGGGAGCGTGAAGAAGCTGGATAACACATTGGCAGGCCCAATTTTTTGGAAAGCAGACGTTGAGTACCTTGACGAATTTCTAGCCCAATTGAAGGAAAAGGATTGTGTGCTTGGGGAGACGCTGGATGATTATTGGTTCAGGTTAGTAGCTGATTTTCGTAAGGGAAAGCAAATGACCAAACTCGTCTCGGATGCGGAGTTTATGCTCAGGCGCGAGCGAAATGATTGGAAAGAGAGGCTTTCCCCGGGATTAAGCCGCAAAACGGTGGTGACTGCCCCGACTCACCCAAACGGAGCGGCTTGGACGTTGAGGATAATTGGGCATTTTTTGGCAGTGGGGCAGGATCTAAATTGTATTGGACCCCACGCACTCAGAGCACATCCCGCATTTAACTCCAATTTCGCTAGGGTAATGCCATCGATAAACCCGTTCATAGACGCTACCCATCTACATTCCCATCAAATCGCTCATACATCAGGCTATCACATAGTAATGCGATTTCTGGGCATACTAAGTTCTTTAGATATAGCAGTGGCCATAGCCATTATAATTAGGGAACACCCTCATCTGAATCCTGAATCGCTGGCTGGCGCGAAATTGCTTTGCGCGCGAGGAAAATACTACTTGCTACCTCAGGGCGATGGAAGTGCACCGATATTTAGCGTGAATAAGCCTAGAGCCCGATCCAGAAAATATTGCGAATTATCTCAAAGATCTGCAAGGGTATTGAGACATATTCTGCGCGCTACGCACCCGGTAAGAGAGCTAATGAAAAGAGCTGGCGTTCCGCAATGGAGATACCTTTTTCTAGGCATTGTCACCGAATCACGCACGTGGAAACTGGGACATCCTGTCTCCATCAACGCAGGAGTCTTTCACCGGAGTTCTGGCAGCACACTCTTGAACTATTATCCAAATCTTGCAGACCATGGCTTACAGCCCGGAACTTTGAGCCATGCGCGAATAAGGAATACGCAAGGTGTGCTCTCATGGTTCGAGGAAGGAAGTATCAGCGCATGCGCAACTAAACTCGGTAACACTGAAGAAGTGAGCATGAAAAACTACATTCCAGAGTCCCTCCTTAACGCTTGGAATGAAAGAATAATTAGACGATTTCAAAACACATTGCTTATTCTTGCCGCTGCTAATGAAGACTATTTGCTTAATGTAGTCGACCTGAAAACTCCCGCAGACTTAAATCAATTTATCGCACAATTAATTTTTGAAAGCCGTCCAGACGATTCGCCAATAGCAAAAAAAATTCATGAATTATTTGGTGACCGTTATATGTTTTGTTTGCCACACGATACGCGCGACTTGACACGCAACGGGCTTCTATATGTGAGACTTTCAAGAGAAAGCCTAGCAATTTTAATCGGATATAAACATTGGGCATTGGGGAATCTCAGCAATTCGCAATTGTTAATCAAAGACAAGGCATCAGGCAAATCCCCAGCAGACTTCGTAAAACTTACTGAAATGATCCAAGCACTCGTAGTAATGCAAAATCCGTCGGAAAGTTTTCGTGAGGCTCATGACATCGCCCGACTTAAGCGAGTGTACACGGAGGCCGAACTTTTGGTTCCATCTATTTCCGAGCGCTTTAATTCACTGGCCATTTCGGTAGGTTAGGGGGAAAAATGTTTGAATTAGACTTAGCGAATTTGCGATTGGCCGGGAATTCCTCGAACGCTCTTTTGAATAATTATAAATTAATGATTCAAGAGCAAGTCAGGTCTTACGAAGGGGTCTACGAAGCTGAGTGGTTGTTATCCGATTGGGACGAGGAAAGATGGAGGACCACTGCTGGAGAACAGACGCGGGAAAATGGTGTTGGCACAATCATAGGAACCATCGACACCAACTGGTGTGTAATGATGCCCGATGGCATCCTTCTCACATCATCTCTGTATAAACTGTTACTGGGAACCGTAAAAAGAATTTCGTTTCTTCACAGGATGGGATTGATAACCGGATCAATCCCCAGTGTTGCTAAATGGGCTAGATTCAATTTGGATATGATCAGCTTATGTTCATATTTGGTTTTGAATGATGATCGATTCCGTCCAAGCGCGTTCGGCTTCAAATTATTCGATCAATCTGGATTGGAAAGTCTCTTTTTCTCCTTATCTAATGGTGGCTGGACAGACGCGTTAGCACTGGGAAAGAGAACAGTAGATGCATTTTTTACGTCCACATTTGAGGAGCCTTGTCCTCCTGAACTCCTGCTCAGTGTCGAGAGCCTTCCAAATAATATAATTAAAGAAATCTGTAAATGGCTCACCGCCAATGAAGCTTATAGGAAAGATGACACAGCGGCGTTAGATCGAAGTTTCGTCGCCGAAAGAATTAATGCCCCAGTGTATTCCCTTACCGGCCCGAGATTTTTTGGGATATTACGGCAGTTTGAACCAGATTTATATCATCCGACGCTTCAAATACAATCACGGAAAAAGAAGACAGAGCATTTTAGGCACTCAACCCCTATCAAAGCTGAAATATTCAAGCAGGGGCATTCAGTAAGTGCCTACTTCAGTGTAACAACATCGGTACTAAATACAATTCAGGCGTATCGTCATTTGCCACAGGAAGTTCCGTCACCAGAAACATTCAAATTTGATTCAGCGAGACGTAACGCTTTAATAAATTGTTCCAATAATAGCCATACACCGTTTATTCCAATCGAAATTGGGCTTAACTATTTGAATGAGGCCATTCGGTGGATAGAGGTTTATGGCAATGCATTAATCGATTTTTATCTTTCCATTCTAAAAAAAATTTGTACGAAGGTGGACAGCTTAGTTCACAAAAAATGGGGTGCAGTGATCTATCGCGACTATCATCAATTTGTTGGCGAGATAGGAATTCCAGAGGTGTTGAAAAACGCAGGTTTTAAATTCAGTTCGATGGGACCTCCGTCAGGCGAGTCAAAGGATTTTGAACGATTTCACGCTGATCCCTCGCTAGAAGAGGTGATGGAAATTTTTATAGGTGCCGTCGCGGTGATTCTGGGTTTTATGAAGCCGTCTAGAGATATCGAGATTTGCACTCTTCCTCGGGATTGTCTTCTGCGTGATTCATCCGGGGGATACTGGATCGACAGCGCATTGGCAAAGCGGACCATAGCTGAAGTCCGCGCAAAAACCGGGGCGAAGCCAATCCCAGATATTGTTGCTAAGGCAATTCAGCAGATGCAAAAGCTCGGAGGTGGGCTTTGCGAATTATTTGACGAAAAAGATAAATATTTGCGCGGTAGACTTTTCTATATACGTAATTCGGGAAAAAATGGAGCGAGTGTCAATATAGGTGGCCAGATGCTTTCGAGCCACTTGGATCGGTTTTGCGACTACGTTGATAGCCCGTTAGATGTTTACGGACGTAGGTGGTATTTGCGAATTCACGAGATGCGTAAATGGTTTTTACTCCTCCTGTTTTGGTGCGGGAGGTACGATGTTCTTGATGCGGCCCGATGGATAGCGAGCCACACAAACATCAAGCACATCTATGCGTATATAAGCCGAGAGCTCAATACAACTCAACTCGGATCAATTGAAGCTGATTGGGCAATACACCAGCTCGCATCCTACGATGTATCGGGAGCACCCCGTGATAATTGCGAGGGAATAAATTATTTATATGAACAGGTTCTTAAGCGATTCAACTCAAAGTCCTTGAGTTTTATTGACGACCGGCAATGGAAGACATATGTAAAAACGTTATTCCAAGGGCAATATCATTTAGAGCCCTTCATGATTAAAGGCGATGGCATTAACTCTGGCATTTGCATTGCAATTCGAGCGGAAGGGAGAAAGCCATTATGAGCAAAATTCGTGAGCAGTTGGGCCCAGCTCCAATGTGTCAAACCTATGTAGAAACTCGGTGGAAAATTTTGGAGGAAATACTTCAGTGTCCTGAAGCCGCCGATCCAGAGTTTATACGTGTATGCGGATCCCAAGAAGCCTTCGCGGCGGCGGCATTTCCAGCGTTAAAAATTTTTCCGATTTCTCGTAATTCGATGTATAAGTATGCGGACATTATATTGGCGGATAAATTTACAAAGGATAATAAATCGGGAAGGTTTTATCTTGACTGGTTGCGAAAGCAGGTAGCTGATTTGCCGATTAAAACTTCGTCGTTCAGGAGCAAAGCGCAGCACGAACTGAGAAGATCTTTACAAAGTGATGCACTGCTTGAAAAACTGCGTTCCACTGAGGCTGCATTATTAATTCGAGGGGCCGCATACTTGCGTTTGGTTCAAGCGTTTAATTTGATATCTCGCGATCCATCGGTCGAGGAGTTAACCCGGCATCGCATAAGTAATATTTTAGCTGAGCAAGAAACGTTGTTTGAACAGACCTTTCGTGACGAAATTCCTCCGTTTGATTCAAGTAATGTTAGGAAGTTAAATCCAAAATGAAACGCGCCACAAAACTTTATTCTCAGCTCAAAGATCTGGGTGTACCCAGCCACGTTATTCGATACAGATCTTCGAACGGGATCCATTGTACTGCGGAGTTAACCAGACATTTGGTCGCCGTTTTTGTCAGGTGGCCAAGTGGGAAGCCGTGCGATGCGATCAACATGTATTTGCTGGAAAATTCAACTAGATGGACTGGTAAAACAGTTGTTACCGTTGCAGCAAAACTCTCAGAATTAGTTCGATATTGTTCGGCATACGGACGAGGATTCAGTGAATTGGATGACATGGACTTGTCAGTTTTGATTTCAAATCTTTGCTCGGAGACGAATCCAGAATCGCAGCAACGTGTGAGAAATAATAATTCGGTAAGATCCATTATATATTCGGTATTGGGTTTCCTTGTATGGTTTCAGGAAAATTTGAATTTCAGTAACCGTCCTCTCATTGGCACAAAACCTTCTGGCGCTTCTATAATAATCGAGTACAAAAAAACCGGCAGGCGAGGAGAGAAGTTTTTGCATCATCGTTATCTTCCACCTTCAAACAGTACTGATCGAAAGTTACCTATCAGTACAGATACGATTGAGAAGATCCAGCTGCAGATCGAAATTTTATATGAATCTGAAGCCTACCCTGAACCTGCGCGCCGACGATTTGGAAAAAACAAGGATTTGTTCGATGGGTATAGGGAGTACATTACTGCGCGTAGGGAATTTATGATATTCGCGATGCGGAGAACTGGAATGAGGCCTCAGGAACTTTGTGATATGTCTGTGGCAAAAAATAAAGTGAGCCTTAATGGTGTGAATCCGTTTTTGGTTCTGCCTACTCTCAAGAGGCGCCGAAATGATCCGCCGGAGCGCTTCTTCCCTGTCTCGGAAGGCGATGCCGTGAGATTCAATGCATATTTCACCGCGCGTGACGACTGGTATCAGCTATGCCGGCTTACAAACCCTGGCTTGGAAGATGACGGGGCAATGTTTCTTAGCACGGAACCGAAGTCACTCGGTACGGCTATTAGTAAATCTGGTTTAGAAAAAGATTTTAGCAAATTATGCGAGCGCGCTGGACTTCAGAACGTTCAGAGTTGCTTCTCAATGTTTCGGCATCGGTTTATAACCGATCTCGTGATCCTTTATCTGAAAGAATGGCGTGCGCAACAGGGCCAGATGGCGAAGCAAGACTATCGAATGCTTTTAGAAAAGGTTCGTGAAAAGACAGGGCATAAAAGCGTCGAATCGTTGTGGCATTACATTGATCTTGCGCTATCTATGGAGGGCGTCTGGGATCCGATCAATAGGGCTGCAAAACGGCTCGATGCATGCGAATCTCTTCGACATGATTTAGTCGATCTAAAACGCAAATTAAAATCTGAAAAAGGTGGCGGAACCGACTCTGAAGCGATTAATTTTGCGATTGCTCGTCTCGAATCGATAATTGAGGAGAGAAGATTGACTATCAAAATATAGTGGGTGTTTCTGAAACTACGTTTTGTCGGCAAAGCGCCACTCTAATTGATTGACCGACTCGGACTGTAGAGTGATCGATAGTGCGGCAGTCATCGTCCCCGGCGATGGTTTAATAACATGTCCAGTCATTGCTCGTTTTGAATGTCCACATCTCTTAGAACAGCATCGAATCCATCCCGTGGATCCACTCCCACAGCATTGCAATATTCAATGAATTCGAAAAATTCCAGCTTGCGGCCGCCATCCTCGATCCTTCCAATAATGGAATAAGGCACGTCAAGCCTCTCGGCGAGCGTACGTATGGTTAGTCCGGCCTCAAGCCTTCTAGATTTTAGCCAGGCTCTCAAGATGGAGTAACTCTTTGAATTACGGGAATAGCGCATTGTCCAGATTGTAAAGACGAGCTACACTGTGTCGAAATTCGACACAAATTCCCTCCTCGCCAGGAGCCGGTCGCGATGTTTGAAACGACTAAAGAAATGCAGTTACCTGTTTATCCGACCGCGTCTGCCAAGCGTATGCAATGGCACTCCTTTACTCAAACGCTACCTATCAGGTGGTTTCATATCAGGTATTTTTGTGACGATTCCTTGACTGAACAAATATTACTGACGGGAGATTTGGACGTGTTGGAATCGATAAATTCCGATCCAACCTTTCGGTTAATAAATGTCAATTTAGCAAGTCCACCGGCAATGAATGGTACCGATAATTGGGCATTCTCCCCTCTTCGCAGAGTGACAACATTGACGAGGAAGAACCGTAGGATGGAGGAGCTCCTCGGTTACGAATACCACGCTGATGACGGAACGATATTATTTGAGCCATTCAGTGGCGTTACGCCTTTCGATCAGAGTGAGGTGGCACGAGCTGATTTGTTCATACGTGCTCGTCCAATGGCTGAAGTCATGATAGATCCTCTTTGATAGCATGGAATTTATTCCTGATTAATGCATATCCAGTAACTGTGATCTAATCAACCGGAAGGTTCCGAATTTTTTCTATTTCCTTTAGCTTTTCTTTTCTTGAGAGAAAGAATTCCATAAACGCAGCAACTATAAGTTCTTTTTTTAATTCGTTTCGATTTTTGATTTTCACTCCTGACGTGTAAGTAGTTGTGCCGTTTAGAGTGTGGGGAAATGAAATCGTCTGATATTTCATATCGATACTCACAGTGAAAACGGACCGCTTGGCTATTTCATCTTCGAAGGAAATGGATACCTTACTCACATACCTTTTTATTTTTATATTCTTTGCATATTGTCTCAATTCGTTCGAAATTTCTTCGAAGGTGACAGTCACCACACAGACTAAAAAATCCGTTACCTGATCCTTGGATGAAAAAATCGGATCAGGTTGTAGAGCTTTATAAAATTTGTTTAATTCATTTTTCCAATCATTCATTTCTAGTTCCTAGTCGCAATTGTAGGATGGGTCAATTTTCCAATCCAGGTGGAGCTACTCAAAACGTCCGATACTCTTTCGTTCGGTCCGTTCTGTCTCTTTGCGAGCATCTAGAAGGCATTGATTCAGCTCCGCTTCTAAAATGTTTAACTGAGCCTTGATTTTTGGACTGTTGGTAGGATTGAGACTGCTGAGCAATTTCAATCGACTTTCAAGCAGTATTTCTCTCGACGCGTCCCAAGTCATCGGAACAAAACGTCGGACGTACTCGGCTATGATTTTGTCCAATTGGGGAGCTAGTTCAACTAGTTTGATGGTTATTTTGTTGACTTGCAGCCGAATTTGACCCACCTTTGCGTTTAATAATG
>DLHJ01000012.1:261462-506609 GCA_002483145.1 Cellvibrio sp. UBA7671
CATTATTAAACGCAAAGGTGGGTCTGTTTTGAGCGCAATTCAACAATACCATGTCATTTACACTGGTCTGGTTTACTCAAACATAATGCCAATCTCTGTTGTTGCGCGATCACGTCTGCCTCAGCTTTCAATTCAGCTGCCTCAGTTGCTGCTGTTTGGGTTGTCGCGATAGCTCCTAACGAATTCAATGCGGCCGAACCAGAAGATGTTTTCCCAAATGTAAGCGCTGTGACTGAGCCTGACTCAGATAATGCTAGAGTGAATGTTTGCTTTCCGAAGAATTTTCCCTTAGGAATTGGTAGTGTGTAAAATGACGGTAGGGGAACTCTGACGTTTGCACTACCTATCTTGTCAGTATTAACTCCATCAGAAATTGTGATCTCAAATGCGCCAGTTTCCTGAAGTGGAATGTGAACGAATCCATCGCCTAAATTTTTTCCAGTATCTTTTCCTGGAGGTACATCTTTTACGACTGTATTTGCAGCCACTTGTGGACGTGGTGTGTTTATTAAATCGTATAACGCCTTGCTCTCCGGTGCCACACTGAGTGTAGTAGCGTCTAACCCCTGAGTTTCATTAACATCTTCATTCGTCAATGTTTTTCTAAATATTAGAGAAATCGGCTTCTGGGCGCCCCATTTCTCGATCTCAGAACATATCGTTCCGATATTGGCAACTGGCGTCGGAGTAGTTGCCCTTACTCTGTAAGGACCAGTCAGTCCAGCCGCTGCTGCCGCCAATACCGTAACCGCTGATTTAACAATAGCCTCGCCTTGACCATTGCTGGTTTGATTGATTCCTTTTAATCGCCCATCATCGGTAAGCGTTATACCGGTATCGACGTCAGAATACCATTTATCAATATCTCGAATATTGAACTCTAATTTAGTTTCCTCCTTATCTGCCGCATATGCTGTTATGACTGATGATTGTGATAGAACAATGATTTTTGATTTATCAAAATTGCATGCGAGCGTTTGTGTAACGGTGATCGTTGAGGCCCATGTTGCTTTATTATATGAATAGACAACATCTGGTAATGTCGAACATCCAGACAGACACGTAAAAACCGTTAGTAGAATTGCTTTTCTCATTTTACATTTCCTTTCTTTTGATGATGGACCTACATAAAGTTCTTTTTACATAAATGTGTTGAAAATGAGGTGCCAGGCTTAGGTCCGTAAAGGCAAGCTGCACCTATTTTATCCATGGCTGTTAAATTGAGGGTCCAATCAACTAAGTCATTACACGTCGGGTAGTGCATTACAGAAAATGCATCGTAGTCTGTTACAGGCTCCCATTTAGTATCTTCAATGCATTGGCCTGCTTCGGGTCTGATATGTTCATGCCTGAAAGCAAGGGTGTGCCCCAATTCGTGACGAAGTATTCCAACAAGTGTAAGTTTGTGTGGCCCATCTTTCTCTAGGGTGAATGCGCTCTTATTTATAAGTATATTACGCTTTGTTCTGTCCGATTTAGGGAAGAAAGCTCGCGCAAAATATTTTCTTCCCACATCCACTGGCCTAACGTCAAATACGACTCCTTTGGTAGATGAATCGCAGTTCTGATCAAGAGACGAAATATGGACATATTTAACATCACTACTGTTCTCCCATGCATCGGCGGCGAGGCGTAACGCTTTCACCACTGTTTCGTATTTATCAGCAAAGGTTCGACTTACACAATATGAAAGATTTTTTTTCTCTGCGCTGCTCCAAGTAACGGGTTTGCCATTGTCTGTATCAATTATTGCAAAGGGATCGTTAGCATCTAGCTGAATACCAAATTTAGTGGACTTCCATTCTCTTACTATCTCCCGATAATAAAATTCCTTTAGTTCTTCCTCATCAACTATAGGGGTGTCCCCATTCACGATAAATACTCCGTGTTCAAAAGGCTCTTTGTACACTGTCTTTCTAAACTCTTCATACCCTGCTTGTGCTGATTCAAATCTTGAAATCAAAGCTTTCGATCTAGCATGCATTAAGGCGTTGTTAATAGCTTTATTTTGCTGATAGGTATAGGCAACCTGGGAAGGTATTGAGAACAAAATCAGCAGCGCAATACATTTTGCGATTTTCATAAGTCCAATTCCTGTTAGTTGATAGCTATTCCCTACCTCTATTTAACTTTCAAGATATATTTGAGTGAATTTACTTTAATTCCGAGACATTTCATAATGTGGTGCATGTTGCTACTTTAAATGAACGGTGGAATAAACTTAATTGGCATTATGCTCTTCCACTTTAAGTGTTTGTCTATTACACATGATTACACGGCGTTGCCGAGGTATAAAATTAATTTCTATAATATGTAAGATTTTATTTCTTTATGAAATAAGGATATGGCGCCTCATAGTTCACGCTAAGAACTTTATGAAACACTTAAACAGCTCCAAAATATCTTTTTCGTTGTAGTCAATGTCTCACAATAGTTAGAGCATTTTCCTACAGACCGCTATCTCAACGATCACTAAGATTGTGGCACCAGATCTATCTATAAAAAGGATTTTAAATTGAGAATTAGTATCGTTGGCTCTACGAGTACCCACGAAATCAGATTTTTTGAGTTTCGTGCCCCGAGTGGATGGACCATCACATCCTTCTTTCAGATTGTAGAAAAACCCGATACTGGGATTGGTTGTGTTGATACATTTCACGAGGCCCTTGAGCTGATCAATTACCCTTCTTCTAAAGCAAAAGCATATATTGAAGCTACTTATCCGCTATCGCTTGGGATTAGTGAGTTCGATTGCGTCGCTAGTTCATCTTGTTCTGGTGGGAGTTCATGTATTCTGTCGGATCGGTCGAGACCTAGCCTATAAATGTTTGACTGGCGTAATACTGAGATCAGAAAAAGTTCGGGCATTTGATAGTAGAGAAATTTGCGGCTGAATCTCACCGGAATCGCCTAACCACAACTTCAGAATTGCAGCAAAGCAAGAAAATGCGCGAGGGCATTTTTATTCGATTGAGTTTTGTATCTAACTTCACACCAGTCTGACAGAAATTTCACTGACCTTATGTGTTCATCTGAAATGCTTATCTAAGTTCACTTTAATTCTGAGAAGGAATGGATTTTTACAGGTAAAAAGCGCAAGTATTCAAAGGGGGCGAGCTGAATAACATGAAGCTTTAAGCGACAGTCTCTTTTGGTTTTTTGAATTATGAAAATAGTTTTTATGTTTTTTTGACATTAATTATATTGTGCTGATATATTCTTAGGAATTGGAATTAATAATAATGGAGATTTATATCAATGAAGTATTTCCCGTCACGTTTCCTCTTTACCCTTTTTCTGTTTGCTATTTCGATTTGCAGTGCGAAAGCTGAAGAGCTAGCGTTCGTAACGTTCTTAAATGATGTAATAACTCCCATAGAAATTAAAAAAGATTTGACGCGCGATGAACTCGTAGAGTTAACGTTCACTACAGGTTATAAGGTCACGGTATATACTGAAATAAAGAATCAAGAACAAATCTACTATTTTAAATGCGAAGATCAACCCCTCATGGAAGTCCGAAATGATGTTGGCCAGCCAGGCACATATATGTTTCGCGACTTGAAAGATAATGTCTATCAAATAAAAGCGAGCATTAAACAATAAGGATGTTTTAAATGATTTCTACAAATGGAGTATTTGTACCGCTGCATGAAACCAGTCAACCTATAACGCGATTGTCAAAGATACAAATTGTTTTGAAGTTGATATCTACTTGCAATCTGCGTTGCACCTATTGCTATTGGTTCTTCAAAGGTGATGAGACATGGAAAAAGTCCAGCATTTCTCTAAAGTCTGGCACTGTCGAACATCTAATAGAATTTCTAAGTGAAGCACAGGCCGAGCTAGGCGTGGGTGAAATCGATATCATTTATCATGGTGGTGAACCCATGATGATGAAAGTTTTAGAATTTGATGATGTTTGCAAAAAGCTTAAGAATGCTTTAGGTGGAATTTGCCGCTTGCATTTTAAGATGCAAACTAATGCAACTTTAATAGATCAGCAGTGGATGGCTGTTCTTGAGGAGCATAAAGTCTTTATGGGCGTTAGTTTGGATGGCCCAAAAGAAATAAACGATATAGCTCGGGTCGATATCCGTGGGAATAGTTCGTACGACAATTCTATACGCGGAATTAAGATGCTTATGGACTCAGCGGATCAGGGAAGGCTTGCTAAGCCTGGGTTGATTGCAGTCCTAAACCCGTCTCTCAACAATGCAGATATGTACAGGTTTTTTCTGGATCTAGGATTCCAGAGTATGAATTATCTGCTTCCCAATTATTCATATGATGATAAGCCTCAAGATCTTGATGTGGCATCAATCGGTAGTGCAATGATTGAGGTTTTTGATACATGGAGTTCGCTCGAAAGCCCGTTGTCATATTCCGTTGCCTTTATTGAGAATACCTTAAATTTCTTCCAGTATATAAATGCCAAAAACTTTAAGGCTCAAGAAAATATACGGTATAACGCAATTATTGCATGTACAACTGACGGAGATATCTCAGTCGACGACAATTTGATGTGCACTGATTGGCGGCGCAATCTTATAGCTCCGAAGTTAGAAGAGACAACGGCCGGTGACTTCATAAATGGTGAAATATATTCAGTAATAGATCGTGCCTCTCAACAGCTCCCCACGGCGTGCGAGCGTTGTAAATATAGAAACCTTTGCCGTGGTGGTGAGCTTCCTCACAGATATTCTAATAAAAATGGTTTCGATAATCCCTCAATTTACTGTGACGGTTTAATCATGTTTTTCGAGCACGTGATTAATTACTTGCTCAATAACGGATATCCTGTCAGTGAGATTAATCGGAGGCTGGCGCCAGGTTATTCAATGATTCTGCAGGTTCAAGAGCGGGTTTTCTAAGATCGCCGGGAATATTCAAATAAAATTTATGCGAAAAATAAAATTCTTCGATTTCACAGAGCAGCGTGCGCAAAACCGGGTTTCATTTTATCAAAGCGTTAGACTAGCGAGCGAGGAAAAGTTCACTGAGTATTTTCAAGATGCGCACATACCTGCTGGAAGTATTTCCACGTGTGATTACGAAAGTGAATTTAACACTGGAGGTCTTTGGCGGCAAGGAAGTTCGGTAGCTGTGGTATCAGTCAACAGAGCTCTTTGTAGTGAAGCTCTTTGCGCACTTACGAGAATTCGGGCTCACAAAAGCTATCGCACTGAATTAGAGATGGTAACGAACGAACTGGTATCAAATATTTTTCAGAGCAATATTTTCAGTGGTGATGTACATGCCATCGGCTATGTGTCGACTAATGACTCCCTTCCTACTTTGACTAAAAACTTTGGTTCATCGGAGCGCGTAGGATTGCATGTCGATGATTGGACATCCGAGCCCATAATGCATCGGGGTGATTCACCCAATAGATTGGTTATAAATTTGGGTCCCGACGAACGCTTCTTTCTCTTTGTAGGTGTTTCCATCGTTTACATTGCGAAAATATATAAGAGGATATATTCCACTTCATGTGAAAACTCGTCGGATCTTTGTAATTGGTATTTAAGAAATAAAAAAAACATTAAGGTGTATGCGGTAAAAATTCTTCCAGGGGAAGCATATATAGCTCCGACAGAGAATTGCATTCATGATGCATTTACCCCAAATGGGTTAGCCAATACTACTTTTATGCTTCGATCTAATATATCACCCAAGTTGTTTGATAATGCAAAAGCCGGGTAAAAACATACTTGTTATCGCCGAGAATGCGATAGGTGATTGTATTATGATGTTGCCAGCGTTGAGGGCGCTAAGTCGGAATTCTACGGAGGGATTTAGACTTTTGGTAAGTCCGAATAAAAGAGAATCCGTTTTCTTCGAATTTGAAAAACAAATTGAATTATGGACGGATTATACATCTGAAGGTGATTACATTTTTCCGTCAGATGAAAATATCCGTAGGGCAAGTGGAGGTTGCGATAGTTTAGTGAACTTGTGTACTTGGTGGAATGATTTTGATTCTTTTATGATTGATGGCATTACAGCGTATTCTGTTGCTGAAACAAAATTCGAATCTTATCCATCATCCTTGCGCACTCACGATCTCTTACATGCTTTTGAGAATTATTTTAAAGTTGTTAACCAAATATTTGAAACTGAATCAATCGAAAATTATGTTGCACCAGTTATGCTTCCTTCTGAAGCTATCGGCTTTGCAAAAAGCATAAAGGAAAGACTAGGAACCAAAATTAAATTACTAGGAATTCATAGTTATTCTCGACCTGACAAGACAATGACGTCATGTGCATTTCCAACGGAGATAAATAAATTCCTTGTAAAAAACCCTGATTGGGTAATCGTGAATTTAGACCCAATCAAAGGAACCATCTTGGACGCAGTGTCGAGGGAAAAGGTGTTAAGGCTTTATGGGCGGCCGCTTTCATATTATTTAGCCATGGTAAACGTGTGCGATGCTTTTATTGGTGTTGATTCCTGTTTTCTACATGCGGCTGATCTTGCTCGAATTCCAAGTGTGGGCCTTTTTTCACCCACATCACCCAAAATCTGGGGTCTGAAATTTTCTAAAGGCTTAAACCTTTGCGCCGATAGTATGAGTCTGTTTGAAGGTGCGGACATTAATCTTGCGCTGGGGTCATTGATGCATGAAGTGAATGCGCAGTATTGTTAATCTTGAAAATTAAATGTTGCGTATTCATTTTGAAGGAATTTATTAACTGCCTTAAACCTATATCTAGTTTATGGTTTTTAATAAATGTCGACCTCCCTAGAGTTGGGCGCGGTGTCTAACTGGGAGTTAATTGTAAGGAGAATGTTATGAAAGAGATTAACAAAGACGATTCACTTACATCTGAAGTTACTTCGGATGTTGTTGGTAGATTATTGCAAGAAATGGAGCTGGATGCTGTACAAGGCGCCGGTTGCTCATTTTTGCAAGGTCGTGGGTTTAGTAACACCGCTTCCAGTCACTGCTAAGTAAAAGAGCCCTCTCTTGCTAAAGTGAGGGAGGGTTTTTATATGAAAACTACACTATTTCGTGAGACCGCCCTCAAGAAATATTCCAATAAAAATATTGGAAAGATATTTCCGTTTTCACCCAATAGAGACATCCGATTTTCGGTGGCTTTGGTTATCATTTCAATAATAGTAATCATGGCATTGTAGAATACTTTATCGTGCGAATAATATGATTTTTCAATCTGAAACTTCGGAGTGCGGTATTGCCTGCACCGCTATGATCTTGAAGCATTTCGGACATGACTGTTCGATTGAATCGTTAAGAGCTAAAGTGAAAGATAGGACGTTTGGCATTAGCTTACGCGAAATGGTAGAAATTCTTTCTTCTTATAACGTACAAAGCCGACCCATCAGAATCGAAGTTGAAGATCTCACAAAGATTACGTTGCCATCCATTTTACATTGGAATATGAACCACTATGTTGTGGTTGATAAAGTCAACCGTAACGGCATTAGAATTAAAGACCCGTCACACGGTGTTAGGTGGGTTGGTTTGAAGGAACTAGATGGCTCATTTACAGGAGTGTGTCTGGAGCCTTCTTTTGATGATGCACTAAAAATTCCAGCACAAAATGGAAAGAGTAAAAATGATTTTTTTGTTCTCCTTGAGAGTTTGAGGAAAAGCTACTTTACCATATTTGTTGTCATAATTTTATCTATACTAATTCAATTTCTAACAACAAAACTTCCCGTCTATATTCAAAAATACATAGATGCCCATGATTCAATTGACTCACTGCCAAAAATTCTGCTGGCTTTACTCACCATTGGTTTCCTAATTAATTTATCCGAATTCATGAGAGCCAGACTCATAAATTATTTATCTGGAAAAATTCACATAAATATAATAACAGCGATAGTCGGTAAGTTGTTCAATCTTCCGGTGGAATATTTTAGAAAACGTTCCGTAGGCTCTATGTTGTCCCGGATCGGGTCAATAAATGAAATTAGGCGCATATTAACGGACGATGTTATATCCATCTTCGTGGATTCTATATTCCTATTATTCGCTCTATACGCCACCTCGTTATACAGTCCAAAGTTAACACTAATACTTGTAGTGAGTATCGTTTTGATGGTTCTTCTGCAAATATACCATTTTCGTAATCTAGATTCCGCAGCAGCAGAAGAGGTTCAAGCTCTGTCGAACTGTGAGTCGAGTTTGATTGAGTCTATTCAATCGATAGAATCTCTGAAAAGTAGCGCATCTGATACGGTTAAATATACTCAGTGGAAAAATCATGTTTTTGAAGCAACCGGATCGGAAATAAAATTTCGTAATTTGAAGGCTCTCGTTGATTTACAACGAGGAATTATCGTTTCTGCAGAAATAGCGTTGTTAATTGTTGTATCAATCAGTCTTATGGGAAAAGGCGAAATCACTATTGGCATAGTGATGGCCTTTATAACTCTTAGAGTTATAGTGAGTTTAAGGGTCATAGGCCTGCTAAATAATATATCTAATATTCGACTTATTGGAATTCATCTTTCAAGGGTCAGAGATATTATGTATGAAGAGGAAGAGGTCTTCGGTGACCACAAGATAGAAAAGGGTAATATTGAGCTTGAAAATATTTATTTTGGCTATGGGAACAATACCATTTTCAATGGTATGAGCCTAACAATTGAAAATGAATCCCATGTCGCTGTAATAGGGGGTTCAGGCTCAGGCAAGACCACATTTGTGAATTTGATTTGCGGACTAGTCCAGCCCTCAGAAGGAAGTATAAAAATAGGCGGTATTCCCAATATCCATCTGGGCGCAAAATCATTGCGAAAAGAAATTGGTTTGGTGTTACAAGGCGATAAGTGCATTTTCGAGGGCACATTTATAGACAACATTACGATGTTTGAACCAAATCCAAATTTGGAGCATGTTAGGAATGTGATAAATATATGTCTACTTGATGATGTTGTATCAAAGCTTCCCAATGATATTCGCTCGATGATGCCAAACGGGAACATGTTATCCGGCGGACAAGTTCAAAGGATAATGATAGCTCGCGCTATCTACAGGGAGCCAAAGATACTAATAATGGATGAGGCTACAAATAATCTCGACGCTGAAACAGAAAAAAAATTACTCGAGAATATTAACAAATTGAATTTTACAAAGATATCCATCACTCATAGAAACACGGTGCTATCACATGTGAATAGCACATATAAAATTGTTGACTTAAAAATGGAAAAAATCGATACATAGATCGATCAAGTCTGCAGTATTTTGAAAATTTGGTTTGTGTGGAGTTGCCATGGAAAAACATAATTTAATCGAACTCAAAGATATAGATCGCTACAGAAACATGCTTGACGTAAAAGTATGGGGTAGCGAAGAAAATCATTTCAAATTAAGGCATGCTAAATCCGTCAAATGTGAGAGATATGGCGGATTTGGTATCGGCCGACATGGCGGCGGGGCTCGATCCGTGATTCTCGATGACCTGCAAGTGAAAGGCAGCGGACTAACACCCCTGGCAGGCATTACAAAAAATCTGAATTATGCTCATGGCACTTTAACGCTGAATGATGCAGTGTTGGAGGTGATCTATTCCGGTGTACTAGACAGATTGTTGCCTCACGGAGTTATTCCATGTAGAGCAATTTACTATACGGGAAAGGAAGGTTCGTTTGAATATGATTGGAGGGCCGGATTCCCATCAGCGAGTTTGGACGAATCAATAGTATTAAAAAAAACGCATGGAGCGATATTAATCAGAGATAACTGTAATAGACCTGCACATTACATGAGGGCAGGAGAATTTGATCCGAAGGATATATATGCTGAATTTATTTCTGCTGATCTGATAAGAATAAGAAATATAATCAAAGACCTCGATGAGGATGGTGCAAAGAATTTTATTTCTACAATAGTTAATTTTCTTACCAAATGTGCAGATCAATTTTCGTTTTCATGGATAGCTGGTTTGATGCACGGGGGTATTTCGCCTTCCAATATTTCTGTAGAGGGGGCGTGGCTCGATCTTGCAACATCTACTTTTATTGATAGGGGAAAAGATTTTCTAATTGTAGAGTATGAGTTTAGTAACGAATACAAACGTGTAGAGTCAATTATTAAAGAATGGGTATATACGTTTTCAAAATATAGCGGAAAGGAGTTAGGTTCAAGGCCTCTAATAGAACTCTATAACACGAGTTTTAACGAAAAAAAGGCTTATCACTTCCCATACATTCTTGGTCTGGCTAGAAATAAGGAAACAATGGAAGTCATTCTCGCTAACTATTGCAGGTCGTTTACAGATATTTGTAAGTTAATTACCCCGTCAGGTCGGACATATGGTGTTCCGGAAATTGGTATGGCTAATGCATTTCACCCTAGTGACTATATCTGCGGTATGGCATTGACCCCCGATAGTGAAATTCAAAAATTATATCGAGACATTTACTCCCTCAATGATAGGCCACTTAGTTTTAATGCATTCTTAACACAAGCGTTGTTGAAATGTACGAAGCGGGATTACTTGGCTTCAAAATACTACAAAAATAATGTAGAAGAGAATTTGGAGCTCAAGCTTGAGTGTCATGCCCCCGAACTATTCATAGACTCTTTTATAGAGACTTACATAAGCGATTCAGAATGGATTTTTTCCGATGAATTCTATGTTAACGAGGTTGTTTATCGTGATTCAGTTATTGATATTTTTTACGACACTAGTTCCAATTCTTTTAAGAAAAGAAATTCATCTGGAATCGTGAGTATAAATGTAGTGTCCGAGTTGGAAGCAGTAATAACCGGTAACAGAAATTCAGCTAATAGAATATATGTTAGCTATTTAAATAGAATAGAGTTTATCTACTCGGAACTAAGAAAATACATAGGGTCACACTAATGGATGAGAAAAAGTATGCAATTTTAGGAGAAATCGTGACGATTCGAGCCACGATCGGATTAGTGACAGATGCCGAAAAAATCCGAGTGCTTGTGAATTCTATAAATTATGATCATGTAGCTGTAATTAAGGACCAATTCGAGTCGCCAGCTGGATACATATCTTGGGCAAAAATTAATGAAGAGTCATTAAAGCGATTCGTTAATAACTCACTATACCCAGAATACTTCTATGAGTGGAATGAGGGGGATATTGTTATGATCACGGATATTGCGGCAGTGCATAGATATAGGTTCCAAACTCTTTCCAAGCTAAAAGATTTGGTGCGCACCTTCAATTGTTACACTTATAAAAAGGGAGATAGGGCCCCTCGCCTCAGAAATATCCGCGAAGAATACTGTGAAAATGAAATCTCAGGGAAACATTCCTAGTCAGAATTTCACTGCAAAAAATGAAGCTTTTTGTGCGATGAGAATGGAATATGAATATTAGTATAAATAGTGATGAAGTATCTCATCAAGAATTCAAAGATGGAAATGAA
Organism: Cellvibrio sp. UBA7671; assembly: GCA_002483145.1. Taxonomy (GTDB): domain Bacteria; phylum Pseudomonadota; class Gammaproteobacteria; order Pseudomonadales; family Cellvibrionaceae; genus Cellvibrio; species Cellvibrio fibrivorans. The sequence continues at coordinate 272,854 of DLHJ01000012.1, forward strand.
CGAGTCGACTACCAATTAAGCTTAGGTAAAACAAACGGGATATGTTTTGCGGTTACTGTTTTTAATGAGACTCCAAATGAATTCGCACTCAGCCTTAGTGCTTTAGTTGACAATATCGATAAGTTGGCGTCTGTCGGCTTAGACAATAGTTCGATGCGCTTCACCATAGTTGTTATTTGTGATGGTAAGGAGTTTATTCATCCGGGTACGTTGGCATTATTTGCTAAGTTTGGATTTTTAATCGATGCAGATCAGGTAAGTGTTACCCGTTCGATCCTAAAAGAATTTTCTACTGATGTTATTAGAGGCATTTTGGGTGAATCTCAACCAAGTTTAATCCCTAGTAATGGTTCCATCCTGAATCAGTGGTCTGCTGACAATTTTACCGATGCACAATGCCAGCCAGTTGAATTTCTACTCGTCGTCAAAGAAAAAAATTTGGGGAAACTTAATTCTCATTGGCATTTTTATAATGTTATCTGCGTTGCGTTGAAACCTGACTATTGCGTGCAGATTGATGTGGGAACAGTTCCTCGGATTGATGCTCTTTCGGTCGCGATAGGGGTTTTGCAGAATGATTTAAATTGTGCTGCAGTGTCACCTTTCATAATGGCAAATTCAGGGATAGTTAGGTCAAAATTGCTTGAGCTATGGCAGCTTGGAGGTTTTGCGAAAGCTGGATATTTTGATTGGAAATTAGAGTCATTTTCCGGATACTTAAGTGTAATACCGGGTCAGTTTAGTGTAATTAGATGGTCTTCAATTTACTTTGACACCAATGGGGCTAATAACGGTAAGAGTCCTTTAGATACATATTTTGAGGGTTTAAGAGTCTCCTCCCCCTTTGAATCTAATTTGTACCTTGCCGAGGATAGGGTTCTTTGCTCTGGCATTTTCCTTAAATCAAATGAATCATGGAGGATTCGTTATGACAGCAAATGCGTCGCCATAACAGATACATGTAAATCATGGGAGGAACTATTTAGACAAAGACGCCGCTGGAATTTAGGGTTTTTAGCGGCGAGGTTAAATTTTCTAAGTCAATTATGGGACAGAATAAAAAGTAGAACCAATGGCGGTCGTATGAAAAATGACGTGGCTGTGTTTCTATACCACTCAATACAATTTTTGTTGGACTGGTTGACCCCGTCATTCATCGTGTCCATATATATATTTATGCGCTATGTCAATATTGACCTTTTAGGTGATTTTTACATACTGAAAATTGCATCTGAGTTGATCTTCGCAGGAATAGTTTTGACGACAATGGCGTGCTTTTTTTTATCATTGTCTTCGGGACTTTCGTATAAATATCTATCGTGTTTTAAAGCGTCAATTGCTCTACAGATAGCTTACATTGTTTTAAGTGGCGCACTAATTTCTGTTTATCTTGTTCCTAATTTTGTAACTGCAGCCGTTGGGCTCGCTGTATTTTTTCTAATTTTTAAAATCGGTTTTAAACGGATTTTTGAGGCTAGTCTATATTTTTTGATAAGAGCACCTATCAGCTTGCATGTATGGATGTACGCGATCACAAACTGTCATGATTCCAGTTGGGGCACTAAAGGGTTGCACCAATCAGCGATATCTGGATCCTGCAACTCGAAGAAAGGCTTTTCAAAATATAGGAGAAATGTGTTGATGACGTGGCTCGCAACCAACATCCTCACTATTTTGGCCGCCGTGATCATGTTCCAAAATATATAAGGATAAAACGTTTATGGAAGTTTTTAGTAACTATATACATATATCGCATAATCCAGAGATTGCATCCGCCCTCTATGATGAATGTAAGTCAATTCTCGACAGAGTTAACCTAGATGAAAAATATCTCTATGGTAAGACTTCATATTTCGATTCGGGTGCCAAGAGCATAATTGAAGACAGTCAGTTGCTTAGGGAATTTATAATTAAAAATGTTGTGGAATACTGTCAAATTGTTGGTCTTGATATTGGGCAGTCAAAACCAAACATTACGGATTTTTGGATCTCCGACATGTATAAACACGGGCATCACGACTTTCACACCCATAATATGTCTCATATAAGTGGTACCTTTTACATCAGAGTTGAAGAAAATAGCTCGCCAATAGTTTTTTGGGGTAACGATTTCGCAAGTGATCCGTGGTGGAATTTAAAAAAATCGTCCTTCAACCGATTCAATGCAGCATGTTGGAAGATCCCTGTAAAAGATGGGATGCTGCTGTTGTGGAAATCAAATATTATCCATAGTGTACCGCCAAACGAGTCTTGTAGCCGTCTCGCGGCGAGCTTTAATATTTTACTAGAATGCTAGTCATTCATTTGCAACTTTACTGACGCTGGGTATGTAAGATGGACGAGATGATAGATCAGAGGCGAAATATTAAAAAGCCGTTAGTTATCATTGCTTTGATAGTGCTATTTTTAATAGTTGTAGTTGTTTTTTTCAAAAATTTCAACAAGAGCGAATTTTATGAAATTCAAAGCGGAGTTATGGAGAAGTCAATTAGCGGCAACGGTATCTTACGCCCGTTAAACCAACAAAAAATATATGCTCCCTTTGAGGCAACTGTAGTAAAAATCCATCGCAGAGAGGGTGAGGATGTTGATAGTGGCGATGTTATTATTAGCTTAGCAAATGAAGATGTGACAGCTAAATTGCTGGAAGCAGAGCTCGTCGTTTCAAAGGAGCAATATAACTACGAAGAAAAGAAGGCGTTAGGGTCACAGCGGATCATCGAACTCGAACTCCGAAAAATAAAAGTAGAAGCAGATCTTAAGCGGCAGTCTCTCGAGTTTGATGCTTTTTCACATCTTAAAGTGGCAGATGTGATTTCAAAATTGGAGTACTCAAGAAAACATGCCGAAATTGAATCTTTACAGCTTGAGCTGCAGCAGTTAAAAATTTTGCTTAAAAAGGAAGAGGCACAATCTGCTATTTTCAATGCCGCAGTTAAGTCATTGCTTGAGAAGCAAAAAGAAAATCTTGAGGCAATTAAAAGCGCAGCTCAATTGTTAGAAGTTCGAAGTAATTTACCGGGAAAAGTAGATTCGATTTTCGAAAACTTAGAAGTTGGATCCATCGTCAAAAAAGGCCAGGATCTTGTTATAGTTGCCGATTACCTAAAGTGGATCGTAGATCTTGATGTTCCCGCTGCAGGCGCAGAGCTTATTCGCCAAGGTGACAAAGTGAATGTAAATATTCAAGAAAAGTCATTTGAAGGAAGGGTTGACAGAATTTATCCGTCAGCCAAAAACCAGCTTGTCAAAATTTCCGTGAACGTAATTGGGTTGGATGAAAGCTTTCGTGTTGGACTCCGTGTATTTGGGAAGATAACAACCCAAAAGCCAGAAAAAATAATGTTTGTTGAGAATGCTCCGAGTTACTTAGTGGATGGGTATCAGGATGTTCTCATTTCCGACGAGCGTCAGAATGAAATTGTCATTAAAGCCAGAGTGCTTAAAATTGACGATAACAAAGTCATGTTGGACGGAAATTTTTCTTCATTTACAAAAATTCGATTTATAAATCCATCGAGAACGCTATGAGTTCAATTATTAAACTAACGGACGTGACTAGGACTTTCGAATTACATCATATGCGTACAAAAGCAGTAAGCGGGGTCAATCTTGAGATTTCTTCAGGGGACTATTTGTCTATTGAGGGTGCTTCGGGGTCTGGAAAATCGACTTTGCTAAACATATTATCTCTTATCGATAAGCCTACTGAAGGTACGGTTACATACTATGGTGAAAATGCGGCTCATTTATCATCACGTAATCTAGCAAAAATTCGGAATAAGAAAATTGGATTTGTTTTTCAGACATTTAATTTGCTTGGCCATTTAACTGTCTACGACAATGTATATTTGCCAATTAAGTACTCAAGCGATCGAATCCCGGGCATTGAGCAAAGAATTGATGCTTTATTGGATGACCTTAAGCTAATCAATAGAAAGCAACATTACCCCCACCAGCTTTCTGGTGGACAACAACAACGGGTCGCTATTGCTCGTGCCGTGGTGAATGATCCTGATATCGTATTCGCAGATGAGCCTACAGGGAATCTAGATGATAGTAGCGCCAGCGATGTTATAGGTATTCTTGAGTCTCTGCATAAGAGGGGGAAAACGCTTTGCATTGTTACGCATAATTCAGGTATAGCAATGCGAGCTCACCGAAGAATTCGTTTAGACGGCGGTAAGTTAACTGAATTTTTTGTCGAGTAACAGTATGTATAAGCGTGCGGCCTTCTTAATTATAAGTATTGTAGTTATATCTACGTTCTTTCTATTCCTTCAAGTCGCGGTCTTCAAGACTCTTTCGGTTAAGAAAGTAGTGCCGGATGGCTTAAAGGATAACAGTTTCATCTCATTTTTTAGCGCAAAGCATGAAGACGTTAGGCGAATCGGTCATGAGGATACGTTGAAAATTAATGGGGTTATTGACAATGAAATTGCCACATTCTCGCTAGTTTCATCGAATTATAATGACAATACTATTCACTTGGGGCTTGTTTCCGCTAATTTTTTTAATGTTTTAGATTTGGACGGCGTCAAATCACAAGTGCTTGACTCACCTCAGAAAATCATACTGAGCAAAGAGCATGGGCAGATCCTCGGTAGGACATACCAAGTAAACGATGTCTTTTATTTAAATAGAGATACACCTTTGATTGTGACGGCGATAGCACCAGATGGTTTTAAGGGTATATCATCTGGCGGCGAGATTGGCTGGATTGCCCACAAGGGTAACGAGTTACTGTACTCCGGATACCCCACTGTAGATAAAGAAAGTCGTGCAGAATTATTTAGATTTGCACCAGAGCAATTGGCATTTGCACGTGTTGATGCGAGTTCTATTGACGCTGTTCGTAAAGCTTTGGAAAACGCCACACTTAGACCTGCCGAATATTTTCAAGCTACAGAATCTGTTGCTGTTAAATTTGGGCTGGAGGGATACATCATCTCCGCAAGGGAGGGAATGATCTATGAATGGGCCCAGTATCAGCAAGAAAGGCGTAAGGCATTTATTTTTATCGTTGCAAGTACTTTAATTTCAATCTTCGTGGTTTTCGGTCAGATTCTAAGTCAGCTTGCCAGCACACTTAAGTTGGTAGATGTATTGAAGTTGGAGGAAATTTTAGGAGCTGCACCTTTCGCAATATTTAGGCGATTAATGTTTTTTGCCTTAATTCCCGTTTTGCCCGCATTCGGTGTGTCAGTTGTTTCGGGTCTAGTCCTGTATTTTCTTCCTACAGGACAGCTTGTATTTGGCCCATCCCATTCAAATTATCTATTTATTTCTATCTTGGTAGCTTTTGTAATTGCTTTGCTAATTATTGTTCTCTCAACGTCGTTGAGCCTATTAGTCTATAACAACAAAAAAACCATGAGCTTGTCTCAAAGAGCAAGTATATCTCTTGGCGAATTATGGATGATTAGATCGTCGGTGCTTATACAAGTTGTAATTTTTTTTATCGTTGTATGTGCCATTATTCTAGGTATTAGAGAATCTAAAACGTTTTTTAAGCAGGCCCTGGGGTTTGAGAAATCTGATCTAATCTATTTATCTTTACGTGAAGTATCACAAGTACAAAATGGTGTATTTAATCATATTCAAAGCGCATTAATGAACGAGCCCAACTTCAAAAATGTGAAAATCGCATCGTTAGTTGGTGCCCCTGGGTTTGGGAAAGCTTGGTCTGGTCAAGCAAGCATCAATCAGAAATCTGCAGTAAGTGCTAACATGCTTTTTATATCAAGAAGCTTCCTTGATGTTGTTGGTTCCTCTTTAGTTTCGGGGGATGCAATCGACGATAGCGGTGCTCCTGGAGTTTTGGTTAATTATGCATTAGCTAAAACATTCTACACGGAAGATGCTGATGAATTAGTTGGGAGGGAAATAAATATTAATGTTATGGGAGTCGATATAGTTAAACCAATAATAGGCGTGGTGTCTGATTCATATGTCTCCGTACCCACTGTATATTTTAATGGTGCGGACAAACAGGGGATTGTTGTTGAGGGTGATCAATTTTTAATCGATTTCGATGGGGATGTAAATGAGCTTAGAGATTTCTTGGATCGTACATTAAGTCCCATTGGTTGGGGAGTAGGATCTCTAATTCCTCTAGAGCAGATGGTTCAAGAGATGCGTCCGAATTTAAGAAACATGAATCTAATTGTGGCTCTAACGAGTGCTGCGCTAACTTTACTAATTGTGTACACAATGGTTGTTGGAATTTTTCATGAAATTACCGCGAGGTGGGCAGAGTTTAAACTAAAGTATTATTTGGGCGCAGATTTAAGAAGCCTAATTATAGAACTCTCTCGATCCAGTGGTAAGTTAATACTATTGGGTGTGAGTATTGGTTTAGTTTTTATATTTTTTATCCGCGGATTTTTACAGGGTGCTTACCCTGCAGTTGCATTTTCTGAATTCGTTGTCGTTGCGATATTTGCTGCACTGACGGTCATAGTCGCGTTGTTTCTGGTTATATTGGCTCTTGGTTTTTTTGGTTTGAATCGATTGGCTAATCCTAGCTTGAGCTAACATTACGCTGACCAACCATTCAGGAAAGATGCTCTTGGCTAGCCAATTGCTTTATCACACTCTTCCAAGAATGTCGGTGGATACTTCTAGAGCATTATTTGCCACAACGGAAGTGTATGAGGCAAAGAAAAAGCCATTATGTTGATTTGCACCTAAATTTGACCCACTTTTGCGTTTAATAGTGACGCAAGTTAATGGGTATAAGACACTATCCTAACTGGATATTTCATTATTCTAGGGGGGTCAAAATTCGAAACAAAAGTGGGTCAAATTTATGTGCAAATCAACAGTTTACTATCAAACCCATCCTGCCGCTATAAACCCGCCGCACTAAGAATCCTGATCTTATATTGCCTAATAAAAAAAGCCCCATAAGGAGCCTTCTCAGTTTTCATTAAGGTATCCAGACACCACTAGCCAAAGCTTGGAGCCGCCTTGCGCGGCTACCCATTAGGGGATAACGGGCTGGGGAGCGCTCAATCTCATCTGGTCAGTCGCCCCGCCAGATAATTCTGAGCCAAGTATTGGGAGGAAGCAAGCTAAAATGGTCTTCTCTAGAGGGATAGTATCAAGGCACTTTAGCTTGGCTGTCTGCATAGCTAAAGCAAGTAACGTCTTTGAGTGGGTGCCAACCCAATGAGGCAGGTTAAAACAAAGGTTAACTGATGTAGACTGTTACGTCCTTAGGACGTAACAGTCTACATCTGAAAGTCATTTATTGACAAGCTTTTCAAAGCATTAAAAACATTTTCTTGACTTGTGATAATCCGACTGCTATATGTCCTAAGGACATATAGCAGTCGGAATACCAACAAATGAAAGTAACAAAAGCTCTTACTCTTTCGTTGGGCGAACTTAATATGCCCGTAATAACCGAATATCAGGTGGGCCTAGCTCTTCATAAAATCTATCGTCAAAAAGAATACAAGGGTGAGCCTGTAGCTCTACAAAAGGATGCAGCGGAGCGTAGGGATTTTAATAAGTATCTTTTGAATTTGATTGAAGACGGTGTTCTCAACACGCAATCTGATTTGCCCCCAAAGGTGTTTGCTTTCGTGGGTCATCTCCGGTGGACCCCAGAAGAAGTTGTATGTGCTGCGGACCCTTTCTCTTACATTTCTCATCTAAGTGCAATGGCTTATCATGGATTGACGGATAGGATTCCAGTGAAGCTTTATGTTTCATCTCCTGGCCCAACCGAATGGAAAAAATTTGCCCAAGAGCGAATGGAAAAAGATTTAGGTGCGAATTTAGATGAGTACACAAATAACGGACTCCCCCTGCTAACTCGATCCAACTTTGTAAAGATTGGAAAAACTGAAATTCATTCATTTAAATCCAAGCATCTTGGCGCTTATAAAAATGCGCATGAAAGAGTAATCAGGGTTTCTACAATAGGCCGTACATTTTTGGATATGCTGAGAAGCCCGGAGTTGTGTGGCGGAATCAATCATGTCCTTGAGGTTTATGATGAATATGCCGGGAAGTATTTACGATTAATAACCGATGAAATAAATACTCATGGTGCTCCCATCGATAAGGTGAGAGCTGGCTATATTATTAGCGAAAGATTAAATATTAAAAATGATGTCGTAGAGCGCTGGAGTGAATATGCACAGCGAGGAGGCTCAAGAAAACTTGACGCTGCTGGTGAATATGTCCCTACGTGGTCTGACAGATGGTGCCTTTCTATAAATATATTTGAGAAGGCAAAATGAATACCAAATTTGAAGAGATCAAGATTGCTCAATGGGTGCAATCTGCAGATAACGATGCAAATAAAGAGTTTAGAGCTGCCGTACATACTATTCTTTCTGCAATTTCGGCAGAAAAAGAATTAAAAGCCAATATGGTTTTGAAGGGCGGAATATTATTGGCAATACGCTATCAAAGCCACAGATTTACAAAAGATATTGATTTATCAACTGCTCAAACATTAAAAGATATTCGGCCTGAAAGTATTGCCGTCGCTCTCGACAGAAGTTTGGCCAATATGGTTGAAACGCTGGACTATGATTTGGACTGTAGAATCCAGAATTATAAGGTACAGCCAGCAAATCAACCTGATGCAATATATCCATCAATGAAATTCAGCATAGGCTACGCTTATAAAGGCACGTCAAAACATAAGCGTTTAATTAGCCTGCAATCTCCCAACATAATATCCATTGACTACAGTCTGAACGAATCAACACCGAACGTTGACAATTTCGAGTTGGCGCAAGGAGAAGAGCTTCTTGTGTATTCGTTGACCGACCTGATTGCTGAAAAATTTCGTTCGCTACTGCAGCAAGAAGAGCGCAACAGGTACCGTAGGCAAGATATTTTTGATTTATGCATTTTGTTGCAATGCATCGACGATTTTGATTCGGTTGAGAAGAAAAAGATCCTAGACTCATTGTTAGAGAAATCTAGAGCTAGAGGTATTGAACCTGCTGTGGATTCTTTTGAAAACGAGGAGTTAAAGAGAAGAGCGAAGGAGTATTACTCCACTATTGCTGATGAAATAGAAGGAGATCTCCCTGATTTTGAAAAATCATTTGGATATGTGGCAAATTTTTATACATCATTGCCATGGAGATAGTCATATTCAGTACTTAAGCATATGAAGTATTAGCAGTAGATTGTTGAGAATAACGACATTAGGTATTGGTGTTGGTGAACAGCAGCCACGATGTTATTTAATGTAATGGCAATACCGAAGTGACTGAATTATCTTATTCAATCCTTGATGAATTCAAATTTAATCATTCATAGATATTGAGACAATTATTTATATATAACTAAGGCTGAGGAGCAAGCCATGCGAATCGAATTCATTGAGATTGCTAATTTTAGAAAGTTATTATCGACTCGCGTGGGGCTGTCTTCAGAAAGAACCGTTTTCGTTGGTGCTAACAATAGTGGTAAAACATCAGCTATCACGGCGCTCCGATATTTCCTTGTTGACCGCGAACGATCAAGCTTTTGTTTCAATGACTTCACGCTATCCCACTGGCCAACTATCAATGCGATGGGGGCGGAGTGGGAAGACCTGCATATTGCGAATCAGCCTTTACCAGATCCCCGATGGGATCAGGTTTTACCCTTCTTGGATGTGTGGCTTCAAGTTGCTGAAAATGAAATTCACTATGTTCAGAAAATTCTACCTACTCTTGATTGGGACGGTGGACGGCTTGGTGTGCGCATGCGTTTGGAGCCACGGCACACAGCGACACTTCAGCAGGAATATTTGTCAGCACGATCTCAAGCACGAGCATTGCAAGAGGCAGCTGCTGCACTAGCGGTAGCGCAAGGCAACGCTGCTGCGGATTTTCAGATAACAATTTGGCCTCAAACGCTCGTCGAGTTCCTGCAGCGTCGGCTGAAGGCTTTTTTCACTGTTAAGGCTTATGTGCTTGACCCCGCCAGTTGTGTCGAACCGCTACACGGTATTGCTAGACCGCAGGTACTAAATGGAAGCGACCCAATTGATGGTGATCCCTTTCGCGGTCTTATACGCATTGATGAGATCAGTGCTCAACGCGGATTTGGTGTAGCAGGTGAGAGTAGTAGCGATGACAATGAAGATGTCATCAGTGGGTCAAGAAAACTGTCAGTTCAGCTCCGCCAGTATTATGCTCGTCATCTTGACCCTTACGAAAATCCGGACGCGCAAGATCTCCTCGCACTCAAGGCAATTGAAGAGGCACAGAAAGTCTTTAATCTACGACTGAGTGATGGATTCAAGGATCCGCTCAAAGAAATGCATACGCTTGGCTATCCTGGTGTTACGGATCCTAAGTTGAACATTTCGACTAGGTTGCGTCCAGTAGAGGGATTGAATCACGATGCCGCAGTTCAATTTGTTGTGCCCGTCCATAATGGCGAAACCTCGATAAATCTTTATCTACCGGAAGATTCCAATGGGCTCGGCTATCAGAATCTGATCTCTATGGTCTTTCGTCTCATGGCTTTCCGTGACAGTTGGATGCGAGTTGGTAAAGCCAAGCACAAAGTTTTAGACGATACGATTATTCCACCCTTACACCTAGTTCTGATCGAAGAACCTGAAGTGCATCTTCACACCCAGGTTCAGCAGGTTTTCATTCGCCAGGCACACAAAATCTTACGCAATCATGTCGATCTTGCTGCGAATCAGAATTTAGTAACGCAGATGGTGGTTAGTACGCATTCGAGCCACATAGCTCATGAGTGTGAATTTGATTCACTACGTTATTTTCGCCGCTTACCAAACGGCGAAAATTCGATTCCAACCTCATGTGTAGTTAACCTTGAAAATGCTTTCGGAGCCGACCAAGACACGAAACGCTTTGTCACCCGCTATTTGCGGGTTACGCATTGCGACCTATTTTTTGCAGATGCTGCGGTCTTGATAGAGGGGCCGGCCGAACGCATCTTGGTTCCCCATTTTGTAAACCATCATGCCGAGTTTGCAAAGCTCTCTGAGGGTTATATCACTTGGCTGGAAATTGGCGGTAGCCATGCTCATAGGCTCAGAAGTCTGATCGAAAAAATTGGACTCACTACGTTAGTTATCACCGATATCGACTCGTGCAACGTTGCGGGCGATAGTGCTCCACCGATTCGCAACTCAGGCTTTACAACACGCAATGCGACACTACGGACATGGTGGCCAGTATGCAATGAACTTGATCCTTTGCTAGACAAACCTGAAGGCGATAAGGCCAAAATATACGGTGAGCAACATTTCTCTATACGCGTCGCTTATCAGTCACCCACCCAAGTAACCTTCAAAGGAGCTACTGCTGAGGCCCTTTCCTACACTTTGGAAGATGCAATAGTAATGGCGAATATTGATATGTTTGGTGCGCTGCCTGGAGTTGGACTTATAGCTAAATTTCGCGCTGCCATTACTGATAGCGTTGATCTTGCTGACTTGGGGGCGACACTCAAAGCTGCTCTCAGCTCTGGAGGGAAAGCTGAATTTGCACTGGACTTGCTTGAACTTGAAAACCCTCTTGCTCTAAAACCTCCAGCTTACATTCGCGAAGGACTGCTATGGTTAGCCGCTCAGCTTGAGCACAAGCAAGTTGAGCTTGGGCTTTTACAGGTAGCAGGTGAGGAACAAATCGAGGAAGCTGTTGTTGCGAAGGAGATTGTTGCATGAGTAATGATTTCATAATGGAGTCGAACGTTACACTCGATGATCATGTAGACGAAGCATTGGCTGGATTTCTCAATCTGGAAAAACCAACGAGTTTCTTTCTATTTGCTGGCGCTGGCTCGGGTAAAACACGGTCATTGGTAAATGCGCTGAAGTATTTAGCGAAAACCTATCGTGACCTCCTCCGTTTACGTGGACGGCAAGTTGCTGTTATCACTTATACGAACGCAGCATGCGATGAAATAAAACGACGAACCGAGTACGATCCGCTATTTGTTGTAAGCACTATCCACAGTTTTGCTTGGTCGCAAGTGCAAGGGTTCAACACAGATATCCGCGCTTGGTTGAAAGATAATTTGACGCATGAAATTACCGAGCTTCAGCACGAAGAGGCAAAGGGACGACCTGGCACTAAAGCATCTGCTGCTCGTCAGGCTCAGATTCAGTCTAAGCAGCGCCGATTGGATCGACTCGAAGAAATTAAGGCATTTACTTACAGTCCCAGTGGAGATAATGGCGAGCGCAACGCACTAAACCACAGCGAAGTTATAAAAATTTTTTCAACGTTTCTGCTTATAAAACCGCTTATGCAGCGTATGTTCGTTGAAAGATTTCCATTTCTTATAATTGATGAGAGTCAAGATACCAGTCGGGGGCTCATCGACGCTTTATTTGCTGTACAGAATGTTCATTCTCACCGTTTTTGCTTGGGGTTGATCGGCGACACGATGCAGCGTATTTACCCGGATGGTAAAGAGCGAATCGAAAATGAAATCCCTCAGAATTGGGCAACGCCAGAGAAAAAGCTAAACCATCGCTCCCCTCATCGTATCGTGAAGCTTATCAACCAAATTCGAGCCAGTGTCGATGATCATAAACAGGTGCCGCGGGACGATAGGCCAGAGGGTTGGGTAAGGTTATTTATCTTCTCCGTTGATACACCAAACAAACCTGCGTTAGAACAGCGAGTACGAGATTACATGGCAACACTAACTAGTGATCAGAATTGGTCTGACTCTAGTAAATGCAAAATCTTGGCCTTAGAGCATCACATGTCCGCTCGGCGCATGGGTTTTGAAAATATGTTTGAAGCGATTGCCTCGGTGGATGAATATCGCACGGGGTTTCTCGATGGAAGCTTTGCTCCTACACAATTATTTACCCAATACGTATTACCTCTCGTCGCTGCGCAGCAGAAAGGAGATAAGTTTTTTGCAACAAAGCTGGTGAGAGAGCACTCCCCCTTGCTGAGTGAAGACGTTTTGAAGCACAGTGATAATCCGATAACACAACTTCGAGCCACCCAAGTTGCAATCGATAACTTAATGACACTTTGGGCTAACGGCGAACCCTCATGTGCTGCGATTACCGAAAGTCTTGCTAGTAGCAACCTATTCATGATTCCCGACAGCCTCAAAGCTGCTTTGGCTGCAAAGCAAACCGTATTAACAGTAACACCTGGCGATGATGCAATTGATCCACTAAGTGATCAAATTGCTGCTCTTGTTAAATTTCTGGATTGCTCATTTTCGGAAATTGCACCATATGCTGCTTATGTAGCAGGTGAGGCTCCATTTGATACTCATCAGGGGGTGAAAGGCTTGGAGTTCGAGCGCGTGATGGTTCTCATGGACGATGAAGAAGCCCGAGGTTTCTTGTTCGGTTATGAAAAGCTGTTAGGTGCTAAAGCCCCTACTGCTACCGACATAAAAAATGCGCAGGAGGGCAAAGAAACATCCTTTGATCGTACTCGGCGACTATTCTATGTAACGTGCAGTAGGGCCCAGTCAGGTTTGGCGCTCGTGGCCTATTCTTCTAATACCGCAGCTGTTCGTGAGCAGGTTATTGCCAATGGGTGGTTTACTGTGGACGAGGTTCTTTCAGCGTTACCTTAAGCAGTTTTAGCTTGAAGAGTTGTCAGGACGTAAGTGTGTATACAAATAGGATTTCAAATGAATAGCTGGTCCTCAACCACCAAAATCCCTCAAATCCCAATAGTTATTGATTCGAAGACAAATGAACATGTCTCGATAATTGGGATGAATTATTTATATGCAAAAGACGAGTTGGCTTATGTCAGGCTTAATAATTTGCGAGAACAGCGATTCAGATGTTACCGCTGCAAGCATGTAGTCATACTTTCCTGTCGATCAGATCCTGATAGTTTACACGGCCATTACTATTTTTTCAGGCATACACCTGATGTGCAATGTGAGTGGAGATATGACAGCCCATCAAAGGCGGAAATATATCAGGGTGTTCAAGAAGGATTTAGGCACTATGAGCTAAAACAGTTAATAGCAAATACATTAAATCAACTAAATGGTTGGACGATTATTTCCATTGATAAAAAATTTGTCTATAGCCCTAAAACAAATGAAAGAACCAAGCCTGACCTACTTGCCACCTTCGGCGGGAAAGAAATCGCAATAGAAATTCAATTGCGTGGAGAAAGCCCTTTAAGAATACTGAAAAGACATGAGATACATAAAGAGCGCGAAGCATATATTTTATGGGTTACTTCTAATTCTAGAGGTCATACGAGTGATGACGAAAATGAGTCTATTGATTTTCGGCAGGTTCATAAGGATATAGCATATTCCAATCGAGGAAATAGATACATCTTTACTAAAGAATTAGCTGCTGAATCTGTTAAGCGCGGGAAATTTATCCTTACAGCAGTATACGAATATCCCGAAATAAATGACAAAGCTATAAAAACATCTTGGCAATCAATCAATGTTCCTGTGGATGATCTAACATTTGATTCTGGAAATATATATTTCGTTGATTCAGTAAAGCTACAAGCTGTATTAAGGGATCGATTAAGGTCTGAGGGATTATTGTCAGCAAAAAAACTGCTAACAACTAAACGGCCAGATAGCTTTGAAAATTTTCAAATGTTAGTGAAACCTGTTTGGCCGACCTTTGACAAGGACGAGGATATACTCAGGCTGAAATCAATGTATGATGAAGATTTTAATGAGCGACAACTAAAGCTAAAGAAATCTATCGTAAGGTACTTTCAATCGGCGAGTTGGCGAACCAGGATGGATGGAAAGTGGTGGAAAAATACTGCGCTTGCTGTTAGTGCCCATAATTTTGGAATTAAATCTGAGAGTGATTTAAGAATAGTAGAAAAAATAATATTAATCTTGGGGATTCCGTTGTCAGAGCATTTATGCATTGATCATAAAAGCCATATTAGAGCGTGCCATTACTTTTTTGATTCAAAATCGTTTATCCCATACCGGCATCTGTGTAAAGCAGCGATGATTGAAAGTGTGCATGGCACAGAAATTCTTCTGCACCCCACAATAACATCCCGGATAGAAAAAGAGTCGAAAATTGTTGTGAAGTCGGATGATCTTGATAGATTCTATGAGTGGTTTATATCAGCACCTAATTTACATAAGTCATTGCTTCAATAAATAACTAAATTCTGGAAAAAGATACAGGTAATTTAGTTTGCTAACCTCAATATTTTTTGGTTGTTTTTTATTGATATACATAAACAGTATACCGAGATGATGCGTCAGGAATTCATGAGCTGGTTGGCGGCATTGGCTTGCTTATGCCTGCTTTTTGTTGATGATATAAACCTCATCAATCCGCAATACTCGATGTAGGTAGCATATTCGTTTTCCAACTTTTATTTATGTCGTCGGTCACCTAATAGGTTGTTAGGATTTTTTATGGCGGAATCACTTGAATCTCGTTTTACAAAATTTCTAGAGCTTACAGTTGGCGCTGAATCTATTGATTTGCTTCATACCCCAGGTTCAAACGACCCCAAAATGGCTGATTATTACTTGGCTGATCGAAAAATTGTGGCAGAGATAAAGTCGCTTAATGCCGACCAGATGACTAAAGGTGCTGCTGTAATCGATGAATATTTATCTGATAAAGGGGTGGTCATCTTTGGAACTTTATCATCGGCAGGATTTACGGAAAATCTAGATGAGGAGAACGCACTTAAGCTTAAAATCCAAAATAAAATGACAACGCGAATTAAAAAAGTATGTAGCGATGCCAACAAACAAATAGCTAAACAATTCGAAAGTCTTCCGCACCTAGCCACTGGTGTTTTAATTTTAATCAATGAAAATAATACCAGTTTGCATCCCAGCATGGTGGCTGATCGAATAATTGAATATGCTGCATCACAACCTAGAAGTATTCACTATTGTCTCATGATATTTGAATCTCACAGAATAAAGGTAAAGGGTAAATTGCTTCCTTATCCATTGCTATTAGACTTAACTCGTAGTTTTCGACAAAGACGTTCACTAGGTTTTCTACAGTCAATCCAATGGGAATGGGCAAAAACATATGGTCATACGGATGAGGTGTTATCTGACGAAGGTAATTTAATTTCGTATTATCCGGAAGTGCTTACATTTGGTGAGTAAAATCTCATAGGGGGCTTATAACCCGACATTGGCGCCCCTTTCGAGTTCCGGTCTGCGCCAACGCGTTAAGTATACTAATTAAGCAAATCTGAGCCAATACTTGATAGGTGAGCAAACTAATGCCTGTTAATTCTTAATTAACCGTGTCCACTTCCCTTATCCTGAGACCTACATAACTGGAATCCTCTGAGAAATATAGCCTCGGGAAGCGGCGAATTTTCTGGCGCTGGACTAGAATGTTGGCGCGCTCCTCTAAAACGAAGAAAGCCCAACTTTTAGGTTGGGCTTTCAAGTCCTCGAAGGAGGGAAAAATACAATAAGGCCTCTTGGGCAACGACTTTATGCTAGGGTTCATCGAAGAACCTGTCAATTACAAACCTCGATAAGATGTAACAATTTCGATGCAGTGCATGGGTTTTGTGTGGAATATTTAAGCATGAATGAGTAAAGTAACGAAATTGGGCTTTTCGCTCACACCGTAATAAATGGTCGCCCGTCTGGTTTGGAGCATAGTCCCGCAGGCGGTTCCGGCCAGTCTATTCAAGAGGTCGACCTTTGTCGGCCTTTTTTATTTTTACCGGGCAGCTGTTATGGCCCCTGCAGTATGCGCCCTTATCCTTCCGCCCCCTAAAGCATTTACCCCTCGTTTATGATACTCCCACTGCTTATGCAGACCGCCTAGCAAAATTCCCCCTGCCAGCTCTGCCGGATTCAGTGTTACCCCTTTGCAAAACCACTGCGCCCTCCTAGCCAGAGTCCTCACTTTAACCGAGTGATCCGAAAATTTTCTTGGTCCAAGTGGCGACACTGAATGTTTCAGCACTTACACTATATAAACGCCTGATGGCGTCAAAAACATTAAATGACCGATCTGTTCTGTTGCTCTGTAAAAGCCACAACCATCCCAGTGGTGTGGCCGAACCTAGTCAAGCCGACTGCCGTATTACCCAGCGCCTGCAGGCAGCGCTGGACTTGATCGATGTGCGGGTGATCGACCATATGGTGGTGGGCGACAGCGAGGTAATTTCCTTTGCAGAGCGGGGATTGCTCTGAAATCGCGCTATTAATTGGAGTAGCCCAGTTTTTTTGGTTAAAAAAACAGCTTTTCATTGCTATTGGAGGACTGTTTTGGTATAAAACGCGGCTCTTTGCGGCAGGGTTGTGAAGGCGTATTAAAAGAGCGCCATTTCCGCGCAAATTTCCCTTGGGATTTGCTGCTCCAACCCTGAAATTAACCCGCGTTTAGGAAAGAATAGGCTGCTTACAACAATGCTCTAGGCTGGTTGTTAGTCTGTTTTACGGTTCTAACACAGCGTCCAGCTTAGCGCGCTGAATTTTTAATGAGGCAATAAAATGTCCAAGGTATGTCAAGTTACTGGTAAACGTCCCATTACCGGCAACAATGTTTCCCACGCAAAAAACCACACCAAGCGTCGTTTTTTGCCAAACCTGCAATCTCACCGTTTTTGGGTGGAAGCTGAGAAGCGTTTCGTGACTCTGCGCCTGACTCCAAAAGGTATGCGTATCATCGACAAGCGTGGCATTGACGCTGTGTTGGCTGATGTTCGTGCCAACGGCCACAAAGTGTAATTAGGAGCTATAGTCATGCGCGAAAAAATTCGTCTGAACTCTTCTGCTGGTACTGGTCACTTCTACACCACTGACAAGAACAAGCGCACCATGCCAGAAAAGATGGAAATCAAAAAGTTTGATCCAGTTGTGCGCAAGCACGTGGTCTACAAAGAAGGCAAAATCAAGTAATTTAGTGTTCAATTCTTGATAGTTGGTTTCGCTAAAAAGCCCGGTCTGTGTACCGGGTTTTTTATTGCCTGAAATTCCCTTCAGTTAATAAGAAATGAATCTGAGGTGCCAAAAGGCAGAATTCAGCGACCTGAACTACACTCAAGCCAATAATCGATAACAAATGCAGTCAGTAGCGCTGGAGTCCAAGGTTTGAATGCGTCAATAGTCTCAACCCAACGTCTAGTCGCAGAGCCGAAAGTCACGCCAACACAGGTTTTCCCTATGACAGAAATTCGCGGGCTTGAGGAATGGATGACCACTCTAGCCGAACAAGAACTGCCGACGCTCAACGCGGTGGTAAGGGAGATCTGCGAGCTGAGTGAAAATGAAAAATGTCGCGCGGAGGATTTAACCAAAATTATTTTGCGCGATGCTGACCTCACTTCCAAAGTATTAAAGATCGCCAACTCGGTCCATTACAACCCATCATTTGCGTCGATCAAAACAGTGTCGCGCGCGATTGTCCATTTGGGTTTTGACAACCTGCGCAATATCACTCTCGCGACGACGTTGATTGAGAATTTTTTAAAGGGCAAGCCAAAAACTTTATTGATCCAAAGTTTGGCGCGCTCATTTCATGCCGCCGTGCAGGCGAAAGCGATGGTGCCGTTTTTGGATGGCGATAAAAAAGAGCAAGTATTTATTGCAGCGCTATTGCGCAATATTAGCGAACTTGCGCTTATCTCTACCGGGCGCAAAGTGGTAGAAAATTTTATTGAGGCGCGCGATCAGGACCCACAGGCCGAACACAGTTTGGCGTTGGAATATCTGGGTGTGGATACCAGTTTGCTATCGCGCCATTTAATTAAAGACTGGACACTCGGTGATCTGCTGAGCGAAGCCTGCGAAAACCATGTGCACTCCAGCGCAGCCGCGCGCGCGGTAAATTTAGGCAACCAAATCAGCACCTATATCCAGCGGGGAATGAAAAGTCAGGAGATGCAAAAAATTTGTCAACAAACGGCGAATCTGTGCAAGATTTCTTTGGACGATGCAAAAAAACAAATACTGATGATGGCGGATGAGGCTTCGGTAATTGCCAAGATTTATGGTGTAGAAGTATTGATCAGTTCTTTGCCGGATCCAGCGCTAATAGAACAAAAAGAAGAGAGTGCGGTAAAGCCTGATTATTTATTCCAACAGCAACTCAACCAAATTCACAAAGCAATGTTAGCAGGGGATGACTTCCCGAAAATTACGCAGCTGTCGCTTGCGGCATTGCATGAAGGCTCAGGTATATCCCGGGTGGCGATTTTGGTCGTGGATCATAAAAGTAAAATGCTTGATGTCCGTTATGTTGTTGGCAAGGGAACACATCTCTGGCGGCAACGCATTAAAATCAATCTTGAACAATTACACAAAGGTGAATTGTTGCACGAGTTTTTGCGCACCCAACAACCGCTCTGGTATCAACCATCCAGCGTACAGAAAGATATCGGTGCTCTACAGATGATGGGAGCTACCGGCGCTATTTTTCTCGCCCCTCTGTTACTGAATAAGCGTCTGATGGCCTTGGCTTATGCCGATGCGGAAACCGGTGTACTGAGTGCGCGCCAATTTGAGGAATTTCAACTCATTGCCAATCAATTGAATTTAATGATGCGTTTTAGCGCAAGCAGCTGATATAGGTGAGAATACTTGAGCAACAAAAAACCGCTGAGGATAATCCGCAGCGGTTTTTTTTCGTGTATTAATTTATTGGCGGCTAATGCGTTCTTGACGACGCGCCAGTGCCAACCCAATCAGCCCCAGCAAAAATAATAGCGCCGTGGTAGGCTCGGTAACCGAGACCAGCTTTTTAAAGGCGTGGTTATCGCTTTCGAAGGCAAAGCCATGGCTGGTTAATTTAACGCTGTCGAAAGACTCGCTGCCAAAATCAAAATTGATATAGCGGTTGGAGCTGTAACCCAGTTGGTTGCCATTGGCAAATTGGCCCACAATATCGCTGCCGGAATAACTTGCTACCAAGCTATTGTTCAAATAAAAACTGATGAAGTTATAGCTGTCGATTGAGCCCCAAAAAATACCAAAATAATCCGCTGCAGTACCTAAGTTAAAAATGGCACTTTGGGTGGTGGGCGCTGGGTTGGGCACTGTCAAATATTGTGAGTTGACGCCAAAGGGTTGCGCATATTTCCCGCTCTGATTACCAGTGACAAGGGCAAAGTCACCGCTACAGCTGGCATAACCGCAACCGGAATTAAAATCAATCGTCGTTGCGCCGGCGACTGAGCTAGTCACATCGCCCGCATTGGATAAAGAGACAATCGGCAGTGCTTGTGCAGCACATGTGGCTAACAACAGCGGGAAAAGCAACGCGGTAAACAGGTTTTTCATTCAACACTCCAGAAGGTAAAGAGGCCGCGACGGCGTCGGGCTAATAAGCTGTCCAAACAGTCATACACACATTTGGCACTTATCCGTTACCGCTGGATTTTTGCCAACATCATCGAATCAGCAACTTGTAGGCCAATTTCTCCTAAAAATGCGAATTGGTTCTCATTTGTTTGTGATGCACATCACATTCAGAATTCTAGCTAGGGTTTTGTGTATTTCAACGTCACAGAGAGAATATTTCGGCTTATTTTGATGAAATTTGCGCCAAATTCGATGATTTACTTCTATTAGCCATTTAGCATGTGACCATTAGCGATAAAAAACAGGAATTCCTATGCCTGAGTTACCCGAAGTCGAAACCACCCTGCGCGGTATCAGTCCCCATGTGCTTGGGCAAAAAGTGACGGAGATTGTCATTCGCCAGCCGCGCTTGCGCTGGCCAATCCCACCTGAGCTGGCGGAGTTGGTCAGTGGGCGGCGGCTGGTGAATGCAATGCGGCGCGGCAAATATCTGCTGCTCGATTTTGGCAATGGCCATGCCCTTATCCATCTGGGCATGTCGGGCAGCTTGCGCGTCGTTAACACCGACGAGCCACCATCATTCCACGACCATTTTGATTTGGTATTTGGCAAACGTGCTCTGCGCTATTGCGATCCGCGCCGCTTTGGTTGTTTGCTCTGGGTGGACGGCGAGCCGCAGTTGCACAAACTGCTGGCCGATTTGGGGCCGGAGCCGCTGACCGATGGCTTCACGGCAGATTATCTGTACGAGCGCACTCGCAAGCGCAGCCAGGCGATCAAGCAGTTCATCATGGACAGTAAAATCGTTGTTGGGGTGGGCAACATCTACGCCAATGAATCCCTGTTTATGGCGGGTATCAAACCCATCCGCAAGGCGGGTTCGCTGACACAAAAAAATTGTGAAGATCTGGTGCGCGATATCAAATTTGTATTGCAGCGCTCGATTAACCAGGGCGGGACAACACTGCGCGACTTTGTCGGCGGCGAAGGTAAGCCCGGTTACTTCAAACAGCAGTTACTGGTGTACGGGCGCGGTGGCGAGCCCTGCACCCGGTGTAAAAAGCCGCTTAAAGAGGTGCGAATGAATGATCGCACCACTGTGTATTGTGTGGCTTGCCAGAAATAATCGATCAGTAAAGGCGGCGGGTTATTTGCCGAATTTGCGCTTCAGTGCAGCCTCTACCGGGGCGGCGACAAACTTGCTGACATCGCCGCCGAGAAAGGCAATCTCACGCACGATAGAAGAAGAGATATAAGAAAGATGTTCGGCCGGGGTGAGGAAAATACTTTCCATGGTCGGCGCCAGCGCGCGGTTCATATTCGCCAACTGGAATTCGTATTCAAAGTCGGATACGGCGCGCAGCCCGCGCAATACCGCCTGGGCGTTCTGCTGGCGGACAAACTCTACTAACAAAATATCGAAACCGCAAACCGTCACATTGGGGAGATGGGCAAGAGTTTCCTTGGCCAGTGCGACCCGCTCATCCAGCGTAAATAAGGGATTTTTGCGATTGCTCGCCGCCACCGCTAGTATCACATTGTCGAACAGGCGACAGGCGCGCTCCACCAAATCGATATGGCCATTGGTGATGGGGTCAAAGGTACCTGGGTAGACCACTGTGCGCATAGGAGTATTCCGTGGTGGAGGCCGATAGGCGAGGCGCGCATGGTACAAAATTCACTGGTCACTAGCCAGCGCGAGCACCATCGCAGCAGATACAGTTTAGTTGCTATCGTCCAGAGTGTGGCGATGGTACAGGCGGAAGCTAACTTGGCCGGCCTGTTTGTCACGGTGCAATTGCCAGTTGCCGGGCAGTTGCAATTGGGCATCGCGTGGTGCTTCAAGGTAGATAACTGCCGCATCGCTCAACCAATCCTGTGCTTCCAACTCAGCAGCAATAGGCTCCCACAATTCGAGCGCAAAGGGGGGATCGATAAAAACAATATCAAATGGTTTGGGCGGTTGTTGCTTGAGCCATTGAAGGCTGTCCACCTGTTCGACCCGGCCATTGTCGGCCTGTAATAATTGCAGATTACTTTTGAGTTGCTGCGCAGCTGCGGCGTGTTTCTCCAGCAGCAAGCTGGACGTTGCGCCTCGCGATAGTGCTTCCAGGCCCAGCGCCCCCGATCCGGCAAACAGGTCGAGACAGCGTGCGCCCTGGATATCCGGCGCCAGCCAGTTAAATAAGGTTTCGCGGATGCGGTCGCCAGTCGGGCGCAGGCCATTGACGTCGGGAAAACTGAGTTTGCGTCCGCGCCAGATGCCACCAATGATGCGCAATTGGTTGCTGCCAGCCGGCTTGGGTTTGGATGATTTTGCGACAGGTTTGGGCAAGGCATTTCTCTACCGGTAGATCAGAAGTGGTAGGATAGCGCCTTTGCCGGATTTGCAGAAACCCTATCTGCCCGGGCACAGCATCCATCTCTCAGGTTAAGACCCAGACCAACACTATGTTTTTCAATCTGTTTAAAAAATCCGATAAGCCCGATACCGCAACGCCCACCGCTGATGCGCCGCCAGCCGCCGAAAAGGCGCCCGCTGAAACGGCCGTTGTGCAAGCGGAGATCGTCGCTGCGCAAGTGCAAGTAGAAGCGGCGCCAGAAGTCCCCGCCAAACTCGGCTTTTTTGCGCGCATCAAACAGGGATTGAGCCGTACCAGCAGCCACTTTGCCGAAGGGCTTGGCAATTTATTCCTCGGCCGTAAAACCATCGATGATGAGCTGTTTGAAGAGCTGGAAACCCAGCTATTGGTCGCCGATGTGGGGATGGAGGCAACGACGGAAATTATCGACAGCCTGACTGCACGCGTGGCGCGCAAACAGCTCAACGATGTCGATGCGCTCTATAAAGCGCTGCGCGACCAGCTCACTGACCTGCTGCGCCCGGTGGAAAAACCCCTAGTGATTGACAGCAGCAAACAGCCCTATGTCATCCTTGTTGTAGGCGTGAATGGTGTGGGTAAAACCACCACTATCGGCAAACTCGCCAAGCGCCTGCAAAACGAGGGCAAAAAAGTCATGTTGGCGGCAGGGGATACTTTCCGCGCTGCGGCGGTCGAACAGCTGCAAGTCTGGGGCGAGCGCAACAATGTTCCGGTGATTGCCCAACATACAGGAGCAGATTCGGCCTCAGTTATCTATGACGCGTTAAATGCGGCGAAAGCGCGTGGAATTGATGTGATCATCGCCGATACCGCTGGTCGTTTGCACAATAAAAACCATTTGATGGATGAGCTGTCCAAGGTCAAACGGGTGATGGCCAAGGTAGATGGCTCAGCGCCGCATGAAGTGTTGTTGGTGTTGGACGCGGGCACTGGCCAGAATGCCGTCAATCAGGCCGAGCAATTCCGTGATGCGGCTGGAGTAACCGGGTTGGTACTGACCAAACTTGATGGTACCGCCAAGGGTGGGGTGATCTTTGCACTGAGCAAAAAATTTGCGCTGCCGGTGCGGTTTATCGGTGTCGGTGAATCCATCGACGACCTTCAGCCGTTTGCGGCTGAGGCATTTATCAAGGCACTTTTTGACCAAAACTGAAGTTAACCAATCTGATGCTTCCTAATAATTTAGCAAACAGGGTTTGTTGTGATTCGATTTGAAACTGTAAGCAAGCGCTACGACACCGGCTACGAAGCCTTGGCGCGGGTCGACTTTGAGGTGGAGTCAGGAGAAATGCTGTTCCTTACCGGGCATTCAGGAGCCGGTAAGAGTACCTTGATGAAGCTTATTCTGCTGATGGAGCAGCCGTCCAATGGCAATGTATTTGTGGATGGCCATCACTTGGCGCGTATGCCGAAAAGCCAGCTGCCGTATTTCCGCCGCAATATCGGCGTGGTGTTCCAGAATCACCAGCTGCTGTTTGACCGCACTGTCTACGACAACGTCGCCCTGCCATTGCAGGTGGCCGGTTATCCTCATCAGGAAATCGGCAAACGGGTGCGCGCGGCACTTGATAAGGTGGATCTGCTCGATAAAGAGCGCAGCAATCCTATGACCTTATCGGGCGGAGAGCAGCAGCGTGTCGGTATCGCGCGCGCTGTGGTCAACAAGCCCACCTTGTTATTGGCAGATGAACCAACCGGTAACCTGGATCCGGAATTATCCAATGAAATCATGACCTTATTCCGCCAGTTCAACGAAGTTGGTACGACTGTAATGATCGCCACCCACGATGTGGAATTGCTCAAGCGCATGAACAAACGGGTATTGGGCCTCGTGCAAGGCAAACTGGTCCACGATGGGGTGCTCTGGTGAAATCGAATCGTCCTTCAAAACCCGAGCGCCGCCCCAATCGTATGGGTGCCAGTGCTACACCGCGCAACGAGCGCCCGCGTCGCGAGGCGCCTCCACGATTAGAGAATGTCCGCCCGCAAGGTGCGGTGTCGAGCCAGATGTCCTGGCGCGACAAGTTCGATGCTTGGAGTGCGCATCACAGCAACTCGGCAATTGAAAGCCTGTTGCGCATGCTGGGCACGCCGCTGCAAAGCCTGATGACCTGGCTGGTAATCGCCATCGCCATCGCCCTGCCGGCCGCGCTTTTCGTGGTGTTTAGCAATGTGCAGCAAATCGGCCAGAGCTGGCAGGACTCCAGCCAGATCTCGGTATTCCTGAAAAAGGAAGCTAGTGCCGGTCAGGCGCAGGATCTGCGCAGCCGCTGGGCGAAGCGACCGGATGTTGTCCAGGCTACCTACGTATCACCTGAGCAGGCGCTGGAAGAGTTCAAATTGGGTTCGGGTTTGGGCGAGCTGGCCAATCATCTCGATGAAAACCCATTGCCAGCGGTGATTTTGGTCAAACCCAAAATTGGCGGCAATGCGCCCGATGCGCTCACCTCCTTGCAACAAGCGCTGGTGGCTGATCCGCTGGTGGCCGATGTACGTCTCGATATGCTCTGGGTTAAGCGCCTGCATCAATTTATTACTGTCGCCGAGCGCTTTGTGGTTGCACTTGCGGGGCTGCTGGCCTTAGGAGTGCTGTTGGTAATTGGCAACACTATTCGTATGGCGATAGAAAATCGGCGCGATGAAATTGTCGTCGTCAAACTGGTCGGTGCGACCGATGCCTATGTCCGTCGCCCCTTTCTTTACACCGGCCTTTGGTTTGGCGTGGGCGGTGGAATACTGGCGGCAATATTGCTGGCGTTAGGATTTTGGTGGTTATCGGCGCCTGTTACCCAGCTTGCTGATCTGTATCAAAGTAGTTTTCGTTTACAGGGGCTAGGCTTTATTGAGAGCCTGCAATTAATTCTGATCGCCGGTTTTACCGGATTAATAGGAGCCTGGATCGCAGTGGCGCGGCATTTGTACCAAATCCAGCCGCGTTGATAGATGTTTTCTATCGCGCCAATTGAGAGTGCAACATCCGCGTAAAGTGAACTTTTTGGGTGCTGGCGGAACCAATAGGCGGGTGATACACTCGGGCAATCTTGAAATTGGAGGTAAACATGAGCACAAGCACAAGTCTGCAACCTATCGGCATTTTGGCCCCTGGTGCAAACCTGAATGCCTATGTTCAGGCAGTCAGCAGCTTCTCTATTCTCTCCGTTGAGCAGGAGCAGGAGCTGGCACGCGATTTGGTCACCAATGGCAACCTCGATGCCGCCCGTAAATTGGTTATGGCGCACCTGCGCTTTGTGGTGCATATTGCCCGCTCATACAACGGCTATGGCCTGCCACTGGGCGATCTGGTGCAGGAAGGCAATGTCGGCCTGATGAAAGCGGTTAAACGTTTCGATCCGGACAAAGGCGTGCGTTTGGTATCGTTTGCCGTGCACTGGATCAAAGCCGAAATTCACGAATTTATCTTGAAAAACTGGCGCATCGTTAAAATCGCCACCACCAAAGCCCAGCGTAAATTGTTCTTCAATCTGCGCGGCGCCAAAAAGCGTTTGGCCTGGTTGAGCAATGATGAAGCCCATGCGGTCGCGGCAGATCTGGGTGTTGACGTCAAACAAGTGCGCGAAATGGAAGGTCGTTTAGCGTCCTATGACGCAGGGTTTGACGCTGGTGAAGACGACGAAGATGATGGCTATGTAGCGCCGGCACATTACCTCGAAGACAATCGCTATGATCCCGCTGTGCGCTTGGAAGAATCCAATTGGGAAGAGTCCAACGTCAATGGCTTGGAAAAGGCGATGGAAAAACTGGATGACCGCAGCCGTGTCATCCTGCAGCGCCGCTGGTTGAATGATGACAAGGCGACCCTGCACGATCTAGCTGCAGAATATGGCGTATCAGCCGAGCGTATCCGCCAGCTCGAAAAGAATGCCATGAACAAAGTCAAAACCATGATGATGGAAGCCTAATTCTCGCTCCAATAGCACCCTGAAAAGCCGCGCTTAGCGCGGCTTTTTTATTGTCTGCCCATTTATAAAACGTATTTTTGAAGGTGATATTGTGGCGCGATTTTTTCTGGTGATCGCCGCTGTTAGCGGTTTTTTCGCAGTTGTTATAGGTGCTTTTGCAGCGCATGGTCTCAAGCAAATGCTCGCTCCGGAGATGATAGAGGTGGTCAAAACCGGTGTGCAGTACCAGATGTATCACGCGCTTGTGCTTATGCTGGTTGCACTTTGGTTTAAACAGAAACCTGCTGCATCAGGGTTAAAAGCCGCTGGCCTAGCCTTTATACTGGGCACCCTACTGTTCAGTGGCAGTCTTTACGCGTTGGCGCTGGGTGCTCCGCGTTGGTTGGGGCCAATTACCCCGTTGGGCGGACTCTGTTTTTTGGTTGGTTGGTTGCTGCTCACGATTTCTGCATGGCGGACCAGTTCGGCCGATTGATTTCTTTTACTTTATAACTTGTAGCCTTTATGTCCGAATTACCTGAGTTAACGCCCGATGTTGAGTCCGGCGAGGAAGGGTTTTTAATTAAGCCCGAATTTAAACCCAAATCGATCCGCAGTTTTGTGATCCGCGCCGGGCGCATTACTGTCGGCCAAAAAAATGCGTTCGATAGCTGGTGGCCGGTATTTGGTCTGAGCTTATTCAAGGGGCCCATTGATCCGGAGCAGGTGTTTGGCCGCAAGGCGCCGCTGGTACTGGAAATCGGTTTTGGGATGGGCGATTCTCTGCTGGAGATGGCGCGCAATGAGCCGGATAAAAATTTTATCGGCATTGAAGTGCATCCGCCCGGTGTTGGCCGCCTGATTAACGTAGCGGGGCAGGAAAAACTTACCAACCTGCGCGTATACATGGCCGATGCCATGGATGTGCTGGAAGATTGTATTCCCGATGCTGCTATTGACCGTTTACAGCTCTACTTTCCCGATCCTTGGCATAAGAAGAAACATCACAAACGCCGCATACTCCAGTCAGCCTTTGTTCAGAAACTCCGCCCTAAAATCGCGCCCGGCGGCATATTCCACATGGCGACCGACTGGCAGGCCTACGCCGAGCATATGTTGGAAGTGATGAATGCTGCGCCAGGCTTTGCTACCGAGTTTAGCGAAACCGGCTACGCACCGAGGCCGGATTACCGTCCGATCACCAAGTTTGAAAAACGTGGGGAGCGCCTCGGTCATGGCGTGTGGGATCTGCTGTTCAAAAAAACATCGTAAATTGGCATAAACTGCCTTAATTTGCTAAGGTAACCACCTGAAAATAATCATGAAACGGATTTCTGCAGACAATCAGCTTTTAGATCGGTAACTATTGATAGATTTACAACAGATACGTTTTAACAGCTTTAGCAACTAATCAATCGAGGGAATCAGATTGTCTTTTGGAACCTCGCTATTTTCTACGGAGAACAAATGGCTATGAAACACACACACGTACTTGCCTTATCAGCTGCTATTGCGGCAGTAATTTCAACTGGCGCCAGTGCCGACAACCACAAAGTAGAAATCCATGCTGACGCTGGCCGTACATTTTTTGAAGACTCACTGGAAGATGCCAACACTTGGGGTCTTGGTGTTGGTTTTGCCCTGACTGAAAACTGGATGTTGGATTTGGTAGCAAGTCGCTGGGACAGCGAAACCCAATCCGGTGGTGTCGATGTAGATGGCACCCAATACCGTTTAGATATGCTTTACCACATCAATACCGAGAGCGCATGGCGCCCTTATGTCGCCTTTGGCGTGGGCGATCAGGAGCGTGAATTCAACGCTGCCGATCCGTCTTCCGAGCGTGACACCCTGCTCAACCTGGGTGCTGGTATAAAGCGCAGCTTGGGCGATAGCTGGCAGTTCCGCACCGACGTGCGTGCCTTTAACAGCCTCGACAATGAATACACCGATTTAGCCGTAACTGCTGGTATTGGTTTTGTTTTTGGTGGTGAGTCAGCACCTGTCGCCGCTGCTCCTGTTGTTGCTGCACCGGTAGAAGCAGATAGCGATGGCGACGGTGTATTGGATTCTAAAGACCAATGCCCTGATACCCCCAAAACGCACAAAGTGGATGCAGTGGGTTGTTCACTGAAATTGACCGAAAGTGTAGCCATCGAATTGAACATCACCTTCGATACCGCCAAGTCGATTATCAAACCTGAATTTGAAAGCGAAGTAGCCAATTTGGCAACCTTTATGAACCAATATGCTGATACCGTTGTGACTGTTGAAGGTCACACCGACAGCCAGGGTTCTGATGCCTACAACCAAAAGCTGTCACAAAGCCGTGCTGACTCGGTGAAAGCGGCATTGATTACCAAATATGGTATAGGTGCAGATCGTGTTAATGCGATTGGTTACGGCGAAGCCAAACCGATTGCAGACAATATGAATGCAGCTGGCCGCGAGCAGAACCGTCGTGTAGTAGGCCAGGTGTCTACTGCAGTGACCAAGACTGAAACACGCAATTAATTACTGCGCGTGTGACGAAAAACCCGGCCAGTGTGCCGGGTTTTTTATATCTATAAGTTGATGAGTCCGTTATAGCCCGAGCGGAAATCCGGGTAGAGAAATGAATAACCCGTCGCCAACAAACTCCGGTTGCTAATGCGTTTATTGCCGCGTTCATTGACGGCGTCGGATGCAAAAAAATCCACAATTCCCAATTGGCTGGCAATCCAGTTGACGACCTCAACCATCGGAGTGGGTGATGAGTCCGTCGCTAGATAAACCGGCGCAAGATCTTGTTTGTGCTGCAGTTCGATCAAATGTGCGAGCACTCCGGCGCCATCATCGGCATGGATGCGGTTGGTGTAGTGCGGGCTGGCCGATGCGCGGTGTTGCCTCACCTGCTCAATCAAACGGTTGCGGCCGGGGCCGTAAATCCCGCTGAAGCGGACGCAACTGTGGGCGAAGCCGCTTTCTCGTATCACCTGTTCCGCCTCCAGCAAGCGCTTGCCGCTAAAGTTTTCGGGTTGGGTGGGCGATGATTCATCGACCCAACTGCCGTCGTTTTGTCCGTACACGGCGGTACTGGAGACAAACAGGATCAAACGCGGCTGGTGTTGGTGTTGTTTCAATCCCGTCACGAGATTGCGGCAAGTTTGCACATAAGCTTGTTCATAACCTCCATCGCTGCGCTCGGCGGGCGTCATGCTGATCACGATGACATCAAACGCTTCGCTGCCGAGCAGGGCGTCGAGTTGCCCGGTCTGGGTGGCATCGCACACGCGGTACTGGAGGTAGGGTAAATCTTCCGGCGGTTGGCGGCGCAGGCCGGTAATCCGATAGTGATGAGAGGCGAGTTGCTGTGCGAGGCGCTGGCCGATATCGCCACAACCGATGATTAATAGCTTTTCTTGTGAAGATGCGTTAATTGTCATTTGATAAAAGTCGCCAATCTGATAGTTTTAGGCTATTCACAGAAGTCTTAGTAACGGAGCTGCATTATGACCCTGACCGAATTGCGCTATATAGTCACGCTTGCCCAGGAGCAACATTTTGGCCGCGCGGCCGATCGCTGCTACGTAAGCCAGCCGACCCTGAGTATTGCAGTTAAAAAACTGGAAGATGAGCTGGGCATAGCGCTGTTCGAGCGCACCAAATCGCGCGTGCAGCCCACACCGCTCGGCGAGCAAATCGTAGCGCAAGCGAATCTGGTGCTCGAGCAGACAGCGGCCATTAAAGACCTCGCCGATGCCGGTAAAGACCAACTTAGCAGCCCCCTGTCGGTCGGCGCGATTTTCACTATCGGCCCCTATTTGCTGCCCAAGTTTATCCCCCATTTGCAAAAATTAGCGAGCAAAATGCCGCTTTATGTAGAAGAGGGCTACACCCACAACCTCCGCAAAAAACTGCGCAATGGTGAGTTGGATGTGATTATTGTGGCGCTGCCATTCGTTGAGCCGGATGTGGTTACCCAAGCCCTTTATGAAGAACCCTTTGTGGTGCTGATGCCTAAAGACCATCCGCTCGCCGCCAAAGAAGCCCTGAAACCGGATGACCTGAATGATCAACAGCTGTTGCTTCTTGGTGAAGGTCATTGTTTCCGCGACCAGGTGCTCACTACCTGCCCGAGCCTGCAACATCACGGCGAGGCCAACGCCAGCAACGTGCGCACCGCCGCCGAGGGCAGTTCACTGGAAACCCTGCGCCATATGGTCGCCTCGGGCCTCGGCCTGACTATATTGCCCGCCTCGGCCGCCGAGAGTTCGCTCTACAGCTCAGAAGTATTGGTCACCCGCCCGTTTATTGAACCGTCACCCAGTCGTACAGTTGCACTTGCCTGGCGCGCCAGCTTTCCGCGCCATAAAGCGATTGATGCCTTGCGTGCGGCGATTAAAGCCTGCCGCCACTGATCCTGGCGAGTAATATCTACTTTGGCATCTGCTAGCGAGAGAACCCTCGACCAAATCCCCGCCAGTGCTCTGAAGGGCGTTGGCGCCAGTTTGGCTGCCAAATTGGCGAAGATAGGCCTATTTAGCCTGCAAGACATCCTTCTGCATTTGCCTTTGCGTTACCTAGACCGCACCCGCATCACACCGATTGGCGCCCTGCAGCCCAACGTCAATGCGGTGATCGAGGCGGAGGTGCGCGCCTGCGATATCGTCTTTGGCAAGCGCCGCAGCCTAGTGTGTAAAGTGCAGGATGGCACCGGTACAATCACGCTGCGTTTCTACCATTTCAACAATGCGCAAAAGCAGCGGTTGGTGAGCGGCACACGTTTGCGGATTTTTGGTGAGACGCGCCGCGGCGCCTCGGGACTGGAGATGTACCATCCCGAATACGATGAGTTGAGCGCAGCGGCGCCCCTGCCGCTGGCGCAGTCGCTCACCCCGATATACCCAGCCACCGAAGGCCTGACCCAGCCACGCCTGCGCTCACTGGCACTGCAGGCACTGACATGGCTCGATACGCACGCGCTTAAAGAGTTGCTGCCCGATGTGGTGCGCCGCCAGTTGAACCAGTCTTCGCTTGCCGATGCTTTGC
Organism: Cellvibrio sp. UBA7671; assembly: GCA_002483145.1. Classification (GTDB taxonomy): domain Bacteria; phylum Pseudomonadota; class Gammaproteobacteria; order Pseudomonadales; family Cellvibrionaceae; genus Cellvibrio; species Cellvibrio fibrivorans. Next base: position 304,406 of record DLHJ01000012.1, read on the forward strand.
GCTATCTGCATCAGCCGCCGACCAATGCCAATATCCAGCAGTTGATGGATGTTGAGCATCCCTACCAGCAGCGTTTGGCGTTTGAAGAATTGTTGGCGCATCACCTGAGCCTATTGCTGTTGCGCCGAGAAACCCAGGCCGACGGCGCTACCCGCCTGAATTTGGATGCGAGTTTGCAGGCCCGCTTTTTGGCGCAGTTGGGCTTCAACCTAACTCGCGCCCAGAGCCGCGTCGTCAGTGAAATTGCCGCCGATCTGGCCAAACCTATCCCCATGCTTAGGCTAGTGCAGGGCGATGTAGGCTCCGGTAAGACGGTAGTGGCGGCACTTGCGGCTTTGGCTGCCGTCGCCAGCGGTAAACAGGCGGTGATTATGGCGCCGACCGAAATCCTCGCCGAGCAACATCGGCTCAATTTTGGCAAATGGCTGACGCCGTTCGGCATCCAACTTGGCTGGCTGACCGGCAAGTTAAAAGTGGCTGAGCGGCGCACCCAGCTGGCGGCTATCGCCAGCGGTGAAGCGCAGGTGGTGGTTGGCACTCACGCACTATTTCAGGAGGCGGTAGAGTTTGCGAATCTGGGTTTGATTGTGATCGATGAGCAGCACCGCTTTGGTGTTCATCAGCGCCTTACGTTATCGGAAAAAGGTACCAATAGAGAGAAAAATCGGCGATCCGGCTTGCTTCGCCCGCATCAGTTGATAATGACTGCTACACCTATCCCACGCACCTTGGCGATGAGCGCTTACGCCGATCTCGATTGTTCGGTGATCGACGAGCTCCCTCCCGGACGCACGCCGATTACCACGGTGGTGATCAGCGATAATCGCCGAGAAGAGGTGATCGAACGGGTGCGTCTGGCCTGCGAGCAGGGGCGGCAGGCCTACTGGGTGTGCACGTTGATCGAAGAGTCCGATGCGCTAGAGGCGCAAGCAGCCGAGGCGACCTTGACCAATCTGACGGAATCCTTGCCGCATCTGCGTATCGGCCTGATCCACGGTCGGTTGAAGCCAGCGGAAAAAGAGGCAGTGATGGCGGCGTTCAAGGCTAATACATTAGATTTATTGGTCGCCACTACGGTGATTGAGGTGGGGGTGGATGTGCCCAACGCCAGCCTTATGATTATCGAAAACCCCGAACGGCTTGGTCTTGCGCAATTGCATCAGCTGCGTGGCCGCGTAGGGCGCGGTTCGGCGGCGAGCCACTGCGTGCTGTTGTACGGTTCGCCACTATCGCACAACAGCCGCGAGCGCTTGCGGGTGATGCGTGAAAGCAGCGACGGCTTTTATATCGCCGAACAGGACTTACTGCTGCGTGGACCTGGAGAAGTGTTGGGAACCCGCCAAACCGGTGAAATGCAATTCAAAATTGCCGATTTGCAGCGCGACAGTCATTTACTACCCGAAGTCAAAGATGCCGCGCTCTTATTAATGAGTGATTATCCACAGCTGTGCGGCCAGTTAGTGTTGCGCTGGTTGGGTGAAAACCAACGCTATCTACAGGTATAACGATTGGCTTATAAGGATTTGGCGGATGTTTCTTCCTGTGGATGAGAATTGTTCCATTTTTTGACCGAGTTATCGATATCTTCCACCAGATTGCCCTGTGCACCCCTAAATCTCGACTATGCTTGGATAGATCGTCTGCCGGGAAACAATGCGCTCCGCCAATTATGTTGTTTGACTATATGAGAATTGCTTTTACTGGATTACACTCGTCAGACTAAAGCGGCCCAGAGTCATTTAAACCTATGCATATCAACCACTTGGAATTAAAAAGAGGAGTAGGCCGTGTCAGTCCCTACCAGTGTTCAATCATTGCTCAACAAGCAAAATGTGCATTATCAGGTGTCTGAAGTGCCAGTGAATGAGAATGAACGAGCGCTCTGGCATGACCAGCATTTACGTACTATGAGCGCAGCTAAGTCAGTAATCCTGCAGGACGGCAAAGGTCGGGTACAGGTGATTTTTGCAGCGGATCGCCTGCTGGATCTCAAGGCGGTCAACCGTCAATTAAGCCGCGAACTCCATGCCGCCAAACCGGAGGATGTCCATAAATTCTGTGTATCCCACAATCTGCAATCCATACCTGCGCTTCCCAAGCTCGCCGGCCTGCTGACGCTGATCGACCGCAGTCTGGTTGAGCGCAGTGAACTCTTGGCCGATTCGGGCGATGAGAAACAGCTGCTGCGTTTTAGCCGCGAAGAATTCCAGCAAATTATGGATGATGCGACTATTTGCGATATAGCCGTGCCGCTTGAGCCGCTGGAGGTGGACGATACCAGTACCAGCGATACCGATCAGATCCTCGGTGCAGTGCGCAATTTCACCCAACTGCGGGTGAAGCAGCGCTTAGAGGAAACCCTCGAATTACCGCCTTTATCGGATACTGCCCAGCGCATTATCAAGCTGCGTGTTAACCCCAATGCCGATATCAGCGATCTCGCCCAAATTGTGGAGACTGACCCTAGCCTTGCCGCGCAAGTGGTGAGCTGGGCAGCGTCGCCTTACTATTCGGCGCCGGGCAAAATCAAATCCATCCACGACGCCATAGTGCGGGTGCTGGGTTTTGACATGGTGCTCAATCTGGCGCTGGGCTTGTCGCTTGGTAAAGCCATGACCATCCCCAAAGAAGGCCCTCACGGTGCACTGCCTTACTGGCAGCAAGCGGTGTATATGGCAGCCACGATTGAAGGTTTGGTAACTGCCATTCCGCGCGACCACCGCCCCAGTTTTGGTATGGCCTACCTGTGCGGCCTGCTGCATAACTTCGGCTACCTGATTCTCGCAGAGGTGTTTCCACCCTATTTCCACAACTACTGCGAACTGGCGGATACCAATCCCCATGTGGATCATCAAGCCGTAGAGCGCCATTTGCTCGGCGTTACCCGCGAGCAACTAGGGGCAGCGTTGATGTCGCTGTGGTCGATGCCGGAGGAAGTAGTAGTGGGCTTGCGCCACCAGAACAATCCGCATTACCAGGGTGAGTACGCTGCTTACGCGAAGCTGATCTTTGTCGCACAGCGCTTGTTGCACCAGCACAATATTGGCCGCGGACCGAAATTGGCAATTCCTCCGCAGGTGTTTGAAGATTTGCATCTTGATCCGGAAAAAGCCTATACCACCGTGGCGAATATTATTGAGTCCAGCGATGACCTCAAACACATCGCCCATGAGCTGTCGCCGCACCACTAACAGCTGGATCAGCGGCAGCCAAAACCCCTTTCGAGGGGTTTTTTGTTTATGGTGTAAGTGATTTTTGATCGGTATGCTGCAGGTCATCTCCCACCAAATTGAGTAATGATTTATGAACGATTTCCCCGCTGCCGAGGCGGCCGCTATTTTGGTTGAACGCCGTATTAGTGGCAGTCAGTCTGAGCGATTGCCTGAACACTACCGCCCACAAAATCTGGACCAGGCGCTGGCTATTCAGGCCGCTGTCACTGATGCGTGGTGCGAAAAAATGGACGACAGCATCGGTGGCTGGAAATGCCTGTTACCACCGGAAGATAAGTTGGTTGTCGGCCCGATTTACACCCGCACCATAGACTCTGTACCACCGGTCAGCCTCTGGACTAAAACCACGGCTGAGGGCGAGCGAGCACGTATAGAACCTGAACTCGCGTTCTTTTTCGGCCAGGATTTACCCGCGCGCGCTGAGCCATATACCCCCACCGAAGTTGATGCCGCCATCGTCCGCACCCATATGGCATTGGAGTTGATCAACAGCCGCTACGCCGACCCGGCCAGCTGTGAATTCCCTGAAATGCTCGCCGATGGTCTCGTTAACCAGGGCCTGTTTATCGGCCCGCAGGTGGATTGCGCCAGCGCCCGTGGCGCCAGCAGCTTTACAGTGACCATGACCTGCGCCACTGGCGAAGTGATCGAGCGGCAGGGGCAGCACCCTAATACCCATCCGCGCGCGCCGCTCTATTGGCTGGCCGAATTCCTGCGCAGCAGGGGGGAGGGCATAGTCGCCGGACAGGCAGTGATTACCGGTTCCTATGCCGGGGTGATTGAAGTGCCACTCAACACCGATATCCGGATCGACTATGCTGGTTTAGGCAGCATGCAGGTGAGTTTTATGGCCAAACAGACCGCATAAAGGAGTAGAAACCAATGAGCCATGATGAATCACAACCGTTTTTTTCCTGCGACATTCCCGTCCGCTGGGGCGATATGGACGCCTATGGCCACGTCAATAATACGCTCTACTTTCGCTACTTTGAGGAAGCGCGTTTTATGTGGATGCTGGAGAAAGGGCTACCCCTCAAAAGTGATACCCACCCAGTAGTCGTCACTATTGGCTGCACATTTTTGCGCCCGATTTTCCACCCCGAGACCCTGCGTATTGACGTCTTTATCAGCGAGCCGGGGCGTTCCAGCTTTATGGTCAAGTACAAGGTCTACACCGCATCCCAACCGGACACCATGGCGGCAGAGGGCTATTCCAAAGTGGTGTGGGTGAGCAGTGTTGATGGCCGGTCGGTCCCGTTGCCCGATCTGGTGCGCGGCTGGTTTGGCAGTTGACCATGCCGCTGTGGCTGGAGGCTGGCGCTTGGGGGCTTATCGCCGCCAGCGCACTCTTACTGGGTTCGGCATTGGGCTGGTTTATCTACTTTCCTCCCAAAGTTGTCGCTTACATCATGGCTTTCGGCAGTGGCGTTCTATTTGCGGCGCTCAGTTTTGATTTGGTAGATGGTGCTTTGGCCGAAGCGGTTATGGGCTGGATTGCGGGTGGTTTTATGCTGGGTGCAGCGGGTTTTTCGCTGATCAACCACTGGCTGAATACATCCGGCGTCAAACATCGCAAACGTTCCCACAGCCAGCAACCGGCGGCGAACAATACCGGCGTGGCGATTGCGGCGGGCACCTTGCTCGATGGTCTACCCGAATCCATTGCGATAGGCTTGCTGGTTGCCAGTGGTGGCAAACTCAGCCTTGCCACTATCGCTGCTATTTTTATTTCCAATATTCCTGAAGCGCTTTCCAGTACTGCCGGTATGCGCCGTGCCGGCCATGGTGGTTGGTTTATGTTGCGGCTCTGGGGTGGTATGGCAGTCTTATCGGGGGTATTTGCGATTATCGGCGCAGTGTTTTTTGGCGGCGCGCCCGGGCACATCAAAGCGCTGATAACCTGCATCGCCGCCGGCGGCATTTTTGCGATGCTGGTGGAGACTATGATCCCCGAAGCCTTTGCCGAAACCCATGAGCTGTCAGGATTGATTGCCGCTGCTGGCTTTATCGCCGCTGTTACCATGCAGGCACTGGAAACCTGAATCCCTATCGTTAAACCTTAGGCGCTCTGTAACTCCTGCCAATGAATCTTATCGCTGTGATGCAGCAGGCGCATGCAGCCTTGATGATCTTCCACTAACGCGGTGCAGTTTTCGATCCAATCACCGCAGTTGGCGTAGCGTAAGCCGCCTTCTTCGCGCAGTGCCGGGTAGTGGATATGACCGCAGACCACGCCGTCGTAGCCGCGTCTCTTGGCCTCGGCAATGGCCTCCCGCTCATAGGTGGCAATCGCCGCTTTGGCGCCTTTGATGTTGCTTTTGATTAACCCGGCGAGCGAGAAGTAGGGGCGTCCCAGCAATTTGCGGAAGCGGTCTGACCAGCGATTGATAAACAATAACAACTCGTAACCGTGGTCGCCAATAACCCGCTTAAGCCAGCTATGGTTGATATAGGCGTCCATTGCGTCGCCGTGCATGATCAGCAGACGTTTGCCATCGGCCGTCACATACTCGTGCTCGCGCGCGATTTCAATCGGCCCGAACAACTGGCCGCTAAAGTGGCGGATCGGGTCGTCGTGGTTGCCGGGTACGTACACCACACGCACGCCTTTGGCAGCCAGTTCGTAGAATTTCAACATCACTTGATAGTGTTTTTGCGGCCAGCAAAAGCGACGCTTGAGCGACCACAAGTCCACAATGTCGCCCACCAGATAGAGGGTGTCGCAATGGATGTGGTTGAGGAAATCGAGCAAATAATCGGCCTTACAGTCGCGGAAACCCAGATGAATATCCGAGATCCACACAGTGCGGGCGTTAATCAGGTAGCTGGCAGGTTTGGGGCTATCCAGATAGTCGCTGCTGGCAGCAACAGGCAAGGGCGCAACAAGGGCATTGGCGGAAGAAGTCATAGTGCGTTTCCGTAGCTGTTTCACCCAAGTCTGCGGTGACCATGTGACGAAAACGCAACATTTTGATGAACTTTGGGTGACAGCTAGCCGCCGTTGTGTGCCGCTGTCAGGATCGGGGCTTGGTCGTGCACTAACCACTCCAATACCGCTTGACGGCTTTCCAGCATTTCCTGGTAGGTATGCAATACCACGGGATTGGGGTTTGGCTGCTGCCGCAAATGATCAATCCGCGCGAGCAAAAAGTTGATGTCGTTTTGCACCTTTTCGGCAACTTCCGTGCTGTTAAAGGCTTCGTTACCGATATTTAAAATTGTCATGTAGGCGTTGTCCTTGCTGATTTTGCCGCCAAACTTTACGTTTGTGTCAAGGCGGGATGTTGACCAGTATCCTTGAATCCCGAATGTGATAATAGTCGCAATTCTCGCTAAAGTTTGTGCGATTTGGCTTACAAAACGACAGCCTCGGAGGCCTGAATCGGCGCCTTAGGTCTGTTGTTTTTTCAGCAGTGTGAGGCTGAACAACAGGGTGGCGGAGAGCACAATCGCAGGGCCGGCGGGGCTATCCCACCAATAGGATGCCGCGAGTCCAGCCAGTACGGCGATGACACCGAGCAGGCTAGATACCAGCGCCATCTGCTCAGGTGTATGGGTCAAGCGACGGCTGGCGGCCGCGGGGATAATCAACAGCGCGGTAATCAGTAGTACGCCCACTACTTTCATCGCGATAGCAATTACCAGCGCCATTAGCAGCATCAAAGCGGTACGCACCTGGGTCACGGGTACGCCTTCCACCTGCGCCAATTCTTCGTGCACCGTAATTGCCAGCAGCGGGCGCCAGAGCCAGATAAGGGCGCCAATCACCGCCAGCGAAATAACCCAAATGCTAATCACGTCGCCTTGGCTGACCGAGAGGATATCGCCAAACAAATACGCCATAAGGTCGATGCGGTTTTCACTGAAAACACTCACGCAAACAAGCCCGAGCGCGAGAGTGGAGTGGGACAAAATCCCCAGCAGGGTATCTGTAGCAAGGAAGCGGTTGTTCTGTAGTGCCACCAGAATCAGGGCCAGCAGCAGACAGCCGAGGGCGATGGCGAGATTGAGGTTGATATCCAGTAACAGACCAAAAGTCACACCGAGCAGGGCGGAATGGGCAAGGGTATCACCGAAATAGGCCATGCGACGCCAGACAGCAAAGGCGCCGAGCGGTCCGGCTACTAGTGCTACCGCGATACCGGCGAGTAGAGCAAGCAATAAAAAATCAGGCATGGTGATCGTGTCCGCAAGCGCTGGTGTGGATATGGGCAGAGCCGCCGGGTTTGGCGTGGATCACGTTGCCGTGTGCATCGTGCTGGTGGTCATGGTGATGGGTATAAATCGCCACTTGCGGCGGATTGGCCGCACCTGCAGCTTCGCCGAACAGTGCAAGATAGGCCGGGTCGTTAGTCACCTGTTCCGGGTGGCCCTCGCAGCAAACATGCTGGTTAAGGCAGATCACCGTATCGGTTGTCGCCATCACCAAATGCAAGTCGTGGGATACCAGTAGCACCCCGCACTGGCGACGGTTGCGGATCTCGTTGATCAGTGCATAGAGCGCCGATTGCCCGGTCACATCTACGCCTTGCACAGGTTCATCCAGCACTAATAACTGTGGATCGCGCAAGAGTGCACGCGCCAGTAACACTCGCTGGGTTTCGCCGCCGGAGAGTGATTGCATGGGCATGTTAATGAGCTTATCGATACCGGTCAGCGACAGAGTCTCGGCTAGATCTGCGCGCGCTTTACCGCCTAATGCGAGGAAACGCGCCACAGTCAGTGGCAGGCTGGCATCGATATGGAGTTTTTGTGGCATATAGCCTATGCGTAGATCTGGCGCCTTGAGAACATCGCCTTCATCGACTTTGATCAGTCCGAGTACGGCGCGCACCAGAGTGGTTTTGCCCGCGCCATTGGGGCCAATAAGGGTGACAATCTTGCCCGTTCGCAGGGTTAAATCGGCGCGCTGTAAAATCTGGCGGCCATTGCGTGTCACACCCAAGCCGCGCGCTTTGATCAAATAATCACTCATGCCCATGCCCGTCATGTTCAGTGTTACCCGCGCAGTTTGCACAGAGGCCGGAGACTTCCAGCGACTGGCTCTCCACCTGAAATCCAGCGTCCTGCGCCACGCCAATAATCTGTTGGCTGAGTTGCGGTTGGTCGAGTTCGATAGCGATACCACAGGCACGGCATATCAAAAAATGGCTCTGGTGTTTGGTTGTCGGTGAAGGGCAACCGATAAACGCATTGAGTACGTTGATACGGTGAATCAATCCCTGCTCCAATAGAAAATCCAAGGCGCGATACACTGTCGGCGGCGCCACGCGGCGGGTATTGGCTTTGGCCAACATCTCCATCAATGTATAGGCGCCGAGAGGCTTGTGGTTTTGCCAGATGAGTTCCAGCACCTGTAAACGCAAATCGGTGAGCCGCACCCCGCGACCTACACAGAGCTGGCGAGCGGCTTCAAGCGCATCGCTAATGCAATGGTTATGGTCATGATGGCTGCAGGCGATGGGGGTGTGTTCCATAATTTCTCTGGCTAGATGCGCCCGGGCAAGTGGTTGGATAGAGCAGGTAGAGGGCGATGTAAACGTTCAGCTATGTTACTCTATAACCTTTCATCTGGCATGTATTTACGGGATTGGTTTGGGTTATGCGGTATTGCGGGGTTTCTTTCCAGCAGGGCTTGGCGCTTATCAGTCTGGCGTTGTTATTGGCGGTGCCAGCACAGGCGAAATTGCAGGTATTGGCGAGCATCAAACCGCTGGCGCTTATCGCACGGGAAGTGGCCGGTGACCAGGCCGACGTTGTCACCCTCTTGCCGATTACGGCTTCCCCGCACGACTATCCACTCAAAATGTCTGACCACAAACGCTTGCTCGCCGCGGATTTGGTGCTCTGGGTCGGGCCGGAATTGGAGAGTTTTCTTGCGCGCCCGCTCGCCAATCTTCCTGCGAATAGGTTAATCACCAGTTATGAGTTAACCGGCTTGCACTGGCCGTTAGCAGTGAAGGGCGATCATCATCACAGCAACCATGTCCATGTTGGGCATGATCCCCATATTTGGCTTGATCCACGCAATGCTGTGCTGATTGCGCAGGTATTGGCGGCACGTTTGGGGGAATTGCAGCCTGAGTTTGCTTCAGTCTTCCGCACTAATGCGGAGCGTTTCGCTACATCGGTACAATTATTGGATCAACAGTTGGCAAAGCAGCTGGAGCCGGTAAAGACTATGGGTTTTGCGGTTTACCATGAGGGCTATGGGCATTTTGTTGGGCGTTATGGCCTGCATCAAGTTGCTTATGTGACCTACACGCCCGAGCGGCGGCCTGGCGCACGACATCTGCAGGAGTTACGGGAGGTGCTAGCAAAGGAGGGGCAATGTCTATTTATGGAGCCATACTACAAAGCGCAGGGGATGGATGAGCTGGCAAAAACACTCAATCTGCGTATCGGTCTGCTGGATCCCATCGGTGAACAACAGGTATCCAGCTATCAACAACTGCTACAACAACTCGGCCAGAGCTTTTTAACCTGCCTTGCGGATCGGCGTGGTCACTGAGGCGTAGAAGGGTTTACGCATACTGACATCGCGCGCTTCCAGCATATCCAATTGACGCTTATTCAATTCCATGACGAACGAGTCGTAGTATTGACGAATATCTCGATCAGCTGATGCACCCGCCTCCCGCAACAACGCCAACATGCCATCCTGTGTAGCCATGCGATGGCGAACCCCGGTTTTGTGATAAACACAGCTCGCCAATTGTTGCATGCGAAAGATAGCGGTTTGGGAAAAAATTAAGGTGTCCATGACATCCTCCAGTGCGGTTATAAGCGGTTGGGCGCGTTTTTCGCGAGGAAGCTGTCCAGTAATTCAGCTTCACAGTTCGATTCTAGGTCAAGAAATAAACACCGTGAGGGGCTTAGGCGCCACTGTAAAAGCAAATTACAAATTTGTGACTGGTACAAAAAAAGAGCCCCGCAGCGACCAAACAAAAAGTTATAAGGTCAAATGCAGGGCTAATACACGAGGAGAAAATAAGGGAGATAGTCCAATCAAAACAACAGCTTAAAGAAAACTCACTGCAGCGATGACTAATCGCTGCGGCTACAACTTAAAATTAAAGAGCGAACTCTTGTGCAAGTTTGGCTTCCAATTTTTGTTCGAGGTTGGCGTTAGCTTTCTCGTTCAACACATCAGTCTTGGCAGCCAATTCTTCAGCAATACGCGCTTCCGCGTCTTCCTGGGTTTCAACCCAAGCTGTCTTAACGCCTAAATCGGCTGCAGCTAGAGTCAGTTCGGTGTTAATGGCCTCGTCAGCAAAAGCGCTGGTGGCGGTCAGTACTAAAGTTGCAAATATCAGTGCGGTCTTTTTCATCGTGGGTTCCTCCGATGGTTTGAAAATTTCAGTTGCCTTGTGAGCAACCTTTTTGTCTTGAGTTAAGGGTTACTCGGTAACAAAACGTCTTTGGTATTTTCGATCTGTTACCTTATGTAACGCATAGTAACAGACTTTTTAGATTTGCCTAGCCCTTAATTAAACTTTTTAGCTATACAAAACTATAAAATGTGAATAAATACCGAAACTTAGCGTTATAAGGTAAATTTTTCATGAGGTATGGCGCCTGGTAACACATCTTCTCGCAGGTAACACTTTTGGCTTGGTTGGCATTTAAGATGTTACCGGCGTCACTGATGCCCAGGTGTTGCGGCTCGGCAAGCAAGGGTTTGGTGTATCCTGCGGCCATCAAAAACCGCCTTATTGCAGATATTGACTATGACTGAAACTCAAACTGTCGCACCCTTGGTGCTTGTCGATGGATCTTCCTACCTCTACCGCGCTTACCATGCGCTACCCCCACTTACCAACTCCAAAGGTCAGCCCACCGGCGCAGTTAAAGGTGTGATCAATATGATGCGCCGCTTGCTGAAGGATTATCCGCGCAGCCCCATAGCCGTCATTTTTGATGCTAAAGGCAAGACGTTTCGCGATGACATGTACGCTGAATACAAAGCCAATCGCCCGCCCATGCCCGACGACCTGCGCCCGCAAGTGCAACCGATTCACGACATAGTGCAGGCAATGGGGCTGCCGCTCTTTGTTATTGAAGGAGTGGAAGCCGACGATGTAATAGGTACGCTCGCGCGTCAGGCGACTGAGCTGCAAATGCCAGTGGTGATTTCCACTGGCGATAAAGATATGGCGCAGTTGGTGAATGAGCACGTCACTCTGGTGAACACCATGACCGAAACGGTATTGGATATTCCCGGCGTCAATGCCAAATACGGTTTTGGCCCCGAGCTAATGATCGATTACCTCGCGTTGATGGGCGATAAGGTCGATAACATTCCCGGCGTGCCCGGTGTCGGCGAAAAAACTGCACAGGGATTAATCCAGGGGCTCGGTGGGCTTGACGCGATTTATGCCGATCTTGAAAACGTACGCACGCTTTCATTTCGTGGCGCGAAGACTATGCCGGAGAAATTAATTGAACACCGCGAGATGGCCTATTTATCCTATCGCCTCGCCACTATCAAAACTGATGTGGAATTAGCTATTGCTCCTGAAGCTATTCATTGCGGCCAACCTGACCGGAATCGTCTACGCGAATTGTTCGAAGATCTGGAATTTAAAAGCTGGGTTAAAGAAATAGACGATGAAAAAAATGTATCGCCTACTGCGACCGCTCTACCGCTGGTGTGCGAAGAAAATGCGGGTACAGAAAATAACCTGTCATCAGAATTACCTACAGCACCCTCCGAAACCAATTACGACATTATTACCGATAAAATCCTATTTGCTGATTGGTTAAAACGTTTGCAACACGCCGCGCAGTTTTCCTTTGATACCGAAACGACTGCGCTGGAAATTATGGATGCAAAAATTGTCGGTGTGAGTTTTGCGATTGAAGCGGGCGTTGCTGCTTACATTCCCTGCGCTCACGATTACATGGGCGCACCGGAACAATTACCGCTTGAGTGGGTGCTGCAAGAACTAAAACCAATCCTGGAAGATGCAAAAAAAATAAAAATTGGCCAGAATTTAAAATACGATCGCAGTGTACTGCTTAACTATGGTATTGAATTGCGCGGTATTCAATTTGATACCATGCTCGAATCCTATGTGTGGAATTCCATCGGCAGTCGCCACAATATGGATGACCTTGCACAAAACTATCTCGATTATAAAACAGTAACCTTTGAAGAAATTGCTGGCAAAGGTGTAAAACAACTCACTTTTAATCAATTAAAAGTGGAAGATGCAGGTCATTACGCTGCTGAAGATGCTGATATCACTTTGCGTTTGCATCAATTTTTTTGGCCGCAGCTGGAAAAAGTTGCGCCATTAAAATCGATATTTGAAACTATTGAAATGCCGCTCTTGCCAGTGCTCTCACATATTGAGCGCAATGGCGCATTGGTCGATGCCAAACTGCTTGGTCAGCAGAGTGTTGAACTGGGCGAGCGCCTCGTGCAATTGGAGCGCAAAGCCTATGATATCGCCGGGCAGGAATTCAATTTAAGTTCGCCCAAACAACTGGGTGTGATTTTGTTTGAACAACAAAAATTGCCGGTACTGAAAAAAACGCCTACGGGCACACCATCAACTGCAGAAGAAGTTTTGCAAGAATTAGCGCTGGATTATCCGCTGCCAAAAGTATTGATGGAATATCGCGGCCTGGCTAAATTAAAATCCACTTACACGGACAAGTTGCCCTTGGTGATCAACAAGCGCACTGGTCGCATACACACCAGCTATCATCAAGCTGTAGCCGCTACCGGGCGGCTGTCCTCGCAAGACCCGAACTTGCAAAATATCCCGATTAAAACTGAAGAAGGGCGCCGCATCCGCCAATCGTTTATCGCGCCTAAAGGTTATAAGTTAGTTGCAGCGGATTACTCGCAAATTGAGTTGCGCATTATGGCGCACTTGTCTGGCGACGCCGGGTTACTCAGCGCGTTTGAAAAAGGTTTGGATGTGCACCGCGCTACCGCGGCCGAAGTATTTGGTGTGGGTTTGGATGGTGTTACTTCGGAAATGCGCCGCAGTGCCAAGGCAATTAACTTTGGGTTGATCTACGGTATGTCGGCCTTTGGTCTCGCCAAGCAGTTGCATGTCGGACGCAATGAGGCGCAGCAATATATTGACCGCTACTTTGAGCGCTACCCAGGTGTACAGCGCTACATGAATAATATCCGCGCGCTCGCCCATGAGCAGGGATACGTAGAAACAATTTTTGGCCGCCGTTTGTATTTACCTGACATCAATGCCAAAAACAAAAACCTGCAGATGGGTGCTGAGCGCACTGCAATCAATGCGCCTATGCAAGGTACCGCTGCCGATATTATAAAAACGGCGATGATCAAAGTGCAGGCCTGGCTCGATCAAACGCAACTCGATGCAAAAATCATTATGCAGGTGCACGATGAGCTTGTACTCGAAGTGGCTGAAACCCAAGTTGAGCAAGTGCGCGCAGGATTGATTGAGCGCATGTCTGGCGCGGCTATACTTAAAGTGCCGCTGCTGGTGGAGGCTGGAGTAGGTAATAACTGGGATGAAGCACATTAATCGCACGCTACAATTGATCCGGGTGCACTAAAAAACTGGATCGATTGCAGCAATCAGTTCGGAGGGAATAGGCACCATGAAAAATAAATGGTTTTGTTATCTCGCATTGCTGTTGCTGCCATCATCCCCGGCGCTGGCCGAATTTGTGGTCAGCCATCGCGCGCCCTTCACTGAAGGTGATAAACACCACATTTACAGCACTGAATTGTTGCGCCTTGCGTTGGAGAAAACGCGCAAGGAATATGGAAATTTCGCTCTGCGACCTATACCGCCGCGCAACTATGCACGTGCACTCAAAGCAGCGGTCGATGATGCTTACCCCAATTTGATTATTGAGACGAGCTACGAGCAGGCGCTGACGCATCACGCCAAATTGGATTTTATTAATTTCCCGATGGATTTGGGCGTATTGGGTTATCGCGTCTGTTTTATTAATCCCAAGCTCAAGGCGAGCGGTAAAAAAATTACCTCTCTTGAGGATTTACGGCAATACACCTTTGCGCATGGTGTGGGTTGGGCGGATACGATTATTTTTCGCCACAACGGGTTAAAAGTGCAGGAGATCGATAATTACGATGGCATGTTCTTGATGGTGATTGGAGGGCGGGTTGATTTTTTTTGTCGCGGTGCAAATGAAATATTAGGAGAGATGGAGCAATTTAGTCAGCTGAAGGAACTTGATATTGATGAACAATTCTTGCTGGTTTATCCGCTGCCCCGGTTTTTCTATTTGAATGGTAAAAACAAACTGGCCAAAAAGCGTATCGAACTCGGATTGCAGCGCGCCTACGCCGATGGATCGCTGCAGGCGTTATGGGGAACACATTTCCTGCCCAGTTTGGCTCTGGTGGATCTAGGCAAGCGCCAAGTTATCCCGCTTCAAAACCCATTGCTGGATAACCTTGAGGTGAGTTTTGTGCCCGACTTTATGCCGCTATTGGACGGTGCGGGAAAAAAGCCACAGCCTGAATGAACAGATTCTTAACAGATTGGTGGTTGAACGCTAATTTGTGCCTATATATGCGCAATTTAAGATTCATAACTGATTGTTTTTAAAGGAGTTTTCTGAAGTAACAAAAAATTGTGCAAATTATTTAAAAATAGTTTGAACTAATTTGGAGAAGGCTGGGTCTCAGTTATGTGTGTTTTACGATCATGAGCTAACTCCTCCCCTAATGGCTTTTAAGCCAGCTGAGCGCGAAGTAATTTTAAAGCTAAGCCAACCCCGATTTTATCGGGGTTTTTTTTGCCTGTAATTTGGCCCGTCGTAATGGGAATTGTGCAAAAACTGTTGCAGTTACAAAGCTTTACGTTTTCTGCTGAACTTCATGGGACGCGCCAAGTCATAGCTACAACTTGTTTAATGGAGCCGTTTTTTCTCGTAGCACTTGTCTTGTCTCTCCGACCTAGCCCATCTGGCATCACCCCAAGGGTGCCAGTTCTTTTCCGATGATTTACTTAAATCATCGGATTTTTTTATTGGGATGCGCTTTCTTCGCTGCCTTGGTCCGGCACTGGCGCCAGCCAGGACTGCAATTTTGCTTTGAGCTCATCGAGCCCGGCATATTTCAGCGCAGAAAAACACTGGATGCTCACCAGCTCATCGAGCTTCGCCTGTTTTAGCTGCTTTTGCACCGCAAATAGCGCGTTGTTAGCCTGCATACGGCTGAGTTTGTCGGCCTTGGTCAGCAGAATATGCACGGGCATATTGCCGCGGATCGCCCAGTCGAGCATGGTGGTATCAAATTCTTGCAGGGGATGGCGAATGTCCATCAACAGTATCAAGCCTTTCAGGCACTGGCGTTTTTGCAGGTATTCCGACAAATCCCGTTGCCACTTTTCTTTTTGATCGCGCGATACCTTGGCGTAGCCATACCCGGGTAGATCAACCAGCCGCTGGTCGTTGCCCACATTAAAAAAGTTGATCAACTGGGTGCGGCCGGGTGTCTTACTGGTCCGCGCCAGCTTTTGGTTGGTTAATGCGTTGATAGCACTGGATTTGCCCGCGTTTGAGCGGCCGGCAAAAGCGACCTCGCAACCAGTCTCAGGTGGGCATTCGCGGATGCTGGGGGCACTCTTGGTAAAATAAGCCTTGGTAAATACGATCTCGGTCAAGATAATAACCCTTCAAAATAGTGTGTTATTAGCGCGTTGGTAATATAATGCCGCCGCTTTTACCGGCCGCCGTGCGCGCCAAAAGCAGGATTCATGCGGAATCAAGTGGAATTTAAGGTGCGATTGTAGCTTGTTGGCCTGCCATTAAGCGAACCGTCCGCCGAATTCCTACGTATACTTGCCTGTTAAAGACGCACGCATAACAATCAGATTCATCGATCAATCGGATTAGCCAATGAAACATATCGTAAGAAATGCACTTTTATCGCTGGGTTTGGTAGCAGTTGCGCAGGGCGCTATGGCTGCGGGAGATGCGGCAGCAGGCGCAACCAAGGCTGCTGTATGTGGCGCATGCCACGGTGCCGATGGCAATAGCCTCCTTGGTACCTTCCCAAAATTGGCTGGTTTGGGTGAGCGTTATCTGCTTAAGCAGCTGACTGATATCCAGGCTTGGGATCTGGAAAAAGATGCTGCCAAAAAAGCCACTACCGGCCGTGAAGTGCCAGAGATGACTGGGCAGCTTGTCAATATGAGCAAGCAAGATCTGGCCGATATAGCCGCGCACTTTGCCAGCCAAACCACTCAATTGTCTGGCTCCAAGAAAATCGAAGTACAAGTGAACTCGGGTATTAAAGTTGATGGCCTGGAATTGGGCGAGCGCATTTATCGCGCTGGCAACCCAACCACTGGTGTGCCCGCTTGTACTGGCTGCCATGCACCCGATGGCAAAGGCAACATCCCTGCCGGGTTCCCCCGGTTGAGTGGGCAGCACCCGGAATACATTGAGAAGCAACTACGTGCTTTCCGAGCGGGTGATCGTACTAACGATGGCGACCAAATGATCATGCGTTCAGTAGCCGACAAGCTGAGCGATGCTGAGATCATCGCCTTGGCCAACTTTATTGCTGGGTTAAATTAATCATCGCCAAAGGATGATTAATGAAGACGAAAAAGGCGACTTCGGTCGCCTTTTTTGTATCTTTGCTTTACAGATCTAACGGCGCGCTGGAGAATCCGGCTTCAGATTGGGAACTTGGATAACATTTACAGGACTAATGCCGCAGGCATTCAACCGAATTCATGATTCACACACATTATTTATTCACAATAAAAGTACTGAGGAGCGATTTATGCGTATTTTGGTAGCCCTGTTGGGTTTGGTTTTTTCCCTGAGTGCATGTGCTCAAGAGGCGTCAGGTGAGTATCAGGAAGGCAAGCATTACGAGGTATTAGAGCAGGCAGTGCGCACTACTGACCCGAGTAAAATCGAGGTGGCCGAGGTATTTGCTTATTCCTGTTCGCACTGCTTTGACTTTGAGCCGCTGTTACAAGCTTGGGAAAAGAAACAAGCTGTAGATGTTTATCTGGCTCAAACCCACGCTATGTGGAATCCGCAAATGGAACCATTGGTCCGCGGTTACTACACTTCGATTGCATTGAAAGTTAAAGAAAAAACCCATATGGCAATTTTTAATGCCCTTCATTTAGAGCGCAAACAAATCGTAACTGCCGAGCAATGGGCGGACTTCTTTGCTACCTACGGTGTGGATAAAGCCAAGGCATTGAGCACATTTAATTCCTTCGGTGTCACCAGCCAAATCAAACAAGCCGAAGCGCGCGCGCGCGGCTATAAAGTAGCTGGCACTCCTGAGATGGTTGTTGAAGGTAAATACCGTGTCAGCTCCCGTTTGGCTGGCGGCCACGCTGAAATGCTGAAAGTGGTCGATTTCCTGGTTGCCAAAACACGTGCAGAGCGCGGAACTAAAGCACCGGCACAGTAATCGATAGGATATCTGTCTAAAAAGCCCGCGCCGGGAATCCGGGGCGGGCTTTTTATTGGTGGCAGGTTTTGCGCTTGGGGTTATTTTGGGTCAGGGAAAAGGTGAATCAGCGATGACTGGCTATACTCAGGAATAGTTTTTTCCGACAGCCCTAGCCCATAGGTTACAAGCGCGTTATGACAGTCAATTCTGGTGATAAAAACAACTGGCGAGAGAAGTATCTCAATGCGCTGGATGAGCAGGAGCAACTAGAGAAGCAGTTTGCCAGCCAGCAGGAATTGCTGCGCAGTGCATTGGTGCGGCTCAGTATTGCTGCCGATGGTCAGGATGAAACACTAGACCAGATTATGGCCAAGCTGCGCGAACAGCTGCGCAGCAAAATGAGCGCGACAGAATTCAACAGTATTCTCGCCCAACTGGAAACGGCAGCACTGGCATTTGAGCAAAACCGCGAACAGGGTGCTCAGGATATTCGCCAGGCGATTATGGATGCAGCCAAACCGCTGCAACATTTCAAATTATCGCGCGGAGTTAAAAAAGAACTCAGTGATTATCTTGCGCAGTTGCCGCAGCGCAGTAAAAAAGTGCGCCTCTATCCTGCGCTCCTGCAACAACTCGCCAAAATCCAACAACAGGCGTTGGGCGAAATCGAGCAACCCAAAACCGGTTTGTTCGATAAAATTCTCGGCAGTAAAACCAATCCAAAAATGGCCGACGCTGGCGGCGAACAGGATGAATACGCAATCGCCGATTTACCGCCGATGATCGATTCCCCATCCGCTAGCGTAGAGCCTATCGTTAGTCATTTAACAGAAGAATATTCCGCGCAAATTATTCGCGTGCTCAACCAGTTTTTTACCAGCCTTGAAAATGAAACGGCGATTAAAAACAAAGTAGAGGTGATGCGCCGGAAACTGGAGCAAGGCGTGAGTGTGGACAGTTTGGTTCCGCTGCTCGACAGCGTACGCGATCTGGTGATGGAAGCCTACCTCGCAGCCAACCAAGCCTTTGCTACCTATTTAAAAAACGTTAATCAGGAACTGGCCGAAATTTATATGCTGCTCGGCGGCGCAGTAAAAAATACGCAAGACGAACGCGCTGCATCGCGCAAACTGCAAGATGACGTGATGCGCGAAATGAACGATCTGGAAGTCACCGCCACCAGTGCTACCGATATCAACCAACTCAAGGATACGGTGAAATCCCAGCTGGGTAATATTCGTCAGGTGATCGATCACTATCAGCAAACCGATCAGGCACAACAATTTTTAGCCGAGCAATTGCAAACACTCGGCGCAAAAATTAAAACGATGGAAGTCGAAGCGGAAAAAAATCGTACTACTCTTGAAGCGCATCGCCAAAAAGCCTTGCATGATCCGCTCACCGAGTTGCCTAACCGCGAAGCCTACAATGAGCGCGCCAGTGCGGAGGTGCAGCGCTGGCAACGCTACGGCCGCCCGCTGACCATTGCGATTTTTGATATCGACCACTTCAAACGCATCAACGATACCTACGGCCACCAGGCGGGGGACAGGGTTATTAAAGTGATTGGCCGCTCTATTGCCAAACGCTTACGCGAAGTGGATTTTTTCTGTCGCTATGGCGGCGAAGAATTTGTCGCGCTTATGCCGGAAACCGATAGTGCAACGGCCTTGACTGTATTGGAAAAAGTGCGCGATGCAATTGCCAACGCTGCGTTTAATTATAAAGAGCAACCTATGTCGATCACCTTATCGGTGGGCCTGACAGAATTTAAAACCAATGACAGTTTGGAATCTGCGTTTGAGCGCGCCGATCAAGCGCTTTACACCGCTAAATCCAATGGCCGCAATCGCTGCCAACTAAGCTAGCCGGGAATTGGGCAATGAAATCCATACAGGATAGGTTTATGAATAGTAAATTTACAGGTCAACTTCTGCTGGTGGCGGCGTTATTAATGTCGCCACCTGGTATATCGGCGCAATTGGAATTAAGTGTGGTGGATGACAAAGGCAATCCACTTAAAGATGCGGTTGCAGCCCTGGTGCCACAGCAAAAAATAGATTACACCGCTGTGCCGACCGCGATTATGGATCAGCGCCAAAATATGTTTGTGCCGGGAGTGTTGGCCATCCGCGTAAATACGCAGGTGCGCTTCCCCAATAGCGATGATGTGCGCCACCATGTCTATTCATTTTCTCCGGCAAAAAAATTCGAGTTGCGTTTGTATCACGGCATGACTGCTGAACCCGTGCTTTTCGATAAGCCGGGCACCGTAGTATTGGGCTGTAATATCCACGATTCCATGGTGGCATATATTTATGTTGTAGAGACAGAGTATTTTGCGGTTGCCGATGCGCAGGGAAATATTAGCCTTGCGGCGCCTGCGGGAAAATACCAAGTGCAAATTTATCATCCGCAGATGAGCGGAAATTTTCCTGAATCGACCATTACCTTGGATGATTCACAAACTCTGAATAACAAGATCACCGTGAATAATTTGTCGGCGGCGAAAACTGCTGAAACCGTTGACGAATTTTCCAACTTATTCTAAGCAGAATCCTGCATGCCAAAATTTAGTTACCTGCTCAAACTGCTTACCTTTCTTATTGGTCTGGTTGTGATACTGGAGGCTATCTCGTATGTAGCTACCCGCGTAGTGATCAACAAAGCAGTTACCCAAAATGCGCGCGCTGAACTGTTATCAGGCGGTGAATTATTTACGCGCATCATGCAAACAAAAGTTGAGCAGCTTGCACTCTCGGTAAAGGTGCTCACTGAAGATTTTGGTTTTAAAGATGCCGTTGCCACTAGCGATGAAAAAACCATTGCCTCTGCCCTAATCAATCACTCCGCACGGGTTAAAGCTGACGTAGGCATTCTGATTGCCAGCGATGGAAAATTAATTGCCAGCGATCAGACCTTTGGCCTGCAAATTGTCGATGAATTCAATAATCTCAAAGAGCAAGCACAAGTGCGCGGGCAGGCATACGACATTATTATTGTTGATGGTCGTGCTTATCAATTTGTAATGTTTTCCGTAAAAGCGCCCGTTGTTATCGGCCTTGCTGCAATGGGGTTTGAAATCAAACAGGATTTAAGTGTTGAGCTACAACGTTTGACTGGATTGGAAGTATCCTTTGTTATTCACGATGGCAAACAATACCAATATCTCAGTGGCACACAGGATGAAAAAAGCCGTGTAGATCTATTGCAACAAATGCAAACAGAAAACAAACAGGGTGAAGTATTTGTATACGATGAACTGATTTCATTGGCGGTGCCTGCCGCGCGTCAAAACAATGATTTACTGGCGGTATTGCAAGTGCCACTAAGCCAAGTACTGGCGCCTTTCTCGCGTTTAAATGTGCAGTTGTTTTTATTGGCGCTAGTATTTTCAGTATTGGCGGGAATTGCGGCGCTCTTTCTGGCGCGCAGTGTTACACATCCAGTGAGGGTGTTGGCCGATATCGCGCGCAAAATTGCCGGCGGTTTTTATAGCACACCCATTGCCGTTACCTCAAAGGACGAGCTGGGCGATCTGGCGCGTGCATTTATCAGCATGCAACAGGCGATTGGAGAGCGCGAACAGCAAGTGCTTTATCAATCGGAGCATGATCCGCTTACTGGCTTGCCTAACCGTTTACGCATTTTCCCTGAATTGGAAGATGCAATTTCCCGTTCGCGTCCGTTAAAAGAATCGGTCTTTTTGTTAGTGATCGATATCAAAAATTTTACCCAAATCAATGATGAACTCAGTCAGGAAATTGGCGATGCCGTATTGCGCGAAGTCGGCCAAAAAATTGCCCGCATCCTGACGCACGGCGAAGTCTTGCGTCTGGGTAGCGATGAATTTTTAGCGATTCTGATGGCTGCGCAGCGCGACAGCATTGCCGAACTTGCCGAACTGATTCACGCCGCATTTAAAACGCCGTTGTTGGTTAGCGGTTTGCAAGTGAGTGTCGAGGTAAACATTGGTTTGGCAACCTATCCGCAGGATGCTGAATCGGCCGAGTCGCTGTTGCGCCGCGCAAATTTGGCGTTGAATGAAGGGCGTGGCAGTGAACAGTGCACCTGTTGGTATGAGCAGGGGTGGGATGAAAAACATTTGCGCCGTTTGCATTTGTTCCGCGAATTTGAATCGTCGCTCAATGCAGGCCACATCAGTTTGTATTACCAACCAAAAATAAATCTGGAGCGTGCTGATACCTTGGGCGCTGAAGCCCTGGTGCGCTGGCGCCATCCAGAAATGGGTTTTGTCAGCCCGGATGAATTTATCGGTGTGATTGAAAGTTCGGGGCAGATAACGATTTTAACGCGCTGGGTATTAAAAACCGCTATTGCCCAGCTACGTGTGTTGCTTGATGAAAAAATTAAAATTACCTGTTCAGTGAATTTATCGGCGCTGGATTTACTGGTCGATGATTTGCCTGCTTACGTCGCGGAGTTGCTGCAATCTCATAAAGTTCCGGCAGAAAATTTGTATCTGGAAATTACCGAAAGTGCAATTATGCGCGAAGCGGATAAATGTCTGCACAATTTGCGTCGCCTGCGCGATTTGGGTGTGACCTTATCCATCGATGATTTCGGTACTGGTTATTCATCGCTGTCGCAATTAAAAAAATTACCTGTCTCTGAATTGAAAATCGACAAATCGTTTATTTTAAATTTGGATACCAGTGCTGACGATCAATTAATTGTGCGCTCGACTATCGACCTCGGCCATACCTTGGGTTTAAGCGTAACGGCTGAGGGTGTTGAATCCGAGGCGATTAAAGCCCTGCTGAAAAGCTACGGCTGTGATACGGCGCAGGGATACCTGTACAGCAAACCCTTACCGGCGAAAGAGTTTATCCAATGGGTTCACAAGTATTTAGCGGAATTAACATCATGACTATGAACCGATTGTTTTTGGCATTGATAACTGCTGTGCTCTGTTGCACTGGCCATGCAGCTACTTTAGATCTCAATAGCGACGACCGCATTTCACGCAGCCGCTTATTAGCGACTGGCGGTGCAAGCACAATTGAAGGTGCAGCTGGTGGCGGGATTGTTCCCATGGCGGTGCTTGCCGGTTATGGTGCGCAAGAGGAGCAGAGCGCTGTTGCGTTTGGCAGTTATGTGGATACCGGTGATTACCAATTGGAAGTAGTGGGTGGCGCCTGGAGTTGGCGCAATCGGATTGAGCTGTCTTTTGTGCAACAAAAATTGACTCACGATTCACTCACTGAGGCGTTAAGTTTGCCAACGGGGTCCATCAGTCAGCGTATTATTTCCGCCAAAGTGCGTGTGATTGGTGATTTGATTTATACACCAATGCCGCAAATCAGTGTTGGTGTGCAGCATAAAAAAAATCTGGATTTTTTTGTGCCGGGCGCAGTGGGCGCAAAAAAAGATTCAGGCACCGATGTGAATCTGACGGCGACCAAATTAATTCTCGGTGGTTTTTTCAGCCGCAATTTATTGCTCAATGCCAATTTGCGTTACACCAACGCCAACCAAACTGGCTTGGTGGGTTTTGGCGGTGATAAAAATGATGACAAAGAATTGTTGCCTGAAGTTTCCGCCGGTGTGCTGTTAAATCGCCATTGGTTAGTGGGCACCGAATATCGACAAAAACCAAATAATTTATCGTTTATTAAAGAAGATGATTGGCAAACAGCGTTTATTGGTTGGTTTCCCAATAAGCGTATTGCGTTAGTAGCGGCTTATGTTGATCTGGGTGAGGTGGCGACCTTTAAAGATCAAACCGGTTGGTACTTGTCTCTGCAGGGGAGTTTTTAATTATGAAACAATTATTTATCGGGCTTTGTGTAAGTTTTCTGTTGATGGCCTGTGCAAATCAATCGTCAACAGAGCAATCGCTTTACGATGCGCTGGGGCAATACGAAGGCATTACTAAAATTACCCACCAGCTTATTTTGGTAATCGCTAAAGATGAACGCGTCAAACATCGTTACAAAGGCGCAAATATGAGCAAGTTTAAAAAAGGCATGTCGGATTATGTCTGTGCGGCGGTGGGTGGCCCCTGTGAATACAAGGGCGATAACATGCAATTAGTGCACGCTGGCCACAACTATACCAACACCGAATTTAATGCGATTGTCGATGATTTGATTTTAGCGATGGAGCAGTGCGGGATTCCGGTGACCACCCAAAACCGGCTACTCGCCAAATTGGCACCAACCTATAAGGATGTGGTTTATCAGTAACGCCGTTACACGCTGCTTATCAATTAACATTATTTAACCTATATCGACAAATTTATTATCACCTCTGTGCCCGCATAGGTTTATGCTTTTGCGCTATCTGACAATAAGTGTTTCTTATTAACAGCTCGCACAAATAACAAAACGGCATTCACCTATGAAAAGTCCTCTGAAAAGCTCTATAAAAAACTCCACGAAAAAATCTTTTTTTACCTGGAGCCTGCTTACTTCTGCTATTGCATTTTCTTCCCTCAGCTTCGCTGATGAGTTGGCAATTAACGATAAAGATTATTTTGAAATGCAGGGGCTTAATGTCACTGTGTTTAGCGATATTTATCCCGATGGACACCAGACCGGTGTAACCGTTATTCAACATGGCAGCCGTATCGCTGCCAACGGCGATCTGCGCTTGGAAATTTCACCGGGGCAGTGGTCGCCGGTGCCCGTGGGCGGCAAACAAACGGTTGATAAAAAAACGCAGACGATCACCCAATCACTTTCCTATCCTGACCCGAGTAAAGATCGCAAAGGCTTTAATCCGATTATTTATCCCGATCTGAAATTTACCTATGAAGTAAAAGTAACTGCGCTGGATAACAACCAATTTAAAATCAGCGTGGATTTGGAAAAACCGCTACCGAAGGAATGGGTGGGGAAAATCGGATTTAATTTTGAATTATTTCCCGGTGAATTATTTGGAAAATCCTGGCTGATGGATAAAAACGCTGGAATTTTTCCGCAACAACCCAATGGTCCCTTGGTTAATCCACACGGCGAATTTTTAACAGCGCCACTTGCCGCTGGCAATAAATTAATTGTGGCGCCGGATAGCGACAAACAGCGCATGACCATTGAAAGTAAAACCGGCTCCTTGGAGTTATGGGATGGCCGCGCAAATCACAACAACGGTTGGTACATAGTGCGTGGTGTTATCCCCGCCGATAAAACTATTGCCGCATTGGAATGGATTGTCACTCCTCATGTAATAAAAAATTGGATTTACGAACCTGTTATTCAAGTATCGCAATTAGGCTATGGGTCGCAGCAGCTAAAAAAAGTCGTCATCGAACAGGACAAGCGCGATACTAAAGCCTCTGAAATAAAAATTTTCAAATTAAGTGAAACAGGTAAAACGCTGGTCAAAAAAACCAAGGTTGAACCTTGGGGAAATTTTCTGCGCTACCAATATATGACTCACGATTTCTCCAGCATCACCGAGCCGGGTATGTACCAAATTAGCTACCGCGATAAAACTTCGCACGCATTTAAAATTGGCGATGATGTGTTGTCGCGTCACGCATGGCAGCCTACGCTCGAATATTTTTTACCAGTGCAGATGTGCCATATGCGCGTGAATGAAAAATACCGCGTATGGCACGGCCTGGATCATCAGGACGATGCACTCATGATGCCGCTCAATTTTAACCATATCGACGGCTATATTTCTGATGGCACAACGCGCACCACATTCAAACCGGGTGAGCGGGTGCCGGGTTTAGATGCGGGCGGTTGGCACGATGCGGGCGATTACGATCTGCGCGTGGAATCACAAATGGGCACCATCTGGTTGCTCGCGAGTATGATTGAAGAGTTCGGGCTCAGTCACGATGCAACTTTAATCGACCAACAGAAAAAATTGGTAGAGATCCATGTCGCCGATGGCAAAAATGATGCGCTGCAACAAATTGAACACGGGTTGCTAAGTGTGCTTGGCGGGTACAAATCCATGGGGCGCTTGTATCGCGGTATTATCGAACCGACCATTCGCCAATATGTATTGCTGGGCGATGCCATGGTGCAAACCGATAATCTGCCATACGACGCATCGCTTAAAGATGGCGAAGTGAAAAATGGAAAATCCGGCACACCCGATGACCGCTGGGTATTTACCGAAAATAATCCCGAGCGTGAATTATATGTTGCCGGTGGTTTGGCCGCTGCTGCGCGTGTATTGCAAACCTACAATCCCACTATGGCAAAAGAAGCATTAGAAGCGGCAAAAAACATTTATCGTATAGCTGCGCCCAATACCAAAAAACAGGATGTGCGTATTTATGCACTCGCTGAATTGATTCTTGCAACGAATGACGATAGCTATCGCAAAGAATTAATTAGTTTGCAAACAGAAGTGGTAAAAGATATAGCCGAAACCGGTTGGGCGATTGGCCGTGTTATGCCGGGCATAAAGGACGAACAATTTACCCATGCGATAAATAAAGCCGTAGAAAAGTATCAACTGGAAGTGCGCGAGCGCGCCAAAACGGAATCGCCCTACGGCGTTCCTTACAAGCCGAATATTTGGGGCGCGGGTTGGAATATTCAGGAGTTCGGTGTTAAACAATATTTCTTCCACAAATCCTGGCCGCAGTTTGCGGGGACCGATTCCTTCGTGAATGCGCTCAATTTTATTTTGGGTGTTCACCCCGGCGATAACACTCAAAGTTTTGCCTCGGGTGTGGGCGCTAATTCAGCAACCGTTGCCTACGGGGTAAACCGCGCAGACTGGTCGTACATTCCTGGCGGCGTTATTTCTGGCACGGCACTGATTCGCCCCGACTTGCCGGAATTAAAAATCTGGCCCTTCTTCTGGCAACAAACTGAATATGTGATGGGTGGCGGTGAGGCCAATTACATGTTTTTGGCATTGGCGGTGGATCATTTAAACAATGCCAAAGGCAACAAAGCTGAATAGTTTTATTCGATGCCAAAAAGAAGGGCTTCCCTTCTTTTTGGCACTTAAGCGTCTATCCCTCGTTTGCGCTTTCCATATCCTCGTCCATATTTATCCTCGAGCCCTCAGCGCTGTAACTGTTTTTTTTTGTAAATAGATTCCGCGCATTGTTCAAAATATTTTATATCTATTTGAAAAATATAAATATTTTTTAAGTGTTTCGAATCTACCCGCCGTTGACAACGTTGTCCAGTTGGCCTTAAGGTTAGCAGCGACAACGTTGTCCATTTTTTGTTCCGTCGCGTTGTTGGGGTCTATCAACATTAAAATAGTTAGAGGGATAGTCATGACAAATACACTAAGAGATGCAATCCGCATGGTGAACCGCAAAGTCATACTTTGTGGCTCAGCAGCAACCTTGGCAATGCTTGCTTCAGGCGTTCAGGCGCAAGACGATATAGAGGAAGTAGTAGTGCAGGGCGTTCGCGCTGCGCAAGAGAGTGCCGTTAATACAAAACGCAATGCAGTTTCTGTAGTTGATGGTATATCGGCAGAAGATATTGGCAAATTGCCGGATGTAACCATCGCTGACTCTTTGCAACGTATTCCTGGTGTTCAAGTAACACGCACAGCAGGGGAAGGTGGTCCGGTTCAAATTCGCGGTCTGGGCAATGTTGGCACGATGCTTAATGGTGAAACTTTCCTGAGCGCTACCACTATCGATCAGTCTGCCGCGGATTTTGGAGATTTGCCTTCAACGCTCTTCTCTGGCGCAGACATCATGAAGTCTGCCGTTGCAACCGTAAACGCATCAGGTATTTCCGGTGTAATCGATCTGAAAACCCGCCGTCCTTTTGATATGGATGATGGATGGACTTTTGCTGCGACTGGCGAACTAGACCAAGGCTCTATTAGCAAAGAAAATGATCCAACAGTAACGGCATTGGTTAACTGGAAAAACGACCGTGTTGGTTTCCTGTTAGCTGGAGCTACCACCGAGAAAAACTTGGCCTCGGATTTCAATGGTTACTTCGATACTTCTGAAAATGGCGGCATTGGCGCTACCAATAATAGCCACACCTGGGGTGAGACACCGCTGGGTGATCCAAACATTCATCACTTGGTTCCACAGGGTTTCGCCGCTTTCCATAAAGCAGAAGAGCGGCACCGTGATGGCTTGAATGCATCGTTCCAAGCCGATTTAGGTGAAGGTTTTGAATTAGTTGCTGATTACTTCTACAGCGATCAGGAACGTTGGAATCGCCGCGCGGGCGTTTCACAAAATAACCGGTGGCAGACGTTTGCACAGTACGCTACAGCTACTGAATATGGCGGTGACAGCTTCACTTACGAAGGTGCGGAATGGCGCACAGCGACAGCGTTCAGTGCGCAACCTTATCGCTTACAATCTTTTGCTCAAACAAACTACAACCACGAAACTTCTCAAAATGCCAATCTGGAGTTGAATTACGACAACGATGGCGCCCTGAGTGGTCAAGTGCGTGTAACTCGTGCGGATGCTGATGCTTCTATGCGTCACGGATATGGCGAAGGCGACCTGCTGAGTATTGATAAGGGCTCAATCGTGACTGGCCCTGGTGGATTGATTCCTGCCAGTCAATGCGATACCTCTCGTGGTGACATAGTGGTGGGTGCAAATGGTGGTTGTTTTGCCGCATACGCACCTGGCGGTATTGAAAGCCGTTTCCGTATTGGTTACGACGTGGCGGGTGATCACCCAACCTTCTCCGGTTTTGATCAGGTTGTGAATGGAGGAAAAGGTCAGCGTACCGTTGCCGAATATATGGCTGATGTGGACTCCTACCATATTGGTGCATTCTCGTCTGAAAATAACACTGACGACGTGGGAGCAATGGATACCTTCAGCACCCGTTGGAATTACGAGTTCACTGATACTCCCTTTATTTCCAGTGTTGATTTTGGTTTCCGCGATAGCAAGCGCACTGTTGAAACTGCGCAGTTCTCTTATTTCGGTAAGTTAAACGGTGGTTGTGCGGCGCAGTGGAAAGCAGTTGACCAGTTTGCAGGTTCCGCCGTTGCCTGTGATCCAGACTTGGCGCAAGGCGAGCTGGTTACCGGGGTTGATCAAACTGGCAAAGTTTACAACAACCAATTTGTCAACTACACGTTGTTACAGCCAACTCGTTTGGACGAACACAATAAAGTGATGTGGGTAGATGATTTCGGTGGTGTGAAAGGTTTACCGGGTGCGTGGGTAATTGATCCGCGTACATTTGACAACTCGCTCGCATTTCAAGAAAAAGTGTTCGGTGCTCAAGAAAAGTTCATCAATCCTGGTCAGTCATTTGGCGTTGAATTGGGTGAGTCCAGTTACTTCTTGCAAGCCAACATTGAGCAAGGAATTGTTAGTGGTAACTTCGGCTTGAA
This sequence comes from Cellvibrio sp. UBA7671, assembly GCA_002483145.1. Classification (GTDB taxonomy): domain Bacteria; phylum Pseudomonadota; class Gammaproteobacteria; order Pseudomonadales; family Cellvibrionaceae; genus Cellvibrio; species Cellvibrio fibrivorans. The sequence continues at coordinate 333,326 of DLHJ01000012.1, forward strand.
AGTGGTTGAAACTGATCTCAGCATCAAGGCCAATGAAGTGGGTGAGCAATTACCGCATTCCGGGACCAACGTTGACCTAGGTGATGTAGTAACCAATCGTAAATATACCGACTATTTGCCGTCCTTAAACTTGGCTGCTGATCTGACCGACGATGTAAAAGTTCGCGCTGCTTACAGCAAAAGGATGCAACCACTTAATCTTTTGCAATGGGGCGGCGGTAAATCGGTAGGTCGTGTGTTCAATAACGATTGTGGTTGTATGCGTGTTAACGGCGGTAACCTAAATGGTAACCCTAATCTTGATCCAACCCGCTCCGAGAACTTTGATATTTCAGCGGAATGGTATTTGGGTAGCGCTTCAATGCTAAGTGCCGGTTTATTCCTGATCGAGATTGATAGTTTTGTTGAGGGCGGTACTGTAATGCTCGACGAGCCGGATGCTGACGGTATTCGTCGTGGTCCATGGCAGTTCACCTCTTTAGTTCAGGGTAAAGGCGGCGAAGTAAAAGGCCTTGAACTTGCTGCAAAAGTGGCATTGAGTGATGTGACTGACGCGCCTGTACTGACCAACATGGGTTTCGATGTTAACTACACTATGTCTGAAAGCTCGCAGGAAGCTAAAGGTTTTGGCGGTAAAGAGTTGCCATTTAACGACAACTCTAAAAACACCTATAACCTTGTTGCCTGGTACGAAAATGAAGTGGTTTCAGCGCGTGTTGCTTACAACTTCCGCTCATCTCGTTTGATGACTGCGGGTAGTCCGGCGACTGCAATGCAATCCCTTTATCAAGATGATTACGGCCAAATGGACGTTAATGTGACCTATAACGTGAACGACCAATGGTCTGTTTACCTGAATGGTTCAAACGTGCTGGAAGAAATTCAACAAACTTACGTCGAATTTGAAGACCAAAAAGCCTTCCAAAATATCTATGAAGCCCGTTGGGCGTTAGGCGCGCGTTTCAAATTCTAAGTGGTTGTTAAAACGAATTAGCTAAATGAAACGGCGTTGAGGTAGATAAAGCCACGGTGATAACACACCGTGGCTTTGTTTTTTCCGCTAAAGTGACTTATAAGAAAGTTATCAACAGTAGAATGTTGTTGTGGAGCGTCTCGTGATCGAAAACCATCAAGTCAAATCAATCATCATTGCGGGCGGTGGTACTGCCGGGTGGATGGCCGCGGCAAAATTGAGCCAACATTTTGCAAAAACCGATATAAAAATTACTGTAGTCGAATCGACTGCGATCGGCACTGTCGGTGTGGGTGAAGCAACTATTCCAACCCTGCGTCGTTTTTATCAAGCGCTTGGCATGACCGATATGGATGTAATGCGCAAAACCAGCGCCACTATAAAACTCGGTATTGAATTTAAAAATTGGCATCAGTCCAATACATCTTTCATCCATCCATTTGGTTTGTTTGGTCACGAGGCTAACGGCATTCGCTTTCATCACTACTGGCTTAAGCTCCAGCAGTTGGGTGAGCAGAGTAAACTGGAAGAATATTCACTCGGCATAGCTCTGGCACGTGCGAACAGATTTACCTTTCCGGCAGAGAAACCTTCATCGCCGCTTTCTGTATTTGATTGGGCCTTGCATTTTGATGCGGGCTTGTTTGCAAAATTAATGCGCGATTACGCTCTTGCACAAGGTGTTGCGCATATAGATGCAAAAATAGAATCCATTAGGCTCAATTCCGATAACGGATTTATTGAATCGCTCTCGCTCGATAACCAACAAAAAATTGCGGGTGATTTATTTATCGATTGCACCGGTTTTAATGGGCTATTAATTTCAGGTGCATTGAAAACCGGATATGTTGATTGGAGCCAATGGCTGCTGTGCGACCGCGCATTGGCAGTGCAGTCGGAATTGGTGGGTGAGCCAACGGCGCGTACCGTTTCCACTGCGCACAGTGCAGGATGGCAATGGAAAATTCCATTGCAGCATAGGCAGGGGAATGGCTATGTGTATTCCAGCCAACAGATAAGTGATGAGCAAGCGCAAGATACTTTGTTGCAACATATTGATGGCAAGGTTTTACATCAACCGCGTAAGTTTTCGTTTACTGCAGGACGGCGTGCGCAAGCCTGGAATAAAAACTGTATTGCGATTGGTTTGGCCGCAGGATTTTTGGAACCCTTGGAAAGTACCAGCATTGCGCTAATTGAAACCGGGATTGAAAAAATTTGTGGCTCTTTTCCGATACCTTATTTTAACGAGGAGCGAGTGGATTATTTTAATCAAGTGACGGCGGCTGAATGGGAGCGTATCCGCGATTTTATTATCCTGCATTACAAGGCCAACCAGCGCACGGATACGGAATTCTGGCAGCATTGCCGTAATATGCCCGTACCGGACTCACTGCAACAAAAAATAAATGCCTATCAAGAGCGCGGCGATCTATTACATTTCCCTTGGGAAATTTTTCACCCGGATTCCTGGCTGGCCATTTACAGCGGTTTTGGCGTTTATCCTAAAATGTACAACCAAAATGTAGATCGTTTGAATACCGATTATTTGCGCGAGAGTTTAGCGGCTATGCGTAAATCCATTGCCGATGCGGTTGCCGGTTTGCCAACGCACCAGGAATTTATTAATGAGCACTGCAAAGTGCAACCGGCTTAAGGTAATGAGTTTATGCAAGTGACGCCAAACCCAATTCAATCGCTGTGTATTGTCGGCGGCGGTACCGCTGGTTGGATGGCGGCAGCATTGTTATCCAATATTTATAAAGGTACTGCGATTAAAATTACGCTGGTGGAGTCACCGGATATCGCCACCATCGGTGTAGGTGAAGCGACTGTTCCCTCATTTATGGCATTTCTATCCAGTGCAAAAATAAATCCCAAAGAGTTTATTGAAGCAACCGCTGGTACCTTTAAATTAGGTATCCGTTTTGAAAATTGGTACCAAAAAGATCATGCATTTTTACACCCCTTCGGAAAAATAGGGCGTTCGCTGGATGGGCATGATTTTTATCAGCTCTGGCTAAAAACGCTGGCGCAAGGTAGTACAAGCCGACTAATGGATCATTCGCCCGCTGCAATTATGGCTGAGCAACATCGGTTTATGGTGGAGGCCCAGCTACAAAATACTCCGCTTGCTAATTATGGCTATGCATTACATTTAGATGCAGTGATGGCTGCGCGCTATTTGCGAAAAATTGCCCAGCTCAATGGTGTGTTGCGAATTGAATCTACTGTCGATTCTGTTGCGCTAGATCAGTGTGAATACATTGAATCGATTACTTTGGCAGAGGGACAAAAAGTTGCAGCCGATTTTTTTATCGATTGCACCGGTTTTAAAGGGCTGCTAATCGAAGAAACACTTAACGTAGGTTATGAGGATTGGTCGAACTATTTACCGTGCGATCGCGCAGTTGCAGTGCAAACCGAAAATGCGGGTGAGCCTGCCCCTTATACCGTCGCCTGTGCGCGCGCTGCTGGTTGGACTTGGCGAATTCCGTTGCAGCATCGCACCGGCAATGGTTATGTCTTTGCGAGTGACTACTGTTCTGATGATGAAGCAACACAAACGTTACTTAACGCAGTGGAAGGCAAATTAGTAAACGAGCCGCGCATCATTCCGTTTGTTACTGGTAAACGCAAAAAAATCTGGCACAAGAACTGTTTGGCCCTGGGCTTGGCATCGGGATTTTTAGAGCCATTAGAGTCCACGGCGATTCATCTCGTCTATAAAGGTCTGGTTAATTTTATTCGCCAGTTTCCCGATAAGGATTTTGATCCCTTGTTGGAGCAGCAATTTAATGCACGTATGGATAAAGATTATTTGGAGGTGCGTGATTTTATTATTCTGCACTATTGCACTACCTTGCGCGATGACACGGATTTTTGGCGTCGCTGTAAAACTATGGAGATACCAAAATCACTCACAGAAAAACTTGCGATGTTCCGTCAGCGCGGCCAATTGTTGGTGAATGAAGAAGATTTGTTTGGTGCGTCAAGTTGGTATTCGATTTTAGAGGGTATGAATATCCGGCCGCAAAAATATCATCCGTTAGTGGACGCATTGGATGGCGCAAAATTGGCGCTCTCGTTGAATCAAGGCGCCAAGGCTATTCGTGAGGCGACTATGCGTTTACCGACACATGGTGAGTTCATTAAACACCATTGCGCGGTTAAATAAGTAACGCATTACTGCGTTACTGTTCAAAATCCGGTGCTACACAATGCTTCCGGATAAATTCTCCGTGACTCATTGCATTCCTGCCGGCCTGATCCAGCACATTTTTTATTTTGGTGAGTTGGTTAGCGATGTCCCCATCACTGACATGATCGATGCGATTGTCAGTGCGTGTGGGCACAAGGCCAAAACCGTGATAAATACTTAACCAGCTCGATTTCTCAAAGGCTTCGGGTTCGTGCTGTAATATATGGCCACTGCTTTTATATAAATCCATTTTGTGTTGCAGACTAGGTGGAACTTCCATGGCTTGGCAGTAACGCCAAAATTCAGTGTCATCGCGTTGGGTGAGTTTGTAATGCAGGATAATAAAATCGCGGATGCGTTCCATTTCATGTTGATGGCGGCGATTCACTTCGTTAATCATCGCCTGATCAAATGACATATCCGGGAAAAAGGTCAGTAAGTGGGTAATGCCGGTTTGGATCAGTGAAATACTGGTGCTCTCCAGCGGCTCTAAAAATCCTGACGCAAGTCCCAAGGCATAACAATTTTTATTCCAGACTTTTTTGCGGCGCCCTGCTTGGAACGAAAACGGCTTTGGAGTGGTAAGCGGTTTGCCGGTAATTTTTTCAAGCAGGGTTTCAGTAGCGGATTCTTTACTCAGAAAGCGACTGCTAAATACATAGCCATTACCCATGCGATGTTGCAGCGGAATTTGCCACATCCAACCAGCATCGAGTGCCGTTACGCGAGTGTAAGGTGTTGGCTCTTGGGTATTTTCACATTGCACGGCAACTGCCGCATCACACAGTAACCAGTCTTGCCAATTTTCGTAGCCGGTTTTTAATGTCTCTTCGATCAGCATTCCTTTGAAACCGGTACAATCAATAAATAAATCGCCTTCTATTATTTCTCCATTGGCGAGCAGCAGTGATTCGATAAACCCATCCGGCTCACGCTGGTGAACAGACTCCACTTTTTCATCGATATGAATTACCCCACGACCAATCGCTAATTCGCGCAGCACCTTGGCGTAAAGCGTTGCATCAAAGTGGTAGGCATAAGAGTAATCTGCCAGAGGGTTATTAGGCGTTTCCCGTGGTTGGGCAAAGTGATTATGTTTAGCTAATTGGCAGGCAATTGAATAGTCATGCAAGTTTTCGGCGGGATGATTTTTTTTCAGACGATAAAAATAGTGCTGAAATTCTATACCGTTAAAGTTAACTCCGTAATCCGCAAAGGGATGGAAAAAGCTTGTGCCCTGTTTATGCCAATTTTCAAATTGAATACCCAGTTTGAAACTGGCGCGCGTCGCGCGGATAAATTCCAGCTCATCGAGACCGATAGTATGGTTGTAATGCACTATGCTCGGTATGGTTGCCTCGCCCACACCAACAGTGCCAATCACCGTGGATTCAACCAGGGTAATGCTCATCGCTTTGCCTGCGCCAAAGCGCGATAAGCTGGCGGCGGCCATCCAACCGGCGGTACCACCACCGACAATAACAATTTTTTTAATCGGTTGATGCGACATGCGTGAAATTTCCTGCTGTTTTTATTGCTGTCGTTATGCTGTTGTAGTTACTGGTCCGTGCTTATTTTTGTGATGATTGTTGTTGCACGTTTTCTATTAGACATCATATACGATCTTGCCGCCCGCAGGGATGGGGCGGCGGCAGGGATTGATTGGAATTAACTATTGCGCTGCGGTGATATTGCGTTGAATAAACGCCAGATGGTCGGGTAGATCTTTAACCGTATTGGAGATGCTCGCCGCTATCGCCTTTAATTCCTTTTCGACTAATTGCTCATCAAAATCATCGACCACTGGGTGATAGTAGTTTGGTTGGATATTAAAGCCGGAAAACATTGCCAGCCAACTGTTGGTGCTAAAGAAATCCATGTCGTCAATTTGTGGTTGGCAGGTTTGCTTGAAGTGTTCGATACGTGCGCTGAGCGTGTCGGGAATCGCCATGGTGCGACATTCATCCCAAAAGGCTTGACTGTGACGCTGGTTGGCGTAGTAGTGCAGGATCAAGAAATCGCGCAACTTTTCCTGGCGAATACGCAGATTGTTATTCACCGTATTGACGAGCTGTTGGTTGTATTGGTTATTGGGGAAATGATTAAGCAGTAACGTCAAGCTCGATTGGATTAAATAAATACTGGTGGATTCGAGTGGTTCCATAAAACCACTGGCTAGACCTAAGCAAAAGACATTTTTATTCCATGCCTGTTTGCGCATACCAGTCGTAAACCGAATAAATTTTGGTTCGGCTAGCGCATCGCCTTCCAGATTTGTAAGCAGTTTTTCAGCAGCAAGCTCATCGGAAATAAAATCACTGCAGTACACATAGCCATTGCCTACGCGATGTTGCAGCGGAATACGCCACTGCCAACCGGCTTCCATCGCCAGTGAGCGGGTAGCAGATGCTGGAGCGAATTTGCTCGCGCAGGGCATAGCCACTGCGCGATCACAGCGCAGCCATTGATTCCAGGTTTCGTAACCGGTTTTTAATGTCTGCTCAATAAGTAATCCTTTAAATCCTGAACAGTCGATAAAAAATTCTCCTTCAATTATTTCGCCGTTATCCAATTCAAGTGATTGGATAAATCCGGTATCAGGATGTTGATTGACGTGTTGGACATTGGCCTGGATTCGTTTAACCCCGAGCTGTTGTGCTATACCACTCAGGTAGTTCGCAAACAATCCCGCATCAAAATGAAACGCATAGTTAAAGCTGGATAATTCAACATCGTTGTTTGCTTTAGGTAGGGCAAATTTATTGTGCCGCGCCATTTGTACCGCAAGACAGTAGGCATCTAACTCTTGTGCTTTATTTTGCTGGCGCATTTTGGCCCAGTAATGATGAAAGGGTATGCGTGCGATTCGCGCGCCGTAACCGGCAAAAGGGTGGATAAATTTTTCGTTGGGTTTATACCAACCATCAAAGTCGATGCCGAGTTTATAGGTCGCGTTGGTCGCGCGCATAAAATCGACTTCATTGATATTCAGGTCTTGCAGGAATTCTTTGATATAGGGAACGGTCGCTTCGCCAACGCCGATAATACCTATATCTGCAGATTCTACCAGGGTAATTTTTGTAACGCCCTGTTTAAAGCGATTGGCCAGTGCTGCCGCAGCCATCCAGCCGGCAGTGCCGCCACCGAGAATCACAATTGAGCGAATGCGCGAATCCGTCATAGCTGTACCTGGAAAATTTTTATAAAAATCGGTTTATTCATTTAGCAAAAAAAGGAGCAGATTTGCATCTGCTCCTTTCTCTTTACGGCGAGTGTAGCTTCAATTAAAACTTGTAGTTAACACCGGCGGTAATACGACGCTCAAATATATTGTAAGAATCAACAAAATCTTCCCATTGGGTGTAAGTGATGTTGTCTTCTTCCGTTAAGTTATTTACCGCCAGAGTGATTTGCAAATCTTCCGAGAGGTTGTAGGCGGTGGTCACATCAACAAACAAGGTTTCTTTTAAGTAGCGTGGCATACCTTTGTCTTTATTGGTTGGGTTCCACATCCAGCCAGAGGTTTTGCCTTGGTATTGATCGCCCAGATAGTTGGCGGCAACACGCGCTTCAAATTTGTCGTCTTGATACCAGAGCACCAGGTTCGCTTGGTCTTCTGCGGTATTGTTGAACGGTGCTACGTCGCCATTCGGTAACAATTCGCTCGAAGGGCTCTTGGTGGGTGAATAGGTATAGTTAAAGGTCATACCGGTATTAGCCAACATGCCCGGCAGGAAATCAAAACTTTGTTGGTAAGAAAATTCCCAACCTTTTACGGTTCCACCTGAGCCATTCGATACGGTTTGTTCTTCACCGCCGCGACGCACTACGCCATCGCTATCTGCCAGTGTCGGATTTTTTTCAACTTTGGTGTAAGTGAAGCTTTTCACATCAATGTTGAAATAGCCGATTGACACAATCGCGTTTTCACTTGGATACCATTCACCGGCGATATTAAATACGTTGGCCGACCAGGGCTTCAGATAAGGGTTACCGTTGTTTTGACGCGAGCTTACGCGTTGGAACGGCTCTTTAACGGATTCACCGGTCACTGGATCAACTACGGTTTCTTCTGAACTCAGATAGGTGATTGAGCCTTGTCCCAAACGATCAAGATCTTGCAATGTCATGCGCTTATCAAACGCCAACTTCACTTTAAAATCATCTGCGATGCCGAGGTTCAGGTTCAAACTGGGCAGGAAATCATTGTAAGTAATGTTGGTAATTTTATCGCCCAGATCCATGTAGGTGGTGTGGTTTGGATCGGTGCCGGCCAGGATTAATGGATTGAGTTTTTTCGGGTCGGTAATATTTTGCGTTACGGTCAAATCGGTTTTTACGTAGCGCACGCCGGTGTTACCACTAACGGTGAAAGTATCATTCAGCGCTTTATCGAAGTTAGCCTGGAAGTGGAAACTTTGTTTGCTATCGGTAATTGCGTAGGAGCGATCCGGGTTAACGATGCGTTGGCCTTTGCCGTAAATCATATCGTTAAACGCAATCGGGTCATCAATTTTGCGCGTATCGATCATCGGAATGTTAACGTTAAAACCTTTCAGTGCATCACCAAAATTGCTGACGTTACCAATGTAGCCGTTGAGTTTTGCATCAGTAATTTCGACCACTGGTAGTGGATCATAAGTCAAACCTGCCGCTGTACCTGTGCTACCCGCTTGGCCAGTGGCATAACCCACTTCATGATATTTATTTAATAATTCAACGCCATCTTTTATTACACCGGAAGGTGAGAAAAACGACATGTTGTTGAAGGTAGTGCTGCGGTCAGCAAAGCGGTAGCCGAAATCAACCGAAGTCAGACCTTCATCGGCAAATTTATAATTGCCATCAAAACGCAATACATCAAAATCAGATTCAGCGTAAGTACTTTCAATCCAACCTGAGTGTAAATACCAGGCTTCAGGATTGGCCAGTTTGGTAATCATCGCCGGATCAAGTTCCGCCAACACACTACCGCTGTTTACTTTTACGTGCATGGGATAAATCAACCCATCGTCAATTGCACCTGGATTAATATTGACGGGATCAGTTGTCGGTGAGCGCTTGACCATCATCGCATTGCTGACTTGTGCGAGCGTGAGATTGTTGTTGTCGTTATCAGCGTTACCCGATACCCAACGCGCGCTACCGGTGAAGGCATCGCCATTGTCGTATTTCAATTCCACATTGGAATTGAGTGCAGAACTTTCGCGGTAATCACCCAGTACACCGGCGCGGAAACCAGACACCATCATGTTCATATCGGTAGCGTAGAAAGGCTGGCCGCCGAGTGTGCCATCGCCGGGATTTACGATCGCCGGTTTGCCAGTGACCAAGGTGTATTCATGGAAGCCGGCGCGGCCGCCAATTTGGTTGCCCAAATAAATAAATTGGCCTGCCGCTTTTTCATCCATCGAGGTGTAAAAAATATCTGCATTTAATTCGAGTGCATCGCTCACGGCCAAATTAAAATTGTAGGCCAACCCCAAACGCTCGCGCTCAATTTCGCGCGCGGAAAATTCCGGGCTGTTCCAGCTCATGGGGTTGATAAAATCGCCATTGGTATTGCCGTTGCCATCGAGATCAGCACAGCTGCTGCTGCAACCCCAGCCTTCAGCAACGCGGTCAGCGCGCAGACGGCCCTGGTTTTCTGCGAGGGTAGATTCGCCGTAAGAAAACGCCAGCGACATCGCTGCCGTATCTTCAAAGTTCCAGCCGACCAATCCACTTAATTCCGGATCAGTGGTTTCGGTGATGCTCCCGCTACTGCCTTGCAACCGCACTGAACCGCTGAGACCTTCATCCAGTTCCAATGAGCGGCGGGTCAACACATCGATGCTGCCGCCGATACCGCCTTCCAACTGCGCTGCTGATTGCGACTTGGATACGTTCAGGCCTGATACCAGGCTCGCCGGTACATCGGTAAAGTTCACGCCGTTAGTGGTCATGCTCGCGGGCGTTAAGAAATATTCTCCGTTCATGGTGCTCAACACCTGGCCCATACCGCGCACGCTTACCACACTGCCTTGGCCACCGCTGCGCTGGATCTGAATACCGGTGATCCGCTGCAAGGAGTCGGCGATGGTGGTGTCGGGCAATTTGCCGATATCTTCAGCGGCCACTGAATCGACGATTTGCGCTGAATTGCGTTTTACATCGATGGCTTTTTCCTGCGCGCCGCGCACGCCGGTAACGATAACTTCCTCAACAGAATCGCCCTGCGCATAAGCACCGGTGGCAATGCAGGCGGCGATCATGGTGGAAAGCAATTTCCGATTAAAACTTGCAGAACTGTTCATGTGTGCGTCCTCTAGTTTTGACTTTTTATGTGGTGGTCTATGTGATGTAGATCCCTGCATTTTTGGGGTTGGCAGGTACTCAGGTAGAACAGCGGCGCGTTGGTGTTATGCCCTTGCCATCCCATGAGATGGCGGAATCCTAGATGTAATCGTTTACATTTTCAAACAATTTATGACACTTAAAACACTGGGATTGTTTTTTTATCAATCAAAAAAAGATTATTTATACGTCAAGTAAAGAAGAGTTTTAACTGGAATATGACTATATCTATATGATTAAAATAGTTTTTTTAGGCCGGTATTAGCGCGGAGCGATCTTTTTATAGGCAAGGTGATAGTTTTTGTTAGCATTTGTTTACGGCGTAAAAAAATTGTAAACGGTTACAAAATGTTACTTAAGGTGACAAGCATAAGCATGCTCGCCACCTGATTGGGGGGCGTTCCAGGGGTTAACGAATTTTCGCGAGTGCGTAGCGATATAAGCTACCCGCTGCTGCCGATGCACGTATTTGCACTGCATTGCCTGCAGTGCCCAGTGTGCGCGAAAACAAATGTTCCCAGTAGGAGGCTGGCTTTTTCTCGGCAAAAATATGGATCAGGTAGGCAGTGGCTAATACGCTTGCCAAGCACAGCAGGTAGACCAGTATTTTATTTTGTTCAGTCGCAAAATGATTGAGCACCATGTAGCCAAAATGCGCATGAATCAGATAGACCGGGTAGGTCAATCCGCCCGCCAGACGCGAGCCTGGCAATTTGAGCGATGCCCCTCTGACAGAGTTGATAAATGTAAATAATGCAAAAAAACTGACAATCACGGTGGCAATGACAGTTAGCGAGTAGTCCACATTTTTAGTGGTTTCCAGTACCAGGGCTTTTTCGAGCGTAAAAGAAATACATAGATACCCGCAGAGCAGCAGTGACCCCATTGTTGGCCAGCTCTTCTGCTCCTTGAGCATGGCAAATAGGCAGCCTGCTGCAAAATAGCAGTAATAATCACCCATATAGGGGAGGGCGGTCAGACCGGTAATTTTGGCAAGCACCATTCCCACTGGCCACAGCATAAAAATAAAGCGCAGCTGTTCCTGCAGGCCAAGAGCGAGGACAGCAAAGACTGCGAAATAAAATTTCCATTCATATTGCAATGTCCAATAAACACCATCCACAAAGGCATAGCCGAAGACGTTAGGAAACATGGTTAAGTTGGTGACAACCTGCGGTGCGGTGACTGACATCATCGCGCCGCCAATAAAAAATGCGATGGCGCTGGTAAACAATACCGCGACCCAAAAAGCGGGAAACAAACGCACCGCGCGTGAGGTAAGAAAATCACCGGCAGATTTGCGGTTGGCAGAGAAAAAGATCACATAGCCGCTGATCATGAAGAAAAATTCAACACCCAGATAGCCGTACTTTGCTATATCGATAATGGCGGGAATATGTGTGATAGAGGAGACTTTGCCATTGTTTATGCCATTGAACAGGTAGTGATAGCCCAGTACACACAGTGCGGCAATAAACCTTCCGTAATCAAGTAATTCCAAGCGTTTCATGACGGTTACTCCTTGTGGATTTCTGTGCAGCATCATGGCGCTATATGCATCAGAGTGCGGCGATTTGCGTTGGTGGCCAACCCGGAGGAATTTTTTTGGCTAAGTACGCTGAACCGGATAGCTTCGTGAATTAAGCAAGTATCTCGCCAAGCGTCATGTCCAACCCACAAATAAAAAATCGGCAATCGCCGTGAAGCGATTGCCGATTTTTTTAAGCATTTACAACGGGAATATTTAGTTACACAGCTGGATCGCTTGTTTCGCCTGAGTGGATAATTCAGTTTGCAATTCAGGCGCCAAACGCATTTGTTTTGCCAGTTCCTGCAAGTAGGCGCGCTCCATAAAATTTTCTTCATCCACCACCAAAATACTCGCCAGATACATCTCCGCGGCCATCTCTGGAGTAGTGGCAACTGCAGCAATCGCACTTGGGTCGAGCGGTTTCTTCAACTCCTGATCAACCCAAGTAATCAGTTCGTGATCCTGCGTGAGCTTACCAATTTCACCATCTATTAACTGGCGCTCGCGGTCATCCACATGACCATCGGCTTTGGCGGCAGCAATCAGTGCAATAAGGATTGCACGGCTATGCTGTTCGGCTTGCGCAGGCGGAATGCGATCAATGGTCTGCGGGCCGGCGGCGGTGGTTGCGTGATTTTGCGCTTGCCAATTACCGTAGGCTTTGTAGGCGATGGCGCCGAGTGCAGCCAAGCCACCGTAGGTCAGCACAGCGCCACCCATTTTGCGGCCCTGCTTGCTGCCGAGTAATAAACCCAATGCGCCGCCGGCGAGTGCAGCGCCGCCTTTCCCGGATAGCAACCCGGCCAAACTGCCGAGTGGAGAATTGTTCGCAGGTTGTTGCGTGTTGTTTGATTGCGGCCAGCTGCCAGATTGCTGCGTACCGCCCTTGTTTTGCAGTAAATCCGTGCCTGCTTTCAACAACTGGTTTAATAAATTGGTTGTATTCATTCCTGCTTCCTCTGTGACTTTTTCACGTTGTCTATTCAGATTGAATTCATGGGGTTGGCGTAGCCTGAAAACAAGCCTCAGGACTGTTAAGTTTTGTGGCCAGCACTACTGATTGCTACTTACCGCTGCTCCAGGTTTGCAGTCCCGCGACAGCACTCATCACCCGAGGAGATCATCATGAATAAGCACATTCGTATAATTGTTGGCAGCTTTTTGTTGAGCGCTTTTGCACCATTGGCTGCGGTTGCCGCATCTGATATGCATATAAAATTGAACGATATAAAAGGTGAATCAAAAATTGTGCATTGCCCTGGTGGTACCTGTACGGTAACGGGGTTGGCAGCAGGTACTTATCAAGTACAGGTGTGCGATAAAAATGGTGCAGCGGTAATTTCGAGCACTGCCTTGAGCCATTCAATCAAAAGCCCGCGCGATGCGGCGAGTGGACTGGCGACCGGAAAACGTCAACATAAACCCATGATTATTACCCAGCAATTGGATAAAAGCTCACCGCAATTATTCAGCTTGGTGGTGACTGAACCAGGTTCCAGTGTGACTATTCAACCGCAAGCGGTGGCAACTGATGGGGCGGCGCCGGTATCCAGCGGCGGAGGTGCAGGCAAAGTGAATGTGCAGGATATTAGTATGACTCGCTAAAGATCCTGGTTGGTCGCGCGCAACAGCTGTGTAAAATGCCCGCACTCTGTTGACCAAGGCCAGCCTGATCATGACTGACAATATTTCCGCGTCCGACGCCCCTGCCGGGCGCAAACTTATCCTCACTAATATCATTACCGGCTTTTTAGGTGTGGGGAAAACCACTGCCATAACCCACCTCCTCAATAGCAAACCTGTCGATGAAGTTTGGTCGGTACTAGTGAATGAATTTGGTGAGATAGGTATCGATGGCGCGCTGCTAAAAAATACCAACGCTCACGTGCGCGAAGTGCCGGGCGGTTGTATCTGCTGTGTAGCGGGGTTGCCGATGAAAATCGCGCTCAATATGTTGATCGCCAAAACCAGACCGGACCGCATTATTATCGAGCCCACTGGCCTCGGTCATCCCGAAGAAATCATCAACACACTGACTGGCGAATACTACGATACGGTGCTGGATTTGCGCGCGACTATCACGCTGGTTGACCCGCGCAAATTGGCTGAGAGCCGCTACGCGGACAACGCCAATTTCAAAGACCAAATCGCAGTGGCCGATGTGTTAGTCGCCAATAAAGCCGATTTGTGTTCACCGGTTGATCGCGCCAATTTTGATGATCTGGTTGCGGGATTTAGCCCGCCTAAACACGCGGCCTTTGCCGTGCAGCAGGGCCAATTGGAATTGGGCTGGCTGGATTATCCGCGCCGCACACACGTTCTGAATAATCCGGAGCATCACAGCGCCCAGCGCAACCGTCTCAATCCCCAGCGCGAACTTTACAATGCTGCGATTCAATTGCCGGACGGGCAGGATTATCTGCGCCGCGAAAATCAGGGGCAGGGTTACTACTCCTGCGGCTGGCTGTTTCAACCGGCAATCCAATTTGATTTCAACCAGATCTTCGGCTGGATGACCGGCCTGAATCTGGTGCGCGCCAAAGCGGTGATGAATACGGATCAGGGGGTGTATATGTTCAATGCGGAAAACGGCGTACTCAGCGTCAAGCCGCTTATGTTAGGCGGCGAGCAGGATGGTGAGCCAGAGCTGCTCGATAGCCGTATTGAATTAATAAACGACGATGTAATGGCAACAGATGAGTTGGAGGCGGCGCTGTTTGGTTGCCGTTTAACCATTGAGGATTAAATGAATCTTTGTGGTGCATAAAAGGCTGAATCAGAACCAATAGGACGCAGGAAATCTCACCAACTTAACGGTATTGAGCTAAGGTTAAGGGTAGAGTTCTCAACGGAAACTCACAAAAACAAAACCTTTCAGGGGTCAAAAAATGATGTTACTGCTCTCTCTGCTGGCGATATGGGTGTTGGTCGCCCTGTTAACCTATCGCCAAGTGGCGCTCGCCGCCGCCTCATCCATAGTGATTATTGCCTGGCTGGTATTGGGCGCAGTTACCCCGGCGATGTTATCGCCCTGGCTGGTTGTGCCTCTAGCGCTGGTCTTGGTGGTGTTGAATGTGGGCAGTGTGCGCCGCGCAATCCTCACCAAACCTGTGTTCGCGATGCTGAAAAAATCCATGCCGCCGATCAGCGCTACCGAGCGCGACGCGCTGGAAGCCGGTACTACCTGGTGGGAAAAAGAGCTGTTTAGCGGCCGTCCGGATTGGAATGAATTTGCGCAAATCAGCTTGCCGCAACTCACGGCGGAAGAGCAGTCATTTATTGATAACGAAGTGAGTGAACTCTGCTCACTGCTCGATGAGTGGAAAATCCAGAACGATCTTAAAGACCTGCCGCCAGAGGCCTGGCAGTACCTCAAAGATAAAAACTTTTTTGGCCTGATCATCCCCAAAGAATACGGCGGGCGCGATTTCAGCCCCTACGCACAAAGCCGCATTATGAGCAAAATCGCCAGCCGCTCCGGCACTGCGGCAGTGACCGCAATGGTGCCCAACTCCCTCGGCCCAGGTGAATTGCTGGTCAAATACGGTACCGAAGAACAGCGCCAACGCTGGTTGCCGGGTTTGGCAAACGGTACTGAAATCCCCTGTTTTGGTTTGACTGGCCCGGAAGCGGGTTCCGATGCAGGCTCGATTCCCGATACCGGTATCGTCTGTAAAGGTATGCATGACGGTCATGAAGTCATCGGCTTGAAGCTGACCTTCAGCAAGCGCTGGATCACTCTCGCGCCAGTTGCAACGGTGGTCGGTTTGGCATTCAAGGTGTATGACCCCGAAGGCCTGCTCGGCGACCCTAACAAAAAAGAATACGGGATTACCTGTGCGCTGATCCCGGCTAATCACCCGGGTGTTGAAATCGGTAAACGCCATAACCCCGGCTCACCGTTTATGAACGGGCCGATTTTTGGTACCGATGTCTTTATCCCCGCCGATTGGATTATTGGTGGTGCCGCTATGGCTGGTAAAGGCTGGCGCATGTTGATCGAATGCCTCGGCGCCGGTCGCGGTGTTTCCCTGCCTGCACTCTCAACCGCCAGCGGTGAAATGAACTACCGCATGGTGGGTGCTTATGCGCGCATCCGTCGCCAATTCAATATGGAAGTGGGCAAGTTTGAAGGCGTTCAAGAGGCCTCGGCTGATATCGCCGCGAGCGGTTATGCGCTCGAAGCCATGCGTCAATTTGTCACCAAAGGTTTGGAAACCGGTGCGCCCGCAGTAATGACTGCTATGGCGAAATACCACGCAACGGAAATGATGCGTAAATCAGTTGAGCATTCGATGGACATCGTCGGTGGCCGCGCAATTCAAAAAGGTCCACGCAACTTCCTCGTAGCTTCCTATCATTCAGTGCCGGTGGCGATCACGGTCGAAGGTGCCAATATTTTAACTCGCTCGCTGATGATTTTTGGTCAGGGCGCTATGCGTTGCCATCCTTTCCTGTTTGAAGAAATGCTCGCCATGCAGTTGGAAGATGGCAATGAAGGCCTGAAAAAATTTGACAAGTTGTTTACCAGTCATCTCGGCCACATTTGCAACAATATGCTACGCACAAAATTGCTCGGTTTCCTCGGTGGTCGCATGAGCAGCGTGCCTGCCAATGCTGATGATTTCAGCAAGCGCTGGTATCAACGTATCAACTTATTGAGCGCGGCGCTCGCTTCAATGTCTGATATCGCCTTGGGTGTGTTGGGTGGAAATCTAAAACGCCGTGAATTATTGTCGGCGCGTTTGGGTGATGTGCATAGCCAATTGTTTATTGCCAGCTCAATTTTGAAATTCCACTCAGCCCACGCGCGTACTCGCGCAGAAGACGCCCACGCCGAGTATGCATTAACTCGCTCGCTGTTTATTGCACAGGAAGCACTGCGCGATTTTTCCGATAACTTCCCGCTGAAATGGCTGGCGAAGATCGTTCGTTTTATTGCGATGCCATACGGAAAAATCGTCAACAAACCCAATGACAATTTGATCCGCGAATTGGGTGATTTGATTATGGAAGAAAATCCTGTGCGGCTAATGCTCGGCCAATATCTCTATGTAAGTCACGACCCGCAAGATGCAATGGGTCGTGTGGAAAGCACTTATCAACTGCTGTTGTCTCTGGGGCCTGTCTGGCACGCTTTCCTAAAGGCAAAAAACAGCGGCAAAATTTCCGGTGCAACGACGGAAGCGCTGGCCAAAGATGCAGCAGAAAAAAATATTATCCAACCGCACGATGTTGCGCGTGTAGTGGAATACGATGCGCGTCGCTTCGATTGTCTGTTAACGGATGCGTTTGATAAGTTGTAATGTTGCGACCTTAAACAAGCAATAAAAAACCCGCTGCGGCGGGTTTTTTATTAGGTGCTAAGCGGAAATGCAAAATTAAAAAACTGGACGTCCGGCCGCGCGAGTGACGAGCTGGATATGGGACTGACGCAAAGCAATAAACCTATAAAGTCATATTATCATCCGCAGTTACGCAGCAATTTCTTCCCTGGGCTTTGGCTTCATAAAGCGCTTTGTCGGCGCGTTTAAAGGTAGTGGCAAAATCTTCTTCATCCAGTTTGTCGCTCACTCCAAAACTGGCTGTCACTGACAGTGGGTTATCTGGTTCAAAAATGGTGTCGTAAATCATCAGGCGAATTTTTTCCGCCAATGCAATCGCAAATTCTTTGCGTGTGCTGGGCATAATGACGATGAACTCTTCACCGCCCCAGCGCCCGAGAAAATCCTGCGCGCGTATGCCCTTGCTAATAATCGCCGAAATATTTTGCAGCACGCGATCACCGGCGTCGTGGCCGCGCCGGTCGTTGATGCGCTTGAAGTGATCTATATCGATAATCATCAGCGCAAAATCCGGTGCGTTTTTATGTTCATCTTTTTCTTTGTTAAAAATCATTAGCGTAGCAACAATTTGATCGATACCAAAGCGATTGTAGGCCTGGGTAAGGGGATCAACTGTGGACAAACGACGGAATTTATCAGTCTCCAATTTGAGTTGTTGGTTGTCGCTGCTCAGTTCATTAATGATTTGTACATCGTGTTTGGTTTGTTGGCGCAATTGGATTAATTTAGTGATGGCGTAAGTAAAAATCCCCAGCATCCAGATGGCAAGAATAATTAAATACCAACGCTCCGCACTGATCCACTCGCCCACAAACTCAATTTTTTCGATCTGCACATCGTGAATACCTGGTTGCAGGCCTTCTAAAAAATCGATCCCCACCGAGACACTTTGGGTAAATTCCGGGCGCGATAAGCTGCGCGGAATGTCGTATTGCCCGAGCCACCAGTCAGCAACAAAAAACTCATCCAGATTAAGTTGAATTTCCTGGTTTAAATCTTTGGTGTGCAGGGTTACGGCATGGAATTTAGTACTGTTTGAATCATCCGGCTTGGAATACGCCGGGTTGAAATTACGGATGTACATCCGCAACTTGGTGGCGCTACCCTTGTAATTAAGCTTCAGATTAATGTGCGTGAACCCAGATAAATCCGCAGTACCAGCTTTCTCCAATGTGCCAAACAAAAAATTAAAACTGCATGCAAAGTATTCACTTTTGTCATCTTCAGGATAAACACAGCGCCATAGATTTTGCTCCTGTTGCAACCAATAGGCTGCTGGGGTCCCATCAGCCTGATTGGATGAATAAAAATAGGAGATGAAGTTGGCGTTAGGCCACGCCAGCAGGCGTTTTTTGGGGAAATACTGCTGTCCGAAAACAGCTATAAGGGTTGCTAAAATTGCCAGCAACAATATGGAGTTGAAACTCTTGTCATTCATAGGGGGGCATCATCTGCACTGGCGAAAGCTGCCCCTAAGTATTGGTCAAATCTGGAGTATTTCCATATTTATCCACGAGTTAGTTGCGCTGGATGAGACGCCGGAGCACGTTGGCGGTGGCGATAAGTCCAAATCTGCTCCAGATAGCCATAATTACCAACCAGAGTAACGGCAGCGAATAGGATGTGCGGAAGAATTTGCGGTAAAAGCGCGTCATGCCTTTGTGTTTATGCCATTCCACAAACAGTGGGCGGGATTTGCTGCACACACCCTGCGCATGAGTGATGGGGGCGGAGGGTACAAATAAGATGTCCCAACCGGCGCGGACAAAACGCATACACCAATCGAGATCTTCACAGTGTAAGAAGTATTCATCGTCCCAGAGGCCGACCTCTGTCACCGCTGCCGGTTTGACCAGCATGCAAGCGCCGGAGATGGCTTCCACACGGATGGGGGTATCGGGCAGTGGTTGTTGGTGCAAATTAAAATCTACCAGTAATTCGGGCCAACGTTTGGCGAAGTGTCGCAAACCAAGAGCGCTGACCAGGGTGCGGCCAGGTGTGGGTGTCAAACGGCGCCCACCCGCCTGCTCACTGCCATCGAGGTTGAGCAGCAATCCACCGACCATGCCGGCTTTAGGGTTAGCGGTGAGTACACGATATAACTCGGCCACACTGGCATCAGCACAAATGCAATCGGGGTTGAGAAAAAACCAGTAGGGATAGTGCGCCGCGCGCGCGCCTATATTGCAGGCAGCGGCAAAACCGAGATTGGTGTCGTTACGGATAACACGCAGGCGCCCATCGCCCGCGAATTGGGTTTCAGCCAGGGCGACGCTGTTATCGTGCGAGGCGTTGTCTACCAGAATGACTTCGCTGACTTGGTTGATAACCGATTGGATGCAGCTCACCAATCCGGCGCCGGCGTTGTAATTGACAATAATAGTGGAGATAGCGGGAGTCACAAACGAACCTGCGGCGCAATTAAACGGTGAGCGAGCATAGCCGATCAGTAGCGAGTGTGCATTAGCGCTGCATGGGCAAGTGTCGCGTTTTGCAGTAGTATGCCAAGCCGCTGCGCGGTCTCTGCGCGCCTGCAAGAAGCGCAATGATTGCCGTATAAGAGTCGCAACAGAAGAGTGAAGTGAACGCGTGAATAAACTGATCGGGGAAATGCTCATCGAGCGCGGGCTGGTGCAGCCGGACGACATCAAAAAGGCGCTGCAATTGCAGCAGTCGGTTGGTGGCCGTATAGGTGCAGGCCTGGTGCGCATGGGGTCGATATCCGAAGAGTCGCTGCTGGAGGTGCTTGCGCAGCAGTTGGAAATGCCGGTGGTGCAAGCCGGCAAAGACATGCCCGATGCCAGCGCCCTGTTCACATTCATCAAACACTCGTTGCTCGATATCAACTGGTGTATCGACAACCGTGTGCTTATCTGGAGCCCGGCCGAGCAAGTGCTGCAATACACCGGACGCGATCCACTCTCGCCCTTTGTGCGCGATGTGATCAGTTACCATTATCCCGAGCATGAAATCAAACCCTGTTTAGTCTCCGGTCACAGCCTCGATATCATCATCGACTACCTGCGCAAAGAGCTCACTGCCGAGCGTTTTTTCGCCGAGGGAAGCGAGACTAAAGGCCTGCGCGAGATGGCGGAAGAGGCACCGGTCGTCGAGCTGGTCAACAACATCTTTTCCAAAGCCGTTGCCTTTAACGCCTCGGATATCCACCTCGACCCGCAAGTGGAAGTCTTCCGCGTGCGCTTGCGTGTGGACGGTGTGCTGCAAACCCATTTGGAGCAGCCGATCGACCGCTATCCTGCAGTTGCCTCGCGGGTAAAACTTATTTCTGAAATTGATATCGCCGAGCGTCGCCTGCCCCAGGATGGCCGTATCACCACGCGCGTCAATGGCCGCGAAATGGATGTGCGTGTCTCGACCCTGCCGGGTGTGCACGGCGAATCTATTGTGATGCGTCTGTTGCCTAAAGATCGCAAAGAATTATCCCTGCAAACCCTCGGGTTGGAGCAGGATCATATGGATCTGGTCCGCGCCCTGATGCAGGAATCCAATGGCATAGTGCTGGTGACCGGCCCGACCGGCTCTGGTAAATCCACCACCCTCTATGCGGCACTGCAAGAAGCCACTGACGGCACGCGCAAAATTCTCACGGTGGAAGATCCGGTCGAATACCAATTGCCCGGCATCACCCAAGTCCAAGCGCACGCTGAAATTGGCTACACCTTTGCCAAAGCCTTGCGTGCGTTTTTGCGGCAAGATCCGGATGTGATCATGGTGGGCGAGATCCGCGATGTGGAAACCGCGCAGATTGCCATCCAGTCAGCGTTGACCGGCCACTTGGTGTTATCCACCCTGCACACCAATGATTCGCTCTCCGCCTTTACCCGTTTGATTGATATGGGCGTAGAGCCATTTCTGGTCGCTGCACCGATTAAGGCAGTACAGGCTCAGCGCCTGGTGCGCAAAGTCTGTAAACACTGCGCCAAACCTGCTCATGTACCTGAATCCATTAGCGTCGAATTCGCCAAACTCGGGCGCAACTTTCTTGGCAAGGACTTTGAGCCGAAATGGGTTGATGCAGTTGGCTGCGCGCTGTGTAACAACACCGGTTATTCGGGCAGGATGGGCGTTTACGAAATCGTGCCTATCTCCACTGAACTTCACGACATGATTATCGCCAATACCCCAGTGACCGAAATGCGCAAGTTAGCACGCCGTCAGGGGCACAGGTCGATGTATCAGGATGGCCTGATCAAAGCAGCCAAAGGTCTGACCACAGTGGAAGAAGTGATGCGCGCCACCAATATTGATGCGGAATAAGGAAGCGACCAGTGCAATTTAGCTACAAGGCACTTGATCAAAACCAAGCCGTGATCGTCGGGGTAATAGACGCCAGCGACGAGCGCGAAGCCGCGCGCCTGATTCGCGAGAAAAACCTGCAACCGCTCACAGTCACCCCGCGCGAGGAAGATCAGGCCGGTCTGCGAAAAAAGCTCAGCCGCGAAGACATTACTATTTCGCTGTTTGAATTGACCACTATGTTGGAGTCCGGTGTGTCGATTGCTGAGGCGCTGCAATCTCTGCATGAAGCCGATTCACATCCCCAGTTGCGCCGTTTTTATAAATCCGCGTCCGAACAATTGCAGCGCGGTTCCAGTTTTGGCAATGCGCTGCGCGCCGCCGACCTGAAATTACCCGCCTACTTTATCCAGTTAGTGGAAGCGGGCGAGGCCTCCGGCCAATTGGGTGCGACCATGCGTCGCGGAGTGGAGCAGATGGAGTACGATCTCTCGGTCGTCAACGAACTGCGCAATGCACTGATTTACCCGGCGATTCTGGTGCTCTCCGGCCTGAGCGCTGTGGCACTTATTTTTATTTTTGTAGTCCCAAAGTTTGCCAATTTGATGGATGGAAAACAGGAGCTGCCGATGCTTGCGACGGCAGTGCTGTCTACTGGTCTCTGGTTAAACGAAAACTTTTACTGGGTCGCGGCGCTGGTAATGGTGTTAGCGGTGATGGCGGCGATGCAATTTGCCAAACCTATTGTGCGTCAGGCGCTGCTCGATAAACTCGCCGGTTTTCCGATTTTTGGCCGCTGGTTGGCGGAATCGGATATCGCGCGCTGGTCATCGGTGATGGCAGCCATGCTCGCCAGCCATATCGAGCTAACCAAAGCCTTGGATCTGGCACGCTCCAGCGTTAAAAATACGCGCCGCAGCAAAGCCCTTTTGTCAGCGCTCAACGCGGTTCAGTCGGGCGGAACCTTGTCCAAGGCGCTGCAAGACAACCAGATCCTCAATGCCACCGCGTACAACCTGATCCGTGCCGGTGAAAAAACCGGACGCTTGGCGGAAATGCTGCAGGCAGTGGCGAAAATCTACGAGAATTCAGGCAAAAACCGCATGAAGCGATTGTTGTTAATGATCGAGCCCCTCGCCATTGTCTTTATTGGTATCGCTGTGGGGGTGATTATTTTGGGCCTTATCCAGGCTATTACCAGCGTCAACGACGTTGCGATTTAATGTTTAACTCACTTGTTACAGAGGAATAGGATGCGTACAGCTTCAGTATTAAAACAAAAAGGCTTCACCATGATCGAGCTGCTGGTGGTGCTAGTGATCCTCGGCCTGCTTGCCGGCCTCGTCGGCCCAAAAATGTTTGGCAAGGTCGATAGCGCCAAGACTAAAACCGTGGAAACCCAGATCAAGCTGCTTAAGTCAGCGCTGCAAACCTACCGCTTGGATATGGGGGAATACCCAAGCACGCAAGAAGGTTTGGGGGCGATTATCCGTTCTCCCGACAGCGCCCGCGCCCAGCAAAACTGGAAAGGCCCCTATCTGGATGAAGAGCTCCCGCTGGATCCATGGGGCACCGCGTATCAATATCGCCGTGAACCCAATGGTATGCAGGATTTCACCCTTTATTCACTGGGTGCCGACACCAAGCCCGGCGGTGAAGGTTTGGATGCCGACATAGGTCTGGCGACCAAATAAGTTCTGTTGCGAGGCACTCATGAACCCGCGCGCCGGTTTTACCCTGATTGAATTATTGGTGGTACTGATGATTCTCGGGCTCACCAGCGCGCTGGTGCTGCCGCGCTTGCCTGCAATTTACGAGCGGTTTCAGGATAAATCCAAGCAGGAGGAGCTGATCCAATCCCTTTCCACCCTCAGTCTCAAAGCCTACACGCGCCAGCAAACCCTCGCCCTCACCCAAGAATCAGCACCTAAAATATTGAGTTTGACGAATGATCTAAATATCCGCATCGATCAACCTATCGTCTACCAAGCTAACGGCGTCTGTCTTGGCGGCCAGCTGAGTTTTGAGTTGGATGGCGTAACCAGGCAGTTGGAATTACTGCCACCCTATTGTGAACCGAGACCACTCTGATGGATCTTCCTCGTTCCCACTTTGCCCGCATATCCGGCTTCACCCTGGTCGAGGCCATGGTCGCACTGGTGATTTTCTCTGCCGCAGCCATGGGTATTTATAGCTGGATCAACACCAACCTTATCTCTCTTAACCGCCTTGCGGCTGTGGCGGAGTCTGAGTTTGTGGTGGATTCAGCGGTAGAGCGGTTGAAGTTAGTGGATTTGCGTAACGAAGCGGAAGGTGTTTTTGATGTCTCCGGTTACGACGTGCATTGGCGAGCGAGCTTAGTCGAGCCATGGAAGCCGGGGCGTACACCTCGCGGTGTAATCAGTTTGTATGACCTTGCCCTTTTTGAGATCAGTCTTGAGCTAATCAAGGATGAGCGATCTGTAGGGGCTTACGAGTTTCGGCAAGTGAGTTGGTATAAGGCGCGAAAATCACAAGCAGAGGATGACGATGCGCCTGTTTTCTAAGTCAATACATCGACAACGAGCATTCACTCTTATTGAGATGTTAGTGGTGATGATTATTGTCGCCCTGGTAGTTACTCTTATTGTGCAGGGGTTTGGTTACACGCTTGGCGTTTACCAGCGGGTGGTCAAATCTCAGAACTCGGCTTATGAACAGGTTTTTGCGTATCAATGGTTTACCCGTAGTTTGCAAGCCCAGGTTGCCAAGCGACCCAAAGACCGCGCATTGGAGGGCGACGCGGCAGCGCTTTCCACTTATAGTTTTCGTCCGCTCCTAGGGCAGCAAGGTGTCAAAACATTGATCCGCTGGGAGTTACAAAATACGGCTGGTGAATTAACGCTGTCATATGTAGAGGCAGATACGAATTTTGTTGTGCAGCGCTGGTCGCAGGCGATTGGAACATTTGAGTACCTCAATGACAATAATAAATGGCAAACGCTGTGGCCGATTGAGCAAAGCGAGGAGTCACCTTTACCTCAAGCGGTGAGATTGGTGGTTAATGTCGGCGGCGATACCCTGAACTATGTGGTAAAGGTAGAAACCCGAAAGGTTGCGCATGTGACACTGGAGGAGTCGGTTTATGGTCGCGAATAGCGCATTTAGGCAGCAAGGTTTTGTGCTCGCAGCTACGCTCTGGGTGCTCGCCATCATGTTCGTCGCCGTGGGCATTTTTCACACCTATGTACAGAAAAAGCTGGCGGTCGGTATTCAGGCCAAAGCAAATTTGGAATATCGGCTTGATGCGCACTCAACACAAAGTACGCTGCTTTATCTTTTGTCCAGCTCGCGGATGACGCGCGCGGGATTAACATTTGCGCAACAAGCCGACCATGAGTTTCGTGATCAGGACGGTCAGATCAGTAGTGAGCCTATCGGCGATGAGATGCTATTGGATGGGACATCATATAGAGGCATTAATGAAGTGCATTTTTCAGTACAGGATTTTTCCGGGCTTATCTCGGTCAATGTTCAGAGTGCAGGACATTTCGCCACCCTTCTTGAACGGTATGAGTCAGACGTAGCGGAGCGCACGCGCTTATTGAGCGCGATTAATGATTATATTGACCAAAACGAACTGTTAAATCTTTCGGGTGCAGAAGCAAATGACTATTTGCAGAAAGGCTTATCACCTCCTACCAATGATTTGCTGCGCTCTGAACCGGAGTTAATACGGGTATTTGGTTGGACAGAGTGGCTCTCCCAGCATCCAGAGTTTAAAACCGAAAAATGGCTTAGTCTTAGTCGCAATCCTGCTATTAATCTCAATACGATGCCGGCTGATTTGTTGCAAAACTATTTTGCATTCAGTGACGAACTAACCAATCAGTTAGTCTTGGAGCGCAAAGCAAACCCATTTTTGTCAGTCGAAGATTTTTCTTTGCGAGCTAATTATTCGGTGAGTCTTGAAGAAGTTAAATTTCGCTTTTTTCCCGGCAATGAATACCGCCTTAAGCTTTGGGGTAGGGGGGGACAAGCTGAAGTGATTAGCCTACAATTGACTCCCAACGGGCTCGATGGGCCGTGGCTAATTAATTATGGGTACAGTGTTGAGCGTAGTGAACAAAATAATGAAGCTGTGGCGCTTGCGCAACCCCGCCTCTTTGGTGACGCCATGGATACTAACCGCTGATGGGTGTCACCCATTCAGCGATCTTTCTGACGATAGCTTAGCGTCCATCCAATTGGATTCCGCTTGCCTTGTCATCCCTCGCCACTACCTGTTCTATATATATATCGATCTTGCAGCAGTTCCTCATGCCCAGCGCAGCCTGCTAATTCAGCAGCGGATGCGGCAGGCGAGTCCATTCACTAATCCGGCAAGTTGGATTGTGCAGGAACAGGATAGTGCTCAAATCTGGTTTTGGGATGCAGAAATAATTAACTGGCGCCGCCAACAGTTTCCAGATATGCCGGTATCAGTTGTTCCCGAGTCTCTGCTCTGTGAACCGTTTGTTCAGGGATTTCGTTTGCAGCAGTGCCTCAATGGTTGGGAGCTGCAGTATTGGGCTGTCTCCCGATTACGGCATACTCGCTGGCTGCCGGATCGACCCAATAGCCGTGCACAAACTGATTTTGCCCGCACCTGTGGCTTTGGTTCTGACCAACAGCATTGGGTAGAGGTTGGCATTCAGCTATTACCTCGCCCTTGGAATGAAAAACCTTTTTGGAGCAAGGAAACTCTGATAAGTGAACCAGTTGCGACGCGGTTACTGGCTGGATTATTACTTGCTTGGGTGACGCTAGAGCTGGGAATGAATCTTGGCACTTGGATTAAGGGATCCTATTTGTCCTCTGCAGTTGCCGCTCAGAGTTCAGCCATGATGGATGTGGTGAACCAGCGCGACGGAGCCTTGCGCCAAAAAGAATTTAATCAGGCGATTAGCGATTTAACCAAGACACCTACACCGCTCTTTTTAGCGGCGCAGGTACACCAGTGCTTGGCCGGGTTGGAGTTTGTGATTCTGGACTGGCAATACCAGCGAGGTCAGCTGACCATAATCCTCCAGAAAGAAGGGCTTGATACCCGGGCACTAATTGAATCCTGTTCTGCGAACCCATCTTTTGCCAATGTGCGTGTTGAGCCTGGCATCACCCCCGAACAGACGCGGGTGTTATTTAGCCTACCTGTTGCAACTTCTGAGGTGGGTTCCGATGCTTGAAAATCTGCAAAAAACACTGCTTCCCTATTGGTTTCAATTGCAACAACAAACCAATGGTAATCCGCGTTTAAGGTGGATGCTTTGGGGCGTGCTCTATATCTTTTTAATCTATTTTGCGCTGAGTTTGGGTGAATGGCGTGCCGGGCAAGTACAGTCAATTAATCAGTTGCAGCGCACGGCTGCAAAGCTTGATCAGCTCAAATCCCAAACCGATTGGCCGCAGCGTTGGACCGCTGAGAAAGCAGTAACAACACAGCTTCGCCAGCGTTTGTGGCAAGCAGCTACTCCAGCACTGGCAGAGGCTGATTTGCAAAATTATCTGCGCAATTTAGCTAATAGCCACAGTGGTGATGCCCTTCGCTTGCGTCTCGCGCCAACTGAAATGGTTGAAGTGGGTGGTGAGACCTTGTTTAAAGTCAGTGCAGAGGTTTCAGTGATGATTCTACCTGCGCAAATCAATTCCTTTATTCGATCCATGGCAGATAATCCTCGCATGTTAGTTGTCGAGCGTTTTGGCTATGGCGCAGAGCGCTCCGGACAGTTGAATCTGTTGGTAGTCGCCTATTTTTCTGCGATTAAGCTTGAGGTAAACGACTCGGCTGAAGTCGACGTGTCAGCGGAGGCGAACAATGTTGCGCCTTAATTTCAGCACCCTGCCCTTGCATCAGCAAAAGCTTTACCTGACGATTGTACTGTTGGCTGGTGTTAGTTTTCTGTTAGGTTTGCTTTGGGTTTTGCTTGGTTTTAGCGATGATGCGCCCGTGTCAGATGATGCATGGTCAACAACCGCAATAGTTGCTCCGCCCGATACGGCGGCTCTGTACGGTCTAATTGCCACCCAGCCTCGTTGGTATCAAGGCCTGGGTAAAAAAGCAGGCGGTAACAATACAGACAATCAGTTAGTGCAAGGGACACCTGAAAGTTTCCGCTTGGCTGGGCTGGCGACCAAAGGCGGTAAACCCTACGCTCTCTTTTTGCCCTTGATTAAGTCGGGTGGGAGCAAAGATAAGCCCTATCTGATTCAGCTCTCCGAGGGTGAGGCTTTAGTGGGTGACTGGATTCTGAAAACGATTGGGGTAAATCAAGTCGAGCTCCAGCAGGGTAAAGAAAACCGAATTTTGAAAATGTATGAACCTACAGCGGCACCGAAGGTTAAATCCAAACGGTCGCGCTAAAACTACCCAAACCCTTGCGCGCGGCAGGTGACTTAATCACACTACCTGCCCATTCAAGATTGACACCTTCGTACGTCGGGAAATCACCATAATGATCAGCACTCTCACGCAGAGCAGCAGACTTAACGTTTTTGCACGAACTTATTCAAAGTATGCTGCCTTGGTGGTAGCAATAATGGCAGTTTCGGGCTGCAGTAACTTCTGGCACAAATCCACCGACGCAGAGCGCGGGCAGGAGTTGTCCCGTTTCGAGCCGCTGCGCGAAGCCAAACGCTTTGACGGAGAGCAGCAGCCTATCTCTCAAACCCAACAGCAAAATCAGAAGACCCGCATTATTCAGGGACCCGGCGTGATTATCGGGCGCCAAATTGCTGATGCACAGAGCCAGCGATTGTCCCTTAATTTGGAAGGCGAGCCGATCAGCGGTAATTATCACAATATTCCTTTGCCTGGTTTTATCAATGAGGTCTTTGGTGAACAGTTAGGATTATCGTTTACGCTCGACCCGCAGATAGAAAAGCAGCAAGACTTGGTCACTTTGCGCCTTGCTGAAGCAGTTTCTCCTAACGAGCTTTTTCAAATTGCCATCAGTGCCTTGGCAGATTACGGGGTTGTTGTATCCCAAAAGGACGGCGTATTGAGTTTTGTAATTAACAAAAATAGTGCTGCTGGCGAAACGCCGCTTCTAGTAAGTGGCCGCACCTTGCCTGAGGTTCCCCAATCTCATCGCCCTGTTTATATGTTTGTTCCGCTCAAGGTGGTTTCTAATAATAAGGTGGCTCGCTGGGTAACTGATGCGCTGACGGGTAAAGATATACAAGTAAAAGAAGATTCTTCTCGCAACGCGGTGCTGATCAAGGGCAAGCCTGATTTGGTGCAGCAAGCACTTGCGATTATTGAGGTGCTTGACCAACCATTTATGCGGGGCAAATTTTCTGCCAGCATCGAACCGGCTTACGTCAAAGTGGGGGCGCTTAGCAAAAACCTGAAAGAAGTGCTTAATGCTGAGGGATACGATGCCAGTCTTAACGCGTCAGCGGGCTCAATCATCCTGATTCCGCTGGAGGGTGCCAACCAATTGGTGGTGTTCGCCGCATCCCAGTCAATTCTTGATCACGTTAAAGAGTGGGTTGAGCAGCTAGACCGTCGCCAACAGTTGAGTATTGATCAAGGGATATTTACCTACGAAGTACGCAATACTGATGCAGCCCACATAGTCGAGTTGATGAATGCCGTAGAAAATGGCGGGCAGAGTCGAAGTGCTCGCAAAAATCAGGGGTTAGGGGATCAATCGCAGGCAGTCAGCGATACCACAAGCAATAAAACCCAGCCTGCAAATGAAGTCACCAGCGCAGGCAATTTTGTTGTCGATACCAACCGCAATACCATTATTTTTAAAGGAAGCGGTCAGTCCTGGTTAGAAATGTTGCCTGTTATTCAGTCGCTGGATAAGGCTGCACCATCAGTATTAATCGAAGTTTTGTTAGCCGAAGTGACCTTGAATGATTCTGAGCAGACCGGCTTTGAGTTTTTGGCACATGGCTCACAAACGATTAATGGAAAAAGCTACGGTACCAAAATCGGCACTCTCGATGGTCTTGGTTTGGGAGCCTCAGGATTAAGCGCCGTGCTTGATAGCGCTGGTGAAACTCGCGCGGTACTCAACTTGTTTTATGAAAATAAGCGCGCCGAAATACGTTCGCGCCCGCGTTTAATGGTTAAAAGCGGGCAGGAGGCTACTATAGATGTTGGCACGGAAGTGCCTACTATTACCTCCAGTGCCCAATCAACCGATACTGTGAATGCACCTGTGTTGCAGGATGTCGCATACCGTAAAACTGGTGTACGCCTGACTGTGCTGCCTGTAGTCCATGCCTCTGGCCATGTGGATATTCAAATTGACCAGCAGTTAAGTGAAGCGCAAAGCAACCAGAGTAGCGGCATAGACTCGCCTAGTATTTTTAACCGCCAAATCCAAACAGTAGTCACCCTTCAGGATGGTGGATCTATATTGCTCGGCGGGTTAATCTCCAGTTCAAAATCGAACGGCGATAATGGTGTACCACTACTCGGAAAGTTGCCTATACTGGGTAGGTTGTTCAAGGCGGACAATAAATCAGCTGCCCGCACTGAACTGATGGTGATGATTATTCCTTATGTAATAAATTCACCTTCGGAGGGTCAGGCTATTACCAAAAGTATCCAGCAAGCCTTTCAGAAGGTCGGTGTTGCTGAGGGTTCTGGTGTAGAGCCTGCGCTACCTGAATGAAATTCCACCAAAACCGGTGTGATTTAAGTTCAAATCGAGGCAAGTCGCTTTGCTTTTAATAACTTAGGCTTGATCTATAGGTTTGATGCAGTATATTCTTGGGCGGTCTTTAAATCATGGGATTGCTCTTGCAGACCCAAGGAACCAAGACCAATCAAAATCAACGTTGATTATAAATTCATGAAATAGGAGTTAAACCATATGGTTTCCAAGAAACTTTTGAGCGCTGCGATCGCTGCCGCTTTTATCTCTGCCCCAACGTTTGCACAAATTAATGTGACTGACGACACTGGTGCATTGGCATACGCAAAAGAAGCTTTGTTGACTACTGATGAAATCGGCACCACTGGTTACTACGCTGTATCGGATGCTGGTACTGATCTGAATGTTGAAGCTGAACTGGGCTTCGGTGTTTCTGCTGCAGACCAAGTATGGGTTCGTGTAGAACTGACCAACGCTGTATTTACTGCTGACTTGCTGGACACTGATCTGGACCTGGGTGGCGGTGTTAGTGACATCGAAATCGCACAAGGTGGTTTGGAAGAAGGTTCTTTCGTTGTATACGCAATCACCACCGATGCTAACTATGCACAAGATGCATTAGTCACCTTGGCTTTAACTAGTCTTGGTATCAAAGCAAATGCACCTGTTTCTGTGACCTATAGCCTGTACGAAAGCGGTTCTGGTGCAGCAGCTGGCGGTGCAACCGACC
Organism: Cellvibrio sp. UBA7671; assembly: GCA_002483145.1. Taxonomy (GTDB): domain Bacteria; phylum Pseudomonadota; class Gammaproteobacteria; order Pseudomonadales; family Cellvibrionaceae; genus Cellvibrio; species Cellvibrio fibrivorans. The sequence continues at coordinate 364,330 of DLHJ01000012.1, forward strand.
GTTTGGCAACTGCTTCTTATGCTTCTGCTATTACTGTAGGCAATGCGTTGGTTGTAGAATTCACTCCAGAAGATGCTACTGCTGACGTAGAAACATCTTTTCTCGAATTCACCGCAGCTAACGGTACTTTGACTGCTAATTTGGGAACTGTAGAAGTGTCTGCAGACACTGACTTCTTGGCTGTTAACAGTGACCCAGTAACTTTGGCTGACATTCTTGATGATGCCACTTCAACTGTTAGCCCAGCTGGTAACTTCTCTTTCGGTCTTGATGGCGGCGCTACTTTCTACTTTGATGCTGACGCAGCGTGCGACAGCCAAGACTTCTTAGTATTGGATGTTAACGATGAAGTTGTTGATCAGGCACTGGCTGACGTGAATGGCGCTGCACTTTGCGTTGACGTAACTGGTGATGAAGCAGATGCTTACTCAATCCCAGAGTCTACCTACACTGCTGGTCTTGATTTTGAACCAGTTGCTGATGCTGTATACCCAGTAACTACCGCTACTGGTGCTTTCGGTTCAATCGACCGTAATGGTACTGTGGTAGAAGTTCCGTTCCTCAGCACCTACGCTCCATACAATCAACGTCTGGTTATGGTTAACCGTGGTAGCTCTTCTGCAGCTTACTCTATCACCTTCACTGAAGAAGCTGGTAACGTAGCGACTGGTTTGACTGCCGCAACTGGCACTTTGGCTCCAATGGAAACCAAAATTATCAAAGCAACTGACGTAGTTTCTTTGACCGGTGCTACCCGCACTGCTGCTACTATCACTGTAGTAGCTCCAGAGAACGAAATCGACGTAGCTACCACTATCCTGAATAACGATACTGGTTCTGCTGATGTTACTGTTCATAACTAATTATCTAGTTATTTCCATGTAAAAGAATAAGGGGGCTTAGGCTCCCTTATTTTTTTGGTAAATTTTGTTGTTAGTGTATCTCTGGGAAATCTGTTTCCCAGTTCAACCTCGTACAATGGCCATTGGTTAATGTTCTCTCCCCTCCTGCTTAAATCCCTTTTGCTTCCGCTGCTAGTGCTTTTGCTTGCGGGGGTATTCGCTAGCGATCGAGAGCATGGGTTTGATTTGTTGCATATTGCATCAGTTTTATTATCTGCTTGTTTTATTTATGGCATTTTTCTTTATATCGGCGATAGAAAAATTCTGCGTCTATTCTTTTCATTTTTTCTCTGCATTGAACTCTTCACTCGGCTTGCTTACGAGAGCTCCGTCTCTATTAGCATGATCATAAGCAGTGTTAACACTTCTCCGCGTGAAACCTATGAATTTATTAATTTTCATTTTAAATATCTGTTAATCGTGTTGGTGTGTTGGTGTGCATTATCCTATTTTCCTGCACACTTATTTCGCAATTACAAAAGTGCGATTACAGTTGTCGGGGTGTTCTATCTTATTTTGCCTGCTGTTCCGGTTGCATATGCAACAGTTGCTTCCAATCAATTTGAGCAGCAAATGCGTGCCGCGCGCGCGCGTGGGCTTCCTGTAGGTTTTGCTAAAGTTGAAATAGTAATTGAAAACATCTCCGAACGCTTCTCGCCTTTGCACATGGTGAAAGGTTTTGTCGACCTCTATTTAATAACCAGCAGTAAAGTCAGTACTGATTCAACTTGGACAAATGTAACAGCTGCCACAACCCCCAGGTTACTCATATTGGCCATTGGTGAGTCCCAGCGTGCGGCTAATATGTCGCTTTACGGTTACCCAAGAGACACCACTCCGCGCCTGCTTGCACACTATAAAAATAATATTATTAATCATATTCCCCAAGCCTATGCTGCTGGCCCAACAACTTGGACCGCACTGCCCGCGACTTTAACTATGGGTGCCACAACCCCCGATTTTTCCAAATCTATTATCAATCTTGCAAAAGATGCTGGTTATAAAACCTATTGGTTATCTAATCAGGGGCGTTATGGTGCAACGGATAGATCAGTTGCAGCACTTGCCCATCAAGCAGATGTTGAATTTTTCTATAAGTCGCAAGGTTTTGAGGCGGGGTTCGATTCGGTACTTATTGATGAGCTCAATCGTGTTCTTGCGCGTGATAGTGGCGTGAAGAAAAAATTAATAGTGCTTCATCTTTATGGATCACATATGCAATTTAATCAGCGTTATCCACAAGAGTTTGATTCTTTCAAAAGTGCCAATTCACTTGTTGACCACTACGACAATAGTATTTTGTACGGCGATTTTATTTTGGATCAGGTGATAAATATTGCACGAAAAAATCATGGAGAATTTTTGTATTTTGCAGACCATGGTCTTCGTCATGCTGATCTACCCAATCCGTTGACTCATGATAATGTTGATAATCCCAATCTCGATTCTCTGCACGTGCCTCTAATTTATTCCGTGCCTTCAGCAATAAAACAGCGCACAGTATTCTCTCTATTCTATTTTGAATGCCTGTTCTCCGAATGGGCACAGGTAACAGCGGATCAATTGGCTGAAAATAATTACTGCAGTAATGAGGATGCAGCGAGCATTCATTTTTTTGATGTAAAACTCATGCTCAGAGAAGTGAAATTACAGTAAGGGATCTGCTTACGTGCCAAATGGTTACAATAGCTACAAATATCAGTAGTGCGATTGCGGAATGGCGCAATTAAATAATAGGGGGGAATTATGTTTGGTCTGTTCAAAAAATCTCCTGCTCAAAAATCCATTCTGTTCTACCGCGATCTCACCGAATACACCGGTGGTCAACAAAAAGTCATGGATTATTTTTCGCACTTGCGTACAGTTCCGGAATTTTGTGTCGATATTGCTTTTTCTGCCGCGACTCGGTGGGATAGTTGCAATCCCTGGTTTCCAGAGTATCAATCCACAGCAGTCAACTACGTCCCCGCACATTATGATTATGCGTTTGTTGCTGGCATGGACTGGCTGGTTTACCTCCCCTTGCGGCCAGAAGGGCAGCCGGTAATCAATTTGATCCAGCATGTGCGTCATGCTGACCCTGCGCACCCACTCTGTGAATTTTTAACCGAACCAGCTGTGCGCATTTGTGTTTCGCGGGAGGTTGCGGACGCGATTCGCTCAACTGGTCGAGTGAATGGCCCAGTAGTTGTTATTGATAATGGTTTGGCAATTCCCAATATTCCCACACAGCAAAAACAATATCCGCTATTTATTTTCGGCCCCAAAAATCCTGCAGTAGCGCAGGAATTAACCGATTTGATTCGGGCACAGGGCAAGGATGTTTACTGCATTGATCACTGGCTTCCGCGTTTGGATTTGCTGCACACTTTGGCAGCAAGCCGGATTTCACTGCTATTGCCTAGTGCTACGGAAGGTTTTTATTTGCCTGCGTTAGAATCCATGCGCTATAGCGAGCTCACAATAGTGCCTGATTGTGTTGGCAATCGCAGTTTTTGTCGCAATCGCGAAAATTGTTTATTTCCTGAGTACAATAGCGCTGCATTGATGAGTGCAGTGAAAGAGGCTATGGAAATTATTGAGCAGCCTGCAAAGCTCAACACTTTTAAACAGCATTGTGAATCCACACTGGCTTATCATTCGTTAGCGCGTGAGCGCGATGAGTTTTTAAAGCTCATGCAGCAATTGGATACCTTGTGGGAGCAAATGTAATTTGTTTCCGCTCTGATAAATGGAAACTGTTTTGAACCCCACAAATACTATTTTGTTAACCGGTCTTCCGCGTGCAGGCACGACTCTCTGCTGCCATATTCTGAACACCTACCCGAATGTACTTGCGCTACATGAGCCGTTGACACCAAGTGATTTTGATCCCACCTTGGGGCGTAATGCAGCGGTTTCACAAATTTCCCGTTTCGCGCAGCAAAGTCGGGTTAGCGCCTGGGTTGATGGTGTGGTAGTCAGCCGCCAGAAGGATGGGAAAGTGCCTGAAAATCCGGTGGCGCAGGTGGCGGGACGCGATGGTTTGCGCCCAATTGATGTGAGTATGGGACAAATTGATGTGCGCCATCAGCTGCAGGATGAGCACTTTACTTTGGTGATCAAACACAACGCACTATTCACTGCCTTATTGCCAGAGTTGAATAACACATTGCCAGTGTACGGCATAGTGCGCAACCCACTCGCAGTATTGGCAAGCTGGAATCAAGTGGATTTACCGGTTAACCAAGGCCACATTCCAGCGGGAGAAATGTTTGATCCTGCGCTAAAGTCGCAGCTTGCACAAATAGGCGATCGGCTGCAGCGCCAACTGCATATTCTCGAATGGTTTTGTCGCCAATATGCCGATCATTTAGCCGGGCGCATTTTGCGCTACGAGGATTTTGTTATCAATCCCCATTCTGTGGGTAACCTGTTGCAGTTATCTTCCAGCTTTCCCATAAGTCATGGGCAGCGCAGCAGCCGCAATACTGGCTACGATCTCGCACAAATGGAAGTGTTTTATCAGAATCTGCGTGGATTTGGAGATGCGTTGCCCTATTTCTACCCGCCAGCACAACTGGATGAATTGATGGATAACATCAGGGGCTCGATGTGAAGTCCCTCGCTTTTATGATTATCGGTGTGCAAAAAGGCGGCACCACTGCCCTTAGCCATTTTTTGGCGCAGCATCCCGATATCGGCATGGCGACAACAAAAGAGGTGCATCTCTTTGATGCGCCTGACTTTGATCCTGCATGGTCTGTGGCGGAGATAAACGAGCGCTATCAGCCCTATTTTTTGGGTATGGAGCAGCGTGCCATTCTCGGTGAGGCGACACCGATCTATATCGCTTGGCAGGAAATCATTCCTGAATTAAAACGCTACAACCCGCAACTAAAAGTTATTGTGTTGCTGCGCGATCCGGTAGAGCGCGCGCTTTCTCAGTACGCAATGGAGTTTGTGCGCAATAAAGAGGCTCGGCCACTATGGCTTGCTCTCTTGTTGGAAGGCGCGCGCCTGCTTCGCGATAAGTCGCGCGCACCTTTGGGGGCACGCCGCTGCCATTCCTATCGTACCAGGGGTGAGTATGTTGAGCAGTTGGAGCACTTGCGTCGCTACTTCCCCGATAGCCAGATATTGGTTATAGACAATAGCGAGCTTATCGGCCAGCACGACCAGACGCTGGTGCGAGTCTATGATTTTCTTGGCGTTCCGGTAGTGGATCTGCCCGCATCCGAGCGGGTATTTAGCGGTGATTATGATAGAGCTCGCTATCCAATGTGCCGTTGGTTGCTGGGATGTTGGTATCGTTTTGCTAATCGCCGCTTAAAAAGTCTATTAAGCGACATGGGCTATAGCCCCAACTGGCCATGGCTGCGATAATCCCAGTCCTTGTGGAGGGGAGCTGTATGGCACCCCTGTTAGTATTGCCTGACTAAGGGTAATAGTTTTTCAAAAGGTTTGAATCTATGTCGCAAGACACCCTCAATACAAAGCTGCCGCGTCGCAAAGGTATAGTGCTCGCTGGTGGCTCGGGAACACGTTTGTATCCCCTCACCAAAGCGATCAGTAAACAAATCGTGCCTATTTACGACAAGCCGATGATTTATTATCCACTTACCACCCTGATGTTGGCAGGTATTCGCGATATATTAATTATTTCCACGCCGCGCGATCTTCCTACCTACCGCGAATTGCTTGGAGACGGTGCTGATTGGGGCTTGACGATTTCCTACGCTGAACAACCTTCACCCGATGGCCTCGCGCAGGCGTTCATCATTGGCGAAGAATTTATCGGTACAGATAATTGCGCGCTGGTATTGGGCGATAACATTTATTACTCCCACGATTTTTCATCATTATTACAAAAGGCCGATGCGCGCACAGCGGGCGCCACCGTTTTTGGCTATCACGTCGATGATGCGCGTGCTTACGGCGTAGTGGAATTTGCCGATGATGGCACTGTGTTGTCGATTGAAGAAAAACCGCACAAACCAAAATCCAAATATGCCGTCACTGGTTTGTATTTTTACGATAACCGTGTCATCGACATCGCAAAATCCATTAAGCCATCTGCGCGTGGTGAATTGGAAATTACCGACGTCAATAAAAAATATTTGGAGTTAGGTGAATTAACGGTTGAACTGCTTGGGCGCGGCGCCGCTTGGTTGGATACGGGTACGCACGATAATTTGCTCGCCGCCAGCCAATTTATCCAAACTATCGAAAAGCGTCAGGGTTTAAAAGTGGCATGCCCGGAAGAAATCGCGTTTCGCATGGGATATATCGACAAAGACCAGTTAATCAATCTCGCAAAGCCCTTGCTCAAAAGCGGTTACGGTGAGTACTTGATGAATATTCTTGAAGACCGGGTGTTTTAATGGAAGTAATAGTAACAGCGATTCCCGATGTGCTCTTATTTAAGCCGAAAGTGTTTGGTGATGAGCGCGGCTTTTTTATGGAAACGTTTCGCGCAAGCTGGTTTAGCGAGCGCGATATCAACGCTCACTTTGTGCAAGATAATCACAGCTCGTCAGCGCGCGGTGTGTTGCGTGGCCTGCATTATCAGATAAAAAATCCGCAGGGGAAGCTCGTACGTGTGACAGCGGGTGAAGTTTACGACGTGGCTGTTGATTTGCGCAAAAGCTCGCCGACTTTTGGTCAATCAGTCGGTGTCTATTTATCAGCCCAAAACAAAAATATTTTTTGGATACCACCTGGTTTTGCGCATGGTTTTTTAGTGCTCAGCGAACACGCTGAATTTAATTATAAATGCACAGAATATTATGCGCCCGAACACGATAGATCACTTTTGTGGAATGATCCGGCTCTGGGAATTGAATGGCCGCTCGGCGAAATCAGTGCGCCAGTTTTGTCGGCAAAAGATCAGGCGGCGTTGCCACTTGTTCAGGCTGAGGTGTTTGCATGAGCCTGAGCGATAAGCACATGAAGGTATTGATTACCGGTGCAAACGGCCAGTTGGGTTACGCACTACAAAAAACAGCGCCCGCTGTTATCGGTGCAGAAAAAATGCTCCTGCAATTAATTCCTGTTGCACGTACAGAATTTGATTTGGCGCAACCAGAATCTTTGCTGGCAAGATTGGATACCTATCAGCCTGACGCCATTATCAACGCTGCAGCCTATACGGCGGTTGATAAAGCTGAAGCAAATCAAGAGTTGGCGCAGTGCATTAATGCCACTGCGGTAAGTGCTATTGCGCAATGGTGCGAGCAGAAAAAAATTCCACTCATTCAAGTCTCTACCGATTTTGTTTTTGATGGGAAAAAATCGTCGCCATATCAGCCAGACGACAAAACTAATCCACTTGGTGTCTACGCACAGACCAAGCTTGCTGGCGAGCTTGCTGCCTTGGAGAATTGCTCCACGAGCTATATCGTTCGCACCGGTTGGGTCTATTGTGAACATGGTGCCAATTTTGTAAAAACCATGTTGCGGTTAGCTGCAGAGCGGGAAACTTTGGGTGTGGTCGCTGATCAAGTCGGCACACCTACCTATGCGATCCATCTTGCACAAATGATATGGCAATTATTGGTGCAGCGCCCCACGCAAAAAATATTTCATTGTTCCGATGCAGGTGTTGCCAGTTGGTATGACTTTGCAGTGGCAATTTTTGCCGAAGCTAAAGCGGTGGGACTGCTGGAAAAGGTTCCCCATGTGAAACCTATTGCTACCAGCGATTATCCAACACCTGCGCAGCGCCCATTTTATAGTGTGTTAGATAAACAAATCACTTGGAGCATTTTAGGCATATCTCCCTGTCACTGGCAGAGCGCTGTAGCCTCTATGTTGGCTGCCTACAAAAAACAACAGAGATAACAGGTATAGTGGACTAACCTAATCATTTTTTAATACGAACGGCACTTAATACTGAAACCTATGAAAAATATTCTGATCACCGGCGGTGCCGGGTTTATTGGCAGTAATTTTTGCCATTACTGGGCTACACGGTATCCCGATGACAAGTTAGTCGTATTAGATCTTTTGACTTACGCTGGGCATCGTGAGCATTTGGCATCACTTGAAAAAAATAACGGGCTTGTGTTTATTCAGGGTGACATTGGTGACAAAGCGTTAGTAGAAAAATTATTTAGCAATTATATGATCAACTGTGTTGTGCATTTCGCTGCCGAGTCGCATGTGGATCGGTCTATTGATGGGCCTGACGCGTTTATCCAAACCAATATTGTGGGTACGCATAACTTACTCAAAGCAGCCAAAAAGTATTGGTTGGACGCAGGTATTACTGAGCACCACTTTCACCACGTCTCTACCGATGAAGTCTATGGTTCACTTGAGACGGATGCGCCCGCATTTACTGAATCGACACCCTTTGCTCCCAATTCGCCATACTCAGCGTCCAAGGCTGCTTCAGATCATCTGGTGCGCGCCTATCACCATACCTATGGGTTAAAGGTTACCACCAGTAATTGCTCCAATAATTATGGGCCTTATCAAGACAGTGAAAAATTGATTCCGCTTATTATCCAAAATATTTTATTGGGTAAATCTTTGCCGATTTATGGTGATGGCAAAAATATTCGTGATTGGTTATATGTTGAAGATCACTGCCGTGCTATTGATTTGATTCTGACTAAAGGTGTTGTGGGTGAGGTCTACAATGTGGGTGGTGAAAATGAGTGGCGCAACATTGATATAGTGAATTTAATTTGTGAGCAAGTCGATGCCGCTTTACTGGCAGAGCCGCAGTTACTGACGGCTTATCCCAATACACCTTGTGCCTCAGGCGGTCTCGCAAAAAGCCTAATTACCTTTGTTAAAGATCGCCCTGGACATGACCGACGCTATGCGATTGATCCAAGTAAGTGCCATGCCCAGCTTGGTTATCACCCGCAGGAAAGTTTTGAAACCGGCATTGTCAAAACAATTCTCTGGATGCTGCACAATCAAAAAAAAATTCAAGGTACATTGGGCTGATCTATGTTTACTCAGGCATGGAAACATAAGACGCTAATTTGGCAATTGCTACGGCGCGATATTCAATCGCGTTATCGCGGTTCGGTATTGGGTTTACTTTGGTCATTGGGTACACCAATGATTATGTTGGCGATTTATACGTTTGTTTTTCAGTACATTTTTAAATCGCGCTGGAATGATTCGGCAGGCGATACCACACTCAGTTTTGCGATAGTGCTATTTCTCGGCTTAAGTATTCATGGCTTGCTAGCGGAGATACTAACCAAATCGCCAGTGCTTATTACTGGGAACCCAAATTTTGTTAAGAAAATTGTTTTCCCATTAGAACTGCTCTCCTGGATTACATTGTTCGGTGCAATTTTTACCTTCCTTATTAGTTTTGGTTTGTTGCTGTTATTTATTTTGATTGAATTGCGGTCAATTCCGCTGACCGCACTATTGTTGCCCATTATATTGCTTCCTTATTTATTGCTGTTGTTGGGGCTCTCTTGGATACTCGCGGCGCTGGGCGTTTACTTGCGTGATATACAGCAAATCACAGGCACACTGGCTACGCTCATGCTGTTTTTAAGTCCGATATTTTATTCAGTTAATATTTTGCCAGAAAATATGCAGATGCTTATTTTTATTAATCCCTTGTCATTTGTGGTTGAGTCTGCTCGTGCAGTGTTGATTTATGGCAAGTTGCCTGATTTTGTTGGGCTCGCGATCTATTCTTTTGTCTCGATGGGTGTGGCTGCCTTGGGTTATGTTTTCTTTCGCAAGGTCCGCCCCGGCTTTGCAGATGTACTGTAGGTTGCGATTATGATTAGGGTGAGCAACATTTCAAAAACCTATCTTGTCTGGCGCACCCCGTTTAGCCGTTTGTTTGTGCCCTTGGTAATTCGCCTATTGCGATTATTTTTTCCTGCCTATTGTGATGCGTTATTGCAGCGCGCTTGCCAATCTATTCGCGCTTTGGAGCAAGTGGATTTTTGTGTGCAGGAAGGCGAGAGCCTCGGTATTATCGGTTTAAATGGCAGCGGCAAAAGTACCCTTCTACAAATTATCGCGGGCACTCTACAGCCTACTACCGGCAGTGTAGAGGTGAAAGGACGAATTGCTGCCCTATTGGAATTAGGTAGCGGTTTTGATCCGGAGTTTACCGGGCGTGAAAATGTATATATCAATGCTTCCATCCTTGGGCTGACGCGCCGTGAAATTGATGCGCGTTACGATGCGATTGTAGCATTTGCGGATATCGGTGATTTTATTGATCGTCCGGTCAAAACCTATAGTTCCGGTATGATGGTGCGTCTAGCGTTTGCAGTGCAAGTCCATGTAGAGCCTGATGTATTAATTGTCGATGAGGCCTTGTCGGTAGGTGATGCTCGTTTTCAAGCAAAGGCGCTCACTAAAATTGAAGAAATTTTAAGGCGTGGCACCACATTATTATTTGTGGGACACGATCTCAGTGCGGTTCGTTCTTTTTGCAATCAGGCCATGTTATTAGATAAAGGGCGAGTTATTAAGTCTGGCATTCCAGATGATGTTATCGCTGATTATTTATATATTGTACAAAAAGATCGTGTTGCAGAACTGGGCAATGGCTTGGAACTTAAGCGCAAAGGAAAAGGTTTTGTGCTGCAGGGCTTTGATATTGTTGACGCGTACTTTGTGGGTAAGGAGCAGCACGCCACGTTGGGTTTTGGTATGCAGTTGACTCTGCTGGTTGATATCCAGATGACCGCCATTATGGCGGCGCCATTTTTGATTGTCGATATTATCGACAATCGTGGCATGCAGCTCACGGGTAAGCGCATTGCTGTTCCCCAATTTGAAGGCGTGCGACAAGTTGCGATAAATATGCATTGTAGTTTTCAAAAAGGTATTTATCGCGTGCGTCTGCGTTTGGTAAATGCGCCAAGCCTTGAGCAAACATTGTTAATAGGCCGTTACGAAGATTTGTTGTCGATTGAAATGATTGAAGATGTGCGCGATCAATTTACTGGATTATTCCCCATACCGATGGATGTCGTTTGGGTAACACGTTAACCTGATATCATCGTTTTTTATTGCCGAGATTGCTTGTGATTAAAGCCAAGAGATTAATTGTTTTGTTAGGCATGCATCGCAGTGGCACCAGTGCTGTGATGAATGCATTGGCCTGCATGGGTGTAAGTCTAGGCGATAATTTATTGCCAGCAGGAAAAGACAACCCAAAAGGTTTTTTTGAAGACAAATCTATTAATGATTTGAATATCGAAATGCTTGATGTAATTGGGCAGGACTGGTTCAGTCTATCGCTGGTGACAGATGCTCAGGTGGAGCAATTAGTTAATGCAGGCTATTTAGAAAAGGCCGTAGATTTATTGCGTGCAAAAATGGTTGGGCATGAGCTGTTCGGCTTTAAGGATCCGCGTGTTTCTAAATTGTTAAAGTTTTGGGTGAAGGTATTTGCATTGCTGGAATGTGAAACCCAATATGTGCTTTGCTTGCGTCATCCATTGAGTGTTGCCAATTCAATTCTAAAACGTAATAAAACTCCCATACGCAAGGGCTATCTACTCTGGCTGAGTTATAATCTGGCGATACTCACCCAGCACTTATCTACGTCGCTTGTTGCACTTGATTATGATCAGCTAATGGAGTCGCCGGAAGCGCAACTGGAGTACCTTGCACAGCAACTGAACCTGAACATTCAACCAGATTTGGCTGCTCGCTTTGTTGAAGAGTTCCTGGACGATAATTTACGCCATACCACTTTTTCAGCTCTTGATTTAAAACATGATTGGCAATGCCCACCTGCTGTGATTTCCGCTTATGACATAAGCCATGGTTTGCTGTTGGTAGATAATCAACCAGCGATTGCCCGTTTTAATGAATTGTATTTCGCGCAAAAACAGCAATTGGATGAAGAGTTTTTATTGCTCGATCAAATTGAAAAAGCCGCGATAGATTATGTTTATGCCAATGAAAACGTTTCCGGTTTAAAGCAGCTGGTTGAAGAGCGCACGCAGTGGGCAAGGTCATTAGAGCAGCAAGTTAATGAAAGAACCGAATGGGCTAAATCTTTAGAGGAACAGGTGGAGGTGCGTACACTCTGGGCAAAATCCTTAGAAGAGCAGGTGGATGAACGTACGCGCTGGGCAATCAACCTCGAACAGCAGGTTGAGGAAAGAACCCGATGGGCTAAATCGCTCGAATTGCAGGCTGAAGAGCGAACCCGCTGGGCAAAAGATCTTGAGCAGCAAGTGGAGGAGCGAACCCGCTGGGCAAAAGATCTTGAGCAGCAAGTGGAGGAGCGAACCCAATGGGCCAAATCTTTGGATCAGCAGTTAGCGCTTATGCGCAGCAGTGAATCTCGTTTGCGTGAAGACATAATATCGGCGCAAGAAAATATTGCACAGCTGAACGATAAAAACAGTCAGTTACATCAACGCTTGCAGGATACAAACGAGCAATTACTTATCACGCAACAAAAACTGGATTTACAAATCCAACATTTAGATTCGCAAATTTCTGTTAATAAAAATCTGGAGTATCAACTGAAGGACTTACAATCGGATTACAAACGGGTCATCAATTCGCGCTCGTGGAAAATCACTCGCCCCTTGCGTGTTGTCGGACGCCTGTTGCGTGGGGAGACCGGCTCGGTTATCACATCGCTTAAGCCGCGTTTGCAGCGCTTGGCGCGCAATACATACCACCGCTTGCCGTTGAATTCGCATATTAAAAATGCCTTGGCAGGTTGTATTTATCGCATTGCCGGTTCGATGTTTGAAGGCGTAGTACATTATGAAATGTGGCGTCGCAGCGGCAAGCCGAACTTACCTGCGGTTGCCATTCAGGGTGTTATTGCCCCCGATGACATGCAATCGGTACTAAATAGCTTGGTCTTGCCCGTATCATCGGCGCCCTTGGTGTCAGTGGTTATTCCTAGCTACGGCAACTTACCGGTGACGCTCACCTGTTTGGCATCTATTGCACGTCATAAACCGAAAGCAACAATTGAAGTGATTGTGATGGAGGATCATTCCCCCGATCACGAGATTCATTGTTTGCAGCAGGTGCAGGGGCTGCGTTACGAGGTCAATCCACACAACCTCGGGTTTATCCGTTCGTGCAATCGCTCAGTGTCGCTGGCCAAGGGTGAATATATTTATTTGCTGAATAACGATACTGAAGTGACCGAGGGATGGTTGGATAAATTGTTGGAAGTGTTTGCGAGTCATTCTGATTGCGGCATGGTGGGATCAAAGCTGGTGTATCCCGATGGGCGCTTGCAAGAAGCTGGTGGTATTTTATGGCGCGATGGTTCCGCGTGGAATTACGGCCGTATTCAAGATCCATCCCAACCACAATTTAATTATTTGAAAGAGGTGGACTATTCTTCTGGCGCCTCCCTGCTGATCAAGAAAAAGTTGTTTATCGAGTTGGGATTGTTTGATGAGCGCTATGTGCCCGCATATTGTGAAGATTCGGATTTGGCCTTCAAGGTGCGCGCCGCTGGATTAAAACTTTACTACCAGCCGGCATCAGTAATTGTCCATTACGAGGGAGTATCCAATGGCACCGATGTGCATGGTGGCGGCGTCAAGTCGTATCAATTGGAAAACCAGAAGAAATTTTTTGAAAAATGGCAAAGTGTATTGAGCCAACATCCCGAGAATGCCCAGCGGGTATTTGCTGCGCGCGATAAATCCCTGGCTAAGCCCTGCATTGTTATTGTCGATCACTATGTGCCGCGCCCGGATCGTGATGCAGGCTCGCGCACCATGGTGGCATTTATCCAAACCTTGCTAAACATGAATTGCAATGTGAAATTCTGGCCAGATAATTTGTGGTTTGATCCCGAATACACACCGCAATTGCAGCAGTTGGGTGTGGAGGTTATTTATGGCAGTGATTATGTCGGTAAGTTCGAAGACTGGATTCGTTCAGCAGAAGGGCAGGTGACTCAGGTACTGTTGAGTCGGCCGCATATCGCAATTAATTATTTGGATACGCTTAAAAAATTTCCCGAGATCCATGTTGCTTACTACGGTCATGATCTGCATTTTGCGCGTATGCAAAATGAAGCTCAGGTCACGGGTAATAATCGTTTATTAAAAGAAGCTGACGATTGTTTGCAAATGGAAAGTAAAATTTGGCACGCGGTGGATATGGTGTTGTACCCATCGGATGAGGAGACCGGTTTTATCCATGCCCAGTATCCCACTGTTACAGCGCAGACTATATCGCCTTATATTTATCCGCAGGCTTCCAATTATCTGCAGCGTGATCCTATCAACAACAATCGGATTATTTTTGTCGCCGGTTTCGGTCATCCACCCAATACGGATGCGGCAAAGTGGTTTGTGAAAGAAATTTTGCCCGAAATCAAAAGCCGTATTGAAGATGTCGAAGTATATCTGATTGGCTCCAATCCTTCTGATGAAGTCAAAGCCCTGGCATCGGATAGAGTGATTGTCACTGGCTATGTGACCGACGAACAATTACTGGCGCATTACTTGAGTGCGCGTGTCGCGGTTGTGCCCTTGCGTTATGGTGCCGGTATAAAAAATAAGGTGATTGAGGCTATGGCTTATGGTACCCCTCTAGTGACCACTGATATTGGGGCACAGGGATTGGAGGGATTGGCTGAGGTTACGCCGGTTGCATCAGGCGCTACAGAATTTGCCGCGCATGTGTGTGAAATCTTGAATAACGATATTCAGTGGCGTAGCAGCTCCAATAATGGCGCCCTGTTTGTAGAAAAACATTTTTCTGAGGCCGCGATGAGCAGTATGCTTCGACAATCGCTTAAAATTTCATTTCCCGGCGAAGGCAAACTCTAATGCGTTTAAATTTGGATAAACTTTATGGCAAAGTCAGGGCGCGTGCACCGCTGCGTCTGGGTCTCGCAGGTGGTGGTACCGATGTATCTCCTTATTCCGATGAATTTGGAGGGTATGTGCTCAATGCCACTATCGACAAATATGCTTACGCGACGCTCAGCTACAACGATAGTGGCGTGGAATTTGTTGCTGCAGATATCGAAGCGCGTTGGCAGGGGCCTGCCGTAGCCGCAATTGACGCGGGAAAAAAGCTGGAGCTGCATGCCGGGGTTTATAATCGCATTGTGCGTGAATTTCTCGATGGCAAAGCTATACCAGTGTCATTGGTTACTCACAGTGAAGCGCCACCCGGTTCTGGTCTTGGCTCGTCGTCTACCATGGTGGTAGCGATGGTGCAGGCGTTTGTTGAATACCTTGCCTTGCCACTGGGTGAATACGATATTGCCAAACTTGCTTATGAGATCGAACGTGTTGATTTAAATCTGGCAGGTGGCAAACAAGATCAATATGCCGCCGCATTTGGCGGATTTAATTTTATGGAGTTTTATCACGACCGTGTGATCGTCAATCCACTGCGGATTAAAACCGATCATCGCGCTGAGCTTGAATCATCACTGGTACTTTTTTATACCGGTGTATCGCGCGAGTCAGCCAATATTATTAAAGAGCAAACTAATAATGTAGTCGGCCGCAATGATCAAGCCATGGCAGCATTGCAAGCAGTAAAAGCTGAAGCGCAAAAAATGAAGGAGGCTATTTTGCAGGGGGATTTTGAAAACCTCGCTGCATCTTTGCGCTCCTCCTGGGAGGCCAAAAAGAAAATGGCCTCGACGATTAGCAACACTGATATCGATATTATTTATAACGCCGCCATCGCCTCGGGCGCGGTTGCCGGAAAAGTATCGGGAGCCGGTGGTGGTGGTTTTATGATGTTTTTAGTTGATCCTGCCAAACGTCCAAACGTTATCCGTGCCCTGAATGGTTTTAATGGACAAGTGATGACAGCGGTTTTTGTTGAACAGGGTGCACACTCTTGGAGAGTAATATGATTCATTTTATTGAAAAAGAATTATCAAAACTGGCAACGCTGATAGCTGATATTCAAGCGGATAAAGCGCTACTGAATCAGGTTGTTCAATCAGCCGAAGCTATTGTTGCTACATTGCGCAATGGCGGCAAGGTATTAATTGCGGGTAATGGTGGCTCAGCTGCTGATGCACAACATATCGCGGGCGAATTTGTTAGCCGCTTTCATTACGATCGTCCTGGTCTCGCCGCTATCGCATTAACAACTGATACGTCAATCCTCACTGCGATTGGTAACGATTATGGTTATGAGCGTCTGTTTTCCCGACAGGTGCAAGCACTAGGGCGTGAAGGCGATGTGTTTATTGGCATCTCTACGTCAGGTAATTCGGCAAATGTGATTGCCGCCTTTGAAGAAGCGCGCAAACTGCAGTTAACGACCATCGGATTCACGGGCGTAATGGGCGGAAAGATGGCTGAAATGTGTGATATCACTTTACGTATGCCATCAAAAGAAACGCCGAAAATTCAAGAGGGTCATATTGCTATTGGCCACATCATCTGCGGCTTGGTTGAAGCTGCTATGTTCCCGAGAAACGAATAACGTGTACGAAGCCATTATTCTTGCGGGTGGGTTTGGTACACGTTTACGCGAAGCTGTACCCGATTTGCCAAAGCCCATGGCACCGATTGCCGGTAAACCTTTTTTGGCTTGGCAGTTGGAGTATTTAATTCAAATAGGTGTTAATCGTTTTATTTTATCGGTCGGCTATAAGGCCGAAACAATTCGTGATTATTTTGGCGATGAATATCACGGTGCTGACATTGTTTACGCAGAAGAGACCGAGCCATTGGGTACCGGCGGGGCTATTCAATATGCATTGACCAAAGCAATTCAAGCGCGAGTGTTTGTGTTAAATGGCGATACCCTATGTGCGACTGATCTTGGTGCGCTGCGTGCGCTCACAGTTAACCATCCCGGTTCAGTGGGTATTGCAGTAAAACATGTCGATAATGCCGGTCGCTATGGCGCCATTGCCTTTGATGAAAAAACCCGATTGGTTACACGTTTTGGTGAAAAGTTATCAGCAGATCCCGGTTACATTAATGCAGGTATTTACGATGTCCCTGCCAATCTATTTGATACCATTGCGATAGCAACACCTTTTTCATTTGAGGTGAGTGTTATCCAACACCTGGTTGGTAACAACCTGTACGCGCAAGCATCGGGTGATTTTTTTATTGATATAGGCATTAAAGACGATTTCTTAAGTGCACAAACCTTAATCCCCTCTTTTATAAAGCAGTAACCCTGTTGGCTTGCGGTGCAGCATCATACACCTGCGCTTGCTGCCGATGTGAACAGGCGTAGCACGCCAAATGGATGAGCCGGGCCACCATAAATTCTGAACACTGTCGAGCAGCGCATACATGTTGTTAAACCAGGTACTCAATCCGAGAAATAATAATTTCGATTTGTTTCGTCTGATCGCCGCCTTGTTGGTGATCTATGGTCACGCGTCGGGGCTTGTGCATGTACCTAACGTGGTCAATAGCGATTTCGTAGCGAGTCTGTTGCGCTTTGATTATTCCGGTTCCCTCGCGGTAAAGTTTTTTTTCATGCTCAGTGGTTTACTGGTAACCGCGAGTTTTCTCTCCCGGCCACATGTGGGGGAATTTATTATAAAACGTGCGGCGCGGATTCTGCCGGGGTTGTTTGTTTGTTTGTGTATTTCGGTATTTATTATCGGCCCCTGGTTTACCACCCTGTCTTTGCCTGAATATGTTGCTAACAGTCAGACCTGGAATTATTTAATTAATAATACGCTCTTATACCAATTGGAGTGGCGTTTGCCTGGTGTTTTTGCGGACAGCAAATATGGTCTCAATGGATCGCTCTGGACTCTGCCTTTAGAAGTGGTTTGCTATTTATTTTTGGCCGCGGTCTATGGGTTAGGGATTTGGCGGATTCAGTGGCTGGCGAATTTGGTCTTGTTGGGTGTGGTATTTCTCTCTTTCTTTATGCCAGAGTTTTTGACTCCGGTTTTTGCTGGCAATAAAGAAGCGCATTTATTGCCAGGATGCTTTGCATTGGGGGCATTGTTTGCGACCAATCAAAACCTGATTGTGATTCATAGACAGGGTGCTCTGGCACTTGTTCTATTAACCGCGTTGCTCTGGGCCACTAGCTTGAAGCTGGTACTCTTTTATTTATGCTTTTTCTATTGTTGCCTCTATTTAGGTTCACGCAAAGCGGTAGTTGAAAAATTAAAAATTCCAGCTGATCCGTCCTACGGTGTTTATATATATGGTTTTTTGATCCAGCAATGTCTGGGTCATCTTTTTCCCCAACAAGGGGTGTTATTCAATCAAATAGTTGCCGCCATTATCGCACTTATCGCAGGCATACTTTCCTGGTACTACATTGAAAAGCCTTCGATGCGGTTGGTCAAAAATTTTCTCGCACAGGAAAAAGAGTCCGGCATATTGAAGTTGAAAACCGAAAACTGGTTAGCGCGATGCATCGAATCGATAACAGGTAAGGGCGCGCTCAGGTTGGTCGGCTTAATGGCTATTGCCTGGCTGGTGTATTTTGTTTCCTTGTATTTTATTTTCCCGGGTTATTTTGATCCGCTTTCATTTCATCACTCAGATTTTTATATACCCGCTGCGTTCGCCAATGCCCCTGGTGAGTATTACAGTTTTACCAGTCTTCTAAACTGGCCACGGCCATTACTGATGTGGGCGTTAAAATTTGGCGGATATTTTGGCCATGCGGGCAGCGTCGCTTGGTTGGTGGCTATGGTGTTCCTCAACTGTGCGCTGACTGCGTTACTGTTTAAACGTTTGTTAGCTTTAGTTATAGATTGGCGGTTTTATTTATTCTTTGCCCTCTATTGTTATTTGTTATTCACCCAGCCGTATTTTTATACCTTCTATTCGCAAGATATAGGTTCGCAGCTCTCATATCTCCTTCTGCTTATAGGTTTTATCGCACTGCTAGAGTTTATTGATCGCAGTAAGTTTGCTGCGTTTTCAGTGCTATTTGTGTTGACTACCGGCGCCATGTTGATGAAGGAGACTTATGCCTTATCAATTGGTTTTGTAACATTTTGCTGGTTTATTTATTACGTTAAGCAAAATTGGCTGAAGGCTGTTCTTCCCGGAGTCGCAGTATTTTGTGGCGGTATAGTCTCGGCACTAGTGAATTTTAAAACCAATTCGGTATTTGTTAACCTCAGTGCAGAACAGGGTTCGGCGTATCACATCGATATTAGTATTTTGAGCTTGGCAAAAGAAATGGCGCGCTATGCCCGCGAAGGAGTCACGCCTCTTCTTGTTATTGTTTTTGGTTTAATCCTGTTCCAAATTTATAAAACCTATAAAGATAAATTATGGGTACGAAGCTTTTTACTCTGTCTCGTGTTCGCGCTTCTAGCTTGGCTACCCAATGCGTTATTACCGTTCCACCACTATGAGGGTTACTCGTTTAACGGATTGTATGTGTGTTTTGCTGTGCTATTTTTTGCGGTAAAAATAGCTCAAGAATACGGCCATTCAAAAAAAATCTTCTGGGTCATAGTTATTTTTACATTGTTGAGCCCGCTTACCAGCATAAAAAAATATCAAGGCACACGGAATAGCTGGGTACTTGCGATGGAAAAAGTGCAGATGAATTTGCTCGCTGGTATTACCAAAGCGACCGCGCAGTTAGTTCCGCTGGATAAAAATATGACTGTTCTTGTTACTGGAATCAGCGCTCCTTTCCACCCCTTTGCATTCCCTGAATCTCTGCGCTCCTTTGCCGGTGGCAATAAAGCGGAATATTATTTTGTGGTGCCAAAAGACTTTCCTGATAAGGTTGGGATGAAAATTGATCTGGTAAATTATATTAAAGAATCTGATAAGGCTACTGTTGCCTACGATCAGGAGTGGCAATTTGACGACCAGGGTAATTTGGTAGCTATAAATTCAAAGAAAGAATAGGGCGGTGATTGGAGTGTTAAAGAATTATTGGGAAGTCTTATTTAAGGCTGCGCCCTTTGGGGCATTTTTAGTAGTAGCCGCCTGTTTGGCATTGAGTCCACACGATTTGAGTGGAACCTGGAGCGGTAGTGCATCAAGATATTTGCTAGGATATTTATGTATCAGTTTTGCAGTATTGGGTTTTATTCGCTGGTATTTTCCCCGCAAACAAAATCTTGCTCTGGTTTTCTGCTCGGGCATTTTTTTGTTTGTGGCAGCGGGTTTTATGCAGGTGTTATCCGTAATATTTGTGGTTACATCCTGTGGGTGCCTTGGGTTATTGATAAAACAATTGTTGAATTTTGATATTGAACAGCCGCATTTTATAGCTTCAACTATTATCGGTGCGACTATTTATATATTGTTATTTAATGCCCTGATATCGACCCCAGTACACTATCAGTTACTGTATGTCGTTATTTTTTCTTTACCTATTATTGCTGTGTTGCGTTCGTGTGCGCTTATGCAATTGTTATCCACTAGCGCGCAGTGGCAACTTGGTCGGATTAATAACGAACTGCAGCCTGCGGGACGAAAAAGTTTCTTCACTTTTATACTCGTCTTTACTTGCATTGCTGCATATATTCTATTCCCCACCGTAAATTCTGATGAGAATTCAGTCCATCTTGCTGTTTGGACTCAGTTTAATGCCAAAGCATTTTTTAATATTGCACCTGAAATACAAATATGGTCAGCAGCGCCGATTACGTTGGCGTTAGCTCACGGGATTTTATCCCTGCTATCTGGTGCTGATGCAAAAGGAGCATTAAATCTATTGCTATTATTGTTTCTGCTGGGTGCGATCTCTAAACTCTTAAGATTGCTGGATATTAACCGCACCGAAAAATTAGCCTTAGTCACACTGTTTTTATCAACTCCACTGCTTGCATTTGCCGTCGTTGGATTACAAACGGATCTCTTTCTTGCACTAATGTTATGCACTGGTTGTGCATTGTTGATCGATTTAATTGAAAGCTATCGCATCACGACAGCTATAGCAGTGATTTTTGTTGGTGCTTTAGCATTGTCTTCCAAGTTGCCTGCAGTGACTATCGCGGGGTGCCTGTTTATAGGGGTGATTTATGCAACATTGAAAAATGATGCATATAAAAATTGGAGCCACAGGGTGTGGATAGCGATAGTAGCTTGCTTGCTTGTTGGTGCTGCCGTTGCATTTTTACCTTATATTCGCGCATATATGATTACCGGCAACCCGGTGTTTCCCCTTTATAATGCAATATTCAAATCAGAGTTTGCCGACGCTACTAATTTCAAAGATTTGCGGTGGACCAAAGGCGCAACCTTGGCGTCATTTAAGGGATTATTTTTTGATTCTGAATCATTTGTAGAGGCTGATAATAATTTTGTAGGCGGCTTTCAATATTTTTTACTGGCGCCTATCGCTTTAGCTACTGTTATTTTATTGCGCATTAAACACATGGGTTTGCTCCTGCTATTGTCTTTGTGCTACCTCTTGCCTTTGTTTTTTTCTTTGCAATATTTACGATATTTTTTTGCTGCCATGCCATTGTTGTCGGTATTAATCGGTCTTTTATATTTGGTTGGAAAAAAGGATGGTGCTTATCGTAAGTGGTTAAGTGCCAGCCTCTACGCTACTACGCTCATCAATTTTATATTTCTTCCTGGTATCTGCTGGATCTTTTTTGTTTCCCCGTTTTCATTTTTAAGTGAGAAAAATCGTGAGCAGGCAGTTGAGATATTTATGCCAGAACAGCAGCTAAATAGGGAGATTAATAAGATGAAAGCTAATCCAACAGTACTTTTTGCAATTAATCGCGCTTGGGGTGCTACCTTATCAGGACAGCCTATTTATAACGCTTGGGGTGGAAAAGGGTATCGGCGCACATTACAAGAGTGGGGCTCAGTGGATGAATTACGAGATGCTTTGAAGAAATGGCATGTGGATTTCGTATATTGGGACCAAAAATCAAGTTATAAGATTAATGATTGGCGGAAAAATCTCATCCGCGATTTGCTATCCACTTATGGCAAGCCTGTTATTCAGAATGGCGCTGTTATTGCGTTTACGATTGCAGACTCGCCGATTAGCTATCATGAAATTTTTTCATACAACAATTTTCCTGCCTTGGATGATTTTAGAGTGGTGGGTGCGCCGCAAATAGAGGGGCAGTCCATTAAGATCGGCAAGCAGGATGTGCTCAGCAAATCGATTAATCTCAGTGCATTTAACTCTTTTAAATATTCAGTGGAATTCAGTTGCGAGGCAGTAACCGATTCATTCGTCGCACATATCGATTTTGGAAATGGTGATGTGTATTACAAACTACTTAACTGTCATGAAGGTGTTGTCTCCTATACAGAGACAGGATTAATCCCAGTTGGTACAAGAGAATCTGCTGTTGCTTTGTCGGTAAGCGCTGAGCAGCCAATAAGGGTCCACAAATTATCATTGGCTGGACATTAGTAGCATCCAGCTGCGCAATTGAAATCCACATTGCAAGGTAGCCATGCAAATGGCTACCTTTTTATTTTATTGATGGCTGCAAAAAACTCATTCATCTTGCCTTGGGGAACACAATTAAGATGATTGGCATATAAGTTTATAAAGGTAGGAGGAGTGGCGCACCTGACTGGATTCGAACCAGCGACCAACGGCTTCGGAAACCGCTACTCTATCCAACTGAGCTACAGGTGCGTAATAGGACTTAACACGATGATCAAGGGCGGCGATTCTACTGTCCTTGATCGCGCCCGTCTACGGCAAACTTGCCCTCTTATTTATGATTTAAATCGATTGCTAAATCGTGAATGCTCAGCTCTTTGGTGACCTGCGTTGAACCGATGCTTTGGCTCATGGTGCCAAATTGGAAATCGGCAATCATGCGCTCCAGGCGCGGCAGGCAGCGTTGCAGGTTTGTGTAGTGGCGGAAGTTGCTGAACCAACTGGCATTGGGGATGCGCGGTTGTTCCGGGTCTATTTCCCAAGGGTGGAGATAAAAAATTTGCGGTTTGGTTTGGTTGAGGCTCGCGCGTTCAAATAACCATTTTGATAATACATAGGGATATTGGCGAAAGTAACCGCCGCCTGCTGCGGGAATCGACTGGCCGAGTATTTTGGCGGTGGTCAATGGGAATTCCAGCAGGCTTGCACCGCTGTTGGTAATGATCCGATAAGGTTCTTCGGGGCTGCCGGGGATGCCGTAATTGTCGTGGCGTGTAGGGAAGATGCTTGAGTCCCAGGTGAAGCCCAGCTCAGCCAATATGTCCAACGCCCAGAGCGATTTGCGCGTTATTGAATAGCTGGCTGCGCGATAGCCGGTGATGGGTGTTTGCGCCAAGTCTTCCAGGATTGTTTTGGATTTTGCGGTTTCTGCGCGGAAGATATCCTGATTCTGTCTGTAAATCAGTTGATGGCTGTAACCGTGTGAGGCGATTTCATGGCCTTGCGCGCGGATGGTTTTTACCAATTCCGGATAATGGTCAGCGACCCAGCCCAAAACAAAAAAGGTAATTTTGATATTGGCATCGTCAAACAATTGCAGCAGGCGATGGGTGTTTGCCTCGACGCGCGATGGCCAATTTTTCCACTCGCTCGGTTTGATCACATTGGCGAAGGCAGCAACGTGATAATAATCTTCTACATCCACTGTCATGGCGTGAGTGACTTTGGCCTGCGCAGCAGTAGTGTGGAGGGATTGGATGTGCGACATGTGCTGTTTGCTCAGGATGTGTGGGATCAACGTATTGCGTAGTAAGCGCGATACCATTCGATGAAACGCGCTACACCTTCCTCAATGGAGGTTTGCGGTTTGTAGCCGACAGCGCTAACCAGTGAATCGACATTGGCGTAGGTATCAGGTACATCACCCGGTTGCATAGGGAGCAAATTTTTCACTGCAGTTTTGCCCAAACCCTGTTCCATCAACTCAATAAAGTGCAGCAGTTCTACGGGATTATTGGAGCCGATATTGAAGATGCGATAGGGCGCTGAGGAGCTGGCGGGGTCGGGGTGTTCGCCAGTCCAGTTGCTGTTGGGTTGGGCGGGATTGTCCAAGCTGTGAATAATGCCCGCGACTATGTCATCTATATAGGTGAAGTCGCGGCGATGTTTGCCGTAGTTAAAAACATCGATGGCTTCACCGCGCGCGATTTTATTGGCAAACAGGATCGGCGCCATATCCGGGCGACCCCAGGGGCCGTAGACAGTAAAAAAACGCAGGCCGGTAGTAGGGATCTGGAATAAATGGCTGTAGGTGTGCGCCATCAATTCATTGGATTTTTTGGTTGCCGCATAAAGGCTCACTGGGTGATCCACATTGTCGCACTCGGCAAAGGGCATGCGCGTATTTGCACCATAAACCGAGCTGCTGGAAGCATAGACCAGATGCTCGGTGCCGAAGTGGCGGCAAGCCTCCAAAATATTTAAAAAGCCGGTGATGTTGGAATCGACGTAGGCCTGCGGGTTGCTTAACGAATAGCGCACACCTGCTTGTGCGGCGAGATTGACTACACGTTGTGGTTGATAAGTTTTGAACGCCTGATCGATCGCATTTTTATCTTCCAAGCCGATGCGTAGCTCGGTAAAGTTTGGCTGTGAGGTTAATAAATCCAGCCGCGCCTGCTTGAGTTGCACATCGTAATAATCGTTGAGATTATCGATTCCAATAACCTCATCGCCGCGCGCCAATAGTTGTTGGGCGAGTGCGGCGCCGATAAATCCTGCTGTGCCGGTAACGAGAATTTTCATATCAGAGGCGCGCGTCTACGGCGTTTTTGGGCAGTATGTGTTTTACATCGAAGAGCACATGGTTGGGGGCACCCAGTGCTCGAATACCCTCGGCGCCCATTTCGCGAAACACATCGTGGGCTACGCAAATGATAATTGCCTGATAGCTGCCGGGAATGGGCTTGTCGATCAGATCCAAACCGTATTCGTGTTTGGCTTCGGCGGCATCGGCCCAGGGGTCGTAAATCTGCACATTAGTGTTGTAGTTGCGCATCTCTTCAATAATGTCGATGACACCGGTATTGCGCAGGTCGGGGCAATTTTCCTTAAAGGTCAAACCCATAATCAGAACATTGGAATCGACCACATGGGCCTTGCGTTTGGTCATCATTTTTACCACCGAGTCGGCCACGAAGGCACCCATGCGGTTATTGATGCGGCGCCCGGATAAAATCACTTCCGGGTAGTAGCCCACTTGTTGCGCTTTGTGGGTCAGGTAATAGGGGTCAACACTGATGCAGTGGCCGCCAACCAAGCCCGGGCGGAATGGAAGGAAGTTCCATTTGGTGCCCGCAGCCTCAAGCACTTCCAGCGTATCTATCCCGAGGCGATGGAAAATCAATGCCAGCTCATTTACCAAGGCGATATTGAGATCGCGCTGGGTGTTTTCGATCACCTTGGCCGCTTCAGCAACTTTGATGCTGCCGGCCTTATGGGTGCCAACTACCACAATTTTGCGGTAGAGCTCATCGACATAATCCGCGACTTCAGGCGTGGAGCCTGAGGTGATTTTGATAATATTGTGAACGCGGCGCTGTTTATCGCCGGGGTTAATCCGCTCGGGGCTATAGCCGGCAAAAAAGTCTTCATTGAAGCGCATGCCGGAGATCTGCTCGATAATCGGAATGCACACTTCTTCGGTGCAGCCGGGGTATACGGTCGATTCAAAAATAACAATGGAGTTCTTCTTGATAACGCGGCCGAGCAGCGCCGAGGCTTTTTCCAGAGGTGTCAGATCCGGTTGGTAACTGTTATTGATCGGGGTGGGCACGGTGACTATATAAATGTCGGCGCCTTTGATGTCCGCTTCCTGAGTGGTAAAGCTCAGCAGCTCTGTTGCTTGCAACTCCTCGGCGGTCAATTCCAATGTGTGATCTATGCCAGCGCGCAATGCATCGACGCGCGCCTGGTTGATGTCGAAACCGAGGGTGGTAATTTTTTTACCGAATTCGACAGCGAGTGGTAGGCCAACATAACCTAAACCTATGACACAGAGTGTTGGGTTGCTTGCAAACATGTTTATTCCTTAGCGGGGGGATGATCCACAGGTGGGCGACTAAAATACCATATTCGCCTTAAGATTAAAGACAATGAGGTTGTGAAATAGCGGTTTACCAAAGATGCAAGCGAGAGGTCTGGGTAGCCATGCGCGCAGGCAGGGAATAAATCGAAATATTGTCATAAATCTTGATATAATCCGCCGCTCTTTGTTTTTCTATCTTTACTACAGCAACGTCAAGGAACCGGGTTTGTCTTATATTCGCCTTAACAAGCATTATATCCATCTTCCATACCTCTATCTCGGGGTTGTGGATGCGCTTATCGTTGCGGGTGTTGCCTGGGGCATACAGTATTTGGGTGTGCAGGCCAGCGCTGATGAATTCGATAAAACAATTCGCTGGATGCCGATCATCATATTGTCTCTGGTCTTGAGTTGCTGCACCTTGTCGATGGGGGTTTACACTGCACTGATTCGCGAGGGCTACTCCAGTATGGTGCTGCGCACCATGGTCAGTTTTTTCCTGTTGGGTAGTTTGGCTCTTTATCTGATAAACCTGTTCTTCGACGGCAATTTTATTAATCAGTCGATGATTTTTTGGTGTGTATTGTTGTCCACTTTGCTGGTATGCATATCGCGCTGGATTTTTGTCAAAATTGTCGATGTCGGCCAACTCAAGCGTCGTGTTGTGATTTACGGTGCTGGTTCCCGTGCAGAAAAACTGTTGTCCGATCTTACGCCGGATGTGGATGTCCTAGGGGTCAAGATTGTCGGCTGTATTCCAAGCGGTAGCGAGCCAACCAAAGTCGATTCTGCCCTGTTAATTCCTGAACCTTCAGATTGGTTGGCCTTCACCAAACAATTCCAGATTTCCGAAATTGTTATTTCGCCCGACGAGCGCCGTCGTTCGGGTGGTGATGTTTTCCCGCTCAGCCAATTCCTTGATTGCAAACTTGCAGGCATCCCCTCTTGCGATGCATTGAGTTTTTGCGAGCGCGAACTGGGCAAGATTGATATATCGCTACTGCAACCAGGTTGGATGTTATTTTCAGATGGTTTCAAATATTCCAAACGGCGTATGCTTGCCAAGCGCCTGTTCGACCTGATTCTGGCATCGCTCTTTCTGGTTGTACTCTGGCCCTTCATGCTGCTTACTGCACTGGCGGTGAAACTGGAAAGCCCGGGGGCGGTGTTGTATCACCAGGTGCGGGTTGGCCTCAATGGGCGCAGTTTTCGCATCTACAAATTTCGCAGTATGCGTCAGGATGCTGAAAAAAATGGTGCCGTATGGGCGCAAAAAAATGATGCGCGGGTTACCCGTGTGGGTGCATTTATCCGCAATACCCGACTGGATGAATTGCCACAGCTGTATAATGTTTTTGCTGGTCATATGAGTTTTGTTGGGCCTCGCCCTGAACGCCCTGAGTTTGTAACCGATCTTGCGCAGCAAATTCCTTTTTATGAGATGCGCCATAAAGTAAAGCCTGGGTTGATGGGGTGGGCGCAGTTGAAATATCCCTACGGCGCTTCAGTGGAAGATGCTAAAAACAAATTGCAATACGATTTGTACTACACCAAAAATCACAGCTTTTTTATGGACATGTTGATCATGATCCAAACGGTAGAAATTATTTTATTAGGTAAGGGTGTTCACTAAGACTGGTGCAGTGTTGATTGGCTGGTCTCTTGGTTACTTATAGAGGGAGGCTCTATGAAAAAATGTATGGCAGCTATAGGCGTAATGCTGGCGGTATTTATTCTGTCCGCGTGTAGTAACAACAAAGCCGTGAGCAATCCAGAAGCGGCAGATGCCGCTGTTTTGGCCGAATACCGTATAGGTGTAGGCGACGCGTTATCAGTGAATGTATGGCGCAATCCGGAAATGTCACTCAATGTACCGGTTCGTCCCGATGGCAAAATTTCAATGCCGTTGATCGGCGATATCATGGCGGCTGACCTGACTACTGAACAGCTTTCACAAAATATCACCAAGAGTCTCACTACCTATATCCGCAGTCCGCAGGTAACAGTGATAGTCACCAATCCCAGCAGTTCCGATTTCCAACGCCGTGTGCGCATCACTGGTGCTGTTGCAAGCCCGCAATCTATTCCCTACCGCGAAGGTATGACTGTGCTCGATCTGGTGTTGCTGGCTGGTGGACCTAATCAGTTTGCATCTGCGAATAAAGCCAAGCTGTACCGCAAGGTAAATAACGAATTGAAAGTATATCCAATCAAACTGGATGATCTTATCAATGATGGCGATGTTGCAACTAACTACACCTTGCAGCCATCGGACATAGTTACTGTTCCAGAGCGCAATTTTTAAGTGATGGTTGAAATTGTTGGTTAACGAATTGAGATAGCACATGGATAAAGCATACCTGAAAGATTTATTGGCGGCGTTGCGTGCTGAGCTGATCCGCTTGCGGTTTTGGTGCGTGCTGTTGTTTTTGGTGGTCGCCTACATTTTTCTTGCTGTCGGGCTAGTGTGGCCAAAGAGCTTCACCACCAAGGTAGTCTTGTTTGCGGATGTAACCAACATTATTGAGCCGCTGCTTAAAGGGCGCGCAGAGATCACTAAGATCGACCGCTCCGAGCAGGCGAGTGAGGTGATTTATACGCGGCGGATTTTGTTGGAAACGGCTAAACAAGCCGGGTTGTTGAAAAACTCCTCCTCTGTTGATGAACAGGATGCGTTGGTCAAACGATTGCGCGAAGGGATAGTCATTGCACGTGAACGCAATGAGAACTATGTGCAGATCAGCTATACCG
This sequence comes from Cellvibrio sp. UBA7671, assembly GCA_002483145.1. Lineage (GTDB taxonomy): Bacteria > Pseudomonadota > Gammaproteobacteria > Pseudomonadales > Cellvibrionaceae > Cellvibrio > Cellvibrio fibrivorans. The sequence goes on from DLHJ01000012.1 coordinate 392,806, forward strand.
CAGGTAATCCAGATCGCTCCTTTGAAATCCTCAATGCGGTCGTTAACGTATTTATCGAAGATATTGCCAAGCGTAAGCGCGATGAAAGTGTGGGTGCCTATAACTTTATTGATGCGCAGGTGCAAACTTACAAGCGCCAACTGGAAGCTGCTGAAGAAAAGCTGAAGGAATTTAAATCAAAAAATACCGATGGCAGCGAAGAGTCCGTCAGTGCGCGCATAGGAGAGCTGCGTCAGGAACTGGAAAGCTTGAAGATAGCAATCGAAGAGACCCAGTCCCGTATTAACTCGATCGAGCAACAGCTCAACAATGAAGGTCAATATTTAAAAGCAAAAGGCCAAGTTGACGAGATGAATCAGCGTCGTCAAACCTTGAATGCGCAGTTGGAGCAAATGTTGCTGAGTTATCAGGAAAACTACCCCGATGTAGTCTCCCTGCGGGCGCAAATTGCGGAGTTGGATACCGCTATTAGCAAACTTCAATCGTCTGGCGATGTTTTTGGTAATAGCGATAAAGTTCAAAACCCGCTCTACGAAGAATTGCGTAAACAGGCAGCGGATGCCGAAGTTGAGCTGCGCGCACAGAAGCGACGCATGCAGTCCTTATTGGTGCTTCAGGAAGAGGAGTTTGCCCGTCAGCAGCGCATCGCCGCCAGCCAGGCCGAGCTGTCAGAGTTGACACGCGACTATGATGTAACCAAAAAAGTTTACGATGAAATGTTGCAACGTAAAGAGTCGGCAAGGGTTTCCATGACGTTGGATATTGAAGGCCAAGGTGTCTCCTATCGCATTCAAGAGCCCGCCAGTTTTCCGCTAAAGCCGTCTGGTTTGCACTTTATCCATTTTGCATTTGCTGGCCCCATTATTGGGCTCTTGGCCCCAATCGGTTTGCTGCTGCTGTTTGTGATGGTTGATCCTCATCTGCGCTCTGCACGGGTTTTGCAAAAACAGTTGCCGGCTGATATCGAAGTGATTGGTGTTATCCCCCATTACAAATCGCCAATAGGGGAGCGGTTATTGAAAAAAGATGTGCTGTTGATTTTCTCAATTGCGACTGTTGGCATGATTTGTTATCTGGCGATCGCAATTTATTGGCAATTGGTCAAGGGTTAATCTGGTGAATACTCAGGGCATGATGATGGATAAACGCAAAGAAAAAAACCTAAGCCAATTGATGGAAGATGTTGATGCATTGGTGGAGGATAGCGATCAGCTCGTAAAAAATGCAGTGCTGGAGCATCGCAAGCGCGAAAAGATAAAAAATATGGATATGCCTCTGCTCTGGATGCAAGAAGAGTTGTATGAGAAAAAAATCGTCTTTACGGGTATGCGCCAGCGTGAAGTACTGAACGCATTTCGTGAGGTGCGTATTCGGCTTTTGCAGCGTCATCACTCAGACAATATGGTTGTGCTGGTCTCATCAGTTGCAGCTGATGTAGCTTCCAGTTATTTCAGTTTTAATCTGGCCGCCACTTTCGCTCTTGATCAACACAAGACTGCACTCTACGTAGATTGCAACCCCTATAACTCGGACGTAGGGAAATATGTTACCTCTAATATTGAGTCAGGCCTTTCAAATTATTTAACTGACTACACAGTCCCGCTTAAAAATATTATTTATCCAACGGGCGTCGAGCGTTTGCGCGTTATTCCTTCTGGCGGATCAAGCGACTCTGCTGCCGAATTTTTCAACTCCAAACGGATGGAAGTGTTGGTAGCTGAAATAAAATCGCGTTATCCCGACCGTTTTATTGTATTGGATGCGCCCTCCATTCAGCAGTCAACTGAAGCGCGAATCCTGGCGCGTTATTGTGATCATGCATTACTTGTTGTGCCGTTTGGCAAAGTCGTTACTGATGAGGTGCTTTCTGCTGTGGACGCAGTAGGCAAAGAAAAGTTTGCGGGTGTCGTCTTCAATAACTGATTAGTGAGGCGGGTTATGAACATAATAAAATTACTTCCCGCCACCAGGCTTTCGTTAATGCTATTGGTGTTTAACCAAGTACACGCCAACCAGTTGTACGAAACACCTGTAAAAGAAAACCAATTTAGTGCCTCTATTTCGGCTGGCAGTTTGATGACAGACAACGCCGAAAAAACGTTGCTGGAGCCCATAGAGGAACGTCAGGATATTTATGGATTGGGGCTGGTGGCTGATTACAGCAATTGGCTGGTGGATGCTGATGTTGATTATCAGCTTCATGCACAAAAATTCTCCGAGCAATCACAGGCCGATGAAGAGTATGCCGATGGCAGCTCAGTTTTGGTTTTTGGTAAAGAGGCTGATCCTCTGGCATTGGAGCTTGAGCATTCCCGGCGCATGTTGCTCCGGTCACCTGAAGAGGTGACCTTGTTGGAAAACCAGCAAGAGCGTGAAATGATTTCAGCGCGGCCAATCATCCGCAAAAGGCTATCCGGCGCTGATCGAATTTTTCTGCAGGGGCAAGCGTCAAAAGTGCGCTTCATAGAAGCCGATGGCAGTCAGGATTCAAAACGCAATGGCGCTACGTTTGGGTGGGCTCATGTCACCTCCAAAACCAGTGCGATGATGTTAAGTTCACAACAAATGGATGTGAGTTTCGATCAGCAACCTGATGCTGATTATCGTATGGTGAATACAGCACTTTCTTACCAAGTGCAGCTGCGCAAACTGGATTACAGTGTACAAGTAGGTTACAACGAAATTTCTCCCGAGACCGGAGAAAAACAGAGTGCTCCCAGTTATAACTTTAGCTTGGGCTACGCCAGTGGATACCATCTTTTTACCGCGTCCGCGGATCGGCAGATAACAGATTCGTCGTTTGGTAATGGTAATTTGGGTAATGAAAATCCTATACCGGGTAGCGATGGCTTGTCCCAAAATTTGGGGAAAATAGACAGGCGCAATATGGCGCTGGATTTTAGTACAGATGCAATCTGTGATCGCTGTACATTTTCGGTTGGAGCATCTTTAGTTGACGATGAATATCTCGAGCGCGATGAGCAAGCGCGCAATAACTACCTTCGTTCGGCATTTGTCTATTCATTGTCGAGCGCTGCTAAATTAACGCTGCGAGTGGATCAATCAAAATACGATCAAGATGTTAATCAGGTTAATAGAGAATACACAACGGATTATTTATCCCTGGAATATGCCTACCGGTTTAATAATGGATTTGATATCCGATTATTTTCCCGCAAGGAAGAGCGAGATGGGGAAGGGGAAGTGAATAATTACCAAGAGAATATATATGGTGCCATATTGGAATATGAATTTTGATGGGTGCAATACAAAGCGTCGTAATTGGTGGTCAGACTGTGTTACTGGTGAAAACAAAATGGAAATACGGGTGGGGAAAATGAAGAGTTTTTTTAAAATAATATTGATTTCACTTTGCGCCGGTTTGATCGCGTGCAGTGATAAACAAGCAGAAAGCCAGGAGCAGGCGCAGCGGCATATAAATTCGGCCAAAGTATATATGGAGCAAGGTCAATATCGCGCGGCGATTATTGAAGCCAAAAATATTATTCAACTGACACCAGAATCGGCCGATGGTTATATTGCTTTGGCGCATATATATAATGAAATTGGCTCTTATGCCTCTGCGCAAAGTTTACTGGAGCAAGTGGTAAAGAAAAACCCTGCAGTGGCGACTGAATTGGCCTATGCCTATTTTCTTAATAAAAAATCCCTAACGGCAATCAATACCGTAAATACTTATCCGGCTGATGCCAGCAATCCTGAAGCCAAACAGCGTCAGGCGTGGATAAGTGCTATGTCAAACATTAGCTTGGGCAATAAAGATGGATATGAGTTGGCTCTGAAAGAGTTTAAAGCCCTGGGTGGTAGTGATGCAGAAGCAAAATACATCGAGGCGAGTTATTTGCTTTCAAAAGGCGAGCTTGAGAATGCTCAGTCTACCTTGACTGAAGTGTTGGCGGCCACTCCGGATAATATCGATGCCTTGACCATGATGGCTGGTGTAAATATTTTTCTGCGCAATTTGGATGGGGCTGAAAAGCACCTCACCAAAGCGTTGGGCTTGTTGAAAAACACCGACATATTGAGCCGTCGAAAAGGGCAAATTATCAGCTTGTTAACGGATACCTTGATCCAGCAAGGGCGCACCAGCGAAGCATACACTTACCAAAAATTATTGGCAGAGTCCAACCCGGAAGGTAATGCTGCGCAACAACGTTTTAGTGAAGCGATGGAGTATTACCAGCAGGGGAAATTTGCTGAAGCAGAAGCTATTTTGCGTGAATTGCGTGAGCAATATCCAAACGATAAAAACACTGCAACCCTGCTAGGTATGGTCGAATATCAACAAGGGTCCAATCAACAAGCAGCGGACCTGTTTGATGAATTTATTGACCCGGAAACTGCCACGCCGTCGGTTCTGCAAGCTGCTGCATTGGTTAAGTTTCGCAATAACCAAATGGATGAAGCGATTGAGTTGTTGAAGAAAGCGGCAGATAGCCAACCGAACAATCATATTGTGTTGGCCACATATGGTCTGGCTTTGCTCGATAAAGATCCACAAAGTGCAGAGGGCGCGACAGCACTGGAAAAAAGTTTGGCACTTGAGCCCAAACAACAGCGTATCCGCATTGCGTTGGCGAAGCGCCATTTGCTTTTAAAACAAACTGAGCAGGCAGTGGCGCAGTTGCAAAAAGCTTATCAGGAGCAGCCAGACGACTTCTATATCCAACAAGCGTATTTCAAAACATTGCTCAACGATAACCAAACCGAAAAGCTGGAAGAAGAAATAACGGCGTTTAAAAATAAAGACCCGCAAAACTCACGCGGTTACTTTTTTGCAGGCTGGTATCAGTTACAACAAAAAAACTTTTCGGCTGCTGAGCAAGAGTTTGAAAAAGCCATCGCAGTAAAAGATAGCAAAGAAAAACAATTTGCTTATGCCGGGCTAGCGCAGGTGTATGAAACGCAAGAGCTGGCACAAAAAGCAATTACTGCTTGGCAATTGGCTCTAGAAGAAGATCCGGGTATGGTTATCGGATATGCCCGCTGGTTTGCGCAAATGCGCAAACTAAAACGTGAGGACTCAGCGTTTTCGTTTGTGCGTGATCTGGAAGGGAAAACCAGTAAATGGGAGCCATCGGTTGTACTGGCACAATTGTATGTCGGAAAAAACCAATTTTCTGAAGCAATAAAACATATTGATATCGCATTGGAGCGTAGTAATAACGCAACCAACATCAAACAAATTGCGGCAAATCTCTACCGTTTACAGGGCGTACAGCTCCGGGGACAAAATAAACTGCCTGAAGCACGCGAAAGTTTAATGCAGGCAATCAAATTATTTCCTGAAAATGCCGATTATCTTGCAGTATTGATTGAAACAGAAATTGGTGCCAAGAATATTCAAGAGGCGCAAAAACTACTCGACCAATTTGTTAAAACTCCAGAGAACGAAGCTGAGCGTCTATTTTTGCAAGGTTTGATTCGTTTTGCAGAAGATAAAAAAGACGAAGGTTTTCAGCTGTACATGCAATCCTGGGCAGCCAAGCCGATGGAAATTGTTGCTGAGCAAATTTACGGTTTTCATCACAAAGGCGGCAATCAAGAAAAAGCTGAAGCTTTCCTTGCGGATTGGTATGAGAAATTACCTAAGAGCAACAGGGCGTCGTTGTTGCTGGCTGTGAGTGCTCAAGGTAAGAATGATCCCAAGCAAGCTATTGCCTGGTATGAGAAATCCGTTGAGTTAAATCCGCAAATGCCTGCGGCATTGAACAACCTCGCGTGGATGTATTATGAAAGCAAAGATCCGCGTGCACTTGAGTATGCTAAAAGGGCTTATGAGCTTGCCCCCAATGTAGCAGCCATTGTTGATACCTACGGCTGGATTTTGGTGGAACGAGGCGATTTACAAAAGGGTATTGAGCTGCTCACTAAAGCAGTAGCTTTGGAGCCTGATAATCAAGAGATGCAGTACCATCTCAAAGAAGCACAAAGCCGTCAGTAATTAATAAAAACTAGCGAGCAGTTTTACGACTGCTCGCTATTTTTTTGTCTATAGCGAATCCATGTCATGAGCGATTACTTTCCCGCAGCAAATTGTCCAGGGATTTTTTCTACTCGGGAATGGAGGGAGGCCTGGGAAAATGCATGGGCAGATCACAACGCTATTATAGCGGTTGGAGATCAGCATCCAGGGATCAATGACCAGCAGACATTTTATTGCTACCAACAAAAAAAGCCGTCGTTCCTTTCATTTCAAACACTTTTTCCTGCGGGTATGTCCACCAGTGTCAGCCCAAGTTTGCGCAGCGAGTATTTCATGCTGGTCAATCAGCAAGCGGAGACATTTATTGCCGCTGCCCTTGATCATCCGTGGAGTCAGTTATTTCTTCCCGACATTATGTCCGCCACACCAGAATATGCCGCGTTGGTCAACGCCGCAAAAGCCAAAGGTTTGCAAGTATTGGTGCGGGACGTCGCGACAAGTTACGCGGTGCGTTTACAGGAAAATAGTTTCGATAATTATCTAAAACATATCGGCAGTAACACGCGCTTGAAGTTATTTAACAAGCGTAAAAAGCTGTATGCCATCGGTGATATTAGCCAGCAAAATCTGTGGCCAGATTTGGATGGGTTTATTCGTATCCTCAATGAGTTTCATCTGCAGCGCTGGGATAAACCATGCTATCAAGGGCGCAACTTAAAACAAATCATCACATTTTTACAGCGCATTGCCGATGTGGGTGGAAAGCCGGATCTCTCAGTTATTTATTGCAACGGCAAGCCTGTCTCGGCGGTTTTGGATCTTTACTACCGGCAGCGGATATATAATATCCAGTCGGGATATGTTGAAAAATTTCAGGATGGAATATCGCTGGGCACCTTGCATCTGGGAATGCAAATAGAAAAGGCATTTACAACCGATGCCATTTATTATGATTTCATGGCGGGTAACGGCAAGAATTCCAATTACAAACAATCACTCGCCACTCACCACGCCCATTTTGCGAGTTTGATGTTAGTGAGAAACCCACTGCTAAAAAGTTTGTATTACATGAATGACTTTTTGCAACGAATGAAAGCGCCTAGGGAATCCCTTTAATAATTGTCGGGCCGATAATTTTTGTCAGCCATACCGGCAGCCATTTCCAAAGCATAATAAAAATTTTAAGTTTCGGGTTGTCGGGGTTAAGCTCAGGTTTTTGCGCGTTTTCTGGCAACAGGGTGTACCAATAATTCTGGCAAGGCTCTGCTCCCCATTGTTTTTTGAATTTGAATGTGCCGGCATCCAATGTTGAGCGGCCAAAATCAAAATAGTGACAGCCCTGGTTTATTGCGAACGAAAGTACCTTGCGATACATCCACATGTTGGCGTTGTACTTGTTCGCTGATTGAATGGTTGATGCCCAGGGAATTTCCATCAGCTTGCCATGATTGACCAAAAAAGCGCACGAAACGGGTTTTTGTTTGACATACACAATGAGTAGGGCTGCATTTAAACCCGGGTGTTGCAGAATATTTGCGAACCATTGTATGGCGTACACGGGTGTTCCCAGGTCGCGCATGTTGCGAGCGAATACGCGATAAAAATCTTCCAGCAATTCCATTTTTCCAATTTTATATTCCGGCAAAAATTCATCCGCTTTTTTATATTGGGCGCGCACTTTGCTGCCCAGCATTTTATCCAGCTCTGTGTCGTTTGCCGGTAATACCAAAATCATGGATGCTTTTTTGGTGGAAGGATTATCCCCGAGGTTGGGATAAATACTGCGTATCTCAATATGGCGTAATTCCAGCTCTGTGCGCAGTGCGCGTAATTTATCGATGAGTGCCAGACAGATATCAAAATACTCGCACACTATGCCGCCGTAATTCAGGTAGGGCATTGAAACCGCGAATTTGCCGAATAGTGGCGATGAAAACACCGTAACAGGAATGCCGCCCAATAATTTACCTTGTTTATCGCGCGCGCAGACCAGCAGTGAATGGTGCCCAAAACTTTGCTCGATTACCTCTGCCCAAGCGGGATTGTGGCTCGGTAGTGCATAAGCATGTTGCGCCACAAATACCGGCCAATCTGTTACAGCTGCAAAGTTATCAACGGATAGCGTAAATGGATTGTCCCAGCAGCGGTGCTGATTAAGCGTAGGAAATACTGGTGTGATTGACGCGGCGGGCGCTTGGCTGGTGGTAGTGGGTGCCTCTGCATCCTTTAACGCGCTTTCAAGCTGTTTGATGCGCAGGGATATGTCTTTCATCAACTCTAATTGCTGTGCGTATTCGACACTATCCTTGAGCAAGTGTTTAAATTTTCCGGAAATAATTCCTTTTTCAACTTTCAGCGATTTAAGCTCGCTGTGCAGTGCCGATGGCAAATTCATAACGCGGGTAAACCTGTTAAATTGAGCTGCGAATATATTCAAGCCAGGAAGAATACCTGACAAATTTATCAAAACTGTTTGGGAAGCTGTGGCGTTTAATATGCAGTGGCTTTTCCTTTATGTGCTGCAAGCGCATATTGCCTGGCATCGCAGTGAGTGCAGCCACAAATCCTGCCGCTTTTACCAATTCAGCTTGATGAGGTAAGTAATCTTGTGCTGTGCCGGATGGATAACAAAAAACCTGGGAGGGGTTATTTATTTCCTGTCCAAGTCGATGGTTGGCGCGCGCTAATTCCGCACTAATTTGCGCATCCGACAGCGCTGCAAAAACCTGATGGCTGCAAGCGTGTGAGCCTATGCGCAACCCTTGCAATTCTGCTGCACGTAAACTATCCCAAGAGGCAGGCGTATACGTTGAGGGTGCATTTGTTGGGAGCTCAACCGCAAGTGCCGCCACTGCATCCTGTACAAATTGCATCAAATCAGCAGAGCTAAGTGTTTTGCCAAAGCGAGTAAGTTGGCGGCGGCTGTGTGTACGTGCTACCGGATGGGTTAAATCGAGCTTGAAAGGCTTTTGCTGATAGTGAAATTCCACTTGGCTGAGTGCAGAACTCCATACAGCGTAATTTAATTTTGCATCCCATGGCCAATCGTGGCGATCAACCATATCAACAATCGTGTAGAGCGTTGGTTTGGCATCATGTTGTAATAACACTGGTACCAATTGATCTACTTGATCCTGATAGCCGTCATCAAGAGTAAAACAAATGGTCGGCCGCTCACGATTATTACCAGCCAAGGCATCGGCAACTAACTCATCAATAGAGGCAAACTCAAAACCGCTTTTTCGCGCATAATTAAGGCAGTCATCAAGCAGTCTTGGAGCGAGTCCTTCATAGGCGCCGTTGTCAGGTTGCGGGCGATGAATCATGTAGATGGTGACATAATGCCCCACCAAAAAATTCATCAGCCGTGTCAACCTTGGCGATGTTAATGTCGATTGCAGCAATCTACTCATCAACCATTAATTCCATGTAATAAAAAATTCAGTGAATCAATTACACCCAGCCTGACAAGCGGGCACCTAACAGGCGCGGTGTATTGCTCACTTGTTCGTGTACACCAATACGGCACAGTTGGTGTACGGGCGTGCGTGTAGCATTCACAATGCCGCGTTGTGTAGTAACGGCAGCTCGATACGTGGCCGTGACAGCATCCAATGCAGCTTGATTGTAATCGCCGTTGGGAAAGCAAAAAATATCTATCGCATCTGGTAACTGTGCTTGCAATAGCGCTTTACTGGCGACAATTTCGTGTGCAATTTCATCGCTGCTGAGCTGGGCATTCAACCGTTTGTGATTGCAAGTGTGCGAACCAATTTTGACGAGGCCGGATTGCGTCATGCTGCGCAGTTCATCCCAGGTCATCAAGCCGCGCGGCATACTAAACGTCAGTAGTGTTTGCCAATTGAGAGCGGTAAGCGCAGCAAAAATATCGGCATCGCTGGATTGTTTGAGCGCTTTAATAACGGTGGCAATAAATTCGCGATTTTTAGTATCGCCGACGGTGCCTGTTTGTGCCAGTGCGCGCGCAAATACCGGTTGTTGCTGCAGTGCGCTGAGTGCATTGCTGTGCAGCAGCGCGCTCACAATGTTGGGCCAAAACTGAAACTCAGTGCCAATTTTTTCCACCACCGCAAACAGGGTTACGGGGGTTGCTTCGGCATTAATAATCGGCAACGCGTATTCGTAGTTATCGTACCAGCCATCATCAAATGTCACCACGCACGCACGGCGCGGCAAACGCTCACCCGCTTCACGCAAACGCAGCCACTCGGAAAAATCCATCAGATCAAAATGCCGTTTTAATTCGCGCAGGTGCATGCTGAAGGTTTCGGGGGTGATAATCATGCCCGGTTCTTCAAGCTGGTAGCGGATATCCGTGTGCGGCAATATGCGGTGATACATCAGCACCCAAAGCTGTGGATCTTGCTGCAACCAATTCATCCGGTGGGAACCGAAATAGTTGGCGCCGCGCGTGGCGATCTGTTTGAGTAACTGTTTCATAGTGATTAAAGTTTAGTCGCCATTCATTTTTGTGTGGTAATTCTTTCCGGGCAAATACTATTGGCGCCCCAAAAGCTGGCGCACATAGGTTTTTATTTCGTACCACCCAGGCCCTAAGTCACCCCAGCGATTGGTTTCATGACGGGTTTTAAAAAATGCAGTGGGCGCAAAAAAAGCCAGCACCCGCTGCATTTTTTGCGCAAGCGGATAAGCACTTTTTAAATACAGATAAAGACTGTCCAGATCACCCAACAGCCAGCGCAAACGCTGCCCTTTGCGGTATTCCGTTGTCGAAGGCTCGCCTGCTATGCCCAATTCATGCTGTACCAGCAGGGCAGGAAAATTGACCCCCGCATCTATCGCCAATTGCAGCGAGCCCCAAAAGCGGGTGTTCACTTCCATTAAATAAGGTTGCCCATCTGGCGTTATGCGGAATTCAACCATCGCCACCCCGTGCCAATGCACATGGTCCAGCAGCTGCTGTGCGTATTGTTTCAGCGCGGGGTCAATAGCTACACTCTCACTCAGCACACTCACACCGCCTTGCGGTGGCTTTTCGCGCAGGCGTCGGTGAGCAAAAAAATGGGTTGCCTTGCCTTTGTTATACAAACAAAAAACACCCGCGCCGCTACCGGGAATAAATTCTTGCAGCATAAAAGGATACTGCTCCAGATAAGGTGCAGCAGTACGTGCGCGCTGCCAATCCTGTTCTGATTGCAGTACCTTGACGCTCGTGGCTATCCATCCTGCGGGTGTAAAGATTTTTGATAGACAAGGTTTGATGACGCACGGATAAGACCACCGGCTCGCATCAGCGCCAGCTGCATTTTCGAACAGGGTAAATTCAGGAACAGGCACGCCGCAGGCTTTTGCTTGCTCAAGCAAACGATATTTATCAGCAAGCGACATCACTGTATTGTAATCGGCAAACGCTAAACGCACATGGGGCAGGCGGCTGGAGTGCATCAGGAGCAACTGGCTGGTGATTTCGGTTACTGGAATCACCAGTGCAAACTGGCGGATGGTACAAATATTTTCCAGCCACTGGATATAGGACTCGGGTTCCGCTGAAGGGCAGGGCGACTGCAAATATTCCTGCGAATATTTCGATGCGGCGGCCAAGGCAAAGGTAGATGAATCCGACGTGACTATCTGGATGTTGTCGAGCTTTCCCAGTGAGCGGGTTACCGCCAAAGCGCTGCGCTGCGCTGCATCAAGAACAAGAATTAAGTGTGTCATGTCACTGCAACCAGCCTTAGTTAACCAGCATAAAATCATTGTGCAAACGGCATCAGATAAAAACAGCGCGCAGCGCGAATGATACGGATTGGCTAACAAATCCACAAGCGCGCAACCAGATGGTGATAGAATGCGTCCTCTTAAACTTTTGTTATCGTCGGAAGGAACTTGTCACTGAAAGATCATGGCTATGACCGATAAAAAACACACAATTATTCACGCGATTGACACTACCGGCCCCGGTGGTGCCGAAACTGTTTTTCTCGATATTGCCCAGCAATTGCAACTGGAAAATTATGACAATCTTGCCATTATCAAAGGGCCGGGTTGGGTTGAAGCGCAATTAAAACAGCGCGGCATCCGCTACCATATTCTCAAGCCCTACGGTTTTTTTGCCATTCCCTATTACTGGCAGTTATACAAGCTGCTAAAGCGCGAAAACGCGGCGCTGGTTCACGCTCATTTATTAGGCTCAACACTGACCTACTCCATTCTCTGCTTATTCATGCGCATCCCCTTGATTGCGACACTGCATGGGCGTGTAGATATCAACCCCAATGAACGTTTTGTGGCGATTAAACAAAAAATTATGCGCATGGGCGTGAGCCAGTTAATTGCCGTGAGCCGCGACCTTGCGCAATATATTCAAGCTCGTGGTCTGTTTTCTGCCAATGCAATTGCGGTTATCTACAACGGTGTAGAGCAGCAGCGCTACCACACCAAGATGACAGGAAGATTGCGCAGCGAGCTAAACATTCCTGCTGATGCGATATTGATTGGCAGCCTTGGCAATATTCGCCCCGCCAAAAATTACCAAGCCTTGATTGACGCCGTTGCAGAGTTAAAAAATCCAAAGTTACATTTTGTCATCGCCGGGCACCAAAAAAAGGATTTAATGGAACAACTCAATGAGCAAATGCACAGGCTTGGTGTCACAGCGCAAATGCACTTCATCGGCTTTTACGACAACACCCCTGAATTTCTTGCGCAGATGGATTTATTTGTCCTCTCTTCAAGTTCCGAAGGGTTTTCCATCGCCACTATTGAAGCAATGGCAAGTCATTTGCCTGTTATAGCAACCCGCTGTGGTGGGCCGGAAGAAATTCTTACGCACAACAGTACCGGTTATCTGGTTCCGGTGAACTCACCGGTGGAACTGGCAGCCGCGATCAAGTATTTATTAAGTAATCCTGGAGAGGCAGCGCGTCTTGCAAGGGCAGGTTACGAGCATATGTGTAATACGTTTTCACTCAGCGTAATGCTCAGCGCCTACAAAAAACATTACAGCAAATTACTGGGTATTAGCACTTAAGGTGTTATACCAAAACACGCATTAAAGAACAGGTTGGCCCGTGACACTATCAGAAAAAATTAAAAATCATTACGGCTCCAAGCGTGGCTTGTTGCGGTACATTCGCTTTGAATTTATGCGAATGCTGGGCGCCTATCGCGCTTTGAAAAAAATTGATTTTACAAAAGTGACACGATTGGTATTTGTCTGTCACGGCAACATCTGTCGCAGCCCTTTGGCTGAGGCGGTAGCACGCAAACACAATCTGCCGAGTATCTCCTTCGGGTTGGATACGCGCGGCAATGATCCGGCAGATCCACGTGCAGTCGCTTGGGCATCGTCACACGGTTATGAGCTAACCCAACACAAAACTATGCGAGTAGATCAATATCAACCGCAAGTGGGCGACTTGCTCATCGGTATGGAACCAAAACATATTTGGGCTTTAGAGCATCGTTTTGCGCAGGCGCCAGTACAAATAACTCTAGCGGGGCTGTGGTTGCCGCTGCCAATGGTCTATTTGCATGACCCCTATAATGCAAATGAACAGTATTTTGATCGGTGTGAGCGGTCAGTTGTGATGGCGGTTCTTCAACTGAAAGATAAAGTGAAAGGTTAATTGAAAACTCTTATTAAATGTTGCTGGGTGTAAGTTGGATAAGTGCTGATAGGAGTATTTTGTGGAAGCGCCTAAGACGATTGATGATTTTTATGTTTTTAAAGTGAAAAATATGTGGGCTTACTTTAAAGGCCAGCATTTTTCATTTTGGATGATTTGCCTCTATCTTTTTTTTGAATTTGTACGGCCACAAGCTCTTTTCCCGGCTATAGATATTATCCCTTGGGCGCAGCTGTTCATAATGGGCGCTCTGATCGGCGCTGTTGTTGATCCTACCGTAAAGCATGTCAAGTCGATTGCCAATATATATGTCATTACCTTTTCTATTTTAATTATCATTTCTGTTTTTACTGCATATTATCCTGAAGTATCCAAGAAAAAATTCATGGATTTTTTCAGTTGGGTTGTTATCTATTTTTTAATAACCAGAATTGTAAATACCAAGGAGCGGTTTTATATATTTTTGCTGATTTTTTTATTTGCAGCGGGAAAAATTGCTCTGGGTACTGCCAAGTCATGGGCATTCAGAGGATTTGGTTTTACGAGCTGGGGGCTTATGGGGCCCAAAGGCTTCTTTCAGAATTCAGGTGAGTTAAGTATTCTGATGGTAATGCTGTTTCCTTTGGCATTTTATTTATACCAGCATTTTAAAGCTAAAGCTGCTCTTTGGGAGCGCTTAATTTTAATGGCATTTTGGGTTTGCCCTATTTTAACTGTGCTTGGCGCAAGCAGTAGAGGGTCGCAGTTGGCGCTTGCAATTGTTATGGCAATTATGTTTCGCAAAAGTATATTCAGAATTAAATCGCTTATAGGTGTGCTCATTTTAATTGTCGGATTAGTGTATCTGCTGCCTGAAGAGCAAAAAGAGCGATTTAGAGCAACGGGTGATGACAAAACCTCGCAACAACGTTTGTTATATTGGGAAAATGGATGGGAGATGATGAGAGATCATCCATTAGATGGGGTGGGTTTTTTCAACTTTGTCCCTTACTTTGAGCGGTATTATTCAGAGGATATGTTATATAAAAAAGCGGAGCTTCCGCACAATATATTTATTCAAGTAGGTACAGATGCAGGATTTCCCGCGTTATTTTTATTTTTATTGTTAATCTTGTATTGCATATTCTCATCATTAAAGCTTACTAAGCTTTTGCCCTTGTCTGATTTAAGTCGCGTCATTGCGGCTGGTTTGGGGGTTGGAGTTTTAGGCTATGTCATTGCAGGGCAATTTGTTACCGTAGCGTATTATCCATTTATATGGATTCATCTTAGTTTAATTGTATCTATCGTATCAATCTCGAAATCAAGCATAAACAGCCAAGCGCGTAAGTGGAGTAATTAATGCCGCAAAGAAAAACAATATTATGGGTCTCTCATTTTTTACCGTTTCCGGCTAAAGGAGGTGCTCAAATAAGAAGTTTTAACCTTATTAAAGAGCTTTCTCAGTACCATGATGTCAGTCTTTTTTGCTTGGTGTATGAAGACGTCGTTACAAATTATTTCGATTCACTAGAGGCGGCAATCTCGGCGTCTGAATATGAATTTAAAAAATATTGTAAGGATCTAATTTTAATACCAATAAAGCGCAATCAGTCTAAAAAAATAGCATTTATAAAATCCCTATTATCCACAAAAAGCTATTCTGTAAGTCGTTTGAATGTTGGTTTTGTTAAGCATAAGCTAAAAGAGTTTATCGGTAGCAAACAATTCGATGCAATTCATCTTGATACTTTATCGCTGTGCTCTTTGATAGATATGTTCCCTGAGAAGAATGTTGTTCTGAATCATCACAATATAGAATCTCTGATGATGTACCGCCGGGCACAAGAACAAAGCAACATTTTAATGAAAGCTATTTGTTATCTGGATGCTTGGAAAATAAGCAATTTAGAGCGAAGTTCTTGTGCGGCAATCACCACACACATTGTGTGCTCTGATTTGGATGGAGTTCGGTTTAAAGATCTGTATCCCTCAATTAATACCATTACCATTCCTAATGGTATTGATTGCTCGTCTGTCATGGAAAAACGGAATTCTGATGGTAAGACCTTGCTGTTTATTGGGGGGCTTGATTGGTACCCAAATGCTGACGCTATTAGTTTTTTGTTGAGTAAAGTGTGGCCAATAATTAATGAGAGAAATGCAAATCTTACATTAGATATTATCGGAAAAAATCCTTCTTCAGCCATTAAAGAACTTGCTGGCCAATTTAATAATGTAAAGTTGCACGGTTTTGTTGATGATATTGCTCCTTATTATGAAAAGGCTTGGTTATATGTCTGCCCAATAAGAGATGGAGGGGGGACAAAATTAAAGGTATTGGATGCCTTGGCTCATGGCGTTCCTTTGGTTGCGCACCCCGTTGCAATGGAAGGTATTGATGCAATCTCGGGAGTTCACTATTTTCAAGCTTCGACAGCACAAGATTTTGTAAACTTAATTCTTGATTTGAATTCAAAATCCCCGGATGTTTTGCATGAGGTTGGGTTAAATGGAAAAGAATTAATATTTTCCAAATATGATTATTCTCGCATTGGAACAAAACTCGCGAAAATATACGAATAGCATTGGTTAGATTGTGTATTTAATTAATGCTTTATCGAAGATCGCTTTTAACAACGCGCATCTTTCCTGATTTTTCTCTATTTATTTCTAAGGTTTTAAAAAAAGTTAATTTAAACGAGCTGTCTATTTTTCCCTGGATTTCGCGTGTAATGAGCGATTCCATTGTGTCAGACCAGTTGTCACTAGGGATAATATAAACATCTAGTTTATCAAGCTCACGCTGAATAATTTGAAACTGGCTGAAAGTATGGTGTTGTTGTTGAAGCTCTTCAAAAACGTAAATTAAAGCTTCGGGGTGAACTGATTTTCCGCTTGGCGTTTTGATGATGTCATATGCTCGCCCATGAATACCTTTTAGAATGGGTAGTGTTCTTCCGCAAGGGCAATTGTCTTGGCTAAGTGTTGCAAAATCTCCCACTCTGTAGCGAATCATCGGGGTTGCATAATTAAAAAAATCGGTAATTACCACCTCGCCAGTTTCTGCGGAATTTCCTTCTTCGTCTATTATTTCAACTAGCATGTTGTCCGCAATAATATGCATATTGCCATGCTCGCATTCATGTGCAATTGAGCCTACTTCGCCGCAACCATATTCATTGAATACTTTTATTTGCCATACGTCTTCAATCACCTTTCTATCGCTGTCAGTAAGTACCTCGGATGTGGTAATTACTGATCTGATCGACTCGATTTTTGGCAAATTGTTATCCCTAATGTGCTCAGTAAACCGGCGAATAACACTCACATAGCCATACAGATACGATGGCTTGAACTTCACCATGGTTTGGTAATATTCGTTCAGTGACTCTTTGGTTAAGTTAAATGCTGAGACGCGTTTTCTATTGGAAATAAAATCGATGATTTTTGCTTTGAGTGCATTTTTTGCATTGTGGGGTACTCCCCAAAATCTGGCTTGTTTGTCGCCAATCCCAACTTTTGCCCATTGGTAGGAGCGCCATGTCGCCGCTCTTTCGCGCGCCAATGCATCTGCATCTTTATAGATGCGGACTGGCTCCCCCGTGGATCCGCCCGTAGTTTTTAGCGAAGCTCCTTTTGCTTTAGGCGTACAGATGTTGCTAAATTCTTTAATAAGTAGCTGCTTGGTTAAAAACGGTATTTTGGTGAAATCCTTTGCGTCATGAACATTGCCAAGTATCTCCTTATAATAAGGAGAGTGATGCTTTACATAGGTAATTAGATCATTTATTGCATTGTCTTGGTAAATTTTCGTTGTTTGAACTGGCTGTGTTTGAAAGGCATCGCCGGTTTTAAGATGACGTGAAATGTTTTCACCGTTTAAAAGAGTCACAGGATAATAAAAAAAATATTTAGCGAAAAAAGGGTTCATGTTATCTACCATTATTAAAAAATCTGTAGCTGGTCTAATGTGCCGGGCTAAATATAAGGCGAATTGACGTCATTGAGTGTTGAGTTATCTTTTGCCATTTTTCATCAAGAAATTTGTGTCTTGGATTCTAAGCAACAGTATATTGAGTATTGTTATAAAAATCATGACGGTCAGTGCGTTTGTTAGAATTATTATAATGAGTGCGCCAGGAAAGCGATGTGTTTTTGATTAATAGCGGCATTCAAAAGGCGCCGGGTCTTGGTGGCCAAAGCAATCGTTTATTCTTCTGGTTTCAGTACTGTATTTCACCAATCGTAGTGTTCCGCTGCTGCAGTGTTTGCCTGTCGAAATCAGGGTTAGTAGGTGCGAAGGAATTAAGGGCTTTTGTAAGTCCGCTTTAGCCGATTCTGGCTGCAGTTTGCGAAGGTTACTTGTTGTGACCTTATTTATCGATACGTCCTTAATAGGTTTCTGTAATAAGCGGCATCGTCCTTACAGCGGTGAATCAGTTGTAGCAGGCCCCTCTCCTGAGCTTTGATCAGTTTGATAACTTGCGGGAATGCCATCTAAAAAACGTTGATAGTATAAATTTTTTCCATATACGTTAAGTGTCAAATTTTGCAGCTGTCGCGACATTGCTAAATATATGGCGTGAGATATTGATATTTCTGTAGATGTACTTATGTGTTTCATGTGTGGTTGCTGGGAATTTTGATTGAAAATTGCAAATTCCAAGCAGAATAATGCGTTATAAATAGAGGCGATTTAGAAATTATTATCACTTTTCATGACAGTATTTGGTGGCTTTAGCGGCTTGCGGCGGGTTTTTTTGATATAGATGAGAATTGGTTGCTTGAATCTCGTTGCTATTGGAATCTTGTATCATGGCGATTTGTACACTTGTGCTAGACTTGAATAGTTAAATTTAAATGAAATATGACCCCTTCCACTGCCCGATGCAGGAAGGTGATTGCCCGCAGTTATTGCCCGTATTTCTCTTAATAACCCCATCATTTGTTAGTGGTAATCGTTATGAAAAATGCCATAAATATTTTTCTTATTTCTCTCTTGATGGCTGTGTCAGGCATTGTAAATGCAGCCATGCCCTTCCCTTTCCCGGCAGGGTATTTTGTGCCGGCCAAAATGCCGATGCATTTGGTCTACCCGCGCCCGGATACAGAAACTGCGGCTCATGCCCGCCATAGATGGGCGCACCCACAGATGGAGTATGCAATCCCGATCGGGGTTCAAGGTGGTGCTTGGCCGTTCAAGTATGAGCTGATCAGTGGGCCAAGTGGGGCAAAAATTGGCTCTCTATATGGTGACACCAATTATGGTTCCATCACGTGGACACCTACAGCAACCACGGGCACACAAGAGTTTAAGGTGCGCATTACTGACCAAGAGCTAAATACCGTCGAGGCGACCTGGAAGGTGACTATAGACCCGGGCATGTTTGTATTTGTTAAGAGTGGTGCAACAGGCACTAAAACAGGAGCAATCGACAATCCACTTGCCACTGCTGCCGAGTGGCATAAGTCAGCGACTGATTCTACCTATGCCAATAAAATTATTGTGTTCCGCGGTGGCATTTATAATTTGGTGGGCGATATCGCCAACAACAATAATGTGCGTTTGACGGCTAACCAAAAAACGCCAAGCCTGATTGGTTTTCCTGGCGAGGAACCTGTTATCGACTCCTCCACTGCAAAAATATTGACAGGCGATTTAACCGATATGTTTGTAGCGGGCATCACTTGGAAAAATGCGCGTAACGACGTAGCTGATGCACACTATTTTTGGCTGACGGGTGATGTGAGTCGAGCAACATTTTGGCGCAACCATTTTACTGACATGCAATTTGGCAAGGCGGGTACTGACAATACCGGGCCGGTATTTATTTCCAGTACAGTTAAGGCAAAAAACAATATTTTGTACAAAGAAAACCTCATTACCAATGTGAATAACGCGTCGGGAAATGGCCACTACATTGATGTCTACAGAGCCAGTTATGTTTTGGTGGAGCAGAATATAGCTAAAAATAGTAGCACTAGTTATGGCTTTTGGATGAAAGCGAGCATTTCGTATGTGACAGTAAGAGCTAATGAGGCTATAGAAAATGTAAGGGGGACACAGGTATCAGTTGGGTATGGAAGTGCTGTTGGAGAGCTTCCTCATAGTCATGAAGTGTGCTGGAATCGAATAGTTGTTCCTGTTGGACAAGAGGGGCCTGCATTGTTGTTTGCGATGAGTGACTCCTATACAGATCAAACGTATGACTCTTTTATTTATAGAAATACCATTCTTAATGGCTACAGTGTGGTGCGCTTTAAAGGAAAAACTCCGTATGAAACAGACGCCAACGTTATAGTTACCAAAAACCAAAAGCTGTGGGATCTTTCTATTATGAAAACCACCTTGGCTAATGTGGTCGCACTCCCGACGGATGGTATTGCTGCTGCCACAGATGGAAGATACATAGGAGATGCTTTTGGTAAGGTAGGCGCCGATGTTGCTACCTCCCCCGCGCCTGTTGCACCCTTAAATCCGAAATATCAATAATCCCGCTCGCGCCAATACCCTTCTATGAAGGGTATTGGATTCGTTATATCCTCAATTGTTTCGCAAATCTCACCTCATGGTTAATCAGGCTGTTTCAGCCTTTGAGCTTGACCAATGGGTTCCTCCTGCAGCTTTAATATCCTCAAAATAGCCCTCGTATTTGCATAACAGTATTGTCCTTAATCCAACCATTACTCGCCTTGACCAAAGCGGCTTCTTGTGGAGTTTGCGCAGTATTCTGACCTTAACCTCATTGGTGCTGTAGGTTTTGGCAGAATAGGTGATGCCCTCAGGCAAACCAGTGACTTCAGCTACGGCGCGGGCAAGTCCGCCTGGGCCGGTAATGTCATAAAGTAATGCGGGATTGTTTTGAATGAGCTGGTATTGTTCATCATCGAGTAATGTTGATTTGATATTGCTGAGCACTTTTTCCAAAACCGGATGCGCGGGTGCTGAGCACATAAATGCATTAAATAATTTTGTCTTATTTGCGTCATAAGCCACGATAAATTGATCTTTATCTTTTATCAGCTGCCTCATCGGAAGTTTGCATACGGTATCCATATCGGCATAAATCCCTCCAAAGCGATAGAGTGCGCAGTAGCGCCAAATATCGGCTCTGAACGCCCCTGGCGGGGTTCGCTCATAGCATTTAAATAATTCCGGATCAAAATCGGCAATCATTTTTGCGCAATCGGCATCAACTAAAAAACGATAATCGCAATCCGGATTTTTGCTGGACCATGATGTAGCTGCTTTATGCATCATGGCGGGAACCTGATCGGTGATAAAGGTTTGCCACACGATTCTGGATATTGGGCGAGCGCGGGCGGTGCGGGATGAGTGGATGGTTTTGGGTATTCTATGAGTCGGCATACATAATCACTTGGTAAACAGGCAAAAGCAGTCATGGACTGTTACAGGGAAATCTATTTTCGCTGCAACAGCCGGCAAATTCCGAGCGGCACATCAGGTAATTGGCGATTACTCTGCTACTGCGGATGATAATCAGGTGCAAGATTTGGTATTATCCCAGCCAATTTGATCAGCTGCGTATAGTAGCTCGCAACGCCAAAATCTATAAGGATGAATTTACATTATGTTTGTTTCTGATTCGCTAATCTTTGTTGAACTGCATAAAACGGCTGGCTCCCATATAGGCCGTTGCCTCAATAAAATTTTAACGGGCGAGCAGGTGGGTAAACACAATGTAGTTCCGCCTGAGCTGCAAGACCGTTTTATTCTTGGATCTATTCGCAACCCCTGGGATTGGTATGTGTCTTTATGGGGTTATGGTTGTGACCGGAAAGGCAGTGCCTTTAGTCAAACGACACGTCGCTACAGCGTTAATTATTATTGGCGCCAGCTGAATAAAGAAATGGGTAAAAATTGGCTGAGCCCGGCGCAGTATCTGCGTCAATTGCTTGCCGATACCGCCAAACCCGTTGCGCTCTGGAATGAAGTCTATGCCGATAGCAGCAACCCTGAATTATTTCGCAAATGGCTTCGGCTTATGCTGGATGCTGATCGCCGCTTCGATATTGGTGAGGGCTATGGCTTTTCCCCACTCTCTGCGCACAGTGGTGTGCTAACTTATCGTTACTTTAAATTGTTTACCAACCTGGGATCGGATTTGTATTCGCTGCCAGATTTGGCCGACTCGTCACGCTTGAATGAGTTGTGGGAGCAGCGCGCGATCACCGATTTTGTTGTGCGCAACGAACACCTTGAAGCAGATCTAATTGATGCATTGACCTGTGCCAATATTGCGTTAACCGATGAGCAGCGATTATTTATCCTGCAGGGGAAAAATGAAAAAACCAATACATCGTCGCGCAAAAGTATGGATTTTTATTATGACGCCGAATCGATAGAGCTGGTAAAAAACAAAGAGGCTTTTATTATTTCACGCTACGGTTATGAACCGCCGGCACTCTAGTAGCCAGCATTTCAATAAGTGGTCAGGGTATTAATTCCAGCAGTGCATTTTCCAGCTGCGCCGCAATGGCTTCTTGTGTAAAACTGTCCAGTACACGCGCAAATCCCGCATTGCCCATGCTCTCCCGCAGGAGGGCATTATTCAGTAGGTTTTTAATCCGATCCCGGCATTGGTCAATGTTATCCGGGTCTACCAGATAGCCATCTTTGCCATCATCAATCAACTCAATAGGCCCACCAATTGCTGTAGCAATAATGGGTTTTTTGGCTGCCCAGGCTTCAATAATACTTCTGCCAAACCCTTCAGGGCCTAAACTGAAATGCATAATTACATCTGCAGCTTTGATAAATGGCATAGGGTCAGCCTGAAAGCCGAGCATGACAACTTGCTGCTGAAGTTGATGATCCAGAATAAATTGTTTGATCTGCTGAAAATAATCAGGGCTCTCATCGGCATTATCGCCCATGATGGCAATTTTAAATTTTTCATTGGCGCGCAACAACGGTAGCGCACATTGAAGAAACTCAAGTTGCCCCTTGAATGCGATAACGCGCGCAGCGATTAAGTACACAACGTCGCCAGGGTCAGCGTTCATCGCTTGGCGGGCACACACCACTGCTGTCGCAGATATCTGATCAAAAATATGATGATCTACAGGATCATAGATAAGTGAAATTTTTTCCAAGGGGACAGAAAGCTTCCGGGAAAATTCCTCAGCTAAAAAATGGGTTATGGCGATATATTTTGCAGCAGCATGACATATTTCATCGGTGTAAGTATTGGCAGAGTCAGCGCCGCGAAAATGATAGACCAGAGGCAGCTGCATTATTTTTGCTACGCGCCAGGAGAGATTGGTGACACCATTATTACAATGAACCAAACGAACCTGATGCATGCGGCCGATGCGCGCAATTTTATGTGCTAGTAAAATCTCGCCAATTACACTGGCTAATGCATAGCCTTTGAAAAACAATTTTTTTAACAGCCGTGTCGGTATTCTGCTTTTACATACATCGGTAAAACTATTTCTTGCTTTGTAATTGAAGTGATCCGTTAATCTGACATGGCTAAAATTTTTTACCCAGGGTGCGGACGCTTCTACTGGCATAAATGTAATTAACAACGGATCAATTTTTTTAAAGCAAGCAATGGTTTGCGATAGGCTGATAATAGCCCCGCCAAAACTTTGACCTTGCTCAATAATAAGAATTGATGGCTTTTGTTGTTGGCTCATGGTGTTGTTATATATCTCTCACCGTATCTCTTCACCGGTTACCGGCTGGCGTCACTAATTGCTTGTCAACAAGCGCTGAATTTGTTGCACTATATTATTTTTATACGCAGCGACTGAAAATGTTGTCACGGCATGCTGCCTGCCTGCGTGCCCCATTTGTAAACGCAAGTCGGCGTTTTCACTCAGGCGTAGGAGTGCCTCTGCAAATGCTTCAGGTTGTGCACCTTGCACATGAATGCCATCAATCCCATTTTGTACAACTTCAGTCAGTGCACCTGCCGCAGCGACTATATTGGGTAGGCCACAAGCTGCTGCTTCTACTACTGACAAGCCAAAACCTTCCTCACTGGACGCTAATAGATGGATATCAGCCACCTGTTGCAAATAAAGCGAAATGTCCGGCACTTGCGCGATAAAGGTCACCGATGTGTTAATTCCCAGCTCGTTGCTAAGTTGTTCCAGTCGCTGCGCATCTGGCCCAGTGCCGATAATGACGGCGTGGAGCGGTAGTGAAGATTTGGTGCTGGCTATGGCCAGTGCACGCAAAAATAAATCGATACGCTTATGTGGTACCAGTGCCGCAATACTTGCAATAACAACAGCATTGTCGCTGATGCCGAGCGAATTGCGTAATTCAGGTGTGCGTTGCGCCGGGAAAAACGTTTTTTCAACATCTATACCATTGTAGACAACCTGGGCGGTAGCATTGCATTTTTTTTGAATTACTGCCTGCGTGTGTCGGCTGGGCGCAATAATCAAGTCAGCCCAGGGTAGCATCCAAAAATAAAAATAGCGTTTGGGTGCTGGATGATGCAAATGAACCAGGATGGGAATATTTAACCATTTGCTAATAGGCTTCCCCATTTGGCATGGAAGCCCACCGCTGCTCAACAACAATGCTGGCTGCTCGGCGGTTAAAAAAGTTTTGAGTTCGACAATTTTTTTCAGCCACTGCCACAGCGGAAACGAAAAACTTTCATCGAACATAATTTCGGGAAATGCGGATTGCAATACTTTATCGGGCAGCTGCTTTGTGCGGGATGCAATGACATCGGGATTATTGGCAATCAATAGCACCCGGTAGCCGGCTTCCTGTAACGCGTCAATTGTGTGGATAGCGCAGACTTCGGTACCGCGCAAGATCTTGCCACCAAAATGCATCAGGGCGATAGTTGTGCTTTGGGTTGTTTGCATAACTTGCCTGTTGCCTCTGCTTATTCGGCCAAGGTTTTCTGTAAGGCGGCTATCAGTGCTTTGTGGGTTGCTGCAAGAGAATATTTTTCAACGATCGCGCGTTTACCCTGGTTGCCAAGTGACTGTCGCAATTGGCCATCGCTCAAGAGCTGGGTCATTTTTTGGCAGGCATCTTGTAGATTCCCTTCCTGATATATCAAACCATCCTTTAGGTGCTGCGTCGCTTCACAGACGGACGGATTGCTGGAGACAAGTACTGGAAGCCCTGCGCGCATATATTCGAGAATGGCGAGAGAGTAACCCACTTCGCCCCTGCTTGGGTGAAACGCAATATCGCAGCTATTGAGGATCTGATCGATATTATTAACGCGCCCAAGAAAAGTGACGTGATTGCCGATGGCGAGTGAGTGTGCCATGGTTTTTAAAAATTCCAGATCGGGGCCATCACCACAATAAATAAAATGAAATCCATGGCATTTTTGTTGGTGAACCAATTGGGCAAAAACATCTAACGCAAAATCTACACCTTTATAAAGATTTGCTCTGCCGGTACTGACAATTAACAAAGTCTCAGCAGCTACACCTAATTGTGCGCGCAAATCCAGTGGCGGGTTTTGCGTTGCTTCTGTTATCGGAATGCCATTAGGTGCTGCGAAGCATTTTTTGGCGGGCAGGCAGCTGATATTGATCAACCGGTCTTTGACGTATTCTGTTGCGCCGATTGCGGCATCGACTGCCAACAAAGGAATTCGCGCGCGACAGGATTTAAGAAATTTACGCAGTCCAGTAGGACGCGTGCGAATTCCTGGTGTATGGTCGTGGACGATAATTTTTTTTACCCCTGCGAGCTTGAAAAACAAATAGCTCCAATGGCTGGTGGGGCGGTCACTGAAATAAATAGCAGTAACATTGTGCTGTTTTATAAAACGTAAATGTTGCGCGAGATTCGCTAATTTGTTTACGCCGAAATCAAAAGCAGTTGTGCGAATTTGTGCATCGTGAATTGCGGCGGGCAGTATTGAAATACTGGGGTAGGTAATCACCACTTCATAATCAGTAGAGAATTCAGCGTGAATTTTTACCCAGAAACTTTCCATCAACCACCAGGCATAGCCAACATTGGAGTCCCAATTTGCGACGCACAGTAAGGTGGGTTTGCTATTGGGCTCTGACAAATTGACCACCCGCGACTTTCATTCTGTTCACATCATCAAAGCTATAGCCAAAATTGGCAATGTCTTGTTTGTATAGCTCGGCCACTTTTTGGATTGCGGCGGGAGAGTAAACCTCTTTGTAGCCAGCGCGTTTAGACGCGTTGGTGTGTTTCAAATCGGTTTGTGGCAACTTCAAACGCGCACAAATCGCGTCAAAATCCTGCTGAATGGTTTCAAAATAGCCCAGATGGTCAATGATCGGATTACCATGCCTATCGCAAATAAAATCGCATTGTGGCCACAAATGTATGTGCGCATGCAAACGCTCGGGGGTGAGCCAATTCAGCACAAAATCATCGAACGAATGAATGTCTGCC
This sequence comes from Cellvibrio sp. UBA7671, assembly GCA_002483145.1. Lineage (GTDB taxonomy): Bacteria > Pseudomonadota > Gammaproteobacteria > Pseudomonadales > Cellvibrionaceae > Cellvibrio > Cellvibrio fibrivorans. The sequence goes on from DLHJ01000012.1 coordinate 418,736, forward strand.
AAATTTTGCTTCGCCCATTCGGCGTCCTTGGCATTCCAGCCGCCACCTTTTAAATAAGAGTAAGCGGAATAAAGTCTGTCCCAGGGATTGCGCACGAAAGTGAATTTAAAAAACTGGTTATAGTCGCGGCGGCCATAAATCACCCGGTATTCCTGCGCCGTGTAATGATAGGGTAATTCGCCGAACAGGCTGAGCGCCAGAGAGGTACCGGCGGCTTTGGTGATGTGCACAAAAACACATTTATTTTGATAGTAATGGCGCAGGGAAAAATCGCCCTTATCCGAAGGGAATATCGCTGTTTTTAATGATTCAAAGTCCCTTAGGTTACGCAACTTGTAAAACCAGAAGCGTGTTTCCTTGGGAATTAATTTTCCATATAAATTGCGCAGCAATTGCATTGTGATTCTCTGTCTTGGGCTTCGATAAGTTGTGAGCGGGGTGCCTTCTAAGCCAAATACTCTTTTACAAAACGATTAAAATCATTCGTTTTACCCAGTGCATGAAAAAATGGGTTGAGTAAATTTTCTTTAGTGTTGTAGCGCAGCGGAGTGAGATTATCGGCTTGATAAATTTCACCACCAGCACCCTGCAGGACCGCGTGTGCTGCTGCTGTGTCCCACTCTGAAGTTAGGCCAAGGCGTGGATATAAATCAGCACTGCCTTCGGCCACCATGCAGATTTTAAGTGAGCTGCCAAGATTGACAATATCGGGTTGGTCAAAACGTTTTACCAACTGTGCAAACTCATCGCTTTGGTGTGATTTGCTGCCAACAATTTTCCATCCCCGCGCCGATTCTGGCAGTAATTTTACATGGATTGCTGTTTTATCTTCTGCGCTTTCTTTTACGCTGCCTGCGTGCAGTTGACCACCGTAGTAGAGCAGTGCTTTGGCCGGTGCATAAACTACGCCCCAAACGGGTTGCTGTTCAACAATCAGTGCAATATTTACCGTGAATTCACCATTACGTTTAATAAACTCCTTGGTGCCGTCCAGCGGATCAATTAGCCAGTAGCTTTGCCATTGGCTGCGTTCCTGCCATGCAATGGTTGTGCTCTCTTCAGAGAGCACAGGAATGTGCGGTGTTATTTTTTTCAGGCCATCGACAATGCAATGATGTGATGCCAGATCTGCTTCCGTCAGCGGCGACTCATCGGCTTTCATATCCACTGAAAAATCCCTGTTATAAATTTCCATTATGGCGGCGCCGGCCTGTTTGGCGAGCTTGATAACATCATCAAAATTAATTGCATTAAGCATTGCTATTTCCTGTGCCCAGTGAGATTAGAGGCTGAGAATTTTAAAAATTTGGGTGGTGCATTCCTCGACACTATAACGGGAGGTATCGATAGTGAGCTCAGGCGATTGAGGCGCTTCGTAAGGATCGCTAACGCCAGTGAAGTTTTTCAAAATCCCCTGGCGCGCCTTTTTGTACAACCCTTTAGGGTCGCGCGATTCGCAGACATCGAGCGGTGTATCAACAAACACTTCAATAAAGTTGCCATGGCCGAAAATAGAGCGAACCATTTGACGGTCGCGGCGGTATGGGCTGATAAATGCGCAAACCACAATCAGACCTGCATCGACCAATAATTTGGCGACTTCACCGACGCGGCGAATATTTTCGGCGCGATCGCTTTCACTCATACCCAAATCTTTATTCAGTCCATGACGTAAATTGTCGCCATCCAGCAAAAAGGATTTTTTGCCTTGATTGTGTAGAAGTGCATCCAGCGCATTGGCGATTGTTGATTTGCCTGCACCGGACAATCCTGTCAACCAAATACAGCAGGGCTTTTGTTGCAAGAGTGCTGCACGTTGAGCCGGTGTAATTTTCATGTTGTGCCACACTGCTGCAGAAGCCAGTTCAGTGGATTTTATTTCGTAAGGACTTTTTTCATCGTTGTTCATAGCAATTATCCTTGATGATGTTGTTGATGTCGGGTGATGGTGTCGGCATATATTTTCATTAACCGTTTGCCAATCACATCAATATCAAAATGGGTTTCGACATACTGGCGGGCATTGTGTTGCCATTCATTCCACTGTTGTGGATTGTCAATTATCCATTGGATCTTGTCAGCCATTACTGTGGGATTGCGGTCTTCTACTAAAAATGCAGATTGACCGTCCTCAACACACTCAGGTATGCCTCCGGTTTTAGTGGCAATGACAATCAATCCGGAGGCTTGTGCTTCCTGAATCGCGACGCCTTGGGTTTCTTCATGAAATCCCGTTTTGTCGGTGAGGCTTGGGAAGACAAAAATATGCGCGCGGGAATAAATCTCTTTGAGCTTTTGTTCGCTGATGCTGGTGTAAAGCGTCACATGTTTTTGTAAGTTTAACGTAACAATCATTTTTTCCAGATTGTCACGCTCTGGGCCTGCACCCACCATGGTGTAATGCAGATTGTAGCCAAGCTCAATAAGCTTTGGCAGTGCTTGTAGAACATATTGCTGCCCCTTGTCCGTATGAAACCTGCCGACTGTAAGGAGTTCTACCGGAGCATTAGCGGGTTTTGGTTTAGCACTAAAAACAAACTCACTGGTTACTATTCCCTGCGGAATAATCGCAATCTTTTCGGCCGGTGCTCCCAAGCTCATATACTGCTTCTTGGCAAATTCAGTGTTGACCAAAATAATATCAGCGGCTTCGACGTACTCACTGCGCATCACCGCTGGAATCGTCGAGACCCCGGGTGGGGGCAGACCGTGAAAAGTAATTACAAAGGGTGCTTTTTGTGCTCTGATAACTGGCAGTAGTAGGTGTCCGGTGATTTCAAAATGCGAATGAATGATGTCTATATCGCGTTTGATGAAATGCGGGGCTAATACCAGTGCGCCAATAAAATTGCTGGCCAGTGATTTATGTTGTGAAAAATAATGCGGCGCAGAAAATAATCCGCGCAGGCTTTTTACTATATTAAATGGATTTAAAAAATTATTGGCGATGGCGAATAATTTGTTCTTGCCATCAAAGTTTAAATATTCTGTTGCTTGGGTTAAGTGGAATTCATCAACAACGGAAGAATAGTTTTGATCTCCCTGCGTCATCGAGAAGATGGTGACACTACCACCATGCTTTACAACCTGGGCAGTACTATTGGCCAGCCAGGGTTGGATGGTGTTGGGAAATTTGGTGGCTATAATCAGTGCGTGCATTTTTGATTCATTTAGTGTTTAAGCTTGTGACAGTTTCCGGGTAATAACTATTTGGTGAATAGTTCCTTAATATCGCTTTTAATCTCGGGCGTTCGGGATGTACGCTGCCTGGATATATCAGAAACGACTTTATCCACCATGCGATTGCCGACAATTTTTGATTTTCACTCCAGTACAAGTTCGCCATCACCATGGCGTTCCAAGCTCTTGATCTTTGGCGCAAGTTTTTTTCAGGTATTTGCGCACTGATCCACTCTCGGTCAGCATACTGTTTTTGTTTGTGTCTGTTGGGGCGCAGCCCTGAATGAATGCGCATTGATATGGTATTAAAGTTACAACTTTTTGTATTTCCCTGTTTTACTAGCCTGCGTAGAAAGTCACGATCCTCAGAATTCGATAGCGATGTAACAAATGGGCCCGCCGCAATTATCGCTGTACGCTTTGCAAATATATTGGATGTGGCGCCAGGGAATGCAGTAAAAATGCAAAGATCCTCATAAGTTACTAAGGTTCGTGCTGGAGTATCTGCAATACAGTTTTTTGAATGTTCATCGAAGTAGCTGCAGCCACCACCTACCAACACACAGTCGTCATCTGCCAGGGCGATGGCCACTTTCGCCTCTATACATTTGCTTTCATAAATATCATCTGAATCCAAAAAAGCAACATAATCGCCTTTGCTGAGTGTTATGCCGTGATTCCTTGCTGCCGATGCCCCGGCATTTTTCTGTTTGATATAGCGTACGCAAGAAGCATTAAGATTTGCTATGACATCTTGTGTGCTGTCGGTCGAGCCGTCATCAATAACTAGTACTTCGATATTTTTGTAAGTTTGCTGGAATACAGACTCCAATGCATCTCCAATCATATGCGCACGATTAAACGTAGGTATTATTACGCTAACCAGTGGCATTAATGATGGCTCACTCATTTTGCGAGCCTGTATTGATCGAACCTTTTTCAATCATATTGCGAAAGTAACTATTGCTCTCATAGAGAGCAGAGTAGCTATCATTTGCAATCAATTTCCCATCGGCAATAACGGTAATCTTATCCGATAATTTTATCGCGGCAGGGCGATGGGAAATAACAATAATCAGTCGGTCATGTTTTAATTCGTTTAGCAGCTGCATCAATTCGTGTTCTGAATCTATATCCAATGCGCTAGTGGGTTCATCCAGAACCAGAATTTTGTTATTCCGGTAAAGCGCGCGTGCAATGCCGATGCGCTGGCGCTGGCCGCCGCTGAGTAACTTTCCATCTTGCCCCAGATCATTTTCCAAACCCTTGGGAAGTTTTTCGACAAACTCCATGGCATTGGCCTGCTGCAAGGCAGTTTTAACTCGCGCAATATCGACGTCTTCACGATTTACACCAAAAGCGACATTGGTAATCACGTCACCATCGAGAATAAAAATATGTTGGGGTACGTAGCCGATCGTGCGTTGGTAAGCGATTAAATCTTTGCCAGCAGTTGGCTTGTGGTTAGTAAAGAGCTGGCCGCTAGCTGGTGGCAAGAGGCCGAGGATAATGTCGGCTAGTGTGGACTTTCCTGAGCCCGAAGGCCCGGCAATAGTGTTGAGCTGGCCTTTGGTAAATTTGACGGTGACATCATCCAGTGCAGGTTTATTGGCTTTGGGATAGTGATAACTGATGTTTTTCAGTTCAATCTCAGTCACATCGGCGATGGCGGGAACATCAGTTTTTTCGTCGTTTGGTGTATCAAAATCCAGTTGCTTACGCAAAAAAATGGCAACGCCACCATTTGCACTCATGCTGGAAACCGATTTGTAAATTTGCTGCATAGTGGGCAAGAGTTTGTATCCTGCAAGCGCATAAACACTCAAGAGCGATACGACGTTGGTACTTTCATTGCTCCCACTGAGAAGCCATACGGCAAATAAGAGTATGGCGCTGAATGAAACTGTTTCAATAGCAAAGCGTGGTAAGTCACCCGAGAGTGCAATGTAAGCGCTTGAGTCCAGCCCTTGTTTATTGGCGGCGAGATATTGTTGGGTGTATTTGGCTTCAAGCGCATTTAATTTGATGTCTTTGATTCCGATAAAGGATTCCGACATGATTGATTGAACCACTTTGTTGCGTTTGGTAATAATGTCGCCATGGGCACGCAGGGATGTTTTTATCAGCCAGTAGGTACATAAGTAAGCGCCACCTACCACCAGAGCCGAACCAACCGCGACTACAGGATCGAGAAATAACAGGCCTACCAGAATAATTAGCGCAATAAATAATTGGCTGCACATTAACAAATAAGGTTGTAGCACCATGTAGATAAAGCGCGGTGCATCGGCGGAAATTGTGGATATCAGCTTGTTGTAGTTCGTGGTTTTGTGAAATAAATAATCCCGTCGAATGGATTTTTCAAACAACTGGCATTGCAAATTGCTGCCGAGATAAATCGAAAATTTAAATTGCAGCCAGATGGTCAATGCGCTGACAAAATTGGAAATAAAAATCATCGCAATTGACAGTAAGGCAAAACCGGTAATGAATTCCTGGTTAGATTGGAAGCCGCCATACTCATAGAGCGCGGCAAGGGCGCGATTGGTTTGAATGGATTCCGGATTGGATATGATGCCAATAAAGGGGGCGATACTGGCGATGCCAACCACCTGCACGGCTGCAGAGAAAAGAAAGAAAAATTGCATCAATAGCATCCGCAGTTTTTGCTCTCTGCTGAGCACGGCGTAAATGCTGCGGATAATATTCAGGATATACATGTATCAAAAACCTTTTATCTCAACGTGGCGATAGATAACAAGCGCATCTACGGCGATGTTGTCTCTATCATTTCCCTGGCTGGTGGTAAATTGCTGGGTGCAGCGGTTTACCGGTGCGGAATTCTATCACACACCATGCTAAGAAATTGTTGCTGGCGACGCGTGGGCGCCATACATCCAGATACTTTTCAGTAGTGTAAAACTATCCGACATTAATGCTGTATCAATTTTTGGTAGAGCGCGAGAGTCGCAGCGGCATTGGTATGGCTGGTGTAAGCCTTTTTCAGCTGCACACGGGGCTTGGTGTGCATAACCTGCAATATTTTATTGCTATAACCTGCAGGGCTGTGGTCTGTTACGAGCAGATCCGGATAATCCGCCAGTATTTCAACCAGGCCGCCAACACTGTGCGCAATCAAGGGTTTGCCGAGTGCGAGTGTTTCCAATGCGGTCATGGGTGTGCCCTCGTGGTCAGAGCAGATGACTACCATATCGAGCGCCGCTATGACTTGTGCGGGGTCAGTGCGGTGGCCGTGAAAGCTCACTGATTGCCCCAGCGCGAGCTCGTGACCAAGCAACTGGAGTTCTGCGGCGAGTTTGCCATCGCCAATAACATGGAAGTGTATTGCTGCAGATGTTTGTTTGAGTAGGAGTTGTGCGGCTCGAAGAAAAATATCGACCCGTTTGACGGGTTCCAGGCGTCCAACAATGCCTATATGGATAGCATTGGGCTGTGCTGTGCGTATATCGGTGGCGGGAACCGCTTGTTGTAGTCTGTCTACATCTATTCCATTTTTAATAATATGGATTTTGCGCTTGGGAAATATATTGCACAATTTTGTTGCCAGATCGGCAGAGACTGAAATGATGGCATCTTGCAAATAGTTGCCACAGAAATGGTCTAGCCATACTTGTATTTTCTTGATGCCGGATGCGCTGTGCTCGGGGGCTCCATGAGTTGTTCGCACGGCGGCGCTGCGCTGCCAAAAATGCGGGCGTAAGCATCGGCTGGCAAGTGTATTGGCAAGCGATCCGAGGATATTTTCTTTTTGGCGATGGGTGTGAATGAGGTCTGGGTCAAAACGGCGGATGATTGCGCAAAGGCGGGTAAAAATTTTCAGGCTGCTGATCTGGCGCTCATCGATAATTTCTACGCTTATCCCTGCTTGTATCAATCGATCGGCCAGTTCACCGTGATTCATCAATACTGCCAATAATTCGCATTGATCCTTCATTGATGTGAGCAAGGTATAGGCTTGCACCTCTGCGCCTGCCCAGAGATCGCCAGAAATGATGTGCAAAACCCTCGGGTGAGAGGTTAAAATCGGCAATTGAGTCTCAAGGTTTGTGTCAGGGTTCGTCATAGGCAGGTGCATGATGTCGAATATTCACTGGAAAAGTTAAGGACAGGTCAAGGGGTTGGAATGTTAACATTTTTATTTTGGTTATTTGGTATTGCTGCTGTTTATAGTTATTTTATTTATCCCTTGGTGCTGCGAGTTTTGCTTGCCAAAAAGAGTATAAAAAGAGGCGGCACCTCAACGCAACAAATGGCAGCGGTAAACAGCGTGTCATTGATCGTGACTGCCTATAACGAAGAGCATCGAATTCGCGCAAAAATCGAAAACAGTCTGCAATTACTCGCTGGTGATTTTGCGTTTGAAATTATTATCGCGTCCGATTGTTCGGAAGATAAAACCGATGACATAGTGCGCGAATATGCTGAGCGCAAAGTGCGTTTGGTGCGCGCTCCTGAGCGGCTGGGTAAAGAGCATGCGCAACAGTGTGCAATTAATCTTGCTAATGGAGATATTGTGGTTTTTAGTGATGTCGCCACTGAAATACCTTCCGATGCCATTCAAAAATTAGTGGCCTATTTTACCGATCCACATGTGGGTGCTGTGTCGAGCGAGGACCGTTTCATTAGTCAGGATGGTTCGGTTGCCGGTGAGGGTGCCTATGTAAAATATGAAATGTGGTTGCGTCAGCAGGAATCAAAATTGGCTGGGCTGGTGGGTTTGAGCGGTTCTTTTTTTGCGGTGCGTAAATCCCTGTGCAATGAGTGGGATATTCATTCACCGAGCGATTTTAATACCGCACTCAACACCGCGAAAGCAGGATTGCGGGCCGTAACCGCGCCTGATGTGTTGGGTTTTTATCAGGATCTAAAAGATCCCTCTAAAGAGTATCAACGCAAAATTCGCACGGTAATTCGCGGTATGACCGGGCTTGCGCGCCACGCAGAAGTGCTGAATATTGGTAAGTTTGGTTTGTTTGCCTTTCAGGTGATTTCACATAAATTGATGCGCTGGCTAACCCCTTGGTTTTTATTGGCGGCCTTTTTATTAAATGCATTTATCGCTGATAACAGTGTGTTCTACTTTTTATTATTTTCCGCGCAACTAGCATTCTACGGCCTCGCTGTAGTGGCTCATTTTTTACCAAACCTGCGCACTATTGCTATCGTCAAGCTGGTGTACTTCTTTGTGCAAGTCAATGTTGCCCTGCTCGATGCAGCCATTAAATTTGTTGCTGGCCAGCGCATGACAACCTGGAAACCCTCCGCGCGATGATTATCCACGGCGACCTTCCTCCAGCAGGAAATAAAATTAGTTTGCGCAAGTATCAGGAAAATCCTGTGCAAGATTTTTTTACTATGCATTCTTATTGGGTTGATTCGGGTACCTCGGCACTGGCGTTGGCACTAATGGATGCAAGAGAGCAATTTCCTGGTGTGCAACAGCCGCGCGCCATTATTCCCGGTTATTGTTGCCCGGATTTGGTGGCTGCTTGTGTGTATGCGGGTATTGAGCCGGTTGCAATTGATATTAGCGTTAATGATCCCGCTTATGATTGCGAGCAATTGCGCGCGCATCTGGATGATCGAGTTGTGGCGATTATTGCGGTCAATTTTTTGGGTATTGCTGAGCGGCTTGCAGATCTGCGACAGTTAATTGAAGGTTTGGGCTTGCGTGCCCGTCTGATCGAGGATAATGCACAATGGTTCCCAGCACAAAAAAGCGAAGCCATTTTTGAATCGGATTATGTCGTATTTTCATTTGGGCGCGGTAAACCGCTCAGTTTGTTAGGTGGTGGTTTGTTGTTAGCGTCTACACCTTTGTCATCGCGTGTGAGTAAGCAGATTGAGCCATCGCATTCTGTGTCTGCGCTCCTGCCGTTAAAAATGCGCGCTTATAATTGGTTGTTAACACCACAATTGTATTTGCTGTTGAACCGTAATCCTTTGCTGCATTTGGGTCGGACAGTGTATATCGCTTTGGAAGAAATCCTGGCTTTGGATCATTTTCGTGCTTCGTTATTGAAAGAAAATTTTCATCGCTACAGTGAGCGATTTACAAATATAGGTGAGCATTACAGCTCGGCAGCTGCGGTTGGTGGGCTGCAGCAAATGATGCCGCTGGAAAGCGCGCGCGCGCGGCGTTTGCTGCGTTACCCTTTATTGTGTGCCAGTGTTGCACGCAGGGATAAATTGCTTGTGCGTCTGCAGCGGGAAGGGCTAGGTGCAACAGCGATGTATCAAACGGCAATCGATGCAATCAGTGGTGTGGATGGTCGTGTGACTGTGCCTGCGGCACTGGATAATGCGTGCGATTTTGCGCAGCGCTTCATTAGTCTGCCCATTCATGATGGGGTAACTGAATATCACCGTGAGAAAATAGTGGCGCTATTGCGCACGGCCTGAGACCGCACGTCAACTGCATCTGGAAAATAGTTCATCCTACGCAGTGGATGAGCTATTGTATTGCGGCAATTTTATCTAGCGCAGGTTGAATCCTGACAATTTCCTCGTTGCAATCGGCAGCACAATTCACCTGTACTACCAGTAATCCAAAATAATTATCGCCCGCTGCCTTGGCAAAAATTTGGATTAATTTGGCATAGAAATAGTTAGCCGTCTGGTAGCGGCCAACTACATATTGTCTGGCAACCAATATGCGTATTTGGCTCCCCACTCTCCGGAAAACTCTCGTATCAAACGATTGTCCTCCTGCAGTTGTCAGGTTCAGTTGCTGCTCATTATTCCACTGGGAACTGTTAATCAGCCTGCCGATGTAGGGCACTATTTCTTCTTTTTTGCTACTGGTGATATGGGTAAATAAATCGACCTGCAGTGAGGTGCCATCAATGCCAAATTGTTGTTGTACTTTGGTGCCAGGGAAATCTGTGCTCAGTCGCGCCCCTATAACGCTAGTTGCGGGTATTTGATAGTGGGCGAGGTGCTGTAGGCTGAGTGGCTGGGTACCTGTTTTTGGTTCGGGGCTAAAATGGAGCAATAGAGGCCCGATCAATAACGGCAACAGAGGCAACAATGATGGTCGAGGAATTGCGATAGTGACTGACTGCTGTTTCGCGATAGGGGCAAAGTAGATGCTGGGAATCAAAATCATCGCAAATACAACCCAACCAAATGTTTCGTGGTCGCGCATCAAGCTGCTTTGCATTTCAGTAACGTAACCGATCAATACCAGTAAATAAATGCGCAACCAATTGGCAAATAGCCCGAGTAATAGCGCTAACAATATGGTGGTTAGCGCTTGCGGCACCCGGTAATTATTGACTAACGCGAGAATGTATCCAATTAACAGGGCAACTGTCAGATAGCGCAATCCGGAGCAGCCATCTGCAATAAAAATAGTTCCGCTTGGGAGGAAAATATTGCTGCCGTCGATAAGTGCAGTCATGCGACTGAGCTTAACTGCCTCGCCAACCATAAGACTACTGAGTTCTACTAATGTGCGATTGAGTTCTCCCCAAATGGGGATAGTAAAAATTAGCAATCCTAAATAGGGAAGTACTGCGCGCAATACCTGAAATGAAAGGCTTGCACTGATGGTCAATGCTATCAGTGCAATGATAAGGGCGTAAGCAGGTAAACTTATGCTGAGGCTTTCAAATAGATACCAGAGCAACGAACAGCTGCCGATGGCGATTAATTGCAACCAGTACCATGGGGTTTTTGCAATGTGGATGCCGGTTTGCTGATAATTGCGATAGATGAGGAGTGTAAACATCACTGCAAGGGTTGGCAGTGCGTGTGCTAAATCCTGGTCCCACAACACCCATTTTTTCCAAAGGGTAGTCAAACTTGGCAAATAGCATAAGGCCACCGACAGAATCGCTACAAAAATAGGCATGGCCGTGCGAAGCCGGAGGAGTTTATTGCTTAAATCCATAGTAAGGCGCGCTATTGAGTCCGATAAAGTGTGAGGCAGTTCATAATAGCGCGACCAAACAAAAAAAGCCTAGCTCTATATTGGTGTACTAACGCGTGATTTTAATGTAACGGCTGTACAAACCCGTTGTATCAAACACTGCAATTTCAAACTCCAGATCCCGCACCGGGCCAGTAAATACATACTCCGTTGTGCGATTACCGTTCAAGTTAATGTAGGTGTAGCGTGCGCCTGTAGGTTTACGATAGCGAATTTCGTAACCGCCTATGTCTTCGAGCTCCAGATAAGAGCCATCCTCCCGTTGGTTTGGATGTCCCCAGGTGATGGTGATAGTTTCTATTGCAGCACTGCTGGCTGTTGAGGAAGCGCTGCTTGATTTGGAACTCGCATTGGAGAATGCGCTGCTGGATTGTGAGCTCGCACTTGAGTTTGGCCTACTGCTGCTAGACATGCTCGTGCTGGACTTTGAGCTTGAGCTTGAGCTTGAACGCAGGGAGCTGCTACTGGATTTTAAGCTCGAGTGCAGGGAGCTGCTGGATTTTGCACTTGCGCTTGAATTAGTGCTGGCGGTGCTGCTATTTGCCAAAGCGAGTGTGCGTATGCTGAATGCCATAGAATCACCTGAATCATTACCCGCTGTGTCAAAAGCGGCAATAGCGTAGGTGTAATCGGTGGCGGGTAGCAGGTTTTGGTCGGCGAACATTTGTGCAGGATAATCAACAATCGCGATGAGTTTATTATCGCGTTTAATGGTGTAGTGGCTGATTCCCACATTATCCACGGCGTCATCCCATGTCAGGGTAATGCTCCGCTCTGACAGTCGGTAGAGGTGCAGCTCTGTTACAGTCGGTGGAGTGGTATCGGATCCATTGCTTTGCGATGAGACAGATGCGCTACTTGACCGCGGTATACGTGAGTAAACAGAGCTGGACGATTGACTGATGCTTGAAATAGAAGTGGGTTCAGCATTGGAAGACTGGCTTGAAGATGAACTCTGTTCCATGATGCTGCTGGCAGCAATTGAACTGATCGTTGGTTTATTTATTGTGCTGGTAGTGCTGTCTCCATCACCGGATGCAGCGCCACCACAGGCGGTAAGGGTAGCGGCAAGCCACACTAAAGGAAGGATACATAACAATTTATTAGCGCACTTGCACATCTATTTACACCTGCGATGTTTAAATTAGCTCTTCAATGATTCAAATTTGCAACAAACCAGTATTAGCACTTATGAATTGGTCGGTTGCCAGTTCCATCTTTTTTTTTAGATTTCGCGATTAAGTATCCAGTTTTTGTGACAAACAATGCGCGATTAAAGGTGATTGTATATATCGATTGTTTCTGAGCGCGATACCAACAATGCAACACTCTGTCCGGAGACTGATGGAGACCTTGCCAGGCTAGCGTTGGTTAATCTTCCTTATCTGCATTGCCCGAGTCGCCGTTGTTAACCAGATAATCCTGATTCATATCGTATTTTTTGATCAAGTCATAAAACGTTGGCCGCGTTACACCGAGCAATTTGGCTGCGGCTGAAATATTGTTATCGGTCATGCTGAGTGCGCGTAAAATGGCACCTCGTTCTGCTTCCTGACGTACATGACGTAAGTTAAGCGACAACTCTCCGGCTTCGGCCAAGCCCAAATCTTCACGCGTGATGTGCTTGCCATCGGCCATAATCACAGCGCGTTTTATTTTGTTTTCCATCTCGCGAATGTTGCCTGGCCAGGAATAATTTTCTATTGCGGCTATGGCGTCGGGGGTAAAGCCGGTGACATTCTGGCCGTGTTCCTTGGCAAATTTAAGTTTGAAATGGCGCGCGAGTAAAACCTTGTCACCGAGGCGATTGCGCAGCGGCGGAATCATTACTGTCATTTCACAAATACGATAGAACAAGTCTTCGCGAAAGCTGCCGGCTTTGACCATCTCTTCAAGGTTTTTGTTGGTGGCGCAGATCACGCGCACATCGACAGGAATTTCGGAGCGTCCGCCGACGCGTTCAATAACCCGTTCTTGCAAAAAGCGCAAAAGCTTTGCTTGCAAATTGAGAGGCATGTCACCAATTTCATCGAGAAACAGGGTTCCCTCATTGGCTGTTTCTACTTTGCCGATGGTAGTTTTGTTGGCACCAGTAAATGCGCCTTTTTCGTAACCGAAAAGTTCGCTCTCGATCAGGTTCTCGGGCACCGCCGCGCAGTTAATGGCGACAAAGCGTTTGGCTTTGCGTGGGCTTAGTTGATGGATGGCGCGTGCCATCACTTCTTTGCCGGTGCCACTTTCCCCGAGCAGGGTGCAGGTGACGGTAGTAGGCGAGATTTTTTCGAGCTGACGGCAAATTTTCAGCAGTTGCGGATCATTGGTAATTAGGCCTTCCAGCGGCTCCTGCTGCGACAAACTGATGCGGCGGTTGTAGTCTTCCAGTTCGTGGATATGAAAGGCGCGCTGCACAATTAAATCGAGCGTATTGGGATCAACCGGTTTTTGGTAGAAATCGTAGGCGCCCATAGCCACTGCGCGCAGGGCGTTGTCGCGGTCGGTTTTGCCGGTCATCACGATAACTTTGCTGTTAGGTGAGATGCGCAAAATATCCTGGATGCATTTAAAGCCTTCATCGACGCCGTCCTCATCGGGCGGCAGCCCCAAATCCTGGATAATTACAGCGGCTTCATGTAGGCGCAGGGCGGCAATGGCGTCCTGGCGGTTGTCGGCGACGACGGTTTCGTATTGGTCAAAATGCCAGCGCAATTGGCTTTGCAAGCCAGTGTCATCTTCGACAATTAATAAGATAGGTTTGGAAACGGTCGATTTACTCATGCGTTTGCGCTAATCCTTGTTCAGCGGGAGGGTAATGGTAATAGTGGTGCCTTCGCCCGGCTCGCTGGCGACATTCAATGTGCCGCTCAGCTCGCTAATATATTCGCGCGACAGGTAGACGCCAATGCCCATGCCTTTGCCGGATTTGGTGGTCTCAAAGGGTTTGAATAAGCGGTTGTGGATGAAATCCCAATCCATACCCGAGCCGGTATCTGCAATGATGATGACGGCCGAGTTGTTATTGATTTGCAGTGTAACATGAACTTTTCCGCTGTCAGGCGTGGCTTCCTGCGCATTTTTGATGAAGTTGGTGATGGTCATCACTAATCGCACTTGATCGGCATTAATGGTGCGATAGTTGGGTTGTATCTCCGCCGTGAGTGTTGGGCTGCTGCGCTGGCATTCGTTGATGGCCTGCTGCACTACCTCGGTAATCGACAGACGTTTCACCAGATCCGAGTCATCGCGGCGCAGCTTTCTGAGCAGGTTGTTCATGCGATCCACTGAGTTGCTGATGGTTTTTATCGCATCTTCAAAGAAGGCTGGATTACCTTTGTGTTTTTCGGCGTTGCGCACGACCAGTGCCTGCTGCGCAATCAAATTGTTTAGGTCGTGGATAATAAACGCGACCAGCTTGTTGTAAGTATCAAACTGGCGGCCTTCCACCAATTGCTCCGCCTGTTGATGGCGCTTGAGGTAGCTCGCGATCTGGCGCCCCATGGTTTTGAGCAAGTCCAGATCTTCCCAGGTGAGGGTTTCATCGCCGCCGGGTTTGGTCAGTGCCATAAAACCCACCAGCTCCTCACCGACAATCAAGGGGAACATCAGCCAGAGGTCGGGAATATTGTGCGCCCAGTGGGGTAGCAATTCATTGTGCTGGCTGAGCGCTTCGTTGTCGCCGCTATCGGGGATGAACACCCACTCGGATTCAATAAAAGCGCGGCAGAAGGGGCTATCAACCGGCTCTTCCTGCAGATCGACAAAATTGGGTAGATTGGCACGATAGACCGGCTCATAAAATCCCTGTTTGCGCAGCCAGATGGCTCCACTAGGAGCCTTGGTAGTAGAGGCAACGGCAAAAAAGGCACGTTGGTTGACCTCACTAGTCTCAGCCGGTTGGGCAAGATAGTTGATCAGGCGCAACCATTCGTTGCGATAATCGTATTTATAGCGGAACAGGTGTTTATTGATCAGGACCGATAACTTCATACGTATACGGCTGGAAATGAACACAGTCGCAATCAGCAATACAGCGCCGACCAATAACAGGCTATAAAAGACGGTGCCCCAGTTGCCGCCGTAAAGGCGCACGTAGTAACCGCCGAGCGAAAGTACGGTAATTAATACGCCCACGCCGACCAGTGAGGTAGTGTAAAAGGCGATCGGGCGCGAGAGGTTGAAGTTCGCTGGGCGGTCATTGCGCTGCAATAACAGCATGCCGCCCAGCGCCATAAACAGGCAGGTGGCGATGGAGACCGCAGCGCGCGACTGCCAGAGCATGGGGTCGAGCCCTTTGAAGATGAGTGCGTGGGTAAATAGATAGATGTCGTAGAGGAAAATCGCCGCCAGGTTCATACACAGCAATTTGATCTGGCGATCATTCTCGGCAGCGTAGCGATAGAGTTGCTCAACGCTGACCAGTGCGATAACCGCCAATCCCAGCGCGAACCACACGGATAATCCCGCCTGGTTCATATTGGGAATGAATAGCATTGCAATCGCCAGCGCGGTAATCGGCCAGCCACCGCTAAACAGCAATTGCAGGCTGGCGGGTAGTTGTCTGCGTTGGGTATTGTGTTTGAGGCTCAGCCCAATGCAGAAAACCCAGGCATTAAAATGCAAATATTCAAAAATAATCAGTAGATAAAGTGGGATAGATTGTTCGGAAAAGGACAGGGCGATAGCGCCGAGATGCAGCGTATGCACAGCGGCAGCCCCGGCGAACAACCAGGTTTTTTGTTTGCGCACCAGTTGGAACAAATAGGTAGCTGTCAGCAGGGCAGAAACGACTGCAGCGCTAAAGTAGGCAACAAAGGTGACGCTGTTATATTCCATACCGGCCAGAATCCTATGCGGAGGTATAAGTCGTGGCAATAAGCATAACAGTTGGTTGTGGCAGATCAAATCGCCATAAGATTCTTGTAACGACTATTAAATACTGCCATCGCCTGTGTGGGTATTTGCCGCTATAATGCGCGCCCAAAGATCGCCATATCTCCCTGAATTTACAACGGGCAAGCTGGAACAGAGTTTCAGCGGCCTTATACCAACGAGGAAAAAGCCGTGAGCCACATGAAAAAATTGTTCGGAATCCTGTTAATGACTGCCATGGTGAGCGGTACTGCCATTGCCAATGACGATGAAGTCCAGGCGCGCATCGCTCCCGTGGGCAGCACCTGCATGCAGGGTGAAGAATGTGCTGCCGCTCCGGCACCTGCCGCTGCAGCGGGTCCAAAATCTGGTAAGGATGTGTACACCGGTTTTTGTACCACCTGCCACGGTGCCGGCGTGATGGGCGCGCCTAAGTTCGGTACTGCCGCCGATTGGGCTCCGCGCGTTGCCAAAGGCAAAGACACGCTTTATACCCATGCAATTGGCGGCTTCAATGCCATGCCACCCAAGGGTATGTGTGCGGCTTGCAGCGATGATGAAATCAAAGGTGCAGTGGATTACATGTTGGATGGCAGCAAGTAATTAGCTTCTTCGATGTGACAAAGGCGACCTTGGGTCGCCTTTGTTGTTTTTGGATGCCAGTGCAGTTGAAGCCAATCTCAATCGAACAAGTTGAGCAAACTGGATAAGGTCTCCTCACCCTTGGCCAGATTTTTCTCCGCACTCTGCTCGCCAAAGCCTTCCCATTCCACATCTTCTTTCGGCAGCTCATCCAAAAAGCGGCTGGGGGTGGTCTCACTCATCTCGCCAAATTGCTTGCGCTTGCCCGCGAGTGTCATCGATAGCGTCCGTTGCGCACGGGTGATGCCCACGTAAGTCAGGCGCCTTTCTTCTTCAATATTATTGTCTTCAATACTGTTGCGATGGGGTAGCAGGTCCTCTTCCATGCCCACCATAAATACGTGGGGGAATTCCAGACCTTTGGAGGCGTGCAGTGTCATCAACTGCACCTGATCACTCAAATCTTCCTCTTCCTGCCGCTCCATTAAATCGCGCAATACCAATTTGGCGATAGCGTCTTCAATACGCGACTCTTCGTCTTCATCGTCATTGGCGGTTTTGTCGAGGCTCTTTTGCAGCGACTCGATCAGGTAAAACACGTTTTCCAGCCGTTTTTCCGCCGCTTTACTGCTGGCGGAGTTCTGATGTAGCCAACCTTCGTAATCTATGTCGCTTAACATCTCGCGGATCGCATCAACCGGTTTTTCGCCGCGAGAATCTTGGGTAACTTGTTTGACCCAGTGCGCAAAACGTTGCAAACGTTCAAGGTTTTTTTCGGGAATGCGACTCTGTAAGCCCAGCTCATCCAGTGCGGCAAATAAACTGATTTCGCGTTCGCTCGCATAGCCGCCCAAAGCTTCCAGCGTGCTGGTGCCAATCTGGCGGCGTGGGGTGTTGATGATGCGCAAAAAAGCGTTGTCGTCGTCTGGGTTGACGATCAAGCGCAAGTAGGCCATTACATCCTTGATTTCGGTTTTAGCAAAAAATGAGGAGCCGCCGCTCATCTTGTAGGGAATCTGGTGATGTTGCAGTTTCATCTCCAGCAGGCGCGCTTGGTGGTTGCCGCGATAGAGCACCGCAAAGTCACGGAATTTGTATTGCTTCTGCAAGCGTTGGGTGATGATCTCGGTAGCTACGCGCTCGGCCTCAGCCTCTTCGTTTTTGCAGCGGATTACCCGGATCGGATCGCCCAAGCCCATCTCGCTCCACAGCGCCTTGTCGAATTCATGCGGGTTGTTGGCGATCAGATGGTTGGCCACGCGCAGGATGCGGCTGGTGGAGCGGTAATTTTGCTCCAGTTTGATTACCCGCAAACTTGGATAATCCTGTTTGAGCAGACTCATATTTTCCGGCCGCGCGCCGCGCCAGGCGTAGATGGATTGGTCGTCATCGCCCACCACGGTGAGTGCACCGCGGTTGCCGACGATAAGCTGCACCAAAAGGTACTGGCTGGAGTTGGTGTCTTGGTATTCATCCACCAACAGGTAGCGGATTTTGCGCTGCCAACGGGCAAGCACCTCGGCATTGGTTTGGAATAACTCGACTGGGATCAGGATCAGGTCGTCGAAGTCCACCGCGTTATAGGCGCGCAGAGCCTGGTTGTAGCGCTGGTAAATAATCGCGATGGTCTGCTCGCCGGGGCTTTGCGCCATACTCAAGGCGCGTGCCGGATTGACCAGGTCATTTTTCCAGTTGGAGATTTGGTTCTGCACCAGATCGATATGGTCGTTATCCAGATCGCCCTCTTTGAGCATCAGTTCCTTGAGTAGCGAACGTGCATCTTCAGAGTCAAAAATGGAGAAGCCGGGTTTGAAACCGAGGCTTTTGTGCTCGCGGCGGATAATGTTCAAGCCGAGGTTGTGGAAGGTAGAAACCGTCAGGCCTTTAGAGGCACTGCCTTTGACCAATTTGCTGGCGCGCTCTTTCATCTCGCGCGCGGCTTTATTGGTAAACGTGAGTGCGGCTATGTGGCGCGCAGGCATATCGCACTGTTCAATCAGATAGGCGATCTTGCGTGTGATTACGCTGGTCTTGCCGCTGCCCGCACCGGCCAACACCAGACATGGTCCATCGATATAGAGCACGGCTTCTTTTTGGCGGGGGTTGAGTTGGGTCACAGTGGCGGCCTTGAGCAGATGGGCGAGCATTCTAACAAGCCCTCCTGCGCTTGCAACGGCGATCTTGGGCGCTATAACTACAAGGTAAGCATGGAAAGTTTGTAGCGGTTATTTGTTATATAGCAAAGCGTTTTGTTTGCCTGAGGCGACTGTTACCATTGTGGTGCTTTGAGTGCGAAATTTAGTGCCAAACAACTCGGATAAAAACGCGAGTTAAAAGGGATCGAGAGCGATGGAGAACAAGATAAAAATTTTATTTATCGACCGTGAACAGGGCGAATACCTGCTCATCGCTGAGGTTTTGTCGCATATTCGCCAAGTGGAGTACGAACTTGTCTGGTGCGACCAACTGGATATCGCACTTAATAAAATTTTATCGCAAGAATTTGATGTGGCGTTGCTCGATTATTACTGGGGCGATACTAGCGCCCGCGATCTGCTCAATGCAGCGCGCGTGCAAGCTTGCCAGACACCCATTGTGGTGATGACGGATGAAATGGAGACCGAAGTTGACCGCGAAGCTATCCGGGCAGGCGCGGCGGATTATTTAATTAAAGGCCAAATCGATCACCTGTTATTAGAGCGCACCCTGCGCTATGCCATCGAGCGTAAACAAACCGAGCAACACCTCACACGCCTTGCGCATTACGATCCACTCACCGATGTACCCAATCGCATTTTATTCCGCGACCGCCTCGAACATGCGATTAATTTGGCCGAGCGCGACAACGCCAGTTTTACCCTGATGTTTATCGATCTCAACGGCTTTAAACAAGTGAACGACAATTTTGGACACGATGCGGGCGATGCGATTATCCGCATCTGTGCCGAGCGTTTGAATGCGTGTTTGCGCCGCAGCGATTCAGTCGCGCGCATGGGTGGCGACGAATTCACGTTGTTGTTGCAAAAAATTGCGGTCAATACCGATGTTGCACACATCGCTGAAAAAGTCATTGCCGCCATCGAGCAGCCCGCCGAAATTAATGGTCATGAAGTGGTGGTGGGTTGCAGTATTGGCATTGCGATTTATCCGCAAGCGGGGCGCGATGCCGACACCCTGCTTAAACATGCCGATATGGCGATGTACAAAGCCAAACAGGAAGACGGCAGCAGCTATCGCTTTTTTACCGAGATGATGAACCAGGATGTACGCCGTCAATTGCGGCTTGAGTCCGATTTGCGCGCGGCGCTGAAAAAACAGCAGTTTGTGCTGCATTACACCCCGCGTGTCGATGTGAGTACCGGCAAGGTGATCGCGCTTGAAGCAGTGCTGCGCTGGGATAAACCCGGTATGGGAATTTTAAATGCGAGTGATTTTATCGCTACCGCTGAAGAGACAGGTATCATCAACGCATTGGGTTATTGGGCCATTCGCCAGGCGTGCAACGATTTAAAATTGTTGCAGGAATTTTGGGATGGGCCCTTGATGATGGCGATCAATTTATCCATGCGCCAATTTAAAGATGACAATCTGGTGCACGAAGTTGCACGCATTTTTGCTGACAACGATATTCAGCCTGGCGATATCGAATTTGAAATTTCCGAAACGGTTTTCGCCGACAATATTGAATTGGTTTCGTTATGCATGCGGCCGCTGTCATTTTTTGGAATTAATTTTTTACTCGACAGTTTTGGTGCGGGCAATTCATCGCTGCTGCATTTACAGCGCTTGCCGATCAGCACGGTAAAAATCGATTTGGGTTTCCTGCAGGAATTAAATCGCAGCCACACCGACAAACGTTTGGTCTCGGCCATGATTACGCTTGCGCACAATCTTGGGAAGTTAGTTGTCGCTGAAGGTGTAGAAACCAAAGAGCAAAAAGAATGGCTCAAGGAAATGGGCTGCGATTTAATGCAGGGCTATTATTTTTCTGCACCCAAATCCTATGCTGAAATTATCAACTGGCTGCAGATGTCGGCATCACATCAACATCTGCTGCTCAATTAATTTTTATTGATTACTGCTTTGGCGATCAAGGGTGCGGTAACTCAGTGCTTCACTGATATCGACGGTGTTCACATTATCGCGCGCAGCCATATCGGCCAGCGTGCGCGCCAGTTTCAGAACTCGGTGATAGGCGCGGGTCGATAACCCCAGTTTATTAATCGCCTGCTCCAACAATGCCTTATCGCCCTCAGTTAAAACGCAGTGGTGCTCCAGTTCCGGTGCACTCAATTGGTGATTGGCTTTACCCTGCCGCGCGATTTGCCGCGCGCGCGCCTGTTCCACCCGCGCCCGGATCACACTGCTGTTATCGCCTTGGGTTTTGTTTTGTAATTCACCTTGTCGAAGGCTGCGGACTGGCACGTGCATGTCGATGCGGTCGAGCAGGGGGCCTGAAATCTTATCTCGATAGCGTCTTACCTGGTCGGGTGTGCAGCGGCAGCGGTTGGCGTCGCTGCCGTGATAGCCGCAGGGACATGGGTTCATGGCTAGGTCCTGATATCTGGATTGACAGGGAATCATATAATAACCGCTCATTGACACCTTGCTGTCATTCCCACACCTATACTACGGGTGATCTTGGTAGCAACACATCAATCAACGTC
The DNA here is from genome assembly GCA_002483145.1 of Cellvibrio sp. UBA7671. Taxonomy (GTDB): domain Bacteria; phylum Pseudomonadota; class Gammaproteobacteria; order Pseudomonadales; family Cellvibrionaceae; genus Cellvibrio; species Cellvibrio fibrivorans. The sequence goes on from DLHJ01000012.1 coordinate 439,985, forward strand.
ACATCCGAAATCAATCGCGTTTCGCCGCTATCTTTAAAATAATTTGAAATTTTCTAAAATATTTTTAAGCCATCCGATTTATCCTTACTATCGGAAAAAATAAAAAAAATTTTAGTTCGGTCAAAAAAAAATCAATTAAAAACATTCAGTTGAACGAGTTTTCGGTAATCCATATACATACAAAAAATAAATTTTTGATAGAGAAAGCAAAATTTAGTAGCGATATTTTGGGGGTTGCAAGTATCTGAGAAATAAAATAATTTCCACTTGGCAAGTTAGGATCAAAGATTTTTTGCGGAACTCGCTTTGGAGGCGGATATGTCGTGATTAAAACGGTTGATGAAGTGATAGAAGAATTTCGATTAAAAGGAACTTCGGTTGCTGATTGGGCGAGAAAAAACAATGTGAATGTTGCCCTTGTATATCAAGTATTAAAGGGGAAACAGATACCGGTGCGTGGCGAGAGTCATAAGATCGCTGTATTGCTTGGTCTCAAGAATGGAAGTATTAATTCTCAATAAAGTAACCAAAGTCGTTAACTTAGATATGTAGAGGGCATAAATGTAAAAAGCCGAGCAATTGCTTGCGCGGCTTTCGGTGGAAGCTGAAAATGATCTGCTCCCGGTAGCGGTACCCCGAGTATTTCATTCCTCCTACACCACGTCAAGCCCCATTTATTGCGAATTTAGTTGTCGTTGACTTCGCACGTCTATGAAAAATTAAAATGGGTATCAATGTGGCCTATCAAAACAGTCGTCATCGGAACCGCCTGGTAGTAATTCCGGTCGTGGAAGATGCTTTCGCAAATTTGTTTAAGGATCTTACCCCTTCTCGGTCCACGCCTGTTCAGCTCGAATTGGCCGACCCAAAGATTCATTTGAATCTTGAACGGGAGTTGGGCGCGGAATTTCACCGTAATGTTTACAACATGCCATTTCTTCTCGATGCTGCTGGTGCGCCCTGGAAAGAAGCGAACGGCTTTTTTCTGGATCTAATTGATGGCCAGAATGCTCGGAAGCGCCCCACTGATTTGGCTAGAAGAAAAGCGGCCCACTTGCTGGACTACAAGCTTTTTTGTGAGAAAGAGGGCCTTGATTGGTTAGATTTTAGCGGTAGTAGACGAGCTCATCGACCGACCTTTAAATATTTTCGCCATCTCGGGGACGAATCAAAAATCTCTCAAGCTGTGCTTAATCAAAAGACCGCCACGATATATCAATTTTATAATTATGTAGCCAGCAATTGGCATGACATTGATATGGAACGCGTGGATACATGTCGAGATATTAAGATTCTGGTGAATGGGTCTCGGGGAAATATCTTGTTGGAGACGACCAAGCGCTCCCAGACCGTCCAGCGCCCGCCGACGCCTGAGGTCAGATTAGGGTATGTTCGAGAGCACGGTGAAGAGTTACGTCCCTTAACCAATAAAGAATTGAATGAATTCCTCTCCGTTCTAAAGGGAAGTTCTTGGTCGCAAATGGAGCGATTAATAACAACGATAGCAATTACAACAGGGGCGCGAAAGCAGACCATATTGACGCTCCGTCATCGTCATCTTCAGCAAATGATTGAACGCGGGCCAGAGAAAAACGGAAGTTACAGATTGCATGTGGGCCCAGGAAGTGGTGTTGACACTAAGTTTGGAAAACGGCAGATCTTATATTTTCCTGCCCATTTGATTCACCAGCTTGCGGTGTTCGCGGCCAGCGAATATAGCAGAGTTCGACTGAATAGATTCCGCGCAACATTCCATGAAAGTTTTCCTGATCTGGATATTCCCAGGGAAGACAATACCTATCTCTTTCTCTCTGAAAGGGGAAATTGTTTCTATATGTCTAAAGAAGATCCTCGATATCCATTTGTACGTTCACCGCCAATTGGCCAAATAACGGACAACATCAAGCGGAAGCTGTTGAAGCAAACGTCGCCAAATTTTCCGAGAGATTTTACGTTCCATTGGTTACGTGCAACGTTCGGATACCTTCTGTATCAATGGCTTCTGCCCTTTCTTCAAGACGGGAGTCTAAAAATAGGGGAGGAAATTGAATTAATTCAGCGAAGAATGCATCACGAACATCGGAAGACAACAGAAAATTATTTAAAGCTGTATTCGGGTTTCAACGAAAAAATATTTACCCAAGAAATCTTCGAATCAAAAATTTTTGATTGGGGTGACGAATTATTCTGCATGAGCGAGGCATGGAGATGAGTGAAAATAACTTTGAGGATAAATTAGTTATTCGAAATACTAAATCTGTGCTTCCAAGTGGGTTGGCAGAAGTCGATGATTTTCCTGAAAATGTGGTGGTGAAAGTGAATGACATAGATAGAAGCGCGCCTTTGGATTTTGGTTCATTTGCTTTCACCGAAAGGGACGCGAAGCTTCCAACGACGCGGAATCCATTGAAGGCGATCAGGGTTAATCCGAATTCATTCGTGGCACACAGGAGGCAGGTACTACTTTTTATATTCGACCATATATATTGCACCAGATTGAGCGAGGCCAGTCTAAGGAAGCTCTACTTTGAATGCCGGACTCTGTTTAATGTGCTTGATGGCCATGGTTATCAAGATGCATTCCGAAACAGTGCGTGTGCTAGATTGGCTTTTGAAAAGTATAGTGTACGGTTGGCAATTCAGCTTGCATGCGAAGCGATAACTTCATATACCGCTCTTACACGGCAAAATATTTTCAAATGGCTTTTGCTAGGCTGCTTTCCGCAAGACGGACATTACATTACACATGGGATTGCATCGTTCTCAAGTAAACGTGGGCACCATAAAGTTCCTGAAGAGGCAGAGGTGACGCGGTTCGCACAGGTCACTTATTTAATTGGCTTTACAGTCACTGATTTCATTGTTGAAAATAAAACGTTTCCACTCCATTTGGAGGTGGCAAGCTTCAAGAAGTACATTTTTCCCTTCAATTCGGCATGTCCAGGGCAATATCCAAAAGCTTTCGATGCAGTGAATCGAGAAACAGGCGAATTCGAAAGTTTGGATACGTTGATGCAGAGGTTTCCGAATTCTCCTAAGCGAATCACGAACTATTATCTCAAGCGCGCTCGTGCTCAATTACAAAAATCCAATGAAGACATGCGGTGTACAGCGAGATTACGCTTGGCATCTATTGCTGTGGCTGCATACACACTTTTGCTGCAGCTGATTACTGGGATGTCCCCAGCGGAGCTGCGGGGAATTAAATACAGTGATGTGGTTGAGGCAGGTACTGGTCAAGTTACTGCCGAACTGTCATCAATAAAAAATCGGGCGCGAGGAAAAAAAACGTATTATTCATTAGGAGGAAAGATCGGTCGCAGGATACTTCTAGATTATCTACGTATTCGAAATTGGCTGCTTGATGGTAAAGACTGTGATTATCTTTTTGCTCGCTTAGGGAGAACTGGATCATATACAGGCTCTTTTTTAAAGCTGGATCGAGGATACTCGAAGAGCGCTATCGAAAGAATTCGTAAATTTGTTGACGACGAAAAATTAAAATATATAGGGCCATCTCAAGCGAGAAAATATAAGAGTCTTGTGTTTCATGAATTAAAGATTCCCAACAAGTTGACAGCTTCAATACTGAATCACACAGAGAAAACAAACGCCGTTAACTACGCTGAAACATCGCCAGAGCGTTCGCAAATTGAATTTCATAACTATTGGGAATCCGTTCGGCGCCACGCCGCAACTATTATACATCGCAATACAAATAACGATGATTCTCTAGTAACTCCCAGTGGCGTTGGAGGTTGCAACAGCTTTAGGAATCCAAGTACTTCTTTTGAGCGTGCGCCGTTAGTACCTGATTGCACTACTCAGTTTGGATGTCTTTATTGCGATCACTACATTTTTCACGCTGACTTTGAGGATTTACACAAATTGCTTAGTCTCAAATATGTTATTCAAGAGATAAGAAAATGCGCGAGTTCGATAGAGCATTCCACTAAGCTTTTGCAAGATCTAATGATTAGAATCGACCAAGTTGTCTTGGGTGTATCTGAAATTTCCGAGAATCATAAACTAATTGTCTCTCAATCAAACCATCGGGTTTTTGAGCTGGGTGATCTAACCGCATTCTGGGAGGCGAGGTTGCGAAGGTTGGAACTAAGTGGAGTCGTACTATAATGAGGAGCCATTATGAGAGCAAAATGATAGCGCATAGATCGTTACCGCTGATATCGCAACCCGATTCATTCATCAAATTGCCGCTACAACCTTCTGATGACGTCATATTATGTCGAGATCCGGATGGCAAACCCACTGCTAGATTTGGAGACGACACTTGGTACTTTACCAGTTATCATCTGTCCCTATGCCGACCTGCGGTCATTCGCTTCCAACTTTTAGTCATTTGTTTAAATGGAAATAATGAGTTAGTTGCAGAAGTTAAAAGATTATTGTTTTTTCTGATTTATAACTCAAGCGAAGAAAGTTTAAGTTTCAGTACATTGCTGAATTACTACAAGCTGCTGCGGCAAATGGCAGTATTTTGTAATTCATTTGAGGCGAATTCCCATGTTGGGAAGTTGAGTATCATCACGCTTGTCACGAATAAATCATTCTTAAGGAAATTCTCCGAATTACATGTGCATAGACGTAACTTCAAGCCAAGGTTAAAGGCTTTTATGACGCACGTTAAGAATTTTCCTAAAGGCGTTGTTAACGAACCTTTAGTAAATCTTAAGGAGATAAACTTTGAATTGCATCCGGGAAATCAGGTTTGCGTTATTCCTTCCCGAATTTATGTATTGCTAATGAATAGCATGAGTGCTGAGCTTGCTCGCGTCCATGAAAATATGACGAATCTTGACAGGTTTATAGCCTGCTTTCGTGACGAGGCTTTTGGGGTAGGAATCAAGCATCAACGAGGCAAGCATGGCCTTAAATATGGTGAGTTTCGTGCAACTTTTGAAGAGGCTGTCTCTCTATATAAACTAGATGACCTTTTTACCGGGTATTTTGAGGCGAGTAATAGGAGAGAGTTGATCGGGGCCTTTGTGAAAATGCAGTTTCTCGTGAAAAATATTATTCACTTTTATACTGGGATGAGACATGAAGAAGCACTGAGATTAAAGTTTGGCTGCGTTCGCATTCAGGAAACCTTTCCTGCATTAGTAGATGATCTCGGTGTATCTCGAAGCGCTTCGAAATCTATAGACATAATTTCAACGACTACAAAGTTAACTAAGACGTTGCAATTGGAATCTTGGATCGCAACTGAAGAGGTTGTTAAGGCAGTTGAAGTTGCGGAAAAAATATGCACCGGGCTATCTGCCTTAATCGATGAACCAGTCATTGAAAACTCTTCATATTTGTTTTTAAGTCCAAATATATTTCATGACAAGAGTAAGGGAGCGAAATCGATTCCTTATTTTAGTGCATTTCCTTTTCCCGTCACTACAACCGAGGAATTCAAGATCACGGTTGAGGATATTGAAGAATTATCCGTGAGTGATCCTGGTAGAGATTTTTTGAGTGATCCTAAGTTTTCTGTAGGGGAGTTTTGGAAGCTTACTTCACATCAGTATCGTCGTTCACTTGCATACTATGCGTCTAGTAGTGGCTTCGTTTCGCAGCCAAGTTTGAAGAGGCAGTTCAAGCATTTGTGCCTTCTTATGTCACAATATTACAGCAATAATTTTGAAAATTTTAAAGCTGTTTTCGGCTACTTCGACGAAAAGCGTAATGAGTCTGTGCTATCTGGAAATCATATTGCTTTTGAGTTTCAGATTGGTATGTCAAAAGACGCTGCTGGACAAATCATGGCGTATTTGCTCGGAGATGAAACAGTGATACATGGTGGGGCCGTGAACCTCCTTGAGGATCAGAAAGATCGACACGCGCAACGCGGAACTAATATCATGGAAATGCGTTCGGTTACTGAAAGGGCAGTGAGGAATGGCGAGTTGGCTTATCGAGAGACGTTGCTCGGTGGATGCATGAAGTTAGGTCCTTGCGACAATTTTATGCTCGGGGATGTGACAAGTTGTATAAGCTGTGAGTCAGCGCTTATTCAAAGCGATAAAATTAATAATGTCACTCAAATTTTGGAAAAGGAAATATCCCAATATTCTCTGGAATCAGGTGAGTATCAAATTTGCTCTGAGGAGTTAGAGAAATTAAGAAAGCGTGCGAAGAAACTTATAAAAGTTGAGAATCTTCATGAGTGATGATGGCTTGATTAAGTGTCAGGCGGCTTTCCTTCGACTTAAAACGAATAAAGACCTGGATAGACGTAAAATTACCGCAAGCTTTGTAAGTTCTGAAGCCGGATTTGACAGGGGATATCTCAAAAAGTCCCGTTCTCACCATTTGTTGCTTATAGGGCAAATTGAGGCGTTTAAAAAATCTAATGTAAAAGCAGTAGATAGCGTTAAAGTTAAATATCGCCGAGCTATATCTCGAATTGAATCGCTTGAAAAGGAGCTCGAAGAATGTAAAGAAACGATGTACAAGGTGCTGACGCAGAATCTTCAACTAGTCGAAACTGTGCATCGACTGGAACGTCTCATAAAACCCACAAGCGCCAGCCAAATCGATTTATATTAGTGGTGAGCGTTACCGGGGTAAACGAATTCTACTTATCCTAGGTAGCGCCGGTAGTATTTTCTCTGCGATACGAGAAATCATAGACGCTTTGATTTGGGCTGGACGCTTGTACTCTTCTAAATCGTCTTTGTTGCTTGAATTCGAATATTTTTCGAAAGCATTCTCAATAATTTCTGCGAAGTTAACGCTGGCATTTGGATGGACGCGGTTCTGTTTCATTTTGATTGAACGCCAAAGTAAAGCGTATACGTTTTCCAATTTAAGTTCCATTAACATCAATTTGAGCTTCGCATTATTAGCCTCGTAGTTCGTGATGTTAAGTTTTGACTTTGCTGCATAAAACTGGATATAGGCGATACAATCATGTGCCAAGATCTCAATGCGTAGTGAGAGAATATAAAGTTCATTTCCGCGATCTGCCTTTACGAATTCTAATAGCTTTTTCGACATTTCAAAGTTGAAAATGCGGTGTATCTCATCACCGATAGGGTTTTTGATATACATAGTCTTTTCTTTCTCCGATAGCGGACTACCTGATTCTACCCATTCATGCTCAATAGCTTGGCCCTCAATCAGTCTCCTCAAACATGCACGACTGTAGTCTGCAGTCGGGGTAAGTCTCCGGGCTATTATTTGGTCTTCGGTCAGATACCGTTCCTCCGACTTAAAACATAAGGCAAGCGCTTGCTTAAACACCGTTTGCACCATTTCTTCTCGGCTTGCTTCGTCTGGCATATGAACCTCTTTATCTGAGGCCGGGCGAGGACGCTTGTCGCCCGGCCTGACTGAAAATGAGAACTTTAGACCGTGGAGTTATAGTCCGTCAAACGTGATAGTCCTGTTTTTTGAGCTGGGCTATCATGAAAGATGCAAGAATCGTCGCCTTCGGGCGTACCGTAAGAGAACTCAGAACCGCAAAGGGGATCACTCAGGAAGCATTCGCCCACACGTCCGGACTGGATCGCAGTTATTTTGGGCATATTGAGCGAGGCAGCAAGAACGTAACGCTCCGCATGATTTATCAGATAGCGGATGGTCTTGGGATGACCGTTGTGGAGTTGTTGCAAGCCGTTCAGGATAATCAAGAAAAGCATGACCGAAAAATTTAGCTCTGAAGAAGAGTTGCATGAATACTTACAGTTTTAAGATTTGGAGGGTTTAGGCAGCGAACTCTCCGAGACCAGAGAGGCTTTAGTTGAAGCATTTTCTGCAAAAAGAATGGATCTTAATCGGTGGTGGGTGCGCACCGATGTTGGTTGGATTTGCCTGTTTTGCAAGCGAGGGAAACCTGAGATGGTAAGGTTAAACTAACATGGATACCTGTCAGCTTGGATAAATAGAGTAGGTTTTCACTATTCCGTTACATTTTCGAAGCGAGATAAGTTTGAATAAAATGTTAAAAAAAATGTACCGATATCTGCATTTACAAAGCTGTTTTTCGCCACTATAGCTTCTATCGTTTCTTGGGGCAGATCTGATTGCTCGTAAAACTCCTCGCTGTAGAGAAAGATGACTTTGTCCGCGATTTCATCTAGAAAGCCTATGCAATGTAGGTCATGCAGGGATGGCCTTTTCATTATTCTTTGGTCAATTTTTCGATCCACATTCGTTGTGAGTACAACGCATATATTTAAGGTCTTTGCCATCATGCTAAGTTTTTTAATTACGACTTCGGGATGATTCTCCTTATTCTTTTGTTTTTCGTTAAAGAGAAGTGCATCCAGACCATCTATTACTATCAGCGCAACATTTTTTTCATCTATTAATTTTTTGGTTTTTATTTTTATATCATCGAGATCTAGAGAAATATTATCATCAATATGGAGCTGGAGGTCTTTGATACGTCCTACAGCGCCCGCCAAACTCGGCCAGTGGGTTTCATCTAGTAGCCCCTTCGCCATAACTCGATCTGGGATTTTAGATTCGGAAACGAGCAGCTTTCGTGTTACACGTTCAGCGGAGCAATTAAAACTGAAATATCCGACGCCCTTTTTTTCATTTGCCGCCACGTAATTTGCTATTTGCAGAGCAAAGCTTGACCGTAATGATTCAGAGCGACCTGATATTGCGATCAATTCTGCTGGCATTAAACCGTGCAAATACGAGTCAAATAGTGTGAATCCAGAACGAATTCCTAGAATGGACGGAGTGTCATCCAGAAACGACTTAAACATTCTGTCCACGGTTGATATTTCTGATCTAAGTAAATCGTTTATCTTATGAAATTCGCTATTTTCGGTTTTACGAAATTTTAAATTATTTATTTCTTCTATGGCTGTGCTTATTCCCGACGTCACATCTACCCATGCTTCGTCTTCGTTATTCCAAAGTGTAATTGCCGTTCCACCCTTCGGAAGTGTTTGCAGTTTCGCAAATGGAGTTTCCTTCCAATCTATTGGCCGAAGTATTATCGGAATAACGATTGCTTGCTTTGAATCGTGTAATTGAAGCGCTATTTCCATTTCCTTTTCATAGCAATAGTCTGAGGCTAGAAAATCAGCACTTATCATTAGAAGTATTATGTCGGCTGATTTAAGCTCATGATCGATTTTCTTTTCCCATTCGGAGCCAGCTGTAATCTTCCTGTCGTGCCAGGAAATTAAAGCTCCTTTGCGCACAAGTAGTTTCAACCGGGTTTCGAGAGACTCGCGAAAATTCTCATCTTTATGGGAGTAACTGTAGAATATTTTTAATGGATCCATTTACACGACTCAGTCCGATTCATAAAAAAATGTTTTGTTTGCGGGTGCAGCTATTTACGGTAGTTCGGTATGGAAAAGTGAGGCAAAATCGATGGTATAAGATGCCAAATGCCCTAGTGCGTATAGATTATGAGCCAACTCTCTTGCGGCACCGCCTGTGCCACCGACTGGCAACACTTTGGCTCTAGGATGAAATGATTTGAATAAATCATATTCTGCATGGATACCTTCCATCCCTCCAATAAAAACGGCTGCGGATATTTGTGGTCTGGACAACATTTCTGTCCGCATTTTTAATAAGCTTGCATTGAGGTCATTATTCACTGCATCTACGTAGTTGACGTTCTTAAACCTTTGGTTCTCCTCAGGGAAAAAATCCTTAAAGAATTTACTCTGGTATAACACTACGGATTGTGAATAATCTACACCGAGGCTTTCGCAAATAGCCCAGATCATTGGGGTAATAGCGGGGTGGCCTCCCCAAACAATGCGAGAGGAGCGAATAACGGAAATCACAAGTTCTCGAACTGCATACTGAATTAAGAATGGATCCGCAGTTTCATGATAATTTCCACGTCCGACGATGGGCACGCTCGCAGATAAAAATATTTCATTCATGCTTGGGGCTCCCAGTCAGCAAATATCCATCCGGCTTCGTCAATTGTAACCCAGCGAGCTTCGGATACTTGCTTACCAAGCCAGTTGAGGTGATCTAACCAATCTCGGCTTATGCCCACCGGGTCGTAGACAACTGCAACGGACTTTCCAGCTGCATTAATGGCTGCATCGTGCAATGTTCTTGAAGTGGGTACACCGACCACTGGATAGCCGATGATATCTTTGTCCATAGGTAAACGGATGTAGATTGCTTTATGCCGACCTACGCCAATAACCTCACCCTGGATCCTTTCGATATGGTTGCGCACTCGACTGACCAAGCTTTTATGTCTTACAGCATGACTTTGGCTTCGCACGCCTTCCAACTGAAGACAAATTCGCTGCACGGCCTCCGGTGCGAGGCTACCGGAAACAATATCTATTTCCTCCCCAATTAGCTCAACGCGGCTTACCGTCTCGGTACGTCGCGATGGGGTGGCATCGGGCCAACCAACTCGTAAGACCGATATTCCTTTAGCTAATGCCCGACCGAACTCGGCGTTTGTCCACCTACTCTCGAAATAGTTGGGGGTATCCAGCATGAGCAGAACGTCCGAATCACATAATTTGTGCCACAGCATCGATTGGAAATCATCGGCAGGGGCAATTCCATGGGTATCCAGAAACACTTCAAATAATCGAGCAGACAGCTCGTCAAACAATTGAAGCGCTGCTGCACGAGCTTCATCGCGACGGTAACTTACGAATACGCGCCTCTGCCGAGGCAATAGTCCAGCGCATTCCAATAGTGCTGTGGCTGTCCTAACCGGCCCAGTGATGTCGTAACCTAAGCAGTTAAATGGACGAAGTAAGGGTGGAACTTCTTCGGTGACTCTATTTAAGGCAGAGGCGACGGGAAGAATCGGAATTCCACGGTGTAGAAAATCCTGTAAATGTCCTTCCCGAACGTGGGGTGCGCAAAAAAATATAGCGGCCGAACATCGCCTTTCATCGGGTCGAAAATCAGTCTCATTGAGAGTCCAGGAAATTTCGTGACCAAGGCGCAAGCCAAATGCCTGAATAGCCTTGGCAATTTCCTGTTCAATTTCTGCTCTTGCCTGTTCAGGTGGGTCACCCAGTAGGGCCAAATGGTACAGCGGGCTGTCCATATGTTTTTCTCCTTAAAGATTTTCTACTAGCATACCACCCGTAGAGACTCCCGGTTTCCAAACTGCCAATTTGCTTGCTTTGCTGATATCTAATCTCCTGTACAAGCCCAAATATTCATTACCGTAAACAGTGGAGCCGCTGGAGGTTGGTATCACAATTATCTTATCGATTGGTTTTTTACCATCGGCGTAGCCTATTTCCCATGGACACCATCGAGAAGCTGTAGAGTTAGCTGTGGCTAAAAACATGAAAAAAGCGCTCTCAACAATTTTTTCCTTAATTTTCCTTGCGGTTTCTTCATTCGGGGTTTCTGGCATCGTGGTGTCTGCCCAATCGACATACACTTTCCAGCCTTGGTTGTGGAGAAGACTGATAAGACCTCTTACTAAAACTTCATCTTTATGGCTGTGGCAAAGGAACACAGTTTGAATGCCTTGAAGCTTAGCTTCCGTAATAGTTCTAGCGGATTTGTAAACGGTTGTTTGCTTTGCTGCTTGTCGGAGTTGATCATTAGTTAATGGCATTGCAATATCCAATATCCTTGGTAAAGGTTAATCGATTGAGATAAGGACGAGGCTGCTAGCGGCCCGCTTTTCTTGCGGCCGCCTCAATCCAGCTACCGAGGTTGGCGTAACCATCTCCCTTGAACCACAGATAAAAGGGATAGCCAGCAGGAAGCTCCCCGCAGCAGTCAGAAGTGGTACCTTTAAAATCTTTAATTTTGCTAATGTCAACGCCGAGTAGCCCGTTTCCACGCTTAATGCTTTGTTCGATTTCGTACTTCACCCATCGGCTAGCGCGGGTCTTAGCACCTACAAGTACGACGGTTACACTTGTTCCCTGCAACTGATGGTCAATCCAATTTTTGATGGCTTGATCACCTTGGCGTTTTACCTTCTCGAAGTCTGCGGCATCAATGAACCCAGCTTTTTCGGTCCCGCGTATGACATCGCTATTACGCACAACCATTGCCCTTGAAACATCTTCATACTTGAAACTAAAAAACACTTTTCTCGCCATAATGAGCGCTCCTGATCAATGACTGAGATAGGGAGGTAATCCAGGTGGTAGCCTACTTTGGATTGTTGAAGCAAATGCCAAATTAACGGGTCGTCGAAGCGTTGTCTACGTATTACAAAATTCTGAAGTATTTTATTCCTCCCATAAGACAACAACTGCTAAATTGTTAGGCCAGTGGGATGAAGGTGGCTTGAAGGCCGCATAGGGATTTTTGATAACATGAGGTAAAAAAAACCGCTTACTTGCGGTAAGCGGTTTTTGTGGTAGACCAGTGGTAAGTTGTTCTACCGTCGTGCGGATACTTTGTCAGCCTAAACAGTATAAACGCTTCAATTGGAAATACCAACAATCAACTGCTGGTAGTTTCATTTAAATAATGCGCTGAAATGGAAATAAATCAAATCAGGAAGGTAAAAGTAAGGTCGTAACAATAGGTTTTTATTGCGGGTTTCCAGAGTTTGACAGATCTGTTCACGGAAAATTATGTTTTAAAATGCGAAATTCAACTGAGATAATTTAGAAAGCAATATATCAAATATTGGTGCGCCATGATAAACGACAAGCTTGTAGAAATAATATTAAAAAATAGAAAGGAACAAAAGCGAGCCAAACGTATTAGATTCTCGAAGCTTGCATGGATTTTAGATACAGAACCTTATGAAACTCATCAACCGTTTTTGAGAACAGTCGATGAGCGGAGTGCTCGGGAAAAGCTGCGGCACCAATATAGCTGGCATAATTTATTGAGATTGCAAAATGAGAAAGCATTTAAAGCCGGACTTGTAGGGATAGTAACTGCTCCAATTTTGGCGGGGTTATCGAATACTGAAAGCTTCCCAATAAATTTACAGTTTCCCAACCAGATGGGCTTAATTTTCCTCTCCGGGCTTTTATACGTTATAGCTACCGCAATATGCAACTTTAGAGCCCCCTATTTTGTACAGCTATATCTCATGGACGAAGCTAAGAGAAAATATAGGGCAACACCATTTTCCGAAATAGGCGCTGAAATATTCAAAGAATTTTCTAAATTAGCGTACGCTTTTCGCATCACGCCGGATGACTTTCATGGTCTAAAACCCTCTGAATTGGAATTAGCTAGCGCCATACATCATCAAGGTGGTGAAGGTTATAAAATGGGATTTTCGCCACGCGCGCTCGCATTTATAGATAAATTTCTGCATACATTATCCGAAACGCATGACTTTAAATTATTTGAAAGTCGAGACAATAAGTTGCAAATCAAACATGGGCCCGGCGAGATCTACACTGGCGGTATTTACATTCGTCATTTGTATATAGAATCCGCGCACAACCATTACTTAAACATGGAAAACTCTCTGAATTTAAGCAGTAAGGATATCGTGATTGACAATATAAATGCCCCATTACAATTTGAAGCTGTTAGCAGTGGGGATGCTGTGGAGCCGTACATATACGGTCTCACAACGTTAATAAGAGAAGAATATCTAAACACGTTTATTGAGGAATTGTCTTATTGGCAATCAAGAGAACGCCCATTTTCAAGGATAGCGGTATTCTGGATGTATCGTTTAGCACTGATAACATTCACTTGCTTCCTGATCTATCAGGCGTTTGTGGTTTGGCAGGCAGTAGATTTTTCACACATTTACCCGATGCCGAACGGGTAGCTTGATATAGCTAACACTTTTACCTGGCGCCCTCAGTAACCTCAAAGTATTTAGATGCATTTAAATGTTAGCTCGCATATTGCTGCACCATTTCTAGAATATATGAAATAGGCACTTCCAACACAAATGGGAAAAGCATGAAAACTTTCGGACCTAAACTTCAAAATTCCACCTTCAGGGGAGATCATGATAGAAGCGAAATGAATGCTTGTGTTGGGCAAAATGGGCAACCCGATTATCCTGAATATGCTAATGGTTTTTCCGTAGCAGCTACCATTTTATTAGATAAAGTAGTTGGTGCACATGAGGGGGAATTTCTAAAGTACAACCTAGATGAGCTTATTTATCCAATAGCTTTTACAATGAGACACGCTGTTGAATTAAGGCTAAAACACACCACAAATTATTTACATCTATTGGCTGTTAAAACCGATAGGAAGATTGAAAATTTCAACCATTCACAACAGCACGATATCGGTGCTATTTTTGATTATGTGGCCAAAGCAGCGATCAGTATTGATGAGCGTTACAGACCACACATTCAAACTATCGCACCATTCATTGGTGATATTGCTGAAGTTGATCCAACAGGCCAAACATTTCGCTACCCCTACGACAACACCGGAAGCAATAAGCATCTTGAGGACGTGTCACTAATAAACATTTATGTGCTGCAGGACAGATTCCTTCAGCTTGAAAAATTGCTATGGGATTTGCATGAGCTGAACAGAGAATTAATTCAAGAATACAATGAAAAAAGCTTTACACGGAAATTGTCACGATTGCAGTTATTTGAGCTTGCGAAATTGCTGCCGCCTTACGACAGGTGGAAGGATGATAGCTTCGATGAAGTGCGCCAGCATTGCCGAGACCTCTTTGGTATTTCAAACAAAGAACTTTCTGGCGCAATCAATATTATTAAAGTTCACTATGAGCTGGCACCGTTTGTTCACATAAGTGTACCACTACAGGCAGCGCAAGAAGCCGACTTTATAATTTTCTTTGATAACTGGACCAAACTGCACTTTCCTTCATCAATGGGCAATATCGTATCTTCAAAAAGCTTGTATGAAAAGGTGATTGAGAACGTTAAAGCGTCAGCTGACGCAGTAGAAGAGATTGAAAAATATATTTCCCCGGACGCTATTGCCGACATTCAGGCTGTATTCGAACTAGCGCGATATCCGATTTACTCGGAATATTATGTTAGAGTGTATCGAGAGAATAAAATATTATTGCGCCGGAATTTTGAATCAAGTCGGCAATCATATAGAGATGATATAGATTATATTGTCTCAAAAACCAATGCATTTGAAAATATATTAAAGGGTCTTTATAGGCTCAATCAGTTGCAGCTCGCTACTCTTCTCGAACAGCGCTACAGTGCTCATGTGCAAGACAATAGATTGGAAATCGCGCGTGAGGGTAGTCTCTTCCAGCCTCATCCGATATTGAATTACGGAGCAGTTTTCGGTTGAGTTGTTCCACAACTATATCTCACTAACTGTTTAACTCGAGACTGAGGAAGCATCGATAACATGTATCTTTTTAATATCTTATCCTCTCACCGTTTATATCGATTTTTATTCCTCTGTTAATGGCCAAGTTTTTATAGATTTTATAAAATGCAGGTGCTGCCACATTGGTTAATGTCAATACTAAATCAAAATAACTCAAACCGATATTTACCGAATGGTCGATTGTTTCCTCTATAAGTTTTTTTGCAATGCCAGATCGTCTAAATTTAGGTGTAACAAACAAATAATATAGCCAACATACTTTTTTAGCCTCATCGTAAAAAAAATATCTTACGCCAGCAATTTCATCATTTCCCATTTTGTAAACCATCACTCTATGGGTAAGACCACTATGAGCTTTGGCGGTATTAGACACTAAACTTGCGCAGCTTTCCCAAAGGCTATCATTGTCTTTAATCTTAAGTAAAAAGTCTTCTGTAGTGTATATCTCTATTTTCATACGTTTAATTTCATATAGTTTAAGGAGTTTTAACGTGGTCGATATACGGAAGAAATTTAAATTGTGGGCTATCAATTACTTCCGCCGCCACCTGATATGGTAATTCTGCTTAAAAGAAATGGGTTACCGGTTTGGAATACGCGTGTCGAATCCAGAATCAAAACCAACAAGGTCATGTTCATATTCATTGTTACGCCGCTAAATCCCATTTGGACGGTCGGCGAAAATGGATCAGTGTAACTAAGATAAATAGTAAGCAGAGATGGGAATTTAGACAATCTGAAGCACTAATAAAAAACCGCTTACTTATGGTAAGCGGTTTTAATGGCAGGCCAGTGGTTAGTTGTCCTGCCTGTATGCGTGCGGATACTTTAACCAGTTAAAAGAGTATATAAGCTTTACCCTACAATGCCAACGATATGGCTTTTAAAAACTAAAAGTAGTAACACGCTGAAATGGAAATAAATATCCAGACTGAATAGAAATATTGCTCCATAAGTCTCTTCAATTTTATACCGAGTTTTTACCGCAGGTCAAAAAATGTCATTATTGATCTTACGGTTCCAAGAATATTGCTTAGCCGCATATCACCCTAATTAAGTTTTAATCTTCGTTGAACCTGAGTTGCTCCACGGCTTGTGTTTTTAATACTTTGGATAGTCGTCTCACCTAAATAAACAAAAGGCGCTCCGGGATGTTGGCATATGCCCCGGAGGATTCCGAAAACATTTCGTTACTGCGAAACATCTTGCTCGATTTCGCGTTCAAGGCAATCCAGACGGAAAAGCTCAATCCGTTTGTATCCGCTGAGTGCAAACGCCTGGTATTCATTGCAATCGTTGATGCTGCGGTTGAAGCTCGCACTGGTACCCGGCACCGCCGAAAGTACACGAATATGGCGCAGCTGATGAAGTGCTCAGTGAACGATTACCTGAAAAAGTGGCCACCGCTATTCTTCGGGATCAAATAATTTTAAGGATCTGGATGCGATAGCGCCTCCCCCTGCGTCCGATGTAGTTTGGCTGATTATCGATAGAGCGAATGGTGAGGTAATGCGTCGGACGATTTGCGGGTAGCGTTAAAACACCGGTCGTGGCCACATAATTAGGAAATGTGAGCGTTATTAAAAAAAAACTAACAATACATATTGTGCGTCATTTTCCTTCTAAGTCGCGCACGTCTAAGGTTAGCTTAGGCAGCGCGTTTTGTCTGGCACGTTACACCCAGCTTTTACATAGTTCGCACACAACTTATCCACAGGTTTTCAATCTTGCATAAAACCTGAAACCCCTTTAATTTACCTGCAATGGCGCTGAATAGTGCGGCAGGGGCCAAATAAAAAGCCCATGAGAGCGACCTCATGAGCTTTCGGGAACCCATCAATCGAGATTAGCCGAGAGAGGAGTTTGGTAAGCGTTAGCGTTACCGATCCGTAATGCTACTTTACTGACAACTTGACGAGACTGTCAACTTGTTCCCGGCCAATCTCCTAACCGGGAGAACGCATATGAAGCTGGAATTCAGCTTTCGCGTGATCATCGACGAGGCATCTTTAAAAATGATTCTTGTCATGATCAGTAGCATCACACGCTTAATGTAATAAAGCTGGGGGAGCAATCCCCCATTTTTATAATTGAGCTACTTTCTTGATCGCAGTACATGCGCAATCGCTAGGCATATCAGGGAAATAGTGATTCCTATTGCCAGGATAATGCCTGCAGTGTCAGCCCCGAGCCCAGTCATTTGACCGGTTAGCGTCAGCTCTATGTTTTTCATTGGATGCATCTCCCCCCGTCTGTTTAGGCTTGCCCACTCTGTTGTCACGACAATTCAATCACTCGTCCGTGCTCAGTGCCTCTTGTGGGATTTCCTGCCCACTTGCGTTTTCCATGCATCCATTAACTCATCACGACTTGCCTAAGTAATTTTGCGTACGCGAAAAAGCACGTTAAGAATGATTCAGTGTGCAGGTGATGTCGCGTGGGGCAGGCTGGGAAAATCTCAGGACTTGTGAGGTGGTGGCGATAGTCGAAGTTGCAGTGCGCTATCGAACGCAGAATTTATCTGCCGCTATCCTTTTCTGAAACTTTCGTGGTGCAGGCATGTGTAGTTACGGCGTAGACACCGGAGATGTTGAGTAACTTGAGCCTGACGAAGCGGCCACCCAACGAATTATTTACTTAACCCGGGCTGGCTGCCATTGCTGCATTTACATACAATAATAGTGATTTAAATTCATGCTATATGCTATCTAGTTATGCCGTTAAAGCTTCATTCGCATCTCGAATGCTTCATTCTTGCCGATGACAGTGGTTGTCCAATTCTTGTTGGCGCTCAATCATTCAATGGGATAAAGAAGATCTACCGCCACGATAGATAGCTGGCCTAGCATTGCTGGAAAAAATATAGGCATACGTATATCTGGAATAGATACACCTGAAATGCGCGGCAAGTGCAAAAGAGAAATTGAACTTGCAAGGATGGCTAAGAAAAAAACCGTTTCGATGATCCGTTCAGCAAAATCAATTGAATTAAAGCAAATGCGCCGTGACAAGTATTTTCGAATAGATGCGGAGGTTTTTGCTGACGGCAGGAGTATTGGGCAGGCTTTAATATCTGTGGGGCTCGCCGTGCCATATCACGGGGACAAGAAGGTGACATGGTGTTAAACCGATCCGCGAAATGCACTAACCCGGTGTGATGAGGTCGTACATTAAAATGCCTACTGGGTGCTTTTAATAGAAGAGCCTTGTAAGACATATCTCACACGAAACTTATCTTTAATCGACTAGTGACCCTGGCTACAAATTAAATAAAATGATACGGCTTGCTAATACGAGCCCGACCGTGGGTCGAATGTTGATCCAGTGGATGATATTGCTCTGGGAGGAGATATGGGACTTTTAGCGTTTACTTTGATTTCAATGCTAGTGATCTGGCGACTGTCATCAACAACTTCAGATAAGTAAGGTATTAACAAAAAATCGCCTTTACATACGTCTAATAATAACCGAGTATCCTGGGCGCACAAGATCAGGTTACTCACCGAATCAAAAGGATTTCGATTTGAAAATCACATGCGTCGCATCGACATTCACCCACGAAATACGATACTTCGAGTTCTTACGGCCCGATGACGGCCGGTTAATCACGGCATTTTTTCAGGTGGTGGAAAAGCCCAATATAGGTATCGGCTGCTTTGATGACTGCGAAGATGCTATCGAGCTGATAAATAACCCGCCTGTACTTGAAGACACTAAAAATGTCATACCACTGCTCCAATTAAAGATACCAACATGGCAATGTCATCAAGACTACCAAATCCTTCGTGAGTAATTCCGGCTCAATATGACAATTGGAAAAACTCATTACAAACTCCCGTGTATCAATCAATGCAACTCTGCGACCAACTCATCTGCAAGTAACAGGTGAGATGCTTATAGGTTATTGCAGGCTGTAAGATGGCGTAATTGACGCCATTGTCTGTCGCATGCTAAGACTGCTATGTGCTAGTAGATTGGGACAGGCAGCTTAGACTGAGTTTGCGAACCGCAACAGATTGAAGGTCGGCGGCGTGCCGAGGCTGTGTGATAACTCAAAAACTGTCGAGCGACCAAGTTTTATTGGCAAAATTTAGTCTGTTTTCGCGTTCCTATTCAAATACTTTCTGATTAGCAGCAGTTGAAATCACTAGAATTTACCTAGTAACGCGTTTTTATTTAATTTTAAAAATTAAATTTTAGTTTTTACACAGCCTCTGCCCAAAGCGAACATATCAATTTAATAAATTTTAGGAGAAGCTCACCTTTGCCGATGCCTACTACCTATGTAGACGTAATTTTCTCTGGTATACGTCATTTATCGGGATAAATGGATTTTCTTGATGGTGCATTTAAGGTATATATCCGAAAAAAAATATCACTACGATTCGAATTAAAAGCGTCGACTTTTTTCAGAATGTACTTTTGCAAATTATACAATTGCCACTCCATTAATTAAAAAATATTTGTTTAATCAAGGAATAACAGATGGAAAAAGTAACAAATGCAAAATTACTTAAAACATCGAATTTTAAAGAAATTGAAGATTTATGTGAAAAAATAATTAACTCCCATAATGTAAAGCTACAAATACCAAACACCCTTCAGGAATCTGGAATATTCGGACTTGAGGGAGCAGCATTACAGCTCTTCGGGACATGGCTACGAAAAGAACAAAATCGACATGTTTTGCACACTTCGATTCAAGATGCAGGAAATGAAGACAGCTTCACGGATTTGTGTAACAGTTTATTTGGGCTTATATGTTTGAGGATGGCTGAGAAAATAATATCAGTCGATAAAAAAGAGGTCGATAGGTATCTCGCTCTTAAGCCTGCGCACAAAATATTTAACAGCATTCGGGAAGAAAAATTTAACTCTGCGTATAAAGGATTCTATTTGGGAATTCCCGCCATAAAGTCTCCTACAAGAGACGGCAAAGATAGAGAGTTCGATAGCCCACTATATAATCAAGGTGAGGTAGTTGGGGCAGGCAGATTTCTAGAAATTGTACATAAAATTATAGACTTTATAGTTCCACAAAAAAGCAGTAGTTCGGTGCTCAACGAAGAAATTATATCGAATATATCTGAAATTGTTAGAGAGTTATTTACAAATACTCATAGGCATGCAAGAACTGATTTTAGAGGCAACTCGCTCAAGTCAAACTTCAGAGCAATTTCATTTAGGTCTCACGACGTAACGCCGGAAAGATTGTCAAAGCTTATTCAGTCAGGTGGTGGCGATCTTGCAATGTTTTTGGCGGATTGGAATCCTAAAGATGATCATCATCTTAGAGTCTTGGATATCACTGTTGTCGATTCAGGGCCTGGCTATGCAAGACGGTGGACTGGTCTAGATAAAGATGAAATAACAATTGAGCAAGAAAAAGAGGCAATAGTTAAGTGCTTCATGAAAAATAACTCAACAGCTAGCGAGGATTCTTCTGGTTCTGGCCTCTCCAATGTGCTTAGAGATTTAAATATGCTAAAAGGATGGTTTAGGCTTAGAACTGGGAGCATTTTATTGGAAAGATCTTTCTTTAATAATAAAGGCTCTACCACAATCGAAGTTAAAGATTTGATAGAAAAGACTTCCTTCTTAGAAGGAGTTGTATTCAACATAGTAATTCCTCTGCGTAAAACACAGGGGGATAATTAAAGTGTATATATTCTTAGCAGAAATAATTACAAACGAATGTTTGGTAAAAACGTTAGTTATATTTTCTGGTCAGCATGAAGGCTCGGAGCTAGAGTACTCAGGGAATTTCGAGACTAAATTTAAAAAATTTAGCCCTCCTGATGAAGTTGTTTTTCTATACCCTAATTATTTGCAAGAGTCACTTTCAGGTCACTTTGAAGTTTCAAGTGCATTTTATGAAAACATTTCCCGTTTCGGAAAAGCTGTACCAATAACCCTACTCCCATTTGATAAATTTGGGCAGTTTAAGCCGCACTATCTAATCCAAGGGACCAAACTTGAAGGGATATTTGAAGATTTGCATTCTCAAATTGCGAAGAATGGCCTTCTCAGATTGGCTGAGGGTCGAAGAAATAAAATAATTGTAAAGGCCCCGTCAGGAACAACATTTAGCAAGCCATCAGAAAGATTAAAATCTGAATTTATAAAAGCCAGCGAACTGGCTGTGGGATACTCGGAATGTCAATTTGTTGCGTATTGCCTGTTAACAAAAGCGCCGAAAGAACTCCAAGTAAAAAGTATTTACATTGATTCTGCCAGCATAAGTATGTATGTCGAAGCGTTATTATATTATTGGAATAAATTTGATAACGCGAAATGCAAAAATACAAAATATTATAGCTTTGGTTCGTACGAAGGAATGTCCCGAGCAAGGCCTGATGTCACTAGCAACATTTGGGTTGTTATATCTGCTAGCTCAACCAATGGCCTAGGAATAAAAATCGCGAAGGAATGGAATCTTGAACACGAACAAGTGTTGACCATGCTTTCATTTAACGATTCAAAAGCTGATAACTTGGGCGACATGATACTTGTAAATATTGTTGACCTTTCGGATTCTGAAACACATGAGAATAATTATGGATCGCTAATTCATGTTGGGCTAATTGGAGAAAATTTTACAGCTGAAATTGAAAAGCCAAACCCAATTATGATTACTGCTGATCACAACACGAACGAAATACGAACTTGGATAACAGGAAATCGTGATAACTCACTAATTGATTTAGGTCATTTCGTTGGAAAAGACAGAAAATCTTGCTCCATTTACATAAACGCTAAAAAGCATATTGAAACTGACGCGACACATACATCCTGGATAAAGAAAACCGTAGAATGGAATACTCTTTTTAACATTAAATGGATAATCTACGATGCAAGAAGTGAGGCGTCAAAATTACTCGCAGAACAAATTCTAAGAATTTTGCTAGATAAAAATATTCTGGGTGTTGAGCTAATTGATTCAAATGGCGATTTAGCAGGTGTTACTGGTACAGATAGCGCATTTATTGTTAGTGCTGTAGTTAGAACCGGAAAATCTTTTCTCAATATTAATAGAAAATTGAGGTTATCTCAGCATAGCGGGCACAGAACTTTTATATCAATATTTTCCATTTTTACAGCAAAGGAAAACTTTCTTAAATTTAAAAATAGCGTGTGTTACAGCCCTAATGATTTGAAATATAATTTCATTGCTCATCATTGTGCCTATATCGGGCACAGCGAGGGAAAAAATAGCTGGGAATTAGAGTTACCTGTTCTAGAAAGTTTGGAGCATAAGTTTTGGAGAAAAAGAGAGGATTTATTACGAAAGCTATCAGATGGAATTAAATCAAAAGTTGGAATTTCGACAAAAGGAAGCGATAAAAAGCTTGTTTTTACTAAGGATTTTGCGTTTTGGAAAGGTTGTCCTTATGAGCCAAATAAGGTTGATCACGATGCTGTTTATTTAACTATTTCGTCAATTCTCCAAGGGCTTCGTGAAAAGCCTTATACTGATAGAGACAGGTATTCGCTTCAGGCGCATGTCTATCAACATTCAGTAATTTCACCAGAAAATTTTCGTCGATATAACGATCCACTTTTACATTCATGCTTATGGCGCTGCGCTTATATTCGCGAGTTAGATTACCGTAGCTCTCCTGAATTGAGTGAATTGATGTGTGAAATAGTAAAGGATCTAATCGAAAAGCATTTGGGTGGAGAGGATACTGCTATTCTCGATATATTTATGGGGATATGTACAGGAAAAATACAAATTTATAAAGAACATTTAAAGGACCTATTAAATCATTCTAGGGAAAGGTTTGATAATTATGATATTGGATTATCTTTGCTTGATTTTTTAGATAGGAAGTATTTTCCAAAAGATGGGGTACAGAAATCGGAAGACCTTCCTTTTTAATCAAGGAGCGCAGGTTGGGCAGTCATGCCAAACCTGCATAAGAATCAACTTCCGCAAATGGCCGAGCGCGGTAACTGGCAGTAGGCAGGTTAACGTTTAATCTAGTTAAATACCAAAACTTCTCATCGCCTTATATGTTAACTCACCAATGCCTTCCAGCTATTAGTTAAAATTTGGTTGGCTTGTTTAATTTCGTCTTCAGTTGTTGATATCCCTACTGACAATCTAACAGAACCTCGGGCTCGGTCGGCAGAAGCACCTATCGCCGCTAATACACCGCTGACTGCATCGCCCTGTGAATGGCAGGCTGATCCTACTGATGCAGCGACCTGTCCTGCTGCGCTTTCAAGAAGTGCTCTGCCACTGACACCAGGGAACGAAATATTTAATGTATTGGGAAGTCGGTGCTCGGAATGACCATTCAAGATGACTCCGGGAATGCCTGCTTGTAAGCGGCTGTGTAAATCGTCGCGTAATTGTTTTAAATAAGCTTCAGCCTCCGGTAGCCGCGCGGCAGCTAAACGAGCAGCTTCGCCTAGTGCTGCGACTGCAATAACATTTTCTGTTCCAGGTCGCAGGCTGCGCTCATGGCCTGCGCCATACATGATTGGGTTAATGGGTGTGCCTTCACGCACATACAACGCTCCCACACCTTTTGGGGCATAAAATTTATGGCCTGCAATGGTTAAGGCATGAACTCCCAATTCGTTCACATCGACTTTCACTTTACCAATGGATTGAGCGGCATCTACATGCAGCAGTACGCCATGCGCCCGTGCGATCCGCGCGATATCGGAAATGGGCTGGATGGTTCCAATTTCGTTATTGGAATGCATGATGCTAATCAGCGCGGTATCCGGGCGGATGTGGCTCGCGAGCACTTCAAGATTGATTAACCCATTGGCATCAACTGGTAATACAGTCAGATCCCAACCTTCTCGTTGCAATTGCAAACAGGGTTGCATAACAGCTGGATGTTCAATTGCGCTGGTGATGATATGTTTTTTATTTACGCTGGCGCGTGCCATCCCAAGGATCGCGAGATTATTGGACTCGGTTGCACAACCTGTAAAAAAAAGTTCTGACGGATTGGCAGCGATTAGTTGCGCGACCTGCGCGCGTGCAAGCTGAACCAATTCACCGGCGCGGCGACCGTAGGTATGACTGGAGGACGGGTTTCCAAATTCAGCCAAGCACTGAGTGATCACGTTAATCACTTCGGGCGCAATGGGTGTTGTCGCGTTGTAGTCGAGATAAATTGGTGTGGTCATAAATTAAAATCCGATTGATAATCAGTAGGCAAGGCGCAGTGTTAAATACAGGTTGTCGTTACGATCAAACGCACCGAACATGCCTTGCGAATTTCCTGAAAAAACATTTGTTCCGATTTCACCCCAGAGATTATCGTTAAACGCATACCTGAGTGTGGATTGTAAAAATCTGTCGGATTCGCTCAAGCCCCAATAGCTAAATACATTAGCCGTTAACGTTTGGTGCATGAGGAATTGTGTAAATCGTAGCGTAGCAACTCGGTTCCATTCCGATGATACTGCCATAGCCGATGGCACGGCGGCTCGGTATGCCGAATAGTTTTCCATATGCTCAATATAAAATTGCACACCCAGTGTCGAGTCCTTCCAAAGCTGACGATTGTATCCGCTCAACAGGCGGGTCTGGCTATTTTGGATGAAGGGATTTGAACCAGATACATCATCACGTGAATCGTAGTATCCCGCTTCAAGATTAAATACACCGTTTTTAATTTGCCCTGTAAGACTTGCACCATAGGTGTTCAGGCGTGGGTAGAAAACGTTGGTTCCTGGCGCTGCAATGGCCGGTTGATACGCTGCTCTGCGCCAATAGCCTTTCCATGCATAAGTGCTGACATCCCATCCTGAAAAGGAACGCGATAGCTTTCCAGCGTATTCCAAATCATCATCATTCGATTCACTGATAATCGGAAGCGCTAATAACGGGGATTGCATTTCAAAGCGTCGCATCTCCGGCAAATGATCTTCATCGAAGCGCGCTATAACGGTTTCAATCGTTGTATCGCCTGGATAAAAATCAAACTTGATCGCATCGGTCGTACGTTTTAGGAAGTCCATTGGCATTCCGCCAAAAAAGGCATTCCAATCTTTGGCGAACACATCGTTGATAAACAGCATATCACCTGTGCCCCAAGTGATCATTTGCCGCCCGGTTCTTAACTGAATGGCGTCTTTTGTCCAATCCCAATAGAGTTCACGCGCCCGTGCACTGGTTTCGTCAAAAACGAAATCCTGAACCATTTCCAGATTTGCAGTAAACGAATGCGCATTGTCATTGGTTGCATAATCTGCTTTCAGTTGTGCACGCAATTCTGAAAATGGAATCTCACAATCACGACTATCGCATGATTCGGTGTGAACTCTGGCGGCGGTGTGTGACTGTAGAATCCCATTCACCTCGGCGCTGGATTCCGAGTTAATAATTAGCAAGAGACACATTGCCAAAATCGGTAACGATTTAACGTAAACAAAATCCATGCGCGTCATTTAACCCATTGCTGCGGTGGGTTGCGCAGATAGCGTTCCGTAAAGATATCGGCCTCAAGCCCTGAGTTATAATTGATGTCTTGATAAGTGACATCTGTGCGATATCCGGTTTGCAGGTTTTTCATTGTTCTGGCGGTGATCGTCCATATGTCAGCGATGCTCTCCACTTTAACGGCACTGAACACACGGGATGGACGGTTGCGCAAATCAAAATATTCTTCACTCAAGGGCAACCAGCGCTCTTTGTCGATCAATGAAACACGGCGACTATAATCAATTGGTTTTACTGGCTTGCTTTCAATGCGGTAGACCGGCCTGCCTTCAAATGTTTCTTCACCGATCAGCGCATGCGTTTCGTCGGCAACCTCTCTGCCGGAAACATCTTCGTAGGTAAAATCCGATCCCACAAACGAAGAGCGTTTATCATCAGACGCAATACGTTTCACTAATTTAATCGCGGGCACAAAGATCCAGCGATCATCTTCTTTTCCGGTAAATTTCTGCACTAGAAATGCAGTCCCTTTCACATCAGTGGGGCGATGGAAATAGGTGTAGTAACGTTGCTCACCGTCAACTCCATTTAAACGGAGCATAGTCATCTCACGTTCGCGTATGTCGCCTTTTGGATTCACTAACTGCATGGTAACTTTGGTACGCATATCGGTACCGGCATAGTAGGTTGCATCCAGTGAACGCTGCACAATCTCAGTTGCATCCATCGCTAAACTCATTGAGGGCACAGCGGCCAGACCCACCAAAAAAAGTCCGGGATTGATTAGTTTTTTAATCAAGGAAATCATGCACCTTCTCCAATAGAAGTGACTGCGGATGCTGAAGAGCGGGTATCAGGCAGTGCTTTTTTGACGAATAACCAACGTTGAAATAGTAGGATTAACGCCGGAAGATAAATTAATGTGGTTAATGCGCTCACTAACATCATGCTCAGAATGAATGCGCCTACCGTAATGTAGGGGGTCAGCGGTGCAAACATCATTACCGAAAATGCAGCAGCGAATAAAATGGCATTGCGCATGATGCCTTTGCCAGGGCGCGCAGCTGTCCAGAGTAAATTATCGGCAAGGGTTTCGCCGGTTGTTGCTGTCTCATCCATTCGCTGGCGCAAACGGCTAATGAAATGAATGGAAAAATCGACCGCCATGCCGAGTGATAGACATGAGAGTACGGAGATGGGCATATCAAAATCTTTGCCAGTAAATCCGATCACGGCATAAATCATCATGATGGTAAATAATAGTGGGATGTACCCAATCAGTGCCCACCGGATGGAGCGGAAATTAAAGGCGAGTAATATAAAAACAACGAGCAGTGCCAGAATAAATCCTTTGAGCATGTCCCAGAGAACTTCGTCATTCCACACTACGTTGAAATACGCTGTGCCTGCTGGCTTGAATTCCAGATCGATGGGGTTTTGCTGTTGGTAGTCCTCAACAGCGCGAATAACGGTTCGCATCGCCTCCGCATCCCAAGTCTTCAATTGCAACCAAATGTTGGCTTGCTGGAATGGGTAGTCAACCACATTATCGAGGTCGGACTGTTTAGCAGACATACCGAATAAAAACAGATATTGGGCAATCGTATCGGCATCGGATGGAATCACATAAAAATCGGCGTTGTCTTCGTGCAATACGCGATTAATGCGTTTGACATAATCGACAATCGAAAAGGTTTTGCCGACCTCTGGTAAAGACTCTAAATGGCGCTGCAAGCCATCGAGATATTGCATAGCTTCTGGTGTTTTTATCCCTTCCGCTTGTGGTGCAATGGCAACAATATATCCCGATGCTGTACCACCGAGAGATTGGTTGATTTTTTCATCTGCAATTCGCACTTCACTGCTTTTGGTAAACCATTCGACCAAATTATTATTGATGTTTATTTGGGTAATACCGATAACGGAAATTCCCATCAACACAGCGCCAATTGCGATTATCTTTTTCGGGTGATTGACGCCGATACCGGCAAGTCTTATTAGCCAATGTGTGGAAGCTTGCTCTTTGCTGTTTTCACGAGCGACGGCGGCGAGAATTTTTTTCTCATCCATCATCATCAATAACGCGGGGATTAAGGTAAAGCTCAACAGGCGCAGCAACAAGGTACCGAAAACAATCACACCGCCGAAGACTTGTACGGGAATGATTTCCATAAATAACAGCACGGCAAATCCGGCTGCTGTTGCGAAGGCTGTATA
The DNA here is from genome assembly GCA_002483145.1 of Cellvibrio sp. UBA7671. Classification (GTDB taxonomy): domain Bacteria; phylum Pseudomonadota; class Gammaproteobacteria; order Pseudomonadales; family Cellvibrionaceae; genus Cellvibrio; species Cellvibrio fibrivorans. Next base: position 467,832 of record DLHJ01000012.1, read on the forward strand.
GCGCACAGGGCGACTTACCGCATCCAGGGTTTCATGAATGGCCTGTTGTTTGTTGCCGCCGCTGCGATAGCGATGATAAAACTCATTGAAAATATGAATACTGTCAGTGGCAATCGCCATCAGGAAGACGGGTGCCATGGAACTCATAATATGCACTGGAAAACCCAATCCAATTAATAATCCCATGCTGCATAAAATACTGACCATGGCTACGGCCATCATGGACATGGCCAGAGGCAAACTGCTGAACATCCAGAGGATGGCGATAAACATGATCATCCCGGCAATGGGTGCAAACAGCCCCATCATGGTGAACATATCCGCACCAAAGGTATCCCTGACAACCGGATCACCGGCAACATAAAAATCATCGCCACTCTCTTGCGCAGCGATAATGGCGCGGATGTTATCGGCTACCTGTTTGCCGTTAGCACCTTCTTCCAAGGGCACATAGAGAGCGGCCATGGTTTCGTCTTCGGAGATAATCCGGTCGGTGAAGAGCGGATTTCCAATTAGTTTGGCCCGAAGGGTCTCAAGTGCGGCAGTAGTCGTTGGTGCTTCTGACATCAGCGGAGCGACATCAAGTCCCTCACTGTCGGCGCTGATATGGTCAATCGTGTTGAAGCTGACCAGGTCGCGAGCTGCGACACCTTCTATCGCCAATATCTGTTCAGTAACCTGATGTATTTTGCCCAACGTCTTGAGATTGAGGACACCTTCATCGTTGTGCACAGCCACAACAATGGTGTCTTCATATAGCCGGAAGGTTTGTTCGATCTCATCATTCCATACCCGTACCGCCGAGTCAGGTGGGAGCATATTTTTCGGATTGGTATCCAGAGTGATGCGCGGGAACTGGGTGCAAAATAACGCGGTAATGATGAGTGTTATGGCTGCAACCCAGCGGGGATGATGGGTCGCGAATTCCACTAATGTGTGTTTGCGCATAGGGTTAAGGAATCCTTTTAGCTACTGGTGCTTATATCAATACCTGACACCTGAAGCGTCATTATCTTATATTCAATTATTTAATTGAATGCTTGACTAGAATATCTGCTTCAAATAGATTGTCAAGGCAATGAGGATTCAGGTGTGATAAGCAGCGGTCGCCAATAAGGGTTTTTTTGCAGGCAATACCGTTTTATTCAGTGAATTAGAGTCTGGGGAGCACATAGCTGTTTGATGAATGGCGTTTGGAATCTATAATTCAAGCAATCAATTGAAAAATGGAAAATCCATGACCTCCTCAAATAGACAGTTCAAAGATTCACTCTACGAGCAATTGGCACGCATCGGAAAAGCCTTGGCGAGTCCCATTCGATTAGAGCTGCTTGATGTGTTGAGTCAAGGGCCGCGCACCGTTGAATCGATTGCCAATGAAGTAAACCAGAGTGTGGCGAACACGTCGCAGCACTTGCAGATTCTCCGATCTGCGCGGGTGATTGAGTCCGAACGCAATGGCGTCAACATCATTTACCGGCTCGCTGATCAGGAAGTGCTTGGATTGTGCGGGGTGCTTCGTCGCGTGGGTGAAGCGCGATTGTTGGAAGTTCGCCAAGTGACCGAAGCATTCTTACGCGAACGCGGCGCGCTTGAGCGAACCGACAATGAAACATTGCTTGAGCGGGTCAGGCGTGGAGAAGTCACAGTATTGGATGTGCGTCCAACGGATGAATTTTTGGCAGGCCATATTCCGGGCGCAATCTCTGTTCCCCTGTCTGAGCTGGAACAGAAAATGGCTGATCTACCACCGGATCGCGAAATAGTCGCCTACTGTCGTGGGCCATTGTGCGTCATGTCGATTGAGGCCGTGAATCGGTTAAACGAAAAAGGCTACCAGGCAACACGTTGGGAAGAAGGCGTGGCGGATTGGGTAGCACGAGGATTTGCAATACAAACGGGTGCTGTTTGACGGGAGACTAGTAGGAAGTTACGAAAGTCCCTCTTGATCCAGTGCCTACCAACACCACAGGAAATCAAGAGGAAACAGACGTGAGCAATATTTTATTCATATTGAATGATGGACCATACGGAACCGAACGTAGCTACAACGGCGTGCGCCTTGCAGGTGCTATCGCCAAGCGCGCGTCTGACGATGTGCGCATATTTTTGATGGGAGACGCCGCTGTTTGCGCCAAGCGCGGCCAGAAAGTTCCGCAAGGTTATTACAACCTTGAACTGATGTTTGGGCCGGTTATTCGTCGTGAAGGCCAGATTGGTGTCTGCGGCACCTGTATGGATGCACGCGGTATGACGGAAGAAGAGTTAGCAGAAGGTACCCATCGCGGTACGCTGGAAGAACTCACTGATTGGACACTATGGGCTGACAAAGTCCTGGTTTTCTAAGTAGTACTGAGAATGTGATACGCCTACTGGCGTTTTTTAATAATAAATAGTCAAGCAATCAATTAAATAATTGATTGCTTGGCAAAACCACTGACTCAGATGCATTACTTCAACACTACCCAGCGTCTAGGATGCCGCTGTAGTGAGTGTTGTAGACGTTTATGAGCAGCCAGTAAACCCCGTGAAACCTGACACTCGGGGGAAAGGAGTCAAGTTATGAATCCACATATTTTGCCGAGCTCACAACCTGTGAGTGGCCAAGCTCCCGTCCTCGAACTCAAAGCGGTATCGCGGTATTGGGGTAAACGGGCAGCCATCAACAATCTCAATCTGACCATTAAACCTGGCGAAACGGTTGCCCTTATTGGGCCAAGCGGTGGCGGAAAATCCACGCTTATCCGCCTGTTGGCAGGTGTACTTAAACCCACCCAAGGGCGGGTACTGGTTGCCGGAAAAGACCTGGCCAAAATGTCAGCCAACGAGCTGCGTTATCACCGCGCCCATTCACGCATTATTGAACAAACCCATTTACTGGTGCCGCAATTGTCGGTTCACCAGAATGTGGTCGCGGGAAAATTGCCTTTGTGGCCATGGCACAAGGTTATGGCCTCAGCGCTTTGGCCGGTAGAAAAGAAACCGGTGCATGCTCTATTGGAATCCCTTTCTATTGGTGATCACCAATGGCGCCCGGCAAGTGACCTTAGTGGTGGTCAAATGCAGCGCGTCGCCATTGCGCGGGCACTTATTTCTGCGCCCACCACATTGCTGGCCGATGAGCCAACAGCGTCACTTGATCCTGCCACCGCCCGCGCGGTAACCGAAATTATCCTCAACCAAGCCAAAGAGCGTGGCGTCACTTTGGTTTTTTGCACCCATTGGCTCGATGCAATTATGCACCGTTGCGACCGCATCATCGGATTGCGTGAAGGCACATTAGTGCTGGACGCCAAACCCTCAGAAGTTACCCAGGATGCACTCAACTTGCTTTATCAAGGGAGTGAAGAACTGCATGAGGGAAACAATGAGCGAATTTAACCGTAAGCAGGAGCTTAAACGTTACCTGGTTTGGTTCGTCGTTGGACTCACTTTTGTTCTGGCGATGGAAGGAACCCGTGTTAATCCCGGTGCACTTTTTGATCGCGATGGAATACGCAACGCCGGTGAATTGCTAAGCGGCTTGCTTAGCCCAAATCTCTCGCCAGATTTTCTTCAGCGTATTTTCCTGCTGTCTTTCGAGAGCTTGTTTGTCGGGATTCTGGGGACAGTGTTTGCCGTTGTTATCGGAATTGGTTTGGCGATGTTTGCCATCCGCATACCTGAATTACCCGATCCTCCGGGGCGTCAGGGGCGTCGTCAATCCTTCGTGGTTGCCACCGCCAGAACACTCTCCCGTTTTACACTGGGATTTTTCCGTTCGATTCCAGAGATTGTGTGGGCGTACCTATTTGTACAGATCCTCGGTCTCGGGCCGGGCGCTGCGGTACTGGCTATTGGCTTAACCGTGGGCGGTTCTATCGGCAAGCTCTACGCTGAACTCGCTGAGGCTGTAGACCGGCAAATTATCGGTGGCCTGCGCGCTGCTGGCGTGGGGCGCTGGGGCATTTTAATGCATGGCATTTTGCCGCAGGTAAAGCGCCAATGGGTCGCTTATGCGCTCTTCCGGATGGAGTGCAACATCCGCACGGGCACAATTCTGGGCGTGGTCGGCGCAGGTGGTTTGGGCAGTGAAATTGCCCTGAGTATTCGCTATCTCGAATTCGATAAATTGGCGACCACGCTCATCGCCGTGCTGATGTTTGTAATCGCACTCGAATGGGTGAGCGCCTATTTACGGCGTCACCCTGTTAAATGGTCATTGCTGTTTGCCGCTGTTGGCGGGATAGCCAGTTTTGCGTATCTCGATATTCCCTGGATGGATTTGCTAACAGGAAATTGGAGCAATTTGCCGGGCACTACCGAGTTCGATCTCAGTGCCGAATTTCTCGGTAAAACCGCCACGCTGGTATGGCAAACCTTATTGATGGCATGGATTGCTACGCTGCTCGCCGCCGTCTTCGCATTCTTCCTTGCTCCGCTCTCCACTAGATCGTTAGTAACGGGCAGCTACCTGAGTCAAACCTACGGTAAACGTGGGCTTTCGCTGTGGATGTCGCGTTTGCTGCAAAGCGGTTCGCAATTTTTCTTGCAAGTTACGCGCGCAATGCCGGAGCTGACACTGGCGCTGGTTTTTGTTGTCTGGGTTGGGCCGGGTGCCTTGGCCGGGATTCTTGCGATTGCAGTACACAATATTGGCGTATTGGGTCGCCTCTACACCGATGTTTATGAGGAGGTAGAACCCGGCCCTGCCAAGGCGATGCAAGCGAGTGGTGCCAGTGGTTTATCAACTTGGTTGTATGCAGTGCTACCTCAAGTTAGTCCGCGTGTACTGGCATTTACGCTTTACCGGTTTGAGGTAAATGTGAGGGCAACAGCGACGGTCGGGTTCGTGGGCGCGGGTGGTATTGGTGACTCGCTTTATACCTCTATCAGCTTATTTCACATCAGTGATCTTGTGGTCCTGCTAGTGGTGATGGTGGCGGTTGTCACGCTAGTGGATCAGGTAGGCGACCGCATGCGCAAACGTATCCTCAATGGCCCTTCATGCGAGCCGCCTTTAGCGCAGCGGTTGGCGAACTTGTTTTCACGCACGAGCGGCGCGCCGCTGACATCACCCATGACAAGCGATATTCCAAAACTGGAAGTGGCCCAGCTTTGTTGTCGTTGTGGTGCTGCTCCTGCATTCAGTGTTATTCGCCCGGTCTCACTCTCATCCCAGGGATTAACATTTATTTCCGATAGGTTTTTACCTACCGGGTTGATGGTGCAGCTTGTCGTAGTGTATCCCGATGGAAAATTATCGTCTGTGATAAGTGCCAGAGCATGCCCTTCTGTTTCACCCGCCCACAGCATTGACAGTAAAACTATAAAAAATTATCTCAGCTTTATTGAACCGGCACCGGATTTTCTATCGGCGATGATTGTTATTGCGCAGCGAGACGCCGCGTATTTTATTGACGATAGTGAGTGCTCTACTCACGAAAAAAATGCACGCGGTAATGCCTCTATCTCTAGCCAACTGGATAGCACTATCGCATGAAAGGATTAACCCAACCCTCAACACTAACCCTTAACAAAAGGAATCTTTATGAAAACTTTTTCTTCAATGTGTAAACCCTGGCAGCGTTTGATCGCGGCTTTGGTTGTCGGCGGTACCCTGCTGACATCTGCTGTTTCCTATGCATCTGACGACGTTATCCGCGTGACAGGTATACCTGATGAAAACCCGACCGAACTTGCGCGCAAGAATCAGCCGATGGTCGATTACCTTGAAAAGAAGCTCGGTAAAAAAGTGACTTATGTTGCCGTCACCGATTATGGCGCAGCGGTTTCCGCTCTATCAGCAGGCAAAATTGATTTTGCCTGGCTAGGTGGATTTACATTTGTTCAAGCACGTCATCTGGCAGGAGCCGAACCACTGGCCATGCGCGACATTGATCGTAAATTCAAAAGTGTGTTCATCGCTAACACCACTTCCGGCATTGAAAAGCCTGAAGATTTTAAAGGTAAGACCTTTGCGTTTGGTTCAAAAAGCTCAACCTCGGGCCATTTGATGCCACGTCATTATTTGCTCAGTCTGCTATCGATAAATCCTGAAAAAGATTTTGCAAGTTTGCCCGTTTACAGCGGCGCTCATGATGCAACCGTAAAGTTGGTTGAATCCGGCAAGATCCAAGGCGGTGCGCTCAATATTGAAGTGTGGGACAGAATGTTGGCGGAGAAAAAATTCGACGCTAAAAAAGTCAAACTGGTATGGACTTCACCCGAGTACGTAGATTACGTCTGGGCGGCACGCAAAGGTTTGTCGCCAGAATTGGTTGCCAAATTTAAAGATGCATTTTTGAATCTTGACCCAAGTGTTCCAGAGCAAAAAGCGGTGCTTGATTTACAAGGTGCAAAAGTATTTGTTGCCGCGAATCAAAGTGATTTTGACTCGATTGAAAAAGTCGCACGCGATACAGGTCTGTTGAAATAAATAGCAGCAACGTTTAGCAGAACACAACCTGAGGCGAATACTTCACTGTTCGCTTCAGGTTGATTTAACGGAGAAAGTCCATGAATAGAAGTCGCCGGTTTCAAACCACCTATGATGTCAAAGTGCCCGATTTTCCAAAGTCGGCGAAAGAAATTAATGTATGGATTCCTTTTCCCCGTTCAACCATTGATCAGGAAATACATGCAATCGATATCCAATCTAATATCGATTATAAAATCGAGTATGAATCTACTTATGGTAATGCCGTGTTGTGCGCAACACTGGATACCAGCAAAACCAGTTTGATCGATCTGGTTATTACCACTACGGCAACTCGCCATGAACACACTACGGATTTCCAGCGCTTTGCTGAGGTTCCCAATTCCAGTTGGCAATTGCACCATCAACCACAATTGCTACCCAATCGCCTGATTCAATTCACCGCTGATATTTTGGGTATTGCCAGAAGCATCAAAGAACAACATGTAACCGCAACGGATATCGCCAAAGCAGCTTATGATCATGTGCTCGAACACATGCAATATGATAAATCCGGTGATGGTTGGGGCAGCGGCGATGCTGACTTTGCCTGTTCCATCGGCAAAGGGAACTGCACCGATTTTCACTCATTATTTCTCGCCATTATTCGCGCATGCGGAGTACCTGGTCAGTTTGAAATTGGCATGGCGTTTCCAACAGGCATGTCCGGAGGTGATATCACGGCATTTAAATGCGGCTACCACTGTTGGACTAGCTTTTACGCACATGGCATTGGTTGGGTGCCGGTGGATTGTTCTGAAGCGGCACAAAAAACAGATCTGCGTGACTACTACTTTGGAGCCATCGATGAAAATCGCTTTTTATTAAGTTATGGCCGCGATTTGTTGTTGCCAGGAAGAAAAATTGATGATCCCGTCAATTTCTTCACTGACCCAATTATCGAAACAGAATCAGGCCGGGCGGTGTACTACGAAAAGAAATTAAGTTTTACCGACGTTTAACCCCATCACCAACTCAGTGTAAAAGGTAAGTATATGACTTCAGGAAAAACCATTCTGATACTCGGTGGTGGAATTGGCGGTATTGTCGCCGCTACTGAATTACGAAAAAAAATATCCAGCCAACATCGAGTCGTGGTCATCGAACGACTCGCCGACCATGTATTTCCACCATCATTATTGTGGGTGGCATCTGGGGCTCGAGACGCAAAACAAATATCAAAACCCGTTAGTAGTCTCGCACGGAAAGGTATCGAGGTTATTCAGGGCACAATTGAAAAAATTGATGCTGAAAAGAAAGCGGTGATGGTAGACGGTCAGCAACACCACGGTGACTATCTCATCATTGCCACAGGCGCTGAACTTGCACCCGAAACCGTTCCTGGATTAATGGCAGCAGGGCATAATCTTTATTCACTGGAAGGCGCACAAGCGATCAGAAATGCCAGTTTGCAACTCAACAAAGGCAAGGTTGTGGTTCTCGTGTGCTCGATGCCTTTTAAATGTCCCGCTGCACCCTACGAAGCAGCCATGTTGCTCGAATCCGATTTCCGCAAAAGGGGCTTGGCCAAAAACGTGAGCGTTGAGATCTATTCACCCGAACCTGGCCCTATGCCGGTTACGGGGCCGGAGGTGTCACAACAAGTTCGCACTATGGTTGAAAGCAAGGGCGTGACTTATTTTCCCCAACATGCGGTAAAAGAAATTGATCCTGTTGCGCGTGAAATAGAATTTGCTAATGGTGAAGAAAAGTCGTTCGATTTATTGGTTTACATTCCTCCGCATCGCGCACCCACCGTTGTTCGTGAGGCAGGTCTGCTAGGCGAGAATGGTTGGATTCCTGTTGATCGCTTTACATTGGCAACAAAATATCAAGATGTATACGCTATTGGTGATGTGGCAGGTATTCCGCTCAAAAATGGAAAACCTTTACCTAAAGCTGGCGTGTTGGCTCACGGCCAAGCCGAAGTGGTTGCTAATAATATTGCGGTCGCTATAAACGGCTCCGGCAATACCGAATCTTTCAATGGACATGGTGAATGCTTTCTGGAAATCGGTGATGGCATGGCAGGTATGGGTAAAGGTAATTTCTATGCCGAACCCAATCCCGATATCAAGATGAAACCGCCTGGTCGATTGTTACATTTTGGGAAGATATTATTTGAGAAATACTGGTTGTATAAGATTTGAATAAAAGGGTCCTAAACAGCATCAGCAATTCCAAATTGGGTTACAGTTTATGACTACCACACACCAAACACTTTGTATTCAGCCCCTAGAGCTTGAACGTTTAATTGTGCAAGATAAGAGATTGATGATCATTGACCTGCGCTCGATGGGGGAATATATGCACAACCATATTTCTAATGCGACTAACATGCCCTCGACTACGCGTCTCGTAACGCATCTTGAAGATGTGGATAGTAGTCTGAATGTCGTAATAGTTTGCAGATTCGGAGATCAATCGGCACTCTTGGTAAACAAATTTTTAGCTCTGGGCTTTGAAAATGTATTTTTTCTTTTTGGTGGGATGTCGGCTTGGGAAGAATTGCACGTGACCACTCGCATCATTCCTAATGCTTCGAATACATACCATTTGCATTAATGGTTGCTGGCTCTTATATATAGCTACAGCCAAATCTAAATTGATCCGTCTTATCTATGACAGATAAACTGGCATTACACATATAACCGGCTATCCGTACAGCACTTAATCTGCTGCCATTTTTGAAGTGCGTGACCATTTATAAAAGCCGAGCGGAGAATTGCTGTAAATGCTGGGTTCATGGGAAGTAATAGCGTACTGGTACTAAACTTCTTTTGCTGCTGAGTGATATTCACTACATCTTTGTTCCAAATGCTATTGATGTTGCTCGAATAGAAGAAGTTTATTGAGCTGTTCGCGCTTAAGCAAAAATTCTATTGCAAAGCCAATAGTCATTGAATTCCCCGAACTTATTTCCTAGCTTTTTGTTACAAGTGGCATGATCAGCCAAGTTCATGTCCACTTATTCGACGCGCTGTACGAGATTAGACAAATCAACAAGAACGAAGGTTGCCGCCGTGTCCAAACCAGATGGCAAGCAGCTGCTTACACCTGTCTCACAGCCAGGTCCAGCTTAAGCGGACTATTGCGCGAGTCACGGGATGTTATTGCACTGGCGCCGCCGTCAATTATTTTAAATAATCATTTCGCCGCCCTCTGATTGAGTCCCTTTCACTAAAAAAGTTTTGGTTGTCAATGCTGTCAGCAAATTCGTCAATATCAGTCAAGCATCCGCATGATCGCGCGATGTCAATCAGTAGTCTCGTTGTTGAGACTAAGCTTTTGTTTTATAAGGAAGAGCTAAGTGTCAACATGTGAACACTAAGATGTTATGAATACGCGACCAGTTGGAAACGGGCGGGGAAGCAGGCCTGGTTGCGCGCGCGCGATATGCGTACCTCACCACTTTCGAGTGGCTCGCGCAGGACTTCGAGCACTTTGCGTGGAAATTCGGGCAATTCGTCGAGGAACAAAACGCCAGCGTGGGAGAGCGAAATCTCCCCTGGTTTGGGATTGCTACCACCGCCGACCAATGCAATCGCCGAGGCGGTATGGTGCGGAGCGCGGAAGGGGCGCCTACGTCCATGGTAATCCTGTGACTGGGCGGCGACTGAATAGATTGCTGCAACATCCAGCATTTCTCTTTCGCTCAAGCCGGGCAAAATTCCCGGCAAGCGGCTGGCGAGCATGGTTTTACCGGTTCCTGGCGGGCCGTAAAACAGCAGGTTGTGACCGCCGCTGGCAGCTATCTCCAGCGCGCGTTTAGCCTGTGATTGGCCTTTTACATCGAGGATGTCGAGCGGATCATCGCTGAATTCGCCGCCATCTTGCTCCGCCATTGCTCGCTGTAGGGATTCACGCTGGTGCAAATGTGCGCAGACCTGCAAGAGATTTTCTGCACCAAATACGCGCGTAATACTGCTAAAGGCTGCCTCTTTGGCATTGGCGCTGCTAATAATCAAGTCACGCGCGGCATCGCCGCAGGCGAGAGCGGCGGGAAGTGCCGCACTAATAGGGCGCAATTCGCCTGAAAGTGCCAGTTCGCCTAGAAATTCGTAGCTATCCAATCGCTCTAACGGAATTTGCCCCGAGGCGGCGAGTATGCCGAGTGCGATGGGTAAGTCATAGCGGCCACCCTCTTTGGGTAAATCGGCTGGCGCCAAATTAACGGTGATACGTTGGGCCGGAAACTCCAGATGGCTATTGATCAGTGCGCTGCGCACCCGGTCTTTGCTTTCTTTTACGGCAGTTTCGGGTAGCCCAACGATGGAGAGGCTGGGCAAGCCGTTGGAAATGTGGACTTCGACAGTGACTTGGGGGGCGTTTATGCCGAGTTTGGCGCGCGAGTTTACGATGGCGAGTGACATTGACAATCCTTGTAGTTGTTTTTGAACAGTTTTTTCGCTGCGCCGCGAACCTTGCAGCGAAATGTCAAGCGACTATAAATCAATCCTGTGGCAGAAAACAATTGGCCGCCTGGTCTTAATTTACTGCTCCAGACGCGCTAATTCCTGCTCCAGCGCTTCCAGTTTCTGTCGGGTGCGCTGCAGTACCGCAGTTTGCGCATCAAATTCTTCACGCGTCACCAGATCCAGGCGTGCCAGTGCTGCTTGCAGGGCAATGTGCAGTTCGCGTTTGGGCAGGAATTGCTCAGCATGGGGAGCTTGGGTGTGTAATTCATCCAGCAGTCGTTGGGCCAGGTCTTTAATCATGTCATCCTCATCCTCGGCGGGGCCGCCGCTAATACGCGGAGGAAGTGTACCTTTTCCCTTAGTGTCCCGCACCTGCCACTCAAATCCTGATGTTCCTGAAATTCCTCAATATGTTGTTTAAGGTGCCTATGTTCACTATTGGTGCTTGTTGTTTGCTGCGTTGGTCAAAATTGGTGCGTGGCTTGTATGCGAACTTGGATATTTTCTCAAATTGACTCAGGGATAAACTCTATCTATATGATTTTTATCGAATTTATGAAATTGGCCTGCTCTGTGCAAAATCGTCCCCGAGTACGTAATGCTAGTCAGGGTCGATACGAAATCCCTCTCTGCGCTGGCGAAGAAGTTGGTTTTTGCTGTAGCGACTTCTACTTAGGCAGTATTTCCGGTGTTTCCCGCGCCTCTCGGTGCGGGGATTTTTTTCAGGAGTGCAAACGATGAAATTGGTAACAGCGATCATCAAGCCGTTCAAGCTGGATGTGGTGCGTGAAGCCCTCTCCGATATAGGCGTGCACGGCATGACAGTGACCGAAGTAAAAGGCTTTGGCCGTCAGAAAGGCCACTCTGAACTCTACCGTGGGGCAGAGTACGTGGTGGATTTTTTGCCGAAAACCAAGGTTGAGATTGCCGTTTCAGATGCCGAAACCGACACAGTGGTGGAAGCGATCACAAAGGCTGCAAATAGCAGCAAGATTGGCGACGGCAAAATCTTTGTTTCCGATTTGGAGCAAGTAGTGCGTATCCGCACTGGCGAAACCGGTAACGATGCTCTTTAGATCAATAACAAGCGGGCAAGTGTTACAGCTTGCTAGCATCAGATAATCACCTCAGGAGAAATTCCGTGAATAAACTACTCAGTATGGGCGCCAAGCTCACACCGCTGGCGCTATTGGCCGCGTCACTACTTGCTCCAGGCAGTGCGTTTGCCCAGGAGGCCGCCGAAGCTGCCGCTCCGGTTGCCGCCAGTTTCGATAAGGGCGATATCGCCTGGATGCTAACCGCCACACTGTTGGTGATCTTCATGGTTCTGCCCGGCCTTGCGCTGTTTTACGGCGGTATGGTTCGCGCTAAAAATATTTTGTCACTGTCGATGCAAGTGTTTGTCACATTTTGTCTGATCGCGGTGCTCTGGGCTATTTATGGCTACTCGCTGGCGTTCACTTCCGGTAGCGCCTTCTTCGGCGGTTTTGATCGCCTGTTCCTGAAAGACATGCTCGATGCAGCCGGTAACCTGCTGCCTGCAGCGACCTTCAGCAAGGGCGTTTATGTGCCCGAATATCTGTATGCCGCCTTCCAGATGACCTTCGCTGCTTTGACTCCCTGCTTGATTGTGGGTGCCTTTGCCGAGCGTATGAAGTTCTCTGCGGTACTGATCTTTGCAGTGCTCTGGTTCACCTTCGCTTACTTGCCTATCGCACACATGGTGTGGTTCTGGGCGGGTCCGGATGCCTACACCACTGCTGAAGCTGCTGCTGCTGCGACTGCTGGTGCAGGTTATATCTTCCAAATGGGTGCGCTGGATTTCGCCGGCGGCACTGTAGTGCACATCAACGCCGGTATCGCTGGTCTGGTGGGCTGCTTGTTGATCGGCAAGCGTAAAGGTTTTGGCAACTCTTCATTGGCGCCACACAATGTTCCTTTCACTATGGTGGGTGCGGCGATTCTGTGGGTGGGCTGGTTCGGGTTCAACGTAGGTTCTAACCTTGAAGCTAACGCCTTCGCTGCACAAGTATTTATCAATACCTTCCTGGCGACTGCCGCTGCAGTACTGGCGTGGACCTTTGGTGAGTGGCTGGTACGCGGTAAGCCTACTATGCTGGGTGCTGCTTCTGGTGCTATTGCTGGTTTGGTTGCTATCACTCCTGCCTGTGGTTGGGTTGGTCCAATGGGTGCGTTGGCAATAGGTGTTGCCGGTGGTTTGATCTGTATGCTGGCGGTTATCAAATTGAAAGCCATGCTGGGTTATGACGATTCACTCGACGTATTCGGTGTGCACTGCGTAGGCGGTATTGTGGGTGCAATCCTGACCGGTGTATTCAACAGTCCTGATCTGGGTGGTACTGGTGTATATGACTACGTCGCAGGAACTTGGGGCTTCACCAGCATTGGTGCGCAAACCTGGATTCAAATTAAAGCTGTACTTGTCACCATCGTGTGGTCTGCTGTTGTCTCCTTCATTGCTTTCAAATTGATTGATGTTCTGATCGGCCTGCGTGTTACCGAAGAAGTGGAAACCGAAGGTCTCGATACTGCTGAACATGGTGAGCGTGGCTACCACATGTAATTGACTGGCAGCCCCTGCTCTGGCCGGGGCTGTTTGCAAATGAGCTGAATAGCAGCGACGGGGAAAATCGAATGGAAGAGAATATTTATCACCTGCAGTACGCCATGGATACCTTCTATTTTTTGATCTGTGGTGCCTTGGTCATGTGGATGGCGGCGGGCTTTGCCATGCTTGAATCCGGGTTGGTGCGTGCTAAAAACACCACCGAAATTTTGACTAAAAACGTAGTGCTCTACGCGACCTCTACCATTATGTATCTCGCGTGTGGTTACGCGATTATGTATGGTGGCAATTTTTTCCTGAGCGGGATTGGTGAGGTTGATGTCGGTGAAACCTTAAAGAGTTTTGCCGAGCGTGAAGAGGGTTTCACCGGTGGGTCCATCTACTCAGGTGCATCGGATTTCTTCTTTCAGGTGGTGTTTGCGGCAACCTGTATGTCAATCGTCTCGGGTGCTGTTGCCGAACGTATGAAACTCTGGGCGTTCTTGCTGTTCTCGTTGGTTATGGTGGGCTTTATCTATCCAATGGAAGGTTCTTGGACTTGGGGTGCAGAAGGTGTTTTTGGTTTGAATCTCGATGACCAATTCGGCTTTAAAGATTTTGCTGGTTCGGGCATTGTCCATTTTGCCGGTGCATCTGCGGCATTGGCCGGTGTGCTGTTGCTCGGTGCACGTAAGGGTAAATATGGCCCCAACGGTGAGATCAATGCCATTACCGGTGCAAATCTCCCACTGGCAACCTTGGGAACTCTGATCCTGTGGTTCGGCTGGTTTGGTTTCAACGGCGGTTCAGTGCTCAAGCTGGGTGATATTGCCAACGCCAACTCGGTTGCTATGGTGTTCCTCAACACTAATGCAGCAGCAGCGGGCGGCTTGATTGGTGCACTTATCGTTGCACGTATCCTGTTTGGCAAAGCTGATTTGACCATGATTCTTAACGGCGCTTTAGCAGGACTGGTTGCGATTACTGCCAGCCCCGACACCCCGAGTGCGTTTGGGTCGGTGGCGATTGGTGTAGTTGCCGGTGTAATCGTCGTCTTCTCTATCCTCGGCTTGGATAAATTGCGCATTGATGATCCGGTCGGTGCGATTTCAGTACATGGTGCGGCAGGTTTATTTGGCCTGTTGGTCGTTCCCTTCACAGCTGAAGGTACCAGCTTCCTCGGGCAGTTGACGGGCGCAGCGGTGATTTTTGGTTGGGTATTTGGTGTCAGCCTGCTTGTCTGGTTTGTCATCAAACTGGTGATGGGTATCCGTGTATCAGAAGAAGAGGAATTCGAAGGTGTGGATCTGGTTGAGTGCGGTATGGAAGCTTATCCTGAGTTCACCAACAAGTAATTGCTCCACATAACCGAGCTGCAACCTGAGTGATTAAGCAGGTTGCAGCTGCAAAAAACCTTATCACTTACTAAAGTTGTTGTTGATGTGCGAAGCTTGGGTGTATCTTTACCGCAAGTTTCCGGATCCAGGTTCATCGGAAGATGAGATGGGTTTTCCGGCACCAGCATTCACAAGACTCCAGCAAAGGAATTAATAATGAAACTGATTACCGCTGTTGTAAAACCGTTCAAACTCGACGACGTGCGCACTGCATTGTCAGACGTAGGTGTTCAAGGTATGACCGTCACTGAAGTAAAAGGCTTCGGTCGTCAAAAAGGTCACACCGAGCTTTATCGCGGTGCTGAATATGTTGTAGATTTTCTGCCGAAAGTAAAAATTGAATTGGCTGTTGACGATTCAATGGTTGAGCAGGCAGTTGAAGCTATTACTAAAGCGGCGCAAACCGGGAAAATTGGTGATGGTAAAATTTTTATTGCCCCGCTCGATGAAATTATCCGCATCCGCACCGGCGAAACCGGTTCTGATGCTGTTTAATTGAGCTTCGCAACACAGCGTTTTATATTGCTGTGACCCATAAAAACGCCACATTGCAGTGGCGTTTTTTTATGGCAAAAGTTTGTGTAAGCTGCGGCGCAATTGGTTAATAAAGCGGCGCTGTTGGATAAAAAAATACACCGGAAATGCAATCAGCATTAATACAATTGCACTGGTCTGCTGCGACATCCCTAATGCTGGTCGCAGCACCAGCACAAATAAAAAACACAGGCCAGCCATAAGCAATGCACTCAGCAGGTTGCTGCGCCAAAGTTTCATTTTGTGTTCAGCTGCAAATGCGTTTTGATAGGCTTGGGTGAGCAGCGCTTGTTGTTCTGCTGGTGTTTTTGTGGCCAGCTCTGGAAAGTGTTTTGCGAGTCGTTTGAAATTCATAAGGATCGATAAATAATCTGGTAATGCATATTGGATGTGCAAAGATCCGGCAGTGGATGAAACTTTGCTGTAACTTTTTTTCACGCTTGTGGCAAGCGCTAGACTTGCCTATGGTTAATAACTAAAATCCGCCGCAAAGGCTGTCGGTAAGATAAAAAAAGCCTAAAAATTCATCACCAATGATCATGACGTTTAAAAGAGTCTGCGCTATAAATTAGCCGGAGCCTTCGGCGAAATAAGCTAGGCTTTGGTTGGGATGAAAATACTAAGAACTCACATTGTACAAGTTTTCAGGTGACATTATGACTGATGAAGACCCCATTAACGACGAAGAATTAGAAGACACTGGCGTAGAGGGGGAAGAAGACGCCGATGAGGTGGATGAGGCGCTCGATAGTGATGAAGTGAGCTATGCCAGTCCTGCCGCCAAGGTGGTTGAGTCTGAAGCACTGGAAGATTTCAGTATTGCCTCGCGCCAAAAAGCGCGCGACGAGCTGGAAGCGCAAATTGCCGCTTTCCTCGCACGTGGAGGAAAGATCAATGAGGTGCCGGCCAATGTCACCGCTGATCCACCAAAAAAGCCGACTCCTGACTACGGTGGTCGCCCTATCTAATCGCTTATTTCCGCTATCGGCCCCGCACTGGGGCCGATTTGTTTTGTGCGGTTTGCTTGCCTGAATATTTTTTGCTTTAAATCCATAGACTTAGCGAGTTTATACAGGCTGTTTTTTGCGCCGCTGAATGCTGGATTTTTAGCTGCCCATTTGAGTAGAATGGCCTCTCTTTTGCGTAGGTTCGCATCCTAATATTTTTCTGTTTTGCTAACCTGAACCGTCCCGAGCGCGCCTGCACGTGACTACTGATCCCTTGCTAAATAACCAGAGGAGCTCTGTCGAGGTGAATGAACCGCGCGCCCTGCTAAATCTCAATCATCTGTCCAAGACGTATGGCAGTAACCGAGTTCTCGATAATTTTGATCTCACTATCTTTGACGGTGAGTTTTTCACCTTGTTAGGCCCCTCTGGCTGCGGTAAAACCACTGTGCTCAGAATGATCGCCGGATTGGAAGATACCGATACCGGTAGCATCCAATTGGATGGCCAGGACATTGGCCAAGTGCCTGCCGAAAAACGGCCGATCAATACGGTTTTCCAAAGTTACGCCCTGTTTCCACATATGACTGTGTTCGATAACGTCGCCTTCGGTTTGCGCATGAGCGGCGTGGCGAAAGAAGAAATTGCACCGCGTGTTGCTGAAGCGTTGGAAATGGTGCGCCTGGGGGATTTTGCCCAGCGCAAACCGGCGCAGCTCTCCGGTGGTCAGCAGCAGCGTGTGGCGATTGCGCGTGCGGTAGTTAATCGCCCCAAGTTGTTGCTGCTCGATGAATCCCTCTCCGCGCTCGACTACAAATTGCGTCAGCAAATGCAGATCGAACTTAAACGCCTGCAACGCAAACTCGGCATCACCTTTGTGTACGTGACTCACGATCAGGAAGAAGCACTGTCCATGTCAGATCGCGTAGTGGTGATGAACAAGGGCAAGGTTCAGCAACTGGGTACGCCGCGTGAAATTTACGAACAGCCCGCCAATTTATTTGTCGCTAAGTTTATTGGTGAGATCAATCAACTGGATGGCGAAATAGTCGCCGTTGATGGCAATCACGAATACGAAGTTAAAGTAGAAGGTCTGCAATGGCGTTTGCATGCAGAACACAATTTCAAAGCGGGTGATAAGGTCAATGTATTGCTGCGCCCGGAAGATGTGCGTGTGGAATATATTGATGATCCGCATCCTGACCAGTATCTGGTGGGCGAAGTGGTTGAGCGCAACTACAAAGGTAAAACCCTCGACTCATTAATTCGTTTGCCCTCCGGCATTGAGGTGATTGCGAGCGAATTTTTTGATGAAGATGACCCCTCGTTCGATTACAGCCTGAACCAGAAAGTGGCAATCAAGTGGGTGCCGGGTTGGGAAGTGGTGTTGCCCCATGAAGTCTAGTGTCGGCCAATTCCGCTTCTGGGCAATTGGACTCGCCAGTGTCTGGTTGACACTGTTTGTCTTTTTCCCCAACTTGCTGGTGATCCTCACCAGTTTCCTGACGCGTGATCCTCAGGCCACTGTTAGCTTGCCCATCAATGCTGACAGCTACGTGCGCACTCTCGATCTGCTGTACTTGCAGGTATTGTGGGATTCACTGCGTATGTCACTGCTGGCGATGGTGTTTTGTCTGGTGGTTGGCTATCCGTTTGCAATGGCGATTGTGAGTCTGCCCAAGCGCTGGCAACCGGTGATTGTGTTTCTGGTGATTTTGCCGTTTTGGACCAACTCGCTGGTGCGCACCTATGCGATCCAATTTATTTTGGGCAACCAGGGTATTATCAACAAAGCGCTGCTTGGCTTGGGCTTGATCGATAAACCCTTGCAGCTGCTCTACACCCAATTCGCGGTGATCCTGGGTCTTTGTTATATCTTGCTGCCGTTTATGGTGTTGCCCTTGTACTCGGCACTGGAAAAACTCGATGTGCGTTTGCACCACGCCGCCAAAGATCTTGGCGCTGGCCCCTTGAGCCGCTTCTGGCATATCACTGTGCCGCTTACCTCCCCCGGTATAGTCGCGGGTTGTTTGATGGTGTTACTACCGGCGATGGGTATGTTCTATATTTCCGACCTGCTCGGTGGTGCCAAAAACCTGCTGCTCGGCAACGTGATCAAAACCCAATTCCTGCACACGCGCGACTGGCCGTTTGGCTCGGCGTTTAGTGTGATCCTGATTGTGCTGCTGGGCTTTATGCTCTGGCTCTATTTCCGCGCTTCCCGTTTTGTCAGCAAGCAAGGAGGACTCAATGGCTCCGATTTTTAGATGGGGATTTATGGGCCTGGTGCTCACGCTGATCTACATCCCCATTTTGGTGCTGGTGGTGAACTCCTTTAATGCATCCAAATACGGCATCAAGTGGGGTGGGTTTACCTTCAAGTGGTATGAAAAATTCTGGAACAACGACGGCCTGATGACGGCCGCACTCAATTCGCTCACGGTTTCCATTGTCGCTGCCAGTGTCGCGACTGTGATTGGCACGCTTGCTGCTGTGGCTTTACATCGCTATCAGTTCAAGGGTAAAGCATTACTGTCATCCATGGTGTTTGTCAGTATGCTGACCCCGGAAATTGTGATGGCCATTTCGTTGTTGATTGTGTTTATGGCGCTGGGCATCAAACTGGGATTTATCTCATTGGTTATCGGCCATATCACTTTCTGTTTACCTTTTGTGATAGTTGCGGTCTACTCGCGCTTAAAAGGGTTTGATATGAAAATGTTGGAGGCTGCACGGGATTTAGGTGCGTCCGAGAGTAGTATTTTCTGGAAAATTATCCTGCCGCTGGCCTTGCCCGCTATTGCGTCAGGATGGTTGTTGAGTTTTACCCTGTCATTGGATGACGTTATTGTAAGTGCGTTTGTCACTGGCCCTGGATATGAAATCCTGCCGCTCAAGGTTTACTCCATGGTGCGTGTTGGTGTTTCGCCAGAGGTAAATGCAATTTCGACGATTTTGTTGGTCGTCTCTTTGGTACTGGTTGTTATTTCCCAACTTCTCTTACGTGAGGATAAATAAGATGAAAAAATGGTTGGCCTTGGCCGCAGCCTTATTAATCAGTGGATGTTCCGACAAATCCGAAACCCAAGCACCTGCTGAAACTACCGCAGCAACACCTGCAGCGACTGAAGCGCCCGCACCGGCTACCGGCCCACAAAAAGTAGTGATTTACAACTGGACCGAGTACATCCCCGCTGCGGTATTGGAGCAGTTCACCAAAGAAACCGGCATTGAAGTGGAGTACGCCACCTACGAAAGTAACGAGGCGATGTACGCCAAAATCAAATTGATGGAAGGTAAGGGTTACGACATTGCCGTACCATCGACTTTCTACGTTGAAAAAATGCGCAAAGAAGGTTTGATCCAGCCGATCAAAAAAGACTTGTTGGCGAATTACGGCAACCTCGACGCCAACATGATGAACAAGCCTTACGATCCTAATAATGATTTCAGCGTTCCTTACCTGTGGGGCGCGACTTCAATTGCGATCAACAATAAAGATGTGGATGCCAGCAAAATCACCAAGTGGGCCGATTTGTGGAAGCCTGAATATGCTGGCAAGTTGATGATCATGGATGACGTCCGTGACAACTTCTATGTGGGTCTGCGTGTTGCTGGTTTCCAAAACAACAGCACCAGCGAAGATGAAATCAAAGCGGCTTATGAGAAATTAAAAGCCCTCTGGCCAAGCATCAAGGTGATCAACTCTGACTCGCCCAAAACTCCGTTGATCCAGGGCAACGTCAGCATTGGCGCTATCTGGAACGGCGAAGCTTACATGGCGCAACAAGAGATGGAAGACCTGCAGTACATTTACCCGGAAGAGGGCGCAGTACTTTGGGTTGACAGCTTTGTGATTCCGAAAGGCGCTGCCAACGTGGAAAACGCTCACAAGTTCATCGACTTCATGCTGCGTGCTGAAAGCGCCAAAGCCGCGATCGAAGAATTGGGTTATGCCGCACCTAACACTGCTGGTATTGCTTTGCTGGATGAAGCTCTGCGTAACAACAAAACCGTATTCCCTGCTGCCGAAGATATTGCCAAGGGCAGTTTCCACCAGGATCTGGGTGATACCGTTCTGGTTTACGAAAAATACTGGGAATTGCTGAAAGCGGGTCAATAAGCCCCCTGCATAAATCGAACGTGCAATTCGCGTAAAACGCCAGCCCACAAAGCTGGCGTTTTTTGTTACTGATCCCACCTCCGCAAAATCCGCCAATCCCTATCGCAAGTCAGAGTGTTATCATGGCCGCTATTATTCGAATAGTGTGATTTCTACCATGACCTACTCCGCCACGCGCCCGCTGCGTATCGCTACCCGTAAAAGTTTGCTTGCCCTCTGGCAGGCAGAATATGTCAAAGCCGAATTGGAAAAGCATCATCCCGGCCTGCTGGTCGAACTGGTTCCGCTCACCAGCCGCGGTGACAAAATTCTCGACGTTCCCCTCGCCAAAGTCGGCGGCAAAGGTTTATTTGTCAAAGAACTCGAAACGGCACTGCTCGAAGGTGATGCAGATATCGCCGTGCACTCCATGAAAGATGTGCCCATGGATTTCCCTGTGGGTTTGGGGCTTTCAGTTATCTGCCCGCGCGAAGACGCGCGCGATGCCTTCGTCTCCAACCGTTTTAATTCACTCGATGAGTTGCCGCAGGGCGCGGTGGTTGGTACATCAAGCCTGCGTCGCCAATGCCAGCTGCTCGCCAGTCGCCCGGATTTACACATCAAGTTTTTGCGTGGCAACGTACACACACGCCTGCAGAAATTAGATGATGGTGAGTACGATGCAATTATTCTTGCGGCGGCGGGGCTGATTCGCCTCGAATTGAAGGAGCGTATTCGTGACTACATCACTCCCGAGCAGAGTTTACCGGCGGGTGGGCAGGGCGCTGTGGGGATTGAATGTCGCGTTGATGACATTGCAACAATCGAATTGCTCAAGCCTTTGCATCATCAAACGACCGCTGAACAAGTACTCGCTGAGCGCGCGATGAATCGCCATTTGCAAGGTGGCTGCCAGGTGCCGATCGCCTGCTATGCTATTCATCGCGATGGTAATTTATGGTTGCGCGGATTGGTTGGTTCGCCTGACGGCAACCAAATGTTATTCGATGAAATTTCCGGCCCGGTGGCGGATGCCGAAAAAATCGGCGTTGAATTGGCTGAGCGTTTACTGGCGGCGGGCGCCGATAAAATTCTCGCCGAGGTTTACGCAGACGCGTAATAAGCCATGGCCGATTCACCGCAGAACTATTGTGTTGTTATCACCCGGCCTGAAGCGCAGGCGGCAATCTGGCATGAACAGCTACAGACATTAGGCTTTAACTGCGCACGTTTGAATCTATTGGAAATTTCGCCGGTTGTAGACGACGATAAAATTCGCGCGATTAAAAATAAAATTCTGGATTTTGATCTCTACCAGAAAGTGATTTTTGTCAGCCAAAATGCCGTTGAGTACGGCATGGATTGGCTAGAAGATTACTGGCCGCAATTGCCTATGGGGATTGATTATTTCGCCGTAGGTGCAACCACCGCAAAAAAATTGGCCAGTTATGGCGTTGCGGTGCAAGATCTTGCGGTAAGTGCCAGTGGTGGTATGACCAGTGAAGATTTATTAAGTGCAGAGCATCTTCAAGATGTCGATGGCGAAAAAATCCTGATTTTTCGCGGCTGCGGCGGGCGCGGCCATCTTGCGGAAGAATTGCGCAAGCGCGGTGCCTGGGTCGATTATTGTGAGTTGTATGAGCGTGGGTTGCCCATGGCCGCGCGTGAGCAATTAGGACAATTGCTTGCAGCGACAGGATCATCCGCCGCGCAGATAGTTTTGAGTCTTCACAGCGGCGAAAGCTTACACAATCTTGTAGGTCTGTTGGCACAGTTGCCTTCTACACAACAAGAACGCGCGTGCGCATGGATGCACAACAATCTCTTGCTGGTGCCGAGCCAGCGAATTGTTGAGGCGGCGCAGGTGGCAGGATTTAAACGGATTATCTGCGCCGAAAATGCAACCGATAATGCCATGACGGCAGCCTTGTTAAATTATTGTCGCACGCAAGAGTGCATTTTATTACAGGATTAACACAGTGACTGATTCCGATACGATTGTTCAACAGCCAACTCACGGCGCGCCTGCACCACTAAAAAACCATACGGGCAGTTTTGCATTGTTATGGTTATTTGTAGTGCTGATTGTGGCAGCGATTTGTTTTGGTGGACTTTTTGTATTGCAGCAGTCCAAAAGCCAGCAGCAAATTATCGACAGCCTGCGCACGCAAGTTGAACAGCAAGCGCAAGCGATAGAAACCCGTCAGCAACTGTTGGAAGATAATCTCGATAAAGAGTTTGTCGAGCAGCAAGCATCAATCCAAACCAACTTGAATGATTTGGCTGAACAAGTGGACAGCAACAACGCGCGTCTGCTATCGCTGTCGAGCGTCAACCGCGATGAGTGGAAGTTACAAGAAGCACAATATTTATTGCGCCTTGCCGATCAGCGTATCCTGTTGGAAAAAGATAGCCAAAACGCACTCGCACTGGCGCTATCAGCGGACGATGTGTTGCGCGATATAGATCAGGCCGATTTGGTTGGAGTACGTAAATTATTGGCTGAAGAAATTGCCGTTTTAAAACTTGCGGGCGTGATCGACCGTGAAGGTATTTATTTGCGCTTATCGGCGCTGTCCAATCAAATCGATGCAATCCCTTTCATTGAGCCTTTAGGTGTACAAGAAGAAGTATTGGAAGAAGATGTTATTCCGGCAGACGAAACCTTTAAACAAAAACTCACGCGCAACTTTTATGCGCTGATGCATAAGTTGGGTTCCTACGTGCGTGTGCGCGATCACGGCAAAACCATCAATGCCGTATTGCCGCCCTCCGAACAAAAATACCTGCAACAAAATTTACGCTTGATGCTGGAACAGGCACAGGTTGCGCTGCTGCGCAATGAAGAGGGTATCTATCAGGAGAGTCTGGTAAAAGCGCAGAATTGGATTAACCAGTATTACAGCTTGAACGAAAAAGCGGCGGCAGTGTTGGAAGAGTTACAATCATTGCAGCAGGAAGAAATTTCCCCTGACTTAAGCAACTTTAGTAATTCCTCATCGGCCTTGGCTGACTATATTACCAAGCGCGAAAAAATGGCCGCTGCACGGCGCGGGGTGCGCCAATGAGACGTCGCCTGTTAAAAGCTATTTTCTTTTTATTGCTCGCCTGTGGTTTGGTGTTTTTGCTTTGGCGTGGCGACGGCTATTTATTAATTGCTTACGGCACTAAAACCATTGAAATGACCCTGTGGGTTGCTGCTCTGGCGGCGGCGCTGATATATGCAGCTCTGTGGTTTGTGCGTAAATTAATGCTCGGCAGTGCGGAGATGGTGCGTCGCTTCCGCGAAATATTTTTATTTGGCAGTGTTGAACGTGCGCAAAAACGTGCAGCCACCGGTATGGTGGATTACCTGACCGGCGATTGGCTGGAGGCGCGCAAAAAATTGGTGCGCACGCTCGACAAAGTGGAATATCCCCTCGCCAATTATATCGCCGCTGCGCGCAGCAGTTTTGAAATGGGCGACGAAGCCGAGGCCGATAATATTCTCGATAAAGCCCTTACGCTGGCGCACAGTGAATTGCCGGTAGCCCTGACCCGTGCGCGTTTGCATGTGCAGTCTGGTCGCTATGAAAAAGCCATCGAAATCCTGAAGCCGATTGATATCAAAATGCCGCGTCAGGCTGCCGTGCTGGATTTAATGCACCATATTTATATTGCCCAGAAAAATTGGCGCGCACTGGAAGATATGTTCCCGGTCATGCGCAAAGCCAAAGTTTTGTCCAATGTAGAATTTGAAGCGCTGGAAGTATTGCTTGCTTGTGAAAAAATGAAAGCACAGAGCGAGCAGAGCAAATCCCTGCTGATCGCCGAGCGCTTACCCGCATTGCAGAGCCTGTGGAAATCATTCCCGCGCAGTGTACAAAAGTTGCCAGCGGTTATTACCGCTTACGCACAGGCACTGACGGAAAATTATCAAGATCAGGAAGCGGAAGTGATTGTACGCAAGGCGCTATCCAATAATTGGTATGAACCTTTGGTTAGTTTATATGGCCGTTTGCAAGTGAAAGAAATTCACGGCCAAATCCGCTCAGTTGAAGGCTGGTTGAAAAGCAAACCGCAAGATCCAGCGCTACTGCTTAGCATGGGGCGTTTGATGTTGCGCAACCAGCAATGGGAATTGGCGCGTGAGTATTTTCAGCGCAGTTTGAATCAACAGCAAAGTCTGGAGACAATGGTGGAATTGGCGCGCTTGATGGAAAAATTGGGCGATCACAAAAAAAGCGCCGATTATTATCAGCAAGGTTTGCTTCTCGCTGGCCACAACAAATAACCACTGCTTGCGCAAAGGATTCCCGTGCACAGTTTTTTTCGACGGATCTTATCGCTGCGCAACCCCCATCTGGTTACTGGGATGCGCAGTAAATATAGTGTTGGTTCTTACAAAATATTCTGCACATTTTTTTTCATCATCTGTGTAGTGTTGTTAGCATTACAGTTTTCTCCCCTGCCTTCGTCGTTAACACAAACCCCTTACGCTAACCTCCTGCTCGCACGCGATGGAAGCCTGTTAGGTGCAGGTATAGCGGCTGATCAGCAATGGCGTTTTGCACCGGTGGAATCACTGCCGGATAAATATAAAAAATCGTTACTCTTATTTGAAGATCAACATTTCTATCGCCACCCCGGTATAAATCCGCTCGCGATAGCGCGCGCGTTGCAAGGTAACCTGCAAGCTGGAAAAGTGACGAGTGGTGGCAGTACCATCAGCATGCAGTTGGCGCGTTTGCTGCGGCAGGCAGAGTACCAACAGCAAGATAAAAAATTACCTGCGCGCAGCATCACCAGCAAACTGTTGGAGGCGGGCAGGGCGTTCCAACTGGAATGGCGTTTTAGTAAAGAAGAATTATTAATTCATTACGCAAGCCATGCGCCTTTTGGCGGTAACATCGTTGGCTTGCGCGCGGCGGCCTGGCGTTATTTCGGGCGCGCACCGGAGCATCTATCCTGGGCTGAATCCGCTTTGCTTGCGGTGTTACCCAATAGCCCTGCATTGATTCATCCGGGGCGTCAGCGCGATTTACTCAAACAAAAGCGTGATCGTTTATTACAGCGGTTACATGCTAAGCATTATTTTTCCGATTTGGATTTGCAGCTCGCGTTAATTGAGCCTCTACCTGAGCGGCCACAATCGCTACCGCAACTCGCGCCCCATCTGTTGGCGACCTTAAAAAAACAACATAGTGCCCAGCACGTATTTCACAGCAGTATCGATCCGTTTATCCAACGCATTGCGACGCAAGTGGCCGAGCGCCATAGTCTGCGTTTAGCTAATGAAGGTGTGAATAACATTTCACTGCTGTTGATTGATCACGAGCGTATGGAAGCGCTGGCTTATGTCGGCAACCAAGCCTGGCAAAAACAACAGCGCTATGCACCGGATCTAGATTTAATACAGCGTCCGCGCTCTACTGGCAGCATTCTAAAACCGCTCCTCTATGGTTTGATGCTGCAAGAAGGTGAGCTTGCACCCACCAGTTTAATTCCCGATATTCCCACGCAATTCGGCGGTTACAGCCCCAAAAATTATGACCGCAGTTTTCGCGGTGCAGTGCCCGCACAATTTGCATTGGCGCACTCATTAAATATTCCCTCAGTGCGTATGTTGCGCGATTACGGCATTGGAAAGTTTCAGGAAAAATTGCAGGCGATGGGCATGACTACCTTATTTCGCCCAGCTGATGATTACGGCCTCACATTAATTTTGGGTGGAGCGGAAGGAACCTTGTGGGATCTCACCGGTATTTATGCGCGGCTCGCCGCCAGCGCGCGCGATGGCAACATCAACCAACCTATTCCGACGCTGTTGCTACAGAATAAAAAAGCGCTCGAAAATAAAATCGTGCTGCAAGAAAAAACACCATCGATTAAACCAGTAATCCAACAAGGTGCTGCTTGGTTAACCTTGCAAGCTTTGATCGATGTCGCACGCCCCGGCAATGATAATTACTGGCGCGATTTTTCCGGCAGTCAAACCATCGCCTGGAAAACCGGCACCAGTTATGGTTTGCGCGACGCCTGGGCGATTGGCAGTAATGGTCGCTACACGCTCGGGGTATGGGTGGGTAATGCTGGTGGTGAGCCAGCCAGTTTTATCAGCGGGCAAAGCAGCGCCGCACCAATTTTATTCGATGTGTTTGATGCACTGCCGAGCATTAATTGGTTTTCCAAGCCTGCACACGCGCTCAAAACCATTTCCGTGTGTAAAGATGATGGTTATCTCACAGGTGGACAATGTGATGCCGCGGATATGGAAATTCCGAACACCAGCCATTTTGCCAAGGTCACCCAAAACCATCGCCGTATCCATCTCGATACTGATGAGCAATTTCGTGTGCATAGCCGGTGTGAAACTGTGAACAATATGCAAGCGCACAATTGGTTTGTGCTGCCACCCACGCAAGAATTTTATTGGCGGCAACATCACAGTGAATACAAAGCCCTGCCGCCCTGGCGCAGTGATTGTTTGAATGATTTATTGCAAATCGATGAAGACCAGCCGATTGAATTGGTTTACCCAAATGAAGAGAGCCGCATCTATATTCCAATGGATTTGGATGGCAAACGCAGCCGCGTAGTATTAAAAGCGGTACACCGAAATCCCGCTGCACAATTGTATTGGCATCTGGACGATGAATTCCTGGGCGAAACCAAAATCTTCCACGAGCGCGAAGCAGCGCTCGAACCGGGCGTGCATAAATTATTGGTGGTCGATAAACAAGGCTATCGCCTGGAGCGCCGCTTTCGCGTCATCGGCAAAGAATAAGGATCCAAAACCGTGATGATTTCGTATCAGCTTTATTATCTGGCTGATAACGGGAAACATCATGAAACACTATTTAATTGTTGGCGGCACACGCGGAATTGGTGCAGCACTTGCTACCCAGCTTATTGGCGAGGGGCACAGTGTCACCATCTGGGCGCGCAATGCCGTCGATGTTGACGGTGCGCATTTCTTTATAAATAACCCTGCAGAACGCGCGCCTGATCTCACCGGTTTACCCGATGTGTTGGATGGGTTGGTGTATTGCCCCGGCAGTATCAACCTCAAACCTTTTGCGCGTTTATCGGTGGACGATTTCCTGCAGGATTTTCAAATCAATGTGCTCGGTGCAGTGCGCACTTTGCAGTCTGTTGCTCCCCTTTTAAAAAAATCCAATCACGCCAGTGTGGTGTTATTTAGCAGTGTGGCTGCGACTCTGGGCATGCCTTTTCACGCAAGTGTTGCCAGCAGCAAAGCGGCAATTGAAGGCTTGGTAAAAAGTTTGGCCGCCGAATGGGCGCCGGCAATTCGTGTGAACGGCATTGCACCTTCGCTGACGAATACATCCCTTGCCGAAAAATTATTAAATAGCGCCGATAAAATGGATGTCGCCGCCAAACGTCATCCATTGCAAAAAGTGGGTGATCCCAAAGAAGTTGCCGCTATGGCAGCGTTTTTGTTATCACCACAAGCGGGCTGGATCTCCGGCCAAATACTGCATGTCGATGGCGGTATGTCCACACTTAAAAACTAATTCGTCAGTTATTGGTTGGCTGTGTTGTTGTCCGTCTGAACGGAACTTTCGTCGTCATGTAGGTCACACTGCGCCACAGCCATTCCACCGGGCCGTAATGGAAACGTTTTACCCACCAGTGCGCCAACATAATCAGCAGCGTGTAAAAGGCGATCCCCACCAGCAAGCTGTTGGTTTGGCCGATAGTTTTATACCAGCCCAAACCATATGGATAAAATAGCGGCACACCCACCAGCGATTGGATTAAATAAATACTTAAACTAATGCGCCCGCAGGGCGCGAGCAGGTTTAATAATTTTCCACTGCGCTGCCACAGATAAAATTGCACAAACAACAGCACCAGGCTGGCCATTACCGCAGTACTTAAATAAGATCCAATGGCTTGTTGTAAATACCATTTCGCCATGCCTTTTTCCTGAAAAATAGTGTCAGGAAGTTGTGTGAGGTATTTGTCCAACGCATAGAGGAGAATGGCCGCCAGCAGTGCTATGCCCAAAGCTTTAATACGGTGGCGATCAAATTTATCCGCTCGGATAAAAAAGCCAATGCGCCCTAATACCAAGCCCAGTAAAAATAATCCAATCAATTGCAAGCCGCGGCCAGACTCCACAAAAAATATCCATTTTGCGTAAAGGCCAGCACTGCTATTCAGTAGCATCAATTCAGTGAAGCTGGCTTTTTCAATCGCGGCGTACACATTGCCAAACAATGAAAAAAAGGCGGGATTATCATTCGCGCCGGGTAGGTTATTGAGTGCGGCAAAAAAATGATAATAAAACGGCAGCTGCAATAGGCACAGCAGCGCGATAATCACTAACCAACGGTTGCTCAAGCCCTGCACAAACAGCAGGCTCAAGCCGATCACACCCAATACCGACAAAATATCACCCAGATAATAAAGGGTGTGTATATAACCAATAGCGAGCAAAATCAGTAAGCGCCACGCAAAACGGTAGCTAAAATTCACGCCCTTTTTTGCCTGGTTATCCATAATGATAAAAAAACTCAGGCCAAACATGAGTGCAAAAATCGCGTAGGCTTTTCCGGCAAATAAAAAGAAAATCAGGTTGTGCAAAAAAGTCGGGTCTTGGTTGATCCAATAGAGTTCAAAATATTCCATAAAGTGGACGAGACAAATTCCCATCAAGGCAAAGCCGCGCAACGAGTCAATCAACTCGCTGCGCTGGGGAAGGTAGTGGTTGGGCAGAGGTTCATTCATCGTGTAATACCGTAGTAATGTTATGGTTATCGGGTATGAGCAGAAGTGTAATACCCAATACTATTTTGGCTAATCAAGAATGGTTAAATCGTCTGAGTTTTTGCGCGAACGCGTGGCACTTTTTACCAATGAAGCTTCACTTTTGTAAAAAGCAGTTTCGCTTTACTCACTGCCTAAAGTGAACCCTGCACGCACAACGCCTTACCACTTATTAACAATCACCCGGCACAATTCCCTTTATAATGCTGCTTTGCTTGTCCCGCATCGGAGCTTTACGTGGTTTCTTCCCCCCAATTGGTTTCTCTCGATGATAAACGCGCGTTTTGGCGCAGTGTAGTTTTATTGTCGCTGCCGGTAGCGGCGCAGATGCTCATGCAGTCGCTCTTGGGTATGGCCGATGTAATTATGGTGGGCGACCTGGGTTCCAGTGCAATTGCCGCCGTGGGCCTCGCCGCCAAGATCCATTTTTTATTATTGGTGTTGATGAGCGGCCTTGCGACGGGCTGCAGTATTTTGGTTGCCCAATATATAGGCGCAAAAGATTTTGTCAGTTGTCAGCGTTCGCTCGCCGTTACTTTGCTGGTGGGCACTACGGTGATGATTCCGTTTGTGCTGGTATTTGGTTTTGCCTCGAATACCTGGGTGGGGTGGATTAATCCGGATGAAAAAGTCGTCGCGCTCGCGGCGCAATATCTCATCATCACCGCACCGGCATTATTGTTCACGCAATGGATCGTTATTTACGAAGCCTCGCTGCGTGCATTGGGTAGCACTACTATGCCGTTGGTTGCCGGTGTTTTTGCTGCGGCGTTAAATATTATCGGCAACTATGCATTAATTGGCGGCAACTGGGGATTTCCCGCCCTGGGTGTCGCTGGTGCAGCCTGGGCGACGTTAGGCTCGCGCTTTTTACAATTGCTGATTGTGGTGGGTTGGGTCTACGCAAAAAAACACGGTTTTGCGTTGAGCTTTGCGCAATTGCGCATGGGGTTGGATAAAGTTCAAATTAGTCGCTATCTCGCCTTTTCTTTGCCGCTGGTTGCCAACTACGCGATCTGGGCCGTGGGCAATTCCACTTATCATTTAGTTACCGGTTATGCGGGCACAGAAGCGCTCGCCGTAATGGGTGTCATAGTGCCGATTGAAAGTGCGTTTTTTGCGTTGTTTGTCGGCCTCGCCAATGCGTCGGCGGTATTGATCGGGCGCGAATTGGGTGCAGGCAATAATGATACTGCATGGCAGCTGCATAAATTTTTTGATCGCATCACCTTTGTGCTGTTAATTGTATTTTGCTCCGCACTTTGGTTCGCACGCCCCTGGATGCTTTTGATTTTTGATCAGCTCGACGAAAAATCTACCGATCTGCTGTTAAGCACCCTCGGTGTGTTTTGTTTACTGGTCTGGGTAAAAATTATCAATATGATGCGCATTATCGGCGTGCTTCGCGCAGGGGGCGATAACCGCTTTACCTTGATCACCGATACCATCGTCATGTGGGTGTTTGGTTTACCGATTTATATCGCCGTGGTATTTTTGACCAAACTATCGTTTGTCTATATTTATGCATTGATGTTTTTGGAAGACGGGTTGAAATTTATTCCCGTGATCAAGCGTGTTATCAGTCGCAAGTGGATGAATAATTTAACCCAGCAATAATGCTTTGAATGCTGAATATTCCGGGAATCTCAATGTTTAGATTAAATAGAATGGATGCCTGGATTCTTCTGGCGATGTTTCGCGCGGGTAACCAGAATAAAACTGACTATGCTGGAATCGTATCCTGTCTGCCCGATATCTCTCTAGCTGTCCCTACACATCAAGAATTTAAAGCGGCATACAATAAATTTCTGTACATAAAATTTATCGTCGCCGAGGGTGCCAATACCTCACTTGCACCCGCCGCACAACAATTGGTTGAAGCTGCACAACCCGGCCCTGCCATCAGTAGTGCGCAAGCTTGGGTTGATGCAATATGTAACACGCTAGCGGCTTACAAATGCAAAAGCATGTGCAATCGCCACGAATGGCAAGAGGCGCAGTATCTACTTGGGGTTGAATTATTCAGTAAATTAAAAGGAGCTAATAATGTTAATTAAAATCGACGACCTGCGTGGCCCCGAAGTGGCGCAAATACTAACGGAACATTTAACGGATATGTACGCCGTATCGCCACCCGAAAGTGTACATGCATTGGATTTGGATAAATTACGCAAACCGGAAATTACCTTTTGGTCAGTGTGGGACGGCAACCAATTAGCCGGTTGCGGTGCATTAAAAGAATTGGATGCAACGCATGCGGAAATTAAATCCATGCGCACCGCCAATGCCTATCGCGGTAAGGGCGTAGCGGTAAAAATCATGGAGCATATATTAGGTGTGGCGGCGGAGCGCAATTACCAGCGTTTGAGTTTGGAAACCGGAACGCAAGATTTTTTTATCCCCGCACGTAAACTCTACGAGCGGTTTGGTTTTGAATACTGTGGGCCTTTTGGCGATTATGCGGAAGATCCTTACAGTGCATTTATGACGAAATCACTTTAAATAAGCTATCCCACTACAGGCTGAGATCCCCATGAAAAAAATAATCTGTGCGCTAATTACCTTGTTCAGCATGGTTGCGATTACCCCCGTTCTCGCCGCCGATGACACCCCAGTTTTTGAGTTGCGTGTTTACACCACTCATCCAGGAAAAATGCCGGATCTGCTCGCGCGTTTTAAAAATCACACCACTAAAATTTTTGCACGCCACGGCATGGAAAATGTGGGCTATTGGTTGCCGACCGAACAAAAAAATGGCGATAAACTGCATTACATTTTGAAATACAAGAACCGTGCTGCGGCAGACGCCGCGTGGAAAGCATTTGCTGCTGATCCGGAGTGGATAAAAGTTCGCACAGAAAGTGAAGCCAATGGGCCTATAGTGGCAGGTGTTGAGTCAACGTTTTTAGTGGCTACTGATTTTTCCGCAATCAAGTAATTTGAATCTAGTGGGCGCGTCTGTCGCGCGCCCAACAATCGCCACCGCCGTTTGCGGCATGCCTTCGCACTGCGATTTAAAATCTTCTTCCGCAAGCCCTGCATTTTGTATGCAATCCATTATATCCAGCTTTATTTCCATCATGGTGCCTTGCGCTTCGAGTGGGCAGGCTTCGTCAGCGACTTTTTAGTCACATTGGTGTTGTTAACCTCCCATCGTTTTATCAAATAAATACGGTCGATTCTTGGAGGAAGAGCAATATGAACAGGCAAATGAGCAATCTGAGTAAGCATTTGAGACGGGTGTCGTGGTTGACTCTGTCGGTGCTCCTGATTGGATTTCCACTTTTTGGCTTCGCACTTTCTACCCATGCAGCAGAGGAACCCGGTGCGCTGACGGTCATTGTCAAAGATCAGAATACTGACCGGCCACTCTCAAGCGTGCAGATCAGGATCACGAAACGGGAAACCAATTCCACGCGATCGGTAGAAACCGATGCACAAGGTCGCATCGTCGTTGAACAACTCGACCCCGGTCTCTACTCAGTGAACCTGGCCAAAAGCGGGTTCGCTTCATCCTATGAGCCAAGCGTACGGGTGATTACGCGCAAAAATATCAAACTTGAATTCGAGCTTGGAGAGCAGGCAATTGAAATTGAGGAACTGCTGGTTCTCGGAAAGCAAACGCAAGTCATTGCATCTGTTAACGGCAGCTATCTCGATAGAGAAGCCCTGGCCAATGCCGTTGGCGGTGGTTCAGATCCGCTCCTCTCGCTGGACGGTTTACCCGGACTTACATCCACCGGAGAATTCGCGAACTTTAGCGTACGCGGCCGTGGCCCAAGAGATAATTTATTATTCGTTGATGATTTTCCTTTTGATAAAGCGGTGCATTTTGATGCGTCACTCGGTGAACAAGAAGATGTCGGCGGTGGCGGGCGCTTCTCGATTTTCGCACCCAATGTTATCAGTGGTGCAGAATTTTCACCGGGTGGTTGGGGTGCGGCTTATGGCGGCCGGTCGGCATCGCTACTTAAACTGGACGTCGCCGATGGCAACCCAAGCCCTTCCGCAAGTTTGCGCTACGACCTCGCGGGTTATGAAGTGGGTTACGACGGCCCGACCGGTCTCATTGAAGATTCAACGATGCTCGTCTCTGCTCGACGTTTGGATTTCGGCGCGTTATTTGAAACTATCGAAGAGCTCGATATTGGCGAGCCGATCTTACGAGACATCATTGTAAAGTCGGTCATCCCCGTCAACGAGAACAACACGGTCGAAGTTCTATTGATAGATACACACGAAGATTACACGCGCGGTGTGACTCACGTTTTTGCGTCGCCCAATTTCGAGGATGCTGCCCTACAAGATTCTGAACAAGACAGTGATTTGGTTGGTTTGACTCTGCGAACATTGGTCGGTGAAAAAGCGGTCTGGACCAATAGGGTTTACCACCGCACCAGCGACAAGATCAGTTCAGAGGGTGAAGCATTTCCTGATCTCGTACCAGCGGGATCACCCGCGTCCAGTTTTCCCGTGCGGGAAGACATTATTACCATTGGTGAAGATGAGACAGAGCTCGGCTGGCGCAGCGATTTCGAGACATTGAATCAATGGGGCGTATTCAGTTCCGGTGTGCAAGTTACGCAAATTGAACTGGACTACAACACGGTTTTAGATGGCGATTGGCATCGCTTTATTTACGACAGCGATGATTTTAGACCCGACCCCGACCAGCGTTTTATTGTGCTGACGCCCGAGAAGATTAACTCGTCAATAAACCGAAAAGAAACGAGCTATGCTGGCTACGTAGAGCAAGTTTTTGAGCGCGGTGATTGGGATTTTGGCACTGGCTTACGCTTCGAGCAGGACGGTTTTGCCGACGAGAGCTTCGCGTCGCCCAGGTTCAGCGTCAACTGGAAGCCGAGTAATACGGTTAGATATTTTGCGACCGCAGGGCTGTTTCACCAATCGCCCCGGTTTTTAGAGCTTGCCGCTAACGAATCGAACGATCTTAAGAATGAAAAAATCACGCATGGCAGTTTAGGTTTTGAATATTTCCTGAATAGCAATTGGTCGCTGTTAACGGAAGCCTATTATCAAAACCTCGACGACTTGGTCGTCGATCTTGATCGAGCCAGCGGTACCTTTGCCAATAGGGGTGACGGCACATCCTACGGCGTTGATGTCGTGGCTAAGGGGACAATTCGCGATGGCCTATACGCTACCGCCACCTATTCTTACAACGATATCGTCATCGACCGCAAAGATGGTCGCGGCGATCTGGCCGCCGATTTCAGCCGCGAGCATGTCGCGACCCTCGGCCTGACGTGGGAAATCAACGACCGCTGGAAGATCGCCGGGCGCTACAAATATCTGTCCGGCAGGCCAGGCGAAGAATTTATTATTCATTCGGATGTACTGGGTCCCGGACAACCTTTGCGCTACTCAAAAGAAATCACTGAGCGCAATGTTGGTCGCAACAGCGCCTACAGCTTGGTGAACCTTCGTGTTGATTATCGGCGCGCATTTGGCCCCATAGATCTCACCACCTTTCTCGATGTCATCAACGCAACGGCAGCATCGTCGAGTGATGAAAGTGAATTCGATTACCGTCGAGGCGTTAACGTAAAAGATGAAAGCGAAACCGAGCCACTGCTTGGTCTGCGACTGGACTATGCGTGGTAAGGGGCATGGCAAGGGTTTTGGTAAAGGGGAGAAGCGGATGGTAAACACGCTTGGTGCAGCGCCGATTCGAGTGTTAATTGTCGAAGACAACCGCGACATTTGCGCGAACATTGCTGCGTATTTTGAAAAGCACAGCTATGTTTTGGATTTTGCTTATGACGGTATCAGTGCGATGCACCTGGCGTTGACCAATCGGTTCGACGTTATTGTTTTGGACCTGATGCTACCGAGAATGGATGGCCTGAGTTTCTGCCAAAAGCTGCGAACCGATGCCGAAATAGAAACGCCCGTGCTTATGCTAACCGCGCGCGATACGCTGGACGATAAATTGAAAGGGTTTGCGGCGGGAGCCGATGACTATTTGGTCAAGCCATTCGCGTTGCAGGAACTACATGTGCGACTGCAGGCACTGTACAAACGTAGGCACGGCAAAACCGACAATCTGTTAAAGGTTGGTGATCTGACGATGAATAGGTCAAGGCTACAAGTGCATCGCGCGGGGCGGCTTATCGATCTCACGCCTGCGGGTATGAGGCTACTACAACGATTGATGGAAGAATCGCCGTCTGTTGTGGCTCGCGAAGATCTCGAAACTCTGTTGTGGGCTGACGAGCGCCCCGATGGCGATGCGCTTCGCTCGCACTTGTACAAGTTGCGGCAGGCTATCGACAGGCCGTTTGATAGCTCGCTAATTCATACCGTGCATCGCATCGGCTACCGAATTGCAGAAGCCAATATTGTAGAGACTAATAATGCAGAGGACAGTCAGTGATCTACCGGCACAGTTTACGCACGCGTGTCGCCATTGCATTTGCGCTCTGCGTTGCGGTACTCAGCCTCGCGTGGGGATTTGCTTTCTTCGGGGCGATCAGATTGAGCGAAGACCGTGTGCTGACGCAACAATTACAGGTTGCCGCTAAAAACTATCCTGCGCTGACTATGAACCTGCGCGGATACGATGAGGTTGGTAGCCTGCCGGAATCGCTCAGGGAATGGGCGCAGACAAACCCCGCTGAGGGTTTATACGAATTCGAATCCGAAGAGCTGCACGTTGCTGTGCTGTCCACTGACGATGAAAAGCTATCTGCTGACAATAAATCGCCGCGCGCATTTGTGGTTTTCGATGTTGCCGGGATTGAGGCAGCGTCGTCAGAGGATTGGTGGTTGCTGCTCGTTATCACCGGTGTCGTGGGTACGCTCGGTGCTCTTGGTTTCGTGCTAGGAATTGTGGTGATGCGTCGCGCTATTGCCCCGGTAGCGCAACTCGCCAAAGTGGTCGCGGACATAGACGTCGAACATCTATCGGCTGAAGATCATAAACGCATAGAGTCCAGCCGGTTCGGCGATGATGAGGTTGGCGTGCTCGCTGGCACCATTGAAAAGACCCTTGAGCGTATCAGCGCGTTTGTTGCGCGCGAGCGATACTTCACCGACTCAGCCAGTCATGAGTTGCGCACGCCGATCACGGTGATAACCGGCGCACTTGAACTTCTGGAACAAAGCGATCTGTCAGCGGCCGATGTGAAAGTGGTAGATCGGGTGAGGCGTGCGACGCTCGATATGAAAACCACAATTGAAATGTTCTTGTGCCTCGCGCGCGAAACTGACGACGGTTTGTATGACGAGCAATTTTTAGTGATGCCGCTGGTGAGCCAGGCGATAGAACAGCACCGCCACTTGTTGAGCGGCAAGTCAGTCGATGTTGAAATCGATCAACTCGCAAAACCCAACGTCTGCGGGCATCCACAGGCGTTTTCTATTGCGGTTAATAATCTGGTGCGAAATGCATTCGAGCAAACACTCGCCGGGCAGGGGCCGATCACTATTCTCATCAAAGAACACGAGCTATTAGTCACCAACCAAGTTGGCACAGATGAGCGGCACACAACGAATGATACGTCGTCGTTTCACGGATATGGCCTGGGCTTGGGTATCGTTCAACGGTTGTGTGAACGCAATGGCTGGTCGTTTTCATTGCACGCCGATGAAACGCGTGTAGCCGCGCGTCTTTCATGGTGATGGCTGCAGTTCATCAGCTAGAAACCTAAAGCAACATCTGCCAAACAGTAAGCACCAAACAGGAAGTGCATAAGGCAATTGTTTATATTGTAAGTGATGCGTTGGATGGGCACAGCTACTTTGCACAGGGTTGAATAGACGCAAGCACAGCATTGTATTGGTCGCGGTAGTCTGTGTAGTGCTCACGTGTGGTTACAAATGTGAAGGACAGAAAAATATCACCCGTTTGAATGCAGTTAACAACAAAGTAGGTAGGCACATCCTCATCGGGAAATGTTCCTTCATATTCCTGAAATTTGATTAACGCGTGTTTTGTTTCAATGGTCTGAATATCCGAAACGGGTTTATAAACACTTTCAACACCCGCAAAGCGAAACTCAGAAAACTCTTCAAGTGTCCCGCCGTCTTTCTCGTAAGCGGAAGCTGTTATTGCTGCCAGCTCATCGTCGGGGTCGATCAGCTGAAACATGTCGTATTTATCGTTGCGAACAAGCACCGATGGTGCGTCCAGAGAAAAAATGGTTTTGAATGTGTGGTGGGTAGTTGGCATTAGTTTTTCCACGAGTGATGACATCAATCAGGGTGCGCTTGTTATACATTAGGTGTCATAGTCGCCGCTATCCCAAGGTTCAAAAAATGCCATGTAGTTCCCAGGCAGAAGCTCTACTGCCCAAACGTCATCTTCGTCTTCTGGTTCTCTGGCAATAAGCCCGATATCAATGTTATTAAATGTTACAGAAAAAGGTTTAACCTCAATCCTTTGATAGATTACATCACCAAGACTCTCTAGTTTTGAATCGTACTTTTTTCTTGCTTCTTCTTTTGAAAACGAACCTCTAGGACCTAAAGCTTCTATATCGGAGTCAACAAGATTTCCCTGTCTATCGAATCTAAATAGTGCAATATATTCACATTTTCCTGGTTCGAATGGAGTTGTCAGAAAAAATTGCAAGCCGTCCTGAGTAATCCCAATATGTTTTGCATGATAGTCGTCATGATCTATAGCGACTATCACTGGTCTTTCGTCATTCATGTTCTATCTCCTGATACATAACCTTCTGTTGAGTCTTGTTTTTTAGATGGCGGATTTACAATGAGCTGCATGTAGTATTTTTCGAACTTCGCAAATCGGCCAATTTCGGACATTAATATCTCCAGCGGTCAACCTTCAAATCATTCTTAAAATCCAGCCTGAAATTCCGCTTTCGTAATTCGCCTCTGTTATAGCCATTGGATTCGTCGTCAGGCCAACTAACGTTAGAGATTATGTTGTTATGACGGCCTTCCAAAACGTTTTTGTAATACAACGCGTGCCCATTCTACATTTTCTTTGAAATCAAAAATACTTGGCTGGTTTTCAACATAAAAGACAGCTTCAAACCCAAAACTTGCAAATGCGTTAATGGTAGAAGATACGTCGGTAGGATAAACTCTTGTCCCCATTCCTGGCGGACCATTTCTTAATGAAATTGCGCATCGACCTCCCGGTTTAATAATTGACGAAAGGCACGCTATTGAAACTGCTCGTTCTTCCTCATTGAGATGATGCCAAACCCCTTCAATTAAAACAAAATCAAACATTTCATCATGTGGATTTAAGCATGCCAATTCGGGAAGACCACCTTGCATCCACCGCACAGAAAGTGTTCCGTACTTATTCAAAGCCGCATTCAAAAACTCATGCATCGGCTCCACCGCGGTGACATGATAACCAAGTGAAGCAAGGGCAGCAGCGTTTTGTCCTGCGCCAGACCCGATATCAAGCAGTGAGGCAGGAGCAGAGGGCAAGAACTTTTTATAATCCTTACATGATTGATGGAAATCAAGACTCTGGGCACTCTCGATAAAAAGAGGAATAAATCTTTCATAACCCTCTGTTCCAGCCGTCATCAAAGTAAGGCCTTATATAACGTTTATATTTTTAACTGTAACTTGGGC
>DLHJ01000018.1:0-93635 GCA_002483145.1 Cellvibrio sp. UBA7671
TTCGAATCCAGCACGACCCACCATTTTTTGAAGTAAAAATCTAAAAGGGCGCTTAGCAAAGCGCCCTTTTTTATTGGGCGAAAAGCGAGTCGGTTGGTTACTGTGCGCTGATATTT
This sequence comes from Cellvibrio sp. UBA7671, assembly GCA_002483145.1. Taxonomy (GTDB): domain Bacteria; phylum Pseudomonadota; class Gammaproteobacteria; order Pseudomonadales; family Cellvibrionaceae; genus Cellvibrio; species Cellvibrio fibrivorans. The sequence continues at coordinate 117 of DLHJ01000018.1, forward strand.
AACCGCCAATCAATCTGCTGCTCTGTGATAAAATTGCACGCAAATTTACTGCCCGTTAATGCGGGTAAGCTTAAGTGAGGCGATTACATGTCTGAGTTTTTGAATCTGGCCGTGCGCGATGTCGCCGCTGAAGATCTGGTAAAACAACATCTCGCCCGTGTGTGGAGTGCGCCCCAGTACACACCTGAGCAAGAAGCTGCCTATAAACTCCGCATCAAAGCTCTGCTTAAGCAACACAATGCTGTGTTGGTCGCCCATTACTACACCGACCCGTTAATTCAGGCTCTCGCCGAGGAGACTGGCGGTTGTGTATCCGATTCGCTGGAGATGGCGCGTTTTGGTAAGAATCATTCGGCTGATACTTTGATCGTTGCCGGCGTGAAGTTTATGGGTGAGACCGCCAAAATCCTCACACCGGAAAAGCGTGTACTTATGCCCACGTTGGAGGCGACTTGTTCGCTCGACCTTGGCTGCCCTATCGATGAGTTCTCTGCCTTTTGCGACCAGCATCCCGACCGCACTGTAGTTGTCTATGCCAATACCTCTGCCGCCGTAAAAGCGCGTGCCGATTGGGTGGTGACTTCGAGTATTGCGTTGGATGTAGTGGATTATCTGGATCGCCAAGGTAAAAAAATCCTCTGGGCGCCGGACAAACACCTCGGCGCTTATGTGCAGCAAAAAACCGGTGCCGATGTTCTGTTGTGGGATGGTGCCTGTATCGTTCACGAAGAATTCAAAGCCAAAGGTGTTGAGGATCTCAAAATCCTGTATCCCGATGCTGCAGTGTTGGTTCACCCTGAATCGCCCAAAGCAGTGGTGGATCTGGCTGATGTAGTTGGCTCGACATCGCAATTGATTAAAGCGGCACAAACCCTGCCTAACCGCGAATTTATTGTTGCGACTGACCAAGGCATTTTCTACAAAATGCAGCAGCTTAATCCCGATAAGGTTTTCCATATCGCACCTACTGCTGGCAGCGGTGCAAGCTGCCGCTCCTGCGCCAATTGCCCTTGGATGGCAATGAATGTATTAGACAATCTGGCGACGGTGTTTGAGCGCAGCGACAATGAAATCCATGTTGATCCAGAGCTCGGAAGGTTGGCGATGATTCCGCTGCAGCGCATGCTGGATTTTAAAAAATAAGGTTTCACTCTCTCTCTTGATGGTGTTTTGCTTGTTTCGTCTGGCCCCACTCAGTACCATGGCGCCTTTCGTTATTTCGTCACCCTGATTCCCTAACTTTTTTCGCTACTTTATTTCGCTAGCTAACGGAGCTCCCGATGATTCAAGGCAGTATGGTTGCCCTGGTAACCCCGATGAATGCAGACAATTCCCTTGATTGGGCGAGCCTGCATAAATTGGTGGACTGGCATCTGGAGCAGGGTACCCACGCGATAGTAGCAGTAGGCACGACTGGCGAGTCGGCGACGCTGAATGTGAACGAGCATCTAGCAGTTATTAAAAAAATAGTTGATCAAGTGAACGGTCGCATCCCTGTGATCGCCGGTACTGGCGCTAACTCCACATCTGAAGCTGTCGAGCTAACCCAAGCCGCTAAGGATGCGGGAGTTGATGCCTGTTTGTTGGTAACACCTTACTACAACAAGCCAACGCAAGAGGGGCTGTTCCTGCATCACGCCCATATCGCGCAAGCGGTTGCCATTCCGCAGTTTCTCTACAATGTACCCGGCCGCACCGGTGTGGATATGAAACCGGAAACGGCGCTGCGCTTGGCCAAATTACCCAATATCATCGGCATTAAAGAAGCGACTGGCGACCTTGATCGCGCCAAATTATTGATCGAACAGGCTCCCTCCGGTTTTGCGATTATCTCGGGCGACGATGCAACGGCGGTCGATTTAATTCTTTTAGGTGGCAAAGGGGATATTTCTGTCACGGCGAATGTCGTACCTGCGGCCATCGCGCGTATGTGTGAATTGGCCTTGGCCGGTAATGCTAAAGAAGCGCGCGCGATTAATGATCGTTTGCTGCCTTTGCATACGGCCATGTTTGTTGAGTCCAACCCGATTCCTGTTAAATGGGCGGTTGAACAATTGGGTTTGATCCAATCGGGTATTCGCCTGCCGCTGACACGTCTGTCAGAGCAGTATCACCAACAGGTTAAAACAGCCATGCAGGCTGCCGGGATTTAAGCTAATCCCTGCTTGCAGGTTGTCGACGAGATGATTCATGAGTTCAATTAAAGCAATGACCATAACAACAACTTCTCTATTGTCGATCAAGCGCCCGCTTTTGGCGTTAATGGTTGCCAGCTTGACGGTTTCCCTTTCTGGCTGCGGCATGTTTTTTGGCGATGAGGGTGTATTCCGCAATCGCGCAGGCGATTACGTTAAGGCCGACAATATTCCCCCGTTGGTATTACCGGCGGGTAAAAAATCGGAAACCATGGGCGAGCTTTATCCTATCCCGCCGATTACCGCGACTGACTTTGGTTACGACCCAACCGCCGATGATTATGAAATTCCGCGCCCTATGCCTTTGTCGGCAAATCTGGAGCAGGAAAATGTCAAGATCCAGCGCGTTGGCAGTGAGAGCTGGATTCTATTGAATGCAGCGCCGGGTGAAGTCTGGCCGCGTATCCGCAACTTCCTCAATGTGAATACCCTGGCGGTAAGCAAAGCTGATATCGGCAAGGGCATCATCGAAACCAGCTGGTTGCAATTCAAAACGGATTTAACAACCTACGATCGCTATCGCCTGCAGATCGACCAAGGTGTGCAACCGGAAACCACTGAAATTCATATTACCCACATGAGTGTTCCCGTTGCGGAAAAGCCAGCACCTGATATGGGCTGGCCGCGACGCTCGGTGAATGCCGAGCGTGAAAAGTGGATGCTCGACGAGTTGGCGGCAACGCTGGCGAGTGAAACGGCTGAGGGTGGTACTTCTCTGTTGGCCCAGGCAATTGGTGGCGCGGTAAAAGCCAATTTGGGGGTATCCCGCAGCGAGCCGATCATGACAATCAAGCTGGATCGCCAGCGGGCATTTGCGACCCTGACATACGCCGCCAAGCGCGATGGTTTTACGACGTTTGATGCAGATGCCGATGCTGGCCTTTTCTACGTGCACTACATAGATCCTGAAGAAGCCAAGCCGGGTTGGTTCAAACGTACTTTCCGTATAGGTTTGAATCCCAAGCCGCCAACATCACCTTATACTCTGGCGCAAGTCAAAACCAATATGTTGACAGGTGATGCGTTTGAAAAAGCGCCGCGCTCGGATCGTGATGAAGAAAAAGTATTGCCTGATGCGCCCGGTTACCTGATTGTCGTGACGGGTACTGAGGGTAACTTTGTTGTGCGTGTTCGCGATCCTTATGGCAAGCGTTTAACCCCACACGAAGCGCGTGAGTTACTGACTATATTGCGGAGAAATCTGATCTAGTGCTGGCTCCGTTGCGCTTTGCATCACTCGGTAGCGGTAGCCGCGGCAACTCTACCTTGGTGGAGTGGAGCGCTGGTACCCTTCTGATTGATTGTGGATTTAGTGTCAAGGAAGCCAACCAGCGGCTTGAGCGCTTGGGCAAGCGCGCTGAAGATCTGATGGCCATACTGGTCACCCATGAGCATGCAGATCACATCAAAGGAGTTGCCACTCTGGCCAGACGCTATGATCTGCCGGTGTACATGACCCCGGGTACCTATCACAGCCGCAATCTGGGTGAATTGCCGGATCTGCGCTTGATAGAAGCCTATACTCCGTTTGTGTTGAATGATTTGCACGTTACACCAGTGGCAGTACCCCATGACGCGCGTGAGCCAACCCAGTTTGTGTTTGAATTTGCGGGGTTACGGTTGGGGATATTGACTGATCTGGGTAGCATCACCGCCCATGTTGAGGCCCATTACCAAGATCTTGATGCCATGGTGCTGGAGGCAAACCACGATCCGGCAATGCTCGCATCAGGCTCCTATCCCCCTTCGTTGAAGCAGCGGGTAGGAGGGTTGTGGGGGCATTTGAGCAACCAACAGGCGGCAGGATTTTTACAGCGCCTTAACTGCGCAAGGTTGCAGCATTTAGTAGTGGCGCATATCAGCCAACAAAATAATTCTCTGGAGTTGGCACAAGCTGCTTTGGCACCCGTCACGGCGGAGGTCAAGCAGGTGACTTTTGCGTGTCAAAACCAGGGATTTGACTGGTTGTCGGTTTCTTAAATACCGTTTTTTACTTTCTGTTTTTTTATTTTTCAATACATACTTTTGAATAGCAGGCCTATCAATGGAAAAGCGCGAACAACTCTACGCTGGCAAAGCCAAATCCATCTACAAAACTGATGACCCTGATCATGTAATTATGTTATTCCGCAATGATACATCCGCTTTTGACGGCAAGCGTATCGAGCAACTTGATCGCAAAGGCATGGTAAACAACAAATTCAATGCGTTCATCATGACCAAATTGCAGGAAGCAGGCATCCCCACACACTTTGTGAAGTTGCTGTCGGACACCGAAGTATTGGTAAAAACCATGCAGATGATTCCCGTTGAGTGCGTAGTGCGCAACCTTGCAGCTGGTTCACTAGTGCGTCGCCTGGGTGTGCAGGAAGGCATTGAATTGAATCCACCCACCTTTGAACTCTTCTTGAAAAACGATGCGCTTGGCGATCCGATGGTCAATGAATCGCACGTGCAATCGTTCGGTTGGGCAACGCCCGAGCAGTTGGCGCGCATGAAAGAATTGACCTTCAAAATCAATGCGATACTTAAGGATTTGTTTGCCTCAGGCAATATGTTGCTGGTGGATTTCAAAGTGGAATTTGGTCTGCATAAAGGCGAAGTGATTCTTGGGGACGAGTTCTCACCAGATGGATGCCGTTTGTGGGATAAAGACACCCGTGAGAAATTGGATAAAGACCGTTTCCGTCAAAACCTCGGCAATGTTGTTGAGTCTTACGAAATGGTCGGTCAGCGCCTCGGGTTAACTTTCTAATAAAGTGCCCTGCGCAGGCAGAGAGGGGCTTAGGCCCCTTTTTTATTGCAGGTGAATTTTAACAATTAGTATCTATACTCAAGCAATACATCTCTGGCAGAGCCAAAAATGGCTACTAAAATCATGGGGAATCTATAGTGAACGAACGCCGCGTGTTTGAGCGCACCTCCACCTCGGTGCGTGTTGAAATGTCCCACCCGAGTTTCGGTACGATTATCGGTTTTGCCCGGGATATTTCTGACGGTGGTGCACAGGTGCAAATTGAAAATCAGGTATGCCCACCTGTAGGCACAGAAGTTTCAGTCAAATTTAAAAAAGCAGTAGGCGCGATTAATGCAGAGCCTGTGCGTATGCGAGTGGTGCACCAGTTGCGTAACACTATTGGGTTAATGTTTGTGCGGGGCGCGGTGTAATCAGCGCCCCGAGGTTAATTCACGTTAGTTGATGCACTGTTCTGGTGATATAAAATCCAGTTTTTGATTGTTCAGGTTTTGTTGCAATTGTTTTAAATCTTTACATGTCATCAGCGGGTTCTTGGCAAGATGCAATTGTGTCAGGTGCAACAAGTGTAAAAGTGGTGCAGGATTTTTAATGGTATTATTTGTCAGCACCAATCTTTCCAAGCGTCCTAATTGCTCGATTTCGCTAATATCCGCTATTTGATTGTCCGCCAAATTAAGTTCTTTTAACGCAAAAAATTTATCCAATCCAGCAAGGGATTTAATACCTGCATTACTGCAGTTCAGCCGTGTTAAATCCTCCGCGCTGGTAATATGCAAATCGTAAATAGTTTGCTCCACGCAGTCGCGCAATTTTGCATCGGTGATTTGATAATCCTTAAATATCGATGGCGGCGTGTAGACAATATTTTCGTTGACGCTTACGGAATAATTTTTACACCCAGCAGTCAATAAACTGGTGACTAGCCCACAAAAAAGTAACAAAGATTTACTGTGCATATGGAGTTTCCCTAGGTTGGGGCGGAAAATCGTCTCGCATAATTCATGCGAATAATGCATTCACTGTAATCAGATATCTGTTCGGCAGCAATCATAGAATTCAGTATTTATTCAGTTCCGCTATTCAACAATCACCACACAACATGTTTATTTCTTTATCCCTCGTTTTTTTTGTTTTATTGGAGAGTCTTAGTATGAAATATATCCTCGCTATTTTGTTGTCATTTGCCATTGTTGGTTGTACCACAACCGATCCCTATACTGGCGAACAAAAAACCAGTAAGACCGCTAAAGGCGCAGGCATAGGCGCAATTGCGGGTGCCGTCCTAGGCGCAGCGACGGGCGACGATAAAAAAGATCGCCGCGACCGCGCATTAAAAGGTGCTGTACTGGGTGGTGTAATCGGCGGTGGCGCAGGTAACTATATGGACCGTCAAGAGGCCAAGTTGCGCCAGGAGTTGCAGGGCACTGGTGTGCAGGTGAGACGTGAAGGTAATAACCTGTATCTGGTGATGCCAGGTAATATCACTTTCAGCACGGGTAATGCCGACATCCGCTCAGATTTTTTCGATGTGCTAAATTCAGTTGCCAAGGTTTTGGCTGAGTTTAACCAAACCTCAATCAAAGTGAGTGGACATACTGACTCTACCGGCAGCGATTCTATCAACCAACCGCTCAGTGAGCGCCGCGCCGATAGTGTTGCTATGTACCTGCGCAGCCAGAAGGTTAGCAGTGCACGTATCCAGTCGTATGGTTACGGCTCGCGCTACCCGGTGGCCAGCAACGATACAGCGGCCGGGCGTGAAGCAAACCGTCGCGTAGAATTGGAGCTGGTGCCTAACGAATAAGTATTCTCGTGTTCACGAAAGCCGCTCGGTTTACCGCAGCGGCTTTTTTATTGAAAAAAATATTAAAAATCAAAGATTTGAGCTTATGTGCTATTTTTTAGCATTTAACGCTTGACGAAAGTGAGGCTGGTGCTAAATTATTAGCATGATGCTAAAAAAACAGCATTGAAGTAAATTTGATGTAGGTAAAGCGTATGACTTTGAATGATGTGGATAAAACTGCTGCTGCGCAACTCAGCCGACGTGAGCGGCAAATTATGGATGCCTTGTTTGAGGCTGGTGAGTTATCGGCTCAGGATGTGCGTGCCGCTATTCCCGATGCGCCTGGCTATTCAGCTGTGCGCGCCTTGCTTGCAAAATTGGTGGAAAAAAAGATCGTCGATTTTCGCGAAGACGGCCCGCGCTATATTTATTTTCCGGTAGTAGCACAGGAAGAGGCGCGAACTTCTGCACTGCAAAAAATGCTCAAAACATTTTTTGGCGGATCAACTGCTGCAGCAGTGAATGCATTATTGGGAATGAATAAAGAAAAGCTGAGTGCAGAAGAAATAAATCAGCTGCAGCAGGCAATCGATGAGGCAGCACAAGCTGACGCTTCAGCGAGACAGAAATAATAACAATCGAGGCGGTATGATGAGCGCGTCTATTTTTATCAGTGTGATTGTTACCGGTTTGCTCAAACCACTAATGATCTTGTTGGTGATGAGTGTGCTCTGGATATTGTTGCGTAAAAAATCAGCTGCTTTGCAACACTTCGTATTAAGTCTGGGGGTTGTCAGTATTCTATTGTTGCCATTCTGCGCGGGAGCATTGCCTCACATTGAATGGGCGAGATTTCCATCGCTGGCAAACATTATGCTGGTTCCCGTCAGTTGGTTTGAAGAAATTAACATCTGGTTACAGAATCATATCAACCAGAAAAACTTCCTGATGGTAGCTGGAATATATCTACTGGTTACTACGTGGCTATTATTTTATTTATTGCTTGGAATTATTGGGCTTGCATTGCAAACCTGTCGCGCACAGAAGGTGAGTTCACCCGGGTTAATCTCTCAGCTGGATGAATTGCGTGAATTGGTAGATGTCTCTCGCAAGATTGATCTTGTCAGTTCGCGCTCAGTGTCGTCACCGCAAACCTGGGGTTTATTGCGCCCGGTAATCATGCTGCCGCACGACGCATTGTTGTGGGATCAAGATAAGCAACTCAGTGTACTTATCCATGAGTTAGGCCATATCGCCCGTTGGGATTGGTTGACTACCTTATTAGTAAAAATTACCTGCGCCTGCTTTTGGTTTTTGCTGCCGCTGTGGTGGATGGCGCAAAAAATTTATCAGCAAGCAGAGTTGGCTTGCGATGATTACATTTATAAATTGCACAATAAACAAGTAACCTATGCGCAAAATTTGTTAGCAATTGCCAGTAGCGAAACGAGTCATAAACACGCAAATCAGGGTTTGCAAATGCGCGGTCAATCGCCAATTGGTCAGCGTATTATGGCGATATTGGACCAACAGCGCCCGCATCAATCTGTACCAATGGAAGCGGCACAATACTGGTTAATCTGCGGTGGATTTTTATTGGTGTTAGTTGCGGGTGTGCAATTGATGCCGTTGCAGCAACAATGGCGCAGTCAAAAAATCCAGTTTTTACACATCGAATTCCCTCAGCCAAATACGCCCTCGCCAGCTCAAAGTGCGCCGCGTACCGAACAATTCAGTTGGGAATTATTACAACAATTAAAACCAGCCGCTTATACACAGCCATCGCACATTGATTTACCCGTGGGTGTTGAAGCTCTGAGTATACAGGTTAACAAACCGACCGCCGTTGAGCTCAAACAACTAGCGGTGCTACAAGACACAAACAATTTCCTTAATGAAAACACACAACTGGTTCCCGATATTCGTGTTGAAGGTTTTTTACCGATTGAAATGGCAACACCTGAATATCCCGCTGCCGCTTTGCATAAGGGCATAGAAGGATGGGTACAAGTGGAATTTACGATAGATACCAATGGCGCCATCATACAGCCGACCATTATTGGCCATTCGCCCTCGCGCATATTTGATCGAGCAGTGTTAACTGCGTTAAAAAAATCGCGCTACCGCCCACAATTATTAAATGGTGAACCGGTAGTTGTGCAAGGCGTCACTGAATTATTCCGCTTCACTCTCTCCACCAATCCACAAGAAGTTGTCATCGATAAACACCGACGATAAATCTCGTCTCTCTCTAAGTTTCACGCGTTAAATCCCTGTTGTAAATGACCCTCTACCGGGCGGGGCCCCTTATTGCCTGGAAAATGTTATTTGAGGAATTCGCTATGAATAAATTAATCGTTTCCGATAAAAACAATTATGTCGATACCAATGGCGGGTCACCTGCCGTGCGCACGATGAGTGCGATTCCCGCGGCATTATTAATGACCATATCATTGCTCTATGCGATGCATTATTTAATACACAATGACTATCCGGTCTTAGACGATGATCCCGTTGCGCCAATTCCTCAATTTATTATGGATACACCACCACCCATAGTGACAAGAGAAGATGAGCCGCCCGCTCGCCCGGTAGAACAACAATCACCTCCACCGGTAAATCGGTTTGATCCGCCGGAAGTGAGTATTGATGGTGATGGTATGCATTTTGGTGGCCCCGTTGATATTGTCAAACCGCCGATTAAAGGTGCTTTTGGCATGGGTGGCCAAATGGTTCCGTTTATTAAAATTGCACCGCAATATCCGGTTGCTGCAGCCAGTAAAGGTGTTGAAGGTTATGTGGATGTGATGTTTGATGTTACTGAATCAGGCGCTACCGATAACATTCGCATTATTGGCTACGTGCCTTCTGCTGTGTTTAATAAAAGTGTGATTAAAGCGGTGAAAGGTTGGAAATACAAACCCAATGAAGTTGATGGTGTTGCGGTGAGAACCGTTGATGTGAAAGACCGCATTCGCTTCACCATGGAAAAATAAAACCAGATAACAAAAGATTGCTAGCACTGGGTAACGAATAGATAATGCTACATCTATTTTTGCCCAGTATTTTTTATGCCCGATATTCTTGCTGTTCTTTGTAATGATCCGGAGCGCTTTGCACAAGCAGAGCAGCTTGCTGCCCGTTTACAATTGCCTTTGTTAAACGATCAGGCTCCGGAAACTGTTGTCGATTATGGCTTTGTGGTGATGTTTTCCCCGGCTGATATTGCATTGCAACAAACCGGGCGTAAAGCACCAGGGCCGATTTTGGTCGAATTTACTGAGGGCGCTGTAGATCACAGGCGTAAGTTCGGTGGTGGCAAAGGTCAGATGATTGCCAAGGCGGTTGGTGTTAAGGCCGGTGTTTATCCGCGAGTATTGGATGCGACGGCAGGCATGGGCAAAGACAGTTTTGTGCTCGCAACCCTGGGTTGTCAGCTCACCATGATTGAGCGTTCGCCGCTTGTGCATCTGTTATTGCAAGATGGTTTGCTGCGCGCGCAAATTTTTGCTCGCGAACAAGATGCTGAATTGCTTCAAGTGATTCAGCGGATGCAATTGCGCTCGCAGGATAGTCGCACTTATTTGGAATCGCTCACCGCAGAAGAGTTTCCCGATGTTATTTATCTGGACCCTATGTTTCCCGAGCGACAAAAAACGGCTGATGTCAAAAAAGAAATGGCAGCCTTCCATTCAATTGTTGGTAAAGATGAAGATGCCGACGCGCTCTTGCCTCTGGCGCTTGCGCATGTCCATTATCGCGTGGTTGTTAAGCGTCCTCGCAAAGCGCCCTTCCTCAATGGTCAAGTTCCCTCTTATCAGCTGGAAGGTAAGTCCAGCCGGTTTGATATTTACACGGTAAAGAAATTACCTGACCATCTCGTCAGTTGATGATAGCTGTGTGCGGTTCAATCTTGCTTCTGCGGGTTTGTAGAGCAAGTTGTAACAGAGTGCGATACACAGTAATGCTGCAAATCCAGTTGCCAAATAAAAGCCATATTTGACATGACCTAAAAGATCGCCAGTGAACCCCATCAATAATGGGCCAAGCGCTGCGGCAACGGCAGTAAAAAATAAAATAACGCCAGCGACAGAACCGTGTTCATGTTTATCAAAGCAGCTGATGCCTTTTGAATTGAGTGTTGGATAAATCATTGACATAAACAAGCCGGACAAGGGAAACAGAAACACCGCCAGTTCGGGTCCTCCGATTGCGCTGCCAAGAAAACATAAAAAAATCGCGCCACTAAAGATGGCCATCACTAATGACCATTCACAGTGCAATAAAATCCAGGCGCCGAGAAAACGCCCGCCCGCCCGCAAAACAAAAAAAATGGTGAGCGCATAAGTAGCGAGCCATTGCCAGTCGCCGCTATAGTCTTTTAAGAAGGTCGGCATCCAAACATAAATAGCAACTTCGGTGGCAACATAGAGCGCGATCATGAGTGAGAAGCCCGTCGCGTAGGGGTTGCGCAGCATAGTCAGTGTGCGTCGTACATTAATTTTTTGGCTAGATGCATTAACCTGAGTGTGCGGATACTGCACGCGACCCGCAATCAACATCAGCAACACACAAACGCCGCCAGCAACCAAATACAAATAGGTCCAGGACACTTGCGCCGCTAATAAATAGGCAACGAGTGCAGGGCCGATAATTGCGCCCACTCCAAAAAAACCTTCCACGGTATTCATAGTGCGTGTGTGTTCGTGGGTGTTTGCCGAAATATCGCCAATCAATGCCAACGCACCGGTTTTAAAAATCCCTATCGCACATCCCGATATCAACAATAGCGCGACGAAAAATTCAAATTGCTTGCCGAATGAAAACAAAAAACAAGCAACAGCAAAAATTCCAAGGCCAATCAGAATTGTGTATTTACGCCCGAGTTTGTCCGCGAGAAAACCAAATGCGATACCACTAAATGCGATGGCGATCATAGGGGCGTAGTGAAAAGCGCTGGCCTGCGTGAGGCTCAGCCCGAAATCTTTAATGATTTCCGGAATGATGACGCCGACCGCGTCGGTGGTCATGGCAAACATGGTGAACATTAAAAAGGTCAACCAACGGATCAGCCGCAGATTGTGAGTCTCGTGCACATTGGACATGGTGCTGCCCTCGGGGGAAATTGTTGTTATGAAACCCGTTAGTACCGGCAGATCCCTATTTCATTTTGGCGCTCAAATGATTAGGATCACGAAAACCGGTTGACTTATTTATTCACAGTGGTTTAATTAAGTCAACTGTCGAGCTGCAATTTACGCCTCCCGCTGCGGTTGTGTGGGGCAAAATCAGAGGGTTTCATGAGTAAAGGTAGTAATTCCAGTGGATTGCGTCGCTATAACGAGCGGGTGCTCATCAGCGAGCTGCGCCGCCTTGGCTTGGCCTCCAAATTTGAGCTGGCCAAGCTTGCCAACCTCACGCCTCAGGCAGTGACACGTATTATTGACGACCTGGAGCAGGCCGATTTGGTTGTGCAGCGTGGCAAAGTGCAACGTGGGTTAGGCCAGCCGTCCACAATGTATGCGTTAAATCCTAAAGGCGCATTTTCAATTGGCGTTAATGCTGGGCGCAACGATATCCAAATTTTGCTGATGGATTTTTGCGGCAATGTAATGAGTAAAGTCGCCCACGAATTTACGTTACCTGATCCGGATTTTTTGATCGATAAAGTGGTTCAGGGCGTGAATTATTTGCAGGGTAGTTTAGCGCCGGAGTTACAGCCGCGTATTGTGGGTGTAGGTTTGGCGATGCCCTGGTTTATGGGCGCTTGGCAGCGCGAGTTAAATATGGATGATGAGCTCGCCCAGCGGTGGAATGCATTTAATCCGCGCGAACAATTGATAGGGAAAATTCATCTCCCGGTATTTGTGGAGAATGATTGCTCTGCCGCTGCTGCGGCAGAATTAAAATTAGGTTGTGGGAATAGCATCAATAATTTTTTGTATATTTTTATCGGCACTTTTGTAGGTGGCGGTGTGATTTTGCATGGCGAACTTGAATCCGGCGTACATGGCAACGCAGGCGCTCTGGCGTCCATGCCGGTAACTTCGTCGTCGCTGGATACGGTGCCACTGGTTACGGGGCCCTTTGAAACTCTTGCTAATCGTGTATCGATTTATGCATTGCGCCGCCATCTGAATGCGCGCGGATTTCCGATTAATAATATCTCCCAGTTGCCGTCGCTGTTGCCCGCTGCACAGGCTGCATTGGATGAGTGGATTGAGGATGCGGTTGATGCTTTCTCGTTTGTTATCTTTTCTGCCACCGGCGTGTTGGATTTGGAGGCGATTGTTCTGGATGCGAATTTACCGCGCGATCTGGTGCAGGTTCTGGTGGATAAGTTGGCAGAGCGAGTCAATTTATTAACACCCACCGGTGTGCTGGCGCCGCAGGTGTTAATCGGAAGTATCGGGCAGGATGCGCGCGCCATTGGTGGTGCGATATTGCCGTTTTACGCGAACTTTTCGCCTGATAAAAATGTGATGTTATCCGGCGATTAAATTTTTACGTTAACCCGTGAGGGGATTTGAGGCTCTATGCTGCAGTTAACTGACAAGTGGGTATGGGATTTTTGGTTTGCAGTTGATGGTGATGACTACCATTTGTTTTATCTGCAAGCGAATAAATCGCTGGGTAATCCGGATTTGCGCCATTGGAATGTGTCGGTTGGGCACGCTTGTTCCCGTGATTTAAAAAACTGGACAATTCTGCCTGATGCTATAGCACCTACGAGTGGCGATGATAATGCAGCTGATTCTTTCACTACCTGGACGGGGAGTGTTATTCGCCATGGCGACGAGTGGTTGATGTTTTACACTGGCACCAAGCGCGCTGAAAAAGGTTTGGTGCAGCGTGTCTGCCTGGCGCGCTCTGCCGATTTAATTCATTGGATAAAACACGATAAGAATCCCATCGTGGAATTGGATGAACGCTGGTATGACGGATTAAAACTGGAGTATTGGCACGATGCTTCCTGGCGTGATCCCTGGATAATTGTCGATAAAAATTCGGCGGGCGATCCGCTCTACCATATGCTGGTAACCTGCCGTGTCAATCGCGGTGAACCGGATGGGCGCGGTGCGATCGGCTACGCAAGTTCCGCCAATTTAATTGATTGGCAAGTGGGCGATGCCTTTTTAGCGCCCGGTTGGTTTGGTGAAATGGAGGTACCGCAAATACAAAAAATCGGTGAGCGCTATTATTTATTTTGCTCTGTCTCCACCCGATTCCACTCGGCCGCGCACAAAGCGCAGCAAGGTGTTGTGCCGCAAACCGGCGTTAAATATTTTTCATCTGCACAACCCATGGGGCCGTATGACGTCATTGGAAATGGGTTCCTCACTCGCCCTGAACAGGATGGCCTTTATGCTGGCCGTATTATTCAAGGGCCGGACGCCAACTGGTACTTCATGGCGTTTCTGGGTAACGATGATCAGGGCGTGTTTCAGGGAGTAATTATCGACCCCATTCCTGTCCGTCAGGCTGATGATGGCAGTTTGTCCCTCGCAGATTAACGCTCCTCACTGTTCTCCCGCGTAGCAGAATCACCGTCGAAAAGCTCCCGAGAGGGGCTTTTTGCTGCTTTACGCACTTTGTGACCACTCTTCTTAATCCTAAAAGATCTATGGAGCCACAATAGGATGAAAAAAAGATCAATTAATTTTCTTGATATTATTAATTCACAGTGATTTAATTAATTGAGCCTGAGCGATTAGATAACAAAACAATTAATCACTAGCATCGGAAAGACATTGCGTTCTACGTTCTAGCAGTGCTTATCGCCGGGGAATTTTCCCGGCTCTTTTTATTTTTTGATTAACTCATCTGCCCCTGATGATTTGGGGGTAGTTGCTGGTGGAATTTTTATGCAAAGCCCATCCAACGCCAATGTAATTGCTGCACTTGAAGCGGGCGGGACAAAATTCAATTGCGCATTGCTTGATACTGAACTCAATCTGATTGCGCAGGCAGCATTTGAGACTACAACACCTGCACACACTCTTGCCGCTGTGCGCGATTTTTTTTGTCAGAGTGTTGCGGCGCACGATGTGCAGTTGGTTGCGATGGGTATCGCAAGTTTTGGTCCGGTCGATTTGATGGCAGATTCTCCGACTTATGGATACATCACCAATACGCCCAAACCTGATTGGTCAAACACCGATATTTGCGGCTATTTTGCGCGCGAATTAAATGTTCCCATTACTTTTGATACCGATGTTAATGGTGCGGCCTGGGGTGAAAAAGTAGCGGGCTCGGCACGCGACCTGAGCGATTTTATTTATGTCACCGTGGGCACGGGAATCGGTGCGGGCATAGTAGTTAACAACGAGCTGGTGCATGGCATAAGACATCCAGAAGTGGGTCACATGTTGATGCCGCGTGATCAGCTAATGGATAACTATGCGGGTTGCTGTCCGTTTCATTTGGGCTGTCTTGAAGGCTTGGCATCCGGAAAATCGATTGAATCGCGCTGGGGAGTATCCGGAAAATTTTTGAAAACGGATCATCCTGCCTGGCTGTTAGAGGCGCAATATCTCGCGCTGATGTGTGCCAATCTGACGCAGTTATTGGCACCACAAAAAATTATTTTGGGTGGCGGTGTGATGGAGCAGCCGCAATTGTTGCAGATGATCCGCGAATACTTTTTGGTGTGCCTCAATGGCTATGGTCCCGCTGTCGTTCTGGAGCAAACTGAGAGCTACATAGTGAAAACTAACTTGAATGGTATGGCCGCTATTTTGGGCATTGCAGAGCTAGCATTGTCGCAACGCGCAGAAGAGTCTTCTGGCAGATAAGATTTCAACGGGTTGTTATTTTTCCGCAAGCATCTGGCAAAAACTCGCCAGATTTTCGCCCGCCGGGTTCCGGCGGGCTTTTTTTCAAATGATTTTAGAGTAACGGATCTGATTACCGCTCTGCACTGGCCTTTGCAAATATTCATCAAACACCATACACACACGGCGAATTAATAAGCGTCCTTTGTTGTGCACGCGAATACCGCTGTCATCAACTGTGATTAAACCATCCTCAATCATGGGGGCAAGCTGCGCAATTTCTGTGGCGAAATAGTCTCTGGGGTTGATGGAAAATGCCTGCTCCAGTTCGGCAAAATCTAACCGTAAGTGGCAAATCAAACTGTTGATAACAAAACGCCGCAGCTGATCCTCGTCATTCAAGGTAAAACCGCGTGCGATAGGCAGTAAACCCAAATCCAATTTTTGTTGATAGGCATTGAGGTCTTTCGCATTTTGAACGTAGATATTGTCAATCATGCTGATGGAGGAAACGCCCACTGCAATTAGATCGCAGTCTTTATGAGTAGAATAGCCCTGGAAATTGCGCTGTAATTTTCTTGCTTGCTGTGCGCGCACCAGTTCATCTTCCGGTTTGGCAAAGTGATCCATGCCGATGTAGATATAGCCCGCCGCTTCCAACGTTTGAATCGCAAAGTGTAAAATATCCAATTTTTCAGCTGCGCTGGGTAGTTCCTTATCGCTGATAAGCATTTGGCTTTTAAAAAGATGGGGCATATGCGCGTAATTAAAAAGCGACAAGCGATCCGGATTTAAATCGATAATTTTTGTCAGTGTCTCTTTAATACTGGAAAGGGTTTGCAGTGGCAGGCCGTAAATGAAATCCATGCTCACCGATTGATAATGTTGCGCGCGCAACCCTTGCATTAATTCGCTAACTTGCTCAAATGTGTTGTAGCGATTTACCGCTTTCTGCACGCGTGGATCAAAATCCTGCACGCCCATGCTCACGCGATTAAAACCCAAGTCACGCAAATGCTTCATTGTATCTATGCTGACCCGCCCCGGGTGAATTTCAATCGAAAACTCACCCTCGGAATCATCAGCCAAGCGAAATAGTCGGCGCGTCGCATGCATTAGCAGCGACATTTCGTCATCGCTAATAAACGTGGGCGTGCCACCACCCCAATGCAATTGTTTTACCTGACGGCGGTTGTCAAATACATCCGCATAGAGCGAAAGTTCCTGAATCATGCGGTGGATGTAAGGTAGTGAACGGCTTTTGTTGTTGGTCACAATTTTGTTGCAGCCGCAGTAATAACAAAGGCTGTCGCAAAACGGAATGTGAAAATAGAGTGACAAAGGGCGCTGCGCTTGATTGCTGCGGGTGATTGCATGGAGTAGCGTGGTCTCCGTAAACGACTCCTGAAATTGCGGGGCAGTAGGGTAGGATGTATAACGGGGTCCGGCCAAGTCATAGCGGTTGATCAGGTTATTATCCCATTCAATCTGTTGTGTGAATGCTGACATAGGCGGGCTTCCTCTTGGCGTGTCTGCCTATGGTAAAAATTTGCGCGCCGCGCTGAATTGATGTGGATCAAGCCTATAATGGCGGCTCGTTGATAGCCTGTGGTTTTTTATGATGGACACAACAAGCGCATATCCTTCAGAACTCCTGCTGGATCAAATAGCAGACGCTCTTACGGGGCCGGGTTTTATGGTTCTCGATCAGCCGCTGCCCGCATCCCTGATTCAAGGCTTGATTGAACATTTGCGCGCACAGCAAGCGGCACTGGCGCCGGCTGGCGTTGGGCGTCAGGGCGATTACCAGCGCAATCTGGATATTCGCGGCGACGCTATTCAATGGCTCGAGCCGGGCGATCTTGCTGTCACAGAATTTTTATCATGGATGGATAAACTGAGGTTGGGGATCAACCAGCGGTTATTTCTCGGACTGTTTGATTACGAGAGCCACTATGCTGTTTATGCCCCGGGTGCCTTTTACCAAAAACACCGCGACGCCTTCAGAGGGCAGCCGGGGCGCAAACTTTCCACCGTTTTATATTTGAACCCCGATTGGGATTTAATGGCTGGCGGCGAATTGGTGCTCTATGATGAAGCGGGTGAGAATGAATTGATTCGTCTTGCACCACAATGTGGCAGGTTGGTGATTTTTTTGAGTGAGGATTTCCCACACGAAGTGTTGCCCGCCAAACAGTTCCGGCAGAGCATCGCAGGGTGGTTTCGCATCAAGGCCCTGTAGATAGTCTGCGAAATTGTCATAACTCTCTTTTATCTGAGGAAAATGCCTTCACGGTGGCGGTCTGTATCACCATAACAGTACCCGCCAGCGCTTGAGGGAGCCAATACACATGGCGTTCGCCTGTGAGCGTTGTTGCCGGCAAAAGAATCGCGGCTGTTGGCAACGAATTTGCAAGTAGTTGGATGTAGCTTGCTGAAATTCTTCTGGGACGGGAGAAATGGAAACCAGGGATGCGTTTTCAGCAGGCGCTATAACAATGCTAAGAATGCATATCAAAGTGAGGCCGCGATGCTGAAGGAAGTCACCATGAGTGAAATGAAAATAGATTGGCAGAATTATCATTCTGGCCACTTCTACGATGAATTGATCAGCGCGCCAGGCCAACCCCGCCCAGAAACACGACACCTCGCCCAATATCTCGCCTCTTTGTCCGGGCAGGAACTTCAAGACCGAAAACTCTCTGCAGAATTAGCCATTAAAACCATGGGCATCTCGTTCACGGTTTACAGCGACGCAGGCAACATTGATCGTGAATGGCCGTTCGATATTATTCCGCGCATTATTCCGCAGCGTGAGTGGCAAAAAACCGAGCGCGGTTTAATCCAGCGTTTAACGGCACTGAATTTATTTATTAACGATATTTACAACGACCGCAAAATTATCAAAGACAAAGTTGTGCCCGCGTACTTATTCGAAGACTCAGTGAATTTCCGCAAAGAATGCATTGGCATGAAACCGGCCTACGGTGTTTGGTCGCATATTTGCGGCAGCGATTTAATTCGCGATGACAAAGGCGAATTTTTTGTGCTGGAAGATAATTTGCGTGTACCTTCAGGTGTTTCCTACATGCTGGAAAACCGTAAAGTGACCAAGCGTGTATTCCCTGAATTATTTGAAAACCACAACATTGTCCCGGTCACCGATTACCCCAACCAATTGTTTGATACGCTCGCATCATTATCACCACGCAAAGCGGATCGCCCTGAAATAGTCGTGCTTACTCCCGGTATTTATAACTCTGCGTATTTCGAGCATTCCTATCTCGCGCAACAAATGGGTGTGGAATTGGTTGAGGGTAGTGATTTGGTAGTGGACAGCGATGACTGCGTGTATATGCGCAGCATTGATGGATTAAAGCGTGTTGATGTTATTTATCGCCGCATCGACGATTTATTTTTGGACCCGGATATGTTTAATCCGGATTCAGTACTCGGTGTGCGCGGCTTGATGCGCGCCTGGTTAAAAGGAAACGTCGCACTCGCCAACGCGCCGGGTGCCGGTGTGGCCGATGACAAAGTGATTTATACCTTTGTACCGGCAATGATCAAATACTATTTAGGTGAAGAGCCAATCCTGCCGAATGTGCCGAGTTATTTGTGTGTGGATAAAAAGCAGTGCGACTATGTACTCGCTAATCTCGACAAACTTGTCGTAAAACCAGCCAACGAATCCGGTGGCTACGGCATGATTATCGGCCCGCAAGCGAGCAAAAAAGAATTGGACGAATTTGCGCTGCGCATTAAAGCTGATCCGCGTAATTACATGGCGCAGCCGTTAATTTCGTTATCGACCGCACCAATTCTCACTAACGGTAATGCCGAGCCGCGCCATATTGATTTGCGTCCTTTTGTGTTGCAGGGTAAAGATCACTGCGTAACACCCGGTGGGTTGACGCGTGTTGCTATGCGCAAAGGTTCCTATGTGGTGAATTCATCGCAAGGTGGTGGTAGTAAAGATACCTGGATTGTGGTGGAGGACTAAAGCATGTTGTCACGCGTAGCTGAACGAATTTATTGGTTAGGTCGCTATATGGAGCGCAGTGAAAATATTGCGCGCCTTGTGAATGTGAACTCAAATTTATTGTTGGATCTGCCCGCCGGTGTGCGTGTCGGTTGGGGTTCGCTGATCGATATCAGCGGTACCGGCAGTTACTTTGAGCGCGATACTCAACTCGCCGACGAAAAAACCGTTGTTAACTTTATTCTGGCGGACAAAAAGAATCCGGCATCCTTAATTA
Organism: Cellvibrio sp. UBA7671; assembly: GCA_002483145.1. Classification (GTDB taxonomy): domain Bacteria; phylum Pseudomonadota; class Gammaproteobacteria; order Pseudomonadales; family Cellvibrionaceae; genus Cellvibrio; species Cellvibrio fibrivorans. The sequence goes on from DLHJ01000018.1 coordinate 19,889, forward strand.
ACTCACTCAGTTTTGCGCGCGAAAATTCCCGCATCACCCGTGAGACCATGCCGATGGAAGCCTGGGAATTAATTAACGATTTGTATCACTACATCCGCGACCGCGCCGACAAAGTCACCTCGCGCCGCGACCGTAGCATTATTTTGCTCCACGTGATCAGCAGTGTGCAGCAGTTTACCGGTTTGCTTGCTGGTTGTATGAGCCACAATAACGCCTACGATTTAATTCGTATTGGCCGCAATCTTGAACGTGCCGATATGAGTACGCGCATTGTGGATGCGGGCTTGGTCAATCTTTTGCCGCACTTATCGGCGGGCGGTACAGAAGTATTGGAACCCTACGACAATATTTTGTGGATGAGCGTACTGCGCTCGTTGAGTGCTTACCAAATGTATCGCCAACATGTGCGCGACCGTGTCAACGCCAATGCAGTAGTGACTTTCTTATTGCAAAACGAAGATTTCCCTCGCGCCGTTGCACACTGCTTAAAACAATTGGAGCAGTGCTTGTGGGCATTGCCAAACAGCGAAAAAGTGTTGGCTTCTATCGTCAATATTCAGCACAAATTGGATGAGGCGGATCTGGATGAGTTATTAAAGTCCGGCCTGCATGAATATATCGATGAGCTGCAGCTGGAAATCGGCAACCTGCATTTCAAAATCGCCGAAACCTGGTTCCTGCCCGTAGTCATGGCGCAATCCCAGGAGCAAAAGTCTGCATAAACTCTTTATTGATTTGTCTTGCATGTTGTCTCTCTGAGACCTCTGACCCGCCCAGCGGGTCTTTTTTTGTCCTAAGGATGCCTATGATAATCCGGCGAATAATCCTGATTTAGCTTATGACGTAAACGAGTGGGTGGATGGTTTAACCTGGCTGGCTTCAAACGTTATAGGGTTGCCCGGTGCAAAAGGAACCAATACTTCCAATAGTATCTACGTAAATGGAAATCAGCATGGCAATAATATTCATCATGAATTTGGTCGCACCCATCATTTCTGGCCTTCGCTTGATGCTCTTTATAATGACTTAAAGTCAGCTCCAGTCCGAATCTCTGTAATGGGCAAGTTTCACAATTACAAAGAGGGCGATTTTATAAAGTACAATGATGGAAAACTTGGCGAAGCGGTGATGTTAGATGTGCTTGAAGGGACTACAGGGAAAAAATTTACGCCAATGCAAAATCTCAGTGGCCATGGCCCAGATGGTGTATATATTGATAAATCCACTAATCCAGCCACAATTTTTTTAGCTGAAGCCAAATCATCCATCAATGGCGCAGATGCAGCGAAAGCGCCCACAGGCTCTGCAACGGCAAGATTGGATAAATGGATTGCTGATTATGAGGCGGGTAAATATGCAAATGCGGGCTCGGAAGCTCTTGATACATTTCAAGAGTTGAAAACGTTACGCCAAGACCTAACTGCTCCAGTTAAAGGCATTTGGATTCAGGTTGAGGTTCCTAAATTGGATTCTTCTGGCGTTCAGCAGCTTAATGCGATTGTTAATGTATGGTAAATGACCTTATGAACTACAACGAAGTGGCACCAAGGTTTCGATCAAGACGGGCTTATATAAACGAGTGGCAGAAAGAGGCCGCTAACATTGCTTCTAGAGGAGAACACTCTAGACATGAAATGCTTATTAAGCAATTAATTTCAAAAGGTGGGACGCTTTATGACGTTCTAGGTATAGTTGGTAGATTGTATACTTTGACGTTGGCTGATTTGCGGTATCAGTTTGCAGTCAGTTTGTCTGATGAAAAATTGAAGACGGAGGAAATTCATCTCGCGTTGATGAAATATTTTTTATCTGCTCAAGTGAGTTTTTTCAATTTTGAACGGCAAGGGTTCATATCTCAGAGTGGTGAAGATAATCGAATGCGACCAACCACTATTTTTTTCTCAGGTCAATTGGTCGCTTTTGTAGCGGTATTTGCTAACCAAAATTTTTTTCATAACTGTGTAAAATTTGTTTTAGATCAGTTTGATATTGGTGCGGTCAGCGGCACTGAAAAGCCGCTCGCCCCTCTGTTTATGATCCGGCTTGCTGAAAAATTTATCGGAATATCACCGCGAGATTGGGAGGTTGAAAATAAGCCATGGTCAGTTAATTTATTTACCGAAGAACCTTTATTTGCTGAATTGTGGCAACACTGGGATACGGAAGATATGGAGCTGATTCATTCTCTACTTATTCAGCTTGCCAACCGCCATACCTTCACTGCAAGCCGCAACAATAAAGACGGTAGTAGGGATTTTGCGGCTCACGCCGAACAGTATCCAATCGATTTACATTTTATTATGCGCTTGCGCGAGTGGCGTGGGCTTGCCAATCCGGAAATAAAACACCGGTTAACAGAACCGCCATTTGATAGGCTTCCCGAACCTATCGAAACAATTGAGCTTCCAGATGAACTCCATCAAGTTATGAAAAAAACGCGTGAGGTAATTCCGGATTTTGATGCAGTGATTAATGCTGCGAAAACTCGTGATTGGCAAATGTTGCTGTGAAAATATTGGCCACATTTAAAGTAATTTCTTTACTGGTGTTTTTTCTATCACTAATCGCCTGCACCCCAACCCAACGCCCCCTAAAAAACGGCCAAGGTTACGTGGTAGTTCCCGCAGGCGAAAATCACTACCGCATCGAGTATTACCTCAAACACGCAAAACTCGCCGAAACCTACTGGAACACCACCGCCGGGCATTTATGCCCCGGTGGGTTTCAGGTTTTGTATAACAAAAAACAAGTCCTGAATTTTGATATGTATGTGCCCATCGCAGGCAATAACGTCAATATCGGGCGGCAGGAATTTATTCAGTATGGTGAAGTGGCGTGTGATGGTGAACCATCAAATGCAATTGTGCTTACCGAAAGCAAATGGCGTGAATTTAATGCGGAAACAAAATCGATAAAGCCGGTGAGTGACCGTTGGTTAACAGAAACGTTACAGCTTTACGTCAGCCATTTGGCTGATTTGCCCAAAGCAAACTCCGTTGCTGCGCTTACAAAAATATGGGGCAAACCCCGGCAGCAATCGGGGCAGAATAATGAATTGCTGTCAGTGTGGGTAAAAGGTGGTGATAGTTGGTTCCCCAACCAGATTGGATTGCTCGAACAAGATCAACAATTAAAACTCATTATTGTGTTGCCCGGTGTGAGTGGTTATTTGGCGGGGTTGATTGAAAAATCATCCCTGCAAGGTAAAAATCTGGAGTCGTTGATTACAACGGGTATTTTGCCTGCGTATTTTTACCGGCCGTGATGATTTGCGTTTGAGTATTCTATTCAGAGTAACTACTCTCTGTTCTAAACGCCTCGCCCGTCATATAAAACTCCCCACCCGCCATATAATGGATACTGCGTTTTTGCGGATCGGCGGAAAAATGCCAGCGGCCATCAATAAATTGTTCGGCGTCTGCGTAAGCGGCAACAACTTCGCCGACGATGACATCCATTGACTCAGCGCCTTGCTTGATCACTTTGCATTCCAGCCAGCCGATGCAGTCTTCAATCAAGGGTGCGCTAATCTGTGCGGCGGGAAAGGTCTTTATCGCGTAGCGTGCAAATTTATCTGTATCGCGGCCAGATATATCGCCAACATCTAACGTCAGTTTTGCAATTTTTCGCATGGGAAATTGCAACGCAAATTCACCACTGGCATCAACCAATTCTCGTGTGTAGGTATTTTTGTCGATCACCACTGCAACTTTAGCCGGTGAAAAATCTACCGGCATTGTCCATGACGCGGCCATAATATTGCGCTGGTTTCCGTACGCGCTCGTGACGATGCTGACGGGGCCATGGTTAAATAATTTGTAGCTGTCTTTGAGCGGGATAGAAATGTGTTTTGTCATGTTAAAAGGTTAACCCTGTTCCGACATATAAATTCCAGAAGTTGGCTTTGCTTTCGCCCGGCTCACCAAAGTGTTGATAATCCACGCCCACACCTAACAACATATGCTCGTGTATGCGTAAACCGATTTCAGCATTCCCTTCAACAAGTGCTTCCCAATCATCGAGTTCCGGTTGTTTGAATTTAAATCGGCCTGCCCCTGCACCTACGCTCCCCATTAAATAAATTCCTGAGTCATAGGCAAATTCGTCGTAAGTCAAACCGCCAAAGCCAACGGCAAGTGTCTCTACTTTGGCATCGGGCATGGAATTGTCGAGATTGGTAATACTTTGTTGCACGCCGAGGTAAATGGGAATGGGAGAAAATATAATTTTAGCGCCCAGGGTTCTTTCAAATTCCATATCGTATTTTTCATAACTGCGGTCGCCGCGATCAAATTCATCCTCATCGGCGTCGATAATGCCTAGCGGGGAATATTTGAGTTGCAGTACAAAGGGTGCATCATTTTGTGCAAGCGTGGCATGTGTAAACAGCGAAAATAAAATGCAAGCAATCATCTGCTTCATAATGTTTTCCTTTATGAAAGGGTATACGGGTAGATGTTAGTTTTGGCTCTGGCTCTGACTTTGTGTGGGAATAAAGTCGTCTTCTATTCTTCGCACATCAACCGATACAAATAATTGTGGTGAATGCCCGCCGCCGAAGATTACACCTTTGAGTGGTGCTACATCGGAGTAGTCGCGCCCCCATGCGGTGGTGATGTGTTGTTCGCCGGTAATTTTATTGTTGGTGGGGTCAAATTCATACCAGCCTTCGCCGGGGGAATAAACAGCAAACCAGGCGTGTGTAGCGTCGGCGCCGATTAATTTCTCTTGCCCCGGTGCCGGCAGTGTTTCCAGATAGCCGCTGACGTAGCGCGCGGGATAGCCTAAGGAACGCAAACAGCCAATCGCAAAATGGGCAAAGTCCTGGCATACACCGCGTTTGTATTTGAGCACATCGGCGAGTGGGGTAGCGACATCGGAAAATTCCGGGTCATAAATAAAATCGGTAAAAATCCGCTGGGTTAACTCCATCACTGCCGATAAAAATGGGCGGTCATCCGGGAAGGATGCGGCTGCGTATTCCGCCAGATCAGGATGCTGCTGTACCATCGGGGAGTCCAGCATAAATTCGCGTGCGCACAGGGTTTCCCAATCTTTACTGTGCTTCAGTAAATATTTCACGTAGGTGCAGGGATTACCGAAATCCAGGTTGATATTGATTGCGGTATCTTTAATGGTAATTTCGCTGGTGATGCTGACATCCAATTCGGTGTGGTCTTTTTCTATTGAAAACTGCAGGAATTGATTGCCAAAATAATCCGTGCGCATATTGCGTGTTGTGGCAAGCGGCGAGACTTTTACCTCGATTGAATCGATACGCTGTTTTTCCGTGTAGCGCGGCAGTACATAAGCAAGGTTATAGCAATTGCTTACGGATAGCGCATAGCGGTAGCGAGTGCTGTGTATAATCCTGTATTTCATACAAACACCTGTCTCATAAGTGATCCTGCCATTCACTATTTTTGACCAATAATTGCGGCCCCTCAGCGTGATCAAAATAGCGCTGGCCAATGGCTTTGGCGGCGGTGCCGATTAAATATTGCAGGCGCGAAAGCAATTGATCCAATTCGCCGCGAATACCATTAGCGGTTTTGGCGAGCGTTTTAATATCGCTTAACTTTAACGCGGTAGTCGCTTCCAGCAGTAATTTATGTTCAGTACTGAATTCATCGCGGTTATCGGGTAGATCGGCAAAGTGATGTTCCAATTGTGTCAGCTGATAAATCAACGAGCGCGGATTTTTACTGTTGAGCATAATCATTTCCAATCCCTGGTCGATGCGAATGCCGTTTTGATAGCGGCGGCGATAAGGAATTAACGCTTCACCGCAGAGCAGGCTGGATTCAATTAATGTTTCCTGTTCGACTTCATCAAAACTGGTGACCAGCAGTGAGCGCAGAGTGTTGACGATTTGCAGCGCGCGCTCCAAACGGCGCCCCATCTCCATAAAGTGCCAGCCACTGCCGCGCGTCATGCTTTCATGGATTAATCCGGCAAAGGCGAGCAGAGTGGTAATGAGTGGCGCCAATGCTTCTTCCGGTGCGGAGAGTGCATCGGGTTCCAGTGCAATTTTTAATTGCTCAAGCTCATCGCCAATATCGTTAATGACGCGTTGCGTATCACTGGATAATTGTTCTTTGACTTGCTCTGCTGAGTGAACCATTGCCATTAAATTATTGGCAACGCTGCCGAGCCGCTGTTGATCCAAAATAATAGAAATCATTTCCGGTTCCGGATTTTTCAGCAGTGCTGTGTGCAAACTGGTAAAGCCGGGGTAGGTCGCGGTGACATGGGTGATGGCACTTAATAGTGTGCGGCACACTGCGTCGGGTAACTTTTCGGTTTTATTTAATTGGATAAATACCGTGCGTAATAAACGCATTGCCGATTCGGCGCGTTCTGCGTAGCGCCCCATCCAAAATAAATTTTCCACCACCCGGCTGGGTAATGCGTTGCTGCTTTCGGCTGCGGGTTGTGTATCGAGCGGGCGCAGGCTGATTTGTTTTTCCGGTTCCGACGCCAATACCCAAGTGTCTTTGGAAACAGAGCCGCGTTGGTTGGAAATAATTTTTTTATCAACATCGAGATTCACACGGGTAAGGCCGCCGGGCATCACCGAATAGGAGCTTTCGCTCGCAACCGCAAAGGTGCGCAAGACCGAGGCGCGGGGCTGGATAAGCCCTTGATGCCAGGTTGGTGTTTGTGCACCCACAACATATTCCTGCGCGACAAATTGCAGCGGGTTTTTGCGGATGCGGTTTTGCCAGGCTTGTAATTTTTTATCGTCCAAATCTGCGCCGTAGACTTCATACAAACCGGGGCGACGATAAGTGGGTTTAATTAATAAGTGTTTTAAATTTTTGCACACGTATTCCAAATCATCGCTATTGCCACACCACCAGGTTTTCACGGAAGGCATTTGCAAGTCGCGCCCTAAAAGCGCCTGCGAAATTTCCGGCAAATAACGCAGCAGCGCCGGATTTTCCAATACGCTCGAACCGAGCGGATTGGCGATGGCAACATGGCCGAGCCGCGCGACTTCCAATAGACCCGGTACACCCAAACGCGAATCGCCTTTTAATTCTACCGGGTCGCAATAAATATCGTCCACGCGGCGCAAGATTACATCGACGCGTTTTAGACCGTCGAGTGCCTTCATCCACACATAGCCGTTGCGCACACTCAAGTCACTACCTTGCACTAATTGGAAACCCAAATAATTGGCGAGATAGGCGTGTTCAAAATAGGCTTCGTTATAAATACCGGGAGTGAGCACCACAATGCGTGCAATGCCGCCGTTGGGATTTAATTCATGCAAACGCTGACGCAGGCGCGAAAAAAATAATGACAGGCGATGCACATGGCTATCGCGGAATAAACTGGGGAACACGCGGTTCATCACCGTGCGATTTTCCAATGCATAGCCCGCACCTGACGGTGCCTGGGTGCGGTCGGCCATTACCTGCATGCTGCCATCGGGCGCGCGTACCAGATCGGCGCCGTGCAAAATGAGTTGATGGCTGCCTTGCAATTTTATATTTTGGCAAGGGCGCAAAAAACCATGATGGGAAAATAATAAATCGGGCGGGATTATGCCTTGGCGTACCAGCTTGCGTTCGCCGTAAATATCTTGCAACAACAAATTAAATAACTCGGCGCGTTCAACCAGCGAAGTTTCTATCTGGTTCCATTCATCGCTATTGATCAGCAGCGGAATGGGGTTGAGTTGCCAGCTTTGGTTTGCATCCGGCTCGTCGTAAATTTTGTAGGTGGCGCCATCGTCGCGCAAAATGCGGCGGGTTTTTTTCTGGCGCTCTTCAATCGCATCATGCCCCAGGCTTTGCAAGCTGTGGAGCAAATACCGCCAATGGGGGCGAATCCTGCCTTCGCTGTCATAGGCTTCGTCCACACCAAGTTGCGGCGCGGGATAGATAAAGTCCTTAATGTTGGCTGGATCGACCGGATTTTCCATAAGCGTGGAATAAGGATTCATAAAAATAATTTGTCATTGTTATACGTATGACGCCCATTGTAACCCGATTTTGTTGTGCTCAACCTATACACTCCCAAGCAGGGCTTGGGAGTAAGGTGTGTCAAGCATTAATTACTTGCGCAAATCCAATGTGTGCGGATATTCATCGGCCGGTTCTTCTGGCGGTGGTGCCATAGGTCTGGGCGGATGTTTGTGTTCAAAAAACTCACGCAAGATTTTTCCTGCCGGTGTAATCGGCAAGGCTCCGGGTGTATGGTTGATATCAAAGAAGCGGTTGCCACGGCGCGATTCCGCTTCATTGGCATTGACCGGGAAGCGATCATAACTGCGGCCACCGGGATGGCTGACGTGGTAGGTGCAACCGCCAATGCTTTTGCCGTTCCAGGTATCAATCAAATCAAACACCAGCGGTGAGTGAATGCCGATGGTTGGATGCAAAGCTGATGGTGGCTGCCAGGCGCGATAACGCACGCCGCCAACAAATTCACCGTGTTTCCCCGTTGCATTCAAACACACGCGGCGACCATTACACGCGAGTATATAACGCCCTGGTGTTAAGCCGCTGACTTTGACTTGCAAACGTTCGAGCGATGAATCCACATAGCGCGATGTACCAAAGCTGCTGACTTCTTCACCCAGCACATGCCAGGGTTCTATCGCCCAGCGCAATTCGATTTCAATATCATCCAACTGCACGCGACCATAATGCGGGAAGCGGAATTCTTCAAATGCTGCCAGCCATTCAAGTTGGAAGGGATAGCCGTGTTCATTTAAATCGTTTACTACATCGCGCAAATCTTCCCACACATAATGCGGCAACATAAATTTGTCGTGCAGCAGCGTACCCCAACGTACCAACGGTTTTTTGTAGGGTTCTTTCCAGAAGCGACTGATCAAGCAGCGCAATAATAAAATTTGCACTAGCGACATACGCGCATGGGGAGGCATCTCAAAACCGCGGAATTCCAAAATTCCTTGGCGTCCGCTGGCGGTGCCGGGCGCATATAATTTGTCTATACAAAATTCGGCGCGATGGGTATTACCGGTGATGTCGATTAGTAAATTGCGCATCAAGCGATCTACCAGCCAGGGTTGATCGACTATGCCTTCCGGCATTTGTTGAAACGCGATTTCCAATTCGTACAACATTTCGGCGCGGCCTTCATCGGCGCGTGGCGATTGGCTGGTTGGCCCGATAAATAAACCGGAAAATAAATACGACAAGCCGGGGTGATGTTGCCAATAAGTGACAAGGCTGCGCAATAAATCAGGGCGCCGTAAAAATGGACTGTTCGCAGGTGTTGAGCCGCCGAAGGTGACATGGTTGCCGCCACCGGTGCCTGAGTGGCGCCCATCAAGCATAAATTTTTCGGTGCCCAAGCGGCACTGACGCGCGTCTTCGTAGAGTGCTTCAGTGTTGTTGACTAAATCCGCCCAGGTTTCTACCGGATGAATATTCACTTCAATTACACCTGGGTCGGGCGTAATTAAAAATTTCTTCAAGCGATAATCTTTTGGTGGTTCATAACCTTCCAATACTACTGGCATATTCAAGGTCGCGGCGGTATCTTCAATCGCTTCGATTAACGCGACGTAATGTTCAAGATAAGTCAGCGGCGGCAAAAATAAATGCAAACGACCATCGCGTGCTTCAAAACACATGGCGGTGCGAATCACATATCCCGCTTCAATATAATTCGGCTTTGGTGCGCCGCCCAGTGCAGCTTTTTGTTCGGCAATTTTTTGTGCGATGGTATTTTTGACCGCACCGCTTTTTTCTGCCGTTAGCGCCGTTGCCTGCTGGCCTTTGGTTGCAAGTGGTTCACGCGGGCCGAGTGGATCACTTTCCGGTTGGTAACGCTCGTATTCATGTTTGGGGAATTCGAGTGAATTTAATGGTAAACGTAAACCGAGAGGAGAATCACCCGGTACTAACATGAGTTCGCCGGTGCGTAATTTCCAGCGACCGGTCAGCCAGCTTTGATTGGTATAGTTTTGGTTCTGGCTATAGTTCCATTCAATCGGTAATACATAGCCACTTTCAGTATTTAATCCGCGCGATAATAATTTTGCGATACGACGACGCTCCAGGTCATCTTTTAAATCGGCTTCGAGTGGATTGATATCTGGCGGTAGTGTTTGCTCCGCCCAGAGGTAGTAGAGCACATCTTCATATGCAGGAATTAAATGATCGCTATTGACGTGGATTTTTTCACACAAGAGTTGCGCGAATTTTTTTGCATCGATATGGGTGAGGCCATAACTTTTATCAGCGCGCGCCAGTAAATGCGGATTATTCCAGAGGGCTTGGCCATCTGTGCGCCAGAAACAGCCGAGCGCCCAACGCGGTACTTCTTCACCAGGGTACCATTTGCCTTGGCCATAGTGCAGTAAACCATTCGGTGCGAACGTTTCGCGCATCCGGAGCAACAAATCTTTTGCGAGACGCAATTTATCGGCGCCCAGTGCACCCGTATTCCACTGCTCGGATTCCATATCGTCAATTGACACAAACGTGGGTTCACCGCCGGTGGTCAAGCGCACATCCTGTTCAATTAATTCTTTATCAACGGCAGCACCAAGTGCGTTGATAGTTTGCCATTGGTCTTCGGTGTAGGGTTTGGTTACACGCGGGTCTTCAAGGATGCGGAACACTTCGTTGCTGTACGAAAACTCCACTTCACATTTACTGGTAGCACCGGTGATAGGTGCAGCAGAAATCGGATCGGGAGTGCAGGCGAGTGGGATGTGGCCTTCGGTCGCGAGCAGACCGGAAGTTGGGTCGAGACCAATCCAGCCAGCGCCGGGAATATAAATTTCAGTCCATGCATGCAAGTCAGTGAAATCTTTTTCCGGGCCGCTGGGGCCATCGAGCGCTTTGATATCGGCAGTGAGCTGCACTAAATAACCTGAAGCGAAACGCGCGGCGTAACCTAAACGGCGGAAAATTTGTACGAGTAACCAGGCACTGTCGCGACAGGAGCCTTTAGCGAGTGTCAGGGTTTCTTCACAGGTTTGGATACCGGGCTCAAGGCGCACCCCATAACCAATCGCTTGCTGAACCAGCTGGTTGATACTCACCATAAAGTCGTTCACCGCCCAGGGTTTTTCACTCAGCTGGCGGTGGCGGATATCGGCTTTGATCTTATTTACTATCTCCATCAATTGCGGTCCGTTTTCGCTGATTTCGAGATAGGGAATTAATTCGCGCTGCAATTGCTCGTCGTAATCAAATGGGATGTGTTGCGCGTAGTCCTCCACAAAAAAATCGAAGGGATTGATGGAGGTCATATCGGCGACGACTTCGACTTCAATCGACAGGGTTTTGGTCTGCTCGGGAAATACCAGACGCGCTTGAAAGTTGCCAAAAGGATCTTGCTGCCAATTAATAAAATGATCAGCGGGTTCGATTTTGAGGGAGTAGCTGTGAATTTTGGTGCGGCTATGGGGCGCTGGGCGTAAACGTAGTACATGGGGAAAGAGTGAAGTCAGGCGATCAAATTCATATTTTGTCTTGTGATGAATGGCAACGCGGATAGCCATAAATTAATTCCTTCCTTCAAAGTGCGGTTTATGGATCATGCTGGTGCACTCAAGTGTGCACCAGGCTGGGAAAAGGGCAAGTTATTATCATCCCCGTCGGTTGTTACGCTATTTAGGTCGCGGTGATGGCCGCTTAACTTGCCTACTATTTTTGCTGCTATTAGTAAGGCAATAACTGCACCATAAGTGCCCTAAGGTAAAAAATGGGTCTGACAGAAACAAAAAAGCGCCAGTATCGGTTGGATACTGGCGCTTTCAGGGTATTCAGTGATGAGCAATTAGTTTTGCGGCGGTGGCGGTAACTGCAAAAAAGCTTCTACGATCAGGCAATCCCAGGATTTGGTCAGCTCGCGCAGGTACTGGTTATCCGCCTCAAACACAGAGTGCTTCATGTAGCCGCTGTTAGTGGCGTAGGTCATCAGCTCAATGGGTGGGCCAACGGTAAGGTTGGACTTCATAGTGGAATCCATGGAGACCAAGGCGCAAAGCGCTGCGGTATCCAGGCCGGTTTCGGGTTTTAGGATACGATCGAGGATCGGCTTGCCGTATTTGCTCTCGCCAATCTGTAAATAAGGTGTTTGTTTGGAGGTGGTGATGTGATTGCCCTGCGGGTAAATCAACATAACCGCTGGTGAATCGCCGTTAATTTGCCCGCCCAACAGGAAACTCGCTTCGAAACTGACATTACTGTTGTGCTGGGCGTGCTTTTCCTGAATGGCAATGCTGATTTCGCCCACGTAGTCGGCGGCATCATGGATGCTATCGAGTGTGGCGAGGCTAATATCGGCGCCGTCTTTGATGTCCTTGCGAATTTTCGCGATCACGGATTGGGTGGTAGCAAGATTACCGGCCGAGTTGATCACGATCTGGCGATCGCCCTCAATGCCGAAGTGATACATCTTGCTATAGGTGCTGACCTGATCAACACCCGCATTGGTGCGCGAGTCTGAGCAAAAGATCAGGCCGGCATCAACTTTGATCGCAACGCAGTAGGTCATAACAGCAACCAAGGCTCAGGAAAAAAAGGGCGCTTAGGTTAAGAGCAGGGGGGGGATGCGTCAAGGCTAATTTGGCGCATTAAACAAAGAGTTCTAATTCACCCTTCAATCCGCCCCAAAGCCAGACGACACTCATGATGATAGGTCGCCTCAACCTTGGGTACTGATTTGGATAGCTAAGCAGGGGCTTTGCTACTGTGGATATGGATGGGCGGGAAAGGGATAGTGATGCCATTGGCATCGAAGGCGAGTTTGATTTTTTCGGTGAGGGCGAATTTTACGTCCCAATAGTCTTCCGTTTTTACCCAGGGGCGCACAAAAAAATTCACGCTGTTGGTAGCCAGCTCGCCCACGGCAATCAGGGTGTCCGGCTCCGGTAATATGCGCGGCTCATCTTTGATAATAGCGGCGATAATATCGCGCGCAGCGCGCAGGTCGTCTTCATAGCCAATGCTGAAAACCATATCGATGCGACGGGTAGGACGCTTTGAGTAGTTAACGATATTGCTGCTGTAGATGGCACTGTTGGGAATAATCACTTCTTTGTTATCGCCGGTGTGCAGAGTCGTTGAAAAAATACCAATTTTTTCGATAACACCGGCGGTGCCCGCTGCCTCGACAAAATCGCCACCTTTGAATGGGCGGAAGATTAACAACATGAAACCGGCAGCAAAGTTTTGCAGTGAGCCTTGTAGTGCCAATCCGATGGCCAATCCGGCTGCACCTAACACGGCAATAACGGAATTAGTGTTCACGCCCAATTGATCGAGTGCGGCGACAATCACAAACACCAACAGTAGGGCATTCACCAGCGACTGGATAAATTCCACCAGAATTCTATCCAGCTTGGTGCGGCCAAGTACTTTGCCGAGTATGCGTGCGATGAATTTGGCAACCAATTGCCCGATGAAAAAAATCAGCAGTGCAATCAGGATTTTAATACTCCAGGGCGCAATAAATTTGGAGTAAAACGTGATTAATTCAGCTTTATCAATCTCAAACATTCTTCTTTTCCTTTATCGGGCAATATTTATCAAGCGACACTGCCGGTAGTACGCACGCGTTTACTGCCTTTGGCTGCCTGCTCTTTAACGGCATCGGCACGCGCTTTTAATTTTGCATCGATCACATTTTTTCCGGCGATTAAAAAACCCACCACAATAAATGCACCGGGCGGTAGCAGCGCGAAAATCACATTGGGAAAACTTTCACCAAACACATTGAGTTGCCAACTGCGGGCTGATTCGCCAAACAAGAGTTGCATGTCGGCAAATAAATGGCCGGTACCGAGCAATTCGCGCACCGCACCGACACAGACCAGTACCAGCAAGAAACCCATTCCCATCATAAAACCGTCAACGGCAGAAGGAATTAATTTGTTTTTACTGGCAAAGGCATCAGCGCGGCCGAGTACGGCGCAGTTGGTCACGATCAGTGGGATAAATAAACCGAGAATTTGATACAGCTCGTAGGTGAAGGCTTTCATCAGCAATTCAATACAGGTTACGGCCGAGGCGATGATCATCACAAACGCGGGCAGGCGCACTGCATCGCTCACATAAGAGCGGATCAGTGAAACAGCAGAGTTAGTGGTGGTGAGTACGAGCAGCGTTGCCAACCCCAACCCCAGTGCGTTAACGACAGTCGAACTCACTGCCAGCAGCGGACAGAGGCCGAGCACTTGAACGAGCGCCGCGTTGTTGCTCCACAGGCCTTTTTGGGTAATCTCTTTGTAATTGACATCACTCATGGACTTCACCTTTAGTTACCGTTTGGGCAAGTGGCTGGGTATCGATAAACAAATTTTGCTTATTGGCTGCGACAAATTCCAATACACGTTTTACCTGGCCGACCACTGCGCGTGGTGTGATAGTGGCACCGGCGAATTGATCAAAAACACCGCCATCTTTCTTCACTTTCCATTCTTCAATCACCGGCACGTTCAGGTTTTTGCCATTGAAACTTAAAATCCACTGGTGTTTTTTGAGTTCGATTTTATCCCCCAGACCGGGTGTTTCCTTGTGCAGCAACACGCGTACACCGGCGATGCTGCCATCGCGCTTCACGCCGACAATCATGCTGATATCGCCTGAATAACCATCGTGTGCGGTGGCGGGAATAATCAGCGCAGTGATTTCATTGCCGCGGCGGGCGCGATAAATTTTGCTGTCTGCCCCGGTACCTAAAGGTTCCCATGCGCTATCGGGTACGGGGATGGTGTCGTTGAGCAAATCGTTATCGTGATCTTGCAGTGGAATTATTTCAAACAGGGCGCGCTGTTGTGCAGCGCGTTCAGCGGCGGCGATACGTTCTTGGGTGCCGAGATTGGTCAGCGCCAACGCGCCAGCTGTAAACACCGCAAAAGCTGCGAGGATAAAACTGTTCTTGCTAATGGATTGGCAGAGCATCAGTGACCTCCATCTTGTTTGCTGGCGTCAGTCGCGCGCCGCGGTTTTTTGTGGCCGTAGGTGCGCGGCGTGGTGTAGTAATCGATAAAGGGCGCAGCAAAGTTCATCAACAAGACTGCGAAACCTACGCCGTCCGGATAGCTGGTGCCCCAAGCACGGATCACATAAATCAATACACCGATCAAGGCGCCGTAAACGATACGGCCGCGTGTACTTACTGCTGAGCTGACTGGATCAGTCACGATAAAAAATGCACCGAGCATAGTCGCGCCCGAGAGCAGGTGATAAATCGGTGAGCCGCCGGAGTTGGAGCTGCCGCTGTCGTAAAAGAGTGTAGCCATTACGACTAGTGCAATCAGCATCGAAATCGGCGCATGCCAGGTAAAGACTTTTTTGTAGAGCAGATAAATTCCGCCCAGCAAAAACGCGATATTCACCCACTCCCAGCCAGCGCCCGCCCAGTGGCCTTCGGCAAATACGGGTTGCTGTTGGTAGAGGTCATCCAGTGTCAGACCGGAGTTTTGCTTCATCACATCGAGGACAGTGGCAGAGCTGTAAGCGTCGATTGGTGTAGAGAAAAAGACTTTATCCAATGCAGCAACAAGGCTGGGTGCGGTTTGGCCATCGGCCAACATCGGCAGTGGAGTCGCCCACTGGGTCATCTGCACGGGAAAGGAAATCAACAGCAATACATAGGCGACCATCGCCGGATTAAAGGGGTTAAAACCCATGCCACCGTAGAGTTGCTTGGCTAATACTATGGCGACAAAACTCGCGCTGATTACAAGCCACCAAGGACAATAGGGCGGTAGGGAAACACCAATCAAAACCCCCGTTACCAGTGCGCTGCAGTCGCGCAAATAGAACATAACCGGGCGCGCGCGCAGTTTCATCACCAGCGCTTCAAATGCGATGCAACTTAAACTTGCCAACAGCACATTGATCAGCACGCCAATCCCGAAAAAGTGGGTGAGTGCGACTATGCCGGGAATAGTGGCGTAAACCACCAGTCGCATGATGCGCCCGGTGCGATTGGCCCCGTGGGTATGGGGCGAGGTGATATTTAATAACGCCATGCTGTTATCTCGTTAAACCACTGTGCAGCAGAGCTGCACTATGCCAGCTCATTCAGTTTTTCTTCCAGCTTCGTCACACCTGCGCGGAAGGCTTCTATATTTGCGTCGTTTTCTGCTTCGGCTTTGGCTAAGCGCTCGCGTGCTTTGGTCAGACGGGTCTGCAGGGATTGGATCTGCTCCGCGCGTTTTTCTTCATCGCTCATGCTTGCCATCGCTGCCGCCTTGGCTTTGGCTTTTTCAATCGCCGCTTGGGCGGCGCTTTGTTCTGCGGACACAGGTTCTGCGGACACAGGTTCTGCGACCGGTGCAACTGGTGCCACAGGTTCAGGCACTGCGATAGGCTCATCTTTAATGCCCAATGCCGTCAGCTCGGCGAGTGCCTCGGTAATTTTTTGCTGCAGTTTTTCAGCGCCTTGCTGTAACGCATCCAAATTGGCGCTGCCTTCCGTTTTAGCAGCGGCGACTTTCTCTTCCGCTTTGGCCAAGCGCGCACGCAAGGACTCCAGATTCGCGCGGGCTTTGTCTTCCGGTGACATAGTCAACTTGGCTTGCGCGCGCGCGATAGCGGCGGCAACCGGGTCGTTCATATCGACTGCTGGTGCTACTGCGGCGGCTGCAACGGTAAGCGGAGCTGAAGTTGCCGCTGATTCGGTGCTACTTGTTTGTGCCGAGAAGTCGGCGAGCTTTTTCTCGGCTTCGGCAAGCTTTAATTCAGCCTGCTTAATACGCACTTGCTGTTTGACCAGCTGCTCGTCGCTAATGACTGGATTGGTTTTATTGGGCACTAGCGGTTTTTGCTGGAACTCCAAGGTGTTTTTAGCGGCAGCCACCAGCCGTTCAAGCTTGGCTTTTTGCTCATCGGGCGCGACCTGTACTGCGCTGGAGACGGCTGCCGCAGCGCTAATGACATTGCTTGATGGAGCGGGTGCAGCCGCTTTTTCAGCCAGTTTCTTCTTGGCTTCTTCTGCTGCTTTTTGGCGCGCTACGCGTTTTGCTTCTTTCTCGGCTTCTTCTTTGGCGATGCGCTGCTGGCGGAATTCAAAGCGCTGGCGCGAACGGTCAGACTTTTCTTTTTCGATTTCATGCAGGCGGATACTGCCTTTGGCGGCGCGATAGTACTGCACCAGCGGAATCGTACTCGGGCACACATAAGAGCAGGCGCCGCACTCGATACAATCGAACAGGTTGTGGGATTCGAGCCGGTCAAAATCTTCCGCCTGCGCATACCAGAACAACTGTTGCGGTAGCAGGCTGGCGGGGCAGACTTCGGCGCACATACCGCAGCGGATACAAGCTTGCGCGGGTAGTGGCTCGGGTAATTCCTGCTTGCTGGGGGCGAGAATGCAGTTGGTGGTCTTGATGACCGGAGCATCCAAATCCAGTAAGGTAAAGCCCATCATCGGCCCGCCCATCACTACGCGCGAGGCGTTGGTGGCGTTAAAGCCGTGCTGGGCAAGTACATAGCTGATAGGGGTGCCGAACAGCACATCAATATTGCGCTGGGTGGTGAGCGATTCACCCACAACAGTGGCAACGCGTGACACCAACGGCTCACCGAAACGCACCGCGCGCCAAGCAGCGACGGCAGTACCCACGTTGACGCAGATAACGCCTATATCGGCTGAGTGATGACCGCTGGGAATCTCGCGTCCGGTGAGGATCTGGATTAATTGCTTGGCACCACCGGAGGGATATTTGGTAGGGAATACCACGACCTGAATATTCGCCGCTTCCGGATCATTGACGGCGGCACCCGCCACAGCGGCTTTTACGGCGGCTATGGCGTTGGGTTTGTTGTCTTCTATACCGATCAGCAGGTTTTTAGGGTGATGCAAGATATGGCTCAGTAGCAACGTGCCCGCGACCAATTCGGCGGCGCGCACTTGCATCAACATGTCGTCAGCGGTGATGTAGGGCTCACATTCGGCGCCGTTGAGGATCAATGTATCGATCACTTGGGTCGATTTGGGTGCGAGTTTCACCGCGGTCGGAAAACCCGCGCCACCGAGGCCAGCCACACCAGCGGCGCGGATTTTATCGAGCAGCGCTAAACGATCAAGGCTGCGGTAATCCCCGCATGCGGTCAGTTCGATCCACTCGTTTTTGCCGTCCGGTTCTATCACTACCGATTCACTGTTCATGCCCGATGGATGCGGAATCGCTCGCTCTTCAATGGCAATTACGGTGCCCGAGGTTGAAGCATGTGTGTTGGCGCTAAAGGTGCCATCCGCGGCGCCGATCAGTTGCCCGGCCAGCACGCGTTCGCCTACTTGCACCACTGGTTGCGCAGGTGTGCCCATATGCTGGTTGAGCGGAATCACCAATACCGGCGGCAGCGGCACTGTGCCCAGCGGCAATTGCAGGGATTGGTGTTTGTGCTCGGGCGGATGCACGCCGCCGGGCAGTTCCCATACTTTGATCAGGCTTGTCATTTCGGCAGCTGTCTCGTCATTTACGCGGCTTTGTCGCCGTCGCGCTGATCGCCAAAGGCCTGGCCGCGTCCGAGGTCGGAGGCGATCAAATTCACTTCGTGGGCGACTACATGGAATACAGGAGTTTGGTTGGTCGCAGGCAAATCCCACTTCCAGGTTTTGAGGTCAGTTTCCACAGGGATCATATCGATACAATCCACCGGGCAGGGTTCGACACAGAGGTCGCAGCCGGTACATTCATCGGCGATCACCGTGTGCATATGTTTGGCGGCGCCGAGAATCGCATCCATCGGACAGGCCTGAATGCACTTGGTGCACCCGATGCACTCGTCTTCTCGGATATAAGCGACGCGTTTTACATCCAGATGTTCACCGTGTTCGGCGTCCAGACTAGGCGCTTCTACATCGAGTAAATCTGCCAAGGCATTAATAGTCGCCTGGCCACCGGGCGGGCATTTGTTGATCTCTTCACCCGCAGCGATGGCTTGCGCATAGGGGCGGCAGCCGGGGTGGCCACATTGGCCACATTGGGTTTGCGGAAGGAGCGCATCGATTTGATCGACGATAGGATCGCCTTCGACTTTGAATTTCACCGCCGCAAAACCCAGCACCGCGCCAAATGCCGCCGACAGGCCACCGAGCGCAAGCAGGGCGCTAAGGATGGGATTCTGGAGAATAAATTCGATCATGCCAGTACCAGAGTTATTGGTGTAAGTGCCAAAGGTTGTCCGTTATTGCAGGCTGACCAGCCCACCAAAGCCCATAAACGCCAGCGCCATTAAACCGGCGGTGATCATGCCAATCGCCGCGCCTTTGAATGGCACAGGGACATCGGCGACGGCCAAACGCTCGCGCATCGCAGAGAACAATACCAACACCATCGCAAAACCGAGGGCGCCGCCAAAACCATACATAGTGGATTCAAAAAAGCTGTGTGCCTTTTGCGTATTGAGCAGGGCAACACCGAGCACAGCGCAGTTCACGGTAATCAGTGGCAAGAACACGCCAAGTACGCGATAGAGGAGCGGGCTGGTTTTTTCCATAAACATTTTTACGAACTGAACCACCGCCGCAATCACCAGAATAAAGGCGATAGTGCGTAAATATTGCAGTTCCAGCGGCGCCAGCACCCAGGTATCGACCAGATAGGTACAGATGGAGGCGAGGGTCATCACAAACGTTGTTGCGCCTGCCATTCCAATAGCGCTCTCAAGCTTGTTGGATACGCCCATAAATGGGCAAAGGCCGAGGAACTGGGCCAATACGAAGTTATTCACCAGCACCGTACTGAGCAAAATGATCGCTAACTCGCTGAAACTCATGATGATTGTCCAATGAAGGAAGGCCGCGTAAGTGAAAACCCGATTGAGAGGGCGGCGTATTATCGGCAAGTAGAAAAGCATTCTCAATAAAAATGACATAAAGCCTTATTGGCTTTATCTATATCCTTATTCTATTCCCCTGATTGACGCCTCCCCTCAACAGGGGAGGTGTTTGTGTCCGTAGGATTTTTACATCACGCGTTGGCCGGGTTTTGCTCCCGCATGTGGTTCCAACAAATAAATCTCTTTATCGCCTGGGCCTGCAGCCAGCACCATGCCTTCGCTCATACCGAACTTCATTTTGCGCGGCTTGAGATTGGCAACTACCACGGTGAGCTTGCCGACCAGGTCTTTCGGATCGTAAGCACTTTTAATCCCCGAGAATACGTTGCGGGTTTCGCCGCCCAAATCCAGCGTCAAACGCAGCAGCTTGTCGGAGCCTTCCACGTGTTCAGCATTGGCGATCAGGGCTATACGTAAATCCACCTTGGCAAAATCAGTAAAGTCGATTTCTGCCGCAATAGGTTCTGCGGCTGATTCCGCTTTTGCTGCGGGAGCAGCAGTGGCGAGCGCTTCTTTGCTGGCATCGATCATTGCATCCACCTTATCTTTTTCAACGCGGGTGAGCAGTGGCTTGAACTCGTTGATTTTCTCGCCCGCGCGGAAACTGATTGGCGCATCCCAGTTAAGTGTTTCACCCAAAAAGGCTTCAGCATCGGCAGTCAGCGCAGGTAATACCGGTTTAAGGTACGTCAGCAGCGCACGGAACATATTAATTCCGAGGGTACAAACCGCTTGGGTTTGCGCTTCTGCGCCCGGTTGCTTGGCTAATTTCCAAGGCTCTTGCGTGGCGATATATTCGTTGGCGGCATCGGCCAGCGCCATGATTTCGCGCATGGCTTTGCTGTAGTCACGAGTTTCATAGTAATTGGCGATAGTCTCGCCGCCATCCACAAACTTTTGCCACAAGTCAGCATCGGCAATCTCGCTTGTCAGCACACCACCGGCGTTATTGATAAATTTGGCAGTACGGCTGGCGATGTTCACTACCTTGCCCACCAAATCCGAATTCACTCGCTGAATGAAGTCTTCCAAATTGAGGTCGATATCGTCCACATTGCTGGTCAGTTTGGCCGCGAAGTAGTAGCGCAGGTATTCCGGATTCAAATGATCGAGGTAAGTGCGCGCATTAATAAAGGTGCCGCGCGATTTGCTCATCTTGGTGCCGTTCACGGTCAGGAATCCGTGCACACAGATTTTGGTTGGTGTGCGCAAATTGGCTGAATACAGCATTGCTGGCCAGAAGAGGGCGTGGAAGTTGACGATGTCCTTACCAATAAAGTGATACACCTCAGCGGTGGAGTCCGGCTTCCAGTACTCATACCAATCTTCGCCTTTTTTATCGAGCAAGTTTTTCAAGCTGGCGATATAGCCGATGGGTGCATCCAGCCAGACATAAAAATATTTGCCCGGCTCGCCGGGAATTTCAAAACCGAAGTAGGGCGCATCGCGGGATATATCCCAAGACTGCAACCCGGCGTCGAGCCACTCCGCCATTTTGTTTGCCACTTCATCCTGTAAATGACCGGCGCGGGTCCAGCCTTTCAAAAAGTCGCTGAATTCGGGCAGGGTAAAAAAGAAGTGCTCGGAATCTTTGGCAACCGGTGTTGCGCCAGAAATGGCGGATTTGGGGTTGATCAAATCCATTGGTGAATAGGTTGCACCGCATTTTTCGCAGTTATCGCCATATTGGTCTTCGGTTTTACATTTCGGGCAAGTGCCTTTGATGTAGCGGTCAGCGAGAAATAGTTGCTTTTCCGGATCATAAGCTTGGGTAATGCTCTTGCTGGCGATATGGCCGTTGGCCTTCAGACGGCCATAAATCATGTTCGACAACTCGCGATTTTCATCCGAATGAGTTGAGTGGTAATTATCAAAGCCGATATTAAATGCGGCAAAGTCAGCCTCGTGCTCGGCTTTCACATTGGCGATTTGCTGTTCCGCCGAATGACCCAACTGCTCAGCTTTGAGCATGATCGCCGTACCGTGCGCATCGTCCGCACACACGTAAGTGCAATCCACACCGCGCAGTTTTTGGAAGCGCACCCAAATATCGGTCTGGATATATTCCACCAGATGGCCGAGGTGAATCGAACCATTGGCGTAAGGCAGGGCGCTGGTAACCAGGATCTTGCGGGGTGATTGAGTCATGGATTAAAACCTGTCAAAGCTGGAGTCTATGGCCGGTAGCGGCCAGCCGAAAAAATGGGGCGCACTATAGCATTTTTCGCGCACGCAATCAGGCCGGAACTATAGCGGCTATTTTTCAGTGATGGCTATTTCTTGAGCGATGGCTGCTGCATAATCGGCAAGCGGTATTGGGAGCATGGAGCGCGCAGCGCTTTCCGGCGTACCGGGTACTGCCGCTCAATTTACAAATCACATCTTTGAAGGGGAATGCGATGGACAATAACCAAGACTCAAATCAACAGACATCAACTACCGATGTATCGCTCAGCGTTTCACAGGATTCAAAAAACCTCGCGTTATTATTGTGGTTGGGCACCATCTTTTTCGGGTTTATTCCCGGCTTGGTAATGTATCTGGTTAAAAAGGACGACGCCTATATCCTTGACCAGAGTAAAGAAGCGCTCAACTGGTCAATCACCGCGTTGATCGGTTATGTCGCCGGGATGATTTTGGCGATTATTGTGATTGGTGTATTTGTGATGTTCGCAGTGGGTATCTGCCATTTGGTGTTCTGCATTTTGGGGGTGATCGCTGCATCGAGCGGTAAACCTTTCCGTGTTCCCTATGCGTTGCGGTTGATTAAATAATTTTTGCGCAGATAAAAGGGCAGAAATTTCTGCCCTTTTTGTTGAGATAAATTGTTTTAATTAATCCTGATCATAAGGTTTGTATTCAATGCGGGTGATATAAAAAAATTCCTCACCCTCCGGTTTTTTCAGCACTATATCATCGTCAACACGTTTTCCCATCATTGCTCGTGCTAAGGGCGCATCCATACTTAATTTATGCCGTGCAACATCAAACTCGTCGGGGCCGACAATCTGGTAGGTTTTTTCATTGCCGTCGTCATCTTCCAGTGTCACCCAAGCGCCAAAAAAAACCTTGCTTTGGTCTTCGGGTAAACGATCAACAACAGTTACGGCTTCCATTCGTTTGGATAAAAACCGCACGCGCGAATCAATTTCGCGCAGACGGCGCTTGCCGTAGATGTAGTCCCCGTTCTCGCTGCGGTCGCCATTTTTTGCTGCTTCGTGCACGACTTGTGTCACTTGCGGGCGTTCGATTTTCCACAGTTGGGTGACTTCATCTTTCATGCGTTTAAAACCGGCAGCAGTAATATAGGCCGAACCTTTTTCGCTGGGTGGTCGCCAACGTCCCATCAGTGATCTCCAACCATTAGTGTTTGCTAAATACAGTTAAATAAAATTCCAGCTCTTCATTGAGTGCGCGCTGGATATTGTGCGCTTGCCGGAAGCCGTGCCCTTCTTCTTCAAAGGTTACATATTTTGTCATTATGCCTTTTTCCTGCAGGGCAGTGACCATAGCCTCTGCCTGCGCAGGCGGCACGACTTTGTCTTGCAGCCCCTGTAAAAAAATTACCGGGCAATTGAGTTGTTCTATGTGATGAATTGGCGATCGTTCCTGATAAATATTTTTCTGTGCAGGATATTCACCCACTAACGAATCCAAATAATGTGCTTCAAATTTATGGGTGTCGCGCGCAAGCGCTTCCAAATCGCCAATGCCATATAAACTGGCTCCGGCTTTGAACACATCGCTAAACGTCAACGCAGCGAGCACCGTGTAACCGCCGGCACTAGAGCCGCGAATGGCGACTTTGTTTTTATCGATGAGTTGTTGCGCTGCTAAATAATCTACACCGCTGCACACATCAATCACATCGGTGATGCCCCAATTATTTTTCAATCGATCCCGGTATTGTCTGCCGTAACCGGTGCTGCCGCGATAATTTACATCCAGCACAGCGAAACCACGGCTAGTCCAGAATTGGATTTTTAAATTGAGTGAACTTTCTGTGGCACCGGTTGGGCCACCGTGGCACATAACCAGTAGTGGTGGTAATTGGCCTGCTAATTGAATCACTTCTGGATTTTTCGGTGCATAAAAAAATCCATGGGCGATTTCGCCATCACGGGTGGGAAACTCCACTGCTTGGGGAACAGAAAAAAATCGCGTATCAATAGATTGTGTAGTATTTGTCAGCGCCTTAATTTCTCCACTGTCATAACACCAGAGCTGCGCGCTTTGTGCGTCACTGGCGGCGATAAAATAACACTTACCGTTGCTGCAATGGATGTTAGATATATCGCGAAAATTTGCTGATATTTTTGCCAATGTGTTAGTTGTTGTGTTAATGACGCCCAGTTGCCAAAAACCGTTTTGGCTAAAACAGCAGAAAATTTCTTGGTGTGATAAAAATCCATAAGTGCTCATGCCAAACACCCACTGGGGTGTGGCAAATTCGGCATTGAGTGCGTATACGGCTTCTGCTTTTCCATCGCGCCAGCGATAAATATTCCACCAGTTGCTGCGGTCTGACACAAAAAATAATTCACCTGCAGGCGACCATTGCGGTTGAAAAATTGATTCCTCTACGTTGCCACCAATAACGGTGCTGCTAACAATATCGCCATCCGGATTTAATTGTGCGAGTACACATTCAGTATTATCCCAGGGCATATTCGGGTGATCCCAACGCAAAAAACTGAGTTGTTTACCGTTGGAAGATAAACGCGGGTTGGAATAAAAATCGGCACCTTGTGCGAGAATCTGGCTCTCACGGTTGTTTAACTTCAATGCCACAATAGCGCTCGTGGGGTGGTGTGTGTCCAGGGTGCAATCCTCACGTACAACAATTAAACGCGCGCGTGCAGGGTCGTAACAAAAATCGGCATAGCGAAATGCGCCTTCTGGCGTAATCGCGTGCGTTTCTTTGCAGGCGAAGTCGTAGCGATAAATACGCTGGTCGCTATCCAATACATAAAAAATTGCGTCGGTTGTGGCGAGGTAGGGCGCGCCACCGTATTCATGTGCACGGGAGCGAACGCTGTGCGGCGTGGGCAGTAAATCTGTGCTTACTCCGTCAGATTTGCACACCAGTGCCGTGCGGCCTTTTTCTTGCGGGCGTGATTCCAGCCAGTAAATACAATCGCCAACGGCTTGCGGCTCGCTGATGCGTACACCCTGGGCGGTGAGCAATTCGGCAGTAATGGGCGATGGCCAGCGGCCGAAGGGGATGCTTGTCATGTGTTGGCTGCGCCTGAGTCAATAACAAATAGAGTGGTATTTTGCCTCTCAGTGGGAAGCAGGGGCAAGGCAGGGTTTTTATTTGTTATGCTTTCCGCTTTAATGTGTGCATTCACTGATTTATTTATGGGCAGCTGTTGTTATGGCTTTTACCTCTGAACAATTGCGCACTTATCTACCCATCCTTACTTCACCGTCCGCTATCTGGTGGATAGGGTTTAGCGGCGGTCTGGATTCTACCGTGTTACTCCATGCCTTGGCGCAATTGCACTTGCCGGTGCAATTGCGCGCGCTGCATATCAATCACCAGATTTCCCCCAACGCTGATGCATGGCAAACACAGTGCGCGGATTTCTGTGCGCAGCTCTCAATTGCTTTTCACGCCGAAAAAGTCCGCGTGGAAAATACCGGCAAAGGTATTGAGGATGCGGCGCGTATGGCTCGCTATTCAGTATTTGAAAAAAATATCGCACCTAATGATTACCTGTTAACAGCACATCACGCCAATGATCAGGCCGAGACACTTTTGCTGCGCTTAATGCGCGGCACTGGCCCGCGCGGTTTGGCGGCTATGGCGCAGGTGCGCGCACTCGGCGCAGGATGGTTGGCAAGGCCGCTGCTGCATTTTACGCGCGCGGAATTAGAGGCCTATGCGCTGACTCATCAACTCCGTTGGGTGGATGATGAAAGTAATCTGGATGACGATTACGACCGCAATTTTTTACGCAATCAAGTTATGCCGTTGTTGCATAGCCGCTGGCCGGAATTTAAACGTAAATGGCAGCAGACCGCTGAATTGTGCGCGCAGCAAGAAAGTGTGATGGAAGAAATTGCGCGCGAGGATTTGGTGCGCGCTGAACCCTTGGCGGAGCGTGTGGGGCAGAGCATTGAACTAAATGCGCTGCTGGGGTTATCGCCCGCACGCAAGCAAAATGTATTGCGTTACTGGCTGCGCTTGATTAACCACACTACCCCTGAACAATTGCATTGGCAGCAGATCGAACAGCAAATTTTTGGTGGCCGCGAGGATGCACAAACTCGTGTGGCTTGGGGCAATGTTGCGCTGCAAACCTATCGCGAACGTTTATATGCCTTGCCGCTGCAATTGCCGGAATTGGAATTGCACATGCAATTGGTTGAGCGCGATATAAAACCGCGTTTGAAAACCGGATTGCCGAATATGCGCATCGGCTATCGTGAGGGCGGCGAGCGCTGCAAGCCAGCAGACCGAATGCATTCGCAAACATTAAAAAAATTGTTGCAGGAGTACGAGCTTGAGCCCTGGTTGCGCGACAAAGTACCGCTGGTATTTAGCGGCGATAAGTTGGTAGCAGTGGGGGATTTATGGGTGTGCGCAGAGTTTGTTGCAGCAGAAAATGAAACCGGATATACGCTAATCTGGCAACATTAGTGCGGTAAAAATTGCGCGCCAATTAAAAAGCGGCCAAAAAAAACGGGATGCAATTGCATCCCGTTTTTTTTAATCGCTTGTTAAGCTTTAGAACAAATAGACCGCACCGGCTGCTTCAGCGGAATTGTCGTTTTGATCTAATGCCCCACTACTGCTCGCGGTTGAGCTAGTGCTGGCACCACTGGATGCAGCTGCATAACCGCGGCCAGATTCGCGATGCGCACCAACAGCCATTGTTTTACCATCGGCTGACAAATCTACATTCAAGCCAAATCGATCATCGGTATCGGTGTTGCTGGCTTTGACGTAGCTCTTCTGTGTCCACACCGTGTTGTCGCGAGTGAATACAAACACAGCACCGGCGCGCGCAGCACTGGTATCCCCTTCGTCGCCATTGATACCTTTGGCATTGCTAGCCTCGCGGAAGGCGCCAACAGCAAGAGTGTTACCGTCGTTCGACAAACTCACGTCGCCACCAAACTCGCTGGCAACACTAACAGTTGATGGTTTGAGGTACGCCTGTTGCGTCCAGGTTGTGCCGCTGCGCGAAAATACATACGTTGAGCCGGAACCCAGCAATTTGGCTGCCTCTTGCACTGCGGCCTTATCAATATTTTTGGGGTCGTCGGTATTGATCACTACGCCGCTGTCGCCTTTAGCTCCCACCGCAAGGGTGTTGCCATCACCCGAAATATCGACACTCGAACCGAACAGGGTGGTGAAGAAGGTCGAGGCCGGTTTGAGGTAGGCTTCTTGTACCCAGTCACCCGAGCTGCGTGTAAATACATAGGCTGCGCCGTTGTTTATGCCGTAAGTTTCGTAGAAGGCGTCGGCGCAAGTGAGATCCAGTACATAGAGCGACTCTCTGTCAGGGTAGTAGCAGGAGTTGTCAGCCTGGTTGCCATTAATGCCTTTGGCTTGGCTGTCCTCCCCAATAGCGCCAACTACCATAGTGTTGCCGTCAGTTGACAGCGCAATACTGGTGCCGAATGCATCGCCCTGTTGAGCGTTGGAGTTTTTAACAAATGACTCTTGCATCCAGCCATCCGCACGGCGAACAAAGATATGTACCGAGCCCGAGTTGGTGCCGCCTTTGTAAGAGCTGGTTGAGCTGGAGCTTGAAGTACTGGATGAAGAGGATGAGCTTGACTTTGAGGTGCTGGATGAGCTGGTGCTGCTAATTGATGAGCTGCTCGATGGGTAGTATTCAAAACACTCTGGCATAGAAGATGCCGCGTATTTCAGAATGCCGCTTATCGCAAGGCTGTCGCTGGTGGCACCCACGGCGAGGGTCTTACCGTCACCGGAGAGAGCGATAGTCTCGCCAAAACGCAATTCAGATTTGAAATAACTGGATTTTACGTAGGCATCCTGAGTCCACTCGCTAGCGCTGCGCGTAAAGACATAGACTGCGCCGGTGTTGTAATCATTCGCTAAAATCAAGTCGTCAGATGGGTCGGACGAAGAGGCATAACTGGTTACTTCATAATTGTCTTGATTGCAGTTAATACCGGTCGAAGGGCTGTCTTCCAGAAGCGACGAAACAGCGAGGGTATTCCCATCATCTGATAAGGACACCCTGAATCCAAAACGGTCATTGGGCAGCATGCGCGCGGTGTTTATATTTGGTTGTTCGGTGTTGGAGGCTTTCAGGTAAGCCTGTTGTACCCAAACACCATTTTCCTTAATAAATACATAGACAGCGCCAGCGTTGGTGCTGTCGTTATCTGCCTGTTCACCGTTAGCGCCAATGGCTTTGCTGTCTTCAGCAGGGGCACCTACTGCAAGTGTTTTACCATCCGCTGAGAGTGCAATGCTCCATCCGAATAAATCGTTGGCATCGGTATTGGAGGCTTTGAGATAGCCAATCGCTTTAATCATTTCTGTAGCAGTAAAGACCAGGCCGGATTGTTGTGCACAACCCCCTGCATTACAGGCTTCAACGTAATAATAGTTGTTGACCCAGTCGTGAACATGCACACCTATCTCATCGGTTGCCTGGGTGTTGGTCAGGTCGCCGCCGATTTGCGTTACACCACCCGTCGCCGCATCACGTTTATAAAGTTTATAGGAGGTTGCCCCTTCGACAGCACTCCATTGAAAGGTGAGTACTTTAGGGTTTTGCGCTTCTACTTTTACGCTTGGCCAGATGCCTGAGCCGTTGGCTGGCACCGACGCAGCGGCGAAGCTGCTGCGCAGTGAGGATGAACTGTTGATAGATGACGAGCTTGCCGAGGATTTTTTGTCGCTGCCACCGCCGCAGGCGGCGAGTAAAAAAGAGCCTGCCATCAGTGAAAGAAGCAGGGAGGTGCGCTTTAGCAGCGGTGAGAAACGATCAATATTCATTCAGCAGGTTCCTGAGGTTTAAAACTGGTCGGTGATTCTGTGTGTCGCGGCGCTTGGTGTCAATCAAATCGCCAGCATTATTCGGGCACAGACCAGGCACGGGTGTTTTGTTCTCGCTCATAGTGAGGTGGCTTAAAGACCGTCAAAGCAGAGGATTGGTTCAGTGATTTTGATCAGCGCGGGTAATTTAGTGGAATTACGTGAAAGAAGTTGTGAGCAATTGTGAAGGCTGGAGCTGTTTATCACGAACCTCATCGCCCTCATTAGAGAGGGCGATGAGGTTGAGGAAGATTAGAGGGTCTTTAAATATTCCACCAAGGCCAAGCGTTGATGATTACTAATCGGCTGCAATGTCCGCATTTTGGGCTTGCCCTGCGCATCCTTAACCGGGCGGCCGTTGGCATCCAGAACAAACACGGGAGTAACACCGGCTGCGTATTCATGTCCCTTATTAGAGTTGCTGGGCAGGCTGGTATCAAACACAAACAACTCCGGATATTGCGCCGGGTCGCGTTGCACTACACCGACATTGACGGCATCCAGCTCGCGCGCGCCCACAGTGAAGCGATTGGGGCGACAGGTTTTACCGCTGGCAATTTCAGCATCGCTACAGCTTGGCATAAACAGCTCGTACAAACTGGGCACCGAGCCGTTGTGCAGATAGGGCGCTGTTGCCCAGATACCATTGAGTGGGCGTGCTTTGTAGGCGACGAGCGTGGCTGGATTGTTTTTATTGACCACCTCAAAATCCAGATGGCGCTCGGTCTTTTTGATGGGGTTATCGGAAATAGAGGCGATCAAATCGTAGAGCTTTTCCGCCCAGCGGCGGATAAACAGCTTGTCGTGATCGGGTTCGACTAACACACCCTCCACTGCGCCACTCAAGGCTGGCAATACGGCTCCTGACGGTTGGAAGCGCGGGTCGGGCTTGAATGGATTGATTCGTCCGCCCTCGAAGTAGCCCATCTTGCCACTGTATTTGAGTGCATTCATCGCCATATAAGGATCGGTGCCTATGGTCTGCAGGCTCGCAAACTGCGAAATAATGCGACGATTGGGGTCAGTGCGGTCGATGGCTTCATGGCAGGTATGGCACTGGTACTCAATAAACACCTGCTGCCCTTGCTCGGCGAGCGCCTGATTGATTGGTGGCAATACATTTTGTTTTGCCAACTCTTCCCAGCTCGGTGACCAGAGGCTCTCCAGATGGCGCTCCATCCGCGTAAGGTTGCGTACCGCCACCGATGAGCGATAGCCGATATCACCTTTCTTTTTATCTAGGTCAAATTGCGCAAACACACCAAGCGCTTCGCCGGTATTGCGCCCCAGAGGGCCAGCCAATTCGTTGTCGCCCACACCATTCCACTGCACAAAGTCGTGCTGCGGAGTGTCCCACAGGTAGGGGTAGCTCACGGGTGCGCAGGCAGGATTAAAGTTAGGTTCTTTAGGTGTGAGATGGGCGAGTACACGGTTGTAGATGCGGCCAAACGCATCCAGCCGGCCATAACCGTAAGCAACAGATTGGTCGCCGTGGCGTGGGTCGTTAATCTGGTTGTAACTGGCGATTTGCTGCGCCGCCTCCGCAAGTTGTACGCGGAAGGCTTCTTTATCATCCGGGTATTTTGTTTTGAGAACTCTTTGTGCGAGGCGATCAAATTTTTCCGGCTGCTCGAGGCTCGCCTGTAGTGCCATTGCCAAACTTTTCAGCATTTGTTCCATATCCGCGAGCGTTGCACCGCCGTCAATGCGGATGGCAACACCTTGATAATTGATTTGGCTGGTATGGCAGGCTGCGCAGGTAAAACCAATAAACTCTTGACCTTTATGCTCATCTTTTACCCAGCCCACGGGTAAACCGTCCGGGTTTGCAAAGCTCTCTTTTTGCGGCAGGTAGCGCAGGCGATTCATGTTCTCGTCGCTGCGGAATAGCAATTCACTGTCGGCGGTTTCGAGATGTAAAAAAAGTTCGTAGGGAAGCAGGTTGGAACCTTGGGTTACGTTGTAAAACCACAAGCTATCTGCGCCACTCCAATTTTGCTCCGGGTAGACCACGCGCTCGGCGCTATCGCCAAAGCTGTCGTGTTCGGCCACTTTTGCGTGGCGATCGCTGTCGACCAGCACACCCTGGGAAACATAAGTACAGCCGGAAATGGTGATGAGAACTATTAGGGAAGCACAGGAGAATAGTGAGCGTAATGCAGTGCGCAGGCGCGTTAGTGTCATGATTATTCCTTTCTGATCTGTATGGCTGTGGTGCGATTGTGATTAGGGCTGGTACGTGTCGATGGAAAAATATACGGCTAAAAATAAGCAAAAATAATTTACCCTGAGCAAGATGAATTAAGGAACTATTCAGATTGCTTACAGCCTTAGTATTCAACTTTAGCAGATTGCCTTTGCGCAGATACATAGCAAACCGGAGGATTTGTCACTGGTGTTTCCTTCGCTTGGCAATAAAGTAACAAAGTTATTCCCGATCCTATCGCCAAAGTGTCAATCATAGCTTTTGCTTGAACTGTCATAAATTGTGCGTAGACTGCCGCCTCGCCGCAGCAGAGGGACTTTTTGGAACCGGGTGGCGAAAAATCAACCAGTGAGTGGTGTAGCGATTGGGCATCAACTCAACAATAAAAAGCGCAGCGGAACCTTGTATGTTGATGAATCCTTTATTTGTGGATACTTCGTTAAACAATCGTCTTGGGCAAGAAGTCCGCCTCGGTGTCTGTCACTCGCAATATCAGGGGCGCGATTACGTATTCGTCGCCGCACCTACCCAGCAAGCCTCCAGTTTTGTCGGCAAAAATGCCGAACCTTTTGCCTTCCAGTTGCGCGAAAAATTTGCTCTGGACGCACGCCGCTTTGAGTTGGTTGAAGTGCGTGACGTGGATGGTGCAACACATTTATTGCGTTGGCGTTTTGAGTGGGTGGGTAATTCACCGCTTTCTGCGCGAAGTGAAGAAATCAATTCTCCTGGTCTGCGCGCAACACTCTTGCAGCTGATTGATCCTGCCCAAGTGGTTGCTGCGACAGCCTGATTTTACTTGTTGTTATTTCACTCGTCGTTTTGTTCTGTGGATTTTTGCGTTGCACTGCGCCAAAACCACTGACGCGGGGGCTGAGTGAATTTTTCCAGCTGCGTTTGTTTGTGGTCGTTATCGGTAAACCAGTAGTAGTCATTGGTGCTTTTGGGTTTAAACCAGCCGCGCACTTCGCCGATATATTCCACTGCCAGCTTGGGCATACCTAATTTTCGGTCTGAATTGAAGCTGTGGTTCCAATGTACTAGCAGATCTCGCTTGGCGATAGCAACCGCCAATTCTTCACTATCAGTTTTTATTAGCTTGCAGGCAATAAAACCAATAACCGGCTCCGGCGCATCGCTATCCATGCGGCTCGCGTTTTCAAAAAAAATATTCTCACCTGAGAGTACAACTTTGTAATACGTCATAATTTACAATCAAACTCAATCGATTTCGGCATCTGTGTCGGCGGCTTGGGGGGCAGGGGTTGGCATTTTATCGAACAGCTTGCTGAAATGCTGCTGTACGCGCGCGATATTCATCACTGACATGCCGCTCGAAAATCCAAACCACACATATAGACCATTTAAATTTTTAAACATGGGCGGCAGATATTTAGGTGCAGCAATTACGCCCTCCAAATGACGCTCGTAGAGCAGTGGCAAATCATCCAGCGTCACCTTGCCGACAAACAGCATAGGTATAACTTCCGGTACGCCGGATTGAATTGCACTGCGAATAAAATTAACATTTTCGACAAATCCTTTTACGTAAGAAATATCTTTGGTGAACACTGAGCCGCCTGTCAGTGTTCCTCCACGAAAAACACGTTGGGTTACGCGATAGCTGTCGTGCTCACTCACGCCTCTGTCTATAAAGTGGCGATACACTTGGCAAAAATCAGCGCCTTGCTCTGCCAAATCCACAGCGACAACCCGGTCGCTGATGCGCCGCGCGCGCTGTGGAAAAGAGCTGAAGGTTAGCGTTTCCAATAATACTGCCATTCCTTCTTGAATCGCAGTAATCCTCGGTGATCCAACACTCAACCAGGTTGCCCATGGCTGCTCTCGGCCATTGAGTGTAGTGCCTATATGCACCCAGCCTTCGTGTACCTCCAATACCTGCAAGTCCAGTTCAGAAAATGAGGCGCGGCGATTCACTTTAATACAGTCACCACCAGCGGAAGCGTCCGACACAATATCGTCGCTAATCTGTACCCGTACTTCACCTGCACCGAAATAATCGGTCATTCGCGCGCGTAAAATGGTGACTGCTTCTTCCGAACTAATGTGATTGGTATAAGGGCGATTTAAATGCTCCACCGCCGGCAGCGAAAAAATATGGCACAAGCGCTCGCCCATCTGACGCAGGGTTTTGCGATCACCGCGCAAATTATCGCTCGCTGAACCATAGAGTTGACGACTGAAATGGCCAAACTGGCCAGTGCCGCGGTAGCGCAATAATTCGATTACGATTTGGTACTGGTCGATGGTAGCTTGCAGGATTTTACCCAGCGCATCGTCGCGCCCCAATTGGCGCCGCACATCACTTTTTAATTCTTTTAATAATTGGCTAACCGTATCCGGCTCAAACCCGAGTTTTTGTTGCTGATAAAAATCAGCGCCCAATGCCGGTAACTCTCTACCTTGTTGCTCGCGAAAACGCTGCTCAATTCCCTGTGGCCATTTGATGGCATCGAGAATACGAATGGGCTTTTGCAGAGATACCAGGCGCGTCGATAACTGTTTTAAACGCTCCAGGTAGAGTGGATCAGTCATAACAAGGCTGCCGCATAAAGGTGCAAAAACTTACCGAATAGCTCTCTGGTAATCGTGTACTCAAGCACAATAAAGCACAGGCAAACGATGCTGGGTATTTATGCAAGTAGATGGCGCCATTCTATCTGTTTGCACGGCATTTGTGGCTAGAATTTGTCGGATAAGTCTGCAGCTCTGGTGTCTTGCCGGATAAATCGCCAGAATGGGTGCCGCCTGATAAGTTGTACAAATGAGGATGTGTCATGCCGTTTGTCGCTCTGGAAAAAATACACCAGCTCCACGATGGTTATCGCAAACCGGTCAAACTTGTCGGCCAGGATTTTCTATTGCTACACGAAAATGGCAAAACCTGTTTGATCAGAAACCAGTGTCCGCACGCGGGGGCACCGTTAACGCATGCAACCTGTAGCGATAATGTCCTGCGCTGTCCTATGCACGGGATAGAGTTTGATTTAACCACTGGGCGCTCGCGCAGCCCTGTTTGTGCTAATGCGCTGCAATTTTTTCAGCTTATCTATGAAGGCAGCAGCATTGGTATTGATCTCCGTTAACAATTGGATTACTTAATTAAGGAGTTTTATGTTTCGTCTGCTATTTAAATCCGTGGTTGTGCTGTTGCTGGTATTTTTTATTGGCAATTACCTCGTCTATCTCAAAACCGGGCAGATGCCGCTGCGCGATATGCGTGAACGAATGGGTGATGATTGGCTGGTCGATTTACGGGAGTTGTTTTCACCTGACCAGTTGGCCGCCGATGCTAAACAAGCGGTGAAAAGTGTATCGGATAAGGTTTCTGAGCCTGAGCCAGTTGCCTCCACCAAAGTCTATAAATGGACGGATGCCAATGGTCAGGTGCATTTTGGTGATAAGCCAGTTGCCCGCGATGCTGAAGAAATTGAAGTCGATGTTCGCAATGCTATTTCCGCGCCGGAAGAATCTGCCCCTATTGCCGATCAGCAAGATGTAGCGCCCGCAACTGTTCAGGAATCTGCCCTCGATAAAGCCCGTGCGGCGGCTGAAGCCATGAAACAACGCGTACAGCAACAAGAGCAAATTCAGTGATCCAGCCATGAAAACATTCTGGCGCACTACCGGGCGAATGCTCAAATGGCTACTGCTGCTATTGCTTGCCTACCAACTGTGGCTGTTCGCCCATATTCTGGTGTGGAAATGGGTGAATCCGGATGAAACGAGTTTTATGTCGATCCGGCTGGATGAACTGCGCGAGAAAAACCCGAAAGCAGAGTTGAAGCACCAATGGGTGGACTATGCGCAGATTTCATCCCATTTGAAACGCGCCGTGGTGGCAGCGGAGGACGACCGTTTTATGCAGCACCAAGGGTTTGATTTGCGCGGTATTGAACAGGCCTTAAAAAAGAACCAGCGCAAAGGCAAATCCGTCGCCGGTGGTTCATCCATCACTCAGCAGCTTGCCAAAAACCTGTTTCTGTCGCCCTCCCGCTCCTATATTCGCAAGGCGGAAGAGGCGGTAGTCGCACTGATGATCGAACTGCTCTGGGATAAACGCCGCATATTAGAGGTGTATCTGAACGTAGTGGAGTGGGGCAATGGTGTCTTCGGTGTGGAAGCGGCGGCGCGGCATTACTATCGCGTTCCGGCAGCGCAGATAGGTCCATCAGCAGCAGCGCGCATGGCCGTGATGCTGCCCAATCCGCGTAAATACGAGAACGCAATGCCAGCTTGGGTGGTGCGCCATGCATCGCGAGTGCAAGCGCGTATGCGTCATTCACAGATTCCGTGATTCAAGCAATCACTTTTAGGTGAGTACGACTTTAAATTCTGGTCGGTGTGCCCATATCCTGCAGGCGTGGTTCTCGCGCCATGGCTTTTACGATACAATCGCGACCCTTCTTTTAGGGTGTCCGCATCCTTTTAGATGTTTAGACGTTAATCTGTTAATCCGGGGTAGTTGCATGCCTATTTACGAATACCAATGTGAATCCTGTAACCATGCGCTGGAGGCTTTACAAAAGTTAAGTGACTCTCCTTTGGTGGATTGTCCTGCATGTGGCAAAGCCAGCCTCAAAAAGCAAATTTCAGCAGCGGGTTTCCGCTTGTCGGGCGGCGGCTGGTATGAGACCGATTTCAAATCGGGCAAGAGAAAGAATCTCGCGGGCGATGCCGGATCGTCCAGCAGCGTGTCAAGTGCTACTTCAAGCACTACAACAACGGCCAGTTAAACAAGCTGGCCATTTGTTAGATAACAATTTACACATACTTTCTTATAAATATTTTCTTAAAACATCAGGAACTCGCTATGCGCAGCCAATACTGTGGCGCTTTAAATGCCTCGTTTATCGATCAAGAAGTGACCCTCTGTGGATGGGTTGATCGTCGTCGTGATCACGGTGGTGTGATCTTTATCGACCTGCGCGACCGCGAAGGTATTGTGCAAGTGGTGTTCGATCCAGATGCAAAAGAGAATTTTGCCTTAGCTGATAAAGTGCGTGGCGAATACGTGCTGCAGCTGACCGGAAAAGTGCGCGCTCGTGCACCTTCCACCGTTAACCCAAATATGGCCACTGGTGAAATCGAAGTTTACGGTACTGCGCTGACTATTCTGAACGAAGCGGAAACCATGCCTTTCCCCTTGGATTCCTATTCCAACGTGGGTGAAGAGACCCGTTTGAAGTATCGCTTCCTCGATTTGCGCCGCACCGAAATGCAGAAAAATCTGCGTTTCCGCAGCAAAGTGACCAGCGTGATCCGCAACTATCTGGACCGCAATGGCTTCCTCGATGTTGAGACTCCAATCCTGACTCGCGCTACTCCGGAAGGCGCGCGCGATTATCTGGTTCCATCGCGTACCCACGACGGTAAATTCTTTGCATTGCCACAGTCTCCGCAATTGTTTAAGCAATTGCTGATGGTGGCTGGTTACGACCGTTACTACCAAATCGCCAAGTGCTTCCGCGACGAAGACTTGCGTGCTGATCGTCAGCCGGAATTTACCCAGATCGACATCGAAACTTCATTCATGTCGCAAGACCAGATCATGCAAATTACCGAAGGTATGTTCCGCGAATTGTTCAAAGATTTGCTCGGTGTTGAGTTTGCTGAAATCAATCACATGCCGTTCTCGGAAGCAATTGCCAAATACGGTTCAGACAAGCCGGACATGCGTATCCCCCTGGAATTGGTTGATATCAAAGACCTGGTAACCGAAGTGGATTTCAAAGTATTCGCTGGCCCGGCTAATGATCCAAAATCTCGCGTTACCGCATTGAAAGTGCCCGGTGGTAATGAGAAGTTGACCCGTAAACAAATCGACGACTACACCAAGTTTGTTGGTATTTACGGTGCGAAAGGTTTGGCGTACATCAAGGTCAACGATAAGTCTGATCTGGAAGAAGGTTTGCAATCACCGATCGTGAAAAACTTGCCAGTGCCAGTACGCGCGGCCATTTTGGATCGCGTTGGTGCAGAAAACGGCGACCTGATTTTCTTCGGCGCAGACAAACACAAAGTCGTAACCGAAGCCTTGGGTGCACTGCGTTGCAAACTGGGCGCAGACCTTGACCTATACACCACGCAATGGGCACCGCTCTGGGTAGTAGATTTCCCGATGTTTGAAGAAGACGACAAGGGCGGCTGGACGTCAATCCACCACCCATTCACTTCACCAAGCTGTACACCGGACGAACTGGTTGCCAGCCCGGGTGATGCATTGTCCCGCGCATACGATCTGGTACTTAACGGTACTGAATTGGGCGGTGGTTCGGTGCGTATCCATTCTTCGACCATGCAGCAAGCCGTATTTAAAATCCTCGGAATTTCACCGGAAGAGCAACGCGAAAAATTCGGCTTCCTGCTCGACGCACTTGCCTACGGCGCTCCGCCACACGGCGGTTTGGCGTTTGGTTTGGATCGTTTGATTATGCTGATGGTGGGCGCAAGCTCAATCCGCGACGTGATCGCTTTCCCGAAAACCCAAAGCGCTGCCTGTGTGATGACTGATGCACCGGGCACTGTAGATGAATTGCAATTGCGCGACCTGCATATTCGTTTGCGCAAGAAAGAAAAAGCTGTTGTTGCAGAAGATACCCCTGAATATGGCATGTAATTTTTGTTGATCTGGAAAGGGTGGGCAATTGCCCGCCCTTTTTTATTACCCCCACGTTAATAATCTGCAAGTTGGAGCTGTGCAATGGCCGGACATTCCAAATGGGCAAACATGAAACACCGCAAGGCGCGTCAGGACGCCAAGCGCACAAAAATCTTCACCAAAATTATTCGTGAGCTAACTGTTGCCGCTAAAGGTGGCCCCAATCCTGCCGACAATCCACGATTGCGTGCTGCAGTTGAAAAAGCCTACCTCAACAATTTAAAAAAAGATGTAGTTGAGCGCGCCATCGCCCGTGGTGCTGGCACCAATGAATCCGATGCCTACGAAGAGCTCACCTACGAAGGTTACGGCGTAAACGGTGTCGCCTTTATCGTTGAATGTATGACCGACAACCGCAACCGCACTGCGGGCGATGTACGCCATGCATTTGATAAGAAGGGCGGTAACCTCGGTACCAGCGGCTCAGTTTCTTATTTGTTTGCACGTAAAGGCCAAATCAGTTTTGAGCCAGGTATTAATGAAGATGCATTAATGGAAGCGGCGCTCGAAGCCGGTGCCGACGATGTTGTTATCAATGACGATGGCTCTGCTGAGGTAATGACAGCTTTCGAGGATTTCTTCCGCGTAAAAGATGCACTCGCCAGCGCTGGATTGAATCCCGTCTCGGCCGAAATCACCCAGATCCCCTCGCTCACGGTCAATCTTGATAAGGACGCTGCTGAAAAAATCCTTGCCTTGATCGACACGCTCGAAGATTTGGATGATGTGCAAAACGTTTACACTAACGCAGATATCTCAGAAGAAATTATGGAGCAGTTGGGTTAATTAAGATCTCACTATGGGTAAACGCCGCTGTGTCGTATTGCTGTCGTATACAAAACGCCAGATATAGCGAAATCTGACGGCTTTTAATCTTAGCGAGGTGGGTGTCATGGATATGAAAATCAATAAAGAAATATTGCGCCGCGAGCGCGAGCTGCGTGCCTGGACGCAAAGCCATTTGGCGGAGGTTGCGGATTTAAGTATGCGCACTGTGCAGCGGATTGAACGCACGGGGGATGCATCAATGGAATCGGCTGGTGCACTGGCGGCGGCATTGAATATTGATCTTGCGGTATTAATGGAGGCACCGATTGCGAGCGAGGAAACAACTCCTGCCAAGTCGCGCCGTTATAAATTATGGGGCGCGATTGGTGTAATTGGCGCAGTATTGGTTGCTGCAGGTTGGTGGTCGAGCGCTGCGGCTGAGCAGGTAATGGTGAGCTTATCCATTGAAGCATCTGGCCGTGTCTATTCAGACATGATGTTGTTGAATGAGATAGGCAAGGAAAGCGAAATGAAATTGGATGAACAGTTTCGGATGTTGTTCACTACCAATCGCCAAGGCGAACATTTGCTGGTCAATGCGAAAATTTATAATTTTGTTGGTGGTGAGTATCAGTTGATTTCATCGCCGGGAATGTTAGTTGAGGATCAGAAGTCGGCTTCGATGCATGTCACTTTTCCAGATGGGCAGAGGGTAAATTTACAATTGGTGGCAGATTTTTGATAGCCGGTCTAAGACCGGCTTCTAGCGTGTCCGCTTTTCTACAGTAAATCCCACTTGCGTCACCCCAATTCACGTGCAACACTGCCGCCAATACAACTGTATATAGATACAACTATGGCGCTTATTCTCGGCATCGATCCAGGTTCCCGCAAAACTGGTTTTGGCATTATCAATGTCATCGGCAGCAAGCAGGAATACATCACCAGCGGCGTTATTCGCATGAAGGATACGGACGAGTTGCCTGCACGCCTCAAAGTCATTTTCGATTCCCTGACCCAAATCATTGAACAGTATTGCCCACAAGAAATGGCGATCGAACAAGTATTTATGGCCAAAAATGCGTCCTCCGCGTTGAAACTGGGGCAGGCGCGGGGAGCGGCGATTGTGGCGGCGACAGCGCAGAATGTGCCGGTATCGGAATATGAAGCGCGCAAGGTGAAACAATCCGTTGTTGGTAACGGTGCTGCAGATAAACTGCAGGTGCAGCATATGGTGAAAACCCTGCTGCGTTTGCCGGCTGCACCGCAAGAGGATGCGGCCGATGCATTGGCAGTTGCACTGTGCCACGCCAATACGCGTGATCATTTAATTCGTATGGCGGCAGGCTCCAGTAGTTTTCGGCGCGGCCGCATTGTTTAAGATAGATTCGACTGGAACGAGCGAAGAGATTCATTATGATTGGACGTTTGCGTGGCATTTTGCTGGAAAAGCAGCCGCCTTATTTGCTGTTAGATGTTCAGGGCGTGGGTTATGAGTTGCAAGCACCCATGACCACTTTTTATCGTCTGCCGTCACTTGGCCATGAAGTGGTGTTGCATACGCATTTGTCGATTACAGAAAACTTGCATCAACTATTTGGTTTTTCAGAGCAGCGCGACCGCTCGTTATTTCGCACTTTAATTAAGGTAAATGGCGTAGGCCCCAAGTTGGCGATTGCGATTTTGTCGGGCATGGAAGCGGATGATATCGCCCGTTGTGTGCGCGATGACAACATAACTGCCTTGACCAAAGTCCCCGGTATCGGCAAAAAAACCGCTGAACGTTTAGTAATTGAATTGCGCGACCGTTTGAAAAATTGGGATATGCCGCAGAGTGATTTACTGGCGCACAGCGAAATCCAAAGTATCGCTAGCGACAATGATGTCTTTGCAGAGGCAGAGAGCGCCTTGATTGCGCTGGGCTACAAACCGGTAGATGCCGCGAAAATGATTTCGCTTGCCGCTAAACAAAAGCCCGATGCCAAGAGCGAAGAGTTAATCCGTATGGCGTTGCGCTCTATCGCTGGATAATCAACGTGCGACATAGGTATTGTCGCTGGATAATTTTCAACCTGGTTAATAACGATGATTGAAACAGATCGCCTGATTGCCCCTGTTGCCAAAGAGCGCGAAGACCATCTTGATCGCACGGTGCGCCCCAAATCGCTCGCCGATTATGTTGGACAACCCGCCGTGTGTGAACAGATGGAAATTTTTATCGGCGCGGCAAAAAAACGCGGTGAGGCACTGGATCACACGCTGGTATTTGGGCCGCCCGGATTGGGAAAGACCACACTTGCCAATATTATTGCCAACGAAATGAATGTTTCGCTCAAAAGCACGTCGGGCCCGGTATTGGAAAAGGCAGGAGACTTGGCGGCGCTGCTCACCAATCTCGAGCCGGGTGATGTGTTGTTTATCGATGAGATTCACCGCTTGAGCCCGGTAGTGGAAGAAATTCTGTATCCGGCGATGGAAGATTTCCAATTGGATATCATGATCGGCGAAGGCCCTGCAGCGCGTTCGATTAAATTGGATTTACCGCAATTTACGTTAGTCGGAGCAACGACACGCGCGGGCTTGCTGACATCACCTTTGCGCGATCGTTTTGGTATTGTTCAGCGTCTGGAGTTTTATAATGTCGCCGATCTCACCCATATAGTCGCGCGTTCATCGGCGCTCTTGGGGGTGAAGATGGATATAGAGGGCGCAGCTGAAGTCGCCAAGCGCTCGCGCGGCACACCGCGTATCGCCAACCGTTTATTGCGCCGTGTGCGCGATTACGCCGAGATGAAAGGCGATGGTACTGTGAGCGCACAAATGGCCGATAGCGCACTCAATATGCTCAATGTAGACGAACGCGGCTTTGATCATATGGATCGCCGTTTGTTAACTGCAATGATGAATAATTTTGATGGTGGTCCTGTCGGTGTGGAAAGTTTGGCGGCAGCTATTAGCGAGGATCGTGGAACTATTGAGGATGTCATAGAGCCATACCTCATACAGCAAGGCTTTATGGCACGCACGCCGCGCGGTCGAATTTTAACCAATAATGCCTATTTGTATTTCGGTATGCCGATCCCAAAACGGTTACAGGATTCTGCGGATTAAATCAGTTATGCATGTATTTAGTATCCCGTTAAGGGTTTACATCGAAGACACGGATGCTGGTGGCATCGTCTATTACGTCAATTATCTGAAGTACATGGAGCGCAGCCGTACAGAATTTTTGCGCAGTTTGGGCTATCATAAGCCCGCAATTTTGGATGGAGGCATGTTGCTGGTTGTACATTCAGCACAAATTAACTACCGCCGTTCCGCCCGTCTTGATGACCAATTGCAAGTAACTGCACAAATTGAAAAGTTGGCGCGCACCAATGTTGAATTTAAGCAGCAGGTGCTGCGTGGTAGTGAGCTATTGTGCGAAGGGCTAATCCGTATCGCCTGCGTTGATGCCACTTCCATGAAGCCAAGTGCAATTCCCACTGATATGCATCGTCAACTTGATCAATTTTTCCACAGTCAAACCGAAAAGAGTTAATTAATACTATGCCAGAAACCAAGCAAAGCCTGTCGATACTGCACCTCATTCTGGAGGCCAGTTTTTTAGTACAAATGGTCATGCTGATTTTATTTTTGGCGTCGGTCATTTCCTGGGTGATGATTTTCCAGCGTGAAATTTATCAGCGAAAGGCCTCAGCGGCGTTCAGCTTCTTTGAAAAACAATTCTGGTCGGGGATTGACCTCAACCAACTCTATCGCCAAGGCAATGGCCGCAATGAAGTCGTTGAGGGAATCGAAAATATTTTTCGCGCGGGCTTCAAAGAATTTACCCGTCTGCGTCAACAAGCTGGTGCCGATTCAGATGCAGTAATGGAAGGTTCCATGCGTGCGATGCGTGTTGCGTTAGCGCGTGAAGAAGAAAAGCTGGAAGAAAATTTACCGTTTCTTGCCAGTGTTGCCTCGGTAAGCCCTTATGTAGGTTTGTTTGGAACTGTGTGGGGGATTATGGTGTCTTTCCTGAATATCGCCAATGCTGGCCAGCCTAGTTTAGCCACCGTTGCACCGGGTATTGCGGAAGCGCTCATTGCAACGGCAATGGGTTTATTTGCCGCTATTCCGGCGGTACTTGCCTACAACAAGTTTTCGGCACGTGCTGAAAATCTGTTAAGTAACTATCGTACTTTTGCAGAAGAATTTTCTGCAATTTTGCATCGTCAGGTTCACAGCAAATAACGCTGTTTTACGTTTATTGAGAAACAGGTTAAAAACATGTCTGGATTTGGACCACCGATCAAAAAGAAACTCAAAGCGGAAATCAATGTGGTACCGCTGATTGATGTTATGTTGGTGTTGTTAATCGTGTTTATGATTGCAGCACCCATGATGACCCAAGGTATCAAAGTAGAATTGCCGCAAGCTGCATCAGAGCCGGTTGAAAGCAAAGAAGATGAGCCAATTACTGTTTCAGTAAAAGCTGATGGTGGTTTTTATATCGATTTGGCCGGTGACCCTGAAAAACCGCGTCCGCTGGCAGAGATTAAATCGATTGTCAGTAAAGTTCTGGCAGAAAAGCCCAATACTCTGGTGTTTGTCCAAGGTGACAAAAAAGTCGAGTATGGCGTTATCGTTAATTTAATGGGCGAATTAAAACTGGCAGGAGCTCCCTCTGTTGGCTTGATTACGGAGCCGCCGCGCTAGGTTTTTTATGAAGTTGGAAAAATCGTTTTCACTGCCAACATTATTGAGTGTTTTTTTACACGGTACATTGTTGGTTCTGTTTTTAGGTAATTGGGATTTCCTTAAATCGAAGGAAGAACCTTATAAGCCGCATTATGTGACAGCTACTCTGGTTGACCTTAAACCTAAGGCCAAAGCAGCGCCCCAGCAAACCAAAGAGCAAATATTGGATTCAAAAGCCTACGAAGATTTAAAAAACAACAAAAAACAAGATGAGCAGCGCCGCAAAGAAGCAGAGGCATTAGTGCAAAGCCAAAAAGAGCAGCAAGCTAAAGCTGCGGAGGCTGAAAAACAGAAGCAGCAAAAAATTAAGGATGAACAGGCAAAAGCAGCTAAAGCCAAGGCAGTACAAACAGAAGCGGAAAAAAAGAAAAAAGCTGAGGAAGAAGCCAAACGCAAAGCAGAGGCCTTGAAAAAGACCAAGCGTGAGCAAGAAGCCGAGGAAGAACAGCGCCGTATTCAGGCTGCTCGCCAGGAAGAGGAAAAGCATATAGCTGATTCTAATGACGATGCCAACGTTAAAAGTTACAACGAATTATTATCAGAGCGCGTTGCGCAAAACTGGAGTCGCCCACCATCCGCGCGTGCAGGTATGGTTGCCGTGTTTAATATAGATATGCTCCCGAATGGTCAGGTTATCGGTGTTCAGCTTGCAAAAAGCAGTGGTAATTCTGCGTTTGATAATGCCG
Source organism: Cellvibrio sp. UBA7671 (assembly GCA_002483145.1). Taxonomy (GTDB): domain Bacteria; phylum Pseudomonadota; class Gammaproteobacteria; order Pseudomonadales; family Cellvibrionaceae; genus Cellvibrio; species Cellvibrio fibrivorans. The sequence continues at coordinate 63,798 of DLHJ01000018.1, forward strand.
CTGAACAGGCGATCAAAAAAGTAGAACGATTTGTTGAAATCAAAGATGTACCTATAGATGTCTTTGAGAGAAATTTCCGTCATTTCCAATTTGCTTTTAATCCAGAGGATTTACGTCAGTGAGATACATAATCAGTGCATTTCTGTTTGTGGTTGCGATTTCTGCAAGCGCCCAGAATATCGTCTTTGTCACCAAGGGTGTTGATAACCCCACCAAGATTGCCGTTGTGCCTTTTGCGTGGACGGGTGGCCGCTTGCCAGAAGATATCGGCAAAATTGTGGGTAATGACTTGGAGTTTTCGGGCCAGTTTGAAGCGACTGACCCGGAGCGTATGTTGGCGTTTCCACGCACTGAGGCAGAAGTGCATTATCGCGATTGGAAAGCGCTGGGCTCCGAATATCTATTGATTGGCTCGATCACTCAACAAGCTGGCCGTTATTATGCGAGCTACGAGTTGTTTGATGTCGTCCAACAAAAACGTGTATTTGCCAAGTTGACGGTTGATGGGACAGAGGCGCAATTGCGCGATATGGCACACCATATCAGCGACAAGGTATACGAAACTATTACTGGCATTCGCGGTATCTTTTCTACCAAGTTGATTTATGTTGAAGCTTTTAAGAAACCGCAAAAATACCGTTTGATGTTGTCAGATATTGATGGTTTTCGTCCGCGTATGCTGTTGGAGTCGCGTTATCCCGTGCTGTCTCCTGTGTGGTCACCCAATGGCCAACGTGTTGCCTATGTATCTTTTGAGGTGGATAACAAACCTGCTATTTATGTTCAGGATATAGCGACGGGGCGGCGCCAGCAGATGACTAATTTCCGCGGTTTGAATGGTGCCCCAGCTTGGTCGCCCGATGGTCAGAAGTTGGCCATGGCGTTATCAAAAGACGGTAATCCCGACATTTATGTAATGAATGTGTTGACGCGTCAATTAACTCGTGTAACTAATCATTTTGCAATTGATCATGAGCCTTCATGGGCTGCTGATGGCGCCTCTTTATTTTTCACCTCGGATCGCGGCGGAAAACCGCAGATTTATCAGGTGCATCTTGCGAGCATGCAACAGGAACGCGTAACTTTTGATGGTGACTATAATGCGCGTGCGCGTGTATCGCCAGACGGCAAAAGTCTGGTTATGTTGAATAAACGTCCCGGTACAACCCACCATATCGCCGCGCAAGATATAAAATCTGGCAATTTACGCATTTTGTCCGAGACAAATTTGGATGAATCGCCTACTATAGCGCCCAATGGCGCTATGCTGATGTATGCGACTCGTTCTGGTGGTAAGGGAGTGTTGGCAGCCGTGTCTCTTGATGCGCGTGTCAAAATCCTCCAGCCCCCAAAACAAGGTGATGTGCGGGAACCCGCATGGTCGCCATTCTTTAACTAAATCCCCGTAAAACAGATCAAAACTTCATTGGAGTTACACACACATGATCACCAAAGCAATCAAGCAAGGTCTTACTTTGGCTGTTGTTATGTCTTTCCTGGTTGGCTGTTCAAGCAGCGACAATAAAGGCACTGAAACTGCAACTACCGGTACTGCTGTTACCGATACTTCATCTTCAGAAGCTACACTGTCAAACGTTGTTTACTTCGACTTCGATCAATACGCTTTGACTGCTGAAAGCCGCGCTGTTCTGTTGGCTCACGCTGACAAGCTGAAAGGTGCTTCAGTTGCAGTACGTCTGGAAGGTCATGCTGACGAGCGCGGTTCACGCGAGTACAACATGGCTCTGGGCGAAAAACGTGCTAACGCTGTTCGCGATTTCCTCGTGACTCAAGGCGTTAATGGTTCTTCTCTGGAAGTTGTTAGCTTCGGCGAAGAGCAACCAGCTGCTACCGGTAGCGACGAAGCTTCTTGGTCTCAAAACCGTCGCGTAGAAGTTAAGTACTAAGAGTCTAAGCCCGTATGCTTAAAAATCTGCTTGCTGTTGTCTTAGTTGCTGCAGCTCCAGTCTTACAGGCGCAAGTACGGGTTATTGAGTCTTCACCCCAGAGCATTCGCTCTGGGGTGGCTCAACCTGATCTGCCTGCCTCTGCTGAATCTGATGTCTATTCCCAAATTCGTGCCCTCCAAGAAGAAGTAGCGCTACTGCGTGGTCTGCTTGAGGAGCAATCCTATGAGCTGAAACAGCTCAAACAATTGCAGCTTGATAATTACATGGATCTCGACCGGCGCTTGTCCGGTGGTAGTACGCGTCCTGTAACTAGTACTGCAAGCATAGAAGAAGTGTCCCCTACGACTGCAGTACCTGTAGCAGCTTCTGTTTCTGGTGCCCAGCTGCCTGATTCTGCCAGTGAAAGTGATGTGTACAAGGCTGCTTATGATTTGCTGAATCAAAAAGATTTTGATGGCTCTGTGGCTGCTTTTAAAGAGCATTTAAATCGTTTTCCCAATGGGGATTTTGCCAGTAACAGCCACTATTGGTTGGGCAAAATTGCTATGTTGAAAAAAGATTACCCGCAAGCCAAGAGCTGGTTCACTGAGCTAATTGCAAATTTTCCCAGTGCGGCAAAAGTGCCAGATGCACAGTTAGATTTGGGTAAGGTTTATTTTTTGATGGGCGATAAGGCAAAAGCCAGGTCGTTGCTGTCAGAAGTGGCTGCTGGTAGTAATGATGCAGCACGATTGGCGCAAAAGTTCCTCAGCGATAACTTTTAATTCGATTTAAAGCTGTTGCTCGGAAAAAAAGAAAGGGGCTTCCAATTAAAAGAAGCCCCATAGCGCGTCCAGTATTGGATTCAGTAGCCTTTACGCTACCTCAGCTTCCTGCTGAAAATCCAAGTTCACCTGAGTTAGTCCGATTCATGTTCCATATGTAAAGATCCTTAAGTATTCCTTTAGGTGTATAGTCGGGCCACCATTAACTCCTTCATTATTCCATATCCTTTGCGGCTAACTCCTTCGGCGACATATTCCCTTGTACTCCTTGTCTTGCCCATTCCTTGGTTATCCATTTCCACTGCTTCCTTAGCATAATCCTTTATGTCCAAGCTCCTTCTCTGGGTGTATCCATTAGTCAATCCTGACCAAGTCAAATTATCGTTGCCTCCTTGTTGTGATCATTATCGTTTAACAGGTATCAATGGCATAGTCGCAAAAAGCTTAATTGTTTGTAGGAAATTGACTACAGTAAAATTCACTTTTCCGCATTTCCGTTGTTTTAATCAGCATAATCGGGGGAGTCTGCTCGGATAACGCATGGACTCATAATTACAGTACACTGCATTGAAAACAGGTTATTTTTATTGAGGTTTTTGCGTTATGTTGTTTTTCCTGAAAAAGAATCAGTTTGTTTGTAAGGTCTGCTGTTTGTGCGTCCTAGTGTTGGCTGGCGCGCAAGTGATGGCCGCAGATGAAATTCACCATACACTGGCCTATGAGCTAAAGTACCGGGCTTCATTAGTCCCTTCAAAGCAGGGCGCTATGGTGACGATTAGCGTCGATAAAGGCGAATTGCTCAAGCACCTGCGGTTTAGTAATAGTCGGGGGATTTATTCCAATATCCGCGCAAATGGCAAATTGACTATCACTGGTAAACAAGTGGATTGGGTATTACCAAAAGAAGGGGCACAGCTCTCGTATTTTGTCCTCCTGACTAATAAGCGCGATACTGGTAAGTTTGATGCCCTTGTCACCGGTAGCTGGGCAATATTTCGGGGTGACGATTTAATTCCTGCAATCCATACATTCGAGGCTGCTGGAGCTTATTCGGTAGCATCTTTAGAGATTGTGCTGCCGGAAAAGTGGGGGGGAGTTGAAACAGGTTGGCCAAGAAAAAAGGACAACTTGTTTGCAATAGACAACCCTGACCGCCGCTTTGACCGCCCGACGGGTTGGATGATTGCGGGTGAAATAGGTACGCGCCGAGCCAGTATTTCCAAAACATCGATAGCAATTAGTGCGCCCAAGGGTGAAAAATTCCAACGTATGGATTCGCTCACTTTTTTTAATTTTGTATGGCCGGAAGTTCATTCTGCCTTTAAAAATACACCTAAAAAATTATTAGTGGTCGGTGCTGGTGATCCTATGTGGCGCGGTGGTTTGTCCGCATCCAATTCACTATTCCTGCACTCAGATCGTCCCTTGGTTAGTGAAAATGGTACTAGCCCGCTATTGCACGAATTAACTCATATGGTTACTCGCATTAGTGGTGCTTCTACCGCTAACACCAATGATGATTGGATTGCGGAAGGTCTCGCAGAGTTTTACTCTTTTGAGTTGTTATATCGCGCCGATGGCATGACTAAGTCGCGACGCAGTAAGATTATTAAAAATTTGGCCAAATGGGGCGCTGAGGTAAAACACTTGCGCAAAAGTAAATCTACTGGGCCGGTAACTGCGCGCGCAGTTGTGTTACTGGATGAATTGGACAAAGAAATTCGTAAGCGCAGCAATAATAAATATAGTATTGATGATGTGACACGTGATTTGATGAAAACTCGGAAAGTGTCTTTAGATGATTTGCACAACAGCGTAGAAAAATTAATTGGCCCTAAAATAGATGCTTTGAACTCATCTTTATTAAAATAATTGAATGTTTAGTTGCGAGGCAAAGGCATTGTTAAAAAATGGGCAATGCCTTCTGATGCTGCGCTAATCATAATTCTCATCTTCCCTGTTAAATGCTCCGTGCGATAATAATTCCACCCCACAACAAATTGCGGTCACCTGCGCCTTCTTCAATTTCCGAACTGTGTCCGCGCAATACATAACTGATTCGATAACCTTGTTTGAATGCAAAGGTGTAGCCCGCCCAAGCCTCAACCAACACTGGATTTAATTGATGGTGTTCATAAGTTACGGCGCTATCGCGAAATTGTCCTTGTAAAAACGCATTGTACGCACGTGCTTTAACGGCAACTCCCGCCCAAAAATAACGCTCACTTACGGATTTTGCGTTGCTGGAATAAGATGACTTTTCACCATAGCTGGCCAGTTCAGGATTAAACGAAGACCATGGACTATGAATCCTGCCGGTGCGCATACTCAGGCTCCAGCTTGCTTCAGTCAGATAACCTACAGATGCTTGCACAGTACTTTTTACTTCGACATTTTCTGCAAAACTATCGAAATATTTTTGCCGGGCAATTACATAACGGCCAGTTAATTCTCCGCCCTCACTAATTTGGTTGTCCCAGCCCTGCGCTGTCTTACCGTTGGTACCTTGATGCGCGATATTTTGTAATTCACCAACCAGCCCCAAACCTAACAGCCCAACAGTAAGAGTGCTTTTCCAGGCAATGTTATCCACCAAATCCACCTGTTCACGCGAGCTGGATAGATAAACCAGGCTGGCATAGGGGCGATCATCTGCATTAGCTACACTCACCGTAATATCTTCAGGCGTAAAACCAAATGCACCAATTTCACGGCTAAAGGTTTCCTGGGTGCTTAACGACGAATGTTCAAAACCGATCAAGCTATCTATTGCAACCAATGGCTCATTTAAGGCGAGGCTAGCCGCGCGGGCACTTGCACCTGTTTGGGTAAAATTGAGCCCATAGGTGTAATCCTGATCGCGGTGGCCCGGTACCAATACATCGTTATCGAATGCAAAAGCCCAACTGCTAGTGGGTTTGGCTGGTTGGTCTTGCAGGTGTAATAGCGGTTGTTTTTCATCGTCCACCAAGGCGGCGACTTGTAACCATTCAGGCTGTTGTTGTGCGAGATAGGCTTCTTGTCCCGCCCAGGTCCCGATGCTGGCGCTAGTCAACAGCGCAACAACAATGGCTTGGGGTGCCAAAGACTTTGTCAGCCAGAGCCGGGTTTTTGAGTAGACATTCCCGTAGGAATTTCTGTGTTTTTCTTGCTGGTACATAGTGGTAACTCCTTCTTTCGTTGTTACCTGTGTTGTCGTAGGTACTGCATTTTTGGCGCCTCCATAAATATTAAGTGACCAGTCATCTTGTTTTTGATGCAAAAAATAGGCGAACAAGGCCGCCTAAAAAGAGATTGGTGATTAAAACTGACTGGTCATCTTATTTTTATGGAACAAAAAAGCCATAGAGGCGTTTTTGTGAGGAGCGGTAAGGGTTAAGCCTGGGGCTTGGCAAAGAGTTCGGGTAGTACGGTTAAAAATGCATTGAGTGGTTCACGGCATTTGGATGCTTTCATGCGCATCAGTGTCCCTTCCCAGGCGTTGAATAAAAACTCTGCCAAAATCGGGGAGGGGAGCTGGCTTTTCAGACCATCTTTAAGCCGTGCTTCTTCCAATACATCTTCAATTGACTGGGTGCTGTTGCGCAGCATCTGACGAACTTTGATACGTATTGCCTCGCTGGATTCAGACATCTCCTGGCACATATTGCCAAGAAAGCAGCCTCCGTTGAGGTTTTCTTCGCAGCCGCCGATATTGTCTACAAAAAAGCGGGTCAGGCGTTCCTGTGGACAAATACTGCGGTCGCTGAGCAAATGGCGATTCTGAATCATGCGCTCTTCGGTCACTTTCTCCAGCGCTTCAATTGCAAAATCTTCTTTGCTTTTGAAGTAGGTATAGAAAGAACCTTTGGGCACATTGGCCGCATTGACTATGTCCTGAATACTGGTGCCATTGTAGCCGCGGGTGGCCATAACTTTCAGGCCAGCGTCCAGGAGATGATCTCTTTTCAGTTCGCGTTTGCTCATGGTGTAAATATATGACCAGTCGTCTGCTTTTGCAAGCATGAGTTTAGTTTATGTAGTTATAGGGAGTGCGATTTTCGTTATAGCTGGATATAGATAGATCAAGCTTGCACCATTTATGCAGGTCATCTCGACCGTTATTGTTGTTTTTGGATTGATTAGTGCGATTCTTTCAAATGTTTGATCAAGCGTGCTTTCAGTGACGATGGCAGGTTTTTAATCGTCAGCACATCATTTGCTGCATCATACTCGATTTCCCGCCCGAGGCATTCAGAGGCGAAGCTCATACTCAATGAGTCGTTGCGGCCACTGATACGCACGTAGCTGCGGATTTGCCCGGCGTGGGGAATAAATTCGGGCTTGAGATCCGGCTTGCTGTTTTCCACATAGCGTACAAACCGCTCCGGCTCATAACTCTTCACTTCTTCGGCGAGGTTGCTGGAGAGCGCGGCAATCGTAACCGGTTTGCCGGCTTTGTTTTGCTCCAGGCAGTAATCAACTACTTTAGTGCGTGTAATCTTGGCGGTGGTCTCATCCAGTGTCTGGCTGAAGTTATCGACGATCTGCAAAAACTCGGCAGTCTCTTGTTTGATATCCTGCTTGTCAGTAAAGGCGATGAACTGGGTAAAGGCGTCAGCGATATCTTTATCGCTGCGTGAGCGCATCAGCGTCAAATAGGTATTTGAGTCGCCCGAGGTCCAATCATTGAGTTGGATTTTGGCGGCGAGATTAAACCCGCTAGTATCGAGAAAGAGTGAGTCATCCATGGTTAACTCACCATCCAGATAAAGTCCGTTTTGGTGCTCCACCAAATACACATTCAATGTATCGCCGATTTCCAGCTTCTCTTCTACGAAAAATACATAGGCATCCAGCAGTGATTCCGCTTTCTCCAGCGCCTGCTGGAATTGCTGCATTGCCTTGTGGGTAAAGCTGATAAAGCTCAAGCGCTCTTCGTGGTAATCGCGCAACCAGGCAGGCAGGGGGAACTCACCCAACTCATCAGAGAAGCGCCCGTAACTCTTGCCACCTTTGCGTATAAATTGGGTTTTCAATTCATAGGCCAGCTCTTCCAACTTGCCGTCACTGGCAAAGGCCTCATCGCGCAACTGCAATTCAAAGGCGCTGCCGGGCGAGTGACGGTAAATACGGTGTGCAATGATGGACGTTAATGCCATGAATCAGGTCGCTTTATGGAGGGTGATTAAAATTGGGTGGAGCGCAAAAGGCGGCTATTATAGGCGCCAGATTCCATTTGCAAACACCTTATCGGAAAACCCTGCATGAATATTCAACGTTTGAATCCGGCTCCACGCTGGTCGGATGCCAGTGTGTATCGCGGTATCGCCCATTTTGTCGAAGTCCCCAACAATACTGATTGCTCGATGGATGAGCAGATTGCACAAATCCTGCTGCAAGCGGAAGCGACCCTGGCTGCGATTGGCAGCGATAAATCCCGCTTGCTCTCTGCCACTATCTACATCACCCATAAAGAAAATGTGCCTGCACTGAATCAAGCCTGGGAGGCGTGGTTGCCGGCCGGTTGTGCACCGTCACGTGCCTGCGTGAAAGTGGAATTGCTCGATCCGGCAATGTTGGTAGAGATTGCATTTGTCGCGGCGGCTGATTAGCACTTCTTGCCGCTCGCATTGGGTAATCCTGACTATACTCCTCCTATTGTTTTGCCTTCGCAGGAGTAATCTATGGCAACCCCAATCGACCAATATTTAAATATTCTTGCTAAAAAAGACGGATCGGATTTATATCTGAGTACCGGTGCGCCACCCTGCGCAAAATTTCAGGGGGTTTTAAAACCGCTTGCCACAGATCCCTTTAAGCCGGGTGAGATTGAAGCAATTGCCAATGCAATTATGGATGAAGAGCAGCGTGCGGCATTTGCGCACGAATTGGAAATGAATTTGGCCATTTCAATCCACGGTGTTGGCCGTTTTCGTATCAACATTTTTAAACAGCGCAATGAAGTGGCGATAGTTGCGCGCAATATCAAAACCGATATTCCACAATTTGATGCCCTGGGTCTGCCTGAAGTTTTAAAAGATGTGATCATGACCAAGCGTGGCCTTGTGTTATTCGTCGGTGGCACCGGCTCGGGTAAATCCACATCGCTTGCAGCTTTGATTGATCATCGCAATTCATCCAGCGGCGGTCACATTATTACCATTGAAGATCCGGTTGAGTTCGTACACAAACATAAACGCAGTGTGATTAACCAGCGCGAAGTGGGTGTCGATACCCGAAGTTATAAAGCAGCATTAAAAAATACCTTGCGCCAGGCGCCGGATGTGATTTTAATCGGCGAGATTCGCGATCGCGAGACCATGGAGCACGCATTGGAATTTGCGGAGACCGGACACTTGGCCATCTCGACACTGCATGCCAACAATTCAAATCAGGCGCTGGAGCGGATTATCAATCTATTTCCGGAAGAGCGCCGCCCGCAATTGTTAATGGGCTTGTCACAAAATTTACGCGCCTTTGTATCGCAGAGATTATTGCCTACGGTTGATGGAAAACGTTGCGCTGCAGTAGAAGTATTACTCGGCACTAAAACCATTCAGGAATTAATTTTAAAAAGCCGTCTCACCGAAATTAAAGAGATTATGGAGAAATCTGAAAATCTCGGCATGCAAACATTTGATGGTGCAATTTTCAAATTGTATATGGCAGGTAAGGTGAGTTTTGATGATGCTATAGCCAATGCAGATTCGCCCAATAATTTACGCCTGCGTATAAAACTGGCAACCGAGGGTGTTGCTGTCCCTAAAGCAGAAGCTGTTGCCGCAGCTGCACCGCAAGCGCAGCCAAAAACTCCTCCGACCAGTTTTGGCGAGTTGAGTTTGCAAAAAATAGATGACGATGATGAAAATGTGTAACCGTAACAACCGCTATGCAAAAAACTATGGCAGTGAAAATGACGGTTAGCGTATGACGGTAAAGAGTGTTGAGCAACTATTAAAACCTCATTCAATTGCGGTCATAGGTGCTTCTAATCAGCCCAATCGCCCGGGCAATGCAGTGATGCGCAATTTGTTGCAAGGGCAGTTTGATGGGCCGATCATGCCGGTTACACCGCACTATAAATCAGTGAATGGAGTCCTGGCTTATCGTTCAATTGATGAATTGCCGATTGTTCCCGATCTCGCGATTATTTGTACGCGCGCAACCCGTGTGCCAGCAATTATTTTGCAGTTGGGCAGAAAGGGCACGCGCAATGCGATTGTCATTGCCGCGGGGTTAGACAATTTATTTACCGCGCAAGGCACTAACCTTCAAGAGCAAATGCTCGCTATTGCCAAAGAGTGGGGCGTGAGGATTCTCGGGCCTGATTCACTTGGAATTATTATTCCGGAATTAGGGTTGAATGCGAGCTATGCGCACATCAATGCATTGCCGGGAAAAATTGCCGTTGTTTCACAATCCTCCGCCGTGTGCGTGACTTTATTGGATTGGGCGCGCCGTCGCCGTATTGGTTTTTCGCAATTTATTTCGCTCGGCGAAGGTGTCGATACCGATTTTGATGAGATCCTCGATTACCTCGGGCGCGATGCAAAAACTTCGGCGATATTATTGTATATCGATGCAATCCACGATGGCCGCGCATTTATGTCTGCTGCTCGCGCCGCATCTTTCAATAAACCCATTCTGGTCATTAAGGCGGGAATTTATTCTGAAAGCAGTGCGCTCACCTCGCGCTTAGCTGCAGAAAAAATTGGTAACGATGCCGTTTACGATGCAGCCTTCCGTCGTGCCGGTATGCTGCGGGTGGGCGACTTGCGTGAGTTGCTCGCGGCGGTAGAAACACTTGCCAATGGCAAACCCATTTATAGCGAGCAATTGGTGATTATTGCCAATGGCAATGGTCCCAGCGCTATGGCAGTGGATGCATTGTTGCAGCGCGGTGGACGGCTCGCATCTCTGGATGAAAAAGTTGTACAGCAATTAAAACCGCTAATTCACTCGGGTGGCCGTGCGACTAATCCAATTAATGTGTTGGGTGATGCATCGCCTGAAACCTATCAGCAAGTCTTGCAAGTATTATTGCAGAGCAACAGTGTCGATAATATTTTGATTATGCAAGCCCCCTCGGCTTTAACACCGGGCGAAGTCTATGCTGACGCAGTGATCAATACCTATAAAAATTATGCTGGGCGTAAACCGAATATATTTGCTAATTGGATGGGTGAAGATGCGGCGCAAAATGCGCGCCTGCGTTTTGCCGATGCGAGCATCGCTTCTTTCCGTACTCCCGAAGGTGCAGTCGGCGCGTTTATGCATATGGTTCAATATCGCCGCAACCAAAAATTATTATCCGAAACACCAGACTCCATTAGCGATAAGGTTCCCTATCAACCGCAAAAAGCGCAGGCGATTATTGCACGGGCTCTCGCTGAAGAGCGCAACCAATTAACATCTGCAGAAGCAATTGCATTGCTCAATGATTATGGCATTAACACGTTTACTGAAATAGAAAATACGCCTGCGACTGCAACCCATTCACAGCGTAAAGGTGCACATCCATTGCGTATCCAGGTGCAAATTGACCCGGTGTTTGGTCCGGTAATTTTATTGGGGGAGGCGGCGAGCCACTGGAGTGTGCGGCGCAACGCGGTTGTTGCATTGCCACCATTAAATATGGCGCTGGCGCGCTATATGGTGATACAGGCGCTCGCCGAAGGAAAAATTCGCGAGCGCGAATTGTATGTGCCGCTCGATATGCCGGCGCTCTGTTTATTATTAACCCAAATCAGCCAGATAGTGATTGATCATCCGTCGCTGCGCAATTTATTAATCAACCCGGTATTGGTTGCAGGGGATGAAATTCGCGTATTGGATGTGAGTGTGGAAATCAGTTCAAGCAAAAATACTTATCCACTGGCGATCAGGCCTTATCCAAAAGAATTGGAGGAACCATTTATTTTGCGCAATCAGCGCCAGGTATTATTGCGTCCGATTCGCCCCGAAGATGAATTAAATTTACAAGCCTTTGATAATTCGCAGAGTAAAGAAGATAGGTACAAACGATATTTTGCCGAGTTGCCGCAATTTTCCCACGAGCAAATGGCGCGCTTAACGCAAATTGATTACGCACGTGAAATGGCGTTTGTTGCAGTGGCGCATAACAACTACAAGCAAGAAGAAATTCTAGGTGTGGTGCGGGTACAAACAGATCCTGATAATACCCAGGCCGAATTCGCGATGGCGGTGCGCAGTGAATTAAAAGGGATTGGTTTAGGCGCGCGGTTGTTGCAAAAAATGATTGATTACTGCCGCAGCCAGGGCACGCAAGAAATTGTTGGATGCACCATGCTTGAAAATTCCGGCATGGCCAATTTAGCACGCAAGCTGGGTTTTACGGTGAAGTACAATCGCGAAGATGGATTAATCGATATGACTCTGGGATTGTAATTACCATGCCGTACTTACAGTTTTGCCAAGGCTTTTATGTGCGCAACTGCGCAGCGTCCTAGGCCTAATAAATCATAACCACCTTCGAGTGTGGATACGATGCCCTTGCACTGCTGCTCGGCTGCAAGTTGTTTGCTCTCATCCATAAGGATTCGCAATTTTTGCGTGATCCAGAAATAATCCTGCTCCACCAAACTGATCGACGACATGTCGTCATCAATATAGGCATCAAAACCTGCCGATATTAAGATCAACTGCGGTTTGAATTTTTCCAGTGCTGGAAACCAATGTTCGCTGATTGCCGTGCGAAACCCTTCACTGCGGCAGGTGGCTGGCAGAGGTGTATTAAGGATATGCGCGGGTACATCGTCAATATTGGTGTTGGGGTAAAACGGATGTTGAAAACTGGAGCAAAATAAAACGCGTGGGTCATTTAAAAAAATATCCTGTGTGCCATTGCCATGGTGAACATCAAAATCAACTATGGCAACACGTTCCAATCCATAAATTGCCAGAGCATGTGCTGCGGCAATCGCAACATTATTAAAAATGCAAAAGCCCATTGCGCGTGCGCGTTCCGCATGGTGACCAGGTGGGCGGACATTGCAAAATACTGCATCGGTTTCTCCTCGCATCACCATATCAACCCCCATAACCGCTGCGCCGGCAGCATGGCGCGCAGCGCGCAATGTGTGTGGCGATAAATACACATCATCCGCAAAAAAATAAATTCCTTCGCTGGGCGTGGCGCGAGTAATCGCATGCAAGTGTTCAAGTGTATGCACCCGCAATAATTGTTCATCAGTTGCGGTGGGTGCTTCAAGCTGATATAGCAAACCATCAATACCATTGGCCATGAGTTGATTATTGATAGCGTCTATCCGTTCCGGGCGCTCGGGGTGGCCAGCTGGCATATGATGTTGGTGGCAGCTGGGGTGGCTAATCAATGTGGCAATCATAGTAGTTAGCTAGTCCTTAACTTTGTGACATAAAAAAGGAACCTGAAGGTTCCTTTTATCTGCTGTGCATAAATAACTATTTGTTCTGCTCGCGTGCAATTGCGCGGTAGGCAATATCCTTGCGGTAGAACATGCCTTTCCAACTGATTTGTTCGGCGAGTTTGTACGCGCGTTGCTGCGCTTCCAACACGCTATTGCCCAATGCTGTTGCGCAGAGTACGCGGCCGCCATTGGTTACAGTGTTGCTGTTTTTTGTGGTGGTGCCGGCGTGGAAAATTTTCTCACCTGCAATTTCAGTGGTCGGTAAACCAGAAATCACATCACCTTTATCGTAAGCATCCGGGTAGCCACCGGCCGCGAGTACAACGCCAACCGATGCGCGCGTATCCCAATCGGCAGTGGTTTTATCCAAATCACCTTTCAGTGCAGCTAAACAAAGTTCAACTAAATCGGATTGCAAACGCAGCATAATCGGTTGGGTTTCCGGATCACCAAAGCGGCAATTATATTCAATTACTTTTGCATTGCCGGCGGCGTCAATCATCAGGCCAGCATATAAAAATCCGACGTAAGTATTACCTTCCGCCGCCATACCATTTACGGTGGGGTAAATAATGTCTTTCATTACGCGGTCGTGCACAGCTTGTGTCACGACGGGGGCAGGGGAGTATGCGCCCATGCCGCCAGTGTTGGGGCCGGTATCGCCATCGCCAACGCGTTTGTGATCCTGACTGGTTGCCATGGGTAATACATTTTTACCATCAACCATCACGATAAAACTGGCTTCTTCGCCAGCTAAAAATTCTTCGATCACCACGCGACAACCGGCATCACCAAATGCATTGCCGGACAGCATATCGCGTACAGCATCTTCAGCTTGTTGCAAGGTTTCGGCAACAATTACGCCTTTGCCTGCAGCGAGGCCGTCGGCTTTAATAACAATCGGTGCACCTTTTTCACGCAAGTAAGCGAGAGCAGGTTCAACCTCGATAAAGTTTTGGTAATCAGCCGTCGGGATTTTGTGGCGCGCAAGAAAATCTTTAGTAAAGGCTTTGGAGCCTTCCAACTGTGCTGCGCCTTTGCTCGGGCCAAAGCACAATAATTTGCGCGTTTGAAAATAATCCACCACACCGGCAACCAGTGGAACTTCAGGTCCGACAATGGTTAAGCCGACATTATTATTTTCAGCAAAATTTGCCAGCGCTTCAAAATTTAAAACATCAATGGCGATGTTTTCCAATTTGGGTTCCAGTGCAGTGCCGGCATTGCCCGGCGCTACAAATACTGTTTCGACTTGCGGGCTTTGCGCTGCTTTCCATGCGAGTGCATGTTCGCGGCCGCCGCTGCCAATAATTAATACATTCATACATCAATCCACAAAATTAAAATCGCGAAGCAAAAACTCCCGCGATGCGGGAGTTGGCGAAAATTAATGTCTAAAATGGCGCATACCGGTGAAAACCATCGCCATACCGTGCTCGTCGGCTGCGGCGATAACTTCTGCATCGCGCATTGAACCGCCGGGTTGGATTACCGCAGCAATGCCCACTTTCGCGGCGTTGTCGATACCATCGCGGAAAGGGAAGAATGCGTCGGAAGCCATTACCGAACCGGCAACTTGCAAACCGGCGTGCTCTGCTTTAATTGCAGCGATACGTGCGGAATTTACGCGGCTCATTTGGCCTGCGCCAACACCGATGGTGTGTTTGTTTTTTGCGTAAATGATGGCATTGGATTTTACAAACTTGGCGACTTTCCATGCGAACAGCAAATCCTGAATTTCTGCTGCAGTGGGTGCACGCTTGGTGACGATTTTTAAATCGCTTTCGGTGATGATGCCGTCATCGCGATCTTGCACCAACAAACCACCGTTAACACGTTTGTAATCCAAACCTTTGACGCGGACGTTGTTCCATTCGCCAGTTGCAAGCAGGCGTACATTTTGTTTTGTTTTTACAACTTCGAGCGCTTCTGCTGAAACGCTTGGTGCAATAATGACTTCAACAAATTGGCGTTCAACAATCGCTTTGGCTGTTTCAGCATCCAATTCGCGGTTGAATGCGATGATTCCGCCGAATGCTGATTCGCTATCAGTTGAGTAGGCCAGGTCGTAGGCGTGTTTAATTGATTCTGCTACCGCAACACCACAAGGGTTAGCGTGTTTCACAATAACGCATGCAGGTTCGCTAAAGGATTTTACGGTTTCCAGTGCAGCATCTGTATCGGCAACATTGTTATAAGAAAGCTCTTTACCTTGCAATTGTTTTGCAGAGGCTATACCAACTTCCTGCGGATTTTTTTCAACATAGAAAGCGGCTTTTTGGTGTGGGTTTTCACCGTAGCGCATTTCTTGTGCTTTGATAAATTGGGTGTTGAACGTGCGCGGGAAGTCAGCGCTGCCGCCTTCTACCAAACGACCAAAATAATTGGCGATGGCACCATCATAAGCGGCGGTGTGTTCGTAGGCTTTAATCGCCAAATCGAAACGGGTTTTCAGCGAAGTGCTGCCGTTGTTGGCTTTCATTTCTGCAAGAATCGTTGCGTAGTCTGATGCGTTAACAACAATGTTTACGTGTGCGTGGTTTTTTGCCGCGGCGCGAACCATGGTGGGGCCACCGATATCGATATTTTCTACGGCGTCTTCCAATGAGCAATCTTTATTGGCAACGGTTTTTTCAAATGGGTAGAGGTTTACTACGACCATATCAATAGCATTGATACCGTGTTGTACCATCACGCCTTCGTCGATTCCGCGACGGCCTAAAATGCCGCCGTGTACTTTCGGATGCAGGGTCTTTACGCGGCCGTCCATCATTTCCGGGAAGCCGGTGTAGTCAGAGACTTCAATCGCAGGGATCTTGTTGTCGGTGAGCAATTTAAAGGTGCCACCGGTTGATAAAATTTCTACGCCTTGGGCGTGCAGGGCTTGGGCAAATTCGACAATGCCGGTTTTATCGGACACGCTGATTAACGCGCGTTTTACCGCAACAAGATCGGAAGTGTTAGACATACGCAGTTCCCATGTAAGTGAAAAATTAAACTGTTAAAAAGCAAAAGGGGTGGAAATAAATTGCCACCCCTTTTTGATTGCCATGCGGCGCTGGAAAAATTACAGCAGACCGTATTGCTTCAATTTTTTACGCAGTGTGCCACGGTTCAGGCCCAGCACTTGTGCAGCGCGGGTTTGGTTGTGGCGGGTATATTTCAATACGATTTCAAGCATCGGCGCTTCTACTTCTGCCTGAACCATTTCGTAAACGTTGCTAACCTCTTGACCATCGAGATGCTTGAAATAATTTTCCATTGCCTGCTCTACGCAGCCGCGCAGCGATTGAGCTTGTACTGGTTGGTTGGGGTTTGCAGCTTGTGCTGGGGTTGATTCAGCAAAGAAAGTTGCGGTATTCATGCGGCTTTTTCCTCTTTCGTAAGCAGCTGTTCAAAGAAATTTTGAATGCTGGTTTGTTGTTCTTCTGCATTATCTATAGCGTTAAAGGTTTTGCGAAATGCTTCGCTGCCAGGAACCGTTTGCAGATACCAACTCGCATGTTTGCGAGCGATACGCGGGCCCATAAACTCACCATAAAAACGGTACAGCTCACACAGATGGGTACATAAAATGTCTCTGACTTCAGTCAGCGACGGTTCGGGTAATTGCTCACCGGTACGCAGGTAATGCGCAATTTCCCGGAATATCCAGGGGCGACCTTGCGCCGCCCGTCCAATCATCACCGCTGCTGCACCCGTGTGATCCAACACGGCTTTGGCTTTGTGCGGTGAATCTATATCGCCATTGGCAAATACAGGAATGTTCACTGCATTCACTACACTGGCGATGGTGTCGTACTCGGCTGCGCCCAAAAAGGCGTCGGCGCGAGTGCGACCGTGAAGTGCGAGGGCTTGTATGCCGGCATCTTCAGCGATGCGTGCAATACGCACAGCATTGCGTTCTTCATTGCTCCAGCCAGTGCGAAATTTCAATGTGACCGGAATGTCCACTGAACTTACCACTGCCTGCAAAATATCGGCGACGAGCTGCTCATCTTTCAGAAGGGCAGAGCCGGCGGCTTTTTTACATACTTTCTTGGCGGGGCAACCCATATTGATATCAATAATCTGGGCGCCGTTGGCCGCATTAAGGCGTGCTGCCTCAGCCATCATTTCCGGATCACCACCGGCAATTTGCACTGCGATAGGTTCGGCCTCGCCGTTGTGATCCATGCGCAGGCTGCTTTTACGGCTGCTCCATAAGCTGGAGTCAGCGGTGAGCATTTCCGATATCACCAAACCCGCGCCCAATGAACGGCACAATTGACGGAAAGGCCGGTCAGTAACCCCTGCCATAGGCGCGAGGATGACCTGACTGTCAATGCAATAGGAGCCGATAGTAAACACGTGGCTGGCTTTTAGTGATGAATCGTTGTAGTTGCGGTTGCGCCGAAAGTGCCGGTTTCACCTGGGTTTCCCCTGTATCAAATTTGTACTGGGACCCTGCATAAAAGGGTCGCCATAATACCCGTTTGGACAGGGGTTGGGAACGTAAAAAGCATAAAAAATGGCGTTTTTTTGAGCGATAAAAATGGGTTTTTTAGTCGTTTTTGGTTGCAAAAAAAAGTGATTTGGGGCAGCCACGCCTGGCTTACTGATTGATAGGGTCGTAGAGGTAGGTTTCGTAGTCGTGCGCTAAATGTTTTATTAGGGGATTTTCCAGTTTAATGAGGTTGCGCTGTTTTAATTGTGCGCGCGTAAGTGTGTGCATGTGGCGCTTGCTCCAAAGTTCATTGAAGGAGCCATCATTGTAGGCGATCTCCAATCCCTTTTGTACG
Source organism: Cellvibrio sp. UBA7671 (assembly GCA_002483145.1). Taxonomy (GTDB): domain Bacteria; phylum Pseudomonadota; class Gammaproteobacteria; order Pseudomonadales; family Cellvibrionaceae; genus Cellvibrio; species Cellvibrio fibrivorans. Next base: position 81,644 of record DLHJ01000018.1, read on the forward strand.
CGATGAAGTGCTGCTTGACTGTCTTTGTGTGCGAAGAAAAATTTAGGTAGTGGGTAGTAGAGAGCCAGATGGGTGTCGCTTGTGAGCCCTAGGCTATTGGGATCCTGTTGTTCGTAGAAAAACTCACTGGCGCCGCGGCAGAAGAAATCAACCCTACCTGCCTTGGTCATGCGGAACAAGCTGACAACACTGTTGGATTCAATGACTTGCAAGTCGTTATGGCGTAGGATTTTGCCATCTGCCCAGCCGATACCTATACCAAAATGATAATCCTTGAGTTGGTCGAGGCGCGTAACGCTTCTGGCCGTGGCATTGAGTGAGTCGCGCATAAAACAAATGCGGTAGCTGAGTGCGCCCCGGTCAAGCGGAAAAGGGATGAAGGCCAGTTTTTCCTGTTCGGCCAATTCATCTTCGTAACTCATTTGCAGGATGAGGTTGGGGTAGACGTTATGGCTCAGGGCGACCAGCGTGCGTGCACGGTTCATCGGGGGAATGCCGTGCAGTTCATAGGGGCCAAATTCGGCGATGGTTTTGTCTAGCGCGAGTTTCAGGACTTCAACTTCATGCAGTACACGTTCGGCACTGTTCAGCTCGGGTAATTTATGGGTGACGATTAATGGAGTCAGTGGGCTAGTTTGCGCGGCGCAGTCTGACGCTAGTATGCAAAGGGCGAACAACATCATCAAGTTGCGCAGCGCGCGCGACCTGGAAGATTCTAAAATACAATTGCCGATAGATCCAGGTTCCATATTGCGACCCGCTGTTTGCAGAAGCAGGCGGTCCTGTCGTTGTTGTTTGCAATCCTAAGTCTAGTCGCTGCCTTGGGGTAGCGCGACTGCTATTGGCGCGGAATGGATATGTGGTAATTCACGGCTTCAGGGCCCGGGTCTACCAGATCCAGGGTTATGTGAATTTTCTGGTTTTGCGGCATCAGTTCCCGTCCGACCAGTTCACCGCCCAGATAATCCTTGGGAACAAATCGGCGCGATGCCACCTGATTGTTATCAATATCGGTAAATACCAATACCAAATCGGGAAACGGCTGCTCAAAGGGTGCTCCATTGATCAGCATCACATCAACCGCCAATGCGCCTTGGGTATCCGGATGCTCGCGCACCACAAGATTGGACGCAAGAATTCGGCTGGTATCAACCAGTGTGGGTACCTGGCAGCCAAGGTAGGGGCACAAAAACAGGTAGCCGGTGCGATAGGGCTCAACCCGACTGAAATAATCAAACTTGAACCAGCCGACCTGAACGGCCAGTGCGAGCAGGCCGAGGATACTGAGGGTTGGCCAGAGTTTGCGTTGATACCAGCGGCGCATGCGTTTGGCACTAAACTCAATCGGTGCCGGAATGATGTTCATCAGCAGCGCCGTGCGTGAACCGTCGTAAGAACGGATTTTGGGTTGGGTTTTGACCTGACGCTTGGGTGCATCGCTGTCTTCGTCGGCACTTTCTTCAGGCGTTTCGAAAATACTGGGGTCGAGGGCGGCTGGAGTGTTGGATTGTTTAAATCCCTGATTACTTGGCATCTGCGCCAGTTCATCGCTGATTATAAAATCGTCTGTAGCAGGTTGATTACCTGATGGGGCGGCTTGTTCTTCTTTCTCGCCCACAAGGCTAAATACCAAGCCGGGCGCAGGAGTTACGGCGGGTGCCGGTAGCTTTTCTGCTGCCTCATTCATTTGTTCTTTATTTACCGCATGGCTTTCAAATAATTCGTCATCGGCCAATTGTTCATCGGTCCTGGGTTTGAGTACTGCTAATTGAGGTGTGTCATCGTCCTCATCTTCGATGAGCATTTCTGCCCAGGATTCATCGGCGGTATTAGTCGAGTCTTCATCTGCATCCTTGTCGCGGATCTTGCGCTCAAAGAGCGATACATCGGACTTTGGTGTTGTGTTGATATCCATAAACCCATCGAAGTCATAGCTTTTGCCTTCGGTTTTGCCGTCTTCCATGTCATCGCTGATCAAGATGTCATCGGTATGTCCGAGCGATGACTTGTTGATAGTGCGTATAACCGGTTTGGCAGCCGGTGCTGGCGCAGGCTTCGGCGCAGGTGCTGCCGGTTTTGGGGTTTCAACCGACAAGGGTTTTATAGCACTTAGGATATTGGATTGGTTGGTTGCCGCTGGTTTGCTTGCCGTAGGCAAGGTCGCTGTTGGCATCTGTACCGGTTTGGTCGGTGTGCTCGGCTTTGGCGTGGTAGGGGGGGGGCTTTTTGCAATGTCATTTTTTGCACCGGCAACCTTGGTAGTGACACCCGGTTTTATTGCTGTGGCTGGTTTGGCTGTGTCCTCTACTGCACCAGTATTTTTCGGGGCAGTAGGCGCCGTGGTACTGGCGACCAAATATTCCTGCGCCTTAAAGACATTCAAACAGGAACCACAGCGAACTGCACCCTTGGCGGATTGCAGTTGGCTTGGCGTCACACGAAAAGCAGTCCCGCATTTGGGGCAGCGAGTGATCATTTGGTTGCTGGCTGAGGTCATGGTTTATTTGCTCTTGACACAGGGTGGGCCACAAAAACCCATTCAATTTGTTATCGATACCCAACAGTGTAACCAGCGCGAGACGTACGGTAAATTCCGACGACAATCGGTAGCGACATTCTCCATCGGCAATGCCAACTAGTGCACCTTTGTGGCGGTTAAACGCACCCATTCCTCCTGTTCGGCGATGGGGTCAAACACAAACCAGGGCTTGTATGCCGCCATGACGGTTTCGGCCTGTATTGAGAGTATCCCTGATAGGCAGAGTTTTCCGCCAATTTTTGTCATTGCGCTCAAAGCGGGTGCGAGTTCTGCCAAAGGGCCTGCGAGTATATTGGCGAGCATGACATCCACTTGCACTTCCGGGCACTGCGGCGGCAGATACACCGGCATGGCATCTTCCGGTAACTGATTGCGCTTGGCATTTTCAGTGGTGGCGAGCAGTGCCTGCGGATCTATATCAACACCGAACACTTTTTTCGCGCCCAGTAGCAGTGTTGCTATGCCGAGAATACCGGAGCCGCAGCCATAGTCGATAACCTCCTTGCCCGTAAAATCCTGCTGGTCGATCCACTGCATACACAAAAATGTAGTGGGATGGGTGCCGGTGCCAAAGGCGAGGCCGGGGTCGAGCATCAGGTTTACTTTTTCCGGCTCGGGTGGCTGTTGCCAACTGGGGCAAATCCACAGGCGCTCACCGCAGCGGATGGCGTGGTAGTTGGCCATCCATTCGCGTTCCCAGTCTTTATCTTCCAACTGCTCCCAATAATGCTCGGGCAGCGGATTGCCAAAGCGCCGCTCGGCGGTACTGATTGTCTTGGCGGTATCGATTTCTGCATCAAACAGGCCGGTAATTTTGACGCTATCCCAGAGTGGTGTTTCGCCCAGACCGGGTTCGAGAATGGGCTGGTCGGCATTGTCTTGCAGAGTGACGGATGCAGCGCCGCAAGCTAGCAGCGAATCTTCAAGGGATTCAGCATAGCGGCGGGTAGTGATGATTTTGAGTTGAAGCCAAGGCATAGATAAATTCTTGATAGTTGTTGTGGAGCGCAACGTAAAAGGGCGCGATAAATCGCGCCCTTCTGGTCAATCGGCTGGTATTACTCAGCCAATTTCTTTTCCAGATAGTGGATGTTCACACCACCTTTGCGGAACTCGGTATCACGCACCAGCATTTGCTGCAGTGGGATATTGGTGCGAATGCCGTCAACAATGGTTTCATCCAGCGCATTACGCATACGGTTCAGGGCGATTTCACGCGTATCACCAAAGGTGATGATCTTAGCGATCATTGAATCGTAATTTGGCGGCACTGTATAGCCATTGTACAGATGTGAATCCACCCGCACGCCCAAACCGCCGGGAGCATGGAAACCTTTTACCAGGCCAGGGCAGGGCATAAAGGTTTTAGGGTCTTCGGCATTGATGCGGCACTCAAACGAGTGGCCACGGATAATCACATCCGATTGTTTGATTGACAGCGGCAATCCTGAGCAAACACGGATCTGTTCCTTGATCAAATCGATGCCGGTCACCATTTCCGATACCGGATGCTCCACCTGGATACGGGTGTTCATCTCGATAAAGTAGAAGCGGCCATCTTCGTACAAGAACTCAAACGTACCTGCGCCTTTGTAGCCAATGTCGATACAGGCTTTTACGCAAGAAGCGTAAGTTGCTTCACGTATTTCTTGCGGAATTCCGGGTGCAGGGGCTTCTTCCAATACTTTTTGGTGGCGGCGTTGCAATGAACAATCGCGGTCGCCCAAATGGATTGCATGGCCCTGGCCGTCGGACAGAATTTGCACTTCTACGTGACGCGGGTTTTGCAGGAATTTTTCCATGTACACAGTGCCATCGCCAAAGGCTGCTTTGGCTTCGCCCTGGGTGACATGGATGGAATTGATCAATGCTGCTTCGGTATGGACCACACGCATACCGCGTCCGCCACCACCGGCTGCCGCCTTGATGATAATGGGGTAGCCAATGCGCTTGGCGATTTTCATACACTCTTCAGGATCTTCCGGCAATGGGCCATCTGAACCCGGCACGGTAGGAACTCCGGCTTTTTTCATTGCTTTGATCGCCTCTACCTTATCCCCCATCATGCGGATTACCGCTGGATCGGGGCCGATAAAGGTGAAACCGCTTTTTTGCACGCGCTCGGCAAAGTCAGCATTTTCGGCGAGAAAACCGTAGCCTGGGTGGACTGCTTCAGCGTCGGTAATTTCCATGGCAGCGATAATCGCTGGCACATTCAAATAGCTTTTAGGTGATGGGTTTGGGCCAATACAGACAGATTCATCGGCCAGACGTACGTGTTTTAAATCGCGGTCAACCTGCGAGTGGACGGCAACGGTCTTGATGCCCATCTCTTTGCAAGCGCGCAGTACGCGCAGTGCGATTTCGCCGCGATTGGCGATTAAAATTTTATCGAACATAAACCAGTTCCTCAGCGATTAGCGATTGGGTTGCCAGCGGCAACCGCAACAGATGATTAAGCAATAGTCACTAAGGGCTGATCAAATTCAACTGGGTTCCCGTCTTCCACCAAAATGGCTTCGATAACGCCAGTCTTATCCGCTTCGATTTGGTTCATCATTTTCATCGCTTCGATAATGCAAATAACATCACCGGCTTTGACGTGTTTGCCCACTTCGATAAAAGAAGGTGAGCCTGGGCTTGGTGAGCGGTAGAAGGTTCCTACCATTGGCGATTTAACTACGTGGCCAGTGACTGCAGGAGCGGCGGCGGCCGGGGCAGCAGCTGCGGTCGCAACTGGTGTGGAGGCGGGTGCTGCCGCTGGCGCTGCAGGCATAGCGTAACCGGCGGGTGCCGGTGCGCTGAAATATTGGGTAGTGCCACTGTTACGTGCGATACGAACAGATTCTTCGCCTTCTTTGATTTCCAGTTCGCCGATGTTGGATTCTTCCAACAGCTCGATCAGTTTTTTGATTTTGCGAATATCCATAAAGTCCTCTCTGTAACAAGGTTTGTTGTGGTTAGTATTGGCTGAGCCAAATTAATGAAAAACTATTTAACTAGCTTGAATGCCGCTTGCAGTGCCAGTTCATAACTGGTGGCACCAAAGCCGCAGATAACGCCTTGGGCGACATCAGAAAAATAGGAATGATGGCGAAAAGCTTCACGTTTATGCACGTTGGATAAGTGCACTTCGATAAAAGGGATGTCAACGCCGAGCAGTGCATCGCGCAGAGCGACGCTGGTATGCGTAAATGCAGCAGGATTGATGATGATGAAATCGACCCCCTCTTTGCGTGCATCGTGAATACGGTCAATCAATTCGTACTCGGCATTGCTTTGCAGGGTTTGCATGTGGTGACCGGCAGTAATGGCGATCTGGGTCAAGTTGCGGTTGATGTCATCGAGCGTAGTTGCACCATAGATGCCTGGTTCGCGCAGTCCCAATAGATTCAGATTGGGGCCGTGAAGTACCAAAATGGTTGCCATTAACTGTGATCCTGCGGTGATTTTCTGGTTTTATGCTGAGACTCGCGTCGAACGGCCTAGTTCAGCTTGCCGGGGATTTCAAAGTGGAGGGAGTTTGCCGCAAAAAACAGGATATGTCCACGATACCAGCGAAATTTTGTTTAGATGGCAGAAAATGCCTGCATGATTGCAGAAGTTATGCGTGAAGGTATTAAAAATAAGGCTGTAAATAGCGGTTTTGCTCGATTATCCCCGCATCTTGCCTCCATGTTAGCGACAAGATACGGGAAGTTAACAAAAAATGTCGTCAATTGTTTCTATTATCGCCAATAATAGTCAATTTAAGGCTTATTTTCGCCTTTTAAGGTTCTGATAACCAAATCTTGCGTCAATAGTTGCGGCAGAATCGTCGCTTTTCCGCTGCTATTGGCGGGGAACCAGAGGTAGAGTGGCACGCCACTGCGGCCATATTCTTGCAGGAGTTCAGTGATTTTCGGGTCAGTATTCGTCCAATCGCCTTTAATTGTCGCTACATTTAATTCATCAAAGGTCTGCTCAACTGCCTGGGTATGTAGAGCGATTCGCTCATTTGCGAGGCAGGTCAGGCACCAATCGGCAGTCAAATTCACAAATACCGGGCGGCCTTCGGTGCGCAGCGATGCAACCAATTCAGGGCTATAAGCTTGCCAGCGGTCGTCAGTAGTGGCTTTTTGCTCACGGCTTTCGGCGCCTTGCCATACCAAAATAATGGCCAATATCCAACTTGTAGCGATAAGTATCCGGCGCACCAACTGCCAAAATCCGCGCGCTTCGCGCCCTAATAGCCAGCATCCAAATGCGATAGCCACAGCGCCAGCGCATAGTGCGGCCATGCCGCTCACGCTGGTCTGGCGTCCGAACACCCAGAGTAACCAGATCGCACTTAAATACAGTGGGAAGGCGAGGAATTGTTTGAGGTTATCCATCCATGCGCCGGGTTTGGGTAGGCTTGCCGCTAATGCAGGTAGATAGCAGAGTATTAACAGTGGCAGTGCCATGCCAAAGCCTAGAGCCGCAAATACGGCAAGGCAGGCGATAGCAGGTTGGGTAAGTGCAAAGCCAAGCGCGGCGCCCATAAACGGAGCCGTGCAGGGACTGGCGACTACCGCGGCCAGAACACCCGTAAAGAATGAGCCGCTCAGGCCGGATTTTTGAGTCAGATTTTGGCCTGCCCCCATTAGGCTGCTACCAAAATTAATCAGACCGGACATGCTCAGCCCCATCACAAAAAACAAATAGACGAGGGCGGCTATTAAGCCCGGTGATTGCAATTGGAAGCCCCAGCCGATTGCCTCACCACCTTTGCGTGCAACTAGCAACGCAACCGCAAAACCCACAAAACACACCACAATTCCGAGTGTGTAAACCCAGCCGTGGATAGCGAGCCGTGAGCGATCGGCAGCAGCCAAGCTCATCACCTTTATAGACAGAACCGGAAATACACAGGGCATCAAGTTGAGTATCATCCCACCAAGTAAAGCAAGCAGGATCGCCTGCAGTATCCAGCCGGAATCAGTGGTTGAGGGGTGTGGGGTATCGGTTGATGCGGCGGCAGTTACTGTAGTGGGCGCTTGTGCAGTTGACGCCTGCTCTATTACCGATGCGGTCGTAGGATCAACAGACAGTGCCAGTTTTTGCGGTGGATAGCAGAGGCCTGCATCGGCGCAGCCCTGATATTCCAGCTTTAGGGTAAAAGGTTTGGTGATGCCCGCCAAATCAAAACTCGCTGAGACTTCATGGTAGTGAACCATGGTTTCGCGCTCAAACAGTTCGTCGTACTTCATCTTGCCCGGAGTATAGGTGGGCAAAATTGCGATGCTTTCATCAGTACGGAACTTAAAACGCTCCTCGTATAGGTAATAGCTGTCCGCTATTTGCCAATGCAGTACCAACTTGCCCTGCGCAATGGTGTAGCTGGGTTTAAACGCCTCGGCTACTGGTAAAAATTCATCTTGCCCATTCAGCAAACCGGAGTTCAAAGTATTGCTGCTCTGGGCGAGAGGATCCGCTTTGGGCGCTAGTAGATCTTCTGCAAGGCTGGTGTTCGCAAGCAAAATACCAGTCAACAATAGGATTCTTACACTGAGTTGCTGCACAAAACGAAGTCTTAACGGAGGCAGATTAAGCATGGTATGAGGAGCTTCCCGATCTGGACATGGGGTAGGTGGATAAGTAGGTCGCACGGCGAGGGGTGCTCGGCAGCGCGACTTACAGTAACATACGGCGCCTTATAGACAACCGGCAATAAATAACATTCTACCTGAGGCTAACTTTTTCTTTTGCGGTAGATGTCCGGTTGGCTCGGTTAAGATGAAATTCGTCCAGGTTGTCAAAAATTCAGTTCATGAGAAAAGTTGCTATGCGTAATTTGGTTGGTCGCGGTGGATTAGTGATTGTGTTGGCTTGTGCACTCAGTGCCTGCCAGATTCCCTTTTATGCCAATCAGAAAAAACAACCCGCACCTGCGCCAGCGCCTGTCGTGCAGCAAAAACCAGTTATCACCAAGGAACAGCAAGTTGTGAAGATGCTGATCCTTAACGGTGAATACACCTTGTCGCAAAACCAGTTGCTCACACCAACCAATGACAACGCTTACGACTACTTCCGTGCAGCGCTCAAACTCGACCCCAATAACGCGCGTGCTAAAGGTGGTTTGCAGGGGATAGTGATGCGTTATGTTGATCTCGCCCGTCAGGCAGCCGCCCGTGGTAATTATTCACAGGCTACGACCATGCTTAACAACGCGCGTATCGTTGATCCCAATAATTTATTGATTAAAGAAGTTGCACTGGGTTTGACCGAACAAATTAAATCCGCTCCACCTGTTGAGCCCTATCGCGGTGGCGCCAATGAATTTTTGCTCGACGCAAGTTTGCTCGGCAAAGATGATCCCAAAATTATCGCTAAATTGACCGAGGTCGCACAAAAGCTAAAAGCCACCAATGGCCTTGCCATGATTATCGCGCGCACCGATGTAGAGGGGCGGTGGATCTATCAAAAAATGCGCGATGCAGTGCCGGGTTACCGTGTGCGTGGCGATATCAAGCTAGGTAATCCGCCGCGCGTACAATTAGTGCCTGCGGCGCAATAAAGACGCGCAGGATTTTTTACAGATGAAGTGTTTTGAGCAGTGTATTTGCCAAGCCATGCTGTTGCGCATCGCTGCTCGATTTTAACCCTGCAATTGTTCCTAACTTATCGGCCTCTGATCTGCTTTGCCCCAGCTTCCACTTGCCAATCATTTTCTTGATGGGTATTTCTATACCCACAATAGCTCCGCTCAGTTTTTCAATAAAATCCACTGGTGCATCACTCACCTGCCAAGGCAGCGCTTGCCTGGCTTCGTGCAAATTAGTTAATTCATTTAGATGTACAAGCAACTCGTGCGGGTCTTGAATTATTTCCGGTACTCCATAAGCATGGACAACACAATAATTCCACGTAGGTACCGCTTTACCATTTTCATGTTTGCTCGGATACCAGGACGGTGAAATATAAGCCTGGTCGCCATGGAATGTAATTACGGAATTATTTACCTGCGAGCATGTTTTCCAAATAGTATTTGCCTTCGCAACATGGCAAACCAGCGTACCAAACTCCCCTTTGTTTTCTTTAATAACAAAAGGAATATGGTTTATTTCAATTTCCCCGTCCACAATAGCTGCCCAGGTACCTAAAGGTCTTTCTCGAATTAACGAGTGAAGCACTGCGATGTTATTTTCTTCATTTGATTGTGGTACGTACATATAATCCTCTTTATAAATGCTTTCCATACTGTCAGGCTCATACAAGCCACACACCGAATCTTGCTAAAACGGCGGAAGAAATCATCCGCTTGATGGCATTGATTTTTCTACCGCAGTCGCTTGTTATGCTTTTGTAGCTAGCAAAACACCACTGCCAACCATAATACTTCCCGCAGCCACATTTAGTGTTTTTGCGGCTCTTGAACTTTTAAAAAGTAGGCTAGCTTTACTTGCTGCATAAGCGTATGCCGCCATAACGCTACCCACAGCCATAGTTGCCACCAGTAATAGCTGGCCTATTTCGATAACAGTAACACTCTGTACGTTAATGAAGGCTGGAAAAAAACTTACATAAAAAAGAATGGCCTTCGGATTGCTTAAGGTGGTTGCCAGACCAGCAATGAAGTTTGAAAAAAATGACAGTTCAATAATAGGCTTCACTTCTACGGAACTATATTTTGTTAAAAGCAATTTAATTCCTAGCCAAACCAAGTAAGCAGCGCCCGCATATTTTATAAATGTAAATATTCCACCCATTGTGCTCGCAAGCGCAGATAAACCATAAACCGATAGAATGATTAAAATGTAGTCGCCGAAAACAATACCGAAGACTGTGATTAAACCATGAAAAAAGCCAGATGCCATTGACCTAGCTACAACGGTAAATACTCCCGGGCCAGGAATTACCGCCAATATAACCAAGGCTACAAATAGCGATACCATGCTGGTAGTTGTCATGATGCTTCCTTATGCGTAACGCCGTGTGCAACGGCAGTTTTTAAGTTGTGGATTTGTGGGTTACTTTTGCGCAGCAAAACCACAAAGCCGCGACTTAAAAACTGTCCAGCGCACGAAGTGCGCGGGTTGATACACTTTGTTAGGCCAAATTTCTTAGCCGAAGAAACTAATTATTTTCTGCTTTTACAAAAATTAGATTCTTTTTTGCATAGTAATAAGACGATAATGTGATTCCTAAAACAACCAGAAAGAAACACCCAATATATGGAAGGAAAATTCCGGTAGATAGCGCCTTGTATATCAGTAGTGTGGACTTCCCACGCTTTCATAGACAAACCGAAGCCTCATTTTGAGGCGCGCTCAAACGCCTCTGGACTGACGCCGCCAAGATGACTATGGCGGCGTGTTTGATTGTAAAACATCTCGATATAATCAAACACATCCGCCTTTGCCATATCGCGGGTTTTGTACACTCTTTTCTTTATACGCTCCTTTTTCAAACTACTGAAAAAGGATTCAGCAACGGCATTATCCCAACAATTACCACGGCGACTCATACTCGGCTCAAGGTTATGGGTTTTGCAAAAGCGTAACCAGTCATCACTGCCATATTGTGAGCCTTGATCTGAATGTATCAACACACGCTGCTTGGGGCGACGACGCCAGACTGCCATCAGCAATGCATCCAGCACAATCTCTTTGGCCAGTGATGGCTTCATCGACCAACCCACAACCTTGCGTGAATATAAATCCACAACAACAGCCAAATACAGCCAGCCTTGCCAGGTACGAATGTAAGTAATGTCAGTCACCCAGAAATGATCAGGATGCTCGACGGTGAATACGCGATTCAATTGGTTCGAACTGACAAGTGATGGCCGACCAACAATATTTCTAGGCGCCTTATACCCGCGAATAGCCTTGATTTTATGGGTTTTCATGATGCGCGCAACACGATGTTTGCCACAGGTCTCGCCGACCTCTCGCAAATCCAGAAAGACGCGAGGAGAACCATAAATACCATGACTCGCAAAATAAGAATCACGGATCAAATCCAACAAACGTCGGTCTTCCACTGCACGATCGGATAGCGGTTTATGAACCCATTGATAAAAACCGCTACGCGCAACCCGAAGCAATCGACACATCAGCTGGATACTAAAGCTTTGCTGATGATCGTTAATAAACTGATACTTTACTCGGGTTGGCTGGCAAAGTACCGTGCGGCCTTTTTTAAGATGTCGCGCTCTTCTTCAGTTCGCCGTAATTGCGATTTGAGTTTGAGTATTTCCCGTTTTGCTTCTAGTAATTCTTGCTCTTGTACATCAGATTTATCCGGCGCAACAGCGCTCACCCATTTATACAGGCTGTGCGCTGAAACGCCGAGACGATTGGAAACTTCCGCCACAGAATATCCGCGTTCGGTAACCTGCCTTACAGCTTCGTCTTTAAATTCCGGGGTGTATCGTTGGTTGCTCATATAACTTTCTCCTATGCTCATAGAGTAGCTCAGGAGTGTCCA
>DLHJ01000018.1:93727-94271 GCA_002483145.1 Cellvibrio sp. UBA7671
GTCCACTAGAGTGTGGGAAGTCCACCATCCGTTTGATTGCTTTGTTAGGCATTTTCTTCTGAGTTTAAGCGTTCAAGTAAATAAGTTAAAGACGGAAGCTCTTCATGATTTTCAGTGTTAAGACCAAAAGGAGCCCAGCTAGCCTTTGAGTTTAGACACAAATGCAATATTACTTTACTAGAAGGGTTAGGGTTTTCGATTAACCCAGCAGGCACCCAATAGAAGTTTGTATTTCTTAATGGGTTGGGCACAGGCGATCCACAATCACTACAAAAATCAGAGCGGAAGCCTGATTCCTTGACCCAACTATTTATAAGTTCGTTGCCGGTTAAAAAGCGAAACTTTTCGTTTTCAACAATAGTGGCGGCATTTGAATAAGAACCGCTTTGCTTTCTACACAAAGAGCAATGGCACTGATATAGCTTGATATTCTTGCGATCAATCTCAAAACTAACCTTTCCGCAGAGACAATTTCCAAACATTTCTTGTTATTCCTTTTGCCTAACGTAGTGGTAAACGTCAGATTTTAAGTAGCTTTTTTGTG
>DLHJ01000018.1:94299-96176 GCA_002483145.1 Cellvibrio sp. UBA7671
CACAAAAAAGCTACTTAAAATCTGTCCAGTGGAGCGAAGCGGAACGGGTTTGACCACCTTGTTATGCTAAGCTTAATTGGGCTGAGGCACTAAAAACTAACTGATATTTTTACTTTTCTTTTGAATTTTCTTTTTCCCGCTTCATTAGTTTTTTAGGTCTCCAGATAATTGGTTTTGGAACTTTTCTAGGTTTGCGCCATTTAAATAGAGCAGCAACCAATTCAACGCACCATAACACTAGCCAAAGTATTAGCTCCGCTAAAAATACAGCTAGCAGAATCAATACCTCACCCGCACCTAACGCTTCTCCACCCGCTACAAAGAGGGATGCAATAGCTTCAATGATAGAGGATATAAGAGCAATAATTGCCTCTACTATTGCTGCGACCATTTCAAACCTCTATTTTTTATTTCCATATGCATAACGCTTAGTTAATGGGCAGTTTGTAAGTTGCGCTTGCGATAAACTTTCCGCAACGATTCACCAAATGCGCGACTTACGAACTGTCCCAGCGCACGCAGTGCGCGGATTCAACGCCTTGTTGTAAGCTGGGCGAACCGGTGTTGCTACAGCGAAAATACTCTTACGAAAACCACACCCATGTATTTTGTTCAACGCGCGGACTTGATGGAGCTGTAGCCCGGCGCGATTCACTTTAATTCAATTTCAGTTTTCACTAACACTGCGGAGAATTTAGCACGACAGTGAAACCTACGTGAACTTTCAGCACTCGACCACAGGTTGGACCGAACGGCAGGTGAGGTAATAGAAACTGCAAACGCTTTTCTTCATGATACCAACCAAGTGCGATTACAAAACTAAAATATTACCTTACAACGTTGTGTTCAACCGCAGGTTGTAAGTAGCGCGTTTGCGAAAAACTTCGCGTAGCGATTCGCTAAATGCGCGACTTACGATCTGTCGAGTGGAGGCGCGAAGCGCCGGAACGATGTTGGAACATTTTGTTAAATTTTTTCAATGTAGCTAATAATTGGTGCCAGTTTTTTAGCAGAGCGCATGTCTTTCCTTTCGGAGTGCTCTTTTAGCTCATTCAATGTGTCTATGTCAGTGAAGAGTCTGATTTTTAAATTGCAAAAGTCAATACGATTATTGCCATATAAGAATATTATGTATGATTGACCAAGCTCTATATCAGTTTCGCCTGCGAAAGCTTCCACAATTATTTCAGTATTTTTACTAAGAGTTCCTTTAATTGTAGAAAAAATTTCAAACGATATTTTGATCTCTCCGCCGTAACCATTATTTGGAAAAAACTCACCTTTTGAAACTCTGCCGAAAAGTATATCAGAGGCTTTTTCAATGTGCGTTTCCACAGGATCTCGCATTGGATCATAGCCTGGGCACTCGAACGCCATGACAGGAGCCACCATAAAAAAGAGAAGTGCAAAAAATGCTCTCATGTTTCTCTCGTGTAATTTAACGTTGTGTTCAACCGCAGTTTGTAAGTAGCGCATTGCGATAAACTTTGCGCAGCAATTCGCTAAATGCGCTACTTACAAACTGTCGAGTGGAGGCGCGAAGCGCCGGAACGGTGTTGGAACACCTTGTTATATTATTTGAACTTGGAAGCTGTGAATTCAACAGCTAAAATTACGATAGCTATTATTAACATTAATGGAGTAAAAACAAGAAAGGCGCTTATATAAATTAGCCCCCATAAGGATTCTGCAATAGCTTTCAAAAACTCTACTTCTAAAAAACATTGATTAATACTACCTGTGTTCGCACTCCAACTATTACAGTTAATTAAGGAGATAGTGGGTATGATAAAAAAAGCTGTGTAAGCTAAAAATCTAATCGCTGTAGAATTTTTCATTTTTGCTCCCTCAATATAACGTTGAGCGCAGGGGCGCGT
>DLHJ01000019.1 GCA_002483145.1 Cellvibrio sp. UBA7671
TCAGGTAACTGCAGGGCGTTTTTTTTGATCCGCCGTTTTGTTACGCAATCTTTTTATAGCTTCAGCATCAGGCGCAGAGATTCCAACCTCTCTCATTGCGCTTTTAGGGGCTGCAGAATCACGCTGCCTTAATTACCCGAAGACTTAGTGCTTGTTCTTTCCTATATTGATTTATAATTAATCAGATTTTCCTTCTGGCAAAACTATATGACACAGAAAGATAAACTCGTCATTTTTGATACCACTTTGCGTGACGGAGAGCAAAGTCCCGGTGCATCTATGACCCGCGATGAAAAAGTGCGTATCGCAAAGATGCTGGAAAAAATGCACGTCGATGTTATTGAGGCAGGTTTTGCAATTGCGAGCCAAGGAGATTTTGAGTCGGTTCGTGCTGTGGCAGAAGTTATTAAAGATTCAACTGTGTGCAGTTTGGCGCGTGCGATAAAGGGCGATATTGAGCGCGCTGGCGAAGCAATAAAACCTGCAAACGCTGGCCGTATCCACACTTTTATTGCAACATCACCGATTCATATGAAATACAAGCTGCAAATGGAGCCTCCCAAAGTATTGGAGCAGGCGGTGGCGGCGATTAAATTAGCACGGCAATTTACCGATGATGTTGAATTCTCCCTCGAAGATGCCAGCCGTTCCGAATTCGATTTTATGTGTCGCATCATTGAGTCGGTAATTGATGCAGGCGCTCGCACAATCAATTTACCGGATACTGTCGGCTACGGGGAACCAGGTGAATATGGATTCTTATTTCGCCGTTTAATTGAAGCTATCCCTAACTCGGATAAAGCTATTTTTTCCACTCATTGCCATAATGATCTTGGCCTTGCCGTTGCTAATTCACTCTCTGCTGTTATGCATGGTGCAAGACAAGTTGAATGCACGATTAATGGTCTGGGTGAGCGCGCTGGCAACGCTGCGCTTGAAGAAATTGTCATGGCGGTTAAAACGCGCACGGATTTAGTGCCCGTTGAAACCTGTATCGATATCAGTCACATAGTGCCTACATCGCGCTTGGTTTCCAGTATTACAGGCTTTCCTGTCCAACCCAATAAAGCCATTGTTGGCGCTAATGCATTTGCACATGAGTCAGGTATTCATCAAGATGGTATTTTAAAACACCGTGAAACTTATGAAATCATGCGTGCAGAAGATGTGGGTTGGAATACCAATAAACTGGTGCTGGGAAAGCACTCCGGGCGAGCGGCGGTAAAAGCGCGTTTTGAAGCACTGGGGATTAGCTTTGCAGACAATGATGCGCTCAATGCTGCGTTCGTAAAATTCAAAGACCTCGCTGATAAAAAACATGAAATTTTTGATGAAGATTTGCAGGCGTTGGTCAGCGATACCCAAGCACATACCCTGGTTGATGTTTATGAATTAGGTGAGATGGAGGTGGTTTGTAAAACAGGCCAGAGCCCTCGCGCGAAAGTGGAAGTAAAAATACGGGGTAAATCTGTCAGTGCGGATGCTATAGGTTCTGGTCCGGTTGACGCTACATTTAAAGCGATAGAAAGTTTGGTAAATAGCGGCTCACATTTACAGCTTTATTCAGTCAATGCTATTACCCAGGGAACTGATTCACTTGGCGATGTCACTGTGCGCCTGGAACATGATGGCCAAATTGTTAACGGTGTTGGTGCTGATACTGATATTGTTACTGCATCGGCAAAGGCATATTTGCACGCACTTAATTTGTTAAGCGCTCATGCCGCCAAAGCCCATCCACAACACGACGGAATCTGATCTGGTTATGAATGAATTGCAGCGGCAAGCCTATTTATCGGCGCTCGGCATAGAAAATTATGCCCCGCGCTGGCTCATGCCTTCTGGCCCTGTTTCAGTTGCCTGTGTGCTACCAGTGTTTGATATTCCTGTTGCTGCAACTCCTGCGTCTTTGGAGGCTGTAACAATAGAAACTAGGATCGAAAGTAAACCCTCTGCACCGAATGTATTAACGGCAATGGCCGATTTGGGCGAGCAAAAAAAGGCGCCTCTGGCAATCAATGCTGCAGTGATTCTGCAGCAATTGGAAGAAAAAAAAGCGCCGGTTGTACAACCTTTTTCACTGAGTGTTTATCGCCCCCAGCCTGGTTTTTTAATTATAGATTCGCGTAACACGAAGCTGGCATTGCCTACTGAGGTTCTGCTTAATAATCTTTTACGTGTGCATCTAAAGGCAGTACAGCCTGCGCTTGGCGAAGAGGTCTTGCGTTGGCCGATGATTGAGAACCGGTTTGTATCGCGCACTGAGGATGATGCGCGCAATGAATTGCAGACTTGGCTTGCGGTAGAAAATGAATTGCGCCCTATTCATAACCTATGGTTGATGGGCGAAAGTGCTGCGCGCTATTGGTTGGATGCAAGTAGCGATTGGGCGGCAATATGTTGGACAGCGCAACCTATCAAGGATATGTCTTTGCAAGCATTGATCTTGCCGAGCCTTAATCAGCTGCTGCAAAACCCTTCACAAAAATCCAGATTATGGGCTTGTCTGCCGTAGTTTTGCTTTTACACCGAAATTAAAACAATGACCGAAGAACTTTCCCTCGCGTGCGAAACCCACACTGGCTTGGCATTGCAATTCCGTTTAATCACGGCGGAGGATATTCCGCACGTAATGGCGCTTGAGCGTATCGCTCATTCTCACCCTTGGCGACAATCCAGTTTTGAAGACTGCTTAAACGGTCGGCAAAAATGTTGGTTGGCAGAACATAAGGGAATTTTGGTGGGTTATGTGGTTGTTACTCATGGTGGCGGCGATGCTGAGTTGCTGAATATTTCAGTTGCACCGGCTTATCAGCGCAAAGGAATAGGTCAGTGCTTATTGGCTCATGCTGTGAATTGCGTTAAAGCAAAAGCGGATATGTTGTTTTTGGAGGTGCGTATGTCTAATCGCAAGGCAATTGCACTTTATGAAAGAGAGGATTTTTTCGAAGTTGGTCAGCGCAAAAATTATTATCCTACTGTTAATGGCCATGAAGATGCACTTTTAATGGCGCGGCAGCTTTTGTAAAAACATCCACGGAATTTATTGCTTCACAGGACGCTTATGAAGTTTGCGTTGTAGTGTGCGGCGATGCATACCCAATGCCCTTGCTGTTGCGGAGATATTGCCATCATTTTCCTGCAGTATTTTTTGAATGTGCTCCCACTCCAAACGGTCAATTGAGAGCGGTGTATAAGTTGGCTCAATAGCGGATTGCTGTTTTTGCTCTCCAAACGCAGCAAGGATTTCATCGGCATCTGCGGGCTTGCATAAATAATTTACTGCACCTAATTTTACCGCTTCGACGGCGGTTGAAATACTCGAATACCCGGTCAGCATTACTATCGCCAGTTCCGGTTGACGCAATTTTAATTCATGTATTAGTTGCAGGCCTGAATCACTACCTAATTTCAAATCGACAATAGCCCGTGCAAAATCAACACTGCTAGCTAGTTGTAGCGCCTGGGTTGCATTGCTTGCTGATATTGTTGAAAAACCGCGTCTATGCAGTACGCGCTCAAGCATGCCCGCCAGGGTTTGGTCATCATCTACAATTAAAAAATCCGTGGTCGTTGCGCTCATATTGCGAGTGGCTCTGTCGGTGATACAAGTGTGATAGGTAATTCGAGACGTGTAATAGTGCCACGCGGTACGCGATTATGGAGCGATACAGTTCCGCCGTAGCGATTAATCGTAGCCTGCGTCAACAGCAAACCAATACCGAGTCCTTTGGTTTTAGTTGAGATAAATGATTTACCCAAATGAGCAGTCACTTCTTCGGCAATTCCCGCACCGCTATCTTTAATAGTCCACAGCATATTTTGTGCAGTCCAGTGGATATCAATTTCGATATCTTGCGGACTGGCATCGGCCGCGTTATTCAATAGATTGATAATTGCCTGGGCAATAGTTGGATGAAATTGCACAATCATTTCCGGTTGATCAGGTGCAATATTAATTGTAGCGATGACATCGGGGCGCATAATTTTCCAGCGCTCGATTAAGGTGTTGCAGTAGTTGCTGATATTGTCGCTGGGTAATTGCCCGTCTTTGGTTTGCTCCGCAGTGGCAACCAATTCGCGCAAGGTGTTGGCACATTGGTTGACCTGTTCCTGCAATAATTGCAAATCTTTTTGCAGTGGATCAACGTTTTTGTATTCGGTGCGCAACTCACTGAGCAAGAGTTTCATTGTCGATAAAGGCGTGCCCAGTTCATGGGCAGTTCCCGCCGCAAGTGTAGCTACAGCCATTACTTGCTCATCGCGCAATTGGTCTTCGCGCCAGCGATTTAATTGCGCTTCTTGTGCGCGCAGGTCGCGCGCCATTTTCACAATAAAGTAAGTAATCAGACAGGCGCTGATAAAAAAATTCAGCCACATACCGAGCACATGCAAATTGATTGAGTGGTCGGCTTGGTGGTGATGGGGAGAGAGGATGGGCAAGGGGATGTGGAAAAATAGTAGCAGCGAATAACTCATAACACTTAAACCGGCAATGGCGAGTGTATAGCGGCCACTTAAGGTTGCTGCACAAATACAGATAGGTACTAAAAAATAGGAAACAAATGGATTGTTGGCGCCGCCGCTAAAGTAAAACACCGCAGTTAAACAGGCTAAATCTACCAGTAGCTGGATAAAAAACTCCATCTGGGTGACGGCTAATGGTTTGCGCAAACGCACAAACGTGAGCAGGTTGACACTCGTCAGAATAACCAGTGCAGTGAGAATTTCAGTAAACGGCAAGTTGACCGTACCATCCCACAAAAAGATAACGGCGGCGATACCGAGGCAAATCAAAATCAAGGTGCGGATAATCACCCAATAACCCAAATGCTGCGCGTGGCCAGCCAAGGTGAAGGGCGCATTGATCATAGTCTTTTGAGGCATTGGAGTCCGGGTAAGCAGTGGCTGGAGAGGTGGATTATAGCGAACTGATGCCGCGCAAACTGCTTTAGCGGGAAATCGGTGGTGCGACACTTTGTCGCGCTTCACTCTGCTCAAAGCGGAGCCGCGCATAGGGACTGGTGTATACTGCACGCCATTTTTTGATCGCCTTTTCTTGGTTACAACAGCCGGCAGCGTTTATGACAACCCCCTTACCAGCAACCCTTACCGAAGGACGGGTCTCTGAACAGCTAAAAACCCTGGCTTTGCCTCTGGTCTGGGGGCTGATGGCGACCATGTCGCTCAATGCGATAGAAACCTTTTTCATCGCCCAATTGGGGCGCGAACCCCTGGCCGCCCTGAGCTTTACCTTTCCGATTATTATGGTGCTCACCAGTCTGGGTATTGGTCTGGGGGCTGGCACATCATCGGCTGTCGCCCGCGCAATTGGCGAGGGCGATTCCAGCAAGGCGCGGCGGCTTGCTACCGACGCCATGAGCCTCACGTTCATCATCTCGGCGAGTGTGTGCTTATTGGGATGGATCACACTTGAACCCCTGTTTCTCGCGCTGGGCGCTACACCGGATTTGATTCCGCTGATTCGCTCCTACATGTCCATTTGGTATTTCAGTGCGCCCTGTTTGATGGTGCCTATGGTGTGCCTATCGGCGCTCCGGGCAATGGGCATGAGCCAGGTGCAGGGCTATTTGATGGGGGGCGCTGCACTGCTCAATGTGCTGCTCGATCCTATTTTGATTTTCGGTTTGTTCGGTTTTCCAGCATTGGGTCTACAAGGCGCAGCGTTAGCCACACTGTTTACTCGTGCGTTAATGCTGGTAGTTGCCCTTTATATTTTGCATGCGCGTGTGCACATGTTAGTCAATCCATTTTTGCCTTGGGAAAAGCTAAAGAAATCCTGGATGACAATTGTTGAAGTGGGCGTACCCGCCATGGTCGCCAACGTCATTATCCCTTTTGCCAGTGCGATTGTGGTGGCGATGGTCGCTGCCTATGGTACCGATGCGGTAGCAGCACTGGGAATTGCAATGCGTATCGAACCTCTGGCGCTGATAGTTTTCTATGCGCTTTCCGGTGTGGTAGGGCCGTTTTTCGGGCAGAACTTCGGTGCAGGAAAACTGGACCGTTTATATGAAGCCCTGCGCGTGCTCACGGTTTTTTGTTTGGTTTTTGGTGTGATATTAGCGGTCGTACTTGGCTTTTTAGGGGCAGAAATTGCGGGGTTATTTGGCGATCACGCCGAAGTGGTTACCATTACCGCAACCTATCTTATGATTGTGCCGATCAGCTACGGCGCCTATGGTTTGGTGATGGCGGTCAACGCGGCTTTCAATGGTTTGGGGCGCCCTTGGCCAGCGATGCTGATATCTGCCGGCCGCGTGCTTTATGTGTATTTACCGCTGGCTTGGCTTGGACAACATTGGTGGGGCATGACGGGGCTTTTTGTCGCGACTGCACTCGCCAATCTTTTGCTGGGCCTATGGGCGTGGCTGTGGCTAAGAAAACATATCCACCAGCAAGCAGCTTCTGCTGAGCCATAGCACGCTGAGAATTCTCCGCCGAAGCTTCCCACCAAGGGATAACTCACAGGGTATAATTCCCGCACTTCTTTTGTATCTTTTTATTTTTCTCTTTTGACGCGATATTTTTATGATTAATTTAAC
Source organism: Cellvibrio sp. UBA7671 (assembly GCA_002483145.1). GTDB lineage: Bacteria > Pseudomonadota > Gammaproteobacteria > Pseudomonadales > Cellvibrionaceae > Cellvibrio > Cellvibrio fibrivorans. The sequence goes on from DLHJ01000019.1 coordinate 6,567, forward strand.
TGCTGAACTCGCCAAGCGTCGCACCTTTGCGATTATTTCCCACCCGGATGCCGGTAAAACCACGGTGACGGAAAAATTATTGCTGTGGGGCAATGCCATTCAATTAGCGGGCTCGGTTAAAGGCAAGCGCGGTCCCCATGCCAAATCGGATTGGATGACCATGGAGCAGGAACGCGGTATTTCCGTGACCTCCTCGGTGATGCAGTTTCCCTACAAGGATCGCATCGTCAATTTGCTTGATACCCCCGGCCACGAAGATTTCTCGGAAGATACTTATCGCACACTTACCGCAGTAGATTCTGTGTTGATGATGATCGACGGCGCGAAAGGTGTAGAGGATCGCACGATTAAATTGATGGAAGTCTGCCGCCTGCGCGACACTCCAATTTTAACCTTCATCAATAAAATGGATCGCGAAAGCCGCGATGCCGTTGAGCTACTTGATGAAATTGAAAACGTGTTAAAAATTACCGCAGCGCCAATCAATTGGCCGTTAGGTAGCGGTAAAGAATTTGTCGGCGTTTATAATTTTTATACCGATGTGATTCATGTTTATCAGCAGGGGATGGGTCACACGATTCCCGACGATATCCAAATCAAAGGCCTCGATAGTGCAGAAGCCACAAAATTGCTCGGTGCCTATGCGCAGGATGTGCGCGACCAAATTGAATTTGTACGCGGCGCAACGAACCAATTTGATTTGGAGGAATACCTCGCTGGCCGTATGACGCCGGTATTTTTTGGTACTGCGCTGGGCAACTTTGGTGTGCGTGAAATGCTGGATGGTTTTGTTGAATGGGCTCCGACACCGCGCGCGCGCGCCACTCATGAACGATTGGTTGAACCGGGCGAAGAAAAATTCAGCGGTTTTATTTTTAAGATTCAAGCCAACATGGATCCCAAACATCGCGACCGCATAGCGTTTATGCGTATCTGCTCCGGCACTTATTCGCAAGGCATGAAGATGAAGCATGTGCGTCTGGGCAAGGATGTGAAAATTGCCGATGCAGTGACGTTTATGGCGGGTGACCGCAGTGCTGTTGATGAGGCTATTGCAGGCGATATTATCGGGTTGCACAACCACGGTACCATTCAAATCGGCGATACTTTCACTGAAGGCGAAAATTTGAAGTTCACTGGTATTCCGCACTTTGCACCGGAATTATTCCGCCGCATCCGCTTGAAAGATCCACTTAAAATGAAACAGCTGCAAAAAGGTTTGCAGCAGTTATCGGAAGAGGGTTCCACGCAAGTATTTTTTCCCATTAACAATAACGATATCGTTGTGGGCGCAGTGGGCGTTCTGCAATTTGAGGTGGTCGCCTATCGTTTGAAAGATGAATATAAAGTGGAAGCAGTTTATGAACCGGTCAACGTCACCACCGCGCGCTGGTGCGATTGTATTGATCCGAAAAAGCTGGAAGAGTTTAATCGCAAATGTGCTGAAAATTTGGCATTGGATGGCGGTGGCCACCTCACCTATCTCGCGCCGTCACGGGTAAATTTATCCCTTACCCAAGAGCGGCATCCTGATGTGGTCTTCCGCGCGACTCGCGAGCACTAATAGATGCTCGTTTTTTTTATCACCTTGGCCGTATTCCTGAGTGTTATAGGGGTATTGCTGTGGGTAAAAACTCCGCGTTACCAGATGACCAGGGAAGACTTGGTCGAGCTGTTGCAAAAGGTATTGGTGGGGCAGGCCAGCGAAAATGATTGGGCGATTTTTTTGTCCTCGTCGTTTCGCCATTGCCCGGAGCTAGAACCCTTTCGCGATGCCTGTGCAGCGATTGATGAAAAAGAATATCTTGGCCATACGCGCACTGGTTTTTTACTGAGTGAAAGTGGTTTAACTCAAATTCGTTGGATTTTGGCGAAGGTTGAGGCACTGGACTGCTAAGCTGGATGTTAGGCGCCCTTCGCTCGGTTATACTCAGACCATTACTATTATCAACTAAAACAGGCGCAACTTTGACAGCAGCTTCCGACAATAAGGATCTTATTTGGGATCTGGATGCATTTAACCAGCGCCAGCGTGCGGTGGATTTTGTTATGGGGTTTGAAAATAAACTCTGTGTCTATTCCAGCTCAGTGGAACAGCTCTATACAAACTACAATATTTTCTTTCCCAAGGAAGAAGATCGAAAGTTGGTGATTTTGCCGAATCCCTATATGCCGCACGATACCTTCAATGGTATCCCCCCCAATGCAGTTACACCCACCGGGATGGAAATTATTCCCGGCATTTACCAATCGCGTCCCTGTTTGTTTTTGCGTATTCCCTTTCGAAGTGGCACCGTTAAATATCGTGCTGTACCACTGCAAATGGGCTTGAATATTGTTCGTCAAAAACTCCCGCCGCATAAACCCTTTCTACCGGTGTTAATGAAAGGGGATTTGCGTGAATTGGATGCCTCAACCCCTTGCTTGCACTTACATGCCATCCATCTGGATCGTTTGGCAGAGCACTCAACCTTGGAGCGCAGTGGAATCCATAAGGTGATAGAGCAGCGCTTGCGTCAACTGGGCTAGTGATTTGATTTCAGTTGCAATAAAAAAGCCACCGCAGAGGGTGGCCTTTTTATTGGTATCAAGATGGTGCAGATTTTATTTCGGCAGGGTCCAACGCATAGGTACCGTAAACTCAAATCGCGAGCCCGCTATTTCTGCCGGTAAAGCGGGGAAAGGTGCTGAGCGTTTTATCGCTTCAAGGGCTTCTTTATTTAGCATATCAAACTTGCTGGTTTCCAAAATGTTGGTGCTGAGAACAGTGCCTTCACGATCGATAACGATAGCAACACGCACGCTCCCTTCCTGATCTCGATCCAATGCGCGTTGCGGATATTTGGTTTTGCCGCGGATTTTTTTGATGACATCAGATACATAAAACTGACGAGCCAACAGACTTTGTGCCGTTAGTGCCGGGCCTTCTTCCTCTTCTTCCTCAACTTTTGCAGCAGCAACCGCCACTGGTTTAGCAGGTGTGCTAGCAGCGGCGGCTGTAACAGGCGCAGGCTTTTCTGCTTGTGGCGCAGGAACTGGAATATCCAAGGCTGGTTTTTCAAGCGCGGGAACCTCCAATTTTGGCAGCTCGGTTTTTGCTATCGTTGCCACCTCGACTTTCGCGTTGACTGAAGATTTGGATGATGAAGCTGCTGCTGTTTTTACTTCGACTTGAGCGCCAGTCCAGGTTTTAACCTCTGCTGTGCGCGCAGCCGCTGGTGATATCGCGCTGAAGCGGCTACGTAAACCTGCATCAACATCGCCCACTTTAAGAAGGCTATCGCGGTAATCGGATGAGAGTGGAATTTTGCCAATCCAGGTTGATAACAGCATAGAAAAAAAGGCGTTGTCATCAATGTTGCCCAGCAGCACACCATTCACTGCAATATCGACGCCCTTGCCGGGATTATTAATAAAGCTGATGAAATCATCTTTTAGAAAACGGCCTTTAAACAAACCATCAAACTTCACCATGTTATCGGCTTGTGCAGTGAGCGCATCCGCTTTGCTGTTGACGGCCATGCCTTCAATCCACATGCGGCTGAAGCGGCGAGTCGTTAACCCATCAGGTGCCACTATTTTCAGTTCCATGCGCATCGGCTGGACATTATTCATAAGAGTATCGGGATCATTGCTGAGCGACTCAGAGTAGAGTGCGCCGATAAACACTTCCCGGCCTAATTCCTGATGTACGCCAATACCATTGAGCATGGGTTCAGCGCGAGTGAGTTGGCATAACATTAATAGCGAGATACAGGTGAGAACTCGGAATAGATGGTTGAAGCGCATAGTCTTACTACTCTCTATCTTTAGGGACTTTGTGGTTTTGGTTTGGTTTATCGTCCAGTGGTGTAGGCTGAATCTTATACGTTGTACGGGGATATAATATAGAAAAAAAGTGTTAGAGCGTACTTCAGAGATAATTTGACTATAGTTGTTATATAAATTTTCGGTAGTATCATGCCTATCCAAGGAGTTTTACGGCAGGATTAGTCACTCTGGTTTGATTCGTAGTGAATTAATGATAAAAAACATATATACATACGGGTAGATGATGGAAACGAAACCTCTGCACAAGGTACCGCGAGATACACTCGATCATTTATTATCGGGTATCCCCTTCTTCAAAGCAGTAAGGCAGCAGGATCTAAAACAGTTTGAGTTGTTACTGCAAGCCTCGCGGGTTGTCTCTTACCTACCTGGCGAAATTGTTTTGCAAAAAGGTGATACCGGTAATTGGCTCTATTTCTTGCTTAAAGGGAAACTGGCAGTTTATGTCGATCAGGCGTTACAAGGCGACCTTGTTAATTATGTTACGCCAGGTGAAGTGTTCGGTGATTTGGCACAGTTAATGGGACAGGCGCGAACGGCAACCGTAATTGCTGATGCTGCGGCAAAAGAATCTATGGTGCTGGCGTTGGATTTTAATGTGTTTGGCCCATTAAATTCAGTGAGCCCAATATCTCGGCAAACCAAACTTTCCTATTACCGCAATACTGCGCATAACTTGCGATGGAAGCTCGAAGTTTACCGGTCCCAGCATTTACAGCATGAGTTGGCCAATAAACATCGGCAAATAAAGCTGTATCTTGGTCCTAAAGATACGCATGAGGAGTTGGTGTCACTCCATGAGCAATCCCAGGCATTGGCATTGTTGCTGTTAGAGTGGAATAAAGAATTTGGTGTATTGTCTGCCGACACGCTCAATCAAAACCAGCATATCGTCGAACGTGAATCCTAGGCGTATTGATTGATCGCCCCCCGCCCTTGCGGCAAGAGTTTTTTCTACTGCTACACTTACTAAAATAACATTCCAATAATTAGTGTAGTAGCGGCAATGAAATTTGAAGAGCTAAAACTCACCTATGGCTACCCATTACAGTTGCAAACTGCCACCTTGGCAGGGCAACCGGAGCGCTTTTCCTGTCGATTAATTGGTTGTTTACCTGGACGCAGTATTTTGCTGTCAGTGCCCAAGCAGGCAGGTAAGCTGATCAAGTTCAGGGCAGGGCAAAAAATTGTAGTCCGCTTAATGATCGATAATGGGATTGGCATTTTTGCCGGTATTGTTGAGAGCCAAACACAAGATCCCTATCCCATATTACATCTCAGTTATCCTGAAACAGTGACCTTCAAAGGCATTCGTGGTGCAACACGCGTTGCTGTTCGCGAAAAAATTGAAGTCACCAATATCAGTGTGGAAAGTAAAATTAAAGCCTCTGGATTTATCTCGGACATGAGTATAAGCGGCACCCGGATAGAGTTGAGTGATGATATTGCTGAAATTGGCGATATTCTTGAGCTAAGGGCACAGGTAGATATACGCGATGTGAAAAGAGACCTGATATTAACGGGTGTGATTCGGTCGCGTGTTGATCCGACAGATAATCTCGGTGAAGGAGTATTGGTTAGCTACGGATTGGAGTTTACAAGTCAAACTGATGAGCATCGACTGGTAATGTACGCCTATGTATTTAACCAAATCGCGCTGCAGGAAAACTCAGTCCCATAATTGTTGTTTGAGTATCCAATAAAAAAGGCACCCGAAGGTGCCTTTTTTATTGGGGCGATAGCAATTAAGCAGCGGCTACAGGAGCAGCAGCTTTTGGCTTGCGACCACGTTTAGCTGGTGCAGCACCGGCTGGCTTTTTAGCAGCAACTTTTTTCACAGCTGGTTTTTTGGCTGCCACAGCTTTCTTGGCTACTGGCTTTTTAGCTACAGCTTTTTTCGCAGCTGGTTTCTTAGCTACAGCTTTCTTCGCTGCTGGTTTTTTGGCAACTACAGCTTTCTTGGCGGCAGGCTTCTTAGCTGCAACTTTAGCTTTAGCTGCAGTTTTCTTGGCTGCAGCTTTAGCTTTAGCTGCGGCTTTCTTGGCAGCAACTTTAGCTTTAGCAGCAGCTTTCTTGGCTGCGGCTTTATTTTTCAAAGCAGCTTTCTTTGCAGCCGCTTTTGCTTTAACAGCTTGCTTCTTCGCAGCTATTTTCGCTTTAGCAGCAGCTTTCTTAGCAGCTAACTTGGCTTTAGCAGCAGCTTTTTTCTCAGCTACTTTACTTTTTGCAGCAGCTTTCTTAGCTGATGCTTTCAAGCGCTTGGCAACAGCCGCTTCTGCTTTTGCAACTGCTTTGTCGTGAGCGGCAGCAAGTTTAGCAGCAGCTTTTGCAGCGGCAGCTTCTTTCTTGGCAGAGGCAACAGCCGCTTTAGCAGCAGTAGCATCTTTCTTTGCTGCAGCAACAGCAGCTTTAGCTGCAGAAACTTGCTTAGCTGAGCCTGGGGTTTTCTTTTTAGCAGCAGCGGCCAATTTGCTTTGCGCGGCTTTCAATGCAGCAGTTGCTTTAGCAGCATCTTTTGCCAAACCAGCAACAGCTTTACCGGCATCAGCCGCTTGAGCTGCGCGAGCTTTTGCCAGTTGTGCTTTCAGTTGAGCCAATTGCTGTTCCAAACTTGCAACAGTATTAACAGCGGTTTGTTTACGTGCAGCCATGGTGTGCTTCCTTTATAGTTTTCGACAAGTCGATAAATGGATTAAAAAGTACAACATGTATAAGTTAAAACTTTATTAAAAAAATTCAAGTTTTTTGCGTTAAATAGTCAATAAAAATGCGTTTTTTTGATGATTTTTAGTAAAAAAATGTGTTTTTGTGAATTTTTCGGAAAGTTTTTCTATGAGTTACTCTCTGCGTTAGAAAAAACAAGCCATGCATCACTCGCTCTTTTTTGCCCTTTCAATGTCCAAAATTTATTTGGTTGCGATATTTTCAATCCATTTTTCAGGTTGTGTTTAGGTTGTGAATGGTTGTTTTGGTTTTGTCTGAAACTCTTTCCGGGTCTCGTTAACGGTTGATTTAACGCATATCAATAATTCAAAGCCGGCGATTTTAGAAAATATAATAGTGATTACCGTCGTTTTTAGTCGCTCAATTGGTTTCCCTAACGCAGAGTATTGCCCTGTGCCCAATTCTGTTTTAGCGAGAGAGGATCTTTTGCGTATTGTTTTCGACGGTTTGTGTTGGCTGGATGGCGACAAAAAACAGCTGTTATGTAGAACAATACCCCACTCAACAGTATTTAGGATTGTTTAGGTGTGAGTGCGGGATGCTAGAGAAGCATTTACACCCATTTGCGTGCTAATTTTTCGTATAACCGCAATTGATCGAGGAGCAAGGTAAAAATGTTGTCGGATAGGCCACTTATGGCTAATAAGGCTTCAAGTCGTGCTCACGTGAGCGGAAGAAATTGCCGATGTTAATGCTGCGTGTCAATTTTTAATGATCAGGATTGGTGTTTATCAATCTTTCTGCATCTGTAAATTGTGTTGCATGAGGGTATCGCCTGCATTGACGGAGGATCGGTAATTTTATTTATCGCATGATGGGTTGAGTCCCTATGTTCGGCGCGGCGCCAGGAATAAGCCGGATTTTATTTGTTCTTTAAAGCAGTCGATGATTGAGTGATATACACGACTAATTCCAATTTTTTGACGCGGGCGAATAGGCACCTTGCAGCTAAAGGAAATATTGTCGTGCTTGGTGATTTACTTTTCTTCGCAGTAAAAGCCTTAGTTGCTCCTCTGGTTTATCTACTGGACGTGAGTGCACTTAATGATGGGAGAAAAGTCAGGGTTAATGTTGAATGCCGGTATACAAAATATCTTTTTATGTTGAGCGTGTTGCTCAATTGCTCATGGAGCTGTTCTTGGTTTCCAGGGAGTAATATTGGAGCGAGTTGTTGGTTTGGATCAATCGCTTCAACGACAAGCAATGCATAAAATTGGTCGCAGTGGCGACGCAGGTTTGTATCGCAATCGGTGACGTGAATAAGTCTGGCGGTATCGTGTTTAGGTGTTACGCATCCGCTTATTTGGGTTTTGTATTGGAGTTATGTTTTTAGAGGTATGCCTGCGTGGCTACGCCGAAGGCATTCAGTGATTGGATTCAATCAGATTAGCTTGCAACGGATCAGCTGGATTCGTGCTTTGGTCCCGGCACATGACTGATTTTTGACACATGCGGAAAGATTTTGATGGGGCTTATGGTCTGGTCAATAATTGAGCATGCATTCTGGGTTGCCTGAATATTTCGCGTAAATTCCCAAAAGGGACAGGTAAAGGGTTGGTTTTTGTTTTGCCAAAACTGCTAGAATTGGCGTTTTACCACAGACTTACTATAACGTTCCAAATAACACGAGGAGTACCCGCAGTGAGCCGCAGACATAAAAGCCGTGCCGTCGATGATACTAACGAGATTGACTTGACGCCGATGCTCGACGTGGTTTTCATCATGTTGATTTTCTTTATCGTGACCGCATCCTTTGTGAAAGAGGCTGGTATCAACCCCAACGTGCCGGAGCCGAACAATAACCCTCCACCAGAAGATGCCGAACCTAACATCCTGGTGCGCATCTCTGCAGACGATCAGATTTGGCTGATGGAGAAAGAAGGCGAGCGTCGCGTTGATGGTCGTGCTATTCGCTCAAATATCGAGCGTCTGCGTGCCGAGTTCCCCAAAGCTGCAGTGATTATCCAGGCAAGTGGTCGTGCTAATACCAGCACTTATGTCACCGTTGCAGATGCTGCGCGCGAAGCCAAAGCGCCTAACGTTGTTCTCGTGCCGACCGACAATTAATTAATCGGTACTTGGAAATAAAAAAACCGCCTTGGAAACATGGCGGTTTTTTTATGTCTGTGATTTGGTGGATGGTTATAGTTCGTATTCGTGGCGGATGTACTTTTTGGGCAGTGTGCTGTGCCGTGGACGTTCGGCGCTAAAGTGATCGTGGAGTTTGTCTTGCATGAGCTGGGCGAAGTCAGGTTGCTTTAAGCGGATCAGATGGCGGTGATCGCCAGCTTCTATATAAACTTCCTCAACCCCCATCAATTCTTCGTCCCATATCACATCTATACCGTATGCTTCACCTAATGCAGGTATAGCGCCTTCAGCGCAGTCTTTGAAGATTTCAGTTAGTTCCTCTTCTTCAACCAGCTCCATGTGCCGATCAAAAATTTGGTTCAGTGTGTGGCGGAGGATTTTATTGCGTGTGGGTAAGACACAAAGCGTGTAATGAAAATCTTCATCGCGTAACAGAACGCCTTTGGCAAGGCAGTGGTCGTCAATGCGTGCGACACGTGCGGTGTTGTATGAACCTTCGCAGTAGTCATGTTCCAGCAGCGTGAAGTCGATTTGTTTTGCTTTTAGATATTTTTCTACAGTTGCAGCAACACCCATACAAATATCTCCTGTGGCGAAATGCGCAGAGAAAGGGTTAAACACTATTTGTTGGTTATGGCATCCATCACCGCTATCAAATACGTAAGCAATCCATAAATAGTTAAAAGGATGGTTGATAAAACGTTTAGCAATTAACTTCTTGCTAATTGGAGTATAGGAAGGATTTTTACGAGCGGGGCAAGCGTTTTGGAATTAATCCTGATTTGTTAGAACGCTTTGTTGTGAGGCGGTAGCTCTAACTTTTTATTGGTAGTGAGGTTCTGCTTGTATATGCGCAATAAAACAAAAAGCCGCTATAAAAGCGGCTTTTTGTTATGTGGTATCTAATGTTTTATTAGCTGAGGCTCGCGAGCTGTTGTTTTACTGATGCCAGTTTTACGCAGGTCACGAATACTTCCATCGCACCAACGACTTCCGATACGGTAGGTACTGAAGGTGCGATACGAATATTACGATCTTCAGGGTCTTTACCATAGGGATAGGTAGCGCCTGCGGGCGTTAATTTCACACCTGCTTCTGCTGCAAGGCGAACGGTTTCTTTTGCACAATTTTTGCGAGTATCAAAAGAAACGAAGTAGCCACCAACTGGTTTTTCCCATGCGCCTAAATCGGTGCCTTCGAATGCTTTGCTCAATGCTGTGAGTACTGCATCAAAACGTGGATTCAAAAGTGCGGCGTGTTTGCCCATGTGTGCCATTAATGCTTCTTTGTTTGGCAGCAAACGGGTGTGGCGAATTTGGTTTACTTTGTCCGGGCCGATAGTGCAGCTGTTCAAAAACTTTTTGAAGCCAGCGAGGTTCGCAGCGCTAGCAGCAACAAAGGCGACACCAGACCCCGCATGAGTAATTTTTGAAGTCGATGCAAATTGCACAACTGAGTCTTCAGTGCCGTTGCGACGTGTTGCTTCGAGAATACTGGCAAGCTGCGGCGCATTGGCGGTTAAGTCGTGGACTGAATAAGCGTTATCCCAGAATACGCGGAAGTTAGCGCTGGCGATTTGGCCGAGTTTGGCGATACGCTCAACGGTTTCGTCGCTGTAGACCACACCCGTTGGGTTGGAGTACTTGGGAACACACCACATACCCTTGATGGATTTGTCCGCTTTGAGCAATGTTTCAACCGCGTCCATATCCGGGCCAGTTGAGGTCATCGGCACATTGATCATCTTGATGCCGAGTTGCTCGCACACGGTGTAGTGACGGTCATAACCGGGAACCGGGCAGATGAATTTAACTTCACCTTCGTTTTTCCAAGCGCTTGACGCATCTTTGAGACCGAACTGATGAGCTGTCAGCATCATCTGGAACATCAGGGTCAGACTAGAGCTCCCGCCTACCAACACGTTGGCTGGCTCAACACCCATGATGTTGGCGCCCAGTTGTTTGGCTTCGGGCAGGCCGTCGAGGCCGCCGTAGTTGCGGGTGTCGGTGCCGTCAGCGGCGATGTAGTTGCCCTTGAGCAGGCCATCAAGCTCATCCGACAGATTTAATTGCTCTGCCGAAGGCTTGCCACGGGTCAGGTCAAGATTGAGTTTTTTGGCGAGGATAGCCTGATATTGTTCAGTCAGTTGGCTTTCCCATTCGCGCAGTTGCGCTACAGATGCGTTATCCAGTTGCAAGGTGATTACCTCATGGTGGTTGGCGGGATTCGTCTTAAGTTAGCAAGCTAAAGTTGGGCGCATTATACCCGCTCGCACTCCAATTGTTGTAGACAGTTTGGTGTAACTGCAGGCTTGGCAGGATGATTAGTTGCGCATCTCGGTGATGAGCGGGGGAATAGGGCAGTCGAGGCTATCGGCGATAGCGCGGAAGAGTTCGGCTTCGGCAATACTCAACTGGCCATCGTGCAATACACATTCACTCAGGGCTTTCAGCAGTTGGGGTTTTTGCAACGGCTTGGTGAGGTTAAGTTGTTCCAGCGCTTTATCGGCGTCGGCCAATTTAATGCTCGCGCGCGGCAATAATGTGAGCGTGGAAAAGTTCAGTACCTTTTGCGCTTGCGCAAATGCTGCCGCTGCATCCTGCTCGGTGCGAGCACCGGCATAGGCCAGCAGCGATAATAATAATTCACACTCTGCGCGCATTTCGCTGAGTTGGCGATTGCGCACCAGCTTAATATTGGTAACCGTATTGTGCAGCACGATACGATAGATTGCCCATTCCATCAGGCTGACTTTTTGATCGGCACTGATCAATACATTCAGGCAGCGTATAAATGCTGCATGTTGATCTGGCGATAATTGTTTGAGTGCAGCCAGGCATAATTCAATTACCGGCAAGCGCAGGTTTGCATCCAGGTCGGCAGCGGTAGTAATAATATTATTCAGGTCATCCAGATCCGCAGCGGTTAGATGTTCGCTGAGGAGCGCGAGTTGTTGACTGCGTAAATCGCATTGGCGATCCAGCAACAATCCAAACACCAATCCGCGCGCACTAGCGGGTACTTGTGCTGCTTCTTTTAATAGTGGCGGGATTTCGGCGATACGATCGCGTGCGTAAATAACGTGCGGCTGTGTTGGCCGAGCGATTTGGTTTAAGGTCGCATCAATATCAACGGCAACGCGAGTTGTTGCATCCTTATAGGTTGTTGCTCCTTCACTAAAGCCCATCGCACCGGTGTCGTCATGTGAAGTCTTCCTTCTTATATAAGTCGTTTCTGCAAACTCTCCATCCCAATTGGGCTGAATACGTTTAATCCTGTCTTCCAGTGGTGGATGGGTCGCCATCAAGTTGAAAAAGGATTTTACGCCCTGCCCAAAATACATGTGGCTGAACTCGGCAGCATGTTCATTCTGCAATTGCGAGCCATAACTACTACCGCCAATTTTTTTCAGCGCACCGGCGATACCATCCGGGTTGCGGGTAAATTGTACTGCTGAGGCATCGGCAAGAAATTCCCTCTGGCGGCTTACGGCGGCTTTGATCAAATTGCCAAAAAATATTCCGCTGTAACCAATTATTAACAACCCAAGGCCCAATCCCATAATCGCTGCAGGAGAATTATCTTTACTGGAGCGCCGAATGTTGCGGTTGCTTGCGCTGCGAATTAAGAACTCGCCAATCAAACCGATGACTAAAATGCCGTGCAAGAGAGCAATCAAGCGCATATTGATGCGCATATCACCATGAAAAATATGGCTGAACTCATGGGCGATCACCCCTTGTAACTCATCGCGATTCAATGTGTGTATGCAGCCGCGTGTAATACCGATGATCGCGTCCTGGGGGTGATAACCTGCGGCAAAGGCATTAATTGCATCGTCTTCAATTAAATATACCGGTGGAACAGCGGCGCCGGATGCAATTGCCATTTCTTCAACAACATTCAGTATTTTACGCTCGTCAGGATCGACAGTATTGCCGGATAACAAACGGCCGCCCATTGCCTCTGCAATACTTTTGCCGCCCGCGCGCAATTGGAAAAAGCGAAATAAACTTCCGAGCAGCACAACACTGCTAACCCCCAGAGCGATCAAGATAAAAGTTTCCAGGCTCAGTGCGTTAATAATTCCCTGCCACAAACCGACGGTTTCCCCTACATCGGCAGAATAGTGTTCTTGCGTAAAATAAGCGAATGCTGCAAATAACAATGTGGTAATGACAACAAGGGAAAGTACTGCAAGTATTAACAGCAGGATCAGATGATTGGTATTGCGCCTCGCGCGATCCTGATGCTCAAAGAAATTCATGCGCAACCTGTCAATAAAAAGTGAGCTAGTGCTCTATATAAAGAAGGAAGATGTAATGGCAGCGACCAGCGTTAAAAGTCTTCCTTCTATATATAGAAGGAAGACTTTAGTTGTGCATGGTTAAAACTGTACTTTGGGTGCAGCCTGAATCTCGGCACTATCGGCAAACACCAATAAACTGGCGTCGTCGACATGGCCAAAACTTTTTGCAAACACAACCGGAGGGAAGCTTTGTTTGTAGGTGTTGTAGGCGGTGACCGCATCGTTAAACGCCTGACGCGCGAACGCGACTTTATTTTCGGTACTGGTCAGCTCTTCGGAAACCTGCATCATATTTTGTGAGGCTTTCAAATCCGGATAGGCTTCCATCACGACATTCAGACGGCCCATCGCGCTGGTTAATAAACTTTCGGCGCCCGCGAGCTCATTCATGGCGACCGCACTACCGGGATTTGCGGCGGCAGCTTGTAAACCATTCATCGCCTGATTGCGCGCATTGATGACCGCTTCCAATGTTTCGCGCTCATGTTTGATATAGCCCTTGGCGGTCTCAACCAGGTTAGGGATCAAGTCATAGCGGCGTTTTAACTGTACTTCAATTTGCGAAAACGCATTTTCAAAACGATTTTTCAACGCTACTAACTGGTTGTAAATCCCGATCACGTAAAACACCAGTGCAGCAATAATCACGAGAAGAATGATGGTAGAGATCATGGGTGTTTCCTTTGCATGGGGATGAAATAACGCTTTCGCCGTTTTATCCAAGTGATGTTTATAAAACCGGATCTGCGGTGCGCATGATACTAGCAGGATGTACAGAGAATGCCAGAGGCTGCGCTGGCTGGGTGACAATCGTCAATAAAGAAGGGACAAAAGGTGTTGCGGTAAAAACAGTGCTTAATCGATGTATTCAAATACCTTAACCACTTGCTTTACACCATCCGTATTTTTGGCAACGTTGGTGATGCGATCGGCTTCGTATCGCGACACCAATCCCATTAAAAATACAGTTTGCGCCTCGGTAATAATCAGAATGCGGCGGCTTTGGATGCTGCTGGCGACCAGTTTGGTTTTAATTTTGGTAGTAATCCAACTGTCTCTACTGCGCGCTTGAAATCCAGTAGGAGCACCTAAGGTCAGCTCGTTGTGCACTTGCCGCACTGAATTTATTTTTCCGACGGTGTCGCCTGCGAGGTTGCGGAGTTGTTCGTTCGGCACCTGACCCGTTAAGAGCACCAAGCCATTAAAACTATCGATATTGATGTGTGCAACTTCAAGTTGTTCGCTGGCTTTATTGAGGTTGACGCGCGCAAAAGTTTCCAGTTGTTGGTCATTAATTTTAGTTCCGAGTGTGCGTTTGTTGGTGCTGATCTGGATCGGCTCACTCGTGGTAACACTAATAATTTTGGCGCAGCTGCTTAGCAGCATTAAGGCGATGACTACAATTGCCAACACTTTGCCCATGTGAATAAGATCGGGGGTGAGAGTGCGGGCAATAAACATTTTAAAAGCCTCCAAACAATTGCTGATCGATTAAATCGCATAGGCAAAAAATGCTGAGCAGATGAACCTCGTGGATACGGGGTTTGGCCACGGAAGGCACGCGAAGTTCCAGGTCGCGGTTGTCGAGCAAGGCAGCAACATCGCCGCCATCGCCCGCGGTGAGTGCAATAACTTGCATTTCCTTATCATGTGCGGCGCTAATGGCCTGCAATAAATTGCTTGCTTTACCCGTGCTGGTGAGGAGTAGCAAAACGTCTCCCGGTTGGCCGAGCGAGCGAATTTGTTTAGCGTAAACATCATTAAAGCTGTAGTCGCTACCAATCGCAGTTTGGGTGGTGAAATCAGCGCCCAGATTAAATGACGGCAAACTCGGGCGTTCCTGTTCAAAGCGATTGATCAAGCTGGCGGTAAATATTTGCGCTTGTGCAGCGGAAATTCCGTTGCCGCAGGTGAGGATTTTTTTCTCGCTTAGTAGCGCGTGGACAATCAGTTGGCTGGCTTGCGCAATTAGTGGCGCAAGTTCTTCACCCGCGTGCATTTTTGCTTCGATACTTTCATGAAACAGGGTGATAACGCGTTGATCCATAGCAATTCTACTTGTGATGATGTTGTGTGGTGATGCAGGTTCCATGCGGAGTCAATAATTGCTGACGCAACTGCAGCTCAAGCCCCGAATGCATTTTGAATCCATTGAATGGGTGGGGCAGTACCGGTTTGATCTAATGCTATCACATCAAAACGACAGGCGACTTTATCAAACAGCCGCTGCTCTTGTAAAAAACGGGTGGCGGTGCGAATAATTTTTTGTTGCTTGCGGTAATCCACGGTTTCAATTGCAGGGGCAAAACGCTTGTTGGTACGGAGGCGCACTTCAACAAACACAAAGCAGGTCCCGCGCGCAGTTTTTTGCAGCATGATCAGATCAATTTCACCGAGTTTGCAGCGATAATTTTTAGTGCGAGTCACCAATCCTTGCTGCTGTAAAAATGCTTCCGCTTGTGCTTCGGCTTGCGCACCCATACTAATGGTGTTGTGCGCGCTAATGGTGTTGTGTGCATGGCCATCGCTACTAGCCGCAACTGCATCATCCTTGTCGCGTTTAAACATAGTCAATCCTTAATATTGAACATCATTTTCGTTGATTACCATCGGCAGCGGTTGCGCTTCACCATTGCGAAATCTCACCCAGATTTGCTCGCGCTCGATGCGTCTGTCACTCAGCATATGCAGCGCACCTGTAGCGCCGTAAATGCGCATATCGGGCACTTGCTCCAGTTGCGGCAAACGCGCGTAAAGACGAAATGCATCGGCGCCCAGCGCATGTAAGCGGCCGTAAACCGCAGCGGATTTTGTGTGCTGTGCAACTGCTTGTTTTTCGCGGCTGGTGGTGTCGAACAGCCACGGCATAGTGTTAAAGCGAATGCCATTTAAATCACGATCCGCTTTCGGATTGGGTTGGCCAGAATAGACCTGGCTAGTGGAGTACACCGGAATTTTTCCGGCGTAGTGAAAGGCAAATGTCGGTTTTATTTGACGCGCTTGCGCGGGATCGGCAATTAAAAAAATCATATCCACATCGCCACGGCTACGTGGCGATGACTGCAGCGGGATGCCCAATAATTCTTGCATTTCGCGGGTGCGTATTTGGCTTTGCTCAATCAACATCGCATCTTTTACCAAACCGGAATAATTCACGCCGGTTTGAAATTGTGTGCGGTTGACCACTGCACCGCCGAGCTTTTCCCACTCATCGGCAAAGGCGCGCGCACTGCGCTCGCTCCACTCTTGCGTTGGAATAATCACCATCGCCTGGCGATGTCCCTCCAAAAATGCCTGGCGCGCAACCTGGCGCGCTTCATCTTCAACGGCTAAACCAAATTGATAAAAACCTTTAAGCGGTTCTGCGGGGGGAGTGTCCGGATAATTGAGCGATAGCACTGGCACTTCCAGTGAAGGCATCAAACTTATTTCGGTGACTTTTTCTTTATCGATAGGGCCAATGACCAAATCGGCACCATCGGCGATAGCTTGTTGGTAGGCTGTAATTGCATCGCCGCTGCTATCGTATTGGCGCACTTCAGGGGTATTCCGACCATTGCTCAATGCTTCGTAATAAGCCGCAAAAAAACCATCACGCACAGCTTCGCCTGCTTCAGCGAGTTTGCCTTGCATTGGCAGTAGCAGCGCCACTTGTTGCGGTTGTTGTTCAATCAAACTTTGCAATAGACGCAAATCGCTCGGCAAGTTGTCATGTGCGGGATGTTGCCGCCACACGCCCAACCATTGCTGTAATTGTTCGCGCTGTTGCTCTAAATCGATTTGGTTGTTTTTGTTGATGGCAGCGAGGCTGTACCAACCGCGCGCTGCCTGGCCGTTTTCATCCTGACTGAGTTGCTGTAATTCAGCAAAAGGGATGCTCATCAAATTCTGCCAGAGCACTTCCTGATTAGCCTGGCGTTGGTTTTTATTGTCGATCAATCCACTCAGTTGAATCCGCTCGGCCACGCTATTTTGCGCTTCGCCCAGAAGTGCAAATACCTGGGCGCGCTTTTCGCGCAGCGACACTTCGGTCTGTGGCTCCATGTTTGACCATTGTTGTTCGAGGCGCGGCTTGGTTAGAATGCCGTGCGCTAAAAAGTTGGAGCCCTGATGCAGGGCGACGGTGCTGAGCAGGTCGGTGTGTTTGATGTAATCCTGATCGGGCAGTGCATCGGAGTTCATATCGACCAGCAAATCCCGCGCGCGATTGTATTGGCGTGCATCGATATAGGCTTGCACCGCCTCCAACAGCAAACTCTCTCGCTCGGGCGACTGCAATTGATTTGCCTGATTTAGCAGCTTGGCGGCGCTTGGCTTGGCTGCTTGGGTTTTGACAGCGGTGGATTTGCGCTTCTCGGACTGGGGTGGATTGCTACTGCAGCTCGCCAGACTCAAGGTCAGTGTTGCGATCATCAGCGTGGCTAGGGTATTGGTTGATAAGTTGCGCGACTTGGTCGATAAAGTGCACAAAAAAGGCCGTATCGGCATGAAAACCTCGGTGAAAACCTGCAGTGAATATTCAACATCCAAAGCCGTAAACCTGGCGTGGATTCTACCCCTTTTCCGGAGTTCGGTATGACAACAGTAGCCTCCAACCAAGGCATTCTTTATGTCGTGGCGACCCCGATTGGCAATTTGGGCGATATGGTACCGCGAGCGGTGGAAACACTACAAACGGTAGCGGTAATCGCCGCTGAAGATACGCGACACAGTTCCCGTCTGTTGGCCCATTTCGATATCAAAACCCCCTGCATCGCTTACCACGACCACAGTGATGAGACGCGCGTTGAGCAGCTTATTGCCCGCATACAAGCCGGCGATTCAGTCGCCCTGATTTCCGATGCGGGCACCCCGCTGGTATCCGATCCCGGCTATCGCTTGGTGCGCTCTGCTCGCCAAGCGGGTGTTAAAGTCGTTCCTATTCCTGGCGCCTGCGCGATGATCGCCGCTTTAAGTGCTGCCGGTTTGCCGTCTGACCGTTTTGCGTTTGAAGGTTTTTTGCCCGCCAAACAAGTCGCCCGCTGCACCCAGTTACAGTCGCTGGCTGCTGACCCGCGCACACTGATTTTTTACGAAGCCCCCCACCGTATTTTGGAAACCCTGCAAGACATGGCGCAGGTGTTTGGCGCGGAGCGCGAAGTGGTGATGGCACGCGAGCTGACCAAAACCTTTGAGACGATAAAAGGCAGTAACGTCAGTGAGTTGGCGGCATGGGTTGAGAGCGATAGCAACCAGCAGCGCGGAGAAATTGTGCTCTTGGTCCATGGCGCGCCCAAGCCTGAAAACGAAGCCATGACGCCCGAGCACATGCATATCATGAAAGTGTTGCTGGATGAATTGCCGGTAAAACAAGCGGCGGCAATAGGCGCAAAACTCACCGGTTTGAAAAAGAATTTTCTGTACGATTGGGCGTTGCAGCAGGCTGAGTAGTCTTGCCGTGGTTGGCAGATTAGCGCTTATTTTGATGTAAGTTTGATGTAAATTATTCCTGTTTGTTATAGTGGCGCATCTGAAAAAGCATGACACACGTATTTGATTGCCATAATCGGCTGTATTCAGCTGTGTTTATGCGACTGTTAACCACTGGAACCCAAGGAACTTCACATGCGTCATTCCGTCACTCCCGCTGCTCGCGCAGCCCGTTTTTTACCTAATCCACTCGCCGTTGCTATGACACTTGCTTTGGGTGGTGCTGCTTTGCCTGCCACCGCCGAAGCAGAGGCCAAGGTGCTGCCGAAGGTGGTGGTTGTGGGTACAGAAGAGGGTGATAGCGAGCGTCAGCCAGGCGCAGTTGCGATTGTCACTGAAGAGGAGCTGCAGATTCGTCAACCCCGTTCAACAGAAGAGGCCTTGCGTTCAGTGCCCGGTGTGGCCATCAAGCCTGAAGAAGAAAGTGCGATTGTTGCCAACATTGGTATACGTGGCTTGAGCTCTGCCGATTATAAAACCCTGATTCTCGAAGATGGTGTGCCCATTGCACCCGGTTTGTTTGTGGGCAATGGTCGTTACTACAACCCACGCATCCAGCGCATGGAAACAATTGAAGTCCTCAAAGGTGCCGCTTCTTTGCGATACGGCCCCAGTACTATTGGCGGTGTGATCAACTACATCACCAAGCAACCTGAAGATGGTGTTCAGCTTGAGGCGCGCGCTGGCTCATTCAACAGCCGCGAGGCAACACTGGAAGTCGGTGGTTCAACGCCGTCGCAAGAAGCGCAGTTTGGCGCTTTCATCACCCATGCCAGCAGCGATGGATTTATGGACAAGGGTTATGACATGACTGACGTTATGATCAAAACGGGCATGGCGTTGGGCGACAATCAGTGGCTGAGCCTGAAGTTCAGCGATTACGACAGCGAGGCCAATATCTCCTACCGCGGGGTGTTTTTGCAGGCTTACAAAGATGGCGCCGACTACAATCCTGCGCCGGACGATTATTTTATCAGTGGCCGTCGCTCACTGGATTTGAACCACGAGTGGGACATCAGCGCTACCGCCAAGCTGACTACGTTGGTGTACGGGAGCGAAACCTATCGCGACTACTGGCGCTATGCCACCAACAATGCTGCATCTGCGGCAGCCGGCCGCTGGGTTTACACCGATAGTTTGAACGGCAACAACCGCAGCTTTGATCGTTTTGGTTTCGATAGCCGCCTCAAGCTGCAGCATCAATTGTTTGGTCTGGCGAACGAGGCGGAAATTGGTGTGCGGGCAATGAATGAATCCATGGATGACGTGACTGTCGCTGCCACTCGCGCTACTCCGCGCACTGGCACCATCAGCAGGGATGCGGTTGAATCCGCAGATAGTCTCGCTTTGTATGCGCAAAACCGGTTTGCCGTGTCTGACCGTTTTGCCGTGACCGCAGGCTTGCGTGCCGAGAGTTACGAACAAACCAGCAAAAACAAACGCGCTGCCACCAATAATGAGGCTGACACCTCCAACACCGAGATACTGCCTGGGCTGGGTGCTACCTATCAGATCAATCCTGCGCTGCAAGGTTTTGCAAGCGTCTACAAAGCCTTTTCGCCCGCGCTCAATAGCGATGCACTTAACGGCTTGGAAGATCAGCAGCTCGACGCCGAGCGTTCGGTGAATATCGAGGCGGGTGTTCGTGGCGCGCGCGCGCAGTTGACCTACGAGTTGACTTTCTTCCGCATGGATTTTGACAATCAGATTATCCCGGCTAACTCAAACAGTCAGTTTCAGCGTACCAATGGTGGTGAGACGCTTCATCAAGGCCTTGAAGCGGCATTAGGTTGGGAGTTGGGCGCTGGTTTTACCCTCAAATCCAGCGCCACCTACATTCCAGATGCGGAGTTTGTGGGCGCGCGCCGCGATGCGAATGGCAACATCACTACACCCGATGGCAATCGCGTGACCTATGTTCCTGAGTGGGTGACCAACCTGAGCCTGGAGTACAAAACCGGCAAGTTGCGCACCGCGCTCAGTGTGCATCATACGGGTGAGCAATATACGGACGTGCTTAACACCAAGCCTATCACTGAGAGTACATCCGGCTTTTTCACCGGCCAAATCGATGGCTACACGCTGCTGGATTTGAACGCGATCTACGAGTTCAGCAAGGATTTGAGCCTGAGCGCCAGCGCCAAGAACCTGACCGATGAGCAGTACATCGCCAGCTTGCGTCAGGGCATTTACGTAGGTACTGAGCGCAGCATTGATGTGGGGGTGAAACTCAAGTTCTAACAACCGCTTACCGGTGCTGTCTAATAATCCCGCTCTGTGCGGGATTATTTTTTTATGAAACCGACGTTTTAGAATTTTTTTTCAAGTTTTCAATACGGCGGATGCCAAGCAATTTCAGCAAAAGTGTACGAAAGGCTTTGCCGATTGGGTAGAAGATTTTAGAACCCACTTGGGTACTGAACACATAATAATTAATGCGATTAAAAACTCCGGAAGGTGTGCTGAGTAGCGTAAGCATATGAATTGCATCTGACCCATAATAGATGGCGTCTTTAAATTTCAGCACCATTCCCTGATCGATATCCAGCCCCAAGCGGGTTATCTCATCCATCAGCTCACCTGGCTGCCGTGCATCAACCAAATGCAAATTGCCAACCGCTGCGCGTATGCGAATATATTTACAGTAGGTTTTGCATACGGGGCATTCGCCGTCGTATACCAGCCATACGTCTTCTTTGGGATTTACGTCTGGAGTCATATTTGTTGCCATTTTGATTTACATTTTGCTATTGCAACATCAGAGCAAACTTAAGAAGTCTTTAATGCCTGAATTGGAAAGACATCGCTCGCGAGTATATATACCACTAATACTTCGGCTATGACTAATATCAATTAATGGATTTTTATCTAACAAAATAATGTTGGCGCGGGCAGCAACCTGATGAGAAAAATCTTTTTGGGGTGTGTGGTGTGTGGTGTGTGGTGTGTGGTGTGTGGTGTGTGAGGGGGGGGAGTACTGTTTGGTGTTTTGGCTATAGATAAAATGATTGTGCAGTTATAGTGCTATAGGCATCAATAATATGCTGCACTTCAGCTTTACGACTTAATTGAGCCCTCTTGTAGTGATCCATTGTTTTCTTTAGGTAATCAGCGGCGATTTTTGCTTGTTCAGGTGTATTGCTTTGCCAGATGAGGCTGCCGAAGGGATTTATTTTTGAACCGGAGTTTTTTGCTGTTGAGACTAATAAAATTTCATAAAAGCGTTTGTTTTCAACAATCAATGTTTCATTTAGTAAGCTGCAGTCAAGTTGGATGAGTTGTTGTCTTAGCGTGAATTGATGTTGTACGGGGCAAAGTAAAAAATCGATATCTGATGCAGGATTTTTTTGATAAATCGCGCGAACTAACTCCGTCATTAAATCGCCGCCAACTCCTGCAATTATCACGAGATGTTTTCCGCTGAATTGTTGTAAGGGAAGGGCTGTTACGTCTATACAGTGCGCTTGCCATTGAGTGTGCGGGTCAGGCTTTTTTGGAAAAAACTGTTTCAGTTTATGTTCCAGTTCATGCATAAGATCGGGAACTATATCCACAAAATGAATGTTAGGTGCTGCGTGCCGCGAAAGCAGTGCAGCGCCTAACAAACCATGGTCGCAGCAGCAATCCCAAATGTGATCGTATTGCTTGGTTACCATGAGTTCAATGTGTTGCAGGCGTTTGCCAAGTTTGATTTTTTTGCTGGTACTCATTTGTTAGGAGGTCTTTTTTTAAGTGTTCCAGCACCATTTAACAGGTTAACCTGGCGGAGTTGGTCCGGGTTTCTAGTGGGATTTGAACGCAATAATTAGGCCTGAGGCCGCCACAATCGCCATACCGATCAAGCTCATGCTGTCGGGGATGGTGTCGAAAATAATCCAGCCCAACAATCCAGCCCAAAGCAGTTGCAAATAGGTAGTGGGAGCTAACATGGATGCGGGCGCATGCCGATAGGCAAGGGTAAACAAGTAGTGTCCCAAGCCGCCGCTAACCCCCATGCTCAGCAGTAAAATCACCTCTAGCTCACTTGGAGCTTCATTTTCCCAGAACCAGGGCAGGGCGATGCCAAAGATAATCGAGCCAAGCAGCGCGGTGTAAAACAGCAAGGCGATGGCTTTTTCGGTGCTGGCTAGCAAGCGCGATAACAGCTGATAGGTCGCGTTGGCTGCCGCTGCACCCAGCGCAAACATAATGCCTACAGCATCCAGTCCACCCCCGGGGCGGGCAATCAGCAGCACGCCGATAAAGCCAGTGACGATCGCCGCCCAGCCCCAGCCGCCAATTTTTTCACCCAGCATGGAGCCGGCGAGTAACGCTACCAGCGTGGGCGCGAGAAAGTTGATCGCCGTGGTTTCTGCCAGCGGCATGCGATGTAATGCCATACCCATACAGAGCGATGCGATAGTCAATACCACCGCGCGCGCGACCACTAATCCGGTGCGCTGGGTGTAAACCAGCTGAGCTGAATGGCGCGGGGCGAGGATCATCACCATCAGCAAAAAATGGACGATATAGCGCATCGCTACCACAAAGGGAACGTTGTAATGGGTGGTCAGGTATTTGGTGGTGCTGTCCATGCAGGCGAAGAGAAATAAGCCGGCGGCGGCGAGGAGGAATCCTTTAAGGGCATTGTGTTGCAGCAGGGTTATGGTGTGCGGGGCGTTTTTCGGTGCAGGTTGCCCAGCGGGTGAATCGCTCATTACTGTTAATCCGATAGGTGAAGCAAAAATAAGTCATATTAATGGTAGCAGCAATGTGGGTGAAGGATTAACGCGAGAAGTCAAAAAGACAAACCCCAGCACTGGGCTGGGGTTTATTTAGGCGTTTGTTACTCTCGCGGATTAAAAGCGAATGGTTCCCTGTAGGGCTATATTTCTTGGGCGTTCGTAGAAGGCGTAATAACCTGTGCCGCTCGATACTGTAGTCGCTACTGGTAAACCGTTGGCATAGGTAACTACCGATTCGTCCGTCAGGTTTTTGCCGATCAATGCCAATTCCCACATGTCATCGTTACCGCTCAGCGCAATACGAGCATTAATTTTGGTGTAGGACGGCTGCTCAAACTTGGGATCCAATGACGGTGTGGTCAGGTACTCAGTGCTATAAATGACGTCCAATGTGTTAACTAATTTGAGGCCATTGCTGAAGTTCAAGGTGTAATCTATGCCCATATTGCCCTGAATTTCCGGGGTGAATTCACGGCGTTTGCCGGTGGCATCACACACAGTTGGGTTGTTTGGGTTGCGCTCGGATGCAGGTTGACCAAAGTAGCATTGCGAGTTGGGGAAATCGGTGTATTCAAAATCGATGTAGGCTGCGCCACCGCGCAACATAACGTTATCAATGACTGCCCAGCGGCCATCAACCTCAAGGCCTTGCACTACAGCTTCACCCGCATTGGTCACGTTGAAGCTGAGGCTGCCATCGAACTGGCTGGTTTGCATATCTTCGAATTCGGAGCGGAAAGCTGCGACATTCAACTCTGCGGCGCCATCAGCCAATACAAGCTTGGCGCCTGCCTCGAAGTTTCTGACCTTTTCCTCTTCAAATTCCCAAGTGCCCTCAATATTCGGGTAAATACCATCCAATGCATTAGGCGCGGCGTTGGCACGGACATCAAAACCACCGGATTTAAACCCTGTGGTGTAACTGAGGTAGACCATGTCGGTACCCCAGAAATCGTGTTGGAATGTGATAAGTGGCGTAAAGCCGGATTCATCTCGATCACCTTTAACTGCATGAGGATCGATCTTGAATTGGCTCCAGATCAGGTTGTAAGGCTGTGCTGTCGTGCCCTGAGGTAGCGTCACGCCAGTATTGCTAACGTGATACTGGTGACGACTAGCTTCTTTGGTTTCCTGGGTATAGCGAGCTCCCACGATCAATCGCGACAAATCGGTGAAATTCCATGTCCCCTGGGCGAATATTGCGCCCAGATCCGTATCTTGTTCGAAGTCGCGCTGGGTTGACGCACCGCGCAGTAAATTGGCGGCTTGGGCCCCGAGTAGTGAGGAGAAAGCGGTGGCGATAAAGCTGTCAGTGGGAACGCGCACTGCATCATGGAATTTCAGCGAGCTGCTCTGGAAAAACACGCCTCCGAGATAGCTGATAGTTTCATCTTCTGGTGATGCGATACGCAGTTCCTGACTGACCTGGCTGTAATCTTCGTCTGAAAGGATGTTAAAGCCGGACGCACCGGTAAAATCACAATCGCACAACTCTTGATAGGTGTAGGCGTTGTAGCCGGTAACCGAGGTAATTGTGTGCTCGCCCAGTTCCCGCTCGATGTTGAGTGTGATGTTTTCAGTATCGTTATAGCTGTAGTCGCCGTTCGATTGGCGCTTCCAATCGTGGGTCGTATCAAGTTGATAGGCGCCTTGGGTGAAGAACGATAAGGCATTCGCGTAAGATCCACCTACCGGTTTAACAACTTCAATGTTGCGCCCATTGCTGTCGAAAGATCCATCTTCCATCTTGAGGGTAATGTCCCACAGGTCGCTCGGTTGCCACTGCAAGGTCGCACGGATCACACGATTTTTATCACCGGATTCATCGCGATCCAGCGTGGTGTTCTCCATGTAGCCATCGAGGCTGCTTTGCAAAATGGCAAGGCGGCCACCGACGGTATCGCTGATTGGGCCTGACAATATCAAGCGCACATCCTGCTCGCCGTGTTCCGGCTCATAGAGCGCACTGAGTTTTCCTTCCAGCTCATCACCCGGTTTGGCGGTGGTAATGCTGATCGCACCTGCAGTAGAGTTTTTGCCGAAGATAATACTTTGCGGGCCGCGCAGGACTTCTACGCGTTCGATATCCAAAAAGGGCGCGCGCGACAATTGCGCACGACCATAATGAATACCGTCGATAAATTGTGCCGCAGACTGCTCAAACCCCTGGTTTACACCGGAGCTGATGCCGCGGATAGCAATGTTGGTGCCTATACCGGTCTGGGTCATATTGAAGCTGGGGATGTAGTCCGCCATGGTTTCGATATTCGTGATACCGGCAGATTCGATTTTCTCCCCCCCTAGTGCATTCACCGACAATGGAACATCGCGCAGGCTTTGCGGACGTTTTTGAGCGGTTACCATCACCTCTTCAAGTGCTGGGCTATCATCTTGGGCGATTGCAGGTGCAGTCAGAGATAAAGCTATAGCCGCTGCGAGAAGGTTGTGCTTGTGCGCTTTCACGGGAGAGTCTCCTTGGCTTTTATTGTGAAATTTGTGCGTGAAGAGTATTTATTGCCCAAAGTTGGGCAATAAATACTTGTTAATTAATAGCTTAAAGTGGCAAAAATACCAGTTAATGAAAAGCTTTGCTCCAAAGTGGGAATAAGGCTGCCACTTTTGGTGACGAAGTTCGCAAAAAAAGTGTTTTTTGTTCAAAGGCTGAACTTGCGCTTGTTGATTCTGGCGAGTAATGTGCGACCTCGGAGTCGGCCCGACAGTCGCTCTGGTGTTAACTGAATAGCTCTCTTGAGTGTTATCTGGTGCATCGGGGAGGAAAGTCCGGGCTCCATAGGGCAGAGTGCCAGGTAACGCCTGGGAGGCGCGAGCCTACGGAAAGTGCAACAGAGAGTAGACCGCCTAAGCGTTCGCAAGAATGCCGGTAAGGGTGAAAGGGTGCGGTAAGAGCGCACCGCGCAACTGGCAACAGGCTGCGGCATGGTAAACCCCACTCGGAGCAAGACCAAATAGGAATCCATTGGTGCGGCCCGCATCGGATTCGGGTAGGTTGCTTGAGGCTAGCGGTGACGCTAGTCCCAGATGAATGACTGTCCACGACAGAACCCGGCTTATAGGCTGACTCCGTTTTTATCCATTCTTTGCATTGATTATGTTTTTTTATCGCACCTTGCCTAAGGTGTGATGCATCGCAAACTGACTGTCTTTATCTGTTTAATCCTCAACAAAGTTAGCCCCAGAACCAGCATTAAGATGCTTGATGGTTCGGGCAGTTTCGTATCAATACTAAGCTTGTAGTAGTAAGTTGCAGAGCTCCACGACCCAAGGATAATTGAACCAACATTTTGACTGGTTAAATCAAATGTATGTTTGTACCCCGAAATAGGAGCGCCAAAGTCTCCTGTAATACCTAAGGGTATAATTGTCTCGCGTCTGATCAGGTTACCTTGTGGTGTGAAAAGGAAAGCAAATTGCTCGTCCCCGTTAAAGTTCTCTGCCTCAAATCCGAAGCTCAATACGGGTTGCGTAAATGTGATTGCGATGGCGCTATAAATTGCGTTTTCTTCAGGATAGTTTGCCGGGTCATTAAGGGTATCCTGTAAATTGCCAAGGCCATAAGTATCAGATTTGCCATTGATTGAGCCAAAGTACTGGGAGTAATTTCCCAAAAACTCGGTGTTTGCCTGATTCACAATGAGTGGGCTCATAATAGCTTGCTTGTTTTGCTCTTTGCTTACCCAATGCAGTATTGCTGAGCTGCCAAAGCTGTTGGTGATGTTCTCGCCAGTCTTCAAGTCATTGGCATTAATAAATCCACCGAAAGCGTTGGCGGCGAATATGATTGAGAGCAAGAAAATGAGTGTCTTGTTCATTATAAAAACTTCCTAGTTTGATGAAGGCTTATTGTCCCACGGGGATAGCTTCAGATTCTGTTGCATCGATCATACATATCGATCATTTTCGGTGCAATGAGGCGGGACTTGCATTAAAAGTGCCCTCTAGGTTAGGCTGCCTGCTTTGGCATGTACCGCTACTTTTTTAGGTACGATGCTCCTAAATTCCAGCCTTTTACTGCTCGCAGATCCTGATTTGTGCTTTCTTGCCTGCTGTATAGATCTAATCCTTATATAAATCCCTAATTTTCACTGCAAAATAATTCCAAACTTAATGTTTTACATTAAGTTTGGTTTCTATCATTTTGTTTTTGTTGTTTAAGTTGGTTTTTGTGGGCGTTTGCTTTTGTATTTTCCCTTCTTGTTTGCCGACGTTTGCCGATTTTTCCCGTGATTTTATGCGCCTTTTGGCAATTGCTTGCTTGACTTTGCATCCCCCCGATTTATAGTGGGCGTCGTGGGGAAATGTGGGTAATTGTGGATTTTTGTGGAAAATAAACCCGGCAAGTGGTGAAACGTGTCCGATTTAACAGGTAGTCATTCGATCAGCATGGACCCTAAGGGTCGCATGGCGATTCCAGCGCGCATCCGCGACTCGCTGGCAGCGTCTGGTGCTGCGCGTCTATGGGTGACTGCTCACATGTATGAACGCTGCTTGCTGGTTTATTCCGAAGCCGAATGGCAGCCAGTACTTGCCAAGGTTCAAGCACTTCCCGCCGGTAATGAGCATGTTCGCCGGATTCAGCGCCGTTTTATCGGGCAGGCAGTGAATCTTGAGATGGATGCGAACGGCCGTGTTCTGGTTCCCCCCACCCTGCGCGAATTTGCGCATCTGGATAAAAAACTCATGTTGGTTGGTCTGGGTAATAAGTTGGAGCTGTGGGATGAAGACAGCTGGAACGCCCTGATGGATCAGCCGGCTGAAGGCGATATGCCAGCCGACTTACAAAACCTCTCTTTCTAGGTGCCGGCGTGGCTGACTCACAACATATAACCGTGCTCTTGAATGAGGCGGTCGCGGCGCTAGTTACCGATACATCGGGCTTTTATGTAGATGGCACCTTCGGGCGCGGCGGTCACAGTGCACTGATTATGAAGCAGTTATCTGTCGATGGTCGGCTTCTCGGAATCGATAAAGATTTGGCTGCGATAGCCACTGCCAATGCCCGCTTTGCGGATGATGACCGTTTTTCCATTGCCCATGGCTCTTTCGCAGAGCTGGCGCAGTTAGTTGCTGAGCGCGATATGACCGGGAAAGTCGCTGGTGTATTGCTGGATTTGGGGGTGTCGTCACCACAGTTGGACGAGGCCGAGCGCGGTTTCAGCTTTATGCAGGATGGCCCACTCGATATGCGAATGGATCAGACCCGCGGCCAAAGTGCGGCGGAGTGGGTTAATACTGCAAGTGAAGACGATATCACCTGGGTGTTTAAAGAGTATGGAGAGGAGCGTTTTGCCAAGCGGATGGCGCGAGCCATTATCGCCGAGCGCCAAAAGACTCCATTCACGCGCACCAAGCATTTGGCGGAAGTGATTAAAGAGGCGAATCCAGCGTGGGAAAAAGGTAAGCATCCCGCAACGCGCGCCTTCCAGGCAATTCGTATTCAGGTCAACAGCGAGTTGATCGATCTTGATTCGGTGTTGGAGCAGGCTCTCGCCGTTCTCGCTCCCGGTGGTCGCTTGGTAGTAATTAGCTTTCACTCGCTGGAGGATCGTGCGGTCAAGCGCTTTATTCGTCGTCAGGAGTTGGGAGATCCTGTACCCAAAGGCCTGCCGATTCGCGATGACCAATTAAATAAACGTATGCGCTCGCTCGGCAAGGCGATCAAAGCGAGCGACGAAGAGGTGAATGCCAACGTGCGCTCGCGCAGCGCCGTTATGCGTGTGGCGGAGAAGTTGTAAATCCCGGTTTTGCGTCACTAGCGGTAACCCGATCTACCAGTACGAGATCACTCGATAAATTTATAAACTCCAGGGATTCCATGAACAGAAGTCACCCATCACAACCAAAGCCGCTATCACCAGGTGTCATCTTGGTTGTGGCGTTTTTGTGGGTGGCAACAGTAGCGTCTGCGATAGGGGTGGTCGCCACGACACAAGTAGTCCGTCGCGATGTAAACAGCCTTGAAACCCTGCGTCGTGAAGCATCCCAACTGCAAGTGCAGTGGGGGCAATATCTGCTCGAACAAAGTACCTGGGCGGCCTATGGCCGTGTAGAAAATGCAGCAGTTTCTGAACTCAATATGATGGCACCAACGCCGGAAGAGATGGTGATGATCTCCGGTAACCATGTGATTGAAAAGCACAGCCAGGCAGAGCCTGCGGCAGGTGGACAATGAATCGCCCCTCGGCATTCGAGCCGCGTACTGCGCGCCCACCAGTGCAGCCTGCACGCAAGCCGCTGAAGGTTGCGCGCTGGCGCTTCTATGGTGTCGGCATTCTGTTGGTGCTGTTGGTGATGGTGCTAATTGGTCATGTTGCCAGCCTGCAAGTTTTACCCAATGCCGATAAAGGCTACGAATTCCTGCAGGATCAAGGTGAGTCACGCACCCTGCGCACGGAAGTTATCCCTGCGTATCGCGGCGTGATTACCGATCGCAATGGCGATCCGCTAGCGGTGAGCACGCCGGTATCCACGCTCTGGGCAAATCCCAAAGTGTTATTGCAAGCCCCGCATCGCTGGGGTGAATTGGCGCAGGCGCTAAAGCTCAATAAAGCCGAATTGGAAACACGCCTTGCACGCTACGGTACAAAAGAATTTATGTACTTGCAGCGTCAAATGTCTCCCGAAGCCGCGCAAGCGGTTTTGGTATTAGATATCCCCGGTGTTTACGAGCAAATTGAATACCATCGTTATTACCCCGCTGCAGAAGTTGCTGCGCATTTAGTCGGAATGACGGATGTGGATGATCGCGGTCAGGAAGGGATGGAGCTAGCTTACGATGCATGGCTCACCGGTGAGAACGGCGCGAAAGAAGTTGTGAAAGACTTACGTGGCCGCACCGTAAAAGAGTTGCGTCTGGTGAAAGCGGCGCGTCCGGGGCAAAACCTCACACTCAGCATTGATCTGCGTTTGCAATATCTCGCTCATCGCGAATTAAAAAAAGCAGTGGAAGATGCTGGTGCAGTTGCCGGTTCGATCGTGATTCTGGATGTGCTCACTGGCGAAGTGCTCGCCATTTCCAATTTACCCTCTTATAACCCGAATGATCGCACCCGCGCGCGCGGTGCTGGTTTGCGCAATCGCGCGATTACTGATTTGTATGAGCCGGGTTCTACAGTGAAACCCTGGGTAATTCTCGCTGCGCTGGAAAGTGGCAAATTTAAATCGGAAGATATTATTGATACCAACCCCGGTTACTTTATGGTTGGTAGTAAGCCAATCAAAGATCATCAAAACTATGGCGCGATGGATTTGGCAATGGCAATTGCAAAATCATCCAACATTGCGATGACTAAAATTTCCTTTGCATTAGATACCAATACCGTGCGCGACATGTATGAACGCCTGGGTGTTGGCCAACCTATAGGTACCGGGTTTCCCGGCGAATCTGCCGGGCATTTACCTGTGTTGAAGCCCGCGCAAAAAATTGAGCGCGCCAATTTTTCTTATGGCTATGCGCTCAGCAGCACGGTGCTGCAAACCGTGCAAGCGTATGGAGTGATAGCAACTGGCGGTGTTAAGCGTCCGGTTTCATTATTGCGCGTGGATACACCGCCGGACGGCCAGCGTGTTGTTGAGCAAAAATACACCAACCAGGTAAAAGAAATGCTTAAGCGCGTGGTATCTGCTGAAGGTACTGGTAGTAGAGCGCGTGCGATTTCCTATTCGGTAGCGGGAAAAACCGGCACTGCTTACAAGGCTGTAAATGGGAAATATTCCAGCTTACAAATTAGTTCGTTTATAGGCATGGCGCCGGTCGATAATCCGCGCATTGTGGCTATGGTCGTGATCGACGAACCCAAGGGCGGCGGCATTATGGGAAACGGTGGTATTGTTGCGGCGCCCGCATTCTCCAAAGTAGCGGAAGATGCGCTGCGTATGTTGCAAGTTCCGCCCGACAATATTCGCGGTGCAGATGATAAAGCCTTAACTGCAGAGCCTGCGATTAAAGCTGCACCTAAAAATCCTGTTCATGACGAGAGGTCAGAAACCTGATGGCCACTCATTATCAAACTCACAGTGTTGCGCTTGCCGATCTATTACCCGACCTGGTTCTGGATAAAGCGGCCAGTATTATGGTGCGCAATTTATGTCTCGATACCCGCCAATTAAAAACAGGTGATGCATTTATAGCGTTGGCGGGAATTAAGGTTGATGGCCGTAATTTTATTGCTAAAGCGATTGAGTTGGGCGCCGCAGCAATTTTGGTTGAGGCTGATAAAAACTGGCAGGGTACTGCGTGGATAGGCGCGGTGCCCGTTATTGCAATCGATAATTTGCCTTCCCGTGTGAGCGAAATTGCCGGTCACTTTTTCGGTGAGCCGAGCAAAAAAATTCAATTGATTGGTATTACTGGCACTAACGGTAAAACCACGTGCAGTCTGCTGGCAGCACAATTGCTTGCACGGTTGCAAAAAAAATCGGCCGTTGTTGGGACTATCGGTTACGGTTTGCTGGATACCTCGGTAATCGCACCGCTTGCGCAACAAATCGGCTTGCTCACATCAACAGGTCTAACAACGCCTGACCCAATTACGTTGCAGCGTATTTTGAGCGAATTGGTTGGTGGTGGTGCTGCTTCGATTGCGATTGAAGTGTCATCACACAGTTTGCAACAAAAGCGTGTTGCTGGTTTACATTTTACCAGTGCGATTTTTACCAATCTCACCCAGGATCACTTGGATTACCACGGTGATCTAAACAGCTACGGCAATGCAAAAGCGCAGCTATTGCAAATGCCGCAGTTGAAAACAGCCATTATTAATCTTGATGATGATTGGGCAAGTAGTTTGGTGAAAAAAGCCCCGACCAATGTAAACATCATTAGTTACTCAACCGAAAAAATAGCCGACGTTTACGCAACAAATGGTGAACTGCATGCACAAGGTGTGCGTGCACATTTGCATACTCCCTGGGGTGAAGCCGATATAGATTCGCCATTATTGGGGCAATTTAATCTTAGTAATTTGCTTGCCGTGATTGCTGCTTTGGGAGCACAAGGATTTAAGTTAGAACAATTGTTGCCACTAATTGCGCAATTAGAACCTGCTCCTGGCCGCATGCAGTTAGTCACGGTCGATCAATCTGCGCAAGAAATTCAAGTCATTGTCGACTATGCCCATACGCCGGATGCGCTCGAAAATACCTTGAATGCAATTCATCAACACAAAGCCGGCCGCGTGTGGACTGTGTTTGGATGTGGTGGTGATCGCGATAGAAGCAAGCGCCCGCAAATGGGAAAAATCGCTGAGCGCTTGAGTGATTATGTAATCGTCACGAATGACAATCCACGTTCAGAAGAGCCTTCAAGTATTGCGGCAGAAATTGTGCGCGGTATGAATCACCCAAGCGGTTGTTTGGTGATTGCCGATCGCGCTCAGGCAATTGATTTTGCCGTACAACAAGCCAAGGCGGGCGACATAGTGTTAATTGCGGGTAAAGGTCACGAGGATTACCAAATTTTCGCAACCCAAACCCTTCCCTTCAGCGATAGCAAACACGCGCGCTTGTCGTTGCAACGCCGTATCGCCAAACATGAAAATGACAATCAGTCACCCGAGGCTCACTCATGATCAAGCCTCTTACTTTAAAGTGGGTTGAAGAATTTATTGCTACCAATAAACCCTTGCGTGCAGTTACTGCACAGCTGAAACAGGGCGATGTGGAATTTACCCGTGTGAATACTGATTCGCGCACCCTGGCAGAAGGCGAATTATTTATTGCCCTGCGCGGTGAGCGTTTTGATGCGCACGATTTTATCAATGATGCTGTTGCGAAAAAACCTTGTGCCCTGGTGGTTGAGCGGTTTTTCCCCGACATCAAATTGCCGCAATTAGTTGTCAGCGATTCGTTGCTGGTACTTGGCCAGATTGCAGCGCTCAATCGCAGTTTATTCTTACGTCCGATTATTGCGATTACGGGTAGCAGTGGCAAAACCACCGTTAAAACCTTGCTCTCCGGCATTCTTGCCGAGTGCGGTTCAACGCACGCGACCAAAGGTAATTTTAATAATCATATTGGTGTGCCTTTAACGCTGTTGCAGTTGGAAGCGCATCATGAATTTGCGGTGATTGAAATGGGCGCGAGTGGCCCGGGCGAAATTGAGTACCTTTGCTCACTCGCCAAGCCGCAAATTGCGATGGTGAATAATGTGATGGCTGCGCATATCCAGGGCTTTGGTTCCTTGCAAGGTGTGGCGCGTGCAAAAGGTGAAATTTATGCAGCACTGCCGACTACCGGTACTGCAGTCGTCAATATCGATGATCGTTTTGCCCCGGATTGGTTGGCGACCTTAACCAATCGTCGAATTATTCGTGTTTCCTTTCAAAATCGCGACGCTGATTGTTTTGCGCAGGATATTGAACCTAGTGCTAACAGCATTGAGTTTTCTATTAATTTGCATGGTGCATCTACGCAGGTCAGCGTCAATGCACAAGGTGAGCATAACGTGCGCAATGCGTTAATGGCTGCTGCCTGTGCGTCGGCCGTGGGCGCAAATTTGCAACAAATTAAACAAGGCTTGGCGAGTTTTGCTCCCGTTGCCGGCCGCATGAGTCGTCACATTGGCTTCAATGAAGCGCAAATTATCGATGATAGTTACAACGCTAACCCAGGTTCAGTGCGTGCCGCTATAGATGTGCTCGCGCAAAAATCACAAGGTATTTTGGTGTTGGGTGATTTGGGTGAGTT
This sequence comes from Cellvibrio sp. UBA7671, assembly GCA_002483145.1. Lineage (GTDB taxonomy): Bacteria > Pseudomonadota > Gammaproteobacteria > Pseudomonadales > Cellvibrionaceae > Cellvibrio > Cellvibrio fibrivorans. The sequence continues at coordinate 40,419 of DLHJ01000019.1, forward strand.
GGGACCGGAAGCGCCGCAGTTACACACTGAATTAGGTGAGTATGCCCGTGCAAAAAAAATCGCCAACGTATTTACCGTAGGCAAGCTCAGTGAAAATGCCTCGCGCGCGTTTGGTAAAGGCGCGCTGCATTTTGCCGATCAATCGAGCTTGGTCGAACATCTGAAAAAAATTGCCAATAAGGATACCACTTTACTTATAAAAGGCTCGCGCAGCGCCGCTATGGATCTAGTTGTGCGCCAGCTCTGTGATTCAGCGGGGGGCTCACACTAATGCTGTACTGGCTATCAGAATACTTACAAGAATATCTGCGCAGCTTTGCAGTGTTTCAATATTTAACCGTGCGCGCCATTTTAGGTGTGCTTACCGCATTAGGTATTTCGTTATTACTCGGCCCTTGGTTCATTCGCCGGTTAACCGAATTACGTATCGGCCAATCGGTTCGCAACGACGGTCCGCAATCCCATTTGAGTAAATCCGGCACACCGACCATGGGTGGTGCATTAATTTTATCGGCCATTTTTATCAGCACCTTGTTGTGGGCTGATTTATCCAACCGTTATGTGTGGGTTGTGTTGATTGTCACTGCGATTTTTGGTGCGGTAGGTTGGGTCGATGATTATCGCAAAGTCGCAAAGCGCGATTCACGTGGATTGCCAGCGCGTTGGAAATATTTTTGGCAATCCATAGCCGGTTTTGGCGCGGCGATATTCTTGTATTACACCGCGCAGAGTCCAGCGGAAACTCAATTGTTTATTCCCTTCTTCAAAAATGTCGCGCTCGATTTAGGTTTGTTCTACATCGTCTTCACCTATTTCGTGATCGTTGGTACCAGCAATGCGGTTAATTTAACCGATGGCTTGGACGGCCTTGCGATTATGCCAAGTGTGATGGTGGCCGGTGCTTTGGCATTGATCGCCTACCTTTCGGGTCATTCACAATTTTCACAATATTTGAATATTGCCTACATCCCCGGTGCGGGTGAATTAGTGGTGTTTTGCTGTGCATTAGTGGGTGCCGGTCTGGGATTTTTATGGTTCAACACTTACCCCGCCCAAGTATTTATGGGTGATGTAGGCGCGCTGGCATTAGGTGCTGCATTGGGTTTGATCGCAGTAATCGTTCGCCACGAAATCGTACTATTTATTATGGGCGGTATTTTTGTACTGGAAACCGTGTCAGTGATTTTGCAGGTAGCTTCATTCAAATTAACCGGTCGCCGTATTTTTCGCATGGCGCCTATTCATCATCACTTTGAATTAAAAGGTTGGCCGGAGCCGCGTGTGATTGTGCGTTTTTGGATTATCACCTTGGTGCTGGTGTTGATTGGCCTGGCGACATTAAAGCTGCGTTAGATAAAGCCTGATGAAGGCCGTGAAATTTATTAACTGTTAAACAAGAATGCGAGAGAGAAAACACAGTGAGCCAAATGATTGCCACCAGTAAAGTAAAAGCGATTATCGGCACCGGTATCACCGGGTTGTCGGTGGCGCGCTTTTTGGCGGCACAAGGGCAGGCGTTTGTGTTGATGGATACGCGCAGCAATCCGCCCAATCTTGAAAAAGTCAAACACGAGTTTCCCGGTGCCACCATTATTTGTGGTGAATTGGATCTGCACACCTTGTTGGCATGCGATGAAATTATTGTCAGCCCCGGTGTGGCAATTGCAACTCCGGCAATTGAGCAAGCCAAAGCTGCGGGCATTTCTGTTGTTGGTGATATCGAATTATTTGTGCGCGCGGCGAAAGCACCGATTGTCGCGATTACTGGGTCCAATGCCAAAAGTACAGTTACAACGCTAGTGGGTGAGATGGCTAAGGTGGCAGGCATGAATGTTGCCGTGGGCGGCAACTTGGGTACACCAGCACTGGAGTTGCTAAATGATGCAGTTGAACTTTATGTAATGGAATTATCCAGTTTCCAATTGGAGACGGTTACTAAGCTCAATGCCAAAGTGGCCACCATTTTAAATCTCAGTGCTGATCATCTGGATCGTTACGAAAACATGCGCGCTTACATTCTTGCGAAGTTGCGCGTGTATTTTGGTGCTGAGCATATTGTGGTAAATCGCAAAGACATTCTGACCCATCCACCTTTGGCTGCGGGTGTTAAACCTGTTTATTTTGGTGGTAATGCCGACTTTGGCAGCTTCGGTTTGATTCAAGATAGTGATGGTGAATTTCTCGCAAAAAATCTTACGCCATTAATGGCAACAAAAGAATTGAAAATTCGTGGTCGCCATAATGTCGATAACGCGCTTGCCGCCTTGGCATTGGGGGATGCAGCAGGCATTCCTATGGATGCCATGCTTGCCACCTTGAAATCGTTTAGTGGTTTGCGTCACCGCTGCGAATATGTCGCAGAAAAAAATGCAGTGGAATTTTATAACGATTCCAAAGGCACCAACATAGGCGCAACCCTTGCAGCTATCCAGGGCTTGGCGCGCGACCCACAACAATTAATCGTTATCTTGGGTGGCGAAGGTAAAGGGCAGGATTTTACTGAGTTGACGCCTGCCTTGCGCTCAATTAATAGCAAAGTCGTTTTAATTGGTCGCGATGCACCGATTATTGCCGAGGCTATTGGTGATGCGGCGAGAATTATTTATGCCGATTCAATGCAAGATGCGGTCAACAAAGCCTTCACAGCTGCAAAATCTGGCGATGCAGTGTTGTTGTCTCCCGCTTGCGCCAGTTTCGATATGTTTAAAAACTATGAAGATCGTGGTGAAAAATTCTGCCTCGCCGTGCAGGAGTTAGTTGCATCATGATTAACGCGACCACCCATTTCAATCAATTGCCCCTGAGCCAACGTATCGATTGGCCGTTGTTGTGCTTATGGTTAGCACTTATGTCAATTGGTTTGATTATGGTGGCTTCCGCTTCAGTTTCTTTTGCGGCGCTGACCTATAACGATGCCTGGTTTTTTGCCAAACGCCACGCGGTGTATATGTTGCTCGGTATCGTGCTAGCGATGTTTGTGGTGTGTGTACCAATGAGTGTATGGCAGCGTTATTCAGGACATTTTTTATTACTCACTTTTTTCTTGCTGGTAATTGTATTGATTCCCGGTATTGGTAAAAAAGTGAATGGAAGCCAGCGCTGGTTCAGTCTTGGTGTGATATCCATTCAAGTGTCTGAGATCGCCAAATTTTGTGCAGTGGTATTTTTTGCCAGTTTCTTTGCGCGCCGTTATCAAGAATTACATTTTGGCTGGCAAGGTTTTCTGAAGCCCTTAATGGTTGTCGGTGTATTTGTGGGCTTATTGTTGTTGGAGCCAGACTTTGGTAGCTCGGTAGTCTTGAGTGCAACCGTATTCGCCATGATGTTTATTGCCGGTGTGCGCATGCTGCACTTCCTGCTATTAATTGTTATCGGTGTCGGTGGCTTGGCAGCTGTTGCTGTACTTTCCCCTTACCGTATGCAGCGTTTGATTACCTTCCTTGACCCTTGGGCTGACCAATTTAATACCGGCTACCAACTCACCCAGTCGCTGATTGGTTTTGGCCGGGGTGAATGGTTTGGGCTGGGCTTGGGTAATAGTTTGCAAAAGCTGTTCTTTTTACCTGAAGCGCACACCGATTTTATTTTTGCAATTATCGCGGAAGAATTTGGTCTGATTGGTGCGATTGTTTTATTGGGCATATTCGCTGCGTTGATCCTGCGTATTTTTAATGTGGCTAAACAAAATTTAGCCGCTGGAAAAATGTTCCCGGCTTTAGCCACATTTGGTATTGCGATTTTGTTTTCGTTCCAGGTCTTTATCAATATGGGCGTTTCCTCAGGGTTACTCCCGACAAAAGGTCTGACCTTGCCTTTTATTAGTTACGGTGGCAGTAGCTTGTTAATTTGTTGCGTGTTAATGGCATTTGTAATGCGCGTCCAATGGGAACTTGCTGGATATGTTCCTGCCGTGCCGGAAGTTGCAAAAACTCCCCGTAGAAGTTTGGTGGAGGCGGCGACATGAATACCCCTGCCGCAAAAAATCTCTCGGTGTTAATCATGGCCGGTGGTACCGGTGGCCATGTGTTTCCCGCATTGGCTGTAGCCGAGGAATTGCGCACGCGCGGTGCAACGATCAATTGGTTAGGAACTGGGCGCGGAATAGAAAATCGTTTGGTTCCTGCAGCAAATATCAAATTGCATCTTATTAAAGTAGAGGGTGTGCGCGGTCGCGGTCTGATCGGACTAGTAAAGGCACCATTCCTGATTATGTATGCATTGCTGCAAGCCTTGGGTGTCATGCGCCAGATTAAACCGGATGTAGTCTTAGGTTTTGGTGGCTTTGCATCTGGCCCTGGTGGGTTAGCAGCAAAATTATCCGGTATACCTTTGGTTATTCATGAGCAAAATGCAGTAGCAGGAACAACCAATCGTTTGCTTACAAAGGTTGCAAATAAAGTGCTCGCTGCATTTCCTAATGCTTTTGGTGATGCTGGTAGTGAGCAGGTTGTCGGCAATCCGGTGCGTGAACAGATCAAAAATCTTTCTGCCGTACAAGATCGGTACGCTGAAAAGGCGCAACAAAAGCTGCCGTTACAACTGTTAGTTGTTGGCGGCAGTTTGGGTGCAAAAGCGATCAACGAGTTGGTGCCGAAAGCGTTGGCAGAACTGCCGCTCGATGCACGTCCACAAGTCTGGCATCAAACTGGTAAAGGTCATGCGGAAGCGACGACGGCTCTATATATGCAGCATCAAGTCAATGCCAAAGTCACCGAGTTTATTGATGACATGGCGGCTGCTTATGCCTGGGCTGATGTAGTGATTTGCCGTGCAGGTGCGTTAACTGTATCGGAATTAATGATGGCTGGTGTTGCCTCTATATTAATTCCATTGCCGAGTGCGATTGATGATCACCAGACATTTAATGCAAAAAATTTAACCGAAGCCGGTGCTGGTATCGCGCTGGTGCAAAAAGATTTAACGGCAGCAAAATTAGCTGCTTTGTTGTTAACCGAATTAGCTGACCGCAATCACTTGATGTCGATGGCGGAAAAAGCGCAGCAATTGGCCAAGCCTGATGCTGCTGTGCAAGTGGCTGATATTTGTGAGGAGGTAGCCCGTGGATAAATCTACACACACGTCCATAGGTCATTGTGTTCCAGAAATGCGCCGTATTCGCCGTATTCATTTTATTGGAATTGGCGGTGCAGGTATGAGTGGCATCGCTGAAGTGTTGTTGAATCAGGGCTATGAAATTTCCGGTTCTGATATTAAAGCGTCCAGCGTTACCGAGCGTTTGGTCAGTAAGGGCGCGACGGTATTTATTGGCCATTCAGCAGATAATGTTCGCGGTGCGGATGTCGTGGTGAATTCCAGCGCAGTGAATGCGAGCAATCCGGAAATGCTGGGGGCGCGCGAATTGCGTATCCCAATCGTGCGCCGCGCGGAAATGCTGGGCGAGTTGATGCGCTATCGCCACGGTATTGCAGTAGCGGGCACCCATGGCAAAACCACCACTACCAGTTTGCTCGCATCAATTCTTGCGGCGGCAAAACAGGATCCAACGTTTATTATTGGCGGCTTGGTCAATAGCACAGGTACCAATGCACAATTAGGTGCGAGCCGTTATTTGGTTGCTGAAGCCGATGAAAGCGACGCATCGTTTTTGCATTTACAGCCAATGGTCGCAATTGTTACTAATATCGACGCTGACCATATGGAAACCTATGGTGGCGATTTTTCCAAGTTGAAAAAAACCTTTATCGAATTTTTACACAACCTGCCGTTTTACGGCTTGGCAGTACTCTGCGGCGAAGACCCCGTGATTCGCGACATTATTCCGGAAGTGTCGCGCCCGATTCTGACTTACGGTTTTGGCGATCATTGCGATTTCCGGGCGATCAATATCAAGCAAGACAAAATGCATTCCGAGTTTGATGTGCTTCGTCCAGGGCACGACAAACCATTGCATATCCGCATCAATATTCCTGGCATTCACAATGTATTGAATGCAACGGCGGTAATTGCAGTAGCAACCGATGAAGGTATTAGTGACGAAGCAATTCAATCTGGCCTTGAAAACTTTCAAGGTGTTGGCCGCCGCTTTCAAGTCTACGGTAATTTTCCGGTGGGCGACGGCGAAGCAATGTTGGTCGATGATTACGGCCATCACCCACGTGAAGTGGCTGCCGTTATTAAAGCGGTGCGCGATGGTTGGCCGGAGCGTCGCTTGGTAATGATTTATCAGCCACACAGGTACACGCGTACGCGCGATCTGTATGAAGATTTTGTTGAAGTACTTTCGACGGCGGATGCGCTGATTATGTTGGAAGTCTATAGCGCAGGTGAAGATGCGATTCCCGGGGCTGACAGTCGCCATCTCTGCCGTAGTATTCGTGCGCGCGGTGTTATCGAACCCATTTTCGTGGAAACGGTTGATGGCGTTCCGGCAATAGTGAAAGACATAGTGCGCGCGGGTGACATAGTGATCACACAAGGCGCAGGTAATGTGGGTGTTCTCTCCCCTGAATTAGCAAAACGACAATTGCGTTAGAGGTTAATCAAGTGATGCAAGCAGTAACTCTGCCGATCAGTGAAACATTGAAAAAACAATTGGGCCGCGTAGGTGTGCTCTTTGGTGGTTTGTCGGCTGAACGTGAAATTTCCCTGCAAAGCGGTGCGGCGGTTATCGCTGCTTTAGTTGAAGCGGGTGTTGAACATGTTGCTATTGATGTGGGCGATAACATTATTGCAGATATTAAGGCTGCAAATATTGATCGCGCGTTTCTGATTTTGCATGGCCCTGGTGGTGAAGATGGCCGTATTCAGGCGCTGCTCGAATTTTTAAATATTCCTTACACCGGCAGTGATGTTGCTTCATCGGCGTTGGCGATGGATAAGTTGCGTACTAAACAATTGTGGCGCGGCGTAGATATCAATGGGGTGCAAGGTTTACCTACACCGGAATTTGCGGTACTAACCCAGGGTTCTGATTTTGCAAAAGTACTGGCAACTCTGGGCGGTGAAGTCATGGTGAAACCGGCCAATGAAGGTTCAAGCATTGGCATGTCTCGGGTGAATAATGCTTCAGATCTGGAGCTTGCGTTTCAAAAAGCCGCGCAATACCAAGGCAGTGTGTTGGTGGAACGCTTGATTGTGGGAGCTGAATACACAGTTGCGATTTTGGATGGTGAGGCTCTGCCACCGATTAAGTTGGAAACTGATCACACGTTTTATGATTTCAATGCGAAATATATTGCCGACGATACTCGCTACCTTTGCCCCTGTGGTTTGCCTGCTGAAAAAGAACAGGAATTAAAAACGCTCGCACTTAATGCTTTTACTACGGTGGGTTGTCGCGGATGGGGGCGCGTCGATGTGATGGCAGATGCGCAGCAAAACTTTTATCTGTTAGAGGTCAATACCGCACCGGGTATGACCAGCCACAGTTTGGTCCCTATGGCAGCAAAAGCGATTGGGTTGTCATTTGCAGAGTTGGTGCTCACCGTTTTGCGCGCAAGCCTCGCGGTGAAAGTATAAATGCGCAGTGGCTATGTGAATAAACATGCGTGATATGAAAGGCGAGCGCATCGAACCGAGGATTGGTAACGAGCGAGACGATGCCGAGGTGGCAAAATCGACGCGCCGCAATCGCGCCGCTGAAACTGCGCGCGATAGTCGCAGTGAATCTGTAGCGACCAGCCGAATAGTGCGCGATGTGTTACTGGATAGTCCATCATCGCGTTATGTTCCACCGGATTTGCCGGTTGCCCCACAAGATGGAACGGTAAAACGTGAGCGCGGTTATACCAAGGCATCACCTCAAGGGCGCAGGGAGCGTGAAACGAGACAAAAAACAGGGCGCGCTGAAAAGAAGTTTTGGCAAAAATGGAACTTCTCTTGGGTCAATCGCAAATTAGGTGCAGTTATTTTTGTGATTGGGCTGTGTTTCGGGATTTATTGGGTCAGTGGTCCCGTTGCCAAAGTATTTGAGCGGCCAATTAAAAGTGTAGTTGTGGAAGGCGATTTTAATTTCATCACCAAACAGCGTGCGACTGAGCTGATCGGCAATGAAATCGATGGCGATTTTTTGCAGTTGGATTTGATGCAGCTGAAAAATGCGTTGCTAGGTGATCCCTGGGTAGAAAAAGTGACGTTGAATCGTCGCTGGCCGGATACCTTGGTCGTTAAGATTTCTGAACAAAAGCCAATTGCCCGCTGGGGTGATGGATTTTTAAATCAGCGTGGAGAAATTGTCCTTGTTGATGAAGCAAGCAAACTTTCCGGCTTGCCTTGGTTGCAAGGAAGTGAAGCCGATGCACCGGAAATTTTGCAGCAATATCAGGATTTATCCCAACTTTTGCGTTCACGTGGGTTGGAAGTTATCGCATTAAAGTGCGATAACAAAAAATCATGGCGATTAACGATAAAAAATCACGTAGAAATTGCACTTGGACGCGATCAAGTGATGGAAAAAATGCGTAGATTTGTTACTGTATACGACACGCATTTAAGTAATGTTTGGTTGGATGTAAAAGCAATAGATTTACGATACACAAATGGAGTTGCAGTGCGTTGGGTAGCTGACTCGGCAACGGCAAAAAAGTACATAAAAAGCCAAGCTCAAGTAAAGCTACCTAGTCCAGCGGCTCCGAATACTCCACAGATTAATTGAACAAGAAAATCGCCAGTTGCTTGAATTGGCTCACTACTGGCAAATGAGGTTTATGAATGGCAAACGCTAGCGACAACAAAATGATTGTAGGCCTGGATATAGGCACATCCAAGGTTGTCGCTATCGTTGGCGCGATCACCCCGGAAGGACAATTGGAAATTGTTGGAATTGGTTCGCACCGTTCTAATGGTTTGAAAAAAGGCGTGGTTGTGAATATTGAATCGACCGTGCTGTCGATCCAACGTGCTATCGAAGAAGCAGAATTGATGGCAGGTTGCCAAATTCACTCGGTTTATGCGGGTATCGCCGGTAGCCATATTCGCAGTTTGAACTCACACGGTATTGTGGCGATTCGCGATCGCGAAGTATTTTCCCAGGACTTGGAACGCGTAATTGATGCGGCGCAAGCAGTGGCAATCCCCGCGGACCAAAAAATCCTGCACATTTTGCCGCAAGAGTTTTTGATTGATGACCAGGATGGCGTAAAAGAACCCTTGGGTATGTCAGGTGTGCGCCTGGAGGCCAAAGTGCATTTGGTCACTTGCGCGGTGAATGCGGCACAAAATATTGAAAAGTGTATTCGTCGCTGCGGACTGGAAGTGGAAGACATCATTCTTGAGCAGTTGGCTTCCAGCTATTCGGTGTTAACCGATGACGAAAAAGAATTAGGCGTGTGTGTAGTGGATATCGGCGGTGGTACCACCGATATCGCCATTTTTAAAGACGGTGCAATTCGTCACACTGGCGTTATCCCGATTGCAGGCGATCAAGTGACCAATGACATCGCCATGGCATTGCGCACTCCAACACCTAACGCAGAAGAAATCAAAATTAAGTATGCCTGTGCGCTCGCGAAATTAACCAGCCCGGATGAGACCATCAAAGTGCCAAGTGTTGGTGATCGTCAACCGCGCGATTTGTCCCGTCAGGCGCTCGCTGAAGTTGTTGAGCCGCGCTACGACGAATTATTTACGCTGATCCAAGCAGAGCTGCGTCGCAGTGGTTATGAAGATTTAATTGCGGCGGGGATTGTATTGACTGGTGGGACTTCCAAAATGGAAGGTGTTATCGAGTTAGCAGAAGAAATTTTTCATATGCCCGTTAGGCTCGGTGCCCCACAGAACATTCGCGGTTTATCCGATATCGTAAACAATCCCATTTATTCGACGGGTGTAGGTTTGTTGATTTACGCCATGAAGCAACAACAGGGTAGTAGCCGCTCATCGACTACGACCAAAGAATCGCAAGGTTCAATTTTTAGCAAGATCAAAAAAATATTCCAGAGCAATTTTTAACCAAATTTTATTTCACAGATTGAGTCAAGGGAAACAAAAGGGGTGTGGCCATGTTTGAATTAGTTGATAGCATTCATCAGAACGCAGTAATCAAAGTGATCGGTGTTGGTGGTGGCGGCGGAAACGCGGTCAAACACATGATCGCCAGTAAAATTGAAGGCGTAGAATTTATTTGCGCCAACACCGATTCGCAAGCATTGAAAGATATAGATGCGCGCACCGTATTGCAGCTTGGCAATTCCATGACCAAAGGTCTGGGGGCTGGCGCTAATCCGGAAATCGGTCGTCAAGCCGCGATGGAAGATCGCGAGCGCATCGCTGAAGTATTGCGCGGCGCAGATATGGTATTTATCGCCGCCGGTATGGGTGGTGGTACAGGTACGGGCGCTGCGCCAGTTGTTGCTGAAGTCGCGCGTGACTTGGGCATTTTGACTGTTGCGGTGGTGACCAAGCCTTTCCCATTCGAAGGCCGCAAGCGCATGGTAATTGCGGATGCCGGTATTAAAGAGCTGAGCGAACGTGTTGACTCGCTGATTACAATTCCTAACGAAAAATTGTTGTCAGTTTTGGGAAAATCAACCAGCTTACTCGACGCTTTCAAAGCGGCAAACAATGTATTGCTCGGTGCAGTACAGGGTATTGCAGACCTGATTATTCGCCCGGGTATGATCAACGTAGACTTTGCTGACGTAAGAACAGTTATGTCGGAAATGGGTATGGCGATGATGGGTACCGGTCGTGCGACTGGTGAAAATCGTGCACGCGAAGCAGCTGAAGCGGCGATTCGCAGTCCATTGCTGGAAGATGTGAACCTGCAAGGCGCGCGCGGTATTCTGGTTAACATTACCGCTGGTATTGATCTGTCTTTGGGTGAGTACTCTGAAGTGGGCAGCATCATTGAAGAATTTGCTTCAGGTGATGCGACTGTGGTCGTGGGCACGGTTATCGATCCTGAAATGACTAACGAGCTGCGCGTTACTGTGGTTGCAACGGGTTTGGGGATTGCAAAAGCGGCTGCGGCGGCGAAGGAAGTAAAACCAGCGCCAACCAAAGTGATCGACAATACCCGTCGTCCGGCAACTCCACCCGTAGATTATGCAGCGCTTGATCGCCCTGCACATCTGCGTGCTAACGCGCATTCATCCAACGCGGCTGCTTTGGCTGCACCTTTGGGTGATAAGGAATTGGAATATCTTGATATTCCTGCTTTCCTGCGTCGTCAGGCGGATTAATCGGCTTTTGGCTATAGGGGAGATTGCCAGTTTTAACTGGTTGGTAGTTTCCCTGATTGGTAACATGCCCATGAAAATCAAGCCGTACCTGCTGTGCGGTGTTGAAACGGTAAGACGAGTAAGGGGTAGAAAATGATCAAACAGCGCACGCTTAAAAATGCGATACGTACTACCGGTGTCGGTTTGCATACAGGGGATCAGATCCATCTGACCCTTTTGCCAGCCCCCGTTGATACGGGCATAGTCTTTCGCCGTGTGGATTTGAATCCGCCGGTAGAGATCAAAGCAACCGCGAAAAATGTAGGAGAAACGACACTTTCTACCTGCCTGATCAAAGATGACGTCCGTGTTTCAACTGTTGAACACTTGATGTCGGCTATGGCCGGGTTGGGTATTGATAATGCGATTGTCGAATTAAATGCGCCTGAAATTCCGATCATGGATGGCAGCGCCGGTCCCTTTGTGTTTTTGATTCAATCTGCCGGTGTCCAGGAACAGAATGCGCCTAAAAAATTCGTCCGCATTAAAAAGGAAGTATCCTTGAGGGATGGCGACAAGTTCGCCAGTTTTATCCCTTTTGATGGCTTCAAAGTGTCTTTTTCTATCGAGTTTGATCATCCCGTATTTAAAGATCGTCGCCCGCAAACTGAACTTGAGTTCTCCAGCTCGACCTTTGTGAAAGACATCAGCCGTGCACGCACCTTTGGGTTTATGCATGAGATTGAATATTTGCGCTCCAAAGGCTTGGCTCGTGGCGGCAGTATGGATAACGCGATTGTGGTGGATCAATACAAGATTCTTAACGAGGATGGCCTGCGTTTTGAAGACGAGTTTGTGAAGCACAAGGTGCTGGATGCCATCGGCGATTTATACATGCTGGGTAATAGTTTGATCTGCGAATACAAGGCGCATAAGTCGGGGCATTCATTAAATAATCGGGCATTGCGATTGCTAATTGAGCAGCCGGATGCCTGGGAGTTGGTCACATTTGAGGAAAACCAGCAATTACCTATTACTTATATGCAGCCCATAGCGGCAGCTTGATTCCATTTGGCGCAGTGTTCGTTTTGTGAACGCTGCCTAAATTTCTACTTGTTAAAACCTTCCTATCTGTGCGATATTTCGGACATGCACTCGTTTGGGTGTGTTGCAAGGAATTTCCGCACTGCCATATTTCCTTCGTGAAATTTGTGTAACTGGCTGTTTTAAAACACTTTTTATTAGCAGCTCAATAACCTGAAAGTGTTTTTATTGGATGTCAAACTGCGTCTCGCCTGGAAGTGAGCCGCGATCTGAAAGTCGAAATTTTTATCGAAAATCCTATCGGGTAAAGCCCGAAGCGAACGGTTTTTTAACCTATAAAAAAGTAGATTTCTGAATGAAGATTATTATCGTCAACAAAGATCATGCGCAGGCTCGCAGTTTTACCCTGGGTGGGTGGACTCGTGCGTTCCTGTCCGTATGTCTGCTGGGGATTCCCACCTTTGTTGGCGCTTGGGGTTATAGCTGGCTGGTATCTGACGAGCGCGATGGCTTCTTTAATACTGACACCAAAGCTTGGATGGATATTCTTTCTGCACGTGAATCTGAAATTGAACAGGAGCGTGAAGCCTCCGAAGCACAGATAGCGGCGCTGACGAGTAAGATGGGAGAATTGCAGGCGCGCTTGATGCGGCTTGATGCCCTTGGTGAAAAGCTCACCTCGGCTGCCAACCTGGAGCAGGGGGAATTTGATTTCAGCCAAGTCCCTGCACTTGGTGGCCCCTCCAAAGCGAGTCCGGATACTCTTTACGCCACCCCCGATTTTTTTGCTGCAATAGATCAGCTATCCCAACAAGTCGACAGCCGCGAGCAACAACTCAATACCATAGAAGCATTGCTTACCAACCGCAGCTTACAGCAGGAGACTTTGGTTTCCGGTGCGCCTGTTGCCAATGCATGGGTTTCGTCGCGCTATGGTTATCGCAAAGATCCCTTCACGGGCAAGACCGAGTTTCATTCGGGGATAGATTTCACTGCTCGCAAAGGCAGTAAAGTCAGTACGGTTGCCGCAGGTATTGTCAATTGGTCCGGCCGCCATCCTGAATATGGCAACATGGTTGAGATCAAACACGGCGATGGTTTGGTTACCCGCTATGCGCATAACACCTCTAATCTTGTTAAGGCAGGTGACGTCGTAAAAAAAGGGCAAGTGATTGCCCTGTCGGGGTCGACCGGGCGATCGACAGCACCCCATGTCCACTTTGAAGTTTATAAAAATGGCCGCGTGGTCGATCCTGCCAGTTATATCCGCCGCACCAACCGCTAAGTTTTTCCCTCCAGCTGACAGCAGATTTCACACTTGCTTTAGTTAGCACCTTCCTATTTACTTGCCAGCCTTGCCTTCAGGCACATTCAGGTTGTTTTGCCTGTATTCGCTGAGCAAAATTTATTCAGTCTATTGGATTTTCACGGTATTAAAAAATGATCGGTAAGTTAATCAAAGCAGTTTTTGGTTCAAAAAATGAGCGTGAATTAAAGCGCATGAATAAAGTTGTGATGCGTATTAATGCACTTGAGCCGGATATGCAAAAGCTCAGTGATGAGCAGCTCAAGGCAAAGACAGCAGAATTTCGCGAACGTTATCAAAAGGGTGAAACCCTCGACCAATTGTTGCCGGAAGCGTTTGCAACCGTGCGTGAAGCAGGACGCCGTGTGTTAGGTATGCGTCATTTTGATGTGCAGATGATTGGTGGTATGACTTTGCACGAAGGCCGCATTGCAGAGATGCGTACCGGTGAAGGTAAAACCTTGGTGTCTACACTGCCGAGTTATCTTCATGCTTTGGCAGGTAAAGGTGTACACATTGTTACCGTGAACGATTACCTCGCAAGCCGTGACGCCAACTGGATGATGCCGCTCTATGAATTCTTGGGAATGACGGTTGGTGTCATTCAATCCATGCAGCCACAAGCGGTTAAGCGAGCTGCGTATGCTGCTGATGTTACTTACGGCACCAACAATGAATATGGTTTTGATTATCTACGCGATAACATGGCGTTGAGTAAGCGCGATAAGGTTCAGCGCGATCTTAATTTCGCTGTGATCGACGAAGTGGATTCGATTCTTATTGATGAAGCGAGAACACCGCTGATTATTTCCGGCGCAGCAGAAAATAGTGCGGAAATGTATAAGCGTGTTAATCAGTTAGTATTAAAACTGAAACGCCAGATTGATAACGGTGAAGACGGTGATCGTCGCGTTATTACTGACCCAGGCCATTTTAGTGTTGATGAAAAATCGCGTCAGGTTGAACTAACGGAAGATGGCCATCAAAAAGTAGAAGATTTATTGATTCAAGCGGGCTTGTTACAGCCCGATCAAAATCTTTATGCGGCGAATAATCTGTCGCTATTGCATCATGTTAACTCTGCTCTGCGCGCTCATGCACTTTTCCATCTGAATGTGGAATACATCGTTCAGGAAGGACAGGTGGTATTAATTGATGAGCACACTGGTCGTACCATGCCCGGTCGTCGCTTGTCGGAAGGTCTTCATCAGGCGATTGAAGCCAAAGAAGGCGTTGCGATTCAAAGTGAGAGCCAGACTCTTGCATCAACTACATTCCAAAACTACTTCCGTCTCTATCCAACCTTGTCCGGTATGACCGGTACCGCAGATACCGAAGCTTATGAATTCCGTGAAATTTATGGCTTGGATGTGGTGGTAATTCCTACAAACAAAACTGTATTGCGTTTGGATATGAACGATAAGGTTTTCCTGTCGCTCGAAGAAAAATATCTCGCAATTGTTGAAGATATTAAATTGTTCCAAGCGAAAAATGCCCCCATTTTGGTGGGTACCGCATCGATTGAAACTTCAGAAGAAATGTCGCGTCGTTTGACTGCTGCAGGCATTAAACATCAAGTGCTCAATGCAAAATTCCATGCACAGGAAGCTGAAATTATTGCGCAGGCTGGTCGCCCAGCGACTGTGACAATTGCAACGAACATGGCTGGTCGCGGTACTGATATTGTATTGGGTGGACGTTGGGAATCTGATGTGGCCAAGCTTGAAAACCCAACACCAGAGCAGATTGAGGCTGTTAAAGCTGAGTGGAAAATTCGCCATGAAACTGTGCTGGCTGCCGGTGGTTTACACATTATCGGTACTGAGCGTCATGAATCGCGCCGCATAGACAACCAGTTGCGCGGTCGTGCCGGTCGTCAGGGTGACCCCGGTCTTACGCGTTTTTATTTGTCACTGGAAGATAATTTAATGCGTATCTTTGCCTCCGAGCGCGTGCGTAATTTTATGCAAGCATTGGGTATGGAAAAGGGTGAGGCAATCGAGCATCGCATGGTGAATAACGCTATCGAAAAAGCCCAGCGTAAAGTTGAAGGCCGCAACTTTGATATTCGTAAACAACTGCTTGAATTTGATGATGTAGCTAACGATCAGCGTCAAATTATTTATCATCAGCGCAATGAATTATTGGATGCCGACTCAATCCGCGAAACCATCACTGCAGTTCGCGAAGAAGTGGTAGATGATTTGGTGAATGGATTTATTCCGCCACAATCCATTGAAGATCAATGGGACGTTCCTGGTTTGGAAAAGCAAATTGAAACCGACTTTGGTTTGCGCTTGCCTATTGCCAAATGGTTGGAAGAAGACACTCGTTTGCATGAAGAAACTTTGCGCAAGAAAATTCTGTCAGAAATACAGGGTGTCTATGATGCGAAATGTGAGCGTGTTGGCGAGATAATGCTGGAAATTGAAAAGCAGGTTATGCTGCAAGTGCTTGACAATGCGTGGAAAGATCACCTCGCTACTATGGATCATCTGCGTCAGGGGATTAACTTGCGTTCGTATGCGCAAAAAAATCCAAAGCAAGAATACAAACGTGAGGCGTTCGAACTTTTCCAAAGTTTATTGATGACTGTGAAGCGAGAGACTGTCCATTTGATGGCGCGTGTTGAGCCGATTTCGCGCGAACAAATGGAAGAGATGGAGAATCAGCGTCGCGAAGAATTGGCACGTCAAAAAATGCAGTTGCGCCACGATGAGCTTTCTGCGCTTGGGCAGCCAGAGGAGCCACAAGCAGCAGCTCCTCGTGCGCAAGTGGTGCGCGAAGGGCGTAAGATCGGGCGCAATGATCCCTGTCCTTGTGGCTCTGGTAAAAAATACAAAAGTTGTCACGGTTCTTTAGAATAATGTTTACTGCCAGAGCCTCGCAATTGCGAGGCTCTGTGTATTTAAGTCGTGTTGATCGAAACAACCTGGTCATGAACAAATATCGAGATTCATATTATGGCAGTTGGTGAATATCCTTTTCCGCACATGCATCCTGTAAAGGGTGTGAAGTTAACCGCTGTGAGTGCGGGTATCAAAAAAGTGGGGCGTCGCGATGTGGTTTTATTTGAACTCGCTGAAGGCAGTGCTGTTGCCGGAGTGTTCACTAAAAATGCATTTTGCGCAGCGCCGGTTACGGTATGCAGGGAGCACCTTGCTGCTGCGCCGATTCGCTTTTTAGTTATTAATTCAGGTAACGCTAACGCCTGTACTGGTGAGCAAGGCCTGCTTGATGCAAAGGCCACTTGTGCTGCGATTGCACAGTTAAAAGGTGTTAAACCTGAGCAGGTGCTGCCGTTTTCAACCGGCGTTATCGGTGAGCCGTTGCCAGTGCAAAAAATTATTGCTGTAGTGCCAGAGGCGTTGGAAAAAGCGAATGAAAATGGCTGGGATGACGCCGGCGCAGGTATTATGACTACTGATACCCGCCCCAAAGGTTTCAGCCAGCAATTTGAATATCAGGGCAAGATTATTACAGTAAACGGCATATCTAAAGGTGCCGGTATGATTAAACCCAATATGGCAACTATGCTGGGTTATATCGCAACTGATGCAAAAGTCTCACAAGCGTTGTTGCAAGAATTAGCGCGTGAAGCCGCTGATAAATCATTCAATCGCATCACAATTGATGGTGATACATCTACTAACGACTCGTGTATTTTAATGGCCACAGGTCAAGTGGATCTGCCTGAGATCAATCAAGCAAGCGGTGAATTTTATGAAAAATTGCGCGACGTTATTATTGCTGCACACATCCATCTTGCCAAAAGTATTGTGAGTGATGGTGAAGGTGCAACCAAATTCGTAACTGTTGCAGTCAGTGGTGGCGCCAATCGCGATGAGTGTCTGGATGTTGCCTACGCCGTGGCGCATTCACCGCTGATTAAAACTGCGCTCTTTGCTTCTGATCCTAACTGGGGGCGCATTGTGGCGGCAATTGGTTATGCTGGTGTTCCGGGTTTGGATGCAACAAAGGTTCGTGTTCACCTAAACGATACGCTGATTGTTGAGCATGGTGGCCGTGCAAAAACCTATACAGAAGAGCAAGGGCAGGCAGTAATGAGCCAGCCTGATATCGCAATTAATATCAATTTGGGCCGTGGTGAGTTTGCAGAAACGGTATGGACTACTGACCTCTCATATGAATATGTTCGCATTAATGCTGACTATCGCTCTTAGTTTTTTGTAGATTATCGTGGCTAAATTAGTTCGTGTTGCTGTCGGAGTTATCGTTAATGCCGACGGCAAAATTCTTATAGCCAAACGCCCGTTGAGCGCTCACCAAGGTGGCTTGTGGGAGTTTCCTGGCGGTAAGGTTGATGCGGGTGAGACCATCGAGCGCGCACTTGTGCGTGAGTTGTACGAAGAGCTCGCGATTGATGTGCTTGCCAGTCAACCATTGATTCATATTCGCCACCATTACCCTGATAAATCCGTTCTGCTTGATGTCCATAAAATCACCCAATTTCTGGGCACTCCTGTCGGCAACGAAGGTCAACCAATCCAGTGGGTTGATGCTAAAGAGCTGAACAAATTTGCGTTTCCTGCAGCTAATCGACCCATTATTTCAGCAATTAATTTGCCGGAAAAATATGCGATTACGGGGGCTTATCTTAATAGCGTTGATTTTATGGTGCGCCTGAATCGCGTTTTGGCGATGGACCTTCGTATAGTGCAATTCCGTGTTGCTGATTTTTGTGTGAATACGCATAAATCCTTATTGGATGAAGCAATTCACGCGGTCAACCAATCAAATGCACGTTTGGTAATTAATAGTTCGCTTGCGGAATTTAATCACCTAGCTCATTCCCTTGCGGAAAAAAAATTAGGATTACATCTCAATCGCCATCATGCGGCAGAAATTAATGCGCGCCCGGTTGGGCAGGACGTATTGTTTGGTGTTTCTTGCCACAACGCTGAAGAGATTGTGCATGCGCAAAATATTGGAGCTGATTATTTACTTTTATCGCCCGTATTACCGACAGATTCACATCCATCTGCCAAGTTGCTTGGGTGGGAGTCATTTTCTGCTTTGGTCGAGCTAGCCAATATTCCGGTTTATGCGTTGGGCGGTGTAGGTGAAGAGCATATAAAAACTGCCCAGTCTTGCGGCGCACAAGGTGTGGCTGGCATCAGCGCCTGGTGGTGATTTCCAATGCAATCACAAGCAAAATCTGTTAATGATTTGTCTCATCCTCTGAATTGGTATCCAGATTGTCCCCCGCAATTCGGTGGCTTTCACTGGCCCATTCACCTAAATCAATCAAACGGCAACGGTCGCTGCAAAATGGTCGGTGCGGAAATTCGTCATTCCATAGCACTGTATTTTTGCACGTAGGGCAAGCGAGTTTGAGTGACGTTAAATCAGAGTTCAGTGTGGTATTTTGCATAAATAATCAGTTCGTTTTTGCAGTGGATTGCGCTAATTCGAGATAAAGCAGGTGGAGTTTTTCAACCTGGGCATCCAGCTCATCAATACTGCCATGGTTTTGGATAAAGTCAGTCGCCCGCGCGCAGCGCTCCTGCCGCGAGAGTTGGGTTTGCATAATGGCCTTTATCTGCGCTTCATTGCTTTTATCGCGGTGGCTTGCGCGTTCAAGTTGGTGTTGTTCACTGGTGTCGATTACCAATATGCGGTCAACTAACTGAAATTGCTGCGTTTCCAGCAGTAACGGCGATGCAAGAATGGCGTAAGCAGTCATTGCCCCTGCGAGCTGCCTGCGAATCTCTGTATTAATTATCGGGTGGAGTAGCGATTCAAGCCATCGTTTTTCAGTGGGATTAGAAAAGATAATTTCACGCAGTTTACTGCGTTGCAGATTGCCTGTTGAATCCAGAATGTCAGGTCCAAAATGTGCAGCAATTTGTGTTAATGCCGGTGAGCCCGGCTCAACTATTTCGCGTGCAACTACATCTGCATCGACAACCAGTATGCCGCGCTCAACAAATCGCTTGCTGGCTTCTGACTTACCACTCCCAATGCCGCCAGTAAGTCCAATAATCAGAGGCATTTTTTTACAGCCTAATGTGTTACAAAAAGTTTTAAGTAGGATTGGTTTATGGTGTCACCCCAGATAAATGCAATCCAGCCAGCAATAGCTAGGTAGGGGCCAAAGGGGATGGGAATATTTTTATCTCGGCCGCGGATAACAATCATGCTGATACCAATAACGGCACCAACCAGAGACGATAACAAAATAATTTGCGGCAACATTTGCCAGCCCATCCAGGCTCCGAGCGCGGCAAGTAATTTAAAGTCGCCGTAGCCCATTCCCTCTTTGCCGGTTAGAAGTTTAAAAACTTTATAGACTGACCAGAGTGCCAAATAACCCGCTATCGCGCCCCAGACAGCGCTGGGCAGGTCGGTAAATGTACCAAAACTATTTGCTATCATGCCGAGCCAGAGCAGCGGAAGCGTTATGTCGTCGGGTAACAGATAGGTATCAAAATCAATCATGGTCAACGCTATAAGCGACCACGTAAATATCAACGCGGCCATTCCACTCCAATTAACACCAACACAATAAATAACCGCGACAGACAGCAAGCCGGTTGCCAATTCGATTATAGGGTAGCGAGCGGAGATCCCTGCTTTGCAGTTGGAGCATTTACCGCGTAAGAACAAATAGCTAATAACTGGAATATTTTCCCAAGGTTTAATCTTGTGACCGCAGTGAGGACAGCGGGAAACAGGAACCATCAAATTAAATGGTTCCTGTTTTGAATCGTTTGCGGGAAGGGCGGCTATGTCGCCATCATTAGTTATAAAATCACGACATTGGTTTTGCCAATCGCGTTCCATCATTTTTGGCAGGCGATAAATAACAACGTTTAAAAAGCTGCCGACGAGTAAGCCAAGAACTAAGGTGCAAGCCAAACCCAATAGTGGATAGACTTGCAGAGCTGAAAAAAATGTCACGTTTATACAACCTGACCAATCTGAAATATGGGCATGTACATTGCGATCATTAGACCGCCTACAAGTACACCCAACACTGACATGATTATAGGTTCGAGTAATGATGTGAGGCTGTCCACCATGTTATCAACCGCTTCCTCATAATAAATGGCAACTTTGTCTAGCATTGCATCAAGAGCCCCCGACTCCTCTCCGATTGCAGCCATTTGAATTAGTAAAGTTGGGAAAATGGCTTTTGCTTTAAGAGCGGTGTTTAACTGTATGCCGGTTGAAACATCGTCGCGTACTTTTATTATTGCATCCGAATAGATTCTATTGCCGGCCGCACCGGCAACCGATGTCAGTGCATCAATCAGTGGGACGCCTGCAGCAAATGTTGTAGCTAATGTGCGAGCAAATCGTGCCATGACTGAAAGATATAGAATTTGGCCTACGATAGGAAATTTCAGCATATATTTATCAACTGCGTATGCAAAACTGGCTGATCGTTTAATTCCCTCCTTGAATGCAAATACGGATGCAATTATTCCTATTAAAACCATGAACCAATAAGCTTGAGCAAGCTCTGATAAGTGCAATACAAATAGTGTGAATGCGGGAAGCTCTGCTCCGAAGCTGCTAAAAGTCGCAGCAAATTGAGGTACTACTTTGACCAATAAAATTCCAGTTACAATGATGGCCACAGCGACAACAGCAATGGGGTATGTCATTGCTTTTTTGATTTTACCTTTCAGTGCTTCCGTTTTTTCTTTATAAGTCGCGATGCGATCCAGCATGGTTTCCAGCGCACCTGACTGCTCTCCTGCATCGACAAGATTGCAAAAAAGATCATCGAAGTATTTGGGGTGTTCCCTTAGTGAGTTTGCAAAGCCTCCGCCAGCGGCAACACTATCGCGGATCTGTAATACAAGCTTGCGCAAATTAGGGTTCTCTAGCCCATCGGCAACAATATCGAAAGCTTGGACCAGAGGCACACCTGCTTTCATCATAGTTGCCATTTGGCGAGAAAAAATAGCTATATCTGCAGGCTTGATTGCCTTGCCACTAGATCCGAATAAAGGCTTCGCCTTTTTCGACACGGATCGTGTAGTGATCCCTTGTTTAGCCAACAGGGTTTTTACAATAGTCGGGCTGCCACCGTTAATTTCGCCCTGAATCTTATTCCCTTTCTTATCTACACCTTTATACACATAGGTATTGGTTGTTGGGATTTGTTTTGCCTTTGCTACTGCGGCTTTCGATTTTGCTGCAGACGAGCTGGCTGATTTTGTTGTAGATGCTAATGCCATGGAATTAATCCTTGGTGACTCGGTTGGCCTCTTCGAGGCTGGTTAATCCCATTGCGGTCTTGCGCAATGCGGATACCCTAAGATTATTAAAGCCAGCTTCCTTAGCAGCACGCGCAATTTGAAGTGAATTGCCTCCTTCCATTATAAGGTTGGCAATCAGGGGGGTGATGCGAACCACTTCATATACGCCCACTCGCCCTTTATAGCCACCATTGCATTTTTCACAACCAGCAGGGTGAAAGAGCTGGAATTCTGCGCGCGGAATACCTATTTCGTCAAATCCCTCCTGAGTGAGAATGTCTGCCGGAATATCAGTTGCAGGCTTTTTACACGCGGGGCACAAACGGCGTGCGAGTCGTTGGGCAATAATAAGGCTTACGCTGGTAGCCACGTTAAATGCAGGTACGCCCATGTTAAGCAAGCGAGTCAACGTCTCTGGTGCTGAGTTGGTGTGTAGGGTGGACAGCACTAAGTGACCAGTTTGCGATGCTTTAATTGCAATCTCAGCTGTTTCCAAGTCGCGAATCTCGCCGACCATGATGATATCCGGGTCTTGCCGCAAGAATGAGCGCAGCGCTTCTGCAAACGTAAGGCCCACGCGAGCATTCATTTGTACCTGGTTAACGCCCTCCAAGTTAATTTCCACAGGATCTTCTGCCGTTGAAATATTTACCTCGGCGGTATTAAGAATATTTAGGCCGGTATAAAGCGATACGGTTTTACCGCTACCCGTTGGCCCTGTAACCAGAATCATACCCTGCGATTGCGCCAGTGCATCCATGTAGAGTTTTTTCTGGTCATCTTCATATCCAAGAGCATCAATCCCCAGTTTCGCTGAGCTTGGGTCAAGGATACGCAGTACAATTTTTTCGCCAAACAGTGTTGGCAGAGTGTTTACACGGAAGTCGATCGCACGTGTTTTGGACACTTTCAATTTAATACGTCCATCTTGTGGTAGGCGCCGCTCGGAAATATCCATTTGCGACATTACCTTCAAGCGTGCTGCCATTCTAAATGCCAGATTCACAGGTGGGCGTGACATTTCATGCAGAACTCCATCAGTTCTAAATCGGATGCGATAACTTTTCTCGTAGGGCTCGAAATGAATATCGGAAGCTCCACCTTTTATTGCATCCAATAGAACTTTGTTAATGTACTTAACAATAGGAGCTTCATCTGCCTCATTTGTATCGTCTGCAGTGGGTGCTGTATCTAT
This sequence comes from Cellvibrio sp. UBA7671, assembly GCA_002483145.1. GTDB lineage: Bacteria > Pseudomonadota > Gammaproteobacteria > Pseudomonadales > Cellvibrionaceae > Cellvibrio > Cellvibrio fibrivorans. The sequence goes on from DLHJ01000019.1 coordinate 63,318, forward strand.
AGCCTGTACATTTAGGTCATCAAGGTCATCATCCAGTCCACCTAATGCATCGCCTAATGTCTCTTCTTGGGCATTGAGATATTTATCTATTGCTATGCGTAATTTGTCGGCCTCTACCAGGACAGCTTCTGTGTTAATGCCGGTATTGAATTTAATTTCATCCAAAGCATGCAAGTCGGTTGGGTCTGTCACTGCAAGAAACAAGCGGTTGCCGCGTCTTGCTATGGGCAGTGTGTGGTGCTTGCGTATTAACTTGTCATCTACCAGTTTTTGAGGAAGCAAATCTTTGTTGAGGGCATCCAAGTCGAAGACAGGTGAACCGAACTCCTCAGATGCAACCCGAGCAAGTGTGCGGGCATCAACAATGCCGTTGTTGACCAAATGCATAGCCAGTGGAATTTTGTCCCTTTTGGCTTGCGCTGCTGCGTTGTTTGCGAGCTCTGCCTCAAGAATATTGTCGGCAACAAGTCTGCGTGCAAGCCCGTTTAGCGTTGTGTGGGTCGGTGTGTTCATCTGTGTTTGCCAGTAAGTCATTTATGAGGTTAATGGTTATAACTACCATTCATAGTACATTAACTTTAGCAACTTAGTAGTGGCCGTGGTGATTGAGTGAATCGAATCCCAGATGAAGTAGGTGCGTGACCAAAAATGTCACATACTGCCTATTTGTGTGGGTGGTTTTCTTGATCCGTTTAGCTCGCCATGATGAAAGTAGGCATTATCATCAGCTAAACATAGAAGCGCGCCTGGTTCTTGCTGGCTGGCATAGCTATTGCTTTAAAGTACTCGTGTTCTGTTAATTTTCTCGTTAATCTTTTGGAGTTTTAGTATGAAAAAGTCATTGCAGAAAGGTTTTACTTTGATTGAATTGATGATTGTAGTAGCGATTATCGGTATTCTGGCTGCAGTTGCGTTGCCTGCATATCAAGATTACACCGTACGTACCCGTATCGTAGAAGGTTTGAATTTGTTTGCCGGTGCAAAACAAATGGTAGGTGAAGTAGCAACTATGGCAGATCTTGATGTTGCTGTTGATACCTGGAATGCACAGGCATCGGCTACCGGTGCAAACAGTAAATATGTAACTTCTGTGATTGGTGTTGACACTACTGGCGTGTTCACTGTCACCTACAATGCTGCAGCTGTGGGTTTGGCTGCGGGTGCAAATACTTTGGTAATGACACCATCTGTCAGAACTACAAATGGTAACCCAATTGCTTTAGCTGCTGCATTAGCTGCAGGTACTCCGGGTTCTTTGGACTGGGCTTGTGGTTCAGCTACTACCGCTGCAGCAACTGCGCGTAACATGCCTGTTGCAGCAGGGACCGTTTTGGCACGTTTTGCGCCTGCTGAATGCAGATAATTCTTAGTGATTTGGCACGAAAAGGCGCTTCGGCGCCTTTTTTGTTGTGCGTAATTATCGTAGTCCGGTGAGTACTAGATGAAGCTGCGTCTTATTGCCTCATTAATACATTTTGGCCTATCGGCATTAGTTGCTATGGTTTTTAGTGGTGTTGTATTTGGTTTGTGGTATCCCAATCAGCTTGATATCGCTACGGGTGTTACATCAATTTTTTTGTTGGTGTTGGGAGTTGATGTGGTGCTCGGGCCATTGCTTACCTTAATTGTGTTTAATCCTCTCAAAAAAGAATTGAAGCGAGACCTTTTTATTATTGTCATGATTCAGTTGGCAGCACTTTTTTATGGTGTGCGGTCTGTTTACCAGGGCCGACCAATTTATGTGGCATTCAATATCGATCGGTTTGATTTGGTTCAGGCCAGCGATATAACGCCAAAAAGTTTCGCTGATGCCAAGCTGGAACAATTTAAGTCAGTGCCCCGGTGGGGGGCCGAGCTTGTTTTTGCCAGGCGTCCAGATGATCCTGATGAAAGGCGGGAGTTGTTGTTTGGTGCATTAAGTGGCGGTGCGGATCTCGCCTATATCCCCAAATATTATGACAGCTACAGTAATAATGCTGCTTTCGTAAGTGCAAAAATTCGGGAACTCAATGAATTGATCGGCTTCAATCCCGATAGTAAAGCGCAGGTTGAGCGCCTTATAGAAAAGTACCCGCCAGCTGAGTTCGGTTATCTCCCGCTGAGAGCTTCAAGGCAGGATATGACTCTGATCTTGAATAAGAAAACGGCAGCAATTGTTGAATATGTCAGCTTAAAGCCATGGGATTATTAGTGTGAATGGCGTATTCGTTTTTTGCTTAAAATCGACGTAAATTGTCATGTTTACAGTGTCGATGATGGTAAAAAATTGCGGTATAACTGAATTCGCCAGTTATTATCCTACTCTGTATTACTGGCAAGTTTATTGCTCTATTTAGAGATATTGTCGTTGATTGATACGGGAAGGCAAACATGAAAAAGCAGTTAGGTTTTACTCTCATAGAGCTAATGATTGTTGTTTCAATTGTGGGTATTTTAGCTGCTATCGCGCTCCCTGCTTATCAGGATTACACAGTGAGAGGTCGGGTTTCTGAAGGGATGAATTTGGTTTCTGCCGCTCAAAAATATGTGTCCGGTGGGGTGGCAACAATTAATGATTTAGGGACAGCTGCTAATAGTTGGAACGCACAAAGTGGTGGCCTTGGAGCTACCAGCAAATATGTTTCTCAGTTGCTTATTGACCCTGTATCAGGAGAAATAACAATTACCTTCAACAGTGCCACCGTTGGTTTAATACCCGCAAATGCCAGTTTGATATATACGCCATATGTGCGGTCAGGAGCCGGCGCTGCGACGGATTTTGCAACTGCAATATCTACCGGGGTGTCTGGAAGTATTGACTGGTCTTGCTCCTCAGACAGTAACAACACGTCTGTTGCTAGAGGTATGCCTTCTGTTCTGGGGACTTTACCCTCGAAATATGTTTCGAGCGAGTGCCGCTAGTAAGCATATTGTTGATGGAATTAAGTAATCCTCATCGACAAATCCACCGCCCGGCAATGCTTCGTCAATCCACCAATAGAAATATAATCCACCCCAGTCTCTGCTGTCGGAATTAATGTTTGCTCATTAATATTTCCCGAAGCTTCCAGCTTTGCGCGACCAGCATTAATCGCTACTGCTTTTTTCATATCATCATTACTGAAATTATCCAACATGATGATATCCACTTTCGCTGCCAGTGCTTGATCTAACTCAGCAAAGTTTTCCACTTCCACTTCAACTGGTTTGCCTGGCGCAATAGCCCGTGCAGCAGCGACGGCCTTGTCAATTCCACCGCAGGCAGCGATGTGATTCTCTTTGATCAAGAATGCGTCATATAAACCAATACGATGATTATGGCAGCCGCCGCAGGCAACTGCATATTTTTGTGCGGTGCGCAGGCCAGGGATGGTTTTGCGGGTATCGAGCAGTTTCACCCCGGTGTGGGCGACTTGATCCGAGTATTGTTTGCTGATGGTTGCGGTGCCGGAGAGAGTTTGCACAAAATTCAGTGCGGTGCGCTCCCCGGTGAGAAGGCTGCGGGCGCTACCTTGTAAGGTAAATAACAGGCTATTGGCTGCTGCGTTTTGGCCATCTTCTACATACCAAATGATCTGAACCCGCGGATCCAGCTGGCGAAATACCTCTTCAACCCAGGCTTTACCGCAAAAAATACACTGTTCACGGGTGATTATGTTTGCTTTGGCGGTTTGCTCAGTGGGAATTAATTGGGCGGTGATATCGCCCGGGCCTATGTCTTCAGCAAGGGCTATTGTTACGCTTTTGGCGATATTTTCAGCTAGATTTGGTAGGTTTTTGCTATATATAGGATTCATGTTGTATGTCGAATAATTGAACATTGTGAGGTGGAAAATCGGCAGTTTTGGCGCTGAACTCTTCGGCTAATTCCAAAATCTACTTAGAAAACCATAAGATGATGCGTTGGTTATAGCCTTTTGTGATATGGCTCTCGATCTTATCATTTGCCTACTTGATGTGTCTTTCCCTTAGTTATACTTCAACTACGCAAGTTTTTACTAATGGTAATCCGCCATGTCCGAACATATGAAATCCGACCCCAAAAAGGTTGTTCACTTAAATGTAGAGCGCAATTCCGCTGCTAATTCGCAAGTGGCACTTGCTCGTTTGCCTGCCGCTATGCACACCCTGCGTGATAAGGCGCGGCAGCAGTTGCAATTATTTCTACGTGAATTGTTCGATAAAGTCGATGATGCCATGTTTGAATTGGCCGACAAAGCTAACAATAACCACGATCAAAATATCTTTTTTGACTCAATGCGCGAGGTGCGCATCCGTCGTCGTGCGATGGAGACTTCATTTTTCCGCAGCATTGATATCAGCTTTGCCCAGTTACTTGATCCAAGTGCTTATCGCGATGAAAAGCCATCCGGTGAAAAATCGGTCTCGCTGGACGATTTGTCATTGGTTAAGAATGATGAACTGGAAGAGATGGTTGCGGTTGATGGCATGGTCAACAAAGCCAATGAACAATTTGCTGAGCCTATCCAACATTTGACCCTGCGTATTGATCATCTGGTTCCCACCAAGGTTTATCAAAAGAATAACCCTCTGGGCGTTGATGTGATTTGCAATGCATTTACCGATGCAACTAAAGCGTTAAATGTCGATGTAAAAGCCAAGTTGGTATTGTTCAAGCTGTTCGACAATATTGTGATGACCAAGCTGGGCAAACTATTTGAAGTGCTCAACCAAACCTTGATTGATGCCAATATTTTGCCTTCATTGAAACAAGATGTGCGCGTCAAAAAGCCCTCAACTAGCCCAACTGCTGATCACTATGGCCAAGGCATCAGTGCGCACTATGGTTTGGGTGTGCAAAAAGCGGGGGGCGAGACCGGCGGATTGGTGCAAAGTTATGACGACCAAACCAACCAGGTTTTGCATCAGCTGCGCGACCTGTTGGGAGCCAACCGCAGTGCGCCGCGCGTGCAATTACCCGGTGAAGAAATTACTACCCAGGACTTGATCAAGATCCTGTCGCTGGCTCAACAGCAAAATACAGTTAATGCTCCCGTTACCAGCGGAGCGCCAGCTAGCTTGCGCAATTTACTGAGTGATTTGCTGCGCAACGAAACCCACACTGCTGCCGCGATTAATCAAGTTGATGATGATGTCATCAATTTGGTAAGTATGATGTTCGAATTTATTTTGGATGACCGTAACCTCGCGGCACCAATGAAAGCCTTGATTGGCCGTTTACAAATTCCGATGGTTAAAGTGGCGATTGCCGATAAAACTTTCTTCAGCAAAGGTGGCCACCCGGCACGTCGTTTGTTGAATGAAATGGCAATGGCCTGTCTGGGATGGCAGGAATCCAGCGAAGAAAATCAACGCAAAGACAGTCTCTTTAACAAAATGGAAGAAACTGTGCGTTCGATCCTGACTGATTTTGATACCGATATGAGTATCTTTGAACGATTGCTGGTCGATTTTCGCTCGTTCCTTGATAAAGAAAAGCGTCGTGCACAAATTCTTGAGCAGCGCACTATTGATGCGGAAGATGGCAAGGCTAAATCTGAACGCGCACGCGCGCAGGTTGATGCAGAATTAAATCGCATTTGTGCCGGTAAGGAGTTGCCTCTGGCGGTCACTAAGTTGCTGCGTGAAGCTTGGGCGAATGTGATGTTTATTACCTCACTCAAACAAGGTGTGGAGAGTGATGAGTGGCGCAACTGTTCTGCAACAGCACAGCAGCTCGTTTGGAGTGTTACAGCGGCGATGGATAAAGATAATCGCCAACGCTTATTAAAGTTGGTACCCGAGCTGTTGCAAAAATTGCGCACCGGTTTGGAAAGTATTTCGTTCAGTCCGTTTGAAACCACCAATTTGTTTAAACAACTTGAAGGCGTTCATTTGGCGCGCTTACGCGGCGAAGTAAAACCTTCGGTTGAGGCTGCGCCATCCGTATCCGCAGCAGATTTGGCAGCCAAGGCCAGTGAAATGGCGGCGAAAAATGCCAACATGAAGGCGGCCATGGTGGAGGCGCAAATGCGTGCGCAACAAGCAGCGAATGCTGCGGCGCAAGCTAAAAAGGTACAAAATGCGGCACCCGCGCCGGTTATTGAGAATGTAGCGGAAGTTGTCGAAGCTGCGTATGAACCAGTAGTCGAAACCGCAGACGTTAAACCAGCTGACCAAGCGATAATTGAGCCGGTTGCTGATACTGTAGCTGAAGTTGTTGCGGTGGCAGAAGTTGCAACGGCTGCAGAAGCAGAACAACTTTTTGTGGTAGAAGAAACCATCAGCGAAAGCGTTCAGGCAGATCCGCAACATTTAGCCTTGGTCAATAATATTACCCAGGGCACCTGGTTTGAAATGCAAGGTGAGGCCGGTGAAAAATACCGCTGCCGTTTGGCTGCCATTATTCGCTCGGTAGGTAAATATATCTTTGTAAACCGCTCAGGTATGAAAGTCGCAGAAGAAAGCCGTGAAAGCTTGGCGGTTGCACTGCAGACCAAGCGTCTGACAATTTTAGATGACGGTATGTTGTTTGACCGTGCACTTGAAGCAGTAATTGGGACTTTGCGTGAGCAGCGCACCTTAAGTTAGTTTTCTCCTCAGATGTTTAACCCGGCCTTGCGCCGGGTTTTTTTATTTGGAGTGACGAAAAGTTATATTGCTTCCAAAACCACCAATGTTTGTCCTGCCTGCACGCGTGCTCCATCTGCTTTTAACAGATGTGTTACTTTGCCCGCGCTACTTGCCGTTATATTGATTTCCATTTTCATGGATTCCAGAATCAATAACACATCTCCTGCTTTCACTGTTTGCCCCACTTGTACCTGCGTTTGCCAGACACTGCCGGAGACCGAGCTGTCAACGCGGATTGCATCCTCTGGCAATTCTGCTTCTTCATTTTCGTCGACAATTTCTTCCTGTGCATAATTGAATTGTCCGTTGGCGTGCCAGAGAGCCAATTCCTCTTCAAATGCCTGCTCGCGTTGCGCGGTAAATGTAGTGATGGAATCCAGATGGGCGGCAATAAATTCTTGGTATTCACTTAAACTGAAATGACTTTCTTCAATTTTGATGGGATAACGACCCTGTGGAAAATCGCGACGAATTTTTTGTAGTTCGTTTGCACTGACTTCATAAAAACGGATTTGGTCAAAGAAATTTAATAACCAGGGTTGTTTAAATTCCTTGGTTTGGCGATAGCGATTCCACATTTGCAAGGTGCGCCCGACAAATTGGTAGCCACCAGGGCCTTCCATACCGTAAACACATAAATAAGAACCGCCAATCCCAACCGAGTTTTCAGCCGTCCAAGTGCGTGCAGGATTATATTTGGTGGTGACCAAACGATGGCGCGGGTCAATTGGAGTGGCAACAGGCGCACCCAAATACACATCGCCCAGACCCATCACTAGATAGGAGGCACTGAAGAGAATATTTTTTACATCGGCGATAGAATTCAAACCATTAATGCGGCGAATAAATTCCAGATTGCTGGGGCACCAGGGTGCGTTGGAGCGCACTGACTGCATATATTTTTGGATCGCAAATTGGCAGGCTTCGTCATCCCAGCTCAAAGGAACATGCACTATACGTGAAGGAACGCTTAGCTGTGCAAGTTGCAAAATCAATTCGCGTTCACCGCGTTCAAGATGTGCCAACAGATTTTCGAGTGATAATTGCTGACTGTCATAGTGTACTTGTAGCGAACGAATTCCCGGTGTCAGTTCGCGTAAACCATACAAGGCATTTTGTTGTAACCATTGCATAAGTGCGTGGGCGCGAAAACGCAATTTAATATCCAGTTCCAGCGCGCCGTATTCGACCAATAAAAAATGGTCACCTGCAGCGCGGTACACAATATTTTCACCAAACTCGGCAGCGGCCAAGGTTTTTACAATGGGTGATGTTAATTCGCTTTCACTCCAAGTATGCGCAATCTTTTCCAGCGTTCGCAACGATTGGTTTTGTGTTTTTTCAATCGCTACTGCATCGTCAATCGATACGGGTAGGAAACGAATTTTATCGCCCGCTCGTACTTGCCCGAGTTTCCATAAATCCGCGCTGATAACTGTTGCCGGGCAAACAAAACCGCCGAGTGAAGGGCCGTCTGGCCCTAGGATCACTGGCATATCGCCGGTAAAATCAACTGTGCCAAACGCGTAAGCATTATCGTGAATATTTGATGGGTGCATTCCTGCCTCACCGCCGGAGCTACGCGCCCACTCTGGTTTGGGTCCAATCAGGCGCACACCGGTGCGACTGGAGTTGTAATGTACTTCCCAGTCGGTATTAAAAAATATGCTTATGTCATTGGCGGTAAAAAAATCCGGGGCGCCATGGGGGCCGTATATAACACGCAACTGCCAAAGGTTATTAATCTGCGGCTTTAATTCGTCGTTGATTGTTACAGGAGCAATTGTCGCATTGCAGTTGTTTGCATCTAGTGCGAGCACATCGCCGGCACGCAATGCGCGGCCATTGTGGCCGCCGAATTGGCCGAGCGTGAAGGTAGATTTTGAATTTAAATAACCCGGGCACTGAATTCCGCCGGCAATTGCTAAGTAGGTGCGAGCGCCCTTATCGGTGATGCGCCCGAGTTGCAATTGTTGCCCTGCAGCTACTGAAATAATTTCATAAATCGCAATCGCATTGCCGTCGAGTTTTGCATCAATCGCTGCGCCGGTTAAAACTATTTTTGTTGCGCAGCCAAATTTTAATGTGGGACCTTGCAAGGTAATTTCCAGCCCCGCTGCTGTTTCATCGTTGTTGAGCAGGCGATTGCCCAAACGGAATGAGTAGCTATCAAAGGGGCCGGAAGTAGGTACGCCTACATGCCAATAACCGGAGCGGCCGGGATAATCCTGAATGGTGGTTTGGGTTCCGCCCTGAATCACGTCGATACGTGCAGGTTGATACACAAAGCTATTTAAATAGCGCGTAGTCATCCTACCTTCCAACAAAATTGGATCTTGCAGGAGTGCGCGTAAATAACCGACATTGGTTTCAATGCCATAGAGATAAGTGTTCGCCAGTGCGTTTGATAATTGGCTTAGCGCCTTTTCACGATCAGCACCACGCACAATAATTTTAGCGAGCATTGGATCAAAAAAAGCAGGTACCTCAATACCACTGTCAATCCAGTGGTCGATCCGCAGATTGCTGTGTAATTCAGGGAATGACACTTTGCTGAGCAAGCCCGCACAGGGTTGGAAATTCAGTGCAGGATCTTCTGCATACACACGCACTTGAATGGCGTGTCCGGCGGGAGAAAGTTGGTCGCGCAATGACTTGATGTTGCCGAGGTCGCCCGCTGCCTGGCGTAACATCCACTCAACTAAATCGACACCGTAAACTTCTTCGGTAACGCCGTGCTCTACTTGTAAGCGTGTATTGACTTCGAGGAAATAAAATTTTTCGTCAATGGAATCGTAAATAAATTCTACCGTACCCGCATTGCGATAGCTGACCGACGCCAACAGCTGCTCCGCAGTTTTTTGCATGGCTTTGCGTTGTGGCTCGGGTAAGTTGGGTGCGGGGCATTCCTCAACAACTTTTTGGTTGCGTCTTTGACTTGAGCAATCGCGCTCTCCAATCGCAACAGCAGTTCCTTTGCCATCGCCAAATACTTGTACTTCAATATGGCGAGCAGCGGCAATAAACTTTTCCAGAAACACACCATCATCGGCAAAGTTATTTTTGCCCAAGCGTTTTACTGAATCAAAAGCGGCGATGAGTTCGGCTTCGCTATTGCACAATTGCATGCCAATACCACCGCCACCGGCGGTACTTTTAAGCATTATTGGGTAACCAATATTTGCTGCAGCAGCTATTGCCTCGTCGAGGTCTTTTAATAAATCAGTGCCGGGGCAGAGGGGTACATTGGCTGCCTGTGCCAATTCGCGTGCTTTATGCTTTAAACCAAAGGTAATCATTTGTTCCGCAGTAGGGCCGATAAACACTAAACCTGCTGCTTCGCACTCCGCAACAAAGCTGGAGTTTTCGCTTAGAAAACCGTAGCCGGGGTGAATCGCCTGTGCACCGGTTTGCTGTGCAATCGCGATAATTTTTTTGCGATCAAGATAGGTTTGTGCGGCCGCACCTTCGCCTAAAGAAAACGATTCGTCGGCAATGCGCACGTGTAATGAGTCTGCATCAGATTCGGCATAGACAGCGACGGATTTTATATTGAGTTTTTTTAAGGTGCGAATAATGCGTGTTGCGATGGCGCCGCGATTGGCAATTAACACTTTGGTAAACATGTTCTGCTCCGGCAGGTCGTCCTGCTGGGATTAATTTACAACAGTGGCCGTCCACTGAGGATATTGAATTTAATTAATTCCAAACGATAACTTCAATCGGCGTTGGGTTATAACCATTGCACGGGTTGTTTAATTGCGGGCAATTGGAGATCAGCATCACGATATCCATTTTCGCTTTCAGCTCAACATATTTTCCGGGTGCAGAAATGCCATCTTCAAAGGTGAGTCCACCATCTGCGGTGACGGGAACATTCATAAAGAAGTTTATGTTGTGGATGATGTCACGTTTGCTAATACCAAATTCGGGATGTTCTGCAATTGCGAGCATCCAGCTGTCGCGGCAGGCGTGCATGCAGCGCTTTTCCAAACTGTAGCGAACGGTATTGCTTTCTGTTGCGCAGGCACCACCGAGGGTGTCGTGGCGGCCGCAGGTATCGGCGACGATTTCCAGTAATTCGCGATTGGCATTGGACATTAATTTAGTGCCCGCCGATAAATACAAATTGCCCTGGCTGCGGATAGTATCCATCGCGCTGTAGCGCTCGCTTGGATCTTTGGCGTTATAAAATAAAACGTCAGCGGCTTGATTGCCTTTTAAATCGACAATACGAAAAGTTTGCCCTTGTTTTATTTCGCCGAGAAAATAATCGCCTGCGGGCACATAGTGTGTAGAGAACGCAGTTTCAGGGTGTAGGTTGCTTTGGATATGTGACATGTCTTCCTCAACTATTTCGCAGCTAAACTATTTTGCAGACAGGTAATAAAGCGCGTTGTTTTGAAAACCGCGCTGGTTTTCTTCGCGGAAGTTTTTACAGTAGTCATCGTCGCTGACTGGTTCTGCTTCCCCTAATTCAATTTCCACTGAAGTAAACGGATAGGTTTTCGATTTATTTAATGGATGTGGACAGGCGTGCATAATAACCATGGTGTCCATTTCAAAACGCAAGGTGACACTGTTGCCAGCCGATTGGTTTTTAGTGTCGAGCCGGATATTGCCATGATCATCTGCGATGACTTTGCTAAACCAGTTGATATTGGACGCCATATCGGCGCGCCCCAAACCGTATTTTGCAAGTTCAACTAAAAAGGCGTCATAGCCATTTTGTTTCCACTGATTGCGATGGGTTTGGTAATCGCGTTTCCCCCACTGCTTTTCGATCAGTTCGGCAGTGCTATTGCCGCAAATAGTATCGTGCCAATTACCTTCGCCGTTCGCGGAATAGTCTTCAACAATCGAAGCAAAAATTCTGCCCATATCAGAATACAAGCAATTGCCGCGTTGCAATTTAAACGTGTGTTGGCATTTGAGTGTGTCGGGCGCGTTGTAGCGTTCCAATAAATTGCGCGGGTTGTAAAACAGCATGCCAACGTTGGCGCCGCCTTCGATGTCAGTAATTTTCATCAGGCTGCCGCGGCGCAACTCCAGTGACCAGTGGCCGTTGCCGGGCAGGGTAGTGGTGTACAACATCTTACTCATGAGTTAAAAATCCTGTGATTCTTGGGCAATCGTTTGTAATTCATAAGGCACTTCACTTTTGCGACGGGTAACCGGTAGGTCATAGGTAATATTTGCACCGTAAGCACCAGGGGCTTGATTGTCGCGCCGCAATTTGTCGAACACCCACAGGCGTGTGCCTAAATAAAATCCTTCGCTTAAATCGTGCGTCACCATAAACACGGTGAGCTGGTGTTCGCGCCAGAGTTCCAAAATTAATTGATGCATGTCGGCGCGAATACCCGGGTCGAGTGCACCGAAGGGTTCGTCGAGTAATAAAATGCGCGGCTGGCGGATAAGCGCTTGGGCGATGGCTAACCGCTGTTTCATGCCGCCCGATAACTCATGCGGATAACGATTTATTGCGTGGGTTAATCCAACCGATTCCAGCAGCGCTTTGGCTTCATCAACAACTTTGCGTTTTTTACTGCCGAATAATTTCCCCAATATTGGGGAGTGCTCAAATTCGCGCGCGATAATCACGTTTTCTAACACGGTGAGATGAGGGAACACGGAGTATTGCTGAAACACTATGCCGCGCGATTGATCGGGTTCGCTGCGAATCGATTTCCCATCCAACAGTAATTCACCGGACGTGGGCGACTCCATGCCCAACAACATTTTTAAAAAGGTACTTTTGCCGCAGCCGGAAGTGCCCACCATGGTAATAAATTCACCGGCTTTTACGCTCACATTCATGCGTTCCAACACCACGTTGTCGCCGTATTTTTTCCACAGGTTTTTTGCCTGAATCATGGGCATAGCTTTGGCTCTTTTTTCATCTATGTATTTTTTATCAAAAGGGATAATGGTCATTGGGTGGCCGCCTGTCACTTTGTTGTTGCTTGATAGTGCCAGGGGAAACATGTGGTGCTGAGCTTGACGAGTAACCAATCCACTAAAAAGGCGAGTAAGGTAATCCAGGCAACATAGGGCAGGATCACATCCATGGACATATAACGGCGTACCAGAAATATGCGATAACCCAGACCGTCGGTAGAAGCAATTGCTTCTGCGGCAATTAAAAATAACCATCCGGCACCGAGCGATAAACGCACGGCATTAATCAAACGTGGCAGCAATTGCGGAATTAATACGCGCACCAAGATTTGCCAGGTAGATGCGCCTAGGGTTTGTGCTTTAACTAATTGTTCAAGCGGAATTTCCTGGGTGCAGCGCTGAATATCGCGCGCGATAAATGGCGCAACGCCGATCACAATCAACGCCACTTTGGATAATTCACCCAAACCAAAGACGATAAATAACACCGGCAAAAGCGCCATGGGCGGAACCAGTGAAATAATGGTTAACAGCGGCGCTATGGGCGAATAGATGGTGGGAATCGCGCCGGTTAATATGCCGATAGTGAAGCCTAAAATAGCGGCGATAAAAATGCCGAGCGTTAAGCGATACAAACTGCTGAGCGTATCTTGCCAAAATAAATATTCACCACTGCGTTTACTCGGTTCAAACGCGAGGTTGCCAATTGCATCGCCCATTTGTGCAAAGCTGGGTAGCAGTTTGTCGTTGGCATTTTCGGCGAGGCGTGCATCGGAAGCGATCAAATAAACAACGAGCAGCAGAGCAAACGGCAGAATCCCCAGTAAAAGTTTGAGCGGTTTTGAGGGCGTTAGATTAATTAATCGTTTCATGGGCATCTTCTTTATAGTGTGGTCGTCACTCCCGCGCACGCGGGAGTCCAGCTTTCAATTTGATTACGCGGTGTGTGGATCCCCGTTTGCGCGAGGATGACGACTCACTGATTAATCAGTGTCAGACAATTAAAGTTTTTTATCTGCTGCCATTTGCATATAAGTCGCATCAAAACGCAGCTTCACGTTTTTCTTATCACCGTACACACCTTTAGGGCCTTCTACGCCGATGTATTTAGCATCGGGTGCACCCTCACCTAACAGGCCGTGATCAAACGAAAACTCAGCAACTTTCTGCATGGTTTTTAACAGTTCTTCGCTATTGATAAGAGCAAGAGCTGAAGCGGGTGTGTAAAACATTTTTGTGCTGGCGAGTTGCGATTCAAAACCGGCGAGGTCAGTCCCTGAGGCAACAGCCATAGCGGTTTTGGCAGCAGCAGCGGCTTTGTCTGATCCGCTCATTACGCCCATAATTTCGTACCAGGCGCCAACAAGGGCTTTACCGAGTGCAGGATTCTTTTTCAGGGTTTCGGTGTTCACTATCATCAAATCCATAATTTCACCAGGAATTTGTGATGAGTCGAAAACTTTGGTGCTGTTAGGTTGTGCGAGGATTTCGCTTAGCAGTGGATTCCAAGTGGTAACCGCGGTGACATCTTTAGTGCCGTACACGGCGACCATATCGGCGTCAGAGGTGTTAACGACTTTGACATCGGACTCTTTCAAACCGACAGTTTCCAAACCGCGCGCAAGCAGGTAATGAGATACGCTCAGTTCAACCAGATTGACTTGCTGGCCTTTAATGTCTTTCAGCGTTTTACCACCTTTGAGTACAACGCCATCGTTACCGTTGGAGAAGTCGCCGACGATCAATGCGGTTGAATCTACACCGCCAGCAGCGGGGATGGTGAGCGCATCCATGTTTGTCATTACACAGCCATCAAATTGGCCTGCGGTGTATTGGTTAATGGATTCGACGTAATCGTTGATTTGCACAACTTCAATTTCGATGCCGTATTTTTTTGCCCATTTATCGACAATTTTTTGTTCGGCCCCGTAGCCCCACGGCATCCAACCAACATAGATGGACCAGCAGACTTTGAATGGTTCAGCAGCGCTGGCACAAGCGGCGGAGAGGGAGAGTGTAATGGCCAGTAATACTTTTTTAAGGCGGGATTGACGCAACATGAATAACCTCCAGCGGTTTTGGTGACATCGGCGCAAGCAAATGGGAGCACTCTGGCGATTAGGCCATTCCATCTCCCGGGCTTTTATCCCGCCGTGTAACCTCAAGACAGTTGCGGGCGTTTAGCCTTTTGCCTGCCTTGGGAGGTCGGAAGCTCTCGGACCAGACATCGCTTGATAAAATCAAGTGACCGGAACCCTAGCCTCCTATTAACAAATTGTGTGTACAGATTTGTTGAATAGCTAAAACCACCCAGAGTGCGAATCAGTTATTACGGGGGGGCTATCGCAATATGAGTGCCAATTTTTTAATTGCCTGATTTTGAAAGGGATTTGGGAGTTTCATGGAGGGAAGTTATGCCTATATGTGTTCCATGGTGGGGCGCGATACTGTGCGTGCTGGATTATTTTGGTGCGCCGGGCGTGCGGTTGCTCAAGGAACATTTATCCAAATATTGAAAAATCAGGATTTACTTATCTTTCGAACGGCTGGAAAGGCATCTTTGCGGCGATTTGCGTAGATCGTGCTATTTTTAATCTAACTGTGAGCCAATAGTCTTATTGGCTGGAAGAAATCTCACAAGCTGTTAAGATTGTCGCTCAGGACAACCTATATAGAAGATTCACTCATCTAGTCTCTAGGTTCGCAGGCACTGATTCCAAGCGCGGTTAGCGCAAAACCAGCTTGGTAATAATAGGCGCTAGGGAATATGAAATTCATGGAAAAACACGGAATAATTATGCATAACTCAGGCTTACCTGGTTCTGATATTAATAAGTCTTCTCCGTATTCTGCGGTAGCCATGTCAGAGCAATTGGTCATTCAATATTTAAAACATTGCCGCGATTTAACGCGCGGTTTTGCGTACCGTGTTTTCCCTAATTTTTGGCGGCAGTGGTGTAAGCAGGTTCTGGAAGTTGCTGAACAGGCTAAATCTAATAAAGACCAGATAGCCCTCTATGAAACCCAAAATTTACTTGCAGCTGTACAGCAAGCGGCTGAACAAGAGTTTTGCCAGCATCTGGCCAACGGTTTTGTAAAATTCAAGAATAAATCCCTTAATACCCTGACGGGCGAAGAGCGTTTTAGCGGCGATATTCTTTCGTTGGTGGAACATTCAGACCTTGAAGAAACCATCGCTATTACCTCTATTACGCATCGCGCCGACAATTTTTTTGCCGAGCAGCTCTGGGCATTGCAGCAGCGTTTGGCGCTGTTAAATGATGGCGAAAAGATTGATGAGCGCGCCAACCCTGCCAGCCCGGTACAATTTTGTGAATCGCTGCGCAAGCTGCTCGCCAATCTGGATATTGATGTCAAAACCAAAATCATCGGCTACAAGTTGTTCGATCAAGACGTGATTGGCATGCTCGATGGGCTATACGATGAGCTGAATGATTACCTGATCCGCCAAAACCTGTTGCCCAATCTCCGCTTTGTTCCCGCCAGTGACAAGCCGGCTGACCACAAAACGGATGAGGCGATGCAGGATGATCCCTTCGAGCGCAACGACGGGCCAGTTGACGAGCAGCAACAAGTCGAAGAAGAACAGCAGCATCAGCGCCGTGCGAGCGATAAATTGCTCAGTGGTGCGCTCAACCCCAATGATATCCAGTACCAAAACAGCCTGTTGAACGCGATCCGCCTGTTGCAAACCCATGTAACCCAGGCATTGCCTGCAATCCAGGCTGCACATTTCAATCCTCAAGCGGTGGTTGCTGGTCAGGCGGCGAATAGCCCGGTGATCAACCCCAATGGAGCAGTTGTCGCTACCCCTGCTGTGCCTACAGCGTCACCCGCTAATTTACAGGTCTACACCCAAAATCAATTGGTGAGTGTGCTGGAACAGATGCAAACCCAGGCCTTTAGTGTGACCCAGCAGGTGCTGGCTAACCATGAGTCGGGCCCTGTGCCTATTGCACCGCAAATGGTGGCCGAGGTTGGCCGCAAGATGATGGAGCAGATCGCCAGCGAAAACGAAAATGGCGCAGTAGAAGCGGGTGATATGCAGACCATTGACTTGGTCGGTATGTTGTTTGAGTACATGCTGTCTGATGATCACTTGCCCGATTCTGTCAAAGCATTGCTCAGTTATTTGCATACGCCGTTTCTGAAAATCGCCTTTATCGACAAGGGTTTTTTTGAGCAACCTGAGCACCCCGCGCGCGTGCTGCTCAACAGTCTTGCCGAAGCCGGTGTGCGCTGGGTGAGTAATGATGGCAGCGACCAATACGATATCTTTACCAAGATCAAAACCACGGTGTTTCGCCTGCTGCAGGAATTCAAGAATGATGTGCGCATCTTTGCCGAATTGCTGATTGAGTTTAATGCCTATACCCACAATGTGGCGCGTCGCCAGGAATTGATGGAGCGTCGCGCGCTGGAAAAAGCCCAAGGCGAAGAAAAACTGCGCGAAGCGAAGATCCAGGTGAATAACGAGGTGCGAGGCCGCACCGATAATCGCGATATGCCCTCGGCGATATTGCTGTTGTTGTTGCAACCCTGGTCGGACTACCTGTCGTTTGTGCTGCTGCGCTACGGCGATAAATCCGACAGTTGGAAGCGCGCCCTGCAAGTGATCGACGATTTGCTCTGGACGCTGGAGCCCAAAACCAAGCAGCCGGACAAAGTAAAACAAATGGAGCTGCAGGATGGGCTGCTCGCCGCCCTTGAGCGTGGTTTTGAAACCATCGGTTATGAGCAGGCCAAAGGTCGCAAGCTTTTGGATGCGGTTGTCTCGCTCCAGCGCATGGCGCTGTTGAGCCGCAAAGCCGAGCCTGCCCCAGCGCCCATGCGCACCAAGTTGGAATCGTTGGCGGCAGAAAAAGCCGGACATATGGTGGCGCAGTTGCAGCCGGTGTTGCCGGAAGAGGCCAAGATTGTTGATAGCTTGAAGATGGTGGAGTTTGGTACCTGGTTTGAATTTGATGGTGGCAAGCGCCTGAAAGTGGCCTGGTACAATAAAAAGACCCAACACTACATGTTGGTCGATCAGCAGGGGCGCAAAGTGTCGCTCGCGGCTGGCCTCCAATTGGCGCGCGATATGCTCGCGGGCCGCGCCCGGATTATCGCGGGCAGCACCAAACCGTTTTTCGAGCGCGCCTTGGAAAACATCTATCACACCCTCAATGAACGAGCCGATACTCTTAAAACCGGTAATACATCATGACCCACAACTGCTCACGTGAACACGACAGGGAGTTGGAGCGCCATACAATCAATGGCGATGTAGATGTGTACGATAACCTGCGCGACCAATACATCGGTCGCTTGGTCAATATTCACACGCAGGGATTAATGATTGTAGGTGACGTCGCCATGGAGGAAGATCGCCTTTACACTCTGGATTTGCATGTGCCGGAGCCTGTTAATGGACAGATGGTGATCCAACTGGGTGCTGACTGCCTCTGGGCGCGCGATGCAGATTTGTCGGGTAAACACTGGACCGGATTTTCGATTATCGATGTATCACCGCAGGCGACCGAGTCTATCCGCACCCTTGTTGATTTGTTGGGCGAAGCCTATTAGCCTTGCCCTTTGCGGTATCAGCTAAAACAAGTCGGTAAACACAATACCCAGTGCAAACACTTCCATATCGGTGTTGTAATCAATCAGACTATGGCCATAGCCGTTAAAGTATTTCAGCTGGCCGCGCAAATTGGAGCTGATCGGAAAACTCCAGCCCAGCTCCAGCGCCCCCTTGTTATCGGCATGTAAATTGTTGCGCAGCATAATGCTGTAGATGTCATCGCTGTGTTGATAGGCACTGTTAAGTTCAAAATTCCCCATGTAATCAGTGATGTCTGGATTGTCGTCTCCATCAGGATCACCTGGAAATTCTTGCTCTGGCTCAGGAATGCGGTACCAGGGACTGAGCGCGAACGCAAAATTGCCGCGTTCAAATACCGTGTTCAGCATTACCCGATTCCAGCTGCGCGATAGCAACCCACCTTGACCATTGGATTGATGGTTCAGCACAACCTCGTTCAGCGCATTGCGAAACCCCAATATTTCCCAATCATTGGAAAAGCTCAGAATCAATTCGGGTTGGTGGTCAGTTTCGCGAAAGGGGGCTGAATCCTTATCGCTATACACCTGCCAAAGTGAATGGTTGGTGTAGCCGAGGTAAAGATGGCCATTGTCGCCAAACAGGTCTTCACGCAGCAGAATCTTGATGCTGAGTTGGAAGTCCACCTCCGTCTTGCTCAGGTCAAGCAGCGGTGATTCATCCTCCCTTTGGTAAGGACCGGTGTTGGGGTGTTCGGTAAAGCTTAAGGGGAACAAATAGTTGCGTTTATGCGGGGTAAGCACAAAACGGCTGGAGCGGTTGAGCGCCTCCAGAGTCAGGCGCTTTTGTAGTACCCAGTTGGTTTCTTCCTTCTCGTCCGCTACCGGCGTTTCAATTACTCGCTGGCGCTGCTCGTGCAGCAGCAGGCAGGCCTGTTTTAATTCCGCTACCGTCATGGATTCTGCAGCACCCACCACTGAGGCTTGCAAGCAGTGGTTCATTGCTTCGGTGCTGAGTTCAATAGTTGGGGCTGTGGTATCGGCAGCGAGTGCAGACAAAGGGATAGAGGCAAATACCCCGATTAACCAGAGTTGACGCATAGAGGTTCCCTAAAATAGACAGAGCCCATTGTAGGGAGTGAGACCCAAGAGGCAAGTACTTTGATTAGTAGGATTGCACCCAGACTTCGATATCCTGCTCATGCCATTGGGTAAGGAGTTGCACACCTTCATCTACAACCTTCAAATACACATCGATAATATCGGTTGCCAGGCTGAACAGGCGGCTACTGTCGGTGTTGATTTGATGTGCATTTACCACATCGCTCTCCACCATCGACAATAAAAACTCCAGCTTAATCTCATAGCTTTTGAGTTGGCCAAGCAGACTCAGATCGCTGTCCAGCAGGCCTTCAAGGCGCTTGGTCTGATGGCGCAGTTTCTCGTTGTTTACCCGTGTGCATTGGATAACGTAGCGCAGTTTGCTGGCGAAATCTTTGTCGCAGTAGCCGAGTGCCGAGGCGTAAGTCGCCAGCGCACGGATACGGCCAATCTGCTCCGCCACTGCCGGCATCAGGCGCGTCGCAAAATGCAGCACCTCGAGGTATTTAAAGCGGTTGGGATAGAGGGTTTCATCGGCGTGGATAACCTTGGGTTCGACCATCTCCGGCATGGATTGGGAGGTAGGTTGTTCCAGTTGTTTACCCAGCGCTGCCACCATGCTCAGCAACTGTTCGATCAGATGGCAATGCAGTTCGTAGTTATCGATCACCGCATCTTCCTGCCAATCGCGGCTAATTGTCAGCCAGGCATTGCTCAGATTTTCCTGATCACGCGGGCTAAGCAGGGCAGAGCTGCGAGAGGAAAATGCCTGCAGCAACTCCAGCCGACGCTCCAATTGCACCTGCAAATGCGCCAGCTCGTCCCGGAACTGTTGGTTGCCTCCAAGGGTGCCCATGGTCATACCGCGATGGCGCTGTACTGCCTTGATCATATGGATCAGCTGCTTCGCGAGCGTCAATGCATCCAATCGTTGGTGATAAAGGTCGCAGAAGTGTGCAAATTGGCTTGAGCCTTTGCTGCGAGATGGTGCAATCGGGGTTGCCCCCTGTCTGTTGATGGTGCTTGCTGCCATTCTTTGCTTTACTCCAAATACCTGAAAACGCGGGATTGAATGCAGTTGATGCGCTTATCTGGCGCGCTCTAATACTTTGCCCGTTATTGACTTAAGACTACAGCAACAGCTATGCCAGACCATCCTGATGCATGGTGCGTAGGCAGCCAAGCTCCATTAATATATGATTAATGAGACTAGTGGCTCTGGCGTGGGGCCAAGATCCATTCCTTCATAACAATGATAACAATGCCGCAATGGGAGTTTTGATGACGACTAATCCTGTAAAAAAAATCCTGATTGTTGGTGGTGGCACTGCGGGCTGGATGACCGCCGCCTATTTGGCGCGTTGGCTTGAAAAGGTCGATATCCAAGTCACGCTGATTGAATCCGAACTCATTGGCACTATCGGCGTGGGCGAGGCAACTGTCCCCGGCATCCATCAGTTCATTAAGGATCTTGCAATTAAAGAAAGTGAGTTTATCAAGGCAACCAATGCGACATTTAAGTTGGGTATTGAGTTCGATCAGTGGGCGGGAATAGATACCCGTTTTTTCCATCCGTTTGCCGGCTATGGAGTTGAAATTGAAGATCGCCCTTTTTATAAAACCTGGTGGTGGGCAAAAAATCAGGGCTATTCAGAGGGGTTAGATAAATTTTGCCTGTGCACTCAACTGGCACAAGCGGGCAAATTTGCGCAACCCAGCTTTGACGAAAAAAGCCGTTTGGCCTGGTACAACTACGCTTACCATTTTGATGCTTCATTATTCGCGAAATTTCTACGCCGCTATGCAGAACAAAGAAATGTGCAGCGCATTGAGGGCAAAATCAATCACGTCCAATTGGATGGAGCCAGCGGATTTATCCAGTCTGTATCGATGGAGTCAGGGCTGGTAGTCGAGGCCGATTTATTTGTGGATTGCACGGGAATGCCAGCACTGCTGATAGGCAAAACACTCGGTGTTGGCTACGAAGATTGGAGCCACTGGCTGCCGTGTGACAGCGCCCTCGCAGTGCAAACCAAAAGTGTGGTGGAGCCTGATCCCTTTACTCGTTCATCGGCGCGCACGGCTGGGTGGCAGTGGCATATTCCGCTGCAACATCGCGTTGGTAATGGGTACGTTTATTCCAGCCAGTTTATTTCCCATGAGCAAGCGCGCGAAGAGTTGCTGAATAATTTAACTGGCGAGCGAGTGACTGAGCCAAAACTGATTCGTTTCACCACGGGAATGCGCAAGGATTTTTGGTCCAAAAATTGTGTCGCGATTGGTTTATCGAGTGGTTTTTTAGAGCCGCTTGAATCGACCAGCATTTCGTTGATCCAAACCGGCATCAACAAAATGACGGGCTTCATGGTGAACTTTGAAATTGATGAAAAACACGTTGCCGAGGCTAATCGCCTGAATCGTTTGGAATACGAGCGCATTCGGGATTTTATTATCCTGCATTACAAACTAAATGGCCGATCCAATCCGTTTTGGCAGCATGTCAGGGCGATGCCAATACCTGCAAGCCTGGAAGGAAAAATGTCACTGTTCCGCGCATCTGGCGATATCAAAATGTTGGAGCAGGAGTCGTTTAAAGAGGATAGCTGGGTGAGCATGTATTACGGTTTCGGGGTGCAGCCCCATGCACCGGCGTCATTAACTGACCCCGAAAGAATCCAGATGATCATGAATAAAATGAAAATCGCCGTTGCAAAGGGGGTGCAGCTCGCCCCCTCTCATGCGGAATTTATCCAAACTATTGGCACGCCATAAATCGGCACGGCATCGCCGATACCCATTCCCACCTGTTTCCTGCATCGGACACTAGTCTCAATTGCCATTGGCAAGTGACGCCTTAATCATGGTTGTTTCCTTTTGTAGCAGGTGTTTTGCGCTATTCGATGTCATAGGTAATAAATCTTGCACGTATAAAAACATTGGCTTAACATTGGTCGTAATAGTCATATATACCATATTAAAACCATGACAAGCCCTTGCAGAACTACAACAATTCGCGAGCGTATCCGCTCCACTTTGGGGCACGGCATTTATGCTGTGGCGATTATGCTGTGCCTGTTTGTTTCACAGTGGGTATCTGCGGCCGCGCCTTTATCGATCTGGTTTGACCAGCCCGCCAGCGATTGGGAAAAAGAAGGCTTGCCGATTGGCAATGGCGCTATGGGCGCAGTCATAGCCGGTGGCGTGCAGCGCGACCTTATTCAATTCAATGAAAAGACCTTGTGGACTGGCGGGCCGGGTGCAGAGGGTTATGATTTTGGCTGGCCGGAACAGCCCCAAACAGCAGCCTTGAATCAGGTCAGAAAAACCATCGCCACTGATGGTGCTATAGCGCCGGAAGCTGCGGCTAAATTAATGGGGCGCAAAGTCACGGCCTACGGCGACTATCAAACCTTCGGCGATCTGGTTTTAGACTTTGCTAGAAATGACAGCGATGTCACTCATTACAAGCGCGAGCTATCGCTTGCCGATGCACAAGTTACGGTGGCCTATGTGCAGGGCGGTGTGAATTACAAGCGCGAGTATTTGGCGAGTTATCCCGCCAGTGTGATTGCGATAAAACTCAGCGCCGATCAACCGGGAAAAATATCTTTCACTGCTGGTGTCAGCACACCAGACAATCGATCGCTTATCACCCATGTTAATCAAGGTCGCATTACTGCTGCAGGTAAATTAAATAGCAACGGTTTGCAGTTTGAAGCGCAAATACAACTGCTTAATCAAGGCGGCGTGCTGGAAGTCATCGACAACAAAAAGATTCGCATTACTGATGCCGATTCGGTGGTGATTTTGTTGGCCGCGGGCACAGACTATCAACAGCAATATCCCCGGTATCGCGGTGCACATCCCCACACACAATTACAACAGCGTGTAGATGCAGCAGCGGCAAAAGAATTTACGCAATTGCAAACCGAGCATCGCGCTGATTACCAATCCTTATTTAACCGTGTGAAGCTAACCATTGGTCAAGCAGCGATTGAGCAGCCAACGCCAGTGTTGCTCTCGCAGTATAAAAAAGGCAATGCAAGTCTTGATCGCACACTTGAAGCGACTTATTTCCAATTTGGCCGCTATTTATTAATTGCCTCATCGCGCGCCGGTTCATTGCCAGCGAATTTGCAAGGCGTGTGGAATAACTCGATTACGCCGCCCTGGAATGACGACTACCACGTCAATATCAATTTGCAAATGAATTACTGGTTGGCAGAAACCACCAATCTTCCTGAATTGATGACACCCTATTTTGATTTTGTTGATAGCCTGGTTGAGCCCGGAAAAATCGCCGCACAAAAAATTGCCGGTGTCGATAAGGGTTGGATACTGTTTTTAAATACTAATATTTGGGGCTTTACCGGTGTGATTGAATGGCCTACGGCCTTTTGGCAACCGGAAGCTTCCGCTTGGTTGGCGCAACATTATTACGAACACTACTTATTTTCGGGCGATGAAAAATTCCTGCGTGAGCGCGCTTATCCGCTTATGAAAAGCGCCGCTGAATTTTGGTTGGCATTTTTAATAAAAGACCCGCGCGATGGAAAATTAATTGTCTCTCCAAGTTTCTCGCCAGAGCAAGGCAACTTCACCAACGGCGCCGCTATGAGCCAACAAATTGTATTTGATTTGTTACGCAATACCCGCGACGCAGCTGAAGTGCTGGGAGATAAAAAATTCACCCAACAAGTGGCAAAAAAACTAGCGCAACTCGACGCTGGTATCCGCATTGGTTCATGGGGGCAGTTGCAGGAATGGAAAGAAGATATCGACGATCCTAAAAACGATCACCGCCATATCTCTCATTTATTTGCATTGCATCCCGGCAACCAAATTAATGTCCATAAAAATCCTGAGTTATTGCAAGCGGTACGCAGCACACTGAACGCGCGAGGCGATGGCGGTACCGGTTGGTCGCAAGCCTGGAAAGTAAATATGTGGGCGCGCGCACTCGATGGCAATCGCGCGCACAAAGTACTGGGTGAGCAATTGCAGCGCAGCACGCTCAGCAATTTGTGGGACAACCATCCTCCCTTCCAAATAGACGGCAACTTTGGCGCAACCGCAGGCATTGCAGAAATGCTGTTGCAAAGCCACAACGGTGAATTGCATTTGTTGCCCGCATTGCCAGCGGCTTGGCCAACTGGATCAGTCTCTGGTTTGCGCGCACGTGGCGGTATTACCGTTGATATGAGTTGGGCAGATGGGCAACTAATTTCAGCACGAATTCACACTGTTAAAAGTGGAAAAATGTATTTAAGAACCGGGGTTTTGTCAGAAAAATATTCTCTGGCATTAGCGCAGGGTGGTACCGCCGTCGCACTAAAACGCAAAGGTACAAGTGGAAGTTTTACCGCGCAGGGAGGAAGCACATATCTCTTAAACGTTCGTCAATAGAAAACAGCGGGAGATAGCTTTAGGGGTAGTTCAATTATTCTAACTGGAGAACATCATGACAACTAACAATAAACATGTAATTAAAAAACCGTTCCTGAAAAAACAATTGCCAATGTACATCAAAATGGCATCGAGCCTTTCGCTCGTTGTTGGTGCAATGGGTATAGGCTCCCATGCTTTCGCACAAGAGCCGGCAGCCGATGAGCAAGTTGAAGAAGTAATCGTCAGTGGGCAGCGTGCGAGTATTCAATCAGCGCAAGACATTAAGAAAAACTCTTCCACTATTGTAGATTCTATTGTTTCAGAAGATATAGGTAAATTACCGGATCGCAGCGTAACTGAGGCACTTCAACGTGTTCCAGGTGTAACTGTAGGTCGCTACACTAACAATGATGCCGAGCATCCTGCTGCTGAAGGTAGTGGTGTTGCTGTGCGTGGTTTGTCGCAAGTTCGTGCAGAATTAAATGGTCGCGATGTGTTCTCTGCTGCTAGTGGCCGTGGTCTTAGCTTTGAAGATGTTCCAGCCGAATTGATGTATGCGGTTGATACTTATAAAAGCCCTTCCGCCGATATGATCGAAGGTGGTTTGGGTGGTACGGTAAACCTGCGCACTCGTATGCCATTTGATGCCGATGGCCAATTGGTGAGTGTGTCTGCCAAGGGTAACTACGGCGATCAAATTAAAGAGACCAACGGCGAATATTCCGGGTTGTACAGCAATCGTTGGGAAACCGGTGTTGGTGAATTTGGTGTTTTGATTAATGCATCAACTTCTGATTTATCGAGTCGTTCTGATCAGGTGTATACACGAGCATTTTTGCCGCGCGAAATTAATGGCGATGATGTGTGGGTTTCCAAAGGAGTGGACTGGCGCCGCAACGACTACGAAAGTACACGTCAAGGCGGATACCTCGCATTGCAGTGGGCGCCAAATGATGAAACAGAACTTTATTTCACCGTGTTCCAAAGTAAACACGACACAACTTACGATGAAAACGCCTATTTCCTCGAAGGTGCCAACGGTGATCAAGCCTTGTTTCCCACAGCTGAAGATGATTGGGAGTATGACGCCAACGGTGCATTACAGTCTGGTACTGTAACTGTTTCCAATCCTGCACAATGGGGCCTGGATTTTGGCACCAGTACACGTTGGGCAAATAACGTTTCAGAAACCACCGACTATTCGAGCGGTATTAAGTGGAGTCCGGATGACAATTGGAAATTTTCTGCCGATCTTCAATATGTAAAAGCGGATGCAACAGTCGACGATTTTACCCTGGGTTTGAAAGTGATTCCGGAAGAAGGGTACATGGCTGGTATTGGTACTGAGACACCATCTATCCAGTTAGATCCGGAGTTCATGGCTGATTATTCCAATTACAGCTTGGGTCAGGAAATGACTCACTTCGAGCGCAATGAAGCTGAAGCAAAAACGGCACGGTTCGATGCTGAATACAATTTCGATGATTCGGTTATTAAATCGGTAAAAGCGGGTGTGAGATACTCGGACAAATCTGCGGATAATATCAACACAGATTACGATTGGAACACGCGTTACGCCACTTGGTTTACCAAGCTTGATTGGAGTGGCTATGATAAAAATTCGTTGCCAAAAGTCACTGCTGATGAAGCGTCAAAATATTTGAATCTCTATTCGTTCGATAACTTCCAGCGTGGAGATGTCGCGGTTCCTGCGGCGGGTTATTTGTACTCAAGCGCAGCAGTTAAAGATTTTATGGCAACCACAAATGCGATTAATGGTGACCGCGCTACTACTTGCGCTGTGTATCAATCCTGGATTTGTGATGCCATTTATCCTGATGCAAATCGTTTGACGGATCCTCAGTATCGCAACCAACAGAGCGAAACCAGCTTTGCTGCCTACATGATGGCTAACTTTGGTTTCGATGATTTAGCAATGCCAATTGATGGTAATCTTGGTGTGCGTGTAGTTGAGGTTGACAACGAAGCTGATGGTTACGAAGGTTGGAATAGACTGGAAGGCGCGCCTCCGGGGGTGGGTTTTGAAAGCAAGGTTAATCCCTATCATGTGCAACATAGCCGCAGTTACGTATTGCCTAGTTTGAACCTTAGATTAAAAGCCACAGATGATTTCTTTATTCGCTTTGCTGCATCCGAGGCTATGTGGGCTCCCAGCTTTGCTGAGCTTCAAGCAAAACGAATTATCACCAATAGTAAGAAAGACGGCGTAAACAATATCGCCACTATTAATGACGTGAAGTTTGCTCAAGATCAATTCAGTAACCCTGACTTAACGCCAATGAAAGCCACCCAGTTTGATCTTACTGCGGAGTGGTACTTCGATGATAACGGCGGTATGGCACATGCGGCGTTGTTCAGTAAGCAAATTGACGATTTCTTCCGCCGCGACAATGTGGTGTCAGATGTCGAAAACCCCAATGGGGTTGTGGTTCCTGTGAACTCAACCAAGCTGACTAATATTGGGTCGGGGGACATCAAGGGTGCTGAAATTGGGGTCAGTAAATTCTTTGACTTCTTGCCCGCACCGTTCGATGGTTTGGGTATTCAAACCAGTTACACCTACATTGATAGCGAGGCAAAAATCCCCGCGAGTGCTGATGGTGTGAGCCCAATCGATACGGATCGCTCGCGTTATGGTCAGATGCCTCTCGATCAACTTTCTAAAAATGCCTATAACATTGTGGGTATGTATGAGAAAGACGGTTTCTCTGCGCGGTTAGCTTACACTTGGCGTAGTGAATACTTGATTACTTGGGGTGGTAACGGGTTTGATCCAGACTTCAACTTCGGTAGCAGCGGTAAGGCTCGCCTGCCAGTCTACAACGATGACTACGGTCAATTGGATGCGTCCGTTAGCTACACCTTCCTCGACAATTACACAGTAACTGCTGAAGCTTCAAATCTCTTGAAGGAAAAAACAGTGGGTATTATCGATCAGAATGGTGCTGGCGATCATGTCGCATACTCCTATGCACAAGATGCCCGCTTTGCAGTTGGTATCCGTGCCAAGTTTTAATTAGTGTGTGTTTAACCTTGCCCCCATCGGGGCAAGGTTTTTTGTTTTTGTCCTATATGAAATTTACCCTGGTGAGGTTTTATGAACGTTGGCATTTCACATTATTGGTGCGCATTGAAACGTTTTTTTGCGTTTACCTTAATTCTATCTGCGCCGATTGTATCGTTGCCAGTTTTCGCTGAAGCTTTGCCCGAACTCGTCACCAAAAATGGTCGCCACGCTTTATTGGTGGATGGGGCACCCTATTTAATGCTTGGAGCACAAACCAATAACTCCAGCAATTATCCCGCGGCATTAAAAGATGTCTGGCCGTCGGTTGAAAAAATGCATGCCAATACCTTGAGTATTCCCGTCGCTTGGGAACAAATCGAACCGGTTGAAGGCCAATTCGATTTCTCTTTTGTCGATGTATTGCTAAAACAAGCGCGCGAGCGCGATGTAAAAGTGGTGCTGCTCTGGTTTGCGACTTGGAAAAACAACGCTCCTCACTATGCACCGGCATGGGTGAAGTTGGATAACAAACGTTTTCCGCGTGTAGTGAAACAAGATGGCGATACGCTCAATTCAATGTCGCCGCTGGGTAAGAACACCTTGGAGGCGGATAAAAAAGCCTTTGTTGAATTAATGAAGCATTTAAAGAAAACCGATAAAGACCATACCGTCATTATTGTGCAGGTAGAAAACGAAGTGGGTACCTATGGCGCCGTGCGCGATTACTCCGCTGTTGCCCAACAGCAATTCAACTCCCCCGTGCCTGCTGATTTGATTGAAAAGCTGAAATTAAAATCCGGTAGTTGGGCGCAAGTGTTTGGTAAAGATGCCGACGAATTTTTTCACGCCTACTACATCGCCAAATATTGCAATGAAATTGCCGAAGCAGGTAAGGCGGTAAAAAATCTGCCGATGTATGTGAACGTGGCATTGCGCAATCCCTTTAATCCCGGTTTGCCTGGGCAGTATTCCAGTGGTGGAGGCACCGATAACGTGCTGCATATTTGGAAAGCGGCAGCGCCAGCGATTGATTTAATCGCCCCGGATATTTATTTCCGCGATCACAAAACAGTTAGCAAAGTATTGGATTTGTATGCACGCCCCGACAACGCATTATTTGTTGCCGAGATTGGTAATGATCAACCTTTTGCGCGCTATTTCTATCCCACCTTGGGCAAAGGCGGAATTGGTTTCTCGCCTTTCGGCATGGATAATACTGGCTATACCAATTATCCACTCGGTGCAAAAGAATATAACGATGAGGTGATCGAATATTTTGCCCAGCACTATCGCGCTATTGCACCGGGCATGCGCCCATGGGCAAAGCTGTTATTTGAAAATAACAGCTGGGGTTTAGCCGAACCACTGGATACCACTGGCGATACACAAAAAATCTGGAATGCAGAAGCAACTCCCGCTGAAAAAGAACAACACAGCAAGGACCGCGCTGCAGCACTCACCCAATTGGTTGATGCAGGATTATGGGATATAGAAGTGACCTATGGTCGCCCCATGTTTTGGATTGCGCCACCCGAAGGAAATACCCCGGCGGCTGGCGGCGCACTGGTTGTGAAGTTGAGTGATAACGAATATTTGGTTACAGCACACAAAGCACGTGTGGAATTTAAACCATCAGCAGAATTGGTTGGTAAAAAATATATGATCGAACGCGTGGAAGAAGGCCACTTCTCAACCATTCCTGATGAAAAAGGTGAGTGGAGGATGGATCGTGTTTGGAATGGCGATCAAACCGACTGGGGTATGAATTTCAGTGATCGCGCGGTTACGTTGAGGGTCAAAATGGCTGCGTATACAACGAATTAAAAAACCAGGGCGAAGAGAAAAGGGCGCGGCAAGCAGCGCCCCTACAAATTGCACCCGTAGAGGCGCTGCTTGCCCCGCCCTGTTTTTCGTCCTGTCTCTATAAAATATTCAAATTTTTAAAATCGTAAAACGAGGAAAACAAAAATGCTATCTGCATTAAAACGGCTTTCACACAAAGCCATGATCAAGCATTGCATTATCGGTGTTGCATCGGTCGCGCTTTTGCAAGCTTGTTCCAAACAGTCAGGCAATGAATCAACATCCAACACTACAGCGCCTACCCAACAAGTTAAAGCCTTGGCGCAAGTTGAAAAAACTGCAGAAGGTGTAGTGATTACGCTTGCAGAAGGTGCAGTAAAAAAGGTGCGTTTGCAGGTAATGAGCGAAAAAATTATTCGTGTGACTGCATTGCCCGGAACGGATTTTTCGGTATTGCCCGAATCCATTCAGGTTGTTGCCAAACCAATAACTGCAGTTCCGTTTACGGTTGATGAGACAGGTGAAAAGCTCGTCCTAAAAACGGCGCAAGTCGCTGCTGAAGTTTCGTTAATCGATGGCACTGTGAGTTTCCGCGATGCAAAAGGTAATCTGTTATTACAAGAAGAAAATCGCGGTACTTTTTCACCGGTGACTGCAGATCCGATCAAGCCGGATGCGGACTCTTTTGCAATCCGCCAGGAATTTAACCGCGACACCGATGAAGGCTTTTTTGGTTTGGGTCAACACCAAAATGGTCAAGTGAATTACGCGGGTGAAAACGTGGAACTTACCACCTACAATCTGGTGATTTCAATTCCTTATGTCGTTTCCAGCCGCAACTATGGTGTGCTCTGGGATAACAACTCTGTCACCCGTTTTGGCGACCCACGCGAAACCCAGCCATTAAATGTTTCACTGAAATTGTATGATGCAGAAGGTAAAGAAGGTGGTTTGACTGCGCGCTATTACGATGGCAATGAGTTAAAACTCACTCGCGTGGAAGCCGATTTGAATTATCAATTCTTCAGCGACAACAGTGTGCGTGAGGTGCCATTCCCGGATGAAGTGAAAGATGCAAAAAATCTGCGCATCGAGTGGGAAGGCAGCATTCAAAGCGATGAGTCAGGCACTCATCATTTCAAAATGTACAACTCCGGTTACGCAAAATTATTTGTCGATGGCCAGCTGGCGCTGGATCGCTGGCGTTTGAACTGGAACCCCTGGTACCACACCTACAAAATGGATATGAAGGCGGGCGAGAAAAAAGCCGTTAAAGTGGATTGGACGGTGAGTGGCGGTTTCTTCCGCTTAACGCACCTGGATCCTATGCCAGTGGAAGAGCAAAAAGAATTGTCACTGACGTCTGATACGGGCAAAGCCATTGATTACTATTTTGTAGTCGGCAACAACAAAGATGAAGTCGTGGGTGGTTACCGCGAATTAACGGGCAAAGCCGTCATGTTGCCAAAATGGGTTTATGGTTTCTGGCAAAGCCGCGAGCGCTATAAAAATCAGGACGAAATCGTCAACACCTTTAAATACTATCGCGAGAAAAAAATCCCGATTGATAACATCGTGTTGGATTGGTCTTACTGGCCAGAAAATGCCTGGGGCAGCCACGATTTTGATCCGGCACACTTTCCTGATCCAAAAGCCATGACCGATAAAATCCACGCAATGAACGGCAATATTATGATTTCCGTGTGGCCTAAATTTTACCCCACCACCGAAACTTATAAAGAATTGAATGCAAAAGGTTACATGTTCAATAAGAACATTGAAGAAGGTAATCTGGACTGGATTGGAAAAGGTTATTTGAATGCGTTTTACGATCCTTACCCAAAAGAAGCGCAGGAAATTTTCTGGAAGCAAATCAACGAGAAAATTAAATCCAAAGGTTTTGATGCATGGTGGTTGGATGCGGCTGAGCCGGATATCCACTCGAATTTGTCATTCACCAAACGCAAAGAATTAATGAGCCGTGAAGGTGGAATTGCATCGGGTGCAGAGAATTTCAACTCTTACGCAATTCCCAATGCATCGGCGGTATATAACGGCGAGCGCGCAACCAGCCCGGAGAAACGTTCATTTATTTTGACTCGCTCAGGTTTTGGCGGCATCCAGCGTACCGGCGCAGCCATTTGGAGTGGTGACACTTCATCGGATTGGAATAATTTGAAAGACCAAATTGCCGCAGGTGTCAGCACCGGTATTGCCGGTATGCCTAACTGGAGTTTTGATATCGGTGGTTTTACACCGGAAGATAAATATCGTTGGGGCAATAAAAATGGTGGCGAAGCACTGAAAGTGCAGGACTTAAGACCTGAATTGGTTGCTGATTGGCAAGAGCTGAACGTGCGTTGGTTCCAATTCGGCGCTTTCGTGCCACTGTTCCGTTCACACGGCCAGTATCCTTACCGCGAAATTTTCAGTCTCGCCGATGAGGGTACCGAGGTATACAACACACTCGAATCCTACATTAAATTGCGCTATCGATTGATGCCTTACATTTACACATTAGCGGGCGATACTTATCACAAAAACGGAACTATTATGCGTCCGCTGGTGATGGATTTCCCGAACGACAAAACGGGTTGGAATATCAATACGCAATACATGTTTGGCCCTGCATTTTTAGTTAACCCTGTATATGAAAACAAAGCGCGCAGTCGCGATGTGTATTTGCCTGCAGGTGCAGACTGGTTCAATTTTTACACCGGTGAGAAATTTATCGGCGGTCAAACCATTAAAGCCGACGCACCTTTCACGCAAATGCCCTTGTTTGTTAAAGCCGGTTCAATTGTTCCCACCGGCGCCGCCATTCAACATGTCGACGAAGGTTTGAATACACCATTAACGCTGAATGTTTACGCAGGTGCAAACGGCAACTTCGAAATTTATGAAGACGATGGCCGCTCAACCAAATACGAATCGGGTGAGTGGGCGCGCATTCCAGTTAGCTACGACGATGCAACGGGCACTGTCACCGTCGGAGACCGCGTCGGCGGTTTCACTGGTATGGCCAATGAACGCAAGATCAGTGTTCGCTTTATCAGTGGCGTCAATAAAGATGCTGCAAATTTTGATGTAGGTGTGCAAGAGACAATTACCTATGCAGGTAAATCAGTTACGGTGAAATTAACAAAATAATTCCTTAGTTTCTTCGCGAAATAAATGGCGTTAAAACAAAAAGCCCGGTCATTGCAAAATGGTCGGGCTTTTTGTTTTTGGATGATAAGGGCGCAGCAAGCGGCGCCCCTACACACAGCATCGCACCAGTAGGGGCGCTGCTTGCTGCGCCCTATTTGGGATATCAATTATCTTTCGCAGCGGATAATAGTAGAAAGCCGTCACAGAAATGTTAATTAGCTATAGGATGCAATTGGGTGTTATTCTGGCGACCTACTGAATATTTTTCCTGCCTCGTCTGAGCCTTCATCTCAGCTCTTCCGACTATGGTCAAGCATTCTTGACCATCCTTTTTAAGCTTGTTACGCGCCGCGCCCAAAGAGCTTAAATTCAGAGCGAACGCTATGTCGGAAAAATTGCACGTTAGTGAGCCTGCGGGTCTTATGGTGTTTCTCAGTACGCAACTGCAGGGTTGGGCGCGCAGTAAAATTAAGCAGCGGTTACAAAGCGGTTGCGTCAGTGTCAATGGCACTACCATTACACAGCATGATTACGCGCTTCAAAACGGTGATCTGGTTGAAGTAGGAGCAACTGCCAAGGCAGCTAGTAGCTCACCCTCACAATTGGAAATTTTGTATTCTGATCGCGATATTATCGCCATCAATAAACCTGCTGGTTTGTTGTCGGTAGGCAATGCGAAAGAAACTCAGCAGCATGCTCTGGCCATTTTGCGCAATCAATTATCGCGCCGCACGCACGCCGTAAAGTTGTGGCCGGTAAACCGGATTGATCGCGATACTTCAGGGGTTTTATTATTCGCCACTTCACGCGAAATGCGCGAAGCCGTAATGGATAAATGGGATCAAGCCGAGAAAACCTATTTGGCGATTGTAGAAGGTTGCCCAGACCCGGCGCAGGGAACAATCGATCAACCCTTACGTTTGGATGAAGTGGAATACCGCGTTCACGTAGGTGCGCATCCAGATGCAAAACCCGCCATCACCCATTTCAAAACAGAACGCACCAACACCACACGCACGCTTTTGCAGGTTCAAATAGACACTGGGCGACAGCATCAAATCCGCGCGCATTTATCCTGGCTGGGTTATCCCGTAGTCGGTGATGAACGCTACGGCACCAACGGCGATCGCATGGGTTTACATGCGTTGCGGTTAAAAATAATTCATCCAAAAACCGGCAAAGAATTAGTGTTTGAAACACCTGCTCCTGCGGATTTTTTTGCGTTGATGAATCAAAATTCTTCTACTACGAGAGGAAAAAAATTAACTAAACCGGTTTCTAGAAGGTGAAATAAATCTGTTGTTTATTAATCGATTCGTTGAGCCGCTATTAACTAAAAATGCCCGGCCGCTGTAAAGCGACCGGGCATTTGCATTCTCACAGTCGATCAGTCTTTCGCCACATCTATCTTGCCCGCACCTGCATAAGTTGGCACCAGGATTGGCAATACCGATGCGCTATTAATCGTGTACTGATAAAAATTGCGTGGATTAAATGCCAAACCGTTGTCTACGTGTAATATCCATTCTGCGTTTGGGTTAAACAATTTCACAATATTGTCATTGGTAAATGTCACCTTGGCACTTTGCTCGCTGTCTTCACTGACTACGTAAAGCTCTCCGCTATCCACATAAATATTATTCGCTTCCAGATACAACTCTGCTTCCGGGCCAGCTAATGCGATGTAGGAAATCTGGCGGCTGGGGCCAGTGCGGTCGTTGAAAAAATAATTATTGTAGACATGTGCCTTACCAAAACGTACGCGGGGATGGCGTTGATAGGTATTTTCAAAATAATTGTGGTGATAAGTCACGTGCAGGCGCCCTGAATCCTGAACGGCATTACTATCAACGTGCCCTAACAGCATGGTCTTGTTGTAGTGATAAAAATGGTTCCAGGAAACTGTCACCCAATCGCCACCGCGTTTTACATCCACAGCACCATCAATGCGTCCCGCGAGCGTGGAGTTAGGGGCACTGTAAATAAAGGTGTTGTGGTCTACCCACACATGGTGAGAAAAACATTCAACCGTTACACCATCGGCATCGGGGTTTGAACCTGCGTCATACACATCGCGGAAAGTTAAATTGCGAATAACGACATTGGATACATAAGTGTTACTCGTGTTGTACGCTTCAAGGCATCCGGTAGTGCCGCCGACACGGAAACCTATTTGCCGCAAAATCGCAGTATTGCCAACACCAACAATTGTTTTGTTGGACGCTACATTAAATTTTACGTACCCCGTCGGTGGTTGAATCGTGCCTTCTACCTGAATCACATAAGGCTCGCTCGCCGTAATATAGGTTTGCAGTTGCTCAAAGGTCGTTACCCTCACAACCGCACCGCCCGCACCGCCCGTTGTTGTTGGAACACCCAACGCTGGAACGGTAGCAAAACCTGTCAATGAAAAATCAGGTGTTTCACTAATCGGTATGCTGGATGCGGAGCTACTGGAAACTGACTGCACCGACGAGCGCGATGAACTCAATATTGGAGTGGAAGAATTACTACTCGGCGAACTGCTGGAAACACGGCTGGACGATTGCACAGACGCAACAGAAGAGGGAGCTGATGAATTGGGTACTGAGGATGCAGCTCCGCAATTGCCCGCCACTGCATTTCCACCGACGGTCAAAGAATCAATATTGGCAATTTCTTGCGAACCCGTTGCGCGCAATCGCAGCTGGTTTGCACCTGCCATTAAATTGATATTTTTGGTCACCGTGCTCCATGTTGATAGCGACGCAGTACGCGGAAATGACAAGCTGCCCGATGAGCCATTCACTGTTAAGCCCGCACTGGTTGATCCCACATTCGCATAACGAAAACTAATGGAATAACTACCGCTCGCAGGTACATTTATCTGGTAATTAATTCCCTGCCCGCCGGAGTTATTGATATCGACATAACCGGCACCGGTGTAACCGTTGTTAGCGGTGCTGATAATGCCGTCGTAACTGCAAAATCCCGGATCATTTTCCTGGATGGTGACGGCAGCGGAGACAAGCGATGAAATAGATGTGGAAGCCAGTGCCAGAACAGCAGCTGACGCAATTTTAGTAAACATAAAAAATCCTCGGCAATTAGTTATTGTTTATTGACCGAATATTTTTTGCAGTTTCTTATTATTAATTTAAACAGCAGCGCAGGAATGGCAGATTCGTCACTCCTGTTGCGCGTAGATAGTATAGTTTGAAAACTGGGCTGTAGAAAAATAAAACGCGATTTGGCGAAATAAATCACTTTTACGGTTTACACAATATTAAAAATTATCTTTTAATTAAATTGAGTTAGAAGGGCGAGTGGACAAATGAATTTCACATGTTGACAAGTGTCCGGGAATTGATCGCAAATTAAGTTGAGTTCAATGCCATTTTCTAACCAGGCATTAATCCCCGCAAGTACGGTTGTGTGTCCACCTTGCTTTTACATTTTTACTTTCCCTTCGATAGAATCATCCAGTGTTTTACCTATCAACGCGCCAATAGCCATTTTAATTCCCGCCACAGCAAAACCATGTTTGATATCCCAGTAATAGCCTTCGGTTGGCGTCACTTTGATAACAGAGATACGCGGATCATTTTCGCCTTCAGTAAACCAGGTTTTAAATATCGGCTTCCATAATTCTTTAATTCTGTTTTCATCGCGTGAAGCAGTGGCAGTGCCTTTAATGACTAAAAAGTCAGAATGAGCCGAGCCTTGAAAATGCAAAGTAACACTGGGGTTTATCGCAATTTCCTGATCTTTGTGGCTGTCATTTGCACTCAGGAACCAAATATTGCCCTCGTCGTCCACCTCTTGCACTCCCATAGGGCGCGTTCCACAAGATTCTGCAACTGCAATAGCAGTGCTGAAAAAGCAACTCTCTGCCTTATCAATAATCTGTTTTATTTTCTCAACAGCGGCAACGCCGCTCAGGTCTTCATGGTTATGTTCGGTTTGGTTTTCATTAATTGAATTCATAATAATCTCGCATGGGTAATGTTAGAAACGTCAGGCGCTGCTCTTACAGCGTGGTTCTCACCAGCTTAAATGATGCGAACCTGACGAACTGTTCGGTAAGCAACCTAGCGAGGTTTTTTTGGGAGGAGGACTAGTGAGTGGGTAGATTGAACCAAAACCTGTTGGCAACCGTAATAGCTGACTAAAGAAATTAACGGATAATTACTATGTTTTCCTTTTTCAAAAAAGATCCGCTTAAAGAGCTCAATAAACAATATCTGCAAAAATTAGAAGAGGCCATGTATGCACAGCGCAATGGCGATATCAGGTCTTATTCGATGCTCACGAGTGAGGCGGAGGATATTTTGAAGAAGATCGAAACTATGGAGAAACCAACAGAAAAGTAATTTGCACCATGAAAATGAGAGTATCAATTCTCACCTATGTGGGAAGATTTTCATTTAGAGACCATGCACAAAAATCCTCAGGTCGCCCATCTCGTATCGCAATGCTTAAGCATCTCGACTGTCTCTTAAAGTGATGTGCTTGACTACTCCTCCCCCAAACCAGCTCTATATCGTTTTAAATTCTTAATAGAAAATTAGCTCCAATGTGTGCTACCAAACAATCAAATGAAATTTCTCGGCATAGACTGCGCACAGCAGGTTGCGAATTGGCGGCCACTTATTAACTACCGGAGAGAAATGATGCGAACATCAATAAAACTTTTAGGATTTACTCTTGTGCTTGGTAGCGCAACAGCGATAGCGGCAAATGGCGTTCTCCATAGCTCGTCTTCCTCTATGTCGTCAGCGACATCATCTGCTATGAAACCAGCTTTGGCAAAAGATGCTGATAATACGGATTTGAACACTCGTGACAAAAGTGGCGATACGCTGACCCCACAAAATCAGTCGAACTCCGAGTCAGACCTTAAAGTTCTCGCGGCGGTGCGCAGTGCAATCGTAGAAGACGACAATCTTTCGACTGCCGCTCACAATGTAAAAATTATGGTGGCGAATGGCGCGGTTACATTGCGCGGTCCAGTAAAGAATACAAGTGAAAAAGCAAGGGTAGAGGGACTCGCGCGTAAAGTTGCGGGAGTTGTAAGTATTGATAACCGATTAGATATTGACACTAAGTAAACCTTTGGAGATTTATTATGAAAAACGCTGTTTATTGTATTGCCCAAACTCGCGAACAAGCTGAAACCATCGTCCATAGTTTAAAAGATGCTGGTTTTCCTAATACGCAAATTTCTGTACTTTTCGCCGATAAATCAGGTACACGCGATTTCTCTCATGAACAAAATACGAAAATGCCTGAGGGAGCGACCACAGGTGGTATTGCGGGAATGGGGGCAGGTGCCGCTCTGGGTTGGTTGGCTGGCATTGGTAGCTTGGCCATTCCTGGTGTAGGTCCTTTCATTGCTGCGGGCCCCATAATGGCTGCGCTCGGAGGAGCTGCTGTCGGTGGCGCAACGGGTGGGATGATAGGTGGTTTAATCGGCATGGGCATTCCTGAATATGAAGCCAAATTATATGATGGCAAAATTCAAGGCGGTAATTCCCTGATCTCGGTTCACACCGAAAATTCTGACCAGGTTGACGCTGTGAAAGAGATTTATAAGCGTGCCGGTGCTGAAGATATTCATTCCACGTCAGAAGGCAGTGCACCGCATAAAGCGGCTTAATAGTAATTTGTCCTAAAAAAGCGCGACTTTCCTCGCGCTTTTTTATTGGCAGCCTCGCACGGAAAAATTTTGGCGGGAGATGACCAGCGATTATGCACCAGCCTGGTTTGAGGTGATATGAAAGCGAATGAATCACCAATTTACATTGGAACCAGTGGTATTGCATTGCCCGGTAACAAAACCAGTTTCCCCGAACAATTTCGTTCAGGTACCCGGTTGCAATATTACAGCTCAATATTTAATTCGTTGGAAGTGAATAGCTCGTTTTATAAGCTTCCTCAGGCCAAAACATTTTCTAAATGGGGTGGCGAAGTTACGGACAACTTTATTTTCAGTGTAAAGCTATCAAAATCGATAACGCATGCAAAGCAATTGAATTTTGAGGTCGCTGATATCGCTAATTTTATCTCCGCAACAAAAGAATTGAACGGGCATAAAGGCGCGCTATTAATTCAATTTCCGGCAAGCATAACCATAGCTTATGCGGAGAAGGTACTAAGCATTCTGCACCATTTAACATCGATAACAACGCTGCCTTTTTGGCAATTAGCGGTCGAGGTTCGCCATAACAGTTGGTATACAAATGACTTCTATACTGCGCTGCAAAAATATCAAGCATCGCTCGTATTTCATGATATGCCTAGCGTTAAAACCCCCTTGGATCACACTGCAACTGACGTTATCTATTTACGTTTCCATGGGCCATCAGGGAACTACACCGGTTCCTATGATTACCAAATAATTGAAGCGTATGCACAAAGGATTCGACAGTGGCACATCGGTGGGAAAACGATATTTGTCTACTTCAACAATACCATAGGCGATGCGTACAATAATGCGCTTACACTTCAGAGGTTGTTGAATCTATAAGCCCTGGATTACATTAAGTACAACAATCAATTTATGTCATATTCACAGAGTGCAAACGGTAAAGAATTACTAAACTACCTTCGCACAAACCCATCACCTGATCTTTTACCCGTAAAATACATCCCTATCCATAGGATGAGGTTGTGCTATGTCTGTTGAATTCTCTCTGCTTGAACTCGCGTCTGTGCGAATCGATGAAACTCCCTGTGACAGCTTTACGCATGCCGTGGCTTATGCCAAGGCGGCGGATGCCTTGGGGTTTAAGCGGTTTTGGTTGGCGGAGCATCATAATATGCAGGGTATTGCCAGTTCAGCGACGGCGGTGTTGATTGGGCATATTGCGGGGAATACGCGGCAGCTGCGCGTGGGTTCCGGCGGGATTATGTTGCCCAACCATTCGCCGCTGATAGTGGCGGAACAATTTGGCACGCTTGCATCGCTTTATGGCGACCGTATCGACTTGGGGTTGGGGCGCGCGCCAGGGACTGACCCGGTTACCAGCCGTGCATTAAAACGCGATGATACTGCTGCGGAAAATTTTGCGCAGGAAGTGCAAGTGATCCAACAATTATTGCAGCCGAGTTCACCGCAACAGCGGTTGCGCGCTGTGCCGGGTGAAGGTACGCAAGTGCCAATCTGGATTTTAGGTTCCAGCCTTTACAGTGCGGGGCTTGCGGCACAATTGGGATTGCCTTATTCATTCGCCGGGCATTTTGCGCCCTCCTATATGCGTGCTGCACTTAAACGGTATCGCGCAGAATTTCGCCCATCAGCATATTTGGATAAACCCTATTTTATGTTGGGATTGCCGGTTATTTGGGGCGAGACAAATGAGCGGGCGATGTTTAATGCATCCACCGGATTTCAGAGGATTGTGGCGTTGTTTCGCGGTGAGCCTATGTGGTTGCGGCCGCCGGTTGATATTGCGCAAATAGATTGGTCCGCTGGCGAAAAAAATAATGTGGAGGAATTTTTAGCGCTCGCACAAATTGGTGATGAACTTCAAATTTTGGATGGCTTGCAGCAATTGCGCGATGAACTCGCCATCGATGAATTTATGTTTACGATCGATGTGTATGACCGCGACTTGCGCATTAAAACTTTATCCACTCTCGCGCGCCTTAAAGAACATCTGCGTTAATAGAAAATCCCATCTGAATTAAACACTAATAAAATCATTATGATAGGTCAGGTGTGCCACTTTTTAACACGCCTGGCACTCCCGCTGTTCCCAGTCACTTTATCGCCCAACTGAAACTGACTAGCAAATCATTCTCCATCGGGGCTAGGCTCCCGCACTCGCGTATTGCTGTTACATAACGTTGCGCGTGTTTCCCATACTAATAATGAATTCAACCTTTCCCTATGATCATCGGAGAATCTCCATGCACCCCTGCTTAAAACGTCCTTCACTATTATTGCCTTTTATTTTATTGGGCAGCCTTAACTACGCAGCCATTTGTGCGGCTGCACCTTATCAAGCCGAGGATTACGCGGCTGCCTTTGATACCACCACCGGCAATACGGGCAATGTGTATCGCACCGGTAATGTGGATATTCAAGCGACCACCGATACTGGTGGCGGTTTTAATGTGGGTTGGATTGAACCCACCGAGTGGCTCAGCTTTAACAATTTAGTTATTCCCGCAACGGGCGATTATTTAATAAGTGCACGTGTTGCGAGCGCGAGTGGTGGCACCTTGTCGCTGGATTTAAATGGCGGTTCTATTCCATTGGGCGCGCTCGCCATAACTGGCACTGGCGGTTGGCAAACCTGGAAGACTTTTTCCAAAGTGGTGAAAATAAATGCGGGCACTTATAGCCTGGGTGTTTATGCTACCACCGGCGGATGGAATTTAAATTGGGTTGATGTGGTGTCTTGCCAGCAAACCGATTGCGGTCATGCCATTCCAGGGCGTGTAGAAGCCGAGCGCTACAATAGTTTTCTGGATACAACGGCGGGCAATACCGGCGGCCAATTGCGCACGGACAATGTAGATATTGAACTCACTACAGATTCAGGCGGCGGCTACAACGTGGGTTGGATTGACGCGGGTGAATATTTGCGTTACCGAGTGAATGTGAGTATGAAGGGCCGCTATAAAATGACGGCGCGGGTTGCATCGCCCAACAGCGGCACCTATTTCAAATTAAAACTCAACGGCAGCGACCTTGGCAGCCGCATTAATGTTCCTACTACCGGCAATTGGCAAACCTGGCAGAATGTAAGTGTCGAGGTATCGCTCGACCAAGGCGCGCATGAATTGGAAGCCTATTTTGAAACCGGCAATTTCAATCTGAATTATGTGGATTTTGAATACCTTGGCCCCAACGATAATTCCAGCAGTAGTTCAAGCAGTAGTTCCAGCAGCGCCGGAACTTTAAAAGTAATGACCTACAACGTGCGCACTACACCCGCCGGTGATGTGGGCGAACGCTTTTGGGATAACCGCAAAGCTGAGTTGATTACCGCCATTAAAACCCAATTGCCGCAAGTGATTGGGTTTCAGGAGGCCACCACTGAGCAGCACGATTATATTAAAGGCAGCCTCGGCGGTAATTGGTCTTCATCGCCACAGCGCCAAATTATTTATCGCAATGATGCGTTTGATCTAGTGCAAGGCGGCATTATTGAATTGGTGGCCGATGTCTGGGGCAGACGTACCAGTGAATGGATAAAGTTGCGCAGAAAATCTGACAGCCGCGAATTTTTGTTTTTGAATAATCACTGGGGTGTTGATGGTAATTCGCAACAAGGTTCTGCAAATATTTTGCGTGATACCCTACCAAGCTTGAACCAGAGTTGGTCGCTGCCAACTATTTTATTGGGCGATTTAAATGCAGCGCCGGGTAGTGGCCCGATCAATACGCTGATGAACCAAACACAACTCATCAGCCTATTTACCGGTAACACGTTTAATGGTTGGAATCCAACGCCTAACGTGCAATTGGATTATATTTTTGCCAGCAAGTTTACGCTGTCTGGCTGCAACCTGATTACCTATCGCGAAGGCACTACGCCACCATCGGATCACTATCCGATTTTCTGTGAGGTGAAGTTTTTGTAAGGCGACGTATTTATATGTCTGTATCCATACAAAGTTGACCTTACAGTTACTTGAGTTGACACCTACAATTTTTCAGACGATTTAATTGATCCCGGCTTTTACAGGCCGGGATTTTTTTCATAGGCAGGCCCTGATTCGTGATCTGGAATTTCTTATGGTGCGTATCGGGTTGCTTATAGATCTGATGTGCAAAAATAATGAGTTGATTGCGAATCTTTCTTACTGGCGTTCATGCGCCGTCATGCATTTTTTATCAGTGTCCCACTTCTTTCTATATAACCATTTTGTCGCGCCTTGAAAATTACCGAGCAATTTTTGTTGGTGGCTTGGTGATTGCTCATTTTTTAACGCGAAATCAAATTAAAAACTCGCAGAATGGTTTCTTGTTGCTATGGTTACTGATACGGAATTCATTGCGCAGACTTGGTTTTTATCAGGCGATTTGTTGCAAATGAACGATCTTCTCCTGAACTGCCAGGTTAAAGGATTAGTAATACTAAATATCCTCTAACGAACTACGGGTCCAATTGCTCTATGAAAGTTATTAATCGCTTGTATATCGGCTTCGTTTTATTGTTGCTACTGATGATTTTAACTACCGTGATGGGGGTTCTTAAAATCAGAAAAGCAGACCAGATACTTACGACTGTCGCCGAACAAACCTCTGTTGAGCAACGTCAGGCGATTAATTTTCGCGGCAGCGTACATGATCGTGCCATATCCATTCGCGACGCGGTACTTGAAGGTAATTTGACCGCCAGCCAAAAACACTTGGGCGATATCGTCAAGCTCGATAAATTTTATCAAGACTCAGCGGTTTTGCTTGACCGGCTGTACAGCTCCAAACAAGGCAACAATCCTGAAGAGCAGCGATTATTGGCTGCGATCAAAACTATCGAAAAACAAACCTTGGAAATTACAGCTCAATGTATCCGCTTACTGAATGCGAATGATTATGATCAGGCGCGGAGCTTTTTGTTGTCGGATGTTTCCCCTTCTTACGCGGAATGGTTAAAGCGTATTAATGCGCTGATTGATCTTCAGGAAAAAGAAATTCAGCAAAGTGTTAAATCAGTGCGTGATGAAACCCATAGTTTTCAATTGTTTATGATGATTGTAACCGCTTTTTCGCTGGTGATCGGCGCTGCCTTTTCTGTGCTGACGGTAAAAAGATTGTTACAAATTCTCGGCGGAGAACCTGAACAAGCAGCTGAAATCATTAATCAAATTGCCGATGGTGATCTGCGCTTAACCGTTGAAGCATCTGCGCCCAACAGCATTATGAGCGCCTTGCATAAGCTTAATAGCCAGCTGAATCAAATGACGGCTAGTACAACAAAAGCAGCAGCAGATCTGATGTCTGCCTCTACGGATTTGCTTAACACATCAAAGCAAAACGAAAAATTAATTGGCCAGCAAAAACATGAAACCGAACAAGGTGCTTCGGCTATACAGCAAATGGCCAATAGCGTAATCGATGTGGCGCATCACACAAATCAGGCGGCGATTTTAGCGCAAACAGCCATGAAGGAATTTACAGCGGGCCAGCAGGAAGTTGATAAAACGCAACAAACTATTTCGCAGTTGGCGAGTAAAGTGGGTGAGGCTGCTGTGGTCATTGATAATCTGTCGGAAGGCAGCCGTGAAATTGGTTCGGTGTTAGACGTGATACAAGGTATCGCAGAGCAAACCAATTTGCTCGCATTAAATGCAGCCATTGAAGCGGCGCGCGCGGGCGAGCAAGGACGGGGTTTTGCGGTGGTTGCCGATGAGGTGCGTAGCCTCGCTGGTCGCACCCAACAGTCAACACGTCAGATACAAGAAGTTATCAAGCGAATGCAGGATGGTTCGCAAAAAGCAGTAGAAGTAATGAAGCAGGGGCAGGAGCAGGCCAGCCTGAGTGTTGATCAGGCGCATCGCGCTGGTGATGCATTGAAAGCAATTAACTCCTCGGTGACACGCATTAATGATATGAATACACAAATCGCCGCGACTGCTGAAGAGCAATCTGTAGTAGCTGCTGACATCAACAAAAACTTCGATCGTATTACGCATTCTGCCAATTTGGCGGAGCAGGAAGCACGCAAGATTACCCAGTCAAGCAATGCATTAGATGGTTTAGCGACTATACTGGGCTCTGCAGTAAAACAATTTAAAGTCAGTTAAATGGAAGGTTTACTCACTTGCTCGCCGTCGCCATCGTTGAAGATGATAAATCTGTCGCACAACTGGTCAGCTTATGGCTCGCGCCTTACGGTTACGAGTGTCATTGTTTTGAGTCGAGTGAGGCGTTTTTGGCTTCCAATTGGCAAGCGCAAGGAATATCGCTGCTGTTAGTCGATTGGCAGTTACCGGGCATCAGTGGTATTCAACTGACCAAGCAGTTGATCAATGAACCCGATTGCCCGGCGATTATCTTCGTTACCAGCTTCGGGCGGGCGGACGATATTGCGCAGGCTTTGCATTTGGGGGCAGACGATTTTGTCACTAAACCGGTGAATAAAAGTGTGTTGCTTGCTCGCATAAGAGCGGTAATGCGTCGTCGGGGTAAAGACCTCAATGCGTTGAGTCCCGGGCTTGAAGTTACCTTGCTTCCCTCGTCGTTGGAGATAATCATTCGCAATGGTGGCCGTTGTCGCCTTTCACCCTCTCAATTTCGAACGCTTGAATTTCTGCTACGCCACGAAGGGCAAGTGGTAAGTCGCGAGGTTTTGAGC
Source organism: Cellvibrio sp. UBA7671 (assembly GCA_002483145.1). Taxonomy (GTDB): domain Bacteria; phylum Pseudomonadota; class Gammaproteobacteria; order Pseudomonadales; family Cellvibrionaceae; genus Cellvibrio; species Cellvibrio fibrivorans. Next base: position 108,120 of record DLHJ01000019.1, read on the forward strand.
GAGGCCATTTGGGGGGCGGCCGAACCAAGTCAGCAGGGCAGGGCGTTGGATCTGTTAATAAGCCGACTCCGCCTCAAGTTAGAAACTCTTCCTGATAACCCTGTGTCAATTGTCAGTCACTACGGCTTGGGTTACGCCTGCCATCGTGGTGTCGCGCATTAATTCTGACGATTGAACTGATTTATTTCTGACAATGTATCCAATTGTATTGCGCGAAGGTGATTTTTCTTGCGCGCTTTATTGTATACAAAACTCCTCCCTCTACACTCTCAACTGAGAGCATCTAAGATCATTAAATTCTTGAACGTATCTTCGTGAATAAGTAACTCGACGTAGATACTGCCCAATCTTTTATTCTATCTGGAAGAAGAATTTAATAACTCACATAACAGTAAAGTTTGTATCGCTGTTAATTATTAATACAGGAATGATTCACAATGAAAACCTTTCACAAGCTTGCATTGATTGCTTTATTGCCCTGTATATTTTTGATATTTCTCGGCTATCGTTCCATTTCGGTACTCGATGCGGAACACGCCAGTATCACCACAATTTATAAAGATCGTGTTATTCCGCTGCGAGACTTAAAATTAGTAGCCGATGCTTATGCGGTTGCAGTGATCGATACAGTGAACAAACTCAATGCAGGATTGGTGCATCCTGATAGCGCCAGTAAATCGTTAATGCAAGCCAAAATAGATGTGGAAAAACTGTGGAGTGGCTACAAAAAAACCTATCTAACGCGAGAAGAAACGTTCCTCATGGAAGCAGTGGATCGCTTGTTGCCTGCTGGCAATATTGAAATAGACCGTGTGCTTGCAAAAATCGGAAATCTGAACGGAGAAGCGGCAGGACAGTTTAATGAGTTTGATGGGGAACTATACTCCGCCATAGATCCTATTAGCGAAGGTTTGACCAAGCTAATCGAATTGCAATTGACTATTGTAGATGAAGAATTCCAGCGATCCGAGAAAGCGCTAAGAACTACAGAACTCATAACGATATTACTCACATTGATAAGCATTGTTGCCAGTATTAGCTTGGGTGCTACGATTGCCAAACAGTTAGTGCGTCGTATTGGCGGTGAGCCTGATGAGGTTGCCTTGAACGTGCAGAAAGTTGCTGATGGATGGCTTGTGTTAAATCTCGCCTATCAGCCACCGGCAAATAGCATTATGCGTGCAGTGTTGGATATGAGTAAGAAGCTTCAGGAAACAGTACACGAAATCAGACGTTCATCGACAGAGCTTCAGGAAGCTTCGCACGAATTAGCCGAAAGTAGTCGTCGCACCGCAGAGGAGTTGGATATCCAACAGCAGCAGACACAGCAAGTAGCAGCGGCGATGAATGAAATGACGGCGACCGTAGCTGAGGTCGCCTTAAATGCGCAAAATGCGTCAAACGCAACACACTCAGCTGATGAGCAAACCAGGATTGGCGAAGCCGCCGTTCTTCGCTCTATTCAAGCTGTTTTGGATTTATCTAATGAAGTAGAACAAACGTCAGGCGTTATTACTCAACTGGCGATAGACAGTAGTGAAATAGGAAAAGTGTTGGAAGTCATTCGCAGCATTGCTGCACAGACCAACTTGCTTGCGTTAAATGCCGCAATTGAAGCTGCACGTGCCGGAGAGCAAGGTCGAGGGTTTGCGGTGGTAGCTGATGAGGTTCGCACATTAGCAAGCCGGACGCATAGCTCTACTCAAGAAATTCAGGCTATGATCAGTAAAATACAAACTGGTATTAGCAATGCTGTAACTGTAATGGAAACTAGCCGAGGCGAAGCGGCAGAGACTGTAGGGCATGTAAAACACACGCAACAAATACTGGCTGATATAAAACAGTCTGTTTCACAAATTAACGGAATGAATTTACAAATTGCGACAGCAGCGGAAGAGCAAAGCATGGTGGCGGAAGATATCAATAGAAATGTGGTCAGCATTAACAACGTTACTGACGTTGCCGTTAGTGCAATTGGGCAAGTCGAAAATTATGCTCAAACATTGGCTGTAGTTTCTCAGCATCTGCATCAACGTGTAAACTTTTTCAAGCTGGAAGGGCAACCGAAAGAAAAAAGAGTATTCGAAACATTTTCACGAACCAGAATGGTAAGTGTGTGAAATATAGTTCGCCGCTTGTAATTTAAAAATTGATATTCAACCTGCCGCAATAATCCCGCTGATGTTCAATCAGCGGGATTTTATTTTCTATCTTGCAAATATAAATGTTACAACTCGATCAGGTTCTGTAGCGCTCAAGCCAATGCGCATAAGGTGCAGGTAAAACCCAGGAGGGCTTGTCCACGCCTAATTCTTTCGCCGCAAAATAGGGCCAGTGTGGATTCGCCAAATGCGGGCGACCAATCATCACTAAATCCAATTGTTTATTGGCAATGGCGTGTTCCGCTAATTGTGGCGTACTGAAACCCCAGGCAGATGACACTGGCAAGTCTGCTTCATTACGAACTTTCTCTGCGATGGGTGCGAGGAACGCCGGTGCCCAAGGGATGTTTGCATCGGGGGTGGAAAAGCCGACACTTACGCTCAGCATATCCAAACCATTTTTGCGCAACTGTTTGGTGACTTCGATGGATTCTGCGAGTGTTTCTTCATCGCGACCATCATATTCAATTACACCGAAACGCGCCGTCAGTGGCAAATTTTCTGGCCAAACGCTGCGGACGGCGGCGAGTGTTTCCAATAAAAAGCGGCTGCGGTTTTCGAGGCTACCACCGTATTCGTCGGTGCGTTTGTTGGCGTGCGTTGAGAAAAAACTTTGCGCTAAATAGCCGTGCGCAAAATGCAATTCCAGCCATTCAAAACCAGCGTCACGGGCGCGTTTTGCCGCTGCAGCAAAATCCGCGCATACGCGTTTGATATCGACGATGCTCATCTCGCGCGGTGTTTTATCCAGATCGCCACCGAAGGCGACGGGCGACGGAGAAATGGTTTCCCAGCTGCGCGGATCATTTGCGGGAATGTGATCGTCGCCTTCCCATGGGCGGTTGGCGCTGGCTTTGCGGCCGGCGTGTGCAATCTGGATTCCGGGAACAGCGCCAGCTTTTTTAATTGCACTGGCGATTTGGGCGAGACTTCCGGCGTGCTCATCACTCCACAAGCCGAGGCAGCCGGGAGAGATACGGCCCTCAGGCGATACTGCTGTTGCTTCAACAATCACCAAGCCCGCACCACCGCGCGCAATGCTGGTGTAGTGTGCAAGATGCCAGTCGTTGCTGAGGCCGTCGGTCGCCATATATTGGCACATTGGCGGCACGGCGATGCGGTTGCGCAATTCAACACTCTTTAATTTAAAGCGGGTAAATAACTCAGACATGTGTGTCTCCAAAAAAGCAGGCGTTGCTGCAAGTGTTCGTCGAATCAAATTCGTGAGTGCAGAGTAACCGCTCTTCAGGTATATAAAAATTTCTATTTTCTTATGATTGCCATCATGAAATTTTATATCTGGAGTTGATGATCAATGATGAGTGATTAATAGGTGGCCGATGGGAGATAAAAAGTGGCGGGTTAATCAGTAATAAATAATTCAAACAACAGGTCGCGAATCCAGCGCTGCGCTGGGTCTTTGTGGGTTCGCTCATGCCATGCCGCGACCAGTGCAAAACCCTCAACCGGAAGTGGTGTTTCTTGTGTTGCCAGTCCGTCGAGGTGTTCAACTAAACGTTTGGGTACGACGGAAATCAAATCGCTGGCGCGGACGATATTGGTCATCACCAAAAAGGATTTTACCGAGAGCATTACTTGTCGTTCGCGCCCGATTTTTGCCAAGGCTTCGTCGGTTGCGCCGCTGAAGCAACCGCCGTTGTAAGAGAAAAGTGCGTGTTCGAGGCGGCAGAATTCGTCGAGCGATAAAGATGTTTGCGCAGCGGGATGTCCGTCGCGCATCACGCACACATATTCTTCGTCGAATAGGCGGCGCGCATGCAAATCGGGTGGGCTATTCGCCGGGCTTAACAACACTAATTGGATATCGCCGCGTTCCAGTTGCGAATGCAAATTTTCGTTTTCAATCGGCAAGAGCGCCACGCGGATATTCGGAGCGCGCTTTTTCAATTCCAACACAAAAGGCACGGCGACCGCTTGTAAGGCATAGTCGGTCGCGGCGATGGATAGCGTCATGGTTGCGGTGAGCGGATCAAACTCGGTGGGTGTGAGCAGTACAGCGATTTCTGCCAGCACTTGTTTGACGGGCGCCGCTAATTCCAGTGCGCGCTCGGTGGGCACAACGCCGCGCTGTGAGCGCACAAACAGCGGATCATTAAAGCTTTCACGCAAGCGCGTCAGCATGCCACTCATCGCCGGTTGCGTGAGCGAGAGCCGCTCTGCTGCGCGGGTTACGCTGCGCTCATCCAAGAGGGCATCCAGCGCTTTCAATAAATTGAGATCGATATTTTTTATATCGCGCATGCTGCCACGCCCTGTTTATGTCTGGTGATTTTCCAGCATGCTAGCACTTATATCTTCCACGCGCGTACAGCCCGATAAGGCCATCGCCACGCGCATTTCTTTTGCAAAAATATCGATCACTTCTTTCACGCCGCGTTTTTGTCGTGCTGCCAATGCGTAAACCCAGGGGCGGCCGATCATCACCATTTTGGCGCCCAGCGCCATGGCGCGGACGATATCCAAGCCCGAGCGCACGCCAGAATCAAGGATCAGGCTGAGGTCATCGCCTATGGCATCGGCGATGCGCGGGAGGGCTTTGATTGAGGAGAGTGCACCGTCCAGCTGGCGACCGCCGTGGTTGGAGACGATCAACCCATCGCAGCCGATAGCTGCGGCTTGTTTGGCGTCGTCGGCGTCGAGAATACCTTTGATGATGAAGTGACCATCCCACTCAGCGCGGATGCGGTCGATATCGGCCCAGGTGACGGTGGGGTCAAAGTTGGCGCCCAGCCAACTCCAGAATTCGTCGATACCGGCTTTGTCACCGAGGATCGGGGTGATGTTGCCAAGTGAATGGGGGCGACCGAGCAGGCCGACATCCCAAGCCCAGTGTGGTTTGGTAAGCACTTGGCCAACGCGGGTCAGTTTGCGCTGCAACAGGCTGCCGCCCGATAAACCCGAGCGCATATCGCGGTAGCGGGTGGCGGGCACGGGCATATCGACGGTGAATAGAAGCGTGTTGGTGCCTGCGGCTTTGGCGCGCGCGAGCATTTCGCGCAGAAAGCCGCGGTCGCGGACCATATACAACTGGAACCAGAAGGGGTTGTTAACACCGGCGCGCACTTCATCAATCGAGCAGGCCGATACGGTCGATAAACAAAAGGGGATACCGGCTTCTTCTGCCGCCTGCGCTGCTTGTACTTCGCCGCGCCGTGCATTTAAACCAGCGATACCAACGGGCGATAGACCCAACGGTAGTGAAAACGTTTGGCCAAACAGCGTAGTTTTGGTTGATATGCTGGATATATCGCGCAATACCCGCTGACGTATGGCGATCTGTTGCAGGTCAGATTGGTTATTGTGCAGGGTTGCCTCGCTAAAGGCGCCACCGTCTATATACTCAAAGAGGAAATGCGGTAAACGTTTGCGGGCGAGGGTGCGATAGTCGTCGATATTAGCGAGGATCATGGCGATTAACCTAGTGTAAAAAAATGTTATAGTTTGATTGACTCTATGTTAGCATCTTTTATGTATAAACCATTTTTTATATGCAATCTAAGTTGTGTGGGAATGGTGTATTGCTAAAGTAACTAAAAAAGTTGCTATAAGCCTGATCAATAACAGGCACTCTCCATCCTAATAATGACAATGTGGAGTCTTGATGAACAATAACGATAAATCCGTAAACCTGTTGTTGCCACTGATCCTGATCATCAGCCTATTCTTCTTGTGGGGTATGGCAAACAACCTCAACGATATCCTGATCACCCAGTTCAAAAAGGTATTTACCCTGTCGGATTTCAAAGCTGGCTTGGTGCAGTCTGCCTTTTATACTGGTTATTTTGTGTTCTCGATTCCTGCTGCCCTTTGGATGAAACGCTTCGGCTACAAAGCGGCGGTGGTCTTTGGCTTGCTGCTCTATGCGGCTGGGGCCTTTCTGTTTTATCCCGCCGCCGCCCAGCGCGAATATGTGCTGTTTCTCGGCGCGCTCTTTGTGATTGCCAGCGGCCTGGCATTTCTGGAGACCTCGGCTAATCCGTTGATTGTCGCTATGGGCGACCCCGCGACCGCCGAGCGGCGCCTGAACTTTGCCCAGTCATTTAACCCTTTTGGTTGTATTGCGGGGATTATGATCGGGCGCGAGTTTATCCTCTCCGGCAACGAGCCGACGACGGAAGAGTTGGCGGCGATGAGTGCTGAGCAGCTGGAGCATTTTTACCAGTTTGAATCCCATGCAGTGCAGGGGCCTTATCTGGTGATTGGCTTGTTGGTGCTGGCTTGGGCGCTGCTGGTATTGATCGTCAAGTTTCCGCGTATCGCCACGCAACCCGCTATCGATGAAACCGGCAGTTGGGCGGATTACAAAACCCTGCTGCGCAATGGCGAGTTTATGTTTGGAGTGGCCGCGCAGTTCTTTTATGTGGGCGCGCAGGTGTGCATTTGGAGTTTCCTGATCCGCTATGGGCAGGAGGCGGTGCCGGGCACTGGCGAGAAAACCCTCGCAAATTATCTGATGGGCTCACTGGTGGTGTTTATGGTTGGCCGTTTTGTCGCGACGGCGCTCATGGGTCGTTTCCGCGCTGCCTGGTTGATGTGGCTGTATGCGCTCGCCAATATCGCCCTCTGCACCTATGCGATGCTGGTTCCCGGGCACACCGGATTGCTGGCGCTCGCAGCGACCAGCTTTTTTATGTCGCTGATGTTTCCCACTATTTTTGCTTTAAGCATTAAAAACCTGGGGGGACGTGCCAAAGCCGGGTCATCGCTGGTGATCATGGCGATTATCGGCGGTGCCGTACTCACGGCGGTGATGGGGCTGGTATCGGATCTGACCAGTATTCATTCCGCCGTGGGCGTTCCGCTGGTGTGTTTTGCGGTGATTGCGCTCTATGCACGCAGCCGCGATAAAGCAGAGGTGGTCGCCAAGTGATCGACGCGCACCAACATATCTGGCAACTCGGCGAGCATGATTGCTGTTGGCCGACGCCGGATTTGGTTGCGATCTACCGCAATTTTGGTGTGGAGGATGTGCTGCCGCTGGCCAGGTTTGCGGGGGTGACGGGTTCAGTGTTGGTGCAATCGCAAGAGAGCGATGCGGATACCGATTATTTATTGGCGGTGGCGGAGCAATCCGATTTTGTCAAAGCCGTTGTCGGTTGGGTGGATTTGGCGGCGGAGTCGGCGTCTGCACGTATCGCCCATTTGGCAGGGCATCCCAAATTGCGTGGTTTGCGCCCCATGTTGCAATCCCTTCCAGACGATGACTGGATCTTGCGCCCGGAACTGGAACTAGCGATCGCGGCGATGAAAGGGCACAAATTGAGCTTCGATGCACTGGTCTACACCCGTCATTTGCCACATTTGGAGCAATTTGCGCGGCGCCATCCGGATCTGCCAATAGTGATCGATCATGCTGCCAAGCCAGCGGTTATCGCTACTGATCGTCCTGCCGACGACTGGCGTAATGCCATCGCCAGCATCGCAAGATTACCGAATGTACATTGCAAAATTTCAGGCCTGCCGGCTGAATCGGGCAAAGACCAGGGGCAGGCAGAACTGGCCCCTTATATTCAATATTTACTCACGGTATTCGGAGCTGAGCGATTGATGTGGGGGAGCGACTGGCCTGTCATTGGTTTGGCGCCAAACAAGCAGCTCACTATCTATAAAAATTGGCTTAATCTTGTCCAGCATGCACTTACAGGATGCAAACTGGGCGAAATTGAAAGTGTTTTCATAGGTACAAGTTTGCGTTTTTATCGAATTGCGTAAAGTGGAACGCCTGATGTGGGAGTGTGTGAGTAGAATCCTGTGACAACAAGGACAAAGTTTAGCCTTAGGTTGCATCCTGACTTGACCTGAGCGCTATAAGCCAATAATGGACACGGGGAAACAATAACGAGAAAAATACTATGACTTCTATTATGACTAAAGAACTCGACAGCGCTTTTTTGGAAAACGGTGACGACGCCGAACGTAAATATCGTGCCCCTGCCTTGGAGAAAGGCTTGGACATTCTTGAATTGCTCGCGCGCAATTCGTCGCCCATGACGACCTCGCAAATGGCCGCTGCACTCGGGCGTTCAGTAAGCGAACTCTTCCGCATGGTGCTCGCGCTCGAATATCGCGGATTCATCACCCAGATGCCCGATGGTCGCGACGGCTACATGCTCACCAACAAACTCTTCACGCTCGGCATCTCCCAAGGCACGGCCAAAACCCTGCTCGAAGTCGCCTTGCCGGTGATGAAAGAGCTGACCCGGGAGCTGGGGCAATCCTGCCATTTGGTGGTGCCCTCAGGCGACCAAATTGTGGTGGTCGCCCGCCTTGAAAGCCCGATGGATCTCGGTTTTTCAGTGCGTGTTGGCTATCGCCGCCGCCTGATAGATACCAACTCCGGTGCCTTGCTCTACGGTTTCGCCACGCCCGATGTACAAGCTGGTTGGCTGCCGCTGCTGTCGGCAACGGTGGATCTGGAGCGCATCGAGCGCTTCCTCGCCAAGGCGCGCAAAGGGGTGGATCAGGGCTATATCCAACTCGCCAGTGATTTTGTCGATGGCGTGACTGATTTCTGTGTACCGATCATTGGTGTCCACGGTGCGGCAGCGGTATTGATCATTCCTTTTATCCATATCAAATCCCAGGCGATCAGCACTGAGCGGGTGTTGGAGCGTTTGCTGCAGGCCTCGGATAAGATCTCGCAAGGGCTTATCGATTAACCATCTCACAAGCTGTTAAAAAGCCGACTCCTGCAGTCGGCTTTTTTATGGGGGTTAAAAAGATGGTGGAAGGATTGTTAGCTGAGAGCATATCTTTTTAGAAAAAGTCTAAATAACTATATGTGCTTTTCAGTTGCGTTCGGCTAGAATGTTTTTTATTGGCGATTGATGTTTCAAACATAAAAAGCCAAGCAAAAAACGATCGTAAAAATCTAATTATAAAAAGAGGTTGTGTGGGCAGGTTCAATCTTCTTCCGACGCGTGCTTTTGGCCGCAGCAATCTCCCTATGTCCTTATTGGGTTTTGGCGCTGCCCCCATCGGCAACCTATATCACCCCTTAACCGATGCCCAAGCGAACAGCGCAGTGCAATCGGCACTTGATTCCGGCATCCGCTATTTCGACACGGCACCCCATTACGGTTTTGGCCTGAGCGAGACCCGCTTGGGCGCCGCACTCGCCAAGACAGCGGTGACTGAGCCTGTAATCGTCTCAACTAAAGTAGGGCGGCTGTTAGTGCCCAGTACATCCAAAGCTTCGATGCGCCATGGTTTTGCCGATGCTCCGCCACTGGAGCCGCAATTTGATTACAGCTACGACGGCGTGATGCGCTCGTTTGATGCCAGCCTCAAACGCTTGCAGCGCACCCACGTTGATGTATTGCTCGCCCATGATCTAGGGCCGCTGACTCACGGCGCTGACCACCCAGCGCGTTTTCGCGAATTTATGGAGGGTGGTTACCGCGCCATGAGCGAATTGAAGGCGGCAGGGCAGGTGGCCGCGATTGGCTTGGGTACCAACGAATGGCAAATCTGCGAGGCGGCGTTAAAACACGGCGATTTTGATGGCTTCTTATTGGCTGGTCGCTACACCTTGCTAGAGCAAGGCGCCTGCGAAACGTTCCTGCCTTTGTGTGCAAGGCGCGGCGCGTCTGTCATTCTCGGTGGCCCGTTTAATTCCGGAATTTTGGCAACCGGAGTGAAAGGTGCCGATATCGCCAGCGGTAAAATTCCGCTGCATTACAACTACGAAGCGGCGCCGCAAACCATTATTGATCGCGTCGCACAAATTGAATCTGTGTGTGAAGAATTTGCTGTACCACTTGCCGCTGCTGCACTGCAATTTCCGGCTGCGCATCCACAAATTTGTTCGGTATTGGCTGGTCTGGCGAGTGAAGCGCAAGTGCAGCAATCACTTGTCTGGATGAATACACCAATTCCCGAAGAGCTCTGGCAACGGTTGCGCGAGTGTGAGTTATTGCATCCGGCCGCACCCATACCAGCTTAATTTCGTTAACTGCTATTTTATTTTTTCAGGATTAGGTATGACGCAAACTGCTGATCCAGTTGCACAGCAAAAACCTGCACTCGCACCGGTGATATTGCTCCATCCGGAAGACAATATTTTGGTGTGCGTGAAGCAGATCCACAGCGGCGATGCGTTATCAATTGATGGGGAAGTTATTACCAGTCAAATTGACATCGCTGTCGGACACAAAATTGCGCGCACCGCATTAAGCGCCGGCGATAAAGTTTATCGCTACGGCGCACCTATCGGCTCAATGACCGATGCCGTCGCAAAAGGTGAACACGTGCATATGCACAATATGAAAAGTGATTACATTCCCAGTCACACCCGCAGCCGTCAAAACAAAGACAGGAGTGAATCATGAATGATGCCGTAAGTTTTTCTGGCTGGCAGCGCGCCGATGGCCGCAAAGGTATTCGCAATGTGATTGTGGTGGCCTATTTGGTTGAATGTGCGCATCACGTTACGCGCAGGATTGTAAATCTCGCTGACAATATGGATGTGCATCTCATTGGCTTTCCCGGCTGTTATCCCAATCAATACGCCTATGAAATGATGCGCGCGGTTTGTACTCATCCCAACGTCGGCGGTGCGTTGTTGGTATCGCTCGGCTGCGAAAGTATGAATCGCGAAAAATTGTTGAGTGAAATTCGCGCGAGTGGTCGCCCTGCAGAATTATTGGTTATTCAGGAGGCGGGCGGCACCAAAAGCACAATTGAATTAGGTTTGGCTGCGGTAAAACGTTTGCAAAGCGAAGCCGCAAAAGTTGCGCGCGTGCCTATGTATTTAAACGAATTAATTGTGGGGACAATTTGTGGTGGCTCGGATGGCACTAGTGGTATCAGTGCTAACCCAGCAGTCGGCCGTTGTTTTGATGCGTTGGTTGCCGCCGATGCGATTTGCATTTTTGAAGAGACCGGTGAATTAATTGGCTGCGAAACCATTATGGCGGATCGTGCGATTACTCCGGAATTGGGCGAAGAAATTGAAGCCTGCGTTGCCAAAGCGGAACACTATTATCGCGTGATGGGTTTCGGCAGTTTTGCACCGGGCAATGCCGATGGCGGATTGACGACACTCGAAGAAAAATCCATGGGTGCTTATTCAAAATCGGGTTCATCGCCTATTAGTGGTTTGATTAAACCCGGTGATATTCCACCCGCCGGTGGTTTGTATTTGTTGGATGTAGTACCCGACGGCGAACCGCGTTTTGGTTTCCCCAATATTTCTGACAACGCGGAAATTATCGAATTAATTGCTTGCGGTTCGCATGTAATTTTATTTACTACCGGTCGTGGCTCTGTTGTCGGTTCAGCTATTTCGCCGGTGATAAAAGTCTGCGCCAATCCGGAAACCTATCGTCGCCTGGCGGGTGATATGGATGTGAATGCCGGGCGCATTTTGGAAGGCGAAGCAACACTGGATGAAGTGGGTGAAGAGATTCTGCAAAATGTTATCGATGTTGCTTCGGGTAAGCGCAGTGTGTCGGAAGAGCTTGGGCATCAGGAATTTATTTTAACCTATAAAGCCTTTGAGCCGATTGGCCCGAGTTGTTTGCCGGTGAGACAAATCCAGTGAGACAAAAAATATGAAACGTCTTGAAGGTAAAACCGCATTAATCACCGCCGCCGCCCAAGGTATTGGTCGTGCTAGCGCCGAATTATTTGTCGCTGAAGGCGCGCGTGTTATTGCAACGGATATCAATATTGCCGCGTTGAGTGAACTGACGGGCTGCGAAACCCGCAAGCTGGACGTATTGAATAGCGAAGAAGTTATTGCGCTCAGCAAAGACATCGGTGATATCGATATTTTATTTAACTGCGCCGGTTATGTGCACAGCGGAACCATTTTGGAATGCGATGAAAAAGACTGGAATTTTTCATTCGATTTAAACGTAAGTTCCATGTACCGCATGATCCGCACTTTTTTGCCGGGCATGATCGAAAGGGGGGGCGGGTCTATTATCAATATGTCATCCGTCGCCAGTTCGATTAAAGGTGCCCCCAATCGTTTTGCGTATGGCATGACCAAAGCGGCTGTAATTGGTATGACTAAAGCTGTCGCCGCCGATTTTGTCACACAAGGCGTTCGCTGCAATGCAATCTGCCCCGGCACCGTACAAACACCATCGCTTGAGCAGCGCTTGCATGCAACTGGTGATTACGAAACAGCTTATAAAAATTTTGTCGCTCGCCAACCCATGGGGCGTTTAGGCACCGCGCGTGAAATGGCAGAGCTGGCGCTTTATCTGGCGAGCGACGCATCGGCATTTACCACCGGCACTATCAATATAATTGATGGTGGTTGGAGCAATTAATTTGGAATCATATTTATGAAATTACTTCGTTATGGCAATGCAGGACATGAGCGCCCAGGGATTTTGGACAGCAATGGCAAGGTGCGCGAATTGGGTTCAGTGGTTTCCGATATTAACGGCAAAACCCTGAGTGAAGAATCGCTAAAAAAAATTGCGAGTCTGGATATCAATTCATTGCCTTTAGTGAATGAGCCTGTGCGCTTTGGTGCCTGTGTTAATAATGTCGGGAAATTTATTTGCATCGGTTTAAATTATGCCGATCACGCCGCCGAGTCAGGTGTTGCTGTACCCGCGGAACCGGTGGTTTTTATGAAGGCCACCAGTGCGATCACTGGTCCGAACGACAATATTATAAAACCGCGTAACTCCACCAAACTCGATTGGGAAGTGGAGTTAGGCATCGTCATCGGTAAGCACGCGAGCTATGTTGAGCTGGATGAGGCGATGGATTATATCGCTGGTTATTGCGTAATTAACGATGTATCGGAACGCAACTTTCAATTGGAGCGCCCGGGTGGTCAGTGGGATAAAGGTAAAGGCTGCGACAGCTTCGGCCCAATCGGCCCTTATTTGGTAACCAGAGATGAAATTGCTGATCCGCTTAATTTGAATTTATGGCTAAAAGTAAACGGCAAAACTTTCCAGAATGGTTCCACCGATCAAATGGTATTTGGCCCACAATTTTTAGTGCACTACCTCTCCCAATTTATGAGTTTGCAACCCGGCGATGTTATTAGCACAGGTACACCACCCGGTGTTGGTCTCGGGCAAAAACCACCAATCTATTTGAATGAAGGTGATGTGGTGGAATTAGGTATTGAAGGGATGGGTGTACAGAAGCAGGTTGTTGTTAACGCGAAATAATTTTTCCGAAGTACTTGTAGGTTGCTGGTGAGGAACGAACCGCAACACGACCATCTTGCCGCTCCGACCAAAAGCCCAACGGAGCATTGAACCGGGTTTTGGCTTGGTGTTGGGCATGGTCACGTTGCGGTTCGCAGACTCAGCCTGCGCGGCCCGCACCAACCTACACTTACAGCTCATAAAAATTAAAGAGAACATCCCCAATGAAAAATCTCAAAAAATTAGCCGTACTTGGCCTTATTGCTTCCGCAATATTTTCCGCAAATTATTCCACCTACGCCGAACAAAAAACCAATATCAAGCTCTGGCCAAAAGCCGAATCGCCAATAAAAGATTCGGCCGAATTCAATGCAAAAATTGAAAGCATTCTGCAAAATATGACGCTCGAAGAAAAAGTCGGGCAGATCATGCAGGCAGAAATTCAGACCGTTACGCCGGATGATATTAAAAAATACCATTTGGGTTCGGTATTAAACGGTGGCGGTTCCATGCCGAATCGCATCGACAATGCAACACCAAAAGACTGGGTGGAGTTTCTCGACGCACTCTATATCGCCTCTATGGACACCAGCGATGGCAAGCAGGCCATCCCGATTTTCTGGGGCACCGATGCAGTTCACGGCCACAACAATTTAACCGGCGCCACACTCTTTCCGCACAACATTGGTTTGGGTGCAATGCACAATGCTGATTTGATTCGTCAAATCGGCGCTGCAACAGCAAAAGAAGTGCGCGCAACTGGTACTGAATGGGTATTCGCACCCACGCTCGCTGTTGCACAAAATGATCGTTGGGGGCGCACCTACGAAAGTTATTCAGAAGATCCAAAACTGGTCGCCGATTACGCAACAGCGATGGTTGAAGGTTTGCAAGGTAAGCCGAATACCAAAGAGTTTTTAGCAGAGGACCGTGTGATTGCCACCGCTAAACATTTTCTTGCCGACGGTGGCACAGAAGGTGGCGATGACCAAGGCAACGCGCGTGTTACAGAAAAAGAATTAGTTAAGATTCACAACGCCGGTTATGTGCCCGCGCTGGATGCTGGTGTACAAACCGTGATGGCCAGTTTCAGTGAATGGAACGGCGAAAAAATGCATGGCAATAAATATTTGCTCACCGATGTATTAAAAAATCGCATGGGTTTTGATGGTTTAGTCGTAGGCGATTGGAATGGCCACGGCCAGGTTCCCGGTTGCACTAATGATTCCTGCCCGCAAGCGATTAACGCCGGTATCGATTTGCTTATGGTGACCTACGATTGGAAAGCCATGATTGAAAACACGCTTAAGCAAGTAAAGTCTGGCGAAATTTCGCAAGCGCGTTTGGATGACGCAGTGCGCCGAATCCTGCGCGTAAAAATGCGTGCAGGCCTGTGGGATAAAAAACCTTCTGAGCGTGCGTTTGCGGCTGATCAATCTGTCGTAGGTAGTGCAGAGCATCGCGAGATTGCACGCCAAGCTGTGCGTGAAAGTTTGGTGTTATTGAAAAATACCAACAAGGTATTACCGATTAATCCATCCAAAACTATTTTGGTGGCCGGTGATGGTGCGGATAATATCGGCAAACAAGCTGGTGGTTGGAGTGTGTGGTGGCAAGGTGTTACTGATGCAAAAGAAAACTTTCGCTTTCCCGGTGCTACCTCCATTTATAGCGGCATAAAAACCGCAGTCGATGCGGCAGGTGGAAAAACACTTTTATCAGTTGATGGTACTTTCACGCAAAAGCCGGATGCGGCCATTGTTGTGTTTGGTGAAAATCCTTATGCCGAAGGCAGTGGAGATCGCGACACGCTTGAATTTGAACCTGCGAAAAAGAAAAGCCTCGCGCTGTTAAAAAAATTGCAAGCACAAGGTATTCCGGTGGTGTCGGTATTTCTATCTGGTCGCCCTATGTGGATTAACCCAGAGTTAAATGCGTCAGATGCATTTGTTGCCGCCTGGTTGCCGGGTTCAGAAGGTGCAGGCGTGGCAGATGTATTGATTGCGAAAGCGGACGGTAAACCCAATTTCGATTTCAAAGGCACCTTGTCTTTCTCCTGGCCAAAATTGCCATTGCAAGATGTATTAAATAAGCATCATAAAAATTACGATCCATTATTTAAATTGGGTTACGGGCTCACCTATAAATCCGTCAAAACTGGCCCGAAAAATTTACCGGAACAAGTTGTTGGCGTTGCAAGCGATGAACCGCAAGACATAAACCTTTACGTACGTCGCCCGCTTGAACCTTGGCATGTTTTTATCGAAAACTATGAGCGTCAACAAATCCTTAGCGGTGCTTTTGCTGCTTTGCCGAAGGGCGATGTCAAAGTACAAACTATTGATAAAGATGTGCAGGAAGACGCGCTGGCATTTGCTTGGAAAGATACATGGCGCGCTGGCATGACATTGGAATCTGGCGAGCCGTTAGATTTAACCGCCCATATGGACACGGGCGTGCTGACGTTGGATATTAAAATTGACGAACTCGCCAAAGGCGGTGTGTCTTTCAAAATGGAATGCCAAAAAGAAGGCTGCGATCGTGTAGTGCCTTTCACTATGGCCGCGCGCGATTTGGTCGGCAAAGGATGGAAAAAAATCTATGTGCCGCTGAGTTGCTTTAAACAAGAGCAAGATAATTTCTCGGCGACGACTATGCCTTTTGCATTGGAAGTGGGTGGTGCAGGTGAAGTTGCTGTCGCCAATGTACAACTCTTAATTCAAACACCTAAAGACGTAACGCTCGCCACCTGCCCGGATTACAAAACTGTATCGGTTACGCCGGGCATGTTAAATGAATGGTGGTCAATCGACTGGTGGTTGCCGCGTCACGAACAGAAACTGGCTGATGCTAAAGCAATAAAAGCGAAAGGTGGAAAAATCGATTTACTGTTTATTGGCGATTCCATTACCCAGGGTTGGGAAAAAGAAGGTGCGGCTGTGTGGGAAAAACACTACGCAAAACGTAATGCTTTTGCGATAGGTTTTGGCGGCGATCGTACCGAGAATGTGCTCTGGCGTTTTCAGCACGGTGCATTGGAAAATATGTCGCCCAAGTTGGTAGTCATGATGATCGGCACCAACAACACCGGTCATCGCCATGAAAATCCGGCAACTACGGCAGCAGGAATTAAAAACTTGCTAAATGAATTGCAACAGCGTTTACCTCAATCAAAAGTGCTGTTATTGGCTGTGTTTCCGCGCGATGAGAAGCCCGATGGTCAGTTGCGCCAGATCAATAACGGTGTAAATACGATCATTAAAGATTATGCTGATAACAAGAAAATATTTTTTGCGGATATTAACTCCGTATTTTTAACCAAAGAGGGTGTATTGCCAGAGGTGATTATGCCGGATCTTTTGCATCCGAATGAGAAAGGCTATGAGCTGTGGGCAAAAGCACTGGAACCCCATCTGCAGAAGCTCTTAAAGTAAGTATTGAAATCGGCGCCTGGTGCGCCGATTTTTTTAAGTTAAGTAATTGTTTTCGACAGACGCTTTGCTTTCCTATAAAAACACCATTAGAACTAAATAAAAACGGAGTGTTTGTGCAATGAGAATCCTGATTACTATTCTATTACTAATGTGCGCGAGCATTAGCGTGAGCGCTAATCAATCCCATAAACTGTGGTATGCCCAACCCGCTGCGGTGTGGGAAGAGGCATTGCCCTTGGGAAATGGGCGGCTGGGCGCCATGGTGTATGGCAATCCTGCGAATGACACAATTCAATTAAATGAAAATACTTTTTGGGCTGGCGGCCCGCACAACAATCTCAATCCGGCGGCATTAGAATCCCTGCCGGAGATTCGTCGATTAATTGCAACGGGTGATTACCCCGCTGCTGAAGCGCTGGCTGCAAAAACCATTACCAGTCAGGGCGCCCATGGCATGCCCTATCAAACAGCAGGTAATTTACAACTGGAATTCCCTGGTCACAGTCAGTATCAACAATATTATCGCGAACTCGATATTGGCAACGCTCTGGCCACTACACGCTATCAAGTGAAGGATGTGGTGTTTACACGTGAAGTGTTCAGCTCTTTTGTCGATCAAGTTGTTGTGGTGAAGTTGAGTGCGAGCAAAACAGGGCAACTCAATTTCAGTGCACATCTATCTCATCCTTCCCAAGCTGTTTTTTCGCAAGAGGATGCAAATACCTTGGCGATGCAAGTGCAATCCAAAGATCACGAAGGCATCAAAGGGCAAGTCAAGCTCGCATCGCTATTAAATGTGAGTGCAAGTGGTGGCAAGCTTACGCAGCGCGATAATCGTATTCAGGTTGCCAATGCAGATTCCGTGGTGATACTGATTTCCATGGCAACCAATTTTGTTAAATATAATGATATCAGTGCAAATGCCTTGGAGCGTTCACGTCAGTATCTTGCACAAGCAAAACGGAATTTTGAAAATAATCAATTTGCTGTCCGTAAAACAGCGCACAGCAATTTTTATCAACAGTATTTCAATCGCGTGAGCCTTAATTTGGGTAAAAGCGAGTTTGCGCAGGAACCCACGGATCAACGCATCCGTTTATTTGCCAATCGCCATGATCCGGAGTTAGCCAGTCTCTATTTCCAATTTGGGCGCTACTTATTAATTTCTTCATCGCAACCGGGTGGCCAGCCAGCTAATCTTCAAGGCTTATGGAATCATCGGCAAGATCCGCCCTGGGATAGCAAATACACACTCAACATTAATGCTGAAATGAATTACTGGCCCGCAGAGGTCACTAACTTAAGTGAGTTACATGAGCCGCTGATCACCATGACCAAAGAGTTGGCGATAACCGGACAGGAGAGCGCTAAAACCATGTATGGCGCACGTGGTTGGATGGCACACCATAATACGGATATTTGGCGCATCACCGGCGGTGTGGATCACACTTGGGGTTCATGGCCAACAAGCAATGCCTGGCTGAGCCAACACCTGTGGGAAAAATATTTATACACGGGTGATAAAAAATACTTGGCCGATGTCTACCCGGTGATGAAATCAGCCGTCACTTTTTTCGAAGATTTTTTAATTGAATCACCCAACAAAAAATGGCTGATTGTTTCACCTTCAATGTCACCGGAAAATGCACCCAAGGCGACGGGCACAAAAATCGCGGCGGGCGTGACTATGGATAATCAACTTTTGTTTGATCTATATAGCAATACCATCGCTGCCGCAAAAATTCTGGGTGAAGATAAAGCGCAAATTCCGGTTTGGGAAAAAACGCTCGCGCGTTTACCGCCAATGCAAATTGGTAAATACCATCAACTACAGGAGTGGCTGGAGGACTGGGATGATCCGCAGGATCAGCATCGCCATGTCTCGCATTTGTATGGGCTTTATCCCAGCAATCAAATATCGCCCATTCGTTCGCCGGAATTATTCAGTGCAGCGCGGGTGAGTATGGAGCAACGCGGTGATCCATCTACCGGTTGGTCGATGAATTGGAAAATCAATTTATGGGCCCGTTTGTTGGATGGTGATCGCGCATTTAAATTAATGTGCGACCAAATTAAACCTGCATTAACACTGGACGGTAGTGTGAATGAAAGTGGCGGTACTTATCCCAATATGTTTGATGCACATCCTCCATTCCAGATCGATGGCAATTTTGGTTTTACTTCGGGTATGGCTGAAATGCTGGCGCAAAGCTATGACGGCGCAGTGCACTTGTTACCGGCATTGCCGCAGGCCTGGCCTGAAGGTGAAGTAAAAGGTTTGGTGATGCGCGGCGGTTTTGTAGTGGATATGCGCTGGGCTGAGGGTCAGATTAGGGAATTAAAAATACATTCACGTCTCGGCGGTAATTTGCGTTTGCGCACCCATTCCCTTCTTCCAGCGGTAAACAATTTCAAGGTGAAAAAAATTACGGGTAACGGAAAAAATCCCAATCCTTATTATCAACAGGCTCAGATCAAAAAACCGCTAAAAAACACCACCAAAGCAATGCCGCAGCTATCGCTTGCAAATGCCTATTTGGTTGATGTTACTACGGAAGCGGGGCACGATTACGTTTGGGGCGCAAGTCAATAGGCCGATTAATGCTATATTCATCAACTCGGGTGTATAAGCAAAAACTTACCTCAATCAAGGAGACAGTATTATGAACAAGCTATTGTTAGGTTTTGTCGCCGTTATCGGTACCACAGTTTTATCATCGCAAGCTGAGCCAATCAAAGTTGATATGAAAGCGGGGTTGTGGGAAAACAATATGACTTGGGATGCAGATAGCGCCAAGGAAATGCAGGCCATGCAAACCGATCAAATGAAAGCAGCTATGGAGCAAATGAAAGAGCAATTCGCCAATATGCCGCCGGAGCAGCGTAAACAAATGGAGGCGATAATGGCGCAATCGGGTATGGAAATCAAAGATGACGGAGTTAGTTTCAAGAATGATCAGGTGCAGGTATCGCCATCGGGGACTAACGTAAAAAGTTGCATCACTCAAGCGGAAATTGATCGTGGTGAGTTGCCGGATGATGTCGATGGCTGCAAATCTACTATTACAAAAATCAGCGCCACCCGGTTCAAATCTACCTATGTGTGTTCAGGTGAAGAACAAGCCAGGGGTGAGAGTGAGGTGAATTTTCACTCACCTAAACATTATTCTGGCACAGGAACCATGGTGCATATGATGAACGGGGAAAAGCGCACCATGAATTTTAAAATGGAAGGTAAGTGGTTGGGCAGTGATTGTGGTGATATCAAACCAGCACAATAGCTGGAACATAGCGGTAAATTTTTAAAACTTGGGCGCGATTGGCGCCCTTGTTTTTATCCAACTACAAATTTCACCGCAATACCCAGTAAGGCACAAATCCCCAATACTTTCATGATGCTCAGCTTCCAATAAAATAATAAAGCACTGGCAAGAATGCCTATCGTTAATGCGATCCAATCTATTTGCAATAGCCAACCTGATTCCGTTCCCTCAGGCCAGAGCGTGTGATAAGCAAAAAATAATGCGAGGTTAATGATCACACCCACGATTGCAGCAGTAATTGCTGTTAACGGGGCAGTGAAATGCAAATTGCTTTGGGTGGACTCCACTAGCGGGCCACCAGCGAGAATAAAAATAAACGAAGGTAAAAATGTAAACCAGGTCACCAGTGTTGCAGCAATCGCGCCTGCTAAAAATAATTGCTCGGCGCCGAGAAATTGCTGGGTATAGGCACCCACAAATCCTACAAACGCGACCACCATAATTAATGGCCCGGGGGTGGTTTCGCCGAGCGCCAAACCATCCATCATTTGCGCCGGTGTCAACCATTGGTAATTAACCACTGCACCTTGGTAAACATAAGGTAGAACGGCATAGGCACCGCCAAACGTCAGCAGTGCAGCGGTGGTGAAAAACCAGGCCATTTGGGTAAAGCCGTGTTGCCAACCGAAACTGGTGCCGAGCAATAGCATGGGCAATATCCACAGTAGTAATCCGCATGCAATCACTAATATCAAGCGTGCCGTGCGAAATTTTGCATGCGCGGGTGTGGGTGTTGCATCATCGATAATCGCGGCGCCGTAATTTTTCTGGTTCGCCTGGTGTTTGGCGCTGGCATTAAATAATTGCGGTGCAAATTTTCCACCTAACCAGCCAATAATCCCTGCTGCCAGCACAATCAATGGAAAGGGTAGGTGCAGGGCAAAAATGGCAATAAAGGCGGCAAATGCGATACCCCATAACCAATTATTTTTTAAACTGCGTGAACCAATGCGATGTGCCGCCTGCACCACAATGGCAGCTACCGCCGGTTTAATGCCGTAGAAAATTCCGGCAATGAATGTGAGATGTCCATAGGCAATATAAAGCCAGGAAAGCAAAATTAAAATAAATAACGAGGGTAAAACAAACAGCACACCGGCAATGATTCCACCCCAGGTGCGATGCATTAGCCAGCCGATATAAGTGGCGAGTTGTTGCGCCTCTGGCCCCGGCAGAAGCATGCAGTAATTAAGCGCATGCAAAAAACGTTTCTCGGAAATCCAGCGGCGCTGTTCCACTAATTCCTGATGCATGATGGCGATTTGTCCGGCAGGGCCACCAAAACTGATAAAGCCTAGTTTGAGCCAGAATTTTAACGCTTGCCAGAGGCTGACCGGGGGGGGAGGTGTATTCATGCGGATGCCTTGTTATAACTTTTTCGATAGGGTACATCATAACAAGCAATTGGATTGCTCAACAGTAAGACGCAAGTGGGATGTAATCCTCTTGTCACAAAGTCGTCATATAGTGCACCGCTTCAGAGGTCGGTAGATATTTCCCTCGTCTATCGACTATTCGACAATGAAAACCAGAGAGCCTTTATGTCCCCCAAATCCCACAAGCATATGCATTACAACGTGGCCTTGGTCGATAAATTATGGAATTTAAAACGGCTGTGCGAAGCTCACTTAAAAATGCACATTCCGTTGAATATGGTACTGAAGGATGAAGAATATCGCGCTGAGTTGTTAGAAAAAGCCCTGACTGCAAATGATGATGAATTAACCAAACTGGTGTGGGATGTGCGCCAGATGGAAGATTCAATAGTAACCGCAACTCACACTGGTGATGAGTTTTCACCCAAAAAGAAAACACGCGGCACCATTAAACTCAGTTTTATTGCAGCAGTAGCGTGCTCGTTATTGCTGCTCTTGAGTGGATATTTATTGCGCTCATTTTTACCGCTTGATGCGGGCGAAGTGTTTGTGTTGCAGGCGATTACTGAAACGCGGGTGAAGTCCGCTGTTAAGCCTCAGCAACAAGTTTATGTTCCCGGTAGCCCGGTGATACGTGCGAGCAAGCCGCTGTTCCGTGTGCATGGTTCCAATACCGTTGGTGAAAAATTAACACCGCGGTTGGTGGAGTCTTATTTGATGGCGCGTGGCGCTACGGATATTAAAACCGAGCAAGGTAAAGCACCCACTGAAAAAGCGGTCAGTGCACAGCTTAATGGCCGCATCGAATTTATCGAAATCCATGCTCATGGTTCCAGTACGGCGTTTACCGATTTACTGCAGGGCAGTGCGGAGTTGGGTATGTCGTCGCGCCGTATTAAAGAGCAGGAACGCGAGCTATTACTGGGTAAAAGTGGTGACCTGACTGAGCCTGGCAGTGAGCATATTATCGGGTTGGATGGTCTGGCCATTATTACCAATACGCAAAATTCGATTAGCCAACTCTCGATTCCACAATTGGTGAAAATATTTTCCGGCGAAGTGACTAACTGGTCTGAACTGGGAGGTAAAGACTTGCCTATCACTCTTTATGCGCGCGACGAAAACTCCGGTACCTGGGATTCAATTAAAAGTATGGTGCTTGACCCCGCCAAGGTAACGCTTGCGCTCACAGCCAAACGTTTTGAGTCCAGTACTGAGTTGTCGGATTTAGTGGCAAAAGATGAAGGCGCTATAGGTTTTATCGGCTTGCCCTATGTGCGCCGCGCAAAATTATTGGCAATTTCCACCACCAAAACATCCAAAGCGATTTTACCCACGCACTTTACCGTGAGCACAGAAGACTACCCACTCGCACGCCGTTTGTATTTTTATCTGCCGCAAAAAAATATCAATACCGATGCGGAAGAGTTTGTGAAGTTCAGTGCAACCGAGCGCGGCCAAAGTATCGTGGAAGATATAGGCCTGGTATCGCAAAATATTAAAACTGGCCAGCCGTTCAATAATAATTTTTACCCTGAAGAGATGCGCAGCCTGACGGCGCGCTCGCAGCGCTTGTCGATTAACTTTCGCTTTAAAGATGGCAGCGACGAATTGGATACCAAGAGTATTTCTGACCTTGATCGCCTGGTGAAGTACGTAGAAATCAACTCCCCCAAACGTGTGCAGCTCTTTGGTTTTTCTGATAGCGAGGGTGACAAGGCGCAAAATGTTGAGTTGTCGTTGCGCCGAGCCAAAGTAGTTGAGCAGCATTTAATTGCGCGCGGGATTTATCCGTTGGTAGCGCGCGGTATGGGCGAGGAGGCACCGCTGGCGAGCAGTAAATCGGAAGAGGGGCGTCGCATGAATCGCCGTGTAGAAGTGTGGATTTTATAATTGCCGGTGACACGTTCTGCTCATGAAGAGTCCGTCCCATAAAAAAGCCCCGCCCAATAGTATTGGGTGGGGCTTTTTTATTTAGCGGTTAACGCACTTTAAAAAATTCCATCATCTGCTGCAATTGCAAGGCTTGGCTGGTGAGTTCTTCGGCCGTGGAATAAAGCTCTTCCGCGGAAGAAGAATTTTGTTGGGTGGCGATACTGATTTGCGAAATCGCGATGGTAATTTGGTTGGCGCCCATGGTTTGTTCATCGCTTGCGGCAGAAATTTCTTGCACTAAATCAGCAGTCTTTTTAATGGCGGGGACTATTTCATCCAATAGCTGCCCTGCGCTTTCCGCGAGTTTTACTGAGCCTCCTGCAAGTTCCCCAATTTCTTTCGCTGCGGTTTGGCTGCGACCAGCGAGTTTGCGCACTTCACTGGCGACTACTGCAAAGCCGCGCCCGTGTTCACCGGCGCGCCCGGCTTCAATTGCTGCATTGAGCGCAAGTAAATTAGTTTGGTAGGCAATATCATCAATCACACTGATTTTTTGCGCAATTTTACGCATAGCTTCTACGGTGTTTTTTACTGCGCTGCCGCCATCATTTGCTTCGCGCGCGCTTTTGCTGGCAAGGCTATCGGTGACTTTGGCGTTATCGCTATTTTGTCCAATAGAGGCGGTAATTTCTTCCATTGAGGCGCTGGTCTCTTCAATGCTCGCGGCTTGCTGTGTTGCCGCCTGGCTAAGCGACTGCGCTGTCGCACTTAATTCTTCTGATGCGGAAGAAAGTGAATCGGCAGTGGAGCGTACATCGCCAATAATTTCCGATAATTTTGTAACCATTTGGCGGATGGCAAACAGGATACTGCTTTGGTCTTTGGGATTAAGATCCACTTTTACCGAGAGATCACCTTCGGCAATGCGATAAATTACATCGGCAGTGTAATTGGGTTCACCACCCAATTGCCGCAGTAAACTGCGCGTGATGACAAAGCTGAGTAATATCGCGATCAAAATAGCGGAGCCGATAATAATGCTATTGAGCCTAAGCGTGTCGTGATAGCGTTTGGTGGAGCGTTCGTATTCTTGTTTAGCTACGGTCACCTGCAATTTATTGAGTTCCGTAAATACTTCGTTGAGTGGGTCGAAGATCGGGTAAATTCCAGTTTGGGTAAAACCGTTGATTGCTTCTACATTATTGCTGCTGTACCACTTCTGTAAATCGGCCAATTGTTGATGCGTTCTATCGATTAGCGGAGCGGCCTTTTTAATAAGTGCTTTTTCTTCATCAATCAAAAAAGTAGTTAGATAATATTCCCAGAGTTTATCCGTATTGGGTAAAACCTCTTGGGTAATTTTTAGTGCTTCTTGCGTAGTCATTATGCCCTTGACGGTTTTCTGTGGGACATCGACCAGAATGAGCGCAAAGTTATCAATCACCTCTTTCAGATCGCGCATAGGTTCAACACGATCCACATAAACGGTGTGCATGCCCTGGTTTGCATCGCTCATGCCTTTAATACCCATGGCACCGATGAGGATCATAAATGCCAGCAGTATGCCTGCGAGCATAGCGAGGCGCAGTGCGACTTTCATATTGTTGAACATGGAGAAACTCCTTGATGCGAGATCGGGCACCGGGAGCCAACAATTATTGGACGATAATTTTTATAGAAAATGATCCAAAAAAGGCTTCCGACGTAGCGGTTGCTGCTATGAACCTTAGTAAGCAAGGAGATGTTTGTCAAAAATGGTAATGACTTTAAGCGACCTCGCACCATAACTGAGCATCCCTCTGGAGTGGGAGGAGGCTGCGGCAGTGGGGTGGACTGTGGTGAGGTGAGTTTTTCGGGAATGAGAGCAGTGGCAGGTGGTTATTTTTGCGCGAGTAACCAGAGCTTTGCACTCTCGACGTCGTGAAACAATTTGCCATAGCTGACTGAACGATTAGCGAGTACGTTGTATACGAATTCGGTGGTCTCACGGGTGCGCGGGTTGTTATCTACCCAGGCAAATTGATATTTGGTTGTAATCCCGAGTTTTTTAAACATCGCCGGGTGGTCAAATGCTTCGAGCGTGGTTACAGAGTCGAGCAGGTATTGCTCACCAAGCACCCGGTAACATTGATATTGCTCACAGGCCGCGACCACTTGCTGCCAGAAATACAACGCGTTCTCGTAATTGCCGATGCCTTTCACCTTTACGTGAAGGTAGTTTTCATGCGGAGTGACATTAATTTCCAATTTCATTAGTGCGAATACTCTGTTTGGGACTAGTGGCGAAAATCGGCAAGTAAACTTCCTGCAGCGAGAATTTCCTGCTCGTGTTCTGGTTCACGCCAGGTTTCTGCCAGGCCGCTTGCATACCATTCCTGCATGGCTGGCAGATTCAATAAGCGCACAAGGTACTCTTGCGCAGCGCCAGTTAATGACAGGCCATAGGTTTGGAACCGAAAAGCAACCGGCGCAAAAAAAGCATCGACAGCGGTAAATTTTTCGCCGGCTAAAAATGCCCCTCCAAATTTACGCAGGCCTTCATTCCAGAGTTCATCAATGCGTGCGATATCTTTTTGCAGTGCAGGGGAAATTGTGTGTAGCTGAATACGATGGCCACAGCTCATGCTGCAATTGTTGCGCAGGGCTTGAAAGCCCGAGTGCATTTCTGCGCTGGCGGAACGTGCCCAGGCGCGCGCGGTTTTATCGGCTGGCCAGACCTGTGGATAAGCCTCAGCGAGATACTCGGCTATAGCGAGGGAATCCCAAATATGTATTTCGCTATCTTGCAAGCAAGGTACTTTGCCCGATGGCGAAAATGCTCGGTATGCCGTCCAATTACTGTCTGGGTCAAACGGATGTAATTGTTCGTTGAAAGGGATATTCAATGTGCGCATCAACACCCAGGGGCGCAGTGACCAAGAAGAGTAATTTTTGTTGGCGATATGCAAAGTGAACATCGTATGGCTCCTTGTAAGATACACGCGGAAAGATGACAGAACCTATCACACTTCCCGCTATGCAAGATGCAAACATTAACCAAGACTTACAAAAAAACCAGAGTTTTTCGGGCTCTGGTTTGTGCGCGAGTGTTTTACAGTGTGGCGAGCCCGTTCAGGCTCCAGTCGATGGCTTCGCGGTAGTGGTGCTCTGGCAGTAAATCACCAAGCAACACCAATGTCTCGCGGATTTCGGTGATGTTGTTGCTGACAATATTGATATGCCCAACCTTGCGGCCTGCGCGCACCTCTTTGCCGTACCAGTAGGTGCGTGCACAGGGCAGATCGCGCCAAGCGGGATTATAGTCAGTGCCGATGAGATTGATCATCACATTCTGGCCAATTATTTGCGGCAACGGTGTCCCCATGCCAGCAACGGCACGCAGGTGATATTCAAACTGGCTGATGCTGGCGCCAGCTTGCGTCCAGTGACCTGAGTTGTGTACGCGCGGGGCTAATTCGTTAATTAGCAACTGATCGCCAACGCGGAAAGTTTCCATCGCCATAACGCCGACATAATCGAGCGCATTTAGAATTTTACCGAGCATCATCTCTGCTTGTGCCTGCAGCGGTTGTAGGCGAGCGAGCGGTGCAATCGAGGCGTAGAGAATTCCGCTGAGGTGCAGATTCAACGTGAGCGGATAAAACACGCATTCGCCTTGGTGGTTGCGCACACCGACCAATGATACTTCTTCATCAAAATTGATGGCTTGTTCGGCGATGGCTTCGCCCTGCCAATCATCGGGTACTTCATCTTCATCGGTGCGCAGCCAGTGTTGACCGCGGCCGTCATAGCCACCGGTGCGACGTTTAAGCAGTACGCGTTCGCCGAGTTGGTCGCGCAATTCGTTGGCGGTGATGTCATTGGCCACATTGCGCCAGGGAGCAGTCGCAATACCGAGTGAATCGATCAATTCTTTTTGGGTTTTGCGATCGGCCAAGCGGCCAAAGATATTCTGGTTGATGAAGCGCGGGTGTTGGGCAAGGGCGTGAGTCACCAGTGTTTCCGGCCACTGCTCGCGTTCGGCGGTAACCAGGTCATTGGGAGAAAGTGCAGGTGCTGTACCTTCATTAATATCCACTGGGCACACATCCAGAGCCAATGGCATACCGGCGTGCTTGAGCATCGCACCTAATTGGCCTGCACCTAATACCCAAATTCGTTGACTCATGCCTAACCTCGAAACGCGCTTACTAAATGCAAAGGGAAATGACTGATCGCGACTTATTGATCACGAGGGTCTGGATTATCCAATACTGCTTGGGTCTGGTCGTGGCGGAACTGGTCGATTTTGGTCGCCAGCTTAGGATCAGTCACTGCCAGAATCTGGCAGGCAAGCAAACCGGCGTTAAACGCACCAGCCACACCAATCGCCAAGGTACCCACGGCGATGCCTTTGGGCATCTGCACTATAGAATAGAGGCTATCCAAGCCACTGAGCGCTTTGCTTTGCACCGGTACGCCCAGCACTGGCAAGCGGGTGTGTGCTGCAACCATACCCGGCAAATGCGCCGCGCCGCCAGCACCGGCGATAATCACTGCATAGCCATTATCTACCGCCGTTTCCGCGAATTCAGTGAGTTTCTGCGGGGTGCGATGGGCAGAAACCACCTCGGTGTGATACTCCACTCCCATCTGCTCCAGTATCTCTACTGCCGCCTGCATGGTGGCCCAATCGCTCTTGGAACCCATAATCACCGCAACTTTTCTTGCCATAGCGCTTGCCCGAATGCTTGAAACTCAATAAGTGTAAGCCCAGAAAATGGGCCGGAAACGGAAAAAAGGCGCGCATATTAGCACATGATGTTCCATACAGGGATTCCCGAGCGGATGCGCAGTTTTTGGTCTACCAGATAGTAAAATTATTGGCGCTAAATTCATCTTCGCGATAATATGGCCGCCCCTGATGAATAGCGTTCATTTTGGGCGGGATCTGGAGTGGCTTTTGGCAAGCATGCTTTTCAGCGTGTCGTTAGGGTTGCCGGTTTACGCTGAACAAATATGGATCAGGGAATACATAATCATTACCAGGAGCAGTAAACGTGAAATATCTATCTGTGTTGTTATCCGTCTGTGTACTTTTTGTGACTGGCTGCGCCAGTCTTCCGCCACAACAGGCTGTCGATTTAAACCTCAATACCATTCCGAAGCAGCAAAAAATTGGTGTCTATGTGTCGCCAATTCCTAAAATTAGCACTTCATTTCCTGGCGCAGGTTGCCTTTTATGTTTGGGCGCTGCATCTCTTGCTAATTCATCATTAACCAAACAGGTCGAGACATTTCAAGCTGAGGAGTTAGCAAAAACCTCTGCCAGCGTCATTGCGCAATTGAAAGCCAAGGGTTACGAGGTGGTCACTATCAGCAGCCTAATCCCGGAGAAAAAATTGCCCAAAGTAAAACCGGTTGCAGGTTCGACGATCAGTAAAAATTATGCGGCATACAAAACCCAGTTTGGTGTAGATCAGTTGTTAGTGGTGAACTTCTTTAACGTTGGTGTTGTTCGTCAATATTCAAGCTATGTTCCTGTTGGTGCGCCTCAGGCCGCTGTTTCGGCGCAGTTTTATATGATCGACTTAGCTAATAACTCCTACAGTTTGTTTGCGCCAATCAATATCCTAAAAGCCGCTGACGGTGAGTGGGATGCACCGCCGAACTTTCCTGGAATCACTAATGCGTTTTATCAAGCTGAAGAAGAAGCAGTAGATCTCCTTCGCAAACCATTTAACTAATTGACCCATAACAACTCGGCAAATTTATTGCCGAGTTGTTATAACGATAATAAAAAGGGAGGTTGTTATGTTACGAAGCCTATTGCTGATCGCGTTCTTACTATCTGTTGCTTCCATGGCAAGTGCGAAAGCAGAGAAAAATATACCGGTATTGGATGAAGCGCTCTTTAATGTCAGCTTTGATCCAACCAATCCTATTACATTTGTTGGAAAAAAGTCATTAAATGGTAATGGCCAGGGAGCAGGAGGCATGATGTATCCGGCCGATACGGCGGGTGTATTTTTAGTCTCCATACTTGCACACGCAGCCGTATCAGGTTCGGTGGAAAAGTCCAGGTTAAATAAAGAACAAGAAGAGGCTAACAAAGTTCTTGAGCCTTTTAGTCAACATATTGCCGTTGTTAATACTGATTATTTGTCGAACGAATTGCGCCTAAAAATATCCTCCAGTCCTCTCGAAAAATTTACGTTTTTACACGGGGATAATCAATCTGAGAACAGTAAGTGGCAAATTAAAGTCACCCCTGTTTTTTTGATGACACAGAGTAAAAGCAGTTTTTTGTTGTATAACAAAATGACATTTCTAGATCGGGAATTGCTATATTCAAAAAAGAAAAAGGTGCAAAAGAAACTCAAAAAAGGCGCACTTAATCCCTACGAAAAACTGGTTGTGATTGTGTCAGATCCGGTATTGGAAGAGGATGCAACTAATTATTGGTTGCGCGATGATGCAAAATTATTCCGCGAGTCAGCTAAATCACTTTATGTGGAATCGTTTCAGCTTGGTGTGGGGCGTCAATTTGGCAGCCTGGAATCTGCACAAACCAAGCAGGTAACTATTAAATATCTTGAGGATGGTGTGAAAAAAATCGAGCGTGGGTATGTTATTTCCCAGACTTGTAAGCGCACTTTGTTTGAGTCGCTTGCGGGTGAAATAAAATCCGTACCTAATCTTGAGTTTGCTACTTGTACAACTGGGTAATTGGTGAGTGCAGAGGTATTTGGTATTTTTTAACCCGCTTTTTTCCAGGATGAATCGGCAGGAGCACTGGAAACAGTGCTCCATAACGATAGCATTGTAGACAACTCAGATTCGCAACCCAAGTCAACTCCCAAGCCTAAAATAAAAATTTCTTTGAAAACGCTTGCATTGACTCTGTCAGACTTTTCACCAGCTCAGCAGTAGAGCGATCGCGAGGAACGAATTTTTTGGGCAATGCGGGTGGCAGGTAAGGTTGTAGTTGGCTTATGCCTGTATTTTTCGTGAGTTAAGAGACATTCGGAATCCTCTAAAAATACCCTTCACGTTTTTTCTTCTCCATCGACCCAACTTGGTCTTTATCCAGCATGCGCCCTTCGCGTTCGCTGGTTTTGCTTTCGATTAATTCCTGAATCACATCTTGTAGGCTGGTGGCATCACTGAGTACCGCGCCCGTTTGTGGATAGCAACCCAGCGTCCGGCAGCGCAGTGGGCGGATTGCTAAACTGGCGCGTTCGGTTTCGCTCAAAAATGGCAGCATGCGCTCGTCGTCCAGAATTAAATATTGGCCGCCGTCATCGCTGATCCAACTCATGCGTGGGGCGGACAAGTAGAGTGAGACCAATTCAATATTTTCGTTGAGGATGTATTGCCAAATATCCAACTCTGTCCAGTTGGAAAGCGGGAATACGCGTACCGATTCGCCCTTGTCGATTTTGGTGTTGTAGATGTTCCACAATTCAGGGCGTTGATTTTTAGGGTCCCAGCCTTGATGTGAATCGCGCACCGAGAATACGCGCTCTTTCGCGCGCGATTTTTCTTCATCGCGCCGCGCGCCACCCAATGCGGCATCAAACTGATGCTGTTTCATTGCCTGTTTTAAGGCTTGTGTTTTCATCAAGTCGTTGTATTTCACCGAGCCAGAGGTGATGGGATGAATGCCCATCGCCAGTGCTTCTTCATTGGTGTGTACCAAAATTTTGAGTTTATGTTTTGCTGCCATCGCATCGCGAAAGCGCGCCATCTCGGCAAATTCCCAGGTTGTATCAACGTGCAGGAGTGTGAATGGAACAGGCGCGGGATAAAACGCTTTGCGTGCGAGGTGCAGCATCACGGTTGAATCCTTGCCAATCGAATAAAAAAAGCAGGGGTTTTCAAAGCTGGCTGCCACTTCGCGGATGATATAAATCGCTTCGGCTTCCAATTGTTGCAAATGCGTTTGACTGTACATAAATGCTCCGCGAATCATTGTGATAAGTAGAAGAAGTTAGATGCTGATCCACGTGAGCATCTGGTAGTAAACCGGAATCCCCACCAGCACATTCAACGGAAATGTCACACCCAGCGCTGCAAAAATTGCGAGCCCGATATCGGCTTCTTTGATTGCGGCTTGGATTGCAGCAGGAGCGGCTATGTAGGAGGCGCTAGCGGTGAGCGCAGCCAGGATGAGTGTGCTGCCTTCAGGTAAACCTAACGCAATGCCTGCGGCAATACCTATCACCGCCAACGCAAAAGGCGCGACAAGAGCGAAGCTGATCAAGCGCCAATGATGTTTAGGAAAAGGATGCAGATGTTGCGAGGCGCACACGCCCATCTCCAATAAAAATAACGCGAGCAAGGCTTTAAACGCGCCGAGAAATAATGGGGCTATATCTTTGCTCGCGTCTGGCCCGTAGAGGTAGCCAATAATCACACCGCCGGCGAGCAAAACCACTCCGCGACTGGTGAGCGCTTCGTGCCAAATTCCCTTCATGCCGCCGGTGCTGCCCGTGGCTTTTTTGTATAACAAAATCGCGACCACAATCGCCGGCAATTCTAATAGCACTAGGTACAAAGTGGTTTGTGGGGCAATGGTTAGGTTGTTGGCTTCCGCAAACGCCAGTGCCACCGCAAAGGTACCCGCACTCGCTGAACCATAATGGGCGGCGATGCTGGCGCTGTTGGCGGCGTTGAGCAGGATGAATTTGCGCAGCAGCGGGTAGAGCAGTAGTGGTATCGCAATCCCCAGCAGAATGACCGTAATAACTTCCGGCAGTAAGTGCCAGCTTACTTGGCCATGCAGTGCTAGCCCGCCTTTGAGGCCGAGGGTGAGCATCAGCAGAATGCTCAGGGTATCGTAAGCTGCCTTGGGGACTTTGAGATCGGACTTGGCTAAACCGGCCAGTACGCCGAGTAAGAAAAACATAATAACGATATCGGGCATGCTTATTTCCAGATGAATGATGTACCTGGCGGCCATTGTGGCGATGGGCATTGATAGAAGATAATTAATGTTTATGTTTTTTAATATTTACGATTATCTATAAGTATTCCTAAGCAAGGGTACCCTATGAATATCCGCCATCTGACCTTCCGCCTGTTGCAGGTCTATATCGCTGTGGTGCGCACGGGTTCTATCTCCCAGGCGGCAGCGCAATTACATCTCACCCAGCCCACGGTTTCGCTGCAAATCAAACGCCTCACCGAAGCGGTGGGAGAGTTGTTGCTGGAGGTGCGCGATGGTCAGTATCAGCCGACCTTTGTAGGTAAAGAGCTGTATCACGCCGCGCTTGATGCACTCACGCGCTTTGATGATTTCAATGGTTTTTTAAGTGATGCCGCGCAGGGCACTAAAGGGCATTTCAGTATTGGGGTTGTGACTACTGCACAATATGTTTTGCCGCGTCTGCTCAGCCCCTATGCACAACAGTATCCGGCGGTGGATGTGACTTTTAACATCGGTAACCGCAGCAGCGTTTTGCAGCGGTTCCAAAATCAGATGGACGATTTGTACTTATTTAGCCATCCGCCGACCGGCGATCATGTGGTCAGTGGCCGATTCTTGCGTAATCCGCTGGTGCTGATTGCACCGATTCACCATTGGGCAGCGCAAAAAACACAAATTGATTTTTCCGAATTAATCGACGAGCGTTTTTTAATGCGCGAACCCGGCAGTGCGACGCGTATGGTGTTTGAAAATTTTTTGCGCGAACAGAATTTACAGCTGCATAAAACGTTGCAGATTGAAAGCAATGAAGTGATCCGGATGAGTGTGGAAACCGGGCTGGGGTTGGCGGTGTTATCGGAGCATACATTGGCGCAAACGCTGTCACAGTCCAACGCAAAAGTCGCCGTCATCAATGTGCGCGATTTTCCGTTGAACAGTCACTGGTATGTGGTGCGTCATGGCGATAGACGTTTGCCTATCGCCGCACATCATTTTATTGAGTTTATGAATGCCCATTTACCGGAATGGGTGGAAGAAAAATATATCCGAAATGAATTGGCGGTGCTACTGGGCACTCACTGATGCATCTGCCGGTGCTGCGGAGGTGTCGATGTTGACTATGACGGGATAGTGATCTGATGGATAAATATTATTGTAGATGGTGGTATCGACTTGATGGCTTTGTACTTTGGTGGATTTCTTCACAAAAATAAAATCGATTTTATTGTTTGGCTCTTTGTTTTCACCAAAACCATTAAATGTTTTTCCACCACCGACTGCCGGTGTAATGGAAGTTTTTTCTGCATCTGCCAAAACCTGGGTGATGATATCGTAGGTCGCAGATGGCGCGGTGAGATTAAAATCGCCGGTGACCGCAATAGGTGATGCTGCATCTAATTTTGCAATCTCACCAAGCAGCAATTTTGCACCTTCTTGTCGTGCGGTTTCGCCCTCATTGTCTAAATGGATATTAAAAACATGCAGAAATTGTTTAGATTGCGCATCGAGTAATTTGGCGATGCTCAGTGTGCGGCGATAGGTTGCATCCCATCCGAGTGATGGTTTGAGTGGTGTTTGCGACAGCCAGAGTGTTTGTTGGGCTTGCAGTGAAAAGCGTGCCGTGCGGAATAAAATCGCTGTGGTTTCACCTTTGTCGCGGCCATCATCGCGGCCGACCCCCATCCAAGAATAATCATCCAGCATTTCAACCAAATCTTCCACTTGGAACAGTTCAGCCTCTTGTAAACCAATCACATCAGGGTTGTGGGTTTTGATCAGGTGCGCGACAAAATATTTACGCTTTTTCCAGTTGTGTGGATTTTCCGGGGCCTCACACAAGCCGCAACGGATGTTGTAACTCATCACGGTAGCAGAAGTGTTTGCAAGCGCGCTGGATGTTAACCCCAGCAATAAAAAAAACAGGATAAATTGTTTCATTGCGCCATCTCCGTTTTGTCAGTTTGGCAATTCCAGCAGGTTTCAAATGCTGCATCATTATTTTCGTTACAGCTTCGGCATATCCATTCAGGTGCATTGGGTGCACTCAGTGCATTGGCAATAATCTGAATCGCATGATCGTAATCGGCATCGTCAACTACCCACAATTCTGGCCAGGTATCAAAGGGTGCTATTTCACCAATTGCGCTGGACGCAAATTCATTTTTCCACACCACACGAATTCCCGCCTGTTCAAGGATGTTGTGTGCATTACCGACCAGAAAACGGTTTTCGTGGGTGTAGATGAGTTTCATGTTGTGTCCATCCAATATGTTGTTAAGGGTTTTTAAAACTCACATCTTTCATTTCATTCATAGCGTTACTTTGTGACTCAATTAATTCATCGCCCTGTTGGTCGATAAACAGCACAGCGAGATTATTGTCATTGGCGACTTGTAAACCTTCTTTGCTGCCCAGGCATAGCAGCGCGGTAGACCAAGCGTCGGCAAAGGTAGGATCTTGATGCAAAATCGCGACAGAAACTGTGTTGTGCTCGACGGGTTTGCCGGTGCGTGCATCAAGAATGTGGCTATAGCGTTTGCCGTTGCTATCGAAGTAATGGCGATAAGTGCCGGATGCCATTAAAGACATAGGTACACCAGTATCAAAGCTGGCAATTTTGTGCATTTTGCGCTCATTTGGAAGTGGTTTTTCCAGTGCAATTTTCCAGGGTTCTCCATCCGGTTTTTTGCCACTGATTTTTAACTCGCCCCCAATTTCAACCAAATAATTTTTGACGCTGAGTTGTTCAAGGATTTTCACAATGCGACTTACCGCATAACCCTGGCCAATCGAGGAGACATCAATTCGCAATGCAGGAATCTGTTTGCGCAGGTGAGTTGCATCAACGGTTTCCAAATTGTCTAACCCAATGATTGCCATAGTTTGTGCAAGATCGGCGTCGCTCGGTGGGCTGAATACTTCTTTTTTAAATCCCCACAAATCGAACAGGGGTTTGACGGTGAGATCGTAACAGCCGTTGCTGGCGCGATGTACTTTGCGCGCTTCTTCAACCAGTGCGACTAATTCTGCTTCGGCTGGCAATACCTCGGTGGTTTGCGCTGCGTTAAATGCTTCGATGACTGAATCATCGCGGTAGTTAGATAGGGATTTATCCATGCGCGCAAATTCATCGGTTACGGCTTTTTCGATTGCGGACAATTCGGCAGTGGAATCAGCAGGCAATTCAAAGGTGAGATGGTAGGTAGTGCCCTGGGCAAAACCTTCAATTTTTGACAGCTCAGGGGTCTTGCTACAGGCGAGGGTAAGTGCGCAGAGTGCGCCAATCATGCTGCGGTACATCAAGCTCATGTTGTGTCTCTCAAGTCAACGTAAATGATCCAGAACAATTTGGGCAGCATTATAGCCCGCTATACTTTGAATACACCGGGTTTGTGTTGAATGGCCTCATTTTTGAGTCCATACAAGGATGTCTGGTGTGGATACTGCTTGGTATTTCGCTCTATCGATATTTTTATTGAGGTGTATATGCCCCATCGCGCACATTTATTTTCCCTACGCATTGCTCATGCTTTTCGTGAAGCCTGCTTTTCGGAAACTTATGGTGCAGCGCGTTTTACCCGCGATTTATTAGCGGGCATTACCGTTGGCATTATTGCCATTCCATTGGCAATGGCGCTCGCCATTGCCAGCGGTGTAGCGCCGCAATACGGGCTGTACACCGCTATCATCGCCGGTTTTTTAATTCCGTTGCTGGGTGGCTCGCGTTTTAGTATCTCCGGTCCTACCGCCGCCTTTGTCGTTATTCTTTATCCCATTGCACAAAAATACGGTTTGGGAGGATTGTTGGTCGCCAGTGTGATGGCCGGTGGAATTTTGGTGGTGATGGCGCTGCTGCGGTTGGGGCGTTTGATTGAATATATTCCTGAAGCGGTCACGCTGGGGTTTACCGCCGGTATTGCGGTAGTGATTGCGACTTTACAAATCAAAGATTTTTTCGGTTTGCAATTCGATTCAATGCCTGAACATTATTTGGAAAAACTCTGGCTGCTAGTGCAAAACCTGCCCGATTTCTATTGGCCGAGTTTTGTTGTCGCCGCTGCTACACTTGTCATCATGTTGTTGTGGCCGTTATTAAAGTTGCCTGTCCCGCCGCACCTGCCCGCACTTATTGTCGGTACTTTGGTCGCTTTGGTTTTTAATCAATCCGGCTTTTCTGTCGATACCATTGGCTCGCGTTTTTCCTACACGTTGGCTGATGGCACAACCGGGTTTGGTATTCCACCGCAGTTGCCACAATTTGAATGGCCCTGGCTACAGGCCGGTGCACAGGGTGAAGCGATTCAGTGGAATTCGCGTGTGGTGCAGGATTTACTCGCCGCTGCATTTGCGATTGCGATGCTTGGAGCAATTGAATCCTTGTTGTGTGCGGTGGTGTTGGATGGTATGTCCGGCAAGCGTCACAGTGCGAATAGTGAATTATTGGGGCAGGGTATCGCCAATATAATCACTCCATTTTTTGGCGGTATTACCGCGACTGCGGCGCTCGCCCGCTCGGCGGCCAGTATTAAGGCCGGTGCGGAATCACCAGTAGCAGGAATGATTCATGCGTTGGTGGTATTGCTTGGGCTGGTTGCACTTGCGCCGCTACTCGCTTATTTGCCTATGCCTGCAATGGCTGCCTTACTGGTAATGGTCGCCTGGGGAATGAGTGAAGCGCATAAAGCCGTACATTTAATTAAAACCGCACCACGCGGGGATATTTGGGTATTTATCACTTGTTTTGCGTTGACCGTTTTATTCGATATGGTGATAGCGATTACTGCGGGTATCGTATTGGCTGCGCTCTTGTTTATGAAAGAAATCGCCGCCATGACCCATGTGGATGATGTGACTGTTGATGAAAACGCTACCGATGAGACAAAGCAGTTACCAGAAAATTGGCGCGCGTTCAGTATTAGCGGGCCATTATTTTTTGCGGCGGCTGATCGAGTTTTTGGAGAGCTTTCAACGCTCTGTACGGTGCAACAACATATTATTCTTTCCTTAAAAGAGGTGTCACTGCTGGATGCTGGCGGATTGTCTGCGCTGAATAAATTAATTGCCAAATGCGAAAAAAATAATACCGAATTAATCCTGACCGATATTCCCAAGCAGCCGCTCAGTACCCTCGCGCACGCTAATATCAAACCGATTAAAGGCGTGCTGCGATTTTATCTAACGCTGGGTGAAGCGCGTCGGGTGGTTGTCGAAGGCCATTGACGTTGGGTTATCGCTACACCAATTATTTTGCGCTTTTATGCCACCATCAGGCGATGAGTAGCCCATGCAACCTAACAGGCTATCGAAAATTTGTTCGTGATGCGGGTTAAAATTATTTTTTTCACGCTTCTGTAAATTCGCAAAGAGTTGTTGGTGGTGTGGGTGCGCAATAAACTTATCAGATGCCCAGACAATAAAAGGGACGCGGAATTGTTCGGGCGGCGCCATCTCTTTGGGGGTGGCATGGAAGTGACGGTTTTCATCGATGGATTCGCCATGGTCGGGAATGTAAAATACCAACGCATTTTTATCGCGCAGTTTATCGAACACATTTTTCAGCATGTAATCAATATACAGTACCGAATTATCAAAGGAGTTTACCAATTGTTGTTTGGTACAGTTATCGTCTATATCTATGCATTCCGGGGTAAAACGCGCAAATTCGCGTGTATAGCGCTGGCTATACATATGATGTGAGCCTTTGGTATGTAGCACTACCAAGTGTTTTCCCTGTTGGTATTTGTTAATGGATTTTTCCATTTGATCAACCAATAACATATCGTCAATCGGGCGTTTGCCGTGAGCATATTCCGAGGCAATAATTTCACGGATCTCATAACTGTTGGCATCCACGCTGGAATAAAACCAGGCCTCGCTTTGCATCCCAAATAATTCCGAGGTGAAACCCAGTTTGCGCATCACGGCAAACACATTGCGCTCTTTGAGCGTGCGTTGGTCATCGTCTTCTGTGCCGTTTTCACGCACAAACATACAGCGCAAGGATAATTTTGTGGCGGTATCGCAGGAGGTGCCGCGCAGCGCGATCAGGTTAGGTTCCTGCGACAAAAACGGCGTGGTATCGCGCTCATAACCCAATAAACCCATGTGATCCCAACGGGTGGTTTCACCAATCACAAACACCACAAATAAATTATCGATGGCCGGTGTTGGTTGGTAAGTGAAATGGCTGCTCGGGTCATAGAGTTGTTTTGCGCTGGTATCTTCTTTGCCGAGTTGATGTGCATAAATCGCGAGGCTGGCGATCCAGTTGGTGGGCAAATAGGAGTGTGCAATTACACCGCCGATGCTCGCGGTGTATTGATTATTTTTGCGCGCCTGGTCCTTGGTGAGCTTGACAATGGTATCTATGCTGACATTGAGCACCAGTAGCATACCGACAGCGGGCACCAGCTTTTTGGCAAATACTCCAACACCATTCCACTGATTGCTATAGACATCTTTTAGCAGGCGGGTGCACCAGAGCCATAAGCATGGCATTAGTCCGACCAGCAGAAACCACAAGAAAAATTCGTGCCCGAGCGCTTCGCCGTTTAAATCAGTGTCCAGCGTCAGCGTTGAAACAATCACACCATAGCCAATGATTACATTGAAAAATGTCATGTAATAGCTGGCTGCAGCTGATGCAAGGAGTGTAAAACTCGCGAGCGTTTTATAGGCGATTTGGCCAAACAGGCTGAAAAAGCTGATGAGCAAATAGCAAAAAGCAAAGAGCGCAATGGCTGACAGCAAGGCAGAAATCACCTCCAGCCAGCCGCCGGATATGCCATTGCGAATCAGGCAGGCGCTATTGAGGATTACACCAATATAAACACTGAGCGCCAGCGACACTTGCCGCTGGCTCAAAACAGTTAGGGAGCGCATTATTATTATCCACAAGGGTAAATGTATCTTTCGCTTTACTATCGGGCTTCTGGTTGAAGCACCATTCCCTTGTGAGACTAACAGACCTTACTTAAGGTTTTCTTATTAGTATTTTGTCCGTAACTCAATGGTCGAGACGCGAATCATCTTCGCCGCCGAATGCAGCCAATAGTGCCTGAATAAAGTTCTTTAATTCAAGTGCCATAATCGCAAAGTCAGCGTCAAATTGTTCCGCTTTGCTTTCCGGATTGCGCTCGTTGGCCTTCTCGCTGATAACATCTTCAAATTTCAGACGTTTAACGGCCACCTGGTCGTCAATCACGCAACTGATCGCCTCTTTCCATACCAGTGCGATCTTGCTCACGTGCATACCACTTTCTAAATGGTTGCGAATCTCGGTTGCAGTGAGATCTTGTTTTTTGCAGCGGATGACCCGGCCATCTTTTGCAGCTTGCAGCTCTACTTCCTCGCCCAATTCAAACTGGTGCGGGGCTTGGCTTTCGCGCAACCAATGGGTCATCACTTGAGTGGGAATATTTTTTGGGGCGATAGGCAAACAGCGCAAACTGCCTAGTGCTTCACGCAGTTTACTCAGCAAATCTTCTGCGCGTTTCGCTGACGACGAATTCACCACAATCATATTTTCTTGTGGGGCGATATAGGCATAATCCAGCGATGAGCGGGTGAAGGCGCGCGGTAAGAGCGAAAAAATAATTTCATCTTTTAATGTATCGCGCTCCTTGCGTCCAATTGGACGGGATTCCGCCTCGCTTAGTGCCAGCACTTTTTCTTCCAACTGTTCTTTGATCACACCACCGGGCAGGATTTTTTCCTGCTTCTTGGCGCAAATCATGATGTAGCCGTTGGTTACATGGATAAATTCGCTGCCGTGACGCCCAAGCGGAAATTCAAAACCGTAACGCATCGGGTCCAGACTGCCGCAGGGGTTAAAACAAAATTCGGCGAGCTTTTCATTTAATTCTTCAGCAGAAATAGTCCACTGCTCGGTGAGGCGATACAAACGTAAATTTTTAAACCACATGGAAAATCCAACAACAGAAAAGGTTTTTATTTAGGGATGGAAAATTACTGGACGGTTGCGATGAAGCATGGGGTTCGGTGTGATCTTTGAGACCGTATGCGGCAAGGATGCCGCATCCGAGCCCCCAAGGATGGGTTCACGGCGTGTCGAAAAAGGTCACACCGGAGCCCATGCTGGTGGTCATTTCAAACTGAGGAATTAACCAACAATATCAATCAACTCAACATCAAAAATCAACGTCGAGAAAGGCGCAATGCTCGCACCTGCACCGCGCTCACCGTAGGCGAGATTGTGCGGTACATACAAACGCCATTTGGAACCAACAGGCATCAACTGCAGGGCTTCAGTCCAGCCGGCGATAACACCGTTGACCGGGAAATCAATTGGCTGGCCGCGTTTAACAGAACTGTCAAACACAGTGCCATCAATCAATGTACCGTGGTAATGGGTTTTTACTTTTGAGGTCGCGGTTGGAATCGCACCGGTACCCTGAGTGATCACTTCATATTGCAAACCTGAAGCCGTCACGGTGATACCGGCTTTTTTAGCATTCTCTGCCAGAAAAGCTTCGCCAGCACCTGCTAAAGCCTTGTGCTTTTCTGCTTCTTTGGCTTGCATGCGGGTATTGATCTCTTCAAATGCCGCTTGCATCTGATCATTGCTATAGGGCATATCCACACCGTTGAGCGCATCCATCACTCCCTGCGCAACTGCAGCGGCTGATACACCTTCAAAAGGATTGCTTGCCAGTTGGTCGCCCATTTGACGGCCAATGCCGTAGCTGACGAGCTCTTCAGTGGTCTTGTATTGGTTAGACATAAAATCAATTTCCAAGGGATAAATAAGGCCGCGCAGTCTAGCAGATCAGGCAGCAGAATCCTTACCGGAATCGGCTTCTGGTTGTCCCTCTTCGTCTTCACTGGGCACCATTACATGCACCTCACGAATAAAAATTCCCCAGAAGGCGATAAACAGCGCGGCGACCAAAGGTCCTATCACAAAGCCATTAATACCAAACAGCGCCAAGCCACCGAGGGTGGACAACAGCACTACGTAGTCGGGCAGTTTAGTATCGCGTCCCACCAGGATCGGGCGCAGGATATTATCGACCAGGCCAATTACGCCCGCGCCGAAGGCGACCAA
Source organism: Cellvibrio sp. UBA7671 (assembly GCA_002483145.1). Classification (GTDB taxonomy): domain Bacteria; phylum Pseudomonadota; class Gammaproteobacteria; order Pseudomonadales; family Cellvibrionaceae; genus Cellvibrio; species Cellvibrio fibrivorans. The sequence continues at coordinate 149,415 of DLHJ01000019.1, forward strand.
AATTAAGCCTTTAACGTTATCGCCGGTGGCAAAAAGATAGATAGAGACAGGAACCCATACAATGGCTGGTCCCACAGCGGGAATTAGCGACAGTACCGCCATTACCACCCCCCAGAGCAGCGCACCGGGAATTCCCAGTACCCAAAAAATCAAACCGCCCAGCGTTCCCTGGATTGCTGCAATCACCAGGTTGCCCTTGATGGTGGCGCGAGTGACCTCGCCAAACTTTGCAAACAGCATACGCTCGCGTGCATCGCCCAAAGGCAGGGCGCGGATCAACAGCTCCAGCAAGTAATTACCATCGCGCAGCAGGAAAAAAGTCAGGTACAACATCAGGCAGATGTTCAACAGCAAACTGAAGGTGTTTTGACCAATACTCAGTGCATTTTGAGCCAACCACTTGCCACCACTCATGGTTACACTCAAAGCGCCTTCTTTAACTTTGGCAAAGTCAATGCCGACGCGATCCAGTGCCTGCTGTACTGCCGGAAACGCAGTGCGTATCTGCTCAATATAATGGGTGGGATCCACCTCACCTGATTCCAGTTTTTTGTAGTAATCAGCACCTTCTGCCACTACCGAACTTACCAGCACAGTGACCGGCAATACCACTACCAAAATACAAGCGGCTAAGGTCAGTAGTGCGCTGGTATTGGTGCGCCCCTTGAAGCGCTTGAGCAGGCGCGCTTGCATTGGGTAAAAAATTACCGTGATTGCACAAGCCCAAAAAATCGTGCCGAAAAAGGGTTTTAAGATCATCAAAAAACCGACGGTGACGATTAATAAAAATAGTAAAAATGTACGGGTTTCCAATTTTTGCATGGAAGTAATCCTTAACGAAGCTAGGGGATGGCATCGCGCCGACTATACGGGAGCGGGTGGTGAGTGTCATCCCTCGGCGCGTAATGCACTCTATTCGGCAGGATGATGGGTTTTATTCTATCCTTCGTAAATGTTGATTTGGTCGGTGAGCCCACTATGCCCAAGCCGTTGTTTGATCGTTGGCAGTCGCCTTTACGCACAAGATTGCCGCTCTGGTGTCTGGTGCTGGTCGCTGTGCAGCTATTGATGGCACCCGTCCGCGCGGAGCAAATCCGTATTCCGGTCAAGGTGCAGGCTACCGCATTTGAGCAACCGAGTGACTATTTCACTACGTTGCTGGTGATGGCACTGGAAGCCAGTAAAGCCGATAACGAAGAGATTGATATTATTTTCTCCCCGCGCGATTACTCGCAAGCGCGCTGGATCAATATGTTGCAGAGCGATAAAAGCAACTTTGTGATCTGGACTATGACCGATAAACAACGCGAGCAACAATTGCGCCCTATTCGCATCCCGCTATTTAAAGGATTATTCAGTTATCGCGTATTGTTAATCCGAAAACAGGAACAGGCGCGTTTTGATCATGTGAAAGATGTCGGTGATTTGGCAAAGCTGCTCGGTGGGCAGGGCACCCATTGGCCGGACACCTTGATTCTACAAGCCAACGGGTTGCGTTTGACTACTGCAGAGACAACGGAATCGCTATTTCGGATGATCAATGCCAAACGCTTCGATTATTTTCCGCGCGGTATTTCCGAGGCCTGGTTTGAACTGCTCCAACGTCAGGAAACCAATTTAGTCGTAGAAGAAAATTTGTTGCTCTACTATCCAACGGATATTTATTTTTTTGTTAACAAAAATAATGAACCTTTGGCGCAGCGTATAGAAAAAGGCATGGAGGTATTAATCGATAATGGCAAATTTGACCAATTTTTTTATAATCACCCGCGCGTTAGTTCCGGATTGGAGCGATTAAAAAACCGGCGCATTGTCGAATTAAGAAATCCTTACTTGCCAGCGGAAACCCCCGTGAATAATCCACGCTATTGGATTAATTTATCGACGTTGCAGGCAGATTAATTATTTGGCTCACACTATGAGCCGAATAGTAGTTTTAATCGGCTCAATGTTGTGTTTTTTCGGTGGGATTCGCGCAGCTCGATTCACTCGTCTTGGCGCAGCCGCCACAACCACCACAGGCGGCGGATTTTTTTGCTGAGGGAAATAGCCAGCGGCGCACTAAAAAAATCACCGCTGTGATTACACAAATCCCGACAATCACTTCTTGCCACATAATGATTCCCCGTCTACCGGTTAACCCACGATTGCGCTGGCGATTTGATAAGTCGCCCAAGCAGCAAAATAAGCCAATGCAAATAAATAGATGGTGAAGAAGGTGGTTGCTTTGATGGAGTTGGTTTCGCGCTTTACCACTGCGATGGTGGAAATACATTGGGGCGCATATACAAACCACGCGAGGTACGCATAGGCAACCGGCAGTGACCAACTTGCAGCGAGCGCAGAGCCGAGTGCGACATCAATCGATTCTTCACCTACCGCATAAACGGTTGCCAGTGCACTTACGGCAACTTCGCGCGCGCCCATGGCAGGGATCAGCGCAATACACATCTGCCAGTTAAAGCCGAGTGGGGCAAACAGTGGTTGCATAAAGTGGCCGAGTTGACCGGCGAAGCTGTAGTCGATTGCGGGTAGCGTTGCATCGGCCGGTGCGCCGGGAAAGGTCGCCAAAAACCAGAGCACAATCGAGAGCGCGAGAATGATGGTGCCCACGCGGCGAATAAAAATCCACGCGCGTTCACGCAAGCCCATCAGTAGGTGATAGGCCATCGGCCAGCGGTAAGTGGGTAATTCGAGCAGCAGCGGAAATTCTTCGCGGCCGCTGGCGCGGCGGCGCATTATCCACGCGATCAATGCGGCGCTGGCGACACCCGCGAAATAGAGCGCAAACAGGGTAAGGCCTTGCAGATTAAAAAAGCCCCATACGGTTTGCTCGGGAATAAACGCGGCGATGATCAATGCATAAACCGGCAAGCGCGCCGAGCAGGTCATCAGTGGTGCAACCATGATAGTGATAAAACGCTCGCGTGGATCAGCGATAGTGCGGGTCGCCATAATGCCCGGCACTGCGCAGGCGAAGCTGGATAAAAGCGGGATGAACGAGCGGCCGGATAAACCCAAACCGCGCATTGGGCGATCGAGCAAAAACGCGGCGCGCGTGAGGTAGCCGGTGTCTTCCAGCACAAGAATAAAAAAGAAGAGGATGATAATTTGCGGCAGGAATACCAGTACTCCGCCAACCCCAGCGATAAGTCCATCGACAATAAAGTCTTTGAGAACGCCATCAGGTAAAACCGCGCCGACTAATCCCCCAAGTCCGCTGAAGCCCGCATCAATTAAATCCACCACGGGCGATGCCCAGGCAAATACCGCTTGGAATATCACTAATAAAATGCTGAACAGCACCACCAAACCGAGTAGTGGATGCATTACCAGCGAGTCCAGACGATCCTGCCAGCGTGGCAAATGCGCCGGTTGGATCACGTGTTGGCTGATGATGCTTTCGATTTCGGCGTAGAGCGCCTCTACCGATTCCTGACGGTCGCTGAGCGCGAGTACTTGCTCGCCTGCGGGTGTTGCTGGTTGTTGCGCGTAGCCATCCAGCACCTTCCGCAGCTCAGCTACACCTTGGCTGTTAACTGCGACGGTTTCGATAATGGGGATGCCGATAGCTTGAGCGAGGGCAGCAGTATTGATGCTAATGCCACGGCGCTTGGCTTCATCCATCTGGTTGAGCGCCAGAATCATCGGGCGGTTCAGGCTTTTGAGTTCCATCACCAAACGCAAACCCAAACGAAGGTTGCAGGCATCGATCACGGCGATCAGTAAGTCCGGGCGGCGTTCACCGGGGAGTTGCCCGAGGATTACATCGCGCGCGACCTGCTCATCGGGCGAAGTTACAAACAAGCTGTAGGTGCCAGGTAAGTCCAGCAGTTCGGCGGGTTTGGCCAAACCGGTCACCATACCGGAGCGGCGCTCAACGGTAACGCCAGGGTAGTTGGCAACCTTGGCGCGCGCGCCAGTCAGACGATTAAATAAAGAGGTTTTGCCGCAATTGGGGTTGCCAATCAAGGCGAAGCGAATGGGGGTGGACATGTTGCTACCTGGTTAAAGGCTGGGATTGTCGATTGGCTCGACACAAATTTTGGCGGCTTCAGCGCGACGCAAGGCGAATTTGGTGCCGTTGACTTGTACAGCGAGTGGATCAGAGCCCAACAGGCCAAAGCCGATGACTTTTAAAGGGGCACCGGGCAAAAAGCCCAGCTCTTTCAAGCGCAGGCTGACACGCTCATCCTGGGTGCCGAACAGTGGCTGCTCGATCAAACCAGTGACGCGCACTGTCGCGCCTTTGCGGCATTGATCCAGACGGAGTGTAGCGGGCAGCGTATTGGCAAACACGGCAGTATTCATAGTAAACACATCTTGAATGTAAATGAGAGTGATTATTAGGAAGGATACTGTATTTGCCTCCAAGCCGCAATTTGCGCTTGGTGGTTTTGTGTACTTTCTTTGTGCTTGCCTAGCGATTCTCCAGCCGGTTGTAGTCCAGCAGAGCTGCCTCCTCCGGTTCGCTCAGGTGGTAAAGCTGGTGGACTTTATCGCTAAACGCCCAGAATTGCGGATTGCTGCGGCGTACAGCGTATTTGTCTTTTAATGCGCGATAGCTTTCTTCGGAGTCGAGTTGTTGAAATTGGGTAATAAATGCGTCGATTTCGGTTTCTTTAATCCGCAAAAAGCTATTGGGGTAGGCGCCAATAATACCGCGAGTGATAGTGAGGTTGTCCTCCGCGGGAATGCGTCGTTTGTCCTCGCCAAACAGTGACGACAAGTTGGAGTAGGCACTGTTTTGTACCAGCGTAAATAAACCCACATTCGGAATGTGAATGACAGTGGTCTGGGGTAAAAAACTGATTGCAGTTCCGCGTATGCTCTGTAGTTTTTCGTAGAGCGCCAGTTTGCTGGCAGGCAACTTTTTCGTGCTGATATTGTGATGCGACTGACTTGCCTGACCCAAGTAAGCTCGCAGTTTTTGGTATAGCTCCTGTTGCGGATTATTGGTGAGGTAGCGGATATTGTTCGGTGCATCCACTTGCTTGATGTACAAATCCACATAGGTTTGCAAATGGGATTCGGCGTCGCGGTACCAGTAATTCATCAGCGGTTGTTGATCTTTTTCCGGCAGCATCCCCACAAAATTCATTTCACCTTCAATGCGTAAAAAATCCATATACAAGCGGCTTAACAACTGATGCGATACGTTGCCATACACGTCAAACCCCGCCACTAATAAATAGTGAATGCGTTCCAGTAGCGGGTAGCCTATTATCCAAGCCGTTTTCGGCGCTTTGCCAATCATTCCTTTATGCACACTCGCACTGTCGCTGTGGCGAAAAATTGTCAGCGCCGCATTAGGGTTTTTACCCTTGCCACCATCCCAAATTTCGTTCAACTCCAATCCGCCTTCAGCAGCAATTTTTTTACTCACAAACGCCGCTTTAGCTGCGAGATATTCTTTTTGCAATTCTGAGTATTTTAGCCAGTTGCTCATCGGTAGTAGAGTGTTGCCCGCTTCGGCGGGGAGCCGCAGGTGTTTGCTATTTTCCGCAAGGAACTTTGCATTGCCTTCGGTACTTTGATTTTCCGGTGCAAAAAAGAAAACCCAGAAATGATCCTGAATGACATTGAGCGCAACCTGCCCGCGACACACTGGGCCTTTAATAAAATTCATGATGGTGAATTGCGCTTCATCGAGCATAAAACGGTAGCGCGCGTTAATCGGTAGTTCGGCAAAAGTGACAAACGGGTTGGCCGATATATCTGGTGCATATTCGGGTAAGGTGGATACCTCGTATGCGAAAGCAGGATCAGACGAGAGAAATAGTTGCTGCCATTTTTTCATGCGCGCGGGCGTGAGCGAATAAGACATATGGGTTTTGGCTATCACACTCGATGGGTCTTGCCACAGGCGGTAGTAGACGCGGCTCACACCTGGGTCATCAAATGGGCGAGCCGTGCTGATTCTCGCTAATGGTTTTCCTGGCGGTGTGCTGGAGCGCACCAGCCGAAAATAGAGGTGAGGTGATTCGGAAAAAAATATCTGCGCTAAAAATACATGTTCATAAATATAGCGGCTGACGAGTTGCTGTTTAAGGCTGCCAGCATTAAAAAATGTTTCCCACTCTTCAACCTGTTTTTGTACCACTGCGGGTATCGCTGTTGCAGTGCCCACGGCAGCGCCTTGAGCCAGCCACTCCATAGTGGTGTTGTGCTCGCTGCTACTTAGCCCCGGCAAGCCATAAGGCATGCCCCAGAGTGGTTTGCTTTCAGTAAAGCTGGCGAGACTTTCTATCGGGGCGCAGTGATGCGCGTGGTCGATATTAAAATCAAAGCTTGCCGGCAGGATTGTCGTGGCTGGAAGTGGATGCGCTTTTTTTAACTCCAGCATTTGCGCCATCACCCCCGCATTAATATTCGCGGCGGGGATGTTTTTACGTTCATTCAAAACCGGATGAAATCCTTTGTCGCGCCACTGTGCTGTAGTGTTGGCATCTTCAAACAAGCGCGTGAGCGATGCGCCGAGTAGTCGCGTACCGTCGTAAACCTTGCTCGGGTTGGCTCCGCGCAGCAGCCCTTCATATGCTTCAAGCTTGAGTTGGCAGGGCGCATCGTAGCAACCGTGGCAAACAACACAGCGCTGCTCAATAATCGGTTTGGTATCTTTGTAATAGGTTAATGTTGCCCGAGGCAGGGTATCGGTAATTTCGCGCGGCGTGGCTTTGCCGTAGCGCCGATCCCATTGCGAGCTTGTGATGCTTGTGCAGCCAAGAGTAACAAGTAGCATCAGTCCGAGAGAGCTGCGTGTTAAATACTTGAGTGGTTGGATAAGCGTGATGAGCAGAGAGTGCTGACGAAGCATAATTGTCCCTGGATTGACTGCACATGAGTTTCCCAGTCTAGCTCGCGGTAATAAATTGGGGAACTGGCACCGGTCAAGGCTGTCCCCCTATAGAGGATTAGGCCATAATCCTGCTGTCTGTTAACTATTAACAACAGTTGCCATAAAAAATCGCCACATAAAGGGTATTGCTATGAGTGATGACTACCAACCGCGCAAAAATTCATCCACCACTATGATTGTTATTGTGGTGTTGGCATTGATTGCTGCTGCGGCTGCTTTCTTCTTTTTACGCGACGATGCCCCAATCGCATCACAAACGGTTACCACGCCAGTAGCGGTTGCCCCACAAGCGGTGGCTATCAGCAGCGCAGCTGCAGCGCCCATTGTTGAGTACGAACCACCGCAGCCGGTGATTGAGGTGGAGCCGCTGCCGGGCTTAAATGACAGCGACGCCAGCATAATTGCCGCATTGCAGCAATTGCGTGGCGAAGGTCTGTTGCAATTATTGGTACCGCAAGAAGTGCTGCGTAAATTTGTGCTGGCGGTAAATAATGTGGCTGAAGGTAAGGTTATCCATGAATACCGCCCGGTAGTATCGCCACCACCACCCTTTATTGCAGACACTTTTTCGGTGATGGTCGAAGGTACCGCAGTTGACCAGGAACGTGTTTCCCCCAACAACTTCCAGCGTTACGAACCCTATGTCACCACCTTAGCCTTAATCGATAGCGACGCAGCTGTTGCTGTGTATCGCCGCTTTTACCCACTGTTAGAGGAAGCATTTCGCGAATTGGGTTTGAAAAAGCCTAATTTTCACAGCGTGATGATTGCGGCCATCGATAACATCCTCGCCGCTCCCGATGTACAGGGCGATTTGTTGTTAGTGCGCCCCAAAGTGTTTTACCAATTCGCTGATCCTGCGCTTGAAACTATGCCTCAAACGCACAAATTAATGCTGCGCATGGGCCCCGAAAACGCGCGCAGTGTGAAGGCCAGCTTGCGCCAATTGCGGGCTCGTTTAGTGAACTAATGGTTCATGTTTGTGCATTATTGATTTCTGCTCCCTCCACTATAAAAAGCCGCATTGAGCGGCTTTTTTATTGTCTGCAATTTCGAGTGTGTATTTTCGTAATAACTTTGCTTTAACCGAGAAAAATATATTTTTGATCCTTTCTGTCGCCTAAATTATCTAATTGGCTGATTTGTAACAAATTTATTGAGAAATCCCCCTGTTTTCCGTCGGCAACAGAACTTTACATTGCCTTACAAAGATGTTGACAACGTTGTCCTGCGGGGATAGTGTTGGCTCATCGACAACGTTGTCTTGTGTCCCCAGTTGTTGAAAAGTTAGTTCATTATTAAATACACACAAATTGCCAAGTCACGGGAGAATAACCATGCGTAACAAGTTAAGTGATGCGATCAAACTGGCCAATAAGAGTGCACTGATGCTCGGTTCAGTAGCAGCTGTCGCCATGATGGGTTTTGTTGGTACTGCACATGCACAAGATGCAGGCGCAGAGCCAGAAGAAGTGTTGGTAACCGGTATTCGTGGTGCATTGAAAAATGCAGTTGATATCAAACGTAACTCTACCGCTGTTGTAGATGCTGTTTCAGCTGAAGATGTGGGCAAGTTCCCTGATTCTGACATAGGCGAGTCACTTGGCCGCGTCCCAGGTGTAACTGTTGGCCGTGCATTTGGCCAAGGTGCATCAGTATCTATTCGTGGTGCCGCACCACAAATGACGTTGACCCAATTAAATGGTCAGAACGTTGCTTCTACTGGTTGGTATGATCAACAAGCTATCGATCGTAGCTTCAACTACTCATTGCTTCCATCACAATTGGTGGATGGCATGGAAGTTTACAAATCATCGCGAGCTGATCTTAATGAAGGGGGCATCGGTGGTACCGTTGTCGTTAAAACTCGCAAACCATTGGATATGGAGGCCAACACTGTCTATGTGGGTGCTAAGGCACGCACTGGCACTATTAGCGATGAAATCTCTCCAGAAGTATCTGGTTTGTATAGCTGGAAAAATGATTCAGAATCTTTTGGTATTTTGGTTGCTGGAGCAACTGAAGAATTCGACTACGTACGTCGTGGTACCGAAGCAGATTACCGTTGGTGGGATGACGTTTCTCCAACCACTTTCATCCAGGAGCGTGAACGTACCGCATTGGATGTAACTACACAGTGGGCTCCCACAGACGAATTGACCTTTGGATTGCACTATTTGTCTTTGGATCTCAAGGCAAACAATACTAATACCAGTACTTATATTTTTTCTGGTTTGGATCAGTCTGCTGCTAACTACACTTGCTCGGAAAAAAATGCGGCTGGTGTATGTACAGTGAGTACGACCAAAAAACCTGTTCGCGGTAACTTAACTGCTGGTTGGGCGAGTGGCGCATTGGGAACCGAGACCTTCAACCAAACTTGGGGTCGTGTTGCGAGCATGGACTCTGAAACCTTTGATTTGAATGCTGAATACGCTGCTGATTCATTCAAAGTAACCGCTAGCGCAGGTAGTACCAAAGCTGGTGGCGGTACTGACTTAACGACCAATTTTTCGCACTTTGCTAGCCTGGGTGACTACAACATGGCGTTGTGGGCAGGTAGCATCGATGCCTCCGGTAAGAAAATTAAGATCAATGCTACATCTGATCTGAACATGACTTTGGCCAACTACCGTGACAAATCTGCTGCAGAAGCCTGGGCTGTAAAAAGAGGTCCAAACTCAGACGAAGAGAGCTATGCACAAGTTGACTTCGAATTTGATCTGGGCCTTGGTGCCATCAAGTCGTTCAAAACCGGTGTCCGTACTACCGACCACGATGTAGAGAAATCTTCTGATGCGGCGGTGTTTGGTAATGCAACTCCTCAAACTCTAAACGATACTTCTATGTTCTATCGCGGCACCTTTGAAGTGGGTTCACATGGTTTCAAAGCGCCAAAACCTGTACTGGGTGCAATGGTTAAAGCAACCTTGGCAGATGTAACTGGCTGGAAAGAAGAGCGTGCTGGCTACGCTGCGCTGAATGAACAAAATGATGCGCTGTACGGTATGTTTACTTTTGAAGCTGATGCCGTTAAAGGTGACTTTGGATTGCGTTATATCAGCAGTGATATAACTGGTACGTCATATGCGTTGGATGGTACTCCGCTGGCTGCTGGCGATCTAGGTCAAAATCTCTATTACAGCACCAACAAAACATCTGTTGGTGAAGATTATGATGATGTGTTGCCAAGCTTGAACGTAACCTTTGATCTGACTGATGACTTGGTGTTGCGTACTACCGCTTCACAGGCAATCAGCCGTGCAAATTACAACGATATGTTCACCAATGCGAGCCAAACTGGTTATCAGGATGGCATTCCAGGTAACGAACGTCTGACCACAGGTAATGTTGGTTTAAAACCAATGAAAGCTTCTCAGGCGGATCTTGGTGTGGAGTACTACTACGGTGACGGTAACATGTTGTCTGCGACTTATTTCGTTAAGTCAATCAATAACTTTGTTACTAGTGATATTGAAATCAATAGATCTGTTGGTTTGGTGAGTCCTGATAGTAAAGTGGACAACTGGGAAGTAGTTACCCTTAAGAACTCTGGTGGCGGTGAAATTGATGGTATAGAGCTGCAGTTGACCCATGCGTTTGATAATGGCTTCGGTATGGCTGCAAGCTACACTTACGTAAATGCTAATGCGCCACTGGAAAGTTATACGGATCGTCTTGGCGTATTCACTGAATCTTCTAAAGACAGTGTGAACTTGGTTGGTTACTGGGAAAACGATGTGTACTCGGCGCGTGCTGCTTATAACTGGCGTTCAGAGTATATGATTCGTGAAACTGGTTACTATGGCAACCGTATGCATGATGACTTCGGTTCACTGGATTTGAGCTTGGGCTGGAATGTATCTGATAGCATCAGTGTGAGTTTTGAGGCTACCAACATTCTTGAAGAAGATGATGTTCAGTATGGTGGAGCCGAATTTTGGGCCGCAGATTCTGGCACCAAGCGCCCGCTGTTGGAAGGCTTCCCGGCTTGGTCATTTGAAGGTGAAGCAACTTATATGTTGGGTGTAAGCTTCAAGCTATAAGTGCTAATTAGCTGAGTAGTTCAAAAAAGCCCAGCTTAAGCTGGGCTTTTTTGTTTAAAAATAATGGGTACAATTTTTATTTGGTAAGCCAGTGATGAAAATTAAACGCGTGGCAATTGTGGGTGGTGGCACTGCGGGTTGGCTGGCGGCGAATCACCTGGGGGTGGAACTTAGTCGCGACCCTGAAATTGAAATCACCCTGATTGAATCAAAAGATATTCCTATCATCGGCGTAGGTGAGGGGACGGTTCCGCAAATCAAAGCGACCTTGAAGCGCTTCGGCATAGCGGAAATCGATTTGTTATCCACTTGCGATGCAACTTTTAAGCAGGGAATTAAATTTGCACATTGGATGGATGCGCAAAAGCATGGCGCCGATAATTTTTATTATCATCCTTTCAGCTCACCTTATCCCTCGGGTTTTGATGTCACTAATTACTGGCTAAATAATAAATCAGCATTTGAGTTTTCAAAGCTATCCGAGATTTATTCGGTAGCTGAAATGAATCGCTCCCCCAAACAAAAGTCATCGCCACCTTATATGGGCTTGGTGGATTATGCCTATCATTTCAACGCGCTTAAATTTGCGGATTTATTAGCTAAAAACGCGCGTGAAAAATTTGCCGTCAAACATATATTTGAAACTATTTCCCAAGTTTTGCTCAATGCAGATGGCAGCATTAAAGGATTTGTTTATGCATCTGGTAGCGAAGAAGAATTTGATTTTTTTATCGATTGCACCGGATTTTCATCGCTATTGATTGGTGAAACATTAGGTGTACCTTTCCTGGATAAATCGGCGCAGATTTTAACTGATACGGCGCTTGCTATTCAGGAGCCTATCGCCGAGAGCAATGAAATTCTGCCTTATACATTAGCAACCGCACACAAAGCGGGATGGATTTGGGATATCCCCTTGACTCATCGCAGAGGTGTGGGTTTTGTCTATTCATCCCGACATATGACAGAGAGCGAGGCTGTTGGAACTTTCTCAACCTTTTTCGGGCGAGACTTGGAAGATGCCAACCTTAGAAAAATACCTATGACAATTGGTTATCGGGAATCTTTTTGGAAAAAGAATTGCGTCGCTTTGGGCCTGGCGCAGGGATTTGTAGAGCCGTTAGAGGCCACATCCATATTAGTCACTGATTTTGCTGCATTGCTGGTGGCCAGAAATTTTCCAAAGATGATAAATGATATTCCTATTGTGTCTGAGTACTGCAATAAAGCGGTGCGCTATACCTGGGAGCGGGTAATTGATTTTGTACAGCTACACTATTTGATTTCAGACCGCCGTGACTCGCAATTTTGGATTGATAACACTGAAAATTCAGTAATGTCTGATGTGCTGCGGGAAAGGCTTGAGTTATGGAAAATCGGCGTACCTAAAAAGACAGATTTTTTCAGTTCGTTTGATATTTTTGGTGTAGAAAACCACTTGTTTGTTCTCTACGGGATGGATTATCCAACAAGGCCTGGTGTGCTTGGTGCTAATGAAGAATCTAGATCAAAGGAACTGGTGCGTGCTGTCCAGGATAAATCATTGCAGATGGGTAATTCTTTGATGTCGCATCGTGCTTGGTTAAGTGAGCTAAAACAAGCGCTTGCGTCCCGCTAGTACTTGTCGGTACCAGTTAATTAAATGATGTGAATTGGTTGAACCAAATTAGTGAGACCGCTAATGATGATTAATGAAAGCCTGACTATGCAGACACTGTCTGTGGGCAATGAAAAAAACAAAGTCATTTATTTTGATGATTTTTTAGTGGAGCCGTCACGGCTTGTTGAATTTGCCAGTGGCGCGGTCTTTTCACCTTATGCCGCAGCGGTACAGCGCAAAGGGTATCCCGGTGTGCGAACTCCGGCGCCCGCTGATTTTGCCAATCAGTTTAAAAACATGGTTGGTGAAATAATAAAGAGTGAATTTGGCATTCCGGCTGAAACTCAAGTAACTGCGCTACAAAATGCCCTGTGTTTGATGACTGTACCCGAGATGGAACTGGGGCCACTTCAGCGGATTCCCCATTTTGATGCAAGTAATCCTTATTTTTTTGCCACGCTGCTTTATCTTTGCGGTGAAGGACATGGAGGAACAGGATTTTATCGACACAACAGTACGGGCTATGAATCTATTACGCCTGAACGATGCGATCCCTATCTCGATGTTTCCTATGAAGAGCTGAATAGAAAAAAACCTGAGCGCCGTTATTTTTCTGAATCAGATGAGTTTTTTACCAAGATAGGATTTATTCCTGCACAATTTAATCGCTTGGTTATTTATCCTGGTTGCTTATTACATTCGGCCAATATTTTATCGAGTGTCAGTATTAATTCTGATCCAAAGACGGGCAGGTTAACGGCGAACAATTTTTTTAGTTTTGATTAAACGTGACTGCAGCATTAATTGCCTAATGAGTTTTTCATTGGTGAATGCGTTGTGTAATCTCCAAAAAATGCGTTGTGAATATTGTTAGTCTGGTTCAATAGCTGCTGTATTTTGCATGCTGCATTATGGGCGGCTGCGCCCCATTCCCCCCATTTAACTCATCTGCCGCGTTCTATTTCCCTGTATTTTAAAGGTTTTCCTTTTGACTATAAAAAAGTCAAAATTTTCTTTGACAACGTTGTCTGGTCGGCGTAATCTAATCCTGTCCGATGATGACATCTGGGTCTGATAACTCTCCTTATTAGGCTCAGTATCATGGGGCATGAGTTCTCTAGAGCTGTAGTAGTGGTCTTGTGGTTAGTGTCCTGCGGGGCACTAACCTTTTTTAACTGTCTGTTATGATCGCAAGCCAATTGGGAACATTCGAATTTTTAAGTATCCGGCGCTGCATCAGTTAGGCCGGGTATTTGCTCTAAAAATAAAGAGGTAGATCATGGCAAAGATGCCACTCGGCGAACAAACCTTGTATATAGGGATTGATGGCGGCGGTACTAAATGTCGCGCCAGTATCATGACCGCAGATTTACAGGTGCTGGGTACTGGTGTCGGTGGTCCTGCTAACCCTTTCCAAGGCGTACAACAAGCCAAAGATTCTATTCGCACTGCTGCCGAGCTGGCATTGATTGATGCTGGTTTACCTCCTTCAGCAATGACTGAACTAATTGCTGGCGCTGGCCTTGCCGGTGTCAATGTTCCAAGTCTTTACGAAGTGATGTCGGCTTGGGAGCACCCTTTCAAAGAAATGCATCTCACCACTGATCTTCATATTGCCTGCCTCGGCGCCCACAACCGCGATGAAGGTGCGGTGATGATTTGTGGCACGGGTTCCTGTGGCTATTCTTATGTAGGTGATAAATCGCTCTTTATCGGCGGTCATGGTTTCCCCATTGGCGACAAAGGCAGTGGTGCCTGGATGGGATTAGAGGCAATTCAAGCGATTTTGTTGGCCTCTGATGACTTGGGACCAAAGACCAGTTTGAGCGAATCTATTGGTGAATTCCTGCAAGCATCCGGTGTGATGATCGTAGACCGTATGTTTGGTGCCAAGCAGGGCGACTACGCCAAATTTGCTATTTTTGTGGTGGATGCAGCCGATGCCGGCGATGCTGTTGCAGTCAGTATCGCAAAAGAAGGAGCTGCCTACATGAGTGCAGTCGCGCGCAAGTTATGGGCGACTCAACCTGGCCGCATGTCAATTATCGGTGGTCTTGCTCCGCGTCTGATTCCCTGGATGGAACAGGATATGGCCAACAATCTTTCCCCCGCTTTATACCAACCGGAATTTGGCGCCGTGTATTTCGCCAAACAGCGTTTCAAGCTAGCCAATAATAACCAGAGTGTTTTAACCACTGCCATCTAACGCGAGAATTTGACCATGAGTAACGACGCTATTGCTGTCCCGGCACCGGGCGCAAATTCAAAGAGTTCATTTCTTCCTTTGGCAATGATTGCCGGGATGTTTTTTATTTTCGGATTTGTCACCTGGCTTAATGGCTCGTTGATGCCTTATTTGGAAGTGGTTTTGGCGTTAACCCCATTTCAAGCTTCATTTATTCTGTTTTCTTTTTATATTGCGGTAACGGTTTTTTCGCTGCCATCCTCCTGGATAATTCGTAAAGTCGGTTACAAGAATGGTATGGCAATTGGCCTGGCTACCATGGCTTCAGCTGCACTGATTTATATCCCTGCTGCAAAAACTCACTGGTTCGGTATGTTTTTGATTGGGCAGTTCATGATGGGTGCCGGACAAACGCTGGTGCAAACAGCAGTGAATCCTTACGTAGTAAAAATGGGGCCTGAAGAGTCTGCGGCGCGCCGTATCAGCATCATGGGTATTCTCAATAAATCGGCGGGCATTGTTGCACCTATTGTATTTACTGCGTTGATTTTGGGGGGGATGACTGGGCACCCAACGACAACACCAACGCCCGAAGAAATTGAGCAGATGGCAAGTAATTTGGTATTGCCGTACATCTACATGGCCTTAGTGATTGGTGCTGTGGCATTTTTGGTAAAATTTTCTTCGTTACCTGAATTGGAATCTGAAGACGATAGTTCAGAAAAATTACCGTTGCGTGGTGCGCTGCAATTTCCAAATCTGGTATTGGGCGTGATGGCGTTATTTCTCTATGTTGGTGTAGAAGTAATTGCTGGTGATACGATTGGCGCTTACGGCCGTAGCATCGGGTTTAGCAATTTCTCTATCCTTACGTCAATCACTATGACCTGTATGGTGATTGGTTACATACTGGGTATTTTATTAATTCCGCGTGTTATTTCTCAGCAAAATATGTTGCTGGTGTCTGCTGCGCTTGGTGTATTTATCAGCCTGTGTATTGTATTCGGCAGCAACGAATCTACTTCTATTTCTTCACTGTTTGCCTTTCTCGGCGCGCCTGCAATCCCTAACACTATTTTGTGTATCGCATTACTGGGTTTGGCGAATGCCATCGTATGGCCGGCAATTTGGCCTTTGGCATTAAGCGGTTTGGGTAAATACACCGCAACGGGTTCTGCGTTGCTGATTATGGCAATTGCGGGTGGTGCGGTTGTACCTGTGATTATGGGCGCATTATCAACGGTTATTGACCGCCAAACGGCTTATATTGTGATGACACCCTGCTATTTGTTTATCCTCTTTTATGCAGCTAAAGGATACAAACTGCGTAGTTGGAAATAAGGTCTAAATATCAGTAACACGACTACATGATTTGCGAGGTATCCGATGGTCAAGCAGCGTTTTCTAGCGTTGGATGTAATGCGTGGTTTGACCCTCGCGTTGATGATTCTGGTAAACACTCCCGGTTCCTGGGAGTTTGTTTACGCGCCCTTGCTGCATGCAAGTTGGCATGGTGCGACGCCCACCGATTTTGTATTTCCTTTCTTTATGTTCATCGTTGGCTCGGCAATGTATTTTGCTGTGCGTGGCTTGAACACACTCGGTTTTGCTGCAAAATCCAAAAAAATCCTGCGCCGTGTTGCGCTGCTGTTTTTAATAGGTGTGCTGCTCGCTGCATACCCGTTTACCGAAAGCCTTGAGCAATGGCGAGTGATGGGCGTATTGCAACGCATCGCTGTTGCCTACGGTTTTGCTGCATTTATTATTTTGTATTTTGGTTTTACCGGGCGAGTCGTTATTAGCGCAATTTTATTGGTCGGGTACTGGGGTTTGTTAAACTTATCCGCCGACCCATACAGTCTTGAGCACAACATCGTGCGTCAATTTGATTTGAGTGTGTTGGGTGCAAGCCACCTGTGGCAGGGAAAAGGTATGCCCTTTGACCCAGAGGGTATCCTGAGTACCTTTCCATCGATAGTGAATGTGATTATCGGTTTTGAAGCCACACGGGTATTACTCGCGAGTGAAGACAAAGAAAAAGCACTGAGTAAATTGTTTGTATCTGCACTGGCATTGATTGGTTTGGCGTTATTGTGGAATACCGTTTTCCCGATCAATAAATCCTTGTGGACCAGCCCATTTGTATTGCTGACCTGTGGTGTTGCGATTTTGATGCTGATTTTATTGGTGAAGCTTGAGCAGTCGGCGGCAACCAACGCCATCAAACCTGTGTATCACTTCTTTGAAATTATCGGAAAGAATCCACTCTTTATTTATGTGCTGTCGGGTGTGTTGGCAACTACTATGTATTTAATACCGATTGGCAATGAATCACTCTACACCGCACTTTATGCGGCCTTCCGCAGTGTGACTGACCCTTATTTTGCATCGCTAGTGTTTGCAATGTTGCAAGTGGCGATTTTGTGGCTTGTTGCCTGGGTATTGCACAAACGCAATATTATTATCAGTTTGTAACGTTTGTCGCTGTCAGTGCGGCGAGCGATTTTTGACAGGTGTTGTTATGAAACAGGCGTTAGTGGGCGCGCGCATTTTTACCGGTGAAGACTTCCTGGAAAATTATGCGGTAGTGGTCGCAGGCGAACAGATTGCAGCGCTGGTTCCCGTCGCTGAACTGGATGAATCTATTCCGCAAATTTTATTGGACGGCGGTGTGATTGCGCCGGGCTTTATCGATTTACAAGTCAATGGCGGTGGCGGTGCGTTTTTTACTAACGATACCAGCGTCAGCGCAATCGCGACCATGTTGAATGGTCATCGCCCTACAGGCACCACCTCGTTATTACCTACTTTGATTAGCGATACCCGTGAAGTACACCAGGCTGGTGTTAAAGCCGTTGCCGATGCTGTTGCCGCCGGAATGAAAGGTGTGCTCGGAGTTCACGTTGAAGGTCCGTTTTTTGATATGGCGCGACGCGGTGCGCACAACGAACGCTACATTCGCGAAATGGAACAGGCTGATATCGATTGGTTAGTTGCCTCGGTAAAAGGCCAGCACGATTTTAAAGTCATGCTCACGCTTGCGCCCGAACATGCGGCGCCTGGTCAAATTAAACAATTAACCTCAGCTGGTGTAGTTGTCTGTGCTGGTCATACCGATGCGCATTACGAATCGGTAGTGAGTGCACTCAAAGAAGGCCTCTCCGGATTTACCCATTTATACAATGCGATGCGCCCAACTACTGGCCGCGAGCCAGGCGTTGTGGGAGCTGCACTGGAAGATGCAAACAGTTGGTGCGGAATTATTATCGATACCTACCACGTGCATGCCGCTTCTGCACGTATTGCTTGCGCCGCAAAACCCAAAGGCAAAATGTACTTAGTGACGGATGCTATGTCGACTGTCGGCTCGCCCGAAAAATCTTTCCAGATTTACGGCGAAACTATTTATGAAAAAGATGGCTGTTTGGTAAACGCAGAAGGGCGTTTGGCAGGCAGTGCAATCGGCATGATTGACGCAGTGCGCTTGAATACCGAATGGGTTGGCATGGAGTTGAGTGAGAGCTTGCGTATGGCGGCGCTATACCCTGCCGAATTTATGCAGGTGGATAAGTATCTCGGTCGAATTCAATCAGGTTTCCGTGCGGATTTAGTGCATTTTACGGATGATTATCGTGTAACCCATACTTGGGTTGCCGGTGATTTTTTGCGGCATAGTTAGTTTTAAATTGTTAATTTTTTCGGTCAATACCACTCACTGGAGTGTTCAATGAAAGTTGTTATTTTGAAAGATGCTGCTGCAGTTGCTAAATACGGCGCGAACATTTTTATTAAACAAATCAGCCGTAAACC
Organism: Cellvibrio sp. UBA7671; assembly: GCA_002483145.1. Classification (GTDB taxonomy): domain Bacteria; phylum Pseudomonadota; class Gammaproteobacteria; order Pseudomonadales; family Cellvibrionaceae; genus Cellvibrio; species Cellvibrio fibrivorans. Next base: position 167,915 of record DLHJ01000019.1, read on the forward strand.
TGATTCGGTAATGGGTTTGGCAACTGGCTCAACGCCCGTGGCGCTTTACAAAGAATTAATTGACGCTTACAAAAGTGGGCAGGTTTCATTTAAAAAAGTGAGCAGTTTTAACCTGGATGAATATTTGGGCTTGAACCCAACTCATCCGCAAAGTTATCGCTACTTTATGAATCAACAATTGTTCGATCATATTGATATCGATAGAGCCTCTACCTTTGTTCCGCCGGGTGATGCAGAAGATCCATTTACTGCCTGCGCACTTTATGAAACTGCAATCAAACAAAAAGGCGGTATTGATATTCAATTATTGGGTATCGGGCGCAATGGCCATATAGGTTTTAACGAGCCGTCTTCATCCTTGATGTCGCGCACGCGCATCAAAACCCTTACCCGTGCCACCATTGATGATAACGCGCGTTTTTTTGGCCCCGATGAATACCAGCCGCATTTATCCATCACCATGGGTATAGGCACTATTCTCGAATCGAAAAAAGTCGTGTTGTTGGCAACAGGTGAAAACAAAGCTGAAGCAATTAAAGCTACTGTAGAAGGCCCACTCACAGCGGCATGTCCGGCCTCTGCGTTGCAGTTGCATGAGCAGGTAGTCTTGGTGATTGATGAAGCGGCTGCATCATTGTTATCGGATGTGGAGTTATACAAGCATATTGAAATCGAAAATCAGAAATTGTTGGAGCGACTGGGTCGCGCGTGATTTTTATTGTCACCGATTAAAAATAAAAAGGCCGACTTGATTGCAAGTCGGCCTTTTTTATAGAGCTGAGTTGCTATTGTCGTCAACGTTTTGATGGAGCAGGGCAAGTGGAATCGCGCACAATTAATTGCGGATAAAAACCTTCGCTCTCTACATCGCGATGCGCGCGAATGGTATCAATCAACAATCCGGTGGCGCGCTCTGCGATGGTGGTGTTGGGTTGTTGCGCGGTGGTTAAATTTGGCCAGGCTTGGCGGGAGAAGGGGCTATCTTCAAAGCCGACAATGGATAATTGTTGCGGCACATCCACGCCTTGGATGCGCGCCGCAAACAAAGTACCAGCCGCGATTTCGTCGTTACAGGCGAACACCGCTGTTGGTTTTAAATTGGATGAGAGCAATTGGCGGGTGCGTTTTACCCCGGATTCAAACGAGTATTCACCGGGCAGGATTAATTTTTTATCGAGCGTAATTTTATTGGCTTTGAGTGCAGCCTTGTAACCTTCCAAACGTTCGCCGCTGGATTTATGCGCTTCTTCACCTCCTAAGAAGGCGATGGCTTTGTGGCCGAGGTCGATCAGGTATTGGGTAATTTTGTACGCGGCGGTGCGGTCATCGATAAAAATGCAGGGCCCTTTTTTATCTGGCGCCTGTGAGCCAGACAGGATGCGTACAAACGGTATTTTGCGTTTGCCCAGCGCCGATAATACTTCCGGCATTTCCGACATCGGCGGTGTCAACACCAGCCCGCCCACCTGGCTACGATCCACCATGTTGAGCACTTCATCAATAATGTCATCGGCCTTGGAGTTGCAGGGGTGGATAACCAACTCATAGCCCTGGCGACGGCATTCCCCCAGAATCCCCTTCTGCATATCGATCACATAGTTGCTGTTGGGGTTGTCGTAAATAAAACCAATCGATGAGGCTGCACCGCGCAGTAAGCGCGCCGATAAGTTGGGTTGGTAATTCAGCGCCTTGACTGCCTGCATTACCTTGTCTTGCAGCTCCTGGCCGACAGTTCCTTCTTTATTGATCACACGCGATACGGTCTTAAAGGAGACTCCGGCCAACTTGGCTACATCTTTAATCGTGGCTTTGGATTTGGGTGCGTGTTTATCGACACTGGTTTTCATAGGTTTTTAGGCTTATCAGGCAATTGATTATCAGGCAGACCCCTACAGGGCTGGTTGCTAGGGTAGAGCTTAGGCCATCCAAGCGCAATGATTTCGCTGCCGCCGCATTTTATTTGTTTCCGCTGGCGTCAAGAGCCGTAACGGTGGCGCAAGGTTTTGTAAAGAGTTTTGCGGCGGGGAAATCCCCAATGGCAACATGGTCTAGAGTTAAGGATGGGTCAAGCTGTTGCAGGGATTCCCGTCGGCAATTAAAAATAGATCACAACAATAAAATAATGAGGTATCGCTATGAACAGACTCTTTGCATTCCCCAGTCTCTTGCTCTTGTTAATACCCCTTGCACTACCCGCACTGGCGCAGCACAAATTGGAGCAGGCGTGGCTGACTCCCGACTTACCCACCCCGGAATCAGTGCTTTATGTATTGGGGAATGATGAACCTTATTTGTTTGTTTCCCTGATCGACGGTCAGGGTGATGGCGTTGATGGCAAGGGCGGAATTGCCAAATTGTCTACTGAAGGGGAGGTCATTGATAAGGAGTGGTTCTCAGGCCTTAATGCTCCAAAAGGGATGGCGATCTACCAGAACCGGTTGTATGTGGCCGACCTTACCGACTTGGTGGTGATCGATATTAAAAAACAGGCGCTGGTTAAAAAGATTCCCATCGCCGGGTCAGTTTTTTTAAATGATGTCACCGCGAATTCCAGTGGTGTGGTGTTTGTATCTGATACCCGCACTAATAAAGTCCATCGCATTGAAAACGACGAGCCAAGCCTGTATCTGGAAAATATGACCAGCGCGAATGGGTTGAAAGTGTTTGGTTCTAGTTTGATTGTTGGTGCTGGCCCGGAATTATTATTGGTGGGACCGGATAAAAAGCCGCTGACTCTGGCAAAGGGTTTTGCCCAGGGGATCGATGGTATAGAGATGACCGAACGCGGTGAATTTATCGTCTCCTGCTGGGCAGGGTTGGTGTACTACGTTTACAGCGATGGCAAGATTGAGTTGTTGATCGATTCCCAAGCCGAAAAAATCAATACGGCCGATATTGGCTTTGACCCAAACACCAAGCGGGTTTTTGTACCCAACTTTTTTAAAAATTCGGTCACTGCCTATCAGTTGAAATAGGGGTGGGCATGCGCTCAGGCCGGTTGCCTCAATCTGCCTGAGCGGTTTAACTGTTACTTCGTTCCCTTCGCTCCTTCCGGATAGCTGCTAAAATTGGAGTTCGCCAGATAAATTAAGCTGGTTTTGGTTTGTCCACCCTATATCAGTATCCCGCTGGAGCTGACGATGGCGCTTGCCCCACTGCTTAAATTATTGATAGTCAGCTGTTTATTTGTGCCGCTTTTTACACTCGCCCAGACCGCACCTCGTCCACTGGATAGCCCGCCGCTACACTATTCCTTCAGCCATATATTGCCGGATCAAGTTGCCGCTATAGGCTACATCAGCACCGTTGCGCAGGATTCAGAGGGTTTTATGTGGTTCGGTGGCGCCAACGGCCTTGCGCGTTACGACGGTTACAATCTGGTTATTTACCGCCGCGACGATATCGATGAACACAGTTTAAGCAACAACTACGTCAACGATATTCATCTCGACCGCGATGGCAATCTATGGATTGCAACCCGTAAAGGCATCAATCGTTACGATGCGCAGCTAAATCGTTTCACCCGCTACAGCGTCGCCAGTACCCCCGAATTGCTCAGTGCTGATGACATTATGTCAATTGAAGAAACCGATGATGGCCGCTTTTGGTTGGCCAGCCGCGGTGGTCTTTACAGCTATACACCCAGCAACAACCAATTCCAGCTTCACACCCTGGAAGATAAGGCTTCTACGGCTGGCGAGGGTTTGCTTTGGGCGGTCGTTAAAGACCAGCAAGGTAATTTATGGGTCGGCCATCAGGATCGCGGTATCTCTCGCTTTAATCCGGCTACGGGAGAAATGCGCCGCTACGCGCAAGCGCAAGGGCTGACTTCTGCGGATATTCGCGAGCTCTATGTCGATTCTGCCAATAACCTGTGGGCGGGCAGTTATGGTGCGGGCCTGTTTATGCTGGATGACAAGCGCGAGCACTTTGTTGCACTTGAACACGATACCCAGGAAAAAAGCGCAATGGTCATGGCGGTGCTGGAAGATCGCCAAAAAAATCTATGGGTGGGCGATGGCAGTGCCGTTTATGTCCGCGCACCCGGCGCACAAACTTTTGCCCGTTTTACCTATGACGAAACCAATCAGGCATCGCCCGGCAACTATGTGGTGAACACACTCTTTGAGGATGCAGCAGGCGATATTTGGCTCGGTTATTTTCCCTCGGGTGTCGATGTGATTGATCGCCAGGCCTCGATTTTCCACAACTACAGCCATAGCCCCAATGACCCTAATACGGTAACTGGCGGCGGTGTACTTTCGGGCTTAAAAGACGCGCAAGGAAATTTGTGGATTGGCTCCGGCTACGGCCTGAATTATTTTGATCCCAGCACTCAACAGTTCACACGCTATGTTTACGATCCTGAAAATTTGACGGGTATTGGTGGCAACACTGTGTTGTCGATGGTTTTGGGAGCCGACAGGGAATTATGGTTGGGAATCTATTCGGGTGGGCTTAACCGGTTAGATATAAGCACCGGGAAATTTACCCGTTACATGCCTAATCCTGACAGCGCCAACGCGATTCGCGGCCGCGAGGGCTGGTCGGTCATTCGCGATCAGCAGGGGCATATCTGGGTTGCGACCGAGGAGGGATTGAATCGCTACGATCCCACTACTGATTCTTTCCGCTATTTTGTACCTCCACCTGAGCACCTCGACGGTGACAAAGCACTTTATGCCCGGGTGGTTTATCAAGACCGGCAGGGACGTATTTGGGTTGGCGGTATTCGGGGTCTATTTTTATTTGATCCTGCTACCGAAACTTTCACGCGCTACCGCCATATAGATAATGATCCAACCAGTTTGAGCGCGGATTTTGTTTTTGCTATGTATGAAGATAGCCGCGGTAATTTCTGGGTGGGCACCGACGGCGGCGGGATCAATTTGTTTGATCGCACCACAGGTAAATTCACCGCCTACACCAGCCGCGATGGCCTTGCCGATGATGTGGTCGCCGGTATTGTGGAAGACCCGCAAGGTTACTTGTGGTTAGGGACCCAAAAAGGTATTGCCCGCTTTGATGTTGATAAAAAACAATTCCGCAATTTTGATAAGCGCCACGGCTTAAACGACAATTTGTTTAACCGCAATTCACCCGTGGTAATGAATTCGGGCGAATTGTTTTTTGGTAACAGTAAAGGCTTTGTCGTGTTTGACCCAGCCGCAATTTCTACCAATAATTATTCGCCGCCCATCGTATTTACCAACTTACTCATTCTCAATAAACCGGTCATGGTAAACGCAAAGGGTTCGCCCCTCACTGCGTCGATTAACCATATCGATGAAATCAGGCTTTCGCATGAAGACGCGGTGGTTACGCTGGAGTTTTCTGCACTCAATTTCCAAATGACTGAAGAAAACCAATACGCCTACCGCCTGTTAGGTTTTGATGGCGATTGGATTTTTGCTGGGACAAAACGTACGGCTACTTACACCAACCTTGACCCGGGCTATTACGTATTTGAAGTTAAGGCGAGTAACAACGATGGAGTGTGGAGCGATAAACAAGCGCGCCTCGCGATCCATATTGCGCCGCCGTTTTGGTTAACCTGGTGGGCATATCTGGGCTACTTGCTGATAACTTGTTTGCTGTTTTACTGGTTTGTGCGTATCCAACAATTAAAATTGCGCTATGAACAACAACAAGTTGAACAAGAGCGATCACTGGTGCGTCGCCTGCAGCAGGTTGATAAATTAAAAGATGAATTTCTCGCCAATACCTCGCACGAATTGCGCACACCACTCAACGGCATTATTGGATTGGCGGAGTCGTTGCTGGATGGATTAAATGGCCCTTTACCTGCACATACGCGCTACAGTTTGCGCTTGATTGCGGCTAGCGGAAAACGGCTTGCAGCGCTCGTGGACGATATTCTTGATTTCGCCAAATTAAAAAATCAGGGTGTGGTATTGCACAAAAAAGCGGTGGACTTGCGTGTGCTGGTCGATATTGTTATCACCCTCTCACGTCCATTGGTAGGTGATAAGCCGCTCACCTTACACAATCACGTGCCGGAAAATTTACCTGCTGCCTATGCAGATGAAGATCGGCTGCTGCAAATTTTGCACAACCTCATCGGCAACGCAGTGAAGTTTACTCATGAGGGCAGCATTAATATTTATGCAGAAGTAAACGAAAAAGAAGATCAAATTTTGGTGCAAATTGCTGACAGTGGAATAGGCATAGCCGCAGAACACTTAACAACTATTTTTCAACCTTTTCAGCAGGTAGATGGCCGTGCAGAACGTGTCTACGGTGGGACAGGTTTGGGATTATCCATCACCAAACAATTGGTAGAGCTGCATGGTGGAACCATTAGTGTTCAATCCAATGCCGGTCAGGGTTCGGTATTCTGTTTTAGTTTGCCTCTGTCGCTGGAACTTCCTGCACAGTCTGCAGTTGACGATACTGCACATGAACTGGCGGTTGATTTTGTTGAAACGCCCACACAGCAATTAAATGAATCCCGGGCGGCTCGTACTGGCAAGACATTCCAGGGACACATACTGGTGGTGGACGATGATTCGGTAAATCGCTTGGTGCTAGTGAACCATCTCGCGCTGCGCAACTACCGTGTTACCGAAGCTGCCAGTGGTGAAGAGGCTATCGCACTGGTAGAAGAACATGGCGATATTGATCTTGTACTGCTCGATATCATGATGCCGAAAATGTCTGGCTATGAAACCTGCAAACGCTTGCGCGAGTCTTATAGAACCTATGAGTTACCAATTATTTTTCTCACTGCCCGCAGCCAGACCCAGGATTTGGTGATGGGTTTTGAGGTGGGCGCGAATGACTATTTAATTAAACCGATCTCCAAAGAGGAATTACTGGCGCGCGTCGACATGCATCTGCAGTTGTACAGTGCGACGCAGTATTTGGATCGCAAAGTGGCTGAGCGCACTGAAGAATTGCGCGCAAAAAATGAAGGCTTGAAACAGGCGCAACAAGAACTACAAAGCGCGTACCAGAAATTGGAAGAGGCAAGTTTGTCAGACCCGCTTACCGGGTTGCACAATCGTCGCTTTCTGAGCAAATCCATGCCTTCTGATATTTCGCTGGTGGAGCGCGAATACCAAAATTGGTTGTTCGCGAATCAAACCAATGGCGATGATGAAATCCATTGGCCACTACCCAAAGACCACGATTTAATTTTTATGTTACTCGATGTGGATTATTTCAAATGGGTCAATGACAGTTACGGCCACAGTGCGGGTGATAAAGTGTTGGAACAATTGAGCCGCCTGTTGGAAGATGTGTTGCGCGATTCCGATTATCTTGTGCGGTGGGGGGGGGAAGAATTTTTAATTGTCGCGCGTTTTTGTTCGCGTGCAGAAGCACCGGAAATGGCCGAGCGAATCCGCCAAGCGGTCGCGCATTACACCTTTGATCTAGGCAATGGACAGCAGCTGCAAAAAACCTGTTCGATCGGTTATGCGGTTTATCCATTTTATCCGCAAGTGCCCAATACCTTGAGCTGGGAACAAGTGGTGGATACGGCGGATCGCGCGCTCTACGCCGCAAAAAATGCCGGACGCGATTGCTGGGTAGGTATCGCCAGTAAACCGGGGGTGGTGCTGGATATGAACCCTGCTGTCGATAAAAACCTCAATCTCTTGCTCGCCAAAGGTGCAATTGAAATTGAGGCTTCAGTAGATAAAACGCAGGTTAAATTTTAACTATGGTTTTATTTTTCTCGTCGCTTGTTATTTGTCATGCTGTGTTTGTTGAAATTGTTGTAACTGCGCAGGGTTAGCATCAGTCTGGTATTTTTCTTTCCATTCAGCGTAAGGCATACCGTAAATACGCGTGCGCGCATCTTCATAATCCAGTTCGATGTTGTCTGCCTTGGCCGCCGCTACATACCATTTGCTCAAGCAATTGCGACAGAAACCCGCGAGATTCATCAGGTCAATATTTTGCACATCCTTGCGGCTGTCCAAATGCTCCAGCAAACGGCGAAACGCAGCAGCTTCCAATGCTTGTTGGTTGGCAGGCGAGAGTTCATTAATTTTCATAAGTTAACCTTTAGCTTCTGGATTAGTGGCCGATTAAGTGGCGTGCGCCAGTGTGGGTGATCGTCAGTGGCAGGTCAATTGCAGCTAATTCATCGGCGTTGCTTGAACCTCAAATCAACCTGCCTATACTCAAACCGTGCTGGCCGCATTGTCGTATTTGTCATGTTTGTTTTGTGAGCGTTTTTGCCGCCGTCTTTTTGCCGTATTAATGCAGGGCTGTTGCTGTGCCGGGGCCGTTGCTACCTTGAGGCCGTTTTTATGTTGGGGGTAAGTGCGTGAATATAATTCTAGGGATTATTATCGTCCTGGGCTGTGTAATTGGTGGTTTTGCCATCCATGGTGGTAACCCCATGGCGTTGATGTCGCCGATTGAGGTACTGATTATTTGTGGTGCCTCGTTTGGTGCGATGGTGATCGGCAACCCGCTCTCGGTCACAATGGGCGTAATCAAATCGGCCGGGGCACTCATGACCCCATCCAAATTTAATAAAACCTTTTATCTGGAAATTCTGACCCTGCTGTACGACATCCTCAATAAAACCCGCCGTGAGGGGTTGATGGCAATTGAAGGCGATATTGAGGAGCCAGATACCAGCCCCTTGTTCGCCAACTACCCGGAAATTCTGAAAGACCACCACATAGTGGAATTTATCTGCGATTACCTGCGCATTATGGTGGCGGGCAACATGGCACCCCATGAGCTTGAGTCGCTTATGGAGCAGGAATTGGATGGGCATCATCAAGAGGCCGCTGTCATTCCCGGAGCCATACAAAATGCGGCGGATGGTTTGCCAGGCTTTGGTATTGTTGCCGCAGTGCTGGGGGTAATCATTACCATGGGCAAGATTGGCGGGCCACCTGGTGAAATCGGGGCGGCGGTGGCAGCGGCCTTGGTGGGAACCCTGTTGGGGATTCTGTTTGCCTACGGGTTTATTGCACCCTTTGCCTCTTACCTCGGCGGCAAGAACCGCGACGAATCGCGTGCCTATGAATGTGTTAAAGCCGTTCTGGTTGCCTCTATGAATGGTGTGCCGCCGCAAGTTGCTGTGGAATTTGGTCGCAAAGTACTGTTCCACAGCGTTCGCCCCAGCTTTAAAGAGTTGGAAGAACAATATCGCGCCAGCAAGAAGTAAGGGCAGAGGTTTATGGAAAAGGGCGCGAATCAGCAACCCATCATTATCAAAAAGAAGAAGGCGCATGGCCATGGCCACCATGGTGGCTCCTGGAAAGTAGCGCTTGCTGATTTTATGACTGCACTAATGGCGTTCTTTTTGTTGATGTGGCTGTTAGGCAGTACGTCTTCAGAAGAACAGAAGGCGATTGCGGCGCATTTTAAAGATCCGGGCAGTAAATATGTGGTGGGCGAGGGGGGGGCTGATCTCGGTCTAATCACTCAAGACAAACCTTTGGAGCAAACCGAATCAGATGACCCCAATGATGAAACTGCCAATGATCAGGAGGCTACCAAAGATCTGACGGAAGAAGAATTGCAAAAAGAGTTGGAGCGTATTGAAACGCAACAACTGGAAGAGTTGAAAAAACAATTGGAAACTGAAATCAATGCGCTTGATTCGGTCTTCCAGCAAATCAAGGACCAAATCCTGATCGACTTTACCGCGCTGGGTTTGCGAATCCAGATTGTCGATAAAGACCAGCGCCCTATGTTCGATGTCGGCAGTGCCAACTTACAACAGTGGTCATCCGATGTGCTGAATGCATTGGCACCGATTTTGGATAAAGTGCAAAACAAAATCAGCGTCACTGGTCATACCGATGCAACCCCTTATGGCGTAGGTGCAACCTATACCAACTGGGAATTGTCCGCCGACCGCGCTAATGCCGCGCGCCGCGCGTTGTTGGAAGGTAGCTATCCGGAAGGCAAGGTTGCTACAGTGCAAGGTATGGGTTCAGCTGCACCTTTGGTGGTGGATAAACCAGGCGAGCCGATCAACCGTCGGATTGCGATCATTGTGCTGAAAAAAGCAGTTGCTGATGCGTTGGGCAGCGGTGCGGGAATTGATAGCAGCCAGTTGATGAAAAGCGGTGATACGTTTGCCAAGCCTCCTGTGCAATCGCAGCCGGCCGGACCGAAAATTCTTTCACCCACGGAAGTGGATGACGCTATTGATGCGGCCAATGCACAATAATCCAACTAATTCCTGATGCGAAAAAAGGGGCTGGATAACCAGCCCCTTTTTTTATGCACTTGTTTTATCGCAACTTACTAACAGTAATTGCGCGTTAGCTTTTGCCCATCCGTTGCAGCACATGTTCTGCCATACCACCGGCCAATTGTTGTTCGCTTAAAAATATCCGTCCGATATTTTCTTTCACCCAGAGTTCGGCTTCCTCTTCGTTGTGGGTGCGAATCACAGTTTCAATTTTTGGGTTCAACTTGCGCGCAATGTCCACCATTTGGCGCACATGGAAGGTGTTGGAGGTTGCTGCGACCAATATGCCTGCCTTGGCGATATGCGCTTGGATGAGCACATTCGCGTCAGATGCATCGCCGCACACTGCTGGAATGTTTTTCGCGCGCAACTCTTCAACAATTGCGCGATTCGCTTCAGTAACAACGTAAGGTATTTGCTTCTCGTCGAGTATTTTGGCAATACGACGACCCACTCGACCATAACCCACCAGCACCACCTGGCCTGAAAGATATGCCTCGTCGGTACTCATCGGCAGTACTGCCAATGGGTCATCGCGTACCTCCAGTTTTCGTGCAAAAGCGGAATGCTTAAGCGCCCACTTACGCAGCGGTTCCAGCAGCGTAAACATGAGCGAGTTGAGTGCGATGGACACCAGAGCGCCGGCGAGGATTAGGTTTTGTGCTTGAATATCCATCAACCCTAGACTGATACTCAATCCAGCCAAAATAAACGAAAACTCACCTATCTGCGCCAAGCTCGCACCGACAATCAACGCCGTATTCAGCGGGTAGCGGAACACCAGTACCAGTGCTACAGCGGCGATGGTTTTCCCAAACATAATAATGGCTACGACGGCGAGCACTTTTAGCGGCTCGTCGAGCAAAATGTTTGGATCAAACAGCATACCGACCGACACAAAAAACAATACGGCAAATGCATCGCGTAGGGGTAGTGAATCATCGGCGGCGCGGTGGCTGAATTCCGATTCGCGCAGCATCATGCCCGCAAAGAAAGCACCCAGTGCGAAGGACACATCGAACAACAGCGCCGAACCATAGGCGACCCCTACAGCAGTGGCGATAACACACAAACTGAACAACTCGCGCGAACCGGTACCGGCCACCCACCAGAGCAATTTAGGCAACAAGCGTTTACCGACCACCAGCATAAATGCTACAAACGCGGCAACCTTACCCAGTGTAATCAACAGCGTGACGGCGATGTGCTGGTCATTGGTGGCCGGGGCGTGGCCATCGGCGGCGGGAATAGTTCCCATGATGCCCGCAACGACTGGCAGGAGTACCAACACCAGTACCATCACCAGATCTTCCACCACCAGCCAGCCTACCGCGATACGGCCATTAAGCGTTTCAATTTGCCCGCGCGCTTCGAGCGCTTTGAGCAGCACCACCGTACTGGCACAGGAAAGCGATAAACCAAACACCAGGCATTGCGCCAGATCCCAGCCCCAGCAATAGCCTGCACCGGCGCCGAGCAGAGTGGCAATGGTGATCTGTAGCATCGCACCCGGTACGGCGATACGTTTGACAGCCATCAGGTCGCCCACCGAAAAATGCAGGCCAACACCAAACATCAGCAGCATCACGCCAATTTCCGCGAGCTGGGCAGTGAGTGCCATGTCGGCGACAAAACCGGGAGTTGAGGGGCCGATAATAATACCGGCCACGAGGTAGCCGATGAGCGGTGGTAAGCGCAGGCGCGCGGCGACGAACCCCAGGATCATCGCCAGGCCGAGGCCGGCCGCAATAGTTGTGATTAGGCTAATGTCATGTGGCATAAGCAGCTAAGTCCTTGATGAATGAGGGTTAACTATATTGGCAGGTGGCAAAAAAGTGTAATCATTGGGTCCATATTTACCTTTTATATATGGCTATTTTACCCCGCCGGGATTGAATAGCCGCTGGCGCAGCCCCAAATCGCCCAAGTCCCAAATGATCTGTTCATGCAATGAACACTGATTATCCAGATCAGTCTACCCAAGGTATTCACAGGAGAATTCCATGTTTTACGAACTTACTGTTGTGCAATTCAGCAAGACCCTCAATAACCTCAACGCAATTCTCGATAAGGGAGCGGCCTATGCCGAAGCGAAAAAATTTGATGTATCTGTGCTGTTGAATTCGCGCCTCGCCCCTGATCAATTCAATCTGATTCGCCAGGTACAAATCGCTTGCGATACGGCCAAGTTGGGCGTCGCGCGTCTGACGGGCAAAGTTGAATCAGCCCCTGTCCATGCTGATACCGAAACCACCTTGCCAGAGTTGAAGGCGCGCATCCAGGCAGTGCTGGATTATTTAGCCGGTTTTAAACCCGAGGATTTTGCTGGTGCCGCCGAGCGCCATATCAGCCAGCCACGCTGGGAAGGCAAATATCTCACCGGTACCGAGTTTGCGATCCAGCATGCGATCCCGAATATTTATTTCCATGTTACTACTGCTTACGCGATCCTGCGTCACAACGGTGTTGATGTGGGCAAGAAGGATTATCTTGGAAGCATGCCTTACAAAAGCTAATATGGCGCATCAATAATTAACTCATGCGCTGTGCGAGCGGCGCATGGGTTTTATAAAAGGATGCGTAAGGATGTCTGATACTCGATTGGATGTATATTTGCTCGGTGAACCGCAACCGGGTATAGATAGACCAACTCTGGTGCGCAATCTCGCCACCACCTTCAAAAAAGATGTTCCGGTCATTGAAAAAATGCTGCGCAGACCGCGTAGTTTGCTCAAAGCCAATGTCGATGCGGCAACTGCCGCGAAATACCAAAGCGCAATCAAAAAAGCTGGTGGCCAATGTGAATTGGTAAACCACGGCGAACAATTATTTCCGAGTGAAGCATTGAGCCCGGTAGCCGCACGCGCGCCACTGAGTGTTGCGCCTATCGAACCTACTGCGCTCACACCTGCAGTCGATGATCAGGCACCTGCGGCAGATAACATCCCACACGGCAACGCTCACTACCAATCTCCTTACAGTGCTCCCACTACCAACAGCGAGTCCACGGATTATTTTTGCTATAAGTGTGGGCGGGGCATCGCACCTGGTTTGGCGCAGTGCCCGTACTGCCGCGCTCCTCAGGTCCAGTTGCATCGCAAAGAAAAAGCGACTGCGGGTGTGCTCGCATTTTTCCTCGGCGGTTTAGGTGTGCACCGTTTTTATTTGGGGCAGTGGTGGGGAATTTTTTATCTGCTGTTCTGGGGCACATTGATTCCCAGCATTGTTTCGCTGATTGAAGCTTTTGTATTTTGGTTTACGCCCAATGAGCGTTGGAACCAAAAATACGGGCAGGTGCCCGCACGCGGTGCCGGTATGGCAGTGGCGTTAGTTATCGGCGCGATTTTGATGGTAGCCATTGTCGGTATTCTCGCCGCAGTCGCCTTACCCGCCTATCAGGATTACACCACGCGCAGCAAAGTGCAGGCTGCATTACCGTTGATCAATGAAACCCGACAAAAAGTCACTGCTGTCATTAAACAGAAAAATTTTTTACCGAGTGAAAATGTGTTGGCGGGTTTGCCAGAAACGATCAACAATGAATTTGTTACCTCTATTGAATTAATTGAGGATGCAAAAATGGTTGTCAGTTTTCGCATCCCGCATTTAATTCAGAATGGCACCAATACGATTATTTGGACTCCAGAAATAAAAGGAGATGATGTGGTGTGGACCTGCCTTGAGGGTTCACTGAGCGATAAATACCGCATGCCCGAGTGTCGTGGTGGTAGTGGCGCGGTTGAGTCTTCGCGGTCGCAGAGTGCCGATAAAACGTCATTGAATGCGCGCATGTACAGCGATGATAAAACCATATCCTTGATGGTGCCGAATGATTGGAAAGGTAATCGTAAATTAAATGAAGAGGCGATCCTCGGTGTTGCCAATACCTATGATGAGGTTTATGCCATTGTTATTCGCGAATCCAAAACGGATTTTGAATCATCAGTAACATTGGATGATTATTTGCAGCTGGTGGTAAAAAATACGGAATCATCAGCAGAAAATTTTCGCGAAATTAGTACTGTTCAATCGCTTAATATAAAAGGCCTTTCCGCAAGGCAGCAGGTAATAGCTGCTTCAGTAAATCGCCTAAAAGTGACCTATCTTTTAACGGGCCTGGAAGACGATACCCATTTTTACCTTATTTATGCCTGGACTATGGATTCCCGCTTTGAAAAAAATCGCGCTTTACTGAAAAAGGTGAGTGAGAGTTTTACGGTTCATGCGGGAGTTAATCAATAATGACGAACCCTTATGAAGTGCCGCAAGCGGTTCTGGAGAATGAAGTTATTCCGCTGCGCAAGAAAACCGGGTGGAAGGTGTTTTTTTGGATATTTATGCCCTTGGCGTGTTTATCTTTTTGGTCCGTTATTGCTGATGCTGAATCCAGTAATATTGATAAGTTAGGCGAGGTGATTGTCTATAGTTTGATAGGGTCAGGACTGTTTGGTTTTTCATACAATAAAAAAATATTCACGATGCAGTTTTGGCGATATTTTATTCCTGTCGCTATCGGATGGGATATTTATACCTTAGTGAGTCAGGACTGGTCAGTATTTTCTGAAAGCGAGATGGCAGTGTACATATTTATTGGTATAACCTTGGTTTGTTTGGGATTGATGCTGTTTTTTCAGTATTTTGGTTTGTATAAATATGCATATCAATCACAGGAAATTTGGGACAAATAACGAATGGCTCCCGATTGGGAGCCACAGGCGGTTTCCAAACTACAACTCCTTCGCAATCTTCGCCTTTCTTACCAACTGCACAAACTCAGTGCGATAACCAAATTCATCTTTGCCTTTGTTTGCTTGCGCCAGTTCAATCACCTTGTCGTAGGTGAAATTACCAGCGTAGTTACTACCGCGTAGCAGCTGTGCAAAACCGGCAACAGCGATAGAGAAATTCACTTCTTGTTGATAGCCAGCATGCGCGTCAAGCAATACGTTTTTCTCGATAGGTGTTTCAATCAGTTTTGATTGGGTTTCGCTTGGTAATTTATAGCGCAAGCGCAAGAAAGCATATTCACCATTTTTACCAATATCAGGTTTATTTTCCTTTTGATAGCGGCTGTTTTCCAATAAGCCACTCTCTGCTCCGACGGGTGTGATTTCATAAATAGCAGTCACACGTTGGCCTGCGCCAATTTCACCGGCATCCACTTTGTCGTTGCTAAAATCTTCGCGGTTGAGAGCGCGGGTTTCGTAGCCTATCAGGCGATATTCCTTAACGGTGTTGGGGTTAAATTCCACCTGGATTTTCACATCCTTGGCGATCGGGAATAAATTGGAGGTAGCCTCTGTCACCAATACTTTTTGCGCTTCGCTGAGTGTATCGATATAAGCGGCGGTACCATTGCCGTTTTGCGCCAAGGTTTGCATCATTTCATCCTGATAATTGCCCTGGCCAAAACCGAGTACAGATAAATAAATCCCTTTATCGCGTTTGCGCTCCACAAAATCCTGCAGTGCTTCATCGCCGGTTTGGCCGACATTAAAGTCGCCATCGGTTGCGAGGATAATGCGGTTGACACCTTTCGCATTAAAATTCGCTTCCGCCAATTGATAGGCGAGGGCGATACCTTCGGCACCAGCAGTGCTACCACCGGCTTGCAAATTATTTAATGCAGCGAGAATTTTATTTTTCTCTTTTGCTTTAGTTGGCTCCAACACTGTACCCGCGGCACCGGCGTAAACCACAATCGAAATGGTGTCGTCAGGTTTGAGGGTATCCAACAATAAACTCATGGATTGTTTTACCAGCGGCAATTTGCTGGGCTCATCCATAGAGCCGGATACATCCAATAAAAACACCAGATTGGATTGCGGAATGTCACTCGCTGCCAATTGATAACCTTGAATACCGATATGTATTAATTTGTTGCCCGCTTTCCAGGGCGAATCCATCACGCTGGTATAAGTTGCAAAGGGTGTTTTGCGATCTTTAGGTAATGGGTAGGCATAATCAAAATAATTAATCATCTCCTCACTGCGCACCGCATCTTTTTCCGGCAACTGGCCGTTGTTGAGCATGCGCCGTACAAAACTATAAGAAGCGGTATCCACATCGATAGAAAAAGTAGAGACAGGATTTTCGCTCGCCGCGATAACGGCATTCTCATTGAAATCTTCAAATCGGTCGCGGAATTCTTGTGGAGGTTGGGTAACAATTATTTCTTTCACCCTTGGCGCAGGTGCACTCAGTGCCATGGGTTGAGCTTCGGATTTCATCTTTTGTACAACACTCATGTCCATTTTTTGCGCAGCTAATTTAGTTTGTTCTTTGCGCTCTACGGCTACCGCCGCTTCCATTTCTTGGTATTCAACTGCATCTTCAGCGATGGTCATGTCAGCAAGGATTTTTTTATCTTCACTAATAATTGCGTTCGCTGGTTCTTGCACATTTAGTGGGACACTTTTACGGAGTGATTGCTCGGCAATGCGCGTAGCCAATTCCTGTTGATCGGAATTGATCATCAAGTTCTGCATAAAGGTTAGTCCCGCTAGCACCGCAAGGCTGGAGGCGGCGATACCGGAAATCAATGCTGGTTTTTGCCAGAAAGGGCGACTATCAAAACCGTTGTTGTTCATCGTATTGTTCATAGATTTGTCCCCGTGATGGTTGGTGTCACGGGTAAGACGCAAGCGCTCTAAAAATCCTTGGAGAACAGTGGATTTTTTTTCTGCACTTTGTTGTGCAGCGAATGCGGCCATGGCGGCAGCCATATGACGCGCTTTGGTATCGGCATCCGGCTTGGGTGGCTGCTCTTGCAAGAGTTGTTGCAAGTCATCGTCGTTTATATCTTGTCTATTCATAATGAAAGCTCCCAGCTTCCGTCGGATTGTTGTTGCAGAAGCTGAAGTTGTTTGCGAATTTCGTGGAGCCGCCAGGAGACGGTAGATTCTTTCAGTTGCAGAACGGTGGCGGCCTCGGCATGGCTAAGGCCTTCGCCATGTACCAGTAGTACCGTCTCTTTAAAACCCTCGGCCATCTGGTCGAGCAGGCGCAGTAGCTGCTGTAGATAAATGCGGTTCTCGGCGGTTTGGTCTGGCGTCCGCTCCGGCTCTATCCAGTCGTCGATGTTGTCGTGCATGTGGCGGTTCTGACTCTTGTACCAATCCTTGGCGCAATTGATAACTAATCGGTACAGCCAGCTGCTAAAGGCCGCCTCAAAGCGGAATTGGCCGAGGCTCTGCGCGAGTTTGATGCACGCCTGCTGGGTTATGTCTTCGGCATCGGCCTTATTGCCACACCAGCGGTAGGCGAAACGGTAGACGGTGTCGTAGTTGGAAGTTAACACCTGCTCAAAGGCATTTTGATCGCCTGCTTGAGCGGCCTTGATGAGTGCATAGGATTCTGGCGCTACCATGCGGCGATACTCATGTAGTCGCCGGAGCGACGATAGGGGTGTGTTATTTCTTGGACGAGCGGCCGTGCGGAATCCTTGGCTGGTTTCTTCTTATTTATCCATCATTCCACCGGACGGTGCTTGCCAATTGATTTTGGGCACCAGTTCGCGGCGCTTTTGCAAGGCGCAAATTTGTTTAAATAACCAGAGTCGCCAGCGTACAGCAAAGCTCGGGGTCAGCTTGCCGGCCAGAATGGAATTGATGGCTTGCGGCAAACGCAGCGTCGGGCGCGGGGACATAAATACCTCGCAGGCCTCGTTGTCATAGTAAGCATCGATCAACTGGCGCATATAGCCGATCCTGCTTTTCATCGCGTTGGTATAGCTGACGTACAAGCGCGCCTCGGCCAGCGCCGATGATGGTTTTGTTATCAGATCGGCGATTTTATCGGCCGCAAGCAGGCCGGATTCGAGCGCCAGGTAAACGCCCGACGAAAACACAGGATCAATAAAACTTGCCGCATCACCGGCGAGTAAGCAGCGATCCCGGCCAAATTCGTTATGGGAGAAGCTGTAATCCGACTCAATACGATAGTCACCAGCAGCGGTCGCAGTTGCCAATGCCTGACTCAAGAAAGGAGATTCACTGACCTTGCGCCAGAACAGTGATTCCCAGGATTCACCGGCCTGCCTGCCACTATGTTTCTGCAACACTACGCCGACAGAGGTGGTGGTGGGGGAGATGGGAATCACCCAGAACCAGGCGTCGCTCAAGCGCATTACGATGATGTCGCCAGCAGTATCGCCTTGATCGCGCGTCATGTTTTCAAAATGGTTGAACACAGCCATGCGTCCGGGGTAGGGCAAGGAGGATTTCTCCAACTTCATCGCCCGCCCCATCACACAATGCCTGCCACTGGCATCAATCACCCAATCAGCGGTAAGGGTTGATGTATTACCCTCGTGCTCCGTTTCAATATGCCATTGCTCCCCATTACGGGAAACTGAGACAACGCGCGTTTCTTCCTGAACCTGCGCCCCCAGTTGCTGGGCATGGCGCAGAAGAATCTCATCGAAACGGGCGCGCTCGACTTGATAGGCCATGTCCAGACCGGGAATCCAGCCCTTGGCAAACACATTTCGAACCGTGCGTGAGCGATCTGCCAGGGTAAATTGTGCACCACGTTTCTCAATGAAGCCGGCTGTGGCGATCTTCTCCCACACGCCAATTTTTTTCAGTATTGAGTTACCGTTCGGCAGAAGTGATTCGCCGATATGAAAGCGAGGGAATTTCTCGCGCTCCACTACCAGAGCATCAATTCCCCTTTGAGCCAAGCGGGAGGCGGCCACACTTCCAGCGGGACCGCCACCAATGATCACCACCTTATGTTGGGCTGTTGACGAGGCTAAAGCAGGCAGTGAAGACATATGGCAACCGTTACACTGCTTAATTGAGTGCACTCAACTGCATATTCTTGCTGATGTCCCCTGCAACATTCTTCACCCAGCTCAGGTAATTGCGATGGATGTAGCGCTTGCCGTCCTTCTCTTTATATTTCAGGTTTTCGCTGGATACGTACTCGATACGAACTTGTTTGAGGTCGTGATAAATCGCGATACGTGCAACATGGGAACGAAGATTGAGGGTTGCATCAATCTTGCCATTGCTCTCGCCGCTTACAACCCAACCGCGTGTTACCAACGCGCGCTTTATATCGCTGGTGACTTGGAACTCGGTCAGACCTGCGGGTACAGCAACAGGATCCGGGTTGACCAGTTCAGGTGCGGCTTGTGCAGACAGTGCAAACATGACCGCGATTGATGTAATGACAGACCAGAATAGACGTTTCATAGATAACTCCTTGTGAGTTTTAGGGGGGCTAACGAGACCGGCGAGAGTATAAGCATCGACTTTCATTAAATCGAGCTTGTCATGTCGCAGTTGGGCGACAAATCTGCCGCAATTTTTGGATTGAAACCAATAATGCGGCAGTTTTATGTCGAATTTCTTTACGGTTTGTCTCTCGTAATGTGACACGCCTATCGTTATTTTGTTGATTTTAGTGACATTTTTTTAGTGGTGTGAATTTTGCTGATTATGGCGACAATTGGGCGCAACAGATGAAAGCCTCAGATGCGCCCCTATAGCCGAGTAAACTCAGGGTAATCTTATGTCTCTTAAATCTATCTACACCTCATGTCTGGTTGCCGTGCTTGGAGCCCTTAGCGCCGGTGCTAGCGCCAATCTTATCGTGAATGGCGGTTTTGAAGACAATAATGTGGCTGCCGGTAATTGGGCCTATTTTTCTTCTGCCAGTGTCAACGGTTGGGATGGGGACAATATTGAAATTTGGGATAGCTTTGGTGGCGTGGTTGCCCCTGAAGGTACCCAGCACGCAGAGCTGAATGCCCATCCCTTCGACGGCAGCGTCTTCTCGATTTACCAAAGTTTTGCCACCGTTGTTGGCCAAACTTATGATGTTTCGTTCTTCTACAGTGCGCGTGTCAACGCCAACGAGCAGTTTTCATTTAGTGCTGGCAGCCTCGCAGCAGTGCTGAATGACCATGTTGTGGGTAGTTGGAAGCAGTACACAGGTAGCTTCGTTGCCAGCAGTGCATTGAGTACTATTACGTTTACTACTTATGACGCTGGCACTTTAGGCAACTTTTTAGATGGTGTTGTGGTCACTGCGAAAGCGAGTGTAGTGGAGTCCAATCCATTAGTGATGCTGCTGGTTGGTCTTGCCGGTTTGATTTTGATCAGAAGAAAAAATCACGCGTGATAATTTGCTGAATAAATCCCTCAGAATTTAAAACCCCAAGGTTTGCTCTAGTGAGCCTTGGGGTTTTGTGTTTTGGCGATCTTGTTTACTGCTAAATGATGATTAGCGCGGAAATTGTTTGACCGCTTGCTGCAGTTGCGGCAATTGTTCAGGGCGATTTTGATAGGCCACTTGTTCAAATAACTGTGCGATTTGGGTTAAGCCATTTTTCAGCTGCGGTTCGCTGTAGAGCACACGGTGGATAAAATCACCGAGAGTTTCACCGGTTTTGCGCCGGTAGCCGAGCTGTGCCAATTTCTGTTCCAGCTTTTTGACTGCTTTTGTTTCCGGACGCAATAGCGCGCCCTTTTGATTGCGTAATAGCGCCCAAGCAAACAGCCCCGCGCCGACCAAGCCCAAACCAATCAGCCAGAGGGTGATGCGCCAGGTTTCAGTGCCGCCCAGCAGGCGCGACAACAAGCCCTCTTGCGCCTCGCTATCGTAGTTCAACACCCAGCGCTGCCAGGTATAGGTGGCGGCGTCCCAGCGCAGCTGCAGGTTGTATAGCAATTTAGAGGATCGCCAAGCGTTGGCGACTAGTTGCTGATCACTTTCCCCCAAGGCCTCGTTCATGCCCTGTTGGATGCGGTTGGGCGCAACGGCGGCAGTGGGGTCGATCATTTGCCAGCCTGTGCCCTCGATCCAGACTTCCGTCCAGGCGTGGGCATCCGATTGGCTGACCAGCAGGTAGTTCTCCACCGGATTCCAGCGTCCACCCTGATAACCCACAACCACTCGCGCCGGTATGCCTGCCGCGCGCAACAAAAACGCAAAGGCACTGGAAAAGTGTTCGCAGAAGCCGCGTTTGGTCGTCAGTAAAAACTCATCAACAGAATGTTGGCCGAGCAGTGGGGGCTGCAAGGTGTAGGTAAATTCGCGGTTAAACAGTGCCAGGGCCTGGGCGATAATTTGCGCATCGCCGAGGTTTTGACTGCGCCAGCTTTCAGCCAGAGCGCGAGTTTGCGGATTGCTATCGCGCGGCAGGCGAGTGTAGTTGTCACGTTGCAGCTTGTTGAGCTGGGGCGGTTCCGGCCATTCAATTTGCAGCGCCGAGCTGACCTGATAGCGCATCCGCTGGGCGACAGGGATGCGGTTCATCAGCAGAGAGTCGGCGGTGATACGAATCGAGTTGCTGGTATTTTCTACCCTTTGTGCGGTCATCAAACTGAATAGCCAGGGTTGGCCATGAGGTTCAACGATGATGCTGTAGTCGGTCAGTTCGCGCTTGATAGCCTTATCGTCGTTTGGAGCGCGCGACTGCACTCCCCAGGTATCACGCATACGCCAGGTGCGACCGTCAAAAGTATCCAATACCAAACCGCGCCAATAGAGCTGGTTGACGGGCGGTGGTTGGTCGGCGAATCCGACCCGGAAGGCAGGTGAGCGATCAAGCGCAAGATTGCCTAAATCGCCGGGTGAAAGGCTGTCGCTAAAACCGGTTTTGGCCGCCTGTTGGTTGGGGATCGCCCAGAGCGGGCCGAGGCGTGGAATCACCACAAATAGCACCAGCATGATCGGCAGCGCATGCAGCAGTATCATGCCGCCGCGTTTGAAGCGCATGCCAGTGGATTGCGCATGGGTGAGATAGAGCGAACGCCAGCTGGCGAGCAGCAATACGACACAGAGGAGCGCGTAAGCGGCGGCCTGCGGGGTTTGGCTAAACAGGAATTGGGTGGCGGTGATGATAAAGCCGATAAACAACAGCAGTTGTGCGTCGCGCCCGGAATTCACCTCTAGCAGCTTCAGCGAAAAGGCACAAACCAGCAAACCTACCATGGTTTCGGTGCCGGTTTTACCGGCATAGCTGGCGAATAAACCGCCAGCACAGATCAATGCCAGCAGGGTTTTGACCAAGCTGCCGGGCGTGCCCCAGCGGCCGCGAAACATCTGCGTGCGCCAGAAGGCTGTAATCGCCCACACCAGCCAGAGCCAGAAAGGCAGGTTGAACAACAGTGGCAGGATCAGCATAGCCTGCATGACCAATAGCCAGGCCAGTTTATCGCGCGCCAGATACTCCGCTTGTTTGGGGGGCTTGCCGGAGGGGGTGAGACGGGGGCGCCATGGCTTAGCGAGCATGTTTGGCCTCGCGCGGCAGGTTAAATTCTCCCAGTGCAGTAAGCACGGCTTGTTGGTGATGCTCACCTAATGCCGGTGCAAGATTGAGCCCCGGCAGACGTAAACCATAGGGAATCTGCCGCCGCTCGTAGTCCAGTGCCCAGTAACACAGGCCGGACAGCCGCAGTTCTTGCGGATGGTTCAGGCTGTCCCAATCGAGCCATTTTTCGGCGGACAAATAGGCCTCGTATTCTTTGGTAAACAGGCCTTTGTCTTGTGCAAATTGCTTCCAGGCGATGTGTTTGATGGGATCGCCCGCCTGGTAATCGCGCAGGCCGCTAAAGTCATCACCGCCGCGCTGGCTGGTACCACCTTCTTCGCGGCCGTTGCTCGCTTGGGCATGGGGTTCATCGGTGAAGATTGGCGCGGGGTAGATAAGTGCGCTGGCGTCCAGGTTGAGCCAGGTCCAGCAGCGGATAATCCCGAGCGGAAAGCGGCTCTGCACCAGCAATCGCCCCGGCCGTAAGTAGCCGCGCTGCACACTTTGCGCCCGCACTATCACCTGCTGCGGCTCATTGTGGTCGAGGGTGATCACCTGAGTTTCACCTCCCGGCCAGCGCAGTTCCAGATTGTCACATCCGGCTTTGTTGATGCAGTTCAGTTCCAAAACAAAGGCTGCCGGGTCACCGGCAAATGCCGGACGCGCACCCACAAAACGGATGCTAATGCCGGCGAGGTTGGCAAAAGCGTGGAGGATGCTGACCACAAAAATACTGACCAGCAGGTAGCTCAACGCCAGGATCAGGTTGTTCTGGTAATTGGTACCGAGCAGCCAAATTACGAAGGTGATGGCCGTGTAGAGCAAGCCGGTCAGGTTGGGAAACGTGTAGAGATTTTTGCGGTTGAGATGCACCTGTCGCGCACGCGGGGAGCGCTGGTCGATCCAGCGATAAAAGCGGGTTTCCCAAGCGTTGCGCAGAGAGGTGATAAGGCTGGTCATGGCTTAGCCCAACACATTCACGCTGTCGCGCAGATGTTTCACCAGCGGTTCCGAATCCTGACTGTGGCCGCGCCCGCGTACCCGATGGCCGACTACTGCGGGCAATACGGTCTGTACATCTTCCGGTACCAAATATTCGCGGTTGTGGATCAGCGCCCAAGCCTTAGCCGCACGCAAGAGCGCGAGTGCACCACGCGGCGATAAACCGTAGGCGAACTGTGTATCGCTGCGGGTAAAAGCGACCAGCCGCTGCACATAATCGAGCAGTGAATCGCTGGCTTTGACCTGGTGTACCGCCGCTTGGATTGCTGAAAGTTGTTCGTGGGTGACAATGGGAGTGAGTTGGCGGATACGCGCGCGTGGATCAACACCTTCAAACAGCATTCGCTCGGATGCCGGGCTGGGATAGCCGAGCGAGATACGCATTAAAAAACGGTCGAGTTGTGATTCCGGCAGTGGAAATGTCCCGCTTTGCGATAATGGGTTTTGCGTCGCTATCACGAAAAAGGGTTTAGGCAGTGGGCGGCTTTTTCCTTCGATGGTGACTTGCCCTTCCTCCATTGCTTCGAGCAAAGCACTCTGGGTTTTGGGTGAACTGCGGTTGATTTCATCGGCCAACAACACTTGGGTAAACACCGGACCGGGATGAAATTTAAACACCCCTTGCTCACGCTCAAAAATCGCCACCCCGAGAATATCAGCAGGCAGTAAATCGCTGGTGAATTGCACCCGTTCAAACTTCAAACCCAAAACTTTGGCGAGGCAGTGGGCGAGGGTGGTTTTGCCCATGCCGGGCAGGTCCTCAATTAACAGATGGCCTTCGGCGAACAGGCAGGCGAGGGACAAACGCACCTGTTGATCTTTACCTAAAACGATTTGGTCGACTTGCTGAATAATGTTGCTGATCAGTGACTGCATGGATAACCCTGATAATCAATTGGCCAGATGGGAGCATAGCGCAGCGGGATATTTGATGGGGATAAAGAATCGCAAAGCTGGCGCCAGTTCACGCGCGCTGCCGGGTGTCTACTCGGCAGCAACCACGCAATTGCGCCCCTGCTGTTTGGCTTGATAAACCGCTTTGTCGGCGCGTATAAACCAATCTTCCGGGGTTTCATTGATGTGTAATTGCGCGCAGCCAAACGACGCCGTGAGTGCACCGTCGGGATCATTGAGTTCCATCTCAATTTGCACGCGCAGCTGTTCCGCAATCACCAATGCATCGGCGAGGTGTGTGTTGCGCGCAAGCACCACAAACTCCTCTCCGCCAAAACGGAAAACCCTATCTGTTTTGCGTACGCGCCGTGTCAACAAGTGGGCCAGATCAACCAATACGTCATCACCAGTGGTATGGCCGAATTTGTCATTCACCATTTTGAAGAAATCCAAATCCAGAATAATCAACGTCGCGGGGGTTTGGTTGCGCGCGCAGTCTGCAATACTCAGACGCATCTCTTCATCCATCGCGCGGCGGTTACCGAGTTGGGTGAGTGCATCCTGATTGGCATAACCTTGCAGCAACAATTGTTGTTTGTGGGTCAGGAGTGCGAAAACGTAGGCCATGCTGCCGCACATCAGCAGCGAGGCAACCATGGCAAAGGCTTCCGTGGTGGTATTGAGTTTTATTGCAATAGGCAGGACTGCGGCGATGGTCAGTCCATTGGCAATCAGTGCGGCTGTTGCGTTAAGCAGAAAGAAATTGGCAATCAGCGATGGGAACAGCCAGAACACATAGATGGGTTCATTGAGATGGGCAACTGCAACCGCGCCTGAGGAATAGAGCAGGGCGGTAATATTGGAAACCAGTTGTGTCGCCTGGCCGAGTTTATAAGTGTAGATAGCACTACCTAGTGCAGCCATTACAATGGCTAAGTCCACCGCCGCGTTGGCAATCTCGCCGTTAAGGTAGCGAATCACACAAAAGGGCGCGATAACCAAGCTTGCGAGTATGGCAAACAGATATACCATCCCACGTTGGAACTTGTTCTTTGAGTCAGTCAGCATAATTGCCGGCAGATTCTCCCGTGTAGATATTGTCGCGCTGCTTAACCTGCATCGCTTTTTACAGCTCACAGCATAGTCGCCAAATCGTAGTTTTGCCCACTTCATTGCGGAAGAATTTGGTGTTACCACATTAGCTACACTACCCTGCGAGCTGGTTTTTAGCTGATTTTCAGGTATTGGATAGGTAAATGAATCACTATGTCCTGTTTCGATAATCGCTTTTTTGACAGTCATTGTCATTTCGATTTTGTAGAATTCAATGCTGACCGCGCCGCGCTTTGGCGAGCCTGCAATGCGGAGGGAATTACGCAGCTGTTAATACCCGGGGTCACACCAGATCAGTGGCAAACCGCCGCGCAGTTATGTGTGCAATATGCTGGATTATGTTATGCAGCAGGTATTCATCCGCATTGGATCGTACAGCAGCCCTGGTTTCCAACTGATACCAATAATCTGTTGGACAAGTCTGTGCGAGAAAAAATAACAGCACTCATCCTGCAAGAATTTAATCTTTCTACAAATGTGTGTGCCGCGCGCTGCGTCGCCGTGGGCGAGAGTGGTCTGGACAAGATGATCGCAACCCCCTTTGACTTGCAACAAGAATTACTCACAATCCACATTGATGTCGCCAGACAAATACATAAACCGCTGATTGTTCACTGCGTTCGGGCGCACAATGAAATGATTGCATTACTTAAAAAACACAAACCGGTAGCGGGTGGTGTGATTCATGCGTTTAGCGGCAGTTATGAAGTGGCACAGCAGTATGTGGACTTGGGCTTTTATCTTGGTATTGGCGGCACTATCACTTATGAACGCGCGCAAAAAACCCGCGCTGCTGCTGCAAAAATTCCACTGGAGTTTTTAGTGTTGGAGACAGATGCTCCGGATATGCCTCTGCATGGCAGCCAGGGGCAACGCAATAGTCCGGAATATCTTCCACAGATAGCGCAAGTGCTCGCGGATTTGCACGATGTAGCTGTGGATGAGATTGCCGCGGTCACCTACCGCAATACGATGCGTTTATTTCACCGCAGTTAATATCGCCGGGGCCTGGGTAGAAGCGCGTACACAATTGCGCCCTTGTGCTTTGGCCACATAGAGCGCTTTATCGGCACGCGCAATAAAATCGGTCGGTGATTCTTGCGCTAATATTTGCGCAACGCCAAAACTGGCGGTGACATGCAATGCTTTGGGCCAATCATTTTCTTCAATACAAAGGCGCAATTTTTCTGCCAGACCGCAGGCATTTTCCAATGTGGTATCGGGGCAGGCCAGGACAAATTCTTCTCCACCCCAGCGCGCGAGTAAATCGTGTGTGCGGGTATTTGCACTCAGTACTTGTGCAAAGGCCAATAAGACCTGGTCGCCAATATTGTGGCCATAGGTATCGTTGATTTTTTTAAAGTGATCGATATCAATAAAAATCAGCGATAGCAAATGAGTTGCATCAGCACTCCAGCTTTGGTTAAACACCGGCACTAAACCATCACGGTTTAATACACCGGTCAAAGGGTCGCGGGTTAATCGCTCCTCCAGTTGCTGATGCTCCTGGTTGAGTAACCGATTAAGGTCTTCCAATTGTTGCTGGCGCTGTCTATTAGTCTGCAGTTCTATTTTTGCTTTCTTCAATGTACTGACAAAAAATGCCAGCGCCGTTAATGTCCACAGGCTCAAGAGGATTAAATAGAGTGTGCGATCGTGAATGTATTTTCCGCTGATCTCGATGCGCTCGATAATCATTTGGTATTTACCCGGTTTAACGTGTTCGCCAGTTGATACCTGCACACCGCGCACTTCATTAAATTCCGGCCCCCAATATTCCGGTGGGATTTTCCCTTGGCTGAGCCACCAAGTGGGTACTTGCATATGACTCATTTTGATAATTTGCGGATAGCGCTTGTGCGTGTCAAATAATTCAATGGCGTTATATTTGAGTGAGTTGGTGTCTTCCTGGCGTGAATATGCCGGATTAAAATTAATTAACTGGAAACGCACGCCAAATGTTTGCGGCGTGGAATATTTTGCCCAGAGTTTAATCTGTTCGTAATTGCTTAAATCCCTGCCTATGCCATTTTTGTCAGAAAGACTAAAGCTGATTTCACAATAGGGCCATTGATAATCAGAGGCGATAATTTCGCAATTGAGAATAAATTTTTCACCATCCCGTTGCAGTGTTGAGATGGATTTTCCACCGTTGCCACGGTCATCGATAGAATCGATGAACAGGTCTGACTCTTGCCCGAGCACCAATACTTTTTCCGGGCCATAGGCCTGAAAGGCAAGGGCAAGCAGGGTGATAACAATGAGTAATCCAAGCAGCCTTGCTTTTAAAATATCGTGCTGGATAGTCATGATAGGTGTTATAGATTCGTTAATTTTTGTAAGTAAAACACAAATTTTGCTCGGCTGACAGCAGCTTGTGTAACTCTTCTTCCGCTTATAACTTTTGGTGAAGTTTTACCGCAAACTCATACAAAAGTTTGCAGTAAAACAGCGCACTTAAAGTTTATTTGACTGTATTGGTCAGATTTTTATAAATCGTATCCAGTAATCCGTCTTTATCCGTATCGTGTGGTAATTGCCAAAACATCATGCCGCCCAGTTTGTGCTGTTTAACGTAACGCGCTTTTTCCGCGAGCGAGCGTTTATCGTCAAAGGTCGCAAATATTTTTTTGCTAGGACTATAGAAACTTGGCGCTTTGGCGATATCGTCCCACGAGTATAAATAACCGTCAGCTTGGCTAAAGCGGGTGGCGAACTCTTTGTAGTCGGCTCCATCGATATGCACACCGGGTTGATATAAACCCTTATTGGTTGCGTTAACTTGTTCCCACATACGCGCATAAAAAGCAGTCCCGATAATAATTTTTTCTGGCGCAACCCCTTTGCGCAATAAAAACTGTACAGCGTTATCGGTGGAGTCTTTTTGTTGTGGTGTGGAATAGAGTGCGGTGTGGTGGCCGGTATGCGGTGTTGCACCATTCACTATGTCGTAGCTCATCAGGTTGACGTTATCCAGCAGCGGCATAATTGCATCCCAATCCACTGCGGTTTCTAAAAAACTATCAAAGCCGCCCGCAGCAAAACTCAATTCATAGCGGCTGCCAAATACTGCGCGCAATTCCTGGATTAACGCCGTGAAGTTTGCGCGATCATAGGTTGCATACTTATGGCCTGGAAAACCGGCAATCGTCGGATATTCCCAATCCAGATCAATGCCATCGGCTTGGTATTCTTCAATAATCGCGAGTGTAGATTGCGCAAACACTTTGTGGTTTTCTACAGTGTTAAAAATATCGGAACAGGTTTCGCAGCCACCCCAGCCGCCGAGTGACAGCATCACTTTTAATTGTGGATATTGTTTTTTGAGTGCTACTAAACGCTGCAGCGCTTGTTTGTCTTTATCTGAATCAAAACTGAGTTGATTGCCGTTCAAGTGCAAAAAGCTGTAGATAATATGGGTGAGTTGGCCAACGTTGTAACGCTGCAAATCTGAACCGTCACCCATATAGTAGGCAATTATTTTGGGTGAGGCTGGTGTGGTTCCAGTCTGTGGTTGCGCAGTCTGTGGTGAACTACAGGCGCCGAGTGCAAAGGCTAAAAATGTTGCACTGACAGCGGATAAAAATGATTTCATATACATCCCTCGGTGGATAAATCGGGTATTTATCATTCGCGAGAGCTGGGTGGGAGTGGTGATCTTACTTTGCCGTCGTGCAGCAATTATTGTGTGGTTATATTCTAACCGCAGAATTGCGGCATAAGTGTCGCGTGTAGGTAAAGATTCTTAAAGTTTGCACTTGCCTCTATAATCGCTTTCCCTCCTGTGTTTTGAGAATTCCTGTGTGATTAGCCGCGATGACCTTGGTACTGTAAAGTTACCTGAACTAATGGCTGTATCTAATTGGCAGCAGCAGTACAAGTTAATTATCCAATGGGGCAAGTTGGTTCGCCCCAAACCGGATATCCGCTTGCCTGCCAACCTGATTAAAGGCTGCGAGTTGCCTGTTTGGCTGGTGCATAAGCGGAAAGGTGAACACCATTATTTCGAGTTCGATTCCGACAGCAGTGTGATGAATGGGTTGGCGGTGCTGTTGTTGGTGCAATTAAACGGAAAAACAGCTGCGCAGATTGATGGTGAGAATCTTGTCCAATCGTTGCGGGATTTGGGTTTGGAGAAACATCTCACACCGTCGCGCAATAATGGTTTCAGTCGCATCATCTTGCGCGCGCTAGCCTTTGTGGATACTTAACACCTGCAGTGATTTAATCCATCGTTTTTTTCTGTTTATCCCCCAGCTGTTTATCAAGGTAGCGTTCAATCGCCCGCGTTGCAGCGATAAAACCAAAGGTTCCCGTTACCATTAGGCTGGAACCAAAACCGCCCGCGCAATCCAGTTTCACGCCGTCGGCCAGCGCCTGTTTGTCCATGCATACTGAACCATCTGGTTGCGGGTAGACCATCTGCTCGGTGGAGTAGACCGCATCAACACGGAATTTACGGTTTTTATCGCGCGCAAAATTGTGGTGGCGATAAAGCTGCGTGCGCACTTTGGCGAGCATGGGGTCGCTGATGCTGCGCCCCAAATCATCCACCGTTACCGCTTGCGGGTTGCGTTTACCACCCGAGGAGCCAATGGTAATCAGGCGCACTTTGATCGCCAGGCAATAAGCGACTAGGCGAGCTTTTAAATGCGCTGCGTCAATTGCATCGATCACTACATGGTGTTGTTTACCGATCAGGGTTTTCATATTGTCCTGATCGATAAAATCCTCAATCGAATGAATTACCAGCTCGGGGTTGATATCGCGCAAGCGCTCGGTAATCACCTGGTTTTTTGGGCGCCCGAGGTTGGATTTAAGCGCGTGCGATTGGCGATTGGTATTGGTGACACAGACTTCATCCATCTCGATCAGGGTTAATTCACCCACCCCCGAGCGCGCCAATGCTTCGGCTACCCAGGTGCCTACGCCGCCCAATCCAATCACCACAAAATGGGCATTGGTGAGGGCTTGCAGTGCGTCGTGCCCATACAGGCGCGCAAGGCCACCAAAGCGCAGTAAATAGTCGGGAGAGACTGGTCTGTTCATAAGCGGCTCATTTAAGAAAAAGAGGCTGGTGCAAGGGGCGGCTTTTTAGCGGAGATACCGCGTGAACGCAAGCCTTGCCAGCCGGTAAATTTGGCGCCTTCTGCTACACTCATCAGGTAGCAGCCTATCCATAAAATGAGTTTACTGACGAGTGCTTCATGACTAGAACGGCTATAGCGACGGCGTATTTGATTGACGACGATAGCATCACCCTGGAATTAATGAGCGGCATTGTAGAATCTACCGGCGTAGAACCTGTGTGTTTCAGCAGCGCCGAAGCCTTTCTGGATGCTTATTCCCCGCGCCCCTGCGAATGTGTGATCACCGATATGCGTATGCCCGGTGTAAGTGGTTTGCAACTGCACAAGGTCTTGCAACAACGCTACGCCGTGCCGCCACCACTGATTATCGTCACCGGTTATGCGGAGGTGAGCGCTGCGGTAGAGGCCATGAAGCAGGGCGCTTTTGATTTTGTTGAAAAGCCCATCAATGGCCACCAGTTTCTGGAGAAGTTGCAAGCCGCTCTCTCACTCAGCCGCCAGCTGCATCAGCAGCGGCTACATTTGGCCACACGCGAAGCGCGCATCGCACTGCTCACCCCTAAAGAGCAGGAAGTTTTGCAGGCAGTGCTCGACGGGTTGCCCAGCAAAGATATCGCCGGAAAGCTCAACCTGAGTGTGCGCACGGTAGAAAACCATCGCGCGCGTATTATGGAAAAACTGCGCGTTAATTCGGCGATGGAATTAATGCGTGATTTTATGATGCCGGTGGCGAGCCGTTAGTTTAATTTCAAAAAAAACCTGTATTTTCAAACGCTTAATCTCCCTTTTACAGGTGGGTCACGTTCCGTTCTCACCTTGGTTAATACCCCCTCTAGGTTTGCCTGACACTAGACTCACCACTCCAGGTACTGTCCCACTAGGTGTTATCCCTCACGCCACCTGAGTATTTTTACTCTCACGACTTTTTTGCCAAACCGGCACACTGGGAACCAATGAAGGTGACTCGCCTCAGGGCAAAGCACCGCACTGTGAGATCAAGGATCTTTTCAATAATCGGCACCTTTGCCAATCATGATGAACCCAGTAACGACCAGGATTATGAGTACACATTCCAACATCAGCCCATTTGCTTTCCATAAAATCCGCGATTACGTGTATCGCACTGCGGGTATCATTATTGGCGCCGATAAAACGGCGATGGTAACTGGCCGCCTGTGGCGCCGTCTGGAATTGTTGGGGCACAAAGATTACGAAACCTATTTCGCTTACGTTTCCAGCCCTGCCGGTGCACAAGAGCGCAGCACTATGTTGGATTTGCTCACCACGAACGAAACCTATTTTTTCCGCGAGCCAGCGCATTTTAATTTTTTGCGCGATGAAATTATTCCGCAGCAGGGTTACAACAAAATGCGCGTCTGGTGTGCCGCCGCTTCTACTGGTGAAGAGCCGCACAGTATTGCAATGGTATTGGCTGACACTCTGGGTAAATGCGATTGGGATATTTTGGCTACCGATATTTCCGGCAAGGTATTGGAGCATGCACGCACTGGCGTGTATCGCGCTGAGCGTATCAACCATATCCCGACCGATTATTTAAAAAATTATTGCCGTCGCGGTATTGGTGAATATGAAGGTATGTTGGCAGTAGTGCCCTCACTGCGCTCACGCATCACCTTTGAACAGCATAATCTCCTGCATCCGCGTGAAACCAATGAACAGTTTGATGTGATTTTTTTGCGCAATGTACTGATTTATTTTGATAGTGAAACTAAACAAAAAGTAATTGAACATATGTTGCAATCACTTCGCCCTGGTGGGTGGTTAATTTTGGGCCACTGCGAAAGTTTGCAGGGGTTGAAAGTCGATATTAAAGCGGTTAGCCCATCGATTTATCGCAAGCCTGCTGCAGCTGTACCTGCGTTCAAGCGCGTGGCGAGTTAAGGCATGCCAGGTAGCGCGCAACCCGGTGCTGTTAACCTGTGTAAATTTGCTATTCTTCCGCATCTCGGAGCCAGTGAGCGACATATGATTTCACTTAATACATCGGCCAGCCAAAACCCTTCACTCAATTTGCACGGCAATATTGTGCAGCAAGGGGTAATGGTAGTAGACGATAGCAGCATGCACAGGTACAGCGCGCATATGTGTTTGCGCGCTTTTGGTGTCAGTCAGGTGTACGAAGCGGCCAATGGAAAATTAGCGCTGGATCAACTCGCGCAGCTCGAACAAATCCCTGCGGTGATGTTGCTGGATTTGGAAATGCCGGTTATGGACGGCATCGAAGTATTGCAACAACTCGCGCAATTGCCGCACAAACCTGCAGTCGTCTTAGCCAGCAGCTCCGATGAAGTGCTCATCAGCGCAGTTGCCACCATGGCGGAAGCCTTGGGTATTAATTTGCTCGGTGCTTTTCGCAAACCGGTCAACCCGGTTGAATTGGCCGATGCACTCAACAGTTATAACACCGGTATTTGCCCGCCCGACCAGGAGCGCCCGCCGATAGAAACTGATGTTGAACAATTAAAAACGGCGTTGGACCGCGCTAAAATCCAGGTGTATTACCAGCCCAAAATGGATCTTGAAACTATGAAGATAGCGGGCGTGGAAGCGCTGGCGCGCTGGAAAAACCTGCAAGGCGATTGGATTCCACCCGGCGTGTTTATTCCCATGGCGGAAGAGCACGGTTTGATTGGCGATTTGACTCTCTCTGTGCTCGACCAGGTGTTGCAAGACATGAATGGCTGGTGGGAGCTGGGGCAATATATTCCCGTGGCAATTAACCTCTCAGCGAAATCTCTCGCCGAATTTAATCTCGCGAACGAAATTATCCAGCGCGTAATTCGTCAGGGCATACCTGCGCACTTTATTACCTTTGAAATTACCGAGAGCGCATTGGTGGTCGATTTGCCTTCGGCGTTAGCCACCATCAGCCGTTTGCGTTTGAAAGGTTTTGGTATTTCCATCGATGATTACGGCACCGGTTTTTCGTCCATGCAGCAGCTGTCGCGTTTCCCGTTTTCTGAATTGAAAATTGATCGCTCGTTTATTCAGGGCGCTCCGGCGCGGCAATATATCCGCAATATTTTGAAATCGGCCATCGAAATGGGGCAGCGTTTGGGAATTACTACCGTTGCAGAAGGTGTGGAGACAGAAGCCGAGCTACACTTGCTCAAAAGCCTGGGTTGTAAACAGGCGCAGGGCTTCCTGCTGGCACGCCCCATGCCTGGGCGCGAGCTGATGGGCTGGGTCGAACAGGATTTGCAACGTAAAAACACCATATGCCAAACAAGTCTCGGGTAAACAAATACTTTCATTTTTTCTCGCTGGTTAATCCCACCCTGTTGTCAGCAGCACTCGCTATAGTGCTGCTGTTTTTTTTTACTAGCCTCGCATTGCGTCATATCCATTCCAGTCAGGAGCGGATTGTGCGCGCGCATCTGCAAACTTCACTCAACTCCTTCACCGAGTTGATTCAGCTCTGGCAACAACAAAATCTCGCCGCCATCCATATGTTGGCTAACTCGACCCAAGGCAAAACCCTGCTGAAACAGGTGCTGCTGGAGCAGGGCGATAAGGCTGCTACCCATGATGCGCTGCGCGAATGGTTGTATCCGGTATTGATGGTGATGGGCTTTGATGGCTTTTCAGTGATTAATCACGAGCGTGTATTGGTTGCTGCCAGTACGAAAGCTTATCGCAAACAACCGGTGTTATTGCCTGAGACCATTGAGGTGCTTGATAAAGCGCTTGCCAAGCGTCCGGCTATTTCGCGCCCGGTAGCGGCAGTACTCCCTATCGATGGGCCGCGCGGCCTGCAACCGGCGGGCACACTTATGCAAAACATGTGTGTGCTGTTCGAATCAGAGGTCACAGCGCCCGGCTATTTTTGTTTGCGCTTCAATACCCAATCGAGTTTTTTTCCGATTTTTTTTAAAGGGCGCACCGGTCGTTCAGGCGAAATTTACGCTATCGACAACCGTGGCCGCTTTGTTACGCCCGCGCGTTTTGCGCCAACACAAATGGATAATTCAAGCACCGAAGCGCAACAACAAGCGGCGCGTATTGGGGCCGAAGTTCGGCGTCCCCTCGCTCGCGGTGAGCAGGGGCCATTGACCGATATGGTGGATTTTTTAATTAATCGTGAAGCCGGACTAATCAAAGTGGGTTATCAGGATTATCGCGGTATTTCTGTAGCCGGAGCAGGCCGCTGGATTGATGAAATGGAATTGGGTGTGATCATCGAACAGGATGTGGAAGAGGCGATGGGGCCTTATCTCGCCTCGCGCAATATTATTATCGGCTTGAGTGTCGCGGCCAATTTATTAATTGTGGTGTTGACCATCACCGCGATTCTCAATCGTCGCAGTGCATTGATGCGTGAAGGGCGTTTCCGCTCGCTGTTGGATAATTTACCGGCAGCGACACACATGACCTCCATTGATCACCAGTTGATTATGGTCAACCCGGCGTTTTGCAGCTTGCTTAAACTGGATGAAAGCGATTTGCTCGGGCGCGATATACATGACGTACCCGCACCCAACTGGCTCAAGCCACTCCTTCAAGCCGAGGAAAACGTCGGCGCTGATTCCTATTGGAATGATGTTGTCTCTGAATTGCGCCACCCCGACGGCAATCCGCGTTACTACCGCATAGTGCGTTTCCCGATCATCCATACCAAGGGGCAAGAGCCGCAGGCGATTACCTGCATTTGGGTCGATGTTACCGAGCGGATAGTGGCCAATCAGCGCATGGAAGAGGTCAACCAAAATCTGGAACAAATGATCAATGAGCGTACCCACGAACTCATGTCCGCTAAAGATGAAGCGCTGGCTGCATCACAAACAAAAGCGGAATTCCTGGCCAATATGAGCCATGAAATTCGCACGCCGCTCAATGCGATTATCGGTCTCGCGCATATTGCCCTGGCCAGTAAGCCCGAACCCAAGCAGCGCACTTATTTGGAAAAAATGCGCGACTCAGGTGAGCATCTGCTGCAAATTATTAATGATATTTTGAATTTCTCGCGCATGGAGGCGGGCAAACTTTCGCTCGATCACAGTGAATTCTCTATCGATCAACTCGTGGATAAAACAGTTGATCTGGTGTGGGATAAAGCAGCGGCAAAAGGCCTGCAAGTGAATGTGGAAATTGATGCGCAAATTCCCAAGGTGCTGTTGGGTGATTCCCTCCGGCTCGGCCAAATCCTTATTAATTTTTGCGCAAACGCCGTGAAATTTACCGATCACGGCAGCATCAGTATTCGTGTAACCAAAGTGCGTGATTGGCAAGAGCGCGTCGAGTTATTATTTGAAGTGGAAGATACCGGGATTGGGATTGATGCTGAAAAAGTGCAAAATTTATTTCAGCCATTCCAGCAAGTAGATTCCTCCAGCACGCGCCGTTTTGAAGGCACAGGTTTGGGGTTGTCGATTTGTAAAAATCTGGCGGATTTGATGCAGGCGCGCATCGATGTCAAAAGTACCGAAGGGCAGGGCAGTTGTTTCCGCTTGCGCGTGCAGTTGGAAAAAAATAATCGCGCACCCGCGCCCAATATCCTGCAAGCAGATCCCAGCCCCAAAAAATTGGCGCCCATCCACTGCAGCATTCTGGTGGTGGAAGATAATTTGCTCAACCAGGAAATTATTTTATCGCTGTTGGAGTCTATGGAAGCAACGGCTATTTGTGTCGGCTCGGGGCCAGAAGCCATCGCTATTATCCAACAGCAGGCATTTGATCTGGTATTGATGGACATTCAATTGCCGGGTATGGACGGTGTTGAAACCACCGCGCGCATCCGCGAATTGCCGGTGGGTAAACATCTCCCCATTATTGCGGTAACTGCGAATGCGTTGCCGGGCGATAGAGAGGCCTATCTCGCCGCGGGCTTGGATGATTATTTATCCAAACCGATTGAGCCTGCGCAATTGCATAGTGTATTGGAGCAGTGGGGGCATGCCTGCCGCGTGGCCGATGATCTGGTGCCCAAAGCCAGCAGTTTTGAATTTTTGCACAATGGTGGAATCGACACGGCGCGCGCGCTGCATAATTTAATGGACAATGAGACGCTCTATCGCCGTTTGCTCGAACGGTTTGCGCGTGAGCGCGCCACATTTCCAGCACAATTGACTGGGCTGCTGGAAAACAACCCTGCAGAGGCGCTCAATCAGGTGCACTCACTTAAATCCCTCGCCGGTAGTTTGGGTATGAGCCAACTGGAAATTATTTGTTTTAATCTGGAGCAACATTTGCATAATGGTGAGTGGCAGCAAGAATTGGTTGATAAGCTGGGTGTTGAACTCACCGCTATGGTGGAGTTGGTCTCGCTGGGTTTAAATCTGCAACATAATTAATAATGATTGTTAACGTCATTTTTCAGTAGGAGTCGCTATGCACACACTTATGGTTTTGGTCGGTGGCTTTGTGTTGTTATTTTTTTGCCAGCTAGTCGCGCGGGTATTTGCTGGTGCGGGGGTAAAACCTATGGCTAAAGCAGAGCTGCTTTTTATTCCGCTCTGGTTTGTTATAGCTGCCATCAATATGTGGATCGGTATCAACCACGCCGGTTACACCTTTATGCAAGAGTTGCCCATCTTCCTGCTGGTGTTTGGTGTTCCTGCTGCGGCCGCGCTGCTGACCTGGTGGCGGCTCACGCATTTGCAAAAAGGAAAATAATTGATGTTGTCTTTACTCCGCGCGCGCGGTCGTGACCCGGGTGGTAGTAACCAGAGTGGCAAGGTCACTATGGTTGAACTGTTTTTCGATTTGGTGTTTGTATTTGCCATCACCCAAATCTCCCATTCACTGCTTGCACATTTAACGCTCGACGGCGCGATCAAACATTTTTTGCTCTTGCTCGCCGTCTGGTGGGTTTGGATTTACACCTCTTGGGTCACCAACTGGTTAGACCCTGAACGTCTGCCAGTACGTTTATGTTTATTTGCATTGATGCTTGCGGGCTTGTTGATGTCTGCCTCTATCCCCGATGCGTTTGGCGAGCGCGGATTATTATTTGCCTGTGCTTATGTGTGTATGCAAGTGGGACGCACAGCATTTTTCCTCTACGCGATCCGCAACAGCGCGCGCAATTTTGTGCGCAGTTTCCAGCGCATTTTTATCTGGTTGTGCCTCTCGGCGGTGTTCTGGCTCGCTGGTGGATTTGCGGAAGGGCAGCCGCGTTTTATCCTCTGGTGCATTGCTTTTTTTATTGAATTTATTTCGCCCGCTGCACTTTTTTGGGTGCCGGGTTTGGGGCGTGCAAGTACAACGGATTGGGATGTGGAAGGCAACCACATGGCTGAGCGCTGCGCCTTGTTTGTGATTATTGCGCTGGGTGAATCGTTGCTGGTGACGGGGGCAACCTTTGCGGATCAAGAGTGGACCGCCAATGTTATCGCCGCATTTTTGGTGGCGGTGGTTGGTTCAATTGCGCTCTGGTGGATTTATTTTGATTCAGGTTTGCAACGTGCTCATCACCGCATCCTTCATTCTGCTGACCCCGGCAGCCAAGCGCGCCTCGCTTACACTTATATGCATGCGCCGATTGTAGCGGGCATTATAGTCTGCGCGGTTGCCGACGAGCTGGTGCTTGCCCATCCCGACCATGCATCTCCAGCAGGGGTGGCGGCAATTATCGGCGGCCCTGCGCTGTATCTATTGGGCTGCATGTTATTTAAATGGGTGACCAATGACCGCCGGACACCGCCCTTGTCACACATGGTTGGTTTGCTGTTGCTGCTTGCTGCCATTCCGCTCGCCACCCATCACCATTTTTCTGCATTGGGATTGAGTGCGGTCACTACCGGGATTCTGGTTGTGGTAGCAATATGGGAGACAATGGCGCTAAAAGATTAAATTTTCGTTCCGATAAAAATTATATTGTCTTTTATGGCAGGGCTTTTTGTAAAAAGTCGTTGCGAATCACAAGATCAATAAAATTTTTCTGTTAGCGTGAGGCCTGTTTTGGGTTATTCCTGCGATACAGTGATTCGCAATCTCTTCACAAAAATGATCGGAGGTTATTATGGGCGCCATATTTTATCGCATCGTAAAACAAATAAAAAAATTTGCACTTCCGACGGTAATCGCGTTGGTACTGACAGGAACAAACTCCGCCAATGCAGTTGTTATTGATTTTGACGACATTCAATATGTACCTGCTGATGAAATGTTCCCTCATTTTTCTGATAACCCGCTCACCGACCAGTACCTCGACAAAGGTTTATTGATTGACGGTGGTTTTCTGGTAGGTGAATCCCTTCCCGATGGTAGCAATGACAACCAACTGCTCGGCAGTAACTTTTTACTGCTCAGGTTTGTCGGTAACTTGCCAACCTACGTCAGTATGTATGTCAGCGCGGCACATGAGCAGGCAGTATTTCTCAATGCCTTTGGCGAAGGTGGTTGGCTCGCACAAAAACAAACATCAGGTTATGCAGGTCCCTACAATGAAACACCTTATATCGATAATCAGTTAGTGAGTTTTTATGCACCCGAGGGGATTTCTTTTATTACACTGGAAGCCTTTTATGGATTAAGAACGGGCGCTGTGGTGGATAATTTATTTTACGACTATTCCACATCGGTTCCTGAACCATCACTATTCATATTGTTGATAAGCGGCTTGTTAATGATTGCACTGAGTTCTGTTATTCATAGGCAATGCAAACTGGTTGAAAAATAATCCTGGTTGAAAAAAACCGGCAGGAAATTGGCGCAGATAGTGCGCACCAATGTCCTGCCGGTTTTATTTTTTGCATTGGTTATTGCGCGGGTTCTTCACCCGGCAACATCACCATCCAACCCACACCAAATTGGTCAGTGACCTGCCCGTAGAGCGGCGACCAAAAGGTTTTCATCAGCGGCATATCCACTTTTCCACCGTTGCTCTCAAGTGCGGCAAAAATGCGGCGAGCTTCATCTTCATCAGGAACATTCAGTGCCAGGCGAAATCCGCTGAATTTCTCCACATCATTGCAACCATCAGATGCCATTACCCGCACATTGCCGAGGCTAAATTCAGCGTGCATGACTTTATTTTCAAAACCGTCTTGAAGCATTCCCTCAGGAACAGCATCAGGGCTCTCGTTAAAACGTATCAGGAATTTAACATCCGCACTTAAATGTTGTTTATAAAACGCCAGGGCTTCATCGCAGCGGCCAGAGAAAAATAAGTAGTTGTTCACTTCTACTTTTTGCATGGCTAATGCATGGCGCAATGCAGCATCTTTTTCTCGTGATGCGCCATCGGGGTCAGCAACCGCAAAATCCTCGATCTCATAAAAGGTGCGGATCTCGATATCCGACTCTTCCTCTTCCATCGGATTAGGGCATTTCTTCACCCACTCAACGGCCTCTTCCATGGATTTCACATTCCAAATCCAATAACCGGCAATTAATTCATTTGTTTCAGTAAAGGGGCCAGTCGTCACTACCCGCTTGTCGCCGCTAAAGCGCACACGCAAGCCTTGGCTGCTGGGCTTAAGCCCGTCGCCCGATTCCATAATGCCGGCTTTTACCAGCTCCTCATTAAAATTCATCATCGCTGACATCAGCGCCTCAGTTGGCATTTTTCCCGCTTCAGAACCGGGCGATGCTTTTACTATGACCATGACTTTCATTGTGGTATCTCCTATATAAACCAATATTTAGGGTGGGTTTTGTTACTTGCTACCCAATAGTCGAACGGCGTTTGGGGAAATCGACAGCGGGATTAAAATAAAAACTGAAAAAGTTCCTGCGCATGGGATATCAAATAAAGCAGACAACCTATACATCCACCCACGATGGTGCCGTTGATGCGTATATATTGCAGATCTTTGCCTATATTCAATTCAATCTGGCGTGACATTTCTTTGCTATCCCAGCCTTTCACCGTATCCCGGATATGTGCCGTTAGGAATAGCGCAAAATCTGGAGCCATTTTTTTTGCTGCGTCTTCCATATGCTGATTAAGGGATTGGCGTAAATTTGCATCGTGCGCCAGGGTTTCTCCTAACCATTGACCGGCAGCACTGATTTTTTGATGCAGCACGGAATTCTTATCTGCACAGTCGCGTTTGAGCCAGTCTTTTAAATCGCGCCAGAGTTCACCCATATAGGTATTAAAGGTTTCATCATTTTTTAAGTAGCGTTTGATTTCTTCTGCCTTTTCAAAAAACTCGGGATCTGTTTTCAAACGTGTAATAAAATCTTTTGTGTAGCCATCAAATTTAATGCGCAGTTGATGGTCAGGGTTCTCGTTAATCTCATTCAATAAGCGGCTTGCTGCTTTAATTGCAATGTCAGCACCGGTGCGACCAACCCAACCTGAAGGCATAATTTTTTCTGCAACCGGGTGTTCATCTTTAAGCCAGTCAACAATTCCTTCGGCGATAAAGGTCTGCGTCTCGTTCTCGGCTAAAATTGATGCAAACTGATTAATCCCTTCGTTAAGCAGGGCCTGGTGGCGATTATTTTTAGTCATGACGTCTAGGAGCATGCCAGCGGATTGGGATAAATCGATTTTGTCCAGCATCGCATGAATCGCTTTGGTCATGAATTTTTGCACAGCTGCGTCTTCGATAAAATCGAGCATGCCCGCGGTTATTTTGACTAAATAGGTACCCAGTTTTTTGGTGTTGTCGGCGGCACACAACCAGTCTGCCGCTTTTTGTGCAGGATCGTGTTTTTGAATGAGCGCAACAATGGACTCCACATCCAGAAATTTTTCTCGCACAAACAGCGCGAGATTATCTGCAATTTTATCCTTATTTTTTGGAATAATTTCGGTGTGCGCAGAGACAATTGGAATGGGTACGCGTTTGAACAGCGCCACTACCGCAAACCAGTCTGCCAGCGCGCCCACCATAGCCGCTTCAGATATCGCCCTCATTAATCCGACCCACCATCGCTCGGCAGGCAAAAATAACGTACTAATAAAAGTGAGCGCGGCAAACGCCAGAAAATACATAGCAAGGCGTTTGGATTTTTGCAGTTCGATTTCTTTAGTCATTTACTGATCACTCCCTTACAACACTGCTATTTTCTGGTGGCGAGGGTAACACCGCTAATCACCAGTAAAGCTCCGAGTAGCTGCACCAGTGTAATGGGCTCATGCAATATCAGGGCGCCAAGAAATAAGGTAATCACCGGGCCAATGCTACCAAGAATTGCCGCACGGCCACTGCCAATGACACTAATGCCCTTATTCATTAAAAAACTGGGAATAACCGTACAAAAGAACGCGAGGACTATTGCTAAAACATATACCGGTTGCGGTTGCTTAAGATTAGCAACTCCTTCCAGCGTTAAACTGTGCAGTATCACACCTACGCAAGCGGATAACATGGCGTAAGCCGTGAAACGGCTGGCACCAACTTTGGGAATCGTATCGCCCGCCAGGACGACAAATAAAGCGAAAAAAATGGTACTCAGGATAACCAGGCTCGTACCCAGCAAAGTGTAGTTCCATTCGCTGGTTAAGCGTAAATCCTGGATAAATACCAACAACATGCCTGCATAAGCCAGTGCCAATGCAATTTTTGTTTTAGGTGTTATTTTTTCCTTTTTCCAAAATGCCAACATCAATAACACCAGTGTTGGATAGATGTACAAAATCAATCGCTCCAAGCCCGCCGAGATATATTGCAGCCCCATAAAATCGAGCAGGCTGGAGACGTAATAACTCAACAACCCCAGCCCGATAATTTTCCAGCCATCACCTTTTGCGAGTGGTGTGAGTTGTTGGGTTTGCAACCAGAGCGCAACCGCTGCATAAAATGGAATTGCAAATAACATACGCAATGCCAGCAATGGCGTAGCGGTGATTCCATATTGATACGCGAGCTTGATGACAATCCCCTTTGCAGCAAAACAAAAGGTGCCGACAAGAATGCAAATAATACCGATGATCGCAGGAGGATATTTCATGGCGGGGTTCAAGGTGGTGGATGCGACATCATAAAGGCGGTGTGGTAACTACTCAATCATCAATATGAACAAGCGCATCGCCAGCTGTTTCATTAATGACTTGTTGCGTAAATAACTCTGCTTGCGCAGCGGCGAGGCTGATTTGCAAAGTGACTTGCATGGCATAGTCCACATGTAAAACCTGCCCTTGATACGTATTCACTAGATGGCGAATTTTGGTTTCCTTGGCGAAATCCACAGTGATATGAATGTGTATGCAGGGGGTCACTTCTACTAACTGCGCGCAATTCACTGCTGCAGATACTGCGCCCGAATACGCACGCACCAATCCCCCCGCACCTAATTTCACTCCGCCAAAATAACGCACTACCACGGCAAGCGAATTGCCCAACTCGCGTTCAGTCAATACATGCAACATAGGTTTTCCCGCTGTACCGGAAGGTTCACCATCATCGCTAAATGCTTGTGTCTGCGGCTGGCGGGTATTTCCGATTACATATGTCCAGCACACATGGGCCGCATCGGGATATTGTTTTCGGTAGCCATCAACATGCACCATCGCTTCATCACGCGAAGTAACAGGGTGTAGAAAGGTTAAAAATTCACTGTTTTTTTCTTCAGTGGTTGCTGCGATAGGTGCGGCGAGAATGGTGTAGATGGACATGGAGTCGCTCAGGGTGAAAACGAAAGTGGGAATTATAGTGCAAGTTACACTGCGAATTCGATTTCTGTGAGCGCTGGGATCTAAAGCAAGTGGGATGAATGAATGGTTTGTGTAGTTAGTGTACGCGGCGGATATCTGGAGCAAGTCGCCATCACTGCTTAATGATGGTGTGAATAAAGTTGGTTCAGGCTCGATTTGAAACGGCATGAGTAATATACCGGCAGGCATGCTGCCGACATCTCACCCATGCATATCGTGGATGCTATTACACGGGTCAGGTGAATTATGCTTTAGGCGCATCAAGTTTTTTATGGTTAGTAAAATAGATAAACATTAGATCTGCGCTTCAAAAATTAAATTAAACGGAGTCTCCGCTGCGCGCCGAAAATGTGTGAAACCCGCTTTACGAAACACGTCTGCCAAGCGTGCTTCACCCGCTTGTGCGCCCAGCACCATCTTTCCACCTTCGGAAATGGCATGAGCGCAACAAACGGTTGTTGAGCTCGCGTAATAGGCGCGGGAAATAGGGGAAAGGTTTTGTTCAATTCGATCATGCGCAAAGGGTTCGACTAACATCACTGTGCCGCCGGGTGCCAATGTTTGCGCGGCATATTTTACGGCTGCAACCGGGTCACCCATATCGTGCAGGCAATCAAAAAAACAAATGAGATCATATCGGTGATTGGGGTAGGACACGGCGGTGGCGATATCAAAATTCACTTGCTCAGCAATATCCGCAATGCGCGCATTTTGTTGTGCGGTGTGGATCGACTCTGCGTGTGCATCAAAGCCATAAAAGCGTGAATTGGGAAAGGCTTGTGCCATTAAAATACTGGAATGACCGTGGCCGCATCCGATATCGGCAACAGCAATGCCTGCGTGCAGTTTATCGACTATCCCATTGAGTGCAGGCAGCCAATTTGCAACTAAATTCCCGCGATAACCATTGCGATAAAATGCTGCAACGCCGCAGTGCAAACTGCCGTGATGGTCACCCCATGCTACACCTGTTCCAGTGCGAAATGCGTGCAGGGTTTTTTCTTCATCAAACCAAAGCGACGCCGCCGCGCTCCATGCATGGGGAATAAATACCGGGCTGTTTTCATCGGCCAACACCAGCGTCTGTTCTGGGGTGAGTTCGTAACAATCGCTCAGCGCGTGATAATCCACATAACCGCCCGCCGCTTGCGAATTTAACCATTCGCGCACGTAGCGTTCAGCACAACTCGAGCGTGAGGCGACTTCGCTGGCGCTGAGCGGGCCAGCGCCAGCCATAGCTTGATAAAGGCCGAGCTTGCTGCCAATACTGATCATCGCGCCGCCATAAGATGCTGAAAGATCGTTGACCGCGCGCATGACAAAAGCTTCCAGTTTTGCAGGATTAATTGCAGTTGCATTCATGATATTGATTCCTTGAGTGATAGGTTTAAAGCTGCCGCTCATGATCAATGTAATCGGGTATAGGCTGAAGAGGTGGAATCACCTAAAATCGGTTCGTTTATGCCATTGGGTGACAGATTTGTATTGCAGTGTGGGGGCCCCGCTCGTCAGGTTATGTAGGGGCGCGGCTTGCTGCGCCCTATAAATAAAAAAGGATCGCAGAATGAGTAATGATGCAGCGCGCAGAGGAAATTCCTATCACGTCAGTTTACTGGCTGTGCCCGATGCAGTGGTGTCCACGCTGGCGGGTATTTACGATGTGATGAATTCGGTTGCGGTCATGGGCATTAATTCTACTGCATCATCTGCGGTGTTTCAGGTAGAAATTGTAGGCGAGGTGGTGGGGCCGCTGGATTTGGTGAGCGGTGTTCCCATTCAGGTGCAGCGCGCAATTACTGGTATCACGACAACCGATATTATT
This sequence comes from Cellvibrio sp. UBA7671, assembly GCA_002483145.1. GTDB lineage: Bacteria > Pseudomonadota > Gammaproteobacteria > Pseudomonadales > Cellvibrionaceae > Cellvibrio > Cellvibrio fibrivorans. The sequence continues at coordinate 212,867 of DLHJ01000019.1, forward strand.
ATCGTCCCCTCATTTTTATTGCGCGCCGATTGCTGGGAGCAAAACCGTTATCCGCAATCCATTCAATGGCTGCGCACAATGCATGAGCGCGGTGCAATTATTTGCTCAGCCTGCTCAGGGATTTTTTTATTGGCCGAAACGGGATTGTTTGACGGCAAAGAAGCCACGGTACATTTCAATTACGCCGCTATTTTTGCGGCGACTTATCCCGCAGTCACGATCCATCCAGAACGTGTACTGGTAATTTCCGGCCTGCGCGAAGAATTAATTTGTTCCGGTGCGTCTATGAGTTGGCACGATCTGGTGCTGTATTTAATTGCACGTTTTGCTGGCGCAACTACCGCACAGGAAGTTGCGCGTTTATTCGCATTGCAATGGCATCAAGATGGTCTTACACCCTACATGATTTTTGAAGGCAAGCTCGATCACGGCGATGCGGAAATCTATAGTGCACAGCAGTGGTTAAGCACACATTTTTCAGTGGTTAATGCGGTTGACGAAATGATCAAACAATCGCGCCTTGCCGAGCGCACCTTCAAACGTCGTTTTGCCGCCGCTACCGGCATCACACCTATCGCTTATGTGCAACGCCTGCGTATCGAAGACGCCAAGCGTCGGCTTGAGCGAACCAATACATCTATTGATGAGATTAGTTGGAGAGTGGGCTATGAAGACGCTGCATTTTTCCGGCGTTTATTCAAGCGCACTACGGGTATGGCGCCGAGTGCTTATCGCAAACGGTTTTGTATTCCGGAGTTTGCGCGTTAGTCATTGAGTTGTTTGTGAATATGAATAAAACACTATGGTGAATCCAAAATCCCACTTCCTGTGTCCAAATAACTTTACGCCAGTAAAGTTATTAAGCGTTGCTTAAAACATACTGCGCGTGACGTTTTTCCATTTGGCAACAACTCAACAGGTGGGGGAAGACCATGAAATATATACTGGTGGTTACGCTTTTACTTATCCATGTTGTACGGGCACATGGAGAGAGTTTTAAAAGAGAGGAGGTCCGGTTCACCAGCAACAATGTTCAGCTATCGGGTTCTATATTCCTTCCCAAGGATAAAGAAATTTTCGCAGCAGTGGTATTTGTTCACGGCTCCGGCAAGCAGACCAGAAGTTTGTTCTGGGCAGAAAAATTTGCAGAAAATGGAATAGCGGCGCTGGTCTATGACAAGCGCGGGGTAGGAGATTCGGGTGGCAATTACGAAAGTGAACGCAGCGTGGGCGAAAAAAATATAGGTCTTTTGGCAGACGATGCTGTGTCAGCATTGGCCGTCCTATCGAAGCATCGCGCGTTAACAGATTTGCCCTTAGGTTTGGCGGGAATCAGTCAGGCCGGATGGATAATTCCTTTAGCTGCAGAAAAAAGCTCTATTCCAAAATTCATGGTGTTATGGAGTGGTCCGGTCTGTAAGGTCAGTGAGGAAGATATCTTCAGTAAATATACGGCTGACATGGATGGTAAAGAAATTCCAAGTTACGACGAGGCGATAAATTCGAGAAAACAAAAATACCGCTGGCCTGATTTCCTTGGCAAAGATTCTGATCCAAGTGATAGCCTGGCAAAACTACATATTCCGGGGTTGTGGATATTCGGTACGGGTGACGGCAGTGTGCCAGTGGACCTTTCAATAAAAAGACTCGAATTATTGCGGAAATCAGGCCATGAATACGACTATGTCGTATTTTCAGGGTTGGGCCACAACAATATGGCGGAAACTTTTTCTACCGCATCCGATTGGATTATTCGAATATCACGATAGTCAAAAAAAACCGAACGCGTGGTTCAATTTTCAGGGAAAGGAACAGCGTATTGCATATCACCAATCGGCGGTTGATGTACGGTGAGATCTTGTACATAGCCACTATTACCGTTTCTAGGGAGCTTCGAGGCTCACATAGGATGCATGTTTGATAGCAGTTTGATTGCTAAAGATAGCTTGCGCACATTGGTTATGCCTAACTTGGTGCAGAATGATGGTTCACTACATCCGAGCCCGATTAGGTAGGTCGTGTTTATGGAAAACGGAACCTGGTTTTTATTAATTGGTTTGCTCATGCTTGGCCGTGGTTTGACCTCCACGATTCTGACGCGCTCACCCTTCAGCTCCTCCATTGTTTACCTGGCAGTCGGGTTGATTGCAGGCCCCATGGTGTTAAATCTCTTTCGGTTTAATCCTGTCGAAGAAGCACCGCTGCTGGAAATACTGACAGAAGTGGCTGTATTGATTTCCCTTTTTTCGGCGGGCATTAAAATGCCGGTGCCGGTTACGGTAAAACAATGGGGCAGGCCAGTCTTGCTCGCCTGGGTAGCCATGGCCCTTACAGTAGGGTTTGTTGCTGCTTTCACTTACTTTGTCTTGAGTCTTCCGCTGGGGCTTGCGGTGTTGCTGGGAGCCATTTTGGCGCCCACGGACCCAGTGTTGGCTACGGATGTGCAATCGCGGCATCCCGGCGATAAAGATCATTTACGCTTCAACCTCACCAGTGAAGCAGGCATGAATGATGGATCTGCATTCCCGTTTGTGATGTTGGGATTAGGCTTGCTTGGCTTGCACGACTTGGGCACCTCAGGTTGGAAATGGATAACGCTGGATGTGCTGTGGGCAACCTCAGCTGCCATCGCTGTCGGTATTGTTGGCGGTATGCTTCTGGCGCAGATCGGATGGAAGTTGCGCGGGAGTGAATTTAAACACGAGATTCTTGATGATCTGGCGGGATTGGGGTTAATCGCGCTGGTCTACGGAATAAGCGTGTCGATTGATGCCTGGGGTTTTTTAGCGGTATTTTTTTCCGGGGTTGCTTTACGTCAAACTGAATTGAAGTTATCCGAGCGATATGCACGCCAGGTTAATGCAATAGAACAAAAAGATAATTCATTGACGGTTGATGCAAATGATCCTGAGCCACCAATTATCAGTGTTGAGTCGTTGGTTTTTGGTGCGCATCTTGAGCGCTTATCGGAAATGTTATTGGTGTTTTTGCTTGGGGGCATGCTGGCGTTTCAATTCTGGACTTGGCAAACCCTTGGTTTGGCATTGTTTCTATTCGTGATTGCCCGCCCGCTGAGTGTTTACATCAGCCTGGCCGGAACCAATACCAGTTGGAAACTACGCAGCATGATCGGATGGTTTGGTGTGCGCGGCATTGGTTCGATCTACTATTTGATGTATGCAATACAACATGGGCTGGATCAACATCTGGCACAACAGCTGACTCAATTTGTCCTTGTTGTGGTAACGCTGTCTATTATTGTTCACGGCATTAGCGTGAAACCCATTATGGAAAAATTTTGGCGACGTCGTTAAATTGCCTGCTAAGCCCATGACCTATTTTAATATCGCTGCGCGATCATGCGTGGATGGTTTAATGGATCGCCATAGGTAAAACACGGAGAGAATTATGCACAATAATTTTTCAGAACAAGATAGAAAAGAACTCCAGGTAGCAAAAAATCTTTTGGAAAATCCAGGCGTGGCGGCAAAGGTGACCAATTTTATCGGCACTCCTATTGAAAAAGGCCTCGCTCTATTGCCTGATAGCTGGAATAAAAATATCGGCGAAGTTACCCGTGCTGCGTTACTTAAGGCATCGCAGGCAGCTATTTTTACAATGAAAGATATCCCTGGTGAGGAGTCATCTAATATGTGGCACAAGTTGGGTGTGGCTGTGAGTGGCGGGGTGGGTGGGTTTTTTGGTATTGCAGCCATATCTATTGAATTACCTATATCCACTTCAATCATGTTGCGTTCAATTGCAGATGTTGCACGGAGTGAGGGCGAATCTATCTCGGCAATGGAAACGAAATTGGCGTGTCTAGAGGTGTTTGCTTTGGGCGGTAACAGCAGGTCTGACGATGGAACCGACAGTGGATACTATGCAGTACGAGCTACGCTTGCGAAATCTATAGCAGCGGCCTCAGAATTTATTGCAAGTAATAAATTGGCGGACGAAGGTGCTCCATTGTTACTTAAATTTATCGCAACAGTAGCGCAGCGATTTGGGATTCAAGTAACAGAAAAAGCTGCAGCTCAGGCAATACCCGCAATTGGCGCCGCCGGTGGGGCAATTATCAACACCATATTCATTGATCATTTTCAGGATATGGCAAGAGGGCACTTTATTGTGCGGAGACTTGAACGCAAGCATGGTAAGGAATTAATCGAGCGCATTTATCTTGAACTGCCAAAGCTTGAATAAATAACAGAATTATCCAGAGTTCTGCAGTAAGACCGCAACCAAATGTAAAAGTCAGCCTACTGAAAAAACAGCAATAACAACGTAAAACAAATAAAAACACGGTGCTATAGCAATGACGAACGTCAAAGAGCGTAGCTTATCCAAATTTGCCAGATAAAGAATTCCATGAAGTATGCGGCCGATTAGCACAATAATCGCTGCTTCAGCCAAGTACTTAATATCTAGCCCCGATGCAACCACGGCAAGTAATGCGGCGCTGTATACAGCCAGTGCCTCCCATGAATTCTGCTGCGCCGCCACGGCGCGAGCACCTACCCCGTGGAGTTGGGCTGCTTGTTCGCGTGGATATTGGTTGTCAAATTGGCCAAATTGTTTTTTTCGGTAGTAATGGGAAATAACAGCAAATATATAGGGTATAGCGCACAGGCAAAACAAAACGATAATAGCTATTTTCATTGATTTTATTCCCGTTATTTAGGTTTAACGTGTTTACGTATGCGCGAGATTATGAAGTAATTATTTCTGAAGGTCTTATACCACAAAGCCAGTAGTGGTTAAGTGCGGTGCGTAACCTACACTATCTCAATTGGCTATCTTTACTGCCGCGTCGGTTAATAGTGGAATAAACCGTTTCATCTTTATCGTGCTCTTCCTGACATTTCACACACAGCCGCACCCCCGGGATAATCTTGCGGCGCGCTTCGGGAATTGCCGCATTGCACTCCTCACAATGCGTCAGGCTCTCGCCTTCAGGAAGACGGCTGCGAGCTAACTTTACTGCGTCTTCAATGCTCGCATCTATTTGATCTTGTACTGCACCATCAGGTGCCCAGCCGCTGGCCATAGCGTCGATCCTCATCGGTAATCCGATAATTGTTCAATTGGTATCGTTTAAGAATAGCCAAAAAGTAAAGCTATAAGATTTTGGCCTTGGTTAAAGTGGAAAGTTCACTGTTGGTTCATGCAACGGTGAGCACTGCACTTGCACTGAAAACTTCCCAACTGAAACAGCAAATCCGTTAAGCTAGGTGCTGCTTGCATCCGCAATCCAGTAGGTTTATTTACATCACAGACTACTGCGCTCTGGAATTTCACCGCTGAGAACTAATTATGAATTTGGATAAATCCAAAAAACGCATCGCCAAAAGAGCCAAAATGGGGTTTCAGGGTTACCCTAAAATTTCATTGACCTACTATGGCAAAACCAGTGCGCATGCTGATGAGGTGGTCGTTGAATTTGTACTGGAAGAGGGTGCTGATATTCAAGTTGAGCGGTTTTCCAGCAAGACCGATGCGCGCGAAGATGAGGTGATTCAATCAGCACTGGTGAAGATGATAGAGCGGTCTGAAGCTAAAACCGTAGTGCAAGGCGAGGGCGTAAGCATATCTGGTTAATGTGGTTAGCGGTCTTGTGTGTAAGCGTACATACAAAGTGAAAAGGGATATGGACAATAAGTCGACTTGGCGTTAATCCCTAAACAAGGATCTCCACATGACGCTATTTGAGAAACTCAACGCATTGGCGTACATTTTTCGCGACACTTTTAATCAATGGTTAGATCGGGAACCGTTTAGAAATAGTGCTGCCATTTCGTTTTGTACTATTTTTTCACTGCCGGGGTTGTTGGTGATTATTATTAATCTGGCTGGCTATTTTTATGGTGAAGAGGCAGTAACCCGGCGCATCAGTGGCGAAATCGGGAGTATGATCGGCCGCGATACGGCTAAAGATATTGAGGCGATTATTGCCAATGCCAGTGTGCATCAGGATTTTACCTTCGCGTCACTGGTTGGTATAGCTACATTGATTTTTGGTGCTACTGGTGTGTTTTATCAACTACAGCAAACGCTCAATATGATTTGGGAGGTTAAGCCACAGCCTAAACGTAAAATAGTAAAAATGGTTCTGGATCGGATGTTCTCATTCGGCCTGGTCCTCGCTGTTGGCTTTTTATTATTGGTCTCCTTGGTGTTGTCAGCGCTGCTTTCAATCGTGAGTAGTTGGGTTGCCTATTATTTTTCCGAAGCTTTTAATATTCTATTTCGTATTCTTGATTTTTCTTTGTCACTCAGTGTGGTGACTTTTTTATTTGCCGCTATTTTTAAATTCCTCCCTGATGCAAAAATCCCTTGGTGCGATGTGTGGGTAGGTGCCTTGGTCACTGCATTGCTCTTTGTAATCGCCAAATTTGCGCTCGGGTTTTATTTCGGTCACAGCAATCCCGCCTCTGCTTACGGAGCAGCAGGGACGATTATCTTGCTGATGTTATGGGTGTCCTACGCGGCATTAATCCTATTGTTTGGTGCTGAATTTACCCGCATTTATGCAGATCGACGTGGCGCACGCATTAAGCCGTTGGAGTTTGCAGTTTCTACTGCTGATTCGAAGTAATCGGTTCACGTCAATTAGTGAGTGATTTTTAGCTTTTTCATGTTCTCAAGTAAACTGGATATTTCGTGGTCAATCACATCACTGCTGCTCAGTAGCAAGTGCATACGCTCTTCGTATTCGTTTATGGCATTGTCCAGAACTATTGCGCCTGGACCATGCAAGTCTAACAACGGATATGCTTTACGCATTTCAGCAATAAAGTTATTGAAAGTTTTTCGATTTTCTTCTGCCTGTGATGCGTATTGAATATCGATATTCGATAGGGAGCTTTTTACTGTTTCAACCCATAAATTGGTCTCGTGGGCGAAGTTTTTAGTAGATTTATGTGCTTCAATATGTTTAATGCATTCATCTGCGGCTTTTACTAAACCTTGCAAACTTGTTTCCAATATGGGATATCCGTCTTGCTCTGGGATATTGAGATGCATAAGGTGAATTTTACTGAAAATAAATAGAGTGCCTTCATCTAAATGGATCAATGACTCTGTCATAGACGGCGATTTTACTAGGTCTATTGTCGAGTCATTGAATAGGTCACCAGGAAAATATTCGTCCTTGCCTAATTCGGAATGGATGGAAAATCCAATTGGAGCATTAAAGTCTTTGATGAATTGCAGTATCTGTTTGCTTATGGAAGATAATGTCTCACATTTCATTAGTTCCAATATTAAGCGGTTAATGGCATGAAGTTGTTGATAATGGGCAATTGTTTGTTCCAGTTCTTTAGTTAGCATGGTCAATTCTTCACTGGTATATTCATTATCAGTTTTGTCCAGGTGTTCAGCGGCAGATTCAATACGTTCCTGAAGTTGGCTGTAAAGGTGGTCAACTTCGCTCTCCAATGTATCAATGCAGCCTTGGCATTCTTTTACTATCCGTTCCAAACGCAATATTTCTTTTGCTTTTTCCTCTCGAACTTCAATTGTGTCATCGGGATTAACTGAATTTTTTAAAATTTGTATCTCATGCTCCATCTTGAGAATAAGATCGCGTTGTATCCGGTTATTTTCTCTGAGTTGCTTTACTTCTGCGATAATATTTTTTTGATCAGATGGCATTGCCATTTCATCTGAATTTGTGATTGATTCCCCGTTGTTAAGCGAGTTTCCTTTTTCGTCAATCCTGGCATCTCTTAACATAATGGCATAATTGGTTGCCTGATTTTTTGCTTCTTTTAGTTCTTTTTTTAGACTGCCAATATAATTGTCTGATTTCATCAGTTCTACTTCAAGCATGTTCATGTAGTTATCCATTTTTTCCTTTATTTCAGCGGAAAAATTGGTTTTGTAGGTTTTTAACTCCCGGATCATGTCGATTGCAATGCGATTATTTTCGCTTGGTGCGGCGGCAGGATTAGCTATAGGGGAAAGCTGCTTCAGTTGTTCGAGCATATATTGCAAATTGTTAATGGTTTGTTGGCTTTCCAGTTGGTACTGTTTGAGTTTTCTCTCCGATTTAAGTAAGCGTTCAACTTTTTCTTGAAGTTGAGCGTTTTTTTCGTGGATGCCTTTAAGTGAATCGAGTCGGTCTTGCATCAATCTTAACCGGTTATCTTTAATTTCCTGGCGTTGTGTGTCTTTTTTGTCTTGCCAGCGCACAATATCCGCGAGTTTTCTTTCAAATAGCCCCCAGCCAGCATGAGTAATCCCCCGCTCCTCAAAGACCTCTTTTTCAGCCGTTAAATAAAGACTGCGCAGAGCTGCGACACGTGCGCTGAAGGAGTGGTTGGAATCAAGATGCGGGAGATGTGAGCCGGTATTTTTCCCATAACGTTGTAGAGAATCAGATAGAGATAACTCAAAATACTCCACAATGGACTGTTGGTGTTCTGCCTTTTTGTCCGCATAGAATTTGGCTTTCTCACTCTCTGCTGTTTTTTGCTCTGATTTTACTTCCTTGTATTTTTCAATCAGTCGTTTTAACAGGGCTTTTTGCTTAAAGTTGTAACGGATGGAGAAAAATAGAGCGATAATAAGCACAAGGCTTATTTCGCCAAGTAAGAGGGTGGTAAATGAGATAACTGTTTCCACGCTGATACCCTACGGATGAAATGTTTCGTAATGCGCCGGTTTACCCGGTGGGACATTGCTAAACGATGTTATCTAATTGGTAATAATAGCCTTGAAAGAATATAGGGATCTGTTTGTAAACGCGCTTAGGTCATCAAAATCAAATTTTTGTCACTTGTTTAAACATATTTGTGACAAATTCACATATCCCCAGTGGAAAAATTCCTTCCCGGCAAATGGCTTACACAAAACTCCGCGTTTAGCGACTATTTCCGGTTTTTAAATTCCGTACAATGGCCTCCATAGCCTCGTAATAACGCGCTCAACAGCACTGATCTATCTCGAATTGAAAAGGGTTTCATTCAGGTTGATAAGTGTTGAACCACTCACTCATATTTTTTAATTTTATAAGGATGTTTGAAAATGAAAGCGATTCGTTATGTTACCCACGCTCTGTTATTTGCCTCTGTCACGTTAGGTTCTATCACTGCACACTCGTATGATTTTCCACTGCGTGCGGATGATCTTAATCTCAATCATCGTTACTCAACTGGTGCTCACTGGTCTGGTGGTACCCAGGAAAAAGGTTTTGATATTGGCGCAGTACGTCATATTGGCAACAACAAATGGCATCACCTGAAAAGTGATGATGCCGATGGAACTGTCAATTCAAATTACCTCATTTACGGTGCAAAAATCCGTGCTATGGCGGCAGGGACTGTTGTTGGTTGCTGGCGTAACTCACCGCAAAACACTGCGGGCAGCAAATTGCAGAAGGTGTTGGATGGATACATCGCCCTCGGTGGAAACCACGTGTGGATTTTGCAAGATGATGGTGTGTACGCTCTCTATGCTCACGCCCAACCAGGCACTGTGCCCGCTGCAATTTGCCCGCACAATGCCACTTATCTGACCAACCCGGAAAAATCCAATCCCTGGACCCAGGACGGAAGAGTTACTAATGGAGTGCGTGTTCAAGCTGGCCAGGTTTTAGGTGTGGTCGGCAATAGCGGCAACTCAACCGGGCCACATTTACATGTGCACATGGAGAAAAGCGGCGATCCTGTAACGATTAAATTCGATCATGGCCAAACCACGTCTTATGCTAATAACACCGCATCAGTAAATGGCCCCTGGACATTGTTAAATGGCAACGCACTACCTGCCGGCAAGGTGTTGGTGTGGGCTCCACATTCAGTAGGTTATTGGACTGTGAACAATATTCCTGATGAGCGCTTTCAAGCCTGGTTTAACCATTTCGTCGATTCCGGTGTGATGCTGGATACCGTGCCCTGCACCGATGGTGGCCAGATCTATAACACCACCTGGATTCCTGCGAGCGGCTCGTGGTATGCGCATGCAGGTATGTCGCTGACTGATTTCAATAGCAAATCCACTTACTATGCCAACAAAGGTTACACCAGAACCGGTTGGTGGTACTGCGGTGCGAATTACACCGGTATTTGGAGGAAGTAATTTTTAAATTCGGAAATTTCTTCACAAAAGTCCCGCGCTCAAAATGGCGGGGCTTTTGTATTTTTATGCAATTGCGCGCGCTGAATTTCCAATGCCCAGCAGCAATTCAAATTGCGGTGCTGACATAGGTTTGCCAAAAAAATATCCCTGTCCTTCATCGCATTTTTCATTGCGCAGGTAATTGTATTCTGCTTCTCCTTCAATGCCTTCAGCGATGGTCTCCAAATCAAAACTCTTTGCCATGTCGATAATTGCGCGAATCACTGATGCATCGCGCTTGGATGTCAAAATGCCGCGCACAAATGATTGATCAATTTTAATGCGGGAAAGCGGATAGGACTTCAACAGGCTGAGTGAGGCGTAACCTGTTCCGAAATCATCAAACGCGATACCTACACCGTGCGCGTGCAAGCGCTGCAAAATTTCCAGCACAATATCGTCGTTGTCGAGCACAATATTTTCGGTGACTTCCAACTCTAAAGCTTCTGCGGGTAATCCGTGGCGCGTCAGGATTTCTATCACTTCAGTGGCTAAATCCCCTACACGGAATTGCGCGCTGCACAGGTTTACGCCGATGCGAAAGCGCGGCGCTCCACTGCGGCGCCAGTAAGCGGCTTGCGCGCAGGCTTCATTGAGAATCCACGCGCCGACAGTTGCTGCCAAGGGGCCACCTTCCAGTGCGGGTAAAAAAGCAGCGGGAGACAATATTCCCCGCTCCGGGTGGTGCCAGCGGATCAAGGCTTCGGCGCCGGTGATGGAACCATCGACCATGCTGATTTGCGGTTGATAGAACATGACAAATTCCCCTTTATCAACTGCACGATGTAATTCGAGCCCGTACAGGCGCCGCGCCGTCGCTTCCATCCGCAGTGCAGGGACAAACATAAATACGCGTCCGCGTCCGGTGCTCTTTGCTTTGAACAATGCCAGATCCGCATTGCCCACCAATTCCAACGCTTCTTGCGCTTGAGTGGGGGCAAGTGCCAAGCCGCAGCTCGCGGCAACGCGAACTTCATTTCCATCGATAGTAATGGGTTGAGTGATCGCATGAATCATCGCATCTGCCCGCTGCACTGCTGCGTGTGAATCGGTCACGCCTGCTAACAGGATGGCGAATTCATCGCCACCAATGCGCGCCACCAAATCATTGTTGGTTGCCAATTGCTTTAATCGATTGGCGACTTCGCACAAGATGGCATCGCCCAAGGTATGGCCAAGGGTATCGTTCACATCCTTGAATCCATCGAGATCGATCATCAATACTGTTGCCGGGGCGGGGCTGAGCAGAACTTCTTCTACCGAGCGATAAAATTTTCCGCGATTGGCAAGACCTGTAAGCCCATCAATATTAGCTTGCTGACGCAACTCTTCTTCTTCGCGCTGCTGCGATGTCAGGTCTTTAAGAATGGCTTCAAATTTCATATGGCCTGCATCGCGCCAGCCAAACAGTGAAAAACCAATACGAAACTCGCTATCGTCGTAACGCAACCCGGTAGCTTCCAGCGGTACGTCAATGTGGTCGAGTGAACCGGCTTCGATTGCATGCCCGATAAGCTCGCGGAAGTTAGCGCGCTCACGTTCGGGCAAGAGTAGGTCAAATTGCAGCGCTCTTTTATCGCGCAGCTGGTAGCCATGTGCACTGGCTGCCGCCTGGTTCCATTCGATAATCTGTAAGTGTTCATCAAACCAGACGACGGGTGTGGAAGAATGGCCTGCGTATTCTTCAAAGGGCGGTCTGGTTCGTTCGGTTGATACTTCAATACGCCGCAATTCCAAACGGTCAGCGGCCATTTTCGCCAGCTCCTGCAAGCGTTGGCGATCCTCTTGTGAGAAATCGTTATGAGGTCTGTCATCAATCACACAGAGCGCACCCAGTGCTAGCCCTTCGGGTGAGAACAGAGGCACTCCAGCATAAAAGCGCAAATTGGTGTCGCCAGTCACCAAAGGATTGTCGTGGAAGCGCTCGTCGAGGGTTGCATCGGGCACTACCATCACATCGGCTTGGGTAATCGCATGAGCGCAAAATGAAACATCGCGGCGCATATCCACTTTACCCACACCGACACTTGCGGCAAAAAAAACATGGTCACTGCCAATCATATTGACTGCTGCAACCGGCATATCAAACATACGCGATGCAATATGGACAACGGGATCAAGGCTTTGCAGCATTTGCTCTTCATCGAGTCCGTAGCCTGCTAATGCTTTCAATCGTTCGGATTCGTTCGGAAATATCGCCGGGCACTTCATCAGCGCATCCTCATATTTGTTTTGCTTTAGCGGAGTAGTTTTGCCATTTCAGTATAGAAAAGGAAAGATCGCGGCGTAAAAATGTGGCTGGAGGCGCCATGATTTTGAAACAGTAGTTAGTCTGATTCGAAATAAAAAGTGATAATTTCTGTTTGAGATTGAAAATTAAAAGATGAAAATATAGAACGCGATATCATTAGAGCATTTTTTCTGGATATCGCGATTTGCGGGGAGTTGCCATTACAGGGGATTACGTGCAGCTTGAAGTGTCCGGATTCGAATGGGTGATCGCGCGTAGATACCTCTAGCGCGCTGGTATAATTAAATCCGATAGTTTTTTGTTGATCTATACCGGGTGCTGTACCGCGATAACTTTCAACCGCCGGACTTTTCCTTGCGGTACTGGCCAATCAATATTGCCGCCAATACGCAAACCAATTAATGCACTGCCTACCGGCGATAAAATCGATATTTTCATTTGCGTAACATTAGCTTCGTTTGGGTACACCAGACTAATAGTTTTCTCTTCGTTTGAATCCAAGTCAACAAATGTAACTGTTGAACCCATCGCTACAGCATCGGCTGGAATATCTTTTTCTGGCACTATGTCAGCGCGGCTCAGTTCAACATCTAATGCTTCTGCTTCGGGGGTGTTGTGCTGTTCAATTAACTTCGTAAGTTGTAAATAATCTGGTTGTGAAACGATGAGTGAATTTGCTTTTTTGGTACGCACGGATTTCTCCAAAAATAAAACATGTACACGCTGGGGATACATCAGCGAGAAAGAAGAGTGTTTAAGAGATTTTGATGGTGGGCGATTAAGCAGTAAAAAGCTTAATCGCCACAAACGACAAAGGCGCGAATGGAATTGCATTCCTGCGCGCGAGGTGGCGTACTATGATGGGAAATATTTTTGCAGTCGGTCATTGTTAAACCATAGCACTTCGCTTGTTTATCTTGCAAGCTTATTGTTGGTCGGTGTTTAATTCGAGCGTAAAAAATTATGCGGAGCCAGTAATGGATGTTCAACCACCCAAACCGATTTTTCTTAAACCCGGCGAAGGGCGCGCCTATCCGATGGGTAGAATCTCCGCGCTTTTCAAAGCAGATGGCGAAGAAACTGCTGGACGCTATTCCATTTCCGAGTGGTGGTTAGATCCTCACACTCAAGGGCCTGGGGCACACAGTCATGATGAAGACGATATTTTTTACGTTATCGAAGGTGTAGTGAGTTTTCTGATGGGCGATGAGTGGACTCATGCCGGGCAAGGGTCTTTTATTTTAATTCCGGCAGGCGTAACTCACGATTTTGAAAATCGCAGCGATGCAAAAGCAGGTGTGCTTAATTTTTCTGTGCCGGGTAATTTTGAACAAGCGATGCCAGATATTGCGGCCTGGTTTAAAGAGCATCCTGCTGGAGATACGGGAAATATTTAAAGTAGGTGTCGGCCATCTATATCCACGTTTATTAAAATATATCGTCAGCTTTATTTGAACTTGCTGCCAAGGGTTTGTTGCCAAATTTTTTGGATGGCCCAATATCAATCAGCGCCATTATTTTTATTTCACAAAATTGTATTCAGCCAATAGAAAACGGCAGCCGAGGCTGCCGTTTTTCACTTCACATCAAACTATTTTTTATTGACAGCTGCGCACCAGTGTCCAGGCGTTAGTCCACGCCCAGCCAGTGCCTGGTGCATAGGCACCGCCTTGTGAACACCAGCCGCCCACGGTGCATTGATACTCATTGCCAGCGTTAACGACTTTGGCGCCGGTTGCATAGGTAGCCCCATTCACGTATGCAGGCGATGTGCAGTTACCGGTTGATACGGAAGAGGCAACTGATGAGCGCGAGCTGCTGGCCACAACAGCGGATGACACGCTAGAGGTGCCGCCTTCGCTACAAGCACCCAAATCCAACCAATAGTTGTATTGGCCAGAGGTGAGCGCCGGGTCATTGCCTTGTGTCCAATAGTTTGCCTGATAGCGCTTGCTGTTGTGCTGCACTTGCTGCGGTTTGTTGTAGACAGTTGCGGCATTCCAGGTGGGCAAACCGGCACAGGTATTGTTGGAAATACTGGAGGTAGTTCCAGTTGATGAACTGGTCACCGCAACAGACGATGGTGCGGATGATGAGGCTACAGGGACGGAGCTGTTAGAGGTGCCGTACACAACATCAATACATTGATAGAAGGCTTCCGGTGCATCTGTTACCGGATCGCGCTGCCAAATGCTGTACACAATATGGCGGCCAGTACGTGCGGGCAAATTAACCATGTGCGTGGATGTGGCTTCGCGATCAGCTGGGCCTGATTGATGGATTTGTTCCAGATCAGACCACTTCAACGGAGTTGTCGCCGGGTTAAAACCCTGCTTGGTAATGTAATAGCGGAAATATTTTGTCTTATGTTGTGCAGTGTTGGTCCACACAAACGCACGTGTGCCTGCGCTGACGGTGGTTACGCCCCAATCGCCACGCGCGAGGTTTAATCCGTTCATGCTGCCAATATTTGCGCTGCAGAGTTTGCCATCGGGAATCAAGCCTTGGTGATTGTCATTAGCGCCGCCAATGCCGATGGATTGGGGTTCATATTGACTTGAATTGCCTGCCGCCGCAGCTGCTTGGCACGCGGGTGAGCTGCCACCACCTTGTGCAGACGTACACAGGAACGCACGGCTTTTAGGGCTGGAAACATAACCGTGGGCGCTGGCTTCAATTGCGCCGAGCAAGGTTGCTGCTCCCAGCACAGCCGATAAACTAAATGTATTAAATGCTTTAATACATGAAACAGCGGGTTGATTATTGATTATTTTCACTTTCAATCTCCATCTCTGATCAAGGTTGTTGGAATTGTTCAAAAACCAATAAATGTTTTTGAGCGAATAAAAATGCACTGCGCAGTTGCGATTCAAATTTCTATTCGGAGGTCGAGTCTACGACCCTTACAACAAAATTCCAGTACGACTTTTCGCCAATGTGGTGTTTTTGCGTTCGACTTTACGCTGGAGAATAACGCACAGGTACGAAGGGTGATTGAGGCGTCAAGTGCGCTTGAGCGGATTCAGATTGGTGTGAGTTGCAGGTAAATGCGGGCAGTGCCGGTGAGATTAAAATTGCCAGGTCAATTTGGCGAAAATGCTGCGTTCAATTTCTCCTGCATTAATATTATCGGCTTTGTTGAATTCGCGGTGACTGCTGTCTGTCAGGTTTTGTCCGGTGATATTCAAACGCAGGGTTTTGCTTAGCTGGGTGCCGAGATTAATATCGAGGCGCAGGTAGCTGTCCACTTTGCTTGCAGGTAATTCATCGACATAAATAGCGGTAGTATCCAGTGTCCAGTTGTCGTTAATATTCCAGAAGATTTTTAACCCTGCCTGATGTTCTGGCGCTAATTTTTCTGCCTCTTCTTGTGTTGGATCAAGCGCCCTGAGTGACAGCTGTAAGTAGCTGTAATTGGCCGCGATTTTTAAATTGGGATTAACTGCCCAATTGATTGCGGTTTCAATTCCCTCTGATGTCCCCTGCATGTTATTGGTAAATATAAAGGGAATAAAAATATGGGGTGGATCAATTCCATTGTTTACTAGCTGCACATTTTCCGGGTCGGCCATGGTTGTGCTGAGTGAGTCATAATCATTGTGAAATGCGGCCACATCGACTGATATTGCGGGCGCTAATTGCTGGCGATAACCTAATTCATAAGCCGTGAGTTTTTCTGATTTAAAATCGTCATTGGGAACAAAAGCAGCGCGCACATTGGCCGCAGTGGCAAGTGTGCTAGTTAAGTCTTCTTCGATGGGAGTTGGTGTGCGCACTGCGCGAGACACTGAAGCCCAGAGCGTTTGGTTTTGGCCGGGGTGCCATTGCAAGCGTGCGTTGGGTTGGAATTCAAAACCGGAGAATTCATTGTGTTCAAATTTAGCGCCCAGGGTTAAAAACCAGGCTTCCGGTGCAAGCGTAATTTTATCTTGCACAAAAGCGCTATAGAGGCTGTTGCGGCGTTTCTGTGGAGTGAAGGCGGTATTGTTATCACCTTGTTCATCATCGGTGAGATAGCGATACCCGGCGCCAAGAATAATGTCGTGTGCTGACAGGGGGGCAAAATTGTATTGTGCGTCGAGGTCGTAAGTGATGCGCTCATCAATAAAATTAAAAGGCTCGTCGCGTTTGGCCCAATCAACATAAGTTTGAATGCTCAGCCGTGAGCCATCATGATGTTTGTCGGTCCAACGTCCTAAAAGATTGATCCCGTCATAGCGAATAATTTGTTGTTTGATTGGCATGTAAGGTGCGATTAATGAAAAGTGTGGACGCCGTTGTTCGGTATCGGTGCGATAGGCATCGCCTTGCAGGGTAAATTCATCGCTCCAGTCAGCGCGAAAACCGGTGCGGAATCCATCCCATTCATCGTAGGTGTCTTGTTGTTTATCACTGCCCGCAGGAGGCGGTGCGCGCGATGCGTCCTGTTTGAAAACATTGGCATAAACACGATAGGAACCATTGCTGCCGAAGCGGCCGCCCTGGCGTGTGCTCAACGTTCCCTTTTCTTCATTGCCGTAAATTGCGCTGGTGAGATTGCCCGAAGTGTCGCTTGTATGTTTGGTGATGATATTGATTACGCCGTTGACGGCGTTGGCGCCCCACAGTGTTCCGCCCGGACCACGCACAACCTCGATCCGTTCAACATCTTCCAGCATCAGGTTGTGCGCTTCCCAGAGCACACCGCCAAACACCGGGTTGTATATCGTGCGTCCATCAATAAGTACCAGCAATTTATTTGCAAGGCCGTTATTAAAGCCGCGGATACTGATTGCCCAGCTGTTCGAATCGGTACGAGCGACTTGCATGCCGGGCACCATGCGCAGCGCGTCGGGAATGGAGGTGACGCCGGAGCGGATAATGTCTTCGCTGGTTACCACGTATATAGCGGCGGAGGCATCAGCTACAGCTTCCGCCTTTTTAGCGGCGCTGTGTACTTTGACTTCCAACAATTGTTCAAGCGTGAGTTCAAAATAATCAACCACAGCGAGCGCGAAGGAATCCGGGGCAAGGAGCATTGCACCCAACATAGCGGTGCGGGATATAGCATCGCGCATCAATCGGTCTGTGGGCATGGGCTTATCCTTTGACTACCAGTGTTGAAATTCAACCTGTGTTGCAAATAGGTGAAGCGGTGGGGACATAGTTGTGCTGTCGAAAGATTAGGATAGTCCACTGGCCTCAGACCCGCCGACGCATTTTCCCTGGATCGAGACGATGATCACCTTTGGGTGTTCAAGAGAGTTATTAGGCGACACATTAAGCATTGGTGCGTAGCTGATTGTGATGTAATTCAAGCCGCCCACGAATTGAACATCCCGACTTGGGGTAGAGCCAATGGGGGTTGGCGGCTATTACCAAAGGTTCATGCACAGAGTTATTCACAGCTTTTGTGGATAAAAGCGATTTTGTCGCAATTGGGAGAGAGTTGTTGAAGCGGAAGCGGAGTATGGCTTACGGCTATTACCGCTGATGGGCATAGTATTTGCTGATGTCCCTGGTGTATCGGCGAATAAAGCGCTGCTGTGTTTTTATTTCCGGATGGGGTTAATGGTTGATGCCATTGTCAGTGGCTTTTTGGTGGACTGACACCGTGGACGTCGTATTGTTAGCTCCTTTGGGTGTAAATTCTGTGCATTTTCTGAGCTTGGCATGCCCGCTCTTGTTTGGTGCGCTTGCATCGCAGCCTGCACCTTTGTAATCTGCGCGGCCGCGAAAAAGCCCGAATAATTCTATAACGCGAGTTTTTATCATTAAGTAAGCTATTCCTGCTGCCATTTTCTACCCATAAAAGGGGTGATGGCGTAGAATGCCGCCCGCTTTTGGTGATTCGCTTGTGCGTTTTTTAATCCCTCGATTTGTTGGAGAAACCCAATGTTAAAGCTGCCTGAAACCCTGCGCGAAAATGTCCGCCTGCTGGGGGAGCTCTTAGGTGAGACGATTCATGCCCACGAAGGTGCAGAACTGTTTACCAAGGTAGAAGGTATTCGCAAGTTGGGTAAGGCCATCACCAAAGCGGAGAATGGTGATTCTGCCCCGCTGGTGGCGATGCTGAGCAGCCTGGATGACCAGAACATCCTGCCAATAGTGCGCGCCTTTAACCAATTCCTGAACCTGGCGAACATCGCCGACCAGGAGTACTTCTCCAGCGCTGAAGCCGAGCGCGATGACAGTTTGCAAACCATGATTCAGGAGTTTGCCGAAGTACACGGCAAAAACGCCCTGACCGAGATTATCAACAAGCTGCGGATTGAATTGGTACTCACGGCACATCC
Organism: Cellvibrio sp. UBA7671; assembly: GCA_002483145.1. Classification (GTDB taxonomy): domain Bacteria; phylum Pseudomonadota; class Gammaproteobacteria; order Pseudomonadales; family Cellvibrionaceae; genus Cellvibrio; species Cellvibrio fibrivorans. The sequence continues at coordinate 231,515 of DLHJ01000019.1, forward strand.
GACTGAAGTCACCCGCCGCACCCTGATTCGCAAGTACGACCAAATCGTCGATACTCTTGCCGATCGCCAAAACGGCAGCTTGCTGACCTTCGAGCAAGACAAACTACGCGGCCGCTTACACCGTTTGGTGGAAGAGATCTGGGCTACCGACGAAATCCGTACCACTCGCCCAACCGCCGTCGATGAAGCCAAATGGGGTTTTGCGGTAATTGAAAACAGCCTCTGGCAGGCAGTGCCGGACTTTATCCGCCACTTGGATCGCATGTGCACCCGCCATTTGGGCGAGTCGCTGCCGGTGGATATCCGCCCCATCAAGTTCTATTCATGGATGGGCGGCGACCGCGACGGCAACCCGAATGTAACCCACAAAATTACCCGCGAAGTGTTGTTGCTAGGCCGCTGGATGGCCGCTGAACTCTATTCGCGCGATGTCTACAGCCTGGGTGGCGACCTGAGTATGATCGAGGCGAGCGATGAGTTGCGCGCCCAGTACCCCGACAGTACCACCCCGTATCGCGATGTGATGTTTGATCTTCGTCGCCGTATCCAATCCACTTTGGAGTGGGCAGAAGCGCGCTTGCAAGGCCGTTCGGTAGAAGTGCCGGTTGACCTAATCACCAGCCGCGAAGATTTGTTGTCCCCTTTAATGCTCTGCTTCCGCTCACTTAACGAGGTTGGTTTACCGCATATTGCCAATGGTCCGCTGGTCGATACGATTCGCCGTATTCACTGCTTCGGCATCAACCTTGTGCCGCTCGATATCCGTCAGGATGGCGACCGCCATGTGCAGGCGATTGATGAGTTGGTGCAATACCTCGGCATTGGCGAATACCGCGAGTGGCCGGAAGAACAACGTCAGGCTTTCCTGTTGGAATCTCTCACCAGTAAGCGTCCGCTCTTGCCGATTAGTTGGCCAATGAGCGACGAAACTGCTGAAGTCCTGGCAACCTGCCGCGTAGTGGCGCAAGAGCCGCGAGAAATTCTCTCGCACTATGTGATTTCCATGGCGCAGCAGCCATCAGACGTTCTGGCTGTTGCCCTCTTGCTCAAAGAGTGCGGCATGACCTGGAATATGCCGATTGTGCCGCTGTTTGAAACCCTTGACGACCTTGACCGCGCGCCGATTGTGATGGAGCGCTTGTGGGACCTGGAGTGGTATCAACAGTATTCTGCGCAGCAGCAAACTGTGATGATCGGCTACTCCGACTCCGCTAAAGATGCGGGCAAGCTGGCGGCAACCTGGGCGCAATATAAAGCGCAGGAAAAACTGGTCGCCCTGGCCGATAAATTCGATGTATCCCTGGTGCTTTTCCACGGCCGTGGCGGTACTGTTGGTCGCGGCGGCGGCCCGGTAGAAAAAGCTATGGCATCGCAACCGCCGGGTTCGGTCAAAGGCCGTATCCGCGTAACCGAACAGGGCGAGATGATCCGCTACAAGTTTGGTTTGCCGCGTGTAGCCTTCAGCAGCCTTTCCTCTTATGTCGTGGCGACTATGCGCGCGACTATGGCGCCTAACGCTGCACCTAAACCCGAGTGGCGCGATCTGATCGAACGGATGGGCAAGGCGAGTCTTGAGGCTTATCGCGCAGTTGTTCGCGGTCACAAAGACTTCGTTCCTTACTTCCGCAACCTGACTCCCGAGCAAGAGTTGAGCTTGCTGGCGTTAGGCAGCCGCCCGGCCAAACGTAAATCCACCGGCGGTGTAGAAAGCCTGCGTGCCATTCCCTGGGTATTCGCCTGGACGCAAGTGCGCCTGAACCTGCCAGCTTGGCTGGGTACCCGTCAGGCATTTGAATATGCGATGCAACATGACCCGGCGCTGCTGGAAGATATGGTCAGCAACTGGGCATTTTTCTCCAGCTTCCTCGATCTGTTGGAAATGGTGATCGGCAAGGCCGACGGCCCTATCTGTACCTATTACGAAGAGCAGTTGGTGCCGGTGGAGTATCGTGGCTTGGGTCAGGAATTGCGCGGCGATTTGAAAGCGCTCGAAGGCCTGATCAACAAGATGAAAAAGCAGGATGTGTTGTTGAACGATGACCCTATGCTGCGCCAATCGCTGGAAGTGCGTAAACCTTATGTCGATCCACTGAACTACTTGCAGGCTGAGTTGCTCAAGCGCTATCGCAGCAGTGAAACCATCAGCCCGGATCTTGAGCGTGCACTCAAGGTAACTATGGCTGGTATCGCGGCGGGTATGCGCAATACGGGTTGATCGGCTTGTGGTTGCTGCCGGCTCCGTATTTTAGCGGGGCTGGAGTGCCTGTTGTCTCTATATTCTTCTCTTTACAAATCGATTTCCCATCGATAACAAAAAACAGCGCAATGGAATCTTTCCATTGCGCTGTTTTTTTATGTGCCCCAACACGAAACCCAGCAGATTTTTTGCGAAGAAATAGCATGAATAGAGCCGTCAATTTTCCGTGTTAAGTCCGCGTCGTCCTGAGTAATTTCACTCAAAGTAGCCTCTTTGACACCTATATAAACCCCGTCTATACCTAGTTAACCCATATGGCAGCAAAGTGTGCAGGGATAACGACCTACAACATCCTGCGTTTTTGCTATTGAATTTGACGGATACAACCCATGAATAGCAGCTACTTCCACGGGAACTCTCCCGTTTCTTACCCACTTACACATACGCAGCGCGGCTCATCACAGGTCGTGGTGATTGGGGCAATCGCAGTTATGGGCTTGATTGCGCTCTTGTTGCTTTCGCTTGCAGAATTGTCGATGGTCTGGAAGGCGTTATTGCTGTTAGCCCTATTGTCTGCTGCGGTAATTGCCGGAGTGCAAGTCTTACAAGCGGCAAAGCGCGAGAGCGATACCCAGATGGCCTTGGCGCAAGCGCAAAGCGGGCAACAACTCGCGCAAATGTATCGGCCGCTGCTGGAAAACTACCAGCATTTACTGAAAGAAATCCTGCCGCTGTGGCAGCGCCAAACTGAATTGGCGCGGCATCAGCTGGAAGGCAGTATCACCGAATTGGTGGGGCGTTTTTCCGATATCCATCAGCGCTTGCAAGCGGCGGTGGCCAGTTCATCGTCTACTGCCAGCAGCATGAAAGGCGATAACGGATTGGGCGGGGTGATTCATTTCGCCAACGACGAATTAAGCCAAATCACCCACACTCTGCGTCAGGCCATTGATCAGCGCGATGAGTTGCTAACAGAAATTTCCGGCCTTTCCAAAATCACGGTTGAACTGAGTGGGATGAGTGCAGAGGTTGCGGGCATTGCATCGCAAACTAATTTGCTAGCGCTTAACGCTGCCATTGAAGCGGCGCGCGCTGGTGAATACGGGCGCGGGTTTGCAGTGGTGGCTGATGAAGTGCGCACACTATCTACCCGCTCGGGTGAAACTGGTGCACGTATTGGTCGCCGTATCGAGCAAGTCAATTCTGCGTTGCAAACAACATTGGACAGAACTGCTGAATACGCTGCTGAAGATAATTCCCGCTTAACAAAATCAGAAACTTCCATCGCGCAAGTGCTCGAACAATTCCAGCACTCCAGTGAACATATTTTGCAGTCAGCACACGTCTTGGAACAGGAGAGTGCAGCGGTTCAATCGAGTGTTGAAGAGGTGCTGGTGAATTTGCAATTCCAGGATCGCGTCAGCCAAATCCTGGGGCACGTCATTGATGATATGGAAAAACTGGTTGGTGCGATTGCCGATCAGGAAACCCGCTTGCGCCACGGTGAGCCGGTGATTGCCATTGATACCGGTGAATGGCTGCGTTCTCTGCAAAAAACTTATACCACACTAGAGCAGGTTGATGTGCATCGCGGCAGCGGAGCACAAGCCAAAGGTTCAAACAATTCAGAAATCACGTTTTTTTAGGAGTAGTGAATGTCCAAAGTAATTCTCGTCGTAGATGATTCTGCCAGCGTGCGGCAAGTGGTGGGCATTGCGCTCCGCGGTGCTGGTTATACCGTTGTTGAAGCCAGTGATGGCAAAGATGCACTAACCAAATTGGATGGGCAAAAAATCAATTTGGTGATCTCGGATGTGAATATGCCCAATATGGATGGCATTACCTTTTTGAAAGAAATGAAAACAAAAGCCAACTACAAATTTACCCCGGTGATCATGCTCACGACGGAAGGTGCAGAAGAGAAAAAGCGCGAAGGCCAAGCTGCAGGTGCAAAAGCCTGGATTGTTAAACCCTTCCGCCCTGAACAAATGTTACAAGCAGTTTCCATGCTGATTTGATAGGAGCTCTATTTTATAGGACTCTCTTTTACAGGATTTTTTTAATAGGTGTAGGCCATGAATATTTCGCGCAAAAAGAGCAAGGACACAACCACGCTAATATTTGAAGGCGACCTCACTATTTATTACGTCGCCCATATCAAAGACGAATTATTTGCCGATTATGAAAAATTGGCTGATAAGGTCGCGCTGGATTTGGCCGCTGTCGGTGAAATAGATACTGCGGGAGTGCAGCTGCTGCTATTCGCGAAAAAGTTTTTTGCTTCGGTACACCGCCCATTATTTATTACCAAGAGCAATGAATCTGTAGAAAGTGTGTTGACTGCGTTGGATGTAAATACCCAATTTGCTATGGAATCATAAGGAATCCACTATGAATCTTGACGGTGCCTTACAGACCTTCTTCGCCGAAGCGGATGATTTGCTCAGCTCCATGGAGGCGGCATTGCTGCGTTTGGATGAGGGTGATAAGGATATGGAAACCATCAATGAAATTTTTCGTGCAGCACATACGATCAAAGGTTCGGCCGGTTTATTTGGGTTGGATGATATTGTCAGTTTTACGCATATTGTGGAAAACGTATTGGATCGCGCGCGCGACGGAAAAATTGTCATCACCAGCGATTTGCTGAGTATTTTTTTGCCGTGTCGCGATCACATCGCAGTGTTGGTGGAAAATGCGCGGCAGGAACAGGAAAACGATGCAGAATGCCTTGCGCAAGGCAAAGCACTACTTGATTCATTGCAACCTTGGTTGGAAGCAGTACCACAACCTGCTGTGGCCAGTGTACCTGTCATCGGCGCATCGCCGAAAAAAAGTAGTGGTGCTGAGGCCAATCACGATGCCTGGCATATCTCAGTGCGCTTGGGGCCAGATTTGTTACGCAATGGCATGGATCCTCTGTCTATTTTACGTTTTCTGCGCACATTAGGTGACATTACCCATATCACCACCATCACCGACCACTTGCCCGAATATAACGATTACGATCCAGAGCAGCTGTATCTCGGTTTTGAAATTACCCTGGTAAGCAATGCCTCGCAGCAACAAATTGAAGATGCGTTTATGTTTGTGCGCGACGACTCGGATCTCAAATTGATTCCGCCGCGCAGCAATATCGAAGCCTATGTCAATTTGATTAAGTCCCTGCCTGAAAATACCCAGCGCTTAGGAGAAATTTTGGTAAAAAGCCATGCGATTAGCTTTCAGGAATTAGATGCTGCATTGGCAACGCAAAAACAGCAGGCAAAAACCACCGGTGCGGTGGGGATGTTGGGCGATATTCTTATTGAAGAACAATCGATCGCCCCCGAAATTGTCAACGCAGCGCTCGATAAGCAAAAGAAAATCAGCGAGAAAAAGACCAGCGGTGAAAATCGTTTTATCCGTGTTGATGCCGAGCGTTTGGATGTTTTGATTAATTTAATTGGCGAATTGGTTATTAATCGCCAGCGCGTTGATTTGCTGTCATCAAAAATGGGTAACCCAACATTGATCGAAGCGGTTACTTCCATGGGTAACTTTACTGAGGCGATCCGCGATGCGGCGCTCACCTTACGCATGGTTCCGATTGGCGATACTTTCCAAAAATTCAAACGCGTTGTGCGCGATACGGCCAAATCCATTGGCAAAGAAATCGAGCTGGAAATTGAAGGCGCGGAAACCGAGCTGGATAGATCCATGGTGGAAAAATTAAATGATCCACTAATGCATATTGTACGCAATGCAATGGATCACGGCATCGAAGCCATTGCAGTGCGGCAAACGCGCGGCAAACCCGATTCCGGCACCATCAAACTTACCGCGCGTCATGACGCGGGCAATATTGTGATTGGCATCCACGATGACGGTGGTGGTTTGGATGTGGAGCGCATCCGCAAAAAAGCCATTGCCAATGGGATTTTGGAGGAGGGTATCCATCTCTCGCGTCAGGAGTTGTTCCAATTAATTTTCCATCCCGGTTTGTCCACTGCTGAGCAGGTGACCAACTTGTCCGGCCGCGGTGTGGGCATGGATGTGGTCAAACGCAATATTGAAGAGTTGCAGGGTGGCATTGAAATCGAAAGTGAAATTGGCGTGGGTACCAGTTTTAGTATTCGTTTGCCCCTGACCCTCGCAATCATTGATGGCTTCCACGTCACGGCTGGCCATATTGATTTTATTGTGCCGCAAAACACCATTCTTGAATGTGTGGATTTAAATTCCTTGAGTCATGTGCAAGGCCAGAATTGCGTTAATTTGCGTGGCGAGCAAGTGCCTTACATTCGCTTGCGTGAAATTTTTTCACTGCAGCCCAAAGACCACAGTCGCGAAAAAATTGTGGTGGTGCAATTTGGTGAAAAACGTGCGGGCATAGTGGTTGATGAACTGCACGGCGAAATTCAAACCGTCGTAAAACCTATGGGGCCTATTTTTCAAGCACTCAAAGGCATCGGCGGCTCCAGTCTTTTGGGTACAGGGGCAGTAGCCTTGATTCTGGATATCCAACAGTTAATCGGGTTTGCAATTAATCGCGAACATTTACGCAACAATGCCTTTTTGGTAAGTGCGCAGGAGCAGGAAGAATGAACCAGCCAAGCAGACAAAAAAAGACTCAATCAGTAGAAGTCATCAAGCAGTACCTGACCTTTCGCATTGGTAATGAAAACTACGGGTTGGAGTTGTCGCAAACCCGCGAAATTATTGAGTACAGCGGCATCACCGAAGTGCCGTTAATGCCCAATTTTTTGCGCGGGGTTATTAACCTGCGTGGTGAGGTGGTGCCGGTTATTGATTTGGCAGTGCGCTTGGGGCGTAAATCAATCGAGGTGCAAAAGCGAACCTGCATTATTGTAGTTGAGTTGCAAAACAATGAACAGAACCATGTGCTCGGGTTGCTTGCTGATTCGGTCAGTGAAGTGATCGAAATGAATGATGAAAATATTGAAGATGCCCCTTCTTTTGGTGCCAATATCCGCGCCGATTTTATCCAGGGCATTGCCAAGCGAGAGGATGAGTTTGTGGTATTGCTGGACGCAAATAACGCCTTGTCTATCCGCGAGCTTGCTCATTTGGTTGAAGCACAGTTGCAATAACCCTTCCCGTTAATAATTCAGAATTTTTGAGGGATTAGTAATGTTCAGCAACCCCACCTTGAAGTTTAAAATATTATTGCTTAGCGCGTTGATTGTGCTTGGCTTATCTACATTGGGGATTACCGCCTATGTGCAAATCCGCTCCTATAATGCCGTCGTGGATGATACTGCCACCCATAGTCAACGGCGCTCGGATATATTGGCCGAAATTCAAGCGGCGGCAATTAATTTCAAGACCCAAGTGCAAGAATGGAAAAATATTCTTATCCGTGGCAACGACGCTGAACAATTTACCAAATATGTTGATGGTTTTATCAAGTCTGAAGAAATCGTACAGAAGCATCTCTCTGCTGCACTGGCGCTACAAAAGGAAGAGGGGGTTCCAACTGAGGCGGTAATCCTATTACAGAAGGAGCACGTGCAGCTGGGGAAAAATTATCGCGAAGCTCTAAAAAGTTATGATCAGGAAAATCCCGGCACAGGAAAAGTGGTTGATAAACTGGTGAGCGGTATGGATCGCGAAACCAGCAAACAAATGCAGGAACTGGCAGATTTTACTACTGCTGGATTCGATCAGTTTTTACATGATTCGGATGTGAAGACTGAAAATATTTATAACGACACCGTGCGCCTGCTGTTGATCATTTGCCTCGGTGCATCGGCCATTATTATTGCAATAATGATATTTATATTCCGCGATATGTTTAAACTCCTTGGTGGCGAGCCTGCCTATACCGCGAGTGTGGTTTCGCAAGTGGCTGACGGGCATCTTAATATTGATATCCAACTCAAAAACGGCGACAAGAGTTCGCTGCTCGCGAGTGTGGCCAATATGAGCAAACAGCTTGCTGAAATTATTGGCGATGTACGCAGTTCGGCCGATGCACTTTCATCTGCTTCTGAAGAGGTCAATGCGACTGCACAGTCCCTTGCTAAAGGTGCATCAGTTCAGGCGGCAAGCGTTGAAGAAACCTCTGCATCTATGGAGCAAATGTCTGCCTCCATTTCGCAAAATAGTGAAAACGCCAAAATTACTGATGGCATGGCTCAAAAAGCGGCACGTGATGCTGCTACAGGCGGTGAGGCGGTAATGGGTACTGTAGAAGCTATGCAAAAAATTGCGGAGCGTATCAGTGTGATTGATGACATCGCTTACCAAACCAATTTGCTCGCATTAAACGCTGCAATTGAAGCCGGGCGCGCAGGAGAGCATGGGCGCGGATTTGCAGTAGTGGCATCAGAGGTTCGCAAGTTGGCTGAGCGCAGCCAGGTAGCTGCGCAAGAAATTGGCACACTCGCACTGGATACAGTTAAGCGTGCTGAATTAGCGGGAACCATGCTCAAGGATATGGTTCCTGCCATTCGCAAAACGGCTGATTTGGTACAGGAAATTGCGGCTGCCTCTTCTGAGCAAAACGCTGGTGTTGCCCAAATTAATGGCGCGATTGGTCAGGTAAGCCAAACACTACAACAAAATGCCGCCGCTTCTGAAGAATTAAGCTCCACATCTGAGGAAATGAGTGCACAAGCTATTCGCCTGCAGGAATCCATGACCTATTTTACGCTTGATAACCATCGTGCTAAAAAAACTATTCAACCCGCCAATAAAAAGCCATCAGCAGGTAATAAGCCGAAATCTGTTAGCCATAAAACGAATCCTGTAAATGATGATGAATTAGATAAAAATTTTGTACGTTACAACTGACAACGAAACGGCTTGATTTAATTATTAGGCAAAGCGATCAATGGATGTTAATGGAGTTAGAAAATGACTGTCGCAAAAAAAATGCTGCTGTTGGTGGCTACTGCATTGCTGGGAATTATTATTCTGGCTGGTGCTGCGCAAGTGCAAATCAATACTGTCTTTGAGCAGACGAATTACAGTAACGAAAATGTTATTCCCAGTATGCACTTATTATCGGAAATACAAAACAATGTATACCGTACGCGTATCCGCCTTAATCGTCACATTCTCAATACCGATACCACTCAATCGGAAAAGCTTGAAGCAAGTATGAATGATGCAATTGCCAAGGTTAGAGAGGGATTTAAAGAATATGAAACCATGCTTGCTGATGAAAAAGACCGTAAGCTATTGGAAGAAAATATTAAGAGTTTTGATCGTTACCTATCACATGTTCCTGCAATCTTAGCCGCTTCAGAAAAAAATCAATTGGAGGTGGCTCGGGATTTGTTAGAGGTTGCAACACCCGATGCATTGGCAGCGTCTGCAGCAATTGAAAATCATGCTGTTTACAATATGGAGATAGCAGAAAATTCCAAAAATCTGGCGTTAGCTACTAAATCACAGGCAACGACTTATTCCATCATTATCTCTGTGGTTACTTTATTGGCAATTGCTGCAATTGGTTTTTTCATTGCGCGGAATCTACTGCGCCAATTGGGTGGTGAGCCAGACTATGCCGCTGCTGTTGTAGCAAAAATCGCCGAGGGTGATTTAACTGTGCAAGTGAATACCAGACAAGGTGATAGCTCCAGCATGTTGGCGGCGATCCGCGAAATGTCCAATACCTTGTCGCAAGTGTTAGGTGAGGTGCGCAGTTCTGCCGATGCTTTGGCTTCTGCATCGGAAGAAGTCAACGCAACGGCGCAATCACTTGCAAAAGGCGCATCAGTGCAGGCCGCAAGTGTGGAGGAAACATCTGCGTCAATGGAGGAAATGTCTGCCTCCATTATGCAAAACAATGAGAACGCCAGTATCACTGACGGAATGGCCCAAAAGGCGGCTATCGATGCGGCTACTGGTGGTTCAGCAGTGGCAAGTACTGTCGAGGCTATGCAAAAAATCGCCGACCGTATTGGGGTAATAGATGACATTGCCTACCAAACAAATTTGCTCGCACTTAATGCTGCTATTGAAGCAGGGCGTGCCGGGGAACACGGGCGCGGTTTTGCAGTGGTGGCTTCAGAGGTACGCAAGTTAGCTGAGCGAAGCCAGGTTGCTGCACAGGAAATTGGTTCGCTCGCGGGTGAAACGGTAAGCAAAGCTGATAACGCGGGCAAACTCCTGCAAGAGATGGTTCCCTCGATTCGCAAGACCGCCGATTTGGTGCAAGAAATTGCGGCCGCGTCTACTGAGCAAACAGCGGGTGTTAATCAAATTAACGCTGCTATTGGTCAAGTTAGCCAAACCATGCAACAGAATGCTGCTGCTGCCGAAGAATTAAGTTCTACGTCAGAAGAACTCAGTTCACAGGCATTGCGTCTACAAGAGGCCGTGAGCTATTTCACTCTGAGTAACCAGGATTCACGCCCTTCTTATTCTCGCGCACCAAAAGCCAATGTTCAGTCTCAGCCGCAACCGCGCAAAAAAGCGGATAAGAAAATGCTGAGTGATGACGATCTGGATAAAGACTTTGTACGCTATTCCTAAGAGACAATTGCTTATTCTTTGCTAACCACAGTTAATCCGGTCGGTAAATAAAACAGGATGCCAGCTTATGTTCAGCAAACTCAGTCTAAAAGCAAAGCTTATGATTCTGACCTGCCTGATTATGCTCGGCTTGGTTGGTTTGGGTGCGTCTGCACTTTTTCAGCTACAAAAATACAACACCACGGTTGATGAAAAGCTCACACAAATCCAGATGCAATCGGATTTGCTTTCTGCTGTTGATAGTTCCTCGCTGCAGTTGCGCATCCAGATTCAAGCGTGGAAAAACATCATGATCAGTGGCAATGAAAAGTCCCAGTATGAGCGCTATTTGAAAGCGTTTAATGCGTCCACTGAAAAAGTTAAAACCAATTTAAAATCCGGTATTGCGCTGCAGGAAAAATTAGGACAAAACTCTGAGGAGCTCACTTACTTTTTGGCAGAGTACGACCGTGTGCTCGACCGGTACAATCGCGCACTGCAGCGGTTTGATTTTAATGACCCTGCTACCGGTTTGAAGGTGGATGGACGTGCGGCGGGAATTGTGTCGGCTCTGGGCGCCAATATTCTCGTGGTATCAGAGCAAATGAGCGAGCAATTTAATCAATTGGTCATCAGCACCGATGAAGAAATTGCACGCCTTTATTCCGCATCATTACGCACCTTCGGCATTATTTTATTGGTGGCCATTGCATTTATTCTCGGCGTGTTAATTTATATCTTTCGCGATCTATTCCGCACTTTGGGTGGCGAGCCTGCTTACACCGCGAGTGTGGTTAGTCAGGTAGCTGATGGCAATTTGGATGTGGCGATTGAGTTGCGCGCAGGCGATGATCGCTCACTGCTAGCCAGTGTCGATAATATGTGTAAACAACTGGGGCAAATTATTGCGGAAGTACGTTCTTCCGCAGATTCACTTTCTTCAGCGTCGGAAGAGGTGAATGCAACTGCGCAATCGCTTGCAAAAGGTGCCTCTATGCAGGCAGCCAGTGTGGAAGAAACATCAGCCTCGATGGAACAAATGGCAGCCTCAATTGCACAAAATAATGAAAATGCCCGTGTCACCGATGGGATGGCACAGAAGGCGGCGAACGATGCTGCTTCTGGTGGTGCTGCGGTGGTAGGAACTGTGGATGCAATGCAAAAAATTGCCGAGCGAATCGGTGTGATTGATGACATCGCCTACCAAACGAATTTGCTTGCGCTCAATGCGGCAATTGAAGCAGGACGCGCCGGTGAGCATGGGCGCGGGTTTGCGGTAGTTGCATCGGAAGTACGCAAATTGGCTGAGCGCAGTCAGCGAGCCGCGCAAGAAATAGGTACGCTCGCCACCGATTCAGTAAAACAAGCGGATAGTGCGGGAAAATTATTGCAAGAGGTGGTACCCGCCATTCGCAAGACTGCCGATTTAATTCAGGAAATAGCCGCGGCTTCAGGCGAGCAGACTACCGGTGTTAATCAGATCAATTTGGCAATTGGCCAAGTCAGTCAAACCCTTCAGCAAAATGCAGCGGCATCTGAAGAGTTGAGTTCAACGTCGGAAGAGATGAGTGCGCAGGCGCTGCGTTTGCAGGAGTCGATGACTTATTTCAAATTGGTTGGCGATAAACAGCGCAGGACGAATTAAATGAACTGTGCTGATAAAAGTAAATAATGATGAGTCACGCTATGGAAATGGACAGCGCAACACCTATCCCCTCAGATAAAGAGTTCCAGTTATTTCAGCAGTTAATTCAGGATAAGTTGGGGATTTTTTTACCTGCACAAAAAAAAGCGTTGTTAAGTAATCGTTTGTGGAAGCGTTTGCAGGCGTGTCAGGTTAAAGGCTTTGGCGATTATTATCGCTTGATCCAGAGCCCTCAAGGCAAAGGCGAGTTGAATATTGCGCTGGAACTGATTACTACTAACGAAACCTATTTTTTTCGCGAGCAAAAACATTTTGATTATTTGCAGGAAGAGATTCTGCCCAAATTGCGGCCGGGTACCAATTTCCGAGTGTGGAGTGCAGCCTCTTCCACCGGTGAGGAACCTTACAGTATCGCTATGGTATTGCGCGACCGCTGCCCCAGTGAATGGGAACTATTGTGTTCGGATGTAAACCGCACTGTAGTTGAACAAGCAAAAATTGGTATTTATCCAGATATGCGTGTAAAAAATATTCCACCTGAATATTTACGCCGGTTTTGCCGGAAAGGTGTTGGCCCCCAGCAAGGTAATGTGCGCGTAACTGCCGAGTTGCGCGATGCAGTGCAATTTTTTACATTGAATTTGCATGAGGATTTTCCCGATATTGGAAAATTCGATCTTGTGTTTTTGCGCAATGTATTGATTTATTTCGAGAATGACAACAAGTCAAAAATTTTGGAGCGGATTGCCGATAAATTAAATCCAGGAGGGATATTGTTTGTTGGCCATTCCGAAAGTTTGCATGGTATCAGTACCCGTTTTACGCCGGTAAAACCTGCCATTTACCGTTTGGCTGGGCGGTGAACCTATGGCCGTCGCGACGGTTATCAAACCATTGCACAGCATACATCCTGGCGAGTGGTACTTCGGTGTTGAATACGAGCGTTTGCATACCGTGTTGGGTTCCTGTGTTGCGTTAACCGCGTGGCATCCGGCACTCAAAATTGGTGGTATGTGCCATTACTTATTGGCCATTGAGCCAAATAAAAAAAATACCCCTGCGGCGGGTGGCGGGCCTAGCCAGCAGCGAATGATTGCAGGTGATTGTCGCTATGCCAATAACGCTCTGGAACAAATGAAACGCTCGATGCAAGCCTATGCTGATATGAATGAATTCCAACTCGGCATATTTGGCGGTGGCGATATGTTTGCCTACAGTACGCCAACCTCGATTGGTTTCGACAATATTGCTTATGCGCGCCAATGGCTAATACGCGAAAAGCTCAAGCCTCTCCACGTCGATGTGGGGGGCTCTATTTCCCGCTCGTTAATGTTGGTTATACCCACCGGTGAAATTCAGTTAAAACATTATCAGATGAATCAGCCTTGAATGATTGAAATAACGGTTTGATCGACAATACTTTATAAATTGCAGCATCGCCGGTGCAAGTGTTCTGGTAGCTGAGTCGATTGATACTTAAAACGCGCTGAAAAGTTGAGAGATTATGACAATTGATGTGTTGGTAGTGGATGATTCAGCGGTTGTGCGCCAAGTGCTCAGTGGCGTGCTCAATGAAGCGCCGGACATTAATGTCTATGCTACTGCGTCGGACCCCATTTTTGCCCAACAGCAAATGCAAAAAAAATGGCCCGATGTGATTTTGCTGGATATTGAAATGCCGCGCATGGACGGTTTGACTTTCTTGCGCCAGCTGATGCATGAAAAACCTACGCCAGTAATTATTTGTTCGTCGCTGGCGGAGAAGGGTGCCGAGTTGACATTACAGGCGCTCTCGGCGGGTGCTATTGATGTGATTACCAAACCGCAATTAGGCGTTAAGGATTTTTTATTGGAGGCAAAACATTTGCTCTGGCAAACCGTGCGCGGTGCAGCCGGCGCTCATGTGTCGCGTCGGGTGGCGACGGTTGATACCAAAAAAGCGGCGCCGTTAATACCTGCCTCGGATCTGGTCTCTATGACCGCCACTACCGATACGATTATCGTGATTGGTACTTCAACAGGTGGCACACAAGCGCTGGAGGAAATCCTCAGCAAAATTCCGCGCACTTGCCCAGGTATCGCTGTGGTGCAACACATGCCAGAAAAGTTTACCGCAGCCTTTGCCAAGCGTTTGGATGGTTTGTGTGAAGTGGATGTAAAAGAGGCGGAGAGTGGTGATCGCCTGATCCCCGGGCGAGTGCTCATCGCACCGGGCGGGCATCACCTCGAAGTACAGCGCTCGGGTGCCCAGTATATTGCCAAGGTATTTCGCGGCCCAAGCGTGAACCGCCACTGTCCGTCAGTCGATGTTCTGTTTCGCTCTGCTGCTCGCGCCGCCGGGCGCAATGCCATGGGCATCATCATGACGGGCATGGGGGATGATGGCGCGAGAGGGTTGTTGGAAATGCGGCAAGTTGGTTGTAGAACCATCGCGCAGGATGAGCAATCCTGTGTTGTCTTTGGCATGCCGAAAGAGGCGATTAGTCTCGGTGCCGCGAAAGAAGTTATGCCTTTATCCCAGATTCCCGCAGTATTAGGGGGCAAGGCATGAAGTCCGTTATCTCCGAATTGAGTGTATTGGTCACTGATGACAGTTTGACCCAGCGCCAGTACGCCAAAGAGTTGTGCCAGGACTTGGGTGTCAGCGATCTCCATGACGCTGCCAATGGCGTTGATGCCTTGCAGGTGCTCGAATCGCGCAGCGTAGATGTGGTGTTGATCGACCTTGAAATGCCGATTATGGATGGTGTTGAATTAATCCGTTCGATGGCGCAGAAAAAGTATGTGAGCAGCGTCATTATCCTCAGCGCTAAAGATCCCATTTTAATTGCCAGCGTCGGCACCATGGCCGAAGCAGACGGCTTGCATGTGCTTGGTACTTTTCAAAAGCCGCTCCTGCCAGATGCGCTTGAATGCAGTTTGCTGCGCTTTATCCAGGATGCAAAAAACCAGGCCGCCGAGCCCAAAGCCGCGCCCGAGAATGAAGTCACCGCGGTTGAGCTGGGGCAGGCAATTACCAATGGTGAATTGACATTGGCATTCCAACCCAAACTCACTGTGCATGGGTTGATGCTAAAAGGAGTCGAGGCTTTGGCGCGCTGGAAACATCCGCACAAAGGCACTATTTCCCCCGGTGTTTTTATCCCCTTGGCTGAGCGCCATGGCATGATTGATTCGCTTACCCGGCATCTGCTGCAGGTAGCTTTCCAGCACAAAAAAAATTGGCAAAATTACGGTTTGCGTTTCAATCTCGCGTTTAATTTGTCGCCGCTCTCACTGGCAGATTCGGATATGGTGGAGTGGTTGTGCAAGCTCACCGAAGATTACGGCATAGCGCCCGCTGACGTGACTTTTGAGATTACGGAAAATGCGCTGCTCGGAGAATTGGCAAGCGCTATCCGCACACTCGCACGCTTGCGCTTAAAAGGTTTCCATATTGCGATTGATGATTACGGCACTGGTTTTGCGAATGCGCAGCAGCTCTCGCGTGTGCCTGCAACGGAATTAAAAATTGATCGCTCATTGGTACATCGCTCTGCTGCGCGGCCGCAACAGCGGACGATTTTAGCCAGCACGGTCGATCTCGCCAAAAATCTGAATCTCACTACCGTTGCAGAAGGTGTGGAGACGGAAGAGGATTTTAAAATAATTTATGATTTAGGCGTGGATCTGGTACAGGGTTACTATTTTTCCAAACCGTTATTTCCTGATGATTTACTGGCGTTTATCAAAACTGGATTAAGCCAATTGCGCCGGCAGCATGAGCGCAAATAAACAATACAATATTGTTTGTTGACCAATCACATTAAAAAAATCCCGGCGCGTCCGGGATTTTTTTAATGCGTAAAGTTTATGGAAAAGTGATCAGGCTGGGCGCAGTGTTTGCCATGGGCCGGTAATGGCCAGTGTTAATCCCGGTTGTTGGATATTCACAAACAAGGTAGTACCGTCGGGTGAGAAACAGGCGCCGCAAAATTCACCTTTTTTCTTATGCGCATTCATCGCCAGAGTATAAATTTTCCCTTGCGGTGTCAGGCCGCGCAAGTAATTGGTGTTGTCGCGCTCACCGGAATAACTATCCTCGCACACAATTAAATCACCCCAGGGGGCGATGGTGAGGTTGTCACAACCTTCCAGATAGGCGCGATCCTGGCTTTCATAGGTCAGTTCAAGTTTGCCCGGCGCTTCATGTTCGCGCGCGGTACCCTCGTAGGGGCTGGGTTGATAGCGCCATATTTGCCCCAAGCCTTTGTTGCCGCCCGTGGTGGCAGTAAAAAATAATTCTCGCGTCTGTGGCTGCGTGTTGTCGCGCAGGGCAAAGGCGAGGCCTTCGCAGCGGGCAAAAATAGCGGCGCCCTTTGCTTGGCCACGTGCAGCTAAATCAGCCTCTGGGGCGATGACATTATCCAGGTCTATCCAGTCGCACAGGAATTCTTGTTGCATGACAACATTGCGTGCGTGGGAATCTTTTTCATCATCGCGCCAGTTGCGGGTATTGGCAGAGTGCCAATCGCGGATCACCAGCGCCTGCAGTTTGCCACCTTTGTGCAATTCGCCCGGGGTAGCAGGGATAAATCGATAAAAGAGCGCGTCCTTGGCATCTTCCGTTTGGTACACAATGCCGGTGGTGATATCGACTGCGCAGGCTTCATGGGCGAAACGCCCCATCGCAGTCAAGGGGACTGCCGCGACTAATTCAGTCGCACTGGCGGGAACCTCAAACACAAATCCGTGATCTTTGCCAAAACCCTGTTTAGTGCCATAAGTAGTCTCTTCGCAGGTGAGCCACGACCCCCAGGGTGTTGCTCCGCCTGAGCAATTGCGCGATGTACCGGCGAGGCTCAAATGGCTGCGCTCGATTTTGCCGGAGCTGTGGTTGTACAAGAGCGTGGTGGTGCCGCCATTAGCCGGTAAGCCGTTGCGATAAAAATCAAAGGCTTTATGGCCCACGCTGTTTCTCGCCCGTTTCTTATCGCCACTGAAAGCATCCACATCACCCCAGGAGGAGCTCAATTCATGGTTGCGCACCAAGACGGTCTGTGTGGGATTCATTGCAACGGGGAAGGCCGCCATACCATCGGGAGCGCCGGGCATGATCAATCCATCGCTCATGGGGTCGCCAGTGCGCGCGATGATTTGGTAGTGGAAACCGGCAGGCAAATCGATTATCTGGTGCGGGTCTTTAATGAGCGGACCATATTTATCAATGCCGTATTTGGGGTCGCGCGCATAGGCTTCAGCCCGGGCGGGCAAATGGCGAAAGGCGGCCAGGGCGATTGCAGCGGCACCTGCATTGTGTAAAAAATGACGGCGGGAGAGACTCATAATATATCCGTGAGTGTTTTTTTATTCAGATAAGATACAGCCAAATGACGGCAGCATAACGACTGGCTGGTTTACAAAGGTAAAAGCCGTCGTCTTTTGTAAAGTGAAGGTTATACTAAAATGCGCCCATTGCGAGTATCAGGCGATGAGTAGTGAGTGTTAAGAAATGAAGAATGCGTTATCCATGTTGCAGGCAGTTCATCACCTAGCCTTGATCTGTTCGGATTATGAAAAATCCAAACATTTCTATGTCACTATTTTAGGTCTGCAGGTTATTGCCGAGCATTATCGTGCGGCACGATCCTCGTGGAAGTTGGATTTGGCATTACCGGATGGCACCCAGCTGGAATTGTTTTCATTCCCCAATCCGCCCGCGCGCCCGTCGCAACCCGAAGCATGCGGTTTGCGCCACCTGGCATTTGTGGTGCGCGATCTTGACCGGACTGTTGCTTGGCTGGAATCCAATAATATTTCGGTAGAGCCTATTCGCATCGATGAATACACCTTAAAACGTTTTACGTTTTTTCAAGATCCCGATGGTTTGCCGTTGGAATTGTATGAGTTGCCGGAATAACGTTTTTTGTCCAACAATGTTGTCCAACGACCTATTTACATGAGATAAGACTGTGTTGAAAAAATGGTTGCTCGGTAGTTTATTGTTGCTCAGTGGGCTGATTAGTACTGGCATGGCTCACGCGCGCGAATTGGTCATTGCGTTTGACCATACCTTGCAAGCATCCACTTCATTGGATGCAATGGCGCGCTCGCAAATGTTGGTGCGCAATCTGGCCACGGCGGGTGTTCCACAAGCGATGTTTTTAATTAAAACCAAAGGTGCTGATCAAAAAGACAAAGCGCGTTTGGCGCTGTATAGCGATAAAGGGCATTTGCTGGTGAATGCCGGCCATGGTCATAGCCTGGTGACCAAGAGTGATCTCTATGTGTATGAAATTGGCATTATGAAAGCCAATCGCATATTGCAGGCTTATAGCGGCTATAAAAAACATGTGCACTTTTCTTATCTGCATGAATTTGGCGACGCCAACATCCAGCGTGAACTTGCGGATTTTTTGCAAGAGCGCGGCTATCGCCCTGCATTTACCGGTGTGAATGCCATGCGCGGTGTGGATCAATATCTGGATCAGTTGTACCAGAAAAAAATCCGCAGCAATCGCGCAGTGAATATGGCATCGCTGGAGGGAGCCTATATTGATCTGATCACGCAGTCGCTCGTGCAAGAGGACGCCAAAGCATTTAATGTATTGGGTTATTCTCCGCGGCAAGTGCTGGTGCTGCAGGAAAATGATTTGGCGGCGTATTTTATCGTTGCGTTGGCTGATCGTTTAGTCGCCCAGGGCTGGACTATTATCGCGGCCGAGCGCGCGATGAACGATCCTATCGCTAATCCTATTGCGGCAAATCGCTGGGGCGCAAATGGCTATTTGAATTCCATAACCCGCTTGCCTGATGAGCGCGTGGCTTATGCGCGCGTACTCGGTGAGCGTAAAACTGCAGTGGATAATTTTTTGCAAAATCGGATCCCGGGTTTTATTGAATAACATCCAGCGTTCATTGCTGTTTTATCGGTTACCTATGTATTTTTTTAAGGATTGCGAGACCACCATGTTAAAAACAATCGCGAGTGTTTTGGTTTTATCCACCGCCAGCCTGATGGCATCGCTGGCGTTTGCCCAGCAGAAATCGGTTATTTTCAAAAACGGTTTTGAAAGCGATTCCGACCATAAAAAATGGGCGCTAATATACGGTGCAAAATTTACCGGTGAGCAGGCGCGTACGGGCACTGGCGCACTGCAAATAGAGCAGGGCGAGGCATCAGTGCGTTCGCGGGTGAATTTAAGTGAGCAGGGTACGCTGGAGTTTTGGATCAAAACTTCATCGCCCGCTACCCAATACAAAATCAATGTGCTGGTAGCTGCCAACCAAAATGTAGACAGTGGTTGGGTGCAGGTTGGTCAAATTTTGGGTAATAACGATTCGGCGGAATACCATGCAAAGCGTATTTCTATTGACGACCCTGGCAAAAAATACTTGCGTCTGGATTTTGAAATTACCAATGGCCAGGTATGGATTGATGACCTGAGCGTAGAAAAAATTCTGCTGGATACGGCGCTGCAAAAAAATCAGGAAAAAGTGATTGCAGAAGTGCTGGGCAAATTACGCGATGACAAAAATTATCAGGTGCAGGCGGACGCGCTGCGTACGCTGGGTAAAAATTACGCTGCACAGATCGATGTGCAGCGCCAATATCTGGAATACGCCAATGGTATTTATTCCAGTGTGACACTGGTACTCGCCACCTCAGAGCGGGGCAAGATGGCTAACCCGCTTGGTTACCAAACCTTTAAAGGCATAGTGAGCGATGTGAAGATGGTGGCATCACCCATACAAAAGGCGCGTATGGATTCGCTGTTAAAACCCCTGGGTGATATAGCAACCGCTACCCTGAATGTAATGACCCAGGGAGCCTATGCAGCGTTCGCAGAACCCTTTAAAACCATAGTGGCAACTACCTTCGATAAAGTGGCCTATGAAAATGCCGGTGTGGATCGCAAAACACGTAAGTTTGCTGAAGAAAACGGTTTAAAAACCTTTTCCAAAGCCGAAGGTTTTCTGGGAGAAGTGGAAAAAGAATTAAACACGGTGGTTGCTCTGGACAAAGATTTAATGGATATCCAGCGTGAGGTTGATAAATTTCGCAAAGATTTGGACAAGCATTTAAAGGAATCACTGATTGCCGGTGGTATGGGACGTGGTCAGGAAAATTACAACCGTGTCATGAGTAAAGACGAAGCTATTCGCAGTGCGGCGCTGGAGGAAATCAACAGCTACTTTACGTTGCAAGCAGAGAGCTATCAAAATCATTCCAGCTCCAATACCGAGTTCGTGCAATTCATGATGAAAGCCACTGGTACTATGGAGGAAACCCAAGTGTTTAAAGAGCGCTTCAATCAAATCGCTTCGTCGGTCATTACATTTTATGACAAGTTTGATCGCTCGGTCGCGAAAGACCAAAACCCCTTCTCTGACGAAAAAGACCGCGGGCTCTGGGAATCCCACGCGGTAAAAGTCCGCACTTATATCCAGGAGTCCAAGGCCGCATTTGCTAAAGCCTATATGTAGCTTATGTCCGGCACTTTTGATTAGCGTTCAGTTATTAAAAGAGGCACCTACGGGTGCCTCTTTGTATTCTGTGCAAGAGTAATTTTACTCCCGTGCTGCAACCTGCAAGACCTATCAATAGCGGAATGAACAAGCTATGCTTCAGTGATTAAAAATAGATAAGACCAACGACAATGTTAACAACCCCCTTCCTGTCAGTAGCCATCGCTACACTCGGCCCTCGGCTGCCACAGCAAGCAAGGCAGCAGGTTTTTTCGTTGCTGTTTATCCCTCTGATCCTGATAGTGTTTATCTGCTGCACCACACCTGCGTGGGCGCAGGGACTCAATAAGGAAAAAATTACCGCCTCTTATTTGTACAACTTTGCCAAAAACATTGAGTGGCCCAATCAGGCGACCATGACCTCTTTTGATATCGCCGTCTATGGAGCAAGCTCCCCGGCATTAATGAATGAGTTGGCGGTTTTACGCGACAGGGTAAAGCTGCGCGATCTGCCGATTACCGTTAACCAGGTGAATCGAGTGGACTCACTGGCGAATTACCATCTGGTGTATGTTGAGCAGGTGAATGCGAAAATAATCGCGGATATTTACGACGAGCTTGAAGGCAAGCCGGTCTTGCTGGTTACTGATTCCTATAACAACAAGCAGCTGGTGATGATAAACCTGATCACTACAGAAAATGATCGCCTTAAGTTTGAAGTCAATAAATCCAACATCATCAACCATGGCTTAACCCCGCTGCCGGAGTTAATTTTAAACGGCGGGACTGAAATTGATGTTGCCAAACTTTACCGCGAGGGACAGGCCTCACTGGTTGCGCTGCAAAAACAATTGCGTGGCCGGGAAAAAATACTCAGTGAATTAACGGAAGCGATTAAAACGCAAGAGGAGATGACGGCGCGCCTGCAGGGACAAATGGCTGAGTTAAACCAAAATATCCACAAAAGCGATGCGTTAATTGCCGAGCAAAAAATACTCCTGCAAAACCAACAGGCACAAATCGAAACCAGTAAGCAAGAACGTGAAGCACTATTGCGAGAAGTAGAGCTGCGCACCAAAGAGTTGGACGAGCAACAGACTCATCTGCGCACTATTTTGCAGGAGATTGATACGCGCGAAAAACGTCTGACCTATTTGAATACGACGATTAAATCGCAAGAAAATACCATCCTTAAACAAAAAAATGCCATTGTCGATCTTGATGAATTAGTTGACTCACAACAAGTGGCATTGCGTTATTTGTGGGGCTCAGTGATTTTGGGAGCCTTATTAATTATCACCGTATTGTTTGCCTACACGATCAAACGCCGCGATAACCAACGTTTGGCTGCGCATAGCCAGGACTTGCAAATTGCGCGCGACCGGCTCGCGATTGCCAAGCGCAAAGCGGAAGATGCAAGCAAGGCAAAAAGTGAATTCCTGTCACTTATGAGCCACGAATTACGCACGCCGCTGCAGGCAATTATTGGTTATACCGAAGTGGTGATTGAAGAACTTAAACTGGCGGATGACGAGCATCACCTGAAAGATTTAAACCGGGTGATACTCAATAGTGAACGTTTGTTAAAACTGATCAATGGTGTGCTGGATCTGGCCAAAATTGAATCAGGCCGCATGGATCTTGATTTAACCGAAGTGAAATTGTCGAGTTTGGTCGAGGAGGCCTTGGGTACCGTTGCGCCGCTGATGGAAAAAAATGCCATACAGTTGCAGGTTGATGTTGATGATGGTGAGTCCCTGCCGGTTGCCGATCCGGAAAAATTGCTGCACATCTTGATTAACCTGTTGGGCAATGCGATTAAATTTGCTCCCAACGGCCAAGTGCGGATCAAGGCTTACCATCAACCGCAACAAATTTATATCAGTGTTGCCGACACGGGAATCGGCATTTCGAAAGAGCAGCAAGCCACCATTTTTGATCCCTTCAAACAGGCTGATTCTGGCACAACACGCAAATTCCAGGGCAGCGGTCTGGGGTTATCCATCACTCGCCAGTTGTGCGAGCTAATGGGGGGCGGAATTCGTGTTGAAAGTGACTTGGGAGCGGGCTCCAAGTTTATTGTTGAGCTGCCACTGCCGATCACTCCTACAGCGGTGCAGGCACCCAAGTCCGATGATGAGCCGCAAATATCGGTACCGGCAGCGTTGACGCCCGCTGGCGAGCAGGTGGTGATGATCGACGATGATCCGGCATTTCTGGACATCATGGCGCGCACTATTCGCGCGGAAGGCTACAACGTGCACACCGCCAGTGATGCGGAAAGTGGTTGGCGCTTAATTCAGGCGATTAAACCCGACGTGATTACGCTGGATTTATTTTTGCCTGACCAGCACGGTTGGATTTTGTTTGAGCGAATCAAAGCCGATCCCGATGTGTGCGACATTCCTGTAATTGTGATTTCCATGATTGAAGAGCGTAAGCGTTTCAATCGCCAACCGGCGGAAGAATATTTAACCAAACCGGTGAGACGCGAAACCCTTAAACACGCCATCCAGCGCCTCGCACCGCATAAAAATACTGAACCTCTATTCTAAAGTTGCATCAATCTGCTTTGCTTTCATGCAAAGGTAAACTATCTTTAAGCACTCTTAGTGCAAAAAGTGCTTAGACCCAGTTTCTTAGATGATCAGCTATCTGTCAGGTTTAATGGTTTATCGAGTGATTTTGTCAGCGGAATGACGTAGGCCCTTTTGAATAGGTTGTCATTATGCGCGTGATAAGAACACCAACGACTCCGCTTGCATTGGCTTTAGCCCTTTGGGCTGGCAGCGCTAACGCAGAAACGGGCGCACAATCCTCCTCCAGTGACTTTTACAACCTATCGCTGGCCGAACTGGGTCAGGTCGAAATTTCTATCGCTACGGGCAATAGCACACCGCTTGATCGCGCTCCAGCGACGGCAACGGTTATCTCCGCCAGTGAAATCCAAGCCATGGGTGCCCGCAATCTGAATGAAGTACTGGAAACCGTTCCGGGCTTACATGTGTCTCTCTCATCCTTAAGCCGATTGGATTCGGTGTATTCCATTCGCGGTATTCACACTGGCTTGAACCCACATGTATTGTTAATGCTGAATGGAATACCCGTCCAGTACAACGCTCAGGGTGGCCGCCCAACCTTATTTCGCTTACCTTCGGCCAGCATTGAACGAGTGGAGGTCATCCGTGGGCCAGGCTCAGCAATTTATGGTGCGGATGCGTTTTCGGGGGTGATCAATGTTATTACTAAAGATGCATCGGCAATAGATTCAACACGAGTGGGTGCAACATCCGGATCTTTTGGCACGCGCGAATTGTGGTTGGAGACGGCCGCCGATTGGCAAGCCGTGGATATTGCCTTCACTATGGCCTACCAAAAATCGGACGGTGATAGCGAGCGGAGGGTAAGTACCGATTTGCAATCCACACTCGATTCACTCTTGGGCACCAAAGCATCGCTGGCTCCCGGCAGTTTATCTACCCGTTATGAGGTACTTGACTCGCATCTGGCGTTGAGCGGCAAACAATGGCAATTTAATTTTTGGAACTGGTTATCGCGCGATGCTGGCGTCGGTGCGGGGGCTGCTCAGGTGCTTGATGCCTCAGGAAGTGACGATAGCGACTTATGGATGGCCGACTTCACTTACCGTTTTGATAACGACGATAGCGAATGGGATAAGAGCGTACGACTCAGCTATTTTCGCTATGATCAGGAATCCACATTTACGCTCTTTCCCAGCGGTGCAGTATTGCCAATTAGCAAGCAGGAGGGCAATCAGGGCAACATTGACTTTGCCCAACCTAATGCCAACTGGACGTTATTTTCTGAGGGGTTAATTGGTAAACCAGGAGGAGCAACGGAAGATGCGCAATTGGATTACGTTGCGATCTTTAAGGGCCTGGATTCTCATCAAGTGCGCGCCGCAGTGGGCGCTCGCGACCAGTCTGCAGAACCGCGCGAGCACAAAAATTTTGGTCCTGGTGTACTTACTGGATCGGAAATGATAGTCGATGGAACCTTAAAGGATGTAAGCGGCACTGAGTATGCTTTTTTGTCCAATTATTCGCGCACTATCGGTTACGTATCCCTGCAAGATGAGTGGCAGATGACAGGCAATTTGCAATTGACCAGCGGAGTGCGTTACGACCATTACTCGGATTTTGGTTCAACGACCAATCCGCGTGTCGCACTGGTGTGGGCAACTAACGAGCGCTTGACAACCAAACTTATGCATGGTCGCGCATTTCGTGCGCCTTCATTTACTGAAAAAGCCAGCAAAAATAATCCTGTGTCATTGGGGAATCCGGCTGTTGGGGCGGAGCGCATAGCAACCACAGAATTGTCATTGAATTTTTATGTATCTGAAAACGTGGGAACTAACCTGACATTATTTGATTATCGCGCGACCGATCTGATTGAGTTTGTTCCTTCCGACCTTACCAACAAAATTGCCAAAAATACGGGCGATCAAGAAGGTGATGGTTACGAGGCAGAGTTGAATTGGCGACCACTGAATAACTTTTCGT
This sequence comes from Cellvibrio sp. UBA7671, assembly GCA_002483145.1. Lineage (GTDB taxonomy): Bacteria > Pseudomonadota > Gammaproteobacteria > Pseudomonadales > Cellvibrionaceae > Cellvibrio > Cellvibrio fibrivorans. The sequence goes on from DLHJ01000019.1 coordinate 256,797, forward strand.
TAGCATCCAGTTACTCTTATCAAAATGCGCGTGATCAAAGCACCGGTGCCGCTGTTCAGGATGCGCCAGCAAAACAATTCAAGTTAATGTTGGACTGGGAGTTTTTACCTGATTGGCATTGGCATAACCAATATATCTGGGTGGGTGACCGCAGTCGTCGTCTGGCAGATCCAATTCTTAAAACCCCGGGTGATAACCGCGCTCCAATCGCCAATTACAGTTTGTGGGATATGAATCTGCGCAGAGCCAATGTGCTGCAAAATCTGGATTTGATGATTGCCGTGCGCAACGTTGCGGATAGAGACGCGCGTGAGCCAAGCAGTGGTGAAATTCCGGAAGATTATTTGTTGGAATCGCGCAGTGTTTTGCTGGAGCTAAGTTATAGATTCCATTGAGTGCCACCTAATTATCACTCATCTCTAATCATTGCCGGACTTTACTGATGCAAGAAAAAAATACCAATCAGGTGCGCAGCAGAAATGAAATTTTTGCAGAGCGGACCAGCACTAAAATTTACCTCGAGCAACCTAGTGATGATAATCCTTACATCGCCAGTGCCGCTTTTTGTCATGGCTATGATGTCAGTGAGCTGATGGCGAAGCGGTCATTTACCGATGTGTTTTACTTATTGTTTCGTGGTGAGTTACCAGCACCGGATGAAGTTCAAATTCTGCAACAACTGATGATTGCCCTCATCAATCCCGGTCCCCGCCATCCCGCCACTCGCGCAGCGATGAACGCTGGTATCGGTAAAACAGATCCTGCCCACATATTGCCAATTGGCGCGGCACTGCTCGGCGGTGAGTATCACAGCGGCGGATTAGTGGAAGAGGCGATGCGTTTTTTACGCAAGCAACAAAATCAAGATGCTGCCGTTTGTGCTGCGGCGCATGTGGAATCCTCAACGCCTATTCCAGGGTTTGGTGCCTACTACGGTGGCATTGATCTCCTTGCAAACAAGCATGCTGCGCAACTCGCGCAACTACCCGGCGCAGGTAAAGCTTTGAAATGGGGTATGCAATTGAGTTATGCGCTTGAAGCAAAAGGTATGGGCTGGCTAATGCCTGGCGTTGCTTCTGCCGTCTTATCGGATTTGGGGTTCCAGCCCAAAGCGGGTGTGTGTTTGTATCAATTAATGGGAGCACCAGGTGTGGTTGCCCATGGCCTCGAACTGGCCAATAAACCTATTACTGCGATGCCTTTTGTCTCTGATGAAAATTATTTTATTGAGCGGTGATGGGCATGTCTGAAAAAACATTTAGCGATCAACATATCATTGACACACTCAATGCACGCCGTGGAAAAATAATCAGCAAGACGGGTGGTTGGTTTCCTGGCAAGGGCGTTTTCAGTCATGGCTATTCCATGATGGATGATTTGGTGGGGAAAAAATCCTACTTCCAGATTGTGGTATTAAATGCGACGGGGAAAATGATTTCCACCGAGTTTGCCCATTGGATAGAGGTTGGTTACTCGTGCCTTAGCTGGCCTGATCCGCGCATTTGGTGTAATCAAATTGGGGCGCTTGCAGGTGGCGCGCGCACCTCGGCAATTGCAGCAACAGCCATGGGGGTGCTGGCGACAGATTCGCGCACCTACGGCGTTTACCCATTGAAAGAAGGCGTGCAATTTATTCAAACGGCCCTGGCGAGTCATCAGCAAGGATTATCTGCCGAGCAGATAGTTGCGAACGTGCCCTCGCGCGGAGGCAAGCCGTTAATTGTGGGATATATTCGCCCCATTGCAAAAGGTGATGAGCGTATCCGTGCCATGGCAAGCATCGCTGAAGGATATGGTTTTCCAGTGGGTCCGCATCTTGAATTAGCTATGGCAATTGAGGGTGTCTTGCAGGAAAAATATGACGAGGGAATGAATGTTAATGGCTATGTATCTGCCGTAATGGCAGACCATGGTTTTTCACCGGATGAGGTGTATCAAATATTTACCACCTTGGTCGCCAGTGGCGTAACTGCCTGTTATCTGGATACCTACCATCAGGCTCCGGATACATTTCTACCACTGCGCTGTGATGATATTGATTATCAGGGTGTTGCTGTACGACCTATACCTGACTTTCAACCTACCAATCAAAGAGAACTTGCAATGCAAAAAATAGCGTTAGTGACCGGTGGCAATTCCGGAATCGGATATGCAACGGCAAAATTATTAAAAGCGCGTGGTTATGCTGTGACTATTTCCGGACGCAATGCGCAGCGGGTTGCTGAAGCGGCGAATGAACTCGGTGTAGATGCTGTGGTAGCCGATATGGCAAATCCGGCGGATGTCGCCAGATTAGCTTCGCACTTTCAGGGTAAAGCACTCAATGCATTGGTGAATAACGCCGGCATTGCACGTTTTATTCCTATGCAATTTTGCAGTGCGGCTGATTTTGATGAGGTCATGAATACTAATGTGCGTGGTCCGTTGGATTTAATTAAAGGCCTGTTACCCGCGCTGGAGAAAGCTAAGGGGAGCATTACGAATGTGTCCTCTGCCGTGGTCAATAACGGGTTGGCAAATGCAGTTTTGTATGCAGCTTCTAAAGGAGCGCTTGAAGCGGCAACCAAAAGTCTTGCGATTGAATTGGCTCCTGTTAATGTGCGTGTCAATGCAGTATCGCCGGGCGCTATTGATACACCGATCATTACCAAGTTCGGCTTGGATGAGCAAACGATTGCGGCAGCCAAGGCGCATATGGAAACGCAAATCCCATTGCGACGTTATGGCAAGGCAGAAGAAGTTGCTGAAATAATTGCGGCGCAGCTGGAGTCAAGTTATACCACGGGTGCAATTTGGGCTGTTGATGGCGGCGTAAATGTAACCTGACGTTGGGTGAATAACCTGGTTCTGTTGATTATTTTTTTATGGAATTGCACTTGGTAATCCAAGTGCAATTTTCGAATCATGATCGATTTACGGCAATGAACCCACAGCCTGTTGCGTAAATAACTGCGCTATCGGCAACGGATGCCCAATGTGATACCCCTGCACAAAATCAATGCCCATGGTTTTTAAAATATCGAGAATTGCCTCATTCTCAACATATTCCGCCACCGCTTTTTTACCCAATGCCTGAATCACCTGGATCATTGATTTGACCAGCGTCTGGTCGATCTTATCGCGGTGCAGGTTTTGGATAAATGACCCATCCAGTTTAATGTAATCCGCGGGCAAATCTTTTAAATAGGCAAAGCTACTGAAGCCGGAGCCAAAATCGTCCACTGAAAAACTGCAGCCCAATTTGTGCAGCTCGGCAATTACCCGCTGGGTGATATGCAGGTTAAACAAACTCGCACTTTCAGTGAGTTCAAAGGTGATGCGTTTGGGGTCAACGCCGGTGGCTTTCAGATTTTCTAAAATGGTTGGTACCAGATTGTCATCTTTAAACGCTTGCGCCGAGAGATTAATGGCGATGTGGTTTAGCTCAGGATGCTCTTTGAGTTTGTGGATCGCCAATTTAATAATCCAGCGATCCAGCAAATGCATTTCACCTGCCGCTTCAAGTGCGGGAATAAAATTGTTTGGTCCAATAATTTTGCCATCGGTTTCTATCAGGCGTACCAATGCTTCGTAGTAAGAAATTTTATTGTTTTTGATATCAAAAATCGGTTGGAAATAGAGGGTCATCCGATCTTCGGTAATAGCCTTGCGCACTTTTTGCGACATGTTGATCGAATGGCGCAGCTCATCGCTCTCGCTATCGAGCGGATCATATTGGTGGATGAGGTTGCGCCCGCGCCCCTTGGCAACGTAGAGCGCAATATCGGCGCGCATTAAATGCTCTTCTGCATTGTTGGTGCTGCCATCGATTAACGTAAGGCCGATACTGCTGCCGAGATTGATGCGCTGCTCCTGCAGTTGGAAACTGAACTCGCTGATAATCTGCTGGATACTGCGCGCAAATTCGTGTGCTTCAGTGCTATGGATATCGCGTAATAAAATCGCAAACTCATCGCCACCCAAACGGCACAGGATATCGGCACCGCGAATGCGTTTGCTAAGCAAGTGCGACATTTCGCGCAGCACTTCATCCCCTTTTTGATGGCCGAAGGTATCGTTGATTACCTTGAAGTGATCCAGATCCAAATACACCAGTGCGTGTTGGCGGTTATTGCGTACCGAATCGGCAGTCAGCTGAGCGAGGGTGGTTTCAAAAAAGTGGCGGTTGTAAAGCCCGGTGAGTGAATCGTGCATCGCCAAATATTTAAGTTGCTCTTGCGATTCGCGCCGCTCGGTGATGTTGTCCAGGCAGACGGTTAGATTGCTCTGCTGTTTGTTGTTGCTGGAGCGGCTGATTTTTAGCTGCGCCCACAATTTTTGGTGGCGACTACTGCTCAAGCAAATTTCTATTTCTGGACAGGGTTTGTTTTGCTGTAATGCTTTACGTATTCTGCTTTTGTACAGCGAAAATTGCGCTATGTCCTCCGGTGCGATAAAACTTTCCAGCGATTGGCCAATACAATCATCAATGGGATAACCCATCATGGTTTCCCATGCGCGGTTGAGATAGCAAATGGTAAAGTTCGCATCCAACTCCATCACTACGGATTGCAAATCATCAAGCAGTTGGTGGTGGTTTTCGTAAAGTTGGCGATAGGCCAGCTCGCGCTCTTGCAGGGATTTTACCTGTGCCGCAAATTGAGCGTTGCTCACTAAAAAATCATCGCGGTGAATGGCGATGTCGCACACTTTGCGCAATTGTTCGGCGCGAAAGGGCTTGGGTAAAAAATCGACCGCACCGAGCAGCATTAATTCTTCGGCCTGATCGATAGTGGTGTGGGCGGTCATAATAACTACAGGTTGATTGGCGTCGATACTTTGGATTTCAATCAAAATATCGCGCCCCGACAGTTTCGGCAGCATCACATCAAGCAGCACCAGATCATGGCGCCGTTGCACCCAGGCCCTCAAGCCTGCATCACCTTCACTGGCCACTTCAATATCAAAGGAGGGCGCGAGCACCCGCTTAATTAAATCGGCAGTATCGGGTTCATCTTCTACCACCAGTAAACGAGGCTTGGGGAAATTATTCTGCTCGCGGTGCGCGAGTTGCGTCACCAGAGTGGGTAATTGGTTGACCTGGTCGAGCGGCAGTAATTGGTTGATGCCATACTCGCGCGCAGTAACTTCAGCGATGCGCTCGCACCAGGTGCTAGCGATAATAATAATTGGCATATCGGCGCGGCAGTGGAGGATGCCGCTGCGCACTAAACGCGAGAGCCGCCAGCCATCCAGGTCAGCGGTATCGACGTCGACAATTAAAACATCAATTGTTTGTTGGCGCAGCACGCGCAGTGCTTTTTGTGCGGAATCGACACTGGTGAGATTATCCAGCCCAGCAGCACGCAAGCTGGCATTGATCGCAGCCAGCGCAGCGGGGTCGTTATTAACGATGAGGAGGTTAATAGGCGAGCTTGGTTGATTAGGATTGGTGTTATTAGTTAACACTCATTAGTCTCCGAATTAATATCCTTTCAGCCTAGCATAAACTGCGCTTTCCTTTTCGCCTAGGGATGTTTTTCGCGTAGACCTTTCCTAAATTAGCCGCGCTTCCCAAATAATCAACTGAGCGGGTTGTTAACCTCCGGGAGTGGCTGAGCCGTTGACTGCAAGCCCTTTGATGCGATCGCCCATGGGCGGGATTTCATTGCGGTCGATACGCACATCAAGCAGGGTCGGGCCATTTTTTTGGAAGAGTGCGGCGTAATCGAGCGCATCTAGTTGCTCAGGTGAATCGATCACTATGCCATCCACACCCATCGCCTGTGCCATTAGGGCGTAATTGACTTCATTTAATTCCCAGCCAATCGATTCCTGCTGTCCGAGCATTTGCCCGTGCATCACCATGCCCATCGCCGAATCGTTTAATACCAGAAACACCACCGGCAGTTTTTGCTGTGCGGCAACAGTAATTTCCTGCGCGCTCATCAAATAGGAACCGTCGCCGACGATACACAGGGTCGGTGCATTGCGATTGGCGATCGCAGAGCCTATCGCTGCGCCAATCGACCAGGCCATTGAGCCGTAACCCATGGCGATGCGGTACAGGCCTTCACTGTTCGAGCGGGTAAGGTAGTGTGTCGCCCAGGACCAGCCGTTGCCGGCATCGACAAAAATACGCGTGTCATCGGGCAGGGCGCGCGACAAGTGACACATCAACCGCTGGGGTTTTACCGGGCTGGCGTTGGAGTGGCATTTGTCTGCATCGTTAAGAGTGAAAAAACCGCCGTTGGCATTTTCTGTGGCGGCGCCTGGCAGTGTTTGCCAGGTGCGGCCCCATTTGCGCACTTCGCGTACGCTTTTGACCAGGCGATCAAAAATCACATCGATATTGCCGAACACATGCAGATTCGCCATAGGCGAGCGGGTGAAGTGTTCAATCGATGAATCTATGTGGACGAGTTTGGTATTGAGCAAATCGTTTTTCCAACCGCTGGTGCCCAGCTCGCCCAGCTCAGTGCCCACCGCGAGGATCAAGTTGACTTCTTTGCTTTGCAGCAGGTTGCGGGCGCTTTCGTGCCCGGCAAAACCGAACACGCCGCGGTATTGCGGATGATGTTCATCGACCCAGGTTTTGCCCATTGGGCCGGTGACAAAGGCGGCGCCGGTCAGTTCGATAAACTCCATAATTTGTTTGCTGGCTTTGCCCACACCGTTGCCAATGTACATGACGATGTTATCGACCTTGCCGAGCTTTTCGCACAGGCGGGCGATGGCCGAATCGTCGGCCATGGCGAAATCGTGCACCAGCAAGTCGCTGTGAATATGTGCATTGATAGTTGCTGGTGCGCGCAATACGTCGGCAGGCACACTGATATGTACCGGTCCATTGGGTTTGCGGTGCGCCGCCATGATTGCCGACACCAATTTGCTTTCGAGTTGTTCGTGGTGCGATACCAGCGTATTGAACTGGGTGACGTAGCGGAACATGCCGACGGTATCGATGGCAGTGCAGCTGGATTCCTGCAGCGCACGTTTGCCGAATTTGGGCAGCGGCGTTTGCGCAGTGATCACCAGCATCGGGATTTCATCAGCCAACGCCGACGCCACCCCGGTGATCAGATTGGTTGCGCCTGGGCCAGTAGTCGCGCACACCACACCCATCTTGCCGGTTTCGCGTGAGTAGCCATCGGCCATAAAGGCAGCACCGCACTCGTGGCGCGCCACTACCAGGCGCGGGCCACCGGCACGCTCGCTGCGCGCAAGAGAGTTGAGCAGGGGTTCTATCGCACCACCCGGAACACCAAAGACCGTATCGATCTGTAATTGCTTGAGGTAATCGATAATCAAATCGGCGTAGGTAGCGGTGACTTCCGGTGTCTGTAGCTGTGTGAATTGCTCCAGCTCGCCGAGAGTCACGGGTTCTACTGCGGGATTAAATTCCGCAACCGGAGGGTGTTCCAGTTTCGATGTGAGGAGGAGATAGGGTTTGTTAATGGCTTGCTGCATGGAGTTCGCGCCTTGTTTCCAGAAGTGCGTGGTCCATCACGGATGGGTGTCGTCAAAATATGCTGCACAATATATACCAATGATGAAAAATGTGCCAACCAAAAAATAGTCAAAACGCTTAATTAATGCGCTTATTTTTTTGATTTGGCTTTTAAGGGGTGAAAATCGCTGTCTTTCGGGCATAAAAAAGCCCCGGCAAGCCGGGGCAAACAGAGGTCGAATTCGCACTTCTGGCCTGTGGAGGTACACCGCCACAAAGCCGGACAAGCGCGAGATCAGGCGACGCTTTTGGCTGGTTCAGCCGCGCCTTTGTCGAGTTGCTTTTCGGCGCGTTTGGCGTCGATGGATTCAATTTTTTTTTGCTTCTCATACAGGAAGCGCAATACCGCTGAGCGGTAGTGGTTGTATTCGACGTTGTCGGCGAGTTCCAGGCGATTGCGTGGACGCGCGAGTGGCACATCGAGGATTTCCCCGACAGTAGCGGCTGGCCCGTTGGTCATCATCACAATGCGGTCAGAGAGCAGTACCGCTTCGTCTACATCATGCGTAATCATAATCACGGTATTGCCCAGCTCGTTCTGGATTTCCATCAGCGAGTCTTGCAAATGGGCGCGGGTCAGTGCGTCCAGCGCACCGAAGGGTTCATCCATCAACAGCACTTGCGGCTCCATTGCCAGCGCGCGCGCAATACCCACGCGCTGCTTCATACCGCCGGAGAGTTCATCCGGGCGTTTGTGGATGGCGTGGGTCATGTGTACCAATTCCAGATTGTGCTCAATCCACTCGCGCATTTCCGCTTTGGTTTTTTTGCCTTTGAAGACGCGTTTCACACCCAGCTCAACGTTTTCGTAGGCAGTCAGCCAAGGCAGGAGCGAATGGTTTTGGAAGACTACGGCACGCTCGGGACCGGGTTCATTTACTTCGCGGCCATTCAGAACCACGCCACCGGTAGTGGCTTGATACAAGCCGGCGACAATATTGAGCACGGTGGATTTGCCGCAGCCCGAGTGGCCAATCAGCGATACAAATTCACCTTTTTTAATTTTTAAATCCACATCGCGCAGTGCGCAAAATGGGCCTTTGGGCGTTGGAAATTCGATGCCGACTTTAGTCAATTCAAGATGAATCTGGCTCATGGTGTTTTCCTCTGTACTTTCTATCGTATTTGGCGAGTGATAAATAATTTGGACACAATTTGATAAGGCACAATTTAACAAGGCAACTAGCATACCGTTTGCGCTGTGCGTTAACGGACGACTGCACTCTTGTCCCAATTGATATAGGTTTGCAGGATCAAAATAATCCGGTCGAGTAGAAAGCCGATCAAACCAATCACCAAAATCGCGAGGCAAATGCGGCTCAGTGAATCCGATGAACCATTTTGGAATTCGTCCCACACAAATTTTCCGAGGCCCGGGTTTTGCGAGAGCATTTCAGCAGCGATCAATACCATCCAGGCGATACCGAGTGAAATACGCAGGCCGGTAAACATCATCGGGATTGCAGATGGCAATACAATTTTCATGACGTGAGTGAACCAGCCGAGGCGCAATACGCGGCTCACGTTGATCAAATCTTTGCTAACACCCGCAACACCAACAGCCGTGTTGATCATGGTTGGCCAGAGCGAGCAGAGGCTCACGGTTAGCAGGGAAATAATGTAAGACTTGGAGAACATCGGCGAATCGGAAACATAGACCGCACTCACCACGATAGTCACCAGCGGCAGCCAGGCAAGAGGCGATACCGGTTTAAATAATTGAATCAGCGGGTTGATGGCGTTGTAGAGCGGTTGGCTCAGGCCAATCAAAATTCCCACCGGAATCGCAATAATCGATGCAACAAAAAATCCGGAAAGCACAGTAACTAAACTGGTTTCAATTTTGTCAAAAAAAGTGGGGCGGCCATTAAATTCACGCTCGTCAATTTTGGCGGCGGGATCTTGAGCAAGCAATTCGGCGTTGCGTTTTTCCTGGCGCTCGTAAAATACCTCAGCGCGCTCTTGTTCAGTTTTATATTCGTCAACCAAATTGCCCCATTGCTCGAATACTTGTTTGGGCTGGGGAAAATCACCCAGTGAAGTGTTGATGTTCGGTGCGGCTGTGTGCCACAGCAAAATAAAGGCGAGTACACCGATCAATGGCATCAAGGTGCTGATCAGGACATCGCGCCATTTGATGGCTTTTAGCTGTTCAAATTTCAAGGTGGCTAATTTACTACTCATGATCGTTTCCTCTGGATTGCCCGCTTGCTCGTAAGCAAGCGGGCTTATTGTCAACAAACGTTACAACTGTGTTCTGCAAGCCTGGTGTGCTTAAATTTTCTCGTCGCCTTTCAAACCGATTTTAAATTTGGTGAGATACTCGTTCGGTTTTGCTGCGTCAAATTGCACACCATCAATCCACTCGGTTTCATTTACTGCGCGAATACCGTTGAAGGTTTTAAAGTCAGGGAAATCGCTCGCTGCCATTTTTCCTTCGGCAATCAAATCGGCTGCAGCCTGTTGATAAATTTCCGGCGCTACCGCTTTTTTGCCCATTTCCATGTACCAGCTGTCAGGTTTTGCTTCAGGGATTTGGCCCCAGCGACGCATTTGGGTCAGGTACCAAACGGCATCAGAAGTATGTGGATAAGAAGCGTTGTAGCGGAAGAACACGTTGAAGTCAGGAGTTGGGCGAACGTCTTTGCGCTCGTATTCAAAGACGCCGGTCATGGAGTTGGCGATAACTTTGTAATCAGCGCCCACGTAGTGCGCAGCGGAAATCATTTTGGCTGCTGCACTGCGGTTAGCATTGTTGTTTTCATCCAGCCACTTAGCCGCGCGAATCATGGCTTTCACCACACGCACACTGGTGTTGGGATATTTTTGAATAAATTCTTTTTTCACACCAAAGACTTTATCGCCCATTTTGTTGTGTACGGCGATTACCGGCACACCAATCCCACGGAATACTGCTTGTTGGTTCCAGGGCTCACCAACTGAGTAACCTTGAATAGTGCCTGCTTCCATAGTGGCGGGCATTTGTGGTGGTGGTGTTACTGACAATAAAACTTCTGCATCAATTTGGCCGGTAGTATCACCTTTATGCGGAGCATATAAACCGGGATTAATTCCACCAGCAGCTAACCAATAACGCAAACCCATGTTGTGGGTGGATACGGGAAACACCACGCCCATTTGAATCGATTTGCCTGCGTCTTTCATGCTGTCGACAACGGGTTTGAGTGTGCTGGCACTGATTGGATGAACGGGCTTTCCATCGGCGCCCACTGGCACATTCTTTTTCATTTTTTTCCAAATTTCATTGGAAACGGTAATCGCATAAGTGTTTTGCGTCATCGTAAAAGGAATTACCAGTTCCGCTTGGGTGCCGTAACCAATGTTGGCTGCCACGGGTTGTGCCATCAACATGTGCGAACCATCCAGCTCGCCTGAAATGACGCGGTCAAGTACGACTTTCCAGTTAGCCTGTGCTTCGAGCTCAACGGTCAAGCCTTCATCGTCGAAGTAACCATTTTCGTAAGCAACAGCAAGGTCGGCCATATCAGTCAATTTAATGAAACCAAATTTTAATTCGGTTTTTTCCGCTGGGCCGGTTGCTGCTTGTGCTGCAGTGATTAAAGAGAACGCAGCAGCAATTGCAAAAGTGGTTTTTGCTAAAGGTCTTAACAAACTGGAAATTTTTTTCATTGTTTTGGTTGTTTCTTTCATCTCTGGCTCCTGGCGGTGGATACAAATCGCTTAAAAAAATGGTGAATTTTTTAGGTCTTGTTTGCGCCACAAAAAAACGTTTTCGAAAAACAAACGGCTGCGCAAAAAAATTAAGAAAATTGAGTTGTTGTAATGAATCAGTACAAACAGGTCTATTCAAACACTGTGCCAATATCAGTAATGCACATTAACGGCGCAGTGAATTTGCTGTTATTGGTCTGTTTCTTTTACTTTTGCACACTGCTGGATCACACAAAAAGCACGTGCGTTTTTTTAGTGCTGGTTTTTGTTGGTGAGGCGTGCGCTGACAGATGTCGAACGAGTGGGTTGGCGCACTTTTTTTGCGCAAAGTGCTTTTGTGGCTGATTTATGTGGGCAGTACAAAGTGCTAATAACACTTTTTTTCGCGCGTGGGTAAATATAAAAATTCTCTTTAATCTCACAGGTTTAGCGTGACATTTGTGACGCGCACAGGGCGTGAATAGCACCTATACTAAATATGACTAAGTGACCGGAACTGAGCCTGATGACAATGAAAACACCACGCTTTTGGGTCTTATTTTTCTGTTTTACGCTTTCTGCCTGTTCCTCCGTGGTGCAGAAAGTCCCTTTTTTGTCGGATAAAGGCTCTTTGGAGCGGGAGTTATCGGGAGAGTTGATTTTGGGGCGCCCCTATTTACCCGAGGAGTTGCCCAATGCAGATTTGTTTGGCTTGACGAAGGAAATGCAGCTATTTGCAGAAACCTCCACTGCCGATGCCAAGCGCAGCGATGCCAAAGCGGAAGCGCTCCATAAAGCGCTCATATCTTCAACCAGTGTCGGCGGTCGCGGCATTACCTACAGCGCCTTTGACACCATCACCGGTATTGATGCGTTTGAGCGGCGCCAAGCTAACTGCATAAGCTACACACTTCTGTTCGTCGCTATGGCTCGCCATCTGGGGTTAAAGGCGGAAGTGAATGAAGTGATTTTGCCTCCCACCTGGGATATGCGCGCAACCGATACCTATCTGCTGATGCGCCATGTCAACGCCAAGGTGTTTATGCCTCGACCCAACCAGTCATTTATCCGTGTTATCGGCACGGCAGACGTGAGCGATATAGTGGTGGATCTGGAAATGCGCCGCTACCGGCCGCATTACAAGCAACAGGTGATCAGTAAGGATTTGGTAGCGGCGCAGTTTTACTCCAATCGCGGGATGGAATTAGCTGCTGAGGGTAATGCGCGCGAGGCCTTTTTGTATTTGCGCAAAGCCTTATTGATGAGTCAGGAACCGAGTTATATCTGGAGCAATTTCGGCAGTTTTTATCGCCGCCAGAAATTACTGCCGGAAGCGGAGGCAATTTATTTGCACGGCCTGAGCATTAATCCGCGCGATTACACCATCATGCATAATCTTGCCGGTCTGTATAAAGATATGGGCAAGCTCGAACAGAGCGAGTATTACCAAAAACGTGTGCGCATGCACCGCAATGCCAATCCGTATTACATGTTTAAGCGCGCGGAAGAGGCGATGGAAAAAAATGATCTCAACGGTGCGTTGGTGCTGATTAAAAAAGCGATTAAGAAAGAAGAGAACGAAGCGCGCTTCTATCGCCTTGCAGCGGATATTTACGACCAGCTCGGCGATAAAGAAAACGCCCAGCATATGCGTGACAAGGTATATCAGTTGAGTACGATTCGGTTTTGATTTTTGTTGATTAATTAAATCCGCCATTTGCGCCTGTGTTGTAGAATTCAACTACCCCCACACACAAAAGGCCTATCGATTGTTTAAACATAACAGCTTCAGGGTAAGGCTCGCGCTTTGGTTCGGCGGCTTGTCTCTGTTTACTTTGCTCAGCGTGGGTATTTACGCTGGCTTGCTCACTACCGCACAAATCAAAGTTACTGCAGGCGAATCGGTTTTTGCTAATGCGATGGCTGCCGCCGAATTATTGGGCGCAAACCTGCGCGAGCGCGAAATGGAAATTGTATTGCTCAGCCAGGCCCCACATTTTGTGCGTGGGGATTTCACTAGCCCGGATCTGCTGGCCTCTCTTGAGCGCCGCCGGATACTGCGCAGTGAATTCGCATGGCTGGGTGTGGCAGATATAAATGGCAAAGTGATTCAGGCCAGCAATAACATGCTCGTCAACGAATCTGTCGCACAGCGCCCCTGGTTTATTGCCGGATTAAAGGGTGTATTTACCGGCGATGTACATGAGGCCTTGTTGCTTGCCAAGCTCTTGCCTAATCCCGCTAGCACCGAACCCTTACGCTTCATCGATTTCGCCGCGCCCATCCGCAATAAAGAGGGGCAGGTCATTGGTGTGGTGGCTGCACATGCGCACTGGAATTGGGTGACAGAGACTGTGCAACGGGTTGCCAATCGCCGTGAACGCGATAGCGGTTCAGAAATTCTCATCGTCAGTGAGGCGGGCAATGTGCTTTATCCGCAGGCATTGGCTGGTATTAGTCGCTTACCTGAAAATCTATCCGACAACAAAAATTATTCGAAAAATCATTCGGCAAATTATTCGATAGCTACGTGGGACGATGGACGTCAATATTTGACCAGTCAAGTAATGGTAGACGCGAGCGCTAATACCCATTTCGGTTGGCGAATTGTAGTGCGTCAGCCATTGGAAAATGCATTAGCGCCTGTGTATGCCACCTATTGGCATTTTCTGATTCTTGCAGTCATTGCGATGATATTGTTTTCACTGCTGGCGTGGCGCCTCGCCCAAAGTGTTAGTAAACCCATCGAGCAACTTGCCGCCGCTGCGCGCAGTATCAAACTCCACACCACCGCACCGCGCTACCCAACCGGCACCAACTTGCGTGAAGTTGCGCAATTAAGTAATGCCATGCAATCCATGACTGAGTCATTACTCACGCGCGAGCGCGAACTGGAATTGCTGAATCAAACACTGGAGCAGCAAGTATTGCAGCGCACGGAAGCATTGGCAGCGGCGAATAAACAATTGGAACACCTCGCCACCACTGACCCACTTACTGGCGTTAACAATCGCCGTTCGTTTGATGAAAAACTGGCAGACTGTGTACGCATGGGGCAGCGCACCGGTCACGGTTTTTCACTTTTATTACTCGATGCGGATCACTTCAAAAAAGTAAATGACAACCACGGCCACCCGGTCGGCGACGCCGTGTTGCAACAAATCGCCCGCGTAATTAAAGACAATATCCGCACGACTGATTTTGTCGCTCGTTACGGTGGTGAAGAGTTTGCCGTAATTTTGCCAAATTCCCCCAATGCCATCGCTGTCAGCACCGTCGCTGAAAAAATTCGCCGTGCAATTGAAACCGCCATCTTCCCCGATGTCGGCCACATGACCATGAGCATCGGCAGCAGCGCCTGGCACCCCAACGAAACCAACGCAACCGCCGTTATACAACGCACCGATGAAGCCTTGTACACAGCAAAAGCAGCGGGTCGTAATTGTGTGGTTGCGTTTAGGGAAGGTGATTAAACCAATCCGTTTAATTTATATTGGTGTAATGCGTGGTAATTCCAATTGCGAGCAATATTCATTATTCAGCTCATCTGCGCTTCAGCATGTTGACTGCCTTTGCAGGTCCACACTGGAGTTAAAGCCGAAGCTACCGGATGCCACAAAACTACTCGTAACCGTTGATTGCTAGGGAGTTTACGGAAAGTAATAGATTGAAGGTCGCGAAATCGTAAATCGTCAGAAATACGCAAGTCGTAGTTATAGATTTCTCCGGTTTAGCTTTTGCAGTTAAAAATGCAATTAATTGAGGTTGCCAGTACTGTATAACTCCAAAATTAATTGATTATGACTGTAACCCATTGATTAAAATTATCAATATGTATGAAAAACGCGCCGGCCTCTGAGAGTTATACGGTGACACAACAAATTAATTGGAATAAAACGCTGCGGGTTATATAGTTGGCGCAATGTAATAAACTGTTATGAATCCTTGAATATGGACGTAGGCACAAAAATAGAATCACTATTTCCGAATTATCGCTCATCCGCTAAAACTGATGAGTGGGTTCGCTTGTGCAACGAATTAAAACTGGGCTCACTTACGTCAGGTACAGTTGTTCTTAAATTCGACTTTGGTTATGTCATTAATATCGGCGTGTCATTTCCAGCATTAATGCTTGTTGGAAATTTCACACCCGAAAATTCCAACTTGGAAATTGGCTCAATAATTAGTGGCAATATTTACGCCTTTGATGGTAATAAAAATCAAATAGGCATTACCCAAACTGGCCGTAAAAAATGGATGGAAGGTACATGGTAAGTCGCAATCATAACAAACGGTTGCAGCGCCGCTCCAGCGCTTCGCGCTTGCGCTCGACAGTTTGTAAGCAGCGCATTTAGCGAATCGCTGCGCGAAGTTTATCGTAAATGCGCCGCTTACAAACTGCGGCTGAACCGAACGTTAGGGAGTCGTATGAAAAAAGTAATGTCTTTAATTCTATCAATGGTGTCTGGAGCTTCGTTAGCTGCAAATACCGATACACCGCTTAAACAGGCGTTTCAGCAATCGAGAGTGGAAAAAAATATTGACGTAGTTCGGTCTGTTTTTCTTAAGTCCGAATTGTTCGTCGTATCAAATCCTAATGAAAAAGGTTCATTTGACTTTTTGTTTAAAAAATCAGCCAAAACAGGTCGCCTTACAGTTACTGTAGCTGAAAAGGAAGAATATCTATCTACTGTTAAATATCCTAAGCAAAAGACTACTGGATTAAAATTAATTGCTGATCTTCCAAAGGAAGCAGAAATTACAGTCGTTTATAGTGACGGTGGTGACTATCTAACTCAAGAGCATTTAACTTGGTATAGAGAGCAGGAAAATATTAAGCCAACTTCTAAAGCATTATCAGAAAATGTGGCTGTAATTTCAAAACCTGAAGCTGCTAATTCAGCATCAGATTGGAAATATTTGTACTTCTACGGCTTATCCAAAAGCGCTCCCGAATTGGCTGACTTACCGCAGCAAATGGTAGCTTCACTACTTTCAATGCAAAAAATTGATTCCGCGTTATCTACTGGTGCTTTGGTAGAACCTGAATATCTATTCAATGCTAAGGGAGTTGGTGCATGGTTGGTCATGTACGCGCTTGTATCTTTGAAAAATGAAGCAGCGCTGAATTCGTTAAAAACTGAAGGCGGTGTTTTGTTTGTTCCAAATCAATATGTACACAACGCATTGGGCAAAAATAACAATTGGCCTAAAGATATGCTTGCTCGCCATGAAATTAATCTCAAAGGCTACCATTTATTTATATTGCCAATTGTTGTTCCCTCGAATAAAAGTAGTTATACAAAAATGTCTCAGTCGTTAAAGTCTCCGGATGGAAATTTGGAAATCATGGGTATTGCTGAGTTTGACGAGAAAAAGCCTGAGGGGCTTCTAGTTGAAATCGCAGAAAATATAAAGTTCATTAAAAAGGAACGTTCAGACTTAATCGTGAAGTAGATATCCCTAACAAGCGACTGTGGTGTCAACAGGTAAAAGTTAGGTATGGCACCACTCTTTTCTATCTCGCACCGTCGCACTCAATGCAGTCAATAAAATAGCCTTTTCTTTGAAAAAAATGCCGGAATCATTTCTGATTCCGGCATTTTTTTAGTCAGGCGAATTGGATTAGTTCTGGTTACCGCTCAGTGCATCAGCAAAGCCTTGTAGTGCAGGCTTTGGACTCATGTCGTTGAAGAAGAATAGTGACCAGTCTGGACGGCCATAGAGCGAGTTAATCCAACTATCAACATCGGCAACGCCCCAAACGGTAATGCCGCCACGCTGCTCAGCGGGTACCACCTCGAGGTAGGCTTCAACAATGCCTTTAATTAACGCTTTGTGCTGGTCGGCGCGCGCTGGAGTGTAGGCGTTAGCTGACAGTGGCGGATCTACGTAATTTAAGCGTACGTCCAGCTCGGTAATTTTAACTTTGATCGCCGGGCGAATATCTGCCACTAACTTCAGGTGCTCACGGATGGTGGCGACGTTAGCGTTGCCCCACACGTGCATTTGGAAACCAACACCATCGATAGGAATATTGCGCGCTTGGAAATCCTTTACCATCGTGATGACGGCATCCAATTTCGGCCGGTTCCACTCAGTGCTGAAGTCGTTGTAATACAAATCGGCATTAGGAGCGGCCGCATCGGCAGCTTTGAACGCTTCTTCAATAAATTCCGGGCCGATATTGGTGTACCACACGGAAGATCCGGTATTTGCCGCTGAACCGCGATAACGACCGCCCGCGTCTTCGAACGCCTCATTCACCACGTCCCAACTAACGACTGACTGGCGCGCGGCAAAGTGACTAGCCACGGTAGAGACATGCGTTCTCAATACGTCTAACCATTGGTCTTTGGTGCCCGAGAAATTTTGCATCCAGGTTGGAATTTGGTTGTGCCACAGCAACGTATGACCATGCACCTTCAAACTATTAGCTTCAGCAAAGTCGATAAGGGCGTCTGCGTCGTTGAAGAAGAACTGACCTTGGGTCGGTTGCAAATAGCTGGGCTTCATAATGTTTTCTGCGGTCAGCTGATTGAAGTGCTGGGTCACGACGGTTTGGCGCGGGATGTTAGTCAGCGGGCTGATCGCAGAATTGCCTGCTGCCACAGCAACACCAATTGGCATATTGCCAGGGCTCAGGCTGCGGAGGCTTTCAACTGTGACAGGCGAATATTCGTAAGTGATGGATTCCACTTTGGTGAAAGAAAAATCATCGACGTAAATAGTCGCGCCTACGTTTGCTGCGAGGGAAAAATGAACTGGCAATCGCAATAGCGTATCGTCCGGACTAGTGGTGACTTCGATACTCACCTCTTGCCATTCACCGCTCAGAGTGACATTGCTACGTGCACGCTCAGCGTAAGCTGGAGCGGGAGTGCCGACGGTGAAATTGGCTTGCGCTCCGGCAGGGCCTTTTACCCAAGCTTTGTAGGCGTAAATGCTGCCACCAACTACCGGAATACCTCCGTTATTGAGCCCGGTATGAGTGGTTTCTATCGACCAAGGGTTAGCGCCGATCGTGTTGATGGCGACCTCCAGGGCTCGATCGCCGGTGTGAACATTGGATGGTTGATTAGCCGCGCTAATAACTTGAATTGCCGCGGTGCCTCCATTGGTCGCCAACGACCAATTCGCGGGCGCGGTGCTGCCCGCTTCCGAGATTTCGAAACCGCCGTTTTCGGCTAGCTCAATCACTACTGGTGTCGAACTTGAGCTGGCGCTGGATATGCTGGAGGTAATGGCGGAGGAAGATACTGAACTCATCGCCGCTGATGATGGTATTGAACTCACTGCCGATGATAGGGAAGCCATGGAAGCCGCCGAACTCGACACCATCGAACTGACGACCGACGAACTGGAGGATTTGGATCCAGAGCCGGACCCGCCACCGCAGGCAGTCAGTGCCAGTAGAACGGCTAATAAGCTACAACGATTCATATTCATAGTGATCACTCTCTTATGGTTTTTGGAAATCTATCTTCACAACCGCAGGCGCGGCACCCTGTAGGATACAAGTGGCGTAGCATCTAGAATTGTGGCTTATTGTATATTTGACCATATGTTTGGTAAATCGTTCGCTCGCAAACGATGAGGCTGGCGCCATTAATCGAGATGCTGTGCTCAAAATGTTGGCGCGCGACGACTAATTGAACGGAACCTTGCGCTGCAAGCCTTGCAATGACAACCAGCAGGTACGCAGATCGCAAATCTATGCCGCAACTCTGTGCGTGCAACGGGGGATTAATACCCGTTAAGCTGCGACCCTATTAAGCCGCTAACCTTTTAAGCTGCTAACCCATGTTTAAATTCTGGCGCCGCTATCGCGCCCTTATCCGAGATGTGACTCCATGTTAAACCCCGAACAAACACGCGTTCCGCGTGCGCTTATCGTCGCTGTGCAGTTAGACGGTGTTGACGATACTGAATTTAACTCGTCGTTGGCTGAATTAGGCGAGCTAGCAAAAACCTTGGGTTTGGAGGTGGTTGGGCAATTTACGCAAAAGCGTGCAGCGTTTGATTCGACGGCGTATATGGGCGTTGGTAAGCGCGATGAGATACGGCAATTCGTGCAAGCGCAGCAAGATGCCTCGAATGGCCGTGCGCAAGTTGATCCGCACGCGGTGAGTCAGGCGGTGGATTATATTCTTGTCGATCATGAAATCTCGCCGTCGCAAGCGCTCAATCTTGAAAATGAAGTGGGTTGTGAGGTGATGGATCGCACCGTTGTCATCCTCGAAATTTTTCATCGCAACGCCAGTTCACACGCCGCAAGAATTCAAGTTGAAATCGCGCGCCTGACTTATATGGCGCCGCGTTTGCGTGAAGCAGCGAAACGCGAAGGCCCTTCAGGGCGGCAGCGCAGTGGTGTGGGTGGGCGCGGTTCGGGTCAGTCGCGCAGTGAAATCGATAGCCGCAAAGTGCGCGACCGTATTGCCGAGCTGCAAAAAGAAATTGATGCAATGGAAGCAGGGCGTGAAACCCAGCGCGCGCAGCGGCAAGGGCAAACCGGATTGGCGCAAGTGGCGTTGGTCGGTTATACCAACGCGGGTAAATCTACCTTGATGCGCGCTTTGACTGGCAATGAGGTATTGGTGGCCAATAAGCTCTTTGCCACACTCGACACAAAAGTACGCACCTTACAGCCGGACACTGTGCCCAAAGTGTTGGTGAGTGACACTGTGGGTTTTATCAAAAATTTGCCGCATGGTTTAGTCGCCTCGTTTAAATCAACGCTGGACGAAGCGCTCAACGCATCGTTGTTGTTACACGTTATCGACGCGGGTGACGCAGGCTATGAGGCGCAGCTTGAGGTCACGGACAAAGTATTAGCCGAGATTGGTGCTGATACAGTGCCGCGCATTCGCGTGTTCAATAAGATTGATTATCTACAGGATGCCGATGCGCAAGCCGAGCGAATTGCCGAGCTGCAAGCGAGTTATCCCGGCTGTATTGTGTTGAGTGCGCAGCGCGACGAGGATATAAAAAAGTTGCATCAAACGATTGTGCAGTTTTTTCAAAAAGATCTGGTGGAAACCGAGATTTTTTTGCCTTGGTCGGCGCAAGAATTGCGTGGCGAGATATTTGCGTCGTGCAATGTGCTGGAAGAGCGCGCTGATGCGACCGGTGCTTTTTTTCGTTTGCGCGCCGCACCGGACATGGTTGCCAAACTGAGTAAACTCGCCGACGATGCCGGTTCAAATCGAGCGGGATAATAGTCGTCACATCTAAATTCACAAAAGTTGAATATGCAATCAGATCCTAAAAAACTGGTAGAGAAAAACAGCAGCCTCAATCATTCCGAATTGTTGAAAGTGGTATCCCATGTTCAACGGGAGCAAGGTGAATGGATTTTACATACGCTAATGGTGGAGGGTTGTGATGTCCCGTTTAAGTTCAAGCGCAAAGGTAAGTACTTGAGTTTAAATGGGGCCAGAGTGAACATTACCTATTACCCGGAACAGCAAGTTGTTGCGGGCATTACATTTGAAGTGATGAAAGTCGTGCGTATTAAAAGAGGTTAATCAGCTTTCGATGCCAGGATCGGTATTAAGGCTTCACAATCACCAACTGAATGCTACCCACTTTAAAGCCCCATTTGCGTAGCGTGGATTCATTCAGCAGCGTTTTGCTATCGACCTGCCACATCCAATCGTCAACTTTCAGTTGCAGTGGTGAGCCTTTGTAATTGATCTCCAGCACATAATTGAGTTGCATGGCATTGCCGCTAACTTGTGCCTTGCCGGCGCCGATTACATCGCCTGCGGTTGCTGCGTAGCCATCGGCGGTGGGTGTTAGCGTCCAATTACGGAATTGGATTTCGCCGTCATCAAAAATGAATTTTTCTTCCAGTGTGCCCACCCCATTTTTCCAATAGGCCTTGATGCTCGCGTTGAAATAGCGCGTCACCTTGCCACTGCGGTCTTTTAACACACCGTGCGCGCTCAGGTTGCCATTAAAAAACTGCTGCGGGTCAAGGCGCGGCTGATTGCTGGCGTAGTCGTCGATGGCGGTAGTAGAGCAGGAAGAGAGCATAAGTATGAGGCCTGATAAAAACAGCATTTTGCAGTGGGTATACATAGTAAAAACCTTGGGTGATGGGATTCCGCACCGGATATAGTCAAAGATACGCACGCCCACACCTGGGGGATCATCGGCGGCGCAAGGTAAAGGACTGTAATTGTCATTCTGGAAATATGGACTGGGCATTGGCCAGGCTCTAGGCTGCGCGCATCTGACGTCATAAAGAACAACAACGAGGAACAGCAATGAAATTAATCGGTTTATGTTTATTTGGCCTTATCGCCAGCACCCAGGTGTTTGCGGCGGACGCGGGTGAGTGGAAATCCCTGTTCAATGGAAAAGATCTGAGTGGTTGGGAGCCTTATGTGAGCTACCAACCGGAAACCAATGAATACAATCTGGTTTCCAAGCACAAGCCGCGCGGCGTGAATAATGATCCGAAGAAAGTCTTCACTGTGGTTGATGGCCTGCTGCGGGTATCGGGGGAAGAGTGGGGCGGTTTGACCAGCCTTGAAGAGTTTGAAAACTTCCATCTGAAATTTGAAGTTAAATGGGGCAAACAAAAATGGCATCCACGCCTGGATGTTGCACGCGACAACGGCCTTCTCTATTTTGCCGTCGGCCCACAAGGTGCACAGAGCACCCACTGGATGCGCAGCCACGAATTCCAGATCCAGGAAGGTGATAGCGGTGACTACCACAGTCTCGACGGTGTGATCATTGATGTGCATGCGGGCGATACTAATCTCGGCGATTGGAAATTTTATCGCTACGACCCCAAATTGCCGCTGCGCAAAGATATAGCCGCGCGCGTATTAAAACTGGGCAACTATGAAAAGCCGAGCGGTGAGTGGGACACCATGGAAGTGATTACCGATGGCAAAACCCTGATCCATAAAGTAAACGGCCATGAAGTGTTTCGCGGCTTTAATTCACGCCACGAAGTCGATGGAAAATTTGTTCCGCTCACACGCGGCAAACTGCAAATCCAATCGGAAGGCGCTGAGACTTTCTTCCGCAATATCCAGATCAAAACGCTCGATAAGCCTGCGGCGGAATATTAATCCTTCACGTCAATGGAGCGCGAGGGTTGATTTAATCCTGCGCTCCATGCAGTCTGGGCTGATGCACTTTCGCCAATAATACTCGCAGGTGAACCATGAGCCCTTTCTACAATTTCACAGCTGAATCCCTGAACGGAACGCCCATCAACCTGTCTGACTACGCAGGCAAGTTGGTGCTGGTGGTGAATACCGCCAGCCAATGCGGGTTTACCCCGCAATATGCTGGACTTGAGGCGCTCTATAAGGAATTTAGCGCTCAGGGTTTGGTGATTCTCGGTTTTCCTTGCAACCAATTTGGTGGACAGGAACCGGGCGATGCGGATCAAATTGCCCATACCTGCCAGATTAATTACGGTGTGAGTTTCCCCATGTTCGCCAAAGTGGATGTCAACGGCAACAATGCGCACCCGCTCTTCAAATGGTTAACCAGTGAATTACCCGGTTGGTTAGGTAAATCGATTAAATGGAATTTCACTAAATTTTTAATCGGTCGCGACGGCAAACCCATCAAACGTTTTGCAACTATTACCAAACCGGAAAATATGGCGGATTTTATCCGTAAGCAGCTACAACAGCCCTAATAAGTACAACTATCCTGACTACTACAAAAAATTAACGATGAATAACAAAAAAATTGTTTTTGTCGCCACGCTGGCATTTGCACTGGGTTTTTACGCCAGCGAATATCGTCATGCCAAAAATGATAAAAATGCGCAGCCGATTGTTGCGGCTAATATTGATGAACCTGATTTTTTTGAAAAGCCAGAACCAAGCCCTCCGCAAGATCTCAGTCCCGCTTCATCTGCATCAACAACTCAGTTTTTACCGACGAAACCCCAGTCGCCACTCGAACGCGCCAATCAGTTAATTGCTAATGGCGCTTACGGCGATGCTGCGCGCCTGCTGAATCAATTACTCGAGTTGGAGCCGCAAAATACCGAGGCGCTGTGGTTGTTGGCGCGTGTGTACGAGCAGCAGGGGCAGCATAAAGAAGCAGTCGGCATTTGGTTCCGCTATATCAATACCGAAGTGGATGCGCAAAAAATTGAAAATGCGCTCGCGTATTTGGCGAAATATTTAATTCGCCTCACTGAGAATCCCTCTATTTTTGGAGAGAGCTACGAATGGTTAATGGCGCAGATCAATGACCTGATCAAACTCACGCCTGACAATGGCGAGTTGCATTTGCAGCTCGCCAAAATGCATTTAAAAATCGAAGATAAAGAGCAAGCGCAATACCATGCTCTCATGGCTGCCAACCAACCCGAAACCCAGGCGCGCGCTGAAGGTATATTGGCAAAACTGGATGAAGGCTCAACTGCGCAAGACGATGGGCCCGCCGAGATTACAGTACCGTTGATTCGTTTCGGCGGCCAATTTTTAGTGCCAATAACAGTAGAGGGTGAGCAAGTAAAATTATTGCTGGATACAGGTGCATCTATCAGCGGCCTGACTGCCAGTTTTATCAATCGCCATTACTCATTTGTAAAATCTCCCAAACCCATCCAACTCAACACCGCAAGCGGCACGGTTGAAAGTTATTTATTTGTAGTCGATACCCTCACCATCGAAAGCATCACCTTCAACAAACACATGCTCGCCCGCCTACCGATGGATAATGGCGATCAATTCGATGGCCTGCTGGGCATTGATATTCTCGGCCGGTTTGATTTTGTGATTGATCAGAATAAAGCGGTGTTGCGGTTGAAGAAGCGGTAGTGATTACACTGTGCATAGATCAGTTTTTGGAGCGGTAAAATGTCTGACACCAATAGTTCAATAATGGAGACAATAAGGCTTTTGCTGATTGAGGGTCAAGAAAGCGACGAATCGAAATTGAGTATTGACGATATAATTGAGATGGAATTTCCTCTGAGAGAGAATTAATAAATTGGAAAAAGTATGATATGGAATTATTAGTTTTAGCGGGAATTGTTGCACCACTGTGGATGCTAGTGGGCGTAATTGTAGTCGCGCGTTTATATCCCGGTTATAACCATCGCCAACAGGTGATGAGTGAGTTGGGTGCACGCAACCGCGCCACTACCAAAATTCACCCATGGATCAATAATTTTCCTATTGGGTTTTGGTTTGTATTGTTTGGTACGATGCTACTGAATATTGAATCCACTAATAACCTTTTATTTTTAACCGGTATTTTGATGATGGTGCAGGGCGTTTCACATTGGGTAACGGGCTTGTTTCCCTGTGATGAAAATTTGGGTGTTCCCAAACCATCAAAGGGGCAGGTAATACATAACCTTGCGGGTTTGGCGATGTATTTTTCTTTGCTTGCCACCTGCTTGCTATGGACGATTAAAATACACAATTTGCCTGCGTGGTTTTCGCTGTATTCCGCAGTTAGTGCAGTAATATCAGTTGTTGCTCTGGTGTTAATGTTGCGTGCGATCAAAACCAATATCAACTTGGGTTTATATCAACGCATTAATTATGGTGTGTTGGCGGTTTGGGTAGTGGTTTTGAGTTTGATGTTGATGAAGAATTAATTTGGATTGCTTTTTTTTATTGTTAATGATTATGAGAGGATAACGGATTGAGCGAGGAATTCACTGGCTGCAGACTCGCCTACATCTTCACTAAACAATGTTTTGTTTTCTTAATTCATCGCTCAATCCATAAAATGGCTTTTCTGTAAGATACTGATTGGTGTTGTTAAATAGTTCCAGCTGAAAAAACGCATTACTCTCCCGCAAATCAATAAACCTCACGCCTACACCGATCAACCGCACTGGCAAATTTTTCCGCTCATAAGCTTCTGCACACAAACTTTGCAATTCCATTAAAGACACCGCACTGGCACTACGCTCGATGGTTGTGATACTGAAATCTGAAAATTTAAGTTTTACAAAGAGTTTTACCACTTTGTAGTCATCATCGACACGGCGCAAGCGTATCGCCAGTTGTTGGCTTAGTGGTGGTAATTCGTGCAGGCAGTTTTCCAATCCGAGAAGATCCTGTGAGAAGGTATTTTCCACACTGAGAGATTTTCGGCGTCTGTCTACCGTTAATTCGCGCTCATCAATTCCACGGCTCAGTTTATAGAGGCGTGAACCCATTTGGCCGTAGCGCTGCGATAACTCAAAGATTGAAAATTTGTGCAGGTCGCCGCAAGTAAAGATATTGGATTCCGCCAGTTTTGCAGCCATGGCTTTGCCGACGCCATAAATTTTTTTGACGGGTAGTTGCGCAACAAATGCCGGGACTTTCTCCGGTGGGATAACAAATTGCCCGTTGGGTTTATTCCAGTCGCTGGCGACCTTGGCGAGAAATTTATTGGGGGCGATACCGGCGGAGACAGTGATACCGATTTCATCTTTAATACGTTGGCGAATTTCTTGTGCGATTAGGGTGGCGCTACCGCGGTGAGTTTTAGTATCGCTCACATCCAAATATGCTTCATCGAGCGAGAGTGGCTCAACTAACTCGGTGTATTCGTAAAAAATATCGCGCATTTTTGCCGAAGCTTCGCGATAGGCATCCATGCGCGTGGGCAGGATTAATAAATCCGGGCACAGGCGTTTTGCGGTCCTAGAGGGCATGGCCGAATGTACGCCATAGCGGCGCGCTTCATAGTTGCAGGTAGAGATTACGCCGCGCCGATCACTGCTGCCGCCCACTGCAATCGGGCGATGGACAAGGCTGGGATCATCGCGCATCTCGACCGCTGCGAAGAAACAATCTGCATCACAATGAATAATTTTGCGCATGGGGAATAATGTTTTTGTAAAGATGCTGTATTTAAACACAGTATTTGGTGAGTGGCAGCTGGTTGAAGCAAAGATCACGGATTCCGCTGACATGGCTTGGCAGTAAGAGGAGGTGTCTATGGGTAAAATTAGGTTAACTTGTATGACAATATGATCTGACAAGGGCTATTCTTTCTGTTGTACAGCGTAATTACTACACCATAACAACAAATAGGAGACATCCATGCGAGCTATCAAGCCGCTCATCGCCGCACTTGGCCTGAGCCTCAGTTTTACCGCCTTGGCTGACACTCAGGTCAGTGTCGATACCACCAAGCCCGGTCCGGTCATCAACAAAAACATCTATGGCCAATTTGCCGAGCACTTGGGGCGCGGAATATACGAAGGTATTTGGGTTGGCCCCAAATCCAAAATCCCCAATACCAAAGGCTGGCGCAACGACGTAGTGGGTGCGCTGAAAGATTTGCAGGTACCGCTGGTGCGTTGGCCGGGCGGTTGTTTTGCCGATGAATATCACTGGCGCGAGGGTATTGGCCCGCGCGATAAGCGCCCTGCACGAGTGAACACCAACTGGGGGGGGGTGATAGAAGATAACGCCGTAGGTACCCATGAGTTCTTTGATCTGGTGGAAATGCTCGGCGCTGAAGCTTACGTCAACGGTAATCTTGGAACTGGTACTCCGCAGGAAATGGCAGAGTGGCTGGAGTACATGACCTCGGATAGCAAATCGACCCTGGCTGAACTGCGCCGCAAAAATGGCCGCGATAAACCTTTTCGTGTGCATTATTTTGCGATCGGTAATGAGGCATGGGGCTGCGGCGGCAATATGACCCCCGAGTTCTACACTCATCTCTACAAGCAATACGCCAGCTTCCTCAAAACGCCGAAAGACAACACACCGATTTTGATTGCCAGCGGCGGCCACACTGACGACACCAGTTGGGCAGATCATCTCACTGCCAATGTAAAACCGAATTGGGCGTTGCGAATGGATGCAGTGAGTTTCCACTATTACACACTGCCGAAAGGCGATTGGACAGTAAAAGGCGCCGCACTTAAATTCCCTGAGGCCGAGTGGATGTCCACCATGGTCAATACACTGAAAATGGATCAGTTTATTGTTAACAACAAAAAAGTGATGGATAAAAATGACCCTGAGAAAAAAGTCGGTTTCTATGTGGATGAGTGGGGCACGTGGTACGACGTAACTGGTGATGATGATCCAGGTTTCCTCTATCAACAAAACAGTTTGCGCGATGCGATTGTCGCTGGCTTGAATTTCAATATTTTCCACAAACACGCTGACCGTGTGCACATGAGTATCATCGCGCAGATGGTGAACGTATTGCAGGCAATGATTTTGACGGACAAGGAAAAAATGGTTCTGACTCCGACTTATCATGTATTCAAAATGTACATTCCATTCCAGGGGGCTACATCTTTGCCGCTGGAGCTGAAAAATGTACCGCAATACACGCTGGGCAGTGCTTCAATCCCTGCAGTGAGTGCAACAGCAGCGCGTGCGAAAGATGGCAAAGTGTATATCGCTTTGGTTAACGCCAACCCCAACAAGGCGGAAACCGTTGATATTAATTTGGCGGGTATAACAGTGAATGGTGTGAGCGGCCAGGTGTTAACTGCAGCAGCAATGGATGCACACAATACCTTCGCAGCGCCAGAGACGATTAAGCCAGCAGCTTACTCAGCGAAAGCCAAAAATGGAAAACTGGCGTTGGAGATTCCAGCTAAAGCAGTGGTAGTTGTTGCAGTAGAATAAGTTTTACCGAGACAAAAAAATGGGCGCAATGTGCGCCCATTTTTTTTGGTATTTTTTACTGGGACAATTTATCAAACTGCGCATAATTATTTTTTAGCCACACTCGCACACGCGAGCGTTCGATAATGTTCATTACATCCGTATTGTTCGCTGCCGCCCAAAAGCTGGTGTTGGCAAAATCAATACGCGCCGCGAGTTGCGGTTGTAGTTTTGCCAGTGTTATAAAAATCGCATTGCGGTCTTTTGCTTTTTGGTAAGTAGTTGATTGCTCAAAGTGTTCAAAACACTCTCCGCGGCCTAAGTTATTGACTACCACAATCTTGATAAAATCCTGCGGGTAACGATTGAGCAGCCCATTTAATAAATTCACGGAATCTGCACCGTCATCCATCACATGCCATAAAAAGACTTGGCTGCCCAACTCCTGCAGCAGTGCGAGCGCATCGCTCTCGTCAATCCACTTGCCCAAGCGGGTGGAGGTTTGTGCTGCTAAATCAACAATCAAATCGCTGCCGGGATTTTCCTGCGCGAGAATAATCAGCTGATCGAGGCTATCGTAATCGTCAACAATTAAGGGCGATGCAAACTCGCTGTAAAAGCGTGAAAAAGTCCCGTGAGATTGATCGGAGTCCAAGCCGATAAAAGGTTTTTCTGCGTCGATCAAATACTGCGCCAATAACCGCGCGGTCATAGATTTGCCAACCCCGCCTTTTTCGCCACCGATAAAATGCACATTACTCATTGCTGTTTCCTTGTTGGGAGCTGTAGAGGGATCTTGTGGTGGGACTGTAACACATGCGATGTGACATTTTTTATGCGCCCTAAAAGAGGGCTGGTTTTTGTGGGCTGATAAAAAATAGGGCGCAATGTGTTGCGCCCTCTTGATACTGCTTTTTTGATTTATTACTTAAAACAAATCCTCAATCGATAAATAACGCTCACCGGTATCGTAACTGAAAATAATTACGCGGCTGCCGGGTTTCATCTCGGCTTGTTTCTGCGCGACTGCAGCGAGGGTTGCGCCGGAGGATATGCCGATAAAAATCCCTTCTTTCAACGCGCATTGGCGAGCCATTTCAAACGCGTCGGTTTCGCTCACGAGGATGGTGCCGTCGAGGGCTTCTTTATTTAATACTTGCGGGATAAAACCGGCACCGATTCCCTGGATGCGGTGCAAGCCTTTCTGGCCGCCGCTGATGACGGGGGATTTTTCCGGCTCTACGGCAAAGGTTTTTAAGTGCGGGAATTTTTCTTTCAACACTTCACTACAACCGGTGATATGACCGCCAGTGCCTACGCCGGTGATCATGTAATCAATTCCTTCCGGGAAATCGTTAAGAATTTCCTGCGCAGTGGTGTTGCGGTGAACTTCCACATTTGCAGGGTTGTTGAATTGCTGCGGCATCCAGCTGTTGTCATTTTCGGCCAGTATTTCATTGGCTTTGGCGATGCAGCCGCCCATGCCTAGCTCTTTCGGGGTAAGCACCAATTCAGCGCCCAGGGCCTTCATGTTTTTGCGGCGCTCGACCGACATGGATTCCGGCATGGTGAGAATGAGGCGATAGCCTTTTACCGCGCAAACGAGTGCGAGGCCGATGCCGGTGTTACCGGAAGTGGGTTCAACAATAAGGGTATCTTTGTTGATCAAGCCTTTGGCTTCGGCGTCTTCAACCATCGCCAACGCGATGCGGTCTTTGATACTGCTGCCTGGATTGAAGCGCTCGACTTTCATCCAGACTTCGATATCGCTGCGGAATAAATGGTTGATGCGGACGTGCGGCGTGTTGCCAATGGTTTGGAGAATATTGTCGAATTTCATAGGTATTCCTTTTTAAGTTAGGCTTGGTTTAGACAAGCTATTTGTCGGGTCGATGTTCTTTCATTAATAGGGTCGAACAATTGAGCGGTTTGGTCAGTAGACAAATATGGCTCAGCTCTGGCGCGTATGTTAGCATTCTGCGGTTGGCGTAAAGGTGCCAACGTCAATCAAATAACATAATTGCACGGAGCTTTAAAAAATGTCGATACGCATTTTATTTACTTTTCTCTTCGTTAGTTTTCTTTCTGGATGTGCTGTTAACAAGATGGATGCGCAGATTTTTCCCGATCAGGATCTCAGCAAGATAAACTCCTTCTATGTCGTTAAGTTGGATGGTGATGATCGTGGTGTGAATGAGCTCATCACTAAAAAATTGTCGGCGATTGGCAAACAAGCCACTACCGGTAATGCCGCTAGTGCCCCTGCTCAGGTTGATGCGTTGGTGACTTATACTGACAAGTGGATGTGGGATATCACCATGTACATGATTGAACTTACCGTTGTTATGCAAGATCCTAAAGATAAGTTCCCCATCGCCAAAGGCTATTCCATGCATACTTCGCTGACTCGATTGTCACCGGAAAAAATGGTGGATGAAGTCATCACTAATATATACAAAAAACAAACTAACTAAGGCGAGGGCAAATAATGTACCGTCTCATCGCATTACTCTGTGCTTCGCTATTATTTACCGGCTGCGCCTCACCAACCAACCCTGTTGCTATGGTACCTGTAGATTACGTACCCGGGAAAATTCAACCCTATTCGGTTAGCGTAAATGTAGCTGGTGGGCAAGACACATCCGCGCTTGGTAAATCCAGTGTGGCTGATGCTGACCTGAAAACAGCAATAGAAGAAACCATCCTGAAAACCAAAGCTTTTAAGCAACTGGTTAAGGTGGGTGGTGCAGATTACGAATTATCCGCCTCTATTTTGACCGTCAACCAACCAACAATGGGTTTCAGTTTTACCGTTAAAACAGACTTGGCCTGGAAGTTGAGAAAAGTGGCTGACGATAACATCGTTTGGCGCAAAGTCATCAACTCTCAACATACCACAGGTGCTGGCGAAGCATTTGCTGGTGTAGAGCGTTTGCGTTTGGCTACTGAAGGTGCAATCAGAAGTAATATCGAGCTTGCACTTAAGGATATTGCTACGCTGGAACTGTGATTTAAAACGGCTTTTGCAGTCAAACAAAAATGCCCAAGCAAGTTGCTTGGGCATTTTTGTTTGTGTGTGGTATGAAACCTAAAGTCTTGGTGATACTAACTGTTTAGCCTTTTTGGCTCTTACTGCGGATGACTACCAATGCCAGCAATCCGCAGAACAACAGCAGTAGAGCAGAGGGTTCAGATACATTACTAACAGGTGTCTTCGGAGGTTCAGGCAGATCCGGCGGTACAAAAAAACCATCCCATAAATTTGCTTGTGCTCCCCAGCCCCCGGTCCAGGATTTTGCAATCACCTGGCCACTCAAATCGCCTTGTAAAAAAGTGAAATCGGCATTGGGGGCGAGGATATTGCCTTTGATACCGCCTTCAAAAGTGATTTTTTCTGCTTCAAAAAAGTTGTACAGGATATTACTGGCCGCCATATTCAATGGATCAAAACCTTCGCGTTTGCCGTAGTTGAGCGAGTCAAATTTAATATTTTTGCCGCTGACATTGATGACCAGCGTATCGTTTTTATCCAGCCCGGTTGCGGTTAGATCGGTCGCTTTTGCCAACTGGTGGCCGGTGATATTGGCAACGTACACATCGTTGTTACTGGTGCCATCCAGAATCAGCCAGTTGTTGTATTTAAATTCCAAGCCGCCGGTATTGGATTGGCCCGCCAGTTCTTTGGATAGCTCAGTAAACTGGTTAAAGGCAGAGTTGAAATCAATCGGGGTAGCTTTTGTGGTACTGCCCAACACAGCATTTTTGCTGGAGCCCTCGGTGAGTTTGCCGCCCAGAATCAGATTGCCTTTGACGTTGCCCCAGGCCCACTGGGTGGTGGTCAGATTGCCACCCACCACTAACACATCAGAATACTTGCCGGGTTCAGTCCAGAATTGTTTGCCGTCGCGCCATGTACCTGGCTCGTAGTTCACACCCACGTCGTATTGGCCGATATTGGCGTTACCGCCAATGGCGATTTTGCCTTGGGAGTCAGCCCCCGGTTGGGTGAAGTTCTCTTTAATAAAGAGGTTGTAGCCAGCCGCTGGGCCCAGATCGATATTAATCGCGCTGGCTTGCGTGGCGGTGACCAAGACTAAAACGGCAGAAACATACTTGAGCATAAGTGCGAACCAGTTCACATAAATCAATGCTGTGCAGTTTAGGTTGATTTATGCTCAATCTCAAGCTGATTGTTATAAAAAATTTCCTGCTTGTTTTTATTTGTTATAAGTAAAAATTGGAAAACTTCCCACCGCATGGATTAATTGGAATAAGCCGGTTAATCCAGTCGCTTTTTGAACCGGCTTGCTGCTGCTATCACCCCAAGCACGGTAAACCCGATCAGCCACCATAAATCTGGCTGCAAATCTTCCAGCGTTGCGCCGCGCAACACAATCGCGCGCACCATGCGAATAAAGTGAGTCGCGGGTAGCGCTTCGGCAATCCACTGCGCTGCTTCAGGCATACCCTCGTAGGGGAACATAAAACCCGAGAGCAGGATTGAAGGGATCAACAAAAACACAGTGAGTTGCATCGCCTGCAATTGGGTTTTGGCGATGGTGGAAACCAGCAGGCCAAGCGTGAGGCTGGCGCTGATAAAGGCGAAGACGCCGAGGACCAGCTGATCCAGCCGGCCATTGATCGGCACATCAAAAATCAGATGGCCGAGGCCGAGAATAATCGACACCTGAATCAGGCCGACAAAAATATAGGGCACGATTTTGCCGATCATAATCTCGCTGGAGCGCACCGGCGTAGTGATCAGCAATTCCAGGTTGCCGCGCTCGCGCTCGCGTACCAGCGCCGCCGAGGTAAACATCACCATGGTCATGGTAAGCACAATAGCCACTAGCCCGGGCACGATATTAATCGCTGAGCGTCGTTCAGGATTAAAGAAGAGCGCGATCTCAAAGGTGTTTTTGCGCGCGCTGGGCTGCGCCTCAAAACCACTGGCAAAGGGCATTTGTTGCAGCGCAAGCAGCGCGTTGCTGACCATGGTATCGGAACCATCGATCAGCCACTGGGCTATCGGGCGTTGGTCTTGCAGCCGTTGGCCAAAATCTTCGGGGATCACCAGTACCGCGTGGACATGGCCGCGCCGAATCGCATCTTCCGCCTGCTTGGGGGTTTGATAGGTTTCGGTAAAACTCACCACTTGCGTGGCTGTGAGGTCGCTCACCAACGCACGGGCAGTCTGGGTATGACTCAAATCCACCACGCCGACGGGCAGTTCGCGCACATTGGTGTTGATGGCGAACCCAAATAGTAACAACTGGATCAAGGGCACCATTACGATCATGCCGAAAGTAGGGCGGTCGCGCGTCAGCTGGCGCAACTCTTTAAACACAATTGCACCGATCCGCTGCAAGCTTTGGCCAAAGGCGTTAATCGCCGTTGCTTTCTTAGTCGGCGCATTCATTGCCGCGCTCCCTGCCCGTCAGGCGCGTTACTGCCAGTGCAATGGACAAACACGTCTTCCAGGCTCGGGCGCACGGTGTGTATCTGGCGATTGGCAACTAATTCGGGGTGCACACTGCGCAACCAGGTTTCCGGATCCTCAATCGCTTCTTTGATCAATACGCGCAGATGCGTTCCCTGTTGCGCGGTAGATACCACTTCCGGCAATTCCCCCAATTGTTGCTTGAGCAAGCGCAGGTTTTCGCCATCGATTTCAACCACCCGGGCGCCCAGCTCGCGCATCAATTGCGCGGGTGCACCATCGGCGCGTTTCACTCCGCTCTCCATAATTGCCAAACCGTGGCAGCGTTCGGCTTCATCCATGTAATGGGTAGAGACCAGAATGGTAGTGCCGCTATCGCAGAGGTCGAACAATTTTTCCCAAAAATCGCGCCGGTTTTCCGGGTCTACGGCGGAGGTGGGTTCGTCGAGGATCAATAATTCCGGTTGATGTAAGGTCGCGGCCGCGAGTGCCAACCGCTGGCGCTGGCCGCCGCTGAGTGCACCGGCGAGACGGGTTTTGCGCTCGTTGAGTTGATAGCGACGGAGTTGGCTGTCGATCAACTGTTTTACGCTGCGGCTTTCAAGGTTGTAGATCTGCGCCATAAAGCGCAGGTTTTCCTGTACGGTTAAATCGTCGTACAGCGAAAACTTTTGCGTCATATAGCCGAGGCGGCGGCGCAGTAATTCCGCTTGTTCGGGAATATCCATTCCCAATACACGCACGCTGCCCGCACTCGGCGTGAGCAGGCCGGTGATTAAACGCATGCTGGTCGATTTCCCGCAGCCGTTGGGGCCGAGGAAGCCGTAAATGGTTTTGTGAGGAATGCGTAAATCCAGCTGGTCTACTGCGACAAAATCGCCAAAGCGACGGGTCATGCCGATGGTTTCTATCGCCCAGTCTTGAGCGCGCGGTTCTTTTAAATCAATCATGGGGCAGTTCAACCTGTACCGGCAAACCGCTCGGCAAATTAGCGGCGGATGCGGGCAGTTGCACTTCGGCTAAATACACAAGGCGGGCGCGATCGGTGGAGTTAAGTGCGAAGTAGGGCGTAAAGGCCGGGTCTTGTGAAACCCAGCGCAGCTTGCCGGTTTGGGGCTGCTCTAGGCCATCAATATGGATCACCAATTCCTGTCCTGCGTTGACTTTCAGGCGATGGGTTTCGGGGACATAAATTCGCGCGTAGGGCGCGTTTTTATCGAGAAGGGTTGCTACCGCTTCACCGATGCTGGTGCGCTCGCCCAAGTGTTTGGGTAGGTGATCCAATCGTGCGTCGCTGGTGGCACGGATGCTCAATTCGCCCAGATTGTATTGCTCCAGCTCCAGTGCAGCTTTGGCGAGCGCAACTTGCGCTTCGGCTTGCTGCAAATCTTCTTCGCGGGTACCGTTGGTAAGTAACAACAGATTCTCGTGGGATTGATCGAGATTGGCTTGCGCCGAATCGCGTTTAGCGCGGGCACTGTCCAACTCGGCGGCACCGGCTAGTTTTTTGCTCACCAATGTTTCAGCGCGGGCAAAGGTTTTTTGCGCTTCAACTAACTGCGCTTCTGCGCCTTTTACTTGCGAGCGCGCAGCGGCTATATCTTCCGTCCGCGCGCCGTTTTGCAATTTGGTGAGATTGGCCTGCGCGCTGGCGAGATTGGCATCGGCCTTGGCGACCAGTGCGTGTTGGCGGCGATCATCCAGCTGCAGCAGTAAATCGCCCGCTTTGACATCGCTGCCTTCGGCAATGGGGAGTTGGGTGATAATTTCGGCGGCGGTCGCTTTGAGCACTATGCGGTCGCGCTCTAGGGTGCCGAGCGCGAGGTGAGCGTTGTTGTCACTGCAGGCTATGAGTTGTGCGGCCAGTGCCAGCAGCAGGCAAAGACGCAAGCTGTAAAACGAAGCTGATTTCATAAATAATCCCTGAGCTATGGATAGCGGAGAGTGTGCCCCCATAGTAATGAGAGTGCCAGATGCCGATTAAACTTTGTTAACCGTTATAGGTGGTTTGGGTGCATCCAGCAAGATAGAGCTGAGTAAGCTTTTGTGTCAGAATCGCGCCAGTTTTCATTTACCATTCGTCAATTTACCAACTGGGGAAATCTCCATGCTTGCAACCACGCTTACATCGCTTAATGGCATTCCACCTTTTCTCGCTTATTTTGCGGTGGCAATTGTATTAGTCCTGATTTTTGTGCGTATTTATACCTGGATGACACCCCATGAGGAGCTGGCATTAATCCGCGCCAATAATTCTGCGGCAGCACTTGCATTTGGTGGTGCGATTATTGGATTCGCATTGCCGCTGTCCAGTGCGATTACACACTCGCAGTCACTGCTTGATTGTGCGGTATGGGGCGCAGTTGCCCTGGTTGTACAGATTCTTACTTTTGTTACGTTGCGCGTAGTACTTAAACAATTATCCGAGCGCATCGACAATGGTGAAATGGCATCCGGTATTTTTGCTGCAACGCTCGCAATTGCCGTGGGTTTAATTAATGCCGCGTGCATGTCCTATTAATTTATCGATAACTGATTGTGGAGTTGAATGATGAAACGCAGTAAAAAAGCCGCATTAGTATTGATGGTACCTGTTGCCACATTGTTGCTTGCCGGTTGTGGCGAAGAGCGCGAACAGGCGATGGTATTTACCGACCCGAGTGAATGTAGCGCCGCCGCATTAAATAGTGCCGCCCAGTGCGAGGCCGATTACGCGGCTGCACAAGCCTTGCATCCGCAAGTTGCGCCAAAATATTTAAACAAAGAAGAATGCGAAGTAGATTTTGGTGCGGGCAATTGCGAAACCGCGCCACAGCAAACGACATCGGGCGGGAGTGTATTTATGCCGATGATGATGGGTTATCTGGCCGGGCAAATGTTGAATCGCGGCGGCAGTAACTTCCAACAGCCCGCTGCTGCCGGTGCAGGAGCTGGAACTAATGTGCCCACGCAGCCGCTGTACAAATCGCGCGATGACCGCGGCACTTTTCGCACGGCAACCAACGCACCCGTCGCCGGTGGTATTGGCCCTATCTCGCTGAAACCCTCGCAAGTAAAACCGCAAGTCGGTCAAGTGGTTCGTCGCGGTGGTTTCGGCCAACAAGCGGCTGCGCGCAATAGTTTTGGTGGTTAATGGATGAAACGTATCAGTGTTGCCGAGCGCGCTAATTGGCGCGCTTACGCCGAAGAAGTTGGCTTTAATTTCCACACCTTCGACGGTGAACCCTATTGGGATGAAACCGCTTACTACCAATTCAGTTTGCAGCAAATTGAAGATGATCTGGAAGCGCCGACCGAAGAATTGCATCAAATGACCATGGATATGGTCGGCGATATTACCCGCAGTGAAGAAATGCTCACGCTGCTCAATATCCCGCGCGATTTCTGGAGTTATATCTGGAACTCCTGGAATAAAGGCGAGCCGCATTTGTATGGCCGTTTTGATTTGGTCTACGACGGCACTGGCCCTGCCAAATTACTCGAATTAAATTACGACACCCCTACCTCGTTATTTGAAACCGGATTTTTCCAGTGGGTGTGGTTGGAAGATCAAATTAAAAACGGTGTATTACCCGAGCGCGCCGATCAATTTAATTCCCTGCACGACAAAATCGAACAAGCCTTTGCACAATTAAATTTACCTCAACCATTTTATTTCACCAGCGTACGCGACAATATCGAAGACCGCGGCACGGTCAATTATTTAATGGATATGGCCGCGCAAGCAGGCGTGAATGTTCGCTATATCGCATTGGAAGATATTGGCGACCTAAATGAACAGTTTGTCGATTTGGATAATCAACCGATAAAAGGTTTATTCAAATTGTATCCTTGGGAATTTATGGTGCAGGAGGATTTTGCACGCACGATTACCGCTGCCAATACCCAAATGATCGAGCCAGCGTGGAAGATGCTGTTGTCCAACAAAGGTATTTTACCGCTGCTCTGGCAACGCTATCCCAATCATCCGAATTTATTGCCCGCATTTTTTGAAACTGCAGCGAGTGAACCACTCGGCGCAGGCTGGGTACGCAAACCCTTGTTTTCGCGCGAGGGCGCCAACGTAGATTTAATTACCGCGAGCGGTGAAAAAATTTCTGCAGCAGGTCCTTATGCTGATGGTAATTATGTCCGTCAGGCATTGCATGCACTACCAAAATATCGCGATGAATATCGCAACGCCGATACTTACGCGATGCTCGGTAGTTGGATCGTAGGTGATAGCGCAGCGGGAATTTGTATCCGTGAAGATGAGTCACTTATCACTAAAGATACCTCGCGGTTTTTGCCGCATATTATTTTGGATTGATTGGTATCAATTTTCTACGGTACTTTTCATTACGTTGACTATACTGTTTCGGCCATACCTCGTTTTTGTATTTTATTCTCTTAATTTAACGGACCTTGATTATGAAAAGAATGTTCCTGCTGTTTTTTTGTTCTGTATTTTTAATGTTACTTGGTTGTTCTCAAATCAAAACCGCGAATGTTGATCCTACCAAAGAATATCAGGAAAACGATGCATTTTTGTTGGTGAGAGTACACGCCCATAAAACCGGCAATCTCGGTATTTGGAAGGGTGATCTAAACAAGATTGCTCAGCTAGAGCAGAGTAAAGAAGATCAATTAAGGTTGGTGCCGGTCAAAGTGATTAAAGGCGCTACCATCACTAATTATTACTATGACGAATACGCGGCTAACTTTGAGGGGTTGAGTTTTAATATTGAGCCCGGTGCAATTAACTATGTTGGTGATGTTCATATAGGGCTTGTCGAAGGTGAGCTAAAGAGCTTTTCTCAGGCTGTAATCGATGGCTGGAATATGGCTTCATCCCAGCGTGTTGATACACAAAAGAATAATGTTTATGCAGGAATTGTTATTAAAGATAATGAGCAAGATACTGTGAAAGCAGCAGCAGAACTATTTCCTGGATTGCTTGAAAAGTACCCAGTGATTAACCAAGTACCGAAAAAGCAACAAGCCACGGCCAGAATGGTGTTTGTTGGCAGGATCTAACCGAAAT
The DNA here is from genome assembly GCA_002483145.1 of Cellvibrio sp. UBA7671. Classification (GTDB taxonomy): domain Bacteria; phylum Pseudomonadota; class Gammaproteobacteria; order Pseudomonadales; family Cellvibrionaceae; genus Cellvibrio; species Cellvibrio fibrivorans. The sequence continues at coordinate 294,995 of DLHJ01000019.1, forward strand.
ATAACAAATGGATGATATTAACAATGAAAAAAGTAGCTTTAATATGTGTGTTGTTTGTTATGGGCTGTTCCTCGGGTGGTGGCGGGATTCAGGAGTATCGTGAGGCCGCCAGTAAAGGCCGTTCCCAATCTTTGTCTAACAGTGTGGTTCAAGGTGCATCAAGTGCTGCTTTGACGCAGGATCTTAAAGGCGAAATTACTATTGCAGATCCTATGTTTTTAAATTTGGGTTATGCATCTAATTATGATGTCTATCGAATAAAAATCCCTGCTTCCGGAACATATCATGTAAATGTAAAAGCCTTATGTGACTGTTTGGGCTTTAATAAAACACTGATCTTTCCTTCTATCAAGCTTCTTGATGTAAATATGAAGGAGTTAAAAATTGGTGAAGGCAAAATACAAGAGGGGAAGCAATCAGGCAATTTGCTGAAGGCTAATCTTCCTGCGCATTTGGATGCTGATTGGAAAATAGATGTCGGTGCACCAGGAGAGTATTACCTTGTAGTCGCACCATACAATAAAAATTTGGAAAAATTGGCTTTAGCTATCAATAGTAATTTTACTACATCAACAGGAGGTTATAATGTGTACGGAACAGTCACCAATATACCTCTTGTTGCTCATCCTTACGGAAAATACATCGTCCGTATAGAAAAAAATAGTTTGCTGTAGCAATCTAGTCTTAAATGGCTGGGCAAATATATTTTTCTTTCTCGTTCTCAAGCTCCGCTTGGGAACGAGAAAAATAGAGTGTTTGTCAGGATTGTTTTTGTGTGATGATTTTTATCCCTTTGCAGGGATTCCCTGCCGCAACAACCCCTTCCGGAATATCTTTAGTCACTACACTCCCTGCGCCAATCACTGAGCCTTTCCCAATTGTCACGCCCGCTAAAATAATCGCCCCACCGCCAATCCAACAGTCATCGCCAATGGACACTGCTGCACAAAACTCTTTGCCGGTTGCACGTTCAACCGGGTCAAGCGGATGGGTGGTGGCGTAGATTTGTACATTGGGGCCAAACATAACTCTGTCGCCAATGCGCACCTCGGCGCAATCCAGAATGACGCAGTTGTGGTTGGCATAAAATTTTTCGCCCAGAAAAATATTACTACCGTAATCGCAAAAAAAATGGGGTTCTATATAAGCGCTGGATACTTGGCCGAATAGTTGTTGGTAAATCGGTTTGCGCGCTTTGGTTTGGTCGGCACGCAGTGCATTGAGCTGTTGGCAGAGCAATTTGGCGCGTTTGCGTCCGGTGGCCAATTCGGGTTCAAACGGGTTTACTTCAATAAAGGGATTCATGGATTAGCTCTCGTGCGGAGGATATTTTGGGGTAGAATGCCGTAAAACCCAGTTGCAATCATAGAGCAAGCCCATGAGAACCAATGATATTTTTCGCAAACTTACCCAATCTTTACCTTTGGATACCGCACAAATCCAGGCATTGTTTGCGCCATCGGATATAGACCTGAGTGATAAAGACGTTGCGAATCTACTGAAGACCGACTACCAATCCGGCTTTGAAGCTATGCCGGAATACATTCTGATTATTTTCCTGAATAATTTGATTGATCAGGAGCGCGGTAAAAAAGCCGATGCTGTTGCGGAAGTTATTGAGAGACACGCTAAAATTTCCAATAACGATGTGCTGAAAAAATTGCGCATTGCATTTGTATTGCATGAGCAGGATCTGCGCGATGCACTCAAGCTGGTAACTATTGAGCTAACCAAATCGGATCTCGCGGCATTGTTCCGCAAAGCCGGGCATGAACATTACAAAGCCTGCGATGATGAATTGGTGCTGGATTTTATTGAGGGTATTGGAAAACTTCTGCAGCAGAAAAAAGCCGGAGTTTAATCAGATGAGCGCGCCTGCTGCTGACACGAAGTTTATAGGTGATGTCGCCCGCTGGTTAAATGAGGTGGTGATAGGGTTAAATCTCTGCCCCTTTTCCGGCAAGCCGACCCGCGAAAATCGCGTGCGCTTTTTTGTCAGCAACGCCACTGACGATGAGATGCTCTTGCAGGATTTACAGCAAGAAATGGAATTACTCGACCAAAAACCAGCAAGTGAAATAGAAACGACGTTGGTTATTGTTCCTCATCATTTACAAGATTTTTTTGATTACAACCAATTTTTAAATTGGACGAATCAATTACTCAAGCGCAATCGTTGGGTTGGCGTTTATCAACTCGCCACCTTTCATCCTCAGTATTGTTTTGCTCACGCCGAGCCGGATGATACCGAAAATCTTACCAATCGCGCGCCTTATCCAATCTTGCATATTATTCGTGAAGCCAGCTTGGAAAAAGCGCTGGAGTATTTTGCAGATGTGGAAGAAATACCAGAAGTGAATAAGACGCGGGTGGAAAGTCTAAGCGCAGAAGAAAAACAGAAGTTGTTTCCGTATCTTTTTGGGCGCTAGCTGAATTCTGTGAATATTTCTATCAGCGCAATGAGCAATCCCTTGCTCACTACGTTGATTACGCTTTAATACTGCACTTGAAAATTAATAAAAACCTCTCTGCCGATATAATCATAGCCGCTGTAGAGTGGTGCTGTACCTACGCGATTAAAGTAGCCTGCTGAAATTTGTGGAGGTATTTCATTGGTTAGGTTGCGGACCCCAAAGGTTGTTTTCCAAGAGTCTGCTTGAAAGCGTGCGGAGATGCGATGTTCCAGATAGCTTGGCACTGTGTAATCAGAAAAACTTTCTTCTGGTAATTCGTCAGCTTCTTTGTAACCGTCCATGCTGCTAATCCACTCCACACCATAGAGAAATTTCCAGTTATCAAGCGCATAACCTATTTCCCCTGAGCCACCGAATTCGGGACTTTCCAGGCTTCCGTTCACATCTTCTATTGGTTCGTCTGCGAAAAGTCTTGATGATTGCTCGTAGTAGCGCGTCACGCTCAGATTGACTAACAGGCTGCCGGGTCCGATGTCTTGTGAAAAGTCGGTGCTGATATCAAGCCCTCGCACCACTTCTGTAGCCAGATTGGTGTAGGCATCGTTCACGGTAAGTTGTTTGGTAACAGGGTCACGTGTGACTAATCTGCATAGACCTCGATCTTCAGCAAACTCGGCAGAATCGTAACAGCGATCAAGAATTTCATCTTCTCCTGCTTTTTGTACGCCGTTATCAATTTGAATATCAAAATAATCAATAGTGATACTCAAGCCTGTGGTGTCGGAAATTGCCGGATCGAAAATAATTCCGTAACTGGTGTTCTCTGATGTTTCCGCAAATAATCCGGCGTCCGCACCGCCCAGACTAAATACTTCAACACCTTGAGTTGCCTGAAATTCTGGCTGCCCCGGTAATTCCTGTGTGCAGTTAATGACTCGGTTTGGATTTACCCCATCACTACCATAGTCATTACAGGGGTCAATAGATGCCGGACGAAAACCGCTAGTCGGCCCTTGAAATTGCTCGAATAGTGCCGGCGCACGGAAGGATGTTCCGCGTGATCCTCTGACCGATACCCAATCCGTAGGTGAATAAATAAAGCCCATTTTGTAGGTGTCATCTGAACCGTAAGAATCATAATCCGTGTAGCGAACTGAGCCATTAATAGTAAGCTCTTTAACAAATCTTGCATCGGCTAAGATCGGGATTTGAATCTCGGTATAGTATTCGCTGACGTCATCCTCACCGGACGTAGGAGTCGCAATGCTCAGATTATAGAGATTGCCCGCGATGCTATTTTCATCGGGCTGGTCTTTGAGCTCCATGCGGCGATGTTCAATACCAAATACTCCTTGCGCTGTCCCTGCAGGAACATTGAAAAGAGGGCCATCAATAATGGCACTATAAATAGATTCCTCGTATTCAGTGGAGCCTTGGGTGTTTTGGAAAATATAATCTTTAAAATCCTGTGGCAAATTTCCTCCGACAACAGCTGCCGTTAAGCGTGGAAGAAGAATGCATTTTTCATTGGGATCAGTGAGATTGATTTCGCAAGTGAGACCGTCGCGCACCAGGCTTGAATCTACTGCGCTGGTTGCCGTTACGGCATCACTGGCATAGGTTAATTTATCAATAAGAAATGAATTGCGTTCGTAGGTTGCGTCGGATTTTGCGTAGCTGGTGTAGAGGTCATAGCGCCAGTCGGGCAAAAACTCGAGGTCTCCGCGCAGGCCAACAGTGGGTTTGTAAAAATCGACATTCTGCTCGCTGCTGTCATTGCCAAAGCCGATGAACGCGCGCACACCAACGCGTTCACCTCCACTGGTTCCCTGATCTGCACCAAAGTTGCCGTATGCAAGCTCCGCGGGGATTAGTGGACTACCGCGACGATAATCCAGCGAGAGTTGGCGATAGCCCGTTTGGTTTGACTCGCGTCGTGATGCCAATAGTTCAGCATAGATTTCGGCGTTGCCAAGTGACTCCAGTTCATACTTGCTCTGCAGGAAGCCCGTGTAGTTTTTTGCGGGCGAAATTAAATCTTCATTGAGCATACGCGGCTCAAAAGTATCACGTACGTTAATACTGTTGCTGCCGCCGCCAACGCCCTCATAACCAATCAACCCGGTTGTTACTGCCGGGTTTGGACGAAAACGCGTAAAGGTTGTTCCTGAAGATCCCGGGCCTCCGACAACCGGGCCGTTAAGGCCAAGTGTGCTCCAGTTGGCTGCCGTTACTGCCTGTGTGCCAATGGTATTGACCGTCACCCCATTCGAGCCAGAGGCAGTGGCTGGGTAACATTTGGATTTGCCGGTGCGTGGGTCAATATAATCATCGGAAGCGCCTGTTACAGGGTCGCGAAAAAGATCTTCGTTGCAACGAGTCCAATCCCTGTCTGCCAAGGTGAGAGGTTTTCGCTCGTAATAATCGAAAGAACCAGAGAGGGAAAGTCTCTCTTCATTCATGCCGCCAGTTATTGATAAGCGAATTTGTTCGCCATTGTCTTCGGTGGGGTAGTTGAAGTCACCTTCAATGGCGAATCCCTCAACTTGCTCACGTGTTATGACGTTAATGACTCCACTGACAGCATCAGATCCATAAATCGAGGAAGCGCCATCGCGTAACACTTCTACGCGTTCAATCATTGCGGTTGGTAATACATTCAAATCTGCAGTGCCTACTGCGCCTTGCGTGCCTGATGGTGCAACACGACGCCCATTAATGAGCACCAGAGTTCTACTTGCACCTAAACCACGCAAAGAAATTGTATTGGCACCCGGGCCGCCATCGGTCACATAGCCGCCGTAAGCGTTATTAATTTGCGATGTTCCTCCTGTAAGTACATTTGATTGCAGCAGATCCATTGTGGAATTTAATCCGGCTGCAGCGGCGTCTTCCCGCGTCATCATTTTAATTGGGGAAATAGTTTTGAGATTTGTTTGGCGTATACGCGAGCCGACCACCACAAGTTCTTCAACTTCATCGGCAGCAGGTTCAGCTGATGTTTGGCCGAGGGTAGGAGTACTGGCTAGCAGCATTACGCTGCTAATAGGTAACACATACTTGGTGAAAGAATTTGCTAGTAATTGAATCGCTTGATGCAAAACAGTTTTAGTAAACATCATATCTCCTTAAGCATTCTGTCTGGCTGAATGGGCTCAGGAAGTGCACCAGGCAAATTGATTTGCGCGATGCGCTTACTAATTTTTTTGAAGCGGGTTTCCATTGGTATAGTGGTTTCTTCAGTGAGTGACTAGCAAGAAGCCTGCCGTAGAAAAGATTGGAGATTGTGTGATGTTGCGCACAAGCAAGGATTAATTATTGCGCGCAATTTTATCATTGCGAACAGAGGTGCCAGTGTGAATCATTAAGCGACAAACCAGTTTGTCGCTTAAAATTTCATTTAAAATAGAGGAGTAAAAACGCCAGGGAGGGGGATTGTTTTTTATAAATTATTTTTTGTTTAGATAGGCCTGCTAAAACAATCAATTAATTCCATCACCGCTTTTGCTTCACTCACACTGCAGGGATTATCCCGCTCATCGCGAAAATAATTATTGACCTGTTCAATCATCGGTTGCTGGATATGTTGTGGGTTGGGGACGATAATTTCCTGCTCGCCATCGCTGTTGGTTAGATGAATAACTTGTTGACCAAAAAAATTAATGGTTAGTTTACCTGTTGTGCCGATAATTTCGCACAGATCGCGAGTTTGCGCCTGAGCCACGGCGTAATGCCAGCGGCCTTGCAAAACTACGCCACTGTCAAATTTTGCCCACCCATGCACGCAGTCATCAGCTGCATTAAATCGGCGTTGGTTGTAGCCAAAACCACTTGCTTGCACTACTGATCCAAACCAATAAATCATTAAATCTAATTGATGTGGTGATAAATCGTGAAATAAACCGCCGCCAGACAGGGCGGGATTCACTCGCCAGTTATCATCTGTTTCAGTAATAATTTTTGATTTTGCGGGTTGCAGCATATCCAGCTGCACCATTAGTGGCTGACCGATTGCACCAGAGCGAATCAACTCGCCGACTTTCATAAAGCAGGGCACATAGCGGCGATAATGCGCAACGCTGACTTTTTTGCCGCTGGTTTTCTCTGCCGCGATAATCGCATCGCATTCGGTGGCATTAAGGGTGACAGGTTTTTCGATGTACACATGCTTGCCGGCATTTAATGCGGCAATTGCGTAGTCTTTGTGCTGTGCTGGTGGTGTGGCGATATAAACGGCGGTGATGTTGGGATCGGTGAGCAGTGCTTCGGCATTGTCGTGCCATGAATCTACATTGTGGCGGGCCGCAAAATCTTTGGCTTTTTCACCGTTGCGGCGCATTACCGCCGCGAGTTGTGAATTGGGTGCTTTATAAAACCCGGGGCCGCTTTTTAGTTCACAGACATCACCAACACCAATAATGCCCCAGCGAATGATTTTTTCAGCCCCCATCTTCTTCTCCATCTCTATTTCACTTTCATTTTTACACTAATGTAATTTTATCTTTTTCAATCAAAATTTTACGCTGCTTATAAAGCAAGCTGAGGGCATTTTTGTAATTGCCTTTGCTGACATTAAACACTTTGTAAATTAATTCAGGTTCGCTTTTGTCGGTCAGATAAGAAGTGCCGCCCTGGCGCTGCAAATCGGCGAGAATTTTTTCAGCCAGATCTTCTTTGCTGTCGCGCGCTTGCGCTTGCAGGCTTAAATCGATTTTGCGGTCGGGTCGGATACTTTTGATATAGCCTTTGACTTTTTCACCGTAGAGCAGTGTGCGGAAAGCTTCGTCGCGGAAGATCAAACCCAAATGGGTGTGGTTGATGACGGCTTTGTAACCCATATCGCTGCGGCCACAAATAATTAAATCCACCGCTTGTTTTACACTCAGCCCGCTCGCGCGTTCTTCCAAGTGACGGCTCAGGCGCGATGAGGCGGTAATGCGGCCGGTGTATTCATCCTGATAAATACACACTACGTAAGAGCGGCCAGCTTCCATGGGTTTGTGTTGTTCGCCGTAGGGCACCAGCAAATCTTTTGGTAGACCCCAATCCAGAAACGCGCCGACGTTGTTGACTTCTTTTACTTCGAGAAAGGCGCACTCTCCGACCATGGCTTTGGGTGTGAGGGTAGTGGCGATAATGCAGTCATCGGAATCCAGATAGATAAACACATCCAAAATCCCACCGATTTTCATATCCTCGGTAACATAGCGCTTGGGTAATAATATGTTGCCAAACTTGCCACCATCGAGAAAAATGCCGAAATCGGTGTGTTTGACGATGGTTAAGCGGTTTTGTCGGCCAATTTGTAACATACTGAACTCATTCTCGCGGTTAGGTGCAGATAAGACGGTTGCATCAATAGTGCACAGTTTATTAGCAAGGGTGGGTTAAGGCCAGTAAAACTCCCGCGGCCCCTTGGTTTTGTTTATAGTCCTGTTGGTTTTTGATTTTTTGTATCAGTTTAGAGTCGTTATTTATGCAGTTATTTTCGTTTGATTATGCCAATCGTGTGTTTAGTGTCGATGCAACCCCGGCGAGCGGGGAGGAGCAGGTTGCAGTGGATACTGTGGTGGTATCGCAGAAGCGCAATTTTGGTATTACCAGTGAGCATAGTTTTGTATTGGATGACCTGGGTGAAGTGAAATTGATCTATGTGCTCAATATGCGCGCGGCCGATGTCAATTATGAATTGTGGGTAAATGGTGAGCGGGTGATTGAGGCTGCTGCACGAGTATCGGTTGCGCAGCAAGAGTCTTTTAGCGAAGCCCAAGTGCAATCCGAACAACTGGCGATGCCGATGAATAAACCAACAAAACCCAATTCCTGGTTATCGATTGGCTTGGTTGCCTTTAAATTATTGAAAGCAGTGCAGGTTGTTAAGGTTGCGCTCCTGGCTGCATCCGTTGCTGTATATAGCGTGATGTTTACGTTGGAATTTGCGTTCGCATTAATTGCGGTGTTGGTGTTCCATGAATATGGGCATTTGCGTGCAATGAAAAAATTTGGCCTGCCCACCAAAGGTATGTATTTAATTCCGTTTGTGGGTGGCATTGCGGTGGGCGATATGCCCAAGACCCGCTGGCAGGATGTGTACATTTCCATGATGGGACCGGTGTATGGTTTGATAATGACGGTGGCGTTTTATATTGTGTATCTTGTTACCGATAGCCATTTTGCCGGTTTGGTTGCATCCACCAGTGCGCTGTTAAATTTATTTAATTTAATTCCTGTCTATCCGCTCGATGGCGGGCGCGTGGTGAAATCACTGGTATTTTCCGGACGCAATTATTTAGCTTTGGTTGCGTTGCTTGCGATCTCGGCGGCGTGTTTTGTCTTGGCATGGAAACTTGGATTTTATTTCATCACCTTTTTTATTGTATTGGGTGTGATTGATATTGTGGCGGGTTGGCGCGTTGGTTTGGCAGAAGATATTACCCCGCTCAAAACCTACGGCATTTGGTTTTCAGTGCTTTGGTATTTGGTAGTCGTCGCGATGTTTTTAGGCATGATTATGTTGATCGCACAGGACGGTTTGCCCGGTTCGGAAATTGCGCTCAAGGTGTTGGCATCTTAATCATCTAAATGACATTTTTTATTTGGTGCAAAAGGCTCGCCGTACGGTGAGCCTTTTTTGTTTTCTGATCTAAACTTGAATGAGGCTAATGGCCTTGCCGGTTAGTTAAATATTGAAATGCCGGCTAATTCAATAATTAAGAAAAGGAAACGCTTATGCACGCACATCTTTGGAAAAATCCCGTCGCTAAAAAAATTCTCGCCTCTGTTATGAGTGCTATCGCACTGACATCATTCAGTGGTGTGTTGTATGCGCAAATTGGCAGCGCCAGTTTGTCCGGTATTATTGAAGTGAGTGACAAACCTACAGCGGGCATAGAGGTTACCGCGGTCAATATCGCTAATGGCCACAGCTATAAGGTCGTCACCCAAGCCAATGGGGGATATTTATTTACCGGGTTGCCGCCAGGCGATTACCGCTTGGCAATTGCAGGAAAAAATCTTCAAGAGCAGCAACAAATTAATTTGCGTGTGGGACAGAAAGTCAATCTGAATATTGAGCTTGGCAAGGCGAACCCTGAACAACCGGTAGAGGAAATGCTAGTGCTAGGCACTCAGGTGAATTACAACTTGGGTGGTGAAATCGGTACCAATATTTCGCTGGAGCAGATTGAATCCCTACCGCAAACCACGCGCAATTTTTTGGCGTTTGCGGATTTGGCGCCCGGCGTGCAATTTAACGAGGGGCAGGATGGCAGCACCAGTATCCAGGGCGGTGCCCAGAGTCCGAATGCAATCAATATTTTTATCGATGGTGTCGGGCAAAAAAATTATGTTTTGCGCGGTGGCGTAACCGGGCAGGACGCCAGTCGCGGTAACCCTTTCCCACAATCCGCGATTGCAGAATACAAAGTCATCACGCAGAACTATTCCGCGGAGTACGACCAACTCAGTAGCGCAGCGATTGTCGCAGTCACAGCCTCTGGTACAAATGAATTTCACGGTGGATTTTTTTACGATTACTCTGATGAAGGTATGCGTGAAAAAAATCCAAATGAGTTAAAGGACAATAAAAAAATACCCAGCCAACAAATACAGTATGGCGTTAATGTCGGTGGGCCAATTATTCAGGACAAGCTGCATTTCTTTTTTGCCTATGAAGGTAAAAGTAATAGCGATCCACGCGATGTCGTTGTGGGTGCCGGTTACGATGTTAATAAGTTGCCCGCTAATGTGCAAGCCAAGCTGGGCGGCGTTAGCGCGAGTTTTGAGGAGGATCTGTATTTCGGTAAATTGAGTTATGTGATCAATGATGCGCAAAAAATCGAGCTGACTGCCAAGTATCGAGATGAGACAGAATTAACCGGTATAGGTGGGCAGCGGCCACTCGAATTTGGCACAGATAAAAATAATGAAGAAACCCGCGTTGTGCTCAGCCACAACTGGCGTACCGATAATTGGCTCAATGATGCACGCATCACTTACGAGGATTACACCTTTAATCCGCGCCCGCATACTCTGGGTAACGGGACTATTTTATTGAATGCGGGTAAACAACTGGTATTGAGCACGGGTGCAGGGCGTGACTATCAGGAAAAAAGCCAATCCGGTTGGGCACTGCAAGAAGATTTCACTTACATTGCCTTGGCAAACCATCAATTAAAAACCGGCATTAAATATAAGGAAGTTGAATTAACCTCGGTGGAGCAGCAGCCGTTTAATCCGCAATACAGTTACAACATCGATTATTCATGGACGCAGCCTTATATGGTGGAGTGGGGCGCACCTTTGGCCGGTATTGGCAATGGTGCTGCAGTGGCGGATAACAAACAACTCGGCTTGTATTTTCAGGATGACTGGAGTGCGACCGAACGTTTGACGATTAATGCAGGCTTGCGCTGGGATTATGAAGAGTCCGATGCGTATCTGGATTACAAAACGCCTGATGCTGTAGTGACTGCACTGCGTGGCTGGAGCAATCTCGACAATTCCAATATCAATGTCGATGATTACATCAGCACTGGCAATAACCGCGATACTTTTAAAGACGCTTGGCAACCGCGTTTGGGTTTTAGTTATGACATAGGCACCGATAATAATCTGGTTCTATTTGGCGGTGCTGGCCGCGCGTTTGATCGCAATTTATTTGATAACTTGCAGCTAGAAGCCACCAAAGCCACCTTCCCAACCTATCGCGTGAATTTTGATTCAGAAGATCCGCAAAATAATTGCGACCCTGCTGCCAGCAATTGTGTGGCATGGGATCCGAAATATTTAACGGCGCAAGGGCTGGATGAATTGCTCTATGCAAATTCAGGTGCAGGGCGCGAAGTGTTTTTGGTGAATAACGATTTAAAAACACCTTATTCGGATCAATTCAGTTTAGGTGTGCGCGGCACTTTGGGAGATTGGGATGCTGAATTCAGTTTGTCGCATATCAAAAGCGAAGATGGTTTTGTATGGATGCTGATGAATCGTCGACCTGGCGGTAGTTTTTTTGATGGCAACAGCACCTGGGGGCAGCCATGGGGATTTGGCATTCCTGGGTACAGCAATGGCTTGATCGGCATGAATGCCTTGGAATCCAAAGCCGATTCACTCTACATCAAATTGGATAAACCCAAAGTCGATGATTATTGGGGGATGACGGTTGCCTACACCTACACCGATGCGCAGGACAGACGCAAAGCGGGTGAGGTTTTTGCGCTGGATTATCCGGATATCGACGATTACGGTTGGCACGATTCGCTCTCGGTACCTGAGCATCGTTTGGTGATTGCCGCACTCTTTGATTTGCCGAATGGTTTTGATTTGTCGGCAAAATTAAATCTGGAAAGTGTAAAAACCTATCAGGGTACGGATTGCCGCGCGGGTTGGAATGCTTGCCGATACAATACTTTTCAACCGGATGGCGATGGCTTTCTCGGTTACAAACAATTGGATGTTGCTATTAGCAAACAGTTTGCGACGGGTATGATCGCTCAGGATAGTTATATCACTTTGCGCCTGGATATTTTAAATGTCACCAATGCGGTGAATCACGGAGGTTATCAGGATTGGTTTGGTGGAGCTGGCGAGAATTTGCCAGCCAATTTTGCGCAGCCTAACGGCACCTTTAACGGGCCGCCAACAACCTTGAAGTTGGGTGTGAATTGGGCGTGGTAAATATTTGTGACGGATAAAAATAATCCCCGGTTTTTGGCCGGGGATTATTTTTTAACGGTCGTCATTCTTGATTAAACATACTTGCTATAAAAACGGATCATCTTCGTCAGCAGGGAAGTAGCGCTCGGCAGTAATGACATCGGCCTTGATTCTGTGCGCGAGTAAATCATCGACATCCTGATTAACGCGGTTGATGAGCGGCAGGGCTTCATTGCGATCCAGAGATTCGAGTAATGCATTGCCCCAGATGGAAACATGGCGCAAATAAATCGTGCGCGTATCCGCTTTTTTCGCCCACTCGCCAGATACCAGTCGGCCGATGCGATTTATTTTGTAGCGAATTTCTTTTACCTGGCTTGGGTCTTCTACCTGGGCCACCAATTCGTTTGTCATTTTGATCCAGCCGCGGCGATACAATTCCCAGCCACTGTAAAAGCGCACAATCCAGGTGAGGTATTCCTCTTTGGTCTGGATTTTTTTATTGGCCTCATCTGCCTCATAGATTTTGAGGAAATAGGCGCGGGATGGCATGTCGCTGGGCCAGGCATCTGCCTGCTTAACAATTTTATTACTGCTACAAGCGAAAAGGCTGCTGACCAATATTACTGCGGCTATAACGCGGGTTAGGGGTGCGATTTTCTGCATAAACAAAATTGGGCTCTATGTAATACGCGGGGTTGTTAATGGAGTGTGGCGGATGAATGTTGCAGTAGTATAAAAGTTTGCACGCGTAATGGACAGGCGGGAAGTTGGTTTAGGAGTTATCAAAAAGTTATAGCCCCAAGCCAAGTGTCGGTTTGGGGCTATTAGGGTTACTCATAATGCTAGCGTTCGCGACCACCGCGCATTTCAGTGCGGCCACCACGATCTGAATCGCCCCCTCCTGTGCGCTCGATACGTTGCGGGCGCTCACTGCGCTCCATCCGCTCCACTCGTTCAACCCGCGGGGCTTCACGGCGCTCGACTTGTTGAACTTGTGGGCGTTCAACCGGTTGGGCACGTTCGACCGATTGCGCGCGTTCGATACGTTGAATGGTCGGGCGTTCAACTCGGTTATGCTGCTGTGCTTGCTGGATACGTGGGTCTGTCCGTTGCACGCGCTCTGTCGATTGGGCGCGTTGCACATCGGTGCGCTCGACGCGGTTGCTGCGCTCATTGTTAAGACGATTTTCCCTGTTGCGGTTTTCGCCCTGTTCAGTCTGCTGTCTGCGCTCTATCTGACGAACATCACCACTTTGGCGCTCGGTACGATTGCCCTGTTCGCGACTTTGGACATTGCCCAGATCGCGCCCGTTGCGGTTGTTCATCCGCTCGCGCAATTGTTCTGCGCGCGGTTGGGGGCTTTGCACGGCTCTATCGCTGTTCACGTTGGCCCTGTTAGTCGTGATTTGGCCAGCTTGACGGCGCTCTAAGCGTTGTACCGCCTGATCATCGCGCCCCTGACGTTGGTCGCGCGCAGCATTGGGTGCGATGCGGCCATTGCCGCGATTCTCGCCAAGGTAACCGCCGCGATTGCCATTGTTGTCGCGCAGGCTGGCGCGATACTGTTGGGTGTCGCGATAGCTTTCGCGTGGGCTGTGGAAGCGCTCGCGGGTGTGGTTATCGTGATAGGCAACACCGCGTCTGTGCGCCGGATTGTGGTGCCAATGTCTGGCATTGCTGTGACGAACCACGCTGCGGCTATCGTAAAAACGGTGGCCGTGATGGTGGTGATGGTCAACTACAACAACGCGGCGATCGCGCCAGTGGCAGCCGCTGAAATAAAAGCGCGGGCCTATATGAACGCGGGGTCCCCAGTAAAAGCCGGATACAAACACATAGCTGCTAGGGTAATGCCAATATACCGGTGGATAATCCGCCCACCACCAGTTGCCATAGACCACGCGGGTATCGTAAGCGGGCACGTAGACAACGCGCTCGACCGAAGGCTCAATCACAATGACTTTATCTTCGCGCACTACACGTACATGCTCGACTTTATCGAGATTGCCTGAGGCATAAGCGCGGTTGCGAAGTTTCTGGATGCTGTCCATCACCCGCTCTTCATCGGCAAGGAAGGCATCGCCCAGCTGTTGGGTCCAATCCAGGTCGTCGCTCATACGCTGCAAAATGTCGGGGAACGCGACCAGCGCTTTAACACTCGGGTCCCAATCCTGGTTATCGACAGCATTGACAGCATCATCGCCTTTCAAGCGACTGTTGTTGCGCGCCCAGCGGTCAGCTTCGACCACTTCTAGCGGGTAAGTCGAGGCGATAAGAACGTGTGAGAGCACGGTATCCGGATAGAGGGCGATGGGGGCCAGCAGTGAGTCCAGCTGCGCCTCACTAAAGCTGGCCTGTGCCGCTATGGTGCTATAGCTCGTCTTGTCCACTGCCTGGGTGGTGGTGCAACCCACCAGTAATGGCAGCAGCAGGCTGATCGTTAACGCAAGTTTTCCTGGGCGTTGCAGAAGCTGGCTAGTCATGATGGTTCTCGCTCGGATACCGGTTATTACCCTCTCAGAGGGCGGAGTGGTGCCAATGGTTCATTTATAGGAGCCTGGCGCTTAACGCGAGCTGAACTAGGTGCAGACTCTTGCTTGACTAATCAGGTGGCGCCCCGATAATGGCGCACTTTTGCGATATCCATCCTAAACACACATGGCGCAGATACGCCGGGTAATAGAGAGTAGCGCATGATCGATGTGAATTTTCAGTTAAAAGGCAGTGCTATTACCGTAGTGGTGCTGGCGATTGTCCGCTATGAGCCCAAGAGTTTGTTGGCGGAGTTAAAAGAAAAGGTCGTCCAGGCGCCACAGTTTTTCAATAACTCCCCAGTATTGATCAATCTCGACCGTTTGGAAAACCCCGAATCCTTGAAAAAACTCGGGGATTTGCTGGCAATTTGCCGCGAACTGGATTTACAACCACTAGGTTTTAGCGGCGTACCTGAGGTATTGTTAGCGGCAGTTAATAAGACCGGTCTGGCAGTGCTGCCGACCCCCAGCGAACGCGCGCTTAAACTGCCAAAACAGGAAGCGGCACCCCAGGCAGTTGAGGCAGTGATCGAACGCGTGGTGGAGACGGTGGTCGAAACCGTGATCGAAGAGCGACTGGTTCAGCGGCAGAGTAAAGTCGTCACCCGCCCGGTGCGCTCCGGCCAGCAAATTTACGCTGAAGGTGCAGATTTGATTGTGCTGGCGCAAGTGAGTGAAGGGGCTGAAGTACTGGCCGATGGCCATATCCATATTTACGGCACTTTACGTGGTCGCGCGTTGGCCGGCGTAAAAGGCGATGAAACCGCGCGTATTTTTTGCCAGCAAATTGAAGCCGAATTAGTGTCGGTCGCCGGTAATTTTGTACTGCAGGATTCACTGCCCAAAGAACTGTTAAAAAAGCCGGTGCAAATTTCTCTTAAGGGCGAAAAGGTTGTTGTCGAAGCCCTTGTCAGTAATTAAGCCTGGTGAGTAAATAAATTTCTGCATCCATTTATTGTTTATTTTTTTGGATGTTATTTTTTTAGACATTGAATATTTTACAGGAGCCTTCCCTTGGCCAAGATTATCGTTGTTACATCAGGTAAAGGCGGTGTGGGCAAAACCACATCCAGCGCAGCAATTAGCACCGGTTTGGCGATGCGCGGCCATAAAACTGTGGTTATCGATTTTGACGTCGGCCTGCGTAATTTGGATTTGATCATGGGCTGCGAACGTCGTGTAGTGTACGATTTTGTCAACGTGATTAAAGGTGAAGCGACCCTGAATCAAGCGATGATCAAAGACAAGCGCACTGAAGGTCTTTACGTATTACCCGCATCGCAAACCCGCGACAAAGATGCATTGACCCGCGAAGGCGTTGAAACAGTCATTAACGAACTCGCCAAAGATTTTGAATTTATTGTGTGCGATTCTCCTGCCGGTATTGAGCAGGGCGCATTGATGGCATTGTATTTTGCCGACATCGCGATTGTTGTGACCAACCCGGAAGTGTCTTCGGTGCGCGACTCGGATCGAATCCTCGGTATTCTGCAAAGTAAATCGCGCCGAGCAGAACAAAATCTGGAACCGATCAAAGAACATTTGTTGTTGACTCGCTACAACCCGGTGCGTGTTGAAGCGGGTGAAATGCTCAGCGTGAATGATGTGGAAGAGATTCTGGCAATCCCATTGCTCGGTGTAATCCCGGAATCAGAAGCGGTATTAAAAGCGTCTAACCAGGGTACACCAGTGATTCTGGATGAAACGACACCAGCTGGACAAGCCTACAACGATGCCGTTGATCGCCTGCTCGGTAAAGAAATACCACACCGCTTCCTTGAAGCGGAAAAGAAAAGTTTCCTGAAGCGTTTGCTGGGGGTATAAGCCGTGAGTATTCTGGATTTCCTCATCAAAAAACGTGCGCCCTCGTCGGCCTCGGTCGCCAAGGAGCGTTTGCAAATTATCGTTGCGCACGAGCGCACCAAACGCAATTTAAGCCAACCGGATTTTCTGCCACAGATGCAGCAAGAAATTATTGCGGTGATCCGTAAATATATCCATATCGAATCCGATCAGGTCACAGTTAATCTCGACAATTCCGATAACTGTTCGGTGTTGGAATTGAATATTACCTTGCCGGATTAAAGCGTTATGCTGCATGACCCACGCAGCAGGAAAAAAGGGATGCGCCGACTCTGGTGCATCCCTTTTTTATTGCACTACATTTTTTGTTATCCATCTGGCTTTGATTTATGAATATTGATTTTCATTCCTTGCCTGCTGACCAATTGGTAGTATTCGATTTTGAAACTACCGGTCTCTCACCTGATATGGGCGATCGGTCAATTGAAATTGGCGCCGTGCTGATTGAAAACGGAAAAATTACCGGCCGCTTTCAGCAGTTGATGAATCCCGGTGTACGCATTCCACTATTTATTGAGAATCTCACCGGCATTACCAATGCGATGATTAACGAATCGCGTAGTAACACTGAAGTAATGAGCGATTTTTACGATTTTATCGCCGGCCGCAATCTGGTTGCACACAACGCCAGTTTTGATGAGCGCTTTCTGCGCGCGGAATTTCGTCGTATTAAAAAGCAGTGTTCGTCAGGTATTGCCTGCAGTTTATTAGCCGCACGCCGCATCTTTCAAAATGCCCCCAACCATCAATTGGCAACTCTGGCGCAGTATAAAAATTTGCCCAGCGATGGCGTTTACCACCGCGCCTTGGCAGATGCCGAAGTCACAGCGCATTTATGGTTGAGTTTATTGGCCGAGTTACGCGAGCAGCATGAGTTTGATGAACTCACATTTGGCTTTATGCATACACTGACTAAAACGCCCAAGCACCAATTGCGTCAGTTTTATGCAAAACACAAGGTTAAATCTCCAGTTATCTAATCAAGACTGGTTATGAATACTAAGGAGTCGATCTGCAATGCAACACAATTTTATTAAAACCGTTGCCATTTTTATCCTACTGCTTCTGGTCAGCTGTGGCACGCTCATCAAGCCCAATGTAAAAACCGGCATAGTGCAACTGGAAAAAGGTTCTTACCAGCTCGATCAAACCCACGTCGCTGTTTTATTTAAAATCAACCACATGGGCTTGTCTACGTTTGTGGGCCGTTTTAATAAAGTCGATGCAACGCTGGAGTTTGATCCTGCTAATATTGCCGCTGCTAAATTGTCGGCGATAATCGATGTTGCCAGTATCGATGCGAATAATCCCGATTTGGAAGAGACCTTGCGCGGTAGCAGTTGGCTCGATACTGAAAAATATCCGCAAGCGTTTTTCCAAACTACCAATGTCAAAGTGCTTGACCAACATTCTGCGATATTTTCCGGTGATTTAACCCTACACGGAGTGACGGCCCCAATTGATTTAACTGTTACCTTTAATGGCGGCGCTAACAATATGCTTACCGGCTTCTATACTTTAGGTTTCTCTGCTGCCAGCACTTTGAACCGCTCGACGTTTGGTGTGGATTATTTAATTCCCGCGATTGGTGATGCAGTGGCAATTGAAGTCTTTGCTGAGTTTCAAAAAAATTAGCTTAACAACATTGGTTCGACAAAAAATAGTTCAACAGTAATAAAAACGATTATTTTTCAGGAGTTGTTATGACCACTCACTTTCTTATTGGCGGCAACGGCGCTCAATCAGCACAGTTGAACTTGCGTATGGCGAATCGCCACGGGTTGATCGCTGGTGCAACGGGTACGGGTAAAACTGTGAGCTTGCAAGTGCTCGCCGAAGGTTTTGCCAAAGCCGGTGTGCCGGTATTTATGGCCGATATTAAAGGCGATTTGTCCGGCCTCGCCAAAGCCGGCAAGCCACACTCCAAAGTGGATGAGCGTGTGCAGCTGATGAATATTACCGATTACCAGCAACGCTTATTCCCCTGCGTATTTTGGGATTTGTACGCAAAAAAAGGCCATCCGGTACGCGCCACTATTTCAGATTTTGGCCCGCTGTTATTGGCGAATTTTTTCGATCTCAACGAAACCCAAACCGGTGTGCTCTACGCCGCGTTTAAAATTGCCGATGACCAGGGCATGTTGATGCTGGATTTAAAAGACCTGCAAGCCATGCTCAATTGGATGAAGGACGAACGTAAAACATTGGAGGATGAATACGGTGGTATCAGCGAGGCCAGCATCGCCGCCATCCAACGTCGGTTAATGATGTTGGAGCAAGAAGGTGCAGATCAATTTTTTGGTGAACCGGCGCTGGATCTAAATCACCTGATGCAAATCACTCTTGAAGGTACTGGCGTCATCAATATTCTCGATGCCACCACCCTTGTCAACCAGCCCAAACTCTACGCGATATTTTTACTCTGGTTAATTTCTGAATTATTTGAAAATTTACCTGAGCAGGGCGATGCCGATAAACCCAAATTGGTATTTTTCTTTGATGAGGCGCATTTGCTGTTTAACGATGCGCCTAAATTATTGGTCGATAAAATTGAACAAGTCGTGCGCTTGATTCGCTCTAAAGGCGTGGGTATTTATTTTATCTCCCAAAGCCCTGCCGATATTCCCGATACAGTGCTCGGCCAATTGGGCAACCGCGTGCAACACGCGCTGCGCGCTTACACACCCAAAGACCAGCAAGCAGTAAAAATTGCGGCGCAAACTTTTCGCCCCAATCCAGCATTTTCAACCGAAGCGGTGATCACTGAGTTGGGTATAGGGGAAGCATTGGTATCGGTATTGGATGAGAAGGGTTCACCCACACCGGTTGAGCGTGTGATGGTTGCGCCGCCTGCATCGCGTATTGGCCCCTTGGCCGATGAGGAGCGCACCGAGGTAATGGGGCGCTCACCTTACAAGGCGATTTATAACCAAATAATTGACCGTGAGTCTGCGTATGAAATTTTAAAAGGGCGTGTTGCCCAGCAAGCACAAACCGAGCAGCAACAAATAATCCAGGAGCAGTTGCGCGTTGAGCAGGAGCGCATTTTTAAACAGCAGCAAAAGGAACAGGTGCAACAACAGAAAGAGCAGGCGCGTGCACAGCAGCAAGCTGAGCGCACAAGTGCACAGCGTGCAACGGCGGTAGATGCCTTTGCCAAAAGTGCAGCACGTGCGATAGGCAGTAGCCTTGGTCGACAAATCGTGCGCGGCATCCTCGGGTCGCTGTTAGGCGGACGGCGTTAGGCCGCGTAATGTTATTGTCGGATTCATCGGCTATAGTGAAGTAAATATTCCGGCCAAGTAAAACATTCTGGCGAAATAAAACAGGATCTACTTGGGTCATTTAACCGTTAATGTGGGGTAGCAAAACGTAAAACAGCAAGGAAAATTCAGCATTCGTCATGTCAAATAAGACTGCACTTTTCAATGGATGGTCAGGTGCAGTCATAAAATGTTGAGGATGCAGCATGAAAAAAATGACAAGCATAGGAGGGCAATCCTCCATGTTAATGCCGATGTTAAACTGCTTTTTCTTGAGCCTTCTTCTTTATGGTGCTGCCAGCCAGGCTACAAAACCCGTTGAGGATGATACGATTTATTTAGATCAGGGCTGGGATCATCATACCCGCCAAACGCTATCCTTCACTTCTTTTGGTTCCCGATTTATTCCCTACGCCTGGTTTCTCGCGCTGGAGCAGCCTGATAATTCCCGCTCATTTCGCGATAATGATTATCTGTCTGCAATGGGTTTTATTTCTACAATTGCAGACCAATACAATCCAGATGGATTACCAGTTGGACTGGTACGCGATAGCGATAAAAAAAATGGTGATGCTCTAGGTATGACGTGCGCATTTTGCCATACCGGGCAAGTCAGGATTCACGGCAAACGTATTCGCATTGATGGCGGTCAAGCGTTGGTTGATTACACACAATTTGAGCAGGCAACACTAGCCGCACTAAAAGCAACGCTCACTGACAATGAAAAGTTTTCTCGTTTTTCCCAACAAGTCATTGCCAGTGAACCAAGCGCAACACTGACACCACAACTGCTGAAAACCCAATTGCAAACTCGCATTGCAGAATTGGAAAAACACTACGCTGTTAATGCAACCGAGGTCCCCTACGGGCACGGGCGGCTGGACGCATTTGGGCAAATTTTTAATGCGATTGCCGTTGAAGCACTCAATATGCCCGAAAATATTCGCGCACCCAATGCGCCTACCAGCTATCCGGTATTGTGGGATGCATCGCATTTAAACATCGTACAGTGGAATGCATCGGCGCCCAATAAAGAACCGGGGCCACTATTTCAAAATGCGATTACGGCACTCGCGGTTTACGGTATTGTCTCCGTATCCAAAGATAAACTCACTTATCAATCATCAATTCGCATCAGTAATCTCGGTGATATACAGCGAGATTTTTATCAGCTCGTCGCACCGCAATGGCCGGTAGAAATTGCCGGAGCTCTTGATGCAGAAAAAGTTGCTGTTGGTAAAAAACTCTATGATCAGCATTGCTTGAAATGCCACAGCATTGTTGATCCAACTAATAGAAAACGTAAGTTGCAGGCAGTACTAACCCACTATAAAGAAGTGGGTACTGATCCGTTAATGGCAGAAAATTTTATCCAGCACAAAGTGAAAAGCGGCTTGTTGGAGGGCGATAAAGTCATGGTGTTATTTGGCGACAAACTCCCTGCGGAAACCTCGCCGCTGGACTTGGTCACCCATGTAGCAACTGGCGCACTCTTTAACCAACCATGGCAAACCACAAAGGCATTGTTTAAAGAATATCGTTCCAATGATGCACCGCCCGAGCAAACGGTGTTTAACAGTTATAAGGCTCGCCCCATCAACGGTATCTGGGCGTCTGCACCTTATTTGCATAATGGTTCAGTTCCCAGCATTTATGATTTGTTACTGCCGGCGGAACAGAGGCCAGCAACATTTTATGTCGGTAACATTGAATTGGATTTGGTAAAAGTGGGACATGTTTATAGCGCGGCGCCTAACACCAGTTTTTTCGATACCCGCCTGCTCGGTAATTCTAATGCGGGGCATGAATATGGCACCCAACTCAATGATGAGGAGCGGTGGGCCTTGGTAGAGTATGTAAAAAATTTATAATTCTGCAAAATTTACACAAATGTAACCGCTTGTTAGTAAACAGAAGGCATACGCTTTCTGTTTACTACAGCATCAATAAATCCCTCCAAATAAATCCAACTGCGTTAAATACAAACGCAAATCAAATTCGTACTGATGATAGTTGGGTTCCATATGCCGGCAGAGTTGATAAAAGGCTTTGTTATGCTCTTTTTCTTTGAAATGCGCTAATTCGTGCACGACTATCATTTTTAGAAAGGCTTCCGGGGCAGTGCGGAACACGCTAGCGATTTTAATCTCATTAACGGTTTTTAATTTGGCTCCCTGTACCCGGCTAATGTAATGGTGTTGGCCGAGTGCATGTTGAATAACTTTTATTTTGCTGTCGTAGCCCACCCGGCTCAGGGGCTGGGTTTTGCCCATATATTCACTTTTGATGTTTTGGGTGTACTGGTAGAGCGCATTGTCGGTGCGTACATCGTGAATCTGTGGATAGCGCTTAAGTAATACTTCGCCAAGGCGGCCTTCTGCGACGATTTGCTGGACTTGCTGCAGGGTTTCGGTGGGGTAGCCGGTGAGATATTTCAAATGTGACATGCTGACCTATGCGTCGCTGGGTACGTGAATAACCGTATGGCGAATGGCTATAGGCGGCAATTATAAAGGTTGTTATTGGTTTAGGGTCAATACCAGGTTGTTTTCATCAGTGCATTTTAGGGCGTTCACTGCATTAAAGTGGGGCGCTTGATGTCTGCATTGTGAAAAATAGGTAACCATGATGCGTTCGATTAGTGGATTTATCGAGTGCGACTTTTTTCTGCAGGATTTTTTTCACATTCTGTGTGTGCGCTTTTAGCGAAAAGTCGTTAATCAGCGTAGGTAGATTAATTCTTGGCCTGATAAATGCTTTGACTAAATATGCAGCAGAAGGGTATTCGCTAAAACTTCATGTGTCGTTTCACCTCCCGCTGCTAAAAACGTAATTTACCTATTAGTAATTTATTTGCATATTCGTACTTTACTCATGAGTGATTCGCATGGAGGTAGTAATGAGCGATTTATCGGTAGAAGGCGTTGCGGTCAATCCCATTGGCTTATCAAGTGAACCGCCTGTGGTTCGCTTCCATCATTCGAAAATACTTGCGCTATTTCGCGCGCTCGATAGCGCCCTCATCGTATTTATGCTGTGGGGTTGCCTCAAATTATTGGGGTTAGAGTGGAATAATATTTACACCGGCTTTGCTATTAGCGCGGTGATTATTTTCGGTTTTTTTGCCGAGAGTAATGAAGTGTATTATTTGTGGCGTGGCCACTCGATGATTGATTTATCCATTCGTTTATTCCTCGCGTGGTTTGCTACCTTATTGTTCTTGGTTTTGTCACTGGTAGTAGTTTATCCATTTACGACATTGAGTTTACTGGCGATATCTGTCTGGTTCGTAACAACCCCCGGGGTGATGATTGCGATGCATATCGGGCGGCGGCTGTTGCTGGCCAAATTGCGTGCAAAGCCTACTGAACCGCGCAGAGTTGCGATTGTAGGTGCTAATGATTTGGGTCTGCGGCTAATTAATTCCATGTCTGTTATGCCTTGGTTGGGTTACAAGGTGACTGGTTTTTACGACGACCGGGCACCTAGCAATGATGTGGGGCGCCGCCTGTTTGGAAAGAACATTGAAGTGAAAGGCGGTCTGGAACAACTGTATCAGGATGCGCACGATGGCAAGATTGATATTGTTTTCGTGGCGCTCCCTATGCGTGCGGAGTTGCGTATGCATTCGGTGATTGATCGCTTGGCCGATACGACAGTCTCCCCCTACGTGATTCCCGACGTATTCAGTTTTGACTTGTTACATTCGCGCCTGACTTGTTTGCAGGGCATTCCTGCGCTGAGTATCTACGATTCGCCGCTGGTGGATAACAGCTGGGCGAAACGTTTGGAGGATCTAGTGCTGGGGCTGGGTATTTTAATGGTACTGGCGATTCCTATGTTATTGATTGCTGTCGGTGTAAAGATTACATCGCCTGGGCCCATTTTTTTCAAACAGACTCGTTACGGCATGGGGGGCGATCGCATCAAAGTGTGGAAGTTCCGCTCCATGACGGTATGTGAAGATGGCGCTAATGTTGCACAAGCAAAGCGTGCGGATCCACGTATTACGCCTTACGGAAATTTTTTGCGTCGCACATCGCTCGATGAGTTGCCGCAATTGTTTAATGTGATCTCCGGTAGTATGTCGCTTGTTGGCCCGCGTCCACACGCCGTTGCACATAACGAATTTTATCGTGGCCAAATTAAAGGATATATGTTGCGTCATAAAGTGAAGCCTGGCATTACCGGGTTGGCGCAAGTGAATGGCTTTCGCGGTGAGACCGAAACGTTAGACAAAATGTCTGGCCGTATTGCTTATGACTTGGAATACATCCGCAATTGGTCGGTGATTTTGGATATCAAAATTTTATGGAAAACTATTTTCAAGGGTTTCGTCGGACAGAATGTTTATTGATGTGTGTGCAAAAAAAAAATGGCTGCGTTTGCTGCAATGGATGGTTATAGCACCACTTGCACCGGCAACCGTCGCAGCTCCCGATCGCGTTACCCTTTCGGTGGGCGCGCAAGAATACTGGGACAGTAATTTTGCGCGCAGCGCTGATGTGGATTCAGAGCATTACACTCGCTCCGTAGTTTCGCTCGCACTAAATGAGCGATTGAGTAAACAGGATTTTTCGCTTGGTGTGAGTGGCAACCGCTATGAGTACACGCAGCGTGATGATCTGGATGTCGATTTTGTTGAAGGCAATGCCAGTTGGCGCAGTGACTGGAGTTCACGCATTAAAACCTCGGTGAATTGGACGCGTGATGCCTATGCGGTAGATCGATTGGAATTTGCCGATAAAGATGTAGTTTCACTTAATAATTTTACTGGCCAATTGACTCTCGGTACGCGCAAACATCTTGGCATTACTGTCGGCGCCCGGCAGGCAACGCAGACTCATTCCAATGACCTGCGCGAATCTCTGGATTTTGATGAAGATGAATGGTTTGTGGCTGGCACTTACAACACACCCAATAAATCTTCATTAAATGTGCGCTTGCGCGAGGGTGAACGCTTGTATGTTCACTTGGTGCCTGGTGATTTACGCGTGTTGGATTTTGATTATCGCCAGTTGGAGTTAGAAGGTAACTGGGCACTCACGCGCAAGACGCAATTGGGATTTACCCTGGGACGCTTCAAGCGCGAAGGAGAGATCAACGCCGGCACTGGTACTCAAGCGCTGGTAGATTTGGGCTGGTCAGTCAGCGAAAAGCTCAGCTTTTCACTCAGCTACAGCCAGAGTGAACCTGCTGTTGGTGAAACATCAGATTCACCGGCGGATGTGCGCACCAGCAAACTTGCACTGAGCTGGGAGCCTTCGCCCAAATGGTTACTCAGCATGGATGCTGCCTATAGTGAACAGACTTACCTCCAGCGTTTGATGGAACCGGCGCGTGCTGAAACCATCACGGCAGTTAGTCCCTTGACGCTGACCTACCGTTTCTCTGATTTGCTCAATATTCGCCTCGATAGCCAGTGGGTGGATCGCAAATCGCCACTGTTTTACCGAGATTATGACTATGCACTGGCCAGCCTGGGGCTGACGCTGGTTTTCTAAGATATTGTTTGATGCATTGATTGCTTAAAGGAGTACCTATGTTTAGACGTCTGGCTGCTTATCTGGAGACACCGGCCGAGTTGAAGCCGCGTTTACCATTCCCCTATGTGGATCTCTACAACTGGATGCCCAAAGACGGACGCATTAATTTTGGTGATCATCTCGCCGAAATTGTGACACGCCAACTGCTGGCACTGCAGGGATTGAGTCTGGATCAGGAGGTGAGCCAATGTGCGCGTCTGCTGGCGATAGGCTCGATCTTGCAAAACAGTACCGATGGCGATCACATTTGGGGTAGCGGCTGGAATGGCAAGGTGCCAGAGTCGATGTTCAAATCCCGGAAGCTCAATGTGCATGCTGTGCGCGGGCCTTTAACCGGGGAGTTTCTGCGCAGCCGCGGCTTTGTGGTGCCGGAAGTTTACGGTGACCCGGCACTGTTGGTGCCGCATTTGTTCAAGGGACGTTTTAGTCCCAATCCCCAGCGCGATTATGTGTTTGTGCCCAATCTCCATGATTTGTCGATCCTGCCAAATGGCACCCCAAATGTTATTTCACCATTACAGGGGTGGAATAGGGTGATTGAGCAGATCCTGCAAGCCAAACTGGTGCTGGCCAGTTCGTTACATGGGTTGATTATCGCTGAGGCTTACGGAATTCCTGCACGTTACGTGCGCCTGTCGCAGACGGAGGATCCGTTCAAGTACAAGGATTATTATCTGGGGAGCGGCAGGCTTGAGTCAGAGCTGCAATTTGCCAGTTCCATTGACGAGGGGAAGGAGATGGGCGGGATGCCCGGATTGCGCTTTGATCATCAGCCATTGCTGAATGCGTTTCCACTGCAGCTATGGCGATAAATTGAGTTTATCTTGTCTCTGAACTCCCGCGCAGGCGGGAGTTAGTTTTTTGTCCCTCGAGTAACCCGTACATCACTTCTACACCAACCTTAGTAACCGTTGTAAATAATTGATTACCGGTTTTGCTCTGGCTGGAGCCATAGCGGCGCTTTCGCCGAGAAAATGTTTGGTCTCCTGCCGGAAGATACTGGACATAAGGGCGACGTAACTCAGTGCGCCCAAACCCGCCAGCAGCAACAGGCGAACCCCCAGGGCAAGGTCGCCAGGCAGGGTGTATTTGGCGAGCAGCACTATTCCCAGCATCATCAGTGAAGCTGCAAAAGTGGGCGCGATAGTACGTAGTTGCCGGCTGATATCCACCGCGAATACCTGCTTGAAAAAATACATATTGAAGAAAATGCTGAGGTAAGTCCGCAGGGCAAAACCGGCTGCCGCTGCGACTATCCCGTAGGGCACCAACAGAAATCCGAGCAGGCAATTCAGTGCAAAAGTGATGCTGGCGAGGATCATTACCCGCTGTGAATGTCCGCCTGCGGTGAGCGCTGCGTTGACCTGATAGCCTATGACCAACGGCGCTATACCCAGTGCCAACAATGTCATCACCTGGCCGCTTTGTGCCCATTTTTCGGTGAACGCGAGCTGGATAAATTCTGGCCCCAAAGCAGCTGCACCAAAAAAAATCGGGAAAGTAAAATAGGCGCTCATGCGCATCACCCGGAGGGTTCCCTGGGCGCGCTGTTCCCGTTCGCTCATGCGCGCTAATGCCGGTAGCAGGGTCTGTTCAAAGGGTTTGAGCACAATTTCCTGCAGGATAAACAGCGCCCGTCCACCGACACGGAAAAACCCCAGTGCGGCTGGGCCGAGCAGCAGGCCGACCAGCATTTCATAAATCTTGGAGGCGAAGTTGCTGATCATCTGCGCCAGCGTCAGTGGTGTGGAAAAGGCCAGAAGGGCACGCGCGTGGGCGAGCGAAAATTGCAAGCCGGGTAGCCAGCGGGCGCTGTGCAAGGTCACCAGCGTCACTACCAGTTGGTTGAGCAATTGCTGCCAGACCAGTGCCCACACCCCATAACCCTGGAACGCCAGAACCACGCCCACCAAACCTGCGAACAGGCTACCGACCACAGTGCGTAAAGCGATGGCGCGGAAATTAAATTCGCGTTTGAGCTTCCCCTCGTGCACGGCCTTTACGCCTTCCAGTAAAAACACTATCGACAAGACTTGCACCAGCAGTTCTGCACGCGCGTCGTAGTAGTAGGCGATCACGGGTGCGGCGATAAAAAACACCAGCAGTGTCACCAGCGCGGCCAGCAGCAGGTTGAGATAAAAACAGGTGGCGGCATAGCGTTCATCCCACTCGGGATAGCGCACTATTGCTTGTGGCAGCCCGGCATTCACAAGGATCTTTCCCAACTCCACCACAATCAGCGCAAAAGCCACCAAGCCGATTTCTTCGGGCGCCAGCAGGCGCGAGAGGATAATAAAAATCACAAAGCTGATCAGGCTGTTGCCGCTTGCCGCGGCGCTCATCCAGAGGGTGCTTTTGCCAAAACTTTTTTTCAGGCTCATGGGCTACTTAGGTCAGTGGCTATTAGGGCGATTGATCAGGGGCGATTGGTTATGCGCCGGGCAATTAGCGCGACTTGCCAGCCTCCGGTATTTCCGCTGTGTCAGTTGGTGGCGTGGTGAGTTGGCGATAAAAATCCAGGGTGCTGGCGGCGAGTCTATCCCAATTGTAGTTGTCGAGTGGGCAGATGGGCGGGCGCGTGCTGTGCTCCAGCGCGACCAGTGCATGTTGCAGGCAGCTTGGTGTCAGCTCCCCGGCGTAACCGTAAATCCACTGCAGGCCGAGGTTTTTTTGCAGGTCGATAATCGCCCCCATATGCGGTGCTATCACCGGCCGGTTGTACGAGAGTGCCAGCAGCAGCGCACCCGAGTTAAGGATCGCTTTGTAGGGCAGGATCACCACATCTGCCGCGCTCATATACACGTTCAGTTCACTGTCGGGGATAAAACGCAAAAACAGGCGTGTATTAGCACCTTTGAGTGTCTCCAGCTCTGCGCGCAAGGCATCGCTGTCGGGCGTGCCGGCGATGACTAATTGATAGTCGCCCAGATGGGCTTCATTGAACGCTTTCATCAATCCGGGAATATTTTTGTAGGGCTTTATCATGCCTACAAATAGCAGCACCTTCTTTTTGGTGTTCAGCGCCAGCTTCTGTTTTGCAGCCACTTGGTCCATGGCCGGTGGGTAGCAGCTGCGATAGTGGCCGTGGGGGATTATTGCGTAGCGGGTGTTTTCCGGCGGTTGATAGCGCTGGTAAAACGCAGCCTTGTTTGCCTCGCTCATAAAGATAAAACCATCGCAGCGGCGGATAAACCAGCCCATAAACCATTGCGATAACTTTGGCCGTATGGCGTCGTGGGGTGCGGTATTGTGCACTGTCCACACCAGTTTGCTGCCCTTGAGTTTGAGCGCGCAGACCATCATTCCCAGCAGCAGCATGCGCTGCCAGGTTTTTACCAATCCCCGTTGGTTGATATAGCCGTCCGGCCAGTGAAAGTGCACCAGATCCGTTGGTTCTTGCAGGGCTTTTGCGTGGCGATACTCTCCAACACCGACCCCCAATTTTTGCAGTTCGCGGTAGAGCAGGGCGTTGTAGGGATTGACCTTTTCGTTGCTGAACGCAGGTGCGGCGAGAATACGCATAACCATTAACCTTTGCTGGAGCCACTGTTTGTGTAATTGCCGGTGCGCTTGCCGGTGCGCAGACAGAGGGCGAGGAACAAGCCGATATCCAGGGTGTAGCGGCGGGCGAGTCGGGCGGGTTCAAGGCAAAGGCGATAGAACCACTCCAGACGCAGGCGGCGGATCCAGTCGGGAGCGCGCGGTTTATCGCCGGCCAGGAAATCCAGCAGGGCGCCGACACCAAACAATAGCGTCACCTTCAAATTGGCGCGCTGCTGCAATATCCAGCGCTCCTGCAATGGGTTGCCCATAGCCACCAGCAGCACATTGGCACCGCTGTTGTTGATTTGGTTAATCAGGGCTTGGGTGTCTTGCCCCTGGCTATAACCATCGCTGACACCTACCACATTCACGCCAAATTCCGTGCGCAGGGTGTTGGCGGCACGCAGGGCGATACCGGGTTTGCCGCCAAACAGGTACACCCGCCCCTGCTGCTGGATGCTGTGCAAGAATGCCGGGATAAAGTCGGTTCCATTGAGGTTCTGCGGGAAGCGGGTGCGGTGTACCAGCCAGGTGCCTATATCCACCCCGATACCGTCATTGATGATCAAGGTACTCTGTGCCATCTGCTCCTGCAGCCCCTGGCATTGCACAATAAAATTGGTATTGGCAAAAAAAAGCGCCGTTTGCTCACCATGCTCCAGATGACCTTGCAATTGCTGTTCAAGCTCATTGCCTGTGGTGCGCAGCAGCTTGAAACCGCCGAGGGCGAGGTACTTGTCCGCTTGGCTCATACCACCAACTCCGTATCGGCAAAGGCATTGGGGGTGAGCATGCGCTCGGCTACTTGCTCCCAGTTGAGTACCGGTTGGGCGCGCAGTGGCTGTTCAGGGTGAAGTGCGCGCTCAATCGCAGCGGCGATGGAGTCTGCATCCCCCAAATCATAGCCAAAGCGGTTGCTGTAATCGGCCGCGATAAAATGCGGGCAGATCGCCGGTACCCCAAAAAAGGCATATTGGATTAACTTCATGGACGTATCGCGCAGGTATACCGGCAAATTGATACTGGAATAGGGGGCGATCCCCAACTGCGCGTGTTTGATATAGGGCAGGGTTTGGGCAAAGGGCATCTCGCCGTAGAGATGCACATTGGGACCGTAATCCGGATGTGCTGGTTGTCCACAGCCAATAATGTGGAACTGGATATCTGGAAAACGGCGCGCTGCAAGTACAAAAAATTCCGGGTCAAATAGCATAGAGCCGACCGACACCGCGTGGATGCCTTCACCATAAGGAGATGGGTCGGCCTGCTCCGCCACGGCATGGTCTATACCGTGGGGCACAAACGCCAGGTTGTGGCGGCTGGGGATGCCTTCAGCCAGCGCCTTGGATGGCAGGGCGATGGCATCCATCTGCGGCGCGGCGCGCGCAAACGCCTGGTTCACATACTCGGCCACATTGATGGTATCCAACGCATCCGAGGCGCGGTAGAGCACTTTGGCCGACGGGTTTAGCTGCTTGATCAGATCGAAGAAGATCGGCGCTACACCGCTTTCCAGCAGAATCACATCCGCCTCGCGGATCCAGCGGCGCAAGACCTGATTGCGCCCGCGGCTGTAAAGGCGGTACATCAGGTTTTCCAGCGGGCGTAGCCAGGGGCGGCGGGTGTTAAAGGGGTGATAAAGCGTCTTCCATAAATAGCACTCCACACCGTAATAAAAGCCGATTTGATTGGCCTCATTGTCGAGCGACAGGCGCGGGTCATGCGTGTAGCGCGACAGCTTGCTGTAGCGCAGCGAGAAGAACCGGGTGGTGCCGAGTTTGGCCAGCTCACGCGTAATAAAATGGATATTCGCCCGGCGCGGGGAGCGGTAGTCGTGGGCGGAGAGCACCAAAAAAACGGGTTTTGAGGCAGCAGTTACTGTGTTTGCCGGTGTAGGCGCAGGTGCCGGGGCGTTTACAGTCTGGTTCATGATGCACTCCTTAAAGTGATGTTGATCTTTAGGTGACTCATTGGTTGCAGGTGACCCTGGGCGTTCAATCTGTTGCATCCTTCGGGGGCAGTGGCGGACTTAGATCGCCTCCCCGGTAAAATGCGGCTTTCAGGGGTGCCCATTGAGGTGAGGGGTTGAGTAGATCGCTATTTAACGCAAAGGGGTAATCACCCCACCAGCGGCCGCCGGCCCAATAGCTCCAACCTTTCCATTCGTTCCCCCGCATGAGCTTCAGGAAGTACGCCAGCGTTTCCATGCAGGGCTGGGTGGCGGCCATACCGAATTCACCCAGAAAGAGTTGCAGTTCGTTGTCGCGCGCCCATTGGCTGATGCGTGCAAAAGGTAGGTCAAAATGGGTTGGTGGATAACAGTCTTGCGCGGTACCGGAATAGTCGCGGTCGGCGTATTGGTGCACTTCGATTACGGTGCGTTTGAGTGGGTCTTTGAGCCCGGCAAACGCTATGGCGTTGGAGGCGCCATCTTGCTCACTAAACCAGCTGTGCAAACCGTTCCAGCCACCGCCACCCACCATCACCAGATGGCTAAGCCCCGCCTTGCGCAACGCGGCAAGGGTACGTTTGGCCAGTGTTGCCCAGTCGGCCAGCGGGATATAAGCCGGTTCATTCATTAGCCCGAGGGCGACATAATCCGGATTACCCAGCGCGCTGGCCAGATTAACCCAGAGGTCCACAAACGCATCCTGTTGAGCGGCGCTGGTGATTGGCTCGCTGTAGTATTTGGCGTAGTTATGCACATCCAGTAACACACACAAATCGTGCATTTGTGCCTGGATGATGGTGGTTTGCAGACGCCTGAGTTCAGCTGCATCAAACGCGAGATCCAGCCGTGGTTGCAGCCGCTCCCAGCGGAATGGCAGACGGATGATAGTGGCGCCCTGAGCGGCGACAAAGGCCAGTTCCTGGTTGGAGGGATAGATGTAATCCTTGGCGATCACACCGGGTAGTTTTTTGCTGTTGAACTCCGCTCCGGCCAGATTCACGCCAGTGAGCCGGGTGTTGTCCAAACAGCCCGCCGAGACGCCAAAAGGCATCAGCAGCGAGAGCAGAAGAATCCATCCAAACCTGTTCATGGCCGCCGCCCCAGTTGTTCATAGAGTGCCAGATAGCGGTCAGCTACCTGCGGCCAGGCGTAGCGCTGGGCAAATTCCATGGCCGCAGCACGGCGCACTTGATAACCCGCATCACCCTGGGCATGAAGTTGCACGAGCATATTGATACTTGCCGAAGGGGCTGAGTCCAGCTCGGTGAGGCTGCCCAGGCCGGACTCATCCACCAGGCGGCGGAAGGGAGGAATATCGCTCAGGATGGGGGTTAAGCCGGCACTCATTGCTTCGATTGGGGCGATCCCAAATCCCTCGTGGCGTGACAGGCAGAGGAAGTAGCTCGACTGGCGGATCAACTGGCGGATTTCTTCATCGCTTGGGTTGGGAACCAATTGCACTGCGCCCTGTAGTCCCAAGCTGTCGATTTTCTGTTGCAGCTCGACGGCCGTGTGGTCGTACTCGCGTCCGGCGACAGTGAAACGCCACTCGGGATGCTGACGATGCAGAGCGGCAAACAGCTCCAACGCGGGTAGCAAGCCTTTGTTGATCGACCAGCGGCCAAAGTAAATCAGGCTCGGTTGTAACGCTGTTGCACCCTGGTTGGCGTACTTTTCGATATCTACCCCGTTTTCAATTACCTGCAATTTGTCCTGCCCCATGATTTGGCCAAACAGCTGGCCATCGTTGGCGCTGGTTGCCACTACCTGGCTGTAGGCATGGGCGGAGAGGCGGGTGACGGTGTTGAAATAGGCGAGTTTGGCGCGAGAGGCGAAGCGGGTGTGAAAGAAACCGCCGTGAGTGGACAGCAGCAGTGGGCGTCGGTGCAACCATTGGGTCGCGGCGAGGAAGTCGTAAAAAAAATCCACTCCGTGGACATGGATCAGGTCGCTGTCACTAACATACTTGAGCACTGTGGGGCAGAGCGGGTAACGGCTGGAACCGCGATAGGGCAGACGAATAACCTCAATACCATCAATCAGCTCGCGCGCCGGCAACTGCTCGTCAGTATTGCGGAACAAGCGGTCGAGGGTAATTATTCGCGTCGCCTTGTGCCCTTGGCGCAACTGGTGCCGGGCAATATTACGCACGACTTCTTCCATACCGCCAATCGAAGGTAAATATTGACGTACCACATGGGTGACACTGACGGTCATGGGTTACCTCGGTAGTTGGGAGTGGGAAGTGGCAGCGAAGTGGCATAGCCCGGCACCGATGTGCGGGTGGCCAGGCGCGCCGGGTTTTGCAGCAGACATCCAAGCATGCACCAGAGTAATGCTGAGGTCTTGAAGGCAAACAGCGAAGAGCCACTGATGGCCAAAATGAGTGAGATATAAAGTGCGATAAAAGCACGAAAGCGGCGGCCGCGTTCGTCGGGCATCGGCTGCAACCAGATGCTAAACCAGAGTAACAGGCATAGTGGCAGGCCAAAACCGGCAATCAAGTAGGCGTAACCCATGTCGCCGTAAAAGCGAGGTGTGGTTATGGCGAGCAACAGTTCAACGTCAAATTCCAGCAATGCCCAACCACTCAGGGCAATTCTGCCCATAAAGTTGTCGCCGTATTCGGATGTGGTTACCCCGACCAGCAGGACAAGCCCAATCGCAATGAAGGGAGCGAGCAAGGCCAGATTGAGTGCCGCACCGTGTAAAAAAACGCGAGTCAGCAGCATTAAGGGCACTAGTATGAGCGCGAAACGGGAATCGCACAGGATGATCATCACCACAGCTGAGCTCACAAAAAACACGCCTTTGCGCCAATCGCGTAGATCGCGGCTCAGCCCCCAGGCAGCAGTGATAGTGGCGAAGTTGCCCAGGGATACCGGCTCCAGAAATACCGATGACACCCTGTGGCTACCCAGCAGGCTTGGCAATAGCGTGCGCCCTATACCCTCCGGGCGGGTGCCGTTGAGCTGCAGTTTGCTCTCGCGCACATAATCCGTAATGGGTGCCAGGTTTCCGGTGCTGACGTAGTAGCTGAAAATATCGAAAAAACGTGTGTAAGTGTCGAGCATCAACAGCTCAAATAACCCCAGGCCAAGCACTACCGTAACAATGCTTACCAATGCGCGATCCACCACCTCCGGTCGGCCGAGGTTGCAGCCCAGCCAGAAAAAGCACAGGGGAATGGCAAGGTCGCGGAAGGTTTTGGGATTGAGTTGGCCGCTGGCGATGGCCCCTATGCAGAAATAAGCGACCGCTACCAGACCGATAATGATGAGCCCGGGTCGCAGGCGGCGAACTAACATGGGCAGGCAAGCGAGCATTATCAACGCCTCAGTCATACCCACAACCGCCACCGATGTGCGCAGACCGAAGGTATTCAGCAGGCACAACACCGCTTGATAGGCCACCGCGGCGAGCAGTATGCCGGTCACCCACCATTGATCCTGGTTGGCAGCAGTTGTTGCCAACGGGAGCGGATTCGTAAGGTGATGCCCGTTGTTCATACAAGCGTCTCCTACGTCTGTTTTACCTGGCCGAGCATGGCGGCGCCCAACAAACGCACACCCAGATCACGCAACCTTTGGCAAATGGCTGCCAGTGCCTGGGAGCGGGTCTGGTGTTGACGTGCGAGTAACAAGGCAGCGCCAGCCTGCGCAGCGACTATCTGCGCATCGCGGTTGGAATCCATGGGAGTAGTGCTGATTAGGGTGATATCAAACTGCTGCGTCAATGCCGCAAGCCGCTCTTGGTAACGTTTACCTGAAAGCAGTTCTTGGGGATTGGGCGCGCGCGTGCCAGCGGGCAGTACCCATAGCGAGCGCACCATTGCAATATTGATTGGAGCTACCGCCGTGCGGCTGGCGAGCCAATCAGACAAACCGGGCGTATGCTCTGGCAGATGCAACAAGCGATTGAGTTGGGGTGAACGCAGGTTGGTATCGATTAGCAGGGTGCGCAGTCCCAATTGCGCAAAGCAGATCGCAAGATCGGCGGCTGCCAGCGCCGAACCTTCGGCATCTTCGGCACTGACCAGCGCCAGCGAACGCTGCGACTGGTTGTTGAAATAGCGCAGCATTAACTCACTGCGCAGACTGCGCAGCGCTTCTGCCTGGGGGCTATCGGGTTGGAACAGGGCGCTCAGGCGATGGTCGAGCTGGCTCGACTGCGCAGGAGTTTGTGTATAGGCAAATTGCTCGGCGAGTATGGAGTTGATGTCCTCTACCTGCACCAGTCCAAGCTTTAATGCTGCCTCGCCAAAGCGCAGCCCTTCCCGTTTTTGCAAGGCGAGGATTAGCGTCAGGTCTTTCTGACCGAGTTTGCCTGCCGCCACCAGCATAGGTCCCATTTGAGTGGAAGATTGATTGGCGCTAGTGGGGATGCTGCTGGAGTGCAAGGTATGGGCAAGCCGGCCATCGCCATTGAGGAGCTGTGCTGTGAGATCGTTCATATCTTGGCCTCCTTCAATACAGCAGAGCCTCTGCGGGGTCGGTAGTTAGCACGGTTGTAGGTTGCAGGGATGTGTGCGAGTAGCACCAGTCCCAGCCCTTGCTCAAGGTCAAGTGGATGGCGGATTCGTGGATCAAACCATTCCCAACCCAGTGCAATTGCAGTGCCTAATAACAGCCCGGCTACGCACGCCAAAACCAGCGTTATGGCCGGTTTGGGGGAGGTTGGGCGCGCTGGAGGTGTAGCGCTATTGAGTACCGCAACATCGGTAGTGGCGATCTGGCTTTCCAGGCGCGACTGCGCGCTGCGCGCCAGTGCTGCGTCATAGGCGGCCTGGGCATTATCGGCCTCCTGTTTGAGCAGGGTGAGTTCGTTGCGGTTGCGGCTGAGTTGTAACACCAATTCTTTCTGACGCGCCAACTCGATTTTGAGCTGCTCTTCACGCGCTTGTGACAATTCCACCGAGGACTGCAAGCTGCCGCTGATTAGCTCCAGCATAAGATCCATTTGCTTTTTCAGTGTGTCTACTTCACTCAGTGCCTGCTTGTATTGCGGGTGGTTTTCCCCTACCTGGCGCGCCACTTCAATCAAGCGCGCTTGCGCTTGCGCCAAAGTAGCCGCCAGATTTTGTACTTGTGGGTTATCCAGCCCACGGGTATCTAATTGGCCTTTTTTGGGATTGGCCGCGGTGTTGGCAATCTGGTCGCTGCGGCTTTGGGAGTTCAAACGCTCGTTTTGCACTGCAATCAGCATGGACGACAAGTCAGCTAGCTTGGCTGACTCCAAATCCAGCCGATCCGAAGAGGCGAGGATGTTGTGCTCCTCCTGATAGGTGGAAAGCAGGTTTTGTTTCTCGATCAATTCATTGCGTAGCCCGGTCAGTTGTTGGTTGTACCACTGGCTAGTCTGTTTGGCGGGCTCAATGCGCAATTCCAGGTTGGTGATCATATAGGCCTGCGCAAAGGCATTGGCGAGCTGCGCAGCCAGCGCCGGATCTTGCGCCTTGAAGCTGATGGTCAATACGCTGCTATCGCGCTTGGGGGTGACGCCCAGACCCTGCGCGAGAAAGCTAAGTATAAGACGTTGGTCGCGGATGGCATCGCCGGTGAGTTTGACTGCTTTGAGCATCGCCGGGTGGCTGGTTAACCGCAGGTCGGTGATGACTTTTATAGCA
Organism: Cellvibrio sp. UBA7671; assembly: GCA_002483145.1. Lineage (GTDB taxonomy): Bacteria > Pseudomonadota > Gammaproteobacteria > Pseudomonadales > Cellvibrionaceae > Cellvibrio > Cellvibrio fibrivorans. The sequence continues at coordinate 331,395 of DLHJ01000019.1, forward strand.
ACATTGCGGCTGCGGATGATATCGGTCTGTGTTGCCAGATAGCCGCCAGTGATACGTCCGGGTTGGGCTTGGCCACTAATAGGATCTAGCCCCCGGCTGTCAATTAGCAGGTCGGTCGCGGCGGTGTAGGATTTGGGGGTGAGTAAGATCAGCAGCAGGGCAGCAGCTAGAGCTGCAATAGTGGTGGCGATAATTGCCCATCGGCGTGCACGCAAAATACCGATCAGAGTAGTAGGGTTCATATATTGCTCCCGTTAAAAGAGGCTTTCCTTAATCACCAGGACATCGCCATCCAATACCCGGTCATCGGGCTTGGCACGTAACTCCTGAACCGATCCATCTGCCCGCTGGCGGAACACTTTCACACTGCTCTCGCTGGCGCGCGCTGTTGGACCACCCCCGGCGCTAAGTGCCTGACGCACATTGAGTGGGCGGTCGAGGCTGTACATGCCCGGGGTATGGACTTCGCCGTTCAAATAAAATCGCCCGGCGTTGGGCACATAGAGTGTATCGCCATCCTTCAGCCACACCGTTGGCGATGGATCTGCTGCCTGATTTAGCAATTGCTGTAAATCATATTCCGTTCGCTCCTGACGGCCATCCGGGGCCATGCGCATCAGCACTAGCCGCTCACTGCCATTGGCAGCTATGCCACCCGCCCAGGCCAGCGCCTGGGTCAGGCTGGTTGGTCCTTCCAATACCAGCTTCCCTGGGTTATTGACCTTGCCGAGAATCGCGACTACCTGGCTGCGGTATTTGGTTACCAAGAGATTTACCTGGGCATTTTTAAGGACGTTGTCTTGCTCGTAGCGATTGGCGATCAGGGCAGCGGCAGCTGTGCTGGTTTTGCCCGCAATGGGCAAATTGCCCAGTAGGGGTACCATCACCATGCCATCAGCGCTGACCTGAGTTTCCGCAGTCAGATCCGGCTGCCCGTACACGCTGATACGAAGTTCATCGCCGGCGCCAATTAAATAGCTGGCATTGCTGGCTGTTTGCGCATGCACTTGTACTAGCGCCCCCAGCATGACCAAGCCTAGCGTCCATCGGTAAAATTGTCGGTAGCACTGCCCGCACCACTGGAAAACCATATGCTGTCCTTAAAAAGCCTGAATCGGTTCGGGGCGAACCCGCGAGCCGGTGTGTGAATAGTCATCAGCTTGAGCTGTGCAAAAGCGAGGCCTATCCGGCGGAATGGCGCTAAAAAAAAGTAAAAATGCGCTACAGCGCAGATTCCACGCGGGATTTGGCGTGAAAATAGGGTGGGAAATCGGAGAAAAACTCTATCAAGTATCCATTAATGCCCTTTTTTGGTGCCATAGTGGTATTCAACGGTAGGTGTTTGAGGAGCATTCCATAGGCGACCGTCGTCATGAATGTAATTGCTACACTGCATGAGTTTTTTGCGTGGCAGCTTTTTGGGCGCCTGGTGTACAATGCGCGCCTAAATTTCCCTCCTTCCCATCCATACCCTCGGCCAGCTTTTTTGGTCCGCAGGTCAACTCAGGACTTATCTATGTTTGATAAAAACCAAACTATTGCTTCTTTTGATCCCGAAATCTGGGCTTCCATCCAGAATGAAGGCAAGCGCCAGGAAGAGCATATCGAGTTGATTGCCTCGGAAAACTACACCAGCCCTATGGTGATAGCAGCCCAAGGCACCAAGCTGACCAATAAGTACGCCGAAGGCTATCCGGGTAAGCGTTACTACGGTGGTTGCGAATATGTAGATGTCACCGAAGCCTTGGCGATTTCGCGCGCGAAAGAGTTGTTCGGTGCCGATTATGCCAACGTACAACCGCATTCGGGTTCACAAGCGAACAACGCCGTTTACGCTGCACTCTGCGCACCGGGCGATACCGTGCTGGGCATGAGCCTGGCACACGGTGGTCATCTGACTCACGGTGCCAAAGTGAACTTCTCTGGTAAAATTTACAATGCTGTGCAATATGGTCTAAATCCTGAGACTGGCCTGGTTGATTACGATGAAGTTGAGCGTCTGGCGATTGAGCACAAACCCAAAATGATCGTTGCCGGTTTTTCAGCCTACTCACAAGTATTGGATTGGCAGCGTTTCCGCGATATCGCCGATAAAGTAGGTGCTTATTTGTTTGTTGATATGGCGCATGTTGCCGGTCTGGTAGCCGCTGGTGTTTACCCTAACCCGGTACAAATTGCCGATGTAACTACTTCTACCACCCACAAAACCCTGCGCGGTCCACGTGGCGGTATCATCCTTGCCAAAGCCAACGAAGAGATTGAGAAAAAGCTCAACTCAGCAGTATTCCCCGGTGGCCAGGGCGGTCCTTTGATGCATGTGATTGCCGCTAAAGCCGTCAGCTTTAAAGAAGCCATGACTCCTGAATACAAGGCTTACCAAAAGCAAGTAGTGGTGAATGCCAAGGCAATGGCCAAGACTTTCTTGTCGCGCGGAATCAAAATTGTGTCTGGCGGTACTGAAAACCACCTGATGCTGGTTGACCTGATAGGCAAATCCTACAGCGGTAAAGATGCGGATGAAGCCTTGGGTAAAGCACACATCACCGTGAACAAAAACGCGGTACCTAACGACCCTCGCTCGCCTTTCGTAACCTCTGGTATTCGCGTAGGTACTCCTGCGGTTACCACTCGAGGCTTCAAAGAAGCAGAGTGTGTGCAGTTGACCAATTGGATCTGCGATATTTTTGATGCGCTGGAAGCAGGTAACGCCGATGCGGTTATCGCCAGTGTTAAAGCGAAAGTGTCTGATCTGTGCAAGAAATTCCCTGTTTACGCAGAGTAATAACCGGCTAAATAAAGCTCCAAGGTGTGACTTTGGGGTGTTTTTCAGATAACAAAAAGGCAGCCCAAGTGGCTGCCTTTTTGTTTCTGGTGATAATCCTTACCCCAGCATCAATAGCGTTTTCGATTAATTAGGTACCACAATTACAGTGTCGCCCGTTGAACCCGTTTCGCCAGTATCACCCGTTGCGCCCGTATCTCCGGTTGCACCAGTATCACCAGTATTGCCGGTATTACCCGTATTTCCGGTCGCGCCGGTATCGCCAGTTGCGCCTGCATCACCTGTTGCGCCAGTGTCGCCAGTATTGCCAGTGTTTCCCGTATTACCGGTTGCTCCTTGTACACCTTCAACGCCAGTTGCACCTCTGCTGCCCGTATTACCCGTATTACCCGTATTACCCGTATTACCCGTATTGCCCGTATTGCCGGTATCACCGGTAGCCCCTTTTTCGCCGGCCGGACCGGGAACTGTGAGTACAACAGTGTCTGTTTGGCGTTCGCACGCGGCAAGGCCAATGGAGCCAATAAGTGTTAATAAAAGAAGGGGATGTTTCATAGGATGCCTTTTTAATGAGTCAGATAAAACCGCAGTTTTCAAGGCAAGAGAACCTGTTGGACAGCGCTGGGAAGTAAACAACATTCGTTTAAGTTGGGTGCAGTCTAAACACTGAGGTTGAATAGTGCGGTGCGCCAGCGAACAAAGAGAAAACGGAAGTGCTTATGTCGCCAAGCTTTCTCGCGATCGGATAGTGGCACCGATTACAACATCTAAAAATTTCTCTTTCATAACCACACCTTCATTTTTAATTACTATAATTATCAGTTTTTCTTCAAATTAGATTATTTTTTATAGAAGGGTAATAAAAACTCGATTTTTTGGACGTATTGACTTATTTTTAATCAACTTTGATAGCAAATTGGTTCCATTCAATGGCGCTTTCTTCCTCGGTCAATATCAAGCGATTTTATCTGGCAGTGAGCGCCATTTTGATTGCCGCCTTGGTGTATCAAATCACACGGGAAGAAACCTTGCTGAAACCAGACCAGCGCTTACAACTGGCACTCGATGAGCAGTCGCCGTTGACTACTGATCCTGCTGTCAATCCGGTGTTAGCCAAGGCGAATAGCAAACTGGCTCGTGCACAGCAGGCGTTGAATCCGGCCGCAGCGAAGCCAGTCCCCCCGGTTGAGCTGGCAAAGGCGAATGAAACCACTGCAGTAGTGCCCGACGCTTGGCGCGCGGCAGATGCAAACGCTGCTACCCCGGTAATGCCCCTGCCAAGTGGAGTTTCGGTCTATGAACCGGTATCGGTCGATATGGAAAATCCGTCCTATCCAGAAGGGGGTCAGCAAACGAGTGTGATATTGCCCGGCGGAGAGCGATTGCAAGTGAATGTGGAATCTGGCGGTACGAATCCTAATGGTGATTACAGCTGGCGCGGACATCTGGATGGCCATGGCGATGAGTATCCGGTTGTGATGACCTATGGCGGCAACTCGGTCTTTGCCACAGTGACAACCCCCAAAGGCAGTTACACATTGGAATCCGTTAATGGCAGCGGATGGATTTACAAAAATCCATCCGAGTTTGAATTATCCCATCCAGGCGCTAATGACTTTCTTGAAATACCGCACGACCATTAGTGCTTTTTAAAACATATTTTTCATTGTTTGTAATCAGACGGAGTCGTTATGCACAGTTAATAAAGCAACACGTTGAACTTTAATGGATACGCGCAAATTTTGGTTTTATATCTGAGTTTGTCAATCACGGAAGGTTTTAAGTAAAGTCAATCGAGAGAATTCTATGAAAAATTTTATTCAAAATTTTATCCGTGCTTCTGCTATCACATTATTGTCAGCCGCCGCTTTTCCTGCGCTTGCAGCCTCCACCGTAATTGATGTTCTTGTTGTGTATACCAAAGGCACTGCCAATTTATACGGTGGTGATCCCACCACTCGCATCAATCAAATTTTTCAGGTCACCAATCAAATTTATGCCGACAGCGGCGTGGATTTGGAAATTCGCGTTGCCCAAACCTTGCAGGTGGATTACACCGACGACAACAACGCCGAGACCGCGTTGAATAATATTACTTTCAATCAACATACTGCATTTAGTGGTGTTGCCGCTGCACGCGAACAGGCTAAAGCGGACATGGTTATTTTGTATCGCCCCTATATGAATTCACACGGCAGTTGTGGCATCGCCTGGATAGGTGGCAGCAATGGTGCCATGAGTGCAGGCCACAAAGCCTACATGTTTGCCCATGTCGCAATAAATTCTTGTGGAGATTTTGTAACGGCGCATGAGCTGGGTCATAACATGGGTTTAAAACATTCACGCAAACAAGATGGTGTGGGTGGTGTTTTCCATTATGCATTGGGGTACGGAGTAGCAAATTCATTTACTACAATAATGGCTTACCAAAGCGAATTTAATGTGGATTACTGGACTGGCAAAGTGTACAAATTTTCCAATCCTGACATTATTTGCAAAAACAATTTGCCCTGTGGCGTGGTTCGTACCAATACCACCAGTGGGGCAGATGCTCGCCACGCCTTGAGCATTACTGCACCACAAATTGCCAGTTATTATGCGGGCGCTTCGGTATCCAGCGCTGCATCTTCTTCACTCAATTCGAGTTCCAGCGTGGCCTTGTCATCCAGCAGATCTTCCAGCTCGGCAAGCAGTGTTAGCAGTGTCGACGCAGCGACATTAAAAACCCGGGTGGAAGCAGCACGCACAGCGCACTCTGCAGCAGTGGCTGCGGTAAGCGCAAACAAAGTGGCGATCAGTGCAAAAACTGCAGTAGAGAAAGCGGCAAAAACAACGCTGACGACGGCCACTAAAAATCTTACCACTGCTACCAAAAATTATGAAAAAGCGGTTGCTACTTACAATGGGTTGGTTGCAAAAGTGAATCCATTGGTAACCCAACTAAATACGGCATTCGCTGCTTACAATTCTGCTACTGCTTCGGCCAAAGGATCTAAATTAACCGCCTATAACAATTTGGTGGCTAAATACAATGCATTGGTTGCGCAAATCAGTGCCGCAGTTACTGCAGCCAATACTGCATTTCAGCAAATAGCTCCTGCTACAACAGCGGCCAATGCAGCGACCAATGCTTACAACGTCGCTGTTGCAGCAACTACAGCGGAAAAAGCCAAAACTGCCGGGCTGACTGCAACAGTGACCAGCGCATTAGCGACGTTAAAAACCTTGGAAAGCGAGTACAAGGCCGCGTTGAAAGCCTGTAAATGTACGGTGTAGTTCTTCTGCGTTTATCGCACATCACCTGATTTTTTGTTCGTTGTTTTAGTGGTCTGTCTTCACCCGGCTTCGGTCGGGTTTTTTGTTTTTGCAGAAAGGTAAAACTCCGTAAAGCCCTTCTATTTAACCAACGCCTGGCCTAAGATCCCCGCACAACCATAATCAGTGATCACAACAGAATTACACATAGCAGACCTGACATAACAATAAATTCCCTGGACTTTTACGCAGGAGTTATCTGGATGAACCATTTTTTAGTGCATTACCTTCGCTCGCACCTCGTTTCTATTTGCTCAATGTTATTGTTTCTGTTGCTAATCAGTGGCTGTGCACACAAGCCTGTTGCAACAATCCCTGCACCTCAATCAGTTGCCGAAGTTGCCAACCGCGCTGCAGATTGGCAATTGGCGCATATGGAAAATTTTGATTATGTACGCACCTTTCGCGACCACACTGAAAACCCGCATGGCTGGATTCAAGGCGCATTTTTTGTAGGATTAAATCGCTGGGCAGAGCACAGCCAGAATGCAGATTATCTGCAAGCCTTGGTTGCAAAGGGCAAAGCCAATAAATGGAAGCTCGGCGACAAAAGCTGGCATGCCGATGACCAGGTAATTGGTTTCTCCTACGCCGCAGTCGCCGCGCGCAAAAATGATCTCAGTCTGATCGCACCAACACAAAAAATATTTAAAGAGATCATGGCAAACCGCAAAACTCACAGTCTGGAATACAACTCCGATCCAACAGGCCAGGGCGAAGCAACTTGCCAGCATCGCTGGTGCTGGTGCGATGCCTTATTTATGGCACCACCCGTGTGGGCAGCCGTGGGTAAATTAACCGGTGACCCTGTTTATTTAAATTACGTCGATGAAGAATATCAGGCAACAATTGATTATTTGTTTGATAAAGAAGAGCACCTGTTTTATCGCGATGGCCGCTTTTTTGAGCGCCGCAGTAAAAATGATAAAAAAATATTCTGGAGCCGCGGCAACGGCTGGGTGTTTGCGGGCTTGCCCCTGTTGATTGAACAAATTCCAGCGAATGATCCGCGCAAACAAAAATACGAAAACCTATTTAAAACCATGGCAGCAAGTTTGCTCAAGCTCCAACAACCCAACGGTTTCTGGCCGTCATCACTTCTGGATAAAGACGAATTCAATGTGCCCGAAACCAGCGGCACGGGTTTTATGACGTTTGGTATCGCGTGGGGAATCAATAATGGTTTGTTATCAAAAGCAGAATATTTACCGGCAGTAAATGCTGGCTGGAACGGGCTCTCCAGCGCAGTCGATAAAACAGGCAAGCTCGGTTGGGTTCAGCAGGTGGGTGCATCGCCAGAAAAAATATTACCGGAGGATACACAACTCTACGGCGTAGGCGCACTATTGTTGGCCGCGTCAGAGGTTAGTCTGTTGTAATGGGTTGATTGGTGTAATTGACATTAAGGTAACAGAAAGATTGATCTTGTTGCCAGCAAACAGATATTTCTGTAGTTTTTTGCTTGATGTGTCTAATAAATTTATAAATATTGGAGGTTTCTAATGTTTGTTGGAATGGAAAAAAAGGAAATTCATTTTCTTATGGGAGCTGGAGCCAGTTTTGCAAGTGCCGACACTACTCCATTTCGAGTCCCGTTGGGGAAAGATTTATTCGATAGTCTGGAGAGGACTATCGGAGGTTATTATTTCCAGAATATGGAAGAAAAAATAAAAATAGTTTTTCGGGATGATTTCGAAAAAGGTATGGAAATTTTATTTCAAAATAATGTTGATGCTACTTGGATGCAGATTGCATTATCTAAATATTTTTTACAATTCGTGGCGGGGGAGCAAAATGTTTATTTGAGGCTTCTCGACATGCTTATTAATCGTGATGTCGTTTATTCATTTTCTACTACCAATTATGAATTGTTGATTGAGCAGTGTTTGAACCAAAAAGAACTGGTTCCATATTATGGTATTGGCATAAGACAAAATTCTTACAATCTCATCTCTCTTCTTAAGATTCATGGTTCGCCCAATTTTATCCCTGACGCAAATGTAGATAATTTTCTTATGCAGGGATGTGTTTTTCCTGCAAAAAAAACTATTGCATCATATCCCGTGAAGGCTGTTATGCCGCAAGAGGCTTTAGATTTTGCGTATAAAAATAATGGTCTTGCAGCATCTATGGCAATGTATGCAATGGGCAAAGATGTTCTTCATGCTCCTAGTGTCGTTGAATTGCAGCAAGAACTATGGCGCTTGAAATTAAAGCATCAGTGCAAGTTTATTGTAATTATCGGGTTGCGTATTATAGAGCGTGACGAACATATATGGTCTTTTTTGGCAATCCAAGTAAACATCCCAATATTGTATGTGGGTGATGAAGTTGAATTTTTCGATTGGAAACGCAGAAACAATAGGAAAAATTGCTTTTATTTGGGAGATAGGTTCGAAAACTGTATATCTGAAATCGAAGCGTATATATCGGGGGAGAGAAGTTTGACGTAGCTTTAAATTGTTTTGGTGCGGAGCTACCTATGTAGGGCAGTCATGACACCTAATTGGAGTTGCTTTTCCCATCCGCCAACCCGCTGGTTCTTCCCCTTGTTGTGATATGGAGCATGGGGCGAAAACCCTGCATTTTGTGCTAGTATGCGCCCACTTTATCAATCGCTGGGGCCGATGATCATGCATTGTCCGTTTTGTAGTGCGGAAGATACCAAAGTTATAGATTCACGCCTGGTGGCGGAAGGCGACCAGGTGCGCCGTCGCCGTGAGTGTTTATCCTGCCATGAGCGCTTCACTACTTTTGAAGTGGCCGAATTGGTGATGCCGCGCATCATCAAGCAAAACGGTACCCGCGAACCCTTCGATGAAAACAAACTGCGCGCTGGTTTATTGCGTGCGCTGGAAAAACGCCCGGTGAGTATCGAGGCGATTGAATCGGCCATTAACCATATCAAACACTTTTTGCAGGCGACCGGCGAGCGCGAAGTAAAGGCATTGCTGGTAGGCGAGAAAGTGATGGAGCAATTGCAAAAGCTCGATGAAGTTGCCTATGTGCGCTTCGCTTCTGTGTATCGCCGCTTTAAGGATCTCAACGAATTCCGCCAGGAAATCGACCGCCTCGAACAGCAACCTGAAAACGACTAATTTTCTGATGACCCTATCTTCGGTTGATTTTGAATTTATGGCGCATGCGTTCCGTTTGGCGGAGCGCGGCCTTTACACCACCATGCCCAATCCGCGTGTCGGTTGTGTGCTGGTGAAGGACGGGCAGGTGATCGCTGAAGGCTGGCATGTCCGTGCCGGTGAAGCCCATGCCGAGGTTAATGCGTTAACTGCGGCGGGCGATTCTGCAGTTCACGACGGCGCGCGCGGCGCAACGGCTTATGTAAGCCTTGAACCCTGCAGCCATACCGGTAAAACCGGCCCCTGCTCGCAAGCCTTGATCGATGCCGGTATCGCGCGGTTGGTCTACGGTATGGAAGATCCCAATCCGCTCGTTTCGGGCAATGGCATCGCTATGGTGCGCGCTGCGGGTATTCAAGTTGATGGCCCGGTTTTGGAAGATGATGCGCGTGCACTCAATCCCGGTTTTGTCCGCCGTATGGAACGCAAACTGCCTTACGTGCGCTGCAAAATGGCGATGAGTATTGATGGCCGTACTGCTATGGCTTCGGGCGAAAGCAAGTGGATTACAGGCCCCAAAGCGCGTGCCGATGTGCAGCGTCTACGTGCTCGTTCATGCGCGATTATTTCCGGTGTCGATTCCATCCTGCAGGACAACGCTTCACTTACCGTGCGTGTGGATGAGTTGGGTTTGCCTAACGCTGAAGAGGCCGCCGCGAAACAACCGCTGCGGGTGATCCTCGATTCACAACTGCGCACACCGCGCACCGCCTTGATGTTTAAACAATCCACCCCGATATTGCTGGTGCACAATGGCAAGGTAGAAGCTGAGCAGTTAAATGATTGGCCGGATTTTGTTGAGCTGATTGCGTTGCCGGGCAAAGATGACCGCATCGATTTAAACGTGCTCTTGCGCGAGCTCGCCAAACGTCACTGCAACGAAGTGTTAGTCGAAGCGGGCGCCAGGCTTTCTGGCAGTTTTTTACGCCGTGGCTTGCTCGATGAAATCATTATGTACATGGCGCCGAAACTGCTCGGCAGCAATGCGCTGCCACTGTTTGATTTGCCGCTGGATACTATGTCCGCTGCGCTTTCGCTGAAAATTAAAGACATTCGCGCCGTCGGGCGTGACTGGCGTATCACCGCCGTGCCTGACACTGAATACTAGATAGGTAACACCTTGAACGATCAAGCTCCCGATTTACAACCCACTCCAAACTCACCTCAGGTGGACAACACGGCGTCGCTCGGCCAGCGTTTTGCTGCGTTTATGTTGGACGGCGTATTCATGGTTATTTCGATGATGTTCCTGATGCAGTATTTGGGCTTGACCGAGTTTGATCCCAACAAGGCGCAAGATGCCCAGGCGATGCAAACCGAAATCCTTGCCAAAGTGGCCGCTTTGTCGAATGGGCAAAAGGTATTGCTCGCGTTGTTTCCCTACATTTCATTTTTGGTATTACATGGGTATTTGCTCAGCCGCTACGGGCAAACCATCGGCAAGCGCATCATGGGTATTGCCATTGTAACTATGGATAATCGCCTCCCGCCGTTTTTCCAATTGATCGTCCAGCGCTATTTGATCCAATGGTTGGCAGGCCGTGTGCCTATGGTGGGTGGCATATTGCGCTTGGTGGATATTCTGGCGATTTTCCGTGCGGACAAGCGCTGCATCCACGATCATCTTGCCGGCACTAAAGTGATTGATTTAAGAATCCCTGTTACCCAAGGCAAACCAACCAGCATCATCGTATAAGTCTCTCGACTATCGCGATTCCGAGGTAAATCTATGTTCACCGGAATTATTGAAGCCATCGGCGAAGTGGTGGCGTTGCAACCTAAAAATGGCGATCTGCGTCTGCGCATCAAAACCCACAGCCTGAATCTGGGTGATGTGCATCTGGGGGATTCCATCGCTACCAACGGCGTTTGCCTGACGGTGGTGGATTTGCCCGGCGATGGCTATTGGGCGGATGTATCGCGCGAAACTTTGGATAACACCACCTTGCCCGGCTGGAAAGTTGGCCAGCGGGTTAATCTGGAAAAAGCCCTGACCCCGCAAACCCGCTTGGGTGGCCATATTGTTAGCGGCCATGTCGATGGTGTGGGCGAAGTTGTCAGTCGTCATCCTGACGCGCGCTCCGAGCGCTTTCGCATCCGCGCACCCAAGTCATTGGCAAAATATATCGCCCACAAGGGGTCAATCACGGTAGATGGTACTAGTCTTACCGTTAATAAAGTGGACGGCGCCGAATTTGAACTCAACATAGTCCCGCACACCTTGCAGTGGACCATTATGGATAGCTACAAAACTGGTACCCAGCTCAATCTGGAAGTGGACGTGCTCGCTCGCTACCTTGAGCGCCTGATGCTTGGCGATAAAGCGGCCGAGGGCGAAGGGCAGGGTATTACCCTGGAATTTTTGGCGAAGAACGGTTTTGCCTAAGCGGAATTACTTCCTTACATAGAGATTGTCTATGCAACTCAACACAATTGAAGAACTGATCGAAGACCTGCGCCACGGTAAAATGGTCATCCTGATGGATGACGAAGACCGTGAAAACGAAGGCGATTTGATTATGGTCGCCGAGCAGGTGCGCCCGGAAGATATCAACTTTATGGCGACTCACGCTCGCGGTTTGATCTGTTTAACCCTATCGCCTGAGCGCTGCAAACAACTGGATTTGCCGCTGATGGTGAGCGACAACAAATCCCAGCACACCACTAATTTCACTTTATCGATTGAGGCAGCAGAAGGTGTTAGTACCGGTATTTCGGCGGCCGATCGCGCGCTGACTGTGCGTGCAGCGGTAAAAGCTAATGCCAAGCCGACAGACATAGTGCAGCCCGGTCATATCTTCCCCTTGATGGCGCAACCGGGTGGTGTTATGAGCCGTGCGGGTCATACGGAAGCTGGTTGCGACCTTGCGCGTCTGGCCGGTTTCGAGCCAGCAGCGGTGATTGTTGAAGTGATGAACCCCGACGGCACCATGGCGCGCCGCGCGGATCTTGAGCAATTTGCCGAGCAACATCACCTGAAAATCGGTACCATTGCCGACCTGATTCACTACCGCGCCACCAAAGAGAAAACCGTTGCCTGCATCAATACCCGCAAAGTAGAAACCCTTTACGGTGAATTTGAACTGCGCACTTATCGCGATCTGGCGCGCGGCGATCTGCACTTTGTGATGATCAAAGGCGAGATAGATGCCGAGCCAACGCTGGTTCGTGTACACGTTATGGATATTGCCCGCGACGTGTTGAGTCTCAAGCGCACGTCAGTCGCTGGTGGCAAAAGCTGGACCTACCAGGATGCGCTGCGCAAAGTGAGCGAAGAGGGTAAGGGTGTCGTACTGCTGATCTGCCACGACGAATCGACTAAAGAAGTTGAAGACAGCATCGATTGGTTGATCTCCGGCAAACAAATGCGCCGCAGCTCGGAAGTGCTCTACAAACAAGTGGGCACCGGCTCGCAAATCCTGCGTGATTTAGGCGTGCGCAAAATGCGCGTGATGTCGGCGCCCATGCGCTACTCAGCGCTCTCGGGTTTTGATTTGGAAGTAGTTGAATATATTTGCCCTGAGGGTGACTAAAAGGTTTGCCCTGAGGGCGATTAACAATTTCATCGTTAAGAGAAAATAGCATGAGCAATATCAAAGTAGTTGAAGGTGATTTTTCCGCGTCAGCAGGTAAGTACGCGTTGATCGTTAGCCGTTGGAACAGCTTTGTTGTAGAGAGTCTGAAAGACGGCGCATTGGATACTTTGCGCCGCCACGGCATCAAAGATGAAAATGTCACCATCTATTACGCTCCCGGCGCTTTTGAATTTCCATTGACTGCACAAAAAATTGCAGCGAAAAAAGAATTCGACGCGATCATTGCGTTAGGTGCAGTCATTCGCGGTGGCACACCGCACTTTGATTATGTTGCGGGCGAGTGCGTTAAAGGTTTAGCTCAGGTTTCCTTGCAATATGGTGTGCCCGTAACCTTTGGTGTACTGACTGTTGATTCAATCGAGCAAGCAATTGAACGCTCGGGCACCAAAGCGGGTAACAAAGGTGTTGAGGCTGCTTCCACCGCACTGGAAATGGTTTCCCTGTTTGGGAAAATATAACGCCCGTTACGATTTAATTGTTGTTATTTTTATTTCATGCCCGTGCACGCGGGCATTCAAGTTCTTTATCAGGTAATTGTTCATGACTACTCCTTCAGGTCAAGCCGGAGCATCCGCGCAAAAAGGCCACACCGCTGCAACCCGCCGTATGGCTCGTCACTACGCGATGCAAGCGCTGTATCAATGGCATATGACCGGTAATTCGCTCAACTCAATCGAAGCAGAATTCCGCACCGATAACGATATGAGCAAAGTGGATGTGGAATATTTCCACGATATCCTCCACGGTGTGCCTGAACATTTAAGCGAACTTGATGCTGTTTACGAACCCTTTCTGGTTGATCGCTCACTGGCAGAATTGGATGCAATCACTCGCGCGTTGCTGCGTCTTGCCACTTACGAATTTAAATTCCGTATTGATGTTCCATACAAAGTAGTCATTAACGAAGCTGTTGCGTTGGCGAAAAAATTTGGCGCAGAAGACAGTCACAAATTTATCAACGGTGTGTTAGATAAAACGGCCGTGGTATTGCGCGCATTGGAAGTCAACGCCGAACGCAAAAGCCGTTAATTGTTCGGGCGATTGTCCGTCGCTCTTCGTTCCAAAGGCGATTCAACTCTTCTAAAACGGCTTAATTTTTTAAAAAGACGTAAAAGTGCCCAGTGAATTCCAACTGATCCAACAATTTTTCCAGCGCGAGCAAGCCGAGCAGCCTGCCGAAGGCGTGTTGCTGGGGATTGGTGATGACTGCGCACTTTTGCAAATCCCCGCTGGAAAGCAACTAGCAGTATCGGTCGATACGCTGGTTGCTGATGTACATTTTCCCAGGGATGCTGATCCCGAACTAATTGCCGAGCGCGCATTAAGAACCAATTTAAGCGATCTCGCCGCTATGGGCGCAGATCCGCTCTGGTTCACACTTGCACTGACCCTACCGGAAGCCAATGAAGACTGGCTGCGCAGTTTTAGTCGTGGGTTATTTAAATGCGCGCGCGCATACGGCATTGCACTGGTTGGGGGGGATACGACATCAGGCCCCTTATCGATTACGATCCAGGTGATGGGTGCAACCCAACCGCAACACACACTGCGGCGCGATGGTGCCAATATTGGTGATTTTGTTTTAGTGACCAATTTTGTGGGTGACGGTGCAGCTGCATTGGCCGCAATTCAAAATACCCAACAATTTACCGATGAGCATACAGACTATTTGCAGCAACGTTTTTATCGCCCAACACCGCGTTTGGCTGAGTCTGCATTAATTCGTGAACTCGCCAGCAGTGCATTGGATATTTCTGATGGTTTGGTTGCCGACTTGCAACATATATGCGATGCAAGTGATTTGGGGGCGGTGATTGATGTCGAAAACTTGCCGCTATCACCTGCGCTAAAATCTTTAAACAATGATGCGCAAGCTTACCAATGGGCGCTCAGTGGTGGCGATGACTACGAACTGTGTTTTACGGTTCAGCCTGAAAAGATGGCTGATATCGCCATGTTAATTGCGCAGGGAGAATTACAAGCCACAGTGATTGGGGAAATGATCGCGGGCGGTGAAGTCATCTGTGAGTATGAAGGCGCACCATTCAAGGTGGCCACAACGGGATATCAACATTTCTAATGACGACACCCACTTTTAAACAATTGTTTAACAATCCCAACCACTTGTTTGCGTTTGGATTTGGCAGTGGGCTTGCAAAAAGGGCTCCCGGCACCTTTGGCACACTTGCAGCGATTCCGTTTTTTTTGCTATTGCAAAATTTATCCTGGCCAGTGTATTTGAGTTGGTTAATAGTGACCTTTGCATTAGGTGTGCTCTGGTGTGACCGCTCATCCCGGGCGCTAGGAGTGCACGACCATGGTGGCATTGTGTGGGACGAATTTGTCGGCTTCTGGATCACTATGTTTATGGCGCCGACTGGTTGGCTGTGGATACTCATCGGGTTTGTGTTGTTTCGGTTTTTTGATGTTCTGAAGCCCTGGCCAATCAATTGGCTGGATAAAAAAGTGCACGGGGGTTTCGGCATAATGATCGATGATGCGCTCGCCGGGATTTATGCGTTCATTTTTTTACAATTGGCAGCTCTCTGGTGGGGCGTTTCATTGTTCGGATAGGGAGGTCGCATGTTGTATTACTGGTTGAATCTTTCGTTGATTGCGTGTGTTTTTTTTGCTGCTCAGGTGAAAGCGATGGATTTGCAGGTAAAAATGTTGGCAAAGGATGCCGCGCTAATTGTTGTTGATGGTAAGCAGCGCATGTTACGTGTAGGCGCGGTCAGCCCTGAAGGAGTTAAGTTGGTATCAGCAGATGGTCTTCATGCAGTAGTTGATGTGGCTGGCAAGCGAGAAACATTGAAGTTAAATCGAAAAATCTCTACACAATTTATTCAGGCGGAAAAAGCGGAAGTGCGTATAGCCTCCGCAGAAGGTGGACATTACTTTACGCAGGGGAAAATCAACGGCACTTCAGTTAAGTTTATGATTGATACTGGTGCGACTGGTATTGCAATGAATTACCGTGAAGCTGAAAAAATTGGTATTGACTACCTTGCGGGAACTCCAATTTCTGTGAGAACGGCGAATGGTGTTGCGCAAGCATACGCGGTTGTTCTGAATCGTGTTTCCGTGGGCGATATTGAGCTTAATCAGGTGACCGCAGCTGTCAGCACAACAGAGTCACCGGAGGTGATTCTATTGGGCAATAGTTACCTGGGTAAAGTGAATATGTCCATCGCTAACGGTGTGTTAGTTCTTACAGAAAAGTAAATGTAATGAATAAGCAGTTAATTTTTTAGTGTGCTCTTTTTGTGAAAGAGTAATTGAGGTCTTCAGTGACAATTCGATTTATAGAGTCCTGTAAATTGCCAACTCCCTTTGGGGTGTTTGTGATGCATGGTTTTACTGATGTTGAAACAGATAAAGAGCATGTTGCGTTAACAATGGGTGATATTAATGACCCTGCACCTTTGCTTGCCCGTATTCATTCCGAGTGTCTTACTGGTGATGGATTATTTAGTCTGCGATGCGATTGTGGCCCGCAGTTACAGGCTGCGATGCACAAAATTGGTGTTGCTGGGCGCGGCGTAATTTTTTATCTGCGTCAGGAAGGGCGCGGAATTGGCTTGCTGAATAAAATCAAAGCCTATCATTTGCAAGATCAAGGCGCAGACACCGTTGAAGCAAATGAGCAATTGGGTTTTGGTGCAGATATGCGCGATTACTCCATCCTCAAGCCCATGCTCGAACATCTCAATATCAAAGCTTTAAAATTGCTCACCAATAATCCACGTAAAGTAAAAGCCTTGCAGGATATGGGCATCAATGTAGTGGAACGCATCCCGCATCAAACCGGCCGCAATCCTCACAACGCAAAATACCTTGAAACAAAAGCAGGTAAGCTTGGCCATTTGTTTAATAGTGAAGACGACGAATAATGTTTAATTTTTTTGCAATGATCTTTTATCGAGAGTAAGACAATGACAAGAATAGCAATCGCCGGTGCCGCAGGCCGTATGGGCAAGGCGTTGATTGAAGCCACACAAAAAAATCCACAAACCACATTGGGTACTGCAACCGTGCGTGCAGGTAGTTCACTGGTGGGTGTGGATGCCGGTGAGCTGGGTAATGTGGGAAAACTCGGTGTAACCCTGGTAGATAACATCGCCGATGTAATCGACCAATTCGATGTGTTGATCGATTTCAGCTCGCCGCTCGCGACACTCGATCATGTAAAAATTTGCGCAGCGCACAATAAGCCTATCGTCATTGGTACCACCGGATTCAGTGCCACAGAAAAAGCGGATCTGCTCTCCTATCAAACACAAATTCCTTTGCTGTTATCGGCCAATTTTTCTACCGGTGTAAACCTGTGTTTTAAATTGCTCGATTTAGCCGCGCGGGTATTGGGCGATGAATATGATGTTGAAGTCTACGAGGCGCATCATCGTCATAAAGTTGATTCACCTTCCGGCACTGCGGTGCGTATGGGTGAAGTACTCGCGAATGCATTGGAGCGCGATTTGGATAAAGTGGCGGTTTATGGTCGCGAAGGCCAAATCGGTGCGCGTCCGCGCGATACTATTGGTTTTGCGACTGTACGCGGCGGCGATGTAGTGGGTGATCACACAGTGATGTTTATGGCTGATGGAGAGCGTGTGGAAATTACTCACAAAGCATCAAGCCGTCTGGCATTTGCCAACGGCGCCGTGCGCGCAGCAGTATGGTTGCAACAACAAAAATCCGGTTTGTTTGATATGCAGGATGTGTTGGGTTTGCGATAAATTTAAAATCAACTTTCCAGAAAATCGCTCAGGGAATTAAAGAATGGCTGGTTCCAGTTTATTAGCATTGCTTGATGATATTGCTACAGTGCTCGACGATGTGGCGGTTATGACCAAAGTCGCTGCGAAAAAAACAGCCGGTGTACTGGGCGATGATCTAGCGCTCAATGCACAGCAAGTTGCGGGTGTGCGCGCAGAACGCGAGTTGCCCGTGGTATGGGCGGTTGCCAAAGGTTCTGCGCTCAATAAAGCGATTCTGGTTCCCGCCGCACTGTTGATCAGCGCATTTGTTCCCTGGTTAATTGTTCCACTGCTGATGATCGGTGGTGCTTATTTGTGTTTTGAAGGATTTGAAAAACTCGCGCACAAATATTTCCATTCCAAAGCAGAGGATTCCGCACATCATCGCGAATTGATCGAAGCCGTTGCCAATCCGGAGGTGGATATGGTCGCTTTCGAAAAAGATAAAATTAAAGGCGCTGTGCGTACGGACTTTATTCTTTCGGCAGAAATCATCGTTATCGCTCTTGGATCGGTAGCTGCTGCGACTTTTGCCAAGCAGGCCGCAGTGGTCGTCAGTATTGCGGTATTGATGACTGTGGGCGTCTATGGGTTTGTCGCATTGATTGTGAAGTTGGATGATATAGGCATGCACCTGTGCAAAAAGCCCAACCCAGTTGCACAATTTTTCGGAGATTTTTTACTGGCCGCTGCTCCGCGCCTGATGAAGCTCTTATCCGTATTGGGTACTGCGGCGATGTTTATGGTCGGCGGCGGTATTGTGACGCACAGTATTCCTGTTATTCATCATTGGATTGAGCATGCCACTGCCGCAACTGAACCAGTGGGTTGGTTGACTTCATCGGTATTGAACGGAGTCGCTGGCGTGGTCATTGGTGCGCTGGTGCTAGCAGTGGTGAGTTTGATTGGGAAGTTGATTCGTAAAGGCTGATACTGGCCCGATTCGGGTAGATTCCCATGGACAGGCGCGGGCGAGTCCCGTAGAATCCGCAGCCAGATTGCGGCCACCTCAAGTGGCTCTGCACAAAGAATACAAAACGGTTCGCACAAGAACATAAAAAAGCGAGATGAGATTAGAGTTTCATCTCGCTTTTTTACAACCAAACGTTTTACAGTCAGATTAATTTTGCCTTTTAACTCAATGACTTATCGCGATGCTCACTTCATAAGTGTCAATGCGACTGACTTTTTGAGCCTGAAGAAACTGAACGTCTGTGCGATTTGGATGACGAACCTACAACGATTTATTAGCTTGCTTTAAGGGTATCCCGCAGGGTTAGTAACTGCAGGTGTTCTCCAAGCCAAAACCCAACCAGCTCAGGAGGTTGTTTTGACTACTCAGGAATCCCTTCCTGCCCCGAAGAAGGCCATTTTGGTCCTTGCCGATGGTAGTGTTTTCCGTGGTATCGCAATTGGTGCTGAAGGTTTATCCGTTGGTGAGGTGGTGTTTAATACCGCAATCACCGGCTATCAGGAAATCCTTACCGATCCATCCTATGCCCAGCAAATTGTTACCCTCACTTATCCCCATATCGGCAATACCGGTACCAACAGCGAAGATGAAGAATGCGAGCGTATTTGGGCCACTGGCCTGGTGATTCGCGATTTGCCTTTGTTAGCCAGCAGCTTCCGCAATCAGGAAAGCCTTTCCGATTACCTCAAAGCGCGCAATGTGATTGGCATTGCCGATATCGATACCCGTCGCTTGACCCGCATCCTGCGCGACAAAGGAGCTCAAAACGGCTGTTTGATGGCAGGAGATGAAATCGACGAAGCCAAAGCTCTCGCCGCTGCCAAAGCGTTTGGTGGATTGAAAGGCTTGGATCTCGCCAAAGAAGTGACCGTAAGCGAGTCATACACCTGGAATGAAAGTAGTTGGACTTTGGGCGAAGGCCACAAAGCCTTAAACGGTGCAAAAAAGTTCAAAGTAGTGGCTTACGATTACGGCGTGAAGCGCAATATTCTGCGCATGCTCGCAGACCGCGATTGCGAGCTAATTGTTGTGCCCGCTAAAACCACGGCTGCCGAAGTACTGGCAATGAATCCGGACGGTGTTTTCCTCTCCAATGGCCCTGGCGATCCTGAGCCATGTACATACGCCATCGAAGCGATTAAAAATATTCTGGAAACTGATACTCCCGTATTTGGTATCTGCCTCGGTCACCAATTGTTGGCGCTGGCCTCGGGTGCCAAAACCATCAAGATGAAATTTGGCCACCACGGCGGCAACCATCCGGTACAGGATCTTGAATCCAAACGCGTGATGATCACCGCGCAGAACCACGGTTTTGCGGTGGAAGAATCCAGCTTGCCCGCAAACCTCAAGGCGACACATAAATCCTTATTCGATGGTTCCTTGCAAGGTATTCATCGCACCGATAAGGCCGCGTTCAGCTTCCAGGGTCACCCTGAAGCCAGCCCTGGCCCACACGATGCCGATACCTTATTCGACCACTTTATTGAATTGATGCAAGCGCGCAAGGCGTCCTAATCGGAGCAGACATGCCAAAACGTACAGACATAAACAGTGTATTGATTCTCGGCGCTGGCCCGATCGTAATCGGCCAGGCGTGTGAATTTGACTACTCAGGCGCGCAAGCCTGTAAAGCCCTGCGTGAAGAGGGTTACCGCGTTATTTTGGTGAACTCCAATCCAGCCACCATCATGACCGACCCGGCGATGGCGGATGCAACCTACATCGAGCCGATTGAATGGCAAACCGTAGAAAAAATTATTGAAAAAGAACGCCCCGATGTAATCCTGCCCACCATGGGCGGCCAAACGGCGCTCAACTGTGCGTTGGCGCTTGCTAAACACGGTGTGTTGGAAAAGTACAATGTTGAGTTGATTGGCGCGAAAGAAGAAGCCATCAACATGGCAGAAGACCGCAATTTGTTCGACCAGGCGATGAAGCGTATTGGCCTTTCATGCGCTCGCGCGAAAATCGTTCATACCTTGGAAGAGGCGAAAGAAGCACCGAAAGAATTCGGTTTCCCATGCATCATTCGCCCGTCATTTACCATGGGTGGTTCCGGTGGCGGTATCGCTTACAACTGGGACGAGTTCGAAGAAATTTGTACGCGCGGTTTGGATCTGTCACCGACCAATGAACTGCTGATTGATGAATCCCTGCTCGGTTGGAAAGAGTACGAGATGGAAGTTGTGCGTGATAAAAATGACAACTGCATCATCGTCTGTTCGATTGAAAACTTTGATCCGATGGGCGTGCATACCGGCGACTCGATCACCGTTGCTCCAGCGCAAACTCTCACCGATAAGGAATACCAAATCATGCGTAATGCATCGATTGCGGTATTGCGTGAAATCGGTGTGGAAACGGGCGGTTCCAACGTGCAATTTGCGGTGAATCCAGTTGATGGCCGCATGGTGGTGATTGAGATGAACCCGCGTGTATCGCGTTCATCAGCACTTGCATCCAAAGCGACGGGTTTCCCGATTGCAAAAATCGCTGCCAAGTTGGCGATTGGTTATACCCTCGACGAATTACAAAATGAAATTACCGGCGGCGCAACACCGGCATCATTTGAGCCATCGATCGATTACGTCGTTACCAAAGTGCCACGCTTTACCTTTGAAAAATTCGGTGACGCTGATGCGCGTTTAACAACGCAAATGAAATCCGTTGGTGAGGTGATGGCGATTGGTCGCACTTTCCAGGAGTCGCTGCAAAAAGCATTGCGCGGTTTGGAAGTGGGCTCTGCCGGTTTTGAATCCAAAGTGGATTACACCACCGAAGAAGGCGCAGCAAAAGTTCGTCGCGAATTGACGACTGCTGGTGCAGAGCGTATCTGGTATCTCGGTGATGCGTTCCGCATGGGCATGAGCGTCAATGATGCATTTAATCTGTCAAAAATCGATCCTTGGTTTTTGGTGCAAGTCAAAGAGTTGATCGATATCGAGCAGTCACTGCGTGGTAAATCACTCACCGATCTCGATGCAGACAAATTGTTCCAGCTAAAGCGCAAAGGTTTTTCTGACAAGCGTTTAGCTTTGTTGGTAGGCGCGACTGAAAAAGCAGTGCGTCATCATCGCCAGGGTTTAAATATTCGCCCGGCGTACAAGCGTGTTGATACCTGCGCGGCGGAATTCTCTACCTCGACTGCTTACATGTATTCGACTTACGAAGAAGAGTGTGAAGCTAACCCGAGCGATAAGAAAAAGATTTTGGTTATTGGCGGCGGCCCTAACCGTATCGGTCAAGGTATCGAGTTCGATTACTGCTGTGTACACGCCGCATTAGCGATGCGCGAAGACGGTTACGAAACCATTATGGTTAACTGTAACCCTGAAACCGTATCGACCGATTACGACACGTCTGATCGCTTGTTCTTCGAGCCGGTGACTCTGGAAGACGTATTGGAAATCGTCCACAAAGAAAAACCGGTTGGTGTGATTGTGCAATTCGGTGGCCAGACGCCGCTGAAATTAGCGCGTGCATTGGAAGCGGAAGGCGTACCCATTATCGGCACCAGCCCGGATGCTATCGATAAAGCGGAAGACCGCGAGCGCTTCCAACAAATGATCCACAAGTTGGGTCTGTTGCAGCCGCCAAATGCGATCGTTCGTTCGCTGGAAGAAGCATTACTTGCCGCTGATAAAGTTGGCTATCCATTGGTAGTTCGCCCGTCTTATGTATTGGGCGGCCGCGCGATGGAAATCGTTTACAAAGAAGATGAGCTGCGCACCTACATGCGCACCGCCGTACAAGTATCGGAAGATGCGCCTGTTTTGCTTGATCACTTCCTCAATAATGCTATCGAAGTCGATATTGATTCTGTGTCTGATGGCCAACAAGTTGTGATCGGCGGCATCATGCAACACATTGAACAATGTGGCGTTCACTCCGGTGACTCGGCTTGTTCGCTGCCACCTTACTCGCTACCTGCCGATGTGCAGGACGAAATGCGCGAGCAAGTAAAACAAATGGCAATTGAGTTGGGCGTTATCGGTTTGATGAACACCCAGCTCGCGTATCAAGATGGCAAAATTTATGTCATCGAAGTAAATCCGCGTGCATCGCGCACTGTGCCGTTTGTGTCCAAATGTATCGGTGTGTCGCTGGCGAAAGTTGCTGCACGCTGTCAGGCAGGCACCTCTTTGGCGGAGCAAGGCTTTACCAAAGAAATTATCCCAACCTATTTCAGCGTGAAAGAAGCGGTATTCCCGTTCAATAAGTTCCCGGCCGTTGACCCGATCCTCGGGCCAGAAATGAAATCGACCGGTGAGGTGATGGGCGTGGGCGACACCTTCGGCGAGGCCTATGGCAAATCCCAATTGGGCGCGAGCAACCGTATTCCTGCAACTGGAACTGCGTTCCTGAGTGTTCGCGATATGGATAAAGATGGTATTGTCGGCGTTGGCCTGGATTTGGCGAAGCTTGGTTTCAAACTGGTTGCGACGCGCGGTACCGCCGCAGTATTAGCCGCAGCAGGTCTGGACGTGCAGATCGTCAATAAAGTTCAAGAAGGCCGCCCACATATTGTGGATATGATCAAGAATGATGAGATCGACTTAATCCTCAATACCGTTGAAGGCCGTCAGGCTACGCGCGATTCATCATCCATTCGCCGCAGTGCCGAAAATCACCGTGTCTATTACAACACCACATTGGCTGCAAGTCAGGCTGTATGTATGGCGCTGAAACAAGGTCAACATATTGAAGTGCGCCGTTTGCAAGATTTGCATCAGCGCCTGAATAAATAAGGATTGTCCATGAGCACCAAGTTCCCCATGACTAATCAAGGCGCTGAAAGATTAGCGCTTGAATTGGAAGACCTGAAAAAAGTACAGCGCCCGCGCATCGTTAACGCGATTGCCGAGGCGCGTGCCCACGGCGACTTGAAAGAAAACGCTGAGTATTCTGCCGCGCGTGAGCAGCAGAGTTTTTGTGAAGGCCGCATTCAGGAAATTGAAGGCAAGCTTAGCAATGCGCAAATTATTGATGTGACCAAAATCCCGCATACCGGCAAAGTGATTTTTGGCACTACCGTTACCATCATTAATCTTGATACTGATCAGTCAGTGACTTATCAGATCGTGGGCGATGACGAGGCGGATGTAAAAGCCAATAAAATCTCGGTCAACTCACCGATTGCGCGCGCATTGGTGGGGAAGGAAGAGGGTGATGTGGTGGTGGTCAGAGCACCGGGCGGCGATGTAGATTACGAAATCGATAAAGTAGAGCATATCTAGCTGATCCAGGAATTATCACCCATAAAAAAACCGCCATTTAACGGCGGTTTTTTTATGGGTATTTGGCTCTGTGATCTTAACGCTGCACATTAGAAAGCTTGGGATTGGCTCTTTTATTGTGGCGATAGAGTAAAACTACTTTGCCAATTTCCTGAATCAGTTCAACATTGGGCAGGGCTTCAAGCTCGGCGACGACTTCTTTGCGTTCGTCGCGCTCGGCAATGGCCAGCTTTACTTTGATCAGCTCATGGTCATCTAACGCACGATTGAGTTCGGCGAGTACGCCATCGCTCAAGCCATTACCGGCAATGGTGACAATGGGATTAAGCTTGTGGCCAATAGTACGAAATTGTTTTTTACGCTCAGGATTAATCGGCATAAACTTACCTTAAGGATTGGAAGAAATAATGGTGGTCATTCTACTCCATTCTGCGTCCCGACGTTTGGATTTGCCTGGCTGGTTGCCTTAGTTTTACTACTAGGCGTATGTGGATTTACAAGTCGGGGCTTGCAATTTGAGCACCAGCCCCCAAATGACTTGCATAGATAAGTTTGTCTGGCGGCTCGTCTAAGGTATCCTGATTGTTCGTATTTCAAGGTGATGAATGCTACCTTGAAAGTCAGATTCAGGCGTCAAAAAGGCGTTAAGCTATGAAAAATTCGACGATTTCAACTGGTAAATGTGCAAGTATCTGTTATCGGTAAACCATAGCTAATATTACTAGCCTATCGATTGGGCGTTTATTGCCAGCCATTAATAAATTTGATGTAACTGTGAGGAATTTTCCTTGAACGATATAACCAAGAATCTCGTGCTTTGGCTGGTCATTGCCGTAGTCCTTTTCAGTGTCTTTGAGGGCTTCAACAAGCAATCTACCAGCAACACGCTCAACTACTCCGATTTTATCTCCAGTGTGCGCGATGATCGGGTGCAGGAGGTAACCATTGATGGTTTGGTTATCGAGGGGATCTATAAGGACAATACCACCTTTAAGTCTATTCGCCCCAATCTGCAAGATCCCAAGTTGATTGACGACCTTTACAACCACAATGTAGTGATTAAAGGGCGCGAAGTTGAGCAGCCAAGCCTGTTGAACCAATTGCTGGTCGCCAGTTTCCCTATTTTGATCATTATTGCAGTCTTCTGGTTCTTTATGCGTCAGATGCAAGGTGGCGCTGGTGGTAAAGGCGGCCCTATGAGTTTTGGTAAAAGTAAGGCGCGTCTGCTCGGTGAAGATCAAATCAAAACAACCTTTGCCGATGTGGCAGGGGTCGATGAAGCCAAAGAAGAGGTGCAGGAACTGGTGCAGTACCTGCGCGACCCCACCAAGTTCCAGCGTTTGGGTGGCCAGATCCCGCGCGGCGTATTGATGGTGGGCCCACCAGGTACCGGTAAAACCTTGCTGGCCAAAGCCATTGCTGGTGAAGCAAAAGTCCCTTTCTTTTCAATCTCCGGTTCTGACTTTGTTGAGATGTTTGTCGGTGTAGGCGCAAGCCGTGTACGCGACATGTTTGAGCAGGCCAAGAAGCAGGCGCCGTGCATTATTTTTATCGACGAAATCGATGCCGTGGGTCGTCATCGCGGCGGCGGGCATGGTGGTGGTCATGATGAGCGCGAACAAACCCTGAACCAATTGCTGGTGGAGATGGATGGTTTTGAAGGCAACGATGGTGTAATCATTATCGCTGCAACTAACCGTGCCGATGTGCTGGATAAAGCGCTGTTGCGCCCAGGTCGTTTTGACCGTCAGGTTTATGTTGGTTTGCCGGATATTCGCGGCCGCGAGCAAATCCTGAAAGTCCACATGCGAAAAGTACCATTGGAGGATCGTGTCAGTGCATCAGTTATCGCACGCGGTACTCCGGGTTTTTCCGGTGCTGAGCTGGCTAACCTTGTCAATGAAGCGGCTTTGATGGCAGCGCGTGGCAACAAGCGTTTGGTCACTATGGAAGACTTCGAAAAAGCGCGCGATAAAATCATGATGGGTGCTGAGCGCAAATCCATGGTGATGAGCGAAAAGGAAAAAGAAAACACTGCTTATCATGAGGCTGGGCACGCCATTATTGGCTGTGTAGTGCCAGAACATGATCCGGTGCATAAGGTGACTATTATTCCTCGTGGCCGCGCATTGGGTGTTACCCAGTATCTGCCCGAGGAAGACAAATACAGTTACAGCAAACGCTCACTGGAGTCGCGTTTGTGTACGCTTTTCGGCGGACGCATCGCAGAAGAAATGACTTTGGGAATCGATGGCGTTACTACCGGTGCGTCGAATGATATCGAACGTGCTACCCAGCTGGCACGCAATATGGTGACCAAATGGGGCTTGTCCGCTAAGTTGGGTCCACTGCATTACGGCGAGGAAGAGGGCGCTTATCCGGGCATGGCGACACAACAATACTCTGATGACACTTCGCGCAATATCGATGAAGAAGTGCGCCGAATTATTAATGACTGCTATGCACGTGCTACCAAAATTCTTGAGGATAACCGCGATATTCTGGAAGCGATGAAAAATGCCCTTATGGAATATGAAACCATCGATGCTGAACAGGTTGCTGATTTGATGGCGCGCCGTAAAGTGCGCCCGCCGCGCGAGTGGAATGATGATGATTTCAACAGCCATTTGCGCGATAAGGATGCCTCTGGGGAAACCCCGGCAGGCCCTATAGGTGGCCCAGCTAACACGCATTAATTTTTTGTATTTTTGCCAATAATAACCCCGGGCTTGCTCGGGGTTATTGTTTTTCCCTCTATCAGTTTTAATCACCTCAAAAATAGCTTAGGCATTTGAATGCAATCCCATCCAGATAAAACCCTTCTTATTTGCGGTAGACATCAACTTGATCTCACTCGCCCTGTAGTGATGGGAATTCTCAATACTACGCCGGACTCCTTTTCCGACGGAGGCAGCTATTACACCGGCAGCGCGCTGAATCTGGATCTGGTTGTGCATCGCGCAGAACAGATGATGGCAGAAGGCGCGCAGATCATTGATGTTGGCGGGGAATCAACAAGGCCAGGCGCCGCAACAGTATCTGAGCAAGAAGAGTTGGATCGTGTTGCCCCTGTGGTCGAGGCATTGGTTGATAAACTGGGTGCATTAGTCTCGGTCGATACCAGCACCGCGAGTGTGATCACCGAATCGGCAAAAAAAGGTGCAGGATTGATTAATGATGTGCGCGCACTTCAGCGTGACGGTGCATTGCTTGCTGCTGCTGCTAGCGGTTTGCCTGTCTGTTTGATGCATATGCAAGGGCAACCTGACAGCATGCAGCAAAACCCACACTACGATGATGTGATAGCAGAAGTGAGTGATTTTTTACACGCACGTATAGCGGCTTGTCATGCACAGGGTATTCCTTCAGAGCGAATTATTCTCGATCCCGGGTTTGGCTTTGGTAAAACACTCGCGCATAATCTCGCGCTTTTACGGCGCTTGCCGGAGTTGGGTGACTGGGGTTATCCCTTGTTGGTGGGTATGTCGCGCAAGTCCATGGTCGCGCAGTTGCTCAATCGTCCGGTTGATGGGCGTTTACCGGGCAGTTTGGCTTTGGCAATGCTGGCAGCTGAACGCGGCGCTGCCATTATCCGTGTGCATGATGTTGCTGCCACGGTAGATGTATTAAAGGTTCTCGCTGCTGTGGTTGAATAATCGCAGCGCATTTTTTTGTTAGCGGAGTAAGGAATTATGTCTCGCAAGTATTTTGGCACTGATGGTATTCGCGGTTTGGTGGGCGAGTTCCCAATCACTCCGGATTTTATGCTCAAGTTAGGTTGGGCGGCTGGCTGTGTACTCAAGGATCGTTTTGATGGCCAAAACATGATTTTGATCGGTAAAGACACGCGTATTTCCGGTTATATGTTTGAATCTGCATTGCAGGCTGGATTGATTAATGCCGGCGTTGATGTCGGCTTGCTTGGCCCTATGCCCACCCCTGGTGTCGCTTATCTCTCACGAACATTTAAGGCTCAGGCCGGAATAGTGATCAGCGCATCTCACAACAGCTATGTCGATAACGGGATCAAGTTTTTTGGTGGCAATGGCAGCAAGCTTCCCGACGAATTGGAAACCCTGATTGAAGCGCAACTTGAAAGACCCATGTCCACCGGCGAAAAGCTGGGTAAAGCTCGCCGTATTGCGGATGCATCGGGTCGCTATATTGAGTTCTGCAAAGGCACTATGCCGTGGGGATTTAATCTCAAAGGGATGCATATCGTTCTGGACTGCGCAAACGGTGCAACCTACAACATCGCACCTGATGTATTCACCGAATTGGGTGCCCATGTCACCTCTTTGTTTGTTGAACCTAACGGCACCAATATCAATCGCAGTTGCGGCTCCACTAAACCTGAAGCACTGCAGGAAAAGGTAGTTGAGCTGGGCGCTGATATAGGTATCGCGTTTGATGGCGATGGCGACCGCGTAGTGTTTGTGGATCACAAGGGTGAATTAGTTGATGGCGATGAGCTGCTCTACATCATTGCCGCATATCAACAGGAATATGCGGGCGGTTGCGATGGTGTGGTCGGCACTTTAATGAGTAACTTCGGCTTCGAGTTGGGGCTTAAAAAACTGAATGTCCCTTTTGCGCGCGCTAAGGTGGGTGATCGTTACGTTATCGAGATGATGCGCAGCAACGGCTGGCGATTGGGAGGCGAGAACTCTGGTCACATCGTGTGCAGCAATGTCACCACTACGGGTGATGGAATAATTGCAGCCTTACAAGTGCTGCTTGCTGTAACCACAATGGGTGATTCTTTACATCGCATCAAGAAGGGGATGAACAAGCTGCCTCAGGTCATGATTAACGTACATATATCAAAGCGTGTTGATCTGGCGAATAATGACACCGTTCAAGCAGCAGTAAAACTGACGGAAGAAAAGCTCGCGGGAACCGGACGCGTTCTTCTGCGCCCTTCGGGCACTGAGCCTGTGGTGCGGGTAATGGTTGAAGGAGAGGATAAAAAACAAGTTAAAGAGTTGGCTCAAGAGCTTGCAGCGACGGTAGAGGCCGCGCTCAGCTAATATTAACGGGAATGCAATTTGTTAATAAAAAGAGTGATGACAAATCAGCGCTCAAAAATCGGCCAAGGCGCAGATTTTATATTCAGATGCTCGGTGCTCAGGGCAATATTGCCGGTTGTATCGTAAAAAAACGGATAAAAATCAGGGTGTAAGCGAAGATTGGGTTGTATGTTCAAATCTTCTTAGCTAACATTGGCGCCCGCTTTGGGGGAGGTATTGCTGTTGAACAAAGCAAGTAACGCCAAGCGTCGCCAACTGGTGGTTGGCAATTGGAAAATGAATGGAAACCTGCATGAAAATGCAGACTTGTTGGTCAAGGTTGTGGCTGGTTGGCAAGGTGAGCATAATGCAGATGTAGTTATCTGCCCACCGTTTCCTTATTTAATACACACTGGAAGTTTGTTGTCTGGTTCAGCGATATTGCTGGGTGCACAAACCACAAGTGAGCATAGTAAGGGGGCTTACACAGGCGAAGTTTCAGCATCAATGCTTGCAGATTTGGATTGCAAATTTGTAATAATTGGTCACAATGAGCGCCGCCGACTGCAGGGTGAAACGGATGAGCAAGTTGCTCGCCAATTTATAGCTGTACAGCAAGCTGGTTTAATACCGATACTCTGTGTAGGTGAATCTCTAAAGGATCGCGAACAGGGGCGTCAGTTAGAGACTATTGGCCGGCAGCTCGATGCGGTCTTTGCGCATACAGGTAAAGATGTATTCAATAATGCCGTGCTTGCGTACGAACCTGTATGGGCTGTAGGGACCGGCAAGACAGCTACACCTGAGCAAGCAGAAGAAGTGCACCGTTTTATGCGTGCACAGCTGGGTGAGTTAGCTGGGAAAGTCAGGATTTTGTACGGTGGTAGCGTCAAAGCGCACAATGCACAACAGTTGTTTGCATTGCCCGATATAGACGGTGCCTTACTTGGCGGCGCATCTTTAGACGCTGACGAGTTTTTAGCAATCTGTAGGGCTGCTGATTAATTTCATCAGCTAAACACCAAGCGCTCAAGAGAGCTTTGCAATGGAAAAACTGGTACTGATTATTCATTCGCTTGCGGCACTGGCTATTATTGGCTTGATTTTGCTGCAGCAAGGTAAGGGCGCAGCAGCAGGCGCATCATTTGGCGCTGGAGCTTCGCAAACTGTATTCGGCAGTGAAGGGAGCGGTAATTTTTTCACTCGCGCAACTTGGATTATTGCAACCGTGTTTTTTTGTACTAGCTTTGGTTTGGCAATTATTGCGAAAAATCATTCAAAAGTAGCAACGCAGGGTATAGTTGTCCCCGCTGTGCAGCAACAAGAAGTCCCCTCTGCTTCCGATGTGCCTGCCAGTGAAGTACCTGCAGCGGCTGCATCTGATGTGCCAGCTGCGCGAGCTGAAGTTGCTCCAGCGTCTGTAGATGCAGCCGCTCAAACAGAAGCAAAGAAAGAGTAATTTTAGAGTTAATGCCCCGGTGGTGGAATTGGTAGACACGCTATGTTGAGGTCGTAGTGGCGAATGCTGTGCCGGTTCGAGTCCGGCCCAGGGCACCAAATTAAAAGCGCTCACAAGAGCGCTTTTTTTTCGTCTGTAATTTGATGGTTTGTGTAGCTAACTCTCCCTGCGGGTAATTGATGACCAATAATTTCTCCAACCAATATTTGCAATTGCGTGCACAGCGTTTGGCTGAATCCACTCGCGAATTTCTTGCGCGTGGTAAATCGGTTGTGCGCTGTGAGCATTGTCAATTAGCTGCATTTGCCTGTATATGTCCGTGGCGCCCGGATTTGGAGGCGCGCTGCGAGTTTGTATTGTTGATGCATCGCAATGAGGTATTCAAACCAACTAATACCGGGCGCTTGATCGCTGAGCTATTGCCGCAGCAGACTCATGTGTTTTGCTGGAGCCGCACGGAACCTGCGCAGGAATTGTTGGGTTTGTTGGGGGATTCCCGCCGCCGCTGTGTGATTGTATTCCCTGCTGATGCTAACGAAACGGGTTCAAAGCAGCGGGGTTTGGTAACTGAATTACCGGATGATGGAAAAATCACAACTTTTGTATTGTTGGATGGCACCTGGAAGCAAAGTGGCCGAATGTTTCATTTGAGCCGATGGTTGGAGGAAATCCCCTGTGTAGTCTTGCCTGAAGCTTTAGTGCGCGGCTATGCGGTGCGTAAATCTCATCAGGAGCATTATCTGTCTACCGCTGAAGCGGCTGGATTGTGTTTGGAGATGGCGGGCGAAGTGCGTGCCGCCAGTGCCTTACAGGATTATTTTGGATTATTTAATCTGCACTACCTAGCAACGCGCGGGGCAGTCGCCCCCGTCATTGGCGAGTTGCATGAACGGATGGCGGCTTACAAAAAGGCTTGATATCTGCCTGGTTTCCGCAGGGTTATAAGCCAAATGCCGCTGTGAGCTGTAGCTAATTTCCTACAACATTCATTGAATTTTGCGACTATCGTCACTCCCCAACTTGCTTGAAAATGGCTTCTAACAAGGAGGTCGTCAGGGAAGGTAGGTTGACCAAGCAGGGTCAAGGGAAGCGCCTAATTCATAGCGCCATTTTCATTTAATCAGGTCATGCTCACGAGTGGCGATTCCACGATTCGGAACCGGATGTTCCGAATCTGGTAAGCAAAACGAAAACGGGATCAGTCGGCGACTGATCCCGTTTTCGTTTTACTGTTGTACATTTTCGCTTTGTGCTTTCAGCTCAGTACCACTGGCTTTTTGTTGCATGAAGCCGCGCACCCTTCCTAATAAAAAGCTTTGGTGATCCTGTTCGACTAACTTGGGTTGATCATCGATTAGTAGCTGTTGGTAATCCACTACTTTCTTGCGCATGGCGACTGCTCTGTGCAACTCCCTCGCTTGCAGTTGCCCCGCATCAATCGGTGCGAAGAAAAGATCTAGTACGGGCAGTTGTTTTGCAGCAAAAATGGTTTCCAGTTCCTGCTTGATGATTGGCTCTTGTTGCTGGAGGTTGGTGACAATAAGGGCTTGTAGTGGTCCATCAACAACTGTTGTATCGCGGCTGTTATCCTTAATTTTCGGGGCTAGTATCTGCATAATCTGAAATGCCAAGCTGTTGTCGGTCAGTACTACCGTGTTGAGTTGACCCTTTTCTTTTAAGAAATTAAACGCCGCATCGACATAAGTGGCGATTAGCGCATCGCGCGCAACGCTTGAAGAGGTTGCGGTGGATGAGCTTGGTACACTGCTGGAGGCGGATGCCGCCGCCGTCTCTTCGGGGGGTGTTTCCGCTGCAGCTTCAGTATCTGCAGCGGCGCTTGATAAGGATGCGCTCGCCGATGCTGAACTAGGCCGGGCGGGAATTGCCGCCAGATAACGTTGTGGCAGGCTAATCGCCAGAGTTTCCCATCCGTAGCGCGGCAGGTTCGCGCGCAGGTTCTCCAGAGTGGGCGGCCAGAGTTGGGGGTTTTCTGCCGCATGGAGCAGGATCAATACGCCGAGCGTTTTTTTAGCCTCAGTCGGGCGATAAAGCGCAAGAATTTTTCCGTGTTCAGTCTCCAACCATTGCGCCTCATCATTCATGGCGGCGGCGATCAAACTTTTATCGCGAATATCGCGCGATGGGTAAAGCGGAGCTTCGGATGATTTGCTAATCGAGCTGATCGCACTGCTTGCGGTAGAGGATTCGGTGTTTTCTTCCGGCTCCTGCGCGATCGCAGCCAGGGGTGACAGGCAAAGGGCAAGCAGGGCATGCGCTAATCGCGGGCGGCGGTTAATAAATCTCATTGGCCATGGGCCGGTGTTCGCAGGCATGGTTTGGCTCTTTAGTGGGTTTTGGTGGCAAACCTTATCACGTAGAATGCGGGCTGCCATTTATCAATATCGGGACATTTATGCAGAACTTTAAGCGAGATTACAAAATAGCACCTTCAATCCTTTCGGCGGATTTTGCCCGTTTGGGTGCTGAGGTAGATGCAGTACTCGCTGCTGGTGCCGATATCATCCACTTCGATGTGATGGATAACCACTATGTCCCCAATCTGACTGTCGGCCCTATGGTCTGCGAAGCCCTGCGCAAATATGGAATTACGGCTCCGATTGATGTGCACCTGATGGTCGAGCCGGTGGATGATTTGATCGTCCAGTTTGCCGATGCAGGTGCGACCTACATCACTTTCCATCCGGAAGCCTCGCGCCATGTAGATCGTTCGCTGCAACTGATTAAGGATAAGGGCTGCAAAGCGGGTCTGGTGCTCACTCCCGCCAGTTCTCTCGACAATATCAAGTATGTAATGGGTAAGCTGGATATGCTGCTGTTGATGTCGGTTAACCCGGGTTTCGGCGGTCAGACGTTTATTCCCTATATCCTCGATAAGCTGCGCGAAGCCCGCGCGCTTATCGATGCCAGTGGTTTTCCTATCCGTCTCGAGGTTGATGGTGGGGTTGGTCTGGCGAACATTCGCGAAGTTGCAGAAGCCGGTGCCGACACCTTTGTCGCAGGTTCGGCGATCTTTAATGCGCCCGATTACGCTGCGGTTATCGCCCAAATGCGCGAGCAATTGGCTTTGGTTAAATAGCCGCTCCTTTGCGGGTTAGGCGGCGTCCAGAGGGTAGGCACAGGCGCTTTATTTCAGTACACTTGCTCGAAGCTCAAACAGGAATCATCCTCGTGAAACACGCAACCTTATTTACAGAGTGCGCTACCCACCTTGCCGCCCGATGGCGTCGCTAGTTCATCTCGCTTTGGCAACATCTTCATTGATTTTGCACTGAGCCTGCCTTTCCCTGTTTGCGCATAGGCTATCTGTTCATAGATGTTTAAAAATGATTTTTCATGAACACTGCTGCGCAAATACAATATTGATAAAGATAAAAGCTTGCCCCTTCGTCTGGCGAGCATAAAGGTAATTCCATGAACTCTGACCCGTTTATTGATCAAGAAAAATTCACCCAATTGGCCGCGCAAGGGTACAACCGTATTCCCGTTATGCGTGAAGTGCTGGCGGATCTGGATACACCACTGTCTTCTTATCTGAAGTTGGCCGCTGGCCCTTACTCCTACCTATTTGAATCTGTGCAAGGCGGCGAAAAATGGGGGCGTTACTCCATGATCGGCTTGCCTGCGCGCACTGTGCTTAAAGCCTTTGGCGATGCGATTCAAATTGAACGCGATGGCAAGATTGTTGAAACCCATATCTGCGCCGATGCTCTGACGTTTGTGAAAGAGTTCAAGAAGCGTTATCGCGCACCTGAGTTGCCTGGGCTGCCGCGTTTTACCGGTGGGTTGGTTGGTTATTTTGGTTATGACTGCGTGCGTTATGTGGAACCACATTTAAAGGCCGGCACACCCAAAGATGTGATCGGCACACCGGATATTTTGCTCAGCGTCTCCGATGAAGTATTGGTGTTCGATAACCTTGCCGGTAAATTGATTTTTGTAATCCATGCGAATCCGGAAGTGGAAAACGCATTTGTGAAAGCCAATGCGCGTTTGGATGAGTTGGAGCAAAAACTGCGCGGTGAAATTCCGGCAACACCCAGTTTATCGCTGGGGAATAATGGCCATAACGAACCGCTGTTTAGTTCCAATTGCGGTGAAGAAAACTTCCACCGCTATGTTGATAAAATCAAAGAATTTATTTTAGCTGGCGATACCATGCAAGTGGTTGTGTCCCAGCGCTTATCGATTGATTTTACCCAGGAGCCGATTAATCTTTATCGCGCCCTGCGCAATTTAAATCCATCGCCTTATATGTATTTTATGGATCTTGGCGATCACCATGTTGTAGGTTCCAGCCCGGAAATTCTCGCGCGTTTGGAAGATGGTGAAGTGACCGTGCGCCCGATTGCAGGAACCCGTCGTCGCGGCTACACGCCAGAAGAAGATAAAGCGCTGGAAATTGAATTGGTGAATGACCCCAAAGAAATTGCCGAGCATTTAATGCTGATTGATTTGGGGCGCAATGATGTGGGCCGTGTGGCGAAAATCGGCAGCGTAAAACTGACCGATAAAATGGTGGTAGAGCGCTACTCACATGTGATGCACATTACCTCCAATGTCATCGGTAAATTAAAAGATGATCTGCGTGCGATGGATGTATTGCGCGCGGCATTACCGGCCGGCACTTTAAGTGGTGCGCCCAAAATTCGCGCGATGGAAATTATCGACGAATTGGAGCCGGAAAAACGCGGTATCTACGGTGGCGCTGTGGGCTATATCTCCTGGAATGGCAATATGGATACTGCCATTGCTATTCGCACTGCTGTCATTAAAAACGGCAAACTCTATGTACAAGCAGGTGCAGGGGTAGTGGCCGATTCAGTGCCTGCGCTGGAGTGGAAAGAAACCATGAATAAAGCGCGCGCAATTTTTAAAGCCGTTGATATGGTAGGCACTGCTGCAGTAATAGGGGATGCAACATGATTTTAATGATTGATAACTACGATTCATTCACCTACAACCTGGTGCAATATTTTGGCGAGTTGGGTGCGGATATTAAAGTTGTACGCAATGATGAAATCACCATCGAAGAGATTGCAGCCTTAGCACCAGAAAAAATTGTTATTTCCCCTGGCCCTTGTACCCCTACTGAAGCGGGGGTGTCGGTGGATACCATCAAAACCTTCGCCGGAAAAATTCCGCTGCTCGGGGTTTGTCTTGGTCATCAAAGTATTGGTCAGGCGTTGGGCGGTAAAGTGATTCGCGCCCCCTTCGTAATGCACGGTAAAACGTCACCTGTATATCACAACAATAAAGGTGTATTTGCCGGGTTGAAAAATCCGTTTCAGGCAACGCGCTATCACTCGCTGGTTATTGAAAAGGAGTCCATCCCTGAATGTTTGGAGATCACCGCCTGGACGCAAAATGAAGATGGCAGCATGGCAGAAATTATGGGAGTGAAACATAAAACGCTCGCATTGGAAGGCGTGCAATTTCATCCGGAATCGATTTTGACCGAGCATGGCCACGATATGCTGCGCAATTTTTTAAAGGCGTACTGATTCATAAAAGGTAATGGCAATGGATATCAAACAAGCATTAACAAAATTGGTAGCACGGATTGATTTAAGCACAGAAGAAATGATTTCTGTGATGCGAGTAGTTATGACAGGTGGAGCAACACCCGCACAAATTGGTGGCTTTTTGGTGGCGCTGCGGATGAAAGGCGAAACCCTGGATGAAATCACCGGTGCGGCCATGGTGATGCGCGAACTGGCGACGCCGGTAGATATTGATGTGAATTATTTAGTCGATACCTGCGGCACCGGTGGCGATGGTGCAAACTTATTTAATATTTCCACTGCCAGCGCATTTGTTGTCGCCGCTGCCGGTGGACGCGTGGCAAAACACGGTAATCGCTCTGTCTCCAGCTCAACCGGTAGCGCAGATGTTTTGGAGGCGGCGGGGATTAAGCTTGATATTACCGCTGAACAAGTTGCGCGCTGTGTGCGTGAAATTGGAGTGGGTTTTATGTTTGCCCCTGCACATCACAGTGCGATGCGCCATGCAATTGGCCCGCGCAAAGAACTAGGTATGCGCACCATTTTTAATATGCTCGGCCCTATGACTAACCCCGCGAAAGTTAAGCGTCAGGTTATTGGTGTGTTTAATGGCGAGTTGTGTAAACCTATGGCTGAAGTGCTTGGTCGTCTTGGCAGCGAGCATGTGATGGTGGTGCACGCTAAAGACGGTTTGGATGAAATTAGCTTGTCGACTGAAACACAGATCGCTGAACTAAAAAACGGTGAGATTCGCGAATACATCATCAAGCCCGAAGATTTTGGTATGCAGTCCAAAAGTTTGATTGGCTTGAGTGTATCTAATGCCGAAGATTCATTGTTGTTGATTCGCGATGCATTAGGTAATCGCCGTGGTCAATACGCGGAAAAAGCAGCCGATATCATCGCGCTTAATGCTGGTGCAGCGATTTATGTTAGCGGCGTTGCTAGTACTTTATCTGACGGTGTTGAAATGGCGCGCGATGCTATCGGTAGCAGCCTTGCGGGTGAAAAAATTCGCGAACTGGCCGCTTTTACGCAATATTTGCAATAACTTTTTTTGCCACACGTTTTTGGAAAATTCAATGTCTGATACACCAACGGTACTGCGTAAGATTATTGCGCGCAAATGGGAAGAAATTGCTGAGCGTAAGGCGCAGGTTTCGCTGGAACAATTAAAAGCACTTGCAGCTCAACAAGCACCAGCACGTGGTTTTGTAAAGGCAATCGAAAATAAAATTGCGCAAGGTAACGCGGGTGTGATTGCGGAAATTAAAAAAGCATCGCCCAGTAAAGGTGTGATTCGCGAGCATTTTATTCCCTCTGAACTTGCGCGTTCTTATGAACGAGGTGGCGCTGCTTGCCTGTCAATCCTGACTGATGTGGATTTCTTCCAAGGTGCAGATGAATATTTGCAGCAGGCGCGTGCAGCGGTAAGTTTGCCGGTGATCCGTAAAGACTTTCTCGTTGACGAATACCAGATTTACGAAGCGCGTGCCATGGGGGCTGATTGTGTACTCTTGATTGTGTCCGCACTGTCATCGGAAAAATTAAAGGAACTCAATACGCTTGCGCAATCAATCGGGTTGGATGTATTGGTAGAAGTGCACGATGAAGTCGAGCTGGATATTGCGCTGGAGTTGCCGAATAAATTGATCGGTATTAATAACCGCAATCTGCACACCTTTGATGTAACTCTGGAAACGACATACAAATTGCTGGATAAAATCGCCAGCGATCGTATTGTAGTAACAGAAAGCGGAATTCTTGCACCAGCCGATGTGCAGGCCATGCGCAGCAAAAATGTAAATGCATTTTTGGTGGGTGAGGCCTTTATGCGAGCAGATGAGCCGGGTGTCGCATTGGCAGAGTTCTTCTCCCAATAAATATATTTTACTTAGCATCGACCATTTTTTTACAGTCAGTAGAAAAACAAAGCCCGCATTGTGCGGGCTTTATTTTTTGCACTAAGCAAAAGTCTTAGCGTGTACCGTAAACCACCATGGTTTTGCCTTTTACCATCACCAAGCCTTGCTCTTCCAAGGTCTTGAGTACGCGGCCAACCATCTCGCGGGAGCAGCCAACAATACGGCCGATTTCCTGGCGGGTGATTTTAATTTGCATACCATCCGGGTGGGTCATTGCATCTGGTTCTTTGCAGAGTTCCAGCAGCGTACGTGCAACACGGCCAGTCACATCAAGGAAGGCCAGATCGCCCACCTTGCGTGTCGTAGCGCGCAAGCGACGAGCCATTTGGCTGCCCAGTGCAAACAGAAACTCAGGGTGGGTTTCAGAGATTTCCTGGAATTTGGCGTAGCTGATTTCAGCTACTTCACATTCGGATTTCGCGCGCACCCAAGCACTGCGCGAATCTTTCTCGTCGAACAAGCCCATTTCACCGAAGAAGTCGCCGTCATTTAGATAGGCGACAATCATCTCGTGCCCTTCATCGTCCTCGATCAATACAGTGACTGAACCTTTAACGATGTAGTACAGCGAATCACTTTTGTCGCCCGCGTAAATAATGGTGCTTTTGGCGGGATAACGGCGACGGTGACAATGAATTAAAAACTCTTCCACATTCTTAATGTGCGGTGTAAGCGAGACAGCGACCAAGGTGTGGCTCCTGTTGATGGATTTTTATATTACTAATTCAAATATGAAATTTATTATGACGACAAGGCCTTCACACTGCTATAGATATGCCATGACAACCTGAAAATTTGTGATGCAGTTATAAGCCTAGATAATTGAATTGTCTACAAAAAGTCACCATTTATAAGATAATTGTTGATTTTGACGCCATTTTCGATTTTTCGCCTCGCTGTGATAGGCTAGGCGCCAATTTTCTGGGGCATTCTTACAACGGGTACGATTATGCAAGCAGTAGTGAAATGGGTTGATGGTGCGCAATTTTTAGGCGAATCGGGCAGCGGGCATGCGGTATTAATGGATGGTCCGCCGGATCACGGTGGCCGCAATACGGGTGTTCGCCCTATGGAAATGCTGCTGATTGGTTTGGGTGGTTGTTCTTCATTCGATGTCATGAGCATTCTGACTAAGGCGCGTCAGCAGGTAACAGATTGCCGCTGCGAGCTGGATGCGGAGCGCGCGGATGGTGTGCCGTCACCGTTTACCAAAATTCATATGAAATTTTTGGTCACCGGCAAAGAATTAAAAGAGGCACAGGTAAAACGCGCGGTGGAGTTGTCAGCCACCAAATACTGCTCTGCATCGATTATGTTGGAAGCCGGTGGAGTAGAGATTACTCACTCCTACGAGATTCGCGAAGCGTAAGTTTAGAATCGGTTTTGTGAAATAAAAATGCCCGCTGATAGCGGGCATTTTTTTGTGATAATTTTGTGCGAAGACTTTATTCTTAAATTCGGTAACTGGTTGTTGTCATTACTTTAGATACCAGCGTCATAAAGCCTTTCACCGGTCTTGGAAAGTTATAACCAC
Organism: Cellvibrio sp. UBA7671; assembly: GCA_002483145.1. GTDB lineage: Bacteria > Pseudomonadota > Gammaproteobacteria > Pseudomonadales > Cellvibrionaceae > Cellvibrio > Cellvibrio fibrivorans. The sequence continues at coordinate 370,647 of DLHJ01000019.1, forward strand.
CAGCGTTCAATGCCATATCCGCATGGCGCGCTTCATCTTCGAGCATTTGTCCGACGACCGCGCGGCTGCGGACATCCTGCTCCGGTAATTCGTGTAAGTGATCTTGTAAATGTTTGCATACCTGATCTTCTGTTGCTGCAACAAATCCCAAGCTGACTTTGTCGCTAACCAAACCTGCACCTGCACCAATCGCAAATGAAAGTCCGTACCACAGCGGATTTAAATAGCTGGTGTGGCTGCCGAGTGCGTCTATGCGCTCCTGGCACCAGACTAAATGATCGATTTCCTCTTCGGCTGCCTTTTCCATTTCGGCGCGTACATTAGGTAATTTGGCCGTTAGCGCCTGTCCCTGATAAAGCGCTTGGGCGCAGACTTCGCCGGTGTGATTTACGCGCATCAATGCCGCTGATTTTTTGCGTTCGGCCTCGCTGAGATCGGCTTCATTTAATGAACGAGCGGGCGAAGCGCGCTCACTGGTCATATCACTTCCGGCTGCGAGGGTTCGCAAGGCGCGGTCCGCGTTGACGATAAGTGTGTCGATCAGGCTTAACTGTGTGCTGGGCATATTGGTTCCCCCTTGGGCGATAAGCTATTTAAACAGAAATCCGGCAGCCACTTAACCCTATTTTACTTGTATGCAAGCAAAACTCTATTTATAGTCATTTAAACAATAACATTTTGATAGTGGCTCTCTTGGGGAAATTCATCATGGCTTTATTTAGGTCTTTACTGCTGATGCTTATTGGCAGCGCTTCTTCATTATGTCTTTCCCAGCAGGCGACATCGATAACACCAACCCCAATTTACAAGGATCAATCGCGCAATTTTGAAATGCGCGCCGCAGATTTAGTCGCGCGCATGACACTGGAAGAAAAAGTCAGCCAGATGCTGAATGACGCTCCCTCCATTCCGCGGTTGGGTGTGCCCAAATACGAATGGTGGAATGAAGCGTTGCATGGTGTGGCGCGTGCGGGTGATGCGACGGTATTCCCGCAGGCGATTGGGTTGGCGGCGACTTTTGATCCTGAATTGGTGGGTAAAGTTGCGCGCGTGATAAGTGACGAAGGCCGCGCAAAGCATCATGCCTTTGCTAAACGCGATCAGCGGCTGCGCTATCAAGGCCTGACGTTCTGGTCGCCCAATATCAATATTTTTCGTGATCCGCGCTGGGGGCGCGGCCAGGAAACCTACGGGGAAGACCCCTACCTCACGAGCCGGATGGGCGTTGAATTTGTAAAAGGTTTGCAAGGTGATTACACCGATGCACCCACGCACAAATATCGCAAAACCGATGCAACAGCTAAACATTTTGCGGTGCATAGCGGCCCGGAAGCCGATCGCCACCATTTCGATGTCTACCCCAGTGAGCGCGATCTATACGAGACCTACTTGCCCGCCTTCAAAGCCTTGGTACAAGAGGCCAATGTTGCTTCAGTGATGGGTGCATACAATCGTGTCAATGGTGAATCAGCCTCTGCCAGCCAGCGTTTGTTAATTGATGTGCTGCGTAAAGACTGGGGTTTTACTGGTTACGTGGTATCGGACTGTGATTCGATTGAAGATATTTTTTTGTATCACAAGATAGTTAAAACGGCCGAAGAGGCGGCGGCACTCGGTGTTAGAAAAGGCACTGAATTAAATTGTGGAAAAACTTATCATGCGCTAGTAGGCGCAGTTAAAAAAGGGTTGATTACGGAAGCAGAGTTGGATGATTCGCTGCGTCGTTTATTTTTAACTCGTTTCCGCTTGGGAATGTTCGATGCAGATAGCGATGTGCCTTGGGCGCAAATTCCCTATTCGATAAACCAATCCACCGAACATGATCAGCTCGCGCACAAAGCTGCGCAATCATCGATTGTGCTATTAAAAAATAACGGCATCTTACCCCTAAAAAAATCATTGAAAAAAATTGCTGTGATTGGACCAACTGCAGATGAGGTAATGTCGCTGCTCGGTAATTATTACGGCACACCAGCGGCACCCGTGACGATTCTGCAAGGCATCCGTGCAGCGGTTCCCAATACCCAAGTAAGTTATGCGCGCGGAGTGGATTTGGTGGAGGGAAGGGAAGATCCGCGCGCGGCGACTGTGATTGAACCCACTTACTTACGCCCCTCGCCAAATTCGACCGAACAAGGTTTACGCGGAGAGTATTTTAAAACTGCTGATTTAACCGGCGCACCACTGCTAACCCGTATCGATGCGCGCATTGCTTTTCGTTGGGATCGCGGCGCACCAACCGATTCACTTGTTGCGCGCGGTGAAATTGCAGCAGGCACCGGGTTACCCAGTGATAATTACAGTGTGCGCTGGACGGGGCAATTGCTGCCGCCCGTATCCGGTATGTACGAATTAAATGTCAGCGCCAACGATGGTGTGCGATTAACAATTAATGGCAAGACCCTGATCGATTCCTGGGAGTTGGCTGAGCGTTTGCGCAGCCACAGTGTTGCGGTTGAATTGGAGGCGGGCAAAGCATACGACATCCGGCTCGACTATTTTGAAGATATCCGCGATGCCGAAGTGCGTTTGGGTTGGCGTTTGCCTAAAGCGAAGGCACCATTCGAAGAGGCGATTGAAATAGCGCAGGATGCTGAGGTCATTATTTTTGTGGGCGGTTTAACGGGCGATGTAGAGGGCGAAGAAATGAAAGTGAATTACCCCGGTTTTGCCGGTGGTGACCGCACTGATATTCGCTTGCCTGCAATCCAACAAAAATTACTGGAAGCCCTGCATAAAACGGGCAAGCCAGTCGTGATGGTGCTCACCGGCGGCGCGGCCATGGCGATTGATTGGGCCGATCAAAACCTGCCTGCGATTCTGATGGGTTGGTATCCCGGCCAGCGCGGTGGCAATGCAATGGCGGACGTGCTGTTTGGTGATGTGAATCCCGCTGGTCGTCTGCCCGTTACCTTTTACAAAGCCGATGAAAAATTGCCCGCGTTTGACGACTACTCAATGCACAACCGCACCTATCGTTATTTTAGCGGCGAAGCGCTTTATCCTTTTGGTTACGGGTTGTCCTATACGCGTTTTAGCTATTCCAACCTAAACGTGAATCAAAAAACATTCGCTGCGGATGAATCTATTAAGGTGCGGATGCAACTAAAAAATACAGGCAAATACGCGGGCGATGAAGTGGTGCAGGTGTATATCAAACCTATTAATCCCCAGCGTGCCCGTGCTCTAAAAGAGTTGCGCGCAGTTGAGCGAGTGCATTTGCAAAAAGGCGAGCAGCAGGAGTTGAGTTTCACCCTGTTGCCGAATAAGGATTTGCTTATTTACGATGAACAGAAAAAAGCCTATGCCGTAGATGCTGGACGCTATGAGATCCAGGTGGGTGCTTCCAGTAGTGATATCCGCTTGCGCCAGGAGATTGATATCAGCGTCCCTTGACCCTCGCAACATACTTACCGCGTAAAAAACGATTGCAAGGATGCAATCCTCACTTCATGCTTATTCAGCCACTATAACTATTCGCCCGGCTGAAAGGAGACAAGCGTGCAAGACGTTGACGAAATAAAACTGCTGTTAGATTCCCGTATCCCACTGTTAGTGATTGAAACCTTCGAGGAAAAAAAGGCGCTGGACGTGCTGCTCAAAGTTGCCAATAAACATGGCAAGGATCTGCATCGCTGGTCAGTTACTGAAGGGCTCACACGTTTGAATTTTGGTCCGCAATTAGTGCCCAAGGGCAGTGAACTGAATGAGCCGGAAGAAATGTTGCGCCATATCAAACAACAGCAGCAACCAGCCATGTTTGCACTTTGCGATATACATCCCTTCCTCATCGATCAACCGCAAGTTGTGCGCTTACTAAAAGATATTGCACTCAATCATTTTGCGGTACCGCATACACTTGTGTTGCTTAGCCATCAATTGCGCTTACCGCCCGAGCTGACACGCTACAGTGCTGCCTATTCACTGACCTTGCCCGATGAAGACAAGATCATGGAAATTATTCGCGAAGAGGCGAAAGATTGGTCTGATCGCCATGCCGGCGCGCGTGTCAAAACCGATAACATTACCCTCAAAAAAGTCGTGAACAATTTGCAAGGTATGAGCGCCAGCGATGTGCGCCGTTTGGTGCGCTCCGCAATTTGGAATGATGGTTCGCTCAGTGAAGATGATTTACCGCGCATCAACAAAGCAAAATTTGCTCTGCTGGATATGGAAGGTGTCGTCAGTTTTGAACAGCAGACTGAAGATTTTTCCAATGTGGGTGGTCTGGTTAATTTAAAACGTTGGTTATTAACACGGCGCGATGCGTTTAACGATGACGACTCCACGCTCGACCGTCCCAAAGGTATTTTACTGCTTGGCGTGCAGGGTGGTGGTAAAAGTCTCGCGGCTAAAGCCGTTGCTGGTTTGTGGGGATTACCATTAATGCGTATGGATGTCGGTGCGCTCTACAATAAATTCCACGGCGAAACGGAGAGAAATTTGCGCGAGGCATTAAAGCTCGCCGATGCAATGTCGCCCTGTGTGTTGTGGCTCGACGAAATCGAAAAAGGCATGGCGCAAGACGGCAACGACAACGGTGTATCGCAACGTTTACTCGGTACATTACTGACCTGGATGGCAGAGCGGCGCACGCGTGTATTTATTGTTGCCACCAGTAATGATATTTCCCGCTTGCCACCAGAATTAATTCGTAAAGGCCGTCTCGACGAAATCTTTTTTGTCGATTTGCCGGAGCAAAGTGTGCGCAAAGATATTTTTGCGATTCACTTGCGTAAGCGCAACTGTATTGTTGCAAACTTCAATCTCGATCAGCTCGCTGATGCGACCCAGGGCTTTTCCGGTTCGGAAATTGAGCAGGCGATTATCGCCGCACTCTACTCGGCTGGTGCAGAGGGTAAGCCGCTTGTTACGGATATTTTGTTGCGCGAAATTGCCGCAACCAGTCCGCTCTCGGTGGTGATGTCCGAGCAAATCGCAAGCCTGCGTGTGTGGGCCCAAGACCGGACTATTCCCGCGTAAGGTGTTTAGATGACTGATGCTTATGAAAATGGCGCGATGATCATTGATGGCTGGCTGCAATGGTCCACGCAATGTCCGTCGCCCAATTTTAATTTTCGCCCTGAAAATACCGATATCAGCCTATTGGTTATCCACAACATCAGCTTGCCGCCCGGTGAATTTGGCGGCGGTTATGTGCAGAAGTTTTTTCAAAATACACTGGATGCAAGCCTGCATCCGTATTTTTCAACTATCGCTGAACTCAAGGTTTCTGCGCACTTATTCATCGAACGTGACGGTAAAGTCACACAATTTGTCCCGTTTGATGCGCGCGCATGGCATGCGGGTAGCTCCAGCTTTGCCGGCATCGCCGACTGCAATAATTACAGCATTGGTATCGAGTTGGAGGGGGCAGACGACATTCCCTACAGCGATGCGCAATACCGGGCACTGGAGAAAGTTTCTCGCCAGTTGCTGCTGACTTATCCTAAACTAACACCTGAGCGTATCACTGGTCATTCAGATATCGCACCCGGGCGAAAGACCGATCCAGGGCCCGCATTTGATTGGCAGCGTTATCGCAATTCTCTCGGCTAACGCCATTTTTTCTTTCTTTCTTTATTGACTGACGAGTGATTAACAAAAATGATTTTTCTCAGTTTGGTTGCGGTACTCGCTATCGTCTATTGGCTCGGCTCTGCCAGCATCCTCCAATATGATGGCTGGTTCAAATGGCTGATTAGCCGCCTGCAAAAAATTCCAGGCCTCTCTGCGGCACCTGTGTTACCTCTGGCATTGGCTCTGTTGATTCCATTATCTGTGTTGGTGCTCGCCTTTTTGTTGGTGCATCAGCTCGCAGGCAAACAGTGGTTATTTTTTCTCTATGTTCCTGTGTTGCTCTACAGTCTCGGACGCGGAAATATTTTGACGGATGTTCAGGAATATATTGCACTCGCCACTCGTGGAGACACTGTCGCGGCTGCACAATTATTGGATCGTCTAAGCACAGGTGGCCCCGCTGCTGACGTCAGCGATTGGCGCGGGCTGCATACCGAGGCATTGAAAGTATTTGCTTATCGCGGTTTTGAACGCATGTTTGCTGTGCTCTTCTGGTTTTTTATTGCCGGACCTTTTGGTGCCTTGTTATACCGCCTGAGTGTTTTGTATCGTGATTTTTCGGAAGACGGCAGCGACGCTGCAACAACAGCGGGTAAATGGTTGTGGTTGCTGGAGTTGCCATCGGTTCGGTTGATGGGTGTAACCTGGGCATTTGTGGGCAATTTTGAAACCTGTCCGCTGCGAAAAAATTTATTGGACATGCACAGCCCGTCTGATTACATCTTAAATGAATGCCTGCGCGGTGCATTAGGTGCCTCGACTGATTGTTCTGCTGCCGCTATGGCACAGATGGCGCCTGTAGAAAAAGCTGAAATGCAGGAGGAGATGGAAGAAGAGACGCAGGATATTATTGAGGACCTGACCGGTGATGTCATCACCACTCACTCCGAACCCGCCTATTCGTTTGCCTTGGTAAAATCCAGCGTGCCGCTGTATTCGCGCTCGCTGTTGTTCTGGATTTGTGCGATAGCGTTTGCAACGCTTATTGTTTAAATAGCAATTTAATTTTGTTTGTAAGAGGTTAGTTATGCCATCGTTTGATGTAGTGTCCGAAGTGGATAAACACAATTTGACCAATGCGGTTGATCAAGCCCAGCGTTTGATCACCAATCGCTTTGATTTTAAGGGTGTGAATGCAAGTTTCGAACTTAAAGAGTATGTGATTACCCTTACCTCTGATGTTGAAATGCAGCTCGATCAAATGCTGGATTTACTCAGGCCCGCTATGGCAAAAAATGGTATTGATGTGAGTTGTTTGGACATCGGCCAGGTAAAAAGCGCGGGTAAACAAGTGAAGCGCGATGTCACTGTGCGAACGGGAATTGATAAAGACTTGGCGAAAAAAATTGTTGCACTCGTAAAAGATAAAAAATTGAAAGTTCAGGCCAGCATCCAGGGTGAGCAGGTGCGCATTACTGGAAAAAAGCGCGACGACTTGCAAGAGTGTATTGCGGCATTGCGCGCTGCTGAACTGGGAATGCCGATGCAGTTTGAGAACTTCAGGGATTAATTATCGCAGGCAGATGCACTGAAATAAAAAAGCCGCTAGAGAAAATCCAGCGGCTTTTTTATTTGTTTCGTTAAAGATTTTGCGAGTTATCACCCTGAATGCGATGCCAGATCCAGGCTAGCAATAACAGTGTAGGTATGACAGAAAAAGTGCTCATAATAAAAAAAGTGGAATAGCTACTGGCTTCCACTATGTATCCTGACAAGCCACCGATAAATTTTCCTGGCAAGTGCGCGAGTGAAACGAGTAGCGCATATTGTGTTGCGGTGAAATTGCGGTTGGTAAGGCTCGACATAAATGCGACCAACACAACGCCAGCAAAGCCTTGCGATAAATTGTCTGCACTGATTGTGGCAAAAAAAGCCCAGCTCTCACCGGGGTTATGCGCCATCAATAAGTAGGCAACATTGGAAACAGATATAGCCAGTGCGGCAATCACCAACATTGAGCGCAAACTAAATGCCGCAATGCAGATACCACCCAAAAATGCGCCCGCGATACCAATCCACACGCCGTACACTTTTGAAACTGTGGCTATATCGGCTTTGGTATAACCTGAGTCTAGATAGAACGGTCCAGCCAGTACACCGATCATTTGGTCGGGCAATTTAAATAATCCCACAAACGCCAACAACGCCAGCGCGAGCCAAAAACCATTGCGTGAAAAAAATTCCTGAAAGGGTTTTATAAACGCATCCCACAAACGAATTTCGCGCACAATTAATTCTTGTGCGGCGGGTTCTTTGGATAATAAGCCCGCTAGTAACGGCAGTAAAATGCAGGCGGCCATTATTAAATAAGCTGTCGTCCAACCAGTGAGTTCTGCTAAATAAAGGGCTATGGCGCCCGATATAATCAACCCGAAGCGATAGCCCAAAATATAGGTCGCCGCGAGTGCAGCTTGCGATTCCACTGGCGCTACTTCAATACGATAGGCATCAATCACTATGTCCTGCGTAGCCCCCGCAAATGCAACGAGCCCGGCGAGCGCAACAAACAATAACAGCGATGATTGTGGCCCTATTATTGCCATGCTAGAGAGCGCGACAATGAGTAGTAATTGCGATAGCGCCAACCAGCCTTTGCGCCGACCTAAAAAAGGCAGTGGGTAGCGATCAATTAACGGCGCCCACAAAAATTTCAGCACATAAAAAAAACTGGCGTAACTTATCAGCCCAATCACACTTAATGCGACACCGGTGTCTCGCAACCAAGTGGAGAGCGTAACGCCCACCAATAAAAAGGGTAGCCCTGAACCAAAACCTAAAAACAGCATAGTGAGTGCGGAGGGGGTAGCAAACGCGCGCTTGATACCGCGCCAGCCTTTGTAGTTATTTTCTTCGGGTGAAGTTTGCGCAGTTGGTGTCATCATTTTTTAGTTCAGTGCTGTTTCAGCAATAGGGATAAGAAATTGCGGTATTTAAACGGCGGTTAATTATTGTAACCATAAATACGCAAATTGATTTTTCCATTTTTTATTTCTACGCCTTCTGCTTGTAAGCGCTGCCATTGTTTTTTATACGCGGCTGAGTCGGGCGGCAGAGAAATTTTTCCTTGCGCATTAATCACCCTGTGCCAGGGCAGTTCGGTATTTTCCGGTAATCCACACAGCACGGTTCCCGCGAGGCGCGCTGCACCGGGTAACCCAGCCAAGGTAGCCAGTTGCCCGTAGGTAATCACGTTGCCTGCGGGAATCGACATCAATGCCAGATAAATGGCTTCCCGGTTGGTTGCAGAGGTGGTGCTTGCTAGAGTTGATGCCATATTGACTGATGTGCCTGTAAATTGATCTTGCTAAACCTGTGCTTACCGGAATAAACCCAAGCCTAACCTAAATTAACACTATTAACATTTCTGGCGTTGCCCGTTGCTGATGCGGTTACTTTAATTGACATAGGTCAGTTGATAAACCGGAGCAGGCTCTTGGTACCAAAAATAGTTGTGAAGCATCTTATCGTCTTTTTTATTCTGTTCTTTAACTCTGGCGCGAAGGCTGGCGTAGTGGAATTGCGCAATGGCGACCGGCTAGAAGGTGAGCTGGTACGTGTTGACGGCGAGCACTTGGTGTGGAAATCCACCAATTTTGGCGAGCAGTGGATTAAAAAAACCAACATCTCCAATATCACTTCAAGCAAACCACTCAAAATCAATGGCAGTAAATCCGCATGCTTGCTGGAAAAAATGGAAGCAGAGCAGTTGGTTTACCAATGCGAAAAATCATCGCGTATTAAGCGCACTTCATTGCTAACCATCAAAACCCTGTTGCCTTACGAAGACTATAAAAAAGGTGACTATGTTCATCATGGGCGTTTGAATTTGTGGGGCGCCTACTCGCGCGGCAATGAAGTGCGCGATGAGTGGAATTTACAGAGTGAGATGGATTTTCGTCGCAGTGATTTCCGCCATGTAGTGGGTGCTGAATACGCGCGCTCTTCCTGGTTTTATTCTGCGCCGCAAGAGCGTTGGAATACCCGCTATTCCCTCGATTGGTTTTTGGGTGACCATTGGTTTTGGTATAACGGTGCGCTGATCGGGGCAGATCCACAGCGGGGCATGGCTAAGTACAAAAGTTTGGGGTCGGGGGCGGGCTATCAGTTTTTTGAAACCTCTGCTTCGGCGTTATCGTTCAAGAGCGGCATGGCCTATATGGATGAACGCTACGTATTCCCCGCGGATTTGATCGGTGATTTTGCTGCGGAAGATTCTTTTATGGCACTGCGCCTCGCTACGGATTTCCGCTACAACTTGCCTTGGGGGGTTGGTTTTTTCCACAACAATGAGATGTTTCAATCGACCGAGGATGAGCCCAATTGGCGGGTGAAGACCACCACGGGTTTAAGTTCGATGATCCTCAAGCGCATTTATTCCGAGTTCAAAATTGATTATTGGCTAGATAACGAGCCGCAACCAGCACGCAAAGGCAAAGATACGCGTATGTCGCTGGGGGTGAGTTACAAGTGGTAAACTGCCTGTTCCACGACTTTGGGCTCTCTTGATGCGCATTCCTCTTTTTCCTGTCTTTGTGCTTTTACCGGTATTAGAACTCTGGCTGATGATTGAAATCGGCGGGGAAGTGGGTGCCTTGGCGGTGATCCTCTGGCTGGTGGCGATGATTGTTCTTGGCATAAATCTGCTCCGTTACCTGGGCGCGTCCAGCATGCTGCAAGCGGCGCAAAATATGCGCAGCGGCGGCGCTATGCCCGCCCAAACCTTGGCGGATGGACTCTTTAAAGCTGTGGGGGCAGTGTTATTGATTATTCCCGGTTTCATTACAGATCTAATGGCACTGTTGTGCTTTATCCCACTGGTGCGCGGGCTACTGCTCAAGCGCTGGTTGGCAAAAGTCGCCATGAATGCCAGCGCGCGCGGTTTTAAAATGACAGGTTTTGGGGCTGATCCATTCAAGTCTGACTCATTTACCTCCGCAACCGGTAATGTCTACGAGCATCAAGGTTCGGCTCAAACCGATACTGATAAAGCCATTAGCGGTGTGCTAATTGACCAACAGCCTGAATCACCAACGCCTAAAGTCCCCAAAAGCGAATAAATCAGCGTTCTTTCGACAAAATTAAACCTTCCTCTGTTGAAATCCCCAAACCCAGCCCCAGATAGGTGTCACCACTTTTTGGTCACCGCTTTTTGGTCACTATTTAAGGGGCTAGCCCCTTAAAATCGGTGGCTTTAATGGACGGCCTTGAAACTTTTCCGGGCGTCCCTATATGTCATCACGCGGAGCCACAACGCTTTTTCCATACCCTCAGGGTGTCGGTGAAAGCCCGGTTCCAAGCTCGTTCAATCTGTTTTGTTAGGAGACAAAGTTCCATGAAAATTCGTCCGTTGCATGATCGCGTTGTAGTTCGTCGCAAAGAAGAAGAAACCAAAACCGCTGGCGGGATCATCCTGTCGGGTGCTGCGAAAGAGAAGCCGAATCAAGGTGAAGTGCTGGCTGTTGGCAATGGCCGTGTACTGGCAAGTGGTGAATTGCGTCCTTTGGATGTGAAAGTTGGCGATGTAGTGGTGTTCGGTAAGTATGCAGGCAGCGATACCATCAATATCGATGGCGAAGAGCTGGTGATCCTGAGCGAATCCGATATCAAAGCGGTTCTGGTGTAATCCACCGCTCAAGCCCGGATCTCAAGAATATAACGGTAGCCGCATAGCGTCGGCTTCCTGGTGTTAACACAAGATTGTAGGAATTAAAGATATGTCAGCTAAAGATGTGAAATTTGGTGATAACGCGCGTCAACGTATGTTGGTTGGTGTAAATATTCTGGCCGATGCAGTTAAAGCGACCCTTGGCCCGAAAGGCCGTAACGTGGTGTTGGAGAAGTCATTCGGCGCTCCTACCGTTACTAAAGACGGCGTATCCGTTGCCAAAGAAATCAACTTGAAAGACAAGTTCGAAAACATGGGTGCACAAATGTTGAAAGAAGTTGCTTCACGCGCTTCTGACGACGCTGGTGACGGTACTACTACTGCAACCGTATTGGCGCAAGCCATTGTTAACGAAGGTTTGAAATCTGTTGCCGCCGGTATGAACCCGATGGACCTGAAGCGCGGTATCGACAAAGCAATCACTGCTGCTGTTGCTCACGTTAAGTCAATCGCGCAGCCATGTGTTGATAGCAAATCTATTTCACAAGTGGGCAGTATTTCTGCCAACAGCGATACCTCTGTCGGTGCTCTGATTGCAGAAGCCATGGACAAAGTCGGTAAAGAAGGTGTGATTACCGTTGAAGAAGGTACCAGCCTCGACAACGAGTTAGACGTAGTAGAAGGTATGCAGTTTGACCGCGGTTACCTGTCTCCTTACTTCATCAACAATCAAGACAACATGAGTGTTGAGCACGACCATCCTTACATTCTGCTGGTCGACAAAAAAATCTCCAATATTCGCGAATTGCTGCCAGTGTTGGAAGGCGTTGCCAAATCTGGCAAGCCGCTGGTAATCGTTGCGGAAGATGTTGAAGGCGAAGCGCTGGCAACTCTGGTTGTTAACAACATCCGCGGCATCGTGAAAGTGGCTGCTGTGAAGGCACCTGGTTTCGGTGATCGTCGTAAAGCAATGTTGCAAGACATCGCTGTATTGACTGGCGCTACCGTGATCTCTGAAGAAGTTGGTCTGGATCTGGAAAGTGCAACCTTGGAGCACTTGGGTACTGCAAAACGCGTCACCATGAACAAAGACAACACCACCATTGTTGATGGTGCTGGTAACGCGGCAGAAATCAAAGCGCGCGTACAACAAATTCGTGTGCAAATCGAAGAAACCTCTTCAGATTACGACCGCGAAAAACTGCAAGAGCGCGTGGCTAAATTGGCTGGCGGTGTTGCGGTAATCAAAGTTGGCGCTGCTACCGAAATGGAAATGAAAGAGAAGAAAGCACGCGTTGAAGACGCCCTGCACGCTACCCGTGCTGCGGTTGAAGAAGGCGTGGTTCCTGGAGGCGGTACTGCATTGCTGCGCGCTGTTGCGGCAATCGCTGACCTGAAAGGTGACAACGAAGACCAAAATGCGGGTATTTCGATTGCACGTCGCGCAATGGAAGCTCCTTTGCGTCAAATCGTTGCCAACGCGGGCGATGAACCATCAGTTGTTGCTGATCAAGTGAAGAAAGGTTCCGGCAACTACGGCTACAACGCTGCTACTGGTGTTTTCGGCGATATGTTGGAAATGGGTATTCTCGACCCAGCAAAAGTAACCCGCTCTGCATTGCAGGCTGCAGGTTCCATCGCTGGCTTGATGATCACCACCGAAGCTATGGTTGCCGATCTGCCAGAAGACAAGCCAGCTGGTGGCCATGGCCACGATATGGGCGGTATGGGTGGTATGGGCGGCATGATGTAAGCCGTACACTCCGGTGACTTGTAAAATGTACGCAAATATTTCTTTAGTTTGTTCAGCGCGTGAGCACCGCTATGGTGCCGACGCTGTTAAACAGTAATTTTGCGTTATAGTTGCGGCCCCTAGTGGGCCGCAATTGTTTTTGGCGATTGTTGATTGCTTTTAGTAATAGATAGCCCCCAATTCTTGCGATAGCGAATTTTTAATAAGCGCAAATTTGTTTAGTTGTTATTATTCGCTACCGGATTTTAAACAGAGATAGAACCTAAACAACCGTGACCTAGGAGAAACATCATGGCTTTTGAATTACCTGCACTGCCTTACGCAAAAGATGCATTGGCTCCCCACATTTCTGCTGAGACCCTGGAATTCCACCACGGCAAGCATCACAAGACCTACGTAGACAAACTGAATGGTTTGATCCCTGGCACCGAGTTTGAAGGCAAGAGCCTGGAAGAGATCATCAAAACTTCTTCCGGCGGAGTGTTCAACAATGCGGCGCAAATCTGGAACCACACTTTTTACTGGCACTGCCTGAGCCCTAACGGCGGTGGCGCAGCAACAGGTGCAGTGGCTGAAGCAATCAACAAAGCCTTCGGTTCATTCGATAAATTTAAAGAAGATTTCACCAACTCTGCTATCAACAACTTCGGTTCAAGCTGGACTTGGTTGGTGAAAAAGGCAGACGGTTCTGTTGCCATCGTTAACACCAGCAACGCAGCCACTCCGTTGACTGATGCTTCTGTTACTCCAATTCTGACTGTGGACTTGTGGGAACATGCTTACTACATTGATTACCGCAACGCACGCCCAACTTACATGAACGCTTTCTGGGCGTTGGTAAACTGGGAATTCGTAAACGCCAACTACAGTAAGTAATTGGTTTTGCGGTACAAAAAAACGGGCCTCGCGCCCGTTTTTTATTATGCGAAATAAAATACTTGGCCTATGTTTGTACTGGCCGCTGCTATAAAATGCGCGCACACATGATATTCATCTGATCACTGTCTCATTGTTAAGGTATTTGTTGTTATGGAACGCAGAGAACCCACGTTATCTACCGGCGGAGTGTCCGAGCCGACAGAATCCGCAGCGCGTCGTCAACAACCTCAAGCACACGACCATGACGACGATTTGCCACCGGCGCGACCAACTCGCAAGCCTACACCCCAATCGACCCCTGCCTATGCTCCGGCTGCTCCATCTAGCAGTGTGCCTGCTATCGCGCTGGTGATTGCGTTGGTAGCTGCCGGTGGTGCAGGGTTCCTGGGGTGGCAATTGTTTCAGGCGCAAGAGATGCTTAAACAGGCTGATACCCGTATTCAAGGGTTGGAGCAGCAGCTAAGTTTGACTTCAGAAGAGTCCAGCGCATCAGTAGTGACCTTGCAATCCAATTTAAAAAAATTGGATGCGGAAGTGCGCCGCATCGCGGGTCTGGTAGAGACCAATCGTAAAGCCATTGCAGCGAATACTGAAAAAACCACTGCCGTTGCACGCGATGCCGCCAATGCCCAAAAATTAGGGACTGATGCAAAAGCGGGTGTGACTTCGCTCAAGCAAGAAGTGGCAGCCAATAAAACGGTTGCTGATGCTGCCGCTGCAAAAATTGATGGCATGAGCACCAGTGTGAGCCAGCAAACCCAGAGCGTTCAAAACCTGAAAGAAGAATTGGATAAAATGCAGTTGGAAATGACGGCGCTGGATAGTTTGGCGGCGCGTATGCGCACTAATGAAGAAGCGATTTCTGCGATAGATGATTTCCGTCGCAGTACTAACCGTGAGATTTTACAAATCAAGCAACAAATGGGTACTGTACCCAAGTAATTACGCGCTACTCGAACGTAAGTTTTGGCGATAAAAAAGGGGATCGATGAAGAATCGATCCCCTTTTGCTTTTGTTAACAGCGCAGTTGGGTTAGATGGCTGTCGATATCCTGGGTAATTTTATCGACATTGCCACTGGCTGTATAAATGCTGTTTGAAAGCCGCTCCAATTCTTGTGTTGCGTCGCCGATGGCGGAAATATTGCGATTAATTTCTTCAGTGACCAGGTTTTGCTCTTCTGCAGCAGCGGCGACCTGGTAAGAACTGTCGGTGATGGCATTCATACCTTCAGTTGCCGTGGTTAATCGCTCATACGCGTGCTCTGCTTCAATTAATGTATCACCAACACGCTGAGTGTTTTGATTGATTTGTACAACCGTTTGATCGACTTGTTGCTGCAAGGCTTGAATCAATTGTTTAATTTCTTCAGTAGACTTTTGGGTGCGCGCAGCCAGTGAGCGCACCTCATCTGCAACCACTGCAAACCCTCGGCCTTGCTCGCCAGCGCGTGCTGCTTCAATTGCCGCATTGAGTGCAAGTAAGTTGGTTTGCGCCGCTATTCCCTGGATTACATCGGTAATGCCGCTGATTTTTTTACTGCTTTCAGCTACCAGTTGAATTTTTTGACTGGAGTTGGAAAAGTCGGTTGCGACACCTTTAAATTCTTCCACTGTACGCTGGAATAAATCGCGCGCATTAGTAATGGCTTTGACTGAGCTTTCTGAGTCGGTGGAGGTGTTGCTCGCCAGCTTCGCCACTTCATTCGCCGTGGCCGACATCTCGTGGATTGCCGTCATAATGTTGTGAATTTGTTCTACCTGCACTTCGGTCGCAGAGCGGGTATTTTTTGATGTGCCGGTTAAATTGTTGCATTGCTGTTTGAGTTCTTCGGAGTCGCGCTTGATGGCTAGGATCATCGCGCGCAATTTTTCGGTAAAACTGTTGAAGCCATCGGCCATATCAATTAATTCTTTATCTTTGGAGGGAATTAATTTACGAGTCAGGTCGCCATCGGAGCTTGCGAGGTCGCGCATCATTGCACTCATGCGCACAATCGGTTGAGTCGAAGTTTTAATCCAGAGAGAGACAATCGCCACAAAGACGATAAGCAAAACAATGGCGAGGCTAATCATATTGGTTGCTGTACGAATGCTGCTTTCCTGAAGTGACGTGGAAAGCGCATCGACCACCTCATACGCGATTGAACGCGGCGTCACTATCACCATCTTCCACTGATTTTGTACTGCATCTACTTTGATGGTTGCGATGGTAATAATATTGCCGTTGAAAACGAATTGGTTTTTGCTGCTTTGTGCAATTGCGTCGGCGAGAGATTTGTCGCCTGCTTCAAGTGGTTTACCCAAAAGCTCTGGATGTTGATTGCTCGCCAGCACCAAATTTTTGGTACTTAACAGGTACATACTGGTTTTGCCGGAATAAAGCGATTGAGCCTGCGCGAGCAAGCGCTCTTGCAACACAGGTAAATTAATATCCAAACCACCCACACCACGAAATTGGTTGTTGACCACAACGGGCGCAACGACTGATGTCATCAGCATAAAGTTGCCAGGGCTGATTTCATAAAGGTAGGGCTCCATCAGGCAGGTTTTTACGGTGTCCTTGCTGCACAAATACCATTCAGATTTGCGCTGGCCATTTTCATCAAGGCTGGTATCGGTCTGCGAGGAATACTCAATTTTATTGAAGACAGGTTTGCCATTTTCTTTGACCCAATAGATGGCCATGCTGCCGATTTCCGAGCTGTAGAGTTGGTCCCCCACAAACTCACTGTCGCGTCCGTCATAACCATTAGGATCAAATTGAGCGTAAATAGCTGAAATCGAAGGGGAGGAAAGCAACAGGTCATAAGTGAGTTGCTTAACCTGCGCGCGTGAATAACCAGGCGCGCTCGCGCCAACCGCCGTGCTGCTGAGAATGGCGGCCAAATGTTGTGATATATCGGCGCTGCGATTGAGTAATGCACTGGTTTCCAATGCACTGGCTTGAGCTATATCGCGCAGCCTGCCATCAATGGTCTCCTGCATTGAGCTGGCGCTTTGCTCGATTGAGGTTTCAGCACTATTGGACATAGAGCGCCAAGCGACAAAACTTAAACTGCCCATGCTAAAGGCGAGGATAAGTGCAATGCTGAGGCTGAGTTTGAAGCGCAGTGAAAACGAGTTCATAACCATTTGATTCCTTGTGGACGTCGCTCATTTCAGCCTAGTTGGTTGTCGCTTGTTTGCACGCAATCTGGCGAAATAATCGGTCGGCATGGTGTAGAATTGCCGCCACTTTTTACCCGGTCCGCTTTACGACCTAACAATCGAGAAGTCCATTATGCCAACCGTGATTCGCCAACAAGACCTGATCGACAGCGTCGCCGATGCGCTGCAATTCATTTCCTATTACCATCCCGTTGATTTCATCCAGGCCATACACCAAGCCTATGAGCGGGAGCAAAGCAAAGCGGCAAAAGATGCTATGGCGCAGATCCTTATTAACTCGCGCATGTGTGCCATGGGCCATCGCCCGATTTGTCAGGACACAGGTATCGTCACCGTATTTGTCACCGTGGGTATGGATGTGCAATGGGACGCGCAAATGAGCCTCACCGATATGGTTAATGAAGGTGTGCGCCGCGCTTATATGAATCCCGATAACGTACTGCGTGCATCGATCCTTGCCGATCCCGACGGTGCGCGTAAAAACACTGGCGACAATACTCCAGCCGTTATTCACTACAACATCGTTCCCGGCAATACTGTCGATGTGCATGTCGCGGCCAAAGGCGGCGGATCTGAAGCAAAAACCAAATTTGCTATGCTGAATCCGTCTGACTCCGTTGTGGATTGGGTACTTAAGGTAGTTCCCGAGATGGGCGCTGGCTGGTGCCCGCCGGGTATGCTCGGAATTGGTATTGGTGGGACTGCTGAAAAAGCCATGCTGCTTGCGAAAGAGGCACTGCTAGATCCAGTTGATATTCAAGAACTGCAAGCGCGCGGTGCAAAAGATCGCTACGAAGAATTGCGCATTGAGCTGTACGACAAAGTAAATCGCTTGGGTATCGGCGCCCAAGGCTTGGGAGGTTTGACTACCGTACTCGATGTCAAAATCAAAGATTACCCAACTCACGCCGCTAACAAAGCCATTGCAATTATTCCTAACTGCGCGGCTACCCGCCATGCGCACTTTGTATTGGATGGTTCGGGTCCAGCATTACAAACTCCTCCAGCGTTGGAAGACTATCCAGAAATCAGTTGGGATGTGGGCGATAGCGTGCGTCGCGTAAATCTCGATACATTGAAACCCGAAGATGTGTTGGAATGGAAAACCGGTGAAACCGTATTGCTCTCCGGCAAAATGCTCACCGGTCGCGATGCTGCACACAAGAAAATGACTGATATGCTCGCCAGGGGAGAGGAGTTGCCAGTGAGCATGAAAGGACGCTTCATCTATTACGTCGGCCCGGTTGATCCAATCCGCGACGAAGTGGTTGGTCCTGCAGGCCCCACGACCGCAACCCGCATGGATAAATTCACCCGCACCATGCTGGAGCAAACTGGTCTACTCGGCATGATCGGTAAATCCGAACGCGGCCCTGCGGCAATTGAAGCCATTCGCGATAACAAATCCGTGTATTTAATGGCTGTTGGTGGCGCTGCTTATCTAGTAGCGCAAGCGATTAAATCCGCCAAGGTTCTGGGTTTCCCGGAATTGGGAATGGAAGCGATTTATGAATTTGACGTCAAAGATATGCCAGTAACTGTCGCGGTAGATTCGCGCGGCGAATCAGTGCACAACACTGGGCCGAAAATTTGGAAAGCAAAAATTGAAGAAGGTGTGTTACAGGTTCAATAGATGGAAAGTGTGTAATCTCGTGTAATATTTTTCCCTTCCCTAAAAAAGCCGACAACGAATAACTGTCGGCTTTTTTATTTCTAAAAACAAATTTTAATGCAAAATTGTGATAAGAGTTCATCTTCTAAGTATTTCCTGCTCTTCATCGCGTGATTTGCATTAAGCGTTTCATTGCAAATTTATAAAAACCGCATCAAACCTCTAGCAAACAAAGCAGGCTGGAATAAACCTGCTACTTTTAATAAATCGTGCAGTGGTCCCTGCCTAGTGTCAGGTGATTAGCATGCATTTGCTGCCATGGAATCAATGAAGTTGGATGCGTTTATGCAGGTGAAATCTCTTTGGCTAATAGCCATTGCCTTGTTGGGCGGGTGCTTGTTGGGCATCTATCTCCATCCACTGGTTGGTCCGATTTTCGTGTCTGCAGTATTGGGGTATGCCTTGGTGTCGGCTATTAATAATAAATCGTCCGACGCTATTCAGGATCAAGCTGTTGCATCCGTCACAGCTCCCATCGCACTCTCTGAAACCAGTATGGTTATCAATGAAATCGTGCAGGAAAGTATGAGCAATCTCGTTGCACAAATTGGCATCCAATCTGATGCGGTAAACACACTGTCAACTGCGTTTCAGGGAATTAAGAGTTTGTTGGAGGAGCAACAGAAAAGTGTAAAAAACCTGTTGCAGGATGTTGGTGACGACAATGGTAATGACGCGATTTCACAGAGTATGAGTAATTTTGCTGATAGCACTTATGAGCTGTTGAATCGATTTGTTGATACCACTGTAACGATGAGCGCTTCATTTATGGAGTTAGTTGAAAAAGTAGGATCGATATCAGAAAAAATGCCCAAGGCTTTAAAGGCGTTGCAAGATATCGACCAGATTGCGTCGCAGACTAATTTATTAGCGTTGAATGCTGCCATAGAGGCTGCTAGAGCAGGCGAGAGTGGGAGGGGGTTTGCTGTTGTGGCAGATGAGGTGCGTGCTCTCTCAAACCGCTCGGCGGGGTTTAGCTTGGCGATCCAGACACAACTGCGTGAAATAGCGCAAGGAATTGATGATCTTAAAGATACGGTCAGCGAAGTTGCGTCGCAAGATATGACCTATGTTTTACAAGTCAAAGCTAAAATGAAGTTAGTTAGTGATAATTTAATTCAAAGAGCTGAGCACGATCGGCAAGTTACGAAGCAGATGGAGCCTATCGTAGCTGGGTTAGTCTCTCAATTGCACAATGCTATACGCGCACTGCAATTTGAAGACATGTCAACCCAAAACATGCGCTACATAATTCAGCGATTAGAAGAGTTAATTCCACTGGCTAGCTCTTTGACTGCTTCGCACAATAATTTTTCACAGTTAACGAATGAATTAATTCGATATAAAGAAACTCGCACTCGTCAAAAACATAACCCCGTATCCGCCAGTTCGGTTGAAAGTGGCTCGGTAGATCTATTCTAAATTAATTGAGCAGGGAATTTTATGAGTAATATAGTAACCATTAAAATGCCAAAGCGTTTTGATTATTCATCCAGTATGGAATTTAATTCAAAAGTTTCTGATCTCCTTGGCAATGCCGGCACTATCACCTTGGATTGTGTTGATTTGGAATATATTGATAGCGCTGGTATAGGCTTATTAGTTATGTCGCAAAAAAAAGCGCAAGCACGGCAGTCGAAACTGGTAATGATAAATTTAAAAACATCGCCAAAAGAAATTCTACAGTTGGCTAATTTGCAAAAAATTATCGATATAAGCTAGTTTTTCATTTTAAAAAAATAGATTAAATTTTACTGAGCGGGTTGGGCTATGAGCAAGCATGCTAGCGTGGTTTTACCTAATAAATTTGATTATGGTTACCACACCGAATTTCAGCGGCAATGTTCGTTGTATATTGATGATGTTGCAGTTGACGGGATAATCTTTGATTTTAGCCGTGTTGAATACTTGGATAGTGCTGCGCTTGGAATGATGATGATGTGGCAGCGGCGCGCTGCTGCTGCGAATAAAAAAATGATGATTAAAGGTGCTAAAGGGGCTACAGCGCAAATATTGGCGATGGCAAATATGCAAAGGATTTTTGAGTACATCTGATTATTATGAATGCCCACTCCAATGCCTCGCTTCACTATATTCTTGTCGTGGATGATGATGAATTGCTTAATGAGCTTTTCTGTCATTTTTTGCAAGCCAAAGGCTTTAATACCTGCTCTGCTCCTAGCATGGCCGCTGCAATGCGGATAGTGGAGGCTGGTGCTGAAATCGATTTGATTGTTCTGGATTATCAACTGACCGACGGCAATGGATTGGAATTGTTATCTACTATAAATGAAAAAAAATTATTACATAATCCGCCGGTAATTATGATTAGCGGGAATGAAGATACTCTTTTTTTAGAGAATTGTTTTGCTTGTGGTGTTGCTGATTACGTTATTAAGCCGGTTAACTTGTCACTCCTGGCATTAAAGGTAAATGCGTTAATTAATTCGGTTTCTATGCAGCGGCTTATCATTAAGCAGAACGCTGAGTTGGAGCGATTTAAACGCGAGGCTGAGCGTGAAGAATCAATTGCAAAATTTACTTACGAATATTTGTTGCGCCAAAATAGTGAGGTTATTGATGGCGTATCGATGTGGTTGAAATCTTCATCTTCTTTTAGCGGTGACATCGCATTGGCAAAGATATCGCCTGGAGGGGACCTCTATTTCCTGTTGGCGGATGCTACAGGTCACGGTTTATCTGCTGCCATTACGGTTATGCCGGTTGTATCCATTTTTACTAGTATGGTTGCTAAGGGTTTTCACATTCAACGCATAGTAACCGAAATCAATAAAAAATTAATTCGCGATACTCCGCAAGATAGATTTGTAGCAGCGATTTTAATTCAGATGCATCGAGAGCGAAAAGAAATTGATGTGTGGAATGGTGGCATTCCGACAGCCTACTGGGTGCAGGAGGGCGTGATTTTGCAGTCGTTCCACTCACAGCATATGGCATTGGGGATTCTAGAGGATGACATGTTTGATGCAAATGTTATCACCTGTGACTTTCCTGGCGGGGGAGCCCTAATTGCGCATAGTGATGGTTTAACGGAAGAGGTAAATGATGAAGGTATCTGTTTTTCATCTGAGCGTGTGCTAGAACTTGTGAAAGCTAAAACTAAAGATTTGCAGTCGCTATTAGTGAATGAATTAAAAAGCTTCACAGGTCGCGATCATTACAAAGATGATGTGTCCATTTGTGTGTTGGAGCCAGAAAAAATATATAAAAGCTGCGGTAAGCAACTGCAAGATTCAATTGGTAACCGGTTTGCGCAGGAAAATATAGGAAATTTTTCTTGGAGTTTGAAGATTTCTGGTGGAAAAATTGCATCATGTGAGATTCCACCTTTGTGTAATAAATTTTTACAATACTTGGATCTTAACCAGAATTTCTGCCATGTTGTTTTTATTGTTGTAAGTGAGATGGTAGCTAATGCAATTGATCACGGAATATTAAAGTTGAATTCCGCAATTAAAGAAAGCCCCGACGGTTTTAATGCCTATATTAAGGAGCGGGATAAGCGTTTGTCGGAATTGGATGATTCTGATTTTGTTGAGGTGCATCTCGTATGGGCGGAGAGCAAAGAGCGGTCCGGTCTGGAAATTGGAGTGCGTGACAGTGGAAGTGGTTATGATGTTTGTGCTGAAAAAAATACTTGTGACCTTGCTTTCTCTGGTCGTGGATTAAGGTTGATACGCAATCTTGCACAATCTGTTGAAATTTATCCGCCGGGTAATTTTATTAAGGTCGTATTAGGTCCGTCGTAATGGTTATTGTTTTACTTAGCTCACAGGATAATTGTCATGAGTAAGCATGTATTAATTGTGGATGATTCAACCTCTGTACGACAAATGGTAGAGGCCACACTGAAATCTGCAGGTTACACAGTGACCGCAGCTAAAGACGGTTTGGAGGCATTTAATTTATGTAAAACCAAATCTTACGATTTTGTATTGACTGACCAAAATATGCCAAATATGGATGGTCTCACTCTAATTAAATCATTGCGTGGATTGCCTGCGCACACTCGTACGCCGATTGTGATGCTAACAACAGAAGCAAGCGATGCAATGAAAGCGCAGGGGCGTGCAGCAGGGGCAACCGGTTGGATGGTCAAGCCATTTGATCCAACCAAATTGTTGGAGATTGCCAAAAAGGTGATGGGTTAATTCTAAGCAAGGGCGCAGCAAGCGGCGCCCCTACAGGTATGATGTTGGTATTGCGAAGGATGTGAGAAATGTCGATTGACATGAAACAATTCCATGCCGTTTTCTTCGAGGAGAGCCAGGAACACCTCGATGAGATGGAGCAGCTATTGCTCGAATTGGATGTGACTAATCCCGATAGCGAAATGCTGAATAGCATATTTCGTGCGGCGCACTCCATTAAAGGTGGTAGCGGTATTTTCGGTTTTGATGCGCTGGCGAGTGTGACACATATTATGGAAAGCCTGCTCGATAAAATTCGTCAGGGGAAAATGGCGATCACGACAGAAATGGTGGATTTGTTTTTAAGTTCAGTTGATCAGCTAAAAGAAATTTTGCGCTGTTACCGCACGGCTGATGAATTAAATTGGGCTGGTGTATATGAACTAACAAAAAAACTTGAGTTGGTCACCGCAGGTAATTTAGCAAGTATGACCGAAATAGATAATAACAACCAGGAAGACTATGGCTTTTTTGGTGCCATTGAAACTGAAGTAGAAGAGGAAAGTTATGGCTTCTTTGACGAGACTGTGAAATCCGGCTCCGTGCAAGCGGCACCTTTGCAAGATGAATCTTCCGGTTTTTTTGAGGATCTTCCAGTACTTGAATCTGTTTCAGTATCTATCCCTTCGCCAGGGCAGGCAATTAATGATTATTTTGGCTTTTTTGAGGATCCATCTTCTTCAGCCGACTCCACAATGCCTCCTCCCGTAATCTCATCCCCAGCAATAGATGAGCCTGCTCCAGCAAGTCTAATAGATTCCCTTCCGCAATCCCCATCGACAGAGAAAGCTTCCGCCGCATTGCCATCAAAAGTAAAAAGTGGTGAAACAGTCAATGTGGAAAGTTCTTCTATCCGGGTGGATGTTGGCAAAGTCGATCAGCTAATCAATTTGGTGGGTGAAATTGTGATTACCCAATCCATGATGAGCCTGCTGGGAAAAAGTCTGGAAGGGCCAATGGCGGAAAAATTTCAAGCGGTGGCCAATGAGCTTGAACGCAATACACGTGAGATTCAAGAGGCGGTAATGTCTATTCGCATGCTGCCGGTATCCTTTGTATTTAACCGTTTTCCGCGAGTGGTACGCGACTTGTCGAGCAAACTGGGGAAACAAATTGATTTGATTATTGAAGGTGGGGAAACCGAACTGGATAAAGGGTTGACTGAGAAACTGGTTGATCCATTAACGCACCTGGTGCGCAACAGTATTGACCATGGTATCGAATCGGCTGAGGTGCGCCGCGAGCGCGGTAAAAATCCTACTGGTACTGTGGTTCTGCGTGCAGCGCAACAAGGTGGCAATATTGTGATTAGCATCAGTGATGATGGGGGAGGGTTGAATCGCGAGCGTATTTTGGAAAAGGCGCGCGAGAATAATATTGTTGTGAGTGAAAACCCTAAAGATGAAGAGGTGTGGCAATTAATTTTTGCGCCGGGTTTTTCCACTGCGGCAGCAGTTACTGATGTCTCCGGGCGCGGAGTTGGGATGGACGTTGTGAAACGCAATGTGCAAAGTTTAGGTGGCCGCATTGATATTGAATCCCGCGCCGGGCAGGGCGCCACCTTTACTATTCATCTGCCATTAACCCTCGCTATTGTTGATGGCATGTGTGTTTCAGTGGGCGAGCAAACCTTCATCATACCGCTAGTGCATATCGTTGAATCCATGCAGCCCGCCGCCAAGGATATAAAAACGCTGGCGGGAGATGATCAATTGCTGCATGTGCGCAATGAGTACTGGCCAATTTTGTCGCTCTATAAAGTCATGCAATTGGAACCGCAGTTTACTGATGTCAGCAAAGGCATAGCAGTATTAATTGAAACCAATAAATACCGTTTTGCATTATTTGTGGACGGTTTGGTTGGGCAGCAACAAGTGGTGATTAAAAGCCTTGAACAACATTACAAACGGGTAAAGGGTGTCGCTGGGGCAACTATTATGGGGGATGGCAGCGTTGCCTTGATTGTAGATGTGGAGTCACTTGCATTGACGGTCAATAGCTGCCTTCAGTTAGCCACAGCTGTATGATTTTCTATGAAAAGGCGTTGTGAAATAAACAAAGCAATAATGTCGGGAAAAATATGATGACAGCTGATGCACAAGAATTTTTAACCTTCACACTTGGCGATGAAAATTATGCGCTCGACATTTTAACCGTAAAGGAAATTCGCGGTTACGAGTCTGTGACTAAAATTGCGAATGCACCGCCTTTTATTAAAGGTGTCATCAATTTGCGCGGTGACATAGTTCCTATTGTGGATTTGCGTATCAAGTTCAATGTTGGAAAGGTGACTTATGATGAATTCACGATTGTCATCGTTTTACATATTCATAGCCGCATTGTTGGAATTGTGGTTGATGGTGTTTCTGATGTGGTGAGTCTGACAAAGGAGCAGCTGCGGCCGCCGCCCGACTTTGGTGTGGCATTTAATAGCCGTTATTTGTTGGGATTGGCAACAGTAAACGAACAAATGATTATTTTGGTCGATATTAATGAACTTATATCCAGCGACGAGTTGGGTTTATTTGATACGGCTGAATCACCTGCCGCAAAATCATAAGGAGAAACACTCATGAGCATTATCGATAATTTTTTTAACAGTAATAAATCTCTTGTGAAAGTGGATTCCAATGAATTGGAAAATATGCGCGGCCAATTGGCAGCGATTAACCGTGTGCAGGCTGTGATTGAATTTGCTTTGGATGGGACCATACTGAATGCCAACCACAATTTTCTCTCGGTAATGGGCTACAGTCTCGATGAAATAAAAGGCCGTCATCATAGTATGTTTGTTGATCCTGATTACCGCGCGAGCAATGAGTATCGGGGTTTTTGGGAGCGACTGGGGCGCGGTGATTTCGAGGCGGGGCAATATAAACGTATTGGTCGCGGAGGAAAAGAAGTTTGGATTCAGGCCAGTTATAACCCTATTCTGGATGCTAACAACAAGCCGATAAAAGTTGTTAAATATGCGACTGATATCTCGGATGAAGCAAAAAGAAAAATTGCGTCACAACGAGAGATGGATCGTATATTGGGAGCCCTGGGTTCGACCTCATCTAACGTAATGGTCGCTGACAACGAGCGCACGATTATTTACATGAATAAATCAGTTGAGAAAATGTTGCGTGGGGTTGAAGCTGATTTACGCAAGGCGTTGCCACACTTCTCGGTCGATAAAATTATCGGCAGTAACATGGATATATTCCATAAAAATCCTGCGCATCAAAGCCATTTATTGGCCAATTTACGCGAGACTTATATTGGCAACATTGTGGTAGCAGGTTGTAGTTTCCGTTTGATTGCAAACCCTATTTTTTCCGAATCAGGTGATCGTTTGGGTTCTGTTGTTGAGTGGATTGATCGCACCAAAGAAGTCGCAGCTGAACATGAAATGAGCCGAATCCTTGGTGCATTAGAGACGACCACGACGAATGTGATGATTGCTGATCCCGAGCGGAAAATTATTTACATGAATAAATCAGTCGAAAAAATGCTGCGTGTGGCGGAGGCTGATATACGCTCGGTATTGCCTCATTTTGCGGTAGATAAAATTGTTGGCAGCAATATGGATATCTTCCATAAAAATCCTGCTCACCAAATGAAGCTTCTGGAAAGCCTGACAACTACTTACACATCCAACATCGTCGTTGGTAAACGCCATTTTCGCTTGGTGGCAAATCCTATTTTTTCCAAAGATGGCACGCGTTTAGGATCAGTCGTTGAGTGGTTGGATAGGACCATCGAAGTGGGTGTGGAAGGGGAAGTGAATGCCTTGGTTGATGCAGCAGCGGCGGGTAATTTTAGCGAGCGAATTAAAACCGACGGTAAAGATGGCTTTTTCTTGAAATTGGCCGAAGGTTTGAACGCGTTAGTCACCACTGCAGAAAAAGGGTTGAACGATGTGGCGCGTGTACTCGGGGCGATCGCCAAAGGCGATCTCACGGAAAAAATTGATGCCGAGTACATGGGGACATTTGGTGAACTCAAAAATTACTGCAATGAAACTACCAACAGTCTAACCAGCATGCTGGGCGATATACGTATTGCCGCAGATACGATTTTTACTGCTTCAAGTGAAATAGCCCAAGGTAATGCTGACCTGTCATCGCGCACCGAACAACAGGCGGCAAATCTTGAAGAAACGGCATCATCAATGGAGGAGCTTACTTCCACCGTGAAACTCAATGCCGATAATGCCAAACAAGCTAACGTCTTGGCAGAGCAGGCGTCGACAGTAGCTATTGATGGCGGCACGCTGATCCAGCAAGTGGTGACCACCATGAATGCGATTAATGAATCCGCGCGCAAAATTTCTGACATCATTGGTGTGATTGATGGCATTGCATTCCAAACCAATATCCTTGCGTTAAATGCCGCCGTAGAAGCGGCGCGTGCTGGTGATCAAGGGCGCGGGTTTGCAGTAGTTGCATCAGAGGTGCGCACACTTGCACAGCGTTCTGCGAATGCGGCAAAAGATATTAAAGCGCTGATCTCAGATTCTGTGCAAAAAATTGATGACGGCAACCAGTTGGTGGGCAAGTCTGGCAATACCATGAAAGAGATCGTCAATGCGATTAAACGCGTGAACGATATTATGGCTGAAATTGCCGCTGCTTCTGCAGAGCAATCGACAGGTATCGAAGAGGTATCGACCGCTGTATCGCAAATGGATGAGATGACTCAACAAAATGCGGCACTTGTTGAGCAGGCTGCAGCGGCGGCGGAGAGTATGCAGTCACAGGCGGATCAGTTGACCCAAAGCGTAGCACAATTCCGATTGTCGGATGATCAGGTGCGCAGCCCCGCTCCGGCAAAACGTGTGGCGGCGCCATCTAAACCGGCGGTTAAAAAAGCGCCTGCTGCCAGTAAAAAATTAACACCGCCACCTTCATCACAGGACGATGAGTGGGAACAGTTTTAATTCCTGCTTCGTTGTAACAGCGGTTGCATGCAACCGCTGTTAAATAATGATTACCAGTGTGGATGGCGCTAGTGAATACTATTCCGGAACGCGAGTTTGATTATGCCGATGCCGACTTTGCCCGGGTGAAGGCTATTATCTATCGCAAAGCCGGGATTAATTTGGGGGACAGTAAAAAACAGTTGGTCTACAGCCGCTTGGCGCGGCGCTTACGGGTTTTACAATTAGATAATTTTGATGAATATCTTGCTTACCTTGATCACAATAAAAATGAACAGCAAGAATTTATCAATGCGCTAACCACCAATCTCACTGCCTTTTTTCGCGAGGCGCATCATTTTTCTACTCTTGCCGATTATGCTCGCAATCGAAAAGCTGCTGCAGGTAAGTTGCGCGTTTGGTGCGCGGCATCCAGTACTGGTGAGGAGCCTTATTCGATTGCGATGACGCTAGTAGAAGCCTATGGCTCCTATTCACCTCCGGTAGAAATTATTGCCTCCGATATAGACAGCTCGGTCTTAGAGTTTGCTGCTCAAGGTATTTATTCTCTGGATCGGTTGGATGCCTTGAGCCTTGAACAAAAAAAGCATTTTTTTTTACGCGGCAAGGGACGAAACAACGGCAGCGCTAAAGTGATCGATAAGTTGCGCCAATTGGTCGACTTTCGCCAAATCAATTTGCTGGATCGCGACTGGCGTTTGGGAGCAGGGTTTGATGTGATCTTCTGCCGCAATGTAATGATTTATTTTGATAAGCCAACCCAGTTACAGCTGCTCGAGCGTATGGTGCGCCTGTTGAAGCCGGAGGGTCTATATATTGCTGGCCATTCAGAAAGTTTTTCTAACGCCTCTCATTTGGTTAAGTTAGTTGCTAAGACAACCTATAAGCTTATTGATAATCATGCAGGTGAGCGCCAATGAACTTTGATAATAATGTTCATCTTGCACCTACTACCTATTATGACCGTCACTTTGAACGGCACGCGGTAAAAATATTACCTGGAGAATATTTCGTTACCAATGGCGACAAATTGATAGTAACTGTTCTGGGCTCCTGTGTGGCTGTATGTCTGCGTGACAAGGTCAATGGAATTGGCGGGATGAACCATTTTTTATTGCCAAATGATGGCACTAATGAAACCGGCTTGCTGACTGAGTCAGCGCGTTATGGCGTCTATGCGATGGAGTTGCTTGTCAATCATTTGTTAAAAATGGGCGCAACGCGAGCGCGTATGGAAGCTAAAGTATTTGGCGGAGGCAACGTGTTGCCTGGTCTTAAAGTAAATAATGTCGGTCAGCGCAATGTGGAGTTTGTCTTGGATTATTTGCAAACCGAGAGAATACCCATAGTCGCAAAGGATTTGCTCGATGATTATCCGCGCAAAGTTTATTTTTTCCCAGATACCGGAAAAGTCCTTGTGAAAAAAATTAAATCTATACATAACACCACTATTGTTGATCGCGAAAGTGAGTACCGGATGAAGGTCAAGTTCACGCCTAAGAGCGGTGAAGTGGAATTATTTGATGATTAAGTTTTTACCTTTGGCCTTTTTTCATAAACAGAATATTGAGTGATTGGACTGCGCATGACAATTAAAGTGTTGGTTGTGGATGATTCGGCGCTGGTGCGCAGCCTCCTGGCGGAGATCATCCGCGAGACTTCCGATATGACGCTTGTGGGTGCAGCGCCCGATGCATATGTTGCGC
The DNA here is from genome assembly GCA_002483145.1 of Cellvibrio sp. UBA7671. GTDB lineage: Bacteria > Pseudomonadota > Gammaproteobacteria > Pseudomonadales > Cellvibrionaceae > Cellvibrio > Cellvibrio fibrivorans. Next base: position 400,147 of record DLHJ01000019.1, read on the forward strand.
GCGATATGGTGAATGAATTTGCACCTGATGTAATTACCTTGGATATTGAAATGCCGCGCATGGATGGTTTGGCTTTTTTGGAAAAGTTAATGAAGGCGCGCCCCACACCTGTGGTAATGATTTCAACCCTGACTGAAGCCGGTGCAGAGGCAACCTTGCATGCATTGGAGTTAGGCGCGGTTGATTTTATTCCCAAGCCAAAATTGGGTGTCACCAGTGGTATTCGTGAATACGCCGAGTTGATTGTAGAAAAAATTCGTGCGGCAGCGGCGGTGCGGGTGAAAGCCAGTGTTAAGAAAAGCCAACCGGATATATCACCAAACCAAAAAGCTGTGATATCAGGGCGCTTGCAAAGTACTGAAAAAATAATTGCAATAGGTGCCTCAACCGGTGGCACAGAGGCGATTAAAGATTTATTGATGCAATTACCTACTGCCGTACCTGGAATTGTGATGACCCAGCACATGCCTGCTGGTTTTACCCGCACCTATGCTGAACGTTTAAATAAAGTGACGCGCTTGCATGTGGTGGAAGCAAAAGGCGGCGAGCGTATTTTACCTGGGCACGCTTTTTTAGCGCCCGGTGGTCATCATTTGGTGGTGGTGCGCTCGGGAGCGGATTATATCGTGAAGCTATCTGACGCCGAACCTGTGCATCGTCACCGGCCTGCGGTGGATGTGATGATGGAATCTGTGGCGTTGGCCGGTGGTAAAAATGTGTTGGGGGTGTTGCTAACCGGTATGGGTAAAGACGGCGCCAAGGGCATGTTGGATATTCGCAATCAGGGTGGTTATACCTTCGCGCAGGATGAGGCGAGCTGTGTTGTTTACGGCATGCCGAAAGAGGCGGTGATTATAGGTGGAGTCGATCAGGTAGTCGCCTTGGAGCGGATGGGGGCAGCGCTGTTAGATAAAATTAACACTATGGGCAGCGGCAATCGTTTGTAATATCCCACTAGGGATCAATCCCGCTATGCGAATTGTTTAAATGCCTGCGGGAACTCCACGACAAAATAATATTCCTCATTCTTGTTTTCCATATCCTTTTTCTCTATGTAAATATTTCCGTGCATTTTTTCAATAATTTCTTTTGCAATCGCAAGGCCCAAGTCACCTTCGGCATACTGTTCCTGATTGATTGGCTCGCCATGCCGGCCAAAATACAGCGTTAGATTTTTGCGGATATTTTCGGAGAGTGTTTTGCCTCCAATGCTAAAGCTGATTTTAACCCGGCTGCGCTCTTCATTCACTCGAATCTGAAGCTCACTTTTGGGATCGGTCAATTTTACAGCGTATTGCAGTAGTTGCGCCAAAGCTTGATAAAAGCGCGAGCTGTCAGTGTGGATAGTGAGGTCGTTCGCAGCGGCTTTTATTGACATGCTGCACTGGTATATGTCGCTATAGACTTTATTGCGTCTTAATGTCTCTTCAAGCAGCGGTAGTACCATTTGAGTCTGTAATTTAAAGGCAGCCTCTCCATTGGAAAGGTTTTGCACCTCAATTAAATCATTCATTAGTTTTTGTAATTTAATACTGTTGTTCTTGGCGATGGTGACCGCGTGCTGGAATGATTCAGGGAGAGCGTCTGGATCATTGGTTTGTAACAGGCTAATCGCTTCAGCAATCACGTTTAAAGGTCCGAGAATTTCTTTGCTGGCGGCACTGATAAATTGGCTGCGCAAACTATCAACCCGTCTTTTTTCAGTGATATCGCGCACTATGCCAATAAAAATCGGCTCCCCATTTTGGAATACCCGCGACACCATTAAATCCATAGGAAACTCATCGCCATTACGTCGTAATCCACTGACCTCACGTCCGATGCCGAGAATATTCTTTTTGCCCGTTTTCAGATGATTTTTTAGGTAGTCATTGTGCTGTGATTTGTGCGGCTCCGGCATGAGCTCGCTGACATTCTTGCCGATAATCTGCTTGGCGCGATACCCAAAAATAGTTTCGGCCGCATGATTAAAACTTTGGATAATCCCCTCTTTTGATATGGTGATGATACCGTCAGCAATATCATTGAGGATTGTTTGCGTGTGTTGGGTGCTGGCTTCCAACGCGGCCTTGTCATGCGCATGTTGTTGCTCGTGATTCATGGTTTGCACAAATTGCGCGATGCTTTTAAGGATGGGCTCCAGCTCTTCGGCGGTTTGGGTAGTGTAACCAAGGGGCGAATTAGCCAGCCCGAGAATAGCAATTTGTTCGCGCCCACTGAATATAGGAATACCAATAAAACTGCCGATGGCCGGGTGCCCTTGGGGCAAGGTGCCTGCGCGCATGTCGCGTGCAAGGTTGGGGCTGATAATGGGTTTGTCCGAGCGCATAATCATGCCAAACATATTGTCCAGATTGCGGTATTCACCATTTTCCGGCAGGTTGGTCGCACGGAAGTTTTCTAATATACGGTCCTCTTTTTTATGGCTGCCAAATACCAGAGCGCACATATAAGGTTTTTTTTCCGAGTCTTTTTTTACTTGGCCAATAAAACCTAACTCGCTGTGGCAAATTGGCAGAGTCTCGTGTAGCAGCGTACTGAGTGCAGTTTTTATGTCGCCATCACTAATGTAAATGGATTGGGCGTTATTGATAATTTTTTCCAGTTTTTGTTTGTGATTTAATTTGTTGGTGAGCTGCAATAAGCGAAAGTTTTTATTGAGTTGATCTTCCATGTTGTGACGTGCACGTGTGGAGCTGGCGATAACAAAAAAGATAAATAACAAACTCATGCCAGTCATGGCGATGGCGGTTGGGCCATCTTCTAAAAAAATCATCACACTGAGCGGGGAGATGGCGAGAACCACAAAGCCCAGCGATGAATATTTATCGACATTCAGTGATGTCATCGAGCCGCTCGCTACGCCCGCGAGGGAAAATGCCAGAAGCGCTTGATAAATAGTGTCATCGTGTGCGAACAATAAAATCGCAGCCATGCCCCAAGCCGCTCCGGTTAGCCATACACCGATACGGAAGCAGCTCATCCAAAAAAGTGTGGAGTAGAGTTGGTGCACGTTGTGCCAGAATATCCACAGAATCAGTCGCGCCAGCAAAGAGCCGCCCAATAATAGGTTCCATAAAATAATTTCTGCCTGGCCAATGACTTTCCAATGCGAGATGCTGAGGATCAGTGCGATGATGATGGAGGAGAGCAGCGATATCGGCAGGCTATGGTAGAGCGAGCGCATTTGTTCGTCAGCCAGCGTAAACTGGCTGAGTGCCTCATCGTCTATAGGTTGCTGTAATAGCGTCTTCTCGGGCATTGAATATTCCGTTAATCAACTGGTGTAGGTTGTAGGAGGGCACGGGAGTGGTTGCGATGGAACTGGTATAAGCTGCTGTGAGTATAGAACAGCTTGTGCTGGTTTCTAGTGTGTCATCTTGATCATCTTAGATGTTCTTGCGACTGCGGCCTATTACAAGTTATTACCCGATTTTTTGATTTAAGTACTGTTCGATACGAGGTGAATAATGAGTAGTTTAAGTGAGAAAAACTGTAGCGCTTGCCGCGCTGATTCGCCCCTGCTCAGCGAGGTCGATTTGCAAGCGGCGCTGCTACAGTTGCCGGAGTGGGCGGTGGAAATCGTGGCGGGGGTTAATCAGCTTACGCGCACCTATCGTTTTAACAATTTTGTGCAGGCCATGGCGTTTACCCAGGCGGTGGGGGCGTTGGCGGAGGAATATGGCCACCACCCTGCACTGTTAACCGAGTGGGGCAAGGTAAAGGTGAGCTGGTGGACACATAAGATTCGTGGCTTGCATGAAAATGATGTGATTATGGCGGCTAAAACTGAACAGTTATTTCATGCAAGGTTTGCCGCTGGTGTTTAACAGCGGCGCATTTTAATGAAGGCGACTTTTAATAAAGTCGATACTGCTCGGGAATTTGTTCGATGCGATCGATCGGCGGGGTGAGTTTGTGCAAGATGCCGTCATGAATATCGTAAATCCAACCGTGAATAGTTAACTCCTGACCACGCGCCCACGCATTTTGTACAATATTGCTGCGTGAAATATTGTCCACCTGTTGTATTACGTTCAGCTCGCATAGACGGTTCACGCGCTCATCCTGATCATCCAGTCGATCAAGCACATTTTTGTTGGCGTAGTACACATCGCGAATATTGCGCAACCAGTAATCGATCAGCCCCAGTTTGTGATTTTCCAGCGCTGCCCTGACACCGCCGCAACCATAGTGGCCGGTAACCATCACATGCTTCACTTTCAAAAACTCTACGGCGTAATTTAATACGGTCATGCAGTTCAAGTCGGTATGGATAACGACGTTGGCGACATTGCGGTGCACGAAGATCTCGCCGGGTGCCAGATTGAGAATCTGGTTAGCGGGTACACGGCTATCGGAGCAACCTATCCACAAATATTCCGGGGCTTGCTGCTTGGCCAGATTGGAAAAAAAGTCAGGCTCCTTACGTCTGATGTCTTCTGCCCATTTCACGTTGGCGGCAAACAGGCTATCTAAATCACTCATGGCATTCTCCCCGTGGACACTTACAAAATTCAAAATTGTGGTGTGGCTTTGCGACGCAAAAATCAGGCCGCAGTATAGGGGAAAGCGAAGGTCGAGTGTTACATTGTGCTTTTTCTTAGGCTTGATCCGGATAATCTGAAGGGATAAAAACAATGAAGCCCGCTGTGCAAAGTACCCTCTACTGGCATGATTACGAAACCTGGGGCGAAACCCCTGGGCTTGATAAACCCTCACAATTTGCCGGTATTCGCACCGATGAGGAATTAAATATCCTCGGTGAGCCGCTGATGATCTATTGCAAACCTGCGCATGATTTATTGCCCAAACCGGAGGCCTGTTTGATCACTGGTCTGCTTCCACAGGTGGCGGAAGAGCGCGGCCTGCCGGAGTGCGAATTTATCGCGGCGATCCATGCGGAATTAGCCCGCCCCGGCACCTGCGGCGTGGGTTACAACTCCATTCGTTTTGACGATGAAGTTACGCGCTATATGCTCTACCGCAATTTTTATGATCCCTATGAACGCGAGTGGCGCAACGGCAATTCGCGCTGGGACATTATCGATATGGTGCGCATGACCCGCGCCCTGCGTCCCGAGGGCATTGAGTGGCCTAATTACGAGGATGGCCGCCCCTGTTTTAAATTGGAGATGCTGAGTAAAGCCAACAACCTCAAGCATGAGGCGGCGCACGATGCGCTCTCGGATGTTTACGCCACTATCGCCGTGGCCAGGCTGATCAAAACCAAACAACCCAAACTGTACGACTACGCTTATCGCCTGCGCGATAAACGGTTTGTCGCCAGCCTGATCGATATTGATAGTCATAAACCGCTGCTGCATATCTCGTCGCGCTTCCCCGTTGAAAATGGCAATGCGGCGCTGGTCTTGCCGCTGATGATGCATCCCACGAACAAGAATTCGGTGATCGCATTTAACCTGGGCACTGATCCGCAAGCGTTGCTGACCTTGCCAGTTGATGAGTTGCGCTTGCGTCTATTTACTCGCACGGAGGATTTACCTGAGGGAGTTGAGCGTCTGGCGCTTAAGGAAATCCACTTGAACAAAACCCCTATGGTGTTGCCACCGTCGATGTTAGATGACTCGACAGCGCAGCGATTGGCAATTGATAAACCGACCTGTGAACAACACTGGCAAACCTTGCGCAATCTCAGTCTCTACGAGCGGCAATCCCTGCAACAGAAGCTTTACCAGCTCTATAGCGGCCAGGAGTTTGCGGAAAAAACCGACCCGGAACAAATGCTCTACAGCGGTTTTTTTGATGAGCAGGACAAACAGTTGATGGTGCAGGTACGTCAAGCAACGCCTGAGTTACTGTCACGCGAACCATTTGCTTTTCGTGATCCGCGCTTAAAAGAAATGCTGTTTCGCTACCGCGCACGCAATTTCCCAACTAGTCTTAGCCATGAGGAGCGACAGCGTTGGCTGGCATTTTGCCGCTGGCGGTTAACCTCCAAAGAGGCGCAAGCCAGCTTAACCCTGGATGAGTTTTATAAACGCATGCAGCTGCTGGTGGCGGATGAGAACACAACTGAATCGCAACAAGATCTGTTAAAGCAATTGGCAGTATATGCCGATAAGTTAAAACAGAGCCTTTTTGGACCAGATGTATAAATAACGGAGGCGTGTTTAGCAGTAATCACTACAACAATGGCCAGATGAATAAATAAGGAAAGGGTCTGGCCGGTACGCATAACTACTTTCCATTAATAATTATATTTTCCATCTTTCACGGGGTGGACCACTATGTTGGAGGTCAAACAATGTCGGCTCGCTGGTCATTACGCAAGAAAATAAGTGCGTCAGTTGCGGTATCGCTCCTGCTCGTTGGATGCGCAGTTTCCTATCTCTCATATTCCTCTGCCATGAAGGCGATGGAGATCAATATCAACCGTCAGGTCGCCGGTATTTCCGCGACCTTCAGTAAATACGTCCATGACTGGTTTGCACTCAAAGGAAAGGCTCTGGAAGGCTTTCCCGCCAGTGCGACGGAAGAAAGCTACAACGCGCATCTCACCCAGGTAAAAATTTCGGCTGATGTAGACAACAGTTTCCTGGCCTTTGCCGACGGCAAACTCTACAACGCTAATAATCTGGTGATGGCGCCGGGCAATGATGATCCGCGTGTCTGGGGTTGGTATATAGCAGCTGTTAAAAACCCGCGCGAAACCTTTATCGATAATCCCTCGGTCGCATCGGCAACAGGGAAAAATGTGGTATCACTCGGGCGTGCGGTAATCAATAGCGATGGCAGCATCAAAGCTATTCTCGGCGTTGATGTGGTAATTGATGCAATCGTCCAGCAGCTGCGCGATATCGATTTACCGGGCAACGGTTATATGTTTATCGCACGCGGCGACAAGGTGTTTTCCCATGCTGACCAAAAGCTGTTGAATAAATCCCTGTTGGATATTTCCGCTGATCTAACCAGTAGCAAACTTGAACAATTGTTGCGTGCAAAAGATGGTTTATATCTGATTGAATTGGATGGCAAGACCATGCAAATTTTTGCCGACGCCATCCCTGGTACCGATTTGACCCTGATCATGGTGTTGGAGCGCGAGCTATTAGTCGGTCCCGTCCATTCCACGCTGCTGGGGCAGTTAGCCGCGATTTTGATTTTGCTGGTAGTCACAATATTGGTGCTCAACTGGTTTAACGGCGTACTCTTGTTGCCGCTCCACAATGTGTCCCAGTCGCTGTCAGACATTGCATCCGGTGGTGGTGATTTGTCGCGTCGCCTGCCGGTGACTTCCAATGACGAAGTTGGGTTGTTGGCTGCGAATTTTAATTCGTTTGTCGAGCATATGAATGATCTGGTCAAACATATCCGCACTCAGGCGACTGACCTACAGGACAATGCCCGTGCTATGGCCGATTCAGCGGTGACATCCGTGCGTGAGTTGGGGGTACAGCAACAGCAAATCGGCATGGTGGTGCAGGCCATGAATGAGATGACCAGCGCGACCCAGGAAATCGCCCATCACGCCGAACACACCGCAGATTCGGTGCGCGAATCAGTCAACAGCGCGAGCGATGGCAAGCAGCAAGTGGATAAAACCCGCGACTCGATCGTTGTGCTGGCTGAGAAGGTGGAGCAGGCTGGTGGTGTTATTTCTACCCTCAATACGAATGCGCAAAATATCAGCGGTATTCTCGCTACGATCAAAGGCATCGCTGAGCAGACCAACTTGCTAGCGCTCAACGCGGCGATTGAAGCGGCGCGTGCCGGTGAGCAGGGCAGGGGGTTTGCAGTGGTGGCGGATGAAGTGCGGGTGCTATCGCAGCGTACCCATGCCAGCACCGAGGAAATTCAGTCTATGATTGGCTCTCTGCAATCGACTGCGCAAAATGCGGTATCGATCATGGAGGAGGGGCGTCGCCTGGCCACTGGTAGTGTTGATAATGCCGACAACGCCTCCCACTCCCTCGATAAAATTAACGTAGCCGTAGGTGCAATCAGTGGCATGGCGGTGCAGATTGCCACTGCAGCAGAAGAGCAAAGCCATGTGGTGAAAGAGGTGTTGAATAATATCAACGCGATTAAACAAGTGGCTGACAACTCCGCTGAAGTTGCCCACCAAGGTGATGCGCGTGCACAAAGCTTACAGGATTTGGCGCGTGCGCTTAACGCTAAGGTGTCTACCTTCCGCCTGTAAAAATTGCTGAATTTATTCGCACAGCAGAAGCAGCCCATAAGGCTGCTTTTGTTTTTGGAGTAGGGGGTTAGCTAATGGCTGAGAGCTATTTTCATTTAGCGCTAAAAGCAGTGATTTAGCCGTCGCAAGTGTGGGAATTTGGCCGGCTTGCGAGTACAATCCCGCGCCCAAGTAGGTACTGGTCTATGGCTTGTGCCCGGTGAATTGTCAACGAGTTATAGCGGGAGCTTCCCATGTCATCTATCAAGAAAGTCGTGTTGGCCTATTCCGGTGGCCTCGATACCTCAGTTATCGTCAAATGGCTGCAAGAAAACTACAACTGTGAAGTAATCACCTTTACCGCTGACATAGGTCAGGGTGAAGAAGTAGAGCCAGCGCGTGCTAAAGCCGAAGCGCTTGGTGTTAAGCAAATTTATATCGACGATCTGCGTGAAGAATTTGTCCGCGATTTTGTATTCCCTATGTTCCGCGCTAACACTATTTACGAAGGTGAATATCTGCTCGGTACGTCTATTGCTCGCCCATTGATCGCCAAGCGTTTGATTGAAATCGCCAACGAAGTGGGTGCAGATGCAATTTCCCATGGCGCTACCGGTAAAGGTAATGACCAAGTTCGTTTTGAACTGGGTGCCTACGCACTTAAGCCAGGTATCAAAGTAATCGCCCCATGGCGTGAGTGGGATCTGACTTCCCGCGAAACCCTGATGGCTTATTGTGAGAAGCACAATATTCCTGTTGATTACTCCAAGAAGAAAAAATCACCTTACTCTATGGATGCTAACCTGCTGCACATCTCTTACGAAGGCAAAGTTCTGGAAAACCCATGGACTGAAGCTGAAGAAGATATGTGGCGCTGGACTGTTGCTCCTGAAGCAGCTCCGGATAAAGCGACATACCTTGAATTGACTTACGAAAAAGGCGATATCGTTGCTATAGATGGCAAACCAATGTCTCCCGCTACCGTACTGGCTTACTTGAACAAAGTAGGCGGTGAGAACGGTGTTGGTCGTCTGGATATTGTAGAGAATCGCTACGTAGGCATGAAATCTCGCGGCTGCTATGAAACTCCTGGTGGCACCATCATGATGCGTGCGCACCGTGCGATTGAATCTATCACCTTGGACCGTGAAGTTGCCCACTTGAAGGACAGCTTGATTCCCAAGTATGCGGACATGATTTACAACGGCTACTGGTGGAGTCCTGAGCGTCTTATGATGCAGGCGATGATTGATCAGTCACAAGTGCATGTGAATGGCGATGTGCGTGTGAAGCTGTATAAAGGTTCTGTAAGTGTGGTTGGCCGTCGTTCTCCCGACAGTCTGTTTGACGAAAAAATAGCGACCTTCGAAGACGATGCCGGTGCATACAACCAGAAAGATGCAGAAGGCTTCATTAAACTGAATGCGCTGCGTATGCGTATTGCTGCTAACAAAGGTCGTTCTCTCAAGTAAAACAGTTCATTAAAACATTGTGGCACCTGCATCCACTTGCAGATGCGGGTTGCCAATTAATGACCTATTGTGGATCTATTGATCAAAAGCGCTCTGTTCGCAGGTAAAAGCGCATAAATTATTTGATAAATATCAATCCTGTACCGACAAGGGTGAGACAAATTGCCGCTCATAAGGCAAAATGCCGCACCTAAAGTAGGGTTATAGGCTTGCTATAAATTGGCCTTTTACAAAGATAGTGCCGTGTTGCTCCGGGCGATAAGTAGCGCTGACAGAGACAAAAAGTTTTCATTTTTCTTTAAGTAATAGGAAAGTCCTATGGGTAGTCATGCGACAGTGGCTGGAGATCCTCCAGCATACGACTTCGATATAGTGCGCAAATTCTCCATTATGACCATTGTATGGGGCATATTTGGGATGGGAGTTGGCGTTCTTATCGCTTCTCAATTGGTTTGGCCAGGTCTGAATGATCTGCTCCAGCCTTACACCAGCTTCGGTCGCTTGCGTCCGCTGCATACAAACGCGGTTATTTTTGCCTTTGGTGGCTGTGCGCTTTTTGCTACTTCTTATTATGTGGTTCAGCGTACCTGTCAGGCTCCACTCTTTGGTGGCTGGTTAGTCCCCTTCACGTTCTGGGGTTGGCAGGCGGTTATTGTTCTGGCAGCGATTACCCTGCCATTGGGTATGACCTCTGCTAAGGAGTATGCCGAGCTGGAGTGGCCAATCGATATTCTGCTGGCGCTGGTTTGGATTTCTTATGCGATTGTATTCTTCGGTACTATCGTCAAGCGCCGTACTTCGCACATCTATGTAGCTAACTGGTTCTACGGTGGTTTTATTGTCACTGTTGCCGTGCTGCACATTGTTAACAGTGCTGCTATCCCGGTTACCCTGACCAAATCTTATTCTGCTTATGCCGGTGCTGCCGATGCTATGGTGCAATGGTGGTATGGCCACAACGCGGTAGGCTTCTTTCTGACTGCAGGCTTCCTCGGGATGATGTACTACTTTGTGCCAAAACAAGCTGGTCGCCCGGTTTACTCTTATCAATTGTCAATTGTGCACTTCTGGGCACTGATCTCCCTTTATATCTGGGCGGGTTCGCACCATCTGCATTATTCCGCATTGCCGGACTGGACCCAATCTTTGGGTATGGTGATGTCGCTGATCCTGCTCGCGCCAAGCTGGGGCGGTATGATCAACGGTATTATGACCCTGTCAGGTGCATGGCATAAATTGCGCACCGACCCCACCTTGCGTTTCCTCGTTGTCGCACTGTCTTTCTATGGTATGTCTACCTTTGAAGGTCCGATGATGGCAATCAAAAACGTCAACGCACTCTCTCACAACACTGACTGGACCGTGGGTCACGTTCATTCAGGCGCTTTGGGTTGGGTGGCGATGATTTCTATTGGTGCGCTTTACCACATGCTGCCAAAACTGTTTAACCGCGAAGAGATGTACAGCGTTAAATTGATCAATTTGCACTTCTGGTTGGCAACTGTGGGCACTGTACTTTACGTAGTAGCCATGTGGATCAACGGTATTGGCCAAGGTTTGATGTGGCGTGCCTTTAACCCGGATGGTTCACTGACTTACAGCTTCATCGAAACAGTTGTATTCAGTAAAGGTGGTTATGTGATGCGTGCAATCGGCGGTGCCTTCTTCCTCACTGGCATGTTGATCATGGCATATAACACCTATCGCACCGTAAACGCGGCCAAAAAAGCGGCCGAAAGTGCTCATCAGCCTGCTCAGGCGCCAGCTGTTTAAGGGGAATGCCATGAAAGGTCATGAAATAGTAGAAAAGAATATCGGCTTGATGACTGTGTTTATGGTTGTCGCTATTAGTTTTGGTGGTTTGGTAGAAATTGTTCCGCAATTCTTCCTTAAACAAACCACTACTCCAATTGAAGGTTTAAAGCCGCTCAATGCAGTGCAACTGGAAGGCCGCGATGTTTACATCCGTGAAGGTTGCCATGTATGCCATACCCAAATGGTGCGTCCATTACGTGCAGAAGTTGAGCGTTATGGTCATTACTCGGTAGCGGGCGAATCAGTCTACGAGCACCCGTTCCTCTGGGGTTCCAAGCGTACTGGTCCAGATTTGGCACGTGTAGGCGGCCGTTACTCGGATGATTGGCACAAAGTGCATTTGTTTAACCCGCGTATTGTGGTACCTGAATCAATTATGCCTGCTTACCCGCAGTTGTATGACAATAAGCTTGACGGCAAGCACACCGCAGACAAAATGCGCGCTTTGGCGAAAGTAGGGGTGCCATACACCGAAGAAGATTTCGCCGGTGCCGAGCGAGCGGTTAAAGGCGTAACCGAAATGGATGCGCTGGTAGCTTACCTGCAAAACTTGGGCGTGTTGCTCAAAGAGAAGCGCTAATGGACGCAGGCACAGTCGGCGCAATTTCAACGGTTCTGGTGACCATCGCATTCTTTGGTGTGTGCTTCTGGGCGTTTTCGCCCAAGCTCAAAAAGCGCTTTGAAGAAGATGCCAAGTTGCCATTTGCTGATGAACCTCAAGACAAGCACACAGATGATCACAAGTAATCATCGATTAGGGCGGATTTAACTATGAGTACTTTTTGGAGCCTTTGGATCGTTATCCTGACAACCACCAATCTGGTGCTGCTGTTATGGATTCTCCTTGCCAACCGCAAGCGTGCGGTTGTAGGGGAAGAAAGCACGGAAGCAAAAACCACCGGTCATGAATATGACGGTATTGAGGAATATGACAATCCGTTACCACGCTGGTGGTTCTGGATGTTCATCCTGACGTTTGTATTCTCTGTTGGATACCTGATTATCTATCCGGGTATGGGCGCTTATGAAGGCCTTAAAGATGGAGAGGGTAAGTCCTGGACCTCAGTTAACGAATTGCGTGGCCATCAAGCGGAAGCGGAAAAAGTCTATGCAGAAACCTATGGCGTCTACTCCAAAATGCCAATTGAGGAAGTCGCCAAAAATCCGGATGCGCTCAAAATGGGCTTCCGTCTGTTCTCCAACAACTGCGCTGTATGCCATGGTGCGGATGGTGGTGGCAATCCAGGCTTCCCCAATTTGACCGACAAAGATTGGCTGTATGGTGGCACGCCGGAAAAAATCCATGAAACTATCGTGCTTGGCCGCAAAGCCGCGATGCCTGCCTGGGGTTCAATTCTGGGCGAAGAGGGTGTTGCTGATGTCGCCGAGTATGTACTGCAAATCTCTGGCAATGACCACGATGCCGCAAAAGCCGAAATAGGCGCCAAGCTCTACACAACTAACTGTGTTGCTTGTCACGGTGTTGATGGCAAAGGTAACCAGCTGGTTGGTGCGCCTAACCTGACTGACAACATCTGGCTTTACGGTGGTGAACCAGCCACTATTCGCCAGACGCTGCGTGATGGCCGCAACGGGGTAATGCCAGCACAGCAAGAGCTACTTAAAGAAGACCGTATACATTTGCTGGCTGCCTACGTTTACAGCCTGTCACTGGAAGAATCCAACTAATTCTTCCTGCAAGGAAGGCAGGCTCAGGCCTGCCTTTTTTTTCGCGCTCAATTAGTTTCCCGCTACTGCAGTGACGGTGTAGTGAGGATAAGAGGTAATTCCTTTGAGTGAAAAACCTTCGTCAGAACACAAGTCAGCTGCGGATAACAATATCCGCTATGTAAACCTCTACGAGGCTGATGACAAAATCTACACCCGCCGTATCACTGGCTTCTACCAGCGTTTGCGCCGCTATACCGGCCTGCCGTTGATGCTCGGCTTTCTGATCATGCCTTGGCTAGTGATCGATGGTCGCCCGGCGATTCTGTTTGATCTTCCCGAGCGTAAATTCCATATCCTTTGGCTCACCTTCTGGCCGCAGGATGCGATGTATCTCGCGTGGTTGCTGGTGATCGCTGCCTTTTTGCTATTTACAGTAACTGTGTTGGTTGGGCGCGTCTGGTGTGGGTTTACCTGCCCACAAACCGTTTGGACACAAATGTTTATTTGGGCCGAGCATTTGTGTGAGGGTGACCGAAATAAACGCATGAAGCTGGATGCCCAGCCTTGGGGATTTGAGAAGCTTTGGCGAAAGGGTGCGACACAATCTATCTGGATTGTGATTTCGTTAGTCACATCCCTCACCTTTGTTGGTTATTTCACACCTGTCCGCGATTTAGTGGTGGGTTTTTTCACCTTTAATTTGGATTTGATAACCACTTTTTGGGTGTTTCTGTATTTGGTCGCGACCTATATGAATGCCGGTTTTATGCGCGAGCAATTTTGTAAGTACATTTGTCCTTATGCGCGCTTTCAGGCAGTTATGTACGATCAGGATACCTTAACTGTTTCCTATAACAGTGTCCGTGGTGAAAAACGGGGGCCGCGCAAGATTGGCGATGATTACAAAGCACAAGGTTTGGGCGATTGTATCGACTGCTCCTGGTGTGTGCAGGTGTGCCCGGTGGATATCGATATTCGCGATGGTTTGCAGGCAGAGTGCATCGATTGCGGTTTGTGCGTCGATGCTTGCAATAGCGTGATGGATAAGATGGATTACCCGCGCGGTCTAATCAGCTTTACCACGGAAGATGCCATCCTGAATGGCAAAACCAAAGTTTTCCGCCCGCGCCTGCTGGGTTATGGTTTGATGTTGACGATCATGATTTCCATGTTTATCTACTCCATCGCCACCCGTGTACCAGTGGGGTTGGAAGCGCAACGTGACCGCGGTGTGCGGATGTACCGGGTGGTGGAAGATAGCATCCAGAACGTATACACCCTGAAAATCAGCAATATGGATCGCGCGACCCATACCTATGATGTCGAAGTGGAGGGTGATTACCAGTTTGATGTTCAGGGCTACAAATCTATTCCCGCCATTGAAGGCGAAGTACTGACGATTCCGGTGCGGGTTTCGGTTAAAAAGTCTGAATTGAAAAGTAAAAAGTCCGAGATCCGCTTCCGCGTGCGAGCGCGGGAAAACCCGGAAATTACTGCAACCAACACTACGACCTTTATTGGCCCTTAAGCGATTGTTTCCCAGGTGTTTGCATGAGCGTTTTACAGCAAGATCCTACTAGCGAGGTAGCGGACGAGGCGAGTAAGCCTTGGTATCGCCAATTTTGGTTCTGGTTTGTATTCAGTCCATTAATTTACATCGTCATCATGTGTTCCGTTACCGTGACTATTGCACTCAAAGGTGCTGATGACGTGATTATCGATAACTATTACAAAGAAGGGCGCATGATTAATCAGGCGCTGGAGCAGGACAAGCGCGCGCAAGCCTTGGGCTTGAGTGGCGACCTCAGTTTTGATCGCACTAGCGGGGAGGTTTCGTTGACGATTGCCAATGCGCCTGCTGATTCGACCTTGATGCCAGAGCAACTGCTATTGATGATGGGGCACCCCGTCAAAGCGGCGAAAGACCAGCTTATTACTCTGGTTGCAATCGCACCAGGCAAATATCGTGGTGAGTTGGTGAGCGAGCCGAATTATTCCTGGTACTTAACGCTTTACCCCGTCAACGATATCGCCTTGCGCAAAGAAGCGCCGTGGACCTTGAGCGGTGAAATCAACTTTCGCTCCACCGAAAAAACCATGCTGGCGCCGCGCGTCAAGTAATCGAGCAGTTGATGGCGACCCCAGCGTCCCCCACAAGTATCACCACTGGGCAGGCCTGTTATCACTGCGGCCTGCCGGTGCCCCCCGCCAGCTATTACCCTGTCATCATTCAGGATACAGAACAGCTTATGTGCTGCCCTGGCTGCCAAGCGGTGGCTATGGCAATTGTTGATGGTGGCCTTGAGAACTTTTACCAATTTCGCACCGCGAGCAATGACCGCCCCGAATTGTCGGCGTCGCAGCGCTGGGATATCTACGACCTGCCCGAAGTACAGGCCGAGTTTGTGATTCCCTTTGACGACAAACTCAAACAGGCCAATTTGTTACTGGAGGGAATTAGCTGCGCCGCCTGCAGTTGGTTGATCGAAACCCATCTCAAGAAAAATCCGGCCATCCAATCGGTTACTGTCAACCTCAGCACCCATCGTTGTGCAGTTGTGTGGGATGCGCAGTATCCACTCAGTGCTATTTTCAAATCCCTCGCCGCCATCGGCTATTTGCCGCGCCCTGCTACCGATGACCAGCAACAGCAGTTGATCAAAAAAGAAAACCGTATCGCCCTGTTTCGTATTGGCGTTGCGGGTTTTGGCACCATGCAGGCGATGATGGTGGCGGTAGGGATGTACACCGGCGCGACGGATTTCTGGCTGGATTTTTTGCGCTGGCTGTCAATGTTGGTGGCGACACCGGTGGTATTTTTTTCCGCCTGGCCATTTTTCCAAGCCGCCTGGCGCAGCGTTCAAATGCGCCATCTGGTAATGGATGTGCCGGTCGCATTGGCGATCGGCTTGGCCTATAGCGCCAGCGTCTGGGCGACAGTCTCAGGCACCGGCGAGGTCTATTTTGAATCTGTGTCCATGTTCACGCTGTTCCTGTTGGTGGGGCGCTATGTGGAGCTGCGCGCGCGCCACCGCAACCGCCTTGCGTTTGGCAATCTCGCGCAGTTGATGCCGCTTACCGCCTGCTGTTTGCGCGTTGAAAACGGCTGTGAAGTTGAGCAGTCGATGCCAATCAAAACCCTCAAGCTGGGCGACCTGATCCTGGTTAAAGCGGGTGAAACCTTTCCTTGTGATGGCCGTGTGTTGGCTGGTGAAAGCGCTGTAGTGGAGGCGTTGTTGACCGGTGAATCCCACCCTGTAAGCAAAAAACCGGGGGATCTGGTGATCGCGGGTACGCTCAATAATCACAGCCCATTAAAAGTAGAAGTGACTGCTCTGGGCGCCGCGACCCAACTCTCGGCCATCGAGCGCTTGGCAACCCAGGCGGCAGACGAAAAGCCACAGCAGGTACTGGCGGCCGACCGTATCGCGCGTTTTTTTATCGCCCGCTTATTGGTGGTATGCAGCGCCGTGTTTGCTTTTTGGCTTTGGTATCGCCCCGAGCAGGCGCTTTGGGTCACGCTCTCGGTATTAGTGGTGACTTGTCCCTGCGCTCTGGCCTTGGCGATGCCCGCGGCTTTATCGGCCGCAACTGCCAACTTGCGCAAGCGCGGATTTCTGGTGGCGCGCGGCCATGTGATCGAGGCGTTGAACGGCATCAATCGGGTGATTTTCGATAAAACCGGTACCTTGACCAAAGGCCGGTTTGCGGTTGAACAGGTCAGCTTGTTCAGTGAAGTCGATTTTTCACGGGAGCGCGTATTGGGGTTGGCTGCTGCGCTTGAAGCGGGGTCCAACCACCCATTGGCCGCTGCCTTCCGTCCTTGGCAAGATAAATACAAAGCGGACGACGTCAAGCAAATCACGGCCGCCGGCGTAGAAGGGCGAATTGAAGGTGAGACGTACCGTCTGGGTACGGCAGAGTTTGCAGCTGAATTTATGAGGGATAAGGCATCACTTCCATTACCGGATGCTCTTCACACGTGGCTGCTGTTGGCCAATGAACAAATACCTCTCGCTTGGATTGCCCTGGTTGATGAAGTCCGCCCCGATGCGGCGGCCTTGATCCAGCGGCTTAAAGCCTGCGGCATTGCCGTCGAGCTATTGAGTGGCGATCAATCCGGCGCCGTCGCACAACTCGCGCAGCATTTAGGTATAGATGAGTATGTCGCCGGTGCAAAACCGGGCGACAAATTATCGCATCTGAGCCAGCGCCAGGCGGCCGGTGATAAAGTACTGATGATTGGTGATGGCATTAACGATGTGCCAGTGCTCGCAGGTGCGGACGTTTCTGTCGCTATGGCTTCGGCCTCCGATTTGGCGCAAACCCGGGCCGATTCGGTGCTGCTAAATGACCGCCTTGAGGTGATAGCAGATGCACTGGAAATCGCCCGGCGTACCAAAGGTATCATCACCCAAAACCTGCGTTTTTCGTTGGTTTACAATTTGCTCGCCTTGCCGCTGGCGGCGGCTGGTATGATTCCCCCTTGGCTGGCGGCGCTGGGTATGACCGCCAGCTCGCTAATCGTGATTTTTAACGCACTGCGTTTAACCAAGTAGTTTCAACATCGTGAGCTGTTAATGGAAAGTCTGTATTTTCTAGTCCCCTGTGCACTGGTCTTTATTGGTCTGGCAATCAAGGTGCTGTTTTGGGCGATCAACAATGGCCAATACGACAATCTCGATACTGAGGCGCATCGCATTTTGTTTGATGCGGATAAATCCAAAAAAGCCCAGTCCCAGGCTGCTGCAGACACGTCCGACGATAAGAATCCTCAAGCATGATAATTGAATGGTCTGCCCTTACTGCCGCATTTCTGCTCGGCCTCTTTAGTAGCGCCCATTGCGTGGGTATGTGCGGCGGCATTATGGGCGCGCTGAGCATGGCGATACCGGCCAATGCCAAGGCGCGTCGCTGGACGATTATGCTCAGCTATAACCTCGGGCGGGTTTTCAGCTACGCATTGATGGGTGCGATAGTTGGTATCTTTGCGCAGCAGATTACTGAATCGGGTGGGGCAGTGTGGCTGCGTTGGCTGGCTGGTTTGCTGTTGATCGCCATGGGTCTGTACCTTGCCAACTGGTGGCGCGGATTGACCTATCTGGAAGCCGGCGGCCGCTATCTGTGGGCTTATTTGCAGCCTTTGGGGAAAGCATTAATGCCGGTTGATAACACCTCCAAAGCGCTTGCATTGGGAGGAATCTGGGGCTGGCTGCCCTGCGGGTTGGTCTATTCCGCGCTGGCTTATGCCATGGCCCAAGGCGATGCAATTGGAGGCGGCCTGATCATGCTCGCGTTCGGTTTGGGCACTTTACCTGCCGTACTGGCTACTGGTTTTGTTGCGCAACAGTTGGGGCGCTTGTTGCAACGTCGCCAAATCCGCTGGAGCTTTGCGCTGGTGGTTATTGTGTTTGGATTGTGGACTATTTGGGGCGGTGGCCACGGCAGCCATCAACACCAGCATGACCAGCATCAATCGATGAAGGAGGGGGTGGACCATTCGGCGATGGATCACACTGGAATGAATCACGCCAATATGCATCACTCCACCACGCTACAACAACCGGCAGAACCAGAATCTGTGCGGGAACAGACAGACACCCATCACCACCATTCCGTAACATCCTCAGATGCAGCGCATGAATAGCACTGGTAAAAACTCTTAACAGTGTTGTGCTAGGCGAACGAATTTCACCATGCTAAGGTGCGCGCCTGCTAAGCTTGAAACTGAAGTGATACTTTTTTGTCCAAGTGTTTACCAACAGTTTTATCGTCTGTTCTCTAGCGAGCGTTTGAGATATCACTATGATCAAAACCCCGCGTATCGGGTTCTTCTGCGCTTCACATTTTTTATTGACGGTTGTTTTTGGGGTTCTGTCAGTGGGTGCGCATGCCCAAACTGAACTGGCTGTTGATACTGATCCCAGCTGCGAAAATTTTTATGTCTCGCGTGAGAAAGTGGCTGATGCCAAAGACACTCGTATTGATTCCAAATTGTTTGACGGTCTTGAAGGCAAACACATCCGCAGTATTCAATTCAATACACTCTCGGTGTTTGATGAGAATGATCCTGATGAAAATAACTGGCTGTATTTATCCCTGAATAAATTGCATATCAATACCCGCCCCAAGGTTGTCCGCGCGCAATTATTGTTTGAAGAAGGAGAGGCTCTGAATGTTAAAAAAATTCAGGAGAGTGAACGTATTTTGCGTAAGCGCCCTTATCTTACTAACGCTTACATAGTCCCAGTCATCGTCTGTGCCGATCAGGTAGACATAATGGTGGTAACGCAGGATGCATGGGCACTTGAGCCACAATTATCACTTAGCAAAGAATCTGAAGGTACTAAATCCGGGTTTGCAATTGCCGACGGTAATATTTTTGGCACTGGCAATAGTTTGACCATTGGTTATGAAGAAAACACCCAGCGCAATTTAATCAGTTACGATTTTAGTAACCCGCACATTTTTAATTCACAAATAGCCACACGAATTTATTACGCCGACACAAGTGATGGGCGCGATACCATTTTTGATGTTTCCCATCCCTTTTATTCGTTGGAAACACCTTGGGCTGCCGGGTTTTATACGCAAGACGTAACGCTTGAAGAACCCATCCGCCATATGGATGAACAGATTAACGAATTCCGCCACCAAACCATGCACAACCGCATTTATTTTGGTTTGGCGACAGACGTAACACCGACTCATACACAGCGTTGGTTGGTGGGTATTTCCAATGAGGAAGATAATTTTTTTGCAACAGACGATACTTTGCAGTCAATTCCCGGTGAGCGTAAAGCCGTCTATCCCTGGATTGAATATCAGTATCTTGAAAATCGTTACGGTGTATTTAAAAACGTCAATCAAATCCAGCGCCCGGAAGATATCGCACTCGGCCAGAATTTGAGTTTTCGTTTGGGATATGCCGGTACCCAATTTGATAACCCCGATGACGTAGTTCGCTACATCGGCAACTATACCAATATCGTTGATTTCGATAGCCAACATATTTTCGAAACGACATTTGAGTTAGATGGACGCCATCACTCAAAACTCAACGGTATGGATAGCACCGTGGCGGGCATTAATCTGACTTACAATTATTTTCAGGATGAAAAACGACGTTGGTATATGGGCTTGCTTTATGAAGTGGGACAAGACCTGGCGCAGTATGAAGAGTTAACTGTGGGCGATATCACTGGCCTGCGCGGTTACCCCACGGATTACCAGCGTGGCGATGAGCGCTATGTGTTCACCGTCGAGCGGCGCTATTTTACTGACATGCATATTTTTAATCTATTACGTGTCGGAGCGGTCGTGTTTTTCGATATGGGTAAAGCCTGGGGGGTAGAGCAATATGGTTATAGCCCGCTGTTGAGTAATGTCGGTTTCGGCTTGCGTCTGAGTTCAAGTAAAGTGCGCATCGGCAATGTGGTGCACATTGATATAGCTACACCTACTTCCGCCAGAAATGAACCGGGCGTGGGCAAATACCAATTGACGGTAGGTGCCCAGTCAAGATTTTAGTCATGGGTATTTTTAAGGTTTAACTAAGTTATTATGCGTATTCTTCACACTATGCTGCGTGTCGGCAATTTGCAAAAGTCCATTGATTTTTATACCCAGGTATTGGGAATGAAATTATTGCGTCAGCACGATTATCCCGAGGGAAAATTTACGTTGGCGTTTATCGGCTATGGCGATGAGGCGAGCAACACTGTCATCGAGTTAACCTACAACTACGGTGTTGATCACTACGATTTAGGCAAGGGCTATGGACACATAGCGCTGGGGTGCGATGATGTTTATGCAACTTGCGATAACATTCGTGCTGCAGGCGGGAAAATTGTGCGAGAGCCAGGCCCTATGATGCACGGCGCTACTATCCTTGCCTTTGTTGAAGATCCTGATGGCTACAAAATTGAGTTGCTCGGTATAAAATAGTTCTTCACTTCCCCTCGTGCTTAAGCTTATCTTGGGGGTATTAATCCCCCATTAGAGATAAGCGACTTTTCGCTCAGTAGCCATGATCACACAGCTCAACCAACTCCAATTTGATAATCGCCTCGTACGCGAATTGCCTGCTGACCCTGAAATGGAAAATTGTCGTCGGCAGGTTACCGGGGCGATTTATTCGCGCGTAAATCCTACGGCTGTAAAAAATCCTCAACTGGTTGCCGGTGCAAAAGAAGTGGCCGCGCTCTTGGATTTGCCTGAATCGATTTTCACCCAAACAGAATTTGCACAGATATTTGGCGGCAACCAATTGCTTGCCGGAATGGAACCGCA
The DNA here is from genome assembly GCA_002483145.1 of Cellvibrio sp. UBA7671. GTDB lineage: Bacteria > Pseudomonadota > Gammaproteobacteria > Pseudomonadales > Cellvibrionaceae > Cellvibrio > Cellvibrio fibrivorans. The sequence continues at coordinate 421,540 of DLHJ01000019.1, forward strand.
TGCCTGCTGTTATGGTGGTCATCAATTTGGCAATTGGGCGGGGCAATTGGGTGATGGTCGAGCAATTAATCTCGGTGAAGTGCGCAATCAAAAAAGTGAACATTGGACGCTGCAATTAAAAGGTGCGGGGCCGACCCCTTATTCACGTACGGCCGATGGCCTTGCCGTTTTGCGTTCATCGGTGCGCGAGTTTTTATGCAGTGAAGCCATGTTTCATTTGGGGGTTCCTACAACACGTGCGCTAAGCCTGATCACTACTGGCGAATGGGTGCGGCGCGATATGTTTTACGATGGCAATCCACAATTGGAACCCGGTGCGGTGGTATGCCGTGTTGCCCCGAATTTTACCCGCTTTGGTAATTTCGAAATTTTTTCCGCACGCGGTGAAATTGATTTGCTAAAACAACTCGCCGATTTCACTATCCGCACTGACTTCTCCCATTTGTTGGTAAATGCAACGGTGGAAATTACTGTTGATACTTATCTGCAATGGTTCAATGAAATCTGCATCAGCACCGCGCAATTAATGGCGCACTGGATGCGCGTGGGTTTTGTGCATGGTGTTATGAATACTGACAATATGTCTATTCTCGGGTTAACTATTGACTATGGTCCCTACGGCTGGTTGGAAGGTTATGAACCGGATTGGACCCCCAATACCACCGATGCCCAAGGTCGCCGTTATAGATACATCAATCAACCGCGTATCGCGCTCTGGAATCTGGCGCAATTGGGTAACGCGCTTTATCCACTTATTAATGCAGTTGAACCATTACAGCAAGCGCTGGAAAATTACCGCGCTGAATATGAGCGCTGTGCGCAGCGCGATATGACCAATAAATTGGGTTTAAGCCAATTTGACGCAGTGCAAGATCAGCCACTCACAGAGAATTTATTACACGCATTACAATCCGCTGAAATCGATATGACGATTTTTTATCGTCTGCTTGCGCGCGTATCACTCGATGACATTCATCAATACACAGATCAGCAGTGGGTTGATATTGTGCGGCCAGCCTATTACCAAGCCCCGGATGCCAATGCAGAAAATATCATGGCTAATTGGTTGCGCAGCTATGCACAGCGCTTGCGACAGGATTATGTCGTCAATGGCAATGATGATCTGCAGCGTCGTCAGCGAATGAATGCAGTCAATCCCAAATATGTGTTGCGCAATTATTTGGCGCAACAGGCGATTGATAAAGCGGTTGATGGTGATAATTCTGAAGTTGAAAAGTTGTTACAAATACTGCGCAACCCTTATGATGAACAACCGGAGTATGAAGCTTATTTTGCCAGGCGCCCCGAGTGGGCGCGACGCAAAGCGGGTTGTTCAATGTTGTCATGTAGTTCGTAAGATAGATTGATGTTTGGCTCGGCATTCCATTTATTGGTGTGCGGAAGATGTCCGCATTTATTGAAAAATTAAGAGAAAATTATGATTGGGAAGCTGCTGGGTTTTATTGCAGGGTTAGTTGTAGGTGGTCCTTTTGGTGCGATTGTTGGTGCACTTCTGGGGCACTTTTTGATTGATCGTAAAAGACGTTACGCCCCCAAAATGTCGAATGAACAACTGCATGCAGTGCAGGCGAATTTTTTCACCACCGTTTTTTTACTGCTCGGACATTTGGCCAAAGCAGACGGACGCGTGAGTGAGACCGAGATTCAACTCACCGAATCCTTGATGAGTAAAATGGGTTTAACCCCCGAGCATCGCCGCGAAGCTATTCGGTTATTCAAGTTGGGTGCGGCAGATGATTTTAGCCTCGATGCAGTAGTGGGTGAGTTTAAACAACACTGCGGAGCGAGCTCTAATTTGATCAATATGCTATTGGTCAATCTCGTCAATTTGGCGATGGCCGACGGCGTACTGGATGAGGAAGAGGCGCAGGTATTGCGTCAGGTTGCCGAGCGCCTCGGATTTTCCCGCTTCGCTTTTGAACAATTGCTGCGCATGCTCAATGCGCAAAATGCGTTTAGACAAGAGCAAGCGAACTCCCGGGGTTCCTATCAGCGCAGTACACAACAGGCGCCTCGCGCAGATGAATTGGCCTTGGCATATGAAGCCCTGGGGGTAGAAAAAACGGTGACCGATGCAGAGCTCAAAAAAGCTTATCGTAAATTAATGAGCGAATATCACCCCGATAAACTAATCGGGCAGGGCATGCCGGAGGATATGATCAAAGCCGCCACTGAGCGCTCCCAAGAAATACAGGCGGCTTACGACCTGATAAAAAAATCCCGTTAATCAATTCCTTTGCTGCGGGCAATTTTGTCCGCTGCGCATTAATCCCGCGATGATTCTTATAGCTGTTTTTACGTTACAGCACTGCCAACTGCCCGTAGTCACTACAAATTTTCATAAGCAGCACTCTGCGTGTTGGGCTTTATCCTGACGTCAATATTTCGTTGCCAGCCAATAATTGTGACGCTAAAAACATTTTTCTGATAATTCGTTGACAACGTTGTCGCATTGGGTGTAATTTCAGCTTGTCTTTTGAGTTTACACATTTTTACAACAATAAAAGCAGTGTGCTAAGCCAAGGAGCGACAGTGAAGACTGATTTCCCTCGCTGGAAATTATTATAGTTTTCATGGACTTTTCTCGATCGGGACATTGATTCCACCTTGTTCATACAAGGGTGCGTGCGTTTATTTTCCAACTTCAATTTACGAATTTTTATTGGGTGATAACTCAGGGTCTTCTGTTGCCTAAAGGTTTCTATTACCCGAAAAAATATGGATGTGTGTCTGGCAAGGAGCCTGTCTGATGGAAAAAAAATAACAAATGGAGCGAGGTGTGTTATGGGCCGCAAGGCTTTGTAAACGAGTCTGGGAGACTCTCAGGCACGCGCAGATTTTTTGCGGCGATCATGAGAGCGATGAAGAACAAAAAAATATTCCGAGGAAAATTCGATGAAATCCTTCAAAGTATTAAAACTGTTATCAACTGTCGGCCTGCTGTCGGCGGCAGGCTTATTGGCATCACAAGCGCAGGCCTATAACTGCACCGGTGTTGCCAATTACAAGCAGGGTACCTATGCGACGGGTGCCTTGGTACAAAATGCCGGTAAAGCTTATTCCTGTACGGTCGGCGGCTGGTGTACTGTCGGTGGCCCTTATGAGCCGGGTGTGGGTTGGGCATGGACTAATGCGTAGTCAAGCCTGGGTGCGTGCACATCTACTAATTCTTCAACTGCATCCAGCGTTGCCTCGGTGGCAAGTTCAGTAAAAAGTTCGGTGCAAAGCTCTGCGGTTCAAAGTTCAGTGGTTGCCTCAGTAGCGGGCTGCAATGGTGTTGCCGCTTGGGCCAGTGCAGCAATTTATACCGGTGGAATTAAAGCGAGCCGCAATGGCTCATTGTACGAAGCAAGATGGTGGACCCAGGGGCAAGATCCTGTTACCAATTCTGGTTCCGATGGTGTTTGGATTAACAAGGGTGCTTGCGGTACGTCTTCGGTATCTTCAGTAGCAAATTCTGTCGCCAGCTCGGTCGTCACTTCAAGCAAAAGCTCTGTCGCTAGTTCGGTACCAAGCTCTATCGCCAGCTCAGTTGCCAGTTCAATCGCATCGAGCAAAAGCTCCAGCTCGGTAGCATCCGTTGGTGGTAAACGCGTGGTTGGTTATTTCGCGCAGTGGGGCACTTATGCCCGTAATTATCATGTGAAAAATATTGCGACCAGTGGTTCAGCAGCGCAGCTTACGCATATCCTATACGCGTTCGGTAATGTGCAAAATGGCCAGTGTGTGATTGGTGATGCCTACGCCGACTACGAGCGCGCCTATGATGCCAATCTAAGTGTTGATGGTGTTGCCGATACCTGGGATCAACCATTGCGCGGTAGCTTCAACCAATTGCGCAAATTGAAAAAGGCCTATCCGAATATCAAAGTTATCTGGTCATTCGGTGGTTGGACCTGGTCAGGTGGTTTCGGTCAAGCTGCTGCTAACCCGACTGCGTTTGCCAATTCTTGCTACAACCTGGTAGAAGATCCTCGTTGGGCAGATGTGTTCGACGGTATCGATATCGATTGGGAATATCCAAACGATTGCGGCCTGACTTGTGATACCAGCGGTTTCTCGGCGTACAAAAATATGATTCAGGCGTTGCGTGCCCGCTTCGGTGCCAGTGCGTTGGTGACCTCGGCGATTGGTGCTGCCCCATCAAAAATCAATGCGGCTGATTATGCTGGTGCTGCGCAATATCTGGACTTCATCATGCCAATGACCTACGACTACTTTGGTGCATTTGCGGCTAAAGGGCCCACTGCTCCGCATTCAGCACTCTACGGTTACTCTGGTATTCCAACTGCAGAATTTTATTCCGATGCGGCAGTACAGTTGCTGAAAGCGAAAGGCATTCCCGCTAACAAAATTTTGTTAGGTGTTGGTTTCTACGGTCGTGGTTGGTCTGGTGTAACCCAGGCAGCTCCCGGTGGCGCCGCGACTGGTGCAGCAACTGGTAGTTATGAAGCGGGTATTGAAGACTATAAAGTGTTGAAAAATACTTGCCCTGCAACAGGCACTGTTGGTGGAACCGCTTACGCATTCTGCGGTGGCAACTGGTGGAGCTACGACACGCCGCAAACCATGGTTGGTAAAATGGATTATGTGCACCAACAAAGCTTGGGTGGTACTTTCTTCTGGGAGTTAAGTGGAGATACCAACAGCGGTGAGCTGATCAAAGTGATTGGCGATTCGATGCGTTAATTTCCACAGCACTCATCTTCAGTATGCTAAAGAAATCCGGCGAGTTTTTCTCGCCGGTTTTTTTTGTAATATTTATTGTTGCACTATTTATTGACGCACGTTCTATCAGTTCATTAGATTCTCGTCGTGTAAAAAAACAAAACCCCGGTTATTGTTGATAACCAGGGTTTTGTCTTACGCGAATAAAAAATTATTCGTGATGATTGATAACCATCACGTCGGTATCGACAGCAGCAATCAAACGCTCAGCGGTGTTGCCGCGGCGGGTTTTAGTCATACCGTTTTGGCCAAGTGTACCCATGATAATCAAATCGGCATTAATTTTTTCCGCCAATGCTGAAACAACATCAGAGGTGTAGCCATTGTCGACATGGATTTTATCGTTAGGCAAACCGGTTTCGTTTACCAAGCGGCCGCGATCCGGATAGCTCATGGAGTCGAGATAGCCGTTGATTACGTGCAAATCCGCACCGTAGGTTTCAGCATAAAATTTTGCGCGCTCAATAATTTTTTTATTGAGTTCAACCTGTACATCGCGTTGTGCCTGAAAGTTTACGGCGGCAATAATAACTTTACGCTGTGCTTTTGCATTGGGACGAATCAACACTACCGGGCAGTAAGCACCTTTCAACAATTCCCATTTGGATTCGCTGAAGCTGAAACGGCTGGTATTGGTTTTTGCATGCACGGGCAAATAAATTAAATCCGCATCAAAACGTTTGGCCGATTCCATAATCGATTTTTGCCACTCGCTCGACCAGGATACTTCCAGCGTGTATTCAATACCGGCATTGGCCAGCGGGCTTTTGATATTTTGCTCAAACCAGGTGAGGTCGCGGAACAGATTATCGTTAACGGAGCGGGTATCTACTGCATCGCTATCAACCGCAACAAAAGCGTGAACCTTGGGTTTTGGGCCCTGGATCAAGGAAGAAACGATAATGGCGCGTTCAAGGGCAATGTGATGGGTATCATTGGGGTCGACAACAACGAACAGCTTCTGTGACTTGGACATATTGGCTCCTACTGGTTCCCTAAAAAGTTAGGTTGTTATTTTCTGGTTGGGGCTAGCATAGCAACCCCTTTGGGGTTTTTACAGCGCGAAAGCCCCCAGCCGCTTAGGATAGCGATGAAATAAAGTTGATATGGATTAAACTGTACGCCATTTTTACAGTTCACCCAGGATAAGGCTATGAATTTGCTTGAAAATTACCCAATCAATGAACTTGTTGTCGGCCAGCGCGCAAATTACAGCAAGACTCTCACGGAGCAGGACATCATCCTGTTTGCCGCCTGTTCCGGCGATGTAAATCCGGTGCATCTCGATAAAGAATACGCGGCAACTACCGCTTTCGGCGAACCTATCGGTCATGGCATGTGGACGGGAGCACTGGTGTCGGCGGCGATTGCAACCTGCTTACCGGGGCCTGGTTCTGTTTATCGCAGCCAAAGCCTCAATTTCAAACACCCGGTAAAAATTGGCGATACCGTTACCGTCACCTTGATTGTTAGTGAAATTAAAGACCGTATAAAACTGGTGACACTTGAATGCGAAGCCCACAACCAGGTTGGCAAATTAATTGCGAAAGGTATTGCTGAGGTGATCGCACCTGCCGAAAAACAACGCCTGGCTGCAGGCGTACTGCCAATCATTGTTATTGATTAAATCGTGTTACTTTAGCTTGCTTGTAGCCCCCACTCCTCCGTACTTCATGCGGTAAAGCGGGGGGGGGGATTATTGAGCTGATTTTTTATTGGCTTTGAATAACTCCACTGCTTTTTCAGCAAAATAAGTGTTGCTGCTTACCAAATCCCATCCATGTCCTTCTGACTGGATAATTCTAACGGGAATATTCAGCTTTTTCTTCTCAACTAATTTTTTAAAGTCTTCAGCTTGTTCCTTCGGAATTATACTGTCTTGGTCACCGTGAAATACCAGCAGGGGAATTTTAATATCATCGACGCGTTGATAAGGCGAAATAGACTCTACAAATTTTTTGCCTTGCTGTTTAACACCGATCAAATCCTGCCAGAATTCATAAGCAAACCAGTGTTCTTCTTTTTTGTAATGTTTTAGCTGTTTATTTAAATCCAGCGGTGCTGCAGCCGAAACTGCGGCACTGTATAAATCAGGGTATTTAATTGCACTCATGATTGCGGCATAACCACCGTAACTAAAGCCCAGTATATAAACCTGTGAAGGATCAACTTTATTTTCGTTGATAAGTGCTCGAACACCATCTGCGATATCCGCGAGCATTAGATCTGCTATTTGTTGTTTTCCTGCAATCAGATGCTGTACGCCATAGCCGGTAGAACCTCTAAAATTAGGTTCCAATACTGCAAAACCGCGCGTAGAAAAGTATTGCATATGGCCATCATACCCATAGTGGCTACGTGCAAATGGGCCTCCATGCGGCATTACTATCAATGGCCACTTTTTAGTGCTGCTTGTGGCTGGAGGTGTCAGGTACGACGTAATAGCTGTTCCATCCTGCGTTTTGTATTTATAGATTGAAGTATCCTTCATGTGGTCGGGACTTAACACATTGGAATAGTCTGTTTGTACTATCGCCTTGTTTTTAGCGGCGTCGAAAACAATCACTTTACCTTTGGTCTTGGAGTCACTACTGACGACTAATAATTTGTCTGCATTTTCGTTCCAGTCATAAATTATGTTGATTTGCCCAGGGTATTTTTTATCCAGTGTTTGCTGGTACTTTTTGAACCGTTCATCTAGCCACACTGTTTTATGCTTGTCAGCATTGTAGCTAAAACCTACTAATTTTCTATTTTTGTAGTCATAGTGAAGTGATACTCTTTCGTCGGGGCTGCCTACATCGTAGACAGGATCACTGCCAATAACTTCGTGCGCATTGGTTGCATAGTTATATTTCACCAGCTGATATCTGTCTCCTGATGTTTTCTCAGAGAGATACATGGTGTCTTTTTCATAGCCTATCTCGTGAACTACAACAGAGCGGTTCAAATAGGATTTAGCATCGTAATTTAATTGGTAGCGTTGATTGGCGATATCGAGGCTCGCCAATTCCAGATCATCTTTGTCATTGACCAAACGATAAAATGAATGCTGTTCCTTTTTAATTTTTTCAATCAGGATAACTTTTCCGTCGCGATCAGTGTAAAGACCGTCAGCTTTTAGTTCTTCAGCATCATACAGGTCGGTTTTTTCGCCGGTATAAATGTTGATTTTATGCACATTGGCATGGCCATCGCTGTTATAGGAGAGAAACAATACATCTTCTTCATTGCCTCTGGGACGTTTTAATAGTGACCAATAGCGTAGGTTGTCCACAAAGGAAATGTAGCCTTTTACTTTATCTGCATCATAAATGTTGCTGAGTAAGACGCGCAGGTCTGCCCCGTCCTGGTTGACAGAGTAGATAACACCGCTCAAACCAAAAACTAGTCTGCTATTGCTGATCCAGGTTAAATGTTCCGGTGAGTTTTTACTAACAGCGAACTCGTGTACTTCTACAAACTTATCCAGATCAGTGATCACTATATTGTAGGTTTGCGTGTACTTTCGAATAAACGCCAGTTGTTTTCCGTCGGGAGATATACGGTAACTAAATTCGGTATTTTCTTTGAAAAAATTTTCGGCGGGGATTTGTGCTGGATCTGTTATTCCTTCTAATCCATACGCCGATGTGATGATGTTGGCATAACCAAACAGTAGGAAAAGAAACAGATATTTCAACCTTGTCATAATTGCTCCTGATGAGTCTTTATTTTAAAAGAAGTTGCGCCGCTGATTTGCCCAGTTTTTTTACGATCAACGCATAAGAATTATCAATCATCCGTTTCACTTCGCTATCGGGAATTGAACCGTTGATAATCACTGTGTTCCAGTGTTTTTTGTTCATGTGATAGCCGGGTAGCACGGCATCAAAGACCATGTGCAGTTGCTCTGCTTCGGCGGGATCGCATTTCAGGTTGATGCGCGCTTCATTATTTTCCATACCGATCAAGGCAAATATTTTGTCGCGCACTTTATAGACGGCAACCTCGGGGCCGAAGGGGAAAGCTTCGACGGCCTCGGGTTTGTTGAGCAGGTATTTTTTTACATCAAACGCCATGTGTTTACCGCTCCCGGGAAACCATCATTTATTCGGTTTCTTCGTCACCGTACTCGTCGTCGGCTATCCAACCGCCCAATTCTTTCCAGCGATTCACAATCACGCAAAACAATTCCGCTGTTTTTTCCGCATCGTATGCGGCTGAATGGGCGGCACTGTTGCTGAATTCGATTCCTGCAACCTGACAGGTTTTGGCGAGAACGGTTTGGCCAAATGCGAGGCCGGCGAGGGTAGCCGTATCGAAGACCGAGAAGGGATGAAACGGGCTGCGTTTGATATTGCAGCGCTCAATCACGGCGTTGACGAAATTCAAATCGAAATGGGCGTTGTGGCCGACGATCACGGCGCGGGTGCAGCCGTTTTCTTTTACGGCGCGACGCACCGCGCTGAGCAAATCGGTCATTACCATCAATTCCGGTTCGGCCATACGCTCGGGGCAGTCGAGATCGATACCGGTAAAATCCAGTGCGGCTTGTTCGATGTTGGCGCCTTCAAAAGGCTCGACATGAAACGAAAAAGTTTCGTGGCGATGTAAATAGCCATCTTGGTCCATGCGGATGGTGACGGCAGCGATTTCTAATAAGGCGTCGGTTTGTGCGTTAAAGCCGCCGGTTTCCACATCGACAATCACGGGCAAAAAGCCGCGAAAGCGTTGCGCCATAGGTGAATCAGGATCGCGGTTATTTTCAGGTGGATTCACTTGTTCGCCTTAAGCAGTCTGTAACTGCCAACGTAAAATTTCACCGGCGCGCAGCGGCACCAGCGGTTGGTCGCCCAAGCTCAAAGTGTCAGGCACTTGCCAGTCTTGTTTGATCAGGGTGATGGTGTCGGTATTGCGTGGCAGACCATAAAAATCAGCGCCGAAATGGCTGGCGAAGGCTTCGAGTTTATCGAGCGCACCGGCATCTTCAAAGGCTTCGGCATAGAGTTCAATCGCTGCATAGGCAGTGTAACTACCGGCGCAACCGCAGGCGGCTTCTTTTTTGTCTTTGGCGTGGGGTGCAGAATCGGTACCCAAAAAGAATTTCGGGCTACCGCTGGTAGCTGCTTTGATCAGCGCTTGCTGATGCGTGCTGCGCTTCAAGATCGGCAGGCAGTAGTAGTGCGGGCGAATCCCGCCAGCGAGCATATGGTTGCGGTTGTAGAGCAGGTGATGCGCGGTAATAGTGGCCGCAACATTGCTGGGCGCCTCGGCAACAAACTGGGCAGCATCGGCGGTGGTGATATGTTCCAGTACCATGTTCAATGCGGGGAAATCTTTCACCACCTGGCTGAAAGTGCGGTCGAGGAAGACTTTTTCGCGGTCAAAAATATCAATCGCGCTGTCGGTTACTTCGCCATGCAACAAGAAGTGCATACCGGCGTTTTGCATAGCTGCCAGCACCGGGTAGATTTTTTTCAGGTCGGTTACGCCCGAGGCGGAGTTAGTGGTTGCACCGGCCGGATAAAGTTTGCAGGCGGTGACACCGTTGGCTTTGGCGATAGCGATCTCGGCTGGGTCGGTATTGTCGGTGAGGTAAAGCACCATTAGTGGCTCAAATTGGCTGCCCTTAGGGCGTGCGTCCAAAATGCGCTCTTTGTAAGCGAGCGCTTGCTCGGTATTCATTACCGGCGGCACCAGGTTGGGCATGACAATCGCGCGGGCAAACTGTTGTGCGGCATCACCCACTGTGCGGGTGAGAGCGGCACCATCGCGGAGGTGGATATGCCAATCGTCGGGGCGGGTAAGGGTTAGCTGCTGGGTCATGGGGCAGGTTATTCCGTAAAAATAGACAGGCGTAACGGTTGAAAGTCGCCGCATGCTATCAAAATTGCCCCTTATCCGCAGCCTTAATTCGTGGTGGCTCCAGATGATATTCGTCGCAGACTGCATTCCCCGGTTGGCTGGCTATACTGCAAAGACTCTCTCGTGCCATAACCGGATCGATTCATGTTGTTGTCTGCCTCGCCTGCTTTAAAACCTGTGCTGATTAAGTTCCCGCTTGTGCTAGCGCTTCTTGGAGGTGCCCAGTGGTTGCAGGCACAGGTTTACAGCGCCAGTTTCTCTGACTCCCAATGGTCGGCGCAGTCGGGACCGTTTGCCTGTAGTCTCAACCATAAAATTCCCGGGTTTGGCAGTGCGCGTTTTACTCGTAATGCAAATGCTGCCGAATTCTTGGAGCTGCTCCATACTAGTCAGGCATTTCCCGGAGGGGCTGTGCGTATTGAAACCATGCCACCCACGTGGCGCAGTGATATTAGCCCCTTGGTTCTTGGGCAGGCACAGAGCGTTGGTGGTGAGCCTTTGAAAATAACGGCAAATATTGCAGCGATAAAAGGCGCGCTGGAGCAGGGAACCAATGTGGTGGCCAGTAGCACGCAAATCAGTTCGGATGGCACCAGTTTGCGGGTGGCCCTAGCGGCACGGAATTTCGGCCCTGCTTCTGGTCAGTACCGCCAATGTATTGAGGGATTGATCCCTTACACTTTCGACCAGTTGTCGCGCACTGTTATCAATTACGCCAACAATGCCGATGATCTCAACGCTGCTGCAAAAAGCCAGTTGGATAAGATAGTCCGCTATACCAAAGCCGATCCCCGCGTGCTGGGGATTCTTATCGATGCCCACAGTGACAAACTGGCTACACCAGAGGCAGGGGAGGTAGTAACGCAGCGTCAGGCGGAACTGGTTGCGAGCTATCTGATCGACAAAGGAGTAGATGCTGGGACCATCACAATCCGCTGGCATGGCGATAAATTTCCTATTGCCAATAATATGAACAAGGCTGGGCAGGCAAAAAACCGCCGGGTAACGGTGCGGCTGGAAAATGCGTCCACCCGTCAGGAGATGGACAAGAAAATTGCCGCCATTAAATTAGCAGAGCAAAAAGCGGCGGAAAAAACGGTAGGCCAATCCTCTGCCAGTAATTCCTCACTACCTTCCACGCTTGAGCAGTTGGAGCAGATGGTGGAGCAGCAGGATCTCACCAGTGGCAGATAACCAGATGCGCTGTTGATTGCCCCCAGCCTTTCTTTCGTCCCTTGCAATTTTTAACCACAATTCCCAAATCATTCTTAACTCGGTATTTGTGCCGGGTTCGGAATTTTTTTATATCGTGTCAGTCTGAAATTGCGAATCCAGATTACTTATGATCTGTTCGTTATCGTTTAATTCAGGAGTCATCCATGCATAAATTGATTGCCAGTTGGGCGAGTCTGGTCGCAGTAGTGACTATCAGCGTGTTGCCCTTCTCTAGTCGTGCGGCGGAGTTGCCGGACTTCACCCAACTGATTGAACAGCATGCTCCGGCTGTGGTGAAAATTACAGCGGAATCCAAAGGCGAAATCGCGCAAGCCCCGCAGCAATTACCGCCCAATATGGAGGGGTTACCCGATATTTTTCGCGAGTTGTTGGAGCGCCGCCAGATGCCGCGCGATCGGGGTTCACTCGGCTCAGGTTTTATTATTTCCAGTGATGGCTATGTGCTGACCAATGACCATGTGGTAACCAATATGGACACCATTACGGTGATCCTCAATGACCAGCGCGAATTTACAGCGACGCTGATTGGCAGCGATGAACGCTCTGATCTGGCGTTGCTGAAAGTGGATGCCAAAGGCTTGCCGACCCTGAGTTTGGCGAAAGATGAAACACTCAAAGTTGGTCAGTGGGTGGTTGCTATAGGCTCGCCCTTCGGGCTGGATTACTCCGCGAGTGCAGGTATTGTCAGTGCCATTGGTCGCAGCATTCCTTCGGCACATAGTGAAAGTAATTATGTGCCATTCATCCAGACGGACGTTGCCATCAACCCCGGCAATTCCGGTGGGCCTTTGTTCAATATGAACGGCGAGGTGGTAGGTATTAACTCACAGATCTACTCGCCTAGCGGTGGTTCTGTCGGCCTTTCGTTTGCAATCCCGTCATCATTAGCTGTCGATGTGGTCGCCCAATTAAAAGAAAAAGGTCGTGTAGATCGTGGTTGGCTCGGGGTGATGATTCAGGATGTGGATAAGGATTTGGCCAGTTCGCTCGGTATGGATAAGCCCATGGGTGCTTTGATCAATGAAGTCGATAGCGAGGGACCAGCTGCGAAATCGGGTTTGAAGGCGGGCGATTTAATTATCAAATTCAATGGCAATGCGGTACATAATTCCAGTGATTTGCCCTCTCTCGTGGGGCGTACTGCGCCTAAATCCAAGGTGCCGGTGGTCATTATGCGCAAAGGTAAAGAGCAGACAATTAATGTCACCGTGGGTATATTGCCGGTATCGCCTGCAGAAGCAGCGGTGCGTCCAGCTTCGGTCCCTTTGCAAAACTCGGCAGATGTACTTGGGTTGGTTGTCAGCCCTCTGGAGCAAAGCCAGCGTGGTGGTGCTGAGGCGGGTGTAGTCGTGCGCGATGTCAAACCCGGTAGCCCGGCAGCTGAAGCAGGTTTGCAGGCGGGTGATGTGATTACCCAACTGGCTTTCAGTGAGATTAAATCTACTGACGATTACGCCAGGATAGTCAAGACGCTTCCTAAAAATGAACCCAAGGCAATCCGGTTCTATCGCCAAAACCGCCCAGTCTTCAGGTCAGTGATAGTCAAATAATGGTTAGTTGCTTCAACCTTATTTTTTCAGCGGGTTGATCAATACCTCTGCAATAGTTCTCCCTGACAGCTCCGTTTTACGAACTGTCAGGGTGTTTCTAAAATACCATCGTATGGGAACAAAAATACGGTAGGTGTTACTTTCCAGGTAACCTATTTTCTCATTGATTATGTTTATATAGTTTATTTGACTATATGCTTATGGTTTTATTGACAATAAATAGTCTCGACGGTATACATGTATACATCGAGCACCGGGTGGTTTTAACAATAACAGCAAGCCTGTTTGGTTCTCGATATACACCTGTCCGCAACAGACAGGATCAACCTTGCAACAGTCCTCATCCTCTATGGGTGGTATTGGTTGAGAGGCTCAAAAACGAGAGACTAATAATGAAAATCACTGGCAAAAAAATCCTGACTTCACTAATCGGTGCTGCAGCCTTGTGTGTAACTGCAGTAAGTGCGCAAACCTTGAGTTCAAATTCTACCGGTACCAACAACGGTTTTTACTATACCTTTTGGAAAGATTCTGGCAGTGCCTCTATGACCTTACAGGCTGGCGGACGCTACACCTCGCAGTGGACCAGCAACACTAATAACTGGGTCGGTGGTAAAGGGTGGAATCCGGGTACCAGTTCGCGCGTGGTCAGCTACTCCGGTAATTACGGTGTCAGCAACTCACAAAACTCCTATCTGGCATTTTATGGGTGGACCAGAAATCCGCTGATCGAGTATTACATCATTGAAAGCTACGGTTCATACAATCCGGCTTCCTGCTCGGGCGGTACTGACTACGGCAGTTTCACCAGCGATGGTGCTACCTACAATGTGCGGCGCTGTCTGCGCACCCAACAGCCTTCTATTGATGGCACGCAAACCTTCTACCAATACTTCAGCGTGAGAAATCCGAAGAAAGGTTTTGGTAACATCTCCGGCACTATCACCTTTGCTAACCACGCCAACTTCTGGGCGAGCAAGGGTTTGAATCTGGGTAACCACGACTATCAAGTGTTGGCGACCGAAGGTTATCAAAGCACCGGCAGTTCTGATATCACCGTAAGTGCCGGTACCAGCGGTGGCAGCTCCAGCTCGGCACCGTCTGGTAGCAAGACGATTGTTGTGCGCGCCCGCGGTGCGGCCGGTGGTGAAAGCATCAGCTTGAAGGTGAACAACACTGTGGTGCAAACCTGGACCTTGTCTACCACTATGACCAATTACACAGCGACTACCAGCCTGTCGGGCGGTTCGCTGGTGGAATACACCAACGATTCCGGTAGCCGCGATGTGCAAGTGGATTACATCAGTGTGAACGGCAGCGTTCGTCAATCGGAAGCGCAAAGCTACAACACCGGGGTTTACCAAAACGGTGCTTGTGGTGGTGGCAATGGCCTGAGCGAGTGGATGCACTGCAACGGCGCCATCGGTTACGGTAATCTGTAAGCCTTAGTGCGATTGAACTGCAATGTGAAACAAAGGGGCAGATTATCTGCCCCTTTGTTCATCAAATTAATTACTCTAACAATAACAATAAAACCAAACACAACGAGGGATATTGAAGATGAGTATCCAACCTGATTTCAAAAAACATCTGTTATTGCCCGCACTGATCGGGGCCGCTATTACCTACGGTGCTCTCTCCTTACTTGACGATGAATCGCTCCAGCGCGAACAGATTAGCGCCCTTGAAAGCCGGATTCTGGATTTGGAGTTGTTATTGGCGCAAAAAGAAGAAGAGCTGACCGATGCGCGCTTTTTTTCCGCAGGCGTATTTGGTGTAGCTGACGCATCTGCGCTATCCGGATCTGGTGCGACCAACCATCAGAAGCCTGCTGCAGCGGCCAACGTGCTGCCTGACCAGGCCGGCAGCGAGCAGACGAGTGACACGGCAAGCTTGGATAGCCAGCAGCTAATAAAAGATTTGGGCACCCTCTCTGACCGCGACCCGCGCTCGTTTTCCGAAAAAGCCAATGCCCTGCTGGCGGGTAATGCGGGTATAGAAGGCGTCGCTATTGTCAGCAAAAGTGTGTTTGATCTGGCGGAGAATCCTGAAGTTCTGCCTGACTATGAATTGGAATCGCTCTACCAGAGCCAGTCCAACCCGGATCTGCAACGGGTTATCGCCCAGGTGATGTCGACGCGCGGCGATAACCGGTTGCTTGAAAAGCAAATCACCAAAGCACAGGCCAGCTTGAGCAGTGATAACCCGTCCATACGCCAGCAAGCGCTGGTCGAGCTGGGTAAAACACGTTACGCCAGTGCCGCCAGTGCAATCGCACCGCTGCTGCAGGACAGCGACACCAACGTAAAACTGGATGCCTTATTAGCACTGCGCGCAACCGGCAACCAAAGCCATGTCCGGTTGGCTGAAACGCTAGTCAGTCACCCTGATCCGGCGGTGAGTTGGTTGGCAAAAGATGTTGTCAATAGTCTGCAAAACCTGAGTGAGCGGGCGCGCACCCAATTGGCCAGCACAGATATTGTCGCTGAATTACCGGTAATAGCAGCGCCATAGCTCTAGTTTGGCTTCTAATGAAATTAATCGTTTACTAATAAAATGATGGCGCATTTTTCATCTCAATGTAGCTCGGATAACCGTAGTATTGATGCGAAAATGCACTCAATCCAGAAGCAAAAATTGTTAAAAAAGGGAACCTTTTAACATTTATTGTTAATAAGACCATAAGCATATGGTTATTAAGACCATAATATATATGGTTTATTTGACAATAAGACAATATCACAATAAATAGGCACTTATCGCGGTGGCCAAGCCGGTTCATACCTATAAACAGCAACGCAGTATGGCCCCCGATAAACGCCTGTTCGCAATGAACAGGGTAAGTCCCAACAGCCCCTCCTCCTCTACGGTGGTATTGGTTGGGTGGCTATATCCTGGAGTCTA
This sequence comes from Cellvibrio sp. UBA7671, assembly GCA_002483145.1. GTDB lineage: Bacteria > Pseudomonadota > Gammaproteobacteria > Pseudomonadales > Cellvibrionaceae > Cellvibrio > Cellvibrio fibrivorans. The sequence goes on from DLHJ01000019.1 coordinate 437,826, forward strand.
ATAATGAAACTAGTTATCAACAGCAAGCATGTAATTTCATCCTTTATCTGCGCAGCAGCGCTTTGTGCAACAACCGTTAGCGCGCAGACCTTAACGTCCAACTCGACCGGTACCAATAACGGCTTTTACTACAGCTTTTGGAAAGATTCAGGCAGCGCATCCATGACCTTGCATTCCGGTGGTCGTTACGCGTCCCAATGGACCAACAACACCAATAACTGGGTGGGCGGCAAAGGCTGGAATCCTGGCAGCAGCTCAAAAGTCGTCAACTATTCGGGTTACTACGGCGTAAGCAACAGCCAAAACTCCTACCTGGCACTTTATGGTTGGACCAGAAGCCCGCTGATTGAATACTACGTAATCGAAAGCTACGGTTCTTACAACCCGGCTTCGTGCTCTGGTGGTACTGACTACGGCAGCTTCACCAGCGATGGTGCTACTTATAATGTGCGTCGTTGCCTGCGCACCCAACAGCCCTCGATTGATGGCACCCAAACGTTTTATCAATACTTCAGCGTGAGAAATCCTAAAAAAGGTTTCGGCAATATTTCCGGCACCATCACCTTTGCTAACCACGTTAACTTCTGGAGAAGCAAAGGCCTGAATTTGGGTAATCACAACTACATGGTATTGGCGACTGAGGGCTATCAAAGTAACGGCAATTCTGACATCACTGTCGGTGAAGGTGCCGGTAATGGTGGTGGGGGCGGCAGCTCAAGTTCAGCATCCGGCGGGAACAAAACTATTGTAGTGCGCGCCAGAGGGACAACCGGCCAGGAACAAATCCGCTTGAAAGTGAACAACACCACTGTGCAAACCTGGACTTTGTCTACCGGTATGAACAACTACACGGCGACGACCAATTTGTCGGGTGGTTCGCTGGTTGAATACTTCAACGATTCCGGCAGTCGCGATGTGCAGGTGGATTACATCAGTGTGAATGGCAGCGTGCGTCAGTCAGAAGCGCAAACTTACAACACCGGTGTTTACCAAAACAACGCCTGTGGCGGTGGCAATGGCGGCAGTGAATGGCTGCATTGCAATGGTGCTATTGGTTACGGCAATCTGTAAGTCTTAAGTTGCACAACCAAGGGGCGGGATTTCCTGCCCCTTTTTTAATCGACATATTTTAAACGATACCGACAAAATAATAACGAGAGATATGAATGAGTAATCCCCGCTACTCCAACAAACATCTGTTACTGGCTGCATTTATCGGCGCGACGGTGAGTTATGGCGTGCTCAATATCTTGTTGGATGGCAGCGCACAGCGCGAAAAAATTATTGCACTTGAACATAAAGTTCACGCACTGGAATCGACACAGAAACCAGTAACTTTACCAGCCGATAAAACCGCGCCCCAGGCGTTGGATATTGAGCAGATTCGCAAAGATTTGAGCACACGTTTTATTGGTGACCCGCGCAGCTTTGGGGAAAAACTGCGCGACTTTGTAGCAGAAAACACCCATCCACAAACCATCGCAATTGCCTGTAAAGTCGTTGCCGATCTGGCTGAGAACCCGGATACCCTGACAAACCAGGAACTGGATTCACTCTATCGCAACCAAACCAATCCAGAATTAAAACGCGTGCTTGCACAGGTACTGTCGCTGCGCGGTGATAACAATTTGATGCACATGTTAGTCGCCGAAGCCCAGCCAGGTTTGCGCAGTACCAACCCCGCGGTGCGCCGCCAGACACTGAACGATCTGGCCAAAACCCACTATGCCGGTGCCGCCGCTGCGATTGTGCCACTGGTACAAGACAGTGATACCAGTGTAATTCTGGATGCGCTGCTCGCCCTGCGCGCTACCGGTAACGAAAGTCATATCCCCTCTGCAGAAAATCTGTTGAGCCATCCGGATCAATCAGTCAGCTGGCTCGCCAATGATGTGATTAACCATTTGCAAAATCTGAGTACCAAGGCGCGCACCAAACTCACCAGCGCTGATGTTGCGGCGGAATTGCCGCCATTGTGAAGCGTGGGTAGGCTGAAGTTGGTTAGTCGTAGGCTGAAGTCGGTTAGTCGTAGGCTGCAGGGTGTGCTCATGGCATGCCCCTACCAAATAGGCTAGAATGCCGCCCACTATTTCCGCCCCCCATTCCGGGGACAAATTCCAACTTCATAAAGTAGTTAAGCGCCTGTGACTGACCTGAGCCATATCCGTAACTTTTCCATTATTGCCCACATTGACCACGGTAAATCCACCATCGCCGACCGCTTCATCCAGATGTGCGGTGGTCTGAGTGACCGTGAAATGGAAGCGCAAGTGCTTGATTCCATGGATTTGGAGCGTGAAAGGGGCATCACCATCAAAGCCCACAGCGTGACGCTTTACTACAATGCGCGCGATGGCAAAACCTACCAGCTTAACTTTATTGATACCCCCGGCCATGTGGACTTCACCTATGAAGTATCCCGCTCGCTGGCTGCCTGTGAAGGTGCGTTGCTGGTTGTCGATGCGGGGCAGGGCGTAGAGGCACAGTCAGTTGCCAACTGCTACACCGCGATTGAGCAGGGCCTGGAGGTAATTCCGGTTTTGAACAAGATGGACCTGCCGCAGGCAGAGCCAGACCGCGTTGCACAGGAAATCGAAGACATTATCGGTATCGACGCCACCGAAGCCGTGCGCTGTTCCGCCAAGTCCGGCTTGGGCATGGAAGATGTATTGGAAGAGCTGGTGCGCCTGGTTCCGCCACCCGTAGGCGATGTTGATGCACCGCTGCAAGCGCTAATTATCGATTCCTGGTTCGACAACTATCTCGGCGTTGTCTCGCTGGTGCGCGTAAAGCAGGGCACACTGCGCTTGAAAGACAAGATCATCACCAAAACCATCGGCAAAGCGCAAATTGTTGACGGTGTGGGTGTATTTAGCCCCAAGCCCACCCAGTTAAAAGAACTCAAGGCCGGTGAAGTAGGCTTTGTGGTCGCTGGTATCAAAGACATTCATGGCGCACCTGTAGGCGATACCATCACTCATGCGCAAACTCCTGACGTTGAAGCGCTGGAAGGTTTCCAGAAGATCAAGCCGCAGGTTTACGCCGGTATGTTCCCCATCAGCTCCGACGACTTCGAGGACTTCCGCGAAGCCTTGGCCAAGCTGACATTGAACGATGCTTCCTTGTTCTACGAACCCGAAAGTTCAGATGCGCTGGGTTTCGGCTTCCGCGTCGGTTTCCTTGGCATGCTGCACATGGAGATCATCCAGGAGCGTTTGGAGCGTGAATACGATCTCGACCTGATCACTACGGCTCCAACAGTAGTGTTTGAGGTAGTCAAGCGCGGCGGTGAAGTTATCTATGTTGATAACCCGTCCAAATTACCTGACCCTGGCTCGATCGAGGAAATGCGCGAGCCGATCGTTGAGGCCAATATCCTTGTGCCGCAAGAACACTTGGGTAACGTCATTACCCTGTGTATCGAAAAGCGCGGCGTGCAAAAAGATTTGCAGTTCACCGGTTCGCAAGTGCGTGTGCGCTATGAGTTGCCGATGAATGAAGTGGTTACTGATTTCTTTGACCGGTTAAAGTCAGTTAGCCGCGGTTATGCATCGCTGGATTACAGTTTTACCCGCTTCCAAGCTGCAAGTCTGGTTCGTTTGGATGTGTTGATCAACAGTGAAAAAGTGGATGCCTTGGCGATTATTGTGCATCGCGATAAAGCGCACGGTATGGGTCGCTCGCTCACTGAAAAAATGAAAGAGCTGATTCCTCGGCAGATGTATGACGTTGCAATCCAGGCCGCTATTGGTGGACAAATCGTTGCGCGTTCAACTGTAAAAGCATTGCGTAAAGATGTAACAGCCAAATGTTACGGTGGCGATGCAACCCGTAAGAAAAAGCTGTTGGAAAAACAAAAAGCTGGTAAGAAACGCATGAAGCAAGTGGGCAGTGTTGAAATTCCACAAGCTGCGTTCTTTGCCGTACTGAAAATCGATAGCTAGTTAACATAGATAATAGTAATCGCAGACAAATAACCCACTAAGGAAACTTGATGAGCAGTATTAACCTTCCTCTGATTCTCACGCTCGCGGTATTGATTACTGGTTTGGTGTGGTTGTTTGATGCATTGGTATTGTCGCGTCCGCGCAAAGTCAAAGTGGTTGCCGTGGAAAAACAGTTTGCTGGTATGGCATTGGATACTGAGCAGCAAAAAGAGGCATTTGAAGAAGCCAAGGCGGTGGCTGGCAAAGAGCCGATTTTGGTGGAATATTCCAAATCTTTTTTCCCGGTATTATTTATCGTTTTCTTTTTGCGCTCATTCCTCGTCGAGCCTTTTCAAATTCCCTCGGGCTCGATGATTCCTACATTGGAGGTCGGTGATTTTATTTTGGTGAATAAATTTGCCTACGGTGTACGTGCGCCTGTACTCAATACCGAAATTATCCCGATTGGCAAACCCGAGCGTGGTGATGTGATGGTATTTTTCCCACCGCATCAACCTGAGACTTATTACATCAAGCGGGTTATTGGTTTACCGGGTGATCATATTTCTTATAACAATCACGTGTTGACTATTAATGGCAAGGTGATCGAAGAGAAGTTGGTCGCCGAGTTGCCAGCCGGTGCACCAGTATTACGTATGGTTACCGAGAATATTGACGGTAAAGAGTTCACCGCCTATAAACACATACAACCTAGCCGTTTAAGTGTGCGCGGCTCATGGGTAGTGCCACAAGGCCATTACTTTATGATGGGCGACAATCGCGACAATAGTCTCGATAGCCGTGAGTGGTTGTATGTATCTGAAGATGCGATTGTCGGCAAGGCGTTTGCTGTCTGGATGCACTGGGAGAAGTTCCTGAGCATTCCGTCTTTTGATCATGTCGGCGTTATTAAATAAGTGCCTGTGTTAAGTTGAATGCTGGTCATTCCTCTCAATCGGAGTCAATTACAATGAACGTGCGCAACCGTAAATCGATCAAACATCAGCGTGGCTTGGGGATGTTGCAGTGGGCCTTGGTGATTGCCATCGCAGGTTTCTTTTTGTTATTTGCCTTCAAAGTCATTCCGCTCTACGCCGAGAACCGCTATGTTGAATCAGCTTTACGCTCTCTGGAAACCGGTGGCGAAAAGCTGGAGCAGATGACAGACGCTGAAATCAAAAGTAAGTTAAACAAGTTTTACACGATTAATAATGTTCGAAGCATTGGTCCTGTTGAAAATATTAAAATTGAGCGTGAAAGCGAAAAAGCCGTGGTGACTGTGGATTATGAAACCCGCGTACCGCTTTTCTGGAACATTGATTTGGTGGTGAGCTTCCAGAATCATCTCGACAGCTCTCGCCCCGGTCAATGCTGCAAACCTCCTGCTACCCCAAAGACCAAGTAATTTGTGTTAACACTTAAATACCAGCGCCTTGAGCTACGTCTTGGCTATCACTTTGAGGATCAGCGCCAATTACAGCTGGCGCTAACACACCGCAGCCATGGTGCAACCAACAATGAACGCCTTGAGTTCTTGGGTGATTCGATTTTAAATTTTATTGTTGGCGAGGCTCTGTTCAAACGTTTCCCTGAAGCGCGTGAAGGTCAGTTGAGCCGCCTGCGCTCGCAGATGGTAAAAGGCGATACCCTTGCAGAACTCGCACGCGAATTTGAATTGGGTGAGTGCCTGGTGCTGGGCGAAGGAGAGATGAAATCTGGCGGCCACGCGCGCGATTCGATTTTAGCGGACAGCGTTGAGGCGATTATCGGGGCAATATATCTCGCCAGCGGCCTGGATATCTGCCGCGAGCGTGTGCTCACTTGGTTCGCGCCACGCCTTGATACCTTAAGTATTGATACCAGTGCCAAAGATTCCAAATCGCGCTTGCAAGAATATATGCAAGCCCAGCGCCAGCCATTGCCGGAGTATGTTGTGGTAGCGGTGGGGGGCGAAGGGCATGCGCAAATGTTTACTATAGAATGCCGTGTTGCATTAACCAAACAGCCTACCAGTGCGACGGCCTCAAGCCGCCGTGAAGCGGAAAAACAAGCCGCGGTATTGATGCTGGCGCAGTTAAAAATCGATTGAATTTTGTAAGCTCGCTTATTAATAGATCGCCCCGAATTTCCATTCTCTCTTCCAGTATTATTTATGACTTTTGAATCAGATACATATCAGCCTGAAACCATCGGCAGTCGCTGCGGTTATGTTGCCATCGTTGGTCGCCCTAATGTGGGCAAGTCCACGCTGCTCAATCATATCCTTGGGCAAAAAATCAGTATCACCTCGCGCAAGCCACAAACAACACGCAATGCTGTTGTGGGTATTAAAACGGAAGGCGATGTGCAGATTATTTTTGTGGATACCCCCGGTATGCACCTCGGCCAACAAAAGGCCATCAATCGTTATATGAATAAAGCTGCCACCAGTGCGATGAAAGATGTGGATGTGGTGGTTTTTGTAATCGACCGTTTTATTTGGACTGAAGAAGATGAAGCAGTTGCGGAAAAATTGCAGCATGTAAAATGTCCGATTATTTTGGCAGTAAATAAAGTCGATCAAATTGAAGACAAAGAAACCTTGCTGCCCCATTTGCAAAGCTTGTCGGAAAAATTAAACGTAGCCGAAATTGTTCCTATGTCGGCGCTGCGCAATACTAATCTGAATCGGTTGGAACAGTTGGTTACCGAGCGTTTACCGGAAGGTATACATATGTATCCGGAAGATCAAATCACTGACCGCAGTTCGCGTTTTATGGCTGCCGAAATTGTGCGTGAAAAGATTACCCGTCAATTGGGCGATGAATTGCCCTACGAGATGGCAGTAGAGATTGAAGAGTTTAAGCAGGAAGGTAAATTGCTTAATATTTCTGCACTGATTTTAGTTGAGCGCGATGGCCAGAAAAAAATCCTGATCGGTGATAAAGGCAGCCGTATTAAATTGATTGGTACTGAAGCGCGCACAGATATGGAAAAACTGTTTGAGATGAAGATCATGCTCAAGCTTTGGGTTAAAGTAAAATCCGGTTGGTCTGATGACGAGCGCGCCTTGCGCAGCCTCGGCTACAACGAGTTTTAATTCACCGCTATGCGTGTTGATCTTCAGCCCGCTTATATCCTGCACACACGTCCATATCGCGATACCAGTTTATTGATTGATTTTCTCACGCCCGACTTCGGGCGTGTCACAGCAGTTGCGCGCGGTGTGCGCAAAAACAAAACCCCCAAGCGTCAATTATTAAATCCGTTTAGCCGTTTGCTGGTTTGTTGGCAGGGAAAAACTGATATGAAACTCTTAACCAGTTTTGAATCCGACAACCATTTTCTCTCGCTTACCGCCAATCATTTATATTCCGGTTTTTATCTCAATGAATTGCTGGTGCGGCTCTTGCCTGAAATGGATGGGCACAACGGTTTGTATTTTGCTTACGAACAAAGCCTGAATGCACTGCAAAACAAAGCCGATATTGAACCTTTGCTACGCGAATTTGAATTTCGGTTATTAACTGAGTTGGGCTACGGACTGGATTTTACTGCAGATGCGCGCAATGACTGTGCAATAGAAGCGCAGGGATTTTACGAGTGCCATGTGCAGGAGGGTTTTTTTAGTGCAGAGTCAGATGTTCCCGAGCAGCTCTTGCTGAAAGGTGAATGGTTGTTGTCGATAGCAGCAGGAGATTATTCAGACCCTGCAACGCGCCTCGCAGCCAAGTATCTCTCCCGCCGGTTATTGAAACCGTTGCTTGGTAGTCGCCCGCTTAATAGTCGACAGTTGTTTGTATCTGTCAAACAAGACTGAGTTCTCGCGTTATTTATTTCTCTGTTATTTTTTAGGCGTCCGCTTTTTCCAAACCAAATAATGGGTCCAGTTCTTTATCGCGCCCCCAATTAATTAAATCGTCGAGCGCATGATTGAGCGCGGGGATTGCATCGCGCGCTTGTTCGTATTGTTCACTTTGGAAAAGTTTATCGAGCAACCCGCTGATATGTTTCAGGCGCGGTACACCGCAATAACAACTGCTACCGTACAGACGGTGAATCAGCTCGCCCAATTCCTCATACGCTCTATTCTCCAGTGCAGCATTGATTTGTTGTTTTTCGGTTTCCAAGCCACTGAGTAACATGCTAAGCATGTCGCGGGCGAGTGCCGGTTTGTTGTTAGCCAGTTTCAGGCAGAGTTGGATATCTACTGAGCCAGTGAGGTCTTGTGTTGGGATTGGTTCGCGCACATTCAGATTGTGGTTTTTTTCTTCGATTTGGATCACAACTTCTTTTTTACCTGACAAACTCGCCCAGCGATTAATGATATGTGCCAGCTGCGCCTCATTAACCGGTTTGCTGATGCAGTCGTCCATGCCAGCAATTAATAATTCGGCTTTTTGTTCGGTGATGGTATGTGCTGTGAGCGCAATAATTGGCGTGCGGCGTTTGCCTTGTTCCAAAGCACGGATATGCCGTGTTGCCTCCATACCATCCATCCCCGGCATTTGGATGTCCATAAAAATCACATCAAATTCATTATCGTTACAGGCTTCAATTGCCTGCTTGCCATTGCTGGCTTGCACGACTTGGGTATTTAAACCGCGCAATAATTCGGAGGCGAGCTGCAAGTTGGCAAGATTGTCATCTACCAATAAAACCGCAACACTCGGTCGCAACGCTTCCTCTTCATCTTGCTCGCGCATATCTTTGATATGCAAATCCAATTGGCGACCGAGCGTTTGCAGGAGTGAATCGTAAGCAATAGGTTTATTGATAAATAATACTTGCGATTTATCTGAGTGCGCGCGGAATAAACGCTGGTGTGCGGGGGTGCAGCAGGCGATCAGCGTGCAATTAAATTCCACATTTAATTGCTCGGCCAGATTGTTCAATAAAACGGGCGGAATTTTTCGCTCGTTGGGGGCAATATCCAAAATCAATAAATCAAAATTATTATTGCTGTTGCGCGCATTGCGCAAAATAGGGAAACAATCATGTATTGCCGGAATGCTTTGTGTGTTGCCGTTCCACTCGCGCAGTAAACAGTCAATTTGTTTTAGCGACGCAGCATTTTCACCGCAGAGTAAAATACGGTAGTCACTCAGATTGGCCAATTGGCTGACGGAAGGTTGGCGTTTGTCGATACCCAAGCGCGCGGTGAACCAAAAGGTAGAGCCTTGCTCCGGCTCACTCACCACACCGATTTCCCCGTGCATGCGCTCCACCAACCCTTTGCAAATTGCCAAGCCGAGACCAGTGCCTTCATGTTCGCGGGTGTTGGAGGAATCAGCTTGATTAAAAGGGCTAAAGAGTTGGTCTTGCTCTTCGCGGGTTAGGCCTATGCCTTCATCGCTTACGCATACCTTCAGTGTGATTTGCGTTTCCTGTTGTTGCAGTATGCTGACATCAATCAGGATGTTGCCGGTGCTGCTGTATTTAATGGCGTTGCTCACCAAGTTGGATAGCACTTGCTTGAAGCGCAGCGCATCACCCAATAAATTTTTGGGAATGCAGGGCTCGACATAATTAATTAATTCCAGATTTTTTTCATGAGCATCGGGTGCCAATATATGCAGCACTTCATCGATGCAATTGCGAATAGGGACGGGTGCGTAATCCAGCGTGAGCTTACCCGATTCAATTTTAGAAAAATCAAGAATGCCGTTGATTACCGTGAGCAGGTTTTGCGCTGAATCGCGAATCGTTTCCAAATATTCGCGCTGCTGTTCATTGAGTTCCGTTTTGAGTGCAAGATTAATAAAGCCGAGAATACCATTTAGCGGCGTGCGAATTTCATGGCTGGTGTTGGCGAGAAATTCGGATTTCACCCGGCTGGCTTCCAGTGCCTCTTTTCTCGCCAGATCAAGCTCTACGTTTTGTATTTCAATGGTTTCCAATGTCTCGCGCAAATCTTCAATCGCGTGGTCAATGTGCGATTGCATATCGGCCTGCGCAGCTTCCATATAATCGGCCATGGTGTTGATCGACTCAGCCAAACCTAAAAATTCGCTGGAGTTTTGCTGCTCCACCCGCTCATTCAGCCGACCGCGCGCCAGTGCATGGACAATATTTTTAATATGGTCGAGAGGATCGGTAATGCGGTAATAAAGTGAAATAGCAAAATAGGCCCCCATAATCAAACACAACAGCGTGAGTGCGATGGTCAACACTATGGCTTCATAGCGCACCACGGCGTATGGTGCAGCCATTAATTCAAGTTCGACCCAACCGATAGGATTTTTATTTTCGAGGTTAACCAGCGGATGCGAAAAGCGTAAGGTGCGATCAGTGCGCCGCTCCAACGGCTGCTGCATGTTGGGTTCGCCCGCATCCTCGGTTTGCATAAATTGCGGGCCGCTGTGAAAGCTTTGGTCGGTATCGGTGTAATGCGCATGTACAGCGCGAATGTAAGGTTCTTCGATGGAGGCATCGAGAATGTATTGCACCAATTCGCGATTATTTTCCAGCATAGGTTTATGCAGTAAGTGTGCTGTTTTTTGTGCAAGTACACTGCCGCGTAAATCTATAAATTTATTGATTTGTGAAATACATAAATAGGTAAGACTGGCAGCAATAAGAATAATAATGCTGATCGAGGGAATAAAAATCAGGCGCCAGACATCGGATTTAATGCTGCTGCGTTTATTATTCATAGAGTTTTGCCTTATTTTTTACTATGCCGGCGAGTGTTGGGCCTAAATGAGTTTCACCACAGGGTGTTCGCAGGGTGGGTGATCACAGGTAGAATAGCCGTCCCACGCGCGCCAGCGCAACCGGCTATTTACCTGAATCATCAGCTTTGAGGTCAGTATGGATTTTCCCACCATAGAGGCATTTGTTGGCAATACACCACTGGTGCGTTTGCAGCGCTTGCCGGGTGTATCGAGCAATACAATATTGGTAAAGCTGGAGGGCAATAATCCCGCAGGTTCAGTGAAAGACCGTCCCGCATTATCCATGATCAGCCGTGCTGAGTTACGCGGCGATATTAAACCCGGGGATACGCTAATCGAAGCCACCAGCGGCAACACTGGCATTGCACTGGCGATGGTCGCGGCGATCAAGGGCTACCGGATGATTTTGATCATGCCTGATAACTCCACTGCCGAGCGCAAAGCGTCAATGGCAGCTTATGGGGCGGAGCTGATTTTGGTGAGCAAAGAGGCGGGCATGGAAGGCGCGCGCGATCTCGCACTCAAAATGCAAGCCGAAGGTAAGGGTAAGGTATTGGATCAGTTCGGCAACCCCGATAATCCACTCGCTCACTACACTACCACCGGCCCGGAGCTCTGGCAGCAAACTGGTGGCACTATCACCCATTTCGTCAGTTCCATGGGTACCACGGGTACGATCATGGGTACATCGCTTTATCTAAAAGAAAAAAATCCGGCAATTCAGATTATTGGTTTGCAACCAGCTGAGGGTGCGCAAATTCCCGGTATTCGCCGTTGGCCGGAAGCCTATTTGCCCAAGATATACGAGCGCGATCGCGTCGATGGAATTGTCAGTATGCCCCAGCCGCTGGCCGAGCAAACGATGCGCGACCTCGCACGCAAAGAGGGGATTTTTTGTGGTGTGTCATCTGGAGGTGCAGTAGCGGCAGCGCTGGAATTAAGTCGGCAAGTAGAAAATGCCGTGATAGTGGCGATTATTTGCGATCGTGGTGACCGCTATTTATCGTCTGGCTTGTTTAATTAAGGATTGCAGACCGGAGCACAATCCGTGATCAATTCAAGGCGTTCGTGGATTTATTAAAAATAACTAATGTGGATGGTTTTTTATGACGGCAATAATTCGGTTTACGTTTATTTTTTTTGCAGTGTTACTGCAGGCTTGTGGTGGTGGCAGCTCGGGTTCAAGAGATCCGGTTGCTATTAGTTCGTCACCGGCGAGTTCAGCTGCAGCGACTATTTCATCGACCGCAAATTTTTCATCCTTCAGCTCTAGTTCCAGTGTTGTATCGAGCATGCCAGCAGATTTTCCAGTTGGTGTTGTTGACGCATTACCTGTGTTAAAAATTACCACTGCTGGCAGTGCACCTATCTTGTCCAAAGAAACCTATGTCAACGGCAATTTTGAATTGACCGGTGTAGGTATGGCGCCAGTAGACGGTGCGTTGGAAATTCGTGGTCGCGGCAATTCGACTTGGAGTTGGGTCAAAAAACCCTATCGGCTTAAACTGGCTAATTCCACTGAAATGTTGGGTATGCCAGCAAGTAAACATTGGGTATTGCTGGCGAACTATGCGGACAAAACATTAATGCGCAACGATATCGCATTTATGTTAAGTCGCCACTTGGGAATGGAATATACCGTTAGAAACCAGTATGTAGAAGTGACACTTAACGGCGCCTATCAGGGTGTGTATCAATTAGTCGAACATATTCGCGTTGGTAAAGACAGGGTAAATATTCCTGAGTTAAAAGTCGCTGATACCGATGCTGAAAAAATTACCGGTGGTTATTTGATGGAAGTGGATTTCCGTATGCACAAGGATTATTGCCAAACTGCGTTCTGGGAAAGTTTTTGTGTAAATGGCGTCAACATGGATCGCGAAGCGGCTTTTTGTGTGGACTCAACCCATGGCATGAACCCGTTCTGTATCGATACTCCCGAAACATTGTTAGAGGCAAATTGGTCGGCTCAGCGCGAATACATCAACAAATACATCACAGATACTGAAGCAGCATTGTTTGGCAATAACTTTACCGATCCGCAACTGGGTTACGCCGCCTATATCGATGTGGATTCAGCGGTGAATTATTTTTTAATTAACGAACTGTTTAAAAATCCCGATGGCGCGGTCGCGAGTTTTTATTTGTATAAAAAACGCAATGGCAAATTATTTTTCGGACCAATTTGGGATTTTGATTTGGCATTTGGCAACGCGGGTTACGATGATGTTGATAAAACCTATGGCTGGCATATTCGTCCCGCACCCTGGTTTGACCGTTTATTTCAAGATCCTGCTTTTAAAGCCAAAGTAAAAGCGCGGTGGAATAGTGCAAAAGCGGACGGAAAACTGGATTACGTTTTCCAATATGCTGAAGCGCGTGCGGCCTGGCTGGATAAGCAACAAAAGGAAAATTATCTGCTCTGGTCAGTCACGGATTTTGCTGATTGGATTATACATGGCAGCCATGGTGGCACTGGTAGCTATGAAGCGGAAGTAAAAGAAATGATCCGCTGGCAGCGCGAGCGCTACAAATGGATAGATACTGAGCTCAATAAATAAACCTGATGATGGCGCATGATTCACACAACTACTGCGCCGTTACTTTTTGTAATCCCGGGAATTTTTAATGTCCAATCGCAGTGGTAAAAATGGCGGCTCATCAAAAAATGGTACGCCGAAAAAAGGCGGCAGCCTGTTGGGCAAAAAACCGCGCCCTAAAAAAGCCGATGGCAGCGTGTATGTGCGCGATGATGCACCGCGCCGCAATCAGGCGCGTGTTGAAGAAAAGCAACTGCCGCAAACCAATAAGCGCCTCGGTGAATTTACCATTGATCGTTTAAGTCACGACGGCCGCGGTGTTGCTAGTCTCGACGGCAAAACTGTTTTTATCGATGGTGCTCTGGTTGGTGAAAAAGTTACTGCGCGGCTGGTGGAAGATCATGCGCGTTTTATCGATGCACGTATCGACCAGTTAATTGATAGCTCCCAGGAACGTGTTGTGCCGCCCTGCGAACATTTCGCCAGCTGCGGCGGTTGTCAGTTGCAGTATATGCAGCCAAGTGCGCAAGTGGAGTTGAAACAAAAAGCAGTGTTGGAGCAATTGCAGCGCTGGGGCGGGGTAGTTCCTAAACAGATATTGCCGGCAATCAGTGCAGGCGACCGCGCTTATCGCAGCCGCGCGCGCCTGGGTGTTTGGTATGAAGCCGACGGCAGCGTGACGCTCGGCTTTCGCCAGCGCTACAGCAATGACATTACTCCCATCAAACAGTGTGTGGTGTTGGTACCTGAATTAAATGTGCTGCTCGCACCTTTGCACCGCTGGTTGACGGAACTGCATGCAGTTAAAGCGGTGACCCATATTGAATTGGTCAAAGGGCAAAACACGACGGCGATTATTTTGCGTCACACGAAAAAGTTGGCGGAGGCAGATTTACTGGCACTCGCTGAATTGGCAGAAGCGACACAATGCAAGGTGTGGCTGGAGCCCAATGGTAATCTCGGCTTGACGGATCTTACTGGCGAGCCCTGCGATCCACGTTTGGGGTATTCCGTTGAAGGGGTGGAGCTTGGGTTTCACCCGCAGGATTTCACTCAGGTAAATCCACAAGTGAACCGGCAGATGATCGCGCAAGCCCTGGACTTGCTGGCATTAAAGCCCACTGACCGGGTGCTGGATTTATTCTGCGGCATCGGCAACTTCACCCTGCCTATCGCGCAGCAGTGTGCTGAAGTGGTTGGCATTGAAGCTGTTGAGTCGATGGTCTTGCGAGGGCGTGAAAATGCCGAACGGTTAAATATCACTAACGCCAAATTTATTGCCGCCAACCTGGCGGATATGACCCATACTCAATTGCGACGTTTGGGGGGCGCTAATAAGGAACAGGGAATCGACGCGATTTTGCTTGATCCGCCCCGCGATGGTGCAAAAGATATTATTGCCAGCATTCTGCGCTGGGATGCGGAAAAGCAACTTTCTCCCAACCGGATTGTCTACGTCAGTTGCAACCCTGCAACTTTGGCGCGTGATTCCGCATTGTTGGCAGAGGCTGGCTACCAGTTGGATAAGCTTGGTGTGCTGGATATGTTCCCCCACACCAGCCACATTGAATCTATGGCGCTATTTTTGCGTTAGCAAATGCTTTCTTAAAGAGCTGCGTAAGTAAGACCCAATTTATTGAAGTAAACGCGTATGGTTAAAGTCAGAGCAGATCATCCCATAGCCGCGGATGGTCAGGTCGATATAGATGCCTGGATCGATCGCCTCAATCAGGGTTACATCCAATCGGACGCGAGCCGTGCCGAGTTGCGTCGCGCGGCTGAGTTAAGTTTATCTCTGGTCGATATCCATGCCGATGATGACCACAACTGGGGAGAGGATTTCTCCTGCTTCCGTATTGGCCTGGAGATGGCCGAGATACTTGCGGACTTACAGCTCGATCAGGATGCGTTGGTTGCCGCCATTCTCTACCGCGCTGTGCGCGAGCACAAAATCAGCCTTATTGATGTCCAAGCCCGCTTTGGCGATACCGTCGGCAAACTGGTGAAAGGTGTGCTGCGGATGGCGGCCATCAGCTACCAGCGCAACGAAGAGGAGCGAGTACTGGGTTCACAGGCGACCGAGCAGGCGGAAAAAATCCGCAAGATGTTGGTTTCCATGGTGGACGATGTTCGCGTCGCCCTGATCAAACTGGCTGAGCGCACCTGCGCCATCCGCTCGGTGAAAAACGCTGAACCAGACCGCCGCCGCCAGGTATCGCGCGAAGTGGCTGATATCTACGCGCCGCTTGCCCATCGTCTCGGTATCGGTCATATCAAGTGGGAGCTGGAAGATTTGTCCTTCCGCTACCTGCAGCCCGATGATTACAAACGCATCGCCAAACTGCTCGATGAGCGCCGCTTGGCGCGGCAGGAATACATTGACAATCTGCTTAACCTGATCCGCACTGAACTGAAAAAAGCGGGTATCGAAGGTTCTGTCGGCGGCCGCGCCAAACATATCTACAGTATTTGGCGCAAAATGCAGCGCAAAGGCATTCCCTTTTCGCAGGTGTACGATATCCGCGCCGTGCGCATCCTTGTGCCCAGTGTGCGCGATTGTTACGCGGTGCTGGGGATAGTCCATAGCCTCTGGCGCAATATTCCCCACGAGTTCGATGACTACATTGCTTCGCCCAAGGAGAATGGCTATCGCTCATTACACACTGCCGTTTGGGGACCGGAAAACAAGGTGTTGGAAATCCAGATTCGCACCCAGGAAATGCACGAAGAATCCGAGCTGGGTGTCTGCGCCCACTGGCGCTACAAAGGTACCGATACCAAAGCGGTACAGGATGGCTACGAGCAGAAAATCGCCTGGTTGCGTCAAGTCCTCGAATGGCATGAAGAACTGGGTGGTGATTCCGAGCATCTGCAAGATGATTTGCGTTCGGTCAATCAGGACCGCATTTACGTGTTTACCCCCGAAGGCCACGTTGTGGATTTGCCGCGTACTGCCACGCCACTCGATTTCGCTTACAAAATTCACACCGATGTCGGCCATCGCTGCCGCGGTGCCAAGGTCAACAACCGCATAGTGCCGCTCAACTACCAACTGACTAATGCGGATCAGGTCGAAATTCTCACCGGTAAAATGGAATCGCCTAGTCGTGATTGGCTCAATGCGGCGCTCGGTTATGTGAACACGCCGCGTGCGCGCGCCAAAATCCAACATTGGTATAAACAACAGGCACGCGATAAAAATATCGCCGAAGGGCAGGCGCTGCTCGATCGCGAATTCAAACGTCTCGCACTTCTGGATCTCGACTTTGAAGAGCTTGCGAAAAAATTGCGCTTCAACAATCTCGATGATCTATATGCCGCCGTAGGCGCAAGTGATATTGGTGTCGGCCAGGTTTTAAATGCTGCGCAGAAACAATTGGATGATGCTGATCCGCAACAGCCGTTAATCCCGTTTAAAACAAAATCACCCCGGCAGAAAAAAGATTCGGATTTTTATATCGAAGGTGTGGGTAACTTACTCACCCAAATCGCCAATTGCTGCAACCCGGTACCGGGCGATGCGATCACAGGCTACATCACCTTGGGTAAAGGCGTATCCATTCATCGGCAGGATTGCTCTAATATTTTGCAGCTGCAAACCGATGAACCCCAGCGCATTATTAAAGTGGAGTGGGGCGATACACCGCAGAGTTTTTACTCGGTGGATGTGGTTATTGAAGCTTATGACCGCTACGGTTTGTTGAAAGACATTACCACGCTGCTGGATACCGAACGCATCAATATTGTTGCTATGCAAACCCTGTCAGATAAGCGTAAAAACACAGTGGATATGCAAGTGACGGTAGAAATTCGCAGCTTCGATGAATTGAGCCGCATACTTACCAAACTCAACCAGTTACCTAATATCGCGTCGGCACGCCGTAAACACTAGGATTTGATTTGTGACTCAATACTCTATCGACGATTTGCTTTATTTGATGGCACGCTTGCGCGATCCGGAATCCGGTTGCCCATGGGATCTCACACAGGATTACGCCAGCATCGCGCCATCAACGTTGGAAGAAGCCTATGAGGTCGTCGATGCAATTGAGAAGCAGGATTTTGTCCATCTCAAAGAGGAGCTGGGCGATTTATTATTCCAAGTGATTTTTTATAGCCAGCTCGGAATGGAAGAAGACCGGTTTGAATTTGCGGGTGTGGTTTCTGATCTGGTTGCCAAACTAATACGTCGCCACCCACATGTATTTCCTGACGGTACTTTGCATAGCCGGGTAGAAAATCGCCACACATTACCGACGGATGTCAAAGCGCGTTGGGAAGCCATCAAACAACAAGAGCGCGCCGAAAAAGGTGCAAATGGAATTCTCGCGGATGTCCCACTAAATTTGCCGGCGTTAAGTCGGGCCGCAAAGTTGCAAAAACGTGCCGCCAGTGTGGGTTTTGATTGGGATGATGTGTACGGCCCCATTGCCAAAGTGCGAGAAGAATTAATGGAAGTAGAAGCTGAGTTGGATTCGGGCGATATGGCTGCGCTTGAAGAAGAGTTGGGCGATTTATTATTTGCTGTAGTAAATATTGCGCGCTACCAGAAAATCGACCCGGAGCAGGCTTTGCGTCGCGCCAATCAAAAATTTGAGCAGCGCTTTCATTTTATCGAGACCCACAGCCCAACCCCCTTGGCCGAGACCTCTATCCATGACATGAATCGTCTCTGGGACGAGGCCAAAAAACACTGAGTGTGATAGCGCTTTAGTGTCCTTCCTTTCTTTAGAACAAAATGACATCGCCGCTTGGCAAATCGTCGGTGTGGCGCCTAAGTCATCTCAAGAGGTATAAGATGTTCAGGTTTTCATAGCTTTTTGTTACATGTGACCGGTTTCAAAAGCAGCTATGATTCATTGGTAGCAAGCAATAAAAGCCCCCCTGTTGAAACAATAAAAACACGAATAGTGAGGTTCCTTTGGATCGGCGCGAAGTAAAGCCGGGCTATGTGGATAAGAAGCTGAGCACCATTAAAATCCACATCTCAGAGCTAAAAATTGGCATGTTTGTCTCTAAACTGGATCGCGACTGGCAGGAAACCCCGTTTTTGATGCAGGGTTTTATGATTGAAAGTCTCGATGATATAGACACAGTGGCTGAGTTTTCGCAGCATGTGTGGATAGATGCAGTGCGCGAGCAATGGATACCTCCAGAAGAGCGCGGAGTTGCTGGTCCCGCCATTGCTAAATCGACGTCTTATATCAACAAAGTTGCGGCCCAGAAAGAACACGAGGCGGCCTTAGGCATTTTTCGCGAAGCCAAGAAGCTGACCAAAACGCTGCTTGAGGATGTTCGGTTGGGAGGTGTGGTTAATACCGAGCAGGCAAAAGCAACTGTTAAAGATTGCGTCGGCAGTATTTTGCGCAATGCCGATGCTCTCATCTGGATGTCGCGCATGCGCAATGAAGATGAGTACACCGCTGAGCATTGTTTGAATGTGTGCATTTTGGCAATCGCCTTTGGTCGCCATCTTGGCATGAGTGAGGCCGAGCTGGAAAAGTTAGGTTTGTGTGGTTTATTGCATGATGTAGGCAAAATGCGCGTGCCTCCGCAAATTCTCAATAAGCATGAAGAACTCACCGACAAAGAATTCAATATCATCAAAGCGCATACAGTACACGGGCGCAATTTGCTGATGTCATCACTTGGTGTACCCAATTCCACTGTTGATGTTGCCTACAGTCACCATGAACGGGTTGATGGCACAGGTTATCCACGCAAATTAAAAGCGGCGGGTATTTCCGATTTCGCGCGAATTGTTTGTATTGTCGATGCCTACGACGCAATGACCGGTGACCGTTGTTATTCCCGCGCCATTCCCAGCACTGATGCACTCAAACGTATATTCCAGGATCGTGGCACCCATTTTGATGAGCGGCTCGCGTTGGAATTTATCAAGTGTGTCGGTTTGTATCCGCCTGGCAGTATTGTTGAGCTGGTCAATGGTTTGGTGGGTATCGTGCTTGAGTCCAATCATCGCTATCGTCATTTGCCAAAAATTATTACTGTGAAAGATTTAAATAAACCGCTCGAAAAAGAACAGGTTATTAATTTAAATGAGATTGAACAGAAAACTCTGGATAAAGGCTTTTTGATAAAGCGGGCACTTTGTGATGGTAGCTACGGAATCCGTATTCGCGACTATCGCGAGAAGGGGTTGGCCTTTACCTTTGCATAACGCCTTTGCATCGATGTTAATCAATAAGGCGCTTCTATGAGCGCCTTATTTTTTGCCTGAAACATCCGTTAATCTTTATCAACAATACGCCTGGGTTTTGGTTTTTGAATCACCAGGGTTTTGGTTGCAGGTTTTGTTGTCTGCACCGGTTTATTTGCGCGTGGTGAAGGCCGTTTATTTTGCGGCGTACTTTTGGTTTTATTGGATGGTTTTTTATTTGTATCAGCGCCATGTGGATGTAGCGAGTTTGCTCCTGCCATTTTTGTTGCGGGTTTGTGTTTGGCATTATGGTTTCTGGTGCGCGCGCTATTTGCACCAGCTGTTACAGCTGATTTCGGTGGTTGTACCGTTTCGGTTTTGTATTTTCCTTGTTCTATTCCTTCCAATGTCCAATTACCAATTTTTACACGTACCAAACGTAAAGTGGGGTGACCTACTGCGGCTGTCATACGGCGTACCTGACGATTGCGTCCTTCAGTAATGACTAATTCCAACCATTGAGTGGGAATATTCGTGCGTTCGCGAATGGGCGGCACTCGCTCCCAGAGTTTGGGGGTAGGGATCAATCGCACCTCGGCCGGTTGCGTCATACCATCATTGAGTTCAACACCCTGACGCAACTTGGTCAGGGCATAGCTATTGGGAGCGCCCTCTACTTGCACCCAATAGGTTTTGGGTTGTTTGTGTGCAGGGTGGCTGATGTGGTGCTGCAAATCGCCATCATCGGTTAGCAATAACAAACCTTCGGAGTCGTGATCCAACCGACCGGCAGGGTAGACGTGGGGGATCTTGATGTAATCCTTGAGTGTTGGGCGACCTTCACCATCGGTAAATTGTGAGAGCACGCCAAAGGGTTTATTGAACAGAATCAGGGAAGCCATAATACTCACACAACCAAAAGATAAGTCCGTAAAAGTGGATTTTAACTGAGATTGGCTCTGTCGCCATAGCAACATAATCCATGCATAAAGGACTGTAGAGGTGTAGAATCGCCCGCGCTCTGGCAAGGGGCAGTTCCCTGTGGCGGGGCTCTTTTTCTAAATTTTCATATCGTTAATGGTAAAGCTCACAAGGCCGAGCCGCATGAATTGATGGAGCCATCTTTAAATGACAGATTCAAAAATTATCTACACCCAAACCGACGAAGCGCCAGCCCTGGCAACTTACTCCTTACTCCCCATTGTTCAGTCCTTTACCAAATCTTCCGGCATCGCTATCGAAACCCGCGACATTTCGCTTTCCGGCCGTATTATCGCCGCTTTCCCCGATGTCCTGACCAAAGAACAATTTATCGGTGATCACCTTGCCGAACTGGGTAAACTGGCAACGACGCCAGAAGCCAATATCATCAAGCTACCTAACATCAGCGCCTCTGTTCCGCAATTAAAAGCGGCGATCAAAGAGTTGCAATCACAAGGTTACAAGCTTCCTGACTACCCTGAAAACCCGACTAACGATGCCGAAAAAGACGCTAAAGCGCGCTATGACAAAATCAAAGGTTCTGCAGTAAACCCGGTTCTGCGTGAAGGTAACTCGGATCGTCGTGCACCTCTGTCAGTCAAAAATTACGCGCGTAAGAATCCTCACAAAATGGGTGCTTGGGCGGCGGATTCCAAATCGCATGTTGCGCACATGTCCGCTGGCGATTTTTACGGCAGCGAAAAATCAGCGTTGATCGCCGATGCGGGCAATTTGAAAATCGAATTTGTTGGTAAAGACGGCAGCGCCAAAGTATTGAAAGAATCGGTAAAAGTTCTGGCTGGTGAAATTATCGACGCCTCAGTGCTGAGCAAAAACGCGCTGCGTGCGTTTATCGCCGAGCAAATTGAAGATGCGAAAAACAAAGGCGTGTTGCTGTCTGTGCATCTCAAAGCGACCATGATGAAAGTATCTGACCCGATTATTTTCGGTCACTTTGTGTCGGTGTTTTACGCTCCGGTATTGGAAAAGCATGCAGCTGTATTGAGCGAGTTGGCGGTTGATCTGAACAATGGTCTCGGCGATCTTTACGCCAAAATCAAATCCTTGCCTGCTGAAAAACAAGCGGAAATCGAAGGCGATATCAAAGCGCTTTACGCAACCCGTCCTGAATTGGCGATGGTGAATTCCGACAAAGGCATCACCAACTTGCACGTGCCAAGCGATGTGATCGTTGATGCATCCATGCCAGCGATGATTCGCGACTCAGGCAAAATGTGGAATACCGCTGGCAAGTTGCAAGATACCAAAGCGTGTATCCCGGACCGTTGCTACGCTGGTATTTATCAAGTTGTTATCGACGATTGCAAAAAGCACGGCGCTTTCAACCCAACCACCATGGGCAGCGTGCCTAACGTGGGCTTGATGGCACAAGCGGCAGAAGAATACGGTTCACATGACAAGACTTTCCAAATCGCGGCTGACGGTGTTGTACGTGTAGTGGACGCAGCTGGCAAAGTGTTGATCGAACAAACTGTTGAGCAAGGCGATATTTTCCGCGCTTGCCAAGTAAAAGATGCACCGATTCAGGATTGGGTAAAGCTGGCGGTTAATCGCGCCCGCGCCTCCAATACTCCTGCAGTATTTTGGTTGGATCCAAAACGCGCTCACGATGCCCAATTGATCACCAAGGTGAATACCTACCTGAAAGATCACGATACATCAGGCCTTGAGATTTACATCAAAACTCCGGAAGAGGCGATTCAATACTCGCTCGACCGTATCCGTGCCGGTAAAGACACTATTTCGGTGACCGGTAACGTACTGCGCGATTACCTCACCGATTTGTTCCCGATCATGGAGTTGGGTACTTCAGCCAAAATGCTGTCGATTGTTCCATTAATGAACGGTGGCGGTTTGTTTGAAACCGGTGCGGGCGGTTCTGCGCCCAAGCATGTCCAACAATTCGTTGAAGAAGGCCATCTGCGTTGGGACTCACTGGGTGAATTCCTGGCGTTGGCTGAATCTCTAGATCACTTTGGCAATGTTACTCACAACGCCAAAGCCAAAGTATTCGCCAAAACCCTGGACCAAGCCAACGGCAAGTTCCTCGACGAAAACAAGTCACCAGGCCGTGCGGCGGGTGAATTGGACAACCGTGGCAGCCATTTCTATTTGGCGCTCTACTGGGCTCAAGCGCTGGCGGCTCAAACGGAAGATGCTGCTTTGCAGGCTCAGTTCGCTCCAGTTGCCAAAACCTTAACCGAAAACGAAGCCAAAATCGTTGACGAGCTAAAAGCGGCATCAGGTAAGCCGGTTGATTTGGGTGGTTACTACCGTCCAGATTTCGCCAAGGCATCTGCTGCTTTGCGCCCAAGCGCAACCTTTAATGCAGTTTTGGCAAGCTTGAGCTAAGCTCTCCGAACATCTGTAAGCGGTAGAAGCACAAGAAGCCCCCTGTAGTAATACAGGGGGCTTTTTTCATGAGGGGAGTTAGCTCCGTCCGAACTTTAGGCGGGAACCGCGCTCGTTCGGCTAATATGTTGCAAAGCTGTATCGTTGGCCGGGGCGGTGATATTGACTGCGTGCAGCCCTTTGTCGCCTTTGGTGACCTCAAATGTCACCTGTTGGCCAGCTTTGAGGGTCTTGTAACCCTCCATAGTGATGGCGGAATAGTGCGCAAATAGGTCTTCACCGCCTTCATCCGCCAGGATAAAGCCGTAGCCTTTTGCATTATTGAACCATTTAACGGTGCCAGTTGGCATGATTGGAGTCCTTCTGCCCAAGTGATGCCCTTGAAAAACATCACTGTCGTTATTATTGTCCCAAGTACAGCTATTGCTCGGGGTTTGGACGAGATGTCTGCTTTTGTGTTGCTGAAAGTGTACCGCTGAAAGTCTTTAAGTGAGTTCTGGTGCTTTTATTTGAACTATATGCCGCATTTGTGTGCAAATGCGCTCTTTTTTTATCCAACAATTGACCCAAAGTCAAGCATTTATCCGTATTAGGTCTCATTAGGGCTTGTTATGCCGATGAGTTACAATACCGCCGAACAACTAATCATTTTTACTTTGTATTGAATCTCTATGGGCAATCTCCAAAACCTTCAACTAACCTTAGGTAAAGACGACGACAATTCTGCCGATGAATCTGATGGCGGTCTTGCGGTCTTAACCTCCAAGCCGAAGCTGAAACGGCCACCTATGTATAAGGTGATGCTACTAAATGACGATTACACACCGATGGATTTTGTGGTGGAAATACTGGAAGTGTTTTTTTCCATGTCGCGCGAAAAAGCCACCCACGTAATGTTAACGGTACATGTTCACGGCAAAGCGGTTTGTGGTATCTATACTCGTGATATAGCTGAAACTAAAGCGGCGCAAGTGAATCAATATGCAAGAGAGAATCAACATCCTCTGCTGTGTGAAATAGAAGCGGTTGAAGATGGTGAGTAATAGTAAGTGGTAGTGTGAGTGGTTTTTACATTTGTTGGTTAGAAGAGGGTATGCGCGATGTTAAGTAAAGATCTTGAAGTAACCTTAAATCTTGCTTTCAAAGGTGCGCGCTCCAAGCGTCACGAATTTATGACCGTTGAGCACTTGTTATTGGCGCTCATCGATAATGATTCGGCTGCTAATGTACTGCGCGCTTGCGGTGCTGATTTAATGAGTCTGCGTAAAGAATTAATCGAGTTTGTCGATTCCACAACCCCGCTCATCCCTGAAAATGATTCCGAGCGCGAAACCCAACCAACCTTGGGCTTTCAACGCGTATTACAGCGCGCTGTATTTCATGTGCAATCATCCGGTAAACAAGAAGTCACTGGTGCCAATGTTCTAGTCGCCATTTTTAGCGAACAGGAAAGTCAGGCTGTTTATTACCTCAAACAACAAAGTATTGCCCGTATTGATGTGGTGAATTACATCACGCACGGCATCCATAAAGTATCTGGTCACACCGATCACAGTCACGACCATCACTCACCGCAAGAAAATCAGGATGAGGAGGCAGCAACAAGCGAGTCCAGCTCACAAAGCCCGCTGGAAAATTTTGCTGCAAACCTGAATGAAGCGGCGATGCAAGGCCGCATTGATCCACTGGTCGGCCGTGAGTTTGAAGTAGAGCGCGTATGCCAGATTTTGTCGCGTCGCCGCAAAAACAATCCGCTGCTGGTTGGCGAATCTGGTGTGGGTAAAACCGCAATAGCTGAGGGGCTTGCCAAACGTATTGTGGATGGCGATGTGCCTGAGACCTTGGCAGACAGTGTGGTGTACTCTCTGGATATGGGAGCATTGTTAGCGGGCACTAAATATCGCGGCGATTTTGAAAAGCGTTTCAAAAGCTTGCTCAATGAATTGAAGAAGCAAAAAAATTCTATTTTGTTTATCGATGAAATCCACACCATCATAGGTGCTGGTGCGGCCTCTGGCGGTGTGATGGATGCCTCTAACTTGTTAAAGCCACTGCTGTCATCCGGCGAAATTCGCTGCATGGGTTCAACGACTTATCAGGAATATCGCGGTATTTTTGATAAAGACCGCGCACTTTCACGCCGCTTCCAAAAAGTGGATGTAAATGAACCGACAGTCGAAGAAACTTATCAAATTCTCAAAGGGCTTAAGAGCCGTTTTGAAAAGCATCATAACTTGCGTTACACCGATGCTGCTTTGCGCGCAGCTGCGGAATTGGCCGAGCGCTACATTAATGATCGCTTCTTGCCCGATAAGGCAATCGATGTGATTGATGAAGCCGGTGCTTATCAACAGTTACAAACGCCAAGCAAACGCAAGAAAACGATTGGTGTTACCGATGTGGAAAATGTCGTGGCGAAAATTGCACGCATTCCTCCAAAAAGTGTGTCTTCATCTGATAAAGAGCAACTGCGCAAGCTGGATCAGAATTTGAAGATGACTGTATTCGGTCAAGACGAAGCAATCGATACTCTCGCCACGGCGATCAAGCTGTCGCGCGCTGGTCTGGGCGCTGCAGAGAAGCCAATCGGCTCATTCCTATTTGCTGGTCCGACCGGTGTAGGTAAAACCGAAGTCTGCCGCCAATTGGCTAAATGCATGGGGATGGAGCTGGTGCGCTTTGACATGTCGGAATATATGGAACGCCATACCGTATCGCGTTTGATTGGTGCTCCACCAGGTTATGTGGGTTTTGATCAGGGCGGTCTGTTGACGGATGCCATCACCAAACAACCGCATTGTGTCTTGTTGTTGGATGAGATCGAGAAGGCGCACCCAGAAGTCTTTAATTTGCTATTGCAGGTTATGGATCACGGTAGCTTGACCGATAACAATGGACGCAAAGCTGACTTCCGTAACGTTATCCTGATTATGACTACCAACGCGGGTGCAGAGGTAATGAGCCGTGCATCTATCGGCTTTACCCATCAAGATCACACTACCGATGGTATGGAAGCGATCAAGAAGATGTTTACCCCTGAATTCCGCAACCGTTTGGATGCGATAGTCCAGTTTGCATCGCTGACGCTCAATACCATCAAAACTGTGGTGGACAAATTCCTGATGGAATTGCAAACCCAGTTGGATGATAAGCATGTAACTCTGGAGATCAGCGACGACGCGCGTGAATGGTTAGCGATCCATGGTTACGATGTAAAAATGGGTGCACGCCCGATGGCGCGTTTGATTCAGGATAAGCTGAAGAAACCGTTGGCCGAAGAAATCCTATTTGGGTCACTCTCTCACGGCGGCGGTACAGTAGATGTGGATGTGGATACGATTGAAGATAAGTTGATTATAGAAGTGAAAGCTAAGCATGCGCAGCCTGCATAATTATCTTCCTTAATTAGCAGCTACACCGAAAAACAAAAAGCCGCACATGTGCGGCTTTTTGTTTTTATGCGAAACGTTAATGGATGCTATTAACGTGCACGATAGGTAATGCGGCCTTTAGTCAGGTCATAGGGAGTCATCTCAACCTTAACCTTGTCACCTGTCAAAATGCGGATGTAGTTTTTGCGCATCTTGCCGGAGATGTGGGCGATAACCACATGTCCATTCTCCAGTTTTACGCGAAAGGTGGTGTTGGGCAGGGTATCAACCACTTCGCCATCAAATTCAATGCAATCGTCTTTTGCCATGCGGCAGTTTCCTCAGGTTTCCAATAGTTCTACCTATCGCGATACTGCGATAGGAGGGGGTAAAAAAATAGGCGTGAATTGTGCCTTAATTAACCAGCGGCGCCAAGGGGAAAGGGGATAAAAGCGGGGTTTACTGCAATTTATCGCTTTGCTTTGCTGCAAATCTGCGCAAGTCGAAGCTAGAGCATTCAGTTAAGTCGCATCCAACGACGATTTACCAGCAATTCCAAGGGGCGATACTGAATCTTGTAATTCATCTTTTCGCACTCTTTGATCCAGTAGCCGAGATAGAGGTAGTCCAACCCAAGGCTTTTGGCCTTTTCGATTTGCGCAAGTATCGCAAATTTCCCCAAGCTGCGGCTCTCCTCGCTCGCATCGTAAAAGGTGTAGACCGCTGAAAGGCCATCCCCCAAGTGGTCGCACACCGACACACCAATCAAGCGCCCGTCCAGACGAAACTCAATGAACTGTGTAATACCCCATTCGCTGGTGAGAAATGCCTTGTATTGATCTTCGGATGGAGGATACATATCCCCGTCCTGATGACGGCTCTCGATATAGCGGGAGTAGAGGTTGTAGTGTTCGAGTGTGTTGATATTTTGAGTTATTTGCAGGGATAAGTCGCGATTGTGCTGAAAACAGCGGCGTTGTGAGCGGTTGGGTTTGAACAGCTTCACAGGGATGCGGCAGGAGACACAGGCCTGGCAGCGCAGGCATTGCGGACGATAGAGGTGCGCACCGCTGCGGCGAAAACCTAACTGCGATAATTGGGTGTAGAGTGTAGGGTCAATATTGGCTTCCGGATCGACAAATACCGTTGTCGCCTCTTGCCCATCGAGATAACTACAGGGGTGAGGTTGGGTCGCAAATAGCTTGAGGGTGGAGAGGTCAGACATGATTGCCTCGCGCAAATCCGGTTATTCCCAAGCAGCGACCGTCATATTCGACCAGATCAGCGAATTCGCGCCGGGTTTATCGGTAAAGTTTATCAGCATTCGCTGGAACTCTTCACGCGGGATTTCAACTGCCCCCAAACTAAACAGGTGGTCGTTAGCAACTTGGCAATCGATCAGCTGAAAATCCCAGGCGCGCAGCTGCCTTACCAGGTGAGCAAAACCTACTTTGGACGCATTATCGGCGCGGCTGAACATGGACTCGCCAAAAAATATCTGCCCCAAGGCGATACCGTAGAGCCCACCCACTAATTCAGCGCCGCGCCAGACTTCTACCGAGTGGGCAAAACCGCGTTCATGCAGCGCGCAATAGCCTGCAATGATGTCATCGCTAATCCAGGTTCCATCGGCGTAGGCGCGCGGTGCGGCGCAGGCGGTCATCACGGTGCGAAAACAGTTGTCGAAGGTCACACGATAAATCCCTTTGCGCAGGGTTTTGTGCAAACTTTTTGATATGTGCAGTTGATCGGGAAAAACCACGGTGCGCGGGCTGGGGCTCCACCATAAAATGGGGTCACCCGGATTAAACCAGGGGAATATTCCCCGATAATAAGCCGCGAGAATTCGCTCTGGCGATAAATCGCCACCGACCGCAAGCAGGCCTTCGGGGTTATCCAATGCATGCGCTGGATCAGGGAATTCATAATTGTCAGGGCTTAGCCAAGGGATTGAAATCATAGAATCCGTATCAATAGTTTATGCGTATAAAAAGACGAGGTTTATCGCGCACCGCTATAGTGGGGCTTACACAATATTTCTCACAAGTTTGAATTACTTGGCGCGTTTTTTGAGTGTAAAAGTGTAGCGAGAAATCAGTCAATAATTTGTTATTCCCTTTAATGCTTGAGAATTTTAGGGCTATGCTTAGGGATATCAGTTAATAGTTAATTTTTTATAGCCTGTTAATGTCAACATCGTTTACTGTTTTAGCAATCTGTCGTTTGCCGCTTTAGTCGCTAACCCGAGGTAGATTATGAGTATTTTCAGCCATTACCGCGAGCGTTTTGAAACTACCCAGCAGGAAGAATTAACGATTAAGGAGTATCTCGAACTCTGCAAAAAAGATCCCAGCGTTTACGCTTCCGCTGCCGAGCGCATGCTCATGGCGATTGGTGAACCGGAGATGATCGACACCTCGCAAGATGCACGTCTCAGCCGAATTTTTTCCAACAAAATCATGAAGCGCTATAAAGTCTTTAATGAATTTTATGGCATGGAAGAGTGTATCCAACAGATAGTGTCGTTTTTCAAGCATGCGGCGCAAGGGTTGGAGGAAAAGAAACAAATTCTATATCTGCTAGGCCCTGTGGGCGGTGGTAAATCTTCATTGGCTGAAATGCTTAAATCGCTCATGGAAAAAATGCCGATTTATTGCATCAAAGGTTCTCCCGTTTTTGAGTCGCCACTGGGGTTGTTTAATCCCGATGAGGACGGAAAAATTCTGGAAGAGGATTACGGCATACCGCGCCGGTATATCAAAACTATTATGTCGCCTTGGGCGGCCAAGCGTTTACACGAATTCCACGGCGATATTACCCAGTTCAAAGTGGTAAAAATGTATCCGTCCATTCTCAATCAGGTGGCTATTACCAAAACTGAACCGGGCGATGAAAACAACCAGGATATTTCTTCCCTGGTGGGTAAGGTTGATATTCGTCAATTAGAAGAGTTTCCGCAAAACGACCCGGATGCCTACAGTTTTAGTGGTGGCCTGTGCCGCGCCAACCAAGGGTTGATGGAATTTGTGGAGATGTTCAAGGCTCCTATTAAAGTGCTGCATCCGTTGTTGACCGCAACGCAAGAGGGCAACTTCAATAGCACTGAAGGCTTGGGAGCGATTCCGTTTGACGGGATTATTCTTGCGCACTCCAACGAATCGGAATGGCAAAACTTCCGTAACAACAAAAACAATGAAGCGTTTATTGACCGTGTGTACATTGTCAAAGTGCCTTATTGCCTGCGTGTAACGGAAGAGATGAAAATTTACGAAAAGCTTCTCCAAAATTCTTCACTTTCCAAAGCACCTTGTGCTCCCGATACACTGCGAATGCTTGCACAGTTCTCGGTGTTGTCGCGCATTAAAGAGCCGGAAAATTCCAATATATTTTCCAAAATGCGTGTGTACGATGGTGAAAACTTGAAAGACACAGATCCGCGCGCAAAATCATTGCAAGAGTATCGCGATGCAGCTGGTGTCGATGAGGGGATGACGGGTTTATCTACCCGTTTTGCTTTCAAAATTTTATCGAAAGTATTTAATTTTGATCCAACCGAGATTGCTGCTAACCCGGTGCATCTAATGTATGTGCTGGAGCAACAAATCGAACAGGAACAATTCCCCAAAGAAGTGCAAGAGAAATATCTGAATGCCTTAAAAGAATTCATTTCACCCAAATACGTGGATTTCATCGGCAAAGAAATCCAGACTGCCTATTTGGAATCTTACGCGGAATATGGGCAAAATATTTTCGACCGCTACGTGACCTATGCGGATTTTTGGATTCAGGATCAGGAGTATCGCGACCCTGAAACCGGAGAGATCCTCAACCGTTCGTCGCTCAATGATGAGTTGGAAAAAATCGAGAAGCCGGCCGGAATCAGCAACCCGAAAGATTTCCGCAACGAGATAGTCAATTTTGTATTGCGAGCTAAAGCGAATAATGCGGGTAAAAATCCGGATTGGCGCAGCTATGAAAAACTGCGCATCGTGATTGAGAAGAAAATGTTCTCCAATACCGAGGATTTGTTGCCAGTGATTTCATTCAATGCCAAGGCCTCGGTGCAAGACAAGAAAAAACATCACGACTTTGTGCAGCGCATGGTGGAGCGCGGTTACACCGAAAAACAAGTGCGGTTGTTATCTGAATGGTATCTGAGAGTTAGAAAATCGCAGTAAATCTGTCTTCTCTTGCGAATTTCTGTTGCGTTGCAAACGTTAAGGTTGAAGTATGAGTTACATTATTGATCGACGTCTCAATGCCAAAAACAAAAGCGCCGTAAATCGCCAACGCTTTTTACGGCGCTATCGCCACCAAATTCAAAAAGCGGTTTCCGATGCGGTAAGTGAAAGATCCATCACCGATATTGATAAAGGCGGTAAAGTCAGTATTCCTGCGCGTGATATTAGTGAGCCAAGTATTTATCATGGCCAAGGTGGTCACAATGAACGTGTTTTGCCGGGCAATAAACATTTTTCGGAGGGCGATAAAATTGCACGGCCCGAAGGTGGTAGCGGGCAGGGCAGTGGCGGCAACGCCAGTAATTCCGGTGAGGGTATGGATGATTTTTCATTCACACTGTCACAAGAAGAATTTCTGGATTTTATGTTCGACGGTTTGGAGCTCCCCAACCTTATCAAGCGGCAACTGTCCGGGTTGGAAGAGTTTAAAACCGTTCGTGCCGGTATTGCCAATGAAGGTCAACCCGGGCGAATTAATATTGTCCGCTCGTTGCGCTCCGCCAATATGCGGCGCATTGCTTTAGCGTCTGGCAAACGGCGGCAATTGGCTGAGTTGCAAGCAGAGTTATCTGCCTTGGTGGCTATTCCAGAAGCAAAACGCGATAAAGAGCGCGAGCAGGAATTAATGCATGCAATTGCTAAATTGGAAAAAGCCATTGGCCGTATCCCCTGGCTGGATACTTTCGATCTCAAATACAACCTGCATATCAAACAACCTATCCCTCGCTCCAAGGCGGTGATGTTTTGCATTATGGATGTGTCTGGTTCTATGGACCAGGCCACCAAAGATATCGCCAAGCGTTTTTTTATCCTGCTGTATTTATTTTTGCAGCGCAATTACGAAAAAACAGAAATTGTATTTATTCGCCACCACACCAGTGCCAAAGAAGTGGATGAGGACGAATTTTTTCATTCGCGCGAAACCGGTGGCACCGTTGTATCCAGTGCCTTGCGCCTGATGCAGGAAATTATTCGGGATCGCTATTCACCTGAGGTGTGGAATATTTATGGTGCACAGGCCTCGGATGGCGATAACTGGGGTGAAGATTCAGATGTGTGCCGAGATATCCTGGTCGATGATCTTTTACCCAATTGCCAATATTTTTCCTATATTGAAATCACTAACAACGAACATCAAGCCCTCTGGAATACCTATGAGTCCATCCAAGAGGAATATCCGGATCATTTTGCCCTGCAACATATCCGCGAAGTAAGTGATATTTACCCCGTCTTTCGTGAACTTTTTCATAAGAAGGTTGCATGAATAAACCACTGTTTGTCACCTCTGAATGGAATTTTGATTTGATTCGGGAGTGCGACCAGATTCTCGGCGAGCTTGCCAAAGAATTCGGTCTGGATACCTACCCCAACCAAATTGAAGTGATCAGTTCCGAACAAATGATGGATGCCTATTCGTCTGTGGGTATGCCCATAGGGTACAGTCATTGGTCTTACGGTAAACAACTGCTCAGTACCGAGCATTCGTATAAACGTGGACAAATGGGGTTGGCCTACGAAATCGTCATTAATTCAAATCCTTGTATTGCGTATTTAATGGAAGAAAATACCATGACCATGCAAGCGCTGGTAATTGCGCATGCCTGTTATGGTCACAACTCTTTTTTTAAAGGTAATTATTTATTCCGCACCTGGACCGATGCCAGTTCCATTATTGACTATCTGGTTTTTGCCAAAAACTACATCAGTAAATGCGAGGAGCGTTACGGCATAGCAGCGGTGGAGGATATCCTGGATTCCTGTCACGCCTTGATGAATTATGGCGTAGATCGGTACAAACGCCCTTATCCTATTTCTGCACATGAGGAAGAGCGCCGCCAGAGCGAGCGTGAAGAATATTTGCGCAAGCATGTGAACGATTTGTGGCGCACTATCCCCAAATCCGCCGCAAGCGATGCACAAAAAAATGCCCCCCGATTCCCGGCTGAGCCGCAAGAGAATATTTTGTATTTTTTGGAAAAAAATTCACCTTTGCTTGAGCCATGGCAGCGCGAAGTTATTCGCATCGTTCGCAAAATAGCCCAGTATTTTTATCCGCAGCGTCAAACACAAGTGATGAACGAAGGCTGGGCAACATTTTGGCATTACACCTTATTAAATGAATTGCATGCGCGCGGCTATGTTAGCGATGGTTTTATGCTGGAGTTTTTGCAGTCCCACACCAGCGTAGTGGCACAGCCCGCGTACGATAGTCCCTATTTTAGTGGTATTAATCCCTATACCCTTGGTTTTTCGATGATGAGCGATATTCGCCGCATCTGCGAAAAACCTACCGATGAAGATCGTATCTGGTTTCCTGAAATTGCCGGTTCGGATTGGAAACAAACCCTGCAATTTGCGATGAAAAACTTTAAAGATGAAAGTTTTATCCTGCAATTCTTGTCGCCCAAGGTGATGCGCGATTTAAAGTTGTTCAGTATTGTCGATGATGATCAGCAGGACAAAATCAACGTTGATGCCATCCATAATGAAACAGGGTTTAAACGGCTGCGAGAGACTTTGGCTGGACAATATAATCTGGGTAATCGCGAGCCAAACATTCAGGTTTACAATGTTGAAGTGCGTGGCGATAGATCTTTGACCCTGCATCATTACATGCATAATCGTCGCCCTTTAGGCGAGTCTACACCTGAAGTATTAAAACACCTGCATCGCCTTTGGGGATTTGATGTGCATTTGCATTCTGTTGATGGGGGAGAGATCAAACAGAGTTACCACTGCACACAAAACAAAATCGTCTGACTTTTCCAGTTAATTTTATCGGCTGTAGGTAAGAATTTGCCCGCTAAAGATTTGGCTGGTTTTAATCGCAACTTCTGGTTTGCGCTGGCTATGTGAATAACCCAGCGAAACCATTTTTTTGCTAAACTTTGCGTGATGCCCACGCCCCGGATCTACCAAAATAATATCGCAGTGCGGTGCGGCATGTTGGTTAATAAACTCCGACAGTAAATCCACATGTTCGCTTTCGTATAAAAGATCGCTACCGATAATAACGTCAAACAAACCTAAATCACTAACTGGATCATCCCAGCCGGTGCGGATGAACGGAATAATTTTATCCTGATTAAGTTCTGCGTTTTCAATTAAAAAACCTTCCACTTCCGGATGATAATCTGTTGCGGTGATGTTAGCCTCGCGGTGATTTAAGACCAGACTAGCCAGGGCAATTCCACAACCCACCTCCAGAATGCGCTTCTCACCAATCGCATAATCCACCATCAATTGCGCCAGTACTTCTCCGGATGGCCATACAATTCCAAAGAGTGGCCATGAGGCAGAAGAAATACCCAGCGCTTCAGCCTCGCCTTTATCATCAGAGAACTCCTGGTTGTCACGCAGGCTGCGGATGTGAATATCGGTAGAGCCAAATTCAATGGTTTGGTAGCGAACACGTAGCTTTGCCATAAAAGGCCTTTAGGAGAGAGGAGTGATACGAAGCGCGTATGTGTCGGGACCGCGTTGCTGCGTGTGTCCAACTATTGTACGCCTTAAGGGGGTGTAAAAATTGTATAATTTCGCAGCTTTGAACTTTCGAATATTCATGAGGTCAGTAAAAAACTGAACGAATGCAGGGCCACACTTTTTGTTCAATAAATACACTGTGTGACATCGGAATAAAATCTATAAAAATAGGATTTCTATGAAAAACGTATCACGTCATTTTTTACTTATTTTATCGTTGCTGATTACCCCCGTCCTCGGCGCACGCGAGATTGCTTTCACCTTTGATGATGCACCAACACCAGATTCTGCCTTGATGACGGGACAGGAGCGAACTAAACGACTGATTGATGTGTTGGTTGCAGCCAAAGTGCCAGATGCATTATTTTTTGTGAAAGCGGATTACATCAATAGCGACACTCAAAAACGCTTGGAACAATACGCTGCTGCTGGATTTCATTTAGCCAATCACAGCTATAGCCATAAATCGGCGAGCGAGCTGGGAACCCTGGATTACCCAACGGATGTCTACAACGCCCATTTACTGCTGAAACCGCTCAAAAATTTCTTGCCTTATCATCGCTTCCCTTATTTGCATTATGGCAAAGATGTGGCTGCAATCACTTCATTGCAACAATCGCTCACAGAGCTTGGCTACAAAGATGGCTATGTCACTATAGATAATTTTGATTGGTACTTCAGTTCGCTGCTAACAAAAGCAGCGGAAGAAAAAAAGACGATTGACTATGATAAAGCACGAAAACTCTATGTAGAGATGCTCTATAAATCTATTGAGTTTTACGATGCAATTGCTAAAAAATCACTTGGCCGTTCGCCGCAGCATGTAATGCTGTTACATGAAAATGATGCGGCTGCATTATTTGTGGGCGATTTGATTGCACACCTGCGTAGCAAAGGTTGGAAAATCATTAGCCCTCAACAAGCCTATCAGGATCCTATTGCTCGCAATTTTCCGAATGTCGCATTTCACAAACAGGGTAGAGTAGCCGCTATTGCTAATAGCAAAGGTGTCCCCGAATCTGAGTTGCGTCATGTATCGGAAAACACTGAATATATTGATAAGGCCTTTTCGAAAGTGGGCGTGATTTTTAACCAACAATAAGTAAGTGAATAAAATGTTTATCAGAAAAATCTTTTTTTTGTTAGTGTTAGGCTTTGTCGGTTTTATGAGTAGTAGTTATGCAAATCAGCTTCCTCCATTTGGTTACCCTGCATATGAAACTGTCAATATTCATGCGAACAGTAATAACAAAGATTATGAGCTCTATGTGCAGCTACCCAAGTCTTATAATGATACAAAGTCAAGTTACCCATTAATTATCGTCAATGACACCAATTTTGCGTTTCCAGTTACCAATGGCGCCATGGCGTTAATGGGAGGTGCTGTTGTTAAAGAGGCGATTGTTGTAGGCATTTCCTACTCCAAGGGGGATGATCGCGCGATCAGCCGTACGCGTGACTACACACCCACATTTTCACCGATAGATAAAAATGGTAATTCAAGCCCGGCTCGTATGGTATCTGGGCATGCCAAAGAGTATGTAGATTTTATTGAAAGCCAGGTCATTCCTTTGTTGCAAAAAAAATACCGCGTTGATTCAAAAACGAGAGTTTTTGTTGGGCACTCTTACGGCGGATTACTCGGGACCTATATTTTATTTAAAAAGCCCCACTTGTTTACCGACTATATTATCGGTAGCCCATCTTTATGGTACGACAATCGCATTATGTTTGCGCTTGAAAAAGAGTTTTCCAAAACTAGTAGCCGGTTGCCTGCGAATGTCGCTATGTTTGTCGGATCACTGGAAAATGATTATTACCCGATGGTTACCGATTTATTGGCGATGGAGAAACAACTGCGCTCACGCAATTATGAAGGATTTAATTTGCGTGTTGAGGTTTTGCAGGATGAAAATCATCACAGTGTTTTTCCCGGTCTTCTTTCTAAAGGATTGATGGCAATGCTTCCGTTTAAAAACTAGGATATAGCGATAGAGCCTTAAGAGAAATAGTTCTATAGGCTCTTTTTATCGGGTTAACTCATACACACACATATTCACCGCCGATGCCAAATTCAGCGATTCAATAGCACCACAGCCTGCAATAGTGAATGCTTGTGCATTCATTTTTTGCAGCGCCTCACGTGGTACACCGCGCGCTTCGTTGCCAAACACATAGCAGTCGAACTGTTTAAAGCTGCTATCGCTCAATACTTTACCATTCATATCCAAAGTGGCGATGGATTTAAAACGCGATGCGATTGATTCAAGTGGTACATCCAATTCCACAGGCACATGAAAAATAGCTCCCATACTGGAGCGGACTACTTTGGGATTATAAGGGTCAACCGAGCCGGGGCTGAGCAAACAGCGGAAATTGCCGAACCAGGCGAGGCTGCGCAAAATAGTGCCGAGGTTGCCTGGGTCTTGCACTTCATGAAGATAAATTGCACGTTCATTTTTGTTGGTAGCGTTGCTGCTGGATAGGATTGGCGCTACCGCAATAATTCCTTGCGGTGTTTTAGTGTCTGATAGCTGCGCCATATGTTTTTCGCTGACCAGATTTTTTTTGAAACGGCTGGGAAAATTATGGTAAGTTTCAGTGACGAATAATTCGCACTCCTGCAAGGCGGTGTTTTGTTCAGCTGCTTTTTCCAATTCCAAAATCAGGTGCTCGCCTTCCACCAAAAAATAACCGAACTCTGTCCGGTATTTTTTTTGGTGAAGTTTTTTAATGTCGTCGATTTTTAATTGCATCGTATTAACCTTGTAAATCGGCGAGCATAGCTTTAGCAACGGCTTCAGCGACTTTGATTCCGTCAACGCCTGCGGAAAGAATTCCTCCGGCATAACCCGCACCTTCACCTGCCGGGTACAAGCCGCGAGTATTTAAACTCTGCAGCGATTCATGTTCGCGCGTAATCCGCACAGGTGATGAAGTGCGGGTTTCAATCCCGGTGAGAATGGCATCATTGCGATCAAAGCCACGAATTTGTTTGCCGAATTCAGGCAGGGCTTCGCGAATCGCTTCGATAACATAATCGGGCAGTGAAGAGGCCAAATCGCCGAGTAATACACCGGGTTTATACGATGGTTCAACTTCTCCAAATTCAGTTGAGGCTTTACCGCGAATAAAATCACCGACTAATTGCCCCGGCGCGCAGTAATCTCTGCCGCCCAATTCAAACGCGTGGGACTCCAATTTTTCTTGCAGTTCGATGCCGGCAAGTGGGCCACCGGGAAAATCTTCTTCCGGATTAATTCCCACCACAATACCGGCATTGGCATTGCGCTCATTGCGCGAGTATTGGCTCATACCATTGGTGACAACGCGATTGGGTTCCGATGTTGCAGCAACAACGGTTCCTCCCGGGCACATACAAAAACTGTAAACCGCGCGGCCATTTTTTGCGTGATAGACAACCTTGTAATCAGCAGCGCCGAGTTCCGGATGGCCGGCATATTTGCCGAGGCGTGCGTGATCGATGAGGGATTGTGGGTGTTCGATGCGAAAGCCCACTGCAAAGGGTTTTGCTTCCACATACACGCCGCGCTCATGCAGTTTACGAAAGGTATCACGCGAGCTATGCCCGAGAGCAAGTACTACATAACGGCTGCGCAATGTTTCCCCATCGGCTAGCGTCACACCTTCAATGCGGCCGTTCTCGATAATAAAATCTGTCACTTTACTTTCAAAACGCACTTCACCGCCGAGGCTTTTAATTTCTTCGCGCATCGCCGCGACGACACCGGTTAAACGGAAGGTACCTATGTGCGGTTTGCTCACATACATAATTTCTTCCGGCGCACCAGCGCGTACAAATTCATGCATGACTTTGCGGCCGTAAAATTTCGGATCTTTAATTTGGCTGTAGAGTTTTCCGTCGGAAAATAAACCTGCGCCCCCTTCACCGAATTGCACGTTGGATTCCGGTGTTAAGACTTTATTGCGCCAGAGTGCCCAAGTGTCTTTGGTGCGGCGGCGGACATCTTTGCCACGTTCCAACACAATCGGTTTAAAACCCATTTGTGCGAGTGTCAGTGCCGCGAATAAACCACAGGGGCCAAAACCAATAACAATTGGACGCTCGTTTAAATCGGCAGGTGCTTCTGCGACGGGATAGTAATTGGTGTCGGGCGCGGGGCGAATATTTTTGTCGTCCGCAAAACGGCGGAGAATTTTTTCTTCGTTATTCGCTTGTAAATCGATGATGTAAACAAAGGTGATTTCGTTGTTCTTTTTGCGTGCATCGTAACTGCGTTTAAAAACGGTGAAATTGAGCAAGTCAGTATCTTTGATTTTCAGACGCTTGACGATGGCAGTGCGCAGGGCTTCAGCGGGGTGATCCAATGGCAGTTGGAGTTCGGTAATGCGAATCATGAGGGCTCCTGGCCGGTGACTGTCCGGCAAAGGGGGGAATATCTAACGGTTGGCGCGCATTTTACGCTGGTTTTGGGGGAGCGGTCACGAATCTTGCCCTTTTTAGCCCACTTTTCTGTCATCAAAGCTTCATTTGGCTGCCATCGAATCGTCATAAAACCTCACCATCCTTCCTTGCTAGTGTCTTCTCAATCAACTTTTATCAAGGATAAGCCCATGCAATTTGCAAAGAAAATCCTGCCCCTCTTGATCGTCATATCACTACCCGCACTGATGGTTGGCTGCGGTGGCGATGATGGTAAAAACGGTGTTAACGGCACTAACGGCGCTAATGGTTCCAACGGCGCCAACGGTACTGACGGTAAAACCAGTTTGATTAAGCAGACCGTTCTGACAGCGGGTGATGCACAATGCTTCAGTGGCGGCCTGAAAATCGAATCCGGTATCGATGCAAACAACGATCAGAGTTTGCAAGCAACGGAAGTAGCGCAGACCAGTTATCAATGCGATAAAACTGCGCTTAACAGCCAGATGAATTTTAATCGTGTCGCTACTTTTCCTGTGTGTTTGCAAATCAATGCAACCTGCAACACTAATGATGAAACCGCAGCAGAAATTGTGGCAGCTAGCAGCGATGGTATGACCTTGATTTACACCGATTCGTTTAAAAAACAAATCGGATTTGTGAATATCAGTAATCCATCGCTGCCAAAACCCAAGGGTGTTTTGGCGATGGGCGGTGAACCAACCTCGATTGCGGTAAAAGGTGGTCATGCGTTAGTAGCGGTAGATACTTCAGCCGATTTTGTTAATGCATCGGGTGATTTTGTGGTTGTTGATATCGCTACACAGGCGATTGTTCACCGAGCCAGCCTGGGCGGTCAGCCGGATTCAGTTGCTATTAGTCCCGACGGTAAATATGCGGCCATCGTTATAGAAAACCAACGCGATGAAGGCCTTAACGGCGGGCTTCCACCACAATTACCTGCGGGTAAATTAGTTGTCGTAGATTTGACGGCTGCTGCCCCCTCGAGCTGGACGCTGCGCGATGTAAATTTAACTGGCATCGCCACTTTGTATCCTGCAGACCCGGAGCCAGAATTTGTCGATATCAATACTGACAATATCGCTGTGGTTACGTTACAAGAAAATAATCACATCGCGTTGGTGGATTTAGTAACAGCTACAGTAACTACGCATTTCACGGCGGGCACGGTCGATATGGTAAATGTTGACCTCACCGATAATCGCCCAGCGGTAATTAAGCCGATTGAAGTCAAAAATGCACAACTGCGTGAACCCGATGGCGTTACCTGGATTAATAAAGATTATTTCGCAACAGCAAACGAAGGTGATTTAAACGGCGGTAGCCGTGGGTTCACCGTATTTAATAAACAAGGCCAAGTGGTGTGGGATTCAGGCTCAACGCTGGATGATATGGCCATTCGCTTTGGTCATTACCAAGATCGTCGCTCGGATGCCAAAGGCAATGAGCCAGAAAATATTGAAATGGGTGTGTTCGGCGGCAACCGTTATTTATTTGTTAACTCTGAACGTTCCAGTGTGATTTTTGTTTACGATGTTGCTGATCCAACCAAGCCTGCTTTCAAACAAGTGTTACCGGCCAGTGCGGCACCCGAAGGTGGTTTGGCGATTCCCGCGCGCAATTTGTATGTGGTTGCATCGGAAAGCGATCTGCGCGGTGTAGCGATTCGCTCCGGCTTAAATATTTACAATTACAACCAGCAAGCTGCGCGTTATCCGACGGTGCAATCAGTGAATCGCCCGGATGGAAATCCAATTCCCTGGAGCGCCTTGTCAGCTTTGTCTAGCGATGTGAACAATCCTAATACCCTCTATTCAATCGAAGATAGTTTTTTTGGCCAGAATAGAATTTTCACTGTGGATGTGAGCAGCAAGCCTGCACTGATTATTGGCGAAACCAAAATCATGGACACCAATAATGTGTTTGCAAATTCAGGTGTGAATGCGCATTTGGCCAGCTTCACCAATGCGGAATTGGCGGCGATGATTAATGCGGATAAATCTGTGAATATCGACCCTGAAGGTTTGGCCAAAGCGGCAGATGGTGGCTTCTGGATCGCATCTGAAGGGTCAGGTGCGGCTGCCAGTGCGGTATCAATGAATTTGATTTTTAAAACCGATGCCTTTGGTGTGATTGAATCGGTGATTCATTTGCCTGCAGCAGTTAACGCACTACAAATCAATAACGGTTATGAAGGCATAGCGGAATACAACAACAGTTTGTATCTCGCGTTCCAGCGCGCATGGGCAGGCGAAGCAAATCCACGCATCGGGATTTATGATTTGGCTGCAAAAACCTGGAAGTTTGTCTACTACTCGCTCGATGCTTACAGCTCACAATTTGCGGGTGGTTGGGTAGGCTTGTCGGAAATTACGGCTATCGGCAATGGCGAGTTTATGGTGTTAGAGCGTGATAATCGCGGCGGCTTGGATGCCTCTATCAAACGCCTGTACAAAATTAATTTACAAGCAGTAACTGATGGCCAAACTATCACCAAGACACTGATTAAAGATATCAAGCCAGTATTAGGTGCAACGACGGGACCATTAATTGAGAAAGTTGAAGGTACCGCGCTGATGGCAAATGGCGATGTATACATGGTGACCGACAACGACGGTGTGAATGACCACAGCGGCGAGACCCAGCTGATTAATTTGGGCAAGCTGTTTTAACGGGCTGTTTCCTCGGTGCGACTTAAGGGAGCTTCGGCTCCCTTTTTTGTGGGGGCGTTTTTTGTTTTATGCTGTGCGACCGCTTACAATGGCCAAGTTTCCTAAGTTAATTAGAGTTATTCATGGCCAGATCCAAAAGCAGCAACCGTTGGTTGGAAGAACACGTCAACGATCCTTATGTCAAAAAAGCGCAGGTGGATGGCTATCGCGCGCGCGCGGCTTATAAGCTGCTCGAACTTAATGAAAAAGATAAATTGATTCGCCCCGGTATGATGGTGGTGGATTTGGGCTCGGCGCCGGGTAGTTGGTCGCAAATTGCGGGGCGTTTGGTGGGCGTGAAGGGCAGGGTAATTGCCTCGGATATTTTGCCGATGGATTCTCTGGAGCACGTGGATTTTATCCAGGGTGATTTCACCGAAGAAGTGGTGTTCAACCAGATCATGGAAAAACTCGGTGGCAATCGTGCCGATGTTGTTATCTCCGATATGGCGCCCAACATCAGCGGTGTGGATGCGGTGGATCAAGCATCGTCCATGTACCTGGTGGAGCTTGCATTGGATATGGCGCGCAGCGTATTAAAACCCAAAGGGGATTTTGTCGCAAAAGTATTTCACGGTGAAGGCTACGACGATTACGTGAAAGAGGTGCGTACGTCATTTGAAAAAGTCGTGATCCGCAAACCTGATGCATCGCGCCCACGCTCACGTGAAGTTTATGTAGTGGGTAAGGGATTTAAAGGTTAACTCTATGACTCTAGGCTGGGTGATTGCGGGTACTATTGCTCAGCTTATGTTGGGTATGATGTCGTTTCTGTTAGTTGCATTTTCGGCGGCGGGTATAGCAAACGAAAAAACGCTGAATAAATTGCAGATGGCATGGTTAAATATCGCGCTTTATGTGTTACCCGCCAGTTGCTTTTTTAGTGCGGGATTCGTTGCCTGGCGCTATTATCAGGATGTAACAACCAGCGCGTACTACTGGTATTTATTGCCTGCCCCGTTTATCGGTTTTTATCTCATCTACGCTATTCGACTCAATTCAAAGAATTAATCTCTTTTCGTCGGAAAATTTTTCCCTGCTACTGATTGCTTTATAACGATGAAATACAATCTTGCGCAACCACGGCTTTAAAAAATGTAAAGCCTTCTTTTTTAGCTTATTGCATCAAAGTGTTGCGCGATTCAGCCGATACATAGAAGGAACCTATGGAGGATGTTTGATGGAAGTCACCCTTGCCCGGATTAGCTTATTATTCTCAACCGACCAGGCCACCATATGGTGACAATGCACTCATCAAACAAGAAAACCGCTATGAATTGATTAATCACCACTTTGAATATTTCCCCAAGGAGTATCTGGATAAATTGGGTGGTAATTACACCTACACTATTGAGTAAGAGCAGGGCAGCGCTAGCCGGATTTTATCCATGACCAATGAGCGCGTGAATAGTGTGTGGGGTGCACAGGAAGCAAGCAAAAAAACAAATTAGCCAGTTTGTGAATTATAAATTAGTCGATCAGGATGATTATTCCTAAGGCGATCGCCGCGTGCAGGAATTTGCGGAGCTGTTAGTGAAGTGGCAAAGTAATAAACAAATGTTGGCTGTTGACGAGGTGTTGCAGTCTACTAAGGAAAATTTGTTTTTGAATATCTGCCGCAGTTAAATCGTTAGTGCAGCTCAATAGCAGGGAGCCAGTGCTCGCTGCTATCGACAGGATCGTGCAGTTTTTTTATTGCGATTTTTGCTGTTGGGCTTTGACGTATTTCATAATGTTAACGAAAGTGTCCGTCCAATAAATATCTTTATTGGCTGCCAAATACTTTACTAATTCTTCGTGCGCTTCTTTGGACACCACCAAGTGATCGCCACCAATTCCGTGAAAGGTAAAGTTAGCCATGGTGCCTTTGGCTGCTGCTTCTTTCACAACAGCAATTAACTGCTCTCCGGTAACACCGTTCGGAAAATCAACGGGGACTACATAGGGATCCAGTGTTTTCATATCGGGGGTGACACCACCAAAGCCCGCTTTAATGGCGACAAATTCACTCTTTAATCCATCGACATAATTACTGCCACTGGCTTTCAAATCGATGCAGGGTGGAGTGTAGGTGCGTTCAGTTTTGCCATCGATCGAGTGCAAAAACGCATTGGTCACTTTAACTTGATCCTGCATTTGAACGACGCTGACTTTATCCAGATCGCGATCTGCCGGTACCCATTCCCGCCCTGGGCTGCTTTTAGAGCATTGGTGAAAAATGCTGTGGTTTCCCAGTTCATGGCCTTTTTTAGCGGCAGCTCGCCAGTCAGAGAGGCGAGTCGTCAGTGTGGGGCTGACGACATTCAAATAGAAAGTGCCTTTGAGCTTGTATTTATTCAGCGTGGGAATCGCGTTATCGAGTTGGCTATCCAATGCGTCGTCATAGGCGAGATTCACTGCAGCTTTGGCGCCATTAGGCCAAGTGAAAGATTTTTCTGCTGCAAGACTCGCGTGGGTACCCAACGCCAAGCCGATGCCGATTAATAGGTAGGGGATTTTTATTGTCATTGTTGAGGTCTCTTGTTGATTGAATTATTAGGCTAGCAAAGATAGTCAGTTCTTACCTGTTTACCTATTGCATTTACATTTCTGCACAGAGGTTTCTGCACTCTTAATTGCTTTTGTTTTTTTCATTCAGAATATAAATCTGTTTAATCATTAGAAAAAAATATGAGCATTTGTTAATCAGTTCTCGGAAACCCAGTACAATTAAAATGAGAATGACAGCGCTGTCTTAATGAGTAAGACAAATAACAATAATAACATTAATGTATTTTTAAGCGACAAACGCTCTCCACTTTAGCAGTCATCAACACCTCGGTTTGCTGAGCAAATTCGAGTGCCAACTTATTCAACGCGTCATGTTTTTACATCGAATGTGAAGGGATCACAGGTGCGGCGACGGATTTTAAGCGTGGCTGCACTTTGTTTGCCGACGGGCAGGCGACAGGAGTGTGCGGCATTGAATCGC
The DNA here is from genome assembly GCA_002483145.1 of Cellvibrio sp. UBA7671. Classification (GTDB taxonomy): domain Bacteria; phylum Pseudomonadota; class Gammaproteobacteria; order Pseudomonadales; family Cellvibrionaceae; genus Cellvibrio; species Cellvibrio fibrivorans. Next base: position 481,665 of record DLHJ01000019.1, read on the forward strand.
CCTTTGCTAAAGGGTAAATCAACAATAACGAGGGGCATCCACCCTTTTTCCTGAACAATCAAGGAGACAATATATGATTACTCCGCCCAAAAAGAACCTGAGCCTGTTGGCAGTGTTAAGCCTTTGCACTATGGCGATGGGTTACAGCAGCGCGACTTCTGCTGCCTGCTCTTACAACATCGACAACGAGTGGAATACGGGGGCAACCGGTACTATCAAAATCACTAACTCGACTACCTCTACGATTAACGGTTGGTCTGTGAGTTGGCAGTACGCTACTAACCGCTTGACCGGTTCGTGGAATGCGACTGTGTCGCCTACCAACCCCTACACCGCGACCAACTTAGGCTGGAACGCCACTATCCCGCCAGGCCAAACCGTGAGTTTTGGTTTCCAATTGAACAAAAATGGTGGTGCGTTGGAGCGTCCAACCGTAAATGGTTCTGTCTGTTCGGGTGGTTCAGCCGCATCTTCGGTTCCTTCGTCGGTATCTTCATCATCAAGATCAGCAACCCCTTCGTCTATATCTTCGTCATCAAGATCGGCGGCTCCATCGTCTGTAAGCTCTTCTTCGACTAGTGCTAGCTGCCTCCAACAATGTAATTGGTACGGCACTGTGTATCCGCTTTGCGTGACCACTACCAGCGGTTGGGGTTATGAGAACAACAGAAGTTGTATTTCCAGAACCACCTGTGCCAGCCAACCTGCTCCGTTTGGTGTGACAGGTGTGTGCGGTAATTCATCGAGTGTGGTGAGTTCCAGCCGTTCAAGTTCATCGTCTTCTGTTACCCCAAGTTCACGCTCAAGTTCAAGTATTAGTGTAACCAGTAGCTCGATCAGTTCATCGCGCTCAAGTACGCCAAGCTCGATCAGTTCTTCGCGTTCAAGCACTCCCAGTTCGATCAGTTCTTCGAGCCGATCCAGTGTTAGTCCCGGCGGTGTCTTCCGTGTGGATGCAACCGGCAACATCACCAAGAACGGCACTGTATTCCCTGTTCGCTGCGGAAACTGGTTTGGTCTTGAAGGCCAACATGAGCCTAAAGATGCAGAAAACAATGCTGACGGTGCACCAATGGAGCTTTATGCGGGCAACATGTGGTGGGCAAATACCGGCCGCACTATCCAGCAGACCATGACCGAGATTAAAGCCCAAGGCATCAACATGATTCGCCTGCCGATTGCACCCCAAACGCTCGATGCGACAAACCCGCAAGGGATTGGCGATATCCGTGCTGGCGGCGTGTTAAAAAATCATCCGTCTGTGCGTCAAACCAATGCGCGTCAAGCCATGGAGGATTTCATCAAGTTGGCCGATCAGAACAATATCGAGGTGTTGGTGGATATCCACTCCTGCTCCAACTATGTTGGTTGGAGAGCTGGCCGTTTGGATGCACGCCCTCCCTATGTCGATGCGACTCGCGAAAACTATGAATACACTCGTGAAGGCTATTCTTGTGCGCCAGTGGGCACTCCGGGTGTCACCACTCACGCTTACAACGAATCTATCTGGTTGGATAACCTGAGAGACATCGCTGGTCTTTCTACCAAGTTGGGTGTTGATAACATTATTGGTATCGATATTTTCAATGAGCCATGGGATTACACCTGGGCCGATTGGAAGCGTCTGTCTGAAAGCGCCTACACCGCCATCAATTCGGTTAACCCGGATATGTTGATTTTCGTGGAAGGTATTTCAGCTACTGCCGACAATCAGGATGGTTCACCATCTACCATCACCGAAGTTCCACACGGATCGGAAGACTACAATCCCAACTGGGGTGAAAACCTGTTTGAAGCGGGCACCAGCCCACTCAACATTCCGAAAAGCCGTTTGGTTTATTCTCCACACACCTATGGTCCATCAGTATTCGTACAGAAACACTTTTTGGATCCTGCGCAAACTGCTTGCGCCGGTCTTGAAGGTGATGCCGCCGCTGATGCTGATTGTAGAATCGTGATCGACGCAGCCAAACTGAGAGCAGGTTGGGATGAACACTTCGGTTACTTGCGAGCGCAAGGTTTTGCGATGGTTGTCGGAGAATTTGGTGGCAATATGGATTGGCCACAAAAAGGCAGTATTTCTGACCGTACCAAGTGGAACCACATTACCACCAATGTCGATCAGCAATGGCAACAAGCGTTTGTTAGCTATATGAAAGAGAAAAACATCCAGGCTTGTTATTGGTCTATCAATCCGGAATCGGGTGATACCCATGGCTGGTATGGTCATTCCTATGACCCTGTTAGTAACGAATCCGGCTGGGGAACCTGGCTGCCTTTCGATACGCGCAAAACCACCTTGTTGAAAGATCTTTGGGGCAATTAATTAATCATTGATCTGTCACTAAAACCCGGAGCTGACGCAAGTTGGCTCCGGGTTTTTTATTGCCCGGGTTTTAACAGAAAAATTTTGTGGTAATGTGCGTTCACTATTTTTTATTGGAGCTAGCCATGACTTGGGTAATGTTGATTGTTGGTTTGGTTTTGTTGGTGGTGGGTGCAGATTTGTTGATCAAGGGGGCTGCACGGCTTGCCTCCAATTTTGGTGTGCCCGCGTTGGTCATTGGCCTCACGGTAGTGGCGTTTGGTACCAGTGCGCCGGAGCTTGCAGTCAGTGTTAAAGCGGCTTATTCCGGTCAGGCAGAATTGGCCATCGCCAATGTGGTGGGCAGTAATATTTTCAATGTCTTGTTCATTCTCGGCCTTGCGGCGCTTATCTCTCCACTCATTATTTCCCACCAATTAATTCGCCAGGACGTGCCGATTATGGTTGGCGTATCCATAGTGGCAGTGCTTATGACACTCGACGGTAATATTAATAGAATAGAAGCCGCGATACTCGCTATTGGTCTGGTGAGCTACACCTGGTTTTTGTTTTATCAAGGCAAACAAAAAGGTGTGGATGTTTCCGATGGCGAAGTGGAAGAGATGTTAAAGACCAATGCGCCTATGTGGCAGAACATACTGCTCGTTGTCGGTGGATTAATTTTATTAGTGATGGGCGCGCGTTGGTTGGTGCAAAGTGCAATCGAACTTGCCACTGCATGGGGTGTGAATGAAGCAGTGATTGGGTTGACAATTGTGGCAGCTGGAACTTCGCTGCCTGAGGTGGTGACTTCGATAGTTGCTACCCTGCGCGGTCAACGTGATATCGCGGTAGGTAACGTAGTAGGTAGCAATATTTTCAATATTCTGTGCGTGTTAGGCTTGTCGGGCTTAGTATCGCCAATCCCGCTGATAGCCGGAGAGCAATTGGCCGGTTTTGATATTCCGGTAATGCTAGGTGTTGCTGCACTCTGCTTACCGATATTTTTTATCGGCTCTGTACTCAATCGCATTGAAGGGTTTATGTTCCTGTTACTCTATGTTGCTTATGTATGGGTGTTGATTGCCATGGCGTTGTCACTGGGATATTTGGCGCAGTTGCAAACCGCTATCCTCTACGGATTGATCCCAGTTGTCCTTGCGTATGTATTGGTGACATTGGTGTTGGAGCTGCGTAAGCGTCGCGCGTAGTCGCGCGTAATAGTGGAATAGTTGTTAGCCCTATAGATGGTTATTAACAATAGGGCTAACAACTTCTCTGTGTCGGTCAATTTTTTTATCTGTTTCTATCCTTGTAAAGAGTTGTAACTGTCCGTTGACTCATGAAAACTCCAGTGACAGACTAGTATCACTTTCCCTTCACCTATTTTCTCTATCTGTACAGGAGCCTCAAATATGACCGTCTTTGATATTGCTCTCCTGTCGGCTGCTTGATTACCCGCCTGTATTCTCGTTTTTCGGGTTTCCTAATGGCCGCGTAATCGCGCGCCGACTTTCACTTCGTTTTTTATTGTCGCGGTGTTGTTGTCACAAACAATTGCGATGTATTTGCTCGTGCCTGCGAGCTTAACGAAATTGGAAGTTTTCCATCATGATCGAAATCGATTTTGAATCTCTTGGCTCTATTGGTCTTACACCTTATATCGCGCAACAATTATTACAATTAGAAACGGCTACCGCTGATGTGTTTTCCGCGCGTATTGTTGAAATTCATGGCGAGTGGATGTTGGCGCACAGCGGTCAATCTGAATATCGCGTGCGCGCACTACCGGCGTTAGGATTCGGTCTTGCAGTGGGCGATTGGGTAATTGTGGAATCACGCCCTAATAATGAATATTGGATTAGCCAGTGCATGGAGCCAGTAACGCAAATTTCACGGCGCACGCAGGAAGGTAAACGCCAGGTATTGGTGACGAATGTCGATACTGCATTATTAGTTATGGGTTTGGATAAGGATTTTAATTTACGCCGCATGGAGCGCTACCTCGCGATCGTGCAAGCAGCGCAGGTAATACCGGTTATCGTACTAACCAAACAGGATATTGCAGAAAATCTTGCAGAAAAATTGGAGCAAATAGAGCAGCGTTTGCCAGCTCACATACCAATTGTTGCAGTGAATGCATTGCATGAAAGTACGATAATGGTTTTGGCTCCATGGTTGCGAAAAGGGCAAACGCTGGTGTTGCTGGGCTCGTCTGGAGCAGGGAAATCCACCTTGACTAATAGGCTGACATCCAGTGCACAAGCAACGGGTGATGTGCGCAAAGATGATAGCAAAGGGCGGCACACGACGACTTCTCGATCGCTGCACCAATGCACAACGGGTGCTTGTATTATTGACACGCCCGGTCTGCGCAGCTGGAGTCCGGATGTCGATGAAGAATCTTTGGAGCTTGCGTTTGATGACATTGCAACCCTGGCAATGAATTGTCGCTTTCGTAATTGCGAACATCGAGATGAACCCGGCTGTGCTGTGCGCGAGTTTGTTGATGCTGATCGCTTGCATAATTATCAAAAATTATTGCGCGAAGTTCGTCGCAGCCAACAGACAGCGCTTGAGCGTATTGATGAGCGAGCAAAATGGAAAGTGCTGCATAAAGCCGCTCAAGTGCGAGTGCGCGAAAAGCGAGGTGATTATTGATTTTTATTAAGTGGTAGATGAAATTTGGAGAGCGACATAATTTTTTATGTCGCTCTCCTCATCAATAACTACTTTTACCTCCAGATAAAAATTTATCAGGCAGTTTTTACCCAGCCTGTCACATAAGCCGGTGTAGGGATCGATCCGTTATCGGCGTGGATGGGTTCGCCATGTTTTACTGCTAGAGGCAAAACACCCGCCCACACGGGCAATTGCATATCTTCCTCATCATCGCTGGGCGCGCTATTGCTGATTTTGCAGGCAGCTTCGTCAAGCGAAATTCGCATGACACTGGTAGCAGCGAGTTCTTTCGCATTCCCTGGGCGCGCCTCGTGTTTGCGGCCGGCAGCGATCTTATCCATCAAGGCATCCATGGCGGCGATTTTGGCTTGCTTGTCTTCTACTAATTCAAATGTCCCGTAAATCACCGCGGAGCGATAGTGCATGCTGTGATTGAAAGCGGAGCGCGCCAGCACCAGTCCATCAAGATGAGTAATCGCAACGGATACCTGGGTTCCTGCGGTAAGTATTTTGGTGAGGCGGCCGCCATTGGAGCCGTGCACATAAAGCGCATCGCCAATACGCCAGCACGCAGTGGGAATGCAGTGTGTGCTGGTGCCGTCGTTGAACGCGACGTTGCACAGATAAGCTTCATCGATTACCGCATAGAGCGTTTGCTGTTCATAGCTAGCCTTTTCAGCGAGGCGACGAATACGTGTGCGTGGAGATGGGGAGCTGGGTGACTGCTGGTTCATTCTGTTCCTTTTTAATAGTGGTTTTGTTATCAGCAACGGGTTAAGCGTTTAGATTATCCTGCTGCTGGCTCTATAATAAGATCCACTTTTATGAAAATTTTTGGGGCCACATGGACTACCAATTTCTCTTTGATCAGTTCAATGCCAGACAATCTGGAATTAAGCAGTCACAACAGCGGCGTTTATACCACTGCTTACGCGATACTATTTTGCGCGGTCAACTTAAAGCGGGTATGCAATTACCGGGCAGTCGAACTTTAGCCACTGAGCTCAAGATTTCGCGCAATACCGTACTCTATGCCTACGAACAGTTGATCACCGAGGGGCTGCTGTTATCAGCCGGGCGCGGCACTCTGGTTGCATCCAATCTTTCAACCTTAGTCAGTACTCCAGTGGCTGCGAATATCGCCAAGCCACGGCAGCTTTCTGCGCGTGCGCAGTTAACGCCATGGCCTACTGATCCTCACGGCGCATTTACCGCATTTATGTCGGGTGTGCCTGCGTTAGCGCATTTTCCAATTGCTATCTGGCGCCGTTGTTTGGAACGTGTTTGGCGGGAACTTAATTTTCAACAACTCGATTATGCAAACGCAGTGGGTGAACCAATTTTGCGTGTAGCCATAGCAGAGCATCTCACCAGTACTCGCGGCCTGGTCTGTAGTGCAGAACAAATTTTTATTACTGATGGCACGCAACAGAGTTTAGGTATTTGTGCGCATGCACTGGCAAGTGCGGGAGATATTGTCTGGATTGAGAACCCCGGTTACGGCGGTGCTTTTCAATCATTGAAAGCTGCAGAGCTGGATGTGCGCGGTATTGCGGTGGATGCAGAAGGGATCGCACCGACAAAAAAAGAGTGGGAAAAATTTACGCCGAAATTCATTTATACAACACCATCGCACCAGTTTCCGCTCGGCAGTGTGATGAGTGTTGTGCGCCGACTTGAATTAATCGAGTCAGCAAAACAATACGACGCGTTGATTATTGAAGATGATTACGACAGCGAATTCCGCCGCGATGGCCCACCGTTGCCAGCAATGCAAGGTTTGGTTGCTGACGCACCGGTAATCTACCTCGGCACCTTTAGCAAAACATTATTTCCCGCATTGCGTATTGGTTATATGGTGGTACCAAAAGGATTGGTGGAACCTTTTGCCGGTATATTGAAGCTAGGGCATTTGCGCGGGCGCAGTGCCGATCAACTTGCGCTTGCGGAATTTCTGCGCGCGGGCCATTTTTCCAATCACTTGAAAAAAATGCGCCGTTTGTATGCAGCGCGACGCGATGCACTGGTAGCAGCGATTAATAAACATCTCGGCCACATTGCGATAATTTACGGCGGGTCATCCGGTATTCATTTAACAATAGCACTGCCCGAAGCACTCAATGATGTGAGCATCAGTAGGGCTGCATTAGCTCAGGATGTGTATACCCAACCGCTGAGCAAGTTGGCAACGGGTAGTGTTTTGTGTAATGGTTTAATGTTGGGTTATGCGCAAGTGCCTGAAGCGGAAATGGACAAATATATTTCGGTGTTGGCGAATGTGATTAGTGAATATGTATGAGAGTGAGCTTCATGGCTAGTTAAAAAAACGAGCACAACAGTTGTGCTCGTTTTTATTGTGCAGGCACTTAACAATAGCTAATAAGCTGCTTTTTCAGTAGTGTTTATTCCTGATTGTGGTGATAGATTGCGTTTGATGAGTTCCCAATCAACTTTACGGCTTGCGGGTGCTAAATCCTGTTGGTTGATGGGGGGCAATTCCTTTTGTGTTTCCGCTTGCGGTAATGACTCTGCATAGACTAAGGCGTCTGCAAAATTCATTTTTGCAATAGTGCGATATTCAGCTCGCACTACTTTTAAATCGCTTTGCAATTCGCGGCTGCCTTTTGTCTCGATTAACTGGAATAAATAGCTTATCGATTTGTCAATGGTAGGGCTAATCAAAGGCTCATTGTTTGTAGCAATTTTTTCAAGTTGAGCATGATTTTTCGCTGCTGCGCCTAAACTGGAAAAATGTCGGACTACCTGCGCCGCATGCGAGCGTCCATTTTTATCGCCAATCAAGAGCGTAGCTAGCTCGGGACTGTGACGATAATAAATTTGCATAAGTTGACGTCCTTTCGCCAAGGGCTTTAGCGCCTGATCTCGGAAATTGCGCAAATCGGTGATGACTGCGGGATAATCTTTAAACTCTGCCGCCGCCACCTTGGATGCAACACAGCTAATATCGATTGGAGCTGAGATAGACATCCAATTGTAGCGCAGTATTTCATTGGCATCTGTCCAGGTTGCACCGCTGAGTTCTCCAGAAAGGGACGTCCAATACTGCAACATGTTATTGTGACCGGAATCCCACATGGTTTGATTGTAAATAGTTTCCAATGACACACGGTTAGGTGTGTTGTCATCACTCAAACTATTGCGTCCACGGTCTTCACTGCCACCATTGTTATCGTTGTTGGAATCCATCAAATCCAGTAGTGCTGCTGCAACCCTGGCCTCCTGTTTTTCCCCCAGGCGATTTGCACCGGAATACAATTCCAATGCCTGGCCGCCAGCATCATTTTGATTGGTGCAACTGGGCCACTCCCCCGCGCCTTCAGTTGTGCCTTCGTCCCAATTGTATTGGCCGTCATTGCACAGGCTTAACATAAATGCACTTGCCCAACCTTCACTCCATGAGAGCCGTTCATCCTGCACTGCATCGCCAAAGTTGTGCGCGCCACCAGGGCTGGGGTCCCCACCGGGATAGGCGGCGTCCATTAAAAAATGGCCATATTCGTGAATGGCGATATCAGGAGCGCGGTTAGTGGAGGCTGATAAGTTTATCTGGCCATTATAAAAATCACCTGAGCTTGGATAATCAATTTCAACAAAACCCGGATCGCGCCCACCGACACTGGTTATATGTTGCCAGGCGCGATCCATAAACGAGAATATTTGCGCCGCTTCCATATCATCACTGGGTGTCAGGGTTCCGAAATTGACTACTGCACCTTCATTTAAATCGTCGCGCACGCCGGATGCCCATTCATAATCGCCACCATCGTGCACACGCCAGCGGGTATTGCGTAGTTTTAATTTGATGTAAAGGTCGCGGCCGTTTTGCAGCCAGCCATCATCATTATTGACGCTGATGCTGTAGTCACCATTGCCATTCGTGGCGACAGATTCGAGGAATTCATCGCCAAAGGTGTCGTCGTCGTACAGATAAATACCTGCGTTGACCAATGGCTTTACGGAGCCATCAAAATCGGTAAATACAATTCTCCCATTGACTGTCACCGGATCGCGTTCGCGCCAGGCGGTTTTGCTCGAATCAATAACATGCTTCGCATCTTGCCCCAGCTCTTTATCAGCCCTGGCCAATAATACCGCGCGATTTTTATCGGTGACTATGCGCGCTAGTGTAGTGTCATCCACGTTGGTCAAGTTGCCGGAAAATGCGCGCACTGATTTCATTTTAGTAAAATCTTCAGAGCGTTTTTTCTGCCGTATTTCCCGCCATTGTTTCTGGGTGAATAGCCTGGCTTGTTTTTTCTCAGACACTTCCTGATAAAAAATAACCCGGTCATAGATCACACCTTTAGTGTCACCAATTTCCAGCTCTATTTTGTAAATTCCCGCTTGGCTAAATGCTGGCACTATTGCCTTGACAACCGTGTCCTTAACGCGCTGTTTATCATTGGCAATTTTCGTACGCGTTGCTTCACCCATTTTTTTTGCAGGAAGAGTAGTTGCATCGCTTATGTTAATGACCACTTCATTGATGCGTACATCATTCACAGTCACGCGAATGGGTACAGTGAAGCTACCCTGGGTGGCCTTGAGCGAGGTAATTTTTTCGATCGACTCAGGCATAGCGGCAATAGGACGGTCGGGTGGAGTCGCAAATGCCGGTGTTGCCAGCAGCGATGACAAGAGCAGTAGTGACACAACCAATGATGGTAGTACCACTGATGAAATCACCAGGGTTGACACCGTGGGTGATGAAAGCAATGCGAGCAACCTGCCGGTTATTTCTTTTAACGATTTCATAACGTCTCTCCTTAAAGTGCATCGATACCTATAAAAAATTCGTTGTGCAATTTGCCAAATTATCTTGTTACTCTTTTTCCTTGAATAGCTTTTGTGATAGCCGTTGTTTGTTTCAGCGCGCGTTGCAAATAATCTCCAATCGCTTGCTCGGCGTTATCAATCGCTTCTGTAATGACCGTATCAATCAATTTTGGTTGTGCCCGCTTAAACATAGAAGCCAGTTTTGTTTCATCTTCAGGCAATTTGTGCGCTAGCTGATTGATAATAGAGCCTAAAATAACGCGGCGAATATTTTGCAGGGGTAACAGTGACGGTTCAGCTTCTTTGGTGTTGTCGCCTGTGAGTGCCAGCTCCTGTTGCGCTTTGACCAATTGTGCTAGCGCTGGGTTTGCATCGCTGCTGGCGACTAAATCATCGACTATCTCTGCCATGGCGCCCAAACCCCAATGCCGGGTCATAACTTCCTCTGCTACTACGCCAATTTTTAACAGCGGATCCCAAGGACAGGGATGTGGAAAGGGCAAGCGCAACTCAGCGATTTCAAAATCAAACCGTGTCAAAGCTGCTTGTAAAAATGGCCAGCAGGAGCGCCGATTTTTCGGCGCAAGCCAGCGCGCAGTATTTAAATAGTAGCGTTGGATTTTTAAATATTCCGGTGTCGGATTTCCTGCAATATATAAACCGCTCCGGCCGCCGGAACCAGAACCATTTAAATTCACATTCACAAAATGGTGCCAGGTTGCATCACACACAATTCTGCCTACATTGGCAGCGTCGCCATCGTATGCTGAAATGGCGCCAAAGCTGTGAGGTTTAACTGGTGGCTTGCCAGTGTTGGTTACAAAACGCCCCGCAGAAATAGAGACGGCGACCACTTGCGGCGCGATGCGTACACCAGCTGCCATAGGCCATTCTTCGACGCCGGCAAAATTTCCTGCGGCCGGTACGGGCGCCAGGCATTCACTTTCGTGCGGATGGTCTGGCAAGTAATCCACTGCCCCTGATTCATGGCGCAATACCGGATGTACATTCCAACTGGACGCTTGGTTATCAGGGCCGCCATTGGAAAAAAATACCGGATAAATACGCTGGGGAATTGCATCGGATTGATCTTCGAATTGTTTGATGCCATCGCTGCCTGGCTCAAGCACTGTATCGTGCCGGTCAGGGCTGGTCATCGGTACGCTTGCCCAATTGCGCATTTGCCGTACGCGGGGAAGCGTTGTGCCCATGCCCGATCCGATACTTGCGTGGTCACCTGTTGCAAATACACCGCCGCCTGCCTGCATAAATTGTGCAATGGTGGTTTGCTCAGCTGCACTGAGTGCAGACGAACTAAAACCAAAGAGCCACAGCTGGTCGTAATTAGTGCGGTTAACCGGTGTAGCAGCGGTCGCAAAATTAAAATTGCCCGCAATGGTGGATGCAACACCGCCACCGGTGCGATGTGCGGTAGCTACGTTATGTCCGCCGCTTTTGATGATCGTTACAAATTCAGAAAGGCCGAAACCTGCGGTACCGAAACTCAGGCTGCCATCGGCAACCATAAGGATATTTTGCTTGCAGGGAAGTTTGAAAATGAGTTCTGCGAACTGGTTGCCCGCAAATTTGAGTTCGAAGTTCAACATAAAAATCTCCTTTTGATTGAATCGCGAAAGCATAACGAGCTATATCGTTATGTCCCGGAGTTCCCGAGAATTTCAGGTTACTCTTGCGGATAAATATTCGTTGTGAGGAAAGAGCCTTGCGATTTGTGAAATATTCACACAGCGCACTTGTGAGCGCGTGTTGTCGCTATACGCGTGGATCACAAATCTGATGTTGAATTTACTGTCGCCGGTTATTTTGTTGTAGGCTTGGACATATTAAAAATAATGCTCTTCATATAATTAGATCGCGCGTTAAAAACTCTCTCCAATTGCATCAACCCTTTGATATCACTTGTTAATTTTTTGGCAGCAAAAATGACAGGGGATTGATTCGTATCATGACAGAAAATGCGTTGTGCATTGCCGCTTGGCTTTGCTGTTGTTTTCTGTCGTCTGAACAATTAATTTCTCGTGGAGGAATGATGTATGAAATTACATTCGGCGTGGATTCGACTTTTATTGATGAGTGGTTATGTGGCATTGGTGAGTTTATATGGGGCTATTGCACATGCAGCCAAATGTGAATACAAAATCGCAAATGAATGGGGTAGTGGATTTACCGCGACAATTCGCATTACTAATGACGGCACAGTACCCATTTCCAGTTGGGCGTTGAATTGGAATTATAGCGATGGCTCGCGCATTACCAGTAGCTGGAACGCAACGGTGACTGGCGCCAATCCTTATAGCGCTTCACCATTAAACTGGAATACTAATATTGCGGTGGGTTCCAATGTTGAATTCGGGGTACAGGGTACGAATGGTGGCAGCAAAGCGCAGGTGCCGATAATCGCGGGTGCTGTCTGCACTGGCGCTGTTGCTTCCAGCATTACACCGGCGAGCTCGAGTGCAAGATCCAGTTCGGTTTCCAGTGCGCGTTCATCCAGCATCAGTGCAAGTTTGCGTTCGTCGGCCAGTGTGAGCATTGCATCATCACTGCGCAGTTCGAGCCTTGCGTCTGCCGCAGGGCAAATGTGTAACTGGTATGGCAGTCTCACACCTTTGTGCGCCACTACCGCCAAGGGTTGGGGTTATGAAAATGGAAAGAGTTGTGTAGCAACAGCAACCTGCTCCGCACAACCAGCACCTTACGGCGTAGTGGGTGCTACATCCAGTGCGCGTTCTTCAGTGGTTTCATCGTCGAGTATGACCAGTCGTTCCAGCTCGTCGCGTTCATCTTTCCGCGGTTCTTCTTCCACTGCAATCACCAGTAGTTCGGCCAGCAGTATTCCACCTATTGTCGGCGGTTGTGATGGTTATGCAACGCGTTATTGGGATTGCTGCAAACCGCATTGTGGATGGTCAGGCAATGTTCCGACACTGGTTGCACCGCTGCAAAGTTGTGCGGCAAATAATACTCGCCTGAGTGATTTGACCTTGCCTAGCAGTTGCGATGGTGGCAATGCGCATATGTGCTGGGGTATGGCACCGTTTGCGGTGAGCGATACTTTGGCTTACGGTTTTGCCGCGACTTCCAGTGGCGATGTCTGTGGTCGCTGCTACCAATTGCAATTTACCGGCAGTTCGCACAATTCGCCGGGCGATCCTGGCTCGGCCGCTTTGGCCGGTAAAACCATGATCGTACAGGCGACTAATATTGGCTACGACGTGGGTGGCGGCCAATTCGATATTTTGGTGCCAGGTGGCGGAGTAGGAGCGTTTAATGCGTGTTCAGCGCAATGGGGCGTTTCCAATTCTGAATTAGGTGCGCAGTACGGTGGATTGCTGGCCGCGTGTAAACAAGAACTGGGTTATAACGCGAGCCTCGCGCAGTACAAATCTTGTTTAACCAATCGCTGTAACAGCGTGTTTGGTTCGCGCGGTTTGACGGAATTGCAGCGCGCTTGCACCTGGTATGCGGATTGGTTCCAGGCTGCTGATAATCCTGCACTTAAATACAAAGAGGTGGCGTGTCCTGCAGAATTAACCGCGCGTTCTGGAATGAGTCGCAGTGCATTAAACGATATTAAAACCAGCTGTAATTGATGAGTAATGAAGTCAATTATTGATGGGTTTTGACATCATGTTGAAAAATCATGTTAGCGATAAGTGATTAAATAAAAAAACAATGTGTGCAGCGGCGCACATTGTTTTTCATCTGTCTGTCAGTAAACTCTGGTCTACACTTGCATTAGGAGATAAGTAATTTCTCCCTTTTCATCGACCTGTAAGAGGCTGCTGTTATGATGTTAAAAGAGCTTGTCGCCCAATGGGAATCCCATGCCCATGGTGTATTAACAAAAGATACCTATGCTGTTCACCTACTGGTGGAAGATGCAGCGAAAATTGATGCATTGGCAGAGATGTATCCCAAACGCACCAAAGAACAATTAATCAGTGAATTATTGTCGGCAGCGCTCGGGCAATTGGAAGCGAGCTTTCCTTATGTACAAGGGCCAACCGTTGTGGCGAGGGATGAGATGGATGATGCGATCTATGAAGATATAGGGCCAACACCGCGTTTTATGGCGCTAACTAAAAAATATCTTGCGCAACATAGACAATAACGTTGCCTGGCGCACACCCAAATCGCTTCCTGCTTCGTATACAGATTGATCGTCTATTTTTACGGAGCCATGATGTCAAACAAACCTGTACCTACAGAAAGTGAATCGCCTGCACGCTTACCCTGCCGCGGCTGCCAACCCGGCTGTTCGAGCTACGCCACTTGCGACGGCAAGCCCTGGCGATTGGAGGCGCAACCAAAACCAGTTGCACATTAAAAAAGAACCCGGCTAGTTGCCGGGTTCAGTTACAAATCCTAGTTTTAAAATTCCTGCGCGCTGCACTGCGGCCATGGTCTTGATGACATGTTCGTAATCAACTGTCCTGTCGCCGCGGATATGCACTTCCGGTTGTGGTTGTTTGCCGGCTTCTGTGGCCAAGCGCGCATCCAGTTCTTCCATAGTGACTTGTGTTTCATTCCAGTAAATATTGCCATCGGCATTGACTGCAAGATTAACCGTCTCCGGTTTTAATTCATTGGGTGTGTTATCTGCGCGCGGCAAATCCACTTTTACCGAGTGGGTTAATACTGGCACAGTGATAATAAAAATAATCAACAATACCAACATCACATCCACCAAAGGCGTCATGTTGATTTCATTCATCACTTCTGTATCGTCGTCGAGTCCACCGCCGAAGGCCATGGCTTACACCTCTTTGCGTGGAGTGAGTTTGGTGATAATGCCTTTATTTTGCATTGGGCTGCCGGTAATAAAATACGCATGCAATTGATGTGCAAAACGGTTGAGTTTATTGAGTACGCCTTTGTTGGCGCGTGAGAGGGCGTTGTAACCCAGCACGGCTGGGATGGCGACAGCTAACCCAAACGCCGTCATAATCAATGCTTCACCCACTGGGCCTGCGACTTTATCGATACTGGCTTGGCCGGAAATACCGATACCTACAAGCGCGTGATAAATTCCCCACACAGTGCCAAACAGGCCGACGAAAGGTGCTGTTGATCCCACTGATGCAAGAACCGCCAAACCTCGTTGTAAACGCTCGGCACTTTCATCGATAGAGCCACGCAAACAGGCTGTGAGCCATTCAGCGAGTGGCAGGTGGCCGTGCAAGTCGTCCTTGTGATTGCTGTGGTGATCGAGCGCTGCCTGGCCCTCTTCGGCCAAATGGCGGAAGGGGGTAGAGCGATCTTCCCCGAGTGTGCGCAAGCCTTCAGCAAAACTTTGTGCGTGCCAGAAATCATTCAAGCCCTGTGACGGGCGGCGCAACCGCCATAAACCCCAGGCGCGCACAACAATCACCCACCAGCTGGCGATGGACATAACCAACAAAATAATTGCGACGCCTTTGATCAACGCATCGCCCTGCTGCCAGATGGAAGCAATGCCGTAAGGTGAATCCATAAAAACCTCGCCTACTCAATAATGGAAAGTGTAAAAAAATAAAAAGTACAAAAATTAATTCAAATTGAACTCAACCGGCTGTTCATACCAAAAATCGATTTTCTTATCGCCTTGGGTCGCTGGTTGATAGCGCCAGTGCTTCACTGCTTTTACCGCCGTATCATCCAAACGTTTGAAACCGCTGGAGGTTTTTATTTTGATCTCGCCGACTGTGCCGTCCGCTTTGATCAATATCTCTAAAACAACTATGCCTTCCTCGCGCAAGCGACGCGATAAACTCGGGTAAACCGGTGCCGGATTGCTTAATTGGCCAGCGTCAGCGCGCGGTGGCAATACCGGTGCCGGAGCAGGTTCTGCCGGTTTCGGCTCCACTGGTTTTTCTACCGGCTGTGGTGGTTCTGGTTCAGGTGCTTTTACCGCGCGTTCCGATGGTGGGGCTTTGGGCGGTGGTTTGGGTACTGGTTTTGGTTCGGGCTTTTTTTCCGGCGGCGGAGGTGGTGGTTCCGGTGGTGGTGGCGGTGCCTCTTCCGGTTCTGCCATCACCAATACGCCCTGGATAGTGGGCATCACGATTTCAATGGGTTTTGGCGCGGAAGGCGATAACATTACCGCCGCCAAAACCCCGACATGAGCGCCTATAACGAGCAAAAAGGAAATTAATGAAGCATGTTTGGATTGCATCGGCGACTGCTGTGGGAGGTGATCGTGATTGTGAATAATAAGATGGCGCTAATGATAATATTTCTCATTGATTAAGGCAATCTAATCATGCGTGTCATCAGGAAAAGGGCAGATCGGTTATACCAATAGTGTGTGGGCTGGCATAGTTATTGGGTGCCGATGTTATACTCGGCCTCCCGCGCTTTTGCGCTCCATCAGTAGGACTCCATGGAAATCTTTGTATTGCTTGGCCTGATTATCCTCAACGGTCTGTTTGCGATGTCGGAAATTGCTATTGTCACCGCAAAAAAATCCCGTTTGATGGCACTTGCCGCCAAGGGAAATAGCTCGGCGGAAGTCGCACTGAAATTGGCCGAAGATCCCACCCAGTTTTTATCAACCGTGCAAATCGGTATTACCTCCATCACTCTGTTAAACGGTATTTTTGGTGAGTCGATTTTTGCGGAGCCATTTGCGTTGTGGTTACAAACCTTTGGCGTGCCTGTTAACTTTAGCGATAATTTCGCTACAGTTTTAGTAGTTTTCGTAGTGACTTATTTGTCTATTGTTGCGGGCGAGTTAGTACCCAAACGTATAGGCCAACTCAACGCCGAGCGCATCGCTTGTTATGTGGCAAGGCCCATGCAATTACTGGCGATACTGACCAAGCCTTTTGTCTATTTTTTGTCGGGCTCAACACTTGCGTTGATGCGCTTATTTGGTTTCCATCAAACCCAAAACGCACAAGTTACCCAGGAAGATATCCATGCAATCCTTGACGAAGGCTCCAGCTCAGGCGTGCTAGAGCAACAAGAACATGCGATGGTAAAAAACGTATTGCGCCTGGAAGCACGCAGCATTGTTTCATTAATGGTGCCGCGTTCGGATATTGTGTATTTGGATACCGCCTTACCGCTTGAAGAAAATTACCAGCGCGTTATGAAATCACCGCACTCGCGCTTTCCCGTTTGCACTAAACAAAGTGATAATTTAATCGGCGTGATTAATGCCAAAGAATTATTGGCCGAAGCCATCCGTGGCAGCACTGTTGATCTTGAATCCATGGCGCAGCCTTGCCATGTTGTTCCGGAATCATTAACCGGAATGGAGCTGTTGGAATTTTTCCGTTCATCGCATAGCCAAATGGTGTTTGTGGTTGACGAATATGGCGATCTCAAAGGCATAGTGACGCTGCAAGATTTATTGGAAGCACTCACCGGTGAATTTATTATGGGTGAGGGCGAAGACGCTTACATCATTCGCCGCGATGACGGCTCACTGTTATTGGATGGCATGCTCGCAATTATCGATTTGAAAGATTGCTTGCAGATTGATGAATTGCCTGGAGAGGGTGATTACGAAACTCTCAATGGTTTAATTATGTTACTGATGGGGCGTATGCCTGCCACCGGCGATAAGGTTGTGGTGCGGGATTGGCTATTGGAAATCGTTGATATGGACGGCCGCCGCATTGATAAAGTGCTCGCTTACAAATTAGATGATGAGGAGCTAACCGGCTAACTGATTGACGCTGCTCCGCATACGTATTCATACCTGTCCCTATCGGGTTCCGCTTGGCATAACTCTAGGCAATGGGCTTTACTAGTAAAGCCCATTCTTATAATTACGCGAATAGCCATGGAGCCCGCCCATGAAATCCCTGTTTACCCTGTTATTTACTCTGCTGTTTGTTGTTGGTTGCAGTGATTCCGGAACTGCGCCCGCATCGACCACTGGTTCGAATTCTTCTGCGAGTTCCACAGCAAATACTTCTACAGATTATTTATCACTAGCCATTAATGAAGAGCCGACGCAATGGTGGCACAGCACTATTTTTTATGAAATCTGGCCGCGTTCGTTTCAGGATTCCGACGGTGATGGCAGCGGTGATTTTAAGGGGATGACTGCCAAACTCGACTATTTGCAAGACTTGGGGGTGAAAGGTATTTGGCTTACACCAGTATTTGAAGCACCTTCTTACCACGGTTACGATTTTCAGGACTTTTATAACGTGGAGGCCGATTACGGCACCATGGCGGATTTTGAAAACTTTATCGCGCAAGCGCACAAGCGCAATATCAAAGTGATTTTGGATTTAGTACTCAACCACATCTCTGATAAACACGAGTGGTTTATTAAATCAGCTAATAAAGAGGCGGGTTATGCGGATTATTTTATCTGGCGCGACGAGCGCCCCGCGAGTGGTTGGGGGCAACCCTGGTCAGCTGAATCCAATCCTGCCGCAGTATGGCATTGGAATGAAACGCGCAAAGCATTTTATTACGGTGCATTTGGTAGCAGTCAACCGGATTTAAATCTCACTAAGCAAGTCGTTATTGATGAATTAAATAAACTCGCCAGTTTTTGGCTTGCCAAAGGTGTTGATGGTTTCCGTTTGGATGCAGTGCGTTATGCGGTGGAAGAGGGCGGTTACCCGTTGCAGGCTGATACCCAGGGTACTATCGATTATTGGACTATTTTTACGCAGCACGTGAAATCGGTAAAACCGGATGCTATGTTAGTGGCAGAGGCTTGGGCCGATTTGAGTACAATCGGAAAATATCGGAATCAAGGCAAAGGATTGGATTCATCCTTTGATTTTGATTTTGGCACCGTGGTGATTGATCTGCTAAATCCAGAGGTAAAACAAACCGCCGACTTTGGCACCATGAGCGCGAAAAACCTGCAACAAAGCCGCGATGGTCTATGGGCGAATTTAGTTGCGCGCAAAGCAGCAGCGCCAATCCAGTATTTCTCACCTTTTTTAACCAATCATGATCAAACTCGCATTATGTACACGCTGGAAAACGATCTTGCCAAAGCGAAAATTGCCGCGAGTTTATTAATGACTACACCGGGGACTCTCTATCTTTATTACGGCGAAGAAATTGGTTTGTCGCAATACAAAACTGGCGACGACCAATATCGTCGCGCGATTATGCAGTGGAGTGATGAAGACAGCGCAGGATTTAATTCGACCGGCACCTTTTGGCTAGACCAAGCAAAATGGTTCCCCTGGATGCAAAATCATCAGGGGTGGTGGGCTAATTATTGGCAAACATTAAAAGATACGGGCAAATCTGTCGCTGCCCAGGCGCAAGATCCGCACTCCTTGTTTAATCACTACAAGCGCCTGATTAAGGTGCGCAATGAAAACCCCGCGCTGCAATTGCCGCAAGAGGTTCGTTACTATCCGGTGGATAATAAAGGCATATGGTTGGTGGAGAATATTTCGGCTGGTAAAAGTGTGTGGGTATTGATTAACTTGGGTTCAACTTTGAATGCCGAGTTTGTGACACCGAAAAATTTGCAGGGCATTCGCGAAGATCAGCTCACAGGAAAAGAAATACAATTGGGTGAGCGTGTTAGTTTGCCAGCGGCGGGTGTGATGATTTTTTAATGGTTGCAAGGTCATGCATAATTTATCGTGCATGACCTTGCTGATCAAATAATTACTTGAGTTTTAATTCTTTCACAAGATGATCTGCTTTGTAGACTTTTTTAAGTGCTTCGCTCATTGCGGCGGGATGTACGGATACCGCCCGGTTGACAGACTCATCAAAAAAGTAAGCGCCACCCAGTGATTGGATATTGCCATCAAAAATTAATCCCACCAATTCACCTTTTGCGTTGATTAAAGGGCTGCCGGAATTACCGCCAATAATGTCGTTCGTTGATACCTGGTTGAAACGCGTTTTTTTGTTCAACTTTTTCTGCGCGGCATCCCAAGTGTCAGCCAATTTAAAGGGATCATAATCGGTAGCGCGATCAATCAGGCCACCAATGTCGGTGAAGGGGGTAATCGCTTTGCCTTTTTCTTCCCAGCCGCGAATTACACCGTGTGACAAGCGTAGCGAAAAAGTGGCATCGGGGTAGACTTGTGTTCCTTGATAAGCAAAACGTGCTTTGGCTAATTGATTGGCAGCGGCTTTTTGTACTGGCTCGATGTTTTGGTCGTAGTCAATACGGAATTTACGCGCGTGCTCATCAATTAATCTGGCGAGTTTAATGGCGGGGTCATCGCTGCGTTTCACTGCTTCAGCACCGCCGTCCCAGAGTTGCTTGCGCACTGCTGCATCGCCGAGTTTGCTGTTGGAGACAATCTCCTTAGCTAGCGCTTCGGGCGATTGTTTCCCCAAAATACTTTTTACTACCGGGTTATCAACACCGAGTTTTTCGCGCAATTTGCTCAGTGACCAAGCCAACTTGGCGCGTTCAAAATCGGTATACAAAGGCACCTCGGCAAACAGACCAGCTTGTACTGCGGGTAAACTGGCATCAGCAAATTCGCGTAGGCGTTGCGCATCGGGTTTTGCTTTTTCGGCGGTGCCGCGCACCAATGTGCGCGCCCACGTCACCTGTTGCGACATAGCGCCAAAACCAATTTCCACCATGACGTAATCGACATACAGATTGCGCCATGCGATTTGGGTATCGCTTAATGTTTTCCACGGGTCGCCATAAGCAGTTACACGCGTGGGGTCACTATTAACCCAATTGCGAAATGCATTTTCCTGTTCGCGTTTTTGTTGCATAACACTGGGTGATAAGAGCGCCTGGAACATACCTGTGCGCGCTTTCAAACCATTTTCCACCATGGTCAATTCAGTTTGCGCAATGCGTGCGTTTTCTTCACTCTGCGTTGAGTATTGCAACAACAGTCCGCGATATTCTGATGCGAGCATCAAGCGAAAAGGCAACACCAGATCGCGTTGGGTTTCCAATTCAATCATGGTCAGTTGGCGTTGCGTGGAGCCGGGGTGGCCGAGGGTCATGACCAGTTCGCCTTCTTTGGCGCCTTTGGGGTTGATAGAAAACCAATCAGAATTGACGAGTGGTTTTCCTGCGCGGTCATAAACACGCAATAAACTCATGTCGAGGTTGTAACGCGGAAAATTAAAATTATCCGGGTCGCCACCAAAAAATCCTGCTGCATACTCCGGTGAAAATACCAGGCGCACATCCTGAAAACGTGCGTATTGATAAACATGGTATTGGCCACCGCCATAAAGTTCGACAATATCGCAACGGCGCTGTTCGCCAGTGTCACCCACACATTCTTTTTCAATCAGTGATTGCTCGGCTTTTTTTGCATCGCTAAATGCTTTACCGGACAAACCCGCGAGTGCTTTTTGCATACGCGCAGTCACATCCTCGGTTTTTTCCAAGCGGTTCACTTCCATGCCCGGGCATTGTTTTTCTTCGCTGTGATTTTTGGCGAGAAAACCGTTATTAACCAGATCTTGTTTTTCACTCGATAAATCCTCTACGCAACCAATTACGCAGTGATGATTAGTGAGTACCAATCCTTGGGCCGATACAAACGAACCGGAGCAGCCACCCGCCAAACGCACCGCGCTGCGCATGGATTTATCCAGCCATGCTGATGTGGGTTTAAAACCATAGGTTTTTGCCAAATCATCATGTGGCAGATTGTCCAGAGTCCACATGCCTTCGGCGGCTAAAGTCGGCAAAGCAGCCAGTGTACTGCCGGCCAGTAGCAATGCTCTTGTAAGTAATCGCATAAATAAACTCCTGTTTGTTAATTTGAGTCTTTGATCATAATAGTGAAAATAGTGTATCGCAGTGTAGACCATGGTTAGCGGTAATATCTATGACCGGGTATTCAATGCCTATAGCCGAATCTTTCAACAGGTAATAGACTTCCTTCCCCCGTCGTATAGGAATTTGGTTGGTAATATGAAAATAGTATTTGCATTATGGGTTAGCCTACTAATTATTGGCTTTACTGGTCAGGTTTTGGCGGATGATGCCGCGAATAATTACGCGCTCGTGAGTTCCGACGGCAGGGCAGCCGTTGCTACGGTTAATCCTTATGCTACGCAAATTGCGATCGATGTGATCACGCGCGGCGGCAATGCGCTTGATGCTGCAATTGCAGCAGCTTTTGCCCTTGGTGTTGTCGATGGTCACAATTCTGGTATCGGCGGTGGTTGTTTTATTTTGGTTCGCATGGCTGACGGCCGAATTTTGGCGATAGACGGGCGCGAGATGGCGCCTGCTGCTGCAACACGCGACATGTTTGTTGTCGATGGCAAAGCTGATCCTGAATTGAGTCGCACAGGTGCGCTAGCTGCAGGTATTCCCGGTTCAGTTGCCGCATTGGATAAATTACAAAAGCTGGGTGGAAATTTAAAGTTTCGCGATGTTATTTTGCCCGCTGCGGATTTGGCGGAAAAAGGCTTTTCCATTTCGCCGGCATTGGCTGAGCGCATCGCAGCAACTAAGGATAATTTGGCAAAATTTCCTGCCAGTGCAGCGATTTATTTGGATAAAAATAGCAAACCATTTCCAGAGTTTTCATCGCTGCAACAAAAAGATTTGGCGGCGACTTATCGCGCAATAGCAAAACAGGGGCCGGATTATTTTTATCGAGGTGATTTTGCAAAAAAAACCGGGCGCTGGATGGCTGCTAACGGCGGGCTTATTACCCATAAGGATTTTGCTAACTATCAAGTGAAAATGCGCAAACCCATCGTCTCCGAGTTTGCAGGTTATACTCTTTACGGTTTTCCACCGCCAAGTTCTGGTGGTGTTCACGTTGCGCAAATTTTAAATATTCTTGCGCAGTTTGATTTGGATAAATTAGCGCCTGCTGAGCGTTACCATTTAATTGCCGAGGCGATGAAGTTTGCATTTGCCGATCGCGCCCATTGGTTGGGCGACAGTGATTTTACCAGGGTGCCAATGAGCCTCGCCGATAAACGCTACGCACAAACCATCGCCCAAAAAATCAGCCTGGAAAAAACCACGGCCGATATTGCGCACGGCAACCCCGATGTGGATATCCGACATTTAATGAACAAACACACCACTCACATCGCCGCTGCGGATATGGATGGCAATTGGGTGGCGATCACGTCCACGGTCAACACCAGCTTTGGTAGCAAAGTTGTTATTCCGGGAACCGGGGTGGTGTTAAATAACCAGATGGATGATTTTTCGGCGCAGGTTGGTGCGGCTAACGCATTTGGTTTGGTGGGTTCCGATGCAAACGCGATTGCCGCACGCAAACGGCCATTATCCAGCATGAGCCCGACACTGGTATTTAAAAATGGTGAGCCGGTAATGGCGCTCGGTGCAGCAGGTGGCCCGACGATTATTTCGCAAGTGGTGCAAACATTATTGTACGCACTTAATGATTCGATGCCGGTAGAAAAGGCCATGGCACAGCCACGTATTCATCAGCAGTGGAATCCGAATCTACTGTTTGTGGAAGCGGCTATGCCAATTGATATCCAGCAGGCACTGCAGAAAAAAGGCCATGACCTGAAAATTTGGCCGACGATGGGCGCATCGCAGGCGATTCAACTGCGCGATGGAAAATTGGTGCCCGTTGCAGAGCCGCGAGTGATTTTGCAAAACGCACAATAGTTTTTCGCTTTCATTTTAATGCGAAGCGGTAGGGAAATGTACTTAATTTTTTATTGATGCTAGCAACTCTTCCTCTAGCAATTTAGCTGAATTTTTTGTCGCAGTAAGCAATAATCCTAAATTAACATTTTTGTCTGCCAATACAGTGATTACCCATTTTCGGCTGACTCTTTTAATCGCTAGATAACCTTCAGTATTTTGGATGAGTGTAAGTTCACAGCCATTTTGTTCCACTTCAGTCGCAATGCGATCGCCTAGTGCAATGCAGGAGCTGGTCATGGCTGCCAAGGTGGATTCGTTTAAATTTACACGTGATTGTTTTACCAGGGGGTGGCCATCAGTAGTTGAGATGAGGGTTGCATAAATTGAATTGCAGGATGAGAAGATCTTGGAAAAAATATTTTTCAATTCACTTTTTTCAATAACAAAATCATTTTTTTCAATCATCATTCTGCGTACTCCAGCATTGCAATTAAGGCCATCAGCAAATCTACCATGTCATCTTTATCTCTAGGGTCAACGAACATTATAGGTAGAAGTAAATTTTTTCGTTCCAGATAATTGTAAAAGGGTTCCAGATCGGCGTTGGTAGTGCGTGTGACACCGATGACGGCACTGGTAGCACGAATGGATTGCTCAAAATTTTCGATGTAAATTGCCAGATCTTCAAGTGGATCATCGCGCGTTATATCGATAAGAATAATAAATCCCAGCGCGCCTTGAGCTACGATGTCCCACATGTGCCTAAAACGGATTTGTCCTGGTGTCCCGTATATACGCAATTGGGTGCCGTCATCTAATAACACCTCACCAAAATCAAAAGCAACTGTTGTGGTGTCTTTGATTTTGGCAAGCCCGTCGGATGTAGCCTCTTCTGTGGTCACCGGAGGTCGATCACTCACTGTGGATAACGCAGTTGTTTTACCGACACCGGGTGTTCCGGTAATAACAATTTTTAACTCAGCCACGGGAAGTCCTCACACTAAACTTTTGTCTTATACGGTCAAATAACGCAATGTTGTTGTTCTTGAGTGGCTGGGCATCGCTTATTTCGGTGGTATAGGTGATTTGTATGCATGCACAACTTTGGCAGCTGTTAATAAATGTTTCTACATCTTCTATTGGCAAGTTAACCGCTCTTGCCAAATTCTCACTGCTGATGGGGGTTTTAAGAAGGGCAGCACAAAGACGACTGGAGTGCGTAACATTGACGAGTATGGTTTTGGGTGGCCAACGTTTAAGTTGATAAAGTGTTTGAGTGCTGCTTGTGTTTTGAGTTGTCGATATTACCTTGTTATCCGTCAAACGAAGGCTTTGTAAAATATCCGCTGCGCGCAACGGACGATGCAAGACTAAATCGAAATCCTTTACTTTTTCACTATCACCATATACAACAACTTTATGACCCGTTGTCCTGAGTTTATCGATTTTCAGTTGTTGGGGGTCGCAGTTGATATCAATAATGACAACATCAACTCCCCATTCATCACTAATTATCCATTCTTTTTCCGTCTTGTACGACAAAATAGAAAGCAAACTTATAAATACTTTACGATCATTATCGGTAAAACCATAAAGTCTAATTTTGCTTTTCATTTTTAAGGTGAATCCATACTGGTGCAAGAGTACATCACCGCCATGTAAAAACAGTTTTTAGCTGCCTTAAGTAATGTTTTTACATGGCTACTTAATGTTGTTTTTTAAATAACTGCAAGGGATTAGATGGCTAAGCCCTGCATTGCGTCTGTGGCTGACCGTCGAGCTAATGCTAAATTCGCTCTTGATTTATCTAATACATAATAAATAAACAATCCTGGCGACGCGCTAGATAGCTTGATGATGTGGTATTGGTTTTCTAACGTAATCAGTATGTCATCAATATTTTCTTTTAAATTCAGGCTGCGCATTGTTTTTAGTTTGGCTCGCACAACTTCGGTATTCCCCGCAGCAGCCAACTCCAAATCAATGCCGGTGCCGACTCCTCCCAACATTAAGCCGCTGCCTGAATCAACCACTGCAGCAGCCATAGCTCCATCAGTGGTTAACAGTTTTTCGAGAATTTCTTTAATGTTTGACATTTTGGTTCCTGCTGCTTGAAGTGATTGTTTGGAGTATTACTGGTGTTGTTACTGGTGTTGTTACTGGTCTTGATATGCGAGTGATTTAATGGTTCGTTTATCGTAAAAACGAGTATAGGCAGATACAGAATGTAAGCAAAAAAGTAGGCGGTAGATATTTTTCTGTGTAAGAGAAAAGTGATCAAAAAAATGATTTTTTATATCAAGTGGGGATGGGTTTTTGAAGCTTATGCGGTTTGGTTATTGTTTTTTATATAATGGCCGCTTTTGATGCCATTAATAATTATTGATGTGCCAGTTTTTGCATTTTCTATATGCTTAGTCTTTATATTCATAGATTGTTATTATTCTATTATTATTTTTACATTGATATTTTTCACGTTTTGAGGTTGGGATTTTGGCTAAAGGTGAAGTGTTAAGGAGTTGGTGCCTCGTTGTTAAGGTCTATTTGGTTTTACAAAATAGAATGAGAAATGTTAATACCTTGGCAATTATGGTAAAAATAATCACGCATGGTTTTGCTGTGCAAGACTGTCGGTGAATATATTACTGTCCTCACCGAGTCTTGCATCGTTTAATCTGTTTTCTTTCATGCTTCTGTTACAAACCAAATCCACCGTCGATATTCCAGCTTGCTCCCGTCACATAAGCGGTCTCATCACTGGCGAGATACGCAACCAATCCGGCAATTTCCTCCGCTTTGCCGTAGCGCGGCAAAGCCATTATGCCGCGCAAGGTATCGGCGAAATCGCCTGTCGCCGGATTCATATCCGTATCCACCGGGCCGGGTTGGATATTATTGGCAGTAATTCCGCGTGCACCCAGATCCCGTGCAAGGCCGCGGGTAAACGTTGCAATCGCACCTTTACTCAGGCTGTACACCGACATACCCGGGAAGGGCACAATTTCGGCATTAATGCTGCCGATATTAATAATGCGCCCGCCGGATTTCATATGGCGCAATGCCTCTTGTACTGCAATAAATATCCCTTTCACGTTAACCGCGAGTAGGTGATCAAAATCGGCTTCGGCGAAATCGTTGATGGGTGCCATGGTGGCCACACCGGCGTTGTTGACGAGAATATCCAACCCGCCTAATTGTTTGGCGGTTTCAGCAACTGCATGTTTGATCTCTTCTGTTTTGGCGCTGTTGGCCTGGATTGCGATGGCGTTGCCGCCCGCGACGCGAATAGTGTTCACAACCTCGTCTGCGCTGCTGCTGTTATTGGCGTAAGTAATGGCAACAGCCGCGCCCTGGCTGGCGAGGCGTTTGGCGATGGCTGCACCTATGCCGCGCGATCCGCCGGTCACCAATGCGACTTTGCCCGCGAATGATTGGTCGGTGGATTGGTGGGTAGTCTGTGTTTGGGTTGGGTTGTTTGCTTGGGTGCTCATGGTGTTTGCTCCGGTAAGTTGGTTGGTGTTAATGCTTTATCACGGAGCCAGTGTGCTGCTTTTATTGCTTTGCAAGTAGTGGGTAATTGGTGCAATCATATTCAACCAAAAGTTGAAAGTTAAATGAGAGGCAGAATGGAAACCCTGGCCAGTATCGAATCCTTCGTGCGCAGTGCAGAGACCAGCAGCTTTTCTGCTGCCGCGCGTTTGCTTGGGCTCACGCCCGCTGCCATCAGTAAAAATGTCGCGACATTGGAAGGGAAATTGGGTGTGCGATTATTCCAGCGCAGTACGCGCCGGTTGACGCTGACAGAGGCGGGCGAAGCATTTTTGCTGGAGGTCAGTGGCGGCCTGGATACCGTGCAGGCCGCGCTGGCCAACGCCAGCCGCAATCGAGGGCAGCCTTCGGGCACCTTGAAAGTCAGCCTTGCGTTTGCCTTTGGCCGGCAATACATCTTGCCGCTATTGACCGATTTTATGGCGAAGTATCCAGATATCCAGCCGGATTGGCGGTTTGAAAATCGGCAAGTAGATTTGATCAATGAAGGAATTGATGTGGCGATTGGCGGCGGGATCGAATTGTCACCGGGAGTTGTTGCGCGTGAACTGGCGCGTCCACATATGGTTTTGGTTGCATCCCCCGCGTTTCTCGCCGATAAAAAAATGCCGAAAGTTCTCGCTGATGTATCGGCCTGGGATGCGATAGTGCGGCGTTCATCCAATACCGGGCGGATTCAACCCTGGCAATTGCGCAACAAAAATAATGAGCAGGATATGGTTGAACCTAAGGCGCGGGTGATCCTCAATGACCCTGAAGCGATTTGTAATGCAGTGTTGATGGACGTTGGGATTGCCTTGGTACCTATGCCGCATGTGCGCAATTATTTACAGGATGGCAGCCTTATCCGGCTGTTGCCCAAATGGTATGGCGATGTGGGGCCGCTGGCGATTTATTTTTCCAGTGCAAAATTATTGCCCGCTAAAACCCGGGTATTTGTCGATTTTATTGTGGAACATTTTCGCCATGAAGATCTTGCTAAAAAGTTTTCCGCATTTTAACTAAATAATTCTTTTTCAATCATCGCCAATAATTTGCGATAACCCGTGCTCAGTTTTTTGCGCAGTTGGCGTACGTCCACATAATAAGCAGCGCGTTTGCCGTGGTATTCCACGGGTGCGCCAATCGGTGTGAAGTGGATGCCGACAAAATTCAGGCTGCGTGCCAATCTGGGTTCCATCATTACAAACACATGGTGGATCCGGTTTTTATGGCAGAGTGCGATTGCGGATAAATATAAACTGACGGCGATATAGGGAAAAAAGCGAAGTTCTTGTGTGGAAAAGGTTTGTTCGTTGATGGCACCAGTGGCGCCACCGGCAAATTGGTCTACTTGCCGTTTTCTAAACGCGAGTGGTACAGCGAGGCGTGATATTTCACAAATCTGGTGCGGTAAAAAATGGCGCGGGCGCAATTGCTCATCGGTAATTGCCTGCGGACAGAATTTTTCCATAGGCAAGAGTTCATCACTATTGCGTGTGGCAATTAATCGTAGTGTGCCAGCGAGTGCACCGGAACTTGCGTGGCGAATAAAACAGTGGATTGAGCGCTGATCAAATTCATCTTGTTCGATATGGTGATGGTTAGTTTCTTCAAAATGCAATTCTTCGCAATAAACTTGATAGCGCAGTTTATACACTTCCTTTTTTAGCGCTTCGGATTTGGCCAGTTGCGGTTTTAAATAATTGGAAAAGTGTTTGGCGATTGCTTCAGCTTCATCGCTTGCCAGTGTTGCGGCATTTTTTTGTGGTGCGGTGCAAATAATCTGGTCAGTAGTTGCCTGCTTGAGTGATTTCATATAATCCATGTTTCCTTTTCCAATCATATCAAAAGCTATTGTAGTTCCCTGATTTACTCTCTTGCCTAACTAAATAATTCTATGGGTAATCCAGTATATTCAGAATCTGTATTCGCTTTTTTTTGTAGGCCAGACATGTATTATCAACTAATGCTATGCAGTTTTTTGATTATTCGTTTTTGTGCTAATTGAAAGCGTTTACCCATTCGTATGTCTGTGCTCTAGTAACAGAATATTTTTAATTCTTTGTGTGCGCTAAAAGCCCGATGTTTAACCGCGTGAGTTTTAAGGAGAGCAGCATGCGTATTGATGAAATGATTGCCGCAGTACAACAAGAGTTGGGTATAGGTGTGGATGGTAAAGCCGGGCCGGAAACATGGGGGGCGATTTATAAAAAAATCTGTAAGGTCACTCAAGCTGAAATGGTGCAAGTGGTGGGCGCTTTGGAACCTGTGGATGAGCGCAGTGAAAAAACTATCGCAACCCTCTTGCCAGAGGTCCAACCCTTTGCGCGTGCGCTGGTGCAGAAGGCCAGTGCGAATGGCATGACGATAAAAATCCTGAGCGGTTTGCGTACCTATGAAGAGCAAGATGCGTTGTATGCGCAGGGCCGAACCGCGCCGGGTAATAAAGTTACTAATGCAAAGGGTGGGTTTTCCAATCACAATTTTGGTATTGCATTTGATATAGGTGTTTTTGAGGGGGCCAAATATCTGGGGGATTCTCCCAAATACAAAGCGGTGGGGGTATTGGGGATGGAGTTAGGTCTGGAATGGGGCGGCAATTGGAAAACCATTGTTGACCAACCCCACTATCAACTGCGGCCACTGTGGGCCGCTAACATGGCAGAGCGCGATATGTTGGCAGAATTGCGTGCGCGCAAAGCGTCGGGCAAGGGCGTTTATAGCTAATTCACCGTTTTGGTGAATCATCCATTTAGCTTCTATACTGCCAGACATAAAATTCATAAAGCAGGGTGTTCATTATGTCGAGGCTGGTTGTCCTGTGCGTGCAGCGGACAGCATTAGTATTATTGCTTTGTTGTGCGGGTGTTGTTTGGGCTAGTGCATCGGCAACTAGTAGCGTTGTTATTCGTCAGTCCAATATCACCGATATCGTCAATGAAGATTATTACTTTTATCGGGTCCTGGAATTAGCCCTGAATAAAACCGATGCACAATGGGGCGCTGTGCAGATAAAACAATTGCCCTACCGGCCAGAAGATAAACGCTTACGTAGTGCGTTGATGCAGGCAAGTGTTGATGTGCTTTGGTCGCCGACCAGTGCCGACTTTGAGCGGCAGATGTTACCGGTGCGCATATCGCTGCTAAAAGAACTGAATAATTATCGCCTCTTGTTAATCCGCAAAAATGAGCAGCCGGCGTTCTCTGCAGTTCGGTCAATTGATGATCTGCGTAAACTCAGAGGTGGGATGGGCGCACAATGGACAGATGCCAGTATTATGGAATACAACCGATTGCCGTTAGTGAAGGCGGTCGGTTATGGAAAGTTATTTAAAATGTTGGCTGCAAAACGGTTTGATTATTTTTCCCGTGGCGTGTATCAAATTCAGTCCGAAGTAAATTTTTATCCCGAGTTGGAATTGCAGATTGAGCAGGAATTAATGTTGAGTTATCCCAATGAAGTGTATTTTTTTGTCAATAAAAATAATATCGACTTGGCCAAGCGGCTTGAAACGGGTTTAAAAATTGCACAGAGAGATGGTAGTTTTGATCAATTGTTTAACAGTATTCCACGCTACCAATGGGGAATGGAATTACTGAAAAAACACCAGCGGCGGGTGATTACACTCCAGCCGCTACCGATTAAGCCGCCTGCCATAAATAAACAATAAATTTTCCTTGGTTAGTGCGAGTGTTCTCCTGCTGTCGGTTCTGCAATACCCAACCAGGTCAGTTTATTGGGTACAAAATCCAATTGGATTGTGGTGTTCACTTTTGCTTCATCCAGATGTATTTGTTTGATCTGGTTTGTAATCGGATCGCTCACGTACGCAAAGTGGCCCGGTGTTAAGGCTAGTTCAAATTTGCTGCCGGTAGGCAGTGCTGTGATATTGCTGGTAATGGCTTGCACGCGCGCTTTAAGGCTCCAGTCGTCGCTGTGTAAAATAGTCAGCTTGCCTTGATTATCCAAAATCACAAAAAATTCTCCATCGTCGGCAAAGCCATAACTGCTAGCTGTAGGGGCGGGTGAGATACTGGCGTCAACCCAGTTAACAGGTGTGATGGTATTGGTACTGGTATTGATTGCATAAAATTGCCCTGCAGCTATACCGATAAATTCATCAACAGCATTATCGCCGAGTACTGTACCTATGCGGGTAGTGCCAGTGAAACTTGCGGGGTTGGTAATTTTTTTCGCGGTGAACGTCGTATCGGTTTGGGTGATAACCAAGACTCCATCCGTGCAGCCAAACGCAATTTGTTTTTCATTTTGCGCACTACCGTGCAGGCCGGGGCAGTTTTCACTGAAAATAGTTTCATCCACGAAGTAACCGTTGTGCGCGCGATAAACCGCAACCCGGTCGGGCAACGTGCTAGTGGCTGCGGCATCGCGTACCGTGGAAATTAAATAATCCCCGCGACCCTGAGCCGCACCGTGCATATGCGTAGAGTACTCCAGCACTGTACCTGCAGTGTTGTTGGCAATATCTGTTTCAGTAAATACCCCCACACTTGCGGGTGCGGCAGTCTCGCCATTGCCATCAAAAAAAATCACAGATTGTTCATCAGTGCCGGTGAAGTGTGTTGGTCGCGTTTTATTGATACTGAACAACATTTGTTTTGGGGGTTGGTCGTAATCATCTAGATGATCGCCATGGTCTTCCTGCCAGAGGCCTCCATCAATGACGTCTACGCGGTCAGCCGTGCGCTGTACCACAAAACCGTAGCGGTGATTGGGGCTTGCATAAAGTGCGTTGGGCGCTTCACTAACCGCCACTTCATGTAACACGCTTTTTTCATTGATATCAACCACACTGACTTTAGCCTGGTCTTTGGCGGAAATTAACAAGCGTCCCTGTGTTGTCACTTCATCATCGTGATCATGGTCGTCTTCAATAGGGACGGGTTCGCGTTCAACAATTTTGGTATCGCTTCCGCCGCAACCACTGAGAAGCGCGGCCACAAATAATAATGTAAGGCTCGGTAGCACACTTGTTTTCATTTCTCGATTACCTTTTGAGTATTGCTTATTTCAGGCAATAGTTATGGATACCCGCATGCGCGGGCAAGACTAGTGCCTAGTGGATTACAATAAATTAAGGGCTAAAAATTGCCGCTAACACCTATAGCAAATGAACGTGCGGGCAGGGGAGCTTTATCCTTTAGGAAGGAGGCGTGCACGCGCGCGTATTCGTCGGTGAGGTTGTGGCCTTTGAGATAAATTTTTAGATCTTCACTGAGCAAGTAACTCACCTGAGCATCAATGAGCGTGTAGCCGTCGGTGTTGGTTTCAAAGGCGGCGGTTTGGTCTTGTTCAAAATAATGTTGACCGCTTAACTCGGCGCGCCAGTTGCCAATTTCATATTCGCCACGCGCGCCTATGCGCAAGGGTGGTATGCGCGGTAAATCGCCCCCTTCATCCAGTTGCGCGCGAATATAGTCACTGGTGATACTGAGTTTTAAGGGCGTGCTCATCTGCCAAATAATTTCGCCTTCAAAACCATAGAGATTTGCATCGTGTGCCTGATAAATAAATACCGGTAATTCGCTGCTGTCTTCGTGTTCATCTTCGCCGCTTTCACTCGCATGGTCATGCGCACCTTCGAGCGTCATACCTGTATCAGTCAGGTAGTAATAATTGTTGATGCTGTTATAAAACGCGTTGAGGATAAAACCAAAATCGCCTTCAAATTTACG
The DNA here is from genome assembly GCA_002483145.1 of Cellvibrio sp. UBA7671. Taxonomy (GTDB): domain Bacteria; phylum Pseudomonadota; class Gammaproteobacteria; order Pseudomonadales; family Cellvibrionaceae; genus Cellvibrio; species Cellvibrio fibrivorans. The sequence continues at coordinate 514,211 of DLHJ01000019.1, forward strand.
CAGCGAAAGGTCGATATTGTTGGAGGTTTCCAACTCAATATCCGCACGCGTCAAATCAAAATGAAATTCACCCGCTTCATCTTCCACGACTTGTAGCAGTGCGCCCACTTCATACAAGCCTGAGCCAATGTGTGGGCCGAATGAAAATAATTCTGCTGCAGAAGGTGAGCGCTCTGCATGGGTGTAAGAAAAGGCGAGGTTGTAGCCGGGGGTGAAATCCCACACCAATCCAGCGGAGGCACTAAACGGTGTTGATTCGGTATCGATAGAAAATACGCTTAAGTATTCGTCGTGGTGATCGCCTTCATCTTCATGGTGATGTTCATTTAAATCGACACGCATATTGTCTGCAGATACTTTGACTTGTTCGATGCGCGCTCCTAATTGCACCAGCACATCGCCAAAGTGACGCTCTTCCATTAACGCCAGTGCAACGCTGCTGGTATCGCTGGGTGGTGTGAATGCCTCTTCACCAATCGCCGAAAAATCGGCGTGTTTGTAGTGCACACTCACTGCACCGCGCCAATCCGCGAGTGGATGGTGGAATAAATCGATACGCGCTTCCTGGCTCTCGTTGTTAAACGTCGTTCCAATCGCACCATTTTCAATTTCGCTGTGTTCGTAATCGGTAAAACCAAAACGGGTATTGATTGCGCTGAACCAGTCGTCGTCAAGCGAGAGTTCACTCAGGAATTGCACGCGGTCCTGTTTTAAATCGGCGTACACATCGACCGCTTCGCCTTCGTGGCCGTGACCGGGAATGCCGTATTGGCGTTCAAGATGGCCGTAGGAGAGACCGACAAAACCTTCATCCAAAATGTAACTGGTGCCCAGGTTAAACCCTTTTGCTTTAGTGGATGAGTTGGCTAAACGATCTTCGTTGTGCTCTGCGTGATTTTCTTCTTCGTGCTCTTCATGGGTTTCGATTTCTGCAGCGCCGGGGATTTTGTAATCGTCTGCTTCACGCCAGAATCCATCCAGATGTAAACCCACATTGGCCACACCGGTATTGCCACTGGCGGCGACAAGTTTGTCATTGGCAACGGAATCGCGCTCCAAGCGCCACTCGCCGTAGGTATCGGTGCCTTGCGGAATGCGATCATCGACAATATTCACCACACCGCCAATCGCACCGCTGCCATAAAACAAAGTGGCAGGGCCGCGCAGGATTTCTATCTGGCGCGCGGTTGAGGCTTCTGTCGCCACGGCGTGGTCGGGGCCAACGCGTGAGGCATCGCCAGCGTCCAATCCATTCTGGGTTATCAAGACGCGCGGACCTTCAAGGCCGCGGATAATCGGGCTGCTCGCCACTGGGCCGTAATAATTGGAGTGCACGCCGACTTCATTTTTTAACGTCTCACCTAACGTAGCTGCCTGGCGGTCGCGCAATTGCTCGCCACCCAGCACAGTCACTGGTTGTGCCGATTCCATATTGGATGCGTGCCAAGGCAGGCCAACCACATTCACCACTTCCATTGCGGTGCTGCTCAGTACCAGCTCGGCTGGTTGATCGCCCTGCGCAAGATGAAAGGTTTTGTGCATAAATGCCGGGGCTTTTACATGTAGCTCGACATCTTTACCGGTTTGGACAGGAAGGCTGAATTCGCCGCGTGCGTTGGTGCGTATCTGCAGGTTGGAGCCCACCACATCCAGACTGGCGTTGGCAATTGGTTGCCCCTGTTCATCGCGCACCACGCCTTGTACTTGCGCCAGTGCCGAATGGCTGGCGGCGACTATCGCTAGACATAGCAAGGACCTCGTCATGTTTTTCTTAGTAACCAACATCTTTCTCTCCACATCCAACAGCAAACAGATTTACCGGTCAGGCCGACCAGCGTTTGAATTTTTGGTGATGTTATACTATAACGTATTTAAGGGCAACAAAGGTGGCGGGGGGAGTTTTTAAGTATTTATTCGGTGGGTAATTTGAGGAAAATGTAAGCTATAAAAACAGCAAAGCCCCATCTTGTGGATGGGGCTTTGTGGGGGGAAAGCTAAACCGCTATTGCTATTAAGCAGCGATTTTTGCTTTTCTGCGTCTCAAGCCAAGACCAAGGGTAGCCAATGCCAAGCCAAGCAGACCGAGAGAGGTAGGCTCAGACACTGGAGTACAAGGAACACCTGGAGTTGGTACGCATTGTTGGTTGCCGCCGTCAACAGTCAGGGTTGCTTTACCCAAAGTGACGTACCAACCTTCTTGATTCAAATCGATATCCATTTTGACTTGCAAGCCAGCATTAACCTGAGCTTGTGCCCAGCTGTATGAAGTCAAATCGATAGAAGTGAAAGCCCAAATATCATTTGCGCCATCCAGATTGCCCATACCTAACCAGCTGCTGCCATCGAACACATAAATCATGTCGATTTCACCTTGCCAGCCTGGAGCAAATTCATCTACGTCGAAGGCAGAAATATCCAAAACGATTGAAGTGAAGGTACCTGCGATAGCAGCGTGGTTCCAACCCCAATCTTCCTGAGCGCCTCTGTAATAGGGTGAGTTGTATTTGTTAGCGTCTTGGTCAACAAAATATTCGGTAGCGGTGTTATTTGCATATTCTTGAACATCTGTAACTGGTACGGCAAAAGCAACAGAAGACAAGAGCGCAGAGCATGCAGTTAATGCCAGCAGTGATTTGGTGAGAAAGTTTGACATAGTAAAGTTCTCCTAAACTTTAGAATTTAAATATACGTCCCGGTGTGTTTTGTTTATTCCCTTAAAAAATATGGGGAACAACATGAACTAGGGAAGAATCAGAAAAGCAATCTTTTTATTATGGTGCTCTAAAAAGGATTGCTGAAAAAGGTAGAGCAAAAAAGAGGCCAATTTATGCTTTGGCTTGGTGCGCAAGGGTTTTGAGGTGAAAGATCAAGCAATAATTATGTGCACTGTAAAACATTTCGACGTTGACGGTTCTATCAGTTATATCGAAATAGACTTTTTAATTATTAATAGTCAGGTGCCAGAGTAGATAAAATCGAGTTGGGTTATTGGCGCTTGACTCGCCCTAAGTAACCTCGTAACTTGCGCGCCCGAGGTGTCTGATGGGCAATTATTCTCTATAACAAGAGCGCCAGGATCAGAGTCAATGGGAAGTCGGTGCGTGTTCGCCAATAGTAAGTAAAGGCGATGCAATCCCGACACTGCCCCCGCAACGGTAAATGCTGCTCGCAGCATGAGTCCGATACCAGCCTCATACACGGAGCAATAGCTCCTTACTTGTTCACGATGTCGCGGAGGGCAACATCGGTGGAAATCTGTGTGTATTTTGGGCTGTACCCATACCTCTTTTTCCGCTTTCCCTCCCTCATCCCTTTTAGGATTGAGGAATCTCATGTTTAGCAAGTCCACTACCCAGTCACGTGCGTTTTTACTCGGTGGCCTCAGTGCTGCCATTGTTTCCATTATCGCTCCAACGACGTTTGCGGCAGAGAAAAAACTTGAAACCGTTTATGTAAGTGCAACACGCAGCGAAACCGCGCAGATGCCGGTTGCGACACAAATTAAAGTTATCACTGAGGAAGAAATTCGCGTAAGTGGTGCAAAGTTATTGTCGGAAGTGTTGCGCACCCAGGCGGGAATCCAGCTCACCGATTCCGACGGTAGCGGCGCGCGCAATGTGACTGCTTCCATGCGCGGATTGTCGGGCACTAATAACGTGTTGGTGTTGGTTGATGGCCGTAAATTAAATAACCCATCATTGGCCGCACCTGCGTTAAATACCGTCTCATTAAAAGATGTAGAGCGCATTGAAATTGTGCAGGGCAGTGCGGGTGTGCTCTATGGCGATCAAGCGGTTGGCGGCGTGATCAATGTCATCACCCGTCGCGCTGTTGCAGGTGAAATCAATGGTTCAGCGAGTGCAACTAGCGGCACTGATAATCTGGAAGATTACACCGCCAGTGTTCGCCAAGGCTTTGAAAATGGTTTGAGTTACAGCGTATCTGCGCAAAAGCGCAATGCGGATAATTATCGCGATAATAACCAATCGGCCTATGAAAATGTGCTGGGTAATTTGCGCTACGATTTTGCAAAAGGCTTTGTGTTCGCTGAAGCGCAAAATATTGATGATGAATTAAATCTCGCTGGTTACTTGTTGGATTCGCAAGCTGCAGTTGATCCGCGCCAAGCGCGTACACTGACTGATTACGCGAACCAGAAAACGGATCTCGCCCGTGTTGGCGGCGGTATTGGTCTGGGCGAACACTGGGAATTATTGGCAGAATTTGCTGACCGCGATGAAGATACTGAATCCTATTACGGATATGGTTCACCAACGCTGGGCAATATGCGCGTAAAAAATTTGACGCCGCGCGTTGTGGGAACCTTGCCGGGCAGCAACGGAAATACCTTGGTAACCATTGGTTATGATCAGGTTGATTCAGAATATACCGTGCCTGATTGGGGCACGAATATTGAGCAAACAATTGATGCATTATATGCGCAAGTGGTTTACCCGCTGACGCAGCAACTAAGTCTGACTGCTGGCGCACGCAGCTCCTCGGTTGAAGATATCAATCATGCAAGCAAAACTCGCCACGACGATGATGTCACCGCGAGTGAGTTGGGTTTAAGTTATCAATTGGATAATGGTTGGCGAGTGTTTGGCCGCTATGCTGATGGTTTCCGTTTTGCCAATGCCGATGAAAATGGATTGGTATTACCGGGTGTAGAATTTTTGGAGGTGCAAACCAGCCGCTCTGGTGAGTTGGGTACAGAGTGGCGCGGTGAGCGTGCCGCTGTGCAATGGTCTCTATATCGCATGGATCTCGATAACGAGCTCATTTATGATGCTGTTATTGCAAATACCAATTCATGGAATGGACATGGTGCTAACGTGAATTTGGATTCATCGCGTCGCCAAGGCGTTGCAATTGATGGGCAACTCACTTTGAGTGATGAGGTTAGCCTGCGGGCAAATTACACCTATACCGATGCCGAACTCACCAGCGGTAGCTTTCCCGGTAATAAAGTGCCTTACGTAGCCGAAAACCGCGCAAATATCGCCGTTGTTTTCACTCCAGTGGAGCAGTTAATTGTGTATTTGGATTCAAGTTACACAGGTGCGCGCTATCGCTCGGGTGATGATGCGAATGCTTGGGCTAAAGTAGATCCACTGGTATTGTTCAATTTGAATGTGACTTGGGAATACCAAGGCGTTGAAGTGACGGGGCGCATTAAAAACCTGACTAACGAACGTTACGCTGGCCTTCAAGGTGTTTCGCCAACGGCAGGTTATTACCAATATCCACAACCGGAGCGCAATTACGAAGCAAGCATCACCTATCGTTTTTAATCAATCCTGAGTATGGTGGGTGGAGCGCAAGCGATACCCACCAATCATCAAAAATCAAAAACCTATAGATCAAAGAGAGTTGCCATGACCGACGACCATAGCCAGAGCGATGAAAAAGCCAAGCGCCACCAGGAGCGCATGCAACAGCGCAAAGAAATTGTCGATGCGGCAATCGCACGCGCCGACGAAGAGCGCGGTGTCGTGATTGTATTAACCGGCGATGGCAAAGGGAAAAGCTCATCGGGTTTTGGTACTGCTCTGCGCTGCCTTGGCCACGGCTACAAAGTCGCCATAGTGCAATTTATTAAAGGCACTTGGGAATGCGGTGAAAAAAACTTTTTAACCGAAAGCATTTTTCGCGGCGCCAGCCCACAACTCGAATATTTTGTGATGGGCACCGGCTTTACCTGGGAAACCCAAAGTGCTGAGCAAGATAAAGAAGCCGCTGAAAAAGTCTGGGCTGAATGTGAACATGTATTTCGCGATCCCGATATTCATTTAGTTCTGCTCGATGAGCTGACCTACATGCTCAATTACAAATATCTCGATAAAGAAAAGGTGGTCGCAGCAATTCAAAATCGTCCACGCAATCAAAACGTGATTATTACCGGGCGCGGCGCTAAAAAATATCTGGAAGATTTGGCCGATACGTTTAGCGAAGTGAAATCTGTCAAGCATGCGTTTAACGCGGGTGTGAAAGCGCAGAAGGGGATTGAGTGGTAAGTCTCGCTAAAAAAAATGCTAAAACCTTAATGATACAAGGCACCACCTCTGATGCGGGTAAAACCACTTTGGTCGCTGCCCTCTGCCGTATTTTAAAAAATCGCGGCATTTCGGTTGTGCCTTTCAAGCCGCAAAATATGGCTCTCAATTCTGCTGTCACTGTTGATGGCGGCGAGATCGGCCGGGCACAAGCGCTGCAAGCACAGGCGGCTGGTTTGCAGCCCCATACGGATATGAATCCCATCCTGATTAAACCCACCAGCGATACACGTGCACAAATTATTGTGCAGGGGCGCGCAATTACTGATATGGATGCGGCGGTGTATCACGATTACAAAACCCAGGCGATGGGTTTTGTGTTGGGCTCTTATGCGCGTTTGCAACACGAGTATGATGTGATTTTGGTTGAGGGGGCGGGTAGCCCCGCTGAAATTAATTTGCGCGACCGCGATATCGCCAATATGGGTTTTGCTGAGGCAGTGGATTGCCCAGTTATTTTAATTGCGGATATTGATCGCGGTGGTGTGTTTGCGCATTTGATTGGCACCCTGGAATTATTGAGCGAGTCTGAGCGCAAGCGAGTGATTGGATTTGTTATCAATCGATTTCGCGGCGATATAGGTTTGTTGCAGTCGGGTCTGGACTGGCTGGAGCAAAAAACCGGTAAGCCAGTGTTGGGTGTGATTCCCTATCTTCAGGGTTTATATCTGGATGCAGAAGATGCACTGACTCAGGATGCGCAAAAGCAAGATGCAAAATGTCGTGTTGCGGTTTTGGCGCTACCGCGTATTTCCAATCATACCGATTTTGATCCGCTGCGCTTGCATCCGCAAATTCATTTCCAATGGGTGGGCCCGAATCAAACTATTCCGCCATGTGATTTATTAATTATTCCCGGTAGTAAGAATACCCGCGCGGATTTGCAATTTTTGTATGAGCAGGGTTGGAATGTGCAGATCCAAAAGCACCTGCGCTACGGTGGAAAATTAATCGGCATTTGTGGTGGTTTCCAAATGCTGGGTGAGGTGATCCACGATCCACACGGATTGGAATCTACTCCGGGAAGTTCGCATGGGTTAGGATTGTTTGCGCTGCAGACAACTCTGGAGCCGCATAAAGTATTGCAGCAGCGCACTGGATTTTTGTGGAATAAAAACAGCGCAGTTTATGGCTATGAAATTCATTGTGGTATTAGCCATGGTGCAGCACTTAATTTACCCGCGTGTTATTTGCAGGGTGCACAAGGTTTGGAACCTGAAGGCGCAGTGAGTAGTGATGGGCTTATTCTGGGAACTTATATTCATGGTTTGTTTGATGAGCCCGAGGCATTGGCTGAAATATTAGCCTGGGTGGGTTTAGCGAATGCGCAAGCACTGGATATCAACCATCAACGTGAAATATCTATCGAACGTTTGGCTATGGCTACCGAGAACGCCTTAATACCTGAATTCTTCCAGCAGTTTTGCGCTAACTAGTATCTACTCTAGACCTGATTCGGCAGAAATTCGTTTTATGCCTATACTTTTCCTGTTTTCCCCATAAGACTGATTATCCCATATGGCAAAGGCAACTTAAGGAGCGCCTTTATGCGGTTGATTCTGCTGATAATAATGTTCTGTAGTGGCAACGGGTTGGCGCAAGTTGATGGCGCAGCAGAGGCTGAGTCCGTAATGGAAAATCATGCTGTCAATCTGGCAACCAATATTTCATCTGCGTTTACATCCGATTTACCTTCAGGCAACACACAAAATTTATTACCGCATCTGCAATGCATTTTTAAACAAATGCAGCGGGACTACAGCGTGCATGTAATACCCTGGCGCCGTGCGTATCAGGATGTAAAAAGTAATCGTATCGATGGTTTCTTCACTGCAGTCCCGATGCGTCAGGTTGATCCCTATGCCGTCTTATCATCGCCACTTGTATTGGAAAGCTGGTATTGGTTTTGGCGCGTCGATACCATTGCCCCTGAATCCTGGCGTGAAGGTTATAAACTGGGCTCAATATTAGGTAGCCAACAGGAAACCTGGTTGGGTGAGGCGGGTTATAAAGTGGATATGAGCGCGAATAATTTACCGCAATTAATCAAATTGTTACAAAGCAAGCGTATTGATGTCATTCTGGCTGACCGCGAACACTTTGTGCAGGCAGCCAAAGAATTAAAAATTGACGCCAATAATTTCCAGTCCCGTTTTTTTCGCTATGTTCCATTGGGTGTTTATTTCAACGAGCAATTCCTCAATCATAATCCAGATTTTTTAGCCCGTTTTAATCAGCTGATTACCGGTTGTGCTACAGCGCGTTTTTCGGTGTCTGATTACGAGCGTCAACAAATAAAAGAGCTGCTGATGCGCAAAATAGAGCGCTGGAAACGTTTGCCAAAATTGGAAGCGGTGCTAAAGGAACGTAACCTAAAAACCCGTCGTTTTAGTAAACAGGAAATCGCTGAGCGCGATAAAAAATGGGCGCAGGCCTTTATGCAGGATGATTTTTCCTATTCAATCGAGCTTGTAGATCAGGAATTATCTGCTCATTTGCGTGAAATAAAAAAACAATCGCAAGATGTTATCACTGAAATTATTGTCACCGACGCACGTGGATTAAATGTGGCAATCAGCGATATGACATCGGATTACTGGCAAGGTGACGAAGAAAAATTTACTGCCGTATTTTCCCAGCCTGGCAACACCATGCATTTTGGCGATATTAATTACGATGAATCCACCAAACGTTTCCAGCTACATTTGAGTGTCCCTCTTTATACCGAAGAGAAATTTGAGCCGCTAGGAGTAATGGTATTTGGGGTTGATGTAGAAAAGGTTTTATCTCAGGCACAGTGACCAATCTGGTGGATCTGGCTCCAGATAAAGATGCTGTTTGCTTATGAATAAAATTTCTTCAATGAAAATAAGGGCGCTGTGTGTTGGGGTTGAAGAGTGGAAATGCTTTACTTTTTAATGGCGCCTCACTTCTCATTTTAGATATTAATCGGTACAAGTTAGCGTTACTCCATTGCCATTAGATAAGATTGTATGACATTATGTCAGCGCAATCATTGATAAAGCTCTTGTGCTAATTCAGGGCTCATAATAATTAATCGATATCGGTTGGCTTTGTTCGGCATTTCCCATTGAGTAGTAGATGTAGGTTTGGACCTTCGCGTTCAGGGCTTGTGGCATCTGCTCGGCAAAAATATCGGTCTGGCGTTGGCAGTGTAACTTCCTTATGGCAGCTCTGTTGCCTGTGCTATTGAACCCGCCATAAATCCTGTGGCTGAAAAATGTTTGCGTATAGCAAAAAGTAGTGACGCACACTGCTGGATAGATCCAAATCTTTCAAACTGAATGGGTTATTCGTCTAAGCCTGAGTGGTTATTTCAAAAATGTTAACGTTTTACCGGAATGCTCTTGCTGCATTTGTTGCGATCCTGGTGCTCACCGCGCTGGTGGTCTACCTGGGGATTATGAAATCCAACGTAAATGCGTCCCTGTTTCCCGGGCGTGATGCCGATTTCCTTTGGGCTTCAGCAATAGAGCCTAAAAAGCCTGATGGCAAAACGCAATTAACACTAAAGAACGAAGTAGGTACGGTGGAATATGACTTTTTTCTGGACCCTGAAAAGCCTTTTCCGTATACCCATTACTCAATTTATTTCGTCGATCCGATCCAATCGTTTGTGCAAGCGGATCTGCGTCGCTTTTCGGAAATCTCTTTCAAAATCCAGTGTGACCCCAAAAATGTACTCATGTTAGTGCTATTCAGTTTTGACGACAAAGTGACTAATTTGAATAATATGGCGACTCGTCGTGTCTCTTCCACAGCGTTTTCTTGTGATAAAAATTGGTCGGAGATCACCATTAATCTGGCTGATCTGGATACGCCCCACTGGTGGTTAGGCCGTTACGGATATGAATTTAGCGATACCGGGTACCAACTGAATAAAACCATGGGGTTTGCCTGGGTCAATTCTTTACAAAGTCCACTCAATACACCGTCCCATGTGAAATTAACCGATGTGAAATTACTGGGTACGGATCATCGATATTTATATTCGGCAGCGGCGTTAAGCCTGATGTTATGGGTTGTATTTTTTGTGTGGTTGTTCCGCCGTTATGTGACCGTTTTGACGGTCGATATCAGGGAAAAGGTGAAGCAGGATCAGCCGTTAATGGCCTATAAAAAATTATCGATTGAGCCGCAAAAAGATAAAGAAAAAAGTGCGGTGTTGCGCTTTATGGCAACTGAATACGCTAATCCGGAATTGAGTCTGGAAATGGCGGCAGCGGAGTTAGGGGTCAATCGGACAAAAATTAATGACATACTAAAAGAGGAATTGGGTCTCACTTTTAGTACCTATTTAAATAAATTGCGCTTAACGGAAGCGGCGCGGCTGCTTTCAGAAAATGAAGAGGCAAACGTATCTGAAATTGCCTATTCAGTTGGCTACAACAATGTGTCTTACTTCAATAAATTATTTAAAACCGAATACGGATGTGTTCCCAAAACCTTCAAAGTTTTATATCCGCTTAAAGATCCCACCTGAAATTTTTAATAGTAAAAAATCTATTGGTTTCCAGTGAGTTTAACGGTTATTTTTTGCTGGATTCATAACAGTTAATTTTCCGCATAATAAATATTTTAAGCAATTTATCCGTGTAAACCTTCAGTGCCCGAGGTCAACGCCTCTGTCATTTTTGTATTTTGGTGGTAGCGAATCAGTTCTCATTTTGCAAGTTATCGCTTAAAACTGCATTAAAATAATCACAGCAACTCTTCAACTTTCTACAGTTTTATAAAAAACCTTTCAAAACTGCAATTTTTAATCCATGGGTTTCCTTAATCTCGCACCCAGCGAAGCTTGGATTGCCAGCAACATGCCTCGTGACCTATTCGAATAATACCGATTAAACCAAGGTCTAACCCCATGAACAAAAATGATAAAAAAAGCTGCTATAGCGCTTTGCTCCTGTCGATTGCCGGTGTCTGCTTTGCATGCTCACACGTATTGGCACAATCCGTTACGCTCAATCCGGCGACGGAATACCAAACTATTCGCGGTTTTGGTGGAATGAATGCTCCCGGTTGGATTGCCGATTTAACACCCGCACAAATTGATACCGCATATGGCAGTGAACAAGGGCAGTTGGGTTTGTCAATCATGCGTATGCGTATTGATCCCAATTCAGCCAATTGGCGCCAACAGGTTTCGGCGGCAGTTCGCGCACGGCAGCTCGGTGCAATTCTACTCGCAACTCCCTGGTCTCCTCCGGCTTTCATGAAGACCAATAACAGTTTGATTAATGGCGGTAAATTAAAACCGGAATATTACGATGAGTACGCCACGCACTTATTGGATTTCGCCAATTTCATGTCTACCAACGGCGCACCGCTTTATACAGTGTCGGTGCAAAACGAGCCCGACTGGCATCCGGATTATGAGTCTTGTGATTGGAGTGGCGATGATTTTGTAAGCTTTTTGAATTCGCAGGGCTCGCGCTTTGGTTCCAACTTGAAAGTTACGGTCGGTGAAGCTGTGGGCTTTGCAAAACGCTTTACCGATCCTGTTTTAAATAGCCCGACTGCTGTGCAACATGCCGACATTATTGCCGGGCACCTCTACGGCGCTGTGCCCCAGGATTATCCTTTGGCGCGTAGCAAGGGCAAGGAAGTGTGGATGACGGAGCATTACACCGACAGTAAAAGTGATGCGAATGTGTGGCCTTTAGCATTGGATGTGGGGACTGAGTTACATCAATCGATGGCGGCTAATTTTAACGCGTATATCTGGTGGTACATCCGTCGCTCTTATGGCTTGTTGAGCGAAAATGGTCAAGTGAGTAAGCGCGGCTACATCATGTCGCAATACGCGCGTTTTGTTCGCCCCGGCTACAAACGTATAGGCGCGACCGAAAAACCCTATTCCGATGTATTGGTAACGGCTTACAAAGGCCCGGACAATAAAATTGTAATGGTGGTTGTTAATAACGGCACCGGCTCGCGCAATTTGAATGTCAATTTACAAAATGGCAGCGTCGGCAACTTTGTTAAATACAGCACCTCTGACAGTTTAAATGTTGCCTACGGTGGAACTTATCAAGTCACCAACGGTGCCACCAGTTTTTATGTGGAACCAAAAAGTATCGCTACGTTTGTAAGCGAGGGCACCGCTGCCACTTCCTCCAGTTCATCCTCCAGAAGTTCTGTCGCGCCGAGTTCTATATCAAGAAGTTCCGTTGCCCCGAGTTCTGTGCCGCGCAGCTCAGTGGCCCCAAGTTCTACACCTCGCAGTTCAGTTGCATCAAGTTTCATTCGCTCTAGTAGCAGTTCATCTGTTGCAAATGGTAATGCAAATGCCAGTTGTAGTTATGTGGTGACCAATGATTGGGGTAGTGGTTATACCGCTGCTATTCGCATAAAAAATAACGGCACCAGTGCAATTAATAATTGGAATGTGAATTGGAGTTATAGCGACGGAACGCGCATTAGTAACAGTTGGAACGCCACTCTCTCCGGCACAAATCCTTATTCTGCAACCGGCTTGAGTTGGAATTCCAGTATCCAACCTGGCCAAACGGCTGAATTTGGTTTTCAGGGAATAAAAAATAATGGTGCAGCACAAGTCCCGGCTGTGACGGGCAGTGTTTGCAAATAACAACAGTTGATTTCGTTTAACCACCCCTGCTTTACCCGATCTTCGGATCGGGTGTTTTTAAACTTGCAGTACCACTACGACTTTTCCAATAACCATAAACGGAGATTTACACCATGCTTAAACCAAAATCCTCTCACACTATTCTTGCGCAGGTGCTGAAACGCACCTGTGGCTTGGTTGGTGTCAGTGCCGCCCTCGCGGTCTCGTCTCAGTCTGCGCTCGCAGCCTGTACTTATAACGTTGAAAGTGAATGGAGCAACGGTTTTGTTGCCAATATCACCATCAAAAATGATACAGGTGCGCCAATCAATAACTGGAGCGTAAATTGGGGTTACTCCAATAACCGCATCAGTGGAACCTGGAATGCGAATTTTTCTGGATCAAATCCTTACACCGCATCTAACGTTTCCTGGAACGGCAATATTCCCGTTGGGCAATCGGTCACCTTTGGTTTCCAAGGCAACAAAAACGGTGCAACTGCTGAGCGTCCTACTGTAAGTGGGGCTGCCTGTGGTGGTGGCGTTGCAAGCAGTGTTGCTGCGAGTTCTGCTCCGCGCTCCAGTGTCGCTCCCAGTTCAGTACCGCGCTCAAGCGTAGCACCAAGTTCGCAACCTGTTGTTTCAAGCCGCTCTTCTTCATCCAGCGGTTATACCGTGCCCGCCAATAACTTTGCGCAAAATGGCGGTGTTGAAAATGGTTTGACTAACTGGTCAACAACAGCCGGTACTGTTGCTCGCTCAACTGCGGATAAACGCAGTGGTTCTGCCAGCGCATTAATTACTGGTCGCACTGGCAGCTGGAACGGTTTGACTTTCGCTACAGGTTCACTGGTTAGCGGTAGCCAATATGATGTTGCTGTGTGGGTAAAACTTGCACCGGGTACTCCGGATAGCGTTGTGCAACTCACCGCAAAACGTCAGGAAGATAGCGACACTTCTACCTACAACGAATACACCCAAGTAGCGACTGCAACGGCATCGTCTACCGAGTGGCGTTTGCTGCAAGGTTATTACACACAATCAGGTTCGACTGCATTCCAACATTTCATCATCGAAGCAACTGATGCAACCATCAGCTACTACGCCGATGATTTTTCTATTGGTGGTCAAGCGCCTGCTTCCAGTTCTTCAAGCAGCTCATCACGTGCGTCAAGCAGTGCTCCAGCCGCTAAAAAATTCATTGGTAACATTACAACTTCCGGTGCAGTGAGATCGGATTTCAATCGTTACTGGAATCAAATTACCGGTGAAAATGAAGGTAAATGGGGTTCAGTTGAAGGTACCCGCGACGTTTATAACTGGGCACCGGTTGACCGCATTTATGCCTACGCGCGTGCAAATAATATCCCAGTAAAAGCACATACCTTTGTGTGGGGTGCGCAATCACCTTCATGGATTAATAATTTGAGCGCTGCCGATACTGCCGCTGAAATTGAAGAGTGGATTCGCGATTACTGCACCCGTTACCCGGACACTGCAATGATCGACGTAGTGAACGAAGCCGTTCCCGGTCACCAGCCAGCTGGCTATGCACAAAAAGCATTTGGTAATAACTGGATTCAACGTGTATTCCAATTGGCTCGCCAATATTGCCCTAACTCAATCTTGATTCTGAACGACTATAACAACATTCGTTGGCAGCACGAGCAGTTTATTACGCTCGCAAAAGCACAAGGAAACTACATCGATGCAGTTGGTCTGCAAGCGCATGAATTGAAGGGTATGACCGCAGCGCAAGTGAAAACCGCAATCGATAATATTTGGAATCAAGTAGGCAAGCCTATTTATATTTCTGAATACGATATCGGCGATACCAATGACCAAGTGCAACTGCAAAACTTCCAGGCGCATTTCCCTGTGTTCTGGGATCACCCGCACGTTAAAGGCATCACCATTTGGGGTTATGTGAATGGCAGAACCTGGATTGAAGGCTCCGGCTTGATTCAGGATAACGGCACTCCACGCCCTGCAATGACCTGGTTATTAAACAACTATATCAATAAGCAGTAATCAGTCCGTTTAACTTGCGATTCATAAAAAGGGATTTTTATGAATCGCAATAAAGTTCAAACACACCCCACCTTTAAAAAATAATTAGGGAGAATTCCCATGCGTGAAAATACTAACGCAAGCGTTCGCTATGCCGCGCAATTTGCCAAAATATCCGGCAGCTGTCTGGCCTTGCTGTTGGCGTGGAACGCCAATGCCAGTTGCCAATACCAAGTCACCAACCAATGGAATAATGGTTTTACGGCGGCGATCAAAATAACCAATAACACGACAACAGCAATCAATGGCTGGTCGGTCAATTGGCAGTACTCCAGTGATAACCGAATTAGCAATAGTTGGAATGCCAACGTCTCGGGTAGTAATCCTTATTCTGCAACTCAATTGAGTTGGAATGGCAGCATTTCTCCAAACCAAACAGTGGAGTTTGGTTTTCAGGGCACCAAAGGAGCAGCGAATGCAGAAATCCCCACCGTTAATGGTGCTCCCTGTGGTGGCGTAACGCCGGTATCTTCCGCGCGCTCATCGGTACGCCCATCTTCTGCGGCTGTGTCTTCCCTGCGCTCATCAACAACATCGGTTGCAGTGTCTTCGCTTGCATCCTCCGTTGTAATAGCAAGTTCAAAACCGGCCAGCAGTTTGGCGGCCTCATCAAAAAGTGTCAGCTCATCGTCTGCGGCAGGTTTGATTGAAGCAAGTAATCCAAATATTTGGGCGGATGTACCTGACCCATCGGTGATTCGCGTCGGCAATACCTATTACATGAGCAGCACCACTATGCACATGAGCCCTGGTGTACCGATCATGAAGTCCACCGATTTGGTGAATTGGTCGCTGGTGAATTACGCCTACAACACCTTGGATAATACCAACGCACTCAATTTGGAAAATGGTCAAAATGCCTATGGCAAAGGTTCCTGGGCGAGCAGTATTCGCCATGTGGATGGAATCTATTATGTCAGCACCTTTTCCTACACTACCAACAAAACTTATATCTACAAAACCACCAATATTGAGCGGGGTCCCTGGACAACGTCTGTGTTAAATGGGTTGTATCACGACTGTTCATTATTTTTTGAAAACGGTCGCGCATTTCTCGCGTACGGTATCGATGACATAAAAATTATCGAACTTACAGCGGATGCTTCTGCGATTAAATCCGGTGGTTTAAATCAAACGATTATTTCCAAATCCTCGGCGGTAGCGGGCACCAATTTTATTGTGCGCCCCGAGGGCACGCACCTGCAAAAAATCAATGGCCGCTATTACGTATCCTTGATCACCTGGCCGTCCGGAAAATCGCGCACGCAACTAATTTTCCGCGCAAACAATTTGACCGGGCCTTATGAAGGGCGTGTTGCCTTGCAAGACCAAGGTGTAGCCCAGGGTGGATTAATTGATACGCCTACCGGTAATTGGTACGCCTATTTATTCCGCGATTCCGGTGCAGTAGGGCGCATTCCTTATTTGGTTCCTGTGAGCTGGCAAGACGGTTGGCCGGTGATGGGCGTCGGTGGCAAGGTCCCACAAAAACTGGGCTTCACTGTAGAAAATAAAGGTCTGGCAGGAATTGTGACGAGCGATGAATTTAATCAGGGTGTGCAGAGTTCTTCTGTGTTGCCGTTGCAATGGCAATGGAATCACAACCCCGATAATTCTGCCTGGTCGCTGCTTGCTCGCCCCGGTTATTTGCGCCTGACAACGAAACGCACGGCGGGCAATTTTGAAGCCGCGCGCAACTCGCTTACCCAACGCACCTTTGGTCCGCAAAGTTCAGCGCGTATTGCACTGGAAACTGCGGCGATGAAAGACGGTGATTACGCCGGTTTAGGCGCATTGCAAACACGTTACGGGTTTGTAGGCGTTAATAAATCCAACGGTACCAAATCGATTGTGATGGTGGATACCACATCGGGTACACCGCAAGAAATTACACGCATAGGTTTGTTTCAGGATCGCGTGTATTTCCGCATCGATATGAATTTTGTCAACCAAACGGATCAAGCGAAATTTTATTACAGTCTGGATGGCAATAATTGGGTTGCAATCGGCAACACCCTGCGCATGACTTACGACCTCAAGCATTTTATGGGGTATAGATTTGCGCTGTTTAATTACGCTACCCAGTCTACGGGCGGTTATGTGGATTTTGACTACTATCGCATTAGCCCATAAAACGCGTCGAGTCAGTCCATAAAAATATCGGTTCGGTCAATAACAATATCTGATCACAATCAGAAATGCGGTCTAACAGAAAGTGTTTATGCAGTGCTTTCACTAGAGAACTTTTTACAAAGAACTTTTTTATAAAGAACTTTCGCAATTAACGGAGACTAATGATGAATAAGCAAAAAAACTCCGCCAGATTATTAGCGCAACTGGTTAAAAACCGTTGCGCGGTAATTGGCTTGGGTGCAAGCCTGTTGGCGATGACCAACCTGGCTTCAGCAGCCTGTACTTATACAATTGAAAGTGAGTGGAGCAACGGTTTTGTTGCCAATATCACCATCAAAAATGATACCGCTGCACCCATTAGTAATTGGAGTGTGAATTGGGGTTACTCTGCTAACCGTATCAGCGGTACCTGGAATGCAACCGTTTCCGGATCAAATCCCTACACCGCATCCAACGTTTCCTGGAATGGCAATATTGCCGTAGGCCAGTCAGTGTCCTTTGGTTTTCAGGGTGAAAAGAATGGCGGTGCGGCTGAGCGCCCAACCGTAAATGGAACTGCGTGTGGCGCGGCTGCGTCCTCTGTGCCTCGCTCCAGCGTTGCGCCTAGTTCAGTTGCCCGTTCCAGTGTTGCCCCCAGTTCTGTGCCGCGCTCAAGCGTCGCGCCCAGTTCACAACCCATTATTGCGAGCAGTCGTTCATCCTCGTCTGCAGGCTACACTGTTCCCGCAAATAATTTTGCGCAAAATGGTGGAGTCGAAAATGGTTTAACTAATTGGTCAACGACCGCTGCCACTATTGCTCGCTCAACTGCCGATAAACGCAGCGGTTCTGCCAGCGCATTAATTACTGGTCGCACAGGTAGTTGGAACGGTTTAACGTTCGCTACAGGTTCACTGGTTAACGGTAGCCAATACGATGTTGCCGTGTGGGTAAAACTCGCACCGGGTACACCGGACAGTGTTGTGCAACTCACCGCTAAACGTCAGGAAGATAGCGATACTTCTACCTACAACGAATACACCCAAGTAGCGACTGCAACGGCATCGTCTACCGAGTGGCGTTTGCTGCAAGGTTATTACACCCAATCAGGTTCGACTGCATTCCAACATTTCATTATCGAAGCAACTGATGCAAGCATCAGCTACTACGCCGATGATTTTTCTATTGGTGGTCAAGCGCCTGCTTCCAGTTCTTCGAGCAGTTCTTCGTCAAGCACACCGTCGCAAACCTGTGAATTAAAAGCACCACTGCAATGGACTTCTACCGGGCCATTGATTAGCCCGAAAAATGCAAACTGGAAATCCATTAAAGATCCTTCGGTGGTGAAATATAACGGCACTTACCATGTGTACGCGACCTACTACGACACAGCCTACAAATCGATGTACACCAGCTTCACCGATTGGAATAACGCTCAGGCTGCGCCACATATTTCCATGAACGGTACCACCGTCGGTAATACTGTTGCACCACAAGTGTTTTTCTTCCGTCCGCATAACAAGTGGTATTTGATTACCCAGTGGGGCGGTGCTTACTCAACGACTGATGATATTAGTAGACCTAACTGGTCTGCTAAAAAGAAATTGCTGCAAGGCGAACCTGCAAACTCGTTGGATTTCTGGGTGATTTGTAACGCTACTCACTGCTACTTGTATTTCTCGCGTGATGACGGCGTGCTCTACATGTCTAAAACCACCATCGGCAATTTCCCCAATTTCTCGGGTTATACCATCGTGATGGAAGATCATCGCGGCAATGGCAATCAGTATTTATTTGAAGCACCGAATGTGTACAAACTCGATGGTCAAAATAAATATTTGTTGATGGTTGAAGCATGGCCAAGTGGTCCACGCATGTTCCGCTCATGGACATCATCCAGTTTGGATGGCCCATGGACAGCACTTGCTGATACCGATGCGAATCCATTTGCAGGTAATCGCAACGTGGAATGGCCCGGTGGAAAATGGGCTAACGGCATCAGCCATGGTGAGTTGATTCGTTCAGGTTACGACGAGCGTCTGACTGTTGATCCTTGTAATTTGGAATTCCTTTATCAAGGCGAAGCAGGTCCTAGCCCAGACGGTAATTACAACACCATTCCATACAAACTGGGTTTGTTGCGTTTAAAGAAATAATGTTTGCGGCTACCCGGTAAGTTTTTCCCCGCTTTGGTAAACCCCAAAGCGGGGGTTCGGTTCCCACAAATACCGACAATGACTTTTTTTTAGTATTCATCAACGAACAACAATAACGATCAGAATAAAAAAATAAAAATTTACTATCGTCAGCCAACCCTACTTCGGTATCGCGAATTATTGTTCGGCACTCGCGATTTTCTAGTACCTTTTATGAAGGAATAAAACCATGAACGCATGTAAATCCAGCGCACATCAGCGGCTACAACATTTAAAACGACCACTTGTATTTCTCGGTATGGCGACTGCAATGGCTGCAGCGGCACAAACTGCATCGGCTGCTTGTACTTATCAAATCGATAACGAATGGAGCAATGGTTTCGTCGCCAGTATCCAAATAAAAAATGATACAGCGGCGCCAGTCAATAATTGGAGTGTGAATTGGCAGTACGCCAATAACCGTGTGACCAGTAGTTGGAATGCAAACCTGTCGGGCAGCAATCCTTACACTGCAACCAATGTCTCCTGGAATGGCAACATTGCCGCAGGGCAGACTGTGTCGTTCGGTTTTCAAGGGGTAAAAAATGGCGCTACCGCCGAGCGCCCGCAAATTAATGGCACTCTGTGTTCAGCCGCACCGGCAAGTTCAGCGGCAAGCAGCACACCTGTTGTAAGTTCTTCGCGCTCCAGCTCATCCGTTGCTGTTGTTTCATCATCAAGAATCAGTTCTTCCGTTGCATTAAGTTCATCATCACGCGTTGCTTCATCTGTTCCGACAGGTGCTCGTAACGCAATTACTGTGCGTGCACTTGGCACAACAGCGACTGAATCCATCACTCTCAGCGTAGGTGGTACTGAGGTACAGTCCTGGACGTTGAGCACCGTCATGAACAATTACACGGTAGAAACGGCTCTGGTTGGCGACGTGGTTGTGACCTTTGCCAATGATGATGGCGGCAATGCAGATGTACGTATCGATTACGTCAACGTTAACGGTGTAACCCGTCAAGCAGAAGCGCAGGCAGAAAATACTGGCGCTTGGGGGAATAACCGTTGCGGTGGTGGTGCGCCCAGCGAATGGTTGCATTGCGAAGGCTACATCAATTTCGGTAGCGTCACTGGCGAGCCTCGTTCAAGCAGTTCTGTCGCGTCGAGCACATCTTCGGTCTCTAGCAGTTCGTCATCTCGTGCCGGTTCTACTGGCTGTGGTGCCCCGGCTAAATTAACCAATGGCCGTCGTACCATCAGCGTTAACGGATTAAATCGCGAATACGTATTGGATATCCCGAGCAACTACAACCAGAACAATCCCTACAAGTTGGTCTTCGGTTGGCACTGGCGTGGTGGTAGTGCGAACGATGTTGTAGGTCAAGGCTACTACGGTATGAAAAGCCTCTCTAATAACACTGCGATTTTCGTGGCGCCTGATCGTGCCGCCGGCACCGACGGATGGACAAATGCCAATGGCCGCGACATAGCATTCTTGCAGTCAATGCTAACCCAATTGAAGTCATCCCTGTGTATCGACGAAAGCCGTATCTTCTCTACCGGTTGGAGTTACGGTGGCATGATGTCATTTGCAGTGGGCCGCGAGTTGCCAACCACTTTCCGTGCTATCGCGCCTGTATCAGGTGCCTTCTTGACGCCTCATGTGGATAGCGGTTCAGCGACTGCGGCCTGGATTGCGCACGGCAATAACGACACTGTGGTAAGCCAAAGCTCTGGTGCTCAAGCCCGCGATGCTTATGTCAGAGCTAACGGTTGCTCTAACACGACTGTGCCGGTGCAGCCATCTCCCTGTGTGGAGTACCAAAACTGTGCAGCAGGTAAACCTGTTGTCTGGTGTTCGTTCAACGGTGGGCATTCCCAGCCTTCATTCTATAGCTCTGGAGCATGGAACTTCTTTAATCGGTTCTAATTGCCGTGAGGCGAAGGCAACAGTGATATAAATAGCGCTCTTATTTATTAGTCAATTTTAACGTTGTTTTGTTTGTCCCTCAGGTTTGCCCGGCCAATGCGCCGGGCTTTTTTTTGCCATTTTTTTTGAGGTGCGTGAATGGGTAGGGTGGTAATAAGGTGTAATTTTGGTTGGCGCTTACTTGTGGGATAGTCTTTAATTGGCTACGACTTGAAGAGCGTCTGAATATCGCAAAAGTGCCCTACATGACCAGTAGTACCATCAAGGTAGGTTGCCGGTGAGTTTACGAACCGCAACAGTTTGAAGGACAGTAACGTGCCCAAAGCGGAAGTTCATGCGAGAGCTGTTAATAGATATCTTAATAAATAAAGTAAGCCTACGAAAATCATCAGCTAAAAAAGAAGAAAAATATGGCCGGAGTAAAAGATAGCATGATTCAGTCCGCTGAATCTCTCGCTGACGCTTTGGGAATCACTCCCGAGGAGCTAGATATACTGCACTATGAGATAGATACTGAAGAGTCTTCCGATGGCCTTATATACTACTATCGCTTGGAGTTTTCAGAAGAGTGTCCATTACATATTTTGGATAAAATATTAGGACTAGAAGATGGGAGAGTTGTTCGAGTAAATCCAGCTGTATTTGACTATGAGCGCTACGACTATGAAGAACGATTCAATGCGGTAACTGACAACAATTCACCTTTTGATCATTTTTCCAATGAGTTAGCCTGCCTTAAAAAGCTAATCGAACTTCCTGTCAGTCCTGATATTGAACCCATTCTCTACAGGCAAATATTTATTAGCACAATTGGGTTGATGGAGACGTTTTTATCAGACACCTTTATTAACCAAACAATGGATGAAGACATCTATTTTAGAAACTTTATAGCAACTCATCCCGAGTTTGGAAAAAGAAAATTTGAGTTGAGAGATATTTTCAAAGAATCTGAGAAGTTGAAGGATTCCGCAAAAATAGTGATGCTTGATATGATCTATCATAAATTGCCCGAGGTTCGTGAGATGTATCGCTCGACATTTGAAATGGACTTTCCGTCTATTAAAACGATGTTTGGATATGTAAGGGATCGACATGATTTGGTTCATCGCAGCGGTAAAAGAAAAGATGGTTCACTACTGGTAATCGAAAAATCATCTTTGTTAATAATGATCAGTGATACGGAGTCTTTTATCGATAGCGTCGCAAAAAACATGTCCGACTCCTACATTAACTTAATATTTTGATTTTTTGATTTGGCGATTCAATTTGGCTGCTAGTTGAGCAACCATTACAAAAAAACTATTAATTACCAACCTCTGCTCTTGGCCGCTATGCGATGTAATTGACTCAATAAACAATTCCACGTATCAAGGCCGACTCCGTTGTGCCCAAAGCGGGCATTAAACCTCAAGACAAAGTCGATGCAACTATCTGACTATTGCGTATAATTTTTACGAACCATAAAAAGATTTTGTCATTCTAAAGGAAAATGCACAAATGCTTGATAAATACATCAGCACTAAAAAAGCTTTAGTTGAAGCACTGAGAGATATTGATATCAAAGTGGCAGCACTAACAGGAACGTGGGGAACAGGAAAAACATACCTTTGGAACGAGGCTAAAAGTGAAATTGATGCGGATCTACCCGTCCATAAGAAATCAGTGTATATATCCATTTTTGGTGTAAAAACAATTAACGAGCTTAAGGGTAGAATCGGTCAAAATATCTATTTTGATGTTTCTTCAAAATACAAAAATCCTGTAAGAGAGATGGGTAAGATTCTTTCAGATTTTATTGAAAAATGGACTGACTATTCGTTAACAGATTCAGCTTTAAATCTCGCGCTCCCAAAATTGCTCAGTGATAGATTGGTGGTTATCGATGACATTGAGAGAAAGCATGCATCACTAGAGATTGATGAGCTGCTAGGTTTTCTAGATGAATACTCTGAGCTTCACAACGTAAAATTCTTACTTATTCTCAATGATGACAAATTATTGGGGAAAAAAGTTTGGTCAGAGATGCATGAAAAAGTTATAGATGTTGAAATAAAACATAAGCCAACTTCAGAAGAATGTTTTGAAATGGTATTCGCTCGCGATAACTGTGAAAACTTACAGGAAGTGAAAAAATCAATTGGCGTTTTAAAGATCAATAATATCCGTGTAATTGGGCGAATTCTTAAAATTGTTAAATGCGTGGAAAGAGTGGTCGGTGAAAGTAACAAATCAAATCCGGCTTGGGTTGCTTCTACTGCTTTGCTAACTGCTTGTCATTATAAGGTTCTGCAAAATGAACCTCCATTTGAATTTATAAAAAATTACAATCCATATGCAAAACATTTACAAGCGAGGGATGACAAAACGGATTCAAAAGAACTTGATTGGGAAGAACTGCTTAACGAGTTAGGGTTTTATCATGCAGATGATTTTGAGGATGTCATGTATGATTATATAGACACAGGGCACTTAAATGAATCTCGACTAATTGAAGTTTTTAGGCAGTATAGCTTTACTGAGCAGGCAGAGCGACTGCGTATTAAGCTTCGCGATTTCTATAAAAACTATTATTGGAATAGAAATTTCGACACTAAGCTCCTTTTAGAGGAGGTTGCTTATTTTACTGAAATGATCGATCAGCTAAATCCAAACCAGGTCTCATCACTGGCTGCTATAGCCAAAGAGTTTGGCAATAACAGCCTAGAGAATAAATTGCTGGATGCTTGGTTAAATGTTGCTGATAATTGGTCGGAGCCACAGAGAATTACTCAACGTGAATTAAATTCAATAGCTGAAGAAATACACCCTAGAGTAAGAGATAAGTTACAGCTTTTGCTAGAAAGACATCAGACATCTTTAATTCTGTCAGAGGCAGTAAGTCGAATATACGAGGATGATGCCTGGGGTGATGATGAATTGAGATCCTTAAAAAACTCTACAATTGAACAATATTTTCAGACTTTAAATGAACTAAATGGTGATGAGCTTTGTGATTTTGTTACTCAGCATCTCAAGTGGATGCGGCATGGTGTGCCTCATAAAGACATTCAATATGGTTTAAAAAACTTTATTCATGCAAGCAGAAAAATATTGGAACCGGATTATGTCGGTAGACTACAGTTTATATTGACTAGAGCAATTAATGAATATGCGTTAATGGAAAATTTTGAGAGTGTGTAAATGCCCGTATAGATATTTTCACGAAAGGTGCGTCAAGTACTTAGCGCTTAGGTTAAGAAGCGGTGCTCGACTTACACTAATCGCCAGGGTCTGCTATTGGCCGATGCTGTTGAAAAACTATTTCTCGTGAGTTGAAAATAGAAACAATCATACGCTACGTGAATTTGAGAATTTTAATGCTGCTCAACTCAGTCAGAATTCGCGTAGCAACACGAAAAATAGCGAATTTTTATCTTTGTAGACACGCACAAAGAGTTGGAATTAGTTTTTCAACAGCATCGGCCGAAAGGAGTTGATGAAAGCAACAGCGTCCTGCTTGCAGTCAGCAGGGTTACAATCAATTGATTACAAAATTATGGGAGTTTAAATGGAGTTTCTAAAGGAAGTCCCCAAAGAGGTTTGGTATGCAACTGTTGATTTGATTAACAAGCTTCTTTATCCAGTTACAGCAACTACTGTTGGTGTTGGAAAATTGATAGAGCATAAATTTTCAACCTTAACCGAAATTCACAAAATAATTGCCAAAAAAACTTTAGAAGAAGCTTCAGAAAAAATATCCAAATTAAAGATATCCAACTTCAATAATGTTGTAGTAAAACCACAAATTATTTATATCGTTTTAGAAAACGTAGACAGCCAAAGCGATGATTTTATGAGGTCGCTTTGGGCGAATGTAACGGCAAGAGAACTAACTGAAGGGAGTGTGCACCCAGAGATTGCTAGATTGTTTTCGAAGCTTACAGCCCCAGACTTAATGGTATTAAGTGAGTTGTATTCTCAGCATTCCTCTATCACTAAGTTATTGCTAAAAGCTTTAGCTTCGGCATACACCTTGGGCATATCTCGTGATCCAAAATCTTTTCACCATGTCTATTTAGCAGATTTAGGCCTGATAGATGATGTGTCTGGAAAGTGGTTCGTTACAACAAAGGGCAAAGAGTTGATTCGTTGCATCGGTGAGGTTGAGAAAGCTGCCAGCGCAGCGACCATGTCGTAGTTGATTTGCATAGCAAGATTAATATGCGACCTAGTTCTTCCTATGTCTTCTCTTGGCCGTTATGCGATGTAATTGACTCGATCCACAATTCCATGTATCCAGACCGACGCAGTTGTGCCCAAAGCAGACTTTCAATGTCTAAGTTGGGCTAGACATTGAGATATACAATTCTTTTCTATAACGTACATATATGAGAAAAAGTAGCGACTCAATGAGCTGGAGGCGAGACGAAGGAGAAAGAGCCGGATTAATTCTTGAGTGCGATAATAAAAAATTATTCTGTATGTGAGCCGAAATGAGAGTCAGGCGCACGTATAAACTATAAAACTATCTGGAGCCACTAATTCAATTGGACACCATTATTAATTCAAACTTCATGGAAGTAATTCTTACAAAAAGTAAAACTACTCCTTGTCTAATGCCATTGTTTCATGTTTGCACAAGTTATGCTTTCAGATCAATTTTTAATGACCTTAGGCTGGATACAAAACCATGCAAGGTATTTAATGAGCCATTACTATATTTTTTTTACGGAAAGCCCGCTTATAGAATAAAAGAAGGAAGCGAAGTTGGAGATGCAAGTATGTTTCCTGTGTGCTGGGGGATAGATGCAAATAGCATAGAAGATATAGTTAGGATATATCCTTTTGATTCTGGGTCGTTCGATGGAATTATTTCACAAAAAATTGCAGATCATTTCAAACTGGATAATTTTAAGCTTGACAATAACCTTGAAACAATTCAAAAGTTTATCTCTTTCTTTTACGAAACAAATAATAATTATTTTAAGGGAGCGCCCTCTCTGGATAACGCATCCATTCCTCCTCAAGCATACGAGCTGCAAACATTGCTGCGCTTGGCGGAAGATCGTGACAAAAAACTTGATGATCGAGCTAACACTATTGAAATTCAAATAAACAAACCAACCAATATTGGAATTAAGGATATAAAAATACTCGGAATACCCGCCCCTCTATTGAATGATCCAGCAGTGGCAAATTTTTTAGATGACAATGATGTTAATTTTTTCACCTATGATTTGCATAAGTTTTCACCAAGCGAAATGAATAGCGTATTTTATTCAAAAGCCAAAGAACTATATCTAGTAGAGGGGATTATTAGTAATGAGTAAATATAAGCTCTACGGTTTTTATGAGCCCACGACTCCCAAACCATTTTTCTCTGTTCCAATTTTTGAAAATAATGGAATCTTTTTTGTTCAAGTAATTGAAGATGAAAAAATTAATTCTTTTGAAAAGGTTGGTGGTTCAGAGATATCCGTTTTTGAATGTGGAAGAGAAAACTATTTTGAGGAGGGTGATGAGGCGCTCTATGCAGTGTCAGATAAATTTAATGAATCAACTTTATTGTCGAAGAGCAAGCTCAAGCCATATTTGAAAGGTAAGATTGGTTCATATATAGACGCGCCATTTTTCTATCGAGCCGTTAGTGAATTTTGTAATCATGTTATTCCTGAGTTCTATTCCTGCAAGTTTGAGAAGGATTTTTTAGCACGACAAATAATTTCAAATCATATATCTGAATACGTAAAAGTAAAGAACATAACATTAGAAAAGAAAGCGAAGAAGTATCAGCCAGGCCTTTACTTTCGATCGTCAATTCAGGCTTCGGCTCCAGAGGTTTTTATAACTACAGAAGAGCTAGAGAATCCGTCTTTAGAAAAAATTTATTGCAACTTTATAACCTATGCTGTAGACAATAGCAAAAGCCTCAGGAAAAACAAGGCAGTTCTTGATGCTTTAAATATTTCAAAAGAAATACTCCCGAAAATCAGTAACAACCATAACGATGCCATTGATCTTGTTTACAAAGAATTAATACATCTGCTGAGCAAAAAAATCGAACCTGAAAAAAAAATAGAACAGAAGAAGACAGCTTGGTTATCTAAGCCGGAAAGAAAGATGCTGACAAATAGCCTCAATAATAAATTTTTAAATAACGAATCAGTAACGTCTGACAGCTTATCTCTCATTATTTATATAACATCAAGATTTATTCAGGAAGTCAAAGTGGAAGATAAATCATAAGGAAGTAGTTAAAAACCTGTTTAAGGAATGGTTTGAAATGGCTCTATAGGGCGTATCTTTACTAACATCCGCTCTTGGCGTTATACGATGTAATTTACCTGATCCAAATTTCAATCTATCCAGACTGACTCAGTTGTGTCCGAAGCGGAAGTTGGAAGCATTCAAGAATGCTATATTCTCCGGTACAATTTGTGATTGTTTTTAAACTATTATTAGCTGAATACTATTATTGATCTAGGTCTTTAAATAAACTTCATGCTATGAAAATGAATTTATATTGTGGTTTTCATCGAAAAAGTAATTCACAAAACTACAACTTACAAACTGCCACCTAGCTCGGCTATAAGCAATGGAAGAATTATGAGTAGACCGACAATACCCGCAGAAATCAAGCGAGCAGTATTAGTCGAGGCTGGGCACCGTTGTGCCATACCTCGCTGCGGCCAAACCGAATTGGATATCCATCATATTATTCCCTGGGAAACCTGCCAGGCTCATGAATATCAAAATTTAATTGCATTGTGTCCGATATGTCACCGGCGTGCACATAATGGTGAAATTGACCGTAAGTCTCTTCAGCAATATAAAGAAAACCTAGCAACCAAATTTTACAAAAATGATTCAGGTAGTTTCGAAGCCGAAGTTGTGGAAATAAGAAGGCGCCTTGCTGAAGAAAACGATGAAATTCCGGGCTACACATTTCAATTTGATTTTCCAGATTTTCAAACGGCTGTTGAGAGGATTGCATCTAGGAATATAGAAGCATGGGGCTATGAATTACTTACCGAATTTAGGGAAATGCAAGATGACTATGTCGACTATGAGCGCGATGAAAGTGACCCCGAGATAGGTGGACGCCTCCCCAAAAGTACTCTAGTAGGAACTTATGATGTATTGAGGCGAGACCCTAAGATTATTAGTGTTCGATACAATATTTTTCGATATTACACTGGAGCAGCACACGGAGGCAGGACTACTCGTGTACAGAATTTTATAATTCGTCCGTTCCGTCCGATCACTATAGAAACATTGGTAGGTGCCAAAAATAGCCTCACTAATTTTGCAGATTTTATCAGGCAAAGGCTTTCAATGGAAAAACAATATGACCCAGATTGGCTTGCAACGGGAACAGCTCCAGAATTTGTAAACTTCTCCATTTTTAACATAGAGAGGTATTGCATTTTGTTTACTTTTTCTGAATATCAAATCGATTGTTTTGCTGCTGGAGAGCAGCACCTTAGGCTGAGTTTTCATGAGCTTAAAAGCGTATGTGATAGCGATGTAATTAACGAGCTTGAGGCATATGACTTATAACAAACCTATTCACATTTCAATGTCCGCTGTTGGCCGTTAACTGACTTTAAATAGCATCGTTTATACGCTCTACGGGTGCCTTCTAAATTATCGACGATTTACACCAGAGCAAACCTGCGAGTTAAGAGGGACAGCTTATGAAATGTGTTAGGAAATTATGAAAATCACCATTTTCGCTTTGTTGCTGTTTAGTTCTTTTAGTTGGGCTTCTGAATATTCCGAAGATCAGCTTGCCGACCTAAAAAGTAGCTGGCTTTTAAATGAACCAAAATCCTATAGCTATACACTGCGACATGGTGGCGTTTTCGGCTACACGATTGAAAAAATAACTTTTCGTAAAGGCACCTGTACTGCGCGCGCTCAAAGTGTATATGGCAAAAAGCAGCCTTGGAAAAAAAGCAAATGTGAAGGGCATAGGATTCATGAACTAATTTCATCCGTACAAAAGCAAGAGCGTGAAGGAGTGTTCCAATCTGAAATCAAATTAAACCCTGAATATAAATTCATATCCCACTATTCAGTAGAGCCTAAAACTGAATTTACTGATCAATATTGGTATTTTGAGATTTTGAATTTTAAGGCTAAATAAAACCTAACAATTATTGCGACTCGCGCGCGGATACTTTCAATCTGCAATCGAAAGCAATGTCATGTTGCGGTTCGTTCCTCACCAGCAACCTACGGTAAGTGCGAATCTTGGGCTTGCCATCGAATTTTGCGGTGATGAAATAAAGTCCGGTTAACATTACCAAATCAGGAAATTAGGGTGATATAAATATGGCAACTCATTCAACTCCCGGAGTTTATGTTGATGAACTTAACGCTTTTCCTAGTTCTGTTGTCCCCGTAGCTACCGCCATCCCGGCGTTTATTGGTTATACACCGAAAGCAGAATTTCAGGGCGAGTCTTACCACAATAAACCGCAAAAAATAAATTCGTTTGCGGAATTCCAGGCAATTTTTATGCTGGATAATCCCGCACCTCCAGCGGATGCAGCTAAACAATATAATCCTGAATATTATCTGATTGCTCAACAAGCTATGCCAACCAGAGGGGATTATATGACGTTGGCCGGCACTTATTATTCCATTCTGCCGGATCCCAGTACTATTTATTATTTGTACAACAGTGTGCGTTTGTTTTATCAAAACGGAGGCGGTGCTGCGTACATAGTTTCGGTGGGTGGTTATGGCCCTGCCAATAAAAAACCATTGGCTGATCCTGCTGTGCAGGTGGTTAACCCCAACGTTACATTAACTGACTTACAAACGGGTTTGGCACTTCTGCAAAATGAGCCCGAGCCGACAATGTATATCTGCCCGGAGGCAACGTTATTATCGATTGCTGACAATGGCACCTTGATGCAAAGCATGTTGTTACAAGCGCAAACTATGCAAACAGCAGTGTGCATATTTGATGTGATTGGCGGAGCTTGCCCTGACCCTATTTTGTATACCAATGACATTCAGGCATTTCGTAACAACACGGGTAATTCCGGCTTGAGTTATGGTGTGAGTTATTATCCGTTTATCTGCACAACTGTTATGCAGCCAAGCGATATTGACTTTACCAATTTATTTGGCGGGGATACCAAACAGCTTGAACCCTTGTTGAATCCACCGAGTGCACCTAACCCGGTTGCTGCGCAAATTCTCGCAACAATTCAGGCTCCGCCACCTAATCCAATGTCCAATAGCCAGTTACAGGCCGCATTGCTTGCCTCCAGCCAAACTTACAACCAAATTGTTAATCACGTGTTGAGCAACGCCAACATTTTACCTTCCAGCGGCGCAATGGCCGGTGTTTATACCCTTAACGAAACTGTAGAAAAACGCGT
>DLHJ01000005.1:0-80289 GCA_002483145.1 Cellvibrio sp. UBA7671
AGTGGCGACATCAGCGCTGCCGGTGTAGCAACCCTCACCATTGACCTCAGCACTGTCAATACCGGTGTCGCCCTGCGCGATGAGCGTATGCGCGGCCTGTTGTTTGATGTGACCAACTACCCCACCGCAACTGTGACCGTGGCTGTACCTGCCACCCTGATCAGCAGCCTGGCGGTTGGCCAATCCGCTACCACCGATATCTCTGCCAGCCTGAACCTGCACGGTGTGACCGGTGCGATTACCACCAAAGTCTCCGTCCAGAAACTGTCCGCTAACCGCGTATTGGTGCAAAGCCTGTCACCGATCCTCGTGAAAGCCGGCGATTACGCACTCACCGATGGTGTGGAAGCCCTGCGTGCAGCGGTGGGCATTGCCTCGATCAGTGTCGCCGTACCCGTGGACTTCGCGCTCGTCTTTGACGCCCGTTAATTGGATGAAGCTTAGAGAGAACCTATCATGAAAAAATTAATGAAACTGTCGATGCTCTCCAGCGGGTTAATGGCCCTGGGCATCATGGCATCCAGCGGCGTTAACGCCCAGGGTGCCTGTAGTGTGGCTTACGATACCGTCAACAGCTGGGGCAACGGTGGCCAATACAAGGTCACTATTACCAACAACGCCACTGCCAAAACCAGTTGGGAACTCTGCTGGAGTTTTGCGGGCAATGACACTATCCCCAACCTGTGGGACGGTGTATTGACCCAAACCGGTAAAAACGTGTGTGTGAAAAATGCACCTTACAACCCCAACCTCGCGGCAAACGGTACAGCGACCTTTGGTTTCCTGGTGAATAACCCGGGCACCATCCCCACCGCGTTTACCTTGAACGGCGCCGCCTGTGGTGGCAATGCCAGCTCAGTGGCCAGCAGCACCCCAAGCAGTGTGCCGACTACCAGCAGCAGCCGCAGCAGCACACCGACCACTAGCAGCCGTAGCAGCAGTAGCGTCTCCGGTGCAGCTGCCCGCTGGTTACTCGATGCCACCAACTCCACCTTCAACTTCGTGACCGTGAAGAAAAGTACAGCCGGTGTGGAAACACCCGAAAGTATGACCTTCAGCCAGTTGCAAGGCACTGTGGCAGCCAATGGCCAGGCGACCCTGACCATTCCACTGGCCAGTATCAGCACCGGTAACGTGATCCGCGATCCACGCATGCAGAACCTGCTGTTTGAATCGGCTTACCTGCCCAACCTGCACTTCACCACCCAGCTCGACCTGACCGCGATTGACGCTATGACTGCTGGCAGCATCGCGGTACAAAGCGTCACCGGTAACCTCGTGTTGCACGGGGTCGTCAAATCAGTGGTGTTTGATGCATTGGTGGTTAAGCACGCCAATAACAGCGTCAGCTTCTCTCCCCGCAAACCGATCGTGATCAACTCGATTGATTTCGACCTGAATGCCGGTGTGGAAGCCTTGCGCGCTGTCGCTGGCCTTTCAACCGTTGGCGAGAAAGTGCCGGTTTACTTCAAGATGTTCCTGAACCGCGACAATCCCACCAACGTGCCTGCCATTACCCTGGCCACTGCACCTGCAGCGGCAACCGGCCTGACCGGCACAGTGAGCAACGCCACTGGCGCTGCCAACCTGAACTGGGCTGATGTCAGCGCGACTGAAACCGGCTTCCTGGTGCGCCGTAAAGGTGCCGATGGTCGTTGGGTAACCGCGAACAATGCCACCGCCAACAGCGTGAGCTACCTCGACAGCCTGACCGCCGCCGGCAGCTATGACTACAAAGTCATCAGCTACACCGACAGCATCCCGGCTGCAGCTACGGCGCCTTTGACCCTGGTGTATGCGGCAACCGGTTCTTCTGCTGGCACCACCTCCAGCGCCCCGATTACTTCTGCCAGTTCCTCCAGCAGAAGTGCAACATCGGTTAGCTCATCGAGTAGAAGTGCTACCTCCGTAAGCTCAGGCAGTTCAAGCAGTGTTACCTTCCTCGGTAATGCCACCACCGGTGGAAATATTTTCAAGACCAAAGGTTGTGCAGGTTGCCACGAGGATCCGGATAGCGATGGCGTGTTTGAAGGCTTCGCGTTTAACGTGAATTCCTTT
The DNA here is from genome assembly GCA_002483145.1 of Cellvibrio sp. UBA7671. GTDB lineage: Bacteria > Pseudomonadota > Gammaproteobacteria > Pseudomonadales > Cellvibrionaceae > Cellvibrio > Cellvibrio fibrivorans. Next base: position 2,059 of record DLHJ01000005.1, read on the forward strand.
ACCTATCCCACAAGATTCGCGGTCAATAACTACACTGACGCCAATGTTGCAGGACTGGCCACATTTATTAGCCAACAAATGCTTCCACGTGTGGGCGGTTGCACCGATGCTAACTGCGCGGACCATTTGGCAGCTTACCTCTGGTCACTTAAGGGCCGCACACAAACCGGCGCAGTAGCTTGTGATACAACATCACCCGTTAAATACGGTATGCGTTCGGTGAAACTGCTGACTTCTTTCGAATACCACAACTCGTTGCAGGCATTGTTTAACAGAACACTGCCAGCCAACTTTGCCTCGAAAGAGTTGGCTAACGCCGACAAAACTGTTGCCAACTTGCCAAACCACACGACGGAGCCAGTATCTGAAGCGCGCTTGTTGTCTTACAAGAAAAACGCTGAAGATATCGCTAGTTGGGCAATTGCCAACAATGCAGTGACGCTGAACAACTGTGGTGATACCACCTCGGCAAACTGTGCAACCAGCTTCATCGACAACTTCGCCTACCTGGCCTTCCGTCGTCCATTAACTAACGACGAGAAAACCGAGTACAGCGCAATTGTTCGTAATGGCTCAACTGGCTTGCGCTGGGCGATTCAAACCGTATTGATGTCACCGCAATTCCTGTACCGCACCGAGCTGGGTATTCCGGTTAGTCAGGCGCGTTCACAATCCTGGGGTAATGGTTCAGTGTTCCAAAGCGCAGATGGTACTGCTTACGCGTTAGATCCTTACGAGTTTGCATCTGCACTGGCCTATATGTACACCGGCAGTGCACCTGACCGTACCCTGTTGAGCGCAGCAGCCAATGGTTCGCTTGAAAACGCCACGTCACTCGGACAACAAATCGATCGTTTGCTCGATTCAGATCTGGGTAAAGCCCAAATTGGCCGCTTCGCTGGCTTGTGGTTCCGCACAGACAGCGTGGTTGATATGAGCCGTACCGGTGGCGCCAACTTCAATCAAGCAGTAAAAGATTCGATGGCGCAGGAGATCCGCGAAATTTACAAATACGCGTTCTACAACAACCTGCCGTTCACCGACATCTACACCGGCGATTACACCGTCCTCAACAGCACCTTGTCGCAGTACTACGGTGTAACCGGCGGTGGTACGAGCGCAACGGATTGGCGGATGGTGAACACTGCCAACTCCAAACGCGGCGGTGTATTGGCTTCTGGCGCATTTATGACAGTGAATGCCCATGCAGGCCGCACCTCGCCAATTAAACGTGCTGTGCATGTGCGTCAGGATATGCTGTGTCAGAACATCCCTCTGCCAACCTCGTTCGAGGACAACACCGGGCTGCGTGACAAAGCGGCTGCCGACGCTCAAAAAGCGCTGGAAGCCGGCAACCTGACCACGACCCAGTTCTACGATATGCAAACCGCTGTACCGGGAACACCGTGTGCCCAATGCCATAACGCGATTATCAACCCACTGTTTGCAGTGGATGATTTCGACCACTTGGGTATGCCTCGCGCGCTGAGCAACGGCAAAGTTGTACAGAAAGCACTGGACCTCAACGGCAACGAAGCGCGCACAAATCTGGTTGAGGTGCCGATGGTTAACAACGGTGGCCGCCTGTTTGGCGCTAACGGTGTAGGAACTGTGGGCTTCAACGAAGTGAACAACGAAAAAGATACTGGCTCACCCGGCATCGCATTCAACGGTTCAAAAGACTTGGGCAAAGTGATGGTGGCTAACAGCCTGCCAGGTATCAATGCGTGCCTGATCCAAAAATCGTTCCGCTACGCGACAGGTTATTCGCTCAGCAGACAATTCCAGGACGACACTCAGGAACCAGCCCTATCAACCCAACAGCAAGGCCAACTGGCTTGCGTATCCGATGCGCTCAAAACCAGGCTCACCGCAAGCAATGGGAATCCGCGCGCCATGCTGAAAGAGTTGGGTATGTCTAACGTGATTCGTTTCCGCCGCTAAGGCCTGAATGGTGGGGGCAACCCCACCATTCAGCGAGACAACCAAAAACAGAATTCTAAATCCAAGAGGTTTGGTTATGAAAAAGATTGATAGCAAATTTCGTCATATGCCCGAAGAGGATGCCCTTGAGGCGATGGAGCATCAGAAAAAGCTCGAAGAAGGTCCTGCAGCACTTAATGCATACTTAAAAGACGATTATTACAGCGGCAACAAACAAATACGCGAAGACTTTGTTCGACAAGATCGCCGCCGCTTCCTTGACCTGATTGGTAAGTCCGGCATTGCAGCTGGTTTACTGAAAGGCTCTGCTTTAGTGGGCGGCATTTTGGCAAATCGCCATGCACTCGCGCAGAATGACATCAATAAACGCGTCGTATTCTGTTACCTGAATAGTGGTGCAGCAGCCGGCCAGTGGATGCCAACCAGCGCAAGCCAGATGAATCAGATAACTCGCCCCTACGGCCCGCAAGGTTATGCGGTTTCTGATATCTGTCACTTCCGCCAAGTTGATGTAATCACCTCTGGTCATGCGACTGCACTTAACTCATTAGGAGTTACAGATTACAACTCGCCCACGATGGATAAACGTATTGCATCCGTGCTCGGTAGTACGACCCCACGTTCGTCTATCTATTTAGGTGCAAAAGCAACCACCAACGGCACTCTATGTAGCAATATCGGCCCTTGCCAGGACAACCCGACCCAGGCATTGGCAAGTATTTTCAACGGTACTGGTGGCGGTGGTGGAACAACACCCGATACTACCTATGCACTTTCTTATGATGCTCAATTGCGTGCGCTTGACTCCATCAAGAGCAAACTCAGCACCCAAGAATATGCGCGCTATCAGGAGCACATTGATTCATTGAAGAAAATCAAAACCAATACCGCCAACGAAAATAGTGGCGGTGGTGGCACCACAACCAACTGCGGCAGCACCATCACACCGAGTATGGCCAACATGCAGGCGACCGGCAAATCACAAGCCGACATTATTGTCGCAGCGCTTGCCTGTGGTATTACAAAAGTGGCGACACTGCAGTTGGGCAACCACCAAGGTGACTGGACTGGGCATAACACGACTTGGAGCCAGGATGCCCATCAGGCATGTCACGGCGCACCTAACAATAGTGCGTTTGTCGAAATGTGGCGCTACCTGAACGATGTACCCGCTTACCTGATTGATAAATTGCGCAAAACATCCGGCCCGGATGGTCAACCACTCATCAATTCCACCGTGGTTGTCCAAGTCACTTGTATGGGTAACGGTATGGATCATACCTCGGGTAATGGCCCATTTATCGTCGCCACTCAAATGCCTGGTTTTGCAAGTGGATTCTCTGCTCGCTCAGGCGGCAATGTGTATGACCTAAATGGAGCTATTCCCAAGGGTATGGGTCTGACCGGCATCAACCTCGGCAGCAGCACTCTGGGTCTCGTGTAACGCTCTTTGTTTGACAAGCTGTGAACAAACGCCTTCTACTGCCATGCTGTAGAAGGCGTTTTGTTTTTCAAAAAACTATTTAGCAATTGCCCAACCAACACTTTTCAAGCCTGACTCTGGTAAAGACCGAATGAATAATAACAAGCAATATCCTGAGCATCTTATTGCAGCACTCCGATGCCCAAACTGCGGTAGCAGCGCACAGCAGGGATTTCAATTCAACGCTCTCCAATGCACTCACTGCGCAACCAATTACTTTTCATTGGGCGAGGTGCCCTGTTTATTTCCTGCCGGGATCCATCAGAAACTGATCTGGCAACATCAAACAGCCAACCTGCAGTACATGGCGCAACAAGGCCTCGCGGCTTTGCATGAATCCCTGTCGCGCTACGATTTAACTGATACAACTCGCCAGCGGCTTACCGAGATACAAACAGCGAGTCAGGTTAATCTCGACACCATTCTTTCGCTCATGCAAAAACACGGCATCAATCCAATCCCGGATGAGCAATTAAGCCAAATGAACCCCGGTGATTTGAGTGAATATTTTGATTTGCTATTACGCGACTGGGCATGGGACTCAACCACAAATGCAAACCCGGAAAATACCGCTGCGCTCGCACGGACATTGGCTGACATTGAAAAGCTACCGCAAAAACCGGCACGCATATTAGTGCTCGGTGCAGGCGCCGGTCGATTGAGTTGGGATCTGCATGTCCGCTTGCAACCGGAATATACCTTGGCGTTAGATGCAAATCCGCTTGTACTGGCAGCTGCCGATGAGCTGGTGCATCAACGCCAGACAATTGCGATTGGTGAATTCAAAAATTTTCCACAAATTGGATTTCAGCACGCACACTGTTGGCAATTGGAGCCACCACACGATACTGACAATGCGCGCTCAACCTGGTTTCCATTGGGCGCCAATGTATGGCAACTGCCTTTTGCGCGCGACAGTTTTGATTTGATTATTACCCCGTGGTTTATCGATGTTAACGGCGGAGATGTCAGGGATTTAATCGCAATTATTTATGAAAACCTCGCTCCGGGAGGGCATTGGTTAAATTCAGGTCCCTTGTTATTCACCCGTCATTTGCCGGTGCAATTAAAATACACGGCGACAGAAATCAAAGAATTTTTGTCACTCGCTGGATTTACATTAATTGAAGAATCTATCACCAATACAGATTACCTGCGCTCGCCATTGGAGGCGCGCTTTCGCCAGGAACAGGTTTGGACTTTTCGAGCCGCAAAACCCGAAGCGCGACAGGAAGCACCAATTATCGCAGGTGCACTAACAGCCTGGTTGGTGATGCATCATCTGCCCATCCCGAAAAACAATTATTCCAGCAAGGATTCGCACCCATTGATCGATGCGATATTGTCGCTCGTCGATGGCAATCGCTCGATCAATGATATTTGTTACGAAGTGGGTCCGCATCTTCCGCAAGATATTCCAGTAAAAGATGTAGTTGTCACTTTATTCGGGCAAATACTTTCTGAATAATCCAACAACATATTATCCAACAAAAATAGGCGGCGCATATTGCAACATTAAAAGAGAAAAATACGACAAATTGCGGCAATAAACTCATCATTTTTATTGCCGTTGTCGTTCAGAAATCCAGTAGCAAACAATGAATTTCACGCGCCGAATTTTTTATAGATGAGAAATAAAAATACAGGCAATTAAATATCAAGACATAAGTGATAATTTTTGTAAACTGCAACCTGACACAAAAATGCCCTGATATAGAAGAATAATAAAATCCCTAAAAAACAAGGCATTTTTTTCATTAAAGCTATCTGCTTCGCCAAAAACCACATTGAATATTTTCTTTCTATCGACTAGTTTTTTTAAGAGAATACCAAGCGCTGGCTTATCGCATAACTCACCTTATTTTTATCTATGCAATAAATTCGCATTTAAAAACAACAATAAATTTGTCTGTCACCCTCCCAATGACAGCGGCACTATCTTAAATTGCCTCCATAGCGGTTTATCACACGTATCGATTTGTCAGTGACCCGGATTGCTAACAAGCTGCGTGTTTATCCTATTTTCATCGCAATGACATCCTTTAGAAATAATTCTTGGGATTTCGTTTGATGCGAAATGGTAGCGCAATCATTTGGATATAAATAAAAAGGTCAACCGTAACAACCGTGCCGAAGTGATTCGGTATTTACTTTCGAGGAAGAAACTATGAGTAGCTTCAACGCTTCTGCAATAACCCCTCGCCTGGCAGGTGCTAAAAACCGCACCATCTATGCATTATGGGGTTTTCTAACACTATCGGTGTTATCCACCCAAGCCCATGCAGGTTGCCAATATCTGGTAACCAATCAGTGGGGCAACGGGTTTTCCGCCACCATAAAAATAACCAACTCAGGTGCTAGCGCTATCAACGGCTGGGATATTAATTGGCGCTATAGCGGCGACAATCGTATCACCAGCAGTTACAACACTACCCTCACGGGCAGCAACCCCTACAACGCCAAAAACCTCAGTTGGAATAGCACCATCCAACCCAACCAGACAGTAGAGTTTGGTGTACAGGGGACAAAGGGAGCGGCAGCCGCTGAAGTGCCTGTTATCAATGGCGCGGCTTGTGCGACGCCATTGTCTTCTTCAGCGGCTTCATCATCGCGAGCGAGTAGCTCGGCAATTTCATCCTCAGTTGTTTCATCATCGTCCATTGCTCCCAGCTCAAGCAGCAATTCCAGCTCTTCAGCAGTTAATACGGCAACATGGAGTCTGGATAGCAGCGCGTCTTACCTGAACTTTGTCACTACCAAAAACACCCACAATGTTGAAGTGCACAACTTCACCCGCATTAGCGGTGCAATCAGTGCGACGGGTGTTGCCACTTTGGCGATCGACCTCAGCAGTGTGAATACCAATATTGCCCTGCGCGATGAACGCATGCGCGATCTGCTCTTTCAGATCACCAGCTTCCCGACCGCCACCGCCACACTGAATTTGCCAAATGGATTGCTCACCAGCCTTGCTGTGGGTGACACCAGTGAAATCCAGCTCACCGCGAGCCTCGACCTGCATGGTGTGACCTCCCCGGTCGCAACCAAAGTGTCGGTGCAGCGGCTGTCTGCCACCCGCATCCTCGTTCAAAACCTCTCGCCTATTGTGGTGAATGCGCCGGATTACGCGCTCGCAGCCGGCGTAGAGGCATTGCGCGCTGCAGTCGGTATCGCTTCGATTAGCTCGGCGGTACCCGTGGATTTCACCCTCGTCTATGACGCCCGTTAATCGGACTGGAGAACAATCGAGATGAAAAAATTATTGAAACTGTCGATGCTTTCCCTGGGGCTGATAGCCTCCGGCAGCACATTCGCACAGGGTGCCTGTAGTGTGAATTACACCACTACCAATTCCTGGGGTAATGGCGGCCAGCAGGATCTGGTTATCACCAATACCAGCGCCGCCAAAACCAGTTGGCAACTTTGCTGGACATTTAACGGCAACGAAGTAATTAACAATCTGTGGAACGGCAGTTACACCGCAAGTGGTAAAAATGTGTGCGTAAAAAATGCGGGATACAACGGCAACTTGCCCGCCAATGGCACTGTCGCTTTTGGTTTTACCCACACCAATGCCCCGGGCGCCAAACCCACCAGCTTCACTCTCAACGGTGTTGCCTGTGGCGGCACCGCCAGCAGCAGTGCACCTAGCAGCATGCCAACCACAAGTAGCAGCCGGAGCAGCAGCAGTGGCTTCACTACCAGTCGCAGTACCAGCAGCAGTAGCCTTCCCGCAAACGCCGCTCGCTGGTTGCTAAACGACAGCAAATCGGTGCTCAACTTTGTATCGGTCAAAAATACCGATGTCGCGGAGACTTTCACCTTTGGCCAACTGCAAGGCACTGTTTCAAGCGGCGGCCAAGCAACCCTGAGTATCCCGCTCGCCAGTATTTTGACCGGGGTAGCTATCCGCGATACACGCATGCAGAGCATGTTGTTTGAATCCAACTACCTGCCCAACCTGCACGTCACTACCCAGTTGGATCTCGCCGCGCTTGATGCCATGGCTGCAGGTAGCACCAGCACCCTGAGCCTCAGCGGCAGCTTGATCCTGCACGGTGTGATCAAGCCACTAACGTTTGATACCCTGGTGATCAAGCATTCCAACAACAGCGTTAGCTTCTCACCGCGCAAGCCGATCGTGATCAACGCCACTGATTTCGATTTGAATGCCGGCATTGAATTACTGCGTCTAACCGCAGGTGCCACCAGCATCGGTGAGAAAGTCCCGGTCTACTTCAAGGTGTTTTTGACCAAAGACAATCCCACCAACTTACCTGCGATTAGCCTTGCACCAGTGCCCAACACACCATTGAATTTAATGGGTAGTGTCAGCCAAGTCAGCGGCAATGCCACTCTTAACTGGGCCGATACCAACAGCAACGAAACCGGCTTTTTGGTACGTCGCAAAGGACTGGATGGTCGTTGGACAACCAAAGCCAATCTTGGCGCCAACTTCTCAACCTACGTGGATAGCCTGCTCAACACAGGCGGCGGTTTCACTTACAAGATCATTAGTTACTCCGGCAGCATTCCGTCGCTCCCCAGCAATGAAGTCACTTTGGGGCTCAACGGTATTGACTCATCGGCTTCCAGCCAGAGCTCAGTTAGCAGTTCAGTCAGCAGTTCAGTGACCAGCTCCTCCAGCAGCGTTGCTTACGTTGGCGATGCCGCACGCGGCAAAATACATTGGGAAGACGCAGAGATCGGCTGTAAGTTTTGCCATGCCGTGAACCCCGATGGCACCGCCGGCTCAAGCCTGAGCAAGATCGACCCGAGAAACCTGCGCTTTACTACAGCACTGGGGATGGCGAAATACATTGAAGAAAATATGCCCAAAGGCAATGTGGGAGTTTGCACCGGCCAATGCGCGGCAGATACAGCGGCCTATTTCCAATCCTTGATGCCAATAACCGTGTCGTCATCAATGAGTTCAAGCAGTCGCCTGTCATCAAGCAGTTCGTCATTAAGCAGCTCCGCCAGCTCGAAAAGCTCTGGCAGTTCCAGCAGCGCACCAGTGTTGAACGGCGCCCAGCTCTATGTTGATAAAGGTTGTGCCAACTGCCATGGCGCACGCGGCGATAACCCAATGCGCCCGATTGTGCTTGACCGCTGGACCCGCTCGACCTTGATCAGCAAGATCGATGCGACTATGCCCTTGGGCAACCCCACCGCCTGTGTTGGCGATTGCGCGACAGCTATTGCGGATTACATTCTCAGTTGGAAACCGATTGTGAGCTGTAATGCCGATGAGGATGTCTTGCCACGCCGCCTGCGGCTGCTGACCAACCGCGAATACGCCAATACCATCAACGATTTGTTGAATATCAGCACTGGCGCCGCTATCGCTGCCAGTTTTGAGCCTGACACTGAAGTAAAAGGGTTCGATAACAATGCTGAAGCCAGCAAGATCAACAATGGCCGTATGGATGCTTACTGGAACGCGGCAAAACAAGTCTCTGAAACCGTCAGCCTAACCAACCTGATGACTTGTTCCACCGGAACTGCCCGCGACCAATGTGCCAATACCTTTGTGCCAGCATTTGGTAAAAAAGCATTCCGTCGTCCGCTAGTAGCGGCTGAGCAAACATCCTATAGCAACCTGTTTCGCTTGGGTGCGAGTAACGAAGCGGGCGCACGGCTGGTTATCCAATCGATGTTGTCGTCGCCCAACTTTCTCTATCGCGCTGAAATTGGCAGCGTTGTGAGTGGTACAAGCAACCTGACAGCTTACGAAACCGCCAACCTGCTCTCTTACACTTTCGCCGGTTCTATGCCGGATGCAACCCTGTTTACCGAAGCCGACAACAATCGCCTGACGACGCCAGTACAACTGCGTACCCAGGCCGAGCGCTTGCTGGCGACGACCAAAGCGGCCAGCCAGTTCAGCCACTTTGGTCTGCAATGGTTGCATGTGGATGATGTCGCCAACCTGCAGCGCGATAAGACCCTGTATCCACAATTTACCCAGGCGATTGGCACGGCGATGAAGACTGAGCTGGAAACCTTCCTGAACGAGCTGTTCCTGAAGCCCGGCTACAAAATGGCAGATGTGTTCAACCCCGGCTTTACCTTCGTGAATGGCACACTCGCCAGTTATTACGGTATGACTGGTGTCACCGGCACCAACTTCCAGAAAATCAACACCAATAGCCAACGCGGCGGTGTACTGGCGATGGGGGCGGTCACGGCAACACTGGCAACAGTCACTGGTTCACACCCAATCCATCGCGGTCTGTTAGTGCGCCGTAATCTGCTCTGTCAGGAATTTGCGCCGCCACCACCAAACGTGGGCGAAGTCGAACCTCTGAACCCCAACAAGCCGACCCGCGAGCGCTTTGCGGCGCATACCAACAATCCGAACTGCCAATCATGTCACCAGTACATCGACGATATTGGTTTCGGTTTTGAAAACTATGATGCCGTGGGCCGCTTCCGCACCACCGAGGGCAACAACATTGCCATCAATGCGAGCGGCACTATTTCCGGTTTGGCGGTCATGACTGAGTCGGACAACTACTCGTTTACCGACTTGCGCGGTCTGTCCACTGTGCTCGCCACAGCCGGCGCTGAACCCACCTCAAAATGCCTGACCAAGCAGTACCACCGCTTTGCCACCGGCATTTCCGAACCGAATGAATGTGCGGTTAACGCGAGTTATTCACGCTGGCAGAACAAGTCCACGGATCTGCGCGACATGATGCTCGAAACCGTTACCTCACCCACCTTCCTGACCCGCAAATAGGAGTCATCATGAAAAGACGTTCATTACTCAAAGCCATTGCGGCCGGTTCTTTAGCGATGACCCCCTTGGCAACCATGTTGGCGCGCTCAGCGATGGCGGCCGAAGTACAGCGGATCCGCACGCTCTTTATCTACCACCCCAACGGCTGTGTGCCCGATGTATTCTTTCCGCGCGCCGGTGCACTCGCCAACGCCAGCTTTCCAGCCATGACCGCCCCCTTGCAAGCCGTTGCCAACCAGTTGGTCTTTTTGGATGGCATAGGCTACGAAGGCCAGGCCAATACCCACGAAGGTGGCGCGCTTAAATGCCTTACCGGCGTAGCCAGTTCGTCTGCGGGCGCCTCATCCATAGAGGTGCAAATGGGTCGGGAGGATTGGGCCAACCGCGCCAGCTCCGGTATCACCCGCCCCTCAGTACAAATGGGAGTCGGCACCAAATGGGGCAGCGATACCAGCAAACGCATCAGCTACGACAACGGTACCAGCCTGCATCCAGTCGATGACCCGCGCATTTTGTATCCGCAGTTATTTGGCGGGACTAATAACGGTGTCGATACCAACCAGATACAGGTGTTGGCGCGCGCGCGTGAAGACCTCAACCGCTTGAGCACCCAGCTGGGCAGTATCGAGCGCGAGCGGCTGGATCAGCATGTCGCCGCGTTGGATGTATTGGAGCAGCGCCTGAACAGTGCTTCTATGGGGGGATGCCTGGACGTCAGCACCAGCATCAAGCCGCGCGTCGATGCGATTGTCGGTGGTGAGGAACAAGCGCTTTGGGCAACCCAGGTGCTGGCGAATATCTCCGCCATCCAGCAAGACATTGCAGTCGCCACGCTCTCCTGCGGTATCACCCGCAGCATGGCGTTTATGTACGGTGTGCCCGTATCGCCGATTGTGGTACCCGGCACTGGTACCGGCGACCACGACTTGTCGCATCAGGACGCTGCCGCGCATACCACCAGCAAGGTGTGGTGGATGGGGCAAATCCGTCAGTTCATTCAAAAATTGGCGGCCACGCCCGACGTCAACGGCAGCTTGCTGGACAACACCATCATCTGCACCGTATCCGACCTCGGCCACGGCAACTACCACAACCATCACCGCATCCCCATGTTCCTCGCGGGCGGTAAAAATGCGGGGTTGATTACGGGACGCTCGGTGGATTTGCGCCCGCTCGGTGAAGTCAACAAACGTTGGGGTGACCAAACCAGTACCCAAGGTGGCGTCAACCACACCAACGTGCTGATGACCATTGCCGAGAAAGCAGGCTACCGCAACGTCGTCATGCCGACTGCGAATGGCCGCATCAACAACGTGTGGGTAAATGGAACTGGTTTGTAACGAATGATTTTTTAAGAATGATGGCCTTCGGCGCCCCGCCGAAGGCCCCGCTTGGAGTCCGGAACAAGGATGTACCGGTTTTTTATTGGCTGAAAACCCTTCTAACCTCATCCGCAATAATCTGCGCGCCCTGCTCTACTACGCTTGCATCCTGACAATAAGTCACACGAATGCATTCGCGAGAATGTTGCCACTCACCCGCCAAACCGGGGAAAAAATGATGGCCGGATACCACTAAAACGCCACGCGCTTTTAACCGTTGATAAAGTTCTTCGCTGCTAATGGGTAAATTTCTAAACCAGAGCCACAGAAAAATCGCGCCTTCCGGTTTGTGGATAAAACACGGTAGATCGCCGAGATATTTTTTAAAAGTCGCCACGGCGTGCTCCATACGCGCGCGATAAAAAGGCGCGACGACTTCGCGGCTCAATTGCAGAATTTTTCCATCCGCCAATAAATGCCGCGCGAGAGCGGGGCCGAAATTTCCAGTCGCTAAACTTAAAATCGTATTGGCTTTGGCGAAGGCGTTAATCACATCGGGGTTGGCGATAACAATGCCCGTGCGTGCACCGGGCAAACCCAACTTGGAAAGGCTGAGCACGAGAATGGTGTTCTCATTCCAATGGGGTTGCGCATCGGCAAATAGAATATTCGGGAATGGAGTTCCATAAGCGCCATCGACAATAAACGGGACTTGATGCGCGCGCGCCAGTTCATCCAGTTTTACTAATTCTTCGTCGCTAATCACGTTACCGGTGGGATTAGTGGGGCGCGACACGCAGAGCGCGCCTGTCTCACTGGTAATCTTGAGCTGTGAAAAATCGACGTGATATTTAAAAAAACCGTCGGGCAGCATTTCAATGCTCGGGCGCGTTGATGTAAAAAAATCCGCGCTGATTCCCAAATCGTTATACCCCAAATACTCCGGTGTGAGCGGCAATTGGATACGCTTTTTTGAGCCGTCGGCATAATCGCCTGCGAACAAATTAAACAATACAAAAAATGCGGATTGGCTGCCATTGGCGAGCGCGATATTCGCACGCGAAATCGGCCATTGATATTCGTTGTGCAGTAAATTGGCAATGGCGTCGAGCAATTCAGCATCACCCTGCGGCGGCTGGTAAACCCCTAAAAGTTGATGGGTTTCATGTGGATTAGTGAGCGTTGCGCGCAGTGCATCTTCAAACACTTGCTCCATTTCTGGAATGCGCGCCGGGTTGCCGCCCCCCATAAAAATCATATCGGGATTTACGCGCAGCGCCTCACCCAAATCATCCATTAGCGTGACTATGCCAGCATCAGTGCAGAGTTTTTGGCCGAAGCGCGAGAATTGCATAAACAGGAACCAGAATGATTAAACCGCTAGTGAGAGCGAAGCAATCTAGCGGGTCAGGCGGAAAAACACTAGCGGGATTAAATCAGGCCAAATTTTTTCAGGGTTGTAGCCAATTTTTCCGGGTTAACCGGCTTCTGGATAAAATCAATCGCGCCCAACTGGGTGACGCGAGCGTGGGCAGTTGGTTGGATATCGCCGGAGATAACGATAATCATCGCATCAAGCCCTTCCGCCTTTACCGTCTCCAGTACCTGGTAGCCATCCATTTCAGGCATGGTCAGGTCGAGAAAGACCATCTCGCCCTTGCCCTCGCGAATAGCCTGTAATCCTTCGGCACCATTGGTAGCAAAGGTGATCTCGACATCCCAGCCTTCAGGTAGTGAGCGCGCGACTTGCTTGCGCGCCATCATGGAGTCATCACAAATCAGTAGAGGTGTCGCCATGGGGTAAACGGTTCTTTTAATTGGTGAATAATGAGTGACATAACGACTGACAAACAGTGGCGCTCAAATGCAAAGCACCTAATCCAGTCGATCTCTGGAGAGTATAGTCAGGGATTTTTGTCCGCAGCGAGTTTTTTATCCAGCTTTGCGTTTTATCAATCCCTAGTCAGTCAGACGTGTAGCCGCCACGGCCGTTTGTTGCTCAAAAAGAGCGGCAACGCTAACACTCAATAACTGCTCACGTGTGTTATCAACTCCACTCAATATTCGGAAGGCATCTGCGCCCCAGGGTACGTGAGCCAAACAAGCAGTATCCTGTGGCAACTGGCGTGGCAAGGCCAGAATGTCGCTCAACTGTTGCAACGTCAGCAAATTAAGATTCTGGCTGATCAGATAATGTCCCTGGTAATTGGCCGTAATGACATGGCTTTTTACCAGCGCATCGCGGATCCGTAACCACTGCTCTGCGGCAAGCCCCTGGTGCAAGAGTTCGCGTTCCGGTACGGCAACGCCTTTCTCTGAGGCACGATAACATCGCCACAAAATCATTAAACTGGCAAACAGATCCGGGTAGTTGCGGTCGCGCAACACTATTTGATGTGCACCAATGGTATGGACAAATACAGCACCGCCCAAAATCACCGTCCAAATCAGGTTCACCCACAGCAGAAACAGCGGTAAAGCGGCAAAGGCACCGTAAACCAGAGTGAATGACGAGTGACCAACAATCCACCCAAAAGCGGCTTTTAATCCCTGAAAACCAAGGGTGGTAAAAAAGCCACCGATTATGGCGTGCCGCACCGATACCTTGCAGTTGGGCACAGCGACAAACAACAATGTAAATGCCGCCCAGGTGAGCACCCAGGGAGCTAGCTGGAATACCCATTCAAATACGCCGAGGCTGTCGTAAGTTCCAACCAACAAACGAAATGAGGCAAGATAAGTGCTTATACCCAGCGCCGCGCCAAGCAACAAAGGCCCCAAACTCAATATCGCCCAGTAGAGTAAAAAGTTGGCGACGCCACGCCGACCGCGCGGCACACCCCAGATACCATTAAAGTTTTGCTCGATATCTTTGAGCATCAAATAGGCGGATACGAGCAAAAACAGCAGACCAAAGGCGGTCAAATTGCGCGCCTGAGCGGAAAAGTCTTTTAGGTACTTACCCAAATCCTGTTCACTGTTGGGTAAAAAATGCTGGAACAACATCGACTGAAGTTGGTCGCCGAGGTTTTGAAACGCGGGGATAATGGAGAACATCGAAAAGGTCACCGTCATCATTGGCACTGTGGCGAAGAGGGTGACGTAGGTAAGCGAGGCGGCACTTTTTTGGCAGGATTTGGCCTGATACTGGTGCACCATCAACCAAAAAAAACCGACTAACCAACGATATCTTTTGTGTAAAAGCTCAATCAGAGACGGCGACAGCGGCATAACGTGAAATCCTTAAACCAAGTCAGGGCGCAGCCGCTATAATCTGCCGCGCCATCGTAAATAGACGTTATCAAGAGACAATTATGGTCACACTTTATCACAACCCGCGCTGCTCAAAATCGCGCGAGGCGCTGAACCTGTTGCGTGAACAAGGGCAAGAACCCGAGGTGATCCTGTATTTGGAAACACCGCCCAACGCCAAAACATTGAAAGCACTGCTAGTTAAATTAGGAATTAGTGCGCGCGACTTGTTGCGCAAGGGTGAGGATGCGTATAAAGAGCTGAACCTCGCCGATGAAAAACTCAGCGAAGCCGCCTTGATTAAGGCGATGGTAGAAAACCCCAAATTGATTGAGCGGCCAATTGCAATTAATGGCGATAAAGCAGTGATCGGTCGTCCGCCGGAAAACGTTTTGCAAATCATCGCGTAAGTTAATCGCTGCTAGTTAGCAGCGATTAACACCCAGACATTTGACTAAAGATACTTTTATGACGCCTTATATTTTAGTTTTGTATTACAGCCGCAGCGGTTCCACACTCGAAATGGCAAAACAGATTGCGCGCGGTGTTGAACAAGTGAGTGGTATGGAAGCGCGCTTGCGCACTGTACCGGCAGTATCGACAACCATCGAAGCAATTGAACCCGCCATTCCCGACAGCGGCGCAATTTATTGCAGCGAAACCGATTTAAAAAATTGTAGTGGCTTGATCCTCGGCAGCCCTACCCGCTTTGGCAATATGGCGGCGCCCATGAAATATTTTCTCGATAGCACCAGCGGCCTTTGGCTGAATGGCGATTTAATTAACAAACCTGCCGCCGTATTTACCTCGACATCAACATTACATGGCGGACAAGAATCCACCCTGCTATCGATGATGCTACCGCTCTTGCATCAAGGCATGGTGATTGCCGGCATTCCCTACAGCGAAGCTGGCATCAGCACAACCACCACTGGCGGCACACCTTACGGTGCATCACATCTCGCCAGCGGTGATGCACCCACTAAACTCAGCAGCGAAGAAATTGCGCTCTGCCAAGCGCTGGGCAAACGCGTCGCGACCCTAGCACTGAAACTTTCGAATTGAAACTCTCGCATTAAAACGACAAGGTTAATGTATGACTAACACGCCAGAACACAATGATTTATCCGCAGGTGAAAAACCAAAAAAAGTCATTGTGATTACCGATGCAGATTCCGTTGTGCTGCATAAAAAATTGCACATTGGTCGCTTCATAGTGCGCGCCAGTTACATCAGCTTACTGGTGTTATTCAGCTTGCTAAATATCATTAATGAAAACGGCAAACTCGCGCTCTGGTTGCTGCAAATTATCCCACTGCTGATTTTCATTCCGGCGCTGTTGCGCGAAACACACCGCACTTACAGCTGGCTGTGCTTTGTCGCACTCATGTATTTTGCAGCGATTATCCCGTTACTGATGAGCCGTTGGTTGTGGAGCGATTGGCTGATAACCCTGCTGGTAAGCGCCATGTTTATGGCCGCCATGATGACCAGCCGCTGGTTGCAGTACTGGAATTATTATTTGTCTACCAAAACCCAAAATTCATAAATTTTTTCGGAAGGAAATTATTGTGTCTGTGAATTATTACGAACCACCAGCACCACACAATCCAACGCAACCTGGAGCATCGAAACCAAACCGTGCAGCACCACAGCTGCCCCCACCAAAAAAACGTGGTGCATGGAGCATTTTTTTTAACGGAATGGGTGCAGGTATTACCTGGTTTCGCAATGCGTTGATGAACACCCTCTTCATTGTTGTGCTCATCATTTTTATCATTGCGGTAAGTTCAAGTGCACCACAACCTTTACCCGAAACCTTCGCCTTGCGTCTTGCGCCAACCGGTTTATTGGTTGATCAACGCAGTTACATTGACCCGGCCAGCTTGTTACTTTCTGAAGACGACCCGGAAGAAAATGAAACCGTTGTGAGCGATGTTGTTGAAGCCATCAATAAAGCGGCTAAAGATAAACGCGTAACCATGCTGGTGTTAGAACCCGGCCGCATGCTCGGCGGCGGCGTGAGCAAAATGAATGACATTGGGCAAGCGTTGGAAAATTTTAAAAGCGCGGGCAAAAAAATCATCGCCGTAAGCGACAACTACTCACAAGACCAATATTACCTCGCCAGCTATGCCGACGAAATTTATCTGCATGATATGGGTTTGATCGAAATTACCGGCTACGGCCGCTACATGAATTACTACAAAACCGCGCTGGATAAACTCGGGGTAACCATCCACGCCTTCCGCTCCGGCAAATACAAGGATTATTTGGAACCCTACCTGCGCGACGACATGTCAGAAGAATCGCGCGAGCACAATGCACAGTGGATCAACGAACTATGGGCCAGTTACACCGGCAAGATCGAAAGCCTGCGCAAATTACCGCCGGGCAGCATCAATGACTACGTGAATAATATCGATGCACATATGGCCTTAACAACCGGCGACAGCGCCAAACTCGCACTGGAAAAAGCACTGGTCGATAAAGTTGTCTCGCGCCAGGACATGGAAAAAATGCTTATCGAGCAAGCAGGAAAAAGTGAGGACGGCAATTGGTATAACGGCGTCGGCATAAAATCCTACCTTGCCGATATTCGCAAGCATCCAAAACTGGATAAAAACAAAGTTGCGGTAATTGTTGCCTCCGGCTCAATTGTGGATGGGCATCAACCCGACGGCAGCATTGGAAGCGAAAGCATGCTGGAATTATTGCGACAGGTAAAAGACGATGAACAAGTAAAGGCCCTGGTAATCCGTATCGATTCCGGCGGTGGCAGCGCCTTTGCATCGGAGATTATCCGCTCTGAAGTTATTGCACTGCGCGAGAAAAAAATCCCGATTTATATTTCCATGGGCACAGTCGCAGCATCCGGAGGTTATTGGATCGCAACCGCAGGCGATAAAATCTGGGCGCAACCCACTACCATTACCGGTTCGATTGGCGTATTCGGCGCATTCCCTACACTGGAAAAATCCCTGCAAAAAATTGGTATTAACACTGACGGTGTAGGCACGACTGAATTAGCGGGCACCATGCGCCTTGATCGCCCACTATCCGAAAAAGCCAGCAAGGTTGTACAAATGGGTGTGGATAATATTTACCAGCGCTTCATCACACTGGTAGCTGACGCGCGCCAACAGGAAGTGAAAGCCATTGATGAAATTGCCCAAGGCCATGTATGGACCGGCAATAAAGCCAAAGAAATCGGTTTGGTGGATGAGCTGGGTACGTTGAACGACGTCATTACCGCCATCGTACAAGAGGCCAAATTGAGCAGTTACAAAGTAGAGTTTGTACAGCGCCCGCTTTCGTCCAAAGAAGAATTCTTGCGCTCACTCACGCAGGGGCATGCAGGTACATTTGTCCCCAAATCGTTGCTGGAGAATTTTGCATCGCTCAATGTGTTGAACAATCTCGCACCCGCATTAAAGCCACTGAGCGATCTGCAAAAAATGAATGACCCACAAGGCATTTATGTACAGTGTTTGGATTGCGTAGCGCCTTAACAAGATTAAATGATTGGCAGGAAACCCTGCCAATCATTCCCTCCGCACTTTTATAATTTATCCTGTTTAGTTGCAATTCTCCAACCCACCAATCCATGCCGCTATAACATTCACTGCTTCTTGATCAACCACATGTGATGCTAACGGCGGCATTTGGTTTACATCCCGCACTTTCATACGCGCAAGCAGTACTGAACGCTCGGGCTCACCCGGAGCAATAATGCGTGCGTTGTTAATGCCCAAATCGCCCGCTGCTGGTTGTACATTGCAGGTTTGTGTTGCGGCAAGCTCTGTGCTGTAGCGCAAATCCAAAGTGACTGGTGTAGGCCCGTTGGGGCTATGGCAATTGCTGCAGTTACTGTGCAAATAGCTGCGCGCACGCTGCGTCAGTGTTGCATTAGTATCGCCGAGCGAAAAAAGTGTTTTTGCTTTTTGCGTGGGTGTAATTGCAGAAGAAAAAAGATTGATATGGGCGAGCGTATCCAGTTGATGTGCATTGATACCGCTCGCGTTGTAGAGCATGAAATTATTTAATTGCAGGGTTTCCAAACCCAGTGAAAAATTCGCGACTTGCGTATGGCAAGTGAGACATTGGCCGCGGCTGGGGTATTGCCATTGCACTCCTTCGATTGATTTTTCTTTGGCATCGGTTAATAAGAGCGCGTCGGTTTGGTCGTCGCGCCATTCATAGCTAAAGCCTTGCCACCCCAACTCACCGCGTGCAAATAAACGTGTTTCGACAAAACGCTCATTCAATGTGAAATGTTTCATCAACACACTGCCAACTGGAAATAAAAAATCCCCATCAGTCGTTAAATCTATTTTTGTGTTATTGGGAAGTGCAAAATACCGGTCTTTTTCTGCGGCATCTGACCAAAGTGGGCTGGCGACTGTGTAAGGGATCATTGCTGCTGCAGGCAGTGTTGGATTTGCAGAATTAACACAACCGGTTGCTGATAACCGCGCCGCCATAGTGCCCGGTTGCAATTGCCCTCCGGTCGCTTGCATTTTAACGATTTGTGAACCGGCACCCGATTGGCCAATCGCATAGAGTTCGCCTTGATTATCTTGCGCGAAGGACACTATATCGACCGGTACATTACCGTGACTGTTAACACTGATGTTGCCGTTACTATTACGCGTAATAGATTGCATGGTATTCACGCAAAAATCGGTGAAAAAATATTTCCCGTAAGCAGCAGGATATTGTGTACCACGATAAACATAACCGCCAATCACTGAGCAAACACCCGTGTTGTGGCTAATCGATAACACCGGTTTAATTTTATTAGCGGTAGAACAATTGGTGCGCTCGCTATAACAGAAGTCACCCTCCATATCACCCCAACCGTAATTGCCGCCGCGCGTAACCAGATTCACCTCTTCCCACGCGCCCTGCCCTACGTCGCCCACCCACAACTCATTGGTCTCGCGGTCAAAACCAAAACGCCAGGGGTTGCGTAAACCGTAAGCCCAAATTTCTGGCGCACCGCCGGTAACAGCGAAAGGATTATCAGCGGGAATCGCGTAATTGCGTCCGCCACTCGCGTTATTCACATCGATACGTAAAATTTTCCCAAGCAAATTGTTGGTGTTCTGGCCATTTTGTTGTGGGTCACCCCCACTGCCGCCATCACCGGAGCTGATATATAAGTAGCCGTCGCTGCCAAATGCAATCTGCCCGCCGTTGTGATTGGAATAAGGTTGATTAAAACGCAGCAAAATAATTTCTGAATCGCGATTAATAATTCCATTATTTGCAACTTCAAAACGCGTCACCCGCGTTTCCATATTATTGTTGACATTGCGGCCGATATAATTGAAATACACATAGCGATTAGTTTCAAATTGTGGATGAAATGCCATCCCCAACAAACCGGTTTCACCGCCGGAAAAATCCACACGATCTTCAATATTCAAGATCTCAGTCAATGCATTCGCGCTCGTATTATTTTGAAAACGCACCACCCTGCCAGGCTGACGCGTTGCATACCAATAATTATTGTCGTTGGGTGCCTGCAGTAAATTGGTCGCATTGGCAATATTGGGGAGTGAAGGAAATACCGCTTGCCAGCTAATACTGGTTGGGGTGCCGGAGTTAACAGGCGCCGGTGCAATACAGGTGGCATTCTGTGGCCGTGCAGATAATCCGGATAAGACACTGCTGGATGCCGATGAACCTGCTAGCGAACTACCCATTGATGAATTGGCAACAGAATTCCCTTGGGACGATTGGGCAGAGGATCCACCACTACCACCCCCTCCACCGCACGAAAAAAGAAATAGAAAACTGGATATAAACAATAATTTTTTTACGCACTTTTCCATGGTGATTACCTCGCAGAACATTGCCCGATACGGCGTATCTTTACGAAAGTCTGATCAATCACTATAGCGCTCCTTGCTGATAGTGTTCTGTGGTCAACAGCTCATAAGATCGGTGTGCGCTCACTTTTTATCGCAACAAAAAAACCCGCGTAGAAAGCTGGCGGGGTTGATTGCGTGGCGTGGAAAAATCACCGTTCCACTTTGCAGTATTTCTTTATTTAGTTGCCCAACCTCTATCGCCCACTTTGTAGGCCAGGTTGCCGTCGAAACGCCCGGGTATCGGAGCATGACGCAATACTTGCGTGCCACCCACCTCTGAAGTGAAGAAACCAAACAGGGTCAGTTGTTTGATCATCGTGAAGTAATGGATACCGCCTGCAGCAATATCCGCTTTTGCTGTACGGTCGAGTTGATTAACAAAATCTTCCCGCTCATTTTGTTGCAGATCCATAAAGCTACGGCGGTAAGTTTTTTTGCAATTGTCTTCGAGCGTCATCAGGCCTTTATGAAAAATTGCCTGTTCATCCAGCGTGTAGCAATCCGTCACAAACACACTCATAAACTGGCCGACTTGCGCGTCTTTGGCGCCCGGCGTGTCGGTGCGCGGCAGAATGGTTTCTGCAATTTCATCCAAGAGCGCAATATTTTGTGCAGAAAAACGGGTTGGTGCCTGAGTGGCACAACCACTTAACAGCGCGGAACCACCAATCATGGCAGTACCGGTAGCAGCAGTAATCAGTTTTAATAATTCACGGCGATTCATGACAGATTCCCCTTTTTCAGTTCTTTTACCGCATGGTCCACAGCGCGTGCAGTCATTGCCATATAGGTCAGCGATGGATTTACGCAGGAGGCAGATGTCATGGCGGCACCATCGGTGACAAAGACATTGGGTGCATCCCACACCTGGTTAAAACCATTGAGCACGGAAGTTTTAGGGTCGCGCCCCATACGCGCGGTTCCCATTTCGTGAATGCCCATACCCGGTGAATAACCCCAATCGGCACCACCGACATTTTTAACGCCGGCAGCCTCAAGGATCTCAATGGCATCCTGCTGCATATCTTTGCGCATCGCCAATTCGTTTGCGCGGATCTCCACATCCATCGCCAATACGGGCAGGCCCCATTTGTCGGTAACCTTGCGATCGAGATAAATCCGGTTGTCGTGGTGCGGCAGCATTTCGCCAAAGGCTGTCATACCGATAGTCCATGCACCCGGTTCGGCCAGGGCATTTTTGAAATCTGCACCCACCCCCATTTCCGCCACATCGCGATTCCAGTCCTGGCGGCTGGCAGCGCCTTGATAGCCAAATCCACGCACGTAACTGCGCTTTTCGTCGCCCAGATTGCGGAAGCGGGGAATATAAAAACCCGCCGGGCGACGGCCGTAGTAATACTTGTCCTCGTAACCTTCAACAACTCCACCAGCACCGACGCGGAAGTGGTGATCCATGACATTGTGCCCCAACTCGCCGCTGCTACTGCCCAAACCATCCGGCCAAATATCGGTGGCGGAATTCATCAAAATCCAGGTGGAGTTAAAGCTGGAAGCGTTGAGGAAAATTACGTTGGCAGTGAATTCATACGTCTTGTTGGTTTCTGCATCAATGACCTCTACCCCGCGCGCGCGTTTTTTGTCTTTGTCGTACAACACCTGGCTGACAATAGAAAATGGGCGCAGGGTGAGATTGCCCGTTTTCATGGCCGCCGGCAGCGTCGATGATTGGGTGCTGAAATAGGCACCGAACGGGCAGCCCAACCAACACTTATTGCGGTATTGGCAGTTGACTCTGCCCTGCTCCGGTTTGGGTTGGGTGATGTTGGCCGTACGGCTGTTGATCATCAAACGTTTGCCGCCATAGGCTTTTTTGATTCTGGCCGCCACGTCTTTTTCAACGATGTTGAGTTCAATCGGTGGTAAAAACTGGCCATCAGGCAGATGATCCAAACCTTCAAGGCTGCCGGAAATTCCCGCGAACCGTTCAACGTAATCGTACCAGGGCGCCATGTCTGAATAGCGAATCGGCCAATCAACGGCAATACCTTCACGCAGATTGGCTTCAAAATCCTGCGCACTAAACCGATAACTTTGACGCCCCCACAAGAGCGAACGACCACCCACGTGATACCCCCTAAACCAATCAAAGGGTTTCTTTTCAACATAAGGGCTTTCCTGCTCATTCGCCCACATACCTTGGGTTTCTTCATTGAGTACAAAGTCGCGTTTCAACACCGGGTGATTGCGCTGCATTTCCTGTGTCGGGCGGCCGCGATGCGGATAATCCCACGGTTCTTTGTGGGCATTGACGTAATCTTTGATGTGCTCAATATTGCGCCCGCGTTCGAGTAGCAATACTTTCAGCCCTTTTTCGGTGAGCTCTTTCGCCGCCCAGCCGCCGCTAATGCCGGAGCCAACCACAATGGCATCAAAGTGTTGTGTAGTGGACATAGATATACCTCTGGATAAACCGACTTTTTTATAGAAAATTAAATATCGCAGATGCGGATCGCCGCTTTTAACGATTCAATTCTTTCGTTGTCCGTTGCGCGCTTGGGCATAAACTCCTGCGCGACATATCCCTTGAAACCCGTTGCGTGAATAGCGCGAACAATCGCGGGGTAATACAGCTCCTGCGAATCATCGATCTCGTTGCGCCCCGGAACACCGGCCGTGTGGTAATGGCCAAAATACTGGTGATTATTTTGAATGGTGCGAATGATGTCGCCTTCGCTGATTTGCATGTGATAGATGTCGTACAACAATTTAAAATTGGGCGAATCCAAACGCTTGCACAGTTCAATTCCCCACGCGGAGTTATCGGCAAAATAATCCGGGTGATCGACCTTGCTATTGAATAATTCCATTTGCAAAACCACACCGCGTTTTTCTGCTTGGGCCAGAATTTTTTTCAATCCTTTTGTGGCCTGCTTTAATCCATCTTCCGGATCTCTGCCGCGTGCATTCCCACTAAAACAAATCAGGTTTTTATAGCCTGCATCGCTGACCAAATCGATATGTTTGCGATAATTTTCAATCAGCGGCTGATGAAATCTCGCATCGCCCCAACCATCTTCCAGATTTAATTCAGCGCCATTACACATGGAAGAATCGACTCCATGCTGCTTGAGGATATGCCACTCACCGGGTCCCACTAAATCAATTGCCGAAAAGCCCAAACGTTTCACGACCAGACACAATTCTTCCACCGATAAGAAATTAAACGTCCAGCGCGCAACCGAATGGTGAATATTGCCCCTGAGTGAAGCTGTTGGTGAAACCCCGCGGGAAGATGAAGGTGCCGCCGTGGGTGAAGCGAGTTCTGCCCCGAGCGCGGAAAGGCTGGAAAGCCCCAATGCACTGGCAACAGCGCCGCGCATAAGCGCACGGCGATTAATAGAATGGTTCATGATGGCTAGCTCTATTTTTTTAGATGGTATTTATACCGGCTCTCTCCAGCGCCGATAATAAAGATTAGCCCGCCAAAAACACCTTATCTATGCACCGATACGGATCTTTACTCTTTATGACAATAACCTGCAAAAGCGCAATAAAGCCGAGCAAAAACTGCCCATTCATTTGGTAAATAAAAAAGCCAGCTCAATGGCTGGCTCATAACAAACTAAAACGAGGTTACAACATCACTTAGGCGTTAACGCCTGAATAGCGGCCGAAACGTAAACCAAGGGCGCATTCCAGTTAATCGCAATTTCATTACTGGCATAACTGCACCAATTATCCAGATAGGATTTGGCCGCGATATTGGATGGATAAGGCACATTGCAACCGGACTTATCCTGCTGCCCAGGCTGCGGGCCACCGGCGATAAAACCGGGAATTGGCTCCGCAATGCCATCGGCTTCTGATGGGCGATGATGCGGGTGCAGTGTTGCTTTATCGCCATAACCAGTCACGAACGACATATCCGTCGCATTGCGGCCGAGTACGTAATCGAGCATCGCCTGAGCGGCATCCAAATATTCACGCTTGCCATTCAAACGATAGCCTTGCACCAACATCATTGCCTGCCCCAGTGCGACTGAGTTACTGCCCCAGACAAAATCATTTTTCTGCATAGTGACGCGATACGCCGATGCAGACCACACCGCTTGCAAATTGGCAGCGAGGCCATCGATACGGTTGGCAATTAATTGTTTATCGGCAACTGCGGTTAAATTATCGCGATGATGCGCCAATGAAATCCAACCCAAACTGCGTACATCGCCCCAGGAGGGAACTGTGGCAAAAGTTTCGGCGGGTTTCATCGCAGTGTAATAAGCGTCTTTTTTGCTGGTGATATACAACTCGGCTGCAGCCCAGGCAAATTCGTCAGCCAGATTGCCATCGCCGTACTCACCGGTTTTGACATCATCGGGTTGTTTGTAGGTGACTGCCGGATTGGCAACCGCCCAGCCCCAAGCCGATTCTGCAGCAGCCAGCATTTTTGCCGACATACCCGGCAATTGGGCTTCATATTGCGCAACGACACGGCTTGCGGTTGCCATTACCGCAGCAAAATCCAACGCGGCTGCCGTCGTTTTTTGCACCACATAACGCTCGCTCGTTGCCTGATGCGGCATTACAGTGCCATCAAAATTTTTGTTGGTGAGCTTGTGGTAGACGCCACCATCGTTGGGGTCCTGCATGCTCAACATCCACTCCAGATTCCATAAGGTTTCATTGAGCAGATCGGGAAGTGCATCACCACTTTCGGGAATATTTAAATTCTGGTTGTTAAACATTTCTGGAAAATGTTCGTAAGCCGCAAGCAGCGAATAGGTCGCAATGCCCGAGTTGACGATATATTTGTTGTAATCACCGGCATCGTACCAACCCTTGGGGCTGGAGATAATGGTGCCAGCAGGGCGAGCTGCACTGGCGGCTGACGGATGTACCAGCACCTGGGTATCTGGGTGGCCGAGTGGACGCGCAAAAATGCCAGCATGAGTTGCGAGTAATTCAGCGCTATTGCGGTTGTAATAAAAGGCTTTGATGCTCGCCGCCGTTAATGCGCTGTAGACATCATTGGCGATAGTAAAAGGATATGAGTCATTCACACCCTCAACACGCACAAGGTAATCACCCGGCGTTTTTACGCTGGAAAAATCGGCTAGCCTGACGCTTTCTTCCGATGCACTCCAGGTAGTTGCAGCGCTCAGGTTGCCGCTCAATACTGCTGCGTTGGTCGCAGTATTGATCACTTTAAAAGTAGCCGCGCTGCCCGCTGGAACAACCGCCCATTTGGCAGACTCGGGTAGAAAACCCAATTGATTGAGCTTGATATTGCCCGCTACTGCGGCGGTAGAACTGGCGGCGGCGCTGCTAATGGCTACCGCAGCAGCAGATGATGCAGCCTTGGAACTAGCCGCACTATTACCGCCACTGCCTCCACCACCACTACCGCAACCAAACATGACACCGGTCAGGCCGACAAGCGCCAGCGCCGACGCCAAACGAGTCGGGATAAATACAGCCATTGTGATTCTCCATTGCGTAGTCAGGCCCGGATGAGCCTGTTGTTGTTATGTGTTTGTCGTTATGTTGTTGAGCTAGAACACCTGGCGAGATTAGTTGATTAGCAGCTAGTCTGCGCACCGTTTTTCGCGAAAACCTAAAGTGGAGATTAGGTTGAAGAGAGTCTGGAGGTGAAGCGGAGGGAGATCAAATCGCTAAAACTTTCTTTACAAAAGGAATGGTAAGTTTACGTTGCTCGGCGAGCGAAGCGTGATCGAGCCGCGCCAATTGCCAAAAGAGTTCGTTAGTGTCGCGCGGCAGACGCTGGATAATGTATTGCGCCACATCGTCACCCAACTCCAAACCGCGAGCGCGGGCGCGCATTTGCAAAGCTTGCTGTTTGTCTTCGTCGGTCAAGCTGTGTACTTGATAAGTCAGTCCCCACTGCAAACGTGAGCGCAAATCTTCCAGACTTAATGCAAGTTCACGCGGACTGTGTTCGGCGGCAACCAACAAGCATTTTTCCGCATCGCGCAGGCGGTTGTAGAGATGGAAAATCGCCAGTTCCCAATCGGCTCGGCCAGCAATCGTTGGCAAGCAATCCAGGCACACTAGATCAACCATCTCCAAACCGGTAAACAGGTCGTCGGGCGCATAACCCACCAGATCACGCAGCGGCAGATACTGAACAGATAAACCCATCTCCTGCGCCTGGTGACAAGCGGCCTGCAATAGATGCGTCAACCCGCAACCAGGTGCACCCCACAAATAGATGAACGACTCACCACTGCCGTCCAATTGGTCGCGTAACCCCTTTACTACCATCGCGTTGTGAGAATGGGCAGGCGCATAAAAATTCTCGAAGGTTGCGTCATCGTTCAGATTGACGCTGAGTGACAACTGCTGGGGCAAGTTAACCATAACTACTTCTGCCAAACGTATATCAAAGGGTTCTCAGCGGTGCCGCCATAAACAGGCGCTTGCACCTGTGATGCAGGGGTGACACCGGGAATCTGCTCATTAGCCAGTGCCTGATCCAACTCCGCCATCACCTCAGCATCAAGGCTCGGATCGTTGATAACGGCTGGATCATTGACACCACCAGGAGTTTGGTCAGCTACTACCGCGCCCGTAGGTGTATCCACCAAAGTGTCCGATTGCAGCGGCGCCAACCGGCGCCCGAGTGCCAGCGTACTCATCAATAACTTCACATCGCCTTCGGTTGTCAGGCGCACCAATATACCTTCCGCGTTGACCTTCACTACTTCCATACGCTGCACCATCGCCAGTTCATCCAAGTAGGCTTGCGCCTGTTTGAACTCGCCAAAACTAGTGATATTGCCAATGCGCAACACGATGGTTTGCGGCCCCTGATTGGTGGGCATGATGGCGTATTGGTTGGCGAAATAATCGGCGGCATGGTCGATCGCCGAGACAAACAGGCCTTTTACTTCCGGTGTCTCATCGACAAATGATTGATCGTTGCTGGCGTGGAGCAACTGCCAATCGCCAAGCCATGGGCCTTGAATAACAGGAGCAGAAGCTACGTCAGTCATGCCATCTACCACCACTGAACTTGCTGCTGATGAAGATGCAAGGCTGCTCACTGCTATCGCTTCGCTCGGCGTTTCAGCCGCTAATGGATCAACCACTACCGCCGGGGGAATTGGCCCAAGACTGTAAGGGGTGTAGCGACCAATCAAAATCGCATCGGCTCTATAGCGAAGCGAAGCGGTTTTGATTTTTTCGATATCCAGAGCCCAGAGATCATCAGCCGTAAGCGAGAGGCTATCTTCCAAATCCATCTTAGGGAAACTGAGCGGCAAACCGCGATACTGCGCCTGCAACTGCATCGCCTGCAGATCAGCTATGTCTGGCACTAGACGCAAACCCGTCGGGTCTTTTGCGACCAACCACACCAATACTTTCGGGCGAGTTGCAGGCCAGAGCGGCAGCTGCGAATCGCGCAACAGCTTTTCAATCGCCTGGGGTTCGTAGTTCAACTGCAATCCTACGGCCGGGAATGTTTTGCCATCGGCAGTGATTTTTTCCGATGAAGATTTATAAGTGAAACCGAACAGGTAATTCTGTGCACCGGGTTGGGCGGCTTTTATGGCGGGGTGATCCAGTGCGCTGCGCTGGCCGGATACACGCACAACAACTTCACCGAAAGTCGCACGGGCGGCAGCATTTCGCTCGTTCTCAGACTGGGTTTTGACCAGCGTATCGGCGCGATAAATATCGACTTTTTGTCCAGCGGATGCTGCGCTTGCAAGCGCAACAATCAAGGAAGAAACCAGCAGACGTAGATGCAGGAAACGCAACAGGAATTACCTCTAAATGCAGTCAGCAACAAGCAGGGAGGCGGCATTGTAACAGGCTTAAACAAGCATGCGGCAGACCCAATTGAGGAAGCATTCACCAAAAATGTCTGATTCCAATAGCCACCGGCCCAGTGAGATTAGAATAACTTGCTCAGCCGCAGTGCTTTGGCCTGCAAGCGCCGCCATAAGCTGTTAGAATGGCGGCCTTTTTTTGAACCAGTCCAACTGCCAGAGCTGTGAGCCCTTTCCTATGAGCCAAAACCAAACCCCTACCACATCCCTTAGCTACAAAGATGCAGGCGTTGATATTGAAGCTGGCGATGCGCTGGTCGAGCGTATCAAAAGCGTCGCCAAACGCACCCGTCGCCCCGAGGTAATGGCCGGTTTGGGCGGTTTTGCAGCACTTTGTGAAATCCCCGAAGGCTATCGCCAACCGGTATTGGTATCTGGCACCGACGGTGTAGGAACCAAACTGCGTCTGGCAATGAATCTGCAAAAGCACGACACCATAGGTATCGATCTGGTGGCAATGTGCGTTAACGATTTGGTGGTCACCGGCGCTGAGCCGCTGTTCTTCCTCGATTACTACGCCACTGGAAAACTCAATGTGGATGTCGCTGCCGCCGTAGTATCCGGCATCGGCGATGGCTGCGAATTGTCCGGCTGTTCATTGGTTGGCGGCGAAACCGCAGAAATGCCCGGCATGTACGAAGGCGAAGACTACGACCTCGCCGGTTTCTGTGTTGGTGTCGTTGAGAAATCCGAAATTATCGATGGCAGCAAAGTGCAGGCAGGCGACGCTTTGATCGCCCTCACCTCCAGCGGCCCTCACTCCAATGGCTATTCGTTGATCCGCAAAATTATCGATGTCACCAAGGCCGACCTGAATCAGGATTGCGGCGGCAAACCACTAGCCAATGCGCTGATGGAGCCAACCCGTATCTACGTTAAATCGGTGCTAAAGCTGATCAAAGAATCGCAAGTCAACGCCATGGCACACATCACCGGCGGCGGTCTGACCGAAAATATCCCACGCGTATTGCCGGACGATTGCAAAGCAGTCATCGACACCAAAAGCTGGGCATTTCCACCCGTATTCCAATGGTTGCAACGCGGCGGCAATGTGGATATCCGCGAAATGTACCGCACCTTTAACTGCGGTGTAGGCATGGTGATTGCGGTTCCGGCGAGTGAGAAAGATAACGCACTGAACATTCTGCGCGCAGCGGGTGAAAACGCCTTTGTGATTGGTTCAATTGCCAAAGCCACTGGCGACGAACACCAAGTTGAACTGCAAGGCCTCTGATACGCATGTCATCTACTGAAGTAAAAACCTTGCGGGTTGTTGTCCTTATCTCCGGTAGCGGTAGCAACCTGCAAGCCTTGATCGATGGTGTCGCCAATGGCGACCTCCCCATCGAAATAGCCGCCGTAATCAGCAATCGCCCTGACGTTTTGGGGTTGACCCGCGCGACCAACGCGGGCATACCAACAGCAGTACTGGATCATAAAGGTTTTGCCAGCCGCGAGGCTTTTGATCAGGAATTGATGCGCACCATTGATGCTTACAACCCTGGCTTAGTCGTACTCGCTGGGTTCATGCGCATCCTAACGGCCGAATTTACCCAGCATTATCTGGGCAGAATGATCAACATTCACCCCTCGCTGCTACCCAAGTTTCAAGGGCTACACACACATCAGCGCGCTATTGATGCCGGTGAAAGCCACCACGGTGTTACCGTACATTTTGTCACTGCAGAATTGGATGGCGGCCCGGCAATTGTGCAAGCGTTGGTGCCTGTATTGGCTAGCGATGATGCCAGCCTGCTTGCCAAACGTGTGCAACGCCAGGAACATGTGATTTATCCATTGGCAGTAAAATGGTTCGCGCAAGGCGATTTGAAAATGCAGGACGGCAAAGCTGAGTTAAAAGGTGAACTTTTGCCTGCTTGCGGTTATCAAATTGAGGCCAATGAGCCCTAAAAGGAACGTCCATGTTAAGCCTTCGCGTCAGCGTCTTTTTTATCCTTGCCTTGTTTACATCTTTAGCAAGCGCAGCAAATGCCCCCAAGACATTTGACAATCAGTACAAAGCCAAACTCTACGGATTTAATATCACCGTCAATAACCGCTTAACCAAAACAGCAGAAAACCAATACGATCTATTATTCAAAGCCGAGTCATTTATCGGCAGCATAACTGAACAGAGCAAGATGCAATGGAACCCGGCGCAGCAAACCGTCAGCCCGCTCCACTATAGTTATGCGAGGCGCGGCTTAAGCAAAGACCGCACGGCCGAATTATCGTTTGATTGGAAAAACAAAAGCGTCACTAACAACGTGCAGAAAACAAGTTGGCAAATGGATATCGCACAAAAAGTGCAAGACAAATTGAGTTACCAAATCCAAATGCAGCAGGATCTACTCAATGGCCAGAAAAACTTTACTTACCAAATTGCCGATGGCGGCCGTCTGAAAGAATATAAATTCATGACCGTTGGTGAAGAAATGTTGGACACCCCTTTAGGGAAAGTGAACACCATTAAAGTAAAACGCAGTCGCGAAAATGACGAGCGTGTGACTTACGCCTGGCTTGCAAAAGATTGGAATTATCTGCTGGTACGATTACAGCAAGAAGAAAAAGGGGAAGCCTATACAATTTATATTCATAAGGCGACCCTGGATGGCAAGGCCATCGAAAAATTTTAATCTCGTAACAGTTAGACTGTATTAATTTGATTTATTTAATTCTATTCAACTAAACCTATTCACTCAAATCAAAAGGCTCTTTATGAACATCTCTGAAAATTGCGTTGCCAGCTTTCACTACACACTGACTGATGGCACTGGCAAAGTGCTCGATTCTTCCGAGGGCCACGAGCCACTGTCATACCTTCACGGTGCTGGCAATATTATTCCCGGCCTGGAAGATGCGTTGGTAGGCAAAGTAGTCGGCGACAAACTGAATGTATCTGTAAATGCTGCAGAAGCTTACGGCTTGCGCGATGACAGCCTGGTACAAGAATTGCCATCAAACATGTTCTCCGGTATCGATAACATCGAAGTCGGTATGGAATTCCACGCTGAAACTGAACAAGGTTTGCAGGTTGTTACTGTCACCAAAGTAGAAGGCGACCAAGTCACTATCGACGGCAACCACCCGTTGGCCGGTGTTGACCTGACCTTTGATGTGGAAATTACCGAAGTACGCGCAGCGACCGAAGAAGAATTGAATCACGGTCACGCTCACGGTGCCGGTGGCCATCACCACCACTAAGCCTAGTGATGAAATAAAAAAGGCTCCCCCTGTGTTTCACTTCAGAGGGAGCCTTTTTTATAGCTATAGCAACAACACTTTTGTTACGAATTATTTTAATTCCACTTTTTGCTCACCGCAGCGACTGCATTTATAGATAGTCACCAGCTTGCCCTGTTTTACATCAAACTGTTTTTCCTTTACCACTTCCCACTTATGAAAACCGCTGCGGCATAAGGTTTTGCCTTTGTGTTTGTCAAAAGGGCTTGGCTTTTTAAATTTGATTACATCACCCATAACCTAGCGCACTCGCTTATTAAACATACGCAGCCGCCGCCGCACCAGACGCCCAAGCCCACTGAAAATTAAAACCGCCCAAATGGCCTGTCACATCAACAACTTCACCGATAAAAAATAACCCCGGCTGCGTTTTTGCCTCCATGGTTTTGGAGGAAAGATGATGGGTATCCACTCCGCCCAAGGTAACCTCAGCCGTGCGATAACCTTCCGTTCCGGCAGGCATGATTTTCCATTCGTGGAATTGTGCTGCAATGAGCTGCAACTCCGCATGCGTATATTGATTGATCGGGCGATTGCCATTCCACTGCGCACCCCAGTAATCACATAAGCACTGAGCAATATTTTTGGTGAGCAACTCACCCACCATAGTCGTAAGCAAAACCTTGGGGCGCACTTTTTGCTGTTCAGTTAAAAAATCAAATAAATGCAAATGAGGTAACAAATTTATTTCCAACTCTTTACCCGGCTGCCAATAGGACGATATCTGCAACATGGCGGGACCACTAAACCCGCGATGGGTAAAGAGCATAGCTTCCGAAAAACTCACCTGCCCGCTTGCGGTTTCGCAACTCACACTGACATCGAGCGCATTACCAACGCAGGGCGAAAATACTGCGAGCTGCGCAGGTGAAAGCGTAAAAGGAACCAAACCTGCAGTGCGCGGCTTTAACGGCAAACCAAATTGTTCCGCCAATTCATAACCCGCACCCGTCGCCCCCATAGTGGGAATCGAAAGACCACCCGTCGCCACCACCAGAGATTCGCAATAAATCGTACCCTGCGAGGTTTTGACTTTATAGCGCATCGGCAAATCGCTTTCGGGCAATGACGCAACCTGCTCAATATCGCAAAGCGTGTAGATATCAGCACCCGCTTGTGCGCACTCATCAAGCAGCATCGACAAAATATCTTGCGCTTTATTATCGCAAAATAATTGCCCGAGCTTTTTTTCGTGATAGGGAATGTGATGTTTTTGCACCAGCGCGATGAAATCCCACTGGGTGTAACGCGCGAGCGCTGATTTGCAAAAGTGGGCATTGTCCGAGAGATAGTTTTTCGGCAGCACTTCCATATTGGTGAAGTTGCAGCGGCCGCCACCGGACATCAGAATTTTTTTGCCAACTTTATTGGCATGGTCGATAACGACCACCGCGCGGCCACGTGCACCCGCCATAGCAGCACACATTAAACCAGCCGCACCGGCACCAACAATTAATACCTGTGTTTGGGAAGGGAGAGCCATAACGGTGAACACTGCAGAGCTGGTGCGCGGCACCAGCAGAAAATTATGTGCACGGCATTAGGTGCGCGGCAAAGTCACGCCGCGCTGCCCTTGATATTTTCCACCGCGATCTTTGTACGAGGTTTCGCAAATCTCATCGGATTCAAAAAACAACATTTGCGCAACACCTTCATTGGCATAAATTTTTGCAGGCAGTGGTGTAGTGTTGGAGAACTCCAGTGTCACATGGCCTTCCCACTCTGGCTCCAGCGGCGTTACGTTAACGATAATCCCGCAGCGCGCGTAAGTGGATTTCCCCAAACATACCGTCAAAATACTGCGCGGGATACGGAAGTATTCAACGGTGCGGGCAAGTGCAAAAGAGTTGGGCGGAATAATGCAGACATCACTTTTAATATCGACAAAACTTTTTTCATCAAAGTTTTTAGGATCGACAACGGTGGAGTGGACATTGGTGAAAATTTTAAATTCATCCGCGCAGCGAACATCGTAACCGTAGCTGGATGTACCGTAAGACACTATGCGCTGACCGGCGGCATCATAACGAATCTGACCCGGCTCAAAAGGTTCGATCATGCCGTGCTCTTCAGCCATACGGCGCATCCATTTATCGGATTTGATGCTCATAGTTGCTCCACTGCTAAATAGTTAAACGGCGCGCATCATAGCCTTTTTCAGGGTAGAAAAACACCGGCCTACCGGTTAGGAAATATCGCCGGATAGCCGATTGGCTGGCACATCCACCAAGGTAAATGCCATAGAAGAAGGTCGTTTTAGCTGCGGTGATTCATCCACCGCCAGCTGATTGATAATTGCACAATCACTGGTGTCATCACCCGCGCATTCATTTGCCATATCAACCAAGGTATCGCGCATGGCGCGGAGCGCAATCAACTGCTGATCGATCTGGATTATTTTCTCATCCACTTGTGCTTTTACCTGGCTGCAACGACGCTGTGGGTTCGCGTAAAGCGCCAATAGTTCGCGGCATTCATCCAGACTAAATCCCACCGCGCGTGCGCGCTGCAAAAAGCGCAATTGCTCCACATCTCTCAATGTGTAAATCCGGTAATCATTTCCCTCTTGTCGCATGGGCACCACCAAGCCTATCTCCTCGTAATAGCGGATAGTTTTATTGGGTAGGCCGCAAGCTTGGGCCGCTTGGCTGATATTCATTTCATTGCCTCCGCGCAAGTTTTTATCTATTCCAATCACTTTAAACATTTCCCTAACTGTAATGTCAATGAAATCTTGCCACTTCAGCTATAACCACACGTAACCCGTTACACTTTTTTTGCTACTTTTTGACACAAAAATACAAATTTAAACGCCACTTTTATATCAACCTTCTATATAATGGGTGAACTAATACACACTTCTGGTTTAATTATTTTTATATAAATCATTACCTTAGCAAGGCTTCTTGACAAAATAATTTAATAAACCAGAATAACTGAACAAGATTTATCCGGGTCCAACGACGGGTTTTACCTTAAAGGACGATTTATGGAATATCTCGATATCAACCATCCTGAATGGCAAAGAATGTGGGATGAGTTGTCCAGCTACCGTTTAAATGGCGGCGACCCCCTCTGCATCCATGAAGGGCACTGCTGGGAATATATGGGGTCCACCCTCGATCACCATCATTTGCGCCATTCCTGTCACCCGCTGACCAATAAAGTGGAGTACATGTATATAGAACGCGCTGGTGCAGCATTGCGTTGGGCTTAATGCGCACATCGCCACAATAAAAAACCCGGCTGCCTGCCATCATTTTTTGCGTTCCTGCAATAAATTTTATACTAGTGTCACACTCCCCCTTTAAGCTACATCCTGCTTTGATAATTCCTACCACTTTCGCGTTAAAAGTATGCTAATGTGCTGCGTTTTTACGACGCGCACCGACTAACAATTCATCACAACTCATTACAATAACAACTCAATAGAATAACAATGAAACGCTTCGTCCTGTTTGTAGGTATTGGTGGCATATCCACCCTGATCCAGTTTTTATTGCTGATCTTGTTTGTCGAAAGCCGTTTATTGCCAGAGGTTGTTGCTTCTGCTGCGGGATATGTGCTCTCGTCATTCTTTAACTACTGGGCGAACTACCACTACACGTTCAAGAGCTCTAGCAGTCACGCGCAGACATTTCCCAAGTATGCGCTGGCGGTTGCTATTGGCTTATCAACCAATACCTTGTTGTTTGCAGCGTTTTTATGGTTGTTCAATAACTATCTCGCCCTGCCTTGGGTCGAGCATTATTTGGCTGCGCAATTTCTGGCTACGGGAATCACCGTGGTGTTGAATTTTGCGGTGCATAAATTCTGGATCTACAGGAATCATTAAAATGACAACGTCCATTCCATCGCTTGCGGTTGTTATTCCCTGTTACAACGAAGAAGAGATGTTGCCCAAGACACTGGCGACCATGTTAAACCTACGCGACTCAATGATCGCCAAAGGTAAAATTAACCAGGAATCCAAAATTTATTTGGTTGACGATGGCAGCAAAGATAAAACCTGGAAAATTCTCGCCGAAGAAGCGGCAAAAAATTCTGCGCTAGTTGCGATAAAGCTCTCACGTAATAAAGGCCACCAAAATGCGCTCTATGCAGGCCTGTGCACTACCACTGAAGATATTACGGTCAGTATCGATGCTGACCTGCAAGATGACCCACAAAATATTGAAGCCATGGTGGATGAATATCTAAAAGGTAACGATGTAGTTTACGGCGTGCGCTCAGCACGCCACACAGATACTTTCTTCAAACGCTTTACCGCCGAGGGCTATTATCATTTGATGAAAAAAATGGGCGTTGATCTGGTGTTTAACCACGCCGATTTCCGTCTACTCTCGCGCCGCGCATTGGAATCACTAAAAGAATACGATGAGTCCAATTTGTTTTTGCGCGGCATAGTGCGCGAAGTGGGTTATCCCTCATCAGTAGTTGAGTATGAGCGTCAGGCGCGTGAAGCGGGTGAAAGCAAATATCCGCTGAAAAAAATGCTGTCGTTTGCATGGAAAGGTATTACTGCATTTTCCACTGCACCACTGCGTATGATCACCGTGCTAGGTCTGCTTTCAGGTTTTGCCTCTTTTAGCTTGATTGCCTGGGTTCTGGTAGTGCGGCTATTTACTGACAATGCCGCACCCGGCTGGGCATCAGTACTCTTGCCATTGCTATTCATCGGCAGTGTGCAATTAATTTGCCTTGGAATTATTGGCGAGTACTTATCAAAAATTTATGAGGAAGTAAAAAGAAGGCCTAAATTTCATATTAGCGACATTGTTGGACGAAAGGATCAATAAGCAAACGCCCATTTAGAAAAAACAGGTATGTATATAAAAATGAACGACACGACCACTACTGCTGACGATGAACCAAGGGGATCTACAACAACTAGCGCCAGCGATCAGGAGCATGCACTCACGCAAAGTGCGATAACCTTTGTCGATATGGTGCCGTTGGAGTTATGCGATAGTCGCCGTACTAATTCCCGTTTATTACAGAGCTATTTAATTTTGGCCATAGTCGCCAATTTCACATTGCTCTTTCTCAAGGGCTACAGCCAGGATTTAGGTTATTGGCAAGATTGGGTGCGGCAATTATCAACCACCGGTTACGATGGTTTTAATGGTAACTACCCTCCATTCTATATCCACTGGCTATATCTCGTTGGGCAGATTTACAACTCCACAGGCATACCGCTTGAGCATAATGATTTATTAAAGTTTCTTACCCAGCTACCTGTCGTGGTTTTCCATGGGTTATTGATCATTTTAATTCAGAGCCAATTACGCAGATTCAATGCCACATACCAATTCACTCATATTATTTTGCTACTAACGGCAATCAACCCAGCCATATTAGTAAATGGCCCTATTTGGGGGCAAGTCGATTTAATACCGGCCACGATGGTATTCGGTGCGTTTTTACTGGCCACCTACCGACAATACACCTACCTTTCTATTCCTGTTTTTGTGTTGGCGCTGTTAACAAAGTTCCAAATGATTGCTTTCGCGCCGGTATTTGCATTTCTATTTTTCCGCAACATCGGTAAAAACCTGATAGGCGTTCTTATTGCTATCGCCGTTGGTGCACTGGTATTTATGCCATCGATACTTGCTGGGCATTTTTTACAATCGGTTAACCAAGCGTACATAGATACTCTAGGTCAATATCCAATGACCACATTCAATGCCGCTAATATTTGGATTTTGCTAACAGGTAATGTTGCCCCAGATAACATCATTTTATTTGGTGTCGCAGCTGATTCAGCCTTGGCCAAAGTATTTACTGCCAAGTATTTTGGGATGCTGTTATTTTCCTTGACCGCACTGGGCATTTTCTTCCACGGCATTCACTTTCTCATCAAAAATGAAACCATAATCAACGCGCGCCAACTCCTATCACAAGCACTCTTTTCTGCCACCATTTGTGCATTGGCTTTTTTCGCGTTACTGCCTGCCATGCATGAGCGTTACTTGTTTCCAGCCGTCATTATGGCGATCACTTTCAGCGCTATAGCTCAACAAAAATTGATTTACCCCATAGTAATCAGCCTATTATGCAGCCTGAACATGTTGATCATTTTAGAAATCAACGGTTCAGATATCTGGCATGGGCTTGCTTGGGGTACTATGGTGTTGCTGGTTTTAGCCATTATTGATTTGGCTAGCGCCGGGCGAATCATTAGTTGGCTAACAAACTTACTGAAATTTGCGACCAAAATTCCCGCAATATCCGTGTGGTGTTTTATTGTGGCTACGTCAGGAATGGCAGGCTATTTTTTTGACCGCTACCAAATTCACTCGCTCGCACTCACCGACAAACAAACTTTTCTGACAACTCTCCCCCTTGTCTACGCCAAGCAAGATCACGGCACTATGGCATTAAACCGCAGTTACGATGGCAACTATTTGTCGATAGCTAATCGCCGCTACGCGCAAGGAATAGGCACACACGCGAGTTCTGAGATCCAATACCAGTTGCCAC
Source organism: Cellvibrio sp. UBA7671 (assembly GCA_002483145.1). Classification (GTDB taxonomy): domain Bacteria; phylum Pseudomonadota; class Gammaproteobacteria; order Pseudomonadales; family Cellvibrionaceae; genus Cellvibrio; species Cellvibrio fibrivorans. The sequence goes on from DLHJ01000005.1 coordinate 40,224, forward strand.
CAGATGCCGTCGAGTTTAGTTTTATAGCCGCTTTGGATGATGAAGTAGGTACAGCTGATGTGCAATTTTCCGTGTGGGGCGATGATAAGTTACTATGGGAATCTGCACCTGTTTTAGGTTATGAGCGCGACATTCCCACTATTAATCTCGACGTGCGTGGTGTTCAAAAATTAACACTGAAAGTGGCTCCATTGAAAGATGACAAATGGGATCATGCCAACTGGGTCAACACAGTTATATCTATTGCCCCAACAGCGGCCCCTGAAGAAAAAACACCAACAATTCACTGACCCAAATCGATACAGGTGCACGCTTATGCGAGAGCGAATCCTAATAATCATCCCAGCCTACAATGAAGAAAAAAATATTCGCAAGGTTGTTCAATCCTTGCAGGATACTAACTCTGGTTATGAGTGCCTGGTAATCAATGACGGTTCAAAAGATAACACCCAGCGTGAGGCTGAGGCCAACGGGCTAGCAACCGTTATCGAATTACCTTCCAATCTTGGAATTGGTGGTGCAGTGCAGACCGGTTTCAAATACGCGCTCTACCAAAACTATGACTACGCCATTCAATTTGATGGCGATGGGCAGCACCTCGCCAGCGAAATACCGAAAATTTTATCGCCACTCCAACACAACGATTATGATGTCTGTATAGGCTCGCGCTTTATTGAAAAGACCTTGGGTTTTCAATCCACTTTCATGCGCCGTATTGGCATTCGTATTTTTGAAATAATGAACATACTACTGATCAAAAAAAGAATTACCGATAGCACTTCCGGTTTTCGTGCTTACAACAAGCAGGCCATTGCATTTCTTGCAAATAATTATCCAACTGATTATCCCGAGCCCGAAACGGTCATCTTATTAGGCAAAAACGATTTCCGTATCCGCGAGGTCTCTGTTGAAATGGTCGAACGCCAAGGCGGCGAATCATCCATTTCCGGCCTGAAATCAGCACACTATATGATCAAAGTAATATTGGCCATGCTGATGACATCACAACGACAAAAAATTCGCAGGATCTCGTTATGATTGAGGATACATTGAAACTTCTGCTTGACAATCGTATTCAGGTTTTTTCCATTATTGGCAGCCTGATGTTATTTCTATTTATTTTGCGCTTGGTCAAACGTAGAAAACTTAAGGAAGAATACTCACTACTGTGGCTGGGTTTTGGGTTTGTTTTTATCGTCTTATCCATTTTTAAACCTATGCTGGAAATAGTTGCCAGCGCGGTTGGTATATTGTATGCCCCCGCCGCGTTGCTATTGATGCTGGTGATTTCAGTCTTTTTTATATTGATCCAGTTTTCAATCGTTATTTCAAAGCTAGCGGAAGGTAACAAAAACTTAATTCAGGAAGTCGGCATACTCAAGGCAGAACTTAAAAAATTAAAGTCATTGATTAAGGATAAAGAATAAAATGAAATCGCTGCTAGTACGAACTCTAAAATCAAAGACGCTTTACATCTTGATTTTAGCTGTTGGCCTATTGATTTTTCTTCTACAAAGCATACAACCCGTCTTCTCAAATTTTATCCTGACGACCCCCTCAGGAAATATACAGACTATAGCAACCCCAGGCTTTATGCAGTCCAATGAAAGTGGGGTATACCGTCTAAGCGGCACACTCACAATGGGCAAATACACCAGCACTTTATTACGCTTTATTCCTGACGATGAGATTTATACATTAACAATCAATCAACACCCGATTGATCTAAGTATGATCCCAGCGCACGAACGCAAAGATTACAGCAAAGGGTTTACCTACGAACTTAAAGACTATTTACATCAGGGCGACAACCAAATTGAAATCCTTTATATGGATCAAGGCGGTCTGATGGGTATAGTTATCAGTGCCGAAAGTAATGGGCATATCAAACGTATTGTCTATTTATTGTTTACCACAGTGGCACTTTTGCTAGCACTCAAAATCACCAACGCTTGCCGCTTATCTACCCCGGTTAAAGTACTTTTTATTGGTGCTTTATTAATTCGCCTGGTTTATTTTTCGGTTACCACCGCTGATATCCGCGAACACGATTTGGGTGATCATATTGGCTACACTGAATACCTATCCCAACACTGGATGCCTCCACCCGTTGACTATGCAGTTGGCGGTGCATTTTTTCATCCACCTCTGTACTACTACACAGGCGCTATTGTTTATAAAGCAACCCAACTGGTGGAACCCAGCAATAAAGTTATTCTATTTCGCATACAGCAGGTATTAGTACTGATTTACTCGATGGGATTTGTATTGTTTGGTTTGATGATTTTGCAGGAGCTGCTGAACTTATATCGCAAATCACCTGCACAACCGGAATACCCAACACCGGAAATCATATTAGGCCCTCAGAGATCTACGGAATCTAAGGAATCTACGGAATCTACGGAATCTCAGCCTGGCTTATTCAAGCGCTTGTGCAAGTCATTTAAAGATGAGAGTGTGCTTTGGGTAATTGGGGCACTTTTTGCATTTTGGCCGGTGGCGATTATCCATTCGGTGCGGATCGGCAATGATCCGCTGCTTTATTTCCTTTTCACTGCAAGTCTCTACTACATCATCCGCTGGTACAGACACGATCAAAAACGCGACTTAATGATCGCAAGCCTCGTAGGTGCAGCAGCTATTTTGACCAAAGCCAACGGTGAAATTTTAGTGGCTGTACTCGGCGTTATTGGCCTTTATAAGATGGTATCCACTAAACAGTGGGCGACTTATTTTAAAATGGCGATTGCACCCTGTTTCATCATGTTACTCGCTGTTGCAATCACCGTTGGTCCAGGGTTAATTTTGAAAATGCAGGGAAAGCGCGACAAGTTGTACATCGATAACATCGATGGCCTCTCGCAAGCCAACCTGGTGGGCAATACCGCAGCAAATTATTTCTGGTTTGATGCGAAAATTTTTATTACTGAACCTTTCACTGACCCCTACGATGATCGCATGGGGCGTCAATTTTTCTGGAACTATCTGGGTAAAACCGGATTATTTGGCGAGTTTAAATATCCCGCGCTGTTAAATGTGAATACAGCTGTTATATGCAGTTTTCTGGCGGTTTTGATGTTTCTTTATCTGTTGTTTGGCCTCTATCGTATGACCAGAGAAGACTTCAAGCGGATGGCGCCAGTGCTACTATCCGGATTTTTCCTCTGGGCTGGCGTCACCTATATGCGCATGACATTTCCAGCAAATATCGACTTTAGATACATAGTGCCAATCATCCTCACCTTTTGCGCACTCTATGGCGTCAGTATTTTGCGCTTTCAACAACAGGGAGCCACCCGCTTAGCCAATATAGGGTTGACGATGTCGGCTTTATTTTCACTCTCAGCGCTGATATTTATTTGGGGAATTTACCTTAACAGTTAATATAGGCATCCTTGAAGGGTGCCTTTCTATTACGCTAGGAGCAGTCAGCGTGTTAGCAGTACAATTTGTCAGGTTTTTAGTCGTGGGGTTGGTGAATACCTTATTTGGCTATTCCATATATGCCCTGCTCATCTACTTAGGCCTGAGCTATACCTACGCCTTGTTGTTCGCCACCATCCTGGGAGTGCTGTTTAACTTTCACACGATTGGCAGGTTGGTGTTTCAATCAAGAGATAAACGTCTGATTGGCAAATTTTTTGCTGTTTATGCAATAACCTTTTGCCTAAACCTGTTATTGATCAAATTGATGATCAAGTACGGACTCAGTGCTTATCTTTCTGGTGCATTAGCATTGGTTCCCACAACAGTCCTTTCGTTTTTGCTTAATAAATTTTTTGTGTTTAAAGGAAAACAGCATGAAACTCATTAGTGTGGTTACCCCCTGTTACAATGAAGAAGACAATGTGCAGGAGTGCGTGAAGCTTATTCAAAGCGTGTTTTCACACTATGATAATTACACCTACGAACATATTTTTATCGACAATGCCTCGACAGATAAAACACTGGATATTTTGCGAGATATCGCCAGTACCGATAAACATGTCAAAGTCATCGCCAACAGCAGAAATTTTGGTCATATTCGCTCTCCCTATCACGGTCTTCTGCAAGCCCATGGAGATGCAGTGATTTTGTTTGTGGCCGATTTACAAGACCCTGCAAGCTTGATACCCGAGTTTATAAAAAAATGGGAAGAAGGTTTCCAAACCGTTGTCGGCACCAAACGATCAAGCGAAGAATCATCAGTGATGTTTACCATTCGCAAACTCTATTACAAAACAGTAAACCGGCTATCCAATATTGACCTCATCGATAACTTCACCGGATTTGGTCTGTACGATAAAGAAGTGATCGATCACCTGCGTAGTATAAATGACCCCTACCCTTACTTCCGTGGATTGATTGCCGAGATAGGCCTGCGTATTCATCAAATCCCTTACGACCAACCCGTTCGTGTTCGCGGTATTACCAAAAACAATTTTTTCACCTTATACGATATTGGCATGCTGGGAATAATTTCTCATTCACAAGTGCCATTGCGAATTGCGACCATGGCAGGATTTTTACTCTCCTTTATCAGTATTTTTATTGCCGCCATTTATTTCTTATTGAAACTGATTTTTTGGAATTCATTTAGTCTCGGTATGGCACCTGTGGTAATTGGTATTTTCTTTTTTGCTTCGGTTCAATTATTTTTTGTGGGTATTTTGGGTGAATACCTCGGCTCTATTCATATCTACAGCAAAAGAAGACCATTAGTGATCGAAAAAGAGCGAATTAATTTTTAACCCAATACCAACTGACAAACCCATAACCCCAGAGATAAAGCGGATTCCGACGATGGCGGTAGTAACTCTCTCTAACCACAAGCAGTTTGCAGCAACTGCCGAGACCAGTTTGCTCGACGCAGCAAAAGCCCAAGGGTTAGTACTTGAACACAGCTGTCGCAATGGCCGCTGCGGTGCGTGCAAGGCGAAGGTAATTAACGGCGAAACGCAGATTTTAAAAGCCGAGGAAAGCCTGGACGAAAATGAGATGAATGCAGGTTTTATTTTAACCTGCTGTAGAACCGCAGTGAATGATATCGAATTGGATATAGAGGACTTGGGGCTACTAGCCAGTATAAAAATCCAAACGCTGCCCTGCAAAATTGATCAGCTCAATTTGCTCGCACCCGATGTAATGCAAATATTTCTGCGTCTTCCACCAACCAACCAATTCAATTATTTGCCCGGCCAATATATCGATGTGATTGCCAAGAGTGGCGTGCGTCGTAGTTACTCTATTGCCAACGCTTTGCGCGCCGACAGCAAACTGGAATTGCATGTACGTGCCGTAACCCACGGGCAAATGAGTCAATATTGGTTTAATGAAGCTAAAACCAATGATTTATTGCGCTTGGAGGGCCCCCATGGCACATTCTGTTTTCACCCGAAACCAGAAAAAAATATTGTTTTTTTAGCTACTGGAACAGGTATAGCTCCCATAAAAAGCATTTTGGAAGAATTCTCCAATAACGCTGAATTGGTGCAGAAAAAAAATATTTATATTTACTGGGGCGGCAGAATTCTGGCAGATCTGTATTGGCAGCCCGATTTTGCCAACCTAAATATTGCGTTTCGCCCGACACTTAGCCGGGCATCAAACGATTGGGACGGGAGACATGGCTATGTACAAGATGCAGTCATTGCTGATGTTATAGATCTGCATGATTCCGTTGTGTATGCCTGCGGCTCCGATACCATGATTCACACCGCTAAAAAGCTGCTCGTCACTCAAGGGCTGAACCCAAACAATTTTTATTCTGACGCTTTCGTCAGTTCATAAACACAAATTAAGGAGAGAGGATTAATGAAAGCCGTTATTCTCGCTGGTGGCTTAGGCACCCGTTTAAGTGAAGAGACAGTCACCCGCCCAAAACCTATGGTGGAAATAGGTGGCAAACCTATCCTCTGGCATATTATGAAAATGTACTCGGCCCACGGCATAAATGATTTTATTATTTGCTGTGGCTACAAGGGCTATGTCATTAAAGAATATTTCGCGAATTATTTTCTGCATATGTCAGACATTACGTTTGATATGAGCGAAAACAAAATGCACGTTCATCATCAGCGCGCCGAACCTTGGAAAATCACCTTGATCGATACGGGTGATAACTCCATGACCGGTGGCCGTTTAAAAAGAGTCTATGATCACATCAAAGATGAATCTGCATTTTGTTTTACCTACGGAGATGGTGTTAGCGACATCAATATATCCAAAACCATTGATTTCCATTTAACCCATGGCAAACTCGCCACCCTTTCCGCGACTTTTCCGCCAGGTCGCTTCGGCGCATTGGATATAGAAAATAATTGTGTAAAAAGCTTCAAAGAAAAGCCCAAAGGCGACGGAGCTATGATCAATGGCGGTTTTTTTGTATTGTCGCCCAAAGTGGTTGGTCTGATCGAGAACGACCAGACCATATGGGAGCAACATCCGTTGATGAAATTGGCTGAAGACGGTGAATTGATGGCTTATAAACACGAAGGTTTTTGGCAGCCAATGGATACACTGCGGGATAAAACTTACCTTGAAGAATTGTGGGCAAGTGGTAAAGCGCCCTGGAAAAATTGGGAGTAATTGTGAAAGCTCAGGTTGATGCAGCCTTTTGGCAAGGTAAGCGCGTATTTTTAACAGGCCATACGGGCTTTAAAGGTAGTTGGCTCAGCTTATGGCTTGCGCACATGGGCGCGGTAGTTAAAGGTTATTCTCTCTCGCCACCGACCACACCTGCGCTCTTTGATGTTGCAAAAGTCGATCAGGTGATTGTATCGGAGATAGGTGATATCCGTGACCTCGATCGTCTTACCAAGAGCATGACAGAATTTAATCCAGATATTGTTGTTCACATGGCGGCGCAAGCACTGGTACGTTTGTCTTATAGCGAACCACTGGCCACTTATTCCACCAATGTGATGGGTACCTTGCACGTATTGGAAGCCGCACGCCTGTGTCCATCATTGCGCGCAATTGTGAATGTCACTACCGATAAGTGTTATGAAAATCGCGAGTGGGAATGGGGTTATCGCGAACACGAGCCTATGGGGGGACACGACCCCTACAGCAACAGTAAAGGCTGCGCTGAATTAGTTACCTCTGCTTATCGCAATTCTTTTTTTAACAAACCCGACAGCCCTGCATTGGGCTCAGCGCGTGCAGGCAATGTTATTGGCGGTGGAGATTGGGCTACAGATCGCTTGATTCCCGATATCCTACGCGCATTTGAAAAAGAAGAGCCAGTGGTGATTCGCAATCCACAGGCGACACGCCCTTGGCAACATGTGCTGGAACCTCTGAGTGGGTATCTGGTGTTGGCACAGGCGCTCTATCAACACGGGCAGCAACATGCAGAGGGTTGGAATTTTGGCCCACGCGATGAAGACGTTGAACCGGTTGAGTGGATTCTCCACCAAATGGTAAGCAGTTGGGGCAATGGTGCCAGCTGGCAATTGGATGCGGGCGACCACCCTCATGAAGCAAAATATCTCAAGCTTGATATTTCCAAAGCTCGCACCCATTTGCATTGGTCACCTAGCTGGCGCCTGCACCAAACACTAGACAAAATTATTGCATGGCAGCGCGCATGGCTTGCTAATCAAGATATGCATGCCTATAGCATTAACGAGATCAAACAATACATGGCCGCTATGCGTGCCGATTAATTTTTATCGGTTTAAATATTAAAAAGGCAACACAATGACTCCTGAAATTCTACGTCAAGAAATCGCTAAGTTGGTTCAACAATTTGCAGAACAAACTACTGCCCCAAAAGCGTTTGTACCCGGTGAAAGTGCTATTCCCCCCTCGGGTAAAGTCGTGGGTGCACGTGAAATGCAATTGATGGTTGAGGCTTCACTCGACTGCTGGTTAACCACTGGTAGATTCAATACAGAATTTGAAAAAAAACTGGCTGAATTTTTAGGTGTTAAATATTTACTCTCGGTTAACTCAGGCTCATCCGCCAATCTGGTTGCCTTCAGTACCCTAACCTCTCCCAAGCTTGGCGCACGCGCAATTAAAAAAGGCGATGAAGTGATCGGCGTTGCGGCCGGTTTCCCCACTACCGTAAACCCCATTATTCAATTTGGTGCTATCCCTGTATTTGTCGATGTTGACGCGGCCACACATAATATTAATGCTGATTTAATTGAAGCGGCTATTACGCCAAAAACCAAAGCGATTATGCTAGCCCACACGCTGGGAAATCCCTTTAACCTCACCAAAGTAAAAGCAATTTGCGAAAAATATAACCTGTGGTTGGTAGAAGATTGTTGCGATGCACTGGGTGCAAAATACGATGGCAAATTGGTTGGTACCTTTGGCGACATTGCCACCCTGAGTTTTTATCCCGCACACCATATCACTATGGGTGAAGGCGGCGCCGTATTTACCAACAACCCACAATTGAAAATGATCGCCGAATCTTTCCGCGATTGGGGACGCGATTGCTATTGCGCACCCGGTTGCGACAACACGTGCGGCAATCGTTTTGGTCAACAGTTTGGCAGCCTGCCCGTGGGTTATGACCACAAATACGTTTATGCACACATCGGATACAACTTAAAAATCACCGATATGCAAGCTGCTTGCGGTTTAGCGCAGTTGGAACGCGCGCAGGAGTTTATTGATGCACGCAAACGCAACTACGACTTATTAAAAGCGCGATTGAGCAACCTTGCTGATTTTATCGATATTGCCCAACCAACGCCCAATAGCGAACCCTCCTGGTTTGGTTTCCCTATAACACTGAAAGAAAGTGCAGGCGTTAATCGTGTTGATTTTGTAAAATTTTTAGATCAAAACAAAATCGGTACACGTTTGTTATTTGCGGGTAATTTAACCCGCCAACCGTATTTTGAAGGCGTTGAGCATCGCGTGGTCGGTGATTTAACGGTTACTGACAACACTATGAATAACACGCTTTGGCTAGGTATTTATCCTGCGTTGGGTACAGAACATTTCGATTATGTCGCCGAAAAAATGGAAGAATTTTTTGGTTTGAATTTTTAACTGCTCATGAATCAGGACTCTACTAATCACACACTCACTAGCTATCAACCCGGTGTAGCACTGGATGATTTGCAGTTGATTGTTACGCAAACGCCAACCGAGGTATGGGCGGCGTTGCGCAATCAACGTATTTTTATTACCGGCGGCACCGGCTTTGTGGGTTGTTGGTTATTGGAGGCGCTGCTATGGGCAAACGCACAACTGGATTTAAATCTCCACCTGAGTGTTCTCAGTAGAGATCCCGCTGCGTTTACTATCAAGGCTCCGCATTTAGCGACGCATAAGATAGTGACTCTGATTCAAGGTGATGTCACCGCGCTAGATAAAATCCATGAACCCTTTGATAGTGTGATTCATGCGGCTACTGATGTAGTAAAAACCGGTGACAATCCTATCGCTACGTTCGACAACATCGTACAAGGCACGCGGGCAACCTTGGCGCTTGCACAGCGCGCAGGCGCAAGACGTTATTTATTGACCAGCTCGGGCGCAGTTTATGGTCGCCAACCGACAACAATATCTCATATCGCGGAAAATTATTCCGGCGCCCCTGACTCACTCGATATTAATAATGCCTATGGACAGGGTAAGCGTGTCTCCGAATGGCTCGCCCACAATTTTGCTCAGCAGTACAATATCCAGGTAAAAGTTGCGCGCTGCTTTGCGTTGCTAGGCCCTTACCTGCCACTGGATGCACATTTTGCAGCGGGGAATTTTATTCGCGATGGACTCGACAATCGCACAATTGCAATCAATGGTGATGGCACCAGTAGCCGCTCTTATTTATACGCAGCGGATATGACCGTGTGGCTATTAACCATGTTGATCAATGGTCGTTCCCAACAAAATTATAATCTGGGTTCTGCACAGGCGATCTCTATCAAAACCTTGGCTGAAACCATATCCGATATTATTTACGGTGAAAATAGAGTCACCATTGCCCAGCAACCTGTCACCAACGGTCCAATCCAGCAATACGTGCCCGATGTGAGCAAAGCACACCAGGAATTGGAGCTGGCACAATACACCGATTTGCTTTCTGCCATTCACAAAACAATTGCTTGGGAAAAGCGCAGGCGCTTATCAGCCGCGCATAATCACTAGCCCTTTATTCAAGACGGACGTAGCGCATGACTGCATTTGCCCCCCACCAATTACGACAAACCGTATTAAGAATGGCCTATTCCGGCTCCACCGTGCATATCGGCTGCGCATTTTCGATTATCGAAATCATGTCGGTACTCTATCGCAATCATTTACGCTATCCCGGAGATAATCCAGCGGCAACACTGCGTGATTATTTAGTATTGAGTAAGGGCCACGGCGTTATGGCACAGTACGCCTGCCTTTATGAAAAGAATTGGTTGACGACTACCGACATCGAAAACTATTTTAAAGATGGCTCAAAGCTCAAAGGATTATCCGATGCTCACGTTGTTGGCTGTGAAGTCACTTCAGGCTCCTTGGGACACGGCTTATCCGTAGGTGTCGGGATGGCACTCGCCGCCAAATTAAATAAAAGCGATCAATACTGCTACGCTATTGTTGGCGATGGTGAAATGAATGAAGGCACCATGTGGGAAGCTATTTTATTCGCCAAACAACAAGCACTGGATAATTTAATTGTTATCGTCGATGAAAACGGTTTTCAGGCAATGGGCAAAACCCATGAGGTGTTAGGCTTGGGCAGCCTGAAAGATAAATTTATCGCATTTGGTTTTGATGCAATTGCCGTAGATGGTCATGATGAAACCGCGCTGGACAACGCCTTGATCGAATTAAAAAACAATAAAAATGAAAATCCCAAAGCCATCATCGCCCGCACTGTAAAAGGTAAAGGTGTTTCGTTTATGGAAAACGAAAACAGCTGGCATTACACGCGTTTAACCCAAGACACATTTGATCTGGCCATGGCCGAATTGGAGCCAGTAGTATGAGATCCGTATTTTCCAAAGCTATTCTTGCCGCAGCCCAGGCAGATTCCAAAGTGCTGCTATTAACTGGCGATCACGGGTATGCATTGTTCGATGAATTTCGTAAATGTTTACCGGCGCAATTTATTAATGCCGGCATCGCCGAACAAAATATGGTTGGCGTTGCTGCAGGCCTTGCCAAAGCGGGCTTTAAACCCATTGTGTACGGTTTGAGTGCATTTGTACCCATCCGCGTGCTTGAACAAATTAAAATGGATGTGTGCTACGAAAACTTACCCGTCGTCTTTATGGGTGATGGCGCCGGCTTGGTTTACAGCAGCTTGGGTAGCAGCCATCAATCGACGGAAGATATTGCTGTGTTGCGCTGCATTCCAAATATCAGCATTTTATCGCCTTGCGATGTTTATGAAATGCAATATGCCATGGATCAAGCATTGCGTTTTGAATCGCCATTTTATGTACGTATGGGAAAATCCGATATTGGCCAAGTACATCAAGGACCAGTTTCCGTACCTGTTGGTGATTTGGTACCTGTACGTACAGGCACCCAAAACAATATTGTTTTTTTAGCGACGGGTTCAATGGTAAAGACTGCAGTTACTCTGGCGGAAACAATAGACGCGGCCGTATGGAGCGCACCTGGACTAAAACCAATTAATAAGAATCAAGTCAATAATATTGCCCTCCACACCAAAACTCTGGTGACAATTGAAGAGCATTCAATTATGGGGGGCTTGGGTAGCCTTGTTGCGGAAATAGTCAGTGAAACAGGTAATACGCGGGTTGTCCGTATGGGAGTGCAAGATCGGTTCTCACAAAAGTGTGGCAGCTACGATTATTTGCTTAAAGAGCATGGCATTGATGTAGCGGCTTTATTACCACAACTCTCATCAATACTAGCCACAGATTAATTAAATTACCTATTTATTACTAAAGATCTGCTGTAAGCACTTACGGTCGAAGACTTATTATCTAAAACTTCTACCTAAGGTACCCAGGGTAATACCAATTCATAGGGGAACGGAGTTTGTATTTTTTTAAACTCAAGGAACAAGGCTTATTAAGCCTATTGCTATTGGCCTATGTTGTCGTGCGCAGTTTTTATTTGGATGCTGTACCACGTTGGGATGCCGCCACCTATTGGGGCGGTATTGCCAGCGCAATTGAAGCCACTAAAACTATTGGTAATATGGCTGAATTACCACGCGTTATCCTCGACACCTATAACGTGTTTGGCCATTCCGCGATGGGCTATGTTGGCTTATTGGTATTAGGACAACTACTTGATTACCCCAATCTGTTTACGCTTAACTTCACCCATCTTTTGTTGGCTACTTTTTCGGTATTCTGCACATTTAAAATTTTTCGCTGGTTTTTACCAAGCGCGCAACATTTACCGGAAGTATTATTGGCCACCGCAATTTTTGCACTGGACCCCCTATTTTTTGCCACATCCATTTTTATCAATACTGATTTTCCAGTATTAGTTTTTTTTACTGCCGCACTGGCTGCATTACTTTATGGTCACTACGGCTGGTTTGCGATTGCCAGTCTGTTTATGATTTTCTCCAAAGCGACAGGAGTACTATTCTGGATTTCATTAGCCGGTGGCATAGGGCTTTATAGCTTGATTGTCCTGTGCCGGGAAAATCGTGCAGGTCGCCTGCCAAGTTTGGGGCATCTACTTCCGCCTACAGGAATTTTAGCGGTAAAACACCACCTCCCGTTATCAACTATTTTTTACCGAATATTTTGTATTTTCCTACCCGGTGTTGGTTTTAAACTCTATTCAATTGCCAAACAGGGAGCCATGTGGTCAGCGAGCAACGGGATTAAATTTGATTCGCAAGGCTGGAATTGTTTTGGTTTCAATACGCGTGTGATGTCCAATCGAGCAGGTGAAATATTTATTCTCAATTTTCACTGGGTATTGGTGCTTGTTGTATTGTTTGCACTTTTGATCGGTTACGGTCGCTATATCGAGCGAGGTCGAAAAAAAACAAGCGCAACAATAGAAACCGCATCGATAGATTCAAATACTGAGTACAGCCAATCGGTTATCACTGAGCCCAATAGTAGTAATGCAGAAGCCACGGCAGCTCCAGCAGAAAATAATCGCTGGTGGGGCATGCTACCCGTGCTTATGTGTTTCCTCATCTTTGTTGTCTTTAACCTCACATACATCACCTACATTATTCCGCGCTACGTAGTGTACGGTGGTTTTTTCCTGATTATTTTTGCGCTCCTATCACTACAATTCGCAGCTAAGTCACGCAAAACACGCTGCATTTTACTCGCCATAGTATTTACTTTATTTACACTCCAAACTTTTCGCACAATTGATCCGCTCTCGAAATGGGTATTTGGATCAACCGCGTTTAGCGAACACCGTATTTTACAAATTGATAGTGCTGGAGAAGCCCAGGGAAATGGTTTTGTTTACAATGCGGAATTTGCACTGGAAGACAAATTGCTCAACCGCATGCAAAAAGCCATTCCCATCAAACCGGATACCACGATCATTACCTGGAATAAAGACAGCGGTTACGCCTGGTTTACCCGTGGTGATACTTTTGTGGATGCGGACTCACTGGAGCGCACCATAGATAAACGCAATAGTTTTGGCTATAACATTATCGAAATTAGCGATCTGCACCGCGCAATAGCACCACCCCATGCGATTTATATTTATATGTCCTGGCTTGCGCAATTTTCTAATGAAGAAAAGGAGCTGGCGCATCTACGCCAGTTTTATGAAGTGTCAGCAGCGGAAGATGTAGGTTTCCAAGGTTATAGCCTGCGGCTTTATCGTTTAACACGGCTCAGTCAATAAACTTTTGAGTCCTTCTTTTAGATACATCTCGCTTAACAGAGTGAGATATATTTTTAAACCGTTATTATTTTTTATTCAACCAACCGTGCTTCACGCGCGGCGATACCCGTATGCATCCACTTGCCCTGCTTCCAACGCCAGCGTTTTATCAGCGCACGGATACATTCATCAAGCACAGCCGCAATCAATAACCCATACAAACCCAAGCCGAGAGGTATCGCGAGGATATACGCGAGAGGAACGGAAAATAACCAGATCACACCAATACTGGAAATAGACGTAAATGCAGCATCGCCTGCGCAACGCAGGGCACTACCAATGGTAATATTGACCGTACGCCATGGTTCAGCGAGAAAACTTAATACAAAAGCCCATAACCCAATTGCGATAACTTCAGGGTCATCACTGAACAATTGCAATATTGGTTTATTAAATAGCAGCCAAGTCAATGCCAGTGCGGTGGTACCAATCAGTGAAAGCTTTAATGTTTGTTTAAGTTGTTTATCCACCAAATCAAATTCTTGTCGGCCTACACGCTGCGCGATAATTGCCTCAGTCGCCATACCCAGGGCGATAGAAATCATCAGGCAAAATAAAAAGGTATTGTATGCATAGACTTTGACTTTTAACGCAAGATCACCTACTTCAGCGGCGATCCAGTTAAGCGCAATCATGTAGGCTTGAAATGACATAGGTTCGAGAATAGAAGGCGCAGCAATCATTACTACCGGTGTAATTAACACACCAAAGTTTTTTATACCTTCGCGCAACGGAATATGAATGCGCAATTTTAAATGAACAACCAATGCAACAAATGTGAGGCTCATACCTGCTGCAATCACGCTCGCAATAGCAACACCTTGCACACCTGTCGGGGGTATTCCCATAAAGCCATAGACTGCAACTGAACAACCAATAATATTGCTGACAAATAAAATTATATTGCTATAGGTATTCCATTGGGGCTCACCATAAATATTTAAAACAGTTTGGTAAATAACGCGGCAACCCCAGAGCGCCACCATCCAGCCAATGATCGATAAATATGTCCGTGCATGTTGTTCAACGTCTGCACTTAATGACATTGCCGATGCGACCCAAGGGCCACCGTGATTTACAGTCAGCGCAGCAATTAATGCCAATACCATCACAAACACTGCATAAGCGGCGATCGTGGCATTGCCGCGCGCATAATCATTTGCACCTATGCGCTGGCTCGCAATACTCGCGCCGGCAAATGCGCTGACTATTAAAAACGCGTTGGCGACAAATACCAGGGGGGTGATTGCACCTACCGCAGCGGCAGCACTATCGGAAATACGACTGAGGAAATACATATCCACCAGCGGGATGGTATAGGTCACTGCCTGATCGATAAACATCGGACGGCTCATGCCCCAAATACCTTTATCCAGGACCCGGCTTTGGGGTACCTGTCTATGTGCAGATTTCATAATGAGTTTCTATTATGTGACTGTATTGTTAAAAACACAGAGGCAGATTTCCGCCTCCGTAAAACAAGCTGGATGGATGGGAAATCAAGCAGCCTCACGCAATACAACAGCGGGAGGTGTTGTCACTACATGGCGACAGCATATATAGCCTAGCGCAGACACGAACACGGCACCGCTAAGAGGGGATATTAGCCAAAAAATATAGTGTGGCTGTATCGCCGTTTCCAACACAAATTTTTGCAAACTAATCAAAAGTAGTTCGGTTCCAACAATGGCAATCAGCCCCGCCAGAAAACCGAGAATGGCAAACTCGGCGCAGATACTCCCCACAATTAATTGGCGTGGACTGCCCAATGCACGCAACAAACCTGCCTGCTGTTTGCGCGCGGCGATACTGCCCATTACCGCCGCCAGCAATACCAGACAACCGCCAATCAAGGTCAACCACAGCACTAATAAAACACCATCGCTGACTTGGTCGATGATACTGCGGATCTGCTCGATAATCCGGTCAAGCTCCATCACTAGAATGGTTGGATGATCTAGCAACAGCTGATTGATAAACGATTTTTGTTGTGTCGGCAAATAGATACTGGTGATAAATGTAGGTGAGTATGTGTCCAATGAACCCGGTTCAAAAATAAAAAAGAAATTTGGGCGCATACTACGCCAATCAAGGCTGCGGAAACTCGCGACTTCCGCATCTAGCAATAAACCACCAAATGAAAATTGCAGTTTATCGCCAATTTTTAACCCGATTTCTTTTGCGGTATCCACCTCAACTGACACACCCGGTAAATTCGCAGCACTGCGCTGCCACTTATCCCACCAAAATCCTTCGAGGATTTTATTATCTGCCGCCAGGGTTTCAGCCCAAGTTACATTTAATTCACGGCGCAACGCATTGGCAAGCGAGCGCTGCTCTTCCGTTGTCTCAACACCATTAATGTGCGTTAAGCGCGCACGCATCATCGGGTAAAGCGGTTCTGGCCTAACCTTATTTTTTTCCAGCAATGCTTGCACTTGTGATAATTCAGCAGGCGGAATGTTCACTAAAAAATGGTTGGGTGCATCATCCGGCACCTGTACTTTCCATTCTTCAATCAGCGATGTGCGCACAATGGTCATCGTAAACAACAACATAATTGCAATTGAAAATACCAAAATTTGTATCAGACTTTGGCCGCGTTGGCGCTGCAAATTGGCAAAGGCCAAACGCCAAAAACCACCGAGACGCAATACCATTTTTTTGCTCAAGGCCAGTAAGCCATATGCAGCAATAATGGTAACCACAATAACGGTAAGTAGCGCACCGCTGATACTCAATGCCAATTCAAGATCGCGGCTAAATAAAATCACCAGGGTCAATACCGCAAACAACGCCAAAGCGGCTTGCATCCACACCTGCGGCATATTCACGGCCAATTCACGGCGCAGGATTTTTAGTGGCGGTACAGCTGGCAAATACCAAAGTGCGGGTAAGGCAAAAAATACCAGGCACATCAGGCCGCTAAAAAAACTCAACCCATAGGGATAAAAGCTCGCAGCGCCTAAACGGATTTGATACACCTGCTGCAAACTTGTCGCCACAGTGCGTTGCAATAAGTCACCAAAAACCAACCCAATCAGCGAAGCAATTATTCCCAATAACAATAATTGAGAAAAATACAGCGTGCGAATTTGTACGGCACCTGCACCAAGACTTTTCATCAATGCAACTTGATCAGTATGGCGCGCGGAAAATTGGCGTGCGGTAATCGCAATCGCCACTCCGGCCAACAACACGGCAATTACAGCTGATAACAACAAAAATTGACGGCTGGTCTTTAAGGTGCGCCCCACCCGCTCTTGCGCCGAATCTATATCGATCAAGCGCTGGTGTTTATTAAGCAGCGGTTTAAGTTGATCAACAAATGCTTTCAGTTGGCCAATATTGTCCGATGCAATTAACCATTGATAATCCACACGGCTCCCGGGTTGCACCACCTGGGTTTTTTCCAGATCGGCAATATTCATAATCAGGCGCGCGCCAGTCATGCTAAACGGATTGGCGCTGTCAGGTTCACGAATCAATACCTGTGTGACTTTTAATTCGTATTCACCGACAGCCACTTTGTCGCCCAGTTGAATTTTTAATAGCGGCAACAAACGTGAATCGACCCAGGCTTCGCCGGGTGCAGGAATTGTTTTAGCGATTTCGATATCGGCAAGATTCATCGCGAACGGTACACGGCTGATTTCAAATTGCCCGCGCAAAGGATAACCCGAGTCCACTGCCTTCACTGAAGCAAGGTGCATTTCATCGCCGGCAAATACCATAGAGGAAAACAGCGCAGCCTGCGTTTGTTGAATATTGTCTTTTGCTGCGGCAGCAGGCCAATCGGGATTGTGTGGCTGCGAACCGCGCACAATGTAATCTGCACCGAGCACGCTATTGCTCTCACTGATTAGCGTCGATTCAAGACGATTGGTAAAAATGGAAATTCCGCTCAGCACTGCAACTGCTAATAGCAGTGAAAAACCCAATAGTTTTAATTCGCCACTGCGCCAATTTCGCCTCAATAAGTTAAATGCCAGCATCATCGCAATTACTCCCGACCTGAGACTATAGAGCCCGCTGCCAACTCAATCCGGCGATTGCACAACTGCGCCAGACGCTCTTCGTGCGTGATTAAAATTAGCGTTGTGCCCTGCGCGCGGTTTAATTCAAACAGCAATTCAATGATGCGCGCACCGGTAGTACTATCGAGATTGCCAGTAGGCTCATCGGCAAATAAGACTTTAGGTTCACTGGCAAATGCACGCGCGATCGCAACCCGCTGTTGCTCACCGCCGGACAATTGTTGGGGATAATGATGCAAGCGCTGGGCTAATCCCACGCGCTCTAAAAATTCGCGCGCTTTGCTGCCCGCTGCTTTGTCGCCGCGTAGTTCCAATGGCAACATCACATTCTCGTGAGCGCTGAGACCAGGCAAGAGTTGGAATGATTGAAAAATAAATCCTACATTGCCGGCGCGAACTTTTGCACGCCCCTCCTCGTCTAACTGTGACAGGTTATGCCCATTCAGAATCACCTCTCCATTACTGGGCACATCCAAACCGGCGAGGATACCTAACAGCGTGGATTTACCCGATCCCGATGCGCCTGTAATCGCAAGTGACTCTCCAGCCATCACACTGATGGAAATGGGGTGGAGGATCGTTAAATTTCCCTCTTGCGTACTAACTTGTTTGGTGACTGAATTCGCTTGAACCATAGCAACAGCAGACATAATTGAGTAACCTTTAATGAAGCAAAAAACCTTTATTAAACACGAATACCTCCATTCTATTGGCATAGGATTTTGATAACCATGTACAAACTGAAGATTTACCTGTTTTTACTCCTGACAATTGTCACCAGTCTTGTCTATGCACAAAACCCAACAGCTACCACAAAGATATTGGTGATGGGCGATAGCTTAAGTGCAGGGTATGGCATAGATGTAGAGCAAGGATGGGTAAGTCTGCTTGAGGAAGAACTAACGAAAAATCATGCAGTACAGATCATTAACGCCAGCGTTAGCGGTGAAACCAGTTCCGGTGGCAATACACGCCTGCCAGCATTACTCGCCGAACATAACCCGGATATTGTGATTCTGGAGCTAGGCGGTAACGATGGTCTGCGCGGCCAACCGTTGAAATTACTAGAGAAAAATTTACAATCAATGATTGATGCCAGCAAAAAAAATGAGGCGAAAGTATTACTGGCAGGCATGCAGATTCCACCCAACTATGGCGCGCGCTACAGCAATCAATTTAAAGAGCTTTACCCTAAACTTGCTAAACAAAATCAGCTGGGATTAATTCCTTTTTTACTGGAGGGGATCGGCGGGAATGACACATTAGTGCAGCGCGATGGAATTCATCCTACTGCCGAAGCCCAACCGCTTATCGTAAAAAATGTGTTGCCAGAACTGGAAAAGCTATTGCCCTGAATGCAAGAACCGGCAGCGCTACTGCGCTGCCAACTCCAAATAGTCTACCAGCAATTGCACTGTAGTATTCCCCCGAAATTCGTTGATATCCAACTTATAAGCCACGCGCACTTTTTTCGCTTGTGAATTAGGCCAACACGTTGGATCTATATTAAAGGCAATGGCATCCACTAGTTGCTGCCCATGTGCGTCATGCGCCAGGGTCATTTTTAGATGCTTTTCACCCACCAATTTTTGCTGCACTAAAAAAAATTCGCCATCAAATACCGGCTCGGGGAAATGTTGCCCCCAGGGCCCTGCTTCGCGCAATTGAGTGGCAATATGCAACGAAAAGTCCTGCGCGGCCAACGCACCATCACTCACCACAACCGCTTGTAAATCATCTGTCGTTAGCTGACGGCGAACCTCTTCATCAAACGCCTGCGCAAATGCAGGAAAATTAGCACGCATTAAGCTCATGCCCGCCGCCATGGCGTGACCACCAAATTTTTGCAGCAATTCCGGATGGCGTGCAGCAACCGCATCTAATGCATCGCGAATATGGAAACCCGGAACCGAACGCGCGGAACCTTTGATCTCACCCTCACCTACATCGGCAAACACAATCGTAGGGCGATGATATTTATCTTTAATACGTGAAGCCAAAATACCTATCACGCCCTGATGCCAGGTTTCATCAAATAAACATAAACCCCAAGGCAAGCTCTCTGCGTCCGCTTGTAAGGTTTTTTGCAGCATAGTCATGGCTTCTTGTTGCATACCCGTTTCAATGGCTTTGCGATCGCGATTTAATTCATCGAGCTGCGCTGCCATTTCACGCGCGAGATTTTCGCTCTCGCACATTAAACATTGGATACCAAGCGACATATCATCCAACCGCCCCGCTGCATTTAAGCGCGGCCCCAACGCAAAACCAAAATCACTGGCCACTAATTTATTGGCTTGTTTGCCTGATACTTCCAGCATCGCTTTAATTCCCGGACGGCAAACACCTGCGCGAATACGCTGCAAACCCTGCGCAACCAAAATACGGTTGTTGTAATCCAATGGCACTACGTCGGCAACTGTGCCCAGTGCTACCAAATCCAAAAAGCTCGCCATATTAGGTTCGGTTATTCCGCTCTCTGCAAACCAACCCATTTGGCGCAGCTCGGCACGCAGCGCGTTCATCACATAAAAAATAACACCGACGCCGGCAAGATTTTTACTCGGAAATTCACAGCCTGGCTGGTTGGGGTTAACAATGGCGTCCGCTTCCGGCAATTCGCTACCGGGCAAATGGTGATCAGTTACAATCACCGCTATACCTAACTCGCGCGCGGCAAGTACACCGTCAATACTGGAGATTCCGTTATCAACGGTGATGATCACATCCGGTTGCTGCGCAGCTGCCACAGCAACAATTTCCGGTGTTAAACCATAACCGTATTCAAAACGATTGGGCACCAAAAAATCAACATTGTGCAAACCCATTGCGCGCAATGCCAACACTGCAAGCGCACTGCTGGTTGCGCCATCCGCATCAAAATCGCCGACAATAATAATTTTCGCCTGCGCAACCACAGCATCCGCCAATAGGCTTACTGCCTCAGCCAAGCCTTTAAAATTAGGTTTATGGAGATTCGCAAGTTGATATTGCAACTCCCGCTCATGCTGCACGCCGCGCGCACTGTAAATGCGCTGCAGGAGCGGATGAATAGCCGTTTGGAATTCAACAGGCTGGACGGAATCACGACGGCGAATAGTTTTTTGCATAATTTACTTTCGAATGGAATAACAATAACAACAGAAATAAAAACGCCGCAAGGATAAATCCATGCGGCGTTTAATCAACACAAGGTGTATGAGTTACTTGCGCACATTCGCCGCAACGAACTGCTGTACCTTTGCCAGATCTTGTGGCAATACGGTGTAACGCTCTTCGCGCTCAAACAAATCCTGCATATGGTGTGGCAATACCGGATCTGTATCCTGCCCTGCTTTACGCACGGCTTCCGGAAATTTTGCCGGATGCGCAGTGGCGAGAATGACCATTGGAATATCCTGACGGCGGCGAGTTTTACGCGCAGCATCAACACCGATTGCGGTATGCGGATCGAGCAGATATTCCGTGCGGTCAAACACCGAGCGAATCACATCAATCGTGACTTCATCGCTCACACCATGGCTGGTAAACAATTCGCGGGCGCGCGCCAAAGCAGATTCTTTCAGGGTCATGCTGCCGGATTTAAAATCTTCCATCAGCTGGCGAATCGCATTGCCGTCGCGGTCATACAAATCAAACAACATACGCTCAAAATTGCTCGACACCATAATGTCCATACTCGGTGACAAGGTGTGTTGCAACTGGTTTTTGCTGTGATCATTACTGCTGATACAGCGATGCAAAATATCGTTGCTGTTAGTAGCAATCACTAATTGATCAATCGGCAAGCCCATTTGTTTGGCAAGATAACCTGCAAAAATATCACCGAAGTTACCTGTGGGAACAGAGAAAGCAATTGGACGATGCGGTGCACCCAGTGCAAGACCGGCATAAAAGTAATACACGATTTGCGCCATGATACGCGCCCAGTTAATCGAGTTTACTGCAACCAACTGGCGGCCTTCCGGTAAGAAGGATTGATCACCGAAGCTGGCTTTCACCATATTCTGGCAATCATCGAAATTACCTTCCAATGCAATATTAAATACATTCGGTGCAAGCACTGTGGTCATCTGGCGGCGCTGAACATTCGACACACGATTGTTCGGGTGCATAATAAAAATATCGATGTTATCGCAGCGACGGCAACCTTCGATGGCAGCAGAGCCGGTATCACCAGAGGTTGCGCCCATCACAACGACTTTTTGGTTCCGTTTTTTCAACAAGTGATCAAGTAAGTGACCTAAAAATTGCAGTGCGAAATCTTTAAACGCGAGCGTCGGGCCCTGGAATAATTCCAGAATCCATTCGTTGTGGCCGGTTTGCACCAACGGCGCAATCGCATCGTGACGGAAAGTCGCGTAGGCATCCGCAATAATTTTTTTGAAATCTTCATCGCTAATTGCGCCAGCGATAAAAGGTTTCATCACATTAAACGCGAGCTCTTGATAAGACAATCCTGCCCAGGAGGCAATTTCTTCTTTAGTAAATTTCGGCAAGGTTTCGGGCACATACAAACCGCCATCGGGTGCGAGACCGGTGAGTACTACTTCTTCAAAACTGAGTGCAGGCGCTTGGCCGCGGGTGCTGATGTATTTCACGATGCAAACCTTTAAAAAATTATTTCAATGCTTCAACACGGATGCGCTGAACAGAACCGGTGATTGAATCCAGCGCTTCAATACTGCGAATGGCAGCGGTGAGTTTTTTGTCTTGCACTTGATTGGTCAACAAAATCAGCGGTACTGTTGATTCGCCATCTTTGGCTTCTTTTTGAATCATCGCTTCAATACTAATACCGGAATCACTCAGGATAGTGGCGATTTTTGACAGCACACCCGGCTTGTCTTGCGCAGACATCCGTAGATAGTTAGCCGTTTCCACATCTTCAATGGGCAGGATTGGCTGCGCAGAAACAAAATCTGCACCGAAGCCTAAATAAGGAACACGATGCTCAGGTGATGCAGTCAGCGTACGCGCCACGTCAACGATATCGCCCACAATAGATGAACCCGTCGGTTCTGCACCGGCGCCAGCGCCGTAATACATAGTTGCGCCTACAGCATCGCCTTTCACCAACACGGCGTTCATCACACCATCAACATTGGCGATCAAACGCTTCTCAGGGATCAAAGTTGGATGAACGCGCAGTTCGATACCTTTATCGGTGCGACGTGCGATGCCCAGGTTTTTGATGCGATAACCGAGCTCTTCTGCGTAAACCACATCTTCTGCAGCAATTTTGGTGATACCTTCGGTAAAAACTTTATCGAACTCCAGAGGGATGCCAAATGCGAGCGAGGCGAGAATCACCAACTTATGCGCTGCATCTATCCCCTCAACATCAAAAGTAGGATCAGCCTCTGCATAACCCAAGGCTTGGGCTTCAGCTAATACATCGGCAAAGGAGCGGCCCTTATCGCGCATTTCAGTAAGAATAAAATTGCCGGTTCCATTGATAATACCGGCAAGCCATTCAATCTTG
This sequence comes from Cellvibrio sp. UBA7671, assembly GCA_002483145.1. Classification (GTDB taxonomy): domain Bacteria; phylum Pseudomonadota; class Gammaproteobacteria; order Pseudomonadales; family Cellvibrionaceae; genus Cellvibrio; species Cellvibrio fibrivorans. The sequence goes on from DLHJ01000005.1 coordinate 63,549, forward strand.
TTCGCTGCCAAACCTTCACGGATCGCCTTGATAATCGGGATACCACCAGCGACTGCAGCCTCAAATGCAACAGTGACACCCTTGGCTTTTGCCGCTGCAAAAATTTCATTGCCATGATGGGCAATTAGCGCCTTGTTAGCCGTAATAATGTGTTTGCCATTTTCAATGGCTTTGAGAATAAGGTCTTTCGCAACAGTAGTACCGCCCATCACCTCAACCAGAACATCCACGTTCGGATTGTTAGCAACATCGAACACATCGCGGGTTACGTTGTACCTTGAAGTATCGCAATTGGGGTTGTCACGACGCGCACCAATTTGCACGATGGAAATATTGCAACCGGCGCGGGCATCAATCAGCGCCTTATTGCGCGAAAGGATATTAACTGTACCGCTGCCCACGGTGCCCAGACCGCAGATACCTATTCTTACCGGATTCAAGGTGGATTCCTCGTCAAATTTAAGTGTGTTTTACGCCAATACTAAAAAAGACGGCCACCATACTCATGGTGGCCGTCAGTGTCAATTGTGCTCTGGAATCACCGCTGGATAAGTCAATCCATGTGAGCCGGTGCGCCCGGAAAGCTTATATTCCGAGAGTTTTTGCCAAATCTTCCGGCGGCAAATATCCTGGCATCAATTTGCCATCCGGCAGGAACAATGCCGGAGTGCCATTCACTCCTAATTGACCGCCCAACTGGAATTGGGCAGCAACCGGGTTATCGCAAGTCGCATTAGGCACAGCTTGGTCAGACTTAAGCTTGGTCATGGCATCTTGCTTGTCTTTTGCGCACCAGGTAGAAATCAACTTATCAGCCGATGGACTGGGAATACCGGCGCGGGGATAAGCAAGGTAGCGAATCTCAATACCCAAATCGTTGTAGCCAGGCTTTTGTTGCCCACCTTCGTTATAGGTGTGCATTTGGCTGTGCAATTTACGGCAATAACCGCAATCGATATCGGTGAAGACATAAACAACAGCCTTAGCCTTCCCCTTTGGCTTGAAGTTAATGCTGTTTTTACTGTCGAGGCTAGCCAGCGCCTTTTTGCGCTCCTCAATAACGTAAGGGTCTTCGATCTTGGCGAAGCCAGTGCTATCGATACCAAAAATTTCGCCGGCAATAAATTTATCGCCTTCCGGGGTTACATACAGAACTGGGCCGCCGGGAACCTGAACCTGATAAAGACCTTTGATCATGGAAGGGCGTGGCTGGCCAAAATTAATGTCCGGGCGTGCCTTGTGCAAATTTTCCAAAATCGTTTCTTCTACGGTTTTACGCTTGAGCAATTCACCTTGCGCCGCAGCATAGGGAGCAGCCATGAAGGCAGTCAAAGAGAAGCCCGCTGCAGCCATAAAGCCAAGCGTTTTTAATGTTTTTATCATAGTCATATCTCTTACAGGTTTATAAATTGTTGGTCGTTTTAGTTGGTAACTATTTCGTGGGTTATCACTGCTAGCCGCGCGGATGATGCTGTGCGTGCTGTTGTTTCATCCGCAGCTTGGCCACGTGGGTATAAATTTGCGTCGTCGATAAATCGCTGTGTCCGAGCAGCAACTGTACCACACGTAAATCAGCACCGTGATTCAATAAATGGGTCGCAAACGCGTGGCGCAATGTATGCGGCGACAACTCTTTTTTGATCCCCGCCACCATCGCCCAGTGCTTGATCCGATACCAGAATGTCTGGCGGGTCATAGGTTGGGCACGTGCACTCGGAAATACTACTTCATCCGGCATATTATTCAGCAACACAGGTCGCGCTTCACGCAAATAACGCACTAACCATACTGCAGCCTCTTCCCCCATTGGGATCAAACGCTCCTTACTGCCCTTGCCCATCACCCGTACCACATTCTGACGCAGGTTAATTTGCGGCATAGTCAATTCAACCAATTCAGTGACGCGCAAGCCGCAGGCATAAAGCACTTCCAGCATGGTGCGATCGCGCAAACCTATAGGATCAGACAAATCAGGTGCCGCAAGCAGGGCTTCGACATCAGTTTCGCTTAAAGATTTCGGTAACGGACGAGATAATTTTGGATTATCGACCAGGGCAACCGGATTTTCACTGATACGGTTCTCGCGTAGGAGGTAGCGATAAAATCCCCGCACACACGAGAGAAAGCGTGCCGATGTGCGGCTCGATAGCTTTTTCTGCAGACGCACATTCAAATATTCCTGTATTAGCGCTAAATCAGCACTTATCAACTGCTGCCCCTGTTGATTTAACCAGAGAGCAAACTGTGCGAGATCACGCCTGTAGGACTCCTGGGTATTGTCGCTCAAGCCTTTCTCCATCCAGATGGCATCCAGATATTCAGCAATCAGCTGCATATCTGCAGGGACCGGCGTTAACTCCAACAGCTTGGTAACAACCATAATTCCAACCTGAAATAAAAAAACCGACTGTAGCGACTCCACCCCGGCAAGGCAATCAGAAAGCAGAGGCGTATAAAAGCAAAAAGCCGAAGCGGTTTCCCACTTCGGCTTTTTGTAAATCGATACGGATATCGACTTAATCTTATACCAGCTTCTCTTTAATACGAGCAGCCTTACCAGTAAGGTCACGCAGGTAGTAAAGTTTGGCTTGACGCACATCACCACGACGCTTCAGGGTTACGCTGTCGATCATCGGGCTGTGAGTTTGGAAAGTACGCTCTACGCCTACACCGTGAGAAATTTTACGCACAGTGAATGCAGAGTTAAGACCACGATTACGGATGGCAATTACAACACCTTCGTAAGCCTGTACACGCTCGCGATCACCTTCTTTTACTTTCACGTTTACAACAACAGTGTCGCCTGGTGAAAATTCGGTGAGGTTTGCTTTCAGTTGTTCGTTTTCCAACGCCTGAATAATTGGGTTGCTCATTGATATTCTCCTAAGAGTCTATAGCTTCACAGCTAGAGTTTGTCGTATCAAGGTCACGACGATATTCCGTCAACAGCTTTTGCTGCTCCTCGGTTAAATTTATTGCGTGCAATAAATCAGGCCTTCTCAGCCACGTTCGCCCTAACGCTTGTTTCAAGCGCCAGCGCCGAATCAGTTCGTGATTACCGGATACCAATACCTCCGGCACACGCATTCCTTCAAATTCTTCCGGACGGGTGTAATGAGGACAATCCAATAAACCATCCGTAAATGAATCCTGCTCTGCCGAAAGCGCATGCCCAAGGGCACCCGGAATCAGCCGTGTTACTGCGTCAATCAGCACCATTGCTGGCAACTCACCGCCACTTAACACGTAATCACCGATGGACCATTCCTCATCGATAACAGTTTGTATCAATCGCTCGTCGATACCTTCGTAACGACCCGCCACCAACACCATATTGCTGTAGCTCGCCAACTCAACAACACCAGATTGATCCAGCGTGCGCCCTTGGGGTGAAAGATAGATAACTTTTGCATCATCACCCGCCCAGGTTTTTGCGGCAGCTATAGCATCGCGCAGTGGCTGTACCATCATCACCATTCCGGGACCACCGCCAAATGGCCGGTCATCTACCGTTGAATGACGATCATAGGCAAAATTCCGTGGAGTTACTGTTTTTAACTCCACCAAACCTTGCTTGATCGCGCGGCTGGTTATCCCAAAACCGGCAATCGCGTTAAACATGTCAGGAAAAATGGAAACAACCGCAATTTTAAGCAATTGACGATTACCCCTCTCGCCTCACAGCGTTTACGCCAAAAAATTGAGTTTTAAAAAACTAAAACTCGGGATCCCAATCGACCAGCATTTCGCCAGCATCAAGATCAACAGCCAACACAAACTGCTCGGGCACATAGGGTATCAAGCGTTCACGCTGGTCAATACTCTGTGCATCTGCAGCGACAACCAACACATCATTTGCGCCGGTTTCCATTAATTTGGAAATCACTCCAAGACGCTGACGCCCACCACCAAATTGAGTGAACACCGCCAAGCCCTCAAGCTGGCTCCAGTAGTATTCGCCATCATCCAATTCCGGCAGGAGTTCGCGCTCTACAGCAATATCAGCAGCAGTGTATTGAGCAGCCAAATCGCGGTCATCAACTCCGATGATGTGTGCAACAAAAGCATCGCCGTGGGGACGAGCTTCGTCTATCTCAATTTGCTTGACACCATGTTTAGTTTTTAAAAACCAGGGATGGTACTCAAACAAATTTTCTTGCGGCTCGGTGTAAGAGTGGACTTTCACCCAACCCTTTACACCATAAACAGCGGTAATTCGCCCGACATTAACTAAATTGGATTCCGCAGACATCAGGCGCCTTTACTGTTTTCGCAGACAATTAAGCTGCTTTTTTGCTTTCTTTAACCAGTTGCTCAACGCGCTCAGACAACTGTGCACCTTGGCCAACCCAGTGTTGCAGACGGTCAGCATCAACACGCAGACGCTCTTCTTGACCACGAGCAACTGGATTGAAGAAACCGATACGCTCGATGAAGCGGCCATTACGCGCGCTGCGGCTGTTGGTTACGGTCAGATGATAGAACGGGCGCTTTTTAGAGCCACCACGTGACAGACGAATAGTTACCATTGAGGTCTTCTTCCTGTATTTACTTATGGGGGAAAGACAAGCCTTCCCGGTTAAAATCGACTTTCAAGTTTAAAAAATCGTTAGTCGCACAATAAGCTGTGCGAAAGGCGCGGCATTTTAAGGGAAAGATTGGCCTTTGTATAGGCCAATGACTCATTAAGCGGGATAACCTCACCCCCGTACCTATGGGGTGAGGCATTTTTTACCACAATATCTAGTCACACATGTCCGCAAAACGATTGGTAAAGGTGAGGTCTATCGCCTGCGCAAACCCCGGCAAACTCAGATGCTCCCGATCCACTTTGATCAGGGCCTCATCAATCAAGCCTTCACCAAAATGGTAAATGGTGGCGAAATTACCCTGCAACGCAGCGAGATCATAGGTAGATGCAGCCGTGCGTACTTGTTCACGTTTATCTTTGTATCGAGCAAATATCGCATCACCATAGCGGCGCGCCAACATGGATTCCACCACATGGGGAGCAAAAATACTGGCAGTCGCATTGTTTCCACCAAAGCCTTTGGAATTGAGGAAGGCAACATCCAGCGGTTGCTTGCATAGCTCATCTTTTGTAGATATCTGCAGGCGATCAGCAAACACATCATCTGCAACCTTACTGATGGTTTTAATCCCGGGAATAAGGCCGTATTTAAAAATACCCAGGCTTGCGATTAACTGCTCACCACTTGCGGCCGATAACGAATGCCCTACATAGGCTTTTACCGCCGATACGGGCCAACCACTGATATTAAATACCTGCGCAATCTGGTCAAAAATTTGCGATTCAGTCACCCGGTTTTGCGGGGTGCTGGAACCGTGCGCCTGTATCATTGAGCGCTGCTGAATCGACTCATCACCCAGAATGGCGCGCGCCGATGCAACCGCTTTCGCCATAGTGATGTAATTGCCAGGGCCAGGAGCGGAGATAGACTTTTTAAATCCATCAGCATTGATAAACACATCCCCCACCGCACCGTGCACATCTGCACCCAATTCGATCGCTAAAGCATCATCCATAAGGACAACATACTGACTGGCCTCCGCCATGGTAAAACCAGCATTCTCACCAAAAGGACGGCTGGTACGCCGAGGATCAGCCTCATCCGTGCCATCCAGCTTTTTTAGCTTCTCTTCGCTTGCAAGCGCGCCCATAGTTGCATAGCCATCGATAATTTCCGGCACTATCGGTGCCTCTGCGCAACCGACAACTGCCACACGGCATTTACCGGTGGCGATATCATCTGCCGCCGCCTGCAAGTTATAGAGAAATGACGCACATGCACCGGTAATCGCCCCTGTCTGGCCAACACTTCCGAGTATGTACGCATTAACAAAATCCGCAGGCATAGTATTCAAGCCCAACGGACACTGTTTGGCGCTAACACGACCACCTTTCAAACGCGACTGCAAAAGACCACCAAAGCCATTTTCATCCATCTGGCTCATCACGTTACTAGCATAAACACCGATTTGATCCGGCTTTACTGAGTTCATTACTACCTGCCACTCCAACCCGGTGGACTGAATAGCATCGGAAGCACCAATGACCGCCAACTGCAAAGCACGCGGATGATAGTGAGAGTTGTAAAGTGCGCCTGGATTAAAACCACGCGGCAGCTGTCCGGCCGATTTTACTGGCAAGTCGCGATAGCTATCGAACTTGACCTCAAGACCCGACGAGGCGGTCACGCGGACACGATCATCATCAATAGCCTCCACTTGCCAATTTACAGGGACAGGTTCGGGTAAATCGCGCTTGCGCATTTCCACGACCAAGGGCGATTCACCTGCACCAAGCGTCGCCGATTTCTGCCAGTGGGCAGCATCGACATCGAAAAACGTTTTATCAATACGACGTATCAAAGTGCCATCCAATACTTGCGCGCCAAAACGGTTTTCGATGCCCGCCAGATCAAGGGCCTTACCTTCGGTATCGCGGTAGGCATCGTCCACAAAACTGACCAATCCCATCATGACGGCCAACCCGGCGATAGTCTCCTGGCGATCCTTTGGCTGCAGGCTCTCAATCACCATACGGCGATAGGCATGATGGCCAGAGCTGCGGCCAGCCGCATTAAACCCACCAAAACCCACAATCACGGGTAAACGCGCAAAAGACATACCTCACTCCCACTATCGTAAAGACGACAAAATTTACGGAAGTTTAGGAGCATTCACCCTGCCTGTCGTTGTTGATTTGGTCATTCTTAATGGTAAATTAGCCACAAAACCTCAATCTGGTCAAAGCGATCAACCAATGAGCAAAAACCCTCCAATCCGCATTCACTTCCTGCTCTGTGAACGCATGCTCGCCACCAGTAGCACCCTGCCTATGGAAATGCTGCTTGCCGCCGAAAGCGCAGTGCGCAGCATGCTGCCCAGCGACCAACAGCGCCCCCTGGATATCAAAACCATAAGCCTAAGCAGCACTCCCATCGCTACCCGAACCGGACTGCTGTGGCAGCCAGACCTCACTATTGCCAGCAAACCGGCCAGCGATTTGATTTACATCCCTGGTTTATGGCGCAATCCCCGCCCGGTTGTACAGCAACATCGCACAACACTGGAATGGTTGCGCGAGCAGTATCAAAACGGCGCCATTATCAGTGCCGTTGGAACTGGGGTTTGTTTTCTGGCAGAAGCAGGATTGCTGGATGGCAAAGCGGCAACAACTCACTGGCATTACTTCGACCAGTTTCAAAAAGACTACGCTGCCGTACATCTTAAGCGGCAATATTTCATTACCCAAGCGGGCAACCTGTATTGCGCCGCGAGCGTCAATTCACTCGCCGATTTAACCGTGCACTTTATCCAGCGTTTTTTTGGCAAAACGATTGCAAACCACGTGGAGCGACACTTCTCTCACGAGATTCGCCAGGCATATGAAACAAGTGGATTTTTCGAGGCGCAAGAAAATCGGCATCCAGATGAAGACATAACCCAGATACAAATTTGGCTGCAGGATAATTACCAGCGCGATATTTTGTTCCCTCAAGTTGCTGCTCGATTCAGCATGAGCGTGCGCACACTCAATCGCCGCTTCAAAAATGCATTGGGGCAAACACCACTGGATTACTTACAGGAAATTCGCATCAACATTGCAAAAGATTTATTAAAAACCAGCAACTTATCAATCAGCGAAATCGCCGACAAAGTCGGCTATCAAGACACAGGTTATTTTACTGCACTGTTTAAGAGAACATTAGCCACAACACCGAATGCTTATCGCGATACTGTGCGCGCAAAATTATTCAGTACGTAAATGTTTCAGAAGAAAAATAAAAAATAACCCCGATACGGGTGGTATCGGGGTTATTGTCAGAGACTAGACCTGTTAGCATTACGCCGCATCGGCACTCGCAGGAACAACTGTCAGTTTTTCTGCAGTTTGCACACCAATAGGAATTGTGCGCGGCTTCATGGATTCAGGAATAACGCGCTGCAAATCGATATGCAGCAATCCATTTTCATAATTCGCCGATTTCACTTGCACATGATCAGCTAATTGAAAACGACGCTCAAAACTGCGCGCAGCTATACCTTGATGCAAGTAAGTACGCTGCTGATCATCCGCGGCTTTATTAGCAGATACCGTAAGATTATTCTGATTCACTTCGAGAGTTAATTCAGATTGATCAAACCCGGCAACGGCCATAGTAATTCGGTACTTATCTTCACCCGTCAGTTCGATATTGTAGGGTGGATAACTGGGCTGATTCTGTTCTGCACGAGAGAGGCTATCCAATAGATTAGCCATACGATCGAAACCAATAGCAGAACGATACAGCGGAGTAAAATCAAAATTACGCATATTCAATATCCTCATTTGAGCAATATAAAGTATCGACTTATCCAAGCGATCAAGTCATTAAAGGGTTATGTGATCCTCTACCGAGCCATCACACAAATGAGATAGGGATGTACAAAACTATTTCAAGAGGATATTAAAAAATTATTTGTTAAATATGGCAGTAAATGCCTGTTGTATATGAGGGTATTCAAATTTAAATCCGGCCGATAGTGCTGCTGTAGGCACAACTCTTTGGCTAGATAACAACAATGCATCAGCCATTTCACCGAACAATAGACGCAAGACGAACTCCGGCATCGGCAACAACGCAGGACGATGCAAACATTGGGCAAGCAAAGCAGTGAACTGTCGATTGGTCACTGACTCGGGAGCCACCGCGTTGATTGCACCTGAGACACACTCGTGCTGCAGCAAAAAAATCATCAACCGCAACAAATCATGGCGATGAATCCAGGGCATGTAATGCTCCCCTGCTCCCATTCGCCCACCCAAACCCAAACGAAAAGCAGGCAGCATTTGCTTGAGCACACCACCGTCACATTCCAGCACTATCCCAATACGAATCCTGCAAACTCGCACACCAAAGGTTTCAAACCGCCGCGCAGCTGCCTCCCAATCGCTACATAGGTGCGCCGCAAAATCATTACCCGCATGCTCCAGCTCATCAACCAACCGATCACCGCAGTTTCCATAAAAACCTACCGCGCTCGCGCTTAGCAAAATCTTGGGGAACCGGCCAATACGGACAAAAAAATCGAACAGGTTATTGGTAAAATCTACGCGGCTCGTCCTGAATTTTTGTTTGGATTTATTGCTCCAACGAGCGGACGCCAAAGACTCACCAGCGAGATTTATCAATGCTGTAAAATCGATTGATGCCAACTCGTCCAGACTTCCGACAATGTTGACTCTCTCACCCAGCAACTTACGCGCAGCTATAGGGTTACGGCTGAGCACCCAAAGCTGGTACCCCTGCCCAAGCAAGTAATCACAAAGATGGCGACCGACAAATCCTGTGCCACCGGTAATCAAAATACTGCCTGACTTGACCGAATCACTTGTCACAATAAATGCTCCACAAAAAAGCCGATACAAATCAATTGGCTACCAGAATCTCATCGATTTAAATCCAGTTAATGCATTTACTCCACACTAGCGTAAACAGATCAAAGGCCAATGATTTTTCACAAAAAATTTAACGCTTATGGCCACTAATGCCATTAACAACTAACAAGAGATCGAAATGTTATTAAGAAATTTTAATAAAAAACTTGCTATTCAGCAGGAGATAATCAATATAGATAAGGAGGGTCGGGATTGTTCGCGGAACTCAGTGCGGAATCCCAGCCCCCCTAACATAAACGTTAAGGAGCTATATGATGAAACCTGCTGTCGACGTTGTATATCGTGATTTTGACTCATCTGCTGCACTAAACGAAATTATCACCAAGAAGCTCGAAAAGCTCAGTCGCTACACTGACCAAATCGTTCATTCCCGAGTTGTTCTTGATACACCCCACCACCACAAACACAAAGGTAAACAATTCCGCGCCTCTATCGAGCTGGATATCGTTGGCCACCCCTTAGCAATCACCCAAAATGATGAATCAATTCATGTCGCCGTTCGCGATGCATTCTCAAGCGCAGAGCGCAAAGTTAAACAGCTGGTAGCTCGTCAACGCAACACGCGTTAAACCTCAGGCTAAAGCGCCTAAAGATTTCATTTCCCACAAATGAAGAAGCCGGGGGTCATTACTGATCCCGGCTCCTGTTTACTTTTTGAATCGAATCGCTTTACTAGCCGGCAACACCCAGCTTGGCTGACTTTTTGCTGATCAAATGATTCAAATTGGCCAGTGATTGCATGTGGCTATAAATCAATTCCAAACCGTCTTTTTTGAATAAATCCAAGGCTTCTGCATCACCCAAGGCTTTCAGTTTTTCGCGTTTGACTACATAAAAGCCCATCAAATTCATATTCGATTCTTCGCGGCCTTTAAAGGTGATATTCGCCTGCATAGGTTCGAGCAAATTTAACTCATGCAAACGCTTGCAGAAAACCTTGGTCATTTCAGCGCGGTATTGGTAATCCTTAAGGAACTCTACCACTTCTTTTAAATGTGGTGACTGCTCGCCATTTTCTTCAAACAAGCGACGACCTTTACTGCCATCTTTCAATACGGTTTTACTATCGGCGTCAATACACAGAGCCATGGTATCCGCATCCTTATCGCCGCCCAATACAAATGGGTAGCGGCGGATAAATGCAGGGATATAACGTGAAGTGAACTGGAAGTTTTCATCCAACGACAGGTTTTCACCCTCTTTCAGCCCCATAATCGCCAAAGGAATATACTCACCTTCGTTCGCTGTTGCTGAAAATACAATCGGAAATTCACTCGCTGCAAATGGGATTTCTGTCGCCAGAAGAGGGGCAGAAATCATATGCGCTACAAATGAGTAATTATCAACCTGCACAGACCAGTTGCGATGAATATCGGATGACAATGGTTGAATATTGTCATAAATCATGAGTTGTTTTGCCACGAGGATACCTCTATTTATTGTCTCGGCTTGGGATGAAAAATCAGGAATGAAAATAAAATAGGGACGCATGGTAGCACTTTCACAAGCGCCTGCCACTAGCAGGCTATTAATTGCCCTTACGGTGGGCCTAAATGGCAGAAACAAAAAAGCCCGCTGACAAAGCGGGCTTTTAAGCTGTTGAATCTTATGTAAAAATGGTCGGAACGGCGGGATTTGAACCCACGACCCCTACACCCCCAGTATAGTGCGCTACCTGACTGCGCTACGCTCCGACATTTTTCTAACGGATGCAAAATACAAATCCCGCATCGCGAAGGACCGGCATAATACCTTAATTTATTGCCAATGCAATCAGAGAATTAAGAATTAATACCACTGCTCAATAAGCAAACAACCGCTTGAAAAAGTGGTTGTTTAGTCAGCAAAACTTATTTAATTTTCAGAAGATCAAGCAGATGCTCCAAGTCATCAATCATGCGCACAACTAATTGATTTAACTGACCCGACTCGGACGGAGTGCTCTCGCTTGACATCTGCAGACGCGCACCACCAATGGTAAAACCTTGATCGTAAAGCAGACTGCGAATTTGACGGATGGTTAATACATCCTGACGCTGATAATAACGGCGATTCCCCCTGCGCTTGACTGGCTTCAACTGGGGGAACTCCTGCTCCCAATAGCGCAGCACATGTGGCTTTACCGCACACAATTCACTAACTTCACCAATAGTGAAATATCGCTTACCGGGTATTACGGGAAGTTCGTCGTTATGACTCGGTTCCAACATAAGCTTCTACTCGTGCCTTAAGTTTTTGTCCTGGGCGGAAAGTGACCACTCGCCGGGCGCTGATAGGAATTTCTTCGCCCGTCTTTGGGTTTCTACCCGGACGCTGGCTTTTATCGCGCAACTCAAAATTGCCGAAGCCAGAAAGTTTGACCTGCTCGTTATTTTCCAAAGCATGGCGGATCTCTTCAAAAAAGAGTTCCACCAATTCTTTGGCTTCCCGTTTATTGAGTCCGAGATCTTCATAAAGTTTCTCGGCCAAATCTGCTTTGGTCAGAGCACCGTCCGACATAGTTATTATTCCCTATCTGAGGGTAGCGGAAAAATTCACCCCCAGATACTGAACAATCGAGTCAATGGAGGCGTTGATCTCATCTTCATTAAGAGTGCGTGAAGGATGCTGAAAGGTCAACCCCATTGCAACACTTTTTCTATGTGGATCAATACCTTTGCCCATATATACGTCAAATACCTTTAAGTCGATAAGGTGCTCACCTGCCTGACCTTTAACCGCCGTCAAGAGTTTGTCGGCAGCCAAATCGCGATCGACCAACAGCGCCAAATCACGGCGCACCTCAGGGAATTTGGACAAAGAGGCGAATGCAGGAATCCGTGCTTTTAGCAGCGAACTGAGACGTACTTCAAACAAGTAAACGGATTGTGGAATATCCAGTTGCTGCTGCAAGCTCGGATGCAATGCACCTATAACGCCCTGCCACTCGCCATCGCGATAAATCTCGGCCGTCTGGCCCGGGTGCAACGCTGTATGCGAACTCGCCTTAACGGTAAACGCAGACTCATCACCGGTTAACGCCAGCAACGATTCCAAATCACCTTTGAGATCGAAGAAATCTACAACCTCCGCAACATTCGCCCAGGACTCTGGTGCGCGGCTACCGTAGATAAGGCCAGCAAGCATAGCCTCTTGCTTAAGGCCATCTGCCGAGGGGACAAAACGTAAACCCGATTCGAACAAGCGCACACGGTTCTGCTGGCGATTAAGGTTATTGCGCAACACGCTGACCAAACCGGGCATCAAACTGGTACGCATGGCCGCCATATCGGCACTGATCGGATTGCGCAGCATAACAGGCGACACTTCCGGATCAAACAACGCAGAGAGTTTTGGCTCGATAAAGCTGTAGGTAATCGCTTCTTGATAACCGCGCGCGATCAATTGGTTACGTAGTGCAGGCAAACCCATTTTCGCTTCAGGGTGCGCCTCTATATCCAAAGGCGCAGCAAGGCTTCTTGTTGGCAAACGGTTGTAGCCGTATACGCGCGCCAGCTCTTCTAACAAATCTGCTTCGATGGAAATATCAAAGCGGTAACTTGGGACCGCAAATACCCAACCTTCGGCGTTTTGCGACAACAGGGAAAGACCTAATCGGGCAAGAATATCGACCACTTCGCCATCGGCCATTTCCAAACTCAAGCCGCTAAGAATACGGGCCTTGCGCAAGCTAACCTGGCGCTCTTGTGGCAAATGCTCGTTAGTGACATGCACTACTGGCCCGGCTTCACCGCCAACAATTTCCAGCAGCAATGCGGTTGCGCGCTCGATAGCATCCAGCTGCAAGCTGTAATCCACGCCGCGCTCAAAACGATGCGATGAATCCGTATGCAAACCATAAGAGCGGGCGCGACCGGCAATCGCCAGCGGATTGAAGAATGCACTTTCCAGGAAAATATCGCGCGTAGCTTCACTTACCGCACTTTCCTTACCGCCCATAATGCCCGCAACCGCCAAGACTTTTTGCTGGTCGGCGATCACCATGGTGTCGGCATTGAGTTTGATCTCTTGCCCATCCAGCAACTGGACAGATTCACCCTGCTGCGCCAGACGCACATGAATTGCACTACTGAGTTTGGACAAATCAAACGCATGCATGGGCTGGCCTAATTCGAGCAGCACGTAGTTAGTAACATCTACTACCGCATCAATACTGCGCAAACCTGAACGGACTAATTTATCCTGCAACCATGCGGGACTTGGGCGAGTGATATCTATATTGCGAATCACGCGACCTACGTAGCGGCTACACGCAGCACCAGCTTCCAGACACACAGGGAAACTGTCATCAATACTCGCGGCAACAGGAGCAATAGCTGGCGCCTTGACCGGAGCACGATTCAACACCCCTACTTCGCGCGCAATGCCTTTTACACTCAGGCAGTCGCTGCGATTCGGAGTCAAATCGACTTCGATCAACTTGTCATCAAGATTCAAATACTCACGCAGATTCACACCCACTGGAGCATCGGCAGATAACTCCCACAAACCAGTGTCATCATCACCCGCTTTAAGCTCGGTTTGGCCGCAGAGCATGCCAAAGGATTCAACACCGCGCAGCTTCGCTTTTTTAATCTGCCACTTTTCTTCTGTTTGAGAGGCACCCGGTAATTGCGCACCTATAGTGGCAAAAGGGATTTTGATCCCAACGCGTGCATTAGCTGCACCGCATACGACTTGACTCAGGCCATCGGGCAAACCGGCAACCTGACAAACACGCAGCTTGTCAGCGTCTGGATGCTGTTCGCAGCCAACAATTTCACCCACAATTACGCCGGTAAAATCGCCTGCGACACACTCAACCGCATCCACTTCCAAACCAGCCATGGTCAGCTGGGCAACTAATTTATCGGTACCTATGGCTGGATTAACCCACTCGCGCAGCCAGGATTCACTGATTTTCATATTTCATTCATTCCGTTAAAACTGTTTCAAGAAGCGCAAATCGTTCTCAAAGAACAAACGCAGGTCGTTCACGCCGTAACGCAACATCGCCAAACGCTCTACGCCCATGCCGAATGCAAAACCGGTGTAAGCCTCGGGATCAACACCGCTAGACTTGAACACTTCCGGATGCACCATGCCGCACCCACCCACTTCCAACCAACCGGTGTTTTTGCACATACGGCAACCTTTGCCACGGCATTGGGTACATTGGATATCCATCTCGGCCGATGGCTCGGTAAACGGGAAATATGACGGGCGGAAACGCACGGGGACATCGGCCTCAAAGAATGCTTTCAGGAATTGATCCATGGTGCCTTTAAGATCGGCAAAACTGATATTTTTATCGACCACCAACCCCTCGACCTGATGGAACATCGGCGAGTGAGTTACGTCTGAATCGCAGCGATAAACGCGGCCAGGGCAGATAACCCGAATCGGTGGCTGCTTGTTTTCCATAGTGCGCACTTGCACTGGTGATGTGTGGGTGCGCAATACGTGGGTATCATCCACGTAAAAGGTATCGTGCATCGCCCGTGCAGGGTGATGGGAGGGAATATTGAGCGCTTCGAAGTTGTGGTAGTCATCTTCGATTTCAGGACCCACTTCGACACTGTAACCGACCGCAGCAAAGATCTCTTCGATGCGCTGCAACGTAAGAGTAACAGGATGCAAACCGCCGGTTTGTTGGCCACGGCCAGGCAAGGTTACATCAACAACTTCGCTGGCGAGCTTGGCGTTAATCGCGGCCTGCTCTAACAATTCTTTGCGCGCATTGAGTGCGTCTTGCACGGCATCTTTGGCCTTATTGATTTCAGCACCAGCAGCAGGACGCTCCTCCGCCGATAATTTACCCAGCGTTTTCATCAACGCGGTGATGCTGCCATTTTTGCCTAAATAATTTACACGCACTGCGTCCAGCGCAGTCAGATCTTGAGCATCGGCAACGAGTTTGAGCGCTTCTTGGGTAAGCGCAGCGAGATTTTCCATCTGCTTTTCCAGTACGAATCGTTAACTATCAAATAAATACAGCCATAAAAAAAGGGAAGAACCCTAAAGCTCTCCCCTTTCATCGCGTTCACAAAAGCCCTTGCGGGCTTGAGGTTGTTGGACGATTAAGCAGCCAGAGCTGATTTAGCCTTCGCAACAACAGCAGCAAATGCCGCTTTGTCGTACACAGCCAGATCAGCCAGTACACGACGGTCGAGAACGATGCTCGCCTTTTTCAAGCCAGCAATCAATTGGCTGTAAGACAAGCCTTCAGCGCGAGATTGGGCATTGATACGAGTAATCCACAGAGCACGGAAATTACGCTTTTTAACGCGACGATCGCGGTAAGCATATTGACCAGCTTTGATAACCGCTTGCTTGGCAACACGGAATGTACGCGAACGTGCACCGTAGTAACCTTTAGCAGCTTTTAATACTTTCTTGTGACGACGACGCGCCTCTACACCACGCTTAACACGGGCCATATTTCTATCCTCTCAAAATTCGCAATTAGCGCTGATTAATTAGCACGGAACAAACGTTTCACGCGTGGTACGTCAACAGCATCAACGATGCTGGTGCCGCGCAGTTGGCGCTTACGTTTGGTGGTCATTTTGGTCAGGATGTGGCTCTTGTTAGCGTGTTTGAACTTGTAACCTGCGCCAGTCTTTTTGAAGCGCTTTGACGCGCCACTGTGTACTTTAGCTTTAGTTGCCATGTGATAAAACTCCACACATTTAGGTAAATAATATTAATAATCAAGGCAGCTAAAAGCCCGACTATTTTCTCTTTTTGGGGGCGATGACCATAGTGAGCTGCTTACCTTCCATCTTGGCAGCCTGCTCAACGGTACCCATCTCAGCAAGGTCGGTCTCGATGCGCTGCATCATTTCCATCCCCAGCTCCTGGTGGGCGAGCTCGCGGCCACGGAACTTTAACGTTACCTTGGCCTTATCCCCATGCTCCAGGAAGCGCATCAGAGCCTTTAACTTGACCTGATAATCTGCTTCCTCCGTCCCTGGGCGAAACTTCATTTCCTTCACCAGCTGCTGCTTTTGTTTCTTTTTAGCAGCGGCTTTGGTTTTCTTGATTTCAAACAGATGCTTGCCGTAATCCATAATCTTGCAGACTATTGGATCGCTATCAGCAACGATCTCCACCAGGTCAAGAGTAGCGGCTTGCGCCTGAGCCAGTGCATCGCTCAGTGCGACTATGCCGACCTGCTCACCCTCTGCGTTGATTAAACGAACCTGCTTGGCTTCGATCTGATCGTTGATCCGCGCTTTCTTAGAATTGCCTTTGGCCGCGGGAGCGTTATCTCGTTTGATAGTTGTATCTCCA
>DLHJ01000005.1:80386-290311 GCA_002483145.1 Cellvibrio sp. UBA7671
CAGAAATATTTCGACCTCGACGCGCTATATCGGCGGTCAAGTGCGCGATGAAAGCTTCCAGATTCATTACACCCAAATCTTGTCCGTCCCTTGTGCGAATCGCAAGTGATTGATTTTCAACTTCTTTATCGCCAATGACGAGCAGGTAGGGTACCCGCTGAATTGTGTGCTCGCGGATTTTAAAGCCGATCTTCTCGTTTCTCAAGTCCGGAATTACACGAATGCCTTTTTCGCGCAGGGTTTTTTCCACTAATTTGACGTAATCAGCCTGGTTATCGGTGATATTCATGACCGCAACCTGGGCTGGCGCCAACCACACCGGGAAAGACCCTTCGTAATGTTCGATCAGGATTCCGAGGAACCTTTCGAAGGAGCCGAGGATAGCACGATGCAGCATCACCGGACGCTTGCGCACATTATCTTCAGCGACATATTCCGCATCCAGACGCTCGGGCAGTACATAGTCAAGTTGGATAGTGCCGCACTGCCATGAACGGCCCAGCGCATCCTTAATCTGGTATTCGATCTTCGGACCGTAAAACGCACCCTCACCTGGCAACTCTTCCCATTCCAGACCAGCAGCCCGCAGCGCTGTGCGCAACCCCTCTTCCGCCTTATTCCAGGTTTCCAGGGTGCCGGCGTATTTTTCTGGACGCAAAGAGAGTTTTACCGCGATATCGGTAAAACCGAAGTCGTCATAGATAGACTTGAGCATCTGGTTAAAAGAGGCAACTTCACCGACCACCTGTTCTTCGGTACAAAAGATATGCGCATCATCCTGCACAAAACCGCGCACACGCATAATGCCGTGCAACGCACCTGACGCTTCATTGCGATGGCAGGAACCAAATTCCGCCAAACGCAACGGCAAATCTTTGTGCGAACGCAGGCCGTGGTTGAAAATCTGGATATGGCCGGGACAATTCATCGGCTTGACCGCAAAGTCACGTTTTTCCGACTCAGTTGTAAACATGTTGTCGCGATAGTTTTCCCAGTGGCCGGATTTTTCCCATAGGGTGCGATCCATAATCAGCGGCGTTCTGACTTCCTGATAGCCCCACTCGTTTTGCTTGGCACGCATGTACTGTTCGATCTGTTGCCACAGCGTCCAACCTTTGGGATGCCAGAACACCATGCCCGGTGCTTCATCTTGCAGGTGGAACAAATCAAATTTCTTCGCCAGTTTGCGATGGTCGCGTTTAGCTGCTTCTTCCAGCAGATTCAAATAGGCTTTAAGTTGCTTGGCATCCGCAAACGCGGTGCCGTAGATGCGCTGCAACATTTTATTGTTGGAGTCGCCGCGCCAGTAGGCGCCAGAAGTACGCATCAATTTAAAGTTCAGGCAGAAACGCATGTTGGGCACGTGCGGACCACGACACATGTCAACGTATTCTTCGTGGTGATATAGACCCGGCGTTGCATTTTTAGGCACGTCGCGGTCCAGGATTTCCAGCTTGTAAGTCTCGCCGCGCGCTGTGAAAACGTCATAGGCTTCTTGCCAGCTGACTTTCTTTTTCACTACGTCGTATTCGGTTTTAGCCAATTCCAGCATGCGCGCTTCCAGACGGGCGATGTCCTCGTCGGTCAGCTTCTGCTCAAGGTCGATGTCGTAATAAAAACCGTTATCGATGGTTGGGCCAATAGCCATTTTCACATCGGGAAACAGTTGTTTAATCGCATGGCCGAGCAAGTGCGCACAGGAGTGGCGAATAATTTCCAGACCGTCTTCGTCTTTCGGAGTGAAAATCACCAGATCCGCATCTTCAGTGATCAGGTCATGTGCATCAACACGCTGGCCGTTAACGCGGCCACCAAGGGTAGCTTTAGCCAAACCAGCGCCGATAGACGCAGCAACTTCATAGACGGAAACGGGATTATCGAACGGACGTTTGGAACCGTCGGGGAGAGTAATAACAGGCATGATGTATCCTTTTTCAGTGGTGACCCCTACGAAAGGTCACGTGATTTTAAGAGAGTAAACAAGTATGGAAAAGCCAAATCCCACACCTACGATTGTGCGGGCCGGCGAGTATAGGGGAGCTTGAGGAGCCGAGGCAACCTTAGCGGGATGACAAGATCAGTCCGCGTTTGCGCCATTTAAGTGCCGCAACGAATAGCGTGAACAGCAAACAGGCAGCCAAGGCGATTAATACTTCGCGTAAGTGAGGCGAAAAAATCACCGTATACCCCTGCCCTTTGATAAGCGATGAAAAACTCGATACTGCAAAAGGCATCCAGAATAGCCGGAATGTTTGCCAGGGATTTGCGAAGGGCGATTGGCCATTGCTGACACTCAACATCAAGGCAATACCAATCACCACACTGATTCCCAGCGCATTAATCCAGATTTTGGGATTGGGATCAAAATGGAAATAGACAGTAACGAAATACCAGATCAGGTAATACCAGAGAATCATTTTGCCTGGTTGCAGCCGGGCAAAATAAGAAAGGATAAAAAACATATCAACCAGAACCGTAAAATTATCAAGACATCAGGCATACAGCACAAAAAATGCCATTTCCAGTATTTGACTCGATAATTTTAGATTCGCAAGGCTAAGGTGATAGCTCCAAAATTCTTTCTGGCAGTTTGGCTTTTGTTTGGCTCAGTATCCGACTGGTAGGACAAACCAATGCTTGCACGCTCCCATGCATAGGTAAAACCGGCCATTAACGAATATTGATAATGCTCCAGACCTTTAGATGCCGTTCTACCAAACTCATTACCGTCAACCAGAATTTGGTTGTGCACATAATTGCCTGTTCCTCCCAGATAGGCATACCAACCTTCAGAAGCAGCAATGGGTGTGCTGATGCGGCTGGATAAAAAACCCATCGTTGAATAGCTCCGTGCGAGGTCGCTGCCGACACGCAAGAAAACTCCTGCACCTGCGAGCGATTCCAGATTCCCAACCGCAACATCTGCTAACAACACCGCGTCAACCGGACTTGAATCTTCCGTCGAGAAACGCCACACCGCAGTACGCTGTAACTGCCAGACAAATTCATCATCGAGTTGATAGTCCCAGCCTCTGGGCTTGTCGGCATCTACGACTTTATGGACGAATTTCTGCACCTCCTCAGCACCAGACGACGGCCCCACAATGCCCACCAAGGTCGCAACATGATCGGCAAAATCATCTTTAACCACCACATACGAAGCGCGCCAATAGAGTAGGCCCGCGTAGGGTGCATCTGCAGGATCGGGAATCTCCTTCGTAATATCATCAGGAGTCACCATTGCCTGCCCAATGGAATGCACTTTATAAGTGTAGGTAGGATCCTCTTCGAGCATCCATGCCAAAGGTAATGTCAGTAGCGGCGGCTTGGTAAAGTCCTCGCCTGTTTCATTGCGCTGGCGCCAGGAAAAATAGATCCCGTTGGTATAGCCTCCTCCATCTTTGCCTGCCATAACATCATTATCCCAACTCGCCGAGATCCAATTAAGTTCGGCGACAACAGGCTGGCTACCAAAAATCATCGCACCGAATAATAGGCTGCGCGCCATGATCGACGATTCACCAAACAATACTGCAACCGTGGTTTTCATTAACGTCTCCCTTCAATAACAACGATTTTTTGAGGTATGGATTTGCAAATATCCGGCAATCCTAGTTGTTTTAAACCTTTCCTTCTGTGGGATAGGGAACGGATAAAAAAAAGCCCTCACGGTAGAGGGCTTTTTTGTCAGCTGCGATTGATACCACTAATCAATAAACGTCGCGGCGATAACGATGGGTTTCGATCAATTGTTGCAAATCATTTTCACCCAATATTTCAACCAGCACCTGATGCACGCCGGTGCCCATTGCCACACCGCCGCACACATAAATAGCCGCTCCGCGATCCAGCCACTCGCACAACTGTTGCTGTTTGGATTTCAATACATTTTGCACATAACCTTCACCATCACGCGAATAAACTTCATCCAATTCGGTAAGAAAACCCGATTGCTGCCATGCATCCAATTCAGCGGCAAAAAGACGATCTTTGCTGCGCTGACGCTCACCAAATATCAACCAATTTTCTTGCACGTCTTTGATATAGCGTTCATGTAGATGTGCGCGCAAACCCGCAATACCCGTGCCCGCGCCAATCAGAATCATCGGGCAACTTGATAATGGCGCATGGAAAGAAGGATTGGAACGAATGCGCGCAAGCACTACACCGTTTTCTTCCGCAGTGGCAGTCAACCAGCCAGAGCCCAAACCAAGCTCGCCATTTTCAGCAAATGTCTGGCGCACTACTAAATCCAATCGACCATCGGTTGTCAAAGACGCAATGGAATATTCGCGATGTGGTAAAGCGGGATTATTCTGCGGTTTAATTTCAAGGATATCGCCTGCTTGCCAATGAGCAGTACCGGGTTTCTGCGGCTGCAAACTCACACAGTAAATTCCCGTACCAAGGCTACCTTCATTAATCAGTTGCCGTTTTTGCAAACGCCATTCTTCGTATTCAGGCGCTGCAAATGCAGGAACATTTGCTACACCACTGATATCGGCAATGGTTTTTTGCCAGGCGTTTATCGCTTGCTCATTGCCATTATCGACATTGATACGAGCAAACAAGGGGGTGGCGCCACTGGCTTGTAACCAGCTTTCAACTTGCTCTGCAAACGCGCAATAATCGTCGTAACGTTTATCGCCCAGCCCTAGCACAGCGAACTGCAATTGGCTTAAACCAAGTGATGACTTCAACAATTTCCGGGCAAATCCGCGCGCAGAATCCGGTGCTTCGCCTTCACCAAAGGTCGATACCAGGAACAACATTTTTTTCGCCGATTCGAGTGTGCTCTTATCCAAAGCTGCAATATTTTTTACGCTCGCCTTAATACCACCAGATTGCAAAATCGTGGCCGTATTCCAAGCAAGCTGCTCTGCAGTACCTGTTTGGCTGGCGTAAACAATCCAGTAATCCGCATCGGTATGTGCATTGGAAATTCCGACCGCAGCAGTCTTACTTTTGCGCTTCTTCTTGCGACGATCGAAATATAAAAGGAAACCGGTGATAGTAAATAATGGCATCAATAGCGATGCAGTCATATTGATAATCAAACCCGGCGTACCAAACCATTCACCGGTATGCAATTCATAAATGCCTTGCATGATGCGCTTACCCAAAGGTTCTAGCGGCTTATAAGGCTGATCACTTATCAGCTCACCAGATGCTGCATTGATGGTCATGGAACTACGTTGACGATCATTAGTCGCATCGGGAGTGACATAATTAATCATCACCGGATCTTTTTCAGAACGCGGAAAACTGATGCTCGCAAATTTAAAATTATTAGCCGCTTCCGTTGCAAAAGTTGCCCATGCAAGATCCACAGAAACTGGAGCTGAATGTTCTTGCTGCATATTGCCCATACCGCCACGACCTTCGCGCCCACCTGGACCGCCTGGACCGCCAGGGCCACCGCGCCGCTCTTGCACTGGCTCACCCGTTAATGCGATTGACGCACCATTTTTAAACCAGCTGTAAGACCAGGTCAGACCGGTTAACGCCATCAGCAAATACATCAGGATCATCCAGGTACCTATCACCGAATGCAATGCCCAGTAAAAATTGCGCCCTTTCAAAGTGAAATCGATACGGAACCAGTTACGCCAGTTGAGCGCGCGGCGTGGCCAACGCAAATACAGCCCCGATAACGCAAAAAACACTAGTGCAAAGGCACTGAAACCGGTGATTTGGCGGCCGATATTAATACCGCCCTCTTCCGATGGAATTAATAGCCAACGATGCAAAGAACGCACAGTGCGAAAAAATTGCTCGCCGTTTATCTTTCCCAGCAATTCACCGCTGTAAGGATTGATATAAACAGCCTCACCACGACGCTCACCCGGCGGCGGCGCAACACGAATCAATGCACTGCGATCTGCTTCAGGCCAGAGCGTAATTTGCTCAACACGTGCACCATCGCGCTGCGCACGAAAACGCTCAGCAATGGCATCCGGTGTTAAACGTTCACCACGCACTTCCACACGCACAATAGATGGACTGATAGCATCCATTATCTGCCGCTCAAAACTCATCAAACCACCAGTGAGACCCACAACTGCCAACACCACGCCGGCGGTAATCCCCAAGAACCAGTGAATCTGGAATAAAACGTTGCGCACTTTATGTCCCCATGCCAGTAAAAAAAGAGTGAATGTTTAACACGGTCTTTTGTTTTTTTTTATTGTTTAATTTATTTATTCGGTATCTTGCTGCGCCAACTGCCAACCACCGCCGAGCGCTTTATACAAATCTACGGCGGCATTCAAACGCGACAACCGCTGCTGCACCAATGAATCTTGTACCTGAAATAAACTGCGCTGCGCATCCAGCAGCGATAACAAATCGTCGGTGCCCGCCCGGTAACGCGCTTCCGTTAAACGCAAGCTGCGCTCGGCATTGGCAACAATTTCCTGTTGGCTGGTTTCCTGGCGCTGGCTGATATCGGCTGTCACCAGTGCGTTATCCACCTCTTGCAAGGCCGTCAAAATGGCCTTGTGATATTGCAACAACAATTCGCTCTGGCGCGCTTCAGTCAAACGTTTTTGATTGACCAGGCGCCCACCGTTAAACAGGGTTTGCGCAAGCGACAATGTCCATCCGGATGTCTGGGTTGCCGGATTCAAACTGAATAGCTCACTGGCAGATTTACCCGCGTTGGCGCCCAGGCTAATACCCGGCAATAACGCCGCACGTGCAGCATGGATATTGGCATTAGCCGCACGCAAATCCGCCTCACTCGCCGCCAAATCCGGGCGACGCGCCACCAGATCTGTCGGAGTGCCCGCTGCAATTTGCGGCACTTGCATAGCTAACAAGTTTTCTGCTGCGAGTGAAAATTCCTGTGGCGTTTTCCCCAACAAAATTGCCAATGCCGATTGGGTTTGACGCGCTTGCAACTCCAATGGCAACAGCGAAGAGCGCTGGGTCAGTAAATTGGTTTTCTGTTGCGCAACATCCGCTGCAGTTGCGGCACCGTTGTTATAACGTGCATCCACAATTTTTTGCACACGTTCAGCGATGGCAATATTTTTATGCGCCGTTGCAATACGCTCCTGCAACGCGAGCCACTGGAACCAGCCGCTGGCAATAGCCGCTTTGATACTGAGGGTTGCAGCATCCTGATCGTAACGTGTTGCGTCATAACCAGCCTTTGCAGATGCACGTTCAGCCGCGATACCGCCCCATAAATCCACCTCATAACTGATATTGGCACCGATACGAGTAGACTCACTGCGGGTATTGCTACCGCCATCCGGGGTGGAGCGGGATTCACCGCTGGAGGCACTGGCGCTGAGCGAGGGAAACAAACTCGCATTGGCAATACGCATTTGCAATTCAGCTTGCTTTACGCGCTCTGCCGAAATTAATAAATCCGGACTTTGTTGCTGCGCGGCTTGCATCAACTCATTTAACGCCGCTGATTGAAATGACTGCCACCAATGTGAATCTACTGCAATGGTTTCGATATCGGATTGCGGAGAAGCTACAGAATAATTGCCAGCATAATTGACATCCGGTTTTGGCACTGCTGTGGATGTGCAAGCTGCAATGAAGAGTGATGCGATCACCAGCGGCAATTGTTTAAACACGAGTGCTTTTAAGTGAAATTGCATAACTATTACTCCGTCGCCAAGGCTGCAACCGGATCGAGACGAGCCGCTTTGCGCGCAGGCAAATAACCAAATAACAAACCCGTTAAGAATGCACAGCTAAATGCCATAATCACCGGCCCAAATGAATACGCTACCGGCGTGCCAAAATTGGCAATTAACATGGCCGTACCCAAACCTATGACCACACCAATCACACCGCCAAGTGCAGAAACAACCAAGGCTTCAATTAAAAACTGTTGCATGATGTTGCGCGTGCGCGCGCCAGTTGCCATGCGCACACCAATCTCGCGCGTTCGCTCGGTCACGCTCACCAGCATGATATTCATCACCCCAATACCACCCACCAACAGTGAAATTGCTGCGATGGAGCCGAGCAAAAAGGTCATGGTATTTTGGGTTTCAGAAACCATATCGATTAACGATGACATGCTGCGAATCTGAAAATCTTCCGTACCGTGTCGCTCCATCATCAAGGCATGGACACGGGTTTGCACTTCTTCCATATTTTTTTCGTCATCGACCGAAATAGTAATATTGCGCAGGTATCGCTGGCCTATCACCCGCAAGCTACCCGTATTGAAGGGAACAAAGACTTTATCGTCCTGATCTTGCCCGCCCGGGTCAGCACCGCGTTCGCTCATTACGCCGATAACCTGGAAGAGCACGTTATTAATAATGATAAATTCACCGAGTGGATTTTTATCGGCAAATAATTTTGTGGCAACGGTTTTACCTAACACCACCACCGTTGCGTAATTTTTATTGTCTTCATCGGTAAAAAAAGTCCCTTGCGCCACATCCCATTTGCGCGCCATGGGAAATTGCGCAGCGGTTGCACTGATTTCAGTTGAGTGATCAATATTGCCGTAACGCAAAGTGAAACTGCCATTCAACTCAGGTAATGCAGCCGCAACATGTGGCAAGGTTGCAATTGCATCCACATCTTCCGGCACCAGCGTTACCGAGTCCCAGCGAAAACGCTGCGTTGGACCACCGGGACGCACCAACAATAAATTGCTGCCCATAGCGCTGATGCTATCCACTACCGATTTTTTTGCACCATCGCCAATCGCCAGCATACTAATGACCGAGGCCACACCAATAACGATTCCGAGCAGCGTCAGCACTGTCCGGAAAATATTGCTGCGCAATGAACGGAATGCGGTTTTGGTCGCTTCCAGAATTTCTGTTTTAACTTTTGGTGCGCCGTGCAACGCATGCTCTTCTGCTGGCAATTGCGTTGGAATAGCGGGACCAGGATCAGCAATAATTTTACCGTCGCGAATCTCAATCAACCGCTGGGCATGATGTGCAACTTCTGCATCGTGGGTAATAAGAATAATAGTGTGACCTTGCGCCGATAATTCTTTTAGCAAACGCATCACTTCTTTACCGCTGTGGCTATCGAGCGCGCCAGTCGGCTCATCAGCAAGAATAATTTGCCCGCCGTTCATAAGTGCACGGGCGATAGAAACGCGCTGTTGTTGGCCCCCGGATAATTGATTGGGGCGATGATGCAAGCGCTCTTGCAAACCGAGCGAGCTTAGCAATTCGGTTGAGCGTGCGCGGCGCGCTTCAGGACTCATCCCTGAATAGGTCGCTGGCATTTCCACGTTCTCGCAGGCCGTTGCACCAGCGAGCAAGTTATAACTTTGAAACACAAAACCAAATGCTTCACGCCGCAACTGCGCGAGCCCGTCAGTATCGAGAGTCGCAACGCTGGTACCATTAAATAAATAATCACCAGTCGTCGCACGATCAAGGCAACCGAGAATATTCATCAGGGTGGATTTCCCTGATCCCGACTGTCCCATAATTGCGACAAACTCGCCGGGGTAAATTTCAAGATCTATGCCATGCAACACTTGCGTTGCAATTTCACCGTTACGAAACGTTTTGGTAACGCCAGATAATTTGATTAGCGGCTTAATAGGTTTAACAGCGTTCATTAACGTCTACCCATGCCCATGCCAGGGCCACCCATTCCCATACCAGCGACCGGCTTTTGTTGGCTTGGGCGCGAACTTCCGCTCACCACTTTTTCACCCTCGTTCAAACCTTCAATGATTTGCGCTTGCACTCGGTTAGTGACACCTACCAATACTTTGCGCTCTTCAATATCGCCATCTTCGCCCATTACTTTAACCATGGCGGGGCGTGGGCGGTGTGCAGATTTATCTACGCTTCCTTTTGTTTCGTCGCGACGCTTTTTCCACTCAGCTTTTTGTTCTTCCGTTGGTGGCGGTGCATTTGCTTGATCGCCCTTCGGACTCTGGCTTTGCGGACGATCTCCTCGCGGCGATGCAAAACTCACCGCAGACATAGGCACCAACAACACATCTTTCGCTTGGGATTCGATAAAAAAGACTTGCGTGCTCATCTGCGTCATCAATACACGGCTTTCGTTGGGAACATCAAATAACGCGTTGTACAAAATCACGTTATTGAGAACTTCCGGCGTAGGCTGTATGCGATTAATCTTGCTGTACCAGCGACGCCCCTGACTGCCCAGCGTCGTGAAATACACCGGCATTTCAACACGCAATTTTCCGATATCCGCCTCTGACACTTGCGTTTGCACCGTCATGGTAGACAAGTCAGCAATACGCATAATGGTCGGCGCCATTTGATTGGTATTGAGTGTTTGCCCCTGACGCGAGGTGATGGAAACCACCGTGCCATCTATAGGCGAATAAATGCGCGCATAATTCAAATTCGCCGCCTCAACACGCAAGGTCGATTCGGTTTGTTGAATTTGTGCCTGCAGGGATTTGAGCTGGGCTTGCGCTGATTTTAAATTGGCCTCAGCCACCTCAACCGCTTCCGTTGTTGTAGCATCTTCCAGCATGAGATTTTTCTGGCGTTTGAAATTTATCTGCGTTAATGCGAGTTGCGCTTCACGCTCTTGCAATTGGGCTTGCTGATTGCGCAATTGCGCTCGGGTTGCATCCACTTTAGCGGCGTAAACCGTTGCATCAATTTCAGCGAGAAGATCACCTGCTTTTACTTCCGTACCGACTTCGACATGTAATTTTTTTAGCTGGCCAGATACCTGTGCGCCTACATCGACATAATCCTGCGGTTGCAAAGTGCCAGTTGCCGTAACCAGGTTTTCGATGTCTCCACGCGCAACCAATTCGGTTGTATAAACAATTTCGGTTTCTTCATCATAAAACACACTGCGCCATAGCAGGCCAGCAAGAATCAGTACAGAAACCAGTAATGCAATTGCACCCGTTCGGGAGTGAAAAAAACGGTGTTTGGAAACAGGCAGATTCATAGTGTTATACCGCTAGACCCATCATCAAGAAACGCCAGTTAAACTGGCGCGCTAATTGTGGCGGCGAGTATAACCTGCACATGTGATGGAACTAGAAAAAAGCAGTGGGAATTAACAGTTATTGCACAATTCCGCGCGTCAAACTTGCGCCCACTGCCGCAATAAATTGTGATAGTGGCCAGTGAGGCCAACCAGCTCTTCTGTGTCGCCCACTTTTTGGCGCAGCGATTGAATATTGCAATCCAGTTCATGTAATAAATTGCGCTGCCAATCATCGCGCACCATGCTTTGCGTCCAAAAAAAACTGCATACGCGCTCGCCGTGGGTAACAGGCGCAACCTGATGCAAACTGGTGGAGGGATATAAAATTAAATCGCCGGCGGGCAATTTTACTTCGTGACTGCCGTAAGTATCCTGCACAATTAATTCACCGCCTTCGTACTCTTCCGGCTCGCATAAAAACAACGTGGAAGAAACATCAGTGCGCAAACTTAAATTGCTGCCGGGCACTAAGCGAATTGCACCATCGACATGAAAACCATAATGCTCACCACCGGAATAAGCGTTAAATAATGGTGGGACTACACGCAATGGCAAGGCTGCAGACATAAACAGCGGATTGGCATAAAGTGCCGTTAAAATAATTTCACCTAACTCGCGCGCAACAGGATTATCCACCGCCAGCTGGCGATTACGTTTGACTTGCGCGCCCTGCACGCCCACCGTCGCCTTACCATCAACCCATTGAGCTTGATTCAAACGTGCACGACATTCCGCAACTTGTTGCTTGCTGAGTAATTGTGGGATATGGATTAGCATAATTTTCTCGTAGAGATAAGGTTTATCGCGCCCTGTTTATCACCAAATAAATAAGGGGCGCAATAAATTGCGCCCCTGCATTCGCGGTTATGTCGATTAATTAAAACGCGAAGTTTACGCCCAAGCGCGCAGACAAAGGCGCACCAGGGTAATAACGTGAACCCGCATTGTTCAAGCTGCCTATATATTCTTCGTCAGTTAAGTTAAGCACGTTTAACTGCACGCTGAGGTTTTTGTTGATTGGGTAAGAGGCCATTGCATCAAACACCCAATAATCACCAAATTCCAATACGGAACGCAGCGCTTGCGCTTCTGCTTTGGTCAGGCTGGAGCTAGCCATGGTGTCAACAAAGCGCGCTCCACCGCCAATTACCAAACCATTTTCAAAGGTGTAGGTGTTCCATAAAGTGAAAGTCACTTCAGGAGACCATTGAATTACACCGCCTTCATTATTAGTTGCACCATTATTTGCTGCAGTGCGGTTACCGCGCACAATTTCAGTATCCATAAAAGCGATACCCGCATTCAATTGCCATGCTTTGGTCAAGGCACCTATTAACGCGAATTCAACACCCTCTACCTGCTTTTCACCTACCGCAGTTGATGAACCATCGGCATTGGTAGCGATTTCATTTTCGTTCGTACTTTTAAATGCAGCAGCAGTAAAGAACAAACTGTCATTCAACAAATTCCACTTGGTACCCAACTCCAAATTGGTTCCTTTTTGAGGATCAAGGTTGGGGTTGTTGATATTGCTACCTGCGGCTTGCGTTGCAGGATCAGTATTCAACGCAAAGTTGGAGCCTCCCGGCGGTAACTCAGAGGTCGCGTAGGAAACATAAATCGAACCAGTATCAGTTGGTTTATATACGCCGCCTAATTTCCAGCTCAGCAACTCATCAGTCACATGGGCATCGCGCGCAAGCAAGGTGCCTACCGGAATAAGTTGTAGTGCAGGTGCAGTGACGGCTGCCTGGCGGGTAGTGGTATCGGTTTTGGTATGGAAACGGTCAGCACGCAGTCCGACACTGACCTCCCATTGTGGATTCAAAGTAATGGTATCCAACGCATAAACGCCATAGGTGGTGGTTTCACCGTCAGTTTTAGCACCCGTGCGCACCAGCGGCTGGAACACATCGGCCGTGCTGGGGTTATAAAGGTTTGCACTTGCTTGCGTCAGCGTGGTTGAAGATGTGGGCGATACAAATGGAATCCCCATGGTGTAGTTCAATTGGCTTTCGTAAATAAATTCCACACCGGAAGTGAGATCGTGCTTTACGCCACCCGCATCAAACGATGCCGTCAGATTGGTTTGGTTGGTGAGGATTTGATTGGATTGGTCCTTACCTTGGCGGCTGCGAGCCACTTGCCAGGTATCGCTATTGGCCTGGGTCGCCGCAGGAATCACCAACGCATTTACACCGGTCAATACTTGCTCTTGCTTGGTGTGGCCATAGCGAGAGGTATTGCGCAGAGTTACACCGTCCGCCAAATCGTGCTCGATGCGCACCGTGGTCATGTTGGCATTGACGTCGTTATGGTCACTGGTAGAGCCATAGAAATTTTCAGTATCCACTGGCAACAGATCAGGACCACCACCGGTCGGGAAGCGGCCAGCATAAACACTGCTGTAGTACCCATCCAAACCAATAGTAGGGACGCCACCATCTGGAACACCTGACTGCTCCATCGACAGGAAATTCACATAGGTGCGTGTTTCAGTTCCCAAGCCCAAACCGAGCGATAATGCCAAGCCTTCAGAATTGTTTTCTACTTCATCGCGACCATCAACACCGGCATCTTGCTTCAACAGGTTTACGCGGATTGCCGATGTCTCAGTGATGCTGCGGTTAACGTCCACTGTTGCGCGCTTGAAATCGGCAGTCCCGCCGGTCACGTTGCCGGTAATGGCATCTTCCTGGTTGGCCAACTTTGAGCTGAGGTTGACATATCCCGAGGCTGCGCCGCGGCCGTTATCCACACCAGCAGGACCTTTAGCGATTTCTACTTGTTCGGTATTAAAGGTGTCGCGGCTGATGCTGCCCAGATCGCGGATACCATCTACATAGATACTGCCTTGGGTATCAAAACCGCGCATGAAGATAGAGTCACCAGTGGCCGTATTGCCATTCTCGCCCATCAACATAGTGATGCCGGGGGTATTGCGCAGAGCTTCACTCAGCGTAGTAGCAGCCTGTTGCTGGAATAACTCTTTTTTCACAACCACGATGGTTTGCGGAGTATCCACCAAGGGCTGGGTAAATTTGGGAGAACTGGCCTTTTCAGCTTTGTAGGCTGATTCAATCGCATCCGCCTCAACTTTAACGGTATTGAGTGTTTTGGTTTCTTTCGCTTCTTCAGCCGCCATAGTGCTTGCCGATGCCAACAATATGGCAGATGACAGAGCAGTTGCGGTCAACTGCACAGAGGTAGCGCGTTTTTTGGAAACGATGTGTGAAGAGGTAGATTTGATTATGGTCATGACAAGCCCTTGTAATAGTATCAATACGCAAAGAGGATTTAGGCGCACATAATATAGATAACTATTATCATCTGCAATAATAATAATTCTCATTTGAGAAAATATTTACTCCCTTCGAAATCACCCGCAGCTAAAAGTGACCGTCACTTGCCTTATTGATCATATAACTAAATGCGATTAGTCTTTCCCACCTATATTGCCAGCCATGCCAAGTTAGGAGTTGTTAACCAATGCGTAAATCCCGGGCGATCGCATGGCTGTTGCTGTGCCTGCTGGCGATTCAGGTACAGGCTGAACCGCCAGCAACTGGGTCAACGGAAGACTTAATTCGAGTGCATCTGGGTGCCGAAGATTCCTGGCCACCCTATTCCAACGCGCAAGGCCAAGGCGTATCTACCAATCTGATCAAGGCCGCTTTTGCCAAAACCAACCTCACACCGACATTCCGGGTATTGCCCTACGCACGGGTTTTGCACGACTTACAATCCGGAAAAATCGACGGCGGCTACAACGTCACCCTGCAATCGACCACTAAAGACAAGTATATTTTTGGCAAGGTCCCGCTGCTTGCGGTGGAGTCCTACTGGTTTTTTATTCCGGGTACTTATCCAAAAATAAAATCCATTAATGACATACCCGACAAATTCCGCGTCGGCGTAATCCACGATTACGAATATGGCGATATTTACGAAAACCACCGCCACCGCTTTACGGAAGTACAAGTATCACAACAGTCGCAAATTATTCGTATGCTAAAACAGGGACGCATTGATGCCGCCGTGATGTTTGATCGCGAAGCAGAATACGCCCTGAAAGAAATGAAATTAGACGCCGCTATTTTCGATAAACGCTTTTTAAATCATCACGGCGATGTGTATGTCGCTTTCTCACACAAAAGCCCAAGGGCAAGATGGTTGGCGGAGCAATTGGATAAGGGCTTGTTGATGATAAAGGAGGCGGGAGAGTATGATCGCATCCTCTCAGACACCAACAGGGAACCATGATGTCATATCGATTATTAAAAATTTTCACCCTCAGCTCGGCGTGCATCTTTTCATTAGCCTGCACATCAATCTCTTCGCCACCAACCACAATTGCCACACCAATTGAAATTTCCGCATGGGAAACTCGTCTCCCTGCAGAACAGGGCACTGTAAAAATTACGTTTAGCTTGCCCCAGCACGCCAGAGCAGAGTTCCAACTGTTTAATGGCAAACCCGGCCATAGTAATTATGCATTAGCGCGCGTGATGCTGAGTGATGAAAATTGTACATCGGGACACTTAGGCTCCATTAACTATAAAAAAAGTCGTTCTGAATACCTGATTCAATACTTTGAAAAAGAAGCTTCATGGAGTAGGACCAACACCATTACATTGAGTTGGAATGACAATAGTCAAATTACTACCAAACTAAACGGCGAAGTAATTAATATCGATATGCTCAGCAATGCGACCACTTTAAAGATTGTCAGCCATTTAGCGCCTGTCGAAATTCAATCTCTCGAGTACCTGCCACTGTGATTATAAGGAGCACCAAATGCACACTACACATAAAATACTACTAATCGCAGGTCTAACATTATCCTTCTTTTCCATGCAGACTCATGCTAATTTTGAGCTAGGTATGACCCACTATGAATCAAAAAATTTTGAAAAAGCATATAAGGAATTTTTTGAAGCGGCAGAATATGGTGACCATGATTCACAGCAAAATATAGGGGCCATGTACTACCGCGGCGAACATGTAACAAAAGACGTCCCAACCGCTTATGCCTGGATGGCACTTGCGGCTCAAAGCCCTATCATCAACCAAGATGGAATTCATCTAAAAATATTCAACAAACTTAATGAAAATGATAAAAAAATTGCACAGGAAAAGCATGCGGAGCTGCTAAAAAAATATGGCAATGAAGCAATAAGATTAAAGCTAACGCCAATTTTTATTGGCAAAAGCGCAGGATTACAAGATCGCAGGGCCATCAAAAGAGTGGTTCCAGAATACCCTTCAGACATGCTAAGGATGGGAAAATCAGGTTTTGTAGACGTCGTCTTCACCATAGATAAATATGGATTTACACGCGACCACATCGTACATTATGCCCCTTCAAAATCTTTCGAAAAAAAGGCGCTTGAAGCGTTGCGTAAATTCCAGTACGAACCCTCTAAAATAAACAATAAACCTATAGACATTAATGGATATAAAACCAGGCACAACTTTCATCTTACCGGACAAAAACTAGATGAGAAAGAATTAACAAAAACCGTAGATGAATTACGGAAAAAAGCACAATCAGGTGCAGCTATTGATCAACTTGCTTTCGCTTACTTTCTCGAAGCCATACCTTCATTCTGGAAAGATTATGAATTAATTGATAATCCAAACGAGTGGTATGTTAACGCAGCAAACAAGGGCAATGGCGCAGCCAGCTATTTTCTTGGCCGTAATATTTTATACGGGAATATGTGCGAACAAGATCCTATTCAAAGCATGGCTTGGCTATTAAAAGCTGCGAAACAAGGAATTACTGATGCGCAATATATGCTTGCACTGGAAGCTTTCAGTGGCGCTCATTTCGAGAAGAATGAGGAGAAAGCATTTTATTGGCTGAAGCAAGCGGCAACGAGTAACGCACCGGCAAAAGTTCGCCTTGCCTGGATCCTTGCAACTCATCCTGATGCAGAACGACGTAATGGCTCGCTGGCATCAGCTTACATTGATGCAGTTACTGATGACTACATAGACAAACAAAATTATTTTCAGACAAAAGCGGCAGTAGCCGCAGAAAATGGTGATTTCAAAACCGCCATAAAATGGCAAAAGAAAGCAAAAAAAGATGCTGAAAATCTAGAGTTACCTTTAAACATTGTTGAACAACAACTCGCCAGCTACTCCGCCCAAAAACCTTGGCGCGAAGAAATTTGATTAAATTACAAATTGAAGACAAAAAAATACCGCCCCCAAGTACATCAGGGGCGGTATTTTTTTGTGCATCCTATCGAGGTGGATTACATATAGGCGTTTGAACGATCCGTATGGTCGGTCACATCGCGGATGCCTTTTAATTCAGGCAACTTATCCATCAACTGTACTTCAATACCCTGCTTCAAGGTAATCGCTACTGAACCACAACCCTGGCAACCGCCGCCAAATTTCAGGATGGCGATCATATCCTCAGTCACTTCCACCAAACTGACGTTGCCGCCGTGGGAGGCAAGGCTTGGGTTTACATCGTTATACAACACATAGTTGATACGGTCTTCCAGCGGGCTGTCGTCAGTCACGCGCGGCATTTTGGAGTTGGGGGCGCGAATGGTGAGCTGACCACCCATGCGATCTGCCGAATAATCGACTTTTGCATCTTCCAAAAACGGCAGGCTGCGCTCTTCAAAGTAGGCATTAAAACCATTGAGCGGGACAATCACATCACCCTCTTTTTCTTCACCGGGGCGGCAGTAAGCAATGCAGGTTTCTGCGTTGGATGTGCCCGGATTGGCCACGAACATACGGATGCCAATGCCATCGTTGTCTTTCTGCTTATCCAGCAGTTCTTTCAAATATTGTTGGGCGGATTCGGTGATATCGACGTTGACCATAGTAACCTTTCTGTAAATACCTAATACCTGATTAAATTACTCGGGTATTCTACTGCAAAGCCGGTAGCCAAGGCACTAGCAACCCCGTAAAAGAGACAAGTAATTTACAATCGACGCCATAGCGCCAAGGCCTGCAACGATAACCGGCCGAAATCCTGAGCATGTTGAGACTCAATCTTATTTCCACCAACCACCCACCGCTGGCGAGAAACCACTCATCTGGGATTAACAATCCTTTAACAATTAAATGTGATACTTGTCACAATTGTCATTTAAGATTGCATTAAGCAAGCTATGCTTTAATCAGCACCACTTAAAGAATCCGTCTCACCTTGTATAACCGGAGGCTCAACATGAGCGAATCCAATCACTTTTTGCTCAATGCCAAAAACCTGAGAATTACCATCTACATCAGCTTGGCCATCGCCAACATGCTGTTTGGCGCTTTGTATCCTGACTCTATCGTGATGGCCGCATGCGGCTTTGCGTTCTTTGCGGCGCTGGCACTCATTAATCTCCGCCCGGATGACGTAGCGAAGAATGACTCCGACAAAAAGCTGGTTCATATCGAAAAATAGCCGCTAACAGCTGCTACCCCAGCTCGCCCCACGACCAATCCCGACTAAACTCTTAAGCGGATTGGTCTATTCGCCCGACTCCGCTTATAACCGATAAATCCCGATCCGCCGCATCCCCGCAGGCGGGTTTTCTGCTAGAATTCGCGCCAATTTTCTATATCAAACTTTTTTGATATTGCCTCGATAGATTCGAGGCAATTTTTACTCGCCAAAGGTTTTCCATGACTATTCCAGCTGCACTCTCTACCCGTATCACTGCCCTTAATGAGGCGATTCGCCAGCGCATCCTGATCCTGGATGGCGGTATGGGCACAATGATCCAAAGTTACAAGCTGCAAGAGGCGGATTATCGCGGCGAGCGCTTTGCTGATTACCACATGGATATCGCGGGCAATAACGATTTGCTCAGCATCACCAAACCGGACGTCATCCGCGAGATTCAACGCGCTTACTTGGAAGCCGGTGCCGATATTCTGGAAACCAACACCTTCAACTCCACACGCATCTCCATGGCCGATTACGACATGGAAGACCTGAGTCACGAACTCAATTTCGCCTCTGCGCGCCTGGCCAGAGAACTGTGTGATGAAATGACAGCGAAAAATCCGGCCAAACCGCGCTTTGTTGCCGGTGTGCTCGGGCCAACCAGCCGCACCTGTTCTATTTCGCCGGATGTAAATGATCCGGGTGCACGCAATGTAACTTTTGATCAGCTCGTCGAAAATTACCTGGAGTCGATGGATGGTTTGGTCAAAGGCGGCGCCGATATTATTTTGATCGAAACTATTTTCGATACGCTCAATGCCAAAGCCGCGGTGTTCGCGGTAAAACAATATTTTGACAATGTCGGTTTTGAATTGCCGATTATGATATCCGGCACCATTACCGATGCCTCTGGCCGCACCCTGTCCGGCCAAACGACGGAAGCATTTTACAACTCACTCGCACACGCCCGCCCACTCAGCATGGGTTTGAACTGCGCACTGGGCGCGAAAGAATTGCGTCAGTACGTACAAGAATTGTCACGCGTTGCCAATTGCTTTGTGAGCGCGCACCCCAACGCCGGTTTACCGAATGAATTTGGTGAGTACGACCAAACCGCGCAAGAGATGGTGGATATTGTTGAAGAATTTGCTGCAAGCGGATTTTTAAATATTATCGGCGGCTGCTGCGGCACCACACCGGCACACATCAAAGCACTTGCGGATGTGATGGGCAAATATGCCCCACGCAAAATTCCCGATATCGAACCTGCATGTCGCCTCTCCGGTTTAGAGCCGTTCAACATCACCAAAGATTCGTTATTTGTAAACGTCGGCGAACGCTGCAACGTTACCGGTTCTGCGCGCTTTAAAAAATTAATTGTGGAAGAAGATTATTCCACCGCTCTCGAAGTGGCGCTGGAGCAAGTGGAAAACGGTGCGCAAGTAATCGACATCAACATGGACGAAGGCATGCTCGATGCTGAAAAAGCCATGGTGCGCTTTTTGAATTTAATTGCTGGCGAACCGGATATCGCCCGTGTACCGATTATGGTGGACTCGTCCAAATGGGATGTTATCGAAGCCGGTTTGAAATGTATTCAAGGCAAACCGATTGTAAACTCCATCAGTTTGAAAGAAGGCGAAGAAGAGTTTTTACAGAAAGCCAAACTCTGCATGCGCTACGGTGCTGCTGTAGTCGTAATGGCATTTGATGAAACCGGCCAAGCCGATACTATGGCGCGCAAAAAAGAAATTTGTGAGCGCTCTTATCGCACATTGGTAGATAAACTGGATTTCCCACCCGAAGATATTATTTTCGATCCAAACATTTTTGCGGTCGCCACCGGTATTGAAGAACACAACAATTACGCGGTCGATTTTATTGAAGCCACACGTTGGATTCGCACCAACCTACCCCACGCGGGTGTAAGCGGCGGCGTATCCAACGTGTCCTTCTCGTTCCGTGGCAACAACCCGGTGCGTGAAGCAATCCACTCAGTATTTTTGTACCACGCGATTAAAGCGGGGATGAATATGGGCATCGTTAACGCCAGCCAATTGGCGGTGTATGACGATTTACCGCAAGAATTAAAAGACAAAGTTGAAGATGTAATCCTCAACCGTCACAGCGGCGGCACCGAAGCACTGCTCGATATCGCTGAAAAATATCGCGGCGATGGCTCTACCGGCGACGTAAAAGAAGACGCCGAATGGCGCTCGCTGCCGATTGCAAAACGTATTGAACACTCGCTGGTAAAAGGTATTTCAACCCATATCGTTGAAGATACCGAAGAAGCACGCCAACACTACCCTCGCCCGCTCGATGTAATCGAAGGCCCACTCATGGACGGCATGAATGTGGTGGGTGATTTATTCGGTGCAGGTAAAATGTTTTTGCCGCAAGTAGTTAAATCCGCGCGCGTAATGAAACAATCAGTAGCCTATTTGCAACCGTTTATTGAAGCCGAGAAAACCGAAGCCTCAAAACCCAATGGCAAAATCCTGATGGCGACCGTAAAAGGCGATGTACACGACATCGGCAAAAATATTGTCGGCGTGGTATTGCAGTGCAATAACTTTGAAGTGGTTGACCTTGGGGTAATGGTGCCCTGCGATAAAATTATCGACACCGCCATTGAACAAAACTGCGACATTATCGGACTCTCGGGTTTGATCACCCCATCGCTGGATGAAATGGTATTTGTCGGCCGCGAAATGGAACGCCGCGGTATTAATAAACCCTTGATGATTGGCGGCGCCACCACCTCCAAAGCACATACTGCCGTAAAAATTGACCCGGTGTTTAAACTCAACCAAGTGGTTTACGTTGCAGATGCCTCGCGCGCCGTAGGTGTCGCCAGCACACTACTGTCCGACGAGCTGCGCCCCAAATTCGTGGAAGACCTCAAGAAAGAATACATAGATGTACGCGAGCGCAACGCTAACCGCAAACCACGCGGCACAGTGCGCTCCTATCCCGAGGCTATCGCCAAAGGTTTAAAACTGGATTGGGATAATTACACACCACCAGCACCCACATTTACCGGCGTAAAAGTATTTGAAGATTACGATTTAAATACGCTAGTTGATTTTATCGACTGGACACCTTTCTTTATCAGCTGGGATCTCGCCGGAAAATATCCAAAAATTCTGGAGGATGAAATCGTCGGCGAAGCTGCACGCAATTTATTTGCCGATGCACAACAGATGCTGCGTAAATTGATCGATGAAAAGCTGATTCGCGCCAACGGCGTAATCGGCTTCTGGCCAGCGAATACGGTCAACAGCGATGACATCGCCGTATACAATGCGGATGGAAAACAAATCAATACTTTGCACCACATCCGCCAGCAACATTTAAAACAAGGCATGGAATCGCGCCCGCATTATTCACTCGCGGATTTTGTTGCACCCAAAGAAACTGGAAAACAGGATTACATCGGAGGCTTTGCGGTCACTACCGGCATAGGCGCAGAAGAACTCGCCAAGCAATATCAAGATGCAGGCGATGACTACAATAGCATCATGGTAAAAGCCCTCGCCGACCGGTTGGCCGAAGCTTTCGCTGAACACATGCATCAACGTGTGCGCAAAGAATTTTGGGGCTACGACCGCGATGAAAATCTGTCGAACGAAGATTTAATCAAAGAACAATACAAAGGCATTCGCCCCGCCCCAGGTTATCCCGCCTGCCCGGATCACACCGAAAAAACGCAATTGTTTAAATTGCTGGATGGCGAGAAAAATACTGGCATCACGCTGACTGAGCATTTCGCGATGCTGCCGACCGCCGCCGTTTCCGGCTGGTACTTTGCGCATCCGCAAGCGGAATATTTCAATACTGGGAAGATTGAGAAAGATCAGGTGGAGAGTTTGGCGCAGCGTAAGGGTTGGAGTGTGGAAGAGATTGAGCGGTGGATGAGTCCGGTGTTGGCGTATGAGCCGGGGGCTGTTGTTGAATAAACACATTACAACTCATTACAATTTGTTGCTATTGAACTGGTAGCCTCTTTTGCGTAGCCATCGAACAAGGAAATTTTTATGCTGTTTAATCGAGTCGTTTCCATAGCAATTGTAACCCTTAGTACATTACTTTCCGCCTGTGGTGGCGATGGTGAAACTTCCGAACCGCAGCTGAAGTTAACAGGACCAAATCAGGTCAAAGTATTTAAGAGTGACAACTCAATCCAATGTGAAAGCGAAGGCATTCCACTCGATGAAATGCGATTGGAATTAGCCAAAGCAGGTATCGATGTTATCTGCGCACAGAAGACTCATGATGGAATGGGCTACCCATCTGTTTGCGGAGGGGGCACCGGAAATATTAACGTCTATGTGATCCAGAACAGCAATCTTCCAGATGCTGAAAAGCTAGGGTATAAATCAGTAATAGAATTGCCCGGCTATAAAGATCAGGTCTGTAGTAACTAGTTCTCAGCAAAGATGCACACCTATCAGGAATTTGAATCGCTTGGTCACATTAAAACAAGATGCTGACTGAAGGTGTGCTTCGCTTTGCTTTTCCATGATAGATCGCTTCCATGTTATTGCCATCCGGGTCAAGCACAAAGGCCACTAATAACCTGGATGGTACGGAAGCTCGAGTCGCTTGCCGTTATCTTTTCTCAATGCCGGTTGAAAAACGCATCGACATGGCTTCGTCGCGCGCCTGAAATGCTAAATGATATATAATTTAATTTGCCACCTTCACCAAACGCTGGTAGGGGATTGGTTCTAAGCCCAGGCGACCCACAGCAATATACCCACACAGGGAAACGATCTATGAGTGCTGCAACCAATGACGACCTAATTCAAGCATTAAAAATTGCCTTTTGTTATATGCCCAAAGCAATTGAGGTAAACAAATACGAATACGGTGACAGATACCAAACCGTACTCGACCATATTCAAACGGTGAGAGAGACTTTGCTGATTAATGAGATAGACCCGGAAGAAGTCTATGGTGAAATTAATCCCGACAGCACACCGAATTCTTCTTATTAATCATTGCGCAAAACAATCAGCCCTACTAAAACACAACGGTAATAGATGCTGCGCTACGCTTAGCCATCCCGTGGGAAACCGCTTCGATATTGTTGCCATCGGGATCTAACACAAACGCCGCGTAGTATCCTGGGTGGTATGGGCGTTCACCCGGTTTGCCATTATCTTTTCCGCCATTTGCCAAAGCAGCTTGGTAAAACGCATCGACCATCGCTTCGTCTCGCGCCTGGAATGCCAAGTGATGGCGCCCTGTCAATACGCCTTGTGCAGCGTCACTTTCGGGAGTGGATACAAACAATTCGTCTGCCCAAAAATACCCATCACCTGAACCACCTAATGGGATATCCAGCTCCTTAAAAACAGCGGTGTAAAATTTTTGCGCTGCTGGAAGATCCTTCACCACTAGCTGAATGTGATCAATCAACCGCCCGCGATGTAATTCTTGCGTTTCCATTTTTGACTCCTTTAATAAAAAGTCACAACGCTCATTATCGTTAAATCACCAAAAGCATTATTTTTTGTTGTATGCCTCATGCAAAGCGACAACATCAAACTTCTTCATTTTGAGAAATGCTTCTGTGATCCGTGCAACCCGTTCAGGATCTTCGTCTTGCATCATCTCATCCAATATTGATGGAACAATCTGCCAGGACAAACCGAACTGGTCTTTCAACCAACCACACTGTTCAGCCTCCGGCACTGCAGAAAGTTGCTCCCAGTAATAATTGATTTCTTCCTGAGTGTCGCAATTGACAATAAACGAAATAGATTCATTAAATTTGAACAGAGGCCCCGCACTGATTGCCATAAAAAATTGCCCCGAAAGGGAAAACGAAACCACATCGCACTCTCCTGACGGCGTGTCATGCAGCTTGGTAATACTGAGAATTTTTGAATCAGGGAAAACCGAACAATAAAAACGCGCAGCTTCTTTTGCTTCTGTATCAAACCATAAATGTGGGACGATTTTCTGTTTAATCAAAGCCATTTCATTTCTCCTTATTACCGACAGTGGTTTTGCTGTGGAAACATGCATACAAGATGACACATAGAAGACATTAGATTTAATAATTCACGCGACATCATCGTCACCAACAGGCGCATAAATATCGTTCTTGGTTTTAACCAAGTTTTCACTATTAATATTTAGGATTGCATGACTCTCTCTATGTTCCGCAAACCCTTCCAAGCCAATTCAAATAACAGAAAGAGTTTTAATAATTTTAAACATCACCTCAAAAAAACACATGGACAAAGCACTGAATATTTCATTATTTCGCCGGCTTTCAACAAGCCAATCTCATCCTACATCAGTGTTTTCAGTGAATCAGTCACTACAATAAGCTTATAGCTCTCGTTTTGCAGCTCTGTGCCTCCCGCGAGTACTCCCATGTTATGGCGGCTTGGCGGGGCCACCTTGAAGGGGTCACCTTCAGGTGGGCCGGTTGGTTTGGGCCAGTATTGAGACCACACACTGTGGGGTTGTGTTATGGATAATATTAACCGCCTAGCGCCAGCTACATCCCAATGCGTGATCGAGCTCGATCCCTTCCAATACAATTACTACCAACAAAGTTGCATAGAAATCCATTCGCCAGACGGCGAATATCTTGAAAGCATCGGCTACGACATTCAAAAACAAATTCAGGCAGAGCAAACCACTCAACTGCAAGAGCAGATTGTTTTACTGCAATCACTTTGCGAGAAAATTGCTCAAGAGGTGGAATTGCCTGCGCAGGCAATTGCGGGACTGGGGGAGTTGTTGTTTCGGGTTAGGGGGATTATTGATAAGCAGAATTGATGAAATTGAGGCGGCTTTTTGGCCGCCTGTTTACTCTCACTTTATTCACTTATTTTTTCTAACAACGCATCAGTTGCCTGCAATAACTCCGCGAGAAGTTTTTCATCAATATCCAGATAGCCTTCATACTCAGCCAGATTTCTACGTTCATGGCAGAGCGCAAAAATGCGCACTTGGGTTTTGCTTACAGTCACAGTATGTGCCAAGCACTGAAATACCAGATAGCGTTTATCTGATCGATACCCCTTTTGGCGCAAAGCATATAACGCGAGTGCATGCGCAGAGTTGTAAGCTAAATCAAAACGGCTGGCAAAACTTAATGCAGAATTATGTGCATCTTTCAGACGGTCAACAGCACTGCGCAATAAGCCAGCCGATTCATTGGCATCGGGTGGTTCGGCCTTTAAGCCTCCCGTGCGAAATAAATTTTCCAGTTGTTCAATCATGCATGCCTCCTTTCATTTTTTATTTAAACCTTATGCAACACTTTCATCCCATAGCGGAATACGAGCCTGCTCTATCACTCGCTGCAAGAAATGGTTTCCCGCCTTAAGTTTGACCTCAAAATCTTGCACAGTATAAAGCGTTGGATTTATGGTGCGCCCCAGCATTTCTTCTGCTGGCGCAAGCAATTCCATAACCTTGGTATAACTTAAGTCATCGCCTACTAACATCAGGTCTATATCGCTACTTGCAGTAGCCTCACCTTTCGCAATAGAACCATAAATAAACCCCTGTGCTATCTGCGATGCCAGCGGCGCCAATGCAACCTTGAGCGTATCGCCAATACCAAAGGTTTTGCGAACTATGGCCGCTAGATCGGCGTAAATAGGGCAGCTCTGATTTGCCTGGTAATGGCTTTGGTTGCCAATTTGAACACGGCTAATTAAACCAGCAGTATGTAACTTTTCCAGTTCACGCATCACCGTACCTTTACCAAGACCAGCCCAGCGAACAATCTCATTGGCAAAGAAACTCTGGTCAGGTTTGGTAAATAACAAACCCAGCACTTTTTGCTGGGTTTTACTGAAAAGGGCGTCGCCCAAACCTAGTGTTTTTAGGGTATTCATAGCAATAAAACTCAAAAGTCCCAATTTGGGTATGATAAGTCCCTTTTTGGGAACATTCAACCCCATCGGCTATTACAGCCAACCCCACCCCATACACCTATTACCAACAAAGCTGCATAGAAATTCGTTCGCCCAACGGCGACCATCTTGAAAGCATCGGTTACGAC
This sequence comes from Cellvibrio sp. UBA7671, assembly GCA_002483145.1. Taxonomy (GTDB): domain Bacteria; phylum Pseudomonadota; class Gammaproteobacteria; order Pseudomonadales; family Cellvibrionaceae; genus Cellvibrio; species Cellvibrio fibrivorans. The sequence goes on from DLHJ01000005.1 coordinate 106,786, forward strand.
TTCTTATAAAAAAATAAGGTGCAAAAACAAACCCAGGAAGAAAAAACAACTCCACTGCAAGAGCAGATTGTTTTGCTGCAATCACTTTGCGAGAAAATTACTCAAGAGGTGGAATTGCCTGCGCAGGCAATTGCGGGATTAGGGGATTTGTTGTTTCGGGTTAGGGGGATTGTGGATAAGCAAAATAAATAAAAGTAAGGTGGTCTTAAGACCACCTGGAAGCAACAGGAAGACTGATATAAAGTTTTGACTAACGTTTAGATAGGTAACTTGCCTCGAACTTGAGCATTGCCCACTATGCTGCGAACAACTTTTATAAGGAAGCTTATTATTTGATGGATTACAAGTGATTACAAATTGAATCGAGGTTAAAAATCTATGATTCGTAACTAATTTGTATTCCTCTTGATAGACATATAGCTTCAATTCGTTCGATGATTGATCTATCAACTTTATTTCCAATTGTTACTTTCGTTATGGGCAAATCAAAGGATAAATTTACATTGGTGCATTTACCAATAAATCTTATTTCTTTTTCAATTTCCCATCTCCTATGTTTAGTACAAAGAATATGTACATAGAGTTCTCGTATGACTGTAGCGTCCAATTGGGATCTTAGGAAGCTATCAACATGAAACGTCTTCTCGTCGACATACTCGACTCTGTGAAAGGTTTCTCCGATCTCAGCTTCAGCCAACTCAAATTCGACCGCAACTCCATTACCGTTTCCACCATATACTTTCCAAAGATATTCATTTGGCTGCCGCATCGAAAAGCTTGTCACACCCATTGTGTTCCGACATGTACGGATAATACTTTTTTCTATCGGTTCTACAAAATCTCTAATTCTGTTTTCGTTTACAGCGACCAGAGCTGCCAAAGAGGCATACAACTCGGGGCGGCCGTTAAGCAGAATTGAGTTTTTTATAAGCAGAACCGTCTGCGCTGTTGGATCGCAACTCATTGTAAATTGAAACTCTTCCTCATCATTTAATTGATCAGTTGACGAAACCCAAATCTTTCCCTCTTCAATTATTTGGAAGAAATGTTCGTGATATTCGTCAATGGAAAGGTTTTTAAGTTTATATATCTTCATTCATTAGCTACTGAATACTAAAGCTCTCGCAAATTAATGGCATCCATCACATATTTAAAAATTAATATGCAGGAATCACTTTCGATTCAACCCTATGCAGTTCCAACATTTGTGGTTCATAAAATTGGTATTCACGAGGCGAGCATTGCTCGGAATCGGCGAATATTACTAAAGCTCTTTTTCCTGGAGATTTTGAGCTCGGGTAAATCACTCCATCGCATGAGATTCCATCTGCTGTTTTAAATACGTGCCTGAAATACTCCGTCACAATTTGAGTTGGCACGTAATCAATGTGGGCACGATCTTCTCGATCTATCGGTTTTGTAAAATCTTCTATGAAGTCATCAAGGAATTGCAATTTCGTACGCGTTTTTTTGCCTTCTTCGTCAAAGATTGTGGGTACCTCAAATGGGCGTGATAGATCGATCATAGTTAAAGGTCTTACCGGCTTGAAGACACCACAAATAGCCTTTTTTTCCGTTGCACTAGGTTGGTAGGTTTCGGCAATTGACGTTTCCAAATCGAATGCGCCGTAAAACATAGAAATTCCTGCTGGGCTCATTCTATTTGGAAGGCGTGCATATTTTAGCGGTGGAGAGCCCAAATCAGATGCAGTTTGAAAGTCGTCAGAGGGGTTTACGATCCTTACTCTTAAAATTTCCTCATCCACCGCAATTGTAGTTATCCATTGCAATTGATTGATTGCTTTCGCAAGCACATCAAGTATGGCAACAGGATTAATTTCGTCATGCTGATTTGGATTGTGTTCAGTATTAACTGCATCAAGGAAAAAGTATCTCGATTTTATTTTGACAAATCTGCAAAAGTTATCCCATCCACTAATAAGAACCTCATGATCTGCTAATGAGTAAGGATCTTTAGTGCACCAATCTTGATTATGTATAGCAGAACAAACATCATCAAATAGATCACCGGAATTTATTTCCAAATTGATATGCAAAAGTAGTTCATAGGTGGATATCGTTGGCAGTTGATAACCTCCTTCGGCAGTTTCATAAGGCACCCCAGCACTTGCTGGATCAGTCCAGTTTTGAGTTATCGAAGAAAGTATGTATTCAAGTACTGTATCGAAATCGCAAGCAATTACTTGCTCTTCCTCATCATTCTCACAATATGAGCACGTTGAACAACTTTGGTGTTTTGCAATAAATTTTTTAAGCCCATGGTCCTCAAAACAATTTGTACAAACTGTGGACTCACTGCCTGAACTGAACCCTCTATCCCAGTCTTCAATCATTTGACTTTTTGCAATACCCATATGTCCTCCATTGGCCATTGGCGCCTCATCAATTGCTGAGTGGTGATGCCGCCCAGCGGGTAGAATCCAAAGTTAGAATGTAGCTCATGAGGTCACACCATCGTCCAATTTCTATAAAAAATAAGTCGTTTTGATCCGTCGTTAGCGGGGTATTGCTCTCTTCGGCTTTTTTGTACGCGAGACCAGTTTTATTAGTAATCGAAAAGCAAAAAATAATTCCAGTTAGCTAAAAACGGAAAACAAAAAACCCGCTTATCTTGCGATAAGCGGGTTTTTAATTTGGTGGAGCTTAGCGGGATCGAACCGCTGACCTCAACACTGCCAGTGTTGCGCTCTCCCAGCTGAGCTAAAGCCCCAGATTCTTCGACATCCTGTCTCTGAGTGGCGCGCATTTTATGCAGGTGCCTCCGGAGTGTCAAGCAAAAGTTTTGGGCTTGTACTCCGGTTTTTTATCGATAAATCAAGCGGTTAACTGTTGGCGGCTGGCTCTTCTACTGCAACACCCAACTTATCAAAGATCTTTTCCAGATCCTTTTGTTTGTTTTTGCCGAAACCGCCCAAGGCATTGATCGCGTGGCGGATGCGGGCGCGACTCAGGTCGGGGCCGATGATCTGCATGGAGTCCACTACCGAGAAGCTGGCGGTAGTGCCTGCAATGGCGACGAAGACCGGTGCGAGGGCGTCTTTGATCTTGATGCCCATTTGGTCGGCGAGCAGTTTGAGTTCGGCAAACAGGTTGTCGCGTTCCCAGGTGCGCAGGGCTTCCAGGCGCCAAAGGGCGAATTGCAGGTACTCTTTTTGTTTCTCCACATCCAGCTTGTTACCAGCGAAACTCGCTTCGTTCACCGGCATCATGCCGCTGACGAGGAAGCCCGCCAGTGGGGCGAAATCGCTCAGGGTGGTCATGCGCGATTGGGCGTGTGGCAGCGCTTGCAGCAGGGTTTCTTTGTTGAGTGCCCAACCGTGCAAACGCTCTGCGAGTTGCTCGACAGTGAAGTTCTCGCGAATCCACAGGCTGCTGAGCCAGTTGAGTTTTTCTACATCGAAAATCGGGCCGCCTAATGACACGCGCAGCAGGTCAAAGTGCTCCTGCATTTCGGCGAGGGTGAATTTCTCGCGCTCGTCCGGCATTGACCAGCCCATGCGGCCGAGGTAGTTGAGCATTGCTTCCGGCAAATAACCCATGCGCTTGTAATAAAGGATGCTAGTGGGGTTTTTGCGTTTGCTGAGTTTGGATTTATCCGGGTTGCGCAGTAGCGGCAAGTGGCACAGCACGGGCGCTTGCCAGCCGAAGTATTCGTAGAGTTTCAGATGCTTGGGCGCAGAGTTGATCCACTCTTCGCCGCGAATCACGTGAGTGATTTGCATCAGGTGATCGTCCACCACGTTGGCGAGGTGATAGGTGGGCATGCCGTCGCCTTTGAGCAGCACTTGCATATCCACTTGCGACCATTCGATCTCAATCTTGCCGCGCAGCATATCGTCGATTTCACACACGCCCTCTTCCGGGATTTTCATGCGGATAACGTAAGGCTCGCCTGCATCCAACTTGGCTCGCACTTCAGCGGGCGATAATTTCAAACCGCGACCGTCGTACTTGGGGGTTTCACCGCGCGCTTGTTGTTCGCGGCGCATATCATCCAGCTCTTCAGCGGTGGCGAAGCAATAGAAGGCATGGCCTTTTTCGACCAGCTCAAAGGCATATTTGCCGTAGATATCCATCCGCTCGCTTTGGCGATAAGGGCCGTGCGGGCCGCCCACGTCCGGGCCTTCGTCCCACTCCAAACCCAACCAGCGCAGGCTGTCCAGAATCGCTTGTTCTGATTCAGGGGTGCTGCGGGTTTGGTCGGTATCTTCAATGCGCAACAGGAATTTGCCACCGTGCTGACGGGCAAAACACAGATTGAACAGGGCGATATAAGCGGTGCCTACGTGGGGGTCGCCGGTGGGCGACGGGGCAATACGGGTGCGAACTTCAGACATGAAACGGCCTTTTGTGCGAATCGATAAGTTGGAAATAGGAAAAGGCGCGCATTATACGCTTGAATCGCCCGGCGGGAGAAACGGAGATTAAACCGCTCAGGCAAGTCGTCATCCCTGCGAACGCAGGAGCCGTTAGACCAGCGCAGCTAATCCAGCCTCTTGAATGTTATGGATACCCGCGTTCGCGGGTATGGCGAAAATGATGTTTTTCAGAAGCCGCCCAGCAGAGGTAAATGTTTGAGGCGATGGTACTGCAAGGCCAAAGCGATGCAGTGTTTTAGTTGCTTAACGGGGATAAGCTCAAGGCGGGTAAAGATGATTGCCCTATTCCCTTCATAGCAAAACAAATTGCCATAAAGTGCTTCGAAGGTTTCGACGAGAGTAGTTTTGCAATTGAAATAAAGTGCGTAGTGTTCGGGCGCGCGCGGTTTCCAATCCATGCGGATGGTGCTGCCCTGTTTGGCAATGTAACTCGGCTCGCCCCACTTCAAACTTTCTTCTATTTCGCCCACATCCAATTCAGCAGCAGTTTCAAAAATTAATGTGCGCAGGAATAATAATTTTTTGCGCATCTCGGGGGGATATTTTTTAAAGACATCAGCAACGGCGGGATTGTGGATCGCTTGCATAACAATACGCTCCTGATGGGCGCAATAAATATCAGCAAGTGTTGACTCATTAGTGCCGATATATATATTGCGGACTGCTAAAAAAACAACCGTGAAAAAATTAATGGCCTTGAAGTTTTGCGGCGAGTTCTTCATCCCAAAACGCTGCTTCAATTTTGTGGCCATCGAGGTCGCGCACAAAGCAGCCGTAATAGGCATCACTATACAATGGACGCGGGCCAGGTGGGCCGTCGCAGATTGCACCAGCGGCGATGGCTGCATCGTAAAACGCGTGCACCTGGTCTTTGGTTAGTGCAATAAAACCCATATGAAATCCATTGCTGAGTGTTGCAGGTTGGCCATCATGTGGTGTGCACACCCAAAATTCGGGGTACATGCGTCCGTACGCAATTGCGCCTGGGTGCTCCATGATGATGTTGATATCCAAAGTTGCGAGCACAACATTATAAAAAGCGCGTGCTTTTTCATAATCATTTGTGCCAATTGATACATGCGAAATAATGCTGGGGTTTTGTGTGCTCATCATTCTCTCCGTGATTCAGTGAAAAACAACTTACCACTATAGAGTAAAGAAGCTGTGCGTCAGAAATCGTCAGGAGAAATTCACACGCAAAAAAAATCCAAAAAAAAAGCCCCGGTAATTAACCGGGGCAAGGAGAACGCTAGCTAACTAGTACTACTAGCCGCTAGAGAGAATTAACTATTAGAGCGATTCCTCATTACAGTGACTCAAGGAAACGCAATACATCTTGTTTTTGGCTGGCAGACAAAGCCTGGTAGGCATTTTTAGATGCTTGACCTTCACCGCCGTGCCAGAGGATTGCCTCTTCAATGGTGCGCGCGCGGCCATCGTGCAAGTAGCTATGCACTGGCGTACACACTTGTGCACCCTGACCGGCATTCGTTACACCGCCCGTTACGCAAGCAGACAAACCAATACCCCACAGAGGCGCAGTACGCCATTCAGCACCGCTCGCTTGACCTTCACCCAAATTGTCGGCCAGGTCTGGGCCCATATCGTGCAGCAACATATCGGTGTAAGGCTTGATGGTTTGGCTGCGCAATTCACCCAATGGATGGAATTGACTGGTCACTACGGAGGGCGTATGGCAACCCACACAACCAATTGATGCAAATTGTGTTTCACCACGTTGTACTGCTGCATCGTTCAAGTTGCGTTGCGGGCGCACACCGAGAGTTGAAATATATTTCACCAGATTGTTCAGATGTGTATCCGACAACTCCGAACCACTCGCACCGCAGTCGTTTTGTGCTGAACCGCAATCAGGATTAGGCAGCACACTGGTCATTACACCCATATCGGAATTGAACGCCGCTGCCACTTGATTCTTAACGCTGGTGGTACCGGCTTTGTACCCAAAGCGGCCCAAACGGGTTTGGCCAGATGGATCAACAACACGATTGGCGCGGCCGGAAATGCCATCGCCATTAGCATCGTTGATATCTTCTTTTGCCAAAATCGTTGCTTCCGGAATCGCTTCCAACAAACCCATGCCAACAAGTTGTGGTGCAACACGCGCAGAGAAACGCGCTGGCGTTACGCCGCTGAATTGATAGTTGGGTTTGCGCAGGCCATTCGTTTCCGTCCAGAAAGCGATAGACGCTTGCCCTTCACTTGCAACACCATTAGAGGATTTTGGTTGCAATGCGCGACCTAAATTTGGATGCGAGTTGCCATTGATATCGGCCACTTTGAATACCCATTTTTCCAGCGGTTGACCAACCGGTGCTGGTGCAGCGCGGCCGTTGCGCACGTGGCATCCGGCGCAGCGATCATGCACATAATGCGGGCCCGCTTTGCCGACGGTATCGGGGAAGATGCCGTTATCTACAACGTGTTCATCGTGTGAACCATCAATAAATGAGGCGTGATGCACGCGGCGTCCCAATACAAACGGCTGGCCATTTTGCGATGCCAGGTTGGTCGCCATTTGGATGAAATGGTTATCTGGCTCATTTGAATGGTTGTATGGAAGCGTTGTTTTGCCACCCAACCAGGCTTTCTCAGGGATTTCTATCGAATCTTTTCTACCACCAAGAGTGCCGAAACTGCCAGTAACATCCCAAGGCACAAGACCTTTACCGACGATATAAAGATAGGTAGTGCCGTAGTAGGCCGAGCGACCGTGTGGAACTGTGTGATCGAGGAATTGACTCAATTCAAATTCCAGTTTATCGCCGATACGGATATTGCGGCCTTCGCGCGCATTGAAGCTGCGCTCTTTGTAGTAGTTGAGATTGTCGATCACGTTCATGGTGCCGTTATCGTAATACTCAGCCACAGTGCCTACACCGCGATAGAACCAGCGGTTTTCCGCTTCGGTATCGTTCAATTTAAATTGTGTTTTCACGTTCATGCGCACAGTGTTGCCACCTTTGGCAACGTAATCCACAATTTCAATTTCAGCAGTGCGGTGCTCCCAATAAAAACTCAGGAAGTGATCATAAGCTTGGAATTGATCTTCTTTTGCATGACGGTCACGACCTCGGTCAGCAATGCGTGTTACCAATGCATCACCGCGATCAAATTGAATCGCACCTTCAAGCGCCGTTGATGCGTTATATAAGGGAACAATATTACCGAGGCTCGCCGCAGAAGAACTGGATGGTGCAACTGATGTAGGTGTTGAACTGCGCGATGAACTGGCTGGCACGCTCGATGGTGCCACCGAGCTGCGAGAAGAACTCGACAGCGGTGTGCTTGAACGCGATGAACTCACTGGCGCTACACTGGATGCCGGTGTGCTAACGGAATAGTTTTGCCAGGGTGTATCCTGCCCCAATCCTGAACGGATGATAGTGAAATTAATACTCACCACACTGCTCGCATTTAAATTAGGAATGTCATAAGTCCACACACCACCCGCTACATTCATGCGCACATTTTGTTGCGCGCCGTTGTTGATGCGGTAATGGATATCGGCGATGTCGGCTTGAGTTACAGTCGCGCGCAAGGTCGTGCTGTTGAGCGTGGTAACGCAGCCGAGATTGCAATTACCGGCCGCCACACTGGATGCAGCAACAGATGAGGCCGCGGGCAGAGCGCCGAACACATCCATCTCAAAAATCGAGTAGCCCCAGTTGTTGCCTGCACTGCGCGTCAATGCGTTCATGCGCACATAGCGATAAGTGCCGCTCAAGCCGACCGTATCGGTGCGGTTGCCAAAAGTTCCGCCAGTGCGCAGGCTGAGTTGTGTCCAACTGGAATTATTGTTGGAGCCGAGAATTTCATAACTCGCGGCGTTTGCGGCTTCCCACAAAATCACCACTTGATTGAGCGCATAAGGCTGGCCTAAATCGAGCGTCAGTGAGCTGGGTGAAACACCATGATTGGATTCCCAACGGGTGCTGCCGTTGTTGTCATTCGCCAAATTCGCGGGTTGTAGATTGGTACTGCCGGTGGCAGAAACGGCGTTGATGTTGATAACTTGTGCGCTAGTCGTTTGCACATACAGGCTGCTACTAACGAGCGTGAGTAATGCGCAAACGGCGCGGCGGCCGAATGCACGGCGCCCGAGTACACGGCGTCCGAATTGAATGATTCGCATGTGATCTTGCCTCTGTTGTTGAAATTATTGTTTTTTGAAATAGTGAGTTGTGCGAGAGGTTGATTTACCCAACTAACAACTGCCCTTATAACAACGGCAATGGGAACCAACGGTTGATTAATTGCATCCTTAATCGTTAGATTCAGCTTCACTGCTGCGATGAGTTTCATAAACACAACTGTTCTGGCAACACCACAGACCGGGTTCAGTAGTGCTTATGTAGTAGCTCGAATGCGATTCTAAGTGCCGGAGAAAAATCTGTCGTCCCACTATGGACCCGGCGTTAAGTGAGCATCACAAATGCGAACCCGTGGGTAAATTTGGGTTTATAAGAAACAAATTTAGCAAGCGAAACGCGACTTTATTCACACTCCATTTCAGAATGAAACATGCTGTGAGCCTTGTGCCACTAAATAAAACAGGTAGGTGGGACGTAATTAGCGGAGTTCGGACAAACTGCTAAACAAATACTCATACAAATCCTGCATAAAAAAACGCCAGAGTGTTCGCTCCGGCGTTCTGACAGTAAACAACAGTGAGGAACCCGACCAAATCACACCACTTCCAAAGCAGCCTCTTGATGCTCCTCGCCCGAGGTATAGCGAACGCGCTGTGCTGCGCGAATCAGGTTGCGGCTGTTAGTGCCCGACTTGGGGTATTCACTGAAGCCAAAACTCCATTTACATAACGTGAGTTTGCCACTGATCGCCACCGAGCTTTTAAACGCACTGGCCATTTTTTGCACCAATGCTTGCAACATCACCGGATCATTTGAGGGAATAATCACCATAAAACTGTTGCTGCTGTAACGTGCAATCAACTCGGCAGTCGCCAACCGGGATTGCAACTCAGCCACAAAATAATTGATCAATGCCTGCGCAAACGCTTCGCCGTGACGCTGGCTTAGATCGCGGTAATCGCTCAACTCAAAATAGCCAAGCATAAATGCAGCGGGGATTTTATTGGCATCAGTCACTGTGAGTTTTTCCAGCACCCGCGCCTCCAGCAAGCTGCGATTCGCGAGGCCGGTTAGTGAATCGTAAAACGCCGCCTGCCGGGCTGATTCGTTTTTATTTTTTTCTGCCTGACGCGCGCGCTCCATTGCACGAAAATCGGTATAGGCGGAATACAGGGCGAGCAGCAATAAAATGCTGGCAGCAATCGCTGTAGGAATACCCATCCAATCACCGCGCAATAAATTTTCAGGGTGGCTCTGCGCGCCCATCGGATAACTGGCTGCCGCCATTCCGGTATAGTGCATGCCGCAGATAGCCGCGCCCATCACCAACGCCGCCAATACTTTAAAGGCCAGTGCATATTGGGGCGGGACATCGCGCACCTTGCGGCAAATCACCAGCGCAGCACCGGATGCAACTACCGCTATCACGCCAGAAAGAATCACCAGCAGCGTGTCGTATTCAATACCGGGATGCATTTGCATCGCATACATGCCGCCGTAGTGCATCGCGAAAATCCCTGCTCCCATAATGAATGCACTCGACGCGATAGTTTTCACCGACACTTTCGGCAGAGTAATCACGTATAGAGCCAAAGCCGATGCCAACACAGCAGGCACCCACGAGAGCAGAGTCATAGTTGCATTGAAGCTCATGTGCATATGCATGGGCATGGTGTAGGCGCTCATCCCCACAAAGTGCATCGACCAGATTCCGCTGCCAAGGCTGAGCGCTCCGGCCGCCAGCCAGAATCGGCGCGACCGGCCGCTTAAATCGAATACCCGGGTACCAAAATAAATTGCCGTGTAAGATGCGATCACCGCCACGCAATAAGATGCAAAAACCAGCATCCAGTTGTAAGAACCTTCCATTAGAGCCACCTTTCGAGAAATTGATAGTTGCTTTACGCGCCATACCAATTCCCGGATCAAGACTCTTTTTCGGCTTTACTCTTCCTTACCTCAAGCTACCTGGCTTAAAGCCGTAACTCAAACCGAACATCGGCACCATTGTGACGTTTTGCAATAAAATCTTGCGCGACAAAATGCTGCGCAAAGTTTTTCACTCAGTGGAAGTGATGCATTTTTTTATCAAGCCGGCGCAGACCAATTGCATCCAACAACCATTTTTCATAAAAGGGCTCGGACACGCCGGTTTTCATTTTGGCGATGAAATATTTCTCGAACGCGATTTTCCCGAGATGAGCCCACTTACCTTGCTTGTACCACATGATATTGCGCGGCGGCATTTGCGGTACGGCGATAAACGCAGCGCCGGTGTCACCCATATCCGCCAGACAAAATGCGCTCCAGCTACCTTCAAAATCAGCAACTTCACCATTAATTTCCGCGGCAATATTGTGTACCAACGCGGTCATCATGGATTCGATCATATAGCCGGTTTTAGGCGCGCCTGTTGGTACAGGTGTTTGTTCAATCGGCGGAATTGCTACACACACACCCGCCGCGAAAATACTGGGATATTTGGTACTGCGCTGGTGTTTATCGATCAACACAAAACCGCGCGGATTGCACAAACCCTCCACTTTCGCTACCGCATCCACTCCTTTAAATGCGGGCAGCATCATGGAATGCACAAAGGGTAATTCGTGCTGCTTAATCACCTGCCCTTGCGCATCAACTTCATCGACAAACATTTTTCCCGCTTCAATGCGTGTGGTTTTGGCGTTTGTAATCCAATTAATGGAACGTTTGCGCAGCTCCGATTCCATCATGCCTTTTGAGTCGCCCACACCACCCAGACCCAAATGGCCAATGTACGGCTCACTGGTAACAAAAGTGATAGGTACGCGGTGGCGCACGCCTGCCCGGCTGAGCGCAGTATCCAAAATAAAGGCGTATTCATAGGCCGGGCCAAAACAGCTGGCGCCGGGCATAGCACCAATAACCACAGGGCCGGGATTCTCTACCAGCTTTTTATAATCCTCATAGGAATGTTCGGCGTGGGGCAAGGTGCAGACCGATTGGGTAAAACCGCCATGAGGGCCAGCGCCGGGTACTTCATCAAAGGCTAACTTGGGGCCCGTGGCGATGACGAGATAGTCATAATCCACGCGCTTTCCGTCATTTAAGGTGAGGTATTTATCGACCGGGTTAATTTCATCCACCCGCTGGGCGATAAAAGTGATGTTTTTCTTTTCAAGATAAGAGCGAATCGGGAAGCTGATTTGTTCCGCTTCACGCCATCCCACCGCCAACCAGGGGTTTGACGGGACGAATTGAAAATTTTCCTTTTCGTTAATCACAGTAACTTGGTGATGTTTACCCAGGGCATCGTGCATTTCATAAGCACCCGCCATCCCCCCCAACCCTGCTCCAACAAATACGACATGAGCCATAGCACACCTCCTCAGCATCGTTGATCGTGACAATACTCGCGGCATGGGGCCAATTGCAGGAATCTGCTCCCCAAGTTAAATCATAGACGACTAATTTAGGTATTGCTAATTTAAATTTATCTAATATAATGAAATCAAACCCACAACAGGTAGACGCAAAATGAATATGATCGTTAGCGGAGACGCCGGTCTGGATGGCATGCAACAACATGCACAGAATGCCGCCGCACTGCTCAAGGCACTGGCAAATGAAAACCGTTTGATGATTCTCTGCACCCTGATGGGAGGCGAGATGTCCGTAGGTGAACTAAATGAAAAGGTACCGCTGAGCCAATCTGCATTGTCGCAACATTTGGCCAGCTTGCGCGAGGCAGGCTTAGTGAGCACACGCAAAGAAGCACAGACGGTTTTTTACAGCCTGGAAGGTGATGAAGCCACAAAGGTCATAACCGTACTGCAATCTATTTACTGCCCAGTGGAATAATTGCTTATCGAGCTAGCAGCATGAGCTGTCAACGAATTCGCCTGTTTGATTTAATGGCCAACAAAGCTGATGGACGTAGCCGTGCCAGCAAATCGCGCTTGCGGTAAAGAGTTATGCGAATTTATTAAGGAGCCTTTATGAAAATCACTCTAATGAAACTCGCACGCATAAATTTGACCCCCATCATCGCACTCGTTATTTCATTGAGCAGCGCACTCTTCTTATTCGCCTGCAGCAAAGAATCGCCTGCAATTGTAGCGCCGAAAAAAATACCGGAACTCGCCAGCATTCAGTTGCAACCCCAAACTACTGCTCAGGAAATAAAATACGATGGTGTGATTGAAGCGATTAACCAAGCCACTGTGTCGGCACAGACCTCTGGTCGTATTCTGGAGATCCCCGTGGATGTGGGCGATTATGTTGCCAAAGGCGATTTAATTATTCGTTTTACCGACACCGAACAAAAAGCACGTGCGGCAAGCGCCAGAGCGCAATTTATCGAAGCTCAAGCGCAATACACGCGCATGCAAGAAATGCTCGCGAAAAAATTAATCGCGAAAGCAGATTTTGATAAAAGCGAAGCCGCATTTAAATCCGCTGAAGCCAATTCGCGCGAAGCCGAGCAGAACCTCGCTTATACTGCCATTTACGCACCCTATGCTGGCATTGTCGTAAGCCGTGCAGTCAATGTGGGCGAAACTGTGGCTCCTGGCAAAGCACTGATGACCGGTTTATCGCTCGAGCAATTACGTGCGCAGGTGGATATTCCCCAGCAACATATAGGCCCCGTCCGTAAATATAAAAAAGCACGTATTTATTTGACAGATGACAAAATCCTGGACAGCGGAGATTTGCGCATCCCTCCGAGTGCTGATCCACAAACCCACTCATTTAAAGTGTTGGTGAATTTACCTGAAGGCGATCATCAACTATTCCCCGGTACCTTTGTGAAAATTGGATTTGTCACTGGCGAGCAGGAACAATTGTTAGTTCCGGCGAGCGCCATTAGCAAACGCGGAGAAGTGAGCGGAGCTTATGTGATCAAAGAAGATGCGCTGGAATTTCGTCAACTCAACCTGGGATCGCTTACCAGTAATAAAAACTATCCTGTCCTCGCCGGTGCATTTGCTGGAGAAAAAATTGCCGCTGATCCTATCGCCGCTGCAAATGCTTATAAAAATCTGCACACAGCGGGGCAATAAGCTATGGACCCGCACAGCACTCAGCAATCACTCGGTGTTTCCGGACGTATCGCACGGGCATTTTTAACCACGGAAATTACTCCGCTATTGGCACTCACCGGTTTATTGCTCGGCATCTTTGCCGTGCTGGTAACATCGCGCGAAGAAGAGCCACAAATCAATGTAACTTTTGCCAATGTGTTTATTCCCTTCCCCGGTGCCACTCCGGAAGAAGTGGAAGCACTGGTAACCAATCCCGCCGAACAAATCGTTTCAGAGATTGAAGGCGTCGAACATATTTATTCCTCCTCATCACTCGGCATGGCCACACTCACCGTGCGCTTTGAAGTCGGCGAACCGCGCACCGATGCAATAGTGCGTTTGTACAATGCGTTTTATGCCAACAGCGATTGGCTGCCGCGCAATCTGGGTGTAGGCCAACCGCTGATTAAACCCAAAGGCATTGATGATGTACCCGTAGTCGCACTAACGTTGTGGAGCAAAGATGTTGCAACGACTAATAACGATTTATTGAGTGTTGCGCGCGAATTACAAACCCAATTGCAGCGTGTGCCCGGCACGCGCGATATCGATATTCTCGGCGGTTCCGATAAAGTCGTGCAGGTATTATTTGATCCGGAACGCATGGCCGCATTTGGTTTGGCACTGGATGATTTACGCCACGCACTCGGCGCCGCCAACACCTCCCAAGCCGCAGGTTCAATGGTAAGCGATAACCGCGAAATGCTGGTGCAAGCCGGGGATTTTTTATTAACTCCAGAAGAAGTAGCAGATCTTGTTGTGGGTGTTTACCAAGGCGCGCCCGTATTTTTGCGCGACGTTGCACAAGTGAGTTTAGGTGCTGATCAACCCACACAATATGTCACTCATGGCTTTGGTTCTGCATCGCCCAACACAGATGGAAAAACCAACGGTCGTTATTCCGCCATTACCTTATCCATCGCCAAAAAGCCGGGCGAAAATGCCGTGGATGTAGCCGAGCAAGTGATTGAACGTGTCGAACAATTACGCGGTGTGAGTGTGCCGGATGCGATCAATGTGAATGTAACGCGCAACTATGGCGCTACGGCGGAAGACAAAGCGCAAACGCTGATAAAAAAATTAATTTTTGCAACGCTCTCTGTCATTATTCTTGTGCTCATTACCTTGGGCAAACGCGAAGCTGCTGTTGTAGGTGCAGCAGTCATAGTTACACTCGCGATCACACTATTTGCCTCATGGGCCTGGGGCTTTACGCTCAACCGTGTTTCACTTTTTGCATTAATTTTTTCCATCGGCATTTTAGTGGATGACGCGATTGTGGTCGTGGAAAATATTCATCGCCACATGAGCCAGGGAAAATTATCGCTGAATGAAGCAATACCACGTGCAGTTGATGAAGTAGGTGGCCCGACTATTTTGGCAACCTTCACCGTTATAGCCGCACTGCTGCCTATGGCATTTGTGACGGGATTGATGGGTCCTTATATGTTGCCCATTCCGATTAATGCGTCCACTGGCATGCTAATTTCCCTTGCTGTCGCCTTTATGTTTACGCCTTGGTTATATCGCCATTTATTTGCACATGTTGATCACGGCAGTGTTAACTCCGGTGCGAATGTACACACATCCCACGGCAATAAATTCCTGCCATTTTTTACGCGCATTATGACGCCGCTGTTAAATCGCGAAGCCGGAAAAAAAGCACGGCTTTGGTTGCTTGGTGGCATTCTCGGTTTAATCGCCGCATCGATCGGTTTAGTAGTCGTGCAAGCCGTGATGCTAAAAATGTTGCCCTTTGACAACAAAAGCGAATTCCAGATTGTGGTGGATATGCCCGAAGGCACGCCGCTGGAAAATACCCAAAAGGTATTGCAAGCGCTCGCGGATAAACTGGAAACCATTCCTGAAGTCACCGACTACCAATTGTATGCGGGCACCTCGGCGCCAATTAATTTTAATGGTTTGGTGCGGCAAAATTATTTGCGCCGCGCGCCGCACATGGGTGAGATTCAAGTCAACCTGGTGGACAAACATTTACGCGAACGCAAAAGCCATGAAATTGCCCTGGCCGCACGTGAATTAATTGCGGATGTTGGCAATACCATGAACGCGAATATCAAAGTAGTTGAAGTCCCTCCCGGTCCGCCCGTGTTATCGCCACTGGTGGCAGAAGTGTACGGCATGAATTACCAGCGTCAGCTCGATGTCGCCAGACAGGTGCGTACCGCCTTTGAAGCAACGCCCGATGTTGTCGATGTGGACGATACGATTGAAGCATCACAAACCCGTTGGTTAATCGCGGTGGATCGCGCCCGCGCCGCGCGTTTGGGTGTGGATCAAACCAGCGTCGCCAACGCGATCAGCACCGCACTCGCGGGAGAAGATGCCTCTTATCTGCATACTACCAATGCAAAAGTTGCCCTGCCCGTTCGGCTCGAATTGCCCGCAGGAGAGAAGGACAGCCTCGAGCGCGTGTTGGCAGTAAAAATCCGCGCGCGCGATGGCAATTTAATCGCGCTTAGCGAAGTCACTCGGGTTATCGAAAGCCAACGCCAACAAACCATTCACCACAAAGATTTGTTGCCAGTGGTTTATGTACTGGGTGATGTGGCAGGTGAAACCGACAGCCCGCTCTATGGATTGGCGGCAATATATGAACGCGTCGAAGAGATGCCAATTGATGGGCAAGTTATCGACCAATTTTTAAATTCACAGCCAGAAAACCCGGTCAACTGGAGCCTGAAATGGGACGGCGAGCTGCAAGTGACACTGGATACCTTTCGCGATATGGGTATCGCCTACTCCGTCGGATTGATCATGATTTATTTATTGGTGGTGGGTATGTTCAAGAGTTACTCAGTGCCGCTGATCATCATGGCGCCGATTCCGCTGACGATTATCGGCATCATGCCCGGTCACGCTTTGCTCGGCCAACAATTCACCGCGCCCAGCATGATCGGCATGATTGCGCTGGCCGGGATTATCGTGCGCAACTCCATTTTATTGGTGGATTTTATCCAACAGGAAATACGCAGCGGTAAATCATTAGAGGACGCGACCATCAGCGCTGCCGCTGTACGCGCCCTGCCGATTAGCCTTACCGCACTGGCAGCCATGATGGGCGGTTTCTTTATTGTAGATGACCCGATTTTTGGCGGTTTGGCTGTGTCGCTGATCTTCGGTCTTTTAGTATCAACCGTGCTGACATTGGTGGTGATCCCGGTGGTTTACTACGCTTACCACTATCGCCAGCACCCCTCCACCCACACCAGCGTTGCACGTGACCACACTTAACAACACTGACAATACGAGGAATTCATCATGTCTACCGAACGCGCACTCACCGCATTTGCCGGTCTAATGGTTCTGCTAAGCGTTGCCCTCACCCAATGGGTTCATCCGGGTTTTATATGGTTCACGGTGTTCATCGGCGCCAATCTGTTTCAACAATCCTTCACCGGTTTTTGCCCGGCCACACTGGTAATGCGCAAAGTATTCAACCTCAAATCTGAAAAAGAGCTCGCACTGAACATCAAATAACTGGCGCCATCACTCAAATAGCTCCTCCTCCCGAAAGGGGGGCTGGAGATGGGGGGCGGCCATTCGCCATGGGCGCCTCTATTTGTTAGAATCCCCGCCACAAAAATCCCCCCGAGAACCTAACCATGCTTATCCAAGCCCCTATTTCCCTTGGTGAATTAATCGACAAGATCACCATTTTGGAAATCAAAGCCGTCAATATCGGCGATGCAACCAAACTGAAAAATGTTACCTACGAACTGAATATTCTCAATGATAAAGTCAGCAGCCTGTTAGATTCCGCTCGCCAAACCAAACTGGCACCACTCAAACAAGCATTGAAAGATATCAACCAGGAACTCTGGATTATTGAAGACGATATACGCGATTGCGAACGCGACAAAGACTTCAGCGATAAATTTATCCAGCTCGCGCGCGCCGTGTATTTCACCAACGACAAACGCGCGGCCGTGAAAAAAGATATCAACCTCGCCTTTGGTTCAGAGTTGATCGAAGAAAAGTCGTACAAAAACTATCAATAATCCGCGTTACTGCTTACCTAATTGAAGAGTTCGTCCATGCGCATACTGCTCATCAAAATGTCCTCCATGGGCGACATCTTCCACACTTTTCCTGCAATCAGCGATATAAAACAGCACTATCCAGATGCAGAAATTGATTGGGTGGTGGAAGACAGTTTCAGCGAAATTGTAGATTGGCACCCTGGTGTGCACAAAGTCATCCCAATTAACCTGCGCCGCTGGGTTAAAACGCGCATTAAAAAACACTGGCAAGAATTTAAAGACTGGCGCAATTCAGTACGCAACACCACCTACGATTACATCATTGATGTACAGGGCCTGTTAAAAAGTGCGATAGTCGCCAAGTGCGCCAAAGGACACGGCATTGATGGCTACGCAAAAACCTCCGCGCGCGAGCCTGTCACTCACTGGTTTTACAAGCGCCAGCACATTGTTGATAAAGACCAGCATGCGGTGGAGCGCACTCGCCAATTAGTGGGCAAGGCATTGGGTTATACTCCGACGCCAAAATTGAATTTTGGCATCAACCAAAACTTTGTTCAGGTGGCCAAGAACCCGCGTAAATTAATTTTTATTATTGGCACCAGTTGGGTCACTAAACTTTGGGCGACCGGTGAGTGGCAAGCCTTAACAAAAATCGCCATCGATGCCGGTTTTAGTGTAGAAATTATTTGGGGCAGCCCGGAAGAACAAGCCATCGCTGACCAGATTATTGAATTCTGCCCGCAGGCAACAAGGCCAGAGCATCGGTTATCCATCACTACCATTGCTGAAAAATTAGTAGAGGCTGCAGGCGTTATAGGTTTGGATACCGGCTTTTCCCATCTTGCTGGCGCACTGGAAACACCGACTATTGCACTCTATGGTGCAACCTCGCCAGTAAAAGTAGGGCTTATTGGCGAGCACACGCAGAATTTACAGATAACAGAAAAGTTGGAGTGCATGCCCTGCCATAAACGCCACTGCAAATGGCTGCCGGAAAATAGCACCGATACACCAGCCTGCATGAGCGGCATTAAAGCCGAAGCCGTATGGCACGCACTGCAACAAAAACTACTTGCACACCCATAAAACAATTAGCCAGTAATTAAACTCAGGAATTATGTTATGACACCGCAAAAAATAGGCGTAGTCATTACCACTTACAACCAACCCAAGTGGCTCAAAAACGTGTTATTTGGTTATGAGGCACAACGTCATAATAATTTTACCGTGATTATTGCCGACGATGGGTCTGGCCAGCCTACACGCGACGTTATTGAATTTTTTCAGGCGCGCGGGAAATTAACTATCCAACATGTGTGGCATGAAGATAAAGGCTTTCAAAAATGCCAGATACTCAATAAAGCCATCGCACAAACTGATTGCGATTATTTAATTTTCACCGACGGCGATTGTGTGCCTGAACCTGATTTTATTAGTATTCATCAATCCCTGGCGCAACCCGGTTATTTTTTATCGGGTGGTTATGTGAAATTAACTACACCCGTATCTGAGGCAATTACCGAAGCCGACATCGCCAGCGGTGTTATTTTTAATATCGATTGGCTCAAAAAAGCCGGTCAACCATCCAACCATAAATTGTGGAAGCTAATTAAAAATAAAACCATCAAAGCGGTACTGAATGCAGTCACACCGACCAAAGCCACCTGGAATGGCATGAACAGTTCCACATGGACATCTGATATCAAAGCCTGCAACGGCTTTAATGAAGATATGCAATACGGCGGTTTGGATCGCGAATTGGGCGAGCGATTGTACAACCACGGATTGAAAGGGAAACAAGTGCGCTACAGCGTCAACTGTTTACATCTGGATCACCCGCGCGCTTATGACAATCCGGAAACCTGGAAAAAAAATTACGCGATCCGAAATGAAGTAAAACGCACGGGAAGATTTTGGGCGGAGAATGGGATTGTGAAGAAAAGCACTTGACCACTCTTACCCGTAATACAAACAACGATTATTTTTTCTGGTGCGCTAGCAGCCAATCATAAAGATCTTTGCTCGCATAGATTCGTTTCCATGCATCATGCCCCAAATCCTCATGAACGGTGAAAAGGACTTCTGAATCGCCCAACTCCTCCAGTTTATTTATTCCGGCATAAAAGAATTTTTTTGGTACAGATGTATCGCGCCCGCCCGCAAACGCCCATACAGGCAGGTTTGCTTTGGCGATAGGTGCCATTAAATCCGGATGCCCCCAGCCGACCACAGGCACCGCCGCCGCAAATAAATCGGGATGTTTGCTCGCCATATACCAAGTACCAAAGCCCCCATAACTTAACCCCGTCAGATACAGCCGTCGAGTGTCAGTGCGATAACTTCTTTGTACATGGCTAATCAATTGCAACAAATCCCGCTCTACTTGTTCCCACCCCATAGGTAATAACGGCGCTACTGCTGACATATCTTTTATGTCTTCACCGGTTTCCATCAATTGAGGGGTTGCAAATAAAGGTTCATAGGCGGGAACACCCTCAGGTAAACGCAGCGGAATTTTTGTACGGGTGCGGTTGGCAATGTAGGGCACTTTGCCCATAGTGAACATATGGAGCTGTGGCGAAATGATGATAAAAGGTAAATCTTTCTTTTGTATCCACGCCTCGTAGAGTGGACCGTGGCTGATGACATAATCCAACTCGTCCAAACCATTACCGCGCTCGCCGTTACCGTGTAAAAATAAAATCACAGGCCATTTTTTGTCGGTTTTCGTTTCATAACCACGCGGTAGATACACAAAATAATCGCGTTTTAGTTGATCTACACTACTGACATAGGGCACCCGTAAAAGCTGCTCAGCGGATGGAGTGTCTGCACTGGGGAAATGGCTGCATCCGGTCAACCAAACGATAATTAATATCGCAAAAAAAACAGATTGCTTCATGATCGATCCTATTGTTATCACTATGAGAAAACGCTGAACAGAATGGATTACAAAATCTAAACAACAAGGGTTTTTGCGTTTCTTAACCCCCTCACCCACACCGGATTGAGATGTAATGGCTCTTAATTGTGGCCCCCCGGTTCACTGACATTTGTCACAAGACACTGGTGACTTTCGCGGCTGGTGCAAGAAGCCCCGAAGAACCAGACTGGTTGCTAATTGAACCAGCCTGGATTCACCTGTAGCTACAACAGGTACATAATAGGCCTGTATCACAACCACCACGCAGACATACCGCCATGAATCATCACCCCGAACAATGCGCAGGCTCTATTTATTCTGCTAAATCATGGATTTGGCTGGTTTTCAGCCTTTATTACTTTGTGCCTGTGTACTACATGCCCTTCAGCGCACTTGCCCAGGTTTTGCTAGTGGGCATTTATTGTATTTTTGTATCACTGTATTTATGGGCGATTACTCTCAAAGCTCAACACGTATGGAAACCGGTACTTGCGATTGTTCTACTAGCTGTTGTTATTACTCCATACTCACCCGGTTCCAGCACATTTTTTTCGTATATAGGTTTTTTGGTTGGTTTTACTTATCGCACCAAAATCTGGCTATCGATAACCGGAGCTTTAGTGGCGATTATTATTGCCATGCATTACCAATTTAATTATCCATTCCCCTACTTTGCATTTCCGGCGCTCTCGGGATTGGCCACTATTGGCATTATTGGATATGTTGAAAAGCTTCGTATGGAAGCGCGCATTAGCCAGCAAAAAAGCCATCAGGAAATTGAACAATTGGCAGTTATTGCCGAACGCGAGCGCATTGCAAGAGACCTGCACGATATCCTTGGGCATACATTATCGAGCATTGCACTTAAGGCAGAATTAGCAGAAAAGTTATTGGAGCAGGAGAAGCATGAGCAAGTGCAACAACATTTGTCCGAGTTGCACCAAATTGCGCGCAATAGTTTAAGTTTGGTTAGGCAGACGGTATCCGGTTATAAACATCGCGGTCTTTCCGGTGAAGTGATGGAGTTGTGCGATAAGTTGCGGCAAAAAGGTTTTGTCGTGGAGCTGGATGGCGATATTCCCCAGCTGAGCCCACGCGCTGAAACCGCTATTATTTTGGCCTTAACGGAGTTAACCACAAATGTTTTGCGCCACAGCAAGGGTAATCACTGCAAGATAGAATTCCAACAAAATTGCGACAAAATTTTAGTGCGTATGCATGACAACGGTGAAGTGAAATCACTAGTACCTGGCAATGGTCTGCAAGGAATACAAGAGCGTCTGAACGCACTAATGGGAGATTTGCAATCTTCCATTAATAAAGGTTGTGAATTTATTATTTCATTGCCGCGCAATGAACTTAACCAGTTGGAATCCTGATAATCCATGAAAATTTTATTAGCCGAAGATCAATCAATGGTACGCGGTGCGTTAGCCGCATTGCTCAGCATGGAAAACGGTTTTGAAATCACCCAGGCAGAAGATGGCGACCGCGCCTGGCTGCTAATGAAACAAAACAGCTACGATATTTTACTCACCGACATTGAAATGCCGGGGCGCTCCGGCCTTGAATTAGCGCAGTGGGTGCTGCAACAAAAACTGCCCACCAAAACCATTATCATCACCACATTTGGCCGCTCGGGTTATATCCGCCGCGCAATTGATATGGGTGTTTCGGGATTTTTATTAAAAGATGCACCTTCGGAACAATTAATCCAAGCCATTTATAAAGTCATGGATGGCAAGCGCGTGATAGACGGTGAACTGGCGATGATGGCGCTGGGTGAAAGCGATCCACTCAATGATAAAGAACGCCGTGCCCTGCGTTTGGCAGCAGAAGGCAAAACCACCGCTGAAATTGCAACAGTGTTGTGTTTATCGGAGGGCACAGTGCGCAATTACCTCTCAGAGGCCATCGCCAAACTGCACGCTGCCAACCGTGTTGACGCCGCGCGCATCGCCCGCCAAAAAGGATGGATCTGATCAATCCCCTGCCTTGTATGCAAGTTTGTGAATTTTATCCCCGCTAGTATTCCTGTAGCGCCAAGATGGCTGCTAGAATCCGCCTGCGCTGCCAGCTCTGGCAGCAATCCATAACAGTGATAACAATCAATACATAACAGCGATAACACAATCAGTAACACCGGGTGGAAAATCTGGCAATCGTCATAGACCGGCGAACCACTCATTGCTCCAAGTCCACCCCATAATCTACAAAAAACAGGGAAACCTAGCATGCATACTGAAACTATCCGGCAGTTGCCGGAGTACGCGGCCCTGACCCGCGCACGTAAAAAAATTATGTGGCCGTTATCGCTCGCCACTATCGTTGCCTACTTCGCCTTGATTCTTACTATCGCATTCAATCCCACCGCACTGGGTAATCCAATCGGCGACGGCGTCACTTCAATCGGTATGGTGCTCGGCTTGGGCGTCATCCTTTTTTGTATGGTGATAACCGGTATTTATGTCTACTACGCCAACCGAGTGTTGGAACCCTTGACGCGCGCTATTGTGCAAAAAGCGGGAGACCAATCATGAAATTTCATGCTCCGCTCGCTGTATTACTGTCTGCAATGGCGACCTGTGCCTGGGCGCAGGCAACCAGCAGTTCCTCGATAAATACCACAGCCGTCGCAATGTTTTTAGCCTTCGTAGTAGTCACCCTAGGGATTACTTACTGGGCGGCTGGCCGTACCAAAACCACGAGCGATTTTTACGCTGCTGGCGGAGGTATTACCGGTTTTCAAAACGGATTGGCGATTGCGGGCGATTACATGTCTGCCGCATCCTTTTTAGGGATTGCCGGACTGGTATACACATCCGGTTTCGACGGTTTAATTTATGCCATCGGATTTTTAGTCGGCTGGCCCATCGTGTTGGTATTAATCGCCGAGCCGTTGCGCAATCTTGGCAAATACACCTTTGCCGATGTGGCCTCGTTTCGTTTACAACAAAAACCGATTCGTATCCTCGCTGCCAGCGGCTCACTGGTTACCGTCATATTTTATTTAATCGCACAGATGGTTGGCGCGGGAAAATTAATTGAATTGCTATTCGGTTTACCCTACGAATTTGCCGTGATCATTGTCGGTGTATTGATGACACTCTACGTAACGTTTGGCGGCATGATTGCTACCACTTGGGTGCAATTAATCAAGGCGATTTTATTACTGTCAGGTGCGTCACTCATGGCGTTTCTGGTGATGATGCAATTTGGTTTCAGCTTTGAAAATTTATTTGCGGAAGCCGTGAAAGTGCATGCAAAAGCCAATGCCATCATGGCGCCCGGCACACTGGTAAGTGACCCAATTTCAGCTATCTCGCTCGGCATCGCACTCATGTTTGGCACCGCCGGCCTACCGCATATTTTGATGCGTTTTTTCACCGTGAAAGACGCGGTACAAGCGCGCCGCTCCGTTTTCTATGCAACCGGGTTTATCGGCTACTTCTACATCCTCACGTTTATCATCGGTTTTGGCGCGATCATTTTGCTGCTGAAAAATCCTGCATATTTTACTGATGGTGTATTGATTGGTGGCGCCAATATGGCAGCGATTCATTTATCGCAGGCATTAGGTGGCGATATTTTATTAGGCTTTATATCGGCAGTTGCCTTCGCCACCATTCTCGCTGTGGTATCCGGTTTAACACTGGCCGGTTCAAGTGCGATCTCGCACGACCTTTACGCAACACTGGTGTTAAAAGGTGAGCGCGACGAGAAAAAAGAAATTCGCGCATCGCGTATCGCCACTGTGTGTTTGGGAGTAATCGCCGTATTGCTCGGGATTGTGTTTGAAAAACAAAACGTCGCGTTTATGGTTGGTCTTGCATTCTGTGTCGCCGCCAGCGCCAACTTCCCGATTCTGCTGTTGAGCATGTACTGGCGTAAACTCACCACACGCGGTGCCGTTATAGGAGGCGGACTGGGCTTATTTACTGCGGTAATACTCGTCGTGATAGGACCAACCGTGTGGGTCGATGCCTTTGGTTTCAAGCAGGCAATTTTCCCCTACAAGTATCCCGCCATTTTCTCGGTGAGCGCTGCGTTTATCGGTATTTGGTTTTTTTCAATCACCGACAAATCAGCCTCTGCAGCAAAAGAACAGGCTGCATTTGATGCACAATTTGTGCGTTCGCAAACGGGGATTGGTGCTGCTGAAGCAGCCCAACATTAAGGAGTAGTTGTGAATACTTCCTGTAGGAAGTATTCACAATCCTGCATAACAGTATCAGTCACAAGCTATTTGATCGCGACCATTTAATTTTGCTTGATAGAGGGCTTTATCAGCCCGTGCAATTAAACTCTCGAGTGAATCATTATCCCTGCGCGATGCTGCACCACCCGATGCCGTCAACTTACCGATCGGCGGAAACAAATCACTATTAATCGCAATACGCAATCGCTCAGCGACGGTGTATGCATCGCGCTCCGCTATCCCGCGAATCAATACCAAAAACTCTTCACCGCCCCAGCGAATCAAGTGGCCATCACTGCGTAGCGCTCCACTTACACGCATTGCAAATTGCTGCAATACACGGTCACCAACTAGATGACCATGGGTATCATTAATCAGTTTGAAATGATCTATGTCCAACATAATGATGCTGCCAGCAGTTCCGCTGCGCATAAATTCATCGAGCAATTGCTGGCCACCCCAACGATTATATTGTTGCGTCAATGCATCGCGTTCGGCCAAATTATGCATATGGGAATTATCATGTTGTAAGCGCTCCAGTTGCCGGCGTGCCCGGTGCTGAAACGGTAACAGCACCAATAACAGCAAAATCGCCAAGCCATAACTCATAAATATTTCCTGTCCGCGCGGTGTCCACAATTCCTCTTTGTGAATCAACAAATAGCTCAGGATCGGCACTGCATTTAGCAGCCATGCGACAATCATGATCGGAAATGCGCGCCGCGGCGGCAGCATAACCATCACCACTACAATAAAAATAATGAGGAAGGATGAGATGGGCGGGAAAATATCAATCAGAAGAATATCGGGAGCCTGATGCGCGCGCAGACTGTAATACCATGCAGGTAACGAGAGTGCCGCAACACCCACTCCAAATGCGGAATAGACAATACGCAAAATATTTTTGGGTCGGCAGATCAACCAGATCGCCAGGACCAGATTTGTTACGGCTACCGAAGGTGGGATAACTAAATCCATCAGCTCTGGGGCAGGTTCCAGATAGTGCAGCACGCTGGCAGCAGTGCCCACAAATCCGGTGAGCGCAAGCAACACTAGCACTCCGCGATAAAAAGTACGCTCATCAATGGCCTGGATCTGCATTCTTTACCTGTTAAACCATCGCTGCAGGTTGAGAATAACTGCACAGCGCCGGACGCTTATCGTTTGAAGCTGAGCATCTTAATGCCTAACGGTAAAATGACAAGTGATCGAACAAGAATAATCAGACAACTCCCTGTCCGATGCAAAACCTATTCGTTGCAGTCAACACATAACTGCTAGCAGGAAAGCCATGAGAAGCGATAACTAAAGGCCGCAGGGCGATGGCAGAACAGGATTTTGCTCTTTCACATTATCGACATAAGCCACTTTTTTACCGCGCAATTCTGCAATCTGTGCTTCCACTTTGGCGGTGCTGATAGCCACACCTTCCTGGAAAAATACCCAATCAATATCTTCCTGATATTCGCGCATTTCAGGCGAATCTACCGGACCTAAAGAACCATCCGCACCCTTGGGCATAAACCATAAATTAAAATTGATCGACATAAAATCCTCGGGATACACAGCACTGGTGTGTTCAGAGAATAATTTTCCATCGACGTAATAAGTAACTTTATTATCAGCAACTGTCAGTACCAGGGTCCGCCAACCGGCGTAGCTGCCCTCTTGCCGTGTAAACTCATTCACCTTTGTCCATGGCTCCAATTGGAAAGTATCCCAACTGGTTGTCCACATTGCGGGCTTGGCATTTTCGCCCCAGCCACCGTTGGGTAAATATTCAAAATCAGTTTCGCTGTAATTTTTATCCATAGGCGCTTTGAGCGGGCTAATGGCATACATGGTTTGGATGACTTCATCACCATCTGGCCCGTAACTCGGTTCATCGCGGAAAAATACGCGCGCAGCATAAGTACCTTCGCGATATTTACGTGCATGACAAAATTGCGTGTGCCGGGTTTTTTCGCCGGTACCATTGGTAACTGAACTCATGCGCACTGCGCCTGCTTCTGTTTCGGGAATATCTGTATGGAAAGATAATCCCTCTGCCGACCAGGTTGCCCCCTTGATCCCCGGATGGCCGGTTTCTGTTCTGACTTTCCAGCCATTGCTATGAAATGCGGCAAGATCCGGATAATTAAAATCATCAAAAAATACCGCAGCCGTTGCAGGAGCAGCTGCTAGCGATGATTGCGCTATTGATGACGCTTGCGCTGCCGAAGAAGTTTGTTGCACTGACGAATCCGTTTTGGAACCACAGCCTACAATTGCAATTGAGACGGAGAGAATACTGGTGAGAAAAAGTCGTTGATGGCCCATGTTGTTATCCTTTGTGGTTGATTGACGCTGTCAATTTCCCGCACATAGGACAACGTTGTCAAACAATTTGATATTTGCACTCGATAACTTAACGAGGTTTTACATAAATTGATGCAAAGTGAAAATGTCGTTAGTACTTTAAGAAAGAACAATCAGGAAATTAAGCCGCCTAAAAATCAGGAACTGACTCAATAAAAACGTCCTCACCTGTTACAGGATGTAAAAACCGCAAATCTGTCGCGTGGAGTAATAACCGATCAGCTGCAGTAGCAAATTCCCCACCATAGAATTCACAGCCCAAAATCGGGTGCCCTATCGCCTGTAAGTGCAAGCGCAGTTGATGGGAGCGGCCGGTGATGGGATGCAGGAATACACGTGTCGTTCGGGCTTGCTCGTCGCGCCCAAGCACTGTGAATTCTGTGACTGACGGTTTGCCGGTCGCTTGGCAGATTTTGTATTTAGGGCCTTCCCCGGACCCGATAGGCAAATCAATAGTGCCTTCATCTTGCGCTATCAACCCGGAAACTACCGCCGTGTAATGCTTGCTGACAGTACGCGCTTGGAATTGTTTGCTGATATCGGAAAGAGCTGGCTTATTGAGGGGAATTACCATGACCCCAGACGTATCAAAATCCAGCCGATGGACAATAGCGGCACCGGGATAATCGGGCAGTAATCGGCTGATTACCGAATCCCGATTTCGCGGATGGCGTCCCGGCACGCTGAGCAGGCGTGTAGGCTTGTTGATCAGGAGGAAATCTTGTTCTTTTTGCAATATTTCTACCTCCCCGTCACAGGGCGGAAGGATAAATAATTGGTCAATATCTGCTTGCATAAGTGAAATCGATAGTAGATAGGCAAAAAATCAATAACGCCATGATACCAGCACCAGCCCAATGAACTTGCGTGTCATAACTTACAGGAACAAACTTAGTAGCAAAGGTTTGTTCACATAGGTGCTACCTGCTGTTATGGTGCCGCCGCAATACTCGCCGGAACACCGCTTTTCCTGTATCCTGCGCGCCTTAATTTTCAGCCTACAGCGCCATTCCGTGATGGCCTTTACATTTGCCATCCCGATGGCTTTTATTTGATAGGTATCTAGCTCCATGTATATCTACGACGAGTACGACCACAGCATTCTGCGCCAGCGTATCGCCCAGTTCCGCGGCCAGACTGAACGCTTCCTTGCAGGGGAGCTTCCGCCCGAGCAGTTCTTGCCACTGCGTTTGCAAAACGGCCTCTATGTACAGCGTTTGGCGCCGATGCTGCGCATTAATGTGCCCTACGGCATGGTCAACTCTGCCCAGCTGCGCAAGCTTGCCCATATTGCCCGCCATTACGACAAAGGCTACTGCCACGTCAGCACCCGTCAAAACATCCAATATAACTGGCCAGACTTGACCGAGGTGCCGGATATCCTCGCCGAATTGGCGGAAGTCGGTATGCACGGTACCCAGTCGAGCGGTAACTGTATTCGCAACACCACCTCTGACCAATTTGCCGGTGTTGCGCCAGACGAAGTTATTGACCCACGCCCCTACTGCGAAATCATTCGTCAGTGGTCCAGCTTCCACCCCGAATTCGCCTTCTTACCGCGCAAATTCAAAATCTCCGTGACGGGTTCGACGCAAGATCGCGCCGCCGTCCAAGTGCACGATATCGGCCTGGAAGTTGTGTTTAACGATAAAGGTGAAACGGGCTTTAAAGTTTATGTGGGCGGCGGTTTGGGTCGCACCCCGGTTATCGGCGTGGCGATTCGTGAATTCCTGCCGGAAGAAGATTTACTTTCTTACCTCGAAGCGATTTTGCGTGTGTACAACCTGTTCGGTCGTCGCGACAACAAATACAAAGCCCGTATCAAAATTTTGGTGCGCGCATTGACACCAGAAGTCTTCGCACAAAAAGTGGAAGATGAATGGCAGCATTTGAAAGATGGTTACAACAAGCTCACGCAAGCAGAAATTCAACGCGCAAAAGGTTTTTTCACTGCACCAGCTTACGAACAAATCGATAACGCTGCTGCGCAAGCAACTGTGGATGCACAAGCTGCTGACAGCGTCGCCTTTGGCAAATGGCTGCAACGCAATGTGCGTGCGCACAAAATCCCTGGTTATGCGTCAGTCACCCTCTCGCTGAAACCGACCGGTGTTGCACCTGGTGATATCACCGATTCACAGCTGGAAGTTATCGCCAACCTCGCAGATAAATTCAGTTTTGGCGAAGCGCGTACCACACACGAACAAAATATCGTATTGGCCGATGTGAAAAAGACTGAGTTGTTTGCGCTCTGGCAAGAATGTAAAGCTGCCGGTTTTGCAACGCCGAACATTGGCACCATCACCGATATTATCTGCTGCCCCGGCGGCGATTTCTGTTCACTCGCCAACGCTAAATCTATTCCGATTGCCGAGGCTATCCAACGTCAATTTGAAGACCTGGATTATGTGTATGACCTCGGCGATATCGACCTGAACATTTCCGGTTGTATGAACGCCTGTGGCCATCACCATGTAGGTCACATCGGTATTCTCGGCGTTGATAAATCCGGTAAAGAATTTTACCAAGTGCAATTAGGCGGCAATGCCAGCAATGACGCCTCGCTCGGCGATGTACTTGGCCCATCCTTCGGTGCGGATGATATGCCTGCAGTAATCCAAAAAATTGTGGATGTGTATGTTGCCAACCGCAACGCAGAAGAATTATTTATTGATACCTATCGCCGTATAGGTGCCGCTCCATTCAAGGAGAAAGTCTATGCCAAAGCTAATTAAAGATGGCCTTATCGTTGACAATATCTGGGCGTTGCTCGCCAAAGGTGAAGGTGATGTTGCAGCAGTTGAAGTACCTGCGGGTCAGGTACTGATTCCTGTTGCAGTATGGCTTGCGCAAAAAGATCAATTGCAAAATCGCACAGATATAGGTGTGTGGTTTGATAGTGATGAATCGGCAGAGTTGATTGGTAATGATGCTAACCGTTTTGCAGTGATTGGGGTTAACTTCCCCCTGTTTATGGATGGCCGCTCCTTTTCTACCGCACGCTTGCTGCGCGAGCGTTACGGCTTTAAAGGTGAATTGCGCGCGGTGGGTAATTTTATCCGCGACCAACTCTGCTACCTGCGTCGCTGCGGTGTGAATGCCTTTGCATTTGCCAACCCGGAAACCAATCTGGAAGAAGCGGTGAAGTCACTCACTGATCTCCAGGAGTACTATCAGGCATCAGTTGATCAACCGTTACCTCTATTCCGTCGTCGCGCTTAATACTTTTTTGCAACTACGCACAATAAAAAACGCCGCTTGATAGCGGCGTTTTTTATTGTGCAAAATATATTGCTTATTTGGCGAAAAATGCACGGATATTATCCGCTTCCGCCAAAGTATCCTCACGTCCCAACGCCATCAACTCAGTGATAAATTCATTGGAAAATAATAAATAACTCGCTGCAGTTGCACCACCGCCCTTTGCTGTCGCACCTATGGCGCGCAGGAAAAAGCGCAAGCTTTTTGGCAAATAACGTACATTGCGACCAGCGATACCATCAATAGGATAACTGGGCGAGATAACCATATTATCAACCGGGCGCAATAGGATTCCTTCTCTCATACGCACATCCTCAGGAATCAACTTCAACAATTCATTCATGCGTTGCATATGTTCCAAATCACCTTCAAGTGCATCAACAAACGCACTGTTAAACAAGTGACCGATGATTTGCCCCATCGACGGCGAATGCCGGTGTGGTACACGGCGATTTGCTTTAGGCGCACTGCGATTGCCGCTCACACCCACCACAAATAATGCATCAGCACCCAAATGTAACGCCGGGCTGATCGGTGCTAATTGGCGCAGTGCACCATCGCCAAAATATTCGCGATTAATACGCACTGCTGGAAAAATGGTGGGAATCGCCGATGACGCCAGCAAATGTTCCAAACGCAATTGTGTCGCCACGCCACTGCGACGATAACGCGACCACCCCTGCAACATCGGATCGCCTTGAAAAAAACTAACTGAGTGACCTGATGTGTACCCCATCGCCGAAACACTGACGGCGAGCAGCTTTCCGCTGTCGATAGAATGGTTAATATTTTCAAAATTAATTTTGGAACCCAATAAATTCCACAACGGAGCATTATCGAGTAAGGATAACGGACGACGACGCCCCATACCTTCATTAAACAAGGAAAGACCAAGATAACCGAGCCCCTTGAA
Source organism: Cellvibrio sp. UBA7671 (assembly GCA_002483145.1). Taxonomy (GTDB): domain Bacteria; phylum Pseudomonadota; class Gammaproteobacteria; order Pseudomonadales; family Cellvibrionaceae; genus Cellvibrio; species Cellvibrio fibrivorans. Next base: position 138,024 of record DLHJ01000005.1, read on the forward strand.
AATATCGCTCCAACCATGTAAATAAACCTGGCCGATATCAAGGTTCTGCCACATGTAGGCAAGTGCATTGACCGCTGATTTGAAATTACCTTTATGCGCAGCAATGGCCAACGCATTAATAGCACCTGCTGACGTACCGCAAATAATCGGAAAAGGATTCTCACAACTGTCAGGTAATACATCCGCAAGCGCTTGCAGTACGCCCACTTGATAAGCAGCACGAGCACCGCCACCGGATAAGATCAATGCTGTTTTCATAAGCTATTCAATCGATTGATACTTTTGACTGACCAACAAGTTATCTGATCACTATTGTTTGTCGCCCAGTATTATTGTTCATTGTTGCTGCTTTTAGAGTAGCAGTTATAGCGCGATATGGCGCAGATAATTCTTTTTTGAAATTGCAGAAATAAAAAAGCACCTGCATTAGAGGTGCTTTTTGCTAGCGCACAAACACGATTATTCAGGCTTCACAAGCAACAATGCGCCCTCAACTGCAACAACATGGGCGCGACTACCGACAGCCACAGGTTCTGTGTACGCAGCATCGAGGCGCGCTTGCCAATCTATTCCAGAATATGCCACTTTACCTTGATCGCGAGTAATGCGTTGGGTAACAGGCAACACTTTACCAATCATATCGCTGCTGGTATCACGACCACCACCGGAATTCTGGAATTTTCTCAGTGGCTTCCACAATAATGCAGCACTGAGTGCAGCTAATACACCAACACTTAATACTTCCAGCTCCCAACCACTAATAACACCGAGCGTTACCATAAGCCCGGTCAACATGCAGCTCAATGCTAAAAATAATAAGGGGCCACTCATACCCAACACACTGAGCTCCAATACCAAACAAATACCGGCAATGGTATAGAGAAGATGATCTTGGTGCTGCGCAAAATATTCAAACAAACCACTCATAAATTTCTCTCACTATTATCTATGTGAAGCCTGCGATAAATTAATCGACGAAGAAACTGCCATCGCCTGCGCAACAGTGTTGGCGATGTTGTCACTGGTCTTGCCATCTGTCAGCACCACCGTGCTCTCATGTGCGATAGCTTTGTGCGCAGCAATTGCCCCCTGTGCCAGATTCAATGTAATCGCTTTTTGTCCTTCGTCAGTTGCAGCTGATTTACCAATTGTTGTGAGCGCTTCCGCTTCTGCAATCGCCACTAAACGAATAGCTTCTGCTTTACCGGTCGCCTCCAGAATCTGCGCCTCTTTACTTGCTTCTGCTGCTAACACTTGTTCAGCTTTGGCTGCTTCTGCATCTAATACACGCGCTTGCTTTTGGCCTTCTGCAGTAGTAATGGCCGCAATTTTAACGCCCTCAGCGGTCAGAATTGCCGAACGTTTTTGCCGCTCCGCCGTCATTTGTTTTTCCATGTCTTCTTTGATCGATGGCGGAATTGAAATTTCAAGCAGCTCGAAACGCAATACAATTAATCCCCATGGCTCAGTAGCCGACTGCATTGCTTCCTGGATTTTCGCGTTAATTGCCGAGCGGTTTTGAAAACAGTCATCCAATTCCATAGAGCCAATAGCGTTACGCATCGATGTCATTGCCAATTGGGTACATGCCAGTTTGTAATCAGTAATATTGTTTGTTGCTGCTGCTGCATCAATTACCTTAATAAACAAGACACCATCAATCATCAGCGCAATATTGTCTTTGGTAATGGCGGATTGCTGCGGGATTACTAATGTTTGTTCTTTTAAATTACGATCAGCCTCAACCGACTCCACAAATGGCACAATAAAATTTAATCCAGAGCTAAGTGTTTTGGTGTACTTTCCAAAACGATAAATAACGTAACCACGATTTTGTGGCACAAAATGAATGCCCTTTTTCAGTGTGTAGAGTAATACCAATGCAATCCAAAAAGCCGGGCTGGTAAGAAGTCCAAACAGCGATTCCATAATAAATTTCCTAATTAAGATAAAGGGTCAAACAATCCTATTGCGTTATGCTTGTTTTGCTTTTGCCAGTTCCTGATCACGCAATTCACGCCGCAAAATTTTGCCCACATTGGTTTTGGGCAAGTCCTTGCGGAATTCAATCAGATGTGGAACCTTGTAAGCTGTGAGCGTCTCTTTGGCAAATTTACGCACTTGCTCAATCGTCAGTTGCTCATTTGCGGTAACAATAAAGGCTTTTACTGTTTCACTGCCTTCGCCATCGGGTACACCAATAACTGCAACTTCCACAATATCGGGGTGACCGCTTAACGCATCCTCTACCTCATTGGGAAATACTTTAAAGCCACTGACATTAATCATGTCTTTTTTACGATCAACAATTTTGATATAGCCATCAGCTTGAATGATGGCAATGTCGCCAGTTTTAAACCAACCATCGGCATCCATCACTTCTGCTGTGGCATCAGGGCGCTGCCAATAACCTTTCATCACTTGTGGCCCTTGCACACACAGCTCCCCTGCTTCACCGGTTGGTAATGTATTGCCTGCATCATCAATAACTTTGCAGTTGGTATCAATCAATGGCAGCCCCACGGTGCCATACTGAACGCTTTCGAGCGGATTATTGGAAACTACTGGCGAAGTTTCCGTCAAACCATACCCCTCACTGATAGGTGCTTTAGTTACCCCCAGCCAGTGTTTTGTTGTTTCCGCCGTGAGCGCCATACCGCCAGAGCATGTAAGACGCATGTTGCTGAAATCCAATTTAAGAAACTCGGGGTTACGCATTAAGGCATTGAATAACGTATTGAGGCCAACAAAAAATGTGAAGGGTTTGCCCTGCAAGGTTTTGATAAATGCGGGAATGTCGCGCGGATTAGGAATTAATAAGCTGTGATTTCCCAATGCAACTGCTGAAGTGCAGTGAATCGTAAATGAATAAATATGGTAGAGCGGTAATGGTGCAACATATAACTCTTGGGTCGGACGAAAAACGTTTTTCATCCGTTCATTGAGCTGCGCCATGTTAGCAACCAAATTTCGATGGGTCAGCATTGCCCCTTTGGCAACGCCGGTAGTGCCACCAGTGTATTGCAGAACCGCAACATCATCCGGTGTTTGCACTACCGGCTGCCAAGGTTTATTGGTTAACGCGAGCGCTTTATTGAATTCAATTTGCTGTGGGAATTCGTAGGGCGGAATCATTTTTTTAAGATGCTTCACTGCAAAATTTAGCAGTATCCGTTTGAGCGGTGAATGCAAGTCTGCGAGCTCGGTTACGATCACCTGCTCCACGCTGGTTTCTTTGATAATCGCTGCTGCATTTTTTGCGATATTTGCCAAAACAACCAAGGCTTTTGCACCCGAATCATTAAGCTGATGTTTTATTTCGTGCGGTGTATACAGCGGATTCGTATTGACCACAACCATACCCGCACGCAGCGCACCAAAAATCACAACTGGATATTGCAAAATATTCGGCAATTGCACCGCAATTCTATCGCCCGGTTTTAATGCCGTATGCTGCTGCAAATAAGCGGCAAACTGGCCGGACAATCGATCAAGATCTGCATAGGTAAGCGTACGATCCATACATGTGAACGCATTTTTGTCAGCATATGATTTACAGGACTCAGAAAAAACCTCAGCAAGGGTTCTGTTGTAATTCAGCGACATTCGACATTCTCCACTTTTGTTATTTTTTCAAGATTAAAAATCAGCGCTGGACAAATTCATCAAATTGTCTGCACCAGACTCCATCGCCTTAACCAAACTCATAGTGCGCGGCAATATGCGCGCAAAATAAAATTCTGCAGCCGCCAGCTTGGCACGATAAAAACCGGAATCAGTTACCGGGCGAGCAAGCTGTTGCAGCGCTGTTTGTTGCGCTCTGAGCCATAAAAAAGCCAACACAAGATAGCCCGAATACATTAGATAATCTACCGCAGCTGCACCAATTTCATCTGGGTTATGCTGCGCCTGACGGGCGATATTCATACTTAACTGCTGCCACTCCTGACTGAGTCTAGTCAATTGTGCAGCATGCGCTGCCAACAGCTCATTACCATTACAACTGCGACATAAATAAGTTATTTCGTCCAATAATGGTGCTAGTGTTTTACCGCCCGAACCCAGTACTTTGCGTCCTAATAAGTCCAGCGACTGGATACCGGTCGTTCCCTCATACAAGGTGGCGATGCGGCAGTCGCGCAGATTTTGCTCCAGCCCCCAATCGCGGATATAACCATGCCCGCCAAGGCACTGAAGAGCGAGATTCGCCGATTCAAAACCCGCCTCGGTACTAAATGCTTTAACAATTGGCGTTAATAAGCTGAGCAAGTCGGTTGCCTGCTGGCGTTCGCCGGCGCTTATTGCGTGTTGGCTAGCATCCATTTTTATAGTGGTGTAGTAACTCAACATCCGAATCCCCTCTACCAGGGATTTTTGAGTGAGCAACATGCGACGGATATCGGGATGGACAATGATAGGATCAGCGGGGCCTGAAGCATTCTTTACCCCGGTCAGGGAGCGCATCTGCAATCGTTCTTGGGCGTACAATCGCGACTTTTGATATCCCAACTCTGCGTGAGCAAGCCCCTGCAGCCCTGAACCTATGCGCGCAAGATTCATAAAGGTGAACATGTGGTTCAACCCTTTATTCACCTCACCCAAAAGCCAGCCTTTTGCACCATCAAACTGCAAGACACAGGTCGCATTACCATGGATACCCATCTTGGACTCAAGTGAACTACAGCTAACACCATTGGTAGCAGCGAGAGAGCCGTCTTCATTTATTAATACTTTAGGTACGACAAACAGGGAGATACCTTTGGTTCCGACAGGTGCATTGGGCAAGCGCGCGAGTACTATGTGGACAATATTTTCAGCGAGGTCGTGATCACCAGAGGAGATAAAAATCTTGGTGCCGCTAATCTGGTAACTGCCATCGGCTTGCGGATCAGCGCGGGTGCGCAACAACCCCAGGTCACTCCCCGCCTGCGCTTCAGTAAGGCACATAGTACCCGTCCAGCGGCCGGAAATTAATGCAGGTAGATACTGCTGCTTTTGCTGCTCGGTGCCGTGGGTCTCGATGGTGTGCATAGCCCCTTGGGATAACCCGGCGTACATTCCCCATGCCCAATTGGGCGTGCCCAAAATCTCACTCAGGATAACACCGAGCGATTGCGGCAAACCTTGCCCTCCATAGGCAACTGAACGCGATAAGGTTGGCCACCCCGCATCGCAGTAATGTTCGTAGGCCTCCTTAAACCCTTCTGGTGTAATCACCTTGCCATCTACCAGTTTGCATCCCTGTTGATCACCAACCGGACCAAGCGGCGCCAACACATCTTCCGCAAAACGGGCTGCCTCGCCAAAAAAAGCGCCAGTCAATTCGCGATCCAAAGAGGCATGGCCTATCGCACGGCAGTGGCTCGCATAATCCAATAACTCGAAGAGGGTGAAATCGATATCGCGCAAGGGCGTTTGGTAATTGTTCATCCTTAAGCACCCAGGCAAAAGCCCGCTGAAAAATGGGAGGTAGCATCTGCTAAGAGTTAGCTACCAGTGGTTGATAATCTAATTATGATTTTACATATTGGCAGATATGACTTTTATGTCAAATGGCTGCTAATTTTTATCATTTCGAGAACAGAAAGTTATGATGCAAATACGGTCAGGATGCGATTCGCGTCAACAAGCGCAGTAATTGTGCCGTTACCGCAGCAGTAAAACCCCATATCTCATAACCCTCATAATGATAGACAGGGACGCGAAATACTCGGCCGTTCCGCTCAAATTGGTCTTCACGCACCTGAATGCCCTCTTTAAAAGCCGCTAAGGGAACACAAAACACGCTATCGAGTTCGTGGGGAGACGGGAGTAGAGAAACACTGGGATTAAAGCTGGCAACGAACGGGGTGACAGGTGTTCCCGCACGAGTGTGAGATAAAGGCAAACGCCCCAACAGGTGCATTTCTGCAGCAGGCAAACCTATTTCTTCGTGGGTTTCGCGTAGGGCAGTAGTGAATAAATCGGCATCTCCAGATTCCCACATACCACCCGGAAAACACACCTCGCCCGGATGTTGGCGCAAATGTGCGGCACGTTTGGTAAAAAGAATTGCAGGGTTATCGCCACGACTAATTAACACCAGAACGGCAGCTTGTGGTTGCACAACGAGATTCAGAGGGTCGTGAATGAGTTGTTGCGAGAGCGCATTAAACAGCGAATGACTCAAACTATCTCACCTCCACATCAACCAAACGCAAAACATCAAACGCTGGCTCCTCATACGGATGAGCACTGCGCAATGCAGACACCGCAGCACTAATCAACTCATCAGCACAGACCATTTCAACACGGTATTCCGGTAAAACTTCCAGCTGATCCTGCGTACCAATGAAAGGGGTTGCACCAGCGAGCGGACGAAACTGCCCTCGTCCCAGCACCTGCCAACAACATTGTTCGTAGTTACCGATCCGGCCAGCACCAACTTTAAAAACAGCGGCTTTTACTACATTAAGATGAGACTCGGGGACAAAGAAGACCAATTTATACATCTGCCCTGCCCCCGTCATTTAATCAGATGAGTTAAATCACGCGTACCGCAATTACATGTTCAACTTTGGTAAGTGCATCCACAACAGCAGCAGATGGCACCTGCTCAACATCGATGATGTTATAGGCCACATCGCCACGGCTTTTGTTGACCATATCGACTACGTTGACTTTGTGATCTGCTAATACCGACAACACATGGCCTAATACACCAGACACATTTTCGTTAGAAAAGGTGATGCGTGCCCCAATCGCAGGAGAACGATCCATAGATACTGCAGGAAAATTAACGGAATTTTTGATATTACCGTTTTCCAAATAATCCACCAATTGGTCTGCCGCCATAATCGCGCAATTTTCTTCCGCTTCTTCAGTGCTAGCACCGATGTGCGGCATCGCGTAAACGTCTTTGCGATTGAGCAAGATTGGTTCAGGGAAATCGCAAATATATTTACCCAGATGACCGGCATCCAAACTTTCCACTACAGCATGTGCATCAACAATCGCTTCCCGTGCAAAGTTCAACAAGGTCGCCCCTTTTTTGGTGACTTTGAGCGTGTCGGCATTGATCAGGTTTTTTGTAGCCGGAATTGCGGGCACATGCAGAGTGATATAATCCGAACGCGCCAACAAAGATTGCAAGTTCTCCATGCGGCCAACCTGGCTCGGCAAACGCCATGCAGCTTCAACGGATAACGCTGGATCAAAACCCACCACATTCATTCCCAGTGCCAAGGCGGCATCGGCAATCAGTGAACCAATTGCACCCAAGCCAACAATACCCAAGGTTTTACCTTGCAATTCAAAACCGGCGAAGTTGGATTTTTCTTTCTCCAACAATTTTGACATTTCTTCGGCATCGGTCATATGCGTCAAAGTACTTACATATTCCATGCCCGGCAAAATGCCGCGCGAGCCTAGCAACATACCGGCAAGAACCAACTCTTTTACTGCATTCGCATTTGCGCCCGGCGAGTTAAATACTACAACACCTTTTTTGGTGTATTCATCGACCGGGACATTGTTAGTACCCGCACCAGCGCGCGCTACCGCTTTAACACTTTCCGGTAATGCTTCACCGTGCAATTTATGGCTGCGTAGGATGTAAGCGTCAGGCTGGCCAATATCGCTGGCGACTTCATAGTTTTCGCGCGGAAAACGGTTCAAACCTTTAACAGAAATGGCGTTGTAAGTTTTTATTTTGAACATGCTATTTAATCCTCTGAGCACTAACAAAAAGGCCGTGTATAAACACGGCCTCGCAAAAAATATCTATTACATTATGCTGCTGTGGCTTGTTCGTAAGCCCAAGTCAACCAGGGCAACAAGGCCTCAAGATCAACGGCATCAACAGTTGCACCACACCAAATACGCAAACCAGGTGGTGCATCGCGGTAGGCGCCAATATCATAGGCCACTGCTTCTTTATCCAATAGTTTGATCATGGCCTTCACTTGATCAGGTGTTGCTTTCAAAGTGAAACATACGCTGGTATTGGAAAGTGTTTCCGGCGTTTGTGCGAGGAAATCGATCCAATCATTAGCTGCAACAAATTTTTTCAATACTGCCAGATTGGCATTGGAGCGCGCGATAGTTTCTTTCACACCCCCAATTACGCGCACCCAATCCAATGCATCCAAATAATCTGCAACCGCTAGCATAGATGGCGTATTTATAGTATCGCCTTTAAAGATACCCTCAACGACTTTACCGCCGCTGGTCATACGGAACAGTTTTGGCATAGGCCAGGAAGGCTTGTAGGTTTCCAAACGCTCAACCGCGCGCGGGCTGAGGATCAGCATGCCGTGCGCACCTTCGCCACCCAACACTTTCTGCCAGCTGTAAGTAATCACATCTAACTTTTCCCAAGGCATCTCCATCGCGAATACAGCCGAGGTTGCATCGCAAATAGTAAGTCCCTTGCGATCAGCAGGAATCCAGTCACCATTCGGCACTTTCACACCAGAGGTAGTGCCGTTCCAGGTGAAGATCACATCGTTATCGAAATTGACTTTTGATAAATCAGGTAATAGACCGTAATCCGCTTCGTGTGCATTGACACTCAACTTCAACTCTTTGGTAGCGTCGCTCAACCAACCTTTACCAAAGGACTCCCACTGCAGGATATCCACACCGCGCTCGCCCAACAGCGACCACATCGCCATTTCCACGGCCCCAGTATCAGAACCTGGCACGACACCGACACGGTAGCCTTCCGGCAAACCGAGCAGCTCAGCGGTATCTTCGCAGGCACGTTGCAATGCCGCTTTACCAATAGTGGAGCGATGTGAACGGCCCAAAGTAGAAACATCTAACTGATCCAAGCTATAGCCCGGGCGCTTGCTGCAAGGGCCAGACGAGAAATTGGGATTGCGGGGTTTTACTTCTGGCTTCATGGTAATCCTCTAGCTGACAGGAACAGCACATCCGACAAACAGGGCTAATCAGGCGTGCCAAACGGGGTTTATCCTCCACGGAGCAGAGGTCAAACCCGGAAAATTCGGGGCGTCGATTATGCCAGCAACGCACTAAATAACCTAGCCAGCCAAAGCGGATTTGCCCGTAAAAACATCGAATCGACAGGCAAAAAAAAGCCCTCTGAAATTCAGAGGGCAGAGGGAGACGTCGATGCATCAACCAGACATCGACGGTGAGAGACCATTAACCATTCAAAACCAGACTCATTGCTGCAACCGAGTCCAGTCACTTCAATCAACTGGAGCCAATGTAAAACTTAATGACAGCGCTGTCAAACGAATCTGCAAAATAATCTGAAAAAAGCACGCACCCCGAAGAAACACAGATTAGAAACATACAGAAGATAACGACAAAGCGTAAGATTTTGTATCACCAATCCTCCTTCTGATCGGTGATTGCCCGGCAATTAACGAACTGCGTGGCTTGCGGACGAATGCGCTGTACATAAAATATGTAACACACCAGTATCACGCGTATTTCCGCTCGGCCAACAAAGCAACGTCATGCAGACGTGTTGCCTCGCGATGAAAACAAGCATCGATGGATTGCAACAGGCGCTCACTAAGTGATTCACCAATCAAGCTGACAAGCAACTTGTTAAATGATCGATGTAAAGCAAGGTTCGCCGCCATGATGACTGCGCTGGTTTGTTGCGCCAACGCTGCCTGCAAAGAGGCAAAGTTATCGAAAGAAGTATCATCCTCCGATACGGTTGCCAACCAGGGAAAGTCGGCGTGGGTTAGGTTGAGCGCTTTTTTATAGATCGCCACAATACCGCGCCGACCAATGATGGGGGTTAAAGCAACATCAATTTGACGCCATCGTGCTATTGATTCAGCGGCAAGCTCGGTGGCACTTGTGTCTATTTCTGCGGTTGGTACGAAAGAATTTTTGGTGCGCATAATTGATACCGCTATTGTTAGCGTAACGCTAAGGTTGTTGACCGATCCTCACCTTAATGCTCCCAGATACCGTACTTTTTTTGCTTGTTTTGGCATTTATCGGTGATGTTTATTTTTTGCCAAGCTTAAGATTAGGCCTAAAAACAATAAAATGCTTGTCTCATATCAAGCTCTGTCACTTCTTAATTTATCTTTTTTTCGCATAAAAAATATTCTTTTAAGTAAAATTCAAAAATAGGTAAATTAATACCCAAAAAATTCTTTTTAGAAATTTAAAGGTAATAAATTACCCACATATTTACAGCTTTAAATAAAAGGTATAAATTAACCTTTAGTACGATATTATTTAAATATAAGATAGAAAAATACCCATTATGAACTTTTATACCATGACTAATGCATCTGTAGCTGCAGAACTGGGTAACCGCCTGGAAAAGCTGCGGCTGGAGCAGAATATGACCCAACAGGCTCTCGCCGATGAAATTGGTATAACGGCCAAGAGCTACCGCCAACTGGTAGCAGGCAGTGGCAAACTGGAAAACATGGTTGCCGCATTGCGCGCCCTGAACGCGCTGGAACAGCTTGAAAACTTTTTACCCGCCACACCGCCAAGCCCACTGGAACAGTTGAAACTACGCGGCAAACAACGTCAACGTGCACGCACTACCCCCGGCTATAAAAAAACAATCACCACACACACGGCTGAAGACTTAGAAAAGCCGGGGCTGGATTGGTAATGCAAAAACTCGCCGAAGTCTGGCTGTGGGACAAACTGGTTGGCGCTCTCGCTTGGGCAACAAACACTGCCAGCGCAACCTTTGAATACACACCTGAATGGGTGCGTACCGGTGTGCAAATCGCCCCACTGCATATGCCCAGCCAGGTGGACGGCACGCGTATTTTTCATTTCCCCCAGCTCAACCGCGATACTTACAAAGGCCTGCCGGCCTGCTTTGCCGATACCCTGCCCGATGATTTTGGCAATGCGGTGATCAACGCCTGGCTGGCGCGCAATGGACGCGACCCGCAGAGTTTTAATCCACTGGAGCGCCTGCTCTATAGTGGCAAACGCGGGATGGGGGCATTGGAATATGCCCCTGCACTTCGGCAAGCACAAAATAGCAATAATAAATTTGAACTGGATTCGCTGATCGGCATGGCGCAACAGGTGTTAGACCAACGTGCGGGCGTGAGCAGCCAGTTACACAACGCAGGCAACGATGACTTAACAGCCATCTTGCAAGTGGGTACATCTGCAGGCGGCGCGCGCGCCAAAGCCTTGGTGGCAATCAATAAAGACCGCACCGAAATTCGCTCCGGTCAAGTGGATGCACCGGAAGGTTTTGAACACTATTTATTAAAATTCGATGGGATTGTGGAGCACGGGAACAACCGCGAAACCTTTGGCGATCCACAGGGTTTCGGGCGTATGGAATACGCTTATTATTTGATGGCAAAAGCGGCAGGTATCGCGATGACACCCTGCGAATTATTAATGGATGGCGAGCGCGCCCATTTTTTAACGCAGCGCTTTGATCGTATTGGCAACCATAAATTGCATTATCAATCGCTCTGTGCAATGGACCATGCCGATTTTAAAATGCCCGGCCATTACAGCTATGAACAATTATTTGCGGTCGCGCGGCAACTGCGTTTGACACGTGCCGAAGCGGTGGAAATTTATCGCCGCATGGTGTTTAACATTATTGCGCGCAACCACGATGACCACAGCAAAAACTTCGGTTTTATCCTACCGGGCCCGCATGCGCCATGGCAGCTCGCCCCGGCGTTTGATATCGCCTACAGTTACAAGCCTGGCTCACCCTGGGTGAACTCGCATCAATTAAGCGTGAATGGCAAACGCGATAATTTTGTTCGTGACGATTTGTTGGTCATGGCAAAATTGATTAGCAATTTCACCAAAGAAGCAAAATTGATTATTCAACAAACCCTGGACGTCGTCAGCCAATGGGAAAGCTATTCGCGCACCGCTGAAGTACCCGCAAACCTTACCCACGAGATCCAGAAAAACTTACGCTTGAATTTATAACATCAACTATTGGCAACCAGGCTGAGGGAATCATAAACATGCATATCACCACCATCGTCTTTTTTGCATTGCTAGCGTTTTTTACCTGGCGCGGCTACCAGAAAGGTTTTATCGGTTCTATTACCCGCGTACTCGGTTGGATTGTCGCCTACCCGGCAGCGATCGTGTTTACCAAACCCACTGCAAAATTAATCATGCAACACACAGCGCTGGATGGCTTGCTGGTTTATTTTATCGCAGGCAGTGCTATTTTTCTGCTGGTAAGTTTTTTGGTTAGCCTGTTACTCAATTTGCTCGCCAAATTAATTCCTGAAACAGATGCGACCCAGGTAGGTTCAAGAATCGGTGGCGCCAGCGTGGGGGTATTGATGGGAGCACTCGTGGGTTTACTGGTGGTCTACGCAATAGGTTTGGTACTAACCCCCAAAATACAACCGATGCAATATGAGCAAACCGATAATATCCCCGTTACGGACAGCACAGAGCCTACCAATCGCGCACCGGCAACCGGCGTTCCGCATGTGCGCGACCTTGCAAAAAGTAATGACTCATTTATTGAAGCCAGTGCTAAAAAATTAATGGGGAATGCGGCCGCCACCGCAGTGGATTTGGCACTGGATGATAAAACCACCACACAAATCACCAAAGCATTTGTAGAAAACCCGCAAACTATGCTTACGCATGTACAGCAAGTTGCTAATGACGGGCAAATGAAAAATTTAATGGCGGATGAAAAAATCCAATCCATCCTGACAACAGGCGATACCCACGCATTAATGCGCGATCCTGCATTTAAAGAGCTGATGAACAACCCCAGTGTACAAGCGCTAATGTCGCAGTCCGATGTTAATAGCGAGGCGGGTTCGCAAGCGGCGGCAGAAAAAATGGTGCAGGCATGGAATCGCGTGCAGACGATAAAACATGACCCGCGCGTGATTGCGATTATTAGCGACCCTGAATTTCAGCAGCAATTGAACTCATCCAATAAATTACCCTTGATGATGAATCCGAAATTAAACCAACTGACAGAAATTATTTTTAACAGCGAGGTCGAGCCCGCCAATGGAATGGGGAATTATCAAGTACAGGATATTAATGAGGCAACCACAAATACAGCACCAGCCACACAGAATGCTTCAGGCGAGGATGCAAAACCGGCTACTACAATTTACCGCTGGACAGATGAAAACGGGCAAGTCCACTATTCCGACAAACCCGTGAAGGATAAACAATAAAAAGACAAATAAATCAATAAACCGAAGGCTCGCCTTCCGGGCGAGTTTTAAAGCGTGGCTGCGCCCAAAAATATTGGCCGGGGCATTTTAAAATTTCCTGCTCCATAAATTCATTCACGCGGCGTGCATCAGCAATATCATCACCGGTTGGATAATTTTCAAAGGGGGGATGAATGGTGACTGCATAACCGCTACCATCATCCAACCGGCGCTGGGTAAATGGAATTATTTTAGCGCGCCCCATGCGGGCGAACTGACCAGTCGCTGTCACCGTTGCGGTTTGTACACCAAAAAATGGTACAAATACCGACATTTTTTCACCCAGATCGCGATCGGGCGCATACCAGATCATACGGCCTTTACGTAGCTGGCTCACCATTGCACGCACGTTATCGCGGCTAAATGCCATGCCACCTTTGCAATAAGCTTCGCGCCGTGTTTTTTGAAGATAATCGTAAACTGCATTGGCGTGCGGGCGATACATACCATCGTAGTTCACGTGTTGGCCAAGCATGGCGCTGCCAATATCCAGTGTGGTGAAGTGCAAACTTAACAACAGCGCGCCCTGCCCTTCAGCGCGCGCCTGCTCAACATGCTCAACACCGGTAATGGTAAATAACCTGCGCAAGCGCGATTTGGGCCAAAACCAGGCGATACCGGTTTCAAATACCGCCATAGCGGTAGAAAACAATGTTTCTTTTAATAAGATTTCGCGCTCGGCATCACTTAATTCCGGAAAACACAAACGCAAATTGGTCTGTGCTTGATGCAGACGTTTTTTATTTTTACGCAATAACGGACTAAGTCCACGCGCCATCGCCAACTGTAGGCGATAAGGTAATTGCGCAACTAAAAACCACACCCCAACACCCACCCAAGTGAGCCAGTGGCGAGGGGCTAATAACGCGCGTGAAAAATGAACTGAGGCCATAGCGATCTAAATATATAGGGCAGGAAATCCCTGCGATGGAAAAAATACAGATGTGCAAATTATAACGGTTCACTCGCAAAGCGCCTAACAGGACTTGCCACAATCCCTGTGCAGGAGATGCCTGCAGGCACTTTGCCCCCTTATAAAAAGAAGTGAATTAAAAACTGTAAACCAGATTCACAAAGGTCGTGGTATCGGTTTTTTCTTTGCCCGGAGCTACATCGCTGTCATTGGCAATAGCAAAACCCACTTTCATTTTCATACTGCCGTTGATGGATGTTGCCAGTGAGGTTTCACTTTGGGTACGGGTGTTATCCGAACCCGACTCAACACTGATGATTTGTTTGAATTCTGCATTGCTGGTTATTTTCCATTCCAGCGCAGTTGCGGCGCGAAGCATAGCGCCGCTTTCATCTGTAATACTATCGGGAATAGTATCATCATCACTCCCAATCACTTTTTCACCTTCAAAATAACCCGGACCAGCCTCCACAAACCAGTTAAGTGTAGAGCTGGAGTAGAGCCAGTCACCATAACCCAATGCGATAGTGCTATAGGTGCGATAAGCGCCGAATTTATCGTCGGTATGGGAACCAAAACCAAACAGGTAGGATTTTTCCACGCCTAATAAGTAAGCAAATTTTGCGGAACCAAAATATTTTTCTGCGGTTTTTTCTTTGCTGGTGGTTTCATCGTCCTGCTCAACTTCATCTTCTTTGAACAGTGAATTGAAGACGTATTGGTTTTCCCATTTTTCCAAGTTCTGCTTGGCATCTACTTTAAATTGCAGGCTGGTGGTTTCGGTGTTGCCAGAGGTGGCGATTGCACCTATATCGACTTCCACATCCCAGGGGCGTTTTTTATCATCGGCAAACGCGGTGGTAGAGAGTGCAGTAAGCGCAAGTACAAGAGTCAATTTATGCATAGTGAAATCCTGTTACCTCAAGTTAGGAGAGGTGAACCATAACATAGAAAACCTGACGACCAAATGAAAACGACCGGCACATGGCCGGTCGTTAGCTGTGGCGGGAATCGAGATTAGTCGCGTAACAAGCAGTTAAGCTCATCCACAACTTCAGCCCAATCAGAGTGATCCTGACGAGCTTCACGCAGGAATGCCGCTTGTTCGGCAGTCCAGAAGGGGGCGCTAGCCAGAGGTTCAGCTTGCGGCAGCGGATTGTGTTTTTGGATAAAGGCATCAATCTCAGCGGGAGAGTTGGGTAGACCTAATTTGGCAAAAAGATCATTCAGCGTGTAAAACATGCGGCCCTCCTGTCGGTGTGTACGGACTTACATCTTCACAGTGGATTTGCCATTGTGACCAAGTTCCGCAACTAGGATAACGTCTAGCACACTGACTTTCCTAGCTTAATTTTTCCCGCTGGACTTCATTGACTCAATCAGCTCGTCTTTATTTTGCCAGAGTTGGTTAACCCACTGCTGAAAACCCGCGCGGAACTCAGCATCTCCGGTGTAATCGCCAATCAATTCAGCGGGTATAGGCAACTGGCGAATATTTACCTGAATCTGCTTAACTCTCCCGCAAGCGTAATCCCAGTAGGTAGGAATTCCCTCCGGGTAGTGGATAGTCACATCCAGCATGCGATGCAACTGCCCCCCCATAGCACCCAGGGTAAATGCCAGCCCGCCCGCCTTCGGCATCAGCAGATGGCGATAAGGCGAATTTTGCTGTGCCTGTTTAGCCGGGGTAAAACGCGTGCCTTCGAGGAAATTGATTATCGTAACGGGATGATGACGAAAGCGCTCGCAGGCTTTGCGGGTTTGCTCAACATCCTTACCTTTCAACTCCGGATGGCGTGCCAGTTTGGCTTTGGAATAGCGGCGCATGTGTGGGAAGTCCAGCCCCCAGAGCGCCAAACCCAGAACCGGAACCCACAACAAGCTTTGTTTAAAGAAAAATTTGACGCCCGGGATGCGGGCATTAAAGGCGCGCACCAGCACCAGTATGTCAGTCCAGGATTGGTGGTTGGCAATCAACATGTACCACTCATCCCGGCTCAGATCCCCCAGCCCTTGCACTTCGACCTGGGTTGGCAGCGTGTAGGTCTGTTGCCAGGTGTTGAAAATAATCCACAGGTTGGAGACTGCATCCAGTAACCGGTCAATTGCACGCCGCAGGGCAGGCAAAGGCACCAATAATTTGACCATTGCAAAGGGCACCACCACTAAAGCGACCATACAAATGGTGATAGAAAAAATGGCCGTAACTAACACGCCACGCAAATGATTCAGTATTCGCATCGATCTAACCTGTGAACTTGCCTGTGACCCCAGTGTCATAAAGGCTGCGCATTTTTGTGTATTACTCAGCCCAGATCAACCCGAGGGACAATTGATGAAACATTTTTGGATGGAAAATCGTTCACTCTTTTTATTTTTAGCATTGATGTTCTGTTTCCGCAGCGCCATCGCCGATTGGAATGATGTGCCCAGCGGCTCCATGAAACCTACCTTGATCGAAGGTGACCGCATTGGCCTGAATAAAATGGCTTACGATCTGCGTGTCCCTTTCACCCACATTTCACTGTACAAAATCGCCGATCCCGCCCGCGGTGACATTGCCGTATTCGATTCAAAAGTAGCCGACAAACGCTTGGTCAAACGGGTTATTGGCGTACCAGGTGATACAGTAGCCATGCAAGATAACCGCCTTTACATCAACGGTACCGCAATAACCTATACAGCGGCCACCAATGGCGATTGGCTGGAACACTTGCCAGGCAAACATCATATAGTTCGCCTTGATCCGAATGCTAAAACCTACGCAAACTTTGGCCCGGTCACCGTGCCCGCAAACCAGTATTTAATGCTCGGTGATAACCGCGATAACAGCGCCGATTCACGCGTGATTGGTTTTGTACCACGCAGCGAGTTTGTCGGCCGCTCACGTAGTGTTGTTATGTCGCTCGATTATGAGGATTATTTTTTACCGCGCGCCGAACGTTTTTTTCATGGACTGGAGTAACCATTAATTAGACAAGTGTGCGACTAACGTAAAAAATAGTCGCGCACTTCAAGCCAATCATTAACACGCACCTGCCCCAGCTCCGCCATATTGTGCGGCGCAGAAAATAAAATACCCTGCCCCACAAACCCCTCAAAATGACGCGCGCTGTCATCAATTAAATAATCCGCGTGCACTACATTTTTCTTGCCGCAAAAAATAAAATTCATTGGCGATAAAAACGGCAAATATTTCACCAACCATTCGTATTTAGGTGAAAACGAAGTGGGATGCTCCATGGCCGCCGTGGCGATGACAATCTCGTAGGATTCATATAATTCACGAATCACTTCAATTGCATTGTCATAGGGTGGGATATCGTCAAAAAACGCGGGAATATCAGGGTAAGCACGCACACGCGCAACATGCGCTTCGGGAACTTTGTGGTAAATTTTAGTCGCGTATAAATCGGCTTTGGTGAGGTTTTGTTGGAACTCGGTGTTGTACCAATCGAGGTGGCGAGCCAGGGTGTCGCAGATGGTCTCATCCATATCTATCGCAATACGTTTACGCATTCAGGCTCCGGATAAAAATAAAGATCGATAAAAACAATGGCAGATAAAAAAATCCCCCGCCGAGGCGAGGGACTGTGTAGCGGGGATTAGAAATTCGTCTGCACCAGCGGCGATGTTTCCGCATCGTAATCCACACCATTTAAACCAAAACCGAACAAGCGCAGGAATTCCGCTTTGTATCCCGCAAAGTCGGTCAGTTCAAACAGGTTTTCTTCTGTTACTTGTTCCCAAATTGCTTCTACTTTGGTTTGCACGGAAGGATGCAACTCCAGTTCATCTACACGATAGCGGTTGGCATCATCCAAACGTGGAGTGGCAGAGTACAAACACTCTTTGAACAAACGCTGGATCTGCTCGATACAACCTTCATGGGTGCCCTGCTCTTTCATCACTTTGAACAGGATTGCCAAATACAACGGCATTACCGGAATTGCAGAACTGGCTTGGGTTACAACCGCTTTTAATACCGCGACGCGAGCATTACCACCGTGTTTTGCGCTCAACGCTTTTGCTGCGCGATCCAAATCTTCTTTGGCTTTACCGATAGTCGCCTTGCCATAAATTGGCCAGGTCAGTTTATCGCCGAGATAGGTGTAAGCAACGGTCTGGAAATTGTCGGCCAGCAAATCAGCACCTTTGAGGGCATCAATCCACATTTCCCAGTCTTCACCGCCCATCACTTTGACGGTGTTGGCGATTTCTTCGTCGGACGCTGGCTCGATGGTGACATCAGCAATTTTCAGCGTATCGGTATTAAGATTTTTAGAGATGTACTGTTTGCCGATTGGCTTGAGTACCGAGTTGTAAACCTCACCGGTTTTCGGGTCGGTGCGGCGTGGCGAGGCCAAGCTGTAAATCACCAGATCCACTTTGCCAATCGAGTTTTTTAATTCGTTGATCACCTGATCTTTCAATGCATCAGAAAACGCATCGCCATTGATGGTATGCGCATACAAACCAACGGCTTTGGCAGCATCGTGAAAGGCAGATGTGTTGTAGTAACCCGCAGTGGCTGTTTTGCTCTCACTTGGCTCTTTTTCAAAGCACACGCCCAGAGTATCGGCGCCGCCGCCAAATGCAGCAGTAATACGCGAGGACAACCCAAAACCGGTAGAACAGCCCAGCACCAATACTTTTTTCGGGGCATTGGCCACAGGTCCTTTGGCTTTAGTGAAGGCGATTTGCTCTTGGACGTTAACCGCACAACCTTGCGGATGGGCGTTGGTACAAATAAAACCGCGAACTTTAGGCTTGATAATCATGGATCTACCTTGTAATGGCTGGTTGAGAAAGCTAAGAAAGTGATGCACGCCAGCGGGCCGGCAAACAAAGGCGGCCATTATAGTGCCAGAATCAGCGAATGTCCCCCTGCAGCGATTCGCACTGGCTAGCCCCCGGGAAATACAGCTATAGTGCAAGCGCCTTATAACAATCAGATGAAGGACTAATCCTATGCTCTACCCGCTATTTGCTATGGTGCTAGTTACCTTTGCAGTCGCCGTCTACCTGTTCCGCTTGCGTGTAAAAGCCGTCAAATCGGGTGAAGTCAGGCTCAGCCAATTTCGCCTCAACAATGGTGAAATACCCGAATCCATGGCCCAGGCAGCACGTAATTACACCAACCTGTTTGAAGTTCCAATGCTGTTTTATACCGCAGGGGCAATTGCCATAGCACTCGGGATACAGGTACCGGCGATGATTATTACCGCCTGGATTTTTGTCCTGGCACGCATTGCCCACAGTTGGATCCATCTGACCAGCAACAATGTGATCCATCGCATGCGCGCCTACATGTTGGGGAACATTTGTGTACTGGTGATCTGGGGGATATTGGTCGCCAGCTATGCGACGCGTTAACGCAGAAATGGCGCAAAAAATTGCACTATATGCACTGGCGCACTGAATACTTCATGGCAGCGCGTTATGCTGATGAAGTTTTCACCAACAGAGGTACCTATTATGAACAAACAAATTGCCAGTCTCCTGATGTGTTTCGGTGTGTTGGCAAACCTGCCCGCACAGGCGGACGACCTGGGCATCAATGTAGTGTTGGAAGGTGAAGTCGCACCTGGTGTCTACGGCCGTGTTGAGTTGGGCAAAGACTCACATCCGGACATTTACTATCCACAACCCGTTGTGATAGTTAAAGAGCCGCGTTATTCCAAATACAAACCCGTTTATCTGCACGTGCCGCCCGGCCATGCCAAAAACTGGGGCAAACATTGCCATAAATACCATGCCTGTGAACGGCCAGTATATTTCATCAAATCAATCGAATACGAAGAAAGCTACCAACGCGAACACGAGCATGACCACGAGCATAAAAAATCGAAAGGAAAGGAAAAGGGTAAGAAACACGATAAGCACTAACACCAAAAATCCCTGCCAGATAAACTGGCAGGGATTTTTTATGCAGAAAATAAAACCATTACGTGATTGCAACGACCAGTTAAGCCAATCCATATAAGACGAATGGCCAAGCGTGACTCGCCGCCAAAACGGAACGCATTTAACGACACCAGAGCAAACAAGTTAATTCTCCAGAGAACACTTATAGCTACTTTTCTTTACACTCCCCCAAGCTTGTTTACCCGGCTTTTCAGGTAAAATGCGCGCCTCCGATCAGGTCTGTTTCCCCCACAATATTCACCACAATCCCAGGATAAAAAATGATAACCCACGAACCTAACCCGCTTTACGTCGCTAATCCCGATCGTTACAAAACCATGAAATTCCAGCGCTGTGGTAAAAGCGGCTTGCGTTTGCCACGCTTGTCACTGGGTTTGTGGCAAAACTTCGGAGCAGTAGATTCGCAAGCTAACGCTCGTGCCATGCTACAACGCGCATTTGATTTGGGTATCACCCACTTTGACTTAGCCAATAACTACGGTCCGAACTTTGGTTCGGCAGAGTCCACCTTCGGCGCAATCTTCAAACAGGATTTTGCGCCCTACCGCGATGAATTAATTATCTCCAGCAAAGCCGGTTATGATATGTGGCCAGGCCCCTACGGTATTGGTGGCTCGCGTAAATATTTAGTGAGCAGTTGCGACCAAAGCTTGAAGCGCACCGGCCTTGAATATTTCGATATTTTTTATCATCACTGTATGGACCCGGAAACACCGATTGAAGAAACCATGCAAGCGCTGGATTTTATCGTCCGCTCCGGTCGCGCACTCTATGTGGGAATTTCAAATTATCAACCAGCGCAAACCAAAGAAGCCGTGCGTATTTTACGTGAGCTGGGTACACCCTTGTTAATTCATCAACCACGTTACAACATGTTTGACCGCTGGATTGAGAATGGTTTGACGGATGTATTAAAAGAGGACGGTGTTGGATCCACTGTTTTCTCACCACTCGCTCAAGGCGTATTGACCAACAAATACCTGAACGGTATTCCAGAAGGTTCACGTGCTGCACGCGCGGAACAAATTTATCTGGGTGACAAAGACATCACTCCGGAAAAAATCCAAAAAGTGCAAGCGCTGAATAAAATTGCAGAATCACGCGGCCAGTCACTGGCACAAATGGCGATTGCCTGGACGCTGCATAATGATGCGGTTACCACCTGTTTAATTGGCGCCAGCCGCCCTGCGCAAATCGATGATTCCGTTGCGGCATTAAACAATTTGAACTTCAGTGCTGAAGAACTGGCAAAGATTGAAGCTATTCTGAAGTAAAAATTGAAAAAACGGGGGATTCGTGGTTACAAATCCCCCGTGATTCATTTACATTTAACCAATCACCCGCGCATAATTTTCCTTCAAGTTTTTTTGTGGATAAATGATGGAGTGCGCCTCAACAGCACCACACATAAAAACGCCGACCAAACAAATCCTTCCCAAGATTCCACGCATCCACAGCCAGTAAGTGATTAACCCAAACAGAATCACTGGCAATACCAGTATCAATAGCGAAGCGGCTATTACCCCCATATTAATTCCCACCTTTTTTAGTATTTACCAAAAACGCAGCAATACCAACACCCAACAAATCCGCTAATAAATCCCAGCCATCCAAACTGCGTGTTGCAAAAAAGCCTTGCGATAATTCCTCTGCTGCCGCAAAACCAAACACCAGCAAGCTGCCTAGTTGAAACCGTACAGACTTTATTAGCACAACTCGCCGATTGAGCAATAAATTAAGCAACAACGCCAACCCTCCATACAGCCAGACATGCCCTAACTTATCGCCGTAAGGAATTGAATCGGCAGCACTCATCAAAATATTATCTGCACCCCTATCTGCCTCATAGATAATCCACAAAATAAATCCGAAAAAGACAGAAAAGGCGATACATAAGGGTTGGCGGCAATAATTCAAAAAACTCATCGACCTATCACTCCTTTATCGAATCCGCTTTGCCATTCCCCAATGAATACCAATCCACTTTGCGAGTCAGCATCATAAATACGCCAAGCAATACAAAGAGCAGTAGAGAACCCATCAGCAGCGCGTAGTCTTCTGCACTTAACAGTCCGTAGAGCAAGGCATATAAAAAACTCAAACCTGTTGTAAACCCGATACCGCGCCAGATGCTCTGTAATACATGGGAGACATAAAAACCAATCAACATTACACAAGCGATTGACGACAACGCGTAAGCAGAAGCAAAACCTATATGCTCGGCAAGCGATAACAATAACAAGTAGAAAAATGCCAAAGCCATACCCACCAAACCGTATTGCACCGGGTGCACCTGCAAACGTTTAAGCACTTCAAACAAAAAGAAACTGGCAAAGGTTAAGGCGATAAATAACAGTGCATATTTAATGGCGCGATCACTTTTTACATACTGGTTAACAGGATCAATTAAACTCACACCAAACTGGCGCTGCTGGTATTGGTCGCACTCATTACTGCGCACACAGGTGTAAAAGTATTCGGAAAAGTTGGTAGAGAAGTAAGAGGTTTGCCAGCGGGCTGTAAAGCCAGTTTCCGCCACACTGCGCTCCACAGGTAAAAAGTTTCCAATAAATCGCGGATGTGGCCAATCAGAGTGCAGCTCTACGTGTGTCTCTTTTCCGATCGGCGAAAAATGCAACTGCTCTGTACCATCCAAGAGCAAATTAAACGTAAAACCCAATTTTTGACTTTGTTCATTTGCTACCTGCAATACATCCAATGGAAAAGCAGCGTGAACGCCGTCGCCCAGAATTTTAAGTTCTGACCCAGGCTCAAATTCATAGGATTGATTATTTAATTGCAGTTTCAATGAATTTTTAATGCCGCGGATATCGCTGATACCCACTGCGACATAGGGTTTGAGAAACGTGTAGTCAGAAAAATTATTTTTAATACCGTAATCTGCCGGCACCATAAAATGGCCATCTACACGGGTATCTGCGTGATAAAGGCGCGCCGCATATATACCCAGCTTACGCAATTCGGTAGTGATATCTCCATTCACACGAAATAGATCCGGCAAAAACTGCAATTTACCCGAGACTGTACGTTCTTCTACCACCCGTTCACTTTTTTCGTTTACTGTCCAGGTGCGCTCAATCTTGGTGTAGGGCACCACTAGTACCGGCCCAACCAAGGTTTGGCTATGGCTGGAGCTGTTGGCAATATCGCGTATAACTTGCTCGCTGTATGCACGGCGCTCATCGATTGAATTGCCAATCATCCCAATAGGAATCAGCAGCAATAACATCAACAGGCCGATGGCGAGGAATTTGAACAACAAAGGGCGCTTCATGGGTTTCTCCTTAGGGTTTAAGTAGGAGAAATCATGCGCGCCCCAGTTGGAGGATTTATGTGGGGAATATGGAGTTTATGTGGAGTTTTGATGCACTGCAACGGCGAGCATTCGCACTAAAAGCAGAATACCCGACAATCGCACACACAATCGGGGTGATATCACTTAGTGTTCAGATGAGCTGTTGACTGAATTAAACACTACTTGTTTTTTGTAGGGGAACACAGTACGGAATTTTTTAATCAATTCGTCATTAAACTTTTTCATGCGTTTGGATATCAACACATTGCCTGAGGAAAAGGTCGAATTACAAAGCTCGTTATCTCTTTTGCACAAGCCCTCTACTTGAATTGGCGAGGCAAAAAAGTACTGCGCAAAATGCTTTTCAAATTTATCCATATCTGCGGGTGTCAGCAATAATTGTTCATCATCGACTGTTGCAGCAACCATCAAAAATGCCTGACTGGAATCCTTAACAACCGGAGCGCCATTGACTTTTACACTCGCCAAATCAACATTCAGTACCCGCTTGCGCTCAAAATAAGAAACCACAAAACGACCTTCCGTTTGCTTACCCTTCTCCTGATAGATAAAACCATACCAATCGGCTTTGCTGGTTTTAACAATATCCAACTTCGCACCACCCTCTTCTGCGACCCAACTTCCATCCAACTGCTCCATAGACGCCGGAGCTTCCATACCCCCCAGAGGGTTGTTCAGCACGTCTTTGCAGGCCGCAAGGGAAAAGATTAACAGGACAGGAACGAATACTTTCATCAATAACGGCATTCTTGGCTTTACCCTCAAGTTTAGGCATAGTGCAGGAGGTTTTAATCCACCCCAGTGGCCTGGGGCAGAATCAGGGGCGGAGCTTATTTTTTTGTGCTGGTGGAAGATGTAAAAAATTGTACACAAGCAGCCTATACATTAACCTCACCCAAGATTACTAGACAGCACAAGTGGAAAATTCACGACTGCAACCACCCCGTTATGCGTATTGTGCAATTCAAGATTTCCACTATGCAAAGCAACGACTTCCTGCACAAAATTCAACCCTAAACCTGTGCTCTTTTTTCCCGTTGCGGGGCGCGGTAAGGAGAAAAAACGTTCCGTTAAACGCGCAAAGGCAAAATCGGGAATGGGTTCCCCTTGATTGGTTATTGACAAAATTAATTGGTCATTTTCTTTGTGTGTACGCACAGAGATAACACCCGCTCGCGGAGTAAAATCGAGCGCGTTGTCGAGCAGGTTATTAATCGCCTGGCGAAGTAAAAACAATTCGCCGATAACTCTCGCATCTGGAGTGTAGTCTTTTTTAATCTGTATTTGCTGCTGGGCTATACGCGCCATTTGGTTATCGAGCAACTCATCCAGCAGCAGATTAAGATCAATCGGTTTTGGGTCATGCAAGGTTTGCTGTTGCTCGACCAAGGCCAAATTTAACAAGCGCTCAATAAGCTGTTGCAGGCGAAGACTTTCGCTGTCGATATTATTGATAAACCGCTGCCGCTGCTGATCATTCTCCGGTGTTTGCAATAGCGGCGACTGCAATAATTCTGTGGCTGCGCGGATACCGGCAAGTGGGCTTTTTAATTCATGTGCAAGTGTTTGTACATAGCGCTCAATATAGGCTTTTCCATCCAGTTCAGAGCGCATGGATTCCAATGCTTGCGCGAGCTGGCGCAATTCACCACTGGCAATTTTACTTTCGGGAATTATCGCGCGCTCTCCCTGGCTGACGTTGACGGCGTATTCGCGCAACTTGCGCAGCTCGCGGCTCAACCACCAGGAAAAAATTGCCCCACTCAATAAACCCAATAAGATTAAACCGCCACCCAATATCCCCAAACGACGCTGGGTACGATCAATAAACGGCTGCACACTGCGATTGGGTTTGGCAACTGAGACCACACCGATAATCTCATCCCCCTCTTTTATCGGCGCTGCCACATACATAATGCTGGAGCTTTCATCGCCCTCAATTTCATGGGAGGAGCGCGCACCGTATTTTCCTTGCAGCGTCAGATAGACATCATTCCACTGTGAATAATCCTGTCCAACTGCAATATTTTTTGAATCGAGCAACACAATGCCATTTTTATCAGTGACATAAATCCGGTGATTGACAGCAAATTTATTGACGCCCCAAATACTCGCATTAGGCGTGCGCTGGCCGTAAGCGCGAAAAATATCTGCGTAGAATTCGTTGTTGATTTTATTATTAAGCATAGGCTCGCGCAAAAACTCAGCGAGCAAATTGGCGGTATCAACCAATGTCTCTTCCGTGGATTGGCGTACACCAGGGCGAATTTCTTCCATTACTGTGCGCAAGACAAAATAACTGCAGAGCGCAACAAAGAGCATGTAGATAATAAAAATGCGTAAGCTCAGCGACATTAATGAATTTCCGGCTGATAGCAATAACCAAAACCGCGTTGAGTTTTGATCGGGTCGGCGGCGGCCTTTACCGCGCGCAACTTCGCGCGCAATGTTTTGATATGTCCGTCAATGCTGCGGTCATAGCCCGCATCAGCGGTTGCACCGACGGCAGTCAGCAATTGATCGCGACTGAAGACCCGCCCCGGCTGCTCAACCAATGCTTGCAACAAATAATATTCAAACCGTGTGAGTTGTAGCAATTGTTGGTAGTAATGGATCGTTTTACGTTCACTATCGATTATAAATTCGCGCTGTTTTTCTGGTACAGGTAATAATTCATTGGTTAGGGATAAGTCACTCGCTGCAATAACTGGTCGCACGCGTTTTAAAATGGCTTTCACCCGCGCCGCCACTTCACGTGGACTAAAGGGTTTTACCACGTAGTCATCTGCACCAATCTCCAATCCGACAACACGGTCCAGCTCATCGCCACGGGCGGTTAAAAACATCACCGGCACTTCGGAAAATTTACGCAGTTGTTTGCAGGCTTCAAAACCGGTCATATCAGGCAACCCCACATCCATAACAATCAAGTCCACCGGTTGCGCTTTAATGTAGGCAAGCGCCTTGCTTGCCAGGCTTTCCCAATGGGTACTAAAGCTCTCCGCTTGCAGTACAAAAATCAGGCTCTCGGCAATAGAGGGCTCATCTTCCAGAATTACAATATGAGGCATAGGGAGTTCCAATCACTCTTATTTAGCGTGGCCTGATTCTACAAGAAAGCGGGCTATTTAACGTATTGCAATGCAACAGAATCCGCCCTACCCTCTTGCTATCGCATTAACCGCTTGGCTGAACGCTTATGTCTGTAAAAGATTCTACCCCCGCCGAACCCATTACCATTGTCGGTGGTGGCCCCAAAAAGGTTCTCTACACATTAAAGACCGTTGCGCGTATCGGCTTGCTCAATTCGGCGAAAGCGCTCAATAGCAAAAATACCTGTAAAGCCTGCGGTTTGGGAATGGGCGGCCAACGCGGCGGCATGACCAATGAAAAAGACGAATTCCCCTCAGTCTGTAATAAAAGTATTCAGGCGCAATCGACCGATATACAACAACCCATCCCGACCGACTTATTCAATCACACATTGGATGATTTTAAACAGCTGAGTGCTTACGAACTTGAGCATCTCGGGCGTTTGAATAACCCCTTATTTAAATCCGCCGACGGCAATAAATACTCACCCGTCAGCTGGGAATTTGCGTTGGATAAAATGGCGCGCGCGTTTGCCGCAACCAAATCCGAGCGAAGCTTCTTTTATTCTTCTGGCCGCTCATCTAATGAAGCCGGCTTTGTATTGCAATTGCTCGCGCGTTTGTATGGCACAAACAATGTCAACAATTGTTCCTATTATTGTCACCAAGCAACTGGGGTTGGATTACAGAACGTCATTGGCAGTGGTACCGCAACGGTGTCACTGGAAGATGTCGGCAATTGCGACTGTATTTTTGTGATAGGTGCCAACCCTTCATCCAACCATCCGCGCTTTGTGCACCAATTAAAAAATTGCCGCGAGCGCGGTGGGCAAGTGATTGTGATTAATCCAGCTAAAGAACCCGGACTGGTGCGCTTTGCGGTACCTAAAAGTGCCAAATCCATGCTGAGCGGCGGCACCTGGATTGCATCGGAATATGTGCAACCCAAAATCGGCAGCGACCTTGCATTATTTAAAGGGATCGCTAAAGCGCTGCTGGAATCCAACCAAATTGCAACTGATTACATCGCGCAGTACACGGATCATTTTCAAACATTTAAATCTGATATTGATAATACTGACTGGCAAAAAATTATTGATACTTGCGGTGTCGATAAAGAAAAAATAATCGCACTCGCCAATGCCTATGCACAATCTGAAAAAGCGATTTTTGCCTGGGGTATGGGAATTACTCATCATTTACACGGCGTAGAAAATGTTGAGGCGATTGCTAACTTAGCCTTATTGCGCGGCATGCTTGGCAAACCTGCTGCGGGTTTATTACCGCTACGCGGCCATAGCAATGTACAAGGCATAGGCACTGTGGGTGTTAAACCCATTTTAGCGGAAGATGTGTTACAACAGCTCGAACAGCATCTGGGTGTACAGCTGCCGCGCACCAAAGGCATGGATACACTCGCCTGTTTAACAGCGGCATATGAAGGAAAAATTGACACCGCATTTATCATGGGTGGCAATTTATTTTCGGCCACTCCCAATAGCGGATGGGCACAAGAAGCGCTGGATAAGATCAACTTTAAAGTTTATTTAACCACGACGTTAAACGCGGGCCACATCACCGGTATGGAAACCAGTGAAGCGTTAATTTTACCTGTCACTGCACGCGATGAAGAGTGGCAAGCCACTACGCAAGAATCCATGTTTAATTATGTGCGTTTGAGCGATGGCGGTATTGATCGCTTACATAATGTAAAACCGGAAGTGGAAATTCTGTGCGAGCTGGGTAAACGATTACTGCCAGATTGCCCGCTCGATTTTAACCAACTCAAACAACACAATTCTATTCGCGCCGCGATCGCCGCAACTATTCCCGGATTGAGTGAATTAAAAGATATTGCACAAACCAAACAAGAATTCACCATCAAGAACCGCTTGCTCGACACACCAACATTTAAAACAGAAAACACAAAAGCCCAATTCCAAACCAATCCGCTGCCTACACCAGTAACCAGCGCTGAATATCCTTTTTTACTCGCCAGCATCCGCAGTGAAGGCCAATTCAATTCGATTATTTATGAAGAGAGCGATTCCTATCGCGGCACTGATACTCGTTGGTCAGTTTTGATGAATCCAGCGGACATAGGTGAACTGGGAATTGCGGCGGGAGATTGCGCGAACATCCAATCGCCACAGGGAGTAATGAAAGCCGTAAAAGTGTTTGCGTTTGATTTGCCGCGCGGCAATGCCATGGCCTACTATCCTGAGGCCAACGTGCTGATTGCCACCACACACGATCCGCGCAGTAAAACACCGGCATTTAAGTCAGTGCCAGTGAAAATAACGGCAACAGCACATTGAGGAAATTCATCTTAAATGGATACGCTAATACTGGGTTGGGGAGATCTACGCCTATCTTTACCGGCGCGTGTTTCCAACATGGGAGCGCCTGATTTATTACGCCGGTCTTGTTGCTTGCGGCGCTCTACTCCACCGGGGGGGCCTATTGCATCAAGCCCTGCGGAGCGATCGCCTTTCTGGTGCTCATTGGCATAGGCACTAACTGCTGTCGTAGCTGTAGGACGGCTGGGTGCCTTTACCGATACCGGTCGCGGTTGAATGGGGCCTAGATATACCATGGGGATTCCTGTTGCGTCTAAATTCGCACGCTGCAGTCAATTTATCGGCAGAGAATTGGATATCTTTAACCTTAAAACCAATAACAACATATTTCTGGCTCGCAGATCACATTTTGACCAATGCATTAGTGCAAGCCGCAGCTAGAAATCAATGCCGCCGTTGGCGTGTTAGCCAACGTAAAAATACTTGACTGAAATGCTGGGTTTTTCAATAATCCGATTCACGAAGGGGAGTAGTTACCACCGCGCAGGTCGTCAATACGAGTCAAAGCTCCGGTCGCGCGGGCAAGAGAATCTCTTGTAAACGAGACCTTTGTCGCAATGACAAAGGCTTTCGTACATTCCTGATTTGCCCGTCATTGCGTCAATTAAACTGACCTTGATGGAGCTTCCATGATAAACATTTTTACTTTCTCATCTCTTTCCGGTGCCTCGTCCGGGCAAACCCTTACTGATGCCGTACAAACGGCCAATGACGCAACCAGCTCGTTTCAATCTATTGGAACCTGGTGGATGTGGCTGGCATTTTTTGCGATTGTGATAGTTGTGCTCGCGATTGATTTGATTTTTGTCGGCGGAGGAAAACAACACCGTGTCTCGCTAAAAGAAGCTGCCAGTTGGTCGCTGGTATGGGTGGGGCTGGCATTGAGCTTTGGCGCTGGCTTGTGGTTTTATCTGGATGCCAATTACACCCGCGAATTTGCTACCAGCAAAACATTGGAATATCTCACCGGTTACTTGATTGAAAAATCGCTTGCAGTAGACAACGTCTTCGTGTGGCTAATGTTGTTTAATTTTTTTGCAATTCCGTTTGAACTGCAAAAACGTGTGCTCACCTATGGTGTGTTAGGTGCAATTATTTTACGCACCATTATGATTTTCGCTGGCGTCTGGTTGCTCGCACATTTTCATTGGTTGCTCTATGTATTTGGTGCCTTCCTGTTGATCACAGGTATCAAAATGTGGTGGATGGCAGACAAGGAAATGGACCTCAACAACAACCCAATACTCAAGTGGCTAAAACGTCATTTTGCGATCAGCGATCATTTGGATGGTGAACGTTTCTTTGTGATAGTAAATGGGGTGAAATTAATGACCCCCCTATTTCTGGTATTAATCATGGTGGAGATTTCAGACGTTATTTTTGCTGTAGATTCAATCCCCGCCATTTTTGCTATTACGTCTGATCCTTTTATCGTTCTGACATCAAACATTTTTGCAATTCTCGGATTGAGAGCCATGTACTTTTTGCTGGCAGATATGGCCGATAGATTTACCTACATAAAATATGGACTGGCATTGGTGTTGGTATTTATCGGTATTAAAATGTTGTTGATCGATATCTATAAAATTCCGACTGGCATTTCACTCGCGACAGTTGCATTGCTGATCGGCGGTTCTGTGCTTATCTCCTGGATAAAAACCAAACCTTCCAACTCGGCAACACAGTAATAAAAAAGCCTCCCTCGTTGTGCGAGGGAGGCTTTTTATGTCAACTTATTTTTAGGACGGCAGAGCTTACATACCCGGCTTAAACCATTTCAAACTATCATGTAATTTTACAACTTCCCCAACGATAAACAGCGTAGGGGCATGTACATCATTTGCGGCAACCACATCAACAATTGACGCCAAATCCGAAATCAACACACGCTGCTCCTGTGTCGTTCCCTTTTCAATCAAGGCCACAGGTGTCGTCGATGCACGACCATGACTGATCAAGGACTCACAAATCTCTTTTAATCCTACCAAGCCCATGTAAAACACCAGTGTTTGGGTTGGATTGGCTAGCTCAGGCCACTGCAGATTCGTATTGTCAGATTTTAAATGCCCAGTCACAAACCGCACGGATTGCGCGTAATCGCGATGAGTTAGCGGAATGCCTGCGTAAGCCGAGCAACCCGATGCAGCGGTAATTCCGGGCACCACTTGAAACGGAATATTATTTTGCGCGAGTAATTCAATCTCTTCACCGCCGCGCCCAAAAATAAATGGATCTCCCCCTTTTAAGCGCAACACTCGTTTACCTTGTTTGGCGAGATCAACCAACAGTTGGTTGATATTTTCCTGTTCCATCGCATGTTCACTGCGGCGTTTTCCAACATAAATTCGCTCAGCATCGCGGCGCACTAATTCCATCACCCCATCGGACACCAAACGGTCATAGAGCACCACATCAGCTTGCTGCATTAAACGCAATGCGCGCAGCGTTAATAATTCAGGGTCCCCCGGGCCGCCGCCGACTAAATAGACTTCACCTTGCGTGATAGTCTGATCATCTTTAGAAATCTCGGTAGCAATAATTTTTTCCGCAGCGTCTTCCTGACCATTTAATACCAATTCAGCGGCAGGACCTTGCAGAATTTTTTCCCAAAACCGACGGCGACTATCGCCATCATCAAAACGAGACTTGACACGGTCACGCCAGCTGCTGGCAATTTGTGCAAGGCGACCGTAGCTGGCGGGAATAAGTGTTTCGAGCTTTGCACGGATTAAACGCGCGAGCACCGGTGATTCGCCACCGCTGGAAATTGCGATCACTAAAGGTGAACGATCAATAATCGCCGGGGTGATATAAGTGCAGAGTGCGGGACTATCAACCACATTAACGGGCAAGTTGCGCGCTTTGGCATCGGCAGAAATTTGTTCATTGAGCGATTCGATATCCGTTGCCGCGATTGCGATAACACAATTATTTAAATCGTCGGTTTGATATTCACGCTCATGCAACTCACCATTATTTTGCGCAACCAGTTCACGTAATTCTCTGGAAATTTCCGGCGCAACCACACGCAAGCGCGCGCCTGCTTTGGAGAGCAAGCGGCCTTTACGCGTTGCGATATCACCACCACCGACCAACAGGCAGAGGCGGTTTTTTAAATCGAGAAAGACGGGGAAGTATTCCATAAATTTATTGTTTAATACCTAAGGCAAAAAAATAGGGTTCAAAACTTTGCTCAACAACCTCAACCACGAGTTCAATAAAGGGGAGGTAATCGCCTTTTACATGCGCATTATCCAAGGCTTGGTAATAACGCAGCCTTTGCCCAACTGGAATTACAACGGGAGGAAAGCCTGCTTTCATTAGCTCCAGATTCATTAACAAACGCGACGTGCGGCCATTGCCATCTACAAAAGGGTGAATACCCACAAAATCCACATGCACACGCGCCGCAAATTCGACCGGATGAAGCTGTGGATTTAACGAGGCGATAAAACGAACCATTTGCTCTGGCACAAGCAGGTGGTCGGGTGGTGTATGAGTTGCGCCAGAAATCAGTACATTGAGATTACGGTAGCGCCCTGCATTTTGTTCATCGATATTTCTAAGGATCAACTGATGAATATTGCGAATCTGCCACTCTGATAACACTTCACGCTGCTGCACCAATTCTTCTACAAACAAAATGGCATCACGGTGGTTAATCGCCTCAAAATGTTCGCGAAGGCTCTTGCCACCCACGGTAATACCTTCCAGTACCACTTTGGTTTCCATCAAGGTGAGCGTATTACCTTCAATAGCGTTGGAGTTATAAGTCCAGCGCAGCACCAAATCTTCGTGCAGGTTTTTGACCACTGCCTCCGGCAGAGGGCGATGCGCATCGAGAGTTGCTTTTAGGTGGTCGATTTTTGTGAACATCTAATTATCCTTCTCTCAAAAATAAAAGGTGGGTATCGCTCTCGCTCCACCCACCCTACAGATTCACATGCGTGAAAATTCCAATTATTTTTTAACTGGCATCAATACTTCAGTGCCGCCCATGTAGGGACGCAATACTTCTGGAACGACGACACTGCCATCTGCTTGCTGATAATTTTCCATTACGGCGAGCAAGGTGCGGCCAATGGCTAAACCTGAACCATTGAGGGTGTGCAGCAATTCAGGTTTGCCGGTTTCTTTGTTGCGGTAGCGAGCCATCATGCGGCGCGCCTGGAAATCGCGAAAACTGCTGCAGGATGAAATCTCGCGGTATTTATTTTGTGAAGGAACCCACACTTCGATGTCGTAGGTTTTGGCAGAAGAAAAACCAATATCACCGCCACACAATATTACCGTGCGGTGTGGCAAACCGAGTTTCTGCAAAATCGTTTCCGCATGACCAACCAGTGCTTCCAGTGCCGCATCGGATTCTTCTGGACGCACAAACTTAACCAGTTCTACTTTTTCAAACTGGTGTTGGCGAATCATGCCACGAGTATCGCGCCCATAGCTGCCCGCTTCGGAACGGAAGCATGGTGAATGGCAGACCAATTTAATCGGCAGTTGCGCCTCATCGATAATTTCATTGCGATAAATATTGGTAACCGGCACTTCTGCCGTTGGGATCAAATAGAACTCACGGTCATCAGTCAGTTTGAATAAATCTTCTTCGAATTTCGGCAGCTGGCCAGTACCAAAAAGTGAATCGCGATTCACAATAAAAGGGACATTAACTTCTTCGTAGCCATGTTGGTTGATATGCGTATCCAACATAAATTGAGCCAGCGCGCGATGCAGACGTGCAACACCACCGCGCAATACCGCAAAGCGAGTGCCAGTAATTTTGGTGCCGGTTTCAAAATCCAAACCAGCGAGGTTTGCACCTAGATCAACGTGATCAACAATGGGGAATTCGAAGCTGCGTGGCGTGCCCCAAGTGCGCACTTCAACGTTATCGTCTTCGCTTTTTCCGTTCGGCACTTCGTCTGCTGGAATATTAGGAATCGCATTGACAAACTCATCCCACTCAACCTGAACTTTGGCCAACTCTACCTCCGCAGTAGCCAATTCTTGTTTGATGTTTTCTACTGCCTGCATCATAGGAGCAACATCTTCACCGGCTTGTTTGGCTTTGCCGATACCTTTGGAAATAGAGTTGCGTTCACTTTGCAAATTTTCAGTCTTTATTTGAATCGCTTTGCGGGTCTCTTCCAAAGCCTGGATTTTTGCTACATC
Source organism: Cellvibrio sp. UBA7671 (assembly GCA_002483145.1). Lineage (GTDB taxonomy): Bacteria > Pseudomonadota > Gammaproteobacteria > Pseudomonadales > Cellvibrionaceae > Cellvibrio > Cellvibrio fibrivorans. The sequence goes on from DLHJ01000005.1 coordinate 172,019, forward strand.
CAATTCATAGCCACGTTTGGCTAAGCCTTGGGCAACTTGCTCAGTGGCGGTGCGGAGTAATTTTGAATCTAACATGATAATTTTTCGTAGTAAGTTAAAGTTAATGTTTATATACCACAACATTTGCAGCATACGCATTACCAAGCAGAGCTTGGGAGCGAGCGAAATAAAAAATTAAAATAATTTTTGGGTTAATGCCATACCAATAAACGCCATCAATAACCCCAGAACCACCGAACTGCTGGCATACACAAGTGCATTAAACACATGCCCTTCTTGCCACAACTGCAAAATTTCCAGCGAAAAGGCTGAGAAAGTGGTAAATCCACCTAAAATTCCGGTGATAAAAAACAAGCGCCATTCAGCAGGCAAAGTCGTTTTTTCTACCAGGAGTACATAAGCGACACCGATTAAAAACGACCCGGCAATATTCACCACAAACGTGCCAAGCGGAAAGCGGTAATTCAACAGCGGCGTAAAATAACCGACGGCAGCGAATCTAAGCACTGAGCCGAGAGCACCACCTAATGCGATTGCTAACCACTGCATATTATTTTCCGGGCGATTTTTTATAGCGTTTCTTTTTACTTTGTTTATCAAGCTCGCGCAGATGGGCGAGTTTTTCCTGGATTTTTAATTCCAATCCGCGCTCCACCGGTTGGTAATAGCGCGCCTGGGCAATATCTTCCGGCAGATAATTTTCACCCGCAGCATAAGCGCCTGGCTCATCATGCGCGTAACGATATTCGGCGCCGTAATCCATGCTTTTCATCAGCTTGGTCGGGGCATTGCGTAAATGCATGGGAACATCGTAGGCCGGTTGGGTGCGCACATCGGCCATGACTTGATTGAAGGCATTATACACAGCATTACTTTTGGGTGCGCAGGCGAGATACACCACGGCCTGGGCGATCGCCAGCTGCCCTTCCGGGCTACCCAACCGCTCTTGCACATCCCATGCGGATAAACACAGCGGCAGCGCGCGCGGATCGGCATTGCCTATATCTTCGCTCGCCATACGCACTACACGGCGGGCGATGTAGAGTGGATCGCAGCCACCATCAAGCATTCTCGCCAGCCAATACAAGGCGCCATCTGGTGAAGAGCCGCGCACAGATTTATGCAGGGCAGAAATTTGCTCGTAGAAAATATCCCCGCCTTTATCGAAGCGACGAACATCAGAGGCCAGCACTTCTGTGATGACTTGCGCGTTGATGACTTTATGGTCACCCTCTTCTTCGGCGAGATCAGCAGAAATCTCCAGCAAGTTAAGCGCTTTGCGTGCATCGCCATCGGCTGCTTGCGCGAGAGTCATCAGCGTATCGGCATCGATACGAATATGGTGTTCGCCCAGGCCGCGCTCTTTATCATCGAGTGCCTGCTGCAATACATCTTTTAATTGTTCTGGTTGCAAGCCGCGCAACACATAAACACGGCAGCGCGAGAGCAGTGCGTTATTTAATTCAAACGAGGGATTTTCGGTAGTCGCACCAATAAAAATGAAAGTACCATCTTCCACATAAGGTAGGAATGCATCCTGCTGGGATTTATTAAAACGATGCACTTCATCGACAAATAAAATGGTTTTACGACGACTGGAAATTCGCTCCTGTTGTGCGCTAGCAACAGCTGCGCGAATTTCTTTTACACCGGACAACACTGCTGACAATGATTCAAAACGGGCATTCGCTTGCTCGGCAAATAATTTGGCGAGCGAGGTTTTGCCAACACCCGGTGGCCCCCACAAAATCATGGAGTGCAATTGGCCGCGAGTGATGGCTTCACGCAAAGGTTTACCGGCGCTGAGCAAATGCTCCTGGCCGATATAATCGTCGAGGTTGCGCGGGCGCATGCGCGCCGCGAGCGGTTGGTAAGCTGGTGTAGCTGAACCGAAAAGATCCATGGAGGCCAGCTTAGTCTTTTAGAATTTCAACACCCTCGGGCGGAATAAAGAAAAACTTTTCTTCCGGCAGGGTTTTGTTGCGCTGCACATTGGTTAATACGCAGCGAGTGAGTTGGCCGAGACTGTCTTGAATTGCAAATTCGGTAAGCTGATTCGCTTTAAATACCAACGTTAAATGTTGGAACATGCCATCGGTGACTTTGGGAGTCAGTGTATATTTTTCGGCAGACGTGTCTTTTTCATCGCGGGTGACGGTAAAACTTTTGCGCAGTTGTTCGATATCAGAACTTAACAATAAAGCGGGTGTTTCGCGCAGGTCATCAGTGAAGGCGCGTTCGTTGACGGTTTCCAGATCCGGGTCGTAGAGCCAAATCGTTTTGTTATTGGATACCAGCAGTTGTTGCATAGGTTCCAGGGTTTTCCAATAAAACTTGCCGGGGCGCATCAGCATAAAATTGCCACTGCTGGTCTCTTGTTCTGCACCTTTTTTATCGTAGGTGGTTTGAACAAAATCGCCCTGCAAGGTGTTCATTGCATCGAGTTGTTTGCGCAATTGTGCGGCGGCTTGGTCGTCGGCAGCATGGACGACAACGGAAGCTACTAATAAACAGCTAGTCAAAAAACGGGAAAACATCTTCATAAAAAATCCGGATATGAGTTTTGATTGTGTGCACTATCGCACTACAGTAGATCCTAGCGAGTGGCGATGAACCTGAGATAAACAGTTCAGTTGATAAAAATAAAACGCTAATCGCGCCCGCCGCCGACCAATACTTCGCGATTGCCGTTGTGGCCTGCGGAGGAAACTACGCCCGCCGCCTCCATGGTTTCAATCAAGCGCGCCGCACGGTTATAGCCGATGCGCAATTTTCGCTGCACCGACGAGATCGAAGCCTTGCGCGATTCAATCACAAACTGCACCGCCTCATCGTAAAGTGCATCGGTTTCACCATCGCTATCTTCACCACCTTCGCTAGGTAAGCCAGGTACGGGAATGGAGTTGTTGTCATCATCGGTGATGCCGTCGATATATTGCGGTGCACCGCGTTTTTTCCAATCGGCCACTACTTTATGCACTTCATGGTCGTCAACAAAAGCGCCGTGTACACGGATGGGCACGCTGGTTCCTGATGGCAGATAGAGCATATCGCCATGGCCCAGCAACTGGTCTGCCCCACCCTGGTCAAGGATGGTACGCGAGTCAATTTTGGACGATACCTGGAACGCTATGCGCGTAGGCACGTTGGCTTTAATCAAACCGGTGATGATATCTACAGAAGGACGCTGCGTAGCGAGAATCAAATGGATACCCGCCGCACGGGCTTTTTGCGCGATACGGGCGATCAGCTGCTCCACTTTTTTCTTATCGACAATCATCATCATGTCGGCAAATTCGTCGATCACTACCACAATAAACGGCAGCTCCGCCAAATCCGGCGCAGTCGCTACTTCGGCGCCCGGATCAAAATTCTCTTCCGGCTTGAACAGCGGATCTTTAATCGGCTCACCCGCCTTGATTGCATCTTCAACCTTGCGGTTGTAACCGGCAAGGTTCCGCACGCCCAGCGCTGACATCAGCTTGTAGCGGCGTTCCATCTCACCCACACACCAACGCAGGCCGTTAGAGGCATCTTTCATATCGGTGATAACGGGGGTGAGCAAATGTGGGATACCTTCATAGACCGAAAGCTCCAGCATTTTGGGGTCAACCAATATCAGGCGCACTTCTTTAGGCGTTGATTTATACAGCAGACTGAGCAACATCACGTTGACGCCCACGGACTTACCCGAACCGGTCGTACCAGCTACCAGCAAGTGCGGCATTTTGGCGAGATCGGCAACAATGGGCTCGCCGGAAATATCGTGTCCTAATGCCATGGTCAGTGGCGATTTGGCATTATCGTAGACTTCTGAAGAAAGCACCTCGGACAAACGCACCATTTCGCGATGCGCATTGGGAATTTCAACACCCATTACCGATTTACCGGGGATAACTTCCACTACCCGCACCGAGACTACCGCGAGTGAGCGCGCCAAATCTTTTGCGAGGCCGGAGATGCGGCTGGCTTTAATACCAGGCGCTGGCTGGATTTCAAAACGGGTAACCACCGGGCCAGGTTGTACCGATACCACTTCAATATCGATACCAAAATCCTTGAGCTTCAATTCCAGCATGCGCGACATAGCTTCCAACGACTCTTTGGAGTAGCCCTTGTCGCTACGCTTATCAGCCGGATCAAGCAAACTCAACGGCGGCAATTGCCCGACCGCCGGCTCCAGTGATTCAAATAGCGATGGTTGTTTTTCTTTCTCGATACGCGGGCTGGGCGCGGGTTTCTTTTTGACGGGCTCTTCGATAATCACCGGCGCCTGGCGCTTGGCTTCCACCTTAGCATGCTGCACCACCACTTCACGGCGATGCTCTTGGGCTTTGACGGCGATTTGTTTTTCCGCGCGCTCGCGCTTATACACTTGCCATTTTTCCAGCGCGCGCGCGATACCGATACTGGTCCAGCGGCCTATATCTTCCGCGAGTTTTAACCATGAAAGATCAGTAAAAATCGTCATGCCCACCAGAAACAGGGTGAGCAATAGCAGGGTTCCACCGGTGTAATTAAATGCGCCGAAAACACCGTCGGATACCGCAGCGCCCAAAAGCCCACCATTAGAATAAGGTAGTGCCGAGGCGCCGTCACTGTAATGCATGGCTGCGATACCTGCGCCCGCCACCATCACCAGTATTAACCCTACCGCACGCAAACCGAAAAACAACCAATCGATACCGCCTTCACGGGTGCGGTCTTTCAATACCAACCAGGCGCGGTAGGCAATCATCACCGGAAATAAATAGGCGAGATAGCCACACAACGAAAAGAACACATCAGCGATCCAGGCACCAAAAGGCCCACCGGCATTTTGGACAATAGTGTTATCGCCAGTTTTGGACCAGCCTGGATCATTCGGGTCGTAACTGATCATGGCGATCAACAAATAGAGGCACACGGCACCCAAGCCGATAAGTGCACCCTCTTTTAACAGGCGCACCAATAAATTGGAGGTTTGCTCTGAAGCGGGCGCGCGGCGTTGTGGAGTCACTGATTTCAATGGAGTATCCCGAGTCGTTCTTGCATGGTGAAGGGCAAATGAGGGCTATTGTAATTACTGGCGGCAGATTTACCACCGGCAAGATCACTCTGCGGTGAAATGAAGCAAAAAACCCGCTAAGGAGCGGGTTTGCTGGTCGAATTGCGCGCAAGTTTTTATCTAGATGAGTACCTTAAACTTAATGTTGGGTCTCGGCGATAAGGCTTTCCATACCCGGCTTCCAACAGGTGACCTGATTGCGGCCGTGCTGTTTGGAGTAATAGAGTGCTTCATCCGCCTGCTGGATCAGTTGGGTCGCCGAACTTGCCCCCATACGAATTGAGGTCACGCCGAAACTGCCGGTCACTTTGATGCCATTGGTATCTTTTGCGGCGATTTTTTCGCGGCAGCGCTCGGCGATCATCTGCGCCTGCTCCAGCGGTGCGCCCGGTAAAATCACGCAAAACTCTTCACCACCAAATCGCGCCACCATATCCATATCGCGCACGACCTCGCGCAGACTATTGGCAGCCATCTTAATCACTTCATCGCCTGCCGCATGGCCGTAGGTATCGTTCACTTTTTTGAAGAAATCGATGTCGGCCATAATACAACTGAACTCGGCATCGGAGGTGCGCGCGCCATCGAACTTGCCATCGAGATGTTCGTAGAGTGCGCGGCGGTTAAAACAATTGGTGAGCGGATCGCGTGTGGCTAAGTAAGTCAGCTCTTTATTTTTGCTTTCAATCGCCACTTGCGTCGCCGCGAGCTGTTGGATCATCTCCTCTAGCAAACGGCTTTTGGTTTCCAATTCGGTAATATCTTCAAACACGGCAATGGTGCCTTGGCTTGACCCTTTGCCATCGAGGATCGGTACGGCATTCACATGAAAAATTTTGTCTTTTTCATCACTGGTCGGCAATAACACTCGCACCCCGGTTTGTTTTACGCCGGTATTAATCGCCGTCAACCAAGGGTAATCACGCGTTTCTTGATTAGGATCGAGAAACCAGCCGAGGTTGCTGGCCTTTTTACCAACCAATGATTGCTCGGTGCGCTGCAAATGCTCCATCAGCGCAGTGTTGACCAGCACAATCTGCTCTCGCCTATCCAGAATCAATACACCTTCGGCAAGAATATTCAACGCGTTTCGCACCCGCGCGGGCACAACTGCACTGGGGTCCAGATGTTTCAGTGCGCGTTTGATGTAATACCAAAAGCCAACAAAACCACTGAGCGAGACAAATATTACCAGCAGGATAAACGTCGGTATTCCAAAAATCGGATGACTGTCGCTCATCAGCGGTTCAAATGTGATTTCAAACTCGGCACGTTTGGCGCCGTTGATCATGATCGGAAAACGAACGTGGGTAGGTGTGGATTCGTGCGCTTTTGCTTTGGCCCATTTTTGAGCGTGCAATTTGGTTTGTGATACCACAATTCCGTCGTTGCGTCTGACCCCTGCGGATTCAATTTCCGGATTGCGCTCGACCGAGGACTCCAACAAATATTGCAGCAAAATTTCATCACCGCGCATGATCGCAACGCCCACTTGCGATGCCAGCGTTTCTGTCAAACGTTTGCGCACATCCAGTTGTTGCCGCTCAGCACCTGGAGTTAACCCTATCGCTTGCGCGAGGATCAAAATGGAGACGGTCAATACTACCAATCCCAAACTTAACCGAACTGCAGGAGTAAAACCAAACATCGTCTCGCCTTGATTCCTTTTGTGTTTATGATGACCAACTGCGCTAGTTGTGGGTTATGGGCGCGATTCTTTTTTCTGGGCGTGATCAAACAAATAACCCACTTCTTTTGCACTTTTGTCTTCGCGCTCACGATCTTTACGCTGTTGCTCCAACTCTTTTTTCTTTTTGTTAACTTCATCGAGAATTGGCAATGGATCAAGCCCGCGCCAGAGCGGCAGCATCGACATCATGGTTAACAATAGACTGCTCGCGCGCAAAGACCAAACCAGCAAACCGGTTGTCACCGAGAACGTAAGGCCCGCGACAACGGCTTTACGGTCTTGTTCTTCCAACATGGCTTCATCCATTTGCGCGCGCAGGCGGCGCACTTCATTGTCAAAATCAGCCTCTTCCCAAGGAGCAAAACCGGCGTCAGGTGCAATCAGACTGGCCAGATTGGGCGACGCAGTTAGAGTCGTCAGTGGAATATTACCGTCGCTGAGCATCTCTTCAGCACGCTCTATATCGCGGCTGGATTTATCTTTGTAGCCAGTATCAGGGCGCTCGTTATCGCCAGTATCTACCACTAAAGGTTGGTCCGGTATCCCGGGTGGTGTAATTCCTGTGTCACCGTTACCACCCAGGTTGGGTAGCTCACCAGGGTTATTGTCACCGTCATCTGGCACCTCCGCGGTAGGTGGTGCTGGAGGTACTACCGGCGGAACTACGGGTGGAACTACCGGCGGACTGGGCGGCTCTACCGGCGGGGTAACAGGGGGTGGAGTAACGATATCCAGCGCCGTCACGGTCACTTTAAAGCGGGTCTCCACCCAGGCACCCTCGCCGTCTTGCGCGCGCAGGGTTATGGTGGAATCACCACCGGTTTGGGATGAAAACGCCAGTGTCATCATGCCTGTTGCAGGATCAATTTGAACGCTGGTGGCAACTGCACTATTGCTGTTGTCCACCAAAGTCCAGACTAACGCCCTACCGTTTTCAACATCGTTAAACACTGTCTGCAGATTCATCTGCTGGGGAGCGGCGCCTGCCTGAACCCTAATATCGCCAATACCGCTGGATACCGGCACATCGTTTACCGGCGCGATATTGACGCGCACCAAGGTTTCTACCCAGGCCCCCTGCTGATCCTGCGCGCGCACCACTAAATCGGCGCTGCCAAATTGGTTGGCGCCATAGCGCAATTGCAGTTGGCCAGTAGCCGGGTCGATGCTAATGGTACTAACCAAACCGGGATTGCTATTGCCGACAACGGAAAACGCCAGATCGCGGCTGACGGTTTCCTGATCGCTAAACGCCGCCCATAAATCGACCTGGTCACCTGCAGCATCTTCCAGATTATTGATCGCCGCGATGCCGGTTGTTTGGGGGGCATCGTTCACTGCGGCTACCATAAGTTGGAATTGCGCCACGGCGGTAGCAACACCATCGCTGGCGACAACCTGAAGTATCAAATTGCCGGTATCCCCCTGCGCAGGGATGCCACTGAACGTGCGGGTCGCGTTGTCAAAACTCAGCCAAGCCGGCAATGCACCTCCGCCGACCAGTTGTGCGCTGTAAGTGAGACTAGCGCCCGGATCTTCATCCGCAAAGGTGTTGCTGTTGAATTGAAAAACGAAGGCGATGTCTTCTGTCGCATTTTGGTTAGGGATTGGGTTAACCAGTTGCGGGGCATCGTTGGTGTTAGTCACGGTAATGGCAAAACTGTCGCTGGCGGAACCGCCATTGCCATCGCTCGCCGTTACCAGCACGGTGATATTGCCCAGGTCGCCCGCCGCAGGTGTGCCACTGAAAGTGCCGCTCGCAGAATCAAAGCTCAGCCATGCAGGCAAAGCGCCCCCACCTGCTAGCTGGGCGGAGTAAATGAGCAAGTCGCCTTCAGGATCGACAAAGGTCGCCGCTGGCAAGGTGAATTGAAAAGGTGAATCTTCAGCAGCAAGCTGATCAGCAAGCGCATTTTGCACAAACGGCGGTGCATTGACCGGCAGATTGCTAATAGTGAGATTAAAACTCTCGGCAATGCTGCCACCATTGCCATCGCTGGCAGTAATTTGAATGGCCAAAGTGCCGGCATCAGCGGCGGCGGGCGTGCCACTGAAGGTGCGCGTCGCTGCATCAAAAAGTAACCATGCTGGTAAAGGTGCGCCACCCACTAACTGGGCGCTGAAGGACAAGGTATCGCCCGCGTCCTCGTCAGCAAATACATTGGCGCCAAACGTAAAGCTGAATGCCGTATTTTCCGTGGCGTTTTGGTCGGCAATCGGAAAAGCAACTATGGGAGCATCATTGGAATTGGCAACCACTATGTCGAAGGTCTCCCTAACCGTACCACCCAAACCATCGCTAGCAGTGAGTGCGATGGTGAGTGTACCCAGATCTGAATTGGTCGGTGTACCACTAAATGTGCGGGTTGCGGCATTAAAACTGAGCCAACCAGGTAAAGAGCCCCCACCAGCCATCTGCGCCGAATACGTGAGGCTTGCGCCTGGATCCGCATCAGTAAAGGTATTGGCCGCAAATTGGAAATTAAATACTGCATCTTCTGCTGCATTTTGGTCGGGAATGTTGTTAGCAATGATGGGAGCATCATTGCTATTGGTGATGACGATATCGAAGCTATCGGAAATTGTGCTGCCCGCACCGTCATTGGCAATCACTTCTATGGCGATGGTACCCACATCACCCTCAGCCGGGGTACCGCTGAAAGTACGCGTGGCGCTGTCAAAACTCAACCATGCGGGCAAAGGTGCACCGCCGACCAGTTGAGCGGTATAGGTAAAGCTGGTGCCCACATCCACATCGGCAAAGGTGTTGGCGGCAAATTGGAAATTGAACGCTGTATCTTCTATAGCAGTGCGGTCGGGAATGGGGTTTGCCAAGGTCGGCGCATCGTTGGTATTGGCAACGGTGATCACAAACGTATCAATTACTTCACCGCCAAAACCATCATTAGCAGTGACTTCAACCGTCCAGGTACCCACATCGCCATTGGCTGGTGTGCCACTAAAAGTACGGGTTGTTGCATCAAAACTGAGCCATGGTGGCAAGCCGCCCACTACTGCCAGCTCAGCGCTGTAAGTGAAGGTATTACCCACATCCACATCGCCAAAAGTATTGGCGGCAAATTGGAAGTTTAGGGGTGAGTCTTCGTTCACCAATTGATCAGGGATCGGATTGGCCACTGTAGGTGCAGTGTTGGTGTTGATGACTTCAATATCAAAGAAAGTCGACGTAGAGGCACCGTGGTTGTCAGTCGCGATCAGCTCCACCGTCATGGTGCCCGCCTGATGCCAGTGTGGTGTACCAGCGAAGGTGTTGGTGGCTTCGTTAAACGTCAACCAACCAAGGCTGCCGCCACCTGCCAATTGTGCGCGATAACTGATGGTGTCGTTGGCGTCCGGGTCAGAAAATGTATTCGCGGGCACTACCAGGTTGAATGGCACTTCGGCATCCAGAGTCTGGTCGGCGATGGGGTTATCCGCCACCGGCGCACCGTTACTTCCATCATCTTTGGCGACTTTAAAAGCCAGATCCCAACCGGCGGCATCGGGTACACCGTTTTCAATCATTGTACCGTCGGCAAAGGTATTACCGGCAATGCGCGATACGATCACCAAATCATCACTGCCGGTGCTGCTGACCTGAATAACATAGGTCTGCTGGTCATTGAGTGCCACATCGGCAAAGCTGAAGGTATGCCAATCAAAACCATCGCGGCTGATTTGCGAAGAAAGAATCGAGTCGCTCGCTAAAATGGCACCATTCCACGCATCGCGCAGTTCAACCGTGATAGTTTGCAGCACTGCAGCATCGTAACGTGCGAGGTACAGGCTAACTTCATTGACTGTGTAAGTCGCACCGACACTGTTATAAGAAAAAGACTGACCAACCAGATTGCCGGTAGATACGGGCACAAATGCACCGCCACTACCCGTATCGATATATTCAGTATCGGGCAAGCTGTTGACGGTGAGTGTAAAAGTATCGGTAACCGTACCGCCATTGCCATCGCTGGCGGTGACATCAATCGTCAATACCCCCACATCGCCGGTGGCCGGAACACCGCTAAAGGTGCGGGTGGCAGCATCAAAGGTGAGCCAGGCGGGCAGTGCTCCACCGCCATTCAATTGGGCGGAATAACTGAGTGTGTCGCCCGTATCTACATCGGCAAAAACACCCGGACCAAATTGGAAATTAAAGGCCACGCCATCGGCTGCCGTTTGGTTGGCGATAGGGGCTGCCACGGTGGGTGCATCATTGCTGTTGGCGATGACGATGTTGAAGGTATCGGTAACCGTTCCACCATTGCCATCATCTGCCGTAACATCAATCGATACTGTTCCAACATCGCCATTTACCGGTGTGCCGCTAAACGTGCGCGTCGCTGCATCAAAACTTAACCACGTGGGCAATGCACCACCACCCGCTAGCTGTGCGCTATACGTCAGCGCATTTAAATCCGCATCCGCAAACGCACCCGCAGCAAATTGAAAGCTAAAAGCAGCATCTTCAGTCGCATTCTGGTTAGGAATGGGTGTGGCGACGGTGGGCGCATCATTAGCGGCATTGACGGTGATATTAATATTATCGGAGTCGGTGAGAGTGCCTCCGGTACCTGTATTACCTAGATCGCTAGTGGTGATAGTCAGTACGGCAGCACCGTTAAAATTTGCCGCGGGATTGAAAGTTAACGTTGCCAATGCCGCATTAATATTGGCTTGGGTTCCGCGAAATACCAAACTACTGTCAGCGGTTCCATCACCCGTAGTAAATGTCAAACCAGCCACGCCCGCGAGCGTCAATGTGCCGATGGTAACCGAGAGGGTGACCTCCAGATCGCTGGCGCCCGCATCAAGATCAGCTATCTGGATTTGGTTGCCATTACCGGCACTGAACACCAGCGCCGTATCTTCATTGGTCGCTTGCGCTCCAGGTACGGTATTGGCTGGGCCATCATTTACTGCCGTGATGTTAATTGTCGCCGTATCATTGCCCGAGAGGCTGCCGTCGCTCGCGCTTATGGTAAGTGTATCGCTTGCAACCGGGGTATTACCCGAGAGCCTGTAAGTAAGCGTGCTGCCGTTATTTCCCGCAAATAAATCATTGAGTTGCGCTGCTGTGCCGCTGAGGATCAGGGTATTGGTATTGACGCCCGATACAACAACAACGCCCGTCGTTCCAACAGTTGCTGCAAGGTTGCTATTAGAGTGTATTCCGGTAAGCGTGATGGTTAACGCATCACCATCCAAATCAGCCACACTGATACCTGTGCCGTGCAAATTAATGGCGACCTGTTCAATGGCGTTGTAATCCGTAGGGGTGATAACCACGGTGGGCGCATCGTTTGCGTTTGCCACTACAACATCAAAGGTCTCGGTCACAGTGCCGCCGTTGCCATCATTCGCGATCACATCAATCGAGAGAGTTCCCACATCGCCATTCGCGGGCGTACCGCTAAAGGTGCGCGTTGCAGAATCAAAACTTAACCACGCCGGCAGTGCGCCGCCACCAGCAAGATGTGCGGAATAACTCAGGGGGTTGCCATCACTATCGGAAAAAGTATTGGCGGCAAATTGAAAATTAAACGCAACATTTTGTGTAGCATTTTGATCGCCAATAACATTATCGACTGTAGGTGCGTCGTTGGTATTGGCCACCACAATTGCAAAGGTTTCTGTCACTGAACCACCGTTGCCATCACTTGCAATGACATCAATCGATACAGTGCCAACATGGGCATTTAACGGTGTGCCGCTAAACGTGCGGGTCGCCGAATCAAAACTTAACCACGCAGGCAGTGCGCCGCCGCCAGCAAGTTGTGCGCTGTAAGTCAGCGTATTACCCGAGTCTTGATCGGCAAAGGTATTGGCGGCAAAGGTAAAATTAAATGCAGAATCTTCCGTCGCATTTTGATCAGCAATGGCATTGGCGATTGTTGGTGCATCGTTTGTATTGGCGACAACAATATCAAACGTATCCGAAGCCACCGCACCACCATCATTATCAGCGGCGGTCACTCTAATGGAAATTGTTCCTACATCACCATTTGCCGGGGTACCGGAAAACGTGCGGGTTACCGGATCAAAACTCAACCATGGCAAGAGTGCACTACCATCAGCCATAGTCGCGGCATAGGTGAGCGTATCGCCAACATCAGGGTCATCAAACGTATTGATGTCAAATTGAAAATTAAAGGCAGCATCTTCCGTGGCATTTTGATTGGGGATAGGCGTAACCAAAAACGGTGACTGATCTGTATTACCAATAGCAATATCAAAAAAATCAGAGACGCTGAGACTGCCATCACTGGCGATGAGTTCGATAGTGATGTTGCCCACATCACCATTAGCGGGCGTCCCACTAAATGTGCGTGTCGCTGAATCAAAACTCAACCATCCCGGAAGTGCGCCACCACCTGGCAATTGCGCGCTGTAGGTGAGTGAATCACCCGTGTCTTGATCATTAAATGTATTGACCGCAAACGAGAAATTAAATAACACATTTTCGGTCGCATTTTGATTGGGAATCGGGTTGGCAACCGTTGGCGCATCGTTAGTGTTGGAGATGGCAATATCAAAGGTATCAGACACTGTGCCGCCGAGGCCGTCACTTGCTGTCACGCGGACCGATAGTGTGCCGACATCGCCATTGGCCGGCGTGCCACTAAAAGTGCGCGTTGCATCGTTAAAGGTTAACCATGCAGGCAAGGCGCCACCACCCGCCAATTGCGCACTGTAAGTCAGGCTCGCGCCTGCATCCTGATCTGCGAAGGTGTTGGCAGCAAATTGAAAATTAAAAGCCGCATCTTCCGTTGCATTTTGATTGGGAATGGCATTGGCGACCGTGGGTGCATCATTGCTATTGGCGACCACTATATCGAAGGTATCGGTCACTGTGCCGCCGCTGCCATCGCTTGCGATCACATCGATGGATACTGTGCCAACATTGGCATTCAAGGGGGTGCCACTAAACGTACGTGTGGCCGCATTAAAACTTAACCAGCTCGGCAGTGCACCGCCGCCGGCAAGTTGCGCTGAATAGACCAGCGTGGTGGCCGCATCGATATCATTAAACGTATTGGCCGCAAATTGAAAATTAAACGCGGCATCTTCGGTGGCATTTTGGTTGGCAATCGCATTCGCAACTGTGGGTGCATCATTGGCGGCATTGATGGTGATGTTGACCGTATCAGAATCCGTCAAGGTGCCACCTGAACCGGTATTGCCCAGGTCGCTGGTAGTCAGCGAGAGCACCGCCCCACCGTTGTAGTTGGCAGTGGGGTTAAAAATCAGGGTTGCCAGGGCCGCGTTAATATCTGTGCGGGTACCGGTAAAAACCAGGGTGCTGTCGGCAGTGCCATCGCCGGTGGTAAAGCCAAGCCCTGTGGTTCCTGCCAAAGTCAAAGTGCCGTTAGTCACCGAGAGTGTAACTTGCAGATTGCTGCCACCGGCGTCCGTATCGTTAATTTGGATTTGGTTGCCATTGCCCGCGCTGAACACCAGCGCGGTATCTTCGGTTCCGGTCTGTGCCCCCGGCACCGTATTCACCGGCGCGTCGTTAACTGCATTAACCGTAATAGCAACGGTGTCACTATCGCTTCTTGCACCACCGGTGCCTGAGTTACCCAAATCATTGGTCACGATACTCAAGGTATCGGCGCCGTTGTAGTTGGAAGTCGGTGTATAAGTGAGTGTGGCGAGCGCGGTATTGATGTTGGCGATTGTGCCGGTAAATACCAGGGTCGCGTCATTGTTTCCATCGCCCGTAGTGAACGACAATCCTGCCGTACCACCCAGGGTCAGCACACCATTCGTCACACTTAGCGTCACCTGCACACTGGCAGAAAGTGCATCGGCATCAGCGATTTGGATGCGGTTGCCATTGGCTAGGTTAAATACCAACGCAGTGTCTTCATTGGTCGATTGCGCACCCGGAACAGTGTTGACCGGGGCGTCGTTGGCGGTTGCCGAGATAACTATGTTGAATTGATCAGGCGTTACCGATTCAAGGCCCGTGTTGTCAGTGCCATACAGCTTGATGGTGATAGTACCCGCATCACCATTGGTCGGAGTACCGCTGAAGGTGCGGCTGGCCGAATCAAAACTCAACCAACCAGGCAAGGGGCTGCCATCAGCCAGGGTTGCGCGGTAGCTGACCACAGAGCCGCCCACATCCGGATCGGCAAAAACCGGCGAGGCCTCGTTGAAGGCCGGGAATTGATAACTAAATGGGGTAAAACCGGAGGCCACTTGATCGGCAATCGGGTTGACGACAAAAGGTGCTTCAGCGAGGTTATTGATCGTTAAGTCAAAATCATCAAAGACAGCCTGGCCATTACCATCGGAAGCGGTCACGCGGATACTGAGGGTCCCCACATTGCCATCATCGGCGGTGCCACTGAATGTGCGGGTTGCCTGATTGAATTGCAGCCACGCTGGTAGCGGGCTACCGTCGGTGAGCTTGGCGGTGTAGCTCAGGTTGTCGCCATCAGAATCATTAAAGGTGTTACTGGGAAAGCTGTAATTGAGCGCAGTCCCTTCAGTCACACTCTGGTTGGGAATGGTATTGGCAACGGTAGGCGCAGCATTAATGCCATCACTATTAGCAACCCGCAAGGCCAGCTCCCGCCCAGCATCACCATTGCCGTTTTCCAGGTATACGCCATTGTTAAAGGTGTTGCCTATTTCGTAAGCCGCCTTTACCAGCCCATCGGTGCCGGTTGAGCTGATGCGAATCCAATAGGTTGTGAAGGTGGTTAAGTTGGTCTCGGCAAAATTAAAATTGACCCATTGGAAGGTATCGGTAAGACCGGCAGACGAAATGCTGGCGGAGGCGATCACACCGCCGTTCCAATCATTGCGCAGCTCCACAGTAATAGTTTGTAGCGCCGCACTTGGATCTTTCAGCAACTGGATGCCAATTTGGTCAACCGTGTAGTTACCGCCACCATATTGAAATGACTGGCCAACATTGTTAGTGCTACTAATTGTCGCCTGGTTATTGGCAGCGCCAATATTGATGTAAACGACATCAGCTAACGCGCCCTTCCATTCCATCGGCTCGTTAGCTGCAAACAGGGACCGGGTTTCAATCGTGCCGACATTTTCTTCCAACACCCAATCCGCATCTACGCGGCTATTGCCGGTCAAATCATTGCTGGCGGCGACATCCGCACCGGTCAAATCACTTAACTGGCGGATAAAATTCAGGCCGCTCTGGTTGGCCGCCAGATCGCAGCCATACAACAGAATATCGGCGTCTTCGCCCAATGCTGCTTTCCAAGCCGCGATTTGCCCGGCGTATTGCGCAATATTTTGTTCGTTGACTACTGCACTGCCGAGCTGGAGGCTGCCGGCCACGCCGTGCGAAATCACATGGATGGCACTAATGCCCGAAGCGCCAGCGAGGTAATCGCTGATCTGACCGATACCGTCTTTGGTGGAATCCAGATACACGATGGCGACAGAGCCATCATCAACACGCGCACGAATATCCTCGACCAGGGTTTCGTAGCCATCTACGGCCGTATCGACAAATACTACCGTGGTAGTAGCAGGGTTTTCGCTTAGAGGAAGGTCAGCCTGAGGCTCAATATCGGTCGTCTGGCTTTCCATGAGGAGTGGCTCAGACGGCATATATATGCTGACTAAATCTACTTGGTCAGCGGCATTCGCCAAATACTGGCCATCGGAAGCCCCGTCATCGAAAACGGCAATATCCGCCGTAGCGGAGAAAAGTAATCTCGGCTCTAAGGCTTCGATTAACGGGCGGCGATGACGCGGCGGTCTGGGCATGAATCTCGAATATTTCGTTTGGGTTTAAGGACTGGTGAATAACCAATGCATCCTTGTGATTTATGCGCATCCGCCAAACCCTAGCGGTACTTACCTCTGCATAAACCTGATTTAACGCAACACCTTGATAAACCAAGCAGGTAATTCAGGTATCGGTAAACCGTCTTTCTCTATTATTAAATTCGCTATTTATGCATAGCCTCTGTCGGGCAGAGCACAGAGCTGCTCAAAAAACACTCTAATTAGTTATTTTGGCACATTTTTCGACAACACTGCAGCTCATACAAAAATAATCTATATCCCAACCAAATAGGAGAATTTGGTTTTAATAGCCTTAAGGCAAACTACGGGCATCCAGCAAATTCAGGGTAACCCCGTCAAAACTGACCCTACACTTCAAACCACTCGGCAGGCGATTATTGGGATTGGGAAATGACAGACGAATTCCGAAGGTATTGCTCGGCCCATCAATTACCTGATCAACCAGGACCACTTCAGCGGAATAGCTCCGGTCGGCAATACCCAGCTCCGGTAAAACACTCGCCTTCATACCGGCTTTAACTTTGCCGTAGAGGCTTGCAGGCGCAAACACTTCCACACGCAGGGGATCCAACTGCGCCAATTTGAGTACCGGCTCAAAATCAATATGCTCACCCGGTTCTTTCAGGCGCTCAACCACAACACCATCGATAGGGCTAACCAGTGTGCGCCGCTGCAAGTCGGCCAGCGCACGCTTATGCTCCAACTCAGCCTGCCGCTTACGATCAAGCGCCTGTTGCAGCTGTTGCTGTGCAATTGCATGCTCGGTTTTGAGTTTGTCCAGCTCGGAAAAAGACGCGGCTTTCTTCTCGTACAAGTCTTTTACCCGAGTCAAGGCTCGCTCGCTAAACTCAACAGCCAATTGTTGGGCCTGAACATCACTGGTCAACTCAGATTGTACGCGGCGTAATTCTGCGGTCGCCGCTTCCAACCCCGCATCCAGGCGCGCAACCACATCACCTTTTTTGACTACATCATTTTTATCGACCAATACCTCGCTGATAACCCCTTCAACAGCGCTACTCATTTCCACCACGACGGAGGGCTCAATGCGGCAATTAAGCTGCGCAGGCTCCTGAGTCTGCGCAAATGCCTCACTGCCCAACAAGGCAATCAGTAGTGAAAAACCGGGAAATTTATACATGCTACATCCGTCTAAAAAATATTAAGGCGCTATAAAAATACATATTGCTTATTACTATAGTGCAAAAAAAACAGGTTACGAAAAATGGCGTATGAAAAGTTGCTGCAATGCGCGGTACCACTGCGCAGCCAGAGGTTCCGCCGGATGCTGGAAGCGCACATAGGCGCGTTCGCCATAACGACCGGACTGTACAAAATCATTCAGGGCCAGATCCAGCAAAAACACCTCTTCTTTTACGCGAGTGCCGGAAGGATGGGTTGAGTCCACCGCTAATCGCCCACCACCCTGTGCGCCCAATACCTGGCTGGGTAACTCCCGGGTTGCAACCGGAATATCCTGTGCCATTTCCGCTTCAATACTCTGCAGCGGATTGCTGGCAAATTTGATACTAACTCCCGCTGTGGCTTGGCGAACCAAGCCTATTTCATCTTGCAAGAGCGCAGCGCGAACACGCACGCTATCGGGCTTTTCGATCAGCGCAAACTCATCGCCCTGCCGCAAGAAACTACCAGGCAGATGATACTGGCGGGTAATCCGGAAAATGCCACTGGAAGGGCTGCGCACCACCAGATTAACTACGCGGGATTGCAATAATTCGATTTCAGCTTTAATGGCATTGATGTCCTGCTCAAACAATTGCGCTTGGGCGCGGTCTTCAACCCATGCCTGCTGATAGCGGGCTTCATACTCACGCAGATGAGCTTGTTGTACGGCCAAATTCGCCATTAGTACCGGATTATGTAAGCGCACCAGCTCCTGCCCTTGCTCTACAGTAGTGCCATCTACAACTAACAATTGCGCTACTTCGCCGCTGGACTCCACTTTTACCCGCGCCTCATCCGGCAACCACAGCACAGCTTCAACGGACGTTGACATTGGCATAGGGACAGCGACCAACAACAAAATCGCCAGCGCTACACCCGCCCCGGTCACACCCAGAGCACGTGCACGTTTACTGGCTAATTGTTTATCGCTCATTAAATAATTGAGTGCTTTGAGTGCAGGCCACAACAATTGAAAAAACAACAACCAACAGCCAATCACTAACCCTAGTGTCGGAAAATAATTCGCCACTAACAAAATAATAAAAAACAACATAAATAAGCGATACGCAAACGCCGCCACACTGTAGCCCGTGAGCAGCACCGCTTCGCGATAATTCACTGCCGGTGAAAATACACCACTCAAACCATAGGCATAGCGGCGCAATAAATAACTGAACTGCTGATTCGCGCGGGTGGCAAGATTGGGTAAATCGAATGCATCAGTTAGCAGATGATAGCCATCAAAACGCATGAGCGGATTGCCATTAAAAAATAGCGTGGATACACCGCCGATAATAATGATGTTGTATAAAAAATCGCGCAGAAAACCGTTAGGTAGTTGCAGCCACAACAAGAGTGCGAGCGCCGCTAAAAATAATTCCACCGCCATACCCGCCGCCCCCACCATCAGCCGCTGGCGTTTGGATTGAAAACCTGTCGCTGCGCTCGCATCGACATACGGCAAGGGTGTGCCTACAACAAACACCAAACCACAGTCATTGACTTGCCCGCCCCAGACTTTGGTAAATAAACCGTGTCCCAATTCATGCAACACTTTAAAACAGGGATAGGTTAACCAGAGCAAAAATAAATTCGACGGCGATAACACGCGATCCAAATGCCCTTGGGTGAGCTGTGTCCAATGCACGCCCACTTGCAAGAGCGCATAGCCAACCACGAGCAGCCACACAATCCCCATAGGGCGCGATGCGAGCAAACGTGCGACCGGCATTAATTTATCGAGCAACCGATCAGGGTTGCCGAGCGGGATATTCCAGGTGAGAGGATTCATCAACAACCGCAGCCAGCGCTGTTGTTTTTTTTGCTCGCGCCGCGCAAATAATTCCTGCGTATTCGGTGGCAGATCGCACACCAACAAATCCGCAACATGCAAATATTGCAGCAGATGAATTAAATCATCGCGCGTGGGAATTTCATCTTCCGCCGCATAAAATTCCGCGTGCGCCGCTGAGGCAAGCACTTGGCTCAACGAATTGCGCCCATCCATCGCACTGATCAAGCGCCAGGCAGAAGGTGTGAGGCGATGGAAGCGGCCATTGCTTTTATCTTGCAGGATGTACCAGCGCTCGCCGTTGTAATCGCGCCGCTGGATATGGATGTGGCGCGGCAGTGATGGCCGCAGCGATTCCAGCCGCTGCCAGACGGGATTGCTGTTAGACGCTTGGGATTCAGTCATAAGCGGATCACCAGAGCGTCAACCGCAACCAATGCCACAGATCGTGGAACCAGATCCAGCCCAATGCGCGGCGGCCAGCGGTTAATTTGCCAGTGCCGGTCATACCCGGGCGCAACACATCCAATTCCTGAATTAATTCAGCATCCACACGGAAATAATTGCGTCCCTCACGCACTTCGCTGATGGGTGTAACGCTTTTTACACGCACGGCAAAAACATCACCGGGCAAACTGGAAAATTTCACCTGCCCTTCCTGGCCGGATTGCACAGCGGCAATATCGCGCTCATCAACAAATAACTGCACCAGAAAACCCTGCGCAGCGGCGATTTCAAATAACACATCACCCTGTTTTACGGGCGCGCCCTGGGTTTGCGAAATATCGTCCGAAACGATAATGCCGTCCATGGGGGCAATTAATTGTGTGCGCCCCAACTGCTGGTCAATCAGCCGCAATTGGATGCTGGCTTGATCCATTTGTGCATCGGCAATGGCAGCGTCTACACGATCGGAATTGGCGAGCGCTGTGTCGTAAGCCTGACGATACTGCTGCACCTGGCTCGCCAATTTTTGGCGTTCAAGGCGCAAGTCCTCATCATTTAATTGTGCCAGTGCTGCACCTTTTTTTACGCTGTCGCCCGGGCGCGCAGTGATTTTTCCTAAATAGCCATCCTGTGGTGATACCACCAAATATTTTTCGGTGGTTTGCAAAGTCGCGTCGGCAGATACGCGATAGTCGAGCGGCACAAACAGTGCGATAACCAATATCAGCAGCAAGGTCGCGATAATTTTTCCACGCCAGGAATCTTCACCAAACCAGCGCTCCAGCCGCTGTGCAGTGCGCTGCTTTAACCCTTGCCACACACTCGCACCCGCCTGCTGGCGCAACGCGATAATCGTTCCGGCAAAATGCAAAGCTTGCTGCACAAAGCTGCGCTGGTCATTCGTCAGCGCCGCCTGTTTATCCAGCTCGATGGTGAGCACACCAATAATCACATCGCCATTACGCACCAGTAAACTGTGCACGGATTGCAGTTGCTGTTGCTGCTGTAATTGCTGGTGCGCGTGTTTGATCAACACCGGTAAGGTCGATTCAGAATCAGGCGCAGGTTCGGCAATGTGTGCAGGAGGAAAATCAATTGCAGCACCCTGCTCCAGCGCCTCCGCCATGGCTTCACTAATGGCCTGCATCGCCTGGGTGCGTTTATCAAAGTTGGCGGAAAATGAAATTGCCTCCAGCGCAATATTGTTTGCGTGGCGCACGCCCAAGCTAACGCGCGTTGCTTGCAAAAACCCGGCGAGCAAATTCACCAAGCTGATTGCAGTCTCTTGCAGCGAGTTTTCTTTTAATAAACTGGCACTGAGTTGCAACAGCGCCGGACTGGCAGAGTTTTTATCAATGATGGGTACAACAGCTGGAGGCGGAGCCTCGTCGGGCTGTTGCAATAAAAATTGCAACCAATATTGGCCGAGTTTGAGATTCTTTAATACGGCGGGTAATTCTTTTTTATCTTTTAATTGCAGATGCAGGAGCAACACGCCCCAGGGTTCACCGTCAATTACCAGTGGCTGACCAAGAATAAAATGGCCATCAACATCCGGTTCAAGGTGCAGGCGTTTTTTATCCAATACCTGCGTGAGCGCCTCACGCAGAGTGGCATTATTTGCCGCTGCATTGGGCCATTTGGCGACAATTTTGGGGGAAACGCCAAACGTGGTTTGCACCAACATGGCAGCACTGACGCCACCGAGCATTTGGCATTGCATGCTGAGCCAGAGTTTGAGCGATGCTGTAAAAGACTGCATGGGCGTTCTACTGGTGTGTTTGGTCCTAAGTCTTGGACAAATGCTCCAAGGTATCGAACAGTTTGTTATTGTTGTTGGCTCACAAGTTAACGATATAAGTTCTCATCAACAAAGTCAGGCATTCAGGGCAAGTCTAGTTCTAATGGCGAAAAGTTGTATAACAAAATCGCTGCTATTTTTATCGTGGCGAAGAATAAACGAATGCAAAATCCGGTGCCAGTTACTTATCAGCACCATGGCCCCCTACATCAGGTCTGTGTCGTGCTTGCGACCTGCGTACGGCCACCTGAGCCAGGATCTGTGTTTTTGCCTCATTATCCACAACGCTCCAACGAGTAATTTCCTCCAGGGTGCGAAAACAGCCCACGCAAATATCAGCCTCATTCAAGCAGCAATTGCGTACACAAGGGGATTCTACGATTGTGCTCACCCGTTTCTCCATCTGCTGTTATTACCCAACATTATAACCAATACAAATCACTAATTATTTTCTGCGAAAAATAGCTTTTTAAGAGTATTTATCAATTGCTCATCTACACTCTTGTCTGTTAGTGCTTTCCCTCGCGTCGCCAAACTCCAGTAGCAACATGGTTGGAGGGAATATTTCTCAGGGGCTATGGATTGAACGAGACATGCACCGAATTACGTTTTTTGGTTATAGCTATCCCTTACCGCCAATATTAATCTCAGGCTTTTTACTTGCACTGGGCATTGGTGTGCTAATTACCTGGCACGCCCCATATACGTTGTCGTCTATATACCCCTACACAACACTCATGACCTATAACACGGCGATAGGTATTATCACTTGTGGTTTGGGTTTATACGCCATACTGCGTTCAAGACCTGTGTTTTTGTTCATATGCTGCTTCGTTTTGTTCGCTCTCGGCGCGCTCACGTTATTAGATTTGATCGCCGGTATGCCATTCGATACGACTAACTGGTTTATCGTTTTACTCAGCGAACCACCCGCTCATACCCAGCCCATGTCACCCGTTACTAGCGCAGCATTTTTGCTTGCATCATTCACCTTGTTTTTTGGGTCATACACAGAAGGTGCACGCAGCATAATAGCCACCCTGTTAAGTCTGCTGATTTTTTTCACTGCAGTGTCCACCGTATTCAGCCAGGAGTTTGGGCTTTTCCCCAGTTTTATCTGGATGGGCATAAAAATGTCACCACAAACCGCAGTGAGCCTGGTTGGTTTCGCGATAGGTATTTTTGTTCTTCGTTACTCAGCGGCTATTGAAGCATTTAATCGGCTGAATTTTTTTAATCGCTTGGTGACCGGTTTTATTTTTATGAGTTTGCTATTTATTGGTATTGGTTCGATCGGGTTATTGCAAATCAATAATGTTGCACAGATTTCACAAAAGTTGTACCAAGGACCACTCCAAGCGAGCAATGCATCACTGCGCATTAAAAATGATATTGGTAACCTTAACCGTATTATTAAAGATGTGGCAATTAACCCGGACCTGATTAGGAAAAAAAATATTCCCGCCATACTGTTAGAAATTGAATTAAAAATTACCAATGAACTGGCGATCATTGAGCGCGAACAGCTGGCAGCAAATGATATTGTCCAGTTTAAGACCCTGTTTAATGATTGGAAAATCGTTATCCACAATATTCACCAGCAATTGGAAGCCGGGGATATTGAGGGTTATAGAAACATTGCCCTTAGCCAAATCCAGAATACAACCGTTATTTTGGAAAATTTATGTGACCGCATGATCGCCGAGGCGCAGGAGCAAATGCGTCTACTGAATGAGCAGGCTATCCTGACCAAAAACCACTCCGCGAATTTAATGCTGGTGGTGATTGTCGGTTTTTTGCTCGTGGGGATTTTAGTTGCAGCATTGATCACCCGCAGCCTGAGTTGGCAGCTGGAAAAAATTCGCCAAGCCATGCTGACGATTGCAAATGGCGATACGCAAATCGCGATTCCGTTTAATGACCATCCCCACGAAATTGGTGATATGGCCAAAACGCTCAAGGTGTTTGCGCACAACATCGATGAACGTAAAAAATCTGCACAGCTTCTGGAACAGCATCAACGAGAACTGGAGAAATCCAATCAGCGGCTGGAACAGACCAATAAAGAATTGGAAACATTTGCCTATGTCGCATCACACGATTTGAAATCACCCCTGCGCGGCATTGCACAACTGTCTAACTGGATCGATGAAGACTTGGCAGAAAAGGAATTTGCAGAAGTGGGGAAACACACCCAGATGCTGCGCAACCGCATTCAGCGAATGGAAAAATTACTCGATGATATGTTGGTTTTTTACCGAGCAGGCAAGATCGATGGCAACATCACCCGTATCGATCTGGCCCATATGGCAAAAGAATTATTTGAAATCCAAAACACCAAAGCAGGCCTTCATTTGGAGCTGGGCGACAACTTACCGGTATTCGATAGCCTGAGCACACCCTTCGAGCAAATCCTGCGTAATTTATTTTCCAACTCCATCAAGCACCATGATTTGGATGAGGGGATTATTCGTATTGAAGGTCGACGACTCAATAATGATTTTTATGAGATCAGTGTTAGCGACGACGGCCCTGGGATTCCCACCAAATTCCAGGAGCGGGTGTTCGGCATGTTCCAAACATTAAGGCCGCGCGATGAACTGGAAGGCAGCGGCATGGGGCTGGCGCTGATCAGAAAAATTGTGGAAACCTACGGCGGCAAGATCAGTGTACATTCAGAGGGGCGCGGCTGCCGTTTTACCTTCACTTGGCCACAGACGATCAAAAGGAAACCGGACCATGATTGATAAAATTCACCCGCTCGGTAACCAGGAATTCAAAACCGTCAGTTTGCTGATTATCGATGATGACGATATAGATGCAACCGCACTAAGGCGCGCGCTCCATAAACTCAAATTGCTCAACCCACTCTACCGCGCTAAAGACGGCATGGAAGCACTTGAAATATTGCGTAATGGCGAAGTGCCCAGCCCTTACATTATATTGTTGGATATCAACATGCCGCGCATGAACGGCCTGGAGTTTTTGGAAGCGCTGCGCGCTGATCCGGAATTAACCCACGCGGTGGTGTTCGTCCTGACCACCTCCAAGTCGGACGAAGACATTATTGCAGCCTACCGCGAGCATGTTGCCGGCTACTTGCTAAAACAGCGAATGGACAGCGATTTTATGCAAGTGGTGAGTTTGCTAGATCACTACTGGCGCGTTATTGAACTGCCCATCAACGAAAAATAATGGCGGTTGACCAAGTACATTTAGGCGGAGAGGTATCCTGCATGAAGCTATTGCTCATCGACGACAACGAACTTGACCGGCAAGCCATTATTCGCACATTCAAAAAAACGGAATGGGATATCACTATTGCCCAAGCCTGCTCCGCTAGTGAAGGTCTTGCCCAATTTGACAGCAATGATTTTGATGCAGTGTTGCTCGACTATCGCCTGCCCGACATTGATGGCATGGAGGTTTTGCAACTCCTCAATAAACATCCCCACCATCACGCCGCCATTATTATTCTCACTGGCGCCAGTGCCGATGATGATCTGGAGCGCGAATTTATTGAAGCTGGCGCGCAGGATGTCTTGTTCAAATCCGAAATTGCCCATAAGCATTTAACCCGCGCCATCACCCACGCGCGTGCACGCCATGTGCTAGAGCGGCAACTGCAAGAGAGCCATCAGCGGTTACGCGCATTGGCCGAAAATGATTCGCTCACTGGCCTCGCCAATCGTTACTACTTTGATGAGAGCTTGCGCGCTGCCATCCAGCGCGCTAAACGCCACAATGAACAACTCGCACTATTATTTCTCGATCTCGATAACTTTAAATTTATTAACGATGGCCTCGGCCATATTATTGGTGACCAGGTATTAAAAGAAGTCGCAACGCGTTTGCTTCACGTGGTACGTGCAGGCGACATTGTCTGCCGTTTGGGTGGCGATGAATTTGCAATTCTCGCACATAATTTTGATTCGCAAGAATCCGTACGCCAACTTGCACAGCGAATTCTCGATGATTTGCGCCGCCCGATTTTGATCGGCAGCAACGAGCATTCCATTTCAACCAGTATTGGTATTGCCGCTTACCCGGATGCAGGTGAAAACGCCAGCGATCTACTCAAAGCGGCCGATATGGCTATGTATCGCGCCAAGCAAGATGGCCGCGCTAACTTCCAATTTTTTTCTTCGCTGATGCAAGCGCAAATGCAAGAGCGCCTGCGCCTTGAAAAAGAATTGCGCGCATTGATTCCCACCGATCACTTTATTTTGTTTTACCAACCCATCGTAGATGCACAAACCTTTGAAATTTGCGGCGCAGAAGGTTTAATTCGCTGGGACCATCCAGAGCGTGGCATTTTGCCACCGAGTGAATTTATTACCCTCGCTGAAGAGATTGGATTAATCAGTGAGATAGATTCGAAAAGCCGCTTTAACGCTTGCAAACAATTGGCCAACTGGCGCACACAGGGATTGGTTGATGATAACTTCAATATGAAATTTAACGTCTGCGCCCAGCTGCTCACCGATGAAGATTTATACCAAGGCATTATTGATGACCTTGCCAGTACCGGTGTACCCGGTCGCTGCGTAAGCCTCGAAATCACCGAGTCGGTATTGATCGAGAATTTGGAGCGCACCGCAAAGAGCCTGCAAAAAATTCAGGACTATGGTGTAGAAATTGCCGTCGATGATTTTGGTACTGGCTATTCTTCAATGGCCTACCTGAAAGAATTACCAGCGCGCACGCTCAAAATTGATCGAAAATTTATTCAGGGTGTGCCCGATAACGCGGCCGACTGCCGCATCCTTCGCGCCATGATCGTGTTTGCCAAAAGCCTGGACTTAACCGTAGTGGTTGAAGGAGTTGAAACCCGCGAGCAAGCGCGTGTCTGCCGTGATTATGGCGCGGATTTGTTACAAGGTTATTTATTTTCCAAACCCCTTTCGCCCTCGGCATTTGAGCAATTGCTAAAGAGCCACAATGCACAGGAATGGGGTAACCGCCTGTCTACACTCGGCACCAAAGCGGGTTAATAGCCCCCAAGTGGTATTTTGTCGATCAAGAAACAAACACATAGCCAAACCCAATACCGCGCATTGAGCCATACAATTTTGCACGGCTATTGCGATTCGCCTATCATGCCCCCACATTGGCAAAACCCCTTTGCAACCTTCCTATTTATTGCATCAAGTTCAAGGATCTCCTATGAGTGACGTACAACACCATCGCCTGATTATCCTCGGCTCCGGCCCCGCTGGTTACACCGCCGCTATTTACGCCGCGCGCGCCAACCTCAAACCCGTAGTGATTACCGGTATGCAACAAGGCGGTCAATTGACCACCACCACC
Source organism: Cellvibrio sp. UBA7671 (assembly GCA_002483145.1). GTDB lineage: Bacteria > Pseudomonadota > Gammaproteobacteria > Pseudomonadales > Cellvibrionaceae > Cellvibrio > Cellvibrio fibrivorans. The sequence goes on from DLHJ01000005.1 coordinate 199,083, forward strand.
GAAGTAGAAAACTGGCCCGGTGGCGTACACGATCTGCAGGGCCCGGACTTGATGGTGCAAATGCAAGAACACGCCGAGCGTTTTGACACCCAGATTATTTTTGACCACATTCACGAAACTGTATTGACCGAACGTCCATTCAAATTGATTGGCTCCAATACTTATACTTGCGATGCGCTAATTATTTCCACTGGCGCCTCTGCGCAGTATTTAGGTCTGCCGTCAGAAGAAGCCTATATGGGCAAAGGCGTGAGTGCCTGTGCCACCTGTGATGGTTTCTTCTATCGCGACCAAAAAGTTGCCGTTGTTGGCGGCGGTAATACTGCCGTGGAAGAAGCACTGTATTTGTCCAACATCGCCAGCGAAGTCACTCTGATTCACCGTCGCGACAAGCTGAAATCAGAAAAGATTTTACAAGACAAACTCATGGCAAAAGTGGCTAACGGCAATATCAAAGTGATTTGGAATCACCAGTTGGATGAAGTGCTGGGCAATGATTCCGGTGTGACCGGTTTGCGCCTGAAAAGTACCCAAGATGGTGCAACCCAGGAGATTGATGTCGCCGGTGTATTTATCGCGATTGGCCACAAACCCAATACCGATATTTTTGAAGGCCAGCTCACTATGAAAGATGGTTACATCAAAGTAAAAAGTGGCTTGGAAGGCAACGCCACCCAAACCAGCATTGAAGGTGTATTTGCAGCAGGTGATGTGGCTGACCACATTTATCGCCAGGCGATTACTTCATCAGGCTCAGGTTGTATGGCGGCGCTCGATGCGGAAAAATATCTCGACGATTTGAAATAATCACCAGATTTTTTTGCACAAAAAAAAGAGGAAAAGCCGCAAAGGTTTTCCTCTTTTTTATCGACTCAGCTTCAATTCGCAGAATTAAGCGAAATACCATTGCAGCGATTAACGGCCCGACGCTTTATCTAACTCTTCGCGCAATTTACTCATCCAATGGTTAAACGCCAAGCGCACTTGTACATTATTGGTCACACGATTATTTTCTTCCCAAATCCGCCCCAGATCACGCTGGTCGGTAATAATCGCCAAAGGCTTTCCTGAAACAGAATCGTAAAGCGAAATTTCCAACGTCATAGTGCCCATGCCTTCACTGTAAACCTTTACATTGGTTGGGCGCCCTTTCATATCATCTTTACTCCCCAGAGGAGCAATCTCCACGACTTTGGCCGATACCGTTAGCACGTCGGGACCCGCTTGCATTGCCGTGGCGTAGGTGCCATCAGCAATTAAATTATTCATCAACGCTTCGGTATATCGTTCTTGATAATAACGACGGTCTGCATCATTCAACTCCCATGGCGTATCGTCGGTGAGGTTACTGGATGATAGCTTGCGGATTTTTACCTCGTTCAGGTTTAACTGCTCAACAAACAGTTTTTTGTATTGCGAAAACTGCGCGCCGGGCGCAATAAACGTGCCGTCAAAACGGGATTTTTCAACCGCCGCAAGACCTGCTTTATCGGCTTTAACCTGGGCGTCTTTTTCATGCTTTTTTGTTATGGAGCAACCGGCAACCAAACTGGTAGCCAGTGCAAGGAACACGAGGTTGGATGCAGTGCGTTTCAATAGCGTATTCATGGCTTACCTACCTGTATATCAATTCAAACATTCAGCGGATTAGCCCGCAGGCTTTTATAAGACGTTATTCGTAATTCAGGGTTCAGCGGATGCCTACCGGGCATCGCGGTTGGCAGACCATAACAAAGCTGCCAAAAGAATGTAAGTTATTGAAGCACAAAAACAAACCGGGAGGCTAAAGCCTCCCGGTTATGTTTGTAATATTTTGTAGACTAGATGCGATAACCCTCAGGCTACCCCACAAACACCCGCGCGTTGCGGAACAAACGCAACCAGGCACCATCATCTTTCCAATCGTCCGGCTTCCATGAATTGCTTACTGCGCGGAACACACGCTCAGGGTGCGGCATCATGATAGTGGTGCGACCATCTTTACTGCTCACGCTGGTAATCCCCAAGGGAGAACCGTTCGGGTTGGCAGGATAGGTTTCAGTAGCATTGAGATTGTTATCGATAAAACGCATCGCCACAGTGCCACTCTCATTACATACTTTCAGTGCATCAGCATTGGCAAATTCGGCATAACCTTCACCGTGCGCAACCGCCACAGGCATATGCGAACCGGCCATACCTTTGAACAATACTGACGACGATTCCTGTACCTGTACCAAGCTGAAACGCGCTTCAAATTGCTCAGACAGGTTGCGCACAAAACGCGGCCAGTGATCAGCGCCGGGAATGATATTTTTCAAATTTGCCATCATCTGGCAACCGTTACACACACCCAGGCTGAAGGTATCGTTGCGGTGGAAGAAACGCTCGAATTCATCGCGTACTTTGTTGTTAAACAAAATGGTTTTTGACCAACCCTCACCTGCGCCAAGCACGTCACCGTAGGAGAAACCACCGCAAGCCACCAAGCCTTTGAAGGTTTCCAACGATACACGGCCAGAGAGTAAATCACTCATGTGCACATCAACGGCATTGAAGCCTGCGCGATCAAACGCCGCAGCCATTTCAACATGGCCATTTACGCCTTGCTCACGCAACACTGCGATGGATGGGCGCACGCCAGTGTTAATAAACGATGCTGCAACGTTTTCATTGATGTCGTAGCTTAGTTTTACGCTCAAGCCCGGATCTGCTTTCAAGATGCCGTCGAATTCTGATTTGGCGCAGGCCGGATTATCGCGCAAGGCTTGCAGGCGATAGCTGGTTTCTGCCCAAAGCGATTGCAGTTGCGCACGCGGTTGATTGAACAAGACATTCGCACCTTGGTTGATAACCAAAGTATCGTCTGTATTCAAGCCACCGATTGCTTTCACACTTACACCTGCAGCAACAAAACGCGCTTGCACTGCAGCAGAATTTGCGCGTGTTACTTGTACAACGGCACCGGCTTCTTCGTTAAACAGAACAGCCAAGGCATCAGCACCCAAACCATCCAGGTTGACACTAACACCTGTATGTCCGGCAAACGCCATTTCAGCAAGCGTGGTAAATAAACCACCGTCGCTGCGGTCGTGATAAGCGAGCAATTCATTTGCGGCAAGGCTCGCTTGCATCGCATTAAAGAAGCCTTTGAGTTGCGCACCCGAATCCAGATCGGCAGGAACATCACCCAGTTGGTTATAAACCTGTGCCAGAATTGATCCGCCCAAACGATTTTTACCATTACCCAAATCGAGCAGCAGCAATTCAGTATCGCCTTTGTCGGTTCTGAGTTGCGGCGTCAGAGTTTGGCGAACATCCACTACCGGTGCGAACGCAGAAATTACCAGCGACAAAGGCGCGGTTACGGCTTTGTCTTCGCCACCGTCTTTCCATGCGGTGCGCATGGACATGGAATCTTTACCCACCGGAATGGTAATGCCCAGTTCAGGGCAGAGTTCCATACCAACGGCTTGCACAGTGCGATAGAGTTTTTCATCTTCGCCCTTGTGGCCAGCGGCGCACATCCAGTTGGCGGAAAGTTTTACGTCGGACAATTTTTCAATGCGAGTCGCAGCAATATTGGTAATAGCTTCAGCTATCGCCATGCGGCCAGATGCGGGGGCATCGAGCAGCGCCAGCGGTGTGCGCTCGCCCATGCTCATAGCCTCGCCTTTGATACTGTCGTAACTCACGGTAGTCACCGCAACGTCAGCAACCGGCACCTGCCATGGGCCAACCATTTGATCGCGCGCCACCATGCCGGTAACCGAGCGGTCACCGATGGTGATGAGGAAGTTTTTGCTCGCTACGGCCGGGTGTTTGAGCACACGCTCAACCGCATCATTTAACGCGATACCATCGGTCGTAAACGCATGAGTAGCTGCTTGGTGTTTATCGGCACTGCGGTGCATTTTGGGCGGTTTGCCAAACAGTACAGACATCGGCAGATCGACCGGTTTTGCATCGAAATGTTTGTCGTTAACCAATAAATGTTTCTCGTCGGTCGCCTCACCCACTACCGCATAGGCTGCGCGTTCGCGTTGGCAGATGGCTTCAAAACGCGGCAGATCCGCAGGCTTAATCGCCAATACGTAGCGCTCTTGCGATTCATTACACCAGATCGCCAGTGGGCTCATGCTCGGTTCATCGTTGGGCACATTGCGCAGCTCGAACTTGCCGCCGGTACCGCCATCTTTCACCAATTCAGGGAAGGCGTTGGATAAACCACCCGCACCCACATCGTGAATAAAGGCGATAGGGTTTTTATCACCCAATTGCCAGCAGGCGTCGATCACTTCCTGGCAACGGCGCTCCATTTCCGGGTTTTGCCGCTGTACCGAGGCGAAATCCAGATCTTCTGAAGACGAGCCGGAAGCCATAGACGATGCCGCACCACCGCCCAAACCGATCAACATGGCTGGGCCGCCGAGCACGACTAATTTGGAACCCGCTGCAAAAGGCGGTTTTTCAATGTGTTCGGCTTTGATATTGCCGTAGCCACCGGCCAACATAATTGGCTTGTGATAACCGCGACGCTCACCGTCGAAGTCCTCTTCAAAGGTACGGAAGTAGCCGCAGATATTGGGGCGACCGAATTCGTTATTGAACGCTGCTCCTCCGATAGGGCCGTCGAGCATGATATCGAGCGCGGTCACAATGCGACCCGGCTTGCCATAGTTCTGTTCCCAAGGCTGGACGAAATCAGGGATTTGCAGGTTGGAAACGGTAAACCCGTTCAAGCCCACTTTGGGTTTGGAACCGCGCCCTACTGCACCTTCATCGCGAATCTCACCGCCAGCGCCAGTACCGGCACCCGAGAAAGGGGAAATCGCCGTTGGGTGGTTATGGGTCTCAACCTTCATTAATAAATGAATCGGTTGCTGGGTGTATTCGTAGGCCTTGGTATCCGGGTTGGGATAAAAGCGCCCTGCTTCGTGACCAACAACAACCGCAGCGTTATCGGCATAGGCCGAGAGCACGTCTTCACCGCCCACTTCGTTGGTGTTTTTGATCATCTTGAACAGGCTGCGCTCTTGTTCTACGCCGTCGATAGTCCAGGACGCATTGAAAATTTTGTGGCGGCAGTGTTCGGAGTTGGCCTGGGCAAACATCATCAATTCAACATCGATGGGATTGCGACCGAGGGTTTTAAAGGCGTCAACCAGATAGTCGATTTCGTCGTCGGCCAAGGCCAGACCGAGGGATTTGTTGGCGGCGACCAACGCATCACGTCCGCCGCCGAGGATGTCTACCGAAGTTTGCGGAGCCGGAGCTTGGGATACAAATAATTGCTCTGCGGCTTCAAGGCGATCAAATACGGTTTCGACCATACGGTCATGTAATAGCGCGGTAATTGCAGCGCGATCGGCAGCTGAAATCGCTCCCGTTACATAATAAGCAACGCCGCGCTCAATGCGGCGCACAGGCTCAAGGCCAGTATTTTTGGCGATGTCAGTCGCTTTGGATGCCCAGGGAGAAATAGTCCCAAGGCGCGGCACTACCAAAAAGAGTTCACCTTCATGGCTCACTTCGCCCTCGACTTTGGGGCCATAGGTAAGCAGTTGCTGCAATACTTGCTGCTGCTCAGCACTTAAAGGGGCGGCAACATTAGCAAAATGTACAAACTCGGAACTAACACCGGTCACAGTAGGAACGCGCAGTTGCAGGTTGGCCAGAAGTTTTTGGGTACGGAAACTGGAAAGAGCGGGAGCGCCACGCAGGATTAACATAGTGGGAAGAGCCTCGGCATGGGGTAATGACAAAAAGAAAGGCGCGCATTGTACTGGATTTACGCCCTCCCCGAGAGGTTTTTTGCGCCTTCGACAGTAAATAGCTTCTCGCTATTTCCCTGACCGCCTACTCAGGTGGACGATCCATCAAAAAACCCACACGCCTGCGAATCCTGCTTAGTGCCACAGGAGTAATACCAAGATACCGCGCTATATCATTTTGCGATAAACGCCCGAGCAACCCTGCCTCGCGCTCACAAAATAACAAATAGCGCTCTTCTGGCGACATGCACAAGAGCTCGTACTCACGCCGTTCTTTTTTCATTGCCAACTTGAGCAGCATGGAATTTAAAACATCAGTTAAGCCTGGATTATCAGTAACCAAATTCAATACTGCTTGTTTAGGTATATCAATTACCACCGAATCTTCGAGACTCAACACAGTAAATGAATTCGGATTCCCCGCAACTGTGGCTTGCATACTGGCAATAAACTCACCGCCTGTAACGAATGACTTTATAAATTCCTTTCCATCGAGCGTTTCATAATAGGCTTTCACCAATCCACTCTGAATAAAAAATAAATTGCCACCACTATCGCCCTGCCTGAACAAAAATGCTCCTTTAGGGAAATGGCGAACATTACCTAATTTTTTCAATTGCTCGTTCAAAAATAACTCCCACCAAAAATACGGACTTTACGTCAAGTCTCTTTTATTAAAGAACCACACCTTAATTGGCATTTTAATTATTGTCAAAATTTGAGACGACAATTTCAAATTGGAACATTGGCGTCATTTCTAACAATTAAGTTAACCGGAGTTAATGATTAATAATTTTTTGCAACCATACAATTCGCCACCCTTAAGTCTTTATACAGGATTGCATGGAAATATGAATTTACAGGACAAAACATTACTCATAACGGGTGGCACCTCAGGCATCGGATACGCACTGGTAAAGCAGTTATCGTCTACCAGTAAAAGCATTGTTGTTATTGCCCGCAACCCCGTGCATCTTGAAAAACTAAAGAACGAATTCCCCAATGTGCACATTTACAAATGTGCCCTTGCAAACAAAATAGATCTGGAAAAAACATTCAGTGAAATCATTAACAACCACCCTGATATTTCTGTGGTCATTAATAATGCTGGAATTCAAGCAACGCCAACATTCCTGGATAAAGATTTTAATTTTGACAGCATCGAGAATGAAATCAGTGTAAACCTTATGGCCCCCATCAGGATCTGTGCACTCATGCTGGGCCCTTTACTTAACTTGAAAGCACCAGCCGCCATAGTCAACATCACATCAGGCTTGGGGCTTTACCCCAAAAAAAATTCCGCTGTGTACTGCGCCACTAAAGCGGGCCTGCGCAATTTCACCCAAAGCTTTCGCTACCAACTGGAAGAAACTCCCATAAAAGTCTTTGAGGCGATAATGCCATTAGTTGATACACCTATGACTCATGGAAGAGGTAAGGGAAAAATATCACCCGACAGCGCAGCCGAAGCCATTATCAAAGGCATTGAAAATGACGATGAAGAAATTTTTGTAGGGAAAGCAAAACTAATTCCATTGGTGGCGCGAATTAGCCCCACCCTAATGGCAGCCATTATGAAAGCCGGATAACGGAGCCAACTATGAAACAACTGATAACAATCGCGCTTATATTAGCAGCCATATTTGCGTCCACATTTATTGTGATAAAAGCCACTGGCATCTTAACCATCGAGGACGTTAGAACATGGCTGACGATGGCTTCAGAAATAAATCCCGTATATGTGGCAATAGCCGTAATTATTTTATTGTTCTCCGATCTTTTTATTGCAGTCCCCAACTTAACAATTTGTATCTTGTCAGGATATTTTCTGGGATGGTTAGGGGGTGGTCTTGCATCAATGACCGGAATGATGCTGGCAGGTATAGTCGGGTATTGGATTTGCTGGGCGATCGGCCCGAAAATCCTCATAAAAATTTACAAAGACGAAAATAAACTTGCGGAAATGCAACATATTTTTTCCGAGCACAGCGCCAGCATAATATTAATGTGTCGCGCGCTGCCAATTTTACCGGAAGTTGTCGCTTGCTTAGCAGGTGCAAACAAAATGTCATTTTTCCGCTTTATGGTGTACTACAGCATATCAACCGTCCCTTATTCGTTTATCGCCGCCTATGCCGGCTCGAAAAGTTCGCTAGCCAACCCGACACCGGCCATTCTCGCAGCGATAGGCATTTCTTTAACCTTATGGTTTTCATGGTTTATATTTTTGCGCCGAAATTATCCTAAATCAGATCAAAAACCAATTTGAAAAAAATCAATTTTTACAAAAAAGGAAGTTAATTAACGCCAACTGCTCTTGAATAAAATTTTTGACCATATGAGGTATACATAATGGACGTTATTGATTCGGTTACCACCAAAACCAGTTGCACCCGCTTCGACACCATTCTTGATATCCCCGAACACCAATGGGATGCAGTAGTACCGCGAGCCACAGGCCTAAAGCACAACGTACTGCAAACGTTTGAGTTGTCGGGCGTGAATAACTTAAATTGTCACTACCTGACATTTGAGCAAGGCAACCACTACATCGGCAAAGCTAATCTTTACGAAGTATCAATGGATTTTGCATCCCTCGATAAAAACCTCTCCCCCCACGCACGCCGCCTGATAAAAAGTTGGATACCGGATTATCTGTATTTATCCATGGCGGAGTGCGGTTTATTTGCCATGAATGGCGATGGAATAGCGGTAAAAGATGTACATCATCTAGCGCAAGTAATTCCATTGATTCACAACGAATTACAAACTATTGCCACCGAGAAAAATTTGGACTTGCTGGTATTTCGCGATGTACCGCTGGAACAGTACAGCATTTACGAAAAAATCCTGGTGCCCCTGGGGTATGCCCCCTCTGCTGGATTCACCAATGCCGTTATCGACATTCGCTGGGATTCAATAGAAAGCTATTTGGAAAGTTTAAACAGTAAAGACAGATACAAACTCAAAACCGCATTAAAGATAGAAGAAGATTTTGGTATACGCGTTGAAATAACGTCTGACTACAAACATCTGGCCAAGCAAATGGCAGACCTATGGCGCAATGTGAATGCATCTTCAGACGATTACAACCGTGAGCAGCTGGATGAAGAATTTTTTTACGAAGCGGGCTTGCGCCTGGAAAATAACAGTGAAGTTATTTTATTTTATGCAGGAGAAAAACTCGTGGCTTTTATGTGGAGCCTGATTGGGACTGAAGACTACCACATGGCAGATTGGGGGGTGGATTACGATTATCCACAATACCGTGAGGCCAATTTTTATCGCGCTGCATCGATGATTTCATTAAAGCGTGCAATTGCGCTTGGTAAGCAACGCATGCAATTAGGAATGACCAATTATACGCCTAAAAAATTATTAGGCGCACAAATGCAACCATTGGTGTACTTCATCAAACATCAAAAAAATTCGCACTTCACCACTGTTGTAAATCGCATGATTACCGATGCTATTGAGCAGCCGCCTGAACTAAATTATTACGCTGCTGGTAGCTGGCCGTTGGACACTATGACCGCCGATGAATACAAATCGATATTCACACAAAAACTGGTTGACTACACCACCAATGATGCCTTTGCCAAAGTAGAAGTTAATTACGATATAGATATTCTTAAGTTGGGAGGACTATATGGATTTTATCCTGATACGGAAACCGTAAACTTCCCGCTGAGCAGTGGCATTTTTGTTAACTACAGTCAGCACCCCGACGTTATCAACGCAGCGAATAACGCTTGGCTACGCACCAAAGCAACCTATAACGGAGCACCTTTTTTTAGTGGTGAATCTGATGTTACACGCGCATTGCAATTTAAAATTTCCCAAGCGGTGCAACAACAAGCAGTACAACTACTACCAAATGGAAATTTAATTCACCAGACAGCACTCGCGCCACTGCTCGATTCATCTTGCCTGGTATTGCTGGATGAACAAACCAGTCCCGGCATATGGGAAGCGGTTGGTCCTGCCGGCTGTGAAATAAAAACCTTCGCGCATCAAGACCTTTCAAATCTGGAAGCAATCCTTACCGAAAATACAGGCCGGAAAATCCTGATCATTGCTGAAACTGCATTTCCATTGTTCGGTGACCAAACTGATATAGCAGCTCTGGTGCAACTAAAACAGCAATACGGTGCGCGGCTTTATATCGATGAATCACTCACCCTTGGTTTATGCGGAAAACATTCACCTAACGCGCACTATCGTTTAGGCCTAAGCGCCCAACAGGGTGTTAGCGACCAGATTGATGTGATTGTTGCTTCTACGTTATCCGGTGTTGGTATCGATGCAGGGTTTGTTGCTGCATCAACCAAAGTGATCGAACACATCCGCCATCAGGCGACCAGCTTATTATTTGCGGGCAGTTTATCGGCGGCGCAACTTGCAGCCTTATCCACCGCACTGGATCTGACCGCAAACCGCCTGTCGGCTGGTTCCGAACTATTTGCCAAAGCTGAATTTTTTACTGGAAAGTTAATTGAGCAAGGATTTAATGCTGCGCTTTATCAGAGTCCGGTCATCAATCTTATTTTCACAGATTTTATGATCAGTCTGGCCGTTCAGAAAAAATTGCTGCAACTCGGTGTTGCTGTGGCGGCAATTGGCCAACCACTGTTGCCACCAGAAATGTCGGTAATTCATCTGAATTTATATGAAGACATCACCTGGGAAGACCTCGAAAAGTTAGTAGATATTTTTGCCAGCATTGCAATCAGTATTCAAATCACTGCTTAAACATCGCATCGGGAAATGACTGCGCCTTAATAGGAGAAGTAATAATGACGCACAAAAATAGTCCATCACTCGCCATTGTCGGAATTGGTTGTCGCTATCCAGGCGGCATTAGTTCAGCCGATACATTCTGGGACGTCATCAGCAAGGGGACAGATGCAATCGTTGACGTCCCATCTAACCGCTGGGATTACCGCAAATTTTTTGATGCCAATGATAAACGCCCGGGTAAATCGCGCGTTAAACAAGGCGGATACTTACACCAATCACTGGATCAATTTGATCCGTTATTTTTTGGCATTTCCCCACGCGAAGCCGCTTATACAGATCCACAGCAGCGCCTGCTGCTGGAAGTGACCTGGGAAGCATTCGAAGATGCCGGTATCACCGAAGAGCGTTTACGCGGCTCTGATACCGGTGTGTTTATCGGCGCATTTAACCTGGATAACTTATTGCTCCAATTGGGTCGCGATAATGTGGAAACCATCAGCGCTTCCACCGCGGCCAGCGTAACCATGACCATGCTGTCCAATCGTTTGTCTTATACATTCGATTTAACAGGCCCGAGCGTCACTATGGATACCGCCTGCTCTTCATCCATGGTGGCAATGCATTACGCGTGTCAAAGCATTATCAATGGTGATTGCTCTGTCGCTATCGCGGGGGGAGTCAACGTTATCTCACGCCCTGAATATATGGTTTCCATGAGCAAGGGCGGCTTCCTTTCTGCCCATGGCCGCTGTAAATCCTTTGATAAAGACGCGGCCGGTTATGTGCGCGGTGAGGGAGCGGGCATCATCATTATCAAAACATTAGAGCAGGCGATTGCCGACAAGGATGAAATTTATGCCGTGATTCGCAACACCGGCGTGAACCAAGATGGCCATACCCAGAACGGTATTTCTTTCCCGAGCGCAGAAGCACAGCAGCGCCTGATCGAAAAACTGTACCGCGAAGCGGCGATCAATCCGCTGGATGTTGGGTATATCGAGGCCCATGGCACCGGAACTCAGGCGGGAGACCCCATTGAAATTTCATCGCTCGCCGCTGTGTTTACTCCGGGTCGCGCGGTGGAAACTCCCTGTTTTGTCGGCTCCGTAAAATCCAATTTCGGCCACACAGAATCGGCCGCAGGCGTGGCCGGGATCATCAAGGCATCACTCTCCATTAAAAACGGGGCAATCCTGCCCAACCTGCATTTCAATAATCCTAATCCCAATATTGATTTTGCCGGTGGACGCATTGCGGTCCCCACCAGCCAACGTATCTGGAATGAGGGCGAACGCACCCGCCTGGCTTCGGTTAACTCCTTCGGTTATGGCGGAACTAATGGCCACGTTATCCTGGAGGAATTTAAATCACCCATTTCTGCTCAGCCGACGCTCGATCAGGCAGGACATTATTTGCTGCCATTGAGTGCAAAAAACCGCAAAGCATTGAACGCACGCTGCAGCAAGTTACTCGACTATTTGCAAAGCCCTCAAGGGCAAAACGTTTCGTTGAACGATTTGAATTACAGCTTGGCCTATCGCCAATCTGGCCTTGAAGAGCGCTTGAGTCTGGTCGTTAAAAACAAAACGGATCTTGAGGAAAAACTGCGCAGCCTCGTACAGGGCGATCACCCTGAAGGTAGCGTACAAGCCGCCGTTGATGTATCGGGCAATCGCCGCCTCGCCTTTGTATTTACCGGCATGGGTCCGCAATGGTGGGCGATGGGCCGCGAACTTTATGCGCGCGAACCCGTCTTCCAGCAAGTCATTGACCAATGCGATGAGCTGTTCAGCAAAGTAGCAGGCTGGTCAATCAAAGCAGAACTGCTTGCACCGGAAGCGGATTCCAAAATGGCTAAAACAGCCATTGCCCAACCCGCGAATTTCTTGATACAGGCGGGTTTACTCGCACTTTATCGCTCTTGGGGAGTTACCCCGGCAGCGGTAGTTGGCCATAGTGTGGGTGAAGTAGCCTCCGCCTATGCATGCGGTGCATTAACTCTGGAAGATGCAATCACCGTCAGTTATCAACGCAGCCGTTTACAACAAACCCTGGCTGGCGGTGGCGGCATGCTCGCCATTGGCATGGGCGGCGATGCTGCATTTGAATTGACCGGCTTATATGACCAGGTGTCTGTTGCTGCCGTTAACAGTGCTACCAGCGTAACCCTTGCAGGTAATCAGGAGCAGTTGGAAGAGATCTCCCAATTGCTGGAAGCACAAGGCATTTTCAACCGCATGCTGCAAGTGGAGGTGGCTTATCACAGCTACCAAATGGATCCGATCAAAGACGAGATCCACCGTGTGCTGGCGGACATCCACCCCCATCCGGAAAGTATTCCGGTGTATTCGACAGCCTTGGGAAGTCGAAGTAGTGGCAGCGCGTTCACTGCCGATTACTGGTGGCAAAACGTTCGCCAACCAGTGAGCTTTGAGCGCGCTATTACCCAAATGATTGAAGATGGCTACACCCATTTTATTGAAGTGGGCCCGCATCCGGTAACCCGCAACTTCCTCAATGAATGCCTTGCCGACAAACAGATCCAGGGGCGTGTTATCGCCAGCCTGGTACGTAAAAAAGATGAATCTGTCGCCTTTCTCGAATCCCTTGGCCAATTGTTCAACGCCGGATACCACTTGCGCTGGCCTGAGGCCATCCAGCAAGCCAACTTCATCCGCCTGCCGACTTATCCCTGGCAGCGCGAACGCTACTGGAACGAGTCCAACCTATCGCGCAACTACTTGTTAGGTAGCGGTGAAGAACATCCCTTTTTCTTTGAAAAGCTGATGACCCCAGAACCCACATGGCAGGTGGAGCTAAACGAAAACTATTTCCCCTTCCTGCCAGATCACCGCATTTCCGGGCGCGTCGTCTTTCCTGGAGCGGGTTATGTAGAAGCGGGATTGGCGTTGCAGCATTACCAAAAAGAACGCCGCGGTGCGGTTAGCCTGGAACAACTCAAGTTCCACCGCATGCTGATGGTAGATGCAGATAAAACCCAGCAGTTGCGCATTGTTGAAGATAAAAGCCAAAACAGGTTTGCGGTCTACTCCAGCGAGGTCAACAACAATAACTGGACGTTACACGCGACTGGCAAGTTGGTAGGAGCCGTTTTGCGCCGCACACCAGCCAAAATCGACCTCGATCAGCTGAAGAAAAAATGCGCGACCGCCCTGAATATACCAACGCTCTATCGCAGTTTTGATGAGCGCGGCCTTGGCTACGGCGCGCAATTCCAGACGATTGAGCAGCTCTTTACCGGTAAGCGCGCCTTGCTAGCGAGAATTTCTGCCCCGTTAATGGCCGAAGATGCTCATTCAAAGAGTTATTTAAGCTACCCCAGCTTATTGGATGGCGCCTTCCAAAGCCTGATTGCCCTCAGTGACAGCCAGCAGACAGCCCCCATGGTTCCAGTCGAAGTAGGCGAAGTTACCGTCTATCAAAACATCCCGAGCCATTTTTGGTGCTATGGCGAAATACTGGAGCAAACCGCAACAGGCATTCTGTGCGATTTGAAATTGCTTGATGACCAAGGCAATACCTTGGCGGAGTTACGCTCACTGGAATGCACACTGCTAGCGGGTGAAACCGATGAGGCCGCAGTCAATACACTGGATGACGCGTTTTATCATTACCAATGGACTCCAAGACAACTGGCCCTTTCAGATAGAGAAGTCACTGGATCTGATGCCTGGTTAATTCTTGCCTCCGAACAGACCCTGCCATCAATCAAGCCCTTTGTTGCCCACCTCGAAGGTCGCGGGATCAGCCCGAAATTGCTGACAACTAGCAATGTGCCCGACGACGAAAAAGCAATAACGGCATTTAAACAGGCGCTGGAAGAAAATCTGGCTGCCGGGACTAATCACTTGATCTACTTTGCCGGAGATCTGGAAGGCGAACAGCAGCTGCCTGAATTCACCGATGTCATTAACCCTTGCTTACCCTTGATTGCGTTGGCACAAAGCCTGGATAACCCAGCCCTTGCAACCCTCAAGGCATGGATAAAGGAACCGGAGTTCCAGCTCAACCTGAACATAGTCACTCGCGGCGCCCATACTATTGGCGGCAAACCGACCAATCCGGCATTACAACCTGCCGCATCACTGGCACATTTGTTGGCCAACGAGCTTAGCGCTATCACACCGCGCCATATAGATCTCGCGCTGGGCTCGGCGGCTGTCACTGATGCTGAGTTGCAAATGCTGGTCAATGAGCTGTTGGATGGTCAGGAAGAGGATATCGCCCTCCAGGGTGAAATGCGTTTTATTCGGGAATTGACCACCACCAATATTGATGCCGGCGAACAGCGTGTTGTGCATCAGATACCAGCCAATGATCCGCTCAATCCGGTGCAATTGCGCAAGTCTGCCGAGGGTAGCCTGGAGTTCCAACGTATCGCACCTGCGACCTTACGTCCCGATGAAGTGCAGATACAGATCGAGCGCTTACTTATCGACAAACCGGATATTGACGCCTTGTTACAAGGCCGTCGCAAAACCCATCAGCTCCCCCGCTTGGCCCTGGGCTGGATTGTGGCAACTGGTGCGGATTGCGACGAGTTTGCGCTGGGTGATGAAGTATTAGTACTGGTGAAAGATTCGGCGATCACCAACCAGTACACCCTGAACCATCGCCTCTGCCTCAAACGCCCTGCCGGCTTGCCGGAAAATCTTTATCCAGACCTCGCGTTTTACGCGGCAGCACTTTATATGCTGGATGATGTTGCCGGTGGTACCAGCGGTAAAGTCTTTATCCAAAACGCCGCATCTCCGCTGGGTCTTGCCCTGGGTCAGTTAGCGCTGGCCCGCAAACTCACGGTCTTTGCCACCATCAGCCAGGAGGCGCAACGCCAACCACTGCAAGCAATGGGTGTTCACAGGATCCTGAACAATAAGGATCTTACCTACACCACTGACCTGGTAGACCTGCTGGGGGAAAGCCGCCTGGATTTGGTCGTAAATGATTTGGGTAATGAGCACGCCACGCAGCTGTTCAAACTACTCGCTCCTGGCAAACACTTTATCCAACTCCCCGCAGTGGATGGGCAGGAACTGGCAGCAACGCCCGCCCTGACAAATTACCGCTATGCCTACCTCGATATCTTCCAGAGCTTTACCAGTCAACCAGGGCTGTTCGCCCAGTGGATCGAGCGAGCAAAAGAGACAGTGATTAGCGATGGTTTACCGCCATTGCCGAAAGGAGTAGCTAACGCTTGCAACACCACAGAGCTGTTGAATTATTTTGTGCTCAGCGATGAAACAGGCCAGGCGGTCATCGAGTTTACCGATGCCAGCGTTACAGTAAGCGAGACCCTTGCAGTGCCGTCAATTGATCGCAGTGGAAGCTATCTGATCACCGGCGGAACCAGCGGCCTTGGATTGCAAATCGCCAAGTGGCTGTTAGCGCAGGGAGTTGACTCTATTGCATTGGTTAGCCGAAATGGCAGCAACCGCCCGGAGGCGCGCGAATTTGTTCAATCGGCTCAGGGTAAACAAGTGCGCTTGTTTGACGTAGACATCACCGATCTGAAAGCCACCCAAAGCTTGGTCCAGAACATCAATAGGGAAATGCGCCCACTTGCCGGGATCATCCATTGCGCAATGGTGCTGGACGATGATCTCGCCGTTCGCATGACGCCGGAGCGGATGAAGAAGGTAATGCAACCCAAAGTGCAGGGCACTATTAACCTGCATAAAGCGACACTCGATTTATCTCTGCGCCAATTTATCTGCATCTCCTCGATTTCCTCCCTGATTGGCAACGTCGGCCAAGCCAACTACGTGGCTGCCAATGCCTTCCTCGACGGGTTTGCCCATTACCGCCAGGCTGCGGGTTTAACTGCCACCACGATTAACCTGGGCGTACTGCAGGAGATAGGTGTGGTTGCACGCGATGAAAACCTTGCCATGGTACTGGATGCAAAAGGCATTCAAGGCCTGCTCACAGCCGATGTGCTCCGGGCGCTGGGTTACATCATGAACAACGAACCAGCCCAGATAGGTTTATTCAATGTGGATTGGGCGGTGTGGGCGCAGCAATCACCCAAAAGTGCAGCATCTAGCCGCTTTAGCAGCCTGGTGCAAAAAGCCCGCGCACGGCAAGACATACCGCCGGCACTGGCTGCGTTGCTCAGTGAGCTGGAGCATCAGGAACAATATTTTGCGCGCTTACTGGAAATCCTGTCGGGCGAATTAGCGCAGATCGTCAAAGTCCCGCTTAGTGAAATCAAACAGGATCGAAGCATTAGTGATTTGGGCATCGATTCGATTATGAGCGTCGAACTCTCACGCGGCCTTCGCAGCAAATATGGGCTTGAAGTGACTTCCATGGAGCTACTCAGTGGACCGTCGTTGGATCAGTTGACCGAGCAATTGGTCAATCAGCTCACTGAAAAAACCTGCTAGGCCTTATCCATCAACAAGGACATTTGAAGAGAATTGACTATGCAAAGCACCAACATTAAAACCAGCGAACAGCGTCGCCACGACGCTATGGCACTGTTAGCCCGGCAGTCGGGCGCTGCCAAACCTGCGGGCAGCAAAGCCATCCAACGCCCGCCCTTTAAACTGGAGTTCGATATACGCGATTTCTCCACTTATCCGGAGATTCGCGCTTTTGACCAGCACAAGTCCATCATTGCGCGCGCCGGTGTGGAAAACCCTTACTTTCGCAGCAATGAAGGTACTACCGGCCGCCATACCCGCATTAATGGGAAGGAGCTGATCAGTTTCTCAGGTTACAACTACCTGGGGTTTTCTGGTCATCCCCATGTCAATGAACAGGCCAAAACCGCCATCGACCAATACGGCACCTCACCATCCGCGAGCCGTTTGGTCACTGGCGAAAAACCTGTCCATCGCGAACTGGAAGCAGCCTTGGCGGGATTCCTGGGGACTGAATCGGCGCTGGTATTTCCCAGCGGTCACGCCACCAACGTGACTGTCATCGGACATTTCTTTAACAGCGAAGACTTGATTCTCTATGACGAGCTAAGCCACAACAGCCTCGTGGAAGGGTGCCTCTTGTCTGGTGCCCGACGCATCGCGTTCAAGCACAACAATGTCGAACACTGTGAGCGATTAATCGCCGAAAACCTGCACAAGTATCAGAAAGTTCTGGTGGCAGTAGAGGGGGCCTACAGCATGGATGGCGATCTGGCGCCCTTGCGGGACTTTGTCCGTTTGCGCCAGCAGTATCCGGTGCTCCTGTTTGTCGATGAGGCTCATTCCCTGGGTACCGTAGGCTCAACCGGCCGCGGTATCAGCGAATATGCTGGTGTATCCCCCAACGATGTGGATTTTTGGATGGGAACACTGAGCAAAGCACTTGCGAGCAATGGTGGTTACATTGCCGGAAAGAAAGCCCTGATTGACTACCTGAAATACACCACACCCGGTTTTGTCTATTCCGCAGGCATCACTCCGGCCAATGCTGCAGCAGCACTGGCCAGTCTGGAATTACTCGTTCAAAGCAACCAACCGGTATTACGTCTGCAAAACAATGCCGATTACTTCCGCCAACTGGCATTGGATCGCAAGCTCAACATCGGCCCCAGCCTTGATACACCCATAGTGCCCATCATCCTCGGCGACAGCGAGAAAACCATCCGGGTTGCCGATCAGCTATTCCGGGCGGGCATCAACGTACACCCCATGTTTTACCCTTCGGTCCCACAAGGAGAGGCGCGGCTGCGCTTTTTTATTAGCAGCGAACACCGGAAGGAAGACATGGTTTACACCCTGGATACCTTGGCATCTGCTCTCTGATTCCAGTTACCACACACTATTAGCGCCACCGGTCCACAACGCTGGTAAGGCGCGGCATACCGTGAACAGCCATAAGGAATAATCATGAGTTTCACTGAACAACAATACCTTGTTATCAAAACGCTGGCCGATGGGGTATGCCCCGGACTCGGCTCTATTCCACCTTCATCAACCCTGCCGGTTGCAGACATGTTTGTCGGTATTGCGGAGACCTGGGCTCCAGCGGTGCTTCAGGCTACCGCCAACGCCTTGGATATTATCAACAGCATCGCACTTTCTATTTTTGGTCAGCCGATCCAAAACCTTGACCAGTCAGGCATCGCTACCGTTACCGAAATAGTGGCTAGCAACACTGACCTCAAACCTTTTTGGGAGCCATTCCGCATTTTAATCGCACTCAATTATTACGCATTGCCGCCGGTATACAGCGCTATAGGCCTGCCCGGCCCAACCATTGATGCTGGTGGATTAACTGCTGAAGGCTATCCGGTCTAGGAGAACAGAAAATGACTGCTATGGAAAATTTCGACGCTATTGTTGTAGGCGCTGGTGCAACCGGAGCCGTTTATGCCCATGAACTTACCAGGGCCGGACTGAATGTACTCTGCATTGAAAAGGGTAGATTCTTTCAAAACCACCGCACCGATTTTGTTGAAAACGAATTGGAAACTTTCCGCCTGGTGTGGGATTACAGTGACTATGAAATCACCGGTAACGCTTTTGATGGCGGCCCCAACTTGGGCGCCAACGTCGGCGGAGGAACGCTCGCCTGGACTGCAACCGCATTACGAATGTTTGAACACGATTTCCGTTTCCGCTCAACGTTCGGCGCTGTGCAGGGTGCCAACCTTGCCGATTGGCCTATCAGCAAAAAAATGCTCCAGCCCTACTACACCCTGGCCGAACAACAAATGGGCGTTTCAGGTAGCGCAACCTGGTGGGATGAATTAGCCACACCGCTTCCGCCAAATCCCCCTATTCCGCTCTATCCTGCATCGCGCGCCATACAACGTGGGTTTGATCAACTAGGGTTGCGTTCCAGCCCCGGTCGGTTGGCGACTAATTCTCAAACCTATCAGGGACGTTCGGCGTGCCTTAACTGTGGGTATTGCCGCTCCGGTTGTAGAGTCGATGCCAAATATCAAGCCGATGAAGTGTTGATCAAACCTGCCCTGGCTACTGGTCGCCTGGAGCTGGCCACCCGCTCCGTGGTGACCCGCATCGATACCGACAGAAGCGGAACCGAAGCCCGCTCGGTTAGCTACACCAACCTGGATACCGGTAGAGAAAGCTCTGCGCGGGCTCGTTTTATCATCCTGTGCAATAACCCCTTTGAAATTCCGCGTTTACTGCTGGCCTCAACCAGCCGTCGTCACCCCAATGGTATCGGCAATCACTACGACCAAATCGGACGCAACTTCTATTCACATGCGACCTGTTTGGGTATGGGCATATCCAACGACGACCATCGCACTTACGTTGGTCATAACATGTGTAACGTCATGTCACTGGACACTTGCGTGAACCGCGAGCGCGATGACTACGTGGGAGGTTTTTCCATGCTCTCGCTGAACGGCGCTGGTGCGGGTTCACTCGCGGCATTTCCATTGCACAAATTGCACGGCATCGATCTGCAACAACGCATGACGCAATACAACAACAGCATGGTGTTAATTACCTTTATCGATGGCATGCCGGTTTACGATAATCGCGTTGGTATTAATCGTAAAAAGACCGATGCATTGGGTATGCCGGTACCTACGATTCATTACAACTGGCACGAGAATGACCGCCGTGCATTTGCTCACGCACGCGAAAAAATTGCGCAGGTATTTGAAGCTGCTGGTGCTTACGAAAGTTTTACCTCCGACATTTTCGAAAGCCATCCAATGGGTACCATGCGCATGGGCAATAACCCTAAAACCTCGGCAACAGATCGCTTCTGCCGCGTGCACGGCGTTCATAACTTGTTTGTCGCAGGCGGCTGCCTATATCCCACTGGCAGTTCCGTCAATCCAACTTTAACGATGCATGCGCTGGCATTGAGATCGGCACGTAAAATTATTAAACAATGTCGCAATCCTCTCTTGAGTTCACTGGCGGAGGTTGAATAATGGAGGAACTTCCATCAAAAAAAGCCATTGTGATCGGAGCCGGCCTCGCCGGCCTGGTGAGCGCACTAAGCCTGCAAAAAGCAGGAATAACGGTCACCTTAATCGATCAGCGCAAACAGGTAGGCGGACTGTGCGGCACGTTCAGACTGGACAACCGTGAGTTTGTTATCGCGTGCAATGATTTCGGCAAAGGGCTGGTGAAATTGTTGCGCGAGCTTGGCGTAAATTTTCCATTTAATAACAAAAAATCGTCAGTGTTTTATCGCGGCCAATGGTTCAACGCTGCACCAGATTTAAAAATGTTGTGGCAATTACGCAGTGAGTGGCGCAATGTTTTTTCGTTGCTGGGGGGAATTATTGCCCAACAATTCCCTCACCGCACACCTCAATCTATTGAAAAGTTTGCCAATCGCCTAACCAGTGCTGGCGCGGTTAATGATCTCAGCAAATTAATCTCCTATTTTATGGGTGTGCACCCAAGCGATATCCAAACCTCTTTCTTTGGACTGGATGGAAAGTACAATTATGGTTACACGACTATGGCTTGCCCAATAGGTGGACCACAAGCTATGGCCGATGCTATTGCCGATGTGTTCTTACAACAGGGTGGCAAGCTATTGCTCAATACTCGCTACACGAAACACAACAAACAAGGGAATCATTTTTACGCAGAAATCAACGATGGTGAATCGCGCATTGTGGAAGCCGATTATATTGTTGACACGCGTGAACAACGCTCGCTATATCCCGCTGACAGCAAACGTGGGTTACCGCTTTCCATGTTATGTTTGGCGGTAAAAAATGAGTTTCCTTATCCGGAAAACACCCATACGCTCACCTACTTTGAGCCCGATGTTTCACACTGGTTTGGGAAATTAGACCAAGGGATTCAACCTGAACATTTTGGTTTTCATGTATTCAAGAGCGATCTGGTTCCAAATACGGATAACACTTACACGCTTAACCTCTATTTCTATCTACCACGCGGTGTTAACCAACTCGAAGACGGTAAACGCACTATCTACAGCGAATACTTACTTAATCGTCTGGAAAAACTGTTGCCCGGCATCAATAACCATTTGGCATACAGACGCCTGCTCACACCAGATGATTTTGTTGCGTTGCATGGTTTATCCAGCCGGGTAATGCCATTTATTGTATCCCGCGAAAAACCGCACAACTCAAGCAGTGAAGCAGGCTACTTTTATGCAGGCCACAGTGTATATCCGCCTGGAGAGCATGCGGGGGCAGCAGCATTGTCCGGTGCGCTGGTAGCACAAAAAATCATTTCCGAAAAAACTTTATTCAATACTGAAACTTCAGTTGGAGGTCATCATGAAAATGCACATCAACAGGCGTAATTTTTTACTTGGTACATTAAGCACTACGGCGCTCACTGTAGCTCCATTCAAAGTGACAGCGAATACAGACATCAATCAACAACTCAAAAAAAACTACATCCAGTGTGGAAAAATAAATTCAACTGATTTGCGTCATTTTTATTACGCAGGAACAAATACTAGGGATAACTAAGGCGTTATTCCTATCATCATTCGCATTGAGGAAATCAATCAAATTTAAAATACAAATGGAAAGAGCGATGAAATATTGTTTATACGCGTTGTTACTTATTCAATCTATGGCCGCAGCGATGGAAGAACCCAGCACTATGAATTGGAAAACATTAACACTTCATATTACCGATATTGACCTTAAACGCCCCGGTGAAATTGTAGTTATGGTATTTCAAGAAGATGGTTTTCCCAAAGATCATCAGAAGGCCATAAAAAAATACTCGATTGACCCGTTAGAATCCCATCACCAACTCAGCATTCAAGTTCCGGATGGAAAATTTGCATTAAAAATTCACCATGATGAAGATAAAAGTGGAACCATGACAAAAAACTGGACAGGTATTATTCCTGCTGAAGGAGTTGGATTTTCTTCAGGTGCAAAAGTGAAATTTGGTCCCCCATCTTTCAAAGCTGCACAAATGGAATTACCAGAATCAGGTGAAACAAATATTTCCATTATTTATCCCTGATCCAGTAATTAATTTATTCCCAATGCAAAGCTCCCTACTGAGTTTTCAGTGTGTGGAGCTTTTTTTAAATATTCGAAACCCCGAATAGCTCCACTCCCAATTTGCTGCTTATAACTAAAAAGTCTCAATTTTGGCGTATTTTTGTGCAGAGTTTTAACAAAAACTTACGTTTTCCCACGCATTTGCGCCCTGATTTGGGACGCCCAAGGCGTCAAATGTCACATTTTTCAGCATTTTTTTGACCGTTTGTCGGCTTTTTTTGAGCGCCTGAAAATCGCCGTATCCCTTGTGGCTCGGGGGATACAAGCAAAAATGGTCAAATAATCACCAAATGGCTAGCCCATGTGTGCTCAAAAAACAAGCTAGGCACACAAAAAAAGTGCCTATACCATGGCGATGTATTTGCACGGGTCATTAATGGATTTGGATTCGGCATGAATGCGCACACACGAAGAGAACAGCCTTTCGGGCGTTGCAGTTCAGCAACCGGAGTAACCCCTTATGGAAATTCGCAAACCATCAGTGTTAGTGATTAAGTCCATCCTGACGAGCCTCATTATCAGTTCGTTACTTGTTGCCAGCAGCGTGCTGCTGGTCCGTAGCACTCCTCCGACTCAGTTGGAACAGGTGCTTGAAGCAGGCGAATTGCGGGTTCTATCCAGCAATGGCCCTACTACCTACTACGAAGGCTCCAATGGCCTGACGGGTTTTGAATATAGCTTGGTGAAAGGCTTTGCGGATTCGCTTGGCCTGAAATTGGTCATTGAAGATGAGTCTGACCTCGACAAAATGCTTAACAGCGTTGCCGGGCGGCAAGTCCATTTTGCCGCCGCAGGCTTAACAGCGCTGGAAAGCCGCGCCAACAAAGTCACCTTTGCCGCACCATTTATGCAAGTTACGCAGCAGTTGGTTTACAACAGCCGCCTGCCCCAACCTGCCAGCGTTGCGGACTTGAACGGCAAAGAAGTGCTGGTGGTTGCCAACTCTTCCCATGCGGAGCGATTCAAAGCGCTGCAAGCCGAATTCCCGGAACTGCAGTGGCGTGCCGTAATCAACGCCGAAATGATCGACCTGCTTGAAATGATCAACAAAGGCGAAGCAGATTACGCCGTTATCGACTCCAGCGCCTACGATCTGAACCGCTATTCCTATCCCAAAGCCCAGTTAGCATTTGATGTCAGTGATCCACAACCCTTGGCATGGGCATTCCCTACCCAACGCGATACCAGCCTGTTTGATGCCGCACAACAATATCTGAACAGCATTAAAGCAGATGGCACACTTGCGAAAGTGACTGAAGAATTTTTTGACCGCCATATAGAAGAAGTAACTACTGGCGAAGCTATGGCGTTTACCTATCGCCTCGAGCAGCGTTTGCCACAATGGATTGATGATATGAAAGCGGCAGCAGCAGAGTTTGGCCTGGATTGGCAAATGCTGGCGGCGATTAGTTATCAGGAATCCCACTGGAAAGCCGATGCGCGGTCCCACACCGGCGTACGCGGTTTGATGATGCTGACCAAAAATACCGCCAAGGCGATGGGCATTCAGGATCGTGAAGATCCAAAACAAAGCATTCGCGGCGGCGCCAAGTACCTGAGCATAGTATTGGAGCGGTTACCCAAACGCATTCAGGGTGAAGACAGGCTAAATATGGCACTGGCCGCATACAACCAGGGACTTGGCCATGTAGAAGATGCGCGAGTACTGACCGAGCGCATGGGCGGTGACCCAACCAAGTGGGAAGATGTGCGCAAGTACATGCCGCTGCTAGCCAAGCAGCAATATTACAGCCGCGCCAAGCACGGTTATATGCGCGGTTGGGAGCCAGTAGGGTTTGTTGATAACGTGCGCAACTATCACAAGATTATTGCCTGGCATCAACAGCAAGAAGAATTTCGGATCGCCACTACCAATACCGGCAATCGTTTGTCAGCCAATACCCGTCAGGCTGATAGTGAGCAAGCCAACACCGACAGCGAAAAGCTTGAACACGCGTCAGGTGCAGTATCGGTACTTTGAATCAACGTTGTGTTTATAAGCGAATTATCGCCCCCCCAAACTGCCGCTTTTGCGGCAGTTTTTGTTTGTAGGCATAAAAATAGCGCGCATAAAAAACCCCCGATTTTGCAATCAGGGGTGAACACAAGATCCAATGAGGAGATAAGCCTAACTACTTAAAAGCTGCCGCGAATACCCAAGGTCGCGGTGTAACCGGGATCGTAGAAAGTAAATGTTGCATTGTCGTACTGATAGGTTGTACGTAGTGGTTCACCGGTCAGGTTGCTGATATTCAAGGTCAGCATTGGTTCGGTGACAACACCCTCAAATTGGTAACTGGCCGACAAATCCCACTGACCGCGCTCATCTGCTTTTAACTGCGCAAACGAGATGCCGTTCTGGTTCGGGCCAGAAATAACTTGTGCGTCATACCAGGTGTAAGACAAACGTAACGATGCGCCGTAGTTTTCCCAATAACCGGTGAAATTATACGTCTGTGGTGATACACCAATCGCCTGCGCAGGAGCACCTTGGCCCTCGCCTTTCTGGTCGATCTTGGTGAAGTTGGCGTTAAAGCCCAGGCCTTCGACGATCATATCCAACGGTTGTACCCAGGTAATTTCCTGACCGCGCAATTCAAGATTGCCCGGCGCGTTGACTTGCTGTTGCACCGTCACAGTTGCCACATTTGGGCCACCACGGCTGTCGATTGCACCGCGCTGCAAATCCGTCAGCGTATCGTAGGGGACGCCCAACTGCAGGAAAGGAATCGTGTTAGTACCCAACACGGTAAAGCCTGTGACTTGCTTATTAAAGAAGGTCACACCCACATAACCTTCATCACCGGTATACCACTCGCCACCGATATCAAAGTTGGTGGACAAATACGGGCTCAGATTCGGATTGCCCTGAGTCGCTTGCTGGGCCGATGGATCGCTGAACTGAGTCGCTGGCAACATTGCACTGGGATTGGCACGGGTGAGCGTACGCGATGCCGACAGGCGCAGCTTCACATCATCCATCACATCCAGAGTGGAGTTAAATGATGGCAGGAAGGCGTCATAGCTTGTATCCAGATTTTGATACTCGCGCACGCCACCGATAGTAACCGGACCAGAAATTAACTGGTCAGTGGTGATATAGCGTGTGCCCATGTTGAACGTAAGGGGGCGGGCTGCAACCTCGGTTGCACCATTAATTTCAAGGTAAGCACCGAGGGTTTCTTCATCCACGCCACCCGTGCTTGCGCCCGTGGGTGAACTGTTGTTTTCCGGCGCATTCTTGCTCAGCTCGTGATAGTTGGTGTCCGCCATAAAGCGATCAAAATCAACGGTGATAAATCCGTAGGGGCCGGGCTTGAGATAAGACGCCAACTCTGATTGCGGAATCCCGGAATTGGGGTTCAACCCATTACAAGGCAAACGCCCCGTTGCCGGGCTATTGCCATCGGCATCCAAACCATTGCGACACACCACATCCTCCCATCGCGCGCTGTTATCGCGGGCGGAAATACTGCGTGAAATTTCATCGTATGCCAGACCAAAACGGATATTTTGCACGTCGTCGCCGAAGCGATAATCCACATGTGCGCCGTCTGTTTCCGTGATACGTTTTTCGTTGGCAATATTCAAACGGCCGCCGGCAAACACCCAACCGGCATTAGGGTCATTGAGATCGACATTGGTCGTCACTTGCGGATAATCACCGCCCGTATTCTCATAATTTACTACTGTGCCTTGCCCCATCGGCGTATTGATCAATACGGTAGGCGACTCGCGGAAAAACTCGCTGCGACTGGAATTGATTTGCACATCCAGCTGATGCTCACTACCAAACTCAAAATGGGCGCCCGGATTGACGTTATAAAAATCCACATCCTCCGAATAGGGGCGAGCTTCCAGGAAGAACTGGGCGTTAGCAAACGTCCCCTTGGTGACGACATTGTTTTCATCCACTTCCATATTCAGCGGAATCAACGAACCAAAACGACCAATCCAGTTCACATCCAAACGATCAAACTCGCGTGATGCATCTGCCCACATCGCATCGAAATAGAATTGGGTTTCATCGGACGGGCGATATTCGAGTGATAGCAAACCGGATACCCGGTCACGGGTGCCATCAATATAGGAAGGACGACTCAGGCGCGGCAGCAAACCATCACCGATTTGTTGCAAAGTCACATTTGGGTTATTTGCCTGCAGAAAAGCGGCATCCACCACCGTACCGGCAACTAAACCCGCACCAGCACCAGCAGGAACCGTTGCTGGTACGTTGATGTTGTTGCCGCCAATCGTATCGCAGGGCGCCGCCGTCGCTGTACCACATTGGGCGGCCGACAAATTCATATTGGACCAACCAATAGTTTCATAACCTTCAGTAGTCGATTTGCTATTCACTCCAGCAAGACCAAACAACACACCGAAATTCTCATTGCGCCAACTGGTAGTGAACGCCGCACGCGGGCTGGTTTCTTCATTGATCTCGGTGTAAGCCAATTGCCCTTGATAGGTGCTGTGAAAACCTTCATCTTTGCTATCGAACGGTCGCGCGCTGCGCATATTCACCACACCCGCGAGACCACCTTCCAGTGTACTGGCCACTGGTGTTTTGGACACATCGATGCGAGTAAACAACTCGGTGGGAAACAGGTTGAGGTCAACTTCGCGGTTTTGGTTTTGCGAATCAACACTGCCACCCGATGCCACCGCAATCTGCGAACCATTGAGCAGCACCTTGGTAAAATTGGTACCCAGGCCGCGGATGGCGATTTGCAAACCATCGCCATTGATATCGCGGGTCAGTTGAATACCAGGAATACGGCCAATCGATTCAGCGACGTTCAAATCGGGGAATTTACCGATATCTTCCGCAAAAACGGATTCAACCAAACTGGTAGAGGCGCGTTTGGCATTGGTTGCGCTTTGCAAACTCGCCTTATAACCCGTGACAACTATCTCTTCGACTTCTTCTTTCTGAGCGGGTTGTTGCGCATGGGCAACACTGGATGCAATCGCCAAACTGAGCAGGCTTAGGGCAAATAATGGACGTGTGTGTGTCGTTCTCATAATCGATTCCCATAGGTTTATTGTTAGATGTCTACTTGTATACATGTGCACAAACGGAGCGATGCTAGTACTTGTACACTAGTGTGTCAATATTCACAAAAAACTGGACTAGCGACGGGATCAACGGCGGGTAATGCGGTAACGAAAAAGATCACTAATGGATCTCAGCGCGTATAAGGATTACACCCAAGATCAGGACATTGGATGGGCAAGGGAGTAGAATGCCGCCCCATGAATAGCTGCTGATTTGTGATACCCCATGATTCCACGCATAGACCAAACCTCCTCTGTCCAAGCCCTGTACCTGAACTTTATCAACGCCTTGCGCGAACAGGGTTTTAGCGGTGATCTGAACCCGGACTACGCCAACCGCACGGTATTGGCGACGGATAACTCCATTTACCAAGTGCTGCCGCAAGGTGTGCTCTACCCGCGCGACACTGCTGATCTGGTAAAAATTGCGCGCCTTAGCCAAGAGCCCAAATTCCAATCGGTTGTGCTCAGCCCGCGCGGTGGCGGTACGGGCACCAACGGCCAATCGCTCACCGATGGTTTGGTGGTAGACACATCCAAGTACATGAACCAGATTTTGGAGATCAACGTCGAAGAGCGTTGGGTGCGCGTGCAATGTGGCGTGGTCAAAGACCAACTCAATGCCGCGATCAAACCGCACGGATTATTTTTTGCGCCGGAACTCTCTACCAGTAACCGCGCCACCATCGGCGGCATGATCAATACCGATGCCTCTGGCCAAGGCTCATGCCGCTATGGCAAAACCCGCGATCACATATTGGAATTAAAAACTGTACTGCTTGATGGCACCGAGTGGACCTCTGCGCCGATCGATGAAAGCGAACTGGAAAATTTATGGAAGCGCGATGACCGCGTCGGCGAAGTGCATCGCGTCATCGATGCTATCCAACGCGAGCATCACGCGCTGATCGACGCAAAGTTTCCCAAATTAAACCGCTGCCTCACCGGTTATGATTTGGCGCATATTCGCGATGAACAAGGTCGCTTTAACCTCAACAATATTTTGTGTGGCAGTGAAGGTACGCTCGGTTTTATCACCGAAGCTAAAATTAATTTATTGCCTATCCCCAAATTCAGCGCGCTGATTAACGTCAACTATCGCGATTTCAACGTCGCCCTGCGCGATGCAACGCAACTGATGACGGCCGAGCCGACCTCCATTGAAACCGTCGATTCAAAAGTATTGAATCTGGCGATGAACGATATCGTATGGCATAGCGTGGCGGAGTTTTTTCCTGCACCGGAAAGCGGTGAAAAAATCCAGGGCATTAATCTGGTTGAATACACGGCAAATTCTGAAGATGAATTAAAAGCGGATGTAAAAAAACTGACTGACTTGCTCGACAGCGCAGCGCAGGATTCCAACACCGGTCGCATCAGCTATTCCATTGCTTGGGGCAACGACGCCGTCAATAAAATTTGGGGTATGCGCAAGAAAGCCGTAGGCTTGCTCGGCAACGTGGAGGGCGAAATTCGCCCGGTTCCCTTTGTCGAAGACACTGCAGTTCCGCCAGAAAATCTTGCCGATTTTATTTTTGAATTCCGCGCAGTGCTCGACGAGTACAAGTTGACTTACGGTATGTTCGGCCATGTCGACGCAGGGGTGTTGCATGTGCGCCCCGCGCTGGACATGAAAGATCCTGCGCAAGAAAAAATGGTGCGCATCATCACCGACCGCGTTGTCGCACTCACACAGAAATACAATGGCCTTTTGTGGGGTGAACACGGTAAAGGGGTTCGCTCTGAATATGCACCGGCTTTTTTTGGTGAGCTGTATCCGCAGATCCAACGCATTAAAGCGGCGTTTGATCCGCGCAACCAATTAAACCCAGGCAAAATCGCAACGCCCGCTGCCGATATCAAATTATTAAAAATCGATGAAGTGGCTACGCGTGGCCAGCAAGATAGAAAAATTCCTGTGCAGGTTTGGGAAGGTTATAGCGAAGGCATGCACTGCAATGGCAACGGTCTCTGTTACAACTGGAATCCTAACGATGCCATGTGCCCCAGCTGGAAAGGCACGCGCGAGCGTAAACACTCGCCTAAAGGCCGTGCATCATTAATGCGCGAATGGCTCAAACAAATGAGCGAACGCGGTGTTAATGCGATTGACGAAAGCAAAAAATTAAAACGTGCGAGCTTCTTGTTCAATTTACCTGGCCGCCTCATCAACACCCTGGGCAAACGCAACGGCGAATATGATTTCTCCCATGAAGTGCATGAATCCATGGTTGGCTGCCTCGCGTGTAAATCCTGCGTGGGTCAATGCCCGATTAAAGTCGATGTGCCTGAATTCCGCGCGAAATTTTTAGAACTGTATTACAGCCGCTATCTGCGTCCACTCAAGGATTATTTTATCGGCGGCTTGGAATTTATGATTCCAACACTCGCTAAAATGCCGTGGGCCTACAACCTGATGATGAAGCCGCAGTTTATGCAGAAATTTATGGCGCGCTTTATCGGCATGGTTGATAGCCCACTGCTCACCGGCATAAGTCTGCACAAAGCGGCTGAAAAACTCGGCGTCAATTATGCGACTCTGGAAAATATTGCGCAGCTAACACCCGCCGAAAAAACCAAGGCTGTGATTTTGGTGCAAGATGCCTTCACCAGTTATTTCGAAACACCGCTGGTAATCGACACCCTCAAACTGCTGCAAAAACTCGGCTTTGTACCAATGCTCGCCCCGTTCAAACCCAATGGCAAACCGCTGCAGGTTCACGGCTTTCTCAAAGCCTTTGCCAAAGCAGCTGATACCAACGCAACCCAGCTGAATG
The DNA here is from genome assembly GCA_002483145.1 of Cellvibrio sp. UBA7671. Taxonomy (GTDB): domain Bacteria; phylum Pseudomonadota; class Gammaproteobacteria; order Pseudomonadales; family Cellvibrionaceae; genus Cellvibrio; species Cellvibrio fibrivorans. Next base: position 229,382 of record DLHJ01000005.1, read on the forward strand.
GCCTTGCCTCATCCGGCATTCCGTTAATGGGTATTGAACCAGCAATGACACTCGCCTATCGCGCAGAATACAAAAAAGTGCTGGGCGATAACGCACCAAAAGTACAATTAATTCAGGAGTGGCTCGCGCAACAGAGCGAGCAACTTGCGGGCAAGACGCGCGAGTTCAAAGCAGCGGAATTTTCACTGCTCGCGCATTGCACCGAAAAAACTAACGCAGTGAGTTCGGTCAAAGATTGGCAAACTGTTTTTGCTAAACTCGGCCAACAACTAAAAGTGATCGAAACCGGCTGTTGCGGTATGGCCGGAACCTACGGCCATGAGAGCAGCAATGTAGAAACCTCTAAAAAAATCTACTCGCTCTCCTGGTCACAAGTTGTTAACAATCCAACTAATGCAGGCAAGTTAACGGCCACCGGCTATTCCTGCCGCAGCCAGACTAAACGGATCGACAATGTAAAACTGCCGCACCCGGTACAAATTTTATTGCAACAATTGATTTAACAAACCCACTACCCTCACTGACTGACGAGCCACGACTATGAAACTTTTACGCAAATTGTTTGGTGCCAAACCTAAAGTTGAACCCACCAAAGTAGTACCCATACCGGTCGCTGAAATAAAGCCGCCAAAACCGGTTATTACGCTGGATATCGTTGAACAAACCAACGATGAGGGCGAGCTGTTAAAACTCGCCAGCGATGGTGCGACCAGCCAATTGCGACAGGCTGCTGCGGAAAAGATTCACAGCCGTGAAATTCTGGAACAACTTGCTAAAGCAGTGAAAACCAAAGACAAAAACGTATTCAAAATTGTCAAAACGAAGTTGGATTTGTTCAAGGCAGAAGATGCAAAACTGGCAGAGCTGGAAGCCAGTGCCTTGCGTATTTGCGAAAAATTGGAGCGCCACTCCCATTTTGAAGCAGATTCACTCTTCAAAGCAAAACTGACCGTGTTACAAAACGAATGGGATGCGCTGGGACAAGTATCCATTATGGCTCAGTCACGCTACCAAAGTGCTCTCGCCGCCTGCGAAGCTAAAATCAACGCGCGCGCACAAGCCATCGCCGATGAAGAAGAAAAACTCTCGCTTGACCAACAGGCATTGCAGTTGGCTGAAGAAGCCTATGCAAGCCTCAAACAACTCGCTGGCGAGGTGTACCGCGCAAGCCATGTCGATGAACTGGTCAATGCAAACTACGAATTAAAAATTCAGGAGCTAGCAAATGCAGTGCGTTTGGCGGCGAATCGCCAGTTGCCGCTGGATAAGCTCACCAAAGAATTCGAACACCGTAAACAACAAACCTTGAATTTAATCGACCAAATCAAAACCTCCGGCACCGTCAAACAATTAGCAGAAAAACTTGATCAAGTTGAAGATTCAGATGCGGTTAAAAACGCACAGCAAAAACTGCAACAACTCATTAAGTCCGCAAAAGAATTCGGCGATGAGCTGCCGGAAACCCTAAGTGAGGCCAAAGCAAAACTGGATGCAATCTGGGCCCAGCGCCACCAGACCGAGCAGGCAGCTAAAAATGCTCTGCGCGATTTCAGTGAACTCGCACGCAAAGGCCTGTGGGCAGCAGAGCAAGGTTTTGTGCGCAAAGCCCGCGCTATCCAAAAAGAATTGCAGGAAAAACGTGCGCAATTGAGCGAAATTCCTAAAGGTATACAAGCCAAACTCGATGACTTTGAAGCACAGCTAGCGAAGCTTGGTGATTGGCATGAGTTTGCAGTGACTCCAAAAAAAGAAGCATTGATTAGCCAGATGCAAGCGCTTGCGACCAGTAACATCAACCCTGAAAACCTCGCCACCAAAATCCACGAACTGCAAGACAGCTGGAAAGAAGTGAGCAAAGGCGTTCAACAACAAGACGATGAACTCTGGCAACAATTCCAACAAGCTTCCGCTGTGGCCTACGCCCCTTGTAAAGAATTTTTTGAAGCGCAGGCAGCAGAGCGCGAAAACAACCTCAACAAGCGCCGCGAATTAGTCAGTCAATTGCAACAATATCTGCAAGGTTACGATTTTGCTAATGCCGTATGGAAAGATGTTGAGCAAACCTTAAAAACCGCGCGTGCCGAATGGCAAACCTACTGGCCAGTGCCACGTAAAGCGGGCAATGAACTGCAAAAACAATTTGAAAATCTGATGGAGCAGTTATTTGGCAAAATCACCAGTGAATATGAGAGCAACAAAACGGCCAAGCAAAGCTTGATCGAACAAGCGCAAGCTTTGGTCAGTGCGGTTGATACGCGCGCAGCCACTGAAACCATCAAGCAATTGCAAGCGCAGTGGAAATTGATAGGCAAAAGCTGGCACAAAGAAGACCAACAACTCTGGCAAGAATTCCGCAAACACTGCGATGCGGTATTTGCCTTGCGCAATCAGGCATTTGAAGCGGCAAAAGAACAGCGTCAGGCGATTACAGCACAAGCCGAGCGATTGATCGAACAGCTTAATCAATTCGCCGCTCAATCACTTGAACAACTCAACGCGGCAAAGGCAGAAATCGAATCACTAAAAACAGAATTTTCCGCACTGGACTTACCCAAAGAAGCGAGCAAGGCATTGCAGAATAAGTTCAATGCCAGCATTGCCGCTATCGCTAACAAACGCGACAGTGCGCGGAGTCAGGCAGAAGAGCAGAGCTGGACAGATTTGTTTAATGCACTCAATGCGCTGCGCGAATACGAATTGGCAGTCATCGCGCAGACAGCCAGTGAAACCCTGGCTACTCAAAAAAACAATCTGGAAACACTTATTGCCAATACACCGCGCTGGCCTACCGGCACATTGAGCTTGGTGCAACAGCGCTTGGCTAAAGCTGATGCTATCACCAGTGCCAATCAAGCTGCCAACACCGAGCTGTTGCACACACTGGCGATTCGCGCCGAAATTTTGGCGGGGAAAGAAAGCCCGGCAGAGGACAAACAAGCGCGTATGGCCTATCAAGTCAAACAGATGCAACAGGCCTTTGGGCAACGCGATAGCAGTTTTGAATCATTAGTCTTGGAATGGGTTGCATTGGGCGGAGTTGCGACACAAGCCTACACATCATTATTGACACGTTTTAATAGCAGCCGAGCGCAGGGAATAAAAAGCTAAACACACATCAAGAATAGCCATTATACAAAGCGAGCCGGGATAACACCCTGCTCGCTTTTTTATTGCCAACTGAAATAATTCATACAAATAACTGACAATAAAAAAGCAGCCGCTGGTATCCAGTGGCTGCTGTAAGGGAGAGGTCAAACAACTATACAAAGGAGAACTTTACAAAGAACTACTCTGAATAACAGCTCGATGTAAAGGCGTTCGCAATACCAACGATAAGCTTAAAAAAACTGGCGGAAAAAATCCGCCAGAAGAAGGTCAAACACAACCCCTGTCCACTACCCTGTCGAAAGTGCAGTGGACATTGACTGAATCCTACCCCTTGCATACTAGTGGGTCAAGCTTTTTGTCAAAATGACTTTATGATACCAAAAACCCATTCCATCAATGGATTTTTTTTCACCAATAACTAATCCTGCCCTACAATTGGCACAAAAATCCTTTTGCCGGACACAGAAGGCGCGCGTAAACTGATATGGCATAGCGGCGCATAACAAGGCACAATCCATCTTTACGCCCGCACTTGCCGCTTACAGTGGGGTGAATTTTCCAGAGGAGATAGAGAGTGGCGAAACAGCCTTTGATTAGTATGCGCCCGGAAGCAAGAGGACTGTCATATGACCGCCCAGCGGCCAGCCAGATATTTGGTTTTATTCGCGATGCCATTATTAGTATGGAACTCTTACCCGGCCAAATGATTTCAGAAACAGCACTGGCACAGCAATTTGGCGTCAGCCGTACACCGGTGCGCGAGGCGCTGATTCAATTATCCAATATTGGTTTTGTCGAAGTTCTGCCCCAGCGCGGGACTTATGTGTCCAAATTCAGTTTGGAGAAAATACTGGAAGCACGTTTTATCCGCGAAGCATTGGAAGTTGCGGTGGTCACCCAGCTCGCCACTAATTCAGATGAAGCTATTCGCCTGGAGGCCGTCGAGGCCTGTGAAAAAATTATTGCCGACCAAAAAGCAGCAGCAGCTGAAGATGATGCACTTACCTTTCAAAATCTTGATGACCACTTTCACCAAACTCTGGCCAGTTTTACCCAATACCCGCGCGTTGCTTCATTCATTGAAGCAGAAAAAGCCCACATGGACCGCGTGCGCAACTTGAGCTTACATGTCAGTGGCCAATACAAGCGTGTACTTAACCAACATGCAGCGATTATTAAGGCAATTAAAGCGGGCTCTGCAGATAAATCAGCAGCGGCTATGAGTGTGCACCTAAAAGATGTTTACAATATTTTGGAAGTGATCCCGCAGGAACATCCAGAATATTTTGTTTAGCTAAAAAACCCTCATCGATAAAAGAACCGAGCCGTCTTACCCGGGCGGCTCTGTTTAGCAAGCCTTCTAAGCAATTGAATTTAAAGACGCATTTTTCAAAACACTGGCTATACTCCAAAGCATGCTGCCGACAACCATTACGCAAACATGCCTCATAACCAATTCCCAACACCACATCTACTGGAGCTGACTCGTGCTCCGGCCTGAACGCAGTTACTTCCGCACAAACATGCCAGGGAAAGTCAAAGTGTGCTTACGCACAGCTGTTTTGCGAAAATCTGTGTTAATGGTATTTCTGTTTTCGTTCTTTGTATCGGCTGATATAGATCCGCATAAAATGCAACAAGTTATGCAGACACGCTACGGTAACGATGGCCTTGTGTTACTGGAATCATGGAGGCGCATGTTGAATAGCGCCAACAATGCAACTCCTGAAACAAAAATCATCGAGGTAAATCAGTTTTTTAATCGTAATGTTCGTTACACAGAGGACATTATGTTGTGGAAAAAAAGCGATTACTGGGCGACTCCCCTGGAAGTGATGGGTGCACGCGCAGGTGATTGCGAAGACTACACCATCGCAAAATATCTCAGCTTGTTACAGTTAGGCGTTGCCAATGAGCAGTTGCGCCTGATCTACGTTAAAGCACAAATTGGCGGCCCGCAGAGTAAAATATTCCAAGCCCATATGGTGCTGGGATATTACCCTACACCCAATGCGATCCCACTGATTCTCGACAGTTTGCTCGACACCATTGAACCCGCCAACAAACGCCCGGATTTGCGCCCGGTATTTAGTTTCAACAGCGAAGGTCTATGGGTAGGCAACCAATCAACAACAGCTGACCCCACCGCGCGTTTATCGCGCTGGCGCGACCTGTTGGCACGTGTGAATGAAGAGGGATTTTAATAATGGATACCAAATGTTTTCTAACAACACCAAAACAATGAATGCGAAAGGCCATAACAATGTCACTAATTAAACAATTATGGATTGGAATTATTGTGCTCTTGCTGCTGGTCCTCGCTGGCAATTTTGTGATCAGCACTATTACTGCCAAAACCTATTTGCAAGAGCAGCTGCGTTTAAAAAATATTGATAATGCCAACTCCTTGGCGCTATCGATATCACAAATGCCGGATAAGGATCCGGTTACCTTGGAGCTATTAATCACTGCACAATTTGATGCAGGCCATTACGAATATATTATTTTCCAAGATGCCGATGAAAAACCCATAGTCGCGCGCAATTTTGATGACACAAAACCGGAGAATAATGCTGTACCTAAATGGTTCGCCGAGCGCGTGAAATTCAACGTAGCACCCGGCATTGCACAAGTACAAGACGGTTGGCAGCAAGCGGGAACTTTGGTGGTAAAAAGCCACTCGCGCTATGCACTGGAAGCGCTCTGGCAAAATACCCGTGATTTATTGGACTGGTTTATCTGCGCAACCCTGCTGAGCGGTTTAATCGGCAGTTTTATTTTGAAATACATATCGCGCCCGCTGGACTTAGTGGTAAATCAAGCAGAAGCCATCGGTGAGCGCCGTTTTATTATATCGGAAGAACCCAAAACCAAAGAGTTTCAACGCTTGGTGCGCGCGATGAATACGCTTTCACAAGGCGTTAAACAAATGCTGGATAAAGAAGCTCGTCAGCTTGAGCTGCTGCGCCGCGAATCACAAACCGACTCACTCACCGGGCTTGCCAATCGTACGCATTTTTTAAATTTACTCGACACCCAGCTCACACGTGAAGATGCTCAGGAGCGCGGCATTATTGTGTTAGCACGCGCAATGAATTTGAATGAACTTAACAATCAATTAGGTCATCAACAAGTCGACCAGTTATTGCGCGCGATTGCCGGTGTATTCAGTGATCTTCAGGATAAATATCCCAATAGTTATGCTGGCCGCTTGAACGGCAGTGATTTTACCTTGCTGATTCCCACTGACACCCCCATCGATATTCTCAGTGCCGATGTATCACAGAAATTGAATTTCCAATTAATTGCTGGCGGTTTCGACAAAATCGCCCTGCCATTGGCACTATGCAGCTTTAACAGCAGCGACAAACGCAATGAGCTGTTGCACAAACTTGATGGCGCATTAGCACAAGCAGAGTTAAAAGGTAACCGCGCCGTTATCGCACTTGCTGATGATCAATTGGATTATGTACAACATAATTTGACGGAGTGGCGCAATGCTATTACCGAGTCATTAAGCACACAGGGCATTGCCTTGGCAAAATTCCCCGTACGCAATACCAATGGGGATTTACTCCACAACGAGACGGCAGTGCGCCTGGAATTGGATGGTGAACTCAAACCAGCTGGTTATTTTATGCCTTGGGCAGTGCGCTTGGGGTTGATGCCGGATGTCGATCTGGCGGTGCTGAAATTAGCGCTGACGCAACTTGGCCGTTCACCCGGCCCACTGGCAATCAATATCTCCGCTGCCGCGCTTTGTAGCGCTAACTTTCGCGAACAAGTTCTCGCTCTCTTGCTGAATGAATCGCAGCAGGCTAAACACTTATGGATCGAATTTCCTGAAATTTGTATGCTGCGCCATCTGGAAGAACTGCGTGCATTTTCCACGCGGCTGCGCAGTTTGGGTTGCCGGGTTGGCTTGGAACATGTCGGATTGGAGTTCACCCAGTTTGGCAATTTGCAGTCGATGGGTTTGGGGTATTTAAAAATAGACAGCGCCATTATTCGCGATATCCATAACAACCTCAGCAGCCAGACCTTTGTGCAAAGCCTTTGCACGCTGGGGCATTCGCTAGGAATTGTGATGATTGCGGAAGGTGTGCTTAGTGATGCGGAACAACAAACATTGATGAAAATTGGTGTGGATGGTCTTACCGGCCCAAACATCACCTAAACCCGGGCCCATAAAAAACGGCGCAGATTAAGCTGCACCGTTTTTTCAGTAAGATCACGTAGCAAGCAAACCACTCGCAACAATCTGCACACGAATTACAAATGCAAATTGTCGCCATCATCCAACAAATAAATCCCCTGGCGTTTACCGCGCAATTCACGCCGGTTGAGCAACTTGTGTTGCGCTGCATCGGGCAAATCGGTAAAGCGAATCACACCCTGCTCCACCAACAAATTCACCACATCTTCGAGTACCCGCGCCATGGTTTGGTCGGTCTGCTCCAGCGCCAACTGTTCGGCAGTTTTTTCCTGTTGGATAAACGCCAACAATTCCTGTGCATCATCAGCAACGGCTTCAACAAAATCACTCCCGGCAATTTTACTGATAGCAATTAATTCGCCTGCCTCATTGCGTTTGATGTACATGCTCTCCCCCCCTCACAAAAAATCGATATGCCAAGGAAAAAATCCCGCACCTGAACCACAGACCAAGCGCGGGAATTTTACCTTTAACAACAATGTATTAATCGGTAATTAATTTATTGTTGTTGAGCAGCTGCGTAATAATTTGTTGGTCTGTTGTTGCGCCGCTGTAAAGGCTTTGCAGATTGACTCCCGTCAACGTAATTTTTTGTGTCTCTGCCGAGCCAGTATAGCCTGCACCTACAGTGTGGGTATCTCCGCTGAAGCCTCCGGTGTGGCTAATGTGGACAATGGTATTCGCACCAGAAATCTCAAAGTGCAGATAATCAGCCAGATTGCCAGCACCATTACTTGCGCCAACATGCTCACCCTGGAGCAAATCGCGCAGATCGAGTACATCGCCACCATTGGTATTACCGCCCGCCGCGGTGGTTACAAAATTGTTGATGGTGTCTTCTGCCGGAGCACCTGCCGCACCTTGGTCACCCAAGCCCCAGACGAACACATCCACAAAGTTATCCGCAAAACCGCTCATGGTATCGTTGCCAGCACCACCACTGATACGGTCAGTGCCAACGCCGCTACTTATGGTGTCGTTACCACTTCCACCAAAAATGACGTCATTGCCTGAACCAGAGGTAATAGTGTCATTGCCATCACCACCAGAAACCACATTATTGCCGTTGGCAGCACTGATCGTATTATTGCCACTACCACCCTGAATATATTCATTAGCGGAATTACCGGTGTAATTGCCACTTTCAGTCGTTGTAATGTCTACGGTTGTGTAGTCCGCCCTTAACGCCACAGTAGTAGAAGTAGATGCTGTAAACCCGCCAGTGGATTCAGTAGCAGTGACTTGTACCGTCAGGCTAGTGTTCGTTGTGGTGTAGCTGCCAGGAAGATTCAAGGTGAGATTAGGCAAATCGGCGGTGGTAAATTGCCACACCCCGCCACCCAGATTGGTTCCACTATTAAAACTAAGACCTGTTGGAACACCACTGATTTTTATGGACAAGGTTTCAGAGCCATCGGTATCCACCAGGGAAGTCATGATCGGAAACTTCACGCTGGTGCCGCCCGTACCATGCGCCAAGGCCACTACGGATTTCAATACCGCAACCGAAGGTGCTGAGGCGGCCCCGACATTGACTGTTACCGAACCGTTGCTGCTGTTGCCCAAAGGATCGCGGACAGTGTAGGTAAAGCTGGCAGGTCCCTCATAGTTGGCTGTTGGAGTAAAGACAACATTATTACCAGAGACTGCCACAGTTCCATTGACAGCGCCTTGTACACTGACAAAGCTGATAACTTCACCCTCTGGATCGCTGTCATTGGACAACAACGTAGCTATAGGGATACTCAAGCTGCCATTACTAGCGGCAACGCCGGAATCGGCCAAGGTTGTAGGAGCATCATTCACTGGCGCCACCACCAGATTCACCGTTGCTGTATCGGTTCCGCCTTTGCCATCACTGATCGTGTAGGTGAAACTCGCCGGGCCACTATAATTCGCGGCCGGAGTAAACACGATGCTGCCAGCCACCAGGTTAACCGACCCATTTACTGCACCTTGTACGCTCTGGATAACCAAGGTATCACCATCAGCATCGGTATCATTGCCCAGCAAGGAACTGGCTGGGATGGCAAGTGCAGTGTCTTCAACCGCCGAGAAAATGACATTTTTATAAGTGGGAATAGACGAGAGGAGGTCATAACTTGTCCCGGCATCATCACTCAATTCCAGTTTCAGACGCGCTGAAATCCCCTGGTCCCAATAGATAACTTCAACAGTATGCAAACCGCTAGTAGTTAACGTAAATAGATTGTGGATGGTCGTTTTGACCGTCTGATTCTGGTTAACCTCTGCCACCACTACCCCATCAACCCGGATTTGGTAACCGTCATCAGCGGTGACTTTGAAATTGTAGGTGCCTGCACCCAGCTCAACAAAACCACGCATACGGATAATTGCATCGGTTGTGGTGGCGGGGTCAGCACTCAGGCTGGCTGCATCACTGCCCAGAAATGACTGCAGGTTAGTACCATTACCCAGACCGTTATTAAATGCAGTATTTCCATAGTCGAACGTTTTGGCTACAAAAGTCGCATCAGGTGTACGACCATTGATGAACGTATTGATCTGTTGGAGATTCGTGAGGTTTGAACCGTTGGCCGGATCGCTGTAACCGAAGTATTCCGACACCAAACCAATATTGCCCGAGCCAGCAGATGCTGCCGCATCGTCATTTGCATCAGGCGCGGTATTGGGTTTCACTACGGTGATATCCACGCTGGCAGTAGAGCTTCCACCTTTGCCGTCACTAATGGTGTAAGTGAAAGACGCCGGACCGGAATACCCAGCAGTAGGGACAAACACCACGTTGCCAGCGACGAGTGAAACATTACCATTCACCGCACCTTGCACTGAATCAATCGTCAGGATATCGCCGTCAGGATCAGTATCGTTGCCCAGTAAATCGGCTGGTGCAAAGGTCAAGGCTGTATTGCGCAGGGTTGTACCGCTATCCGCAACCGCCGTTGGGCCATCGTTAGTGCCTGCGACAGTAATCACTACTGAGCTGGTGGTGCCGTCAATACTCTTGACGGTAAACGTCTCGGTTTTGATCTCGCCCTCTTTAAGTTGTTGGACGTTTGTCTTGCTGTTGTCGATGTTATAGGTCCAGTTACCGGTGCTGGTAATGGAGAAACTGCCATAGGTTCCTGCGGTATTGGTCTGCACCTCAAAGCCTGCCTCACCTGCATCCGGATCTGTGATGGAGAGGGTTCCTGCGGCAGTGGATTGGGCTGGAGTATCCTCTTTTACTGTGCCAGCACCGCTGCCTACTACGGCGACATCTGCTACTGGATTGACGCTAATGTTCACCGTGGCTGGGGTCGAATCGTCCAGGCCCTTGTCATCGCGCGCAGCGTAGTTGAACTGACTGGCACCATTCCAGTCGGCATCGGGTTTGAAGTAGACAGGCCCGCTGACCAGATCATCAACCGCAATCAGGGTGGTCATAGCGGCATCGCTGTATAGCAGACCATTCGTTGGCAGGGACTTAATGACATAGCCTGCGACCGAACCATCGCTATCACTGCCAGCCAGATTGATGGTAATCAGAGTGTCCTCATCGCCGGAGACATTGAGCACGTTGGTTTCTGGCGCTTGGTTAGGCGCGGCCACCACGTTGATATTGACCCTGCCTGAGTCAACTCCACCTTTATCATCCGTCACTATGTAGGTAAAACTGGCAACGCCTGAGAAACCGGGGGTAGGCGTAAACACCAGGTTTCCACCAACGACCTGGAGAGTGCCATTGGATTCAGAGGTCACGGTGGTAACCCGCAACGTATCGTTGTCCACATCTGTGTCATTGGCGACCAGAATCGACAAGGGCAGGGGCAGCGACAGCGTGGTATTCGTGGTAATCGTAAATGTGTCGTCTACCGCTACGGGCGCATCATTCACTGGGGTGAGCGTGACATTCAGGTCTGCGCTCGCACCAGTGTCGGTGGTGTAGGTCACCGTCGGCACGGCACCATTAAAGTTATTGTCGATAGGCTCAAAGGTATAGTCGCCATTTGCGAGCAAGGTAAATTGGCCCACTCCCGGCAAGGTCACACTGTCATTGGCATTGTAGGTAGTGCCATTGATCACGAAGCTGGCGACCTGCGGGTTAGAATCCGGATCAACATCATTGGTCAACACATTTCCGGTTGCGTTGCTGCCTTCGGCGACGGTTTTAAAGTCATCAATCGCCTGTGTTGGATCATTAACCGCCACCACGTTGATAAACACAGTGCCTTTATCCACTCCACCCTTGTCGTCGGTGATGCGGTAATCAAAGCTCGCTGTGCCGCTGAACTCAGCGTTTGGCGTGAATACCAGATTTCCTGAAACAACGCTCAATGTGCCATTAACGGCATTCTCCAAGATAACCACCCTTACTGAATCGCCATCCGGATCAGAGTCATTGGTGACCAAACCAGAAACCGGTAGAGGCATACTCCAAGCTTCGTCTTCATTGATGGTATAGAAATCGTCCACAGCAACGGGAGCATCATTCACTGGCGTAACGGTGATATCCAGGGTACTGGAGAAACCCGTATTTGTTGTGTAGTTAACTTGGGGGACGGCGCCATTCCAATCGGCCACCGGATCAAAGACGTAGGAACCGTCGGTATTCACCACCAGACTTCCGACACCGGCGATAAGCGCCGTCTGGCCAGAGGTGAAGCTACCCAGTCCTGAAATCTGGAAGCTCGCGACTGTCAGGGTGTTATCTGAGTCAGTGTCGTTGGTGAGCACATTACCGGTGACATCGTTATCTTCAGGGGCGGAATCAAGGTCTTGCACAAGCACGCTCGGGGCATTGGCTTTGACCACAACATTGACTGTGGCGGTGGCGGTCACACCTGATGGGTCTTGAACGGTATAAGTGAAGCTGTCGTTGCCTGAAAAACCGGTGTTCGGGGTATAAACCGGATTTCCGGTAACCGCATCGATAACAACCGAGCCATTGGCGCCTTGGCTGACAGATGCCACAGTCAGAACACCGCCCTCGGGATCGGAATCGTTAGTACGCACCGCCACCATGACCGAGCTACCTTCGTCAACATTGGCTGTGTCGTTTACGGCTATCGGGGCATCATTGACCGGGGTAATCGCGATTTGTACCGTAACGATATTGCCATTGTTGGTGCCATCGTTAGCGCGGTAGGTAAAGCTGTCGCTGGTGGTTTCACTGCCGTTGTGGGTGTAGCTAAAGGTACCGTTCGCGTTCAGCGTCAGCGTGCCGTGCGCGGGTCCGGAAACCAGAATCGCCGACAGCGGGCTGTTTTCAGCATCCGAATCGTTAGCTAATACACTGGTGGCACCCGACTCTAGCAGCGTCGCAGTGCCGCCTTCATTGACAGTGATACTGTCAGCAACGGTGATTGGCGTGTCGTTGACTGGTGTGACGTTGATATTGACGGTGACCGCATTTCCGTCTTCGGTTCCATCGTTAACCTTGTAGGTGAAGCTATCGGTAGTCGTCTCAGAGCCGTCGTGCAGATAACTGAAGGTACCATCGGCATTCAATGTAAGAGTGCCATTGGCCGGACCAGTGACCAAGACTGCGGTAAGCGCATCCAGATCAGCATCGGTATCGTTGGCCAACACGCTGGTTGCTCCGCCTACCAGAGTGGTGGCAACACCACCCTCCGCCACATTAATGCTATCGGCATTGGCAACAGGCACATCATTAACCGGGTTGACGCCGATGGTCACCTTGCTGGTAGTGGAGCCACCATTGCCATCACTGACGGTGACCACAAAGCTATCGCTGCCGTTGTAGCCCGCATTGGGCGTGTAAGTAAAAGTGCCGGTCACAGGATTCAGCACAACCGTACCCTGCGCCGGGTTTCCGGTAACCGTGTAGGCCAGCGCATCGCCATCAGGATCATTAGCACTGATAGCCCCGTTCACTGGTGCATTTTCATCGGTTGTCAGGTTCAGATCGGCCGCCGTGGGCGCGTCGTTATCCGGGGTAACGACAATCACGACGTTACTGGTCGTGGTGCCTCCATTGCCATCGCTGATGGTAACTACAAAGCTGTCACTGCCGTTGTAATTGGCATTGGGCGTATAAACAAATGTACCGGTTGCGGGATTCAGCACCACAGTACCGTTGGCAGGATTACCCGTCACGCTGTATGACAGGGGATCACTCTCAGGGTCAGTGGCACTGATGGCACCGTTGACAGCGGTATCCTCCGCCGTTGTCAGGTTCAGGTCGCTGGCTACCGGGTCGTCATTGAGTGAGTTAACGCCAATAGTGACCGTGCTGGTCGCCACGCCGCCTTTACCATCGCTCACGCTCACCACAAAGCTGTCGCTGCCGCCGTATCCGGCGTTGGGCGTGTAGGTAAAGGCGCCAGTTGCAGGGTTCAACACCACAGTGCCACTGGCTGGGTTACCCGTGACGGTGTAAGACAAGGTATCGCCATCGGGATCATTCGCACTAATGGCGCCGTTGACGGGCACGTCCTCATCGGTGGTCAGATTCAGATTACCTGCAGTAGGCACGTCGTTTACCGGTGTTACACCGATATTCACACGGCTGGTGGTGGTACCACCATTGCCATCGCTAATAGTGACAACAAAACTATCGCTGCCGTTGTAACCCGCATTGGGGGTATAGACAAAACTGCCGGTCGCAGAATTCAGGGTGACCGAACCGTTTGCCGGTGAGCCGGAAATAAGGTAGCCCAGTGCGCCACCATCGATATCAGAAGCACTGATTTGGCCATTGATGGGAGTATCTTCCGGGGTGCTGAGGTTTTGATTGTTCGATACAGGGGCATCATTTACGGGTGTTACACCGATATTGATGCGGCTGGTAGTAGCTCCCCCTTTGCCGTCACTGATAGTGACGATAAAGCTGTCGCTGCCGTTGTAGTTGGCATTCGGTGTGTACACAAAACTGCCGGTGGCAGGATTGAGGGAGACACTGCCATTGGTAGGCTGACCGGATACCGCATAGCCAAGCGTATCGCCCTCGATATCGCTGGCAACGACTTGGCCAGACAATGACGTATCCTCCAGTGTAGTCAGGTTCTGGTCGCTGGAAACTGGCGCATCGTTGATCGGCGTTACACCGATATTAATGAGACTGGTAGTCGTACCGCCATTGCCATCGCTGATGGTGACGACAAAGCTGTCACTGCCGTTGTAGTTGTTGCCGGGAGTGTAGACAAAACTGCCCGTCACAGGATCAAGCGCAACTGTGCCATTGGCTGGCTGGCCAGATACCACATAGGCCAGCGTATCCCCTTCGATATCGGTCGCCACCACTTGACCAGGCAAAGGGGTATCTTCTGGCGTAGTCAGATTTTGATCATTGCTTACCGGCGCATCGTTGACCGGTGTTACACCGAGATTGATGCGGCTCGTAGTAGTTCCACCATTGCCATCGCTGATGGTGACCACAAAGCTGTCGCTGCCGTTGTAGTTGGCATTCGGGGTATACACAAAACCGCCAGTCGCTGGATTAAGCGTAACTGTGCCGTTAGTTGGCTGGCCGGATACCGCGTAACCCAGCGTATCGCCATCGATATCGGTGGCGGTAACTTGGCCACTAATCGGCGTGTCTTCCGGCGTACTCAGATTTTGGTCGCTGCTGACTGGTGCATCGTTAACCGGGTTGACTCCAATCGTAATGGTACTGGTGGTTGTACCGCCCTTCCCGTCGCTGATGGTGACGACAAAATTATCCCCGCCGTTGTAGTTAGCGTTGGGTGTATAGACAAAACTGCCAGTCACAGGATTGAGCACCACCGTGCCATTGGTAGGGACACCGGACACTGTATAGCCAAGGGTATCACCATCGATATCGCTGGCGACTACCTGGCCGCTAACCGGCACGTCTTCATCTGTCACCAGGCTTTGGTCATTGCTCACCGGGGTATCGTTAACGGGGTTAACACCAATGGTGACAGTGCTGGTGGTGGTACCACCATTCCCATCACTAACCGTTACGACAAAACTGTCGCTGCCGTTGTAATTGGCATTCGGGGTATAAACAAAAGTACCTGTGGCCGGATCAAGAACCACTGTACCGTTAACAGGCTGACCAGATACAACATAGCTAAGCGTGTCATTCTCGATATCCTGCGCAACTACCTGACCATTGACCGGCACATCTTCATCGGTCGTGAGGTTGATATCGCTAGTGGTTGGTGCATCGTTAACCGGTGCGATATTGAGTGTAATGCTGGTGTTCGTGGAGTTGCCGCGGCTATCGGTCACGGTCACGACAAAACCGTCTGTGCCGTTGTAATTCGCATTGGGGGTAAAAGTAAATTGGCCGGTGACAGGGTCAATTACCAACACACCATTAACGGGAGGAGTAGCGACGGTGAAGCTCAGGGCATCATCTTCAATATCGTCGGCAATGATTTGGCCAGTGACGGCTTCGTCTTCATTGGACACGATGACCTGATCGGTAACCAAAGGTGCGCGATTAATGTAGTTTGCGTCGTTCTCGAACGCTATCTGGCCAGATTGAGAGGCCGAGGTATAGTCAAATGCTTGTGAATCTGTACTTTCAATGACTCGGGTGAGCTGCACAAAATTGTGCCCTTCACTGCTGCCACCACCACCGGCATCACCCGCAGCAGTTTCCTCCAACTCTTCCAAAAGGTCGCCGCCCTGTTCCAACACTGTCAGCGCTTCTTGCACGCTGGCGTCACTCAGTAAGGCTTCATCAGGGCCAGTTGCTGTATCGGCGAGAAAGTCGCGGCTCATGCCGACTTCCGCACCACCATTGACAACTAGCGGTTCTCCAGTACCCACATCCAACTCAACGCGGGCGCCCTCTGCGGTTACCAAAATTTCATCGTCATTGAGCGTACTGCCCACTGTCAGGGCACGCAGTGTACCATCCGGGGCTTTCGCCCAAGCTTGACCTTGAAGAAACGAAACTTTGGCAACGGCATTACTCATAGATGACTCCACGTCATTTAAAAATGTGATGCAGCTCACGGAGTGAGTGCGATGATGTGGAGTCTAGTTACTGAGGAAAATTGCGCCATTGGACTAAAGGACAATAAGCAGAGTTTTTTTACTTCTATAAAAGAATAATGAATAGAAAGTGGGGATTTTCAACAAAAATGTTTTAAGCGCCAGACTTATTGGAGAACATGAGCACCAATTGCAGGCGGTCGCGCACCTGTAGCTTTTCAAAGGCGGAGCCGAGGTGAGCTTTCACCGTGCGCTCGGTAATGTCCAGATCGCGCGCGACTTCTTTATTGCTTTTACCGGCTGCGACTAATTCAGCAACGGCCTTTTCGCGGCTGGTAAGGAGCGACAGATCCGCCTGTGGAGCAGATGTCGCGGGAAGGATACGCGCCGTCGCCAACACCAGTTGCCGCATTAAATCCGCCCCCAACCACATACCACCGGCAGATACTACTTGTGCAACCTGCTCAAGCACCTGTGGAATCGCCAGATAATGCACATAACCACTCGCACCCGCTTCAAGCGCACGACGCGCCTCCTGCGTATTTTCAATCGCCGTCATCGCAATCACACGTGCACCCGCAGCACTCAAGCTTTGAATTTGGATAAAGCTCAGCTCATCACGCAGCAGCAACCACACAAACTCATCGGCATTAACATGCGGAACAGCATTGCTAATTCGCGCAGCAGGAAACGCCTGCTGCCAGCGCGGTGATTGTATTTCAGCGGGCGAAAAAAACAGGTGTTGGCTCATCGTTCAGTCATGGCATTTTGTTGCGCGCGCAGCACAGGTTTTAACAAATAGGCGAGCACGGTTTTTTTGCCGGTAAGTATGTCTACCTGCGTCATCATGCCTGGCATAATGGGCAAGCTTGGATCAAATCCAGCGCGCTCGGTGCGTACACGTACAATGTAAAAAGTGCGCTCTTTTTCGTCGGTAATCGTATCGGGGCTGATGTGTTCGACTTTACCCTTTAAACCACCATAGACGACAAAATCGTAAGCGGTGAATTTTACAATCGCTTCCTGCCCCGGATGTAAAAACGCAATATCTTTGGGCGATACTTTCGCTTCAATTAATAATTGGTCATCGAGCGGTACCATCTCCACCACTTCATGCCCCGGCTGTACCACACCACCAACCGTATTGGTAAATACGCGCTGCACAGTACCGCGCACGGGTGATCGAATTTCAGCGTATTTAATTTTGTCTGCAAGACCGGTGCTAGTCTCCGACAGCGATGCAATTTTGCTCAGCACTTCCGATAACTCATTGCGCCATTTATTGCTGGCGAGCAATTCAGTCTCGCGCAACTTTCCCTCTGACTCTTGCACAGCCAAAACCAAACGCGACTCTTGTGATAAGGCCTGCTCGCGCTCACCGCGCGCGTTGGACACATCGCCTTCCAAGCGCAAAATTTCCACTTCAGAAATTGCCCCGCTGGCGAGTAGAGGTTTGGTGACATTTAATTCTTGCGTTGATAATTCCAATGCGCGCGTCACCTGCGTTAATTTCGCACGCACTTCATTCAACTCTTCCGAACGCTGATCCAACTGGCTGCGCGCAATACTCAACTGTTCATCCAACTCTTTGCGATTGGATTCATACAGACTGCGTTCGTGGTTGACGATATCCGGTGCATCGGCCAGCAAATCATCGGCAAATACCAGCGCCGTATTCGATGTCAATGCTTGCAGGCGTGCCGCACGGGCTTGCAGCGATAAATATTCGGCGCGGTTTTCGCGAAATGTAGAAATAAATCGTGTGGGATCGATACGCAGCAACAAATCGCCTTTCCCCACTACCTGCCCTTCACGCACTAATACCTCTTGCACCACACCGCCATCAAAGGACTGGATAATTTGTAATTGCGATGAAGGAATGACTTTGCCCTCGCCGCGCGCTACTTCATCCAATGGCGCAAATGCCGCCCAGACAATGAGCAAAAAGATGATCAGGGCAATTACACGCAATAATGCGCGCGCGCGCACTGGCTCCTGCTGCAACTTCGCCCAATCAGAATCCGTAACCCAATCTTTGGGTTGCTCATGCAAAGGGTCGAGCCAGCGGGCGTAGGCTTTATCAATATAACGGGTTGCGGGCAGGCCTAATTTATCTAACCAGCGTCCAATTCGTTCAAACCAGATTTTATCGCGCGTGGCCGTCATTAGGATGCCCTCCCAATCCGGCCTTGGCGCAGCGCTTCAACAACCTGTTCTTTCGGTCCATCAGCAACAATTTTTCCACCGTCGATCACAATAATGCGATTGACTAATTCAAGCAGCGATGTGCGATGGGTAATTACCAATAAGGTTTTGCGCGCAGCAAATTGCACCAGATTGCGTTTGAACTCTTCTTCGCTGGTGTGATCCATTGCGCCGGTTGGTTCATCCATTAATAAAATCGGCGGATCACTCAAGAGCGCACGCGCAATACTGACCGATTGGCGCTGCCCACCGGAAAGTAATTGCCCCTGCTCGCCCACTGGCATCGCCAAGCCCATCGGATGCTGGTTTACAAAATCAGTGAGTCCACTCAAGCGCACAGCTTCAAGAATTGCATCATCACTCGCATGGGGTGCGCCCATGGCAATATTGTCGCGCAGTGAACCAAAAAATAAATTCACATCTTGTGATACATAACCCATATTACGGCGCAATTCAGCGGGGTCGAGCTGGCGGATATCAATACCATCGAGCAAAACTGTGCCCGCCGTCGGTTCATATAAACCGGCGATTAATTTTTCAATAGTGGTTTTGCCCGAACCATTGCGCCCGAGGATTGCTACACGCTCACCGGGATTAATTTTAAATGCAACATCGCGTAATACTTCACGTTCATCTTGCGGATATTTAAATGCTACTTTTTTAAATTCAATTCCACCTTGCAAGTGCGGACGGCTAATCCAATTTGCATCGAGTGGCCGCTCAACTGGTTTTTGCATAATCGCATCCAATGCCGTCAATGCGGTGGCGGCACTGTGGTATTGCATCAACAAACCCGCAGTTTGTCCCACCGGTGCCATAATGCGGGACGACAACATATACGCAGCGATTAACCCGCCCTGGCTTAAATTACCCTCAATAATTTGGTAAACACCAACGATGATAATAACGACTGATACCGCCTGCTGAATCCACATGGTAGTAGTGCCAACCGAGCCAGACAGCAAACGCATTTTTACACCCACACGCGATACCAGTAGCGTAGTTTTTTCCCACACTGCTTGCATGCGTCCTTCCGCACCGAGGGTTTTTACAGTTTCCAATGCGCTCAGGCTTTCAACCAAGGTGGCATTGCGTTGCGCCGATGCCTGCATGGAATTTTCTGATAACAAATGCATTTTGTGTTGTACCGCTGCGGTGTAAATCATCACCAATGCAACCCCCACTAAAATCGGGAATACCAGCGGCCAGGAAATTAATAACACGACAATTAAAAACAACAATACGAAGGGTAAATCTACCAGCGCCAAAATAGTCGCAGAAGAGATAAAACTGCGGATAGCTTCAAAGGATTGCAAACCGGAGGTAAATGATCCAACTGATGCAGGCCGCTCGGACAATTTCATTCCCAGCACCCGCTCCATGATGCTTGCAGAGAGAGTGACATCCACTCTACTTGCCGCGAGATCAACAAACCAGGCACGCATCATGCGAAGCACAAAATCGGCGCTAATGGCAATCAACATTCCAATCGACAAAACCCAGAGTGTGTCAGTGGCGTGATTAGGTACTACGCGGTCATACACATTCATCACAAACAGCGGCGATACCAGTGCAAAAAAATTAATCAACAGTGCAGTAAGCAATACATCGCGATATAAATATTTGTGGTCGGCAATAACACCCCAAAACCAATGCGCAGCGCGATTTTTTGCATTGGTTGTTTTACCAATTTCAGCCGTGCGCGCATCAAAACGTTCCTGCGGACGCACGTAGATCGCACGACCTGTGTAATGGTTTGTCAGCTCAGCGAGAGGGACGTTTACGACTGCATCGCCAAGCTCTGGATAAAGTACTTGCGCAATATCGGTTTTCACAGCCAACAAAACGCACGCTTGATTATTATTCAATAAGAGTACTGCAGGAAAAAGAGCACTATTTAGCTCGGGCAAATCACGTTGCACGATCTTGCTAGTGAGGCCAGCGCGTTTGGCGGCGCGGGTAAATAAAGAGGGTGTAAGTTGCTGTGCGTCCAATGGCAACCCTGCCAACAGTGTTTCGCGAGTACTCGTGATCTGGTGCGCACGCGCAATGAGCAATAAGCACTCAAGCAGTGGCCCGCCGGCACTGGCAGCCAAGGAAACATCCGTGGAAAGTTGAACATCAAGGGTCATTGTGGCTCCGGGAGCGGCAAGCGGGCAAAACCCACCAATAGCAAAATGTATCGCTAGTCAGATCAAAAGCCTCTGTAATATAGATGGCCATTGCAGCACACGCAATTTGATTGCAAAACATCTGCGGTGCGCGCATAAAAAAACGCATCAAATTACCGGAATTTGATGCGTTCTTGGCAGCGCTAAAACAAGTACCTGACTATTCGCTACGCGTCACTGTGACATCAACACGGCGATTAGCGGCTTTACCAACAACGCTGGTATTGTCGGCCACCGGGCGAGTTGCGCCAAAACCGTCAACGGTCATAGGAATTGTCTCCAATCCATTCAATACGAAATAATCACGTACACGCTGCGCACGCGCTTTTGATAGTGGAATATTGAGCGCATCAGTACCAGTATTATCGGTGTGGCCTTCAATACTGATTTGCACAACCTTGGCGGTCGCTTTGATATCAGCAATCAGTTGATCCAGTTTTTGTGCTGCACCCGCTTTTAATTGCGAACTGCCCACATCAAATAATGCATCACCTGCGAGTGGCGTTAACTCGCTGATCAAATCGTCACGCCCCAGCGCTTCAGGCGCAACATCCGGACAAGCAGATTCAGAAATATTCAGCGAATCATTAACCTTGGTTTCATGCAGAATGCCCAGACCATCACGCACTATACCCAATGCTGGCAACAAGCTTCCCATCGCGGCCAATGAACGTGCGTAAGCAATTTCCAAATCACCGTTAGCGATAATCAACGCGCGGCTCGCTTGGAAATATTCATTTTCGGCATCAAGCAAATCAAGCAAAGTACGCTGACCAATATTGAATTGCTCGGAGTAGGCAGCACGCACTTTATCGCTAGAAATTCGGTGTTGTTGCAATGAGGTGAGTTGCTCACGAATACGCTGGGCGTCGTTGTAGGCAATTTGGGTGTTCTGGCGTAAATCAACACAGGCTTGATCGCGCAAATCTTTTGCCTGATTTACTTGCTCCAATGAACGACGCACTGCAGCGCGGTTGGCGCCGCCGCTGTACAGATTATAAGTAAGGGCCAATTCGACTGCACTTTCATCACCATAGCTATCGGGATCGGTGCGATTATCGAAACCGTTTTGGTTGCGGCTGGTCACTTGGCGCGCGCGCAATTCTGCTTTGGGATAATAGCCAGCGCGCTCAACTTTTACGGCGGCCTGCGCAGCGCTGATATTTTTAATCGCCGCATGGAAACCGGGGTTACCTTGATAGGCGAGCGTTAATGCCGAGCGAATATTTTCCGGCAATTTTTTCTGGGTCAAATCAACTTCCGCCAGATCTTCCGCAGGCAATTGCCCAACTACACGCAAATAGCGCGCAGTGACATCGTGCAAATTGGACGCTTCGGTTAACAAATTGGATTCCGCTAATGCCAGGCGACCCGCAACTTGCTCCAGATCGACCCGACGACCAACACCGGACGTTGCGCGCTCTTCGATTTGGCCAAACACCTCTTGATGTTTCACATAATTGTTACGCGCCAAATTAACCAACTCGCGATTACGTTTCACATCCTCATAAGCGCGTACAGCCTCAAGTGCAGTGGTTTCTATGGTATTCAGTAATTCGTAGTAACGTACCAAACGCGCGCTGTCAAAACGATCGACTTCACCCGAAGTGCGGAATCCATCAAACAGCATTTGGCTGAGCGTGACTTGGGCCTGATTATTGGTATAGCTAGCTCGGCCGTCGTAATCGCGATTAGTTTTTCCTGTCGATACACCTATATCGACGCTAGGCAGATAGCCAGCGCGCGCAACGCGCACATCATGTGTAGACGCACTAAATTCATGCCAGCTCGCTTGTACATCGGGGTTGGATTCTATCGCTTGCAGGGCGGCATCTTTTACATTGTTTGCGGCGGTGCTTTGTGCAGCCGCCTGGCCAGTGAACGCAAATACCGACATTAATACTAATGAATGGGAAATCAGTGATATGCGTTTTAAAAGCGCGATGCGATCAAAAAGAGAAAGTGCCATTAGAATTTTCCACATGGGTTGCACGTAACAGTTATCAACAAATAATAAGTAGGTATCAGACTGACAAATAGCTTGGGCGAATCGTTTCGCACAGGATGCGAGTTCATTAACTGAACTCAGGGAGGCAAGAAAATCCCTATTGCAGAAGCCAAACCACCGCATCCGGACAACAAAATCCAGGAACTTTGGTATAACTTTATAGTAGATAGCGTTGGGAATAAAAACAGGGTTTTTAGATCAGCCACCGCGTTTGTGGCACAAAAAACATCCAAACCAACGTTTTCATCATAACTCATCGATGCTTTATGCCACAACAGTATTTGCATTTGTGACTCAAATCACATTTTTTTAATTACCTCACGCACGTTAGACCCTTGGGAAAATAGAAAAATGATCAATTTTTGCTATATACATTGATCGTAAAGTCCAAAGTATCCCGCAACTCACTGGCGAGTATCGAATCCCGCAGCTCCGGTGCTAACCGCCAGGCAAATGGAGTCATGGCTAAAAGTGCTGCGCAGATGTCCGGCTCGTTCACGCGCAAATTGCTCCCCAAACGATGATGCTCTACTACTGCGAAACCTTCGGGTGTCATTGGCTGAGGATGCGGGCGCACCTCCTTGTATATTCGCGCGCGTAAACCCAGCAGATGATTTTCGCCGGGCGCCACTATAACTAACTTGCCGCCCGGTTTTATTACACGACATAACTCGGCGTCTTTGCTGGGGGCATAAATTCGGGTGACCACATCCATAGAGTTATCGGCCAGAGGCAAATCAAAACTCGATGCCACGCAGTATGTCAGCCCGGTTTTATCCTTCGCCGTTTTTGCCGCGAGCCGCACACCCGCTTTGGCGATATCAATTCCATAGATCTGCGCTTGGGGTAAGGCATCAGAAAATCCCGCCGTGAAATAACCTTCACCACAACCTATATCAAGCAAAGTTGACGTTGTTGCTGGCAATAACTCTTGCAGCCGCATTTTGAGTGGATCAAAAAATCCCGCCTGCAAAAATTGGCGGCGCGCCTGCAACTGTTCTTTGGCATCGCCAGGTTCACGCGAATGTTTATTTTGTACGGGCAATAAATTGAAGTAACCCTCTTTCGCGCGATCAAATTGATGGCGATTTGCACAAGCCAAGCCTTGGGTATTTTGTAGCAGAGGTTGACAGCAAAGCGGGCAGCGCAAATCTTTCATAATAATTATCAGAAAAAGTGACGATCACGAAAAGGAAAAAGCGCGCAGGATGACGACTCACTGATCATTTAGCAAGTCAAATAGAGATGACAAGCGCACGCAACTAATTACGATAGTTAGTTGCGTGCCTTGAGGTTGATTAATCTTCGTCAGTCACTTCGTAACGGTCGATAATATCGCGCACCAAACCACTGCGCACTATATCTTCGCGTTCAAACTCATGAATATAGACGTTAGACAAACCGTCCAACAAATTGACTGCATCCTCCAAGCCGTTGGGGCCGCGAATATCACTCTGTTTAATATCGCCGTTGATGACGACCTTGCAATCTTCGCCTATCCTGGTCAGAAACATTTTCATCTGCGCCGGGCTAGCGTTTTGCGCTTCATCGAAAATCACAAAGGTTTTGCTATTAAAGGTTTTACCACGCATAAAGGCGAGCGGGGCTGCAACTATACGGCCATGACGCAAACAATATTCCACAGTTCCAGCGCCGAGGCGTTCGTTTAAAATATCGCGGAAGGCATCAATATACACAGAAAATTTTTCGTCGAGATCGCCCGGTAAAAAACCGAGATTCTCACCAGACTCCACCGCTGGGCGCGTGAGGATTATGCGCTCAATACGCCCCGATTCCAGCGCCTCTGCTGCCAAGGCACCAGCACAATAACTTTTACCGGTACCGGCAGGGCCGATACCAAAAGTCAGCATGTGGCTGTTGATAGCATTAATGTACTGCTGCTGGGATTTTGTTTTAGCGCGAAGTGGTTGGGGGGAGCGAGGGGGAGAGTAAGCTGTTTCGACTTGCTGCGAGCGGGATTTTATTTCGACAATGTTGTCATCACTGCGTTGATTCTTTCGCGATTTATGTCGCGACGCTGGGTAGCTGGTATCATCGTATGAGTGATGGTTTGCACTACGTCTGGCATGCGTTTTTCTTGCCATAAAGAATAATCCCCTTCAGGTCTGAAAATAATACGGGCGATGTTGCAAAAGCCCAATATCGTGAAGTTACCCGAGAACGCAATTTTCTATGGAATGATGTCTGTGTCATTTACCCCCTTCTATTACTCATTGATCAGTTGATAATTCAAAATTCAACGCTGATTAAAAAACAATAAAACATATCGAGTAAAGCACTTGCAGTAAAACACATCTACTAAAACAAAAGTCTGTGACAGATAGATTACGCTGGCACTAGCCAGAAATCTACTTTGGGAACGCACATGAAGCTGTTATCACTCGACGACAAACTTCACATACTGATGAGGCGGCTACTGGTTAATTTCACCACCTTTGACTTGATACTAGGCTTATTTTAAAAAGCGGTCAATCACTTAATTGAAATAAAATTGACATGACTATAACGCATAAGCAGGGGCGCAAGCGCGACCCCCTTACTCGTCATTATCATCAATCTGTTTGGTGATTTTCTTTTTCGGTGGAGCGAAACCATCAACTGCAGCAACCACCTTCAGTGCAGTAGGTACACGGCGATTACCGATATTTTTCTTGTCGCGCTCACGCACCTTCACTTTAGGGGCTTTGGTATCGTCTTTTTTATCTTTTGCTGTTGTTTTCTTTTTCGTACCAACCGACTTGCCAGACGATTTGGTTTTATCCGGGCCTTGATATTTGCCCTTCAAACCCGGCATAGTAATTAGCTCGAAGGTTGCGCCCAGATAACGTTCGATTCCTTTGGTGAGATTCCACTCTTTCGCATCCACCAAAGACACCGCCCTGCCCTCGTTATCGGCGCGACCAGTCCGGCCGATGCGATGTAAATATTCATCGCCCGAATACGCCATATCCATATTCACTACCAGTTCAACGCCGGGGATATCCAAACCGCGCGCTGCCACATCGGTTGCGACCAAAACCGTCGTTCTGCCCTGACGAAAATGATCGAGCGTAATCTTGCGCTGGTCTTGCGTTATATCACCGTGCAAAGTGCCGACGCGAAATTTGTTATAACGCAGTAAATTATCCAGCTGCGAGGCTTTGAGCTTGGTATTGGTAAAAATAATGACTTTTTCAAACGTCGATTTTTGCAGTAGTGCAACCAACAATTTTTCTTTGTGCTTGTAATCATCGGCCAATAGCATTTGCTGGGTGATAGCGTTGGGCTTTTCGTCGATATAAATTTCTTCGGCTGCACCCAAAATCACTTGTTTAATCAAATGGCGTAGACCTTTTTGCTCCATAGTGGCAGAGAACAGAAACGTCTGGCGCTCGGGGCGGCAGGTGTTGGTGATTTTCAGCACGTCATCGCTCAACCCCATATCGAGCATGCGATCCGCTTCATCTAATACCAAAAATTCCAAACCGGAAAAATCTGTGGATTTATGAGAGATATGCTCACCTAATCGCCCGGGCGTGCCCACTACGATTTCCGGGTTTTTACGCAACATGGCCTTTTGATACTTTAATTCCTCACCGCCGCATACCATTCCCACTTTCAAGCTAGTGAACTTGAGAAGCTGTTCCGCGTTTTTCACAATTTGGCGAGCGAGTTCACGTGTAGGAGTAAGGATGAGAATGCGGGTTGAGCTCGGGTTCACCGGAGGCCTGGCCAAAATCGCCTGAATCGCAGGTAGCAAAAATGCTGCTGTTTTGCCGCTGCCAGTCTTGGAACTGACAATAAGATTCTCGCCTGCCACTGCCGCCGGAATCGCTTTGAGCTGAACCGGTGTGGGCTGTTCGTAACCCAATACATCAATCGCTTTGCGCAATTGGCTATCGCTAATCAGGTCGTGAAAAACAGGCTGAGTCATTAAGAACCTCGATATTCAGTAAAAAAGATGGGTTTTACCCGCAAAAGGCCGCGCAATCTACGCAGGGTTGAACAAATTATCAACCAAAACCGGCTAAAATGCTGGCCTTTGAATGAACCAGAGCAAGTCTATGCGCATTATGTTGGCCCCGATGGAGGGCGTTGTTGAACATCATGTACGCGACATACTATCGCGGATTGGTGGATTGGATGGCTGTGTGACCGAGTTTATCCGCGTTACTGACCAAAAACTGCCTTACAAAGTCTTTTATAAGTACGCGCAAGAGCTCGAAAGCGAATGCAAAACGCCAAACGGTACGCCAGTGCGTGTGCAATTGCTCGGCAGCAAACCTGAACCAATGGCAATCAATGCATTAGAACTTGTCCGCTATGGCGCCAAGGCAATCGATTTGAACTTTGGCTGCCCCGCTAAAACAGTCAACGCCCATGAGGGCGGCGCGTGTCTGCTGCGGACACCTGACCGCGTTTACTCCATTATTAAAGCCGTACGCGATGCCGTGCCGCGCAACATCCCTGTCACCGCCAAAATTCGCTTGGGTTACGAAGATCGCAGCAGCTATCTGGATAACGCCCGCGCCGTAGAAGCCGCTGGCGCCGACGAACTAACAGTGCACGCCCGCTCCAAAGTGGATGGCTACAAACCGCCCGCCTATTGGAGTTATATCGCCGATATCCGCGCTGAATTGAAAATTCCCGTTATCGCGAATGGAGAAATTTGGTCAGTAGAGGATTACCTGCGCTGCCGTGAACAATCGAACGGTGCTGATGTGATGCTCGGGCGTGGTTTGCTTGCCTGCCCGGATCTCGCACGCCAGATCAAAGCGCATATTAAAGGTGAAGATTACACGCCACTGACCTGGAACCAGATCTGCAACATGCTTTACGAATACTACAAACTCACCACGCCGCTTTATTGCGAGCGCAATTGCGGCAACCGCGTTAAGCAGTGGTTGATGTATTTGAGCCGCGAATACCCGCAAGCGACAGTTTTTTTTGACGCGATCAAGCGCAAAACAACGCCACAAGAAATTGATGAATGTTTTGCTGATGCGTTACAAGCCTGCCACTAATTTATCTCAGCAAAAATAATTTATCGCCCATAAAAAAGCCCGTGATCAACACGGGCCTTGCTCTCTCACCGTCGATTATTGTCTTTAACATTTAATGCAATAATTCATCGAATCCGCCAATCAAGTCTTTGGTTTCGTCAATTCGTTCTATTAATTTCACCAGATTAATACCCAGTTTGATCGCTACATCATTGGGAAAGTTCTCCACCAAGGTTGCACCGCCATCTTTCTCGTTCTCGTGGACTATATAGTCCGCAAGATTGATTAGCGCCGCAAACCGTGAGAATTCCGGCGCATCCAATGGGTTTAGCTGATGGCGAATACCCTCAACTATCGCATCAGGAAACTTCCAGCGATTCGCCAACTCAGCACCCGCTTCAGGGAAATTAAAACCCAGCACATTCTTTTCGATATCTGAATTGCGCGCGCCGCGATCGACAATTTTTTGGATCTCTTTGCACTCGTCCGGCAGAATGATATGGATAAGCAATTCACCGATATTGTGGATCATGCCGCAGGTGAAGGCGGTCTCCACATCATCTTTGGAAAACTTCGCTAACCATTTACAGGTACTTGCGACCGCAAAACTGTTATGCCAAAACGCGGGCAAATCAAAGCCATCCGGCGCCTTAAAAGCACCCGTCATGCCGGACGCAAGAACCAACGTACGAACTGCATTAAATCCCAAAATAAATACAGCATCACTCACTGAGCCTACTTTGCGGTTGCCGCCATAGTGGGCTGAGTTAGCGGCACGCAAGACTTTAGCAGTCAGTACCTGGTCAGCACTGATTTTTTTTGCGATAGCCTCATTATTAATATTTTCATCGCCAAAACTCTCTATTAACTCTTGGACCACTTTGGGAATATTTGGCAACTTCTGTGCGTTATCGATTAAGTTTTTTAAATCCACAATACCCTCTCTCATATAGAAATCTTATAGACGTTAGTAAATGCCAGCGAAAACGCTTTACCTGAATTGGGTATAGCAAAGGATGAATGGATAGCAACAGCCAAAATAAAGATTTGGAATTTAATGACGAAGATTTAACACAGGAGGAAGTCTAAAAACGAAAAAGCCCGTCATTTCTGACGGGCTTTTTTATATGGTGCACTCAGGAGGATTCGAACCTCCGACCGCTCGGTTCGTAGCCGAGTACTCTATCCAGCTGAGCTATGAGTGCGTTGTTGAGGCGCGCATTTTATTGATCGGGGTTCAGTGAGTCAAGCGTTTATTTGATTTTCTTTTCTAAGACTCTCAAATTAATGCTTTATAAATCAATGAAATACAATTTTCGATCAACCTGTACAACGAGCGAACTAACTGCTGTTATGCACGCAACTGTACAGTAAAACTTTATTCAAAAATGGCGGTGAGAGAGGGAGTCGAACCCTCGATACCTTGCGGTATACACACTTTCCAGGCGTGCTCCTTCGGCCACTCGGACATCTCACCGTTTTTACCGCACTAATTTACCTGCGGGCTCCGCCGAAAACACCATCCAAAGTACCCCCTGCGAAGGCGCGCTAATGTACACAAGCAAGCTTGCAAACGCAATCTTATTCCTGCGGCCATGCGCTAAAAAAGTCAGCGGGATTTTGTTCGCGCGGTGCGTGTGGTGGGACCGTGGGTGTGCCCATATAAATGAAGCCAATAATTTCTTCACCTTCGATCAACCCCAGCCCCTCTTTCACTGCCGGGTCATAAGCCATATCGCCCGTGCGCCACACCGCGCCGACATTCGTTGCAAAGGCAGCGTTGAGAAGATTTTGGGTGGCGGCGCCAGCGGCGATGATTTGTTCGATCTGCGGCACTTTGGGATTGGGCCGGCACTTGGCGATGGAGATGATAATCATAGGCGCACGCTGCGTCATAGCGTGGCAGCGATCCAACTCTGACTGCGTGACCTCTGGATTCCTGGCGGTAGCAACTTTGGCAAACAATTCACCAAGCCTGACTAAACCCTCCCCCTCCACAATTAAAAATCGCCATGGATGCATGTTGCCGTGATCGGCTGCCCGCAGTGCCGCTTTGAACAATACGGTTAATTGCTGCGGTGTGGGTGCCGGCGCCGTGAGCCGCGGGGTCGATACTCGCTGGTGTAGTGCTGTTATTGCATCCATAAAACCACAAACCTCATTTATAAATCATTAAATACGCAGGCCAGATTGACGTCTAAAGTATAGACAAGTCGAATATTGGCTGAATCTGTACCATACTTTCAGGCAGATATGCTAGTCAGCGATTATAGAGTCGATTGCGGCAATAAGGTTGCTGTGTATCTGTTCATTATCAATCCTTGCGGCCGACAATAATATGCAAGTCCCAACCCTTGTGCTCGCAGTAGCCTTAGAGATTTATCTGCTGTTACTTATTGCAACCGCAGTACTGATTTTTTATGCACTAAAACAAAAGAAGCTCATTCGCCGGCAACAAGACAAATTGCGCGAATTAATTGAGACAATTAAAACTGAAAGCCCCACTCCTGCTCCTGCCGGGAAATCCTACAAGCAACTCATCTATGAGCAACTGGAACTAACCCAGGAGCGTTTTGCCCTGATTGCCCCGCGCAGTGATATTAGCGAAGCGCAACCGGCCGACTTGCCTATTAATCAACGCATAGTCGCATTGCGCTACGCTTTCCTGCGCGCCGAGGAATTGGGCACTACCGAAGTACCCGGCAGTGAAGGTTATTGGAATGTCTTTCGCCAGACTTTAGAACCACTCCTGCATTCGACAACCGATACCGCCCTTGATTTACCCCCGGATACATCACTCGATACCGCCAGTAATGAAGAGTTGGAGATGTATAAAAAGCGGGTCGAGAATCTGGAAAAATTCAAAAAGCTGTTTTTTGATTTGGAGAAGCGCTGGAACGAAGCACAAGCCAATGCCCAAGGTTACTACAATGAACTCTATGCGATGGCCAATGGTGTCGAGGATCGCGAAAGATACGAAATGCTATTAGGGCAATATGGCAACAGTTACAACGAAATAACCCACTACATGCATTCGACTAACGCCGCAATTACAGGGCAGCCAGTTGAAAACAAGACCATTAATATCATCCGCCAGGATCCGCGCGCTGCAGAAGAAATTATGAAACTGCGCAATGTGGCCGCAGACCAATATCGGGTCATCAGCAATCTACAGCGTAAACTGGAAGAAGCGGTGACCGCCGAAGAGAAGGATTTGGTTATTAAAGAATTAGAACAACAGTTGCAACGGCAAGTGCGCTTTGTGCAAGAGTCCGACACCTGCGTCCAATTACTGGAAGAGGAGCTCAACAAGGCTAACGAGAAAATTGCTGAGCAGGAAGGCATTATTGAACACGAACACGAGCTCGAAGAAGAAAATCAACGCATTAAGGAAACACTGCACAACTTTACCCATGAGAGCAAAGAGCTGCTAGGCAACCTGGAAGATCTGGAACGCGAAAATGATCAGCTCAAAAATAGCCTCGAGCACAGCGTTTCAGAGCCAGATGTAAGCCCGGCAAATCTGCAACAAATCCAGTCTGAATTTGCTGAATTGCGTAAGCAATATACCGAATTGGAAGAAAAATACCTGGAATTGAAGTTTAAATAATAAGCAACCAGAAAAGTCGCTTAGGTTTCCACCAACAAGTAGACATTTCCAACAAAAACCCGTTTAATTCACTCGCTTGGGCAAGCGGCACCACATTTTATAGGGATTGACTTACTGACCAAATAACAACAAGGTTTTCGTCCAATGAACAGTAAGACCGACAGTCAACAGCTGCAAACTGAATCCCCAATACAGCAGTACTATTTCCGTGCTCTTATCTGCTTTGCCGCTTCTGGTACGCTGGCCTCCTTTATTGATTGGAATCATCCCAGCCTCGCCCACATGGGTGTTATTGTATTTTTACTGATCTACGCTTACGCCACTTACCATTTCACCCGCAAACAAATTCCCGAACAAATGAGCCGCATTAATCGCTGGTTATCCCATGTGGATGCTGCGCTTATCGGTGTTGTACTGAGTCTGACGGACTTTAGCATCCTGCCCTGTGTAATGTTTCTGACCATGATTCAATTTAACGCGCTGATTAGCGGCGGCGTACGTAAATTGATGGAAGACAATAGCGCATTTGGAGTCGGCGTGA
The DNA here is from genome assembly GCA_002483145.1 of Cellvibrio sp. UBA7671. GTDB lineage: Bacteria > Pseudomonadota > Gammaproteobacteria > Pseudomonadales > Cellvibrionaceae > Cellvibrio > Cellvibrio fibrivorans. The sequence goes on from DLHJ01000005.1 coordinate 261,139, forward strand.
TCTTGAGCCTTATTATCCACAAGCCGCAGCTGGTACTGTCCAGCAGTATCGAAATCAGTGCCGCCAGTTTGATTGGTGTAGCCACCTATTTTTTAGTCTACGCCATTTATATGCACCAACGTTTTCACAAATTAATGATCAGTCAAAAGCAGCTGGAAAACGAACAAAAATGGCACAAAATCCGCGCTTATAAATTATCCCGCTACCTACCACCAACCGTATGGCAAGCGATTAATCGCGGCGATGATAAAAACCTGCAAGCAGAACGCAAACGCATCAGCGTGTTTTTTTCGGACATCAAAGATTTCAGTCAGCTGTCAGAAGAGATTGAAGCAGAAGCCTTGACCGAATTGCTCAACCACTACCTCACTGAAATGTCCAAAATTGTTGCCCACTACGGCGGCACTATCGATAAATTTATGGGCGACGGCATTATGGTGCTGTTTGGCGATAGCAATAGCAAAGGCGTAAAAGATGATGCCACCCGTTGCGTTGCCATGGCCATTGCAATGAAAAAGCGCATCAAGTCAATGCAAGTAGAATGGTTTAACCAAGGCATTAAAAAGCCACTGCAGGTACGCATGGGCATCAATACCGGCTATTGCACAGTAGGTACATTCGGTACATCCAATCACTTGGATTACACCGTACTAGGGACGCAAGTTAACCTCGCAAGCCGTCTTGAATCTGCTGCAGAGCCTGATGAAATTTTAATCTCGCACGAAACCTGGTCACTGGTAAAAGACACCGTCATGTGCCGCGATAAAGGTGAGATTCAGGTCAAAGGCTTCTCATTGCCTGTGAAAGTTTATCAAGTCGCAGACTTGCGCAAAGAGATGGGTAAAAACCAAAGCTATTTTGAAGATCGCGCGGAGGGTTTCTCCATGTATCTGGACATGGATAAAGTGCGCAACTACGATAAACAAAAAGTGATCGAATCACTTGAGAAAGCAGCAAGCCGTTTGAAAGACAAAGTCATCGTATAAAATTACCAGTAGTGCTGAAGCACTACTGGCGAATCAAACGCAGCAACTCGGGTTTTGCGTTTGGGTTGCTGGAGCGAAACGGGTTGATATCCAACCCACCGCGCCGCGTATAACGTGCATACACAACCAATTCCTCAGGCTTACAAACCCGCGCAATATCACTGAAAATTCTCTCTACGCAATGTTCGTGAAAATCCTGATGCTCACGAAATGAAATAATGTAGCGCAGCAAACTCTCCCGCTGGATTTTATTGCCCTTGTAGCGAATCACAAGACTCGCCCAATCCGGCTGGCCGGTAACAGGGCAATTGGTTTTTAGCAGGTGACTGACCAAACATTCATCTGCGATCCCCAGCTCAGTAGTAAGCAACTCGGGCGCCGGATGATAGCAATCAACAGCCACTGTCAAATCATCCAATAACTCGCCTTCCACCTCGGCAATCTCCGCCAGGTGATGTTCAGGACGCACCGACGCTGTTAACGGAATAATAGTCGCACGGACATCGGCATTGGTAATGCGCGCAAGATCTTTGGCAAGCAGCAATTCCACTTCTGCAACATTTTCAAAACGGGTTTGATTCAACGAATTCAAATAGAGTTTGAAGGATTTTGACTCCACAATAAATTCACTGGTACAGGGAATAAAAAACTCGGCAATAGCAACAACCGGCTTCCCCAATGCATCAAGCCAGGACAATTCATACCCCGTCCATATATCCATTCCATAAAAAGGCAATGTATCGCCTATTCCCAATAGTGCACGCGACTCGGCGCGGGGAATAGGAAATAATAAATGCGGAGCATAAACAGATACATAGTCTGTTTGGCGACCAAGTGGATTATGGTTCATACAGTTTCCAATAATTTTAATTACACCTCATCCGCATCATGCGCGCAGGCGTTTTCCGGTTTTTAATAAATGCAAAGCAATCACAAATAGTATGACCACAAACACCGTAAGCCCCACCAATGCCATACCTATATGCAAATCACTAATACCCAACATGCCGTAGCGAAATGCATTCACCATGTGCAAAATGGGATTGAGAACTGACACTTGCTGCCAAAACTCAGGCAGCAAATTGATCGAATAAAAAACTCCACCAAAATAGGTTAACGGAGTTAAAACAAAGGTGGGAATGATCGATACATCGTCAAATGTGTTAGCGTAAATTGCATTGATAAACCCGGCGATGGAAAACAGTATCGAGGTCATCAATACAATAAATAAAGTAGTAAACCAATGGTGTATATGCAGATCCGCAAAAAACAACGACATGATGGTGACAATCAAACCCACCGCAACGCCACGGGCCACACCGCCCATAACATAACCCAATAAAATAATGTAATTGGGAGTCGGTGAAACTAGCAACTCTTCAATACTGCGCTGGAATTTTGCGCTGAAAAATGAAGAAGATACATTGGCATAAGCATTGGTGATTACCGCCATCATAATCAACCCTGGCGCCACAAACTCGATATAGCTGAAACCACCCATATCGCCAATACGGCTGCCAATTAATTTGCCAAAAATCACAAAATATAAAATCATTGTGATTGCCGGTGGCAATAAGGTTTGAATCCAGATTCGGGTAAACCGCTTTATTTCCTTATGCAAAATAGTAAGAAACGCAATCCACTGTTCTTGTAAACTCATGATCGCACCTCTTGTTGCGCAGCGCCTGCCAGATCTTTATTCGCATTAACCATAGCCACAAACAATTCTTCCAGACGGTTGGATTTATTGCGCATACTGACAATTTCAAATCCCTGCGTAGTCAACTGGGTAAATACTGCATTGAGTGACTGCCCCTTATCCACCTCTACTTCAAATGAATGCTCATCAATTTGTGCAACGCGATGGCCATTTAAATGTGGCAGCGATTGTAAATTACCCGCCACATCAAAAATAAACGTTTCCTTATTAAGTTGCTGCAATAAACTTTTAACGCTGGTGTTTTTAACAATGACACCTTGGTCAATTATCGCCACATTACGGCACAAGCTTTCCGCCTCTTCCAAATAGTGCGTGGTGAGAATAATGGTTGTACCTGCCGCATTAATCTCGCGCAAAAACTCCCACATGGAGCGGCGCAGTTCTATATCAACACCTGCTGTAGGCTCATCAAGGATCAGTAATTGCGGTTCATGCACTAACGCGCGTGCAATCATCAAGCGTCGTTTCATACCACCCGACAGCATCCGGGCGGGAGTATGGCGCTTATCCCATAAGCTCAATTGTTTTAAATATTTTTCGGTTTGTACTAATGCTTGCTTACGGGGCAAACCATAGTAGCCCGCTTGCTGCAGCACTATGTCCTCCACCTTTTCAAACATACTGAAATTGAATTCTTGTGGAACTACACCCAAGTATTTTTTGGCGATAGAAAAATCGGTATCGATATTTTTGCCGAACACCTCAACTGTGCCTGCAGTTTTACGCACGAGTGAGCTGATGATACCTATAGTGGTTGATTTTCCCGCACCATTAGGGCCGAGCATGGCGAAAAAATCACCCGGCATCACATCGAGTGAAATACCTTTTAGAGCTTCGAATTTTTCGTTGTAAACTTTACGCAGGTTTCTTAGTGAGAGTGCCGGAGTCATAACCCCTCGCAGAAATGAATGAAAGTCAGAAAATCTACCACCAGATCAGGGCGCAGCATGTCGATTTCAAGTTCGGAACCATCTATTTACGATCAAGAGTATTACACATATCACCTGGAGTTACTCGCCGCCTTTAGCGCGCAGATCCAGCAATTACCACCATTTAACGCTGAATTCCCAAACGAGGAAGACCAGGAATTTCTCGTCGCGCTTGCACAATTGCAGCAACAACCACAAGGCGTCAGCTTCCTGGAACAAGGGCAGATATTGATGTGTCGTATTGTCGGCACTTATCCACACTTGATGCCACTGCTTTATCGCGACCTGCTGTGGTTTTTTGGTGGTGACTGCCTGCATTACATGCCGGATGATGAGATCGCCGTTTTCCAGCATTTGGATGAAAAGCGTGAGGAAGCAAAACAGCAACAGGCGCCTTTCAGCTATAAGGAAGCCCGCGCAAAATCGATGGGGATGCATTAACAACAATATAACCGCAAAGGAATGCGTTATGCCCAAGAGGGCGGAAACTGTATCAGGAAGCTAATCAAGAAATAAACACTAGGGAGTGGACTACGTAAAACTGGAGCGGGAAACGAGACTCGAACTCGCGACCCTAACCTTGGCAAGGTTATGCTCTACCAACTGAGCTATTCCCGCTAAATGTGGCGTCCCCTAGGGGACTCGAACCCCTGTTACCGCCGTGAAAGGGCGGTGTCCTAGGCCACTAGACGAAGGGGACATTTTGAAAGTTGCCTAGGTGACAACGATAAAACGTACTTCACTAACAGATCAAAACATCAATCTTTACTGCATTAACTTCCCTTGGTAAGAGAAGTTGGAGCGGGAAACGAGACTCGAACTCGCGACCCTAACCTTGGCAAGGTTATGCTCTACCAACTGAGCTATTCCCGCTAAATGTGGCGTCCCCTAGGGGACTCGAACCCCTGTTACCGCCGTGAAAGGGCGGTGTCCTAGGCCACTAGACGAAGGGGACCCGGACCATCTTACGTTTAATCTGCTCTTTCAAGCCGATGTCTGCGTCAGAAGTGGGGCGCATTCTAGGGACAGGTGCCGCCTGTGTCAACACTTTTAATTCTTTTTTTATCGGAGTGGAAACAAGCACTTAGCGATTTTATACACCAGTCAAAATACAAATTCTGGCGCCATTTTTTTCGGTGCTATACTTGAAGCATCAATGCTGCCCAGCATTTAACCGATAAGGTTCTAAAACCATCATGTCTGCCTATGTTATTGCCACAATATTTCTCCTATTAATTCTGCTGGCAGGATATTTATTTTTATCGCACTCCATTGAAAAACGGCGAGTACAACGTCAACGCTTAATTACTGCCCTGCGCGCAAGACGCAATTCCTTTCGCGATCTCGCCACCGGCTTCCCCACAGGCTTTTTATCCAACGACCTAACTGCCCTGCTCTACCGCGCACTGGTCGATTGTTGCGATCAGTTATCGCGCCTTGAACCCAAAGATCCGACTCATGCCGAGCAATTCAACCTCTACACAAACCTGCTCGCCACCCAAAAAGACAACAACCAACAAACGCGGGTGCGCCTGGAGAACCCACAGCAAATTAAAGAGGCGCACAGCTTATTACAAGAGCTCCATCGATTTGTCATGCAGCAATCGGCCCTACACCTGATAAACCAAGTACAAACCGAGGCCTATATCGATCAAATTAATCGCTTGGTATTGCAAATGTCGGTTGATGGACACGTATTCAATGCACGTCAGTCCCAACAAGTAGGCAAGGTGCGCCTGGCCGTTCACTATTACACCTTGGCCCGCAAAGCATTGGCAGCTGAAAATGCAAGCCATGGTTTCGACAAACAAATCGCGCAACTGGATGCGATGATTACAAAACTGCAAGAAAAAGCAGAGGCAACACCAGAAGGTGCAGAGCAACCAGCAGCAACATCCAACACAAAACCCGCTGCAACGACTGATGGATCATCAAGCAAAGAATGGAAAAATTTCGATGAAGAAAATGCAAAATGGAAGAAAAAGCAAATTTATGATTGATGTGCGAAGCAAAAAATATTGTAGGTAGGTACGCACCAAACGTGGCTATCGGCAAGTCATACGCATTAATAAGGACAGCCTTCCAAACCAGCTTTTTTAGCAATGGGGCAACCGCTATACACTATCTACAGGGTTTGCAGTAGCGATAAATATTACAAATGCAAATATTTATCAACCCTGATCTATCAAGTATTTACATCCTCGTTACTTATCCCCAACTGCCCCCCATCGAACCTCTACCGAAAGCCTATGTGGGGCAACATACAGAAAAACATTGATAGTCGTGATTAAAATTTGGCATCTCTTCTACCCCAAAATGGTCATTCTATGAATGATGATCCTAGCCCTACAAAAACCACGACTGCCCCATCTTTTTCAGAAGAGAAACTCAACGCTATTGAGTTAACACAATCCCATCCCGCAACACATAAATTGCGCATACTCACTTTGAACATGCACAAAGGTTTCACTGTGTTTAACCGTCAATTTGTTCTACCTGAATTGCGCGAAGCCGTACGATCCCTCTCAACCGAACTGGTATTTCTACAAGAAGTGCACGGAAGCCATAAACAACATGCAAAGCGCCACAGCAATTGGCCAACCACATCCCAATACGAATTTTTAGCCGACACCATGTGGCCAGAATTTTCCTACGGACGAAATGCAGTGTATCCCGAGGGGGATCACGGTAATGCCATACTGTCCAAATATCCTATTATTCGTTTTCAAAACCTGGATATCTCTATTGGGCGAATCGAACAACGCGGGCTTTTACACAGCGTAGTGAAAGTTCCAGGGTATAAGGAAGTTCACGCAATCTGCGTGCATTTAGGTCTCCGCGAAAGTCATCGCAAACGACAGCTTTTTTTATTACGCGATTTGGTTGAAAGCCTTCCATTATCAGCCCCAGTTATCATTGCCGGTGACTTTAACGATTGGCGAAAACGTGCAGACACCATCCTTGCAACCTGCAATATGCGGGAAGCTTTTGTAAATGAATATGGCAAACCGGCAAAAAGTTTTCCGGCACGCTGGCCGATACTTTCTCTCGACAGAGTCTATGTGCGTAACGCGTCTACGCAAAACCCCCAAGTGTTATTGCAACGCCCTTGGTCCCATCTTTCAGATCATGCACCCTTAGCCGTGGAGATTTTTATATGAAGGACAACTGGCGAGATGGTAATGAAGTAAAGCTTCTTATTAACGGTGAAGAGTTTTTTCCTAGCGTATTCGAATGCATTCGCAATGCAAAAGAAGAAATCCTACTGGAGACATTTATCGTCTACGAAGATGAAATAGGCAATCAACTTCAACAAGAGTTAATTGCCGCGGCGCAACGTGGTGTCAGCATTGATATCACTGTTGATGATTACGGCACATGGGATTTGAGCCAGGAGTTTACCGATGCCCTCACCGCGGCAGGAGTGCGCCTGCATATTTTTGACCCGCAGCCCAAACTTTGGGGCGTGCGCCTGAATATATTTCGCCGCTTGCATCGTAAACTTGCTGTTATTGATCGGCATATCGCTTTCGTAGGTGGGATTAATTTTTCCGCCGACCATCTGATTAGCTCGGGCGAAAAAGCCAAGCAAGATTATGCCGTAAAAGTGCGGGGCCCAGTGGTAGCGGATATCCACCAAACCTGTATGCTCTTATTGTTGCGAGCATCCAGCCGTAAGGAGCGGAGCAAGTATATTCAGACCGCGAGAGCAGCGGAACCACCTGTTGCAGGTGAGGTGCGAGCATTGATGGTTGAAAGAGACAACGGCGCGCACTCCCGGGACATAGAACGACAATACCTCCTGGCCGCCCGGCTAGCCCAACAACGTCTAATTATTGCCAATGCATATTTTTTTCCCGGATATCGTCTGCTGCGCGAATTACGTCGCGCAGCACAGCGTAATGTGGAAGTGATATTAATTCTGCAAGGTCAGCCCGACATGGCGTGGGTCACCGCCTTATCGCGTTTACTTTACAATTATTTATTGCGCTCGGGCGTAAAAATTTATGAGTATTGCCAGCGCCCCTTACATGGGAAAGTCGCGCTCATGGACGATAAATGGGCTACGGTAGGATCGAGCAATTTGGACCCGCTAAGCTTGTCATTAAACTTGGAGGCGAATGTTTTTATCGATAATGAAGCATTCAATCAGCAACTTTATGAGCATTTTAATCAGCTTGTAAATAATCACTGCAAAAAATTAAACATTAAAACCGCGCTACGCGGTCTATGGTGGCGTGCGCCCATAATATTTTTGAGCTTCCATTTTTTACGAAAATTTCCCACTATTATGGGGTGGCTACCAGCGCATACACACGAACTAAAATTGGTGACACCTTCGAAAGACTTTACCGATAGCGAAAAAAATCACATAACGCAAAAAGCAGGAGAATATAATAAGGTAACCAATGCTATATTCAAAAATAAGCAAGGTTACGAAAAATATAACTTCGCTAAAAATAAATCCTTGGACGAAAGTTACAAGAAAAAAAGCTTATCCAAGGAATCTATATCATGAGCCATTCAGGCTCATCGAGCGCTGCGGTAGATTCTCCAGCAAAGATGCGCGCACCCAATAAAAAGTGGCAATGGGCCAAGAGGATACTCACCATCGCCTTTTTTATTCTGGTTCCCGTACTGCTATTGATGTTAATTAAAAATATCGAATGGGAAGAAGTAGAACAAGCGTTACGAAGTTACAGCGCCAATACCTTATTAATCGGTACCAGCATTGCACTTTTCAGCTATCTGGTTTTCGCAAGCTACGATTTGGTGGGAAGAAAATATACAGGGCATTCTTTGCCCGCACGACAGGTATTACCTCTGGCATTTGTATGCTATGCGTTTACGTTGAATTTAACTGCCTGGGTTGGCGGCATTGCGTTGCGCTTCCGTTTATATTCACGCCTTGGGCTTGATCCAGGAACAATTACTAAAATACTCAGCATGAGCCTTATCACCAATTGGCTCGGCTATATCATTCTGGCAGGTATCTTATTTTCTTTCCGTTGGGTAGATTTACCGGATAAAGCGAAAATAGGTGGCACTGCACTACAGCTGGTTGGGTTTATTTTACTCGCGATAGCGGCTATCTATTTTTGGGCATGCCGCTTCTCCAAGCGCCGATCCTTCCATTTTCGTGGCCATAAATTTACCCTGCCAAAACTACAACTTGCCCTGATACAAGCTGGGCTGGCAATGACTAACTGGTTGCTGATGGGTTTGATCATTTATACCTTTATGCCGGATAAGGTCACTTATCAAACAGTGCTGGGAATTTTGTTAATCAGCAGCATCGCCGGTGTGGTCGCGCATATTCCTGCGGGGCTTGGTGTACTGGAAACCATTTTTATTGCAATGCTTCACCATCAATTGTCTAAAGGAAGTATCCTGGCGGCATTGATTGGTTACAGAGTTGTCTACTTTCTACTGCCACTGGCCATCGCGTGTATTGTCTACCTTGTCATAGAATCACGCGCGAAAAGAATGTCGCAGAAAAATCAAAGTGAATAACTAGAGTATTGCAGCACATCCGCAATACCGTCTAAAAATTACAACTATTTTTTATCTAGCAAGTTTTTCAAATCCGCAAAGGGATTGTGCGTTGCAGGAGCAATTTTCTTCTCCGTCGTTGAGCCATACAAAACATGCTCATGGAATTTTGTATGTTCATGATCGTGGCAATACAGGCAAAGCAATTCCCAGTTACTGCCGTCAGCAGGATTGTTATCGTGATTATGATCGCGGTGATGAACCGTGAGTTCGCGAATATTCTTGGAGTTGAACTCACGCGCACAACGCCCACAAATCCAGGGATACATTTTTAGCGCTTTTTCGCGGTAGCCCTGCTCCTTTTGGAGATAGCTACTGGTGCGACCAAGATTATCGGAAGTCATAAAAAAAAGTTCCAGACAGTCAGAAATTAAGAATTATTATGGGTAGGCCAACACAGTTTTAATTTGCTCGATATTGTCGGCAAGCCAATGGCGATTGACCACTCCCCAGCTCACAATACGATAAGTACCATTGGTATTTTCCATTTCGATATCCAATTCATGGATCGCTGCAAGCGTATCTTGCGCCGTGCGACGCGGCATACCGGTTGCTTCAATAATTTTTGGCACCGTGTTACTACCTTGCTCAATCAACCAGGCAACATATAGCCGGCGATAAAAACTGGTTTTGGTTTTGCTGTGTTCGCTCATTCTATCAACCAATACTAAAAACCATGAATAAAATCAAAAGAGTCAGAATGGGCGAACCCTTTTGATTTATCCAAGGTTAGATTAATCAGCCATCGCAGGATAATCAGTATAACCTACAGAATCCGCCGTATAAAATGTGGATGAGTCAGCCGCATTTAATGACGCACCCAGTTTAAAACGTGCAGGTAAATCCGGATTCGCGAGGAAGGGGACACCGAATGCTACCGCATCCAATTTTCCAGCAGCTATAGCTTCTGCTGCTTCATCCGCTGAATAACCCATGTTGCCAACCAACACTCCTTTGTAATGTTCGCGCGCTGGCGTCATCATATCGCCTTGCTGCACCTGAAAAAAATCGCTGCGCATTAAGTGCAAATAAGCGAGATCAAAATCATTCAAGCGTTTTGCCACCCAGGTGATAAGCGCGATGGGGTCGCTATCGATCATACTGTTGTAGCTGTTGAGGGGCGATAACCGCAAACCAACCTGCTTGCTGTCCCATACTTCGCACACAGCCGCGATTACCTCCAGCATCAAGCGCGCACGATTTTCAATCGGACCACCATAAGCGCCGCTGCGTTTATTAGAGCCATCGCGCAGAAATTGGTCCAATAAGTAGCCATTCGCGCCGTGAACCTCTACACCGTCAAAACCAGCTGCTTTCGCGTTAATAGCAGCTTGTTTAAAACCGGCGACTATACCTGGCAACTCGTCATCATTTAATGCACGCGGTTCGGTATAGGGTAGTTTGCCTTCCGGTGTATGCACCTCATCGATAATCGCGATGGCACTAGGCGCAACCGGTTGTTTGCCCGCATTTAATGCGGGATGGCAAGCGCGGCCGCCGTGCCATATTTGCAAGAAAATTCTGCCGCCCTTTGCATGGACGGCATCTGTCACTTTGCGCCAGCCATCGACTTGCGCCTGCGAGTGAATTCCCGGCTCTTTCCAAAATGCCGAGTTTCCCTCCATCGCCATAGTCGCTTCGGCTATGATTAAACCGGCGCTGGCGCGCTGGGCGTAATATTCAGCCATAAGTGCATTGGGTAGATGTTCAAGCCCTGCACGGCAACGGGTAAGTGGAGCCATCCAGATACGGTTAGGTACGTCGAGGTTGCCGATCTTTAAGGGACGAAAAAGGATTTCTGTTGTGCTCATATAAACTCCGGTTCGCGATACTGCTAAATAAGTTACGGGCAATTTGCTACGCTTAGGCCACTGGAAACGATCAATCCACGTTTATTCACGGTTTTTATCATTTAATTGTTTTATGATTCAGGCAGCACGGATAACACTGACAATACATTAGCATCACCTTAACACCCAATCCTCACTTCACGCATTTTTTTACGGAGCTTTGCCTATGCTGATCAACTGTGTCGCTTATCAGGAGGGGAAAAAACTCTGCAGTATTCCAGTCGAAGAAATAAGTGACTATGTGAAAAAACCAGACTGTTTTGTATGGGTTGCATTAAAGGATGCAGAACCTACCGAACTGGCACAAATGCAACACGAGTTTTGCCTACATGAATTAGCAGTGGAGGATGCGCACGTCGGCCACCAGCGCCCCAAAATTGAAGAGTATGGCGATTCCTTGTTTGCGGTGATGCACACGGTTGAGTTTGTGGATGGTGAATTAAATATCGGCGAAGTAGATGTATTTGTGGGAGAAAATTATGTGCTCTCTACGCGCAACCGCACCCAGCAAGGTTTTCTCGGCGTGCGCGCACGCTGCGAGCGCGAGCCGCATCATTTAATGCAGGGTTCTGCTTTTGTATTTTATGCATTGATGGATGCCGTTGTAGATCGTTACTTTCCCGTCGTAGTCGCCTTTGAAACGGAATTGGAAACCATCGAAGACCAAATATTTACCAAAGGTTCGCAGCGTGCAAACATTGAGCGGCTCTATGAATTAAAACGCAAAGTGACATTACTCAAACACGCCGTTGCGCCCTTGCTGGAAGCAGTCGGAAAATTGGATGGTGGGCGTGTGCCACCGATTGTTGCCGACACCAAAGATTATTTCCGCGATGTACACGACCATCTCTATCGCATCAACACCTCTATCGATTCCATTCGCGACACCATAGGCACAGCAATTCAAGTGAATCTATCGATGGTAAGTATCGATGAAAGTGAAGTGAATAAACGGCTCGCGGCTTGGGCTGCAATCTTTGCTGTCGCCACGGCCTTTGTCGGTATTTGGGGGATGAACTTTGAACATATGCCGGAATTAAAATGGAAATACGGTTATCCGGTATCCTTGGGCATTGTCTCGGTTATTTGTGTTTATCTATATTATCGTTTTAAAAAATCGGGTTGGCTTTAATAAAAAATCACCGCTCATAGCGGTGATTTTTCAACAGTTAAGATGGGATTTTATACAAGCGCATCCTGCAAATTTTTTGTTGCCTCCACTGCAAAACATTCAATGTGTTCACCCTGCTCTATTACACCGATAGATTTTTTGAGCGGTACACGGCGCGGAGTAAATTTAAATAAGTCACTACGCTCTGCATAGTGTCGTACCTTGTGACTAACCAGTACTTCGCCGGGCTCAGCCGCCGCTTCCATACGCGCTGCCATGCTAACGGCCACACCTTCCAAGTCGGCAATATCAGTTACCTCATTGTGGATAACCGCCACTTCACCCAGCTCGACGCCGATACGCAATTCAAAACCTGCTGCCCTTAAAACATTGCGCATCATACAGGCGCAAGACAAACCCGCAGTCGCATTGGTAAAGGTTACGCGCAGGGAATCACCTTCCATATTGGGGTGACCCGCTGCCCATTTTTTGAGGATGGGTTTTACCAAGCCGCGAAACAGCGATAGTTTTTCCGACAGTTCGTCATCGCGCCATTTGGAAAACCCTTTTAAATCCATAAATAAAATGGTGAGGTTGCGCACCTGATCTTTTTCATGGTCGGCAGCCAACTCCAATAAACGCGGCCAAAATTCTTCGCGGATAGCACCCACCTTTTCTTTCAATTGCAAATGCAACTGGGTATTGGTGCGCAACATTAATTGCGCCAGCTGGATGCGTTCAGCCTCAGCTTGTAACTGGTTTTTTAATTCAGTGGGGTTGTGGCTGCCCACCTCTTCCACCACAAATTTGACCAGCGCACCCCCAGCGACATCGCTGATGGACTTCAACCGTAAAATAGTGCCCCAATGCACTGCCGCCAAATGCTCGATAAAAATCGGCAGTGTTGCTAATTCATGGTCAGCCAAGCGATAGGGATACCGCAATTCGATAGTGATGGCCTCGGCAAAAATCCGCTCGAATTCGTGGTTGCGATAGATAGTTTTTTCTTTGCCGGATTTATCCCAGTACGCATAAGTACATTCGATATTGGCAATAGCCCAACCGGCAGTGGTGATTTTCCATAACTTCGCACCGGTAATATTGGCACCGGCTAATTTTGTTTTAGTGAGATTAGCGTTGCGCAAATCGCAATGGCTTAAATTGGCTGCGGTAAAATCCGCTTTGTGTAAATCCATTCCATTTAAATCGACACCGCTTAAATTAGCCGATTTAAAAATAGCGCCTGATAAAGTGGCGCCGCGCAAATCGGCATTGGTGAGGTTGGCGCCGGTAAATAAAGTGTTGGCTAAATCTGCGCCTTGCAAATTCACGCCGGAAAGATTGGAATTGCTGAGATCAACGCGAGAGAGTTGCTGCCCTTCAAGATTACTGCCCGCTAGCGATACATCGCGCAGCATCAAACCGCTGATATCGTGCCCGCGGAAATCAATATTTTCGAGCCGTGCATTGCGCGTATTGGCGGTGAGCATATTGGCGAGAAACAACACTGAGCCGCTGAGGTCACAATTGCCGAGATTGGCGGCGATCAATTTTGCATGGGAAAAATCATTGTTTTGCAATTCGGAATATTGCAGGTTTGCCAAAATCAGATCGGCATATTTAAAACTGCAGCGGGTAACGCGCGCGTTGCGCAGTGAGACTTTTGATAAATCGTATTCATCAAAATTGACACCGTCCAGCGCTATGCCATCGAGATTAATCTCCCCTATTGCATGGCGCTTGCGCCAATTATTCCAGGACGCAGCGCCCTTTTTAAGTTCCTGAAGTATCCGTTCTTTGTCCATTTTGGTAGTGCTCTCTCAGTTAATACCTACTTATAACGCTTACTTACAAGAAAATTATCTTTGTAGCCCGCCGGCAGTATTTTTTGTTTTTTTAAGATAAGTAATATTACTATCACTCAGAGGGAGATTCGAGAGGACGGGCTTCTATTTAGCGGTGAGCACCTGGGGTTTTCGCCTGCAATTACAATTCTTCACAATTAGGCAATCGAGTTGCTATCGATTTTTCGAATCAACAATAGCGGATGCCCCAACTCAATGGCCCCCTCAAAAAACTCCTGCCCAATCAAATGCGGGGCAACATTTTTCCAGCCATAGCTGCCCTGGCCGCAGGCGGATGTTACTTTGCCCAAGGCTAAATCCCCAGCCCGAATCACGTCGCCATCGTCAACTTTGCGATAACCCTGCGGAAAAGGATGCATAACTATTTACTGCCTTTTGGTGGTTTGCGCAAAGTATATAGCCTGTAACTGGCGATTCATAAACCTAAAAAAATAGGCAAAAAAAAGCCCCTAAAAAGGGGCTCAAGAACTTACACCATTTCCTTGCTAATCATTAGCCGCTTTTGTTGAAAAATTACATATTGAACTGAACCCAGGCGGTATCGACTGCACCAACAGCTTGACCGATGGTGTAGAAGTAACGAATGACTGCACCGGCAGGAACGCCGCTCAAGGTATACACGTTGGTGTTGTCCGCATTGTGCGTCATGCGGATATTCTGTTGCGCACCACCATTAACGGTGTAATGAATGTCCGTCCAGGGTGAATTGTTTGCATAAAATCTCACGCTGGTTGCGCTCAGTTTGGTATAGCCGTAAGTAGCGACAGAACTTGCCACAGAACTTCTTACCGAGCTTGCAACTGAGCTTTTAACAGAACTGGCCACTGAACTTTTAACTGAGCTCGCTACCGAACTTTTCACTGAACTTGCAGAGCTGCTAACCATTGGCAAATTAAATTGTGCCCATGCCGTATCTATCGCACCTACTGCCTGGCCAATGGTGTAACTGTATTTCACCAGCGCACCAGCAGGAATTCCCGTAACGGTTAATGTATTGGAATTATCGGCATTGTGCGTCAGACGAATATTTTGTTGCGGGCCATTATTGATGGTGTAGTGAATATCTGCCCAAGCGGCATTGTTAACAAAAAACTTTAAGCTGGTGCTGGACAACACAGTGTGACCATTCGTGCTAGCGGCAACCGATGAGCTACTCGGCGCTAGTGAAGAACTTGAACGGCTTGAAGGCGCAACGCTGCTGGGTGTGCTTGAACGACTGGACGGTGCAACACTTGACGGCGTGCTTGAACGGCTTGAAGGCGCAACACTGGATGGCACCGATGAAGACGATACTGCTGCCTGGCAATCCGCGCTGGCACCACACTCCCAAATAACATCATCAATCGCCATTTCAAAATTGCTGGTTGGCAGAGCGCCATCAACACTGGCGATGCTAAACAAGGTTGACATGGATTGCAGTGCAACCAAACTGCCGCGCAGTGCAGAAACGGGAACTGTTGCCTGCGCCCAATCACCGTTGCGAACCAAACCATAGGTCGTGGTGTTGGCTGGGAAGGTCAACCAATTTTGATTAGTGTAGGTATCTTGCACACCAATTTTGAACGCAACATTCGCGGGGATTTTGATACGGACTTTCATATTGCCGTTCACAAACTTGCTCATGTCACGCGCTTGACGCGATGCAATGCCACCACCAAACCATTGCGGTGCAGTGTATTTCCAAGCAATTACATTAGTGCCTTCATAAGCTGCTGTAGTACCAGCTGTAGTCGATGCGGTATTCCAGATCCAGATATCCGAACTCGCACCCGCAACTTGCTTGTTAGTAGTTGCAGTATTGTCAGTGAATACGCCGAAGGTGCCGGTTTCAGGTTTAACCTGGTTGCCCAGTTTCACTTCGCCTTTGCCATCCAATTGATAGACGCGCACATAGTCAACGTACATTTTGCCCGGCAATGGCGCAGTCACCTGACCTGCATTGGCAGCATCGGTAAAGTTGCCACCTACAGCCAAATTAAAGAGCAGGTAAAAGGGAGCCTGGAATTCTGAAGACTCTTCATTTACCGGAATAGGATTTTGGTACAGATCCGTTTCAACACCGTTATCGATTACGGTGAAACGAATTTGGCTATCCGTCCAATACAAGCGGTATTTTACAAAACGGTTAGTAAGCGGAGTGTTTGCGACATAAGCATTGTCGGTTTGCCACGCAGTGGATGCAGCACAAGTCGGGTTTGCAGGAACACAGGCAGCACTTGCGTAGAAGATAGCATTGGAGCCGACATAGCTATTGATATCAGCACCAAGGAAACCTGCATCGGCCATTGCCTGCGCGCGGTGGCCCATTTCCATAATGTCGATTTCACCTTTCGCTGGCCAGGTCGCGAGACTGGTACCGAGCATCCAGGCGGCTGGCCACAAACCCACACCCACTTGCGGTGTGCTCATACGAATTTCGATCATGCCGTATTTAATTTGCAGTTTGTTTTCGGTGGTGATTTTGCCAGAGGTAAAACTACTGCCACCAAAAGCTTCACGTTTGGCTTGAATCGCCAAGGCTTTGGTCGCAGGTTCAAAAGGAACGTTTTCGATCGCTAGGTTGTTCGCGCGATAGTATTGCAACTCCTGGTTGCCCCACCCGCACAGACCGATTGCGCAGCCATCGCCTTCGATGGAGTTCCATACAGACGAGTCGAGGGTATTGAAGTTTTCTTCGTACAACAGACTTCCGATGGTCGGATTTAACACATCAGCCATGACCGGCGCAGTAGCGAACAATAGCGTTCCCATTGCTGCGGTTAATTTGGCTTTGAGGCCGACATTATTATTGATATTCATTTTGTAACCTTTTGGATGATTATTTTTATTGATTCGCAGGTGATGCAGAACGCATTGCCGATCATTGAGACGCGCGCTGAATGTACAGTGATGCGCCAGACTTTTCGTCCCAGGTTGAGGATTGATGCAAGGTGGTTTGTTTCAGCTTGCGCTACGCAAAATGGGACTCACTTCTTGGCGCTTTCCATAAAAGCGGCCGCACCACAATCGCAGGGCGCTATAAAATTATCCAGATAACGGGTTTTAACGCGGGTTTTTAATCCCAACTGAAATAATGCTTCCATGTGGGCGGGATCAAAGTTCAATGGATCGGCATTCACTTTCGCCGGAATTACCGCATATCCAAAAGTCGCACCATGGCGCTGCGCAAAAGCGGTCGAGATAATCAGGTGCGCGCGTAAATTCGCACGGCTCATGGAATCAAACGAACGTCCGACTATCGCCATAGTGCCACCGATCAAAGGGGCGGCAGTGATATCGGTTTGGCCGTTGATAATCACATACAACTGTTCAGGTTTAAGGCGCGGGCTGCTGATCTGCGCCGCCGCAAGTGATTCGGGCAACAATAAAAATGGCGCATTGATACCGCCGTCGGCATGCACCTCAGTATTTTTACCATCGGTAATCACCACCGGAGGGAATATGCCCGGCACACTGGCGGATGCGGTTAACACCGCGCGAAATAGCGCGAGCGCATTGCCGTTATCGTCCGGATGTTCTGCGGAAATGGCGATGCTGCCCATATCCCATACCATGGTTTCCTGGGTGTCCAAATCGGTAGTGACGACCAATAACCGGCGCCCGGCGCGATGGCCACTGGCAATCGCTTTAAGCAAATCGGCGTTGATGTAACGCGCAACCAACGCGGCCAATGGTTTGCCACTGTAAAGTGACGGGCGATAAAAAAAGCCGCCGCCCCAGCGCGTCAGTTTTGCTGCCTGCGGATCGTGATAAGCCGCAGTTAGGGTTTCATCCCAACTTGGACCTGCAAACGCAAAGGGGGCAATTAACGAACCCGTACTAATTCCGGTCACCATATCAAACACCGGGCGATCCTTATCCTGGCTCCACCCCACCAGCATTCCCGCACCAAATGCGCCGTTGGCTCCACCGCCAGAAATCGCCAGCGCACGCATTCCACCGGTGCGATTAAAGTAGCGGTCCTGATCCAGATTCTGCATAAACGAAAGCACACCTTGCGGATCAGTCGCTACAAACCGAAAACGATCAAACGGGGAAAAAGTCGCCGATGGTTTAAGCGTGGGCGAAAAATAGGTGGGCACGCGCGACACATAACCGCAAGCCGACAGGGAAAATACAACTAGGAGCAAGACTATCTGCCCAAGATATTGAGTAAAAGGTACTGGGGTCACGGCGAATAATTCCTCTTCTTCCCGGAGTTGGCGCCCGGAAGTTATAGCAAGAGGCTGCCACACTTGCAGCAAATTATTTAGCTTCCAACCGCTATAACTCACCCATAGCAAAAGTAATGGGCACCGACAGCTCCAGTTCCGCCACCTCCAGCCCGGCAGGTAAAGGCGCAAAGGGGGCGGCACTGCGCACTGCCGCTAACGCAGCTTTGTTAAGCATCACAAATTCCAGCTCTTCAATCGGCGCAACAGTTTTGAGCTGGCCCGCCGCATCTATCACCACAGAGAGCCTCACGGTCCCTATTTGACGCAACTGCTGTGCGCGCCGCGGGTAATCGACGTGGGTGTTTATTTTTTTAAATACATCGGCCATATAAAACTGTTTTGCCAAAAGCGCTTGTGCCTTGCTCAACCCCGGCTCCGGATTCGCAGTGGCTAGCACTGGATTTTGTTCAGCAGCAGATACTGTGGGAGTTGATTCGGGAATGGGTGAAGCGGTTTTGAGCGCTACAGGAACCGGTGGGGAAACCTCAGGTTTGGCAACGGCGGGTTTCTCTGCCGTCAGGATTTTGGGTTCAGTTACCGCCGTCGCGACTGGCGCTGCGGCGGGTGTTGCAAGGGCGACAGGCGATTCGGGTTCATCAAGCTCTTTCTGCGGAGGCGCAACCACTGGCAGCCAACTCTTGGCCACCTCAATCCTGGCGTTGCGCGGATACATCGCATTAAAGCGGTTAACGAGAGCAGTATCCGCTGTGTTGGCTTTTAATAAATCGTCACGAAAAGCGGTTGAAGATGGAACAGAGCCAATCCATGAGCGCAGCAATAAGGTGAAAAAAGCATCGTCCCCGACGTGACCGAGCACGACTGAATTGAGGCTTACATCCACGCCCGTCATAGGCGCATAGGCAATCACCAAATGATCATTAGATTCCAGCCGATCGCGCACCAGCTCCTCAAAATAGACCATGTTCTCCGCTTGGGCGATAAGCGCATCGCGGGTGTTATTGATCGCCACTGACTCGCGCCATATCCGGCTGAACTGCCGCTGGGTAATACCCTGCTTGGCGAGGATTTTTAGCTCCATCCGTTTGGGATAACTGCCGTTGATCAACTCCTGCGCATTGGTGCCTGTTTGGCCAGCGAAGAGCGCCGCCATAAATAACTCGTTACCCAACTCGGAGTAGGCCGCTACACCGTTTAAATCTGCTTCCGCCCGCAGGCTATTGCTCACTAACAGCAATAAAGCCGCACAAAACACCCAAGACTTCACTAGCACTTTGTCGCTCCCATAGCATTTGTTGGAGCGCAGCCTAACGGGAAAATAAGTCAGATATACGACAAGGGCTCAAATTCTGCACCAAGGAAACAGATACTTGCGCCGACGGGATCGGCAATGGGCAATGAATGCTGCTTTCCCTTCCTGAAGGCATTCTTTATAGTACGCCCGCTGAAAAAATTCCCTGTCATTGGCGGTAGGTTGATCCCTTCCCCACCGCCTGCACCACGAGGTTAAGCCCCATGGCTCAATACGTATTTAGCATGCATAGGCTCGGCAAGATTGTGCCGCCCAAGCGTGAAATCCTGAAAGATATCTCCCTCTCCTTCTTCCCCGGCGCCAAGATCGGTGTACTCGGTTTGAACGGCTCGGGTAAATCCACCCTCCTGCGCATCATGGCTGGCGTGGATCAGGATTTTAACGGCGAAGCCCGCCCCATGCCGAACCTGAAAATCGGCTATCTGCCACAGGAACCGCAACTCGATCCCGCCAAAGATGTGCTGGGCAACGTGCAAGACGGAGTGCGTGAAGCGGTTGATGCGCTGGCGGAGCTGGACCAAATCTACGCCGCCTACGCCGAACCCGACGCCGACTTTGACGAGCTGGCAAAAAAACAAGCCAAATGTGAAGACATCATCCAGGCTTGGGATGCGCACAACCTGCAACATACCTTGGAAGTTGCCGCCGATGCCTTGCGCCTGCCGCCGTGGGATGCAGACGTAACCGTGCTGTCTGGTGGTGAACGCCGCCGTGTGGCGCTGTGCCGCTTGCTGTTGTCACGCCCCGATATGCTATTGCTCGACGAACCGACCAACCACTTGGATGCTGAGTCCGTATATTGGCTGGAACAATTCCTCCACAACTTCACCGGCACCGTAGTGGCGATTACCCATGATCGCTACTTCCTCGATAACGCCGCAGGCTGGATCCTGGAACTCGACCGTGGCCACGGCATTCCGTACGAAGGTAACTACACCAGTTGGTTGGAACAAAAAGACGCGCGTTTGGAGCAAGAACAACGCACTGAAGCAGCACACCAGAAAGCACTGAAAACCGAATTGGAATGGGTTCGCCAAAACCCTAAAGGCCGCCAAGCCAAGAGCAAGGCGCGTCTCGCCCGCTTTGATGAATTGCAATCGCAAGAATTCCAGGCGCGCAACGAGACCAACGAGATCTACATTCCGCCGGGCGAGCGCTTGGGCGATAAAGTCATCGTGTTGGAAAACGTCAATAAGGGTTATGGCGATCGCCTGTTGATCGACAATTTGTCACTGAGCATTCCTAAAGGTGCAGTGGTGGGTATTGTCGGCGGTAACGGCGCGGGTAAATCGACTCTGTTCCGCATGATCTCCGGCACTGAGAAACCCGATAGCGGTACTGTTACTTTGGGCGATACCGTAAAAGTCGCCTACGTTGAACAGAGCCGCGAAAATCTGGACGATAAGAAATCCGTGTGGGAAGCAGTATCCGACGGTTTGGATATTTTGAAAATCGGCAACTACGAAGTTAGCTCGCGCTCTTACCTGGGTCGCTTTAACTTCAAAGGCGGTGATCAGCAAAAACGTGTGGGCGAACTCTCTGGTGGTGAGCGCGGCCGCTTACATTTGGCCAACACCTTGAAGCAAGGCGCCAACGTACTCTTACTCGACGAACCGTCAAACGATTTGGACATTGAAACCCTGCGCGCATTGGAAGATGCAATCCTCGCCTTCCCCGGCTGTGTATTGGTGATCTCGCATGACCGCTGGTTCCTCGACCGTATCGCAACCCACATACTCGCGTATGAAGGCGACTCCGATATTGTTTTCTTTGAAGGCAACTACACGGAATATCACGAGGATTTCGTCAAACGTAAGGGGCAAGATTCTCAACCGAAGCGCATGAAGTACAAACCGCTGAAGGCTTAAGATAAGAAATGTAATGAAACTGAAAAGGCAGCTCCCACGAGCTGCCTTTTTTGTTTATGCGGCCCACAATGTTCAAACCACTCTATAAAAAACAAAAACTCAACCAAGTCACAAGGAGACACCATGCCACAAAAATTCCTGAGATTGATCTTGCCGCTTCTGGGTCTGTGCTTCAGCAATAACACCTTTGCTGCAGACGGACTCGATCTCACCAACACCGCTGCCGGTTGGTTTTGCGTAGGCCTATTTGTTATCGCCTATGCCTTTGTGATGCTTGAAGAAAAACTGCATCTGCGCAAATCCAAACCGGTGCTCGCAGCAGCGGGAATTATCTGGGTCATCATTGGTTGGATTTACACGCAGCACGAACAATCGGCGCTAGCGGAACAAGCGTTTCGCCATACACTGCTTGAATTCGCTGAGCTGATGTTATTTTTGCTGGTCGCCATGACCTACATTAATGCGATGGATGAACGCGGATTATTTAACGCACTGCGCGGGTGGTTAATCAAAAAAGGCTTTAGCTACCGCCAATTATTTTGGATAACCGGTTTGATGGCATTTTTTATTTCACCCATCGCCGACAACCTCACTACCGCATTATTGATGTGTGCCGTTGTATTAAAAATTGCTGAAGGTGAGAAAGCCTTTATCAATATGTGTTGCGTCAACATTATCGTTGCGGCCAACGCGGGCGGTGCATTTAGCCCGTTCGGAGATATTACGACGCTGATGGTATGGCAAGCAGGCAAGGTCGATTTTTTCACCTTCTTCCATTTATTTATTCCTTCACTAGTAAACTTTTTGGTGCCTGCAGCGATTATGAGTTTCTTTATAAAAAATCGCCCCTCGCACAAAGACGCCGAAGATTTATTCCTTGAAACACTCACCTACAAAGAAGGCGCCTTCCCCATCCTGTTTTTGTTCCTCGCCACTATCGCCAGCGCCGTTCTCGGCCACGTACTCATCCATATGCCACCAGTATTGGGCATGATGTTAGGCCTTGCCTATTTGCATCTGTACGGCTTTTACTTACGCAAAAAAGGTATTGTGGATTTAAAACACGCAACGCAAACCACGTCCGATTTTATCCCCAAAAAAGACGAAAACCCCATCACCAAAGTTCCCCTGCCCTTTGATGTTTTCCAACCACTTGCGCGCTTGGAGTGGGATACGTTGTTATTTTTCTACGGTGTAATTATGTGTGTAGGCGGGCTAGGTTTTATGGGTTATCTCACGCTGCTATCAGAATCGCTCTACGGTAATTTTAGCGCGACTATTTCGAATATCAGCTTGGGATTAATTTCCGCAGTGATCGATAATATTCCCGTGATGTATGCCGTGCTCACCATGGCTCCGGATTTCTCACAAGGCCAATGGCTGCTGATTACCTTAACAACGGGTGTGGGCGGCAGTATGTTATCGATTGGTTCAGCAGCAGGTGTTGCTCTGATGGGGCAAGCGCGTGGCTATTACAGTTTCCTCGGCCATTTAAAATGGACGCCAGTAGTTGCGTTGGGATATTTCGCGAGTGTGTATGCTCACTTGTGGTTGAATGCGGCGATGATGTAAAAATTTACTCAATAAAAAAGCGCAGATTGCCAAACAACATCTGCGCTTTTTTTATTAACCCATTGCCGCAATATCAACACAGTAATTTTTACCGCATCAACACTAGTAATTATTTTTAATATCCTGATAAATACCAGGATAGTTAGCCTGCAATTCTTTCGCTTTGGTAGCGGCGATATCATCCCAGGTAAATGAGGTATTAGCCCAGCGCGAATCAGTGCGAGGTACGTTGGCGTTGGCCTGATCCATGATCAAACTATCATTGCGGGTTTTAAAACTGGCAGAACCAAAATTCGATTGCTCCAGCACCATGCGATATTGGGTATTGCGTTCATGGCGGGTGCGCTCATTGGAATCCCAGTTCGCTAATGCGCGATAGTGGCTAATAATATTCGGTGCAAAAAATTCACCCCAGTTACCCTGAAATTCCACCTTGGCTTTATCAGTTGCGCTGGCAAAACGAAACGCGTGCGTTCTTATACCGTCTTTGTGGTACACCACCAGCGGATGGCCGTTGTGTTGTTGCAAACCACTCATTGCGCGAGTATCAAAATTACCATGAGCACTGGTGGAGACATGGCTGATAAGTTCTTGTCCATTCCCCTTCAGAGTCCACACAATAACGGTCTCTACGTCATGGCGATGACCACCTAAAAAGGTCAGATTGACGGCCTGATCTTTTTCAAAATACAACTCATAAAAATGTGCGCAGCGTTCCAAACCATCTGTGCCCGCTTTGCATAATTGTCTGTGAATGGTGTTGGAGATATTCGCCCAACCCGCATCGCGGCAACCGCCGTAGTAGCTAGAGGTTGCACCCAAACCCGGATTCTGCCGCAGATTTTCATTGCGATGAAAAGGTGTTCCTGGATAGCAACCATCGGAATCAAAATCAAACAGTGGGTGAAATTTCCTAACAAGTCCTTCGTTATATGCGGTAATCCCTGCATCCCATGTAGGAAATTCATCAGCACTTGCAATACTGACATTGAGCAGCGTTAACAAAACAAAAAAACTTTTTAAAATCTTCGCACTGGTTATGCTTATTCTGTTTAACACGAGTCGGACCTCCAATTGATGGTGATTGTTTTAAACCGACCTCACTCATCATGGAGAGCGAAATCAGAAGCAGGAGTCTAAGGTCCGATAAATGACAGGATGAGGTGATCACAAAAATTTAATGGGATTGTCACAAAGGGAAAAACCGGCGCGGAGTTTGTGCTGCAGTTAGGGTAGATGAAATAAAAAAGCCCTCGCTGGCGAGGGCTTTGGGAGGAAAAGTAAAGTTTTTACAAATGGATTACAATTTAAATACTTTATTCAAAAAGGCAATCATATCCGTCACCGCAGGTTCGGAAAGATCTTTGTAGCAGCCGTTGTTGTAATCATTGCAACCTGAATCCAAAAAGCCGTGGTTTTTGCCTTCATATATTTTAAAGCTCACTGGTTGCCCCAATTTTTTCAAATTATCCACATAGGCTTTTGCAACTGTAGGAGTAGTAAGGCCATCCAAAGCTCCCACATGGACAAATTGTTTGGGCAAAGCCAATTCTTTAGCGCTCACCAAATATTGTTGTGGGGATACTGCCTCGTAATATTCGGGATTATCATTCACATTTATTTTATCGCCAAACAGACCACGCGGCTTTGCATTTGCCCATTTCCAGAATTGATTTCCCTCAGCTTCAAAACCACTTTTCGCAACCGCCACCATATCAAAGGCGGCATAGCTCAATATGGCAGCCTGAATTTTCAAACTATCTTTAGCGGCAACTTGTTCAGCGGTTACGCCTTTAGGTAAATAAGTCGGTTTAAAACCCAGTGGCTTTTTATCAAACCCATCGCTATCCAAATTGCGCCTGGCAACTGTCACCATCACGGCTAAATGCCCACCTGCGCTATCACCCGTTACCGCGACTTTGTCCGGGTCACCGCCGTAATTTTTGATGTTGTCCTTCACCCAAAGTACTGCGCCCATTGCATCTTCAATAAGTTCATTGGTCGTAGTGGTGTTATTAACATCGGCGAGCAAACGGTAATTTATATTGACGGTAATAATGTCGGTGCGGCTGGCAATACTATCCGCCAAATCCACCATGCCGGATTTACTACCCAGCAACCAACCTCCTCCATGAATAATCACCAGCACCAGTTTCGCTTTTGTTTTGGTTTCAGGCACGGTGATGTCAAGTGTCAAATCAAACCCCTTGGGACTCGCCCAAGTGATATCGCGAAAATGCTTTATTTCATGCGCAGCAAAAGCCGGGGCGCACAGTGACATAAAAAATAGCGTAAAGATCGAATAGAGACTAAAGCGACGCATCATTATTTTTTCCCAGAGTTATTAGTGCCGATGTTATTTTTTCTGATGGATACCAGATGTTTTCAGTCTGCAGCCAATGACCGCGCGACTTTTTGTCAATAATACTATAAGATAATTGGTAAACCATAGCCAAACAATTGGGGAATTGGGTAAAGATTGGAAAAAATGGTGCGGTAACAACTATCGAATCGGCTTCAGATGGTTTTTTTCAATCGCGCAGCATTAATCCGAATAAAAATATCCAAGCGTCAGCCGCTTTGCCGGTGGGAAGCTATTTTCTGGCTGCATATCAATCCAGCTTTTGGGTATTCCGTTTCGGCTTGAACGATACGCTACTGGTAAAAGTGTCATTTTCCTTGCGCAGCACAGAGTCGCTTTTAGCTGCGTGATTTCTCCATAACATAGCTGCAATGCAACAAACGGTTACAAATAGAAATCCGCCTATCCACCACATATTTTCCTGAAAGAAAACCATGGTTTTTCTCCCCCCCAATATTTTCTTCATTACCGATAATTCAAGACGCCATTTCACGGCAGCTCTCTGCACATTTCGTACAGGCCGTTACACAATCGGCCATATCGCCAATATTTGCACAATCTTCTGCACAGGCTTCGCAAATTTCTGCGCATAGCGAACACATATGAAAGCTGAACGATGAATTGCTCATCTGCAACGTTGCACAGGTTTCACAGACCTTTGCGCAGTTAAGCATCAATGTAAAATGCCCCGGTGCAACATGCCTACCACCCGCTTCCAAACAATGATTTACAGCTGTGGAGTAACAAATTTGGCTGCAAGCCAAACAATGTTCAATGCAATCTGAAGTTAAATGGTTAAAAGACATAGAATCCCCCTCAGTGTAAACAACGAAATCATTCAGGCAACTCTACTTTCAGTGCCACATAGAATTTCAGCCAATGCGGTTGCCCTATAAATAATCCTGACGTTTTAACGTTTATTCCGTTCGCTTCCGCACCAATAAAATCAATTTTAAATCAGCTAACTTTTTACTGCGCTTGTGTGAGATTGCGAACAGAAAACCAGACCTATCGAAATTATTGTCAATTTAGCCATTGTGGCTTAGTGGTTTAACTTATCGATGACGAGGTATTTATGAACTATGAACTGCGAGACACTTATGGAATTTATAAATCCAACCCCACACGTGACAACAGCACGGGGCCGGGCCCCCGCTTGATGGGTGCAGACACGTTAATTGGAAATGACGTTTATAATCGCGCTGACGAGGATCTCGGCGATATCAAAGAAATTATGCTGGATATGGCTAGTGGCAAAATCAGCTACGCGGTTTTGTCATTCGGATCTTTTTTGGGGATGGGAGAAAAGTTATTTGCTGTACCCTGGAGCGCGTTAACTTTGGATACCGTGAATAAACGCTTCATTCTGGATATCGATAAAAAGCGGCTGGAAAGTGCACCCGGTTTCGACAAGGACGATTGGCCGGACATGGCCGATGAGACTTGGGCAAAAGGCATCCATAATTATTATGGTAGCCAATATCAGGATCGAACAATCAAGAATTAATGCATTAGGATAAATGTTTATAGCAGGTCAAATCACACCTAAGCCTTCACAACCTGACTGCCTTTTACTTTTGGCTGATTATGCAAAAACAACACTAAATTTTTTACGGTGGTCACTTTATTCCAATAGGGATTCGCTTCCGGATTTTCAGTACTGATCCCTAATTTCTGCGCGATGTCTAAATAGATATCATCCAGTTCATCGGAGTCCATTTTATAAATTTCATCAAAACAATCATCTGCTTCAACGGGAAAGCGCCGACTCTTCAAGGAGCACGCCAAAAACGTTTAATTTTGCTCTAACCCCAATTTTTTTAAGGCAAGGATAATTTTGAATGACAGAGCAAGGCTCACAAGCGCGGGGCTCATAAGCCAAATCCAACCAACCAGTTGGTTGACCTATGAAAGCTCCATGTAGTCTTTTCTTGCCCCCTCGTAACCACCTTGCAAAATATTGCTTTCATCGCTGCTTTCGTCATCACTGGTAACAACGCCATCATCCTCTTGCTGGAAAGGTTCGGATGCATGAACCGCTGGGTCTGTCTTTTCTTGATAATTGTGAATACTTTTTGATTTGCCAACCTGGGTATCAATCCGTTTCAACAAATTAGTACCTTTTTTTCGATGATCCTTTGCCGCCGCGCCCTTTTCCGCTGTATCCGGCCAATCCACGCTGTAATAGATGGGTACATCCTGACCAAATATACTCGTGTCACTCAATTTATTGGCACCACGACAATTCTGGTTGTCAGGCCCGCAAGCTTCCCTTTCGGTGTATACCCAATCCACGGAGATTACATGCTGCGCCTGCAGCAATTTAATAACATCTTTTATCGCACCCTCGGAATGTGTCGTTCCATCCTGGCTGCCGCGCGTGATGTAAACGGTCATTATCTTGCCGTTAACTTTATGGGTCAGTGTGACTTTGGCTGTTGCGTAATTGTATCCGCTGTATTTGCCTTTCTCATGCCTCTCCTGGCGCTCGCTGCGCACAAATCGCGCTTTTGTACTGCCATATCTCACGCGGATTTGGCGGGGTTTATTCAGCCTGTAGGTCTTGCCTGTGCTCGATCCTATTTTACGGCTCTTCAAACCGACCTGATTCTCCAGTCTGGTAAAGTAACGCCGTTGCCCTATGCTGAGTTTTGCAAGGTCGACATCTTTTTTCAGCTTTGCGTTTTCGCCTGTTATTTTGTTGTAATACGTCAGTGCATCCTCCAATTTAAGCTGGATAGTATCTTTACGCTGAACCATAGGTTTCGACAACTGCCAGGTCCGTGGCACCAGTTTTTTTTGCACGACGATATCCGCTTGCGTTGGCGCGGTGGTTGCACCAGCCAATTCTTTTGAAGCTTGCAAGCGAGAATTCGTATGCGCTGCCATCATGGCCTGCATGGATTTAAGCTGGCCCGTAGGCTGTCCATCTCTAGCTATAGATTGCAAGCGCACCTGTGAATGGGTAACTGGCCTATTATCTTCAAAGAGGAACTTGGTTGCGTCATGCCGAAGTTGCGCCGGATCTGCTTGTTGGTTTGAGTGTTGGGGTGGCACGTGGGTTTGCATCGCGATACTTCACCTCGCCAAATAAAAGAATCTCTATTTACCTGAGCAATTTTGCTTTTCACGGTACTTGGCCAAACATCAATCGCCGGAGCCATCTAAGTTTGACTGCCACTAACAATGGGGGGGGGTTACACCGCCTTATCACGGCGCACGCCAATAGCGGACGTTTAATTTTGCTCTGACCCCAATTGTTACTATTCAACAGCAATATGTCTTGTAAAAACTTTTTTACAAGACATATTTTCTAACCCGATTGAGCTTGTTGTTGTTCAAAGGTGATCACTATAAATTCTGCAGGATGAACGACCGCTACCATGATCGACACACGCATAAAACCATTTAACAGATCATCTGCAGTCATGGTTGAACCCAAACCAACATCAACTTGAAACGCATCAGCCGCAGAGGCACCTTGTAAGCCACCTTCTTTCCACACGCCAGTCAAAAAGCTGCTAATCATGCTTTTCACTGCGCTCCAGGTATTAGCATCATTGGGTTCAAACACATAAGCGCGCGCGGCCAACTTTACCGATTGCTCAATAAACGTCATAGTTCTGCGCACGGAAATATAACGCCAATCCTGACTATTTCCATCGAGTGTTCTTGCCCCCCAAACTAAAATTCCCTGGCCATTAAAAAAACGAATCGCATTTATTGATTTGCCCGAAACAGCATCAACATTCAAATTTTCTTGCTGTGAATCCGATAAACGAATCGGCAATGCTGCCGCGCCCACAATGCTCGTGTTAGCCGGTGCATTCCATACCCCACTCATATTGTCGTTGAAATTGTAGAAAAACTCGA
>DLHJ01000013.1 GCA_002483145.1 Cellvibrio sp. UBA7671
GCAAGCGGTGAGACTGAATGCTAAGACAAGGGCCAGAAAAACACGGCTGGCTAATTTCATCCTAGGGCTTCCACTAACGAAAATGAACGCGGATAATACCCGAACCACAGGAACACTGAGAAGGGTTTGGGGGAAATAATGGCAGACGGTAACCACGAACTGCGCAAAGCGGGTCTTAAAGTGACCTTGCCACGTGTGAAAATTTTGCAAATGCTCGAATCCTCTGAAAAGCATCACATGAGCGCGGAAGATGTGTACAAAGCGCTGATGGAACAAGGTGATGATGTAGGCTTGGCGACTGTCTATCGGGTGTTGACCCAATTTGAGACCGCCGGTTTGGTAGTGAGACACAATTTTGATGGCGGCCATTCAGTGTTTGAAGTAGCGCGCGGCGAACATCATGATCACATGGTCGATATAGATTCCGGCACCATCATTGAGTTCCATAATGATGAAATTGAAGCCTTGCAAAAACGTATCGTAGCGGAGTATGGTTTCGAACTGACCGATCACAGTTTAGTGTTGTATGTGAGAAAGAAACGTTAGTGCGAGAAAGGCAAGTGTTTAGGTAGCGATGTTTTTGGTGAGTTGTTTCCAAGTAACCCTGTTCCATGTAACAAAGTTAGTGCTAGATGCGGTAAACGTTAGTGCTTTATGAAAGAAAACGTTGATTTGTTTTACCCGCTTGAGGGCGCGATTTATCGCGCCCTTTTTATTTTCAACGGTTGCTCGCCCGGCATTTTTGCTACAGCGCCAGCATTTCACGTGCGTGCGCCAGGGATTGATCGGTAATTTTCAAACCTCCCAACATGCGCGCAATCTCTTCTACTTTGCTTTCCCCTGCCAGTTCCACCAGAGTAGATTCCGCACTCTTTTTGCTGGATGTCTTCACTACCTTCAGATGCTGATGGCCTTTGCTCGCTACCTGCGCTAAATGCGTTACGCAGATAACTTGCCCGCGCGCTCCCAATTGCCGCAATAGCTGACCAACCACATCACCCGTAGCGCCGCCAATACCGACATCTACCTCATCAAACACCAGCGTCGGGGTGGCCGAAGTTTTGGCGGTAATCACCTGAATGGCCAAGCTAATTCGCGATAATTCGCCACCCGAGGCGATTTTAGCCAGTGGTCGCGGCGCTTGGCCGGGGTTGGTGCTGATTAAAAACTCCACGTCTTCCAAACCATTGGGGCCGGGTTTATCGGTAAGCGGGAGCAGGCTGACACTAAGGTTGGCATTGGTCATCGCCAATAATTTGAGTTGTTCATTGACTTGCTTGGCGAGGCTGGTGCCCGCTTTACTGCGTTTGGCTGATAGTTGTTCAGCCAATTGACGATAGGCTTTTTCAGCCTGCGCAACCTGCTGCGCGAGTTGGTCGAGTTTGCCATCTCCACCCTGCAACTGCTCCAGCTCTGCACTGAGTTTCTCAATAAACGCTGGCAGCTCTTCCGGCTGGATACGGTGTTTGCGCGCCAGGTCATAAATCGCTGACAGGCGATCCTCAACCACAGCGAGGCGCGCCGGGTCGAGGTTAAAACTATCTATATGGCGATCAATTTCATGCTGCGCTTCTTCGACCTGGATCTGTGCACTGGTCAGCAGCTCCTCCGCCGTTTGCAATGCCGCCGATTTCTCAGGCAGGTTGCGCAAAATATGCAGCGCGCGATGCAGGTTTACACTCAAACCCTGCTCGTCATCGCCGCAAAACGCCGCCAACTGCTGGCTGCCGTGCAGTATCTCTTCAGCGTTGGCGAGGCTGCGCTGCTCGGCCTCCAATTTGGCCTGCTCACCCGGTTGCAAGCCCAACTGTTCCAGTTCGTTAAATTGATAGCTGAGCAGTTGGAAGCGCGCACTCACATCGGCAGCGTTATCGCGCAGGTGGATAAAGTGTTCGAGCCGGCTCTGCCATTCGCGGAAGGCGAGGCGGACTTGTTTGGCGAGGTCGGTCTGACCGGCAAATTCGTCGATCAGGCGGCGATGGGTATCTTTGATCAGCAGTGATTGGTGCTCGTGCTGGCTGTGGATATCAATCAGCATCTCGCCCAGAATTCGCAATTGCTGCAAGGTGACCGGTTGGCCATTGATATAAGATTTGGATTTGCCCTCGTTGTTGATCAGGCGGCGCAGCAGGCATTCCTGCGGGTTATCGGGCTGTTGCAAATCCATATTGAGTAGCCATTCCTGGGCGCTGGGAATGGCACTGGTATCGAAGGTCGCGGTGATGTCGGCGCGGCTGGCGCCAGTGCGCACCCGGTCTGCTTCGGCGCGGTCGCCCAGCGTGAGTGCCAAGGCATCTAGCACAATCGATTTACCCGCCCCCGTCTCACCCGTAATCACCGTCATACCGGGTTTGATATCCAGATCGAGCTGGTCAACCAGAGTGAAATTTTGGATGTTCAGATGAGTAAGCATGGGCGCCTCGCAGGTGTTGCCGCAATAAAATAGCCAGACACTTAATAAGAATAAATGTCTGGCTATTTATACAGTATCTGCGGTCTGGGTGGCAAGTCGAAGCTGGTTCAATTACAGGCGGAAACCTTCCAGTTGGCGGCTGAGTTCATCGGAGGCATCACGAATTTGTTGTGATGCCATCAGTGTGCCGCGCGCTGCATCTTTAGTGCCCAGCGACGATTGCTCGACCTGGCTGACATACTCCAAAATCAAACTGCTCGCCTGTACATGTTCGATCAGCGAACTGCCGATATGCGCCACCATCTTGGCGACTTCATCCGTCTCGTGGCGCACGCTCTCCACAATTTCACCGCCTTGGCGGGTTTGGCCAATACCTTCTTTCAGTTGTACCACCATGTCATCCATATTTTGTTTGGCGACGCGGCTGGAGTTCTGCACGGCGGTAATAGTTTCGCTGATTTCACTGGTCGCTTGCGTTGTACGCTGGGCGAGTTGGCGCACCTCGTCGGCTACTACCGCAAATCCGCGCCCCTGTTCACCTGCGCGCGCTGCTTCAATCGCGGCATTGAGTGCGAGCAGGTTGGTTTGGTTGGCGACTTCGCTGATCACTGAAATCACCGCCGAGATACTGTTAATCCGGTTGGCCAGATCATCAATGCTGCCCTGGGTCTGGATCACGCTATTATCGATTTCCACAAAACTTTTCACCGCACTGGAGATCAATTTTTGCCCCTGGGTGGCCGTTTTGGAGGCGTGGTCAGTCTGGTTGGTGGCGACTTTGGCCTGCTGCATTGCATCCTTGGTCTGCATATTAAATTCTTCGGCCGAGGAGGCAATCTTGATGGTATTGATGCTCTGGTCTTCTGCCATGGCAGTACTGGTTTCGGCCTTGTGGACTATGTCATCGCTGATCGAGTGCAGGCGCGCCACCATTTGCGATATGCCGCCGATCACCTCACGCAGCGCATGGCGCATACGCACCACCGACCCGTAAATACTGTCTTCCGGCGCCTGGCGTACATCGCGCTCGGTCAGATCGCCGCCCGCTACTGCGCGCACCAGCGTCAGCACCTCTTTCAATTCAGCGCCCAGGCCTCGATCCAGTTTGCGCGCAAACAATACCACCGGCACCACTATAAATAGCATCACCAGCAAACAGACCGTTAGTTGCCATTTGGCGGTTTCCCAAAAACGGGCATTTACCTCGTTAAAGCCTATTCCTGTGCCTACTACCCAGTTCCAGCGTGGTGAAAGTTTGGCGATAGAGAGTTTGTCTTCAATGGTTCCGTCATCCAGTTTTTTGGTCCACTTGTAGCGCGCGAGTTGGCCATTGGCCTTATCAACTGCCTTTTGCAGAATCTCGCCCACACTGTTGCCCTTGCCATCTTTAAATTCGTGGAAGCTGGTCCCGTGGATTTGTGGATCGAGCGGTGCTGCAACAAAGTTCAGCTTCTCATCGGCGACGTAAACGTATTCCGACTTGTGATAGATGTTGTTGCGCAACAGCGTGGTGGCGATTTTTTTGGCGGTCTCATCATCCAGCTCGCCGCGTGCGGCCATCTGCTCCATCTGAATGACTGTGGCGTAAGTGCTATTGAGCAACTGCTCTACCCGCGCAGCATTGTCCTGGTTGCTCGTGTAGCGCACGGTGTACAGGCCGATCAGCATAATTCCCAGTAGGCCGATTAGAATTTGAGCAGAGACGATCCAGATTTTGACGCGCAGTGACATTGTGCCCCCTGGGAGTGGCTAAGTTATAAACAGGTGTTGTTTGACCTTAGGCGCAAGGGACAACGTTGTCAAATAGTATTTAAACGTATAAGTTCGACTTTCCGGCCCAAATGGTTATTAAGGTTCGGATTCACTCTTTTGACGCATTAATCAACGGTTGCGCACCTGAGTTGTGCGCCTTTTTAAGATGGTTTTCGGTGGGTTGTGACCGCCGGGGTCGGTATAAAAAATCCTGTTTTGAGTATAGGTAGTAATCTATCGCTGCCAGCAAATTGGTCGCGCTTATTTAGTGTTACGGCCAGGCCGGGAAAAACTTTGGCGACAAAAACTTGAATCCCCCCGCGCCAGCCCCATATAGCGTCCACAGTAATTCAAGCGGATCAGTGTTTTACCTGCATCCGCCCAACCTGCGATGGAGTACCCAAGTGTCAACCCAAGACTATAGCGATATCCAAAACACCGCCGAGCCGCTCAATCCGGCTGAAGATGCTGCCGAGCAGGCACAAGCTGCCAACGAGCCCAGCCTGGAAACCCTGCAGGCGCAACTTGCAACCTTGGCAACAGCCTACGAGTCTGCCAAAGAGCAATCCCTGCGCTCGCAAGCCGAGGCGCAAAACGCCCGCCGCCGCGCTGAGCAAGATGTTGAGAAGGCACACAAGTTTGGCTTGGAAAAAATGGTCAACGACTTGTTGCCAGTTGTCGATAACCTGGAGCGCTCGCTCGCCGCTATCGATGGTGGTAATGAAGCTTTTGCCGCAGTGATTGAAGGTATTCAGCTTACCCACAAATCGTTTGTCGATGCCCTTGCTCGCCATCAAGTCATTGCAGTCAGTCCGGAAGGTGAGCCGTTTGACCCGAATTTGCACCAAGCGGTTTCTGCTGTCCCCAATCCGGATGTAGAACCCAACACCGTACTTACCTGCTTCCAAAAGGGTTACACCTTGCACGGTCGCCTGATTCGCCCGGCGATGGTAGTGGTGTCCAAAGCACCCTGATTGGCAACAAAAGGGCGCACAGGAAACCACAAACAATATGAGGATTTTTGGTGCGCTGGACTTGAATTAATTTCACTCGCGCCAATATAGAAAATAACTGCCGATAGCGGCAAGAAACCAACAATTCAGTGCACTTTATTTGTGTAATTGCACTTAGCACCACATAGCAATTTTTAGGAGCAACACCATGGGCAAAATTATCGGCATCGACTTGGGTACCACCAACTCTTGTGTATCTGTACTTGAAGGCGGCAAACCAAAAGTGATTGAAAACGCCGAAGGCGATCGCACTACGCCGTCAATTATTGCATTCACCAACGACGATGAAATTCTGGTGGGACAATCTGCCAAGCGTCAATCAGTCACAAACCCGCACAATACCTTGTACGCGGTTAAGCGTTTGATCGGCCGTAAATTCAAAGACGATGTTGTGCAAAAAGACATCTCCATGGTGCCTTACAAAATTGTTGCAGCCGACAACGGCGATGCATGGGTAGAGGTAAAGGGCGATAAAAAAGCACCGCCGCAAATTTCTGCTGAAGTATTGAAGAAAATGAAAAAAACCGCTGAAGATTATCTCGGCGAGACTGTAACCGAAGCAGTAATTACCGTTCCGGCTTATTTCAACGATTCACAACGTCAAGCAACCAAAGATGCCGGCCGCATCGCAGGTTTGGATGTAAAGCGTATCATCAACGAACCCACCGCTGCAGCACTCGCATACGGTTTGGATAAAGGCGTGGGCGACCGCACTATCGCGGTATACGACCTGGGTGGTGGTACTTTTGATATTTCGATTATCGAAATTGCAGATGTAGATGGCGAGCATCAATTCGAAGTGCTTTCAACCAACGGTGATACATTCCTTGGTGGTGAAGACTTCGATATGCGTTTGATTGAATTCCTTGCGGAAACTTTCAAGAAAGATACCGGTATCGATTTGCACAACGATCCACTGGCGCTGCAACGCTTAAAAGAAGCGGCAGAAAAAGCCAAGATCGAATTGTCATCCAGCCAGCAAACCGAAGTGAATCTGCCCTACATCACTGCTGATGCATCAGGTCCGAAACACTTGGTAGTAAAACTGACTCGCGCAAAATTAGAGTCGCTGGTAGAAGATTTGGTTACTCGCTCTATGGAGCCAGTAAAAACCGCGATCAAAGATTCCGGTAAATCCTTGAGCGAAATCGACGATGTAATTTTGGTCGGTGGCCAAACCCGTATGCCACTGGTGCAAAAAGCCGTTGCAGATTTTTTCGGTAAAGAAGCGCGTAAAGATGTAAACCCGGATGAAGCAGTAGCAATCGGCGCTGCAATCCAAGGTTCAGTATTGTCAGGTGATACTACCAACGTATTGTTGTTGGACGTTACTCCGCTGACTCTCGGTATTGAAACCATGGGCGGTGTTGCGACTCCGTTGATCGATAAAAACACCACGATTCCTACCAAGAAATCGCAAATTTTCTCGACCGCGGATGACAACCAAACTGCTGTGACTATTCACGTAGTGCAAGGTGAGCGTAAGCAAGCGTCGCAAAATAAATCACTCGGTCGTTTTGACCTGAGCGATATTCCACCGGCGCAACGCGGCATGCCACAAATTGAAGTGACTTTTGATATCGATGCCAACGGTATTTTGAACGTAAGCGCGAAAGACAAAGCCACTGGTAAAGAGCAATCCATCGTGATCAAAGCTTCTTCCGGTTTGAGTGACGATGAAATCCAGAAAATGATCAAAGACGCAGAAGCCAACGCTGATGCTGACCGTAAATTTGCTGAAGTCGTTACCGCGCGCAACACTCTCGAAGGTTTGATCCATGCAACGGAAAAAACCCTGAAAGAAGCGGGCGATAAAGCGACTGCAGATGAAAAATCGGCGATTGAAGCGGCGTTGACTGAAGGTCGCGATGCAGCCAAGTCAGAAGATCTTGCTAAGATCGAAGCAGCAACAACCAAGCTGACTGAAGCTTCAGGCTCACTTGCGCAAAAACTTTATGCTGAGCAACAAGCGGCAGGTGCAAATGCTGGCGCTGGTGCACAGCAAGCCGGTGGCAACAGCAAAGCAGCAGATGACGGCGTAGTGGATGCTGAATTTGAAGAAGTGAAAGAAGATAAATAATTCAAGTATGGGTATAGCGTAAGCGATACCCATCAATGAATTAACGGGATAAAAAACAAATGCGGGCTTGCCCGCATTTGTCATGTAAGAAGCAAATGAATTATTAACTGAAATGCAAAATACATTTCTACTACCGGTGTAACCATGGCAAAACGCGATTACTACGAAGTCCTCGGCGTCAAAAAAGATGTAGACGCAGCAGAATTGAAAAAAGCTTACCGCCGCGTGGCGATGAAATTCCATCCGGATAGAAACCCGGACGATCCCTCTGCGGAAGAAAAATTCAAAGAAGCAAACGAAGCCTACGAAGTACTTTCCGATGACAACAAACGCGCTGCTTATGACCGTCATGGTCACGCGGGCGTTGATGGTCAGGCGGGCATGGGTGGCGGTGCTGGCTTTAATAATTTCAGCGATATTTTTGGCGATGTGTTCGGCGATATTTTTGGTGGTGGCGGCGGACGCGGTGGTCGCGGTGGCCCTGCGCGCGGTTCCGATCTGCGCTACAACC
Organism: Cellvibrio sp. UBA7671; assembly: GCA_002483145.1. Lineage (GTDB taxonomy): Bacteria > Pseudomonadota > Gammaproteobacteria > Pseudomonadales > Cellvibrionaceae > Cellvibrio > Cellvibrio fibrivorans. The sequence goes on from DLHJ01000013.1 coordinate 7,770, forward strand.
TTGAACTGAGTTTGGAAGAAGCCGTTAAAGGCACCAGCGTCCAAATAAAAGTGCCTACACTCGTCAGCTGTAAAACCTGCGACGGCTCAGGTGCAAAACCCGGTAGCAAACCCGTTACCTGTACAACCTGTGGCGGGCACGGTCAAGTGCGTATGCAACAGGGCTTTTTCTCGGTGCAACAAACCTGCCCTACCTGTCGCGGGCGCGGCACTATTATTTCTGATCCATGCAAATCCTGTCACGGTCAGGGCCGCACTGAAGAAACCAAAACCCTTTCCGTTAAAGTGCCAGCAGGTGTGGACACTGGTGACCGCATTCGCTTATCCGGCGAAGGTGAGGCGGGCGCAGACGGTGGGCCAAGCGGCGATTTGTACGTGCAGGTGCACGTGCGCGAACACAATATTTTCAAACGCGACGGCGCCGATTTATATTGCGAAGTTCCCATCGATTTTGTCGATGCTGCGCTCGGCGGTGAGTTGGAAGTCCCCACACTTGATGGCCGCGTAAAATTAAAAGTTCCGGCCGAAACCCAAACCGGCAAACTCTTTAAATTGCGCGGCAAAGGTGTAACGCCGGTACGCGGCGGCGGAGTGGGCGATTTGCTTTGCCGCGTTGTAGTCGAAACACCGGTCAACCTCACCAGCAAACAAAAAGACTTGCTCAAGGAATTTCAAACGACCATGAAAGGCGGGAAATACTCGCCGAAACAGTCGAGTTGGTTTGATGGGGTTAAGAAGTTTTTTGGTGAGTAAGTAGATTTTTAAAAATAAAGGCCGATTCGAGAGAGTCGGCTTTTTTATTGCGCAGGCTTTTATAAATATCACAAGACTGTTTCTTCTCTGTTTCAGGTGCGACAATCTTTTAAGATTAATAAACGCGAGGTGATAACGATGAAGAGTTGGCTGTTTTTAGGTGTAGCAATTTTATCTGAGGTGATTGCAACTTCGGCCTTGAAAGCGAGTGAAGGGTTCTCCAAAACTACACCTTCAATGATCGTGCTAATTGGTTATGGTTTGGCATTTTATTTTTTGTCGCTTACCTTAAAAACTATTCCTGTTGGTGTTGCTTATGCCGTATGGTCGGGAGTTGGTATTGTTGGTGTCAGCATTATTGGGTTATTGGTGTTCAAGCAAAAGCTTGATTTTCCTGCGTTGCTAGGAATCGCATTTATCTTGATCGGCGTATTAATTATGAATGTGTTTTCCAAATCGGTTGCGCATTAGTCACCATGACCAAAAAACACAAGGCCTTAAAAATATTCCTCGTTATTTTTGTAATCATTTTATTCCTGCCTGAATTCCCCAAAGTCCCCGTACAAAATGCCACTGCAAAAGATTGGAATGCAAAATCCTTTTGGTTTGAGCCTTGGGGGAAATCCGGTGTGCATAAGGGAATTGATATTTTTGGCAAGATGAATACACCGATTCTATCGACTACTTATGGGCTGGTGATTTTTGCGGGCGAGTTGCCGCGCGGTGGCAAAGTGGTTGCAGTCTTGGGGCCTAAATGGCGAGTGCATTATTACGCGCATTTAAATGTAGATTCAGTGTTTATCGGTGAGCCTGTATGGAGCGGTAAAACGATTGCGAGCTTGGGCGATACCGGTAATGCCAAAGGAAAGCCGCCGCATTTGCATTATTCTGTTGTGACGCTGGTGCCTTACCTCTGGAAAATTGATGGTACATTGCAGGGGTGGAAGAAGGCGTTCTATCTTGATCCAGCGGCGATACTTTTACCTTAATGCGTTGGGCATCGCTGCGCTCAGCCTACGCGGCCCGACCTGCGCGGCCCGACCCAATCTACAGAACTTTGAAGAAAAATTATCGTGAATAAAAAAGAATTGATATGGGGTTTGGTGCTGACAGCTTTGGTTGCTGTGTTGGTCATTGTGGGTTGGTTGCCTTTGGCTAATGCGATTGGTCTCTTGGGGGTTGCCTGCCTTGCGTGGTTTTTCCGCAAAGAAGAATTAAATCGCTGGATTAAAGTCGGTTTGTTTTTATTACTGGTGCCTTTGGCATTTTGGGTGGCGAGTTATGAGCCGGAGGGATTTGCTTATCCGCTGTTGTTTAGTTTGGCGGACGATGCTGGAGAAGCTGCGCGCTATCAATTGTCAGTTGATTTTGCTAAAGGTATTGCCGGTTTTCTGTTGTTATATTTACTGTGGCCAAGGTTGCGCGCGAATGAATTTGTTGTGAGCGCAAGACTGTCACTTGTATTTATGCTTCTTGCGCCGCTATTTATAATCGGTGTGGCGATTTCGGTGTTGGGCTTGCAGTGGCAACCTAAACCGGTCGAACAAATCCTGCAGTTTGCGGTGGTGAGTTTGTTAATAACCTGCATAGCTGAAGAAGTGTTTATGCGGTTTTTATTTCAGCAGAATCTGCGCAATGCCATCGCAAGTTTTACAGCCAATCGCGCGCTGCAAGACATTATTCCGCTCCTGCTGGTGACAGGGGTTTTTGTGGCGATTCATGCAGGCATTAGTGGTGCGGCTATTTGGGTGTATGCGCTAGTGGGATTTTTATACGGATTGAGTTACACACTGAGCAAAAACATCCTCTACCCGATTGCGATTCACTTTCTGGTCAACCAAATACACTTCTCGTTTTTGACCTATCCGCTTTAGTCTATGGTGGCGGTTATGATGGTTTATATGCCTTCTCATATTCCCAATTTCTAGCTATAGTTCCCAAGCGTTACAAAAAACATGCAGGTTGATCCCTCCGAATAAAACAGAAGCAGGAGCTTTTTATGAGTGACAATAACGTTTACAGCACCCCGCAATCCCAGCTTGTCAATCAAGTCGATGACAGTGAAAAACCACTGGCATCCCGTTGGGCGCGCTTGGGCGCTTCGATTATCGATTCCATCATCATGATGTTTGTCGTTATCCCGGCGATGTATTTTACCGGTGGTTTTGACGGCATTATGGAAGGGCGCGAACCTGGTTTTGTGTATATGTTTAGTATGGGGATCGTCAGTTTTATTGTTTTCTTTGCGATCAATTATCGATTCCTGGTGAGCAATGGCCAAACCATTGGAAAGAAAGTATTGGAAATAAAAATCGTTGACCTCAATGGCAATGTGCCGCAATTCCAACCTCAATTGTTGATTCGCTATGCCGTCTATTTGTTGCCAGGCCAAATTCCGATGGTTGGTCAGCTCTTTAGTTTGATCAACGTGCTGTTTATATTCAGCGCCGAAAAACGCTGTATCCATGATCTGGTTGCAAAAACCAAAGTGGTGCAATGCTAATTTTTTGATTTATTGTGATGTAAAAAGGGCGCAACATCAGAGGTTGTTTTTCTGATTGTTGCGTCCTTTGTATTTCTGCAATAAATGGTGCGATTAACTATTTTCCTTTCAATAATACTTCCACTCCTTTTTGTACCTTTCCTGCATTATCAAATTGCGTAAATCGCCCAATTTCTTTGCCGTTGTTAAATACAATAAGCGTTGGATATTCATTGGCTTTCAAGTGGCGAAATTGCTGGTTGTTATCGTCCATAGTAACGGCATAGGGAATATTGAATTTCTTAATGTAGTCGGCCAGATCGGTTTGCTCCGTCCACAGGTGGGTGACATAAGCCGTTAATGGCAACTTGGGATTACTGCGGTAGAGTTTATCTACCAGTTGCAATGAGTTGGCGCAGTTGCTGGACATCTCCGGGTGAATATCTTTCATATACCAATCGCACCAGGTTGCAGTGAAGTACACCACTGCGATGCCTTTGGGTAAGGCAGTGATGGGCGCTGTGTTAGTGGGTGTGAATGCAGTTGCTACGGTTGATGCATTGCTGGCGAGTTGTACTAATTTTTCCGCGAGTTGTGCATCGTCTTTATAAGTGGTGTAAATCACATCACCCTGCGCATTGATCAGTACATGAAAGGGCGTGCCTTTAAACTCAAAGTTGCCGGCGATGGTGCCATTGTTATCCATTAATATCGGGATAGTCAGTTTGTGTTTTTGTTGCAGCGAACGAATCGCTTCATCGGTTTCATTGATATTTAAATTCACCGCAAAGATGGCAATTTTATCACTGTATTTCTGATAAGTTTGTTCAAGGCTCGGTAGCTCGCGGCGGCAATCCAAACACCATGTTGCCCAGAATTTCAGGTAGATCGGCTTTTTGCCAATCAAGGCTTGCAGTGACACTGGCTGCTTTTCAAGGGTTTGATATTCTGCCTCAAATTGCAATGGCTTGGCGCTCAGCCAAGGTGACAATAACAATAATAAAACCAATAAAAAATTGGGTGCTTGCATTATCTCTCTCCTGTGATTGTAGAGTGTGGCCATTTAAAAATGGGGAGCAAAATTAAAACCAACCGCGATGCGGTTCCATGCATTAATAGTCGCTATAGCTGCACTCAAGTTGACGATTTCTTTTTCGCTAAAGTGTGCTGCCACTTCAGTAAAGCAGGCATCGCTTACAGGTTGGCCGGCAAGGTGGGTTAAGGCTTCTGTCCACGCTAATGCAGCTCGTTCACGCGCAGAAAAAATAGTCACTTCACGCCAGGCGGGCAGCACATCCAAACGGTGTTGCTGTTCGCCATCTTTACGCGCTTCGTTCGCGTGCATATGTTGACAAAATGCGCAGCCGTTAATTTGCGATGCGCGTAATTTCACTAAATGAATTAATGAGTGTTCCAATTCGCTGGCAGCGGCATCCCCTAAACCGATTAACGATTTGAGCAGTGCGGGTTGGAGTTTGTAAACGTCTGGTTGGTTAATACGTTGTTGCATGATGCGCTCCTGATGGGACTGTTTTTTGGAGGCTTCATGGTGACAAATCAGGGTTTGCCTGAATTGTATGTTTGCGACAGCTTGCGCTGGCGATACTCACCCGGCGTTTGTCTGGTGACCTTGTGGAAGTGGCGGATAAAGTGCGCCTGATCGTAAAACCCCGCGTCTTGCCCTATATCGGTAAGCGATTGCTCCGGCCGCTGGCTAATCAACGTGCGCGCGATTTTAACGCGGTGTAGTTGTTTGAGCTGGTTGGGGCTGAAGCCGACTTCCAGTTGAAATTTGCGCTCCAATTGCCGACGGCTGATCGGCAAGTGTTCGCTCAATTGTTCCAGCGGTTGTGGTGTAAGAATCAATTGCGGCAATAGCTGCTGAATGAATCCGATATTGGCGTTATTTTTTTTAACGCGATCAAGTAGCCACTGATCAATCAATGTTAAACGCTGGCTGACATGGGACAATTCAGCGAGTTGATCGCGCAATTGCAAGAGCGAGTGCATGGATAAATCATCTGCAGAAAGCTCACTCCCGATTACATCAGGCATGCCCAACCCGAGTAATTGGAATGCCCCACCGGGATGAAAGCGTATGCCCATTCGATTTGCCGATCCCTGAAAAATTATTTTGCCAACGGTTTGGGTGGCAAAGAAGGTTATGTCGGGATAATCGTTGGCGAAATTAAATACCAGCGTAGTGCCGCCATCGGGATATACAGTTTCACTGACGCTAGCCTCGGGCAGTCGATCTTGCTGTGCAATCCAATAACACTGCACCCACGGCCGCAGTTGCAGCGGTGGTGCGAAGCGCTGGAAGCCTAAATGCCCAAGGCTTTTAAAGAGGGCGTCGCTGACATTGGGAAGCAACTTGGCGGACATGAATTTTGTCTACACAGTGACGGTGTTCAAAGCATATTACACTGATACTGGTTTTGTGATTACTATTCATCGACTATTCAGTTTTTGACAGTAGTCTTGCCTACTCGCTGTCACAATGCATGCCCATTATTATCGCAATGTCATATTAACCAAGGAGTTGTTATGTCCCTTCGCCCCCTACCTTTGTTGGCCTTCGCTGCCACACTGATAAGCCCGTCGCTTTACGCGAGTTATGATCAGGATCATCCGCTGTTTGCTGCTTATCCGGGGGCGGATCTTGAACAGGCAAAAATGTATGACTATGAAAAATACGCCTTCCCGGTTTCTATTGTAGATGCCAGCAAAGAGCCCTACACCTTCACCCGATTAGATGCAGTGGGCGATTTGTATCTGCACAATTATGAAATTGAAAATGTATCGTCACTCAAGGTGTCTGAGAATTACATCGCTGCTGCAAAACAGGCTGGCTTTAAACACCTGTTTTCGTGCGCGCTTGAGGCCTGTGGCGATGAAGCTCAGGCAGCGGCATTAGGTACAGCGATTGCGGTGCGGGGCGATGTTTACAATCACTATCGCAAACCCTATTACTGGATAGGCGAGAAGGAATCGCCCAAGGGCAAAATTGTTGTGTCCTGGTTTTTTGGTTCCTACGAGGATAGTGTCAGCGTGCAACAAGTTATTCTTGAAGCCGAACCGCTCGAAGCCGGTTTGATAAAAGTCGATGCTGCCTATGCGGGATCAACTGCAGAGCCAGTAGCACCGCTGTCTGCAGACGACAAAGCAGAAGACAACCCCATGCTGCCGCGCTACCCGGGAGCAAAAATTTACAACCATAAAAAAATCGATACCGAAACGGTAAAGATTCCCTTTGCGATTAACGCCACAGAAAAAACGCCGCTGCAATTAACCGGTGATTTAACCAAGCACACTTACACGATTGAAAATGTTTCAACCTTAAAAGTGTATGAAAACTACAAGGCTGCATTAACCAATGCGGGATTTAATTTTATTTCCCAGTGTGAGTTAGCGCAGTGTGGCACTGAGTCACAAGCCGACAATTTGGGTGATCAGCTGGCGTTGTCGGGTGATGTGTATAACTGGTATCGCAAACCCTATTACCTGCTGGGTAAAAAATCCTTGCCGACTGGCACTGTCTATATCGCCTTATTTATCGGTGGATATGAATCGCAAGTGGGTGTGCAGCAAGTGATCCTGCAAGAAAAAGCCGTACAAACGGGTTTGGTGAGTGTGAATGCCGATGGTTTGAAACAGCAAATTGATGCGGATGGTAAAGCGCTGATTTACGGTATTTATTTTGATACCGGCAAAGCGGAGATAAAAGCCGAATCAAAACCTACGCTCGATGCGATTGCGGAATTGTTAAAACTCAATCCGGATTTGCTGCTCTATGTGGTGGGGCATACCGATGACACCGGCGATGGTGCGGCGAATGTAAGCTTGTCCAAACAGCGCGCGGATTCGGTGGTAGCTGCGCTGGTAAAAGATTATCAAGTAACGGCTAACCGTTTGCAGGCGCAGGGTGTTGGCCCTTACGCACCGGCGGGCAATAACACCAGCGATGCAGGCAAACAAAAGAATCGCCGTGTTGAATTGGTAAAACGTCTGCGTTAAGAATTTATCGGGCAAGTGTTAAACCAATCCCCGCCCCGGCGGGGATTTTTTTTGCTCCATTTTTTTGCTCCAACAAGTAGTTCCTTGCCATGTTGGATGATTTCTGTTCTGATAATCATGCCAATAAGCTAAGTCATATCAAACTATAAACCTGGCAACTCTAGCGAAACTCAGATTGGTTCATTCAATAATCCACATGCAGGCCGCGTGGGATTGTTGCTGTCTGAAATTTTGTGGAGCCAGCCATGAAGCCCATGTACGAAAAAGTCTTGCCCACCGAAAACTCCTCCTGGCGTTATTGGCTCTATGCGCTCGATGAAATTCCCTTCAACTGGCACTACCATCCCGAATATGAAATTTGCCTGACGCTCAACAGCTGTGGCCAGCGTTATATTGGCGATAACATTGCCAATTACAGCGATCTGGATTTGGTCCTGCTCGGCCCCAAACTACCGCACACCTGGCACTCTAAAGAATTAATTGCGCCGGGCCAGCATTTAACTTACGTGGCGCAGCTGCCTACCAGTTGGATTGATGCAGTGGTGCAAATGCCGGAATTAAAACCACTCGGCGATTTGCTGGCGAAAAGTAAGCGCGGAGTGGAATTTAGCCTTGCTACCGCACAGCAGTGTCGCACACATTTTGAAGCAATGGCGGATGCTACACCCATGCAGCGGTTATTGTGGTTGTTGGAAATTTTGCAATTGATGCTGGAGGATTCCAGCGCACGTATGATTTCCAGCGATGGTTATGCGCCGGTGAGTTTTGCTGATTCGGCGACGGAAAAAATTGATCGCGTTATTGCCTACATCCATCAACACTACACCAGCGATTTGTGCGCGGAGCAGATGGCCGCATTGGCACATATGAGCACCAATCACTTTCACCGTTTTTTTAAGCAGCGCACTGAGCAAACGTTTACGGAATTCGTCAATCAATTGCGTGTAGGCAAAGCCTGCTCATTATTGTTAACCACCGATTTTCCGGTGTCGGCAATCAGTTATCGCTGCGGCTTTAATAATATCTCTAATTTCAATCGCCGCTTTTTGCAACTCAAACATTGCACGCCGCGCGAATTCAAACGCAGCTATCAACATAATTGAAGTAACAGCCTAATTAATATTTAAACGAAAAAAAGGCCGCATTGCGCGACCAAAAATCGTCTCACGGGAGAGTGATTGGATTTAAACCATTGTTCTATTCACTATCAGTTGCACACTTGGAATTCCACAATGCCGGAACCTGAACCAAAACGCTGCATGGTGTATTTTTCCAAATCAATCAGGTAGCCATCGCCCGCAAGGTTAGCGGTGCAGCAGCCACTGCAATCTGAATCGGCACAAGCGTCGTACACTTTTGCAGTGATACGTTTATTGCCTTGGCGCAGGTTAATGGATTTAAGGCCGAGCCAGCTCCAATCTTTTAAATGCACTGCGGCGATATTATTGGCCATTACCCATGACTCAGGTTGTTTGCCGGAGATGCCATAAAAATATCCAGACCATAAACAACCGTTGTAAATGACGCACTCATCGCTACCCGGTGCGGGATAAGATTCGTAGTTGGTTAAGTTCGCGCGATACCAGGCTGCACCACAATCATTACCTGCAACAGAAGAACTTGATCTGCTGGAAGCGACTGACGATTTGCTGCTGGATTTGCTCGAAGCAACGGAAGATTTGCTCGAACTTTTTGCAGACGATGCCGGTGTGGATGACGCAGTAGTGCCATCGCAACTGCCCAACAATTTCCACTCCTGCCATTGGCCGGAATAATTTGCCGGGCTATGGCCTTGCGACCACCACTGGGCTTGGTAGGCTTTATTGCTTTGTTTAACTTGCGCACCGCCGTTGTAAACGCTACCGCTATTCCATTCCGCAATGCCGTTGCAGTTAACGGCCTGTACATTCAAACAAAAAAAACTGCTGCAGAGTGCGATAGAAAAAACGGCAAGCCGTTTAAGCGCACTCCCTGACTTATTGCTCACAAACTGGTTCATATTGACCTCGATATTATTGTTGGCTGTGGGATGTTCACATTGAAAGTTATCCCTGTTGATTAAGCGAATCCGTCATCCTGCGGTGATTCTGCCAAGGTTGGTCGAGGTAAAAATGTATTTTTGAATGCAAAACTGGCACTTTTCTATCAGCTCTTAAAAACTAAACACTGGCTCCAAAAAAAAGCCCCCGCGAATTTTTTACGCGCGGGGGCTTTTTGTTTAACAGTGTGTCAGCAGTGAAAAACTATTGTGGATAGCCGGTCACTCGCGGGGTTTGCACCGCAATTCCCGGTGGTGTCGGGTCGCCGGTATTATTGATCACCCGTTGGATGCCGCCATCATTGGTCAAGTTGACCGTCACCATGTGTTCGAATTTCACATTGGGTGATATTGGTGTTTCTATCGCCCGCGAGAGGAACACGTTCGGGCGCAAGAACACCGCATAGATTCCCATCCCGCGTGCGTCATGTTGCGTCACGGAATCGGCGACTTTGTACGACGCCCAACCATTTACACCTGCACCGCTGCGCCATTGATCTTGTGTGGGCGGATCGTAAGGAATTTCGGATTGGTAGAAATAGGTCTTGCCGTTGTTGCCGTTCCAGAGCACTTGATACTCCTGGTAATGCTCGACGAATAAACCGTACGCAGACACGTTATTGCCGTTCACCACCAAGCCGTTGGCGGCGGTATTCAAGTCCCAGGCGACACCATCACCATGGTCGGCGCGCCACAGCCAGGTGTGGTCGATAATCACATCGTTACTGTTTACCAACAGGCTCACGTTCGCGCGGCCAACGCCATTGCCACCCACGCGCACAAAAATATCGTGCAATACCGTCGGGTTGGATGCATGGCTGGCATTGCTGCCATTTTCACCGACGCGGATCAGAACCGGTGAATTGAGCGCATGGGCATCAACCATCAAGTGGGAGATAGTTACGCCATCGACATCGGCCACTTCCATTACGCTGTTACCATTGGTCGGGGTCAGGGTCGCATAGCCCATACCCAGCACAACGGTATTGGCGCGGTTGATTTTGATCGATTCCGCGAGAGGGTAAATACCGGGAGTGAGCAGCAGATTTTTGCCTTGGTTCAAGGCGGCGTTGATGGTGGTGGCGGTATCGACACCCGCGCGCGCCACGTAGAACTGGCTGATCGGCAGCGAGGTGCCGGCCGATTGGCCATTCGCCCAGGACAAGCCTTTGCTATTGGTGCGCAGCGCTGGCACAAACACCTCGTAATTGCTGCCGTTCAGGTAGAGGAATGGCTTCTCGCGTATCACGGGAGTGCTATCGATAAAGGTATTGGCCGAGGCAGGCCAGGTGCCGCCGGGCAGGTTGTTGGCGATCCCCAAAAACACCATATTCCACAGGCTGCCGGTCCAACTGCCCCACTGGCTGTTGCGTGATACCCACTGCTGTTGCGAGCCGGTGCCTACGTCGTAATCCACTTTGGAATCTGCCAACCAGCCGCCACTCGCCCAACCGCCGTAGTAGTGCAGGATCAGGTTGTTGTTGCGCACATGCATGCGGCGCATAGGAGCCGCTTGCGATACCGACCAGAGCATGCCGCCACCGGGTGGGGTGACCGAGAAGTTCTCGATGCCGCGCCAGAAGTTTTGCGTGGAGTTGTTGTTAGGCAGGACGGGATAGGAGACCACTTGCCCGACGATATGCACATCATCCGGCATCGCCCCCAAGCCGATCACATGGGTAAAGAAGCCGACCGGAATCTCTAGGTTGTAAGTGCCCGGTTTGAACATAATCGCGTCGCGCGGGGTGCCGAATTGGTTGTCGCGCTGGCGCTCGTAGATGTCGTTGATTTTGGCTTGCATCTGCGCCTGTGGCATGGCCGGGTCGAAAATCGTCACGTTGCTGCCGAAGTTGATAGCGTTGCTGTCGCTCTCGGTGGATACCGGAAAGGTCGCACTTGCCGCAGAAGCGCCGACGCGGTTGATCGCCACAACGGTAAACGAGTAAACCGTGTTGGGCGTGAGGCCGCTAATTACCGCATTGGTTGCAGTGGGTGATGCCACCAGCACGCCGTTTTGGTAGACGCGATAACCAGTCGCATTGCAGGGCGGAACCGAGGTAAAGGGCGCTGTCCAGGACAGGGTCAAAGCCGTGGTCGTCACACCGCTCGCATTCAAACCGCTCGGTGCATTGAGCACACTTCCACATTGGTCCGTCGATGATACTGATGAGGACGAAAGTGACGAAGAGCGTGAAGAGGGTGTCACGGAAGATGACGTTGCCGGTACCGATGATGACGTCGCTGGCGCTGAGGACGATGTTGTCGCAATCGATGAGGATTTGCTTGACGGTGCGACTGAGCTTGAAGGCGCGACTGACGACGGTGCCGAGGATGAGCCCGTGCCACCGCTGCGGCTGCCGTATACATCAAACTCCCACAGCGAATAGCCGTAACCCGTGCCGCGCGCCACACCATTCATACGCACATAACGGCCGCTGCCGCTGAGGTTGATTTCATCGATTCCACCGTCGCCGCTAGTGGTGGAGTAAATCGTTGACCAGTTAGTGGCGTTGTCTGACACCTGGATCTGGTACGACTTGCCATAGGCCGCCTCCCAGTTGAGCGCGACTTTGCTGATAGTCGCGCTGCTACCCAAATCGAGGCTAATCCATTCGGCGTCGTTAAAATTGCTGCCCCAGCGGGTGCCAGTATTGCCATCCACTGCGCTTGCCGCAGTAAAGCCGCCCTCTTGCGACGATGCCGTTACCGGTGCATTGCGCGAGAGCAGGCTCGCCGTTTGGCCAAATTGGCCGTACACCTGCATCTCCCACAGTGAATAGCCATAACCGTTCGCGCGCGCGGTTCCGTACATGCGCACATAGCGGCCGCTGCCACTGAGCGCGATGTCATCGATGCCGCCGTCGCTGTTGGTGGTGGAATAGATATTTGTCCAGCTGGTGCCGTTGTTCGATATCTGAATCTGGTAGGCCTTGCCGTAAGCTGCCTCCCAATTTAAGAGCACGCGGTTGATGGTCGCCACTGCTCCCAAATCCACGGTGATCCATTGTGGATCGGCAAACACACTGCCCCAGCGGGTGCCGGTATTGCCGTCAACTGCCATGGCGGCCGCCAATGCGGCACCTTCCTGCGTTGATGCTGTGACTGGTTTGCCTTGGGATAACAGAGTCTGCGCCGACGCTGTTGGGGAAAATACACACGCAGCCAAAGGCACTAAGATTGCCCCCAGCCGCACTAACTGCCGCTTTAACATGGTGGATACTCCAGAGTTATTTTTATTTAATGGAACGGTTTAACTGCACAATGGAACGGCACATCGCCAACGGCAATGCAGTGCATAGGCGACGTGGTGCAGGCATTCTAGGGCGCTGGATAAAACTGTCGTCCGGTCGGCAACATCGAACGAAAATCTGTGTGTTCGGCTAATTCACAACAAAACTACCTGTTAAAAATCATTGCCAATCAATTGCTTAAGCGCAGTTGAAAAAACACGCGCGCGAAGGGGAAAACATTTTTTCTGCATTATTGCGGGAGCATTGGGTGCCATAGGTTCGCGTGCGCAATGATTAATCGGGTTTGCGCAAACCTGTTGCAGGTGCAACGCACAAAAGTGGGAAGTATTTTTACGGAACTGGTACACAGAAAAAAGCGCACGAAAATCGCGGCCGATAAACCACAAACTGAAACAGAGCGTTTATGATGCGCGACTTAGTTGCCCGTTTAACCGCATCATCAATTACATCATCGCTCATGGAAGAATGCTTATGACAACAGGAACCAAAATGACTTCACCGACAACGCTGTTACAAAACACCTTTAAATTACCCTCCTTCCGCCCCGGCCAGGAGGCGGTCATTCATGCGCTGCTGCAAGGTCATTCAGCGCTCGCGGTGTTCCCCACTGGTGGCGGCAAAAGTCTCTGCTATCAATTGCCCGCGCTGCTGCTCGACGGTTTGACGTTGGTGGTATCGCCGCTGATTGCCTTGATGAAAGACCAGGTCGATGCGTTGCAAGCGCTGGGTCTTAAGGCCGCGCGTTTGGATTCATCGCTCGATAAAGATGAAACACAGGCGATTTATTGGTCGCTACAAGACGGCAGTTTGAAATTGCTCTACGTTTCCCCTGAGCGCTTAAAGAACGAACGTTTTGTGCAGCGGCTCAGCCATTTCAACATTAGTTTGCTCGCCATTGATGAAGCCCACTGTATTTCCGAATGGGGCCACAATTTCCGCCCGGATTATTTACTGCTCGCCGACCTCGCGAAAAAATTGCGCGTTGCGCGTGTACTTGCATTAACTGCGACTGCAACTCCCAGCGTTGCCGCCGATATTTGCAAACAATTTGCGATCCAACCGCAGCATCACATCCAGACAAGCTTTGCGCGCCCCAATTTGCAATTGCGTGTAACACCTTGCACTGCAGAGACACGCATCGAATTATTATTAGCGCGTTTGCACAAACACCCGCGCGCTGCCGCGACTATTGTCTACGTTACCCTGCAAAAAACGGCAGAAGAAGTTGCGGCGGCGATTAACGCGGCAGGTTTAAGTGCGGCGCACTATCACGCCGGTTTAAAAGACGACGAGCGCGAACAAGTACAAAACCAGTTTATGAACGGAGACGTGCCGATTGTTGTCGCGACTATCGCGTTTGGCATGGGTATCGATAAAAGTAATATCCGCGCCGTCTACCATTTTAATTTACCCAAATCGATTGAAAACTACGTGCAGGAAATTGGTCGCGCCGGGCGCGATGGCAATCCATCCCTGTGCGAAATGCTGGCGGTGGGTGATGATATCCGCGTGCTGGAAAATTTTACCTACGGTGATACACCCACCGCCGAAAGCCTGCGCGCGCTAGTCGAACACTTGCTCGCGTTTGATGATGTGTTTGATATTTCTACTTATGAATTGTCGAGCCAGTTTGATCTGCGCCCCTTGGTATTAAATACCGCGCTCACCTATCTTGAATTGCAACATGTCATCAGTGCCCAGAGTCCGTTTTACACCGAATACAAGGTGAGTTTTATTCAGGATAAACAATTTATTCTCTCCCAATTTGACGTAGGCCGCGCTGCATTTTTACAGCAATTATTTTCCGCCGGGCGCATGGGCAGGAAATGGCTATCACTCGATATGCTCACCATTCCCCTGCAATTAAATGAACCTAAAGAACGCATTACCAAAGCGCTGGATTACATTGCCGAAAAAGGTTGGATCGAATTAACGGTGGCCAATTTACGCCAAGGCTACAAAAATAATCAGTCGATCAATTCACCGGAAAAACTCAACGCACTCTGTGAACATTTAAATACACTATTTGCGGAGCGCGAAGCGCGCGATATCAAACGCATCCACAGTGTGCTTGCATTTGCTAATAATCCCGCCTGTTTAAGCCAGCAGTTGATGCAATATTTTGGTGAAGCCAGCGCGCAACCGTGTGGTATTTGTAATCACTGCCGCAACACTTCACCCGCACAAGTCGAGTTGCCAATCGCTACGCCGCTTTCATCCGCACAACAAACCCTGATCGCCAATGTAAAAAATGAAGGCCATGCCGTGTTGCGCCAGCCACGGCAGTTGGCGCGCTTTTTATGCGGCTTACCGAGCCCCGCGACCAGCCGCTCTACGTTGAAATCCCATCGCGCATTTGGTGCTTTGGCTGAGGTGTCGTTTCCGGTGATATTGGAATCAATATCGGACAGTTAATTGATGGCAAACTGTTTTTATTTTTTGCGAGTTAAGGATAGGATAAAAATGAAAAAGATCTTCATGCCTGTTGTTAATGTTTGTATATTGTTGGTATTGGCTCAATGCACTTTCGCCAGCGGATTAAAATCCGATGAGCGCGTTATTTTTTACCCGACCAGCGCGCACCAAACTGCTAACGGAAAAATTGAAGCGCACATTTCTGCATGGGTGCATGAGTCTGAATCGCGCCCTGGCGCTAAAGAGGCGCTGGCGTTATGGCTGGATGTGGATCTTGCAGGTTTAACCGAAGCAGAAAAAATCAATTTTGAAACACGCACCCAACTTTTTAGATTCGATTCGGAACGGCGCAAACAAATAAAAATTAAATTTGGTGCAGCGGATACCTATAAACTGCCGCCCACCAATGCTCGTGGGTTCACCCACAAAACTATTCGTATCGATGCGGAAAAAATCGGTGAAATGAATAACGCTATCCGCTGGTTGCCCTTCACTGCCAGCTTGTCTGAAAATGATAAGCGCGTATTTTCTGGTGAGGTGATGTTGGTGCCTGCGCAAGGGTTGTCGGTGGTCTCGGATATTGACGATACCATCAAGGACAGCCATGTGTTGGATACGCACGAATTATTATTAAATACTTTTGTGCGGCCATCTAAAGCGGCGCTGGGTATGCGTGAATTTTATCAGACGCTTGTTGGTGAACACCAAGGTATAGCATTTCATTATGTGTCGGGCAGCCCGCACCAGCTTTATCCAGTGTTGGATAATTTTTTGCGCGAGCAGGGTTTTCCCAAAGGCAGCATGCATTTGCGTCAGGTAAAAATAACGAAAGAATTGTTTCGTAAAGGCAGCAGTTCTGAGCGCCACAAACACGCAGCCATTCGTGCACTGTTAAAGCAATATCCGCAGCGCCAGTTTTTATTGATTGGCGATTCGGGAGAAGCCGATCCGGAAATTTATGCCGATATAGCGCGGGATTATCCTGAGCAGGTCCGCGCTATTTATATCCGCGATGTTACCGGCGAAACAGCCAGTGCTCCGCGCTATCAAAAAACCTTTCATCAGTTGCCCGCATCGCTGTGGAAGATTTTTGTCCAACCTGCAGCCTTGTTCCCTCTGCCGTAAGTCACCTTGCGGTTATATGTATCTATACTGGAGGTCAACCAGCCGGCATTGATTTTCACCTGTGCCGGTTATAAGAAGTGTAAATAACTGTTTGGTGTATCGCGCCCTTGGGCGACATGGAATAAAGTCTTGCGCCTGAAATAATAAATCTTATATTTATAGGCTTGCGCCCGGTTTTTAAGGGTTGCGAGTCTGACAATTAAAAACAATACGGACTTGATCCGTCCTGCTACCGCCCGGAGAACGACGATGAAAACCCTCAAAGGCCCCGCCATCTTTTTGGCCCAATTTTTAGGTGATACCGCCCCGTTTAACAGCCTCGATGCCATTGCCGGTTGGGTGGCAAGTCTGGGTTTTAAAGGCGTACAAATTCCCACTTGGGACAAGCGCGTATTTGATCTTGAGCAGGCGGCGAAAAGCCCGGAATACTGCGCGCAATTCCAGGCGACCCTGGCCAAACACGGTTTGGTGGCGACGGAATTGTCCACCCATCTACAAGGCCAACTTGTTGCGGTGCATCCCGCTTACGATGATATGTTTGATGGCTTCGCGCCTGAGTCTGTGCGCGGCAATCCTAAAGCTCGTCAAGCATGGGCGGTTGAGCAATTACTGTTTGCTGCGCAGGCGAGTAAAAATCTCGGTTTGAAAGCGCACGCGACTTTCTCGGGCGCCTTGCTCTGGCCCTATTTGTATCCCTGGCCACAGCGCCCTGCCGGTTTGGTGGAAAAAGGTTTTGAAGAACTGGCGAACCGCTGGCTGCCAATTCTGGATGCGTTTGATAAAGCGGGCGTTGATGTCTGCTACGAAATCCACCCCGGTGAAGACCTGCATGATGGCGCGACTTTCGAGCGTTTCCTCGCGGCGGTAAATAATCATCCGCGCGCAAATATTTTGTTTGATCCTTCGCATTTTGTTTTACAGCAACTCGATTATTTGGCGTTTATCGACCGCTATCACGCGCGCATTAAAATGTTCCATGTGAAAGATGCGGAATTTAATCCGACTGCGCAGCAAGGCGTGTACGGCGGCTACGAAAGTTGGGTAGACCGCGCTGGCCGCTTCCGTTCACTCGGCGACGGACAAGTGGATTTCAAGCAAATTTTTTCCAAATTCGCGGCTTACAATTACGACGGTTGGGCAGTGTTGGAATGGGAGTGCTGCCTGAAGCATCCGGAGGTGGGTGCGGCAGAAGGCGCTCCGTTTATTCAGCAACATATTATTAAAGTGACTGAGCGCGCGTTTGATGATTTCGCCAAAAGCGGAATTGATGAAGCCAAAAACCGTAGAATTCTCGGTCTGTAAAAATAAGGAAAAACACTATGACAACTCCAAGAATTCGTTATGCCATGGTCGGTGGTGGTCGCGGTGCATTTATCGGTGCGGTGCATCGTATCGCCGCGCGTATGGATGACCGTTTTGAATTGGTTGCCGGTGCGCTCTCTGCTAATCCGGAAAATGCCAAAGCTTCCGCAGCCGATTTACATATCGCGGCGGATCGCGCTTACACCTCTTATGAAGAAATGTTGCGCGTAGAAAAAACGCGCGCCGATGGCATTCAAGCTGTCGTAATTGTTACTCCCAATCATATGCATTTCCCCGTCGCCAAAGCCTGTTTGGAAGCGGGCATTGATGTGATTTGCGATAAACCTGTAACGCGCACTTTGGAAGAAGCGTTAGAGCTAGAGCAAATCGTGAAAAAAAGCGGCTGTTTTTTTGCGCTCACCCACAACTACTCGGCTTATCCATTAGTGCGTTACGCGCGTGAATTAGTGGAGCAAGGCAAACTCGGCAAAGTGCGCGTGGTGCAGGTGGAATATCCACAAGAGTGGTTAACCGAAGCGGCAGCCGACGATAATAAACAAGCATCATGGCGTACAGATCCGGCGCGTTCGGGTCTTGCCGGTTGCTTGGGCGATATCGGCACCCACGCATTTCAACTTGCGCGTTTTATCACACAACAGAAACTCAGTGCGGTTAGTGCGGATCTCACCAGTTTTGTCGATGGCCGTTTGGTAGATGACAACGTACATGCGCTACTGCGTTTTGATGGCGGTGCCAAGGGGATGTTGTGGTCAAGCCAGGTTGCGCCAGGTTGTGAAAATGGTTTGCGCATTCGTATTTATGGTGAAAAAGCCGGCATCGAATGGGCGCAGGAAAACCCGAATGAGTTATGGTTTGGCGAGTTAAATAAACCGCGTCAACGCATCACCCGTCGCGGTGATATCGGCAGCGAGATTGCAGCGCGCGGTATGCGTACACCCGGTGGCCATCCGGAAGGTTATCTCGAAGGTTTCGCGAATTTGTATAAAGATATCGCCGACATTCTTATTGCGCGTCAGCAAGGCGAATCGCATTTCTTGCAAAATTGGGTGCCGAATATCGATACCGGTGTGGAAGGTATGCGCTTTATCCAAGCCGTGCTAACCTCAAGCCAGCGCGATGGTGTTTGGACGCCGCTGGTGTAATGTTTTACTCGCTCGTTCTGACTAATAACAAAAGACCCCAATAACAAAAGGTATAACCATTATGACCACCTCCTCTGCAACGATTAATCCACAGCGGCTGTTTGTAGCCTGCTGTGTTGCGCTGATTGTGACGGCCATGACCTTCGCGATTCGCGCAGGTATCCTCACCCAGCTCAGCGCAGACTTTGATTTTACTAATGCCCAGTTGGGTTGGATTAACGGCATGGCGTTTCTCGGCTTTCCGGTCGCTATGATGTTTGGCGGTTTGATTTACAACCATGTCGGTGCGCGCACGCTGATGTATCTGGCATTTGCCTGTCATTTGCTCGGTTTGGTGTTGACCATCACCGCCAATGGCTTTGTCACGCTGTTGTTATCGAGCTTCTTTATCGGCTTCGCCAATGGCTCGGTTGAAGCAGCTTGCAACCCGTTGATCGCCGATATTTATCACACCCGTAAGACGGCGATGTTGAACAAATTCCACGTGTGGTTCCCCGGCGGGATTGTGATCGGTGCTCTGGTATCCAGCTTGATGACCAAGTTGGGTCTGGACTGGCAGTGGCAGATTGCGATCATGATTATCCCGACGATTATTTACGGAGTGATGATTTTCGGTCAGCCCTTCCCGACTATGGCGAATTCCGAGACATCAACCAAAACCAATATCAAGGCGCTCTTCTCGCCGTTGTTTATTTTTATGTTCTTCTGCATGACCGTTACCGCCGCATCCGAATTTGGTACCCAGCAGTGGGTAGACCGTATTTTCGGTGCATCGGGTGCACACCCGATGTTGGTGCTTGCGCTGGTAACCGGGTTGATGGCGCTGGGGCGCTTTTTTGCAGGGCCGATTGTTGAGGCGCTTAATCCGGTTGGAGTGCTGTTGATGTCGGCTGTGGTGACTACTATTGGTATTTACTTACTCAGCATCGCCTCTGGCGGATTGATTTATATCGCCGCTATGGTATTCGCGTTGGGTGTGACTTATTTCTGGCCGACCATGATCGGGTTTATCAGCGAATATCAACCCAAAACTGGTGCACTGGGGATGTCGCTGTTAGGTGGTGCGGGAATGTTCTCCATGAGCATGTGGAACCCGGTGATTGGCGGTTGGCTGGATGATGCAAAAGCCGAAGCCATTGCCAATGGTGTTCCAGCGGAAGCGGTAGAGCTGACGGCGGGTCAGGCTACTTTGCAAAACCTGGCACTTTTCCCTGCTTTCCTGATTATCGCTTTTACGGTTTTGTTTGTGCTGCGCAAGCGTTTTGCCCACAGTAAATAAACCGAAAAGTACCAGATTGGCTTATTCCAAAAAAAGCGCTTTTAGGCGCTTTTTTTGTAGGTGTTATTTGATGCCAATCACAAAAATGCTGTAATGCTTTGTAATATTTAGATGTATTCAGCGACAAATATAGGACGTGTGTCACATTTGTGGTTTGGTGCATTGGGTTTTTTAAAAAACCAAGTGTATAAAGAACTGGCATGACCATGATATGAGTGAGTGGTTTAGTGAGCTCAAAAGGATTTGAGTTTCCACCTCCTGTCTATCCTCCTCCTGATTAAATCCCTCCCCCCCGTTTTTTGCTTTATTCTTCCTTGTTCGTTTTCTGGTATCAATAAAAATTCCATATTCGATTGGTCTCGATATTGTCGCATCAGCCAATAAAAAAGGCGATGCACTTTCGTACATCGCCCAAGAGGGGAGAGACAACTCCTGAAGACTTAAAGTATTACTGCGAGCTGCAAGTACTACGAGCTATGCAGCTTTTGTTGTTTTCCCAGCCCCACCCGGAACTGGTATTGACGCAAATCGGGTAGTTGGTGCCATACCAATTGCAGGTACCACCTGAGGCTGCAGAAGAACTGCTGCCTCCACCAAAGATGGTTGCTTTTTTGGAGGTGGCTTTAATCCCATTCGCGCTGTTGATCAGGGTATTACCCCATGAGCTTAAGGTGCTGGGATTGAAGTTTTGGGCTATATCCAGTGATGTTAACCCCGACCCATTACCCGCCCATGACCAGCCGATATAGCCGTAGTTATACTGTTTGGCGTAGCTCATGATTGAGCCTTCATCGACGTTCTCGCCGAAGTGGTCCGCTGCGAACTCACCCACCACTAGGGCCAGACCATTGCTCTTGAACGATGACATGTAGCTATTGATGATGCTCGCGTTGTTGTACACCTGATACATGTGCACGCTGAACATCACGTTCTTTTGCGGGTCGCTGGCTAACACGCTGGCAGCGTTGTCGCGCATGATGTTTTGCCAATCCTGCCCCCAGTTGGCGGCATCGACCATCAAGGCGTGCTTGAAACCGGCGGCGCGCAAGCGGCTGATGGCATTTTTGTGGCCGTTAGTCCAGGTGCTGGCAGATTGGCCGTTGCCAAAAGGTTCATTGCCGATATTGATGACGACGTAATCTTCCTGTCCGATCAGCGAGTTTTTTATGCTGATCCAGTAATCGACCGCCTCATTGAGCGTAGCGGCAGTCTGTTCGCCGTAACCGGTGGTGTCGTGCACTTCCAGCACGGCAATCAGTTTATTGGCTTTGGCCTGGCTAATAATGCTGGCGACTTGTGATTCGGAAGTCTTGCTCCACAGCTTTCCTGTCGCCAGTACTACCCGCACGGTGTTGGCGCCGGTTTTGGAAATGTCACTGAGTGAGCTGCTGGTTTTATCGGCATACCAGGCGTGGGCGACATTGACTCCGCGCATCACAAACGGCGAGCTGTTTTCATACACGGTACTACCCGAGACATAAATGCCCGCGCTGCTGCTAGCGGCTGCAATAGCCATTGCTATAGCGGAGACGTGTTTGATCAAGGTTGATGTTTTCACTGGAATATCCTCATTATGATTATTGTCGATAGTGCCCTTTGCTCAGGGCGGTTTTCTGTAGCCATAGTTGGCGACGCTCCCCTTTTAAACCCTCTTCCTGACATCCTCTCCATTTTTTCAATTGTTGCCCATAAAACACACATTTTTGTAATCGGTTACAGGTTTTTGGAAAATAATACATCCATAAAAGGTGTTGACCGTGAGAGCAAAATTCGGGTTTGTTCTGGTTAATTCTAGATAAGATACTGATTTAAATATAAAAATTATTGGTATTATGGAGGTTGGGCTTATGGTTGATAACGTGTGATTATTGTTATTGATGTAAACGGTTACAAAATTAGTCCATAAAAAGGGGCTTGGCAAGCCCCTGGCAGAAAAGATTTGTAGAGGGAGGGTTATCGGTGGATGATGCGTTACCTATTCGGCGCGGTTAAACAGGTGTTTGGCGTGATAGCGCAAATGGTCTTCGATAAAAGTTGCGATAAAAAAGTAGCTGTGGTCGTAACCTGCATGGCTGCGGTAGATCAGTGGATGGTCGACTTCAGCACAGACTGCTTGAAGTTGCTCGGGCTTGAGCTGTTCGTTTTTGAAGTTGTCGGCCTCGCCTTGGTCGACAAATAATTCCTGCCGCGATTGGCGGGTC
Organism: Cellvibrio sp. UBA7671; assembly: GCA_002483145.1. GTDB lineage: Bacteria > Pseudomonadota > Gammaproteobacteria > Pseudomonadales > Cellvibrionaceae > Cellvibrio > Cellvibrio fibrivorans. The sequence goes on from DLHJ01000013.1 coordinate 29,795, forward strand.
GAAATCAGCTTGCAGGCATCGTATTGCGCCCAAGTGCCGCGGTAAGCACCCAAATAACCGCTAAATGCCTTCTCACCCCAAGGGCAATTACTCGGATTGGCGATGGGGGCAAAAGCCGATACAGAGGCATAGCGATCCGGCTGGCGCAGCGCCAATACCAGAGCACCGTGGCCGCCCATTGAGTGGCCGCTAATCGATTCGCGCCCGTTGAGTGGTAAGTTAGCCATCACCAATTCGGGTAGTTCCTGAGTCACATAGTCGTACATGCGGTAGTTGGTTTTCCAGGGTTCCTGGGTGGCGTTCACGTAGAAGCCAGCGCCTGAACCAAAATCGTAGCTGTCATGCTCTCCGGGCAGGTCGAGTCCGCGCGGGCTGGTATCCGGGCAGATAATGGCTATACCCAATTCCGCTGCAATTCGCTGCGCCCCCGCCTTCTGCATAAAGTTTTCATCAGTACAGGTCAGTCCTGACAGCCACCAGAGCACTGGCACTTTCTGTGTTTCCGCCTGCGGTGGCAAATACACCGCAAAAATCATGTCGCAATCAAGACTGGTAGAGCGGTGCTTGTAGCGCTTAAGCCAGCCGCCAAAACACTTGTTGGCAGCGATTTCGGTCAGTGTAGTGGTCATGATGGTTTGGGTTCGCTTCCTGAATAATTGTACGAGGCTTAGTAGTGCAAAACGGTGCGGATACTTTTGCCTTCGTGGAGCAAATCGAATGCTTCATTGATCTTGTTGAAGGGCATATCGTGGGTGATAAATTCGTCGATCTTGATCTCACCTTTCATATAGCGCTCCACATAACCAGGCAGTTGGCTACGGCCTTTTACCCCGCCAAAGGCTGAGCCTTTCCACACTCGGCCAGTCACTAGCTGGAAGGGGCGTGTGGAGATCTCCTGGCCTGCACCGGCGACGCCGATGATGATCGATTCGCCCCAGCCTTTGTGGCAGCACTCCAGCGCCGAGCGCATCACATTCACGTTGCCGATGCATTCAAACGAGTAATCCACGCCGCCGTCAGTCATATCCACAATCACCTGTTGGATGGGCGCGCTATGGTCTTTGGGATTGACGAAATCGGTCGCGCCGAATTGGCGCGCAAGCTCAAATTTGCCGGGGTTGACGTCGATGGCAATGATGCGCCCGGCGTTCTTCATCTGCGCACCCTGAATTACTGCGAGGCCAATAGCGCCCAGTCCAAACACAGCGACAGTAGAACCCGGAGTCACTTTGGCGGTATTGATCACTGCGCCTATGCCGGTAGTGACACCGCAGCCGAGCAGGCAGATTTTATCGAGCGGTGCCTCTTTGGAGACTTTGGCCAGGGACACTTCCGGCAATACGGTGTACTCCGAGAAAGTCGAGGTGCCCATATAGTGAAAGAGCGGTTTGCCTTCGAGTGAAAAGCGTGTAGTGCCATCGGGCATCAAGCCTTTGCCTTGGGTGGCGCGCACCGAGCCGCACAGGTTTGTTTTGCCCGAGAGACAGAATTTGCACTTGCCGCATTCAGCGGTATAGAGCGGAATCACATGGTCGCCCACCTTCAAACTGGTCACGCCTTCGCCCACTTCTTCCACTATGCCTGCACCTTCGTGGCCGAGCACGGCGGGAAATACGCCCTCGGGATCGGCGCCAGACAAGGTGTAGGCATCGGTATGGCAGACGCTGGTCGCCACAATGCGCACCAACACTTCACCCGCTCGGGGGCCTTGCACATCAATATCGACTAATTCCAGTGGTTGTCCGGCGGCGAGGGCAATGGCGGCGCGTGATTTCATAGTGATTCCTGATTCCGGGTCTTGTTGGGTGATGGGGGCCAAGATGTCGCATCAATACACAAGGCGTGTCATTTTTCTGGGGGCAAAGTGTAGACTAGTGACTCAATGGCAATAAGCCAGCTAAAAATCACTTAATTATTGCAATGGAGCAACAATGCAGCATTGGGAGCGGGTGGAGGCGTTTATCGCCGTGGTGCGCTTTGGCAGTTTTGCGGCAGCAGCGCGCGAGCTGCAGGTATCTAACTCCCATGTGAGCCGGTTGGTGAGCCAGCTTGAGCTGCAACTGGGGACACAATTGTTGTATCGCACCACCCGCCAGATTCGCCTGACCGACGCTGGCCAATTGTATTACGAGAGCTGCCGCCATTTGTTTGATGGTCTGCGCGAGGCGGAATCGCTGCTGCAGCACCATCAGGGCCAGCCGACTGGATTACTTAAGATTACTGCAGCAGCCACCTTTGGCGACCGCTATATCGCCCCGCTGGTGAATGATTTCCAGCTGCTCTACCCACAGCTCAAGGTGAATATGTATTTCAGCAACCGCCAGGTGGAATTGATCGAAGAGGGTTTTGACCTGGGTATCCGCATGGGGGTAATGCGCGAATCAACGCTTATCGCCAAACGCTTATGTGACAGGCGCGAGTATATCGTTGGTTCACCTGCTTACCTCGCGCGTATTTCGGCGCCGCAAACCCTGACGGATCTGGAGCGTCACAATTGCCTTGTGGGGACGCGTGGCTACTGGCTGTTGAGCCATCAGGGGCAGCGTAAAGATCTGGTGGTTCATGGCAACTGGCAGGCGAATTCAGGCCCGGCGCTACTGGATGCGGCGCTCAAAGGCCTGGGGTTGGCGCAATTGCCGGATTATTACGTGGAGGAGTTTCTGGCCAATGGGCGCTTGATATCGGTGTTGGATGACTACCGTTTTACGGACACCGGTGTATGGGTTGTCTACCCTCAGCAGCGCCATTTGGCGCCCAAGGTAAGGTTGTTTATCGATTTTTTGGTGGAGCGGTTTGCGGCAGGGGTCACGGCATTGGGGTGATGGGCATAGATGGTTGTTAGCGACGCTTTTTTGTGGCGCCGCGCAACATGGCATCGATCAACTCGCGCGCATCAAACTTGGTGAGTGCTTCGTCGGCGCCGACCTGACGGGCTTGGCTGACGCTGATGCTGCTCGAGAGCGAGGTGTGCAAAATAATGTAGGCGTTGGCGAGTTGTTTGTCGTCGCGCACTGCAAAGGCCAGTTCGTAGCCGTCCAGGCCGGGCATTTCGATATCGCTGACCAACAGGTCGATCGGCTGCCCCTGTTGGGCAGAGGTGCGCATTATGTCCAGCGCTTTTTGGCCATCGTCAGTTACTTGATAGCGCACATTGATGGCATCGAGTGAGTCGCTCAATTGTTTGCGCGCGGTGCGGGAATCATCTACCAGCAGGATATTCATCGGCCGCAGTTGCTCGCGCTCCATATCGGTAATGGTTGCGGTGGCTTTGGACGGGTCGAGCGGAAACAGGCGCGCCATAATCACTTCGACATCCAATAGCTGCACTAGCTGGTTGTCCACTTTAGTGACGCCGGTGATGTAAGTGCTGCTGCCTAAAAATTTGTCCGGCGCACTTATGTCGCGCCAGTTGGTATCGGCGATGCGTTCAATCTGGCGCACCAAAAAGCCGACTTTTTGCCGCTGTACATCGGTGATGATGATAAAGCTGCTCGCCAGTGTGTCTTTGGGGGTGGCGCCTTTGCCGACAGCGGCGGCCAAATCAACAATAGGCATAGTCTGCCCGCGCACATTGAGTGCGCCCAAAATACTCGGGTGCTGGTTGACCATGGGGGTGACTGGCTGAAAGGGCACCAGTTCCTGGATTTTAAGCGTGCCCAAGGCAAATACCTGCTGGTTGTGCAGGCGGAATAACAACAGTCCCTGGGAGTGGTCGGCTTTAGTGGATGGCAAGGTAAGGACTCCTCGCGGATTGGCTTGGTGAACAGGGAGGCCGTGCCTCCCCGGGATTTAGCGCGCCGCCAATTTGGTGTCAGCGCTGGTTTTGCCCAAGCGCTGGCTGATGTGTTCGGCGATGGATTTTGCATCCAGCCCCTGACTTGCCAGTTGTTGTTTCTGGCTGGCGTGCTCAACAAATTCATCGCCAAAGCCCAGCTGTAATAACGGCACAGTCAATGCGCGGCTATTGAGGTATTCGCTCAAACCGCTGCCCGCGCCACCGGCGATGGCGTTCTCTTCCAGCGTCACCAGCAATTCATGGCTGGCAGCCATTTGTTCAATCAGCTCGGTATCCAGCGGTTTCACAAAACGCATATCGCACAGGCTGTAACCCAATTGGTCAGCTACTTGCTGCGCGACGGGCAGTAAGGTCCCAAAACAGAGTAATGCTACCTGTTTGCCCTCTCGTTTCAGTAGGCCTTTGCCGATGGGTAGGGCGGTAAAGGTTTTTTCAATCGCAACGCCCGTACCCGTGCCGCGCGGGTAGCGCACCGCCGCAGGGCCTTGGTATTGGTAGGCGGTGTAGAGCAATTGGCGGCATTCATTTTCGTCGCTCGGTGCGGCAATCACCATATTGGGGATGCAGCGCAGGTAGCTGATATCAAAACTGCCCGCGTGGGTGGGGCCGTCTTCGCCAACCAATCCCGCGCGGTCGATGGCAAAAGTCACATCGAGATTTTGCAGGGCAACGTCGTGCACCAACTGGTCATAGGCGCGCTGCAAAAACGTTGAGTAAATCGCCACTACTGGTTTTTGCCCCTCGCAGGCCATACCGGCGGCGAGGGTAACGGCGTGTTGCTCGGCGATGGCGACATCGTAAAAGCGTTCGGGATAATCGCGTGCGAACTCCACCATGCCTGAACCTTCGCACATTGCAGGGGTGATACCGATCAGCTTTTGGTCCTGCGCGGCCATATCGCACAGCCACTGGCCAAATACGTCCTGATATTTGGGTTTTTTAGGGGCATCTACTACACCAATCGCGGCTTTTTTGGGTTCGATTTTATTCAGTGCGTGGTAGCCGACCGGATCGAGTTCGGCTGGCTCAAAACCTTTGCCCTTCTGGGTGATGATATGCAGCAGCTTGGGGCCTTTGATCTCCCGCAGATTGCGCAGGCAGAGGACTAAATCGCCCAGGTCGTGGCCGTTGATCGGCCCGACATAATTGAATCCCATCTCTTCAAACAGGGTGCCGGGTGACATAAAACCCTTGAAATGCTCCTCGGTGCGGCGTGCAAACTCCCAGGCGGGCGGAATCTTGCCGAGCACCTGTTTGCTGCCCTCGCGCAAGGAGTTGTAAAACTTGCTCGCCCAGATTTTGGACAGATAAGTAGAGAAGCCGCCGACATTAGGTGAGATAGACATATTGTTGTCGTTAAGCACCACTAACATGTCGGTTTCGGTATGTGCAGCGTGATTCAGTGCTTCGAACGCCATGCCGGCAGTCATGGCGCCGTCGCCTATGACTGCAGCAACTTTGCGCTCAATCCCCGCCATTTTGGCCCCAATAGCCATACCTTGGGCGGCGCTAATTGAGGTGCTGGAGTGACCGACGCCAAAGGTGTCGTACTCACTTTCCTCGCGTTTAGGGAAGCCCGACAAGCCGTTACCCTGACGGATACTATTCATGCGTTCGCGGCGCGAGGTGAGGATTTTGTGTGGGTAAGTTTGATGGCCTACATCCCAAACGAGCCGATCGTCCGGTGTTTCATACACATAATGTAACGCGATAGTCAGTTCGACTACGCCTAAACCGGCACCAAAATGCCCGCCGGTCTGCCCCACGCTATAGAGCAAAAACGCGCGCAGCTCATCCGCCAATTGCGGCAATTGCTTTTCGTCCAGCTTGCGCAGGTCAGCGGGGTTATCAATGCTGTCCAGCAACGGCGTGAGCGGGCGACTGGTGGGGATTTCGTTATGCATGCAAGTCATCATTTATAGTTGTGCGGTTTGCCGCTCATAGACGGCTATTGTAGGCGGCTTGCCAGAGGCTTGGCTAGTTCGACCTTTGGACTATATAGCTGGCCAATTGGCGCAAGGGTGCGGCGCTCTCATCAAACATACCAAGCGCGCCAAGAGCTTGACGATGTAATTCGTCCGCTTTGGTTTTGGCGGCATCAAGTCCGAGCAGTGATACATATGTCGGTTTGTTGCGTGCGATATCCGCTCCCTGCTGTTTGCCCAGTGTGGTGGTGTCGCCCGTGACATCGAGGATATCGTCCTGCACTTGGAAAGCGAGGCCAATAGCGGAGGCGTAGTTATCCAGCGCGGCCAATTGTTTATCGTCTGCACCGGCGCTGATGGCACCCATTGCAACGCTGGCGCGTATCAGTGCGCCCGTTTTATGTCGATGCATAGTTTCCAGCTGTGCCAAATTGAGCTGGTGATCGACGGCGGCCAGGTCGATAGCCTGGCCCAGCACCATGCCGTCCACTCCTGATCCCTGTGTCAGCTGGCGGATTAATTCGATTTGGGTTGCGGCGGGTAAGTCTGTGGTGGTCAACAAATCAAACGCGAGTGTTTGCAGCCCATCACCCGCCAGAATGGCCGTCGCTTCTGTAAAGGCGATATGGCAGGTAGGTTTGCCGCGGCGCAGGTCGTCGTCATCCATTGCCGGAAGGTCATCGTGCACCAAACTGTAGGAGTGCAGGCATTCAAGCGCAGCGGCGATGGGGTCGATAAGATTGAGGTTGATCCCGGGTTGGACGGCGAGCGCTGCGGCATAAGCGAGGATCGGGCGCACGCGCTTGCCGCCGTTGAACAGGCTGTAGCGCATGGCGGCGCGCAGCTGGGTCGGGTCTTGTGCGAGCGGTAGATACTGGTCGAGTACGTTATCGACCCGTGCGCGGCATTGGCTGGCAAATTGGGTAAATTCCTGAGGCATCAGGCATCGCCTTCATCGGTATTAAAAGGCTCCAGATGGATGGTGCCCTGCTGTTCGATCAGCTTGCTGACTTGCTGTTCGGCGGCGGCCAGTCGAGTCTGGCATTCGCGTGTCAGTGCTATTCCGGTTTCAAAAGCGTGCAGTGACTCCTCCAGCGTCAAATCCCCCTGTTCCATGCGGTTCACCAGGCTTTCGAGGGTGCTGAGCGATTGTTCAAAATCGACGCCTTTCTTTTTGGGTGTTGAGGTCTTGGGCGGCATGGTTTTTTCTCGCAGGACTGGAGGTGGGCGACGGATTATAAACCTGCGCGAACAAAACTGCAGTCGTTTTGACTGGCAGCTGTGTGAGATATCTCCTACAAAACTTACCGAAATTAGCCACTATTGCCTGACGCCTGATTCATCAATAATGGCAACCAGAGGAGATTGTCGCAGGAAGCGACTCTGGCAAGGAGTAAAATGGAATCAAGCACATTTACCGCCAAGGTCTGGCCAGTCATCCTGTAAGAACCCTGATTGCCCCCTCCTGCAATCAGGGTTTTTCGCGTTTTAAGCCCCCTATTTTGCGGCCCCTGTCGCATATTTCATTTATTGTGCAACTTCCCCCCTGTTTTGCTATCCAAAATGCGTCGAAACTCGCGTCGCAAGCGACTTGCCACACTGATTTTAGTATTTCGCTTTTGTAATATGGATGGAGTAGAATCTCACGGCTTTGATAAACATAATGCACTAAGCTTTTGATACGACTACTAATTGCCATTTCGCTGATTTTTGTCGTATAGCCCGGGTAAGGGAATCAATCAGACCTATGCAAGATAGATCACTTAATCATAGAGCCGCCTTCGAGCAGCGCACCGCCCAGTTGGAAGTCCAGCTGCGCCGTTTTTTTGCGCTTTTAAATCGGGTGTCGCTGCAGCGCTGGCAATGGTTGGTGATGTTGCTGCTGGTGATTTGGCTCAGCCACAGTTTAGCGCGCCTGTTTTGGCTGATAATTCCCAATCCGGTTATTCCTCCTGCCACCTTGTCACTGGTCGCAGCTGATGCGCAGTCTGGCGCGGGTGCCGCGCCGGAAGCCGTTAATATCACCCAGATTACCGCCTTGGCGCCCTTTGGCGATACCGCCCAGGAAGTGGCGCCCCCGGTCGATGCCCAACCGACCACCCAGGGCATAGAGACAGATGCCGCCGACACCCAGCTCAACCTGATTTTGCGCGGTGTATTGGGCAGTAATGATGAAAAAGCAGGGCGCGCAATTATCGCTTCGGGAGAGCGCGCTGATGTCTATGCGGTGGGCGATACGCTACCGGTTGGCACGAATGTGACCCTCGCCAAGGTATTGGATGGCCGCGTCATCATCAACAATAATGGCTCCTTTGAATCCCTCTGGCTATTTAAAGAAGATCCCAATGCACCCAAACTCACTACGTCTTTTGCTGCTCCGCAAGCGGGCGGTGATCCGACGCAGGGGGGATACGCTAACCCCCCTTATCAACAACAACCGCCGCTCTATGTCGATAAAAGCCCGATAGCGGATTCGCCTCGATTTGGTGCTGATCCATCAGCTGCAGCAGCCAGTAAAACCCTCGCCGATGTGGTGGCTATGAGTATTTATCGCGAAGGTGGCCAAGTGGTTGGCTACAAAATTCGCCCGGGGCGCAATGCGGAGATGTTCAATTCTCTGGGGCTGCAGACTGATGACATAGTCACAGCAGTCAACGGCGTGCCGTTGAGCAGCCCGGGTAAAATAATGGAAATTTACAAAAGTATGGGTAGTGCCACATCGGCGAATCTGGAAATCAGACGCGGTGGCAGTACAGTTAACCTAGACGTAATGCTCAAGTGAGGTTTTCGTGATCCGGTTTCATGGTCGTAACAATAACAACATCATCAGCGGCCTTTTGTTGGCGACGCTTATGGGCATGAGTGGCGCGGTCTTCGCCCAAGTCGAAGCACAGCCGGTCGACGCGCAAGGCGAAACTCGCTGGGCAGTCAATTTTAACGATACCGATATCCAGGAAGTGATCAAATCCATTGCGGGATTGACGGGTAAAACCTTCATCATCGACCCCAAGGTGCGCGGCCCGATCAAGGTTATCAACACTAAACCGCTCAATGCCAAGGAGCTCTACGAGCTATTTCTGGCATCGCTTGATGTGCATGGGTTTACCGCCGTAGAGAGCGGTAATATTGTGCGCATCGTGATGAACCGCGACGCGCGCAACCTGCCTATCCCGACCGAAAACAACGTCACCAACAAAGACGATCTTTACATCACTCAGGTGATTCCCCTTAAAAATACTAGCGCGGCCAAAATTCTCGCCGCCCTGCGTCCTTTAGTTCCGCAGTATGGCCACCTCACTACCTATGAGCCCAGCAATGCTCTGATCATTACAGATACGCGCGCCAACGTCGCCCGTATGAATGAATTGGTGGTACAACTGGATAAAATCGGTGTGACGCATACTGATGTAATCCCGCTGCGCTATGCCAACTCCGCGGATGTGGTGGCGATGTTGACCCAGTTGGAAAAGCCCGATCCCAACCGCGGTATGACCACCTCGCCACCGGTCATAGTGGCAGATAAGCGCACCAATGCCGTAGTGATCAGTGGCGATGACCTGACTCGCCAGCGCCTCAAGTTATTGGTCGATGACCTTGATCGCCCGCAGTCTAAAAACAGCAATGTGCGTGTGGAATATCTGCAGTACGCCAAGGCGGAAGATGTCGCCAAAGTGCTTTCGGGAATGATGCAAAGCCTCGGGCAGGGTAAAGCCGCAGAGGGCGCACCTGCAAATGCATCGCCACCCGCCGTGCAGGCGGATGAAGCGACCAATTCGGTGCTTATCACAGCTGATGTGGACACTATGGACACTATGCTGTCGATTATCGATAGCTTGGATATCCGCCGTCAACAGGTATTGGTTGAGGCGATCATCGTTGAAATCACTGGTAACAATGCCAAAGAAATTGGTATTGAATGGATGTATCAAGCTGATGATGCAGGTTTTGGTGGATTTACTTCCGGAGGTGCGCTGGGGACTGTTGCTGGACCGGCATTGAATATTTTGGAAAGTCCTGACGATAACACCGCACTTGCGGCCTTGGCGGGTGGTATCAATACTGTTAAATCGCCCGTTTTTGGCGTTGGGCGTCTTGGCAAGGAAATCGATTTCCTGAGTGTTTTGAAGTTATTGCAGACGACTGAGTCAACTAACATTCTGTCTACACCAAGCTTGCTCACAACAGATAACAGCGAAGCATCGATTCTGGTCGGGCAGCAGGTGCCTTTTGTTACCGGTTCCTATTCCGGTGCGAACACTGGCGGCACTACCGGTGGTGTTAATTCTTTTGCTAGCCCATTTAATACTGTCAACCGTGAAGACGTAGGTATCAAACTGCAGGTCACTCCACATATTAACGAGGGTGACAGTATGGTGCTTGATATAGAGCAGGAGATCTCCTCAGTAATTGGTAACACCCAGAATTCACCGAATGGACCTACAACCAGTAAGCGTGAGATCAAAACCCAAATTCTTGCTGGCGATGGACAAACTGTCGTTTTGGGTGGATTGATAGAAGATCAGGTCAACAAAGGCGATCAACGTGTTCCTGTCCTCGGCAGTATCCCAGTGCTTGGCCATTTGTTCCGCTCTCAGAGTGCGACCAAAAGAAAGACTAATCTATTGATATTCCTCAAACCAACGATCATCCGTACTAATGAAGTCCTGACTGGTGCAACGGCGGAGAAGTATCGGACGATTAGAAATGAACAAGTCGAATTCCAGCGCTCACGCGGCATTCTGACAGGGAAGCGCGATGTGCCCATACTGCCTGAGTGGGAAGAGCAGATTCAGAAGTACATAGAAGAGACAAAACAAGCCGATGCGGCACCTGCAACTGAAGCCGCTGGGGAATAATCGTGAGCGAGCAAGTATTGGAGCCGCTGACGCTAACTGACGAGGCGTTCGACGAAACTGCAGCAGAACCTTCGGTTTACGAGCGGCTGCCATTTAGTTTTGCCTCAGCCCATGGGGTGATGCTGGAAGAGCTGGCTCCCGGGTTGATGCCGCGGGTCTTGCATCGTCCAGGATTGACGCTGGATGTGCTGCTGGAGCTACAGCGCATTCTCGGCCCGGAGTTGGTGCTGGAAGAGTTGCCCGCTGAAGACTTCCAAAAGCGCCTCACCCGTGAATACCAAAGCGGCGATGGTGCCGCGCAGCGCGCCGCCGAAGATCTTGGCAACGAATTTGATTTGTCATCCATGGCCGATGATTTGGCCGACCGCACCGATTTGCTCGCTGGTGATGATGACGCCCCGATTATCCGCTTGATCAACGCGATTCTGTCGCAAGCCGTGCGCGAAGGCGCTTCGGATATCCACCTTGAACCCTTTGAAGACCGCGTGTCAGTGCGCTTCCGTATCGATGGCATCTTGACCGAAGTACTTTCGCCCAAGGCGGAGTTGGCGCCGGTCTTGGTATCGCGCCTGAAGGTAATGGCGCGTCTCGATATCGCCGAAAAACGCTTGCCGCAGGATGGTCGTATTACTGTGCGTTTGGCAGGTCACGCAGTGGATCTGCGGGTATCAACAATTCCCTCGGCGTTTGGTGAACGTATTGTATTGCGTATTCTCGATCAGGCCGCTGGCCAGCTCAAGCTTGAACAATTGCAGATGCCGCAGCTGGTCTATGAGCGCCTGACCAAAAACCTGCTCAGGCCACACGGGATTATCCTGGTAACTGGACCAACCGGTTCCGGTAAAACCACCACCCTTTATGCGGGGTTGAGCCATATCAATACCCGCAGTCGCAATATTCTCACCGTTGAAGACCCGGTTGAATACCTGTTGCCCGGCATCGGCCAGACCCAGGTGAATACCAAAATCGATATGACCTTTGCCCGAGGACTGCGCGCTATTCTCCGGCAGGACCCGGATGTGGTGATGATCGGTGAAATCCGTGACGCAGAAACTGCTGAGATTGCGATTCAGGCATCGCTCACGGGGCACTTGGTGTTATCGACACTCCACACCAATACCGCGATCGGCGCAGTATTGCGCTTGAAAGATATGGGTGTTGAACCCTTTCTGCTAGCCTCAAGTATTGAAGTCGTTATGGCACAGCGTTTGGTGCGTGTGCTCTGCAGTCACTGTAAACAGCAGTACTTGCCGGTAGAGTCTGAGCGCGAAATGCTCAAACTGCCAGCCGATACCCCCATCTGGCGCCCGGCGCCGAGCGGCTGCAAACACTGCAATCACCAAGGTTACCGCGGTCGAAAAGGTATTTACGAATTAATTGAGATCACTGAGCGCTTGCGCCACTTGATTCATGAGCAGGCCGGCGAGCAGGAGTTGTTAGCCGAAGCGCGTAAACACAGCCCATCTATGGGTGACGACGGCCGTCAGTGTGTACTCAATGGCATCACCAGCATTGAAGAAGTGCTGCGTGTGACCACCCAGCTGTAACGGATATCAATCATGGGTGCATACAGTTACAAAGCGCTGACTGAAGAAGGCAAAACCGTCAAAGGCATACTTGAAGGGGATTCCGAGCGCCATATCCGCACGCAGTTGCGTGCCAAAAAGCTTAAACCGCTTGAAGTTGCCAGTGCCGGCGCAGGTACCGGTACCGACGCTGGTTCTGGCGCCAGCACCAGCATGGATATCTCCGCCTGGTCGCGTCGCCGCGCCGCCAAATTAAGTACGCGCGATCTCAGTCTGATTACCCGCCAGTTGGCCTCGTTGGTCAAATCCGGCCTACCACTCGATGAGGCTCTTCACGCTACCGCCAAACAGTCGCAAAAAGCCAATGTAAAACGTGTTGTATTGCAAGTGCGTACCAAGGTCTTGGAGGGTTTAAGCTTGGCGCAGGCACTCAGCGACAATCCGGTCGCGTTTGACGATATGTACCGCGCACTGGTGCGCGCTGGCGAAGGCTCCGGTTTTTTAAGCCCGGTATTAGAACGTTTGGCGGACTACACCCAAACCAGCCAAATACTGCAACAGCGCATCAAAATGGCGATGATCTACCCGGTGGTCATGCTGGTGGTGAGCCTTGCGGTAATTGTCGCGCTCATGGTGTTGGTGGTTCCCAAGCTGGTCAAAATTTTTGAGCAGGGCAAACGCGAATTGCCTGCGTTGACCGAGGGGTTGATCGCCACCAGTAGCTTTTTGATGAACTACGGTCTCTATCTGTTAGTTGCTTTGGTTGGGGTCTATTTCTTTATCAAGCATTTGATGCGCGACCCCAAACGTTTGCGCGCTTGGCATGTGGTACAACTGAAGTTGCCGGTAATCGGCGAGCTGGTGAAACAGATCAACTCGGCGCGTTTTGCGGCGACTCTGAGCCTCTTATCTGCCAGTGGTGTCCCGCTGTTGCAGGCGCTGAATATTTCCGGTCAGGTGATGACCAATAAAATCTTGCAAGAGGCTTGTGACACTGTAGCTGCTTCAGTGCGCGAGGGTATGAGCTTGAGCCGGGCGATGGAAAATACCGGTCACTTCCCACCCTTGCTGGTGCAGTTAGTGGCCAGTGGTGAAACCAACGGCACCTTGCCGCAGCAATTGGACAACGCCTCCAAAGATCAGGAGCGCGAGTTGGAAATGATGTTAGGTGTGGCTATGGGCTTGTTGGAGCCGGCGACAATTATTTTTATGGGGGGCGCGGTGTGCGTGATTGTATTGGCGATCCTCACCCCTATTTTCGAAATGACCAAGCTCAGTTAAGGCGAATGGGCGGGGTTTTGCAGACCAGTTGATAGTGATGTTTCAGGAGACAGTCATGACAAAAAATATGAAAACAAGTGCGATGAAATCCCGCGTGCAGCAAGCGGGTTTTACCCTGGTAGAAATCATGGTGGTGGTGATCATCATCGGCCTGCTTGCCGGTATTGTGGTGCCCAACGTGATGGATAACCTCGATAAAGCCAACGTGCAAAAAGCGCGTGCGGATTTCAGCTCGTTGCAAACTGCACTCAAGTTGTACCGTATTGATAACTTCAATTACCCGACGACTGAACAGGGGTTGGAAGCGCTGGTGACCAAAAGCTCTATCGCGCCGGTTCCGCGCAACTTTAAGTCGAGCGGTTATATCGATAACCTGAACAAAGACCCATGGGGCAACGACTATCAGTACATGAGCCCGGCTGATGACGGCAAAGAGTACGATATTTACAGCTTGGGTGCCGATGGTGTTAGCGGCGGCGAAGGCCAGAATGCTGATATCAGTGTTTGGGACGAACAATAGGTTTTAACCGCCAAAGGCCGCGCCAGTGAAATCCAGCCAACGAGGCTTCACCCTGATCGAGATCATTTTTGTGGTCTTTATCATCGGTATGGCGGTGAGCGTGATTTCCATTGCGGTGGGCGGTAATGCCGCGGCCGACATGACCCGCAAAGAGGCCGAAGAATTTATGCTGCAGGCGGGTTATATCGCCGAGCAATCGGTACTTAAAGGTGAGACTCACGGCCTGTTTGTTGAGCCACGCCCGGCGCAAGATATCGATGGTCAAGAGCAGTGGTGCTACCAGTGGCGCCGCGTGCGTGACCGGCAGTGGCAGGATTTGCCCGAGCTGACCCAGCACTGTTTGGCAGAAGGGCAGAAGATCGATTTTGTGGTGGAGGATGAACTCTGGGAGTTTGACCCCGAGTTGGAATATCAGGAGCCTGTGATGGGCTTTTTCCCCAGCGGTGATGGGTCGGGCAAAATTGAAATCGCTATTTACACCGAGCAATTGGCCGGCGGCGAGGCTGTGGAAACCGAAGAGTTTGAGTTGGATCTAGCCGGTGAGTTGCGCTGGGTGAGCGAAGAAAAGCGGATTGAAGAGGAGCAGCGCGGGCGATGACACTCTCTCTGTTCCATCGCTCGGTACCGCGCGCGAAACAACGTGGTTTTACTCTGTTGGAGGCCATGATTGCGCTGATGATTGTTGCTATGGCATTGCCAGCATTGATCACATTGGTAATGACCCAGTTGGATGGCTCGGCCGCAATCCGCGATAAAACTTACGCCTATTGGGTAGCAGAAAACCAGCTGACGCGGGTGCGCTTGTTGCAGCAGCAAAAGGCTAAAAAAACGTTAGTGGATTACAAAGTGCCGGAAAAAGACTCCGGCACCGTAGACATGATGGGGTTGCGCTGGCAGTGGCAACTCAAAAGTATTGCGATGGAAGCAGTGCCAGGCTTTAAGCGCATTGAAATCGCAGTGCGTCTGTTAGGCACAGCCGATGGAGCAAGTTTGGGTAACTCGGCGGTCGATGAAGACCAGCCGGCACTCGCTCGTCTGACTGGTTACATCAGTGACCCGGAAGTTGTGCAGGTGCAGCCGTGACGCGGTCGCAAGGTTTTACCCTATTAGAAGTGATGATCGCGCTAGTGATTTCGGCATTGATCGCGGTTATGGCCTTCGAGTCGCTCGATGCAGCGGATGCTGGTGCAACGCGCACCAACGAAGTGTTGAATGAAATCAATCGCCTTGACCGTGCATGGCAAATTATCGCGGCGGATTTACGCCATGTTATCCCCCCGGCTCAGGCTGATAAAAATGCGGTATTTAAAGCAGAAAGCTTGCGCTCGTCCGGCGAGGATGCCGACCAACTGGTGCTGCTGTTCAAGCGGCGCGGCTGGGTCAACTTTTCCAACCTGCCACGCAGTGATCTGCAGTTGGTGGGGTACCGTGTGGAAGAGGGCAAGCTCTGGCGCGATTTTGTGCCTGAGCGGAACCTTGAGTTGTCCGATATTGATTTGGAGGAAGACGACGGCTTTCACCAGTTGCTGTTAGACGGTGTAGAGGACGTCCAACTGCGCATGTTGCATCAGGGGGCGATTACCTCTCGAGGTAAATCGGCGCTAGAAGAGCGAGAATTTTCAGAAGATTGGCTGCAAAAGTGGCCCGACAATACCCAGCAGGGCGCCAGCGCCCAGGATTTACCTCTGGCGGTAGAGATTACCATCGAACTCAAAGGAGTCGGCAGCAGTGTGCGTCTCTTCGCCATGCCTGAACAGCAGCAGTAATTCGCCCGGTAAGCCGAGCGCCGAGCGCGGTACAGTACTGGTGCTGGTATTGCTGATTGTGGCATTGGTGGCCGGCTTGAGTGTCAAGTTTGCCGCGCAGTACCAGCTGGGTTTGGCGCGTGCAGAAACACGCTGGCATGGCACTCAGGCCCGCGCGTTTTTGGAAGGTACCGAAGAGGTGGCCAAGTTGATGTTTCCCGATGCAGATATCGACTCTAATATCGATTATTTGGGAGAGCCTTGGACTAGCGAAGTGCCAATTGAGGATGAGGGCGTTACCGGCTTCGCCAAAATGACGGACGCCACAACGCAATTCAATTTGAACGATTTGGCGCGCCCTATCGACATGAGCAAGGAGGGGTTGCCCGAGCGCTACAGTGAACCGCAGCGCCGGTTTATTCGCCTGCTGCAGACATTTCCTGACCTGCAGCTCGACGAGAACCAAGCGGAACTGCTGTTGGCGGGCGTCGTGGATTGGATTGATGCGGACGAAAATGAATCTGGCTCGGGCGGCGCTGAGTCCAATTTTTACCAAAGTATGAAGGAGCCTTACCGCGCTGCCAATGCGCTGTTTAAGTCCGTTGATGAGCTGCGGTTGGTGCGCGGTTTTAATGAGAGTCCGGTGCTGGTAACACTTTTACAGCCGTATTTGACTGTCTTGCCAGTGGCCGACGCCGGTTTGAATATTAATACTCTGGACTTGGTCGGCCCCTACGGCAAGGGCATCAACAATTTATTGTTATGTATAAATGGTTCAGCCGATTTGCAGCCGATGAACCCTGCTGATATGGAGCAGTTTATCGCCCTTAGGCCATCAACAGGATTTCCCGATAAGGCGGCAATATCGACAGCTTGGGACACTATGTTTGCGGGCAAACCGCTCGATATTGATGGATTGAACACCGCCACCAAATATTTTTGGCTGAATTCAACGGTGCAGTTGGTAGATCAGCGCCGCAGCATGCGCAGTTTGATGATGCGCGGCACTGAGCCGGGCTCACTCAGAGTCATCCGGCGCGATGATGTATTTGAGTTGCCGACGGTTGACCGCGGCGAAAAAGACGAAGACGGCGATACCGAATTGGTCGAATAATCCCCTAGGTTATTGAACAACAACCCGATTTAACAATGAGTTAGAGCAAATTATGTCCATGCAATTGGTGCTCTCTGTAACAACCTCCGATGACGGCAAAAGTCTGGCTGACAACTTTCGCTGGTGCTGGCTGGGTGCTGATGGTTCGCCTGCAGCCGAAGGTGCCAGCGGCGACCGCGAAGCGCTGCGCGCTGCGCTAGGAGATAAACCGGCTAACCCCCAATCGGCTTGGGTCATATTGCCTGGCAGTCGCGTCAATACGCGTCAGCTGGAATACAGCGATAAAGAGAAAAAACACCTGCGTAATCTCCTGCCCTTCCAGTTGGAAGACTCAGTGGTCGGCGATGTGGAAGATCTACACTTTGCCTTGGGCACGCCTGCTGATGGCAAAGTAGTCGTCGCTTTTGCCGATAAAACCTGGTTGCAGGCAGCCTTTGCGGAGCTGGCGGCTTTAGGTATCGAAGTTACCCGCTGCTGGACGGCGCCGCTGACTCTACCACTTGCTGCCGAAGCCGCTACCGATAGCTCCAACCACTGGTCGCTTGGGCTGTATCAAGACCAGGTCTACCTACGTTATGCCAGCACTATGGGATTTAGTGTCGCCCAGCAACATGCGCGTATGGCGCTACAAATGCTGCTGCGCGATCAGGAGCGGGTTGATAGCCTGCCCAACCTGCATTTACGCGCAGCCTCAGAGGCGGATCTTGCTGCCTTGGGCGAGTTGATCCCCGCTGAGCTGCAGGGAGCCATTGCTAGCCAAACCCTCGCCGATGAATGGGCGCTGGATTACAGCAATAGTTCGATTGATCTGTGCCAAGGCGATTTCTCCCAGCGTTTGCCGATCGAGCGCTGGTGGAAACTTTGGCAATCGGTCGCGATTTTTGCTGGCGTTTGTGTGGCGGTGTATCTCGGCACCCTGATGTTTGAAATCCACAAGCTGGGTGGCGAAAACCTGAAGATCCGCCAGCAAATTGAGACCACTGCGCGCGGTGTAATTACCCAAGGCCGGATTGTTGATGCCGAGAAACAGCTAAACACCCTGCTCAAACAATCTCAACCCGTCAGCCAATCAGCCAGTGTGATGGCGCTGCTGACGTTGGTGCTGCCGCAAATTGCGCAGGAACCGAATGTGGTGATCAAAGCGATTTCCTATGCTGGCGAAGCGGGCGAATTAAATATCAGCATCCAGGCCGACAGTTTCAGCGCGTTTGAATCGCTCAGTGAAAAAATCCGTAAGCAGGGGTTAAATGCCGAGACATCGAGCTTTAATGCCCAGGGCAATGTGCAGACTGCACGCCTCAAAGTGACCAAGAATCCCTAACCGGTAGGCCGTTATGAACCTGAACCAGCTACTGAACTTGCTCAATAAATACAACCGCCGCGAGCAGACATTGATCCTCGGCTGCGGTTTGGCGGTGGTGCTCTATCTGTTGTGGTTGACGGTGTTTGTCCCCATCCAGAACAAGCGTGACCAATTGCTGGCCGCCAATATTGCCTCCACCCAAACCCTCGGGCGGGTGCAGATTGCCGCGGCGCAAATCCAGCAACTGCGCACCTCAGGCGCCAGTGCCAGCACCGAGAATATTAGCGGTTTGATCGATACCACCTTGCGCGCCAATGGTCTCGCTATGAGTGGTTTTCAGCCTGGCGCCAATGGCGAAGCGCGCGTGCGTCTGGATCGCGCCGCCTATGGTCCTCTGATGCAATGGCTGTATGAGATAGAATTCAAGCAAGGTATCACGGTGAGCGATCTATCGATTGTCACGACTAACGAGCCCGGGCAGGTGACTGTGACCCTGCGCCTGCAGAAAGCCAACTAACAATTAAATAGTATTAACGTCGCTATCGATGCTATTTGCTGTATCGATGAAACTTGTACACGATTGAAACCAGCCCTATGAGCCGTTTACCTGTGTTGTTAAAAACCCATAAAAAACTCTGGATCCCGCTCGGGGTTGCCCTGTTTCTGGTGTTTGTGATCAGCAGCATCCCCGCTATATGGGGAGCGTATTTCTTGACGCGTGGAACCGGTGTCGCTCTGAGTGGGGTGACCGGCACCCTGTGGAATGGCCGCGCAAGTCTGGCCAGTGTGCGTATGACTGATCAGGAGTATTCGCTCGGGCAGTTAAGCTGGAGCCTCAGCCCGTTCTCATTGCTGACCTTGTCACCCTGCGCGGAGGTAACCACCAAATTGCCAATGCAGCAGTTTGACGGCGAGATCTGCTCCGGTTCAGGTGGTGCGATAAAAGTGCGCAATGCGGATGTCTCTCTGCCTGTTGCTTTACTGCAGGCCAAAATTCCGGTTCCTATCCAAGGTCAATTTTCTACCCATATTGACGAACTTGAATTGCGCGGCAACGTATTGCTTAAACTCAAAGGCAACCTCACGTGGAATGGCGCACGCGTCAATACCGGAGCCAACTGGTTGGACATTGGCAGCTACGGCGCTGAGCTGAGCGACAACGGTAATAACGGTGTCAGCGCTAAACTCTTCCACTTGGCTGGGCCTGTGGATGTGAATCTGCAAATTGAATTGGCAGCGCCCAGCGGCGGTAAAGTTACCGGCGAACTTGCCGCCCCTAAAGCCTTTTTTGAGGCCGCCAATGCCATCGATATGCTCGCCATGTTTTCCCGGGAAGATCGCGTTGATGAAGAAGGCAAAACACACTACAGCGTTGATATGAACCTCTGATCATCATGCGCTTACTACTTTGCATCAGCCTGCTAACAGCCTGCCAGTTTTGTTTGGCAAAATGGCATGGCGATGCTCAGGATATTATGGGCACCAAGATCAGTGTTGCGCTCTGGCTGGAAGACGACCAAAAAGCCGAGCAGGCAGTAGCGGCCGTGATGGCGGAAATGCGCCGTATCGACGAACACTTCAGCCCCTATATCACAACCAGCGAACTCTATCGTGTCAATCAGTTAGCACCCAAAGCCAGCGCCAAAAATCCGCTCAGCATTTCGCCTGAATTGGCGGCGATAATTGATAAGGCCAATCACTACAGCGAGTTGAGCGATGGCGCTTTTGATATCACCTTTGCCTCCCTCGGCCGCTATTACGACTACCGTAATAAACTCACTCCCAGCGAACAGCAACGCGAAGAGTTACTGCCTGCCATCAATTACCGTTTGATTCATCTCGACACCAAAAATAATACCCTCTGGTTCGAACACCCGAAGGTCTACATCGATCTGGGGGGCATCGCCAAGGGTTATGCGGTTGATAAAGCCATCGAGGTAGTGCAGTCGTTTGGCGTTAAACATGCCAGCGTCACCGCCGGTGGCGACAGCCGGGTAATCGGCGATAAGTTCGGCCGCCCCTGGTTAATCGGTATTAAAAACCCGCGCGCGGATGCTGTGGCTATTACTTTGCCGTTGGTTGATGTCGCCGTCTCAACTTCGGGCGATTACGAGCGCTACTTTATCGACGATAGAGGCGAGCGGGTGCACCACATTATCAATCCGCGTACCGGTAAATCGACCAATGGCGTCAACAGCGTAACTATCATCGGCCCACTCGGGTTTGATACGGATCCACTTTCCACCACGGTATTTGTGCTGGGCCCGGAAAAAGGCATGGCGCTGATCAATCGCGTGCCGGGTTTTGATGCGGTGATTATCGCCAGCGACGGCAAGGTGTCTTACAGTAAAGGGCTTGCGCCGCCAGACTAAATGGGTGTTGGTTATCGGAGTGTTTCTTTCCCCATTTTATTTAAAACCATCTAAGCTTTCCCTAATTCTCACTTTTTGACTGGTCTTGTCACTTTTGTTCAGGGCTTGATCACTGCTCAAAAAAAATAACTCAAGCGCCAGATCAACTGTGCTCACTGTCACATCCAAGAAACTGTTTGGCTTCTAGAATGATTCGATTATGGTGGCGACTGATGCCAAGATCGCGCTTTAACCGCCATGGACAAGGCGTAGAACCTGTTGATAACGAAAGTCGTCCACTTAGAATTCGGAGAGAGAGCATGATCCACCCCCTGCGCCAGTGGTTTCATCTGGCTATTTTGATCCCCTTATTGTGCTGTTTTCAGGCCTTTGCACAGACGCCCACCGAGAGCACTGGGCAGGTGGAGTCGCTGAAAGAATCCGTACTCACATTGAACCGCGATCTGCTAATTCTTGAAGAAGAATTGCTATACCCCGCCAGCAGTCAGGTGGCGGTCTATGTGTCTATGGATCTCGGTACTTATTTCGCGCTGGATGCAATCAAATTGGAAATTGATAACAAGTTGGTTGCCAGTGAGCTATATACCGACAAACAGACCAAGGCGCTGTTTCGCGGCGGTGTTCAGCGTTTGTATCTGGGTAATTTAAAAACGGGCGAGCACGAAATCAGCGCATTTTTTACCGGGCGCGGACCGCAGCAAGATTACAAGCGCGGCGCCAAAATTGTGATCACCAAAGACCAGGAGCCAGTGGTGCTGGAGTTGCGCATAGTGGATTCCAGTGCGCAATTGCAGCCGGTTTTTGAAATCAAACAATGGCAGATGTAATGCGCAAATCAACCTCTGTGTTGCGCTATTTTCTGATGCTGGCGGCAGTGGTGGTTATTTCTGTCGATGCCAAAGAAAAACCTAAAACTTCCGTGGCCGATTTGCGTTACGGCGTAGCGCTTTATCACTATTATCAACAGGATTATATTGCTGCGCTCGCGGAGTTGATGGTCGCGGATACGCGCGATGGCATTCAAGGTCACGGCGATAATCCGGAATTAATCGCTGGCGGTGTCAGTCTTGCCTTTGGTATGCAGCATCACGCTGAAGCTGTATTCAATCAAATTTTGCAAGATGAGCGTCGTCCACAGTCAGTGCGCGACGCAGCCTGGTTTTACCTTGGCAAGTTACATTACACCCGCGGCGATTGGGTTGCCGCCGAGCAAAGTTTTGCGCGCGTTAGCAGCGAATTCAAACCGTCACTGCGCGCGCAGATGCAAGCGCTGAAAATTAATATCCGTATCCGCAATAAAAATTATGCCGATTTAGCTCTGAATAATATCGATGCTGGTGAACTGCGCGCATGGAGCCCCTATACTTTTTACAATCTAGGTGCTGCGCACGCACGTGACGGTAATTTTGCCAGTGCACAAAAATTTTTCAGCGAATTGGCAGAAATAGATGTAGTCGAAAATCCACAGCGCCGCAAAGAGCAATGGGCACTGCAAGATAAAGCTTACACGGCGATTGGTTACTCTTATCTAGCGGAAAAAAAATACGCCGCCGCCATTCGCGAATTCACCAAAGTGCGGCTCGATGGCGTTTTTGCCAATCAAGCGCTACTGGGTTATGGCTGGGCTGCAGTAGCCCAGGAAGAATATGATGAGGCGCTGCGGCCTTGGCAATTATTGCGCTCGCGCAGTTTAATGTATCCCGCTGTGCAGGAATCCTTGCTCGCCCTGCCTTATGCCTATGAAAAATTGGGTGCACAGGGCGAAGCGGTAAACGCCTATCAAGCTGCTGAAGAATTGCTCGCACGCGAAATCCAATTAATCCGTGACATGCGTGCGACCCTCACTGAAG
The DNA here is from genome assembly GCA_002483145.1 of Cellvibrio sp. UBA7671. GTDB lineage: Bacteria > Pseudomonadota > Gammaproteobacteria > Pseudomonadales > Cellvibrionaceae > Cellvibrio > Cellvibrio fibrivorans. The sequence goes on from DLHJ01000013.1 coordinate 52,083, forward strand.
GTGAGCTGCTCACCTTGATCGGCAGTGAGCCTTTATCTGCTGAAGAAGCGAAAAAAGTGCTACGTCCAGAAGCCGCCCAAGATGGCGCACTCACTGCAGTAGTGACCGACGACGGGCAAAACTGGCTGAAGTTGGATAGCACTAGCATAATCAAAACCCGCTCTGTTTATCTCAACGAATTATTTGCGAAAAACGCGTTTCAAACAGCGGTGCTGGATTTGCGCGATTTGCTGCGCCTGCAAATACTCTTGCAAAATTGGTTGCCCAAGTTGGATGCCTATCGCGAATTATTGTTACAAAAACAAGGGAATCGAGAGCGTCAGGAACAACAACTTGCGCAACATTCTGCGTCGCAGCAAGAGCAGAAATTACAAGCGGAGCGAGCTGCCATTGCAAGGCAATTGGAACAGATAAGTAGTAGTGAAAACTATATGGCACTTGCTGATGACGAGACGCGCGCATTGTACGTGCGTATCGAGCGTGGCCAGCAGACAATCGTACGCATGAAAGCCGCTGGGCAAGATACAAGCGAGTTGGAAACCCGCGCCAAAATGTTTGGCGGAATTTTGTTGTGGCGAGCCGCGCAGGAATATCCCGCGCGGCTCGCTGCTCAACAAACAGAATTAAAAGCTATTGATGCCAGTCTCGCGCAAATTGCCAAGACTCGACAACACATTGAAGAAATTACTGCCACCAGCATGGATATCCAACCGACCCTGGCGCGTCTGCAAGTATTGCAAAAAGACGTCAGTATGCATCTGGAAAATACCGACCAGCTCATCGCCCAACAGAGCGGTCTGTTGCGGCAACAAGTGGACCGACAATTGGCAGCGCATGAAAAACGTTTAAATAATTATCTGGCACAGGCGCATCTTGCAGTTGCGCGCTTGTACGACGCTGAGTTAAGGAGGCAACCAGAATGATGCACCTTAACCCTTCCCTGTTTCGACATACATTAATGGCGCTCGCAGTGAGTGCAGTGTTGCAATTGCAAGGCTGCAGCATGATTGGTTTGGGTGATGATGAGCGCGGTAAAACCCTTGCCGATTTACCCGCAGCAAAAATACCGGACGCCAAAGCCAAAGTGGCCGTGCTCGATATGGCGCGCATAGAACAAAGTTACCAGCGCGCGTTATCAGCGGCCGAAGATCCAGCGCTACGCCAACAAATTATGGTGCGCCTTGCTGATTTGGAAATGGCGCGCAGTGAAAAAGCCCAGCTCGACTCAACCGATATGCGCCGCCATTACGACAAGCCGGTTGCTATGTACAGCGAACTGCTAAAAATGCAGGCTACCGGTGGGCGACCGGTAAAAGGTATAGAAGCTGATCAATTGCGCTATAAACTTGCTAAAGCGATGTCGCTCGATGGCCGCAGTGCGGAAGCCGCAGTTGTATTAGATCAACTGGCGGACACTAATCCTGATTCCAAATTTATGGCGGAAACCCAATTTCGCCGCGCCGAAAAATCCTTTGCCGATGGCGACTACGCTGCTGCCGAACGCAATTACGATGCAGTAGTAAAAGGCAATAATCCCGAGCTGCAACAAAACGCACTTTACATGAAAGGTTGGGCCCAATTTAAACGAGGCGATTACGATCTTGCACTCAATTCATTTGCAAAGGTGCTCGATCAATTAATTGGTCACGCTAAAAATCCTAATGATGTTGATGCGGCGCTTACCGATATAGGTGCGTCAAAAGCTAACCTGGTAAAAGATACTTTACGGGTGATGGGTTTATCGCTTTCATATCTTGAAGGTGCAAAATCAATCAGCGATTTGCAAACCCAACTGGGCGGTGGACGCGCCTACGAATATTTGCTCTATCAACAACTCGGGCAGTTGTATCTCGATCAAAAACGTTTTACCGATAGCGCTGAAACTTACCAACACTATGTGCAGCACAACTCCAATTCAGATTTTGCGCCCAGCTTTAGTATCAAAGTCATCGATGTTTACCAGCAGGGCGATTTCCCAAGTTTGATTTTGCCTGCCAAGCAGGATTTTGTTGAGCGATATGGTATTAGCAGCAATTACTGGACGCAGCGTAAGGGAGCAATTGGCGATAATGCGCTCGCCTACTTGCATCAATCCCTGCAGGAGCTGGCGCAGTTTGAGCACGCGCAGGCGCAGAGTTTTAAAAGAGCAAAACCTGCTGATGCAACTGCCGCATTCGGGCGCGCTGCAAAATGGTATCGCGAATTTGTGCAGACTTTTGCGAAGGATGCGCAGGTTGCCGAGATGACTTTCCTTCTCGCGGAATGTCTCAACGAGGCTGGTGATCTCCCCGCCGCTATGGATGCCTACGAGCAGGTTGCTTATGGTTACATGGATAAATTGCGCGGTGCCGACGCAGGCTACGCCGCGATTTTGTTGCCACAGCAATTAGTGCAATCGGCACGCAGCTTGCCCGACACCCGGTTGCAGGAATGGCAAAACCGCAAAATTCAAAATGCATTAAATTTTGCCGATGTTTACAACACTGATCCACGTGCAGTGGTTGTGCTCGCTGAAGCGGCCAATGATCTGTTGCAACAAAATCGCTATGTCGATGCAAAAATGGTGGCGGAACGGGTTATTGAATGGCAACCACCGGCCGAGGGAAAATTATTATTTTCCAGTTGGTTGATCCTCGGTCACAGCCGCTTTGAAACCAAAGAGTATGCAGCGGCAGAGCAAGCGTATGTGCAAGTATTAAATTTACTACCCGCTTACGGTAAAAATCCCGGCGCTCCCAGTGCGCAACAAGTGCGCGAGCGAATTGCGGCAAGTATTTATCAACAGGCTGATGCCAGCTTGCAATTTGGTGATAAAGATTCTGCAATCGCGCAATTGCTGCGTATTACCCAGGTTACTCCCGATACCGAAATCGCCGCTAAAGCGCAATACGATGCTGGTGTCTATTTAATCGAGCAGGAAAAATGGGCACAGGCAGAGAATGTTTATTTGGGCTTCCGCAAAAAATATCCCAACCATCAATTAATATCTACCTTGCCCGCCAAGATGGTGTTGATTTACCAAAATCAAAGTAAATGGCAGTTAGCGGCCGATGAGTTGGTGGTAATGGAGCGCACCAGCACTGATCCGGATGTGAAACGTCAATCACTTTACATGGGTGCGGAACTGTATGAAAAATCCGGCAAGCGCGCACAGGCCATTGAACAATATCGTCGCTATGCCACCGAATACGCGCGTCCGCTCGCGAACAACCTGGAAGCGCAATTTAAATTGACCGAATTGTATGGTGCAGCGGGTGATAAAGAAAAACGCCTGTTCTGGCTGCAAAATATTATTAACACTCACAACCGTGCGGGCAATGCAAAAACAGATCGCTCGACCTATCTGGCCGCAAGTGCCCAAGCGGAATTATCACAACCGGCTTACGATGAATTTACCCGTATCCAGTTAACCCTGCCGCTCAAAACCAGTTTGCAACGCAAACGCGCTGCATTGGAAAAAGCACTTAAAGCGCAGGAGCAGGTTTTGGCTTTTGGTGTAAGTGAGTTCACTACCGAAGCGAGTTTTAAAATTGGTGAAATCTATGCGCAGCTCAGCCGCGATTTAATGAATTCCCAGAGGCCAAAAGATTTGGATGAATTGGCGCTCGAACAATATGAAATTTTATTGGAGGAGCAGGCTTATCCCTTTGAAGAAAAGGCAATTGAAATTCACCAGACCAACGCCCAGCGCAGTTGGAAAGGCACTTACGATGCAGGGGTAAAACGCAGCTTTGATGCGCTAGCCAAATTGTTGCCGGCGCGCTACAACAAAACCGAATCGCGCTTGGAGGTGAGCAATGAAATTCACTAAGCTCATCGCTAGCTTATTAGTGTTAGTTTTGGTTGGTTGTGCATCGGAACCGGTTAAAAAAAGCAAAATTGCGCAGGGCGCTGCAGCGCCAAGCGTTGCGGCAGCGGGCACATCTATATTGCCAGCGGGGCCTGTAACCCCTAATCCTTATTTACAAAACAAACCTTCGGTAAGCCGTCAGGCGCAGCAAAATTTTACAGATGCTACCCGTGCTATGCGCAATAAACAGTGGGCGCAGGCGGAATCTCTGCTGCAAAAAGTACTTGCTGAAAACAACAAATTATCGGGCGCCTATCTCAATTTGGGATTGGTCTATCGCGCACAAAAAGAAGATAAGCGCGCAGAGCAGGCTTTTAACGATGCGATTGCAGCAAACCACACCAATCTCGATGCCTATAATCAGCTCGCTATTTTGCAGCGCGAGGCGGGCAATTTTTCCGGTGCGGAAACGAATTACAAAAAAGCGTTGAGTCTCTGGCCGTTCCATCCCGAGAGCCATAAAAATATCGCCATACTCTACGATCTATATATGGGCAAAAGTACGGAGGCTTTGCCGCACTACGAAGCTTATTTGCAATTGCTGGGCGGTGAAGATAAACAAGCTACCAGCTGGATTGCTGATTTGCAGCGGCGTTTGGGTATAGCGCCTAAACCAAAAGCGGCCGCGTCAGCAGATGAAGTACCAACTGAGACCACCACTGAAACTCCAGCAGAGGAAGTGAGTGATGAATAAAATCTTATTAGTAGGCTTGTGTATCACAGCCTTAAATGCGCATGCACAAGAGCCAGAAAAACCGTTAGAGGCCGATGTGGTTGCTACCTCAGCGCCAGAAAAAAAAGCGTCTGCCTCAGCGGATAAAAAAATGGTGCGCGAAGCCAATATTAATTTGCAAACTACAGTGACAGGTAATCAGGAGCAGCCGCGGGTAATGTATATTTTGCCCTGGCAGTCACCGCTTAGCCCCGATCTGGAAATGGAGATGTTAAGCAGCCAGGAGGACGCCGTATTCGGCCACGTCGAGCGCGATGAAATGCAGCGTAGCCTGGAAGCGGCGGGTGAACTTGATTCGGCCGATGAGTAATTTTTTAACAATTATTTTATAAATTCATTGATGGTTTTCTTTTTTCGAGGTTAATAAAGTTATGGAAACTCTGATTCGTTTTTTCCAAGAAGGCGGCGCCTTTATGTATCCCATCGCCGTGGTGCTGGTAGTTGGGGTTGCAATAGCCATAGAGCGTTGGTTAGTGCTGACCTCAGCCAAAAGTGCGAATCGCCAGGCTTTTAATCGCATTTTGCCGATGCTGCAGAAAAAAGATTATGCGGGCATCGTGAATCTGGGTAAAAGCGACGATGCACCTATCGCGCGGATTATTGCGGCAGGTATTGCACGTATGAGCCAGTCGCCGCGTCGCGATGATATTGAATTGGCAATGGAAGAAGGTGTGATGGAAGCTATGCCGCGTCTTGAAAAGCGCACGCCCTATTTAGCAACACTGGCCAATATTGCCACGCTGCTTGGTTTGCTCGGTACGATTATCGGTTTGATCCAGGCGTTTACCGCAGTGGCCAGTGCCGACCCGGCAGAAAAAGCCGCATTGCTTTCTTCATCAATTGCGGTAGCAATGAATACCACTGCGTTTGGTTTGGTTGCGGCGATTCCACTTCTGTTAGTGCATTCCATGTTGCAAAGTAAAACCACTGAAATTATCGATAGTCTTGAAATGGCCGGTGTTAAATGTTTAAACATGATTACCCATGTGCAGGATGTACCGCGCAGTCGTACGCAAGATGCCAGTGCGACCAAACCGCAAGCGGCGCAATAATTTAATCGGTGTAGTCGTTAACACTGGTTATTTTTAACATCTATTTAGTTGCACAAAGTGGATTTAACCTATGCGCATTAAACGGCGATTTAAAGCGGACGCGGAGCTCGACATTACCTCCTTTATGAATCTGATGATCATATTGGTGCCGGTATTGCTAATGGGCATGGTGCTCGCGCGCACAACGGTGCTCGATCTGAAGTTGCCAGACATGGCCGACTCCAGTATTCCCCAAACCGAAGAGCCTCCGCAGCAATTGGAATTAATTATTCGCGCGGATAAATTTGAAGTGAATTATCCGGCGGGTATTAAATTAAAGTGGGTAGAGAAGACATCTGACGGCGAATACGATTTCAAATTGCTCGCCGGTGTATTGCAAGAGACCAAACGTTTGCTGGAAGACAAAGGCATCCAGAAAAAAGATATTTATATCCTCTCCGAAAAAGATACGGATTACCAAACCCTGGTCACCACTATGGATACCGTGCGCTCATTCAAAGCGGTGGTGGCAGCGAATCTAGTGGATGCGGAATTGTTTCCGGAAATTTCATTGGGTGATGCGCCGCCTCCCGGCGCATCGACTGGTGCGGTGGCGAGTCCGGCAGGAGGTGCGCAATGAAGCAATCGCTGCGTGCCAAACGTATGGCCAAGCATCATCGCCGTTTGAATCAGGTTCCAAGTCTTAACCTGGTATCGCTAATGGATATCTTCACCATCCTGGTATTTTTCCTGTTGGTAAATTCCGGCGATGTAGAAGTGTTGCAGACTGACAAAAGCATCAAATTACCTGCGTCTTTTTCCGAGCAAGTGCCGGAAAATAATTTGGTGGTATTGGTGAGTGCAACGGATGTCATTGTCGGTGGGCGATCTGTAGGTAGTGTTGCCGACCTTGTTGCAGCAACCGGAAATAATTTTGCACCCCTGGAGCAGGAGCTAAAATATCTCGCACAAAAAGCGGGACCGCTGAAAGTGGAAGATCAGTTGACTGGTCGCCCGGTAACGATTATGGCGGATCAAAAAGTTCCCTACCAAATTTTGAAAAAAGTCATGGCCACCTGTGCGGCAGCTGAGTATCGCGATATTTCCCTGGCGGTAACCAAAAAAGAACTGCCCGCGAATGGGGGAGGTTGATATGGCCAGCCTCACTCTGAATCTGGAGCTGCCCTGGAGTTCATCAATCGATGACGATAGGCGCTTCAATAAAATTTTATCGATCAGTTTTGTGGTGTTATTGCTTGCCAGTATTGCCGTAACCATTATCAGTGTCCCGGAAATGGAGCGCACGGAAAAAGAAAAATTGCCGCCGCAATTGGCGCGCGTGGTGTTGGAGAAGCAAGAGCTGCCACCGCCCAAACCTGTGGAGCCGCCCAAACCAGAAGAAAAAAAGCCTGAGCCAACACCGGAAGAAAAACCTGTAGAAAAACCGCCCGAAGTAAAGCCGGTTGAGAAACCGAAAGAGCCGGTCAAGGCGCCGCCCAAAGCAAGCTTGGAAAAAGCGCGCGAACAAGCCGAGAACAGCGGGGTTATGCAGTTCAAAGATGACCTCGCCGAAATGCGCGAAATGATGCAAACCTCGGCGGTAGAGACAGCGGCAACGACGGTGACGAATAGTACCGGCGAAGCGGCTCAGGTTGATAGGGCGATGATCACTAGCGGGGCCAAGGTAGCGAGTGGTGGCATCAACACCGCTGCCCTGAGCCGCGATACTGGTGGTGTTGCCTTGTCTGGCCGTGAAACAACCAAGGTGAAAAGTGGCTTGGCAGACGGCACTAAAAAAGCCGGCCAGGCTACTGCCGGTAATAGCAATGGAGCGGGCGGCGCAGCGCGCAGTGAAGAAGAAATCCGCAAAATTATGGAGCAACACAAGGGCGCTATTTATTCGATCTACAACCGCGCCCTACGTCAGAACGCCGCGCTTGAAGGTAAGATGGTGGTGAAGATAGTGATCGACCCCAACGGTAAAATTGTTGAGGCCAGTCTGGTGTCCAGTGAACTGGGTGATAAGGATCTGGAGATGAAGATACTGCAGCGCATCAAACTGATCACTTTCCCAGCCTCCAATGTGGCGCGTACGACCCTTAACCAGACATTCGACTTCCTACCACAGTGATACCTGCCTCACAAAACCCCCGATTCGTCGGGGGTTGTTCTTTATAATCCGCATAAATTTCACCGGCATCAATAATTTTGTACGGAAGGCACATAAATGATTGAAACCGGTTACATATTTATGGATAATGAATGTCGCTAAGGCCTTTTTATTCATGGTTATTTGTTGGTAATCGGTTACAGTTTTATGCTTTTGAGCAATAGACTGTTACACAAGATTGCTGGCAGTTGTTAGTGATGAATTGCTAAGCCGTAGCCCGCTGTTGTGTTTTTTTCACCCCGGTTCGCCGGGGTTTTTTATTTGCGCCCTGTGTAATCCTCCCGCAAAATGCCCCTGCCACATCAGCCGCAATCAATCCGATCATTACTTTTCTCGCCAGGGGCGGCGCTGCGAATTGGGAATCCTTATGACACAAACATTGCGTGCGGCGGCCAGTCGCCTTGAACACTGGATCAGAAACGATGCCCTGCCTCTTTGGTTAGCGCGCGGTATCGAACCTAACACCCAAGCGAACTACGAGCGACTAACACCTTCAGGCGTGCCTGATCTGCAGTCCAGTACCCGCGTGCGTGTACAGGCGCGGCAGGCGTTTTTCTTTGCCGCCGCCTATCATCGCGGCTGGTGCCCGGAAGGTAAAACCGTTGCAAAAAACTTGCTCGCATTTGTCCAAAAAACAGCGTCACATCCAACAGCTGGTGGCGGTTACACACATTTGCTCAATAAAGATTTTGTGGTGGTCGATACCAAACAGGATCTTTACGACCACGCTTTTTTTCTGCTCGCTAACGCATGGTGTTATCGCGCGTTTGGCGAAGAATCTTATCTGCAGGAAGCTGATAAATTAGTTGCCCATTTGGATGCACGTTTTGGTTCTGCAGTCGGTGGATGGATTGAAGGCGATTATGACTACGCCTGTCGCCGCCAAAATCCGCACATGCATTTGTTTGAAGCGTTTCTCGCGCTTTATGATGCGACTCATGATGCAAAATATTTAGCGCGCGTCGGTGAATTGTTTGCACTTTTTCAAGCGCATTTTTTTGATACAGAACACGGTGTGTTGTTTGAATTTTTTGATGACAACTGGGTGCGCTTGCCCAACGCCAAAGGTGACACGGTTGAACCCGGTCATATGATGGAATGGGTGTGGCTGCTCGATTGGTATCATCGCCGGACAGGCCGCCCGGTCGCGCATTACACTAAGGCGCTCTACGCACGCGGATTGGAGATCGGAATGGATAAGTCCGGGTTGTTATTTGATGCGGTGCGCTATACCGGTGAGGTGATTGACCCTAATAAACGCTGCTGGGGTATCACTGAATTAATTAAAGCGAGTTTGGTGCAAATCCGCGAAGGTAATTCAGATGCTGAGGCAATTGCCATCAGAGGAGTGGATGATTTATTTACCTACTATCTCTGCGCATCAACACCGGGTTCTTACGTTGACCAGCGCGGCGCTAATGATGAAGTGGTAGTGGATGTTGCTCCTGCGAGCACGCTTTATCATTTGATTGTGGCAGCGATGGAATTGATTGATCACTTTGAGTTGGCGGCGCAGCAGTAGCATGTAGCCGCTTACCGGATCATTGTGTCAGTAGTTGGAAGTCGTAGCCAATATCACTCAAATGCCGTTGTTCTGTTTCCAAATCTGCCTGGGTAAGTGGATGGTCTTCTATCCATTTTGCAGGCAGTATTAATTTTATTTTTCTGCCGTCGGCTTTGACGGCAATAGTTGGTAACCCGTCTTTAATTTTTCCGCGATGAAAAATTGCGGCCATGCGCAATAAAATCGCAAGCCGAACCAGGTCGCTGTTGTCGAGCGGAAAACTTTTTGCGGGGAAACGTTTGCGATGTGCGAGCACCAAAGCGGCGAGTTGGGTTTGCTCGGCACGAGAGCAACCAGCGAGATCGACGTTTTGTACTATATACGCCGAGTGTTTGTGATAGTCGTTGTGCGCTATATCCAAACCGACTTGATATAAACGTGCGGCCCAGCCGAGCAGTTTACTTGCATCCTCTGCGGTGAGCTGCCAATTGGGGGCGACTTGGCTTAACAGGTTGAGCGCCGTTTTTTCCACGGCGCGAGCCTTGTCCATATTCACATGAAAGCGCGCTGCGAGCGCATCGACGCTCGCCTGGCGAATATCGTGATTTTCCAAACGGCCTTTTTGGTCAAACAACAGGCCTTCGCGCAATGCCCAATCGGCCGCGACCATTTGTTTGAGTTCAAGCGCCTCAAACAGCGCGCTCAGCACCATAACGCCACCGAGGAATACCGGTTGGCGATCTTCCGAGAGGCCGGCAATTTGCGCATCCACTTTGCCGTGGTTTAAATAAATTGCAATAATTTTTTCGAGTGAATCGAGCGTGATAGTGCCATCGCTCCAGCCGTTGGCCTGACAGACTTTGGCAACCGCTTTGATACTACCCGACGCACCTATTACCTGCTGCCAACCGGCTTGTAAAAATTCATCTTTTACCGGTTCCAATTCCTGTAGACAGGCGATCAAGGCTTTGGTGATCAACTTTTCGTTGACCTTGCCGTCCATAAAGAATTTTTTGGTGATGGCAATGCAGCCCATGTTCAAACTTTCTTTCAGGCGCGGTTGCATGCCCTTGCCCAAAATCACTTCGGTACTGCCGCCACCGATATCCATCACGATGCGATTGCGATCATCCGGCGCTATGTCATTGGCGACACCGAGATAAATCAAGCGCGCCTCTTCGTCGCCGGAAATAATTTCTACCGGATGGCCGAGGCGTTTCTCGGCTTCCGCAAGAAATTGGCTAGAATCCTTAACGCTTCGCAGAGTTTTGGTGCCCACAATACGTACGCTGCGCGAAGGATAACCGCGCAGGCATTCGCCAAACCGCTCAAGGCAAGCGAGTGCACGATCGCGCGCATCCTCACTTAGGCTGAGGTCTTCCTGCAGGCCAAAACCAAGGCGCACGGGTTCGCGTAAACGGTCGAGCAAGGTGAGTTGGCCGTTGTCCCAGCGCGCCACAATCATATGGAAACTATTGGAGCCAAGGTCGATGGCGGCGATATGGCTGGTTTGATTGGCATTTTGGGCGGAAAGGTTAAACATGAGCAGTTACTCCCTGCGGTCGGCAGGCTTGATTATGCGAGACTTTGGCGAGATTACAATGACAGATTTCCTTTCGTATCTACACGCAATAAAAAAGGCAACCACCTGCGTGATTGCCTTTGTGTCAACCTGAGTGGCTCGAGCCGCTCAGGTCGCGCACGGCGGCTGAATTAATTCACAACTTCCGGCTTTTCCGCTTGCGCCTGTGCAGCTTGTTGTTGCGCAGCAGTAATTGCCTGCACAAATACCGCATCAAAATTGATCGGCGCGAGCATCAGGGGTGGGAAGCTGCCGCGACCGAGAATGCTGTCAACTGCTTCGCGCGCATAGGGGAATAGAATTTGCGGACACGCGGTGTTGATCAGCTGGGTAACTGCCGGGCCTTCAATACCTGAGATCGCAAACAAGCCGGCTTGTTTTACTTCAACTAAAAATACCGCGCGATCTTCAGTGCGCGCCGTGATAGTGAGCAGCAGTACCACCTCAAACAGACCTTCCTCAACCTGGTTGGCCTGGATGTTTAGATCCTGCTGAATATTTGGCTTATAGGCTTTGGTAAACGCCTCAGGACCCATAGGGGTTTCAAAGGATATATCTTTTAAGTAGATACGTTGGATTGCAAATACCGGGCCGCCCGCAGCTGCTTGGCCAGCATCTTGTTGGTTATTTTCTTCTGACATAGTGAACTCGACTTGACTGGTTTATGAATGATTTGTTTAGCTTTTTTGGTAAAAAATCGGTTTAGTTTTGCGCCAGTAGCGCATCCAATTTTCCGGCTTTGTCCAGCGCCCAAAGATCGGTAAAGCCGCCGACATGTTGCTCGCCGATCCAGATTTGTGGGACAGTCCGCTGGCCGCTTTTGGCCATCATTTCCTGGCGCAATTGCGGTTGGCTGTCGACGCGAATTTCTTCCACTGCAACGCCTTTTTGCGCCAACAACTTCTTGGCATTAACGCAGTAAGGGCAAACTGCGGTGGTATACATCAACACGCGCGCCATAGTTGACTCCAGGAATAACAATAAAAGTAAGCGAAGGATTACTTGCCTTTCACCAGCGGCAAACTTTGCGCCTGCCATTCGGCAATCCCGCCGCCGAGGCGACGCACATCAAAACCTTCTTTACCGAGGAAACGGCCAACAGCACCGGCATGCTGGCCGAGCTTGTCGACGAGGATGATGGTTTTATCTTTGTAACTCGCCACTTCGGTCGATTCTTTGCTGAGCTTGGCGAAGGGGATGTTCAAGGCACCCACGATATGACCTGCTTTAAATTCAGCACTATCACGCAAATCCACCAACACTGCATTGCCGCCATTTACCAGCTTGGTGACTTCGTGCGGAGATACCGGACGACCACTCTTGATACGGTCGCGCCAGACATAGACATAAATCAACACAATCAGGGTGGTGACGAGCAGCCACTCCTGGGAAACAAATGCAAAAAAATCCACGATACTTGCCTTTTGGTAGTTAGCGATGAGGAGGTTTAGACCGCCCGGATTGCGCTAGTTGGACGAAAGTGGGGGCAGGCAAAGTGGATTTCAATGCAGGCTGCGGCAAACTTTATCCAGAGCGGGCGGTAAGGCCGCGAAGTATACACGATGGATAGCGTTGGTCGACGCCGCTTCGGGGCCGGTTTAATCGCCGCAGTAACCGGATTGCACATAGACCTTTTTTGTTCAGACATAGAGTTGAGGCTCCCAACCCGCTAGAATGCCTATCACTCTTGGGCGGCTGCCCAAACCATCACCTAGCGGTTGACTACTTTGGTTGCCACAAGCAGCTGCCAGCATCGACCGATTCATGTTAATCCGACATTGGAAATCATTTATGAGCGCGAAAAAACCGGTAGTTCTGTTGATCCTCGACGGCTTTGGTTACTCTGAAAAGACCAAATACAACGCGATTGCCGCGGCCCACAAACCCGTGTTCGACAAACTCTGGGCCAACAACCCAAAAAGCCTGATTGAAACTTCAGGCATGGCGGTAGGGTTGCCCGAAGGCCAAATGGGCAATAGCGAAGTGGGGCATATGACCCTCGGTGCTGGACGCGTGGTCTACCAAAACTTTACGCGCATCAATAAAGCGATTAGCGATGGCGATTTTTTTACCAATCCGGTTTACGTCAAGGCTATCGATAGCGCTATCGCCAACGGCAAAGCCGTGCATATTCTCGGCCTGCTTTCTGAAGGCGGTGTACACAGTCACGAAGACCACATCTATGCAATGATGAAAATGGCAGTGCAGCGCGGTGCAAAAGACGTTTACCTGCACGCGTTTTTGGATGGCCGCGATACGGCGCCACGCAGCGCGGAAAAATCCCTCCAGCGCGCCCAGGATATTTTTAACGAATTAGGTGCTGGCCGCGTTGCCTCGATTGTCGGCCGCTACTTTGCACTCGACCGCGACAACCGTTGGGATCGAGTAAAAGCCGCCTACGATGTGATGGTTACCGGCGACGCTGAATATGATGCGCTCACCGCTGTTGACGGTTTAAAAGCAGCTTATGAACGCGGTGAAAACGACGAGTTTGTGAAAGCGACAGTGATCTGTGCCGAAGACGAAGAAGTCGCCACCATTAACGATGGCGACTCAGTGATTTTTATGAACTTCCGCCCCGACCGCGCGCGCGAAATTACCAATGCGCTGATCGAAGAAAACTTCACCGGGTTTGAGCGCGAAATGAATCCAGAAATCGCACACTTTGTACAAACTACTGAATACGCCTCCAGCATAAATGCGCCTATCGCGTTTCCGCCGGAAGATTTAACCAATTCATTTGGTGATTACATTTCGCAACTGGGCAAAACCCAATTGCGTATCGCAGAAACTGAAAAATACGCGCATGTGACTTTCTTTTTCAACAGCGGTAATGAAGTAGTTTATCCCGGTGAAGATCGTATTTTGGTTCCCTCTCCACAAGTCGCCACCTACGATTTGCAACCGGAAATGAACGCACCGATTGTGACTGACAAATTGGTTGAAGCGATTGAATCAGGCAAATACGACGCAATCATTTGCAACTATGCCAACTGCGATATGGTGGGCCACTCCGGTATTATGGAGGCAGCGATTAAAGCCGTTGAAGCAGTGGATATTTGTGTGGGCCGCGTATTGGCAGCGGTAGAAAAAGTGGGCGGCGAAGCCTTGATTACTGCCGACCACGGCAACGTAGAAGAAATGTTCGATGAAGAAACCGGGCAACCGCACACCCAGCATTCCACTTTACCGGTTCCATTTATTTTCTGCAGCTCGCGCAAAGGCACCATTGCACCGGGTGGCTCACTCGCTGATGTAGCGCCCACCATGTTGCATTTGATGGGTTTGCCACAACCAGCAGAAATGACTGGCAGAAATTTAATTACACTCGGTTAATTCCGGTCGAGGTGGGACTCTGGTTCAACCTCGGCGCTTACTCCCGAAAAATTCCCTACTAAGATAACTAAAAAACATGAAGCGTTTTTTTGTATTTTCCAAAACTATTACGCTTAACAGTCTGCTCTGTGCGGCCCTTTTTTTTGCCGGTCATGCCTACGCCGATGAAAAGGCCGAAATGGTAAAGCTGCAAAAAGAAATTGAAGCGCTGCAAAAAGAATTAAAGCAAGTGCAAGGCACTCGCTCGGATTTACAAAAAAATCTGGAAAAATCCGAAACCCAAATTAATGAGCTGCAAAAAAAAGCCAGCGATATTAATAAACAGCTCAATGAACAAAATAAAGAGTTGGATAAATTAAAAAACGAACGCAGTCAACTGGAACAAGCGCGTAAAAATCAACAGACACAAATCGCTGAACAGATGCGTGCGGCGCACAAACTCGGAGAGCAGAGTGAAGTCAAGGTATTGCTGAATCAGGAATCGCCCGACCAGTTGTCGCGCATCATGAAATACCACAGCTATTTTATGGAAGCGCACACTGCCAAAATGCAAACCTATCTTGATACCATCACCCGCATTGACGCGCTCACACCAGAGATAGAAAAAAAAACACTTGAGTTAGGCGTTATGCAAACCGAGCTGGACGCCCAGCGCGCGCAACTCAAAACCATTCACGGTGAGCGCCAGCAGGCGCTTGCCAAAGTGAACAGCCAACTCAAAAACAAAAGTCAGGAACTCAAGCAGCTCAGCGAAGATCGCCGTCGCCTACAAGCCTTGCTGGAACGCGTGGCCAAAAGTGTCGCCACCACTGGTGCAATCAATTCCCCCGGTTATGTGCCTTTACCCAAGGGCGGCGAAAAATTCTCGCTGCGCAAAGGCCGCTTGCCCTGGCCAACCCAAGGCAGCATGATCCATCGTTTCGGCAGTGCACGGATTGCCGGGCAGATGAGCTGGAGCGGTGCTTATATCTCTGCTCCTATGGGCAATTCCGTTATTGCGGTTCATCATGGCCGCGTGGTGTTTGCTGATTATTTTGGCGGTCACGGATTGCTGGTGATTGTGGATCACGGTGAAGGCTATTTAAGCCTCTACGCACACAACCAGAATTTATTGAAAAAAGCTGGCGAACCTGTGCACGCTGGAGAGGCTATTGCTAATGTCGGCAACTCAGGTGGGCAGGCAAGCGCCGGGCTCTATTTTGAAATTCGCCACAATGGCAAACCTATAGATCCAGGCGGCTGGTTAGCGCGCGGTTAAGCGCGCGCAACACAGGAATTATTTTTGGTAACACCTGTCATTTTTTTATGGTTTAGCTTAGTGTGCGCCCGCTAAGCCGCTCTATTGGCGGCTCGGGTTTACTGTTTATATTTCAGCTGTTGCGGTCATCGGAGACGCTATGTTTCGCGCTGCTTTTACATTCCGGCTTAAAGCACCTGTTTTCACCCGGCTAGCCGCCCCAGGCATACTGCTTAGCCTGTTTATATCGCCCGTCTTTTTAGCTGCCCCCGTCCTAGCTGACGACAAGCCTGTTGCTACCGACGCTGGCCTTTTACCGCTGGAAGAGCTGCGTACCTTTACGCGTGTTTACGACCATGTCCGCAACGGTTATGTCGATGAAATCGATGATGCCAAGCTGCTTGAGTATGCCATCAAAGGCATGATCTCTGAACTCGACCCCCACTCTGCCTATCTCGATAAAGAGGCCTTCGCTGATCTGCAAGCTAGCACCTCAGGCGAATTTGGTGGGATCGGATTAGAGGTCAGCATCGACGAAGGTTTTGTCAAAGTCATTACGCCCATTGATGACAGCCCTTCCGCCAAAGCGGGGATTCTCTCAGGCGATGTGGTGATCCGTATCGACGACAAACCCGTCAAAGGTATGGATTTGAATAAAGCCGTGAACTTAATGCGCGGCCCCAAAAATAGCCCGATCAAAATTACCGTGATGCGCGAGGGCGTTGATCAGCCGCTCGATTTTGAGTTGATGCGCGATATCATCAAGGTGCAGAGCGTGCGCACGCGCATTCTGGAGCAGGATTATTTCTACATTCGCCTGGCCCAGTTTCAACTGGATACTGGCAAAGATGTCGCCAAAAAATTGCGCGAGCAATTAAAGAAAAACCCGGACACCAAAGGCATTATTCTCGATTTGCGCAATAACCCCGGCGGCGTTTTGCAGGCATCAGTAGAAGTAGTGGATGCATTCCTCGATGGCGGACAGGTCGTCTATACCCAAGGTCGCCTCGACAATAGCAATATTGGCTACAACGCCGAAGCAGGCGACATCACTAATAACTTACCACTCGTCGTGTTGATCAATGATGGCTCGGCTTCCGCCTCGGAAATCGTCGCCGGCGCCCTGCAAGACCATAAGCGTGCAGTGATTATGGGTACACGGAGCTTTGGTAAAGGCTCGGTGCAATCAGTCATCCCAATCAGTAACGATCGCGCCATCAAACTCACCACCGCGCTCTATTACACCCCCAATGGCCGTTCGATCCAGGCGCAGGGCATTGAGCCGGATGTAGATGTAGAACGCGTAGAAATTACCGCTATCCAAAAAGGCTTGGGTACTACCGAAGCAGACCTCGCGCGCCATCTCGGCAACACCAAAGGCGGCGAGGAGAGCACGAGTAAGGATCGCGCCAACAAGCGCATCAGCAGTGCGGAATTGCTCAAAGAGGACAATCAGCTACACGAGGCATTGAACCTGCTCAAAGGGCTGAATATTTTTATCCAAAACACCCCGCTCGCTGCTGCTCCGGCTGCAGCAGAGGTGGCTCCCATTGCGCCCGATATAGTTGTCCAGCCAGAGCTGCCCCCCGAAGGCGATAGCGAATAAATCCACGTGCTGACGGTCATGGCCAAGTGCTTCGCTTCCGGTTCACTATGGCTGGCTGTGCTAGCACTTTCACTGAGCCAGCCGGTATTTGCGCAAGGCAGTCTGGCTATCATTATCGATGATATTGGCTACAGCCTCGCACTCGGTAAGCGCACGGCCGATTTACAGGGCGACTTCACCCTCGCCGTTTTACCTTTCACCCCTCACGGTATTGAACTTGCGCAGCGCGGCCATCAGCGCGGCAAAGAAATTATGCTGCATGCCCCCATGAGCAATCGCCGTAACTATCCTTTGGGGCCTGGCGGTTTGGTAAGCGGTATGCAGCGCGCCGAATTCCTCACCGTGTTACGCCAAAATCTCGCCAACATCCCGCATGTTCAGGGTGTCAACAACCACATGGGCAGCCAGTTGACCGAGCAGGCCGAACCTATGCGATGGTTAATGGCAGAGCTCAAGCTGCGAGGCTTATATTTTGTCGATAGCCGTACCAGTCCGCAGACCAAGGCGCTGACAATGGCCGAAAAAATCCAACTCCCCAGTCGCAAACGCGATGTATTCCTCGATGACGAACCTACCCGCAGCAATATTCGATACCAGTTGCTGCGCGCACTCGAACTGGCACAGCAACAGGGTTCAGCTATCGCCATAGGCCACCCCTACCCGGAAACCCTCACCGAACTGGAACAACTGCAACCACTTCTGAACCAATATAAGGTGCAACTGGTCAAAGCATCACAATTGATGTTGCTCAGTGGCAAATATCAACAATTGGGGGAGCAAAGCAATACAACCTGTATTGCGCCCCCGATCAATCTTTGGCCGCAGATATGGGTGCCCATTGACCCATTTTCTCTTGATCTAGTCTTAATGCCCTGAAAAATGGCGCATGAATTTTAAAATACAAACTTTTGGTTATTAAAAGCCAACTTTGCAAGACCAACTAAATCTAGCCGGCATTTATAAATGATGTCTATAATCAGCGAGGGTGATAATTGATCAACCCGTGAGGGATTCGATTTTCAGGAACTTTAGCGAGGGGGCTTATATGGCTACATTCAACAGAGCGGGCGAACAGGGTTCAGTACCTTCACGCCATGGTCGCTACTTACAGAAAGATGGCTACTGGTACTACACCACCCGTGAAGGAGTGGATATAGGTCCATTTGATAGCCGCGACGATGCTGAAACTGGCGTCGGTGAATTTATCGACTTTATTCAAGCATCTGAACCGAAAGTGTCGGACATGCTGAAACAGTATCGCGCGGCCTAAAGTACGCTTTAGGCCGGGCACGAAAAAGGGCGCTCCGTGAGCGCCCTTTTTCGTTTTTCAAAAATCTATTCTGTCATTACAAACGCACCTCAATCCCCCGGGCGCGCATAAATTCTTTGGCTTGCGGCACAGTGTATTCGCGGAAGTGAAAGATACTCGCTGCCAGCACCGCATCGGCGCGCCCTTCGGTCACCCCATCCACCAAATGCTGCAGATTGCCCACGCCACCAGAGGCGATGACGGGTACCGGCACTGCATCGCTGATCGCACGGGTGACACCCAGGTCATAGCCTTTTTTAGTGCCATCACCATCCATACTGGTCAGCAGGATTTCGCCAGCGCCAAATTCAGCCATTTTGATCGCCCACTCCACAGCATTAATCCCGGTCGGTTTGCGTCCTCCGTGGGTGAAAATCTCCCAGCGTGCCGCTTCGCCTGCAAGGCTCACTTTTTTGGCATCAATGGCCACCACTATGCACTGGGCGCCAAAGCGGTCAGATGCTGCTTTAACAAAATCGGGATTAAATACCGCAGCAGAGTTGATACCCACCTTATCGGCCCCGGCGTTGAGCATGGTGCGGATATCGTCCACGGTGCGGATGCCGCCGCCCACCGTAAGCGGGATAAACACTTCGCTGGCGATCTTCTCGACGGTGTGCACAGTCGTCGCCCGCCCTTCGTGGGTGGCAGTGATATCGAGAAAGGTGATCTCATCCGCACCTTCCTGGTTATAGCGCTTGGCGATTTCGACTGGATCGCCCGCATCGCGGATATCCAGAAATTGCACACCTTTGACTACGCGGCCATTATCCACATCAAGGCAGGGAATTATGCGTTTTGCGAGTGCCATAATCAGTTCCGGAATTAATTAGCGTCGCAGTAGGCCTGCGCTTCCGCCATAGTCAGCGTGCCTTCGTAAATCGCGCGGCCGGTGATAGCGCCACAGATGCCTTTGTGGGCTTCGGCTTTAAGCGCGATGATATCGTCCATATTGGTGACACCACCGGAAGCGATGATCGGAATACTGGAAGCCTGCGCCATGGCCACAGTCGCCTGCACATTCACACCCTGCATCATGCCGTCGCGGGCGATGTCGGTGTAGACGATGCTGCTCACGCCATCTTGCTCAAAACGTTTAGCCAATTCACTCGCCTGCACGTTGGATACTTCAGCCCAACCATCGGTGGCAACCCAACCGTCTTTGGCATCCAGGCCGACGATGATATGACCTGGGAATTGCTTGCACATATCGGTCACAAACTGCGGCTCTTTTACCGCTTTGGTGCCGATAATCACGTATTCAACACCCGCATTCAGGTAGTACTCGATAGTTTCCGCGCTGCGGATGCCTCCCCCGATCTGGATCGGCAGCTTGGGGTAAGCTTTGGCGATAGCAGTAACCACACCGCCATTGACCGGCTTGCCTTCAAAGGCACCATTCAAATCGACCAAGTGTAAACGGCGACAACCTTGTTGCACCCATTGTGCAGCCATAGCGACGGGATCATCGGAGAACACGGTGGAATCGTCCATCAAGCCCTGACGTAAGCGCACACATTGGCCGTCTTTTAAATCAATTGCGGGGATAATTAACATCTTCAATCTCACGTAGGGGCACTGCTTGCTGCGCCCTGATAATCGTTGTGTATTTTTGGATAACAAATTGCGTGTTGTTGGGCAGTTTTGAGGCGCTGCTTGCTGCGCCTTAATTACGGCCATCCCAATGTAAAAAATTCTTCAGGAGCTGCAGGCCAGCCGTATGGCTTTTTTCCGGGTGGAATTGCACCGCAAACAGGTTGCCGCGTGTCAGTGCTGCATGAAACTGCACGCCGTAATCGCACGTTGCCGCAACTTGGCTGGCATCATCGGCCAAAATGTAGAAGCTGTGCACGAAATAGAAACGGCTATCTTGCTCGATCCCCACCCAAAGCGGGTGATCGTTATGATGCACCTGATTCCAGCCCATATGCGGTACTTTGAGATGTGCACCAGTGCTATCTGTATGGTTTTCGCCGAAGAAGCGCACTTTTCCCGACAGTATGCCGATGCAATCCACACCACCGTTTTCTTCGCTGTGATCCATCAACGCCTGCATGCCAACACAAATTCCCAGTACCGGCTTGCCGGTAGCGATTTGCTCGCGCAGCAACTTATCAAAGCCGAGGCGTTTGATTTCTGCCATGCAATCGCGAATCGCGCCCACACCAGGGAATACCACCCGGTCAGCAGCAGCTACAACAGCGGGATCGGATGTCACCACGACGTTTTGTTCAGGAGCAACATGGCTTAGGGCGCTAGCCACCGAGTGGAGATTGCCCATGCCGTAATCGATAACGGCAACGGTCTGCTTACCAATAGTCATAAATCAGAGGCTACCTTTGGTGGAGGGCATAATGCCTTCCATACGCGGATCCAGTTCAAGCGCCATACGCAGGGCGCGACCGAAGGCTTTGAACACGGTTTCGATCTGGTGATGGGCATTGTGGCCGCGCAGGTTGTCCACATGCAGGGTGACACCGGCGTGGTTGACGAAGCCCTGGAAAAACTCCCAGAACAATTCCACATCAAACTGGCCGACACGCTTTTGTGTAAATGGAATCTGCATAACCAGACCGGGGCGGCCGGAAAAATCGATCACCACCCGCGACAAGGCCTCATCGAGTGGTACATAGGCGTGACCATAACGGCGAATGCCCTTTTTATCACCGATGGCTTTGGCAATCGCCTGGCCGATGGTGATGCCGATATCCTCGACTGAGTGGTGGTCATCGATATGAGTATCGCCATCGCAGGTCACGTCCAGATCGATCATGCCGTGGCGCGCGATCTGGTCCATCATGTGCTCCAGAAAGGGCACACCGGTATTGAACACGCCTTTACCAGCGCCATCGAGATTGAGGCTGACACTGATTTTGGTTTCCAGAGTGTTGCGATCCACTGTAGCAATTCGTGGATTGGGGGCTATACGATCAGACATGCCGAACTCCATCAAACCGGACAATTACCGGCGAAACATAATAAAGCGCGAATTATATAGACTTGGGGCGCCGAATTCACGGAAAGCAGCTCTAACAGGCTAATTGTTAAGTTGCCGTACAGATTATTTCGCCCAAAATCCCACAAACTTGCGTTACAAACCGGTTCAATCGCAGTATGTTGCGCACCGTTTTTAAACCCTCGTCAATTTATGATGGATCACCACTATGACTAATCTGCTGTTAAAAACCTGCCTACTTGGCGCCAGTCTGCTCGCCGCAACCAGCTTTGCGGCAGGGCCGTACAACAATAATCCGAATAACGCTGACTACACCGGCTGGAGCTGGTCGGGTCATGTGGATCATGTAAATATCGATAAAGAAGCTGCAGCCAAATTTGAAGCGCGTGTTGAAGAGACTGCCACTGCTGTGGGCGGTGCAGCCGAGTATTATTCCAGTAGGAGCGAAAATACGCTTTCATTGGGAGTCAGTTTTTTGTTTTACCGTGACAATGCAGCCTTCAGTCAATATGTGAGGGATAATTGGTACGGTGATGAAGGCTATGAAGAGTCAGATGCGAACGCCTTAATGCTGTTCGCTGAATACGGTCCCAAGTATCGTTTCGGGCAAGACAATATGAGTTTTTTTACGATTCGGGGTGGCGTTAGCGGCATGTTGGCTTCAGAGCGCAGCATCAGCAACTGTAGTAATTGCTATGAAGAAGACATTGAAATTAATGGTGGAGTGTATGGCGTGGTAGGTATAGGACAAACCCTTGGATCTCTCGATATCAGTCTGCAATTTCAACAATATTTTAGCGGCGATCTTGATAATAGCCTGCGGTTAAAAATTGCAGGCGCTTTCTAAAAAAATGCGGGCTACATTGTTAAGCCCGCACTTTTTTAGAACAAAAGTCTCACTAATTATCGAGTGCCAAAATTAACCCAAGCACTACAGCCACTCTCATTACATGCCTGAACACCCCCGGAGGAGGAAGGGCTGCTATAAGAAGTCGTCGAAGTAGTAGTAACCCGTGCAATGCTTCCCGAAACAGTTGCTCTCCAATTGTAATAAGTTGCACCCTCTGACGCTGGCCAGCCCACAAAATAACCGGGACAGTTAGCGTAAGAAGGGCAACCGGTCGAACCATAGTATGCATATTGTGGTGCGGCTGGGGCTGGTGATGACTTTTTAGTTAACTTCCATCCAGACGCTTCAACAGTATGAATTGTGGTTCGAATTGCACTTACCGTATTTCCAGCATCGTTTAATGAAATATCATACTGGTTTTTATTTCTAAACTTCAGATTTCCATCAACATCCGTTAATTTCCAATAAGCAAATGAGTTATCAGCAGGCATGGCGGCCAACACGATAACACCATTTTTAAGCTGCAGGAATAGTTGGTTCAACCGGCTCTTTATGGTGAAAAACTCACCATTTCTTTCGAAAATCCACTGTGCTGATGCGGACGAACCATCAGAAGCTCCCACAAAAACGCCGTAACCGTCTGTATATATCAAACCGCCACCGGTACTACTCGCCACGTTGTAATAGCCATTTGCTACAAACATTTTATCAGCATAATATTGGATCAATACTCTATCAGCATAATTTCTTGGCCGCATTCCACCAAACTTTGCCATCTCCCACCATTGGTCCAAAATGGTGTAGCTTGATTTGTAGACATCACCAATAAATTTGCGCGCAATATTTTCTGCCGCCGTATTTACCATAGCCCTGCCACTGTACGAATTAGAGCCATCATTCAACGGCATTTGCGATGCATTATCCGGGGTACAATCAGAGGCTTTATACGTACTGGTGTATGAGTAAAGCTTGGGGGTTATACCAAGCTTGGTAAAATCACCTTGCGGAAAATCAGTTTCACACTGACCCGTTTTAATAGAACATACATTCCTGATCGTAAAATGTTCATTCAAGTAATCAAATTCATAAAGTTTTCCTATTGCGCATCCACCAAGTTTGTTACCAACGTTCCAAACAGTTTCTTTTTTATTTCGTTCGAATGCTTCTGCTCCTTTTACCCAATCAATATTATTCATATGCAGAAAAACTTCAGCTAATTCTTCTTGATAATGATTGGTTAGCGCAGGGCCAATTCTCTCCGGCTCGCCTGAAATAGAATAATTGTAAACAGTTAACTGCGACCTAAGCATAATCTCCAACGAGACTATTGCCATGTAGGCCTGCAAGGAATCTATCGTCTCGCCCGCACCAAGAAGGTTAGTGTGAGTTTCAAATAAATTTCGCAATTCAACAGAAGTGTTCCATAGGTTTTGTAGTTCATATAAATTATTTTTCTTTACAGTTTCGGAGTACAACATATAACTTCGGACCCTGAGCTTAAACGCATCCAAACTCGCAAAATCCCTAGTGATAAGTATTTTATTTACTTCCTGAACAACTTTTTCCTGGGATACCTTAATCGCATCCAGAATTTGATTTACAGCAAGCTGCAATTCCGATGGGCCACTTTTATCCCCAAATGCAGCAAGGAATGAACCTCCAGGAATGACCGATGCTAAATAGTTCAGCGCGACCGCTTTCACTTTTTCACCAGCCGATTTTTTCAAAGAATCCAACAGTGACTCTTTTGTTTGATCTGCCCATCCACCATCGGCATTCCATTTACAACCGGCCCACTCAAAAGTGGTCGACAAAGTCCAGTTCTCACATTTGGCAACGGTCTGTTCTCCAAACGAATACGAACTAAAACTTAACAACGATCCTAGAACTAAGGCCGCTTTCACCTTGTTAAAACCCAAATTCATACAATAACTCCTTAATGTGAAAAAATCATAATCCTTAAATCTCCAGGGATTTTAAGGACGATTATAATACTCTATTGAAATCACCTCGCACTAGCGAATAATTCTCGATATGCTGTTCACAGGTGGCACACATTTCATCTCTTAAGCAGGTGGATGGAAAATTTTCACATTGATATAAAAAGTTGGTATTAAGACTCACTTGCGTTTGCTTGGTCATGGTTTACTTTTAAAGCGCGACTTATGAATGTCAGCAGCAACATGCGGGACTGCTAATGTGATTACCTATAACCACTATCAGAGAAATAGATTGACCGACCCCTTGAACCCTATTCGCCAACTGATCCAGCAGGCGCAGGAGCAGGATTCTGCTACTGGAAAACTGTTGGAATTTGTGGAGTGCCGCAAGAAGCGCCTGCACGCCGCAATTAAATTGCCGGAACAGCAAGCCGCTAAGGGCTTGGCGGATTTTGTGGTGCGCTACATTAAACACGTGCCCGATTTTATCGATGCCATCCGCAGCATGGCGCACGAGGCAGGCATTGATAAAGATGTTGAACCGCTGCTAAAAATCGCGAGTGACTATTTTATGTCACCGCCGTCGATTGTCGATCCGCACAGTCAGCTGGAGGCACTGCTCGACGAAGCTTATCTTGCACACCGTTTACTCGAAGAAGTGAATGACCGCTTTATGGCGAAAAGTGGAATTCCTCTCGCACCCATGGATATGACCGTCGCCAATGTGATCGCGCACGAATTAATTGGCGAACCTTTTGCGAATGAACTGGATCAAGCGGTGTTGTTTTCAGCGGAATTATTATTAAACGAACATGGTTTTGAAGGCGCTAATATCTCCAACTATGTCAATGCACATCGCGAGAGAGGCTGGACCGAAGAGCTTGAGAAATGGCCTTGTTTGGTTGAAGATCTATCGATCAGTGTTGAGTTTGATACAGAGAACAGCACGCGTCATTAATCAATTAATCCACACAGCTATTTAAAACAAAAAGGCGAATTGTTTTTTCACAATTCGCCTTTTCTATTTGCACAGATTTCTCTGCAGTTATGTGCCGGAGTTGTTAACTTTTTTCAACGGGATCATTTTCTGCATTGAGTGTCATATCGTTGTAGCGCTCTATATCCAACATGTTTTCACTTTTTGCGACTATGACAGCAACCACCGCATCGCCCGCCACATTGACACCAGTGCGCACCATATCCAATAGGCGATCTACACCGATTATCAACGCAATACCTTCTACCGGCAAACCGACGGATTGCAACACCATTGTCAAGGTCACCAGCCCCACACCGGGAACACCGGCAGTGCCAATGGAGGCGAGGGTCGCGGTGAGAATTACCATTAAATAACCGGCGATACCTATATCAATATTGTAGGCCTGCGCGATGAACACTGTTGCCACACCCTGCATGATCGCAGTGCCATCCATATTCACAGTGGCGCCCAGCGGAATTGAAAAACTCGCGACTTTATTGTCCACACCTAAATCATGCTCAACGGTACGCAGAGTGATAGGGATAGTGGCATTACTGGATGCAGTACTAAATGCAAACAGCATGACTTTTTGCATTTTTTTAAACAATACAACAGGGCTTAACCCCGAGAGTGTCTTGATCAACAGACCGTAAAAACCAATGCCGTGTAGAAACAAAACAAATAATACGGTAAAAAAATATTTGGCCAAATCGAGTATCGCACCCACGCCCAATGACGAAAACAATTTTACCAACAGACAGAACACGCCATAGGGAGCCAACTGCATCAACATCATGACCATTCTTAAAATGACATCATTCAAATTATTGAATAACTGCATGATATTACTGCCCGCCTCACCACCTGTACGCGAGATAGCCAGCCCAAATAAAATCGAAAAGATAATGATCTGCAACATGTTCGCCTCAACCATGGATTGCAGCGGATTGCTGGGCACTATATCGATCAGGGTTTCTTTAATAGAAGGAATTTCAGGCGCAGTAAAACTGCTGGCAGTGGCCATATCAACATTCTCACCCGGCTGCACAAATACAGCACAGCTAATGGCGAGCGCTACGGCGATAGATGTACAACAAAAGTATAAACCTAGCGTCTTGGTTGCCAGCGCGCCCATACGACTTTGCCCACCGAGCGCTGCCGCACCGCACACCAAAGAAACAAATACCAACGGCACCACTAATAATTTCAGTGACGCAATAAAAATCTGTCCGATGATATCGAACACACCATCAATCACATAGGTTTGCAACCATTGGCCAACCGCACTGGCAGGCACCTGATTTTCATCCGCGCCTAAAACCAGATTGAAAATTACACCGACAACGAGCCCCAGCACCATGCCGAGTAAAATTTTATTGGTTAGCGTCATGCGGGAAACCTCTTGGAATTATTGTGTGGCCGGAGTGAGCAAGGGATGCGGCAGGCGCCTGCCGCAAGGGGACAAAAATCTTATTCGTTGACCGCGTCTTTCAGGCCCTTGCCCGGTTTAAAGGTCACGGTTTTGCTGGCGGCGATTTGGATGGTCGCACCGGTTTGTGGATTGCGGCCTTCGCGCGCCGCGCGGGCGCTCACATTAAATGTGCCAAATCCGAGCAGGGCAACCGATTCGCCGCGGCTCAACGCATTGGTGATCTGCTCGATAAAGGCAGAGACCACCAGGTCAGCCTTGTTGACGCCGAGGTCGGTATTATTCGCCAGTGCTACTACTATGTCGGTCTTATGCATGATTTCTCTCCTGGGTTTTTAGCGATAAGTCAGGGGGAGTTTACCTGCAATAACTTGTTTGCGGCAGACTTGCGCTGGCTTTTTCCGCATAGGGTTCCCATACACAATGCCGTACCCGGTAGAACGCAAGCTGATAAACTGCCGCCCCATTCATCCCCTTCGCCCTGTTTTTTCGCATCGATAAAGGAGTCAGGTTTTGCCCCAGTCTTCACCGTCGTGGCAGCCATTAGCGCGCATCGCCAAATGCCAACGCCCAAGCCTGGCCATGCAAGATTGGCTTACGGATAGCGGCTCCCTGACTGCTCGCCTGATCGCCCAAAGCAGCGGTCAATTCAAGGTGCAACTGGTGCGGCAGATTATCGGGCTACCGTGTCTGAATGAATGTCATGCGCTGGGGATGAAACGGCCGGCACTGGCGCTGATCCGTGAGGTGATCCTGTGCGGCAATGGTGAACCCTGGGTATTTGCGCGCAGTATCTTGCCACTCGCCAGCCTGACCGGCCGGTTGCGCCATTTGCGCAAGCAGGGCACGCGCCCGCTGGGCGCGTTTTTGTTCAGTCAGCCACAGTTAACACGCAGTGCCATTGCAGTGGCGCGGATTAGCCGCGATCATGCCTATGTCCCCGGCGATTTGGTTGGCGACCAATTACTCTGGGGGCGTCGCTCGATGTTTTACTTGCAGCAGAAGCCGCTGCTGGTGAGCGAAGTATTTTTACCGGCCTTTGCCGCCCAGCTCACGCTGCACCTGCCCCGATAACCTTAATAAAACGGCGTTTTGGCTATGACAAATCCCGACGATGTAAAACCACCCGCTGCTGCGCCCAAAAAACCGGCGACGAAAAAGGTTGCACCGACAGATGCCGGCGGCACCAGCACCAAACCTAAAACAGCGGCAAAACCGGCGACAAAGAAAGCCGCCAAACCTGCTGCCAGCGAAGCAGCAGCTAAGGCACCCGCAGCTACAGTGACTAAACCCGCTCAAGGCAAACCAGTCGCGGCCAAAATAACGCTCAAAAAAGCAACCAGTGCAGCAACCACCAAACCTGCGGTGCGCAAACCCAAAGTTACCGTCCCGGATCCAGCACTGATCGCACCGTCAGTAGATCCTGTTGGCCCTACATCACCTGACACTGGTGATCAGCCAACAACACCAGCCACGGACTGGGCGAATGTCCATGCTGCAAAAATCCTCAAACGTGCAGCGAAAAATAGCGGAAAGGCTGGCTTTATCGCCCAACTCAAGCACAAAGCAGGCAGTTACTGGCGCTTGACGCGCATGGATCGCCCGATTGGCACACTGCTGTTGCTCTGGCCCACACTATGGAGTTTATGGATCGCCGCCAAAGGCGTGCCCAGCATTAAAAATCTGGTGATTTTTGTGTTGGGGGTGATAGTGATGCGCGCCGCCGGCTGCGTCATCAACGACTTCGCTGACCGCAAGATCGACGGCAAGGTGCTGCGCACTAAAGATCGGCCACTGGCTACGGGTGCGGTATCCAGCCGTGAGGCGATTGGGTTGTTTATCACACTCTGCCTGATAGCCTTTGCGCTGGTGCTGTTTACCGACCCGCTAACCATTAAGTTGTCGGTCGGCGGCCTCATCCTCGCCTTCTGCTACCCATTTATGAAGCGCCATACCCATTTACCGCAAGTGGTACTGGGTGCCGCCTTTGCTTGGGGCATACCCATGGCCTATGCGGCAGAGGCAGGGGAATTGCATCAGGGAATGTGGCTGATTTACTTGTCGGTCGTACTTTGGACCGTCGCCTACGACACTTTTTACGCCATGGTAGACCGCGATGACGACCTGAAAATCGGCGTCAAATCCACCGCCATCCTTTTTGGCGAGCAAGACCGCTTGATGACCGGCGTATTGCAAATCATGGCGCTCTATTCGCTGGTGCTGGTCGGCAACCGCTTTGAGCTCGGCAGCTTTTACTATCTCGGTCTGGCGGTAGCGGCCGGTTTATTTATCTACCAACAGTGGCTGATCCGCTTTCGCGTGCGCGAAGCCTGCTTTAAAGCGTTCCTCAATAATAACTGGGTGGGTGTAGCAGTCTTTGCCGGGATTGTTATGGACTATAGTTTTCGCTAGGAGCCAAATATCCTGCAACCTGTCATAAATGTGTAACACTGAACTTATTTAATAAGCTGCAACAATAGCTTCACAAACCTGTGAGGCACACCGTGGTTTTTTCAGGCAGAACACTTATGACTGGTCGCAAAATACTGATCGTTGACGATGAATCCGCAATTCGCGATATGCTGCGGGTGGCGCTGGAAATGGCTGAGTATCAAGTCATGGAAGCGAGCAACGCACAGGATGCGCACAGCATCATTATCGATGAAAAACCCGACCTGATCCTGCTCGATTGGATGATGCCCGGTACCAGTGGTATCGAATTGGCGCGCCGCTTGAAGCGCGATGAAGTGACCTCCAACACCCCGATCATCATGCTCACCGCCAAGGGTGAGGAAGATAACAAGATCCAAGGGCTGGAAGTGGGCGCTGATGATTACATCACCAAACCCTTCTCGCCACGTGAGTTGGTAGCGCGCTTGAAAGCGGTATTGCGCCGCGCCGATCCGCAAATCAACTCGGCGCCGATTACCGTGCAGGGCTTGTGCCTCGATCCGGCCAGTCACCGCGTGACGATTAATAATCAATCGGTAGATATGGGTCCGACCGAATATCGCCTGCTGGAGTTTTTTCTCACCCATCAGGAAAGGGCTTATACTCGCAGCCAGTTGCTGGATCACGTCTGGGGCGGCAATGTGTATGTGGAGGAGCGCACGGTGGATGTGCATATCCGCCGCTTGCGCAAAGCGCTGACTATCGACGGCCACGAAGATTTGATCCAGACAGTGCGCGGTACAGGCTATCGTTTTTCTACCCGTATTGAAGCCTGATAACACTATTCGTGAGTAGTCCTAGCCGACGAGTGCTGCGAGACCGTCTGCTGCATGGATGCAGCAGTCGAGCCTACAGGGATGTATTTACGGCGCGTCGCGCAGTGCTCGTCGGCTAGGGCTACGGATTTAGAATCGAGAGGCCCCCTTGTTAAAAGGTTTTAGCGCTGAACTCCAGCGTATTTTGATTATTCTCGCCATCTGCAGCTTGATTGGCTTCTTTAGCGATAACTATGCGCTCTGGATGCTGATCGGCTGTGCGATTTATATCTTGATGATGCTCTGGCAAATGCGTCGCCTCAACCAGTGGCTGTTGCGTCAGGAAACCGATCACCCTCCCGAGGCGAGCGGTATCTGGGGGCAGATTTTCGACAATATCTACCAGTTGCAGCGCGACCAGCGGGGCGAGAAAGACAACCTGCAGGCTGTGATCAACCGCATCCAGGAAATCAGTTCAGCGTTGAAAGACGGCTTGATCATCCTCGACGCGCGCGGCCATCTGGATTTCTGGAACCCTGCAGCACACCGCATGCTGGCGTTGCATACCAAAGACCAGGGGCAATCGGTAATCAACTTTATCCGCCACCCCAAGTTCGTCAGCTATTTTGAAGAGGGTAATTTCGAGGAACCGCTGGAGCTACCCTCGCCTCGCTTTCCCTCCAAACACCTGCAGTTCCAAATCACACCCTTCGGCAAGCAGGAGCGGCTGATCGTGGTGCGCGATGTGACCCAGCTGCACAATCTGGAAAAGATGCGGCAAGACTTTGTCGCCAACGTATCCCACGAATTACGCACACCGCTGACGGTAATCAATGGCTATGTGGAGACCCTTGCGGATAACAACAGCACCCCCAGCTGGGATAAACCCCTGCAGCAGATGCAACAGCAAGCCAAACGCATGTCACTGCTGATCAATGATTTGCTGGTGCTGTCCAAGCTGGAGACGACCGAAGCGGGGCACAACCACAAACCGATTAATATTGAGCAGCTGCTAACCATCGTCAAAAGTGAAGCGGAAGTGCTGAGCAAGGACAAAGAGCAGCAGCTGACGCTGATCTGCAACAACACCACCAAACCCTTGTTGTTATTGGGCAATGAGAAAGAGCTGCACAGCGCCTTCTCCAATTTGGTCATCAACGCGATCAAATACACACCCAATGAGGGCAAGGTAAGTGTGCTGCTCTGGCAAGACCAAAAACACTTCTATGTATCGGTCAGCGATAACGGACCGGGCATCGAAGCTATGCATATCCCGCGTTTGACCGAGCGCTTTTATCGCGTCGATGCCAGTCGCAACAGCAGCACCGGAGGTACCGGTTTGGGCTTGGCGATTGTCAAACATGTACTGATGCGTCATGAGGCGGAGTTGAAAATTACCAGCGAGCCGGGCAAGGGCAGTATGTTTATCTGTGTGTTCCCGCTGCCTCATTGAGAAATCGAGTCTAACGTTGTCATTCGGGATAAAAAGCACATGAATTTGACGTCAAAATAATATTCGAACTTTTTATTTCGTTTTCATCTGAAAATTTTCCAAAAATCAAACCTGCATCGCAAAATATTACCCTCCAAACTGAAAGTCGGACTCGCCAATACAACGTTGTCATTTTAGACTCGATACCCATGGAATGATCTTGGCGCCACGCCAAATCACTTTGCATGTATGGATAACGAGCATCACTCCAAGGTGCCGCACCGGCATCTAACCAACAATAAGTTTCCCGGAGATTGAAAGTGAAAAAGACAATGAAAGCGTGCGGTATTTCCGCTGTAGTAATGGGTTCGCTCTTGCTTGCCAGCCAAGCGTTTGCACACGGTTATGTATCTTCACCAAAAAGCCGTGCTTTTTTCTGTACCAGTGCACAAGGCGGCGCCAGCTCACCTGCGTGTGTTGCTGCTTCTGCAGGCGGTAATGCCAGCCAATATGAACCACAATCTATCGGTATCGGTGGCGCTAACGACAATCACCAGGCTCTGATTCCCGATGGCAAGCTGTGTAGCGCTAATATGGCCAGTAACAACGGCCTTAACCTGGCTCGCAACGACTGGAATGCAACCACTGTAACTGCTGGTCCTCTGGCTTTCGTATGGACTAACACTGCACCACATAAGACTTCTTACTTTCGTTACTACATTACCAAAGAAGGTTTTAACCCTGGTGCGGCACCATTGAAGTGGTCTGATCTGGAACAAATCCACGAGTCAGCGCCAGCGGGCCAAGAGGCAACCTCTACTCACATGGTCAACCTGCCACCACGTACCGGTCGCCATATTGTGTACAGCATCTGGCAACGCGACCCATTGAGAGATGCACCTGAAGGTTTTTACCAATGTATTGATGTTGTTTACGGCAATCCAACAAATAGCTCTTCTTCCGTTGCATTATCTTCAGTGAGATCTAGCAGCGTATCGTCGGTAGCATCCTCTTCAAGTGTTTCCAACAATACCTGTGCCGGTTTGCCAACCTGGAATGCCAGTACCGCTTACCAAGCTCCACAACAAGTGCAACACAACAACAGACGCTACTCTGCCAACTACTGGACTCAAGGTAATGATCCGGCACTGACTTCAGGCCAATACAACTACTGGTTGGATCTGGGTGCCTGTACTGGCAGCACTTCATCAACGCCATCTAGCGTTGCTCCTAGCTCATCAAGCAAGTCAAGCACTGCAGTTAGCAGCAGCCGCTCGAGCGTTGCCTCTTCAGTATCTACCGGTAACTGCACCTCTCCTGCCTACGTAAACGGCGCAAGCTATGCGACTGGCGCTAAAGTAGTAAGTGGTGGCAGCGAATATCAATGTACTGTTGGCGGCTGGTGCTCACAAGGCGGTGCCTATGCACCTGGTACCGGCTGGGCGTGGACCAATGCCTGGTCTCTGGTTCGCGCTTGTAACTAATTAAACAGGATTACCCTGGCTCCCCTGCAAGTTAGCCAGGTGTAAAAAATGTTTGAGATACAAAAAAACGGCAGTCCCTCGGGATTGCCGTTTTTTATTTGGCGCTGCTTTCTATCTATCGCCGTTGGTTATCGCAGTTGAATTTCTATTTCGGTCGCCTTATCGACAACCACTTTTGCTTCATCAAAAGACGGCGGTCCATAGCTGCCGCCGTTGTTGGAAAAGCCATAAAGTTCAGTGGGAATTCCATTAGCGCCAATATCAATCTGGTTGTTTTCGTTTTCATCCTGAAACAGTTTTATCGCGTAATTGCCTGCGGGCAAATCGGCAAAATCCAATAACATGGTTGTCCCTGAGACTTTTACCTGTTTCGCGGCCACCCAATTGCTATTGGCAGTGTAGTGCTCCTCTTTGTCATAAACCGCCACTAACAAGTTACCCTTGACCGATTTGATATTAATCACATTCAAAGTCAGCTCATGGGCAAAGGTTGGCAGGGCAATAATCGCGGACACAACGGCGAATACACCTGTGTTAATACGCATAGGGATCTCCTTACTCAAATAATTCGGGCCGATTCCCGAAAGAAGCTCCAGCATAAATAGCGTGAGCACAGAACTCAGGTGTCATTACTCACATTTAAGCGCTGACAAAGCTCATGAATTGCGAATGACAAATGTCTATCGCAAGATACAGGGGTGTTTTGCATGATGTACCGACCTGCACGCCGCACACCGTCTTAACAGCAATCAATGCGAGAACAGCCTGAGAAGATACTTTGAGGAGCTAACATGAGTGGACTAGTTACTAATTGGCTGATGGCCTTTTTACATCATCTTGCTGCATTCGCTTTATTTACTGCGCTCGCGTATGAATTTATTCTGTTGCGGCAACCTTTTAGTTTGCAGACCGCGCAATCACTACTGAAGACAGACCAAATTTATGGCATCTCTGCAGTAACTATCCTGGTTATCGGATTCGGCCGGGCGCTGCATTTTGAAAAGGGCGATGCCTATTACTTTCACAGCTTGCCGTTTATTGTAAAAATTTCGCTGTTTGCACTGGTAGGTATTTTATCGATTTATCCCACAGTGAAATTTTTATCCTGGCGCAGCTCCTTGAAGCAACAGCAATTACCACAGGTAAGTGCAACTACGCTCAATATTATTCGCCGCCTGATTCATCTCGAACTGGCCGCCGTCATTGCCATCATGCTCTGCGCTGCGATGATGGCAAAAGGCATTGGATATTTTGGTTAGGCATCCAACTGAAATTGCAAACGCGCGAGCTGCTGATACAAATCACTACTCGCCAACAATTCTGTGTGCGTACCACTCGCGACAATTTTCCCCTGTTGCAACACCAGAATGCGATCCGCATTAATAACGGTCGATAGGCGATGCGCAATCATAATGGTGGTGCGGTTTTTCATCAGCACTTCCAGTGCTTGTTGCACCGCTTGTTCGCTATTGGAATCGAGCGCGCTGGTCGCTTCATCCAATAATAAAATCGGTCGGTCCGCGAGAATTGCGCGCGCAATTGCAATACGCTGTTTTTGTCCGCCCGATAAGCGCACGCCGCGTTCACCGAGATAGGCATCCAAGCCTTCCGGTAATTGCTCGATAAACTCCATCGCAAACGCCGCTTTGCAGGCGGCGATAACGTCAGCATCGCTAGCAGCCGGGCGCGCATAGCGAACATTGTCGCGCACGCTCGCGGCAAAAATAACCGGGTCTTGTGGCACCAGTGCGATGCGCTCGCGCACTT
The DNA here is from genome assembly GCA_002483145.1 of Cellvibrio sp. UBA7671. Lineage (GTDB taxonomy): Bacteria > Pseudomonadota > Gammaproteobacteria > Pseudomonadales > Cellvibrionaceae > Cellvibrio > Cellvibrio fibrivorans. The sequence continues at coordinate 86,484 of DLHJ01000013.1, forward strand.
GTTGGATATCCGCATTTTTTAAATCAACACCATCCAACAAAACTTCACCGGCCAGAGGATCATAGAAGCGCTGCAACAATTGGAACACTGTCGTTTTGCCCGCACCCGATGGCCCCACCAACGCAATTTTTTCGCCCGGATTAACGCGCAAATCAAAACCATCAAATACCGGTGAATCCAGACGAGTCGGGTAAGCAAAATGTACTGCGCGCATCTCCACCAAACCAAGCGCAGGTGTGGGTAATAATTCCGGGACTTCACGCATGGGCAATGCCGATGGTGTCGCCAGTAATTCAACCAATCGCTCAGTCGCACCGGCGGCGCGCTGCATATCGCCGATCACTTCCGAAATCGTACCCATGGCGCTCGCGACTATCACGGCGTAAAAAATAAACGCCGACAACTCACCGCCACTAATACTACCGGCCAACACATCGTGACCGCCGACCCACAAAATCATCGCCACCGCACTGAATACTAACGTGATAACAGCAGCAACTAAAAGCGCGCGCTGGCGAATACGTTTAATACCTGTACCAAATGTTTGTTCCACCCGCTGGTTAAACGATTCAACCGCTGCATCTTCATGCCCATAGGCCTGCACCGTGCGAATCTCATGGATAACCTCATCGGTATAGGCACCCACATCAGCCACACTGTCCTGACTGGCACGCGCGAGTTTGCGCAAGCGGCGGCCGAACACGATGATCGGCACTAACACAAAGGGAATAGCCACCAACACCAATGCCATCAACTTTAAACTGGTGACCGCTAACATCACCAAGCCACCTAATAACAGCAGGGCATTGCGCAGCGCCATGGATACGCTGGAGCCGATTACAGTCTCTAACTGGGTGGTATCGTTGGTGAGGCGGGAAAGTACATCGCCGGTGCGGTTTTGCTCAAAGAAAACTGGCGAGAGGGTTAATAAATGTGAGAATACCCGGCGGCGCAAATCGGCAGTGATGCGCTCCCCCAACCAGGAGACAAGGTAGAATCGGCTGTAAGTCGCCACTGACATCACCAGAATAACTCCCAATAACCCCAAGAGTGCATAGTTGAGCAACTCCGGGCTACCAGCAACAAAACCCTTATCGATTACCTGCTTTAAACCCTGGCCAATCAACAGCACGCAGGCGGCGGCAACGACCAATGCAATCAGGGCGAATAGGATTCGTAAGTGATAGGGGCGCAAAAGATCGAGCAAAATCTGGCGGCGCGATAAAGGCGCATGCGCGGGTATGGATGCAGACATAATGATTCCCATGGGATGAGCAAGCTCAGGGAACAATTGGGGAGCGGCAGTTAAATACAAGGGTAGAGCGCCTGACTGGTGACCTTTGTCAGGGCTGAGGCTAAACGACAGGCAATAAAAAAGGCGAAATCCGTAGATTTCGCCTTTTTAGCTGTTACATCAGCGGCTCTCGCCGCTAATAAACTATCTAATATTAGATAACTTCTAATTAGATAGCTTGGATGTTTTCAGCTTGTGGGCCTTTTTGGCCTTGGGTCACGGTGAAGCTAACTTTTTGGCCTTCGGCCAAGGTTTTGAAACCTGAACCAGAAATAGCGCTGAAGTGAGCAAACACGTCTGGACCAGATTCTTGTTCGATGAAACCGAAACCTTTAGCTTCGTTGAACCATTTTACAGTGCCAGTAGTAGTTTTAGACATAGTGTTACCTATTAATACAAAAGTAAGTTTACCCCGAGGGGCGTTTGTGCTGGAAATGTGGGAATTACTTATGTAAACAGGACGAAATACTATACTGGAACTTCGAAATGTGGTGCATAAATATTAGACGTACTTTCAAGCTGAGGCTCAGTTTACACGCCTTTATATCAATGTCAATCAATTGGGTTTGCTGATGCGCCAGAGTCTGCGAGTATAATTACTCTCTCATATTGTCCCGCCGAGAATTACGTATGTTATTCATGCGCCAAACCCTGTCGATCCTGTGTCTTCTATTCTCCCTGCTTGCTATGAATACCTACGCGCAAACCGGGAATTTTAATTTGGAAGATTGGCCACAAACACCAGCTGCACTCAAGCCTATGTATGTAAAAGCGATTATGGAGCAGGCGGGAGTACATCAAGTCAGTTTTACTCATCCTGCGAAATTTTATATCTCCGAATTGGATAAGTTTGCGGCATTCGCACAAGAAAAAAATTATCGCCCTTATCTAAAAACTTCCGTTGCACAAAACCTTGCCTCTATCGCCGTTATCCATTGCGACTGGAATAACGGTGTTCCACCATGGGAATTTGCGCAGAAATATTTGGGTGATAAACAATTAGAACTTTTACAGCCACTTTATGGCGATGCTATAACCAAACTGCAAAATAATTGCGGTCATCCCTCCAATTCCCAATGATCGAATTTTTAGTGCAATTGCATTTGCTCTATCCCATCGTTTAATTGCCGTCGGGCGCGTAGCATTAACATCACTAGTTAATGCGACCTGATTATGACTAAAGAATCCCATCCGTTTTTAATTGTGCTGCTCGCGGCGGTGATTGCCACTACACCGTTGGCGGTGGATATGTATTTGCCCGCGATGCCCGATATTGCACACGACCTAAATGCCCATATTGGCGGTGTGCAGCAATCGCTCAGTATTTTTCTCGCTGCCTACGGTGTGGGTATGCTGTTGTTTGGCCCACTTGCCGATTCACTCGGGCGCAGACCCTTGGCGATTTTTGGCCTGACCGGTTTTACCCTCTGCAGTATCGCGCTAGCGTTTGTCGATAACATCAACCACTTTTTATTCTTGCGTGCACTGCAAGCATTTTGCGGCGCTGCGGCGACGGTGGTAGTGCCCGGTCTGGTGCGGCATTTGTATCAGGAGCACACCGCTAAAGGCATGTCCTATTTATCGATGATAATGATGCTCGCGCCCCTGCTCGCACCGAGCATAGGTAGCGCAATATTGTGGGTGAGCGAGTGGCGCAGTATTTTTGTAGTACTGGCAATTTATGGTGCATTGATCTTTGCATTGGTGTGGAAGTGGTTGCCAGAAATTGGCAAGCCTGTTAACGATCAACCCAAAGCGGCAGGAAATTTTTTTAGCGGTTACAAAATTGTATTTTCCAACTCACTCGCACGACCGCTGATTGTGAGCATGATGTTTGGCTCTTTTGCTTTTTTTTGTTTTATCACTGCCGTATCCTTTATCTATATCAATTATTTTGGCGTGAGCGAACAAGTATTCAGTGTGTTGTTCGGTGCAAATGTCATCTGTTTGATTTTTGCAAACTTTATTAATAGCCGTTTGGTGACACGTCTTGGCTCGCTACGGATGCTGCGTACCGGCGTTGTGCTTGCTCTTGTCAGCGCTCTCTTGCTCTGCGTTTTTAATTTTCTGGGATTGAATATCTGGTTCAGTGTATTCAGTATTGCACCACTGATGGCAGGCCTTACGTTGATATCGACCAATACTGATGCACTGGTATTAATGAAATTCCCGCACAACTCAGGCACCGCAACAGCAGTAATGGGAACCTTGCGTTTTGGTAGTGGTGCCTTTGCTGGACCATTGCTTGCCTTTTTCTATACAGGTAATGCCATTCCGTTTTCACTGCTGATGCTAACCGGTGTAATAGGCGTTATTATCTGCCAGCTGTGGTTTGCCTATAGCGACAAACAGATTGCAGCAATTAAAAATAGCGTAGAATAGTGGATTCAATTCCTGCGGGATAAAACTATGACCGAACAAAAAAATAATCCGCTCCACGGCCTTACATTGGAAACCATTGTAAGGCGTCTCGCCGACCACTACGGCTGGGAAGCACTGGGTAAACAGATTAGTATTCGCTGTTTTCAAGCTGACCCGAGTGTGAAATCAAGTTTGAAATTTTTGCGCAAAACGCCTTGGGCGCGCGAAAAAGTGGAACAGCTTTATTTAAATACCCAATTCCCCAATCAGTAATCCAGCATTATTGCTCCAGACAAATGACTACCGCCGCGTGATAAGCCTTCCAGTAAACCGGAATGACATAAGAGCGCATTTGTGACGGCAGATGGATCTGGTTGGGAGCACCTTCGATCATCACCGGTACCGAAATCATAAACTCGTGGCCAAAGCGGCTGCGGGCGTTGCCTGAAATGGTATTGGCTACTTCGCCCACCAAATCAAAAATATGTTCGTTGCTGGTATCCAACTCGCCAATGCTGAGCAATAAATGCTTGAGCAAAATGCGTGGTGCAGTGAAATACACACAGCCACGATAGGGGCCGGAAATACCAATAATCCCGGTCACATCATAAGCAGCAGGATTATTATTTTCGACCAGATAAGGTGTACCGACTTTTACATCTTTGTCATTCGTGTGATGAAAATAGCGCACTACGCCATCGATAAATACTTGCAAAGTTTCTTGTGACATGGGTCGGCCTTAATCTTCTGTGAGTTCGGTGAGCGCTTCCAGCAGTTGATCATCCGTAAAGGGTTTGCATAAAAAGCCGCGCGCACCTTTTTTCAGTGCATCAATTCCTGTGGCTTTATCCGATAAAGCAGAAATCACTAAAATTCGTAATCCGGAATCCATTGCCATCAATTGCTGGATGCAGGCAATTCCATCCATTTCCGGCATGGTCAAATCCATAGTGACCACTTGCGGGCGTGTCTGTTTAAATAATTCGAGTGCTTCAGCGCCGTTGGCTGCAGCGGCAACTACACGAAATTTATCCGAGTCATTACAGCGTTCAATTTTGCGGCGGATGATATTGGAATCATCCACAATCATCAGTGACAGCATGGTATTTTCCTTATCGATATCAGGCGGCAATTTCTTCGCTGCTATTGGTGTGCACTATCGGCAGAGTGATGACAAAACGACAGTGGCGCCCGCTGCGGCTGGACACACTGATTTTGCCACGCTGTGCGAGCACATGATTCATGACGGCTTCCATACCCACACCGCGACCGGCATCTTTGTTGACCTCTGCAGCGGTGCTAAACCCATCATGAAAAATCAAACCAAGCAAATGTTTATTAGTCCATGATTCAATTTCGTCTTCCGGCCATTTTCCTGAGCTGAGCGCTTTGGAGCGAATCGCGTCATAGTCAAGACCCTGACCATCATCCATCACGGTCAATTCCATTTCGGTTTCAGATACTTTAGCAAGGCGTAAATCGATACGACCAACGATGGGTTTTTCACTGAGTTCTCTATCGCGCGGTGTTTCAATTCCATGCACAACTGCATTGCGGAGCAGTTGGATACAAATATCTTTTAGCTTTTTTTGATACTCGCTATCCAAATCAATCTCGCTGAGACCACTGGCGACCAACTTGACCATCTTGCCATTGCGCATTGCAATGTTTTGCACAAAATCCTCAAGCTGCTCCCAGCCATCGCTGCGGCGGCTACCAGTAACTTGTTTATTGTTCACCGGGCGCGGGCTGTTGCTACTCACTACTGCAAACTGGCCGAGTTTTTCGGTGAGGTGTTCAACTTGCTGGGTGTAGCTGATCAAACTTTCAAGTTGCACCGTTAAGCCGAGATAATCATTGCCACTCAAATCGCGCTTGTCGCGCAGCAGCGCAAGAGTGTCTTCCATCTTGTGGGCGGCAGTTTCAAAAAAGTCCAGTTTGAGCGATGCAGCCTCACCTTTGAAGTTGTGGATTTCACGAAAGATGCTGGTGGCTTTATCGCGCACTGCCTGGGAGGTTTTGGCGGGTTGGCGTAAAATATTATTCACGCGGTTGAAACAATTGAAGCTATTGGCGATAAACTCTTTCAACAAACCCGGATGGGTATGCAACAGCCCGGTGATCATTTCCAGTTGTGATTCATTGTGTTTGCGGCTTTCATTGAGTGCGCGTTCCAATTTGACCTGTTCGGTAATGTCCAGCACCGTAACCAATACATGGGAAATTTTCTGCGCTCCATCGTCATCTTTTTGGTAGGCGCGCGCAAAGCTGAATTGCAAATGCTTGGTGAGGAAGCCGCCATTGCTCTGCGCGATGTTCACTTCAACCAAACTGAGCGGGTTTAGATCACCGATCAATTTTTCTTTCACTTTTGGGTCAAACAATAACTCAATAAATCCACGCGCGGTTTCCGCGTCTTTTTCGCTGACAATATTTTCCAGCAATGCCTGGAACGATTTTCCCGCAAACTCCTGTGGCCCCAGTACATCAACCAAGCGTGCCGAATGCTGCTCACCCAGAATTAAATCTTTATCAATCAAAAACAGACCTTCGTTAACCGTTTCCAGAATTTCCGTAGTCTCGCGGCGAGCTTTTTCAATGACTTTATCGCTATCACGCAATTGCCGCACAAAGTGAAACATAATAAACAGGAAGTTGATAATCGCGAGGCTGATGCCCACTGTTTGAATTATCCGCAAGCGCGTCGCCTTGGACGCTGCCACCTGTTCAAGGCTGACCGTCAAATCATTCATGGAGCTGAGCATCGCCAAATTATGCGTGCGCGCCATAGTCACTGCAGCAACTAAAGAAGATTCATAGGGAAGATTGTTCTGTACGTCGGTCGTTAACTGTTCGACGGCACTTTTATAAGGCTGCCACAGCAAGAGAGTATTTTGCAGTGAGTCTTTACCCAAACGATTGGTAACTGGCTCCAGTGTTACCACCTCTTTACCGGCACCGCGCACCACGCCGCCATTGATAAAACCGTTGAGTGTTTCATCAAACAACCCTTTACTCAATTGCAGTTCATCAAATGCTGTTTTGAAACCTGCAGGGTCATCGCGCGATGCATCCAATACAAATAATGTTTTCGCCATACGTTGCGACAACATACGTTGACGGCCAGCCAGGTTCACACCTACTGCATCATCGGCAATTTCAAAGGAGACATAAAAATTGAAGAGCAATACAGATGCGTCAAGCAACAAAAATAACGCAACGGAGATAATAATGCCTTTGTATTTTCCAAAATCAAATCGCGGCTTGTGTTGACTATCGATATTCTGCGACATCTGGTTCACCTATCACCATTAAATGAGTGCAGTTGCATACAACTGCAAGGCGTTCCATTTTGCCCCGACAACTCCAACGTTCAGTGCCATCTTTCACTGTGTAGGAGCCTTAGCGAAACTTATGCCAAGTAATTTTTTAATGGTGAGATTGCGTCCAGGCAAAGAATTGGAGCGGATCAGACAGGTAGCGGAGGTAGTGGCCGCCCTTTTTTGGCGCTTAAATTTGTTTGTGCTACAAAAAGCATCCAAGTTGCAATCAGCTGGCGATACCTAATTGGTGCAGCTGTGAAGTGGTATGCGCACATTTGGCGCCTCGATGGGTTGGGTTACTGATCTTGAAGCTGCATCGCCCACATCTGCGCATATTTCCCCTGCTGCGCCAACAATTCAGCGTGTGTGCCCTGCTCAACAACGGCGCCGGCATCCAACACAATAATCTGGTCAGCATCTACCACCGTCGATAACCTGTGAGCAATCACGAGGGTGGTGTGGCCGCTGGCCACTTCATGCATAGCCGCAAGAATCGCCGCCTCGGAATTGGAATCCAGTGCGCTGGTGGCTTCATCAAAAATTAAAATTGGCGAGCCTTTTAATAATACCCGCGCAATCGCGATGCGCTGTTTTTCACCTCCTGATACTTTTAATCCCCGCTCGCCGACCAAGGTTTTATCGCCCTGCGGCAAACTGTTTATAAAGTTTTCCAGATGCGCCATTTTAATTGCGCGGTCAATCTGTTCTTCGCTCGCCTGCGGATTACCATAGGCAATATTCTCGCGGATGCTGGTATTAAACAGCACTGTATCTTGAGGCACTATGGCGATGGCACGGCGTAAACTCTCCAGCGTGACATGGCGAATATCTTGCCCGTCGATCTCGATGCTGCCGGAGTTGATATCGTAAAAGCGGTAAAGCAAACGCGAGAGGGTACTTTTACCCGCGCCAGAGGAGCCAACAATCGCCACCTTGGTGCCCGCCGGAATCTGCAAATTAAAGTGTTTGAGAATCGGGCGCTCGGCGTGATAACCAAAATCCACTTGCTGGAAATGGATTGCTCCTTTGCTGACTTGCAGTGGCTGCGCTTCAGCGCTATTGCTAATGGACGGACTACGTTTTAACAGCGCCAGCATATTTTCCAGATCGGTCAGGGAGCGGCGGATTTCGCGGTAGACAAAACCGAGGAAGTTGAGCGGGATAAATAATTGGATCATATAGGCGTTGATCATCGCCAAATCACCTAGCGTCATTTCCTTGTCGATCACACTCTGCGCGGCCATCCACATCATCGCAGTCATCGCCAGCGCGATAATCAATGCCTGCCCGGAGTTGAGTGCCAGCAGCGACATGCGATTTTTTAATTTCGCTGTTTCCCAGTTAGCGAGAAATTTATCGTAGGTTTCGGCTTCGAATTGTTCGTTGTTAAAATATTTTACCGTTTCATAGTTGAGCAGTGAATCAATCGCGCGGGTGCTGGTGGATGAATCAGCCTGATTCGCCTCGCGCACAAATTTATTGCGCCACTCGGTCGTGTAAATCGTAAACACTACATAAATCGCAACAGCAACCAAGGTTATGACCGCGTACCAAATCGAAAAGGCTGCGGCAAAAATAATCGCCACCATTAAGATTTCAAATAAGGTAGGAACAATATTGAACATCAAAAAACGCATCAAAAAACTGATGCCATTGGTCCCGCGCTCTATATCGCGGCTGATACCGCCGGTCGCGCGGTCAAGATGAAATGCCAGTTCGAGCGAGTGCAAATGGTTGAACACGCGCAAACCGATTTTACGCATGGCATGTTCAGTGACGCGGCTGAATAATGCATCGCGCACCTCACCAAAAAAAACGCTACCAAAACGCAGCGCACCGTAAAACAGTATAAAAAAAGCAGGCAGCGCCAATTCCGGGGCGATGCTGCGATCTACGCCATCAATAATATGTTTAAGTGCCCAAGGCATCACCAGGGTTGCGCCCTTGGCGGCGAGCAGCGCCACCACAGCAAGAATCACCCGCCCTTTAAAGTCCCACAGATAGGGCAGCAAATAGGCCATGCTCTGGCGCAAATTCACTTTGGCATCAGTGCGTGCTTCTTGATTGGGATGGGCGGACAAACCGGACGAATGCATGCCGTGCATAAAATATTCTTCAGTGAGGAAGGATCAGTGGAGTGGCTCAGGAGTTGGGGGCAGGCAAGCGGATTACAACCTGCAATCCACCGAATGGACTCTCATGCAAGCCCAGCTCGCCTTTGCAGTGTTCCACTATATCGCGCACTATGCCCAAGCCCAAACCGTGACCTTGTATCTGTTCGTCAATACGCGCGCCGCGATTTAATACCTGGGTGCGCAGCTCCGGTGCTATGCCGGGACCATCATCATCAATGGTCAGAATAAAATGATTGTTGTCCTGGGTGATATTGAGCGCGACTTTTTGCTGCGCCCATTTACAGGCGTTATCGAGCAGATTGCCGAGCAATTCCAGCATATCCTGCCGATCCCAAGGCAAGCGCAAGTTATCCGCGGCTGACCAGGTAATTGTTAAATTGCGGCCGTGAATTTGTGCGAGCGTTCCCACTAAATCTGGCAGCTCTGTCGCGCAGACAAAATAAGCGCCAGGCAAGGCCTCACCGGCAAGGCGCGCGCGCCCCAACTCGCGGCTGATGCGCTCTTGCATATGCGTAAGTTGGTTGCGCAAATTATCGCGCAGTTCTTGGTGGCTATTTAATTCCTGGCGATTAGCGAGACTGAATAAAATCGCAAGCGGTGTTTTTAATGCGTGGCCGAGATTACCCAGTGCATTGCGCGAGCGGGTGAGATTATCTTCGGTGTGGTGTAACAGGTGATTGATTTGTTGCACCAATGGCTGTAATTCCTGCGGCACTTGTGCATCCAGTTGCGCACGCTGCCCTTGTTGCAACTGTGCAATCTGCGTGCGCACTTGCTCTAACGGTTGCAGCGCGCGCGCAACTAAATAGCGCTGCAACAACACCAATAGTAGTAATGCGCCCAAGCCAATACCGCCACCAATCCATTGTACGCGGCGAAAGCTATCGAGCATGGGTGTGTAATCCTGCGCGACTACAATCAAAATATTTTTACCAAAGCGGCGATAATCGGCGCGTACAATTAATAATTGCTGCGCCTGCGGGCCATCAACCAGTTCCTGCATCAAGCCTTGTTGTGCAGGTTCTGGCAGTGAAAAATCCCACGACGAGCGCGAGCGCCACTGCTGCTCATCCAAATCAATACAAAAATAATGGCCCGAGAAAGGGCGATGATAAGCGGCGGAAACATGCTGCTGGTTCAGCTCAATGCCATTGGCACCACGCGCCAGTGCCGCGACTAATAATTCCGCCTCATCCTGTAAATGATTTTCCAGATAGCGACGCAGGCCTTGGTCAAATAACCACAGGCTCATCTGCGCGAGCACTAGCCCCACCAGAATCAGCACCGCAATTAAACTGATGCTCAGCCGCTGCTGGATGGAATTCAGCGCGCGCATCATGGACTATCGATACCAATAAAACGATAGCCCTGGCCGCGCTTGGTTTCGATGGCGCTTTTACCCAGTTTGCTGCGCAAGTGATTAACATGTACTTCAATTACATTGGAGTCGCGTTCACTTTCGCCGTCGTAAAGGTGGTCGTTGAGTTGGCTTTTGGAAATGATTTTTCCACAGTGCAACATAAAATAACGCAGCAAACTAAATTCGGCGGCGGTTAATTCAATTTGTTCGCCCTGTTTAATCACGGTTTGATGGGCTTCATCTAGTTGCAATCCCGCCACATCCAATTGCGGTTGATTGACTTGGCCGTGGGCGCGACGCAAGAGCGCCTGGATGCGTAATTGCAGTTCTTCCGGATGAAAAGGTTTAGTGAGGTAATCATCGGCACCGGCTTTTAAACCATCGATGCGCTCTGCCCAGTGGTCGCGCGCGGTAAGAATTAATACCGGGCGATTCATTCCCGTTGCACGCCACTCGCGCAAAATTTCCAAGCCGGATTTGCCGGGCAAACCTAAATCCAACAAAATTAAATCATAAGGTTCACTGGCGCCCTGGTAGAGCGCATCGCGGCCATCGGCCAGCCAATCCACTGCATAACCGGCACGCTGTAAATCGGCGGTGAGTTCGTCAGCGAGGGCAACGTTATCTTCAACAATTAATAAACGCATTAATCGTCTTCCTCGTCTTTTAATAATTTTCCTGTGTGCGCATCAAATTCGAGTTCGCGCACTACGCCGTCGCGCGTCGCGAGTTCCACTTCATAAATATAAATATCGTCGTCTTCTTCCAATTCTAGTTCGAGCAAACTGGCATGCGGGTGACGCTGTGCCACTAGTTCCAGTAATTTTTCCAATGGGATAATGCGTCCCTGCTCGCGCAGGCGCAGGGCTTCGTCTTGCGAAAGGTCGCGCGCGCTGACCCCAAGGGTGAGCGCGGCGAGAAAAACATACAGTGCGATACGCGTAATGGTTTGCATCAAATGCTATTCATGAATAGATCGATAAAAGGGGGATTTAATCATCCTGATGGTTTTTGAGAATCTGGCCGTTAGTCGCATCCAACTCCAGATCCCACTCAACACCCTGTGCATCAACTACTTCCAGTTGATAAACATAGCGGCCCCATTCGTTTTCCAGCTCAGTTTCGCGGATTACACCACCGGGATGTTGCGCCAGTGCCAGTTCGTTGAGTTTCTCAAACGATTGGATAGTACCAGAATCACGCAGTTTCAGCGCCTCATCCGGCCCAAGGTCACGCGCTTGTGCGCTAACGGCAAGGCTAATAAGGCTGGCGATTAATAAGTATTTATGGGTAGTTTTCATGGTAAAGCTCCTGCAGCGGTGAATGAATAAAGTGTGTTTCAACGCTGATCAGATTAAATAGGTCCGCTTAAACCAAACTTAATTTACCCCCGAGCTATTTAACAGGGCTGTGAGATAAGTGCATTGACGCCTAAATCTAGCTTGTAGATACTGCGTGGGGTGCTATGCAATGGCCATAGCACCACTTTTACTCTGCAAGCCCTAGGGCTACGAATACCCGGTAGTGATAAAGACCTGATGCATCGTACACAGGGGGCAGGGAATTCAGGCTGTTTGATTTACAGGTGCAACTTTTCACTGGGTTGTAACCATAAATGAACGTGGAAATAAATATTAATTTTGAATGGAACCCAGGATGAATCATTTTTTACGCTATGTTATGGCTAGGCTGCTTTTTTTATTTTGCCTTATTACCCTTCCCGTTCAAGCCAGTATTTCATTAAGCGAATATGGCGCATTACCCAGTGTTGGTATGGTCGCCATTTCGCCCAACGGGGATTTGGTGGCTTTTCGCAAAGTAACTGGCGATCAAGATGCTGTCTATGTTGTATCCATAAAAGACAAAAAGCTGGTTTTTGCACTGGATGTTTCCAAAATACAACCGGGAGGCATTTACTTTTTTAATGATGAGCAACTGTTTTTGCGTGTATCGCAATACACCAGAGTTAAAGGCTTTAGAGGCAAATTTGACCTAAGCACAGCGTTTGTTTTGAATATCAAGGATAAGAAAATTCGTCAGCTGTTAACTCCGGGGGATAAAATTCTGGCCGGGCAAAGTGGATTGGGCCATGTGGTGGGTATTACTCCCGACGGCCAGTATGCACTTATGCCTGCTTATTCCCAAATTGATAACCATTTTCCAAAACCCAATTATTCGTTATACAAGGTGAGCCTTAAACGGAACCATATAAAGCCCGAGCAGGGCGGGAGTTACCATACAGATGATTTTTTTGTAAACCGCGAAGGCAAGGCGATCGTTCAGGAGGAATACGATGAGCGCAATAATGAGCATAAAGTGCTCGCGCTCAATAACGGTAAGTGGATAGAAATTTTCAAAGAAATAACTGCCGTAAAAAATAGATCCTTTGTCGGACTGACAGCAGATTATCAATCACTGGTAATGTTAACCGATGATGAAAAAACTGGCCGTACCAGCTATTACACTATGAGCCTGAAAGATGGTGCCATCACTGGACCTTTGTTGGGGCGTGATGATGCTGATATTGAAAGCGTCATAACCGATATGCAGCGTGTGGTCTACGGTGTTCGTTATTCCGGTTTTACACCTTCGTATCATTTTTTTGATGCCAAAGTCGATGCAAAAATAAAAGCTATTCAAAAAGACTTTCCCGATCAGGCAGTGTGGTTAATTGATTGGACTCCCGATTGGCAAAAGGTGGTGGTGCGCGTTGAGGGGTCAGACTACCCGGAAGATTATTTTTTGTTTGACAGCGCTAATCAGGCCAGCTTTTTAACATCAGGACGCCCTGCATTTAAACCGGAAGATATTCACTTGATTGGCAAGTCCATTTATACAGCGCGCGATGGTTTAAAAATTCCTACCTTGCTCACCATTCCGCGCAGCAAGGCAGGCTCACTTAAAAATTTACCGGCAGTGATTTATCCACATGGCGGCCCGGCATCTTACGACACTGTTGGTTTTGATTATTTTGCACAGGCACTTGCCGCACAGGGTTATTTGGTGATCCAGCCTCAATTTCGCGGTTCAACCGGTTTTGGTACGGCACACTATACTGCCGGGCATGGCGAGTGGGGCAAGAAGATGCAGGACGACTTGACCGATGCAGTGAATTTTTTTACCAGCAAAGGTATGGTTGATCCCAAACGTGTTTGTATTGTTGGAGCAAGTTACGGTGGTTACGCCGCCTTGGCGGGTGGTGCATTTACACCAGAGTTGTACAAGTGCGTAGTCTCGATCAATGGTATTGGCGATCTCAATGCCATGCTCGCATGGGATAAAAATCAGCACGGCAGCAGCAGTGAAGTAGCTGATTACATGGCGATGCAATTTGCCAATGGCGATGTGGACAAAAAAGCCTTGGAGAAAATGTCACCAGAAACCTATGCCGGCAATTTTACTGCACCGGTACTGTTAGTTTATTCCGCTGATGACAAACGTGTTCCACCCAAACAATCCGAACAAATGTTAAAGGCACTAAAAAAACAACAAAAACCGGCAACTGCGCTTGAACTTAAAGGTGAAAACCATCACTTGCTCGAAGGCGAAACCCGCACCCAAGCGCTAGAGGCAACGGTGAATTTTGTTCGCCAACACTTGCAATAATCCAATCGCCATAAGCGCACCCTAAACCGGTGCGCTTTTTTTATACGCTGAATCTTTTAACAATCCCGCACAAAATTTCACAACTCTCCCGCCGCGATATTTCTATACTCGCGCCCCATCAGGGTTGTGCTCGTCCGTAGCAAGCCGCAACCCGCCTTACTGATGCGGTATCCTTTATGAATAGCTCCCTCGCGGCACAGCGTCCACTCAAAGTCGTGCATTTTGTCACCGGGGGTTTTACCGGTTCCACCAAAGTCGCCATCGACCTGATTCGCGCGGTGAAAAATAATCCCGCCTTTTCTTCTATGTTGGTGCTGCGCAAAAAATCGTCCACCGATCAAGCGCGCGTCAACCAACTTCAGGCTGAAGGTATTTCACTCAAACTGGTTGCAGGTTGGTCGCACCTGGCAACCATTGTCGAATTAGTGCGCATCTGCCGAGAGTACCAACCGGATATTCTCGTCACCCACGGTTTTAGTGAACATCTCTGGGGTAGATATGCGGGTTTGATCGCGCGGGTTCCGCATTTAATTCATGTCGAACACAATTCACGCGAGCGCTATACGCCACTGCGTTTATTACAAGCGCGCTGGCTTGCGCATTACACCGATAAAATTATTGGCTGCTCTGAGGGTGTGCGGTCGCGTTTGCTGGAATTGGGTTTTCCCGCACACAAAATTATGGCGATCAATAACGGTATCCAGTTATCAGATTACGCTAACGCCGATGCAGTTCCACTCACTGAACGCATTCCCGGCATTATCATGCCCGCGCGATTTGCCAAACAAAAAGACCATGAGACATTAATCCGTGCAGTTGCGCTCTTGCGCGATAAAAATATTATCGCGCCGGTATTGTTTGCCGGTGCGGGCAACAAACGCCATATCGCCAAAGCCAAAAAATTGGTAGATGAGTTGCAACTCAATGGACAGATTCACTTTGCCGGTCACTGCGGCAACTTGCCTTTTTTATTGATGCGCCACCAAATTTGCGTGCTGAGCACACGCTACGAAGGCATGCCACTCGCGCTGGCTGAAGGCATGGCGGCTGGTTGTGCGGTGATAGGTTCTGCCGTGATTGGTGTGCAGGAAATGATTATCCACGGTAGCGATGGCCTATTGGTAAAAGCCCAATGCGCTTACGCCATGGCCGATGCGATAGAGATTCTGTTACACAATTCAACCTACGCACAAATTTTGGCACAGCAAGGGCGCCAGCGCGCACTCGCTGAATTCTCTCTCGATCGTATGGCACAGGCTTACGAACAGCTATTTTCGGATTTGCAACAAACTGCTCTTCCGGCGCTGCCCGAACAATTGCTGCTGGAAAATTAATTCACTATAAATAGAACCCTGATCGTAAAGGTGTAATTGATTGTGATCCACACGCCCAAACCTTGGCTCAGTATTTTAATTCCGGTGTACAACGTTGAAGCTTATCTGCGCGAATGCCTTGAGTCGGTGGTACAGCAAATAGCACCCGGTGTGGAAATTATTGTGCTTGATGATTGTTCTACCGATAGCTCACATCAATTGCTAAAAGAATTCGCTGAAGATTCTATCGTTCCTATAACGATTCTGCGCCACGAATACAATCGCGGTTTAAGCGCAGCGCGCAATACTCTGCTCGACAACGCACGTGGAGATTACGTCTGGTTTCTGGATTCCGATGATGCATTGCATCCGGGTGCGATTGCCGAACTCCAGCAGATCACCCGCCAGTATTTACCGGATTTAGTGCTGTGCGATTTCCGCGTCTGGCGCGAGCAGCAACGCTGGAAGCATTTATGGCGCGGCGAAAATCACACTGCGACTTTTGCTGGATCAAAACAAAAATTACTCACCGATCCGCTGAAATTATTTGAAGGAATTTACAAAGAGCGCAATTTGCATATCTGGTCAAAAATTTCCAAGCGCTCACTCTGGGGAAGTGATTTGCGTTTCCCGGAAGGGCGGGTAATGGAAGATATGGTGGTCACACCACGCCTCGCGCTGCGCGTACAAACCTATTTTTACCAACCGAGTGTATGGGTCGCCTATCGCCAGCGCGAGGGCAGTATTTTATCCAGTTCCAACCAGAAAAAAATTGACGATATGTCGATTGCTTGTGCTGGCGTGTTAGAGCTTTGGTTAAAACACTATCCACAATTATCGCGTCGTGCGCGCTTTTACTTCAGTTATTTTTGTGTGAAAACCCATATTTGCGTCGCGCGCGATATGCGCAGTTTGCATAAGAATCCCAGCCCGGATTTAAGCGTTTATCGCGCGCGTTTTTTTGACCATATCGGTTGGGGCAAGCGCGAACTCTTCACGGAATATATCAAGCGCGGCTGGTTGTTGCGCCTGAAGCGTTTTGTGCAAGAGTACTGAGGCCAATCACCAATCGTTTTTCCGGTAAATGGCTATGGGTGTTATCATGCGCACAACCCCAGCCCAGACCCCGAGCGCCGATGAAAATACCCAAACGCTTACAGCCATTAGTTGACGATGGCTTGATCGATGAAGTCCTGTTCCAGTTGATGAGCGGCAAAGAGGCGCAAGTCTTTGTGGTGCGCGCCAACGATGAAATCCGCTGCGCCAAAGTCTATAAAGAAGCGAATAAACGCAGCTTTAAACAGGCCGTGCAGTATCAAGAAGGCCGCACTGTGCGCAACTCGCGCCGCGCCCGCGCCATGTCCAAAGGTACTCGCTACGGTCAAAAAGAAGCGGAAGATGCCTGGTTGAATGCCGAGGTAGACGCTCTTTATCGCCTCGCCGAAGCCGGTGTGCGCGTACCCACCCCCTATTGGTTTTTGGAAGGTGTGCTGGTAATGGAGCTGGTTGTCGATGAAGACGGCGACCCGGCGCCACGCCTGGATGATGTCGCCTTTGACCCGGACACCGCCCGCGAATACCACGCGCAGATGATGATGGAAATCGTGCGCATGCTCTGCGCCGGTTTAGTCCACGGTGACTTATCGGAATTCAACGTACTGGTTGATCACAGCGGCCCGGTGGTGATCGACTTACCGCAAGCCGTGAATGCTGCAGGCAACAACAACGCCAAAATGATGCTCACGCGCGATGTGAATAATATGCGCGACTATTTCGGCCAATATGCGCCAGATTTATTAGTCACCCATTACGCCGAAGAAATTTGGGATCTATTTGAACACGGCAACCTGCACCCGAACGTAAAACTCACCGGCGAATTCGCCGAAAGCAACGTCGATGCCGATATCGCCACCATGATGCGCATCATCGAACACGCCAAAGCCGAAGAGGAAGACCGCAAAGAGCGCGAACGCATGGCGCGGGACGGGGAGTTTTAAGAACACACCTCAACCACACTGGCGATAATCGTATCGCCAGTGTTCCGCAAGATTTACAACATCATCCCACCCGACACCTCAATACGCTGCGCATTGATCCAGCGATTGCTCTCGGATAAAAGCGACGCAATCATCGGCCCTATATCGTCCGGAACACCTACACGCCCCAAGGCTGTCATTGCAGCGACTTGCTGGTTGAGCTCATTGTTGTCGCGCACCCGGCCGCCGCCAAAATCGGTTTCGATTGCGCCGGGTGCAACAACGTTCACTGCAATTCCGCGCGCGCCCAATTCTTTTGCCATGTAGCGGCTCAACACTTCTATGCCACCTTTCATCGCCGCATAAGCCGCGTAACCCGGATAACAAAAACGAGCAAGACCGGTGGAAATATTCACAATGCGGCCGCCATCTTTAATCAGCGGCAACAATTTTTGCGTGAGAAAAAAAGTGCCTTTCAAATGGATATTCATCAGCAGATCAAACTGTTCTTCGGTAGTTTCTGCAAAGCTCGCGTGAATACCTATGCCCGCGTTATTGATTAAAAAATCGAAACTGTCTCGCTGCCATTTTGACGATAAAAGCGCGCCTAACTGATCAGCAAAGGCCGCAAAGTTTTTGCTATTGCCCACGTCCAATTGCAGTGTGGCCGCTTGCACGCCCAATGCCTGCACTTCAGCCACTACCGCTTCTGCTTCGTCCTGCTTACTGTTGTAGGTGAAGATGACATCGACACCTTGTTTAGCCAGTGCCAATACGGTGTTTTTGCCCAAACCACGGCTGCCGCCGGTAACCAATGCAATCTTGTTCATATCTGCCTCGTAGCCTTATAAATCGTTTCAAAAGGGAAATCTGTTGACGAGGCCAGTCTATTGCCCGGATATTTTTCGATAAACACGCAAATACCGATTAGACTGTTTGGATAATCCGAACAATTGATAGGACTTATGAATCGATTAGATGCCATGCTAAGTTTTGTGCGGGTGGCCGAACTCGCCAGTTTTACCAAAGCGGCCGATAGTCTCGGCCTGCCCAAAGCGAGTGTCTCCACCTCGATACAGCAGTTGGAAAGCCTGCTGAATACACGCCTGTTGCACCGCACCACGCGCAAGGTGCAACTGACGCAAGACGGCCAGGTGTATTACGAGCGCTGCAAAGATTTATTGGCCGATATGGACGAACTGGAAGGGTTGTTCCAGCAAGGCGCAAGTAATTTAACCGGGCGCCTGCGCGTAGATATGCCCAGCAATATGGCCAAGATGCGGGTGATTCCGCGCCTGCCTGAATTACTGGCGCAACACCCGCAACTGCAGGTGGAAATCAGCAGCACAGATCGGCGCGTGGATGTTATCCGCGAGGGATTTGATTGTGTGGTTCGCGTGGGCAAACTCAGCGACTCATCGCTGATCGCGCGGCCACTCGGAAAATTGGAATTGCTCAACTGTGTCAGCCCTGACTACATCGCACAGTTTGGTACACCGCAAACATTGGATGATTTAGCTAATCACCAACTGGTTCACTATGTCACCACGCTTGGCAGCAAATCGCCCGGATTCGAATACACTGACCAAGGCGAAGTAAAATTTATTGCGATGATGGGCAACATTACGGTGAATAATTCCGATGCTTACAGCGCTGCCTGTATCGCAGGATTCGGTATCGCGCAAATCCCACGTATAGGTGCACAGGATTATTTGGCACAGGGGAAATTGGTCGAAGTATTAAAAAATTATCGCGCGGAGTCCATGCCGGCTTCACTTATTTATCCCAATCGCCGCAACCTCTCGCGCCGTGTGCAGGTATTTATGGATTGGATCGCAACGCTCATGACCGATTATGTGGATATACAATAATGACGGTAAATGTCTGCCCCAAATGCCGTTACCAACGGCAAACAATTGATCATAATATCCACCCGGATATCTGCCCCAGTTGCGGCATTGTGTACAGCAAATTTATTGCAAAACACTCGCCAGAAAATCCAGTGCATGATTCTGAACCTGAAGCAGAAACATTTATCGAAAGGAAAGAAGTCATAACCCTGCGCCAACAATTAACTGCCGCTTTTCTTTACGTGCCTGAACGTATTGACGCAGGTGCATTCTGGGCTCGGGTTGCCTGCCTTATCGCTTTCGCCATTTGGGGTGGCTATTTTATTAATGGCGGAGCTGATTGGGAAAAAATCGGCAGCTCCTTTATGCATCTGATCAATTTACCCTTCCATGAATTCGGTCATGTTTTATTTATGCCGTTCGGCGAATTTATGATGATCTTGGGTGGCAGTTTATTTCAGGTACTGTTGCCACTCGCATTAACCTGTGTATTTGTGTTTATACAGCGCGACACCTTTGCCGGCAGTATTACGCTCTGGTGGTGCGGGCAAAGTTTTATCGATGTTTCACCCTATATCGCCGACGCCGAATATCGCGCACTGCCCTTAGTGGGTGGTGGCGGTGAAGAGTCGCACGACTGGGGAAATTTACTGACTATGATGGATGCGTTGGATAACACGCTCGCGATTGCAAATTGCAGTTTTGGAATTGGAGCCATATTGATTATTGTGGCGCTGGTGTGGGGCGGGTGGATTCTTAAACTTCAGCAGAAAAACATTATTCCTATTTAGGATTGATTGAATTGAAGTGGCAATTCAATACTGGCACAACAGCCCCCCGAATTCTGATTGTTCAGGGCCAAGTTACTCAGTGATAATCGGCCATTATGCGCTTCAATAATCTGACGGCATAGTACAAGGCCTACACCAGAGCCCTGCTTTTTGGTGCTGTAGAAAGGCACAAATAAATTATCCGGATTGCTGATACCGCTGCCTTGGTCACAGATGTCCAATTTGAAAAACTGACGGCTAACAGCCCAGCGAATCGTAATGGTGCTGCCGGGATTGTTGGGATTGGCGAGTGCAGTGGCTTCAACCGCATTCTTGATCAGGTTTATCAACACTTGTTCAAACTGCACCGGGTCGAGCTGCAGAATAAAATCGCGCTCGGCTTCTATGGTTATGGGTTGGTGATTAAACAGGGCGACAATTTTTTCAACCAGCGGGCGAATCGATAGCGGTTGTGTTTGCGGTTCAGGTAATTTGGCGAGTTGTTTATAACTATCCACAAATTGGCTCAAGCCCTTGGCGCGCTCGCTAATAATCCCGAGTCCTTCACGCAAATTCCCGATCACATCGGCATACTGTGCATCGCGCTCAAGCAAGCGTTGTAGGGTTTGGCTAATTGAGGCAATGGGTGAAAGTGAGTTGTTGATTTCATGGCTGATGACCCGCACCAGATCTTGCCAGGCTTTGCGTTCTTCGCTGCGCAACAGCGTGCGGATATCGGTAATAAATAACAATTTGTGCTGTTTACCGTCCTCGCGGAATTCTTCCACGTACACATTAAATCGCCCCTGCTGATAACCGAGCGATAATTCCACTACCTGATGGCAGCCGCTGGTAAGCTCTTGCACAAACGCGAGCTGTTGCAACAATTCCCGGTTGGTGAGCGAATTTTTTAACTGCAACAAATTTTCAGCCGCCGGATTTAAAAAGCGAATTTGGTTGTCTTGGTTAAGTGCAATGATCGCAACATCAATATGCTCAATGATCGTGCGCAATAACAACTGGCTTTCAACCGATTCCCAGCGCTGTTGGCTCAGGCGTTTAGCCAAACCGTTAATCGCACCCACCAATTCATCAAGGGCACTGTTGTTTTGGTCAGTGCGGGCGCGCAGGGTGTAATCGCCCTGAATCAAAGCCTCTAATAAATTACTGATGCCGCGAAATTGGTAGGATAGTTTTTGGTAGACAGAATAACAACTGAACAAAATCACCAAGCCGCCGATTAAACCGGTCAACAAAATTAACCATATCGAAATATTGGCGAGTACCATCACCCATAGTAATAACAGCAGCAATGGCAGTGAGGCCAGCAGCACCAGGCGAATTAAATGAGCCTCAAATGGACGCCGTTTATGCATATCAGGTTTTTAATTTTTCCAGTCGGCGATAAAACGCACTGCGGCTAAACCCGAGTGAGTCGGCCGCTTTAACTGCATCGCCATTAAAATAGGCCAGCCGCTGCGCAATAATGTCCATTTCGATTTCTTCCATAACCCGCAAATCCTGCGTTGCAGATTGATTTTGCATTGGAGTTGCCACGAGTGTTTGTTCCGCATTAGCTAAACCAAGATCATGCATATGAATACGCTCACCTTTACACAAAATCTGCGCGCGTTCCATGACATGGCCCAGCTCGCGCACATTGCCCGGCCATGGATAAGCTTTCAGTGCAGCTTCCGCCTCCGGTGCTATAGCCAGCGGCGCGCGCGCATACTTTGTTGCGGCCTTGGCGAGAAATGCAGTGGCCAGCGGAATAATATCCTCAACGCGTTTGCGCAGGGGCGGGATTTCTATTTCAACGGTATTGATACGATAGAGCAAATCTTTGCGGAATTTCCCTTCGCTGACTGCTGCGTTTAAATCGCAATTGGTGGCAGTGATTAAACGGAAATTGGTGTGTTGGGTTTTACTGGAACCGACTTTTTCAAATTGTTTTTCTTCCAATACCCGCAACAATTTTCCCTGCTGTGAATAGGGCGTGTTGGCGATTTCATCGAGAAATAAAGTACCTTCATCGGCCAATTCAAAACGGCCAATGCGGGTGGTTTTGGCATCGGTAAATGAACCTTTTACATGGCCAAACATTTCGCTTTCAAACAGCGATTCAGTTACCGCGCCCATATTTACCGAAATCAGCGCTGCATCACTGCGCCCGGAGAGTTGATGCAGGTAGCGTGCAAACAAACTTTTACCAGTGCCATTTTCACCGGTGAAGATAACACTGGCATCGCTGCCTGCCACATGCTGGATAGTATTCAGCACATTCATGGTGAGTGCAGACCTGGCCACTATCGCACCATTGAGATTGGCCTCTTCACGCAGCAATTGATTTTGTTGCAACAATTTTTGCGTTTGTTTTTCGGCATCGGCCAATTTGCTTTGGTTATTGATAATGGTCAGCAGCCGATCATTTCCCCAGGGCTTCTGGATAAAATCATTGGCACCTTTTTTTATAGCACTGACCGCGACTTCAATCGTGCCCCAACCGGTCATTACTACAATTGGTACCAGCTCATCCAGCGCGCGAATGGCGCAGATCAGTTTCAACCCTTCATCGCCCGAGGTGGTATCAGCTGAGTAATTTAAATCCATCAAAATACAGCGAATGTCTTCGTGGCTAAGCACCGCCAGCGCCTGCTCCGGTGAGCTGGTCGCAATAGGTGCAAAACCTTCCGAGCGCAACAACATAGTTAATGCGGAAAGAATGCCCTCGTCATCATCGACTACCAGAATTGTTTTTTTCATTGGGTTCCCGGTTTTTTAACAAGGGTTGTATTAGTGCGCTTTTATACCCGCTTCAAAGCGTTTGGTAAATTCGGGATTTTTCTTATAGTCTTCAGCTTGAATTTGTTTAACCAGCTGCGCGTATTTATCATTATTGCCATTGGCTTTGTAAGCTTGTGCCAGACTCCAGCTTGACCAAAAATAATGCTGATCATGCGGGTTGTTGTTTTTCTGTTTATATTCTTCCATTAATTCAATGCTGCGCCGGATATGCTGCTTTTCAGCCAATAGAATTTCCCCTAGCTGCAACAGGCTGTCGTTAACATACCATTTGTTTTCCAATGTTGTAGGTTTGTTGCGCAGCGACTCATACAAGGGCATGGCATGCGCCAGCTGTTTTTTGTCCCGATAAAAACGCGCCAGCTCATATTGATTGCGTGCCGATTGAAATTGTTGTTGGCTTAACTTATCTGCCAATGCCATAGCGGCATCAGATTTTCCCTCTTTCTCTAATAGAAATACACGATAGATATTGGCATCTTCGGGTGAGAGTTTATCCAGACGCGCCAGCAATTCATCGCCCTTTTTACTGGAGCCGCCGGCAAAACCGGGCGCTTCAAAATAAAAGCGCATGGCGGACACCAGAGCATGGGTATTTTCAGGGAATTGATTTACCGCCGCCTCATATTGCGCAATACATTTTTTCGCTAAACCCAACGCCGAAAACATAGACGACTGCTGCGCCTGATTGCAATAAATATCGCCGGATAAAACTATTTCTTCTGCCGTATTTGGCTCTTGGGTGAGAGCCGCTTCAATATGTTCAACTGCTATTTCAATTTTGCCCGTGTCTACCGCAATTCTACTCAAGTAAATCAGTGAATCATTTTTTTGCACCGGATTGGCTAGCTGTTGGCTGAAATAATCTTCTGCCTCCTGATAGCGCCCCTGTGTGAAAGCGACTACGCCGGGATTTTCTGTTGCGCCCGTGGCGCTGTCATTAGCTTGTACATACTTGGTGCCTGAGATGCTTAGCACCACTAACAGTAGATGCGCCGACATTAAGCGACAAAAACTTTGAAATACATCTTGTTGTTTCATTGTGACGTTATTCCTTTGCTGTGATAGTAAAAACGCGGCTACTGGGACATTTCTTTGCCTGATTGATTCACCTGCACACAAAAATATTTACCTTATTCATAACGCAATGCATCACTTGGCTCTAATTGCAGCGCGCGTTGGGTGGGAACATAAGTCGCCGTTATCACTACACCGGCAACAACACTCACCATAATTGTTGTAACCAGGATTAAATCTGCTGCAGCGATACCGATTACATGTGCCATGGCAAACGCCATGGCACAACCTGCAGCAGCACCCGGTATGCCGCCCCACAATAATTGTTTGCCGCCCGTCCATAAAAATTGCCGTGTGATTTGTTCGTCCTGCGCGCCCAGTGCGCGTTTTACGCCAATCTCTTGCGTGCGCTGGCTAATGGTGTTGGACATAACACCGTAAATTCCCGTTGCCGCAAGAACCACTGCCGCCAATCCAAAGATCATAAAAATCGTGCTGATAAAACGTATAGGCGCGCCATTGCGTTTCTTTTTGGTGGCGTAGTCTTCAATCTGGAACAGCGGCAATTCGGGGTCAATTGCGGCCACGGCATTGCGCAGTGTGCGCACAGCGCTGGCGCGATCGGTTTTCATTTCTACGGCGATAGTGAAATCACTTTTTGGTGTCTGGCTAAATGGCCGGAATACCGTCGGCATTTTTCCCGATGCGTTATTGGCATCGCCATAGAGTGTGTGATTCACCACACCAATAATAGTTAGCCATTGGTCAGCATGCCCGACGGCATCCACTACCCGCAGGCGTTTACCGAGCGCGGAATCATTGGGAAAATGTGCGGCAGCAAAACTGTCGGTGACAATGACTGATTTTTTTTCCAGGCCTTCATCGCTGTTATCAAAATAGCGCCCCGCTTTTAATTCCACACCGAGCTTGGCAAGTGTACCGGGCGTAACCATAATGTAATTTACTTTTGGATAGGCATTATTCTGCACCTGCGAATATTCTTTTCCCTCCAGTGCGATGCGCGGAGTCCAACCCCAGTCGGCGGGAAACATAGACGCAATCATCACTTTGCCAATGCCAGGGCTGTTTTCCAATTGCGCTACCAAGGCATTAATAAATTGGATTTTTTGCTCAGGTGTTTGGTACTGAACCTCTCTAAGCAAGGTGCGCGCCGTGAGCAGGTTATCGCTCTTCACACCAAAATCGGCGAAGGTAGCGCGGTAGGCACCCACCACCATAGTGGCTGCGGCAATCAATATCGTCATGGATAAAAAAATTTCACTGATCACCAATATCCGGTTGAGGCGGCCCGATTTTTTCCCTAGTGCACCGCGCGTTCCATCGCGCAATACTGCATTAAAATCGGCGCCGGAATTTTTCCACGCCGGCAATAATCCGGTGGCTAGAATGGTCGCCAGCACAAAACCGAAAAATATTTTTAGCGTGAAAGCATCTATCCCAAAGTGCCACCAAAATGCGGGCTTATCGGTAAAAAACGTCTCTACTGTTGCAGCGGCCACTTCCAACCCCCAAGCCATCACCAGCAAACCGATCAAGCCACCGAGGCTGCAGATAATGGCGCTCTCCCACAACATTTGGCTGATTAACCGCCCGCGCGGTGCGCCCAGTGCAACGCGAATGGCCGTTTCTTTATTGCGCTCTATCGCACGCGAATACAACAGGTTGCCCACATTAATGGAGGCCAACAGCAAAATTAAGATGGCCGCAATTTGCATGGAGTAAACCACTTCAATCCCATCGCGCTCGGCGCCGCGTTGGAATGCATTGATAAAAACGCCCAGGCCTTTATTGGTTTCGGGGTGGCGCACCGCAATGCGCTGCATAATCATATCCAGCTGGCGATTAATATCGTCCTGCGAAACATTTTTTTGCAGCAGTGCAATTGCATTCAGTTTATCGCCTTTACCGCGCGCAATTGCATTGGGGTCAAGGCGCAGTGGCAGCCAAAGATCAGTGTTATCAGGAAACCAATAACCCTGCGGCATCACAGCAATTACTTTGTGGGTTTTACCGTCGATACGCAGTGTTTGGTCAATAATATTTTCATCGCCGCCAAACTGCGTGCGCCAGACTTCATAGCCTATTACCACTACATCTTCCGCACCTTGCTGATTATCCTGCGTATTAAACTCGCGCCCGAACAGTGGCGCAGTGCGCGACAATTGAAAAATACTGGGGTCGGTTTTTGCCGCGCGATAACGCCGTGCACCATCGCGCCCGATTGCGTTGACATTCATTTCTTTGTAAGCGCCAAATAATTCCACGCCCTTTAAATTGGATGCGATCTCGGCGTAATCGTGCAGGTCAACACCATCACTGGACTCAACACCATCCTGGGTGATGTGAAAGCGCACCAACCGATCGCTGTCTTTAAAGGGCAGGTCTTTAAATAACATGGTGTTGAACATGGAAAATAAAAACACACTTAAACCCACACCCACCGCCATCACCAATGTGGTTAATAACGTGAAGCCTGGTTTTTTTGCCAATAGCCGCAGTGCATATTGGATATCCTTAATCATTGTCATGATCAGACCTGCCCGCGTTTTACAGTTTTGTCGGACACCACACGTCCATCGAGCACATCAATTTTGCGCTGGCTGCGCTCGGCCGAGCGCGGGTCGTGGGTGACCATACAAATGGTCGCTCCTTCCGCGTGTAATTTATCGAGCAGATCCATCACTGCCTCGGCATTTTTGGTATCCAGGTTTCCGGTGGGTTCGTCGGCCAACAAAATAGAAGGGCGCCCGGCGATAGCGCGCGCAACCGCGACGCGCTGTTGTTGCCCGCCCGATAATTGCGCGGGATAGTGTTTGCTGCGGTGCGCCATATCCACTTTTGCCAGCGCCTCTTTCACCAATTGTTTGCGCTGGGTTTTATTCAGATCGCTGCGATAGGTAAGTGGCAGCTCTACATTTTCTTCTACATCCAAATCGCTGATTAAATTAAACGATTGGAAAATAAAACCAATTTCCTGATTGCGGATACGTGCCCGCTCGCGCTTGGGAATATTGGATACATCCTGGTTGGCAAGTTTATATTTTCCGCTGCTCGCGGTATCCAATAACCCCAGCAGCGACAGCAGTGTCGATTTACCGCAACCGGAAGGCCCGGAGATAGACACGTACTCGCCTTTATTAATGGTCAGCGAAATATCGCTCAGCGCATGGGTTGCCACTGCTTCAGTCAAAAATATTTTTTGCAGGTTTTCCAAAGTGATCAAGGTGTTATTCATGGCTGGTGCCCGCCGGTAAATTTGAAGGAATTGAAAGAGGATCAGTATTGCCTTTTGACGTCTGCTTATGGTTGTTACTCTGGCCGGATACCAGCCATTTGCGCCGCAGCTTACGCGCCATGGGTTTTTCAATCAGATAGGTGCTGATAATGCCCAGTGCAATAGCGCCCACCAATGCCCAGAAAAATTGATGCTGGCCCGCCTCGGGATTAAACATAATAAAGGCGCCGCACATCATCAACACAAAATTTTGCCAGATAAAAATGGAAAAGCCGGTCTTTCCGAGAAAGCCCGTACCGGGCAAGGAAAACAACCGCGCAGCAATTCCCCTTCCGCGCGCTAGATCGACAATAATGACCATATAGAGCGGCATCATCAGCCCGTGGCGCAAGAAAAATTTAAACGGCTCCTCAATCTGTTGGGCGCATGCAAAAATGACCACGGCCAGTAATGCCAGGTCACCCCATGCGAACCAGCCCCCTGAAGCAGGAGCACTCGCATTAGCGGCGCGCGAAAAATTAAATACTCTGGTCAACAAAATACCGGCAATAAAATGCGCTAACCAAAATAGCGGAGTAGAACCAATAAAAATTTTCCAAAATTGCGGCGCCTCGGTGCCAGCGGGAAAATACAACGCGTAAATACCGGTAGGTAGTAGCGAAATAAACGGCAATGCACACAAGAGTTGAATGGATGCACGACGCGATAATGTTGCCAACCGGGGTAACAGAAATGGCATAACGGCGTAGAGAAATACCAGTGCCGAAATCGTCCAGGATGGCCACGACCAAATGGGCACAAAATCCGGATACCATGCCTGTGTCAAGGTCAGTGTCGTAAGGCCGCTGGCCACCAATAACCACGGGCTAGTACCTAGCGATAGTTGATAGGCCGTTGTCATAAGCAAGGTAATCAACATCAGTATTAAATGAATGGGATAAATGCGGGTCGCGCGCGCCAACCAAAATGTTTTTTTGGGAATACTCAATTGCCCGTCCTCGCCCCAATACAAATAAGCAAGGATAAATCCCGAGAGCAAAAAGAAAAAACTGGTCGACATCCAGCCATTGGCTATGGCAGTAAATAGCGGCGCGGGTAAATCATTCATACCGCGCAGCAAGTTTTCCATACCCGGTTCTTTTTTCATATCAAACAGAACCCAGAGATGAAAACAAAAAATATGGAGGATCGCTACAAAGCGTATACCTGTGAGCGCAGGCAGATGGCGCCCGTGCTGTTTCGGACGAATATCAAGGGGGTTGCTGGTCATATTTAACTTCCTTTAAATAAATGGAACCGGTTTTTATCGATTAATTAATACGCAATTTTTCGTAACTGCTGAAGCGGGTGGGATCAGAAATAATAATGTTATCGCCCGGCAAGAGGCCTTCAATAATTTCAATATGGTTTGCAGACCCCTGCCCGAGGCGTACGGCAACCCGCTCAAAAAAATGACCGTCGTTGCTTAATTTATAGAGCAGGGTTTTGCTTTGGCTTTGCACAAAGAGCGGGCGCGCAACGTAAAGGGTATCGGCAATTTCAGTAATTTTTATTTCGCCATCGACACTCAAATCAGGTCGTGCGTCATCGGGCAGGGCTTGCGTCAAAACCACATCCACTTGCACGTTGCCATTGATAACCGCTGGGTCAACGCGCGCAACCTGGCCTTCAATTTTATTGTTGCGGGTATCGATAATAACGCGCTGCCCCAGCGCTACTTCGCGAATATTTAGCTCGGGGATTTGCAGCTCGGCAATCAGCGAATCTTGCTGCGCCAGCTTGGCAATATTATCGCCCATCATTACCCGCTGGCCGGACACCAGTGGCAATTCCAACACAACGCTGTCCATACTCGCTTCAATGCGTAAATCATTTACCTGCTGCTGGATAATCGCCACGCGCTGTTTGTGTTGGTTCAAACGCGCCTTGTGCGCATTGCGCTGCGCAATTAACGACTCTTCCATTTTTCCGAGCTGTTGTTGGTGCGTGTGCAAACGCTGTTGGGATTGATCCATGGCGAGGCGGGTGCGGTTGTAATCCAAACGCGATACAGCGCCGGTTTTAATCAGATCAGCGCGCGCCGTAAACTCCAGCTGGCTGGTTTCATAATCGAGTTGTGCATTGAGCAGATCGGATTTTTGTTGTTGCAGGCTGGATGCCAAGGCAACATCGGCTGCGGTAAGCTCTGCTTCCAGCGCCGCTAATTCCCATTGCGCTTCCGCGAGTTGCTGAATCAATCGTGGATTATTTAACTCCACAATCAAATCACCTTTTTTCACGCTGTGCCCGGGTTTCACTGCACGTTTTACCAGTGTGCCTTCCACACTCGCCGAGAGCCACTCGATGTTGTCTGGCACCAACACACCCGTGCCGCGCACCGACACGGTAAATTTTCCGCGTTTGACTTCATCAAACACCAGGGTATTGGCATCGACACTCATATCGGCCTGAGCGAGATACCACAAATAGTAAATGGCAGAGATAACAATCAGCGCCGCTAACGCCAGTAGCAAATTGCGTTTACGCAGGCGCGGCTTTTTTCGCTCGATACTGACGTCCATTGCTGTTCCGTTTCTAATATTGATAAAACGGATAGAGCAGCTTCCATGCCATTTTTTAAGTGACTGTTTTTTCTACATTATTTATTTTTTGTCGCGGAGCAATCCCGAAATCGGGAGGCGAGCCTGTAACACCAATCCCGATTTCGGGACTCGGAATCATTCAAATGAACGATATAAAAAATATGTTATTTACTTCCTAAAAATTCCACGAGTGATTGATCAGTTTTACCTAACAACCGTTGTGGAAACCATTGCAAACTCTGCTCGCTCTTAATGGCAGGAATACGTTGTTCAGGTGTGATAAAAATTATTCTTTCATTATTTTTATCGATGCTGTGTTTGGCAACATCAAAGGTAAAGGTGTAATAGGGTTCAACCCCCATGCGTAAATCCGCGATACTGATCACCCCGTTTTGTTGTTCCATTTTGAAATAACCGTGACTAAACCAGGCGATGCGGTTAACTTCCCAATTGCTCCTGACCACTTGGTAAATTTCCTGACCACGTGGGTATTCCACAAAACGGATTCCGGTATCGCTATCGAGCAGCGAATAAAAACCTTCGGCATAGCCTTTGGGGGTAATAGCCACAACACGCCATAACAAACTATTAAAAGGCGCTGCTGTCACCAGTCGTTGTTGCACTGACAAACCTTGCGCTGCGAGGGATTTATCGGCGAGCGTGCCAACATAAAATTGCATCGCAAGACCCCACAGTAAATACACACTGCTAGCTGCAAGGCCAAATGTGTTCCAGCGCAATCCGGCTAGTTGTTTGCGCGCAAGCGCTATGCCCGTGCCGATTAACAGCGGTAAGGTATAGAGCGGATCGATGACAAATACGCTGCCAATCCCAAAGGGATAATCACTAAACGGCAGTGCGAGTTGGGTGCCGTAAATCGTCATGGTATCAAGTAGCGGGTGAGTAACTAGTACCAGCCATACGGCGAGCCACCAGTATTTAAATAAATGCATTTCACGCGCGAGCTTCGCGGTAATCCATGCAAACAAAGGCGCGACCAAGGTGAGGTAAAACAGCGCGTGGCTTTCTGTGCGATGTAGTGTCATATCGCGTATTGGATCGCCGTGATTAATCAGCACATCCAGATCGGGCAAGGTGCCGACTACCGCGCCCATGACTGCCGCTTTCCAGAGCGCTGTTTTGCGCCCCATCACCGCAACACCAACAGCGGCACCTAGCGCAATTTGTGAAAGTGAGTCCATTTTATTCCTCGTATTCCGCGGCGCGAATTACTGCTAAAAACTCATCGCCAAAACGTTTTAATTTGCTATCGCCAACGCCGGTAATACTGCGCAATTGTTCCGGGGTAAGCGGGCGGAACTCCAGCATTTCGCGCAAAGTGGCATCGTGAAAAATAACGTAGGGAGGTACACCCTGTTCTTCGGCGAGGCGTTTGCGACAGGAGCGCAATGCATTCCATAAGCCTTGATCTTCCGCTTCGATATTCTGGCCAAGGTTTGCACGGCGCGGTGTATTGGCAACGGCCTTAAGCTCGCGACGCAAACTGATTTTTTCTTCACCGCGCAAGTACGTACGGCAGGATTCATTTAATACCAAGCCGCCAAAACCATCGACATTCACATCGAGCAAGCCGCGTGCAACCAATTGGCGGAAAATCGATTTCCACTCATCTGCACTTACATTTTTGCCGATGCCGTAAGTGGTTAATTTGTGATGATCAAACGACAGGATTTTTTCATTGTTGCTGCCGCGCAACACATCGATTACATGCCCAGCGCCAAAACGCTGGCCGGTACGATACACACAGGAGAGTGCCATTTGCACTGCCTCGGTCGCATCCCACGTCTGCGGCGGCGAAATGCAGCAGTCGCAATTACCGCAGGGCTGCGCGAGCGTATCGCCAAAATAGCGCAATAAACTCTGGCGACGGCAACTGGTAATTTCACACAAGCCGAGCATCGCATTTAAACGCTGCTGTTCATTGCGTTTAAATTCTTCACTGCCTTCGCTCTGCGCCATCATCTGCCGCAGTTTTACGACGTCTTCCAAACCATAAAGCAGTAACGTTGTGGCCGGTTCACCATCGCGCCCTGCGCGACCGGTTTCCTGATAATAGGCTTCAATACTTTTAGGCAGATCCAAGTGCACGACAAAACGTACATCGGGTTTATCGATGCCCATCCCAAACGCGATAGTCGCCACCATAATAATGTTGTCTTCGCGTAAAAACCGCTCCTGGTTTTTTTGGCGCACATTGGCAGGCAAGCCAGCGTGATAGGGCAGCGCGGTAAAATTTTCACTGCTCAACCACTCGGAGATCTGCTCCACTTTATTGCGCGACAGGCAATACACAATGCCGGAATTGCCCGCTTGCTCCTCGCGCAAGAAACGCATCAACTGGATTTTGGGATTATTCTTTTGCGCGATACGGTATTGGATGTTCGGGCGATCAAAACCATTGATAAATTGCTGCGCATTTTCAAGTTGCAGGCGCGCGATAATTTCATCGCGCGTGCGCACATCCGCGGTTGCCGTTAAGGCAATGCGCGGCACCTGTGGAAATTCGCGGTGCAGCAATTCCAGCTTTAAATAATCGGAGCGGAAATCGTGCCCCCATTGCGATACGCAGTGGGCTTCATCAATCGCAAACAGGGAAATTTTTATTTGGTGAAATAGTTCTAGGGTGCGCGGCTGGATCAATCGCTCGGGCGCAACGTAGAGCATATCCAATTCGCCACGCTGCAAAGCTAATTCGGTTTGCCACATTTCTTGCGGTGAAAGCGACGAATTTAAAAACCCGGCGCGCACCCCCAATTCACGCAGCGCACTCACTTGGTCTTGCATAAGCGCAATCAATGGCGATACCACAATGCCTACACCCTCGCGCACCAGTGCAGGAATTTGGTAACACAGGGATTTACCGCCGCCGGTCGGCATCAGCACCAATACATCGTCACCGGCAACCAGGGCATCAATCACTGCCGCTTGCGGGCCGCGAAATTCGTGGTAGCCGAAGACAGTATTTAAAATGGAGAGGGGAGTTTTCATTTAATTGTGCAATCCTTTTGCGCAGAATCCCAACACAGATTTAAGTATGTTAAAACAGTATTAATTGGCATTGCTAACCTTTGATCGAAATGATGCGTACATTCATCAAAAGAGCGATTTTTCAGTAAATTGATGAATATATCCATCAATTTATGGGAGGAATTTAGCAGAAAAAAGTGCAGCCTGAAAAAGCTCAGCCGCACTGGAAGATCCCTGCAGGCGGGTTGGCCTAGTTTTTCAGGGTTTTATTAAGGAAGCTGATGATGTCATCCATGGGCCAGAGTGCGTCTTTATTGAAACAGCTGCCCGCCCAGTTGCAGCCATTGTCCAGATAGGCGTGGGTTTTGTTGGGGTAGACCTTGTATTCCACCGGTTGCTTGCCCGCTTTGAGTAGATCCACATAGTGCTGCGCCGCTTGGGGCGGGGTGGTGGCATCCAGGCTGCCCACGTGCACAAATTGCGGTGGCAGTTGGTATTCGCTCGCCTTGGGGACGAAATAAATTGGCGATACCGCTTTGTAGCGCTCAGGGTTGTCATTCACATTAAACGTATTGCTAAACAGACCGCGCGCCTCGGCATTGCCGAATTTCCAAAAGACGTTATTGGGCGATTCAAACCCGCCTTTGGCAGCTTCATACAGATCAAAGGCGCCGTAGCTCACCACAGCTGCCTGTACTTTTAATCCATCTTCTTGTGCGATTTGTTCTGCGGTTTTGCCCGCGGGCAGATAGCTGGGTTTAAAACCCAAACTGTCACCGGCAAAACCATCGCTTTCCAGTTGTCGGCCGCGCGTAAGAATCATCGTAGTGAGATGGCCGCCCGCGCTATCGCCGGTAATTGCCACACGGGTTGGGTCACCGCTGTATTGCGCAATATTCTCTTTCACCCAGAGCAGACCACCGAACACATCTTCAATAATCTGGTTCATGGTCACACTGTTGTTTTGGTCGCCGAGCAAACGATAGTTCATATTGGCGACCACAAATTCGCCCTCGCGCGCGACCTTGGTGGCCATGTCATTCATGATCGAATTGTTATTCACCAGCCAACCGCCGCCATGATAAATCACCAGCACCGGGTAGGATTTTTTACCGGTTTGCGGTACATAAATATCGAGTGTGAGAGGGAAGTTATCGGGGTTGGCGAATTGGATTGCCTTATGGACTTTGACCTCGGGCGCCGCGCCATCGGCTTGTGCGAACAGCGTGCAGCAGCTCAGGGTCAGGGTGATTAACAGCGTGATAGTTGTGCGCATGGAGATCTCTCTGTAGTAGTGAGTTATTGTGATGTGGAGTTTTGTTGTAATCAGAGCATAGATGCCGCGAGCCTGCGGCGGAAGTGATAAGCGTCAGCAGTTTTGATGTTGCTGTGTAGGATGGAAAATTCGGAGCATAAAAAAACGGCGCACAGGGCGCCGTTTGTACCACAAGGAATCGAGTTAAACTTTAAAGCTGTCTATCTGCTTTTTCAGCTCGCTGGTTTCGTTAATTAATTGACTACCGCTGTGGTTGACCACTTGCGCATTTTCCACCACGTTTTCCGACAGACCGTGAATGGCGGTAATGTTTTTACTCACTTCATTGGCAACCGAACTTTGCTGATGTGATGCGGTAGCGATTTGATGGTTCATATCGTTAATGATGCCGATATTTGCGCGGATTTTATCGAGTGCACCACCCACTTTAGATGCGGTATCGATAGTTTCACGCGCTGAGGCTGTACTGGTATTCATTGCCTGATGTGCTTCATCGGCAGCGCGTTGCAGCTGCACAATAATCGATTCAATTTCTTCGGTAGATGAACGGGTTTTTTGTGCGAGTGAGCGCACTTCGTCAGCAACCACAGCAAATCCACGCCCTTGTTCACCTGCGCGCGCCGCTTCAATCGCGGCGTTAAGGGCGAGCAAATTCGTTTGTTCAGCGATGGTGCGGATCACTTCCATTACCGAGCCGATATTGACCGAGTTATTTTTCAGCACCTGGATTTTTTGCGCTGTGGATTCAATCTGCCCGGTGAGTCGATTCACATTTTCCAGTGAAAGGTTAACGATGGCATTACCTTCTTCCGCCAGGATACTGGTTGCACTGGTGCGCTCGGCGGTATCACCCGCATGGCGCGCAATTTCATTGGCCGATGCAGACAATTCTTCCACTGCAGTGGCAACCAATTCAATTTCACGCAATTGTTGTGAGGTGGAATTCACCGTGCTTTCGGTGGCGCTGCTCATCTTGTTGACGTTGGTGCGAACCTTGTCGTTAACCTGAATTACATTGCGAATAATATCGGCAATATGCTCCATCACCAGATTAAAATTGTGTGCGAGCGCCGCGATTTCATTTTGACTATCCGTGGGCAGACGACGGGTTAAATCACCACCCCCACCTGCAATGGTAGCAAGCGAGCGGGTCACTTCATCAACCGGCCCCAAGACCAGGCTGCGTATCAACAAATATACTGTGATTAAGCTGGCAGCGAGCAATGCCAACACGGTTAGCACACTGGTTTCGATTTGGTCAGCCAGAGTGTCACTTAATTCCTGAGTGGAAAAACTGATGTCATAGCTGCCGATGGTGCTGCCGTTATAGACGATCGGGATCGCAGTGCGGGAGATCTGATTTTCGCTGCGATCATCATCCGCTGCCTTGGCAAGCGACTGACCGCGATGGTCAACCACATTCACCGAGGTAACCAGCGACGTATTTACCAGCGACTTGGCTATAGCTTCAATCTGTTGGAAATCGTAGGCGAAAACCGCTTCCAAAATTGAACTGTTAGTCAGGGCGATCATGGCTGAGGTCTCTGCCTCCAGCTTTTTTTCTTGTGCACTCGATGCGATCTTGTAATTGGTGAATGCCACGATTACCGCAATCGCCACCATGGCAATAGTCAACACCATCATCAATTTGGTGAGTAAGGATTTCTGTACCATGTTTCCCCCGAAAATATTCGGCTATTAGACTTATTTGGAGTTCCCAGTGTTATTGGCGGCAAATCGGCACCAATCTTGAGGATTGATGTAACCAGATACTTGGGCGATTGCCTTTTATGGCGGTATACAGACGATTATTAAGTGAGCTGTAGTAATGAGCCGGTGATACCAACGGCTGTTGTATACCAGTTAGCAGAGTATAGACACAGCTTTGGAAAGCTGCGCGAAGAAGAAAAGAAGATCTAAAAAGATGTTTTTAATGCCAGGGAGAATATAGTAAGAAATACGGGGGATGAGCCGCCGGTATAAACCGGAACTGGCTCACCCCAAGCCGAGCGTTTCAGCGATTAATCATCGCTGTCGCCATCGGGATCATTGCCACCAGCCATACCCAACTCCTTGAGCTTGCGGGTGAGCGTGTTGCGCCCCCAACCCAGCAAGTTCGCAGCATCGCGTTTGCGGCCAGCGGTGTATTTCAAGGCAGTTTCTATCAATGCGCGCTCGAAGGTGGGCACTGCCTCGCTCAACAACTGGTGTTGGCCGCGAGTTAACGCCTGGTCAGCCCAATGGCGTAGGGCTTTTTCCCAATCGTCCGCCGGGGTGCTGGTCTCTTTGTTTTCGAGCAGCTCCGGGGGCAGGTCTTCAATATGTACTTCGCGCCCGGATGCCATCACCGTGATCCAGCGACAGGTGTTCTCCAACTGACGCACATTGCCCGGCCACTGCAGGGTACAAAAATATTCCTCGGTTTCCGGCAGCAGGACTTTCGGATCAACATTCAACTCGGTCGCCGCTTTGTGCAAGAAGAAGCGCGCCAGCTTGGGGATGTCTTCACGGCGGTTGGCCAGCTTGGGGATATGGATACGGATAACATTCAGGCGATGGAACAAGTCTTCGCGGAAACGGTTATCAGCTACCAGAGTTTCGAGATTTTGGTGAGTTGCAGCGATGATGCGTACATCGACTTTCACCGGTGTGTGGCCACCAACGCGATAGAACTCGCCATCGGCCAACACGCGCAAAAGACGGGTTTGCGTTTCAGCAGGCATATCACCGATTTCGTCGAGGAACAGTGATCCACCGTTGGCCTGCTCGAAACGTCCCTGACGCTGTGCGGCCGCACCGGTAAACGCACCTTTTTCGTGGCCGAAAAGTTCGGACTCCATTAAATCTTTGGGAATCGCCGCCATATTGAGCGCGATAAACGGCTCGTTGCGGCGCGGGCTGTGACGATGCAGGGCACGCGCCACCAGCTCTTTACCGGTACCCGACTGACCGTTAATCAGCACGGTGATGTTGGATTGCGACAAACGGCCAATCGCGCGAAATACTTCCTGCATCGCCGGCGCTTCGCCGATGATTTCGGTATTGGTCTCCAGCGCAGTCTCGGCACCGTGTTCAGTTTTTTGCTCTTGCGCATGGGCGAGTGCGCGCTGGGTTACCGCGACAGCATCATCCACATCGAAGGGTTTGGGCAGGTATTCGAACGCACCGCCTTGATAAGCCGCCACCGCGCTATCAAGATCCGAATGGGCGGTCATGATGATAATCGGAATCTGCGGATGGGTATTGTGCAGATTGCCAAGCAAGGTCAGACCGTCAGTACCCGGCATACGGATATCGCTGATGATGGCATCGGGCGTATCGCGGTTGAGCTGGCTCATGGCGCTATCGCCCGAGTCAAACACGCGGGTTTCAATGTTCGCGCCTTGCAGGGCTTTTTCCAGCACCCAGCGGATCGAGCGATCATCATCAATAATCCAGACTTTATTAGACTTCTGCATGTTGTGCTTCCATTGGTAAGTAGAGTGAGAAACGGGTTTTGCCCGGCTCACTTTGGCACTCGATGAGGCCGTGATGTTGATGGATTAGGTGTTGTGAAATGGTCAAACCAAGCCCCGTACCTTCGGCGCGGCCTGAGATCATCGGGTAGAAAATGTTTTCAATCATATCGGTGGGGATGCCGGGACCGTTGTCGATAATATCAATCCGGCAGACCAGCGAATGATGCTTGCGGCCAATGGTGTATTGGCGATGAATACGGGTACGCAGCTGGATCACACCATTGAGCACATTGGCTTCTACCAACGCTTGCATGGCATTGCGCACTATGTTGAGCAATGCCTGGATTAGCATCTCTTTGTCGCCTTGCATGGCGGGAATGCTGGGGTCGTAATCGCGCACAATCTTAATCGCATCGCTACTTTCGGCCTTGATGATATTGGCCACCCGCTCAATCGCCTCGTGAATATTGAGCGACTGCCATTTGGGCAACTGATTTGGGCCGAGCATGCGGTCAACCAGGTTGCGCAGGCGGTCCGCCTCATCAATGATGATGTTGGTGTATTCGGTCAAACCGGAATTGGGCAGCTCACGCGCCAGTAATTGCGCGGCGCCGCGAATCCCGCCTAGGGGATTTTTAATCTCGTGCGCCATACCGCGCACCAGATTGCGCGTGGTTTCGTGGGAGGTGGTGAGCATCTCTTCGCGACTGATTCGCAGTAAGCGGTCAATCGGCTGGATTTCAATAATCAGGCCGTCGTGGTCGCCAAAAGGGGTGACGGTGTAATCAACGGTGATGGAGCCGCCGCTAAGCAAACGCCACTCGGCATGGCGCTTGGTGTAATGATTGGCCTGCGCCGCCGCGAGTTTCAGCTGGCGGTCGGTCTCATCCGACTCATAGAAAAAGTAAGTGATTGGCTCGCCGGTATTACTCTCGCAACTCATGGCGAGCAGAGCTTCGGCGGCAGGGTTCATATGGCACAGCAGCAGGTCGGTATCCACCAAAATAATGGCGGTGCTCAAGCTATCCAATATGGGTTTGTAAATATCGCGCGGACTCACCAGCTACTGCTCTCCTGAACGCCTCGACAATGGGCATAGGCAGTGCTGCAAAAACCAAACCAAGTTAGAAATACCCCAGATTCGGTAGTTTTAGTTGCTGCACTCGTCCATTTTGGGGATTTTCAGGAAAATGATAGCACCAATTTGGTGCGTCTATTTTGGTGTGGGCTTTGAAAGGGCATTGTTATGAATGTTTGGGCGAATAATGTTCACGATGATAGGGGCAGATGTGCCCAATGATCGACCATTTTCATCTATAGCTTCCACGACTACTGTATGGGTGCCACGCGGAACATCCTTGACGATGATGTTATTCATGGTTGTCTCTTCCAGCAATTCACCGTTCATAAAGTACACCAGCAGGTGCCCTTGTTGGAGTTCCGGAGTGAGATTGATGGCTATAGCCAGATCGCGTTGACCAACGGGAATCGTGACATCATTGCGCGGGCTGATAATGGTTATTTGGTAATTAAGTGCGGCAGGCTGGGCATTCACTGGGTCGACAGCTACGGATTGAGGTAAACCCTGAGGTTGGGCGCCTGGCACAGTATTGATCTCGCGCAACTCCAGCTTTTCAGCTTTTTCGGTGCTGGGTTTGTCGGTGTATTTGATGTTGCCATCTTTATCGACGGTCTTGTACACATCAGCTGCACTCACTTGTGCTAAAAACACTATCACCATCAACACACTGCGCATTACCTGTCCCCTATTACCCGATCGGTTTTCCCTAGAGTACTCTTGCGCCCCACAAAGAAAAAGCCCGCGCCGTTTCCGGTGCGGGCTTTTTCACAGATTAACCGGACCTAAGCCCGTTTAGCCTGCCAGCAGGACTTACACGCTGTAGTAGAGTTCGAATTCTACTGGGTGCGGAGTCATGTTGATGCGTTGGATCTCTTGTTTCTTCAGGTCGATGTAAGCATCGATGAAGTCTTTAGAGAACACGCCGCCAGCCAACAGGAAGTCATGGTCTGCTTCCAGGTTAGCCAGTGCTTCTTCCAGAGAAGAACACACTTGTGGGATTTCGGCTTCTTCTTCCGGCTCCAGATCGTACAGATCTTTGGTCGCTGCTTCGCCCGGATGGATCTTGTTCAGAACACCGTCGATACCCGCCATCAGCAATGAAGCGAAGCACAGGTATGGGTTAGCAGTTGGATCAGGGAAACGGGTTTCGATACGCTTGGCTTTCTCACCAACAGTGTAAGGAATACGGATAGAAGCAGAGCGGTTACGTGCAGAGTAAGCCAGCATTACTGGAGCTTCAAAGCCTGGAACCAAACGCTTGTATGAGTTGGTAGACGCGTTACAGAAAGCGTTCAACGCTTTAGCGTGCTTGATGATACCGCCAACATAGT
This sequence comes from Cellvibrio sp. UBA7671, assembly GCA_002483145.1. Lineage (GTDB taxonomy): Bacteria > Pseudomonadota > Gammaproteobacteria > Pseudomonadales > Cellvibrionaceae > Cellvibrio > Cellvibrio fibrivorans. Next base: position 126,263 of record DLHJ01000013.1, read on the forward strand.
ACAGGGCAGTTTCAGACAAACCAGCGTAAGCGTCGCCAGCGAATTGGTTTTTGCCGTTCTTGGAGAAAGACTGGTGAACGTGCATACCTGAACCGTTATCACCGATCAGAGGCTTCGGCATAAAGGTAGCGGTTTTACCGTATTGGTGCGCAACGTTGTGTACGCAGTACTTGAGGATCTGTACTTCGTCCGCTTTCTTAACCAGGGTGTTAGCGCCTACGCCGATTTCACATTGGCCAGCGTTAGCAACTTCATGGTGATGGATTTCGATTTCCAGGCCCATAGCTTCCATCGCGTTACACATAGCACCACGGATGTCGTGCAGTGAGTCGATTGGAGCAACCGGGAAGTAACCGCCTTTTACACGTGGAGCGTGGCCGTGTTTGCCTTCAACGTCGTCACCTGATTGCCATGCAGCTTCTTCAGATTTGATCTTGTAGAAAGCGCCGCCCATACCTGAGTGGAAATGAACGCTATCGAAAATGAAGAATTCTGGCTCTGGACCAAACAGGGCAACGTCGCCCAGACCAGTTGATTTCAGGTACTCTTCAGCGCGCAGGCCGATAGAGCGTGGGTCGCGGTCGTAACCTTGCATGGTTGCAGGCTCAACGATGTTGCAACGCACGTTGATGGTCGCTTCGTCGTAGAAAGGATCCAAAACGGCAGTTGAATCGTCCGGCATCAGGATCATGTCGGAATCGTTAATACCTTTCCAGCCAGCGATAGAAGAACCATCGAACATTTTGCCATCAACGAAGAAGCTGTCGTTAACCACGCTTGATGGGAAAGTTACATGCTGCTCTTTACCTTTGAAATCGGTGAAGCGCAAATCAATCCAGCGAGCTTCGTGTTCTTTGATCAGGTCTAAAGTCTTAGACATTGAATGCCTCCAAGTTGTAATAGCCCGAAGGCTACGGATTGTGAAAGTTGTTATTGCGGCCGGTAAACAATCCAGAAGGGCGGTTTACCTGAAAATTTTCCCCACTTCATCCGGGCTCGCGACTCATTTCGGTGAGCGGGGCAAGACTAGGGTGTCAGAAAAGGGGCAAAATATATGCCATTTAAGGAAAATAGCAATAAGCGTTTAAAAATAAGGCTTTCCAGTGATAAGGAGAACTCGTAAAAAAAGACATTGCACCAAATTTGTGCGTATAATTTTCAATTTGCACCAAAATAATTCAAAATATATCGGTTTACCGCTATGCCTTTTACCTCTTAGCAAAACGAGCGCTAGTGTGCCAGCAGCATGCGCCAAATTGCATCACTTTTATGGCCGATTCCATGTAAATCCTTAAGGCGTCCATAGACCGCGATGGGAGTTAGTATTTTGCCTAAATTTACCATAGCGAATATCTATAAGGTTCGGATCGAATGGCGCAAAAAATCACTGTAGTTTGCGCCCTTCGTCAAATCGGCGATGATAAAAAACACAAAATACATATAAGAAGTAAGGGCTTAAAAAATGCACATGACAACAACCGAAATTTTTCTGATTGCAATGGTGATCATTTTCACCATTCCTTACTTGATTTGGCGTCTCGGCCGGACGGATTATTGGGCGCCACTGGTAGTCGTACAAATCATTATGGGCATTGTGCTTGGCCCGGGTGTGCTGGGTAAGGCGTTTCCCGAGTACTACACCTTTGTATTCAACCCGGACGTGATCAAATCACTCAACGGTATCGCCTGGTGGGCGGTGATGATTTTTGTGTGGATCGCCGGTATTGAGCTGGACCTGAAAAAAGCTTGGGAATACAAGCGCGAAAGCGGAATCACCGCCGGTTTGGCACTGGGTACGCCGCTGCTGTTTGGCTGCGGCGCCGCGCTGGTGATGATGTCCTTCAGTGACGGCTGGATGGGGCCGAAAGGCATGACCTGGCAGTTTATTCTCGGTGTGGGCATGGCCTGTGCGGTAACGGCATTGCCGATTTTGATCTTGTTGATGGAGAAGCTGGACATCCTGCGCCAGCCAATTGGCCAGCGGATCTTGCGCTATGCCAGCCTCGACGATATCGCTATCTGGGGCGTATTAGCGCTGATTCTGCTGGATTGGGAACGCGTTGGTCGCCAGGGCATGTTCCTGATGGGCTTCGCCGTGGCCGCCTATTTGTTCCGCAAATTGATGGTGGCCATTCAAGAAAAAGACCGCTGGTATGCCGGGTTTATCTGGTTGGCCGTAATAGGTTTAGCGGCAGATTGGGCTGGCCTGCACTTTATGGTGGGTGCCTTCCTGGCCGGTGCAGTGATGGATGCCGACTGGTTTAACCAGGAAGATATGGACAAGCTGCGCTACTTCATTCTGCTGACCGTTATGCCGGTATTTTTCCTCAGTACCGGCCTGCGTACCAACTGGGATGTGGGCGGCTCAACGGTATTTATCGCCGCAGCAATCCTCCTGGTCGCGTCGGTCTCAGGCAAGCTTGTGGGCGTTCACGCCGCCGGCAAAATCCTGAAATGGCAAAAGGGCGAGGCATCCGTCATCGGCTGGCTGTTACAGACCAAGGCGCTGATTATGATCATCTTCGCCAACGTGCTGCTCGATAAACAAATCATCACCAGCGAGACCTTCACCGCGCTGCTGATTATGGCGGTCGCCAGTACCATGCTCACGGTGCCGGTGGTATCACCCAAGCTGCAAAAAATCAAAGAGCTGATCTTCCGCTCCAAATAATGCAGATCCCCCGCCCCAAACAAAACCCCTGGCTCGTGAGCCGGGGGTTTTGCATGTAGCAATAGAGCAATAGCCGATCCTCTCGCCTTGGTGTGGCGATAACCTATACTGACACTTAATTCCACGCAGTTTTCATTGCGGGCTTGCTTTATAATCGCCGCCTTTTTATCCAGCCAGCATCCGCTGCATCTTGTCAGGCGCACTTCCCATGCATGTTGTTGTTAAAGTCTTTTCCGAAATCATCATTAAAAGCACCCCGGTCCGGAAGCGCTTTATCAAGCAATTGCGCGATAACCTACGCCTGTTGCTGGGGAGTTTAGGGGTAGATATCGATGTGCAGCGCGATTGGGAAAAAATTGAAATCCGTTGCCCAAATGCCGATGCTGAAATCGCCGCGCAGATCGCCGAGGTGCTGGCGCATACCCCAGGCATAGCTAACTTCGCCGTCTTACACGACTATCCACTCGGTGACCTGGACTCCATCTTTCAGCACACCCTGACCCACTGGCGCGACGCGCTTGCAGGCAAAACCTTTTGTGTGCGTGTCAAGCGAGTAGGTAAGCATCCCTATAGTTCGGTCGATGTTGAGCAATATGTCGGCGGTGGATTGCTACAGCATTCAGAGGCCAAGGGTGTAAGCCTGCATAAACCCGATGTCACCGTGCACCTTGAAATTAAAGGTGAGCGCCTCTGGGTGCTTACCAGCAAAACCCAAGGCATGTGCGGTTATCCGCTCGGTGCGCAAGACCCGGTACTGTCATTGATTTCCGGTGGATTTGATTCAACGGTTTCGACTTATCTGTGCATCAAACGGGGCCTGCGCGCGCACTACTGTTTTTTTAATCTCGGTGGACGCGCCCATGAAATTGGCGTAAAAGAAGTGGCCTATTATCTATGGAATAAATACGGCGCATCGCATCGCGTTAAATTTGTCACGGTGCCGTTTGAAGAAGTGGTGAAAGAAATTCTGGAGAAAGTAGACAACCCTTACATGGGTGTCACACTCAAGCGCATGATGCTGCGCGCGGCAGAAAAAGTGGCCGAGTCGCTGGAAATTCCCGCACTGGTCACCGGCGAAAGTGTAGCGCAGGTATCGAGCCAGACTCTCGTCAATTTAAATGCAATTGATCGCGCAATCGATATGTTAGTGCTGCGTCCACTCGCCACTATGGACAAGGGCGACATCATTGATCTCTCACGCAAAATCGGCACCGAAAGTTTTGCTGCGAGCATGCCGGAATATTGCGGCGTAATCTCTGTGAACCCGACCACTCGTGCCAAGTTGCCCAAGCTCGAATATGAAGAAAGTAAGTTCGACATGACCATTCTGGAGCGCGCAATTGCCGAGCGCCGCGCACAAAATATTGATGAAATTGTCGATGAGTTGGATGCAGATTTATCGGTGCCGGTAGTGGGCGAAGTCAACGCGCCCGATGTGATTATCGATATTCGCCATCCGGACGAGCAAGAAGCCAGCCCACTGAAAGTGGTTGGCGTGGAAGTGCGTACAATTCCGTTTTATTCGCTCAACCACAACTTTGCCAATCTCGATATGAGCCGCCAATATTATCTCTACTGCCAAAAAGGCGTGATGAGCCAATTGCATGCGGCAAATTTGAAGGATGCGGGAAAGTTGAATGTCGGCGTATATCGTCCAGAACCCAAGAGTGCCTGCGCTATTTCATGAGTCTACCAACGGCCACCCTACAGAGGGAGCGACTCGCTGAATTTGATTACCTGCGCGGCATGGCAATTGCCATGATTGTGTTGGGGCATTCGATTTTTCTTGCTCAACCGGTATTCCCGGCGCTACTGGAAAATTTATTGCGCGGCGGCACTGGCTTGTTTGTGTTTATTTCCGGATTTTTCTTTCATCGTGTTTTTTATCCGCGTTTTGATTACACGCAATTTATCACCAAAAAAGCCAAGTCCCTGCTGATCCCGTTTCTAGTCACTTCCCTATTCGCCTTATCGATTCGCATGCTCGGTTGGTGGCAAGACGGTCTCAGCTGGCAACAAAATTTACTTAATGTGTGGTACACACTGCGCAATGGCTATGTGCTTTATCCGCACTGGTATATTCCGTTTATTTTTATCACGTTTTTGTGTTCGCCATTGCACCTTGCTTATATTCGCGCAGGTTTATCGGCGCAAATTTTGTTGCTTGTCACTTTTTCTTTAATTGCGTTATTGATTCATCGTCCACAATCCAATTCCAACTTTTTACAATCGCTTATTTATTTCACACCTTATTATTTACTCGGGATTTTATTTTCGCAGTATGACGAGCAGTTGCGCCGCTGGCATTGGCCATTGCTCAGTGTGAGTGTATTTGTTATCGCCACCACTGCGCTGGTGCAAACCTACGTTCTGGTTCACGTTGGTAACTATCACAAAGCTGCATTTACCTATGAAGGCTGTGATTTGCAATTTATCCAAGTCCTGTTCGGCTGCATCGCCATGCTCGCATTGTGCCGCCATATCCGCCCCTGGCTACAGCAACATCTATGCTGGCTGGCGGAATTGAGCTTCCCGATTTTTTTTATCCACCCGCTGCTGACGATTGCGCTGGAAAATCTGGTGGCACTGGAGGCAATAAAACCGTTTTTTCCGGTCGCCAGTTTGGCGACCAGCTTGCTGGTGTTCAGCGTGGTGTTTTTGGTGCAGTTTTATGGATCGGCAGGGGTTGCAGTGGCAATCAAACACTTCGCCGGCAGCCGTAGCCGCTGGTTGATTGGCTAAAATCCCCCGCTCGACACCTCAAACCGCACCCCGGTAGCCCAAAAAATCACCAATTAATCCCTCGTAGTCATATCCGTGCAACACCTTCATAGGTATAATGCGCGCCTTTTTACGCTTCCCCTTTTGCCTCAGACAGGCGCATACCCAAGAGAAATCCCACAGTGACAGATCAATCAGCTATCGAAAAACTGCGCAATATCGCCATCATCGCCCACGTTGACCACGGTAAAACCTCCATGGTTGACCAGTTGTTGCGTCAATCCGGCACCCTCGACCGTCGCGATGAGAGCGCGGAATTAATCATGGATAGCAATGACCAGGAGCGCGAGCGCGGCATTACCATCCTGGCCAAGAACACTGCGATCAAGTGGAACGATTATCGAATCAATATCGTGGATACCCCCGGCCACGCCGACTTCGGCGGTGAAGTAGAGCGTGTATTGTCGATGGTTGATTCGGTATTGCTGATCGTTGATGCGGTTGGTGGCCCAATGCCACAAACCCGTTTCGTGACATCAAAAGCGTTTGAACAAGGGTTGAACCCGATTGTGGTTATCAACAAGATTGACCGCCCGGGCGCACGTCCTGAGTGGGTTGTTGACCAGGTATTTGATTTGTTCGACCGTTTGGGTGCGACTGAAGAGCAGCTCGACTTCCCCATCATTTATGCCTCTGCGCTGAATGGTGTTGCCGGCCTGTCACCCGATGACATCGCTGACGATATGACCCCATTGTTCCAAATGATTGTCGATCGAGTGAAGGCGCCACAGGTTGACCTGGATGGCCCATTCCAGATGCAAATCTCGGCGTTGGATTACAGTAGCTATGTAGGTGTTATCGGGATCGGCCGTATCACCCGCGGCAGCCTGTCGCCCAACCAGCAAATCGTGGTGGTTGATCACCAAGGCAACACCCGTAAAGCGAAAGTATTGCAAGTCATGGGCTATCACGGCTTGCAACGTATCGAGACTGACAAAGCCTATGCGGGCGATATCGTCTGTATTACCGGTGTGGATAAACTCGGCATCTCCGATACCCTTTGTAGCCCGGATTGCATCGAAGCCTTGCCAGCCCTGTCGATCGACGAGCCAACCGTAAGCATGACCTTCCAGGTAAACGATTCTCCATTTGCCGGTAAAGAAGGCAAGTACGTGACCAGCCGTAACATCAAAGACCGCCTGGATCAGGAATTGATTGCCAACGTGGCACTGCGCGTTCAGCAAGGTGAAACGCCGGATAAATTTATCGTGTCTGGTCGCGGTGAATTGCATCTGTCAGTACTCATCGAAAATATGCGTCGCGAAGGTTACGAACTGGGCGTTTCACGTCCTGAAGTAGTACAAAAAATCGTTGATGGCGTAATCCACGAGCCGTTCGAGCAAGTGGTTATCGACGTTGAAGAAAAAGACCAAGGTAAAGTGATGGAAGAGCTCGGCCTGCGCAAAGGCGAGTTGAACAACATGGAGCCGGATGGCAAAGGCCGTATCAAGTTGGAATTTCTCTGCCCATCGCGCGGTTTGATCGGTTTCCGTGGCCAATTCCTGACCATGACTTCCGGTTCAGGCATCATGACCAGTATTTTTGATCACTACGGCCCGGTAAAAGAAGGCGAAGTGGCCAAGCGTCAAAACGGCGTATTGATCTCTATGGTGAAGGGCAAAACTCTCGCCTATGGCCTGCACCCGCTGCAAGAGCGTGGCCGTTTGTTCTACGGCGCTGGTGTTGAAGTTTATGAAGGTCAAGTAGTGGGGATTCACTCGCGCAACAATGATCTGGTTGTAAACCCAACCAAAGCTAAACAATTGACCAACGTTCGTGCTTCCGGTACTGATGACGCGCTGACCCTGTCACCGCCAATCCGTCACACACTGGAACAAGCGCTGGAATTTATTGAAGATGATGAGTTGGTAGAAGTAACACCACTTAGCATCCGCGTGCGCAAAAAACTGCTTACTGAAAACGAGCGTAAGCGCGGCAAAAAAGCGTAACGATTAGTTTTCGCTATGTGATGAGAAATCCCCGAAGTGAAAACAACGGGGATTTTTTTTGCCTATCTTCGGCATCCGTGCTGGTTTACCTGCCTATTATCGGACAACATTAATGAGCATTAAACAATCCATCTTCGCCGCGCTCAAAAAAAATCTCTTACCCGGCTTAGTATTGCAGTTATTTGCCGCCAGCATTTTAGTTATTTACTTTTTTGTTCCCGCCTCCAGACCGCTATTCACTTTATTTGGTGAATTAAAACAAACCTACGGCTTTGGTTATTCTTTTATCGCCACGGCTTTGTTCGGCGGACTCATTCCCTTTTTATATTTACTGCTAACAAAAAGCCTCGCCCCCAATCGCAACGTTGTAGGCCTACTGTTTTTTTATATTGTCTTTTGGGGGTTAAAAGGTATGGAGGTGGATTTTTTCTATCGTCTGCAGGCCGACTGGTTCGGCAACGGCAACGATATAAAAACCATCGCAACCAAAATGGCGATAGACCAATTCCTCTACAGCGCACTCTGGGCCGCACCGGGCATCACAATCGTGTATTTGTGGATGGAATCCAATTGGAATTTTACTGAAACAAAACAAGCGCTGACCAAAGAATTTTTCTGCGTAAAAATTCCCACGGTAATTTTATCGAATTGGCTGGTATGGATTCCGGCGGTGTGTGTCGTCTACGCCATGCCAGCGGAGTTGCAGATACCCCTGTTTAATCTTGTGTTATGTTTTTGGGTATTGTTGTTGGCGGTATTAAACAAAAAGTAGCATTACATCGCATTCGATTGCGCCGGGCGGCGCAATCGAATAACACCTTTACGCGCGGCGTTTTCTCGCTGCGCATAAACCTAATAAACCCAAGCCCATCAGCAGCAAACTGCCTGGCTCTGGTACTTCTTGCGCATCCACGGCGATACGGAAGATCAGGTATTCGTCGTGATTAAAACCAGGGGACGTTGGATTGGTATCACCATTACTGCTATACCATGACCAACGTGCAGCTGCATCAATCTCCGGGCGTAAACCCCATGGGCTTGCACCATTACCGTCACCTGCAGTAGTTGCAACCCAGCCACCGGAAGGGTTATTGCCCGCATTTGCCAACAACAATTGACTGGTCAGCTCAGCAAAATCACTGGTTGTTCCAGAGTAAGGGGCAAAACCATAACGGCCAGTGGCAGTCACTTGCCATTGTGGGTCGTTACTGTAAAAACGGTCGTTGTTCAATAAGTTAGTAAATTGCGCCAGGAAACCTTGGGCAACAGCAATATCCGATTGAGTAACAACATAAATAAAATTGTTAGTCGGCAGATCGAAAGCGTAGCTCTCGGTGGTGGTCCAGTCGCTATCGCTGCCTACAAAGTTAGTTGCTTGTGTCTCTGTGCCGTAGTAAAGCGCGTAGGAATTATCGACGGTAATATCTACCTCAAACGGAATTGCATTTGCTTGCAACGCAACACCACTAAAAAGTAAACCGCCTAATATGTTGGTAAAGAGTGAAGATCGATTCTTGAAACTCATGATTAATCCTTTGGGTAATTATTAAAACAAGGTTTGATTAAGGCATTGGTACTGCAGTTACTTCACCAAGAGCGTGTGCATAAAAACACCACGGCATTGTATGGCCAAGGGAGAATAAAAACATCTGTCGAGGATTTTTACAGGAAATTATCGGCTGGGGATCTGCATGGCAACGCGGTTGTCGTATAAATATGCACGAAACAAAAACGGGAATTGTATTGCACGATTACTAGTTGCTGCACAAATATAAACAGCCACTATTAATCGCGCAACAGTGTGTGAAATGCGATTAAAACGTATAAGTCGCACCAACAGAAATCATATTAAGGTCATCAACAGCATCGAGATCAAGCACTTCATATTCGGCTCTGATACCAAAAGATCCAAAGCTCAGTTTTGCGCCCGCGCCATAGGCAGTTGCCGATTCTGAATCATTAAAATCAATATCATCGATAATTGAATCCATATCCGTATCGGAATAACCCAATTTACCGAATAACCCCAGCGGGCCAACATTAAACCCAAGAACACCAAATAATTCTGATGACACAATTTCAGTATTCAGGTTCTCATTGCCAAATTTTCCGTACTCGCGATAATCGGCTTCAATCGCCAAATCCAAAAATGGTACTAACCCGAAGTTGTATCCAAAGAAAACCTTGTGGCCATTGTCCTCATCATCCAATTTGAACGATGTGTCGTCTCCAAAATCAGACTCAACCGAGGTTTGGCCGACACTACCACCAATGTAAAGCCCGGATTCAGATCCCGCCACAGCCACTAATGGCAAAGAGGTCAGCAGAAGGAACAATGGCGCCACAATTAACTTTTTCATAAAACACTCCTCTGGGCCGAACAGTTAATTAGGATAAGACAGGAATTATCTACAGCAAAAGTAAGATGCGTATTGGCGTAATGCACCTGTTAGATTACAGCCTAAACACTTACAGCGGGTTTGTCGATTGAGGTTTTGTGACGGGTGTGCAGTATCGGTCCTTAATTACTGCACAATAAGAATTTTTTTCATTCCACAAGGCGCCAACTAATGGCGACGGATTAAGTGTGCCAACGCATGAATATGATCGGCGCGGTCATTCAGCGCCGGTATGTATTGGTAGTGTTCACCGCCGGCATCCATAAATGTATGGCGATTTTCTACCGCCAACTCTTCCAAGGTCTCCAAGCAATCGGCGCTAAACGCGGGCGATAAAATTGCAATATTTTTAATACCTTCGGCGGGTAAGTTTTTCAGGGTTTCATCGGTATAGGGCTTCAGCCATTCGGCGTAACCGAAGCGCGACTGGAAACAGGCCATGTAATCATCTTTATTCAAACCTAATTTTTCCGCTACAAGACGTGTGGTTTTAATGCAGAGGCAGTAGTAGGGGTCACCCAATTCGAGATTGCGTTTGGGAGTGCCGTGATAAGAAAAAAGTATTTTTTGCGGTTTGCCATTTTTTTCAATGTGCTCGCGTACTGAATTCGCGAGTGCATCGATGTATAAAGGTTCGTCACAATAATTATTAATAAAATGCAATTCCGGCACCCAACGCCAATCCTTAAATTCTTTTGCAACAGCATCAAAGGTTGAGCCAGTAGTGGGCCCAGCGTATTGTGGATAAAGCGGAAGCACTACGATTTTACGCACACCTTCATTTTGCAGTTCGCGTAAGGCGCTCGCGATAGACGGATTGCCGTAGCGCATACCGAGCTTCACGCTGTAACCATCACCCAGTTGTGCCTGTATCGCCGCTTGCTGCTGTTTACTGATAGCCAGCAGCGGCGAACCTTCACTAGTCCACACACCCTGGTAAAGCTTGGCAGATTTTTTCGGGCGCACGCGCAAAATAATACCGTGCAAAATAAAAAACCAAACCAGCTTTGGAATTTCGATTACCCGCGGGTCTGATAAAAACTCACCCAGATAACGACGCAGGGCCGATGCTGTCGGTGCATCGGGTGTACCAAGGTTTGCCAGTAGCACTCCCACCTTGGCGGGTGGTTTATTGGCGGCGTGGAAGACCGGATCAATATCATAATTCAGGGCGCGGAATTGGCTCATGTAATTTCTCCGGGAGGGAAGTAGTCGGTAACAAAATGCCGCACAACATACTCGCTCACTGAATGAAAATCCAGCGTGCGGGATGGTGATCGCAATAGCAGAAGCGTGCGTACAAACTCATGGAAGCTGATTATCCAGCATATCGAGGATCAACCTTATGCCATTGCCCCAGCCGACTAATCGCGCTCAGCTCTATTATGACGGCCGATGCCCATTGTGCGCGCGGGAAATGGCTTTTTTACGCAAATTCAAACATGCGGGACTAACTCTGGTTGATATACATCAGCTATTACAACTCACCGACGAAGAACAAGAGCAGATGCTGCGCAACTTGCATTTGCAAATGCCCGACGGCAGTTGGCGTTTTGGCGTGGAAGCAAACGTAATTGCCTGGTCGTTTACCCCCATGGGATTTTTATGGAAGCCCTTGCGTTGGAAAATTTGGGCAGCTGTTGTCGATAAAATTTATCAGCGTTGGGCCGACCGCCGCTACTGTCGCAGCTATGCTTGCACTGTAACTCAAGGAGTTAAATCATGACCATCAGTACTCGTGCATTGATTTTTAGTTACAGCGACTGCGTACACTATTTGGCAGGAATTACCGACGAACCTGAAGGGAAGAGTGAGCTAGCTCGATTGCTGAAAGATGATGCGGGCAAGTTACGTAAATTTCCAAGCTTGTATCGCGCACAACTAGCATTGAAAGAAATGGGTTTTGAGCGTTGCTGGTTGGTAATGCACTCACCTTACGACGAAATGATTGGCAATGGTGCAGCGCAAAAAACCGAGCTACCTATGCCGCTTGCGGCGATAAATTAAGTTTGCCTTAAGGATTTAAAAAATCACCGCTGGAGATTTTTTCCAGCCCTGCGATGGGGTGCTGGTACGAATAAATCCATGCCATCAGCGAAGTGCCCTTATTAGTTATGACCGTTATTTGTTTACGCTGATACTCTTGATCAGGTTGCGATGGATAAGTACATTCTTCGTAAGCATCCAGCCGTTGAAGCTGTTCGTTGGAGCTTAATCGATATACCTCCCCAAGCACCCAGTCCGCTGAATCATCCAGCACTAACGCGGGATAATAACTCACCCGATAAAGGCTGCCTCTAACGTTTGCACTACCAACAAATTCCGCATTCGCCAAATAGGTTTGATGCGCGCCTGTTGTGCAAGCGCGCCGCAGGGTGCCGTAGACAAAAATATATTCAGTCTGCATGAAAATTGGGCGCAGCAAGCGGCGCCCCTACGGGTTTTTATTGTGGGGATAGTTGGTAAATCTTTGCTTTGCTTTCATCGGTGACCAAATACACCAAGCCATCGGGCCCTTGTACGACATGACGCAGGCGTTGATCCAATTCTTTGGCTAGCAAGCGTTCTTCTTTGGTAATTTTTTCGCCATCGACTACTAAACGCACAAACGTTTTATCTTTCAGGCTGGTGAGTAGAATATTATTTTTCCACTGCGGAAATTTGTCGCCCGTGTAAAAAATAAATCCAGCTGTGGCAATCGATGGCACCCATTTGTAATTGGGTTGTTCCATTCCTGCTTTGTGGGTGCCTTCGCCAATTTTTCCACCGCCGTAGTTTTCCCCGTAGGTAATCACTGGCCAACCGTAATTTTTTGCCGCGCGATCAATATTTAATTCATCTCCACCCTGGGGGCCGTGCTCGCCAGTCCACAACTCTTTAGTGATGGGGTTTATTGCAGCGCCTTGCATATTGCGATGTCCATAGGACCAAATCTCTGGCAACGCACCAGGTGTTTTTACGAAAGGATTATCCTTGGGCACAGTACCATCGGCATTAATGCGAACCACTTTACCTTGATGGTTATCGAGTGTTTGTGCTTTGTCTTTTTCACTGTAGCGATCGCCCAAGGTGATAAACAGGGTGCCGTCCGGTGCCCAGACCAAACGCGAACCAAAATGTGCACCCGAATCAATTTTTGGTTGCTGGCTAAATACACGCGTGACATTTCCAAGTTTATTGCCATTGAGCGTGGCAAAACTCACAGCAGTGCTATTGCCGCCCTTGCCCGGCTCTGAATAACTGAAATAGATTTTTTTGCTGCTGGTGAAATCCGGTGCGAGCACCACATCCAGTAACCCACCTTGACCCTGCGCATAAATTTCCGGCAGGCCTGCAAGAGGCTCACCCACTTTGCCGTCGGCACTCACAATGCGCATACGTCCACGACGCTCAGTGACCAGCATGCTGCCATCGGGTAAGAACGCCATGCCCCAAATATTTTCCAGACCTTCGGCGATGGTTTTAACCTGAATATTGCCTGTTTCTGTTTTTACTGAAAGTGTTTTTGCGTTTGCAAAGGGGGTGATTGCGGCGATACACAGAACGAGACTGAGCGTGCGAAGTTTCATATTGATCTCCTGAGAAGTTGGTTCAGGGTAACAAGGCGGTTGTGCAAGGGCAATTCAAGGTTTGTTAAGCAGGTTAACATTCGTGCGGCGCAGTTGCTTCCGGCTCCTGCGCGTATTTTTCTTTCATAAGGTGCAGAAAATGTTTGAGACTTTTGCTATCGCTGGTATCAAATTTTTCATCGGTCACCACAATCGACTGAATGCGGTCCAGGCGGAAGGTGCGATAGTCATCGCGCAGATGACACCAAGCCACCAGCGTCCACACCTTGCCCCAAAAAATCATGCCGAGAGGTTCGATGGTGCGCGAGCTGTGCTGTTCGTCGGCGCGCACATAATCGATCGCCACCCGCTGGCGCAAACGGATCGCCTCGCGCATCGGCTGGCTGTGGGCGGTGTAATACTTTTGCACTTCCTCCATATTTGGCACCAGCAGCGGCAAGCTCTCATCGCTGTGGCGCAAATGATCGGGTAATACGGAGAGAATTTTCTGGATCGCCTGATTAGCGTGGATAGCCATATCCGTATCACCCCAACTGCTAACCATGCGCGCACCGAGCAGCAGCGCCTCGACCTCTTCGCGGTCAAACATCAGGGGCGGCAACTGATAGCGGTGCGACAGGCGATACCCCACGCCCGCCTCCCCCTCAATCGGCACGCCGGACAAACTGAGCGATTGAATATCGCGGTAAATGGTTCGCTCGGAAACGCGCAGGTGCTCACTCATCTGCTTGGCAGTGAGCACGGTGCGACGGTTGCGCAACAGTGTGGTGAGTTGAAACAGGCGTTCGGCGCGATGCATAAAAGACTCGGGAGCAGGAAGGAGGGTGCGCTATGCTAACCAGCGTCCCTGACAGTTTATGTCAGTAAGCGATTAAATGTTAAACGGCCTTTCAGCATGTACGCCCTAAATACCGGTCAATTTGTGCTAAAGGTCTGTTTTTCGCTGCAAAAAGTGATCGCTTACGATAGTTGCTGTGCTACCTTTATTGGACGTTATCCCGCGCGCATCCCCATGTGATTGACCCGAACAAGGCGAGTTTATGCAGATTTTTTATCCCGAGATAAAACCCTACCAGCGTCACCAAATTGCCGTAGAGCCTCCCCACGAACTGTATGTCGATGAATCCGGCAACCCAGATGGCATCCCCGTGCTGTTTGTCCACGGTGGGCCAGGCGCAGGTTGCGGCAAGTATGACCGCCGCTTTTTTGATCCGGAAGTCTATCGCATTGTCCTGTTTGACCAGCGCGGCGCAGGCCGTTCGCGCCCGCATGCGGAACTGGAAGGCAACACCACGCAAAAACTGGTGGAAGATATTGAAGTAATCCGCACTACACTCGGCATCGATAAATGGGTGTTATTCGGTGGCTCATGGGGCTCAACGCTTAGCCTGGTCTACGCCCAAACCTATCCCGAGCGCGTGCTGGGTTTAATTTTGCGCGGCATTTTCCTCTGTCGCCGCGAAGACCTGCTCTGGTTTTATCAGGAGGGCGCCAGCCGCTTGTTCCCTGATTATTGGGATGACTTTGTTGCGCAAATTCCCGAAGCGGAACGCAGCGATATGATTGGCGCTTACTATCGCCAACTAATCGGCGACAACCAAATCCAGCAAATGACTGCGGCAAAAATCTGGTCGGGCTGGGAAGGGCGCACCGCTACCCTCAAACCCTGCCAGGATGTTGTGGATTCCTTTACCGAGCCACATCGCGCACTCTCACTCGCGCGCATTGAAGCCCACTATTTTGTGAACGATGCCTTTCTTGGGCACAACCAGATTTTGCGCGATGCCCATAAACTTGCCGGAATTCCCGGCACCATTGTGCATGGCCGCTACGATGTGATCTGCCCGCTCGATAACGCCTACGCATTGCACAAAGCCTGGCCTGGATCAGAACTGCAGATTATCCGCGAAGCGGGCCACGCCTCGCGCGAGCCGGGCATAGTGGATGCATTGATCCGTGCCACCGATGACTTAGCCAAAAGTTTGCTGCACACCGGTGATCAATTGGCCTAATCATCCTGGTAACCAAAACGGTAACAACGGAGCCGCTGGGCTCCGTTGTTATTTTTGCAGCGGCGTTTTATAGCCGCTTTTTGTACTAGACAATTCGATGTTATGATCCAGACCGCAGACTCAAGATCTGCCACTATCGCACTTGCGTACAGTGATAATAAACACCTTACTGACGATCAGGCTGAGTAGATAATTAATAAGATGCCGTACAGCCGCAGCGGAGCAGTGACCTATGTATGACGTCATTTTTAACACCCATGATGTAGTGCTGTTAATGACAGCCTATCAATGTATTTTATTTGCACTCTTGTTGCTTACAATCAAGCGCGACAAATATATCCGCAATGTTTTTCTCGCCTTTTTTTTGCTACAGCAAGCCGCTATTCCCTTGGATATCTTAATCAGCTTCGGCGCCGAGTTCCGCCATATCGCGATTAAGTGGTCCCCGGATTTATTTTACGTATTTGGTTTTGGTTACTGGCTAGAAGGCCCTCTGCTACTCTGGTATACCCGCTCGCTGATCTACAAAGACTATCGTTTGCGTTTAAGAGACATTATTTATTTGCTGCCGTTTATCGCCTACGCGGGCTATCAATTAATTTTTTATTACAGCTTGGATGTGACCGATAAAGTCAGCATCCAGGAAGAGTACGATTTATCTGTCGCGCCACAAATCATGAATTACGTTACCCTGTTCCGCGAACTCTTCCGTGTGGCATTGGGGATCATTTGCCTGATTGAAATCAAACGCTACACCCAACACATCCGTACCAATTTTTCAGACATCGATAAAATCGACTTAACCTGGTTAAAAATTCTGGTGATCGGGTTTTTGGCGATTCGTTTTTGGGCAGTATTGGTCGCAGCCATGATTATTCTTGCCATTAGCTTTGGCATCAGTACCAATTTTGAAATCATGGGTTTGATTGGCAACTACACAACCTTCTTTATGGTAAGTGTGTTGATCTTCTTTGGCCTGGGGCACTCCAGTGTATTTGAAGGATTGGAGCAACGGCAAACGCCTAACGAAGAGCCCGCAAAAGATGAGCCAGAGCAGGCTAAAGAAAAAATAACCCCCGAACTGATCGCGCAAATTACGCAGTATATGGAAACCGAAAAGCCGTATCTAACCCCGGCACTAACGCTGGAAAAACTGGCGATACAAATGCGCATTCCCGCGCGGCTATTATCCAATATTATTAATCGTCATTTTAATTGTCATTTTTTTGAGTTTATTAACTCCTATCGTATCGATGAAGCCAAGCACATGCTGTCCAACCAGAATCAATCGGACAAAACGGTGCTCGATATCATGTTGGATGTTGGCTTTAATAGTAAGGCTACCTTCAATACTCTGTTTAAGAAAAAAGTGGGCATGACCCCGAGCGAATACCGTAAGTCGGTGAATACGCTTTAATTTTATTGAGTAAGTTTTATGCTAGGTACTTTATGTTAGGTCTCATACAGCGCGTCAAAAAAGCATCTGTTACTGTCAATGAAGAAATCACCGGCGAAATCCAACAGGGCATTTTATTACTGCTCGGTATCCAAAAAAATGATACCGAAGAAACCGCCAACAAACTGATCGATAAAATCCTTGCCTACCGGATTTTTTCCGATGAAAACAACAAAATGAATTGTAATGTCCAGCAGATCGACGGCGGTGTTCTGGTCGTCTCACAATTCACCCTCGCCGCCGACACCAAAAAAGGCCTGCGCCCCAGCTTCTCTTCCGCTGCACCACCCGCACAAGCTGAAGCGCTCTACGATTATTTTGTGGCACAGATGCGCAGCAAACACTCGCAGGTTGCCACTGGGATTTTCGCGGCGGATATGCAGGTGAGTTTAGTGAACGACGGGCCAGTGACGTTTATGTTGGAGATGGAATAGAACATCTCCCAACCTATAAAGTTTACTTTTAATCACGGAACCGATTTATGCAAATTCAATTAGCAAACACACCCGAAGAAAAAATCGCATGTTTTGCAGTCATGTCTGAACTGCGCCCACACCTGTCACTTGACGCTTTCATGGCACTTGTTGAGCGAATGCGCAAGACTCATGGCTATGAGTTGGCTTATCTGGATGATAACGGCATTAAAGCGGTGGCGGGAGTTCGTATTGCAGAATGGCTATACACGGGTAAATATCTGGAAATAGACGATCTGATTACAACGGCGACAGAACGATCGAAGGGTTATGGCGCCGTATTGTTTGATTGGGT
Organism: Cellvibrio sp. UBA7671; assembly: GCA_002483145.1. GTDB lineage: Bacteria > Pseudomonadota > Gammaproteobacteria > Pseudomonadales > Cellvibrionaceae > Cellvibrio > Cellvibrio fibrivorans. The sequence continues at coordinate 143,868 of DLHJ01000013.1, forward strand.
TGCAAACTACGCACGCGAACACAACTGTATTCAGGTGCGGTTGGTATCCGGCGTGCAAAGAATTGATGCACACCGGTTTTATATCAACATGGGAATGAAATTCGAAGCTAAATATTTTTCGTTGAATCTGTAATAAATTATCCTGAGCAATCATCTATCGATTTAAGATAAATCTATGTATCAGTGCGCGCACCCATATTCTGCATATCGTAGCCTGAGGGTGCTTGATAAACCCGCAAACCAAATTCTGGCACTATGGCAAAAATGTGATCAAAAATATCCGCTTGGATTGCCTCGTAATTAGCCCAGCCAGTGTCATTCGAAAATGCATAAATCTCCAGCGGGATGCCGTTCGCATCTGGTGCAAGTTGGCGCACGATTTGCGACATGTTGGGATGAATGGATTTGTGCTGCTTCAAATACATGCGCAAATACGCGCGAAATGTCCCAAGGTTAGTCAAGCGGCGGCCGTTCACAGGCGAGCTTAAATCGATCTTGGTTTGATTATTTTCAATTTCTATCTCGGTAAGTTTTTGCTCGATGTAATCGCTGAGTAACGCAGCGCGACGCAAACGTTTGATATCCTCCGGCTGCAAAAATGTTACGCTGGTAGCATCAATATGAATGGCACGTTTAATCCGTCGTCCGCCCGATTCGGTCATGCCGCGCCAATTTTTAAACGAATCGGAAATCAATGCATAGGCGGGAATCGTGGTAATGGTGTTATCCCAGTTGCGAACCTTCACCGTCGTCAGGCTGATGTCAATTACTTCGCCGTCGGCGCCAAATTTAGGCATCTCGAGCCAATCGCCCACTGCCAGCATTTCATTCGCAGAAAGCTGAATGCCTGCAACAAATCCGAGAATGGTGTCCTTGAATACCAACAGTAGTACCGCAGTCATTGCGCCTAAACCGCTGAATAATAAAACTGGCGATTTGCCGATTAACAGCGAGAGTGAAAAAATAATTGCGATAAGTGCTGCAATCAGTTTGACACTTTGAAAAATTCCACGGATAGGTAAATTTCGTTTTTGACTAGCAGGCCGAAAAATATCTTCCAGAAAATTCAGCAGCGAAAAGAGTGATAAGAGCAAGTAAAACAAAATCCACAAATGTGCAACCGTACTCACCAGGCTAAATATGTCAGAATCTTTGGGTAGCCAAATGCGCGCCTGCACCAAAAACACAAAACCCTGAAACACCAATGCAATGCGGCTGAGTAACTTGTGTTGGTAGAGCGCCAGGCTCCAGGGGATTTGTGATTTATGCGCACTGCGTTTAAACCAGCGTAAGATTACTGAGTGCAGTAAAAAATGCAGCACCAGCGCCGTCACTAAAAAAATTCCCGCCACTATCAGCGCGTAAGCCCATTCACTGTATTCCCAGTTATTGGTTTTAAGCCACTGTACAATGTGCACTTTCAGTGTTTCTCCAAGCTGCATGGTGGTTCCTCTGGCGGTGTGGATAGTGCGGTCGCCGGAGTATAACAGAGCATAAAAAATATCAGTCATCACGCCGCTAACTAACCGGCAGCCATAAAAAAACCCAGCACGAGGCGGGGTTTGGATGCAAGGGAATGTTAGTCAATCACGCCTCATTGCTCGGCTTGCCAATCGTGGCCAATATCCCACCATCCACATACACAATTTGCCCGGTCACAAAATCACTAGCTTTCGAAGCAAGGAAAATCGTAGCGCCTTGCAAATCATCCGGGTCACCCCATTTGCCTGCGGGGGTGCGATTGATGATGAAATCATTGAACGGATGACCGTCTATGCGAATCGCTTCAGTTTGGCTGGTGGCGAAATAGCCGGGGCCAATGCCGTTGACTTGCACACTGTATTTTGCCCATTCGGTGGCCATGTTTTTGGTGAGCATTTTCAAGCCGCCTTTTGCGGCGGCGTAAGCGCCGACAGAATTACGGCCTAATTCGCTCATCATCGAACAGATGTTAATAATTTTTCCCTGCCGACGTTCAACCATTTTGCGTGCGATGGGGCGGGTCATGGTAAATACACCGGTCAAATCGATTTTGATCACTTCTTCAAAATCTTCCAGAGTCATTTCTAATAAAGGTGTGCGTTTGATGATGCCAGCGTTATTCACCAGAATATCAATTGGGCCGTGGTCTTTTTCGATTTGATCGACAGCAGCGATAACCTGCGCTTCATCAGTCACATTAAATTTATAACCAAAGGCTTTAAAACCTTTTTCGCGATATTCGTTTACCGCGATGTCGATTTTTTCTTGTGAAGAGTTGCCGTTGATAATTAAAGTGGCGCCCGCACTTGCGAGGCCGCTGGCCATGGCCATGCCCAAGCCATGGGTCGCGCCGGTGACCAGTGCAATTTTTCCGGTTAAATCAAAGAGTGGGTGATTCATGTTTTTATCTCTATCGAGAAAGAAGATATTTGTCTAAACAGCTACCCGTATTTCGTTAGGCTCCATACGGGCTACAGGTAAAAAATAATTATTTCAATTCGCTCGGCTTATGGAAATCCATATCGGTGTAATCCATATTCTCACCTGCCATGCCCCAAATAAAGGTGTAGTTGGCGGTGCCGACACCTGAGTGCATTGACCATGGTGGCGATACTACGGCTTGCTCATTGCCCACCCAAATATGACGAGTTTCATTCGCTGGACCCATAAAATGGCACACCGCATGAGTGTCAGGAATATTGAAATAAAAATAGGCTTCCATACGGCGGCTGTGGGTGTGCATTGGCATGGTATTCCAGATGCTGCCGGGTTTTAATTCGGTCATGCCCATTTGCAGTTGGCAAGTATCGAGTACGGTGCTAATCATCAATTGATAAATGTCGCGCTCGTTACAAGTGTCGCCGGCGCCCATATGCAGTACTTTGCTATTCTCCTTGTTCACTTTTTTGGTCGGATGACTGGTGTGCGCAGGTGTGGAGTTCAAATAAAACTTGGCGGGATTGGTTGCATCATCACTGCTAAAAAAAACTGCTTTGGCTCCGCGACCAATGTAGATGGCTTCTTTATTGCCTATCTCATAGACTTCGCCATCAACAGATACCTTGCCGCTGCCGCCAATATTAATTGCACCTAATTCACGGCGATCCAAAAAGAAATCCATCTTGAGTTGATCGTAGGTTTCCAGTTGTACGGATTTGCTAACCGGCATAACGCCGCCCACCATCAAGCGCTCGTAATGGGTATAAGTGAATTGCACTTCATCGGCCACAAAAACGCTTTCTACTAAAAAGTGTTTGCGCAATTTTTCGGTGTCGTAGTGTTTGTAGTCGTCGAGGTGGACGGCAAAACGCTCTTCAAGGACTTTCATAATAAACCTTCTGTTTTCGGCTAGGCCATTGCAAAACGGCATTCATGGTTGATAACTAAACGGTGTTGTGTACGCAAGCCAGTGAAAAATTAACACTGGCTATGCGGAGCATTATTATTTTTTAAGTAATTTATACATTTCCACACCCGCCAGAATAAACGGGGTGTTGCCTTTTGCATCATTAGAGACAATGCGCTCGGTCATGTAATAGTCGTAGCTGCCGTCGCGGCCGAAACCTAAACCGGCAACCAAGCATTGATCATTCATGCTAACTTTTCCATCGGCATGCACAGTCACAAATTCATTGATCATGCCTTGGTAACTTTTTATCGCAACGTCGCGATAGAATTCCGGCAAGTAACCTTTGTTAACGCCCTTGATATAAAAATAGGTGAACATAGCACTAGCGGTTGATTCGCGATAGTTGGCGATGGCGCCGGGCTTGTCGATAATTTGCCACCAGGTACTTGTCTCAGCATCTTGGTAACGCAAAATATCGGCCGCTAATTCCACGCTGATATCGATTAAGGTTTTGCGCAGTTCAGTTTCTGATTCTGGAATAAAATCCAACACATCTACCAAGGCCATCGCATACCAGCCAATGCCGCGTGCCCAAAATTGCGATGCACGGCCATGTTCTTTATCTGCCCACAGAGCTTGTTTTGATTCATCCCATGCGTGGAAATACAAACCAGTTTGCGGATCGCGCAATTGATTACGTGCAATCACAAATTCATGCACTGCTTCTTTAAAACTTTCATGTTGTTGTTCGCCGGTTTCATAGAGCGATGCGTATTGCGCGAGAAAGGGCATGCCCATGTAAACACCGTCGAGCCACAACTGATTGGGGTAGGTTGCACGATGCCAGAATGCGCCTTCGCTGGTACGTGGATGACGCTTTAAATTTTCCCGCAAAAAATCTACCGCTTTGCGATATTTTTCTTGCTTGGTGCGCTGCTCCAGCAGAATGACCATTTGACCTGGTTTGGTTAAATCGATACTGAATAGATCCGGTTCAAACGTGTGAATATGGCCGTCGTCGCGGATATAACTACCCGTTACCGTTTCCAATGCTTTTTGATAGGCGGGATTAGGGCTGATGCTGTCCAATTCTTGCAGTGCATGAATTTGCATGCCCACCACATCGTATTCAAATTTGCCGGGGCGCTTGCGGTATTCATCCCAACCTTGATAGTGATAGTTCAGGGTTTTGCGTTCCAATTCTGAATCCGCCAAACCTTTAGCCCATTTCAATGCCGCTTCTGCATCAACCGGATTTTTCTTCGCATCAGCACTGAGTGTTGATTCAAAACGCACACGCGGTGCTTTGGTCAAGCGCCCCACTTCGCGGTCGAGATAGGCTTTAAAATCCGCTTCGGTTTTGATGCCATCCAATTCGTGTTCCCAGGCTGCGAGGAAATAATATTCCAGTTCGCCACCTTTATCTTTCATCACCGATACATAAGAATTTTCATCGGTGGTTTGTTCAGCGCGATCATCGCGGCGGAAAATAACCGCCATACCCAAATGATCATTCTCGCCACTTAAACTTTGTTTGCCCCAGCTTGCCACATAAGTCCAGGCGTAACCGCTAATATTCTGGTTTCCTTCAATAAGCGTGGTGCCTTTATGTTTTACTAAACCAATTGCGAGGTTAGGTAATTGTTGACTGGATTTGAGTTTGACATTGACCAAGCGACTGCCAGCATTCATAGAAAAATGCGCACCCAAATCCACTTTTTGATTGTTGATTTGCCAGCCGTTGTAATTGATTTTGAAACCGGAATAGAGATTACCATTGTTGGTGATAATCGCATCGCGTGTATCCACGAGCGAAACCAGATCAACACTTTTTCCATTCCAGAAACCAAAACCGCCCATGCCGAGCGATTTACCGACTTTTAAAACGTCCACTCCCCAATCAGCATTCAAGTGATAGGAATCGTAACCATCAAGCCCTACATTTTGCAAAACCACATCGCTGGTTTTTTTACCGAAGATATCAAAACCATTGCGCCAATCGAGATACACACGGTAGGCAACTTTATCCGATTCAATACCGGGGCCTTCGTAGCGAATCCAATAAGAGTGATCAGTGTATTGCGGTGGTGGCGTTACGCTTTGCACATTTTTAAAGGTGCCGCCGATATATTCTTTACCTTTCCACTCGCCGCCTTCTTTGATCGAAATTTCTGCTTGAGTTTGTTTTTTCAGTGCGGGTTTGGCGATCGCAGGATCACTGGAAATAGTGAAAGATTTAATTTCTGCTGGATTAAAATCTGCGGCCAACAACAGGCCATCGAGCGTGCCGTCGCCATCGCTATCAACTGTTTGGGAAGGCTGTGCAACATTGCCAGCAAGTACATTGAGGCTTTTAACGGCATCGCTTTGCGCGTTTATGCCGAGATCATAAAACGGAAAATAGATTGGCTCTTGCTGCAATGCAAAATTATTGGCATTGGTAATTTCTGCTGTCGCCAATTGATGGTTAACAGCTATGTGTTGCGCAACAGGTGTTGTAGCAGTGGTTTGTTGTTCGTCGGTTTTTTCTGGTGAGCAACCCGTTAATGCTGCCAGAAAAATACCACCATAAATCACTCTACTTTTAAACAATACACTCACGCTGCACACCTCTTGTCGTTCAATAAAAGTCACGCACTAATAATCAAATAGGGATGCCAGCAAGCTGGCATCCCTTTTTGTTTTACACACTTTCTACAAAATGACGATCAAACATTTATCAGTATTTGTACTGAACACCCAAGTTATATTGGATGCCGGTGTTGTGGTAGTAAGACAGACGTTGTTCGTTTTCTGAACCAACCCATTGATCGTCTACCTCATCGGTCAAGTTCAATGCTTCAAAAGTGAGTTTCAAATTATCGCTGAACTGATAACCGAAAGAGGCGTCCACGTTGGTGGTTTCATTGGTGCCTTCTTCATCATTGCCATCACGCCCAATTGGGGTGGTCAAATAACCGCTACGGCTTGCCAAAGAAACACGACCACTAAATACATCATTTTCCCAATAAAGCGTTGCACTGGTTGTTTCATCAGACAGGTTTATTAACGGCTTGGTTGCTTGCACCACACCAGCGGTATTCAAATAATCCAGGTCTGAATCCACACTGGTATAAGACCCAATGAAACCAAAGTTGCTCAAGAAACCGGGAAGGAAAGTAAAAGGTTGCTGATAACTGATCTCATAACCGTCCAAATCACCGCCTGGACCATTTGCAGGTGCAGAGAAATTCCATGGTAGATTTTCATTGCAGTTAGGACCATAACCGCCCAATGAGGCGCCTTGTGTATTACATGCATTCACGGCCGCTTCAATTGGTAAACCAGTTTCAGTATAGATTGGAGTAGAGCGTAAGGTTTGGATATGGCTTTCAATTTCTTTCTTGAACAACGTTACGCTAACCAAACCGCCTTCACCAAAATACCACTCAGCACCCAAGTCATAGCTTTTTGCTTTGGTTGGTTCAAGCAGAGGGTTTGCACCAGAAATATTCAGGTTGGTGCCGGCAACGCCCACACTAACAGCAGGAACAATTGAACCAAGGCCTGCACGTGAAATACCTTCCGAGTAACTTGCGCGAAGTACAACGTCTTCCATTGGTTCAACTTTTATATTGAGTGCAGGCAGCGTGTCTGAATAATTGTGTTCAACAGTAACGTAAGAGCGACTAGCCAGCGTGCCATTGAGCCAGCCACTGGATGTTTGATCGGTTTCAAAACGACGTACACCAATATCACCACTTACAGGCACTGAACCAATTTCAAAATTAAAATCGATTTGCGCAAATACGCCGGTTGTTTCTTCACCTACTTCATAGTTGCTGCCATAGTTTGGAACCAAGGCCAGATCAAATAGATTGTAGGATTCCATAATCAGCGCGCGGTTTGGGATTAACCAAGGCTGATCATCGCCAAGCCCAGAATCATATTCAGTAATAAAATCAGGATTGGATTGGATGTTAACGCCATTTGCACCTTCAGAGGCGTAAGCATATTGATCAGTGCTGAAACTGAAATCTTTATAATCAGTGCCAATTTTCAGTTTGATGCTATCGCTAACGTCGTACTCAAATGCAACAGTTGCGGCATCGTTTTCATTTACCGTTGTCTGTGGGCGTTGACGTACACCTGTGGCAGTCCAAGATGCTTTGTTGTACGCCGCAGTGCCGAAAGTCAACACAGGGCTGCTGTAATCGCGATAGTCGTAAGTAAAGCGTTGGTTGTTTGCTTGCATCAACAAGGTATTTTGAATCGGGTTATCGTAATCCGATTTAGTGCTACCTAGCATTGCTTTGAGGCGGAATGTATCGGTGAAGTCTTGCTTCAGAGTAATAGTGCCTTGCGAAAAATCGGTAGACATTTCGTCATAACGATTTTCAGAAAGTAGGCGAGCACCTTCAATATCAGCATATACGAGTGTATTACCTTCGATAGCATAGTCGAGTACGTTACTGGTTGCGTTTGCACCAGGGTTGAGTGAACCCTGCATAAACACTTCCTGGCGGTTTGCATCAAATTTCGCCCAGAGCCCATCAAGACTAATTTCGGTGGAATCAGTAGGGCGGAATTGCAGCGACAAACTTGAACCTAAACGCTCCATTTCATGCTGGTAGGAATCGTAACGAGGAATACGTGGACGAAATGCGGTATTTATTTCATTAGTTGGAGTGATTGTTGCGCCTTTATATTTTCCGAAGCTTTGCGCAGATGCATTAGTCCAGCGGACAGTACTCGAACCTTCGTCTTGCACACTACGTTCAGAATAAGAGAGAGAAAAAAGCGCACCAAATTTACCGTCGGCAAAAATATTACTAACAAGAAATGCGGCACCCGGATCACTTTCTTCAGAGAGATCGTTATAGCCCAATGATCCTGATGCTGTGAGCACAAAATCATCGTAATCAAATGGTTGAGCAGCCTTGAGGTCTACAGTTGCGCCCAAAGAACCCTCTTGCACTTCGGCGGAGTTGGTTTTACGCACGGTTAATGAGCTGAACAAATCAGATGAGAAGGTATTAAAGTCAAAGCCGCGACCACGGTTGTTACCGCCGACAGCGTCGGTGCCGCCTGTTGTAGAAATAGTTTCCATGCCATTCAGGCGCACAGTAGTGAATCCCGGGCCAAGACCACGTACGGTAATATTGCGCCCTTCGCCACCGGAGCGGGAAATTGCAACACCGGGTACACGTTGCAAAGATTCTGCAAGGTTGTTATCGGGAAATTCAGCGATATCCGATGCAACAATCGCATCGACAAAGCCGTTTTGATTCTTTTTGATATTCATTGCGTTCTGCAAACTATCGCGGAAGCTGCCGGTTACAACAACTTCCTCAACAGTGCCGTCGCCAGAGTCTTGCGTGTCTTGCGCGTAAACACTCATTGGCAGTGTGCAGGCTGCCATGGCTAATACGAGTGGATTGAGTTTGAACATTCTCATAGCTATTCCCCATCTTTTATTGTGATTAATTACATTTGAGCTAGCGGAGCTGGTGCTGTTCACCGCAATAACACGCGACGGCGAGCACTTTTTCACAAACATCACAGATTTTTTGCGCAACTGCAGCGGCAAATCCGTTGTAATTTGTAACCTGTGTAATCGACTTTTTGAGCTTAGTCGATATATATCAAGTGTCATGGTGGTCGCATGACTTAGCTATCATTAATCCTGTTTATATTTCAATTTGCTGTATCAATAAAAAAATAAAGCCCATTTTGATGTAAAGAAATTGCTTTCTTTATCAAATCGTAAATTCAACGCCTTTGATGGTTACGTTGGTGGCGGCAAAATTATCCAATTTCTCCAATACACCAATGGCATCAACTTCTTTAAAGTGGCAGTTGGTGAGATGCAAATTTTGGATGGGCGAGCGCGCATAACCGCGCACTTGGAAAACCTGCTTGGCTTTTTGGCAGATAAGATTACGTATATCGATATTGCGCACTGTCGGTGTAAATTTTCCAGCGTCGCCTTCTTCATAATCAAAGTCGATCACAATGGCTGTTTGCACTTCGCCAATCGTCACGTTGCGCACAAAGAGGTTCTCGATCAGGCCGCCGCGCACCGAATTGGTTTTAACGCGAATACCGCGCTCCAACTCCGGGCTGCTCATTTCGCAATTTTCCACAAACACATTGCGTACGCCGCCAGAAATTTCGCTGCCAATAACTACGCCGCCGTGACCGTTGCGCATTTTGCAATTGCTGATCAGGATATTTTCTGAAGGCGTTTTTAAACGACGACCGTCGGCATTGCGTCCCGATTTAATCGCGATGCAATCATCTCCTGTATCAAAAAAACAATTTTTGATCACCACATTTTTGCAGGATTCAGGATCACAACCGTCGGAGTTTGGCCCTATGCTGGCAAAGGTTACTGCATCGATAGTGACGTTTTCGCACAGCACCGGATTGAGCAACCAGAAGGGTGCGTTGGTGATGGTGATGCCTTCTATTAATACGTTGGTGCAGTTGTAGGGCTGGATAAACACCGGGCGAAGATAAGAGCCCTCAGCATAAATACGCTCTGCAACGGGAACATTATTTTCCATGTCCTGCATTAATTTATTGCGGGCTTCAGTCTGGGTTGGCACGCCGGCAATACCCCAATCAACGCTGCTGAAATTGCTACCTTTCCACGGCCACCACGTGGTGCGATTAGCTTGGCCATCGACAGTGCCTGCGCCAGTGACGGCGATGTTGGTTTGACCATAGGCGTAAATCAGCGGCGAGTAGCCCATGATCTCCATACCTTCCCAGCGGGTGAATACCGCCGGTAAGTAAGCGTTGGGATCAGTAATAAAAGCGATGGTCGCGTCTTTGGTGATATGCAGGTTTACATTGGATAACAGGTGGATGGTGCCGCAAAGGTATTTGCCCTGGGTGACCAACACTTTTCCGCCCCCCGCTTTATGGCAGGCAGTTATTGCAGCGGCAAAGGCTTTGGAGTTGTCATGCGCGCTATCACCCTTGGCGCCAAAGTCGCGTACATCAAAAATGCGGTCAGGAAATTCTGGGGCACGTACTTGCGTGCGAATCTGTTCTGCTTGGGCCCAGGCGTCAGTTGCCTTGGTAGCTATCGTGGTCGATGTTCGGGAACTGGCACAACCTGCGAGCGTGCCCAGCGCACAGCAGCTCACCACACTGTTGAGAGTGTTGCTAATAAAGGCACGGCGGCTTGGCTGTAATAGGCAAAAATCTGTCACCGGTGTTAGCTCTCATGTTGTCTGCCACTGATGTAGCTTTTTCTTAATTAGCTAATAGATGTGATCTCTTGGCTGGGGATTGATGACTTACTGCCATCTGTTACTGCCAAGAAGATACATATCCTCATATAGAGTGAAAATCATTCTGTATGTCATGTTGGATAAAATCAACCTGTGCTCCAAAAAAACACCTAAAAAATCAAATTCTGAGTATTTTTTTCCCACATTATCAAATGTATACGTTTACATTTAATCAATCATTGATTTGTAAACGTTTTCATATGTGTATCGATAAAAATTATTTAAAAAATAATTGATTTAGTGAAAAGAATATTTGTCCTAATTTGTCGCGAAATTAATGGTTTTCTTCACTTATAAGACAAGATGATTTTGTGTAACAGGCTAAATTGATCTTTCGATGCCTATGAAATCGGTTACATTCGCTATTTTCAGGGTTTTGGGGCTGTTGCCGAGGTGAAAATTCAGGGGTAGATTTGATCCCGGTATTGACCGAATACCATTGCCGATTTTGAGGCGCCGCAAGGCGCCTTTTTTTTCGGGACAGTTTTCAGGGAGAGAAAAGTGCGCCTAAATCAGCGCACCTATGAGGAGTAATTGGCGTAGCGAACTACACTCATTAAGAGATAGTGGCAAACGGCATAAATCCATTTATCGGTTAACGAATCGAGAGAGAGATCAGCGTGAGCAGCATTATCGTTTTGCATGACAGTGATAACGTCGGTATTTGTAAAGTATCACTCCCCGCTGGTGTTTTATTTGCAGAAAAAGATGTCACCCTCCTGCGTGACATCCCCGCCATGCATAAAGTTGCTGTGCGCAACATCGCCAAGGGCGACGCCATTCTTAAATACGGCCAGACCATCGGCTTTGCCGGCCAGGATATTCCGGCGGGCGAGCATGTTCATGTGCACAACTGTGTCATGGGCGATCTGGAAAAAGACTATGGTTTTTGTGAAGAAGCCAAGCCCACCGAATTTGTCCCTGCCGATAAGCGCGCAACCTTCCAAGGTTACAGGCGTATCAACGGTAAGGTTGGTACGCGCAATTATGTTGGCATCCTCACTACCGTGAATTGCTCCGCGACTGTGGCCAAGGCTATTGCCCAGCACTTCACCTACTCCGGCGAATTGGAAAACTATCCGCATATCGACGGCGTCGTCGCCATGACCCATGACAGCGGTTGCGGTATGCGCTCCGACGGCGATGGTTATGAAACCCTGCGTCGCACCTTTAATGGCTACGCGCGCCACCCAAATTTTGGCGGCGTGATGATGGTCGGCCTCGGCTGCGAAACCATGCAGATTCAACGGGTGATGGAAGAGTGTGGCCTCTCCAATTCCAAAACCTTTACTGCCTATACAATTCAAGATGTGGGCGGCACTCGCCTCGCAATTGAAAAAGGTATCGAAACCCTGCGCGCCATGTTGCTGCTGGTAAATGAATGTCAGCGCGAAACTGTTCCCGCGAGTGAATTGATTATTGGTTTGCAATGCGGCGGTTCCGATGCGCTCTCCGGTGTGACTGCGAACCCTGCACTCGGTATTGCGGGTGATATTCTCGTGCGTCACGGCGGCACAGTGATTTTGTCGGAGACGCCGGAAATTTTTGGTGCGGAACATTTGTTGACGCGCCGCGCTGAATCGCCTGAGGTCGCCCAAAAACTATTGGATCGTATCAGCTGGTGGGAAGATTACACCGCGCGCAATGATTTTGAATTAAACAATAATCCTTCGCCGGGCAATAAGGCTGGCGGACTCACCACGATTATTGAAAAATCCCTCGGTGCGCAAGCAAAAAGTGGCTCAACCAATTTGCGCGATGTTTTTCTCTACGGTGAAGACATTACCACAAAAGGTTTTGTATTTATGGATAGCCCGGGTTACGACCCGGTATCTGCCACCGGTCAGGTTGCATCGGGTGCGCAAATTTTGTGTTTCACCACCGGTCGTGGTTCTGCCTTTGGCTGCAAACCGGCGCCGAGTATTAAATTGGCGACCAACAGTAAAATCTATAACCACATGCAAGAGGATATGGATTTGAACTGCGGCAAAGTGTCCGATGGTGAAATCAGCTTGGAGGAATCCGGCCAGGAAATTTTTGAAGAAATTCTGGCAGTTGCTTCCGGCAAGCCAACCAAAAGTGAATTGCTCGGCTATGGCGATAATGAATTTATTCCGTGGAAAATTGGTGCGGTGGTTTAACTTTAATCTCGCCGCGCCATGGACTTTGTTATTTATTCTGAGACCGTCTGAGCCATGGATGGCGAAGATGAGCCTACATGGATGTATTTACGGCGTGTCTCAGAATAAATAACGGAGTTCATAAGCCATCCACGATCTAACGAATATAAAAAACAAACCGAGGCCAGTCAAAGAATTGGCCCGTCCAAAAACTTGGTGAGAGCCAAGTCATATAAAAAGAAATTCACTAGAAAGCAAATTACGGCAGCTCCATTCACATTGATGAAAACATTGATGCGACTTTTTATTAGCAAAAAATAGCTATTGCCAAAAATTTGCCACTATTACAGAGGGCGACAAAAAAATGAAAATCGTTATTCCAAAAGAAAGGCGCGCGCATGAGCGCCGCGTTGCCGCAACACCCGATACCGTAAAAAAATTCATTGCATTGGGCTTTGAAGTTGCGATCGAAAAAGATGCCGGTATCGCCAGCCGAATTACCAATGAATCCTATCAAGAAGCGGGCGCAACACTCAGCGATGATCTTGCAGGTTTATTGGGCTCTGCGGATATCGTCTTAAAAGTCCAACGTCCCCTTTTAGCTGGTGAGGGTGACGTGAACGAACTGGCGCCGATAAAGCGCGGTGCAGTATTAATTGCAATGCTGTCGCCCTATTCCGATCCTGCGGCCATTGCGCAATACGCCGATGCAGGCATCACCACCATGACGCTCGAATTTGTGCCGCGTATTACGCGCGCGCAATCCATGGATGTATTGAGTTCACAATCCAACCTGGCCGGTTATCGAGCTGTATTGGAAGCGATCAATGTGTACGACCGCGCAATGCCGATGATGATGACGGCGGCAGGCACTATTGCTCCCGCACGTGTGATGGTGCTCGGCGCCGGTGTTGCCGGTTTGCAGGCGATCGCAACAGCAAAACGTTTGGGAGCAATCGTATCGGCAACCGATGTGCGCGCAGCATCTAAAGAACAAGTCGAAAGCCTCGGCGGAAAATTTGTGATGGTGGAAAGCGAAGAAGTAAAAAACGCTGAAACTGCCGGTGGTTACGCCAAAGAAATGAGCGATGACTACAAGCTTCGTCAGGCAGAGTTGGTTGCCGAAACCTTAAAGAAACAAGATATCGCTATTTGCACTGCATTAATTCCCGGTCGCAAAGCGCCGACCTTAATTAATGACGATATGGTGCACAGCATGCGCCCAGGCTCGGTGATTGTTGATCTCGCTGCTGAGCAGGGTGGTAACTGCACACTCACCAAGCCGGGCGAAGTCGTTGAAGTGAATGGTGTAACGATTATTGGTCTATTTAATATTCCCAGTCGTTTGTCTGCTGATGCCAGCGCGCTCTACGCCAAAAATGTATTGAATTTTTTAACTCCGATGATGAATGCCGATAAACAATTCAGTGTGAATTGGCAGGATGAAATTATTTCCGCGACGGTGCTCACGCGCGACGGCGCCATCGTTCATCCTAATTTCAAACCGGCCAGCGCCGCTTAATCGGGAGTTAATTATGGAAACCAATTTTGTTTCGCAGTTATCCATTTTTGTATTGGCCATTTTCGTTGGCTACTACGTTGTGTGGAGTGTAACCCCTGCATTGCATACGCCGCTTATGGCGGTAACCAATGCCATTTCGAGTGTGATTATTGTCGGCGCATTAATTGCCGTTGGCCCAGAAGGCATGAGCTTATCCAAAGTGCTCGGCTTTTGCGCCATGGTCTTGGCATCGATTAATATTTTTGGCGGCTTTACTGTCACCCATCGCATGCTCGCCATGTATAAAAAGAAAAATAAAGTGGGAGAGAAATAATTATGTCGCCTCTCAATGAAAGTTTAACCTCGCTTGCGTACCTGGTCGCAGCGGTGTTGTTCATTATGGCATTGCGCGGTTTGTCATCGCCCGAGTCATCGCGCAAAGGCAATTTGTTTGGCATGTTGGGTATGCTGATCGCGGTGATCACTACCGTGTTAAGTCCCGCAGTAACATCGTATGGTTGGATTTTATCGGCGCTGGCGATTGGTGCGGTGATTGGTATTTTTATCGCACGCAAAATTGCGATGACTGCCATGCCGCAATTGGTTGCTGCTTTTCATAGTCTTGTTGGCATGGCGGCGGTATTGGTTGCAGGTGCAGCGTTTAGTAATCCGGCAGCCTTTGGAATTTTAAATGCAGCGGGCGAAATTTATATCGCCAGCCGAATCGAAATGGGCTTGGGTGTCGTCATAGGTGCAATTACTTTTTCTGGTTCTGTTATCGCGTTTACCAAGCTGCAAGGTTTGGTATCGGGCAAGCCGATTGTGTTTGGTGGGCAGCATTTCATTAATGCCATTCTTGGTGCCGCAATTCTCGGATTGATTGGATATTTTTGTGTTGATCAATCGCCCTGGGTTTTCTGGGGGATGACGGCACTGGCGTTTGTGATTGGTGTGCTGCTGATTATTCCTATTGGTGGGGCCGATATGCCGGTAGTAGTTTCCATGCTCAACTCTTACTCAGGTTGGGCGGCGGCGGGTATTGGTTTCACATTGCATAATGACGCATTGATTGTAACTGGTGCACTAGTCGGCTCGTCAGGCGCAATTCTCTCCTATATTATGTGCAAAGGCATGAATCGTTCGTTCTTTAATGTGATTCTCGGTGGTTTTGGTGCAGATACTTCTGCGGCTGCGGCAGCTGGTGATCAGGAAGAGCGTCCGGTAAAGCGCGGCAGTGCAGAAGATGCTGCATTTATTATGAAGAACGCCGGTTCAGTAATAATTGTCCCCGGTTACGGTATGGCAGTTGCCCAGGCGCAACATGCGCTGCGTGAAATGTGTGAAGAATTGAAAAAAGCCGGAGTAAAAATTAGCTACGCGATTCATCCGGTTGCCGGTCGTATGCCAGGGCATATGAATGTGTTGCTCGCTGAAGCGAATGTGCCCTATGACGAAGTATTTGAGTTGGATGATATCAACAACGAATTCCAAACTGCCGATGTGGCTTTTGTGATCGGCGCCAACGATGTAACCAATCCTGCCGCGAAAACCAATCCGCAAAGCCCGATTTTCGGTATGCCAATTTTGGAAGTGGAAAAAGCGCGCACAGTATTATTTGTGAAGCGCTCTATGGCCTCGGGTTATTCGGGTGTGGAAAACGAACTTTTTTACAAAGATAACACCATGATGTTGTTTGGCGATGCCAAAAAAATGGTGGAAACGATAGTAAAAAATATTGCGTAAGTGTATGGAGCTCCTACTGAGTGCCTCTTCTTAAGTTTAAGATCAGGCACTCCTTTTTAGGGCTTCAGTAAAAATTGTTTATTCAAATAGATACTTTTATGAAAATTGAACATTTTGCCATTAACGTAAAAGATCCCATCGCTATGGCGGCTTGGTATGTGGCACATATGGGTTTAACCATTGTGCGCAAACAGGATGGTGGTGCTAATACGCATTTTCTGGGAGACGACAGTGGCGATGTAATGTTGGAAATTTACAATAACCCGCCCGATCAGGTGCCTGATTACGCGAATATGAATCCGCTCTTGGTACATTTGGCGTTTGTGTGTGAAAACCCGATAGAGAAACGTACTGAACTGGAAGCGGTTGGTGCAAGTTTTGCGGAAGAGGTGCATATCAAAGATGGTTCACATCTGGTGATGATGCGTGACCCATGGGGTTTGGCAATCCAGCTGTGTAAGCGCGGTAATAAAATGTTGCGCTGTCAGCAGTAGATTTATAAAAGTTTTTTTGTGCTTCGAATACGTTTGCCGTTAATGCTTCTGTTTCAAAAACGCATAAACCCATCCATGGGGCTCACATTCGCCATCCATGGCTCAAGTGTTTTGAAACAGAAACATTAACGACAAACTGGCAGTGTGCAATTTTGCAGAGTGCGGCCTAAGCGCCAAGTTCTTTATCAAAAATAGCCTTATCAATAATCGCACCGCGGTGGCGAATGATAATGCCTGCGCAGCGAATACCCTGCTTGGCAGAATCTTCGAGTGATTTATTCATCAAGCGCCCGGCTAAATAACCGGCATTAAAGGTATCGCCTGCACCGGTAGTATCAATTACACCTTGCACCGGTGGAACAGGAACGCGGATTTCTGCATCGGGCGTGATAATAATCGCATCGTCAGCTCCTCGCTTTAATAGCAGCTCGCCGAGATTAAATGCGGCGTAGCGCTGCTTGCAGCCTTCAACGCTGTCGTCGCCCCAGAGCAGTTGTTCATCGTCGAGTGTCAGGAGAGCGATATCGGTATATTGCATAATCGACAGCATTGCCTGTTGCGCTTCAAATTTATCGCGCCATAAACGCGGGCGATAGTTGCTATCGAATGCAACTATCACATCTTGCTGGCGCAACTTGTGCAAACTGTTGTACAAAAACTCGCGCGATTTCTCGCCGATAATCGCCAGTGTAATTCCGCTCAGATAAACGCAATTGCAGTGAACCAGTTTTTGACAAAGTTGATCAGCAGCTTCTTGTGATGAAAACAGCTCGCGTGCCGGTGCCTCTTTGCGCCAGTAGAAAAATTCGCGCTCGCCATCAGGGGTGTTGCGAATGATGTATAGACCGGGTGAGCGACCGGAAAGTTGTTTAATCATGCCGGTGCCAATTTTTTCATTGGCCATACGTTGCATAATTTGTTCACTGTAAGGATCTTCACCGAGTTGGGTAACGTAATCGGTTTTTAAACCAAGGCGCGCCATATACACCGAGGTGTTATAGGTGTCGCCCGCAAAAGATAAGGCCATTGTTTCACGGCCATTGCTGTCGGCAGTGGGGAATGGAGCCAGCTCCACCATGACTTCGCCAATCGCTGCTATGTGTGCCATTTAAGTAATTCCAGGAGTTATTAAAAGCGTTAAATGATGTTTTATTTTGCCGAAAACACTGTGTTTTTGTAGTAAAAAAATAAAACCAAAATATAGCACTCTTAAGCCGTTAAAAATAGAAAATTATGGATTGCAAATCGATATACTGTACAAAATCGACAAGATGAGTAAGGTTGTTTTAATCATTATTCCGCAGTCGCGGTGAATTCAATTGAAGACTGAAAATCAAATTTTTTCGTTATAAATATTTGTGTGCCTGATGTTGGCGCAATCAACCTTTCTGGATTTTTCTAATGAATCGTTTAAACAAAAATGTAATTGCTGACTTACCGAAAGATATTATTCTGCCCAGCTATGATCGCAGCGCATTAAAGCCGGGCATTGTGCACTTGGGCATAGGTGCATTTCATCGCGCTCACCAGGCATTTTATACCGAGGCGGCATTGAATAAATTTGGTGGCAATTGGGGAATCATCGGTAGCAGTCTACGTTCGGCGAGTGTGCGCGATCAATTAGTACCACAGGATTGCCTCTACACCTTGGTTGAACGCTCCGGGGAAGGTGAAAAATTACAAATTATTGGCGCTGTGCTCGATACGCTTGTGGGGCCGGAAAACCCTGCAGCATTGGTTGCACAGATGGCCGCCAGCAATATAAAAATTGTCTCGCTGACCATTACCGAAAAAGGTTACTGCCACGATCCGGCAACCGGTAATTTAAATCTCGCTCACCCCGATATTATTCACGACCTTGAACATCTGGATGCACCGGCTTCTGCCATTGGTTTTCTTGTCGCCGCATTAAAACATCGTTTCGATAATAATCAAAAAGCATTTACGCTACTCAGCTGCGATAACCTGCCCAACAACGGCGAAGTATTGGAAAAAGTCGTTACCCAATTTGCCCAAAAAATTTCACCGGAATTTTCCGCCTGGATAAAAGCAAACGCTACTTTCCCTTGCACCATGATTGACCGTATTGTGCCAGCAACAACCGAGGATGACCGTCGCGATATTGAAGCTCGTATGGGAGTGCGCGATGAAGGAATGGTGGTATGCGAACCTTTTACGCAATGGGTAGTAGAAGATAAATTTGCCGATGGCCGCCCAGAGTGGGACAAGGTCGGTGTGTTGTTAGTTGAAGATGTGCGCGTGTTTGAGAAAATCAAATTGCGTTTATTAAACGGTGCGCACTCCACCATGGCCTACACAGGTTATCTTTCCGGCTTCCAATACATCAGCGAAGTTATGGAGCAACCAGCGTTCGTCAATCTGGTAAAAACCTATATGGCGCGCGAGGCGGGTGAAACTGTTGTCGCGCCAGCGGGTTTTGATATCGAGGCATACAAACAACAATTGCGCGAACGTTTCTCTAATAAGGCCTTGAAGCACCGCACCTGGCAAATCGCAATGGATGGTTCGCAAAAATTACCACAGCGGTTATTGGAAACCCTGCGCGAACAATTAGCGGGTAATGGCCATATCGATATTTTGTGCTTGGGTGTTGCAGCCTGGATTCGCTATGTATCAGGTGTTGATGAAAAAGGTGCGGTCATTGAAGTTTCAGATCCACTCGCTAAAGAATTGCGCGCGGCTTGCGATGCCAATCAAAGTAATCCTGCGGGCATGGTAAAGGCGGTAGTCGGAATACAAAAAGTATTTGGTGCTGATTTAATTAATGAAACGCGTTTTGTTGAAACGACCACACAGTGGTTGGAGCGCTTTTACGCTAAAGGTGTATTAGCATCGGTACAGGATGCATTTAATTAACACCTACTGTCGTCATACCCGCGCGCGGGTGTCCAGCTTTTAAAATGGATCCCCACTTCGCGAGGATGACGACTCCCTGCTCATCCTTTACTCCCATCTCTGCTTGGGAGCGTATACACTAAAATCATTTACAAATTCTTACTAAGCGGAGATTAATTAATGATCGCTCGCCTGTTGTTTCGAACCTATTGCATTATCCTCGCAACATTCATTATCTCCGGCTGCACCAATCAACCCAAGTCCACATACAATGCACTGGTGAGCCAGACCGCCAAACCTGCGGCTAACAGTTTTACCAGTATCCAGGCTGCACTCGATGCTGCACCCATCAACTCTCCGGTGCCCTACACCATATTTATCGCCGCTGGTGATTACTACGAAAAACTTAATGTCACTAAACCCAATATCCTGTTGCTGGGCGAAAGCGCAAATACAACTCGTATTTATTACGATGCCTATGCCGGAAAAACTTATGCAGAGGGGAAAACCTGGGGCACACCTGGCTCGGCAACAGTTACCATCCGTGCAACCAACATCCAAGTGCACCAACTGACTATCGAAAATACCTTTGATTTTTTAAGCAATGATGCACTGGCAAATGATGATGCAAAACGCGTAGCCAACAGCCAGGCAGTTGCATTATTTTTGGATGCAGGCAGCGACAAATTTTTAGCACGCGATGTCCGCTTATTAGGTTATCAAGATACCTTGTTCGTAAATTCCGGCCGCAGCTGGTTTGATAAAAGCTTTATCGCTGGCAATGTCGATTTTATTTTCGGTAAAGGCAATGCACTGTTTACTGATTCCGAAATCCGCACGCTCGGGCGCGGCAAGCCCAATAACCCGCATGGTTATCTCGTTGCCCCATCAACACAAATTGCCGATGAATTCGGGTTAACTTTTATCGATTGCAAACTCACCCGCACCGAAGCAGCTCCCGATAATTCCGTCCCGCTCGGCCGCCCCTGGCACCCCACCACCCAATTTGCCGATGGCCGCTACGCCGACCCTAACGCAATTGGCAAAGCAGTATTTATTAATACCTGGATGGATTCCCACATTACCCTCGATGGTTGGTATTCCATGAATGGCACCGCAAAAGACGGAACCAAAATTCCTTTCTTGCCGGAAGACGCACGTTTCTTTGAGTACAACAGCAGTGGCCCAGGCGCAGTGGTTAATAGCAAACGTCGTCAATTAAGTGGTGAAGAAGTAAAAAATTATACGCGCGAAAAAATATTGGGAGATTGGCGGCTGGATTAGATTAGGTCGCTACCTTTAAGAAGCTAGGTATCACCTTATTTTTTCTTCATTTGCAGGGCCTTGAAACTGCGTGTCATCCATAGGCAAACCATCTCTTTGTGTTGGGTCTCGCTCTACAAGCAACCAGAGTATTTTTAGTTGTGAGTTCTCCTTAATAAAAGTCTCTACCTCTTTCATCTGATCCTGGCATGGCCAGCAGTTTTCTGCCCAATACTGCACAAATACATATTTATAGCCCTTGGTTGCATCAAATGAAAATGCGCTATTGGGTGGAATAACTGCCGCAGCAAGTACGGTTTTTAATTGTCGAGTACCAGTTGTAGGTTTTTGCAGTGCCTGTGCCAGGCCATCTTTAAAATTAGTTGGTATGATTTTGCTGTGGTAAATACTAATTTGATCGGCGTTAAAAACTTCGAGCTCGGGCAACGCGTAGGCTTTCATATCATTTTTTTTAAGTGTTTCGTACATTGCAATTGGCGGTATACGTAATTCAATGCGTTCTGCTTTTGCCAAAAGCGGGAATAAAAAAAATAGAATAAAAATCCTGATGTTTTTCATGGGGTAGAAATTCCTGTTATCTCTATAGCGATAGGGAAAAAGACCCCACCTAAAAATGGTGGGGCTAAGACTTCCTGTCAATGCGGGGCTGAGGGATGGCTATGGTCGCCCCTTATTGGTTTAGGAATTTATTCGTCGCGTAGCACTTCGGCCGGGCGTAAATGACCAATGCTGAGCGAGTGAAGCGTGACAGTGAGCCACACTACCAATAAAGAAATCGCCAGTGCGGCAGCGCAGAATACGGGCAACCATAACGCCAATGAAAAGTGTTGATGAAAATTCTCCAACCAACTGCTAACCGCATAAAGTGCAATTGGCCAGGCAATCAAATTAGCAAGAATGGCAATTAAGGAAAAATCGCGATTTAACAAGTGAATAATTTGCGAATGTTTTGCTCCATGTAATTTACGTAGCGCAATTTCACGTGCGCGCTTTTGCGTATTGAGCGCAGTGATTCCATAAATTCCCAAAAGCCCAATCATCAGCGCGACTAGCGCAAACCCCGACATAAATAATTGCAGTCGCCGTTCATTGCGGTAGCGGTCTACAAGGGAGTTGGCAAATAGCCAGTGGTGCGGTGGTGTGCCTGCCGCGTTAGTCCAGAGGGATTTAATACTTTCAATTTCTTGCGGGCTCAGTTCATGATCAAAATTCATCGCGAATGGCATACCACCCACGCCAATAGAGTTGAGTGTCATATACATGCAATCCAAGGGGGCTTTTTTGTGGTCGCCTATATGGACGTTCTCAATGACACCAATAATCTTTGCTGAAGGTCCGATAGGCCTTCCTGGTTGTTTGAATACGTCAATGGTTTGGCCTAGCGCCTCTTGGGGCGATGAAAATCCCAGCGCTGCAATTGTTGCACGGCAGAGGATGGCGTCCATTGGGTCGTTCTGGTCCCTTGAGAAAGGTTTGTTCAAACTCGTGTTAATGTTTTCTTTTGTTCCGGCGATTAAGGCAATGCCATAGGTTTCAAAATAATCCGCATCAATTACCCAATCATAAATAACCTTTTTTTCACGCAGCTCGTCATTCACCATGGAGCTAATATCCATCGTATGTTCATTGCGTCCGGGAATATCGCCCATAGGCGATGCTGCTGCAA
Source organism: Cellvibrio sp. UBA7671 (assembly GCA_002483145.1). Classification (GTDB taxonomy): domain Bacteria; phylum Pseudomonadota; class Gammaproteobacteria; order Pseudomonadales; family Cellvibrionaceae; genus Cellvibrio; species Cellvibrio fibrivorans. The sequence continues at coordinate 166,146 of DLHJ01000013.1, forward strand.
TAAAGCCGGGCATCTTGGCTAATTCTTGCTTAAGGGGTTCGCGCTGAATTTTGCCGAGACTGGTGCTGCCCTGCCCGATAACCATAACAATTCCCTCCGTTTTATAACCCGGCTGATATTGATTGATCAATTTGAGTTGGCCGTGAATAGCCGCAAGGCCAATCACCAGGGACACTAACGCAATAAATTGAACCAGTAGCAATAAATTGCGCGTAATAATGGATGCAGGGGTTTCGGTTGAGCGATTCGCACGCAGAATAATAGCCGGATTCATTCTGGAAAAATAAATGGCGGGATAGCAGGCAATTAGTAGCGATACCAACAGCACCATGGCAGCGCAGATAAGTGCCAATACGGGGCTCACGAAAATTCCATCCACTAGTGGAAACTGCAACAGTCCAGCCAAGTGAGGCAGAAATAGTTCGCAAATAATCAGCGCCAACAAAAACGCTACAGCGACATACACTAAATTTTCCAGCCAGTACTGCGCCACTAACTGCGCAATACCCGCGCCCTGCATACGCCTCAGTGCAACTTCTTTTTGCCGTGCGACATATCCAGCCAATCCAAGGCTAATAAAATTTCCAATAGCGACGATCAAAATGACTATTCCAAGTAATGATAGGATCATTACGCGTGTGCGGTTACCATCACTTGTCTTGTCGTTCATGTGGCGGTCAGCAATCGGCATTAGGGAATACTTTACACGTCTATATTTATTTTCTTCCTCATCGGTAGATAGACTGAGCTCACCCGCTTTATTCAGTAGGGTCTCTATATCGCTTTTAGCGATGCTTATTTTCGCTTTTATATAAGTGTCGCGTATATAAGACGCTTGATCAGCTTGAATAGTTGGATATTGCAAACGGGGAAAAAAGATAGATGGCTGAATATGGCTGCGTGAGTTATCTATAGCGACTACCGCAATAATGCGCACCTGCTGCAATGCCGGTCGCTCACCTGAATGCTGTTGTGTCACTGTTGGTATGAGGCGGAATTGCAGTACTTTCCCCAAAGGATTGTCTTGGCCAAAAATCTGCTCTGCAATAGTCTGGCTAATAACGGCAACATCGGGATGCTGGGAAAAAGTGCTGATGTCACCGGCCAATACCTCTGGTTGGAAAATAGTTAAAAAATCAGGGTCAACTTGAGTAATGGGCATCGGCTTTGGCAGCGGTAAGGATTGTTTAGCGTCAATCAAACTGACTTCAGTATTGCTGCTTTCAACTTTTGTCATCCAGATCTGATCATTTAGGCTGGCGCGCAATTGCGGATAATGAATCTCGTTAATTCCATCCATTACATCCTGCCGGCTGCCAATCCGTGATTCGCTGCGCACTAAATAAATTTGATCGGCATCCTGCCAAAATGAATCCCAAGTTAGTTCACTGTAGTTAACAATAATCACCGTCAGCACTGCGGCCAATCCCAAACCCAGCCCAATAATTTTAATTGCGCTGTTAATTTTGTTCTTCACAAGATTGCGCAACGCAATAATCAAATAGTGTTTAAACATAACTCATCCTTATTTTTAAGCTTATCAAGCTGCCGCCAATTGGCTTTGCGCAACAATTTTTCCGTCAAACAAATTAATACGGCGCTGGGCGTAGCTGGCGTGTTCGTTGGAGTGAGTGACTATCACCACTGTGGCGCCTTCTTGGTTTAAGGTCTTGAGCAAGCGCATCACTTCTTGGCCGTGTACAGAATCCAGATTTCCCGTAGGTTCGTCGGCAAGAATTAATTTGGGGTTGGCGACCAGCGCGCGCGCAACTGCAACGCGCTGCTGCTGGCCGCCGGAGAGTTGGTTGGGCATGTGTTGCGCGCGGTGGGCAATTTCCATTTTTTCGATAACCGCTTGCACACGTGCTCGGCGCTCGGCCGCGGGAATTTTGTGGTAGAGCAGCGCCAGCTCGATATTTTCAAACACACTGAGTTCATCGATTAGATTAAAGCTCTGGAAAATAAAACCTATATTGTGTTTACGTAATTCACTTAATTTTGACTCGGAATGACGTGCAATATTATCGCCATTAAAAAAATAATCGCCTTGGTCCGGGTTGTCTAACATGCCCAGGATATTTAGCAGAGTCGATTTTCCACAACCCGATGGCCCCATGATGGCAACAAACTCACCTTGTTTGATCTCCAGGCTGATATTCCCCAGTGCTTTGGTTTCTATCGCTTCAGTGCGAAATATTTTGTCAATATTGTTAAGGCGTATCATGTTCTTCTCCCTGCTGTTTTTATATTGAATGTTTAGTAAATTTTCAGGAAATCAATATCGTTATAGGTGGTGTAGGGGCTAACAATGACACGCTCGTTTATATTCAAGCCTGCAAGCACTTCGATAAACTGGCTATTGCGCCGCCCCAGTTTTATATCGCGCCGATAGGCACGCTTGCCATCGGCCGATACAACAAAAATCCAATGTCCGCCCGTATCCTGAAAAAAAGAATTGTTGGGAATTAGTTGTGCAGGCTCATTAGCACCCATTTGCAAGCGTAACTGCAAGGTTTGACCGCGGCTGATATTGGCAGGCTGCGCGCTGGTAAACACCAAATCAACACGGAATTGTCCATCAATGACCTGCGGGTAAATTTTTTTTATGCGCAGTGGAAATTCTTGCTGATCCACTTTTGCCAGTGCAGTTTGGTCAACCCGGGTACGGTTCATATAAAACTCGTCCATCTGTGCCATTAGCTTGAAATGATCCGGGTCATCAATTTGGCCAAAACGTTCGCCGGGCATCAATGATTGCCCTGGCTCCAGATTAAATGCTGTCAGGCGGCCAGCAATAGGTGCCTTTACATTGAGGCTTGCTAAATTGGTGCGCGCAAAAGTTAAGTTGTTATTGAGCGATGTGACTGAATCGCGTAATTGCTTCATTTGCGCTGCTTGCAAGGCTTGGTCTACTTCGCGCGCTTCGCGGATTAATTGCTGGCGCTTTTTTAAATAGACCAGATTATCTTCAGTCTCTTTCAATTCTGCTGCGGAAATTAATTGCTGTTTTATTAGCGGGCGCATTCGCGCCAATCGTTGGCTCTCAATAGCTATTTGATGATCCAAATCATTCAAGTTGCGCTTATGTTCAAGATCGTTGCGCGCCAGATTTAATTCCTGAGTCTGCAATAAATTAATTTGCTCACTTACCTGCGCTTCGCGGGTGATGGATTCCAATTGCAGGCGGGTGTTGGAGATATCCACAATCGCCGCTCCCTCTTCAATCGTTGCTCCATCTTCCAAATGGATTTTTTCTACCCGTCCGCCTTCAATCGCATCAAGATAAAGCGTGCGGAAGGGCATCACCTCGCCGCGCAGTGGAATTACATCTTCAAAAATTCCCTGTTGAACTGACGCGATAACCAAATCCTTTACATCCACACGCAGTGTGCGCTCACTGCTTGGCGCGGCCATCACCCAGAGCGCGGCAAGCGCAGCAACCAGAAAGAGTGCGCTGATTACTTTGCGCCATTTCTGCCAAAAATTTATTTGTCTGGGTTTATCCATTGTCATTGGGGTCTTTTTATCAACTCGTTCGTTTTGTTGCGGCTTGATTAAAAAATATCGCGCTATCAACGGCTTATCGCTCTGGGTAGCCTTATCCACCGAGCAGCGCTGCTACTTATGTCGCAACAGCTATGCCATTTAATAAAAGCCAATAATTTCAATTGGTTATCGTTGTTTTGGTAGGTGCCTCGTGGCTTGATGTGTTCGATTTCGAACGCTTGTTGTTCGCAATCGAACGACATAAACTGCGATTACGCTCACTAGAAAACAATAATGCCAGGGATATTTCTCATGACAGTAATTGCTGGACATCTGTTAGTGCTCGATGACGATGAGGATATTTTGTTGTCGGCGCGCCTGTTGCTCAAACGCCAGATAAAAACCTTGAGCTGTTTAAATGACGCGGCCGAGCTGCCAGAGTTTTTAGCGCATCACATGGTTGATGTAGTATTGCTGGATATGAATTTTACCCTCGGCGATAACTCTGGTCGCGATGGTTTTGAATGGCTCGCCTATTTGCGAACACATTATCCGCAGATTGTGGTAGTGGTGATGACGGCTTATGCCGGTGTTGAATTGGCGGTCAATGCGATTAAGGCGGGTGCAACAGATTTTGTGATAAAACCCTGGAGCAATGAAAAATTAATTGCGACTCTGCACAGCGCTGTGGCGTTGGCACAGGCGCGCAATAAAAACCAATTATTGCAGGGTGAAAATGTCGCATTGCGCGGTTCGTTAGAGCATTTGTCGCAGATGCAAAAGCCGGCTTGTTTTATCGGCGAGACAACCAGCATGCGTGAGCTACTGCGCAAACTTAGCCTCTGCGCACCTACCGAAGCCAATGTTTTAATTTTGGGTGAAAATGGTTCCGGTAAAGAGTTACTCGCACGTGAGATTCACGCGCGCTCCAAACGCGCCGGCAATATTTTTATGGCTATTGATATGGGCGCAATTCCGGAAAATCTATTTGAATCGGAATTGTTTGGCTATAAAAAAGGGGCGTTTACCGGTGCAAATGAAAATCGCATGGGGAGATTGGTCGCCGCCAACGGCGGGACTTTATTCCTCGATGAAATCGCCAATCTTGCACTGCATCTGCAGGTAAAGTTGTTGCGTGTGCTGGAGCAACGCCAGGTAACACCAGTTGGCGATGAAAAACCCTTTGCATTAAATGTGCGTGTTATTGCCGCAACTAATGCTAGCTACGTGCACTTAACGGATGAGCGGCAATTTCGCCAGGATTTATTATATCGCCTGAATACCGTAGAACTTACTCTGCCGCCGCTGCGCGAACGCAAAGACGATATCCCATTGTTAGCCGATCATTTCCTTAGCGTTTATGCACAAAAATATCAACGCAAAAAGCCACTACTTAGCCACAAAGCGCTGGCCGCACTGCAGGAATATTCCTGGCCAGGCAATGTGCGTGCGCTAAATCATGCCATTGAGCGGGCGCTGGTGTTGAGTGATAAAGATACCTTGCAAGCGGAAGATTTTGCCCTCGCACCTGTGGCTGAAAATTCTCTATCTGATTCAGTACAAACTAACTGTTTAAATTTGGAAATATTAGAGCGCAATGCAGTTGAGAAGGCGCTAAAAAAACATGCGGGCAATATTTCACAAGCGGCGCGGGAATTGGGCTTAACGCGCATGGCGCTCTATCGCAGGATGGAAAAACATGATCTCTAACGCTGTGATGTCAATCAAGTCAGGATTGACGGATTTTCGTATCAATATACTGCTGCGGTTAGTGCTGATTCTTTGCACTATGTTGCTCTTGGCCGGTATTTATCACGCGGAACCATTTTTACTATTCAGTATGATTGGCATAGCGATATTATTGTCGGTACAGATTTATTTACTTTTTAGTTATATGCAATCCACCCAGAGCGAAATGGAAAATTTTTTTGACGCAGTGCGTTATGAAGACGGCGCACGCCGAATCAATACCCGCTTTAAACAAAGCCAAAACCTCAAAGTCCTGTGGGAGGAATTGCAAACGCAGTTACAACAGTTACGACAGAAAAATGAAGAACTGGTGCGCTATTACAGTTTGCTGCTGGAAAAAGTCCCTGTTGCGCTAGTGGTTGTTGAAGATAAGGGTGAAGGCGCAAAAATTGAATTGGTCAATGTGGCCGCGCAGCAATTATTTAAACGCAGCTACCTGGCGGCAGTCGATCAGTTGCAGGAATACGGCGCTCAACTGGCGCAGGACATCCAGCAAATAACGGCAGGCGAACAGCGCAGTTCCCATCTGTTGAGTGATCAAGTGTCTATAGCAGTGGCACTGTCGGCGGCAGCGATTCAATTACAAGGTGGAACCAAAAAAGTCATTAGTATTCAGCCTATCCAACGCGAACTGGATAGGCAGGAAATTCTCGCCTGGCAAAATTTGGTACAGGTATTTACCCACGAAATTATGAATTCAATGACGCCCGTCGCGTCACTGAGCAAAACGGCAGATGAATTATTGTTGACGCAATTAGATAACCATGGGAATACCGATGAGTCTTTGCAGGATGCGCAACAAGCGATCCATACGGTGGCGCGCCGCGCTGAACATTTAATGCAATTTGTGCAGGCTTATCGACGTATTGCCAATCCACCGCAACTAAATTGCGTGGATATAGTTGTGCAGGATTTACTGAAGAATGTATGCCGCTTGTTTCAGGTGCAGGCAGGTGAGCGGAAAATCACATTGGAGTGCAACGCAACTCCTGGACATCTTAAATTACATGGTGACCCTGCCCAAATTGAGCAGGCGCTAATCAATTTAGTGAAAAATTCAATGGACGCCTTATCTTCAATGAACAATGGCCGAATCTATTTACATGCTTACATTGGTCATGGCGGCAATTTATTAATCGATGTGATTGATAATGGAATAGGAATTCCAATAGACAAATTGGAACAAATTTTTGTGCCTTTTTACACCTCAAAACGAGATGGCACTGGTGTTGGGTTGTTTTTGGTGAAACAAATTATGCAGGCGCATCGCGGATCGGTTTGTGCACTATATGATGAAAAAGGTGGAAGTCTTTTGCGGTTGATGTTTTAGGCTTTGCGCTATTGTGCCCAAATGTGTGACATTTTGAGAGATTCTTTTGAATAAACGGAGATAGCGGCTGTATTGCTAAAAAGACTAGGTTAAGATTTAGTTGCCATCAAACGGAAGGCGCTCGTCGAAATCATTCGACGCATATATAGTTCAAGGAGAAATGGTGCAAAACAAATCAAATAACAGTGATACTTAAGGAGAAACCTTTGAAAATTTTAACTTCATTAGTGATATTTTGTTTATCGGCAGTGGCATTAAGCAGCAATGCAACGATCATTTGGGATGAAAGTATTAATGGTAGCTCTGAGGGCATGCCAATGCTTAATTTGCAGATGGGGGCAAATGAAATTTTAGGCTCAACCCGTTGGATTGGTGATGACATCGATCCGTTTATTTATACCGAAGCAAATCGGTACGTTTTGAGCTTACAAGAAGGATATAGCATAAAATCCATAACCGCTGAGATCTTTAATTCTGTACTAGATTCTCAGGAGTCACTTGACAGCCTGTGGGCAACGACATTTTGGTCACTGCAAGATTTTACCTATGACTTCAAGTGGTACGAATATACCCGCATTGGTGAACCGTCACCTTATGCTAGTTTCAGTAATCTTCCGCTCAACGGTTTCAATAATTTTCTCTTGAATCAAGCTGCTGGGCTTTCTATTTCGGGGCCGTTTGATCTTTCCTGGGATTATAGAGTGACTATTGAAGTAGTTAATTCAGTTCCCGAGCCATCATCATTATGGTTGGTGCTGTTCGCACTTGCTGTCATCTTTGGGCACAAATATCAACTAAGAAACGTGTCAGCCCTTTGCAAAATATTCTAGTCATTTACACGGCGGTATCGCTGTAGAGGGCTTTGGAAATTATTGATCGTGGTACAGCTTCTTTTTGCTAGATAGCAAAAAACAGATTAATGCTTCTCGACACTTTTGGCGGCTAATGCGCAGCATGACCGCCAGATTGAAAATCTTTTATGCCGTACATTTTCCTCCGGTTTGTTCGTTATGAACAAACCGGTTATTTTCCAAAATAGCCCAAACATTCATCCACTTCATTTGCGGAACCTAAAATGACTGCAACGTGTTCAAGTAATTGTTGCGGTTGAATTTCCAAAGTGCGTTGCTGCTCGCTCCAGGTATTTCTTATTGTGTCCTCAATTAATATCGGTTAGGTAACAGAATTATTGGCTATCGCCCTTGGCTGATTCTCAATCAATGATTTAAGCTATGATTTTTACAATGCAGCTGACCATATTTTGTGGGTGAGTGAACTATTACAATAACAAACAAGATTTCACCGGAGTAGCTTATGCAAGCACAAAGGTATTTGGCATCTCTACTAATATTCATGTGTACCATTTGTATGGCGGCAAATGCCCCGGCGCAATCGCCGGATTCTGTACTCGTTAATTCAACATTGCCTGTTGCAAAAATGCCCTTTTTTAATCTGCACGATTTTGTTTCATTGCTGACTGCGGCGATTTGTGTACTGCTGGTGATTTACCAATTTTTCTTACCAAAGACCAAACCCCTGTCGGCGGTGTTGTTGGGCTTGTTTTTCCTCAGCTTGGGCGCTGCTGCGGTTTCAAATGTATTGCTGTGGAATGCGTACATTAGTATCAACTCAATACTGTTAAAAAATTTAATCCCATGGTTTTTTTCAATAGTCTCTATCACCAAAGGTGTATTTTTATATTTATATGTGGCGTCGTTAACGCAGCATGACTTCAAAATTAATTACAAACATTTTCTATATGCAACACCGCTATTGATTGTGTTAGTTATGTTGTGGGTGTTTCAAATTGATGCCGATAATTTGCGTTTTATCGGTGTGCACAAATCTCCAGAGGATATACAGCATGTTGTGTGGGTATGGCACTTTTTACGCATAACACCGTTTATCTATGCGATTTTGGCGGTAATCATGACATTCTATTATCACAATAATTTAAAGGAATATTATTCGAGTTACACCGTCAATGGACCTGTTTGGCTTAGTGTGTTGACAATTGGTTTTGCGCTGAATTGGGGATGGGCGTTGGCAACGCATTTCGGGGGGCGGTATTTACCTGTGGCAATCGCTGATTCGCTTGGCATAGCCGATAATTACATTACGTTGGTGTTGCTCAATGGAATTTTTATTTACAGTTTTGTCTATAGTCATAAATTAGAAGCGACCAAAACGCTGCCAAAAGGTGCTGAGGCGGCGGATGTGACGCACAGCTCTCTATCCGGTGATGAACTAACAAAAATTAGAAATGGAATGGAAGTTGATCAGTTATATTTGAAAAACAATTTGAATATAGAAGAGTTTTCAAAATGCATCGGTCTTTCTTATCGGGAGGTGTCGAGCATTATCAATAAACACTTCCAGACGAACTTTTATGAATTTGTTAATTTGTACCGCGTGAATAAGGCAAAACAGTTATTACTCAATCCGGATTATGCCGATAGAACCATTTTAGATATTTTTTTGGAATCCGGCTTCAACAGTAAGTCGGCATTCAATCGGTTTTTTAAACGTTATGTGGGAGTTACTGCCACTGAATTCCGTAAAAATCCACTCGCCCAACAAAAACGGGAAGGCTAAGCCTTCCCGTTTCAGGTTAATTCACCAAGCGGTAACTTAGTAGCAACCAGCGTTGATGCGTGTATTGCCATCCCACGCACATTGACCGGTGATACAGTCAACCAAATTGTTGTTAAAGCTGTTCGTTGCATGGCTGAAAATGGTGAACCAGCCACCGTCGTCCCATACTGCAGTCGGATAGTTGCGCGAACGAGCTTCCAGCGAGTGCATTTGTTGGTACCACAAACGAATGTTGTTGCAGGTCATGGTGGGCTTGTTCTTGGCCCAGCCTACCCCCCATTCACTTACATACACTGGCATACCTTTGCCGACCGAATCAGCCCAATTTTTTACCCGCGTCAGAGGATCAGCGATGGTGGCAGTCGTCCAGGCCATTGCATGGTTTCCGTCTTGACCGGAAAAGGTGAAGGGCTCGTAGTGGTGATGGGAGGCCATTATGTAGGGATCATTACCGTTGCCGACCGGGCTAAGGTCGTACCACACGTTACCCAACTCGTAAGACCCAAACCATTGGTTGCCGCCAATCATCACAATACGCTGTGGATTTACTGCGCGAATCTTTTGATAAGCCCGGCCACTCATCGCGCGGATGTTGGCGACTGGCATTGCACTACCATCAGAAAGATGTGGCTCATTCAGCAACTGGAACATCAGGCGCGTGTTGCGATTGCCAAAAATATCCACCACGTCTTGCCACAGACGCTCAAGTACCGCGGCGCGGTTGTTGTCTTTCAGGCCGTATTCGTGGTGGGCGTTGATGACAACATGCATGCCCGGCAGGGAGAGCGCATAGTCAACCGTCTGCTGAAGTTGTGCGAGCCTTGGATGGTTGCGGTCAACCACTCCAGTAAGTTGGTTAGCCAGGCGCGAACCGTTAATGGTTTCAGTCCAGGTAACCGGGATGCGCACATTACGGAAGCCTTTGGCGTAGTAAGCATCGATTTTGGGTTTGGCATTGGCGAAGGTTGACGCGTTCTGCTCGCCTTCGAACATGTTCCCCAAATTAAAGCCTGCACCCATATCCGTTGCTGCTTGTGCAGCAGTTTTCCATTGGCTGGCCGGTGCTGAGCTGGACGTACTTGTGGCGCTGGATGAACTTGGAGTAGATGTGTTTGTGCCAGAAACGATTTCAATCCAATCCAGATTGAATCCGCCCACCGCCATAAACATACCCAGGTCGTAGGTGCCGGCCTGGATAGTCACGTTAGCCTGGATGGTCTGGAAGTTTTGCCAATCGCCGGTGTTGGGGATCACCATATTGGTGAGGAAAGTTGCGCCGCTGTTTAGATCAACTGCAAATTGGGCCCCGGTATTGGGGCTCGCAACCCGTGCGCGGATGGTGTACTGGCCGGAGGTTGGAATGACAACATCAGTAAATTTGAGCCATTCATTGGCAACGATCCAACCTACATTAAATCCGCCACCCGCGGCCAGTGCTTGTATATCCACTGCGTCGTTACGATAGGCTGCGCCGCTATTACCGGCTGTGGTATCAAAGAACTCATCGTAGTCTTCCGCTTGCAAGCGGAGATTGGTGCCTGCCGCCACAGATGACCTGCTGGATGAGCTTGCCGCACACTTGTCGGTCAGGCTAAACCAATTCAGGTTCCAGCCGCCTGCAGGTACAACAATGCCCAAGCCCTGTGCACCGCCGGGGAGGGTGATATCACGAGTGATGGTGACCCAGTTTTGCCAGCCGCCAGTGTTGGGTACCGGGAGTGTGTCATAAGTGGCACCTCCACCCGATTTCTCCAGCACCAGCACCGAGCCGGTCACTGCGCTCGCTACACGGTATTGGACGGTGTAAGTACCCGCGCAGGGCAAGTTGAGCGTTGGGTAAGAAATCCAGTCGCCGGCATCGGTATAACCCACATTCAGTCCGCCGCCGGTATCGGTCGTCGCCTGGGTTTGGATGCCGAGCATATTGTTAAAGCTTTCGGCCTGGACAGTGGTGGTCGCAGCATTGACCTGTGCAGCTAGAAGGCCAAGCAGCATGCCTCCCACAGCAGCAGTGCCCCTGAGGGCTTTTTGAGCATCAAGATATGTAGTCATTTGGAAAACCTCTATGAATTTATTATTCGGTGTTGTGCTGCTGGCGATTGCCGATCAGTTTTGGTAATGCATCCTCTTTGTTATTCCGTTGTATAAGGATTCAAGCCAGCTACCCGATAGTAAATTTTGTGCAAGCCGACGCGCGCCAGAAGTTGCACAGCGTCAAAGTTGGTGCGCACCAGCTTCGCGGCGAAACTGGCACCTGTAGTTTTTGTGCTAAACAGCCACTTTTTTATAGAGCTGGTTCAAATTTTTAGGATGCGGCGGGATTTATAAAACAAGGGGAATAAAAAAGCCCCGGTAGTGAGTGGATTACCGGAGCTTCGTTTAAGGTCGAACGTTATGACAAAACAGTTAATGCAATCTGCTCGATATCAAGCAAACGACCCTTGCACAGGCTTCTGCTTGTGGTCTTCTAATACGCTGTCGGATGCGCTTGCAGATAACCTAAACACTCGTCCACTTCATTCGCAGAGCCCAATATTACCGCCACTCGCTCATGCAATTGTTTGGGTTGGATTGCCAAAATTCGCTGCTGTTCACTAAAGGCTTTTCCGCCGGCATTTTCAATTAACAGTGCCATGGGATTTGCTTCGTACAACAGACGCAATTTTGCCGGTTGTTTGGCGTTGCGTTTATCTGATGGGTATAAAAATATGCCGCCGCGCGTAAGCACGCGGTGCACATCGCCCACCATTGCCGCGTTCCAGCGCATGTTGTAGCGCTTCTGGCGCGGGCCGGTTTCGCCGAGGATTAAATCCCCAATATAGCAGTGCATATCGTCGTTCCAGAACCGCGAGTTGCTCATATTGATGGCAAATTCCTGGGTGTCTTTTGTGATCTGGATATTATCTGCCGTTAATAAAAAAGTGCCCTGGGTTGAGTCCAGGGTAAAGCAGCGCGTGCCTTTGCCGGTGGTAATGGCGAGCAGGGTCGACGGCCCATAGAGCACATAACCGGCGCAGACTTGTTGTGTCCCCTGCTGGTTAAATTGCAATTCGCTGTTGTGCGGAACTGAATCGAGTGCGCGGTAAATACTGAATATAGTTCCAATCTGGCCGTTGATATCGATATTGGATGAGCCGTCAAGTGGATCAAAGGCCACCAGATATTGTCCCTCTGGATTGGCCGCGACGACGCTATCTTCCTCTTCCGAGGCGAGAGCCGCTACAGGTGCACAGGCGAGTAACAAGTCTTTCAATAATTGGTTGGATATGACATCCAATTGTTTTTGGGTTTCGCCCTGGATATTTTCATCTTGCGTTGAACCGAGCACTCCCGCGAGCGCACCTTGGCGCACGCGGAACGCAATTTCTTTGCTCGCATCAATAACGGTTTCAATTACTCGCATCAACTCTGCTTCGACATCGTCCTCGCGCAGTACATTCAGTAAATTTTTCATTCAATTACCTGTTGCGGCTTTTTTGTTAGATATAGCGATTGATACAATTTAAATCGGCGAAGGATTGTTCCAAACGCTTAACCATATGTTCTTCGCTTTGGCGCAGCCAGACGCGCGGATCGTAATATTTTTTGTTAGGTTTTTCATCGCCATCGGGGTTGCCAATCTGGCTTTGCAAATATTCAGCGTTGGCTTTGTAGTATTCCATTGTCCCTTCCCAAAATGCCCATTGGGTATCGGTATCGATATTCATTTTTACAACACCGTAGTGGATCGCTTGGGCAATGTCGTCTGCTTCAGAACCTGAGCCGCCGTGGAAAACAAAATCCAGGCTGTTGTGCGGCACACCAAATTTTTCACTCACAAAGGTTTGGGAGTTGCGCAAAATTTCCGGCGTGAGTTTTACATTGCCCGGTTTGTAAACGCCGTGCACATTGCCGAAAGACGCCGCTATAGTGAAGCGGGGGCTTATGGGGCGCAATTTCTCGTAGGCGTAGGCCACATCCTGTGGTTGGGTATAGAGCGCGGAATTATCCAGATGGCTGTTGTCCACGCCATCTTCTTCGCCTCCCGTGCAGCCTAACTCGATTTCCAGTGTGATGCCGAGCTTGTGCATGCGTGTTAAATAAGCGGCAGAAATTTCGATATTTTCTTGCAGCGATTCCTCCGATAAATCGATCATGTGTGAACTAAATAGAGGTGTGCCAGTTTGCGCAAAATGTTTTTCGCTTGCATCGAGCAGTCCATCGATCCAGGGTAATAATTTTTTCGCGGCGTGATCGGTGTGCAATATCACCGGCACACCGTAGGCTTCTGCCACTGTATGTACATAGTGTGCAGCGGCGATTGAGCCTAGTATCGAACTACCTTGGCCATCGAGCTTGACACTTTTGCCGAGAAAAAAAGCGGAGCCGCCCTGCGACAATTGCACAATCACCGGCGAATTCACTTTGCGTGCCGCTTCGAGTGTAGCGTTAATCGTATTGGTGTTGGCTGCATTGACCGCGGGATAGGCAAAACCACCGGCTTTGGCGGCATTGAATAAGGTTTTTACGGCATCGCCAGTGGCAACGCCAGGGGCAACGAGGTTCGCGAGACTGTTCATCATCAAATCCTGAGCTGTGGTTGATTTTTTGTGATGACCGAGTTATTCGCCGATTGGATTTTTTAGTTTTTCTTTTTTATGTCGAATATAAATTTATGTGCACGACTTCATTTCTCGTTGCACTGACTCGTAGGGGCGCCGCTTGCTGCGCCCAACTCTCGCCGAACGCGCCCAAGGTTTTCTAGTCATCAATCTCCGCAAGTTCCGACGCCTGTTCGCAAATCGCAACAAAGTGACCCGGGTCCAAACTCGCACCGCCCACTAACAAACCATCGATATCTGCTTGCTGTAATAAATCGCGCGCATTGCTTTTAGTTACGCTGCCGCCGTACAAAATGCGCACGCGATTGGCAGTAGCTTCATCAAAAATGCGCGTGAGTTCTGCGCGGATAAACTGATGCACTTCTTGTGCAATTGCGGGTGTTGCTGCAAGGCCGGTGCCAATCGCCCAGACAGGTTCGTAGGCGATGCACAGGTCTTTGCCGTGCAGGTCAATACCGGTGAGGCCGCCGCGCAATTGTTCACGCAATACTTGCTCGGTGATATTGGTTTCGCGCTGCTGTTGGTTTTCACCGACACAGAGCACTGGCAATAATTCGTGGTTCAAGGCAGTGCGCACTTTGATTTGGCAGCCCTCGTTATTTTCCGCAAACATCGCGCGGCGTTCGGAGTGGCCTATTAAACACAGTGAGCAGCCCGCTTGCTTGAGCATTTGTGCCGAGGTCTCGCCGGTGTAGGCGCCTGATTCGTAGCGGCTCACATTTTGGCTGCCGATTTGCAATTCGGAATACTGCAAAAAAGTCAGCATATCGCGCATATACAAATAGGGTGGGCAGATGGCGATTTGCGCCGCAAAGTGTTTGCCGATAAACGAGGCCACCGAAGTGCAAATCAAATCCAGACCGCCGTTGAGTTTCCAGTTGGCGATCACTATGGGTTTACGTTGTTTCATGAAATCTACTCAAAAGAAGACGTGCACAAGAGTGCGGCGATAAAAATGGGTCGTCGGCGATTGGCGAGCTGATAAGTGAAAATGCTACACAGCGGAATGAAATCGAGCAATAGTCGATTGAAATTATATTGCTTTAAATTGGGTTTTTTTAGAAATTAAATCCTAAATTATCGTGAAAAACATGTGTAAACGTTTCATTTTTGTACATTCACAAAATGTAATCGTTTACATTTTGTGAATGTTTAGTTGTTGGCCGTAAGGGGTAGGTCGTTGTCGCTGGGGTCATAAAATGCGTAGTTGTTTTTGCCCTGCCGTTTGACGATGTACATAGCCTGGTCAGCATGTTTGCGCACGCTCAGTGCGTTGTCGCCATGCTCGGGGTAGAGCGCTATGCCGATGCTCATGCCGATTTTTTCCAGCACTCCGGGTTGTATTTCGATGGGGGCTTGTTGTGCATCGAGAATTTTTTGCGCGATGCGTTTGATGGTGTCGATTTTGCCAGCGTGGTTGAGGATCAATAAAAACTCATCGCCACCCAGACGTGCGACCACATCGGAGTCGCGCACCAATTTGCGCAGGCGCGCAGCGATAGTGACCAGCACTTTATCGCCCGCATCGTGGCCGTAGGTATCGTTGATGGTTTTAAATCGGTCGAGGTCGATCAACATCACCGCAAATTCTTTGCCGCCCACCGGGGCTTGCTGGATAAGTTCTTCCAGTGCACTTTCAGCTGCCTGCCGGTTGCTCAAACCGGTGAGGCTGTCTTTTTCGGCCAGCTCGCGAATGCGTTCTTCGGAATATTTGCGCTGGGTAACGTCGTACATCACCCCTTCTACAGTAGCGCCCTGTTGGGTATTGCCCGCGGGCGAAAAAATGCAGTGGACCCAGCGCACCTGATTATCTTGTTCGGTGCGGATGCGCAAATCGGCGGAGTGTGGACGCTTGCTGATCAAGGATAATTTAATCAGCGATGAAGCTTGTTCGTGGTCGAGAAAAACGCGCGCGATAATATTGTCATCACCTGTTGCAGACTGCGGTATTTCGGTTAAGCCGGTGAGATGAAAAAATGCCGGATTGGCGGTGACTAAAGTACCTCGCTCGCGCACTAAAAAAATACCTGCGCTGCTGTCTTCAAAAATGCCGCGAAAGCGCGTCTCCAATAATTCTACGCGATGGCGCAATTGCCGCTCTTCCTCAAGCATGGTTTCAACGGTGTGCAGGAGGGCATTGATATCGCCTGCGAGCAAGCCGATTTCATCCCCGCGGTGTACACCAGCCACATCAAGCCGGTTGCCATCGCCGGGCGTGATGCGATGCAAACGGCCGGAGAGATACGACAGCGGGCGCGTCATCATCCAATACACCAGAATTAATACCAGCAATGCAACTACAGCGGCTTGCGCCGCTAAACCTATCGCAGTAGCCATGGCGGAATCGCGTGCGCGCAGTGCAATGAGCGGAAAATTGGGCACCACGGCGAGCTCGCCCACCTTTTCTTTTTCATCGAAGGGCGCGTTTAGGCTAATCGAAATCAATTGCTGTTTTGCATCGGCATTGGTTCGACCGTGCTGGCCAATAATTTCCTTGTTGGCAACAATTTTTGCGCCTACCACTATATCGTTTTGCGTTAACCCGGTGACCACTTGCTGCGCGAGTTCACGGTTGCCAACGTAAGCTGCAATAGCTGCAGTTGCCTGTACGGTTTCCAATAATTGTTGTACCGAGCGCTCGCTGTCGGCAAAGGATTTTTCATAACTGCGCTGGTAAAAAAATTGTGATGACAAGAGCACAACAAAGAGCGCTGCGGCAGCGACACTAAGCGAGACTTTAATGTGCAGGCTTTGGATATTCATTCGTGCGAGGGTAACTCCGTTACAATTTTTACATTCTTGGGTAGCGCCTGGCGTGTGACATACGCAATCGCTTCGGTATTGCGGGCCACTTCAGCAATCAAGGTTTGTTCATCGACCAGTTGTTTGGGGGGCGACATACGCCCGGCAAAAATCAGTGTGGCCCAATAGGCATCTACCTGGGCTTCATTTTTGCCGGTGAGGATTTTGTAAAAGTGGGCGCGCAAGGGTGTACCGGTTTTTAAATCCAGGGTTTCGGCTGACTGCCCGTTGGGAAACGCGGAGGCTCGACCCATAAACAAATCCATTACCTGTTTTTTTTCCAGTGCACTGACGGAATTCTGCGCGTTGACGATCACCAGTATCTCAGCCTGGAGTTGGCCGCTGAAGATCAGCGCTGCGATCAACATAATCACTTTCGCCATTAGAAGAGCACATCCCATGCAAGGCTAAGGACAACAGGTTTTTGGTCTGCAAGGATCGGCTGGGTATTGTCAGTGCGCAACCAGAGGTTGGTGCCGGTTTTATCTACGTCAAATTGTTCCAGTTGGATTTTCAAGGCCATTTTTGCAGTGAAATCCCAGCGTGCGCCTACACCATAACTGCGCTGCTTGATACGCACACCATTCAGGGTGCGCTCGGTGGCAACAACCAGGTAATCCAATTGGGATTGAAAGGGCTCAGGCAGCACAATGGAGGGATAAGGTACGTAAACCGATGGGTTTTTGGGTTCCGCATAACCGGCCAAACCGTAAATGCTCAGGCTACCAAAGCGCTTGCCCAGACTGGCATAGGCGTGTTTGCCGCTGGCAACCAGTGCCAGCTCCGACCCCAATTGCAAAAACTCACCTTGAAACCACCAGTCGTTGTTGTCGTAGTTCACACCTATCTGGTTGTAATCAAAACTTTTATCAAGGGTTTCCAGTTCGGACATAAAAAGCGTGGCGGGCGGCCATATCGAAGCCACTTGTGCTAATCCCTCGCGCAGGGGTTTGGCGTGGTCACTTTTGACTTTCACTTTGGCGTAGGTGTAGCGCAGCTTCCAGTAATTCCATTCCATGCTAGTGCTGGCACCATAGAGATCGAACTCCACGTGAATGCCTTGGTCGTTATTGAAACCGGTGGGATATTCCTCATCCGAGTTGCCGTAAAACGCTTTGATATTGAGTGCGGCATCGCCCAGTTCGATGCGCTTGGTAACGTCTGCACCGTCAAAATGATAGAGGGAGGCAAGGCCGTAAAGGTCATGGGGCGGGCGTACCCAAGGGATGGCATAACCGACTTGCCGATACTCAGAGAGCATAAACACATCGGCGCCCAAGCGCCCCAGGCGCAGATCCAGGCCATCGGTGGGGCGATAGCGGACAAATGCCCACTCGATGGAATTGGCGAGGCTGTTATTAAAGCGGTCTTTCGCCACCAGCTGCACCATGGTACCCCATTCGGGTGACCAATCTCCCTGCCATTGCAGGCCTAGCAGGGAGTCGCTTTTCCAGCTGCCGCTATGCTTGTAGGCGCCGTCATCTTTGGTGATGTCGCGTCTGAACACAAGCTTGGGGTTATCGCTCATCGCGATACCCAGGGTGGCAAAGCCAGAGAGGCGATGCTCTGCATCAGCGCTTGCGAGTGGTGCAACACACACTAGCAAGAGCGCTAGTAGTGGCGGGAAAATGCGATTTTCAAACATCATGGGAAAGGCAACCTGAAAATCCGCTAGTGGCTGGACATCAACATTGATGGAGACATGGACTGAGTATAGCCAGCGAGCCGTGCTTTGCAGGTTTACATTTGGGCGATATATTTGGACAGTGTTTCGAATTTTTCCGCATCGTTATCGACAAAGCGGATAACGATTTTAACTACGCTGGTATCGGGACGGTTCTCGCCCGCCTGGATGCTGTGGACATAGCCGTTGACGCGCGCGAGGTTGCTGCCGTCACCAGTTTCAATATCGACGACGGCCTGCTCAAACACCGTGGGCAGATCATCTGTCCGCTGCATTAAACAGCTCATCAGTTGCAATGACATCTCGCGAATAACACAAGCAAAAGTGCGGTTGTTAGAAAAGCGCAATTGCGCCTTGCCTTTGGCGGCCTTGGGAGTTTCTACTGCTTTAATGACGGGGGCTGAGGGCGCCGCCGGTTTTGCGCCCAATGCGCCAGCGCTGTTATTGGCGAAGGGATTGATGGGTTTGGGGGCAACCGCTTTAGGTGTGCCACCTCCACTGCCGGTCAATACATCCACCGAGGCAAAGGCAATCCCTTGGGTGCTGGCGGTACGCACCGCTTGCGTGGGTGATTTACCGGCAAGTTTCAATTGCTTGAAGACTTTTTTCAGCAGCTCTTCAGCCGAAAACGGTTTGGTTAAATAATCGGATACGCCCAGTTCGATCGCCTTAACGATATGGTTGCGGTCGCCGCGGCTGGAAATCATCACGAAGGGAATAGTGCCGTCGTGGGGCATGGCGCGTACGGCGGTGAGCAATTCGGCGCCGGTCATATTGGGCATTTCCCAATCGGAGAGAATCAGGTCGACCGCTTGGCCTTTGAGTTGCGCCAATGCCCGTGCGCCATCGGGAGCATCAAATACTTCCACGCCGGGAATTTTATCGCGCAGTTGTTTTTTGATCATATCGCGGATAAAGGTGGCATCGTCCACCACCAGAATACGAATGCCCATAGGTCATCCCTCTAACGATTATCCTTTTAGCCTAGCCCAGCTTTGATAATTTGCGCGCAATCCCGGGCAGGTAGAAATACCTAATCACGCGCGTGCATGCAGGTGGCGGATGGGTGTATCGAGGCAGGTTTCGTCGTCGCGGAAGTCGCCAATTTGCGCCGCCTCCACCGCGATACGCAGCCAGTGTTTCAATTCGGCTGGTTGGTCGAGCACTTCATTGGGCAGTTGGAAGAAGGAGGATTCCACATTAACTGCCGCGCGCGGCTGGAACGCGGCCATGCCTTTTTGCTGGTAAAGCGCGCGCGAGTGTTCGTCGGCGCGGAAATAGAGGTGGTCGTTGATCACAATGGCAAACTGCACGCCGCGATAATAAATGCCGACACCATTGAAAATCCGGCGATAGGAAACCTCTGCCACTTGCGACAAGCGGGCAATGATGCGATCCAGATACGCATGGCTGAGGTTCATTGGGTGATTTCCTATCCTGACTATTATTTAAAAAGCCCCAAAACTTTATGGAGCTGCGCATCCGTTTGCAACGACCTGCTAAGATCGTTTTCTGCGCCAAAATGAGGATAGTTGAATTTTTGACTATATACAGTTTACTGCTGAAAACGGGCGTATTTATGCAAATTGGGTGTGACGAATAAATACTGCTATAGTGCCCGGCTTTTTTAGGTTCAGGATTTGCTTATGACCAACAATGATATTCTCCGCCGCCTGCGTTTTATTTTTGATTTTGGCGATGCGCAAATGATGGCGCTGTTTGCATCAGGTGGTTTCAATGCATCGCGCGAGCTGGTGAGCGATTGGTTGAAAGCGGATGATAAACCCGACTACAAAGAGTTGCGCGATGTGCAGTTGGCTATCTTTTTGAATGGCCTGATCAATAAAAAACGTGGCAAGCGCGAGGGCGAGCAGCCCGAGCCAGAAAAAAGACTCAATAACAATATTATCCTGCGCAAATTAAAAATCGCGTTGGATTTTAAAGATGAGCAAATTCTGGAAGTGATGGAACTGGCTGGTTTTCCCCTGAGTAAACACGAGTTGAGTGCATTTTTCCGTAAGCCTGGGCACAACAATTATCGTGAGTGCCAGACACAAGTACTGCGTAATTTTTTAAAGGGCTTGCAATTCAAGATGCGTGGCAGCGCCGTTGATGCAATGGAGCCTGCGTCCGAATAACATGTCGCTTACATTCTAAAGTCCGTACTAACGAAATAGTTCGTTCTAAATGTATGGCCTCTTCATAACAATTGCTTCCGTTCCAGACGAGATTGCTGGATTACACTTTTAAGTACCCCTACTTATCACGTGTTGATCCAGTTCATCTGCTGCGAGTCATTGTTATGCGCACTTATATCCGCCACCCCACATCGATTCCCATTCAAGTCTGCGCCGGCGGCGACGAAGATTCGCGCGTTCGGGTGCGCAATTTGAGCGCGGGTGGCTTATGTTTCATCACCGATAAGCCGGTAAAAGTTGGCACCCTGGTCGAATTTGATATTCCGGTCACCAAACCGGATTATCACGGACGCGGTGTAATCGTGTGGCGCCGCGAGCAGTCATCGACGAAATATGAGGTGGGTGTGCGCTTTACCAGCGACGATGAGTTTTTCCGTACGCGCATGGTGGAGCAGGTGTGCCAAATTGAGGATTATCGCCAGCGCCTGGCGTTAAAGGGTCGGCAGTTGAGTAGCGAGGAGGCGGCACTGGAGTGGATTGAACGCTACTCGGCGAGTTTTGATCATCACGCGCAGCATTAATAAAAGCAGGTTATCAAAAAAACAAAACCCGGCCATGAGCCGGGTTTTGTTTGTTGATGGCATCTTAGTCGTGTTTTTGATGGAAGGGTGCGAGCCAGCAAATCAGAAAAGATGGAATAGTTGCTACCATCACAAAAATAAAATAACCGGTATAACCCATCGCTTCCTGCAATACTCCACTCACCATACCGGTGAGCATCATGCACAATCCCATTAGCGCTGTGCCGAATGCATAATGCGCTGTCGTGTATTTGCCGGGAGCGAGCTGCTGCATCAAATAAATCATAAAGCCCACAGAGCCAATACCAAAAAAGAACTGCTCAACTATGACGCCGGTAGCTATCAATGCGTAGCTTTCCGGTTGGATAACGGAAAGCAGTAAAAATGTGACATTGGGAATATTAATCGCGCAGCAAAGAGGGAAGAGTGCCTTTTTCAGTCCTTTTTTGGCAACATAAAATCCGCCGATTAAAGAACCAATGATCATGGCTATCAGGCCAAAGACGGAATAGATAAGTCCAAATTCCTGATTGGTTAATGAAAGTCCTCCATTTTCCATTGAGTCTTTCATAAACAACATGCTGGGTGCCAACAAAAAACCATAGCTGAGACGGAACAAGAGTGCGAAACCAATCATCATCCAAATTCCTTTTTTCTGGAAGAAGGTGATGAATGCATCAAGCAGAGTTGCACTTGCTTCTTTCACACTTGTGGGGGTATTTTCAGAGCGCGAGCCATCGGGCATAAATTTCCAGTGCCAAGCTGCCATTGCCAGCATAACGGCACCCAATAACGCGAAGGCAATTTGCCAGGATTGAGTCCAGTCAGTGCCATTTACCAAGGGATCGTGACCAAAAACATTTTCATGTAAAAAACCGGTCAAAATAATTAAGCCGCCGGTAATTGCCAGTTTTCCAAGGTTCCAGCTTAAGCTTTGCACGCCGCAATACTGCGCTTGCTGTTTGCTGTCCATAGAGGTGACATAAACCCCGTCGCTGGTGATGTCCTGTACTGAGCCGATAAAAGAAATTACCCAGAACAATACAATCATGGGAAGAAAAAAACTGGGAAGATTCAGTGCCAGGGCAACACCGATAAATCCTATACCTTGTATGATTTGGCTGGCGAGTACAAAAAACTTTTTGGTTTTATACATCTCCAAAAATGCAGCGAACAGTGGTTTTATTGTATATGCCAAACCGAGGGCGCTGGCATAACCTGCTGCCTCAGCATTACTCATTCCGAGATTGCTGAACATAATTACGGCGGCTGCGGTAAGAATGTTGTAAGTCAGCGCCATCGTAAAATAACCGGTTGGCACCCAGAGCAAAGGATGTTTAGTTTTGGCGGTCGGCGTTATAACAGAGGCGGAATCAATCGCAGAATCAGAACTCATGGTCAGTACCTTGTGTTTTTTCTTGCTGTTGTGTTTTTGTGGTAACGGCGACCTGCTCGTGTGTGTTGTTTCAGGTATTGGTTTGCGTTACTCACTGCCACTGGTTTTATTTTAGTCGGCGTAATCCATGCCTTGATTGTTACTCCGCTTTGGAAACAGAGGCCACTTTTTCTGAAAGTGGCCTCTGCGATCTCTCTCACCTGATCAAGCGGTTGATGCTGCTTTGTTGGGTGTTACTTTTTTTATTGCGATGTTTAATCGCTATTGTTTACAACTATTTTTTTATTGCTGCAGTGATGCAGTTTTATTTCATAGCTCGCGCGCAATTATTTGCCCGCTTTGTAGGTTTCTGCGGCTTTCAGGATTTCTGCGCGCGCTTCTTCCAGATCACCCCAGCCAGCGACTTTTACCCACTTGCCTTTTTCCAGGTCTTTGTAGTGCTCAAAGAAGTGTTCGATTTGCTTGAGGGTGATTGCGGGTAAATCTTGCAGGGTTTTTACCTCGCTGTAGATAGTAGTCAGCTTGTCGTGCGGTACCGCCACGATTTTCGCATCTTCACCGGCTTCGTCGGTCATCTTCAGCACGCCCAGCGGACGGCAGCGAATCACAGAACCGGCTTGCACTGGCTGCGGGAATACTACGAGTACGTCTGCAGCATCGCCATCGCCACACAGGGTGTTGGGGATGTAGCCGTAGTTGCAAGGGTAGTACATGGCAGTGCTCACCAGACGGTCAACAAACAGCGCATTGCTGTCTTTGTCGATCTCGTACTTGATACCGGAATTCATGGGGATTTCGATAACTACGTTAAAGTCATCGGGCAGGCTTTTGCCCGCAGGGACAAGTTCAAAACTCATGATGCGTTCCTGAAGTCTATTGATTGAAAATTAATGAATTAAAACGGGTTAATCTGCTGCACCGGGTGGAGCAAGAATTCTTTGAGCTAATAGGCGGCGGATTCTACCACAACAAAAAGGCGACGATAGCGGTGACCACCAGGGTAGCGGCGATCAGTGCCAACCATGCGTTGCGGCGGCCGTTGCTCAGGCTGGGTTCGATGCGGTTGCCGGGCGAAGTGGGGCGGGTTTTCCAGCGCTTGGGTTCGCTGCTGGGTAGTTTGCGCTCAACTGGTTTGCTCAGCTCATCGATCGGTTTGCGGATGCGGGTTTTGTTGTCTTCGAGGTCGGGTGCGACTATGCGGAAAGTGTAGACATCCAGGCGTAAGCGGTCGCCATTGTTGGCGGTGGCATTGTCGATACGCAATTCATTGAGGAAGGTGCCGTTAGCGGAGCCAAGGTCTTTAATGCGCAGATGATTGCCTTCGATGCTGATTTCGGTGTGGCGGCGCGATAAATGGGTGCCGGGGATTACAATATCGCACTGGTTGCCGCGCCCTATCACCGTGCTGCGCTCAGGCAGCAATATAAAATGCTTTCCCGCCAGCCAACTGCTATCGGAGACGAGCCGCCAGGGGGCGCTGTAGGTGTCTTTGGCTTTATCGGGCAGGCTGCGAGGATCGAGTACGATAATGTCGCTGTTGCCGATTTTGATAATATCGCCAGGCAGGATTTCTTTTTGGGTGATGCGCTGGCCATTGATGAAACAGCCGCTGGTGCTGTTGTTATCTTTGAGAAAGTATTTGGTATTTTCCTGAATGACCTTGGCGTGCAGTGGGTCTACACCGTCTTCGTCGATGATTAAGTGGTTGTCTGCTGCTCTACCGATAGAGAAGAGTTTTTCGACGACCCACACGGGCGGGCGTCGATTATCCTTAAAATGGAGTTTGAGCATGGCAGATTCCGTATTTTGTCGTCTGAATCATTATTTGTGCTGCTATCTACCCTGAAACTGCGGATTTTGACGCCGATCCTGTGATCTGAATGACCTTATCATCGAATTCTATTAACTCATACCCTAAAGGGCAATCAAATGGCTGATATTCCTGAGTACGTAACTCCTCATGCTCCCCCCCAACCAAAAAATAGAGTGGTTATTCACTACTGCAATATGTGCCGGTGGATGCTGCGTTCAGCGTGGCTGGCGCAGGAGTTATTGAGCACCTTTGATGGCGAGCTGGACGAGGTGGCGCTACATCCTGGTACCGGTGGAATATTCCATGTGTGGCTCAACGGCCAGTTGATCTGGGACCGGGTTAGCGACGGTGGTTTTCCGGAGGCGAAGGAACTAAAACAGCGGGTGCGCGATCTACTCTGCCCCGAGCGCTCGCTTGGTCACAGTGATGGACACACGAAAAAGGCAGACTGACTTTTGTAACAAATCGTTTCAGGCGCCCTGAGTTGATGGCCTTTTTACTGTTTTAAATGGGGGTGGCTGGCATAATGGCGCCACCCTGCTGGCTGATAGACAACTGGCTCGTCCCTCTTAACATCCTGTCGCTCAGGGAAATTTCACCAACCGGATTTTTTCATGCAGACACTTTCACGTTTTTATCTGTCGCTCAACCGAATTTATCGCGCGCTTGTTATCAACCGTCCCTATCATGTACTGACGACGCTGGTGTTGCTCACCATAGTTGCTGCGTTTGGCATGACTAATTTCAAATTGGACGCGTCCGCTGACTCACTCACCCTGGAGCACGATACTTCTATCGATTATCTGCGTGAGGTTTCCAAGCGTTACCAAAGCGGTGATTTTCTGGTGCTCACTTATGCACCTAAAGCCGATATGTTTTCCGATGAGTCGATTAATACGCTTAAACAATTGCGCGATGAACTGGCGAGTGTTGATGGTGTGGCAAGCGTCTATTCCATGATCGATGTACCGCTGCTATACAGCCCAATGCGCCCATTGGCGGAACAAAAGGAATCGACGCGTACCTTGCTTACACCGGGTGTCGATCGTTCGATGGTCAAGCAGGAATTTTTAACCAGCCCGATTTACCGCGATATGTTGCTGAGTCCCGATGGGACGACATCGGCGATTTTGCTCAACCTAAAAGTGAACAATCAATATATCCAAATGGCGCGCCATCGCGACGCGCTGCGCATGAAACGTGACAAGGAAGGTTTGAGTGAAAGCGAAGAAAAAGAATTGGCGCAGGTATCGGCTGAGTTTTTGGATTACCGCACTGCAACTGCCGCACAGGACGCGGCGCGCGTGGAAATTGTGCGCGGCATAGTTGCTAGATATCAGGATCGCGCGCAAATTTTTCTTGGCGGCGTAAGCATGATCACCACCGATATGATTGCCTATATCAAAAGTGATCTGGTGGTATTCGGCGGCGCATTGGTTGCGTTCATTATTTTTATGCTGGCATTTTTATTCCGTCAGTGGCGGTTTGTGGTGCTGCCGCTCGCAACCTGCTTGATGTCAGTGACCTTGATGCTCGGTTGGCTGAGTTGGATTGATTGGCGGCTCACGGTCATCTCATCCAATTTTGTTGCGCTGTTATTAATCATGGTATTTGCATTCACCATTTATGTCGTGGTGCGCTATCGCGAAATCCATGCGATTGATCCCGATATGGATCAAGCCGATATAGTTCTGCAAACTGTGCGCGATATGGCGGTGCCCTGTCTGTATTCGGCATTGACCACGATTGTGGCATTTATGTCGCTGGTGATGAGCGGTATTCGCCCGGTAATTGATTTTGGCTGGATGATGACCATTGGATTGGTGGTGGGTTTTATTTTAGTGTTTGTGGTGTTGCCTGCAGGTTTGATGATTCTTCCGAAAGGCGAGCCCAAAGATCGCGGTGATAATTCCGCAGCGCTCACAGTTCGTTTTTCCAAGCTGGCAGAATTTCACGGTGGCAAAATTTTATTGCTCGCGCTGATTACGGTGCTTATCAGTGCGTGGGGCATCACCCGGTTGGAAGTGGAAAACCGCTTTGTCGATTATTTTAAAAGTGACAGCGAAATCCATCAGGGTTTGAGCGTAATTGATCGCCAACTCGGCGGCACAGTCACACTCGATATTATTCTTGATGCCGATAAAAACACTATCGATATTGTTGAAGCCGATGCGAGCGATGAAGAAGATCCTTTCGCTGAAGATGGTGGCGATGCTGCTGGTGTTGATGAGTCTGCCGACGAAGAAGATCCCTTTGCCGAAGCGGGCGATGAAGATGCTTTTGCCGATGATGCCAGCACTCCCACTACCGCACCAAGTTATTGGTTTAGTGTCGCCGGGTTGGATCAAATCAAACAATTACACAATTATTTGGAATCGCTGCCGGAAGTGGGCAAAGTTCAATCGCTCGCGACCGTTTACCAGTTAGCGCATGACATCAACAAAGGCAAGTTGAACGACTTTGAATTGAATGTGCTGCGCAACATGCTCTCCGACGATATCAAAAACTTTTTGATTACCCCCTACCTTGTTGATGATGTACAGCAAACCCGCATCACCCTGCGTGTTATTGAAACCACGCCGGACTTGAAACGTGCCGAACTGGTGGAAAAAATTCGCCAGTATGCGTTAAAGGATGTTGGTCTTAAACCGGAGCAGGTGAATTTCACCGGCATGTTGGTGCTCTATAACAATATGTTGCAGAGTTTGTTTGCATCGCAAATTGCAACGATCGGCGTGGTGTTTGTGTCAATCATGCTGATGATTATCGGTTTGTTCCGCTCATTTAAAATTGCGTTGATTTCAATACTACCCAATATCCTGGCGGCGGGAACTGTATTGGGTGCAATGGGCTTAGTGGGCATTCCGCTTGATATGATGACAACAACTATTGCGGCGATTGTGGTAGGCGTCGGGGTTGATCAAGCGATCCAGTACTTCTATCGTTACCGGATCGAGTTTGCGCATGACCAAAATTATGTTGAGGCGATGCATCGCTCACACGCATCGATTGGCCGCGCCATGTATTACACCTCAGTCACTATTATTGTGGGCTTCTCCATTTTGATGCTATCGCAATTTATCCCTTCGATTTATTTCGGTGTGCTCACTGCATTTGCTATGTTTATGGCGATTGTTGGGTCGCTAACTTTGTTGCCAAAATTAATTTTGATGCTGAAGCCATTTGGTCCCGGGAAATAATTTGTGCATAGGTTGACAATAAAAAAGGGCGCGAATTTCGCGCCCTTTTTTCTTTTGATATCAAGCAATCGATTAATACTATTTAGGCTCTAGGCGAACGTTGTCAAAATAGTATCCATCGTTCGTTCCTGCTGGACGATTGAGTCCCATGCCAATTTTGATGGTACCTGTAAGCGCAGCTCCTTTGGTTGGATCTACGGTCAAGGTGTAGGTTTTCCACACATCAATGTCATCCCAAATAGTGCCAATTTTGGAGTGGTATGCCGGGTTGGTGTCGCCTGCACCACTAGTGATACTGGTGCCAGCAAGGAAAATAAAGTCCTTGTAGTAGTTGGCTTCTCCATTAGTCAATCCGAGTGTATTTCTGGGGAAGTAAGCGTCTAATTTCACGTTGTAGTCTGCCAGGGTTTTTCCTTCTGGCAAACTAACTTCCATGATAGGCACTGCATTGTAATTACCTACGACTACTTTTAGCACGTTCACTGAGCTGCCGTTAGCCGGGAGTCCGGTGACTGAGGCAATGGTAACGACTGTTGCGGTTAGTTCTCCCGGATTCCAGCTAGCGCCTTCATAGGTAGCACCAGCGGTATCGCTCTCAAAATCGACACTGAGCTTGGTCGCCGCGGCAGAGCTGGAGCTGCTGGATACTGAACTCGATGCGGGTTCTGATGAGGCGGCGGGAGTAGAGGAGGCAGGCATACTTGACGCCGGCTCAGATGACGCAGGAGTACTTGATGCCGGTGTAGATGATGCGGGCGTACTTGATGCTGGAGTAGAGGATGCCGGTGTGCTTGAGGCTGCAGGAGTACTTGACGCCGCAGGCGAGCTGGAGCTTAGCGCAACGGAGGAGCTGCTGCTGGATTTCTTGTTGTCACTACCACCACAAGCAGTCAAAGAGGCCGCCAGTGTAATAATTAATGGAAGATGTTTTAGCATGTTAAAACTCCTGAGGGTAACGTATCTGCCCGGGTAGGCAGTATCGGTAACGCGTTATTGTTAGTGTTGCTGGATATTTGATTGCTAAAAAATATAACTAATTGATTTTTATTTAAATTATTGCTTTTTTAAAAGCCTGCATACTTGTATTTCTGCAGTAAATGAAACATAGCACACAAATGTTCTTTGCGACTATAAGTCGAGTGCTTTTTTCTGTGGAGTAAATTGGGGGGGGGCAAAGGCTCTGATCCAGAGCCTTTGGGATTTTTATCTATCGAATTACCAATCCATCAATGCTTTCAATTGTGGTACCAAATCTTTAGCCATTGCCGCATGTTGTTCTTTGGTAGGGTGCGCATCCCGCGCATCGCCAGGATAGTGGTTGGACGTAACTTGATGAACGCGTGAGTCGTTCACGCGTGAGATCGCCTCGCGGATATAATCAATTAACGCTGCTTTTTCTTCGCCATTGAGAATGGCTCCTTCCGTCAGCGCGACATGCGCCTGCGGATGATTCGCGAGCAATTTATTGATTAATTTTACATAGGCGGTCACATAGGCTTCGCGTTCGGGAATCCCCCGGCTGAAATCGTTGGTGCCTATGGCACTGACAATTAAATCCGGTTGATACTGCGTGTGATCCCATTTCATTATCGGGTCGTTATCGCCCACTGCAAACTCATAAAAATCTGTCAGGTTTGCGTCATCGGTTTTTCCATTCCAGCTGCGTACCAAACCGCGCCCGCCCCAACACACTAGATTCACCTGCGCATTGAGTGTTTTGCCAGTAAGCATGCCGTAGGATTCGCGCGCATTCCACCAACGGCTATTTTTTTCTTCGCCTGTTACGCGGTCAATCGCTTCGCCACAAGTAACGGAATCGCCTAGCACCAGCATTTTGCGTTTAGGTAGCAGCGGCGCGGATAAAAATTTCTCGCCTGTGAGCGTGAATTGTTTGAGCTCGACTTGGCCTTGCCAATTTTCAGTGCGGTGAATAATTTCCACAGAATGTTTGGCATCCTCCGTAAACCTGAATAATTCGACAGTTTGCGGTTGGTTGGTAATCTTGATGGCAGTCGGCGAACCATTATCGACAATCACATCGACCCAGGAGTTGCCGGTCGAACTCTGCAAATCGGCAGTCAGGGATCTGCCCATAACGTCGGCTTTAATGCTGACGCCGGGAAAACCCAACAGCAGGCTTTTATCGCTATTGATATGGGTGCGTCCCATAGTGGCAATTTCGGTGTTGGCGGCGGGAATGGTGATCATAACGTCGCTGTGTTTTGGCGGGGAACTGCTGCAGCCAAATAATAAAATAGTGGAAAAAAAAAGAGCGGTGGAAATCGGAAGAAGTTTCATGATGGCTACCTTGCTGTAATAATTTGTTGGGTAGGCTGGGCAATTTGCCCAGCGCCATGAACATTTATTGCAATAATGCGTTGATATCTGGTGTCATTGCATTGGCCCAAACTTGATAGCCTTTGGGAGTCGGGTGCAGGTAGTCAGCCATTATGTCGGGCGAAATATTGCCATCTTTTTGCAGCAACAATGGGCCGTAATCCTTAAAGAAAATCATTTTGTTGTCGCCCAGTTTGGAAATAATCTGGTTGAGCTTTTTGACCTTGCGGCGATTATCCGAACTGGGTGCCTGATCAAACGGAAATACCGCATTTAATAATATTTTGCTGTTCGGCCAGGCCAGTTGGAGTTGTTGAACCACTTTGGTTACACCTGCGGCAGCTTGCTCAGGTGTTTCTTGCAATGCGCCGACATTGTTAACGCCGATTAAGGCCACAATCAATTTCGGCTGGATGTTGCCGATAGCACCATGTTGCAAGCGCCAGAGCAGATTGCCGGTGTGGTCGCCACCTATAGCAAAGTTGGCCGCTTTCAGTGGCTTAAAATTTTTCTCCCAGATTGACCAATCCCAACCGGCGGTAATTGAATCGCCAACAAAAAGCACATCGACTTGATCGTATTGCGCAACCACTACATCTTCGGCGTGCATCTTGTCCCACGCCGAAACAGACATCCAGTCGTATTCGACAGTTCGTTTGGTTGGTGTTGTGCCAGAGGGTGGTGTAGGTGATAGGGCGCCACTTAATTGGCACAAGAGTGTAAGTCCGATGCCGACACAGAGTTGCGCTAGATTTTTTTGATGCAATTTCATTGTGACTATTCCTGCTCAATAGTGGTTGAAAAATATCTGCCATTAGTAATCACGTTAGAGAAATGATTATTGGCAGAGCGGTATTGCAGGCCGTGTGTTTTTTTGTACTTTTATTTCATGCACGAAAATGCGCTTATATTTTTAGTTTTTCAGATGCTAACTTTTTAAGCTTAGCCTCTCGTTGTGCGCATTCAAACTTTGCACACCAGCGATGTTTAGAATCAAATCGAGTAATTCATCCCAGGGTTCGGCGTTGCGCATGCCTTTTACGGCCTTGTCTATTCCATTGGCTTTGCGCAATAGCTGTTGTAGCTGTGCCGGCTTTAAACGGCGCAGTGCTGTCTGGATTAACGGCTGGCGTTTATCCCACACCCCCGCTTGTTTTGCCGCCCATTCAAAATGTTTACCCTGTGCAACCGCCTGAGAGATTTGCACTAGCGCGCGAATTTCGCGTGTGACTGCCCAGAGGATATTGATCGGTTCAGTGCCTTCGGTTTTTAACCCTTGCAGCGTGCGCACAGCGGCGCGGGCATCGCCATGCAGGGCTTTGTCGGTAAGGCCGAAGACATCGTAACGTGCACTATCGGCGACGACTGATGCCATCATTTCATAGCTAATGCGATTGTCAGTAGTGAGCAGTTTTAATTTTTCAATTTCCTGCGCGGCAGCGAGCAAATTGCCTTCAATGCGCGAGGCGAGTAAATCGATCGCATCGCTGTCGGCGTGCAAACCGGATTGCTGTAGGCGCACGCCAATCCAGCGCGGCAATTGCGCCGGTGTGACTGGCCAGATCTGGATGTGTTGGCCGGCATCTTCAATCGCTTTAAACCATTTACTTTTTTGCGTAGCGCCGTCGAGTTTTTCGGTGACGATTAATAACAAATTATCGGGGGCGGGGGATTGCGCATATTCTTGTAGCGCCTTGCCGCCTTTGTCGCCCGGTTTACCTGAGGGCATACGCACTTCGATAATTTTTTTCTCGGCGAAAAGTGAGAGGCTGTTGGCAGAGGCAAGCAATTGGCCCCAATCAAAACTGGTATCTATGTGATACAGCTCGCGCTCACTAAAACCATTTTTGCGTGCGGCGGCGCGGATCTGGTCGCAGCACTCTTGAATCAATAAAGGTTCATCACCCGACACCAAATAAATCGGTGCCAATTGCTTGGTGAGCGCAGCCCCTAATTGTTCAGCGCGCAACTTGGGCATGTTATTGCGCCGTGGGTGTTGGAGTGGAGGTTGCTTTTGCGCTGAGATTTTTGATGCGGCGCAAAATGGTATTGGCCAGTTCACGACGCATTTCACGCAGAACTAATTCTTCTTCCTGCGCGGCGCTGTTGGCATTGTTGACGTTGTAGTTATAGGTGCGCGAGGTGCGCGCGCTGGTGTCGAGCGGGGTGATAACACCGCTGGCATTGCTGATACTGTAATCCACGCGCAGGATAATTTCATAAGCGCTGGTGAGTGCATCGCTACCGACGCCGGCGGTGCGTTTATCCATCACTTCGCGATTCAAATTGAGCGTGAGTGAGGTTGCGTTGGCTGCAGTTACTTCATTGATTTTGTAGCTGCGCAGTGCTTGGCGCAACGTGTTAATCAGTGGGCTGTGATCATCTTTGGTGACTATCACCAAATCCAGTGGAGTGGTCATCGCCAGCTTATCTTCACCGGCTGCCGAGCCGCGCAAATGCCAGCCGCAAGCGGTCAGTGTGAGAACTAATAAGCTGACGATAATTTTTTTCATAAATAAATCCGTAGGGCGGGTTCACGTAGCAACCCGCCGTTGATGATCAATTAGCAACGATGTTTACTAATTTATTGGGGATCACAATCACCTTGCGCACGGTGACGCCCTCCAGGAAACGCTGCACATTTTCCTGTGCGAGCGCATCTGCTTCGAGCTGCTCTTTCGAAGAATCAATAGCGACATCCAACTTGCCACGCAACTTGCCGTTAACTTGAATCACAACTTCCACGGTTGAACGAGCCAGTGCGTTTTCATCAAGGGTCGGCCACTTTTCATTGAGTGGAATATTTTTGTGTCCGAGTGCTTGCCAAAGCGAATGGCTGATGTGCGGCACAATCGGAGCGAGCAACAAAATTGCCGCTTCCAGCGCTTCGCGTTCAACCGCGAGTCCAAGTGGATTGGCGCGGTCAGCTAGCTTGCTGGTCTCGTTGAGCAACTCCATTGTTGCAGCAATTGCGGTATTAAATGTTTGGCGACGGCCGTAATCATCGCTGACTTTCTGGATGGTTTCGTGCGTCTTTCTGCGCAAATCTTTTTGCGCTTGCGGGAGTGCACTCACATCAAGCTTGCCCTGTGTGCCGGCATTGATGTGGCCTTCAACTGCTTTCCACAAGCGGCGCAAGAAGCGGTTGGCGCCTTCAACACCGGAATCGCTCCATTCCATGCTCTGCTCTGGTGGAGCGGCAAACATGGAAAACAGGCGCACGGTATCGGCGCCGTATTGGTTGATCAGCTCTTCCGGGTCAACGGTGTTGCCTTTGGATTTGCTCATCTTGGTGCCGTCTTTCAACACCATGCCTTGGCAGAGCAAGCGTTCGAAGGGTTCGTCGCAGCTCACCAAACCTTCATCACGCATTAACTTGTGGAAGAAGCGCGAGTAGAGCAGGTGGAGGATGGCGTGTTCGATGCCGCCTACGTATTGGTCTACCGGCAGCCAGTAATCGGCGGCGGCTTTGTCGAGCATGCCGCCTTCAAAGTTGGGACAGGTGTAGCGCGCGTAGTACCAGCTCGATTCCATAAAGGTATCGAAGGTATCGGTTTCGCGTTCAACCGCTTGGCCATCCAATTCGGCTTTGCGCCATTCAGGATCGGCTTTGATCGGCGAGTGAACGCCGTTCATCACCACATCTTCCGGCAGCAATACCGGCAGTTTGTGCGCCGGTACGGGAATCTCGCCGCCGTCGGGCAAGTTGAACATGGGGATAGGCGCACCCCAGTAACGCTGGCGCGATACACCCCAGTCGCGCAGGCGATAGTTGGTTTTCACCTGGCCTTTGTTAGCCATTTCCAGGGTGCTGGCGATGGCATCGAAGGCGGCATTAAAATCCAGGCCGTCGTACTCGCCGGAATTAACCAGCACGCCTTTTTCAGTGAAGGCGGCTTTAGTCAGGTCGATGACTTCGCCATTCTGCGGCGCAATCACTTGAGAGATAGGCAGGTCGTACTTCTTGGCGAATTCGTAATCGCGCTGGTCGTGCGCGGGCACGGCCATTACCGCGCCTGAGCCGTAATCCATCAATACATAGTTGGCGATCCACACCGAAACAGGTTCGCCGGTAATTGGGTGGAGCGCTTTAATACCGGTATCGATACCGCGTTTTTCCATGGTCGCCATATCGGCTTCCGCAACGGATTGCACTTTGCATTCAGCGATAAATTGCGCGAGCGCTGGATTGGTCTCTGCCAGCAATTTGGCGATAGGATGTTCGGCCGCAAGGCTCACATAGGTCACGCCCATAATGGTATCGGGGCGGGTGGTGTAGATATCAAAACCAGTGAATTCGCCTACCGGTGAGGCCAAATCAAAATGCATATCCAGACCGCGACTTTTGCCGATCCAGTTGCGCTGCATGGTTTTAACTTGCTCGGGCCAGTTGGGCAGCTTGTCCAGATCGGCCAATAATTCTTCAGCGTAGGCGGTGATTTTGATAAACCACTGCGGAATCTCTTTGCGCTCAACTAATGCGCCTGAACGCCAGCCGCGTCCATCGATCACTTGTTCGTTAGCCAATACAGTGTGATCCACCGGGTCCCAGTTCACTGTCGCCATGCGCTTGTAAACCAGACCTTTTTGGTAAAGACGGGTAAAGAACCACTGCTCCCATTTGTAGTATTCGGGCTTGCAGGTAGTCAGCTCGCGCGACCAATCAAAGCCAAAGCCGAGTTGTTTTAACTGGCTGCGCATATGGTCGGTGTTGGAGTAAGTCCATTTTGCTGGTGCGGTTTGATGCTTGAGTGCAGCGTTTTCCGCTGGTAGGCCAAAGGCGTCCCAACCCATTGGATGCAATACGTTTTTCCCCTGCATACGCTGGTAGCGCGCGATCACATCGGTGATGGTGTAGTTGCGCACATGCCCCATGTGTAGCTTGCCGCTTGGGTAGGGAAACATCGCCAGACAATAGAACTTTTCTTTGCTGCGATCTTCAATAACCTTGAAGCTTTGGTGTTCTTCCCAGTACTGCTGGGCTTGGGCTTCAACTTCGGCGGGAGTGTATTGTTCTTGCATGGGGCGCTCTTGCATTGATTGTACGGCCTATACTTAGGTTGGATTTTTTACTTACTAAAGGTAAAAAGTTGCGAAAGGCGGTGATTATAGAGGCTGTACTGCCTGTGTGGGTATAAATATCTTGAAGCGCTAGCGGGAGTTATTTGCCATGAAGCCGACTGACAATGTGACCAACAAATCTGCCAACTATGTAGCCAACAACCCTTATCACGTTATCCAACCGGATTTGCCTTTTAGCCAAGAAGAAACCGGTGCATTCGGTGCGCTGAAGCATGAGGTGGACGACCTGGTTAAGCTCGAACTCACTGCTGAGCAGATGGTAGGTGAGGAGGTTGATCTGGCCAAGGCCTACATCCGTGAGGATGCCCAAGGTATTTGGAGCGATATGAAGCTCGGGCTTGCAGAGCTGGAACTAATCACTGGGGATTGGCTGTTGCGCGCCGCTGATCCAACCCGCGTCGAGTGGCAACTGAATCATTGGTGGGAGGATGAGGAGTCCCAATTCCGTCATTAACGGATGCATAATCCCATTTATACGACAAGTTTGTTAAGCTCTCGTCTGTCTGATCATTGATATCAGTCCTTTGATGCATCATCACTGACAAGAACTAATGAGAGAACTCCATGTATGTATCCTCAAGGCGCACGCTGAGTGCGCTTGCCTGCATTTTATTGTCCTGTCTGCCAATCCTTGGAGCTGCCCAGCCTGTGAGCGAATTGCTTGTCGATCCTATTTATCTGTGGGATGAAAAACCCTTGGTCATTCCCGACCGCGAACATATAAAAGACCAGCGTGTTTACGCGGTGGATAATCCGGCGATGATCCCTTATTGGCCCGCTGTCGATAAAGCCAATGGCACGGCGGTAGTGATTTTTCCTGGCGGCGGTTATGTGCGGTTGGCGATCAACCACGAGGGGCACGATATCGCCAAGTGGTTTGCGGCGCGCGGTGTTGCGGCCTTTGTGGTCAAGTACCGGATGCAGGAGTACGGCTTTCCTGCCCCTTTACTTGATGGCTTGCGCGCGGTGCGCCAGGTGCGTAAACACGCAGGTGAGTGGGGAATTGATCCAGCCAAAGTGGGAGTGATTGGTTTCTCGGCCGGCGGCCATCTGGCGGCGAGCGTTGCCACCCGTTCCGATTTCACCTTTGCACTGGATGACCCGCTCGGCGCTATCAGTGCGCGTCCTGATTTTGCGATTCTTGGCTATCCGGTTATCGCCCTTTACGGCCCCGATGCGCATGCGGGTTCACGCAAAGCCTTATTGGGCGAAAATCCCGATCCCAAAAAGCTGCATGACAATTCCTTACAATTTCAGGTGACGGATAAGGTCCCGCCGGTGTTTATGCTGCATGGTATCGATGATCAGGCTGTGCCTGTAGGCAACAGCCTTACCTTTTTTACCGAAGTGCAAAAACACAATAAGCAGTCCGAGTTACATATTTACCAAACCGGAATTCACGGTGTGGGGATGATTCAGGGGCAGGGCAGTGTATCAAGCTGGCCAGACTCCCTTGAGCGGTGGTTAAAGCAAAACAACTGGATTCATTAGCACTATGAACACAAATAGCAGAAGGAATACGAGCGCAACCTTTTGGGAGAGACGCAGTTATGGCGCGCAATAGTTTGGCGACAATGCAAGGCATGGTGGAGGTAGAGCAGCAACTGCAGTGTGAAAAAGCAATTGCAATGTATCGCCAACTGCCGAATGTATTGATTTTTACCTTTGTCGCTTCTTCGGCTTTGGCCCTTTATTTCCAAGAGGCGGCCAGTCAGTCGTCATTACTCCTGTGGTGGGGGAGTATGCAACTGGTTAGCCTTTTGCGTCTTGGTGGTTTGTGGTGGTGGCATCAATCCCTGCGGCAGCAGCATCAAAACTATACTCAGATGATCCGGCTATTTATGTTGGGGGCACTGGTATCGGGTGGTGTTTGGGCGAGCTTTTCGGTTGCCTATTTTAACGATGCACCTGCTGCGCAGCGTTTGGTTATCGCACTGGTAATGGCGACTATCGCGGCGGGCAGCATCAATGTGCTCATGTTGGTGCCTTGGGTTGGTCGACTATTTATGGCGTTGTTGATCGGCCCGCTAGTGGTGTTGTTTGCAACGACGGGCGCCATGGATGATTTGGTTGTGGCAGGGCTGAGCTTGGCACTCTTTATTGGCCTATCAGGTTTTGCACGCGTATCGCGCGATAGTGCGCTTCACCTGTTTGCAGCAGCGCGCGATAAAGATCGCAGCATCGCTATTGCGCTCAGTCAGCGCGATGAGCTGGCGCGGGCCAAAGATGACTTGGAGCTGCGCCTTGCCGAGCAGATCGAGACGCTGCAATTTGAAATCGCCCTGAAAGAGCGCTATGCGCAAGAGCTGGCGCGGGTGGCGTCATCTGATCCGCTTACCGGGCTGTTAAATCGCAGCTCTTTTGAGCGCGAGCTGCGCCAGCAAATCGAAATGGCGCGCGCCAATAACAGCTGTCTGGGCGTGCTGGCGATTGAAGTACTGCGTTTTGATGTTATCGAGTTGCAGGGGGCCGTCGTTAGCGAGCAGATATTGCTGGTGCTGGCAGATCGCTTAAAAGGTGCAATGCCACGCGGCAGCCTGATTGCCCGCTGGGGTGGCTCGGAGTTTGCGGTCACCATGAGCACACAGGGGCGCAAATGGGTGCATGAGGCGGCGCTGCTGCGCGGAGTTTTGCAGCAGCCGATTGAAACCGGCGCGGGGGTTATGCGCATCGATGTCATGATCGGAATTTCTGCTTTTCCCGGGGAGGCGCGCGATGCCGAGCAGCTTCTCTATCAAACGTCGATCGCTCGCCACAGTCTGCGCCAGCAGGGAACTGGCGGCGTAAAGCTATTCGATTTAGCTTTGGATGTCGGTATCCAGCAGCGCCAGCGTTTGCGCCGCTCCCTGCATTCGGCGCTGGAGGCGGATGAGTTATCGCTGGTGTTTCAGCCTATTGAGCCCTGCGGCACCTCAGCCCCGCGCAAAATGGAAGCCCTGTTGCGCTGGGATGAGCCTGAGTTGGGGGCAATCTCGCCACTCTTGTTTATCCCTGTTGCAGAAGAGAGCGGGTTGATTGTGCCGCTGGGGCGCTGGGTACTTATGTCTGCTTGCAAGGCCGCAGCGCAGTGGTCGGGCGATGCTGTGGTTAGCGTCAATGTCTCCATCCATCAAATTTTGGGCGGCGACCTGTTGGCTGATGTTAACGCAGCTTTGAAGTCCTCGGGGTTGGCGCCCGAGCGACTGGAAATTGAAATTACCGAAAGCGTTTTTTCCCACGATATAGATCTGGTGTGCTCGGTACTTGAACAGATTCGCGCACTGGGTGTTAGTTTAGCAATCGATGACTTTGGTACGGGCTATTCATCGCTGGCCTATTTGCGACGGTTGCCGGTCAATATCATCAAGATCGACCGCAGTTTTATCGCCGATCTCGACCATGACGCGCGCAAGTTGCTGCTCGCGATTGTCGGCATGGCGCGCGGTTTGGGTTTTCGCATTGTGGTTGAGGGGGTCGAAACCGAGCAGCAGCGCAACCTGCTGGTGGCGATGGGGGTGGATTATTTGCAGGGATATTTGATATCCCGCCCCATCTCTGCCCGCAATGTGGCTGGCTGGTTGTCGGCACCTAACTCGCTCAATGCGTGATTGTCGCTTTTGCTTGCGATTGATTGGCCATTTGGCATACAATCGCCGCCCCTGAAATCAGGTATACGACGCTAGTCCCAAACGCCAAGGCATGTCGCCCGGCTACTTCGTGTCGTCCAAGCGTTGTTTTTGGAGCAAAGAATGAGCGC
Organism: Cellvibrio sp. UBA7671; assembly: GCA_002483145.1. GTDB lineage: Bacteria > Pseudomonadota > Gammaproteobacteria > Pseudomonadales > Cellvibrionaceae > Cellvibrio > Cellvibrio fibrivorans. The sequence continues at coordinate 204,676 of DLHJ01000013.1, forward strand.
ATATGCAATTTTTGAAAGCGGTGGCAAGCAACATCGCGTAGTTGTGGGTGAAACCCTCAAACTCGAAAAAATCGATTTCACCACTGGTGGCGTTGTTGAATTCAACAAAGTGTACCTGGTTGCCAACGGCGCAGACGTCAAGATTGGCGCTCCTGTTGTTGAAGGTGCAACTGTTACTGCTGAAGTGGTTGCTCATGGCCGTGCCGACAAAGTGAAGATCATCAAATTCCGTCGTCGTAAGCACCACATGAAGCGTCAAGGTCATCGTCAGTGGTTCACCGAAGTGAAAATCACTGCTATCAAAGGTTAATTGAGGAGGCTATAAAATGGCTCACAAGAAAGGGGTTGGTAGTTCTCGTAACGGTCGCGATTCAGAAGCGAAACGCCTTGGTGTTAAAGCTTACGGCGGTGAATTGATTTCTGGTGGCAGCATTATTGTTCGTCAACGCGGAACCAAATTCCACGCTGGCGTAAACGTAGGTCTGGGTAAAGACCACACTCTGTTCGCGAAAGTGGACGGTACCGTTAAGTTCGAAATTAAAGGCGCTTTTGGCCGTCAATACGTAAGCATCATTCCTGCTGCTTAATATTGCGCTAAAATACTAGCCAAGCTTGCTGCTTGCAGTGGGCAAAAATGAAGAACAATAAAAAAGCCCTGTCGTCCCCGTCAGGGCTTTTTTATATTCAGGACGAATGGTATGTCGCGAGTGCATGGATGCACAGGAGCGACGATATATTTAAGTTTGAATTATTTTTTGTTTTGTATTTTTTATTCCTCTGGAGTGCGCTGTGAAATTTGTTGATGAAGCCCCAATTCATGTCGAAGCCGGTAAGGGTGGCAACGGATTCATGAGCTTCCGGCGGGAGAAGTTTATTTCCAAGGGCGGTCCCGATGGCGGTGACGGCGGTGACGGCGGCAGTGTCTTTCTGGTTGCCGACGAAAACTTGAATACCCTGATTGATTATCGCTTTGTACCTAAATATCGCGCCGAAAATGGCGAGAAGGGTGGCAGTAAAGATTGCACCGGCGCCAAGGGTGCCGATTTGTTTTTGCCTGTGCCGGTGGGCACTACTGTTATTGATATTGATACTGAAGAAGTGTTTGGCGATTTAACCGAGCACGGTCAAAAATTAAAAGTTGCCCAAGGTGGATTCCATGGCCTGGGCAATACCCGCTTTAAAACCAGTACAAACCGCACCCCGCGTAAAACTTCGCCCGGTACGGAAGGTGAAATGCGTAACTTGAAGCTGGAGTTAAAAGTGCTCGCCGATGTGGGCATGCTCGGTTTACCTAATGCCGGTAAATCCAGTTTTATCCGCGCAGTGAGTTCAGCCAAACCCAAAGTGGCGGATTATCCGTTTACCACGCTCGTGCCTAATCTCGGTGTAGTAAAAGTGCAGCAACACCGCAGTTTTGTGATTGCTGATATTCCCGGTGTAATCGAAGGTGCAGCAGAAGGGGCTGGCTTGGGTGTGCGTTTCCTCAAGCATTTAACCCGCTGCCGTTACTTGATGCACATGGTCGATATGGCGCCGGTGGATGAGTCCAATCCCGCCGAAAGTGTGCGTGTCATCGCCAACGAATTGCAAAAATTCAGCCCGACCCTCGCGACACGTGAGCGCTGGTTGCTGCTCAACAAAATTGACTTGCTGCCGCCCGATGAAGTGGAAGCGCGCTGCCAGGCAGTGATTGATGAGTTGAATTGGACTGGCCCGGTATTCCGTATTTCTGCACTCAATCGCGACGGCACCGTGCCGCTGACCGGCAAGCTGATGGATAGCCTTGAAGCTGTGTGGGAAGAAGAAAAAACCAATCCGGAAGCGCGCGAGCGTGAAGCGGAGTTGCAAAACCAAATGGCACAAGAGGCGCGCGAGCGTATCGAAGAGTTGCGTGAAATTGAACGCGAAGCGCGCCGTGCACGGGGCGATGTAGAAGATGATAATTTCAATGAAGACGATTACGACGTAGAAGTTATTTACGTGAATCATTGATCGCGGCCAATTAGCGCCAGCAGCAAAATAGTGTAACCTCACGCCCGGGCACCGCTCCGGGCGTTTTGTATTGATAGCCCGACTTTTTTATAAAAATTTCATTTATTTCTTCTTGAGCACATCCTATTCATGAGCAAAAGAAACATCATTCCCCAAGCCAAGCGCTGGGTGGTAAAAATCGGCAGCGCACTTTTAACCAATGATGGCAAAGGGCTGGATGCAGTAGCAATTGCCGGCTGGGTCAAGCAGATGGCTGAGCTCCGCTTACGCGGAATTGAATTGGTGCTTGTGTCTTCCGGTGCAGTCGCTGCTGGTATGCGCCGCTTAGGTTGGGCTGCTCGCCCCACTGAAATCCATCAGTTACAAGCCGCTGCTGCTGTCGGCCAAATGAGTTTGATCCAAACCTACGAAGTGGAATTTCAGCGCTACGGTTTGCTCACCGCACAAGTGCTGTTGGATCATGACGATTTATCGTCGCGCCAGCGCTATTTAAATGCACGTTCCACATTGAAAACACTGATTGGATTTAATGTAGTGCCTGTCATTAATGAAAATGACACAGTGACCACCGAGGAAATCCGTTTTGGTGATAACGATACCCTTGGTGCGCTCGTTGCGAACTTAATCGAAGCCGATTTATTGGTCATTCTCACCGACCAAAAAGGTATGTACGACAGCGATCCTCGTTCCAATCCCAATGCGCAATTACTCAGCGAAATCGCTGCTGATGATACCCGCCTCGAACAAATGGCGGGTGGCACTGGTGGTGCTTTGGGGCGCGGTGGAATGATTACCAAAGTGCGCGCTGCGCGCGTTGCCGCGCGTTCGGGGGCCGATACAGTCATTGTTGGCGGTCGCATCGACGATGCCTTATTGCGTATTGCCGCAGGTGAAAACCTCGGTACATTTTTGTGGGCTGAACAGCAACCGCAAGCCGCGCGCAAGCGCTGGATATCCGGCCAATTGCAAACCCGCGGTACCATTGTGTTGGATGATGGCGCAGCGCGCGTAGTGCGCGAGCAAGGCAAAAGTATTTTGCCGGTGGGGGTAAAAGAAGTGCGCGGCGATTTCACCCGCGGTGACATGGTAATTTGCGAAGACCTGAACGGAAAAGAAATCGCGCGCGGATTAATCAATTACCACGCCGACGAGGCGCGCAAAATTATCGGCAAACCCAGCAGCCAGATTTTCGATATTTTGGGTTATCAGGATGATAACGAATTAATTCATCGTGACAATCTGGTTTTAAGTTAATAGGTTGGTGTTGAGTTAATTTGTCTTTTGCTTAACGATAAAAAACCCGCGTCAAAAACGCGGGTTTTTTTATTGCGCAGTATTACTTCTGTGATTGCGACATTTTTGCCCGCAGTGCGATAACTGCCAGCATGCCAAGCAACAACAATAAGCTCGATGGTTCAGGTACGGAAATACTTGCTACATTTACTGTTGTTCCAGTGATGGTGTCGATCGATAGATCATTGCCGTACGCATCGCCGATTGTATTGACTGTCAGTGAAAAATTGCCGCTGCCAATAGCGACGGCATTGAGCAGTACACTAAACAGCGTAAATTCGCCTGCCTGCAATAACTCCAAATCCAATGCATCATCAAAAGAAATTTCCAACGCGCTTAACCAGTCCAGTCCGCTGCTGCTGTCTTGCAGGCTACCAAAACCGTTTAGGTCAAGCTGATTGCCCAATGTTGAGTCACCCCACAAAATGCTGCTGAAATTAAACAGACTGGCATCGTAATTAAAATTCACATCGTAAACGCCGAGTGCTGGCGCGCTGGCGTCACTCAAGCCGCTGATGCGCACCTGCACTTCAATATTGTCGCCAACATTGACGGCAGTTTGATTGGCGATAAGGTCAATGCTAATGGCATGGGCGTTGAGCGATAAGCTCAGGCCGAGAGCAAGTAAACCGGCGAATAATTTTTTCATCATAAACTCCTATTAATTAGTTAATGGCGCAGCCAGTGCGAGTGCACTGCAAGGTGAGTGCGCGTGCGTCATTGGCATTAATGATTCCGTCGCCATTCACATCGCGTTGGTCAAATGCGGTTGGCGTTACGCCGCGCGCATTGGTCACGAGCTGCACATCGCTTTTATCGACGTCGCCGTCGCCATCCAAATCGATAATTAATTTGAGTGAAACCACTAGCGGATCATGATCAGAAGAACGATAGGCATCGGTGCTATAAAAATTCGCAATTTGCGCGGCAGATTTAAATTCGGTGTTGTAGTCGAGGCTGATAGGTTCGTCGGCGTTGATGTGCCAATCAGCGGCATACAAGACTTGTGGTGTTAATGCATTGCTCGCCAGTCCATGATCCAGATAGCCGGCTTGTCCATCAAATACATAGGAGTAAGCGGCGTCGCCGCCGAAATGGTTAATCAAATCGGTATAGCCAGCGTTGATAATTTGGACGATGGGGTTTTCTTTAGCGTAAGCATTTAAATCGCCGATGATTAAATAATCGCGATCATTCACGCCGGTCGGATGGGTGCCCAGCCAATTTACTAATGCAGTGGCCGCTTGGGTTCGGGTGATATTGCAATTGCCTTGACCATCACCGATATCGAGATCACCTAAATCATTACAATCCGAACCTTTGGATTTCAGGTGATTAACGGCGACTGTAGCAATCGCACGGTTGCTATTGGCGCGGAAACTTTGCGCGAGTGCCGGGCGGTTTTTGGTATCGATAAATTGTGAATCGACACTTGAATCGAGAATCGCTGTCTTACCAATCGCAGTGGCTTTGTCACTGCGATAAATAAATCCAACAGCGATTTCATCGGTACCGATTTTATTCACTCCTGGATTAATATATTTCCATGCGCTGGTTCCGGTAGCGGCATTGACTGCTGCTGTTAATTCGGCGATTGCACTGGTGCTGCCGTAGCCATCGTTTTCAATTTCAATCAGGCCGATCACGTCGGCGTTCAAGCCCACCAGTGCGCTGACAATTTTTGCTTTTTGCCGTGCAAATTCCGTTGCTGTATTAGCGCCGCGTGAGGTTGGGAAACCGCCGCCAGTTCCGTTACCGTTGAAAAAGTTCAGCACGTTAAAGCTGGCGATTTTTAAATTCGCCGCCGAATCTGTTACAGGTGCAAGTGGGCGTGCATTGGTATTAACAAAATTTGGTGTGCTGGTGGGGAGAATGCGGTACACACCAAAATCGTAAGTGATCACACCTTGCAGATTCGCTACTGTATCGCCACTGCGTAAAGTATTTTCAGCAGACAAACCCGGAGCAGGGAAAATTACCGGATCAGGATTTTGCAGGTTGCTTGCGTCATCCATCATCAACTTATTCAAATTATTTTGCGCCTGCAACACATTGGCTGCTGCACCGGGTTCGACCACATTGGTTGGTTGTTGCAAACGGCCATTAGCCAGCAATAATTGTCCGTAGCGACCCAATTGATAGGTTTCATTGACGGTGAGGGTTTGTGCTATCGCCACTGACATGCCTTCGATTTTTTCAAATGCATCCAGTGATGCAACAGGCCAGGAAATGGTCGCAGGTGTTGGCAATGTTTGGTTGTTCGCACACACAGTGACAGTGGCGTTATTGAGTTGAGTTAACTCAAATGTTTCTGCCACCACACCACTTACTCGTACGCGATCACCCACAGAAACCGGTGTGGTGCTGGCGATATAAATGCCTTCTGAGGTGTTTGCATTACCATCGTTGTCGGCATCTTCTTCCTGAATAAAAAATCCGCCGAGTTGATTGGCGTTTTGGAAATCGGCCACCACGATGGCTTCGATGCTGATGTTATTGCCGACTAACGCGCTCGCAGTTCCTGATCCTTGAATGCTTGCGATGCGTGTTGCACTTTCACCGCACTTGCCAGCAGTGCCGCCACCATTATTGTTGCCACCGCCGTTGCTGCTGCCTTGATAAGTGCCGAGGTGATCGACGGTATCCTGTGCGTAACCTTCCCATTCCAGCGCCGGATCAAAACTATTGTTGATGCTTACGTCGCCGGTGGTGATAGAGGTTTTACGGCGCAAGGTATTGTCTGCGGTGCTGGTAAAACCTGTGCCCCATTCGCTGCCGGGATCAACGCCGACTTGCCCGATGCTATCCAAAACCGTGTTGCCATTTTTCAACACAATCGCATCGTCGCCGTTAAACCAGCCTGAACTATTGGTTTGGTTGGCTGTGGCCAAAATCGTCGCATTGGCACTGCCGTGAGCAAGCACAAACACACCATTGGCGGGAATGCTGCCGGTGAGGTTGACGGTCAGGCCCGCGCTGTTGCTACCGTTGAAATACATCTCGACTTTGTAGCCACTTAAACTAATTGCGCTAGCGCTGCTGTTGTAAATCTCCAGCGCTTTATTGTTGCTGCTGCCTTCAATGTATTCGGAAAAGTACAGATCGGCGGCGGCGGGTAGCGCGCTCAGGCTTGCAATCGCGACCGCCAATAATAGCGGCTTGTGGGTCTTATAGTTCATGGTTGGCTCCCTGTTAAACCTGGTGGGTTTGATGATCGTGGAGCGCAGCTTAGGGGGAGTTTGTTACGGAGCCGTGGCGGGATTTGGTCGTTTGTGTGATGTTTTTGTGACGCCAGAATGCAATTGTCGGATCGCTGGCTATAGCGAATCCTTCTACAGGAAATGTAAAGATGGGGAACTTGCGGCGAAAGTGGGGAGTCCGAACTGTCCACCCTTTTAATCTAGGCAATCTGACTTGAAACGATAACGCTGTGATCTGTACGTCTGCATCTGTGTAGACAAAGACGCTGTATGGAGGTTTTTATGAACACCAGAAACGATCTTTTGCTCGATAAGATTGAACTTCGCACCCCGCTCACCTCCGATGGTGACGCACTCAAAGGCTTGCTCGCTACCACGCCCGTCCTCGACGGCAATTCCGTGCAGTGCACACTCCTGCAATGTGGCCATTTTGCCAAAACTTCAGTTGCGGCTTTTTTGCACGGACGGCTGGTGGGGTTTGTATCGGCTTATTATCCACCCAACGAACCGCAAACTTTGTTTGTGTGGCAAGTGGTGGTCTCGCAACAATTGCGCGATCTCGGTTTGGGTAAAAAAATGCTGCACTGGTTGGTCGCCCAGCCCGCGTGTGAACAAGCTGTGCGCCTGGTGACGGCGATCGGCATTAAAAATTCGGTCTCCTGGTCGATGTTCGATAGTTTTGCGCGTGATATAGGCGCCTTACCCATCAAATCCTTTGTGACTCCGCTAACACCGAAAGACGGTTACGAGCAAGACGAATACCTGCTGCGTATTTCCCCGCTCCCCAATCGCGCCGAGCAATCTGCAAGCGACCCACTGGAGGATCTCAAAGCCAGCGGCTCACATATCTCGGCGATGCGTCGCTGGTTGGATTAGTTTAGCGGCGACCTTTGGTCGCTCGCCCCCTGCGACAATTTGTCACTATCGGTGGCGCATTAAAGCGCATAAGGTTTCACCCAAAATACGCAAGCCATGCATATAAGGGTGAGATAAGTGAGAAGACTGCAATACCTAAGCGCGATGGTAATCGCGAGCTTTGGGGCTGTTGGTGTGGCCCAAGCGCATGAAGAGGTGCTGAAAAAATCCAAGCGCGCTAAAAATGCCGAAGTTGAAGAAGTAAAAGTTTGGGGCGAGGCGCGCGACAGCTCGGCATCCGGTTATACCAATCCCACCAGCGTTCTGACCCAGGAAGATATGGTCAGCATCAACGCGACTACCACTGAAGATCTGGTCAAATACGAGCCGAGTCTCGTTATCCGCAAACGTTACATTGGCGATTCCAACGGCACCCTGGGTTTGCGTGGTTCCAATATGTTTGCCACGCCGCGTTCAATGGTATTTGCCGATGGCGTGCCCCTGCATTACTTTTTGCAAACCCGCTGGAGCGGCGCGCCGCGTTGGACCATGGTGAGTGCAAGTGAAATTGCGCAGGTAGAAATTCTCTACGGCCCTTTCTCTGCCGAGTACAGCGGCAACTCCATGGGCGGTGTGATCCTGATTGAAACCGCGATTCCGCAAGAGCGACAAGTGCATTTGGATCTGGATTATTTCTCGCAAGATTTTTCTGCGTACGGTTTTAGTGATCGCCTCGACGGCTACAAAACTTTTGTCTCCTACGGTGAAACGTTTGGCGATTTCAGCTTGTATCTTTCCTACAACCGTTTGGAAAATGAGAGCCAACCCCAGTCCTATTATTTTGACAGCAAGCGCACGCTGAATAACGCCACGCCTGTGACAGGTATGGTCACAGACACCGATGTATTTGGTAAACCCGCGTACTATTTTGGCGATACCGGCATAGAGCAGGCGGTTACCGATAATTTCAAAATTAAAGTGGGTTACGATTTTGACAACTGGTCGAGCTTGTTAAATATCGCCTATGAAGATCGCAACACCCTGCGCGATACCCCGAATACCTATCTAACCAATGCGGCCGGCAATAAAGTCTGGTCGGGCAATTTTATTCAGGATGGTATCGCGATTACCGTTCCCGCATCGCGCTTGGGCGCCAGCGAATTGGATCGTCGCAGTTTGTCCACCGGCTTGCGGATAAAAGGCGAGTTAAACGAGCAGTTGCGCTTTGAAGGCAATGTGAGTGACTTCCGGATTTTGGAAGACAACTCGCGTGCATCCAGTCATTCACTGCAAGATCCATTATTCAAAGGTCGCGGACAAACCACTGACTATCAGGACACAGGTTGGCAAACGGCTGAAGGTAAATTTGTTTTTACCGGCATAGATGCCATGGAATTGATTTCCGGCGTTCGTTACGAAACCTACGAGCTCAATTTGGACGTATTTAATTCCGCTAATTGGGAGCAGGCGGACAACGCAGGTTTTGCTAGTCGTTCCGGTGGTGAAACCAATATCGCTGCCGCATTTGTGCAAATGAATTGGGATGTCATTGAGCGTTGGGATTTGGCATTGGGCGGCCGCTATGAGCAGTGGCAAAGTAAAAATGGTTATTACAGCAAAGATATCGCCGCCACACCGGCTTTTGATCTGGTTGAAGTTGCCGATGCAGATCGCAATCAATTCTCGCCAAAATTTTCACTGGGTTATGTTCCCGCTGAATACTGGTTGGTGCGTTACTCCTTGGCAAAAGCCTATCGCTTTCCGATTGTGGAAGAATTATTTACCCAGAGTTCAAATTATTCATCGGTTGTACAAGCACAACCGGATTTAAAACCGGAAAATGGTTTGCATCACAACCTGATGTTTGAAAAACAATTTGATGCAGGTTATGCGCGCATCAATATTTTTACCGAGACGATTAAGGATGCGATTGAGTCGCAAACCACGTTTTTGCCAAGCGGCTCCACTGTTCCCTCTGTTACTACCTTTGCTGCTGTCGATGAAGTGGAAACAGATGGTGTTGAGTTAATTTTAAATCGCTATGGCGTACTGGTACCGGAGTTGGATATACGTTTCAATCTGGCTTATACCAAATCCATCATCACCGACAACTCAACGGCGGAAGCCAATAATCCAGCCGGCACTAAAAGTTTTGAAGGTAATGAGTACCCCCGCATGCCGCGCTGGCGTGGCAATTTGATGGCGACTTATCACGCAACCGATCGTTGGGATTTGAGTGCAAACCTGCAATACGCCGATAAAAGTTTTGGTCGCCTCGACAATACCGACACTGCTGAGCAAGTGATGGGTGCGCAGGATGGTTACACCCGCGTTGGCGTAAAAACTACTTACGATCTTAGCGACCAAATCGAAGTGGGTTTTGGTATTGATAACCTCACCGATGAAGAGAGTTATGTTGCACACCCATGGCCAGGTAGAAGTCTGTATTTAAGTCTCTCTTACGATATGTAATTTACGTAGCTCCCAAGCTCTGCCTGGGAGCGATAAATAAAAACTATAATCTCCCCGAGAAAATGTGAGAGCAAACATGGCAGAAAATACTAACAATCAAAAAGCCCTTTACCGCACTATCTGGCGCTGGCATTTTTACGCTGGGATTTTCTCAATTCCCTTTGTCATCATTCTTGCGTTGACCGGTGCAATCTATTTATTCAAGCCTCATTACGAGCACTGGCAAGAAAGTGATTATCGCGGGTTGCAAATGAGCGGTGAGGCTCTTGCGCCCAACCAACAAATTGCCGCTGCGCTTGCTGCCATCGACGGCGGAAAATTATTAAGTTATCGCCTGCCGCAAGCACCTGATGAAGCTGTTTTAATAAAAGTGCAGGGCGATACCAACTGGATGGTCTTTGTAAATCCTTACACCGGTGCCGTGCTTGCAAAAGAGCGCAGTGACGAACAATTAATGAATATCGTCAAAACACTTCACGGCGAATTACTGCTCGGCACTGTTGGCTCTATATTGGTAGAGCTCGCGGCTTGCTGGGCGATTGTCTTAATCGTCACCGGTTTGTATTTGTGGTGGCCGCGCAATGCGCATGGGTTGGCCGGAATTATTTACCCGCGCCTGCGCGATGGCAGCCGAACATTCTGGCGGGATATTCACGCCGTCACTGGCATCTGGATTTCTGCATTCGCATTATTTTTATTGGTCACCGGTTTACCTTGGGCATTGGTGTGGGGTGCCGCATTAAAAGAAGTGCGTGCAGTTGATTTTTCCTCGCAGCAGGATTGGACCCAAAGCCGCGCCCAAGAACACGACCATTGGCGTGCACAAGCCAGCGATACATTTAATTTAACCCCGGAAGTTTTAACAGCAGCCCAGCAATTGAATTTGCCTGCGCCAGTTGAGCTGAGTGTGGCAAGCACCCATCACATCAGCTGGAAAGCCTCATCGCAAACCGGCAACCGCCCGGTACGTGCAGATGTGTGGCTCAATGGCGATGGCAGTATCGAAAAGCAAAGTGGTTTTGCGGAAAAAAAATTAATCGATCGCGCCATTGGTGTCGGCATAGCCGCGCACGAGGGTTATTTGTTTGGCTGGTTTAATCTGGTGTTGGGTGTGCTCACCTGTGTGGGATTAATTTTAATTAGCGTTAGCGGATTTATTTTGTGGCGTAAACGTAAACCGGATTCGGTATTGGGCGCGCCTCAACCAATGCCCGCCCGTATTGGTTTCGGAATAGTTGCGATCACCATAGGTTTAGCAATATTTCTTCCGCTATTGGCTATTTCATTGGTTGCACTTTTGATAATTGAATTTATTTTTTTAAGGCGAATCAATGGTGTCAGCCAATGGTTGGGGTTAAGCAAATAGCCATGCCACTTTTAATATGAAACTCTTATTGTTTTTCCAACAAGCTCGGCCACAATTGCGCCCAGGTTTTCCAATTATGTTTTCCTGTTTGCGTTACTGTGTGGCCTTGCGGTAAAAGGTTGGCTAATAACCCGTTAGGCGCTGCGAATTTATCATTCGTACCGTAAGCAAGATAAATTTTATTTTTTGTTTCGTCGGGCAGCTGTGTTAACCAAGGCCATAAATTGACATCGCGCGGAGCTTGTGGGGCAGCAGTCTTTTCAAGCAAATAACTGTAGTCTTGTTGGTCGCCAAGATAGGGCGCAAGAATAAATATTTTTTCAATGTCGTCCGGGTATTGTTTTATATAAAGCAGTGAGCCAAACCCGCCCAGCGAAGTCCCGCCTAAATAAATTTCACTATAGCCTGCATCCAGTGCGGGTTTGATAATGTCCTGCCGCAACCGGTCAATGATGGTGCGCGCTTCGTAATATTTAAAATGGGCATCTACCGCAATCACATCCATATCGGGATGGGCGGAGTGAATAAAATCAATCACGCCATGCTTATCAAATACCTTAGCCTTGTCACCAATACCGGGCAGCAATACCATCAATTGACGGGCACTTTTATTTTGTTGTTCCGCATGTTGTGTGTAGTGAATTGTCTTTATCGGTATCGATGTGCTTTGCAGATAGTAACAGCTGGTTAGTAATGCAAGCAGGGGCAAGCTGGCGAGTGTTTTCAGGCGCATGTATGCTTCCACATGATGATGGCGGTCACTTGAGTCTATCAGCTGTGCGTCGCTTTTCCTCCATCCACAGACTATTTTATAAAAATAGTAGTACCGACTGCCGCCATTGCCTTGATCTGGTAAATCGCATTGCGCGCTACGTAATAAGCTGTAATATTATCCTCCACCTCCGGGATTAAAACGCATACCCTATTAGGTCTGCCGTATATTTCCGTATTTATCTAACCGTGTATCCCCGGTTTTATTTGAGTTGGGTTCAGGTTGTTGAATAAACTGTTAGCAAAAGACAAGTAGATATGAAAATAACATGGAATGAATACAAGAATATTGCATCTGATAATATTGAGAAAGATATTTTTTATATGTATCGCGGTCAATCTGACTCGAATTGGACTTTGATTTCATCACTGGTCAGAACAGGAATAGTTCAATCTCTGGGTGATTTTCAAGCGTATTTTAATTTGGTTTTGCCTCAAGTAAAAGAAAAAATTCAGGCATGGGAAGGGCGTGACTGGAATCTTGCGGATCAATTGGGTTTGGCTGAATTTGTAGCGTATCTTCAGCACAACGGTTTTCCAACGCCACTCTTAGACTGGACACTTTCCCCATATGTGGCTGCCTACTTTGCTTTCGAAGGTGTAGACCCTTTCAATGCAAAATCTGAATCCGTGTCTATATACTGCTTTAATGCAGGTGCATGGCGAAATAAATTTAAACAAGAAAATGATATTGCACATGAACCTTCTCACGTATCATTGCTTCATCCAAGAATTGTCGGCAATCATAAGCTCGCACTTCAACAAGGTTGTTTTACATTTAGCAATGTAATAGATGTTGAAGTTCATATACGTGATTGTGAAACTGAGGCGGATCATTTTTTAGATAAATATATTTTAAAAGCAGATGAGCGGCCCAAGGTTATGAAAGAGCTTTCGCTCATGGGTATTTCAGCTGTTCAACTAATGCCATCTATTGAATCTGTATGCAAAAAAGCTCTAAATGATTTAATTGGTTTGTCGCCGATACGAAGATTACCGTAAGTAAATCTTTGTTAACAGGGGGCTGTGGGAAAAAAACAATCTATTGCTACGCAATGCATTATCGCAAAACGCGACTTACAATCTGCGGCTGAGCCTAACGTTTAGCAGGAAAAAGAAATGACCGTTATCGTAAAACTAAAGTTCTTTTTCTCCGTATTATTAATGTGCTGTCTATTTTTTCCACTATCGCAATGCACAACGAGTGACAAACAAGATGCTGAAGCACAATTTGAAAAGGTTGTAGAAAAACAATATGTATTTAAGTCGTCTAAGGAGGTTGGTTCATGGCTAAATGCTCTGGCTTTAATAGCCCCATTTGCTATGTTTTTTGCAACGCGAAAAAGTCCTACAAAAATTAAAACAGCTGCCGGGTTCTTGCTTTTTAGCTGTGCTGCACTTTATGTAATATTTAGTGTTACGTTTTGGTCTGAAAAAATACTGCTCGGTGGTTATCTGGCATACGCTAGCTCAATTTCATTGGTCTTGCTGGCTCTAATTGAGCTATGGACTAGTTTTCGGCATTATCTGAAAACAAAAAAATCATAATAAATCTGCTACGCATAAGTATTCCACAAAACCACGAGTTACAAACTGCCACGTAGGGGCGCTGCTTGCTGCGCCCTGTTTTTTTGTTTGATCTTTTTCTTTTATCTGGTGGATTGGGTTGGGCGCAGCAAGCGGCGCCCCTACAATTCTAGTCTGCAGCACTTATAAACTTCACCGGCTTTTCCCACACTGCTAACACCACACAACCTTCCTCGCTAAAAATTTCATGGCTACTCGTTGCCGGATTAATTAAAAAAGTGCCTGCGTGATACTGGCCGCGTTCATCGCGTTGGCTGCCGCGCAGGATTAATAAAAATTCCATACCTACATGCAAGTGGCGCGGAATGTGGGCGCCGGGTTGGTAGCGGAGCAGGGCGCAGGAGCATCCTTTCGTTGGGTCCCCGTGGAGGGGCAGCATGTCTACTCCTTTGCGAAAGTCCTGCCAATGCAATGTGGGTGAATCGAAATCCATTGCTAATAAATCGCTCCACACCAATTTTTTTTCCGCGTGTTCTTCCATGCGTTTCTCCTAGGTTTCCAGTGCGGCGAGTAAATCGGTTGAAGTGGCGACGGCACCAAATACGCCGCCCTGCATGTGGATCATCGCCAATGCAGCCGCATGATTGGCGGGGTCGGTTGCGGCGCAGCAGTCGCTCAGCAGCACGCATTCAAAACCGCGATCATTTGCCTCGCGCATGGTGGTGTGAACGCACACGTCGGTGGTGATGCCGGTGAGAATAATATTTTTAATGCTGCGCAGATGCAGCACCATTTCCAAATCCGTTGCATAGAAAGAACCTTTGCCGGGTTTGTCGATAATAATCTCGCCTGCGATAGGTGCCAGCTCGGGAATAATTTCCCAACCCGGTTCGCCGCGAATTAAAATTTTTCCGCAGGGACCTTCATCGCCAATGCCTGCGCCGATTTGGCGTGAGCGCCAGCGTTTGTTTGCGGGCAAATCGGCGAGGTCCGGCCTATGTCCTTCGCGGGTGTGGATAATGTGGAAGCCGGCGGCGCGCAGCGCCGGCAATAATTTCCGCAATGGTCCAATCGGTGCGCGCGTTAAATTGATGTCGTACCCCATGGTGTCCACGTAACCACCTTTGCCGCAAAAATCCGTTTGCATGTCGATAATAATCAGCGCGGTATTTTCCGGGCGTAGATCTCCATCGTAGGGCCATTTGTAGGGTGTGCTGTTTAAATAAATCGACATAATCGCTCCTTAATCAATGTGCTGGCTCAATGATTTCTGTTTCGTGATCTTCTGCCGGCGCTTTGGTCGATACCACACTGAATTTAGCGCAGGCAAATAAAACACCCGCAACCGCGAGATAGGCGAAGGCAACCGTGGGTGATTCCGCAATGCCAATCGCTTCACCGTGCATTAATCCGAAAAACGTCAGCACTGCACTGGCGCAGGCAAACCACCCTGCCTTGATAAAGTTGCGGTCGATAATAAACGCGGTAATGGCGCCGAGCATCAAGCCGCCGAGAATCGCGCCGCCGCCCAGTACCGATAATCCTTCATAGAGCACTCCGTTTTGCGCGAGCTTATCCAGCCCGACGGCGGCGGCGTTGGTGCCCGCTGCACCGAGTACGTTATCGATTTGCAATTTGCCCCAGGCGGCGAGGTGCGGCATGAGCGAAACAATAATCGCGGGCGCGTGGGATTTGGGGCTTTCCTGAAAAGCTTGCGAACCGATCAGCATGCCGATGTAGAGCAGGATGGGCGAGATGGCCACCAGCGGAATCGCCGAGGAAAACACCGCAATAATGCCCAGCCAACAGAGCACCAGCACCGCAATGCCCGTCGCTGCGGAATAGCCAATGCCGCCGCCCATGGATTTCCAGCCGGGGTGGCCAATGTAAACCGCGTTGATAAAGGGGTTGCCCATGCAACAGCCGATCAGGCTGATCACGCCGTCGGCCGTGAGCACGCGGGTGGTGGGGTAGCTATCGCCGGCCACGGCGGCGCTCTCCACGTTATCCATAGCTTCGACCAGATCGTAGATGCCGAAGGGGATCGCGGTGACGAGGATGATCCCGATAAATTCAAACCCGGAAAACACATGGCCAACGGCGGGCACGGGCACCGAGAAGCCAAAGCTGGTGAGCGATTGGGTCAGCCCCTGCAGGGTGAGTCCGCCAAAATTGAGGCCGATAGCGGTTGAGCCCCAAGCGATTAAAGTTCCCGCTGCAATGGCTACCAGGCCTGCAGGAATACCTTTGAAATAGCGCACCCCGCCAAACCAGCTCAATAAGATAATGGCAAAACAGACTACGCCAATCACGGGGGTCATAAACATTTCCAGCGCCGGGCGCAGCGAGATAAACGCAATGGACACACCGGCCAGAGTTCCCAACAGTGCGGCGCGCGGGGTAATTTTGCGGATATAAGGGGCGATGTAGCCACCGATCATCAGCACAAAACTCTGCACAAACACCCAGGTCAGACCCGCCTCCCAGCCTTTGATGGGGTCGCCGGTGGTGAGGCTGATGGGCAGCATAATCACAAACACCACCACAAACATATGCGGCACGCTAATGCCCGAAGGCAGGGCGCAGACATCGGTGCGCCCTGTTTCTTTCGCCAGCTTGTAGGCGAGGTAAGCGTAATAGAGCGTGCTCAAACACATCATTAGCCCCACCGCAGGTAGTATTCGGCCAAAGA
Source organism: Cellvibrio sp. UBA7671 (assembly GCA_002483145.1). GTDB lineage: Bacteria > Pseudomonadota > Gammaproteobacteria > Pseudomonadales > Cellvibrionaceae > Cellvibrio > Cellvibrio fibrivorans. Next base: position 220,844 of record DLHJ01000013.1, read on the forward strand.
CGATGTCGTCGGGCATCTGCAATACAAAGCGCAGCAGGCCCGTGAGTACCAGCAGGTTAACTAGGATATTGGTGCCAAAACCGAACAAGGCGTTCCAATCGCCCGGTACCCAAAGCGCGGGTTTGATAGTTTGCATAGCGGTACCCTCCAAAGTTGTAGTAGGCCTGTTAATTGATATTGCGGTAAAAGGCGCCAGCGATAATTGTTATGCCGCGTGGTGTGCCCGGTGGATGCCGTTGACAAGGGGTGCGGTGGTGGCGACCCAGCCGAAAATGCCGCCCTGTGCCGCTATCATCGCAACGGCCACACGGTGGAATTCAGGAAAGTAAGAGGCGCAGGCATCGCTCACCACCACGCAGCGATAGCCGCGGTCGTTTGCCTCGCGCACGGTGGTATGCACGCAGACTTCGGTGGTGACGCCACATACCAGCAGGTTTTCGATCTTGCGTTCCCTAAGTAGCTCGCCCAGCTCGGTGTGATAAAACGCGCCCTTGCCCGGTTTATCGACCACAATTTCGCCGTCGATCGGTGCCAGTTCGGGAATAATGCTGTGGCCGTGTTCGCCGCGGATCAGGATCCGCCCCATAGGGCCGGGGCTGCCGATGCGCAAGGCCGGTGTGCCCCGCTCGATCTTGGCGGGCGGGGCATCGCTTAAATCCGGCAGGTGTCCCTCCCGCGTATGGATGACGAGCAACTTCGCCGCGCGCGCTGCCGCCAGTAATTGTTGGCAGGGGGCGATCGCCGAGCGCAGCAGGCTCACATCGTTACCCAAGCTCGCACCAAAGCCTCCGGGTTCGAGAAAATCGCGCTGCATATCGATAATCACCAGCGCGGTTTTGGCGAATTCCAGCACCAGTGGCGCTGGTTCGGCAGGCAAGAGGTAGGTCGTCATACGCGATTCTTCCTGTACATCAGTAGAAGGTTAAAAACGGAAGCGGGCGCCGACGCCTAGTGTGTGGCCGGTCTGCTCGGCCAGGTCGGGGTCATCGCTGGTATAGGCTGAGTAGATATCGAACTGGCTGGTCAGCGGCAGGTTGTAGACCAGGGTGTAGATATTGCGGTCATACTCGTCAGCTGCGGTGCTGGTTTCGGTCAAGCCGTAGCTGAGGTAGACGGAGCCGGGGCCGGCGGCAATAGAGGCGCTTAGCACTAGCGTGTCGCGGTCGATATCGCCGGTGGCAAGCTCATCGCGCAGCAATTGGTACTGTGCATAAACCGTGCTTTTGCCGATGGCATAACTCAGCCCCGCAATGGCGGCGGTCTGGCTGTCATCCATAGGCAAACTGGTTGCGCCCGGCTGGGTACCGGAAACTTTCTGCACGGCGGCGGTCAGGCCAAGATTGCCGGATGTGTAAAAGGCATTGGCAGCGATTTTGTTAGTGCTGGTATCTCCCTCTTCCTCGCCGAAGGCGTAGGCGACACTGGTAGTGAAATTGCCCATTTTGGGCAAGCTGTAGACCACTGAATCACTCCAGCCGGTGTCGCCATAAAGCCCGCCGCCGCCATATCCCATCAGGATCATCGGCGAGAAGGCAAAGGAGTCGCCAAAGGGGTTAAACAAAATGGTCGATAAAAAATAGAGGCTGGTGGTGCGGCCCATTTTCACTTCGCCAAAGTCACCCGCCAGACCGACATAGGCGCTGCGGGCAAAAAAGATATCGTCGTCAAAGCGCCCCTGCTCAGCGGAGTCGGGTTGGAAAAACATCTCCACCGCGGCGATGGCGGTCAGTCCGTTGCCCAGTTCATGTTTGCCGTGGGCGCCCAGCCAGGAGGTGGTCATGCCGTTGGATTGGATGCCTTGGGTGCTTTCCGCATCGTCATCACCGGCTGGTTCATAATCGCTGGCGTAAACATCCAGCTCGCCCTTGAATACAACGGACGATTGGGCGATGGCGGTGTTGGTGATGAGTATCAGGACAAGGCTGGTGGTACCGGCAAATAGGCTTTTCAGGATTTTTCTTGGCACTATTATCATGACTATCTCCTCAGTAATTTATTCATCGTTGTATACAACGATGTGTTTAGCATAAGGTGTGCCAGCTCGAAAAATGAGCTAAAACCCTAAGGCTAAGCAGATGAATTACTTGAGGAATTTGGTGGGAAGATGCGGAGGTTTCAGCGAATATGAGGTAGGTGAACGGGCAGCGGTCAGCACTAAACCAATGCTTTGTCTTGGCATCTTGCACCGCCGCAGGGCGATAAGTGCGGTACTTTAAGGCGCTAGCGGCCTTGGTTTACAAGGTGCAGGTGCTCGCCTACCATGCAAGTACTACCATGCAACTACCTACGTGTTAGCAAACGCAGATCAGCAAACGGAGCAGGTGTTTTGACAACCCCCAAATCAGCGGCACAACTGGTGTACGACCAGTTGAAACAAAAGATTATCGATTTTGAGATCTACCCCGGCACGCGCCTTACTGAATCTGAAATCGCCGAGGATTTCCAAGTCAGCCGCACCCCGGTGCGCGCCGCGTTACAGCGTTTGGAAACTGAAGGCCAAATCACCATCATGCCCAAGCAGGGCTGTTTTGTGCGCTCGGTGGATATAGAAACCATCAGCCAGTATTACGATGTACGCATCATGCTTGAAGCCAGCGCGGTCGAACTCGCTTGCGATCATATGGAAGATGAGGATCTGGATGCGCTGCAAGAAGATTGGAATGCCGAGCGGCTGGATGATGAATTGGATATGGAAGAAATAAAGGCGCGCGAAGAAGCCTTTCACATCGGCATCGCCATCGGCAGCGGCAACCCGGTGCTCGCGAATTATCTGCGCGATATCAACAACAATATCCGCATCCTGCGGCGCTTGGGCTTTCCCGATCGTCAATCAGTAATTGAAACCTGTGAAGAACATTTTGCCATCTGCCAATTAATCCGCGCCAAAAATAAAACCCAGGCGCGCAAAGCCATGACCAAACATATCCGCAAAAGCCAGGACCTGGCGCGCAGCGTGACACTGAGCCAATTGCAGCAGGCGATCAAGCGGCATAAGTCCTAGCTGGCGCGGTCTAATGAATTAACACTGAAAAAATTTCTGAGAGACAGCTAATGAGTTCCGCCCCAGAAGTGATTATGAGCTTTAGCGATGTCGCTCATGCGATTCAGCTCGCGCTTGCGCCGGTATTTTTATTGACCGGTATCGCCGGTTTATTGAATGTGATGGCAGCCCGGCTCGCGCGCATCATTGATCGCGGGCGCAGTCTTACCGAACAAGAACTGCCGCTGCATTTGCAAAATAATCCCGATATTTTTCAAAAAGAATTGAGTCGCCTTGAGCGTCGCCGTCATTACGCTAGCCTGGCAATTACCGCCTGTACTTGTTCAGCATTATTGGTCTGCACTGTGATTGCGGTGATTTTTCTGCAAGTGTTATTGCAGGCGGAATTTAAATGGGTAATTAGCTTTTTATTTACCGCGTCAACCCTGACCTTAATTGTCGGGCTGGGTTATTTTTTGCGAGAAGTTCACCTCGCAACGCGCACCGTGCGAATCCAGATTATCAAACCTGCCGAATAATCTGGATTCAATGATCCTACTGAAGGTAAATGCTCCTGCCTCAGTAATACTTCAACTGCGTCGCTTTGCCATGAAATACTTTGTACGAAAAAAAGGTGTAGCCGAGAATAGTGGGCAGTACCACGATTACGCCATACAAAATAAACATCAGCGACTCCGGCGCGCTGGCGGCTTGCCAGATATCCAATTTATTTGGCACAACATAGGGATAAAAACTGTAAGCCAAACCGATAAAACTTAACAAAAAAATCATCGCGGCCGACGCAAAAGGAATCCAGCAGCCAAAATCGTTAGGATAAGGTGCGCGTCTTAAGTAGCGATCTGCAATAAAAAACAGAACAAAACAAAATACCGGGATCACCCATAAGATAATAACCAAAGGTGTGCCAAACCATTTATCAAAAATAATATCACTGACGAGTGGATTGACTATGGATACCGCAACAATTCCCAATAGCATTAACCACGCGCAACGACGCGCCCACCATGCGGCGCGTTTTTGTAAATCCCCTTCTGTTTTCATTACCAACCAGGCGGCGCCGATAAAAGTATAACCGGCCGTCACACAAATTGCGCTGAGCGCGGCAAATAGATGCGCAGCCAAGGTATCTTCAAAACCCATCACAAAAAGGCCAAGCATATAACCTTGTGCCAGGGTGGCGAGCAGTGAACCAACTTGAAATGTGCGATCCCATAATTCCTTGTGATCCTCCGGTGCTTTAGCGCGAAAGTCGAACGCGACTCCGCGCAGGATTAAACCGGCGAGCATGACCGTTACCGGTAAATACAGATTCAATAAAATCATGCTGTGCGCCAACGGAAACGCAATTAATAAAATGCCTATGCCTAACACCAGCCAGGTTTCATTGGCGTCCCAAAAAGGGCCGATACTGGCGATCATGGTATCGCGCTGCGCCTCGGAATCTTTTGGCAATAAAATGCCGACACCAAGATCGTAGCCATCGAGAATTGCGTAAATAAAAAATGCGAGCCCCATCAAACCAATAAAAATAACGGGTAACCAAAACGCCTCGCCAGATAAAGTGCTGATATCAGTCATGATTCATTCCTCACAAATTTTCTTCGACGAGTTTTTCTTGCAGGGTGTCAATTTCTTCAGGGCGATCTACTAGCACGGCTTTTCTTGCCATCACAAACAAGGTGCGGATATAGGCAATCAGCAACACAACATAGAGCGTTAAATAAATCGCCAGGGAGGTGCCGACATTGCTCGCGGGTGTTGTGGTAACGGCATCAACGGTTTTCAATACGCCAGTCACTAACCAGGGTTGGCGGCCGATCTCGGTGACGTACCAACCTGCCAGCGTCGCAATCCAGCCGGAGAATGTCATGCCGACAAATACTTTTAGCATCAGCGGCGATATTTCATTGCGGCGATAAATTTGCCAGCAGCCAATCCATGAGACTAACAGCATCAGCATGCCCACACCTACCATGATGCGGAAGCCATAAAACAGCGGTCCAACGGGTGGGTGTGCATCGGGAAACTCATTTAATCCTTTGAGTTCACCATCACTGGTGTGCGTTAAAATAATACTCGCCATGTTAGGAATCTGAATTGCGTATTTATTGCTTTGGGTTTCTTTGTCGGGAATGGCAAATAACACCAAGGGCACATTTTTTTCCGTATGCCACACCGCCTCCATCGCCGCAATTTTTGCAGGTTGATGATGTAAGGTGTTGAGCCCGTGCATATCCCCTAAAAATATTTGCAGGGGAATTAAAAACGCAGCAGCGATAGTGGCATTCTTTAGCGCAAGGCGCGGTGCCGGTTTGTGGTCATCTTTTAATATGCGATACGCAGAGATACCGGCAATTAAAAATGCAGCAGTTAAACCGGATGCAATCAACATGTGTGCTAAACGATAGGGCATAGATGGATTAAAAATAATTGCCCACCAATCCAGCGGAAAGGCTTTCATGGTGTCGCCGACTAGTCGCATTTCAAAACCGGTGGGGGTTTGCATCCATGAATTCAATGCAATAATCCAGAAGGCCGACATGCTGGTGCCGAATGCCACCAAAAAAGTCGCAAGTGTGTGCACGCGGTTGGATACTTTATTAATCCCGAACAACATAATGCCTAAAAATGTTGCCTCGAGAAAAAATGCCGTCAGCACTTCATAGCCGAGTAATGGCCCGGCAATATTGCCCACGGTTTCCATATAGCCTGGCCAATTGGTACCGAATTGAAAGCTCATTGTGATGCCGCTGACAACACCCAGTGCAAACGTCAAGGCAAATACTTTTACCCAGAATCGATAGGCGCGCATCCAGACTTCGTCGCCGCTGCGGTTGTAGCGGACCTTGAAATAAAATAAAAACCAACAGAGTGCGATGGAAATAGAGGGAAATAAAATATGGAAGGAAATGTTCGCCGCGAATTGTATGCGTGAGAGCATGAGTGTTTCGAGCATGTCGGTTACCTCGATGATGAAACGGTCACTTCGTTGATTCTTTTTTACCGCCCAATAAACGGTCTTTCATATCCAATACTTTGCCGATGCTGCTGCCGAGCTTGAGTAATTTGCCAAGTTGGGCAGAATCGAGGCGCTGGATTTCCTGTGTCCAGAGAGTGAGCATTTCAATTAATTCGTGCATCTCGCGCATGCGCTGCTGCGCATATTCTTCTTCGGCGTTAGCGGGGGTATCAATCAACAAATTGCGCAGCGTTGATAACGTAGGGTCAATTTCACGTTTGCGACGCTGCTCAATCAGGGTCTTGGCAATGTCCCACACATCTCCCGGTGCTGAATAAAATTCTTTGCGCTCGCCCGGCCGGTGTTGCAGCTTAACCAGCTCCCAAGACATTAATTCCTTTAATCCCATGCTCACGTTAGAGCGGGAAATGCCGAGTGCTTCGGTGATGTCATCGGCGCACAACGGCTCTTTGCTTAAGACTAACAGGGCATACATCTGCCCGACTGTGCGGTTGATCCCCCAGCGGCTGCCCATTTCGCCAAAGTGAAGGATGCAGGATTGGATCATGGGGGTAAGGGGAGTCGTCATATAGGTCTTCCGGATATTCTGTAATTTCAGTATTTACTGAAATTACAGAATTATTTGATTCTGGTCAAGCTTTGCCTGTTTTTAGTTCTTGCGGATGCTTTGCTTCCAAGGGTGTTGAATCCCTTTTTTATGTTTGTTGCCGCACCGAACCGGGGTGTTTTTCTTTCTATAGTGGGCTTGTTGTATCCCGGACTCGATCACATTAGCTATTTAAGCTAGAGGTCGATAAGGGGATAAAAAGGGGAGTTGCTTGTTATCTATGGCTCCCGTATTGAACTTAATTCATAGAGAGATAATCATCATGAACAAAGATCAAGTAAAAGGCTCAGTGAAGCAGGCTGCAGGTAAAGTGCAGCAAAAAACCGGTGAAGTTATTGGCAGCGAAAAACAGCAAGCCAAGGGCATCGCCAAACAAGTTGAAGGCAAAGTCCAAAAAGGGATCGGTGATTTGAAAGATAATCACAAGTAAATGCTCCACCAAAAGTGATGGAAAACTTTGTTCATCCCGACGCAATGGATTGCGTTAGTCTCCTGCCCAACGACTAATTCCCTGCATTTTTATGCCCTCCCTTAGATGTTCTTCCGCATGCCCTTCCTTTTCTAATAAGGTTTTCTTGCGAGCTCCTGCTGATACCCAATGCCGTTTTGTCATGCCTGCTTATGAGCAGCAGCTTTTGTAAGTGGTGAAGTTTATTTAGTGGTGCATGGGTTGCTGTAGTAAAATTCCCACGCAATCTTTCACTCGCCCCATTTTATTGAGTAATTTTATGATCGATACCAAATCCTCAGCGGAACTGGATAGCTTCCTCGCTGACTGCCTGCAGGCGTTTACTGCCGGTACCCTGCAGCGCCTGGTGTTATCCAAATACAAGGGCGCAGAGGTGGATTTAAATCGCATCACGATTCGCCCGGTGCAGATTAAAGACCAGCAACTTCTATCGTTTTTGTACGAGTATCGCACCAACCATGTGACTAAAAATTTGGCTATCGAAGCGGCGATTGTGCAGTTGCGACAGTGGCTCGGTAGTGAATTTCACAATGCCCACATGATTAGCGACGAATGGGAAACCCAACTGAGTTTTAGCAAAAAAGGCAAAGTGTTGATCAATAAAAACCGCAACAAAAATTCAGCACCGACCGGCGATAGCAGGGCTGTGCCGCCTGAGTTGGCGCACAATCGCAATAAGCTGCGCTATGTGGAGCAAGATCGCCCTTATCTGCGTGAGCTGGGAATTACAGATGCGAGTAGACAGATCATTCCGGCTATGTCCCGCAAGTGGAAGCAGATTAATAAATTCATTGAGGTGCTTTCTACCGCAATCCAGCAAACTGGACTTGATAAGCGCGAAGAATTGCATATCGCCGATTTTGGATCGGGAAAAGCCTATCTGACCTTTGCGGTGCACGATTATCTGACGGCCAATGTGGGTGTAAAAACACAAGTAACTGGTGTGGAATTGCGACAAGGTTTGGTGGATTTATGCAATCAAACTGCGCAAAAATTATCGCTGACTGGCATTAAATTCGAGCAGGGTGATGTACAACATTTCTCCGCGCAGAACATCAATATTATGATCGCTTTACACGCCTGCGATACCGCTACCGACTACGCGCTCAATATGGGGATTCGCACCGGTGCCGAGATTATTATGTGCTCGCCTTGCTGCCACAAACAAATCCGTCCGCAATTAAAAAGCCCCGTGTTGCTTGCGCCTGTATTGCAACACGGCATTCATTTGGGGCAAGAGGCAGAAATGCTGACCGATGGCTTGCGCGCGTTATTGCTGGAAGCCAATGGCTATGACACCAAAGTGTTTGAATTTATTTCGCTCGAACATACCAGCAAAAACAAAATGATCTTGGCGCAGAAGCGGAAAACCGTGCGTGACAATACAGAAGTATTACAGCAGATTGCAGCGATCAAAACGTTTTACGGAATTGAAGAGCATTGTTTGGAAACACTGCTGCAGAACTAGCTGCGTCGAGGGTTGAGTTAGCGTTTGTATTGCGTCGGGCAGTAGCCGCGATTAATCTCAGGCGAGCGCAGCTGTAGATGTTTGGTTTTTCGTCCGCTAACGCGTTCACGCCACAGGCGAAATGATGCGGGCTTCAGCTCGCGCCGCATCAATACGCGCACATCCGGCTCGCCTAAACCGTAGAGTGTTTTTATGGCTTCAAAAGGTGTGCGATCTTCCCAGGCCATTTCAATAATGCGCGAGATGTCAGCTTGAGTGAGTGATGTGTCGTGATTCATTGCGGTATCTGTATGGTTTGCTACTGGTACGCGTTTTTGGGATTGTGGATCACAAGTACAGAATAAAAAGCCCCGATCATCGGCGATGAGCGGGGCTTTTTATTTTCTTATCATTTGTTGTTATTTCAAATTCATACAGCTCGCATAATAACTAACACTTGCTGGCCAATCAGAGAAGATGCCAATTACGCCGACATCCTTGGCCAACACATGTAACGCATCCATCATGTCGCCGTCGTTATTGATTGCTGGATTCACCGTTTGGTAATACCAGCCGCCGCCGTTTTTGAGTGGGCCCGAGCGCTCAAATGACCAAGTAATCATTTTCAGGCCCGCTTTTTTGGCGTTGCGCGCGTATTCGGATGGGATAATTTTATTGTTGTTGTCCAGTGCCAGCAGTACCCATATCGGTGGAGCGACAATGTTAAATCCCTCGTCGGCATACATTTGTAAATCGATTGCCGTTGGTACATCGGCAATGGTGTTGGCATCATCCAAATACACTGCTTGTTTGCCAAATTCCGGTTCGTTGTTTATCCAGTAGCGCACATCCTGAATGTCGAATGATTGCGACCACACATCGCGTGCTTTTACACCTGCGGCTTTATATTCATTTATTAATTGTTGTGCATACATCGCTTGGGTGTAGGTGCCTTCAAATGGCATGGCTACACTGGCTGATTTCAGTTCGGGGGTCATTTTCACACCGAGTCTTTTAAATAATTGGATGCTTTCGGCATGAGTAAGCAATGTGCCTTTGTTTGCGTATAAATCGGTACGCCAATTGGCGGTGCCTTTTAAATATTCATCGACGCTAAGGGCTTTTGGATTAAATGCATCCATTTTTCCTTGCAGAGTTTTAAATTCGGCTAAGGTGATATCGCTGGTGCAGCAATTGGCGCTTGCCGCTTTACCACTCACTGGATCAAAGGGTGAAAAATTCTGGCTGCATTTGCTGGCGAGTGGTGTGGCGAGGATATTGGTAGTGGTGTGCAGGTCGCATTGTGAATGACGGCACACAAGTTGTTTGTCTTTGGTGAAGGTGACATCGCACTCCAAAATGCCGGCGCCCATTTTGGCTGCAGCTTCGTAAGATTCCTTGGTGTGCTCAGGAAATTGCAAGGGTGCGCCGCGGTGGCCAATTGAGAAATTGGTTTTTTTTGCTGGGCTGTTAACGCAGCTCTGCAATTTCTTTTTCAGCGCGCTTTCGTCCATATCATTCACTAAAAAATAGGGACGCGGGCCGAGCTGGATGCTGGAGTTTTTGTCGTCATCTTTATAGCGTTGGTCGTCCCTGTCGCCGTGGGCACAAGCGGTGAAGGGAATAATAAATGTCAGCATCAAGGCGCTGGTGAGCAGATGGATTTGGCGCAGCATGGAAACCTCCTTTAGTGGGTTGGGTTGTATAGATAGCGGTGTAACCCTAGCGCGCTAATATGAAGGTAATTTGCCGATTTGATGACAGCTTCGCGATGGCTGATGGTTTTGTGTGCTCTGTCGCATTAGGCTGAAATATCATGAAATACCAAAATCTGCAATTTAGGTTAGGCTAGGTACAGTTTTTATGATTGCCATTTCAAGGATCCTGACTTATGTCCAACAGCATTCCATTGTTAGTGACCCAATTACTGGCCTGTACCAATGCGGGAGAGGCAAAACCGGTGGTCGATGCATTGGTGAAGCACTTGTGCGAGATCACCGGCCTGGATTTACATCCGGCACTTTTTCTTGATGAGCATGCAACTATCACTGAGCAAGGCAAGGCGGTATCGCCCACTACTGCAGCACAGTGTGCGGAGGATGTGCAGCGGACGCGGATTTTTATGCAGGGGGTTTATGCTGCGCTCCAGCAAAAGCTGCAACAAAAAAATTCTCAACCAATCGAGGTGTTGTACGCGGGGACTGGTCCCTTTGGGTTGTTGTTGATACCGCTCTTGCCGTTATTGGATGCAGCACAGGTGCGCGTAACCTTGTTGGATATTCACGTAGAGTCGCTGACAAAATTGCAGCAGCTTATCGACTTTCTGGGTGTTGGTAATTTTATTGTACGAGCGGAATGTGCAGATGCTTGTGCATGGCAGAGCGAGAAAAAGTTTGATGTGATTATTTCTGAAACCATGCGGCAGGGATTAATACAGGAACCGCAAGTGGCCATTTTTAGTCATCTGCAACAGTTTTTGAAAGAGGATGGTTGGCTGATACCGGAAACAATCCGGTTGGATTTGTGGTTGAGTACAGGTGTTGCTCCTGCGCTGGGTGAGCGTAAAAAACCTGATGTGCATTTAGGTCGGGTATTTCAGTTGGATAAGGCTACGGCGATACAACTAGGCAAGGGTGACAATGGTTGCACACATGGCAATCTATGGGTGCCGGATTATGCCGGGGCGTTAAAGGATTTAAAATTAACTACTTTTATTCAAGTGTTTGGCAATTATCAGCTTCATGAAAATCAATCGCAGCTCACGCTACCACTTTACGAGCGCAATGCGCGGGTTCAGCCGAATTCACTGCTGCGGTTTCGCTATGAATTTGGGACATATCCCCAATGCGTATTTGCGTATGAACAATTACCCGAACTTGCCGAATACCCATTGCCTGATAGTTTGGAAAAAAATGTCCAGGGTATTTATCACCTTAAGCGGCTATGGCACAAAATCCAATTGCGCAAGCAGGCGGTCTCTTCTGCCAAAGCGCAGCAGCAATTGGCGGATATTCCTGACAGCGAATGGCTGCTGGATCGCATTTTGTTGGATCAATTGGGCGCAGGGCTTGAGCCCGGCATGCAGCAATTGTATTTCGCCGACACACTGGTGGATGTTGAATACTGGCTCGCCAGTGCGAATGCGGGTGAAATTACGGAAGATCAAATTCAGCGCACCAATCGCGCGATAGTCAATTTTATTGAAAATAAAAATGGTGAGTTGGATGCTCAAACCAGATTGCCATTGAATGAGCAGCAACTCTCCCATTGGGATGAACAGGGCTACCTGATTATTCCCGGTGTGTTATCGGCTAGTGAATCTGCGGCAGCGCGCGCGGCCATTTGGGATTTTCTACACATGCGTGCAGATGATCCCGCCAGTTGGTATCAATCTTCTACGCAAATGAAAAAAATCATGGTGCAGTTATTTACCCATCCTGCACTTGAGGTTGCGCGTAATTCGGATTATATCCGCCGTATTTTCCAGCAATTGTGGCAGCGCGATGATTTGGTAATGACAACTGACCGCGTAGGTTTTAATCCGCCGGAAACGACACAGTGGCAATTTCCCGGACCGGGCATTCATTGGGATGTGGAATTGATAGCGCCAGTTCCATTTGGTACCCAGGCGTTAATTTATTTAACGGATGTGGCTGAGGACCAGGGCGCTTTTTGTTGTGTGCCGGGCTTCCATAAACAAATCGATAATTGGTTGGCGGTACAGCCGCAGGGCATTGATCTGCAGCAGCAGGATTGGTCGCAATGGCCGGTAAAACCTATCGCTGCGAATGCAGGCGATTTGATTATCTGGCACCAGGCGTTACCGCACGGTAGTAGCCCTAACCGCGCAAATTTTCCGCGTATGGTGCAGTATCTCAATATGTATCGTTAGTGAGTGGAGGGCGGTGGGCGCCGGGTTATGTAGATAGATTCAATCTATGACCTTTGTCTGGACGCGCTGGCGCCTATAGAAGATACTTTCCGCCTGCATCCCAATCAGTATTGGGCAGCGCAATGGATTCGATTCACGCGGACGCTAATTAACAAAATCCAGGCTGTAACATGAACCCGATCGATCCTTTATCTACTTATTCTCTCCAGCGTAGGCAGTTACTACTTGGCATGGCTGCTGCGAGCTTACCCTTGGGTGTTGCCTCCTGTTCCCGTACTGAGGAGAGCAATTTACTGGTGGTTGGCGGTTTGCCTGTTACTTGCAACCTGACCCTGCCAGTTGCTTGCGTTGCCAAAGCGGCGGCGGGGGCATCGGGTGTGGGGTTCCAATACAGTAAATACAGTGGTTGGCCAGAGATCAAGGAATCGTTGATGACCGGGCGTATTCAGGCTGCCTATATGCTGGCGCCGCTGGTGATGGATCTCACTACCAAAAAAATTCCGCTTAAAATTGTCTCGCTCGGGCATAGATCCGGCGCGGTGATTATGGTCCGCACGGACTCTGACTATAAAAGTTTCAGCCAACTGAAAGGCAAGCGCATCGCAATCCCCAGCCGTTTCGCGGTGGATTTTTTGTTCCTGCGCAAAATGCTCGCACAAGAGGGCATGACCCACACCGATATTGAAATTGTTGAAATGCCTCCGCCCGATATGCCCGCCGCACTCTACGCCAATGCAGTGGATGCCTATTGCACGGGTGAACCCTTCGGTGCCGCAGCGCAAAAAGCCGGTTATGCACGCCCGTTACGCATGACGCGTGATGAGTGGCGCAATTATATTTGCTGCGTACTGACCGTGCGCGAAGAACTGATTCAGACGCAACCGGAAGTTGTGCAAGATCTGGTTAACCATGTGATGGCCGCAGGTGCCTGGTTGGATCAGGGTATGGTGAATCGTGAGAAAGCAGTTCAAATTGCTGCTGGTCGCCAATTCTTCAATCAAGATCCCAACATTATTCGTTTTGTGATGGAAAACCCTGAAGACCGGGTGACCTATGGCGATATGCGCATGATCAAAGAGGAGTTCAATGAGTTGATGGAGCTGTCTATCGCGGCGGGTACACTGACTAAACCGGTTGCGTTTGAAAACTATGTGGACGAAACCTTCGTCAACAACGCCAAACCTGTTGCTATTACTGTTTAGTGTCGGGATTGATGATGATTCGATTGATTCTGGTGTTTGCGTTTTGCATAAGCCTTATCAGCAATGTTGCGGCAGAAAATGTTGCAACAGAAAATAAGGAATTAAAATCCGGTGTGTTTGACCCTCCGCGTATGGCTCCGGATTTTTCCCTCGCCAGCTCCCTCGATACGCAATTCACATTGAGCGAGCAGCGCGGCAAAATTGTGGTGTTGGGTTTTGGTTTTAGCCATTGCCCTAATGTCTGCCCCATGACACTCGCGAACCTTGCGCAAACCTATAAAAATCTCGGCGCCATGGTCGATCAGGTACAAGTGGTTTATATGACCGTTGATCCCGAGCGCGACACTCCGGCGCGCCTGCGCGAATATCTGGCGAATTTTAATCCGCGTTTTATTGGTGTGACAGGCTCTGCGGATGAGTTGGCGTCCTTGCGTCAGTCCTACGGCATAATCGCAAAAAAAGAAGTGCACAAAAATGGCGGCACCTATGAGGTGCATCATTCCTCTTATATTTATTTAATTGATCGCGATGGTTTGTTGCGCGCGCTGGTGCCGTTTGGAAAAAGTGCCGCCGACATAACCCACGACATCAACATATTGCTGCAAGAAAAAACGCAACAGGCTGCCCTATGAGAGTAGGTGTTGCCCGTTCGTTATTGATTGTATTTGGCGTTGCTATTATCGCGGCTTTGTTGCTCGCGTTTTTTCCCCTGCGAATTGATTCCCGTGAAGAAGTCTTCGAAATTCCCAAGGGTACCTGGGAGCAGCGTATGTCAGGTAATTCCGTGAGCATTTTGCCTGACCAAATTTATTTGGCGCTGGGAGTGCGCGATCTGTTGGTGTTGCGCAATCTGGATGATGTGCCGCAAATGTTTGGGCCGACGCTGATTATGCCGGGGCAAAGTTTTAAGTTGCCATTTGAATTGGCCTCTGAATATGATTTTGCGTGCACTGCCCACGCGAGTGGGCAAATGCGCGTGGTGGTTGATCCGGAGCCGACACCCGGTTGGTATCGTTTGCAATGGCGGGTTAAAAATTTGTTCCGTTAGTTGTTGTAAAAATTGAAATAATAAAAGGTAGTTTCTGTGATAAAACTCAAAAAAATATTACCACCGCTTGCGTTGATCACCACGCTAATTGCGGTCTGGTGGATTGTGGTTGTCAAAACTGGCAGTGTGATTTTTCCTACGCCCTTGCAGGTGGTAACTGGTGCGCTGGAATTAATTGAAGACGGCACTTTATGGGAGCACATCAGCTCGTCATTAATGCGTGTTGGTGCTGGCTTTTTACTGGCGGTATTAACGGCAATTCCTTTAGGGTTGTGGATGGGACGTGTCGATGGTGCTTATGCAACTTTAAACCCGGTGTTTCAAATTATGCGCCCCATTTCGCCAATCGCATGGATTCCGCTGGCGATTCTCTGGTTTGGTGTGGGCAACGCATCGCCGATATTTTTGATTTTTATCGCCGCCGTATTTCCGCTCATCGTGCAGACAGCTGCCGGTGTACATACCATCGAACCGCGCTATTTAAATGCGGCAGAAAATTTTGGTGTATCGCGCTATAAGCTTTATCGCCAAGTCGTTATTCCAGCGGTATTGCCAGATTTAATTGTGGGCATGCGCATCTCGCTCGGTGTGGCATGGTTAGTGGTGGTTGCAGCGGAAATGATTGCACTGCGCTCCGGCCTCGGCTACATGATTATGGATTCGCGTAATGCGGGTAATCGCTACGATTTGGTGATTGCGGGCATGATTATTATTGGCGTCATCGGACTTTTGTTGGACGGCTTGATGCGACTAATGGAAGGGCATAAATCAGTAAGGTGGCGCTATGACCGATAAGATTGTTATTAAAAATATCAAAAAAAGTTTTTCATCCGGCAGTGAATCAAAAGCCGTAATTGATGGTATTAACCTCACGATTGGCGATGGTGAATTTGTGGCAATTGTCGGCCCATCCGGGTGCGGCAAATCCACGCTGATGAAAATGATTGCCGGTTTTTTGCAGCCGGATGAGGGCAGTATTGCGGTTGATGGTGTAGAGCGAAAAGGCCCGAATGCGAATGGTATTTTAATTTCCCAGCACGGCTCAGTGTTCCCTTGGTTAACTGTGCAACAAAATTTAATGTTTGGTTTAAATGATGAACACATCGATAAGGCGGCGGTTGCCGATCACTATGCTGATTTGGTGGGTTTGAAAGGATTTGAGCAACATTACCCGCGTGAATTATCGGGCGGTATGTTGAAGCGCGCAGAAATCGCGCGGGCGCTCGCGGTCAAACCGGAAATTCTTTATATGGATGAGCCTTTCTCGGCGCTTGATGCGTTGATGAGTTTGCGCATCCGCACCGAGTTGTTGCGTATTTTGGAGGAGGAGCGCCACACAGTTATTTTGATTACCCACGACGTGGAAGAGGCAGTGCATCTAGCGAACCGGGTGGTGGTGCTATCCAATCGCCCGGCCACTATCCAGACTATTTTTGATGTGCCCTTTGCACACCCGCGCAAATTATCGGACCCCGCTTTGCAGCAATTGCGTGATGATATTTTGCGCGAACTCGGGATTGACTGTTAATAAAAAGCCGGCATTTGCCGGCTTTGTTTTTTTGGGTGCTCTATTTCAATGTTGCATCACTCGGTGAAAGAGTAGGGATCAAACCAGAGTGATGCATCATCCACTGGCGTTTTTTTCGGCAGCCCCGGATTATCGAGTTTAATGAGTGTGCGGTTTTTCAAATTGGCTTTGGCCATCACATCTTTCACGGTGGGGTCATTGAGAAAGTATGCATTAAAACTGCCGTCTTCCATGGCGATGCGTAACCCCCGCTCAATATCTGCCGCCAGTTTGGCGTTGGATTTATTCACAAAAAAATAAAAAGGATTGGTGTAAGCGATGAGCAAGTTTTGCTCAACATCCAGCGCCAGTTTCGGGTAGCGCTGCATTTCCGACCAGGGTTCATGTGCGCCGCGCGGGAAGGCATCAAAGCGGTCGCCATCGAGCATGTAAAACAGCCCTTCATACTTCAATACTTTGACAACATTGAGGTTATTGGCTGTTAACACATTGGTGTCTGCCCAAAAGCGGCCTTGACCAAGTGATACTCGTTTCAAATCCTCCACAGTTTGAATGGCATCAAATTTATGTTGGGTACCTTTTTTAATCATCAGCACGCGGTAGCCTAACAGGCCGCGATAGATACAAATGCGGATAGGTTGCAGACGCTCTTCCAGGTCATTGGTGGTGGCATACCAGACAACATCTAACTGGTTGTCCATCAGCATGCTTACCATGCGTTCTTCGCTGTTGCTCGCTATGGTTTGTTCTATTTCATATTTTTCCGGCAGTTTACTAAGCGCTAGCGTCAAAAGCCCTCTCGCATAGGTTTCTATGCTGTTGCTGCCTTCAACTACGCGCAATGGTTTTGCAGCGATTTCCAGTGACATGCAGAATAAGAAAATGATCAGCCAGAAAGCTGAACGCGGAGTGCGAGCTGTTGTGTAAATTCGGAACATTGGTAATCACTCGACGAGTATACAATTTCTTTACTCTAGTTGAATTTAGCGCAATTGCATGGTGTTTTTAATATCAAAGGACGATAAAAAACCACTGCACCCGTTGAGGTTCCATAAGGAAAAGGTGCAGTGGTGAAAGCAGCTTATCGCCTGCATCAGCCGTGGCTGACAGCTGGGCAGGGATAAGTGATTGGAAGCAGATGTGCAGCCCAATCATCAAACAACTGCTGGGGAGTAGTTATCCAATCATTAGGGAGGCACACCTAAACACGTACAAACCACTGAAGTGGTGATTCAGTTATTTGTCTGCCAAGGGCTGTGTGGGCAACCATTGGCTGCACCGGTGAGTGTGGGCGCACCGGCACCTACAGCAACTGCCGCTACCTAGTCATCCTTATCCGTGGCTGTGGCAGTTTTACTGTTCAGGGTTACAGGCTTCTCGTAAGTGAAAGGCTGTAATAATTCATCCGGCTTGCCTTTACAGGCCTTGGCCAGCAGTTCTCGCCGCTGGGCCAGCAAAATACCTATGGCTTCGCTGTACTTCTCATCGATACCGGGAATATTTTCTTCAATCAATTGGGTGATGTTGGCGGCAAGTTCCAGGTATTTATCGTGCTCTTCTGCGACTTTTTTATCTTCAAACATACTGCCATCCCGATCACATAGCCAAACGGCGATTACTGCCATTGTGTAAATCCTCAAAGTTGTTACTGTTTTTATGTACAGTATTCTGCGGTGCGATTAATGTCAACTTTCTTTTTGCGTTTTCTGATGGGAGCCGCTGCTAGGTGGCTATCTCCCGAGCCTGAGACATTGGATAATGCCCGCTCTTTTGCCCGCGCAGGATTTGCCCGTGTCTGATTCCGAGTTGCCCAGCCCATCCCCTGAAAACCCCGCTCCTGAGAAAGGCGCCAAGCCCAAAAGCAAAAGCCTGCTGCGCTCCAGCTTACTCACCGGCTCTATGACGATGGTCTCGCGGGTGCTGGGTTTGATCCGCGATATCGTTTTGGTGGGGGTGCTAGGTGCAGGTGGAGCGATGGATGCGTTTGTCATAGCCCAAAAAATCCCCAATTTTTTCCGCCGCTTGTTTGCGGAGGGAGCCTTCTCGCAGGCGTTTATTCCAGTGCTGTCGGAATATCGCGAAAAAGGAACTCATGCGGCAGTGAAGGAGTTGGTCGATAAAGTGGCCGGTTGTCTTGGGTCAATCCTGTTGTTAGTCACGGTGATTGGTGTGGTTGGCGCGGTCGGTTTTGCCTATATCTTTGGTTATGGCTACGCCGATGAGCCGGAGAAATTTTCCCTGTTGACGGATCTTATTCGCATCACCTTTCCCTATTTAATGCTGATTTCGTTGACCGGGCTTGCCGGTGCAATCTTGAATAGTTACGACCGTTTTGCCATCCCCGCAGTTACGCCGATTTTTTTGAATATATTTATGATTGCGGCGGCGCTGCTGGTGGCGGACTTTTTCCCTAATCCCGCTTATGCATTGGCGTGGAGTATTGTCGCGGCGGGTATTTTTTCGCTGTTGTTCCAGCTGCCGTTTTTGCGCCAGATCCATCTGTTACCATCGCCCCGGATCGATTGGTCGCACCCCGGCGTAAAGCGTATTTTGGTGCTGATGGCGCCTGCACTTTTTGGTGTGTCGGTAAGCCAGTTGAATCTGCTGTTGGATTCGATGATTGCCACCATGTTGAGTGACGGCGCCGCAAGCTGGTTGTTCTTGTCAGATCGCTTAGTGGAGTTGCCGCTAGGGGTCTTCGGTGTGGCGATTGCCACGGTTATTATGCCTGGCCTATCACGCCTCAGCGCCACGCAGTCGGGCGAAAAATTCAGTCATATGCTCGACTGGGCGATTCGTTTTGTGGTGCTGATCGCACTACCTGCAACGCTCGCGCTGATTATTCTGGCCGAGCCAATTCTCTTCACGCTTTTCTATCATGGCGAGATGGAGTCAAGCGATATCCTGATGTCGTCATACAGCCTAAAGGCCTACGCGCTTGGTCTGTTTGCTTTTATGCTCATTAAGGTTTTAGTGCCAGGTTATTTCGCGCGGCAGGATATGAAATCGCCAGTGCGTATCGGCATTATCGCTATCATCGCCAATATTGTGATGAAGCCAATTGTGGTCATTCCGCTGGTGATGCTTTGGGGCTTAGGGCATGTCGGGCTCGCGTTTACCACGGCGATGGCAGCTTATGTAAATGCGTATTTGCTCTATCGGGGCTTGCGCAAAAGTGAGGTTTACAACCCTGCGAGTAACTGGCCGAAATTGTGGTTGCGCTACGGTGCGGCGAATTTGGCGATGGTTGCGGTATTGCTCGCTTTTCTCTTTTTTTGGAACCTCTGGTCTGACTGGGGTGTTCTGGAGCGAGTCCTGCGCCTGACAGTGGTCTGTGTGGTGGGGTTTGCGGTTTATCTGGCGGCGCTTTTCGCGGTTGGCGTGCGCCTGCGCGATTTCAAAGCCCATCACTAAGTAAGTGATCTGCCCGTACTGATTTACCCTCGGGGTAGGCTCAGGCGCTGCCGCTCCTGTATACTGCCCGGCTTGTTTTTCGGGCATTTTTTCAAGCACTTTGGTAGAGGGCAGTAGTTAGCGTGAATCCAGCGGCACATGCGTTTATTCGCGGGTTACATAACCTGCGCCCCTGGCATCGCGGCTGCGTGGCGACCATAGGCTCGTTCGACGGCGTGCATCTCGGTCATCAAGCTATCTTGCGCCAGTTGATTGCAGTGGGGCAGCAGCATCAATTACCGGCCGTGGTGATTGTGTTTGAGCCCCAGCCCCACGAATTTTTTTCTGGCGACAAAGCGCCCGCGCGCCTGATGCGCCTGCGTGAAAAAGTGCAGGCCCTGCTGGCAGCAGGCGTAGCGCGGGTGCTGTGCGTGCAGTTTAATGATGCGCTGCGCAACCTGACCGCCGAAGCCTTTATCGAAACTGTATTGCTTGATGGCTTGGCGATTAAGCATTTGGTTGTTGGCGATGATTTCCGTTTCGGCTGCGATCGTCGCGGCGATTTTGCCCTGCTGCAAAAAGTCGGCAGTGAGCGCGGTTTTGGTGTGACAGACACCTGCACACTGGAGATTAACGGTGAGCGTGTAAGCAGTACCCGCATCCGCCAGCTATTAGAAGTGGGTGATTTTGCCCATGCCGAAACTCTGCTGGGTAAGCCTTACAGCATCAGTGGGCGAATAGCCTACGGCCAGCAGCTCGGGCGCAAACTCGGTGTGCCCACCGCCAATGTGCATCTGCGCCGCTATCGTTCACCATTGCACGGTGTATTCACAGTCACGGTGAAATTTGCCGATGGCAGTGTGCATCAGGGTGTCGCTAACGTTGGTGTGCGCCCTACCGTCACTGGCGATAAGAAACCACTGCTGGAAGTTCACCTGTTTAATTTCTCGCGCAAAGTGTACGGCGCGATGATCGATGTGATTTTTCATGCGAAATTACGCGATGAAAAAAAATTCAACTCATTGGATGAGCTGCAAGCACAATTGCAAATGGATATTGCACAAGGGCAGGATTTCTTCAGGGGCAATTGGCTCAGCTGATTTATCGGGAATACTCAATATGAGCAGTGTCTGGCAACAAATATCCAACACGGTTGTGACTGAGTTTTCTGATCTGAAAGATGTAAGTGAAATTACCACCCTCATAATTCGCCTGCTGATGGCTGCATTGCTGGGCGGAATCTTAGGGTTTGAACGTGAGCAGCGTGGCAAAGCAGCCGGCATTAAAACGCATATGCTGGTAGCGATTGGTTCGGCATTATTTGTACTCATTCCGCAGCAAGCAGGACTTTCGGAGCAGGAATTAAGCCGGGTAATGCAAGGCATTATTGCGGGTATTGGTTTTCTTGGGGCCGGGGCGATTTTGAAAGGGAATGATGAAAAGGATCTTAAAGGTTTAACAACAGCCGCCGGTATTTGGTTGACAGCAGCCATCGGTGTGGCTGCGGGGTTGGGGCGCGAATCCTCAGCGATCCTCTGCACGTTGTTGGCCTTGGTAATTCTGGTCACTATGCCGAAGGTGGTTGACCGGCTTGAAGTAAAAGACAAGCAATAATTTTTCTGGCGGTTTCCGCCATTTTTCTAAACATTTTTGTTAACAAGTTGACCGTGAATCATGATCGATTACAAAACAACACTGAATCTGCCTAATACCGGGTTTGCTATGAAAGCAAACCTTGCCCAGCGCGAGCCGGACATGTTGAAACAATGGCAAGCGAGCGATCTGTACCAGCAAATTCGCGCTGCACGTGTTGGCCGCGAGCAGTTTATTTTGCATGACGGCCCACCCTACGCCAACGGCGATATTCATATTGGTCACGCGGTTAACAAAATTCTTAAAGACATTATCGTCAAAAGCAAAACCCTGAGTGGTTTTGACGCTCCCTATGTGCCGGGTTGGGACTGTCATGGTTTGCCGATCGAACACAATGTCGAGAAAAAAATCGGCAAAGCGGGCGACAAAGTAGATGTAAAAACCTTCCGCAACAAATGCCGCGAATACGCCGCCAAACAAGTTGAAGGCCAAAAGGCTGACTTTGTGCGTTTGGGGGTTTTGGGTGAGTGGGATAAACCTTATCTCACCATGGACTACAAATTCGAAGCAGACATTATTCGCTCGCTCGGTAAAATCGCTGAAAACGGCCATCTGCACAAAGGTTTTAAACCTGTGTATTGGAGTGTAGTCGGCGGTTCCGCGCTCGCAGAAGCTGAAGTGGAGTATCAGGATAAAACCTCTTTCTCAATAGACGTAAAATTTGCGTTTGTCGATCAAGCGGGGATTGCAAAAGCAATTACCGAATTAAGTGGCAGCGGAAAAATCTCTTTAGTGATCTGGACCACTACACCCTGGACTTTGCCTGCAAACCAAGCTGTGTCTGCCAATGCGGAAGTTGATTACGCGTTAGTACAAGTTGGTGATGAGCGTCTGCTAATTGCAGAAACCTTAATCGGCAGCGTGCTGGCGCGCGCAAAAATTGAAAGCCATGAAATTGTTGGCCGCGTAAAAGGTGCTGCACTGGAAAACTTGTTGTTGCAACATCCTTTCTATGCGCGTCAGGTTCCGGTAATTCTCGGCGATCACGTAACCACCGATGCCGGTACCGGTTTTGTTCACACTGCACCGGATCACGGCGCAGATGACTTTAATGTCGGCGTGAAATACGGCATAGGCACCCTGAACTATATCGACGATCATGGCACCTATCGCCCGAACGTAGAAATTTTTGCAGGCGATCACGTCTACAAAGTCGATGAAAAAGTTATCGCTTTGTTAATCGAAAAAAATGCATTGCTGGCGCAGGCAAAAATTACGCACAGCTTCCCCCATTGCTGGCGCACTAAAACCCCGCTGATTTTCCGTGCAACACCGCAATGGTTTGTGAGCATGAGCAAAAACAATTTGCGCGATCAGGTTGCGCAAGCGGTGGAATCGGTTGAGTGGGTGCCGGATTGGGGCAAGGCGCGTATCGATGCAATGCTCGCGACTTCGCCCGATTGGTGCATCTCCCGTCAGCGCACCTGGGGTGTTCCAATTGCGTTGTTTGTGAATAAAGAAACGCAAGAGTTGCATCCGGAAACAGCGCGCTTGATTGAAGCAGTTGCCCAAAAAGTAGAGCAGGGTGGAATGGACGCCTGGTTCGAATTGGATGCCGTAGAATTGCTCGGCGCGGATGCTGATAAATATCAAAAAGTCACCGACACTTTGGATGTCTGGTTTGATTCCGGTGTGACCCATTACGCGGTGCTCGCGCAGCGCGCCGGTCTGCGTTTCCCTGCGGATTTGTATCTGGAGGGATCAGACCAACATCGCGGCTGGTTCCAATCATCGCTTAAAACCTCTATGGCGATGCATGCAGTTCCGCCCTATAAAACTGTATTGACGCACGGCTTTGTGGTGGATGCGCAGGGGCGCAAAATGTCCAAATCAATTGGAAATGTAATTCCGCCACAAAAAGTGATGAACGATTTGGGTGCTGATGTATTGCGCTTGTGGGTTGCTGCAACGGATTTCAGTACTGAGATGAGTGTGTCGGATGAAATCCTGAAACGCACTGCTGATTCTTATCGCCGTATCCGTAACACCGCGCGCTTTATTTTGTCCAACCTCACTGGATTTAATCCGGCAGCTGATACTGTGCCAGTTGAAAATATGCTGCAGTTGGATCGCTGGATTGTGGCGCGCACTGCGCAATTGCAGCAAGAAATTATCGCCGCTTATGATAGCTACCAGTTGCATTTGATTTACCAAAAGCTGCACAACTTCTGCGTAGTTGAATTGGGCGGTTTCTATCTCGATATTATTAAAGACCGCCAGTACACCGTAAAAGGCGATGCCCTTGCACGCCGCTCGGCGCAAACCGCATTGCAATATGTGATTGAAGCAATGGTGCGCTGGATTGCGCCGATTTTAAGTTTCACTGCCGACGAAATCTGGAAAGAAATTGCCGGTGAACGCGAAGCCAATGTGTTTGTCGCTGAGTGGTATCAATTGCCCACAATGCCAGCGGATTCCTTTGCAGACAGCTACTGGGAATTGATCGCCCAAGTTAAAGATGCCGTAAACAAAGTGCTGGAAGCAAAACGCACTGCGGGTGAAGTGGGTGGCTCTTTGGGCGCGGAAGTAATTTTGTATTGCGATGAAAAATTGCAAAGCGAATTGCACAAGCTCGCCAATGAATTGCGCTTTGTATTGATCACATCCACTGCAGAGGTTCGTCCTCTCAGCGAAGCGCAAGAAGCAGTTGCAACTGATGTGGCCGGTTTACAAGTGGCGGTGAAGAAATCCGAGCATGCGAAATGCGAACGCTGTTGGCATCATCGTGCCGACGTGGGCGCCAATGCTGCGCATCCAACCATTTGTTTGCGCTGCGTAACAAACGTGGATGGCGCTGGTGAAGCCCGTCAATTCGCCTAATTGCTTTAGTAGGGGGCGTTGCTCGCCGCGCCCTTTTTTGTTTCGATGTTGTATTGAGTGTTTTAATGGGCGAAGCAAGCGGCGCCTCTATGCGTTGTGAATGATTCAGTCAGGGTGAAGTGTAAATAATGGCAGAGAAAATTTATCAAAAGCCTTGGTTCTGGTATTTAACGGCGGTGGTTATTTTGCTGTTGGACCAAGCCAGCAAACATGCCATAGAAGCGGCGTTTGAATACGGTGAAACAAAAGTATTCACATCATTTTTTAACTTCACCCTGGCCTACAATCCCGGTGCAGCATTTAGTTTTCTTGCGGGAGCGGGTGGTTGGCAGCGCTGGTTTTTTGCGGTGATCGCCATCGCTGCCAGCGTGCTTCTGAGTGTGTGGATTGCGCGCACGGCACAGCAAAAGCCGCGCGAGGCGTTTGCGCTGGCGTTTATCCTCGGTGGTGCACTGGGTAATCTTTATGATCGTATTCTACTAGGCCATGTAGTGGATTTTATTGTGGTGCACTATGAAGATAATTATTGGCCCGCATTTAATCTTGCCGATTCGGCTATCACCTTGGGTGCAGCAGTATTGATCATCGATATGTTGTTCAGTAAAGAAAACAGTAAAGAGAAGAAAACAAATGCGTGAATTAGCGATTGGCCCCGGTACTAAAATTACTCTGCATTTTGCCCTGCAGTTAGATAACGGCGATATGGTTGATTCCAACTTTGAGCGCGCTCCAGCCACTTTCACTGTGGGTGACGGCAACTTGCTGCCCGGCTTTGAAAAGGCGTTGTTTGGTATGTTGGAGGGGGAGCATAAAACGGTGGTGATAAAACCGGAGGACGGTTTTGGTCAGCGCAACCCCAATAATATTCAGGAAATCGCCCGCAGCCAATTCAGCCCCGATTTGGAATTAAGTGAGGGCTTGATGTTGTCATTTGCCGATGCACAAAAAACCGAATTACCCGGTGTAGTGCAGCGCTATGATGATGAGGTGGTAGTGGTAGATTTTAACCATCCACTCGCCGGGCGCGATATTTTATTTGAAGTCGCTATTATCAAAATCGAACCGGTTCAGGTGCACTGATCATGACCCAAATCAAGCTCGCCAATCCCCGTGGTTTTTGTGCCGGCGTCGACCGTGCGATCGACATAGTTAATCGTGCGCTCGATGTTTTTGGCGCGCCGATTTATGTGCGTCACGAAGTTGTGCATAACAAATTTGTAGTGGATTCATTGCGCGAGCGCGGTGCGATTTTTGTTGATGAAGTGGAGCAGGTTCCTGACGATGTTATTTTGATTTTCAGTGCCCACGGCGTATCGCAAGCAGTGCGTAAAGAAGCAGAAGAGCGCGGCTTACAAATTTTTGACGCGACTTGTCCGCTGGTAACCAAAGTGCATATCGAAGTCACTCGCTACAGCCGTGAAGGCCGCGAATGTATTTTGATTGGGCATGAAGGCCACCCGGAAGTTGAAGGCACTATGGGGCAATACAATACCAGCAACGGTGGCGCAATTTATCTGGTGGAAGATGAAGCGGATGTTGATGCACTAATTGTGCATGACCCTGAAAACCTTGCATATGTAACCCAGACTACTTTGTCTATGGATGACACTGCCAAAGTCATCGAAGCCCTGCGCAATAAATTTCCCAAAATTCAGGGGCCGCGCCGCGATGATATTTGCTACGCAACCACTAATCGTCAAGACGCTGTGCGTCAACTCGCACTTGAATGTGATTTGGTTCTTGTAGTTGGCTCGCCTAATTCATCGAATTCCAATCGTTTGCGTGAGCTCGCCGAACGCTGCGGTACTGAAGCCTATTTAATTGATGGTCCTGATGATATTAATCCTGAGTGGATTAAAAATCGCACCAGCATTGGTATTACGGCCGGTGCTTCCGCACCTGAAGTCCTGGTAAAACAGGTTATTGATAAGCTCAAAGCCTGCGGAGCCGAAGCGCCAATTGAGATGGACGGCACTCCGGAAAATATTAGTTTTTCTCTCCCTAAAGCGCTGCGGATCTGAGTGATCTGCAGTTAGTTTTCAGATGTTAGCGGATAGCGTCACAATCCGCGTTAGTAAGCTTCCCCACTCTTGTTCTCCCTCCTCTCGACAGTATCAAGCTGTAGCCATCTCCTTCCGCTTTGGGGCAAATTTTGATAGTGCCGGCGAGAAAACCACCGATACCGCCTGTGCCCAGTTGCCGCCCTTCACCTGTCCCGATAAACGCAACATAGCCATTCATCGGTGCCTTGGCGTGCGTGATCACAGCATCCAGCCCATTATTAACGCTAAGGGTTTCATCGTCATTGTCGAGTGTGCCGTTGTTATTGTTATCTACAAACAGGGTCCAGCCTTGGTGCCATTTTTTGTTGGTGGATTGTAATAACACGTGTTGATTGCGGAATACTGCAGTTGCCCGCGTGGTTTCTATCGCATCTAGCAGTGCAAGTGCCGCTGTTTTGGTGCGCGACTCACTGATTTGTTTGTTGAAGCTGGGGATGCCTAACGAGAGGACGATACAGAGGATGGAGAGGGTGACAAGTAGTTCCAGTAGGGTGAATCCTTGGGATTTCATAACTGCATTCCTTTGTTGTGATCTAAAGTCCAAATAATATTGTGTTGCTTTGCGCGTCACACGCCGCCGTTCATTCAGTTGGCTATGCCATATGTCGTACTAGACACAACTCCATCGTGCGAGCGTGATAGGCTAATCCAGTATAAATTGGTAAAACAGCGGCGTCTATTCGTTGTGTGATTGATAATGCTGATCTTTGTTGTCCGTGGATCAGGGTGGGAGAGAGGGCTATATGGTTTATCGAAATAAGGGCTTTACGCTGGTCGAGTTGATGGTGACTGTGGCTATTGTTGCCATAGGTCTATCCATTGCCGTGCCTAGTTTTCAGGCTCAAATATTAAATAATCGTTCGATTGCACTGGGTGAAGATTTTGCGTCAGCGGTTAATTATACCCGCTCTGAAGCGGTTAAACGAGCGGGACGGGTTAGCTTGTGTGCAAGCAAAAATGGTACGGCTTGTGACGGTGTATGGACCGATGGGTTTATGGCTTTTGTCGATACTGCAGCAAACGATACTGCAACGCCTCCTGTTGTTGGATTGGTTTTGCGGGTGTGGGAAAGGCAGAATGTGGATGCTCTCATCACTGTGCGGAGTGATGCTATTGATGTGAATTTTATCCGTTACACCAGTTTGGGTACGCTTGCGCGTGTCAACGAAAAGCCCGTGGTGATTGCGGCAGAATTAAAAAAATGCACAGGTAAAGCGGCGCGTCGAATTGATATAGGCTTGTCTGGTTTGGTATCGGTAAACAGTGCTGCTTGTACGGCTTACTAGCCGGGTAGTGCCTCATGAGGGGGAGATAATTTTATGGGTGTATCTTTAGCTAGAAAAGCGCGGCATTTTTTTGCTGGCCAACAGGCGGGAGTGGGCTTGATTGAAGTCTTGGTGACACTGTTGATTTTATCTACATCATTGTTGGCGTTAGGCGCTATGCAAACGCGCTCATTGCAGTTTAATCAAGGTGCATACTTTCGTTCTCAGGCAAATATATTTGCATACGATATGTTGGACCGTATGCGTATTAACGTAAATGCATTGGCCTCTTACAACTCGGCACTGCTTCATGTGCCTGAGGATGCTGCTCCTGTATTGACACCCCTTGCAGCTGCTGATTTGCATGCGTGGAGGCGCAATATTTCTGCCGAGCTGCCAAACGGCAGCGGCGGTATTGCTTGTGATGCGGCAACCCGGGTATGCCAGTTAACTATCGAGTGGGATGAACTAAATAGCACAGGAAATGTGGCAGAAAACAAAACTACATTTACCTACAGTGCTCGGTTTTGAGGATTACTCTTATGCATTTGCGGCAGGCAGGTTTATCTCTGGTTGAATTAATGATCGCTATTGCTCTTGGTTTGGTACTGATGACCGGAGTGGTGCAAGTTTTTTTATCAAGCAAAACGGTATTTAGTACACAGCAAGCCATGTCGCGCATTCAAGAAACCGGGCGATTGGCAGTCGATTTTTTAGCGCGTGATATCCGCATGGCTGCCTACTATGGTTGTTATCGTCCGCAGGCAGGTGTGCCTAGCGCAGCGCTGCAAAATGGCGCTATGGTGATTGAGGATTTGCACGGAAATTTTGCTGAGGGCGTGCGGGGCTATACCAGTGTGGAATCACTTCCCGGTGGTGTTAGTGATTTAGGTGCAGGATTAAAGCCCTTAGTGGGTAAAACTGCCAATGTGCTGGTGTTGCGCACAGCGAATGAAGTTGGTCTGCCCGTATCTAACCCGAATGATTCCAGTGGGATATATGCCTACAGTCCCGAGCCAGTAAATGGACAGGGTTGCATTGCTGGTATGTGTTTGGGCTCTGCAGTGGTGGTGAGCGATTGTTTTAAGGCGCGCGTGTTTCGTCTTGCAGAAATACCCTTGGCTGTGGGCGCAAATGTCTTTCACCTCAGGCACAACGACAACTGGGGTGGCGGCATTACTCCCACCCAAAATTTTAATACAGGCGAAGTGTCGGCAATGAATTCGGTGGTGTATTTTCTGGCGGAAGGACCTACCGGTACGCCAAGTCTTTGGCAGAAAACTAATGACGATACAGCATTGGAATTGTTAGAGGGGGTTGAGCATATGCGGATTACCTACGCGACATCCGCCAACCCAGAGGTGTATCGGTTGGCAGAGGTGCTTGCTGCTGCTGAGTGGGCGCTGGTCACTTCAATTCGGGTCGAATTAGTAGTACGGAGTATTGAAAATAATGTGGTCGATGCAACCCAGCCCTACACCTTTGCTGGGGCCATTGTGAATCCACCCAATATCAACGGCGCGAGTGATCGTTACCTTCGGCAAGTGTTTAGCACTACTGTCGGTATTCGCAGTCGCATTCAATAAGGGCGTCAATGATGAGAAGCAAACGGTTTTATCACAACTATTCTCCTATGCCGGTTAAGCAGGCGGGGGTGGTCTTGATTGTTGGGTTGGTTATGGTGTTGTTAATTACCATAGTTAGTTTGTCCGCTATCCGCGGAACAGGATTGCAAGAAAATATGGCGGGCAATATGCGTGACCGCAATATTGCCTTCCAGGCAACTGAGTCAGCGTTACGTGAGGGTGAGAGTATAGTGGGGCCGAACAATAAAACGTTGGACCCTTTTGAGTGTGTCCAGGAGTCAGGACTTTGTCAGGATTTAAGTATTAATCCGCAAAATTCAGTGCTCTACATGGCCGATGCAGCTTGGAAACTTTCTGCCAAAGAATCCCTATTGGTAATTGAAGAGGTTGCGAGTAAACCGAGTTATCTAATAGAAGAATTGCAAGTAGATATGGGGGCAAGTGCAGCAGCAGAGGGTAGTGCAATCGATGTTGCTGGCATGATGACTACAGGAGATGCCGTTCCTTATCGCGTGACCGCAAAAGGAGTTGGGTTAAGTCAAGATACCAGAGTGGTCTTACAGTCAGCCTACAAACGTCGTTTTAAGTAACGGAGATTAAGCTATGTCAATTCAACACTATGTTGCCAAATGTTGCGATATTGCCGGGTATCTCCCGTTGCGCAAAATCAATATTAGTTTGTTGGTGGGAGTTTTGAGTATAGCGATTGCGCATTCAGCTCATGCGGCGCCATCGCAGGATCCACTGTTTTTGTCGAACCCTGTTGTGCCGATTATGATGCTCAATATGTCAAAGGATCATCAACTGTATTACAAAATATACGATGATTATTCTGATCTTGATGGCGGTGGCGAGGATACCACCTACAAAAATAGCTACGACTACTACGGTTATTTTGATAGTGAAAAGTGTTACACCTACAACACTACTAGCAACAGGTTCGTACCCAGCCGTTTAGTGGATAATAACGGGTACTGTAATTATACCGGTGGCAGCAGCGAGTGGAGCGGCAATTTTTTAAACTGGTCGAGCATGACCCGTGTCGATTCCATTCGTAAAATTCTGTACGGCGGTTTGCGCTCTACCGACAGCGCCACAGTGACGGTTCTTGAGCGTGCATTTTTACCTCATGATGCGCATTCGTTTGCCAAATTTTACAATGGCACTGATTTAGGCAAATTAACGCCGTTTGGTGATACAGCTACAGTTCCTGTTGGTTTAACTGGCGTCAAAGAGACAGGTATTACTATTTGTAATACTACGCCGGGTGGATCTGCGCTTTCACAAAACGTCACCAATGCTCCTCTGTTGAGAGTTGCAAAAGGGAATTATACGTTTTGGGCCAGTAATGAGCGCTGGCAATGTCGTTGGAACAGCGAAGTGTCGGCACCCAATGGCAATGCTTCTGCGGTTACCGGTGTTTTTTCCTATACAGATACCCCAGTTAATGCCAACAAGTTGGGCACAGGCTCAGCGAGTGGAGAATTTTATGCGCGCGTTGAGGTATGTAAGTCAGGCTTGGAAGAGTCCAATTGCTACCTTTATCCCAGCGGGAATAAAAAACCGGAAGGTTTATTACAAAAATATGGCGAGATTCGCGATGGATCTTCAGTTGCTAAAATCAACTTCGGTCTGTTAACCGGCTCTTACAGTAAAAATAAGTCAGGTGGCATTTTAAGAAAAGCCATCGGCAATATGAGTGCTGAAATCAATGCGACTACCAACGGTACGTTTACCAATGCTGATGGTGCTATCAAAACCCTGAACTCATTGCGTCCCTATGGGTATCGTTATTCAGACGGCACCTATTTTGGTGCAACAGGTAGCGATAACTGTAGCTGGGGATTAGGCTCGTTCTCCAACGCCGACTGTAGTAACTGGGGTAATCCGCAAGCAGAAATATTTCTGGAGTCCCTACGGTACTTGGCCGGCAAGAGTGCTAATGCGGATTACGTTGAAACCAATACCGCAAAAAATGACGCATCCCGTATTGCCGGGCTGACTGAGGCGTCCTGGACGCCTGCACCTGTAACATCTGCAAATTATTGCGCCCCCCTAAACGTATTGCAGTTCAATGCGTCCACAACATCTTATGATGGTGATAATTTGGGAGCTGCAGCAGATATTGGCGTTACGGTAAACGACTGGACAAACAAAATTGCCGATGCCAGCCATGAAAATTTAACGGGCAATTTTTTTATAGGTAGCAATGGCACCAACGCCGATGAGTTGTGCACCAAAAAGCCCATCACCAGCTTGTCGGCGGTGAGAGGAACTTGCCCGGATGCGCCAAGGCTTCAGGGTAGTTATCAAATTGCTGGGTTGGCCCACTACGCCAGAACCAATGACCTTATTCCCACTGCAGTAAAAGGTACGCAGAGTGTAAGAACCTATGGTGTTGCTCTGTCGCCAGCACTTCCCAAGGTCACTATTGATGTGCCTAATGGTTCAGGTAAAAAAGTGACCATTCTGCCGGCTTGTCGCAATAAATCTATCTCGCCAGAGTCTAACTGCGCCATTGTTGACTTTAAAATTCTTTCTCAATCTACTGATAAGACTAGCGGTACATTGTATGTGAACTGGGAGGATAGTGAGCAGGGTGGAGACTACGACCAGGATATGTGGGGTGTTATTAAATACGCAGTAACAGCAACAACTGTGAGTGTGACCACCGATGTGGTTGCCCAGTCTACGCCTAATGTGATGGGCTTTGGTTATGTGATTAGCGGTACAACCAATGATGGTTTTCATGTGCACAGCGGTATCAATGGTTACAGCGCCTATGAATGTTCTAATTGTACCAGTGGCAATGCGGAAAACTTGAAAAGCTATACTGTTGGCAATGATGGTGGCTCGCTGCTGGAGTCGCCGCTTTACTACGCTGCGAAATGGGGTGGGTATAGCGAAGCATTCGTTGATGAAGTAAAAGAAGCGAAAGGCACTGCTTATACAGATGCTGATTTGCTTGCAGCTATAAAAACTGCCAAGCCAGAAAGTTACTATTATGCTACTGATCCACGGCAGCTTGAAAAATCCTTGGAGGATGCATTTAGAGATGTTGCTAAAGCTACAGGTTCTGCATCTGCGGTAGCAACAAACTCGACTCGCTTATCAGAAGGTTCTTATGTATTCCAGGCGCAATTTAATAGCGAGAACTGGACTGGTGAGTTAAATGTATTTGAGTTTGATGACGAGGGTAATCTGCCTGCGGCACCAGTGGGTACTACGGAAGATGCTAACAGTATGCCCAAAAGCGGCAGCGGTAGAACCGTTTATACCATCAATGCTGCCGGCAATTTGGGTACATTTAACTGGGCTTCATTAACCACAGCACAGAAAGATTTGCTGAAATTAACGGGTGATACGGGCTACACACAAGCAGAAAAGCGTGCGGATTGGCTGTTGGGAAATGCGACCTACGAGACAGACATTGATAAATTACGTAAGCGTGGTACTGGGACCAAAAGAGTAATATTAGGGGATATTGTCAATTCAAGCCCGGCTTATGTAGGCGCTCAGGACTTTCGTTACAACCGTTTGCCCGTCGGTGGAAGCAGTTACAGTGACTTCGTTAAACTGAAAAAAGCAAAAAAACCGCGTGTTTTTGTTGGGTCGAATGATGGGGCTGTGCATGCCTTTGAGACGCCTGCAGATAAAGCTAAAACTAAAACGTTTGTGGAGCTTTTCGCCTATATACCTGGCATTGCCTTTCCAAAGTTGGCATTGACAGCTCAGGCTGATTATGGCTCCAAGGCAAATCCGCATCAGTTCATCGTAGATGGCCCCATCACCGTTGGCGATGTGTTTATTGGTGGCAACTGGCGCACAATAATTGTGGGAACTTTGGGAGCCGGTGGGCGTGGCGTTTATGCATTAGACGTTACGGACCCAACACCGAAGGTACTTTGGGAGCTAAGTGCTGCAGACTACCCCCAGCTGGGTTATGTTCTGGGTAAACCATTAATTGTTCCAATGAAAAATGATCGCTGGGCGGTGGTATTTGGCAATGGCAGTAGCAGTGGCAGCACCTCAAGTTTATTTGTGGTTGATATAGAGGCTCCCAAGAATCCCAGTTACACCAAGATACTGGATGCGGGTGTTGGTACAGGTCTGTCTGCTCCAGCGCTGTTGCCAAATGTTATTGGTCAAGTAGAGGTGGCCTACGCCGGTGATCTTAGTGGTAATTTGTGGCGCTTTAACTTATTTGGCACCAGCGCCAGCGATTGGAAAAAAGATTACTTGCTGTTTGCTGCGACGGATAAAAATGGTGCGGGTGGCAATGCTCAGCCCATTTCAGCGGCGCCGACATTGGGGTTAAATGCGCTCAAGAATGACAATGTGATGGTGTATTTCGGTACAGGCAAATACTTCGAAGCAGGCGATAACACCGCGGCGGCGACTCCTGTACACAGCTTTTACGCGATAGCAGATGTGGGCAGAACGGTTGCCCGCACAAGTTTATTTAAGAAAGAATTGGATACGACCTATACACCTAATAGCCGCAAGGTGAAGCAAGACGTTGCTTTGCCTGTACAGTCACCTGACTGGGCTATTAATAACGGATGGTACTTGGATTTTGGTGATACACCGGGCGAGCGCGTTACGACCAAATCATTGTTGTTGCAGGATTGGTTGATTTTCCCAACCTTAATTCCTTCTGGATTTGCGTGTGAATATGGCGGTCGCAGCTGGCTGATGGCAGTGAAAGCAGTAGGCGATAGATCCAATGGTAATCCACCACCTATTAATAGTGTATTAAATGAATTTTTAGTCTTGGGTGATGTTGGCTTTGGACAACTGGGAGAGGCTGGTAAAGGTGCAATTATAGGAAGCGGCACTGATGCTACTTTACTCAATATTGAAGCGGAATATGACGCCGGTACTGAAGGGCGTCAATCCTGGCGTCAAGTACAATAGGTGTGGGAAAAACAATGAAACGAAAAAGCGGTTTTACTCTGATTGAGATACTAATTACTGTTGCGATTGTTGGCATCATTGCCGCTATTGCCTATCCCTCCTATATGGAATCGGTGCGTAAAAGTAACCGCGCCGAGGCGAAAGTGGAGCTCATGGATATTTCCCAGCGCTTGCAGCGCTGTTATTCATCCTTTGCAAGGTTTGATAATGCCGCTAACTGTCCGGTGTACGCTGACTTGATTGATGGTGGTATTGAGACCCGAGGGGCAGGTTATTATCGCATTACGATTGCGCCGATCGCGGGCGGTGTGGCTGCAACCTCGTTTGAGCTGTTAGCTACCGCTATTAAGGCGCCGCAGACTAAAGATTTAACGGATGGTTGTAATGAGATGAGGCTACGACATACGGGCGTGCAATTGCCAGATGCGTGTTGGTAGCCTTTTGTTTTAAAAAATAGCCTCATTGTGAGGCTATTTTTTTATCTGCGAATTTTTAAAGTTTACTCATCATCCAATCCCAACTTCTGCAATCTATAGCGCAGCGATCTAAAACTAATTCCCAAATGTTTTGCGGCCAAAGTTTTGTTCCACTTCGCATGTTCCAGTGCATGGCAAAGAATTTCTTTTTCAACATCTTGTAAGTATTCATCCAATGACGAGTATTCTGCGCAGCGAGCCGGGTAATCTACTGAGCCGCTGTTAGTGCGTGTCGATGGCTTGGTTGTTGAATAGGTTTTGTCGATGTTATTGTCGAGCGGCTGATCGTGTCCCCGCAGTTGCAAATCCTCGGCATCGATTAGATTACTATCGCAGAGCGTGAAGGCTCGCTCCAGAATATTTTCCAGTTCGCGTACGTTGCCGGGAAAGTGATAGCTTTCCAGCAGACGCTGCGCATCTACTGAAAGTGTAGGTGCAGCATGACCAATATCTGTAGCAAGTTTGTGTAGCAGATGTTGTGTCAGCAGGGCGATATCTTCGCGCCTTTCGCGCAGTGGGGCGACGGCAAGTTGAATTACATTCAGGCGATAAAATAAATCCTGGCGGAAGCGACCCTCTTTCACTTCTACTTCCAGATTTTTATGTGTTGCGCAGAGGATACGTACATCGGTGGCGATTTCATCGGCGGCGCCCACCGGGCGTACAAATTTTTCCTGAATGGCGCGCAGTAATTTCACTTGCATATCCAACGGTAAATCAGCGACCTCATCAAAAAATAAGGTGCCACCTTCCGCGGCCTGGAATAAACCGATTTTGTCTTGGTGTGCGCCAGTAAAACTTCCCTTTTTGTGGCCAAAAAATTCACTTTCCATCAACTCGCGTGGAATCGCGCCGCAGTTAACGGCGATAAATGGTTTATTGGCGCGCGGCCCTAAATCGTGAATGGAGTGAGCAACCAACTCTTTTCCCGAACCTGATTCGCCACTGATATAAACGGGAGCTTGTGAGCGTGCGAGTTTTTCAATGCTGCGAATCAAGTCCTGAATGGCTTTGGACTCACCGATGATGGGGGTGACCTTTGCCAGCGGCTGCGGCATGAGTTGGCTGGATTCAATGGCAGTGTTGACCAGCTTGCGCAGCGTCGGCAAGTCTACCGGTTTGGAAATAAAATCAAATGCACCGGCTTTCATGGATTCAATGGCGGTATCGATACTACCGTGAGCTGTAATTACGGCTACGGGCAAATGGGGA
Source organism: Cellvibrio sp. UBA7671 (assembly GCA_002483145.1). Lineage (GTDB taxonomy): Bacteria > Pseudomonadota > Gammaproteobacteria > Pseudomonadales > Cellvibrionaceae > Cellvibrio > Cellvibrio fibrivorans. The sequence goes on from DLHJ01000013.1 coordinate 256,403, forward strand.
TATTGCTGTTGAATTAATTCCACCAGCTCCAGTCCTTTACCGTCGGGTAAGCGCATATCGGTTAAACACAAATCATAATGGTTGCGCATCAATAATTGTTTTGCGCTGGCAACTGAATCCGCTGAGTCGGTATGAATGTCCATACGACCCAACGTGATTTCCAGCAGTTCGCGGATGTCGGGTTCATCATCGATAATGAGCGCGCGTTTTTGAGTCATAATTGTTCCTGAATTTCGTGAACTTTTTATTAAGATGTTTTTTCCGGATGGGCCAGTTGTAGATGAAAACAACTCTCGCCTTTATCAGTGCGTCTGTAGGAAATAATAGCCTGATTGGCTTCACACAACTCTTTGCAAATGTACAACCCCAATCCTGAGCCGGTATTTTCGGTAGTGAAGAAAGGTTCAAATAAATGTTTGCTATTGTCGTCGCTAATGCCTGCGCCGTAATCGATCACACGAATATAGGGTTGCTGTTGATTGGTGTCCAAGCCAATTTCGATACGTAAATCGGGACGCCCTGTCTGGCTTATTCCATAGCGTATGCCATTATCGAAAAGGTTTGTGAGCACTTGTTGTAATTGGCTGGTGTCGAATTTGGCATACAGTGTGGTGATTGTACTTGCGTCGTCATAGTCAAATTCACTGTGCGAATCCCCGATATTTTTTTCTTTCACTTGTATGTTCAATTGATAGCCGTTGCTTTTGCTGGCTTTGTAGTCTGCGACAAATGCAGGAATCCACTGCTGTAAATTAATTTGTGCTGGTTTGGCGCCGCGTCGCCGCGATAACTGCAAAATATTTTCAATGATTTGATTAACGCGTTTGCTGTGATTGTTAATAATATCCAGTAGTCGATGATCGCTGGCTGGCAGTGCATCGGATTCGCCTAATAGTTGACTGGCGTGGCTGATGGCGCCGAGGGGGTTGCGAATCTCATGGGCGATACTCGCTGTTAAGCGCCCCAGCGACGCCAGTTTTAATTGCTGCGCTTGTTGATTAAGTGAGCGTACGTCTTCCAGGAAAATCAACACATTTGACGTATTGTCCGGCTCCAGGTGGGCAAAGTTGACTTTGGCTTCGGTGATTGTATCGCCATCAACTTTTAAATAGGGCGAGTGATCATTTGCGTTGCGCTGCCAGGATTGATGTTTTTTATACAGATCCGGGAATCTGTCCAAACGCAATTTTTCCGTAGGGTCATTTGTCGCGCCGAGCAATTTTAGTGCTGCCTGATTGTACAGTTCTATCTCCAGGTTTCTATTGAGCACTAATATTCCGGTGCGCATCCTTTCCACAATAAGCTGCGCCAGTTTTTGCAGATGCGCTGCTTGCGCCGCCTGGGTCTCCGCTTCTGCATAAGAAAGACGGATTTTTTTCGTGAGATATTGAAACAAGAGTGCAGTGAGGAATGCGAGCGCGCTGAGTGTGCCTGACGCAAAGAGCGATTTGTTATCCTGGGTAAGAATCAGAAAACGAAACGCCCCCTCACCTATCACTACGATAGTGGTAATGGCGGCGAGAAAAAATGAAACCCGCTCGCGCAGCATAATCCCCCCTGCTGCAATAGCTATCAGCAACAGATAGCCCAATCCGCTGACTGCCCCACCACTGGTGTGCATCAACAGGCCAATTGCAATCACATCAATTAACAGCGAGCCAAACAGTTTGCGCTGTGAGGGGGAATACTTTAATCGCCACATAACGATCAGGGTCATAAAGTTGATAGCAGTGTAGGCAACCGAGGTGTACAAAAACAGATTCGGATTGTCATTGCCCAGGATTTTAGGCGCGAACTCTATTTGGAACATCAACAGCAATACGCTGCCGAGCAGCGTGCGGTAATAGGTGTAGATGCGCAGTAAATCGTAGGGATTGTAACTGTGGGGGTGGTTGAGCAAATTGGAGGTCATGATCTTCTGCTGTGTCCTTTTGGGATAACCGGGCAAAATCCGCTTGGCTTTAAAAGGTTATTTCGCGGACAATGCGCGCCTGTGTTTGAGTCGCCTGGAGCCTATAATCCTTTTTAGGTGTCTGGTTGTGCATAGGCTGATTGTGTGGGCTAATTTTGCCAGTTTCCCACCGCTTGTGCTGCTTTCCGCTATGCGATTCCAGACTTATTTTCAGCGATGCTGTTCCCACTCTCTTATCCCTTGAATTCTATGTCGCAGTTACAGTTAATTCTTGCCCAAATTAATACACTCGTAGGTGATATTCCCGGCAATACAGCCAAGGTACTTGCTGTTGCACGAACTGCATTGGCGCAAGGGCAGGTGGATGCAATAGTGTTCCCCGAGCTGACCCTGACGGGCTACCCGCCGGAAGACTTGTTGCTGCGCCCGAGTTTGGCTGTGCGCATCGATAGGGCGTTGCACGAGTTGATGGCGGCAAACTTGCCAGTCGCGCTAGTGATTGGTTATCCCCGCGTAAGTGATGGTCAGTTGTATAACATGGCGGGGGTCATTGCGGACGGGAAGTTGGTCGCTGAATACGCCAAACAGTGTTTGCCCAATTATCAGGTGTTTGATGAAAAACGCTATTTCGCGGCGGGGGATAGCCCCTGTGTATTTGACCTCAAGGGTATCCCTACCGCATTGAGCGTCTGTGAGGATATTTGGTTCCCAGGACCTATGGCGCAGGCCAGTGCGGCCGGTGCCAAATTAATGCTCAATCTCAACGCCTCACCTTACCATCAGGGCAAGCAGCTGGAGCGCGAAGCTGTTATTGGCCAGCGCGCGCGCGAAGGCCAAATGCCGGTTGTCTATACCAATCTGGTGGGTGGGCAGGATGAATTAGTGTTTGACGGCGGCTCGGTGGTGATGGATGCCCAGGGTGAAACCCGTTTCCGTGCACCTTCTTTTGCTGAGGGTCAATTCCCGCTTTCTGTTGACTGGGATCTAAAACACGTCAGCGTCCCACTGCAGTCGCTGGAGACTATTCCTGACAATATCGCAGCTGTGTATCAGGCGCTGGTGGTAGGGATGCGCGATTACGTCAATAAAAACCGCTTCAAGGGTGTGGTGCTGGGGTTGTCCGGTGGTATTGATTCCGCCCTGACACTTGCCATGGCAGTAGATGCACTGGGTGCCGAGCGTGTTGAAGCCGTGATGATGCCCTTCCGCTATACATCCGATTTAAGCAAAAACGATGCGGCCGATGAAGCGGCGCGCCTTGGGGTGCGCTACAGCTCGATCAGTATCGAGCCCATGTACGAAGCCTTTATGGCCGCACTTAGCGATGAATTTGCGGGTACCAAGCGCGATACCACCGAGGAAAACCTGCAGGCGCGTTGCCGTGGGGTATTGCTGATGGCGATCTCCAACAAAAAAGGCTATCTGGTGCTGACTACCGGCAACAAAAGCGAAATGGCAGTAGGTTACTCCACACTCTACGGCGATATGGCGGGCGGGTTTGATGCACTCAAAGATGTGCCCAAAACCCTGGTGTTTGCCCTGTCGCGCTACCGTAATACCCTCGGTGAAGTGATTCCTGAAAGCGTGATTACCCGTCCACCATCGGCCGAACTGGCACCGGATCAGAAGGATGAAGACAGCCTGCCGCCTTACGACATTCTCGACCGCATTCTGGAGTTGTATGTAGAACAGGATTACAGCGCAGAAGCGATTATCGCTGAAGGTTTTAACCGCGAGCAGGTTGAGCGGGTAGTGCGCTTGGTGGATGTGAATGAATACAAACGCCGTCAGGCGCCGATCGGGATTCGCATTAGCCAGCGCGGTTTTGGTCGGGATCGCCGCTATCCAATCACGTCGGGTTGGAAGATGGGTGATTGATCGGGTAAAAAAATAAAGGCCGCAGAAGCGGCCTTTATGGGTGTTGCACTAATTTGATCAATCAGCGCGCGCTACATCGGTAGTGACTTTGTATTGCGGGTCGTAGATTTCACGGGTATCAAAACCGGTGATTTCATTTTTGCTGAACAAGCCCAGCGTCAGGTAGGCCAGCCAGGGCGATTGGCCATTGTTGTACATGTAGTCGTAATCAAACTCGCCGTTTTTGTTCAGTGCCGGATAATCGGCGTAGTTAAGTTTCAGGATTTCCAGCATCTCATTGGATTGCTCGGGCATCTTTAACAGGTGATAACCCTGTACCATAACGGCCAGTGCATCGGGAGTGGCCGGTGCCTGCGGGAAGTTTTCAATCACGTAGCGGCCGCGGCCCACTGCAGCGACATAGGCGCCGCGTTTAAAATAGTAATTCGCCACATGGATTTCGTAGCGTGCCAAATGATTACGAAGGTGCAACATGCGCTTTTTCGCATCGGCAGCATAGTTGCTGTCGGGATAACGATTTAGCAATTGGGTAAAATTCGCCAATGATTCGCGTGCTGCACCCGGATCGCGTTTGGATGTGTCCACCGGCATCACCCGTTCAAACATGCCCTGATCTTTGGTAAAGGACGCCATCCCCAGCATGTAGTAGGCGTAGTCCACATTGCGATGTTGGGGGTGCAGTCGGATAAAGCGGTTCGCCGTAGCGATTGCCGCATCGGCTTCGCCTGAGCTGTAATGAGCGTAGATAAGTTCCAGTTGCGCTTGGTCAGCATAGGTGCCGAAGGGGAAATTTTCTTCGAGCGAGTTGAGGTTTTTGATCGCCGATTCCCACTGGCTGCGCTCAAGTTGCTCTTCGGCGGCGTGGTAGAGGTCCGCTTCGGTGGTGTATTCGGGCTCTTTGCTGGAGCAGGCAGTCAGCAGTAAAAGGGTGCTGAGCATCAAACAGGGCAGGACTCGCATAGGGTTATAGACTCTTATCTCGATAAAATAGACCCCGTTTGCGGGGCAGGGTATTTAAACACAGAGCTTGGCGGATACCAATCTGGCAGCAGTAAAAGCTCCCAATTTCCGGTTTTTGGCAAATCATTCACGGCCAGAAACAATCACTAGAGGTTTTTTAATGAAAGACGTTTTTGACCTGAGCGCGCAAGTGCCCATCCAGATGAGCGGCATGCGCTTCGACCAGATCGCCTCCGAGTTGTTCCCTGACTTCTCCCGCTCGCGTTTGTCGAGCTGGATTAAGGATGGCCAGCTCAAAGTTGACGGCCGTACTGCCAAGCCAAAAGACAAGTTGATCGGCGGTGAAGTGCTGGAGCTCAAGGCAGAGTTGGAAGCTCAGGGTGAGTGGCAGCCGGAAGAGATTACGCTGGATATCATCCACGAAGATGACGACTTGATCATCATCAACAAGCAAGCCGGGCTGGTAGTTCACCCGGCTGCTGGCAACTACACAGGTACGCTGGTTAATGCGTTGATCAACCATATTCCCGGCTTGGTGAATTTGCCGCGCGCGGGGATTGTGCACCGCCTCGACAAAGAAACCACAGGGTTGATGGTGATTGCCAAAACCCTGGAAGCCCATACCGATCTGGTTGAACAGCTGGCCGACCGCACTGTTAGCCGCGAATACGAAGCTGTTGCCATAGGCGCTATGACCGGTGGTGGCACCGTGGATGCCCCAATGGGGCGTCATCCTATGCAGCGCAAACTCATGGCGGTACTCAAGGCGGGCGGCAAGCGTGCCGTGACTCACTACCGCGTGGCCAAACGCTACCCGAGCCATACCCATATCCGCGTGAAACTGGAGACTGGCCGTACTCACCAAATTCGTGTGCATATGGCACATATCGGTCATCCGTTGGTGGGTGATCCCACCTACGGCAGCCGTTTTAAAATCCCCAAAGGCGCCAACCAGCATTTGATCGATACCCTCAAAAGCTTCCCGCGTCAGGCGCTGCATGCCTTTAAATTGGGCTTGGAACATCCTGGCACCGGCGAATACTCCGAGTGGACTGCGCCCTTGCCGGAGGATTTTAAAAATCTGCTCGATGCACTCAATACCGGGTTCACTCTTGTCGATGACTGATATGAGTGGCATTACGCCTGACTGGCCCGCCCCCGCCAATGTCCGCAGCCATATCACCACCCGCGCGAGTGGCGTCAGTCTGCCGCCCTACGCGAGTAATAATCTGGGGTTACACGTCGGCGATAATCCGGAACATGTTGCCGTTAACCGCGCGCAACTATCCGAGCACTTGGGATTTCAAAACACACCACAGTGGCTTGAGCAGATTCACGGTGTGAAAGTCGTGAATGCCAAAACCGATGGAGTGGTGCGCACAGCTGATGGCAGTTACAGCAATCAGCCCGGTCACGCCTGTTTGGTAATGACAGCTGATTGCCTGCCGATTTTGTTGTGCGATAAACAGGGCACCCAGGTTGCCGCGTTACATTGCGGCTGGCGCAGTTTGGCAAAAGGGATATGCGCGCGCGGCCTGCAAAAATTCAACGCCAAACCGGACGATATTCTTGCCTACCTCGGCCCAGCGATTTCACAGCCGCACTTTGAGGTGGGGGTGGATGTGCTTGAAGCCTTTTTTAAAGCGGCGCGCAGCCAGCAACATGCTGAGGAGACTGCTAACGCGTTTATCTCTGCACACCGTCCACTGCATTTTTATGCCGATATTTATGCGCTCGCCCGGGCTGAATTACATGCTTTGGGGGTGACTGCAATTTACGGTGGCAATGATTGCACCTATGCTGATGAAACCCGTTTTTACTCCTTTCGCCGCGACAAAGTGACCGGGCGGATGGCGAGTGTTATCTGGCTGGAATAATTTTTTTGCATTGACTGAATCCGGTTGCAGCAGTACTTGCATCTAAGTTTTCGTGCATAACGTTTATCGAAACCATCACCAACAAGGAATCATTATGGATCTCGACCAAATCGAAAAGCTGAACGACCTGAAACAAAAAGGCCTGATCAGTGAAGAGGAGTACCAGCAGGCCAAGGAGCGTATTCTCGGTGCCCAGCCACAGCAGGCCGCATCTGCCCCGCAACCTCACACCATAATGCAAACCAATAATTATGATTATGCAATGGTGTTGCATCTCACCCAATTCTGCTCCTGGTTGTTCCCGTTTTTGGGGCTTATCGTCCCGCTGATTATGTGGCAATCCAAAAAAGAAGATGCTTATGTTGATGAGCAAGGCAAGGTGGTGATGAACTGGGTGTTCAGCTCGCTGATTTACTTTTTGGTAAGTGTGATCCTGTGCTTTATTGTGGTTGGCTTTTTCCTGATAGCAATACTGTTTGTGTGCTCGATTGTGTTCACAATTATGGGCGCGATGGATGCCAACAAGGGCGTTATTAAAAACTACCCCATGTCGATCAAGTTTTTTGATGTGCGCGAAACAGCGCGTACACAGGTTGTTCCGAATAGCCCGCAAAATTGATCTAGCGCAAAAAGCGCTATTTATTCCCGGCAAAGATGACAAGCAGGTTCCCGGCCTGCTTGAAATCACCCCCCTCACGCCCCACCTCTGCCTCAACCGAGTAACACATCGCTTGAGGTAATCCATGCGTATCGACCGTTTAACCAATCAATTGCAAGTAGCGCTGTCCGACGCCCAATCCATTGCGTTGGGGCAAGATCACAGCCAACTGGATCCAGCCCATTTATTGCTCGCGATGATCGACCAGAAAGGAGCGGCCAGTGTGCGCCTGCTGCTGAACCAGGCGGGGTTCGATGTCGCCGGGCTGCGCACTGCGCTCAATGAATACGTGGAAAGTTTACCGCAAATTAAAAATCCTACCGGCGAAGTCACTATGTCGCCTGATATGGTGCGCATGTTGAATCTCGCGGACCGTCACGCGCAAAAAACTGGCGACAAATTTGTCTCCAGCGATTCAGTGCTGGTGGTGTTGATGACTGAAATGCAGGGCGCAGTGCCGGATATATTGAAAAAATTTGGCAATGCCCAGCGCCTGCTGCAAGGTATCCAAAAAGTGCGCGGCGGCGAAAATGTGGATGACGCCGATTCCGAAGGCAACCGTCAGGCACTGGAAAAATATACTGTCGATTTAACCGCGCGCGCGGAAGCGGGCAAACTCGATCCGGTGATTGGCCGCGACGACGAAATTCGCCGCACTATCCAGGTGTTGCAACGCCGCAGCAAAAATAATCCCGTCTTGATTGGTGAGCCAGGTGTGGGTAAAACTGCGATTGTGGAAGGGCTCGCGCAGCGTATTGTCAACGGTGAAGTGCCCGAAGGTTTAAAAGATAAACGGCTGCTGTCGCTCGATTTGGGTGGACTGCTCGCCGGGGCAAAATTTCGCGGTGAATTTGAAGAGCGGTTGAAATCCGTTATTAACGAATTAAGCAAACAAGAAGGCCGCATTATTTTATTTATCGACGAGCTGCATACCATGGTCGGCGCCGGTAAAGGCGAAGGTGCAATGGATGCAGGCAATATGCTTAAACCGGCGCTGTCGCGCGGTGAATTGCATTGCGTGGGTGCTACCACGCTCGATGAATATCGCAAATATATTGAAAAAGATGCAGCGCTGGAGCGCCGCTTCCAAAAAGTATTGGTCGACGAACCTAATGAGTCCGACACCATCGCCATTTTGCGCGGTTTGAAAGAGCGCTATGAAGTCCACCACGGCGTGGATATCACCGACTCGGCGATTATCGCCGCCGCAAAACTATCCCAGCGCTATATCACCGATCGACAATTACCTGATAAAGCGATTGATTTGATTGATGAAGCCGCCAGCCGTATCCGCATGGAAATAGATTCCAAGCCGGAGGAGATGGATCGTCTGGAACGCCGTTTAATCCAATTCAAAATTGAACGCGAAGCGGTAAAAAAAGATGAAGATGAAGCAAGCAAAAAACGCCTCGCCAAACTCGATCAGGATATCGATAAGTTCGAGCGTGAACTGAATGATTTGGAAGAAATCTGGCGCGCTGAAAAAGCAGCGCTGCAAGGCTCACAAGAAATTAAAAGCCAATTAGAGCAGGCGCGTTTTGAAATGGAAGAAAAACGCCGCAAAGGCGATTTGGCGCGCATGTCAGAACTTCAATATGGGATTATTCCGCAGTTGGAAAAGCAATTGGATATGGCTGGCCAAGCGGAAATGATGGAGATGAAACTGCTGCGCAATAAAGTGACCGAAGAAGAAATTGCCGAGGTGGTCTCCAAGTGGACTGGTATTCCCGTCTCCAAAATGTTGGAGGGCGAGCGCGAAAAATTATTGCGCATGGAAGAGTCGCTGCATAAACGTGTGATTGGCCAACACGAGGCGGTAGTCGCTGTTGCCAATGCGGTGCGCCGTTCGCGCGCGGGCTTGTCCGATGCCAACCGTCCCAATGGTTCATTTTTATTTTTAGGGCCAACCGGTGTCGGTAAAACCGAATTGTGTAAATCCCTTGCCGAATTTTTATTTGATACCAGCGATGCGATGGTGCGTATCGATATGTCGGAATTTATGGAAAAACATTCGGTCGCCCGTTTGATCGGCGCTCCACCCGGTTATGTGGGTTATGAAGAGGGTGGCTACCTCACCGAGACAGTGCGCCGCAAACCCTACTCCGTCATTTTGCTCGATGAAATTGAAAAAGCGCATCCCGATGTATTCAATATTTTGTTGCAAGTATTGGACGATGGACGCTTGACCGACGGCCAAGGCCGCACTGTGGATTTCCGGAATACGGTAATTGTAATGACCTCGAATTTAGGGTCGGATCGCATCCAGGAATTAGCGGAAGATAAATCTTTCGACACTGTGAGTTTCGACAGTTTTGTGAATGACGATATGAACAATTCACTCAATAATGAGAATCGCTACAACGCGATGAAAGATGCGGTGATGGAAGTTGTCGGTGGCCATTTCCGCCCGGAATTTATCAACCGTATTGATGAGGTTGTTGTCTTCCATCCGCTCGGGCGCGAACAAATTCGCGGTATTGCCGATATCCAGTTGGAGCTGTTGAGAAAACGTTTAGCCGAACGCGAACTGAGTCTGGAGTTGGAGGATGAAGTGATGGATAAATTGGCAAGTGTCGGTTTTGATCCTGTCTATGGTGCACGCCCTTTAAAACGCGCCATCCAGCAGTTGATTGAAAACCCGCTGGCACAGGATATCCTCGGTGGTAAATTTATGCCCGGCGCGATTATTCACGGTAAATTGTTAGGCGATAAAATTGTGTTTGACCCCAAGCGGTTGAATTAACTGCAGATGAGTTCGCTCAAAATAGACTTACTAAACGCCGTCGCAATGACGGCGTTTTTTTTATCCCTGTAAATGTACTTTCAGCGGCTACACTTATTTATCGTTATTCAAGTAAAAGTTGATCAATTTGGCGACAAAGTGGTAAAACGCTCGCTCGGCAACCGCACTCAAAACCCAATCATAAAAAATCATGGAGATGTTATGTTCCCACGGACATTATCAGCCGGTGTGGTGGCACTGGCCTTTTGCGCACTGGTGCACCTGGCTCAGGCGAATCAATCCCCCCAGCAAATTATCCAGATTCATCAGCAACACAAGCAGTCGGGCAATCAGCTCGACTATCATCCCGACAACAGCGAACCCCAGTCATTTGCGTTATCGGCTGGTGGCGCGGTGAGTATCAATAATCAATCTGGGCAACTGCAAATCCAAACTCTTGACCACACCCAGCCGCAGCGATTGCTGGTGCGTTTAAAAGATCAGGCGGTCAGACCCTATCTCAAGCAGCAGCGCGAGCAAATGCGAGCGACGGGCAAGCTGTCGCGCGCGCAGCAACAACTGCTGGGAAAATCCACCCAAAGCCAGTTGCAACGCGTACAAAAAAGCCAGAGTCAATTGCTGGGCGAATTGCGCAAACAGAAGCTGATGCAGCAGATGCACGGGCAATTTACACAGTTAACCAATACGCTGAGCATCACTGCCGAAGCAAACAGCATTGAGCGGATCCGCCGATTGCCACAGGTGGCTGCGGTGTACCCGGATACCCGGATAAAAGCCTTTCTGGCTGAAAGTGTGGGTATTACCAAGGCGCCGCAGCTGTGGGCAATGCGCGACAGCCAGGCGCGCGAGGTCACCGGCCAAGGGGTGACAGTGGCGGTGCTGGATACGGGGATTGATTACACCCATCCCGATTTGGGCGGGTGTATCGGAACCGGCTGCAAGGTGGCTGGGGGGCACAATTTTGTTGAAGGGGAGGACGTCACCAATCCTATCGACAAACACGGTCACGGCACCCATGTGGCGGGCATCATTGCAGCCAAGGGCACCCTCACCGGTATGGCACCCGATGTGACCCTCTATGCCTATAAGGTGTTGAGCGATCAGGGCTGGGGCATGGAAAGCGGCATTGTTGCGGCGCTGGAAAAAGCCGTTGATCCCGATGGAAACCCGCTGACGGATGACCAGATTGATATAGTTAATATGAGTTTGGGAGGCTCGGGAGCGCCCGACTCGCCTATCTCGGAAGCCGCAAACAACGCCATGGCTGCAGGGGTAGTGGTAGTGGTAGCGGCGGGCAATAGCGGTAGCTCCTATTCCACCATAGGTTCACCGGGAAATGCTGAACAGGTGTTGACGGTGGGCGCTAGCGATAACAACGGCGCTATCGCCGGTTTTAGCTCACGTGGGCCAATTTCTGGCAAGGCTTATGTAAAGCCGGAATTGGTAGCGCCGGGTGTGGAGATCAACTCGGCCAAGCCCGGCGGCAGTTATGTTCGGCTCAGTGGAACCAGTATGGCCACTCCCCACGTGGCGGGTGGCGCTGCATTGTTAAAGCAGCTTTATCCCAACCTGACCCCAGCCGAACTTAAAACTCTGTTGATTAATACCGGTAGTGATTTGGGGCAGGATGTGTTCACACAGGGCGCAGGGATGATGGATCTGGCGCAAGCTGCAAGTGCCAAGTTGTTGGTAAGTCCAGCGCTTTTGTCGGCTGGATCAGTGAATCTTGCGCAGCCGAGCTGGTCGGCAAATCTGTCACTGACGTTGAAAAATATCAGCAGCAACTCGCTCAAGGTGGCGACAACCGCGCCGGTGGTATTTCCCCAAGGCGCCAGCGGGTTGGTTGACCCAGCGGGTGAACAGGAGTTGGCGGCGGGTGAGCAAACCACGGTGAAGCTGCAGTTATTAGTCGATACCCAGACCTTGCCCTTTGCCGACAGTGCGACCTTGCATCATGAAGTGGTTGCCAATGTTCGTTATTCCGAAACCGATATACGGCTGCCACTGGTATTTGCCAAAGCCGCCCGGCTCAATGTGGAGTTCGATGCGCCGCTCTTTCTGCTGCATGTGATCAATGACGATGGAAGTTATGGCAGTGTGGAGTATTTCAATAGTTGCACCGATGCGCCAACCAATTTCGGGCTCGATCTCAAGCCGGGTACTTACCATCTGGCGGCCACTTTCTATGGCGAAGGCTGCAGTCTGGATTCGCTGGTGTTCAAGGAAGATATTCAACTGGTGGATAGTGTCACCACCAAACTGGAGCGAGCCAGTGCAATCCACGAAATAGCGATTAGTTCAGTGACAGGGTTGGACGGTAGCTCTATCCCCTTGGATGGCATGAATACAAAGACTCAGTTGATCGAATGGCGGATGGCTGATGTTCCCCAAGGCAGCGTGCTGTTTTTGGGTGGCAGCGGCAAAAGAATTTTGCGTGTATCGGAGCTCTCTGAGAGCGTTCAGATAGCGGCGACAGCGCTGTTCTCACTGAGAGAAACAAGCCCTGGGGTGACGGGTGAGTATTATTTGTTGTCGGCCTTTTACAGGGATGGCATTCGTTCATCTCAGTATCTTGATCTGGATTTGCGCACTGCCGGTGGCGTTGATTTTACCTATGCTGATCTGGATAAGTTGGCGGGGGGTGTCAGGTTCTCCCAAGGGTTGAGCCAGCTGCGCTCTACCTTTGACTTCGTCGCTTTTGGCACCTACTGGAGTAGTGGGACTGTCTACAACCAGCCGATATCAGCAAAACTCTATGCCAATATCTCCACTCTGGAAAAAGGCGAGTGGTACCCGACGATGGGGGTGGAGCGTTTGAGTGATGATCCTTTTGCGTGGAACCTGCAACTAATGAATACGGGCTCCCTTGCCTTTACGGATTCCCAATCCTTTACCAAGCTGCGCGGTGTATTCAGTACCCCGGATGCGACCAACTACCGCAGTTCTGGTCGGGCTATCACCGTTGCAGATGGCGCCTACTTCACAGCTCCCGCCTTTTACTTCAATAGTTGGGCTAACGAGTTACAGATTCAGAGCATGTCTGAGCCCTACTGGTTTGGCGGTAATTACACCATCCAGCGCGATGCCCAGCAGAATAGCTTTTTTGATCTCATGTCCTATCGACTCTTGTGCGATGGACAGTTAAATACCAGCTCGGAAACCAGTGGTGGCACATTTAATCTCCCTCTTGGCGCGGGCACCTGTAGCAATCTGCTGTTCGAGCTGGATCAGCCGACGCGCTTTCTGGGGGTGGTAAGTCCATCTAAGATGCTTCTGGAGTTGGACACCAGCCTATTGCAAGGGCAAACAACCTACCTGCTAAAGGAGTTCCCCGAACAGTTGCGGTTCCTTAACGACGGTGTTCCCAGTCGGGTTCTGAACGGCAGCGATTTGGCAATCGAATTGAGCATGCTCAGTATGAGCAGTGAGGTGGCCAGTGAAAGTGAAGCTCCGGAGATGGAATATCGGCTGAGTGGCTCGGCTGATTGGGTTCCTTTGGCGTTAAGCCGGGAGAATGGGCGCTACCTTGCCAAGCTCCCGGTAATTCCTGGGGCAGTAAAAGCGTCGCTAAGGATTAGTCTTGGCGATACACAAAAAGGGGTAAAACTGGTGCAGACGCTAGAGGAGATTGTTGAATTGGGTCAGGGGGCAAGTGGTCTTGTACTTGCTCCACCGAGCTTTGATCCGCTACCGCTCTTGACGGTCGAAGCGACTGCATTAGAGACGGCTTATAGCTTGCCACCCGTATTTGCCCGAGATGTAAAAGATGGCCAGATAGCAGCTGTCACGTCCAACATCGGACCTTACAGTATTGGTACCCACTCGATCTATTGGCGGGCTACCAACTCGGTCGGGAAAATCGCCACCAGTCTGCAAACCCTTGAGGTGCGTGACACTACCGCTCCAGTGATCCAAATACCCGCCAATATCACGGTCGATGCAACAGGAATGCTAACGGATGTCCCCCAGCCAGAAGTTAAGGCTTACGATTTGGTCGATGGTGAAATTACGGCTTGGACAATCGATTGGAAACCCTTCCCGGTCGGGACTAATTATGTGATCTGGAATGCGAGCGACTCCCGGTATAATCTGTCATACATAACGCAAACCATCACAGTAAAAGCAGCTGCAGCGAGTAGTCAGGCTCAGTCATCCAGCAGCAAAGCAGCGGTTAATTCCGGTGGGGGAAGTGGCTCGGGGGGCGGTGGTGGTTTGATGGGGATCTGGATGCTAATACTGTGTGGGGTTTTGGCAGGAACCGCCACTCGCCAACGGTACCGGCGATCAGGCGATAAGATATAAATAACCAACAAAAAACGGCCATCTAGTGGCCGTTTTTTTATTGCAAATCGGTCTGTGTTATTCGCAGGTCTGATCAATCACTTTCTGCGTGGCTATCCGCTGCTGCACCTTATCCTCTTCAGTCAGCGGTACTACAATCCCTTGCTCATTCGTGGTTCTTATCCGGGCAACCGTATTCAGGATATTCAGATTTTCTTTTGCTGCGGCACAGCGCTTAGGGTCTTTGAGTGCGGCCGCCTGTACTGCTCGTGGATCCTCAGCGGGCGGTGTAGGTTCTGCTTTGGGCTGAGAGGCCGCAATTTGTGCAGGTGTTGGATCGCTGTGACCTGTGCGAGTTTGTACTAATGTAGCCTTGACATCTTTTGGTGGGCGTTCGCCGTAATGAACCGTGCCTTTGCTGTCGGTCCAGGTGTACACCTTCTCTTTTGCGAACCCCTGCTGGCTGAGCATTACGCCAACAAGCGCTATGCCGGCCAATTTTACGATATGCGAAAACTTCATGAAGCTTGCCCTTATTGCTTGATGCGAATGCAGCAACTATAGACCTAATGCGCAAGGAGCGAAACCGCGACAGGGAAAACTGTGAGCGAGTGCAAGCTCGTGGCTACCTGCCCCTAACCTCTATACTTCCCTGGATCGATGCATAAAAAATCATCATTCCGGCGTTAATTTCTTGACTTTGAACCATATCTTGCGAAAATTGCCAGTCCTCCAGATGGCTGGCAGATGACCGATAAGCTCGGGTACTCATCTGCTTCCCGCCAAGTCACCCTCTTGGCGAACCCTCTGCTGGCGATGCTCCTACCAGAGCATCACCTTAGAAAGCCGCTGTTTACCTGCACGGTTTTCGCTGATCCGATCCTGACCTTGCCGGGTTTTGATCGTGGATCATTCACGGTGTTGGCCTGCCCTAAGTGCCAATACTTTCCTGTGTGATTCTTTACCGCCTCAACTATCGGCTGTAGCAGCCTCTTGGTAAAAGACACACGCGCATATGCGATTCACATCCTAAAAGGGGAATTATCGTGGAAATGCTTTCAGGCGGAGATATGCTCATCCGCGCTCTGAAAGACGAAGGCGTTGAATACGTTTTCGGCTATCCGGGCGGCGCGGCACTGCATATTTACGATGCCATCTTTCGTCAAAAAGACGTTAAACACATTCTTGTTCGCCACGAACAAGCGGCCACCCATGCTGCCGACGGTTACGCGCGTGCGACCGGCAAAGTGGGCACCGTACTGGTGACTTCCGGCCCAGGCGCGACCAATGCCATCACCGGCATTGCGACGGCCTATATGGATTCTATTCCGATGGTTGTCATCTCTGGTCAGGTGCAAAGCCACTTGATCGGTGAGGACGCCTTTCAGGAAACCGACATGGTGGGTATCTCCCGCCCGATCGTAAAACACAGTTTTATGATCAAACACGCGAGCGAAATTCCTGAAGTCGTGAAAAAGGCTTACTACATCGCCGCGACCGGTCGCCCCGGCCCTGTGGTTATCGATGTGCCTAAAGATCTCACTCATCCGGCCTACACCTTCCCTTACGAGTATCCCGAGAAGGTTAAGCTGCGCTCCTATACTCCAGCGACTCGCGGTCACTCAGGCCAGATCAAAAAAGCGGTGCAATTGCTGCTCGGCGCCAAGCGCCCGATGATCTATTCCGGCGGTGGTGTAGTGCAGGGCAATGCCTCGCATCTGCTCAAAGAATTAGTTGAGTTGCTGAATTATCCCGTGACCAATACTCTCATGGGCTTGGGTGCATATCCGGGTACCGGCAAAAACTTCCTCGGTATGCTCGGCATGCACGGCACTTACGAAGCCAACACCGCCATGCATCATAGCGATGTGATTCTTGCCGTGGGCGCGCGTTTTGATGACCGTGTGACCAACACCGTAAGCAAGTTCTGCCCGAACGCAAAAATTATTCATATCGATATTGATCCTGCATCGATTTCCAAAACCGTTACTGCCGATGTACCTATCGTCGGTGCGGTTGATAGCGTGCTGGGCGAAATGCTCACACTTGTCAAAGAGAGCGATGAAAAACCGGATGCAGAAGCACTTGCATCCTGGTGGGAACAAATTAACGATTGGCGCGAGCGTCACGGCATCTACACCAAAAATCGTTTTGATACGACCAGCGATAAAATCAAACCGCAAGAAGTTATCCAGGCGATTTGGGAAGTGACCAAAGGCGATGCTTACGTCACCTCCGATGTGGGCCAGCACCAAATGTTTGCCGCGCAATATTATTTGTTCGACAAACCGCGCCGTTGGATTAACTCCGGTGGTCTCGGCACTATGGGCTTTGGTTTGCCTGCAGCGATGGGCGTACAAATGGCGCATCGCGATGCGACCGTCGTTTGCGTAACCGGCGAAGGCTCAATTCAAATGTGTATCCAAGAACTTTCTTGCTGCACGCAATATCATTTGCCGGTAAAAATTATCTGCCTCAATAACCAAGCCCTCGGCATGGTTCGCCAATGGCAAGACATGCAGTACTCCAGCCGCTACGCTGAAAGTCTGTATGAAGATTCATTGCCCGACTTCGTCAAATTAGCGGAAGCTTACGGTCATGTCGGAATTCGTGTGACCAAAAAAGAAGAGCTGAAAGCGAAATTAGCAGAGTGTTTTGCATTGAAAGACCGCGTGGTATTTATGGATATCATGGTTGATCAATCTGAACACGTTTACCCAATGCAAGTTGCGCCCAATGGTTCTATGCGCGATATGTTGCTAAGCAAAACGGAGCGCACCTAATATGAGACGCATCATTTCTGTATTAGTTGAAAACGCTCCCGGCGCTTTGTCCCGCGTTGTTGGTTTGTTTTCCCAGCGCGGCTACAACATTGAAAGCCTGACCGTTGCACCAACCGAAGACGAAACCCTGTCGCGTTTGACGCTGACAACTTTGGGCGATGATCACAAAATCGAACAAATCACCAAACACCTCAATAAATTAATTGATGTGGTTAAGTTGGTGGATTTGACCGAAGGTTCGCATATCGAACGCGAACTCATGCTGATCAAAGTCAAAGCATCAGGTGCACAGCGCGCAGAAGTAAAACGCTGCGTGGATATTTTCCGCGGTCAAATCGTGGATGTCACCAGCACCCTCTACACCATCCAAATCACCGGTGCGAGCGACAAACTCGACGCGTTTTTACAAGCCGTCGGCGATGCTTCTATCATCGAAGTAGTACGCACCGGCGTGTGCGGTATTTCTCGCGGTGAGAAGGTGTTGAGTTTGTAAGTTGCAAATTGCAGCCTGATTAAAAAAGGCCGATACTCGCCCGAGTATCGGCCTTTTTGCTGTTGATAATGTAAAAACAGAGAGATTGTGGTAAATGCGCGAATTTATTTTAAATTGCAATCTATTCGAAATCGCAGGCGTCGGCCTCGCATTTTTCGGTGGGATTTATTTATTGTTTGGTGCGCTCAGTTTGATGCTTGCCCAACAATTGCTGCCGCGTTTACATATCGGTTGCCAGCTCGATCCTCGCCCGCTGGGGGATGGACAGTTGCGGCGGGAGTTGTTGTTGTCTGCAAGCTCGATTGGGATTTTTGGGGTGGGGATGATTTTTCCTTGGGGGTTGCTGCAGCTGGGTTGGGCTAAGTTGGCGATAAATCCTTCGGGTTTGCAAATTGCGGTTGAAATTTTTGTGTTGATTATCTGGAATGAAATCCATTTTTATATCAACCACTGGTTGTTGCACACACGCTGGTTGCGGCAGTTTCATTTGCCGCATCATCGCTCGGTGGTGACAACACCCTGGTCAACCTATGCATTTCATCCGGTTGAGGCGATGATGCTGGGCAATGTGATTTTATTGCCCATGATGGTGCATGATTTTAGTGTGTATGCACTTTTCTCCGTACCCTTGTTTAGTTTGTTGTTTAACAGCATCGGCCATTCCAATTTTGATTTTAATCCCCGTTCGCC
Organism: Cellvibrio sp. UBA7671; assembly: GCA_002483145.1. Classification (GTDB taxonomy): domain Bacteria; phylum Pseudomonadota; class Gammaproteobacteria; order Pseudomonadales; family Cellvibrionaceae; genus Cellvibrio; species Cellvibrio fibrivorans. Next base: position 274,678 of record DLHJ01000013.1, read on the forward strand.
GCGCGTGATTTTTAACGGCGCGCGTCGCCACCATTTGCATCATGCCTGTTTTAATGGCAACTACGGTTTCATGTTTCCGTTTATGGATTGGATTTTTAAAACTGCTTTGCCTGCAGATGCCGCGGATAAACAAATCAATCGCTGGCGGGTGCGCTAACTTTTATGCGTAACTGGCGCGATTGGCAGAGCATCGTCTATTTGCTGGTGTTGCCATTATTGGTGCTATGGCAATGGCAGCAGGGATTTAGTTGGCCGTTGTATTTACTGGAATTATTTTTAACCTTGGGTGTGGGGGTGATTCACCATAACCATACCCATTTGCGCATCTGGACTTCTCGCCGGTTAAATCGTTTTACGGATTTATGGATTACCCTTTTGCAGGGTCATCCGACTTTTGTGTTTTATCCTTCCCATATTGCCAATCATCATCGCTATCAGCACGGTGAGCGGGACATAACCCGTACCTATCGTTTTAATACGCCAGGTGCACGTGGCGACACTAATCATCTGCTGGGTTATTTGTTGCATCCGCTACAGGCAATTTCAGTCTTATATCCGGAATTTATTGTTTATTTAAAGCGCCGCTACAAATCCCAGCGGGCATATTTTTATTATTGTGTATTGCAGTATCTTCTCGTTATGGGTTTATGGCTGGCTTTGGCGATAATTGATTGGGAAAAATGGTTGGTGCTAGTGCTAATCCCGCAGCTGCATGGTCTTCACTGGTTGTTGGCGACCAATTATCTCCAACATGCACATGCCGATGGCTCTGGCAAAAATTTACAGTTCGCACGCAATTTTTATGGTTTCCTTAACCCACTGTTATTTAATATCGGGTTACATACCGCGCATCACCAGCACCCGCGCGCGCATTGGTCGGGGTTGCCGGAATTACATCAGGGTTATGCCGCGCAGATCCATCCCGCGCTGCATGAAAAAAGTTTGCTGCGTTATATGCTGCGCACTTATCTATTGGCGTTACTGCACCCATACTGGCGCAGCCGCTCGCTTCATTACAAGGACTAATTTATGCCCACCCGTTTTAATCGTGTTTATATTCAATCGGCGGGCTATCACCTGCCAGGCGAGCCGGTCAATAATCAGGATATGGATGATTTTATTGCGCCGATTAATCGCATATCGCTACGCATCAAAAATAAAATTCTGGCGGAAAACGGTATCCAAACTCGCCATTACGCGATTGATAAAAATGGCGAGACAGTGACTTCGCATACGCAGCTTGCGGCCAATGCCATTCACGATTGTTTGGCGCGCGCCAACGCGAATTTAAGTGATGTGAGTTTGCTCTCGGTGGGCTCATCGGGAAGCGATGCATTGATTCCGGGTTTTGCGGCTATGGTGCAAGGTGAGTTGGGTGCGCCGCCGATGGAAACCTTATCGAGCCTTGGTGTGTGCGCTGCAGGTATTTCCGCATTGGCTTACGCTGCACAATCTGTCGAGCTTGGTGCGCATCAACACGCTTTGGTTGCGACAGCGGAAATGCCATCGCGCATTTTCAAAAAAAGCCGCTTTGCACCGCGCGGTTACAGCAGCGATTTTGATGCGCATTTTTTGCGTTGGATGTTATCTGACGGCGCAGGTGCAGTATTGCTTACCGACGCACCACAAGCAAAAAATGGTGTGCGCTTAAAAATAAACTGGATTCATCAAAAAAGTTTTGCGGGCGATTATCCGGTTTGTATGCAACTTGGTTTAACCGAGGATCGCAGCAAATCCTTTCTCGATTTTCCGTCATCCAGCGAGGCGGAAGCGGCGGGAGCGCTATCGCTGCGGCAGGATATTCGTCTACTACCGCATTTGTTTGATGTAAGCATCCACGAATACGTAAAACTGGTGCGCGATGGTTGGGTGACTTCAGATGAAATTGATCATTTCCTCTGCCATTACTCATCTGCACGTTTTATTCCAGTGGTGGAAGAACTCTTGGATAAAGCGGGTTTAACGATTCCGCGTGAACGCTGGTACAGCAATTTAACCACGCGCGGCAATACCGGTTCGGCATCCATTTTTATTATGCTCGCTGAATTTCTCGATGCGCATCAAGTTAAACCGGGCGAGAAAATATTTTGTTTTATTCCCGAGTCAGGTCGTATGACAGCGGCCTATATGTTGATTGAAGTGGAGGCAGCTGATACGCCTTTGGTTGCTAATCTTGCTCCGGTAATTAGATCGATAACGTCAGAAAAAAACGCGCTGCCAGATATTGCAGCACCTCATGACCCACGATCCGCTCCACAACACTTACAAAGCGTATTAACGACGCTTGCGGGAATCTGGCACGACTATCGTTCGCAAGTATGGCGCAGCCCGATTATCCACAAATTGGTGAGCCAGCAATTTGCGTTGGAAGATTATCGCCATTGGACTGCGCAATGGGTGCCGCAAGTGCGCGAGGGTAGTAAGTGGATGCGCGAAGCCGTTGCATCGCTCACGGGTAGCTATGCTGATCTTGCTGCATTGATTGAAACCCACGCGGGTGAAGAGCAAAACGATTTTAAAATTTTGTACGACGATTATTGCGCGGCAGGTGGAACTGAACCGCTCGATAATTTACGCCGCAATCCCGGCGGTGAAGCCTTGAATAGTTATTTACATTCACTTGCAGCGACAGCCAATCCGATTGGTTTGTTGGGCGCAATTTATATCATTGAAGGCACCGGTCAGCGTATTGTTCCTGCACTCTTGCCTTTGCTGCGCAAACAAGTGGATTTGCCTGCAAGTGCATTTCGCTTTTTGGAATACCACGGTGCGAATGATGAGCATCACCTCGCGCGTTGGTTGGCGGCAGTTGAACTGGTGATGGCGATCGATCCTAAGGCCGCAAACGCAATTATTATCACTGCCAAGCGCACGGCACAGCTTTATCTCATGCAGTTCGAACATATTCTGGAGTCATAGCGAATGGATAATGTAGAAAAAACAGAAAAGCCCCCAAAATTTTTGCAATCCGAATTTGATCCGCGCGACCCGAGTCCTTGGCTCGCGTTGTATTTGGATCAAAGTACACCGTTGCCAGACCATGTTAAAAAGGCGTGGCTCGCGGATTCAGAAACTCCCTCGCGCCAATTTCTGTTGCCCTTTGTGCGCCCCATAGCGCGCACGCTGATTGTATTAATCCAAATTGTTAAAGTGGTGGTGCCACGCAACTGGGCGGCATCCAAACTACTGCATTGGATTCTCGCTACAGGGCTGAAATATTTTGTTCGCCCGGAGGCTAACTGGTTGGTGCTGCGCCATTTTCATATGGGCGCGCAGATTCTGGAATTTATAGCCGCCAACGCACCGGTTGCTGTAGAAACCTCTCTGCTCAAGCCGATGAATCTGGATGATTTAAAAGATGAGCTGTTTTTAAAACACGACTTGAATCTGTTTAATTTTGTGATTCGTTTGGGTAAGGCACTGCGTGATGCGGATAAAAAATTGGTGCCAGTTGCTCGGCCAGATTTCAGTATGATCAAAGAACCAGAAATAACTCTGGATTCTATGCCACGCGGAAAGCTGAACGGAATCGATCTGCAAACCGCCATCGAAATGTTTACGCCCACCTACCAACTATTTTTAACTGATAACGATTTTTGGCGAGCATCCAATTCCTTGCAGTTAGATGAAACCATCGGTTTGTATGTGGCAACCATTTTAAACTCGCCGCAACATTTGGTGTTACTTAATAACAAGCACCCACTTGTGCCGATGAGCACCTTGCGCGCTGGCTATCGTTTGGTGTTGCACGGTTTATCAACGGAAATGTTGCACGCGTTGTTGATGGATTTGAAAAAAGCACAAGCTGAGCACCATTCCCCCGATTACAGTGTTAATCAATCGACTTCGGTCGTTGATGCAAACTAAATGGGAGTCTAATGCGCAATATTTTTTCGATAGTTGATTTCTCTGCTCCATCGCACGAAGTTGCGCCGCAGTTGATCGGCACGCAATTTTTTGTGAATGGAGTAGGTGGAATTATTGTTGAAGTAGAAGCTTACGATCAGTCCGAGCCAGCATCCCACACATTTTCTGGCCCGAGTGCGCGCAATGCTTCCATGTATGGTCCGCCCGGCTGCGCCTATGTTTATCGCTCATACGGCATTCACTGGTGTTTGAATTTTGTTTGCTCACCTGAGGGGCATGGTGCAGGTATTTTGATTCGCGCGATTCAACCCACCAAAGGGTTAGAGATCATGCGCGCGCGTCGCGGTGTTGAGGCTGAACGTTTGCTCTGCTCGGGGCCGGGGCGTGTGGGGCAGGCATTGGAAATCTTACACGCCTTTAATGGTCGCTCCCTTGCGAAAAAACCTTTCACGTTGTTGCCTGCCATTGCGCCGGTTGATGTAATTCAGGGGTCGAGAGTTGGTATTTCCAAAGCCATGGATTTGCAATGGCGGTTTGGTTTGGCTGGCTCGCCGTTTTTAAGTAAACCGTTTCGTTAATGTGTTTTGTATTCAGCTGAATATAAATCTTGGCTCAGATAGTTGATAAATATAATCACCCGGATTTTATAGTTGAATCTGGCAAATATCTGCTGCAGAAAAGCAACTGAAGCCTAGTGAATTGGTTGCGGCATCGTAATCAAAAGGTTTTTTAGTATAAGGGTTTTTGTGGTGTGATGATTTAATCGCCGCTGGCCAATCTTGCTTTGCAATCGTTTTTAATTCCAGCTGTAAGGCTACTAACGAGTAGATTCCCGCTAAGTCATGCGCACGGCCAATATAGGGAGCATATTGCCAGTTTTTCGCAAGATTAATTTTTCCACCTAGATTGTAAGGATTAAAACGCGAAAATATTAATGCTGTTGTGGGCGTTTGCGCGTGCTCATAAAACTCCACCGATGACATTTGGTTGAGCGCAAAAGCCGGTTTTAGTGTTTGTCGATAAAACCAGTTAGTCGCTGCAACAGGCTGTGTTAATGTCCACAAAATAATGGATTCGCCTTCAGGTATGGCTTTGGGGGCCGTTTGCCAGTTTTCTGCACCAAAGCGGAGTTCAGATACCAGCACTTTTTCCAAATTTACTTCTTGGATAGTTAGCGGTTTTAATAACGCTTGCAGATGCTGTAACTGCGTGCTGGACAACGCACTCTCTTGTTTTATTGCATGGGAAAGCGCTGCTACATTTCTGTACAAGCTGGAGATGGCTACCATGCGCCCAAGTGTCGTGTGGCTATCGGCGAGCGCCATTCGCCAAAAACGCATGTCTTCCTCACTATTGGCAAGCAACCCATCAAGTCCCTGTGTTTGATAGGCACTGGTTTGACTTAATTTGCCTAGCTGCATTAGCAGGGAATAATTTGGCAGAGGCGAGGTGTAATCCATTAAGCGGGTTTCCTCAATTAAGTGAGGAAGCTGAATAATCCTGCGATAGCGCTCAAGTTGGGTAATAAGACGCGGGTGGATGAGCGGGGTTTGTTTGACATCGGTCATTAATTCGCTAAAACAATTGGTTTGTTTGCGCGGAGTACAATCGGCTGCAGGATAAGCAGTTTGCCATTCTGCGTCCCATTTTTCATCGCCGCCATAAAGAATAGTTCTTTCGTCCTGGGTCAGGTTTGCGAATTCACCCTTGGCATGTTTTGATTGCAGGCTTTGGATGACAGATTTTCCTACTGCATCAGGATCTTTCCCGGTTGCGGCTGATATACCATAGAGGGGGTAGATGGCATTACCGTTTATATTGGGGTTGGGAGGATTACTTAAACGCTCGGTAATTTCCGGTAATAATTTTTCATCAAAAATCGACAGGTTGGGGATGAATATAATCGCTAGCGCTAATCCAATAACGAATGTGGTGCGCGTGATTACCTTAAATAATATTGATCTTGCGTGACTCATGGGCTTCTCCTCAATAAATGACACTGTAACTCTCGCATAAGCTTCACGAAAGCATATGAGGAAAACCTCCGCAAAACCCCGACGCGCCAAGTCCTCATATTGCGGGGGATCTTTAAATTGCTAAACTGCATGCATGACAAACAATAACCCAATGAATTACACCTCATTTAATTGTGCTGCGCTTGAGTTTGATCTGGTGTTGGGCACGGTGAAAAACACCCTTGGTGAAACCCAACGCTTAAGTCCTATCAATTTAAAACTGCTGACGCATTTGGTTGTTCGTCAAGGTGAAGTGATAAGTCGCGCCGAGCTATTTGACGCAATTTGGCCGAACCAGATTGTGAGTGATGATGTATTGACTCGTGCCGTATCGGATGTGCGCACGCAACTCGCCAAATTGGATGTATCAACGAAGTTTATAGAAACACTTCCCAAGCGCGGTTATCGCTGGATGGTTGCGATATGTCCGGTCAGTGAGCAGACACTGGTAGTCCCACCGGCTCCGCATACATTATCGATACGGAATGAGCAGGAGTTGCCGCTGCTTGTTTCCAATCGAATGCGTCGCCAATTTGCAAATGTGTTGTTTTATATCGTCGCTGTGCTTTTATTGGCTGGCGGGATTATGTGGCTTATTGGCCAGTCCATGACCAATCAGATTAATATCGCTGTATTACCCACTGGTTATGATCGCCCGCAGATGAACGCAGTCGCAAAAGTAGTGGATGAGAATCTATTACGTGTGCTGCGGAATAATCCTCGTATAAAACTCATCTCCAAGTCCGCCATAGATTCGCGCCCACAAAATCCTTTTCCTTATTTTTTCAGTGAGTTTGGCGCTAAGTGGGTAATTGAAAGTCGCGTAAGTGATTTGGATGGGATTAATCGCGTGGAGTTAAGTGTGGTGGATGCGCGCACGGGCTTGGAATTGCGCAATGCCAGTTTTGATGCGGCCAGCAACACCGGGTTGCTGACCAAGCTTGCCAATAAATTGGAGACACATTTGTTAATAGACGATGTTGGCTATTAGTGGTGTTTGCGATCAAGGTTTACTTGTCATTCGCCAGCTGCAACCAAAACGCATTCACAATCGGGCTTTTCAAGCGTTTTTCCATCACACAAATACCGGTGTCGTAAGGGCCTAAATCCGGCTGCGGATCAAAGCGTTTTACTTTGTTTGCGAGCGGGCTGTTATCCACCACAATTTGAGGCGCAACGCCCACGCCGAATCCCAAGCTCACCATGCTCACAATCGCCTCGTTGCCTTTCACTTCGGCGTAAATATTGGGTTTGATGCCGAGTGAATCGAACCAGATATTTAATCGCTCCCGCGCTAAACCCTCTTCGGGAATGATTACCGGAATATCCTTCCAGCTTTTACCTTGCCAATCTTCATTATTCGCGGTGATAAAAATCAGTGGCGAGCTGTTGATGGGTTTGAAGCTGATGCCTGCGGGCAATTTGTCGGGTTTGGCCGCGATGGCGATGTCTTCATCGCCCGCTAGAATCCGCTCAATCGATTGTGCTGGGTCTCCGGTGTGGAGTTTGATTGCAATGCCCGGATGTTTAACGCGGAACTCGGTGAGGATTTCATAAAGGAAGCTATAGCTTGCCGTCACCGAACAATAAATGCTGAGTTGGCCGCGCAGTTGATCGGCCTGCGCCTGTAGGGATTCTTGATATGTCTCCCACTGCTGGATGACTTCTTTCGCAAACCCTAAAAACTGTTCACCTTCGTGAGTGAGTATTACCGAGCGGTTGTCGCGTACAAAGAGGCTCACGCCTAAATCGTCTTCAAGCTGCTTGATGTTGCGGCTTAGTGTCGATGGGCTTACATGGCTGGCATTGGCGGCGCGACCAAAATGCAGGCTGTTGGCGAGATTACAAAATAGTCGGAGTTTAGTGATATCCATGATCGGGGATTAATAACCTTGTTGCATAAAATGAAATATTGAATTGCGAATATATCATTATACGCGATGACAGTGTTTCTCTACACTGACGGCCTTTTATCCAAGTCGCCTTGTGATTTCTTATTCTCAGGCGGTAATCATCCAAACAGGAGTCTGTTATGCACGTTTATTACGATAAAGATGCCGATCTTTCTATCATCCAAGGCAAAAAAGTAGCCATCATTGGTTACGGTTCGCAAGGTCACGCACACGCGTGCAACTTGAAAGATTCAGGTGTTGATGTGGTTGTTGGTCTGCGCGCTGGCTCTGCCACTGTTAAGAAGGCTGAAGCTCACGGCTTGAAAGTGACTGACGTTGCGACTGCTGTTAAGTCTGCTGACGTGGTAATGATCCTGACTCCGGACGAGTTCCAATCAAAACTTTATAAAGAAGAGATCGAGCCGAACATCAAGCAAGGCGCTACCTTGGCTTTCGCTCACGGTTTTGCGATTCACTACAACCAAGTAGTTCCACGTAAAGATTTGGATGTGATCATGATCGCGCCAAAAGCCCCTGGTCACACTGTGCGTTCTGAATTTGTGCGTGGCGGCGGCGTTCCTGATTTGATCGCGATTTTCCAAAACGCATCAGGTAAGGCGAAAGATACTGCTCTGTCGTACGCATCAGGCGTAGGTGGTGGCCGTACCGGTATCATCGAAACCACTTTCAAAGACGAAACTGAAACCGATTTGTTTGGCGAGCAAGCTGTTCTTTGTGGCGGTGCGGTTGAGTTGGTAAAAATGGGTTACGAAACTCTGGTTGAAGCAGGCTACGAGCCTGAAATGGCTTACTTTGAGTGCTTGCATGAACTCAAGCTGATCGTTGACCTGATGTTCGAAGGCGGTATCGCCAACATGAACTACTCCATCTCTAACAACGCTGAATACGGCGAATACGTGACTGGTCCTAAAGTGATCAACGAAGAGTCGCGCAAAGCTATGCGTCAAGCGCTGAAAGATATCCAAACTGGCGAATACGCCAAGAAGTTTATCCTTGAGGGTGCAACTAACTACTCTTCAATGACTGCCGCTCGTCGCAACAATGCGGCGCATGGTATCGAAGTTGTGGGTGCCAAGTTGCGCGCAATGATGCCTTGGATTCAGGCCAATAAAATCGTTGATCAATCCAAGAACTAATGGGTTGTTGGTGGGCATAAAAAACGCGGCTTAGGCCGCGTTTTTTGTTTCTTAGTGTGTAAAATGGCGCTCCCTCAATCGGAGAGATAATGATGAGCCAGCACGAGAATGATAGCTCCAAGCAAGAGCCGGTCGATAATGAAGGTCCGTTGCCGTTTGGTGATCTGGTTGAAGAGGTCTCGGAAAATGGCAAAAAGGTTCGTCATCGCGGTGTCTATCTGCTGCCCAATCTATTTACGACCGGCGCGCTGTTTTGCGGCTTTTACGCTATCGTCTCTGCGATGAATGGAAACTTTGCGCAGGCGGCGATTGCCATTTTCGGCTCTATGCTGCTCGACGGGATGGATGGGCGTGTAGCGCGTATGACTAATACGCAAAGTGCGTTTGGTGAACAGTACGATAGCCTTGCTGACATGGTCTCTTTTGGTGTCGCTCCTGCTCTCGTGGTGTTTAGCTGGGTGTTGCAGGATCTTGGTCGCTGGGGTTGGGCTGCCGCTTTCGTCTATACGGCCTGCGCGGCATTGCGCTTGGCTCGCTTCAATACGCAAATCGGCGTAGTCGATAAAAAATACTTTATGGGATTAGCGAGTCCAGCGGCGGCTTCTATTATCGCCGCAACAGTATGGGTGTGGTTTGATTCCAAGCCTGAGGGGGTTTGGGCTATAGGTGTTGCAGTATTGACGGCATTCTCTGGATTATTGATGGTATCGAATTTTCGCTACACCAGTTTTAAGGGTATTAACTTTCGTGGTCGCGTCCCTTTTGCATTTATGTTGTTGGTGGTGCTGGTTTTTGCGTCGCTCATTATTTATCAGGAGCAGGGTGTATTGGCGATAGCGGTGATATATGGATTATCAGCCCCCGTCATTTGGTTGTTTCATTTTGTTTCGGGCAAATCAAAATTGCCCAAAGTGTCCGAATAAAAGCCGCTAAGTTTGTTAATTAATCGCATTTGTAATTAAAGCGAAACAATCTCTAAAAAGTGCTTGCAGGGTCGTGGCCGGATTCGTATAGTGCGCGCCCTT
>DLHJ01000015.1 GCA_002483145.1 Cellvibrio sp. UBA7671
TTGTTGCCAAAATCCTTCAGTAATATTGGCTGTTAAAAAGCGGGCCCATGTGGCCCGCTTTTTATTTATCCGGGTGAGGTAAAGTGTGTGATCAAATAATCGCAAATATGCTGTTTATTTGTTGACAGGTCACTAAGTCGCCCTTAGAATTGCGCCTCCTTTTGCCGGGGTACTTTTATCCTTGCGCACTGGAAGTTCTTTAAAACAAACAATTGGAGTTTGGTTCACATGCAGAATCAACGCATTAGAATTCGCCTGAAGGCTTTTGATCACAAGCTTATTGACGCCTCTACCCAAGAGATCGTTGAAACAGCAAAGCGTACAGGTGCTCAAGTGCGCGGTCCGATTCCGCTGCCGACTCGTAAAGAGCGCTTCACTGTATTGATTTCTCCGCACGTGAATAAAGACGCGCGTGATCAATACGAGATCCGTACACATAAGCGTTTGCTGGATATTGTTGAGCCTACTGAAAAAACTGTTGATGCACTTATGAAGCTGGATCTGGCTGCTGGTGTTGAAGTCCAAATTAGTCTCGGCTAAGTAAATGTTTAAGGTTCGGGCGCACTGGGTGTCCGAACTGTGTAACGCTCTGAAATGGGCGGCCATAGCGGGTAAAAGCCCCGTACACTATAGAGGTTAGTAAAATGACGATTGGTATTGTCGGCCGCAAAAGCGGTATGACTCGTGTATTTACCGATGATGGTGTTTCCATTCCTGTCTCTGTGATTGAGGTTGAGCCTAATCGCATCACTCAGGTTAAAAGCGTAGACACTGATGGCTACTCTGCTGTGCAGGTAACTATTGGTGCTCGTCGTGCCTCCCGTGTTACCAAGTCCGAAGCCGGTCACTTTGCCAAAGCTAATGTTGAGGCAGGTCGCGGTGTTTGGGAGTTGCGTAACGAAGCTCAAGAAGCTTTCGAAGTTGGTGCAACAATTACTGTTGAGTCTTTCTCTGCAGGTCAAATAATTGATGTTACTGGCACATCTAAAGGTAAAGGTTTTGCTGGCGGTATTAAACGCTGGAATTTCGGTATGCAAGATGCGACTCACGGTAACTCCCGTTCGCACCGTGTACTGGGTTCTATCGGCCAGTGTCAATCTCCAGGTCGCGTATTCAAAGGCAAGAAAATGGCTGGTCATATGGGTGCTGAGCGTGTAACCGTTCAAAACCTAGAGATTGTCCGTGTCGATGCTGAGCGCAATCTGCTTCTTGTTAAGGGTGCTATTCCTGGTGCTCCAGGTGGCGACGTTATTGTGCGTCCTGCTGTTAAAGCGCGCACTAACGGTTAAGTATCCGAGGGGAATCGACCATGGAATTAAAAATTGTTAGTCCCGGTGGTGCCCAGGGTACAGTTTCTGTATCTGAAGTTGCCTTCGGTAGAGAGTTCAATCAAGACCTGGTTCACCAAACAGTTGTTGCCTATATGGCTGGTGCTCGTCAAGGTACTAAAGCGCAAAAGACTCGTGCTGAAGTGTCTGGTGGTGGCAAAAAGCCATGGCGTCAAAAGGGTACTGGTCGCGCGCGTGCTGGTACTATCCGCAGCCCAATTTGGCGTGGCGGTGGTGCTACCTTTGCTGCTAAGCCACGTAATTTCGAGCAAAAACTTAACAAGAAAATGTACCGTGCTGCACTGCAGTGCATCCTGTCCGAATTAAATCGTCAGGATCGTTTGATTGTGGTTGAAAGCTTTGATGTGGATGCGCCAAAAACCAAATCTTTAGTTCAAAAGCTGGCTCAATTTAATTTGACTGATGCTTTGATTATTACCGAAGAGATGAGTGAAAACTTGTTTCTTGCATCGCGCAACCTGTACAAGGTTGGTGTGATCGATGTGCAGGGTGTTGATCCTGTAAGTCTTATCGGTTTTGACAAGGTAATCGTTACTGTTCCTGCTCTGAAAAAATTCGAGGAGATCCTGGGATGAACCAAGAACGCATTTATAAAGTGTTGCTAGGTCCTGTGGTTTCTGAGAAGTCAGCTGCAGCCGGTGAGACTAGTAACCAAGTGGTTTTCAAAGTATTGGCTGATGCTAATAAAGTGGAAATTAAAGCCGCAGTTCAAGCATTGTTCAACGCTAAAGTTGAATCAGTAAATGTATTGAACGTTAAAGGCAAAACCAAGCGTACACGCTACGGAATCGGCAAGAGAAGCGATTGGAAAAAAGCGTATGTACGTCTTGAGCAAGGTCAAGAAATCGACTTTGCGGTAGCTGAGTAAGGGGATTGTTGCAATGCCAATTGTAAAATGTAAACCAACCTCTCCAGGTCGCCGCTTTGTAGTAAAAGTTGTCAATCCGGATTTGTACAAGGGTGATCCTTACGCTCCTCTGTTGGATAAAAAATCCAAGTCAGGTGGTCGTAACAATACCGGTCGCATTACTACTCGCCATGTTGGTGGCGGCCATAAACAACATTACCGTGTAGTTGATTTCCGTCGTAATAAAGACGGCATCCCTGCAACTGTTGAGCGCATTGAGTACGATCCAAACCGTACTGCTTATATTGCTCTCGTATGTTATGCAGATGGTGAACGTCGCTACATCATTGCGCCCAAAGGTTTGAGCGCTGGTGACAAAATTGAGTCGGGTAACGCTGCGGCTATCAAGCCAGGCAATGCTCTGCCAATCCGTAACATCCCGTTGGGTAGTGTAATTCACTGTGTTGAGCTTAAGCCTGGTAAGGGTGCTCAAATTGCTCGTTCTGCTGGTGCTTCGGCCCAGCTGGTGGCGCGCGATGGTGCTTACGCAACTTTGCGTTTGCGCAGCGGTGAAATGCGTAAAGTGTTGAGTGATTGTCGCGCAACTCTGGGTGAAGTCTCTAACAGTGAGCACAATTTGCGTTCATTGGGCAAGGCTGGCGCCAAACGTTGGCTTGGCATTCGTCCTACTGTTCGCGGTGTTGCGATGAACCCGGTAGATCACCCAATGGGTGGTGGTGAAGGCCGTACTTCTGGCGGACGTCACCCAGTTTCACCATGGGGTACTCCAACCAAGGGTTACAAAACGCGCAAAAACAAGCGCACCGATAACATGATTGTTCGTCGTCGCGATAAGAAATAAGCGCCGACTTAACAGCTGAATAGAGGAAGAGACAGTGCCACGTTCACTGAAAAAAGGTCCTTTTATCGATCTTCACCTGATTAAGAAGGTCGAAGCTGCGATCGCGAGTAATGATCGTCGTCCAATTAAGACTTGGTCGCGCCGTTCCATGATTATGCCGGAAATGGTGGGTTTGACTTTGGCTGTGCACAATGGGCGTCAGCATGTTCCGGTCCTGGTTAACGAAGAAATGGTTGGCCATAAGCTTGGCGAATTTGCAGCAACTCGCACTTATCGTGGCCATGCCGCTGATAAGAAAGCGAAAAAACGCTAATCGAGGTATACGATGGAAGTAGCAGCAAAATTAAGCGGTGCTCGTCTGTCGGCGCAAAAAGCGCGTTTGGTTGCTGATCAAATTCGCGGTAAAGGCGTTGAAGACGCGCTTGATATCCTGGCTTTTAGCACCAAGAAAGGCGCAGAGATCATCAAGAAAGTGCTCGAATCTGCAATTGCAAATGCTGAGCACAACGAAGGCGCTGATGTTGATGAGTTGAAAGTAAAAACGATTTTTGTCGATGAAGGCGTAAGCCTGAAGCGCATTAAGCCACGTGCCAAAGGCCGTGCTGATCGTATTACCAAACGTACTTGTCATATCACCGTTAAAGTAGCCGATAAGTAAGAGAGCGCGTTATGGGTCAGAAAGTACATCCAAACGGTATTCGTCTGGGGATCATCAAAAAGCATACTTCTATTTGGTATGCCGATGGCACCGATTACGCAGACAAACTCAACATCGATTTGAAAGTGCGTGCGTACATTCAAGACAAGCTTGCTAGTGCGTCAGTTAGCCGCGTTGATATTGAACGCCCCGCTAATACTGCGCGCATTACTATTCACACTGCCCGTCCAGGTATTGTGATTGGTAAAAAAGGCGAAGATGTTGATAAGTTGCGCGCTGAAGTAAGCAAGCAAATGGGCGTGCCTGTTCATATTAATATTGAAGAGATTCGCAAGCCCGATTTGGATGCAGCTTTAGTGGCACAAGGCGTGGCTCAGCAATTAGAGCGTCGTGTAATGTTCCGCCGTGCAATGAAGCGCGCGGTACAAAACGCAATGCGTCAAGGTGCTGAAGGTATCAAAATCCAAGTGGGTGGCCGCTTGGGTGGTGCCGAAATCGCTCGTAGTGAGTGGTATCGCGAAGGTCGTGTACCTCTGCACACTTTGCGTGCAGATATCGATTATGCAACAGCAGAAGCGAGCACCACCTACGGTATCATTGGTGTGAAAGTGTGGATTTTCAAAGGCGAAGTTATCGGTGACGTTACTGAAACCGAAGCAGCGTCCAAGAAAAAAGCCGCTAAATCCAAGTAAGGGGTACGCATCATGTTACAACCTAAGCGTACAAAGTTTCGCAAGCAGATGAAAGGCCGCAACCGCGGTCTGGCCCAGCGTGGCTCCAAAGTTAGCTTTGGTGATTTTGGCTTGAAAGCAACTGGTCGCGGTCGCATTACTGCGCGTCAAATCGAAGCAGCACGTCGTGCGATGACTCGTCACGTTAAGCGTGGCGGTAAAATCTGGATCCGTGTGTTCCCCGATAAGCCGATTACAGCTAAGCCACTCGAAGTTCGTATGGGTAGCGGTAAAGGCGGTGTTGAATACTGGGTAGCGCAAATTCGTCCTGGCAAGGTTCTTTATGAGATGGACGGTGTAAGCGAGGAATTAGCTCGTGAAGCCTTCGCTCTTGCTGCGGCTAAATTGCCAATTACAACAACATTTGTTAAACGTTCGGTGATGTGATGAAAGCTTCAGAACTCCGCGAAAAATCCGTCGAAGAGCTGAATGGCGTCTTGTTGGAACAATTGAAAGAGCAGTTCAAGTTGCGTTTGCAAGCATCAACTGGTCAATTGAACCAATCGCACTTGCTTACGCAAGCTCGCAAAGACATCGCTCGCATCAAGACGGCGCTTAGTCAAAAGGCAGGTAAGTAACGATGACTCAAGAAACTAAAGTGGCTCGTACACTGACTGGCAAAGTTGTCAGCGATAAGATGGATAAAACCATCACCGTGTTGATTGAGCGTCGTGTAAAGCATGAGCTTTATGGCAAGTACTCTACTAAATCATCCAAGCTTCATGCTCACGATGAAAATAACGAGTGCAAGACTGGCGATATAGTGACTGTTTCTGAGTCGCGTCCCCTGTCGAAAACCAAGACCTGGTCTTTAGTGAAAATAGAAGAGCGCGCTTCAGAAGTCTAAGACTTCCGCGCTTTTGTAAGTCAGTTTCGGAGACGGACGATGATTCAAACAGAAAGCTACTTAGATGTTGCTGACAACAGCGGTGCTCGCCGTGTCATGTGCATCAAGGTTCTTGGCGGCTCTCACCGTCGCTATGCGGCGGTTGGTGACATCATCAAAGTGACCGTTAAGGAAGCAATTCCTCGCGGCAAGGTGAAGAAAGGCCAAGTAATGAAGGCAGTTGTTGTACGCACCAAAAAAGGCGTGCGTCGTCAAGACGGTTCATTAATCAAGTTTGACGATAATGCTGCCGTACTGCTGAATAACCAAGATGCTCCGATTGGTACCCGTATTTTCGGACCCGTAACTCGTGAGTTGCGCGGCGAGAAATTTATGAAAATCATTTCTTTGGCTCCTGAAGTGCTGTAAGCACTTTACGCTAAAGAGTCGAGGGCAGATAAATGCGTAAAATTAAACGTGATGACGAAGTGATTGTTGTCGCCGGACGTGACAAGGGCAAGCGCGGTAAAGTAGTTCGCGTATTGGCCGAAGATCGTTTGATTGTAAGCGGCATCAACATGATCAAGAAGCACCAAAAACCAAACCCACAATTGGGCGTTGCTGGTGGAATCGTTGAAAAAGAAGCTGCGATTCATGCTTCAAATGTTGCCATTTACAATCCGGCAACAAAGAAAGCTGACCGCGTAGGTTTCAAAGTGCTTGAAAATGGCGATAAAGTTCGCGTTTTCAAATCCAATGGCGAAACCCTAGGGGCGTAATGAAACATGGCTAGGTTAAAAGAGCTTTACGTTAAAGAACTCGCCCCTAAACTCAAAGCTGAGTTGGGCTTGGCAAATGTGATGGAAGTTCCACGCATTACCAAAATAACTCTTAACATGGGTGTTGGGGAAGCAACTGGCGACAAGAAAATTCTTGATAACGCCGTTAACGATCTGGTGAAAATTGCTGGTCAGAAAGTGGTTGTTACCAATGCGCGCAAATCTATTGCAGGTTTTAAAATCCGTGAAGATTGGCCAATTGGTTGCAAAGTAACTCTGCGTTCAGATCGTATGTACGAATTTTTGGATCGTCTGATTACTATCGCAATTCCGCGTATTCGCGATTTTCGCGGTATCAGTCCAAAGCAATTTGATGGACGCGGTAACTTTTCAATGGGTGTGACTGAACAAATTATTTTCCCGGAAATCGACTACGACAAAGTAGATCGCTTACGTGGTCTGGATATTTGTATCACCACTACTGCTCGTACCGATGAAGAAGGTCGCGCACTGTTGAAAGCATTTAACTTCCCTTTCAAAGGTTAAGGTGACGTCATGGCTAAAAAATCTATGATTGCACGCGAAGTTAAACGTGCAGAAACCGTGAAAAAATTTGCTGCCAAGCGCGCAGAGTTGAAAGCGTTGATCGTCAGCCCTTCATCTACTGAAGAGCAAGTTTGGGAAGCGCAAATCAAACTGCAAAAAATGCCTCGCGATGCCAGCGCATCTCGTCAACGTAACCGTTGCCGCGTGACTGGTCGTCCTCATGGTGTTTACCGCAAATTCGGCCTGTGCCGTCACAAGTTGCGCGAAGCAGCCATGCGTGGTGATGTCCCCGGCTTGGTTAAGGCCAGCTGGTAAGCCTCGGCTTAATTTTAGGAGCAGAATCTGATGAGCATGCAAGATCCAATGGCAGATATGCTGACACGTATTCGCAATGCGCAAAACGTGGGCAAAGCAGCTGTAACCATGCCTTCTTCAAAATTGAAAGTAAGCGTGGCGAAAGTACTCTCTGATGAGGGTTACATTAATGGTTTTTCAATCAGCGAAGGCGCTAAGCAAGAGCTGACTGTTGACCTGAAATACTTTGAAGGCAAGCCAGTTATTGTTGAGCTTGACCGTGTGAGCCGTCCTGGCTTGCGTAATTATGCTGGTAAAGCAGCGCTGCCAACCGTTCGCGGTGGTTTGGGTATCGCAATTGTTTCTACCAGTAAAGGTGTAATGACTGATCGTGCTGCACGCGCCGCTGGCGTGGGTGGCGAAGTCCTCTGCACAGTATTCTAATTGGGAAATCGTCATGTCACGAGTTGCAAAAAGTCCGGTTGAAGTACCTGCTGCAGTGACTGTCACTCTTAACGGACAGTCACTGTGCGTTAAAGGCAGCAAAGGTACATTGGCGCTGCAAGTTCACGCGAGCGTAGAAGTTAAGCACGATAATAACGTACTTACTTTTGCTCCGCGCGATGGTGCCAAGCAGTCAGATGCGCTAGCAGGCACTACCCGTGCTCTAGTTAATAACATGGTTCGCGGTGTTACCCAGGGCTTCGAAAAGAAGCTGACTCTGGTTGGCGTTGGTTACCGTGTTAAAGCAGAAGGCAATACTGTAAACCTGTCTGTGGGTCTTTCTCATCCGGTTAATTACGTTCTCCCTGCAGGCGTTACCGTAGAAACCCCAAGCCAGACCGAAATAGTACTGAAGGGCACTGACAAGCAATTGCTTGGTCAGGTCGCCGCTGAAATCCGTGCATATCGTGAACCAGAGCCGTACAAAGGCAAAGGTATTCGTTATTCGGACGAAGTAGTACTGCGTAAAGAAGCTAAGAAGAAGTAGGGCTAGGATATGAGCGATAAGAAGCAAACCCGTCTTCGCCGTGCACGCCGTGCCCGCGCCAAGATTCGTGAATTAGGTGTTACGCGTTTATCTATCCATCGTACTCCTCGTCATATTTACGCACAGCTGATTTCTGGTGATGGTGCAAAAGTATTGGCAAGCGCTTCTACTCTGGATAAAGATCTACGCAGTGGCAAAACTGGCAACGCTGATGCAGCCAAAGCTGTAGGTGCTCTGATTGCAGAGCGCGCTAAAGCAGCTGGTGTTACTCAAGTCGCATTTGATCGTAGTGGTTTCAAATACCATGGCCGCGTTAAAGCACTTGCTGATGCTGCTCGTGAAGGCGGACTGGAATTCTAAAGGTGAGATATGGCATACGCTAAGAAAGAAGAAGACAACAACGAAGGCTTGCAAGAAAAATTAGTTCAAGTTAATCGTGTTGCTAAAACTGTTAAGGGTGGTCGTATCTTTCAATTTACCGCACTGACTGTAGTTGGTGATGGTAATGGCAAAGTTGGCTTTGGTCGCGGTAAAGCGCGCGAAGTCCCTATCGCAATTCAAAAAGCGATGGAAGCTGCGCGTCGCAACATGATCAGTGTTGAATTGAATGGCGATACCATTCAATACCCAACCAAAGGTGCTCATGGTGCGTCCAAGGTTTACATGCAACCAGCTTCACAAGGTACTGGTGTTATCGCTGGCGGTGCTATGCGCGCCGTACTCGAAATTGCCGGTATTCAGAACGTTCTGTCCAAGTGCTACGGCTCTACCAATCCGGTTAACGTAGTTCGTGCCACTTTTAATGCCTTGAAAGAAATGACTTCTCCGGAAGCCGTTGCTGCCAAACGCGGTAAAAGTGTTGAAGATATTCTGAACTAATCGACTTGTTCGATTACTAGAAGGCGGAATTCACCATGTCTAAGAAAATGATTAAAGTGACCCAGATTAAGAGCACTGCTCATCGTCTGGAGAGCCATAAAGCCTGTGTTAGAGGTCTTGGCCTGCGTCGCATCCGTCACACTGTTGAAGTAGAAGATACTCCATCAGTTCGTGGCATGATTAACGTAGTTAACTATCTGGTTAAGGTAGAGGGAGAATAAGATGCGTCTGAATACCCTTAGCCCGGCACCGGGCAGTACTCATGCAAAAAAACGTGTTGGTCGCGGTATCGGTAGTGGTTTAGGCAAAACTGCTGGACGTGGTCATAAAGGTTTGAAATCTCGTTCCGGCGGCTCTGTGAGACCAGGTTTTGAAGGCGGTCAAATGCCTTTGCAAATCCGTCTGCCTAAATACGGCTTTACTTCACGTATCGGCTTGGTTACTGCAGAAATCCGCTTATCAGAATTGAATGCTGTTGAAGGTTCAGTTGTTGATATCGAGACTCTGAAACAAGCAGGTTTGATTAGTTCTGTAATCAAACGTGCCAAGATTTTCGCTTCAGGCGAAGTCAAAAAAGCTGTCACTGTTAAGGGCCTGTCTGTATCTAAAGGTGCTAAAGCAGCGATTGAAGCCGCTGGCGGAACAGTAGAAGAGTAACGAGGCGCGAATGGCAACTCCAGGTAATCTGCCATTAGCAAATCAAAGAGGCTTGGGCGAGCTATGGGCTCGCCTGCGCTTTTTGTTTCTGGCAATAGTGATTTATCGTATTGGTACTCACATACCAGTGCCAGGTTTAGATCCAGAGCGAATTGCAAATCTGTTTAATCAAAATCAAGGGACTATCTTGGGCATGTTTAACATGTTCTCCGGTGGCGCCTTGGAGCGGATGAGTATTCTCGCCTTAGGTATCATGCCTTATATTTCTGCATCGATTATTATGCAGTTGCTAACGGCAGTTACTCCTTCATTGGAGCAATTGAAGAAAGAAGGTGATGCTGGTCGTCGTAAAATCAACCAGTACACTCGCTACTTCACAGTGGTTTTGGCAAGCGTTCAAGCATTGGCAATGGCGGTAAGTTTTTCCTCCTATGCGTTCGGCGGAGAGCCTGGTTTTTCTTACTACTTTATTGCAGTGGTTTCTTTGGTAACCGGTGCAGTATTCATGATGTGGTTAGGTGAACAGGTTACCGAGCGTGGTATTGGTAACGGTATTTCCATGCTGATCTTTGCTGGAATTGTTGCAGGTATGCCGAGTGCGATAGGTCAGGCGTTTGAAAGTGCGAGGCAGGGTGATTTGCATATTATCGCTTTGTTGATTGTCAGTATTCTTGCTATCGCTGTTATTTGGTTTGTAGTTCGTATTGAGCGTGGCCAACGCCGCATCACAATCAACTACGCCAAGCGCCAGCAAGGTCGCCAAGGTTATGCTGCCCAAAGCAGCCATCTGCCATTAAAAATTAACATGGCTGGTGTAATTCCTGCGATTTTTGCCAGTAGTATTTTGTTATTCCCTGCATCGATTGCTCAATGGTTTGGGCAAGGCGGTGAGGGGGTAGTAAACGAAATGTTGCAGGAGATAGCGCTTAACCTTGGGCCAGGTCAGCCACTGTATATTCTGTTTTTTGCTGGACTAATAACGTTTTTCTGTTTCTTCTACACGGCATTAATGTTTAATCCGAAAGAAGTGGCAGATAACTTGAAAAAGTCGGGTGCTTATATCCCGGGCATTCGTCCCGGTG
Organism: Cellvibrio sp. UBA7671; assembly: GCA_002483145.1. Taxonomy (GTDB): domain Bacteria; phylum Pseudomonadota; class Gammaproteobacteria; order Pseudomonadales; family Cellvibrionaceae; genus Cellvibrio; species Cellvibrio fibrivorans. The sequence continues at coordinate 10,502 of DLHJ01000015.1, forward strand.
AGCATTCCGCTAAATATATTGATAGCGTGCTCACTCGCTTAACTGTGGTTGGTGCTATCTATATGTCGGCAGTTTGCTTGTTGCCTGAGTTCCTTGTAGTTGCCACTGGTGTGCCATTCTACTTGGGTGGAACCTCACTATTGATTGTTGTAGTTGTGGTGATGGATTTTATGTCTCAGGTCCAGGCTCACTTGATGTCTCATCAATATGAATCATTGATGAAGAAGTCAAATTTGAAAGGATATGGCAGCGGGAACGCGCGCTAATCCGCGATATTGAGGTTGAATCATGAAAGTTCGTGCTTCTGTTAAAAAGATTTGTCGCAACTGCAAAATGGTACGTCGCAACGGTGTTCTGCGTGTAATCTGCAACGTTGAGCCGCGTCATAAGCAGCGTCAAGGCTAATACTTAACGCTTCGGCGTCGAGATCCAGGCAGGTGCGCCATTTAAGTGGTTCCCTGCCTGTTCTTTTGAGTGTCGATAATATTAAGTATTGCCAACTGGGGGGCGTTGACTGTCGTCGGGTAAGAAATTGCCCGGCTATTGCTTTTTGGTGTATTTGAGGCTATTCTGCGCGCCTTTTGTTCAGGGGCGAGGGTGGTGCTTACGCTGTCAACGCTGCAATTTATGTGTTACTGGAGTAATTTGAATGGCTCGTATTGCTGGTGTAAACATACCAGATAACAAACACGCCGTTATCTCATTGACTTATGTATATGGGATTGGCCGTACCACAGCCAAGCAAATCTGTGCTGCTACTGGCATTGCTGAAGATGTAAAAATCGGCACTTTGTCAGAGGACCAGATGGATGCTATTCGTGCTGAGGTTGCTAAGCGCACCGTAGAGGGTGACTTGCGTCGTGTAATATCTATGAATATTAAGCGCTTGATGGATTTGGGATGCTACCGTGGCCTGCGCCATCGCCGTGGCTTGCCGCTTCGTGGTCAACGCACCAAAACGAACGCTCGTACCCGTAAAGGCCCACGTAAGCCTATTAAGAAGTAATTCTTGCTTACGACTTTCATTCACTTACGGTAACAAATTAGTAGGAAGAAATTGCTATGGCTAAGCCAAGTAATAAAACCACAGCCAAGAAAAAAGTTAAAAAGACGGTGATTGATGGCGTAGCGCACATCCACGCCTCTTTTAACAATACCATCGTGACTATCACTGATCGTCAAGGCAATGCACTTGCTTGGGCGACTTCCGGTGGTTCTGGTTTCCGTGGTTCACGTAAAAGTACTCCTTTTGCTGCTCAGGTCGCTGCTGAGCGTGCTGGTGAAGCGGCAAAAGAATATGGTTTGAAAAACCTCGACGTCGAAGTTAAGGGCCCAGGCCCGGGTCGCGAATCTGCTGTTCGTGCACTTAACAATGTTGGTTATAAAATCACTAACATTACTGACGTTACGCCGATTCCTCACAACGGCTGTCGTCCGCCGAAGAAACGTCGCGTATAAGGGGGAGTAGAAAATGGCTCGTTATATTGGACCTACCTGTAAGCTGTCTCGCCGTGAAGGCACTGATCTTTTTCTGAAAAGTGGTGCGCGTGCGTTAGACTCAAAATGCAAAATTGAAACTGCTCCTGGCCAGCATGGCCAACGTCGTGGTCGCTTGTCAGACTATGGTGTGCAGCTGCGCGAAAAGCAAAAAGTTCGTCGTATTTACGGCATTCTGGAAAAACAATTCCGTGGTTACTACAAAGAAGCTGCTCGTCGTAAAGGCGCAAGCGGTGAAAACTTGTTGAAACTGCTTGAGTGCCGTCTGGATAACGTTGTGTACCGCATGGGCTTTGGTTCAACCCGCGCTGAATCACGTCAATTGGTATCTCACAAGGCAATTAGCGTTAACGGTAAAACTGTTAATGTTGCTTCTTTCCAAGTGGGTGCTGGTGATGTAGTTGCTGTGCGTGAAAAAGCCAAAAAGCAATTGCGTGTTCAAAACGCATTGAATTTGGCTGGTCAGCGCAGCAATGTTGAGTGGGTTGATGTAAATAGCGAGAAAAAAGAAGGCGTATTTAAACGCGTTCCTGATCGCATTGATTTACCTGCTGACATCAACGAGAACCTCATCGTCGAGCTTTACTCCAAGTAAGGGACGAACCGCTAACAGGTGTGGCTATGCAGACTGCAGTAAACGAATTTTTAACTCCGCGTCATATCGATGTTTCAGAAAGTGGCCCAACCCGCGCTCGCGTGGTCTTGGAGCCTCTGGAGCGTGGCTTTGGACATACTTTAGGCAATGCCTTACGTCGTATTCTGCTTTCGTCAATGGCAGGTTGTGCCATTACTGAAGTGGAAATCGAAGGTGTATTGCACGAGTACAGCGCTATTGAAGGTGTTCGTGAGGATGTAATTGAAATCCTTTTGAATCTCAAAGGTGTTGCAGTAATTATGCACGGTAAGGATCATGCGGTTCTTACCCTGACCAAAAAAGGCCCAGGCGTTGTTACTGCTGCTGATATTCAAGTTGATCATGACGTGGAGATTAAAAATCCTGATCATGTGATTGCGAATATCACTGGCAATACTGAATTGAAAATGCGCTTGACCATTGCTCGCGGTCGCGGTTATCAGCCAGCTGATAGTCGTCGTCGTGATGATGATGAAAGCCGTGCAATTGGTCGTTTGCAGTTGGATGCATCCTTCAGCCCGGTTAAGCGTTTGGCTTACAGTGTTGAAAGTGCTCGTGTTGAGCAACGTACTGACTTGGATAAGTTGATTTTGGATCTGGAAACCAACGGTACCATTGATCCTGAAGAAGCTATCCGTCGTGCAGCAACCATCCTGCAGCAACAGCTTGCTGTGTTTGTTGATCTCGAAGGTGAAAAACAATCAGCTCCAGAGCAAAAAGAAGAGGCTATTGATCCAATTCTATTGCGTCCGGTTGATGATCTTGAGCTTACTGTTCGTTCAGCAAACTGCTTGAAAGCGGAAAATATTTACTACATTGGCGATTTGATTCAGCGTACTGAAGTGGAGCTGTTGAAAACACCAAACTTGGGTAAAAAATCTCTTACCGAAATCAAAGATGTACTAGCTTCGCGCGGTCTGTCGCTCGGTATGCGTTTGGAAAATTGGCCTCCAGCCAGTTTGAGAAACGACTAAAAACCACGAAATCATGGGCAAGTATCAGGTTATCGATATTTGCCCATGATTTTTTATTATTAGTTCATCCGTGAACTCACTTCGGTGCGGGTGATTAACGAGATTGCTCCTAGCAATCCATTTTGAAGGATATTTGCTATGCGTCATAAATTAACTGGTCGTCAATTAGGCCGTAATGCTTCTCACCGTAAAGCTATGTTTCGCAACATGGTTATTTCTTTGGTTGAGCATGAATTGATTAAAACTACTTTGCCAAAAGCAAAAGAGCTGCGCCGTTTTGCAGAGCCTTTGATTACCTTGGCTAAGGTAGACAGCGTTGCTAACCGTCGTTTGGCATTCGCACGTTTGAACAACAAAGAAGCTGTAGGTAAGTTGTTCAGCCAGCTCGGCCCACGTTATAACACTCGTCCAGGTGGCTACGTTCGCATTTTGAAATGTGGTTTTCGCTCTGGTGATAAAGCGCCAATGGCTTATGTTGAGTTGGTTGAGCGCCCAGCTAAAGCTCTTGAAGCTGCTGTAGACGCTGAATAAGTTTTTACCGGTTCCAACAAAAAGGCCAAGCAGAGATGCTTGGCCTTTTTGCTTTTTCGGCTAAAGGTCCTAAATGATTTCTTAGTTGCCTGAAGCTATCTTTGTGTCTATTGGTAAATGTTTTTACGTTGATGTCTATGGTCAATGTCGCACAAGACTTTCAGCAATTGCCGACTTTTTTGCGGGCGGTAAATCGCTAAAATAGCAGTCACAGGGATGCTAATCAGGACAGGATGTGTTGGTTAGAGGATTAAGTTTTAGGATGAGACTTTTCTAGGGAAGTGAAGACAGCGAGGCAGGATGCCGTCCGATCATGATGATCGGTTTGCCCACGCAGGAAGCAATGGGGCTTGCAGGAAGCAAAGCCCCTATTTTTCTTTTTGATGCGCTAGGCTTTTGTTGCCTTGCTTGGTTTTGACTTCCTATTAGTTACCCTGAGCATTGGAGCAAGGAATCGTCCAGTGTGTGAATTTGCCAGTTGGGCGATATCTTCCGGTGTTCCCGTCGCAATAATTTGACCTCCGCCACTGCCGCCTTCCGGCCCTAAATCCACTACCCAGTCTGCCGTTTTAATCACGTCCAGGTTATGTTCGATTACCACTACTGTATTGCCGTGATCGCGCAGGCGATGTAGTACATTGAGTAATTGTTGGATGTCGTAAAAATGCAAACCAGTGGTGGGCTCATCCAAAATATAAAGTGTTTTGCCTGTGTCGCGCTTGGATAGTTCTTTCGCCAGTTTTACCCGCTGTGCTTCGCCGCCCGACAATGTTGTTGCTGATTGCCCTAAGCAAATATATGAAAGCCCCACATCGATCAATGTTTGCAATTTATTGGCAATGGCGGGTACTGCATCAAAAAAAGCTCGCGCATCTTCGATAGTCATGCCCAGCACTTCGTTGATATTTTTGCCTTTGTACTTCACATCCAGTGTTTCGCGGTTGTAGCGTTTGCCTTTGCAAACATCACAGGGCACATAGACATCAGGCAGGAAATGCATTTCTACTTTGGTGACCCCGTCGCCTTGGCAGGCTTCGCAACGGCCGCCTTTTACGTTAAAGCTGAAGCGACCCGGTTGGTATCCTCGAGAACGAGATTCCTGGGTGCCTGCAAACAACTCGCGGATGGGCGTAAAGATGCCGGTGTATGTGGCGGGGTTGGAGCGCGGTGTGCGGCCGATGGGACTTTGGTCAATATCCACACACTTATCAAATAAATCCATGCCTTCGATCGAGTCGTAGGGTGCTGGTGTTAGTGTTGAAGCACCGTTAAGTGCTGTGGCCGCCAAGGGATGAAGGGTTGCATTGATGAGCGTGGATTTGCCCGACCCGGATACACCAGTCACGCAAGTCATTAGTCCCACAGGAATTTCCAGCGTCACATTCTGCAGGTTATTACCTTTGGCACCGACGAGCCGCAGAACCTGCTTTTTATCAAAAGGATTACGCTTGGTGGGGATAGCGATAGATTTGGTGCCGCTCAGGTACTGTCCGGTGATCGAGTCTTTATTCGCCATAATGGCTTTGACATTGCCTTGCGCGATAACCTGCCCGCCGTGCACACCAGCTCCTGGGCCAATATCAATCACATGGTCGGCCTGGCGAATTGCATCTTCATCATGCTCAACCACAATCACGGTATTACCGATATCGCGCAGATGGGTGAGAGTCTTTAAGAGTCGTTCATTGTCACGCTGATGCAGTCCAATTGACGGCTCATCGAGGATGTACATTACCCCAACCAAGCCGGCGCCGATTTGGCTGGCGAGGCGAATACGCTGGGCTTCTCCGCCAGAAAGAGTTTCAGCACTGCGGTTGAGCGTCAGATAGTTCAGGCCGACATCCACCAAAAAGCGGAAGCGGTCGCGTAGTTCTTTGAGGATCTTATCGGCGATGCCAGCTTTGCGGCCAGTAAACGCCAGCTTCATATAGTAGTCGTAGGCATCGGCGACCGGCATTTCAGTAATCTTGGGCAGTGGGCGCTCGTCGATAAACACATTGCGAGCTTCAATCCGCAGGCGCGTGCCCTCACATTCTGGGCAGGGCTGGCTGGATAAAAATTTGGTCAGGTCTTCGCGTACCGAGTTGGACTCAGTATCGCGATAGCGGCGCTCCATATTGGTCAGTACGCCTTCAAAACTGTGGCTGCGTTTGTACACATCGCCACGATCATTGATGTAATTAAATTCAATAATTTCTTCGCCCGATCCGTAGAGCACAGCATCGCGCTGTTTGGCTTTGAGTTTTGCCCAGGGCGTATTCACATCAAACGCATAGTGTTTGGCGAGCGAGGCGAGCATATGGAAGTAGTAGACGTTCCGTTTGTCCCAGCCGCGAATCGCACCTTCAGAAAGGCTCAGCGCCGTGTCCTGAATTACTTTGTCTTCATCAAAAAATTGATGTACGCCCAATCCGTCGCAAGTCGGGCAAGCGCCGGCGGGGTTGTTAAAGGAGAAAAGGCGCGGTTCGAGTTCGGTCAGGCTGTAATCGCAAATAGGGCAAGCGTGTTTGGATGAAAACAAACGGTCAGGTGCTTCGCCATCCATGTAATTAATACAGGCGATACCTTCCGATAAATTCAGCGCTGTCTCGAACGATTCAGATAAGCGAAGCTTCAAATCTTCACGCACTTTAAAGCGATCGATGACCACTTCAACGGTGTGTTTCTTTTTCTTATCGAGCTTGGGTGTGTCATCCAGATCGCAGAGAATGCCGTCGATGCGAGCGCGGATAAAACCGTCTCGCTTGAGTTGTTCAAATATATGTAGATGCTCACCTTTGCGGTCGCGAATCACCGGCGCCAGCAGCATTAACTTAGTGCCTTCAGGCAATGCCAATGTTGTGTCCACCATCTCGCTAATAGTTTGTGCGGTCAGAGGAGCGCCGTGCTCCGGGCAACGCGCTTCGCCCACGCGTGCGTAGAGCAGGCGCAAGTAATCATAGATTTCGGTGATGGTGCCCACGGTGGAGCGAGGGTTGTGCGATGTGGATTTTTGTTCGATGGAAATCGCCGGGCTCAAGCCTTCAACGTGATCGACATCGGGCTTTTCCATCATCGACAAAAACTGGCGTGCGTAAGTGGAAAGGGATTCCACATAGCGGCGCTGGCCTTCAGCGTAGAGCGTATCAAACGCTAGTGATGACTTGCCTGAACCAGACGGTCCGGTGATGACTACAAGCTTGTCGCGCGGGATATCGAGATCAATATTTTTGAGATTGTGGGTGCGTGCACCCCTAACAATAATTTTGTCCATGTACTGCAATCCGCCAAGGCATTCAAAACGAGCGATTATACGTGAATAGATTGCCAGCAGATGTCAGTAGGGCGTCAATCTTCTGTAAGTCTTGGTAAATGGATTTAATGCAATCTTGCGCAGGATTTATAGGTTGCGAGGCGGACTAGTTGGTACACTGGCGCCCTTTGAATAATTGATGTCTTAATCGCTGACTTCTATTGACTGCTGACACCTATCGACGGCCATTCGCCATGCAAGATCCTGTTCCTACCGAGATCAACATCTCTGCGCCAGCGCCCTTTGAACGCAAAGTGGTGCACTCGCTCGCCGCGCTCTACACCTTCCGTATGTTCGGCCTGTTTATGCTGCTGCCGGTACTGGCACTTTACGGCACTGAATATGCCCACCATAGCCCATTCCTGCTGGGATTGGCCTTGGGGGCCTATGGTTTTAGCCAGGCGCTGCTGCAGATTCCGTTTGGGGTTTTGTCGGATCGTATCGGGCGCAAGCCCCTGATCCTTGTGGGTCTGATTATTTTTGTGTTGGGCAGTGTTGTCGCCGCGTTGGCTGATTCAGTCTACGGGTTGATTCTCGGTCGTTTCCTGCAAGGGGGCGGGGCGATATCGGCAGTGGTGATGGCGCTGCTGACCGACCTCACTTCCGATGAAAACCGCACCAAGGCGATGGCGACTATAGGCGCGTCTATCGGCGTATCCTTCTCCTTGGCGATGACCGCTGGGCCATTGCTCGCTGCCTGGGGTGGGGTTGGTGCGATCTTCTGGCTGACGGCCATTCTGGGATTGGTTGGTATTTATATCCTGCTGAAACTGGTGCCCGATGTCGCCAAGACTACGACATCCAAACGCGAGGCAGTGGCGGTGCCCAGCTTGTTGGGCGCAACGCTCAAGCATCCACAATTATTGCGCTTGAATTTGGGGATTTTTGTCCTGCATTTTGTGTTGATGTCGAGCTTTGTGGTGCTGCCGTTAATGCTGCAAGACCAGTTGCAGATAGCGCGCGAATATCACGGTTTGATCTACTTCCCATTGCTTGCCTTCGCTTTTGTGTTGATGCTGCCGTTTGTGATCATCGCCGAGAAACGGCGCAAGATTAAAAGCGTATTCCTGATCGCTGTCATGCTCTTACTGATTGCCGAACTGGCGTTGATGCTGGTGTCGTCCAGCCGTGTATTTGCGCTACTGGTGCTGTTTGTCTTCTTTATCGCCTTCAATATTCTAGAGGCGACCCAGCCCTCGATGGTGAGCAAGATTGCACCCGCCGGTGCCAAGGGTACAGCTACCGGTATTTACTCGACCTGCCAGGTATTGGGCGTATTTGGCGGCGGCGCTTTGGGCGGATGGTTGCTCCAGCATCAGGGTGCCAACGCGGTGTTTCTGCTTAATGCGCTGCTGGTATTGGTCTGGTTGGCGGTCGCGTGGTCGATGAAACCACCGCACTTCCTTGCCAGCGTACTTATCCCCTTGCGCGGGCAAGACCATCAAACACTGGCGGATAAATTGCGCGCGGTAGACGGAGTGGCTGAAGTGGTGATAGTCGCCTCGGAAAATACCGTTTATCTGAAGGTTGACCAGCGCCGCGTAGATCGTAAACAACTGGCGGCAATTGTGGATGAAGTGGTGTAAAGTGTCCGACGCCCCGCAGGGGGCAATAACCCTTAACTTGAAAGTCGCTGAAGTACAAAAACAGAAGGCGAATACACGGTAAATCAAGAGGAATTCATTATGGCTCGTGGTATTAACAAAGTAATTTTGATCGGCAATATCGGGCAAGACCCCGAAGTGAAATATATGCCCTCCGGCGGCGCGGTCACCAACGTCAGCGTAGCGACATCGGAAACATGGAAGGACAAAAATACCGGTCAACCGCAAGAGCGTACTGAGTGGCACCGTGTGGTATTTTTTAATCGCCTGGGTGAGATTGCCGGCGAATATCTAAAGAAAGGCTCCAAGGTATATATCGAAGGCTCATTGCGCACCCGCAAATGGCAGGCGCAAGACGGCACTGATCGCTACACCACCGAAATCGTCGCGAGCGAAATGCAAATGCTCGATGGCCGCGGCGAAAACACGGGTATGGGTGGTGCAGGAATGGGTGCAGCGGCTTTGGCAGGTGGTTTTGACCAGACTCCGCAATACAACAACGCTCCCACGCAAGGCGGTTACAGCCAGGGCGGCCAACAGCCAGCGCGCGCGCCACAACAGGCGGCGCCCCAACAAAATACTCCACCGCAACAACCTGCGGGATTCGACTCGTTTGATGACGATATTCCCTTCTGACGAATTGCGAACATTTTGTTATCGTTAACAGGGCGCGCTTGAATCAAGCTGCGCCCTGTTTCGTTTTCGATGCTGTGTATTCAATCAATAATAATTATCGGGAGATTCAACTATGTCGGCTCAAGATCAAACCAGTTCCATTTTGTTAAGCATAAGAAATCTGATCGCGCTTGCGCTAATCGGGTGTGTCAGTCTTGGTGCATTCGCAGCGCCAGAGCAATCCTCAAGTGCTGATGCAGTGACACCGATAAAGCTATGGAACGGCAACAAAACAGCATCGCGCCAGCAGTACGAGCGCGAGATATTGGAGGCCGCACTCAATGCAACTAAGGCATCACACGGCCAATGGCAACTGCAAGAGAGCCTGACGGATTATCCGCTCGCTGCGGATGAGGCCAGCGTTTTCCGCAGTAAAGGTTTTGATATTTTCGGCACAGTCGCAGGTAATGCCAAATTGGCGAATGAAAAGAAAATCCTGATTCCGCTGCCGCTGATGAAAGGTTTGTTGGGCTATCGAATCTTAATTATTCGCGCCGCCGATAAAGAAAAATTTGTCACAATTAAATCCGCTCAACAATTACAACAGCTGCGTATGGGAATTCCCAGCACCTGGGCCGATGCTGAATTGTTTCGCCACAATGGCTACAAGGTGGAAGAGAAGGGCAGTTTTGATGATCTTTTCACCCGTTTGGAAAACAATGAATTTGATTATGTAACCTTTGGTGCTAATGAAGTCACTGGTGTATTTAGCGAGCGCGCCGCGAAATCTGGGAAGTTGATCGTGGATTCCTCCCTGTTAGTGTTTTATCCATTTCCGCTCGTTTTTTACGTTAATCCTGACAATAAAGCCCTGGCCGCACGCGTGACTGAAGGTCTGCAAATTATCAGCACTAACGGCGAGCTGGATAAAATTTTCAATCGCTATTTTGCCGTCGATTTGGCGGCAGTTAATTTGCCTGCGCGCGCTATGATCAAGCTGAAGAATCCGATCCTGCCCGCCGAAATGGCGGATTTCAAACCCTCGCTTTAAGCGCTTGCTGGTGATAATTGTCATCGCATATCTGTGACATTGGCTGCTGTTGCAGCCAATGCTTCCCCCGCTATCCTGCTCACATAACAACACACCACAGGTAAGGATATGCATTGGACGTTCAAAACCCTAGGCTCTGGCTCTGGTCATGCGTGATAATGAACCGCATAATCACCGTTAATTTTCCACATCAAACGACCACGAGCAGAGCATATTGTGACGAATAAAGAAGAGCTTTTATCGCAACTGCGTATAGATCGCAACCAACAAACCGATGGTGAGGGGAATGCCCGTCTATGGATAGGTATTGCGGCCGCTGTAGCCCTGGTAGTGGCCGGTGTGGCCGTTTTTACCGAACCAGCACCTGTCAAAGTGAAGATTGAAATGGCACGTATGGCTGTACCCGATTCCTCGTCAGCTACTGTATTGGATGCGACCGGTTATGTCGTTGCGCGCCGTACTGCAACAGTGTCATCCAAGGTGACCGGCAAGGTGGCGGAGATTTATATTGAAGAGGGGCAGCGCGTTGAGAAAGACCAAATAGTGGCGCTGCTGGATGATTCCAATACGCGCAAGTCGCTGGAGTTAAGCAAAGCGGAATTACACTCTGCAAAGACGCAAGTCGCCGAAACACAAGCGCGCTTGACTGAGGCGAAATTAACCTTGGAACGCAATACTGAATTGGCGCGTCGCCAATTGATCAGCGCGGCAGCATTGGATAAAGCGCGCGCGGATTTTGAATCCCTGCGCGCGCAATTAAATTCGCGCGAAGCTGACATTGCCGTAAGCCAGAAACGTTTGGCATTGCAGCAGCAAAATCTCGATGACCTTACCCTGCGCGCACCTTTCACCGGTGTGGTGATCAGCAAGGATTCACAGCCAGGTGAAATGATTTCGCCAATATCCGCCGGCGGAGGTTTTACTCGCACAGGTATTTGTACGATTGTCGATATGGCCTCGCTGGAAATTGAGGTGGACGTGAATGAATCCTACATCCAGCGCGTGCGTGACGGGCAATTTGTACAAGCTGTGTTGGAAGCTTATCCTGAGTGGAAAATTCCGGCGAAAGTGATCGCGATTATCCCCACTGCCGATCGCCAAAAAGCCACGGTAAAGGTGCGCATCGGGTTTCAGGTGAGTGATGCACGCATCCTGCCTGACATGGGGGTGAAAGTGGCGTTTATGAATGCTGAACCCGTGGTAGAAGAAAAACCGAAAGAGCCATTAGGTGTGCGCGTGCCAATTACCGCTGTGCGCTCTGAAGGTGAAGATAAATTTATTTTTGTGGTAAAAGACGGTGTTGCTGAGCTGCGCAAAGTGACGCTAAATGCCAGCTACGGAACTGACATTTATATTGGTAGCGGCTTGCGCGCAGGTGAAGATTTCGTTGTGGAAATCACGCCGGAATTAAAAGATGGTGCGCGCGTTGAACTGTAATAGTTTTCTATCATTTTTGTAAGTTTCCCGTCGCTATTTTTGTACCGCTTTTGTCTATAAATTTCGCTGGCTGCACTGCGGCCAGCGAGACTGAATAACAATAAAAATCGGTTTCTGTATTACCGCATCACCGCTGTCCCGGTTTATTTTTTGTCTCTTGTTCTGGTCTAACATCCTGGAGGATTTATGACGGCTCTCGCAACTCAATCACAGGCTGCCGGCGAACTGCTGGTGCAATTAAAAGGTATTTCCAAAGCCTATAAAAAAGGCAAAGAACAGGTCAACGTATTATCCAAGCTCGATCTGGATATTCGGCGCGGCGATTTTCTCGCTCTAATGGGGCCGTCAGGTTCAGGTAAAACGACTTTGCTAAATCTACTCGGTGGTCTGGATAAGCCCAGTGCAGGTGAATTAATAATTGGCGGCCAGCGGCTGGATCAAATGTCGTCATCGCAACTCACCAAATGGCGCGCGCGTCACGTGGGTTTTATTTTTCAGTTTTACAATTTGATGCCGGTTCTAACCGCTGAAAAAAATGTCGAATTACCTTTGCTGCTCACAAATTTATCAAGCAAACAGCGCAAACACCATGTGGCGGCCGCATTGGAACTGGTTGGGCTTTCCAATCGCGCCAAACACTATCCGAGTGAATTGTCGGGTGGCCAGGAGCAGCGCGTAGCGATTGCACGCGCATTGGTGAGCGATCCGGATTTATTATTATGTGATGAGCCCACTGGTGATTTGGATCGCGCGACTGCCGATGAAATTCTCTCATTATTGCAGACACTGAATCAGCGCCAACAAAAAACCATCATCATGGTGACCCATGATCCGCGCGCGGCAGATCATGCACGTCACATATTGCATATGGACAAGGGTGCATTGGTTAACGATGGCCGCGTTACTGATACGGGGCACTAATCATGTATTACTTACAATTTTTATTGAGTAATCTCGGGCGCAAAAAAGCGCGCACCATTTTGACAGTGCTATCGATCATGATTGCCTTTTTATTATTTGGTTTGCTCCGCAGTTTGGCGGCGGCTTTTGATCAGGGGGCTGAAATTGCGGGTGAAGACCGCTTGGTCAGTATTAATAAAATCAGTTTGATCCAGGCGTTGCCAGAGGCTTATTTGCCAAAGGTACAAGCATTGGAGGGGGTGGACAGGGCAACTTCCGCCAACTGGTTTGGTGGTTACTACCAGGATCCCAAAAACCAGTTTCCACAATTCCCCATTGTTGCCGAAGACTATTTTGAAATTTACAAAGAAATGATCACCTTGCCGGAAGCGCAGATGCAGGCATGGAAGAAAAATCGTATCGGCGTTGTTATTGGCAAAGCCTTGGTTGATCGATTCAAATGGAAAATTGGCGATCGCATTCCGCTGATGGGTATGTTTCCTCGCGAGGGGGGTAGTACAACATGGGAATTTGTAATCGAGGGAATTTATGAGGCGAAAAGCAAAAGTGCTGACACCAGCGCTATGCTGATGCACTACGATTATTTTGATGAGGCGCGTCAATACGGTAAAGGCGATTTGGGCTGGTTAATTATCCGCGTAAAGGACCCCAAACAAGCGGCGCAGGTAGCAGCGGCAGTGGATGCGCTCTTTGCAAATTCTCCCGCTGAAACCAAAACCAGCAGCGAAAAAGATTTTGCCAAATCCTTTGCTAAACAATTCGGCGATATAGGATTAATCACTACGCTGATTCTGGGGGCGGTGTTTTTTACGATGTTGTTAGTCGCAGGCAATACTATGGCGCAATCGTTCCGCGAGCGGATTCCGGAATTGGCGATTCTAAAAACGCTTGGATTTTCTGATCAAGCAGTGATGATCATGGTATTGGCAGAAGCCATAGTGATTTCATTAATTGGAGGTTTGGCTGGATTATTTTTGGCGAAATTTTTTATCAGCGGCGCAGCTGAATCCTTGGCGGCCACGCTGCCTGGATTAAATTTATCAACCACCATGATGCTGTTCGGGGTCGGCCTGATGTTTTTATTTGGCTTACTTACCGGCATTATTCCCGCGCTGCAAGGCTTGCAGCTCAACATAGTTGCAGCACTGCGGAGGCGTTAATCATGTTTAATTCAATCGCGCAAATTATTGTTATTACGCTGATGAACCTGCGCAATTTACCACAGCGTTTGGGTACCTCATCCGTTGCGGTATTTGGTGTGGCCTGTGTGGTGGGGGTGTTTATCGGCGTGCTCTCCATGGCGAGCGGTTTTCAACGCACCATGGTCAGTGCCGGTGCGGAGGATGTATTAATTATGATGCGTGCCGGTGCAACTTCCGAAATGAGCAGCGGCATGGGTTATGATCAAACACAATTGATTGCCAATTTACCCGGTATCGCCAAACTCGATGGTAAGCCCTTGAGTTCGCCGGAATTATTTGTGATTGTCGATATCCCCATGCGCACCAAAGACAGCAATGCCAATGCGCCGCTGCGCGGCGTGGAGCCCATGGCATTTGAAGTGCGCAATTCATTTAAAATTATTGAAGGGCGCAATTTTGAGCCGGGTAAAAATGAATTAATTGTCGGGCGCGGCGCGCAAAAACAATTCGCCAATCTCAATGTGGGTTCAGTGGTTAAATTTGGCCAAACGGAATGGACAGTCGTGGGCGTATTTGAATCTGGCGGGGGCTTGGCTGAGTCAGAGTTGTGGTGTGATGCAAAAATTTTGCAGAACGCCTATCGCCGTGGTAACAGCTATCAAATTGTGCGCGTCAAACTCGACGATAAAAAGTCAATGGACACTGTTAAAGAAGCTATTGCTGCTGATCCAAAATTTAATCTCGATGTAAAACGTGAGACTGATTATCTCGCCGAGCAATCGGAACCCTTGAGTAAATTTATCAAAATGGTCGGCTATCCACTCGCATTCCTGATGGCACTGGGCGCAATTTTTGGTGCGGTCAATACCATGTACACCTCGGTTGCCAATCGCACCCGCGAAATTGCCACCCTGCGTGCCATCGGTTTTGGTGCAACCCCGGTTGCTATCTCAACGCTGGTAGAGTCGCTGGTGCTGGCGGTCATCGGCGGCGTAATTGGTTCGGTCATTGTGTATTTTATCTTTAATGGCTACACCGTATCGACCCTGAATTTCGCCAGTTTTAGCCAAGTGGTATTTGATTTTGCAGTAACACCCGATCTACTGGTGCAAGGTGTTATTTTTGCTACGGTCATAGGTTTTATCGGGGGTTTCTTTCCTGCTATTCGTGCTGCGCGGTTACCTGTGGCTACGGCATTGCGTGAGGTGTAAGAGGAATTTTATGAATAAAGGAGCTGTTATATGAAAATAAATGTGTTGCTGTTGAGTGTTGTCTTTTTTTCCGGTTGTGCGTCACAGCCAGAGAAAAAAAGTGTGAGCCTTAATTCAATTGAATATTCGGAGTTGACCTATGTTGATGCCGAAAAAATTGACAAAGTTGTAGTTAAAAACGCTGAGGCATTTAAGCAGTTTAATAAAGTGATTCTGTTTGCAACGCAATTTGATAAGTTAAAATTGACCGAGGAGACAGATAAAAAACTTGCCTATAACTGGAGCGAATCCACATGGGAAGAGATGGACGAAATCTGTCAGCATCTGGACGATCTCGCCCAAAAAATCTTTCGCGAAGGTGACGAATTTGTGCCAGTTAAACGCGGTGGCGATGATGTGCTGGCGATTCAATTCACACTGGTTAGTTTTATGCCCTACTCACAGCGACACAAGGATGCGGGCATGGATACGGTCGGTATCCAAAGTAATAATTCCGGCATTGGTTTGATTACAGTGCGCGGTGTACTGGCGAATGCAAAATCGGGCGAGTTAGTGGCGGTGATTGAAGACACCATGGAGGTGAATTCACGCACAGCTAGCATGGGTAATTTGGCCAGTATTCAAGATAGTAGTAACAAAGCAGCACAGAATTTGGCGTGGCGCACGGCGTTTCGTCATTTCCTTGGTAACCTGCATAACGAGTTAACCACCCTCAAATATGCCCAAATTGCCCAGCAGCAATGAGCTGCCTCCCTTCCACGTATGTGAAGGGGTGATATCACATCACCACTACTGTTTCTCGCGTTTTTTATGTATGGATGTTGTGGCGGGTGGAGGGAAATTTGTTTTTTAACAGAGCTTGTGCAACTAAATTTAATCGCGTTATATTTTGCGTCCTGATGCGGTTCGGACAATTTTACGGAAGAATCATAAGTTTCAGGCAACATTCAAAGGAATAAGGAATTTATTATGAAATTAGTTGCAAGTTTCTTGGTGGCCGCGTTGAGCGTGCCTGTCTCTGCGGGGCTTATCCGTCACGATACTCCCGATTCCTGGTATACCGGCTTTGCAGGTGATCCTGCCTTCAGCGGGGTGGGGCTGATTATTGGTGATACAGCTAATTCACCATACTCCTGCAGTGGAACCGTAATCAGCAAAAACTGGGTGCTTACAGCCGGCCATTGTGTCAATCAAGCGCAGGCCATGTCTTTTTATTTGCAAGATGATACCGGTTGGCGCTTTTACGAAGCCGATTCCTGGGTCGCGCATGAAAGCTATAGCGATGCCAATTTATTCGCCGGTTGGGATATCGGCCTGATGCATTTTGAAACCGATTTTGATGTGGCGCCAGCACAGCTCTATAACGGCAGCAATGAGCGGTTTAGTTTATCGGCCAGTGCGGGCTTTGGTTACACCGGCACTGGTGAAACCGGTATGCAATTCATCGATTATCAGCGTCGTGCGGGCACCAATATTGTCGATTATCTCTGGTCAGAAGAAGGCAGCGGTGAGCAAATCCTCTGGTCTGACTTCGATCATCCCACCGATGCAACCTATAACGCCTTTGATTTTTTAGGCGTGGATTTTGATGATCTGGCAACGATGCTGGAAATCATGATTGCACCGGGCGACTCGGGTGGCGGCGTCTTTGTTCAAGAAAATGGCCAAACCTATTTGGCTGGTGTGCATTCGTTTATTAGCGACTTTAGCAATAATGGTATGTTCGGTTACGGCGACGCCTATGGCTCAACGCGGGTAAGCGGTTTTATCGAATGGATCAATGGCAAGATTGCCGCTCATGAGGTGCCAGAATCCGGTAGTGGCCTGCTTGTTTTGATCGGCTTGCTTGGCTTGTTGGCGCAGCGAATGCGCAAACAAGGCTAAGTACTGTTGCGTTACTGTCCTCATAAAGCCACTTTCACGAGTGGCTTTTTTATTGCTGGGTGTAGCGTTTTGCACACGCTGTACGTAAAAAGGGGGTTGATGTAGTATCACCCCCTATTGCAACCAAAGCTAAAACAACAATTACAACAAAAATGGACCACCGCGAGGGTCAACGAGTTGAAAGACGATAAACCTACATCCTTTGATATTGCATTCCGCGCCGGCGTGTCCCAGTCCACGGTTTCGCGCGCTCTACGCAATAGCCCTTTGGTCAATGAAGAAACCCGTCTAAAGGTTCAGCAAATTGCGCGTGAACTCAATTACAAAGTGGATAAAAACGCGAGCAGCTTGCGCTCTCAACAGACTAAAACGATTGCGCTTTTATTGTGCGAAGATCAGGGCACAGGTACATCATTAATCAATCCTTTTTTTCTATCTATGCTTGGTAGTATCACTCGCGCGACAGCCAAGCGCGGCTTTGATTTATTGATTTCCTTTCAACAATTCAGTGAAGACTGGCATGCTGACTATGAGGATGCCAATCGTGCCGATGGTATTATCTTTTTGGGTTATGGCGATTACGAAACCTTCGTTAAAAAACTAACTTACCTCACAGAAGTGGGTGCGCACTTTATTACCTGGGGGCCAGTGCTGGAAGGTCAGCCAGGTGTGTCGATTGGCTGTGATAATTTCAATAGTGCCTACAACGCGGCAAAACATTTGTTATCGCTCGGGCGAAAAAATATCGCTTTCCTCGGCGATGTATCCGAGCACAGCCCGGAATTTGCCGATCGCTATCACGGCTTCTGCAAAGCGCTGAAAGAGGCGGGCATTGAAGTAAATCCCAAGCTGCAAGTTGCTGCAGAAACTTCTGAAGAAGAAGGTTACAAAGCTACGCTAAGTTTGCTGCAGCGTCGCTTGCCCTTTGATGCAATTTTTGGCGCGAGCGATTTAATTGCAATCGGCGCAATGAAAGCGTTGGAAGAGGCAGGAATGCACATCCCGAATGATGTCGCCGTGATGGGCTTTGACGATATTCCAATGGCTTCCTATACCCATCCTCCACTATCAACCGTACAACAAGACACGCTGCTCGCCGGTGAATTGTTGGTAGAAAATCTATTGCTGCTGGTTGATGGCGAAAGACCAGATTCGATGTTGTTGCCGGCGAAGTTAATTGTGCGTGGATCTTGCGGGGCAAAGCCGGTTAAATAAACTGGGGGGATGCTGTAGTGAATATCAAATCGCACAGGTGGCATGATTGGCTGTTTGCTATAGCGATTTTAATTTGTATAAAAGTTTTGGTGCATTTTGGTGTTGATAAGTATGACATCTATAGAGTCATATTTTTCTGCGGCATCAGTATTTTTATTACTGGGTTACTGTACTTTCTAATAAGATTTAAGTTGTCAGAAAAAAGACTCAAGAAAAGTAATACCAGGGTCGGAGAAGGATTAAAGAAGCTTGAGCGTATTACAAAAGAATAAATTTTTATTGTATTGCTTTTTGTAATATAGAACCGGGTATGGTTCCATATTACAAAAAGATTAATTTTTTAATGACTTTGGACTGCTAGTTCGCTTTGCTCGTTAGACTCTTTCACAAAATACACCGAAATCGCGCCCAGAACCATACACACACCGGCGAGTACTAAAATATAAATCGCCTCGTTGTTAAATACATATTTCAAAATTTGCCCTGCTACCAAACCCGATACAATTTGCGGTGCGGCAATGGTGAAATTAAAAATCCCCATATACACACCGGTTTTATCGGCTGGTAAAGAGCCTGCAAGAATCGCGTAGGGCATGGCGAGAATGGCGGCCCAGGCGATGCCGACGCCGATCATGGGGATTAATAAATCCAGTGCGCCCCGGGGGACATCAACCTCGGTTAACCACAAATTCACATGCACTACTTCAGCGTTTTGGAATAATAAAAAACTCATGTAACCCAAGCCGCCTGCAAGCAGCGACAGCGAATAGGTGAGCTTGCGGCCAATACGGTTGGCGATGCGCGTAAGCACAATCGAAAATAGTGCGGCGAATAATGAATAGGCGGCAAAAATAATTCCCACCCAATCGCCTGCTGCGCCTTTGGCTGCGGCAATTTCTGGTGGGATTACATCGAGCGAATGCAAATAATCTGCGTCAAACCATTTGGCTTCTATGCCCCAAATATATTGGGTGATGGCGGGTGTGGTGTAGACCCACATAATAAATAATGAAAACCAGGAGAAAAATTGCACCACGGCAAGTTGACGCATAGTTTTTGGCATATTGATAAATAATTGCCAGAAGTTGGCGAGGCGTGTTCCCAGCGATGGTTTAACACTTGGCACCGCGGCTGCGGTTAAGCCTTTGTAGCGGTTGTAATCGGCCGGTGCATATTCTTTGGTGCGAATAACTGTCCAGAGTACAGTGAGAAATAATGCGCTGGCGCCGATATAAAACGCCCAGGTAACCGTAGGAGCGACTTCGCCTTTGGGGGCAGTATTTTCCAGCCCGATAATATTGGTGAGCACAAACGGCAGTATAGAGCCGATTACCGCGCCGATATTAATCAGCAGTGCCTGAATGGAGTAGCCGAGTGTGCGCTGCTCATTGGGTACCATATCCGCAACCAACGCGCGGAAGGGTTGCATGGTCACATTAAATGCGCCGTCCATTAACGCCAGCATCAGTCCACCAAATAACATGGGAGTGATGAATGCAACAAAGAGCGATGCGTTGGGCATTAATAACATGCCGGTTGCGGCAGCAATTGCGCCGCCGAGAATGTAAGGGCGACGACGGCCAACACGGTTCCAGGTGCGATCCGAGGCGGCGCCGACGATTGGCTGCACTAACAAACCCATAATCGGTGCGGCGAGCCAAAAGAGTGAGAGCGAATGCAAATCTGCACCGAGATCGGAGAGCACGCGGCTGACGTTGGCGTTTTGCAATGCAAATCCGAGTTGCACCCCTAAGAAGCCGAAACTGACGTTCCAGACTTGCCAGAAGGGAAGGGTTGGTTGTTTCATCGTGTAGTGCCTTTGTTAGTCTTGATATTGTTGTTATTGCTGATATTTATTTTTCTGTTTGGAGATTTTTTTAAACGCAAATCCCGTTTCCAAAAATATTGAAAACGGGATTCTCGTTTTATTGCGCCGTATGGCGTGTGAAATGAATTACTTCACATAGCGCGCTTCAGTGCTCGTATTTCTGTCCCAGACTTTGCCATCGCTGTAGCTGCGCAATAATTTCACGTATTCCGCGTGGGTCCAGGCAAGTGGTGTTGCACCGTTGGTACCTTCGCCGATTTGATAATTATAGGTGGCATTACTGCCGACACCATCCCAAACTTGCTCAGGTAACATCATGCCTTGGTTGGCAAACAGTTCCATGGCTTTTACATAGGTGTTGCGCAGTTTTTCTATATCGGAGCCACCTTTGGTTTTTGCCAATTGCAATTCATAGTGACCGCGTTCCCCGGTAAAAATTGGCCATACACGTCCGCGCCCTTGGCTGGAGTTATTAGCTTCCATATAGCCCAAGCCGGTTGCCATATCTTCACCGTAGCCATCGATACCGTAACGGCGCCAGCCGGGAAAACTGCCTTCAACGCCGGGGAAGGTAAATTCGTATTTGGTGCGCAATAAATCCGGCAGTTTTACGTTGTCATATTCAGGCAAGGTTTCGAGAATTTTTGCATCGTTTGCGGCGCGCACACCATAGCGCACCAATTCCAAAAATCCGCCATCGATGACTTGCGATTTATCGGCAATGACTTGTGCGTTACTGGTACCCAGCGCTGAGTGATCATTTGGGTCTTCATTGGCGTTAATGCGCAGATAATAACTGCCATTGCCTTGTTCACCTGTGAGCGAACCTGCGGTAGTGTAAGTGCGGGCTTCCAGGTCGCTGGCATATTTATCGGCGGCGGCGAAATATTTTGTTGCGCCTTCAGTATCACCTGCCTGTGTTGCTATGTCGCCCGCAGAAACCAGGCCGGCAATAACAGCGGCAATAGTGGAGGGCGAATAACCCTGCTGTTCTTCCCAGCGTTCTTGTTGCGTGTAGGGCGGTTTGATGGTGGTGTCATTCCACATAATTTTGACGGCACCGCCATTCACCAAAAAATCCGCCGCAGGTTTCAGCATTTTTTGATACCAGCTGGAAATATCCGCATCGCTGAAAATGCCCTCTTTCCATAAGCGCCAGCCGAGCATAATGGGCATACCGGTTTGGTCGAGTTGCACACCTACCCATTCCGGCTCGCCATCCACGTGAGTTTTTTGCAAAAACCAACCGGGTGTACCGCTATAACCGGCAATTTTTTCGCTCGCTTGCACTTGTTGTAAATACTCAAAGGCAATGCGCGGTGATTGGGTGTCGCCCAGTGCGAGCATCGCCATGGCGACTTGATAAAAATCGCGCGGCCATACGGCTTTATAGCCCGTTGCCGATTTTTCTGCGGGTTTGGTGTCGCCCCAAGGGTTGGAAAGTGATGCTATAAATGCGCCGGCGTGAGTTTTATCTTCTTGTGCTTTTAACACCATGGCGCTGGTGTAAAGTAATTTACCGTTATCCGTTGCGGTGGTGGATAATTTTTCCAGCGCGGGGAGTGATTGTAAAAAATCCTGCCAGCCAATCGCAGCGCCCTCGCCGTTGTAATGCGCGAGTACTTTGTCATAGCCGGTGGCGAGGGTTTTCTCTGCAGCGGCGGTACTTTCTGTTGGGCTTTTACCAAAACCCAACACCAAATCCCACTGCGCGTTTTCACCATTTTTTACGGCAGGCATTTGCAATGTAAAGGCGACATTGCCTTTGTCTGCACCAGTCGTCGAATAGGTTTTGGTGAGCTCACCCGTTTGTTTTACTTCGCTAATACCATCGGAAATTCCCTCAAAACCTACTGCGCTTTGCACTGCTGCTACACTGGTTTTTAATGACATGCTGCTATTGCCATCGGTTGCGGTCCACACACCGTCGCTGAAATTGGCGCTGTCATTACTGCCGGTATTGGCGATGGCAGGATTCACATAAATGTAAGGGATTATGCCATCGGTAAATGCGCGGAAAACAACGCGCATCATTAAGCTTTGTGAATCGGGATCAGTAAAAATATGTTTTTCAATTTCATATTTTCCGTCTTTATCTTTATTCACGATTTTGTAGGCGAGGGATTGCGGGCGGCCCTGCGCATCGGTTTTTAAATATTCAATGGTTGAAATAGTGTCTTTCTTTTCTTCATCGAGAAACGTATCGCCCTTAATAAAAAATTGCAGCTCCTGCAATTGCGCTTCGTGAATCAATCCATACATGGTTTCGGTAAGGACACCCTGCGCAACAGAAAACCAGACTTTTGAAATGGCGCCACTTGCGCCCGAGTCACTGTAAGCGCCATTGGTATATTGTTCAAAGGAAGTGCCAATACCGGTCTTGCCAGCATAAGCCCATACCGATGGGGCGCCAGGTGCGCCAGGTGCGACTGAATCGGCGGGAGCACTTGAGATTGTCGATGAGTGATCTGAACAGGCGGATAACAACAGGCTGCTGATAATCAGCGTTAATAGATTTTTTTTCATGACAAGTCTCTCGTGTTTTATGCCGGTGGTGGGTGTTAAGTGACAGCTAGTTGAGTTATTTATGTTGTTAACTTATTTGTCATGGCTGTTTGTACGACGATGTAGCGCATTGATATAAGCGCTAACCGTCATAGCAGAAATGACTATTTCGTCACCTTAGGCCTTGACTAGAATCAACTCAAGTGCGTGCATACGTATTCAGCCTGCATACGTATGCAGGAAAGACTAGTTCAGGTTTTTTCAGTCTGCGTGAATAATTGGTGGTTTATGAATACGTATTCTATGGTTTTTGCAATGCAAAAAACTGGCTTGGCGACTTGCATACGTATGTAGTCACTTGGCGAAAAAATATTGCTCGCGTATGTTGTTTCTATGTAAGTTACTACGCAATACGAACACCGCTGTTCTTGTGTTAGTTCCTGTAGTTGTTTCTATAGTGGCTCCGGTGTTCATGAGATCAATAACAAGAGATTCAATCAAATGACAACAACTCCCTGGTGGCGCGGTGCGGTGGTATATCAGGTATATCCACGCAGTATGATGGACGCCAACAATGACGGCATAGGCGATATCCCCGGCATCATCAGCAAACTCGACTACATCGCGAGCCTTGGGGTGGATGCGATCTGGGTGTCACCTTTTTTTAAATCGCCGATGAAAGATTTTGGTTACGACATCAGCGATTACCGCGATATAGATCCAATTTTTGGCACGCTTGCCGACTTTGATGAATTGATTGCTAAAGCGCATGCGCGCGGTATTAAAATTATTATCGACCAAGTGTTGAGCCACACCTCTGACCAGCACGCCTGGTTTTTGGAGAGCCGCGAATCACGCGACAATCCAAAATCTGACTGGTATGTATGGGTTGATCCCAATCCCGATGGCACACCGCCGAATAACTGGCTGTCCATTTTTGGCGGCTCAGCCTGGGAATGGGAGCCGCGTCGCTGCCAATATTTTTTACACAATTTTTTAAAATCCCAACCGGATGTGAATTTCCACTGCGCCGCTGTGCGCCAACAAATATTGGATGAAGTGGAATTCTGGTTAAAGCGCGGTGTGGATGGCCTGCGTCTGGACGCAATTAATTTCTGTTTCCACGATAAAGAATTGCGCTCCAACCCGGTAAAACCCGAGGATGAACGCAAAGGGCGTGGTTTCTCATTGGATAACCCCTACGCCTTCCAAAAACATATTTATGACAATACCCGCCCGGAAAATATTGCGTTTTTGGAAAGTTTGCGTGCCTTGATGGATCGCTACCCAGGCACAGTGACACTCGGTGAAATTTCTGCCGACGACTCGCTCAAAACTATGGCGGAATACACTGCCGGTAATTCGCGTTTGCACATGGCGTATAGTTTTGAATTGTTAGTGGATAAATTATCTGGCTCCTATATTCGCGAAACTGTGGAGACGCTGGAGAAAAATTTATCGGAAGGCTGGCCTTGCTGGGCGATTGGCAACCACGATGTGCGCCGTTTTATGTCGCGCTGGGGCGGAAAAGAACAGTCACCGCAATTAGCTAAAACACTCAATGCACTTTTATTATCACTGCGCGGCAGTGTGTGCAGTTATCAAGGTGAAGAATTGGGTTTAACCGAAGCGGAAATTGCACAGCATGAATTGCAAGATCCCTACGGCATTACCTTCTGGCCGCGTTTTAAAGGTCGCGATGGCTGCCGTACACCTATGCCATGGAATCACACAGAAACGCATGCCGGTTTTTCGCAAGCACAAACCTGGCTGCCAATTCCCGCTGCACACAAAGAGCGTGCAGTTAGCCTGCAGGAAGATGATAAGAGTTCAATACTGAATGCGTATCGGACCTTTATGCACTGGCGTAAACAACAACCCTGTTTGCGTTTAGGCGACATTCAGTTCGTTGCGGCAGCGGAGGATTATTTGGTATTTACCCGCAGTTTTGGTAACGAAAAATTGCTTTGTGCATTTAACTTTTCCGCGAATGTACAAACTATTTCACTCGATGGCAGCTACCATTTGGAAAAAATGGAAGGTCACGGTTGCCATTCAGTGGTTACCCAAAGTAACAATTTGTTAGTGCCGGGCTATGCCACAGTAATTTCCCGCGTGGTCTAGTGTTTGTTTTGTCTTTAGTTGTTCTCCTTGTCGTTAGTCTCGCTTGATAGAGGGCTTTATGCCCTCTTTTTTTATTTTCCATTTCAGTTTTTTCGTTCAGCTTCGTTATTGCTATCTGCACTTTAAACATTTTTGTTTATTTGATTTTCGTTTTTGAATCGTTGGATTGAAAAAATTAATCAACTAGGCTTATGCGGGAGGCAGGGAAATAAAGAATCACTGCAGAGTGAAAAGTAAATGCATACGTATGCTGTGTTTTGAATACGTATGCATTCTATTGTGAGAGGTACTCCCTAAGGCCTACTATCATTTTAGCGACAGAACCCTCTGTACAGCGTATAGATAAGTTGTTGTACGCATAATGTTAAAAATAAAAGATAGCTTCGCGGAGAGAAAATCATGAAGAAACACAAGTTTAACCACATGCTGGCATTAGCGACCACTATGGCGCTGGTGTCTGGCTCGCAGACGGTGTATGCGCAGCAAGCAGCGGCAGAAGTGGAAGAAATTACCGTTACCGGTTATCGTGCCACTGTATTAAATTCTATTGATACCAAGCGCCAATCTGACGTAGTTGCTGACGTTGTTGATGCATCCGCGGTGGGTTCATTGCCACAAGTATCGATTGCTGACGCCTTGGGCCGTATCCCTGGTGTAACTACCGTGCGCGATTCCGGTCAATCATCGCAATTGAATATTCGCGGTATGAATGGCGACTTTATTCAAACTACATTGAATGGCCGCGAGCAAGCGACTACCAGTTCTTACACTGAAAGCTTGCGTTGGATGTCATTCGACCAATATCCCGCTGAATTAATTAGTCAGGCGGCGGTATATAAATCACCTAAAGCATCGCACATTGAAGGCGGTGTTGCGGCAGTTGTTGAACTCAAAACCGTTAACCCTTTGCAAGCAGCGAAAGAGCATAACTTTAATGCCGGCGTACGTTTGTCGCATAACGATGATGCGACTGGCGATACCGGTGGTGAGCGCTACAGCCTCTCTTACCAAGGCAAATTTTTGGATGACACTTTCGGTGTAGCTCTGGGTTATTCCAGCCTGACGCAACCGAACAACTTTGACGGTTCGCGCGCCGCAGCCGATGGCCAGATTGGTTATGCTTCTGCCAATTCTGATTTTGCCCGCGCTTATCAATTCCAAACCGGTTACGGCGATGACCAGCGCGATGCATTTATGCTGACCGCTGTGTTCCAACCAAACGATTTTTTCAAAGCGCAATTGGATTATTTTAAATCCGAATTTGAATCCGAAGATAAACGCCACGGTGTGACCGTAGGTGGTTTGTCGAATGCCACTGCCACCAATGGTGTGATCAGTATTGGTAATCCGAAAACCACCGGTGATTCTTCCCCCTGGATTGAAGCACGTACCGAAGACCAATCCACCAATGCTGATTCAGACAGCCTGGGCTTGAATCTGGAATTTAATCTTACCGATACCACCACGCTCACACTGGATTACACCGACAGCAAAGGCGATAAAACGCGTAAAGATCGTTTGGCGTCCATGCACGCCTATCAATTCGGTACCGCCACTGGCAACTTGAATGGTGCAAGCGTGACGGGTGCAACTTGGGAAGAGTTGGCTGGCCAAACTATTTCCATCACCGAGAACGGTGAAAAAACGCCGACGATTTCATTCAACAATCCTGACTTGCTGACCAGTTCCAATATGCGTTTGTCGCGCTACGAAGAATATCCACATGTTTACACCGACGAAGTGGAAAGTTTCAAAGCCGACCTGAAACAAGAACTGGAAATGCCGTTGATCAAATCTGTCGAAGCAGGCGTGCGTGTTTCCGAGCGTGTGTTTGATTCACGTCGCGGTACCTTCCTTTACGGTGCGCGCGATGGTCAATTCCGTTATGTCGATGGCAATGGCAACTGGCAATCTTACTGCGCTGACAATATCACCGAACCTTTCCTCGAGTGTCAGCCACAAGAAATTGATGGCTTTGTTTCTGTAGGTTCAGTTGATGGTGCACCAGATCACTTCGTTGTGAACATGCAAGGCTTGGCCGATGATCTTTTTGGCCCGGGTAATTATCAAGGTAAGCAAATATTCAGTCGCGATTGGACGTTTGTAGAGTCAGGTGCACTGGAAGAAAAAACCGATGCATTCTACTTAATGGCGAATTTGGAAACCGCATTGGGCAGCGTTCCAGTGACCGGTAATATCGGTGTGCGTTATGTGAAATCCGATGTGAAATCCAAAGGTGTACAAAACGTCGGCGCTGGTAATGGCGAGCCAATTACCGATGATGTTGGTGTTACCCAAACCAACTACAAATACGTTGAGTACGGTCCTGAGTTTAGCGATACCCTGCCAAGCTTGAACCTGAACTTTGAATTGAGCGATAACGATGTGTTGCGTTTTGCGGCGGCAAAAGTAATGGGCCGTCCTCCTGCTGGTCAATTAAAAGGTGGCGCAGGTTCCTGGAACGGTGGTGATCGCGGCGGCAACCAATACAACGTGTGGACCAAAGGATCTCCATATCTGGATCCATTCCGCGCTAACCAACTTGATTTGTCTTACGAGCATTATTTTGACAATGGCGGTGCAGTGACCGTTGCGGGCTTCTGGAAAGATATCGAAAGTCTGGTAGAAAATATTTCCTACAATCCAGCCATTCAACGCGACAGCAATGGCAACCCGGTGTTGGATGGAAATGGCCAGGTAGTTGTTACTGAAGACACTCTGCCAATCTTCCAGGCAAATGGCTTGGAAATTCCAGCGGGCATGGTTGCAGGTACTTACCAGACTGCGGTGAACAACGAGAAGGGCGGTTATATTCGCGGTTTGGAATTAGCCGGTACTTATACCTTTGACACATTGCCGGGTATTTTTTCTGGCTTAGGCACAACCGCAAGCTATTCTTTCACTCAAAGTGAAATGGAAATTACCGGTGGCTCGCTGTTTACCGACAAGCTGTCATTACCTGGTCTTTCAGAGAATGTGTGGTCGGTAACTGCATTCTGGGATATCGGTCAATTCAGCACTAACCTCAACATGCGTTATCGCGATGAGTATGTGTTGAATATGCCTGTACCCGGCAGCTCCACACCAGTGCTCGGCCAAGCCTACACCACTATGGATTATCAAGCGTCCTACGCGTTCGACAATGGTGTAGATGTGGTGTTTGAAATCACTAACCTGACGGATGAACCAGTGGTGTTGTCCTACGGCCAGGAAGGTCGTTTGGGCGAGTACAAAACCTTTGGTCGTCAGTACTATGTTGGTGTGAACTACAAGTTCTAACAGTCTGCAGTAACACTGGGAATTCCCAGCGGCAATCAGGAACCGCCCGTCGAGCCCACTTGACGGGCGGTTTTTTACTAAATGGCAGTGATGGATAGGTGTTGTTATGAATGGCAAACGTGTGTTGATTTTGGGTGGCGGTACGGCGGGTTGGATTACGGCGAATCTAATGGCGACCCATTGGCAAGACAAAGGCTTTGACATTACGCTGGTGGAATCACCCGACATTGGCATCATCGGTGTGGGCGAAGGTTCAACTCCACCGTTAAAACATTTTATGGATGTGATTGGTATTGATGAGCAAGAGTGGATGGCCGAATGCAAAGCCACATACAAAACCGGCATCACCTTTAAAGACTGGTCAATCAAACCGGGATTCACCGACTATTTTCATCCATTTTTATCGCAGCCCGATCAATTCAGCGCACCGGCTTTTTTTCACAACAGTCATTTGCGTCGCAATGGCGTAGATCTGGAAGGTCATCCCAATCACTTTTTTTTAGCCACTGAATTGGCGCGGCAAAAATTAGCACCTATCGCACCGCCCAATTTTCCGTTTGAAATTAATTACGGCTACCACTTTGATTCCTCGCTGCTGGGAAAATTTTTAGCCAGAGTCGCGGCGCGCAAAGGCGTGAAATATATTCAAGCGACCTTGCAAGAAGTGGTGTTGGCCGATGATGGCAGTATTGGTTCGCTTAAGATGCGCGATGGACAACAGCTGCATGCCGATATTTATGTGGACTGCACCGGCTTTAACAGCGAGTTGTTGCAAAAAGCACTCAAGGTACCTTTTATCAGTTGTGCTGATACCTTGTTTAATGATTCAGCCGTAGTATTCCCAACGCCCCAACAAGAGCAGATTGAAGTACAAACAATGGCGACTGCGTTGAAATACGGTTGGGCATGGAAAATTCCACTCACACACCGCAATGGTAACGGTTATGTCTACAGTTCACGCTTTTGCGACAAAGACAAAGCCGAAACTGAATTTCGTGCGCATTTGAATTTATTGGATGCCGATGTAGAGGCGCGGCACCTGAAATTCAAAGTGGGGCGTGTAGCGGAGCAATGGCATAAAAACTGTTTAGCCGTTGGCTTGGCGCAGGGTTTTATTGAGCCACTTGAAGCAACTGCATTGGATATGGTGCAAGAAACCGTTGCGCGTTTTATTGAAGCCTACAACAACGGCAATTACAGCGACCAATATCGTCAGGAATTTAATAATCGTATTAATTTACGCTTTGATGCAGTGCGCGACTACATTGTTTGTCACTACCGGATTTCATCGCGGGTAGATACGGATTACTGGATTGAAAATGGTCGCAATGAAAAAATTTCCAATTCCCTGCGTTCCATTTTGACGAGTTGGATGCAAGGTAAAAATATTACCGATGAGCTGGAGCGCCAAAAGCTCGATGCCTATTTCCCCAATGTATCCTGGAGCTGCCTGTTAGCGGGCAAAGGTATTTATCCAACCCAGGCGCAATTAAAACCGGGCAACGAATTGGCGCACCAATACGATCTGAACAATATTCATCGCTATATCCAGGGTTGCGCACTCAATTTCAAACCGCATATGGAGCAGTTGGCCATGCTGGAAAAGGCAGCGATGAAAGCTGCATGATCACGTGAGATAAAAAAGCGTGAATATAATAATTAAGGAACATTTCCCCATGCATAAAGCTTATCCATTTGGATTGCTGGTTCTACTTTTCACACTGCTACTTCCCTGCGGTGTATTGGCAGACAGCAGCGTCGTAGAAGAAAATCGCCATGCGATAAAACATCTCGAACCTGCCAATTGGTGGGTGGGTATGAACTACCATCAGGTAGAGTTGATGGTGCACGGCGATAATATCAGCGCAACGCAACCGCAGATTAATTATCCCGGCGTGCAGATCCTTTCCGTTGTGAAAACGGATAACCCCAATTATTTATTTGTCACTATCGATATTGCCGCGCATACCAAACCTGGAAAATTTCCCATTGAATTTCAGCATGATGGAAAAACCCAAAGCCGTTTTGAATATGAATTGCTTGCGCGCGAAAAAAATTCTGCGCAGCGACACGGCTTTTCAGCAAAAGATGCCATTTATTTAATTACCCCGGACCGCTTCGCGAATGGTGATACTAAAAACGATGCCGTTGCCGGATTAACCGAGCAGCCAGATCGGACGTTTAAAGGCGGCCGTCACGGTGGTGATATTGCCGGAATTGCGCAACATCTGGATTACATCGCGAATATGGGTTTTACCCAGATATGGCCCAACCCGCTGACTGAAAATAATCAGCCGCAATATTCCTATCACGGATATGCCGCGACCAATTTGTATTTAACCGATGCGCGCTACGGCACCAATGAGGAATTCAAGCGCTTTGTCGCCAAGGCCAAACAAAAAGGTATGGGGGTGATCCAGGACATAGTGCTCAACCACATAGGTTCAAAGCATTGGTGGATGAATGATATGCCCGCAAAAGATTGGCTGAATTTTCCCGCTGAGTTTATTGCCACCAATCATCGCCGTACTACAGTGCAAGACCCCTACGCTGACCCTCAGGATAAAGAATTATTTGTCAGTGGTTGGTTTGTGAAGTCTATGCCTGATCTAAACCAGCGCAATCCACAGCTGGCGAATTATTTAATCCAGAATAGTTTGTGGTGGATTGAATACGCAGGTTTGAGCGGCATCCGCGAAGATACTTACGGTTATGCCGATGAACAATTTTTATCGCGCTGGGCAAAAGCGATTATGGATGAATATCCCAATTTTAATATTGTCGGTGAAGAGTGGAGCACCAACCCGGCAGTCGTTGCCCACTGGCAGCGCGGAAAAGAAAATAAAAGCGGCCATATATCTTATATGCCGAGTGTAATGGATTTTCCAATCCACGAAACTCTACGTCAGGTACTACTGGAAGATGAGTCTTGGGATAAGGGTTTTGTTCGGCTGTATGAAATGCTTGCCAACGATTTTGTGTATGCCGATCCGTTTAATCTGGTTGTCTTTCCTGAAAATCACGATACCTCACGCATCTACTCTGTATTAAATGAAGATCTCGACCTGTTCAAAATGGCAATGGTGTATACCGCAACCATGCGTGGGATCCCGCAATTTTATTATGGTTCGGAAGTGTTGCTGACCAGCCCTAAAGAACGCGATGACGGTGCCGTGCGCGCGGATATGCCGGGTGGTTGGAAAGGCGATACCAAAAATGCATTTACCGGTTCAGGATTAACTGCCAAAGAAAAAGAAAGTCAGCAGTTTATAAAAACACTGCTGAATTGGCGAAAAAATGCCGATGTTATCCATCGCGGTAAGTTGCGCCACTATGCGCCGGAAAATGGCGTTTATGTATATGTCCGCTATCTGGATGATAAAGCAGTAATGGTATTGCTCAATAAAAATAAGCAAGCGGTAACACATCCTTTACTCGCCTATCGTGAATTTCTGGATGGCAAGAAAAAAGCAGTTGATGTGCTCAATAAGCGCGAGGTGGATATTACCAAGCCATTGTCGCTTGCCGCAAAATCATCGCTGATTATTGAGCTGCAATAGAATTGTTTTTACAACCCGTGGCGGTCAGCGTGCTGGCCGCTCTTAATTCCTCGTTCCCAAGTTCCGCTTGGGGACGCCCATCACTCCAACGCGTGAATATCAAATGAAAATCTTCTTGTTGGTAACCTTGATGTGCGTGGCTGTCATTGGCTGCACGCAAGTCGATAAAAACAAACATGTAAAATCCACTGCATCCGGGCAAGGTAAACCTGTTGTCTACCAAATCTTTACCCGCCTTTATGGCAACACCAATAGCACCAATAAACCCTGGGGCACCATTGAAGAAAATGGAGTGGGAAAATTTAATGATATCAATGAGGCCGCGCTTAAATCGATTAAAGAATTAGGCGTAACCCATGTGTGGTATACCGGTGTACCACACCATGCGGTGATCCGCGATTACACCGCTTATGGTATTAACAATGACGATCCGGATGTAGTAAAAGGCCGCGCCGGTTCGCCTTACGCAGTAAAAGATTATTACAACGTAAATCCCGACCTTGCCGAGAATCCCGCCAATCGCTTGCAAGAGTTTGAAGCTCTGATTGCGCGCACCCATGCGCAGGGCATGAAAGTGATTATCGATATAGTGCCCAACCATGTGGCGCGTTCTTACCAATCTTTAAGTAAGCCTGCCGGTGTCGAAGATTTTGGTGCACGCGATAATAAACAGGTTGAATATGCGCGCGATAATAATTTTTATTATGTGGCTGGCGAAGATTTTGAAGTGCCAGCACCGCAGAATAATTATCGCCCGCTTGGCGGTGAATCCCATCCACTGAGCGATGGAAAATTTGATGAAAAGCCAGCGAAGTGGACGGGCAATGGCTCGCGTCTCGCTCAGCCGAAATTTGATGACTGGTATGAAACGGTAAAAATTAATTATGGCGTTCGCCCTGATGGCAGCAAAGATTTTCCTGAGTTGCCTGCACGTTATGCGCAACAGGATGTGACTGCCCACGCGCAATTCTGGCAGGGAAAATCGGTGCCGGATTCCTGGATTAAATTCCGCCAGATCGCCGAGTATTGGTTAGCTAAGGGTGTAGATGGTTTTCGCTTTGATATGGCGGAAATGGTACCAGTGGAATTTTGGAGCTATTTAAATTCTTCGATCAAACAAAAGAATCCCAACGCATTTTTATTGGCGGAGGTCTACAACCCGCAGGAATACCGCAATTATATCCGCTTGGGAAAAATGGATTATCTCTACGACAAAGTGGAAATGTACGATAGTTTAAAAGCGATTATGCAAGGTAAAGCTACGACGGATGTGATCGCCAGTGTGCAGGCAGGCATGAGTGACATAGATGAACATATGTTGCACTTTTTGGAAAACCACGACGAGCAGCGCATTGCCAGCCCGGAATTTGCCGGTAGCGCTGAAAAAGCCAAACCGGCGATGGTGGTCTCGGCATTAATCAGCCGCTCGCCTACGATGGTGTATTTTGGTCAAGAAGTGGGGGAGGCGGGTGCACTGGAATCCGGTTTTGGCGATCCATCGCGCACTACCATTTTTGATTACGCGGGTGTGCCGGCGCACCAGCGTTTTATGAATGGCGGAAAATTTGATGGCGGTTTGTTATCGGCTAAAGAAAAAGAGCTGCGCGGGTTTTATCAACAACTATTAAACCTCTCACTGCAGCAGTCCGGTTTTGCGGGTAAATATTTGGAATTGCATACTCACAATCTCGCCCGGGCAAAGGGATATGATGACAAGGTGTTTTCTTTTGCCCGTTGGGATAAGCAACAGCGATGGCTAATTGTCAGCAACTTCAGCGCAATCGAGGCGCGCCAATTTGAGCTGCAGCTGCCTGTAGCACTGATGAAAGCCTGGGGCCTGCAACAGGGCAATTACATGATTGAGTCTCGCTTGGGCAAGCAAGCGAAACAGTTCAGTTTGCAGGTCAAGGGTGCTGCGGCCAGTGTAAGTTTAGGCTTGGCTCCTTTGGAGTCTCTGGTGCTGCAATTAGCGGTTGACTAGCGGGTATTGCAGCGGATAAAAAATTATTTTTTAATAACATTGAATTCATAGCACGATTTTTTTTATCGTTACATCAACTAGCTTTGCTACATTGTTAATACTAATGAATGCGCCTAAGAGCACATCTTGGCGCATTTTTTTTGCTCTCAATAAAAAAGTGTTACTTTTCTTCATGTTTTTTGCTTTTGCATACGTATGCAATTTGCAGAATTCCCCGCCTGATTTTTTGCATACGTATGTAGTTTGCGAATCGATTTTTGCATCCATAGACTAAGCTTTGAGCTAGATATTTATTTAATAGTCATAACAGAAAAATTCTTTTTTTATTTTTTCAGGGTAGCTATGCCCCGCATGTTGGTGTGCATTTTTTTGCGGCCAGTACGCTGTTTTCCATTCAGGTTCCTGCTTTCACATTGTAAAAATAATTAATTGGGAGATAGTCAAGATGTTCAACTCACGAACTTTCAGTGCACGGCAAAGGTTGGGGCTAATTGCCCTGGCATTTGGCGTGTTGTCATTCAGTGGTTGCGGTGGTGGCGGTAGTGGTACAGATAATTCTGTCGCAGAGCTGCCTGCGTGCCGCGATCCATTAGTGATCCGCGCAGATGGCACCTGCGGCGCTGCACTTCCACCCGTGGAATTACCGGCTTGCCCGGATGGCACTGTGCGCAATGCTGCAGGCGAGTGTGTAGTGCCCGATTTTCCATTGCCAACCCGGATGCCGGGCGCCAATGAAGTGGTCATCTACGTTAACAGCGAAGAAAAAGATTTTTCCGGTTACAACCTGCATCTTTGGCAGAGTTGCGGCAATGGCTGGGGTGACAGCATAGTGGATGGTAAGGGCACGACTTACCCGATTCCCACCACTTGGCCGAATGGTCCCCATGTCACCAGTCAGGATTCCGGTAGTGTGGGTATTACACACGACCCCTATTACGGCGCATTCTTTGTCATTCCAACGAGTGCACTGGGTAGCTGTGGTAATTTTATTATCAAAACCCCCGGTGGCGCCGCGCAGACGGGCGACCTGCAAATCAACATCAAGCGCGATGGTTCCGGCCAGTTCGATCGCATGGGTTGGGTGATTATCAACTCGGCCAACATGCGCAACAGCCGCTTCAGCACGCTGCCTATCTGTATCAATGATGTGTGCACCCTGGAGCGCCCACTGCTGAGTATTAGCGATGTGGAGGCTCATTGGATCAGCGCGCGCACCATTATCTGGAACCGCGAATTTTCGGCGAGCAAAAAGGTGGAGCTGTATAACTCTACCGCTGGTGGCATGGCGCCAGCGGCGGACGGCAAATTGACCGGCGGCAGTCTGCTGGCGCAGTTGGGTGCCGGACGCCCTATGACCGATGATGAACGCGCACTGGTGCCGCATCTGGCCAATTACATTGCATACGATCTGCCGACATCCGTCAGCCTGGATGCCATCAAAGCTGCGCTGAAAGATGAGCTGATTATTATTGGCCGCTACGACTCGGTCGAGGAAGCCGGTACTGTTGAGCGCGGTCGCGGTACTCGCATCCAGGTTGCCAAAGCGCTGGATGATCTTTATACCAAAGGCAGTAATGACGCTGATGAAGCGAAATTGGGTGTGAGTTACAGCTCAGGTGTGGGCGTGTCTGTGTGGGCGCCAACGGCGCAGGAAGTGGATCTGCGCATTTATTCCGGTGATCCGCTCAAACTGGCTGATTCCAAACCCATGACCTGGAACCCGGCCACCGGTATCTGGAGTTACACCGGTACAGCTACCGAGCTAGACCGCAAGTACTACCGTTTCCGCATCAAGGGCTACAGCCCTGTATCCAAAAAAGTGCAGCGTCTGGAAGTGACTGACCCTTACTCAATCTCCTTGTCTACCAACGGCCGTCATTCGCAGTTCGTCAATCTGAACGATAGTGATCTCAAGCCCGCCGGTTGGGATGGCCACATGGTACCCACAGTGGCGGCGCCGGAGATGATCAATATCTATGAAACCCATATCCGCGACTTCAGTGCCAACGACCAAAGCACCTCTGCGGTTTACCGCGGCAAGTACATGGCGTTTACCCAATCGGGCACTGCACCGGTTAACCATCTGCAAGAATTGGTGGATGCCGGTATGACCCATATCCACTTCTTGCCGAGCAATGACAGCTCCAGTATCAAAGAGAGCAGCGACGAGCAGGTGAATCTGGACAGCTATATCTTTGAGCTGTGCCAAAAAGTGACCAACCCCGATAGCGTTGATGCCTGCGATGGTTCGGAAAGCAATGCATCCACCCTGCGTGAAGTGTTGGAAAGCTACGACCCTACCAGCGACAAAGCGCGCAAACTTATGGCTGCCATTGGCGATCTGGATGCGTTCAACTGGGGTTACGACCCGCAGCATTTCAATGCGCCGGAAGGTAGTTATGCGAGCGATCCTATGGGCTTTGCTCGCATCAAAGAAATGCGTGCCATGAACATGGCATTGCACAACATGGGGTTGCGCGTGGTGATGGATGTGGTTTACCCGCACACCATTTCCTCTGGCCTTGATGTTGCCAACTCCGTCTTCGACAAAGTGGTTCCCGGTTACTACTACCGCACTAACCCTGCTACTGCGCTGGCTGAGCAGGGCACAGGTGCAGGCCCCGATACCGCGACCGAAAACCGCATGATGGGCAAGTTCGTGCAGGATTCAGTCGTGCAATGGGCCGAGGCCTACAAGGTCGATGGCTTCCGTTTTGACCAATCCGGTTTTATGCCCAAGTCAGTGCTGGTCGATGCCTACAACGCCGTCAAAGCCGTGGATGAAGACAGCTACTTCTACGCTGAAGCCTGGACTCCGGGCGGCGGCACCTCGGGCGACCGCATAGCTGAGCGCTCAACCCAGGAGGCTCTAGCCGGTACTGGTATAGGTACGTTCAATGACCGTATGCGCAACCCATTGCAACAGCTTGCCTTGATCAAAGGTGAAGGGGTGGATGCAGTGCGCGCTGGTCTTGCGGGCAACCTCAAGAACTTCAAGTTGAAAACCAAATCCGGCGCTATCGTAAAAGCCGAGGCGGTGGGTGCTTACAACCTCGACCCGCAAGAAGCCATCAACTATGTGGAAAAACACGATAACGAAGCCCTCTGGGATTGGATCCATCGCCCCAATGCGCTGCCTGCTAATACCAGCCGCGAAAATCGGGTGCGTATCCACAACCTGACCCTGAGCCTGCCAATGCTCAGCCAGGGCGTACCTTTCTTCCAAATGGGTAGCGACCTGCTGCGCTCCAAGTCCATGTCGCCCAACAGCTACAACGCGGGCGATTGGTTCAATGCGGTGGATTTCACTAAACAAAGCAACAACTGGGGTGTGGGGCTGCCGCCAGAATTGCGCGATGGCATCACCGATACCTATGTGCTCAGCCAGTTTGCCGATAGCCAATCCAAGCCGCTGCCAGCTGATATCGCTATGGCCGGTGAGGTATTCCAGGAGTTCCTCAGTATCGCCAGCAGCAGTCCGCTGTTCAGCCTGCAAACCGAGCAAGAAGTTTTGGACCGCGTCGGTTTCCACGATGGTGGCAAAACCCAGGTGGCAGGCTTGATTGTGATGAGTATTGACGATGGCGCAGGCACAGTCGCCGGCACCGATTCAACGGCGCGCGCCGACCTCGATCCTGCCAACGACGCACTGGTAGTCGTGGTTAACGGCAGTAACCAAACCCAGGTAGCGATGGTACCCACCGCGACCGGTTTTAGCCTGCACAGCACCCAGAAAGCCTCGGCCGATGCAACCGTGAAAGCGGCGAGTTTTGCTGAAGCGACCGGTAATGCGACCGGTGGTAGCTTCAGTGTGCCTGCCTATACAACGGCGGTATTTGTGAAAGCCCAAGCGGGCGCGCAAGGTGCTGGTTTGTCTGCCTCTGCTAGTTTGGGAGCAGCAGTTCCTGTGCCTTATGGCGATACCGCAGTCTATGTGCGCGGTGGTGTGTCAGCAGCCGGTTGGGACGCAACGGCCGCTAACCGTATGGCCTACGAAGGCGGCGGTGTCTACTCGGTACTCCTGAATGTGCCCGCGGGCAACCACGAGTTCAAAATTGCCGAGGCTAACTGGAGCAGTCCGAACCTGGGTTCCAATGCGACGTTGGTACCGGGCGGTTCTATCACTCTGACGCAGGGCAGCAATGACAACATCCATCTTAATGTTGCGACAGCCGGTATCTACCGCTTTGAGTTGGATGCTTCGTCCAGCACTACTGCGCCAACCCTCAAGGTAACCAACCCGGATACCTTCGGTGCAGTGCCTGTGTATCTGCGCGGCACCGTGACTGCATCAGGTTGGGATGCCAACGCAGGCAACCAATTGGTATATCAGGGCAACAGCCTTTATGCGATGACCTCGGCCATGGTTCCCGGGGACTACATGTTCAAAGTGGCATCAAGCGATTGGAGCACCTTCAACATGGGTAGCAATACCCCGGCGCAGTTAGGCCAGCCCCAGATCCTAACCCAAGGCAGCAATGACAATGTGCCGCTGACCATCACCAAAGCGGCGACCTACCGCTTTGAGGTGAACACGCGCAATGCCGATGCGCCCACCGTGCGGGTGTATGAGGATGACCTGTTCGCCGCAACGCCTATTTACGTGCGCGGCACCATCACCCCGTCCGGTTGGGATGCTAATGCAGGCAACCGCTTGACCTATGCCGGCGCCGGTCTTTACACCCTGACCGTCAACGTGGCTATGGGCAGTTACCAGTTCAAAATCGCCGAAACCAACTGGAGCAACCCGAATCTGGGTGGCACGGGCGCCGCTGTCGGGGAGGCAGCTGCATTAACCCAAGGCTCCAATGACAACCTGGCCATCACCATTCCTGTGACCGGCACTTACCGCTTTACGGTGGATACCACCCAGGCGGACGCCATCACGGTGCGGGTGGATCTGGTCGAGTAATAGCAGTGCCCGCGAGGGCATTTAGGAAGCGCTGCGCCCGGTGTGAGGGCGCAGCCCATAAAAAACGCTATCCCTAACGGTTGAGAAGAACACGATGAAAACATTTAACGTAAAGCCTCTGGCCCTGGTGATATCCAGCCTCGCCGTGGCAGGTATTTCACCCGCGCTGCTGGCGCAAGAGCAGACCAAACCGGAGATCGAAGTGGAAGAGGTGATGGTCACCGGCTACGCCCGTTCGATCCAGAACAGTCTGGATACCAAACGCAACGCCGACACCGTAGTGCAGGCTATCTCCGCTGCTGATCTGGGTGGTCTCCCGGATGTATCGATCGCCGATGCGCTCGGCCGGGTGCCCGGTATTACGGTAACTCGCTCCGGCGGACAAGCGGGCACCATTCAGGTTCGCGGCATGGGTGAAGGCTTTGTCTTTTCTACCCTCAATGGCCGCGAGCAGGTATCGCCCAACGGTACCCGCGCCATGGAGTTCAGCCAGTTCCCCTCGGAGTTGATCCAGTCGGTAGAAGTGTATATGTCACCCAAAGCATCGCTGATTGAAGGTGGTGTGGCAGGTACAGTGGAATTGAAAACGGCTAACCCGCTGGAGATGACCGAAGACCAGAAATTTGTGGTCGGCGTGCGCGGCAGTTTTAACGATCAGGCGAGTGATATTTACGGCGCCGAGCCTTATGGTTCACGGCTGTCGCTTTCGTTCCAGAAAAAGCTGCTGGACGGCACCCTCGGTGTGGCACTGGGTTACGCCAAGCTCGTACAGCCGCGTGCAGCCGCCCGCTTTGAGCACTACAACTACGAAACCGCCCCCTTCGATCTAATGAGCGAGGACGGTCTGAACACCCAGGTGGTGGATGAAAACTTCACTCCCCAACCAGTGGCGGAGCGTCCATCCAGTGTGCAGATCAGCAACGGTTTTGAACTGCTGCAGACGGGCGGTGAGGAGACCCGCGATGGCTATGTGGCTGCCGTCCAGTTTGAGCCTAATGAAAACCTGACGATCAAGTCCGACCTGTTTTACTCCGAGTTCACCTCCGACAGTTATTCGCGCGGCTTCCGTATTCAGCCGCTGCGCAGTGCCGATGTCAGCAGTGTTGTGCTGTGGAACAACCAGGCCGTAGTTGGCGGTGAATTCAAGATGGCCGACGACAACGCCGATGCTTTCGATTTTCACGTAGTCAGCAACGATGTGACCCAAACCAACGAGCTGCTCTCCGGCGGCTTGAATGTACAGTGGAAGCAAGATGCCTGGACCATCGCCGGTGACCTGTCGCGCTCCGACGCCTCGGGTGTGCAGGCAGATGGCGTAGTGCGTGCGCATCTCTACCGCGCCAAAGAAGATCCGGCACCGGGTTTTGACCCCTACGAGCGCGATCCCGACCAATCCATGGCCTATCTGCTGGACGGTATCAATCTTCCTACCGTAAGCCTGAGCCGTGATTACGCTGCCTACGACGCCAACGGTGTCAGTAACCTGCGCTTGAGCCGCTACGAGCGCTATCCGCGCATCAACGACGATCTGATTGACGCCGCGCGTCTGGATTTGAAATACGAGTTTGACGACCTGTTTATAAGCTCCCTAGAGGCGGGTGTAAGGGCATCCGAGCGCAACCATACAGACCGCCGTCAAGTGTTCGTTTACGGTGATGGCGCCAACAACACGATCACGTCGGACTGGTCCCTGCCTATCACAGTCGATACTTCCGATGTGGTGAACTGGAAGGGCGATTTCTCCCGTTTCCCATCCTTCCTGGCGATTGATGGCGACGAAATTATGCGCTCTGCGCACAACGTCGGTTTGGTGCTGGGGCCAGTGCCTGAGGCCACCATAGAAAACCCCAATCCGCAGGCCGTACCTCGTTCAATTGAGCCAGCCGCGCGCTGGGGCGAAGGGCGTGATTGGTCGATGAAGCAGAGTTCCAATATCGACGAAAACATCACCTCTTATTATTTGCAGGCCAATCTTTCTACCAGCCTGTTGGGGCGTGACCTCACCGGTAATATCGGTGTGCGCCACGTAGAGACTGACCAATCGAGCATCGCATTGGTCAATGTGAATGGAGATGTTGAGCGCGGTGCGACTGAAATTTGCGATGAGCTGGGCGATTGTCGCAGCAACTTCGCCTACCAAAAACTCGGCGCCAAATACAGCGACACCCTGCCATCGCTAAACCTGAACTTCGCCCTGACCGACGAAGACCAGCTGCGTTTGGCTCTGGCGCGTGTGTTGTCGCGCCCGCCCATCAACCGCTTGGCGGCTCCGGATTCCGAAGGCACCATCACCACTGGCTCGGATAATGTCCCGCGCTTTAACTACGGCTCCAACACCTCTCCCTACCTGACACCGTTTATTGCAGATCAGGTTGATCTCTCCTACGAGCATTACATGGAAGAGACCAACGGTGCCTTTGTGATTGCCGGTTATCACCGCGACATCAAATCCTTTATTCAGGACGTGACCTTCGAGCAGTTTGATTTCCGCGCAGCCGGCTTTGATATTCCCGATAGCGCAGAGATTTTGGTCGGAGGCGTACCAACGGAAGTAGAGGTGGAGAACGGTACCTATTCCACTTCTATCAACAATCAGGAAGGCGGATTTATTCGCGGGATTGAAGTCTCCTACACCCAGACGTTCAACTTCCTGCCGGATTTGTGGTCAGGCTTGGGGGTGAGCACCAGCTACTCCTGGACGGACAGCGAGATCAGTGTGGTCAATCCGGTCGAGGCGGGCATAACCGCGGATGCAGCACTGCCATTCCCTGGATTAGTAGAGAACTCGGCTAACTTCACCGTTTTCTACAGCTACGGTGGTTTTGAAACGCGCCTGTCTACCACCTTCCAGGATTCGTTT
Source organism: Cellvibrio sp. UBA7671 (assembly GCA_002483145.1). GTDB lineage: Bacteria > Pseudomonadota > Gammaproteobacteria > Pseudomonadales > Cellvibrionaceae > Cellvibrio > Cellvibrio fibrivorans. The sequence goes on from DLHJ01000015.1 coordinate 51,559, forward strand.
GTCGGCGAGACACGCAACATCAACTTGCAACCGATCATCTATGCACCGGAAACGCTGCTGGATTATCAAGCTGCCTACAAGTTCGATAACGGTTTGGACCTGGTGTTCTCCATCAGCAACCTCACCAACGAACCCAATAGAAGTTATATGTTTGATGAAGAGTTAACTCGCACCTTGCAGTGGTTTGGCCGCACTTACTACCTGGGGGCTAACTACTCGTTTTAATGCTTTAGTTCAGGTGTTTTTTGTAAAAGCCGCACATGAAAATGTGCGGCTTTTTTTTGCCTAATTTGGATTCGGTGGGATTAATCAATATGAAAAAAATTTAGAGAACATTTTTGAACGTCGCAAGCGGCTCGCAGGGCGAGTCTTATGGATGAGACGAGTAGTGGCCGCGTGTATGATCCGGAATTAGGCCGCTTTATGAGCGCCGATCCGTTTGTGCAAGCGCCCTATAATTCGCAGAGTTACAACCGCTACTCGTATGTGTTTAACAGCACGCTGAGTTTTACGGATCCGAGTAGGTATGAGTGTTATGAATTTCCTGAGAAATGGAGTGACAGAAAGATTCTTCATTATGTTTCAGATATTGCCACTGATCCTAAATCTAAAAAAGGTAATGGCAAGTGGGATTCACCATATGCAATAGGCGAAAGAGATGGCGTTCTCATTAGGGTGGATTTTTATCCCAACAATCATCAAAAATATGCAGGTGAAATATCAACTGCATATCCTCTTGCGCAATAAAGGGTAAAACTTATGGTGGAGTTATCTATAGATCAGGCCGACAATATTGAAAATCTCTTAAATAGATTAGTAAACGATACTGGATTTTTCCTTGATGATGAGTCGCTAAGCGCCGTGAAGGATTATATTGCGCACAGAGAGTATGAAATGGCGTTTGAAGGTTTTTTTATGGAGTTAATTGAAAAGCAAATCCAACCTGTTGGGTTTGAAATTTATCATGATTTGGGGAAAGAATTAGGTTTAGATAGAGAAAGCGTTTTCGATGCTCTTTTTTGGCAGAAATTTTCTTTCTGGCTGGGAAATAGTTGCGCATAGTTTGGACATCATGCCCAATGAACCCATTGTAAATTAATGCCATTTCAACCCCGGCACCCAATGCCGGGGTTTTATTTTTAGTGTTCAGGAAAGTTATTACCACCACTAAAATCCCCCCACAAAAACGCCTATAAATTTAATCTGTAGTTTGTAGCCTGAACCGACCAGTGGGCGGATCTATGCTGCCAATCCGACTATACTCATCTACCTGTACTGCTTATCCCCGAAAAGGAACTCCTATGCGTTATCCCAACTTCCCGCCTATTGCCTACTTCGCTGCGTTGATGCTGGCGCCGACATGGGTGTATGCCCACGCCGAGCATGATAAGGTGCGTTATGTCGCCGAGACGGGGAAAGACGAAGGGCGGTGTGACCAGATCAGCGCGCCCTGCCAAACCATCGCCTATGCCGCGAAACAGGCGGGCAAGGGCGACCAGATTCAGATGGCGGAAGGGCGCTATGAAATTACCGATCTGGATTCGATATTTTATCTCTCATCCAATGTGGTTCCCGTCACTGGCAGTTATCAAAAAAAGACGTTTCAAAAACCGGCCGCGCCTGCCACTAACAGCATTCTGGTGGGCGTGCCCGCTGAGTTCGCGCAGGGTTTGGCTGAGCAAGGGTTTCAGGTCATTAGCGATACCAAAGGCCTTAACCGCAGTGAGCAAGATTATCTGAATGCCAAACAATCGCAGTTAACGGCGATGGCAAGTGCGCAAGCAGAAGTGCCCTGTGTGGCGGGTAAAGCGGGCGAATTTAGTTGTAATAATTTAGGGCTGCTAACGCATGTGCCGCTTGCCACCCTGGGCAATAACAATTCGCGCGGCAATGATATTTGGGGCCATTTTGATCTCAATGACAATCGCGAATACGCGTTGGTCGGTTTGACGAATGGTGTGAGTATTGTGGAGGTGACTGATCCGGTTAATCCGCGTGTAGTGAGTTTTATCGCCAGCCAAAATACCATCTGGCGCGATCTGGCAACTTATCAGTATTACGATGACACGCGTCGCCGTTGGATGAGTTATGCCTACATCAGTGCCGATGCTGCATCGGTAGGTACAATGATTCTGGATTTGAATGAGTTGCCAAATAAAGTGACCCATGTGGCGAGTGAAACCACTGACACCAGTGCACACAATATTTATATCAGTAACGTCGACTACTCTACCGGTGTTGTACTCACCAAACGCACACCTTATTTGCATCTTGCCGGCAGCAATAGACAGGGCGGTGCATTTAATAGTTATTCGTTGACTAATCCTTTATCGCCGCAAGCAGTTTATAAACATCCGGCCAATTCGCGCGATTGGTACAGCCATGACATTACCTCACTGTGGATTATGGATGCGCGGCGCGAGCAGTGCATCGATAAAAATAATGACTGCGATCTGGTGATTGACTACAACGAAAATGAAGTCTTGTTGTGGGACAAAACCGATAGCGCCAAACCCTTTAATTTGGCGCGCAGCACTTATCAATATGTGTCTTATGTGCACTCGGGTTGGTGGACAGAAGACCGGCAATTTTATTCAGTGCACGATGAATTGGATGAGCAGCGCTACAATTTAAATACGCGTGTGCGTTTTTTTGAACTCAACAATTTACGTGCGCCCGAATTGGTAGGCGAGTATATCGGGCCGACGCCAGCTGTTGATCACAATGGTTATACCCGTGGCAACCGCTACTATTTTTCCAATTACGAGCGCGGCTTGGTTGTGCTGGATATTTCGGATCCGCGCAATCCGGTTGAGGCGGGTTTTTTTGATACCTATCCCATTGCGAATTCCGCTTCGTTTAATGGTGCCTGGAGTACCTACCCATTTTTACCGAGTGGCAATATTTTAATTGGTGATATTAATAGCGGTTTGTATGTCATTCGCGATAACACCGCCAAAGCGCAGGGCAGCGTAAAATTTTCCAGCGCGCGCGTTGCCGCAAAAGAGGGTGAGGTATTGCGCGTGACATTGCAGCGAGTGGGTGGCAGCACAGGTGCGGTGGATGTGTTTTATGAGGCTCAACCGGGCAATGCAACTGCTCAGGATTTCACTTCCATCGCTGGCAGTATTAGCTGGCTCGACGGTGATGCCAGCGAAAAAATAATTGAGATTCCGATTGCAGCTGATGTTTCAGGCAATGAATTTACCGAAACTTTTTTTGTGCGCCTCTACAATCCGCGCAATGGGCTTATGTTGGCGTCGCCCAATCTTCTTGTTGTGGATATCGCCGATAAACCGGATGAGCCGGTGACAGTCAGTTCGTCGTCCGTTAATTCATCCAGCTCTGCTGCTGCAGTTGAGCCTAAAAAATCGGGCAGTGGCGGTGGTTCGGCACCGCTGTTGATTCTGGGATTGCTCGGCTTATTGGCTGTTAATACACGTTATTCTTTCGCGGTAAATGCTCATGGCAATTGAAATCGAACGTAAATTTTTAGTGGTGGGTGATGCATGGCGCACTGCGCCCCCGGTGTTTTATTCGCAGGGCTACTTGAATCGCGATAAGGCCCGCACGGTGCGGGTGCGGATTGCCGGGGAAGAGGCTTTTCTAACCATTAAAGGAACTTCTGTTGGTGCGCGCCGTGCGGAATTTGAATATCCGATACCGGTTTGGGATGCGCGCGAATTATTGGCACTGTGTGAGCAGCCACTGATTGAGAAAAATCGCCGCAAAATCTTGCACGAAGGGTTTGTCTGGGAAGTCGATGAGTTTTTGGGTGAGAACCTTGGTCTTGTGGTCGCAGAGATAGAATTACCTGCGGAGGATAGTGTTTTCGCCAAACCGGATTGGGTGGGTGAGGAGGTGACTGAGGATGCTCGCTACTTCAACTCCAATCTTTCCTGCACCCCCTTCAATCGCTGGTAAATAGCTATTTGCTATTAGGTGTATCAGGTCAATTTTCTTTGATAATGATTATCGCTTGCTTAGTATGGCTACATCGGCTGATCGCGAAGAGTTTGATTAGCCACCCTATTAGCAAGCGAGGATTCCATCATGGCAAAGACCGCAACATTTGCAGCAGTTCACTTCACCGTCGCCTTTTCAGTAGGCTACGCCCTGACCGGTAGTGTAGTTATCGGCGGTACTATGGCGCTGGTGGAACCGGCTATAAACACGGTTGCCTTCTACTTTCACGAGCTTGGCTGGAAGAAATTTGAGGAGAACAAAACGGTATTGCAGGAGGCGCTGGCCAACAGCGTTTAGATGGCGACCCACAATAAAAAACGGCCAGTAACTTTTGCTAGTTACTGGCCGTTTTTTTACCAATATGTAATCAGGGGTTCTGGCTCTCGTCGTTGTCGGCCGCTTCCGCTGCCTGATTGCGTTCTTCGCTGCGTTTTTTGAGCATCCGGCCAAAAAACAACCCCGATTCGAATAGCATCCACATGGGAACGGCGAGCATGGTTTGGGAGAACACATCCGGTGGCGTCAGCAGCATGCCCACTACGAAACAAGCCACAATAATGTAGCGGCGTTTTTCTGCCAGGCCTTCTGGTGTGACTATGCCTGAGTGAATCAGGAGCACTGTTGCGACCGGAATTTCAAACGCAAAACCGAATGCAAAAAACATGTGCAACACCAAATCCAAATATTTGGTGATGTCGGTCATCGCACTCACACCCTCAAGCTCTATGCCCATGGTGAAATTAAACAGCATAGGAAGTACAAGGAAATAGGCGAAAGCCATTCCAGCAAAGAACAAGATTACGCTGGAGATCAGCAGGGGCGCGGCAAGTTGTTGTTCGTGTTTATAGAGCCCGGGGGCTATAAATGACCACACCTGAAAAAGGATAAAGGGCACAGCCAGCAGCAGCGCCAGATAAAACGTTAACTTGAGTGGTGTCAAAAAGGGCGAGATCACATCCGTCGCGATCATATTTGTGCCCTCGGGCAACACCGCGAGCAAGGGTGCCGACACCACACCGTAAATATCAGTGGCGAATGGAAAAAGGCAAACAAATACGGCCAGCAAAAAATAGACAGTGTGCAGCAAGCGATTGCGCAGCTCTATCAGGTGATGAACCAGCGGTTGTTCTTTATCTTTTTGATCGTTCATGAGCGACTTAGTGGCCTGTTCCAGATTGCGCGGACGTATTGGCAGCCTGATGTGTGGTGGTCGGTGTTGTACCTGCAACGGGTGCACTGCCTGTGCTGGCAACAGTCGTGCTGCTTGTTGTGGATGCAGCAGGGGTTGGTTGTTGTGCCGTAGCGGGAGTGACCGGCTTGCTGCGCTCTGCGGCAGATTCATCTCCGTGAGCGTGATCAGGTAACTCGTCGGGCGGGCCGTAGTCGGATGCTTGCCGGCGCGCTTCGGCATTGGCATCTTCATACTGCTTAACATCAAGAAGCGTTTGTTCGAATTTGATCCGCGCTTCTTCGATATTTTGCATGACTTCTTCATTGTGCAGTTGACGACGAATATCATCAGCACCGATTTGCCGCTCAATTTCGTTGCGGGTATCGCGCAAGCTGCGCTTGAGGCGTCCAATCCAAAGCCCTGCGGAGCGCACGGCACCTGGCAACTGCTCTGGCCCAATCACGACCAGAGCTACCACCAGACATACCAGCAGTTCGGTAAAACCTATATCAAACACGGCTTACACCTTGGTGTTGTTTTGATCAACTTTGTCGCCGGTTGGCGCAGCTGTCGCTGCAGTGTTTTTCTGGTCCAGGTTTTTTGAATCAAGCGCTTTCTGCGCTTCCTCTTCTTCTTTTTTGGTCTCGTCACTGCTCATTGAGTTTTTGAAACCTTTGATCATGCTGCCGAGATCGCCACCCAGTGTGCGCAAACGCTTGGTGCCGAATAACATGACCACAATGGCCAATACGATAAGGAGTTGCCAAATACTAATGCCGCTAAGACCCATGATGATTTCCTCGCAAAAAAATAGATAAAGGTTGTTATTCCTGAGTGCGCGCTGCTTTTTCGTCGAGACCTGAAACGTTAAAACGACGCGCTAGCTCCTTCAAAACTGCATCGGCATCGGTGCCGAGGTGCGACAACATTACCAGGCTATGAAACCACAAATCGGCGGTTTCGTAGATCAGGTCGGTATTGTCGCCACTGGCCTGTGCATCCTTTGCTGCCAAAATCGTTTCGGTGCATTCCTCACCGACTTTTTCCAAAATCTTATTCAGCCCTTTTTGATGCAGGCTGGCAACGTAGGATGTCTCAGCGCCCGCATTATTTTTACGCGCCTCGAGAATTTCCGTCAGTTGTTGGAGAATATCGTTACTCATGAACAGCTCATTTCACTAATAAGGGTTGGCAATCTTAGCGGTAAATGTCCGCCGGATCTTTTAATACCGGCTCTACCGTCTGCCATTCGCCGTCTTTTAACACGCGATAAAAACAGGATTCACGACCAGTGTGACAAGCGATACCGCCCAGTTGTTCAACCTGTAGAACAACCACGTCTTCGTCGCAATCGAGGCGGATTTCATGCAATTTCTGGATGTGGCCAGAGGTCTCGCCTTTGTGCCACAACTGGTTGCGCGAGCGCGACCAGTAGACAGCTTCACCGCGGTCGGCCGAGAGTTGGAGGGATTCGCGATTCATCCAGGCCATCATCAAAATCCGGCCAGTTTTGGCATCTTGCGCGATGGCGGGAACCAAGCCATCAGCATTCCAATTAACGGTGTCTAACCAACTACTCATAAATTGCTCTGTAGAATCTTACGTCATATTTTGTGCGCGCAATGCTTTTATTAGGTTAGCGCGCAAATGTTGCAAGTTGACGGTACCGATGACGGCACTGGTTACCCCGGGATGAGCGTAGGCAAAATTCAGCGCGCTCTGGATGGGGTCTTGTTCTTGATCTCGTTCGAGATCCTGGTGTTCAGCGGAGCCTTGTGTTTCCTTCTGAACGGGAGGCGCATCATGGCAGATATGACCGCTGGCGAGAACCTTTTTTAGCAAAACTGCCGCACCTTGTAACGCAGATTTTGCGATTACCGGCTCTTCGTCGGTGTAATTCGCATGGTACATCAGCATCACAGCATCACATACCTCAGCCGCAAGCAGCCCTCCCTCGAGGGTTTTGCTGGAAATGCCGAGGGCGCGAATCCATCCCTCTTGCTTGAGTTGCTGCAAAGTTTGCAGGGCACCGCTGTTGCACAGGATATCCAGATCATTGCCATCGGAGTGAATCATCACTAAATCGAGATAGTCGGTGCGCAAGCGGCGCAGGGAGCGCTCGACACTCATGCGGGTGTGTTTGGGGCTGAAATCAAAGTGGGATCGGCCTTCATCTGAGAATTTATCCTCCGTGAACTCTTCGCCAACTTTGGTGGAGATAACCCAGTTTTTGCGCTCCTTGCGCAGCAGGTCGCCGAGGCGCTCCTCGCTGTAGCCATAGGAGGGGGCGGTATCAACAAAGTTGACCCCCATATCCCGCGCGCCATTGAGTAATTCACGCAATTGCTCATCGCTGGGTAGAGCAAACGGTTGTGGGTATTTCAGGCTCTGGGTGCGGCCAAATTTGACCGTCCCCAGACCAAAAGTGCTGATGTCTATGTCGGTACGCCCGAGGCGTTTACGCGGCATCATTAATTGTCATCCTCTTCATCTGGCTCACGAAAACGCAGCGCAAGCAGTTCCTCAGCGCTTATCGCTGGCGGAAATGCCAGTTCCCATGGGGTTTTGGCGAGGGAGACGTAGGGCAGATAATTATGCAGGTTGATAGTACTTGCTGAGGGAGTTATGCCCGCGTCTTCCACTAACGCCAGCACTTGATTGGCGAGGTTGGGCGCCAGCGTGAGTTTGGTTGGCCAGCCGACGAGCAGGTTCACAGCACCATCTGCGGGTGCGATAAAGGCGTTGTCGGGGCGCACCAGCCCGGGCTGCAATGGCTCGGCGCGTGCGATGGGTAGGGTTGCCCATTCAGCGCCATCCAGATTTACCCAGGGAATCAGGTCTTCCAGTTCCTGCTTGGCCAGCTCGATTAGCGCTTCCGGTGCCATGTCGGCACCTTTTTCCGCGAGGTTGCCGCCCAGATACCACACATGTGCACCATCTGGCAGGCGGTGGCTGGAGATAGTCAAGCGCGGAGTGGTCTCGCGACCGAGGCAATGACCGTAAAAATCAAAGGGGTACAGATGCTTGACCATGACTTGTTGTAGCGGGCGCAGTTGCATCGCCGGGCTTTCCAGCCCCAACTGTTGCAGCAATTCCGCGTTGCCTTTGCCCGCAGTAAAGATAAAGCGCTGCGCATGTATCTCGATGGGTCGGTCAAGTGTATCAATCCGTAGGCTCACCAATCCCGCCACAGTCTGGTGCAATTGGGTTTTCGACCAATCGATCTGGAAGCAGTGCCCCTCAATGTTGTGAGCAAGATTAGCAACCAGGCTGGGCGCATCGATCACAAGGTCTTCCAGCCGATAAAGGCTGCCTGAAAAATCCTTGTTGCGCAGCAGTGGCGGGCGGCGATCCGGGTGTACCGGCTCGACCCGGCCGCGGGTGATTTTGCTGGCGAGAAAGCCGGTCAGCTTGCTACCCAGATCATCACCCGACCACATAAAAAAGTGGTCACTGAGAATACGTGTATGGCGCAAATCAACATCGCCTTCACCACACAGGCAGGCGCGCCAGTGTTTGGGCATTTCGGCGATGGCTTCGGAGGCGCCGGTCAGCGCACCGGCGAGCGTGTATTTCATGCCGCCGTGGATCATGCCCTGTGAGGCGAGGGTTTGGTCGCTGCCGAGCGCTTTGGCTTCAAATAATGCGATGCTGAACCCGGCACTTTTGGCGCGGTTGGCCAGCCAGAGCCCGGCAACGCCGCCGCCGATTATGGCCAGATCGAGATGGATGCTAAGCGGGGCTTGGCTCATGGGTAGTGCGATTCCGTCAATGGCTAAGGCGCTGATTCAAAAGGGGCGCGCAGTATAAGTCTTTCGCGCTCGAATTACCCTTGCAGTGGCAGCGGGTTCTACTGCTAATATGCACAAAAATTTTACGGGTATGCAGAGCGCAATGTCATTCAAGTTATTGTTAACCGATGTAACTTCCCCGCTAGGCAAAGCGCTGGAACACGAGTTGGAGCGCGAGCCGTTCAAGCTGCTGGTGCCCGCTGCGGCCGAATTGGATTGGTCTGATGTGCAGAGTCTGAAAACCTACCTGCAAAAACACCAGCCGGATTTGATAGTGAATTGCCGCGGCTGGGAAGAGGCCTTTTACTCGGGGGGCCAGGCTGCACTTATCAACACTGCCCGCGAATTGGCACAGGCTTGCGCCGAAGTGCAGATCCCCCTGATCCACCTCTCCAGCTATACCGTGTTCGGCGGCGATGGCAAAGGGACGCACAGTGAAAAAGACCCGGTCGCGCCGCTCAATGACTCCGGGCGGGCATTTGCTGAGGCGGAACAGGTAATTGCAGCGTCGGTGCCCAAACATATCATTTTGCGTTTGAGTTGGGTGATTGGCGCTTATGGGGATAATTTGCTCACACGTCTGCTCAGTTCATTTCTCGCTGGTGCGTCTGTTACCGTCAATCGCCGTTTGCGCGGAGCTCCTACGGCGCTCTCTGATGCCGCGCGTGTCGCTGTCGCCATGAGCAAACAAATCTATTGCGGCGCGGACAATTGGGGAGTTATGCATTACTGCAGCAGTGATGCCTGCACTGAAGACGAATTCGCCGAACAGTTGTTGCAATTGCTTATCCAACAACAACTGCTTACCGCCGAACCCAGTATAAGTCTGGTCGATAGCGACCCCACCGACGAACCCCTCAGTGCCATCCTCGGCTGTCGCCGCGCGCGCGATTACTTTGGCATCCAGGCACGTTCGTGGCGCCCGAGTTTATTGCCGCTGGTAAAACAGTGGCTGCATAACCGTGAGCAGATTAAAGCGGCGCAGTAGGTTTCTTCAGGCAATAAAAAACCTCGAGGCGCTGGTGCGGCTCGCGGTTTTTGTTTTTACGGTTGGGAGCGATTCAACGCGCTGAAATACCCTTATATTCTCTGGAATACGAGGGTCGCGTTTGTGCCGCCAAAACCAAAGCTGTTGGACATGACGCGATTCAGTTTCACACCGTCCTGACGCTTGAGTGCGATCGGCATGCCTTCTGCTTCCGGGTCGAGGGTTTCGATATTGGCCGAGGCACAGATAAAGTCATGCTCCATCATCAGCAGGCTGTAAATCGCCTCTTGTACGCCGGTGGCGCCGAGGCTGTGGCCGGTGAGGGATTTGGTGGAGCTGATGGCGGGGATGTTAGCGCCAAAGGTTTCTTTGATGGCGCGCAATTCAGCTAAGTCGCCCACTGGGGTAGAGGTACCGTGGGAGTTGATGTAGTCAATGTTGCCATCCACCGTTGCTAATGCTTGCTTCATGCAACGCACAGCGCCTTCGCCTGACGGGGCCACCATATCGTAGCCATCTGAGGTTGCGCCGTAGCCGACGATTTCGGCATAAATTTTCGCACCGCGCGCTTTGGCGTGTTCGTACTCTTCGATCACCAAACAGCCGCCGCCGCCCGCGATCACAAAGCCATCGCGATTAGCATCATATGCACGTGAGGCCTGGTCAGGGGTTTCGTTGTATTTGGTAGACAGTGCACCCATCGCATCGAACAGGGCGGTTAAGGTCCAATGTTCTTCTTCGCCGCCACCGGCGAAAACGATGTCTTGTTTGCCGAGCTGGATTTGCTCCAGGGCCACACCGATACAGTGGGCGCTGGTCGCACAGGCAGATGAAATCGAGTAGTTAACGCCTTTGATTTTGAACGGCGTTGCCAAACAGGCAGACGTGGTGCTGCCCATGGTTTGCGTTACGCGATAAGGGCCAACACGCTTCAATCCTTTTTCGCGCAAAATATCTGCCGCTTCCACCAGATTTTTGGAGGAGGCGCCGCCTGAACCCATGATGATGCCAGTGCGATCGTTGGATACCAGATCTTCACTTAAACCAGAGTCAGCAATAGCCTGTTCCATGGAAAGATAGGCATAGGCCGCCGCATCGCCCATAAAACGCAGCACTTTGCGATCGATTAGCTCGGCCAGATTGATATCGATGGAGCCTGCAACATGGCTGCGAAAGCCCATTTCTTTGTATGCTTCCTGAAATTTGATACCGGAACGGCCAGCGCGCAATGCATCCAACACGGCATTTTTATCATTGCCCAGGCAGGACACAATTCCCATACCGGTAACAACAACGCGTTTCATAGGCTACCTCTTTCGTATTTAGCAACAGCGCCGGGCAACTAGTTTGCTTATGGCGTGCTTAAATCGGACGTGGTTAAAAAGGCGAGCATTATGCCATAAGCAGTCAAGCGCTCACCCGTTATCATTATTGTGGACAGTTAAAAGCTGTCAGTGTTCTGGAACAGGCCAACGCGCAGGTCGTGGGCGAAATAAATATCCTTGCCATCGCAGGAAACGCGGCCATCGGCGATGCCCATAATCAGCTTGCGTTCGATCACACGCTTCAAATTGATGTGGTAAGTGATTTTCTTGGCGGTCGGCAAGATTTGGCCAGTGAACTTGACCTCGCCACAGCCTAGTGCGCGGCCGCGGCCGGGATTGCCTTTCCAGCCGAGGAAAAAGCCAACCAATTGCCACATGGCATCCAGGCCCAGGCAGCCGGGCATTACCGGATCACCTGGGAAGTGGCAGTCAAAGAACCACAAGTCAGGGCTGATATCCAACTCGGCAATAATCTCACCTTTACCGAACTCACCGCCGGTTTGGGCGATGTGCACTACGCGATCCAGCATTAACATATTGGGCTTGGGCAATTGTGCGTTGCCTGGGCCGAACAATTTGCCGTCGCCACAGAGGAGCAGGTCTTCGCGGCTGTAGGAGCTTTTAGGTTCAAAGGTCATGGATTTTACTCTGCTAGTGATCATCGAGCACGGGCAAGGCCCGCGCAAAAGTGCGCCATTCTAACCGCTGTGGCTCAGTTGTCCAGTTAGACGGGCGCCAGTTGCATGTGTTGCTGGCATTGATTATTGGTAATTAGTTAGAAGCTGCGTGCCAGTGAGAACTCGGCTAATTGCTTCATTGCGGTGGTGTAAGTGTTGTCTGGCAATTGTTGCAATTGGATGAGCGCCTGCTGCACTTGTTGCTGTGCTGCCTCCAGCGTGTAGGCCATGCCACCGGTGGCATGGACGATCTCCAAGACGGCGGGCAGCAGGCTCGCATCACCGGTGCGGATGGCGTTGGCGATGGTGTCGGCCTGCGCGGGAGTGCCGGTACGCATGGCGTGAATCAGGGGCAGGGTGGGCTTGCCTTCGGCCAAATCATCGCCGACATTTTTCCCTAAGGTGGCGGCATCGCCGGTGTAATCCAATGCATCGTCTACCAGTTGGAAGGCGACGCCGACATGACGGCCATACAGCCGCAATGCCTCGCGTTGCATGGGTGTTGCACCACATTGCACGGCGGCGACTTCACAAGCGGCAGCGAAGAGAATGGCGGTTTTTTTGTCGATGACGCGGAAGTAGTTTTCTTCATTGACATTCGGGTCTTTGGCATTCACCAGTTGCTGTACTTCACCTTCGGCAATGATATTGGTGGTATCGCTCAGGATCGCCATCACGTCCATGCTGCCAATGCCGACCATCATCTGGAAGGCACGCGAGTAGAGGAAATCGCCCACTAGCACGCTGGGCGCATTGCCCCATTGGGCGTTGGCGGTCGGGCGGCCGCGGCGCAGGTTGGACATATCGACCACGTCGTCATGTAGCAGGGTGGCGGTGTGGATAAATTCGATAATGGCCGCGAGCGATAGATGATCTTTCCCCTTGTAGCCCAGCGCATTGGCGGTGAGCAGGACCAGCAGCGGGCGCAAACGTTTACCCCCGGCTTCCACCAGATAGTGGCCGATATTTTCAACCAGACCGACATCCGAGTGGAGCTTGTCGATGATGAGTTGGTTGACTGCGCTGAAGTCGTCTTTAACGGCCTGGTGGAATGGCAACATGGTAGTTTCTTATTTATCTAGGGTGGATTTGTTATTGGCGTCAGGGCATTTATCCGAACTGACTAAATGGCAGGCGGCAATGCTAGCAGTGAAGGCTAGAGAGTCAAGGAAAAGCTGGCGCGCAAAGCGCATCAAACCAGGTCACTTGCAGTGGGTACCGGCTCTTACAGGCCAGTGCGCAATAATTCTGCGAACCCAGTGTCCACTGGTGAAATTGCCATTCATCGCCATCCTCATTAAGCACCGCTGCAATCTGCGCGTTGATATTATCGTCCGCAAGATCAAACGAGATCTTCTCCAGTCCGGCCGAAATCCCTGTCCCCATTGCTTTAAAGAAGGCTTCTTTTAAGGTCCACAGGCGATAAAAGTAATCGCTTTGCGCTACACCAGGCAGTGTTTGTAGCCGGGCAAATTCATGGGGGTGGTAATAGCTTTCGGCGATGCCAATTAAATCGCGCGTAGTGCCAACCGCTTCGATATCTATACCGATAAGTTCAGCGTTAGCAACTGCCAACATCGCCCAGTGTCCGCTATGGCTCAGGCTGAAGTGAATATTGCTCCGCGGCAGGTAAGGTTTGCCTTTATCGGTGCGCAAAAACTCCACCATCTTCGGTGGTAGGTTGGAGTAGCGTGCCAGCACTTTGCGCAGCAGCCAGCGGCTTGCGATGTAACTCTCTTTGCCGCGCACAAATTTCTGTGCCCGCTCGCGCTCGGCGCTGCTCATAACACGCTCGGCATCTGTGTAATGGTCGGCGGTAAATCGGCGGATATCCAGGCAATAAATATGTATATCTTGTGCGCCCAATCCGTAGCCTTGCTCAGGTTGACTAAAGGCGGGTGCTGGCAATGGTGTTAACGATAAGATCATAAAAGCAATTTGGTCGGCGATGAATGCGCCCATAATACGCGTTTTACCGCATCGATTTGCGGTTACGTCATACCAGCTTTGCGCCGCCTCGATAAATCAGCGACAATTCGCGCCCTCAAAAAAACCAAACCCATTTTGGAGTTGCTATGCAAATCACTGCCGACAAAGTAGTCAGCTTTCATTACCGCCTGAGCGAAACTGGCGGTGAGTTGCTGGAATCATCCTACGATACAGAACCAACCCTGTACCTCCATGGCCACAAGGGTTTGCTTGCAGCATTGGAAGAGGCGCTGGAAGGTAAAAAGGCGGGTGATAAAACCGCCATCAGCCTTACCCCGGAGCAGGGTTATGGCGTGCGTCAGGAAGGTGCGGTACAGCGCATTCCCATCAAACATCTGCACGGCCATGAAAAACTCAAAAATAAACTCAAGCCTGGCATGAAGGTCGCGGTGAATACCCAGCATGGCCCATGGGATGCCATTGTATTAAAAGTCGGCAAATTCAATGTGGATATCGACAGCAACCATCCACTCGCCGGTAAAAACCTCGACTTTGAATTGGAAGTTGTTGAAGTGCGCGATGCCACCGCTGAAGAGCTGGCGCACGGCCATGCCCACGGCGTTGGTGGCCATCACCACGATTAATCCTGAGTAATCGTTCGTCCAAAAAGCCCGCACGTGTTGCGGGCTTTTTTATTGGATGAAGATTTGGCGATGCTTCAGTGTTGAGAATTGTAAATCGAAAGGCAACGTTGTCAGGTTTTGATTGCGGCTTTAGGTGTCGCTCGGTTATTGTGTTTTTCTTACAACAAAATCAACCATAACAACGACACCCATCAGGGGTACAACGGGCAATCATATGAATAATCCAACCAGCAACGCCAGCCGCGTTTTATCGATCGACGTCTTCCGCGGCATTATTATTTTCACCATGGTTTTTGTTAACGAGCTAGCTGGCATCGCCGAAGTACCGCAGTGGATGAAACACTTGCCCGCAAATGTGGATGGCATGACGTTTGTCGATCTGGTATTTCCCGCGTTTTTATTTATTGTCGGTATGTCCATTCCCTTTGCGATCCAAGCGCGCGCGAACAAAGGTGATTCTGCGCTGGAAATTTTTAAACATATCGCCCTGCGTAGTTTGGGTTTGATAGTGATTGGCGTGTTTATGGTGAATGCCGAATCCGGTTATGACGCGGCGGCCATGGGCATCTCTATGCCATTGTGGACGCTGTTGATGTTTATCTACGTTTTATTAATTTGGTCGAATTATCCCAAAACACTTTCACCTGCGATTTCACTGGGCGCAAAACTGATTGGTGTTGCCGGCTTGGTGATGCTCTGGTGGATGTACAAAGGCCCTAATGATACCGGCATGACCACCCAGTGGTGGGGCATCCTCGGTTTGATCGGTTGGGCATATTTAATTGCGGGCTCTTTATTTTTAATCACCCGGCAGTTTGCATCTCCTGCGACACAATTTTTCACTCTCGCGTTAGTCGCACTTGCATTGATCGGATTATTTTTTGCGCTGGATAAAACCGCTTTGGCATCGGTTCCGGTATTGCAAACCCTGGCTGCAGCTAATGGCAACCACACTCATGCGGCGATTGTGTTGGCGGGCGTGATCCTCTCACAATTATTTTATTTGCCAATTTTTGCAGCGAGTAAATTTAAAAATTACTTGGTCTTTACTTGTGTCGTTGCGCTACTCGCATTTGCAAGCTGGCAGATATCTCCTATCTCCAAAATTTGGGCAACCCCCAGCTGGGCATTATTCAGTGTGTTCTTTTGCTGCGTGATTTTTGGTGCGGTCTATTGGTTAGTGGATGTCAAACAGCAGCGTGCCTGGACGGCATTCTTTGAGCCCTCCGCAACCAATCCTTTATTGGTTTATATATTGCCCTACATTGTTTTATCACTGTGCGGAATTTTGGGTTTCTATCTTCGCCCTGAATTTTTTAACGCGGGTCTAGCGGGCATTTTATGGAGCCTGGGTTTTGCGTGCGTGATTATGGTGATAGGTGCAGGGCTTACGCGTATGGGTTTGCGCGTTAAGTTATAGCTATTCAAATGCTGCGAAGTAACAGTAGCTTCGCAGCTCGTTTTGCTCCCGGGCTATTCACTACCGCATTCGACACGCTGCATATCAACAACACCAACGCAATACTACCAGAACGTAAGCCAGTAACTTATATCCTAATCGATGCAATCAACTGCTGAACTGCCTGTTACAGTGTTTGTGTCGCATATTTCCCGGTTGTTGGATTATATTGGTGCAAAAATATTGATTGCAGATCGCAAAAATTACTGAAATGCACGATTAATTTTCATTGAATACATTTTGTAACAAATTGGTAGGCATCTCCATGTTAACTTTATTTTGCGTTAATTCAGTGCGCCGCCATTTGATGGTTTGCTTTTAGCGCAAGGAATTTATTTGGTTATTTTTTGATATAAATTTTGTGATTTTTTGCACAATTGTCATCTTGGAAAACATATTGTCGCCTTAATTTTCTTTTTAAGTGGTGCTCTCTCTTGTGATTGATATTTTTACTGAGTAGGATGCGAGCCAATTCGGGGTAGGAAGTTTTTCCCCAAAAAAAGAATGGTAATAGGAAAGTATTTAACCTAAAGGAATGGTGAAGGAACGTGAATCCAGGTACATTTTGTATCCCGGTAACGATGTGCATTATTGTTAATGCCACATCTGTTGTTGGCACTAAGATCCCCCCATATTCAACTTTTGTTGATCCCTTTGTTAGTTTTCGAACTATCCAAAATACTCTCCTATTAAATTTTCCTGGCGAATTGATGATCATGTTGCGCATGTTTTCATCTTTTTTAGCTTGCTGCCGCCTGTTTTTTTTCTCGGCTGATACAGTTTTTTTTGCTTAAGTGTTGGCTGTTTTAATCCGGGTAAAGCGTTTATGCGTGTTGGAAGTTTGTGCTGGATGTAAGTGCTTTTTCTCATTTTACCGTAGTTAAAAATTAATGATTCTCTTCATTGTTAAAGGAAAATATCATGAAAACTTCGATTACTCATGCTTATGTTTTGACTGAAGTTACCAGCACCTTGGCTGATGTGTTGGGTGTGGAGGCAGAAGACATTTCTCCATCAAGTGAGATGGTGAATGATCTGGGTGCTGAATCTCTGGATTTTGTGGAGTTTAATGCGAATCTGGAGAAAAAATTTAATCTGAGCTTGCCAAAAAAAGGTGCGCTTTTTCAGGCAGGAAAAATCTCTGGGAACCTGGAGCAATTTTACGGTGTAAAAACTGGCTTGACTCCCGATGGGATAGATCTTTTGTCGCACTCATTGTCACGTTATGCCCATCTGCAACCAGGCATGATGATTGGCGATATTTTTAACGCTACTCAAGTCATTAATATTGCCAACCTCTGCTACAGCTTGCTTACCCATTATTTGCCGTCTGCATGTCCTGAGTGCGGTCATTCGCATGCGAAATTATCACCGATTGGAAAATTGCAGTGTGAGAATTGCAGTGTGTTGATTCGTCCATTACAAGGTGATGAAGCGGAAGAAAAAGGTCTGCGGTCTTATCTTGATGCCAGTGTCTTAGAGGTTGCGTAAGTCATCATGGCTAACAAAGTGGTAGTAACAGGGATTGGTCTTATTTGCGGTCAAGCCATGTCTGCAAATGAATTGTTTGAGCGCATCAGCCAATGCCAATCATCGGTGCGCAAAAATGAAAAGTTGGCAGCTTACGGTGTTACCAATTCTGCCTGCTCATTTATTGATGAGCAGGTGTTGGCTGCACTGGATGTTCAGTGTCGCGAACAAGGCTTACCGCAGCTTTCTGCTCCCGCTTTGTTGGCTATTTATGCGGCTGCACAGGCAATTGAAAATGCGGATATAGATGTAAAAAGTATTGAGCGTAAGGGTCTTTTTTTGGCCTGCAATAAACAATCGCTTGAGGCAGAACATCTGTTGGGTCTGGCGAAGCATTTTGATCCAACTACCGGGAAGGTAGATCTGGATATGTTTATGGAAATGCAGCGCCATGAAAAGCAATCCTATTTTCATAAGCGTCAGGATATGGCCGCGTTGGTTTTGGCTGAGCGTTATGAATTTGATGATGTAGTCATGACGCCAGGCGATGCCTGCGCCGCTGGTGGTATCGCCGTAGGAACGGGATATCGATATATCGCGCAGGGTGAATTGGATGTTGCGCTGGTTGGTGCAACAGAAGCCATGTGCAATTACATGCCGATGTTGTCTTTCTCCATATTAGGTGCACTGGCACCGCAGTCGGGTGAACATCCTGCTTCTATCAGTTGTCCTTTTGATAAAGCGCGCAGTGGTTTTGTAATGGGCGATGGTAGTGCATTCCTGATGCTTGAATCCGAGCAGCACGCACAAGCGCGCGGTGCAAAAATTTTGGGTTATGTAAGCGGCTTTGCTAAACAAACAGAGTCCTGGCGGATTACCTCCAGCCCTAAAGATGGCTCCGATTACGCACGGTGTATGAGTGATGCTATCGCCGATGCCGGGCTATCCATTAATGACATCGACCATATCAATGCACACGGTACTTCTACCGAGCAAAACGACAGTTGTGAAAGTGCCGCAATAAAAAAATTATTTGGCGAACGTACGGTGTCCATACCTGTGACATCCAATAAATCAGCCATAGGACATTCGCTTGCCGCCAGCGGTGCGATTGAGGCTGCACTATCAATAATTTCCCTGCAGCAGCAACTGTTATTGCCGACGTTAAATTTTTGCGAGGGCGATGAAGATACGGCGGGAATTAATGTCGTGCAGCAGGCGACACCGTCCAAAATAAAACACATTTTGTCTAATTCGTTTGGTTTTGGTGGCGAGAACTCGGTACTTATTTTAAGTGCAGTAGCAGAGTGAAGGATCATGATTAAAACAGAAAGTAAAAAAGCGCCAGTATTTGTAGAGCAAGGCTCGGTTTATTGCAGTGCAGGAAATAATGTGAGCTCGCTTTGGCAAGCTCTGGCAAACGGCCAACAAAATTTGACTGCACTTCCTTGTCCCGCTTATGACGCTTGGCCTTGGTCCCAGGTGTTTCTGGTGGAAGAACCGGGTGCAAGTGAGTTGGGTGTAGACCGAAAAATTCTGCGCACCATGGAAAAGCAAGCCAAAATGGCACTCTATGGTGCTGCACTCGCTGTTCAGCAGGTTGAAACTCTGGCAAACAAATCAATTAGCAGTGCAAAAAAAGGTTTGTATTTAGCGCTGCCAACGGTTGATGAGTCTGTTCCGCCTTGGTCATTGTTGGAAACCTTGCATGAGGTTTCGGCAACACCCACACAACCGATAGAGTTATCGTCAAGTGAATTTCTACAGCGTGAAATTCCCGCCTTTTTTGGTTTATCAACGCTTAACAGCAACGCTTGTGCACACATTTCCGCTTGTTTCGATTTAACCGGTGCGATGGGTGCATATTCACCATTTGCAGATGCAGCATTTCAAGCCCTGATTGATGCAACAGGTGCAGTTGCCCAGGGGGAAAATAGTGCTGCCTTGGTTGGTGGTGTTAGTCCCAAGGTAAATCCGCAACTGTTATTGCAATACGAACATTGGGGTTGGGATAAGTTGTCCGCACGCATTCCCGCTGAAGGTTCATCGTTTGTTGTGTTGACGGCGAATAAAAATCCGGACGCAGTTTGTGTGAGTGGTTTTGCTCGTGGCTTTATTGCTAGTAGTGTCGAGGCTCCAGAAATCTATCAACAACTGCTAGCGCAAGCGCTCGCCAATGCCAATGTCACCGCAGCGGATATTGATTGGTTTCTACCTTTTGCAACCGGTGGTAAAGATATTCAAGCGCTGTTCGCCCTTGGTGCAAAAGAGTCATTGCCAATATTGTCGAGTGAATCTTGTATGGGGTTCTCAGGCGCGGCTGGTCCATTGATTAATCTCAATTTAGCGCTCCACGGTCTGCAACAACAAAAATACTTGGTTAACACACACAACAATATTAACGCTCAAGAAAATGCGGGTGCTCTGCGTCATGTTGCATTAAGTGCTGCAGGTCCTGAGGGTCAATATCTCGTAGTGATTCTATCCAGGGAGGTCATATGAATTCACGAGTTGTAGTAACCGGTTTGGGAGTTGTGGGGCGTTTGGGTTTTGAGTGGCAGGATTTTTGGGCAGCATTACTTGCCGGACAATCAGCGATTGTTCCCTGGCAACCGGAAAATATTGAAGACTTTCCCGTGCGTTATGCCGCTCCTGTCGATAATGCGCAATTTGCTTCGTATTTTTCTGCGCAGTTATCCGCACAACCGCCGATGGAAAGGCGCAGCCAATTCGGGCTTATGGCGGCGCATCAAGCCATGAATGATGCTGGTTTATTAGGGAAAACAGGATTGAATATGGGCGTAGCGGTTGGTTCGGGGATTCCCGAGCGCTACACACCGGACATGTTATTGGCGATGGGTGATGGTGGCCCTGACTGGCAAACGCTTTACGCAAAACGTGAACAATTAAATCCTGCCATGCGCAGCGGCAACGATCAGCTCGCTGCATTAATTGCGCGCGCGCATGGTGCCAATGGCCCGGTACAAAATTTCAGCACCGCCTGCGCGGGTGCCGCTCATGCAATCGGTAGTAGCTTCCGAATGATTCGCAACGGCGAAGTTAATTGCATGATCGCCGGTGGTGCAGATTCGGTATTAAATTTAATGACTATGGTGGGGCTTAACTTATTGGGGGCTCCTTCAGTTTCTGAAGATTACGGCGATAAATTATGTCGCCCATTTGATGAGGGTCGCTCCGGTTTTGTAGCTGCAGAGGGCGGTGCTTTTGTTGTGCTTGAAAGCCTTGATCATGCCCTTGCACGCGGTGCGCATATCTATGGAGAGGTAGTGGGTTTCGGTAGTTCAATGGATGCTTACCGTGTTACTGCTCCTCATCCCGAAGGTAAGGGCGCCGCGTTATCAATGCATAAAGCCCTGGTTGATGCTGGCCTTGATGCGGACAATATTAATTACATCAACGCACACGGGACATCAACACCGCTGAACGATACGGCGGAAACTTTTGCCATTAAAACAGTATTCGCAAAAGATCAGCACTATCAAAAATTGGCAGTGAGTGCGACTAAATCGCAAATTGGACATTGGATTGCAGCAGCTGGCGCGCCTGAGTTTATTGCGACATTGCTTGCGACGCAGCAAGGAATAGTTCCGCCAACGCTTAATCTCGAAAATCCTGATCCACTTTGTGATTTGGATTATGTACCGCATAAAGCACGTGCTGTAACGATTAACGCGGCGCTCTCAAATTCCTTTGGTTTTGGTGGTCTCAATACATCATTGGTGGTAAAGCCTTACAAGGAGGATCGTCATGGCTAATGCATCGACGGATATTTTTATTACGGGTACTGGTTGCCTATTGCCAGGTTGTAATAACCCAGCAGATTTATGGCAGCGCTTGCTGGAAAAAAAATGTGCAACTGTGCCCTACACAAGTGAAGACATA
The DNA here is from genome assembly GCA_002483145.1 of Cellvibrio sp. UBA7671. Classification (GTDB taxonomy): domain Bacteria; phylum Pseudomonadota; class Gammaproteobacteria; order Pseudomonadales; family Cellvibrionaceae; genus Cellvibrio; species Cellvibrio fibrivorans. The sequence continues at coordinate 72,882 of DLHJ01000015.1, forward strand.
ACTACTCAAATAATTTCCTGGTTTGGCCACATCAGTCCGGATCAGGCAGCTACGGCACTTGCTGCTGTACCTTTTAAATTGCGTCGTTATGCTACGCCAGCTTCGCAATGGGGCATTAAAGCGACGGTTGATGCATTAACTAACGCGCAATTGGATCTAGCCTGTATTGCTCCCGAGCGGATCGGCTTGTTTACCGCACAAGGTGATTACAGTTATCCCTCGCTGCCGTCATTCACGGCGGGTGTCGGTAAGGCGATTGAGCAAAATAATTTGAATTTGCCCGCATTAACAAACGAATTTTTAAATAATCGCGGCATGGATGCATTCTTGTCTATCAAGGGGCTTTCAAATAATTCCCTGGCAATTGCTAGCCTTGCGTTTGGTACGCGTGGCGATTGTGGCGCTTATGTACAAAATAAAAGCGCAACTATTGCTGCGTTACGCAGTGCGGTGATGAGTTTGCGCTACGGTTACAGTGATGTTGCCTTGGTTATTTGTACGGGCACTTACAATGAAGCGCTTACATTAACTGAGCTTTATCAGCAAAATTTATTGTCTCCTGCCAAACAAGGCGCAGCATCCCAGCGGCCATTTGACCAACAGGCAGACGGATCAATTTTAGGTGAGGGTGCCATTGCTTTGATTTTGGAGACGCGTGCCCATGCGCAAAAACGCAATGTGGCCGGATTGGCAAAAATCGATGGTATCGGCAACAAAACCGCATTTTTAACCGTGGATCAGCACAATAACTATCATCACTGCGCGCAAAAATTGTTGCAAAAAGCCGGGCTGGAGTTAGATTCAGTTGATGCCATAGTCGCGACCGGAGCCGGTGGTAAAAAGGCCGACCAGCAAGAAGTAGTACAACTTGAACAGCTGTTGAATGGCAAGGATATTCCTGTCACTTGTGCGTCTGCGATTACCGGCAATTTACCTGCCTGTCCCCTGGATATGTTGACCGCACTACAAATGCTGCAGCACCAAAAAATCCCGGCGATCGCTAACCTCACTAATCCCATCGGCCACCAGTTGCATTTGGTGCAAAAGGAATCGCTAACGCAACCTGTACAGAGAGTATTAACGCTGAACCGCTGTTACACCGGGTTCAACTCCGCCGTGGTTTTATCATCTCCCTCTTATCAATAGTGCCGCGCCATGTCTAATTATCAACATTACGTAAAAAATCACTTGTCCCAACTAATGTCTACCTTGGGCTTAAATATTTCCTATACCCGTGCTGAAGGGGATTATTTATATTATCGCGATGCGCAGGGTGATGAAGTGCCCGTGCTGGATTTACTGGGCGGTTATGGTTCCTTGATTTTTGGTCATAATCATCCACAAATTGTAGCGCGCGCAAAACAATTATTGGACCAGCAAGTTCCTGTGCATGCTCAATTTTCACTGCGTGAAGGCAGCGGTGAATTGGCTAAAAAATTGAATCAGGTTATGCAGCGTGAGCTAAATAGTGATGAAGAGTTTGCAGTAACTTTTGCTAATAGTGGAGCTGAGGCGATAGAGGCAGCGATCAAACATGCAGAATTAGAACGCGTGTTAAAGTTGCAGGATTTATTGGATGAAGTAACCCTCAATATTGAATCTGTGCAGCATTCTATCCGCGTAGGCGAGGCAAAAATTCCGGAGCATATTTATCGTCATACCAGTATTCGTGAGCAAGTATTTGATGTACGCAATTTCGAAGAGTTGATCGTTGGTCTAATTAATCACAATACCGAGCAGCTGGTTAAACGCCCAATATTTTTAGTGCTGGAAAAATCTTTTCACGGAAAATTGATTGGCAGTGTGCAGTTGACCTACAACAAAAATTTCAGAAGGCCGTTCCAATATTTTGGTTTGAATACCCGTTTTATCTCTCCTAATGACCCTGCGCAGTTAGATCGGGTATTGCAAGAAGAGCGAGTGGTTATTTTTGATCTCGCCGTGAATAACGGTGAGGTAGCAATTGTCGAGCGCGAGATCCCCATTTTTTGTGCCTTCCTGATTGAACCTATTCAGGGCGAAGGCGGCGTAAACCTGTTAAACAAAGAGTTTGCACAACAGGTTCGTAAAACCTGTAATCAGCTGGACTGCCCGCTAATTATTGATGAAATCCAATCAGGTATGGGGCGCAGTGGCACTTTTCTAGCCAGTACGCAAATTCCCGTGAAGGGGGATTATTACACTTTCTCAAAATCCCTTGGCGGCGGCATTGCAAAAGTATCGGCAACCCTGATAAAGAAGAGCCGTCTACGTAAAGAATTTAGTTTGGTGCACAGCTCTACCTTTGCAGAGGATGACTATTCTTCTGGTATCGCTTTGACAGTACTGAATATGTTGGATGATGTGCAGCTCAATGCCTACGAAAAAATTAATTCCAGTAGTACGGCCTTGCGTGAAGCGCTTATTGGTGTACAACAGAAGTTCCCTGATGTAATTCGCGATGTGCGGGGTTTGGGGCTTTTTCTTGGTGTTGAGTTTTTTGAACAAAAAAATGCTAGTTCAATTTTATTTCGCGGTGCTTCGTATAACGATTCATTTGGCTATTTGCTTGCGGGTTATTTACTGCATGAGGAGCGTATCCGCATTGCTCCTCCAGGTAGCGCGCCTAATGTATTACGTATAGAGCCGTCGCTGTTTTTAACTGAAACGCAAATCAGTCATATTGCAGAAGCTTTTGCTCGTCTGTGCCAAATCATCCAGTGTCAGGATGCGCTGCATTTAGCTTTCCCCCTGACGCAGTCAAAACGCGGTAAACCGCGCGTGTCGATTGATAATCATCATCAGGATTTTACTGCTAAGGCAGCCTCTCATGCTGGACTTTCATTAACTCGCCCTGTGCGCAAAGTCGCCTTTATCAATCATTTAATTTCGCCGGAATTATTGGCAGAAGTTGATCCTTCATTGCAGCATTTGAACAGTGAAGAGTTGCGCAATTTTATCGAGCGTATGGAACCCAACAAAAAAACTGCGCCTTTCCCGCCTGTGCGGATTCAATCGCCTTTAGGGGTTGCAGTGGATTTCTATCTGTATCCCCTATGCGTTAGTTCGCATCAAATGGTGAACTACCTTAACGACGGCAATCTTGATGGTATTCGCGATGATATTCAGGATCGTATTCTGGCAGCGCAGGAGGAAGGCTGCGAAATTGCCGGTTTAGGCATGTACACCTCCATTGTTACTAACAACTGCACCTCGTTAAAAATTCCTGACATGACGTTAACCTCGGGCAATGCATTGACGATTGGCATGGCATTGGAAGCAATCGAGCAGGCTATAGCTGACCAACGGATTGCTATAGATGATATGACCGTTGTTGTAGTTGGTGCCGCTGGAAATATCGCCTCAACCTATGCATCACTGTTAAGCGAAAAATGCACGCGATTAATTCTACTCGGTAGTGAACGTAGCGGTTCGCTCAATCGCCTGCAGCAAACGGTGTACACGATTTATGAAGACACTTGGCAGGAAATCAACAGCAAGCCATTCAATCAGCTTGGTGCACTGGCGAAAAAACTCATCCAGGAGCCAATTATTCAGGAGTGGATTGAGTGTAAAAATGCACCGGTAAAAGTAATTGGAAAAACGATCGCCAATGCAATTGCGGAGCGTCACGGTGCAGATCCCTACATCACGATTTCTACCGATCTCACGCTGGTTAAACAAGGCAATATCGTGCTCTGCTCTGCAAACAGTGCTGAGCCATTCTTGGGCGCTGACGATTTTGGGAAGAATGCGATTATTTGCGATATCGCTGTACCAAACAATGTGCAAGCCAATATTGTTCAGCAGCGCCCCGATATCATTTACCAACAAGGTGGCATTGTCGCGACTCCAAATGGTGAGAGCTTGCATCCAACTGCGCGAGCGTTTTTAGGGGCGGGGCAGCTATTTGCGTGTATGGCAGAGACCGTCATTCTTGGATTGGCTGGAATCAACCAGCACTATTCCTATGGTGCGATTTCCAAACAGCAAGTGCGTGAAATTCTTGCGTTGGCAAAAGCGCATGGATTCTCTCTGGCAAGTTATAAAAAGGGAAACTCTTTGTAACGCCAGGCAGACAATTTTTAACAATATTTTTTACATTAAAGGAATGCAGAATGACTGAACTGAATAATCAGGTGGCAATTGTCACTGGTGCAAGCCGTGGTATTGGTCGTGAAATTGCAATTCAATTGGCGCAACAGGGTTGCGATATTGCTATCAATTATCGCACTGACGAAATCGGGGCGCTAAAAACAGCTCAATTAGTGGAGGCGCTTGGTCGTAAAACCTTGCTGGTACCTGCCGATGTCGCCAGTTTTTCGGCCTGCTCACAAATGGTCGATGCGGTCATGGATAAATTCAATCGTGTGGATGTTTTAGTGAACAATGCGGGTATCGCACGCGATAGTTTATTGATGAGCATAGAGCCTGAAGATATAGCTGCAGTTATCAATACCAATCTCTACGGCGTTATATATCCAACGAAAGCAGTTGCACTTCACATGATGCGCCAGCGATACGGGCGCATTATCAATATCTCCTCATCCGCTGCGAGCAAACCCGGAAAAGGCCAAAGTATTTATGCGGCTGCCAAAGGTGCAGTTGAAGCTTTTACCAAGGCGATGGCGGTAGAACTGGCGCCACGCAATATATTAGTTAACGCGGTTGCTCCAGGGGTAATTGTGACGGACATGTCTGAACATATTCGCGAGCTGGGCGATGAAGAAATTAAAGCGCGTTTATTATTAAAACGTTATGCCGAACCTCAAGAGGTTGCCGATCTGGTGGTGTGGCTGGCAAGGCCACAAAATCAGTATATGACCGGTGAGGTATTGCACCTCGACGGTGGATTAAAAATGGCATAACCGTTTAATGAGTTAATGTACGAATTTTAATTTTAATCTACGAGCACAAAGGATATGAGTTTCAATCAAAAAACGGCCATCGTTACCGGAGCCGCCGCTGGTATAGGTGCCGCAACTGCAAAATTACTCTGTGAGCGAAATATCGCCACGATTATTTTGTTGGATATTGCTGCTGACACTTTGCAACAATTTGCTGATGAGTTAACGCAGTTGTATCCACGTACGCAGATACTTACCTGTGTAGCCAATATTGCCGATAACAATTCTCTACGTGAATGTTTGCAGCCATTGCTCACGCGTCTTGAACGTGTTGATGTTTTGGTAAATAGCGCTGGTGTGGCCGATGAAAATGATCCAGATGAAATCGACATCTGGCATAAGGTGTTGGGAGTCAACTTACATGGCACTTACCACACCACTATAGAGTCACTAGCGTATATGCCTGATGGAGGGCGCATTATCAATGTGTCGTCGATTCTTGGTCGTGCGGGTAATGTGCGCAATACAGCTTATTGCACGTCCAAACATGCGCTGCTGGGTTTCACCAAAAGTCTTGCACTGGACGTTGAAATTGTAGAAAAACTCG
>DLHJ01000007.1:0-891 GCA_002483145.1 Cellvibrio sp. UBA7671
ACAAATGTCGCCCATGATCATAAAAGTCGCCGTACCGCCGCTAAAACATTCACCCAAATTCGGGCAATTGGCTTCTTCGCATACAGACGATAATTTGTTTTTGCGCAGAATGGACTTGATGCGATCTACTTCCGGTGATGCCGGAATACGCACACGGATCCAGTCAGGTTTGCGCTGCACTTCATCGCGGTCAGTCGCAATTACTTTTACCGGAATGCGCTCTACTTTATCGGCATCACGCAGCTTTTCGCCCTGCTTGTAGCGCTCGGTGCGCTTGACTGGCTGGAGTTCGGGAACAAAGGTAGATACGGGTGGTAGATCTGACATAAAGAAGCTCTTTACTGATTCTGCCTCATCGGAGGCACAGAAGGAGTCGGGTGAAGGATTGTGTGACCGTGCGCCACCGAGGATGGTGGTGCCGAGCCTCCAGGGATGGATTCACGGCGTGTCGCACAAGCCCTTGCCCGGTTCCCGACCAGAATTACGTGGCGCGTATTGTACAGGTTTCGTAGCCCAATTTCCGCGCAAATTCCGTAACAAGTTGGTCTTGAACCTGCGTAAGTCTAGGGGGATTGGGAATAAGCTCGCGTATTTGCGCCATCGCCAAGCCCTGATAACCACAGGGGTTAATTCGTCCAAAAGGCGACAAATCCATATCCACATTCAAGGCCAAACCGTGAAAACTGCAGCCGCGACGAACGCGCAACCCGAGCGAAGCGATCTTATCGCCATTCACATAAACCCCCGGCGCATCTGGCTTGGCAGCGGATTCAATGCCGTAATGCGCAAGCGTAGCAACGATGGTCTGCTCAATGCGCGTCACCAGCTCGCGCACCCCAATGTTCAAGCGACGTAAGTCCAATAAGGGATAAGCCACCAATTGGCCGGGGC
>DLHJ01000007.1:1090-2084 GCA_002483145.1 Cellvibrio sp. UBA7671
GTTTGGTAATCCTGCAGGCCGAGGCGAACAACCTCAAGGGTCAAACCAGCCAAGTTACATCACCATCTTGATCATGCGGTTAACGCGCAGATCTTCATGGATCGCCGTCAGCTGCTCAACACCGGTAGCCGTTATCCACACCGTCAGGGAGCGAAAGCTGCCTTTGCTGCTCTCTTTCACGGTGATGCGGGTTTGGTCAAAACCGGGCGCATGGCGCTCCATAATCTCCACCACATAGGTATGCAGCTCGGGCGTTGCATCACCCAACACCTTGATCGGGTAGTTTTCGCAGGGAAATTCAATCTTTGGGGGTTCTTGCTGGGACATAACCTTATAAACCTATGAACGGAACCTGTAAGCGAGAGGCAAATTATACCGCTTAGATGGGGGCAAAATCCCGCCTGACAAGCCTTAAATGCTGCCTGTTTGGCTATTCATCCCCACCCTTATCCGCTATCCTCGCCGCTGCATAATTACCCGCCAACAATAATTTACACGACATCGCCCACTTGGTGCGCTGCCTGCTGATGTAGAAGGACAACTGGACTTGTTACTCGATACCCGCCATTCGCTGGAAACGCCCGAGGGCGCATTGTTGCCGCTGACACCCGCCGGTTTCGGGGTGCGGATTCTGGCGCAAACGCTGGATATTCTGATTCGCTGGGGCATCATCCTCGTGCTTTTTATCGTGCTGTCTCTATTAGGTCGCATGGGTACGGGGATCGCGCTAATCCTCGCCTTTTTACTGGAATGGTTTTATCCCGTCTTTTTTGAAGTGACGCGCAATGGCCGCACCCCCGGTAAAAAATGGATGGGCATCCGTGTGGTCAACGATGATGGTACGCCGATTACCTTTGGCCCCTCGCTGCTGCGCAACCTGCTGCGTGTAGTGGATTTTTTGCCAATGATGTACCTAACCGGAATTATCGCCAGCCTGTGTAACCGTCAGTTCAAACGCTTGGGCGATTTAGCCGCTGGCAGCATGGTGATTTAC
>DLHJ01000007.1:2131-2342 GCA_002483145.1 Cellvibrio sp. UBA7671
ACCCAGTTTTGAAGTGCGCGGTCAATTGCCGGTACCTGCTGATTTTTCTACCGATGAACAACGCGCACTGCTCGCATTTGCCGAGCGCAGCAAATTTTTGTCGGCCGAGCGCCAAAGCGAACTCGCCGTGATTCTCCAACCCGTGATTAATGCCAAAGATCCTGTTATCGCCATCAAACAAATGGCGAACACTATGGTTGGCAAGCAGTAA
>DLHJ01000007.1:2391-2797 GCA_002483145.1 Cellvibrio sp. UBA7671
GAAACAAGGACAATTCGAACAACTTTACCAACCGCTCTGGCAAGTTATCGAGCTGCAAATTATTGAGCTGGAAAAACCCGATGGCCGATTAAAAGGTGCAGAGCTTGCGAGCTTTGCCAGCCGTTATCGCCGTCTGTGCCATTTCCATGCGCTAGCCAAAGACCGTCATTACTCAAGCCATTTGGTGGATAAGTTGGGCGATCTTGTGGTGCGCGGCCATCAACAGTTGTATCGCCGCAAACAACCGTTTGTGCAACAGTTCATTAGTTTTATTGTGGCGGGATTTCCACAGCTGGTGCGCGAACATCAGGCCTATATCTGGTGGGCGACAGCACTTTTATATGTGCCGGGTCTGCTGATTTTTTTAGCCATTTTATGGCAGCCGGATTTGGTGTACACCGTTACC
>DLHJ01000007.1:2853-3102 GCA_002483145.1 Cellvibrio sp. UBA7671
CGCGCGCGAATCCTCGACCAATATTGAAATGTTTGGTTTTTATATCAGCAATAACATCGGCGTTTCATTCCGCACTTTTGCATCGGGTATTTTATTTGGTGTGGGGTCTATTTTTTTTCTGGTGTACAACGGCCTATTGATGGGCGCTGTATCAGGTCATCTCACCAACGCCGGTTTCACTGAAACGTTTTTTACCTTTGTGGTTGGCCATGGCAGTTTTGAATTAACGGCCATTTGTATTTCCGGTGC
>DLHJ01000007.1:3145-3313 GCA_002483145.1 Cellvibrio sp. UBA7671
TTGGCCATGCATTGCTGGCACCGGGGAACCTCACCCGTATTGAATCACTCAAGCGCGCGGCGGCAATCGCAATTAAATTAGTGTACGGCGTCATTATCATGTTGGTGATTGCAGCTTTTATTGAAGCCTTTTGGTCATCCAACAATATTTTACTGCCTTGGCAAAAAT
>DLHJ01000007.1:3360-3894 GCA_002483145.1 Cellvibrio sp. UBA7671
CTATTTCGTTTTTAGCGGGCGCAATTTTGCACCGCGCGCAGAAGCTAATTCTTCCCGCGATGCAGGAGGCGCGCAATGAATCTGGATCAGGTCACTATCGAGATTCGCCCGCGCAGTGCATGGGAGGCAGTCGATCTGGGAATTCTCATGACCCGTCATTGGTGGTGGGCCATGATGAAAGTCTGGCTGCTGGTGAGCTTTCCTTTTTTTATTATTGCGCTGTTAATTCCCGCTGAAAACTGGTTGTGGGGCGGATTATTTTTATGGTGGTTCAAACCCATTTACGAGCGTCCGCTGCTGCACCTTATCAGCCATGGAGTTTTTAATGATCTGCCCAATACACGCAGCACGTTAAAATTATTTCCCACGCTTGCAGTGAAACAACTATTTTCCAGTCTGACCTGGCGTCGCTTCAGCCCTACCCGCTCAATGGATTTACCCGTACTGCAATTGGAAGGATTAAGCGGCGAACGCCGACAAGACCGTTTAAGTGTGTTACACCGTGAGGATTCATCACCCGCCAGCTGGCTCAGT
>DLHJ01000007.1:3922-4349 GCA_002483145.1 Cellvibrio sp. UBA7671
TGATGATGGAAAACCTGTTATGGATTGGCATGATCGGATTGCTGTGGGCACTCATTCCTAATGAGATTCATATCGAATGGGCTAATGTCTTTTTTGATCAAGAAGATTCTGAGTTAAATAGCCTCAAACTGGCGGTGTGGTACATCGCACTGGCGTTTACCGCGCCTTTTTATGTCGCATGCGGTTTTGCCTTGTATTTGAATCGGCGCATTAAATTAGAAGCCTGGGATATCGATATTGCATTTCGCCGCATTGCCAATAAACGCCGCACCGCCACAAATCTTGCCAGCCTGATGTTCGCGATCTGTGTAGGTCTTGGATTATTTTCCTTGGATGCACAACGTAATGCCTATGCGGATGAACAATTACCGAGTATTGAACAGGCAAATAATACCGACGCTTATAAAGGCGAACCCGTCATTGAAAA
>DLHJ01000007.1:4374-4889 GCA_002483145.1 Cellvibrio sp. UBA7671
TGAAAAACCGGTAGGAGAATTTTCCGAGATTAATCGCGCGCAAGCCAAAGATTCGATAAAAGCGGTGATGCAACAGGAAGAATTTAGCCGCAAAGAAACCCGCCGCACCTTAAAACTGGATGACGACGAAGAAGCCCCCGAAACAGAACCCTCCGAGTTCTGGGAAAAAGTATTTGATTTTATGCGCAATTTTGAAGGCTTTTTGGCTGCTGCAAGCCTGCTGGAAATTTTGCTGTGGTGCGCCGTTATCGCACTCATTGGGTTTGTCATTTATCGCTACCGCCACTGGCTAGCCGCACAATTTGTGCGCGTAAAACCCGCAGCACCACAACGGGAAAAACCCACAACCTTATTTGGCATGGATGTCACACGCGAATCCCTGCCAGATGATATCAGTGCAAATGCACTGCAGTTATTGCGCACTGGCGATACACGCGCGGCACTCGCATTACTCTACCGTGCAAGCTTGTTTCATTTAATCCATACCGGCGTTGATATTCACGATGGCCATACCG
>DLHJ01000011.1 GCA_002483145.1 Cellvibrio sp. UBA7671
TAACGTTGAGCGCAGGGGCGCGTTGTAAGTTGCGCATGTGCGATAAACTCCGCGCAGCGATTCGCTAAATGCGCGACTTACAATGCGTCCAGCAAACGAAGTTTGCGAGCCTGGCGCGATTTGTTATGTGTTTTGCGTGGGATACCATATAAACACCCTTGAGCTTTTCTCTGTCAATCGAACTCCATCAACTACTAGCCAGCCGTTTTCTGTACCCAGTGGATAAAGCTCAACCGCGCCTGAGCCGTAATAACTTTCATGCAGAAGAGTTTTTGCAAAATCTCTAAGCGATTCTCTTGATGAAAACTCTAAATGCACATCATTGTTATAAGTGCCCACTTTCACCGTTAGTGAGTGTGATTCATCATTTAGGACGGTATCACTCGGTATTCCATCAGCGCCTTCAGTGATTTCTATTGTGTGGCTCATAATCTATTTACACATAACGTTCGGTTCAACTGCAGTTTGTAAGCGGCGCATTTATGATAAACTTCGCGCAGCGATTCACTAAATGCGCTGCTTACAAACTGTCGAGCGTAAGCGCGAAGCGCTGTAGCGGCGTTGCAACCGCTTGTTAGGCTTTTTTCTTTGTAGCGTAATAGCTTAGCGAACCCATGAAGAAGCCAAGCAAGCCGTAAATTAACATAAAGTTCTCAATTCCTTTTTTTGTTGTAATTCCTTCAAAGAAATTGCTATGAGAAATTTGTGACAAAACTCCAAGCAATATAAAAAAGACTACAGGTGCCACGAAGCCGAATAAGATTGTGGTAATGGTTGTATTTAAATTTAAATGAACTAGTTCGCAGTATAACCAACCTATAAGAATGGCCGTAAGCAACATTATGCTTGAAACTGGAATATATGATTTAAATGCAATGAGCCAACCGCCGAAAGGGACGGATTTAAGTAGTAATGCAACAGGAAGAGCTATAAGAGTAGAAGCCAAAAAAATAGCTACAGCAATAAACGATATTTGTTTAAGTGGTAAGTATTTGTTCGTTGCAGGCATAAATTTTCCGAATGGATGGTTATGTGCTAGCAGAGCCTAACATTTGTATACCGAGCATGCGCGTTATCCTTCCTTACTTTTTCTTTAGAAAAACACATCAACTCTTTGAAATACAAAGTTATCTTTGTGGTTTCGTCAGGACATTAGGGAGGGATAAACACGCGTGCGTGTTTATTCGCAGGACGGAGCTTGTTTTTTGGATTCGTCCAGCGTGCAAGTGGCTGAATATAATCGGGTTTACAGGTTTATGAAAGGGGATTATCGCGCAGTGTAAAGTAGGTATTTGCGCATTGCAGGTTGTTTGTTAATAATATACTGTATGCAAAACCAGTATTAAGGTGTTTCAGGGAGAGTTGTAATGACAGGAAAATCCAGTCCGTTTTTGGAAATGGTCAGGGGGGAGATCCGGCTGAGGGGTTACAGCATTCGCACCGAGAAGAGTTATTTGTATTGGACTCGACAGTTTATTTTGTTTCATCAAAAACGCCATCCGGCTGAAATGGCAGGTGCTGAAGTTAAGGCGTTCCTCACTTGGCTTGCAGTCAAACAAAATGTTGCTGTAAATACCCAAAAGGTCGCTTTGAATGCGTTAGTTTTTCTGTATGCAAAGGTGCTCAAGCAGGAGTTGGGTGATTTAGGTTTTACGCTTGCAGTGAAGCAGCGTCATTTGCCAGTGGTATTAACCCAAGAGGAAATTTTGCGTGTTTTTGTGCAAATGCAGGGGCGTAACCGTTTGATTTTTGAATTGTTGTACGCGAGTGGTTTGCGTATTACGGAATGTTTGCGCTTGCGTGTTCAGGATGTTGATTTTTCTAATGGTTCTATTTGTGTTCGTGATGCCAAAGGTAATAAAGATAGGCAGACGTTATTAGGGAAATCCTTGATTCCGCAGTTGCAAAAAGCAATTGATGAGTCTCTCGCGTTGCAGGCAGAGGATAATAAACGCGGTATAGGCCCTTCGTTACCTAATCAACTTGCCAAAAAATTCCCCAATGCATTTCGCTCCCCTGCATGGATGTTTGTATTTCCATCATCCAGTTTTTCAGAGCATCCGGTTACTCACGCGCTCTGTCGCCATCACCTGCATGATTCGGTTGCGCGCAAGGCGTTGCAGCAAGCTGTGCGGGCAGCAGGGATTGATCGCAAACGTGTAACTTGCCACAGTTTTCGCCATTCGTTTGCAACGCATTTATTGCAGGCGGGATGTGATATTCGTAACGTGCAAGAGCTTCTTGGTCACAATGATGTAAAAACAACCCAAATTTACACGCATGTTTTGGGGCAGCATTTTGTTGGCGTGAATAGCCCGCTTGATCGACTAAGGCTTTTAGGTGGGCAATAAATTTTGCTATTCTGGCGTTCTTGTCTTTTTTTGAGCCAGCCTATGCGTGTTCTCTATACCTCCATTTTTTATCTGCTCCTGCCTTTTATACTGCTGCGCTTGCTCTGGCGTTCAATTGCCGCTCCCGCTTATGCAAAACGCTGGGCGGAACGCTTTGGTTTTTTTTCCGAGTTAACTACCCATAAAAAAGTAGTGTGGTTGCATACGGTATCAGTGGGTGAGTTTTTAGCGGCACTACCGCTGATTCGCCGTTTGCAGGCCGATGAAAGCGTGCAGTTGGTGATTACTACTACAACCCCAACGGGTTCCGAGCGCGTGCGTGCAACCTTGGGTGATTCTGTTGTGCATGTTTATGCACCTTATGATTTGCCCGATGCACTGGCGCGTTTTTTTAAGCGCGTTAAACCATCGCTCTATTTAGTTATGGAAACCGAGTTGTGGCCAAACACTTTGGCTGCCTGCGCCAAGCGCAATATTCCAGCTGTGTTGGTCAATGGTCGGTTGTCTGAAAAATCTGCGCGCGGCTATACGCGTTTTGGTGCGTTAACCAAACCTATGTTGCAGCATTTATCCTGTGCAGCGATTCAAAATTCGGTCGATGCCGCGCGTTTTGTCGCATTAGGTTTATCTGGCGATAAAGTGATAGTGACAGGCAATATCAAATTCGATTTGAGTTTAAGTGATGATCTTCGCGCACAAGCGGCGACGCTGAAGAGTCAATTATCAAATGATGGCAAACACTTGGTGTTGATTGCAGCGAGTACCCATCAAGGTGAAGACGAAATTATTCTCGATGCCTTTGCGCAGGTTCGTGCAAGTTCTTTCGCTTTGGAACGCGGCGCAGTCCTGGTTTTAGTCCCGCGCCACCCTGAACGTTTTGAACGGGTAGGACAGTTGTGTGCGAGCCGTGGTTACAGTGTGGTGCGGCGCAGTGAGCATAGTTGGAACGGAGCGAGTGACATTTTGCTCGGCAATACCATGGGTGAATTGATGTTGATGTTTGGTGCCAGCGATATCGCATTTGTTGGTGGAAGCCTGGTGCCCAATGGCGGACATAACTTCATTGAACCGGCTGCTTGGGGTTTGCCCTTAATCAGTGGTGAGCATTTATTTAATTTTGCAGAGGTTGCACGTTTGCTGACCGATGCAGGTGCATTAATTAAAGTTAATTCGGCACAAACACTTGCCGAAGCGTTTGTTCGCTTGTTGGAGAACGATTCGCTGCGAGTAGAGGTGGGTAATGCTGCTTTGCGGGTGGCATTGGAAAATCGCGGTGCTTTGGATAAAACGCTTTTAGTGATTGCCGATTATTTAAGGAAATCATGAATAATGTATCGCTCGTCATACCTGCGAACGCGGGTATCCATAGCTGTCAATTATCCGGATGTCTGTAGTTGCAGGTATGGCAAGTAATTCAGCATCTCCTTGACATGACCTGCAAAAAATATTTCATAATTATTCATTAAATAAAAACGTCGGACGTTCAGTTGATGAACGTCCGGCGTTTTTCATTGCTAACAGAAAGTTGCTAACGATTAATAGTTGGTTATACCTGAACTGGTGCAGCTTGCCCACTTGCCAATGCAAATGCTGCCCGCGTTTCTCAAACGGCTATTGGTAATTTTTGCGGTGCTGGTGGAGCTGTCGGTGCGGAAAATACCTTCACCCATATTGGATATCTGGCACTTATCAACGCTTACTGCAACCTTGAATGTAGTACCGCCATTTTGCCGCAGGAATTTACCCATGCTATCCACAACACAATTGGATACGTTAAGCGTTGATGCTGCATTGACCTGAATAAATTTATCGGAACCGGCGAATCCGGAAATGTTTTTTACATTCACAGTGCCGGACGATTTAATGGTCATTGCATCTTCACCTACGTTGGTCCAGCGCACATTGTCGATGGTGCCACCGTTGTAAAAGTGAATCCCATCGGCAGCATTGTTGCCAAAAATCACGTTCTTCAAGGTAGCACCGTTCTCTACACGGAACACCGGGCTTTGTCCTTCGCTTTGGCTGCCGTCTCCCAACGCTGTAGTTGCGTTAAATACTTTGCAGCCGCCGTCATAAACTCCACTGGTCACTTTGATGGTGGTGCTCACACTCACCGAACCATTGGCGGTACAAGTTGCCCCGGTGATGCTGCCGCTCGTACTGCCGCTGCTGCTGGTGCTACCTGAAGAGGATGTCGATGGTGAGGATGATGTAGTGCCACCGGAACCAGAAGCGGGAATAGAGCATTCCTTCACAGATTTTGATGGAATCGGATCGGAACCAAAGGTGGCTACCGAGCATGAGAAGCTTCCGCTCAGGATTTTATAAACGAATGCACCTGACGCTCCGAAGGCAACATTGGTTGATCCGCTGACTGAACAGGTTTGCCCGATTTTACAAATAGTGACGTAGCCGTCAGGGCGATTAGATGCAGAAAATGCGCTGGCAGCGCAACCGAGTAGTGCAGTAGTGATAAAGATTTTTTTTAGCATGATTTCAATCTCGTCAGTTATTGGGATAAATGAACGGATTGACCGAATAATGGCGCCTGCTAAATTCAGGGGAGTTACAGCTTTCCAGAGAAATAAGGGCAGACTATTTATTGTTATGTGTGCTCTTGATACGGCGAAAAGCGAGTGGACTATACGTTTGTTTATTGGGCATTAAAATCGGTTTAGATGACAAATGATTTTTTTGTGAAGAACTTTGTAAAAAAATTATTAACTGATGCGCCATTAAGCATGAATTTATTTACCAATAAAAATGCCGGAGATTAGTCCGGCATTTTTATTGATCATTGTGCAATGCTTATTGTGATCAGTTTTCGTATTTGCTGCGGCTCACCAGTGCGTCGTCCAGCAACCACTTATCAATTTCCTGCACATCGGCTGGAGTCAGCATGCCAGCAACTTCGCGC
This sequence comes from Cellvibrio sp. UBA7671, assembly GCA_002483145.1. Classification (GTDB taxonomy): domain Bacteria; phylum Pseudomonadota; class Gammaproteobacteria; order Pseudomonadales; family Cellvibrionaceae; genus Cellvibrio; species Cellvibrio fibrivorans. The sequence continues at coordinate 5,269 of DLHJ01000011.1, forward strand.
AGTTTGATGGTATCGATCACGTAATTGTAAAGTGCATCTGAGTAGTTGCGGCGCGCCTGGTACAAATTGCGCTGTGCTAACAACACTTCCACCAAATTGCGGGTGCCAACTTCGTAACCGGATTGGGTTGCTTCCAATGCTGATTGGTTGGATACAATCGCCTGCTTGCGCGCTTGTACACTGGCAACATCAGTTTCAACTGAGAGGTGCAGGGCGCGTGTGCTTTGAATTACGTTGCGTTGGGTACTGTTGTAAAGCTCCTGCGCTTGTGTGTATTGCGCATAAGCCTGACGGCTGCGGCCAGAGGTTGCACCGCCGCTGTAAATAGGAACATCCAAGCGCAGGTTGATGGTGCTGCCATCGGTTGTGGTATCAAAGGTATCACCACGGTTGATGCCGTCGCTATCGTAATCCGAGTAACCCAGTGTGGCACCAAGGGTTGGCAAATGATTGGACTTGTTTGCCTTGGCGTTCTGCAGGGAAGCCTCGGCCTGCAGCTTTGAGGCTTTCAGGTTGTAGTTGTTCTTTAATGAAAATTCGACCCACTCCGCGCGGTTGGCAGGAACGGGTGTTATCACCGGGAATTTTGCCGATAATGGTGCAATGCGGTCTTCTGGTTTACCAGTCAGCACTTCGAGCGCTTCATAATTAATTCCCAAGTTCCCACGTGCTTCAAGGGTTGCGGCTCTAGCGCTGTCGAATGCCGCCTGGGCTTCGTGCACTTCGGTAATGGCGGTCAAGCCCACTTCAAAGCGTTGCTTGGTTTGTTCAAGCTGTTTCTCCAAGGCTTTTTCTTCTGCAATGGTTGCTTCCAGAGTTTCTATGGCGCGCAGTACATTGAAGTAGGCTTCAGCTGTGCGGACGATCAGGCTTTGTTGGTCGGCGCCAAATTGTGCTTCAGCTTGCTCACTTAATTTAACGCCCTGTTTGTAGCTGTACCATGAAGACATATTAAACAGGGGTTGCGATAAAGAAAGATCCCAGCCGCTAGAGTCACTGTCAGTTTTCAGGGTGGTGTTAGTTAAATTGTTGACGGTGTCTTCGTCGGTATTCCCCAGTTGTGCTTTGGCGTTGATTTGCGGTAGCAAGCCGGAGCGGCCAATAGTTTTGTTTGCCAAGCCAGCCTCATATTTCGCCTTGTCGGCTTTTAATTGAGCATCGTTTTGTGCTGCCAGCTCATAAATATCCAGCAAGCTGTTAGCACTGGCAGTCAAAGGTGCGAGAGAAAAGAGGCTGACGAGCAAGTAAAGCTTGGTCTTTTTCATAGAGTTTTCCAAAGTCCAGAGTTGAGAATTCCAGTTCAACACCCGCGGTAAACCAGACGTACTGTATTGTTCAGCGCGGGTGTAGGTACAAAATAAGCGAGTTGCGTGGAGTTTAGCCGCTTGCTGCCTTGGGGTCGAGAAATGAACGAGGGTTCAGTCGTTAAAAAGGGTAAAACGCGCCGCACTCGCCGTGAAGTTACAAATGTAAGCTTAGTTTCGTGTTTTACCTTTCTAAACCATCCCGCCTCTAATCCATCTCCTCGCCAGGGTGATCTCCAATTGCAGGGGATTAGACACAGTTGTGTAGGATACAGATTCACTGGGCAAAAAATTGTCAGTGACTGTAACGATAGTGCTATTAGTCAATGTGGATTTATGGAGCAGTTTTTGCGTAAGTTTTGGCGCGATATTGAAGGATCGTAGCAAGTTATTGATTTTCTCGACTATTCTCACAGTGTTTGATTGCTTCATCGCAGTGCAACTTTTATCATGCGCGCCCAAATTGAGCAGAGGCAAGCGTGAGTTTACTCGTTTGCCCTACTGCCGCACCTAGTCGCTACTGACTAGCTGCTATTGATGTGGTCAATCCATTGCCGCTCACCAGCTTCTTCATTTTTTATTAAAGGTCGTATATGCCGATGTCATTGGAAGTCGTGCTGATAGTTTTTGCGGTGCTTGCCCTGCTTGGTGTGGTGTTCGAGGAAGTTATCCACATCAATAAAGCCAAAACCACCTTGTTTTTTGGCAGTTTGTCATGGCTGGTGATGTTTATGTTTTCAGGTGGTCACGAACAACAAGATGTGATGTTGGAAAAGCTCAATCACAATCTGTTGGAAATCGCCACTCTATGGCTATTTCTGATGGCAACCATGACCTTCGTAGCCTATCTCAATGCTAAAGGTATAGTGCAATCAGTAGTGCAACGTTTGTGCCCGGCACAAATGAGCACGCGCAGTTTGATGATCCTTGTTGCGCTCTTTGCAATGACCTTATCTATGATCTGCGATAACGTGACTGCGACCCTGGTAACGCTGGGGTTGGTGCATGCGTTTGATGTCGACCAGAAAACCCGTATCAAGCTCGCGGTATTGGTTGTGTTTGCCGTGAACTCCGGCGGCGTTGCGCTGATTACCGGTGATGTCACTACCCTCATGATTTTTCTCTCTGGTCACGTCACCATGCCACAGCTGCTGTTGCTGTGGATTCCGGCGATTGTGGGTGTAATGGTATTGGCGGGTTTGATGTTTCCGGGTGTTTCCGGTCAGGTCACCACCGAGAAAAATGTGCGCACTTTTACAGGTATGGATTGGGCAATCGTAGGCACTTTCTTTAGTACTATTATCTGCACCATGCTGTTTAATTTCTTCTTTCATGTACCCCCGGTGCTCACCTTTTTGGTTGGTCTATCGGTGATGTTTTTTATCGGCCACTTTATGGATATGGATCCGGAAGAAACTCGCATTCTGGAATATGTTCGCCAAATTGAATATGAAACCCTGTTGTTCTTCCTCGGGATTTTATTGTTAGTCGGTATGTTGAAAGAAATTGGCACGCTGGACCTGCTCACCAATTTCTACGCCCAAATTGCGCCTCAATATGCTAACTATTTAATGGGATTGTTCTCTGCCTTGATTGATAACGTCCCTCTGACTGCTGCGTTATTGAAGTCTGAGCCTGTATTGCAAACCCCCGAATGGCTGGCATTGACTTACGGCGTGGGTGTGGGTGGTTCATTGCTGGCAATTGGTTCAGCTGCAGGGATTATTGCCATGAGCAAGGTAAAAGGGCTGACGTTTGGTGCTTTTTTGCGTTATACCCCTCTAGTATTTGTTGCTTATACCTGTGGTTATTTGGTGGCTTTGAGCTTGGCGAAGGTCGTTTTTGGCTAGTTGCACATTGATTTGATCTGATTAAAAACCGGAGGACACCTCCGGTTTTTTGTATCTGCCGTGTGGGTTGGTGAGTTTACAGGCGTAACTAGAGGGAATTTACACGCAATTTATAATGGCCTCGCTCATTTGCTGGCAGCATGCACCCATTTTCAGCTTTACGTTTTTTAACTTTTAACCTTGGAGTCGCCATGTCGTCATTAGATATTGCCAAGCTCGACCTTATGTATGTCGGGATTATTATTTTTACCGGTTTGCTTGGCGGAGTTATCGCCAAAAAAATCAAAGTGCCCGATATCGTATTATTTCTATTAATTGGTATTGGCCTAGGTCCAACTGTAGGTGGTTTGCTGCATGTTCCGGCGGATTCCACCATGAACCAGCTTATCCTCACTATTGGTGCTTGCTACCTGCTGTTTGAAGGCGGTGCAACATTGCGTTTTGCGGTGTTAAAACAAATTTGGATAACCTTGACCGTTATCGCCACCTTCGGTGTGTTGATTACTGGAGCAATCATCACCTACGCTGGTGTCTGGCTGGGTATTCCTATTGGTGTTGCGTTGGTGTTGGGTGCTCTTACGGCATCTACCGACCCGGCTACTCTGGTGCCTATCTTCAAACAAGTACCGATTAAAGATCGTGTATCCCAAACGGTGATGAGTGAGTCGGCGCTCAACGATGCCATGGGTGCAATTGCGACCTTTGCAGTAGTGGCTTATGTAATGGGTACCGGTGAAGGTTTCAGCCTGACTCACTCTCTTGGCGAGCTGGCCTATGAGGCTGGTATGGGCTTGGTGCTGGGGGCAATCGTGGGTTATACCGCGGCGTTCCTGATGGCGCATAACAGTTTGGGGATTTTCCGTGAGGTAACTCCCTTCGTGATTATCCTCGCGGTGATCACCGTATTTTTGTTGGCCGATGCGATCGGCGCGTCAGGGTTTATGGCGGTATTTACCTGTGGTGTGATGATCGGCAATAAAGAGACATTCAATCTGCCGCTGGATCATCACGAACACGAATATCTGGAAGATTATGTCGGTAATACTGCGCTGTTGATGCGTATGTTTATCTTTATCCTGCTGGGTTCACAAGTCGATTTCCATCTGCTCAAAGAATACTTGGGTGTTGGTTTGATCCTCCTGTTCATCTTTATCTTTATCGCGCGCCCACTGACCGTCTTCATTTGTGCTGGTCCTGATCGTCGGGCCAAGTGGACGTGGAAAGAGTTGGTATTTATGAGCTGGACTCGGGAAACCGGTGTTATTCCTGCGGCCTTGGTGGGTATTTTGGCGGGTATGAAAGTGCCGGGTATCGATGTAGTGGGTGCAATCACGTTCATCTTTATTTTGGGTACTATCTTGATTCAAGCACCAACGACTGCGCTGCTCGCAGGCAAGTTGGGCTTATTGAAATCCCAGGAAAAATAACTATTGGTAGGGGCGCTGCTTAACGCTCCTAACAATCTCCGCAAATAATCCAAACCTGTAGGGGCGCCGCTTGCTGCGCCCAGGTTTTTCAAGCACATCAGGGCGCAGCAAACAGCGCCCTACCTTTACTCTCCCCGTTAACTCCAATAGACTGCCGGTTTTCTTGTCGGGGTGCTTTTTGCTGGCTGTATGCTGGTAACGAGGCTGAGATATACCCGCCGACCTGATCCGGTTAGTACCGGCGTAGGGAACGAGAGCCTCCAGTTTTTTGCATGCCTAGTATCTATTCAGCGTGCCTTGGTATTTCTCCCTTTCCCCGCGTCTTTGCTGTTTAGTCAATACATTGCGGAAATACCATGCACTCATTCATACCAACTCCCATAGCTCTTACTATTGCCGGTAGCGACAGCGGTGGCGGTGCAGGTATTCAAGCCGACCTAAAAACCTTTTCTGCTTTGGGTGTGTTTGGTTGCAGTGCTATTGCGTCGCTCACTGCGCAAAACACGCTTGGTGTTCAAGGTGTATTGCCAATTCCGCCGGCGTTTGTACAACAGCAAATCCATTCGGTAATGAGCGATATCAATGTCGGTGCGATTAAAAGCGGCATGTTGGCAACGGCGGAAATTATCGCTGCTGTTGCAGAGTCCCTAAGTGCTTATCCGCAAATTCCTTTTGTGCTTGATCCAGTGATGGTCGCAACCAGTGGCGATAGATTATTGGCAGAAGATGCGATTCAAACGCTGATTGAAAAATTGCTCCCGCTTGCTACTCTGGTAACTCCTAATTTGCATGAAGCAGCAGTTCTATTGAATTCATCAACCGCGCAAAATCTTGCGGAAATGCAATCGCAAGGTGAAAAAATTCTCTCTTTGGGTGCGCGCGCCGTATTGATGAAAGGAGGCCACACCGATGGTGAAGATGCAACGGATTTATTAATCACCACAGCGGGTGTTGAAGCTTTTTCTGCACCGCGTTTACACACTAAAAATACCCACGGAACCGGTTGTACTCTGGCATCGGCAATTGCCGCTGGTTTGGCGAAACAGCTGTCGCTCAGTGACTCGGTCAAGCAGGCAAAAGACTATTTGCATCAAGCTTTGGTACATTCCGAAAAGTTGCATATAGGGCAGGGCTCAGGCCCGGTTCATCACTTCTATTCTTTTTATTAAATCACGTTCTATTATCCAAGTTTATTTAAATACTTGATTAAGACAAGGCCACTATTATGAATACCAGCGTCGAAAAAATTCTCAGCCAAACCGCCGAAGTCGATAAGGCCTCGGTACAGCCCTTTACTGGCTCACAAAAAATTTATGTGCAGGGTTCGCGTGCGGATATTCAAGTACCTATGCGTGAAATTACCCTGGCTGATACTCCAACGGATTTCGGTGGCGAAAAAAATCCCCCTGTACGTGTCTACGACACTTCTGGCCCTTACACAGATCCGAACGTAAAAATTGATTTGCGCACCGGTTTGGGCGATGTGCGCACCGCCTGGATTGAAGAGCGCAACGACACTGAAGTATTGGAAGACAGTCACTCTGAATTTACCAATGCCCGCCTGAATGATCCCAAATTGGCGAGTCTGCGTTTCAATCTCACCCGTAAACCGCGCCGCGCAAAACCCGGCATGAACGTATCGCAAATGCATTACGCCAAAAAAGGGATCATTACCCCGGAGATGGAATATATCGCCATCCGCGAAAACATGGCGCTGGCCCAAGCGCGTGAATTGAGTGTAGATCCTCAATATAAAGCCTTGGGGCAGCAGCACAAAGGTATGAGTTTTGGTGCAAGTATTCCTGAAGAAATTACTCCAGAGTTTGTGCGCGATGAAGTAGCGCGCGGCCGTGCGATTATCCCTGCCAATATCAATCACCCGGAATTGGAGCCGATGATTATCGGCCGTAATTTCCTGGTGAAAATTAATGGCAATATCGGTAACTCAGCCTTGGGTTCATCAATTGAAGAAGAGGTAGAGAAACTCACCTGGGGTGCACGTTGGGGAGCTGATACAGTGATGGATTTGTCCACCGGCAAAAACATTCACGAAACCCGCGAGTGGATTATTCGTAACTCGCATGTGCCGATTGGCACTGTACCGATTTATCAGGCGCTGGAAAAGGTTGATGGTGTTGCGGAAAATCTTACTTGGGAAATTTTCCGCGATACATTAGTTGAACAAGCTGAGCAAGGCGTAGATTATTTTACGATTCACGCCGGTGTATTGCTGCGCTACGTGCCGCTCACTGCTAAACGCGTGACGGGCATTGTATCGCGCGGTGGTTCGATCATGGCCAAATGGTGCCTGGCACATCACAAAGAAAATTTCCTTTACACTCACTTCGATGAAATTTGCGAAATCATGAAAGCTTACGATGTAAGTTTTTCATTGGGTGATGGCCTGCGCCCCGGTTCGATTGCCGATGCAAATGACGAGGCACAATTTGGCGAATTGGAAACGCTCGGTGAGTTGACCAAGATTGCCTGGAAGCACGATGTGCAATGTATGATTGAAGGTCCGGGTCATGTGCCAATGCATATGATTAAAGAAAATATGGACAAGCAATTGGAGGTTTGCGACGAAGCTCCTTTCTATACGCTTGGCCCATTAACGACTGACATTGCACCGGGTTACGATCACATCACCTCGGGTATTGGTGCAGCTATGATCGGTTGGTTCGGGTGTGCAATGCTTTGCTATGTAACACCCAAAGAGCATTTGGGTTTACCGAATAAAGATGACGTGAAAGAAGGGATCATTACCTACAAAATTGCCGCACACGCAGCGGATTTGGCGAAAGGCCATCCGGGTGCACAATTACGTGATAATGCCTTGTCAAAAGCGCGTTTTGAATTCCGCTGGGAGGATCAGTTTAATCTGGGGCTTGATCCTGATACGGCGCGCTCTTACCACGATGAAACTTTACCGAAAGATTCTGCAAAAGTTGCACACTTTTGCTCCATGTGTGGGCCGAAATTCTGCTCGATGAAAATCACCCAGGAAGTGCGCGATTACGCTGCAAAAAATGGCACTGATATTTCGGTGATTGGTGATCAGGATATTATCAAGATGATCGATGTCGAAGCGGAAATGAAACAAAAATCCAAAGAGTTTTTGGAGGCAGGCGCTGAGATCTATCATCGGGTGTAAATTGCAAACTACTCCCTCCCCTGATAAGGGGGTGGGGGCTTTTGCACAGTTATTTTTTTATTAAGCTATCTAATATAAATCATCATGATCAAAAAACCAGAATTCACCCGCGCCGATGTGGAAATTATTCGTCGCGAAGAAATGTATAAACGCTTTTTTCGCGTAGAAAAAATATTTCTTCGTCACAAGTTGTTCGGCGGTGGCTGGGGTAAGGAAATTGGCCGCGAGCTATTTGTGCGCGGCGAAGCGGTCGCGGTGGTGCTTTATGATCCTAAACATGATTTGATCGGTATGGTCGAACAATTTCGTATAGGTGCACTCGACGAACCTAATGGCCCCTGGTGCTATGAAGTTGTTGCCGGTATGTTGGAAGATGGCGAGTCGCCTGAAGATGTCGCACGGCGCGAGCTGATCGAAGAGGCGAATATACTACCCTATGCAATGGAATACATTTGCAATTATTTATCCAGCCCTGGTGGTTGTGATGAAAAATTGCATTTATTTTGTGGTTTATGCGATTTAAGTCAGGCAGGGGGTATTTACGGTTTGCCTGAAGAGGGGGAGGATATTCGCGTCCATGTATTGGCTGCGGATAATGTTTTTGCCGAGTTATTAAACGGCGCTTTTAATAACGCAGCAGCGCTAATTTGTTTGCAATGGCTGCAACTCAACAGAGTGCGGTTGCGCAATTTGCCGATCAGTGAATAATTTTTTGCAACCATTGACTTAGCATCGAGTCTGGCTAACACTTCAACTATCGGGTGTTCCAAGCTACAACGGAATCGCCCGGCAATTCTTACTACTCTTACTTTTTTATTTGCGCCCCTGTTTCGGCAAATTTTTAAGGCCTCTATGTTTACACTGCGCGCCACCAAAATCCAACCTGCCTACGTAACTTACAAAGAGCGTTATAAGGTGGATTTGCCGCTGCAGATGGCTGAGTGTGAAACTAATTATGCCCGCCTGACCAAATTGCTTGCCAGTAATCGGCGGGATCAAACCGGTGAGCTGCAAGATGAATTCCGTTTTATGGTGGCGCGTGGTGCCCAACAATGGCTGCATGTACTGCGCATTACCGAGCGTTCGCCTTACACCACAACCTTAGAGTTAAGCCGCGCGGCAATAGATACAAGTTCCAACTGGCTCAAGATGCCCAGATTAACCCTGCGCATGTATCACGATGCAAAGCTTGCTGAGGTTCTGGCGTGGGAAGGGCATAAACGTTTGCGTCCACGCTATGAATATCCTAACCAGTCCATGTACCAAAGTGATGAAAAATATCAGCTCAATTGTTTTCTGGGTGAATGGTTAACCCTGTGTTTGGAGCATGGCCATAGCCTTGATACGTCCTTTTGTTTTGATTAAAAATTATTCTCCCTGCGATTGTGTCGCACGGTCCTAGAGTATGTAGCTGTGCAATCGCATCTGTTGCTGTTTGTAAAATCTGTTGTAAGCAATTCTTAACTTCTTCACAAAATTTACACTTCTTGGCTGCAAATGCCGTTTTTTCCATAGTTGCAGGGTGGCGTAAACCCTGATTAGCGTATATCGTTGCGGTTGAAACTTATCCATTTTGACACTTAAGTCCACGCCAGAGCGTGAGTGGAACCTAGTCTGTTAATCATTTACAGAACCCGACTATCGAGGGACGAGAGCCGCCAGTGCGTCTGATTCAGATAACCGATTGCCATTTGGGGCCGCAGCAGAGCGAAACCCTTTTGGGGTTAAACACCGACCAGAGCCTTGAGGATGTGCTACAGCTTATCCAGGAGGTGGAGCCGCGTTTTGATCATTTAGTTTGTACTGGTGATGTCGCCAGTGCAGGCCATATCGATTGTTACCGGCGTTTTGCTCATTCGATCCGCCGTTACTTTCCCCAACCTCTTAGCTGGCTTGCTGGCAACCACGATTCGGCTGAGATAATGGCTTCTGAACAGGATGCCTTGGGTATTCAAGGGCGCTTGGTCACTTTGGGCGAATGGCTGTTAGTGTTGTTGGATTCCAGCGTGCCCGGCCAAGTGTATGGTCAACTGGCGGCAAGTGAATTGGATTTTCTTGCGCATGTGCTTGAAAGTCATCCCGACAAGCACACTATTGTTTCATTGCACCATCAACCGGTTCCGGTGGGCAGTGTGTGGATTGACCAATATGTCGTGCGCAATGCCGATGCTTTCTTTCAATTAATCGATGATCACCCTCAAGTGAAACTGGTTGCCTGGGGGCACGTGCATCAAGAGTTCCAGCAAAGGCGTAAAGGCGTTACTCTGGTTGCGACGCCCTCTACCTGTGTGCAATTTAAACCTCTGTGCGATGATTTTACGGTAGATACTCAAATGCCCGGTTATCGCTGGTTTGAACTTAACAGCGATGGGTCGTTTACTACCGGCATCGCACGCGTGACTAACAAGCAATACGTGATCGATTACAAATCGGCAGGCTATTGATCGCCCATGGCTGCATTGCTGTACATCCACGGTTTTCTCAGTTCCCCCTTCTCGTTCAAAGCACAGCAAACCGCACAATGGTTGGCTGTTGCGCATCCGGAAATTGAATTCCTCTGCCCCCAATTAACGCCTTATCCAGCGGATACCCAAAAGTTGCTGCAATCATTAATTGAGCAGCACTTGCCTACGCCTGTGTATTTAATGGGCAGTTCACTCGGCGGATTCTGGGCGACTTGGCTGGCGGAGAAATATAATTTGCGTGCAGTGCTGATTAATCCTGCTGTACGCCCGCAAGATTTTATGCCGGCCTATTTAGAGGTTGACCTGAAAAGTTATCACACGGATGATAGCTACCGCTTAAGCGCACACCACATTGACGAGATTGTTGCGGTCGATGTGCCAGTCGTGCGCCCAAACAATTATTGGCTGCTGGTACAAACGGGCGATGAAACACTCGACTACCGGCAAGCGGTACAAAAATACCACGCATGCAAACAGACAATAGAAGAGGGTGGCGATCACGCTTTTCAGGGGTTCGAGCGCTATCTTGATGATTGCATGACATTTTTTAAACACTAGGCCTTGTTAACTACTCAGCCTTTTTTCAGTATTGGGCCTTTTTACATTTTTGGGTAAATAGAAAATAAGATGGCAAATTATTCCGCAGAAGATATTGAAGTACTCACGGGATTAGACCCGGTAAAAAAACGCCCCGGTATGTATACCGAAACCACGCGCCCAAACCATCTCGCGCAGGAAATTATCGATAACTCGGTGGATGAAGCGCTTGCGGGTCACGCAAAAACTATCAACGTTATTTTGCATAAAGACCAATCGGTCACAGTGATTGATGACGGCCGCGGTATGCCGGTGGATATCCATCCGGAGCAAGGTAAACCCGGTGTAGAAGTAATTTTGTGTACACTCCACGCGGGCGGTAAGTTTTCCAATAAAAACTACCAGTTCTCCGGTGGTTTGCACGGCGTCGGTGTTTCTGTTGTTAACGCGTTGTCAGAAAAATTAATCGTCACTGTGAAGCGTGATGGCAATGTTTACCAGATGGGTTTTTCCAACGGCGATAAAGCCAGTGATCTGGAAATTATTGATACCTGTCCGAAGCGCCAAACCGGTACCAGCGTCCATTTTTTACCGAACCCCATTTACTTTGATTCAAATAAATTTTCGGTCAGCCGCATGCGCCATGTGTTGCGTGCAAAAGCTGTGTTGTGCCCCGGTTTATCGGTCACCTTTTTAGATGAACAAACCGGTGAAAAAGATGAGTGGTATTACGAAGACGGTTTAAAAGATTATCTTGCGGGAGCAACGCAAGAATTTATTACGTTGCCTGAGCATCCCTTCGTTGGCGATTTCAGCGGTCAAACGGAAGCGGTCAGCTGGGCGTTGCAATGGTTGCCAGAAGGCGGCGAATTAATTCAGGAAAGTTACGTTAACCTGATTCCCACTGCGCAGGGCGGAACCCACGTCAATGGTTTGCGCACAGGTTTGCTCGATGCGCTGCGCGATTACTGCGAATTCCGCAATTTGTTGCCGCGTGGAATAAAGCTCGCGCCAGAAGATCTGTGGGCAGCCTGCTGCTATGTGCTCTCCTACAAACACGCCGACCCGCAATTCTCCGGACAAACCAAAGAGCGTTTAACCTCGCGTGAAGCCGCGGCATTCGTTTCCGGCATCACCAAAGATGCGTTTGCGCTCTGGTTAAACCAACACACAGAAGACGGCGATAAACTCGCTGAATTTTGTATCAGTAACGCGCAAAAACGTGTGCGTGCGAGCAAAAAAATTGAACGTAAACGCGTGACCCAAGGGCCGGCATTGCCAGGAAAATTGGCAGATTGCTCCAGCGGCGATCCGGCGCGCAGCGAATTGTTTTTAGTGGAAGGGGATTCTGCTGGCGGCTCCGCCAAACAGGCGCGCGACCGTGAATTCCAGGCGATCATGCCACTGCGCGGGAAAATCCTGAATACCTGGGAAGTTGATTCGGGTGAAATCCTCGCGAGTCAGGAAGTGCACGATATTTCTGTCGCGATTGGTATGGATCCCGGCAGTGAAGATTTGAGTGAATTGCGCTATCACAAAATATGCATCCTCGCCGACGCCGACTCGGATGGTTTACACATCGCTACCTTGCTCTGCGCGCTCTTTGTAAAACATTTCCCGGTATTGGTGCGCAACGGTTTTGTGTATGTGGCCATGCCGCCGCTCTACCGTATCGATATCGGCAAAGAAGTGTATTACGCGCTCGATGAAGGCGAGAAAAATGGCGTGCTCAACCGCATCGCCGCCGAAAATAAAAAAGGCAAACCCAACGTGCAGCGTTTTAAAGGTTTGGGCGAGATGAACCCCTTGCAGCTACGCGAAACCACCATGGCGCGCGATACCCGCCGCTTGGTGCAGCTCACCATTGGTGAAGATGACGGCACCATGCAAATCATGGATATGATGCTCGCTAAAAAACGCGCGGGAGATCGTAAAACCTGGCTGGAAGAAAAAGGGAATCTGGCAGAAATTGCTGTCTAATGTGAATTATAGGTAAAGTTTATAAATTTATAGGATAAGGTTATAAATTTATAGGATAAAATTATAAAGTAGAGTATATTTTGAGCAAGGATGCTTAGGAAATGCTCGAAATGAATATTCCCGCCCGCAAGCTCAAAATGTCAGCCGTCAAGAATATTGTTCGCTTCCCAGCGATCAAAGCAAATGGCGGTAAAACCATCCTAGTGGAATCGATCTTAGAGTCTAAGTATTGTCTTCACCTCGAATTTGATTCTACGGTCGAAACCTATATCCCCCAGCCTAGGACTTTCGCTATCCCTAGTGAAAGTGAGGAAAATAGGTATACCCCGGACTTTGAAGTTCATTACATTTGTGGTCAGCGGAAATATGTAGAAGTTAAACCGTCTCATCGCGCAAGTTCAGAGCATTATCAACTCCTCTTCTCCCGTTTCGAATTGTCACTCGAAAAAACTCTTACGAAGTTCCTACTTGTAAATGAGACGGAAATTCTTAGGCAGCCACTCTTATCCAATTACGAAAAACTGTATCAGTACAGGAAACGTCCCACGATCGATATGAGGAACTTGCATCAGTTCGCCGAAATCCACCGTGTTTCGATGCCATTGTCCCGTTTGATAAGTGAGTTAGAAAATCAAATTAGCCTTCGAGAAATTTATACTTGGCTGGCCCTAGGGTACTTACGGTTCGACATAAATTCAGAAGAATTAAGCATGATGACGGAGGTGGAATTCGATGTCTGTTGAGTTATGGGTCGAAGGTGTTATCGCCGAATTTAAAGATGGAACCCCTTTCAGTAGGGCGATTGTGCGTGCAATCGGTAAAAGTGAAATCGTATTAGCTGATATAGTCAAAGGTTCAACTCTTCGACTAAGTAGATCAGAGCTTAATGAAATCCATGCGGCTGGGGACGTTAAATTTCTAGCAGACTCAAGACATTTAGGTGACTTGAAATTTTCAGATCTCACCGAAAAAGAACAGCTCGAAACAAATCGAAGGTTTAAATATATACAAAAATTGCAAGAACAGAAAATTAATAAAATTACGGAAAAGCGTGCTTGCAAAACTATTTCGGCTGTTGCGCAGGAGCTAGGTGAAAAACCACCTCATTGGCAAACCGTCAGATCGTGGTACAGAAGCTTTGTCGAGGCTGGGATGAAAATGCGAGGGCTTTATCCTAACCATCGATCAAAAGGTTTTTTCGAACCTAAAGTGAGTGCAAAGGTATTGGAGATCATCAATGAAGCTGCTAAACGTTTTCATCATCAAAGCAGACCGACAATGGCATCCATCCACCGAAACGTTGTAGAGAAGGTAATTGCTCACAATTTGGATAACCCACATGACCTTCAAATTGCCCCCACTTACTGCACCGTACAGTCACGAATTCTCAATGTGTCCTACCAACATAAAACAAAGTCCAGACGCGGGAGCCGTGCACTCCAGGCCGAACTTGCTGGCGCACATAGCGGAATTGAAACAAGTCGAGTGTTAGAACGGGTCGAAATAGACCATACCTTACTAGATATTCATGTACTTCATGATGAACTCAAGACGCTCTTAGGCCGCCCAAGTATTACGGTTCTGATCGATCATTACTCTCACATGGTCCTTGGTTGCCAGCTCTCTTTTGAAAAGCCGTCATTTGCATCCGTATGTATGGCTTGCATGAATGCGTTCCTACCAAAAGATTCGATGATGAAAAATCTGGCGATTGAGGCTGACTGGCTGGCTCATGGAATCCCTACAACGTTGGTTTCAGACAACGCGATGGAGTTTTGGGGTAAAAATTTCAGAGCGGTTGCGGACGAAATTGGATCAGTATTTCAATACTGTCCAGTCCGAAAAGGTAATTATAAAAGCCGGGTTGAGCGATTCAATGGGATAGTGAATTCCCTGGTATTGGATGATTTGCCGGGTGTGGTCCGCAAGCACGATAAATGTGGCGAAGAGTATGATGCACGGCAAGAGGCTACTCTTACTTTTTCTGAGTTTAAACGCTACTTCTTCACTTGGCTAACGACTGTCTACCATAACACCCCATTGGAATGTGGAATGACGCCTAACGAATTGTGGCTGTCGTCTGAAGAAAGCTTCCCGGTTCCCGTAGAGGACGAGATGGATCTCGCACCAATTCTTATGGCCACAGACTCGCGGGAACTGGGCAAAGGCGGGATACGAATTAATAATCTGGATTACAATTCAGATTTGCTGAAAGATTTATATAGACGGGACGGTCCTGCCACTATAACTGTTAAGTCGAATTATTTCGATCTTGGGTACATTCTGGTTCTCGATGAGGTCAATAAAGTTTATTTGAAAATTGAATCTGACGAGTACGAGTACGTTTCAGGCGTCTCTCTATATGAACATAACAAGATCAGAGCCGCTGCAAAGTCCACCGCTAAATCAAAAATGGAAAGGCCTGACTATCAGCGCGCCAGAGTTAAGCTGGCACGCGAGCGTGACGAGTTACACGCGCGCAATTCCCGCAGGAAAACGCAAGTTACAGCATCTAAAGCTGCTAGATCACAAAAGGTAGGAGTTAACGATCTTAAGTTAGTCGTCGATAACTCCAGACGAGTTGCAAAAGTGAGTGTCGACTTGTTGGACGATGAACTTAGCTTTGACGGGTGGAGCGTAGAATAATGAACAGTCCCCCGAGTGAACGCCCCTTTATCAAGAGTCCATTTCACACGGAAGTGCTTGACTTATTCGATACCCTTAGGCTCAAAAAAAAACGTTACGGAGTTGCGTCATGCTTACTGTTAACCGGCGAGTCCGGCAGCGGCAAGAGCGAACTGGCAAAGCACTATGTGAAAATGAATCCTATCATTGAGCAGTTGGAAAGAACTTATATACCTGTTTTACATTTCGAGTTGAGATCAGTATCTAATGTAGAGGAATTTTTAAAATCCCTTTTGATAGGTCTGGGTGATCCTCAGATGGGGCGTGGTGCGAAAAATAAAGTTGAGCTCTACGATCGGTTGATTAACTTGATTCGGACCACGTGTGTAGAACTGTTCATTCTCGATGAGATTCAAGTAATCATTGAGCGTCGTAGCGCACAAGTAGTAGTAGGAATAGCCGATTTGTTCAAAGATCTTATTAAAGACACGGAAATTCCTATAGTTTTCATGGGTATGCCATGGAGCAAATACCTTGTTGACTCTAATCGTCAGTTGAAGCGCCGCATAGCGTATCGACGCGTATTCCCGCCTTACCGAGTAAGCAACAAAAAAGACCGGGACGACTATAGAAGGCTATTGAAGCTGTTGGCTAATGCTTATGGTCTTTCGTCCGACCTTGATATTTCAGGTACCGCAATGGCATTGAGATGCTTCGCCGCGACCAATGGAAATCTGTCTCTCACGGCAGAGCTCATAAGCGAGGCATTTATGATGTCAGAGATGGAGGACAGAAAGGTTGACATCGAATTATTTGCAAATGTCCTCCGCAGCTATGGAGTCGACGATGAATTTAATTCATTTTTAGTAAGTATTGATAAGCTTGTTCTAAATGAGCTGGTGGTTAATTCTGATTGGCACTTCGGGTATCGCGCAAATAAAAACGCAATTATTGATGCACAATTTGTGACTTACGGTGTATCAAAGGAAAATAAAGTATTTTGTCTGACAGGCTGAGTGAGCATCAGATGCAAAAAAGTGGAAACCGATGGTAAATGTAGGTTGATTTTTTTCAGTATTCCTCAATTAGAATATGTTCGTGAGACCCGAACCTATTTTTATTATTAGAGTTTTACAGATGCAGAACTTTGGTGAGAAGTTAGATCTGCTCGAAATCGATCAGGGTGTGCAGGTGAAGCTACTATACAGAGCGGATAAATTTCCGGATGAGTGCTTTCCCGATTACCTTGCGCGATTATCCTGTTGGAACGGCTTTAAAGACAGCGCGGATTTCATGCGCTTCTTATCAAAAATATACAACAATCTGCATCCCGATGATTGCCAGGAAAAAAATCCGGATCCAGACAGCAAAGAGTTCGAAGCTAGATATCCATTCTATATTCGTTGGTATAAATGTAGAATCGCTTTGGAGTTCATAATACGACGATCCCTTGTTTATTCAGAGTTGAATCTGGATGCTTACAGAGTCAGTCAGCCTAACAAAGTATGCGTGGGTTGTTGGGGTGAAAATCCATATAGAAAATTTTATTGGCGATATCAAGAGTATAAAATCTGCCACAAGCATAATGTAAGACTTGTAGTTGTCGACAATATTCTCTACAACAGTCCAACGTTGACAGGTACGACGGAATATGTCGCTACATTGGACCGAAGATCCATAAGCTGTTCATACGTATCTGCAATTCTTAGAAATAATCCTTTAAAAACATTTAATTTTGAAAATTTGCAACGTGAAAATTACATTATTGAGCTAGAAATAACTTTGTGGAAAAGGGTGATTAGATTTCTAAATGAAAGGTTTTCATTCTCGTTTGTTAGTATGGATATATTTGATTTCGTCACTCTTGAATCCATTGCAGGCTTAGCAATTTCTAATCGTCTAGAGAAAATGACGGAAAAGCTCATTGGATGTAAGACTGAGTTTTCGTTATTCATTAAGACGGCTGTTTTAGTCTGTATTCAAAGATCGTACTTGATGTATTATCCTGATGTAAAAAGCTGGGTATTATCAGAAGCCTATTTTATTAATCCTGTTTTTTACTCATATCTTTACGGAATTAACCAACATTTTTTTATAAAAGATGAGCTTACTTTTGCAGATGAAATTTCTCAAAAGAATGCGTTTCGAAGGGTGAATCTTAGCAGGGTGTCAGACAGGATCCTCTGCAAATTTATTCTAGAGTCGAGAATTTTGTCCGATTCTCAATTGGAATCAATATCGCGAAATGGACGGATTGTAATTGGAACTACAGAGCTACCGGGGCATATCGATCAGCAACGAGTTGACTACGAAAAATTTATTGAAATGACGGGTGATTGCCTTTTTGATAGACAGCCGATCAATAGATGAATGAAGATGATTAGGGAGGGACAGATGGGTAAACTTTTATTCAGGCCCGCGCCTTTCTCTGATGAATGTCAGGTTAGTTATCTTATCCGTATTTCTCAACACAATGGTTTTAGCCACATAGGGAAACTCCTGGATTTCGCTGGGCTTAAGTGGAAAAACGCTAGGGTCCCGGTACATCAGATTTTAACGGGCGAATTTGATTTGTCGTCGCATTTTTTGCAGTTAGACTTAAAAGTTTCCTTTGCACCAACCGCTGAAGTGTATCGGAGTTTTAGACGCGTGATAGATTCCCCCTATATATTGGTCAAACACCCAAAATTGTGTCCAGACTGTCTACAGGAACTGGGTTATTGCAAATATTATTGGTCGTTTTTACCGGTTGTCGCTTGTAATAAACACCAGAAATTATTGGTAGATGTGCAAGAAGATACGGGAAAACGATTGAGTTGGTATCGCCCAAGGCTTGATAGTTTCGATACTAACCATGAGCCTATTCTAGCGCCTCACCAAAAATTCGGCTCATCTGTTTTTCAATTCAATGCTTACGTTAATAGCCTATTATCGAATACCGTCCATACAGTGGAGATTCCAAAGATAGTTCGAGGTTTAACATTCCGGGAGTCATTGACGTTGATAAATTTTCTTGCACATTATTCAGCGAGACTGGTAGGGGATAATTTTAATCCCAACAGGATGGAAAATATTGAACTCGCTCAACATTACACAGCCATATGGAATTTGTTAAGGAATTGGCCAGATGCATTTTATTCTTTACTTTCTCAATTCATTGATAATCCGATGAGTAAAAGGGGCATCGCTGGAATCAATAAACATTATAGAGATCTTTACGAGCAGCTACATAGAAGGCGACTCAACCAAGGCATTGCAGTTATCAAGGAAGAATTTGATCGTTACGTGGCTACGTATTGGCCCGGGGTACTGGATAGTCAGCGCGTCACTAGGATCACGTCGTCAATCGCCTCGCGCAATATCATTTCCAAAAAAAAAGCAGCTGTTGTCATCGGCTGCCGACCGGAACGTATTGATAGTTATGTAATTATGAAACGCTTATCAAGGGTAATTTTTAAAGGGAAAGCTCATTACTTGCTTGATGAAGCAGATGCGTTGGCCACCGAACTTGGGTCAAACTGGACTATGAACGAGGCGTGCCATGAACTGGAAATTACAAGACATCAGCTCAGGCAATTATTGGATAGCCAAATACTAACCGCAATTCAAAAGCCAAACCGCCTTAATCGGGACTGGGTAATCGACAAAAATCACTGTGAAAAATTTATTCGCGATTTGAGCCTCAAGGCTCGCATTGGAGTGCCCAAGAAGCCCATATCTAGAGCTGGAATCCAGCACCAGGGATTCTCTATAGTTCAGCTAGTTACGGCCATGAAGACTGGAAGTGTTACCTTCGATTTCTCTCCAAACATCGACCACCGGGTCAGTTTTAAACAATTTTCTAATTTCGAAATTAATATTGTGTAATCAAAGCTACAACTTTCAGGCTGAATACTCCACGTTTGCCAATATGAAACGTGCGAATTATGTATAAGTACGCCTGAGTTTTACTGCGGACATAAAGGAGCATCCTCCATGCGTCCTTGTTGATTAAATCTATCAGATAACCAGACTAATACGTCTTGATGCAACAATCCGGCAATAAACATCGAATCCCAATTATTTTTTCCCATGTGAGCTTCATCTACAAGATCCAGTTCCTCTTGAATTAAATCCCGTAAAATAAACCATCCAGGGTGGGTCAATTTTCAATGCAGGGGGGCGCTCAATCTCATCTGGTCAGTCGCCCCGCGAACCAATTATCATATGGACACCCCGTAGAAGCAATCAATCTCGATGAGTATCGTCTTCTACCCTAAGTTTGGCCGCCACTTTTAGAACGGCATCATCGGACGTGCAATACTATTTCAAGCTCCGAAATTAATGCGTCTCGATAAGTTTTGAAGTCCATACCCTTTCGCAGGTTACGTCCTTTTTCATCAACCATTCGTTCTGAAATCGCCGCTATGACCTTTATCAGTTTGTCTGGTAAGTCATCTGCAAACTGCGAGGCATCAGGCTGTAGTTGCAAGGAGATTGCTCTGTACAGAACTTCTTTAAGCGGTCCATCATTGGTGGCGTAGATGGATTCCACAGCGCCATCTTTTGCGACCCATTTTTCAAAAAACTTATCGACGTAAAATAAATCCCACGTCATATTCATTAATGCTTTTTTCCGATCCTGTTGAGGTGCGGCAGGTTTATATTTCATCAAACTCGATGAGGCAGCAAACAGGCTTATCGCAAAGCTCGTGGCAGCCAGGCTAAATAGAAAATACTGATGACACCAATCAAGCAGTTTCTGCACTTTTTGATGTGTTGGCGCAGAATCGCAATGGCAAAGGCAGGTAATTTTTAACACTATCAGGTACAGCGTGTCCCATTTTTTTAAACGATGGTATTTAGTCAATTCGTGTCGAAGTTGCCCCTTATCGGTTTCTGGCGGACCCGGTAACGCGATTAGATCTGTATGCCCAAGGGCGAACTGGGCAAGCTGGTCCATGTCGGCATTATCGAGCTGCCTGAAAAGGATCAAATCCTCAAGAATTTCATCAGAAAAATCATTTTGATAATTAATTTTTTCATAGATGGCGAAAGTTGGATCCACCAGGATATCGGTGAACTTACAAAACACCATTAACGCAATTGCGTCCCTGTGGATCTGCTTCTTATCAGTCTTTTTATAGGCGCTCAGTACATACTGATAAATATTTAGATCGAAAATTAAATGATAGGCGATGCCGTTTATGTGATTATGATACAGATACAGCGCCGGGTTATAGATATCATCTTCGGTGTCCACTTGCAGGCAATGGGCGAACCAATCAGCTTGCCTTAGTTGGTCAAGAATGAGTATGGTGTAGTCTGGAAACTTGAAAGCCAATTGATCCATTTTTTGCCTTTTACCCTGTTATCCAAGATTTCCGTTTCACCAAGACCCGCAATTAATATTGCAACCGGGGTCTAATATCGCTGTAATTGATTTTTGCATTTTTAAAGTCTTCCCAAATCGCCTGTGTTTCAGGTGTCATCCCCGACACCGGCATAACGCCTCTGTTTCCAGACGCCATTTTCATCCAAATCTTTTCGGTAATTCCTGATATCTCCTTCGCAGCCTCCTCAACCCAGGACTGCTCGCCTGTAGTTCGGTCTTGCGAGCCAAACCAATGCAAGTAGTGCGAATACTTCCCCCAATATTTTGACATTTCGGATAGATCCCAAAAAATGAGCGGCGGCGCATCGGGCTCCAGTTCAATCAGTGCTTTTGAAAAAAGGTTGAGCTTTTCATGATCAGGGTTTAGCGTCTTAATCAATTTGAGAAATTTGTTCGTTTCTCTTGTGCACTTTTTATAAAAGTTGTCGGGCAACGCCGGATCTGCGAGTAATACCAATTCCTCAAACAGTAAATGTTCAATCCCGAGCCTTGCATCGGTGCATGCATAAATCATTGCAGTAAATGTTCTATGTCGATGGTAATAATCAATCCAGGACATCGCTCTATAAAAATAGCCCACTGAGTCAAAATAGATGCGGTCATTCAATATTTCCTCAGCACTTCTTCCTTTATAAATGGGGGCTAACATGCGATCTCCTTGAGCGCCAAAATGTCAGCAAGAGAGCCAATCGTTTCGGTGGAGCATTTTGTTCCTCTTATCAAATGCTTTGCGCGAAAACCAAATTGAGTTGGACCTTCATAGTCGGCCAACAAGGTGTCGCCCACGAAGAGACACTGAGCCGGATCCACTTTCGCTCTATCTACAACCCATTGGTAAATTTCTCGCTCAGGCTTTATATAACCAACGTCATAGCTCAAGCATTTGAGGAGTGGAACATCAGGCAACAACTGTTCGAGCACTGCACCATAGGGTTTTGCGAGGTTGGAGCATACAGCTATGGGAATATGCCAATCCGATAACTGGCGTATTGTGGGAATCACGTCCTCAAATAATGCCAAGCTGGCAAGTTCTTGCTTAATGTCAATCTCAAGCTGTGTGATCATCTGTGTCGGTGGAACAATCCCCATCGCTGAGAATAGCTCGGCCGGATCTTCCGGGCGCGTCATCAAGAATCGGGCATCACCCGGCCGGGGTGAGCGGCCTTGTTGTCGCGCCCACTGCAACACTTTGCGAAATGGATGATGTTTCACTCCAAACTGGATGAGAGTTCCATACAAATCAAAAATTACCAATTTGGGGCGCATCGTAAACCTGTGCATAATGAGTAGGTGGATTAATAAAACATCACTCTATTACTTAAATTCAAACTGCGCGCCTCGTGCGTTTGCATACGCGGCAGGAAGATCAATAAAAATGGTACAGATGGCCAATTACCGCTGTAATCCACCACCTCGCCAGAAGTACTTACTTTAAATAAGTTCGCAGTACCGATATCACTTGCTCCAAATTTTCCTGCCGCTGCTGCGGGGAAGCATCATCTGAACCCAGGTGTTCGCGGAGGTGCCCCTCCAATACCTCAGTCATTAGCCCATTAACCGCCCCGCGAATGGCTGATATTTGCTGAAGAATTGCTGCGCACTCGGTTTCTTGCGTCAGCGCCAGTTCCAATGCTTCTGCTTGGCCCTTGATGCGCCGTACGCGGCCAAGCAATTTATTTTTGGATTTAGTGGTATGAGCCATAGAACACCTTTAGGGGAATGCATATGTACTAGGGGGGAGTATATTAAATCTGACCAAAGGATACTTTAAATGCAATCCCACGCCGTTGATATAGATACCCTCCGTCATTCGCATGCCTTTGATGATGGCAATCCCTTGGCGGAGCGAAACATTCGTTGGGCGTTGTTGCTGACGATTGTGATGATGGTTGCCGAGATTAGCGGCGGCTGGGTATACAACTCGATGGCGTTGCTGGCGGATGGCTGGCACATGAGTTCCCATGCTTTGGCGCTGGGGCTATCGGTGTTTGCTTATGCAGCCGCTCGGCGTCTCGCCCAGGATGCACGCTTTTCCTTTGGTACCTGGAAAATCGAAGTGTTATGTGGTTACACCAGTGCGATATTCCTGTTGGGTGTGGCGGGCCTCATGCTGTACCAGTCTGTTGAGCGCCTGATTTCACCAACCCCTATTCACTATGATCACGCTATAGCGATTGCCGGTGTCGGCCTATTGGTTAACCTTATCTGTGCATGGTTGCTAAAAGATAACCATGCCCATCATCACGACCACCATGATCATCATCATTCGCCAGGTGATCACGAACATCATCATGACTTAAATTTGCGCTCGGCTTATTTGCATGTTTTGGCTGATGCGGCTACATCGGTGCTGACAATTGTAGCGCTGACGGGTGGCAAACTGTGGGGGGCCGATTGGCTTGATCCGCTCATGGGCATTGTGGGTGCCGTGTTAGTGTCAGTGTGGGCCTATGGTTTGTTACGGGATACAGGGCGTGTGTTGCTTGATGCGGAAATGGGCGCGCCGGTAGTGGCTGAAATTCGGGAAGTGATTGCAGCAAGCCCTGTCAAAGCTGACATTACTGATTTACACGTGTGGCGGGTGGCCAAGGGTAAATATGCCTGTATCCTCTCTCTTGCTACCACCGGTGATGTCCAACCAGATTACTTCAAACAACAATTAAGTATTCATGAAGAGCTCGTGCATATCACGGTGGAGTTAAATGCGCATCCGATTCAAATGATGTCAGCACAATGAGCTGTTTAGTGTTGGTAATCAAAAATGCAAATATTGTGATTGCACGACCACGCCCCGTCATACCGCTGGACTCCATGCTCCCTATTGCACTATGCTTTTAACCGTATTCAAACGATATCCATTTTTATGGTCATTAAACGACGTCACCTTATCTGGTTAATCGCACTGCTTACCTTGGTCTTTTTAGGTCAATCGTTGGCGGTTGTGGCTATGCCATGCCAGTTTATGGACGTTGCGCCAACCAGTCATAAGATGGAATCCATGGATCATTCGATGATGGGTATGCATCACGATATGAGCAAAATGGATGTCCAGAATAAGGCCATGGATATGAAAGCCACTCACGATTGTTGCAAAACCATGGGGCATTGCTCTTCCAGCAGTTGTTCGGCACCGGCATTGAGCTATAGCGTGGCTTTTGCAATCCAATCTGACACTTCAGTGAATACCAATGGGTATCACCAGTACATCCCCAGCTCGCCCATTTCATCCCTCTATCGTCCCCCCATTTTCCGCTGATACAGGACAGTTACGCCTGAAATTTGGCGTATAGATCATCCAATTGTATTCGCGGGAGTGACATTAGCTCCCTCCGTAGATGTTTAACAACCTTCGCGTTGTTTTGGAGCTTTTATGGTTTTCCAGCGTTTTATAGGCGCTATCGGTAGCCTGGCGATCACGTTTTTATTGATAAGCCACACATCACACGCCTCATCCACCCCATCAACAGCCACTGCTGCTAAACCCGCGCAGTTAGAGGTATATAAAAGCCCGACGTGCGGTTGTTGTGAAGAATGGATTTCCCACCTGCAATCCCATGGGCTGAAATCCAATATCCATCATCCCGATGATCTGAACGCGATCAAAAACCGCTACCGGATTAGCCCCCAATACCAGTCCTGCCATACCGCTATATCACCTGACGGGTATGTATTTGAGGGCCATATTCCAGCTCCGGTCATTACCCGTTTCCTCGCCGAAAAGCCTGAAGGAGCCATAGGCTTGGCCGTTCCCGGCATGCCGGTGGGGAGCCCCGGCATGGAAATGGGCGACCGCTTCACACCCTACGATGTGCTCTTGCTGAAAAGCGATGGCAGCAGCGAGGTGTACATCCGCATCACCAGTTTGACGCAAACATTCTAAGGAGAATGGACATGAAAATTCCCGACACCCGCACAGCGGGGATACACATACCAACGGAGCTGAGCAGCGCAACGGATCGCTATCCGGTAGTACCGGACATGTTGCCACCAGACCAGTCACGTCGTCGCTTTGTACTCGGTGCCTCCTCATTGGTAGCACTGGGTGCGTTACCGTTATCGGGTCAGCTATTTGCCGCTACACCATTGCAAAACAATGACCCCCAGACCTTGGCTGGAAAACAGTTCGATCTATCGATTGGCTTCCAGAAGGTCAACTTCACCGGCAAACAACGGATCGCCACAACCGTTAACCAAAGCTTGCCCGCTCCCATCTTGCGCTGGAAAGAAGGTGAACGCGTGACTTTGCGGGTAACCAATACACTCGATCACGACAGCTCCATCCATTGGCACGGCATCATTTTGCCCTCGGAAATGGATGGCGTGCCGGGCATGAGCTTTGATGGCATAAAGCCCGGCGAGACCTTTATCTACGAGTTTGATGTACAGCAAAGCGGCACTTATTGGTATCACAGCCATTCTGGATTCCAGGAGCAAACCGGCCTAATGGGCGCCATCGTCATTGAGCCGAAAGAGCCCGATCCTGTGACTTATGACCGGGATATGGTCGTGCTGCTGTCTGACTGGACGGACACTGCACCGGAAAAGGTCTATGGCACCCTGAAAAAGATGAGCCACTACTACAACTTCCGAGAGCGGACGGTTGGCGATCTGGTGCGTGACCTCAAAACCAAAGGGTTCGCAGCTACCTGGAACGAGCGCGCCATGTGGGGCCAGATGCGCATGAGCGAAACTGATATATCGGACGTGACCGGTTATACCTACACCTACTTGATGAACGGCGTTACACCGGATCAAGGCTGGTTGGGACTCTGCAAACCCGGCGAGAAAGTACGCCTGCGCTTTATCAACGGCGCGGCGATGAGCATTTTCGATGTGCGGATTCCGGGATTAAAAATGACGGTAGTCGCTGCTGACGGCCAGAATATCCAGCCGGTCGTGGTCGATGAATTTCGTATCGGGGTAGCGGAAACCTACGATGTCATCGTGGAACCCGCTGCTGATAGCGCCTACACCATCTTTGCCCAAAGTAATGACCGTACCGGTTATGCCCGTGGCACCCTGACCACGGATATTGCCTTGCGGGCCGAGATACCGGCGATGGACCCGGCTCCCAGGTTAGGTCATCGCGACATGGGGATGGATATGTCTGGTATGGATCACAGTGGACACGACATGGGCGGTATGGCTCACTCCGGCCATAACATGGGAGCGATGGATCACAGCGGCCACGATATGTCGGCCATGAAGATGGATCACAGCCAGCATTCGAAGCCCGCCATGGAAGGTATGGATCACTCCGGTCATGACATGGGCGCGATGGACCATAGCGGGCACGATATGTCAGCCATGAAGATGGACCATAGCCAGCACTCCAAGCCCGCAATGGAAGGTATGGATCACTCCGGCCATGACATGGGCGCGATGGATCACAGCGGGCACGATATGTCGAAGATGGATCACAGCCAGCACACCGGCAAATCGCGTCTGGCCAAAGCTGGTTTTGGCAGCAATTTTGATCCGCTCACCAAGATAAGCCATGTTGATACGGAATTTGGCCCACACGTGGATATGCGTTCAGACGCACCTCAAAGCGGCTTGGCCGATCCGGGGATTGGACTGCGTGATCACCAAAAACTGTACGGTCGCCGTGTATTGACCTACGCGGACATCCGGGGCCTGCATCCCACCTACGACAAACGTGAGCCCTCACGGGAAATTGAGCTGCACCTGACCGGCAACATGCGCCGTTATATGTGGTCGATCAACGGCCTCAATTTTGCCGATGCCAAGCCGCTGGAACTGAGCTTTGGCGAGCGCGTGCGCATCATTCTGGTCAATGACACCATGATGACGCATCCCATTCATTTGCACGGAATGTGGAGCGAATTGGAAACCGGTGATCCCCACTATATCCCACGTAAACACACCATCCTTGTCCAACCCGGTTCGCGCATCAGTTACCTCGTAACTGCCGATGCCAAGGGCCGTTGGGCATATCACTGTCATTTGCTTTACCACATGCCCGGCATGATGCGTGAAGTCAGGGTCGTTTAGGAGAACGCTATGAAAAACCTATCAAAAAAACTGACCCTGACTCTCTGGGCAACCGCGTTATCCAGCATGCCCGTGATTGCCCACGAGGGGGATGACCCATTGCTGTCGCGTGTGATGATTGACCAATTCGAGTGGCGCGATAGTGACGAGGCTGAACCCTATGTACTGGAAGCCCAGGGCTGGATCGGTAAAGACCTGCATAAACTCTGGATCAAAACCGATGTAGAGCGAGTGGACGGTGAAACCGAGGAAGCCGAAATCCAAGCGCTTTACAGCCGTGCCATTGCACCCTTCTGGGATGTTCAAGTTGGTGTACGGCAAGACCTGAAACCAACACCTGAACGTGAATGGGGTGTGATTGGTATCCAGGGGTTGGCGCCGTATTTCTTTGAAATAGATGCAGCACTGTTTATCGGGGATTCCGGGGATACAGCCGCGCGTTTATCAGCAGAGTATGAATGGATGCTCACCCAGAAAGTAGTTTTATCACCGGAAGTTTCGGTGAACTTTTATGGCCAAAACGATATGCACCGGCTGACGGGTTCAGGCTTATCTGATGGCCAGGCAGGCCTTCGGTTGCGTTACGAAATTCGCCGCGAATTTGCGCCCTACATCGGTGTGAATTGGACGAAGAGCTTCGGCAACACCGCCGATTTTGTCCGTGATCATGGCGAGCCCACCAGCGATACCCAGTGGGTCGCCGGTGTTCGCGCATGGTTTTAATACACAGTGTCAAACAACTTTAATTACCGAGGAACATACAATGAAAACTTTTCTTCTTAACTCTGCCTTGATCTTGTCTAGTGCATTGATGGTGGCTCCGAGCTTCGCTCATGATCCCGCAGAGCATGCCAAAACGGCAGAAGCGCCCGATTGTGATGCGATGAAAAAAATGGATCACTCCAAGATGGATATGAATGATCCGGTGATGCAGGCCCTGATGAAAAAATGCAGTGCAAAATCTGCTGTTAGCGATCCGCACAAAGGCATGGAAGGAATGGATCACGAGAAGATGGAAGGCATGAATCACGGAGACATGGAAGGAATGGATAAGAGCAAATCGACCTCCAGTGAAAGCCATGAAGGGCACAGTGCCCATTGATGGGTAATGCGCGGGTTGCTTACTAAGCTGAGTGGGCAACCCACAAATCGCTATTGGACACGGATGACAGTGTTTGCTGTACATCCGTTGTTAATCTGGAGAACGATACATGAAAACCATTAAATGGATCATCCTGCTTAGTGTTGCCGCACTGGCCGTAGCATATGCTTATGTCAATGCAGGGCTATACCCGATAGGCGCCGATGTGCCACACAATAAAGCAACTTATTGGCTGCTGGAAACCTTGCGTGAGCGATCCATTGCGCGCGCCGCTGCGGAAATTGACGTTCCTGATTTAAACGATTCCCAACTACTCCTCAGTGGTGGGCCGGATTACAACGATATGTGTGCCCAGTGTCATTTAAAGCCGGGGCGCACGCAAAGTGATATGAGTATTGGGCTTTATCCAAGTCCGCCAAATTTATCGCTGCCGCTTGATAACAAAACCAACAGCGCGCGCCGGCAATTCTGGATCATTAAACATGGAATAAAAGCCAGCGGTATGCCCGCTTGGGGGCCAACACACGATGACCAACGTATTTGGGCAATGGTGGCATTTATTCAGAAGCTTCCATCATTAACACCGGAGCAATATCAGATATTGACTACCCGAGGGGAAGGTGAAAGTACTCACCACTAGATATATTTAAAAAATTAGCCAGAAAGTTGGGGTGTCTATGTGGGTCAACGTACAGAGATTGCCTTACAAATAGTTCGCTAATGCAAGATAAGTATTTGTCTTCACTCCATTGGCAGATATGGATTGTCATCGCATGAACGATTGATCTGTATCAACTAATCACGTAAACAATCGGACTAGTCTAGTTACCGTACCAAAATGTTTAGTGCATCACTTGAGTCCAGCTTCTCAAACTTTTAACGCAGAGTCGATATAGGAAAAATCGTTATGGCAAATGCACCTAGATACTGGTCTGGCCTACACGGGCTTGCGACTCTCACTCTGATTGGCGCCGCCCTCTATTTTTTGTTAGTAGAACATGGTAATCACACCCTGCCATATTTGCCTTATCTCATCATTTTGCTGTGCCCGTTGATGCATCTATTTATGCACAAGGGTCACGGGGGGCACAATCATGGTGAAGACAAGCGCCCAGATCGGGATACCGACCGCAGCATGGAAGACGGAAAAAAATAATCCACTGAATGTTCTTAGCTTCGAAAATGAGCCAGATAGTCAAGTAAACATATAAGGTGCATGGCATGGAAATTAAAACTTTCTCAGACTTAATCGACTGGACCCGTCAGTTGCATGGGCATTTGTCAAAATGTCTTGCGCATTGCGCATCAAAAAACGAAGAAGAGCGTGCTCGATTACTACTTGATTACCTGGCTGAGCATGAAGGCAAAATGGAAAAAATGGTAAGTGCCTTCGAAGCGCAGGCGGAGTCCAAGGTAATGAAAACGTACATTTACGACTACTTGTCACACCAGCCTATCCAATCACATCGGACTTGCGATGCACCCTACGCGGAACTTGGTTTTGACGATATCTGCCAAGAGGTCTTTGATTACCACCAGCAAATTATTGAGCTTTATCGCGATATTGAAGAAAGGGCTGACATTCCTGAGGCGAAGGCATTGCTTGGTTCACTACTGGCGATGGAAGAGCATGAGGCTATGCGACTATCCCGACAAACAGGACGAATGAGTGATATGTAAAAACACATACCTCGATTCTCTAGCGCCGCCTACGCGGCTTCGAATTTACTCCCTCCTTTAAGAACTTGCTTCGCGAGTAGCTTTGGCCCTGCTTACCCGCCCGCCCAACTTACTTCCTCTTGCTATGTTGTATAGCGAACAGACCGTCCACAGGTAAAGGTAGCTACTGCTATTCAAATTCAATATTCATTTGGCGTCCCTAGAGTCTTATTAGCAATATTAAAAAAATACGCGATCTGACGACAAATATAAAAAGTTCACTTGACCTGTGAGCCGCACACAGATTTAGGATGTAATGAATTCACTATCTAAACCTAGGTTTAACTCTTGGGTTTGATCCTGATCAAGATCGAGAGTGTTGAAAGGAGTAAATTAAAAACGTCGAAGAAATTATGTGGAGTAAGTATGCGGGTGGCTCAACTGGCGCGTGAATTGGCAATTTCCGCTGATACTATCCGGTATTACACGCTTATAGGATTGATCAAACCAAAACGTAACCCGGCCAATAATTACAAAGAATATCGTGAAGAAGAACGTAGGCGGCTGCAGTTTATTCTGAGTGCGCGGAAACTAGGCTTCACCCTGAATGATATTAAAGAAATCATTCGCGAAGCCAGTAAGGGCAAGATGGCGTGCCCTCTGGTACGTCAAATTCTTGAAAAAAGGCTACAAGAAACAGAGCAAAGTTTTAACCAACAGAGCGCACTGCGAAAGCATATGAAAAAAGCAATGAAAGACTGGAAAAACAAGCCAAACCAAGAGCCGAATGGACATGAGATATGTCATTTAATCGAAGGGTTTTCCTTTGCAAATGAATAGAGCAATTTTTTTATTTGGAATCATAGATCGCTTAAAAAAGTATCACATAGAAGTATACGATAGACAGCACGTGTAATTATCCAACCATTAACCTTACCAAGGAAAACTTTATGAAAAAATCATCCGTATTTTCTGCATTCATATTAAGCACCGCATTACTCTTGCCAGCATTTGCAATAGCGGCTGACACCCATTCAACCCCCATTGAGAAGCTAATTTCAGAAATAGCTGATAAGCCTGAGCAACATCATGCTATTGCAAGTTACTACAAGGACAAGATTACTGAAGCCAAAAAAGATTTAGCCATGCATACCAAAATGCGCAAGGCTTATGAAGTGGGGTATGTCAAAAACCAGGACGCAATGGCTGGCATGCGCAAACACTGTGATAAGTTAATCAGTAACGCAGAGTCTAATATCAAAGAATATGAAGCACTGGCGGCAGAGCATGAAGCTATCGCCATGAAAAAACCTTAGCAGCCTGTTGTCGCGCGTGGCTTGCACTGCACGCGCTAGTTAATTGAATAAACCGTTAATTACAGCTATTGGATTAATAAAAATGGAGGACTTATGAATAAATTATCTCCATTTTCAGTTTCACTAGTATTTTTATCGCTCTTTGTGGCGATGCCTGTGTTTGCCGAACAAGGCTCCCTCACTTTAGAAGAGTTTCTGACTCAAGTTGATACTTCCAATCCCGGTTTGTCTGCCGCACAGCAATACAACAAAGCACTACAGCACCGCATCAAACCAGCAGGCGCGCTGGATGATCCTTTTGTGGCATTTGGCATGGATGAGATTCCTTACGGAGAGCAAAGTCCGCAAGCCTATCGTTATCAGATTAGCCAATCTTTACCATTCCCCGGAAAACGGGGCACACGTGAAAAGATTGCCGCACTCAAAGCGGAAACTGCTGAGCAAGAAACCGCAACGCAACGTCGTGAGTTGAAAGTAATCGCCACACAATTTTTTTATCGTACTTTTTTTAACGCCCAAGCGATCAACCTCAATTTACAACTGCAAACTGCTGTGCGTTCTGCAATGCAAAGCGCCAAAGCACGTTATGAAGCGGGAGGCACAGAACACCACGATTGGCTGTTAGCCAAAATGGAATTAGCTACGCTTGCCATTGAACAACAAAAACTTAAACGTGAACAATTTTGGTTACGTACATCGCTTAACGAATTGCGCGGTCATCCGCCTGAAGCTGACTTACCAATAAGTGTTGTTGACTTTACGCACACAACTGAGCCAGCTTTCACTGAAACCGAGTTTAACGATCAACCAGAACTCGCCGTACTTGATGCGCAAACACAACAATCTGCGCATGAATATAAATTAGCAAAGCTTTCCTATTACCCGGATTTTGTGCTGCAAATAATGGCAATGGAGCCGCGCAATATGGGTGAGATGGACACTGAAAAATCCAACTGGGGTGTCATGGTCGGCATGACCGTACCGCTTTATTTTGGACACAAGCAATCGCATTTGGTAACAGCCGCACGTTATGAGCAACAAGCAGTTGAATCGGATAAAGTGTATTTACGCAATAAACTGATTAGCGAATCGGTGAACGCAAACCAAGCGTTAATTTCTGCGCGTGACTTGGTGAGGTTGTACGAAACCGATGTGCTGCCTAACACACAGTTAGCACTGGCCGATGCACGATCTGCCTATCAGTCCCGGCGTATGAATTTGTCGCAGTATGTTGCGATAGAAAAAATTCAGGCGATCCAACAATTGGAATTAGTTGCAGCGCGGATTGATGTTGAACTGGCAAAAACCCGTTTAAATGAATTGCTGTCCTCGCCACCCATTCTCAAGTTGGCGCCATCACGCCCCACCGTTTTTGGTGCGGGCAATATGGGCGATGCCATGCCCGCTTCCGACACCGTCAATATGGGCGGTGGCATGAGCCAGCCCAAACCTGCCGGTAAAAAATCTTCTACAACTGATCAAGGCGGAAATTCCGGCATGGGTGGAATGTAATGAGAATATCCCGGTTATATATCACCTTGCTTGCTGCCACTGCATTGCTAACACAGCTTGCGATGTCTGCTGAAATATCATCCTCTAAAGCATTGTCTTCTAATGATAAGCAGAAAGCCCATGCTTCCGGTGAAACGCAGCACGGAAATGCCTCTAGTGATAAAAGTGTTATTGATGACCGCGCCGAGATTACGGTTTCAGATCAGCAACAAAAAGCCGCGGGCGTACAAACGCAAATTGTTACGCGCGAAAAATTGTTTCATAAAATACGCACCGTCGGCAGCATTACCACGGATCAAACACGGGAAGCGCATGTACATACGCGCATCAGTGGGTGGATTGAAAAAATTCACATCGATTACGTGGGTAAAGCGGTCACCAAAGGTGCGCCCTTGTTTGATTTATACAGCCCTGATTTGGTCAGTACGCAAGAGGAATATTTAGCGGCGCGGCGGCAAGGCTCGGGAGCCACTGAGGTTGCAGAGGCCGCCCTGACTCGCTTGCGCTTATGGGGTGTGGCCGAGGTGGAACTGCAGCGATTACGCTCGGCAAAAACAGCAAAAAAAGCACTGACATTTTATGCACCCGTAACCGGCGTAGTCATCCGCAAAGCGGCGATTCTGGGCACCTATGTAACGCCTGACACTGAGCTTTACTATCTCGCTGACATCGCCCAGGTATGGCTACTACTAACACTCTATGAGGCGGATGTCGCCTTGATAAAGATTGGCGACAAAGTAGCAGTGAGCTTGCCTTATGACCTTAGTAAACACTACACGGGCGTTATTAGTTACGTTTACCCGGAGATAGATATTCAAACCCGCACGGCTAAAGCGCGCGTGGAAATTGCTAACGCCGATCAATTTTTGCGGCCGGGTATGTTTGCCAATGCCGACATTGAAAAACAATTAACCGAGCAGCTAGTGGTGCCCGATGAAGCCGTGCTCGATACCGGCCAGCGCAAGATTGTGTTTGTAAAAACCGGTGATATCCAATTTATTCCGCGTGAAGTAAAAATTGGCCAGCGAGTGGGCGATCAACTGACGATTCTCGCAGGCTTAAACGAAGGTGAAGCCGTTGTTGTCAGCGCCAGTTTTCTGATTGATGCTGAAAGCCGTTTGCAAGCAGCATTGCGTAAAGGTACGCCCGCAGCAGGCGGCCACGGTGGTCATGGCGACAACGCTAGTGACACCAGTAAAAAGCCCAGTAACAACAGCACGTCTGGTAAGGAGTAGCAGCTATGATCTCAGCGATCATTACCTGGTGCTGGAACCACAGTAAAGCGACCATTGTTGCCGCCTTGCTACTCGGTGGTTGGGGTGCTTACTGCTTAATAAATATTAAGGTTGATGCCATTCCCGACTTATCGGAAACACAAGTCATTATTTTTTCAGAATGGATGGGGCGCAGCCCTGACTTAGTAGAAGCACAAATCACCTATCCCTTGGTGAGCACCTTGCTTTCCGCACCCAAAGTGAAAGTTGCGCGTGGCTTTTCCATGTTTGGAATGTCATTTGTCTACGTCATTTTTGAAGATGGTACCGATAACTATTGGGCGCGTGCCCGCGTGTTGGAATATCTTTCAAAAATCAGCGGGCAAATGCCCGAAGGCGTGACGCCAAGTATCGGCCCCGATGCTTCAGGGGTTGGTTGGGTATTGCAATATGCGTTGGTTGATCCCGAGGGTAAATATAATCTCGCGCAAATTAAAACCTTTCAGGATTGGTATCTTAAATATTGGTTAAGTGCTGTCCCCGGTGTGGCCGAAGTGGCGAGCGTGGGCGGGTTTGATAAGCAGTATCAAGTCGAGGTTGACCCCAATAAACTCGCCGCGCTAAACCTTTCGCTAGAGCGTGTGATTAGCGCAATTAGAAAAAGTAACAATGATGTTGGCGGTCGGACGTTAGAAATTTCTGAGCGAGAATATTACATCCGTGGCTTGGGCTACGTTAAAGATCCGCGCGACCTGGAAAACATTGCGCTCGGTGTCAGTGCAGATGCCACACCTATACTGCTGACCGATGTAGCGCGCGTAACACTCGGGCCCAATATTCGCCGTGGCATTTCCGATTTGAATGGTCAGGGCGATACGGTTGGTGGCGTCGTGGTTATGCGTCAGGGAGAAGATGTTTCGCGGGTGATTGCCGCCGTTAAAGAAAAAATTGCCACGGTTAAGGGGGCTTTCCCACCCGGGTTGGAATTGCAATTAGTGTATGACCGCTCCGATTTAATCGGCCAGGCGGTTCAAACCCTGAAAGTGAATTTGATTGAAGAAATCATACTGGTCTGCATTGTTATTCTGTTTTTTCTATTTCATATCCGCAGTATTTTGGTGGTAGTTATTACGCTTCCATTGTCGCTGCTGTTATCGCTTATCCCGATGTATTACTTTGATATCAGCCTCAATATTATGTCGCTTGGCGGCATTATTCTGGCTGTTGGCGATATTGTGGATGGCGTGGTGGTGTTTATTGAAAACACCCACACCAAAATTGCCAATTCCGATGGCAAAAAAACGCGGCAGGAACTCGCGTTAGAAGCGTGTCGCGAGCTTGGGCCCGCTATATTTTCCGCGTTGCTGATTATCAGCATTTCGTTTCTACCGATTTTTGCCTTGCAGGCGCAAGAAGGCAAGCTGTTCCATCCGCTCGCCTACACAAAAACCTTTGCAATGCTCGCGGCGGCCTTAGTCACTATCACTCTGGTGCCTATTTTAATTGCGCTTTTTGTTAAGGGGAGAATCCGTAAAGCCAGCGACAATCCGCTAAACCGCTGGCTACAAGCGATCTACACCCCAGTGGTGAGCTGGGCTGTTGCCCACACTAAAACCGTGTTTGCGAGCACCGCTTTATTAATGGCGGTGTCTGCTGCGTTATTTTTACGCTTGGGTTCAGAGTTTATGCCGCCCTTATGGGAGGGCGATTTGCTCTACATGCCCATCACCGTGCCTGGTATTTCGGTAACGGCGGCGCAGGATATTCTCACCCGCCAAAACCTTGCGATTAAAGCTATCCCCGAAGTGGTTAGCTCATTTGGCAAGGCTGGGCGCTTTGAAACCGCGACTGACCCCGCCCCGTTGTCGATGTTTGAATACACCATCCGCTTAAAGCCTCAAAAAGAGTGGCGGGCGGGGCTAACCCCTGAAGCCTTAGTTCAGGAGCTTGATGCGGCGGTTGCGGTACCGGGTTTAAACCGTGCCTGGACGAAACCCGTGCGCGGCCGCATTGATATGTTGTCCACCGGAATTCGCACACCCGTGGGCATTAAAATTTTTGGGCCAGACCTCAACACCATTGAGCATATTGGCCAGCAAATCGAGCAGACCTTAGCCAAGCTACCGGGCACTCGCAGCGCCTATGCTGAACGCATTAACGGTGGAAATTACCTTGATTTTGAGGCCGATAAAGCGGCGCTGGCACGGTACGGGCTCGTACTGGGCGATGTGCAAATGGTTATTGAAACAGCAATTGGCGGGATGGATATCGCCGAAACTGTTGAGGGACGCGAGCGCTATTCCATCAACGTACGCTACCCACGCGAACTGCGCGATAGTGTGGAAAAAATCGAACACATTCTGGTGGCAACACCCGCTGGAGCGCAGGTACCTTTGAGCCAACTGGGCAAGCTGATTACCCGCACCGGGCCACCCATGGTGCTGGATGAAAACGGCTCACTTGCGGGTTATGTTTACATTGATCTGCTCAATCGCGACGCCGGTGGTTACGTTACCGATGCTAAAGCAGCCATCGCCGACGCCGTACATATCCCGCCCGGGTATTTCATCACCTGGACTGGCCAATACGAGTATCTCGCACGCATGCAAAAGCGCATGGCTATCGTCTTGCCCGTAACACTCGCTCTGGTATTTGCATTTTTGTATTTCAGCATGCAGTCCACCTCAAAGGCGCTCATTGTGATGCTCGCAGTGCCTCTATCTTTAAGCGGCGGCATCATCTTAATGTGGTTTTTAAACTACAACACCAGTGTGGCTGTGTGGGCGGGAGCTATTGCGTTGATTGGGGTAGCGGTGTCTACCACGTCAATCATGATGGTATTTCTGGATCAGTCCTGGCGGCGCTGGCAAACGGAAGGTCGGCTTCTTACAGCAAGCGATGGCCAGCTCGCCATCGTGGAAGGTGCTAAAAACAGTTTGCGCTCGGTGTTAATGGCCGTTGCCATGAATGTATTTGGACTCATGCCGGTCATGCTTGCCACAGGTTTAGGTGCAGATGTTATGAAAACGCTGGCATCACCCATGTTCGGTGGATTGCTTTCACTTATTTTCCTAACACTATTGGTGATTCCGTGTGTTTATCGCCGTGTCTATGGTCACAACTTGCCTGTTGCTGAAAATAATGCGCAACCAGTGCCAGTGCTCACACCATGAGCTTAAAAAAGACCGTAGATAAATATATGCCTGAATCTGCACCTACGTCACCGCCACCATCCCAAACTACGAAAGTGTTGCGCTCAGTGGTTGCGCCGTGGCAAGTAGAAGTCGCCAATCTGTTCAAGCAATTGAGCAGTACGGAAAACGGGCTCTCAGCGGTAGAGGCCGCCGCATACTTAAACTCCGAAGGCGCCAATACTTTGCAGGAAGGTGCACCCACGAGTGTGCTTAAGATTATTGCCGCACAATTTAAAAGCGTCATGATCTGGGTTTTGTTAGGCGCGGCGGTGATTTCGGGAGTGTTGGGGGACATGATCGATTTTGTGGTCATTGTCGCGATCGTGGTGCTCAATGCGGTTATCGGGTTTTATCAGGAATACAAAGCCGAAAAATCTATTGCGGCGCTGAAAAACATGACCGCACCGCAAGCGAAAGTAAAGCGCGATGGTCAGGTAATTATCATTCCGGCAGCCGATATTGTCGTGGGCGATATTCTCATGCTGGAAGCCGGTGATCTGGTAGCAGCGGATGCGCGGTTGCTGCAAGCGGCTTCCCTAAAAATTACCGAATCGGCGTTAACCGGCGAATCAGAATCGGTTGAGAAACAATCTAATACTCTCCTGGCAGCAGATGCCCCGCTCGGTGACCGCGACAACATGGTCTTCGCCGGTACCAGCGTGGCCAACGGCGCTGCCACTGCGCTTGTAGTCGCTACGGCGATGAACACCGAGTTGGGCCAAATTGCGCGCTTAATTGAAGATGCCAGCAGCAGCGAAGGTACGCCTTTACAACAAAAGCTGGATTCGTTTGGGCGCATATTGGTGTGGTTTTCGCTGGCGATAGTCACGCTCTTATTTATGCTCGGCTGGTGGCGTGGCAGCCCGCCACTGGAACTGGTGATGTCTGCTGTCAGTCTCGCGGTTGCAGCTGTTCCCGAAGGTTTGCCGACCATCGTGACAGTGGCGCTGGCGCTGGGTGTTATGCGCATGTCGCGCCGCAGTGCGCTCATCCGCAAACTACCGGCAGTAGAAATCCTGGGTTCTACCTCCGTCATTTGTACTGATAAAACCGGCACGCTAACGGTCGGCCAAATGACAGTGCGTGCTTTATGTGTAGCGGAGCAAAGCTTTACGGTAACCGGCGAAGGTTATGCACCTAAGGGTGAGATTTTGCTTAACAACAACCCGGTAAATGTTCCCGACACTGCCGCCTTGCAGGAGCTTGCGACGCTATTAATCGGCTGTAATAACGCGCATTTAGTGGAGGAAGATGGCCACTGGCAAGTGATTGGCGACCCCACAGAAGGTGCGTTACTGGCGGCGGCTCATAAAGTGTTTAGCGAACAAGCCGGTCGTGAACCATCCAGCTTTGAGCAGCGCCTTCCCAAACAACATGAAATTCCCTTTGATTCGGATCGCAAGCGCAGCTGCGTTATTCGCCGCTTGGAAGACGGTAATTTGCGCGCGATGGTCAATGGCGCGCCCGATGTGCTCCTGCAAGCCTGCACTCGGTTTTATACCGCCAGAGGAGTGCTGCCACTGACGGACGCCGACCGCGCGCGCATCCAGGAGCAAAATACTGTCCTGGGGCAACAAGCCTTGCGTGTACTCGGTTCAGCTTATCGCGACTTAGGGCAGCAGTTGCCCGCCGATTTAAGTGCAGCCGCGATAGAACAGGATTTGGTGTTTGTCGGCTTGAGCGGCATGGTCGACCCACCGCGTGCCGAGGCAAAAGTCGCCGTGGCCAAATGTGTATCGGCGGGTATCCGCGTGGTCATGATCACGGGCGATCATCCGCACACGGCGCTCGCTATAGCCCGCGATCTTGGCATTGCGACAGATACTGACGTTGTGGTCGCAGGACCCGAGTTAGATGGTATAAGTGAAGATGAGTTAGCGCGGCGCGCCTCAACCATCGCCGTTTATGCGCGCGTCACTGCTGCGCACAAGCTACGCATAGTTCGCGCATGGAAAGCGAATGGCGCGGTGGTTGCCATGACTGGCGACGGCGTAAACGACGCGCCCGCCATTGAAGGTGCCGATATCGGCATCGCGATGGGGCGCTCCGGTACCGAAGTCACCAAACAAGCTGCGGATATGGTCATCACTGACGATAACTTCGCCACCATAGTGGCGGCAGTTGAAGAAGGGCGTGGCATTTACAGCAATATTCGCAAAACTTTGCAGTATCTATTAGCCGGTAATACCGGTGAACTTTTATTAATGACTCTGTGCGTTATTATGGGTTTACCAGCACCACTCTTACCTATACATCTACTCTGGATTAACCTGGTTACCGATGGTCTACCGGCACTGTGTCTCGCTACAGACGCCATTGACCCGGATGTTATGAAGCAACGTCCACGCCCGCGCGATGAACATATTGCGGCGAATAATTTTCTCGGGACGATGTTTTTGACGGGGCTGCTGACTGCGGGAGTCGCCTTTGCGGTTTACTTTTATAGCTTACAAACTGGCAGTGAAGAACTGGCACGCACCAAAGCCTTTACCACGCTCGTTTTTGCAGAATTGTTGCGTGCCTTTGGTGCCCGCAGTGAAACCAAGGCACTGTGGCGAATTCCTTTGCGCACCAATCTAATCTTGGCGGTTGTGGTATTTCTGGTGATTGGTTTACAGGTGTGGGCGCACCACAACGCCACCTTGGGATTGTTTTTGAAAACCACATTCTTATCGCTAGAGGATTGCGTCTTGCTACTCGTAATTAGCACTATCCCCTTGTTGATATTGGAGTTGGTAAAGTTGTGGCAAAACCGCGCGCGACAAAGCACAGCCATACCGATCCAATAGTTTTCACGATAGCGGTTACGAATGTTAATTCACATAAAATTTATGAATGATCGCCGAACCCAACACTGAGTTGGAAGGCGCTTTCTTAGCAGGCAACTTGATAATGCACCGCATCACGAGGGAACCCATGGAACATAACCACGCTCATTCGCATCAATCAAATAAACCGGATTCAGAAGTTCTCAAAGATCCTGTTTGTGGAATGTCTGTTACTGAACAATCATCGCATCGGTGTGAGCACGAGGGACACATGTACTACTTTTGCAGTGGACGTTGCCAAACGACGTTCATCGCCACGGCAGAAAAATACATAACTAAAACATCGGAACAGCACAGCGGGAGTCATGCACATTCGCAAGTTGCTACGCCGCAACCTCAGCAGGCGAAGAATGCGGTGCAACCCGCTTCTGAAGCGATCACTGGCGCTATCTACACCTGCCCAATGCATCCTGAAATACGTCAGGAGCAACCGGGTAATTGCCCTAAATGCGGTATGACTTTAGAGCCATTGTTGCCCGAACTCGATGAAGACGAAAATCCGGAGTTGCGTGATTTCACTCGCCGGTTTTGGTGGACATTGCCGCTGACTGTCATTGTCACTGTTCTTGCCATGGTCGGTCATCAACTTCATTTGTTTGATGTATCTACTCAAACCTGGATCGAATTGATTCTGACATTGCCTATCATTTTGTGGGCTGGAGCGCCTTTTTTTGTGCG
The DNA here is from genome assembly GCA_002483145.1 of Cellvibrio sp. UBA7671. Classification (GTDB taxonomy): domain Bacteria; phylum Pseudomonadota; class Gammaproteobacteria; order Pseudomonadales; family Cellvibrionaceae; genus Cellvibrio; species Cellvibrio fibrivorans. The sequence continues at coordinate 45,503 of DLHJ01000011.1, forward strand.
CGGCTGGCAGTCAATCATCAATCGCAGCCCCAACATGTGGACGTTGATTAGCTTGGGTACAGGCGCTGCATTTGTTTACAGCCTTGTAGCAACATTGGCCCCCAACGTATTCCCCGAATCCTTCGTATCGATGGGACGGGTCTCCGTTTATTTCGAGGCGGCAGCCGTCATTATTTCATTGACGCTGCTAGGACAACTATTGGAATTAAAGGCGCGTTCGCAGACCTCAGCGGCGATCAAATCCTTGCTGGGGTTAGCACCAAAAACAGCACGACGCATTCGCGACGATAACACTGAAGAGGATGTGCCACTCACGCATGTCCATGTCGGTGACAAGTTGCGTGTTCGCCCCGGCGAAAAAGTACCCGTGGATGGTGTCGTTGTGGAAGGCAGCAGCGCTGTGGATGAATCCATGCTGACCGGCGAGCCGCTGCCAGTGATGAAACGCACGGGTGATAAAGTGATTGGCGCAACACTGAATACCAATGGTGCACTCACCATTGAATCTGAGCGCGTAGGGTCGGCTACCATGTTGGCGCAGATTGTTCAGATGGTGGCGCAAGCGCAGCGCTCCAAAGCGCCGATGCAACGCATGGCGGATTCGGTCGCCGGTTATTTTGTCGTTGCGGTGGTCGCGATTGCCGTGCTGACCTTTTTTGCCTGGGGTCTGTTCGGCCCTGAACCGCGTTGGGTATTCGGATTAATTAACGCGGTAGCCGTACTGATTATTGCTTGCCCTTGCGCACTAGGGCTGGCTACACCTATGTCGATCATGGTGGCCACCGGGCGTGGTGCCACCCAAGGTGTACTGTTTCGGGACGCAGCCGCCATCGAAAACTTCCGCAAGATAGATACACTCATTATCGATAAAACGGGAACCTTGACTGAAGGGCGGCCTGCATTTGATCGTGCGGTACCTACGCAGGGATTTAGTGAAGACGATGTGTTGCGCCTTGCCGCAAGCCTTGATCAAGGAAGCGAACATCCGCTGGCCGATGCCATTGTCCGGGCGGCGCGCGAGCGCAATCTCTCATTGGAAAAAGTTGAACAATTTGAGTCAGGTTCCGGCATCGGTGTGTACGGAACAGTTTCAGGGCGCAAGCTGGCGCTGGGAAACACGGTGCTGATGGAGCAACAGGGTGTAGTTGTCGCACCGCTGGTGCCCGAAGCCGAAACCTTACGCAGTGAAGGTGCCAGTGTTATGTACCTGGCAGTGGATGGGCAGCTCGCGGGTCTGCTTGCGGTGTCTGACCCCGTCAAGGCCAGTACACCGGAAGCCTTGGCAACGCTAAAAGCCGCTGGTTTGCGCATTATTATGGCGACGGGTGATGGCCTTACAACAGCCAAAGCCGTGGCGGCGCGCCTGGGTATCGATGAAGTCTACGGTGAAGTGAAACCAGAGGATAAATTGCGTTTGGTTGAACGCTTGCAAGCCGAGGGCAAGGTTGTTGCCATGGCGGGCGATGGAATCAATGATGCACCCGCCTTGGCCAAAGCCGATGTGGGTATTGCCATGGGCACGGGTACTGACGTAGCGATGAACAGCGCACAAGTTACTTTGGTGAAAGGTGATCTACGCGGTATTGCGGTCGCGCGCTTTTTATCGGAGGCGACCGTGACCAATATGAAACAGAACCTGATGTTTGCATTCTTGTACAATGGTTTGGGAATTCCGATTGCTGCCGGAATACTTTTTCCCTGGACGGGCTGGTTGTTGTCGCCAATGATTGCCGCACTGGCAATGAGCCTCAGCTCTGCATCGGTGATTGGAAATGCCCTGAGGTTGAAACGGGAAAAAATCTCTATCAACGATCAATAGACTCGGGTGAGTGAATTTTAAGAACTTACACACCTTAATCTTGGGTGACGTATTTTTCTATCGCCTGCATTGAGCTATGCTTAAACCATGCGCCACTGTTCATTGCTATTCGTCTTACTGCTGAGTTTCGTGATGCCCCTGCAAGTCGCGGCAGAAATTCTGCTGTCTGCCTCACCGTGCCCTGAAGAAATGACCATGGTGATGGATGAATCGGGTGATAGTGAAGCTATGCCTTGCTGCCCCGATGCAGATGACGATGATGCAATAAATCCCTGTGAAACCGCCAAATCCTGTCATCTCTGTAAAACACCCGTGCAGGTATATCTCTATACACCCGCGTCGTTTTTCTCTCTTTCAAATTTGACTGCACACACTAAAACTCGTCCGCTGAATATTGCTGTCTTCAATCCCGCCGGTATCTGGCGACCTCCGAACGCCTCCTGAGTTAATACGATTACACCTCGCTTAAACCGGTAAAGATGCCGGGTGTTTAGGCGAGACGTTTTTTATCGTCTCTCGGGAATCACCTAAATGAATAATCTCTCTGTACGTCTGCTTGCAGCCGTTGGGCTAGGCACGTTGCTACTCGGCATTGCGCTAGGTGTTGGTTGGCAGCACCTGCATAAATCCACCCCTATACCACCGCCGCAAAAGGATGCTGCTGATGCGGCCAAACAGGAACCTAAGGTGCTCTACTGGTATGACCCTATGGTCCCCGACCAGCATTTTGATAAACCGGGTCCATCACCCTTCATGGATATGGAATTGGTACCCAAATACGCGGCAGCGGATGAAGCTGCTCCCGCATTAACGGTTGCCGCGGGTTTGGTACAAAACCTGGGAATGCGCAAAACCAGAGTGCAACGCCTGCCAATAGCCCACGAGCTGGAAGTGGTCGGGCAACTGCAATTTAACCAGCGCAACCAGGCGATATTGCAATTGCGCGCGGCGGGTTTTGTGGAAAAAGCCTGGCCGCTAGCGGTGGGCGATCATGTCAGCGCCGGTCAGCCGCTTGCCGAATTTCAGATACCCGAATGGCTGGATGCCCAAAATGAACTGCTCTCCCAGCCGGTTGGACAGAACCCGCATTTGTTAGCGACATTGCGCGCCCGCCTGCAATTACTCGGGATGCCCGATGCCCTGATTGCCAAGGTGGAAAAAACCCGCCAACCGGAGACCCGTGTAACTATCACTTCGCCCATCTCGGGTGTATTGGATATGCTGGATGTTAAAACCGGTATGGCGCTGGCCAGTGGCGCTACGCTGGCAAAGATTAACAACTTGGACAGCTTGTGGCTGGATGCCGCCATTCCCGAAGCGCGAGCAACTGGCTTGCGCCCGGGTGACAAGGCTATTTTCAATTCCGCCAACCCTGGTGATCCAGCCCTGACCGGCACACTGGAATACCTGTTGCCCTCGCTCAATGACAGCTCCCGCACCCTGACTGCCCGCATCCTGTTGGACAACCCCGAAGCACGCTTGAAACCCGGTACCAGTGGACGTGTACTGCTGCAATCATCCACTAAAGAAACCGGATTGTTTGTGCCCACAGAAGCAGTCATCCGCACGGGCAAACGGGTGTTGGTGATGCTGGCTGAAGCCGGTAGCAAGTTTCGCCCGGTGGAGGTTGTCACCGGCCGCGAGATAGGTAACCAGACCCTCATCCGCGAAGGTTTGGAGGAGGATCAGGAGGTAGTAGTCAGCGGCCAGTTCCTGCTCGATTCCGAAGCCTCCTTTTTGGGGATAGCACCAAAAACAGCGGGAGGATATGACCATGATTAGCCGTTTGATTCATTGGTCTGTTGCGCACCGCGTATTGGTGCTGTTGGCCTCACTGCTGCTCACTGGCTGGGGCATTTGGGCCGTCAAAACCACACCGATTGACGCCTTACCCGACCTCTCAGATGTGCAAGTCATTATCCGCACCAGTTTCCCAGGGCAAGCGCCCGAGCTGGTGGAAAATCAGGTGACTTACCCGCTGGCCAGCAAAATGCTCTCGGTACCCGGCGCTAAAACCGTGCGCGGTTATTCGATGTACGGCGATAGCTTTGTGTATGTCTTGTTTGAGGATGGTACCGATCTGTACTGGGCACGCTCCCGCGTGTTGGAGTCCTTGAGCCAAATGCAGGCGCAGCTACCGGCCAGCGCCAAACCGGCATTAGGGCCGGATGCCACCGGTGTTGGCTGGATATTTCAATACGCCTTGGTCGATAAGCCGGGTCAGCACGATATTGCCCAACTGCGAGCACTGCAGGATTGGTTCCTACGCTTTGAACTGGCGCCCTTGCCGGATGTGGCCGAAGTCGCCGCTGTCGGAGGTATGGTCAAGCAATACCAAGTGGTGCTCGACCCGATCCGGCTTGCAGCCCATAACCTGTCCCATGACGCGGTAATTACCGCTGTGCAGCAAGCCAATCAGGAAACTGGTGGTGGTGTTCTGGAACTGGGTGAAGCCGAACTGATGATCCGCGCCAGTGGTTATTTACATACGCTTGATGACTTCAAATCCATACCGCTGAAGTTGGTGGATAACATTCCCGTTACCCTGGCCGACGTCGCCCATATCCAGCTCGGGCCGGAAATGCGCCGGGGCATTGCCGAACTGGATGGTGAAGGCGAAGTGACTGGCGGTATTGTGGTGATGCGCTCGGGCGGAAATGCCCGCGCCACTATCGCAGCAGTTAAGGAAAAACTGGCGCAACTCCAAAGCAGCTTGCCAGTTGGGGTCGAGATCATCGCCACCTACGACCGCAGTCTCCTGATCGACCGCGCCGTCGCCAACCTGACCTATAAACTACTTGAAGAATTTCTGGTGGTTGCACTGGTCTGTGCTTTATTCCTCTGGCATTGGCGCTCTGCGTTGGTAGCGATTGTCGCCCTGCCACTTGGGGTTTTGATCGCTTTTGTCGTTATGCGTTATCAAGGTATCAATGCCAACATCATGTCGCTCGGCGGTATCGCGATTGCCATAGGGGCAATGGTGGATGCGGCCATCGTCATGATTGAAAACGCCCACAAACATGTGGAGCGATGGCAGCTACAACATCCTGAGCAAGAACTCATCGGTGAGAAACGCTGGCAGGTATTGACCCAGGCGGCGGCCGAGGTGGGACCTGCACTATTTTTCTCGCTGCTCATTGTCACCCTCTCGTTTATTCCAGTATTTACACTCGAAGCGCAAGAGGGTCGGCTCTTTGGTCCACTCGCTTTTACCAAAACCTATGCCATGGCCGCTGCTGCCGGGCTTTCTATCACCCTGATCCCGGTACTCATGGGTTACTGGATTCGTGGCCGGATTCCGCAGGAACATCAAAATCCCATCAATCGCTGGCTGATCCGGGGTTATCGTCCACTGTTGACCGGAGTTTTGCGCCACCCGAAAAAGACACTGGGTTTTGCACTAGCGGTATTACTGAGCACCGCTTGGCCATTAAGCCAGCTGGGCAGTGAATTCCTGCCGCCGCTGGACGAAGGGGATTTACTGTACATGCCCAGTGCCTTGCCGGGGTTAAGTGCCCAACAGGCCAGCCGCTTGCTGCAACAAACAGATCGGCTGATTAAAACTGTCCCGGAAGTGGAGCGTGTGTTTGGCAAGGCTGGCCGCAGCGACAGCGCCACCGATCCTGCCCCCTTGGAGATGTTTGAAACCACCATCCAGTTTAAGCCGCGCGATCAGTGGCGCCCCGGTATGACTCCGGAAAAACTCATGGCTGAACTGGATGCACGGGTCAAAATACCGGGGCTATCCAATATCTGGATTCCGCCCATCCGCAACCGTATCGATATGCTGGCCACCGGTATCAAAAGCCCCATCGGCGTCAAGGTTGCTGGCCAGAACCTGGCCGACATTGACCAAGTCGCCAAACAGGTTGCGCAGGTTGCCAAAACCGTCCCCGGTATCTCCTCGGCAGTTGCCGAGCGCCTGGGTGGTGGGCGTTACCTTGATATCCAGTTCGACCGCGCTGCACTTGCGCGTTATGGCCTGAGCATCACGCAGGCGCAATTGGTCGTGAGTAGCCTGATTGGTGGCGACAACATTGGCGAAGTCACCGATGGCCGCGCACGATTCCCTATCAACCTGCGTTATCAGCGTGATTGGCGTGACAGCATCGGCAAGCTGCAAAACCTGCCCATCATCGCACCACTCGGCAGCCAAATCACGTTGGGTACGATTGCCACGATCAAGGTGACCGATGGTCCCAGTATGCTCAAAAGCGAAAATGCGCGTCCCACGAGTGTGGTTTACATTGATGTGCGTGACCGCGACCTGGGCTCGACGGTGAAAGATCTGCAACACACCATCAACCGACAGGTGACCTTGCTGCCGGGCACCAGTATCAGCTACGCAGGCCAGTTTGAATTTATGGAACGCGCTAATGCCCGCCTGCAATGGATAGTCCCGGCAACGCTCGTTATCGTTCTGGTGCTGTTATTCCTGACCTTTTCCCGTTTGGATGAAGCCCTGTTAATCATGGGCACCTTACCTTTTGCGTTAACCGGAGGCATTTGGCTGTTATACCTGATGGACTATGAGCTATCTGTTGCAACAGCCGTCGGGTTTATCGCACTGGCCGGAGTGTCCGCTGAATTCGGGGTTATTATGTTGCTCTACCTGAAACAGGCGTGGCAGCGGCGTATTGAAGCAGGCACAACCACGCAAGAGGATTTACTCGATGCCATTCGGGAAGGTGCCGTGTTGCGAATACGCCCCAAGATGATGACGGTTACAGTGATCGTTGCCGGTTTATTGCCGATATTTTTAGGCAGCGGTACAGGTTCGGAAATTATGAGCCGTATTGCAGCACCGATGGTGGGAGGAATGATTAGCGCCCCCTTGCTTTCGCTATTGGTATTGCCAGCGGCGTATTTGTTGGTGCAGCGTAAGAAGCATGACGTAAAAGAATAACCGATTACAAAATTCAATGATGCAATTGACCAATAGCACTAGATGATTATCTGGCGCTATTGCTAAAACAACTCAATTCCGAACCGTTTGCCAGCGTTGCAATAAACGCGCGCTGGCAATACAAATAACGCTAATGTAAATCAATGCTCCAACAACTCCTTCATGATGCCGCAATCTTTTACCGCTTGGTGAGCATCACATTTAGTTCGAAGTTCACCGAGCTGACGGCGTAATTCCTGAAGCTCAGCAAGGCGAATATCTACTTGCTGGATATGGCTATCGATAATCATATTTACACTGTTGCAGGTTTCGTTCGGAGTGCTGGAGTAGCCGATCAACTGGCGGATCTCCTCTAGCGTCAAGCCAAGGTTCCGGCACTGTTTAATGAAGAAAAGATCATGGGAGGCTGCTTCATCGTAAAAACGATAATTGCCTTCGGTACGAGGGGCCGTAGATAGCAAGCCCTCGTGTTCGTAATAGCGTATGGTTTGGACACTAAGACCAGTAAGTTTTGCGAGCTCACCTATTTTCATAGACTGTCCAGTATTGACTCTATAGTTACTGTAGACTTTATACTCTTTCACAGTTCGGCGCATCGTAAGGATGCGGCAGTGAACTTATAAGGGCGAAACCCCTCATAATTGTCTGGTACCACAGTGTCGGTATTTGAGCCGCCACTTTTTATAATATGGTAATGATCACTACAGACAATCGTTGGTTTACTGCCATAATCCAGTCAACTTTTCTGGAACAAATAAGTAATCGTGAATTGTTTCCTGCGTTATAAGTATTGGGCCTTGCTGTCCACACTGCTCTGGCTTATGGCTAGTTGGGCTGGTGTGCACGGGCACTATTGCTTTGATGGTCAGGAACCTCCTATTTCCATTCATCTCGACAATATCGATACACATGTAGGGCATGATGCAGACAGTGCACATGTTGATATGGATATCGATCTATCCCAATCGGTCGTCGCAAAACTGCTGAAATTCGATGCAACTTTGGCGTTGTTGCTCGTTGCGATTTTTGTTCTTTTAGTATTGCCACAAGCCCCATTTTCCGTTTCGTTTTCTAAAGCGTGTCACCCACGCCGTATTGTCGGTTTACGTCCACCACCGCGCGCGCCTCCCGTAACTCCAGTCTGATTACCCATAACGCCCCTTTTTTGACAGGGGTAATTCGTGTATTTCCATTGTGCGTCCACGTGCTGCGCCGGGAAATACCAATATGGCTGGAGCTTTCTATGCAATTTATCCATCGGGCATTAACCGTCTCGGTTATTGCCATTACCTGTAGTACCTATGCTGCGTCGTCAACTGCACAATCAACACTCACGTTGAGCGAAGCAGTTCGGGCAACCCTGCAACAAAATCCTCAGCTGGCGGGCTATACCTTTAAGGTCAATGCATTGGCCGGAGAAAAACAAACTGCCGCACTACGACCGGAGTACCGCATTAGTGCTGATCTGGAAAACGTCGCCGGTTCCGGTGAATTTAGTGGCACTAAAGCCAGTGAATTAACCATTTCGTTGTCGTCCGCCATCGAATTAGGTGGTCAGCGCGATGCGCGCATGAGTGTAGTAACTGCTCGTCAACAGCAACTGCAATCCACCCAACGCGTACTTACACTGGATGTGATTACAGCAGTAACTCATCAATTTATTCAATTACTGGCAGCGCAAGAACAATTGGCACTACAGGAAGAGTCGCACCAGTTAATCCAACAAACCCTCAACTCACTGACCAGGCAGGTTCAGGCAGGCGGGACAGCGGACAGTGAACTCTTACGCGGAAACGCTGCACTGGCTCTCTCTAATATTGCTTTGCAACAAGCCCGACAAATGGTCAGCAGTGAGCGAGTCAAGCTCAGTGCTTATTGGGCGGACTCCTCGCCGGACTTTAGAGCGGTAACAGCAGATCTTTATGCTGTTCCAACGGCAATGCCGTTACCAATGCTGCTGGAAAAACTGTCTGGCAATCCGGATTTGGAGCAGTTGACTAAAGGGGTAGATGTTCGCATAGCCGAAGTGCAACAGGCTCGTAGCGAGCGACGCCCTTCTTTGGAGTGGAATGCCGGTGTTCGTCGCCTTCAAGCTACCGAGGATTCTGCTGTCGTTCTTGGCTTGAGTATGCCATTAGGTACAGGCAGTAGAGCCAGTGGTGCAATCACAACCGCTAGTGCCAACCAACAAAGTGCTGAACTTGAACGGGACAGTGCGCGAGTTCAATTAGAGGCTCAACTCATCTCATCTTATGAGGCTCATCGGCAAGCTATTGATGAAGTCAATGTGTTGCGTGATCAAGTCCTTCCTTCGCTAAAAAAAGCCATGCGCAGTACAGCAAGTGCTTTTGACCAGGGGCGCTATAGCTACATGGAATTAAACCTTGCACAAAGCCAATTGCTGGATGCCCAGCAAGCCTTGGTTGAGGCGGCGGCACGCATGCAGGAAACCCGGATCGAATTAGAGCGGATGATTGGTTCCGCACTGAATGAGCAGAATAATGAGGTTACGCAATGAAAACTTTAAAAAAGAATACCTTGAAATCACCAGAAAAAAATTTCCTAAAATCCGCACCCGCACTTGTTTTTGTCTTAGTCATTTTACTGGCTCTATTTTTGGCTGACATTTACATGGCCAATGCGGCCACAGAGAAAGACGATCACAAGCACCAAGAGAATGAGCAGGCAGACGAAAAAGATGCTCATGGTGATGACCATGAAGATAAAAAATCAGGCGAAGAAAAACATGGCGATGAGCACGGAGATGAAGAAGGTGGCCATGACGATGAAAAAATGAAGTTGTCTGCCGAGCAACAAAAAAATGGTGGCATTCAAGTAGCAGAAGCAGGTCCGATTGATATTCAGCAAACTTTGCCGCTTTATGGTGTTGTTGGAGTCAATGCAGAGCGTATCCAAAACATTACAGCGCGTTTTCCCGGTGTTATTCGCAAGGTAAATCGTAAACAAGGCGATAATGTATCGGTGGGTGATGCATTAGCCACTATCGAAAGCAATGAAAGTATGAAGGTGTACACCATCAACGCCACCATGAACGGGATCATTACTGACCGTCATGCAGTTGAGGGTGAGCAAACGGGTGATGAGCCGCTGTTCGTGGTCGCAGACATGACCACCGTATGGGTTGATTTATCCATATTCCCTCGCGATGTTGCGCAACTACAACTTGGACAACAGGTTCGTGTTGAACAAGCGCAACGTAAACTCGTCGATAAGGGACAGCTCGTTTATATTTCTGCAAATGCTAATCCTGTCAACCAGGCAACCAGTGCGCGGGTGTTGTTGGATAATTCAAAAGGCCAATGGATTCCAGGGCATTTTGTAAACGCGCAAGCAACCTTGGGCAAAACTCCGGTTGCGGTCGCGGTACAAAACGACGCGCTGCAAACGCTTGAAGGCAAAACTGTTGTTTTTGTAAAAGAAGGAGATGGGTTTGAGCCCAGGCCTGTTCGCCTCGGAAAAGCCGATAGCAAATTCAGCGAGGTGTTAGAAGGTATTGCGGCAGGTGAAACTTATGTTGCACGTAATAGCTTTATTCTGAAATCCGAAATGGGCAAGGAGAGCGCTGAACATGGACATTAATCTGTGCATTTTGCTGCTCAACCCTGATCACTCTCCATTAGGAGGAATGAACCATGGTTGATGCACTGTTACAATTTTCCATCGCGCGACGTTGGCTGATTTTATTTCTAGTGGCCGTTACTGCCGGTGTAGGTTTATGGAATTATCAAAAGCTTCCGATTGATGCAGTTCCTGACATTACTAACGTACAGGTTCAAATCAATACACAAGCGGCCGGTTATTCGCCGCTTGAAGTAGAACAGCGCATCACATATCTAGTGGAAGTGGCGATTGCAGGTTTACCTCACGTAGAAAGCACACGTTCACTCTCTCGTTATGCATTGTCACAAGTGACGGTCGTGTTTGAAGACGGCACTGACATTTACTTCGCCCGCAATATTATTAATGAGAGATTGCAGCAAGCAAAAAGTCAGATGCCCGCCGGTATTGAACCCGAAATGGGCCCGGTTGCGACCGGGTTGGGTGAGATCTTTCACTACTCCGTTCATGCCGACGCAAAAGCTCGCCAGCCTAACGGTGAGCCTTATGACGCCATGGCGCTGCGCACCTTGCAGGATTGGGTTATTCGCCCACAGCTTCGTCTCGTTCCCGGCGTAACTGAAGTCAACACTATTGGCGGCTATGAAAAACAGTTCCATATAACACCCGACCCATCAGCATTACTTGCCTATGGAGTTACCTTCGCCGATCTGGCTTCAGCACTTGAACGAAACAATGCCAATATCGGTGCGGGATACATTGAGAAAAATGGCGAGCAATACCTGATCCGTGCACCGGGACAAGTTGCTGATATTCCCGCTATTAAAAAAATCATTGTAACTCGTAAAGATGGCTTACCGGTTCTCGTTGGTGACCTCGCAGGTGTCGCATTAGGCAATGAGTTGCGAACCGGTGCTGCCACACGCGATGGCGAAGAAACTGTGCTCGGTACCGCTGTGATGTTATTGGGTGGCAATAGCCGCACAGTATCGGAAGCCGTTGCTGAAAAACTGGTGGAGATTAATAAAACCCTACCCGAAGGGATCACCGCCGACACTGTTTATGACCGCACCGTGCTCGTCGATAAAACCATCGCAACTGTACAAAAAAACTTGTTGGAAGGTGCAATTCTCGTTGTCGTGGTGTTGTTGTTGATGCTGGGCAATGTCAGGGCAGCATTACTCACCGCGATGGTGATTCCACTCTCAATGCTGATGTTGATGACGGGCATGGTAGAGGCCAAAGTCAGCGCCAATTTGATGAGCCTCGGCGCGTTGGATTTCGGTTTAATTGTCGATGGTGCAGTCATTATTGTTGAAAACTGTCTGATGCGTTTAGGACAGCGGCAACACCATCTCGGACGACTGCTAAATCTTGAGGAACGACTGCAAACTGTGTTTAGTGCAACACGCGAAGTGTTTACGCCCAGTCTAATCAGTGTGCTTGTGGTGATTTTAGTAAATTTGCCAATCCTCGCACTCACCGGTGTGGAAGGCAAAATGTTCACCCCAATGGCTCTGGCCGTGATTATGGCGTTAATCGGTGCATTGATTCTGTCACTGACGTTTGTACCCGCTGCTGTTGCATTGCTTCTTACGGGAAAAATCGAAGAGAAAGACAATCGCATCGTTGTGAAAGCCAAAGAAGCTTACACACCAACCCTAGATTTTGCCCTTAAACGCAGAGTGCCGATTCTAGTGGGTGCAGTTGTGTTTGTTATTTTTTCCGGTTGGTTATCTACACGTATGGGTACCGAGTTTGTGCCTAACCTGGATGAAGGTGATATCGCGGTTCAGGCCTTACGCATACCGGGTACTAGCCTGACCCAATCACTCGACATGCAATTTCAGGTTGAGAAAGCGGTCATGAAAGTCCCGGAGGTGAAAACCTTCTTCTCGCGTGTGGGGACCGCTGAAGTTGCCAGTGACCCGATGGGGCCCAACATTTCTGACGGCTACGTCATGCTGAAAGACAGAAAGGACTGGCCAGATCCCGATGTCTCCAAAGCAGATGTACTTGAGGCAATTGAAGAACAATTGGCGAAAGTACCGGGCAATGCTTACGAAATTAGTCAGCCAATTCAATTGCGCTTCAACGAACTCATTTCGGGCGTGCGCTCGGATCTCGGCGTCAAGATTTACGGTGACGATCTCAACCAATTACTGACCACCGGCAATCAAATTGCCAAGTTGTTAAATGGGATCGAGGGCGCAGATGGTGTGAAGGTCGAACAAGCCGACGGCTTGCCGATTCTAGCGGTTGAAGCAGATCGTGATGTGTTGCTGCGCTATGGACTCAACATCGCCGACGTCCAGGAAACACTGGCAGCGGCGACCGGTGGGCAGGAGGCTGGCCAAATATTTGAAGGCGATCAGCGTTTCGATATTGTCGTTCGTTTACCAGAACAACAGCGCAATGATTTGGCAGCCTTGTCGTATTTGCCTATCCCGTTACCAGAAGGTGGATTTGTCCCACTGGGCGAAGTCGCAACACTGACACTTGCACCCGGAGCCAACCAAATCAGCCGTGAAAATGGTAAGCGCCGCCTGGTCGTCACAGCCAATGTGCGCGACCGCGACCTGGGAGGATTTGTTGCTGAGGTCCAAGCCAAAGTGGAACAAGAAATAAAACTTCCTCCGGGTTATTGGCTTAATTACGGCGGAACGTTTGAGCAATTGGAGTCGGCATCAAAACGACTAACGCTGCTGGTTCCACTGACCCTGATCATGATTTTTGCGCTGTTGATGATGACCTTTGGTTCGGCCAAAGATGCCCTATTGGTGTTCAGTGGAGTTCCACTCGCCTTAACGGGCGGGGTTATTTTCCTATGGTTGCGCGATATCCCACTCTCCATTACCGCTGGAGTCGGCTTCATCACCCTATCAGGGGTGGCGGTGCTAACGGGGGTAATGATGGTGTCTGCCTTCCGCGATAGCTTGAACAATGGCCTGGCCATTGAACCTGCTATCCGCGAAGGAGCCATGTTGCGCTTACGGCCCATTTTGATGGTTGCTTTAGTCGCCGCACTCGGTTTCTTGCCGATGGCGCTGAACACCAGCACCGGCGCTGAGGTGCAACGGCCACTGGCCACAGTAGTCATTGGCGGGATTATTTCATCGACCATATTGACCCTGCTGGTATTGCCGGGTTTATACCGAATGGCTTATCGCGGAGCACAAAAAGGCCACTAACCTGAACTGTCACCAGCCTCGTGCTGGTGACAACCTAATTCTGACGCGTTGCAAAATCGGCAGCGCGCCTTCGCCAGGAGACTGGAATTATGAAACTGATCACTGCGCTTTTACATCATGTGCGGGTAACCGCTGTTATCGATGCATTGAACGATGCGGGTTATCGCAACCTCAACTTACAGGATGTAAAAGGTACGCTCAAACCCTTGGGCGATTTTGAATTGACCTATTCGTCGGAGGCCCGGCTGGTTATTTCCGAGGTGCAATTGTCACTCCCCTGTGAGGACAGCGATGTGGAATCCATCACCCGGATTATTCGCGAGGCTGGCCGCATTGGTAACGATGTTTGTGGATGGGTTTATGTGAGTGCTATTGAACAGGCATTACCCATCGGCGGCTCGTAAGCACAGAATAACGTGCGACTGGGAAATGTTTTTCCAGTCGTCTTTCGATTCACTACAGGAGAACTCACATGATTAACCTGTCACGAATACTAATTTCATTTTTCTTTGTTGCATTACTCAGTGCCTGCCAAACAACAGTGCCCACTACGTCCAATATTGTGTTCGAGGACGATGCACTGCGTCAGCATAAGCTTGAACTGACCAACGCAACGGCCAGTTTTAATGATGGCATTTTGACAATAAGTGGTGGCGTCTGGCCAACACAAAAAAAGCCACATATCGCGTGCGGACAATTGCAGTTTCAGATATTTGATACCCAAGGCGTTTTGTTAAAAGCGCTCAATGTAAATTACTCACCTTGTCACTTGCATTACGGCCCCAATACCCGTCGTAAAGGATCTTTTTCAGTCGTGATCAATGACATACATCCGCAGGCATTAATTATTAAATCGAGTTACCAAAAAACGCCGCATGAGGCTCACTGATTTTTTGTGATATGACCCTTCATTTTCTATCACTATTTTCAAGTAAAGGAAACACTATGGAACATACACACAAATATGATGAACAGGGCAAACAACTATGTTGTACAGAAGAAGAAAAAATAAATCACCAAGCCGATTCGCTCATAAAAAATAGCCCCATGAAAAGCTGTTGTTGTGCCAGTGATGATCAAGATCAGCATACCGATTATGGTGGTCATGACCACGATCATACCAGTGATGGCGGTAGCAATATCAGGCTATTTCTGCCTGCCGCAATGAGTTTGGTTGCACTGATTATTGCGATAGTACTGGATAATTATTTTCCACAAACCTGGTTTACTGGCTGGTTACGTATTGGTTGGTACGTTGCCGCCTATTTACCTGTAGGCCTGCCAGTGTTGAAAGAGGCCTATCAAAGCATCACGAAAGGTGAAGTATTTTCCGAGTTTTTCTTGATGAGTATTGCAACCCTCGGCGCATTTGCTATCGGCGAGTACCCGGAAGGAGTTGCTGTTATGTTGTTTTATTCTGTGGGCGAGGTATTCCAAACGCTCGCGGTCAAAAGGGCAAAGCTTAATATCAAAACATTGCTTGACCAACGTCCCGATGAAGTCACAGTGTTACGCGATAACCGCGCTGTGATACTGAAAGCAGAAACCGTCAGTATTGGCGATATTATCCAACTCAAAGCAGGTGAAAAATTAGGCCTGGATGGAGAACTCTTATCCGAAACTGCTTCCTTCAATACCGCTGCGCTGACTGGTGAAAGTAAGCCTGACACCAAAACAAAAGGCGAAAGTGTTTTAGCGGGTATGATTAATCTTAATGCGGTATCACAAATCAAAGTAACCGCAGCCTATACCGACAGTAAACTGTCCAGAATTTTAGAATTAGTGCAAAACGCCTCAGCACAAAAAGCCCCCACCGAATTGTTCATCCGCAAGTTCGCCAAAATATACACACCAATTGTGGTTGTGTTGGCCTTTGCGATTTGTTTGTTGCCATACTTTTTTGTTGAGACATATGTATTCAGTCAATGGTTGTACCGCGCGCTGATTTTCCTGGTGATTTCATGCCCTTGTGCGCTGGTCATCAGTATTCCACTCGGTTATTTTGGGGGAATTGGCGCTGCCAGTAAAAATGGTATTTTGTTTAAAGGCAGTAACTTTTTAGACACCATTTCTAGCATTCAAAATGTAGTGATGGATAAAACCGGCACCATGACTGAAGGTGTATTTAAAGTACAAGAGGTCAACCTCAAACCTGAGGTCAATCGAGATGAAATTCTCAAAATGGTCAATGCACTGGAAAGCCAAAGTACGCATCCGGTAGCAACCGCCATTCATCAATTTGTAGGTGGTATCGACAGCAGCATTACATTGAACAATGTTGAAGAAATATCGGGTCAT
>DLHJ01000002.1 GCA_002483145.1 Cellvibrio sp. UBA7671
TGCTTAAATCCACATGATGAAATGTTTGATTTTGTTTTAATTGAAGGGGTTTGGCATCATCTCAATGAGGAAGAACGAGCAGTTTCAATAGCGTGCCTTTCGTCAATTATTAAACCGGGAGGTCGATGCGCAATTTCATTAAGAAATGGTCCACCAGGAATGGGTACAAGAGTTTATCCTACCGACGTATCTTCTACCATTAACGCATTTGCAAGTTTTGGGTTTGAAGCTGCCTTTTATGTTGAAAACCAGCCAAGTATTTTTGATTTCAAAGAAAATGTAAAATGGGCACGCATTGTATTACAAAAACGTTTTGGAAAGCCGTCATAACAACATAATTTCTAACGTTAGTTGGCCTGACGATGAATCCAATGGCTATAACAGAGGCAAATTACGAAAGCGGAATTTCAGGCTGGGTTTTAAGAATGATTTGAAGGTTGACCGCTGGAGATATCAATGTCCGAAATTGGCCGAACTGCGATAAGAGGAGCGGATTCAGTTATCTGTTTTTTCCGTAAATAAAGTGTTACATATGTTTTACCTTATATCAAAAATCTTGCTCTTTAATTTCGGATTCGATGAGTGAGCCAGTATTTAAAGAGGTGCTTATGTCAAAAGTAAGTTCCAAAAGACAAGTCACATTGCCTATCGATTTGTGTCTCTTAGCTGGCATTGAGCCGGGGGATGAGGTATCAGTCTTCGTAGATCGGCCAGGAATTATTTCTGTTGTTAAAAAAACCGTTGGTTCCTCCAAAGGTTTTTTTAAGAGACGTACGGGCGACGAAGAACATGAGTGATGAAAATTCACTTGAGAGTGTTATAAATTCATCGCGCTAGCTACTGACACATCTCCTGGTTTAAGATGATTTTGTAGTTGAAATCTGTATGTCTATTCTTGGCCGACATGGGGCTTTGAATGTTTCTTAATGCTCACTGAAAAGGGTGGCAGTTTTTTATTGTCCGCCTTTTTTGCAGGGCTAGGGGAAAAATTACGTCAGTGACCTGCTCAAGAGGATACTCTGCTAAAGGTTACGATTTCTTACTGGGAGGGTTAGTCGGCTTGGGGTCGGGCTGAGCATCAAGCCTAACGAAATTGTCTGGTGAGTATGTAACAGATAAATCCAATGGATCGGCAGAGAAAAAAGCCTCGCCTGCTTTGCGGGTATTTGGAGAACGAATACGTGCTAGCAGAGCATCAAGTTGGTCTTTCATATCGGACACAGGTTTCACCTTAAGGATAGGGATATCAGAATGAACCGCATTCCAGACTTCAATAGCTGATTATCTCAACACTGACACGTTGAATAACAAATCCCTTTTTCCATGAAATGTAAACGCTCCATTCCTGAGAGAGCACCCAAGCATGGGCGGCTCTACAGATATGGATCATCCTCCCGAGCAACAGCCAAAGTCAAAGATCGAAATGTTGATTTCGATATCAACCAGCGAGAGCGCGATACGCGAGATCGAGCGTCCATTATAGCTTAATCTGAGACGGATCCAGAATGTCAATCTCGGCTCGAACAATATCAATAGAATCTGGGGCATTTATGCCCAAACGAACCAATCGCGATTGGGGGCTGACGCTGGTCACCTTAATTCTTACCA
This sequence comes from Cellvibrio sp. UBA7671, assembly GCA_002483145.1. GTDB lineage: Bacteria > Pseudomonadota > Gammaproteobacteria > Pseudomonadales > Cellvibrionaceae > Cellvibrio > Cellvibrio fibrivorans. Next base: position 1,609 of record DLHJ01000002.1, read on the forward strand.
ACCCCTCATTTGTGTGCAAATGAATCTCCTCCGCTTCGTATCGAGCCAAAATCAGCACAGTTTGAATCTCCTTTTCATTTGTTTAAAAACGTGACGTTAACACATTGAATTCAATCAACAAAGTCGACGGTTTCTTATCACCCTGTAGCAAAATGCTGATAATCGACTGCCGGCAATGTCCAATCAATTCAGGTTGTTTGAAAACTCTTTTGGATTACCCATAAGTCAACTAGCGTTTTAACACGAGTTAAATTTCACAATATTTGCACTGTACAATCAGATTGCATTTTCCTACATAGGATTATAGGGAATAAAGACCTGGTTATTCGGAAGGGACTTGATGGTAAATTTAGGAGCTCAGATATGCCTCATATCGTTTAATGAGTTGCCGGATTTAATTGATCAATTATGATCAATATAAATTGGCAATTAGTATTAAAACCACAAATCCATATGATGAACCTACAACTCATCCCTAGCAGGCGTCATTAAGTTGGCTCTTGTCTGGGACGTAAAAACCGCCTTCGGGCGGTTTTTTCATTTGTAGTCCACGGAAAAGATTATGAAAACAATATGTTACGTTGATGGATATAACTTGTACTTCGGGTGCTTAAAGCATAGCAGTGCCTATTTTCTCTTTTTTGCTGCGGCAGTTGAGATTTGGTGATTTAGAATCGCGGCATGGAATTTTTTATAAACTATTCCTATAAATTTGTAGCGAAGCAATTCCTATAAATCGTCCATAACCTAGATAGTTCCGCGCCGGGTTTATAAACTTATCCCATAATCCGCATCTAAAAGGCACTGTCTTTACTGTTCTGAAAAGGCAAACCAGAAGTGGTTTGCTTTTTTTGTTTGTGGGTTTGGATAAGATCCCGCCTGCAAGGATAATTCTGTACATTACAAACTCGCGCCTTGTAAAAATCTGGCTACACTTTCTACATAATTCCCATAACGTCTGCCCAGGAAGTCACCATGAAAAATAAGTCGAACCAGCTCCTATTATCGTCCCTCACGGTTTCATTATTGGCCTTGCACGGTTGTGGCGGCGGCAGCGATACCGAGAAAGCGCCGGTACCTTCCGGCCCTGATGCTTACGTAGCGGGGACTCATCCGCGTTTTGATCCGGTCATTTCCGATATCCCTTTCAACACTGACATAGTGTTTGCGACACCAACAGGTACACCGCTAGGTAGTATTGATGGAACTGCTGATGTTGGCGTAGCGACTGATCCTGTCCGTGCAACTTTGAATCAGCTCGATGGCTTCTCCACCTCTGCCTTTTTTGATGTGTTGTTGAATGCCAGCGTCAATCCCGCGTCGGTTATTGCATCCAAAACTGTTTTCCTCGTTGAGTTAAATACCGGTGGTAAAGACGCTCTCGATCCCAAAAATATCGTAGGTGTAACTGGGTTGGCCAATTTTGATGCCGTTGTGGTTTCACAAGATGGAGGCACTAATAATGTTATTAGGGTCCGTCCAACCAAACCGCTCAAACCCAAAACTAAGTATTTGGTAATTCTAACAACTGATCTCAAAGATGCGGCAGGCGCATCCTTGACTCGATCCTGGACTTATAATGCCCTGCGCGATCCCAGTTATGAAACTCTCAGTAAGCTGATTCCTGTGCGTAACGCGATTGTCGGCTGGGAAACTCTTGCCAGTGGATTTTTGTCTGCAGTGAGCGGTGGCCAACTAACAGCGGCGGCGGCAAAAGAAAAGTTGGTGCTGACCTATACATTCACCACAACCGACCCGGTCACCGGTTTGGTCGCTATGGCATCGCCGCGTGCGGCCGTTGCCAGCACCCAAATCACAGCGGGAGTTGCGCCAGCCACAGCAGTTGCCAATGCTATGGGTCTAGATTCGGCAGGGCTGCTATCCACCCCGAAAAAACGTGATCTGGGTGTATCAGGGCTTACCGGTATCGATTTCAATACCTTTAGCCCTGCGCTTGCTGCCAATGTTGGCAAGCTTTATACCGGTTATATCAAGCTTCCTTACTACCAAACCGCCGCTGCGGGCTTGCCGTTTGGCGAATATTTAAAACGCAGTTGGAAGCCGGACCTCACCCTTGCTGGTGCTCTGGGGGTAACCGTACCTACCGATGTAGATGGCAGCTATAACGTCACCTATCGTTATCCATTTGCCGCGAAAACCGGCGATGAATCTGTGCCCCTGCAAGTCACGCTGCCACAAGATAACTGGGTTCCCGGTTATGCAGGCGCCGCGAATTGCGGCCAGATCTACGCTGCAACCGGCTATCCCACAGTGATCTATGTGCACGGTATTACCAGTGACCGTGCGTCGGTATTGGCGCTTGGCCATACTCTCGCTAGTCGTTGTATCGCCACTGTTGCGATCGATTTGCCGGTTCATGGTGTTCCAGCCAACAGTGCACTAGTCAATGTATTGAATGTGGAAAAGAGTAAGTCGATTCCCTTTACTGCACTCTATGGTGCTAATGCTCCGCACGAACGCCATTTCAACGTCGCTGGCTCCGGCGGTGCACCAGCTCCTATGAACTTTGATACTCCCGGTACAACGGATGGCTCAGGTGCGCAGTTTATTAACCTTGGCTACCTGACCAATACCCGCGACAACAATCGTCAGGCGGTGATGGATTTACTCAATCTCAATGCCAGCCTCAGCGGTGTTAATACGGAGATGTTGAAGTCAGTCACTACCGGTCTGGATTTGAACCGTGTGTATGTGGTCGGTGTATCGCTTGGAGGCATTCTGGGCAGCGTGTTTACTACTGTGAACCAACTGGCTATCGCCAATGATGGCAAGGTAGGCTTGCCTTCAAACCTCAATCCCATCCGCGGGATCGTAACCAGTGCAGCAGGTACTCAAGTGGCTCAGGTTCTGGTGAATTCAGCCACCTTTACCCCGGTCATCAATGGCGGTTTGGCCGCTAGTGGCGTCAACGTGGGTACCAGCAACTACGAGCGTTTCCTCTACGCCGCGCAGAGTGCGATGGATGCGGGCGACCCAGTGAACTATATGCAAACCCTGGCTAGCTTAGGCGTGCCCGCGTTGGTGCAGCAAATTAACAATGATGCAGTGATACCCAATAGCGCTGCCAGCGCCCCTTTAACCGGTACCTCTGCGATGGCATCTCTTCTCAATGCCTCGCAATTAGGGTTGGGTAGCGCCCAGTTGGGACGCGGTTATGTGAAACACACGGCGGGCGGTCACTCTTCGCTGTTGCGCCCGGAGGGTGGTGCACCTCAGGTAACGGCGGAGTTGCAAACCCAGGTGGTCACATTTGTATTGAATAACGGTGGTGTTGCCGTGGGTGGCGGTGCACCGGGCAATATTGAACTGCCTGCAAACTGATTAATTAGTTTCCTGTTGTTCTGTTTACATAAACCCCGGCTTGCCGGGGTTTATTTTTTACACCAGAATTTACGCGGTGATGGCGCAATAACTGCTATTAGATTAGGGTAAACTGCTGCCCGTTTTGCAGCCCCGCTGTGTTGATGAGTGTGTAATATGACCCCACGCAATTATTTATACCTGCTTAAAAAATACGATGAGTACCAGGTCCAAATCGAACGGTTGCTGGAATCCATTGTGACTTCATTGTCACCCAATAAATTGGAAACCTCGCACGAGCAATTGAATGAAGTCGTTAAACGTTTGCATCTCTCTTATCCTTTTGTAGAGTTGCTCTATTGTCTCGACGAAAAAGGTATACAAACCACCGAGTCTGCCGCGTCGCCCACAGTACCCGACCCCAAACGCCGCGAGCCAGGTTTTGGCTCTGATCGCAGCAATCGTGTTTATTACACACTCGCGCGCGATAACACTGCGACTGCAACCGTAACCCAGCCTTATCTCTCCAGCGCCACTCACCAGTTGGCGATTTCCGCAGTGCAACGTTTTGTGGATGCCGATAATGCAACGCGTTATTTGGTGATCAATTTTAATTTGGAAAAACTGATCACCTTTTTGAATGGCGACAGTTTGCGCCGCGTGGTGCATCCATTGTTCCAGGTGATTTACGGTGTGATCGGTATCATGCTGGTGTTGGTATCCATGCTCTTGTTATTTTCGGCGGGGCAATCGCTTTATGAGATGATCCACGAACATACCAATACCGCTACCCAAGCGTTCCAATCGGTTATTTTAGTGACTTTGGGCTTGGCGATTTTTGATCTGGGTAAAACGATCCTCGAAGAAGAAGTGTTGCTGCACAAAGACATTCACCACACAGGTTCCACACGCCGCACCATTGCGCGGTTTATGTCGGCGATTGTAATTGCGGTATCGATTGAATCTTTGCTGCTGATGTTTAAATCCTTGCTCGGCGATGCCACCCATTTGAATTCTGCCGTATTTATGTTGTTTGCTGCAGTGGCACTGTTGGTAGGTTTGGGCGCGTATTTAAAATTAACCAGCGAAAAGAAATAATTCCACCTAGGGATAATTAATGAGTACAAAAACCAAAAGTGCATTTGTCTGTAACGACTGCGGAGCCGATTATAAAAAATGGCAAGGGCAGTGCACTGAATGTGGTGTGTGGAATAGTTTAAGCGAAGTGCGCTTGGGCCCAACGCCCGCTAACCGTTCAGCAAAGTTTGAAGGTTATGCCGGTGGTGCAGCAGGCAATAAAATCCAAACCCTCGCCGAAATTTCACTCAATGATGTACCGCGCTTTAGCAGCGGAGCAGGAGAGTTTGATCGTGTACTCGGCGGCGGTTTTGTGCCCGGCTCGGTGGTGTTGATTGGCGGAAATCCCGGCGCCGGAAAATCCACACTCTTATTGCAAACCCTGTGCAACCTTGCGCGCACTATGCCAGCGCTTTACATCACTGGTGAAGAGTCGCTCCAGCAGGTAGCGATGCGTGCGCAACGTTTGGGGTTACCCACGGATCAATTGCAAATGCTCAGTGAAACCAGTGTGGAAGGTATTTGCACGATTGCGCAACAGACTGCGCCCAAAGTTATGGTGATTGATTCCATCCAAGTCATGCACATGGAAGACATTTCTTCCGCTCCCGGTTCGGTATCACAAGTGCGCGAAAGTGCGGCGTATCTAACCCGGTTTGCAAAACAAACCGGCACCGTATTAATTCTGGTGGGGCATGTCACTAAAGACGGCTCGCTTGCTGGTCCTAAAGTACTGGAACATATGATCGACTGCTCCATTTTGTTAGAGGGAGATAACGATTCCCGCTTCCGCACCCTGCGCGGAAATAAAAATCGTTTTGGTGCGGTGAATGAATTGGGTGTATTTGCGATGACCGAGCAGGGCATGCGCGAGGTAAATAATCCCTCAGCGATTTTTTTGCAACGGGCGGAAGATGCATCATCTGGTTCAGTGGTGATGGTGATGTGGGAGGGCACACGTCCGCTGTTAATTGAAATACAAGCCTTGGTAGATGACAGCCACTTGGGCAATCCGCGGCGTGTGGCCGTAGGTATGGACCAAAATCGTCTCGCCATGTTGCTTGCCGTATTACATCGCCACGGCGGCATTATGGTGGGTGATCAGGATGTATTTGTGAATGTGGTTGGTGGTGTGAAGGTGATGGAAACCAGTGCGGACTTAGCCGTGTTGCTGGCAATTGTCTCCAGTTTTCGTGACCGCATTTTGCCGCAGGATTTAATTGTGTTTGGCGAGGTGGGTTTGTCGGGTGAAATCCGTCCGGTGCCCAGTGGCCATGAACGTTTGCGCGAAGCAGCCAAGCATGGATTTAAACGTGCGATAGTTCCTTTTGCCAATGCCCCGCGTGAAAAGAATCTGGGCATTGAAGTGGTTGCAGTAAAAAATTTGCAAGAAGCGCTGAACGCACTCTAGGTAAAAATCATTCAGGCGCTTTCAACTCAATCACTTTGCGATTGAGCTGCTGCAGCTGCTCCCAGGCCTGCTTGAAGTTGGGGATACTAAAAAATAGCGCATCGAGGCTGCCATCATCGCGGGCAATTTCCAATCCACGTTGAATGCGTTCTGCTAAATCGCGGTTGTCGTGATTCACAAAAAAGTAAATCGGTTGTGGGTAGTGAATTGCCAGGTTTTTTTCAATGGTCAGTCCCGATTTTCCGTAATGCTCCAATTCATAATTCACTTCCTGAATGCTGCGCGCCATGTAATCAAATCGTTTGACTTTTAACATACGAAACATAGGTTCGTAGGAGTAGGCGGTCACCAGAGGCAAACCATTAAAACGGTAAATGCCGGTATCGCTCCAGTGGGTTCCGCTGCCAATTTTAAATTTCTGTAGATCAGCTAAATTTTTCACTTGTTCAAAGCGCGGTTGATCATCTGCGCGAATTAGCAACAACCGATATTCATTGATGCCGCGGATTAAATTAAATTTAACGGGCATGAGTTCTGTCTCGCGCTTTTTATTGCTACTACTCCAGATAATATCCAGTGTGCCATTTTTCACTAACAGGCGTGCACGCTCGCGCCTTACGTCGTGCATGTGGTAATTAAATTGGATACGTTCAGACGCGTGGCGGGTTTTTTCCAGAGCCAAGCGCAATGCCTGTTCGTAAAAACGGCTGGTCGATTCTGGTTCAAGTGAGCCTGCTTTGGGCAGCGTGATCTGCAGCACGTCATTGGTCATGCCGCTCGCCGTGCTGTTATGGGCAAAAAGAAATAACAGGCACAAGCATGCATAAAAAAATACAGCGTGTTGCATATAAGGGCTTACTGTTTAGTGACCGTTTTCTATCTGGGTTAATAATTCATAAAGCAATGTTTTATCAACGGGCGTGTCGGGTTGGAATTCAAACCCTAAAAGATGCTCGCGTACATGGATTAGCCGGCCATGCAGGCTGAGTTGTTTTTTGGGCGATGTGAGCAGGTTGATATCTTCCAATTGGATATGCACGCGCAGCGGGTCGCCTTTTTGCAGTAGGTGTTCCCCCAAAATAGCCAAGCGTGCGCCGGACTCCGAGAGATCCAATACATGTGCTTCCCATTTTTTTGTGGAGTACTGTAAATCGGCATAAGCACGTAACGGAAAGCGCGGATGTCTGCGCTTGTCTTCATCGCTTAAATCGTCCGGCTTTTTTTCTTCGCTCATTATTTTTGTTGGCTCCGCTGGTCGGGATTCTCTGTGGAGCCATCCTGGCGTTGGCTCCAAAGGCTGATTTAGTAATCACTGATTAATTCAGACAGCTCCCTTTCTGCTGCCAATGCATCGCCTAAATTCAATTCAATCAAGCGGCGTAAATGGCTTACGCTATCAATATCAATGGAGGTACACATCAAACCGGTTTGGTTATGATGTTGGTGCGCCACCGTCACAGACATGGCGATGCTGGTGTTGTCGGACAGCAAGATTTTCACCAGGATCGGTTCGCTATGGACTACTTCCACCGGCAGTGTCTGTTGTAACAACAAACCTTTGAGTGAAATATCGAGCAGGCTGGCGCGCCAGTGAAATTCACCTTGCGCGAGTTCAACATGCGCATCAAACAGGATGCGGCTAAATTTGCGGCGCTCATGGGCGGCGGCTGTTTTTCTTGTATCGGTCATATTGTGTGCTTTTAGTCGCAAGTGGTCTTTCAGTAACTGATGGGCTTATCCAGGTTGCGGATAGGCCTGTTTTTGAGTGTAGTCCTTGGCGGCCGTTTCGCCATTATTGAATTTACCTGAGGTGCTTATTTGCCTCGGGCAAGGGGCGGCACCTATAATCCCGCCAGATTTGATAACAGGCTGATTCATATGACAGATTTTCGTATTGGTATCGATCTCGGCGGCACTAAAACCGAGGTGATCCTGCTCAATGGCCGTAGCCAGGAGCTGTTCCGCACGCGCATTCCCACAGTGCGCGACGACTATGATGCAACCCTGCGCGATATCGCCGGTTTGGTGGCGCAAGCTGAGGTGGCCGCAGGCGAGACCCTGTTGCCGGTCGGGATAGGTATTCCGGGCACAATTTCGCGTAAAACTGGTTGGGTGAAAAATGCCAATTCAACTTGGCTTAACGGCAAACCTTTCCAAAAAGACCTATCAGCGTTTTTAATGCGCGATGTCAAAGTCACTAACGATGCTAACTGCCTTGCCGTCTCCGAAGCCACTGATGGTGCTGGTCGTGGTTATGATCTGGTGTTCGCAGGTATTCTCGGTACTGGCTGCGGTGCGGGAGTTGCCTATCAGGGTAGGCCGATTGTCGGACCCAATGGTGTAGCGGGTGAGTGGGGGCACAATCCGTTGGCCTGGACAAGTGATGCCGAGTTAAATGCGCGCCCTTGTTACTGCGGCAAGGCGGGATGTCAGGAAACGTTTTTGTCCGGTACTGGTTTGTGTCTTTCTTATCAGTTAGCAACTGGTGAAAAAATCAAAGGGCATGAAATTGTGGAGCGCGCGCAAGCGGGTGAAGCGATTGCACAAAAAATCCTCGCCGATTATTTCGATCAACTCGCGCGTGGTTTAGCGTGCATCATTAATGTGATGGACCCGGATGTGATTGTACTGGGCGGTGGCGCTTCCAATATCGCGGCGATTTACACTGAAGTGCCCAAACTCTTACCCAAATATGTATTCGGGAGCGAGTGCGATACTCCAATTGTTCCTGCGGTGCATGGCGACTCCAGCGGCGTGCGCGGTGCGGCCTGGTTGAATCCGCTTTAAGATGAAAATAGTTACTGCGGTCAAAAAGCCCATCCTGCTTGCGATGGGCTTTTTGTTTTTTATTTTGTCGAGCTTTTGTTTTTCACAAACAGCGGTAACAACACAAACAGCTCCGCAGCGAATTGCGTCACTCAATATCTGTATCGATCAATTACTCTGGGAATTAGTACCGCACGAGCGGTTGGTGTCAATCAGTTACCTGACTGCAAACCCTATGTGGTCACCCATCGCTGCGCAAGTAAAAGGAATACCACTCAATCATGGCCTCGCAGAAGAAATTGTGCCTTTGAAACCCGATGTTATTTTTGCGGGTGAGTTTGATGCGCCCGACGCCATCGCATTACTCGAACGATTGGGGCACCCGGTTACGCGATTACCTTTACCGCGCAAGCTTGAGGATATCAACACCCAAATTTTGCAATTGGGTGAATTGGTAGGTGCTACTGCAAAAGCCTTGTCAATCACGCAAAAAAGCAGTGCGCAAGTCGCCGAGTTACAGGCAGCCAACAAAACTCAACAACCACTGACGGCGTTTTGGTATTCATCAAATGGTGTGGTGATTGGTGATGGAACTCTGGAGCATGAATTAATGCTGCTCGCCGGTTTGCGTAATCTAGCAGCGGAGCGTGGCATGTTTGGTTTTAATCAGTTGGATTTGGAATTGCTGCTCAGTTCCAAACCACAAGTATTAATTATCGAAGAGGGCAATGCAGAAGCTTTTTCATTAGCGCGTGAATATTTGGCGCATCCGGCGTTAGCAAATGCAGGATTCAAAATTGTCCGTTTACCGGCAGGCTTGTCGGGTTGCGCAGCATCAGTGTTGGGTGATGTTGCAATTGCATTAAAACAAGAACTAGCGAAATAAATTTATCCCGAGGTGAATTTGCAAATCAAAATTTCATTTCTGCAGGTAGTGATCGTTTTGGTCATCGCCATTTTTGCCACTGCTGCTCTGGCGCTGAACAGCGGTGCGGCCGATATCCCGGTTCTGCAATCTTTTGTGGATATGTGGAGTGGTGAGCAGAGTTTGGGTGCAACCATCCTCGGGCAAATTCGTATTCCGCGTTTGCTGCTGGCGATTATTGTCGGTGCAACGCTCGGCATGGCTGGCGCAGCTATGCAAGGTTTGTTACGCAATCCCCTTGCTGATCCCGGCGTTCTCGGTGTTACCAGTGGTGCCGCCTTTGGCGCTGTGTGCGTATTGTATTTTGGTGCTGCAGCTACGGCGTGGTATTGGTTGCCAAGCGCAGCGATTATCGGTGCGCTCTTATCATTGGTATTGGTTTATCTATTGGCGGGCATGCACAGCAGTATGCTTGCGCTAATTCTTGCGGGCGTGGCCATGAGTGCAATCACCGGTGCATTAATTGCTGTCGCATTAAATTTTGCACCGAGTTTATATGCGATGCAGGAAATTGTATTTTGGTTGATGGGTTCACTTGCCAATCGTCAATGGGATCACGTTAGTATCGCATTACCATTGGCGATAATTGGCTGGTTGTTAATGCTCAGTCGCAGCCGTTTTCTGGATGCATTGAGCTTGGGCGAAGAGAGTACGCGCTCGCTGGGTTTTGATAATCACCGTGAGCGAGGCATTTTGTTATTCGGTATTGCGATAGGTGTCGGCGCGTGCGTTGCGGTAAGTGGCAGTATCGGGTTCATCGGTTTAATTGTGCCGCATTTGTTACGTCCCTTTGTAGGATATAGACCCGGTCGCTTGATGTTTGCCAGTGCACTTGGCGGCGCTTTGTTATTAGTGCTTGCCGATATTCTGGTACGGCAGTTTGACAGTGCGCGCGAATTAAAGCTGGGCGTAGTGACTTCGTTATTGGGTGGCCCGTTCTTTTTGTTATTAATTTTAAAAACCCGTTCACGGTGGGCATGATGACAACAACATTGAGTGCCCAACAGGTTTCTTTTGCGCGCGATGGCAATGTCATTCTGGATAATGCAGATTTAACTTTATCGCAGGGAGAATTAGTCGGGTTGATCGGCCCCAACGGCGCTGGTAAAAGTTCACTCTTGCGGATGATGGCGGGATTACAGCAGCCCGATTCCGGACAGATTTATTTATCGAACGAAGTTCATCCGCAAAAATTGCTAAACGATTTTTCCGGGCGAGAGCGCGCGCAATTGTTGGCGTACTTGCCGCAACAGGAAACGCCCGCATGGCCCTTGCAAGTTGAGCATTTGGTTGGCTTGGGGCGTGCACCCTGGCATAAACCCATGAGTGGCAAATCGGAACGCGATAAGCGGGCCATTGAGCGCGCGCTTGAGATCACTGAGTTGCAATCGCTACGCCAGCGGATCGTGACTACGCTTTCCGGTGGTGAGTTGCAGCGCACCTTGCTGGCGCGCGTATTTGCTGGTGAGCCGCAAATTATTCTCGCTGACGAACCCATCGCTGCGCTCGATCCCTACCATCAGTTGCATATGATGGAATTGCTTGCTGAACACGCGCAGCAGGGCGGAGCTGTTTTGGCGGCACTGCATGATTTAAGTTTGGCCGCCCGTTTTTGTTCGCGGTTGGTGCTATTGCATCACGGAAAAATTGTTGCCGATGGTCAACCGATTGACGTATTAACTACGGAAAATTTGGAACAGGTTTACGGCATCAGTGCCTATGTTGATTGTCGTGATGATGGCGTAGTCATTATCCCGCGTAAGAGGGTGCTTTAAATATAGCCCAACACAAATGGGTTTTTTCACTAAATACTCATCAAGATCTTATCAAATCTATCTTTACGAGTGAGATTGGAAAAAATGAAAGCAGGTCTGTTTAAATTCATCGTCAATTTATGGCCACCATTATTTTTCTCCGCTATCAAGATCACCTATCTCGCCGCGGATTACCGCGAAGTACGCGTTACCTTAAAGTTACGCTGGTATAACCGCAATTATGTCGGTACGCAATATGGCGGCAGCTTGATGTCTATGACTGACCCCTGGTACATGTTGATGATCATGAACAATCTCGGGCGCGATTATTTTGTATGGGATAAACACGCCGAGATAGATTACATCGCTCCCGGTAAAACCCACGTGCATGCGCACTTTGTGATTAACGATGAAATCCTTAGTGATATACGCGCAAAAACAGCCAATGGCGATAAATATGTGCCGGAATTTTTGGTTGAAATTAAGGATGATCACGGACATTTAGTTGCGCGTGTAAAACGGCGCGTTTATATCAAATTAAAACCGCGTGCGCGTACAGAGTGAAAATTCACGCCTGAAATTCCTAATAGCCGGAAAATATTATGTTTAATGTCGCTCTCTGTTCTTATGGTATGTCAGGCAAAGTGTTTCATGCCCCGCTGATTACCGCTGAACCAGGTTTGAAACTTCACACTATATTGCAGCGCAGTGAGCCCACTGCATTAGTTGATTACCCGCAGGTCGCTATTGTAAAAACCTTTGAAGATATTCTGGCGAATCCGGATATCCATTTGGTGGTAGTCAATACGCCCAACGAACTTCACTACCCAATGACCAAAGCGGCACTGCAAGCCGGTAAACATGTCGTGGTAGAAAAACCTTTTACCTTAAATATCGACGAAGGCAATGAATTAATCGCACTGGCAAATAGCCAACAAAAAATCCTTTCTGTTTTTCAAAATAAACGTTTGGAAAGTGATCATTTGGATGCGCAAAAAGTTATCGAATCAGGTGCGTTGGGGCGCATCGTTGAAGTGGAGTGGCATTACGACCGCTATCGCACTAACGTCACTCACAAAAAATGGAAGGAAGATAATCTGCCCGGTTCCGGCACCTGGTTTGATTTGGGTATTCACATGGTGGATTCCATGCTGTGCCTATTCGGAAAACCGAACGCTGTCTACGCCGATATGCGCAGCCTGCGCCGCGCCGAAGGTTCGACTGATTATTTTAATGTGTGTTTTCACTACGCTGACATGCGTGTCATTCTCCGCTCCAGTACCTACGTTAGTGAAAAGGGAGCTACCGTTGCCATTCACGGCGATAAAGGTTCCTTTTTAAAATTCGGGCAAGATGTTCAAGAGAGTCAAATGATGCGTGGCGTTATTCCCGGCATGACAGGCTGGGCGCAACCCGGTGAAGATAACTACGGTATTTTGCATGTTCACAATAATGGCGAAGCGACACGCTCGATCATTCCTGGTCAACGCGGTTACTACGAGCATTATTATAAAAATATTGTGGATGCGATTAACAGCAAGGCCCCACTGGCATTTTTGCCGCAGCAGTCTTTGTTGGGCGTTGAGTTGTTGTTGGCGGCTGAGCAGAGTGCCAAGCAAGGCGTTTTAGTTAATCTGTAGGTAATGAAAGTTTCTGTCATCATTGTTGTATTCTCTGTAGGCCAACTGCCATGCCCCAAGACCTATCCCGCAACGCCAATCGCTTTGTCACTTTCACCGTTTTTTTTACCGCGCGTGCTTACTATCCGGTATTGGCAATTTTATTTATCGACTTGGGTTTAACGCTCGATCAGTTTGTGATGCTCAATCTGATTTGGGCGCTGACGATTTTTTTATTTGAAGTTCCTTCGGGTGCTTTGGCGGATACGATTGGGCGCAGAACATTATTGATGACGGCATCAGTATTGATGGTGATTGAAATGCTGTGCTTGCTGATCGCGCCGCGCGATGGGGGAATGCTGTTGCTTATAATGTGTGTAATCAACCGTATTTGCTCCGGGCTGTCAGAAGCCTGCGCGAGTGGGGCAGATGAGGCGCTCGCTTATGATTCACTACCGCCAGAAAATCGCGCCAGTGCCTGGGATCACTTGCTTGCCCATGCCATGCGTTGGCGCTCGGTAGGTTTTGTGCTGGCGATGATTATCGGCGGTGTGCTTTATGATGCGGATACAATTAATTCTATTCTTCCCGCGAGCTTTCACATCAGTAGTGAGACGGCTCATCGATTGCCGGTGTTATTGGTGCTGATGCAAGCGCTGGCTTGTTTATTTATTACCTGGCGGATGGTTGAGCCGGTTCACGCGGCAGCGGGTTCGACTTTATCCCATGCTTTTCATCTCACCCTTTCAACTGCACGTTGGGTGTTTACCAATCCCAAAACGTTGGTGGTTATTTTAATTGGCGTTGCGCTGGATTCCATCGTGCGCAATTTCGCAACCATCACCAGTAGTTACTATCGGCTGATTGATTTGCCGGAATGGACCTATGGTTTTTTTGGTGCAGCCATGGGTTTACTCGGTTGGTTTGTCCCTGGGATAGCTAAACAGTTAAATGCGCGTTTTGGCATGTTGGCGAATTTGGGCTTGGTTGCAGTAATGACACTGATTGGTTTGGTGGTATTGGTGCCCGCTTGGCCAATCTATGGTGTAGTGCCGACATTATTTTTAATGATGATGATGGGATTTCTCGGTTTTACCGTTAGCCGCGTGTTGCATGAAGAGGCAGATTCATCGCGGCGCGCAACCGTGCTGTCAGTTAAAGGATTAATTTTTAATTTGGGCTACGGTTTATTCAGCTTAGGTTTTTCCGGTTTGCTGGCCAGTTTTCCCGATACGCCAGAAGGCGCAGCACTGCGCAGTGCATTACTGTGGCAAGTACCATTTTTTGTAGCGGTTATTTTGGGATTGTTTAGTTGGGCGTTTTTTAAATTGCGTAGCTACAGGGTTTCAAAAGGATAAAAAAGCTCCCAAGCATTGCGCTTGGGAGCTTTACTCATTATTTAGTGGTTGAGGTAGGTTGGTTCAATACTAACTCACCATTTTGCAGCGGAATTTTTTGACCGGGATCGTAAGACATACGCACAACTTCTTCTTTGTCTTTTATGCGATAGGTAACATCATAACCGGTAATTTCTTCACGGGTTTCGTATACCGTTTTGCAGCTTTGCTCGACTGTAGTGTAAGTGTCACCTTTCTGCATGTTTTCTTGCACTTTATCGCCGGCGTAACCGCCTGCAACTGCGCCTGCAACTGTCGCTACCTTTTTACCGTTGCCGCCGCCTACCTGATTGCCTAGGGCTCCACCAACGACTGCGCCTAACACCTTACCGGCAATGCGGTTGGTATCTTTCACCGGTTTTTGACGTACCACTGTTTTCTCAACGCATTCTTCGTGCGGTATTTTTATCTCTTTGGTCACTGCAAGGGTTTTGAGCACTTTGGCGTGATCTGGCTCTTTTACGTATTGATAACCAGCAATGGCGCCACCCATGGTGGCTACACCCAAACCCAGTACAGTACCCATAATCATCGATTTGTTCATAAGATCATCCTCGCTAACGTAAACAGCTGTATTTACAGCAGGTGCGGCCAGTATGGGCGCTTTTTCGCTTAACGCTAGCTTAATAAATTAGATCTCATGGCAAAGTTGAGAACTGCTTAAACATTATCGCTTCCTGGCCTTGGTGTTAGATTGTTGTTGTGGGGTAAAGCGCAGTAAGCGATTCATGCCATATAGGCTCGCAGACCATAGTGCAATAAGTAATAAAAGTAAGAGTGTGGCAATAAAAGCAAAAATATCAGGCGCTTTCATCAAGGTGGTCATCAATGAATCCTGGTAATAAAAAAACCACTGATGCCCATCAGGAAATACCTGCACATGAAACCAATAAAATACTTCGGTAGGACCAATGATCAGGACAATTGTAGTGATGGCTGCAAAGCCTGCTAAAAATCCGAGTAGAACTTTTTTTACGGGCGGGAGTTTTAATTTTTGGTGGTGTGCGAAAAAAATCAGTCCGATCCATACCAATAAACACATTGTGCCCGTTACATAAAACACGTCGATGAGGTTTGCCACATCTTGCAAATGAATAATTTCTGCCTCATGCATTAACGCTGTGGTTTCGCCGTTTTTTAAATGGTAGCTAATCTCGCGTAAGCCTTTACCACTGGCTTGCACTGCATCGCTGATCTCACCAAACAGACGCCAGTGCTCCGCAGGTGTCGTCCATTCAAAATCATCTTTGTATCGATTCTGCGGTGCAAAGTCTGCGATGTGTTTATCCAGATGCAACAGCTTATAGCCAACGGGATAAGCAAAATGGTATTGCGCGAGTAAATGCCAACTCACTAATGCGAGTGCTATCAGTTGGCAGGTAAAAAATAAGGGCCAGAAAATAACGCGTTTCATCATGGTGTGTGACTCGAAATAGCAGCGCGGCAAAAATAGCACGGCGATCAAAACCCGGCTACAGAGATGCATCGCCTACATGGTCTTGTGGGTGACCTATTAATGCAGTCAGTTTATTGACGTTTTTTAGGTGCCAATTTGTCGATAAAATGAACACATTTGATGTTTTAGGTGCCATATTGTCGATATGGGTGCCTAATAGAAACAATGACTTGAGCGTATTTTTAAGCTAGTGGCACCTAAATTGCCTATAGGTATGTGATGCTTTTCTCACATTAATGGGTCTTTGAAGGAGAAGTGCCAGTTGAAACTTCTGTGGAAATTTGTGGCATTAACTATGGTAACTGGCTGGTCCGCCTTATCTGCTTTTGGCGGTGAAATTACATGCCTGCCGGACAATCAGCGAGTTGCCATATTAAGTGATGCGATTGAATGCAAGACACTTAACTCGGTAAACCTTAATTCACCTGCCCAAATAGATGCGCTTTACGACGATCTCGGCGATCCTTGGGTCAAAGAAGGTGAGCTTACCGGATCGGGTGCAAATGATTTGTTCACTGTCGTTGCAGATAGCTGGGGCGTTGATGTCGAAGGACAGTGGTATATCGCGGATTCTTTTTGGGATAACTACAGTCGTGCGGTGATCACCATGCATGTTGGTCACGGTGGTGGTAATCCTGATGCATTTGCCTGGTTGATTACACCGGGTGAAATCTCGGGTTACTTTTCTTATGAAAGAATTTCGGGTACGGGTGGTGGTTTGTCTAATTTATTCTTGTTCGGATCTGGTGAGCCATTACTGAGAGTCTCTGAATCCAATATCGCACTCTTGCTGCTAATGGGTTTATGCTCTTTACTCATCTCCCGGCGATGTGCGTCTGTGCGTGTGAAGTAAAATGTAATGAGTAATGAAAGCCGCAGAATCTTCTGCGGCTTTTTTGTTAGTGCTTTTGCATCATTAAAAATAAACTCTCCGTGATGTTTTGTGGCCAGCGGTCACATAAGTGTCTTAATTTTGTCATAGAATTCCGACGTTATTGAGCGAACTCTCCCCAAGCCCTTTACGAGTGAGATGACACAGTGCCAGAACTATTAGCCCCACCTGCCAAGAACACCTATCACACTTACGGAATTTGGTTGTACACCGAAAAAAGCCGGGAAATTAAAAGCCTCAAAAAAGAGCGCAGCCCAAGTGTACATGGCGATAAACATTGGGATTCAAGCTACCTGTTGATGGATTACTTTACCCATAACCCGCTCAAGAAAAAAAGCCGGATATTGGATGTGGGTTGCGGCTGGGGTCCCACCTCCATTTACCTGGCTAACAGCGGCCACGGCGTTACCGGTTTGGACGTGGACGATGAAGTGTTTGCTTTTTTGGATGTACAAGCCGAACTCAATGGTGTTGCTGTAAAAACCCGCCAGGGAGCAATGGCCTCTATGAAAAAAGCCGACTTGAGCAAATACGATGTAATTGTCGGTGGCGATATTTGTTTCTGGGATGAATTGACCGATGAATGGTTTGCAATGCTTAAGCGTGCCGCGAGCGCGGGTGTAAAAAAATTGGTATTAGCCGATCCGGGGCGCAGCCCGTTTTTAAAATTAGTGGATAAGTGCTACGAGCGTTGGGATTGTGATATGCATACCTGGTACTGTCTGGAGCCCAAGCGGTTTACCGGTAGCTTGTTGATTGTCAATCTGGATAAAAAAGCAGATTAGCGGCAAGGTTGGCAAGAGCATCATCCCTGATGCGCTGGGCAATTATTCTGTTCATGAGAAATTCCTTCTCGTGTCGTTATTGTCAGGTCTTAGTTATTTAGTACTTACACTTCGGTAGATTCGGTTTCAATCAAGCGGGAACCGAATACCTTGGTGTAGTCGAGCTGTGGTTCGGTAGTCTTGTGTTCCGCCTCTGCAATTTTTTCCATTTCCTTGACGGGGGCTGCAGGAACAAAAGGTGCAACTGGTTTAACGTGCTCATAACGGCCAGATGCGATCACTTCATTTTCATCCAGTGCCTTTTTCAATATGTGTTGCACTTGTGCGCTGGGTGAATCGGCAGGGCAGGCGATCATATCCATATAATCAATACCCAGGCGATAGGGTGGCCAACCATTTTCCAAGCCGGTTTTTACCAATTGGCGATAGCAGTTTTTCGCGCGCGCGACATCTTCAGGGTTTTTACGATCAAACAACACTGGAATCGTGCCTGACAGTGTACGCGATGAGCGTGAAGTTACGGCGAGCAGCGGATCAAATCCATTATCGGTTAAACATTTGCTCATTACTGTGCGATAGCGCTCTACTTCATCGGATGTAAAAGGCACCAGCGGTGCATACCATAAAATACCAGCGCCATCTTTAGCGGGATGCGAATGCACATCGAGTTTTTTTGCGGTGGGGTCGAGTGCGTAAGCAATTTTTAAAAACGCAACGATCGGATAACCTTCAACAGTGCCGAGAGTATTCACCAGTGCACCAAAGTGACGGCGCAAGGATGAGAGACCCCATTGTGGTAAATAATTCTGGATCTTTTGCAGCTGTTTAATTTGGTTCGGGCTAAAACTCCATACGCGACAATTTTTTAACCGGCGGCGAATATCTTTTACAGAACCAGCAACTGCCGCACGTGAACCGTATAAGGTTCCCAATCCTGTCCAGGCAGAAATTTTTCGTTCTTTCGCAAGTCGTTTTAAATAATTTGCACGCGCCTCACCCATTAGGAGCGATGCTAAAGGCGTATCGACTTGAGTGGAGAGAATGCGGCAATCATTCATCATAATAATACCGCCGATACCGGGGATATCTTCTGCAAGTTTGTTTAGCTCGGATTGGCTATTGATAAAAGCGTCATTGGTTTTCCATTCGAAGACTAAAATTCGGGTAGCTTCCGGTGAACGAGCCAATTGCACGCGCGCTTTGGTGACTATTCCGAAATTACCTTGCCGTAATAATCCCGCCCATGAATAACCGGTGCCCGCATTCCAGCGCTTGGCCATCTCGGGACAATTTAAATCCTGATAGGTGTGGCGAAACTCGGTGCCGTTGCCCCAGTAACCTTCCAATTCACTGATGGCATCAAAGTGATCGGTAATGGGTGTTAAGCCATAACCGCCGTCGAGTGCATTGCCGAGAATATTGCCGTTGGGGCCAACGCCGGTGGTGGGAACTAATAAATCCGCACCGCTTTTTTTAATCGCCGCATGTAAATCCGCTTGGGTAACTCCCGGTTCAATTAATGCGGTAGAGGATTGCACATCGATATATACGCGGCGCAGTTGCGATAAATCCACAATAAAACTGCGGCTGTCTACGGGTAGCGAAGTACCGTAACCAAAATTGCGTCCGCCACTAATTGGCCAGAGCGGTATTTTAAATTCATTGGCGAGTGCTAATACTTCCTGAATTGCATCCACTTCTTTAATGACAATGGCACCGGCGGGCAAACGTTGGCTTGCGCCGGTATCTGCTCCGTAATGAAAAGCCGCTTCTTCACGACTCAAGACTTTGGCACCGGGAATACGCAATACTTCGCTGAAAAAAGAGGTAGTCATGTTCATCTTCCTTTCAAATGCTGAATGACAAAAATTGCTTGAAGAGCAAAGGTGGGCTTGTTACTGCTCGCTTAAATATGTTCAAAAATTCGACATTTTTGCGGCAGTCACACAAGCATCAGCAAGAACTATGACAAATCTAAATTTCTTAACGTTTTCAACGGGTTTAATTATTATTTTGTAGTTGATGCCATCAAATTGACGCTTCAATCCTGTAGTGCGTTTTTAGTTATGGTGATTTAAGCGACAAGGGGGCAGATTAAAAGCGGGATTGTAATTATAAAAAAGTGTGCATTATTAATTTTGCAGAAGAAGGTAAGTGTGGATAAGTTGCGTGGAGTTTTAATGGATTAATAATCAAAAATTATGTGAAGCATTCGGATGGAATAAAGCGAGCATCGCTCGCCTTATTATGCTGGATTATTTGCTGTGTGTTTATCAGCAGATCCGTTTGTTTACACTAGCAATTTCTCCAGTGTGCGCTCATAAATTCTAGTCAGCTTATTCAAATCCTCGGCACTAATACATTCATTAACTTTATGGATAGTCGCATTGATGGGACCAAGCTCAACCACTTGTGCACCTGTGGGGGCAATAAAACGCCCATCGGAAGTACCGCCGGAAGTTGATAATTCGGTATCCAGTCCGGTTTCTACTTTAATCGCATCCACCACGGCATTCACCAAATCACCGCGCGGTGTTAAAAACGGTTGGCCGCTTAAAATCCACTGCAGGTCGTAGTTAACCTTGTGCTTGTTCAAAATCGCTTCGGTGCGCTCACGTAAGATTTGTTCAGTCAATTCTGTAGAAAAACGGAAATTAAATACCACTTCTACTTCACCGGGAATCACGTTAGTAGCGCCGGTTCCGCCATTGATATTGGATACCTGGAAACTGGTTGCCGGGAAAAATTCATTGCCATTATCCCAATGCTCCGCGGCAAGTTCGGCGAGGGCAGGGGCGAGCTTATGGATAGGGTTATCGGCCAGGTGTGGATAGGCAACGTGACCTTGGATGCCTTTCACTTTCAAAATCGCGCCGAGCGAACCACGGCGACCATTTTTAATCACATCGCCGACTACTTTAGTACTGGAAGGCTCACCCACAATACACCAAGTCATTTTGGTGTTTTGCGCTTCCAGCCATTCCACCACTTTCACGGTGCCATTAATTGATGGGCCCTCTTCATCACTGGTGATCAAAAATGCAATACGGCCTTTATGGTTAGGGTGTTGCGCAATAAAGTTTTCGCAGGCTATCACCATACATGCGAGCGAGCCTTTCATATCGGCCGCACCGCGGCCATGCAACATGCCATCAATAATTTGCGGCTCAAAGGGAGGGTTTTTCCAGTTGGCCTCGGGGCCTGTCGGTACTACATCAGTGTGGCCCGCAAAAGCGAGAAGAGGGCCGCTATCACCACGAATGGCCCAGAAGTTATCCACTTCGCCAAAGCGTAAACGCGAGGTTTTAAAGCCAATCGCTTCAAGGCGTTTAATCATCATTTCCTGGCAGCCGTCGTCTTCAGGGGTTACCGAGCGGCAGCGGATCAGGTCGGTGGCGAGTTGCAAAGTGGGGGTTAACGCAGCAGTCATGGTGTCATCCAGCAGTTGGGCATCAATTCGGGAAAAGTTCGCGGTGAATTTTACGCGATTTTGCGTCAGATTCGATGAGTCCTGCGGATAAAAAAGCCCCTGCCGCAATTGAGCCAAGGCTGCGGCAGAGGAGGTGCATTAAAACGCGTTAGTTGATGGGGATACGTTTGGTCTCACTGGCTGGCAACGCCTTGCGCGCGACACTAATGTCCAGCACACCATTTTTCATGCTCGCGTTGATACTGCTCTGGTCACAGTCATCGGGCAGCGCCAGCACGCGTTGGAAGCTGCCGTAACTGCGCTCAACGCGATAGTAATGGCGATCTTTCGTTTCAGATTCTTCTTTCTTCTCGCCACGAATGGTGAGCACGCCTTTATTGAGCTCAAGGGTAATATCTTTTTCGGTCAGACCGGGCGCTTCCAGGCTGATGTGATATGCCTTCTCATCACTTGCTACATTCAGTTTGGCTTGGAAGCCAGCTGCACTGAAAATGCCGTCGTCTGGCCAGCGGGCGTTGAATGCCGGCAGCGAAAAACCGCGAAATGCATCATCAAACAATCGATCTATTTCACGATGCAATTGCAGCATCGGGTGCGCTGTGTTTGGAGCGGTTTTCTCCTCGTTTTTTTCCAGATTACGTTTTACGGGAATAGTGGATGTTTTATTGGTTTCTTCATGGGTAAACCAATTCCAGGGGTTAAGTTGTTGCAGGTTCATAAATGCCTCCTATCGCAAAGCAAATATCGCAAAGAAGATGTCATCACTGCTCAATCAATTGAGTAAATCAGCGGGAGCAAAACAATTGCCCCCGCTGTATACCTTAAGCGGCTTTGCTGGTATCCGCATTGTGTTGGATCAAGTTTCCGGTGTTGTTAATGGCGATGTTTCTGGGTTTCATCGCCTCCGGAATTTCTTTTACCAAACTGATACTTAACAAGCCGTTATTGAGTTGGGCACCGGTCACTTCTACGTGGTCGGCCAAGCTGAACTTGCGCTCGAAACTGCGTGTGGCTATGCCCTGATGCAGATACTTGCGCTCCTCTTTACTGTCTTCGGCTTTTTTACCGCGCACAGTCAGTACGCCGCGCTCGGTTTGGATATCCAACTCGTGTTGCTCAAAGCCCGCCACCGCCAGGGTGATGCCGTAGCGGTTTTCGCCGGTAACTTCGATGTTGTAAGGTGGATAGCCAGCCGCGCTTTGATCGGCGCGTAGAGCTGTATCTAACAATGCACCTAAACGGTCGAAACCTATGGTGCTGCGATAGAGGGGAGAGAGATCAATTGCGTTCATAAAATATCCTCCGTAGGAAGCGATAGAAAATAAAAACAATTAATAGGTGATGGCTCGCACGCGACACCGATCACGTTTCTTATCTAGGGTTACCTCGGCAGGATTCAAGTTATTGTTTTAATAATAAATATTTATTCCGTGCTAACTGTTTATAAAAATTTTTACTAATATTTTTGTGTAGTGGGATCTTGAACTTTTTATTGGCGTCCCTATCTAAGCCCGCGTCTTCGTCCACTACGATTGTTTTCTGGGAATTATCCCGTTACTGAGGAAAAAACAATGTATAACGCGATCACTCAGCTGCGTTCCCGGCGTGCCTTGTATTGGCGTCCGCCGCCAAATTAATTCCCCGTTTTCCCAACCGTTTTGTGCTACTTCCTCGCATGAAGGAAATTGTTACGCCCATTATTTGTGCTGTTTTTCATTCGTCCATCTAGTTACTTCATTCGTCTATCCAAGGGAGGCTTTTATGCTGACAGTGTCAAAACTCAAGCGCGCCTACGGTGATTTTGTCGCGGCAGATGCCGTGGATTTTTCCATCGCCAAAGGAGAAATTGTCGGTTTGCTTGGCCATAACGGTGCGGGTAAAACCACCGTGATGAAAATGCTCAGTGGCTATCTTGAACCTAGCGCAGGCCAGATATTTTTCGAGGGAAAACTACTCGCGGATCACTTGAAAGCCCTGCAGCAAAAAATTGGTTATCTGCCCGAGAGTTTGCCGGTGTACCCGGAATTATCGGTTGGCGAGTATTTGGATTATGCCGCTGAACTAAAAGGATTGCGTGGCCTTGAAAAACAACATGAGGTAAAACGTGTTGTTAATGCAACGGATATTGCTGCGAAATTACTCGCGCCCATTGCAACTTTATCGCGCGGTTATAAACAGCGTGTGGGTGTTGCGCAGGCTTTGCTGGGCAAGCCACGGCTGCTCATTCTGGATGAGCCTACCAACGGCCTTGACCCGCAACAAACATTGCAGATGCGCGAGTTAATTCGTGCAATCGCTAAAGATGCCACCGTTATTTTATCTACTCATATCATGCAGGAAGTAGATGCACTCTGTGACCGTGTATTGATGATGCGTGCAGGCCGGTTGGTGTTGGATGAAAAGTTGGCTGAACTGCGTATTAGCCGTTCACTGCTACTGACGTCCAATCTGGCGGCGGCAGAATTACAAAAATTACTCAGCGCGATTACGGGTGTGAAAGCGATTGATTTGCTCACAAGCCAGAATAATGAAACCCATGTTCGCGTGCATATGGGTGAGGCTGGCGATGTAAAAGCAATCAGCGCTGGAATTGGCAAAGCGATTATCGCCAGCGGTGCAGAGCTTTATCAATTGCAACCGGAAACCCGTGACCTGGAAAGTCTGTTCCGTGAAGTGAACAACAATCTGCCCTTAACCAATGTCTCGTCCAATAATAAAAAGGAGGTGTTAGATCATGCAGCCTAAAAATACGATTGCGCGCATCGCCAATAAAGAAATCTCTCTATTTTTTTCCTCGCCAATCGCCTATTTATTTTTGGCGGCTTTTGCGGGCGTAACCCTGTTTACGTTTTTCTGGGGCGAAGCGTTTTTTGCGCGCAATATTGCCGATGTTCGCCCGCTGTTCGAATGGATGCCACTCTTGCTGATATTCCTCGCCAGCACGCTCACCATGCGTATGTGGAGTGAAGAGCGTCGCAGCGGCACTTTGGAATATGTACTGACTCAGCCAGTGCCCTTGTGGCATTTTGTGTTGGGGAAATTTCTAGGTTGTGTTGCACTGTTAGTGGTTGCGTTGGTGATCACGCTACCATTACCCATTACGGTTGCTGTTCTGGGTGATTTGGATTGGGGACCGGTGATTGCAGGCTATCTTGCAACATTGCTGTTGGGAGCTGCTTATTTAAGTATTGGTTTATTTGTCTCTTCGCGCAGCGATAACCAGATTGTGAGTTTGATTACCGCAGTGGCCTTGTGCGGTGTGTTTTATTTGTTGGGCAGCAAAGCCATTACCGATTTCTTTGGAACCGCTGCTAGCGAGTGGCTGCGTTTACTCGGCACAGGTTCGCGCTTTGAATCAATTACGCGCGGTGTGATTGATGTGCGCGATCTTTATTACTACCTCAGCCTGATTTTGATCTTCCTTGCGCTGAATACCTTTGCGCTTGAACGCGAGCGCTGGGCAGCAACTGGTAATAAACAACATCACCAAGGCTGGCGCGTGCTTACTGGTTTGCTGTTGGTTAATGCCTTGGGTGCAAATCTTTGGTTGGGCCAAATCAACAGCCTGCGGGTTGATGCTACACAAGGCAATCAATATTCCATTTCTTCGGCGACTGAACATTATCTGAATCAACTGCAAGAACCACTGTTGATTCGCGGTTATTTCAGTAGCAAAACCCATCCTTTACTATCGCCTTTGGTGCCGCAAATTCGCGACTTGATCAAAGAATATGAAATTGAAAGTTACGGAAAAGTGCGTGTGGAATTTATCGATCCGGCAACGAACCCTGAGCTGGAGCAAGAGGCCAATCAGAAGTACGCGATACAACCTGTGCCTTTCCAAATTTCTGATCGCTACCAAGCATCGGTCGTTAATTCCTATTTCAATGTGCTGGTGCAATATGGCGATGAGTATCAAGTGCTCGGCTTTCGCGATTTAATCGAAGTCAAAACCGGTGGTGAAGCCGATCTGGATGTCAAATTGCGCAACCCCGAACACGACCTGACGCGTGCAATCAAAAAAGTGTTGCACAGCTATCAAGCCGGAGGGAATTTATTTGATACCGTCAAAGGTGAGCTGGTCTTCAATGCCTATGTATCAACTGATTCCGCTCTGCCGCAGCCACTACAAGAATTTAAACGCGCGCTTGAAACTGAAATGAAAAAGCAGCAAGAAAAATCGGCTAATCGTTTGAAAGTCAATTTCATCGACCCTGCTGCAGATGGTGGAAAAGTGGGTGAGCAAATCGCGCAGGACTACGGTTTTAATCCCATGGCAACCAGTCTGTTGAGCAATGAGCGTTTTTATTTTTATCTGACCCTCGCACAGGGTGATCAGGTGGTGCAAATTCCACTCGATGATATGAGTGCTACTAGTTTTGAGCGTAACTTTGCCTCGGCATTAAAACGCTTTGCCAGCGGCTTTACCAAAACAGTTGCATTCGTTGCACCTGAAGCAGCCATGGCAAGTCACTACCAAGCGCAAGGTACACAATTTGGTCAGTTGGAACAATTTCTCGGTGCTGAATTGAATGTGGTGCGCGAAGATCTGGGCGATGGCTCGGTCAGCGGTGAAGCGGACGTGCTTTTCCTTGCTGCGCCTAAAGCGCTGAATGAAAAACAATTATTTGCTGTGGACCAATTCCTGATGCAGGGCGGCACTGTTATCGCAGCCACTTCGCCTTATGCCGCATCCTTAAGCCAGCGCAGCCTGAGTTTGCAAAAGCAGGAAAGTGGCTTGAGTGCATGGTTAAAACATCACGGCCTAAGCATTGATGAAAAATTAGTGATGGATAAACAAAGTGTGCCTTTCCCGCTACCAGTTAACCGCAACATCGGCGGCTTTAGTGTGCAGGAAATGCGCATGTTGGATTATCCCTATTTTATTGATGTGCGTGCGGATGGATTAAATGCTGAGAGTGCAATCACCAATAGTTTGCCACAAGCGACAATGGCTTGGGCTTCGCCGATTTTGTTGGATGCCGATAAACAAAAATCGCGCAAAGTAACTGAGTTGTTGCGCAGCTCGGATCAATCCTGGGTTAGTGGCGATATGAATATCGCACCGCAAATTACCAGTGAGGGTATAACGCGCTATCTGCCTAGCGGCGAACAAAAATCGCAATTGTTAGGTGTAGTTTCCCAAGGGCGTTTTGATTCATTCTTTGCTGGAAAAGAATCACCATTATTGAAAAAAGAGAATGCCGATTCTACCAATGAGCAAAACACTCAACCTGATGCAAGTAAAAATATCGGCAGTGTTATCCAACACTCACCCGATTCTGCACGCATCATTTTGTTTAGTTCAAATGACTTCCTGAGCGATCCTGTGGTGTCTATGGCGGGTATGGCAAATGGCGGCCAATACTTGAATAGCTTGCAGTTAATGGCCAACACCTTTGATTGGGCGCTGGAAGATGAAGGGCTGATGAGCATTCGCTCGCGCAGCAATTTCAACCGCACCTTGCCGACAATGGAGCAAAGTACACAAGCGTTCTGGGAATACTTGAATTATGCCTTGGCGTTGCTGGCGCTGGCTGTCGTCGGGTTTGTTCAGTACCGCGTCAAACGCGCACGCGAACAACAATATCGCCAATGGTTGGCCAGTTAATCGCAACTAAAATTTGCCCTGATTAGAGGAAATTATGATGAATCAATCAGTCACTATTGATGTACGCAACGCGCAGGAGCAGTTATCCGCATCTGCGTCACCGCTAAAATTATGGCAGCGACGCTTGACGATTTTATTAATAGCGCAAGTGTTGTTGATACTGGGCGTATTCGCGTACCAAGAAAATTCGCGCGTACAGTTCGATGCACAATTCTTGCTTGCCATTAAATCTGCCGACATAGACCGAATGGTCATTCAGGATGCCAGCAACAAAGTCACCTTGCAAAAAAACGGCAGCCAATGGCAGTTGCCGGAGTTGCACCAACTTCCTGTTGATAAGCAAAAGTTGGATGAGATATTGCAAAAACTCGATGGCACAAAACTGACTTGGCCGGTGACAACTACAGCAAGCAGCCATGAACGATTTGAAGTTTCCGGAACCAAATTCCAACGGCGAATCGAACTGTTTCAGGGCGATGCCAAAAAAGCAGATCTTTGGTTGGGGTCCACACCCGGCTTCAAAAAAATTCATCTACGGCGCGAGGGTGAGAATCAGGTTTACGCTGTCGAGCTAACAGCATTTGAATTTGCGACTGCATCAAATGATTGGCTCAAATCCGATTTGTTGGCAGTCAAGGATGTAACCTCAATCAAAGCTTCTGACTATGAGCTGCAAAAGAATGGTGAAGCCTGGACGTTCGTTGCCACCACTCACGATGCAAATACACAAAAGGTAAATGCAACTAAAGTAACGGAGTTGATGAATGCGATTGGTAACTTGCAAGTTCAGGAGGTGGTAGCACAAGTACCCCAAGGCGAAACCACAAAATTATCAGCCAAATCTGCTGCCGGTGAATTTAACTTTGAATTTACTAAAGCGGGGGGCGGCAATTTTGTGAAGCGCAGCGATCGTGATTTGTATTTCAAGTTATCGCAGACTGAGTTTGAGCGTATTGCGAATGTGAATAAGGGTGCGCTACTTGCTAGTGAATCTACTTCAAGTAATACAGCAGCTGATCCTGTTTCTAATTTGGTAAATCAGTCAATGCAGGGGATATTAAATGGCGAGAAATCCAACTAACCGCTATATTTATCTCTGTTAAAAAAAAGCCCGACAGGAAACTGCCGGGCTTTTTTGCAAACAATGGCACGATAACTTTATGTGGGACTTACCCCGCCAACCCCACGTAAACCTCATGCACATCATCATCATTATCGATAGCAGCAAGGAATGCTTCGACTTCTTCTAGCGCTTCCCCAGACAAGCTCACAGGGTTTTTAGGTTTGTAGCCGAGTTTGGCTGACACAACAGTAAAACCTTGGTCTGGCAATGCTTTTTGCACCATATCCAAATCAGTTGGATCTGTATAAAAGGTTGCGGTGCCATCATCGTCTAATTCGAAATCTTGTGCGCCTGCTTCAATCGCTGCGGTTTCGATATCGGCATCTTTATTCGCCGCATTCGCTTCGATAATTCCCAAGTGATCAAAATCCCAAGAGACTGAACCGGAAGTACCGAGTTGGCCTTTGCGGAATAAACCGCGAATATTGGAGATGGTTCGGTTTACGTTGTCGGTGAGGCATTCAACGATCACGGGTACCTGATGCGGTGCATAACCTTCGTATACGACTTTTTCGTAGCTGGCTGCACCGTCGAGTTGGCCTGAGCCTTTTTTAATGGCGCGCTCCAAAGTCTCACGTGTCATTGATGCTTTTTTTGCTTGAACGATAGCGAGGCGCAGGCGCGGGTTCATGTCCGGGTCTGCACCGGCGCGTGCAGCGATCATGATTTCTTTGGTGAGTTTGGTAAAAATTTTACCCTTAGCACTCGCCGCTTCTTCTTTATGTTTTGCTTTCCATTGTGCGCCCATAATTATCGCCTCGTTGTTTGCACAAACCAATTGTGCCTGGTTTATTGGTAGGGGCGCTGCTTGCTGCGCCCGCCTTGATTGTCGAAAAATAATGCGTTGAAAGCAGGGCGCTGCAAGCGGCGCCCTGCTATTAATTTTTGTGCAATGCAGTATTTAATTGCAGTGCGCTTTTATTCGTTACTACTTCTACGCGACCGGTAATGGAGTTGCGACGAAATACCAAATCAGAAACGCCTGCCAGCTCGCGCGCTTTCACCGTTTTTACTTCGCTACCTGCATCATCAAGGACAACTACTTTTGTACCTGCCGTGATGTAAAGGCCGGATTCTACTTTGCAGCGGTCGCCCAAGGGAATACCGATGCCAGCGTTGGCACCTATCAGGGATTCCTTGCCAACAGAGATCACAATATTACCACCGCCTGAGAGGGTACCCATAGTGGAGCTACCGCCGCCCAGATCGGAACCGGCGCCAACAAAAACGCCGGCAGAGATGCGTCCTTCAATCATCGCGGGGCCTTCGGTACCAGCGTTAAAGTTAACAAAACCTTCGTGCATGATGGTGGTGCCTTCGCCTAAATAGGCACCCAAGCGCACGCGCGCGGTGTGTGCAACACGTACACCTTTAGGTACAACGTAGTTGGTCATTTTAGGGAATTTATCGACGCAGGAAACTTCCAGTTCTTCGCCATTCAAACGCGCTTGCAGTTGGCGCGCAGGCAGTTCGTTGACATCGATAGCGCCCTGGTTAGTCCATGCAACATTCGGCAGTACACCGAAAATACCGGCGAGCACAGTGTTGTGCGGTTTAACCAAGCGGTGCGATAACAAATGCAATTTCAAATAACCTTCCGGCACTGACGCGGGAATGGTATCTGTTGCGAGTAAGGTGGCGACCAGCGGGCGTTTGCTATTGACCAATGCTTTAGCGATTTCAGCTTGCGCGCTATCGCCCGCAATCGTAAGTGCTTGAGCAATTTCGCTTGCTTGGTTATTGGTTAAGGCGATGGCTTGGTTGCCTTCGGTGTAACCCACAATGTTGGCAATGGCGCGTGCGCTGGCTTCGGTTGGATTTAATACGGGGTGTGCATAAAACACCTCCAGCCATTCACCTTTTGCGTTCTGTGTGCCTATACCTAAACCGAGTGCGTAGAGTTGAGTCATTTTTTTTCCTGACGATAGTTCAAATAATTAATTAAAAATGGTGGTGTATTCGGCGTCTTTAAAGCCGACGTATTTTTGTTTGCCAGTGTCGAGCAGTGGGCGTTTTATCAGCGTCGGGTTTTCACTGATAACAGTCGCCGCAGTGGTTTCGTTAAAATGGGTCTTGGTGGCTTCGTCCAATTCTTTCCAGGTGGTGCTGCGTTTGTTGACGAGTGTTTCCAAACCGATTTCTGTTATCCAGTTCTTTACTTGCGCTAGGGTTAAGCCATCGGCACGGAAGTCGTGAAAGCGATAATCCACATTATGCTGTTCAAGCCAGGAGCGGGCTTTTTTCACTGTGTCGCAGTTTTTTATGCCGTATAAAGTAATCATAGGTTTAAGGTTTCAATACAATTTTTGGTTTTTTTCGTGTCGGATAACAGGTCCTGCATATTTCACACACTGTGCCATCGCAACTCCGTGCCGAGCAGAACTCACGGCCGTAATAAATAATTTGTAAATGCAATGCATTCCAGGTGTCTTGTGGAAAAAGACGTTTTAAATCTTTTTCGGTTTGCACCACATTTTTTCCGTTCGTTAAACCCCAGCGTTGTGCAAGGCGGTGGATATGGGTATCTACCGCAAACGCCGGGAGCCCAAACGCCTGGCTCATGACCACGCTTGCCGTTTTATGGCCTACCCCGGGTAGGCGTTCCAGTGCTTCCCAATCGGCGGGAACCTGGCCTTGGTGTTCATCAACCAGGATTTGCGATAACACCGAAATCGCTTTGGATTTTTGTGGTGACAAACCACAGGGGCGAATAATTTCCTGAATTTTTTCGACAGGTACTTTTGCCATATCGAATGGATTGTCTGCCAGTGCAAAAAGCGCCGGTGTTACCGTGTTGACGCGTTCATCCGTACATTGCGCCGAAAGCAGTACGGCGATTAATAATGTATAGGCATCTTTGTGTTGCAATGGAATCGGCGGGTTGGGGTAGAGGCTTTGCAGTTTGTGCAATATAAATTCTACTCGTGCCGCTTTGGTTAGGCTCTTGCTTCCACTCATAGCGATTGCACAAACGCTTTGATTCGTTCTGCAGCCTGAATACATTCAGCCAAGGGTGCAACCAGTGCGAGGCGCACATAATATTCACCGGGATTAAAACCATTCGCTTCACGCGCCAAATAACTACCGGGCAAGACTGTAACTTTTTGCTGCGCAAATAATTGTTGCGCAAAGTCTTCGCCTTTAATTGGCGTTTTAGGCCAGAGATAAAAGCTGGCATCGGGCTTTGCTACATCCAGCACGCCGTCCAGTATTGCCAGTACAGCGTCGAACTTTTGGCGATAGGCTTCGCGGTTGTCTATTACGTGGCTTTCATCTTGCCATGCCGCAACGCTCGCTAATTGCGTTGGTACTGGCATAGCACAGCCGTGATAGGTGCGATATAGCAGAAATTTTTCCAGGATTTTTGCATCACCGCCGACAAAGCCGGAACGCAATCCAGGTAAATTGGAGCGTTTGGATAGGCTGTGAAAAACCACGCAGCGGGCAAAATCATCGCGACCTAATTCAGCGCAAGCTTGCAGTAAACCGACGGGGGGATTTTGTTCATCAAAATACAATTCTGAATAGCATTCATCCGACGCGATAACAAAATCATATTGATCGGCGAGCGCAATTAATTGTTTTAGTTGTGCGCTGCTCATGACTGCGCCGGTTGGGTTGCCAGGCGAGCAAATAAATAATAGCTGGCAGTGTTCCCAGACGGCGGTGGGCACTGCGGCGAAATCGGGGATAAAATTATTTTCCGGCGTGCAGTTTAAAAAGTAAGGTTCAGCACCGGATAAAATCGCAGCACCTTCATAAATTTGGTAAAAAGGATTAGGCGATACAATTAACGGGTTTGGTTTGCTGCGATCAACAATCGCTTGTGCAAACGCAAAGAGCGCTTCGCGGGTGCCGTTTACGGGCAGAACATGTTTATCCGCGGTAAAAGTTCCGCTATTTAAATGGAAGCGTTTGCTTGCCCAAGTAGCGATAGCCTCGCGTAATTCCGGCAAGCCTTTAGTGGTGGGGTAGTTTGATAACTTCCCCAGATTTTTCACCAGAGTTTCCAGAACAAATGCCGGCGGCTCATGTTTGGGTTCACCGATGGACAACATAATATCTGTGAGCTGCGCAGGTGCAGAAACTGCCGCTTTAAGGGCGGCGAGTTTTTCAAACGGGTAGGGGTGTAACTGGCTTAAATCCGGGTTCATAGTGTGTTGTCAAAATAAATTAAAGTTTATCGACGCGTTTATCTAATTGCTCGCAAATTTGTTGTTGTAGTTTTTCGCAGAGCTCGGGGTCGCTCAAAGGTTTTCCTTCGCTAGTGGCGATAAAAAACATATCCTCTACGCGCTCACCCAAGGTGGCGATGCGTGCATTCAATAATTGAATATCAAAATCCATAAAAATACGGCCAATACAGGCAAGCAGGCCGGGGCGATCCGGACTGATGACTTCCAGCACGCTGCAATTCCGAATCGTATCGGTATTGAGTGTGGTGCGCGTGGGCGATGCAAAATATTTCAGGCGACGCGGTGTGCGGCGGCCAATGACTTCGCGGTAATTATCATTCACCAAACTCAGCTCATCGATCAATGCCTGTTGGATTTTTTTAAGCAGTGCGGGGTTATTGCCTAATGGCTCTCCGTTTTCATTGAGCACAAAAAAGGTATCAATGGTGTAACCGGATTTCGAGCTGTAAATCTTTGCATCTTGAATGCTGAGGTTGGAGTTGCTGAGTGCCGTTGCAGCAGCGACAAATACGTTTTTTTGGTTTTTGCTGTACACAAAAATTTGTGTTGCACCGGCCAATTCTTTGCTAGTGGTTTTTTTGATCAGCACCAACGGTTTGTCATCGGTACGGGCAGCAATTGCCTCTGTGTGCCATGCAATATCTACAAAGTTTTCGCGCAGGAAGTAGTCGTCACCCATATCGCCCCAGAGTGCGAGTACTTGCTCTTTGCTCAAACCTTTGCGCGCAAGTTTGCGAATCGCTGCTTGTTGCGTCTCGTCAATTAAATCCTGCTTATCGACGTTGTTTTCCAAGCCGCGACGCAGTGCGCGGCGGGTATCCAAATACAAATTGCGCAGCAAGCTCGCGCGCCAGGTGTTCCACAATTCTTTGTTGGTGCCATTGATGTCGGCAACGGTGAGGCAATATAAATAATCCAAATGTAACTGGTCGCCCACAGTCAGCGCGAAATTATGGATGACCTCTGGATCGGAAATGTCCTGCTTTTGCGATACCTGCGACATCAACAAATGTTTTTCAACCAGCCAGCAAATCAAACGCGTTTCGCGCGGCGATATGCCGTGGCGCGCGCAAAATTCTTCGGCATCGACTGCGCCGAGCGTGGAGTGATCGCCACCGCGACCTTTGCCGATATCGTGATACAAACCGGCGATGTATAGCAGCTCCAGTTTGGGCAGGCGGTTCATAATGGTGGCGGCGACAGGGAAATCTTCTTTTGCTGATGGCAACAGGAAGTTACACATGTTCTGCACAACTTTGAGTGTGTGTGCATCGACAGTGTAGATATGAAATAAATCGTGTTGCATTTGGCCGGTAACCTGGCCGAATTCCGGCAGGTACAAACCGAGGATACCGTAGCGCGACATGCGCTTTAATTGTTCAACCAAACCGGCGGGCTGCTGCAGTAATTTAATAAACAGCTGGGTGTTTTTCGGATTGGAGCGGAAGCTGTCATCAATTAAATGGCGGCTCTCGCGAATCCACCGAATAGTAGATGCACGCACGCCTTCAATCTGTGGGTTCTGCGCCATCAGCACAAACATTTCCAGCAGCGCGGACGGGTTTTCTTCAAACACATAAGTGTGAGTTGCTTCAATATAGTTGTCACGCAACTGAAAGCGTTCGTTGATCGATACCACGCTTTTGGTTTTGCCTTTTTGCAAAATGGCTTCGGACAAAAATTGCAGTACTACATCGTTGAGTTCGCGCAATGCGAGCACGGTGCGATAGTACTTATGCATGAATTGCTCTACCGCCAAACCTTCCTTGCCATCGACGTAGCCAAAAAATTTGGCGATCTCGCGCTGATAATCAAACAGCAAGCGCTCTTCCGGGCGTTTGGCCGTCATGTGCAGTGCATAGCGTACGCGCCATAAGTATTCTTCGCCGGAATTGAGCAGGGAAAATTCTTCGTCGGTAAAAAATCCTTTACCTTCCAGCTGTTTAATCGTGCGTACACCAAAGTAACGCTTGGTAACCCAATTGATGGTTTGGATGTCGCGCAAGCCGCCGGGGGCGTTTTTGATATTGGGTTCGAGGTTGTATTCGGTATCGTTGTACTTTTTGTGGCGATCCAATTGTTCCTGATATTTTGCGCGGAAAAATTCTTCGATCGGCCAAATTTTATCGGGGTTTGATTCTTGTAGCAGTTCATAGCGTAGCGATTGGTCGCCGACCAAAGTGCGCGATTCCATAATATTGGTGGCGACGGTGATATCGGTGCGTGCAATTTCAATAGTTTGTTTGACGGTGCGCACGCTGCTGCCGATTTCCAAACCTATGTCCCACAAGAGCGTGAGAAATTTTTCGATATTGTCTTTGCAGCGCTCCAATATTTCAGGGCGATGCAAAATTAACAAATCGATATCGGAACCTGGATGCAACTCGCCGCGTCCATAGCCGCCAACGGCTTCAAGACTTATGCTGTCCGGCCATTCAAATTGATACCAGGCGTAGTGCAATACACAGTCGATAAACAACGCGCGTTCATACACCAGTGCGCGTATGTCTTCACCTTCAATAAAGCGGCGATTGGCTTGGGTGCCAGCAGCGTTGATAGCATCTTTAAAAACGGTGATGATGGGTTTTTCGGCCAGCGCGCGGCGAAAGCGGCTTTGGTCAAAGAAAAACAATGGCCGCTCGAAATAGGGCACCGCATTAATCGACATGGGGTTACTGGATTCCTGAGGAATTGACGGCTGGGCTGGTGGGGTAGCTGAGGCGGGTTTGTTAAAAACCCGCTTTAAAAAATCCGGCAAGCTCATCGTTTAAAAAACTTCGCCGGTGCGTGCGGTTAATACTTCCACGCCGTCTTTAGTCACCACCATGGTGTGCTCCCACTGCGCGGAAAGGCGGCCGTCTTTTGTTTCTACTGTCCAGCCGTCATTTTTCAATTTGGTTTGCGGTTTGCCAGCGTTGATCATAGGCTCGATGGTAAAGGCCATGCCTTCTTTTAATTCCATGCCGGTGCCAGGGCGACCGTAGTGCAGGATTTGTGGATCTTCATGGAATACTTTGCCGATCCCATGCCCGCAATATTCACGTACAACCGAGTAGTAGGCGCCTTCAGCATGTTGCTGGATGACATGGCCGATATCGCCCAAGCGACATCCTGGTTTCACCAGTTTGATGGCTTTGTACATGCATTCCTGGGTGATATTAACCAAGCGCTCGGCGTGCGGGGCGGGAGGGCCGACAAAATACATAGCGCTAGTGTCGCCATGGTAGCCCTCATAAATCACAGTTACATCAATGTTGATGATGTCACCGGTTTTAAGGACTTTTTTATCGGAGGGGATTCCGTGGCACACCACTTGATTGACAGAGGTGCAAATCGATTTGGGAAAGCCGCGATAACCAAGACAGGCTGGAATGGCTTTTTGCACATTCACTATATGGTCGTGGCAGAGCTGATCCAACTCGGCAGTAGTAACGCCCGGCTGGACATGCGGGCCAATCATTTCCAACACTTCGGCAGCCATACGGCCGGCGATGCGCATTTTCTCTATTTCTTCCGGAGTTTTGATAGTAACTGACATGAATTCAGGCGATCTCAGCGGGTGAATGAAAAGATGCCGCATTCTAAACGATTCTATGCCGGTTTGACCAAGATCAATCCTTTATTGGTGCAATAGCCACTGCTCGTAGCCAGCTATGAAGCCTGGCGGAGTAGGGGACCGCGCCCGTTTCCGCCATAACGCATATTACTGTGCTGCCCGAGCGCGCAAACTGGTCAGGGTATGAATTACTCCACGCAATTCAGCCAGGCCTTTCATCCGGCCAGCATAGGAATAGCCTGGGTTGATACCTGGCTTGCCGATCTCATCCCCCATTAAATGACCATGGTCCGGGCGCATGGAGATTGCAGGAAGGTTGATGTGGTTGCGTTTGCGGCGCTCTTCTTCATCCAGCAGCGCATCTATCAAGCCGACCATATCGTTGTCGCCATCGAGGTGATCCGACTCGAAGAAGGAGCCGTCCTCTTCGCGTTTGATATTGCGCAGGTGCACAAAGTAAATCCGCTCGCCAAATTCCCGTGCCATGGCAACCAGATCGTTGTCGCAGCGCGCGCCGTAAGAGCCCGCACACAGTGTCAGGCCATTGGCGGGGCTGGGGACTGCGTTGAGTAGCGCGCGGGCGTCATCAGCAGTTGATACTACCCGCGGCAAACCGAATAGCGAAAATGGCGGGTCATCGGGATGGATGCACATGCGCACTCCGGCTTCTTCGGCAACGGGGATAATCTCGCGCAGGAATGCAAACAGGTTCGCGCGCATGCCTTCATCACCCATTTGGATAAACAGGTCGATAGCCGCACGGATACCATCGCGATCATAGGAGCCTTCACCGCCCGGCAATCCGGCGATGATGTTTTTCTCCAGTAGGACTTTTTCTTCCTCGCTCATGACATCCAGGCGCGCTTTGGCTTTGGCGAGCACATCGGGGCGATAGGATTGTTCAGCACCGGGGCGCTTCAATATATAGGCATCGTAAGCGGCAAAATCGCTCATCTCAAAACGCAGGGCGCGGGCATTGTTGGGCAAGGTGTAGTTGAGATTGGTGCGGGTCCAATCCACAACCGGCATAAAGTTGTAGCAGACATCGTAAACACCGGCGGCACCGACATTGCGGATCGACTCTTTATAGTTGTCGATATACTGCTGGAAGTTGCCGGTGCGGGTTTTGATATCGTTGTGCAGTGGGATGCTTTCGATAACTGCCCACTCAAGGCCAGCGGCCTCAATCAATCGTTTGCGTTCGAGGATATCCCCCATCGGCCAAACGGCTCCAGTCGGGATGTGGTGTAGGGAAGTGACTATGCCGGTGGCTCCGGCTTGGGCGATATTTTCAAGACTGACTGTATCTTTAGGGCCAAACCAACGCCAGGTTTCTTTCATTGTGATATCTCTGATGAAATTTTTCGGGAGCTTATATGACTAGTGTACAAGTTGAAAGGATGTTGGCCTAGAGTCTAAGCAGTTCCTTACACTGGCAAAATCATGCTCGGACCGTGTTTTTGGTTTCTCTGGCAGCTTTTTTGTGGTATAAAGCGCGCCTCTTTTTGGGCTGAGTGCTGCTCGACCCATCCGAGAACCTTGATTTTCACTTAATTTACCAACGTCACATATATACCGACACGCAAAACCTGGGTGCCCAATGCTCGCTTCGGAGGACATGATGGTTGGTTAGCGGGGTATATAGAGGCCTAACCCAGTAGGAATACTAAAATGCCACAAGTAAGCATGCGCGACATGTTGTCTGCCGGTGTCCACTTCGGTCACCAAACCCGTTACTGGAACCCAAAGATGGGTAAATACATCTTCGGTGCACGTAACAAGATCCATATTATTAACCTTGAGCACACCGTTCCTGCATTCAACGAAGCTTTGGCTTTGGTGCAACAAATGGCGTCGCAAAAGAAAAAAATTCTGTTTGTTGGTACCAAGCGCGCTGCGCAAAAAATTATCAAAGAGCAGGCTGAACGTGCTGGCCAGCCTTTCGTAAGCCACCGTTGGTTAGGTGGTATGTTGACCAACTACAAAACCATCCGTGCGTCTATCCGTCGTCTGTCAGAACTGACTACACAAAGCCAGGACGGTACCTTCACCAAGCTGACCAAAAAAGAAGCTTTGATGCGTACTCGCGATATGGAAAAGCTGGAGCGTTCTATCGGCGGTATCAAAAATATTGCCGGTCTACCTGATGCAATGTTTGTAATCGACGTTGATCACGAGCGTATTGCCATTCAAGAAGCTAACAAGTTGGGAATCCCTGTTATTGGTATCGTTGATACTAACAGCAACCCTGAAGGCGTTGACTATGTAATTCCAGGTAACGACGACGCCATCCGTGCGATCAAGTTGTATGTTGCTGCTATTGCTGACGCTTGTCTGGAAGGTGGTAAATCAGCATCTTCAGTTCCAAACAAAGATGAATACGTAGCTGCCGAAGGCGCTGCTGAGTAATCGTAAGCAGTAATCAAACGACCATAAAACTCCAGTAGCCTGCATGCAGGCACAGAGTTGTCGGAAGAGGGGGCTTAGCCCCCTTTTTTCAAAATTGAATTCGAACATTTCTATAGAGGAAACAACCATGACAGCTGTTACTCCTGCATTGGTAAAAGAACTGCGCGACCGTACTGGTTTGGGCATGATGGAATGTAAAAAAGCGTTGGGCGAAGCCAATGGTGACGTTGATTTGGCGATCGAAAACCTGCGTAAAGTATCTGGCTTGAAAGCAGCTAAAAAAGAAGGCCGTACTGCAGCTGATGGTGTTGTTGCGGTTAAAGTTGCACCGGATAACAGCTACGGCGTAATCGTAGAAGTTAACTCTGAAACTGACTTCGTTGCGCGCGATGCTGGCTTCCTCGCTTTCGTAAACACTGTGTTGGATAAAGCTTTCACTACCAAGCAATCCGACGTTGCTGCTGTTATGGCGGGCGAGTTGGAAGCGGCGCGTGAAGCACTGGTACAGAAAATCGGTGAAAAGATCAGCGTTCGTCGCATCAGCTTGGTTGAAGGCGGCGTAGTTGGTGGTTACTTGCATTTGAACAACCGCATCGCGGTATTGGTTCAATTGGAAGGTGGCAACGAAGAAACTGCTAAAGACGTTGCTATGCACGTGGCTGCGGTTAACCCACAAGTGGTTAGCTCTGACCAGATGCCAGCTGACGTAGTAGAGAAAGAAAAAGAAATCATCCGTGCTCAACCAGACATGGCTGGTAAACCAGCTGAGATCGTCGAGAAGATGATTGTTGGCCGTATCAGCAAATTCCTGAAAGAAGCTAGCTTGGTTGATCAAGCTTTCGTTAAGAACCCGGAGCAAACTGTTGCCCAATTCGCTAAAGCAGCGGGTGCAACTGTGAAGAATTTTGTGCGTCTGGAAGTGGGCGAAGGTATCGAAGTTGCAGTAGTTGACTTCGCTGCTGAAGTTGCTGCACAAGTTGCTGCTTCAAAGGCGTAATTAGCTTTCACTAATTTGCCATGTAAAAACCCGCACGGGTAACCTGTGCGGGTTTTTTATGCTCCAGTGTTTTGTTTGCTTGAGCTACATGGGTTCGTCTGCATAAATGCAGCAATTTCGACCCTGCTCTTTTGCTTTGTATAGTGCGTTATCAGTGCGCTTGAAGCAGCTCGCAAAATCCTCCCCGGGCAATTGTTGCCCCACACCAAAACTGGCGGTTACAGACAGTGGTTTATCTGTTTCGCACTGTGAGTT
The DNA here is from genome assembly GCA_002483145.1 of Cellvibrio sp. UBA7671. Classification (GTDB taxonomy): domain Bacteria; phylum Pseudomonadota; class Gammaproteobacteria; order Pseudomonadales; family Cellvibrionaceae; genus Cellvibrio; species Cellvibrio fibrivorans. The sequence continues at coordinate 40,589 of DLHJ01000002.1, forward strand.
GAATATGGCGGCGCGGATAATCTCTGCGAGTCCCATTGCCGTGGTTTTGCTGGCGCCAGGCAATAGCACGATAAACTCTTCGCCACCCCAGCGCCCAACATAATCCCCGGCGCGCACGTGTTGCTGGATAATTTGGGTGACGTGTTGTAAAACGCGGTCGCCCGTATCGTGCCCGCGCAGGTCGTTTACGCGTTTGAAGTGATCTATATCGATGATCATCAGTGCATAGTCGGGTTGATCGGGTGCTTTGATGTGGCCGCGTCCGGCGAGGCTTGCCACTATTTGGTCGATGCCAAACCGGTTGTAGATCTGCGTTAGTGGGTCAACCGTGGATAGGCGGCGAAATTTATTGGTTTCTTCTTGTAGTTGTTCGTTGCTGCTGCTGAGTTTGTTGATGATCTGGGTGTCGTGTTTGGTTTGCTTGCTTAGCTGGATCAGGCGTGTAATCGCGTAAACGAGTATTCCAAGCATCCAGAGGCAAAGAATAGCCAGATACCAGTACTCAATATTGATCCATTCACCATGTAACTCGAGTTTATCAATAGAGAAAGAGTGAGTGCCGGGTTTGATGGGTTCCCCGAAATCCACCGTGATTACCATGGCATTGTCCATTTCCGGTGAGGAGCCTGACAGCGGGATATTATATTGGCTTAGCCACCAGTCTGCTGCCACAAATGCTGGTAGTGCGATGCGATTTTCCTTGTTGAGTTCGCTGGTGTGGATTTGAATCGCATTAAATTTTGTGCTGTTGTTATCGCTGGGTTTGGAGTAAGCGGGGTTGTAGTTGCGAATTGCAATGCGCACTTTATTTGCGCTTCCGCTGTAGTTCAAGTGCAGCACTAGATGTTCGTAGATGGATAGGTCCATGCCTGTGTCGGCTGATTTGGAGAGGTCTATCGTGAGTGCACAGGGAAGGTAATCTGTTTTGTAGTTTTCCGGGTAGTTGCATTTCCACGCAGTATGGGTCTCGTTTGTCCACTCGGATGAGGGGGTGCCATCGGGCAGGGGAAGGGTCAGTAAGTAAAGTCTCGCACTACTGTCTGGTAGTAATACCACTTTTTTGTTGGGGATAAAGTGCACCCCTATAACCAAAAAAGCGGTAATCAGGATTGCAGCGAGTAAAATCGAGTTAACGTTTTTATCATTCATTATTGGTCTGGAGCCTAGTTAGCTTGATTCAAGTATTGACTAGAAGGGGATATTTTCAATGTCGATTTTGCAAATGGTCTGGAAGATGCTGATCCATGCCCCATTCCCAGTAAAAGTGAGCAACTCTAGCCACCTGCGGGACTGATTTCTGTTACACTGCACCGATTTTTTCGGCCCCTCAGTATGGGTGGGTATTAGCGGCTAACTCATTGTTTTGGAGAGCATTTATGTCCGGCCCAAGAGATAAAAAGTACAAGCGTATTTTATTGAAACTCAGCGGCGAAGAGCTGATGGGTACCGAGGGTTTCGGGATTGACCCCAAGGTGCTCGACAAAATGGCCTTGGAAATTGGCCAGTTAGTGGGCATAGGTGTGCAGGTGGGATTGGTAATCGGTGGTGGCAATTTATTCCGTGGCGCGGCGCTCAGTGCGGCTGGCTTGGATCGTGTTACCGGCGACCATATGGGCATGTTGGCCACAGTGATGAATGCCTTGGCGATGCGCGATGCGCTTGAGCGTTCAAATATATCGTCCCGTGTTATGTCAGCTATCCCCATGAGTGGTGTGGTTGAGCATTATGACCGCCGCCGCGCGGTGCGTTTTTTGAACTCCGGTGAAGTGGTTATATTTTCTGCCGGTACCGGCAACCCTTTTTTTACTACTGACTCTGCCGCCTGTTTGCGCGGTATTGAAGTCGATGCCGATATCGTATTGAAGGCAACCAAGGTGGATGGTGTTTACTCTGCTGATCCGAAAAAGGATCCAACCGCAACTAAATACGATCGTCTTTCTTACGACGAAGTCTTGGATAAAAAATTAGGTGTGATGGATTTGACGGCTATTTGTTTGTGCCGCGAGCACGACATGCCGGTGCGGGTATTCCGTATGAATAAAACCGGCGCACTGCTAAATATCGTTGTAGGTAGCAACGAAGGTACTTTGATTGAAGAGGACAAATCATGATTAATGACATCAAAAAAGACGCCGAAGCGCGTATGAAAAAGGCCGTTGAAGTGCTCAGTCTGAATTTCAATAAAATTCGCACTGGCCGTGCGCATCCAAGCTTGTTGGATGGCATTCTTGTTGATTACTACGGTACTCCAACACCCTTGGCGCAAGTGGGCAATATTAATATCGAAGATGCACGCACCCTGTCTATCAGCCCTTGGGAGCGCAATTTGGTTCCGGCGATTGAAAAAGCGATTATGAAATCCGATTTGGGTTTAAATCCGTCCACTAACAATGGCCTGATTCGTATTCCGCTGCCGATGTTGACTGAAGAAACGCGCAAGAATTTTATCAAGCAGGCGCGTGCTGAAGCAGAGAATGGCCGTGTTGCTGTGCGCAATGTGCGCCGCGATGTATTGGGTGATGTAAAAGCGCTGCTGAAAGATAAGGCAATTGGCGAAGATGATGATCGCCGCGCACAGGACGAAATCCAAAAAATTACCGACAAATATATCGCCGAAGTTGATAAGGCTCTCGCTGCGAAAGAAGTGGATTTGATGGCTGTTTAATCCGCATCACCCGGTTGGGGATGGCGCTGTCTACGGTCACCCCAATCTCGCCCACTACACAACACCTATAAATAGCAGATTACAAAAAAGCAAAAACGGGTCATCGATCTATTCGATAAAGCCTGCTGCCGGGAGAGTATGCGTGACTGACAATAGTCTTCGCCATGTGGCGATCATTATGGATGGCAATAATCGCTGGGCTAAACAGCGCGGTATGGCGGGAGTTTCTGGCCATAAAGTCGGTGTTGAGCGTATCCGCGATGTGATGGCGGCGTGTCAGGAAGTGGGTGTGGAAGTGCTCACGGTGTTTGCATTCAGCAGTGAAAATTGGCGTCGTCCACCAGTGGAGGTGGAGGCACTTATGTCGCTGTTTCTGCTGTATCTCAAAAATGAAGCCAAAGCGCTCAAGAAAAAAGATGTAGCGCTGCGTGTGATTGGCAATCGCGAGCGCTTTAGTCCTTCCATCCAAAAAGCCATAGCTGCCGCAGAAGAGTTGACACGCGGTGGTAAAACCACCTTGGTCATCGCTGCCGATTACGGTGGCCGCTGGGATATTGCTGAGGCGGCAAAAAAGCTCGCACTCCAGGTTGCGGCAGGTGAATTGGATCCTGCGACGATTACTGAATATTCCTTGCACGAGCACACTTGTCTCGCTGACTTGCCACCGCTGGATTTGTTGATCCGCACCGGTGGTGAAGTGCGCATCAGTAATTTTTTATTATGGCAGTGCGCTTATGCCGAGTTATTTTTCAGCGAAAAACTCTGGCCGGATTTTGATGGTAACGAGCTGAAAAAAGCCGCTGCCAGTTTCCATGAGCGCCAACGCCGTTTTGGTATGACTGGTGACCAAATTGATGCGGGGGCACTCCATGCTTAAACAGCGTGTTATTACCGCCCTGGTGCTTGCCGTTATTTTCCTCGCGGCCTTATTTGGTTTGCCTGCGGGTTATTTTTCATTTTTTATTGGTGCTGTTTTATTAATTGGCGCTTGGGAATGGGCTAGTTTGTCTGGATTTTCCGCCCTGTGGCAGCGCCTTGTTTATTCTTTTGCGCTACTGATCCTGCTGGTTGTTGCTTCACGCTATTTGGGTTTTGAAGGCGAGGCCAGCCCCCGGCTCAACAACGAGGCTATCCGTGATCTATTAGTCGTGGGTTGTGGTTGGTGGGCATTGGCGTTGTTGCTCGTGCAGGGTTATCCCAGTAGTAGTGTGCTCTGGGGACACAAAGCCCTGCGGTTAGCGATGGGGGTGATGGTACTCATCCCTACGTGGGTAGCCTTGGTTTATGTTCGCCAGCAAAACAATGGCGCTTGGTTGGTGCTCTTGCTGATGCTCGTTGTCGCTGCAGCAGATAGTGGTGGCTATTTTGCCGGGCGCCGTTTTGGTAAGCACAAGTTGGCACCGGCAGTGAGTCCGGGCAAAACTTGGGAGGGATTTGCTGGCGGTTTTCTAGCGAATTGTCTGCTGGCTCTTATTGTCAGCCAGGTTTTCAATCAGAGCCTTTTATTGATGCTTGTGTTGATTGTTCCTACCAGTTTGATCTCGGTGTTGGGTGATTTGTTGGAAAGTATGGTCAAGCGTCATGCAGGTGCAAAGGACAGTGGCAGCATTTTACCCGGCCACGGGGGTGTTCTTGATCGTGTAGACGGTATTACTGCCGGTGCGCCGGTATTTGCGTTGGCGCTGCTGGCAAGCGGCGCATTTAGCTCTGGTGTGGGTGTTTAAATGCAGGCTATACCTCAGCAAATTACTATCCTTGGCGCGACTGGTTCAATCGGCGTCAGTACGTTGGATGTTATTGCTCGCCATCCGGAGCGCTATCAGGTATTTGCGCTAAGTGCCGATCGTCGCTGGCAGCTATTGGCAACACAGTGCTTAATTCATAAGCCTCGTTATGCGGTGTTAAATGATCCCATTGCTGCTCTTGAGTTGGAGCGCGAATTGCGCCGCCAGGATTGTGCAACCGAAGTGTTGCAAGGTGCCGATGCTTTAGCAGCGGTTGTAGCGCATGAGCAAGTCGATACGGTTATGGCCGCAATTGTGGGTGCGGTTGGATTGCTACCAACATTGGCAGCGGTTAAGGCGGGCAAAAAAGTGTTGCTTGCCAATAAAGAAGCCCTGGTGATGGCGGGGGGCTTGTTTACCCGCGCTGTCGCTGAGCATGGTGCAATCCTGTTGCCCATCGATAGTGAGCACAATGCCATCTTTCAATGCCTCCCCAATCATCGCACCGATTATCTGGCTGAAGGCCTTAAATCGAGTGGTGTGCGGAAAATCCTGTTGACGGCGTCTGGCGGCCCGTTCCGCAATACACCCATAGCCGATTTGGCCAAAGTGACACCTGAGCAAGCCTGCGCCCATCCCAACTGGAGTATGGGGCAAAAAATTTCGGTCGATTCAGCCACTATGCTTAACAAAGGCTTGGAGCTAATAGAAGCCTGCTGGCTATTCAATACCCGCCCGCAGAGCGTGCAAGTGGTAATCCATCCGCAGAGCGTTATTCACTCTATGGTCGAATATATCGACGGTTCGGTATTGGCGCAGTTGGGTAATCCCGATATGCGCACACCTATCGCCCATGCATTGGCTTGGCCGGAGCGTATTGAATCAGGTGTGTCCAGCCTTGATATTATCGCCACCGCCCGGCTTGACTTCAGTGCGCCGGATTATGAGCGTTTTCCCTGCTTACGCTTGGCACAGCAAGCTGCAGAAGTTTCCGGTACTGCACCGGCAATACTTAATGCTGCCAATGAAATCGCAGTGGCGGCATTTTTGAATCGATCAATTCGCTTTGACCAGATAGCCTTGGTGATCGACCATGTGCTTTCGCATCTTTCATCCTGTGATCCACTCAATCTAGCGCAGATCCAAAGTGCAGATGCAGAAGCTCGCGCTCTGGCGCAGCAGTTGATTGCGCGTTGGTGACTTTTATCCCGAGGCAGTATCCATGGAATTAATCCAGACGATTGTGTCTTTTCTGGTGGCTTTGCTAATTCTGGTTTCAATCCATGAATTCGGACATTTTTATGTCGCGCGACGCTGTGGCGTGAAGGTGCATCGTTTTTCCATTGGTTTTGGCAAAGTGCTTTGGTCATGGCGGGATAAACAAGGTACCGAGTATGCCTTGGCTGCATTGCCTTTGGGTGGCTATGTCAAAATGCTGGATGAGCGCGAGGGCGACGTCGCTCCCGAAGAGCGTCATTTGGCCTTTAACAATAAAACGGTATGGCAGCGTATTGCGATAGTAGCGGCTGGCCCGCTAGCTAATTTTTTATTGGCGATACTGCTGTTTTGGTTTTTATTGCTTCAAGGGCAGCGCGATTTAATTCCTGTGATTGATAAGGTCGAGCCGGGTTCTGTAGCAGCCCAAGCGGGGTTGGAGTCTGGACAGGAAATTATCGCTGTCGATGGAGAGCCAACGCCAACCTGGCAAGCGCTCAATAAAGCGCTACTCAATCGTCTGGGCGAAACAGGGAAGATTAGCTTTAAGGTCGCCTATCCTGACTCGCAATTTAATTATGAATCTGAAGCACATTTGGTTGAATGGTTACGTGACGCAGCTGACCCCAATCCGATAGAGGGTTTAGGCATTACCTTATACCTCCCCAAAATCCCTCCTATTGTTGGCGAAGTTCTTACCGCCAGCCCCGCTGAGAAAGCCGGTCTTAAAGAGGGAGATAAGATTCTCAAGGTCGATGACTTGGTTATCGACGACTGGCAAACCTGGGTTGAATACGTGCGCAAGCATCCAGGTAATGCATTGCAAGTCAATTTCGAGCGAGATGCGCAGATATTGCAAGTAACCCTTATTCCAGAGTCGGTGGAGGAGGATGGGCAGCGTCTTGGGCGTATAGGTGTTGGGGTAAAAGCTTATACCATACCTGAAGATATGATCCGTTCTTATGACTATTCTATTTCCGGTGCCTTTGTGGCCGGCGTCAACAAAACCTGGGAAACCTCGGGATTTGTTCTTTTATCAGTCAAAAAATTGATTCTTGGCGAAATTTCCACGAAAAACTTGAGTGGACCGATAACCATTGCTAAGGTGGCGGGCTCTTCGGCCGAGAGCGGCCTGAGGAGCTTTATTGGTTTTGTCGCCCTGCTCAGTGTATTCCTGGCAGTCTTTAACCTTTTACCTATCCCGGTACTGGATGGCGGGCACTTATTTTATTACTTAATTGAAGTAATTAAGCGGAAACCGGTGTCCGACAGAGTGCAGATGCTGGGGTATCAGGTTGGGCTCTTTCTGGTGATCAGTCTAAGTATTCTGGCGCTGTATAACGACATAATGCGGCTTTGATCTGGCAGTTCTGTGCCGGGCTGCGACCAACATTCATTTATGATTAGAACAGATTCTATGAAGCGAGTTTTGATGCGAGTTATTGGCTGTTTTCTAGCGCTATTCCTGTCTTTTGCGGTGCAGGCGCAAACCTTTCGTGTAAGCGATATTCGTGTAGAGGGTTTACAACGCGTGTCCGCAGGTACTGTCTTTAGTGCCATGCCTATCCGTGTTGGCGACGTCCTTACCCAGGCTGATATTCAAAATGCGACCCGCGAATTATTCAAGATCGGCTACTTCTCCGATGTTGCTATCAAGCGTGATGGCGATGTACTTGTATTGGTGATCAAAGAGCGCCCGGCGATTAACAAGATCGAGTTGAAAGGCAACAAGGCCATTAAAACTGAAAACCTGATGGACAGTTTGAAAGATAATAATTTGTCTGAAGGGCAAATTTTCCAGCGTGCAACATTGGAAGGCATCACTCAGGCATTGCAGCGTGAATATGTGAACCAAGGCCGCTATGGCGCAAGCGTGAATATCGAAATTGAAGATATGCCGCGCAACCAGGTCAAAGTATTGGTAAAAATTGATGAAGGTAGCCCTTCGCGTATCAAACAAATCAACATTGTTGGCAACAGTAGTTACACCGAAGAAGAGTTGATTGACTTGTTTGAGTTGAAAACGACAGGTATGTGGTCGTGGATCTCCGGCAATGACAAATACAATAAAGAAAAAATGAAAGGGGATCTGGAACGCCTTGAGTCCTGGTATATGGATCGCGGTTATCTGAACTTCAAAATTGATTCATCACAAATATCGCTGAGTCCGGATAAGGCCAAAATTTTTATCACCGTGAATATCACTGAGGGTGACATTTACCGGGTGAGCGATATAGAACTTGCTGGTGATCCTGCGATTGACGAGCAAATTATTCGCAGCATGATTTTGATGCGCAAAGATCAAATTTTTTCGCAAATACTCATGACTACCTCGGAAGAATATGTCACCAAACGTCTGGGTAATGAAGGCTATACCTTTGCCAAGGTCGAAGGTATGCCCGAGCGCAATGATGCTGATAAAACGGTAAAAATTACCTTCTTTATCGAACCAGGTAAGCGTGCTTATGTAAATCGCATTAATTTCCGCGGCAATACCAAAACGGTTGATGAAGTCTTGCGCCGTGAAATGCGCCAGATGGAGGGTGGTTCAGCCAACTCCGCACAAATCGAAAATTCAAAAGTGCGCTTGGAGCGTTTGGGTTTCTTTAAGGAAGTTAAAGTAGAAAACAAAGAAGTTCCAGGCACATCTGATCAGATTGATGTCGAGTACACAGTGGAAGAGCAGCCATCCGGTAGCATGGGTTTGCAAGTTGGTTACGCGCAATATTCAGGTTTACTATTTTCTGCCAGTATTCAGCAAAACAATTGGTTTGGCACGGGTAAGCAAGTGGGTTTCAGTTTTAGTCATAACCGTTACCAAACTGCTTATAACTTCAATTACAACGATCCTTACTTCACGCCAGATGGTGTAAGCCGTGGTATGAGTTTGTATTACACCAAGAGCGACTACGGTTCGTACAACGTAACGCCATATAGCACTAATGTTTATGGTGGTAAGCTGAATTTTGGTTACCCGATTTCTGATATCGAGCGTATCGGCTTTGATATTGGTTTGCGTAGTCTGGAAGTAGAGCCAACTGGTTACTCTTCGCAGGAAATTATTCGTTCACCATTTTGGAATTCAACCACAGGCTACATCACGCAAGCACAATATTACGAGTTAGTTCAAAAATTGAATAATGGTATCGATTTTCCCAATGGCATTTTTACGCCACAGACATATAGCGAAGAAATGCTAAATGCACCTGGCTTTCTAGATATCTATGGTGACACTTTTAACGATGCACAAGTAAGTATGTATTGGTTGCGTTCAACACTGAACCGCGGTGTGTTGGCTAATCGTGGAGCATCACAACAACTTACATTCGAGTTGTCGTTGCCTGGTGGTGATTTGCAATATTATAAATTTGATTACACAGGGCAAATATTTACACCGCTTACAAGATCACTTACTTTGCGGTTACATACTCGTTTGGGATATGCCGGAGCATATGGTGATCTGGATGAATTGCCCTTCTTTGAACATTATTACGCTGGAGGGTTTGGTTCAGTACGTGGTTTTGAACGCAACACGCTCGGCCCGCGTAGTTCACCGCAACGTACTGCTGTCAGCACGCCGACGATTTGGGACGACCTAAATGGTGATGGTGATTATATTGGCGATACCGGTGAGGTCGGGGGGGGCGCTTACATTTTGTGTGAAGACCCTGATGAGCCTGGGGTTGGTTCCAGTGGTCAAAATGGCGTAGTGCGTATATGTAATCCCGGTGAATTGATCAGTGATGCGGTTCTGGGTAGTACTTATACCAGTCGAACCCGTGGTGCCTTTGGTGGAAATGTGCTAATTCAGGGGGGGGCAGAAATTTTATTCCCGCTACCTTTCATCAAGGATCAACGTTCTATTCAAACAACATTCTTTGTCGACGCTGGCAACGTGTTTGATACAGATTGCGGCGCAACACAGCTCAACTGTTATGGTGTTGATATAGACCGTATCAACGCATCTGTGGGCTTTGGTTTAACCTGGATTTCCGGCTTTGGTCCTATGACCTTCAGTATTGCCGAGCCATTCAAGGAAAACGAATATGATCGCACAGAAGTGTTCCAGTTCTCCTTGGGGCAAACTTTCTAACAATAATTTTTTAATATCAAATCAAGAGGAATAGATCGTGACTGTTACACAAAAAATGTTTGCTGTAGTTGCGTTGTCGCTGATGTCGGCTGTTTCATGGGCGCAAGGTAAAGTGGTTGTGCTCGATCCAACTGGTGCAGTGATGGGTACTGCCGCAGCAAAAGCTAAATTTGAAAAATTACAAAAGAGTGCAGAATTTGCTGCCGCTAAAGCAAAGTTAGAAGGCTTACAAGCAGACATCAAAGCATTGCAAACTGAGTATCAAAAAGATGGTTTGACTTGGAGTGCAGAAAAGCGTGCCGAGAGCGAAAAGAAATTGCAGAGTCTTGGTCAGGACTACCAATTCCAAGGCAAAAAATTGCAGACCGAGCAACAAGCTTTGATGCAACAAATCATGCAAGAGATCGGTCCGAAGATGGAGGCTGTTGTTAAGCAATTAGTCGAGTCAGAAAATATCAGCATGATTGTTGACGCTAAGGCCGTGATGATGTCAAAACCAGAAAATGATTTGACTCCCAAGGTAACTGCCCTGCTTGATAAAGCCAAATAAGATCGGGCTTTCTGCACATGAAGCGTTCTTATTTATTGGCTGAATTAGCGCAACTGCTGGGTGCAGAGTTGCGTGGTAACGCAGAGCACGAAATAAGCGCGCTTGCTACTTTGCAGTCTGCTGGCTCAGCAGACTTAAGTTTTATCGCTAATCCTGCCTACAAAAAGTACTTGTCTACAACGCAAGCTGGGGCATTGCTTATCAATGCGGAGCTTGCTGACGAGTTTGCGGGTAACAAGCTGGTGATTAAGAATCCTTATGTCGCTTACGCCAGATTGTCGGCAATATTTGAATTTCTCCGTGCCCCATACTCAGGCATTCATCCTACCGCCGTTATCGGTGAAGATTGTTTTTTGGGTGAAGACATTTCCATCGGCGCGAATGCAGTCATCGGCGATGGCGTAACCTTGGCTGATGGTGTGGTTGTCGGCCCCGGTAGCTATGTTGGTAATGATAGTGTTGTGGGCGCTAACACACGACTTGCGGCGAATGTCAGTGTTTATCATGGTGTTAGCATTGGTGCTGACTGCATGCTGCATAGCGGTTGCGTGATCGGTGCTGATGGTTTTGGTTTCGCACCTGATGCTAGTGGCTGGATCAAAATCCACCAATTAGGTGGAGTACAAATTGGCAACAAGGTTGAAATTGGTGCTTGTACTTGCATTGATCGCGGTGCGCTTGACGATACTTTTATCGGTGATGGTGCCATTATCGATAATCAGGTCCAGATTGGCCACAATGTGCGCATAGGCAAAAATACCGCCATAGCTGCTCATACCGCCATCGCCGGCAGCACTACAATTGGTGCAGGTTGCACTATTGCAGGTGCAGTTGCTATCGCCGGTCATTTAACACTTGCAGATAAAGTGCATATTACGGGTAGGAGTATGGTGTCTGCTTCAATTTCTGAACCGGGTTCTTATTCATCCGGCACACCCTTGGCTCCAACAAAAGACTGGCGTAAAAATGCAGCACGTTTTCGCCATTTAGATGCTTTGGCAACACGCTTAATAAAACTCGAACGCACTCATGGTGCGGAATAAATTTTTCATTGATCGCTTGGGGTTTGTACCATGATGGACGTTAACGAAATTCGCGAATACCTACCACACCGTTATCCCTTTTTGTTGGTGGATCGCGTGGTGGAATTGATTGAAGGTGAGTCAATTATCGCGTACAAAAATATTACTGTTAACGAAGAAGTCTTTAATGGTCACTTTCCGCAAAGCCCTGTATTTCCGGGTGTTATGATTATTGAAGCTATGGCGCAGGCATCAGGTATCCTTGGCTTTAAAACCATGAATAAAAAACCGCAGGATGGATCGATCTATTTGTTTGCAGGTGTGGATGATGTGCGTTTTAAGCGGCAGGTAATTCCTGGTGACCGCTTGCAACTGGAATCGCGGGTTATTTCGGAAAAGCGCGGTATCTGGAAATTTGAGTGTAAAGCCAGTGTTGACGGCGTATTGGCAGCATCTGCCACTATTCTTTGTGCAGATCGCAAAATTTAATTCGCGTTAGCCTGATATTAGCGAGAAGATATTTTGATAGATTCATCTGCAATTATTCATCCTAGTGCCAAACTGGCGGCTGATGTTCAGGTCGGTCCCTGGACGGTTATTGGCCCTGATGTTGAAATAGGTGAGGGCAGTGTGATTGCCTCTCATGTTGTGCTTAAAGGCCCGACCACTATCGGCAAGCACAACCGTATTTATCAATTTTCATCGGTCGGCGAAGATACTCCTGACCTGAAGTACAAAGGTGAGCCAACCCGTTTAGTTATTGGCGATAATAATGTGATTCGCGAAGGTGTAACTATTCACCGCGGTACCGTGCAGGACCGGGGGGAGACTACGATTGGAGATCACAATCTGTTAATGGCGTATGTCCATGTCGGGCACGACAGTGTGATAGGCAATCACTGCATTCTGGTGAATAACGCAGCGCTGGCTGGCCATGTGCACATTGGCGATTGGGCAATTCTGAGCGGATTTACCTTGGTTCACCAGTTTTGCAAAATCGGTGCGCACAGTTTCTCTGGTATGGGCAGTGCGATTGGCAAAGATGTACCCGCTTATGTGATGGTCAATGGCAGCCCTGCTGAAGCAAAAAATATTAATGTGGAAGGGTTGCGTCGGCGCGGCTTTACCAAAGACGATATCAATTTGCTAACCAAGGCTTATAAAACGATTTATCGACGTGGCTTGACGCTCGATGAAGCACTGACGGAATTGAATCCATTAGCTGCAGAATCCCCAGCATTACAGGTGTTGATTGATTCTTTAAACAGTTCAACGCGCGGTATTGTTCGTTAAATATTTTTTTGTTGTGTCGTCATCTAGAGAGTTGTCTAGAAAATTACCCGCACAGTTTTCTCCTCGAAAAACACGCTAAAAATCCGGAGGCTTAGTGTCTGATCACATACACATAGGTATTGTTGTCGGAGAGGCATCCGGAGATATTCTTGGCGCAGCACTGATGCAAGAGTTGCGTCGCCACTTTCCCACAGCAGAATTTTCCGGTATCGGTGGCCCGCGCATGTTAGCGCAGGGTTTTCACTCGTATTTCCCACAGGACCGTTTAGCGGTAATGGGGCTAGTTGAGCCCTTGAAGCGCCTGCCGGAATTGTTGCGTATCCGCAAATTTTTACGCGAGCATTTTATCGCTAATCCTCCCGCTGTATTTATCGGCGTGGATTCACCCGACTTTACCATTCCTCTTGAAGCATCACTTAAAGAAAAAGGTATTAAAACCGTTCATTATGTGAGCCCCTCAGTCTGGGCTTGGCGACAGAAACGCATTATTAAAATTGCGCGTGCAGTTGATTTAATGTTGACGCTCTTGCCTTTCGAAGCAAAGTTTTATCAGGAGCATCACGTGCCGGTGGAATTTGTTGGGCATCATCTTGCCGACGAAATTCCATTGCACGTCGATAAAATTGCCGCACGTAAATTGCTGGGCTTGCCTGAGGAGGGTCGCATAGTTGCACTGTTGCCTGGAAGCCGCGCGAGTGAAGTGGAACGGATGGGTGAAGTGTTTATGCGCACTGCCGTTTACTGTTTAGAACAAGATCCCAGTTTACAATTTATTATTCCTGCGGCCAGTCCGGATCGCTACCGCCAATTGCATATTGAATTGAATGAGTTTGTCGATTTTCCTATCGAATTAATTAATGGCCATTCCCATGAGGCTATGGCAGCAGCTGATGTGGTTTTATTGGCGTCAGGTACGGTCACGCTTGAAGCCTTGTTGTTGAAAAAACCCATGGTGGTTGCCTACAAGATGGCACCACTCACATTCAAGATTTTATCTTGGTTAGTAAAAACGCCTTGGGTGTCATTACCTAATTTACTGGCGCAAAAAATGTTGGTGCCGGAGTTGTTACAAAACAACGCCACTCCTGAAACACTCAGTACGGCAGTGATGAACTATTTTGAAAACCCTGAAGAAGCACAAACATTAAGTCAAACCTTTGCTCAAATGCATATCGAATTAAAACGTGACGCGAGTGCCCGAGCAGCGGATGCAGTGGCTCGTTTGATTAAACAACAGTAAATTACGCAGGTGTCTTTGTGCTTGAACCTTTTATCAGTGCGTATCAAGGTCTACTCGGTGCTGGTTGTGATGAAGTAGGTCGCGGACCGCTAGCGGGTGATGTAGTTGCAGCTGCTGTTATCCTTGATCCGGAAAATCCTATTGCAGGTTTGGATGATTCCAAAAAACTCACTGAAAAAAAGCGTGAGCAGCTATTTATTGAAATTCAACAAAAAGCCAAGAGCTGGTGTATTGCGCGCGCGTCTGTTGCTGAAATTGATAGCATTAATATTTTACAAGCTAGTTTGCTTGCTATGACTCGCGCGGTTCAAGGACTACATATTCAGCCTGAACATGTGCTGGTAGATGGCAATAAATTACCTAAATGGCATTACCCTGCTGAAGCAGTTGTGAAAGGTGATAGCCGAGTTGCCGCGATAAGCGCAGCTTCCATTCTGGCCAAGGTAACCCGTGACCGTGAAATGATTGCGTTGGATAAAACTTATCCGGGATATGGTTTTGCTGATCACAAAGGTTATCCCACCAAAGTGCATATGGATGCCTTGGATAGATTGGGCATTACACCCATTCATCGCACTTCCTATGCGCCAGTGCGTGCCAAAATTGAACAAATGAAATTGTTTTAATGCCCTAACGCCCTTCAGAAAATACTTATGCCTGCTGCTAATTTTGTCCACCTGCGTTTACATACTGAGTTCTCACTGAGCGATAGTTTGGTGCGGATTAAATCGCTCGTTAAGCGCACGGCAGAATTAAATATGCCAGCTTGTGCGATTACCGATCAGACCAATTTTTATGGCCTTATTAAGTTTTATAAGGCTGCACAAGGTGCTGGTGTCAAGCCCATTGCCGGTAGTGATTTTTGGATTGCGAGTAACGATAGTGAAGGTAAGCCAACACTCATTACCTTATTGGCGATGAATGATCGCGGGTATAAAAATATTATCGAATTAATTTCGCGCGCGTGGCGTCATGGCCAGCAACAAGGTGTTGCCTACTTGCAGCGCGAATGGATTAGTGAGTACAGCGAAGGCGTAATTGCACTGTCCGGCGGAAAGTTTGGCGATGTGGGTATGGCGTTACTCGGTGGCAGAACACCGCAAGCCGGTGAGTTGTTACAGGGGTGGATGCGTGATTTTCCCAATCGCTTTTATTTAGAGTTACAGCGTACCGGGCGCGAAAACGATGAAAATCACCTGCATGCAGCAGTTGCACTGGCAGCAGAAATGAATTGCCCCGTTGTTGCAACCAATGATGTACGCTTTTTAAAAGCCAGCGAATTTGAAGTACATGAAGCGCGTGTGTGTATTAGTGAGGGTCGTGCATTGGATGACCCCCGACGGGAGCGTCGCTACAGCGATCAGCAATACCTACGCTCTGCGGAAGAGATGACGGAATTATTTAGTGATATCCCCGAAGCCATCACCAATACCATCGAAATTGCCAAGCGCTGTACGGTTACAATTCAAATGGGTAAATACTTTTTACCTGCATATCCGGTGCCGGAAGGTCTTACTGAAGCAGAATTTTTCCGGAAAATTTCGCACGAAGGTTTGGAGCAGCGGCTTGAACGTATTCTTGACAAATCTTCCCCCGATTATGCGGAGCGCCGTAAAGTCTACGAAGACCGTTTGACCTTTGAGTTGGATATTATTAACCAGATGGGATTTCCTGGTTACTTCCTGATTGTAATGGACTTTATCCAATGGGCGAAAGATCACGACATTCCCGTTGGGCCGGGTCGTGGTTCGGGTGCTGGATCGCTCGTTGCCTATTCATTAAAAATTACCGATCTTGATCCGCTGCAATACGATTTGCTGTTCGAGCGCTTTCTAAACCCTGAGCGGGTCTCCATGCCGGACTTTGATATCGATTTTTGCATGGACAACCGCGACAAGGTTATTTCTTACGTTGCCGATAATTACGGCCGCGATGCTGTAAGTCAAATCATTACCTTCGGTACCATGGCTGCAAAAGCGGTAGTGCGCGATGTGGCGCGGGTGCAGGGAAAATCTTACGGTCTCGCCGATAAACTTTCCAAGATGATTCCCCCCACTCCGGGTATGACACTTGCGCAAGCGCTTGAAGAAGAGCCGCAACTTAAAGAATTTATCGAGCAGGATAGCGATGCCGGTGAAATTTGGGAGATGGCGGTGCAGCTTGAGGGGTTGACGCGTAACGTCGGTAAGCACGCCGGCGGTGTCGTTATTGCTCCCACCAAGCTTACGGATTTTTCGCCGCTTTATTGCGATGAAACTGGCGGAGGTTTGGTTACCCAATTTGATAAGGGTGATGTGGAAGAGGCGGGCTTGGTGAAGTTTGACTTCCTCGGTTTGCGCACGCTCACGATTATCGATTGGGCACGCATTATGATCGATAAGCAGCGCGTTAAAAAAGGCGAAGCTCCGCTTGATATAAGTGCAATTCCACTTGATGATCCCAAAACATTTGGCTTATTAAAACGCGCTGAAACCACCGCCGTATTCCAGTTGGAATCGCGTGGTATGAAAGACCTGATCAAGCGGTTACAGCCAGACAATATTGAAGATCTTATTGCATTGGTGGCGTTGTTTCGTCCCGGCCCATTGGAATCGGGCATGGTGGATGACTTTATCAACCGTAAACACGGGCGCGCGCAAGTCGCGTATCCCGATGCAAAATTTCAGCACCAAAGTTTAAAGCCGGTACTTGAGCCGACTTATGGCGTTATTGTTTATCAAGAACAAGTCATGCAGATTGCCCAGGTGCTTGCTGGTTATACACTCGGTGGTGCCGACATGTTGCGTCGTGCGATGGGTAAGAAAAAACCGGAAGAGATGGCCAAGCAGCGTGAGGTTTTTGAAAACGGCGCAAAAAGTCAGGGCGTTGATCCTGAGCTGGCGATTAAAATTTTTGACTTGGTAGAAAAATTTGCGGGCTATGGTTTTAACAAGTCCCACTCTGCAGCCTATGCGATTGTCTCTTACCAAACCGCGTGGTTGAAAGCGCATTACCCAGCGCATTTTATGGCGGCGACTATGTCGTCGGATATGGATAAGACCGATAAGGTGGTTACCTTTATCGAAGAATGCCGCACCATGAAATTGAAATTATTACCGCCGGATGTGAACTCTGGCGAGTTTCATTTTACAGTGGATGACGCGAGTAGAATTATTTATGGCTTGGGGGCCATTAAAGGGTTGGGTGAAGGCCCGGTTGAATCGATTATTGCGGCGCGCAATGAAGGTGGCCCTTTTAAAGATCTATTTGATTTCTGCGCGCGTGTTGATCCGCGCAAAGTAAACAAGCGTGCGATGGAAGCGATTATCCGCTCCGGTGCTGCCGATAATCTCGGCCCGACCAGCAATACACCGCAACATAATATCGACCATGACCGCGCAGTGATGTTTGCCGCTATGGGTGAAGCCGTTAAAACCGCTGAGCAAGCCATGGCCAATACCAATGCAGGTATGATGGATTTGTTCGGTGCGGTGATTGCCAATGACGAATCCAACCGCGATGTGTACAGTGATTTCCGCCGTGTGCGCACCTGGACTATGAAGGAGCGCTTGAATGCAGAAAAAGAAACTCTCGGTTTGTATCTCACCGGCCATCCAATTGATGAATACGAAAGTGAACTCACTCATCTGGTTAGTTCGCGTATCGCCAATTTAAAACCTGAGAAAAGCACACAGACTATTTCCGGTTTGGTCATCTCCCAGCGTATCGTGAAAACCAAGCGCGGCGATAACATGGCAATCCTGACGATTGATGATCGCACCGGGCGCATGGACGTTACCCTTTTTGCCGAGACGTTTAATAACTCGCGCGATGTGTTATCAAAAGATGGGTTGCTCGTGATTAGTGGGCAAGTCAGGTATGACGACTTCAGTGGTATGTTAAAAATGAGTGCCGATAATCTGCGCTTGCTTGCTGATGTGCGTCAGGAAAAAGTACGGGAACTTTGGCTGGAGTTGGAATCCGGTGCACTGCCCGCCAGCTTTTCACGCGAGTTGGGTGAGATGCTGGATCCCTATCGCCAGTCCCCTCAGCAAGAAGCTCGTTGCGCGATTGTCGTTGATTATTTGCGGAGCGATGCGCGTGCACAATTGCGTTTTGGCAGCCAGTGGAATGTGCGTCCGGAAGACGAATTATTACAGCGCTTGCGCGATAGCTATGGCAGCGGAAAAGTGCGTTTGGTTTATTAAATCTACTTTTATTATCGCCCTTCAACGTCACGGAAAGGCTGTGCTGCAGTCTTTTTCTTTTTTAATGCTATAGATTTGTTTAGATAAACCTGTTCTAAAAAATCAGCTGCTAAAGATTTTTTCAGTCTCTTGCTTCCATCATATCCATCTAAACTCTAATTGAAAGGTCTAAAAAACTGAATGATGGAGGGCAGTAACATGTCATCAATTCTTGTTAAAGATTATATGCAAGCCAATGTGCAGGCGATTAAGGCGGATGCCAGCGTGCGCGAGGTGGTGGAGCATTTACTCAAATGGAATATTACTGGCGCACCAGTGGTGGATGCGAGCATGGCAGTGGTGGGTTTTGTGTCGGAACAAGATTGCATTAAAGAAATGTTAAACAGCGCTTTCTACGCTGAGGATTCAGCTCTGGTCACCAGCATTATGCGGTGTGATGTGCTGAGTGTTACTCCGGATACCAGTATTCTGGAGATCGCGGAAATCATGCTCGGTAACAAACCTAAAAATTATCCTGTCACTGAGCACGGCAAGCTGGTGGGGTTGATCAATCGCCGGCATATCTTGCAGGCCTTAAAACAACACAGTGGGAGCTACTTCTCACCGGGCCGTGAGCGCCCATTATTTTCTCTGGTACAAGTTATGTAATAGCGTCTACTGCT
Source organism: Cellvibrio sp. UBA7671 (assembly GCA_002483145.1). Classification (GTDB taxonomy): domain Bacteria; phylum Pseudomonadota; class Gammaproteobacteria; order Pseudomonadales; family Cellvibrionaceae; genus Cellvibrio; species Cellvibrio fibrivorans. The sequence continues at coordinate 59,240 of DLHJ01000002.1, forward strand.
TAGGGGTTTGTTCCTCAGTGGGGCAAATCCTGACGCCACATCTTTTCAGTCCGGTTTAAGGTCCAGGCACTCCCTTCATTTTCGCTGGAAAAGATCGACTAAATCGCCCATTTCGCGTAAGGTAGCGCCCCAATTGTGCTGCCTGTTAGACTGACTAAAAAGCCATCAGTAGCAGGCTGCAGCACTCACCCTATAAGTCAAAATGGTAGTTTGCTACCCGGATCAAGAGCTCGCTATGAATCTGAATTATCTGGATTTTGAACAGCCCATCGCCGAACTCGAAGGCAAGATTGAAGAATTACAACTAGTGGGCAACAGTTCCGATGTGAACATCGCCGATGAAATCGCCAAGTTGCGTGAAAAGAGTACCAAGTTGACTGAGACAATCTATTCCAAGCTGACCGCTTGGGATATCGTAAAAGTCGCCCGTCACCCGCACCGCCCGTATACCTCTGATTATATTTCCCGTGTGTTTACCGAGTTTGACGAGTTGCATGGTGACCGTCACTTTGGTGATGACGCAGCTATTATTGGTGGCGTAGCACGTCTGGACGGCAAACCGGTGATGGTAATTGGCGAAGAAAAAGGCCGTACTGTCAGTGAAAAAGTTATGCGCAACTTCGGTATGCCGCGTCCAGAAGGCTACCGTAAGGCTTTGCGCTTGATGGAAATGGCTGAGCGTTTCAAGCTCCCGGTATTGACCCTGATTGATACTCCCGGTGCCTATCCTGGTATCGACTCGGAAGAGCGTGGTATTTCTGAATCTATCGCACAAAACCTAGCAGTTATGTCGCGTCTGCGCACCCCGATTGTCTGTACAGTAATCGGTGAAGGTTCTTCTGGCGGCGCCTTGGCGATCGGTGTAGGTGACCAGCTCAACATGCTGCAGTATTCCACCTATTTCGTTATCTCCCCTGAAGGTTGCGCCAATATCATTTGGAAAACCGTTGCTAAAGCACCAGAAGCAGCGCAAGCAATGGGTGTTACCTCAAAAATTTTGCAAGACTTGGGCATTGTTGATGAAACCATTCCCGAGCCTCTGGGCGGCGCCCATCGCAATGTGGACGATATGGCGAAAAAACTGCAGGAACGTTTAGTGGCGCAGGTTGATCGTTTGAGCAAAGAACCAGTTGATGCATTACTTGAACGCCGTTATCAGCGCTTGATGAGCTATGGTAATTAATCCAAAATAAAATTTTGAATAAAAAAACCGCTGATGAGAGTCAGCGGTTTTTTTATGGGAGTTAATTGAAGATTAATTTTCCCGCTTGAAAATGCTATCGGAAATCTCACGAAAAATATTGCGTCTTCGCGGTCTGTTTTCGTTTTTGATTTCATTCTCTATTTGTTGTGCCGGGGTTTCTTGTACCAAGCGCAAGCCAATGGACTTGCGCGATTTGCTTGCAGTAATTGCCACTTGCGAATAAGCCGTAATGGCTTCAACTTTACTGGCAAATGATCCGCCACGCACTCTGCGTTTTATACAGGCTGATGCGGGAGTTTTATCAGCGCAATCATTTACCCATTCGGCGACATTGCCAGCGGTATCGTGGATGCCAAAATCATTGGGCGGAAAACTGCCTACCGGCTGCGTTTTATTGTTAAAGAAGCTTGCCCAGAATGATTTGCAGCCACGGCGACAATTCGCCCGCTCATGTGCGTCATTTTCATTGTTACCCCACCAGTAACTGCTGGTCGTGTTTCCACGCGCGGCATATTCCCATTCGGCTGCTGTTGGTAGGCGATAATTTTTACCGGTAGTTTTGCTAAGCCAATTGGCGTAGGCGATGGCATCATCCCAGCTGACATTAATGACCGGGCGCTCACCGCGGCCCCAGCCCATATCGTCAGGTAATGCGCGATTGGTTGCTAGCGCAAAAAAATCGTATTCATTAAATGTAATTTCGTAGCGACTGACTAAGTAATTATTTTCCAGCACTACCGTATTAGCAGTGCTGCTATTGGCATCGCCCATTAAAAATGAATCGCTATAAACCTCTACCATTTCTGGTAATGGCAGTTGGTTTGGGTTGGCAATTTGTGCTGATTTTTGTAGCGCAATGTCCCAGGTTTGGTTACGTGCATTAAGCCTTATCCATTTGGTCTTGGTTGCATAACCCGGGTGGCTGATTTCTATATGGTAAGCAGCGGGGGCGAGTGGCATACCGGTTGAATATTTATCTTTGATATTGAGTATGCGAACCCGCGCTTCAGCGGGTATAGGATTAATAGTTAGCGGCAATAAATTGTCGCTCACATTTTGGTGGGCGTTTGTTGTCTCATCACTCCCGTTTGCAGACAGCTGTGCCCATTGTTCACGTGTGCTGGTACTGGGTTGTTCATCAACAAACATAAAACCTATCGCCAATAGTACAAGTAAACCTAGCGAACCATAAACCCAGCGCAGTTTGTTGCGGCTATCGTTAAATATGCTTGATGTTGGACCAGCCATATAACCAGGTGCCGCGACAAGTGTCTGCTCTAACTGCGAGCTGGTGATGATAGTTGGCTCTGCTGGGGATGTGGAAAGTTTCCCCGCTGTCGCATTAAAAAACGCGGCAGATCTATTTGCAAAAAATCGTAGGTCTTGTGCTATGAGACTGCCTAATGTCTTGACTAATTGAACAGATTTCACAGTCCCACCGCCAACCATCATCAGCGATTTGTTGCTGGCAATAGGTTCGAGTATATCAATCAGCTCGCGCGCTGTTTGGAAGCGCTGCTCCGGTTTTTTGGCGAGCAGTTTGTCCATTATCGATTGCAGTGCAAATACATTCAGTGGAAGCTTGGGGGCTTGCTCATGAATATGTTTTATTCCCAATGCGAGCGAACTATCTGCTTGAAACGGACGCTTGCCGGTAAGCATTTCATAGAGCACTACACCAAGGCTGTATAAATCCGATCGCCCATCGCTGGTCTCGCCCTTTGCTTGTTCCGGGCTCATGTAATAGGGCGTACCGATTACTGCTCCCACTTGCGTCATATTCGCTTTAGATTTAATTGTGCGTGCTATGCCAAAATCGGTGAGTACGGGTGAGTCATCTTCGCGGAACAAAATATTTTCTGGTTTGATATCGCGATGAACGTAGCCTTTGCTGTGAGCATGTTCCAATGCAGCAGCAATTCCCAAGGTGATTTTTAATGCAGTGTCAGTCGCAACTCCCTGCGTGATTTTTTCATCCAATGAACCTTTGGGTAAAAACTCCATGGAGATATAATTAAATTTTTCATGCCGACCTATGTCGTAAATCGGAATAATATTCGGATGTGAGAGTTGGCCGATTATAGTAGCTTCGCGTTGAAAGCGTTGGTGAAATTCCGGATCTTGATCCAAAGACGGCTTCATGATTTTAAGTGCAACAGTACGCCCAACACTGTGTTGGGTGGCTAGGTAAACAGTCGCCATACCGCCACTGTTGATTTTTTTGATCAGTGTGTAGCCGGGGATTTGCATTTTTATAAATAAATCAGATTTGTATTGGCAATCAGGGAGGTTGTGCGAGCGGCTATTTTAGCGGAATTTGCTGAATAGAAACTGGCTAGTTTGCACAAATCCATTTGTGCAAAGCAGGTCGAGTATTATTTCTTGGGTGCACCAGGTTTATGCCGCGGGTTTTGTCCGGAAGGGCGCTTGTTAATGAGCTGTAGCTTGCCCGCCTTAGCGCCTGTGAATTCCTTTTTTACCGGTGCGCCAGCGCCTTTAGGTGCGGTGGTTTGGGCATTGAATTTTTTGGCGCTTTCAAATTTATCGCCAAAAGCTTTTGCTGCAGGTTTGCTTGCGCTTTTGGCAGTAGCTTGGTGGTTGTTCGTCTTGCCCGTGAATTTACCTGTAGCGGGCTTGCCCGCTGGTTTTCCTTGCACACGTGCGTTCGGGCTGTGGCCGCGACCAGTGTTGCGTGCATCCGCCTGTTCATCCGGGATCAATGCTGAGGCACTACTACCGATCAAGTGTGGCTTACGCATGGCGCGCAGTGCTTCACGGATCATCGGCCAGTTGGCGGGGTCGTGATAACGCAGCAACGCTTTTTGTAGGCGACGTTGTTCTATGCCGCGCGGAATATTAATCTTCCCGCTCTTGTAGGTTAATTTTTTCAGTGGATTGCGCTCGCTCACATACATCGCTGTCGCCAATGACATGGGCGATGGATAAAAGGTTTGCACTTGGTCTACTTCAAAATTATTTTTCTTTAACCAGAGCGCAAGGTTGAGCATATCTTCATCGCGCGTGCCCGGGTGCGCTGCGATAAAATAGGGAATTAAAAATTGTTCCTTACCCGCTTCTTTTGAAAATTTATCAAACATGCGTTTGAATTCGTAGTAGCTACTCATTTTCGGTTTCATCATTTGCGAGAGCACACCTTCTTCGGTGTGCTCTGGTGCAATTTTCAAATAACCGCCCACGTGGTGGGTCACTAGTTCTTTTACGTATTCGGGATCGAGCACCGCGAGGTCATAGCGCAAACCAGAAGCAACGGATACTCTATTTACACCGCGAATTTTGCGCGCTTCACGATATAAATTCGTGGTGTGTTTGTGGCTGGTGGTTAAATTTTTACAAATAGTCGGATACACGCACGATAAACGACGGCATTTGGATAGCGTCGGCATATCTTTGCAGGTAAGGCGATACATGTTCGCCGTAGGGCCACCCAAATCAGAAATATGGCCGGTAAAGCCCGGCACTTTATCGCGAATATCCTCAATTTCTTTAAGGATCGATTCTTGCGAACGGCTCTGGATAATACGGCCTTCGTGCTCGGTGATCGAACAAAAAGTACAGCCGCCAAAACAACCACGCATGATATTCACTGAGGTTTTAATCATGTCGTAGGCGGGAATTTTTTGCTTGCCATAAACCGGATGCGGCACGCGTGCGTAAGGCAAATCAAATACACCATCCAGCTCATCGGTTTCCAATGGAATTGGTGGTGGATTAATCCAGACTTCGCGGTTTTCATGTTTTTGAATCATCGGGCGCGCGTTGTAGGGATTTGCTTCTTGATGCAAAACACGCGATGCATGCGCATACAAAATCGGATCATTCCTTACTTTGTCGAAGGAGGGCAGACGCACGTACACTTTTTCCGCATCCATCATTTCACTGCGGTTTTGCAACGGCATGGGAATAATGCGAATTGGCTGCGGTTCATTGGGGTCGAATGCTTTTTCGCTTTCAATACCTTGTGCGGGGCAGCCTTGCGTATTTAATTGATTAACAGCGAGTTGTTCGGCTGCTTCCGGATTCAATGTCGCAATTTGCTCCGCCATTTTTTCCGGATCAAGTTGGCGCAAGCCAATCTGCGAGTTATTGATATCCGTTTGCGCAGCATCCACTACGGATTTTGCGTTATGTTGGTACTCATAGGGGTTAGGCAATTTATCGATATTACCCGGCCAATCGATGCGTGTGGAATCAATTTCCGTCCAGCCAGCGGGCGGTTCTTTTTTGATAACCACGGTACCGCGAATACTGTCGAGTTCTTTAATGCTTTTGCCGGCGGCGAGTGAATGCGCCACTTCGGCAATCGCACGCTCGGCATTGCCGTACAGCAAAATATCCGCAGTGGCGTCGATCAATACCGAGCGGCGTACTTCATTGCTCCAGTAATCGTACTGTGCGATACGACGCAAACTGGCTTCGATTCCACCTAGCACAATCGGCACATCTTTGTAGGCTTCTTTGCAGCGCTGGCTGTATACGGTTACTGCGCGGTCGGGGCGTTTACCGCCTTGGCCGCCGGGAGTATAGGCATCGTCCGAGCGCAGGCGAAGGTCGGCAGTGTAGCGGTTGATCATGGAGTCCATGTTGCCCGCGCTTACGCCAAAAAACAGGTTGGGTTTGCCGAGGGCTTTGAATGGCTCGGCGCTGCGCCAGTCGGGCTGGGCGATAATCCCCACGCGAAACCCTTGGGATTCGAGAAACCGGCCAATCACTGCCATGCCAAAACTCGGGTGATCCACATAGGCATCGCCACAGACGACGATAATGTCGCAGGTTTCCCAGCCCAATTTGTCCATCTCTGCACGGCTCATCGGCAGAAAGGGGGCTGGCTTGTAGGTTTTAGCCTGGCTATGGATGTTGGGTTTTGGGTAGGAAAAAAGGTGTTTGGCGGTGCTGTTCATGCTTCGGTACTGCGCTGGGTAAGAATCAAGTAGCCATTGTCCCAGAATCCTGCGCGCCTATACAGCGCTAATAGTGAAACCCGGTGTTATGTTGGACTGGCGACTTATCTGGTAGGCTTCAAAGCCGATGGCAAGAATCACTTGGTAATCGAGGCTTGATAATGGGATATAGTAATGCAGACCGCACACCTATCCAAAATGTGCAGAACCAGCAAGGGCCGCAGGCTGGTATAACGCAATTTGACGATAAACGTACCAGTTCAACTGCGCAATTACAGCTGCAAGGCATGATGTCTTCCAGCCCTCTGAAGGTGACACAGCGTAAAGTACAGGCGTCAATCCGGTCATCAATCATTGCGCAGAAACAGTCTATCCCCGGGGCATCCGCGCGTGAACCTAACCGGGAGTATGTAAATCCTCTTCAATCGGCCTCTGACACTATTCAGATGGTAGTATCTCCGAGTGCTACTTATGTCCCGGGGCCTAATGAACTTAATGAAATTGCAAATCTTGACGGCCAAATAGCTGCAGCTGAAGTCACGGCGCAGAATCGAATAGCCAACCCCCCAATGGGGTACGTACATACGCCAACCCAAGCGGCTTATATGGCTAATCCGACGGCTGCTATGTGGGGGTATTGTGTTGAGGAACAGCTAAACCAGCTCGCTCCCGGACTTGGTTGGGCGACCCAATATCCATTGGCGAACTCCCGCCCCGATTATCACAAGGCGGTGGGTGGACAACAGATATTTGTCGATCTGACATCTGCGGCGCAGGCTGGACCTGCAGGGGGTCATATCACTGCCAAGTTGGATATATCAGCCCCTAACGGGATCGCGCCAGCAAATTGGAAAGCTGCCGATATAACACATAATTCCCTGAATCCCCTGAATGGTATGCCCGCAGCACCTAATTACAATGGTGCGGTTACCCAGCCACACATGCAGTACTTCCAGCGATACCATAATTTCTGCCAAAACCCGCATGCAAATTGGGATCCCTATATGGAGAATCTTTTCCAGTACTACGGCAACATTTCGCAGGCAAGGTTTACCCAAGTGTTTAATCAAAATGATCGTGACCTGTTTGTGCAGAGAGCTCAGGAAGAGCCAGATGACTCTTCCAGTGAAGACTATTCAAGTGACGAATATTCTAGCGATGTAGATATGGAGGACTGATCTTGGTAGTTGAGCAGGGGCCCGCTCAGAATTTGTAAGCGGATGGGCTCAGCATTGAACTCATTGCTGCAAGAGCGCCTCGTATGCCCCTTCATTCACAGCATGATTAAATCCCATTGCGCGTAAAGTTTGTTGTGCAATACCGGAGCGATTTCCTGAGCGGCAGTACAAATGAATTACGGCATTTTTATCGGCGGTCACCTCGCTAATGCGCAGTGCAATCTCTTCGTAGGGAATATGCACTGCACCTTCAATATGACCTGCGTTAAATTCGTCTGTAGTGCGGACATCGATCCAAAGACCAGAGAATGGATTGGTAGACATAGCCAATAAACCTGTGATTATTCAAGTGGGGGGCAATCGCGTAGGATAACAATCCCAGGGCGGGAATTACCAGTCGCAAACAACTACGCCCGCAAGAGCGGGCGTAGTCTATTTTTTGCCGACTGGTTTTTGGCGGTTAGGCGCTAGCCAATAAACGGTCGTATTTGCGGCTGAGCATATCGTAGAACTGTTCACGGACTTGCACGATGGTATTTTTCAGGGCGGTGATTTGCTCAAGTGAAATATCCTTGCGGCCGATGTAAACCTGCTTGCGGTAGACCGCAATTTTGGCACCGTACAAACGCAGGCTACGCTCCAGATTCTTCTCGCCCAACATCAATAATTTTGCTTCAGCTTCGGCCAGTTTTTTAAATTCGGCCACCAATTCGGTATTGACTGCATCCAGCTCAACGCGGCGTGCCTGCGGCCAGCGCTCACCAAATTGGATGGATTCTACGACCAGCGACGAATACTTGGCGAAGATATGGGTAACCGTGCCTACCTGGGTGGAAACCTCCTCCAGAATTTGCAGGCGGCGGTTATCGCGCGCGCTGGTGGCTGGCTGCTGATTAGCCTTGCGCAGGACAATCCATGCGGTAACGGCGGCAATAAGAGCACCCAGACCAATCTTCAGGGAAGTGTCAGTTAATTGTAGAAAAAGCTCGTTATTCATTTGCTAATGCCCCTCTGTCAGAAAAACGGCGGTTTTGGTTCGTTGACAGGGGTTTTGCAATAAATAGGCCAGCGTTATTTCAGTGGTTTGAGCAAGGGCTCCAAACCATTCAGGCGGATTTCATACATCAACCCCAGCAGCTGCCCGAGTTTGCCTTTGGGGAAGCCTTCGCGTCCCATCCACATCAAATAATGTTCGGGAATATCGGCTATCACATGGCCTGCGTACTTACCATAGGGCATGGGTGTGGTGACTAATTCTTTGAGCAGTTGGGGATCAAAGGGGAATTCGTCCACGATCAGCCACCCGCCAATTTCACGGTGAAGCCGCGCTTTTCCAGCTCGGCTTTGAGTTTATCTCGCTGGTCGCCCTGAATTTCGATTATTCCATCCTTCAAAGACCCACCCACACCGCAGGTGACTTTCAAGGCTTTGGCGAGGTCTTTTAATTTGGCTTCATCGAGTGGCACGCCTGTAATGGTGGTGACACCTTTGCCATTGCGTCCGGCAGTCTCGCGGCGGATGCGCACTATGCCATCGCCTTGCGGAATACTTGCTGCAGGTTTTTCGTCTTTGATACGGCCAGTCTCGGTGGAATAGACGAGGCGGGAGTTTTTATCTTTGTTCATGATGACGGCTCACGGGAAACAAGCTGCCAATTCTAACCTCGGGCACTGGTAGAATGCGCGCAACTTTTTTACCGAAAATGCGTTTTAAAGAGATCGATCTATGACAATAAACGGCCAATGGTTGCCACGGTGGCAACCGCTTATTGATGCCTTTGCCGCTAATTTTACCCAAGGCGAGGAGGGTGCCGGTTTGGCGCTTGTACATCGCGGTAAATTGGTGGTGAATATTTGGGCTGGGCAACGCAGCAATAAACTGGCGGGGTTGGAGCAGGTTGAGTGGAGCGAGGATACGCTCGTCAATATTTTTTCGGCGGGCAAAGGACTGGTTGCACTCTGTATTTTGCAGCTGGTGGCCGAGGGCAAATTGCAATTGGATGAACCGGTTGCCAGTATCTGGCCGGAGTTTGTACATGCCGATAAAGGCGCAATTACGCTGCGCCAGTTGTTGTGTCATCGCGCGGGTTTGGCTGCGTTTCATCAGCATATTCCCAACGAACAAATTTTTAATTGGGACTTGATGACCCAAGCCGCTGCTGCTGAGATGCCTTGGTGGGAACCTAACACCGCACAGGGTTATTCGCCGTTTATGTTTGGTTGGATTTTGGGTGAGCTGGTCAGGCGCGCTAGCGGCTATGCAAGTTTCAATGATTATTTTCAAGCGCGCATAGCCCAGCCTTTGCAAGTAAATTGTCACTTCGGTGTGCCAGATTATTTGCTGGATGCGATTGCCGACACCGGCCCGCTTAAACGCCCTTTGGGGGGAGCGGCCAGCTCGACGGGTGCTGATAGCATCGCGTTAGGAAAATTGATGAAAGCTGATCCTCGCGGCGTCACCAATCGCGCGTTTTCCAATCCCATCAGTTTGATGACGGCAACGAATTCACGCGAATGGCGCCAGGCACAAATTCCGGCAGCGGGTGCACACGCGGATGCGCGGGCTTTGGCAACTATTTATGGCACTCTTTGTAGCGCTCCGGCAAACGCACAGCAACATTTACTGGATGGATCGGTGTTGCCACTCTGTTGGCAGCAGCAGACATTTGAGGATGATCGCACACTGGGTTTGCCGCTGCGGTTTAGTCATGGATTTATGTTATCGCAACATGACCGCGCAGATTGTCGCTACGGTCGCGGTGCGCGTGCCTTTGGTCACCCAGGCGCAGGTGGTTGTATTGGTTTTGCAGATCCGGATTTTGAGTTGGGTTTTGGTTACGTGACCCATCGCATGGGGCAGGGGTTATTGATCGACGAGCGCGCGGTGCGTTTGATCGATGCGGCTTATCACATTCTGGAGTTGGAAAATGTCTGATATCGAAGAGCAATTAATTGATGTGCAAACCCGCGTGGCTTATCAGGAAGATACGCTTGCACAATTGAATGATGTGATCACTAAACAAGATGCCGAGCTAGTGCAATTGAAACAGCAAATACGCCTGCTGGCGCAGCGGCTGGATGAATTAGCGCGCGACCCGGCACAGGCTGGTGAAACTGATATTACCAATGACCGGCCGCCGCATTATTGACAGTTATTCGCTGATACTTTTCCCTGGTTTCTGGTGGGGCGATTGCTTGGCGCTGCATTAAGATTGGATGGCGCACAAATCTGCATAAATAATAATAACTGCGAACTAATGCCTGATTAAGACGCGTTCAAAAAATTCTTGTCTACACTTTGGATTTGACGAATCTTAATTGGGTATAGGGCGATTTTATTGACTATGCAGCATTCCAGTTCACCGAGTGACCCGGCAAGCCCATTGCCAGCTGATCTCGCCATCGAAAACGCGTTGGATGCGTCCAGCATTGCGTCTTGGAACATGGATGTTATTAGCGGGGATCTACATATCTCCCCTGAACTCATTGAATCATTGACTGAATCTGCCCCGGAGTTAGCGCAGCTTTCCGATTTATTATCGCTCTTACCCAAAGCCGATAAATACCTTTTTCTCCAATCCTTTAATGCCGATCCCCAGGATCAGGACACCCAGCGGTTGCGTTCATGCGATGTGCGTTTGGTTGGCATCGCCGGCGAGCCACGTGTGCGTTTTGTGGGGCGATTACAATCGGGGTCAGATGTAGTGGGGCGTCGTTTTGAGGGAATGGTAATCAGTGCCCATCACTGGCTGGCAAGCCCGAGCGATGAATATGCATTGCAGTTTTTGTCTGGGCTATTTGCCGAGAGCCCAATCCCCAGTGTGATCACTGATAAACATGGAATTGTTTTGCATATGAATCAGGCCATGGAGCGGTTGTTTCATTTATCGCATCGCCAAGCGGAAAGTGCCGCTGGTTTTTATTCTATTTTGCGCGATAAGCGTGTCTGTTCTGACCCTGATCTTTATGCCGCGATTCGCGCTGTGTATTTTGACGGAGCAATACGAACGTTGGAGATGAATTACTCGTTGGGCAATATTCATCGCAGTCGTTTTATCAGCGATAAAAATTTATATTTCCGCGCAAGTTTTTTACCCATCCGCGACCGGCAGGGTAATACAGAACGCGTGCTGGTACAGTTGCAGGATTTATCGCGCGAAAAAAGTGCACGCGATGCCCTGCAGGAAAGCGAAGCCAGTTACAAAGCGTTTATCACCAATAGCTCAGAGGCAATCTGGTGTTACGACATGCAACCACCGGTTGCGGTTAATCTGGAGTTGGAGGCACAAGTAAAAAAAATTGCCCAGAGTGCCCGCTTGGTTGAAGCGAACAAAGTCTTGTTAAATATGCTCGGTGCCAATTCATTGGACGATATTTTGGGCATGGGATTGATGGAAAGCGGTTCGACAAACTATGTGTTTGATATTCATTTTTTTGTTAACAACCAATATGAAATGATCGATCACGATATAGTGCGGCAGGACCATCGCGGTAAAAATTATTATTTCCAGATTTGTTGCACGGGTATTGTGGAAGATGGTTTTCTCAAGCGTGTATGGGGTACCACCAAAGATATCACGGCGCGCAAACGTTACGAAGATAAGTTGCGCTACCAATCCTTTCATGACTCTCTCACTGCCTTGCCCAATCGCGAAAAACTTTATGCTGATATGGAGGAGTGTTTTGCGCAGCGCAGCGCAGACCAAATCAGCGCGCTCTTATTAATTGATCTGGATCGTTTTAAAGAAATCAATGATACGCTCGGGCACAACGTGGGCGATCATTTATTGCAATTAATCGGCCCACGCTTGGCCAACGAAATGTCCGAAGTGCCAGGCACCGTAGCGCGTTTGGGTGGCGATGAATTTGCGGTGTTTTTACCTCGTATTCGTAGTACCCATCAAGCAGTGGTATTTGGTCATCGTCTACTCGATGCGCTTGCGCAGGAATTTGATCTAGATGGTTTTACCACACAAATTTCAGCGAGTATCGGTATCGCCATATCACCGCAGCAAGCGCAAGATCATCATGCATTGATGCGTTATGCCGATATCGCTATGTACTATGCCAAAGGGCAAATGCTGGGGTTGTCGATTTACAGCCCTGAATATGACCCTCACTCAACCAAACGCCTCGCAATCGTGAGTGAGTTGGGGCGTGCTATTCGCGAAAATCAATTGTGTCTTTATTACCAGCCCAAAGTGTTATTGGACGAGCAGCGTTGTTACGGTTTTGAGGCTCTGATTCGGTGGATTCATCCTGAATTAGGATTTGTTCCTCCTGCGGATTTTATTCCCATCGCCGAATTAACCAGTTTAATTCACCAGCTCACGGCATGGGTGTTGGAAAAAGCGATTGAGCAGTGCCGCCGCTGGCAAGATCAGGGCATGTCGTTAAGTATTGCGGTGAATTTATCGGCACGCAATTTAATGGATGACAATATACCCAAATTGGTTGAGCGCTTATTGGCAAAGTACAAGTTACCTGCCTCGCGACTTGAATTGGAAATTACCGAAAGTTCCATTATGACCGACCCAACGCGCGCACTTCGCAATTTGGATGCATTGCATGAGTTGGGCGTACATTTGGCGATTGATGATTTCGGTACAGGTTATTCATCGCTTGCCTATCTCAAGCGTTTGCCGGTGCAAACACTGAAAATCGACAACTCCTTTGTGCGCAATATGCTGGAAGATTTGCAAGATGAATTGATCGTTAATTCCACTATCCATCTCGCTCACAATTTAGGGTTAACGGTGGTAGCAGAAGGCGTAGAAAATGAAGCGCTGCTGGCGCGCCTGAGTGAGATGGGTTGCGATGAAGCCCAGGGTTATTTTATTGGCAGGCCAATGGCAGTTATTAATGCCGATGAATGGATTGTTGAATCGGGTTGGATAAAGCAGCCATCGTAAACGATGGCTGTGTGGATAATCGTTAGAAACCTTCGACCTGCATTTGCGCTTCTACATATTTCAAACGCTCTTCAATCAATGCTGTGCGGTAAGTGTTGCCTTGTGTCAGCTTTAGCGCGTTGCGCAATTGGATTTGTGCGCGATCATAAACACCATTCAAAATAAAATATTCTGCACGCGCTTCGTGTACCCCGAGAATATTTCCTGCCAAACCGTTTACCTCTGCCAGTAGATACCACACATAGTCGTCCTTACTACGTTTGCGCGAATAGCGTTCCAGAATATCCGCGCACTGTTGATAAATGCCCGCTTTCATCAAAGCTTCGGCGTGGCGAATGATCAAGGGGTAGCTGTCTGGGTATTGCTTTAATTGTGTTTCAAGAATTTCCAACCCGGCCTTGTAACGCTCGGCGGCGATTTCAATATCGGAGCGCATAATTTGGTAGGTAATCCGCGTGGGATCTTTTTCCAGTAGTGGGGCGAGAGCATCACGGGCGGCATCAAATTGGCTGGCTTCCGTTAGTGCCAGCACCAGTCCGTAGCGGCTGGCATCAGGGTTATCGCTTTCTTTCTCCAATTCACTTTTAAACATTCTGGCTGCGATTTGCGGTGTCTCTTCAGCACCTACTCTTACACGGGTACGCACCAGTTGGAATTCCAAATTGTCTTCCACCGGTTTGCGTACGTATTGCATAGCGCGGTTGCGCGCATCAGCCACACGGGTTTCGCTTACCGGGTGGGTGAGCAGGTATTCAGGTGGGCGGCGATTAAGACGGTTGGCGCGTACCATTTGCTCGAACATATCGGCTGCGGCGTAAGGGTCAAGGCCTGCTTCAACAATGGTCTGCATACCAATGCGGTCAGCCTCCTGCTCGTTCTGGCGGCTAAACGCGAGCGACGCCTGCTGCGCAGCGGCTTGGGTGCCCATAATCGCGGCGACACCGGCATCGCTATTGCTGTTGGCGGCCAGTACTAAACCCGCCAGCATACCGGCGAGCATCGGCATCATCATGTTCTTTTGCTGTTCGAGCCGGCGCGCATAGTGGCGCTGGCTCAAGTGCCCCAGTTCGTGGGTGAGTACGGCGGCTAATTGGTTTTCAGTCTTGGCGTACATTAGCAGGCCGGTGTGCACGCCAATAATATTCCCGGGTACCGCGAAGGCGTTAAGCGTGTTATTTTCGGCGACAACCAGGTCAATCCGCTTCTCGTCCAGTTGGCTGTGTGGGATTAGTCGGTTAAACAACTGCTCCAAATAATCGATGATTAATGGATCAGATGTAGTAGGTACCTGGCTGCGATAGGCTCTGAGCCAGCGTTGCCCCAGCATCTTCTCTTGCGCAGGCGAAATCATGATTGAGCTGGTATCACCCAGATTGGGGAGTTCTACCTCGGCATGGCTCGCATAAGGGTTGGCGAATAAGCCACTCACTATCAGGAATGCCAGGCCGACAGGGGCAAGCAGGCGTTTGTGGAGGGTAGAGATGCAGCGCTGAAAAGGCATTGGCACGGTACTGATTGACTCCTGCTGGAACCCGCCCGGATAGGTGCGGCGGCAAAAAAATAGGGCGTAACTCTAGCCTTTTTGACGCGTAAAGACTAGGTTAGCAACCTTTTATGACCATAAGCCTTATTGCCAGTTCTGCTCAGCGGGAATAAATACTCCTGATGGAGGTGGCAGGCTATAGAGAGATGTTCTTTGTGCTAGCTACTGGTAACAAGCCTTGAGTGAAACTATCGACTGCTTTACCCATCCTGTCGCACGTGAGTTGGATACTTGTGGTTTGCGCTGTCCTCTGCCGCTGCTCAAGGCAAAACAGGCATTGCGCGATATGGCCGCCGGCCAAGTGCTGAGGGTGCTGGCTACTGATGCCGGGTCAGTGCGCGATTTTCAGGCTTATGCACAGTTAAGCGGACAGGAATTATTAGCCTTTGCAGAGTTGGATGCGGTCTATTGTTACCTGCTGAAAAAGTCTGTTGCGTAGCGCCAGAGCGTGAAAATTTGATCAATCAGTAATTGAGAGTTGCATAATTACTGATGGCTAAGTGAGTTTGTTATGGTGAAATGGTGTTGCAGATTTAATCTGAATGCGAGTGCTCCCTGGCTAGCGGCAGTTGCGTGCCTGTTTGCCAGTCAATTGTTGTCGGCCCAAGGTAGCAGTGCAACGGGCGGCAACACGCAGGAGAACAGTGTTCAACGCAGCGCAAATTCAATCTTTAAAGCAACAATCGACCTCAATACCACTGCCGGTGTTATCAAAAGTGAAAACGATAAACGCAATTATCGTTATCTGGTGTTAGATAACCAGCTGCGTGTTCTGCTTATCTCTGACCCCTCCACTGAAAAATCAGCTGCTGCATTGGATGTTAACGTCGGCGCAAATCAAAACCCGGTGGATCGCGCGGGGCTCGCCCATTTTCTGGAACACATGTTGTTTTTGGGGACGGAAAAATATCCGCAGGCGGGTGAGTATCAGGAATTTATCTCCCGGCATGGCGGCAGTTTTAACGCCTATACTGCAGCTGAAAACACCAACTATTTTTTTGAAATCGATAACGATCAATTAGACCCTGCATTGGATCGCTTTGCGCAATTTTTTGTGGCACCGCTATTCAGCGCTGAATATGTCGAGCGTGAGCGAAATGCGGTTAACTCTGAATATCTCGCTAAATTAAAAGATGACGGGCGCCGCGAATGGGATGTTTATCGCGAGCTGATGAATCCTCAACATCCCAGTGCGAAATTTTCAGTAGGCAATTTAACTACCCTGGCTGACAGGGAAGGGCATCCGGTACGCGAAGATATGATTGCGTTTTATCAGCAACATTATTCATCGCACTTGATGAATTTGGTGGTGCTCGGGCGTGAAAATCTGGATGCGTTGGAAGCTGGTGTACGCGCCCGGTTTAGTGCGGTACCCAAGCGCGATATTCATATTGCTGATAATTATCCCCCATTGTTTGATAAACAGCGCTTACCTGCCAGTGTAGATATCAAGCCGGAAAAAGAACTGCGCCAGCTGACATTTAACTTCCCGATTCCCAATCCTGATCAATTCTACGAAAAAAAACCATTTGCTTATATTGCCAATTTATTAGGGCATGAAGCAGAGGGGAGTTTATTGTCTCTGTTGAAACGGTTGGGATGGGCTGAGGCCATTTACGCCAACACGGGTTTACAGAGTCGTAAGGATGCCGTATTCCAGCTCAGTATCCAATTAACCCCGCAGGGCGTGCGGGCGCGCAATCAAATAGTGTCACTGGTATTTCACTGCATCGAGCAACTGCAGCCGCGCAGTTTGTCTCCCTGGCGCTATAGCGAGCTGCAACAGTTGGCCGATTTGGAATTCCGCTTTCAGGAAAAACGCCCACCTATGCAAACGGTTAGCGCATTGGCAGAGTCTATGAAAACCTATGCACCTAAAGATATTTTGCGTGGGGACTATGTTTACACTGCTTACGATGAGAGGCTAATCAAAAAAAGTTTATCCTACTTAACCAGCGACAACCTGTTGCTGGTATTGACCGCGCCCGATGTTGAACCTTATCGCGTATCGCCATTTTATTCTGCCCCGTTTGTTGTGCGGGCGGGTATTCCTGAGTTATTGGATTTGAAACCAGCCGTGCGCAAAGAGTTATTTTTGCCCGAAAAAAATCTGTTTATCCCCAAGCGCTTGGCGGTTAAATCAGGATCAATGCTGGAGGAAACTGGTACGGCGGATATCAAGCCACAGTTAATTCTTGGCAACAAAAATATGCGGGTATGGTTTGCACAAGATCAGCAGTTTATGCAACCGCGTGCGCTGATTAATTTGCGTATCAAGTCGCCCTTGGTTGCTGCCAGTGCAGAAGGTGCTGCACAGGCACAATTATTTGCAGCGTTGGTTTCTGATCAGCTCAATGAATTTTCCTACCCTGCACGGCTCGCAGGGATAGATCACACAATAACCGCCAATGTGCGCGGCTATGAACTGAGTATATTTGGTTATTCCAGTCGTCAGGGATTGCTGATGAATAAAATGATGGAAGTTATGCGCACCAGCAAGTTTAACGGAGAGCGGTTTGCGCTTATCAAAGAAGATTTGCTCCGCACCTGGCGCAATCAGAATAAAGACTTACCTTATCAGGTGCTTGCCAAACAATTGCCCGTACTTCAATCTGATCCTTACTGGAGTAATGCGCAGTTAATTGCGGCCCTGGAAAATAAAACACTGGAACAATTTGCGCAGTTTGCTAGCCGCCAGTTAATCGATGCAAAAATGGACGCACTTTTTTATGGCAATTATTTTCGCGCGGAGGCATTAAAGCTCGCGGTACTGGTTGAGCATGAATTATTGAATCGTCAGGCCGGGCGCGAGCTTCCTGCTGCAAAATTATTGCTGCTGCCCAAGGGGTTGGAGAAGCCTTGGCTCTATGCCTATCCAGTGGAGCATGCCGATAATGTGGTTGAATTATTAATCCAGAACCCCTCTACATCAATTGATGATGCTGCACATATGATGCTCGTGAGGCAGTTGCTGCAACCGGAATTTTATAATCAATTGCGTACCGAAAAGCAGCTGGGCTATGTAGTGGCTGCGATAGCTGCACCTCTACTCAATCTTGAAAATAGTTTACTGGTGGTGCAGTCGCCCAGTGTTAGGGAAGAAAAAATTATCGAGGAGATCGATCTTTTTTTAGATGAGCAGCAGGTGCAAATAGGTGAAAATTTTACTATTAACCAGCAATCGCTAATTAAAAAATTACGCGAACCGGCGCGCTCACTCAAAGAACAGGGTGAACGTTACTGGAGTGCCATCACAACTTTCGATAATCATTTTTCGCGTCGTCTTGATCTTGCAGATGCTGTTGCACGCATCACGCCGGAATCACTTGATAATTTTTATCGGGCGGTATTCATGGATAAAAATAGACGTCTCTGGTTAACCTCTGATGTGCCGGTAGAGAGTGAAAACTTTTTTCTCGTCGATGATTTGTTGATTCATAAACAGCAAATGCAAAGCATTGCACTGCCTTGATATTCATGTGTTGCGAGATATATAAGCCTTCGCTCCAAGTTCATTCATTGTTATGCTTTTTTTTGGTGCACCCCAAAAGAAAATTATCATTCTTTTTACTGATTACTGCTTGGTGAATCGCAAAACTTTGGGTAATAATGCCAGCCCTGTTGCGAACATGGTTTTTTAATAGCGTAGCTATATTTGAAACGCTTGGTTCAGCGATTTGTGCACTAAAGTTGTGCCCCTCCAGAGTGTTACCAAATTGGCGAGGGCTGGTAAAAAATTCCCACTTATGCAAGAATTCGGGGATTTTTTACACAAGTAAAAGGAATATTCCTCCTGTAACTCCATGAAAGTTCTGCACATTTTAAATAGGTGTGCAAATTTTGTGCGATGCCCAGATCCAAATTCCTGTATTAGATACTACTGCTACGTGATATGCGCCTGCGCGCATAGCTGAGGAGATTTGAATGCTACAAGATATTGATGCCATTGAAACAAAAGAGTGGCTGGACGCCCTTAAGTCAGTTGTTCGTCACGCCGGTAAAGACCGCGCTGCTGAGTTGTTGAAATCACTGTCTGAGTCCGCCGTTAACCATGGCATTGAACAGCCTTCATCTATTCGTACTCCCTATCGCAATACCATTCCTGTCGACAAAGAAGTTGATTATCCCGGCGATCTGAAAATGGAGCGTAAGATCCGTTCCATTATTCGCTGGAACGCTATGGCCATGGTAATGAAGGCCAATGACAACGATGAAGGCCTCGGTGGCCATATCGCCTCATTTGCCTCATCCGCTACTTTGTATGATGTAGCCTTCAACAATTTTTTCCGCGGTAACGATGGCGATGTCCCAGGTGACCTGGTGTATTTCCAAGGCCACGTATCACCCGGCATGTATGCCCGCTCTTATGTAGAAGGGCGTTTGAACGAAACCCATTTGGATAACTTCCGCCGTGAAGTCAATGGCGGTGGTTTGTCATCCTATCCTCATCCATGGTTGATGCCTGACTACTGGCAGTTCCCTACCGTATCTATGGGGTTGGGGCCGATCAAGGCTATCTATCAAGCGCGTTTTAACCGTTACATGGAAGCGCGTGGTTTGACTCCGGTCAGCGACCGTAAAGTCTGGGCATTTTTGGGTGATGGTGAGTGTGATGAGCCGGAAAGCCTGGGCGCTATCTCTCTCGCGGCGCGCGAGAAGCTCGACAACCTGATTTTCGTGATCAACTGTAACTTGCAACGTTTGGACGGCCCGGTACGCGGCAACGGCAAAATCGTGCAAGAACTGGAAGGCGTATTCCGTGGCGCTGGCTGGAACGTAGTTAAAGTTCTGTGGGGCGCTGGTTGGGATCGCCTGTTGGAAAAAGACAAAACTGGCTTGCTGCAAAAGCGCATGGACGAAGTTGTCGATGGCGAAATGCAAAACTACAAGGCCAACGGGGGGGCGTACACCCGTGAACACTTCTTCGGTAAATATCCTGAGCTGTTAGAGCTTGTGAGTGATATGAGCGACCAGGATATTCTGTATCTTGCTCGCGGCGGCCATGATGTTAAGAAGGTATACAATGCCTATCACAATGCCGTAAACACCAAAGGCCAGCCAACGGTGGTCCTTGCGCAAACTGTTAAAGGTTATGGCATGGGTTCATCGGGTGAAGCCATCAACAAAACTCACTCGGCCAAGTCACTTGCCGTTGAAGATCTTAAAAAATTCCGCGATCGTTTTGAGTTGCCGATAAAAGATGAAGAGCTTGAAGCTCTGCCTTACTATCGTCCAGCCGAAGATAGTCCAGAGATGCAATACATGCGTTCTCGTCGCCATACGCTTAATGGGTATTTGCCTTCGCGTAAAGCGGATTTCGATCCCGTTGTTGCTCCAGCTCTGGATGCATTCGCCGCGCAGTTGAAGAGCACAGGCGAGCGTGAAATTTCCACCACCATGAGCTTTGTGCGGATTTTGTCTTCGCTCGTAAAAGACAAACAAATCGGCAAGCAAATTGTTCCGATCGTACCTGACGAAGCTCGTACCTTTGGTATGGAAGGTATGTTCAAAACTATCGGTATCTACTCATCCGAAGGTCAAAAATATACCCCGCATGATGCTGGCCAAATGATGTCTTACCATGAATCGGCTACCGGTCAGATTTTGGAAGAAGGTATCAACGAAGCTGGTTCTATGGCCTCGTGGATTGCTGCGGCAACTGCCTACAGCAACTACCGCGTACCTATGATTCCGTTCTACATTTACTACTCCATGTTTGGCTTCCAGCGTATTGGTGACCTCGCATGGGCAGCGGGCGATTCACAAGCGCGCGGCTTCTTGTTAGGCGCGACCGCTGGCCGTACTACCTTGAATGGTGAAGGCTTGCAACATCAGGACGGTCACAGCCATGTTATGGCTAACACTATTCCTAATTGCCGCACCTATGATCCAACCTATGCCTATGAATTGGCGGTGATCATTCAGGACGGTATCAAGCGTATGTATCAAGACAAAGAGAATATGTTCTATTACATCTCTTTGATGAATGAAAATTACCAACATCCTGATATGCCTGAAGGTGCCGAAGAAGGCATTATCAAAGGTATCTATCAATTGGAGAAAGGGACTGGCAAAGCCAAAAATCGTGTTCAATTGATGGGTGCAGGTACTATTTTGCGTGAAGTGCGTTTCGCTGCAGAAATCCTGCGCAGTGATTTTGATGTTGAAGCAGATGTGTGGAGCGTAACCAGCGTGAACGAACTGACCCGTGATGGTCAACGTGCTACCCGTTGGAATATGTTGAACCCGACTGCTACGCCGCGCAAACCCTACGTTACCCAGGTACTCGAAGCGAACGACGGTCCATTTGTTATCGCAACTGACAACCTGAAAACCTACTCTGAACAGCTGCGCGCCTATATTCCTGGCTCATACACCGTTTTGGGTACAGAAGGTTTTGGTCGCAGTGATACCCGTACCCAGTTGCGCCATTTCTTCGAAGTAAATCGTTACTTCGTGGTGGTTGCCGCACTCAAATCTTTGGCAGACCAAGGCAAAATTAAAGCCGACGTGGTTGCCAAGGCCATTAAGAAATTTGGCATTGATCCGGAAAAAGCGGATCCAATGAGCGTATAAAACCGTCGCCCTCTCACAAAGAGGGCGATGTTGTTTGTATCCGTCCAAAACATTTATCAAATGTAGAAATAACTGATTAGCGAGGAACTACTACAGTGGCAATTCAAACTATTAAAGTGCCTGATATTGGCGGCGCAGAAGGCGTTGAAGTTATCGAAATCTCCGTAAAAGTGGGCGATGTGATCGCCGAAGGCGATTCGATTGTCGTGCTTGAAACCGACAAGGCTTCAATGGAGATCCCAGCCGATAAAGCAGGCAAGGTTGTCGCTATCAAAGTGAATTTGGGTGATAAGGTTTCGCAAGATGCAGTATTGCTGGAAGTAGAAGCTGAAGGCAGCGCCGTTGCTCCGGCACCGCAAGCTGCAGCTCCTGCAGCGGCAGCGCCCGCTGCTGCGCCAGCACCAGTCGCGGCGGCACCTGTGTCCGCAGCCGCTGCCGAAGTGCCGATGGTTGTTCCCGATATCGGCGGCGCTGAAGGCGTGGAAGTAATCGAAATTTCAGTAAAAGTGGGCGATGAAGTTGCCGCAGGCGATTCATTGATCGTATTGGAAACTGATAAAGCATCGATGGAAATTCCTGCAGAAGCAGCCGGTAAAATTGTGAGCCTCGCAGTAAAAGTGGGCGATAAACTTTCCCAGGGTTCTGTAATTGGCCTGTTGGCTACAACTGGCAGTGCCGCTGTCGCTGCGCCAGCTGCAGCACCTGCAAAAGCAGAAGCTGCGCCAGCTGCGGCTGCACCCGCGCCTAAAGCTGAAGCACCAAAGGCGGCTCCTGCTCCGGTTGCTGATGTTGCACAAACCGGTGATGTTTACGCTGGTCCAGCTGTACGCAAACTGGCTCGTCAACTTGGTGTTGATATGGGCAAAGTTTCTGGCACTGGCCCACGTGGTCGTCTGTTGAAAGATGACGTACGTTCTTACGTTAAGCCCATCGTGCAAGCAGCTCAATCCGGTGCATCTTTTGGCGGTTCAGGTATTCCAACGTTACCCGTTGTCGATTACTCCAAGTTTGGTGAAATCGAAATCGTTAAAATGAGCAAGATCAAAAAACTGACTGCTGACGCTATGACCCGCAGTTGGTTGAATGTTCCGCGTATCACCCAATTCGATGATGCTGATATCACCGATCTGGAAGTTTTCCGCAATAGCATGAAAGCTGAAGCAGAAAAGCGCGGCAGCAAATTGACTCCATTGCCATTTATCGTGAAAGCCGTTGCTGCAGCCTTGGTTGCTGAACCATCATTCAATGTATCTGTACATCAGGATGGTGAGAGCATCGTGCACAAGAAATTTGTACACATCGGTATCGCGGTAGATACACCCAACGGTTTGTTGGTTCCTGTAGTGCGCAATGTTGATAAAAAAGGTCTGTTTGAACTGGCCGATGAAATTAATGTGCTTGCCAAAAAAGCACGCGATGGCAAGTTAACTCCTGCAGAAATGCAGGGTGGTTGCTTCACTATTTCCAGCTTGGGTGCTATGGGTGGTAACGGCTTTACACCAATGGTGTCTGCACCTACCGAAGTGGGTATTCTGGGTGTATCCCGTGCGCAAATGAAGCCTGTGTGGAATGGTAAAGAGTTTATTCCTCGCAACATGCTGCCATTGTCACTGTCTTATGATCACCGTGCAGTAAATGGTGCAGATGCAGGTCGCTTTATGACTTATCTTGTATCGGTAATTGGTGACTTGCGTCGCTTGTTATTGTGATGCTTTGAGTCGGTGTAGTTAAAGAAGGGTCAGCATTTGCTGGCCCTTTTTGTTTTAGGTCTCCTTTGCTTGTTTACCTGTTTTGTTTTTCAATTGTTGCCAGTTACACTACATAAGAAATTATATCGGCATCTATTCGGTCATTTTGATTTCTTTAATGAGTAACATAACGATGACCTACGTTAGAACTATTCTGCGCTTTACGATAACTGTGTTGTGCGTTGCATTGCTTGGCTGCCAGGCAATCACCCAATTTGATGATCCAACCAATACCTATACCCCCGAAACGACCTACCAAAAACTGATTGGTGAATATCCGTTTATTGATATTGCCCGCCGTGCTGTTCCTGAATCTGTGCAAGAGATTAAAAACATCACGTATGTTCGCTACGGCCAGCGCGCGTTGCAGTTGGATTTGTATCTACCTAAATCTGCGTTGATTCAGCAAAAGCCGGGCATTGTGTTTGTTCATGGTGGTGGTTGGCGCGCGGGTTTCCGCACTAATTTCACACCTATGGCGATTGGTATGGCAGAGCGCGGTTATGTGGCGGCGACTATCAGTTATCGTTTATCGCCAGAGGCGCAATATCCGGCAGCGGTTCACGATGTGAAAGCCGCAATTCGCTGGTTGCGTAACAATGCCAAAAAATACGGTGTGAATCCTCAACAGATCGCAGTGGGTGGCGGTTCAGCGGGCGGGCAGATTGCAAGCTTGACGGGGGTGACGAATGGATTGGAAAAATTTGATCCAAACGCAAAAAAATCCTCTATATCTAGCGCCGTACATGCGATTGTCAATATCGATGGTTTATCAGATTTTACCTCGGAGGCTGCGCGTTTCCATGAGGACGATCCACGCAAAAATCCGTCAGCGGCCGGTGCCTGGTTTGGTGGACGCTACGCCGAAAAAACAGAATTGTGGCACGAGGCATCACCACTGTTTTATGTGAATAAAAATACTCCGCCGATTTTATTTTTAATCAGTGCCCAAGAGCGATTTAGTGTTGGGCATAAAGAAATGATTGAAAAAATGAAGCCGCTCGGGATTCCCTATCAGGTTGCGCAAATTCCGGATTCTCCCCATTCCTTTTGGTTGTTTGATCCCTGGCTGCAACCCTCCGTGGATGTAGTGGCGGGTTTTTTAGATCAACAATTCAAAATAACGCGTAGCGATAATGCCCGCTAATCGTATAGTCAAATAACATGTCTTCAAGTTTTGGGCCTGCGCCAATATTATGGACGATTAATGGTCGTAGGCCATCCGCAGAGTATTGATCGCTCACGATGCCGATGTGCGGTAAGTTGCCGGGCAATATCCAGGTGACCAAATCACCTGCTTGGTAATCTTGCGATTCACTGGATGCGATTAATTTTTTGCCGTGGCGGGTAAAAAAAGTTTGCAGGTTGGGTACGCGGCGATGATCGATATTGCTATCGGTTTTGGTTTGTCCCCAATTCTTTTTTGCGGGGTAGAGCGAAAAATTTCCGCGCATATCTTCGTGCACTAACTGTTGCAGATCTATACCGAGTTTACGGTAAGCCCGAATAATCACATCAGTACATACGCCGTATTGTGCGGGTACGTCACCCATTGGGTAGGAGATGTTAAAGTAAGCGCCGTTATAAGTGACATTGTCCTGTGTTTGCGCAACTGCCGCTGCGACGAGTGTTTGAGCATTATTTGTCGTGCGGGCAATGTTTTCTGCACTGCTGTGTTGTGCAATCAAAATCACTAAGCTACTAACGAGTGCGGTAAATAATCTGCTCATTGCTCCCGTCCTTTTATTTTCCGGATTTAATGTCAGTCAATTGCGCTGTGGTTTTCCAATACAGCAATTTTGCAAAAGGCGAAATGGTTTTTTCCAGCAACACGACGGTCATCAACCCCAACAATACACCGCTGCCATTAGCCAAAATATCCATGCCGCTAAAAGTGCGTGGTGGATTGAGATGTTGGCCGAGTTCAATCGCAATTGAATAGACAATTAAAAATACGGCGCGTTGCCAAAGTGGCCAGGTTGGCCGAGCAAAACTAATGGAGATGGCTGCTACGCAGTAGCCGGCAAAATGCATCAGCAAATCGTTGAAAACAGGAATGGAATTTTCAGGGTGGGGGGTCAGGCCAAGATAGGTATAAATCGCTAACAGACTGTAAAACTGTGCAACACACAACAATCGCCAAAACATGGTCAAATCTCCGCAAAAGATCGGGAGAGCATAACAGTTTGGATTGTGCGGGGCGATTGCAGCCGCGAACTAAGTTTACTTGACCAGTGCGACCAGAGGTTCTGCAGCGTATAGATCTTGCGGGACATTGATATTAAAGAACGGATCATAACCTTCAGCGGTGAATTCTACTTCTACCAACTTTTGCTGTTTGATCCAATCCTGTAACCGGGGGATATCACCAGTTTGTAGCTGCTGTTCAATTTTGCCCAGCAGTGATGCATGCCAGAGCGCAAAAATTGGATGAGTACGATTTTTGGATGCTGCAACGGCAAGCTGTGCATTCTGGCTAGTGGCTGCATCAAACAATTTGGTGACCAGGTCTGCAGGAAAGAAAGGAGTGTCAGACGCAAAACTGGCCAACCATTCCGCATCTGGATTTGTGGATTGCATCCAGGATAGTCCTGCATGGACACCGGCCAGCGGGCCGAGATTGCCGGGGTAAATATCGGGAATGACCGGCAGGCGGGTGCGTGCAAAACGCAAACTATTGCCGTTGGCATTTAACAGCAGCGACGCAACCTGTGGCTGGGCGCGTTCAACAGTCCGTTGCAGTAAGGTTTTACCGGCAAGAGGCAGCAGGCATTTATCGCCGCCGCCCATGCGTTTGGCAAGTCCGCCGGCAAGGATAATACCGACAACGGATGGGGAATTACTCATAGGTGTGTTTGGCTGGGTCAGAATCATGGTCTGGGATTAGTGGACCGCGCATCCCGGCATGTGGCGCGTTAATCCTTGTTTGCTCATGGTGATAGTGTAGCTGTTGGGCGGACGCATCACCATGCTTTTTATGTGAAGGATTTGTCAGTCTGCGGATTTGTAACAAGGGGCGGTCCCTGCCCAATTGTATTTAGAGTGCACCTGCCAGAATTTGTTGATGAGCATAGTCTACCGCGCGCGCGGTCAAGGCCATGTAGGTAATGCTAGGGTTCTGTGTACCAGAACTGGTCATACACGCGCCATCAGTCACAAACACATTGGGTACATCGTGCATTTGATTCCATTTATTCAGCACACTGGTTTTGGGGTCGTGCCCCATGCGCGCAGTCCCCATTTCGTGGATACAAGCTCCCGGCGCAGTAGCGTTGTTGTAAGAGGTGATGTTGGTACAGCCGGCAGCTTCCAGCATTTCTACCGCACACTTTACGCCGTCAGCGCGCAGTTTATGCTCATTATCCCGCAGCTTGGCGTCAAAGGTGATCAGTGGCATGCCCTGTGGATCGGTTTTGCTGAAATCGAGATACATCCGGTTCTCGTGATAGGGCAGCATTTCGCCGAAGCAAGTCATACGAACGCTATAAGCACCGGGTTTAAAGATCGCTTCTTTAAGTGCACTGCCAACAACGCCCTCTGGCGCATTGTTAATTCGGCGTGCTTCACCCTGGTAACCAAAACCGCGCAGGTAATCAGCTTTTTTACTCTGCTCATCAATATTGGTGAAGCGGGGGATGTAAAAGCCGGTCGGTTTGCGGCCGGAATAGTAGGTATCTTCATGACCCGGCAAAATGCCGGAAGCACCCATACCGTAATGATGATCCATAAGGTTATGGCCCAATTCGCCACTGCTATTACCCAGCCCGTTGGGGAAGGATTCCGAGCGGCTGTTCAGTAAAATGGCGGTGGTGCCCACTGTGCTGGCATTACAGAAGATGATTCGCGCTGATATCGCCAGCTGTTCACCCGTTTCCGCATCCTTGATGCGTACTCCCGTGGCTCGGCCACTGGCTGGATCATAGGTAATTTCCTGCACAATACTGTTGGGGCGCAGTGTCAGGTTACCTGTCTCTTCCGCGACCGGTAAGGTCGCTGACAAACTACTGAAGTAGGCGCCGAATGGGCAGCCGCGCCAGCAGCGATCGCGTGATAAACATTGGCCGCGTTTCCCCTTGTGCACTTCCGGTTTGTACTCACTTAAATTCGCGACGCGCCCCGGGGTTACCACTCGCTCGGGGAATTTCTTGGCCACCGTCTCGCGCAAATGTTGTTCGGCGCAATTGAGTGGAAAGGGTTTTAAAAATACTCCATCCGGCACCTGTTTTAGATTTTCCTTTTGCCCGCTAACACCCACAAAGGTTTCAACGTAGTCATACCAGCGTTCCAGATCGGAATAGCGAATGGGCCAGTCAATGGCGATGCCTTCTTTTTTATTGGCTTCGAAATCAATATCGCTCCAGCGATAACATTGGCGCCCCCACATCAATGAGCGCCCACCTGTATGATGGCCGCGAATCCAATCAAAACGCTCATCTTCCTCGTATGGATATTCGTCGTCTTTGTTGATCCAATGTTTGTTTGCCTGTTTGACCCACCAGGGCAAGCGATTCTGCTTTTGGTAATGCGTAGCAATTTCAGCTTGCGGAACATGGTCTTGATGCGGAAGCTCCCAGGGATCCATCATCGCCGTGGGATAATCGCCATGGGTTACCGCACGGCCGCGTTCGAGTACCAGCGTTTTATAGCCTTTGGTGCACAGTTCCATCGCGGCATACCCGCCGCTGATTCCAGAGCCAATAACTATTGCGTCAAAATCAGTTTCAGTAGTTCTAATCATTTTTAGAGCGCCCATGCTTTATTGTTAACCTCGTCCAGCGCAATACAGGGTTTGTAAGCACCGGGAATAGGTAGATAATTTAAAAACGTTTTAGCGACGGTTTCTGTGGTCAGGTAATAAGCGATGATTTGTTGTTTGAATTCCACCAAAGCTTTTTTTGCAACCGCTGTATCATCGCTCTTACTCAGCTCAAGCGTTTGCAATGTTTCTACTTGTGCGGCTGGTAAGCGCTGCAAAAACTCTTGCTGGTTCAGATAAATTTCCAACGCGGACCATTGGGTTTTAAACGCTGCTTGGTAGTGGGAGTCAAATACTTTTCCCAGCATAGTGTCGAGTGTGCTGTGCACTTTTACATCGGTTGCAGAGGGGCTGTCTGTACGTGGCAAAATGGTATCCGCCAGCAGCGCTACCAACGTAAATTGTTCCGGTGTAAAAAAGTGCAAAAGGTTGGATGTGGATGTGCCATCGATGTTTTTCGCGCTGTCTGGTGCGGGAGTCTGCTCTGAACAGCCGGACAAAATTACACTGGCCAGAGATGCTGATATCGCGCTACCGGTAATCCAGGCGGTATATCTGAGAACTTCGCGTCTGTTCATGGGGAAGCTTGCCTTTGTTGGTGTCAATTTTATTGTTAGTCTGGCGAGTGATTGGGACCATCCCATAAACTTGCACAGCATATAGTCAACATTGCCATAAGGCGTGGGTGATGTAAATTAGTGAGTCATTTTGCTGCCAGTGCTGAATTCCGGGATATCGTCAATTCCAGAACAAAAGTAATGATGGTCTGACATTTCTTAACAGAATCCTGCTTGCATCTGTTTTTTTTGGAGTTTCTATGGATTTACATTTAGAAGATTTTCGCCGCGAATATACGCAAGGCGGATTGGAGCGCGAAGATCTGGCAGACAATCCGCTTGAACAATTTGATCGCTGGATGCAGCAGACGATTAAATCCGGCATTCCCGATCCCAATGCCATGACCATCGCTACTGTCGATACAACCGGCCAACCGTCGCAGCGTATCGTGTTGTTAAAACACCTCGACGAAAAAGGGTTTGTGTTTTACACCAACCTCAATAGTCGCAAAGCGCAAGAGCTAAAACAAAATCCGAAAATCAGCTTGCATTTCCCTTGGTATCTGATGGAGCGGCAGGTGAAAGTCTGTGGAATAGCTGAGCAATTATCGGCAACTGAAGTTATGAAATATTTTGTCTCGCGCCCACGCGACAGCCAGTTGGGCGCTTGGGCATCGCAACAGAGCCGCCCGATTTCATCGCGCGCACTTTTGCTGCAGCAATTTGAATCCATGAAAAATAAATTTGCTAAAGGTGAAATTCCGGTACCGGATTTTTGGGGCGGGTTTCGCGTTAAGCCCCATCAAATTGAATTTTGGCAGGGCGGTGCGGCACGGCTGCATGATCGCTTTCAATATAATTTGCAAGCCGATGGTAGTTGGAATATTCAGCGTCTTGAACCATGATGAAATTTATTGCATTAAAAAATCCCGGTGATGTTGATCAGTTGGAGTTGCAAACTATGGCAACGCCGCAGCCAAACGACGATGAGGTTTTAATTCGTGTCTATGCTGCCGGTATCAATCGCCCGGATATTTTGCAGCGGCAGGGTATGTATCCACCTCCTGCAGATGCATCACCCATTTTGGGTTTAGAAGCTGCGGGAGAAATTGTCCACTGTGGCGCAAACGTAAAACGCTGGAAACAGGGCGATAAAGTGTGTGCGTTGGTGAATGGGGGTGGCTATGCTGAATATGTTGTTGCACCTGCAGCGCAGTGTTTGCCAATTCCACAGGATTTTTCTTATGTACGTGCTGCTGCACTTCCAGAAACTTTTTTTACGGTATGGCACAACCTCTTTCAGCGCGCGCGGTTAACAGCAGGTGAAAGTCTGTTAATTCACGGCGGCTCCAGCGGTATAGGCACTACAGCGATTCAATTAGCACGAGTCTTAGGTATACAAGTTTTTGCAACTGCTGGATCAGCAGAAAAATGTTCCGCAATTACTGCCTTGGGTGCGGCTGCAATTAACTATCATGAGCAGGATTTCGTCTCGGTAGTTAAAGAGCAAACCCAGGGGAAGGGTGTGAATGTGATTCTGGATATGGTTGGTGGCGATTATATCCAGCGCAATTTTTCTGCCGCTGCAAAAGAAGGGCGCATTGTGAATATCGCTTTTTTACAGGGCAGTAAGGTACAAGTAGATTTTATGCCGCTGATGCTCAAGCGGTTAACCTTGGCCGGTTCTACTTTGCGCGCGCAATCAGGGCAGGCAAAGGCAGGCATTGCAATTGATCTGGAAGAAAATGTCTGGCCGTTATTAAGTAATAAAAAGATTGAACCGGTGATTGATTCAGTATTTTCGTTTGAGCAGGTTGCTGCTGCGCATATGCGCATGGAATCGAATCAACATGTAGGAAAAATTATTCTCGATTTAACACTAAGTGATAATAAAGATGACTGATAAAAACCGCCGCCCCCTGGATGGCATTCGTGTGATCGAAATCGGGCAATTGCTTGCGGGTCCTTTTGCTGGTTGTATGCTCGCTTACTTCGGTGCGGAAGTAATAAAAATTGAACCGCCGGAAGGCGATCCTATCCGTGGATGGCGGGTACTGGAAAATGGCACTTCGCACTGGTGGCGCAGTATCGGGCGTAATAAAAAAAGTATCACTCTGGATTTGAAAAAATCCGAAGGCCAAAAAATTGCGCGGCAATTAATTGATGGCGCCGATGTGGTGATCGAAAATTTTCGCCCCGGTGTGATGGAGGGGTGGGGGCTTGGTCCGGATGAGATTAAACAGTCGAATCCCACATTGGTGTATGCGCGCATTTCCGGCTACGGCCAAACCGGTCCTTACGCTAGCAAACCCGGATTCGCCTCTGTCTGTGAAGGCATGAGCGGTTTTCGCTACGTAAACGGATTTCCCGAACAGGCGCCAGTGCGTCCAAATTTGAGTATTGGTGACACCATCTCCGGAATTCATGCAGCACTTGGTATTGCGTTAGCGCTGTTGGAGCGTGAGCGAAATATAGATGGTGAAGGGCAAGTCGTGGATGTTGCGCTATACGAATCCATGTTTAATTTAATGGAAGCGGTAGTGCCGGAATTTTCTGGTGCAGGTGTAATTCGCGAACCTTCCGGTACAACGGTAACCGGTATTGTGCCCACCAATACTTACCGCTGCAAAAATGGAAAATATGTGGTTATTGGCGGTAATGGTGATTCCATTTTCCAGCGCCTGATGGAAGTCGCCGGTTATCCCGAAATGGCGCATGATCCACGTATGTCAAATAATGCCGGTCGTGTTAAACATGAATTGGAAATCGACAATGCACTGGCTGCTTGGTGTATGAGTAAAGATGCCGATGAGATTTTAGGGCTTCTTGAGCAAGCGCGCGTACCGGGTGGACCGATTTATAACGTGCAGGACATGTTTGCTGACCCGCACTTCAACGCGCGTGGAATGTTTGAACAGGTAGAAATCAATGGCAAGCCATTAAAGATTCCGGCGATACTGCCCAAGTTATCCGACACTCCCGGCCGCACTGACTGGCCGGGTGGTGACATCGGAAGCCATACACAAGAAATCTTGCAATCAGTCTTGAATTTATCCCAAGTACAAATCGATGAACTAAAAACCGCGGGCGTTATTTAAGGTAATCACTATGAAGTTGAAATCCGGTTTGTATCGCCACTACAAGGGTAATGACTATTTTGTGTTTCAGGTGGCAACTCACAGTGAAACCCGCGAGCCATTGGTGTTTTATCGCTGTTTGTATGGCGATTATTCCTGGTGGGTGCGCCCGCTGGATATGTTTCTCGAAACGGTTGAGTTGGCGGGTGAAACTATTCCGCGGTTTCGCTTTGTGCGCGCCTTAACGGAACAGGAGCTTGTTAATTATCTGGCGCCGCTCGTGGAAGTAAAAAAATCGTGAGCAACACCGGACAAGAACATTCTCCCGAGAGCGATATTATTTTTTCGGCAGAGGACGCTCACTGGATGAACTATGCCTTGCAGCTCGCGGAAAAAGGCGAAGCAATGGGTGAAGTGCCGGTCGGCGCCGTTATTGTGCAAGATGGGAACATTATCGGCGAAGGTTTTAATCAGCCGATTAGCAGCCATGACCCTACTGCGCACGCCGAAATTATCGCGCTGCGCCAAGCTGCAATGCAGGTGCAAAATTACCGCTTGGTCGGCTCGACGATCTACGTCACCCTTGAACCCTGCACCATGTGTGTGGGAGCGCTGATTCATGCGCGTTTAGCACGTTTAGTCTTCGGAACAACAGAACCCAAGGCGGGTGCTGTGATCAGTAAATCCAGGTTGTTGGATAATAATTACTTCAATCACCGCATCGACTATGCTGGTGGTGTCTTGTCAGACCGGTGTCAACATCAACTCAGTCAGTTTTTTGCCCGTCGCCGGCAAGAAAAGCGCAATCAAAAATTCATTTCGTCGCCTGAGTAACTTCTTCCCTCCTTATCTTTTCCTACCTCAGAATTTTTATAGATAAAAAATGGGTTCCGGGTTTTTTGCGGAGACCCATTAGGTTTTATTGTCTTTTGGTCTATGCATTTGTTTTTTTAATCATTATTTTCGTGTTTCTATTGATGTTGGCGTCATTTTCATTGTTTTTGTGAGTTCTGTGCTGGTTTTATATGTGAAATTATTAAGTAATAGACTGGAAAACTATTTTCAATTTGGTATACAATTTGAAAATAATAAGAAAATTATTTTCAAAAACAAAAATAACTGTTTTAGTTATAAGTAATAAGCGCCGCATGGAATAAATAGGCGCAAACAACCACACCAGCCGCCGAGAGAACGAGAGACCCGGGTATTGCCTACTGCAATTGTCTGCAGTGGTTATGCCTTTCTTCCTGTTACCCAGTTGTTCGATGTTATGCCGTCCAGATCTGCCAGGGCACGGATTTATTTCTGTTTATGCCTGGTAGCTGCGCATATTCGTGGGTATTGGTTTCAAGAATTACAACAAAAGGCGCAGACGACTATGTTAAAAACCCTGATTGTTTATGCCCATTTATTGGCAGCCTGTGTGGCCATCGGTGTCTTGTTGATTCAGGACATGGCATTGGCCAAAACCAAAGGCAGGAGCCTCTCTGCTGGCATCGTCAAGGAGTTGGTTCAGTCGGCAAATGTTATGTTCGTTGCCTTGATTGTGTTGTGGATTTCCGGGTTGGTATTGGTGCTGGTTGGATATTTGGAGAATCCCCAACAGTACCTGATGAATGAAAAACTCTGGGCCAAGTTCACGGTAGTGAGCATCCTGACCCTGAATGGTATTGCACTCCATTATTTTAGTTTCCCCCGCGTGACCTCTGCCCAAGGGCTGCTGGGACAGCCCTCTCTGGAGCAAGTACTGGTGGTATTGACCGGTGCGATTTCATCGGTTTCATGGCTGTTTTCCTGCTACCTCGGTATTGCCCGCCCTTGGAATTACACCGCTGATTACGGGTTTGTAATGTCGATTTATGCCTTGCTATTAGTGGGTGCCTGCATTGTTGCTGGTGAGGTGCTGCGCAGTTTGCGCAAGGCTAGTTGCGAGCCACCTACTTTGACTGAGCGGATGCCGCTCAACGTATCGCGCGAGTTTGAATAATAATTTTCCCGGCCTCCTGGCCGGGGTTTGACCCAGTGACGATGTACAAATAATCGTCATACAACACGCTGTAGCTCTAGCCCTGACTCATTGATTCAGAGCCATAACAACAAAAACGTACAAGCAGTTTTATCACCGTTGTTAATCCCTGCCGATATCAATCGGCATACATTTCCGAGGAAGACACTATGAGTAGCCTTAAAGCCTCAGTGGTTAACCCTCGCCTGACAGGTGCCTTACGGCGTTCCTGTTATGCGATAGGTTTGTCGCTGGCTCTATCCACGCTGTCCACACAAGCCTTTGCCGCTTGCCAATACACAGTCACTGGCCAATGGAGTAATGGTTTTACCGGATCGGTCAAAATCACTAACGACACCGCTACCGCAACTACGGGTTGGAGTCTCAGCTGGCAATACACTGGCGATAACCGCATCAGTGGTAGCTACGATGTGAGTATGAGCGGCACCAACCCCTATACCGCCAAAAATGCGGGTTGGAACGGCACTATCCAGCCCAATCAAAGTGTGACCTTTGGTTTTCAGGGCAGCAAAGGTGCAGCTGCAGCAGAAGTACCTGTGTTGACTGGTACCTTGTGTGGAAATGCAACCAGCTCAGCAGTCAGCTCGTCTCGCTCCAGTGTGGCAAGTTCCATTGCCCCCAGCTCTATATCATCCAGTTCGATTGCACCGAGCAGTTCATCCCGCTCCAGCCTGGTAAGTTCCAGTGCGCCCAGCAGCCGCTCCAGCATGCCAAGTTCTTCGTCTGTATCCTCAGTTGATAGCGGGGGCTGGTCCTTGAACTCCACTGATTCCTACTTGAATTTTGTCACGACTAAAAACACTCACAACGTAGAAGCTCATAACTTTACCGGGTTGAGTGGAGAGATTAACCCAGCCGGCATTGCGACCTTGTCGATTGACCTGAATTCGGTGAATACCGGTGTGGCGCTGCGCGACCAGCGTATGCGCGACCTCTTATTCGAAACAATTACCTATCCAACGGCGACTGTCACTCTGGCTGTTCCTGCCAGTGTTATCGGTGGGCTTACGGTAGGTCAGTCCAGCCAAAATGACATCACCGCCAGTCTGAATTTGCATGGTGTGACCGCTAATGTCACCACCCGTGTGTTGGTACAGAAACTCTCGTCCACCCGTGTGTTGGTACAAAGTCTCGCCCCGGTATTGACGAAAGCCGATACCTACTCCTTGACCAACGGTGTAGAAGCTCTGCGCGCGGCGGTAGGCATTGCCTCCATTAACGCCTCGGTGCCAGTGGACTTTGCGCTCGTCTTTGACGCCCGTTAATTGGATGGAGCATAGGAACTTATCATGAAAAATTTATTGAAAATGTCGATGTTAGCTACAGGTGCCATCTGGGGCGCCATGGCCGCATCCAGTGCGCTTGCACAGGGCGCTTGTAGCGTGGCCTACCAAACCGAAAACAACTGGGGCGCCGGTGCCCAGTACAAAGTGACGCTTACCAATACCGGTGCCGCCAAAACCAACTGGGAACTTTGCTGGAGCTTTGCGGGTAGTGAAACTGTGTCCAGCCTGTGGGAGGGGACTTACACCCAAACTGGCAAAAATGTTTGTGTGAAAAATGTGGGTTATAACGGCAATCTATCAGCCAACGGCTCAGTCGTCTTTGGCCTTATTGTGGCCAATCCAGGCGCAGTCCCTGCTGCTTACACACTGAACGGCGCTGCTTGCGGCGGTACGGCGAGTAGTGCCGGCAGTAGCAGTAGTGTTACCAGTAGCATCGCGAGTAGTGTGGCATCGAGCAGTTCCAGCTCAATAGCGGTGACCGCTGCGCGTTGGTTGTTAGATGCGCCCAAATCGACGTTCCATTTCGTGTCAGTGAAGAAGGCGATATCGGGCGTTGAAACTCCGGAAAACCTCACTTTCAGCCAACTGCAAGGAACCGTGTCGTCGACTGGTCAGGCGACCCTTACTATCCCCTTGGCCAGTATCAGTACTAACAACACGGTGCGCGATCCCCGCATGCAAAGCCTGCTGTTTGAATCGGCTTACCTGCCCAGCTTGCATTTCACTAGCCAGCTCGACTTGGCGGCTCTGGATACCCTGGCTGTCGGTAGCACGCGCGTACAGTCGGTGACTGGCAATCTGGTACTGCATGGTGTAACCAAGGCTATCAGCTTTGACGCATTGGTCGTGAAGCACGCCAGCAACAGCGTCAGTTTTTCGCCGCGTAAACCCGTCATTATCAACAGTGTGGATTTTGACTTGAATGCCGGTGTGGAAGCTTTGCGGGCAATTGCGGGTTTGAGCAACATCGGTGAAAAAGTACCCGTGTATTTCAAAGTGTTCCTCAGCCGCGATAACCCCACCAACGTGCCAGCGATTAGCCTGGCTGCCGCGCCCAATACGCCGCTCAACCTGACCGGCTCCGTGGGTTTTACCGGCACAGCCAGCTTGAACTGGGCGGATGTTAGTGCCAACGAAAGTGGCTTCTTAGTGCGCCGCAAAGGTGCGGATGGCCGCTGGGCAACTGCTGCCAATGCTGCTGCAAACAGCGTTGGTTATCAGGATGCATTAACAGCCTCTGGTAGCTATGACTATAAAGTCATCAGCTACACCGACAGCATTCCATCGGCACCGACTGCACCTCTGACCCTGACCTATGACAATCCGGCTTCTTCCTCTGCCTCGTCGGTGTCGTCGGCTGTGAGCTCGTCAGTAGTCAGCACGAGTGCGTCCAGTCGCAGCTCGGGCAGTTCGAGCAGTGTTCCTTATTTGGGCGACGCAACCCGCGGTCAAAATCTTTGGACACAGCGTGGTTGCGTGGGTTGTCATGGGGTTGATGGAGTGAAATTTGCGGACGGTAGCTTCGCGATTCCGGTTAACCCTAATCGTGCTCACTACTCGCAAATCAAGGGTGAAAATCTCAGTCTGCGCAACTACATCGCTAAGTACATGCCAGAAACGAACCCCGGTTCCTGTACTGGTCAATGTGCGGCGGATTTGGAAGCCTTTATCTTCACTTGGCGTAAACCTGCCGATGGTATTCCCGATAATCCGGCGACCGCGTTCTCTTGCCCGAATACCACTACCGCACCTGGCCAGCGCACACTGCGTTTGCTGACCCGCGCGGAATACCAGCGTTCAGTGGGCGATTTGGTTAACTACCAGGACGATGTTGTTTCACGTCTGCCGGACGATGCCATTGCCGGTTCGTTCCTCAATAACAATGGTTTGCTGGTCGATACCGCCCGCTACTCAACCTACCTATCAACTGCTGAGCGTATTGCTGATTCGGTTGCGACTCGCTGGAGTTCAGTGCTGGCCTGTACACCTACCACGGCTTGTGCCGATAAGTTGGTCAGTGATTTGGCGCCCCGTATTTTCCGTCGCCCACTGACCACTGCCGAGCAAACCAGCTATCAAGGTTTGGCGCGTGGCACCACTGGTGGCCGCACAGTGACAGAGGGTATGAAGGTTGCGTTGGCGACCATGTTGTCAGCGCCACAATTCCTGTACCGCTCGGAGTTGGGTGAATTGAGTGGTGGTAATCTCTACAAGCTCAATGGCTACGAGATGGCAACCTACCTGAGCTACACCTTCACTGGCACTACACCTTCTGTGGACTTGATGGCTGCAGCTGCCCGTGGTGACTTGAATACTGCCGCAGGGATACGCCAACAGGCTGCTACGTTGATGAACTCGGCAACCACCAAAGTACTGATGGGTGATTTCATCAACCGCTGGTTGGGCACCGAAAAGCTGGCTACCCAGAATAAAGTCGGTGTTGCTAACTTTGCCGTTCTGGCGGGTGATATGCAGAAAGAGTTGGGTAAAAACTTTGCCTACGCAGTGCTTGAATCATCCACTACCTTTGCCACGGTGTACAACCCAACCTTCACGCACGTGAACCAACGTCTGGCGACTCACTATGGCCTGACTTACAGCGCTACCGGTGCTGATACAGACGGATTTATTCGTGCAAACACCAGTGATCGCGGCGGTATCTTGACCTCGGGCGCCTTTATGTCGCGTTATGCAAGAGACAATGATGCCAACTTGATCACTCGTGCAGTTGCCGTGCGCCGTAAATTGATGTGTCAGGATATTCCTGAGCCGCCATCGGGTGTTTCTTTGGATCGTGAAGCGTTGGCACAGAAACATGCTGCCTTCTTCAACGATCCAAAAACCACCGAGCGGATGATTGCGGACAAAATCACCGAGCCAACGACTTGCTCCAATTGTCACCTGGAAATCATCAATCCACTGGGTGGCGGCATGGAAAACTTCGATGCTGCCGGCCGCATCCGTACCACTGATCTGCGTGGCAATGCAATCGATACAGTGGCGACTTTCTTCTCACCCTATCAGCAACTGCAGTTCACTAATGATCCGGATCGCGTGATTCACCAGCCTGAAATTACTTTCAACGGCGCAAAAGACCTCGCGCGTACGATTGTCGAGCATCCGCTGGTGTCCCAGCAGGCCAAAACCTGTTTGGCAACCCAGTTTGTGAGTTACAGCAGCGGTGTTAGCTCTTACTTCCTGATCGATAGGGATGAAAGCCGTGAAGTGCCGTTCGAAATGTCACCCGGTGAGCACAACGCCTATCGCTGCAATATTGAAAAGTTGACCAATGTTCTGAACAGCAATGGTCCGCGCGCGATGTTGCAGGAAATTCCCGCGTTGGATTCTGTGATTTACCGGCAGGAGTGGGCGCGCTAAGGCGCGCTCCATTCTCCTTGTTAACGAATTGGAGTCAAAAAAATGAGTTATAAAGATTACTTCGATCAAGAGCGCCGGAACTTCCTGCGTGTTGTGCAACGTTCGGGTATCGCTATGGGTGCGATACAGGCGTCCAGTTTACTTGCGGGCGTGATGATGGCTCGGGTAGCAGAAGCGCAAACTGGTTCGCCCAATAAATCCGTTACCGTATTTATGCCGGGTGGTTGTACTCCCGCAAAGTATTTCCCGACGGGCACTACATTGCCAACCCAGTCCACTCCCTTGCAGAGTCATTTCTCGGCAGGCCGTGTCGCCTTGCTAAAAAATGCCACCATGATGAATGGTGGCCACGGTGTTATGTTCAACCGCTTTAATGACCCTAACCCTTGGGGCAAACAAAGCTTCGACGTAAACCTCGGCAAGGTGCTGAGTGCCAACTCTAATGCTCCGGTGAAGTGGCTGAATCTGGGTACTACAGCAGTATCTGAATTGTCACGTGACAACGCGGGTATTCCAACTATCACCAGCCCTCAAGCCGCGTTGGATATTTTGTTCGCGGGCGGTGGTGGCGGTGGTGGCGGAACTGTTGCACCGCGCAAATCCATGGTGGATTTCCATTATGCAGCGGTCAATGATCTGAAAACCAAGTTGGGCCAACATGAGAAGCAAAAGCTAGATAGCCACTTTAATGCGATCAGTGAAATAGAGGCATCTATTGCAGCGACTAATCCAGGTGGCACTTGTTCTGCCCCGCCCAATACGACTGCAGTTGGTTTTGACGCAACTTCAAAGCTAATGACCGATATCGCAGTATTGGCATTGGAGTGCAGTTTGTCTTCGTCTGTATCACTGGCGTTTGGGACTGACGAGCACACTCATGTACTTGATGGAGCCATGATCACTGACACGACCGGTGCTTACCGTCCGCGCCCATCACATGATTCTCACCATAATCAAGGTAACCCTAATTACGCCGGTTATTACGATCAGGATGTGCGTTACTACATGTCGCTTACCGCACAGTTACTGGATAAATTACAGGCCAAAAATTTGCTGGCATCTACCATAGTTACCCAGGTATCTGACATGGGTAACGTCGATGCTCACAGTGGACAAAATTGCCCAATGTTAGTGGCTGGTGGTGGTGTGCGCGGTGGAGTGATTGATGTAGGTGGTTTGAGTCAAGTTGCTTTGTTCCAGACAGTTGGTTTGGCACTCAAGGCAAATCAGGGGGCAAATGGGGCGTTGTTTAGGAATTGGGGTGCCAGCACCATTTCCGGACTTTTTTAACCGCCAACTACTAGATAATTGCTAAATCACAGAGGATTACTGATCAATAGCAGGGATGCTGTTTTTAAGCCGGTGTTGCGGTGCATTTGACGCATGCGCAGTCCGGCTTTTTTATTGTCTGTTTTTTTGTAAGTTAAGTGGTGATTCTTTCGCTTTTGCAAACCCACAAATGAGTAGGGGCCGCAAAAGCGGCCCCATACAATGCTATCCCTAAGTAGAAGTAGTCAATTTGCGTCGATTTTCCTTTCGAATCCCTGACCGCCTTTCCTCCTGCGCTAGTGCAATCCTTTGATGTCATCCGACATCGCTTCCCTAACAGGTGGGCGCATCCATTGACCTTGCCTGGCCAGCACACATCATTGTCTACTTCCTTGGTGTGGTTATTATGCTGCTGTAGCGGGTGTGAGAATAGTCGCTAAAGTCGCTAGTTTTTGTGAGACATTGACTACATCCTAGATCACTTGAGTCTATGTAAGCGGTTACTTAATAACCTTATAGCAAGGTATATACTCGCGCCCTGGTAATTTCATCCGGCTTTGGCGAGCGAAGGATTCCAATAATTCATCAACGGGGTGCATGATTTCGTAATCTCCATGTAGCTCAAAGTGCCCGTGTTTCTCAATTGCCAGGATACCTTCTTCTTTTACATTGCCCGCTACAATCCCGGAAAATGCGCGCCGCAAATTGGCGGCCAGTTGGTTGACCGGTTGGTTTTTGTGTAGCTCGAGGTTGCGCATATTTTCATGGCTGGGAACAAACGTTTGTTGCAGATCCGGGCTGATTTTTAATTGCCAGTTAAAGTAGTAGGCGTCGTCGCTGTGTTTGCGGAACTCGCGTACTTTTCTAATACCGTCTTTCATTTCCTGTGCAACAGTAGCAGGATCATTAACGATAATTTTGTAGTGCGCTTGCGCTTCTGCACCCAGTGTGTCGCCGATAAATTTATCGATCCGTGCAAAATATTCAGCTGATGTCTCCGGGCCGGTAAAAATAAGCGGGAAAGGAATGTTTTTATTATCCGGATGCAACAGCAAACCAAGGATATAGAGAATTTCTTCTGCGGTACCTGCACCGCCTGGGAATACAATAATTCCATGACCAAGACGCACAAAGGCTTCAAGGCGCTTTTCAATATCAGGCATGATGGTGAGTTGATTTACGATGGGATTAGGAGCTTCAGCAGCAATAATTCCCGGCTCTGTAATTCCAATGTATCTGCCAGTGGTGATGCGTTGTTTGGCGTGGCCAATGGTTGCGCCTTTCATGGGGCCTTTCATTGCGCCTGGGCCGCAGCCGGTGCAGATATCCAAACCGCGCAGGCCCAATTGATAGCCTACTTCTTTGGTGTAGTCATATTCAATTCGGTTGATTGAGTGACCGCCCCAGCAAACCACCAGATTGGGGTCAAGACCCGGTTTCATTAAATTGGCATTACGCAACATGTGAAACACGGCATCGGTTATACCTTCAGACGTCCCCACATTAAATTTTGGATTGCGACTGAGTTCATCATTGTTGTAAATCACATCGCGCAATACCGTAAATAAATGCTCGCTAATACCGCGAATCATTTTGCCATCGACAAACGCGTTGCCGGGTGCATTCTTCACCGCGAGTTTTATACCGCGCTCTTCTTGTACGATGCTGATATCAAAATCTTTATAGCGTTCCAGTAGTTCTTTGCCGTTATCCGTATCATTGCCCGTATTGAGTACGGCAAGGGCACAACTGCGAAATAATTTGTATAGACCGCTTTGGCTGGAGTCTAATAACTTGGCGACTTCAACCTTGGAAAGAATATTCAGTTGATCAATGGGGGCGATAATGGCGCTTACTGTTTCGTACGCGCCTGCTGTTTGCGCGATAGGTTGATTATGATTCACGTTATTCATGGTGTTCCTTAGCATCACGGATGCAGTTGTTCCAATAAGCAGTTTTGATATGGCGTTTTTGAGGCTATGAAGCAAGTGTAGTGTTATTTTGCTGATTGTGCGTATCGGTGCGCTTGCCCAATTGAGTAATTGTCAGCAATATTACACATCAATAAAAATTCTGAACAAAAATTAAGCAAAACTTACGTAAACGAGAACCCTTATGGAATATTTACCTTGTGTTGAAAAGCTAAATCAGCCGCAGATACCTGTTACTGCTAGCGTAATTTGGCTCCATGGTTTGGGAGCAGACGGCAATGATTTTGCACCTTTAGTGCCAGAGTTACGTTTACCTGAGGAGTTATCGGTACGGTTTATTTTTCCGCATGCGCCACAAATTCCCGTCACCATTAATGCTGGATATATCATGCCTGCCTGGTACGATATTTTGGAGATGAATCTGGAACGTAAAGTGGATGAATCGCAATTAATCGCCAGTGCTGAAGCTGTGCAGCGTTTAGTAGAGCGTGAAATTGCGCGTGGTGTGGCTAGTGAAAAAATTATCCTGGTGGGATTTTCCCAAGGTGGAGCGGTTGCCTATCACGCGGGGTTGACCTACAAAAAATCACTGGCAGGGTTGTTGATTTTGTCGAGCTATTTTGCCACTCATACAACAGCTAGTATTCACGCCGCAAATCAAAAGACGCCGATATTAATTCAGCATGGCATTCTTGACCCTGTAGTGAACGAGGCGTTAGGGCAGCGCGCCTATCGCTTTTTACAAGATCGCGGTTGCAATGTGCATTATGAATCCTATCCAATGGAACACACTGTATGCATGGAGCAAGTTGAATCCATGTCGAAGTGGATTCAATCGGTGCTGCTAAAATAAAACGTTTAATTATTCAGTCAGGCATGCAGGGTCAAATTGGTATTCATCATTTAACCAGGCAATGATTTCTTGCGCGTATGGGTTGTTACCAAAGCGCTGATAAGTGGTCTGTAAAAAATATCGCTCTTGTTGAGAAAGTTTTTTCAACCCGAGATCTTGTAATTGATGGGTATCTTGTTGCAATTGTTTCGCTAAAACATCGCCGCATAGATTGCTACAGATGTTAGTAAAGGCGGCATCTGCAGAGTAATTTTCTTTTTCACGGTAAGCCAAGGGTAAGCTGGCCAAGGGAATTTGCGAAAGCCAGGGTTGATTCATTGGGTTGACGGCATGCCCGGCTACTTTATCAGCTAATTGGCTGTGGCCCTGATCAAATGCGCGCAGCTGCAATAAGTTGGATTTCACTGCGCCGTCATTAACCGGGTAGTTATCCCACAAAAAGGGTTTGCGGCCAATTAACTCGGTTACTTGTGCGAGATGTTCAGCAGGGTAATTGGTTGAGCAGACTTTTTCCCCGGTCCAAAACATATCGATACTTTTATCCAGTTGCTGCGCGAAGGTTTGCCAGTAGTTCTCCGGCATTGAGCCAAATACGCGTTCCAGTACTGGATCAAAACTGTAATAAGTGGGGCAAAAAATAATTTTTTTGGCGTTGCTGGCCGCTGCTGTCTGATGGGCGATATCGATCTGGATCTGTGCGAGCCCGGGAATGTCGCCGCGCATATCATCAAATAAAATGCACAGGATATCGGGCTCCAATTGATTAATCTGTTGGATGCGCAAGTCTAGTTGCGCGCGCTGGTTGCGCGTGTTGTCGAGATAAATTTCGTGGGGGCTGAGGCCGATACCGAACTGCACATTAGCTGCGCGATAAATCTGGCGTAAATCAGCCAGTGATTTTTTAAT
The DNA here is from genome assembly GCA_002483145.1 of Cellvibrio sp. UBA7671. Classification (GTDB taxonomy): domain Bacteria; phylum Pseudomonadota; class Gammaproteobacteria; order Pseudomonadales; family Cellvibrionaceae; genus Cellvibrio; species Cellvibrio fibrivorans. The sequence goes on from DLHJ01000002.1 coordinate 102,358, forward strand.
CTCAACAGGCCAATCTATTTGCCACTGTCTGCGTAAATTTTTGTCGTCTTTTGGTGCGTAGATATAAAAACCGTACTCATTTAGTGCAAGAAATTGCGCGTAATTTTTTCGATCCTGCCAGCTCCAACTGCGGCCAAAAAATCCTTCAATGACACCAAGAGATGCTGTGTAGTTTTTATTCGTATGCATAAGTGGGATCTATAGGCTGAATGAGTAATTATGACCTTGGGATTCTCTTGGTGAGCGACTGTATTTTTTAGCTGATCTAACAAGGGCAATCGACCCTGTAAACACTGCGCTTTAATTGACACCTAAAACCCATCTGCCTATCATAGCGGCCTTTTTAAACAGCGCAATTCTCGCGGCAATTACGCTGTTTTTGTGTTGTTGCCACGCAACCGCTGCTGATTGTATTGGCACGAACGTTCGGCGTATTCGCAGCTTATCAGTTTCGTTTGCGCTTAAAGGCTTAATTCTAGGATGGTAAGCATATAACTTTGAAACTGGTAGGAAGTTTATCCTTCACTACTTGTCGGAGTCGGGTCGGACTCAAACTAACAGAATAGAAATCAACCACTTGTTTAGGTATATCACCTACGCATTTTTGTTTGTGGAGTAGAAATGACTAACCCTGATGTGCGCCCTACCGATTTGCCTGCGTGGAAAACCCTTACTGCCCACGCAGCTCAAATGAAGTCCCGACACCTGAAAGACTTGTTTGCCGCTGATGATAAACGTTTTGCCAAGTTCTCCCTGCAATTATCCCATCTGTTATTTGACTACTCCAAAAACTTAATTACTGATGAAACCAAAGCGGCGCTGCTGGCATTGGCTAAAGAGTCCAATGTTGAAAGTTGGCGCGCCAAGATGTTTGCTGCCGAGCACATCAACGCCACTGAAGACCGTGCGGTTATGCACGTTGCCCTGCGCGATAAATCCTCCAAGCCGATTGTGATCGACGGCGCTGACGCGCGTCCGGCAATTAATGCCGAGCTTGAGCGTATGCGCAAACTGAGCGAAAAACTGCGTTCGGGTGAGTGGATTGGTTTTACCGGCAAAACTATCACCGACATTGTCAGTATCGGTATTGGCGGATCCAACCTAGGGCCATTGATGGTGTGTGAAGCGCTCAAGGATTACAGCGATAAACGCTTCAATATGCATTTTGTCTCTAATATCGACGGTGTGCAAATTGCCGAGGTATTGGCCGGCCTGAATCCGGAAACTACCTTATTTGTTATCTCCTCTAAAACCTTTACCACGCAAGAAACCATGACCAATGCGCGCACTGCCGAGCAATGGTTTATGGCGGCAGCGGGTAATAAAGCAGCGATTGCCAAACACTTTGTGGCGGTCTCAACCAATCGTAAATTGGTAACTGGTTTCGGTATCGCCGAAGAAAATATTTTTGATATGTGGGATTGGGTCGGTGGCCGTTTCTCACTCTGGTCGGCGATTGGTTTGCCGATCGTATTGTCGCTCGGTTACGAACTGTTTGATGATTTGCTGCAAGGCGCTTATGAGATGGATCAGCACTTCCAGACAGCGCCGCTGGCGGAAAATGCGCCGGTAATGCTGGCATTGGTGGGGATCTGGAACCGCAACTTCCTCGGTTATCCTGCCCATGCGCTCCTGCCGTATGACCAGTGCCTGCACCGTTTCCCAGCTTATATGCAACAGGCGGAGATGGAGAGTAACGGTAAGTCTGTTAATTGGGCGGGTGAGCAGATCAGTTATGGCAGTGTTCCGCTGGTATGGGGCGAGGTGGGTATCAACGGCCAGCATGCTTTCTACCAAATGTTGCATCAGGGTACCGACATTATCCCCGCTGACTTTATCGGTTCAATCGCTCCTACTGTTGCGGTCGAAGGTCATCACGACGCGTTGATGGCGAATTTCTTCGCGCAGACACAAGCCTTGATGCTGGGGATTGATGCGGACCAGGTGCGCCGCGAGTTAAGTGCAAAAGGGATGAGTGCTGCACGCATTGAGGAGATCGTGGAACATAAGGTGCATCGCGGTAATCGCCCAACTAACACTTTCTTATTAAATAAAGTCGATGCTCGCTCGCTAGGTGCCCTGATCGCGCTTTATGAGCACAAAATTTTTGTTCAAGGTATCATTTGGCGCATCCATTCATTTGATCAATGGGGCGTGGAGTTAGGTAAAGTCCTCGCTGCAGGGATTCAGCCTGAATTGGATTTGGCGAAAGAAACCAATCCAAAACACGATGCTTCAACGCGCAACTTGATTGATTTCTACAAGCGCGCCAAAGCAAATTAAGTGGTAGTTCCGAGAGATTCATAAGCAGAGCGCCGGGCAACGTACCCGGCGCGATTGCGCGCAAATCAACCGATTTGCGCTAGATACAGCCCCAAGAGCAATGGTATTCCCATGACTGACGTACTAAGCACAGATCCAAGACTTGTTGAAATCACCGAGCGGATTATTGCCCGCAGCCGCGACACCCGTGCCGCCTATCTTGCGCGCGTCAACAAATTCCGCAGTAAAGGGCCTGCTCGTCACCATCTGGGTTGTGCAAATCTTGCCCATGGTTTTGCCGCTTGCAATAGCTCCGACAAGGAAGCCTTGGCTGAAGGCCAGGCTGCGAACCTCGGGGTAGTCTCTGCGTATAATGAAATGCTGTCTGCCCATGTGCCCTATGGTGAGTATCTGGAGCCCATCAAGGCGGCTGCCAAAGAAATGGGGATGACCGCACAAATGGCAGGCGGTGTACCGGCGATGTGCGACGGCGTAACCCAGGGATTCCCTGGTATGGAGCTGTCACTGTTTAGCCGCGATGTGATTGCGATGAGCACTGCAATCGCGCTGTCACACGATATGTTTGACGGTGCTATTTGTCTGGGGGTCTGTGACAAAATTGTTCCCGGTTTAATGATGGGAGCACTGTCATTTGGTCAGCTGCCGATTATTTTTATTCCCGCAGGTCCGATGACTCCCGGTCTGCCAAATGCCGAAAAAGCCAAGGCGCGCCAATTATTTGCTGAGGGCAAAGTAGGGCGCAAGGAGCTGTTGGCCGCAGAGAGCGCTTCTTATCACAGCGCCGGTACCTGCACTTTCTACGGCACCGCCAATACCAATCAAATGTTGATGGAAATCATGGGGATTCACTTACCCGGCAGCACCTTCATCAACCCCTATACCCCTATGCGTGAGGCCTTGACCCGCGCTTCGGTGCATCAACTTGCCCGAATTACTCGCGATGAGTTGGTAACTCTGTCCGACATAGTGACCGAGAAATCGATTGTTAACGGTATTGTCGGCTTGATGGCCACTGGTGGTTCAACTAACCATGCTATGCATATCGTTGCTATCGCCCGTGCTGCAGGCGTGTTGATTGATTGGCAGGATTTGTCTGACATTTCAGATATAATTCCGCTCATGTGCCGCATCTATCCGAATGGATTGGCCGATGTAAACCGCTTCCAGGCTGTTGGTGGTATGGGCTTCCTGATGCGCGAGCTACGCAATGCCGGTTTGCTGCATGACGATGTAAAAACCGTTATGGGTGGTTCAGGCTTGTCGGCGTATACCAAAGAGCCATTTTTGGAAAATGGCGAGGTGGTTTGGCGTGAAGGGATACAGGAAAGCCTCGATGATGCAGTCTTGCGCCCGGTTGCCAAACCTTTTGCACCCGAGGGCGGCATGAAGTTGCTGAAAGGTAATATTGGCCGTTCAGTGATCAAAATTTCCGCAGTCAAAGCGGATCATCGCAAAGTGGTTGCTCCTGCGATCGTGTTCCACAGCCAGGAAGAGTTGCAATCCGCGTTCAAGCGCGGCGATCTGGAAAAAGACTTTATTGCAGTGGTGCGTTTCCAGGGGCCAAAGGCCTGCGGAATGCCTGAGTTGCATAAGCTGACTCCACCGCTGGGTGTATTGCAGGATCGCGGTTTTAAGGTGGCCCTTCTGACTGATGGCCGTATGTCGGGCGCCTCTGGTAAGATTCCGGCAGCGATCCACATGACGCCGGAAGCCCTGGATAACGGTCCCATCGGCTTGATCCGCGACGGCGACATGATTGAATTGGATGCTGAATCCGGCACATTACAACTGCTGGTCAGTGAGGAAGAGCTAAGTGCTCGCCAACCTGCCCAGTGTGATTTATCAGCAGTTCACTATGGTATGGGGCGTGAATTGTTTGCGCCCCTCCGCGCCACAGTGGGATTGGCTGAAGAAGGAGCTACTGTATTTAACTGGTAATTGCCCGTTAAATCCTGGACCCCGAACCTGTGTTCGGGGTCTTCGTTTTTAAAAAGTAAATCCACTTTTCAAGATTCACAAACAGGATTACCCCTCATGCTTGAAGCATTTGATTTTGTCATCTTTGGTGGCGCTGGCGATTTGGCTCTGCGCAAGTTGATTCCCGGTCTCTATCGCGCCCATCGCGAAGGCTCTTTGGCCGCAGGCTCACGCATTATTCCAACCTGCCGCAATACCCAGATGGTTGCTGAATACAAAGACAAGGTGCGCGATGCCGCAGAAAAACACCTCAACTCAGATGAGTTTGATGCTGCCGCTTGGGATGCATTTTCCAAATGCCTGTTTCCGGTATTTGTCGATATTGGTACTAAAGATGAGCATTGGGACGCTTTGGCGCAATTGCTAAATAGCGGTGGCAACAGCCAGCGTGTGTTCTATCTCTCTACCCCCCCCTCAGTGTTCAGTATCTGCTGCAAACATTTGCACGAGACTGGTTTGATTACCGCCACCTCCCGTGTAGTGGTGGAAAAGCCCTTGGGTTATGACGCCAAAACGGCAGAGGAAATTAATAGTCAGATCGCTGAATACTTCAGTGAAGATGCTATCTTCCGTATCGATCACTATCTCGGTAAAGAAACCGTACAAAACTTGCTGGCGCTGCGTTTTGCCAATGGCATGTTTGAGCATCTGTGGGATGCGAAATCTATCGATCACGTACAGATCAGCATTTCGGAAACTGTTGGCCTCGAAGGTCGTGCCAGCTTCTATGATGGCGCTGGTGCGCTGCGCGATATGGTGCAAAACCACATTCTGCAGTTGCTCTGCTTGGTGGCGATGGAGTCACCGAATAAGATGACTGCCGATCGCATCCGCGCGGAAAAACTGAAAGTATTGGAAAGCCTGCGCCCTCTGAATGGCAACACGGTTAAGTACAACACTGTGCGCGGCCAGTATGTCGCCGGCGAAATGGGTGGAAAAGCCGTTCCCGGATATCTCGATGAGCTGGGACAAGCGAGCAATACCGAAACTTTCGTTGCGATCCGCGCTTACATCGACAATTCCCGCTGGGCCAATGTGCCTTTCTACCTGCGCACCGGTAAACGTATGAAGCAACGTTTTGCCGAAATCGTTATCCAGTACAAAGATGTTGCACACCGTGTATATCCTGAATCTGCCGGTATGGCGACGCCTAACCGTTTGATCATCCGCCTGCAACCGGAAGAAAGTATCAAGATCATTATGGTGTCCAAAGATCTGGAGAAGCACGAGACGCACCTGCGCCCCGTTGTGCTCAACCTGAATTTTGCCGATACCTACAAGGATTTCTATTCAGATGCTTATAAGCGCCTGATGTTGGATGCCGCCGCTGGAGATGCGAGTTTGTTTATCCACCGCGCTGAGGTGGATGCAGCTTGGGCGTGGATCGACCCGATTATCGAAGCCTGGCAGCGTCCGGAAAACAAACCGCACGGCTACATGGCCGGTAGCTGGGGGCCGCAAGCTTCGGCACAGTTGATGGCCAGTGACCGCCGTCGCTGGTTCTCCATTGACGAAGTCTTGTCAGGGGCGGATCAGGAATGGTAAGCGAGCGTTTATTTGACAGCCGCGCGAAAATGATTGTCGCGCTGCAGGCAGAATGTGAAGCAGCGCTGCGCGCAGCGATCGAGGATCGCGGTGAAGCGACTTTTATGGTGTCGGGCGGCAGTACACCTGAACCGCTGTACAAAGCTTTGAGCAACTCCGATCTGGATTGGGAGTCTGTCTACGTCGCCTTGGTTGATGAGCGCTGGGTGGAGTTTGCGCACGATAAAAGCAATGAAGCTTTTACCGTAAAGCACCTGATCCAGAATAAAGCTGCCGTCGCCAATCTGGTCGGTATGAAAAACTCAGCGGAAACCGCAGCTGAAGGTTTGGATGATTGTGAAAGCGCTTATCAGCAACTAGCGCAACCCTTTGATGTCACCATACTCGGCATGGGTTCCGATGGGCACACTGCATCATTATTTCCTCATGCGCAGGGGTTAGATGAGGCGTTGAATCCGGAGTCTGAGCAATTGTGCGCGGCGATTATCGCCAAGCAAAGCGAAGTAACCGGTGCAATTACCGAGCGCATGACCTTGACATTGGCTGGTTTGCTCCGCTCCAAAACCTTGGTGTTGCTACTGACTGGCGATGAAAAATTGGCAGTACTACGTGCAGCCCAGGCGGGTACCGATATAAAAGAAATGCCGATCCGTGCAGTGTTGCAACAGCAAAAAGTGCCGGTTGTGGTTTATTGGGCGCCTTGATTTTTACCGAATTCCGAACTGATCTGCGGAAGGTTTTTTTAGGGCAGATTATTCTTTCGAACTTTTTTGAACAACGAGGGACATACAGTGGCTTTAACTATCGATCAAATTGTCAGAGTAGCGCCAGTCGTACCCGTTATGGTGGTGGAGCGCATTGAAGATGCTGTGCCCTTGGCCAGAGCGCTTTATAACGGTGGGTTGAAAGTGTTGGAAATTACCCTGCGCACCCCCTGTGCACTGGATGCTATCAGTGCCATGGTAGAAGACTTGCCTGATGACGCGGTAATTGGTGCCGGCACCATTATTACTCCGGCAGATTTGGAAAAAGCGGTAAAAGCGGGTTCAACCTTTTTGGTTAGCCCGGGTACTACACCGGCGCTGATCGAAGCGGCTAAAGCCTGCCCAGTTCCGCTGTTAGCCGGTGTTGCAACACCAACCGAGGCAATGAATCTCTACGTACAAGGATTTACCCATCAGAAGTTCTTCCCGGCTGAAGCTGCAGGCGGTGTGCCTATGTTGAAGTCAATTGCCGGCCCTTTGCCGCAGATTACGTTCTGCCCAACCGGTGGAATTGATTTGGCAAAAGCACCGAGCTATTTGGCATTGCCAAACGTGCATTGTGTTGGTGGTACCTGGATGGCGCCGAAAGAATTGATGAAAGCCGGACGCTGGGATGAGATTGAGCGTCTCGCTCGTGAAGCAGCCAGCTTGCCACGCGGTTAACCTGAGGGCGCCGCCGCTTGCAGCGCCCTTAATGAATACAAGAACTGGGCGTATCAAACGCCTGAACAGGGCGTAGCAAGCAGCGCCCCTACAGCAAAAATTATTGAACAGCTTACTTAGGAGAATGTAATGATTAGAGTGGCAATTAACGGTTACGGTCGTATCGGTCGCAATGTACTGCGTGCCTTGTATGAATCAGGCAAGCGCAGCCAAATCCAGATCGTAGGTATCAACGACTTGGGTGATGCGCACCTCAATGCCCATCTCACCAAATATGATTCTGTTCACGGCGGATTTAACGGCACCGTGAAATTTGAAGGCGATACCATGTTCGTCAACGGCGATGCTATCCGCATCACATCCGAGCGCGATCCAGCCAAGTTGCCCTGGGGCGAATTGAATGTTGATGTGGTGTACGAATGTACCGGCATATTCACCAGCAAAGAAAAAGCTGGTTTGCATTTGGCTGCTGGCGCCAAGAAAGTCATTATCTCTGCTCCAGGTACCGACGTGGATGCTACCGTGGTATTTGGTGTAAACGACAAAGTGTTGAAAGCGACTGACACCATCATCTCTAACGCCTCTTGCACTACTAACTGTCTGGCACCGGTTGCCAAAGTGTTGAACGATAACTTCACTATCGTGCAAGGTTCTATGACCACAATTCACTCATATACCAATGATCAGGTATTGTCTGACGTATTCCACAAAGATATTTACCGTGCGCGCTCAGCTACCCAATCCATGATCCCAACCACTACCGGTGCTGCTAAAGCAGTAGGTTTAGTGTTGCCTGAATTGAAAGGCAAGATGGATGGTATTTCTGTTCGTGTTCCAACTATCAACGTTTCTCTGGTTGACCTGAACGTATTGGTAGAAAAAGAAGTTAGCGTTGAAGCGATTAATGCAGCGATGAAAAAAGCCGCCGAAACTGAAATGCCAGGGGTATTGGCTTTCGTTGATGAGCCTCTGGTTTCAATCGATTTCAATCACAATCCGCATTCTTCCAACTACGACTCACTGCAGACCAAGGTGTACGGCAAGTGGGTAAAAGTATTGGCGTGGTACGACAACGAGTGGGGCTTCTCCAACCGTATGTTGGATAACACCCTTGCACTTATGTCCGCTAAATAAGAGAGCCCATCATGTTAAGACGTACAAAAATCGTCAGTACTTTGGGACCTGCTTCCGAATCTGCAGAAGTATTGGAAAAATTGATTTTGGCGGGTGTGGATGTGGTTCGCTTGAATTTTTCGCACGGCTCGCCGGAAGATCACAAGCGTCGCGCAGAAATGGTTCGTGAATTGGCGGCCAAGCACAACCGTTTTGTGGCGGTGCTCGGCGATCTTCAAGGCCCAAAAATCCGTGTTGCACGTTTTGCCGAAGGTAAAATTCATCTCAAGGTAGGCGACAAGTTTGTGTTGGATGCAGCCCTGGGGCGCGATGAAGGTAACCAGCAGCAAGTGGGTATCGACTACAAAGAGTTACCCAATGACTGTAAGCCCGGCGATGTGTTGTTGCTCGATGATGGCCGCGTAGTTCTGACTGTTGACAAAATCGAAGGCACACGTATTTATACCACCACTAAAGTGGCGGGTCCTTTGTCCAACAACAAAGGCATCAACCGCCAAGGTGGCGGCCTGACTGCACCAGCACTGACAGAAAAAGATATTGCCGACATCAAAACTGCTGCTGAAATCGATGTGGATTATCTCGCGGTTTCTTTTCCTCGCTCTGCAGAGGATATGGATTTCGCACGTAAATTGATGGTTGCTGCAGGTGGTCGTGCCGGTTTGGTTTCTAAAGTTGAACGCGCAGAAGCCGTGGCGGATGATGAAACACTTGATGGCATTATCATGGCAAGCGATGCGGTGATGGTTGCACGTGGTGACTTGGGTGTCGAGATTGGCGATGCAGCGCTGATCGGTGTGCAAAAGCGCATCATCGCTCGCTCACGTGCCCTCAACAAAGCGGTGATTACCGCAACGCAAATGATGGAGTCGATGATCAATAGCCCGCTGCCAACGCGTGCTGAAGTATTCGACGTTGCTAACGCAGTGCTCGATGGTACCGATGCGGTAATGCTATCGGCGGAGACCGCGGCCGGCAATTTTCCGGTTGAAACTGTTGAAGCTATGGTGCGTATTATTCTCGGTGCTGAAAAACATCCCACGGCGAGTTTTGATAACTACCGTATGGATCAGGCTTTCAGCAGTGTTGATGAATCAATCGCGTTGGCGTCTATGTTTACAGCCAACCATCTTGATGGTGTTAAGGCGATTATTTGCTTTACCGAATCAGGTAGTACACCGCGCTTGATGTCGCGTGTTGGTTCGCAGTTGCCCATTTTTGCGTTCTCTCGTCATGTGAGCACCCAGCGCAAAGTGGCAATGTACCGCGGCGTACAACCTATTGCATTTGACACCAATAGCGCTCCTTGTGCAGATGATTTTGTGCGCGCAATTGCGATGCTCAAATCACAGCGCACCTTGGTCGATGGTGATTTGGTCATCGTTTCCAGCGGTGATACCACCTTGCTGGGCGGTACCAATACCATGAAGATTCTGCGTGTTGATGAAACAATGAAATAAGTGTGTGACAACGAAAAAAACGGCAGCTAGTCTGCCGTTTTTTTTGTCCAAAATTTACTGATTGCTACTGGAGTCAATCGTGAAGTTACAACAGTTCGTCGCACTTGTCTTATTTATACTCGCCAGCATGGCGTCTGCAGCACTGGAATTGACCGGTGAGTGGCAGCAGGGTGGTGTGATTATTGGCAAGGTGTCGCAGGGAACCCGGGTGGAATATCGCGGCAAACCATTGCAAATTTCTCCTGCAGGTCAGTTTGTCATTGGATTAGGTCGCGATGCAGAGAAAGCGGCAACTCTTGTCACAATTGACAGTGCTGGTACTCGTCAAGAGCATCGATTTGATGTGAAAACGCGTACTTACAATATTCAAAAAGTAACTGGTGTTCCGCAACAAACGGTAGAGCCTGATCCGGCACAAGTTGAGCGCGCCAAACGCGAAGCGCAAATGGCAGCCGATGCGCGTAAAGGCGATTCACCGCTGACATTTTTTGCGCAGAAATTCGAATGGCCACTGATTGGGCCGGTAACGGGTGTGTACGGCAGCCAGCGATTTTATAACGGTGTACCCAACTCACCGCATTACGGTGTTGATATAGCCAAGCCCTTAGGTACTTTAGTAAAAGCACCTGCTGGTGGTGTAGTGACGCTCGTTCACCCGGATATGTTCTTTTCGGGTGGGACATTAATTATTGATCATGGCCACGGCTTGTCATCGACTTTTATTCATTTAAATGAAGTGCTGGTGAAAAAAGGCGATGCGATTACCCAGGGGCAATTTATTGCGAAAGTGGGTAAAACCGGTCGAGCTACTGGCCCGCATCTTGACTGGCGGATGAACTGGTTTGAAGAGCGCGTTGATCCGCAATTGTTGGTTGAGCCTATGCCTGCCGAATAATTTTTTTCAGTTGTTGTTATTCAATTATTTTTTATCAGCGTTCATAACGGATTGTGTATGAAGCCTATTGCTCTGATTGTGGTTGCTTTTTTAACTGGCGTTGTTCTTACCTTGATTGCGGTGCAAGGCACATTTCGCGATTTGCGCTTCGCTTTGTCCCCATCGCTCAATTTTGCTGATGGTGCGAGCTATGTTGGCGATCTTAACGCTCAAGGTCAGTTGGAGGGGCAGGGACGCATGCGCTGGACGAATGGCGATGAATATGATGGCGAATTTTTAGCGGGGCTCATGCATGGAAAAGGTAAATTTGTTTCTGCTTACTCAGGTAATTACAGCGGGGATTATGTGCGTGGCCGAATGGAAGGGCGTGGCTTATTGACGTATCCGGACGGTAGTCGCTATGAAGGTGAATTTGCCGGGAATCAATTTCACGGTAAGGGCAGGCTCGCATATCCACGTGGAGATGTTTACCAAGGGGATTTTGAAAAAAATAAAATGCATGGTAGCGGCAAATGGACGTTCGCCGATAAATCTTTCTATATTGGTCAAGTGGTTGACGGTGTAATTCAAGGAAAGGGTGAATTGCAGCGCGCAACGGGTGAAAAATACACTGGGGATTTTGTCGCGGGAAAAATGTACGGTCAAGGTGTGTTCGATGATGGACGGGGCAATCGCTACAGCGGTGAATTTCAAAGTGATAATTTTACTGGCTCAGGAACTTACACCAGTCATGATGGCTTCACTTATGTCGGTGAATTTAAAAACTGGCGGCTGAATGGCAAGGGAATCCAAACCGATGCCGAGGGCAATCACTGGGAGGGAGAATATCAGGATGGCCAGTTGGAAGGTAAAGGCAGTTATATCGCAAAAGAGGGCGAACAGTACACCGGTGAATTTCAATTTGGAAAATACGATGGGCAAGGAAAATTGATTGCCAGTAATGGGGATATCTACGAAGGCGAATTTTCTTATGGTAGCAAACACGGCAAAGGCATATTGATTTACCAAACACCTATCGATGGTGTTAGTCGAATTGACGGTCGCTGGGAATATGGTCGTTTGGTCGATGGGGGCGAGACAGTAAAAATTTTTACCCCTGAAGAAGTTGCGGAGCACGCACTCTATAAAGAATCCGGTGAATTACAACTCGCGTTGGATTCCCTGCAGACATCAAATCCTCAAAAAATTGAATTGTACAGTTTAGTTGTGGCTGGATATGGCACTGAAGAAGTATTTCGTCGAGAAAGTAAATTTATTGAAAATTTATTTAGCGCTCAATATGGCAACCGCGCAACGGCGATTTATTTGGCCAATAGCCAGCGCTCGTTGAATGAACGTCCGCTGGCGACATTAACCAGTATCCGTGCAGCGATTACACGTATTGCTGAACGCATGGATAAGGAGCAGGATATTTTCTTTTTGTATATCACCAGCCATGGTTCCAAGGATAAAAAAATCTCACTCAACCACAATGGTCTTGCACTAGCGGATATAGAAGCAAAGTGGCTTGGTGATCTGCTAAAGGCTACTGGCATCAAGCATCGCGTTGTTGTGTTGTCAGCCTGTTTTTCCGGTGGTTTTATTGATGACCTTAAGGATGAGCAGAGCCTGATTATGACCGCCGCAGCTGCCGATAAGACCTCCTTTGGCTGCGCCGATGACAGCCTGTTCACCTATTTTGGCAAAGCCTACTTCAAGGAGTCGCTCAAGCCCGGAGTTGATTTTGAGCAGGCCTTTGTGAAGGCAAAGAAGATGGTTTCCACTTGGGAAAAAGAACAAAAAATTACCAAATCGCATCCCCAAATTTACTCGAATAAACGGGTTGTGGAGCAGGTAAAGCGCTGGCAAAACGGACTTATCCCACCGCTTTCCGGCGATTTAGCTCCTTAATTGCCGCTATAGCCCCATGGCTGTAGAGACAGGGCTGCAAAATGCAGTGTAAGATACCGCCCCCAACTGGCCTAAGCGTGACCTAAGACCATGATAGATAAAAAATTACTCAGTATTTTGGTGTGCCCGGTGAGCAAGGGTGAACTTGAGTATCGCCCTGAGCAGCAAGAGTTGGTGTGTTGGGATAGTGGTTTAGCCTATCCCATTCGCGACGGCATACCGGTGATGCTGGAGCATGAGGCGCGTAAACTGAGCGCCGAAGAAATAGAAGAACATCGCGCCTGATTAGGCGAGTTCCTATCTTTTTATACAAATCGCATTAATTCGAACATTTAGTGGATGCAATATGAAGAGCGCTGAAATTCGCAACGCCTTTTTGAAATACTTTGAGAGCAAAGGTCACACCATTGTCGCCAGCAGTTCGCTGGTTCCTGAAAATGACCCTACGCTGCTGTTTACTAACGCGGGCATGAATCAGTTCAAAGATGTTTTTCTTGGCGGTGACAAGCGCTCCTACAATCGCGCTACCAGTTCCCAACGCTGCGTGCGCGCTGGCGGTAAACACAACGATCTGGAAAATGTTGGTTATACCGCACGTCACCACACTTTCTTTGAAATGCTGGGCAACTTCAGTTTTGGCGATTACTTTAAACACGACGCTATTCGCTACGCATGGGAATTCCTCACCGCAAAAGATTGGCTCAATATTCCCGCAGAAAAACTCTGGGTTACCGTCTATGCATCAGACGATGAGGCCTACGATATTTGGAATAAAGAGGTGGGCGTACCTGCAGAACGCATCATCCGGATTGGTGACAATAAGGGTGCTCCTTACGCATCCGATAACTTTTGGGCTATGGGTGATACTGGACCATGTGGCCCCTGCACCGAGATTTTCTACGATCACGGCGCGGATATCTGGGGTGGCCCACCGGGTTCGCCAGAAGAAGATGGTGATCGCTACATAGAAATCTGGAACAACGTGTTCATGCAGTTCAACCGTACTGCAGACGGTGTTTTACATCCGCTGCCAGCGCCATCCGTCGATACGGGAATGGGCTTGGAGCGTATTTCAGCCGTAATGCAGCATGTGCATTCCAACTATGAAATCGACCTGTTTCAGCATTTGTTGCAAGCTGCCGCTGATGCGACTGGCAACCACGACATGGAAAACAAATCCCTGCGTGTGATTGCTGACCATATCCGCTCCTGCTCCTTTCTGATCAGCGATGGTGTTGTGCCATCCAATGAAGGCCGCGGCTATGTGCTGCGCCGCATCATTCGCCGCGCGATCCGCCATGGCAACCAACTCGGCCAAAAGCAACCTTTCTTCCACAAGTTGGCTAAAGCTCTGGCGGAAGTAATGGGTGATGCATACCCCGAGTTGCATAAGAACCAAGCGCAAATCGAGCGTGTGCTGCTGCAAGAAGAAGAGCAGTTTGAAAAGACGCTCGATAAAGGCATCGCCGTCCTTGAGGATGCTCTGGGCAAACTCTCCGGGACTGAAGTCCCTGGCAAAATCGTTTTTACCCTTTATGACACCTATGGGTTTCCGGTTGATCTGACAGCTGATATTGCTCGTGAGCGAGGCCTGACCATTGATCAGGAGGGTTATGAAGCCGCTATGGCTGAACAGCGCGCTCGCGCTCGCGCTGCTGGTAGTTTCAAAGTGGATTACAACGCTGCCGGCCTCGATTTGCCCGCCAGTGAATTCCTTGGTTATAGCTCTTTGGCAGAGCAGGGCAAGGTTCTCGCACTGGTTAAGGATGGCAAAAAAGTAGAGCGTTTGGTTGAAGGTGAAGATGGTGCAGTAGTGCTTGATCGCACTCCTTTCTACGCTGAATCCGGTGGTCAGGCAGGCGACTGTGGCTATCTGGAGTTAGGTGGTAATCGCCTCGAGGTGCGCGACTGCCAGAAGCAGGGCGCATCGCATGTGCATGTTGTACGTGTGCTGCAAGGTGCTGTATCGGTGGGCGACGGTTTTGCCGCCAAGGTTGATGCCAATGTGCGTCAGGCGACTGCCTTAAACCACTCGGCCACCCACTTGATGCATGCTGCGCTGCGTAAAATTCTGGGTGAGCATGTGACTCAAAAGGGCTCGTTGGTAGATTCCGAGCGCCTGCGTTTCGATTTTTCTCATTTTGAGGCATTGACTGCCGAGCAGTTAAAAGCCATTGAATTGTTGGTCAATGACCAGATTCGCGCCAACTCGGCGGTTGCCACCGAGCTGTGTAATATGGATGCAGCCAAAGCCAAAGGTGCGATGGCGCTGTTTGGCGAAAAATATGGCGATACTGTGCGTGTACTGACCATGGGTGATGGCTTCTCTGTCGAACTTTGCGGCGGTACTCACGTTAATCGCACTGGTGATATAGGCTTGTTCCGTATTACCTCTGAATCTGGTGTTGCTGCCGGTGTGCGTCGTATTGAGGCTATTACTGGTGCAAAAGCTCTGGCGTTGTTTGATCAGGTTGAAGCGCTGGTGGATACCGCTGGTCGCAGCTTAAAAGCCAATCGCGACACATTGATTGAAAAACTGGATGCGCTGGTTGCGCACAATCGTAAGTTGGAAAAAGATCTCGCTGTCCTGAAGACCAAACTGGCCACTGCTGGGAGTGGTGATGTGTTGTCACAGGCTGTGGATATCGCAGGTGTTAGAGTACTGGCCTTGAATCTTGAGGGTGCAGATGCCAAATCCTTGCGTGAGACGGCAGATCAATTCAAAAACAAACTTGGCTCGGCGGTAGTGCTATTGGCCACCGTTGAAGACGATAAAGTGGCGCTCATTGCAGGTGTTACCCAGGATGTAACTAGCAAAGTGAAAGCTGGGGATTTGATGGGTTTTGTTGCAGCACAACTGGGTGGCAAAGGCGGCGGCCGTCCAGATATGGCGCAAGGCGGTGGTACCAATGTCGCAGGGCTGGATGCTGCTTTGGCTTCAGTAGTGCCTTGGGTAAAAACCCAACTCGGTCAATAGCTGTACAGAAAGATGAAGGAAGTGTGATTAATCCGCTTTTAATCATCCATTTGGGTTAACTTTTGTCGCAATCTGGTGTTTAATTGGCGCCTTTTTGTGATCTGGTTGCCAGATGATTTAGGGGCTTACCCTAAGTATTTAGTACTAGTGTCAATAGCGGGTAGTAGAAGTTGTCGATTGCTGTGGGCTGATTTTTTCGGTTTAGGCAATCATGTAAGTAGTGAGTGATGTGTTGAGGTGAGATTAAGCAGGAATTTAACGGTGAGTGATATGTTTGCTCACTTTAGTGCACAAATCATGTGCAAGTGAATGCAGTCGACAATAAGTGTTGTTTCAGCGTTCTTTAATCAAAAGGAAAATGCCATGCCGCTAATTCAATCTATCGAAGTTTACGTTGTTGTAAATGGTGCCTCTGCCACCACTGCCGACCCTGTTTATGTCGGTGTAGTTACCAAGCATTATGGTGGTCGGGAGTTTCCGCTCCGCTATCAGCAGACGGGTATGAGTTTTGTTAGTGGCCATACTTACAAGTTTGGTTTTAGTGCGACTGGTGGTGATTATCCACCAGCATGGGATTCTCAAGGCAATGGTAGTAATAGTTTAAGTGCCTACCCATTGGAGGTCTCAGATGGTGCGCAGTTTGATCAGCGTGTTTATCTGAGAAAAGAGCCTATCCGGGCAGAGGGGCAAGCGGATAGCGCTTTATTCTTGGATGATGTTTCAGTGACGTTGCGTCTCGATTCTGGAGAAGCATTTTTTTATCGTACAAGGTACTCAACAAATGAAGAGCCATCTTTGGTTCGTCTTGCCAATGAATATGGTCAGATGGTGTATTTGTACCCGGTGTAAATTAGCTTTCAATTGATAAAGGATAGGCTGTGTAATGAGCTTATTAGTTCAGAAGTATGGTGGTACCTCAGTTGGTTCGATTGAGCGTATAGAGCAGGTTGCCGATAAGGTGGCAGGTTTTCATGCCCAAGGTCATGAAATGGTTGTGGTACTCTCAGCTATGAGCGGGGAAACCAATCGCCTGATCGGCTTGGCGCAACAAATTCAGGATACCCCCGATCCTCGTGAATTGGATGTATTGGTATCTACCGGCGAACAGGTGACTATTGCACTCTTGTGTATGGCACTAAAAAAGCGTGGCGTAGATGCGCGCTCTTACACCGGCGGCCAAGTCCGTATCCTAACGGATAATGCCCACACCAAAGCGCGTATCCAGTCTATCGATGAAGAGAATATGCGTGCCGATCTTAAAGCAGGTCGTGTGGTCGTTGTTGCCGGTTTTCAGGGTGTGGATGAGCAAGGCAATATCACCACGCTTGGTCGCGGCGGTTCAGATACTACCGGTGTTGCGCTTGCTGCTGCACTGAGGGCGGATGAATGCCAGATCTACACCGATGTAGACGGCGTATACACTACTGATCCACGTGTATGCGAGCGTGCGCGTCGTCTGGAAAAGATTACCTTTGAAGAAATGTTGGAAATGGCCAGCCAGGGTTCCAAAGTTCTGCAGATTCGCTCAGTTGAATTTGCCGGCAAATACAAGGTGCCTCTGCGTGTTTTGCACAGTTTCAAAGAAGGCCCTGGAACCCTTATTACCCTCGATGAGGAAGACTCAACTATGGAACAACCTATTGTTTCCGGTATTGCATTTAACCGTGATGAAGCCAAAGTAACCGTTGCTGGTGTACCTGATACTCCTGGCGTGGCAGCAAAAATTCTCGCGCCTATTGGTGCCGCTAATATTGAAGTAGATGTTATTGTTCAGAACGTGTCAGCAGATGGTACTACTGACCTGACGTTTACTGTGCACAAAAATGATATGAGCAAAGCCGTTGCTGTACTGGAAGCGGTTGCCAAAGAAATTGGTGCACGCGAAGTGCGTAGTGATGATAAGGTAGCTAAAGTATCTATCGTGGGTGTTGGTATGCGCTCTCATGCAGGTGTTGCATCGCGCATGTTTACTGCTCTTGCAGAAGATCGTATCAACATTCAAATGATCACCACATCAGAAATTAAAATTTCGGTGATCATCGATGAGCGTTACTTGGAGTTGGCTGTGCGCAGTCTGCACACCGCTTTTGGTTTGGATGCCGAACCGTCAGAAGGCCGAGTGAGGGGCTAGGCCTTCTAATAAAAGGCGGTTTAGTTAAGGTGTTTGAGTCGCATTACTGTTTACTTAAAAAATAGACAGAAAAATGTTGGGGGTTTCTTCCCTTTCGCAAAAAGTAGACGATACTTAAATCCAGGCATTCGGTTGTCAGGACGCGACAGGGGGTATTCGGGGGTCGATGGTGGCAAGGGGTGTCTAAGTCGTACTCTTACAGGATGAGTGAAGGAGATTAAAGATGTTAATTTTAACTCGCCGTATTGGCGAAACCTTGATGGTGGGTGACGAGGTTACCGTTACCGTGTTAGGTGTCAAAGGCAACCAGGTTCGTATTGGTGTCAACGCTCCTAAAGATATTGCTGTGCATCGCGAAGAAATTTATCAGCGTATTCAGCGCGAAAAGCAAAATCAGGAAGAGCAAGACAGCTAAGTTTTTACTTAATTGTTTTGTTGTTCGGCGCTTTTCAACTACGCGGCGGTATGAGAAATCATCCGCCGCGTAGGCGTTTATAGGGGTTAAATTTTTAAATGTTTCTCTAATTGAATGTTAATTATTCATACTCAAAATAATCGTTATTTTGTTCTGTAAATTTGTCTTCAAGACTTTGAATTTTAGAGAATTATGGTATTATGCCGCACCTGCTGAGACGGAGCTTATCCCGCTTCAGCAGATGTGGAGAAGTGGCCGAGTGGCCGAAGGCACTCCCCTGCTAAGGGAGCATACCTCAAAAGGGTATCGGGGGTTCGACTCCCCCCTTCTCCGCCATTGAATTCAATTAAAAAGCTCAATCGAAAGATTGGGCTTTTTATTTTTCTGGGATTAAAAAGTTATTTTGTAGGTTGGGTAAGGCCGCCCAGGTCGAGCGCTATGGCTGAGCGCAGCGATGCCCAGCGCAATCCGTGTTAACACAAAAACCTTCCAATAAAAAAGCCGATGTTTCTGCATCGGCTTTTCATAAATCGCAAATAATTAATAGTTACAGCGCGCTGATTTTTTGAATCTGCTCGCGCAACTTTTCCACTGCAATTTTATTTTCCGCAACACGATTGCGCTCATTGGCAACAACTTCAGCAGGTGCTTTTTCAACAAACGCGGCATTGCCAAGTTTTGCTTCAGTGCGCTCAATATCCTGGATTAATTTATTGCTCTCTTTAGTGAGACGGGCGATCTCGGCATCTTTATCAATCAGTCCGGCCATAGGGACTAAAATTTCCATTTGGCCAACCAAGGCTGTGGCAGACATAGGTTCGGTCTCAACGGTGTTTAGCCAGGTAACGCTTTCCAATGATGCTAATTTCTTCAGGAATTGCTGGTTGTTGTTCAAGCGTTGCTGATCTTCACTGGTCCCATTTTTAAATAGCACCGGTAAATCTTTAGCGGGAGAGATGTTCATCTCGCCGCGAATATTGCGCACACCTGCAACTACCGATTGCAGCCATTCAACATCGTTTAATGCCTGTTGATCGATTTTGCTATCATCCGCTTGCGGATAGGGTGCATGCATGATTGTTTCGCCCGCTGCACCCGAGAGCGGTTTGATAATTTGCCAAATTTCTTCAGTGATAAATGGCATCAGTGGATGTACCAAACGCAAAATGGTTTCGAGCACACGCACCAGTGTTCGACGGGTTCCTTTCTTTTGTGCTGCCGTTGCATCGGCATTAAACAAAACCGCTTTGGTCGCTTCCAGATACCAACTGCAGTATTCGTCCCACACAAACGAATAAATTGCTTGTGAGGCTAAATCCAGTCGATAGTTATCCAGATTTTCCGCTACTATTTTTTCTGCGATTTGTAATTTGCTAATAATCCAACGATCACCTAATGACAATTCGTAATCAGTCGAACCATCCTGCCCGCAATCCTGATTTTCACATTGCATCAATGTAAAACGCATGGCGTTCCAGATTTTGTTGCAGAAGTTGCGATAGCCCTCTACGCGGCCCATATCGAATTTAATATCGCGGCCAGTTGATGCAAGCGAGCAGAACGTGAAGCGCAATGCATCTGTTCCGTAAGCCTGGATTCCTTCCGGAAATTCTTTGCGGGTTTGCTTTTCGATTTTGCCGGCATCTTTTGGATTCATTAAACCGGTTGTGCGTTTTTGTACCAGTGTTTCCAAATCAATACCGTCGATAATATCGAGTGGGTCGAGCACGTTACCCTTGGACTTCGACATTTTCTGGCCTTGGCCATCGCGCACCAAACCATGTACGTATACGGTTTTGAACGGAATTTGCGGCGTGCCATCTTCATGCTTCACCAAATGCATGGTCAGCATAATCATGCGTGCAACCCAGAAGAAAATAATATCGAAACCGGTCACCAACAAATCGGTCGGATGGAATTTTTTCAGGAAGTCTGTTTGCTCTGGCCAGCCGAGTGTTGAGAAGGTCCACAAACCGGAGCTGAACCAAGTATCCAGTACATCTTCATCCTGATTCAGTTTTACATCTGCACCAAGATTATATTTGCTGCGTACTTCCACTTCATTTCGACCAACATACACTTTGCCGCTTGCGTCATACCATGCAGGAATACGGTGGCCCCACCACAATTGACGGCTGATACACCAATCCTGAATGTCGCGCATCCAAGAAAAGTACATATTCTCATATTGCTTCGGTACGAATTGGATGCGGCCGTCTTCAACGGCGGCGATTGCCGGTTCTGCTAATGGTTTGGTGCTTACATACCATTGGTCAGTTAGCCATGGTTCGATTACCACGCCTGAGCGATCACCGCGCGGTACTTTCAATCCATGGTCGTCAATTTTTTCCAGCAATTCAGCTGCTTCAAATGCAGCGACAATTTGCTTGCGCGCTTCGTAGCGATCAAGTCCAGCGTATTGAGCGGGCAGGGTGCCGTCGAGTTGGGTATTGAGGCTTCCATCCAAATTAAAAATTTGTGCAACACCTAAAATCGCGGCGTTTTTATCGAGCACATTAATCAAAGGCAAATTGTGACGCTTGCCTACTTCATAGTCGTTGAAATCGTGTGCGGGAGTAATTTTCACGCAGCCAGTACCAAACTCGCGATCAACGTAATCATCGGCCACAATTGGAATCAAACGATTAACCAATGGCAGCAGAACAAATTTACCGATCAGCGATTTGTAGCGCTCATCTTCAGGGTGAACCGCCACGGCACTATCGCCCAGCATGGTTTCAGGGCGAGTGGTTGCAACGACCAAATAATTTTTCCCATCAGCGGTGGTGGCACCATCCGCTAATGGATAGCGCAGATTCCACAGTGAGCCTTTTTCATCGTGGTTTTCCACTTCCAGGTCAGAAATGGCGGTGTGCAATTTGGGGTCCCAATTCACCAGGCGTTTGCCGCGATAAATCAGGCCATCATCAAACAAACGAACAAACGCTTCTTGTACAGCGGTTGATAAACCATCGTCCATGGTAAAACGCTCACGGCTCCAATCCACCGATGAACCCAAACGGCGAATTTGGCGGGTGATAGTACCGCCAGATTGCTCTTTCCATTCCCAGACTTTTTCGAGGAATTTTTCGCGGCCGAGATCGTGGCGGCTTACACCTTGCGCCGCCAATTGACGCTCAACCACCATTTGGGTCGCAATGCCTGCGTGGTCGGTACCCACTTGCCACAAAGTATCGTCGCCTTTCATGCGGCGATAGCGAATCATGGTGTCCATCACCGCATTGTTAAACCCGTGCCCCATGTGTAGGCTACCAGTGACATTCGGTGGCGGAATCATCATGCAGTAGGGGGTTCCGTCTCCAGCAGGCTTAAAATAGCCTTTTTCTTCCCAGGTTTGGTACCACTGGCGTTCGATAGCATGGGGTTCGTAGGTTTTTTCCATAGCAATAACAGACTCTTGCGGATGCCGCTGCGCGGCTGATCAATAGGCGTAAAAACAGGTTGGCGATTATACATTCTGGCACTGGTATGGCCTAGTCGAACATCTGATAGGTTAGAATAATCACCTACAACTTCCTCAATAGTCTTGGGTTGCTTATGACCGATTCAGTAATACAACATTCTCCTATAGATGCGGTGATAACTTGGGTGGATGGTGCTGATCCTGCTCATAAAGAAAAGCTTGAGAAGTATATTTTGAGTATTGGTGGGCAGCGTCCTAGGGCTGCGAGTACAGCACGTTTTCATAGTCTTAATGAAATTGAATATTGTGTTGTATCCTTACTTAAATTTGCACCTTGGATTGGCACTATATTTGTGGTGAGTGATAATCAGGCTCCCGGTTTTATTAAAAAACTTGTTGGCACAAAATACGAGTCGCGAGTGAAAGTAATAGATCACCGGATAATTTTTTCTGGGTATGAAGATTGCCTTCCGTCATTCAGTAGTATGTCCATTGCGAGTTTGCTTTGGCGAATCCCTGGTTTATCAGAGCGCTTTATATTTTTGAATGATGATTTTTGTTTAATTCGTTCATTGTCTCCTAGTGCATTTTATCGAGATGAAAAGGTGGTGTTGCGTGGCTCATGGAAGGTTCAAACAGAGCGACGATTGATAAAAAAAATAGTCAATTGGTTTAAAAGATGTTTTGGTGTAGGAGAAAAAAATACTTCTAATTCTAGGGTGCGATTTATCGGTGTTCAGGAAAATAGTGCAAGAATGTTTGGTTACATGCAGAATGTGTTTCAGTTAGAGCATAATCCACATCCTTGGCGAAAATCAGTGTGGCGTGACTATTGCGAGCGATATCCAGAAATCTTGAAGACCAATATCAGTTTTCGTTTTCGTTCACCGCTGCAATTTGTTCCAGAGGGCTTCAGCGCCCACTGTCTATTAAAAATGGGGCTGGCAGTAGTAGATAATCAGCTAAGAACATTACAAATTAAGCCTGGTGATCAGGCTTTGATACGGATAAAAGCCAAGCTCGCTCAGGCTGATCGTGACGCGTCCTATGTGTTTGCATGCTTTCAGAGTCTTGAAAACGCATCACCGGAAGCACTGGCTACAATTCTTGGCTGGATTGATAAGCGTATTGGTGATCTAGATCATTTCCTGGCGCAGGAAGCAGCTGCTGACCGTGAATTTTACCCTGAATCTAGGTGTATTTGAGTTTTGACAAGTCATCATTGTTTGGAATAAATGGCGTAGAGATTTTCAAGTTCTAAAGCGCAGCTCCTTAGTTGGAACTTGCTTTTTATTAGCTCCTGCTGATTATTAATGATGTCCAAATAGCTTTCTGGAGTAGCGAGTATGTTGGTCAGTATGCTCGCTAGTGCATTGCTATCTTTCTCGGCAAAAGTAAAACAGGTTTCTCTGTCTATCAGATTATCGCCAACTCCTCCAGATGATGAGCTGACCACGAATACACCACTGGCTTGTGCCTCAAGAATAGAGATCGGCAGGCCTTCTGCGTCACCACTATTGGCTGTAATGCTCGGCAAGCAAAATATTTTGCAATTATCGATTTGCTCTTTGACTTGAGTGCTGGTTAACGCACCAGTGAAAGTGACGTCAGATAAGTTTAATTGATTTATCTGATTGCGTAATTGCTCTTCCATTCCGCCCTTGCCAACAATTATTAGTTCAGCATCTGGAACGGCCTTTTTAACTGCCGCAAAGGCATCAATCAGATATTTTGCTCCCTTCTTTTCCACAAGACGACCAACATAAAGAATTCGGTTTTTTCGCTCTAATATTGGAACTGGACCTGGAGTAAAATCTTCAGTATTTACACCTATATAACTCACGGTAATCTTTTCGGCCGGAATACCGAACTTAATAGCACGCTCTTTAATTGCGCTGGACACTGCCAGAAAATGCACTTTGGGTTCTTGGGCAAGTTTCAATAATTGTTGCGGATACTTACGCTTTCTGCGGCCACGTTTACCGGATTCCCACCATTCTCTATAGATACTTATATCAAAACCATGCAGTGTGACCAACATAGGCAAATCCAATGCTTTTGCATAAGGCCAAATGTCAACCGCCGATGTTCCGAAGTGTGCGTGAACCAGATCCGCATTTATATCTTTTAATGTATTGATGCCAGCTGGATCGGCTTTATTGAGCCAGCGATAAGCCATATAGAGCAAGCGGCGGGGGAGAGGGCTTCTCTTCGGTAAGAGTAATTGCGACTGAATCATCGAGAAGTCAAGGCTGCGACCAAGATATTTATGCCCGACTAAAATAGGCTTCCAAGAAACAAGCGCAAGCGCCTGCTGCTTGATAAACGTTTCGGAATAAGACAGCAAACCATCTTGATAAATAATGACTTTTTTGCTCATAAGCATTCTTTGAATATTAGGTCTTAACTGGAGGTGGTTGTATCGGATGGTATTGCAATCAAAAGTTACACAGGTCATTACAAAGTGGCAAGTTAATTATGAATTTTGCGGGCTCTATCTTGTTTGCTTTTTATGCTTGTAGGTATAAAATGCGAGCACAAGTATAGTGGCTGTTAAAAAAGGACAATAACAAGAATAGTTAACACTTTTTTGATCTACGAAAATGAAGTGCTAAAGGAATATAACTATGGCGACGCCTTGGTTAAGTGTTTTAATTCCCGTATACAACGTCAAGGATTATCTTGATGATTGTCTTCAATCCATTCTTTCTCAGTGCGATGAGAATATTGAAATCGTCGCTCTCGACGACCAGTCAACCGATGGTTCATTCGAGTATTTACACGCACTTGCAACAAAAACCCCTCATCCTATAAAAATTCTGCAACATGCACATAATCGTGGACTTAGTGCTGCGCGTAATTCGCTCGTGGCTGCGGCGACCGGTGAGTATGTATGGTTTCTGGACTCCGATGATGTAATAGCTGATGGAGCAATTGATCAGCTTAGAGGTATTGTCAATCGTCATTCACCAGATTTGGTTATGTGTGACTATCAGATATGGCGGCCTGGCGTTGGCATCAATTCTCGCAAGCACAAAAAGGAGTCGCAGGTTACTACCTTCGATGGCAATACAAATTGTTTGTTGGAAGATCCTGAAAGCCTGTTTAAAGGGTTGTATAAAAAGGGGAAGTTGCATGCATGGTCAAAAGTATCAAAGCGCAGCTTGTGGTCGCAGGGGCTGCAATTTCCAGAAGGGAAATATTTTGAGGATATGGTGACGACTCCGCGCCTTGCGTTGGACGTGCGCACTTATTACTACTGTCCGCAAGTGTGGGTTCGCTATCGCCAGCGCGAAGGAAGTATTCTTGCGTCATTCTCGGTTAAAAAAGTGGATCACATGATGTCGGGAGTCGATGGTGTGTGGGCGCTATGGTCTAAAAAATTGCCAAAAATGAAAGTCGCTACCCGTTATTTTTTTGTCCGATTTTGTGTACGAAATTACATTTCTGCTGTTAAAGAAAGTCGGCGTATTGGTGAAAATATTACGTTAGATAAAGCTGCCTATAGATCGCGTCTCTACCATAATATTGGCATGGGCAGAAAGGGGTTGGTTAAGTATTACCTGCTTAATGGTGATTTCTTTCGACTAATGAAGGCGTTGAAAGTGCTGCAGTAATGCAGCACTGCTTTTCTGGTTATAGCTGGTAGGGGAGGGATCTCCTGGGGTGCCAATTTTTTGGTTCTACTGACTTGGTTGTAGATTTTTATCTAGCGTTAATTCTGCTCTTGAATTTGATGGGAAATATTTTCCCCTAATATTCATAAAGGGTGTTTCTACAAAAAAGTAGAGCGCCCATCCGCAAACAATACTCACCGCCATAATAATCACCACCCCGAGCCAGCCATTAATATCAATGCCATATTCTGTGAGCGGCGCCTTCAATACCTGAAATATGGGTTTGTGAATTAAATAAATTGCATAAGACCAAAGTGCGATGCTCGCAGCGCCAGGAATTCGCATGCGATGCAATACTGAGTTTGGGCTGAGTGCGGCGAGTACCAAAATGGCAAAGCAGATTGCCAGAAGCGAATAACCCAAAGCGGTTACCGTCAATGTGGTTCCGTAGGCTTCGATGTAGGCGTAGTTTTTAAATACATAAAACATTATTCCTGTACTTATCAATCCAATAGCTAATAAAAGATTCCCTCTGCGCAGTACTGCAGCATAGGTAGCAGGATGGAAATTTTTCAGTAGCGCAATCGCTACCCCGGGTAATAATTCATCAAAGCGGGTAAAGCTGGAGTAATAGATATGCTCCATAAAGGATTGCATGGAAATTGCAGCCTCCTCATGTTTATACCAATTAAATCCCCGTAAAAATATAGCGAGCAACATGGCGGCGGCAATTGCCACCCATGCAAGAGGGATGGATCGTTTGGCATAAGCAATAAGTAAGGCGATAACTGGAAAAATTAAATAAAACTGCTCTTCAATACACAGCGACCAGGAATGAGTGAAGGTTTCACCTGCGCGCAAATCCAGATTTTGGGTAAAGGTGAGAAACGACCAGAGTGGTGCTGTGTCTGTTCCACTCAGTGCAACTGGAAAAATAAAATAGAGCGCAAGCACAAAATAATAATTAGGCAGGGTGCGCAGGAAGCGGCGAATGTAAAACAGTTTGAGGGAAAAATCCTGCCCTTTGGCAAAGGCTGAGAGAATCTGGTTGCCAATCAAATAACCGCTCAATACAAAAAATAAATCGACACCAGTCCAGCCCAGTTGGCTCATAAACCCGAAAATATTTTCCCTGCTTACCACCACTTTGTAGTGATAGATCAGCACGATAAGAATAGCGATAGCGCGAAGGGTATCCAGTCCGTAGAGACGATTATTGTCATGTATATCCATAGGGTGATGCATAGATCTTCCTGATTTCCTCGGGTTATTGTTAAAAATGTATTGTCATAGGTTGAAGTGTGGCTTCATCATCAATTGCTTTATTTAAATAAAAGCCTTTACAGCTCCTACCACCAAAAACAACCCCCACGAGAGCGCAAGTAGCACCCAAGGTAAGTGGGGATTGGTTTGTACAGTTATGTTTACTTCTTTTTCATCTGCTGGTTTTTGTTGCGTTATTTGATTGGATAGTTGTTTCACTTTTTTTACCCGCTTATCCAACTCGCGTGTTTTTTCACTTTGCTGCCGCAAAAACATTTCCATTCCCCGTTGGATACCATTGGCAATCGCTTTGGTCTCAACCGGAGTCTGGCCTTCTGTTTTTATAGTGTTAGCTATTTTTAACGCTTCAGCACGAAGATCGCGCGCGTCTTTTTTCTGTTTGGTTTTTGCTGCTGGGGGCTGTGTCATAACTTGGATCTCAAATGTCGCGGGGTGAACAGTGGTCAAACAAAAATCTGCATTTCTTCGCCAATTTTTTTGCGCATTTCCATCAGTTTTATTGCGGTGGCGTGTTGTTCTTTATCTTCATCGGTTTTCGGTATCCACGTAGGCACTTGGACGGGTTGGCCGGATTCATCCACGGCGACCATGATTACTATGCAATGGGTTGTCAGGCGACGGTTGAGTGATTTGGGGTCGCATGCGTTCACTTCTATTGCAATATGCATGGACGATTTTCCGGTGTAGATAATTTTTGCGCTCACTTCAACCAGGTTGCCTACATGGATGGGCGATACAAAGCGAATTCCGCCTGCATAAACGGTAACGCAGTAGCGGCTGCTCCAACCGGCTGAGCAAGCGTAGGCCGCTAGGTCAATCCATTTCATGACGGCACCACCGTGAACTTTTCCGCCGAAGTTGACATCTTGTGGCTCTGCCAAAAAACGTAGGGTGATATCGCGCTGTGGGCTGCTCATGTTGGTGCCTCTCTGGGTAATCATTGGTCTGGCTGGGAGGATAAATCACTTTGGCGTTTTAATCACTCCATCTTGTGTAATCCCTACTCAACTTGCCCTTGCGTAATAGGCTGTAATAACTCATTCGCAATTCGCCAACTAGGCTGGTTACGTCTAGCGTTATTGACAGGGCGGATCATTCAGGGATTTGCCTTTATCGTTGCTGATACTTTGTATCGGTGTGATTATTTTCTGCTGAAGGATGAGATAGTTATGATGAAGAATAAATTCAATAACAAAACCCGTGTAGCTTTAAGCGTCGCACTCTTGTGTGCAACTGGTTTTGGTGCAGCCAGTTTAATGGCTGCGAATGAAAAAGCAGCAACGTCGTCAGCGGCTGCTGTGCCTTGTGCTGCTGACCCCACTTGGTTTACTGCACCCAGTATGCCCACTGAGGTGAAACAAAGTGCAGGTGTTGGCGATTCAACCTTCTGCGATTTTTACCAGTTCTCCTGGCAAACCTTTGCTTATTTAATGGCGCAATCCAAAACTGATCCTAAAATCCGGAACTTTGAAGACACTAACCAATATCATGAGCTTGAAGTTAATGCCGATGGAGCACCGGCAAATTCTTGCGATGATAAACATGATTCACACACATTTTTCATTCGCACCAGCAAACCAGAAGAGGCGGGCACTGCTTTTGTCATTCCCGAGCGCATCGGCCAAGCTGGAGGTGGAGCGACTATTTATGACCAGAATCGCAATGTGGTCTATTACGATGTGCGCTTTAGTAAAAATATGTGTGATGTTAACGGTATCAAACAGCAACAAAATTTTCCCGGTGGCACCACCGAATTAAAAACTGCATGGAAGGTATTAGGGAAGGGCGATGATGCCAGTCAGTTTATTACCGTTGATGCACAAATCGGTTCGGAAAAAGGCACTACCAAATTGGGGATGATTGGTTTCCACGTAGCGGTAGCAACACCGGATCACCCTGAATTTGTGTGGGCGACCTATGAGCATAAAATCAATGCACCCGATTGCTCTGCGCCCTCCACTAAAACAGGCTGGTCGTTTGCAAGCCAAACCTGCACGGCCGATTTGCAAAGCAAAGATGCACTCGGCATTGTGCAGTGCCGATTTAATAATCCCTCCGCGCAAAAAAAGGTTACTGGCAACCCAACAGAAATTTGCCGTGAATATCCTTACGGTTCTGCTGAAGGTGATCTGAAATATTCGGAAAATGTTAGCGATATTCAATCGGTAAATGCGGGTGTGCAGCCGTATCTAACGGGTAATTTTGCGGTGTTGACGAATTATTTTAATGTGGGTGCACTTTGGGTTAGCGATATTACACAGGATTCGAATATCCCGAATAAAACTGGCTTGGCGCAAATTTCAAATCAACGCGGCTCATTGCGCCTGGCTAATACGGTTGCTGAAACGGAATATCAGGCGGTGAATACGGCCCCGGGCACGCAATTTATATCCAATTGTTTCGGTTGCCATAATTACACCGGTACAGCATCTCCTGCTTCCGGGAAAAATACGACATCAGGCAGCTTGAGCCATATTTTTGATGATATCGCTATAGGTTCCGGCCAGTGTTTGGATGTGCAGGCAGCAAACCTTATTAACAACCAACAGCAGGCGAATGCTAACTGCCCAACCACCTGTGGTAATTCTTCGTCGCAATTACAATGGAATGGCCAGTGGACAAATCAGGATGCAAAATCCGGCCAGCAATTACCTATGACAGTATGTGGTTGTTGTGGAAAATAATTAACACTTTTTTCGATTCACTTGTTAAACAAAAACCGCGCCCCTCAAAAAGGTGCGGTTTTTCGTTTAATGGGTTCCATATTGTTTGGCTGGTCAACTTCACCCCCGAAAGCAGCCCGGTTCCTGCAACAGGGCAATTCAGGCTCCGGCTTGAACCTGGTTTTGATGCTTATCTTATTGGGATGTTTATCCTACTTTTTTATATTTATTGATGTTTAAATTGTTTTTGTCGTTTATCCCGGTTTTTCACCATTTTATATTACAAGTTTAATGTAACCGTTATCAAATTGGTGTAACTGTGCAATGTAAACGTATTCATTGCAAAAAGTGTGTATTAAATACACAAAAATATATTATCCGATAAAAAGACTCAGTGGGTGATTGCAAATATTCCTGGTGAACATAATAATAATTTTAGGCCATCTGTGAGGATGCCTATTCCCCATGCTTGCCACTGCGTTGTGGTGGCTTTTTTAACGAATAGGTTTCTTGTGGTTGTCGGCCATAAAAAAGCACTTATAAAAAATTAGCTCTGCAGCTAAATCCCATCGGCATGTTCGCGTCTCTAATACCAATAAAAACGAATTGAGTTCATCACAATAAAACCTGGGAATAGCCATGAGAAAATTCACTCTTAATCCGCTTGTGTTAGCCATTGCAGCTGCATCGCTGGCACCTGTTGTTCATTCACAAGACAATACTGTTGAAGAAGTTGTAGTGACGGGTAGTTATGCGCAGAGTTTGAAAAATGCGCTTAACGTAAAGCGCGAAGCAACCGGTATCGTCGATTCAGTATTTGCTGAAGACGTAGGTAAATTTCCAGACCAAAACCTGGCTGAATCACTCGGGCGTATTCCAGGTGTTGCAATTGAGCAGGACGATGGAGAAGGTCGTTCTATCACCGTGCGCGGCTTGGGTGATGCCTACACCATGATTACCGTAAACGGTATGCCAGCACAGTCACTTGCAGCGGGTTCAGGTGGTGTGCGCACCAGCCGTGCGTTTGACTTTAACGTATTTGCTTCTGAGCTGTTCAGCCGTTTGGATGTATACAAATCGACTTCCGGTGAATTGGAAGACGGTTCGCTCGGTGCGACTGTGGGTCTGCGTACCGCGCGTCCATTTGATTACGATTCATTTGCAGCCGCCGCAAACGTTGAAGCAGGCTACTACGATGGTTCGGGCAGTGTTAAGCCGCGCTTGTCCGGTTTGCTGAGTTTCAATAACGATGTATTTGGCTTTCTGACGTCAATTGCCTATTCACAAAAAGAAGCGCCTTTAACTGGTGCTGAAACAGGCCGTTGGAACCAACAGTCAGGATCTAACCGTTTTGTTTGTACTACTGCAAATTGCGGTGCAGATGCAAATTTGGTTCGCTCCTCGTGGCATCCACGTATTGCGCGCTACGCCGATAAAACTAACGACCAGGATCGTTTGGGTGTTACTACCAGTTTTCAATGGCAAATTGCTGATGCGACTTTGCTAAGTGTTGATGGTCTCTATTCAAAAATTGATGTGACTCGCGATGAGCCATTTATGGAAGCCATTTCACTTGCGCGTAACGATGCCACCGGTATGCGTCAAATGAGCGTGTTGGATTATCTGGTTGATTCCAATATGACGTTGGTGAAAGCCGAAGTTACCGATGCTGACTTCCGCTCTGAAGCGTTTCGTGCGGATTGGTCTTCTGAATTCACGCAGTTTTCTTTGGACTTGAAACATGAGTTCTCTGACAACTTCCGCATGAATATCTTGGCTGGTCAAACAGAATCTGTATTGGATAACCGCGAAGTGACTGTAATCTACGAACACTTTAGCAGCAACGATACGCGCGACTACGTTACCTATGCCGACCCGAGCGATACCATCAGTTGGGATTACACCAACATGAAATCGCCGGTGCTCAATTACAGTTTCGATACCTCAAACCCTGCTAACTGGGAATTCTCTGAATATCGTGACCGTATTTACGATGCCACATCAGACACTGATATGGCGCGAATCGATTTTGCCTACGATATCGCTGATGGCTACACCGTCAAGTTTGGTGCAACGCAAAAATCATACGGTTATGAAATTACCCAAATGCAAGCCGATAACCCGTTCTCTACTGTTGATGTAGCCAACGGTGGTGCAAAAGATGGTAATGCTTGCGGAATTACGCCAGCGCTCACTGCCGATGATGGTTTTGTTAAAACTGCTGGTGGCCAAACATTCTTCTACCCTGACTTTAACCGTAGAACTGAATTCCTTGATTCAGGCTGCTGGAAGTTCACTGCTGTTGCTAACAACACCCGCCAGGTAGAGGAAGAGGTGTTTGGTTACTTCGCGCAGTTGGATATAGATACCGAATTATTTGGCAACCGTTTGCGCGGTAATGTTGGTGTGCGTGAAGCGGAAACCGATTTGGTTGCAGGTGGCATCACCGTTGTAAATGGCACTGTGATGCCCGTTGTGTCTAAAAATAACTACAGCGATACGCTGCCGTCGTTAAGTTTGGCTTATAACCTGACTGAAGATTTAGTGGTACGCGCTGCGGCAGCCAAAGTCTTGGCGCGCCCTGAATTAACTGATTTGAACCCGGGTGGATCTGTTTCTACTTTTGGTAACTATCAAGTGAGTTACGGCAACCCATTGATTGAACCATTCCGTGCAGACTCTTTTGATTTGGGGTTGGAGTGGTACTACTCGGAAGATGCTTTGGCGGGTGTAACTCTCTTCCAAAAAGATGTTGAATCTTTCCCAACGTCTGAAGTTACTCAAGACGTTCCGTGGTCGCAACTCGGCTTGCCTGACAGCCTGCTCGGTGCTCAAGCTGACAGTCTGCGCAATGAACCTTTTGATGTGAGCCGTAAAGTTAATGGCGGTGGCGGTAATATCCAGGGCGCAGAAATTTCCTGGCAACAACAGCTGTCATTCCTTCCTGGTCCAGATTGGGTACGTGGTTTTGGTATTCAGTCGAACTACACTCTGGTGGATGAGGCAGAGCTCGACAGCGGCTCGCCGATGAGAAACGTATCGAAAGATTCTTACAACTTCACTCTTTATTGGGAAGGTGAGAGATTTCAGGCGCGTATCAGCAACTCTTATCGTGGTGAATACTATTCCAATACTTCCAGCACTACTCCATGGCAGACTCGTGTAGTGGATGATAGTAATTACGTTGGTGTGTCAGCAAGCTATGATGTTACCGACCAGCTGAAGATTACCTTCAAAGGCGTCAACATCACCGATGAGTCCAAGCATGAATACGAGACTGAAGGTGTTGCTCGTTTAGTGTTGGATCACTCAGCCGGCGCAAGTTACTTTGTAGGTGCCAGCTACAAGTTTTAATTAACGTTGTAAGTTGTTAAAAAGGGATGCCAGTTAACTGGCATCCCTTTTTTATTTATTGCTGATCAAGAAATTGAAATGGTTTTATTTACGGCAGTGCGCGATACACCAAATTGCTAAAACGCACTTTACCTTTGCCCGCAGCATAAATTGCTGGACGCAAACTCATAAATCCGTAAGCAACGTTGTGGTTGTAGCCAGTCACGTCCATTTGCACACCGTATTTCACCCAGGTTTTTCCTGCATCAGTACTGGTGTGAATTGTTAAGATATGGCGATTGTTGGTAACGCGGATGCGCAATGTGTTTTGCATATCAGCGGGTTTGGCTGTGGTGCGTTGATCCATGCCGTAGCGATGCAACACCATGCCATTTTTATTAATTCCCACACCGGCATAAAGTTTATCGTTGTAAAACAACAGCGCGCCACCTTGTGCATCCGGGTCGATTTCCATGTCCACTTCAAATTGGTACGCTTGATCACCCGTTAAAAATGTCAGCGGTGATGTGTTACTGGGCGAAGTGCCTTTTGCGGTTAATTCGAGTGCACCATTTTTATAATTCACTCGCTTGTTTTCAGTGACATCGCCGCGGAAAAAACTCCACTGGATGCCAAATTTATTAGTGGAGAAATCATCGGATAACGCCATGCCGTGCGGCACGACTTTACCACCTTTTGGTTTGCGAATCGGTTTACCTACATCAACGCCTTTGGCTTTGAACCAGCCATCTTTGGTCCACTCAATCGGCTCCATCATCGCTTGGCGGCCGAGCGTGTGAAAACCATTTTCGTAAGCGTGATACATCATGTACCAATCAGGTTTCTTGCTAGAGCTGGCGGGTCCCGCTACTAAGGTTGCGTGACCTTTTGACCACCATTTCTCTGCTGCTGATTCAGTGCGGATAATCGGATTGTAAGGTGAATTTTCCCAGGGGCCATGAATCGATTTTGCGCGCGCAGAAACCACCATATGGCCTGTTGGTGGGCCAGCGGTGCCGCCGAGTGCGAGCGTCATGTAAAAGTAGTCCCCGTGCTTCATCATTTTGGGGCCTTCTTGCGCGTAACTTTCTACGTCCCACTCTTCCGGATATTGCCAACCATCGTAGACGTGCTCCATTTCGCCCACAATTTTTAACCCGTCATCACTTAATTGCACGCGGTCACCGTGGGATAAAAACAAATAGCGCTTGCCGTCTTCGCCTACAATATGGCCCGGATCAATTCGGTCATTATTGAGTGCGACAGGCTCAGACCAAGGGCCGCGAATATCATCCGCCCAGATCACGTAAATATTGTTGTTGCCGGGTAATTTTGCGGGGATGTACAAATAAAATCGGCCGTTGTGTTTGGTCAATTCCGGCGCCCAAATACTGCCCACATATTTTGTCAGCGCGGGGCCGATGGGCTGCCAGTTCACCAAATCTTTTGAATGCCAGATGGTCAGGGCAGGGTAGGCCTCAAACGATGAAAACGTCATGTAGTAATCATCGCCATCTTTAAGCACGCTGGGGTCGGGATGATCGCCAGCCATAATCGGATTTAAATAGTTGCCATTGCCGAGATCAGCTTTACGCTGGCCTTCAATGCCCTGTGCCCATTGCTGGCAATGTTTCAAAAACGCGTTGCCTAAATGCGGAGTACATTGATTGTTGGTGCGGCTTTCGCCAGCGTGGCTTCCGGCACTTGCCGCGACCAATAACATACTGAATAACAGTTGATAATTCTTTTTCATAATCGTCTCGCAATCATTTTTATGCGGGTAGTTCTTGAATATAACTGTCTTGCTGATGGTTATATCTACTGAGCTACTTTGGATTGGTTGAGACCGAAAATACATGCCGGATAAAAGATTTTATTATTGATTCGATGCAAACAATTCAGGTTTGCAGGATCGCGCAAAACCGGAAAGCTGTCAGCTCTGATTGAAATTTATTACATATCATTACCTAAGTATCGATGATAGTTCAGCTGGCAAAACGCAAGTGCCGGTGATACGTAAGGGGTGCATATTGATGATGAATAAAGTAAAACGCAGGAAACTGGTCAGGCGAGGGGAGGTACTTAATCGAGCCAGCACATTGCTGTAGATAGTATGTTTGAGCACATGGCATCAGGCAAAACGGCCGGAGCCGTTTTGCCGCCACACAATTAACGCTTATAAGAACACTTGTTAGGATCGCCCAGTGGATCGGAACCAAATGCAGCAACGGTACATGCGATTGAACCCGGTACAGAAACGCGCTTGGTGACCCACTTGCCTTTGCGGCCGAAGGCTACCCAACCATCGCCAGAAGTGACTGAACAGGTACCACCCAAGTCAGCGCATTTGGAGAAACCATCGGGATAATCACCGGTGCCCGTTAACACCGGAGCGCCACTGGCTGAGCTTGCTGGTTTGCTGGATGCGGCAGTTGAGCTTGCTGGCCTGCTGGATGCAGCTACTGAGCTTGCTGGTCTGCTGGAAGCTGCCACTGAACTGGCAGGTTTGCTTGATGCAGCCACGGACGATGCGGCGCCACCACAAGCTGCTGCCGTCAGTTGCGCACCGTTTTTACCAACACCCGCAAATTGCGCAAGCTTATCCTTCACGCACTGTGGCGTTACCGGTGCGTAGCTGTAGGGCAAGCTAATCGGGAAGGTTGCAGTGGTTGTCCAGTTGTTGGCATCGATGGTGCCGCCGCTGGTCCAGGTAATGTTATAGGTGGCAAAGTCACCTGGGTTGGTGATGTTGTTGTTGCGCAGATCCCACTTACCGCAGTTGCTGCTGTCGTAACGGCAGGTAACCGGGTTAACGGAATTTTGGAACCAGTTGCTTTCAATCAATGCATAACCCGCTTGACGCACGTTAATACCGGAACCGGTAATGCCGTCGTACAAGTTGTTATACATGTGCGTCCAACCGCCGCGTTGCAGTGGCAAACGCGCATTTACGTTGCGATAAATATTGTGATGGAAAGTGATCTCACGGCCGCCGGCAATATCAGTGCTGCTTGAACCATCAAGACCGACTTTTTTGCTATCGCGAATAATGTTGTACGACACAGTGATGTTGTGCGAATCTTTTTTAATGTCGATCGCGCTTTCAAACGTCAGGTCGCCATCGGGTGAGCCGTTACATTCGTTATTCACCGCAAACAATTCGTTGTGGTCGATCAACACATTGCTGCCGCTGTCGATACGCAACATATCCGCATCGTTATTTGCGCCGGCCAGTGCGCCGATTTTCATATTGCGCACAATCACGTTGTTCGATTTATTAATCACAATACCAAAGTTGGCCGATGAACCATTTGCTCCGAGGATGGTGACACCCTTGGTGAATTCTTTGATTTCCACAAAGCGGTAAGCATCATTCCAGCGTGGCTTGGGGCAGTTGCCTGCGGCATCAACTGTGTGATCTTTAATGACTTGGTTGATCAACGCATCTTCATTGCCGGTGTAGGTGATGACAACAGGATAAGCACCGCCGGTAACTTTGTTGCCATTGGCATCGAGTTTGGCGTTGGCGATGATAGTGTTGATTTGTTCGTAAGTGGATGCGGTAAAAGACTGAGCGCCTGATACGTTGCCACCATCGGTAGTGGAGAAACCACCGGTTGCCGCTGCATAAGCTGAACTGCCAGCACAGAAAGCGACGGCGGCAGCGATGGTTTTCAAGGTGAAGGTTATATCTCTCTCAAGAGGTTTAGCTGTTTTTATAGTGAACATAATTACAATCTCGTCTTAGTTATTAAAATTAAGGACGGATTGACCGATATGCCATTCTGCAATTTGAGGAATTACATCTTTCCAGAAAACAACGCAGTATTATTGTTATATGTGACTACCCAGTGCGGCTATCGATACCTGCTGTAGATCAGCGCTTGGGGAAGTGCCCGGCACTACCAAGGAGGTGTGACGTGCAGCTATTCTTGCATTTATAGGATTAGAAATACAAATAAAATGCTGGCACTGATTTTGGCTGTTTCAAAAAGTGACAGAGCTGCGCGCACCTGTGCCCTGATGCTACCTGAGTAAACTATTGACGCGGTCTTTCTACTGAATAACTATGTCTTGATAATCAAAAAATTTTCGGTGTTCCTTACCAGCACTGAGCGAATTAACTTTATTGGGATGCTTATATTCCTTCCAGTTGTCTACTAGCTTGCCGATATTTAAATGGGGAAATTCCCCTGTGTCCTCAGTGTTAATACCTAAAAACGCCAGCAGTTTATGTAGGCTTCCGCTGTGGCTTATATCTATTTTTAACAAGTCATTCCTGGTTGAAAAATAGTGGAATACTTCTTGTTGGTGTGCACGATAACAGCGCTCCAAATGCTCTGTATCTAATGAATTGTCTGTC
This sequence comes from Cellvibrio sp. UBA7671, assembly GCA_002483145.1. Lineage (GTDB taxonomy): Bacteria > Pseudomonadota > Gammaproteobacteria > Pseudomonadales > Cellvibrionaceae > Cellvibrio > Cellvibrio fibrivorans. The sequence goes on from DLHJ01000002.1 coordinate 139,173, forward strand.
GTTAATGGCGCAAAGGTTTTATTGATACAGCGTTTCAAAACCGGATTGAGATAACCCGATTTTGGTGCTAATTCCGGTAGCATTTTATTCAGTAGCATTTGCATGGAGGGCACCCAATGTTCCAACGCCCTATCCAAATAAACGAATTTTGATTCGGGAAATAATTGATCTAACTCTTTATAGTCTGCAAAACAGGGTGCATCGGAAATAACATCGGCCAACTCAAAGGCACGCTTGGTGTAGGCGGTATGGGCAACCTTAAACCCGTAATCCAGCAGCGCCACACTGATACTGGTAGTGCCGGTGCGGGGTAGGCCGATGATGAAGAGTTTGTTCATAGTGTTGTGGATGCACCGCTTATTGCGGTGTGCCTGAATGATTCACAATAATTAATTTTTCGGTAGCAAAGCCGAGCGACTTTGCCTGTGCAATCAGGCGCTGAAGAAGGGCGGGGTCCATTTGTGGCTGGCGAGCGAGTATCCAGAAATAGTCTTTATCCGGGCCGCTGATCAGCGCGTAATGATAATTTTCTTTATCCAACTCAAATACAACATATGAGCCATAGAACGGCCCGAAGAAGGACACTTTCAAATAACCAATATCCGGCGTATCAACAAAGTAGGCTTTGCCCTCGGCTTCTTTCCACGCTTGGTCTTCCTGCGAGTATCCGCGGTTAATGACTTTCACTCCGCCATCATCACGCAGGGTGTAGTTAGCCGTTACATGACTTAAACCGCGTTCAAAACTGTGGTCAAGGCGAGCTATTTCATACCATGTGCCCAGGTAGCGCGGCAGTTCGAATTGCGCTACGGGTTTAATATTTTCCGGCATGCCGGTGCAACTGGCTAATAGCAGGGTGATACTCAATAAAAAATACTTCATGGCAATGCTCCTGTAAAAATTGAAAATGGGTTTTTCGATTGAATCCCAAGTAAAACCAATTTCAATTTTGGCCTATTGTATTCTGCTTATCGGTGCGCAGTACCACCGATAAGGCTTAACATACAGAGGATTTTTTATTCGTTAGTTTTGTCGAGCGTGAAGCGTAAAAACCAATCGTAAATGGACTCGCTTTGGCGGTCATATTTTAAATCACCTTTGCCGATATAACTGTCGTCCCATATTTGGTTGGCAATAACGTGATCACCATTGCTGACTATAGTGACTTTAGGTGTAGGGCTGGTCAGGCATTGTTGCTTGAGAATGTCGATTGTATAAAACGTGTGGTTTACGGGGACTGTGGAATCTGCATCACCGTGAAATGCCCATATTGGTAGCTGCGTCATGGCTTTGCAAAATTGCGTAATTGCAGTGGGATTCTCGACCGGGCCTCCAGCCGACATAGGGGCAATCGCGGCAAGACGATTGGGATAGAGCAGAGGATAGCGGTAGGTGAAATAGCCGCCCGCACTCATGCCTGTCATATAGATCCGTTGTGGATCCACAGGGTAGGCTGCCAATGCCCATTCAATTAATTGATCAACCTGATGCCACTCATTATCGCCAATGTCCAGACAGCGCTGCGGTTCCAGTACGATAAATGGGCGCGAGTCAGGCCAGCGATTTTCGTCGAATACCCGATAAATATTGGCGCCATATTGCAATGTCAGTAAACGGTTATTAACGGGGGACTGCTGAACAAAATGCTCCCAACCGTGAGCAACAATTAACAGCGGATATTGTTTATGCGGCTCGCTGCCGATATATACAGGTAGATGTTCAAGAAATCCCATAGGCGCACTGGTGCTATCAAAAGGACGCAGGCTGTATTTTTTGGGCGTATTAGTGAATACCCGCACAATGCGATGTTTGGATGCAGCGATCCGGCCAGCGGAATCTTTAACGTCATAGCGAATAAAATAATCTGCTTGTTGATTAGTATTGATTTTATCTAGCCCCGTTGTGCTTATTAGGGATGTTAAATCATTGCCATTTTGGTCTTTCGCGATTGCACCGGCATCCAGGTAAGTGCCTCCCAAGGGAATATCTATCACCCGGTCGCCATTGAGTGTGATCAGCGGTGCATCTGTTGCTACAGCGACTACCGGTTGCAGTATGCACTCGCGTGGTAGTGGCGCGGGAACAGATGAGTTGGAGACTACTGGTGGTCGGTTTTCTGAACTGGAGGATCCTCCACCGCAGCCAATGAGCAAAAAAACAAATGCCAACGCTGCAAAAAAAGTCAAATTATTTTGTATCATTTTATCCACTTGATAATGAGCTATGGCGTTAATTGTGATTTGCTGTGATGTAACGTGTTCTCTGAAAAGCCAAAGCTTGATTAATTTTACTTTTATCTACTGCATTAAAACAAAATAATCCGCCAGGTTTGAGTGCGCGGTGCGCGCTGGCAATGCAATCCTAGTCCCTACACCAACCTTCACCCAGGCGTACTCGCAGGCAATCCGCTTTTTCAGCAAGCCATTTCATTCCGGTATCAGTTCCGTTGCTGGATTGAATTGTTTCAGTGGTTCCATTGCGCTCAAAGGATATTTCGTTGCCTTTATTCATACCTTGAAATTGCTTGGGACCGTCAAGATCTTGAATGGTGATCTTATAGTTTCCATTGTTACCGGAAATTTCAAGAAATGTTCCCTCGGGGCCATTCCACTTACCAACCCATGCATCGGTTGCAACTGGTGTGGCTGCTGTGCTTGAAGCAATGTTGGAAGTGGAGGGGGCTGCTTTATCGTTACATGCGGTTAACAGCAGTAATATCGATGGCAACATGAATGCCTGGATGCTTGATTTTTTCATAAATATATCCGCGTAGAAAAAATAAAAAATATTTTTTGTAAAGTGCGTTTATTCAATCGCCATAAAATACATATCATCCCAATAGGTACTGAACTCACCCTTGCCATCAATCGTTTGGATTGCATCGACTGAGACGCTACGCGAATTAGGTGCTGCTTCTAACAGCGGGACAGACAGTGGCTGCCAACCAGCGATTTTCTGTGGATCAACGTGACGCCCATCGGTGCTATGGCGACCCTGGCAGTTTTCCTCTTCATACCAGCTCACTCTCATTCGTCCACCGCCGGTTTGATTTGAATGTTCATCCGCTTTAAAACTCACGCCCATTTTAAATTGACGTTTGTAGCCGATGTTAACGCACTGTTCAAATACACCCGTGCCCATGGAGCCGTCATCGGACGTTAACGTGATGCGAATGGCTCCCTCAGAGTTGTAACCTTCATCGGTGCTCCATTCGCTGTGATAATGTTTCCAGTGTTCAAGCCCGGTATCAAAGCTGCCATTGCGCAATAAATTCGTATTAGTTGGCACACTCGGTGCTCCATCAAATTGGTTACTGGGGTGTTCCGGTTCTTCCAATTGGGTGATTTGTAAATTGAGATTGTCCCAATAGCCTCTGGCAAGTGTATCGTCGCCAAAGACCCCTAATTTTTCAAGCAACCAATAATAAGCCGATTCCAAAACGCCAAAATCTTTACGCGATAGTTGTTGGTCTTGCGTAATTTCCACTTCAACTGCCTGTGCATTCAATGCGGGGCTCAAGTCGTCAATCAGCAGCGCTTGCCAGCCATTTTTAATTTCAGGTTCAAGATAGGTACCGAATTGCGCGCTGCCAGAGCAGTCAGATTGGTAATGCCAAATTAGATTGGCTCTGTGGCCATAGTTGCTTGCGGGCAACTCATCCGGGTAAAGAAAATTGCCGCTGAATTGCAGCTTTCGTGCATCGCCAATAGGAATGCATTGGCGCGCGTTGCGCGAATGAATATAGCCATCCTTCGGCGCCTCTTGTGCGCGCATTAACAAGGAGGCTGGGGCATTGGCAAAAACGTCCGGGTCTGGTGAGGGCGGAACTGATACCTCTATCTCCGGCTCCAGTCGCCAGCCCTGAGTACCTTGCGCAAAGCTGCCATTGACAATGATATTTTCATGCGGCGATTGCGCGTTGCTTGTAGCGCAGGCGATGAATACCAAACTGGTTAAGGTTTTCTTGAGCATGAGTCGTCCTAGTACAGAAAAAGCTTGAATTGGCTTAAAGTCTGTTATCCAGTAACCAAACATTTTCGAAAGCAGGGCACTGGCCCTTTAATTTTCCTGAGACCTCGACGCTTTCTAATAGCTTGAGTGCGTAGTCGAAACTGTAATGCGCTTTTACCTCATCATCACTGATAGAGAAAGGTGGGCCTGCGAGTTGGCTTTGGTCGTATACAAAACAAATCATCAGCTGTTTGGCGTTATGAGTGATTGTTTTTAAGTGGGATGTGTAATGCGTGCGCATATCAAAGGGCAGGGCAACCAACGCTGCGCGATCATAAATGGCGTCGACCTGGCCGAGTAAGCTTGCAGTGACAGTAAAAATATCACCTACAAAAATATCGATATTGGGCGCTCGATAATGTTGCAGGTTTTCTAGCTGCGTAATCTCGGGTGCTACTCCCAACTCATCAAAAAGCTGTTCGATGGCGATAGGGCTTAACTCTGCTCCCACTACCTGAAAGCCTTGCGCGAGCAGCCAATGAATATCCAAAGTCTTTCCACATAAAGGCAAAAATATCCGGCTACCAGTTGCCAAATCCAGTGCGGGAAAGTGTTTAACTAATAGCGGGTGTGCATCATTGTTGTGAAAACCAATATCGCTTTCTTGCCATTTCTTATGCCAGAAGTCGTGTTGCATAAATTGCTCTTTTATATAGGCGATTTTTTAATATTTCTTTATTTCATTTTCCATATTTTTAAGGGAAATTTCCCACTGTTTTATGGCTCTCTCATGATTGAGCTTGGCAAGGTTTTCGATGGTCGCGCAGTCTTTTTTGCTAATAGCGGTCATCATTGTCATCATGTCCGCTTGCAGGTCACGTTGCTCGTTCATTACTTCGTCGTTTAAGACTGCGGCCATTTTTACTCTCATAAGTTGTTCATCGGACATGCCTGCTTTCTTTTGCAGCTCAAGTCCCAAGGCATCGAATTTCTTTTCATAATCCGCATCGATCTGTTCGGTTTTTGCTTTTGCCTGCTGGGCTGTCACTAGTGGGTCGCAGTCTTGGGCGAGGGCAGGTGTACTGACGAGGGTTAACAGCAAGAATAACGATAGCGGTTTCATAGACTTCCCTAGAGTGTTTAACAAGTGGGGTAATTGATGGTGTTAGTAAAGCATGAGCAAGAAGTTAACGGCAGCCAGAATAGCAAAGGTTAGGGGGTTTGCACATAAAGTGGTGTGCGGATTAGGGAGCGTAGAGAGGATAATTTTAGGGGCGGGGTGCTTCTCTATTTTAATGTGAAAGCGCTGAGATAAATATTGAACCTCAGCGCTTTATCAATTACTTACTGGATGCGTACGTAAGTTAGGTTGGTAAATTCTACAATGCTGGTGGTGATGTTATTTTTTCGATAGAAATCGCCAAACATACTGCTGTTTTCTACCTGATCCATAGTGTCTGGATCTTGAGCTTGCAGGTAATTACCAAATTTGAAGAATGCGCCCGGGTCGTTCTTAACACGCAGGTAGGCACTGGTACCGAGCGCACTTACGGTTACATCGCCATAATTATTCACGATGCCCAGTAAAAAGCTGCCGCCGCTTTTGATTGAACCAAGGCTAAACTTTTGCTCTTTACCGCTTTCGTTTTTCATTCGCACATAAACATCAAAAATGCCATCAGTCGATACGCTGTTAGAAAAGCCTGATTCAGATGTATCCGACACATATACCTTTACCAAAGTGCCCGTATCGGCAGCATGAAATTGCGAAATGATGGTTTTGGAGCCTTTGGATAAATTCACACTCACCCTTGCAGAAAGGCGCTCATAGGTTTTATTAAATGCGGTTCGCAGTGATTTTTTAATCGTTAGCTCATTGCGCCAGCCGTGGCCATTGGGTGTGACATGTTTAGACGCAAGTGCATCAAATCGCAGAAGGCCAGTGCTGACATAGGGCGAAAGACCCTCTACATCAAAATACTTTTGCAGTTCTTGTTGAGATGTGCAGCCACTACAGACCGGCTCGGTTGGCGCCGTTGCGAACAACTGAACTTCAGTGATGCTATTCCAATTATTGTTGGTGTTGCCATGCCCGATAATTCTTACGTAACGCCCTTGAGTCGCCTTTAAGTCGAAGCGTTGAAAGCCTAACGTGGACGAGGAGCTGTAACCGCTAAAGGCCGTTTTCCAATTTGTTTGATCGGTAGACGTTTTAATTTCAATATTGGTTTTGCGAATATCGCCTTGGTGAAATGCAATATTCATATGCGCCAAGGTTTTGATCGAGCCAATATCATAGTTAATCCACTGACCATCACCCTGGGCAGACCAGCGCGAGTTTGGATCCAGACTGTTGTCTAAAGTGAACGCCGGGAGATGCCCATCATTACTGCTGGCCGACGCCTTGATCGTCACATTGCTAATTTGTGTTGGTGTTTGCGCCCAGGCCTGCGTGCATAAAGCAGGGACGGCGATGAACAGCAGTGTTGTGCCGAGTTGACTCAATAGGTTATTGCGCATATGTAAAATACCTCGAGAAATTATTTTTATAGTCGAATGAATAGTTGCTGCAGTAGGTTTCGCTAATGTCCTTCCCTCTGACCGGTGCGATTACAAGACTTATAGAGATTATTTGTAATCGTTCGCCGTCATGGCAAAAAAGCGTGAAGCAGCAATGACAAATACTAATAAGTGTATTTTTTTATGCTAGTCATCCGCGTCAGAATGCACAGATGGTTAGTTGGGCGCCAACTTGGAGTGCGGAAGTGTGAACTGGGTTGATTTTGTGGTGCACAGCCGCCGGATTGATCAGGCCGGAGCGGCGCAAGGTTTTAAGCTCCAGATGGTTTGCCCTGGCACAGGTGTTACGTTAAACAGCGCCTCGTTCACAAGCAAAGTCTGTTCTTAATCTCTCTTTGAAAACGGGTTGATAAATCAGGCCGACCCTTCCCTTAGGTAACAACAACTCCCTTCTTGCGGGGTAGAGGTATTTACCCCTACAGATTGAAAATGCTTGTACCTTTAATTGAGGTTTTGGTTATGTGTTTCTATGAGGTATAGGCTGTTTGGAAAAATGCACATGGCTAGGTTGCGCCCCTACACAACTTATCCTTCTGACCGCCCCTGCTGTTGGTTATTTTACATTGCGGAGGGGCGCCGGCCGGTGCAGCAAAACCCCACCAGGTGCGCCGGACTAATATTGTTTACATTGCAATTGCGTGCTTACTTTACTACTGTTCTTGAGGCCCTCGTGTATACGCTGATTTTTTTCTCCTCAAATGACCAGCATAATCACTTTCTCATTTATTGATTAAGGGTTTATGTAAAACGTGAATCGATTTCGTAAATTGTGCATTTCGACGGGTAAACCATCGGGACCAATATAGGGTTTGTAGAGAAATTGTTTTGCAGCCTTGATACTCTCTTTGCCAAAGTAACCTTCTGGATATTCCTCAATGATGGTTATATCTTTGGTTTTTCCATTCACGTCAACCGTATATTCAGCAACGGTGTATCCATTGATTCCACGAGCAAGGGCTGTTCTCGGATAGAGTGGTGGCACCTTTTTTATCGGCAGCCATTCATCTGCGACATTCTTTTTCCAGGCTACCAGTTGGCTCCATTTTATGGTTTTATTTTCGCTGGAGTATTGAGCGGCAATTTTTTCCAAGACGTCCTGACGTTTATGGAGCGTTGCATTTTTTATATAAGTTGCAAAATAAAGATAGCGTTGAGTGTCATTGTATTTTTTTGATTCTTCATCCGCCAAAGCGAATAGCTTCTCCGCTAAATCAAATCGTAGATTTTGTGAGTAAAGCTCAGCGATCAACAGTATTTGGTTCAGTGATAGGCTCGGAAGGTGTTTCGGAGCTAAGGCGTTATAAACTTCGTCCATTTTTTTTGCTTTGACGCTAGCTGCTAATAGTTGGTTGATTGAAAATCTGTAGGAGCCATAGTCGTAGGGCGAGCGATTTTCCAGCGAGAGCATGTAGTAGTTGATTGCTTCAGATGGATTATTATCCTCAGCATATAGCCAGCCGACGTGACTATAAAATTGTGCTAAATCTACGTGGCTATATTTACTAAAGTCAGGTCCTGTTTGTATTTGTTTTGCCGTTTCGATAGCTTTTTTTACATCGGAATTTTTATTGTCATATGCAGCTATTTTTACAATTTTCTTGAGGCCAGCGTTGCCGAGCTTTGTGGCTTGCGAAAAATGTATCTCCTGTTCGTTGAGTTCTTTTTTATCTTCGGCTGCATTGGCAAATTGTATCGTTAGGGTGGCAATTAACATTATATAAAAGGTGGAAATTCCAATTTTCATATTTGTCTGGTTCCGATGTTGTTGGCGTAGTGTTAAGGGTTGTAAGTGGGGTACGAGTGCGTTTTATTAAGGGTAAACTTCCGTTACCAAGAAATAAATGAAGGTGTGGCGTGCGCTGCCGAAATTGCTCATCGCACTTTCGTAAGTGGGTAGGCTTAGCGTAAATGTTTTCCCGTCATCGATAAAATAGGATTGTTTATGCTGCATATAATGACCGCGTAACTTAAACGGTGTCCCTTTTCCGTCAAATGGAATATCAAAAAATTCCAGCTGTTTTGCGACTGCTTCATTGGCAGGGATCAGTAACATGCTTTGCAGATTTTGGTGCATAAATGACACCGGGCAGTCTTTGCCGGGTATTACATATTCCTGTTGGTAGGTTTTGAATGCCGCAGCAGTGAGTGTATGCACTTTTTTAACAGCGGCATATTTTCTGAGTACACTGGCATCGCGTATGCCAAAGCTGAGTTCGTCAATTGTTTGCAATTCACCCAGCGTGAACTGGTGCGAATTAAATTCACCCTCGGCATCCAATGTTACCGTAAATGTATTGGCTTCTGGTTGATAAAGGCGCTCTTTGATTTCAATATCATCCATGAAGCATACGGCGTTATCACCAAAACAAAAATTGTCGCAGCCGGAGATGCCAAGCAATGTGGCCAAGGTTGCTGCAGAGATAAATCCTTTCGTTATTTTCATAGTGGTTCTCTGTTGGTTTTTCGCTTGAATTAAATGGTGTGCCATCGATGAGGACGAGTGTTGCGTTTCGTTCCTCAGCCTACGCAGCCCGAGTCTATCTATCTGTTACTCAGCCTTTTGAGTCATTTCTTTGATGGGCACAGCTTTAGTGTTTTTATTATCAATTGCTAGCTGCATGACCTTTTTGGCGAGCAAGTAAAAATCATTGCTTTTTTGTTTTTCAAAAGTTGGTGTGCCTATGGCATTTAACTGTTGTTGAGCCATTTCGAACTGACCGGTGCGGCGATACATGTCGGCAATGATTATGCTCATAGGCCAATACTCTTCATCTTTATCGGTTAGCTTGGCTTTTTGAGTGCTAGCTTTTTCAATCACTAATGTGGCGTACTGATTATATTTCTTGTGGTCGCCGCAGCCATCTGCTTCCCAAGTCGCTTGCAAGTAATACCACCAGAGATTATCCAGATTTTCTTGTAAGGCTTCTGATTGTTTGGCAAATAAGAAGAAGGAAGCGTGTTTTTGTTTATAGAGCTGTTGGTATTCTGCAGATTCAATATAGGCCTTGCGCGCAGCTAATGCTGTTCCTTTAATGTCTGCTTCATCAACAATAAACCCGTTAGGGCATACCGGGATGGCAACGGGAAAGCGCATATAAGAAATGGGTTGCCAATCCAAATGCAATCCCATGGTGGAGTGGGTACCTAACTCCAGGGCTTTGAATTTTTTGCCATTGCTAGGGCAGGTGTAGTCAGCTTCATAGACGTGGTATCCACTGGGGCCAACGCAATTTAATATTTTGGGATTGTATTGCTTGATGGCGGAGTCGTCGTGGTCGTGTTGGTGATCAGATTGTGTACTTGTGTTGGTGCAGGCGGTTAGCAAATAGGCCAATAAAATTGTACCCGACAAGGTTGCAAATGACGTTACACGCTTGAGTCTCATTGTTTTTCCTTATTTACAGGTGCCGCTATTTATTAGTGTAGGTAGGGCCTGGCTGCGTAGGCAGTCATGCCCAATATGTTCATGTTTTCTATTAAGCCAAAAATTAAAAATGTGATTCTGTGTTTTTAATTGGCATTGTTCTGGCTTTTTTGATTATCGAAATAACCTGTTGGGCATTGCTGTCTGTGTGCTACATAAGCCCAACCACGGGCTACGAAATTTTCGTTAGTTGCAGTAGGTGCACATTATGATTGGGACGAAATTGACCAATCTTCCAGTAGGAAATCTTTCATTCTGCGACTCCTTTGGGCAGTAAGTGTGATGCGTGCGAGTGCTAGTGTTCCCTCGTCTCCCAAGCGTCCCTTTGTAAACACTAACCATCTGGGGTCCAGAAGTCTTCGGCTCCTTCTTGCAATATATATTTCAATGTTAGGGTCATCGGATGCATCTAGGTGAATATATTTTTCATAGTCGACTCGCCATAATCCAGCCCAAAATATTGCTGCCTGTTTCTGGTTGAGTTCAATACGAACTAGTTCCAACGTTTTATTTTGAGTCTCGTCCTCGAAACGTATCTCACGTTCGACAATTATGTGTTTTATTCTTTCGTTATCAACTACCTTTCCTTGATCTTCTACGTAAAGAATCTGATTTCCAGGCCGTGGCCCAATGCCGTCAATGCCAATTAACGTTTTTTTTATAGCCATAATAAGCTCGGCAAATTGATATGGTGTATTCAGGCGTGGGGACGGACATATATGTTAATGCGCCAGTAACCACTAAAATCAAAGCGCATGTGTCATTGGTAGGTTTAGAGTATCAATTAAGCACAAATAATTTCAAATAAACCGCGCCGAGTGTCACAAATGTCATTACCGTAACGGCATGTCCCATCGCTTTTGCGTCACCTTTTTTCATGCCAATCTTTACCAGCTCTTTTGCAATAAAACGATAACCAAAAAGCATCGATAGAATAGCCAAAAAGAGCAGGGCGATTATCGCCGAAAGAAGTCCATTGCTCAGTTGTGAAATGAATTCGTTATTCATGATTCACCTTTTCGCAGGTTTCGGCGGGCGTGTAGCCTGAGGTGCGAGCTGCAATATGACCATACCCCCGCAGTCTTTAAAATTAAAATGCATGTGCCTTTTTGAATAGTTATTCGCATTCACCATAGGCTATGCATTTAAAATGGAAATTCCTCTTTGGATATTTCAGAGGACATCCATGGATATATTGTGGATCCGGCTACAATGTCATGCTCATTGCTAAAGAAATCTCCCCAGTATTCATCGGGATCATCTGGTTGATAACTTCTTTTTAAGTTGTTGTATTCGAATTTCCAATATTTTCGATCCCCGGTTTCGAGTCTATGAGCGGAGCATGAGGCCGTTTCGAGTAGGGTTCCTTTTGCTAAATTGTCTTGTATTAAAAGTTCAGATTCTTCTGAGATTTTACTAATAATATTTTCAATTCCCATCAAAATTGCTTCACTATTTTCTCTTAGAGCTTGTTCCGATAGTACAATGTTGACTATTTTTCTTATGTGAATATCGTGATCTTGATTTATTCCCGGGTACCGAATGCTCTCTGATATGTATGTTACTAGGCTAGATAAATCTGTGAAATCTCTAGCTATGTTTGGTGTTATTAGTTTTGCTATTTTGTAGGCAACATAGGTATCCCCATATTTATTTTTTTCTAACATGGGTGAGCGAAATATCAACTGCAAATTTATCCATTTCTCATCTTTACTGATTAATGGATTGGTTGTTACAAAGGTGTTTCCAAGGGTGCTAATTTTCTTGTACCAAGAGAAGGTCGAGTTAGTTGGTACTTTTTGTTCTTGATTGAAAATATTATCCAAACATTTTTCTATTTCAATCAGTGTGTGTTTTGCATTCTGCTTGATTATTTCTACGTCATCGGATTTTATTGGTCTAAAATGCGCTAATGAGTTCCTAATACTCCCGATTTCTAAAAGTTTATTTTTTATTATTTCTTTATTTCCTCTGAAGTGCGATTTAAATAGTGGCCAGTAGTTATCACTGGTTAGTAGTTCAATTAATTCGCCGCTTGTTAGGTGCATGATTGGACATTTTACATCGTAGCCAAGATAGCCGAAATTTTCTGCCTGAGATATTCTTTTGGCTGCCAGGTTCTGAATTGATTTTTGTTGACTGTCACCAGTGTTAAATGTTTGTGTCTTCCATTGCTCGTAGTATTTATTCTTTAATACAGCATACACAAAGACTCTTAGTGAATTTTCAAATCTGAATAAAATATTTAGTGCTTCATAGTAGTGAAGATGTAGCCATCGTTCAGGTATTTTGTATTCGTTATTTTCTTTTGCGGTTGCAGTTTGCCATTCCATAAATAATCTCTCTAATTTAAAAACCGCCATTAAGTTCCATCAGAAAATTATCTGGCAAAATTCAATAGCGGTTTAGGTGTATTAACTATTGCTATAAATCCACAACCACCAAAAAATGCATATGCTGTTGATAGTTTTTTATATTCACAAAACAGAGTGCCATTTTTGATTGCGAATATTGGGGCGGCTCATCGATAGCTTGTACGCTTGATTATTCGGTTTCTGATGGTTTTTTTGATGTATTTTTTCTGGGTATATTAATTTTATCGAGCCCCTTTTTTGATATATCAATAAATGTCTCTTTTAGTTCAGGCACTGTGTCTATAGCCTTTTGAAAACCCTTCGAGGATATTAATTCATGCCATGGGCTTCCGTGAGTAATATCCTCAACTAACCTAAGTGGAGCTTCTTCTAATCTGCTTAAGGTTGAAGCAAATAATCTTGCTTCAAACGCACTATCAATTCTTGCAGCTTCTTTTCTGTAGCCTTCATAAGCCTTTGCAACAGATGCTTTAAATCCGTAATCTTCAGCAAGCCTAAATCTTTGTCCAATTTGCTTGGTTGCTAACCAAGCAAACCAAAGTGGAGCGGCGACACTTAGTAGTGAAAGCAACATATGCATTAGGATTACACCCCATTGCGGATCAGTGAGTGTAATTGCCGCAGACAATAGTTCAATTCTTTTCGTTCCAAGGTTTGCGCCTATTCCGAGGGCTGCTAGTAAACCTATAACCCAAATCCACATTGACCAACTAAGTCTTATGGCTCTTTGATCAAACGCTGCAGCTAAACCTTTTGTTGTGGTTATTCTATAGGCCTCCTCGCATTGCAAAACTAGTTTTTCAGCTTCATTTTTCTGTTTTAAAATTTCGCTGAGAATTTTTCCAGCTTCAGTGGATCGATCTGTTATTTTTCCAAAATGTTCAGCAGATTCCGTCGATAGCCTGTTTACTGTTGCACGAGCTTCTTTTAGTGATTGTAAGTCGGCTGGCAAGGATTCGGCGGTTTCAGTTGCTTCTTGAATAAGTTTAACTTGTTCTTCCAATGTCTCTTTGTTTGGAACCAATTCTTCTATATCGGCCTGTATGCCTCTCAATCTTTTTGCTAATTGATAGGGCATAGCTTTATTGTCTTGAAGTGTTTGCCAATCTGGGTGCGTGCCTAGTAATGTACGAATCCAATTGATTGTCTCTAGGTATGCAGGTACTGCCTGATGGCCATTGCCATTAAACATTAGAGGAATTGTGTCTGTTTTTAAAAGTGAAAGCCGTCTTGGAGTATCAGCTAATCTGGCAAGTTTATTTGAATCAATGGTTTCAATGTTTATTTTTTTTATTTGATCTAATAGGTCTACTGCAATATCTGCTAAGTCATGCCTTGTAATTGCAGGGTGATGCCACCCATAGACTTCTCTTAGTGTTCTGTCGTCATTCCATGACTTTCGAGTAAAGGATGCGATTTCTTCGAGAGCGTTGCAGATTTCTTCAATTTGATTGCTCAAAATATTTTTTCCTATTCTAAAATTAAAAAACCGCTACCGAGCCCCACCAGAAAACTCTCTGACAAAACTCAATAGCGGTTTAGGTTTATTCACTCCGGAATATGTAATCCGTTCGTATTAAATGCCCGCTAAGCGGGTCTTTCTACTACAGTGTGTGTTTTACTCCAATTACAGGGGATTACAGATTAATCCCAGCTCAACGCCCCACCAGTCTGATATTCAATCACTCGCGTCTCAAAGAAATTCTTCTCCTTACGCAAATCCATAATCTCACTCATCCATGGGAATGGATTCTGTGCGCCTGGGAATTGCTCTTTCAAGCCCACTTGTGAGCAGCGGCGGTTGGCGATGAAGTGGAGGTATTCTTCCATCATCGCGGCATTCATGCCGAGTACGCCGCGTGGCATAGAATCGCGTGCGTATTGGATTTCCAGCTCGGTGCCTTCCAAAATCATTTGGATAACTTCTTGTTGGAATTCTGCGGTCCACAAGTGCGGGTTTTCCAATTTGATTTGGTTGATTACATCGATACCGAAATTCAAATGCATGGATTCATCGCGCAGGATGTATTGGAACTGCTCGGCAACGCCGGTCATTTTGTTGCGGCGGCCCATGCTGAGGATTTGGCTGAATCCGCAGTAGAAGAAAATACCTTCAGTCACTACATAAAATGCAACGAGGTTGCGCAGCAATTCCTGATCGGTTTCTGGTGTGCCGGTAGTGAAGGTTGGATCGCCCAGGGTTTGGGTGTGCTTCAAACTCCACGCAGCTTTGTTCGCAACGCTTGGCAATTCGCGGTACATGTTGAAGATTTCGCCTTCATCCATGCCCAGTGATTCAATGCAGTATTGATAGGCGTGGGTGTGGATCGCTTCCTCAAATGATTGACGCAAAATGTATTGGCGGCATTCGGGGTTGGTGATCAAACGGTAAATCGCGAGAACGAGGTTGTTCGCTACCAATGAGTCAGCAGTAGAGAAGTAACCGAGGCTGCGCATCACAATGCGGCGCTCGTCATCGGTCAGGCCGTCTTTGCTGCGCCAGGTGGCGATGTCGGCGGTCATGTTTACTTCTTGTGGCATCCAGTGGTTGGAGCAGCCATCAAGGTATTTTTGCCAAGCCCAGTCGTACTTGAATGGAACCAGTTGGTTCAGGTCGGCGCGGCAGTTGATCATGCGCTTTTCATCTACCTGAATACGGGCAGCGCCCATTTGCAATTCTTCCAAGCCAGGAGCTGGATCAAGTGCGGCGAGGCTCGCGCGCGCTTTAGCGAGTTCAGGGCTGATGCCTTCTTCTTTGGCAGCTGCAGCAAAGGCGGTGTTAACGGCGTGTGCATCGGCAGCGGCGTTTACTTGAGTCGCTTGCGCTTGTGCAATTTGCGCCTGGGTTGGTTGCATCACTGGCTCTGCAGCTTTGCTGATGGCATTGCTAATCGCGTCCTGACGGGCGGTTTCTCTTACGGCTTCTTCGCTGTCGAATTCATCCCAACTTAGCATGTGATCCTCGTTCTCTCTGTGTTGCGCCACTTAGGCGATCAACGATTCGTGTGATGTCGCTACTGGGCTAATCGTCATACCCGCGTACGCGGGCATCCATGTTTTAAGAGCTGGATCCCCGCATTCGCGAGGATGACGACGTCCTGGTTAGATATTATTGGCAGGCTTCGCAATCCGGATTGTCTATCGAACACGCCAATGGCACTGGCGCTGCTTCGGCGAAACTCGCGGCTTCTACTTCTGATACGGCAGGTTTGGCGGTAACAGGGGCAGCAGACAAACCGCTCGCGCCACCACCGGCAGAGACTGCGTTCAATGCACCGGTGTTAATGGTGGATTTCTCAGTCGTCGTTGCAGCCAAGGCACGCAGGTAATACGTAGTCTTTAAGCCGGAGAACCATGCCATGCGGTAAGTAATGTCCAACTTTTTGCCGTTAGCGCCAGCGATGTAGAGGTTCAAGCTTTGCGCCTGGTCTATCCACTTCTGGCGACGGCTGGCGGCTTCTACGATCCACTTGGGTTCTACTTCAAACGCGGTGGCGTAGATGGCTTTCAGGTCGGCTGGAATGCGGTCGATCTTTTGCAGTGAGCCTTCGTAGTATTTCAAATCGTTAACCATTACTGCATCCCACAGGCCACGGGCTTTGAGGTCGTGTACCAGGTGCGGGTTAACTACGGTGAATTCGCCCGACAGGTTGGATTTCACGTAGAGGTTTTGGTAAGTCGGTTCAATCGACTGGGTTACGCCGGTGATGTTAGAAATAGTTGCGGTTGGTGCAATCGCCATCACGTTGGAGTTGCGCATACCCTGTGCTTTAACTTGTGCGCGCAGAGTCGCCCAATCGAAAGTTTGGCTGCGGTCCACTTTGATGTAATTCTCGCCACGGTTTTGTGCGAGCAGTTCAATCGAGTCAATCGGCAGAATGCCTTTGCTCCACAAAGAACCATCAAAGGTTGAGTACTTGCCGCGCTCGGCTGCCAGTTCGCTTGAGGCTTTGATCGCGTAGTAGCTCACGGCTTCCATTGAGGTATCAGCGAAATCTACTGCTTGTTGTGAGCTGTAGGCGATACGTTGTTCATAGAGCGCATCCTGGAAGCCCATGATGCCGAGGCCGATAGGACGGTGACGCAGGTTGGACGCTTTGGAGGTCGCAACGGCGTAGTAGTTAATATCGATCACGTTATCGAGCATACGGATCGCAGTTTTAACGGTGCGCTCCAGTTTTGCTTGATCAAGTTTGCCATCCACAATGTGTTGCGCAAGGTTGATGGAGCCGAGGTTACATACCGCGATTTCATCGTTCGCCTTGGTGTTCAAGGTGATTTCAGTACACAGGTTGGATGAGTGAACCACGCCAACATGCTGCTGCGGGCTGCGCAGGTTGCATGGGTCTTTGAAAGTGATCCATGGGTGGCCGGTTTCAAACAGCATGCCCAGCATTTTTCTCCACAGATCCAATGCGCGCACGGTTTTGAACACTTTGATTTTGCCAGCAGCAGCCTGGGTTTCATAAAACGCGTAACGCTCTTCAAAAGCCTTGCCGTACAAATCGTGCAGGTCAGGAACGTCGTTCGGAGAGAAGAGGGTCCACTCTTTATCATCAAACACGCGCTTCATGAATGCATCGGGCACCCAGTTAGCGGTGTTCATGTCGTGGGTACGGCGGCGGTCATCACCAGTGTTTTTACGCAGTTCGAGGAATTCCTCGACATCCATATGCCAGGTTTCCAGGTACGCACACACAGCGCCTTTGCGCTTGCCGCCCTGGTTTACTGCTACCGCGGTGTCATTGGCCACTTTCAGGAAGGGGACAACACCTTGTGATTTGCCGTTGGTGCCTTTGATGTACGCGCCGAGTGCGCGTACTGGCGTCCAGTCATTACCCAAACCGCCAGCGAATTTGCTCAGCATGGCGTTGTCTTGCATGGCGCCGTAAATACCGTGGAGATCATCGGGTACGGTAGTCAGGTAGCAAGAGGACAACTGCGGACGCAAGGTGCCTGAGTTGAACAGGGTTGGGGTAGAGCTCATGTAATCGAAGGAAGAGAGCAGACGATAGAACTCAATCGCGCGGTCTTCACGATTGTCTTCCTGAATCGCCAGGCCCATCGCCACACGCATAAAGAAAATTTGCGGCAGTTCGATGCGGGTGTCATTGCTGTGGATGAAGTAGCGGTCGTACAGGGTTTGCAGGCCGAGGTAGGTGAACTGCAGATCGCGCTCGGCGATCAGAGCTTTGCCCAGTTTTTCCAAATCGAAATTCAATAATTCAGGGGATACCAGCTCCAGCTCAACACCTTTTTTGATGTAGAGCGGCAGGGTTTGTGCGTAGTAGGTTTCCATCTCGGCTTGGGTGGCAGAGGTTGCCACACCAAAGAAGCTCAGGGCTTCAGCGCGCAGTTTGTCCATCAATAGGCGGGCAGTAACGAACGAGTAGTTAGGCTCTTTCTCTACCAGCGTACGGGCGGTGATCACCAGTGAGGTGTTCACGTCTTTTTCGGCCACGCCGTCATAGAGGTTGCGCATGGCTTCATCGAGGATGGCTTTCTCTTCCACACCGGCCAAACCGGCACAGGCTTCACGCACGATGGTGCGCATACGGCCAATGTCGAGCAGGGCGCGGGTGCCATCGTCCAATACGACGTTCAATGCGGGGTAATCCGGATCTGGCTCTTGCGATGCAGGTTGTTTTTGGGCGCGCATACGAGCGTGCTCTTCGCGGTAGAGCACGTAATCGCGGGCGATTTTTTGTTCGCCAGAGCGCATCAGGATAAGTTCAACCTGATCCTGGATCTCTTCAATATGGATAGTGCCGCCTGAGGGCATACGGCGCTTGAAGGTGGCGGTGATTTGTTGGGTGAGGCTGCTCACCACTTCGTGTACACGGGTAGAGGCAGCGGCAGTGCCACCTTCTACAGCCAAAAATGCCTTGGTCATGGCGATGGCGATTTTGCTGGCATCGAAAGGAACCACCGTTCCATTGCGCTTGATCACACGCAATTGCCCCGGCGCTGTTGCGGTAAGGCTCGACGTGCCGCCGTGGATGTCGTGTTGGATGTTGGTCGTGCCGGTGGTTTGTTCAATGTCAGTATGCATAGACGTCTCCCGCGTGAGGTCATTCCCGATTGAAGTTGATTCTGTTTGTTCTTACAAAAAGCATTGTCGATATAAAGGCAGTGCTGACTAGCGTTTGCGATCTTGCTGACCCGCTTGCCCGCCGAATCGATGGCGGTTGGATTATTAAAATCAGGGTTCAGAACACCGTTTTCTGCTGATTAACACACCACTAGATATAGTGGTCGGTAATCAGCCGGTTGTGCCCATACTACTGATGCCTTCCCAGTGTATTGAAACGACAGGTTGGCCGTTAATGACAGCTGGTTTTTACGCAGTGACTGTGATTAACGTTCAATTGGGTCAAAAATCTGCTTGACGATTTGCTCCATGAGCGATAGGCGATATTGTGGTGTTGGGCACCGGTAATACCTATATCTAGGGGTAAATCGTGAATGGGCTACAAGATAATGCGGTTAGGGGTTTTATGCAAGCTTGAAAACCTGTGGATAAGGTGTGGGTGGAGCTGGTAAAAACTGGGGGCAAGTGGCGAAATCGCTGTAGAACTACGGGAAATCCAGTGTTGCCGTGACTCATACCCAAAATGACAGTTTGTCGTGCAGCTTAGACTTTTTTTGCATGTAGATATGGATGTGATATGACTACATATTGTGTTTGCAGTTTTTAACAGCTAATTGGGTTTAGGCGACACAAAAGGCGTGGTTTTTGAGCGCCGCCCTTGTGCTGCAAGGGCGGCTTGAGTTTGCTGGTGTCAGTGTCTCTATTAGTGTTTGGCAAGCGTCGCCAAGCGCTGTAAACGGCGTGCACTTTCCATCATGGCGCGGCTATTGTGGTAAGGGCACTTCCACATACTCAGGGTAGGTTGGAGTATCACTTGGCCGGATTTGTTTGTCCCCCAGTGCCACTCACCGGTTTTATTGTTCACCAGGTGCGCCTTGATAAAACCCCATGTACGCGTAGTTGCACTCAGGTATTTGGTATCGCCGGTAATTTCATAGGCGTTGATAAAACCGACCAGGGCTTCTGCCTGCGCCCACCAATCCTTGCCGGCATTAGTCAAACCTTTGTGTGCCGAGGCTTCGTTGTAGATGGCGCCATCCGTATCCATGCCTTCAGCGAGAGTTGTATCGGCAATCTTCACGGCCAGCGCGCGGGTGCGGTTGATCAGGTCGGGATCACCCAATACTTCAGCGGCTTCCACCATTAGCCAAGCGGCTTCAATATCGTGACCGTAGGAAATGCCATCGCCTTGCACCTGCCAATCGGCATCCATAAATAGGGCGAGATGGTTGGTTGTGCGGTTGAGGATTTTGCCGAGCATGATGTCCAGCAGCGCTGTTTGCTGTTTTTTCAGCTGCCCATCCGGCCAAACGCGCAATAAATTGGTGTAAGCCTCCATCACATGCAGGTGCGTATTTTGCGATTTGGCGGTTGTCACACCGAGGCTATTTACGGGTTTGGCGAGTGGTCGCCAATCTTCACCCACTACTTCCAGATAGCCGCCATGCTCCCTATCCAACGCGTATTGTTCGATTAGTCGATACAGGGTTTTAGCGCGTTCCAGTGCCTGCTGGTTACCGGTCGCGCGGAAGTATTCGCTGTAGCCGTAGATACCAAAGACCTGCCCGTAAATCTGTTTATGGGTTTGCGCTGGTTTACCATCGCCCGCTACTGACCAGTAAAGGCCGCCATTTTTGTTATCCCAAAAAGTGGCTTCCAGATCTTTAAATGCGCTATCGGCCAGCTTGCGATAGGCCTCATCCCGGTAATTCCGATACGCGGCTGAGTAACTCCATAAAATCCGGCTGGAGAGCAGGGCGCCGCGCTCGGCACTTGGGTCGGGTTTGCCGTCGGCGCTGACTTGCCCGTAAAAACCGCCGGTCTCGGGATTGGGTGCCTGTTTAATCCAGTAGGGCAGGATATTGCCGGTGAGTTCCTGCTCAAACTCACCAGCCATCTGCAATAGGGCTTCTGTTGATGGTAGGTGTGCTGTGGGCTGCGCAAGCACGGTAGCTGGGAGCACCGCGAGCGCGAGGCTAAAAAAGAGTTGTTTCATGGGGTTCCTGATTATTCGAATGAGCTGCGTTCGGGCGGTGTGCCTGAGCGGGCGCATATTACAGTAACCGGTTACATTTGAGTGTAAAAAAAGGGGCCTGAGCCCCTTCTGATGCATGCAATAACCTCCTTGTATACCTCCTTGCCTGTTGTCTTCCTTGCTCTAACGCTTTTTATGATGAACTGAATGCGTTACAGCTTGATGACGTATTTTTATCCTGAAACACTTTTTTCGGTTATCACACACCTTTAGGGTTATAGATCCATAACATGTTGTTAACGTGGTTGCTGGTGTCTTCACCAATCAGTACGCGACCGTCATCCAATACTTCGATGTTGTCAGGCTGAGCTATGCCGTTCACGTCACACTTGTCGGTAGTGCTGCTGCCGTTGTAAGCGCCGCCCACGACCACAGGTTGCATGCGATCCACGTTGTAGTTCATGTCGAAGCCGAAACGGTAAACAGCGCCGCAACGGTTTTCTTTAACCTGAATGTCACCGGTAGTGTCGGCCATTGCACCGCGTACTTCAGCCATGGCAACGTACATGAATGGCACGCTGCGATCTTTGGCGCCATCGTAGTTGATGTTGATACCTTCCATCTTGTTGAACTCAACGGTTGCGCTCTTGGCTTTGGCAGCGCGCAGAGTTTCAAGGAACGCAACACGGTTGTCGGCAGCACCACCAGCGGCCCAGGTAGCAACTTCAGCATCGCTGATAAAGTTGGTTGAGCCGGATACATAATCCGTTTCATCAATGCCATCGTAGCTGCGTACCCAGCTTTCAATTTGCGCGTTGGTCGCGTGTGCCAGCATGATCCACTCGATATCAAAACCGGCTTTAGCGGTATCGTTGGTCGCGTCTTGAGTTACTTTTGCAGCGTAAAGAGTACCTGCTGACAAATCGCCGGCAACGTCGGCTACGAACTTGTAGAAGCCTTTGTTTGAGCCGTCATCGGTCAGGTAAACGGTTTTCTTGTCGGGCATGATCACCGGGTTTTCATGGGCTGAACGGCCCAGAGTGAAATGCTTCACCGCGACCGGCGTAGCCGCTTTTGGTTGGGTTATTTCAACGATGTAGCCGTAGTCATAAGGGTTGGGGAAGGTGCCTCCCAGGTAATCCTTAATCTTCAAAACATCAGCGTAGTTCGGGTAGCCAGTGGAGTAGGTCATGTCGTTCCAGCGCACTGAATTTTCAGCTTCGTAGTTTTCTTCTGAGGTCAGCGGAGTGCCCCAAGGAGAAACGGTACCAAAGCAGTTGATCATGGTGCCTTTAACATTGCCAAAGTTAACGTTCATGGCATCGTTTACGCGCCAGGTGCCATCGCTTTGTTTGGCGATGTTCAGACGGCTTACACCGCCCGGACGATCTTCCCATGCGCTGAACAGGTAGCCTTCGCTGCCGGTGGCGTTGCTTGGGATAAATGCGTTGAAGTCAGGGTTGTTGGATTGCTTGATGCTGACGTTGCCCGCAGGGTTGGTGATGTTGCCAAAGCCGAAAGGCAGTGCACCGGCATAGGTATCGCCTTCACGGCCAAGGGCTTGATAGCTACCTACGGCAACTTTGGTAGTTTGTGATTCTGGAGAGCCTTTCACTGGAACTGGAACCGGGGTGATTTTGGGATCAAGATTATCCAAATCTACGCCATTCCAAACACCGACTGCCGCTTTTTTCTCATCACCAGGTAGTGTGTCTGACGGGTGTTGGATATTGAAAAAGAATTCACCATTATCGGTCTTGAACATACCAGTTAATTCAGAGCCCATTGGTGTAGTAGCGAGGCGAATCATTTTGGCTGGTGCTGTTGCGTCAGTTCCATTGCTACCATTAGAGCCATTACTTCCATTTGAGCCGTTAGATCCTGCAGGACCTTGCGGGCCAGTCGCTCCAGTGTCACCTTTTGGGCCAGTTGCTCCGGTAGCTCCTGCTGGACCCGTAGCACCATCTTTACCGTCATCACCGCCACAGGCAGTGAGCATAATGGTGGAAGAAATTAACACGGCTAATATTTTTTTGTTGAAGGTCATGGTTATTGATCCCAAGGTTGGTCTTTAAAAAGTTTACTTTCGAGGACTGAAGCCTAGGGATGCTGTATGAAGGTTTGACAACATATTTGTGTCATTTAAATGAAGGTTTTTTGACGCCAAATGCACTTAATTTTCGTTGCCGTCTCCATGTGTGGTTTCAGCGCGATGTTTATCAAGTAAAAATAAAAAAGCACTGCCGCTTTCGCGACAGTGCTTTTTTATTTGTTCAATTTTGCCATTTAATCTACTGGAGACTGCTCCAGTCCAAACGAAGATCCCAATTGTAAAAACGAAATTCCGGCGCAAGGGGTGGTTCAGATTCATCGATGGTTTCAAACACATTGTTTGCGGTCAGCCAAGTCGCATCGCGCCCATAAATATAACTTTGGTGACGCACTATGTGGGTATAAGCCTTATTCAACTGCATAGCGCGTTCCCGCGAAGGGGAGATCAATGTGTACACATCGGCGGATTTCACTTTTTCGGTATCGACAATCCCGTTTTCGGTAAACCAGCGGCTGAGCATCTCCGGATTTTCGCGGAATTCACTGCCGCCACCGGCGCGCTGTAAGTAATGCAAAATTTCACCACCGGGTTCACTTACGCTGGGCGCATCCAGCATGCCTTTCAAGTTGATGTAGCCCCAGCCTTGCGCACCGGTGACTTTGCGTGCAAACGCAAATGTTTGGTCGATAGTGGCGCCCACTGCGGCGTGGCAGCCCATGCAAAAGAAGGTTTCTTCATGGGTTTGCGGACGCAACTTGCCATCGTGGTCTTCTATATAGCCTTGCAGCATCCAGCCAAACCCATTTTCCATTCCCAGTTCGCCGTGATCATTGAAGTTCGGCAATTGCTCCAGATTTTTTTCTTTGCGTTCACGCGCGTAGCGGCTGGCGACATCGTATTGTTCCAGTGCCCGAATTTTTTTCATGTAGCGCAGTTCTTTCATGCGCGCGGGCACAAAAATATTGCCCTGTTCATCATTACCTACGTAGCGAACTGAATGCATGAATTCGGTATTTTCCGGATATTGTTGGGGGATAACCGCTACCTGCGCTGCATCGCCCAAATATTGATCGCGTTTTACCAGTTGCACTGCTTGGCCCAAATTGCCATCGCCATCCAAATCAATGCCCAGCTCCTTTTCATCTTGCGGCGCGATACTGATGTTCGCCAGTTGTTTGATGTTTATTTCAACCAGCGATAAATTTAAAAAATACATCGCTGCATTGTATTGGCCGTTGATTTCGCGAAACTGCGCCGGTAGACGAATAACTACATCGTCTGTCGCACCGTTAGTGGGCCAGAAAGTGCCGGGGAAAGGTTTGTAATTAAACGCGATCCAGTGACTGCCGTCTTTCGCAATGCCTTGCTCATCAAAGGCGGCGGCGGCCTGGTGGAAATTTTGCAAATCAGGAATAAAGCCTTTCCAGTTGCGCGCGGTCAGATCATTTGGGAGTTGGCTGTAGTTCTCGGTATTTACATAGGTTTGAATTGAGCTATCGCTTATGCTGTTAATCCAATCCTGACGATCAACAAACAGATTCTTCCAATGGTTACTCAAGCCATCCTCAGAAAAAATATAAGCACCTTGTAAGCCTCCGTCATCCAACTCATTCATGCGAAACTCGCCTTTGCTTCGGTCATACATTTGATGGCATGTGTAGCAGGGGTTGTGGCGATTCTCAGTTTTGGTGTAGCACTGTGAGGGGATGGGCGCTTCGAGATTGGTAATGATGTCGTCAGACACCTGAACGCGCTTTTCCATGCTAACTTCCGGTAAGCGCGAGCTAGCTTGAAGGTTTTCCGGTGTGGCGTCTGCATTGGGCGAGGCTTGTGCTTGCCCGTTAAGCTGTGCATCACAGCCCGCAAGGCTGACAAAATAAAAGAGCACGAAAAGGAGGGTAGGCAGGGCTTTGGGTTGCATGTTGATTGCTCGTGTCGCTTGGTTGGCACTTAAATGGCGCTCCAGCCTAGCAAGGCTTTGTGACACTTTTCTTTCTGCAGTACTTTTTTCTGGCCCTATACAAGAGTACTTATGATCCAATAGTACCTGATTGGATGCACTTGCTGGTGCTGACTCAGCTATTACCCCAACGGGCAAATCTGCTACGCTTGGCGGCAAATACTCTCTAATTACCAATGTGTGTGCTATGGATTCCAGCGTGACAGCAGTTCAATCAGATTATTCAGTGTATCGCGGTGTGATCGGCGATCTATTAAGCGGTCAAGAGCAATTGCCGAGCCTGCCGTCTATTACGTTTGAAATCCGCAAAGCCATGGGGCAGCAAGATCTCTCCATGATGGAATTGAGCAGGCTGCTGGCCAAAGACCCCGCCTTGTCAGCGGTGTTGTTGAAATATGCATCAAGCCCCTTGGTGGGTAGCCAAACACCACCGCAAAACCTGCTCGATGTGATTCGCCTGCTGGGAATGAATCAAGTGGAGCGGATTACCATGGTGCACTCGATAAAAAGTTTGTTCTCGGTGCATTCGGTAAAACACAAACGGCTTTTCTTAGAGGCCTGGCGTCGCCTGGCATTGAAGGCGAGTGTGAGTACCTATATTGCCAAGCATATGCATTTCAAAAATGTACTGCCCGACAATGTACTGATGGCGGCACTTTTGAGTGAAGTGGGCACATTGGCTGTACTTTCAGCGTTTAGAAACAGTGACGATACCCCTGATATCCCGGCATATGTCGCGCTCTGCCGTGAATACGCGAAATCCCTCGGCGTAATTACCCTCAAGCAGTGGCAAGTGGATGAGCAGTACCTCAAGGTGGTGCAGGAGATCGGCAATTGGAAAGGCGAGAGCCCCGGCCCAGCCAATCTTAGCGATCTGATTAACCTTGGCTTGTATCACTCGCTCAAATTAACCCACACCAAAACCGATTTGCCACCCATTCAGGAATTAACGGCCTACCAAAAATTGGAAGAGCCGGAAAATTCTGTGGTCGCTGGTGGACTCACGTTTGTGATGAGCAACGTGCAAGAGATTCGCATTGTGGCGAAGAGTTTGTTTTAGGTTTCAACAATAAAAACCCGGCATCGTTGTGCCGGGCTTTTAGTTATTTCACGCTGCGTTTATGTGTTTCCACTCGGGTGATTATCCGCCCGAATCGCCCTTGCCAATTCAATCACGGAAAGCGGCGCTGACCCCTCTGCTTTATTGCTCAGCGTAACAAAAACATTTTGCCCGGCGCTTGCGGTACCGGAAATTACCCGTACCAGGGCTGCGCGCGTTTCCGGATCGGGATCCATCATTTTGTCGTAAGGCGAATAGAGTGCTTGTGCATCTTCATAACCGTAGGCGCCATGTAGTGGATTCAAATTCCAGCGGCATACCAATGGCCCTGGCCAGAGTGCGCGCAAAATCGGAAGTTGTTCAGTGATGCGCGGCATTTTGGCGTGCAGGCCCATGCAATAGGTTGCGCCGGTGTCGCGCAGTGCATCGACAAATTGTGGTGTTAACCATTGTGGATCGCGCACTTCTACTGCGACAACGCCATCAGGCGCAATGCTTTTTAAATCGGGAATGGCTTTTAATAAAGTGTGTAATCGATCGATCAATTTCGGCATTTGCCCAAGCCATGCGGTGGGTAAGGGGCTGATCTGAAATACCAATGCCCCGAGTCTGCGCCCTAAGCCTTCCAATGCCGGTTCAACAAACATCTGCACTGCCTGTTCTGCATTGAGAAAATTCGGGTTTTGTCGCATGCCGCGTCCGGATTCGTCGCGTACCAACGCATCGGTGATTAAACTCGGCGCTTTTACGACGAAGCGAAAATGCTGTCCCACCTGCGATGCATATTCTGCAAACTGGGCGACGTTTAGTGGCCGATAAAAACTGCGATCAACACTCACTGTGCGAAACAACGGGTGCTGTGCGTAAGCTGCGAGTCCGTAGCGCGACAGATTGGTTTCGGGATATTCGCCATTCCACACCAAGCCATTCCAACCCGGATAATTCCACGAAGAGGTACCCAGACGTAGATGCGCAGGCAGGCTTTGTGCGAGTTCGATCAACGCCGGATCGATAATCGCTGGCTCTACGACTTTACCGGATTTTTTCGCAGGCTTGCCGGCGTCACCAAAAAGAGGATTCTGCATAAGTAATAATGTGTCGTGAGAGTCAATTAATAGCATCAGAGTGATGGAGCTGACTAATTATGACACACACATCATTCGGAACTCACTCAACGCGAGTTCCGAATGTATACAGATTATTTTACCGAGCAATAGGCTTTGAGAAAGTCAGCATGTGAAGGTAATTTTTCAACAGCGGCGGCAATATTTGATTTTATTGAGATAAGGCCGGCAAAAATTTTCTCATCACTCATCGCGTGCGGAATGTGATGATAACTGCGCGGCTCTATTCTTTGCCCTAACATTACCTGGAGCCAGGAAGTTACTCTAAAAATATCATCGGGATGATGGTAGATTTGACCGGTTGCTTTAAACAATTCAATCTTCTCTGCAAGCGAATCGGGGATGGACATATCACGGCAGTCGCGCCAGTAAGGGGTATCGTCGCGCTCAGTCGCTTTGTAATGCAAAATAATAAAATCCCGAATCCATTCGTACTCGGCGTGAGCG
This sequence comes from Cellvibrio sp. UBA7671, assembly GCA_002483145.1. Classification (GTDB taxonomy): domain Bacteria; phylum Pseudomonadota; class Gammaproteobacteria; order Pseudomonadales; family Cellvibrionaceae; genus Cellvibrio; species Cellvibrio fibrivorans. Next base: position 166,213 of record DLHJ01000002.1, read on the forward strand.
AGGTCATTGTAACGTCGGATCAAATGCTCGTTGCATCCTTCAAATGGAAATAATTGCAATAACCTGATCACGCCTATTTGAATCAGGTGAATGCTGGTTGATTCCAACGGCTCAACAAATCCACCGGCCAAGCCTATCGCAACACAATTTTTGACCCATGATTGCTTGCGGCGCCCTGTGTGGAATTTCAGCAGGCGAAGTTCTGCGCGTATGTCTCCATCCAGATTTTCCAACAAGGTTTTTCTTGCATCTTCATCAGAAATATATGAACTGGAATAAACATGGCCTGTACCCTGACGATGCTGCAACGGAATCTTCCACTGCCAACCGCTGTCATGCGCAATGGCGCGCGTGTAAGGCGGGATATCGCCAGAAAATTCAGTTTGTAAAGCTACGGCGCTATCATTACGCAGCCAATGCCCCCACTTCTCGTAACCGGCCTTTAAGGTTTCCTCAATGAGTAATCCACGAAATCCTGTGCAATCGATAAAAAAATCACCTTCAATACTCGCACCTGATTCCATTACCACAGACTCAATAAAACCCGTATCCGGATGTTGCTTGACCCCAACTATTTTTCCTTCAAGGCGACGCACACCTTTTTCCTCACTAAGCTTACGCAAAAACTTTGCGTAAAGGCTTGCGTCAAAATGATAGGCATAATTCAGTTTTGGATTTTCGGTGAGCGCAAATTTATGGGCTTTAGCAGCCTGCAACTCGAAGCATAAATCGTCAATCGAACCATCATAGCCGCGAGCTTTGGCGGCCAGCCAGTAGTGATGAAAGTCCCCCAACCAGTTTGACTTCCCGAATGTGCCAAAAGGGTGGATGTACCTATCGCCCTTGCGGGCCCAGTTCTCAAAGGAAATACCCAGCTTGATGCTACCCAGGGTTGCATTTAAAAATTCCTGTTCATCAATGCCCAGAATTTTGTGGAAAGAACAAATAGTCGGGAATGTCGCTTCGCCTACACCTACCGTGCCGATTTCAGCAGACTCGATCAATGTAATATCTAATAGGGTTCCTAAATGACGTGATAAAGAAACAGCAGTGCACCAACCTGATGTTCCTCCTCCAGCAATCACTACCTTTTTTATTTTTTGAGACATACCCACCTCTGAAGTCAAAGTAAAAATCGCACAATAAATGCCACGGCTACTGGCATTAGGGACGCGTTTGTATCCGAGATGTTTTGGCTTCACAATCAAAAGGCTATAAATTTTGCCTATGGCTTGCGGAGTTAATGAGTGGTAAGAGTGAAAATGACATCGCCTGGATAGTAGTATTTCAGTTTGATGAGGCAGTTACTGAAAACAACTTGATTCTCGTACCTGCTATCGTCAATCAGCTTGTGCCGGTAATATATGCGCCTTTCATCGTAGATTTTGGATTCTCTTATGTTGAGCGAACTGCTCGCTATTCTCGCGCCTATTATGATTTCAGTCGGCGCGGGTTTTATCTGGGGTAAAACAGGCACTGAATTTCCCTCGGATTTTATCTCGCGCATTGTGATGAATATAGGCACGCCCTGTTTGATCATTAGTGTGATGGCAAAGGTCGATGTGCAGCCAGCGGTGATGGGGCAGGTCGCGCTCGCTACTGCTATCGTTATGACCGCTATGGGTTTATTTGGCTGGGCGTTATTGCGCTGGATGAAACTTGAAATTGGTACTTATCTGCCACCTTTAATTTTTCCCAACAACGGCAACATGGGTTTGCCGTTATGTTTATTTGCCTACGGTCAAACCGGTTTGGCACTCGCGCTGGGCTCGTTTATGGTGATGATGGTTGCAACCTTTACAGTGGGCCTGCTGTTAGTGACAACCAGTGAAGGCGGGATTTTTAAACGCATGGAGGCAATCGCCAAACAGCCGGTGATTTATGCAATGATCATCGCAGTCATCTTGCTCGTTACGCACACCGAATTGCCGCGTTGGATTAGCAATACACTCGACTTGCTCGGCGGCATCGCCATCCCGTTAATGACGATTGCACTGGGTGTATCACTTGCAACATTAAAAATTCATTTTTGGAAACGTAGCCTATTATTTAGCTTTCTACGTGTAGGTGGTGGGTTGTTATTCGGGTTTGTCGTGTGCGAATTAATGGGGCTGACAGGCGTCTCGCGTAATATTGTGTTATTGCAATCTGCCATGCCTATAGCAGTATTCAACTATTTACTGGCGTTGCGTTATGATCGCCATCCAGAAGAAGTAGCTGCTATGGTGTTAGTGTCCACACTAGTGGCGTTTATCGGCTTGCCGTTTTTGCTGGTTGCGATTCTGTAAATCTGTTTGTGGGTAGAGGTATTCGTCAGAAAAGGATTTCATTCAATAAATAAGAGCATTGTGAATGGAAAATCCTGTTGTTTCCTTTGTAAAACTCCCTTGCGCTATTCAACTCGGTGCACTGCAAGCGGAGGTTGAAGCACTGCTGCACATTTCCCCGCTCGTTGACGTCTGGGTTGATCACGTTAATAAAAATGATTATGCCGGTGGTTGGGATGTGTTGCCCTTACGCTGCCAGCGGCAACATCTGAATGCACATCCTGTCTTGCAAGGCTTTGCGATTGCCGATGGCGATGACTGGGAAAACTTGCCGGTGTTGGAGCAGTGCCCGGCAATCGCCTCCATTTTTAATCAGCTGCAATGCCCCATTAAAGCCGCGCGTTTAATGCGCTTAAAAGCCGGCGCAGAAATAAAACCCCATCGTGATCATGAGTTAAGCATCGAATTTGGTGAGGCGCGTTTGCATGTGCTGATTCACACCAGCGCTGCGGTGAGTTTTATCGTTGATAACAAAATAATTCCTATGCGCGCGGGCGAGCTGTGGTACTTCAATGCGGATCAGGTACATGAAGTTTATAATCGCGGTACGGAAGACAGAATTAATTTGGTAATCGATTGTGTTGCCAATGAATGGTTGTGCGAGCAAATTCGTTCGGGAGTATCGCAGTGAGTGATTTGTTTTCGGCTTACTGTGAATTGATCAGTTCGCCCGCACAATTGGAGCGCTGTCAGGAGGCTGTTTCTGTCAGTGAGTTGTTGTCTGTCATTAAAAAATTGTGGCAACAAACAACGCTCAGCGATGACCAATTACTCGCTGAATTGGCGCAACTAAACCAACTTGTTTTAGATAGCGATAAAATTCAATTGGCAGGAAATTGGTTGCCTTATCGCTATCATGCAAAAAACCGCTGCATTCATTGGTGCTTGCCTGCCGGACATGCCACTGAGCCATTTCAGGATGAAACTATTTCCCGTTATCGACAAACTGTTTTAGTTAATCAATTCATTACACCTAAAACTGCTTTGTCGTCGCTGGATGTTCAAGCGCAGGCTGTGCAGCCCATAACACCGGCAGGATTTATTTTTCATTTATCCCGTTGCGGTTCAACGCTGATTTCCGGTTGTTTGTCCGAGTTAGATACTACTTGCGTGTTTTCTGAATCCCCGGTGTTAACCGAAATCCTGCTAGATCAAACGCTCAAAGAGGCTGCCCAGCAACAACATCTGCAGCAGCTTATCAATTTACAAGCGAGTGTATTTCCTACGCGGCCAGATGTTGTTATTAAATGGAATGCCTGGGATATTTTCCGTTGGGATTTGATTCGCGCAAATTACCCGCAAGTGCCGGTGGTTTTTTTGGTGCGCCATCCGGTGGAGATTTTGGCTTCACATCATCGCTCGGCAGGGCGGCATATGATTGGTGATCCGAGCTTGGCAGATTATCATCCGGTATTTGCTGGTTGGGATGATGCAGGTACGCTGTTGGCGAAAAGAGTGCAGGTATTGCATGGATTGTTATGGGCAATGCACGATTGTTATCCTGGGCAGGGCGGACTCGTAGTTGATTACTGTCAGTTGAATGTTGACACTATAACAACACTATTTCAGTTTTTAGAAATTGCATTCGATGAGCTTGGTTTTTTTAAAATACAAGCTCGCATGCAGTTTCATTCAAAGAGTCCGGGGCAAGTGTTTTTACCTGATGCAGAAAAGAAGCAGTCTTTGTTTACGCGACAAGAGCAGGAAAAAATACAAGCACACCTTTCTTCTACTTATAATCGTTTGTTGGTGTTAACTAATAATTCGATAGGGACAGTTATAAATGCTCAATGACATTTCTTTGCCGCTGGGGTTGCACCTGCGCGAGCTGCAGCCGCAAGACCAAGCCTTTGCAGAAACCTTGTTCTTTTCTACACGTGTATTTCTCTATCAAATGCCACTGCCAAAAGCGCAAGTGGATTTGCTGATAAAGCAACAATTCATCCTGCAGCAGGCTTCTTATGGCGCTTCCTTTCCTTTGGCAGAAACATTTATTATCCATCTGTTTGCAGAACCTATTGGAAAATTAATCTTGAATAATACTTCCGATAGTCTGCATCTGATCGATATTGCTTTTTTGCCCTCCATGCGTAGCAGAGGCTATGGGTCAAGTATATTGCGTGCGCTTAAACATTTGGCTGATCAAGCGAGGCGGCCTGTGCGCCTTGCCGTTGATCAACAAAACACCCGCGCAAAAAAGCTTTACCTGAATCTTGGGTTTGCATTATCCGAATCATCTACTACACATGACATATTGTTGTGGTAGTAGAGCTTGTTTGCTCATTAATTTTGTCTCCTGTTATGGGGCGTAATAGGATGCACAACCGAATTCTTATAAACTCAAGTATGGGTATTTTGGGTGACGCAATTTGGGCATAAGAAAATACAAATCGGTGTTTTTTTGAATATCAGTCAAGATTGATTCACGTTTTTTTATTGCAAAAGCATGAGTTTTTATTGGGAGTTGTGCTGTTTTTTGATTAGCCTGATGAAAAATCAGGCGTTATTAAAAACACAAGGAGTAAATTCTGTACACATTAAGTAAACCTAAAACTAGTTAAGGAGAAAATGATGGCTGATCCATTTATGGGTGAAATTCGCATGTTTGCTGGTACTTATGCTCCGCGAGGTTGGGCATTCTGTAACGGTCAATTGTTGGCAATTTCCAGCAACTCTGCTTTGTTCTCGCTGTTGGGAACCAATTACGGTGGCGATGGTGTAACCACTTTTGCATTACCTAACTTGCAAAGCCGTAGTCCGGTAGGTACGGGTACCGGTGCAGGTTTAACTAACATCACATTGGGTCAAGTGTCAGGTACAGAGAATGTCTCCCTTACAACTGGCCAATTACCTAGCCATGCTCCAACGGTAGCTGTGAATGTGGCGATCCCGGCTGTTGCAGCGAGCACAACAGCGGTGGGAGCACCTGCTGCAAATCTCAATCTTGGGCCAGTGGCGGCTGCGGGACGGGCAGGTACTCTATACGCTGCGGATACTCCTGATGTAACACTCAAACCATTTGCCGCCGGAGTTACCGTCACGCCGGTAGGAAATAACTTGCCTGTGCCAATCCGCAACCCGTATTTGGGTATGAATTTTATTATCGCACTGGAGGGAATTTATCCTTCGCGCAATTAATTTGAATACTGAATACAAGTTGTGTAGTAACTATTGATTCGAAATACATGGGCTCGCAACGGATGCGTCCCATTTGAATAGAAAAATTTTGAATCTTGTGCCGAATATTTACAGAAAATGTAAACACCTCTAACGATTACCGGGGAAATATCATGTGGTGGATCACCTCAAACAGCGTCAAACAAATAAAAGCGGCCTACGCCAAAACACATCTCTTGAAATGGCGCTCACTGCTTTTTGGCGCTGCATTGGCAATGGTGATGCCAACCGCTTATGCCGTTACCCCAGCAGATCAAAATTTTAATGCCCAATCAGTTGGTAACAAAGGAAGCAACTCTGTCACTATCGATGGGATTATCTACAGCAACAATGACGTTGCCCAAATTCAGATAGTTAATGATGGCGATATTGCCACTGGGGCAGAATTTGCCTTGGGTTACCGGAGTTCGGGTCCAAATTCTTCAACGGTTGTGGGTTTTAAAACGAGTGATGGTGATGAGTTTAAACTCAACACTTTTGTGGTCTCTACTGGCCTTGGTGGTACTACTAATCTCACCATAAAAGGTTACCGTGATAACTCGGAAGTGATTAGCACTACGTATAATTTGGGTGGCATCTTTTTTGGTATATTTAATGTGTCCGCTAATGCCAGTTGGGAATACATTGATGAGGTTCGTATATCTGGATCAGATTTAGATATTGATATTGATGATATTGATTTCAGTCCACCAGTGATTCCAGCTCCCACCATCACCTCCGCTACTTACAACACCTCCACGGGTGCGTTAGTCGTGACTGGCACCAACTTCACGGCAACCGGCGGTGCAACCAATGATGTTGACGCTAGCGATTTTACCCTGACCGGCGAAGGTGGCAGCACTTACACCCTTACTGATACGGCCGATGTAGAGATTTCTTCTGTTACCAGTTTCACTCTGACACTCAGCGCGACTGATCGCGCGGCAGTGAACTTAATCGTCAATAAAAATGGCACCAGCTCCACTGGTGGTACTACGTATAACCTCGCTGGTGCGGCAGGTTTTATTGCAGACTCGGCGGCCACTGCTGATCTAACAGGTAACGGCATAACGGCGACTGTTGCTGCACCCACTGTTACATCAGCTACCTACGATGCCAGTACAGGCGTATTGGTCGCTACTGGTACCAACCTGAAAAAACTCACTGGCGCCACTAACGAAATTATTGCTAATAAATTCACGCTGACGGGCGAAGGTGGCAGCACTTACACTCTCACAGATACTGCCAATGTGGAGATTTCAAGCGGCACCAGTTTTACCTTGACGCTAAGCGCTACCGATAAAGCGGGCGCTAATCTGATCCTGAATAAAAATGGCACTCTCTCTACAGATATTTCTACTTACAATCTGGCTGCCGCTGAGGATTGGAATGCGGGTGCTGATGCGGGAGTCGCTATTGTTGATACAACGGGCAATGGCGTTACCGTCAGTAATGTGGCTGCACCGACCATCACCAGTGCCACCTACAATGCATCGACTGGTGCGCTGGTGGTAACGAGCACCGGATTGTTGAAATCAAATGGTGCCACCAACGACATCGTTGCCAATAAGTTCACGTTTACCGGCCAAGGTGGAAGTACTTACGCACTGACCGATACCAGCGATGTAGAAGTAACTTCCGGTACCAGCTTTACCCTGACACTCAGCTCAACCGATAAAGATGCGGTTAATCTGATTCTGAATAAAAATGGTACTAGCTCAATCGGTGGTACAACCTACAATCTTGCTGCCGCTGAAGATTGGGCTGCGGGTGCCGATTCCGCAGTTGTTGTAGCTGATTTAACAGGCAATGGCATCACGACCAGCAATGCGTTGTCAGCTCCCGATGCACCCACCATCGGTACAGCCACTGCAGGCGACGGCCAGGTATCTGTCACCTTCACAGCTCCGGGCAACAACGGTGGCTCAGCAATTACCACTTATACTGCAACAGCTAGCCCCGGCGGTGCGTTTGGTACCTGTGCCGGACCAGCAGCGTGTACTGCTACAGTAACTGGCCTGAGTAATGGAACTGCTTATACATTTACCGTTACAGCGACCAATGCAATTGGTACCAGTACCGCATCGGGTGCATCCAACTCGGCGACGCCTAAAGCTAACCAAACTATTGCCTTCGCCAACCCCGGTGCGCAGAACTTTGGTACTACGCCGACTTTGAGTGCATCAACAACGTCCGTGTTGACGGTCACTTTCAGCTCATCCACTACCGGTGTTTGTACCATCACCAGCGGTGGCGTACTGACCTTCGTGACAGCCGGTAGCTGTACTATCGATGCTGACCAAGCGGGTGACTCAGCTACCAACCCAGCCCCGACGGTATCCCAAACCTTTACTGTGAATCCGGTAGTTCCCGGTGCCCCAACGATAGGCACTGCAACCGCCGGTGATACCCAGGCGACAGTGACCTTTACCGCACCGGCCAGCACTGGCGGCGCGTCGATCCTTGCTGGTGGATACACCGTCACTGCAAGTCCCGGCGGCGCAACCGGTACTGGTTCAAGTTCGCCAATCACGGTGACCGGGCTGTCAAACGGAGTGGCTTATACCTTTACTGTGACCGCTACCAACTCGGCGGGAACGGGCGCAGCATCGGCTGCCTCCAACTCGATTATCCCGGCATCTCCGCAAACCATTACCTTTGCTAATCCAGGAACACGGAGCTTTGGTACTTCACCAACGCTGACCGCAAGTTCGTCGGCAGGTGGTGGTTATGTTGTCACTTTCACCTCATCTACCACCAGTGTTTGTACTATCACCAGTGGCGGTGTGTTGACCTTTATAACTGCAGGAACCTGTACGATCAATGCGAACCAGGCGGGCGATTCGTCTTTCCTGGCTGCACCACAGGTGAGCCAGTCTTTCACAGTTAGCCCCGTAGTTCCCGATGCTCCAACCATAGGAACTGCAATAGCCGGTGATACCCAAGCGAGTGTTGCTTTCACTGCGCCGGTGAACACGGGCGGCACCAGTATTACTGGCTACACGGTGACAGTGAGTCCGCCGGACGTTGCTCCAGTAAATGGAGCTTCTTCACCCATTGTGATAACAGGTTTGACTAATGGACAAGCCTACACCTTTACTGTGACGGCGGATAATTCAGCCGGCACCAGCCCGGCATCAGCTGCGTCCAACTCGATAACACCTGCGGCAATCCAGACCATCACTTTTGCGAATCCGGGTGCGCAAAATTTTGGTACCTCGCCAACACTTACTGCATCTACGGATGCGACTGGTTTAACGCCAACCTTCACCTCATCGACGCCTGCTGTTTGTACTATCACGACGGGCGGTGCTTTAACCTTTGTAACTGCTGGTACTTGTACTATCAACGCTGATCAGGCAGGTGATGCCAGCTATTTACCTGCCCCCCAAGTTACTAATAGCTTTACTGTGAACGCAGTGGTTCCGGGTGCTCCTACAATCGGCGCTGCCACGGCCGGTAATGCCCAGGCTACGGTCGCGTTTACTGCACCTGCGTCAAACGGTGGCTCAGTTATCACTGGTTATACCGTCACCGCCAGCCCCGGTGGTGCTACAGCATCAGGTGCGAGTTCTCCTCTTACCGTTAGCGGTCTGACCAATGGCACCAGTTATACCTTTAGTGTCACTGCAACTAACGTTATCGGTAGCGGTAGTGCTTCCGGTGCATCCAACGCAGTGACGCCGCGAGGCACGCAGACCATTAACTTCTCTTCACCCGGTAATCAGATACTGGGTACGCCTTTGACTGTGACTGCCTCGGCATCGTCCGGCCTTACACCAGTGTTCAGCTCGACAACTAACGCGGTTTGTACCGTTACTAGCGGAGGAGTGGTCACTCTGGTAGCTATAGGTACCTGTACTCTGACAGCTGATCAGGCCGGCAATGCAAGTTGGTTGGCGGCGCCATCGGTTAGCCGCTCATTTAGCGTCAACCCTGCCGTGCCGGGCGCTCCTACCGCTGCTATAGCGGTGCCGGGTGACACCAGTGCCAGCGTCAGTTTTAATGCACCGGCTAACAATGGCGGAGCGGCCATTACCAGTTATACAGTGACAGCAAGCCCGGGCGGGATCACCGCGACAGGCACTGGTTCCCCAATTAACGTAACTGGTTTGACGAACGGAACTGCCTACAGCTTCCGTGTTAGTGCCAGCAACACTGCAGGTGCAGGTGCCCAATCGGCGGTCTCCAATACAGTCACTCCTATTGGTGGGCAAACGATTAGTTTTACTGATCCGGGCGACCATCCCCTGGGTGTCGCACTAACCGTTACTGCTACTGCCTCATCTGGACTTGTACCAGTTTTTACATCATCAACATTATCGATTTGTACGGTGACACCAGAAGGTGTTGTGACTCTACTTATGGAAGGCACCTGTACACTCAATGCAGATGAAGCAGGTAACACTGCTTTTAATCCTGCGCCGACAGTTAGTCATTCATTCACCGTATTGCCGCCGCCGAACCAGCCACCCGTTATTAGCCAGGGTTCTGAGGTTAGTGTCACCATGAGTGAAGACGGCGTGCCGACCGCCTTTGCATTGATGTTGGATGCAACCGATGGTGATAGTGACCCCTTGAGTTGGACCATGAGTGGTCCAGCCCAGCAGGGTACTGCCAGTGTTTCTGCTACCGGTAACGTGAGTTATCAGCCAGCAGCGGATTATCACGGCAGCGACAGCTTTGTCGTGCAGGTAAGTGATGGTGAAGATGCAGCCAGTATTACCGTCAGTGTCACTATAGAATCCGTTAATGACCTGCCTGTCATCAGTGGCGCTCCCGCGCTTACGGTAGACCAGGATGTGGCCTATGGCTTCACTCCGACGGCGGCTGATGTAGATGCAGCTGATGTACTGACTTTCAGCATCGCCAACAAACCTACCTGGGCCAGTTTCAACACAGCAACGGGTGCCTTGACTGGTACGCCTGCGAATGCCGATGCCGGTATTTCTGGCGGTATAGTGATTAGTGTTAACGATGGCACTGTAACAGTGGCGTTGCCCGCATTTGAAATTGAAGTCATTGCGACTATTGACCCGCTGCAGCCGATTGTTACTCCACCCGCTGATCTGGAATTGAATGCAACAGCGTTATTTACGCCGGTTAGCTTGCGTCAATTGCTGGGTCTTGCCAGTGGAGCCACTCAGGCACAGATAGAGCAGGCGCTGAAAACCATGGCCAGCGATGGAGTCAGTGGCAACAGTTGCTGCACTGCAAGCTTGGAAGGGTTGGGTGTTAGCAACGTATTGCAGTTGTCCCCCGGCCGCCATGAAATCAAATGGAAGGCTACTAATGCAGTGGGCGTAACGGGAGAGGCGATTCAGGTGGTCAACATCAAACCATTGGTGTCCCTGAGCAAATCCCAGGTTGCGGTGCGCGGCAGTAATGTGGAATTCAAGGTGTTGCTGAATGGCGTATCACCGGTTTATCCATTAACTGTTCCCTATGTGATAGATGCATCGACTACAGCGACAGCGCAAGAGCACAATCTGGTGAGCGGCACTGCAACCTTCACCCAATCCGGCCAGATAGAGCTAGCAATTCCCGTTGCGCTGGCGGCGGTTACCGGTTTTAGCGACAGCCAATTGGTGGTAGTGCTTGGCGATGGCGTCAATGCCGGTGCTGCCAATCGCCATGTCATCGATCTGCGTCAGGGAAATGTGCCGCCAGTAGTCAGCATGGCTATCTCCCAGGGTGGAGTGGGTACCAGCCTGATTACTACCACTGGCGGGCCTGTGACGGTGACGGCGACGGTGACTGATGCCAATCCTGGTGATACCCATAGCTTTAACTGGTCAGCCACCAGCGGCTTGGCTGATACCGATGGCAATCCAACCAATGCAACCCGTGTATTTGATCCATCTGGTTTGAACGGCAGTAACCAGGTGCAAGTTGCAGTCAGCGATTCCGCTGGTGTCACTGTGAATGCGTCGGTTTACTTCCGTGTAGTCACTGCACTGCCGGTGTTGGATACCAACACCGACACCGATCTGGATGGTATTGGTGATAGCCTGGAAGGTACCGGCGACAGCGATGACAACGGTATACCGGATTATCTGGATAACATGCCGTCCAGCAATATTCTGCCGCAGCAAAGTAATACTACTAATGCCTATCTGATTGAGTGTGATCCGGGTGTACGTTGTGGTCTGGGCCTGTTTGCACGCAGCGGTAATTCCGGTGGTGTGCAAATACTGGATCAGGAGGTCGGTACTCTGGATGATTTGGTGATTGACCCGGCCTTTGAGCCAGTGGGTGGTGTGTTTGACTTTGCAATACGGGATTTGCCGACACCAGGCCAATCAGTGCGTGTGGTAATACCCCAACGTTCGGCAATTCCAGCCAATGCGGTTTACCGCAAATACCAGCGCGGAGCTTGGGTTACGTTTGTATCGGATGCTGATAACGCGGTGCATTCAGCGGCTGGCAACCCAGGTTATTGTCCACCACCGGGTAGCGCCGAGTGGACGCCTGGTTTAACTGCAGGCCACGTTTGTGTGCAATTGACAATTGAGGATGGTGGTCCGAATGATGATGATGGTTTGGTCAACTCTGCTGTGGTAGACCCGGGTGCAGTTAGTGAGGCCAAAGCAGTTGAGCCACCACCGTCCAAGCCACCCGTTCAAGTGAACTCCAAAGGTGGCGGTGCAGTACCTGTGCTCTGGCTGTTGCTATTGGGTTGTTTGGTAATCGCCAAGCGCGCTACACCCGCGCGCTTGGCGGCCATCGCGCTCGCTGCGTTTTCTATTAACACCCAGGCTCTTGAAAATACCTATTTTCGATTGGATGTTTTCACAGTCAATAGCAGCCAAAGTGAGGCGGATTTTACCGGCGCGCTGCAAGATGCGGGACACGAGTTCACTCTTGATAGTTATGATGACAGCCGCACCGGTTTTCAGATTGCCGCTGGCTACCACTGGAGCGAGCTGACCTATAGTGAAGTGGGGTATCTCGATCTGGGTGATGTGGAAGTCAACTTGACATTGGATGGAGATGCAGACCTGGATGCCTTTGCTGGCGACTTTGCAAAAGAGTATCCAGTTACGGCAACCGGTGTGACTTTGGTGCAGGGTTTGAGTTTCAAGACTGGCCCTGCAGTCACACTTTCAGCAGAAGCGGGTGCTTTTATCTGGAGAGGGGAAGTGGAATTGGCTAATGCTGCTTTCGTTTTGGAAGAGGGGGATGGTGTAGATCCTTTTGCGGGTTTGAAAATCGATCTTGCGCTCAGTGATACCCTGAGCCTTGGGTTAAGTGGTCGCCGGATATTCTTTGATGACCAGGATATCGATTTGTATGCTTTAAGTAGTAGTTTCCGCTTTTAGTATTGATTATCTCAAACTCTGTACTGCGGCTAAAAAGTAGAGGTTATAATAAAAAAGCCCCGCCAATTTGCACTGGCGGGGCTTTCTTTTTGCGGTTGCCTAAAACTTACTTGGCAGCTGCAGCTTTCTTTTCTTTCTCTTTGGCGATTACTGCTTCAGCTACGTTCGCAGGGCATGGAGCGTAGTGAGAGAATTCCATGGAGAACTGACCGCGACCTGAGGTCATGGTACGCAGGGTGCTGATGTAACCAAACATTTCTGAAAGGGGTACGTTAGCTTTGATGCGCACGCCAGTTACGTTAGCTTCTTGGCCAGAAATCATGCCGCGACGACGGTTCAAGTCACCGATCACATCACCTACGTGATCTTCAGGGCTGTACACATCAACTTTCATGATTGGTTCAAGCAGTTGTGGGCCTGCTTTTGGCATAGATTGACGGAAAGCGCCTTTTGCCGCGATTTCAAACGCAATTGCCGAGGAGTCAACGGCGTGGAATGCACCGTCGAACAGGTCAATTTCAACGTCCAATACCGGGAAGCCGGCCAATGGACCAGTGCCCATCATAGAGGCAAAACCTTTCTCAATTGCTGGGTAGAATTCTTTTGGAACGCTACCGCCAACGCATGAGGTTTTGAATACGAAGCCGGTGTTTGGCTCGCCCGGGTTGATGCGGTAGTCGATCTTACCGTACTGGCCAGAACCACCTGATTGCTTCTTGTGGGTGTAACTGTCTTCGATGCCGCGAGTAATGGTTTCGCGGTAGGCTACTTGTGGTTGACCAACGTTCAGCTCTACACCGTAGGTGCGCTTCATGATGTCCACTTTAATATCCAAGTGCAATTCACCCATACCTTTAAGGATGGTTTCACCTGAATCCTGATCAGTCTCAACGCGGAAGGTTGGATCTTCAGATACCAGTTTGCCGATGGCAGTAGCCATCTTCTCGATCATGCTCTTGTCTTTCGGAGTTACCGCAATAGAGATTACTGGCTCCGGGAATACCATAGGTTCAAGAGTACATTCATGTTTTGGATCACAAAGGGTGTGACCAGTTTGAACGTTCTTGAGACCTACCAATGCAATGATGTCGCCCGCCTGAGCGGTGGTCAAATCGGTACGATCGTTAGCATTCATCTCCACCATACGACCGATACGCTCGGTTTTACCGGTAAAGGAGTTAAGCAGGGTATCACCCTTGTTTAACACACCTGAGTAGATGCGGCAGAAGGTGAGGGCACCGAAGCGGTCGTCCATGATTTTGAACGCTAACGCACGGAATGGCTCATCAGCAGAAACGATAGCGTATTGGCCAGTTTCATTACCTTCAGCGTCAGTCAGTGGCTGTGGATTAACTTCAGTTGGGCTTGGCAGATAATCAACAACGGCATCAAGCAATAATTGCATACCTTTGTTTTTAAATGCAGAACCACAGAAAGTTGGGAAGAACACCAGATCGCGAGTACCTTTACGGATGCAGCGTTTGATGTCTTCAATCGAAGGCTCTTCGCCTTCCATGTACGCCATCATCAGATCGTCGTCTTGTTCTACAGCAGTTTCAACCAATTGACCGCGGTACAACTCAACATCGTCCACCATGTCAGCTGGGATTTCGACAACTTTGTAGTTTTCTGGCAAGCCAGAGTCATCCCATACATAGGCTTGACGGTTCAACAGATCAACCACACCGACGAAAGTGTCTTCGCGGCCGATTGGCAGGGTCATCAGCAATGGATGAGCGCCCAGAACTTTCTTCACCTGGTCGGTAACGCGCAGGAAGTCCGCACCGATACGGTCAAGCTTGTTTACGAAAATCAGACGGGCAACTTTAGAGTCGTTCGCATAGCGCCAGTTGGTTTCTGATTGTGGCTCTACGCCGCCAGAACCACAGAATACGCCGATACCGCCGTCCAATACTTTCAATGAACGGTAAACTTCTACGGTGAAGTCAACGTGTCCGGGGGTATCGATAACGTTGAAGCGATAACCTTTCCAGAAACAGGTAACCGCTGCCGATTGAATGGTGATACCACGCTCAGCTTCCTGAACCATGAAGTCAGTGGTGGATTCACCTTCGTGAACTTCACCGATTTTGTGGATTTTACCGGTGAGCTTGAGGATACGCTCGGTGGTAGTGGTTTTACCGGCGTCAACGTGAGCGAAGATACCGATGTTTCTGTAAAGGGATAAGTCAGCCATAGGACTCTCTTTTATAGGTTAAGCAAGGTTAGAAAAGCTGGGTTGTAAAATAGCGGCGTAATATACAGGAAGTTATCCAAAAATGCCCAAAGAAAAAGTGGTCAATTTCGTTAATCTATCGTTGTTAGGTTACAGCCAAGCGGCAAATGCATGCAGGCGGGCGATTTAACGTGATCTTGCCTAAGTAAATGCGGTGTCTGAACTTGAATCCTATCTACCGTCACAGTAGCCCCGCCAAACTCACCAATGCCCGTTCAATCCTATTTCCCCATACACAAGCGCACGAGAGCCGGATAAATTGCCGGTATTTTTGGCTCGCCGAAAAAATCGGCCCGGGTGCAATACTAATTCCTTGGCCCAATGCCTTGCGGGCCAGTGCAAAGCTATCCACATCGCCCGGCAGCTCCAGCCAAATCACAAAACCACCTTCCGGGCGCGAGATTTTAGTGCCCTCTGGAAAATAATGGACGATCGCATCGGTCATGCGCGCTACTGCCTGTGCATAATCCCCGCGTACGCGTCGCAAGTGACGCTCGTATTGCCCGTTTTCCAATAACTCGGTCACTGCCAGTTGCGGGATAGTGGTTGTCGCCAGATTCAGCACGTATTTCATGTACTCGACTTTATCCTGATAGCGCCCCGGCGCGATCCAGCCTACGCGCAAACCAGGTGACAGGGTTTTGGAAATCGAGCTGCACAGAATGACATTCTCATCCAAACCCTTGAGCAGCGAAGGGCGCGCATGGCTGAAACTCAAATCGCCGTAAATATCATCTTCAATCAGCGGAATTTCCCGCGCCTTGAGCATCGCCACTAGTTTTTGTTTGTGCGCATCTGGCATCAGGCAGCCGAGCGGGTTACTAAAGTTGGGCGTGACGACACACGCCTCTACCGGCCAGCGGCTGAGCGCCAATTCAAGCGCTTCCAACGACATACCTGAGTGCGGATTGGTAGGAATTTCTAACGCCTCCAAGCCCAGCGATTCGATGACTTGTAACAATCCATAAAAGGTCGGCGATTCGATGGCAACCACATCGCCCGGCGATGTCACCGCGCGCAACGCCAGTGTAAGCGCCTCTTGGCAGCCATTGGTGATTACCAGATTATCCGGGTGCACTGCGCAACCGGCATCAGCCAGGCGGCGCGATAAGTGCCGCCGTAGTTCCGGCGCGCCGGGGGAGAACTCATAGTTAGCAGTGCGCACCCGATACTGGCGCGCGGCCTTGGTAAGCGCCTGTTCTATCGCGCGGGTCGGCAAAAACTCCGCTGCGGGAACCGCCGCCCCCAGTTGCACAACAGCGGGGTCATTGGCCGCTTTAATTAATTGCAGCACCATATCCTGCCCGGTAACCGGAGCAGGGCGCATGGTGGTTACCACTATGCGCGGTGGAGCCGCTGCTGCGGCAGGTTTAGTTTTAACGTAAAACCCCGAGCGGTTGCGCACTTCCAGCAAACCCCAATCCTCGAGTTGGCGATAGGCTGCAATCACTGTGGCGATGCTCAAACCACGCAATAGCGCCTGATTGCGCACACCGGGCAAGCGGTCTCCCGATTGGAATCCGCCGGCGTTAATCAGGCTGGCCAGTTCATCGGCAAGTTTGCGGTAAAGAATGTCCATCCAAGCTCCATGCTCGCGCTCTATAGATACAGTTTCGATAAAAATCGATAGGTACAGATACAGTTAATCCTATCTGTACCGTATCAATTATATAAATTTGAAACTGTAATGGTTGTTGCACAACAAATACACTGCTTTTTCGAAAAACAATCACTACCACACTGCAAGGACATAACAGGAGGAGTCATGAGTCACCCACTATTTTTGGTCGATGCTTTTATTGCCACGCCGTTAAAAGAGGGGCCATTTAGCGGCAACCCCGCAGGTGTATGCATTCTGGATACAGAGCAGCCTGCCAGTTGGATGCAAAATGTTGCCTTGGAAATGAATCAGGCCGAAACAGCTTTTGTCCACAAGCGTGACGACGGCAGCTGGAACTTGCGCTGGTTCACCCCGCAGGTGGAAGTAAACCTATGCGGTCACGCCACTCTCGCTGTCGCTCATGCGCTTTGGCAGCACGGGGGTGAAAATGCCGCGATATTGGAATTTCACACCCTCAGTGGTCTG
Source organism: Cellvibrio sp. UBA7671 (assembly GCA_002483145.1). Classification (GTDB taxonomy): domain Bacteria; phylum Pseudomonadota; class Gammaproteobacteria; order Pseudomonadales; family Cellvibrionaceae; genus Cellvibrio; species Cellvibrio fibrivorans. The sequence goes on from DLHJ01000002.1 coordinate 183,340, forward strand.
CTTTCCGCCAAACGAGTAGGCGATGAAATCCAACTGGATTTTCCCGCTGATTTCCCCCAGTCAGTCGCCACCGTTCCTCCTGCGCTTTTGCAATTACTCGGCGGCCAACCTCATTGGTTTGGGCAAGGTCGAGACGATTTAATCGCAGTGTTGGATTCGGCCGCTGCAGTACGCAACTTTGTGCCTAATGCAGAACAAATCGCCTCCTTCACCACACGCGGATTAATCCTCACCGCACCGGGCAATGCAGGTTCCGGCCTAGACATGGTCTCGCGTTTTTTTGCACCCAAGGTCGGCATCAATGAAGATCCCGTCACGGGTTCCGCGCATTGTTTACTCGCCTGCTACTGGGGCAATCGCCTCGACAAAACTCATTTGCGCGCGCAACAAGCATCACCGCGTGGCGGTTTATTAACGCTGGATTGGCAAAATGATCGCGTCCTAATAAGCGGCAAAGCCCGCACTATGCTGACTGGAGACTTTTATGGTTAATTTAAGCATGGTTGATTTAGCGATTGCCGAGCAGAAACTTACTGCAGCCACTCCGGTATGCTGGCGCAACGGCCAAATAGTCCCGCTCGAACAAGCGACCGTTTCTGTTTTCGATCACGGACTTTTATATGGCGATGGCGTATTCGAAGGAATACGTTTTTACAACGGGCGAGCATTTCGTTTGCAAGCGCACCTTGAGCGATTATTTCTCTCGGCGCGTGCGATTGCACTCAGCATTCCCTACAGCATCGAACAATTAACTCACGCTGTCATTGAAACCATTTCTGCCGCACCGGAAGCAAATGGTTATTTACGTTTAGTCGTCACGCGCGGCCCCGGCCCGTTAGGAATTGATCCCGCGCGTTGCCATTCGCCGGTAGTGTTTATCGTTGCCGATCGTTTGCAATTGGTGAGCGAAAGAGTGCGCAGCGAAGGTGCAAAAGTCATTATCGCCGCCACGCGCCGTTTAGGTGCTGATGGCCTAGACCCACGCATCAAAAGTTTGAATTATCTCAACCATATTCTCGCGCGCATGGAAGCCACCCACGCGGGCGCCGATGAAGCAATCTTGCTCAATAGCGCAGGCAGGATTGCAGAGGGTAGTGCGGATAACATTTTTATCGTGCAACGCGGCGAATTACTAACACCGCCCGTTATTGAAGGCGCACTCGACGGCATCACCCGCCAAGTGGTATTGGAACTCGCTGAAAAACTCGGCATAAAAGCGCGTGAAATTCCACTCGCTCCTTACGATTTATTCACCGCCGATGAATGCTTTCTCACGGGGACCGGAGCGGAGTTAATTCCAGTAGGATATGCAGATGGCCGCGAAATACCGGAGTGCCCCGGTCCGATTTATTCGCGGTTGGCGGCGGCGTTTAGGGAACTAGTGAATAAAGAAGTTTGAGAGTAGGTCTATGTTAGACGGGGGTACGGTTTTGGTGTCACATTTCTTCTTTCGCTATTTTTCGAGTGTGCCTGTAAAAAATTAGGGTGGTTATTTTTTGAAGTATTACTGCGGAGCATACGGCAATAGTAAAAAATATTAAGCACATAATGAGTGAATAAAACCATTGATCTTTTGCTATTGCATAATCTAGCCAAGGTTTTCTTAAAAATGCATTGACAAGGAATAGAGGCATTGAATAAGTTCCCATAAAAATTAATATTTTATTTGTGGTAAAAGAGGTTTGTATTTTTGGAAGGAGAGGAATGATAGCTGCTAAAAGTAATATCAGAAAAAAAAGATGACTAGTGTACCAAAATAGTAAGTATACGTTCCCCAATGAAAATGCCACAAAAGCAACAGGTATGATGAGATATGGAATTTTAATTGCTGAGCTATCATTTTTGGCCAAATATATACCTAGGCATATAACTGGAATGTGGGCAATAACGGTAAAAAATAAGGGCACCCCCTTAATGTTGGCGTTGAAAGATATAACTACAGTTAGTGCAAGCAAGGTGATAGCGATGAGGAATTGTGTACCATAACGGCATGTGCATTTTAAAAGTAACGGGAAAATAATGTAAAGCTGAAATATAAATGATAAAAACCACCAAGGACCAACAGGTATTAAAGCCTTGCCTGGTACAAAATTGGATAAAAGAGACAATCTAAGCAATAGATTGGTTTGATGTTCAATAATTATTTTGAGAGGATCAAAAGAATGGAATCTGTAAATGCTTGTGTAAGTTGCCCAGAATAAAATGGCGAGCAGAAATGCGGGATATATTTTTTTCAGCCTACTGAAAATGAAATACCAATATTTAATATTTTCCGATAGCATTTTCTTTGTAAGCCCATATGCACTTACAAAAACGAAAACTTGGACTCCAAAGTGACCAAAATATGAAAATAAAAAAACAGCAGAGTTCTCGGGCTCGCTTAGTATTAGATCGAATAGTAGGAATATTCTACCTGGATCAAAATAAAATTCATTTTCTCGTGGTGAGGGGAGAAGGTGCATAAAGTTGTGGAATACTATTAAAGTAATGGCAATTCCCTTTAGTATGAGAAGGTCTTTTTTACCTAATTCTTGCCAAAAAAAATTTTTGGGTATCATAAGATTCCATGTCTAAATAGGTGGATTGTAATAATTTACTAAAAAATGGATATAGGTGTCGTGGTTCTTGTTTCGGTGCAATATCGATAATCAATACAGTTGTCATAAATTGTTTAGCGTGAAATTTCAGAATATCTTACCCTCTAAAATGTCCCATGTAGCTCTTCTAGTCGATCTTCCTTGTCCTTAATGTGTTTTGCCGTTACTGATAATCAATTTGAGCGGTTAAGGTTTATCCGGTGAGTGTACCCAGTCCACCACTTATGATACTCAATGGTGTTTTGAGCTCCCATACGGTTGGAGTATCAATTGTTAGGTTGAAATTTAACCGTCTTTCCGTGGTAATAATAGCGGTTTTGCTGGTTGCTTACACAAATCAGTACAAGTAGCATGAGGCCTTTAGTTTCTTATGCGCTGGTTAGCTATGATTCTGTCAGGCTATTGCCGTCAATCGTCAGATTGCACCTTATTGTTAATTATTGAATTATACAAAGAGAAAATCACATGTCTGCTGTTAAGGAAATCGTTTTAACCTTTAGTTGTCAGGATTCCAAAGGCTTAGTGGCCGCTGTTGCTACCTTATTTGCTACCTTGGGTTTTAATATTAAAGAGTCTTCTCAATTTGAAGATGTGCAAAGTAACCGCTTTTTTATGCGCACCGTATTTGAGTGCCCGGTGGGTTACAACCTTGGGCAGATTCGCTCGCTGTTTAAGCCGCTCGGTGAACAGTATCAAATGGATTGGAATATTTTCGATAGCCACACCAAGCCGCGTGTGTTGATTGCAGTTTCCCAGTGGGGACATTGTTTGAATGCGCTACTTAATAGTTGGAAAAATGGCTCGCTGCCGATTGATATTGTGGGTGTTGTTTCTAACCACAATGTAATGCGCGATTTAACTGAATGGTATGAATTGCCGTTTCATTATTTACCGATTACTCCAGATACCAAAGCTGAACAAGAAGGGCAGTTGTGGCAATTGATGCAGGATTTGCAGGCGGAATTTTTGGTGCTCGCACGCTATATGCAAATTCTCTCCGACGATTTGTGCCGTAAATTAAATGGCCGTGCGATCAATATCCATCACTCGTTTTTACCGGGTTTTAAAGGTGCAAAACCTTATCACCAAGCTTTTGAGCGCGGTGTAAAACTGATCGGTGCGACCGCGCATTTTGTTACGGCCGATTTGGATGAAGGCCCGATTATCGAGCAATCTGTTGAACGTGTATCCCATGTGAATTCGCCGGATGAAATGGCGGAAATTGGGCGCGATATTGAGGCGGTGGTGTTGAACCGCGCGGTGCGCTGGCATGCTGAGCATCGGGTGTTGTTAAATGGCACCAAAACGGTGGTGTTTTCGCGATAAGACTTTTCATAAGTCTGTTGGTGAAGAAGTGTATTATAAAAAACGCGGCGATATGGTTATCGCCGCGTTTTTTATTGGAACCAATAATGTGGCTACACTATTTGCTAGTCGCTTTTTTAGCCGATGCTGCCAGCGCCAACAGCCCCAGCGCAACAATCCCAAACGACACATTCAAACTGCTCAACTCCGCGATAAAACCAATCACCGCTGGACCTGCCAATAATCCCGCATAACCCATACTGACCACTGCTGAAATTGCCAAGCCCATCGGCATGGAATCTTGATTGCCGGCGGCGGTAAATAGCACCGGCACTATGTTGGACGCGCCCACGCCGATTAGTGTAAAACCGATAAATGCGACGGCAGTAAAGGGGACAAATACGACGAATAAAAATCCTGTGGCGGCGCAGAGCCCGCCCCAAAGCACAACCCGGGTGCCGCCGAGGGCGTTAACAATTTTATCGCCAGTGAAACGGCCAATGGTCATAGCGACAGAGAAACAGGCATAGCCCAAACCGGCGTGGACAGGATCGATCTCGCGTACGCTGTTGAGGAATACAGCGCTCCAATCCAGCACCGCACCTTCCGATAAAAAGGCGATAAAACAGAGGCTGCCGAGCAGTAATACTTTGCCGCGCGGCAATACAAAAAAGGGTTCGCGTTCGCCGCTGATGTTGTCGGGGTTGTTGTCGTTATTGCTCTTGGGTAAAAGATCTTTTGCGCAATAGGCCAGCATCAGCAGCAATACGGAGGTGAGGCTCAAGAGCGCGTGAAAGGGCGATAAACCCAGCCACAACAATGCGCTCATTACCACTGCCCCGAATATCCCGCCCAAACTGTAAAAACCGTGGAAGCCCGACATCATCGCCCGGCCGCTGGCTTTTTCCACGACTACGGCTTGCATGTTCATGGCCACGTCGGTCGCGCCGAGCATCATCCCGAATATCAGCAAGTTAACAGCCATGCCCGGCACGCCGGGAGCGATCGCGAGGCACACCAAACTCAAACACATCAACAATAGGCTGCTGGTGATAACACGGCGGCACCCGTAGCGATTCACTAATAATCCCGTGACTGGCATGGCGAGTAGTGATCCAACACCAAAACACAGGATTAAGAGGCCGAGTGTGGATTCGCCAATCGCGAGGCGCGCTTTGACAAACGGAATCAGCGGCGCCCAAGCGGACATGGCGAGGCCAGTGATGAGGAAGGCGAAGCGGGTTGACATTTGTTGAGCGAACCCCAAGGTTTGGGGGGCTCCGGTGCTGAATGTCGCTGGAGCGGGTAGATCCTTGTCAAGCATAGGTTTTCTCAAATAACGGTTGTGAACTGCGGATAGTAAGTACTAAGGTGGGGGATAAAAAGTGATTGGTACTATAACATCGGGTCTGCATCGCCCGAGTGAGGATTTGTTAATTGCAAGCCGACTAAGGGCTTCGCCCGAGGCAAAAAAAGCCAATTACGCGCGGAGGGTAAAGTTTATGAGATCGGTTTTTATTTTTATCCTGAGTTTCTTCTCCATGTCTGTTGCTGTGAGCCAGGACAATCCTTTTGGTGTGTATCAGTGGCAATACAGGATTCTCGTAATTTATACAGCAGATAATTCCACTGACGAATTTCTTGGGCAGGTACAAGAATTTACTCAAAACAAGGATGCCTTTGAGGAGCGGGATTTGGTTGTTTTCCAGATTCACAATGATGTGCTTGTCGCCATGACCAAACAGCCTGAGATGGCAACTATAAACGCGTTGTCCGTCAAAACTGCCTTGGGTATTGCCAAGGATGATAAGTTTCAGGTGGTACTGATCGGTAAGGATGGTGGCATAAAGCTGCGAGAGAGTCAGATGGTTTCCAGCCAGAAGTTATTTACGTTAATTGACGGCATGCCCATGCGGCGCAGCGAAAAGAAAACCCCGAATTAAATCCTGAGGCCTACCTCTCCAGGTCATGTATTGATGATTACGTCTGCCAACAAATCAGAGTGGTCTCGATTGGCACTTGCACCTGTGGGTGAGCGGGAATCACCCGCAGGCTAAAATCGCCAGCGGGGCGGGCCTTCGGCAGCAAGCCGCTGTAGTGATAGGTGTTGGCGATACCGGCGCGGGTAAGTGTCAGGCTGATGCGTTCTGCGGGCTGTTTGCCCTCGTTATCGGCGATTGCCTCCACGGTAATATTGTCCGGTGTAATCGCCCCGAGGTAGATATTCACCTCCAACCGCCAGCCTGTCTCGGCGTCAGTGAAACTGCGCTCTCCGATATGAATTTCATGCCAATGCCTGTGTAAATGTCGCGTCCAGTCATTGAGGGTTTTGGCGAGCTGACCGTGGTTTTCAACCCGCGCCTGAAACGCCGTGGCGGCGGGTAGGTAATGCTTCTCGATGTATTCCTGCAGCATGCGATTACTGCTAAAACGCGGTGTGAGTTGCGCCATGCTGCTGCGCATCTGCTCAATCCATTCACGGGGTATGTCTTCGGCATCGCGCGCGTAAAAGCGCGGGATAATGTCGTTTTCCAACAGTCGATAAAGTTGCTCCGCGTCAGCGCTGTCTTGCGCAGGATCATGCTCCTCGCCGTCACCAAGCGCCCAGCCAAATTCCGCTTTGTAAGCCTCGGCCCACCAGCCATCCAATGTGGATAAATTCAATCCGCCATTAACCAGGATTTTCATCCCGCTGGTACCACTGGCTTCCCAGGGGCGGCGCGGGTTGTTAATCCACACATCCACACCTTGAACCAAATGTTGCGCGAGGCTGATGTCGTAATCTTCGATAAAGAGCAAATGCTCCGCTACCTCTGGCCGTAGCAAAAACCTCTGCCAACCCTGCAGTTTGGTTTTGCCGATAGTGTCGGCTGGATGCGCCTTGCCCGCGACAATCAACTGCACCGGGTATTTGGGATTACACAGGATACGTGCCAGTCGCTCAGGGTCATGCAGCAGTAAATCAGGGCGCTTGTACTCGGCGAAACGCCGCGCAAAACCCAGGGTGAGAATATTGGGGTCGAGCGGCAGTTCAATCGGAATCTCGCAGTTGGGGGAGCCCGGGGGCAGGTTGGTTTCAACGAGTACTTCATGGCGCCATTGGCGCGCGAAACGCTGGCGGGCGTAGTCCACCAAACGCGCCCGTCCGCTGGCGGCCATATGCCAGAGCTGTTGGTCAGTGACTTGTTGCAGGGCGTTGGGATTCATTTTTTGCAGGTCATCCCTCCACCGCTCTTTGCCATAGGCTTGGGTCCAGATGGCATCGGCTTCGGGGGAATCCCAGGTCGGCATATGTACGCCGTTAGTGACATGGCTTACGGGCACCTCGCGCTCGGGCCAGCGCGGAAATAAGGGTTGGAAGATCCGCTGGCTCACACGCCCGTGCAGTTCGCTTACGCCGTTGCTGTGCGCGCAAGTGCGCATAGCGAGATAGGCCATGTTAAAGGGTTCATTGGTATTTTTGGGATCGGCGCGCCCGAGGACCAGAATATCGTCCAGCGTCACCCCCATTGCCAGCGCCGATTCTCCCGCATAACGGCGCAATAATTCGGTGGGGTAGCGATCAAACCCGGCGGCAACGGGCGTATGAGTGGTAAACAAGTTGCCCGCGCGCGTTGCCCAGAGTGACTCCCAAAAGCTGGTGTTATTTTCCACGCTGAAGCTGCGGATGCGCTCAAGCGTGGCAAAGGCCGCGTGGCCTTCGTTCAGGTGGCAGATGTCGATATCCAACCCGAGCGTTTCAATCAGCCGCCAGCCGCCAATGCCCAGCGCGATTTCCTGCACCAGCCGCAGCTCGGTACCGCCACCGTAGAGTTTGCTGGTGATACCGCGGTCGTGTGGCTGATTGCAGGGATGATTGCTGTCGAGCAGATAAAGTTTTACTTTGCCGACCTGTGCTACCCAGATACGAAACCGCACCCGGCGGCATAAAAATCCGGTTTCGATATCCAGCCAGCGGCCATCGCTGTCGCGCAGGGGGCGGATGGGCAAACTGCCAGGGTCGTTATAGAGATAAGTTTCTTCCTGCCAGCCATCGCGGTTCATGCTTTGGCGAAAATAACCCTCTTGATACAAGAGCCCAATCCCCACCAGCGGCAGCCCCAAATCGCTCGCGGTTTTGAGATAGTCGCCAGCGAGAATACCCAACCCGCCAGCATAGAGCGGCAGGGCATCGCAAATGCCAAACTCCATACTGAAGTAGGCGATACCGCGCACCCCGGTGTTGGGTTTATCGGGTTGGTTGAGATAGGTGCGCGAGTACCAACCCGGGTCGAGCAGATAATATCGCCGTGCATCGACAACTTGCTGAAGTTGCGTAAGAAATACGGGGTCACCGGCGAGCCGTTCGAGTGTGGCACCGCTGGTGAGTTGCAGCACACTTACCGGGTTGCGGGTCTGCTCCCAAACCTCGGTATTCAGGCTGCACCAGAGTTGGTCGCTGGCGTGGTTCCAGTTCCAATGCAAGTCAGCGGCAAGCTCCTCCAGTATCAGCAGCGGCTCGGGTAGCAGGCGTTCAAAACCGGGCATGGGCTGATACTCCCTTGGTGATTTTGTTGTAACGTCGGGCGATAACTTTCTCCAGCTCGACCACCAGCAAGATCGGGCTGGTGGCAAGTGCAATGATCAGCCAATCCGCAAGGCTTAGAGCGGCGACGGCAAAAATGGTGTGGCTCAGAGGAAGATAGGTGAACAGCAACTGGAAGATAACTACCACAATAATCGCCAGGAGGCTGGGGCGTATGCCTTGCCAATACCGAGTGTGCCAGATCGAATCGTAAAACGTGCGCGCTGTCAGCAGATAAAAACATTCAAACAGCACTAGCGCATTCACCGCCATAGCGCGTGCCTGTTCGATACTCGCTCCCTGTTCCAGCTTCCAGCGAAACAGCGCAAATACGGTGGCGGCTCCCAGCCCACCGACCAGCAAAATCCGGTATAGCAACGCAGTGGTGAGTAAGCCCTGGCGGCGGTTACGCGGCGGGCGCGCCATGATGTTAGCCTCGCTCCGTTCAAATACCAGCGCCAACGCGAGGGTGACAGCGGTGATGGTGTTGACCCAGAGAATTTGCGCCGGGGTGATGGGTAGCATCCAGCCAAACACTATGGCGAGGATAATAATGCTCGCCTCGGCCAAGTCGGTCGGCAGGATAAAAGCGATGGATTTGACGATATTGTCGTAGATGGTGCGCCCTTCAGCGACGGCCTGCTCAATAGTGGCGAAGTTGTCATCGGTCAGCACAAAGGCGCTTGCCTCGCGCGCGGCGTCTGTCCCTTTCATGCCCATCGCGATGCCGATGTCAGCAGTGCGCAGGGCGGGGGCATCGTTAACCCCGTCACCGGTCATGGCAACCGTGTGGTGGCGTGTTTGTAAGGCTTCAACTAATTGCAATTTATTGGCGGGGCTGGTGCGCGCAAAAATGTCCACCGTTTCGGCGATCTGGCTGAAATCAGCGGAGCCCAGTAAGTCCAGTTCGGCACCGGTCATCACCCGTTTGGCATTGAGCCCTAGCTCCTTACCGATGGCAGCTGCAGTGACCGGATTGTCGCCGGTAATCATCATCACCCGGATGCCGGCACTGTGGCAGGTATCAATCGCGGCAATTGCCTCGGGGCGGGGCGGATCGCTCAAACCGGCGAGTGCCACCATCACCAGGCCTTCGTCCATATCCTGGTGTGTTAGCGATTGCTGGTCGTCGGGAAGATGTTTGTAGGCCAGCGCCATTACCCGCATGCCTTGCGCGGCCAGATTATTGAGTTGCTGTAGCCAGTAAGTTTTATCTAGCGGCTCATTTCCGGTGATACCTAACTGCCATTGGCAAAGTTCCAGCAGCCGGTCGGGCGCCCCTTTTACGGCCATGGTTTGGGCACCATTTTCAGCGCTGTTTGATACCGCCATGTAACGCTTTTCCGACTCAAACGGAAGTGCATCCAGCCTCGGCCTCAGTTGTGCCCGCTCAGCGGACAGGCCAAATTTGAGCGCCAACACGTAGAGTGCCCCTTCGGTTGGGTCGCCATGCAGCTGCCAACGATTGTTGTCATGTGTGAGGTTGGCGTCGTTGCATAACAGCGCGATGCGGCAGGCGCTGGCCAACTGCTGATCATCAGTGTGAATTGAGCTGGCGTGGTGTTCACCCTTGCGGCGGAAATCCCCGCGCGGTTCATAGCCTTCGCCACTGATCAGATAATGGTTATTGGCGGTAATCAACTGGCGCGCAGTCATGGCATTGGCGGTAAGGGTGCCGGTTTTATCGGTGCAGATCACATCCACCGAACCCAGCACTTCCACTGCGGGCAGGCGGCGCACCAGCGCATGTTCCGTTGCCATGCGCCCCACACCCAATGCCAAGGCAATAGTCACTATTGCGGGTAGTCCTTCAGGAATGGCGGCGACGGCGATACCAATGGCCGCCTGGAACATCTGCGCGATAGTGTAGTCGCGCATCAAAATACCAAAGGCCATAGTTGCTGCCGTCACCACCAAAATCACGAATGTCAGCTGCTGTGCGAGTTTGCCTAGCTGGCGCTGTAAGGGTGTTTCAGTGACTTCGACTTTCTGCACGAGTTTATTGATAGCGCCGATTTGAGTACGGCTGCCAGTGTTAACTACCAGCCCGCGCGCAGTGCCTTGCGTCACTAGCGTGCCCATGTAGGCCATGTTGTGGCGCTCTGCCAGTAAGGTGTCGGCTGGGAGCGTAGTTGTTTTTTTGGAGGTGGATTGGGATTCACCGGTCAGCAGGGCTTCATCGCAGCGCAGCTCCCTGACTTCAATCAAGCGTAAATCAGCGGGTACGCGATCACCCGCTTGCAACATCACCAAGTCACCCGGCACCAGATGGCTGCTGTCAATAGTGATGCCGGCGCTCACCATGCCCGCATTGCTGCGCACCACCATGCATAGGCTTTTGCTCAACGACATAATTGCGCGCAGTGCCGCTTCGGCTTTTCCTTCTTGCACATAACCTATGCCAGCATTGATCAACATGACGGTAAAAATCACGCCTGCGTCGATCCAATGCTGGAGCAGCAGGCTAATCGCCGAGCTAATTAACAACACGTAAATAAACAGGTTGTGGAATTGCCGCAACCAGCGGCGCCAAGCGGGAGTTGGTGGCGTAACCGGCAATTGGTTGTCGCCCCAGCGCCTACGCCTTGCAGTGGCCTCAGCCTCGGTGAGGCCAACGGCGCTGCAATTAAGCACGCTAAATAATTGTTCTGGTGTTTGGGCGTGGGCGTCATCCACTAATGGGGGATCTTTTAGTGAGGGCGAATCGTCGGCGGTTGAATCAGTGATGCTATCCATCGAACTATTCCTTTGTGCCATTGACCAGTCAATTAATTCACGATGCACATCTGTGATAATTCTTCACTCTCAAAGTGCGTGATATTTGCAAGCGTAATAGCAGCGATGGCAGTTAATGCCTCGCGCGTAAAAAATGCCTGGTGGCCGGTGATCACCACATTGGGGAAGGTCAGCAAGCGTGCAAATACATCGTCTTGCAGCAGGAGGTTGGAATTGTCTTCAAAAAATAAATCACCTTCCTCTTCGTAAACATCCAAACCAAGGTAACCAATTTTTTTGCTTTTTAAACCGTCAATCACTGCCGGCGTATCAATTAATCCACCGCGCCCGGTATTAATCAGCATCACCCCCGCTTTCATTAGGCTAATTGCGTCGGCATTGATTAAATGATGAGTGTTTTTATCGAGTGGGCAGTGCAGGGAAATAATATCGGCCGTAGGCCATATATCGCTGAGCGCCACGTAATTCACTCCATTCGCGGCGAGGATCGGTGCGGGTTGGGGGTCATAGGCTATTACTCTGCACCCAAGACCCTGCACAATTTTTGCAAATACCTGGCCGATTTTTCCGGTGCCAATTACCGCCACAGTTTTATTCACCATATCAAAACCGAGCAACCCATTTAATGAATAATCATTTTCACGCACGCGGTGATAGGCACGATGCAAATTCCTGTTGAGCATAAGGATCAAGCCCAACGCGTGTTCCGCAACGGCATGGGGAGAATATTCGGCGACGCGCGCAACAACTATGCCGAGGTTTTTTGCGGCCACCAAATCTACCTGATTAAAACCGGCGCAACGCAGGGCAATTAATTTCACTCCCAGATTGGTCAATTGTTGCAAGGCGGTTGCATCCAGGTGGTCGTTCACAAAGCAACACACGGCAGTGCAGCCTTGCGCAAGCAGCGCGGATTGTGGATTGAGCTGGGTTTCATGAAACACTAGTTCATGGGGTTGGGTAAGTGCGCTGTTGGCGTTCGTTAAAAATTCGCGATCGTAGGGTTTGGTACTGAATATGGCGACTTTCATGGTGGGTTTCCTTTCAGTAGCGATTCACAATCACATCATAGCCCCAGTTAAGGCGCCTTGTCTGCAAAGGTTGGCGGGTGGCGCGAGAAGGCCAATTTTAGGGTAAGTGCGGCCGCGCACAGAGTTCTGAATACATTTGCAGCGATGATTAAACTGAACCCTTCTTTGGATTTTTTATGCCTCTGTTTTACCTGCCTAAGCGTCCCTTTGTATCGACATTAGTTGGAGTCATCGCTGCCGCTGTGTTACTGATTTCAGTGAGCCTGCTGAGCGTCATACTATTTTCCGAATCTTTGTTGCGCGCGTTGATCGAAGTCAAAGGAAGCCAATTTTTGGAACGTGAAGTAGCAGTAGAGGGCAAAATCAAGGTCGAATGGCATTGGGCATACACCCACATTCATGTTGAAAAACTGCGTTTACGAAATGCCACCGATTTTAGCGAGCCGGATATGGCGCGGGTCGAACTTGTTAATCTCCGGTTTAAACCGCTCAATTTGTTGCGCGGTTATATTAATATCAGCGAAGTCAGTATTATCGCACCTGAAATTTTTTTGGAGCGAAAATCAGTTGATGTCACCAATTGGAATTTTTCCTCGCTCACTAAAACGCAAGCCGATGAAATGGTTCCGGATGGTCGCTATGATTTCCCGGTTATTGATCAACTGAAAATCAGTCGCGGGCGCATCTTTTTTAAAGATGGCTTTAAGGGCTTGGATCTTGATTTGAAATTGGATTCTGTTACGGCAAATGACAAAACTACCTTTTCCACTGGTCCGGGTTTTGAAAAAGGTTATGCGGTGAGAGGAACAGGGAAATTACAGGAGCAAGATTTCAGTATTGTTGCGTTTGGTGGCGCGTTGAGCGAGTTACGCGATGCTTCAGTGTCTTTTCCATTGCGCATACAACTTGAAATGGGTGACACCAAGGTATCGATTGATGGGCGATTTCAGGACCCGATAAAAATGGAGGGTGTCGATGCGGTATTAAAAATAGAAGGGGCTAATCTCGCCGATATTTTTTACCTCACCGCCATCCCTTTGCCACCTACACCGAATTACACCTTGGAAGGTCAGCTCACCAAATCCGGCACTGTATGGGCCTATCGCGATTTTAAAGGGCAGGTGGGAAGCAGTGATTTGGCGGGTACTCTGGCATACGCTATTGGTGGCGAGCGTGGTTTTTTAACTGCAGATTTAACATCCAGTGTGTTGGATGCTGCAGATCTCGGTGGATTTATTGGCCTCTCGCCCAATAGTGATTCGCGCAAGTCCACAAAATTAATTCCTGATGTTCCTTTGAGTCGCGAGCGTTTACTGGCTACCGATCTAAACATACATTTAAAAGCTGAAAAAGTGGAGGCACCGAACTTACCCTTTAAAGGAATGGATGTGCACTTCGATTTGCGCGCCGGGGTTTTAAAACTTGATCCGCTCAATCTTGTGCTTGCCGACGGCAGGGTGGAGGGCACAATTGAAATTGATGCGAACCCTGCATTGCCACCCATGAAAATGAATTTAAAATTGCGTCAGCTAAATCTCACTCAATTTTTTAAAGGCACACGTTTTGAATCCAACACTAACGGCTTGTTCGGAGGGAAGTTGTCTCTCGCTGGAGAGGGTAAATCGCTCGCCGACGTGCTCGCAACCAGCAACGGCGATTTAGCGTTAATCATGTCTGGCGGAGAAATCAGTTTACTGTTGATCGAAGCGGCTGATCTCGACATTGGGCAGGCGCTGCCACTGTTTCTGGGGAAAGATAAATCCACGCGTATTAATTGTGGCGTAATGAATTTTAATGTTAAAGATGGATTGCTCAGTTCTAATGTGGTGGCTCTGGATACGAAGGATTCACTGTTGGTTGGCAATGTGGATATCGATTTAAAAGATGAAATGATTGATGCACGTTTGGATGCAAAACCTAAAGATAACAGTCTGCTTTCGTTGCGCATTCCGATTACGATCACCGGAGATCTTAAATCCCCATCAATTGGAATCGACAAGGAAAAAACAGCCAATCGTGGTGTCACTGCTATTGTATTGGGGGCGCTACTAACCCCTTTCGCAGCACTGCTTGCATTTGTGGAAGATGGTGACGCGCCTGATGCAAACTGTCGTGCTTTGATAAGGGATGCTCGTAAATAATGGCCACCCCAATAAACAAAAATTCATCGTGGTTAGTTTTGTAGCGCAATGGCTTTATTCATTTCTCCCGCCAATTCGACCAGCAATTTACTGTAAATTCCAGCAATTTGTGCAGGGCTATCTCCGCTGGGTTTGTTGCGCACAAAATGTTGCTGTGTCAGCACGGCTTTGGTTTCGTTATTGATTAATTTCCAGCTGGCGTTGATAAGTGCTTCACCATTGATTATTTGTAAATCGTAAATGCTGAGGCGCAAGCTGAATTTAGGCGCGGAATCACTACGCCAGGGAAATGCTTCGATGATGGTGTCTGGTTGATGATTCATTAAATTTACCGTCAACACCCGCATAATTCCCTTTTGTAACGGTTCGCCCCAGTAGGCGTTGTCAGTGGTCAGTAAATGATTGGCATTGCGATTAATCGTTATTTGGGAATTACGTAAATAATCGGCAACGTCGATTGGTCCCAATCCCAGCGTTCGGGTTATTGCTATCCCGTGATTCGCTGTGGGGGTCGCACTGAGCAAATAATATTGTTTGCGTGGCGACTGCTGACAGCCAGTTATTAAACTGCCGACTAAACATAAAATAATAAAAACGCGCATAGTCTTATTCATCCTTATCCGTTAACTTTTTACCGCGTAAAAATGCTTCAGGTTGTTGGTCGATGGTTTCACTAAGTGTGCGGAACGCCTGTGCAGAACGGCTTACCTCGTCGAGTGTTTCGTTGAGCTGGTTTATCAGTGGTGCATCTTCAGAAAAACTTTGGTGTACGCTATTAGTGGCTTTATCCAATTCCACTAAACTTTTTTGTAGCTGCACCATGCTCGCTCTCAGTTCATGGGCAACTATCGGTGTTTGCTGGTTAAGGGATGCCAATAATTGATCCAGTTGGCTGCTGGTGTGGCTAAGATTCTTGCTGAGCAGACTCACGTCCTGCCGCATTGTGTTGGCCGTGAGTGTGAAACTGTCGGCTGCTGATTTGACGCTACCCAGTGTTTGTTCAATCATGCCGCTTGCTACAATTTTGTTAAGGTGCAAAGTCAGCTTGTCCAAATTATTAACCAAACCTTTCAAGTTAATCTCTTGCAGGTTTTTGGTGAGTTCTTCAAAACCCGTCGCAACAGTAGGTAGCTCCAGGTGATTTTTTTTGAAGCCATAAAGTGTAGCGGGTGTGTCCGGGAAAAAATCCAATTCTACGTAGAGTAGCCCTGTTAAAAAGCTTTGGAAGTTCAGTTGTGCACGCAGCCCATTTTTTATGGCTTCTTCAAAGAATTCAATCGACACTTCAGTTCCCTTGCGGCTGATACGTTTTAGCGCTAAATCACCGGTCACTGCAGTCACAATGTTTTTTGCGGAATTATTTTTGTTGCCATTATCTTGCGCATTGCTGTCAAAGTTAATTTGAATGTCGGTTATTTCGCCCAGGATCACGCCTTTTAGTTTAATTGGTGCGCCTACTTGCAGGCCTTGCACCGAGCCCTCGAAATACATGACTACGCGTTCCTTTTGCGAAAACAAGTCTCCGCCGGAAAAGAATAGGAGTGCCAGAAAAACCAGCAATATTGCACCGACGATAAAAGCACCTATGCTGAGCGATTTATTCTTCTTCATTGATTCTCCGCTGCCGCTGTTCCTGCACGGCTTAAAAATTGGCGCACTTTTTCGTGCTGACTGTGATGGAGTAATTCTTTCGGGTCACCTGAGTCCAGCATGGTTTTGGCCTGTGCATCCAGAATCACGCAGTGGGTTCCTATGGATAAAATACTGGGTAGCTCGTGTGAAACGATAATCACTGTTGACCCCAATGCTTTACATATCTGTACGATTAACTGGTCAAGGCGCAAGGAGCTGATAGGGTCTAACCCTGCTGATGGCTCGTCAAAAAATAATAATTGCGGGTCGAGTGCAATTGCGCGTGCAAGCCCCGCGCGTTTGTGCATGCCGCCGCTAATTTCGGATGGATAAAAAGTTTCGTAACCTGCCAGCCCCACCAACGACAATTTGTATGAGACTGTTTCGGCGATCTGTTTTTCCGACAAGTCTGTATAAAGCTGCAGGGGCAGGGCGACATTTTCGGCAAGCGTCATGCTGGAAAATAAAGCGCCGGATTGATAAGTAATGCCCCAACTCTGCAACAGTTTTAGTCGGGTATCTTCACTCGCTTGATAGTAATTAACGCCTTCATACAATACCTGACCTTTACTGGGCGCAATTAAACCAATCATGTGTTTGAGTAATGTGGTTTTACCACAACCGCTGCCGCCAATAATAAAAAATATGTCGTTTTTACCAATATCAAAATTTAAGTTTTGCTGCACCACCCGGCTGCCATAACCGATGCTGAGATCGCGCACGCTGATAAATGGAGTGGTATTCATCGTTAAATACCCAGCTTGTCGTAAAGAATATTAAACGCAGCATCAGCGACGACCAGATAAACAATGGCACGCACCACGGCATTAGTTGCTGCCATGCCCACCGCATCGGAATTACGACCGCATTCAATGCCTGCCTGGCAACCGGCGATAGCGATTAACACTCCAAAAAATACACTTTTTATCAGGCCTGCCAGGATATCCATCAAGTCAACCGCACCCTGGGTTTGCAAGATGTACTGGCTAAAATTGACATCCATACTGGTGGCAACCAAGGCACCGCCCAACATGCCGACCACATCGGCATAAATACACAGCAACGGCATAATAAAAACCAATGCCAACAAACGCGGCAGCACTAAAAATTCCATGGCGGAAATTCCCATGGTTTTCAGTGCATCAATTTCTTCATTCACCTGCATAGTTCCCAGCTGCGCGGCGTAAGCGGCGCCAGTGCGCCCAGCCATTATGACGGCGGTCATCAGCGCACCCATTTCCCGCACCATTCCAATAGCAACCAAATCGGCTACATATACTTGTGCGCCTAATTGGCGTAGCTGTACTGAACCCAGGTAGGCGAGAATCATACCCACGAGCAGTGCAATCAAGGTTACGATTGCCAGCGCCCGCGGACCCACCTGCTCGATAAAAAAGAAAATATCCTGTGTGCGGGTTTTTGCGTTGCCTCGCAACCAGTGGGTAAATGCAAGGCTGATGTCCCCAATAAAAATGAGCGTATTTGTTAAACCCTCGCCTTGGACTGTAATCGTTTTTTGCAAGCGCGCGAGCAGGCTAATTTTATTGGTGTTGGTGCCAGGCTGGTATGGAGGAATGGCAGTCGCCAGGTTAAGTAGTTGTTGTAATGTTTCGGGTGTGGCGCTGGTATCCAAGGCAATCTGTTTTTGTTCACACCAGCGCGCAAGTTGTAGCAATGTGACTGCAAGGCTTGAATCCCAGTGTCGTAGTTCATTGGTGGTAAGGGCGATGCCGTTGCAGTCAGCTGGAATAGCGGCAATCAGGGTTTCACTGTCCGGTGTATGGCCAAGTTGCCAATCACCACACAGATGCAGCTGCAGTTTTGAGGTGGCTGTAGCTGCGGAAGAGGTGCCCTCTATGGGATCGGCTGTAGGTTGATTCCCGATATCAGACTGTTCAATACGAAAGAGCAACGCGTTCATCCTTATCTTTCAAATTGGGTGTTGAAGTCGATCATAGTCGCTCTGGCGCGGAAAATGAAACGCCTGAGCTGTCAAGTTAATACAAATCACTGAGGGAGAACTGTTATCCTGCGCACTTAGCGCCCTCAATAACAAGATTAACCGGACATTATGGCCAGATTATTATTCAAACTTGCGCAAGTGCCTGACGATGAAGCTCAGGAAATTCGCACTATCTTGGACGAACACCAGATTCATTATTACGAAACCGATGCGGGTTTTTTCCGCGTGGGTTTGGATGCGATTTGGTTAGCCGATGGCACGCAAGAAGAGCGCGCGCGGGAGTTGATTCGAGAGTATCAAGCGGAGCGCGCTGTTCGCCAGCAGCAAAATTATGCGCAGTTGGTGGAAGCAGGGCAGGTACCCAGTGTGTGGCAACATTTTTGCGCGCAGCCCATTCGTTTTATTGCAGTCGCGCTGGGAATTATGTTTGTGGCGGGGTTGACGCTAATACCTTTTGTGATGCTGCTGCGCAATGCCTGATTGGCATTGCACAGTGATTGGCTCGCGGCTTGCGAGCCGGTAAATCGTTAGGCTTCGGCAATCGCGCCTTTATTAATCCCTTCATAGGCCTTCACTCGAATAAAGGCTTCGGGATTTTCCTGCCGGGTTTTTTGCGCGATATGGTGTGCAATAAATTCCACGGTGCTGTCGGTGTCGATTAGATAACAGCAACGCGCAGGTAGGATAATTTCAAACGGGCCTTGCTGCGCCTCGTAATTAAACTGGTAATAACTTATACCGGCGTGTTGTAGTTTATCGGTCAAATCGTCGCGTGTGCCTATATAAATATCCTTCCACTCATCGGCCCAGCGCTGTTCCAGCTTGGGTGATTTTTTGCCATTGGCCCAGATATCGATGCGCGAGCGATGGCCGTGGGCGATACGCTGACAGTTGCCCAGATGTTTTTTCAAGCCGTGGCTGTAATGGTAGTAGGCAGCTCCGTCCATTGCTTCCAGAGTGAAATCCAATTCCAGACGCGCCACCGTCATGGGAAATTGCTGTTTGAGTTGGGTGATGCACCAGGCGGCGACAGTCTCTTGGGTGAGGATTTCCGCATCCACCAAGGCGATTGCATCGCGCGGTGAGCGGGTGCTGAGAAATTCGCCATCGTTGCCGAATTGCCAGTGGATCTGCAAAAAATCACCGTCTTCTTCAATCCGGATATTGGGTGAGTGCACAGGCACCGCGAGGCGGTGGTCCAGCTCGGTATCCAGCCAATGGCGCAGGACTTTTTTCACTGTGCCGAAATCGCACACCATGCCCTGTTCATCCAATTCGCCGAAAAGGCGCACATTGGCCAGCCAGGTTTCGCCCAATAATCCGCGCTCTGGGTCAAGGAAACTGAAATCGACATTGGTGAGGTTATCGACAAACAACAACATAAAAACGCCATTCGGGTAGGTTCGGAAGGGTGGGCATAATACCACTTACCTTCACAGAAGTTCTTTCCCGCGTGATTTTCTGCACATTTTCGCCAAGCGCTGAACTCTGGGCTATTCTCAAGTCACTGATTTCTTCTCAGGGTTATTCCTTTTATAAAAATTATTGTCTTGCTAGCCATGGCCGCAAGGGTTTGGTTTGGCTGATAACACGCTTTGTGCGTGCGTCAGAGGAGGTACTTTTGGTTGTGGTGCAAGTGACATGGGCTAGCAAATTAATGTTGCGCTGGGGGTTAGGCTTAATCCTCAGTGTGCATTGTTTGGTGGCATCTGCTCAGGCATCAGAGGCGGGTCTGCGTGTCGCGTTCGTCTACAACTTCCTTAAGTTTATCGAGTGGCCCGCATTACAAGGCTCACAATTCTCCCTGTGTGCGCTGGGCGCGCAGGATGTAACGCGCCAGTCATTGGCGCAGTTGGACAACAAACCCTATCAGCAGCGCCGTATCAAGGTTGTTTATATCGACTCGCTTGATGTGGTCGCTCAACAACTCACTACTTGCCAATTACTCTACGTCCCCAACACCGGGGCCGATCTCCAATTGCCTCAGTCTTTTCCTTCCGGCGTGTTGTTAGTTGTCGACGAAGCAGACCCCAATGATGCCCGCGTCGGTATTTCGCTGCAGCGCACGGCCGATAACCGTATTGAGTTTGTAATGAACGAACAAGCGATCCAACACGCAGGCGTTAAAGTCAGTAGCCAACTGCTCAAACTGGCGAAGAAGCGTAAAGAGGGAGGCAGCTAAGATGCGCAACGTCTCTCTTGCACGCAAAATCAGCTTATTGGCGATGCTGCTGACCAGCATTGCGGTATTGGGAGCGGCGTTGGCGAGTACCTGGCAGCAGTACAACTACATCTGCAATCAGGTGAACAACCAATTGCAGATCCTGGCGGAAGCGACAGCGCTCAATCTGGCCGCACCGAGTATGTTTATCGATACCGATGCTGCCCAGCAAACCCTTGCTGCCCTGCGCGTCGAGCCCAAAGTATTGGCGGCGCGCCTGCATCTCAAAGATCATCAATTGCTGGCGCAATACCAGGTGCCGCAGGATATACACCTCTCCAAAGACGAACAGATTACCGCCAAGGTGTTTTGGGAGGGCGAGCATCTCGGGCAATTGGAGTTGGATGTAACCCTTGAACCACTGCGCACCCAATTTTATGGCCAGATCATATGGGTGTTGGCGATTGCGGTAGTCGCCTTGTTAGTTTGTGGATTGCTTACCTGGGCGTTGATCTCGTCAGTCCTTCGCCCCTTGGGCAACCTCAGCGAACTGGCGCAAAAAATTGGCCGCGAAGGCCAATATCAGGAGCGTGCACCCGAACCTGCGGTGGAGGACGAAGTCGGCCGGCTTACCCGCCGCTTTAATGCCATGCTCGACCGTATCGAGGCACAAGACAGCGAGCTGCGCCTTAATCAGGAGTTATTGGAACAGCGTGTACTGGCGCGCACTATTGAGCTGCAAACGGCGCGGGAACAAGCCGAGGCAGCGAGCAAAGCCAAAAGTGAATTCCTGGCGGTCATGAGCCATGAAATTCGCACACCGCTCAATGGCATCATGGGTATGACCGGCCTGTTGATGGATACAGAGCTGGATGCCAAACAAAAACGTTTCGCCCGTGTTGCACGCCGCTCCAGTGAAGATCTGCTGCTGATCATTAACGATATTCTCGACTTCTCCAAAATTGAGGCGGGCAAGCTCGAGCTTGAATATCGCCCCTTCCAGCTAAATTTGTTAGTAGAAGATATTGCCGAGCGCTACGCCCCTATAGCCCAAGGCAAAAAGCTGGAATTGCTGTGCAAAACACCTTTGCCACCGCTCTCGGTCGTAGGTGACTCGGCGCGTTTGGGGCAAATCCTCACTAACTTGTTGAGCAACGCGATCAAATTTACCGAAGCCGGTGAAGTGGAAATCGATATCCAACTGATTGCCGAGCGCGATGGCATGGTGCAACTGGAGTTTGGTGTGCGCGACACCGGTATTGGCATCAACCCTGAACAACAGGCACGCTTGTTCCAATCCTTTACCCAAGCCGACTCTTCCATGGCGCGCAGATACGGTGGCACCGGCTTGGGGCTGACGATTTCCCAGCGTCTTACCCAAATGATGGGTGGCGAAATAGGTTTGCAGAGTGATGCAGGCAAGGGAAGTTACTTCCATTTTCAACTCAACCTGCAAAAAGTAAACGACCCCCGCGATTACCAATTGGTCGCTGGTTTTGGCAAGTTGCATACCTTGATCGTGGACGACAACCCCACCAACCGAGAAATCCTTGAATACTGGCTCAAATCCTGGGGGATGGCGCCGCTGCTAGCAGCTTCAGCACCCGAAGCCTTGACGCTCCTACGGCAGCAGGCGCAGGCGGGTACCCCGTTTGAATTGATGCTGACTGACTGGTGTATGCCGGATATGGATGGCGGGCAATTGCTGGATGCGCTCGCTGCCGATGCCCGTTTTAACAACATGGCAATTATCGTATTGAGTTCGGCGGGCATGGCAGCGCGCCCTGAAGTGGCAGAGCGCGCGCCACTGCTGTTGAAACCGGTGCGCCAATCGGAGTTGCACAACCTGATTGCGCAAGTCATTGCCGGTGATTTAACCCGAAAATTCCACAGCTTTGAGCCGGTTGTCAGCACCGCAGCACTGGCGAAACTAACAGGGCGGGTATTGTTGGCGGAAGACAATCCAGTCAATCAAGAGGTGGCCACTGCCATGCTGCAGCGTGTGGGCGTGAGCATGAAAATTGCCAACAACGGCCAGGAGGCGATCGATTTATTGCAACTGGAAAGTTTTGATCTGGTATTGATGGACTGTCAAATGCCGATCATGGATGGCTTTGAGGCAACCGCCAGTATCCGCCAGCGCGAAGCTGAATTGGGTTTGGCGGCCATACCGATTATTGCGCTTACTGCCAACGCCATTAGTGGTGACCGCGAACACTGCCTCGCGCTCGGTATGGATGATTACCTCAGCAAACCCTTCGCACAGGAGCAGTTGCACGAGTTATTGGCGCGCTGGCTACCAACGCGCAGAGCCCAGCCTGAAACGGTTGCTGCACTTGCTGCAGTTACTCCAATAAAAACGCAATTTGCCGCTCCGGCACAGGCTCCATCAATTGAAATTGATCAGCAAGTCATTCGCCAACTGCGTGAACTGCGCGAAGGGTTGTTGCCACGCATTATTGGTTTATTCCGCAGCAGCAGCCCTCCATTGCTCGCCCAACTTGAAATGGCGGTGGCTCAGCGCGATGCAGACCTGCTTTATAAAACGGCGCACAATTTTAAAAACAGTGCTGCCAACCTCGGTTTGGTGGAGTTGGCAGCAGCTTGCCGCGACTGCGAGTCCAAGGCGCGTCAGGGTGATCTGGATCAGGCTGAGCAACAGCTGCATAGCATCCAAACACTTTATGGTTTATCGCTACAGGGGCTAGTTGAACTGGAGCGAAGGGAGCAAGGCGAGTGAAAGAATTAACATCGACAGGCATCGCATCGCCTGATTCAGGAGCCGGAGCGTTGGTGTTGGTCGTCGAGGACGATGAAGCCGCGCGCCTGACCACCAGCATCACCTTGGAGCGGGCGGGTTATCAGGTGTTGGAAGCGGCCGACTGCGCCAGTGCTCGCGAGCGATTTGCCGAGCGTATCCCCGATATTGTCTTGCTCGATGTGCTCTTGCCCGACGGAGATGGCTACAGCCTGTGCCGTGAATTTCTCGCCCATCCGCGCGGGCGCGATTTGCCAATCGCGATGGTAACCGGGTTGGATGACATCAATTCCATCCATCAAGCCTATGAATCCGGTGCAACCGACTTTATTACCAAACCGGTTAGTTGGGGCACCTTGCCCTACCGCATCCAATTTATTTTGCGCGCCAAACAAGCACTTAACGAGGCCAGTATCAGTGAAGGCAAGATGCGCGCACTGCTCGCGGGCATCCCCGACATTATTCTGCGCATAGACCGTGATGGCCATGTGATTGATATGCAAGTCGGCACTTACGTGAACGAGATGGAAGAGTGGGTCGTTTATGACCCTACAACAGGTGAAGGTCATTTACCTGGCCCGGTATACCGGATCCTGGCTCCGCAAATCCGCCGGGTGTTTGCGGGTAAAGGTGAACAGTTGGTCGAGTTTGAATGGTCGCAAGCGCAGAAAAAACAGCGCACCTGGGAGGCACGGGTGATTCTGCGTGAGCGGGATGAGGTGGTGATGGTGATCCGCGATATCACCCAGCGCAAACAACAGGAGGCTGAGCTGCGGTTATGGGCCAAGGTATTTGAGGGCAGCAATGAGGCGATCCTGATTACCGATGCGCATCTGAATATTATTTTGGTCAACAAGACCTATGAAAAAATCATGGGCTACACAGAAGAGGAAGTGCTGGGGGTGGATACCGCAACGGTCGGCACCCGGCTGCACTCACACAGTTTTTTCCGCAACCTTGTACATATTCTTAAGGAACGTGGTTACTGGCAGGGCGAGCTGATTAACAAACGCAAGAATGGCGAAAAGTTTCCGACCTGGTATTCGATCAGCCAGGTGCTGAATGCCGACGGCCAGCCGGAAAATTACATCGCCATTTTCAGCGATATTTCCGAGCGGAAAAAATCCCGCGAGCGGATCGACTTCCTCGCCCATCACGACAGCCTGACTGAATTGCCCAACCGCGCGCTGCTCAATGACCGGTTGGAAATGGCGATCAATACCGCCAAACGGCGTGGCGAAAAAGTCGGAATTTTATTTATCGATCTCGACCGCTTTAAAAATATTAATGATTCGCTAGGCCACGCAGCGGGCGACCAGATTTTGCGCCAGACTGCCGCGCGTTTAAGTGCTGCGGTGCGCACCGACGATACTGTTGCGCGTTTGGGTGGCGACGAATTTGTGGTGCTGCTCCCGCGTGTGCGCGATGAACGCAGCCTCGCTGAAGTAGCGATCAAATTGCGCGAAGAATTGCTGTTACCTTACATTCTGGAAGATATGCCGCTGCACTTGAGCCCGAGTATCGGGATTGCGGTTTACCCGGATGATGGCGAAACTCCCAGTACGCTGATCAAAAATGCCGACGCCGCTATGTATCTCGCCAAAGAGAAGGGGCGCAACAACTATCAGTTCTACACCCCGGTGTTGAATGCACGCACGCTGGATCGCTTGAAGTTGGAATATGACCTGCGCTCGGCGCTGGAGCAGGGGCAGTTTGAATTGCACTACCAACCGCAAATTGTGGCGGGCAGTAAAACACTTTACGGCGCCGAGGCGCTGTTGCGTTGGCGTCACCCCGAGCGCGGGTTGGTGCCGCCCAACCACTTCATCCCCTTGGCGGAAGAGATAGGTTTGATCATCCCCTTGGGGGCATGGGTTATTGCCGAAGCGGCGCGGCAAGTCAACGCCTGGCATCAGGCAGGCTTTTCCGATTTGATAGTGAGCGTGAATATCTCTGCGCTGCAATTCCATCAGGCGGGTTTTTTAGCAGAAGTGCAGGGGCTGTTGGCGCAAGCGGGTACCCAACCCAGTGCGCTTGAATTGGAGTTGACCGAATCCATGTTGATGAGTGACATGGAGGTGTCGATCCAGGTGTTGCAAGCCTTCCGTGATCTGGGCTACCGCATTGCCATCGACGACTTCGGCACCGGTTTTTCCTGCCTTAATTACCTGCGTCGCCTGCCGGTGAATATCCTCAAGATCGACCAATCCTTTGTACGTGATATGCAGACAGATGGCGCTTCGCTCGCGATCGTAACGTCCATTATCCGCCTCGCTGAATCGCTGGGAATGGAGACGATTGCCGAGGGGGTGGAAACAGCGGAAGAGGTAGCTCTGCTCGCCAGCCAGGGTTGCAGGTTGATGCAGGGCTACCACTTTTCCAAACCTTTGCCACCTGCACAGTTTGAGGCTTGGTTGACGCAGTGGTTGGCATCTTGATATGAGCGCGCATCGTCTATCGATATGGCTTTTGGCGGCCACTGGTGTCATGTCGATGATGGCACGTGGGGCGGATTATTTGGAGATGGATCTGGAGCAGTTGCTGGAGGTCAAGGTAACGGGCGTAACCCTGCGTGATGAATCCCTCAAAACCGTGCCCTCGGTTGTCACTGTGTTTACCCGTGAGCAGTTGGATACTCTCGGGCTGGATTATTTGTTTGAGCTGGTGCGCCTGGTGCCAGGTTTTCAGGTTAACCGGGTCGCTGATAATCCGCTGAATTACACGTTTAGCACGAGCGGTCGGCGCACCGGTAGCCGCGCGCGCGAAATCGCGCTGGTAGTGGATGGCAGGTTATTCGTTGACCCCCGCTCTAGCGGAGCCGACAGTGCTTTTGCATTGTTCCCGCTGGCGAATATTGAGCGGGTGGAAGTCATTCAGGGCCCCGGATCAGCCATTTATGGTTCCGGTGCATTCACTGGCGTAATTAATATCGTGAGTCGCCGTGGCGGTAAATCGCTCAGTGTTGCCACCGGCAGCGACCAAAGACGCAAGGCCGATTTGCAGGTAAACCATTCGCAGGATGATTGGCAATTGAATCTCTTTGCCCATGCCTATGAAGATCAAGGGCAGGATTATCGCTTGGCGAACGGTGCACATACCAGCGACCCGCGTCAGGAACTGGGGTTGGATTTAGGCTTGGCCTATCGCCATACCCGTGTTCAAGTTGCGTGGTTTCGCCTGACTGCAGATGATTTCTATGTGCTTGAAAAAGTGTACAACGAGTTCAATCATTTCCAGCCGCAGTATCGCCACTTTAGCCTTGAACAGGAATTTCACCTGCGTCCCAACTTGCAGACCAAATTGAGTTATCACTACCAGAGCGACGATCAGGATCTACATGCGCTTTTGTCACCTGCAGGTGCACTAACATCGGTCAGCCAACCGGCCAGCGGAGATCCAGTGCTCACCAAAGTTAATTTCTTTGCTGAGGCGCATAAACTCGCCCTGGCAAATGATCTTTCACTGAGCGACGACGGCAGTATCCAATTTGGCCTTGAGGGGCTGCGCGCGAAAGAGATTGATGCCAAGGCCTACACCAATTTCAATCTGGAGCAGATAGTTAAACGGCAGTTTCCAGTGGATTATTACGGTAATTTTGACAACTTCACGGTAGTCGAGAGCGCCGCCCGCCGCGATACAGCCAGTGCCTATGCCCAGTGGTTGCAAGAACTCGGGTTTGATACCCGCTTGACATTGGGCATCCGGTACGACCACTACGAGGAGATTGGTGATCACCCCAGTCCGCGTTTGGGCCTGGTACACCAGCTCAACGAATATCACAGCCTGAAGCTACTGTACGGCGAGGCGTTTCGTGCCCCCTCATTTGCCGAGACGCGGTTGACTAATAATCCGTTCATTCGTGGTAACCCGGAGCTTAACCACGAATTGGTCAAAACCTGGAATCTGGTTTGGGTGGGAATGTGGCAAAACACCAGCACCAATCTGGCCGGCTTTTTTAATCGCTATGAAGATCCGATTATCTCGGGATTGGATGATATAGGCGCACGCTCATACATCAACAGTAGCGATCAGCGGAGTGCAGGTGCTTCACTGGATATCAAACACCAAATTGGCGAAAGCTGGTTAATGCGCCTGAGCCTAACCCGTTTTACCGATCTGCCCGATTCCGCCTTCGCGGAGGCAGATCGGCTGGCAGCATATATACTTAACTACCACAAGGGTGTGTGGAACTGGAACCTTTCGTTCAATTATCAAGGCGAGCGGGACTACCTGCGCACCGCCAGCCAACGAGAGCGTTTGGCAGGCTACTGGTTAGCCAATAGTCAGCTAAGTTACCAATTGGTTAAAGACACACGAATCAAACTAACAATCAAAAACCTTATGGATGAGGACTACGCAAGCCCGCCGCAGGGGGCGGGGATTATGGGGGGTGTTCCCAATCGAGGCCGTGAGTGGGGAATAGGGCTGGACTGGCGCTGGTAGCCATCAACTCACCACCGCTGCCAGGCGAGGGGGGGAGGAGGTGTTATGCCGATCAGGAATTCGAAAGACTTGCCACCGATCATAGTGTTGGTCTTGTTATGCCTGCTCACTAATGGCAGTCATGCCGATGAAGATCTCGCCTATCTCGACCTCAGCCTTGAACAGCTGCTTCATGTACCCGTCACCGGCTCCACTCTGACTGAAGAAACTCTCAAAACCGTACCGGCAGCCGTATCGATATTTACCCGTGAGCAGATTGACCGCTTGGGGATGGATTACCTTTATGAACTACTTAACCTGGTACCCGGTTTCCAATTCAACCGCAATGCCAGTAACGGATTAGCATATACCTACAGCGCGCGCGGCAGGCGGACTACCCAGCAGTCGCTGGAAGTGATGCTATTGATCGACGGCAAAGTGGTGAATGACCCACGCGCCGGCAGTCCGGATATCACCTTGCCACTTTACCCGCTGGCGCGTATCGAGCGCTTGGAAGTGATTCGCGGGCCAGGTTCAGCTTTGTACGGCAGTTCTGCGTTTACCGGCGTTATTAATGTCATCACGCGCAAGCAGCAAAAATCTCTCGCGTTGGCGTACGGCTCGCAGCAGCGGCGTCAACTGGAAGGATTTTGGTCACAATCAGTTGGTGGCTGGGAGTCTGACTTCTTCATTCATGCCTATAAGGACAATGGCGAGCAATTTACCCTGCGCGACAGCTTCAGTGGCCAGCCCATCACCACTAGCGATCCGCGCCAGCAACTCGCCGTAGATTTGGCGCTCAAGCAGGGCAACACCGGTATCAGCCTGTCATACAACCGTGCGGAAACTGAGGATTTTTACCAATCTGAGAATACCGCCAATGGCTTCAATGCCAATGAGCGGGAGCTATGGCATATCGCGTTTGATCAGAGTTTTAAATGGCTTCCTGATACCCAATCGCAGGTGGTATTGAGCTACCAGCAATTTTCCTATGACTTTAAATTGTATGTTACTGCCCCGGGGTTTTTAGCTAACTACAGCAATCCACCTAGCGCTGAGCCTTTCCGGGGGGATGCTGGTTTGGCGGGCGAAAGTTGGCGCTTCACGTTCAGTAATGATTGGGCGATTGATGATCAATCCAGCGCGCAATGGGGTGTGCAGTGGGCGCAGCATGAAGAAATCAGAGCCAGCGCGCGCGGCAATTTTGATTTGATCCAGCTTAGTCACGGGCAATTCCCCGTCGCGTTTTATGGTGATGAGGGCAAGGTTTTTCCTATAGGTACTGAGGCGTCGCAGAGCAACGTCGGTTTTTTTGTCCAATACCTGCGCGACCTGCGTGAGTCCACCCGCCTCACTCTGGGGGGGCGCTATGATGACTTTACAGAGTTGGCTGGGCGTTTTAGCCCGCGCTTGGGTTTAGTGGAGCAACTAAATCAGACGTACAGCCTCAAACTGCTTTATGGCGAAGCGTTTCGTGCGCCTACGTTGGCGGAAATCGGGTTGATCAATAATCCGCTGCTATTCGGTAACCCGGATCTAAACCACGAAATTGTAAAAACCTGGGACATGATCCTGATGGGCAATTGGAAGGCGACTAATCTCAGTGTGGGGGTGTTTGAAAATCGTTATGAGCATCCCATTGAAACTGTATTTGTGGGCGCTGCGCGTACTTACCGGAACGGTCCTGAGGAAAAGAGCCAAGGGGTGGAGGTTGAGTGGGCGCAGGAGTTATCCACCCATTGGTCATTGCGCTCGACTTATACCTACATGGATTTACCTGCGAGCGCATTTCGCGAAGCTGCGCGCACCGGTTCATTTGAAATAAATTACGCTGCTGAAAAATGGAACTGGAATTTGTTAGGCTTTTATCAGGACGAACGCCAAACACCTATTACCCCAACGAGCGAGCAAACGCTGGATGATTTTTGGATGCTCAACACCCAGTGGCGCTATCAATTCTCTGCCGGTTACGAGCTGAAGCTGCAAGTAAAAAATATCACCAACGAAGAAGCCGCAACACCCGCCCAGAGTTTGGGGAAAGTCGATGGAATTCCCAATCGCGGCCGTGAACTTAGTGCTGAAGTTGAGTGGCGGTTTTAATCATGTTTAAACGAGCCCCCGCAATGCTCCGTCTCCTTCGTCTGATGTTGCCGGGTGTTGTGCTAGTGACTCAATCTGTTTGGGCCAATCCGGGCAACTTGCTGGATATGAACCTGGAGCAGTTGCTACAAGTCGATATCACCTCATCAACGTTACGCGCAGAGTCAATTAAAACAGTACCGTCAGCAACGACGGTTTTTACGCGTTCCCAATTGGATGCATTGGGTCTGGATTATTTGCATGAGCTTCTCAGTCTGGTGCCTGGTTTCCAAACCAGCCGCGCCGCCGATGGCCCTTTTAGCTATTCATTCAGTATTCGTGGCCGTCGCCAAAGTGGCCAGTCGCGCGAGGTTATGCTTCTGGTGGACGGTCGTGCGTTTACCGATCCCCGTTCGGGCAGCATCGAGGGTGCTATACATCTTTACCCCATCGCTAATATCGAACAGGTGGAAATTATTCGTGGTCCCGCATCGGCGATTTATGGTTCCGGGGCGTTCACCGGCGTGATCAGCATCACCAGCCGCAAACAAGTTAATCAGGTGACGTTGGGGGTGGGGGAAAATCAAAAGCGTAATGCCGATATTAATCTCTCCTACCAGCTAGGTCATTGGCAAACCCACTTTTATGGGCGCTTGGCACAGGACAGTGGACAGCAGTATCAAATTGGGTCCCAGACGACGCGTGATCCCCACCGGGAAATGTTGTTAGACTGGAATGTCCAGTACCGCAATAGCCGCATACAAGCGTTTTATTCCGAGCAAGAAGCCAGTGATTTTTATGTGCTGGAAAAAATAAACAATGGATTTAATAATTATTGGCAAACTTTCAAGCATTTGCGTTTTGATCACCAGTTAAGTCCGAGCGAAAACTGGAAAATAAATCTGGCGCTCAGCCATGAAAAAGCTCAGCAAGAATTGATGGGAACTCTTTTGCCGGCCGGAGCATTAAGTGTAATCAGTACCCCTTCCAGCGACGCACCTCTGCTAACCAAGGGTGTTTTGGCCAGCGAAGCTTACCGGTTTAATGTCGCTAACGATTTGGATATCAACGCATTGCTTAGCATGCAGTTTGGGATGGAGTGGCAACATCAACGCGAAATTAAGGCGCGCTCCTACAACAATTACGATTTGCTGCAATGGGTCCAGCGCGAATATCCGGTGAACTACTACGGCGAATTGACCAGTGAAACTGTTGTGGGACGGGAGCGGTCGCGCGATTTGACCGGGATTTACACGCAATGGTTGTATCAGTTACGCGATGATACGCGTTTAACGGCCGGGCTTCGTTATGATCATTACGAATTTCTGGAAGCCCATGTTAGTCCGCGCCTTGGAGTGGTTCATCAACTGGATGAGCATCACACGCTCAAATTGCTCTACAGTGAAGCTTTTCGTGCGCCAACGTTTGGCGAAACCGATTTACAGAATAACCAGTTTTTAATAGGCAATCCCGATTTGGAAAGTGAAACGGTTAAATCCAGCGAATTGCTGTGGGTTGGTACTTGGAAACAGCTCACTTTGGGAATGACGTTGAACCACAATCAATATGAAAAACCGATTAGCACAGGTTTTGTTGGTGCGACACGAACATATGTCAATGGCGCCGGCCAAAAAATATATGGCAGTGGGGCACGATTTGAGTGGCAGCTCAATTCTCAATGGATGCTACGTGGTCATGTAAGCAAATTTCATGAATTGCCCGACGCTTTTTTTCGTGAAGCCGACAGCTTGGGTTCATTAGGTGTGAATTATCAGCGTGATCGCTGGAATTGGAATCTATCGGCAATTTATCAAGGCGAACGCCAATACCAACTGACCAGTAGCCAGCGCGCAACATTGGATTCTTATTGGTACTTCAACACTCAGGTGCGTTATGCGGTAGATGCAAAAACTACCTTGGCATTCGCGATAAAAAACTTATCGGATAAAAATTATTTCACGCCATCGCAGGGTACTGGATTAGTCGGTGGTGTGCCCAATCGCGGGCGTGAGGCGAGTATAGGTCTGCATTGGCAATGGTGAGCCAGTTTTAAGTTAGCAAAAAAAATAAAAAGGCTCATCCTTGAGCAGGGGTTAAGTGTTAAGCAAGTTCTGCTGTTTTGTTGGTTTTGGCAGATGCACCAGTGTTGTATTCCACACGCAAAATTTTTGCCGCTTCTACCATGCGCGCCAGCGCTGCTTCAGTTTCCGGCCAGCGGCGCGTTTTTAAACCGCAATCCGGATTCACCCATAAACGCTCTACCGGGATTTCACGTGCGGCGCGTTTCAGTAAATTCACCATCGCCTGAATGTCGGGAATATTCGGTGAGTGAATATCGTAAACTCCCGGCCCAATATCATTCGGGTAATTGAATTGCTCAAACGCTTGCAGCAATTCGCCATCGGAACGCGAGGTTTCAATGGTGATGACATCCGCATCCATGTCTGCAATCGCTTTTATGATGTCATTGAATTCCGAGTAGCACATATGAGTGTGGATTTGTGTTTCATCCTGCACGCCACTGGCGGAAATACGGAAGGCTTTAACTGCCCAATCCAGATATTCCTTGCGATCTTTTTCGCGCAGCGGCAAACCTTCGCGAATTGCCGGTTCATCAATTTGGATGACTCGGATTCCTGCGCTTTCCAAATCGACAACTTCATCGCGTAGCGCTAATGCAAGTTGTAGCGCAGTAGTTGCGCGCGGTTGGTCGTCGCGCACAAATGACCAGAACAACATAGTGATAGGGCCGGTGAGCATGCCTTTTACCGGTTTTTTACTGAGCGATTGTGCATAGCGCGCCCAGCTCACAGTGATGGGGGCTGGGCGTGATACATCGCCAAAAATAATCGGCGGTTTTACGCAGCGCGAACCATAACTTTGCACCCAGCCAAATTGGGTAAATACGTAGCCGTTTAATTGCTCGCCAAAATATTCCACCATGTCGTTGCGCTCGGCTTCACCGTGCACGAGCACATCAATATCCAACTGTTCCTGTTTCGCAATGCAATCTGCAATTTCCTGACGGATACGGTTTTCGTATTCCACAGAATTAATTTTTCCTTGCTTGAACTCGCTACGCGTTTGGCGAATATGTTCTGTTTGCGGGAAGGAACCAATGGTGGTGGTAGGGAATGCAGGTAATTGCAGAATTGCTTGTTGTTTGGCGATGCGCTCTGCAAATACCGAACTGCGTTGTGTGTGTTCTGGCTTGATGGCTTTCAGGCGCGCTTGCACTTCAGGGTTGTGAATTTTTGGGGAGTTCAAGCGCGCGTGTGCCGCTGCTACACTGGCAGCCAAAAATTCCTGTGCGATTGCGTCAAACGGACGTGTCAGTAGTGTTTTTAAGGTGACCACTTCCTGCACTTTTTGTTTTGCAAATGCAAGCCAGCTTTTAATATCCTGCGGCAGTTTTTCTTCACGCTCCAAATTCACCGGTGAGTGCAGCAGCGAACATGAAGGTGCGACCCACAAGCGATCACCCAAACGCTCTCGCGCTTGTTTTAATAGATTGAGCGATTTCGCTAAATCATTGCGCCATATATTGCGGCCATCGACGACGCCGACCGACAGAATTTTATGTGCAGGTAAACGATCAACTACTGCGAGTAGTTGTTCCGGTGCACGCACGACATCTATGTGCAATCCGGCAACAGGTAAGTTGACTGCAGTTGATAAATTTTCACCCAGTGCACCGAAATAGGTGGCTAGCAGCACTTTTAATTTGCGGTGTTGTAAACGGTTGTACACCGATTCAAACGCGCGTTGCCATTTTTCGGGCAAATCTAATACTAAAATGGGCTCATCAACTTGTACCCAGGTCGCCCCAGATTGCGAGAGTGCAGTGAGCAATTGTTGATAAGCAGGTAAGAGATTATCCAGCAAATCAAAACGGTCAAACGCCGCGCCTTTTTCTTTTCCTAAGAATAAATAACTGAGCGGCCCAAGAATTACCGGTTTTACCTTGTAACCTAAAGCGATGGCTTCGGCAGTCTCATCAATAATCTGTGTCCAACTTAGTTGAAATTGCTGGCTCTGGTGAAATTCCGGTACCAGATAGTGATAATTGGTATCAAACCATTTGGTCATATCCGAAGCAGTTGTCGCATTACCGGTGGGCGCACGGCCGCGAGCGACACGGAACAACGTGTCCAAATCGATATCACGGCAAGGTGCCGGGTTAAATTCATTCACATCATGGCTGAGATGTGCGCAGCAGTGTTGGTCGTCATCATGCGCATGTGTGTGGCCAGGTTTTGCGGTTTTACGATGGCGCGCCGGGATATTACCGATTGTGGCCGAGAGGGTCAGGACCTGATCGTACCAGGCGAAATCGCCAGTGGGGATAAGATCCAAACCGGCATCGGCCTGCAACTGCCAATGAATATTACGCAGCTCGCGACCGATGTGCTCCAGTTGCGCCTGGTCTATCTCGCCGCGCCAGTAGGCTTCTTGTGCCTTCTTAAGTTCACGGTCGCCGCCGATGCGGGGAAAACCCAGATTATGGGTGGTGATGTTTTGAGTCATGTGAAATTACCCTTTTCGATTCGTATAACTTTATGCACTGGCAAGTGAACCTATTGTTTCTTAGTGGTTAATATGAATCAAACTGGTAATTTTCAGGTTTAACATGAATAATATTAATGTTTTTGTGTGGGTTGTGGCGGGTCGCGCAGACTGAGGAGCGAACCGCAACACGACCAATTAGCCGAACCACAGGAACCCCAATCGACAAACGTTGCAGTTCGCAAGCTCACCAGCAACCTACGGAGCACATCGCTATGATTGAAATCCGCCATCTGAAAACCTTGATTGCACTGCGGGAAACGGGCAGTTTGGTGGAGGCGGCTGAGCGTTTGTTCCTCACTCAATCTGCGCTTTCACACCAGCTCAAGGAATTGGAATCGCGTTTGGAATGCGAGCTGTTTATCCGCAAAAGCCGCCCATTGCGGTTTAGTGAGGCGGGTAAGCGTATTTTGATGTTGGCCGATGAAGTCATCGCCAAGGTCAGCGAAGCCGAACGCGATGTCAAAAAACTCGTGCACGGTGAAGCGGGACGTTTATATATGGCGATTGAATGCCACAGTTGTTTTAACTGGTTGATGCCGACAATTGATATTTACCGCAATCAGTGGCCAGGTATTGAGCTGGATTTTTCCGGTGGATTTACCTTTGAACCACTGCCTGCGTTGGCGCAGGGAGATATTGATTTGGTGATCACCTCTGATCCGCAACCCATTAAAGGCGTCGAATATGTGCCGCTATTTGGTTACGAAATGCAAATCGCGCTTGCGAATAATCACACACTAATTGAAAAAACTTTTTTGCAGCCGCAGGATTTAGCAGACCAAACGCTGATTAGTTATCCGGTTGCGCGCAATAGGCTGGATGTGTTCAAGCAATTTCTGGAACCTGCTGGTGTTGAACCCAAAGCGGTGCGCACGTCGGAATTGACCTTGATGATGGTGCAGTTGGTTGCCAGTGGCCGTGGTGTGTGTGCTTTACCTAATTGGGTATTGGCCGAGTATGTAGCGCAAGGATTAATCAGTGTACGTTCGGCAGGAAAAGCAGGTGTTTGGCCGACGCTCTATGCGGCGGTTCGTGAAGAACACTTGATGTCGCCATTTGTGCAGGAATTTTTGCAATTGGCAAAAGCGCATTGCCTTAATCATTTACAAGGCGTGGTACAAATTAATTAGCGAGTGCGGTTGCGCAATAATTCTATGAATTTATCTTGTGGTAGTGGGCGCGAAAATAAATAACCCTGGCCCAGATCGCAGCCGCGGCTGGCTAAAAAATCGCGCTGGCTTTCTTCTTCTATACCTTCGCCCACAATTTTCATCGGAATAATTTTACTTAATCCGATAATTGCATTCACCATTTCATCGTGCTCGTTAGCTTCACCTATCCTGCTTACAAATGAGCGGTCGATTTTTAAATACTGGGGCGCAAAGCGCACTATATAACCGAGTGATGAATAGCCAACACCAAAATCATCCAGCGATATATTGATACCAATACTTTTAAGTTCGCTGATTTGTTTCAAGTTGCTTTCGGTATTTTCCAAAAACATTTGTTCGGTAATCTCGATAACCAATTTTTCTGCGGTCAGCTTGGTCTCCGTTAGTGCCTGGGAAAATAATTGCAATAAATTATGCTGCTCAAATTGTCGGACAGAAACATTTATCGATACTGATAGTGGAAAGCCATTGTTGTGCCATTCAGCTGCTTGTCTGCATGCTTGCTGAATCACCCATTCACCGATAGGTGAAATCAGGCCGCTCTCTTGCGCATAGGGAATAAAGTCGTTGGGTGGAATCATTCCGCGTGTCGGGTGATGCCAGCGCAACAGCGCTTCCGCCGATACAATCTGCTGCGTTTGCAAATTGATAATAGGCTGATAATAAAGTTCAAACTCGTCGTTGTTAATTGCTTTGCGCAAATCAGTGTCCATCCGCAGACGATTATGGACATATTCAGTAAGCTCTTTGCGGTACAACTGACAGCAGCCGCGCCCTTTGCCTTTAGCGTCGTAGAGTGCGCTGTCAGCATTGCGCAACAGGGTTTTGGCATCATCACCATCGGTGGGGTAGAGTGCAATACCAAAACTCATGCCCACGTGGACTTTGTTATTGCCGAGGCGAATGGGTTTATTAATTTTTTTTATCAGTTTTTCTGCCACAGTGACGACGGCTTCAAATTTGGTGACGTCATGCAAGAGAACGACAAATTCATCACCCCCCAATCGGCAAATACTGTCCTCATGGCGTAATGCTTTTTGTAGGCGGCGCGCTACGGTTTTTAATAGTAGATCGCCAGCTTCATGCCCGAGGCCGTCGTTAATTTGTTTAAAGTGATCAAGGTCGCCAAAAAGAACACCAAAGGGAGCAGAGTTGCGGCGAGATTTTTGAATTAAAAATTCAATTTCCTCATGCAGTTTGGCTCGATTGCCCAACCCGGTTAGTGGATCAAAATGTGCTAATTTAATTAATTGCAATTCGTAGCGTTTGCGTTCGGAGAGGTCATAAATTTGTAGCAGGTAACAGGGTTCACCGGCGACTTTGTTAATGAATGCCAAACTAATCAATACTGGAACGGAGTGTCCGTCTTCCGCGAGCAGGCGTGTTTCGTATTGAGCAAACGCCAGTTTTTCAATGCGTAATTTTTCTAATTGGAACTGAGTGTTGCTCAAATCTTCCGGATGGACTAATGCCAACAGCCCCGGCATAGCCGATGAATTGGGCGAGCTCTCGTAACCCAGCAGTTGGCGCAGCGCCGGGTTAGCTTGAATAGTGGTGCCATCCAGATTGACCATCATCATGCCCAGTGGTGCGTAATCAAAAGCGGTGTGAAATAGTTGTTCGCTATTGGCAAGGGCTTGTCGTGTTAATTCAATGTCGGTGATGTCGGTGTTGCTACCCAGCCAACGAATAATTTCACCTTTATCATTTTTTTGCGGAACCGCGCGCGTGTCAAACCAACGGTACTCGCCATCGTAACGGCGAATGCGAAACATCGTATACATTTCACTGCCGCTAATAACGGCTTTGGTCCATGCTTGTTGCAAGGGGTCGCGATCATCCGGGTGAAGTTGATTGAGCCATCCATAACCCAATTGCTCTTGTTCACTTATACCTGTGTAGTCACACCAGCGGCGATTTAAGAAGTCGCAGCGCCCATCGGGTAAACAAGTCCATGCCAATTGCGGCAACCCCTCTGCGAGTTGATTGAACCTTAAACGATCTTCTTTCAGTAGACGTTCGGATTCTGCCCATTTCAGGCTTGCGCTCAAGGTGTCAGTTAATTGTCCTGCATCCAAATGACGTTTGGGTAAATAATCAAATACACCATCGCGCATCAGATCAGCAATAACACGTTCATCGCTGTTCCCGCTGATCATAATGATAGGAGTTGGTGCGCTTTTATGATTTTGGATTTTCCTTATTAATTCTGAAGCCATCGCATCTTTTAGTTGGTAATCGAGAATGGCACAATCAAATTGTTGATTATTGATAAGCTCCATGGTTTCGGCAGCAGAAGAGGCTTCTACTATGGTTAATTTGAGTAAGGCCTTATGCAATAAACGAAGTATTTTTTCAAGGTCAACATCATCATCTTCTACCAGTAGAATATTGATAGGTTTATCTGAAATGTTATCGAGCATCATTGCCTTTACCTCTTTCCATGCCGACGGTATTAAGCGGGCAGCGAAACTGTGCTGCGGTAATTGTCCAGCAATGCAGCTAATTTGGCGAATTGTGGGCCGACGGCAGATTTAACCATGTAGCCAGCAATATTTTCATGGTAAGCGCGGGACTTGTCGGATTCGAAATCTGATGTAGTTAGTACAAAGATGATTGAATCGTGTAAATTTTTATCGCTGCGCGCTTCTTGTAGGAACTCAAAACCATTCATGCGCGGCATATTGAGATCCAGCAATATTAAGTAGGGCTTCTCAATGCTTAAATCAGGGTGGGTGTGGCGCAATATTTCCAGCGCTTCAATGCCATCGCGTGCAAGTGTCACCGGAAAATCCATGGCGTGCTTTCGCAGGCTACGTACTACAGATTCAGCGGCGACATCATCGTCATCTACTAATAAAATATTCACTTTGGTCGGGCTATTCATCAATATCTTTCCTCGCAAATCGCGGCCACCACACATGAAAGCTGCAGCCTTTATTATCACTCGTGCTGATTAGTTCAATTTGTCCACCGTGGCTTTCAGTGAGACGCTTGGCTAGCGCCAAACCTATACCGCTACCACTGGTTTCATTGTTGCCAAGCGTTTGAAAAAGGCGAAATACACGCTCCTGTGCTGCTTTAGGGATGCCAGGCCCATTATCGATCACTTTGAATAAACAATAGCTACCACTGGCTTCGGCGCTGATGGTAATGGTGGGGTTGATGCCGCTGTGATGTTTTAACGCATTGTTAAATAAATTGCGCAATACCGTTTCCAGCGGAATTTTTGCAGCATAAATTTCGCTGATACGGATGTCTTGCAAGATTTGAAAGTTAGCGGGAATGGGATGCATTTCAATAATGTCAGCAATCAATGAATATACATCAACTGCTGCCGATTCCTTGGCGCGCTTGCCCGCGCGCGCGTACAACAATAGATCATCAATTAAACGTTCCATCCGGCCAATGCGCAGCTTAATGCGTTCGATGTTTTTAGCGATGGGCTCGGGTGTGATTGCGCCCAAATCTTCACTAATCCATTCCACCAAATCGCTAATGCCGCGCAGTGGTGATTTCAAATCGTGCGAGGCAACGTAAGTAAATTCTTCAAGGTGCGCATTAGCTTGTTTGAGATTTAACTCCAGCCGTTTACGCTCGGAAATATCGGTGACAACCGCGAGCGTTAAATTTCCTGCATCGCTTTCTACCGGGCTTAAACCAATTTCGATAGGAATTTCGGTTCCGCTTTTGTGGCGTCCGGTCAGATCCCGGCCGAGTCCCATTGGGCGTAAACTGGGCTTTTGTACATAGCCCAAGCGCAATTTTTCATGGCCAGCCCGATAGCGTTCGGGTAATAGGATATCCATGGATTTACCCAGCAATTCTTCTTTGTTGTAACCAAAAAGCTGTAGCAAGCTGGGATTGATTAATTGAATGATGCCCTTCTCATCAACCAATAACTGTCCATAGGGGGAGGCGTCAATGACTTTTGCCAGCCGCTCTTCCAATTGTTTTCGGCGGGTGATGTTGACGATGGTAGCAACAATAAGTTGTTCATTGTCGGCGGTTAGCGAACGCAGGCCTATTTCGAGAGGGAATTCACTGTTGTCCTTACGTTTGCCATATAGATCACGGCCCGCACCCATGTAACGTGTAGAAGGGTTGTTGATGTAGCTTTGACGCAATTGTGCATGGTTGTGATTGAAGCGGTCAGGGAGCAATAAATCAATGCTCTGATTGATTAACTCATTGCGGGCGTAACCAAATAATCGTTCGGCCTCTGCATTCAGGTAGCTGATGCGGCCGTCCTGATGGGTGACAATAATGCCTGCGGGCACTGCGTCCAACAGTTCCCTTATGTAACTCGGTTGATTGGCACTCCCGGGCTCTTCCTGAAAGGACATCCTGCATTTTCTCCCTTGTAAGATTGCTTCTCGCTCGTTTTAGCGTCTATGAGCTTGAGTATAGGCATCGTCTATGCACGGGCATTGGCAGGCAAGAAAAAATGGCGGTATTTTTCAGAGTGTTTGGAAATAAAAAATAGTTATTGATAGCAGTTTTTGGCAGGGCTTTATGATTGGGCGATAGGGTGAGTAAAACAACGCCAGCATAGTTGCTGGCGTTATTGATCAATAAAAATGCGTAACGACGATCACGCCAGTGCTTTTAGTGCCGCATCGTAATTAGGTTCATGCGCTACTTCACTTACCAGCTCGGTGTGCAACACTTTGCCTTCGGTATCCAGCACGACAACCGCGCGTGCAGTTAAGCCAGTCAGCGGGCCGTCAACCAGTTTTACGCCGTAATCAGCAGCGAAGTTGGAGCGGAACGCCGAGGCGGGGATGACTTTATCCAAGCCTTCAGCACCGCAGAAGCGTGCGAGCGCAAAGGGCAAGTCCTGCGATGCACAAACGACTACAGTGTTATCCAGTGCGCTGGCCTGGGCATTGAAAGTGCGTACAGATTGCGCACAAGTAGGAGTGTCAACGCTGGGGAAAATATTCAGTACCACACGTTTGCCAGCGAGATCCGCTGAGGAAACCTCTGATAAATCTGTCTTAACCAGTTTGAACGCTGGCGCTTTGCTGCCTGCAGCGGGCAAATTGCCATTGGTGTTGAATGGGTTTCCTTTGAGGGTGACTGTTGCCATTGAAATACTCCTGAACGGTGGGGATGGATTTGTTGTGGTTTTTTTGTCATAGAAAAACACTGCATGAAGCCTAGTTGATCGTGGCGAAAAAGGGAATTGCAATGGGCGCCACAGCAATAAAATCTTTCATTAACAAGCGATTGCTCTAGCCCTATTGCTCGAAAACTACAAAATTGCGCCTTGCATTGGCAATGCAAAGTGATGATAATGCGCGCCTCTTGTGCTGGCCGCCTCTGTCTTGGGGTGATGTTATTAGCAAGCTGCAATGGTGATCTAGCCGGTCCCCTCGCAATGACGATCTGTAAACCCCGCCAGGCCCGGAAGGGAGCAACGGTAGCAGTAAGTTATGTGCCGGGGTGTGGCTGGTTAGGTCACCTCCAATTTTCTTTCCTATTGTTTTCCTTCTGGTTCCCTTTGCATCTCTGGGTGCCTCAAACACTGCTGGCTATAGCGATTCCATCCGATTTTCATCGATTTGAGTTGGTGTCTATTTCCGCCATTGGCCGCTATAATCGCGCCCTGTTTTTGGCAATCCGCCCCCTTTTGAATAGAGAGCAGCAATCGGCATGAGCTATCAAGTTCTGGCGCGCAAGTGGCGCCCGCGTGTGTTCCGCGAAATGGTTGGGCAGGAGCATGTCCTGCAGGCGTTGATTAATGCACTGGATCACAATCGTCTGCATCATGCCTATCTATTTACTGGTACGCGCGGTGTGGGTAAAACCACCATCGCACGGATTTTGGCCAAGTGCCTGAACTGCGAAACTGGTGTTAGCTCTGAACCCTGCGGCCAATGTTCCAGTTGCCGCGAAATTGCCGAAGGCCGTTTTGTCGATTTGATCGAAGTGGATGCGGCCTCGCGCACCAAAGTAGAAGATACCCGCGAGCTGCTGGAAAATGTCCAGTACGCGCCGACTCGCGGTCGCTACAAGGTCTACCTGATCGACGAAGTACATATGCTTTCCAACAGTAGTTTTAACGCGCTGCTGAAAACGTTGGAGGAGCCACCGCCGCATGTAAAATTTTTGCTGGCGACGACCGACCCGCAAAAATTGCCCATGACGATTTTGTCGCGCTGCTTGCAATTTAATCTCAAAAATATGAACCCCGAGCGTATCGTTCAGCATCTGAAATTTGTGCTGAACGAGGAATTGGTGCCGTTTGAAGAATCAGCGCTTTGGCATCTCGGCCGCGCCGCCGATGGTAGTATGCGCGATGCCATGAGCTTGACTGATCAGGCTATTGCTTACGGCTCAGGCAAAATTACCGAAGCTGAAGTCAGCACCATGCTCGGCACCATCGACCAAACGGCGGTCTACGATATTGTCAATGCACTGGCTTCGCTTGATGGCCGCGCGGTGTTGGCGGCGGTGGAGCGCATGTCCGAGCAAGCACCGGATTACGCCAGTGCACTGGCGGAAATGTTGGCGGTGTTGCATCGCATTGCAATCGCACAGGCCTTGCCTGAAGCGGTGGATAACAGCCATGGTGATCGTGAGCGCATCATGCAACTCGCGCAGCAATTACCATCGG
Source organism: Cellvibrio sp. UBA7671 (assembly GCA_002483145.1). GTDB lineage: Bacteria > Pseudomonadota > Gammaproteobacteria > Pseudomonadales > Cellvibrionaceae > Cellvibrio > Cellvibrio fibrivorans. The sequence continues at coordinate 225,092 of DLHJ01000002.1, forward strand.
AAGATGTACAACTCTTTTATCAAACCGCGTTATTAGGTCGTCGCGATTTACCCTTAGCTCCCGATCCCCGTGCCGGATTTGAAATGGTTCTGCTGCGCATGTTGGCATTTAAGCCTCAGGGTGTGATGGAGGTTCCGACGCAGGCTTTGCCGCAATCGACGACGCCGATTAAGCCCGCAGCCCTGGCGCCTGTTGCCGTGGCAAATGTTGTTGCCGCGAATGCTGCGCCCGCCGCTGTTCCAGTTGCTGCACCGGTTTCCGTAACGGCCCCCGTACCGGCGGTAATGACTTCCCCATCTGTAGCAGACACTCCTGCGCCGGTCATACAGCCAGCACCGACAAGTCCAGAGCCGCCTGTATTCGAGGGCTCTTACGGGAATGGGCCTGATGATGATTATGTCCCCGCCGCAGAAGATGAATACGAGCCGGCGCCTGCATATTACGAAGCCCCGGCTACTGCCGTGCCCGAGGTAAACGAACCAAAAAAGCCTGAGGCGGCTCAGCCGCCGGTAGCAGCAGCGGCGGTTTCAGTAGCGGTGCCCGCCGCAATAGCCCCTGCGGAGCCGATTAAAGTTCCAGCCTCCAAAACCCTGCGCAAGGTACCCTACGAACAGGCGAGCCCTGCCGATTGGACAGAAATTTATTTAGGGTTGGGCGTAACCGGCATTTTGCAAAGCACTGTGGCGAATTGTCAGATGATCAATCGCCAGGGCAATGATTTTTATTTTGTATTGGATAAAGCCAATAGCACCCTTTACGACACCAGTCACGAAAAGCGCCTCGCGGATTTACTCAGCGATTATTTTGTCGAGCCGGTGCGTGCGCATATTCAATTGGGTGAGATCACTGCAGAAACGCCATCGATGATGGCAATCCGATTGCGCGAAGAGCGTTTGCAGGATGCGATTAGCGCGATAAAAAATGATCCTATTGTGCAGCAACTAATTGCGCAATTTGGCGCGACCCTGCGCGAAGAAACTATTCAACCTGTCTAATCTATTTAGTTAATTTACGAAAGAGGATGCTATGAAAGGTCTTGGCGATTTGATGAAGCAGGCCCAGGAAATGCAGGCCAATATGCAAAAAATGCAGGAAGATTTGGCGAAAGCTGAAGTCACAGGCTCTGCTGGCGCTGGTTTGGTGAGTGTAGTGATGACTGGTCGTCACGATGTAAAGCGCGTGCAGATTGATGCAAGCCTGATGACTGAAGACAAAGAAATGTTGGAAGATTTATTGGCGGCTGCCGTGAATGATGCAGTGCGTAAAATCGAAACACAAAATCGCGATCAGATGGCAAAAATGACTGCTGGTATGGGAATTCCGCCGGATTTCAAAATGCCGTTTTGATTCTTGTGATGTTGCTCGTTTTTACATCGTAGGGGCGCTGCTTGCTGCGCCCGAAAAACCGCAAAAACATCTGGGCGCAGCCAGCGGCGCCCCTACAAAATTTGGAAATTGAATGTTCAGCCCGCTAATCGACGATCTTATGGCTTCTCTGCGCTGCTTGCCTGGTGTTGGCCCCAAATCCGCACAGCGGATGGCGCTGCATTTATTAGAGCGCGACCGCGCGGGTGCTGAGCGTCTCGCGCAGAGCTTGCACAAGGCTATTGAAGGTGTTGGCCGCTGCCAGCGTTGCCGCACGCTCACAGAGCAAACACATTGCGGGATTTGCGCGAATAATCGCCGCGACAACAGTTTGCTTTGTGTCGTTGAAACGCCGGGTGATGTATTGGCGATTGAACAGGCTGGAACTTATCAAGGAAAATATTTTGTATTGCTCGGGCATTTATCGCCGATTGATGGCATAGGGCCAGAAGATATTGGTGTTGATCAATTAATTAATTTGTTGCAACAAGAACCGATTACCGAGGTAATTCTTGCAACTAATCCCACCGTAGAAGGTGAGGCGACAGCTTATTATATTAGTGAGCGCGCTAAAAATCTTAATGTGACTGTTTCGCGTATTGCTCATGGTGTTCCGCTCGGTGGCGAGTTGGAATTTATTGACGGCGGAACACTCGCTCACGCTTTTTCCTCTCGCAGAAGTTTGTAATTTTAATGTTGATTCCGAGTGAACCTATCTGGATTGATCAAGACGATCAATTGGCCGAGTTGTGCGCTGTATGGCGTAAACAAGCGGCGATTGCTGTAGATACCGAGTTTATGCGCAGCGATACGTTTTATCCTATCGCTGGCTTGCTGCAAATTGGCGACGGTAAAGGCTGCTATTTAATTGATCCGCTGACGATCAGCAACCTTGCGCCGCTGCGCGAGTTAATGCTCGATACATCGGTAACTAAAGTATTGCACTCCTGCTCGGAAGATCTGGAAGTGTTTCAGCGTTGGTTGGGTGTTGTGCCCGCTCCTTTGTTTGATACCCAAATTGCCGCTGCATTTGCCGGGTTGGGGTTTAGTTTGGGGTACTCGGGATTAGTTAAAAATTTATTGACCATTGAAATCCCCAAAGATGAAACCCGCTCCGATTGGTTGCAGCGCCCACTCAGCGTCGCACAATTAAAATACGCAGCTCTGGATGTTGCGCATATGCTGATTGTGTACGGAAAATTACTGCAATTGCTTAAAACCAGCGAGCGATTGGAGTGGGTAAAAAGCGATTGTGCCGATTTGGTGGCTAATGCACGCAAAGTTGAAGATTATAGCGATGCCTACCAAAAAGTCGGTTTCGCTTGGAAATTGCGCCCGCAAGAATTGGCGATATTAAAACAGCTGTGTATTTGGCGTGAACGTGAAGCGCGCGCGCGTGACTTGCCGCGCAATCGTTTAATCAAAGAGCCGTCGCTGTGGGAAATTGCGCGCAAAAAAATTCAGGACATACCGCACCTGTCCAAGGTGCCGGATATTCCCTCGCGCACATTGAAAAACGATGCTGAAACGATTTTACAGATTGTGCGTGATGCGCTTGAGCTGGATGAATCGAGTTGGCCTGCGCGCCTCGAACCGCCACTGGCGCAGAGCGAAGGGCCGCTGATGAAAGCGCTAAAAAATTATGTGCGTGAATACGCAGAGCAGGCGCAATTGCCACCGGAAGTGTTGATCCGTAAAAAAGATTACGAATATCTAGTGCGCTCCGGCATGCAGGGTGGTGCGTACCAATTGCCTGCGCGTTTAATGGGCTGGCGCTTTACCTTGATTGGTGAAGGTTTGCTTAAGGTTGCCCAAACACAATCCCAGCAGTCTGAAACACTCTAAAGCGACGTCTATTATTTATGAAAATTATTTGCGAAATTTACCGCAGTCCTAAAGAAGAGGGTATGTACCTCTACGTAAAAAAGGAAGAAGGCCTTAGTAAGGTGCCGGAAGAGCTGCTAAAAGTGTTTGGTAAACCACAACAAGCGATGGTGTTGCTGTTAACTCCCGGCAAAAAACTGGCACATGCAAGTGTAGAGAAGGTGGCAGAAAGTCTTGAGGAAAAGGGCTTCTATTTGCAGTTGCCACCGCGCAATGAGCGCGACCCGGAAGCAGAGCGTTTACGCGCGCTTAATTCCAAATTGTCGGGGCATTAATTCGGGCATTCTTGTTATTTATTTGGATAGGCAACAATGGCACAACAGGTTTTTTGGCTGGCTAAGACGCTTGCGCAGATGTCTTCAGAGGAGTTTGAATCCCTCTGCGACGGCTGCGGCAAGTGCTGCCTGCATAAACTGGAAGATGAAGACACTGGCGATGTGTATTACACCAAAGTCGCCTGTCGCTATCTGGATCATGACACTTGCCGCTGTCAGGAATACACTGAGCGTCAGCGTCTGGTGGAAGCTTGCGCAGTGCTGACTCCTGCAAGCGTGCAAGATACTTACTGGTTGCCGGAAACCTGTGCCTACCGCCTGGTGGCTGAGGGAATTCCCCTGTTTGATTGGCATCCACTGATTTCGGGTGACCCTGAATCAGTGCACACTGCCGGTATATCCGTGCGTGGCCGTGTTGTGCATGAAAACACCGTCGATCCGGATGATTTGGAAGACCATGTTGTACGTTGGGTTAATTAATCGACCGCGGTCACAGATGATGGGCCGAAAGGAGACTTGATTGTGGAAAATATAACTGACTATCAATATGCCTGGATGATGTACCTGATCGGCGCAGTTGGCTGCAGCCTAGCGACCTGGTTACTATTTCGCCGTGCAGGGCGCGCCTGGGTGCATTTTTTTGTTATTACGGTAATGGTGATTTTATTCACCCCTTATGCCATTGATGCAGAAACCATGACCATGGCACCTGCGATTTATACGCTCGTGTTTGGGTATTTGGATGGCGGCTTTATCATTATCAAACCCGTGCTGAAACTCATGCTGGGTTTTTGGATTGGTGCCTTGATTCTCTCATTGATCTATCAATTACTAACGCGTAGTAAAACTCATGCATCAAGCGAACAAGGTTATCGCAACGGTCAATCTACAAAAGGTTATGTGCATCCAGAAATGCAGGACGATTACGATTATTCCCCCAATACCCGCCGTACCGCCAGTACCCGCAACTTAAGCCGCGAGGAGCGTATTGCGCGCGATGAGTTGCTGCATGAAGAGCCGATCCGCGCCGTCCGTTAAGCCTTATTCAATTTGTTTAGTGCAATCAAAAGCCAGCCATAGCGCTGGCTTTTTGGTTTTTGGTGAACCACTTTTTACAAAAGTCCCGATTGCCCAAAATGGCGAATTGGCGATGAGCTGCTATAACTAATGGCGATATGAGCGCAAAAAAGTTGCAGGTTCAGCGGCTTGCGCGCAGAGCGATTATTTATGGGAACTCTCATGCAACTTCTTGTTCGTATATTAATGTCCTGCCTGCTATTGGTTGCCGCTACGGCATCCGCGGATGAACTGACCAAACCCCTCCCAGCTGATGTTCGGGTCATTATTGATATATCCGGCAGTATGAAAAAAACCGATCCGGAGAATTTGCGCAAACCGGCGGTAGATTTAATTGTGCGGCTATTGCCCGACGCGAGCAAAGCAGGCCTGTGGACTTTTGGCCAGTCGGTCAATATGTTGATGCCGCACCGCGTCGTAGATCCACAGTGGCGCAGCGAAGGTGCTCAAAAAGCGGCAACGATTAATTCGGTTGCCATGTTTACCAATATCGGTGCAGCACTTGAAAAAGCGACTGAAGATTTCGCAACGCCTGCGCAAGATTATCGCCGCAATATTATTTTATTGACTGATGGTGTAGTGGATATCAGCAAAGAAGCTGTCGTCAATTTAAATGAACGCAAACGTGTACTGACTGAATTGTTACCGCGCTTAAAAGCCTCTGACTACCGCATACACACTATCGCGCTGTCAGGAGATGCGGATCAGGAGTTGATGAAGAAATTGTCCATCGCCACCGACGGTATTTTTGAAGTTGCCGATACTGCCGATGAGTTGATGAGTACTTTTTTGCGAATATTTGATCAAGCTGTTCCTGCTGAACGTGTCCCGCTCGATGAAAATGGTTTTCTGGTAGATGCCAGCATTCAGGAATTTACCGCGCTGATTTTTCGTCGCGCCGAGGTACCTGCAACAATTATTGTTGCACCTGATGGCAAAGAGTACAGCGGCACCGACCCGCAGAATAATGTCAATTGGTATCGCACCAGTAAATATGACTTGATCACTGTGCAGCAGCCTGTTCCCGGTCAGTGGAAAGTCAAAACTGATATGGCGCCCAATAGCCGCGTTACGGTAGTGAGTAATTTACAGCTAGTTGTTGCACCTCTGAAAAGCAACATTAAATCCAATCAGGCATTGGATCTTGCCTATTCGTTTCAAGAGAATGGTCAAACGATTACCAATAAAGATTTTCTGGATTTGTTGACCGGTAAGGCATTGGTTTCCAATCAAGCCTCCCATGAAGTAACGGAAATTGATTTGGCAACCGCTGCGTCTGCCGATGGTATCTTCCAGCATTCCCTAAACGGTTTTGGCAATGAAGGGGAGTACGATGTCACTGTCGTGATCGATGGAAAAACCTTCAAGCGCGAATTTGTCCATCACGTCAATATTACTGATTCAGCATTTAAGCTGGAAAAGCGCGTAGATGAGGCTGATGGTAAAAAGACCTACATGTACACACTAACCGCTGATCTGGAAACGGTTGATGTAGACAAGACCAAAGTGACTGCCGTAATTAAAAACTCCAAAGACAATAACCTGGAGCGGCAGCTAAACACGATTGGTAAAGATCACTGGGAGTTCTCATTTACGCCGGTGCAGGTAGCGCGTTATGACATTGTGCTGCAAGTTGAAGGTATGCAAATTGATGGCAGCCCACTGACCGAAACCATCAAAGCAGATCAATTCTATTTTCCGGATGAGGCAAGCGTTCTTGCTGCTGAACAACCAGTAAGTGAGGCGTCTTCATCGGTAGCTAGCGAACCCGCTGCTGCAGCGGATCCTGCAACTGAAAAAGAGCCTGAAGCTGAAGAGGAGTCGGATAATTTATTGCTGTATATCAGTATCGGTATTGGCAATTTGTTGGTGTTGGTGCTGGGGTACGTTGCCTATCGCCTGATCGCAGGCAAGGGCAATAAAGATGAATTGGCAGAAATTGAAAAAACGCTTGCAACGGATTCCGGTAGTTTGAAAAAAGACGCGGCCAAAAAAACGGCTATTGATGTCTCGGATGACCAGACGGCACATATACCTATGGGAGATATGTCGGGTTCGGAGATGAGTATGTCTGACGATTTGATGGCGGATAATTTATTTCCATTGGATAATTTGGATGATTCCGATAGCAACAAAAAATAAACTCCCTTATGTCTGTAATTGATTCCGTTTTTCTATCTACTGGTGATAAATCCTGTGTTTTTCAACCGGTTGAGTCAGAGCGTTTCGCACTGGTTGACCGTTTCTATCGCGCCCAGGGTTACAAAGTAAAATGCGGTGTGAATGAGCGTGTTTATGCTATGGCTGATAAAGATGGAGCCTTTATCGCTGCGGCTCGCTTGGTACCGCAAAGTTCAGGGCATTACTGGATGCGCAATTTGTTGGTCGCGAGCGATTGGCGCGGGCAGGGCATAGCAACCTGGTTAATGCTGAAACTCTTGCCTGATTTGACTCCGCGCCGCTGCTATTGTTTTGCTCTTCCACACCTGGGTGATTTTTACGCTGCATTGGGTTTTGTGCAAAACCCATCACACTGCCCTGAAGATATTCTCCGTACTTACAATACTTATCGCACCCGTGGCCGCGATTGGGTGCTTATGGGGTATATTCAAAGGTGAACCATTTTTTGCAATCCCCGCCATAGGCAAAAGCAAATGGCTGAGGGTTTGATCCGTATCTATAGTCATTTCAAATCATGTTGTTACTATTAATAAACAAGTAGGTTAATAAGGAGCCGCTTATGAATATTGATATCGGTATTTCCCAGCAACATCGCGAGGAGATTGCCCAAGGGTTGTCACGTTTATTGGCTGATACTTACACCCTCTATTTAAAAACCCACAACTTCCATTGGAATGTTACCGGCCCTATGTTCCAAACACTGCACCTGATGTTTGAAACCCAATACAACGAATTGGCACTGGCGGTAGATTTGGTGGCTGAGCGCATCCGCTCTTTAGGATTTCCTGCGCCTGGAACCTATAAACAATACGCCGCACTCAGCAGCATCAAAGAGGAAGATGGGGTCCCTGCTGCTAAAGACATGATCCGTCTGCTAGTAGAGGGTCAAGAAGCAGTGGTGCGCACAGCGCGCTCGCTATATCCCTCAGTTGAAGCTGCTAGTGATGAAGCCACCGCTGATCTGCTAACCCAGCGAATCCAGCTTCACGAAAAAACAGCTTGGATGCTGCGCAGTTTGCTAGAGTAAATCGCACTCTCGTGTTGAAGTAGATTATCTTTTATATCTGATAAACCCGGCTTGCCGGGTTTTTTATTGTTTAAAAATTAGGCGTACAACTAGGGATTTTTTGTTAGAACTCTGTCGTAAAACTGGGATGTGAGTAAATTCGCTACAAATTTTTACTAGTGAAATTGGCGTTGAATTTTATTTTAACTACTTGATTTTTATGACTGTTTTAGGGTGATTTAAATAAATTTAATTAACTGAACTTCCCATGTTGAACATTAGTGCCTTACTAGGACGCTGGTTTGACGCGAACTTGTGACTATGTAATGGGCTGAGAAGCTTTAAGCGACCAGCCTACTACAAAGGCAAGACCAGTATGGTAACTGGCTAAGGGATACGGCAATCCCAGGACATCTACTCCAGGAGAGTGATCCCGCACAGCAGGTTACGATAACAATAAACGGTTTGAGGATAAGTTCATGCAAAGACCAATCAACTTTAAGAAGAAGATCATCGCGAGCGCTATCGCAACCTACGCTTTGGCCGGGTTCAGTGGCGTAGTACTTGCACAAGACGGTAGCGTAGAAGAAGTTGTTGTTACCGGTATTAAAGGCTCATTACAGCGTGCAATGGATGTGAAGCGCGAGGCAGTCGGCGTAGTAGATGCTATCTCTGCCGAAGACATCGGTAAGATGCCTGATGCCAACCTCGCGGAATCCCTGCAACGTATTCCCGGTGTGTCTATTGACCGCGTAAACGGTGAGGGTAGTAAAGTAACTGTTCGTGGTTTGGCAGGTGACTACAATCTGGTAACCCTGAACAGCCGTCAAATGCCGGCTTCATCTTTCGGTACCAGCCGTTCATTTGATTTTGCAAACTTGGCTTCTGAGGGTATTTCAGGTGTACAAGTTTACAAAAGCGGCCGTGCTGATGTGCAATCCGGTGGTATGGGTGCATTAATTAACATCACGACTCCTCGCCCGCTTAGTAGCCCGGGCTTGAAGGCTGTTGTGGGTGCTAAAGCAGTAAAGGATGAGTCTTCTGTAATGGAAGACGACTTGACTCCGGAAGTATCTGGTTTGTTCAGCAATACGTTTGCCGACGACACTATCGGTATTGCCCTGACTGGTAGTTATCAGGAGCGTAACAGTGGTGACCGTAACGCCAACGTTGGTGGATGGTTCTCTCACACCAAAGACGGTGGTGACTGGGCTGGCGTACCGGATAGTGAAAAACCCAGCGGTGATCGTGCTTACGCGATTCCGGTAAACATTGGTTATTCAGTGACCGAAGTTAATCGTAAACGCTTAAATGGCCAGTTTACGCTGCAATATCAACCTGTTGAGCAATTGACGGTTACGGCGGATTACTTGTACGTGCAGCAAGAAACCGAAACCAATCGTTTTTCAAGTGGGATGTGGTTCACTCGTGCAAGCGGTGTAGATGTTGAGTGGAGTGATACCAACCCGGCTTACCCAGTTTCTTACACTGAAAATACTGGTTGGCACGAACTCGATAACTCCTTGAACTACAATTTGGCCGAGTCAAACCTCAAGTCAGCTGGTTTGAATGCTAAATGGGATGCCACTGACAATTTGACTGTTGAATTTGACGGTCATAATTCGACCTCATTCTCAGGTCCAAATGGCAAGTGGGGCAACGGCAACACCTTTAACATGGGTGTGTTTGATAACTACCGTGCCAACGTCGACTTCACTGGTGACTTCCCAATCCTCAATGTGGGTTATCAGGATGGTCGCACTGGGGCTATTCCGGATGTTTCCCGTGCGCAATTGACTAACAACGTATTCCGTGTGCAGCTGCAGGACTCCTCTGTAGACGAGTACCAGTTGAAAGGCACTTATACATTTGATGATAGTTTCATCGATAACATCAAAGCGGGTGTCGGTACGAATGAAATCACTAACCACTACTTTAACTTGGGTGTTCAAGCGCAAAACCAAGGTAGTTGGAATGGTGTACAGGGAGCCAACGGTATAGGTGATATTCCCACCTCTTATTGGAAGATTGACCAGTTCTCCAAATATTTTGACAACGGTGCGACTGGAAACTCTGGATTCCAAAACAATTTCATTCACGGCAACTGGAATGATTTGTTGGCGATTGGTGCCGAGTTGTATGGAACAGATGGCGGTGATTGCCCAAGAGCATATTGCACATCTTATGATCCGACCAAAGCAAACGATGGTTTTGCGGATCAATCAACTATCGAAACATCTGATTTTGCTTATTTACAAGCGAGCTTCAAGCAAGATATTGCTGGTATGCCAGCAAACTTGGCCGTAGGTGTACGTTATGAAACGACTGATGTTGAGTCGTCTTCATACCTGTCTACCTATACTCCGTACATTCGTTGGAATGGTGGTAACGAGTATGCGCTATTACCATCAGGCAGCAACGATGAGACAACTTACGGCGATTACTCCAAAACATTGCCCAATGTTGATTTCGACATTGCACTGACAGATGACGTTAAAGCTCGTGCGTCTTTCAGCAAAACGATTGCGCGTCCAAACTACAATGACATCAAAGGTGGGTTTGTTTGGAATACTGCACCACGTATTGCAATGGGAGAAGCTTCAGCCGGTAACCCGGATTTGGATCCGTTAGAGTCAACCAACTACGATATCTCTGCTGAATGGTACTACGCAGATGCGAGCTATGTGTCTCTTGGGGTATTCAAGAAAGACGTAGTTGATTTTATTGGCACTGACAAATTGCCACTGCCCAACAGCGGTTTCCATACGCCAGTGAATGGTCCAAGATGGAAAGCGGCAGTTGCAGCGGTTGGTACTGATCTGCTTGCAATTCAGAATTACATTCTGCAGAACTACCCTGCGAGTGTGAATCCGGCGACGGGTCACATATTCGCATTAGCAGAAGATCCAATTTTGCCATTTGAAGTTAACAGCCCCGTTAACAACAAAGACGCATCGTTAGACGGTGTTGAACTTGCTCTCCAGCACACCTTCGGTGAGTCTGGTTTTGGCTTCCAGGCTAACGCCACTAAAGTGGATTCCGATACCGAGTACGATAACCTGTCAAAAGCGACTCAGTTTGCGATTTTTGGTTTAAGCGACTCGGCTAACTTTATCGGTTTCTATGATAAAGATGGTTTGCAAGTGCGTATCGCATACAACTGGCGTGACAGCTTCCTGGCTAGCATTGGCGACAGCGCGGGTTCAAACCCTGTTTACACTGAAGAGTACGGTCAAGTGGATGCGAGCGTGAGCTATGACTTCACTGATAATTTGACGGTCTCTTTAGAGGCGTTGAATTTGACTGACGAAACCATGCGTCAATACAGTCGTCATGAGAATCTGGTGCGCAATTACTGGGAAACCGGTGCTCGTTACAACCTGGGTGTTCGTTACAGCTTCTAATATGTGGAGTTGGAGTTAAAACCGGAAAAGCCGCTGGGAACAGCGGCTTTTTTAACCGTTTGCGTTAGTCTTATTTCTGTATATGCTGCTTACCAATAAAAAAGATTAGCAATTTATAGGGCGTTTATGACTGATCATATAACCCGGGTTGTAATAGTGGGCGGGGGCTCCGCAGGTTGGTTAGCGGCGGGCATTATTGCAGCGTCAAGCCCGGTTCATGTTCATGTAAGCCTCATAGAATCCCCTGATGTCGCTCCTATTGGCGTTGGTGAAGGCACTTGGCCTACCATGCGCGCAACTTTGCAATCAATGGGCATATCGGAAACGGATTTTTTCCGCGAGTGCGATGCCAGTTTTAAACAAGGCTCAAAATTTTCGCGCTGGACGAGTTTGTCAAAAGACGATGATTATTATCATCCTTTCACGCTGCCGGCCAAATACCATGAAATTAATCTGGCACCTTTTTGGTTGCCCTTTAAAGATAAAATTGCTTTTGCAAATGCAGTTTGCCCACAGGCAGTCATGTGCGATTTGGGTTGTGCACCCAAACAAATCACCACAGCAGAGTTTGCTGCTGTATTAAATTACGGATATCACTTGGACGCAGGAAAATTTGCGCCATTTTTGCATAAGCACTGCGTTGAAAAATTAGGTGTTACTTACATTAGTGCAAATGTCACCGCAATTAATTCTCATGAAAATGGTGATATTCAATCGGTAAATACGGATACCCAAGGTAAGGTTGTTGGTGATCTGTTTATTGACTGCACAGGGTTGTCCTCATTGCTGCTCGGAAAACATTACAACATTCCATTTTTATCACAAAAAAATGTCCTTTTTAATGACTCCGCCCTTGCTGTTCAGATCCCTTACGCAGAGGGAGCCGATGCTATAGCATCGCATACGCTATCAACGGCGCAAACCCATGGATGGATTTGGGATATAGGTTTGCAGTCACGTCGTGGCATAGGCCATGTTTTTTCAAGTAACTATACTACTGATGAGCTTGCTGAGCGCGAGTTACGTAAATACATCGCCCCTACGGTGGGTGAAAAAATGGCGGAAGAGTTATCCGTTAGGAAAATTTCATTTAATCCGGGGCACCGCAATATTTTCTGGCATAAGAACTGCGTTGCAATTGGTCTGTCTGCCGGTTTTATAGAGCCATTGGAAGCGACCGCACTGGTATTAATCGAACTCTCGGCAAAAATGATTGCTGAGCAGTTTCCTGCTAATCGCAGTGCGATGGATATTGTGGCTAAACGATTCAATAATACGCTACATCATCACTGGAAACAGATAGTCGATTTTCTAAAGTTGCATTACGTGCTAACAAAACGCACCGATACTGAATACTGGCGCGACAACTGTCTTGCGGGCACTATTCCCGATAGCTTGCATGAATTGTTAGCGTTGTGGAAAGTGCAGTCTCCCTGGGTGCACGATGAAATACGGCGCGAGGAAATGTTTCCATCGGCCAGCTATCAATATATCTATTATGGTATGCAAAGCACTACAGATGTCGTGGCTGCAGATAGCAGCGCGCATGGCAATAGCAAGCGCCTATATGATAAAAATTTGAGGAAGGCGGAAGCGTTGTTTATAGAAAATGCCCAGTACATCCAGCAATTAAAAAAAGTATTACAGCCTAATCGCGATCTGATCAACAAAATAAAACAACATGGGCTGCAAACCATTTAAGCCCAATTATAACGATAGCGGAAACGCTTTATCCGGGAGATATCATGCCTAATTTTGCTTTATTAAATAACGTTGCCCATAAAAATCTGCGTGTGATTCGCGATAACACCGTGCAGTTTGGCGATAATGAAAGATCTGTTGTGACATTTCCGCAAGAGTTCCGTGCAATCCAAAATGAATACCCCATATTTTTTCAGAAAAATGCAGAAACTGGAAAGTTTATCCCTATTGCATTAATGGGACTTCGCCAAAATGAAAATCTTTTTTTATCTGAAAAGGGGTGGGATGCGCAATATGTTCCAGCCTCAGTAAGAAGACGGCCTTTTTTAATTGGAGTGCAGCCACCTAAACCGGGCGAAGGTAATCAGCCAAACCGTATGGTGTATGTCGATATGGATAGCCCGCGTGTCAATGAAGCGGTAGGAGAGCCAGTATTTTTACCGCATGGTGGCTACTCTCCTTATTTGGAATCTATAGTGGATTTGTTGGAGTACATCCAATATGGAACAGAATTAAATGACCAATTTATTGATGTGCTATTGGCATATGAACTGTTGGAAGTGGTCACACTTGAGATCACACTGAAAAACGGCGAGCGCAATAATCTTGCAGGGCTTTACACCATTAACGAAGACAAGCTTAGTGGCTTGGCAGGTGGTGCAGTAGCAGATTTGCACACCAAAGGTTTTATGGAGTGCATCTATATGGTGTTGGCTTCTCATTCCAATGTCATCAAATTAATTGCCCGTGTTGAGGCGAGGTTGTCAAGCCAATAACCAACATCGCCAAGTTGTTTTTATGATTAACATTGATAAAAAAGTGAAGGTTATTGAAGGCTGCACGCCTGATAAAATCCCCGATGAAGTATTGGCTTCATCGGAACCGTTGATTTTGAAAGGTTTGGCATCCTCTTGGCCAATTGCACAAGCTGGTTTAGCTTCTCTTGAGGAAGTTGAAAAGTACTTGTTGAAATTTTACGAAGGCCAAGAGGTGGTAGCCTTTTTAGGTAAACCTGAAAATAACGGTCGCATTTTTTACGATGAAACCCTCACAGGGTTTAATTATGATTCTGTCTCGACAAAATTGGATTTTGCATTAAAACAATTGCGTCAACACGCCGAAAATTCCGCCCCCCCCACGATTTACATAGGTTCTACATCGGTCGATCAATACTTACCGGGGTTTCGTGCAGAGAATGATATCGCTTTGGGCGAGCACAATCCGTTGGTCAGTATTTGGATTTCCAACAAATGCCGCATCGCTGCCCATTGGGATAGTCCGTTGAATATTGCTTGCTCGGTTGTCGGGCATCGCCGTTTTACCCTGTTTCCATTTGAACAGATGGAAAATTTGTATGTTGGCCCTTTGGATAAAACACCTGCCGGGCAAGCCATTAGTCTGGTGGATTTTTATAATCCCGATTTCGAAAAATTTCCGAAATTTAAAGATGCATTACCCTATGCACAGATTGCAGATTTGGAGCCCGGTGATGGGTTATTTATTCCCAGTATGTGGTGGCACCATGTTGAAAGTTTGGATTCTGTAAATGTACTGGTTAACTATTGGTTTAAAGGTGCCCCCGGATTTTTTGGGAAGCCGGTAAACGCACTTTTTAATGCAGTGCTATCAATTCGCGATCTTCCACCTGAGCAACGTTCTGCCTGGAAAATGATCTTTGATCATTATATTTTTGATTACAACAAAGAAGACTTTGCTCATATACCTGAACAAGCCCAAGGTGCGATTGGCGATTTGACAGATGATAATGCCCGAAAAATTCGAGCACGACTGCTGAATCAATTAAACAGATGAGTCATTCATCCAGATAATAAATGTTTAACTATTTTTGGTAATACTATGATCGGTGGTCAAGCAGTAAAAAACGTGGTGATTGTTGGCGGTGGCACCGCGGGTTGGATGGCAGCAGCTTCTTTCGCTAAATTATTAGGGAAAAGTATTTCTGTTACCTTGATTGAGTCAGATGAAATTTCAACCGTTGGTGTTGGTGAAGCTACTGTACCTCCTTTAATATTGTTAAATCGCTATCTTGAAATAAATGAACAGGAATTTCTTGCGTTTGTTAAGGGCAGTATCAAACTAGGGATTTCTTTTGAAAACTGGAAAAACGTTAACGAAAACTACTTCCATATGTTTGGTACACCAGGTAAAGACACTTGGGCAGCAAGTTTTCAGCATTTTTGGCTGCGTGGAAAGGAGTTGGGCGTTAACCATCCTTTGGGTGATTATTCGCTGGAGCACAAAGCAGCAGAGCATAATAAATTTGCGCACATGCCCAATGCGTCGCTCAATTACGCTTACCATCTTGATGCCGGATTCTATGCGAAATTTTTGCGCAACATAGCAGAGCAGGCAGGTGCGACTCGCATTGAGGGTAAGGTTACCAATGTTTCTCTGGATAAAGATGACTATATTAAATCCATTGAATTGGCATCTGGCCACATAGTTGAAGGCGATCTTTTTATTGATTGTTCTGGTTTCAGGGGGTTACTTATCGAACAAGCGTTGCATACGGGCTATGAAGATTGGTCACATTGGTTGCCGTGCGATAGTGCTGTGGCTGTGCAGACTGAATCAGTGCGTGACCCTGTACCTTACACTCGTTCTATCGCTCATGCTTCAGGGTGGCAATGGCAAATTCCGTTGCAGCACCGGGTAGGTAATGGTTTGGTGTACTGCAGCCGTTATATATCTGACGATGACGCGAAAAAATTATTGTTGGATAATATACAAGGGCGTTTGATTTCTGAACCAAAAATCATCAAATATCGCACTGGGCAACGCCTTAAACATTGGAATAAAAACTGTGTTGCATTGGGGTTAGCGAGTGGATTTATCGAACCCCTGGAATCTACTAGCATCCATCTGATTCAGCGAGGAATCACTCGCTTGATTCAGATGTTTCCATTTGCAGGTATTCGAGCTTGTGATGTGGACGAATATAATGAGCAGATGAAAGTGGAAATTCTGAACGTGCGGGATTTTATCATTCTGCACTATCATTTAACTGACAGAAACGATAGTCCATTCTGGCAATACTGCAGAAATATGGATATTCCCGAATCACTTGAACACCGCATGAGAATGTTCCGCGAGACAGGCAAGGTGTTTATTAAATCTTATGAATTATTTTCGGAAGCTTCCTGGTTGCAGGTCATGGTGGGGCAGGGTTTAATTCCTGAAAATTATCATCCTGTGGCGAATGAAATTCCGGCAGACGACTTGGTAAAATTTCTTGCGGAAATCCGCACGCAAGTAAATCAAAACCTGCCAAAAATGCCTACGCATAAAGATTATTTGGACTTTTATTGCAAAGCGAGCGATTGGAATTAATCGTTTTTATTATTTTAAATAAACGAAACTGTTTAACGTTAGCCGCCCAACAATCGGGTTGGGGCGGAACTGGAAGTTCTCTGGAATAGATGCGGAGTGAAGTACATCACTAGGGTACATAATCAAACGATTAAAATTGGACTCATAACGGGCAATTTCCTCGTAGTATTGGTTGGAGCCATTAATATATTTTTTATGCCAACTCGTATCCTGCGCCTCTTTTGCAAGATGTTCCCCGTATATATCCATTCGCTCAGGTGAAAGCAGTTCAAATCCAGTTGCTCTATGCCGATAAAGAGATGTACCACCTTTTTCTGGTGTGCAAAGGTAATGTACACACGCCAGCTTTTCTTTGTGAATCGTATCGACATGCGGGCGCGATTGCGGCAACGCTAAACGGGCCGGTGGAGTGAGTATCAATGAATAGGTAGATTGGGAATAATTGATATTTTCTCGCGTAAGGCTAAACGCTTCACAAATTATATCGGGTAAATAAGTTTGCAATGCCTGGCTATAAAACTCAGGTACATGAGATTGTATTCCGGGGTAATAATCCGTCCCATCGCTAAACTCGCCAAATTTCACCGCGTAGCCCAATAAAGCTTCCGCTTCGTGTAAAAAATTATCGATTACCAATACAGGTACTTTTTCATTGCCAACAATCTCAATGCGATAACGGAACTGTGGGTGCAGCGGCGGCAAGAAATTGTTATTGGACATGTTGTTGAACTCATGGTTTTTATACCGCTCATTATCACTTATTCCGAAACCGCCTTCCATGTTAATACTGGTTTTAGTGATGGGGGTTAAGCTTATGCTTTTGGTAAGCATTATTTGAATCACCAATCTTCCTCGCTGTATCATCCCCACCCAGAGTCACCGGCACCCTTAATCCTTATGGTGCCAATGCAGCAATCTGGGTCGATATGTCAAATATGTGGTTAAGTTATAAACAATCCATCGTCAACGTGATGGGGCAGGATCGGCACAATCTCACGCGCCGGCTGGGCGAAATAGAAAAGCTTGCACGTGCGGAAAAGCCCTATGATCAGGCTTTGGAGAAATGGCATAGCCAATTGGCTCGCTCACAAGCCGCCGTGGCGCGTCGTCAGCAACTGGTTCCTCTCGACATTGAATTCCCCAATTTACCCGTCTGCGAAAAACGTGAAGAGATCGCACAGATTATTGCCAACAATCAGGTAGTAGTATTGGCGGGTGAAACTGGTTCGGGCAAGACTACCCAAATCCCCAAAATTTGTTTAACCATCGGTCGTGGTGTGAGCGGGTTGATTGGCCACACCCAACCGCGCCGTATTGCCGCTAATACCGTTGCCAATCGCATCGCTGAAGAATTAAAAACCACGCTCGGTGAAAAGGTGGGCTATCAAGTTCGCTTTAGTGATCAGTCCAATGAAAATACCCTTATCAAAGTAATGACCGACGGTATTCTGCTGGCCGAAATCCAGCACGATCCTTATTTGAATAAATACGATACGCTCATTATCGACGAAGCCCATGAGCGCAGTTTGAATATCGATTTTTTGCTGGGTTATTTAAAACAACTTCTCCCCAAACGCCCTGATTTAAAATTAATTATTACCTCCGCGACTATCGATCTCGAACGTTTCTCACAACATTTTAATAACGCACCGATTATTGAAGTTTCCGGTCGCACCTATCCGGTTGAAGTCTGGTACCGTCCACTCTATGAGTTTGAGGGCAGCGACGAGAGTGAAAATGAACCCGACCAATACGCGGCGATCGTCGATGCGGTACACGAAATTGAATTGCACGAAAAGACCGGTTCGGGTGCTCGCGGTGGCGACATACTCATTTTTTTAAGTGGTGAGCGCGAAATTCGCGAGGCCGCCGAAGCGCTGCGCAAAGCACAGTTTGCGCATATGGAAGTAATTCCTTTTTATGCGCGCTTGAGTTTGGCGGAGCAGCAAAAAGTATTTGCACCTCACACCGGGCGGCGCATTGTATTGGCCACTAACGTGGCAGAAACCTCGATTACTGTGCCTGGAATTCGCTATGTAATTGATCCGGGTTTTGCGCGTATCAGCCGCTATTCCTATCGCACCAAAGTGCAGCGCTTACCGATTGAACCTGTTTCACAGGCTAGCGCCAATCAGCGCAAAGGTCGTTGCGGTCGTGTCGCTGAAGGTATTTGTATCCGCTTGTATAGCGAAGACGATTTTAATTCGCGCCCGGCATTTACCGATGCAGAAATTTTGCGCACCAACCTCGCTGCCGTTATTTTGCAAATGTTGCAATTGCGCATGGGCGATATCCATAAATTTCCATTTATCGATGCACCTGATCATCGTTTGATTAGCGATGGTTTTAAATTGCTGGAAGAATTACATGCGGTCAATGCCAAAAACCAGCTGACACCAGTGGGGCAGCAACTCAGTAAATTGCCATTGGATCCGCGCCTTGCCCGTATGTTGCTATCAGCACAGGAGCAATCCTGTGTGCGTGAACTATTAATTATTTCCAGTGCGCTCTCAGTACAAGACCCGCGCGAGCGCCCCGCCGAAAAACAACAGGCAGCCGATCAAAGTCATCGCCGTTTTTGGGCAGAGCACACGGATTTTGCCGGTTTTGTAAACCTGTGGGATTATTTTGAAACCCAGAGACAGGAACTCACGCAAAACCAATTGCGCAAACTCTGCAAAAAAGAATTCCTGTCTTATTTGCGCTTGCGCGAGTGGCGCGATGTGCATCATCAGTTGTGCGTTGCAGTGAAAGATCTCGGTATTCGCGTTAATTCTGAACCGGCTAATTATGAATCGGTGCACAAGGCATTGTTGACCGGCTTGCTCGGCAATTTGGGTTTTAATCATGAAGAGCGCGAATATCTGGGCGCACGCAACCGCAAGTTTGCAATATTTCCGGGTTCATCGCTCGCCAAAAAAACACCTAAATGGATTATGGCGGCAGAGCTGATTGAAACCTCTAAATTGTTTGCCCATACGGTTGCCAAAATCGAACCAGAATGGGTCATTGCCGCTGCTGAACATTTGGTGAAACGCCAGCATTTTGAGCCGCACTATGATAGCCGCAGCGGCCAGGTGATGGTGTTTGAAAAAATTACACTCTATGGTTTGACCATCGTTGAGAAAAAATCGGTCAGCTATAGCCATATAGATCCAGTGCAGTGTCGCGAAGTATTTATTCGCGCGGCTTTGGTAGAAGGGCAGTATGACCAACACCCCAAACGGAAAAGTTTGCAGAATAAAAATCCTGACACAGACTTTTTTATACATCAGCAACAGTTGTTAAAAGAACTGGAAGATCTCGAATCCAAAGCGCGTCGCCGCGATATCGTGGTGGATGAGCAGGTGATTTTTGATTTTTACAACGAGCGCATCCCTGAGTCTGTGGTAAATCTTGCCGGGTTTGATGCATGGCGAAAAAAAGCGGAACAGCAAAATCCGAAACTATTATTCCTGACGCGAGAGATTTTGATGCGTCACGGCGCGGGTGATATCACCCAGGCGCAATTTCCCAATGAATTGGAATGGCGCGGTATGGTATTTCCACTGAGTTACCATTTTGAACCAAACCATGCTTTTGACGGTGTGAGCATTCACGTGCCCATGAGTGTTTTACATCAAGTTCCGGAGCAGCGTCTGGAATGGTTGGTGCCGGGTATGTTGCGTGAAAAATGTATCGGCCTGATTAAATCCCTACCTAAAACTGTGCGCAAACATTTTGTTCCTGTGCCTGATGTGGTGGATAAAATTCTTGCCACTTTGTCACCTGACAATAAGCCCTTGACCGAAGCGCTGGGCCTGCAATTAAAACGCTTGACCGGTGTAGAGGTGTCCAAAGAGGCTTGGCTTGAAACCAGCGTGGATGATTACTACCGCTTTAATATCCATGTGGTGGATGACAAAGGCAAGGTCATCGCTAGTGGCCGCGAACTGGCGCCACTGCGCGATAAGTATCGCGAACGTGTACAACAAAATATTCAATCTGCCGCTACCAATATTGAACGTGATGGCATAGTAGCGTGGGATTTTGCTGAGTTGCCGCAAGCGATTCAATTGCCTCGTGGTGGAATCAGTATTCGCGCTTATCCGGCATTGGTTGACAAGCAATCCTCAGTTGCACTGCAAGTGTTAGATAATCCATTGCAAGCATTGGATATAACCCAGCGTGGACTCGCGCGTTTGGTGTATTTGTCACTAGCGCAAACAGTTAAATATTTGCAGAAAGAGTTATTGAAAGGGCAAGAGGTTGCATTGACTTTAGCGGGTATTGGTAACCGCGAGCAAGTGGCCGACGATTTAATTATGGCGGCGATCAAACAACTTGCTTTACCTGATCAGAAAAATTTACCTCGCACCCAAATTGCTTTTGATGAGCGGGTTAATCTTATTAAAGAAAAATTAATTGCTTATGCACAAGATTTGGCGAGCTATCTGGTTAGCAGTTTGAAATTATTGGTTGATGTTAAAAAACAAGTCAAGCAACAAAAAAATATGTTGGTGTTAGCGTTTACGATTAGTGATATCAATCAACAATTAGCGCAGTTGTTTTATCCCGGATTGGTGTATAAAACGCCTGCGCTGTGGTTGCAGCAATACCCGAAATACATGCGCGGCATCCAACAGCGTTTGGAGAAAGCGGCGTTGAACCCGCAAAAAGATAAACTTCAACTAACGGAAATAGTGCCGCATTGGCAGCGGCTAGTGGATTATCTGGCGAAAGAGGGCGATTACCGGTTGGCGCAGAATACGGCACTGATGGATTACCGTTGGTGGATTGAGGAGTTGCGGATTTCGCTTTTTGCGCAGACCCTCAAAACCCAGGTTCCGGTATCCGATAAGCGGATGGATAAACAGTGGGAGCAGGCCATGTTGGAGGCCCAAGGTTAAGAAATGTTGATCCCTTGTAACAAATCCGGGTGTGTTGAGTCTATCCTGTAACCATATGGTGGTTAGCTGTTGGAGTGTCCATAAAATCGGATGCATCCGCTAGCTCTACTGCCTTGGCTATGATAGTTTTCTTACGGCTTGAACAGCCCCTAACGACACATAACACGCTGGAGTTCATTATGAATAACAAAATTGCTTCTCTGTCTGCTTTGGTTGGCGCTGCTTTTGTAGCATCGGCGGCGTTGGCCCCAATGGCAACAGCGGCAGATGCCACCTTTGCTGCCACCTCGTTAAACGCAGGTTATACCCTAGCGGATAACGCCGATAAAACTGATGCCGAGCACAAGTGCGGTGAAGCCAAATGCGGCGCGGATAAAAAAGCCGAAGGCGAGCACAAATGTGGCGAAGGTAAATGCGCTGCTGAGCATAAAAAAGCGGATGGCGAAGGAAAATGTGGTGAAGGCAAATGCGGTGAAGGTAAGTGTGGTGCCGATAAAGCCGAGAAAAAAGACGAAGCTAAAGAAGAGAAAAAAGCTGAATAATGCCAGCGCATTCTTTGGTGGATTATTCTGCTGCAATCGTCGGTGCAGGTTTAGGCCTGCGCCGGACGCTGCTAAATACCCTTGAAGAATCCACGCCAGACGATATCCATTTTATGGAAGTGGCACCGGAAAATTGGATTAATGTCGGTGGTCGTCTTGGTAAAAAATTTCGCGCTTACACTGAGCGTTTTCCGTTTGTCTGCCATGGTTTATCCCTCTCAATTGGTTCGCCCGCACCACTGAATACAGATTTGCTACACTCAATAAAAAAGCTGATGCAAGAGCACGGTATCCGTTATTACAGCGAGCATTTAAGTTATTGCAGCGATGACGGGCAGCTCTACGATTTATTGCCCATTCCTTTTACCGAAGAAGCCGTTGACTATGTCGCCGCGCGTATCCAGCAAGCGCAGGATATTCTTGGCCAGCGCATTGCCATCGAAAATTCTTCTTACTATTGCGCACCACAGCAGGAAATGACGGAAAGTGAATTTATCAATGCCGTCATCAAAAAAGCAGACTGCGCGCTCTTGCTTGACGTAAATAATATTTACGTTAACAGCATTAATCATAATTACGATCCCTACGAGTTCCTATCCAGCTTGCCTGGCGAGCGCACCGCTTACATTCATATTGCAGGCCATTACAAAGAAGCCGAGGATTTGCGGGTAGATACCCATGGCGCACCGGTAATTGCATCGGTGTGGGATCTGCTCGACAAAACCTATGAACTGTTTGGTGTAAAACCGACGTTGTTGGAGCGCGATTTTAATATTCCACCGCTGCCAGAATTAATGGCGGAGTTAGATGAAATCAAAACACGCCAGCGCTTGTCTTCGTCAATCAATGTTCGTGCTGGTCTATAGCATCATGAAATCGTTTCAAGAAACCCAACTGGCATTTACCCAACATTTGCGCGCCCCCGATCGCTACCCTGCACCAGCAGAAATGAACGATACGCGGATGGGTATTTATCGCGACTTGATTTACAACAATATTGAAAGTTTTATCGCCAATGTATTTCCTGTTCTGCGTTCACTGCTCAGCGACGGGCATTGGCATTCGATGGTGCGCGATTTTATTCATCGCCACCGCTGTCAAACGCCGTATTTTTTGGAAATCAGTGAGGAGTTTTTGCAGTATCTGTCGCAAGAGCGTGGCATGTGCGATGGCGACCCGGCATATTTGCTTGAACTCGCACACTATGAGTGGATTGAGTTGGCGCTGGATGTGAATGAGGCGAGTATTCCAGCGGTTTCTGCCTATCCAGAAACGCCGCTTCTATCTAAACCACGTGTTTCGCCTTTGGCTGTGTGTTTAAGCTATCAATATCCCGTACATAAAATCTCTCCCCGCCATCGACCTCTGGCACCAGAGCTGACACGGTTAGTGGTATACCGCAACCGCGAGGATAAGGTGCGTTTTATGACGGCTAATACTATGACGTTGCGCCTCTTACATTTGCTGCAAACCAACCCCCAGGCTACCTTGGGGGACCAACTGCAACTTATTGCCACCGAACTGCAGCACAACCAACCTGACGTTTTGTTTGGTGAAGCTCAGGTGCTCATTAATGAGCTGTTTGCATTGGATGTCATCAGCCATTTTGAGTAAGGGATATCCGTGACTACATTTTCACTGGTGATTTTTGCAGCCATTTGGTTATCAAAAGCGCAAAAATAGTGCAAAAAGTTTGGTCTTTTACCCTAAAACCACGTTTAATCACAAAATTAGGGCAAATTTCTTTATATAATCCGCCCGCGACATTCAGAGTGCGTTTTGTCATCTTTCTGTAACTTTATGGTCACACAATGGCAACACCCCTGAAACACAAATGTCATTTTATTAATAACACCTGACTCCCGGTGTTCAGGGTCTGAACACCAAACACACACATCCAGGAGACGACTCCATGAAAAAAACATTATTGGCTCTGGTCATTGCATCTGTACTTCCCGCCGCTGCGTTCGCCGACGTTATCGTTTATGGTAAAGCAAATGTGTCTGTGCAAAGCACCGATGAAGCTGCTCTTTCCAGCGCTAACGGCAACCAAGCTGACGGTAGCAAAGTTGAATTGCTGAGCAACGCATCGCGCATTGGTGTTAAAGGTGGTGAAGAAGTTAATTCACAGCTGAAAGTAATTTATCAATTTGAATACCAAACTGAAGTGGATGATGGTACCAACGGTAGCCAGACTTTTGGTCAGCGTAATATCTATTTGGGTTTGCAAGGCTCTGCCGGTACTATTATGGGCGGTCACTTTGATACCCCGACAAAAGTCGCGCAAGAAAAAATTGATTTGTTCAACGATCTGGAAGGTGATATCACACATATATTCAAAGGTGAGATTCGTGCGAGCAACATCGTTCAATACGTAACTCCAACCTTTGGCGGTGGATTCTCTGGTTCGGTTGCTTATGTGACTGAAGAAAATGATGGTGTGACCAAAAAAACCGGTGAAACAGGTAACGGTATTTCTGCATCATTCGGCTACAACAGCCCAACGTTTTATGTTGGTGTAGCTATGGATCAGGACGTTGAAGCTGAAGGCGTTGATTTGATTCGTGTGGTTGGTCGTTTGACTCTCGGCGCTTTCCAGTTAGGTGTGTTAGGTGAGAATTACGATAACGGTGTTGCCGATGAAGAAGATGGTGCACTGGTTTCTGCATTGTGGAATGTAACTGACAAGTGGGCGGTAAAAGCACAACACGGCAGCTCAGAAGTTAGATGGATTGATGGCGAAAGCAGCAGCATTGGTGTGGATTACAAAATGACCAAGAGCGCTACTTTGTTTGGTTATTACACCGTGGTAGAAAATGGCCAGCCAGATTTGGTTGCTGTAGACAACTACCGCGATGATAACTACGCTGGTATTGGTTTGGATTACAAATTCTAATTGTTGTAGTTCTTACTATGCGAAAATAAAGGGTGCCTCGGCACCCTTTCTTGTTTGTACGTAATTTTGATAAGTAGCTAAAAAGAGGTGATGCGATGAAATGGTTACTGACAGTTATTATCAGTGCGTGTTGCGCTACTCAGTCCTATGCCGATGACACCTGTGAAAATGCTGTTGACGCGGCCGATTCAATGAATGTAAACCAGCAGAATTGCGATTACACCGATGAAGGGCTTAATGGGGTTTTACACAAAGCCTTTAAAAAAGGTAGTGAAGGGGCAGTGCTGGAAACGGCTATAGAAAATTCTGCTGATGAGAAAATCCCAGCAACAGGAGGAGCAAAAAATCTCCCAGGTAACTCCCTACAAGCTAAAAAAGTTTTTTCACTCAGTGTTGAAGTGGATCAATGGTCAAGCGTCGCTTTAGCGCGCACGCAGTTGTTGCCTAAAGCTATGGAGCGATGCGCAAACGGTTTTTCCGTGATACGTGAAAATTATCGGCCGCTGGCGATGGGAAGAATTTCGCTGGTGATAGAATTTGTCTGCCTTGATTAACTAATTGTGAAGTGTAAAACAAAAAAAGGCCGCAAATGGTGCGGCCTTTTTTGTGGGATAAAAAATCTATTTTTGGTAATTAACCACGGCGATGTAGTGCATGGCAGTCGGTTTGTCTTGCACAAATCCGGGAATAAATTTGGATTTTTTCAGCGAGCTTTCTATGCTTGCTGCGTCTGCTTGTTTGCGTAGCGCGGCTTCGATGGTGCTCACAGTTTCCACTTTGCCATCGGCTTCAATGTTTGCCATAACGCGGGTCATTTTGCCTTCGGCAAAAAATAACTTTCCGTCACCGTGTTCTTTGGTGGAGTAGGTGGCATACCAATCACTGGTATCCAACCGCTCTTGCGGTGCGTAATAGTGAGTACCGTGTTGTGCTTGCAGAGTGCCTAAATTGGGTAGCAAAACAATCGGTGCCTGTGTGCCGGCCAGTGAATAGACAACACGCATTTGCATTCTCACCGGAACGGCTTTGCCATCAATAGTGGCGGGGGTGAAGGTGGCTGACTTGAGTGCGGATTCCGTTACTTTTTGCATGGATACCAGTGGGCTGTTTTCATAGCAGGTGACTGCGTTGATATTGCCGGTGGTCATTACATCAGCCTGGCAATAAACCGCGACGGTTTTTACGCCCTCGCCAAACGAGGCCGGCATAGTGATTTGTTTACCCAGAGTTTCTTCTGCATTGCCAAACTTTGCTGGAGTATAAGCTGCTGCATAACTCGCAATGGGTGCAATAGCCGCTAGTATTACCAGTGAGCGAATGGTTTTTTGTAGGAAATTTTTAGTCATAGTGTGCTCCTCGTGAATTATTAAACGGCTATCTGCACCCTTCTGGGTCATTGATCTCCGGCTTCATTGTTAGATTAGCACTCGGCTTAGCACACTAATGTGAATAGTTTGTGACACTTTTTGATTTAAATAGAAATAATTTAAAAATATTTAGTTATTTCTGTGATTTTGATTATAAGTTTTGCCCCGAACTAGGGGCGATTGGTTTTTTTAGTGTCCCTGAATATGTATTTTGGCTGCTTAAATCACCGTTTAAAAAGTATAGTTCTGTATTTTGGTGCGAGGCAGTCAATTTCTGTGCACATAAAAAAACCACCCTAAGGTGGTTTAATTGGATGGGGCTATTTCCGATTTCCTACCGGTAGATCCACTGCCTAGTAGGTATATTTCACATCCAGGCCAAAGCTGGTTCCTACCTGTTGTTTTAAAATTGTTACATTTTCACCGTTGGAATTTACTTGTTCGAATATACGCTCCTCATTGAGGATGTTACCGATTTTCACTTTGGTAGTGAGATTGTCAGTTGCGTACCAGGAATAAGTTATGTCCAGTGAGTTGAATGGTTGCTCGTAGGCGTCTTGATGGTTACCGATACTGCGTGCAGCAAAAAATAAACGTTCACCGAACAAGTTGTAGATCAATGATGCACTGTGTTGGCCATCGTCCGAATCAAAGCCCAGTTGGGTATTGAGTACGTATTCCGATTGACCGGTCATGCGCCGAATATTGTTGGTATAACCCAAGCCTTCTGCTGAAATAATTTCTGAATCGCTGAGTGTCAGGTTGGCGGACACAAAAAAGCCGCCGCTCAAATCGCGTAATGCTTCCAATTCAAGGCCGTAGATCTCACCGCTGGCAGAGTTTTCAAAGGTGAGTATTACGTCGTCATCCGAGCCGGGTAGGCGAGTGCTTTCAATGGGGTTGGCGATATCCTTGTAAAACAAAGTTGCGGTAAAGTTATTGCCGCTATCAAAAAACCACTCTGCTCGCACATCGTAGTTTTTCAATTCAGAAAATAACAAGCCCGAGTTGCCTTTCACTTTCATGCCTAATTCGGTGTCGATATAGACTACATCCGACATTTCGCGCAGGTCAGGACGAACAATCGTTTCGCTCGCATTTAAACGAAGTTGGAATACTTCCGTATTCATAAAACCTTCGTTCATATAAGTCACTGCGAGTGATGGATACCAATCATCCTGAACGATGCCATAGCGTTGATTGGGGTTTTCGGTAATGTCTTTAATGATTTTCAACAAGCTGTTGCCGGTGTAATCGAGCAGATCGACCGGTAATAAACCTTGTTTGAAAGTCTCTTTGCGTGCACCGCCAGAAATACGCCAGGTATCATTCCAGTTTGCATCAAACATCCCGTATGCGCCTTCGATAATTTGTCCGGCCACGTAACTTTCTGTACCAAATCCACCGCCCACACTCAATTCAAAATTATTATTGAGGTTGCCGATAGTGTTGTTATTCAGTACATCGCCTACATTGCCCGCTAATACCGCGCTTTGGTTGCCTGAGCCGTCAATGTTTGCGGTATAGCCATAATATTCGCGCGATTTTTCGTTGTAGTTGAAGCCGCCAGAAAGTGTTAATTCCAGGCTATCAAACACCAAGGGTACTTTGGCATTCCAGCCGTTGCTGATGACATTGTCTTCCAGGTTCAGGAATTCAAAACTTGCCATTGCCGCACGGGGAGAAAGCTGGGTGCTTATCAGCGCACCTGTTGTGGGGTCTACAGTATTGTCGCCAGCAACCAGTGTGTGATTGGGGACATCGGTCTTTACGGTTGAGTCAGAATAAAACCAATCAAATACCAGGGTATCCAAATGGGTTGAATTAAATTGATCGAATTTGTGTTCGCCCGTCGTTTGCGCGACTTCCAATTCGCGGTTTTCCATACGCGTTTCATAAAATGCGTATTCGCTGCCTTCTGCAAGTGTGTAATTGCTGCCGTTAAATCCGGTTTTGATGAGCGCTTCGTCGTAAATATGCTCTATGTGATAGAAGCTCGCCTGCAGTTTGTGCATGTCGGTGTATTCCAAGCTTAAATTGCTGGAAAGTAACTGACGTGTTTCTTCACTGGTGCGTGCAGTTTTTGAGTAGCGATCATCCGGAGAGCCAATATCGCGACGCTCCTGATCTTTATTGCGCCACTTGGTGTCTTGGCCGAAGTTGGCAACTGCGCCGAATGAGAGCTCTTCGTTGATATCCCATTTGTTACCGAGCGCAAGGCTGCCGGCATAATCAGCCGGTAGCGACTTCTTGTAAATCTCAACATTTCGATTTAATGAGAGAATTAAATCGCGATTGGTTTGTTGGGCAAATGCATCGCGTTCTGCAGTAGTTGCTGATTGATTCGCGCGTTTGTAGAAATCACCGATTCGTTGCTCGCTGACTACACCCTGATAAGTATTCAGCGCATTTTTTAGTTCCGTTGGCATATTGTATTTATCGCCGTGGCTGGCGTGCGTCAGGCCGTCATCGCTTTCGCTATTCATCCCGCTGCCCATTGAAACACTGAAGAGCAGTTCATCGGGGACACCTTTGGTACGCACATCAATCGCGCCGCCACCGAAATTTGCTGCCAGTTCTGGTGAGTAGGCTTTTTGTACTTTTAATGATTGAACGATAGAGGACGGAATCAGATCCAGTGGCAATACGTTGCGGGTCAACTCAGGTGAGGGGACTGCGGCACCATTCAAGGTCGTGCTCATGTAGCGTTCGCCGAGGCTGCGTACATATGCATATTTGCCGTCGAGCAGGGTGACGCCAGTTACGCGAGTTAAAGCTACTGCTACGTTGGAGTCGCCGTTACGGGCGATCTGGTCGGAACTCATCAGGTCAGCGGCAAAGGCTTCTTCCATGCGTTCAGTGACAACGGATTGGGCGGCACTCTGCTGCCTGCCGGTCACCAGCATTTCTTCTACAACGGGAGCATCAATTTGCGGTAATTCGAGTGCGGGGACTTCAACTTTTTGTTCTGTATCCTGGGCGAGAGCAATCTGGCAAATACCCAGAGAAGCGGCGGTGATGGCCAGGAAAAGCTGGCGTCGCTTGGTATTTAATGTCTGCATGGTTAAAACCTTGTATGAGCGAGGCTGTGATAGGGAGCTGCTTACGACAGAGGCGCCCGGAGGCGCCTCTGTCTGGGATCACAGGCGGTTTATGTTCTTTCCCAATTAGAGGCCAACAGTCCAGCCAGATACCCAATCATTAGCTTCTGATGCTGCACCAATGTGAGTTGGATTGGTAAAGAAGGTGCTGGTGCCTGCTGCGGGTACTGCACCTGCTACAAAGCTGTCAGCCAATTTGCTTACATCAAACACCGGGATGGTAATCGCAGCAGTAGTTGCGTCAGTGATGGCTGCCAGGGTCAGATATGCCTTGTCACTGGTTGCCAGATTTTTCAGTACGCTCACCGGCAATTGGTTGGCGGCAGTAACCACGTTGTTGTTGCCATTGGTAGCTGATGCCAACCAGGCAGCGGTGGTAAAGCCTGCATTAGATGGATCAACTTTTGATTGCGCTACACCAGCAGTACCGGCAAACAGGTTGCTCTTTGCAACTGACCAGCCGTCGGTAGCACCTTTGATCGTTTGTGGGCCTTCAGTATCGTTAAACGTGAACAATGCTTTTGAAGCCATGCTCGCGGCATTTGAAGTGACTACGCTGTTGTAGATCTCAACAAAGAAACCTTCGCGGATCAACAAGCCCAGTGAATCGCCATCTGGTGATGGGGTAGTTCCTTGGTTTCTGGTGACATTATTAGTAACGCAAGTCAGGTTAGAGATGCGCAGTTTGGTGAGAGGAGCTATATCGTCTGCACGGCCGACACCAGTGTTATCTGCTTCGACACAGTTATTGCCGCCTACACCTGTAGGATGCACAGACAATGCAAACTGGATGTTGCCTTTATAGCCATCGGTAAAGTCAAATGAGTCATCCGAAGTGCCCACAGCAACGATGTGTTTGGCACTTACCGCACCACCGAACCATTCAAAGCCATCGTCTTGTGCTGAGTAGGCTTGTACATAATCGATAATGGTTTTTGAACCTACACCGTTCAACGTCAGAGCATTCAGCTCGTTACCTTCAACTACTTTGTAGCCAGCATGTTTGATTACAACATATTTGAGTACGCCTGAGCTCTCAGCATTGTTGGCGCCACCGTAAGTGCCAGGTAAGCCTTCAGATGTGATATGGCAACCGTGTACGTTGTTAGCTGTTGTGAGGCGTTGGGCATCGGTACATTTGTTGGTAATACCGTTACCGTTGATTTGGATACCACCCCAGAGGCCACGATCAGCGATAGTTGCTGAGTTGTCGCGCAGGTCTTTTACGCCAGAGAAAATAATTGGCTTGGCTTTGGTGCCTTCGGCGATAATCTTGGAGCCGCGTGCGATACGCACGTAATCTTCACCGCGTTCAAATGCTAGTTTCGCGCCGGCAGCTACCGTCAATGTTGCCCCTTCGCCTTCCTGTGGAATGCGTTTGCCTGCTGCGGCAACGTTGCTATCTACATCTTCACCAATAAACAATGCACCTTGAAAAATGTGAACGCCGCCATCAGCCAGCTCCGGAACAAACAGGCTTACCTTTAATTGTTTCGCACTTGATGCAAAAGAGGTGTTGTAAACGCAGTTTTTGCCATCCTGAGTACCTTGCAGTTTTTGTCCATCTTGTTCGTATTGGGCGCAAGGATTAACTGCCGGGGTGGTAGTAGGTGGGTTGTTAACAGTCGTGTTGTTAGAATCAGTCACAGTGTTGCTCGGGTTCAGATTGACATCACCACCGCCGCAAGCCGCCAAAGTTGCAGCCAATACATTCAATGCAAATAGGTTTTTCAGTTTCATGAGGTCACTCTCTTCTCAGTTTCACAAGGGGTGTAAGGAAAATGTGAACGCAGTGTTGTTTCGCGTTTGTGGCGCTATCTTCAGTGACAAATATGAAATTTAAACGACAGATTTGTGAAAGATTTATTGCTGATATGTGTCGTTAATGTTTCAAATGGCAGCTAAACCCCTCATTTGGCAGGTTGGTTTGAAACACATTGAAATGTTGCAATTTGTAACGGCAGGGTGTGGATTGCACTAAATTGGGTTGTTCAAGCTATGGCGATTCGCTAAAGTGGCGCTTCCTTAAAGCGTTACTTTATGAAACGCTTCAATTGCGCATTACTGCGTCTCAGGGACATTATGAAATCCATCGTCAAATCTTTGTTTGCTCTTCTCTCTCTTGGTTTTGCCACCCCTTACACCAGCTTGGCGCAAACCGAACAGAATCCGGACCCTTGGCAAGGGTTTAATCGTGCAGTGTTTACGTTTAACGATACGGTTGACCGTTGGACCCTGAAGCCCCTGGCTAAAACCTATAAGTTCGTGATGCCTGATCCGTTGGAGATAGGTGTAAGCAATATTTTCAGCAATATTATGGAAGTGCCCAATACGATTAACGGTGTATTGCAAGGGGATTTAAAAGGTGCCGCACACGATACGGGCCGCTTGCTGGTAAATACCACTCTCGGTATCGGTGGTTTGCTGGATGTTGCGCAGTATATGAATCTGCCGGCAGATACCCCGGAGGATTTTGGACAAACTCTGGCGGTTTGGGGCGTGGGGCAAGGGCCCTATTTGGTATTACCCCTGTTCGGGCCAAGTACGGTGAGAGATGGTTTTGGCAAACCGGTAGACTATTACACCAATCCCACTACCTACATCGATCATGTCCCTACTGATAACACGGTGATGGCTGTTTCATTGACTAGTACCCGCGCGAGGCTATTGGAGCTTGAGAACGGTATAACCGGCGACCGGTACGTTTTTGTCCGTGATGTTTATTTGCAACGTCGCGATTACTTGATCAACAACGGTGAAATTGAGGACGACTTCGGCACGGAAGAGTTTGATGAAGAAGATTTTGAAGGGGAGTTTTAACCGGACGGCTACTGTAGAGTAGCCGTTTTTGTATTGGGCTGTCATGTGAACTAGCTGTCTTAGGGAAGGATCTGGAGTATTTCCAATCCTATTACATAACCCCCAGCCTCATTAGTCGTTACCCGAGCTACTCTTGTTTTTGCTTTCAAGGTTGGGCTGTGGCCATGGTCAGAAGAAACCTCCACCTCTGCCTCGGTACCAACTTCAAGACTTTTTTTAGTCTCCACCTGTAGTCCGCCGCCACTTAAGTCAAGGCATAGACCCTCTATGATGTCCGATGAAGCAGCCAATTTGGCATTCAAGGGCGCGCCGATTTTCATACGGATGAAATCGCGCTTTTCGCTGTAAGGCTTATCGTTAATCCCCATAGCTTGTTCCTCGTTATTGGTTGTTGTGTTCGTTATTGGTACTGGTGGGTTGTTTGATCTGAAGAAATCCAAATCCCACTGCTTGTGGCGATGGTCTAACCTAAACACAACTGAGTGTAGCACAGCCCCCCAAATAGCCAGAGTTCAGTGAGGGATTTCTGCGTGCTAACAGTGTTACAAACAAGCGGCGAAAAAAAACCGCGCAGGGCGCGGTTTTTTATAGCTACTGGTTTGGACTCTGTGCAATTAACGCTCAAGGTACTGGAGTTTGCCTGGCACTCCATCCCATTCTTCCGCATCAGCGGGAGAGTCTTTGATCTCGGTAATATTTGGCCAGACCTGTGCCAGCTCGGCGTTCAGCTCCAGGAATACCGCTTGGTCTTCTGGTAATTCATCTTCCGAGAAGATGGCGCCAACCGGGCATTCAGGTTCACACAATGCACAATCGATACACTCGTCCGGGTGAATCACCAAAAAATTGGGGCCTTCGTAAAAGCAATCAACCGGGCAGACTTCAACGCAGTCTGTGTGCTTACATTTGATGCAATTTTCCCCAACTACAAACGTCATAGGAGACTCCCACAAGTAACAGAATTCGATAGTCAATGCGCCAGCTCAATCTGACGCAACGCAAGAGCGCGCATTCTAAACAGCCAAATCCGGTTTGGGTAGGCTTTTTGCTTTGAATCACCCTCGAAAAACCATCATTTATGCTCGAAAAAGCGTAGTTGAGAATCGTTCTTTTTGAATACCGATTTGGGTGATAACGCATATTGAGCGTATCTATACCCACGCTGTTATTTTCCGCGCGAATAAAGTTCTTTTAATCGGTATAAATGCTCCAGTGCTTCGCGTGGAGTCAGGTTGTCCGGGTTAATTTTCTTGAGTGCATCCAACACTGGGTTGGGTAACGCATCAAATAAACCGGACTGCGCGGGAGAATCGACCAGCACCGATGCAGATGCACCCACGTTAACCGGATCAGTCAATAACACCGGTGCAGGTGCTGATTTAATCGAATGCGGATGTTCGCCATTTTCCAGCAGATGCAACTGTTGCTGCGCTTCCGCCAATACTTGTGC
This sequence comes from Cellvibrio sp. UBA7671, assembly GCA_002483145.1. GTDB lineage: Bacteria > Pseudomonadota > Gammaproteobacteria > Pseudomonadales > Cellvibrionaceae > Cellvibrio > Cellvibrio fibrivorans. Next base: position 258,401 of record DLHJ01000002.1, read on the forward strand.
AGGAATACCTGCAAGTTTTGCCACCTGCAAACCATAACTTTTGCTGGCAGGCCCTTCCTGTACTTTATGCAGGAACACAATATTGTCTTTGTGTTCGGTTGCATTCAAATGCACGTTGGCTATACCCGTCACGGTTTCCGGCAGCGTGGTGATTTCAAAATAATGTGTAGCGAATAATGTAAAAGCTCGCACTTTTTCGGCGAGGTGTTTGGCGCAAGCCCAGGCGAGTGACAGACCATCAAAGGTGCTGGTACCGCGCCCGATTTCATCCATCAACACCAAACTGCGCTCGGTGGCGTTATGCAAAATATTGGCGGTTTCGGTCATCTCCACCATAAAGGTAGAGCGACCACCAGCCAAATCATCGGCTGAACCAATGCGGGTAAAAATGCGGTCAACAATTCCAATTGTCGCTTTTTGCGCAGGCACAAAACTGCCGATGTGTGCGAGCAGTGTGATCAACGCTGCCTGCCGCATATAAGTCGATTTACCACCCATATTCGGGCCTGTGATGATGAGCATGTGGCGCTGCGGATTAAATTCAAGATCGTTCGGCACAAAGGGTGCCGATGTAACTTGTTCCACAACGGGATGGCGCCCGCCAATAATATTAATGCCTGCGCGCAAGGATAATTCCGGCTTACAAAACCCGAGCGCATCGGCGCGTTCTGCGAGTGTGGCGAGCACATCCAATTCGGCAACGGCAGCAGCTGAATCCTGCAATGGAATTAATTGCACATTCAAAATATCAATCAATTCTTCGTAGAGCGCTTTTTCGCGCGCGAGTGCACGGCTTTGCGCTGACAGCGCTTTATCTTCAAATTCTTTTAATTCGGGAGTGATGTAACGCTCGGCATTTTTTAAGGTTTGGCGACGAATATAATCCGCTGGTGCTTTTTCCGATTGCGCCGTTGTCAATTCAATAAAATAACCGTGCACACGGTTGTAACCAACTTTTAATGTCGGGATACCCGTGCGCTCACGTTCACGTGTTTCCAAATCTAATAAATACTGGCCCGCATTCGTGCTGATATTGCGCAGGTCATCCAGCTCGGCATCGTAACCTTCGGCGATAACACCGCCATCGCGAATCACCACTGGCGGGTTTTCAATAATCGCGCGCGATAACAACTCTACCAAATCAGGAAAGGTCGAAATTTGCTGCGCGAGATTTTTTAACTGCGATGAATTTTTATGAGCTAACTCATTCTGTAATTCAGGATAGGTGCCTATCGACATCAACAAGCGCGATAAATCGCGCGGGCGCGCTGAGCGCAATGCAAGGCGACCAAGGATGCGCTCCATATCACCGACACGTTTTAAAATGCCATTAAAAATTTCAAACGCATAATTGTGTTGTAACTCAGCGATCGCATCCTGCCGGCCAATTAATAAATCCAGATCGCGCAGTGGGCGATTCAACCAGCGGCGCAATAAACGGCTACCCATGCTGGTAGCGGCGCGATTTAATACAGAAAATAAAGTGTGTTCATCACCGCCCGTTAAATTGATATCGAGCTCCAAATTGCGACGAGTTGCTGCATCCATAATGACCGCTTCATCGCGGTTCTCATGCGCAAGGCTGCGCACATGGGGCAGCGCAGTGCGCTGGGTTTCGCGCGCGTAACTTAATAAACAACCGGCAGCACAGAGTGCAGTTTTTAAATGGTCGCAACCAAACCCCGCTAAATCTTTGGTGGAAAATTGTTGAATTAACAACCGCTCGGCGGTTTCCAAATCAAATTCCCAAGGGCCGCGGCGACGTAAACCTTTGCGATTTTCTACCAATGCAGGCGTTGTGATGTGATCGCTAATCAATAATTCCGCGGGACTCAAACGCTGCAATTCCCCCAGCGCCGATTCCAAACCTTCAACTTCCAAGACCAGAAAACGACCGCTGGCCATATCCAGTGATGCGATTCCGAACGTCTCACCAGATTGATGCAACGCCACTAACAAATTATCGCGCCGTGAATCCAGCAGCGCCTCATCGCTCACGGTACCCGGAGTCACAATGCGCATCACTTTGCGTTCAACTGGCCCCTTGCTGGTTGCGGGGTCGCCAATTTGTTCGCACACAGCGACAGACACACCTTCTTTCACCAGTTTGGCGAGGTAGCCATCGGCCGAATGAAATGGGATTCCCGCCATAGGGATTGGTTCACCATTGGACTTTCCGCGTGCAGTGAGGGTGATATCCAGTATCTCCGAAGCGCGTTTGGCATCGTCAAAAAACAGCTCGTAAAAATCCCCCATGCGATAAAACACCATCTCGTCTTTATGCTGGGCTTTGATGCGCAGATATTGCTGCATCATAGGTGTGTGATTATCGTTGGCTTCGATGGTATTGGACATGGAGGTGACCGCTGGAAGTGGAAAACTGGCGGGCATTCTACGGGATTCGCTGGTCTATCAAAACCCTAAACAAAAACGGCAGGGTTATACAACAACCTGCCGTTTGTTGGTTTTTTGAGCGTGTTTATCAACCGATAAGCGCCTTATAGAGATTAAACACTGATATCCCGCTAATCAGTAATCCCACCAAAATCAGTAAGGTTCTGGTCGAAAACTTTTTGCACGCATAGGCCGCAAAAGGTGCTGCGAATAACCCGCCTACAATCAGGCCTGCAACCACATGCCAGATAGTTTCATCGACCAAAATAAACAGCGATGCAGCGCTGGTCAGGGTGAGGAAGAATTCAGCAAAGTTTACCGAGCCAATCGTGGTGCGCGGGTCATGGCCTGTGCCGACCAGTGTGGTGGTAACCACAGGTCCCCAGCCGCCGCCGCCCGAGGTATCTACAAATCCACCTACCAGCGCCAATTTGGCAACGTGTTTAGGTTCTTCTTTGCGGGTGGCTATGTGTTTACGGAAGGCTTTGCTCAATACGTAAACGCCCATCAACAATAAATATACGGTGATAAAGGGTTTGAGGATTTTGCCATCCACTTGTGTAACCAGCAGTGCGCCCAGTAGGCCGCCGATAATGCCGGGCACCAACAGGCGTACAAAAAGCTTTTTATTCACATTGCCGAATTTTGCGTGAGTAATTCCCGATATGCCGGTCGTAAATACCTCTGCCATGTGAACAGATGCGGTAGCAAGCGCAGGGGACGCTCCAGTCGCTAATAAAAAACTGGTAGAGGTCAAGCCATAAGCCATGCCTAATGCGCCATCGACAATTTGCGCCAGCAGACCGACCAGTAATGCATTCCAGAACATGGAATCATCCAGTGTGGTTTTAATGGTGGTAACACCGTCATCCCAACTGTTGCCAAATACTTGCGCCACACCAAACCCAACCAGACTGATTAAGGTCAGTATCGCAAACCAGACTGCAGTACGAATAACGGGATGATTTTTTTCTACTGGAGGTATGCCCAGTGCCTCATGTTCCTGATTGACGGGGCTATCAGATAAATCAAGGTTGCGGATTTTCATTATATTTTCCAGTTGTCTGGTTGGTCACGATGGAGCTATTGATCGCTTTGCGAAAGTGGCTGCATCCTATCCAGTCATATCTAATCTGGGAAATACCAAGTTCTTATGTGCTTATAACTTTCTGTGCGCACATGTTTGGTTCTAAGCAAAGACCAAAATAATCTTTTTAGATTTTCAGTCTGCCTTCTAGTATTAAATCCAGCTCACGTGAGTCATCTATAGCTACATACTTATCAGCAACCCAAAGGAGGTAATAATGAGTTTACGTTTAGGCGATGAAGCACCGGACTTTACCCAGGAATCCACCCAGGGTCCTATTAGTTTGCACCAGTGGCTGGGCAATAGCTGGGGCGTGTTGTTTTCACATCCGGCAGATTTCACTCCCGTGTGCACAACCGAGTTAGGATTGACGGCAAAATTGAAAGAGGATTTTGCCAAGCGCAATGTCAAGGCCATCGCATTGAGTGTTGATCCGGTAGATTCACACAACCGCTGGATTAACGACATCAACGAAACCCAATTAACCCAAGTGAATTTTCCGATTCTGGCTGACGCTGATCGCAAGGTCGCAACCCTGTACGACATGATCCATCCCAACGCTAACGCGACATTAACTGTGCGTTCATTGTTTATTATTGATCCGGCGAAAAAAATCCGTTTGATCATTACTTATCCAGCAAGCACCGGTAGAAATTTTGATGAAATTTTGCGTGTGATAGATTCATTGCAATTGACTGAGCATCACAAAGTGGCAACGCCGGGTAATTGGAAATCCGGTGACGATGTGGTGATTGTTCCTGCACTGCAAGATCCGGAAGAAATCGCGCGCGGTTTCCCCAAAGGCTATAAAGTTGTTAAACCCTATTTGCGGTTAACGCCGGATCCGCGTGCGTAATTCATCTGGTCAAAGCTCCGCGACGGGCAACCAATACAACGACAAAGGCGCTGGAAGCGCCTTTGTCGTTTTTGTATTTTATTTTTCCAATTTTCTTGGGTTGCGCAAAATTATGACAACAAAATATATCGTTGATGCCAATTACCGTTTTATCGCGGCTTATCAAGAGGTCAATGCGCGCATTAACCAACGTCAACAAGCGCTGGCGTTGTACGTCACGCTAGTCGTAAGTTTGTTGGCGGCGTTAGTCGCACTTAAACCCGGCGCGGGTGGGGCAGATGTACCGGTTGAATGGTTGATCGCCGGGTTTCCGGTTGCCTCGATCTGCCTGGCTTTTTTAAATTATAAAGCCGAGCGGGCGATTACCAATTTGCGCCGCTTTCTCTCGGCGCTGGAGCAATTAAATAACGCGCACGATGAATTGCCCAGTTATAACACTCACCCAACTTGGGCGCAGGGCGCCAACAAGGCGCGGCGCTTTCACGATTACGCCAGTGCGGTTCTGGTGGCAGGGGGAAATGTCATTGGCTTGGGTGCAGTTGTTAAAATTTATCCCGAGCGCATTGCAGAGACACCGCTTGCGCTCTGGTTGTCGATTGCCATCGCGGTTATTTCACTGGTTATTTTATTAGTGACACCGCACTGGAGTTACAAACCGGAACTGCAGGATAAATAAATTTATTTCCGGGCAAGCCGGTGGCAATTAAGGCTGTTGGCTTGCCGGATAACACATAGCTAATGCGATCGCTTGCCTGTTTACTTTTCCACAATCCCGCCAGCTACGCAAAAAAACCGCCTGCTGAGAAATCAACAGAGTGGTTGCTTATTTAACAGCACGGCGCACCTGTTTTTTTTCATGCAACAAAAACCTGTAATTCTCCGTTCAATATTTCTATTGATTTCAACAGTTTATAAAAAATAAAACGATTGCATCACTCTGGCATAGATGCTGCTAAATAGCTCTTAACAGAGAGCCATTGCTGCAGTACACAATGCTGATTAATGGCTCGCTCATCGTTGTAATTTCTGTCGCCACAAGCGGCTTCTGTTGACCCGATAAGGGTAGGGAGAAATTTATGAGTGCCCGTGCATACTCTGAACCGCATCATTATGATCGCCGCCATGCGCGCAACTTGTTGCGTAACACCGTGCCTGCACCGGTCGCACGTAGATCAGCGGAAATTATTACGCTGATACCGCGCGAATTTAACCGCGACAAACAAATCGAATTGGTTTATCCACCAAAATACAAAGGTGCATTAAGCACGCTTGCGCTGTTGTTAATTGTTGGATTGCACTTTGCAACGTTTGCGTATTTTTATTTCAAACCGGAAGCGCCCATTACCCAAGCGGAAATTCCACCTATGACGGTAGAGTTATATCGCCCTTCGGTTGAGCCGCCACCTCCACCGCCCAAGGAAGAGCTTCCACCTCCACCACCAAAAGTGGAAAAACCCAAACCGGTAGAAAAACCAAAACCGAAACCAGTAGAACCAACACCGGTTCCTGTGGTTGAGAAAGTCGTTGAGCCACCGCCACCTGTTGCTCCGCCACCACCACCGCCAGTGACTCCTGCAACGGCTAATCCGGGTTACTTGCGTAACCCTGCACCGGAATATCCAGAGCAAGCAGTAGAGCGCGGTTGGGAAGGTACAGTGATTTTAAATGTGCATGTATTGGGTAACGGCAAACCATCCAGTGTGGAAATCAAAACATCCAGTGGCCGTAAAGTGCTGGATACCGCCGCGATTCAAACCGTAAAACGCTGGTCATTTGTCCCAGCCAAACAGGGCGAAACACCCATCGATTCCTGGGTTGAAGTGCCGATTGATTTCAAACTTTCCAATACCTGATTGCATGTTTGTCACTCCTGCGAAAGCAGGAGTCCAGCAAGTTTTAATGGATGCCTGTGTGCACAGGTATGACGGAGATGTAGTTGTAGAAATTTTTATTTATTCGTTATTTTTTAAGGTGTATTTATCATGTCTGAGTTGTACCAACATATCGTTGAATGGACCCTGTGGGCGCTGATCGCTTTTTCAATAATTACCTGGACGCTGATTGTAATCAAAGCGGTTCAACACATATTGCTGTCGCGCCAGAACCGTAGTTTTATCAAAACGTTTTGGAGCGCACCGGATTTGCATGCGGCAGCATCATTAGAAAAATATGTAGGTGCTACTGCCCGGGTTGCCGCAATTGGTTTCCAAACCTTGCGCAATGCGGACGCAAGCCCCGCAAATGATTTGGAGCACAGTTGGGATCGCCAGGATTTACTGGAGCGTCATTTGCGCCAGCAAATCCAGAAAGAGCGCCGCTCATTGGAAAATGGTTTGGCGATCCTCGCATCTATCGGCAACACTGCGCCTTTCGTAGGGTTGTTCGGTACAGTGTTCGGCATTATTCAAGCGCTTACTGCAATTACCGCGAGCAAATCTGCCAGTATTGAAGTGGTTGCCGGCCCGATTGGTGAGGCGTTGATTGCAACCGGTATTGGTATTGCGGTCGCAGTTCCTTCAGTGCTTGCGTATAACTTTTTCTTGCGCCGTTTAAAATTAATTGCGGCCGATTTAGATGATTTTGCAACTGATTTTGTTAGCCTTGTCCAAAAAGCCGGTTTCCGTATCAAAGCAACTGCGCCAGTTATTAAAGCCGGCCAAGTACAACCTCCGCGTGGCGATGCTGGCAAAACTGAAAACGGCAAAGAGGTATTTGCATAATGGCAATTTCCAGTGGTGGTGGCGATAGCGATGAAGTATTAAGTGAAATCAATATTACGCCCATGGTGGATGTAATGTTGGTGTTGCTGGTGGTGTTTATTATCACCGCACCGCTAATGACCAATGCAATAAAAGTAAACCTGCCGGATACGGATGTTACAGTGCAAATTGAGGAGCCGAAAAAACCGGTCGTTGTCAGTGTGGATGAGCAGGGTAGGATTTATCTTGATAAAGATGAATATTCGCTGGATGTGATTGAGAGCGAATTGGCCAGCCGAAAAGCATTGGATCATGAAATTCGTTTGAATTTGAATGCCGATGAAACCGTTCCCTACGGTACGGTTGCAAAATTGATGGTGCTTATCGAAAAGGCAGGTATACAACGCCTATCTTTTATAACTGAAAAGCAGAATTAAATCGAAGCGACAATGATTTCGTCGTTTTTGACTAGAAAATATCAACAAGGATGTTGGTAGTATCATTTTTAGTATCCTATTGTAACTTCCTTGGATGCCCCCTTTTTGTAAATTAAGTGAGTGCATTTTGCCAAATACCCTGTACAGGAAAAAATTGGTTATTGTTGGTTGCGGTGCTGCGGCAACCTTGTTATTAGCCGAATTAGCTGAAACCCTTGATTCCCCGCTTGAAATTTATCTTATCGATAATAATCCCTCTGCACCTTTAGGTCTCGCTTACTCCGTTAATCACCCTGCATTTGTTTTAAACGTTGCTGCAAAGCGTATGGGGGCTTATATCACCAAGCCTGATGATTTTTATCAATGGTTATTGCAGGAGCCAATGCACTGGCGCGGTCTGTATCCCGATTTTGCAGACGTTAATTTTGCGCCAGATGATTTTGTTCCTCGCATGATTTATGCCGCATATCTGCGGAAGGTATTTTCACGCTCTGTATCCTTATTGGAACAAAAAAATATTCGTATTATCCAACTAAAAGAACCGGTGGTTGCGGTTGCGCCCTTGGCAGATGAGGCTGACGTACAGGTTTGCGTTAGCACCCAGCAGCAAAAAATTCAGGCAGACATAGTGGTGTTTGCAACAGGCAATAACCCTGCACAGCATATAGCCAGCACATGCTGTTTCGATTCGCCTTACACAGCAGCCTTTTTAAACCAGGATTGGTCTAGCTTGCATCATGTTGCGATTGTGGGCGCAGGCTTAAGTATGATTGATGCGGTGCAATTTATTTCCAGTCAGGGTTTTACCGGAAAGTTCCAGATTTTTTCCCGTCATGGCCTGCTGCCTTTGCCGCACAGTAATGAGCAGCCTATGGCTGCAGCTCCTCCGCTTGATTTAAGTAGTGTGGGCAATACCGCGCGTCAGGTTGTGCGCGCATTGCGTTTTTATGTTGAATCCAATTGCCGTGCTGGTTTTGAATGGCAGGAGAGCATTAATAAAATACGCCCACATGTCAGCTATTTATGGGCGAAGCTAACGGCCGTCGAGCAGCGCCGTTTAACCAAGGCATTACCTTGGTGGAATATTCATCGCCATCGCATTCCACCCCATGCCTATGCAAACCTGCAGCAATTGCGTGAACAAGATCGCCTAACTATTACTCGTTGTCCGGTAACGGCTATTGAGCCGCTCAACAACGGATTTCAGCTGCGATCCAGTTGTCCATTAGATGTAGATAAGGTGCTGACTATTAGCGCCGATAAAGTCGTTATTTGCAGTGGTTACGCACCGGGTGTTAATCGGATAAAAAATATTGGCGAAAAATTACTGGCTGCTGATGATCATCTGCGTCAGTCGTTGGTGAAAAACGATACTACTTTTTCAATCTCTGCTACGCATAACATTTTTGCCTTAGGTCCTGCTTTGTCGGGTTTGTTATTTGAAACCACTGCTTTGCATGAGACAAGACAGCAGGCTAATGCGATTAGCGCTGCTATCTCTGCTTTGTTGATCAACTAAGAGCACGCCCGTCATCATGAATGGCGCTATAAAATTGATTAGCCCGCAAAACTGGGATTCAAATTTTGTAGTTGATCTTCCTGGTCAGAATTATCACCCGCACGGGTAAAGCCAGCATCGGCAAGCAGTCCATGGCGCTTTAACAGAGTGCGCATGACGTTGCGTGAAATCCCCAGCAACGCAGCACCGTGAACCTGATTGGAGCGCACGTGCGCAAAGGCTTCATGCACAATCAAACTTTCCAGTTTGTCAAAGTGGTCGCTATCACCTTGCTCGGCAAACAGGCGGCGCAATTGTTTGGCAATTGCTGTCATGGGATCATCGCTATTGCCTGAGCCATTATCGGAATTATTATCCGAACCATTTGATGGTCCCTGCTGCGCAGCAAAACCTGAATGGTTGAACGTGTGTGCTTGGGTGTTTGCACTGTGCAATGGTTGATGTACTGGTTGTGGCACTTGTTGGTGCTGCGTACCAGTATTCCAGCCACCAGTGACTTTTAAATGTGCGGGTTCGATTTTGTCGCCACTGGAAACCAGCAATGCAAAATGCACCACATTTTCCAATTCGCGAATATTGCCCGGCCAGGAATAAGTCAGCAGCAATTCCACTGCGCCGGCAGAAAATTGTGGCTGGCGATAACCCATGCGCTGGCTGTAGGTTTTTAAAAAATGTTCAGCAAGTGGTAACACATCGCCCGGCCTTTCACGCAGTGGTGGCAGTTTTACTTGCGCGATATTGATCCGGTATAGCAGATCGCGGCGAAAATGTCCGGCAGACACGGCGTAATCCAGATCAACGTTGGTTGCGACAACCAAGCGTACATTCACTGGAATGCTTTTGCGCGAGCCAATCCGGACCACTTCTTTTTCTTGCAATACACGCAGGAGTTTTACTTGTAAGGGCAGGGGAAGATCACCAATCTCATCGAGAAATAAAGTGCCTTCGTTGGCGGCTTCAAACCAGCCTTCGCGTTTTCCCACAGCGCCGGTGAATGAACCTGCTTCGTGGCCAAATAGTTCGCTCTCAGCTAACTGATCGCTAATCGCGCCGCAATTGACTGCAAGAAAAGGGCCTTTGCGTCCGCTGAGTAAATGGATATGACGCGCGACTAATTCCTTACCTGTGCCTGTTTCGCCACCAATTAATACCGGAGCATCGCTAGGTGCGATTCGCTCGATATATTCCAATAAGGTTGCTGAAATGGGATCGGAGAATACTAACGCTTTCGCTCTTACTGAGAGCGGTTGCGCATTACCTCCTTCCAGGGATAAGAGAACCGGTTGTTTATTTTCCTGAATCACGATGGTTCCTCAAATTAATAGAGTGCGAGAAATTGCGTATTAATAAGCGCATTCTAGTCGTTAATGCCTGACCTTAATAAGGAATTTAAATCTATAAACTTATAACCAATTTACAAATAAAAACATGCTTAAAAAATATTAACCAGTGAAGGTTTTTGCGCAAATTAATCGCTAATTAAGCAGTGGTATAATGGATTTGTGATGTTGTTGAAAAAGCGGTTTGTGAGTGTTCGTTTGGATGATGAATTTTGTGGGGGGAAGAGGGCAGCATTGCAGAATAAGAATTCGTGGTGGGAACTTCCCACCACGATGTTTTGTCGTTTAAAGATTTATTTTTGCAAAAATATTTTTGAATTGGTGGGTTTAGCGTACACCGACGCACCTACCGACAAATTCAAATTGCGCTCCTGCGCACGCGGCAATTCCACATGCAGTGCATCTTTGCTGAGTTGATGTAAGAGTTCAATGCGCAATACCGAGCCTGCTGTGCTGACATGGGCAACACGCGCCGCGATGGCTCCTTCGCTATCGACTTCACTCAATTCAATGTCGTGCGGGCGCACATAAGCGATAGCGGCCTGGTCCTGCACACTGTTGTGTTCCGGTGCGGGCAATTTGTAATCGCCAATATGAGCCCAACCGTTATCGACACGGCTGTGGAATAAATTCACCTGGCCAATAAAATCGTACACAAATGGGCTGGCGGGATTGTTGTAAATATCATCCGGTGAACCTATTTGTTCGATGTTGCCTTTGTTTAATACCACGATTTTATCGGCCACTTCCATTGCCTCTTCCTGATCGTGGGTTACAAAGATGGAGGTGATGTGCAGTTCATCGTGCAAGCGGCGTAACCAGCGGCGCAAGTCTTTACGTACTTTAGCGTCGAGTGCACCGAAAGGTTCATCGAGCAATAATACTTTTGGTTCAACTGCCAGCGCGCGTGCCAAGGCAATACGTTGGCGTTGGCCACCGGACAGTTGATGTGGATAACGATCCGCCAACCAATCCAGTTGCACCAGCTCCAATAATTCATGCACACGTTTTTTAATGGATTCGTTGGTGGGGCGCGTCTCTTTCGGGCGCACCGTCAAACCAAATGCAACGTTGTCGAATACCGTCATGTGGCGGAACAATGCATAGTGTTGAAATACAAAACCCACATTGCGTTCACGCACATGCACATTAGTGGCATCTTCACCGTGGAAGTGCACACTGCCTGCATCGGGGTTTTCCAACCCGGCGATAATACGCAACAGGGTAGTTTTACCACAGCCCGATGGGCCGAGCAGGGCGACTAATTCACCGGTGGGGAAATCCAGTGACACATTATTCAAGGCAGTAAAATTGCCAAAGGTTTTATGCAGATTGCGGACTTGGATGCTCATACGGTTGTTCTCGCAAATTAGTTAATTACTGTGCACTTGCCGCACGCACGGCCAGTTCATGTTCGCGGGCGGCTTTCCACTCCAGCAAACTTTTTAATACCAGTGTCACTAATGCCAATAAGGCCAGCAGCGATGCAACGGCAAACGCGGCGGCAAATTGATATTCGTTGTACAGAATTTCAATGTGTAGCGGCAGGGTATTGGTTTGCTCGCGGATTTTTCCCGAGACCACACTCACCGCGCCAAACTCGCCCATCGCACGCGCATTACACAAAATCATGCCGTATAGCAGCGCCCACTTAACTGATGGCAAGGTCACGCGCCAAAACATTTTCCAACCGCTGGCACCCAGGGTAATCGCCGCTTCTTCTTGCTCCTTACCTTGCTCTTGCATCAGTGGGATTAATTCCCGCGCTACAAATGGAAAGGTAATAAACACAGTGGCGAGCACTATGCCCGGTACGGCAAACATAATTTGAATATCGTGATCGCCCAACCAGGGGCCAAAAAATCCCTGGCGACCAAACAGCAACATATAAATCAAACCGGCAATAACAGGCGATACTGCAAAAGGTAAATCAATCAGCGTGATCACAAATTGTTTGCCGCGGAAATCAAATTTGGCGATAGCCCAGGCTGCAGCTAAACCAAAAATCACATTGCAAGGCACCGCAATCGCGGCTGCAATCAATGTCAGTTTTATCGCATGTGCAGCCGCAGGTTCAGTAATTGCGGCAAAATATACCTGCGCCCCTTTGGCAAAGGCTTCGGTAAACACAATCACCAAAGGTAAAAATAAAAACAGGGCAAGAAAGGTTAGTGCAATGCTAATTAACACTACGCGCACCCAGGTTGCTTCACTGGTGGCTGCATGTGCAGCGCCAGTTTTGCGTGAATTCAGTGATGAAACAGCACCGGCCATGATTAACCTCCTGTGCGCTTATGGCTCCAATGCTGGAGCAAGTTAATGAGCAGTAATAACACGAAGGAAAATATCAACATGACCGTACCGAGTGCAGCGGCACCGGCGTAATCAAATTGTTCGAGTTTGGTCATAATCAACAGCGGTGTGATTTCAGTTTTGTAGGGCATATTGCCGCTGATAAATACCACAGAGCCGTATTCGCCAATCGCGCGCGCAAATGCCAAGGCAAATCCGGTTAATAGTGAAGGCAAGAGTGCAGGCAATAACACGCGGCTACATGTTTGCCAGCGCGATGCGCCCAAACTCGCAGCGGCCTCTTCCACTTCTGCTTCCAGATCAGCAAGTACGGGTTGCACAGTGCGCACGACAAACGGCAATCCGATAAACGTGAGCGCAACCGTTACACCCAGCCAGGTATAGGCGACTTTGATATCGGCCAACCAAAACCATTGGCCAACCCAACCTTTGGTGGTGTAAAGCGCGGTGAGTGCAATACCGGCTACGGCAGTGGGCAAAGCAAAGGGTAAATCTACCAATGCATCGATCACGCGTTTGCCAAAAAAATCGTAACGCACTAACACCCAGGCGACGATTAAACCGAAAACCAAATTAATACTAGCGGCCGCAAGCGATGCACCAAAGGTTAATTGGTAACTGGCAACTGCACGGGGATTACTGACGACCGCCCATAATTCCGGCCAACTCAGTTCAAGGGATTTAAGTACCAGGCCTGCCAGTGGAATAAATACAATTAAACTGGCGTAGAGTGCGGCGAGGCCGATGGATAAACCAAAACCGGGTAGCACCGATTTTTTCACCCAAGGTTTTTTGGGTTTTGGGACGGGCGATGATGTGTCGAACACCGCAGAAGCTATCTCACTCATTTACAACTCTCTTTGAGTACCTGTGGTCAGGAAACTGATGATTTTTAATCCCCTCCCGGCCTCCCCTTTTTCAAAGGGGAGGAGCTACTCTCCTAGGATATAAGCGGAGGGGAGTCAATCTCCCTCCCTTTAAGCGGGGCGCGTAGCCGGAGGGTCGGGGAGGGATTTAAAAATAATTATTGATAAATCTGATCAAAAATACCGCCGTCGCCAAAGTGGAACGGTTGTGCTTTAGACCAGCCACCAAAATCGTCGATTGTCACCAGCTCCAATTTTGGAAATGTTTTTGCGTGGGCTTCGGCAACCTGTGCATCGCGTGGGCGGTAATAATGTTTTGCCGCGATGTTTTGGCCTTCTTTGGTGTAGAGATATTCAAGGTAGGCTTTAGCTACTTCATAGTTGCCGTTGGCTTTTGCATTTTCATCGACCACTGCAACAGAAGGTTCAGCCAAAATTGACAGGCTAGGCACCACAATTTCAACTTCATCTGCGCCTAGTTCGTTAACTGCCAAAAACGCTTCGTTTTCCCAGGTAATTAAAATGTCACCAATGCCGCGTTGTACGAAAGTAGTAGTCGATCCGCGCGCACCGGTATCCAGCACGGGAACATTTTTAAACAATGCGCGCACAAATTCTTGTGCACCTGCATCGTCCTTACCTTGTTTTTTGGCGAATGCCCAGGCAGCCAGGTAGTTCCAGCGTGCGCCGCCAGACGTTTTTGGATTAGGGGTAATCACTTCAACGCCTTTTTTGGTCAAATCATCCCAATCTTTAATATTTTTTGGATTGCCTTTGCGGACTAAAAATACAATGGTCGATGTATAAGGAGCGCTATTTTGCGGCAGCTTGGTCACCCAGTCTTTCGGCAACAGATTGCCAATACTGGCGATAGGATCGATATCGCCTGCAAGGGCAAGTGTTACCACATCAGCGCGCAAGCCATCGATTACCGCGCGCGACTGTGCACCTGAACCACCATGTGATTGATCCACACTTACGTTGTCACCGGTTTTTTCTTTCCAGTGCTTTGCAAAGGCAGCATTGAAATCACGATAGAGTTCGCGGGTTGGGTCGTAAGAAACGTTTAACAGGGTAATATCTTTTGCAAACACACTGCCTGCAATCAGACTGGCGGCGATGAACGCAGCGGATTTAATAATTAATTTCATAATATATCTCTCTCAAGAATTAAATTCGTTTTAAAAGCGGAAATCAAAACCCAGCGCTGCTGTGCTATCCGTTGTGGCTTTGGTGCTGATCTTGTCATCACCATCTACTTCTACACTGGCGAAATAACCAAATACACGGGTGCCTGCGTTGAAGTTGTAATCCAAACCGACGGCAATACCCTCCAATTCAGCATCGGCATAAAGCGCGTTGGTTGGAGTGGTGGTTGAACTCGCGTATTGAATTTTGGCGAGCCATGGACCGGCAATTTTCCATTGCGCATTCAATACATAACCGTCTTGTTCTTTAAATGCGTTGCCGGAGGCGCCGTCCCATTCAGAGAGTGGGTTTAAACCGTTTTGCGCACCGAGGGTGGTGCCGTTAGTGCCAACAAAAGTGGATAAGCCACCGAGGCTATCAACATCTTCGTGGCGCTCAGCGGTTTGGTAAATTGCGCCGAGTTTTACCGCACCGAGTGTAACTTCACCTACTGCGCGTAGCGCATCAGTGGTCACAACGTTGTTGTCATAACCAACACCAACAAACCACTTGGCTTTACCGTAAGTCACTGAGACTGATTTACCCGAAGCAAAATCATTGTCGTCTTGCTGGTTGGTTGCACTGACCGGAACACCAGTTTCTTCCGCTTGAATTGCCGCGAGGTTTACTTCCAATCCGCCAAACCAAATAGGTGAGGTGTATTGGATAACATTGTCCGGGCGGTTTTCTCCGACGATATAAGTCCCTATATCGCCTAATGGTGAATCGTTGAAACGATCAACATCCGTGCGCAGTACCGTGTTGGTTTGCAGGGTTTTTAATGGGGTATCATTTTTACCCACAAGGATTGAACCCCAATCGCCGCGCAGACCACCAAAAATATTACGCTGGCTTAATTCGCGGCCATTGCTGTTGGTGCCGTTGTCTACATCCACACCGTATTCCAAACGGTAGAACACAGTTACGCTGGATGACGCATCAAAATCGCCTTGAATCCCCAAGCGTGAACCTGTGCTTTCCAATGCAAATGTATCTAATTCTGTTGTTACACCGGTTGCACCAACATGTTTATAGGTAGTGGCGCCTGCAGCGGTAGGGTCGAAATTAATTTTTTCCAAATCATATTGATTGGCAGTTAAATGGATTTTCCCGTAGAGCGTTGGAAAACCGGCGAATGCATTGGCTGACAGTGCAATACCTACAGCAGCGGTTAATGCATTGCGCTGAAAAAATTTTCTTGCAACGAGTGATCGCACAACCGACCGGGGTGTTTGAAATGACATGCTAATCTCCAAAAATTCACATATCACCTCCGGTGGTCCGGTCAGTGGCGTTTTTGATTGTTTGTTGTTAATTTTTACTTAAAACTTTGCTGACTACTTGGTGCTTACACCTTTTTCCCAGCGTCTTTTTTCGCGGCGTTCAATCTGCACTACCTGGCCATTGTGAATTTGTATTTCCAATGAGCCGAATTGAATGAGTGCCAGTTGTTGCTTGATCTCTTCCAATACATCTTCTGGAATAGCTGCCTGCCCGGTGCGGTAAGTTTCCATAACGACATCTCTATTGCTAAATATTTTTCAGGCCTATTGTTAAGTATTTACAAAAAGTCCTGCTTGGTGTCGCCATCATATTCAACTGTTGTTAAAACTAAAAAGACTGATTATTTATTAGCTTATAACGTCGAATTGATGGCTATAGCCGTCAAGTTTTTTGGGAGGCATCCAAAAGTGTGGTGATCAAATTTAGAAACGGAAATCCAGTCCGACAGTTAATACATTGTCGGTAGTGGCTTTGGTGCTGATTGCCGCGTCGCCCTGGGTTTCTACTTCGGCGTAGTAACTGAATAAGCGGGTTGCATCGTTTAGTGCGTAATCCAGACCGACTGCCAATGCATCAAGGTCGACGTCGCCATAGGTTTCATTACTGGGAGTTGAGGTGCTGTTGGCGTATTGGAATTTGGCTGACCATGGGCCGGCAATTTTCCACACACCATTTAATACATAACCATCTTGCTCTTGGTAGGCGGTGCCTGCAGCGCCATCCCATTCAGAGAGTGGGTTTAAACCATTTTGTGCGCCCACGGTGGTGGGCGTAGCGTTAACGAAGGTACCGAAGCCGCCAAGGGTGTCGTAGTCTTCATGGCGTTCCGCAGTTTGGTAGATAGCGCCCAATTTGATCGGGCCAAAAGTGACTTCGCCAATTGCGCGCAATGTATCGCTGTTAACCACATTGCTTTCATAGGCAGCACCAATGAACCAGCCAGTCTTGCCGTAGCCGACAGACACAGATTGGCCGGAGGCGAAATTGTTGTCGTCCTGTTGGTTGGTTGCGCCCTGTGATACACCGGTCTCCTCGCCTTGGACTGCGGCCAGGTTAATTTCCAAACCGCCAAGCAGGATGGGCGAGGTGTATTGGATAACGTTATCGACGCGGTTTTCGCCCACCAGGTAAGTACCAATATCCGCCAGTGGCGCTTCGTTAAAACGGTCAATGTCGGTACGTTGTACTGCAGGAACATAACCATTTTTCACGATGGTGCCGTTGCGGCCAGCGAGTGAGCGCAGCGGCGTATCGTTTTTACCGGCGAGCAGCGCGCCCCATTCGCCGCGCAGGCCACCAAAAATATTGCGCTGTACCAATTCGCGGCCATTGCTGTTGGTACCGTTGTCTGCATCCACGCCGTATTCAACGCGGTAGAACACATTCACACCGGCGGCCGCATCAAAATCGCCTTGTACGCCCAGGCGTGAGCCAATACTTTCAACGGTGAAGCTGTCCAGTTCGGTTGTGACATCGGTTGCGCCAATATGGCGATAGGTAGTAGCACCGGCAGCGGTGGGTGCGAACGCAATTTTTTCAAAATCGTATTGGCCTGCGGTCAATTGCAATTTGCCGTAAAGGGTAGGGAAACCAGCCAATGCATTGGCAGAAAGTGCCACGCCTACGGCGGCACCCAGTGCGGTGCGGGTGAAAGAATTTTTGGTGTGTTGTGAGCCAGTAACTGACCGGGTACGTGCTAATGACATGCTAATCTCCAAAAAAAGACATATCACCTCCGGTGGTCCGGTCAGTGTTTTATTTAGGTTATGTAAATCAATATTCAGTGTTATTAAAACAAGGCGTACTACTTTTTAACCGCAGCGACTTATCTGGCGTTGACGCCTTTGTCCCAACGTTTTTTTTCTCTGCTTTCCAATTGCACTATATGGCCGTTGTGAATCTGGATCTCCACTGAGCCGTAACGGATATGCGCTAGCTGGCGTTTGATTTCAGCCAGCACTTCGTCGGTGGTGCTTTCTATCTCTGGACGATGGGTTCCCATAACTAACCTCACAGGAATTAATCAATGCGTTATTCAGGTGGGGGTACAGGTACTTTTTCCTGAAGTCGGCGCAATCATAGGGTTGATGTTTTAAAACGAAAAATACTGATTTTTTATTAGCTTATAACGAAGTTTATAAGCCTTATGCGGAAAGTTTATTTGCCAACACTTATCTGCTTGGAATTCAGCAAATTCATTTTTTTCTGCTCAAAAAACAACACTCGCGCGCGGCGAGTGTTGTTTTTGGTTGCTTTTTATACCGGTTTAATCATCAGGGTTTTGCATAAATTTTGTCGAAAATGCCGCCGTCGCCAAAGTGTTCGGGTTGCGCCTTGCTCCAGCCGCCAAAGTCACTGATGGTTGCAAATTCAATGGTAGGGAAGTTTTTCGCAAATTCCTTGGCAACTTGTGGATCGCGTGGGCGGTAGAAATTTTTCGCGGCGATTGTTTGGCCCTCTTTGGTGTAGAGATAATTCAAGTACGCTTCTGCAACACCTGTGGTGCCTTTAGCGGTTGCGTTTTTAGTCACTACTGCAACGGGTGGTTCAGCGAGGATTGAATAAGAAGGATAAACAATTTCGATATCGTCAGTCCCTGCTTCCTGTATCGCCAGGTGCGCTTCATTTTCCCAGGCTAGCAGTACATCACCAATTCCGCGCTGTACGAAGGTGGTGGTTGAGCCACGCGCACCTGAATCGAGAACGGGAACATTTTTGTACTGCTTTTTCACAAACTCTTGTGCGGCGGTATCAGTGCCTTCGTGTTTTTTGGCGTAGGACCAAGCAGCCAAATAATTCCAGCGCGCACCTCCTGAGGTTTTAGGGTTGGGAGTAATCACTTCCACACCGCTCTTGACCAAATCGTTCCAATCCTTAATCGATTTTGGATTTCCCTTGCGCACCAAAAACACGATAGTCGATGTATAGGGTGCACTGTTGTTCGGAAGAAGTGATGCCCAGTTGTCTGCGAGCAATTGGCCTTTGGCGAGCGGATCTATATCGCCAGCGAGAGCCAGTGTCACTACATCAGCTTTTAATCCATCCAATACCGCGCGCGCCTGGCTGCCAGAACCGCCGTGAGATTGTTCCACTTTGACATCGTCCCCGGTTTTGGCTTTCCAGTGTTTGGCAAAGGAGGTATTGAATTCGCGATAGAGCTCGCGGGTCGGGTCATAGGACACATTTAACAGGGTAACGTCTTTTGCCCAGCTGGCAGAAGTGAGCAAGACGGTTGCTGCGAACAGCGCAGCGCGTTTTCTTATCAATTTCATAGTGTTTCCTTTGGAGTGGTAGATCTACAGATTAATGTCCGGTGTTTTTTTAGTGTCAGGTACATCCATGTGTTTCACGTGTTCTGTGAAAAATCCTGTGTAACACCGCTAAAGCCAGATCTATGCCAGAGTTTTTTTGAAAAATAATCTGCTTGTTTCAAAACACTTTGTTTTAAGCGACGAACAAATTGGTATAAGTAAAAGCGGCAGCGTGCCCCGTAATTTTTCTCGAAAATAATGGATTATTTTTTTACAAATTAATCCATTAATAATTATTTTGTTTTTTCATTTTTTGAACAAATGATTATTGTTAGTGTTCAAAAATGAGCTTTTTGGTGGATGTTCTTTGTTGCATTAAAAGCAATTCAGGTTCTCGGATTGTTTAAATATAAGCAAATTTCAGTCGGCGTTTTTTATCGAGAATGCCCATATCTTTCGTAAGGTTATGTGCACTTCTTAGTTAAAGAAAGGTAAAGTGATCCGCAACTGAGAAACTTTAGCGTTATGTTATGAGTCACATACCGGTTCATTAATCCCATCAGCAGTAGCGGGGTAGCTAGTCGCTGCTGTTACTTTATTAACTCTTGCTTTTATTGCGGTGATGAATGATCAATCTGTTACAGAGAGGGAAGCGATATTTAACCGCCAATGTGCTTTGTGTAAGAGCGCTCTGGTTGAGTGCGCTGGTAACTTTTTTATTTTCCCCAAATGCATTGTCGATTTCTGATCGCGCAGCAACACCCCAAGTGGAAGCTCAGCTCATCGCATCAGTGGCTGGTGTGCAGCCCGGTATGGAAATTTATCTGGGTGTTAACCAAAAAATTATTCCCCATTGGCATACCTATTGGACCAATCCTGGTGATTCAGGTAATGCCACCACTATTGAATGGACGTTGCCAGAAGGCGCGACAGCGAGCGATATTATCTGGCCCGCACCCAGCCGTTTTTCGATGGGCCCCATTACCAATTACGCCTATGAAAATGATGTCACCCTGCTGACCAAAATAAAAATTCCCGCCGATGCACAACCCAGTGAACAATTTACCGCGCAGGCATTGGTTGATTGGTTGGTGTGTGAAGAAGAATGCATTCCGCAGACGGTTGAGTTGGCGTTAAGTTTACCGATTGTTGCAGTCGGCGAATCAGCTGGTGTTGGCGATCCGCGTATCGATGATGCCTTGGCGCGCTTGCCGGTCGCCAGCCCTTGGGAAATCCGCGCAACACAAACTGAAATCGATCCTGCAACTGCCCAAGGTGAATTAACTCTGCATATTCCTTTGTCGGAGGCGCAACTCGCGCAGGTAAAGGACATCTGGTTTTATCCCTATGACTGGGGGCGTATCCAACAAAGCAGTGAGCAGTTGCGCAAACCGGTTGATGGCGGAATTGAGTTGCGTATTAAAACCGGTGAAGCACCGCTGAAGATTGGTGATGCAGTAACCGGCGTTTTAGTGATTACCGAGCAGTCAGGTGAGGTTACAACACAAAAAATCACGCGCGGATTTGAAGTGGATAGTGTGTTGCAACTTGCAAGCAACAACACGTCCGATACTGCTCTTGGTTTTTTCACGGCGCTATTTCTCGCGCTGATCGGCGGCATTATTTTAAATCTTATGCCCTGCGTGTTTCCGGTGTTATCGATTAAAGCCTTATCACTGGTAAGCCACAGCAACCAAGGTGCAGCGCAAATTCGCGCCCACGGCGTTGTCTATACCCTGGGTGTGTTGGCGAGCTTTGCGTTGCTGGCGCTGCTGCTGATTGTACTGAAAGCCGGTGGTGCACAAATTGGTTGGGGTTTCCAATTTCAATCGCCGCTATTTGTTTTAGCCGTTGCCTATTTAATGTTTGCGGTGGGGTTGAGTTTATCCGGCGTATTTTATGTTGGTGGTTCAGTGGCGGGTGTTGGCTCGTCGCTTACCGAAAAGCCCGGTTATAGCGGCAGTTTTTTTACCGGCGTGCTTGCCACTATTGTTGCAACACCTTGTACGGCACCTTTTATGGCGGCGGCACTAGGTTATGCACTTGCGCAGCCTGCAGCAAAATTGTTGGCAATTTTTTTAAGCCTCGGTTTGGGTTTGGCGCTGCCGTATTTATTGCTCACCTGTTGGCCTCGCTTACAGCGCTGGTTGCCGCGCCCCGGTATGTGGATGGAGCGTGCCAAACAAGTATTGGCTTTTCCAATGTATGCCGCTGCTATTTGGTTGGTGTGGGTATTGGTACAGCAGGCAGGAGTTAATTCAATTGTGATTGCATTGGGCGGCATGTTGTTGATCGCTTTTGCAGCCTGGTTGTATAACACCACCTTGTTATCCAGCACGCGCGCGCGCAATGCAGGAACTGTGTTTGCATTGGCATTGCTCTTGCTCACTTTGGGAATAAGTTATGCGGGTATCAATTCCAGCACTGCCAGTGTTGTAAATGCAACAAAAAAGGGCTCGGAAAAATCAGCAGAGCAAAATTGGGAACCCTATAGCGAAGCGCGCTTGAATGAATTATTGCGCGAGGGAAAACCAGTGTTCCTGAATTTCACTGCATCCTGGTGCATTAGTTGTTTGGTGAATGAACGTGTCGCGCTGAGTGATGCCAGAGTAAAGGAAACCTTCATGCAAGAAGGCATTACCTATTTAAAAGGCGATTGGACCAATCGCGATCTGGCAATTACCCAATTCCTGCAAAAATTTAATCGCAGTGGTGTACCGCTCTATGTGTTCTATCCAGCAGGGAAGTCAGACCAACCGGCAGAGCTGCCGCAAATTCTTACGCCGGACATGGTTATTTCGGCGGTGACTGATTCATCATCTCATTAACTTGCTAAAGGAGTAATTGCCATAAAAAACACAGTCCGTTGTCAATTTAATCTCTAACCTTAATAACTTTGATAGGAGTCTTTTATGTCATTCTTAAAAATCGCCGCCGCAAGTCTTGCACTTGCCTTTGTTAGTTCGCATGTAATGGCTGAACCGATTATCGATAAAGCCGCGCCCACTTTTTCTGGTAAAGCGGCTGATGGTTCAACCATTAATCTCGCCGATTTAAAAGGCAAAACGGTTGTGCTGGAGTGGACCAACCACGATTGCCCTTATGTTGTTAAACATTATGATAAAAGCAGTAACATCCCGAGCCTGCAGAAAGATGCAACTGGTAAGGATGTTGTTTGGTTGCAAGTGATTTCTTCTGCACCCGGCAAGCAGGGTAATGTTGATGGTGCAACTGCAATTAGCTTGAATGAAAAGCGCGGCGCAGCACCGACCAATACTATTTTGGATGCAGACGGTACTATCGGAAAGCTGTACAACGCCAAAACTACACCTCATATGTTTGTTATCAATCCCGAGGGGGTGTTGGTATATAAAGGTGGCATCGACAGTATTAAAACCGCCGATCCTGCCGATATTTCAAAGGCAACTCCCTACGTGAAAGAAGCGCTGGAAGCTCTGGCCGCCGGTAAGAAAATCCCTAACCCAAGCACTGCGCCATACGGTTGCTCTATTAAATATGCGGGTTAAGTAAAGCCGCTTTTGCTAGCTACTAGAAACGGGTCGCATGCGGCCCGTTTTTTATTTCCCTGATGTAAAAAGCAATACCGGGCATAACATTAAATCAACCATCTCTGCTTATTTAACAACAAGAAAAAATGCTTCTGTTTCTTTTCAATCAGTCTTGCTACATGTCTCGTCCTCTCGCAATTTTAGCCTTGGCGCTAATAACAATAAAAATTTCCCACTAATCAATAACTTATTTTTTATCAGTACTAATTTCCTCTGTGTCTAAAATCTGGCGCGACTTTTGCGAAGTGCCTATGCCGATTAATGACCGGCAAGGCGAACACTAACACGCCTTTGCCCGTAAAGCCGGTTGCACTTGTGGTTCGATTACGTTTTACGGGCACAAGGATGCGTGACGACGCCGAACGCTAATCTTGACCGGCAAAGGCTCACAACACCTGCGCCGGTCTTTTTTCGGTTTTTAGATTACTGGCAATTCAACTGATCTCTTGAGGAAATATATTAATGAAACACTCTGTGGCATTTTTGCCAGCAACCCTGGCTAAAGTTATTAATGGAATTGCCGTAGCTGCCATTTCAGGTTCCGCACTATTTTCATTAAGCGCTTCTGCTGCCGATGCGACGGCTCCGACGATTCCCGGCGTTACTGCGGCGGGTACAAAAGTAGAGTTCATCCGCGAAGGTTTTGAGGGCACTGAAGGTCCTATCGCCGCGCCGGATGGCAGTTTTTTGTTTACTGAAACGCGCGCTAATCGCATTACTAAAATCGCAACCGATAACAGTATTTCCACCTTTTTGGAAAATTCAAATGGCTCCAATGGCCTGGCTTTTAATGACAAAGGCGAGCTGATCACAGTGCAGGTTAACAATAACCAAGTGGGTATTATCTATCCCAAGGGCAAAGAAAAAGTATTTGTTAAGGATTACGAAGGTCAGCCATTCCAACGTACTAACGATTTGGTGTTGGCGAAAAATGGCGGTATCTATTTTACCGACAGTGGCCCAAGTGCTGATGTAAAAGCAGCGCCGCGTACCGGGGTTTATTACATTAGCCCTGAAGGCAAAACCAAGCGGGTAGTGGATATTAATAAAATTGCCCGTCCTAACGGTATTCAATTAAGTCGTGATGAAAAAACCTTATATGTTGCTAACACTAACGGTGAGTATGTTTTGTCTTATCCGATTAAGTCTGATGGCACCTTAGGCGAAGGTAAAAACTTTGCAAAAATTCCTGGTGGATTGCAAAAAAATGAGCAGGGTGTGTCATCCAGTGGACAAGATGGTTTAGCAATTGATGCCGAAGGGCGTTTGTATGTGACTTCAAACGCGGGGGTTGACGTGTTTGATGAGCAGGGCAAATTCCTCGGCGGCATTCCTGTGCCACATAAGCCACAAAACGTCGCCTTTGCCGGTAAAGATAAGAAAACCCTCTACATTGTTGGCCGCGGTGCAGCGTATAAAGTAGCGGTACTCACACCGGGTTTTGCCGGTCGCGTTAAATAACTTACCACTAGTTCATGGGCTGGCAGCCGCCAGCCTCCACCCGTTTCAGGGAGCAATTCATGACACGCAAAACAGCTGATGATTTTCATCCGGAAGTATTAAAACTGTTTGACCAATATGTACATGGTCAGGCATCGCGCCGCGATTTTTTAACCGGCGCAGCAAAGTATGCCGCACTAGCGGGTGTAACCGCGACGGGATTGCTGACTGCACTCAGCCCGCAATTCGCGGAAGCCCAGCAAGTAAAGCCTGATGATGCGCGTATTAAAGCAACTTATGTAGAGATTGATTCGCCCAACGGCAATGGCAAAATTCGCGGTTATTTAGTGAGCCCTGCAAACGCCAAAGGCAAACTACCAACGGTGTTGGTAGTGCATGAAAATCGTGGATTGAATCCGCATATCGAAGATATTACCCGTCGCCTGGCGCTGGATAATTTTATCGCCTTTGCACCTGATGCGCTGTTTACTCTGGGTGGTTACCCTGGCGATGAAGACAAAGCGCGCGAGTTGTTCCAAAAACTCGACCAAACCAAAACCCAGGAAGACTTTGTGACGGCGGCAGAATATCTGCAGAAATTACCCGGGGGCAATGGCAAGGTGGGTGTAGTCGGCTTTTGTTACGGTGGTGGCATTTCCAATTTTCTAGCGACTCGCTTGCCTGATCTCGGAGCGGCCGTTCCGTTTTACGGCCGTCATGCAGAAACAGCGGCAGTGGCCAAGATAAAGGCGCCGTTGTTAATACATTTTGCCAGTGAGGATGAGCGCATCAACGCTGGTTGGTCGGAATATGAAATTGCTCTGAAATCGGCAGGCAAAAAGTTTGAAGCCTATATTTATCCGAATACCCAGCACGGTTTCAATAACGATACGACGCCACGCTTTGATGAAAAAGCCGCCGCATTGGCGTGGAAGCGTACGGTCGATTTCTTTAATAAACACTTGCGTGGATAATTAATACGCGTTTAGCGACTAGGTTATTCAACGCACCTCGCAAATAATTTAAAAGACCCTGCATGAAAGTTAATTTTTATTGAGCAATCCACATTGCAGGGCGAATTCTATAGAGGTAAATTCAACAATTAAAAAGGCATTTGACGGCCATCAGCAATAACCGCGCCATCCGGTGGTTGCAGGATTTATGTGGGTTGTGTAAGTGTGGTGTTGCATTTTTTTTGAAAACTAAGCAGATTGCGTTGACTAAGCAACATCTTAATGTGTGATAAGTAGCCCGTAAGGAGTGAAACGTATTGCGGGATTTTATTTATATAAAATCCCCGTATTTCGCTAGGCTTCACACGGGCTACGATTTAATAAATACACTCATTCTGATTCCAATCAATAGTGTCCACAGTTGTATCAGTCTGTAACATTTCATTGCAATCCATGGCTCGATCTCTAGTATGACAACTGCATCCAAAGGAGATGCGTGTTGTTACCTAGAGGAATAATTATGAAATTAGCCGTATTTACCGCAATCGTCACCGCATCCAGCTTTAGTCTCGCACCATGTGCCCTGTCTGGAACCTATCAAACTGAAATTAACGCAACTTATAGCGAGTTTGATTCAGATTATTACACTGGCGATAATTACTCGATCAATCTGCAGGGGACGCAGTATTTTTCCCCAGTAGATACTGCGAATCTGCCGTTGGCGGAAGCCGCATTTTTACGCAAGGCGAGTTCTTTTTCGCTGTTGTTGTCTAATAGTGATTACAAATATGAGGGTGATAATCAAGATAGCTATCTGCGCGGTGTGAGCGTTAGGTATTTTGTGCCCAATAGTATTTTTTTTGTGGGCGCGGAGATTACGGAAAATAAATACACTTATCAATATCGCTACGGTAATGAAACAGCGCCCATCAAGGGATCAACGGATTGGGAGTCGAGCTGGAGTGCAACCCTGGGTGTTGCCCCGATAGAGGGCCTGCAGGTGTGGTCGGATTTTTATGAAGATACGGACGTTTCTGAATCATGGAATATGAACGCTAAATATGTAAAACCTCTAGGGGGCGAGCGGGCGTTTGGTGTTGAAGTGCGTTACAACGATTTTAGAGAGGCTGATAGTAATTCGCTCATTGTCAGTGCGGATTACTACTTTACACATCGTTTCAGTGTGGGCGCGGGTGTAGGCCAGATGTGGAGTGATGAATATGATGATCACACCTCATATGATATTCATATGCGTCATTTTTTCACCGAAAATACCAGCATAGAGCTTTCTTATTCTGACTCGGATTATTCGGATGGGTGGCAGCTGGGTGGGACTGTCCGGTTTTAACAGTTAATGCGTAAAATTTAATACGGGGATTTTATTTTTATAAAATCCCCGTATTTCGCTAGGTTCCAGACGGGCTACGAGTTAACGATAAGAATTAAAAGTTAGCTAATCAGATAATCAAAACCTCCCGCTGAAACTGATAGCTGCCCAACGTGGGTTGGCAGGCGTATAACTATTCCAGGTGCGCGTGCTGGGTGTGTCGTCATCAAACAAATTTTTGACAATCAAGCTGACATCAAACGTTTGGTCTGAATTGCCAATACCGATACCAAAGTCCACCAGCGTTCTGCCTTCAATCCAACCGTAAGACGACAAGGAGTTATCCGAGTTGTATTTACTGTTGTATTGCGCGTTCAGATTGGTATGGAACTCTTTGCCATTACCAATGGGCAAGCGGTAGTCAGCACCAATGTTGAACGAGTATTTCGAAGCGCCCGGTAGTGTTTCACCGCTCACATCCTTGTACGGATCTGCACCGGGGAAACTATCTTCCGAGGGTTGCGCGGAGTTGGTGAACTCCACGTATTCTGCATCGGTAATTGCACCGGCAAAACGTAAGGTAGTATTCGGGATGCCAGAATAAATACCGTCGATTTCAATACCGCGTGCTTCCACCTTCGGAATGTTGGCCGTGGCATTGGTGTAAATATCTACCGCTTTTGGCTCGGCCTGACGGGCGAGTGTTGTGCTGTATTCGTCGAATATACGGCTGGTTTGTTGGTAGTCCTTAATATTCATTTGGAACAGGGCCAGGTTAAATACCAGGGTGTTATCCAACAGTAATGATTTAATGCCCAATTCATAGGCATCAATTTTTTCTTCTGTTACCAGATTGGAAATTCCGTTGGTTGCCTGCGCAATACCGGCTTTTTCACCGTGCTGCCAGGAAGCATAGGTAGTCAGTTTTTCGTTCCATTTGTAAGTGGGGCTGATAACAAAAGACGGCAGGGTTTTTTCATAGGGCTCCACATCAAATTCGTCAAACACTACACCGATTTGCGATTGGCGCAGCGCTTTTGCTGCACCCACTTGCGCTTTTTGTGCAGCGGTCAAACTGGCATAGGTATCTCCGGGCGCGCCGCTAATTGTTTTGGCAAAATATTCATTGGCAAGTTGATCGGCCAGTGTCAGTTGTGCAGTTGAGTTATCGGTTACCAGCGTTTTGGTACCATCTGGATTGGTGACTACGCGTCCCAATGTGCCTGCAGGAATGGTGAGTGTATCGTTGATTTTGGTGGCCGCATTAACCGAGTGGAAACCACCCAGATTGACATTGTTGACCACTGCCGGATTTAGCTCAGCGCCAAATCCATGATCTTTGATGTAAGTGCCAGTGCGGTTAGTGCGCTCTTCACGGGTGAAACGTAAGCCTGTAGTCAGTACAAACTGTTCAGTGAAATTCCAGTTGGCTTGCGCAAATGCCGCCGAACTTTCGTTGTTGATATCTTGAAAGCCAGCAGGGCTATTCCATGCCATGTCCAGGCCGGAGAGCGAATTAATTAACAGGTAGCGGCCGTTGGAATCTTTATCGAGTGTATTGTATTGCGCGTTACTGGCAAACCAGGCACCGGCATCATTACCCCATACCCGTTGATACTCGGCAACGTTATTCACATCCAAATAGAATAAACCCGCTTGATAATCCACAAACTCGCCTTGCTGTGAACTTAAACGCAGCTCCTGGCTAACTTGTTTGTAGTCGTTAAAAAAACCACCGGAATTGCGCTGTATATCAAACGGCGTGCCTTCGTCGTTTACCGCATTGAAATGGTAATCTTTATAAGCGGTAATTGAGGTGATGGTGTGTGTATCCAGCTTCCAGTTTAATTCTGCAGTAGCGCCATTGCTGCCAGTGATTAGCGGGCGGCGGCCATCGGTGTTGTATTCATTTTTACCGCCACCATAGAGGTAGCTGTCTTCGTAATTGTAATTGGGGCTTTGTGTAAACCAGCGGCGCGTTAAGCGAACACTGGCATCGGAAGTATTCGGATTGTCCGCACCATTGGAGAATTTTGTGGGTGTCGGCGTGTAAATTGTGCGGCCATTAGTGCGCTCACCCGCACGCGGTTGCACGTCAAATGCAAAGCGTGCGCTGAAATCCTCAGTGGGTGTCAACAAAAATTGTACGCGCCCGGAAACACGCTCTTTGTTAGAAATGCTCTCGTCGCTGTTGTAGGCATTTTTAATATCACCCTGGCCTTTGCTCACACTGAGTGTGCCGCGCCATGCGAGTAAATCTTCAATCACCGCGCCTCCGCCTGCGAAGCGACCTTGTACTGTGTCCCATTCGCCGAGCGTAATCGAATAATTAAAATCCGGATCAAACGATGGACGTTTAGTCGTGATGTTGATTGCACCGATACTGCTGTTTTTACCCAACAAGGTTCCCTGTGGGCCACGTGTCACTTCGACGGTTTCGATATCGGTGAAATCAAAACTCGATGACAGTGCGTTATAAGCATAGTTAAAACCATCCACAATCAACCCCACCGCCGGATCTTGCGCTTCAGTTTGCCCCTGCTTGCCAATACCGCGAATGGATAGGCTGCTGGTTCTTTGGTTGCCTTGGTTCCAGGATATGTTCGCGAGGCGCTGGGTGAGGGCACTGATATCTGTCGCGTTTAATTTCTCTAGTTCTTTACCTGCTACTACTGATATCGACAGCGGAACATCCTGCAATTTTTCAATGCGGTTGCGGCTGCGCACTGTGACTACTCCCAACACCAGTGGTTTATTTTCAGCAGTTGTGTTTTGTGCAGTTGTCGCTGTCGCCGCTGCATTTTGCGCAGTGTTGTTGCTGGTGCTATTTGTTGATTGTGCAGCAGCGGCTGATGAAAAAAATACACTGGCGATGAAAAAGGCGATAGGTTTTATCGAAAAATGCTGTGTTTCTGTTGAAAATCGAGCAGCCAATGTTGGCGAATAAACGTTACGACGATAACTCATGAAAAAACTCCTGGTTTATATAGTTCAACAGAAGTGGTTTTCGCAACTTGCGTGCCAAATAAAAAATTAAACCTTCTTTTAATTTCGCCAAGAAAATATTTTTTCAATAGATTCAATCATCTGCATCAATTTAAAAATTTATATTTTAATCGTAATTGAATTTTGGCGTGCTAGTTGCAATTCCCCAGTTGTTATTTATTAACTGTTGATTATTCAAAACAATTCGGCATCGGCAAACAGGGCGCCTGCCCCTGTTAGAGTGCAAGTTCAGGAGTGAATTAATGAAAAAGAAAACGTTATTGTGGGGGCTGATCCTTGCGGCATCTACTTCGGTTTGGGCAGCGGGCGATACCAAGTCAGCACCCGAAAAAAAATCGCCGGCGGTTGCCAAAAAAGAATCTGTTAAACCCATCACTAGTACTGCTGCTAAGGATTGGGCGTATTTGCCAGTCAATACCAGCGTTCCGGTGCCGGATGCGGGCAACAGCAAGTGGGTGCGCTCACCGATCGATAATTTTGTGTTAGCGCGGTTGAATGAATATGGTTTAAAACCATCGGAAGAAGCGGATCGCGCAACTTATATCCGCCGCGTCACCTTGGATTTGTTGGGGCTGTTGCCAACCCCAGCCGAAGTGGAAGCCTTTGAAAAAGATAAATCCCCCGATGCCTATGAAAAATTAGTGGATCGTTTGTTGGCATCACCACACTTCGGTGAGCGTCAGGCACGCCGCTGGTTGGACTTGGCTCGCTATGCAGATAGCGCCGGTTTTCAGAATGACCAGACGCGTCCTAATAACTGGCGCTATCGCGACTATGTGATCAAGTCTTTTAATGATGACAAGCCATTCAATCAATTTGTGCGTGAGCAAATCGCCGGTGATGAGATTTGGCCGGATAGCCAGGAAGCAAAAATCGCCACCGGATTGTTGGCTGGCTACCCGGATAATTTTAACTCGCGCGATTTGGTTCAGCGTCATTACCAAATTGCTACCGATATGACCGATCTGGTTGGCGAAACTTTTCTCGCATCTACTATCGGTTGTGCAAGATGCCACAATCATAAAATCGACAAGATTAGCCAGGTCGAATATTTCCAGCTGCAAGCTTTTTTTGCTAACACCTTTAACAATGAGCGGATTGAGTTAGCGAAAGGCAGTGAAACGCAATGGGATATCGATTTTATTACCGCGCAGTCGGTGTACCAAGCGGCGATCAAACCGATTACCGATCAACAAAAAGCCATTCTCGACCAAGTGCGCGAAAAGGGACGTAAATATCACAACGAACGATACTTAACGGATAGCCGTGAGGCAATTTTCAAACCGAAAGAGCAGTGGACACCCTTGGATAAGTGGGTCAATGCGCGTTTGAATGCAGTGGCGTCCGAGCGCGATATTGCGGGCTATTTACGCGAAACATCACAGAAGGGGCACTCGCAATATGATCCTGCGAATGTTGAGCGTTGGGCTGAGTATGAAAAACTCACTGAAGAGTTGAAAAAGTACGACAACCTGCGCCCACGCCGCGGTTCTAAAACTTACACAGCATTGACTGAGTTAGGTACAGAAGCGCCTGCTACTCATGTGCGGTTCAATGGTATCCATGAGCGTCCGTTAGAAGCGGTTGAACCTGGTTTGCCAAAACTCTGGGCTGGCAATAATACCCAGTTGCAAATTACGCCCACTGCGACATCAACGGGTCGCCGTACTGCTCTCGCTAATTGGTTGGTAAGTGAAGAAAATCCATTAACACCCGTGTGTATGTCAACCGTGTATGGGCGCAATTGTTCGCCAAAGGTATTGCAGGAACTGTGGAAGATTTTGGTCGCGCTGGTGAAAAGCCAACCCATCCGGAGTTGTTGGATTATCTCGCTGCTGATTTTGTGAAAAACGGTTGGAGCCCGAAAAAACTGCAGCGTGAAATTGTACTGTCGGCAGTTTATCGCCAGTCATCTGAAGAGCGCGCCGATGTGGTTGCTGTTGACCCCGCCAATAAATTGTTAGCGGTTTATCCACGCAAACGTTTGGAAGCGGAAGAACTGCGCGATTCATTGCTCTATGCATCCGGCGAGCTGGACGAAACCATTGGCGGCCCTGCGGTGTTCCCGAAAGTGCCTAGTAGTTTGGTTGCGGGAAATGTGCTGAACAATGGCCAGGGCGGTGCACTCTGGGAAGATGCGAAAGATCCTAACGATCATAAGCGCCGCAGTATTTACACCTTTGTGCGCCGCAGTTTGCCTTATCCATTAACCGCATCCTTTGATCCGGCTGATCCATCCAAACCGCACCACAAGCGCGACGTCAGTACAACTGCATTGCAGGCGCTGACTTTGTTTAACAGCGATGTGGTCTTTGGTTGGTCACAAGCCCTGGCTGGTCGCGTCATTTCAGAAGCCGGTGCAAATGAAAATGCGCAATTGGATACGCTCTATGAAATTTTGTTCTCACGTAAACCAACGCGCGAAGAGAAATCAGCGCTGAAAGGTTTCCTCAAAGAACAGGAGAAATTGGTAGAGAGCAAAGCCTGGACTGACAAATTTGAAGTCGCTGTACCGACTGGATTGAAGGACACCAAAAATCTTGATCCATTCAAGGCGGCAGCATTTGTTGATCTGGTGCATGCAGTGGCTAACTCCAACGAATTCGCGTATCGCTTTTAATGTATGACTTGTTTAGCCCTACCTGCATAAGCGGGTAGGGTGAGAGAAAATTACTTACTGATTATTATTTTTAACTTATTAAGAGATTAAAAAAATGGACAACAAATCACGTCGCGATTTTTTAAAGAACAGCAGTTTGGGAGTGGGTGGTGTTGCACTGGCTGGCGCTATCCCTGGGTTCAATATTTCTGCCGCATCAGCTGCTGAGCTAATCGATCCACTTGCACCGAAAGATCCGCACTTTCCGGCGAAAATTAAATCGGTTATCTGGCTGCATCAGAACGGTGCCCCGAGTACGTTGGACTTGTACGACTACAAACCGGAGTTGGTAAAGCAAGCTGGCAAAGGCGTACCTGATTCATTCCTGAAAGGCATCAAGACCAGTACGCAAGGTGGCGTAAATGAATTATTTGTTTCCAATTACAGAAGTTGGAAACAATACGGCGAAAGCGGCGCATGGTTCTCCAATTTGTTGCCTAACCTTGCACAGCACGCTGATAAGCTGACATTTATCAAATCCAGCGTAACTATTGGTGCAACTCACGATATTTCTATTTTGAAATTGAATACCGGTGACCTTAACCCCGGCCGCCCATCGCTTGGTGCCTGGATTTCTTACGCACTGGGTTCTGCCAATCCGGATTTGCCGCCCTATGTTGTGTTGTATAACGGCGCCTCGGAACCGCGTGCAGGTTCGGTAAACTGGAACTCAGGTTTCTTGCCGGCGGTTTATCAAGGTACTGCATTCCGTCCTGGTGATTCACCAATCTATTATCTGGATCGCCCGGAATTGCGCTCTGCATTGCAACAACGCAGTTCACTGGATTTGTTGAATCGCTTGAATAAATTAAATGCGGAAAATCGCCCCTTAGATACCGAATTGAAGGCGCGGTTACGCTCTTACGATTTGGCTGACCGTATGCAAGTTGCTGCACCGGAAGCCGTTGATCTCTCCAAAGAAACCGACGCGACCAAAAAATTGTATGGCATTGACGATGCGATCACCGGCAGCTATGGCACTAGCCTACTGCGCGCGCGCCGTTTGGTAGAGCGCGGTGTGCGTTTTATTCAAGTCGTGAGCGGTGCGCCTGATGGCGAAACCGAAATCACCAGTTGGGATGCGCATGATGATCTGGATAAAAACCACGGCCTTATGGCAAAAATGGTCGATAAGCCAATCGCCGGTTTGTTGGAAGATTTGAAATCGCGCGGTTTGTTGGAATCTACATTAGTGGTATGGACTTCCGAGTTCTCCCGCACGCCTTGGGGTGAAAGCGGTACTGGTCGCGACCACAACCCATGGGGTTACACCCAGTGGATGGCGGGTGGCGGCTTGAAAGCGGGCTTCACCTACGGCGGTACGGATGAATTGGGAGTGCAGGTTGCCGATAAAGACACCGCCGTTGACACCTACGATTTGCATGCAACCGTATTGCACCTGTTAGGTTTGAATCACCTGAAAACCACCTTCATTAACAATGGCCGCTCTGAGCGACCAACAGTGGTGTTCGGTAAAGTGGTTAAAGATATTTTGGCTTGATTTATATCCGCAATCTTGTGGGGTAGCCGTGCTACCCCTGTTTCATAAATTATTGTTTGGGGCATGTTGTTTACACTTATGCGTAATCTAGTTGTTGCTTTACGTTTTGTTGCTGTCGTAATTGGGAGTAGTTTGTTAATCAGTTTTACCAGTTTTGCCCAAGAGGCTGAAATGGATATGGATCTGATGCAGACCATTGAAAGTACCAATGATAATCTCTCCTCTAACATCGCCCTGGAAAATGCAGAGTCTGCTATTGCCGATGCACAAACACTGAACGAGCTGTTTGCCGTTGTTGAAGAACATTACTCCAAAGAGTTGGCAGCTGGTAAGGATGTTGCAGAGGCTGTGGATTTAACCAAAAAAAGTGTGAAATTTTCCAGTGAAATAATAACGTTTCTTGGACAGAATGATTTTGAAAGTGCAGCCAATACCGCAACCGATTTGGCGCGCACTTGCAAAACCTGCCACAATTTTTATAAAGAAGACTAAGCATATGTTATTGCGCAGTCGTATTGCTCTGGCGCAGCTTTTGGTATTGTTGTGCTTGTGTGCCGGCCTGTCGGTTGGCGCACAAGAGCCCGATTATTCACTGCTTGATTCTGCTAGCGCGGACAATGGTAAATTATTATCCAATGATGAACGCTGCCAGGAATGCCATGGTGTTGATGGCAATATTCACGCGAACAACGAAGCCGGTAAAATCCCCAAGCTGGCAGGGCAGCACCCGGCCTATTTGTTAAAACAATTTAATGATTTCCGCAGCGGCGACCGCCACCACGATTTCATGGCGATGATGGCCAGAACAGTGGATGATGAAACCGCCGCAGATATATTTGCGCACTATGCCGCACAGCCAGTTATGCGGGGTAGCGGTACAGACGATAATCTTTTAGGTAAAAAGTTATACCTTGAAGGTGACGGCACCAGACAGATTCAAGCCTGTGCCATTTGCCACGGTATCGATGGTCGCGGTCTTGCGCCAAACCATCCATCGCCTGTTGCAGGTTTAGATTTGGAGTTTATTCCCATTATCGGTGGGCAGGATTGGCACTATCTGGATCAGCAATTGCGCGATTGGCGCAGTGGTGAGCGCACCAATAGCAGTGAAGGCATCATGAATAACGTCACCGCCAATTTGCGCGATGATGAGATCAAGGCATTAACCGATTATATTTCACGTCTTTAACCAGTTTTAAGTCTTTAACCCTTATTGGAAATAGTTTATGAAACGTTTATTAACTTTCGGTGTTGTGGCAGATTTGTCTATGGGTTTAATGAGTCCGGCATTTGCAGCGTTGAAAGAGGGGGATAAAGCTCCCCTATTTAATCTGGAAGCATCACTGGCAGGAAAACCCTTTCAATTTTCGCTCGCAGAAAGCCTGAAGAAAGGCCCTGTGGTCGTGTATTTTTATCCGTCAGCCTACACCGGCGGCTGCAATATCCAGGCGCATACTTTTTCCGTCAGCAGTGAAAAATTTGCTTCTGCAGGTGCAACGGTCATTGGTGTTTCGCTCGACAGTATTGAGCGTCTCAACGATTTTTCCGCTGATCCGGAATACTGTGCTGGAAAATTCGCGGTGGGTTCGGATGCGGATGGCAAGATCGCCAAAGCGTTCGAATTAAATGTACGTGAAGCGGTAGAAGGGAAGGTGGATTCACGCGGTGAGGCTATTGACCACGGCTTTGCCGAACGCACTACCTTTATCATTACACCTGATGGCAAAATCGCAGCTACTATCGGTGGTGTAACACCCGCAGAGAACGTAAAAACGGCGCTTGAAAAAGTTCAGCAACTTTCCGCGCGTTAACTCTGGCTAAGTTGTCCTTTAATAAATATCCGCATTCGCGGGTATGATGAAATGATATCTATAAAAAGAGATGTTCAAAAAACCACAATAAGTATATTTGCTGTTGATTGGCTGTTTAAAAATCAACAGCAATTAACCCATCGGTTTGCTCACTATCATTCAGTACAGGTAATGGCTGTTGTATGTTGACTGTCAACAATGATTTCCTGTGTAAAACAAAACATGGATGATGGTTTTTTGTTCATATTTCAGCACTTTTTAAGTGGATATGACGTTATATTAAATTATTCATGAGTTGGCCTGGTGTTTGCTATCTACTAAATTAGATTAAATAATTTTTCTAATTTAAAGCTAACTGTTTGAAGGAAAATAAATATGTCACTCCCATCAAAAAAAACCTTAGGCTTTTTGGTCAGTCTACTTTGGTTTTTAAGTGCTACTGCAGCTACGGCGCATCTTGCATTTTCTGCTGAATTTGATGCACAAAAACCTTTCGAACTGAAGAGTGAAACCACCAAGAAAACATGGGTTAATTCACCTGGCTGGATTTATCTGGATGTGCGTGCATCCCAAGCCGTTGAATACTGAAATTCCCAACAATTGGTGTGTATCCTGTGGATAGTGATTTGACTTTTTTGGAGGGTTGTATGAATACGTTAATGGGGAAAAATATTTCATTAAGCAGGCGACGTTGGATTGTATCTGCACTTATCCTGTTAGCCTATGTGTCGTTCTCACTGTCCTCAATGAATAGCGAGGCCGCTGAAAGAACTTGTATAATGACCTCGGATTTACACAACCAGTTAACCGTAACGAAAATTAATAGTGATTAGGAGATAGGCGTTAATGACTCATGTATCAAAAGTGGCGAGATCGTTGAAATTACTGGGTGCAACATTGTTGGTCACCTTGAGTTCGGGTTTGTACGTGGCGGATGCAGCCGCACAACAAGCAGCTGATCCTGCTGCTGCAGCAAAACAAGCGGTTGCTGTTCGCAAAGCAGCATTCGTTTTGATTGCCAATAACTTCAAGCCAATTGGTGAAGTGTTGCAAGGTAAAGTAACTTACAATCAGGCAGAAATTGTTAAGCGTGCTGAGCGCGTTGCCTTCCTGAGTTTATTGTTGGATGGCACTTTCCCGGATGCGTCTAACCTCGGGGAACCTACCACTAAATCCAAGCCGGAAATTTGGGCGAAAAAAGCAGACTTTGATAAACAAATTAAAGAGTTTCAGGTAAACGCTGCGGCGCTCGCCGAGATTGCTGCCAAAGAATCAACCGCGTCAGATGCGTTTAAAGCAGCTGCAAAAGCCGTCGCTGAAGGTTGCAAAGGCTGTCACGATGCGTACAAAGCAAAGTAATAGCGGTGTAAAGGTTCCGGTTTGAAATAGCGCTCATCATATCGCTCTTGCTGTGTTATGCAGCAAGAGCGATTTGTTTTGAATAGCTAAGATGTTAATTGAAATAACTGACAGGCCTGACTATGACTGAACAACTTGTCGAAGCTGCTGAAAATACCATTACCCTAGAAGATGATAATAATCTTGAAAGATCCCAGTTAAAAATATGGGATTTGCCTACCCGGGTTTTCCATTGGTTATTAGTCGTTTCTTTTATTGCTGCCTATGTCACCAATTGGTTAGGTGTCAGTTATTTTGCCTATCATTTATGGGCGGGGTATTTTGTTGTTATCCTATTAGTTTTCAGGATTGTCTGGGGCGTCGTCGGTACCCATCACGCGCAGTTTGTCAATTTTGTACGGCACCCTGTAGAGAGTGTGAAATACGCACTTCATCTCACCAGAGGTAAAGCGAAATCCTATCCTGGACACAATCCATTGGGTGCGTTAATGGTGCTTACACTGTTGTTGGTATTGCTGTTACAAGCCGTTACCGGATTATTCGCCAATGACGAAATATTCAATATTGGCCCGCTGTATGGTTACATTACCCACGAATTAAGTTTAAAGCTCACTGCCGTGCACAAAGAATTATTTTATT
Organism: Cellvibrio sp. UBA7671; assembly: GCA_002483145.1. GTDB lineage: Bacteria > Pseudomonadota > Gammaproteobacteria > Pseudomonadales > Cellvibrionaceae > Cellvibrio > Cellvibrio fibrivorans. Next base: position 295,899 of record DLHJ01000002.1, read on the forward strand.
GGATTTTGGGCGCAGTAGTCATTCATGTCGGCGCGGTATTTTTTTATGTATTCGTCAAGCGCGAAAATTTGATCAAGGCTATGATCACCGGAAAAAAACCGGCGCATAATTTAGCCCAAGCCACAGCGATTGAATCTTCACGGATCTGGCTGGCATTAGTGTTGATTGTGGTTATTTCGGCGCTGCTGGCCTGGATCATAGTGGCCGCGCCTGAGGCCAGTTTGGATTTGGGTTATTGATCTTTATATTCAATAAAAAACCGGCGGATTTACGGCAATGCTGTAAATCCGCCGGTTTTTAGTATTTAGCTGCGTTACAAAATTCCCTCCTGGTTTCGCTCCAATAACAACTCGCCATCTTTAAACAAGCGCGATTCATGTTCGGCGTAGACTTTCCAGTTTTCATTTACGGTCAGTGGTTTGGTCGCAATCAGGATAACCTTGTCTTCGCTGGTGGTATGTTGGCTTAAATCCAACGATAAATCCCTGTCAATTAATGTCACAGTGGTGAAGGGATGCTTGCGTTCTACATATGCCAAACTGGTTGAGCAGTAAGTGTAAAGCCATTCACCGTTGGACAAGATGATATTAAAGGTTCCATAGGTTGCAATCTCACGGCTGAGCTTATCCAATACGGAAAACAACTCGGCCGCATCTGTCGCTCCTGCAGGAAAATGTTGTTGCAGTTGTTGCAGCAGATAGCAAAATGCAAGTTCACTGTCCGTTTCACCTTGTGGCTGGAATTGTCCATTAAGCTCTGGAGTGAAATTTTTTAAATCACCGTTGTGGCAAAACACCCATTCGCTATTCCAAAGGTTGCGCTGGAATGGATGGCAATTGGTAAGTTTAACTTCGCCGACTGTGGCTTTGCGGATGTGCGCAATAATGGTTTTGGATTTGATATCGGCGCGATGTACTTGTTCTGCTAATTTTGATTCGGCTGCAGGTTCGTGATCCACAAAAATATCGACGCTGTTATCGTTAAAGAAGGCGATACCCCAACCGTCTTTATGTTCATCGGTCAAACCACCGCGTGCGCGAAAGCCTTCAAACGAAAAACCAATGCTTGTCGGTTTTTTGCAACTCATTCCCAATAGCTGGCACATGCTGGTTTTAATCACTCATTCATCGTTAGGAAATTGCCGATTGCGGCAACACAAGCGTGTCTTCAGTATTAAACAAATAACCATCCAATGCACTGCTGGTCTTTGCATCTATCCCAGGCTTTTTTGCTACCAGAACGCGTAGGCTTGGATCAAATTCCGAAGGTAATGGTGCATCGATCAGCAGTGTGGTTAACGCTGGGTGATCAGCAAAAATAATATCCGGTGTTAAGCCAAGTTTTAATAATAGATCCAAATCGCCTGCCTCACTCAAATGAAGTCCAATTTTGTAACCGCGTTGGCGATAACTCGCCAGCGCCTGTTGAAAATGGGGCAGGGTGGCGTTATCCAGCAAGCGGGTATGCAATAACACTCGCTCGGGGCCGAGGCCGCAATCGCTGAGTATTTTTTCAAAGGTTTTACCGTGGTCGCTCACCACACTGATGATGTGGCGCGGTTGCACTTGCAGCGATAACAAATCTTTGCGTCCGTCAAATTGCTGCAAATAATTTAATGAGTGCAGGGTGCGCACCAGCCGATCCAGGTGAATGATTTGGTCTGTGCTATCCAGCGAATTAAAAATGCTATCAATATTGAGCGAATTGCCTGTCGCTGAGCGCACTAGCAAGTCGCTGTTGTAGCCAATCAGTGCATCGTCTGCAAAGGTGTGGATGGCCTGGAAGCGGCTACCTAAAATCAAATTACCGAAGCGCCCCCAATAACTATTGTCGGCTTTAAAAAATCCGGTTTTGGGTAATGACTTGGTGCGCGCCTGGGTTTGCAGCTGGTCATTAAAATAATTCATCAATTCTGTGAGTGGCATGGTGCGGCCTTGCATAGGATAAAAGTAAACGGTTAATGCAGCGCATCATAGAGAGAAGAAATTTTTTTATAAAAGAATTAAATATTCTCAGCTTATAACATCAGCCAAATGAGCGGGAGAGTTACTGATCGATTATAAGGATATAGGGATATATTCTTTCCAATTGCCTATAGCCATCTTTTTAAAGGAATTACTTCAATATCCAATCTGGTAGCAACTCAAAAAAACCGGTTGCTACCAGGTTGAAGAAGTGCTAGTTAAAGTTGTCTATCTTAAATCGTTTCACAATCAACTCTGCGTAACCATCGTTGGCGTTATTGCTCAACAATGCGAAGTTAAATTTGGCAACTTTGGTTAAATCCAGGGGTGTTAAACCGCCGACAAAATTGCTCAGTGGAATGCGAACGCTGGTGAACTCGGTTGCGGCGGGCAGTGTTATTTGATTGTGTGTTCCACCGTGCACAGCATATTGGCGCAACTGCAAGTTAACACTTTGGTTGGATTGGTAGGTGATATCGATAAAGCTTGAATTGCTCAGGTCAACCGATTCGGCCTCGCCGGCTTTGTCAAAACCGGTTATCGGAAATGACATTTCACCCCAGGGTGCTACGGTCATGCGCACCATGGCTACTGGTGTGCTATCCAGCAATACCAATGGATCTGTCCCCGTGGCCGGGATCAACTGTTTGGAGCCGGTGTTGCTGCCCAGTTTCCAGTTGCGGAAACCATTAATAGACAGCGACACCGGATTTAGTTGGCAGCCGCTGCCAGAAAAATTTCCTGATGTGCCCTTGGTAGTATTTACCCAGGTGCCAACCAAAAGGCCGGACTCAATACCCAACAACCCTTGCAGCTGTGTTTTGTCGGCAGTGGCGATGGTTAACCAGGGGCCGGTTAATTGGCCGCCGAGCGTTTGGGTTTCATGGGTTTTAAGATTGTAAGCTGAGCCGGTGACTTTATTGGCTGCATCAATATCAATACTCAGCAGGCCGGTATTATTGCCGTTAAAACTCGCGCTAAAACGATAAACGGCATTACTCGCACCGCCCACGCGCGTTGCGCTGACAGATCCGCTGCGCGTTTCTTTTTTCCATGTGCCGGTGATGTCATTGGCTGAAATAAATTGGGCGTTATAGCTGCTCTTGTCGCTGCTATTGCCTGTTTCAAACGCTGCTGTTTGATTGTATTGCAGCGGTGTTATCGCGCTCAATTCGGTAGGTTCAAGGGTGTTTTCCGGCAGCGCAAATCCATTCACTTCGCCATTTAATGCATTGACGAAAAACGCGAGCTTGCCGTTGCTGTTGTCTGTTGTGAAGGTGCCCTGATAAATGCCCGAATAATTGCACAGGTGAGTGGCTTCCAGATGTTCTTTTGCATCGGTAGTGTCGGGTAGTTGATGTGTGCCTCCATCGGCGGCCGAGGCTGCCGTCATTATGGTAGTCATGTTTTGTTCAAACATGGGGGCACTAAAATCAATTTGCGTCCAGTTGTTTGCTGCCGTTTGTAGTGCGGTTGAAAGTTGAATGCCATTTTCGCTGTAGGTATCGGCATCGAGCATCAACAAAAAGCGCACCATATTTTGTACGGTTTGATGAGTGGAGCTACCGTTCTCAACCAAATCGATGGGCGTAATCAATGGTTTCCCCAGGGTGCTGCCGAGTGTTATGCCGCCGATTGAAAAACTGATGGATTTTCCCTGCTCGTAGGTAAATGTTCCCGTGCTATTGGTCATGCCTGTCTGCGCGCCTGAAACAAAGCGCACGCCGGAAATACTCGTGTCCTTAAATTGTCCCTGCAGAACAGTCGCTGCTGCAGTTGAACTCGCAGCGGGTGCAGAACTGGACGTTGGTGTAGAGCTTGGCGCGGGTATGGAACTGACGTTGGCTATGGAGCTGGGTTTTGGTGTGCTATTTGTGTTTCCGCCACCGCCACATGCAGCGAGCATGGAAGATGAAATCAAAATGAATGCAATTTTGTTGTACATATGTCCCTCATAGATAGGATAAAAATTAAAATAAGTCTGTGCGCCGCAGAAAAAGCGGAGCAAAGCAAATTCAGCGCAAATCAGCGCAAGGTGAAGTTAGCTAGAGGAATTACTGCGTAGGGGGAGTGGGTGTAAACATCGCATCAGCCCACTGTGGGAGGGCTTTATAATTTTTACGCGGATCTTGCGCGATAAATATCCGCTAGTCAACTAAAAGCTGTTGGTGTAATTCACACTGAAGTATTTTTATATTTGTGATATGCCCGCTGTTATGAACATAACTGCCCATAAAAAATGGCGTCATCCTTTCTGGGATAACGCCATTTAGACATCAATAATTTCAACAGGCTGTTAGAGTTTTAAATTGGTGCCGGCTAAATTATCACTGGTAGCACTAATATTGATGTTATCCAGTGAATCACCAAGTTCAACTAATGCGCTTGCGATACCGCTGCTGGTGCTGACTTCTACCGGACTGATCAGTTTTGCATTGCCGCTAATTCCAAAGGAAACCGGGATATTATTTGTGCGTACCAGATTGCCTTTGCTATCAACTAATTGCGCATATACAAACACAATGTCTTTAACGCCAGCTTGGGGTGCTTTTCCGCTGGTATCTACCGTTAAGCGAATATTTGTTGCAGTGCCTGCGGTTACCACTTTATGTTCCGCAACGGCTTTGCCACCAATGTAACCAATGGCTTTTAATTCGCCTGCTTCGTATTTTTCCAGCGCAAAATTAAAGGGTGGGTTTTTCAGATTTTTGCTGTTATCATTTTTGTCCGGCGTTTGTTTGGCGATAATTTTTCCGTTAAGTAGCAGTTCCACTTCATCCGCATTACTAAATACACGCACATTAGCATCAGATTTTTCATTCCATTCGCTGGCGATGAATACCATGGGGCCTGAAGTAAATTTGTCAGATACTTCACTGGCATCGCGCTGGCTTTGGTAGAAGTAGTAACTGTATTTTGGTAGGCGATCAATACTCATAATGCCCGAGCTTTCCAAATCCGGCGCGTAACCACGGTTGTAATCAAACATCACCCAGTAGCCGTCAGCAAATGCCGGTGTATTGAAGTTATCGTTGTGAGCTTCTTGAATGTTGGATGCCTGCTGCAACAAACGTGTTTCGCCATCGCTTAATAATTGGCGGCTGGAGCGATCTGCCTGCAGCAAATTTGCCCATTCGGTTTGGTTTAAACCGGCATTCATGGCGTAGTATTCCCAATCACCGTATTCGCTTACGATGTAGGGCTTGCTCGGTTCTTTGTAGTGTTCCAAGCGATGTTGGCGCGCTTGCAAATAAATATCGTAACCGTATTCCTGCCAGCCAGCAGACATAGCGCCTGGATATTCTTCATCAATAATTTTGGTTAATGAATCGATAAAAGGCTCAGTCATCCAGGATTCATTTAGCGAGCACTCCCAAGCCATTACCGACGGGTGATTGCGGTCACGGCGAATTAAATCCCGGCAGGTTTGTTGAATTTGCGCCTGAAATGCCGGGTCTTCAGAAAAATATTGCCAACCTAAAATTGAATCCAGGAGAACTAAACCTAACTCGTCAGCCGCTGCCATAAACGCAGGTGAGTGCGGGTAATGTGAGAGGCGTACGTAATCAAATCCGGCGGATTTTATTTTGACAGCATCGCGATAATCTGCTGCATCAGACGTTGCGTAACCAACGTAAGGATATTCTTGATGGCGATTTACCCCGCGCAGGAATGTTGCCTCGCCATTGATCAATAATTGATTTTTTACCCACTTGAATTCGCGTATACCTATGCGTGTGGTCTGTTCGTCTACCAACGAATCGCCTTCATAAACACGGGTAACCAGATGGTAGAGATTAGGTGTTTTGGGTGACCAAAGTTGCGGATTGGCAAGCATTAAATCAATGGTGTTTTCGGCATCTGTTTTTCCGTTCACCGTTTGCAGTTCGCCAGTTTGGTCAACGACCACTTTATCGCCAGCCAATAATTTTTGCACAACACGGAATTTTTTCGGATCAATATGCGCGTTGGCGAGATGGGTTTTGATTCTGATAGTGGCTTGTTCGGCCGTAACTTGTGGATAGCTTACAAAAATTCCACCACTGGCGGTTTTTTCGGCAGCAACCGCGTCGGTAATGTGCAGATCATTATTAACCTGCAAATACACGTGGCGATAAATACCTCCGTAGGTATTAAAATCCAAATCCTTTAATGGTTTTGGGCCGGTAATGGGATTGTCGCGATTATCCAGCCGCACCATCAATTCATTGGGTGTATCCCACTTTAGTTTTTCGGTGAGATTAACCGTGAAGGGCAAATATCCACCGACATGGGTAATGAGTTTTTCGCCGTTTAACCAAACTTCAGCAACATTCTTTGCTGCTTCGAATTTTAATGAGATTTGTTTGCCTTTCCAGCTCTCTTCTGTTGCGATGGTTTTTTTATACCAGGCATCCCCCTGGAATTGTTCGTTTACCACTAGTGGCTCGATTTTGGGTGTGTGCGGGATTTGCACAGGTTCCCATTCTTTTTGCTGTTGCGCTGTTGCCAGATCGAGTGCGTTGTTGCTGCGGAAAAATTGCCAGTCTTTATCGTAGAGCGTATCACCAACAGGCGATTTATGTTGCGGCGCTGGCGAACAGGCAGCGATAAAACTACACAGTGCCAAGGTGAAGACGTGAATTTTTTTGTTAATCATATTCTCTCTCACTCGTATTTTTTTTGAATTATGTGGGTAATTACATTATTCGGTATAGTCTGCCGAAAAAAATAAAAACGCGGGTAGGGCATTGTTGTGGCGTGTTGCATCAAAAAAGCTGGCGTTTTCCCAATGCGAACCTTTGCCCCACAGGGTTTTGCAGCGAGTGCTGACCCAAGCCGGTTCCCAGTAGATAACACCCAATCCACCTGAAGCTTTTACCAATTGGGTTAATGTTAGCAGATAAAGCAGCTGGCCTTTAGCGCTGGCAGGATATTCGGGCTGCACCGCTTTTTCACCCAATACATTGCCAGCCTTGTCAAAATTATGCAGCGTCCAGGGGTAAGCGGTTTCTACAATCATCACCTCTTTGTGATAGGTGTTTTTTAATTCTTTAATGGCATCCGGCAAGTCCGGCAGTTTATAAGTGGACCACTGCGGATAATAGGAGAGGCCAATAATATCGAAATCGGTCACACCATTTTCGCTTGCCTGTTTAAACCACCAGAGCGCGTTTTCCGGTTGGGCGATATGCAATACAATCTGGATAGGTTTTTGGGATTGTTTGCTGTAATCGCGCACGGCTTTAATGCCGCTATTTAATAATTGTGCATTGCGTTGCCAATTGGGAATGCCGTGTACTATGGAGTTCTCTTGTTGCAGTATTTCGATATTGGTTTCGTTACCAACTTGCACCATGTCGGGTAACAGATTTTCTTTATCGAGAGCGGAGAGTGTCTCCGTCGTGTAGTCGTATAGCGCTTTAGCGAGTTGATTGGTATCGGTGATATGTGCCCAGGCTTTGGGAATAAATTGCTTTTCGGGGTCAGTCCAAGTATCGGAATAATGAAAATCCAGCAGGGTTTTCATTTTATTATCTTTCGCGCGTTGTAGCGTTTTACTCACATCGGCGAGGTCAGAGTATTTCGTCCAGTCGGCGTCATGCCATAGGCGCACACGCACAAGGTCAGCGCTTTTTTTGGCAAAGAGTGCAAAGGGATCCTGTTTTTTACCTTTGTCGTAGTAGGTTGCTCCGCAATCCTCCATTTCATTGACATAAGATAGATCAGCACCGACGTAAAAGGGCTTTGCATTAATTGGTACAGGTGTGTTTGCCAAAGTGCCTGCGGCGATAAAACCTATGGCAAGAAGCAGTAATTTTTTAATCATCATCTAGCTCATCTATGTGTTGTGGAATTGTGGTTCCCAAAAAAACACGGCTGCCGAAGCAGCCGCACAATAAGGGAGAGTTCCATTAACAAGTTAAAGCAGGTTTACCAACAAAACGCGCTAGAGTTTCCAGTTCAAACCAACAGAATAGCGAGAGCCAAACTCTTCATACTTGTTGATGTGGTTTGGATTGTTGGATTCCAAACCATAGGTCTTGTACGGTTCGTCGGTGAGGTTTTGTACCTGGAAGTAGACTTTGTAATGGTCGTTGAATTCGTACGACAAACTCAAATCCCAATAGCCTTCCGCATCGTTCATGCCTTCTTCGCCCATCACCAGATTGATATCGCGTTGGAATTCGCTGCGATAGCTGTAAGACGTGCGCGCTTCAAAACCGTTCAGGTAATACCAGAGCGTAAAGTTAGCGACATCTTCCGACAAGCCCGTCAAACCGGCTTTGTAATCGCTGTTCAGCGGTACAAACTGTTCAACGTTGGATTCGTTGTGCGAGTAGTTGGTGTAAATCCCCAAACCATTAAAAGGCGCCGGTAAGAAATCAAATGATTGTTGCCACAGTAATTCGTAGCCGCGAATGTAACCGCCGCTGCCGTTAATGGGGCGCGATACTTTGTATTCTTTACCATTGCTCACCACAGTTTCTGCATCGGCAGCGCGAGCGATAAAACTTTCCAAATCTTTATAGAAAAGCGTTGCAGCAAATTGTGAACCTTCGGCGTAGTACCATTCGTAAGAAAGGTCCGCTTGATCAGCGCGGAATGGATCGAGTTTTGGATTACCGGAAGTGGATTCACCCGGGTTTGAACCCCACAAATCTTCATTCAAATTGACACTCGGGCTCATCATGTTAACCGGTGCGCGTGCCATGGTTTTGGCGGCAGCGAAACGAATTAATTGTTCATCGTTCAGGTTCAATGTCCAGTTGGTACTCGGCAATACATCGCTGTAGTCGTGGTCGACTGACACTGCGTTGACGACGGGTTGCGGCTGCCAATTACCGGGAGTGACTTCTACCCAAACATCTTCTCCTTGCTGATAACCGCTGGAAGTGGTTTCAGTTTCTACATTGCGCACGCCGAGATTACCGGTAAGTGCCAATCCGAATACTTCAGTGCCCATATCCAATTGCACGTATTGCGCGCTGATATCTTCACTGACATCCCAGCTGGAAATTAAATCATCCGCATCCCCCGGTGTCGGATTTTTCAGGCCGCCGAAATAATTGTTGATGACTGCATTGCGATCAACACTCAGATAGTCGGGAAGGTCGCTCCAGTAGCTTGCACTTTTTGCATCGATAATCGCGCTGGCCGGAATGGCAGCACCAGCGTTTTGTGTAACGCTCTGTGACCAAATTTGGCCATGCTCAAATTTATCGCGGCTGGAAATAGCAGCACCAAATTTAACGGCTTGCACAAAGCCATTATCAAAGTCGCGGGTGAAATCCAATTTGAATGAACTGAGTTCATCGCCGCCTTCAGCTTGGGGTTGTACTTGAATATTGGCGACATTATTGGTGCTGGTATCAGTTAATGACGCGTCCAACAATTTGAATGTCATACGGCCGTCGTTAGTCGCACCAAAGGTTGCGCGGCCGGGAGCGCTGTTTTCAGTGCGCACTGTGGCCCAACGTTTGTCGCGGCTGGTTTCAGAAATGCCAGCGTCGGCAGCGACTGTCCACAAATCTTGCGACCACTTCACGTTTACACCGTGGCTCGTGAGTTCATCGTCTTGCACGTATTCTTCGTTCAGATTGCGCAGGGAGCTGAGGTTAACAGTGCCGGAAATTAAATCTACAGCCCCAGCGCCCAGGTTGCTGTTGGTGTAGGCCGTTGGGACTGTGCTGATCAGGTCCCACTGGTTGTCGAAATTATTGCTAATTTGGAAATCAAAACCGCGTTGGTTTTCGCTGATATCAAATGAAGACCAGAAGCCGTCATAGGCGATTTCCAGATTCTCGTTAGGTTGCCATTGGACAGCGCCCATCACACCTTGGCGTTCGTCTTCACCGCCACGCACCAGCGCAGAACCACCCCAAGGCGCGATCACGTTTGCGCCCAACTCGCTGTTCCATTGGGTGTTGTGCCAGGTATCACCGTAGTTCCACAGCTCGGCGCGTTGGGTGGCGATGGATTCAGAACGGCCTGAATAGCCAATGGCCACACCAAGGGTGTCATCGAGGAATTGGTCGATATAGGAAATGCTGACGCGTTGGCCGATGCCATTATTCGCAGCATCATCAACATCTTTGCCCAGTTCGGAAGAGGTTGCACGCAGATCGACTACCACTTTGGTGGAGTCGTAATCCAGCGGCTTGATCGTGTCCAGATTTACGGTACCCGATACGCCGCCTTCAGCAATCCAGGCTTGCGGGGTTTTGTAGACTTGGGCCGCATTGATCAATTCGGAGGGGAATTGGTCGTAGCGGATGTTGCGTGTCTCTTCCAGAATCGCAACCTCGCGGCCATTCAGGGTGGTAAAGCCGAGCATGCCGCCCATACCGCGGATAGAAATCTGGCTGCCATTACCGCGGTCGCGGTCTTGCGCCAGGCCGGGCAGGCGTTTTAATGAGTCGCTGATCGACACATCGGGCAGTTGACCGATATCTTCCGCGGAAATCGCCTCTACCACACTCGCCGAGTTGCGTTTGATTTCGGCGGCAGTTTGCAAGCTTTTAAGGAATTTGCCGGTAACGACAACTTCTTCTACCAAGTCTTCCTGACTAGCGGTGCTCTGCGCCGCGGCAATGGGGGCTAACAGGCTTACGGCAACAAACAGACTGGTGCGTACGAACGTATTCGATGGGGTGTGTTTCATGGTTTCTCTCTCGTTTGTTATATATATCATATTTATAGGCTTAATTTTTACTGATCAGTTAAAAGCTGTCAAGAGGAAACTGCATTCATCTAATTATATGACTAGTTCTAAGCAAGATTTTATGCCCCTTGGGGGGCTATGTGGGGGTAAATACGGCGGAAGGGTTTTGTCGAGAATACTGGAGTTGATACTTATGAGAAGCGAGTGACGGGCTAACGTTTATTCTTTTTCTACCAGTAATCCTGGTGCAGCCGCAATAAATCCGCCGGTATCACTTTCATCTTTTAACGCAACGCCAGAGCATTGCATGCGTATTGCCGCTTCGCATAACCACAATAATTTTTTCGCAGCAGCAGCGTGAACCAAGCCTTCGGAGCGCACATTGGAAATGCAATTTCGATCGGCATCCGTGCAGCCGACTTTGGCGTTATGGGTGAGGTAAACCCCGAGGCTATCGGGCGAACTTAATCCTGGGCGCTCCCCAATCAGCATGGCCACCATGCGCGCATTTAACAATTCGCTGACCTCATCCGCCAGTGCAACCCGCGCCTGTTGGGCGATGACGATTGGGCCTAAAGTCCAATGTGGTGGAATCCGTGATTGAATTTCGGCGATAAGTTTTGCTGCCTGTTGGGTAACTGCCATAGAGGAAAGGCCATCGCCAACAACCAATAATAAATCGATTGGTTTTTCAGCATAGTGTTGCCGTGAATAATCTTTCAAAAACGAAACGCTCGTTTCATCCAGGCGCCGTCCAAAATCCGGACGTAATAAATAGCTATGCCGATCAGTTGCGCGGCTGTGAACCTGCAGTGTTTTTAAACCTTGAGCGTGCAATTGATCAGCAAGCGAATTCACATCCAATGCAAGATGCACCGCATCGCGCGCCATGGCATGGGCGCAACTAAAATCCAACACGGCTTTAGTGGTTAAGCTGCTACCGGTGCGCCCGAGAGCGATGCGCGCTTGGGTGAATTGTTTTAAATCCTGCCAGGGGTCATCAACACTAATTGGTGCTGCTACGCCAACTTGCTGGGGAATTGTTGCAAGAGTGGATGCTGTTGACTGATGGGACGCACTTGTCCCGCTGAATCCATGATGTTCATTTTCTTGAGCCATTGTTCAAACTCCGGCGCGGCTTTTAAGCCGAGAATTTTGCGCAAATAGAGCGTGTCGTGAAACGAAGTGGTTTGGTAATTCAGCATGATGTCATCGGCGCCGGGGATGCCCATTAAAAAAGTCAGCCCCGCGTTGGCGAGCAATGTCATCAGTGTATCCATATCATCCTGATCGGCTTCGGCGTGATTGGTGTAACACACGTCGCAACCGAGCGGTACGCCCAATAATTTTCCGCAGAAATGATCTTCTAATCCCGCGCGAATAATTTGTTTGCCATCGTATAAATATTCCGGGCCGATAAAACCCACAACCGTGTTAGTAAGCAGCGGTGATAAATGCCGTGCAATCGCATAGGCGCGCGCTTCGCAGGTTTGCTGGTCAACGCCGTGATTTGCATTGGCCGACAATGCCGAGCCTTGGCCAGTTTCAAAATACATCACGTTGTCGCCAATGGTGCCGCGCTTGAGTGAGCGTGCCGCGTCGCGCGCTTCTGCTAATAGCGCGATATCAATACCAAAACTTTTATTCGCCAATTCAGTGCCCGCGATAGATTGAAAAACCAAATCTACCGGTGCGCCTTTTTCAATCAACTGGATCTGGTTGGTCACATGGGTGAGGATGCAGGACTGCGTAGGGATTTCAAATTGTTGGATCACGCCATCAACTAAATGATACAGCTCCATCAGCGCTGATAAATTATCAGTCGCGGGATTAATCCCAATCACTGCATCGCCTGATCCGTACAGCAAACCATCAATTAATGACGCCGCAATGCCGCGTGGATCATCGGTCGGGTGATTAGGTTGCAAGCGCGCAGAAATATGGCCTGGCAGGCCAATAGTATTGCGAAAGCGGGTGATGACTGAACATTTTTTGGCGACCAGAATTAAATCCTGGTTGCGCATCAATTTACTCACAGCAGCGGCCATCTCCGGGGTAATGCCGGGTGCAACGCGCGCGAGTGTTTCGGTGGTTGCGATATCGGACAGCAGCCAATTGCGAAAATCTGCAACAGTCAGGTGACTGATTTCGGCAAAGGCTTTTTTATCGTGTGTATCGATAATCAAGCGCGTGACTTCATCGCTCTCATAGGGAATTAATAATTCTTGCAGGAACTGTGCGAGCGGTACTTCAGCTAAACACATGCGCGCGGCCATGCGTTCCACATAAGTCGCTGCTGCAACGCCGGCGAGATAATCGCCGGAGCGGGCTGGTGAGGCTTTCGCCATCACCTCTTTTAAATCGCGAAACTCATAGGTCTGTAAACCCAGAGTGTGTTTGTATTGCATACTGCGACCCGTATTTATAGATGCATGTGCTTGAGCCAGATGGCTCAAGCTTAGCAGATCTTTTTTTTGCGAGCTTCAGGCTATTACACCGATGTTGCAATTGCATTATCAGAAGATGCATCGCGCTTCGCTTGGGTCATGCTGAAATACGCGAACGCCAGTGCCATCAACACCACAAAAAGTAAAGCCAGTTGTGGATTAAAATAAATCATGGTGACTAAACAAATAATCGCCAAGCCGAGCGCAATGGCAGGGAAGGCTGGGTATGCAATGGCGATAAACGGGCGATCCAGATTCGGTTCTTTTTTACGCAGTGCAAATAAGCTCATCATGGATACTATGTACATCACAATCGCACCAAACACCGCCATGGTGATCAGGTTGGCGGTGAGCGTCATACCATTAAATTGCAAGTCGTCGCTCATAATGGCGATGATACCCACCACAGCTCCAGCGATAATCGCCCTGTGCGGTGTGTTGAATTTTTCGTTCACAACTGAAAAATAGGTGGGCATATAGCCAGCGCGCGCCAGCGCAAAAATTTGGCGTGAATAACCGAGAATAATACCGTGAAAGGAAGCGACCAAACCGAATAAACCAATCCACACTAACATGTGCAACCAGTTACTGTTTTCGCCGACAATCACTTTCATTGCTTGCGGTAGAGGATCATTGATATTGGAGAGAGTACGCCAATCGCCTACGCCGCCTGCAAATACCATCACGCCCATTGCCAGCACAACCAGCGTTAAAATGCCTGCGATATAGGCGCGGGGAATAGTGCGGCGCGGATCTTTTGCTTCTTCTGCGGCCATAGCCACACCTTCAATCGCAAGGAAAAACCAGATCGCAAATGGAATCGCGGCGACTATGCCGGTGATGGCACCAGCACTGAATTCTGTTTCACCTGCCCAACCGTTGGCGACAAAATTAGAGATGGAGAATCCGGGTGCTACTACGCCCATAAATACCAGCAATTCAAAAATCGCCAGAACGACAACAAATAATTCAAAGGTTGCAGCGATGCGCACACCGACAATATTTAAACCCACAAAAATAGCGTAAGCACAGATCGCAAAGGTTTTTGGATTCACCTCGGGAAATTGCACATTTAAATAAGCCCCAATCGCCATTGCAATCGCGGGTGGCGCAAAGACAAATTCAATCAGCGTTGCAAAACCGGCGACAAACGCCATCTTGGGGCCAAAGGCGCGGCGTGCGTAAGCGAAAGGCCCACCAGCGTGGGGAATTGCGGTCGATAATTCGGTGAAGCTAAAAATAAATGTGGTGTACATAATCGCGATCATCACGGTAGTCACTAAAAAGCCGAGCGTGCCCGCCTTATCCCACCCGTAACTCCAGCCAAAATATTCACCGGAAATTACCAACCCTACTGCCAGCCCCCAGAGGTGCCACGCATTTAAAGAACTCTTCAGACTTGTACTCATCGCTACGCCCTCTGCATCTGTTTATGGATTACTTTGTGGATTGTACGATCACGGATATGTCCCTGTTACGGGAACCATAGAAGGGCATTCAGCAGGATTCGTACCAGCGACATAAAAGATGAAAAAACTGCTGGGGTAAGTGTGTGGGGTTTAATTGTTGACTAGCTGCTAAGTATTTGAATAACCATTAATTAGTACAGTTTTAATACCTGCACTTTTTTGCCATCATAAATTCTTCACAAAAAAGCTGGCCAATTGCGACAACTTTTTATGCTGCACAAGTGGTCAGGTATTTGATTGGTGAATTGATAAGTGGCACCAAAATAGCGCTTTATAGTTTGTTCGTCATACCTGCGAACGCACGTATCCAGCTTCTAATTTTATTGATGCCTCTGGATACCCGCGTTCGCGGGTATGACGATAAGTTTTATTTCGGAGAATTCCTAGATTCCCACCATTTTTTCCAACACTTGGGTTTTTTGTTCACCCTGCGCTTGGTTAAATGCCGCGCCTGCCAGTTCTGCACTGGCGATGCGTTTACGTGGGTTGAGGTGGATGATTTGCAAAATCAATCGACGTACTTTGGCCGGCGCCTTGCGTAAACGCCACGCATTTTTCCAGCCCCATAAATCAGGTACCGGCAATTTTCCGGTGAATAATTGGAACAGTATCGCGCCTAATGCGTAAACGTCAGCACCGGTGGAGGCAGGTTCATTGGCGGGTTGATACCAGTGGGTGCCATCGCCATAACTGTGCGCCGGAAAACCAAAGTCACTCAGTTTCAAATGATTTTTTTCGGCAAATAACACGTTGCTGGGGCGCAAATTACCGTGCACGATTCCGTAGGAGTGCGCGCAGGCGAGGGAGTTGCAAAGTTGTTGTGCAATGGTTAAACACTGCCCCAAGCTCAGCGATTGTGTGAGCCGCTCCTGCAAGCTGCCACCGGGTAAATATTCCATTGCGCTGATAAATACGCGTGGATTTTTTCCAGTGCCGAAAATTCGTGCGATATGTGGATGTTGCACTTGCGTTAATTTCGCCGCGTATTGCGGCGCATTGCCCAGATGATCGAGGTTTTGTTTTTTTATCACGAGAAAACGCTGGCGATTGGGATCATTAACCAAATAGGTCGCACCGAAGGGGTTTTCTTTTAATACATCGAGCAAGGTGTAATTGGGCGGAATATTGTCGCGAGTGGATTCGTTGCCCCAGCGGTTACCCTGTAAATGTCGCCCCTGGGAAATCAATAATAATTGCTGGCGAATTTCATCGACACTGGTGGGGCGTTGGTTGGGGTTGGCTTCAATACAGCGATTAATCAACGGCCGCAATGCAGCGGTCATTTGGTGTTTATCTGTGAGTTGCTCTGCATAGGTTTGTTCATTAGCGAGCACAGGCACCACACCAAAAATCAATTCATGCATAAGCACGCCGAGCGAATAAATATCGCTTAGCTGATTGGTGTGCGATGTTCCATTGTGCTGCTCAGGTGCCATGTAAGCACCCGTACCCATAATCCGTTCCTGATCAGGATCTGTTGTCTCGCTGCTGGCGTTGGCGGCCCCTTTGTTCGCAGTAAAGTATCCGGCGATTCCAAAATCCACCAAATAGGCATGGCCGTCGTAATCCACCAAAATATTGGCCGGTTTGATATCGCGATGCACCACACCATTGCGATGCGCATAACCGAGTGCGCTACAGAGCTGGATTAAAATATTTAATTTTCGCGTGAGGCTAATATCTTTGCGCGGCAATACGGTTTCGAGCGAAACACTTTTCACGTAAGGCATCACAAAGTAGGGCAGTTGCTGCTCGCTAATCCCTTTGTCGATAATTTGAATAATATTCGGATGGCTAAGACGCGCCACCAATGTGGATTCCTGTTCAAACTGCTGTTGGATGATTGGATCTTGATTCAAACTTGCGTCCAACACTTTAATCGCCACTGGCCGGTCGAGCGATTTTTGTACCGCCAAATACACTTTGGCCATACCGCCTTCGCCAATCAGCGTTTTGATGTGATACCCCGGAATTGTCTGCACGCTCAATCTCTCGCAAGTTATATGGCTGGAGTATAGATCGCCTTGTCGGACGCGTTTAAAAGTTTCCCGCTGGCATCAATGCCTAAATGGCGGCACACTATCGCCATCCTATCCGCACTTAAACAGGGTCACACAATGGATGATCATCTACATCAATTAAGCCAGCGTCTCGGCGAACAATTACTCCAGCGTAACTGGCGCATTGCCACTGCAGAATCCTGCACTGGCGGCGGAGTCGCCGCTGCCATCACCGCAATTTCCGGCAGCTCCGCCTGGTTTGAATACGGCATCGTCAGTTATGCGAACGCCGCAAAAGAAAAACTGCTCGGTGTATCCAGCGAAACACTCGCACGCGAAGGCGCGGTCAGCGAAGCCGTAGTCATCGAAATGGCGCGCGGTGTACTCGCATTGTCGGGCGCTGATATTGCGGTTGCGATTAGCGGTGTTGCGGGGCCAAGCGGTGGTTCGCCTGAGAAACCGGTTGGCACTGTTTGGTTTGCCTGGGTTACTGCAACGGGTGAAATTAAAACGGAGTTAAAACATTTTGATGGGGATAGGGCGGAGGTGCAAAAACAGGCAGTGGTTTTGGCGTTGGAGGGTGTGATGATTTTGGTTTAGTTCATTTTGAAAAAACATATTCAATTTCAGGGGTGTGATTATCGAATTTATCTTTCTGGTATTTCCAACTTATTTTTCACCTCATCCCATTGTTCATAGTTAGAGTTTGAAATCCATTCCCAACCCGCTAGGTGCGCCGGCGAACAGACATAAAAAATTTCCCTCTGTAGCATCTGCTTAATTATTGCGTTGTTGGCTGTCAATCACGCGATCCCTCTCATTTATTTTTCACGCACGATTTTCCCATCAATCGCTCATTCGGCGACAGTTTTGTATAAACGGTCGTGAATCGGTGCAGCACTAAAAATCATAACCAGGACGGCAAAAAATGAACATATTAAAGAACGACTCTATGCGACTTAAATGGATGATCCCGCTATGCGCCATTACCTTAATGACCGCTTGTGGCGGTAAGGATGATGTATTGGGATCTAGCGCCAACGCGGCACTTGCGCCTTCAGTCACCACAGTAACTCCCGCCGCAAATGCCAACGATGTATTGGTATATGACCCGATGATTACCGCCACATTTAACGAAGCGGTGGCGGTTGTCGGTGGTGGAGCGAGTGTAGTGGTGACCTGCGCTTCGCCCTGTACTAATCCAGTGGGAGCGGTGAGCATTGATAGCACTAACCGCATCGCAACTTTCACTCCCGTCGCCGATTTAATGGGCATGACCCAGTACACAGTAACTATCACCGGTGCTAAAAGTCTTGCTACCGGTCTTACGCTTAAAAGCCCCCACAGCTGGAATTTTACGACTGGTGCTGCATCGACCGCCGTTACGGTAACAGCTGTTGCACCTGGCGCGAATAGCGCGGGTGTATCAATCAATAACACGATTATCAGTGCCGACTTCAGTGAAGCCATTGCATCAGTTACGAACGCAAATTTTATGGTGACCTGCGCCGCACCTTGTGTCAGCCCAACCGGCTCAGTTTCGCGTGACCCGACCAATCGCGTCGCCACTTTTACGCTTACGCCGGGAATGCAGCTTGAGCCTATGACGGTTTATACCGCGAGTGTGAGTGGTGTTAGTAGTCTTGTGACCGGTGCGCTTTTGGCGTCGCCTTTTGTATGGACTTTTACAACAGGGAGCACTGCTGATACGACTCGTCCGCGCGTTACCTTCACGGTGCCTGCAACGACATCGCCTGGTCCTACCACCGGTGTGCCCACCAACATGGCCATCAATGCGGTGTTTTCAGAAAACATGGCGCCAGCGAGTATTTCTTCAACCAGTTTTAGCCTTACCTGCGTTGCGCCCTGCGTTAATCCTGCTGGTAACCTGAGTTATTCCGTGGGTACCAAAACGATGGTGTTTGCACCAGCGATGGCACTTATGACGAACACCACTTACACCGCGCAAATCACCAGCGTGGCGACTGATCTGGCCGGAAACGCATTAGCGGGCAATCAAGCTGCTTTACCGGCGGCGAGCAATTATGTGTGGATGTTTACGACCTCTGCCGAAGCAACTGCGGCAGGGAAGGTATCCGTCACCAATACTAATCCCGCCGACAATGCCGGAAATGTGTGCCCCGACGCAGCTATCAACGCTACGTTTATGGTGCCGTCCGGCGTGCGCATGAATCCCATCAGTGTCAACTCATCGACCTTTACGGTTACCGAAGCGACAGTCGCCAAGACGCCAGTGATTGCAACGGCTGTACTGGTTGATGCAGCAACTGGCCGCATTGCCAGTTTTGATCCGCTAAACGATCTCGTTCCCGGCGTTACCTACACCGCGACATTGAAAGGTGGCGCGAATGGTGTGAAAGATTTGGCCATTCCTGCCAACGCCATGACCAATGACTACAGCTGGGATTTTACTGCCGTGGATTGCTCGACCATCCCCCCGGTAATCATTCCTTTAGGCTCAATAGCTACTTTTGGTACTTTTGGCGGCTCGGCTGGTACTACCAATCAGGGCATTCTGACCATTATTAACGGCGATATAGGTACCACTGCCGTGTCTACCGCGGTAACGGGTTTTCACGATAACGGCGTTGGTTGCACCTACACCGAAACGGATCTGAATATCGGCACTGTTAATGGAAAAATTTACACCTCCGCACCACCACCGACAGTTGCCTGCCCGACGGAAGGCACTGCAGTCACAGCGTTAATAGCAGAAGAAGCGCGTGCTGATGCATTGATCGCCTACAACGCTCTCGTCGCCCAACCGGGCGGTCCAGACCAAGGTGCGGGCAACCTCGCCAATCTGGTGTTAGTACCTGGTGTTTATACCGCCGCTGCGGGTTCATTCATGGTGGAGGGTGGTGACTTAACTCTCGATGCACAAGGCGATACCAATGCGACCTGGGTATTTCAAATGGCCAGCACCCTTAGGGTCGGTGGCCCCGGCGCTGCTGCACCGCAAAGCATCTTGCTGGTGAATGGCGCGCAAGCGAAGAACGTGTTCTGGCAAGTGGGAACCGCAGCGACTATCAACGCCGCTGGTGGTGGAACCATGGTCGGTACCGTTATTTCACAAGCAGGCGCTGCGATTTCTACCGACGGTAATGTTGCAGTCGTCACCATCAATGGTCGGGTCATTTCGTTGAATGCGTCAGTGACGATGGTCAACACGATCATCAATGTACCTAATCCGTAATCGATCAGTAATTGGCGTCGGTAAGTGCCGTGCACTACCGACCTCATAGAGTCATTAAATTGTTGAGGAATAACCTATGAAATTTATTAAAGCGTCAGGGATGTTGGGTCTGATATCACTTACGGCAATCATTAGCTCCGTTACTCAAGCAGACGATGCGGGTTGGTATATGGGTGCTAACATCGGCCAGTCGACTGCTGACATCGACAATGATCGAATCACCGGGAATTTGTTAGACGGTGGTTTCTCTGAAATCATCATCAACAATGATGACCGCGATACCGGCTACAAGTTGTTTGGTGGTTATCAACTCAATCGCAATTTCGCATTGGAAGGCGGCTATTTTGATTTGGGTGAATTCAGCTATACCGCGACCACAATGCCAGCGGGGACCTTGGACGGTCACATGAAACTCCGCGGCATTAATCTCGACTTGCTAGGGTTTATTCCATTCAGCGAAAAGTTTTCTGCATTCGGTAGGGTAGGTGCTAATTATGCCGAAGCTAAAGACCACTTCAGTGGAACGGGAGCGGTAAATGTACTCAGCCCACGCGCGGATGAACGTGATACCAATTTAAAATTGGGTGCTGGTGTGCAATATGCATTCACCGATGCACTTGCAATGCGCATCGAAGCTGAACGTTATCGCATTAACGACGCTGTAGGTAATAAAGGCGATATTGATTTGGTGTCGGTCGGTTTGGTTTATCGCTTTGGCGTAAAATCAGCGCCGATTGCTGTAGTGCAAAAACCGGAACCTGTTCGTACACCGGTTGCGCCGACACCGCCTGCTCCGCGCACAGAAAAATATACCTTGTCGGCAAATGAATTATTTACCTTCGATAGTTCAGCGGTGCGTCAACCGCAAGCAAAACTCGATGAAATCGCGACTGCATTAAAAGGAGATGGATCACCGGATGAAATTGTTATCGTCGGCTATACAGATCGTTTGGGTTCCGATGATTACAATCAGAAGTTGTCTGAGCGCCGTGCAATTGCGGTTAAAGATTACTTGATGAACAAAGGCATAGAATCGAGCCGTCTGCGTGCAGAAGGCCGTGGTGAAGCTGATCCGGTAGTGATGTGTGACGAACAAAACAAAGCGGCGCTGATTAGTTGCTTAAGTCCGAATCGCCGCGTAGAAATTGAAAAAATGACTATCGTGCGTGAAGTAACTCCCTAGCGGAAATCTGCTGTCTACTATTAAGTAACAGCTGATAGGAAAATAAAAAACTGCCGACATAATCCAATTGTCGGCGGTTTTTTAATGTTTATTAGTTAGTGATTTACACACTATCCATCCTTTGGAAATATCCATTACTTCAGCAACACAATATTTGCCTCTGGCAAATAACATTCTGTTTGCAGCAAACCTTTATCGATATTGAACGACGTGGTCGAGACGGCACTATTTTCCTGTATTAAAAAAGTCGATTTGCTGGCTGCTGCATAATCCAGGTAGTAGATATCGGATTCCTGGCAAACTCCACCACTCATGAAATAAATGCCTTTGTTGCTGGCTTTAAGCAATTTGCTGTATTCATCGAGGTTAGCGGTTACGCGTTCAAGTGTGTCATTTTTGCCGCGCAACGCCCACAGGCCGTTTTCGCTAACGTATTGGAAATAAATATCCCCACCGTATTCGATTGCCGAGCCCACAGCGCCAAAAGTGAGCTGCTTCCACTGTTCGCCTTCAATGCGCCAGAGGTTTCTGATTTCGCCGTTGTGCTTGAGTGCAAAAAGCCGATTGATTGTGGGGAAGTAGGCGATAGGTTCGATAGTATCGGTGCCGCTTAGTAATAATGCCGTTTTATGGGTAAGCAGGTTGTGATGATAAATCTGGTTATCGGCGTTGAAGACAATGTGCTCGCCATCATCAGACCAAATAATACTATCGACTTTTTTCGGCGCAGGCTGAGTGGTGAGTTGGCGTTCTTGCCCATTCTCCACTAACCATAAATGGATTTGATTGTTGCGCACCGAGGCATAGACAACTTTTTCACCATTGGGGGAAAAGCTGGCTGCATAATTAAAGTCAGTATTTTCAGTGAGCCGGGTTTTGGCTCCGTCGAGTGCGACCAATAAAATATTGGAGCTGCGTTTTTCTTCCGTATAAAAGATGCCATTGCCATCAGCGCTGTAATGTGGGCGCGAGAAAATTTTGTCTTTGTTATCCGCTAATGGAATGGGGGTTTGTTTTCCATCCAAATATACCGCGATTAATTTCCGTTCCTCTTCGGCATATATCAGTACTCCACTACCATCGGGGATCCAGGTGATATCCGCTGCGGTAACCTCTAACTTCACGCGACTGATACGCTCTTGTTGCGCGTTTAGAAAATCGATCTGGATTTTGTTTTTATACCTGCTGGCAATTGCCGTCTTTTGATTGAGCACAGCGCTGGCAACCGGGTTAGCGGCGCCTTCAACTTCATCCAACAATGCTAATTGCTGATCCAGAATGGAATAGCGGTAGCGGCCATTGCCGGAGTTGGGGCCTTGTTTGGCCACAATCTCCAGCGTGTTTTCATCCCACCAGGTCACACTGAAAATTTGCCCTTGCCATTGGCTAAGTTGCTGCTTCTCTAATAGTCGCTCTTGTGTAAGGTCCAGAGTGAAAATATGAAAAGAATAAAGGTAATTGGATGGTTGATAAAATTGTGTTCCCAGTGGCAAGCCGTCGCGGCGTTTTACTTCAATCGCTACCAAATTATTACCGGTCGGTGACCAAGCCAGCTTGAACCAATTGCCATTACTATTGGCAATACGCCAGTCTTGACCTTCCGCATTGCGGATCACAATTTCGCTTTCGGTTTCAGTCAGCTTATCAGTAAGTAATTTTTCGCGGATATAGGCGAGATGTCGATTATCCGGGTGCGGCGTCGCGCTGCGCTCATGTCCTGTTTCGTTAGTGTAGCCCTGGGTTGTGTGGAAATCCGTTTGGTGGTTGTGCGGTAGGTAAAGGGTATTCCAGTTGATCGTCTTATAGAGTATTGCGATCGCCACCAGCACGACTAATGCCGCACCGGCAACACGCCACTGCCACAGGTTGTGTGTGTTACTTGCCTGTGTTGCAACTGCACTGGGTTCATTTGTCGTATCGGTTAAAGCATGAGCAAGAAACTGCGGCTCTACCATCAATTGATAGCCGCGCTTTGAATAATGGGCAATCAATTCCTGATCACCAATCAGCTCGCACAATGCACTACGCAGCGCGTTAATACTTTTTTGCACTGAACCATGGGTGACGACGCGGCCTTCCCATAACTGTTCAATCAGTTCTTCATTACTGATCACACGGCTTTGGTTGCGTGCGAGGTAATGTAATACCTCCATCGCTTTGGGTTGTAGTTTGATGCTTTGGTTGTGTGCCCAAAGTGTGTTGTGTGAAGGCGATACTTTCACTTCGCCCAGCATAAAGCTGGTCTCTTGATGGGCGTTCATAGCAGTCCGGAACCTGTTGCAGTCAGCATGGTTAACCCTTTTCTGGTAAGTTTTTCTTATTAGTCTGCGTGCGGCGCAGTGCATTCTGTAAGCTGCGGCATGGGTGTAATTTTGCAAGATATGAACGGGTGAATACAAGTAATGTGCGTGTTTGGATAAATTCTATCTTATTGATTTTTAAATAGAAAAATTTGGTAAGCAAAAGGTAAGCGCGAAGTTTTTGTATGGTCAGTGTTTTCATCGCTATTTGCAATATATTCAATTCACACACATCCTCTGCTGTATCGATGAGTGTCCTCTTACATCACAACCGCAAAAGGTAAGGTTATGAAACTTTCATTCATTAAGTCCTCACAAATAAAAATGTCACTGCTCATGCCTGCGCTTCTTCTCTGTCCGCTGCTTTCCTTCGCTGCACCTGAGTCAGCTCCGGGTGATGCCAAGGCTCCGCTGGTCTACATCAACCAAAACATCGGCTTTAATGTGAAGGGCTACAACTATAAGCAGTCAGAGTTTCCCTGCAATATCGATAAGGTACTGGTGAAAAATCTTGTCGAGCAAGCCAAAAGCGATGGCATACAGCTTGAGCCTGTGGGCACTGCGGACAAAATTCTCAATGGCGTGATCCCGGTGGTGGCCATCGACATTGAAAAGCTGGTGTTGGGAAATGAAGAGCGTCAATTCGGTACCAAGCAAAGTAACCCGCTTCCCAAGGTGCAGGTTACTGTTGCCTTGATCAAAGGTAAGAATGATATGGTCACTGCCAAACACACTTGCGCCATCATGACGCTTAATGAATTTACTCCATCGACCAACGTATTGGACTTGGGAACCGGAACGACTGTCTGCTCCGCAACGCGTAAATGCTTAAAGGATTTGAGTAAAGATGTAGTGGCCTGGGTGTCGCCCCAGATTAAGTAAGTAGTAAATTCAGGCGTTGCTGATAAACAAAAACCCACCAGAACAATTCAGTTCTGGCGGGTTTTCTACGCATGATAAACCATAAAAGTAGCAGTGGTTTATTGAATCCGAATAGGAATATAAGCCATGTTGTTATCGCCATTGGTTTCGGATATGTCATTGTTCTCGTCGATGATAATCCCGATCCAATAATTTTGCCCCACCGTTAAATCGCTCGGAATAAATACCGGAATAGTGGTGGTGTGTACATCATCCGGGCTGAGAGAGCCGAATGTGCCACCGCCAAGCCGTCTGTCGCCCGTGCTGATGAAATCATTGTTGGAGACATAAATTCCGAAGCTGATGTTGCTTTGCGTGGTTTTACCATTATTTTCCAGTGTAAATTCCGGGCGCACAGTAGTGCCACGGGTTACGCGGAAACCAGGTTCACCCGCGATGGTGATGCCGGTTAAAGTCGCGGTATTGGCATTGTTGCGCACTCTTACACGGTCATGGCTGGAATACTCACCATCGGCACCGGTACGGCGCCAGTGGGCTACAGACACATCATTGAAAGTACTGCTTTGGTTGCCGTACAAAACACGTGAGCCGTGCGACGCATCTTCACCAAAATAAATATTCGCCGTTGTGCCATTGGTGTGGTGATGGCGCCATGAATCACCCATCACGTTGTATTCCCAATTCACGTGCATCAAACCGAGGAAGTGTCCGGCCTCGTGCGTGATGACGGAATCAATCGGGCGTGCTGAACCTGTATAGGTGAAGTTGGATGATTTTGCGGTGGAGCTGGTCCAGGTGCGATCCGAATCCAACACAATATCTACTTCATCCAGACCATAGTGCCAACCGAAAAACCAATAGCAGTGGTAATTCATTTGCGCTACGCCCGGTGGCGAAATACTGTTTGCGTAAATTTCATTTTGGCCGTTGCCCCGGCTTACACCACCGGTTTCAGTTGTGGCATTCACGACAAAAGGTGATGGGTTGGCATTGGTAGCATTAATGCCGCGTTGCACGGCGGTTAAGTTACTGCCGTTAAAACTGATGGTGTTGATCCGCGCACTAGTTGAGTTGCCACCCCAGCGCAATTTTTTACCGCTATCGCCATCGCACTCCAACCAGGACGCACTCAGTGCGGGTTGTGCGAGCAGTACAATTAACGAGCTGACTAATAAATTAAACCGTAACATGATATGTCTCCCTATATTACTTAACGGTTAGTGGTGAAGTTGTGGCAGTCTTGCGCACAAGGTTTTCCGTTTGACCACGGAATTTCAATTCTTCATCGCTAGGTTTTGGCTCGGTGATGGCCACTTCTTTTACTGCGGCAGCCACCGGAGGCTTAACAGTAAAGGCGAGTTTCGGATTGGCCGGTACAACGCGTTGTTCGGGCTGGCCTAGCTCTGCGTTGAAGTGTTCGATCAATGCAAAAAACTCATCAGTGATCAGCGGTTCGCGATATTTTTTCATCACCTCTGCAGGCGCTTCGCCTGAGTAATCATCTGCTTTGGTAATGCCTTCAACATTCATGTTGATGCGATATAAAGCCGGTGCTTCTGCTTCATATTTTTTGCGCAGTTCTTCCAATCCTTTGCTATCGATTTGATTGGCGGCAATCCAACGCGCAGCGTCAGGTTGTTTGATCACCTTATCGAACGCAGGGCGGGGCATTTCCATGGTGTTGACGTCAAAACGCGGTTTGCCGCCAAATTCCAACGATTTTTCTGCGCCTACCAGCGGCACACCAAAGCCACTGTAGATACGGTCTTCAAGCACACGGAAGCGGCCTTCTACACAATTCACCAATTGGCAATCGCCAGGTTCACCCCCGGGAATAAACAATACATCGGCTTCGCCGCGTGCAAATGTGGGCGCCGTGGTTTCGGTGTAAGCACCACCACTGCCATCGGCACCTCCGGGAACGCGCAGGGTAATTTTTTCCGGCAGATAACCGCGGAATACTTTACCAATCTCGTAGGTTACAAATGTGTGTGGGACACCTTTGGGTTCTTCGCGAGTAGGTTCGGAATTGCGGTATTGGATATCAACGACTTTGCCATAAGCGACTGCAGCGCTCTGCGCCATCAATTCGCGCAGACCACCGGCATCTGCATCGGCAGCGCTGTGGGCCATCAGGGTTTGGCTGGAGAGAAACAGGGAACAGGCTGTTGCCAGCCCCAAAAACAATTGCGGCTTCATGACGAAACTCCTTCTATTGATTAACAACACGGCTTGGTTACAGGGTGCAATCAAGCTCTGCTAAAGAACATTCAGAATCCTTAATGTTCTAGTCGCCAGAGTAGGGGGAGTTGCGGGCGTGGGCGAGGAAATATTCCCCTTGGGATTTGGGCATTATTTCACAGCAAGCCTGAAATCCTGGCTCAGGCAATGGCTGTTGTTTTGCACGATAGGCTTGATGACAGCATAATGCAAATGATACTCTAATGATAATTATTATCAATTGGTGGTTGATTCTGATTGTTATACGTTTTCTTATCATAGAAGAGTATCTATCGATGCAGCAAAAGGCTAATCGCGTTACCCCGTTCCGAAAACTGTGCTCGTTTCAAGGGCGCGTCCTTAATGAAGCTACGCCTGAGCACATCGCACGTTTGTTTGCGACTTATCAATGTCTCAATGAGTTAACCATTGGCGGTGGAGTTAATTATCAAAGTGAGTGGAGTGCGAGTCGCTACAGTGCTGTGTCAGCGCGTCAGGATGATTATTTATTAGTGAATCTGATGGCGAGCTATCCGATTAGTGACACTTTCACTGTTGCTGTGAACGCCGACAATGCGCTGGATAAAAAGTGTTACTCATATTTATCCGCCGTCTCCAATCGCTGCGGTGAGCCGCGCAATATGCGTATTACCTTACGGGCGAATTTTTAAATGGTGCCTTATGGTCAGTACAGAAATGATGGCATTAAATGCGCGCGCCGATGCGGTTCAATTTTGGCCTGAAATGTATTTTTATGATCGGGCGGCGATTGTGTTGAGCCGTTTATTAAATATCGATGCGGGTGTGCGCTTTTGTCCGTTAGATGAACGCCGCTATTTGCGTGCGAATCATTGGCTGGATCAGCGCTGCCTCGCATTTTTTAATTAGCACCCCAAAGGATTGGGGGTTGAGTGCGGTGCTGGTTTGAGTACGCGTTTTCATCGGCTCAGTGAGCGGCATGATTGGCCCCAATTTTCCTGGGTTGATATCGATAGTGAAGAGAGTATTGCGCTCAAATCCAAAGTAATGCCAGCGATTGATAATTACCGGTTAATTGCCAGCGACCAACAGGTTGAAGAGCTTGTCAGTGCAATCTATTGGGATAGATCAACACCGCTGATGATTGTTATTGATGGCCTCTCACATGAAGTGGATGCTGAATGGTTAAAATCCTTAATGCAAATTTTGCTGACGCAGCGCTGTGGAAATACGCCAATCCGTATTTTTGTGATACTTGAAGCATCGCCAACCTGGTATGAAAAAATATTCAGTCGGATGGGGTTGCCTGCTTTAGGGCGATGGCAGTCGGCGTTTTCAAGCTTGGGAGGTGATATTCATTCAATTAAATATTTTGGTAAAAATACCCAGAACAATAAAGAGATGGTAATGGGGTTGGTGCTCAGTTACCGATGTTTCCGACAATTGCCCAAGCGTCGCTAACACCAACCAACTCAATACCGATGGCGATGGGACCGGTGACGTATGCGATAGTGATATCGACAATGATGGCGTTCTTAACGGAGTCGATAATTGCCCTAGCGTTGCCAATCTCGCACAGGGTGATATCGACGGCGATGGAATCGGTGATAGTTGCGATGCCACTGAAAATATCGCCTGTGGTCCCACCGCATTGTTTAAACCCATGAATCAAGCTGATGTTACTATTTCGTCGGGGGCACGCGGTGTGTTGTGTGTTGGCTGCGGTGTGTTGAATGCAAATAATATTATCGATTCCAGCCTCACCAACGCGGGCACGCTGGTAACCCTGGTCGGCACCGCAGCAGAAGTCTACGCCCGCGCAACCCATGGCCCCGCAACGACTTACACCGGCAGCAAAAGAGTTGGCGTTATAGTTTCAGCTCCTGTTGGTTTGCTGGATTTGTCGATTCTGGGAAAAATCAGAATCACTACACTCAATAACGGTACCCAACAACAAACCTTCGGTTTGGGTAGTGCAGTGAGTCTGCAATTGTTGGGGGTGTTTAACGAACCGAACAAATATTTATTGTTGGTCAATACCACCAATAATTTTGACTCGGTAGAAATCAGTCAGGGCGCCGTAGTCGGCGCGCTCAATTCACTTGACGTGTATGCCATGTGCGTAGCGCCACCGCCATTATAATCGTTCCTCGGGGTATTTACTTTTCGTCCCAATAAGAGCAAGTCCCGCACCATTCTGGATTTGCACAATCTCACCGGCGTGGTGGCTTTGCCGATCTATGCCAGCAGTGGTTGCCCATATCAATGAATTTCTTAACGGTTTGCATTTGCAGCATTTTCGCCATTGGCTGCAGCGATGGTTGTAGGTGTTTGGTGTTTTGGCGGGTTAAGTATGTATCCCCCCCGGCTTTATCTTTTTTGTGAAAAAGCGCAAGCGCCAACACGCCAAAGAGCAAAGCAAAGGTGCTCGGGTAGTGGATGCACTCGCGGTTACAGCTGTGACCGGAATGCTGATCGCCAACCGATTATTCCCCAACACCTTTCCAACAGGTTGGCCTGGTGTCCGCGCTTGCTCACTTACCACGTTAGTTGGGCGGCACCGGCGAACTAATCGCCGGTGCCATTCCGCCTCGTGCAATTGTTGATATAGTTGCCAGGCTTGAATATTTCGTTTTTTTAACCCTCACAGGAAACGGCTTGATGAAAACGTTGATCTCCTTTTTATTGGTTGGTGTGTTATGCAATATTCCAGTGGCAATGGCGCATGAAGGCCATGATCACAGTTTCATTACCGAACCCGCTGCCATTATTGTTGGAAAGGATTATTCAGTGCAGTTAACTCAGGAAGATGGTGGGTTTGGTTTCGGTAAGCTTCCTGAAAGCTGGCGTAAAGTACCTGCCAAAAATGCAAAGCTGCACAGGAAAGGTGATGGCTACTGCATAGTTGCTGTCACTAACGACATTGAGCAAAAGACCTTGTATGTGCTGATGACATCCAATGGCGACGTGTCCAATGCGAACTTTACCGGCGAGTTCAAAGGCCTGGAGTAATAAGCATCGACTCAAAAGCACTGTATAAAAGGCTAGTACTGTTTGCACATACAGTTTTTTGCTGTATGCTATCCCCAATGGTGTGATCTTGAATCTACCTGGTTGCAAAAAGAGCGACCCTAAAGAGCTGCCGGATAGAGTGGTTCAACAGATTTCATAGTAATTTCATAACAACGTGTTTCATTATTTTTTATGTTGAGGTGTCAGATGGATGCGAATAAAGAGAAGGCGCTGCAGGCCGCATTGAGCCAAATCGAACGTCAATTTGGTAAAGGTACCGTGATGCGTATGGGCGATAAAGAGCAAGTCGCCATTCCTGCAATTTCTACCGGTTCCCTTGGGCTTGATGTGGCGCTGGGGATTGGCGGCTTACCTAAAGGCCGGATTATTGAAATCTACGGCCCTGAATCTTCCGGCAAAACAACCCTGACGCTGCAAGTTATTGCTGAGGCCCAGCGCGCCGGCGGTACTTGTGCGTTTATCGATGCCGAACATGCGCTCGATCCTATTTATGCATCCAAGCTCGGCGTCAATGTCGAAGACTTGATTATCTCCCAGCCGGATACCGGCGAGCAGGCCTTGGAAGTCACCGATATGCTGGTGCGCTCTGGCGCGGTTGATGTATTGGTGGTCGATTCGGTTGCTGCTTTGACACCTCGCGCAGAAATCGAAGGCGAAATGGGTGATCACCATGTGGGTCTGCAGGCACGTTTGATGTCGCAAGCGTTGCGCAAAATTACCGGTAATATCAAAAACGCCAACTGCCTGGTGATTTTTATCAATCAGATCCGTATGAAAATCGGTGTTATGTTCGGTAACCCTGAAACCACTACGGGTGGTAATGCGTTGAAATTCTATGCATCTGTGCGTTTGGATATCCGCCGTATAGGTGCCGTGAAAGAGGGTGAAGAAGTCATCGGTTCAGAAACCCGTGTAAAAGTGGTGAAGAACAAGGTTGCACCACCATTTAAACAAGCTGAATTCCAGATCCTTTATGGCTCGGGAATTAACCGCATGGGCGAAATTGTTGATTATGGCGTTAAGCTGGGTTTAATCGATAAGGCCGGAGCTTGGTACAGTTATCAGGGTAACAAGATTGGTCAAGGTAAAAACAATGTGATGAAGTTTTTACAGGAAAATCCGGTTATTTCCAAAGAGCTTGAGCACAAAGTCAGAACGGAACTCCTGGCTACCCCGGCACTCTCATTAAGTCCAGGTGGTAGTGAAGTGACTGACGATGTGGAAATGTAAGTACCTGTAGGGCTGTTAAAAACCTCCGTTTGCGCTTGGGCAGCGGAGGTTTTTGTATTTAAAGCTGTGCGCTTGCATTGATTAATGCTACTCACTATGTTGTGGCTACAGTGGTAAACTGGAATTGAAAATTTGCACAAAATTAATAGGGTGGATGTGTAAGTTAAGACGATATTCGATATTCAGTCAGGCGATATTAAAGGTGGTGTTAGTAATGAAACAAATAGGTGTGTTGTTGGTAGCGTTAAGCGCATTGGTTTTTGCTGGTTGCACCACGCAGCCCAGAGTAGAAACGGACCATCAAGCGGATTTTGATTTTTCATCACTAAAGACTTTTGATGTGGCGGAGACCAAGCAGGACACTAAAGATAGTATTCTGGTTTCGCCGTTTACCTTGAGCCATATTCATTCTGCGTTGGAAGGTGAGTTAGGTAAGCGCTATCAAAATGCGGCGACAGGCGCAAAACCTGATTTTATTGTGAGTTATCACGTGGTCATCGAAGAGAAGATCGATCCCCGCAGCTACGATGATCTTTACGGGTTTGGCTACTATGGCCGCCCTTATCGCTATCCATCACCTTTCTTTCATGGTCCGGGTACTGGTTTGCGCGTGTACAATCAAGGCAGCTTGATTATTGATATTGTCGATGCAAAAACTGAAAAGCCTATTTGGCGTGGAGTTTCCGAGAAACGGTTAAGTCGCAGTATGGCGCCCCAGCAACAGCGTGAAGTGTTGAGTCGTGCTGTCACAGAGGTAATTGCCCAGTTTCCACCGGTTAATTAAGCCCGTGGTGCAATGATCCAAATGGCCGCTGTTGCGGCCATTTTTATTAGCACTGGATTTATTCTATGCAACAAGTAGTCCCTGGGGTAGTACCTACATTAAGTGACATTCGCTTCAACGCGATGAACCTTTTAGCGCTGCGCGAACATTCTGCTAAAGAGTTGAAAGAGAAGTTAGGGCGCAAATTTGCAACTGTGGAGTTGATTGACGAGGCTATTGCGGGGTTGATCGAGCTAAATCTGCAATCCGATGAGCGCTTTGCCCAAGCTTTTGTTGCCATGCGTCAGAGGCAGGGGAAGGGGCCGGTTATTATTAAGATGGAATTGCGTGAAAAGGGTGTTGATCCCGGACTGATTGGCCGGTTTGTCGATGATGCTGATGTTTTGTGGTTTGAGCTTGCACATGACACATGGCGGAAAAAATTTCGCGGCACTATACCTGCTGATGCCCGCGAGCGGGCAAAGCAAATGCGCTTTTTACACTCGCGCGGCTTTTCCAGCCGCCATATCCAGGCAGTATTTACTGCAGCAACTAGCGACGACTGGTGAAAATCCGGCTTATGTGGCTGTTTGCTGATGTGTTTCTTCTTTGTTCTAATTATTTGATTCGTCTACAGGTTTGCTACTCCGGCGAGCTTTTCATTGAGCCGAAAAGGCCTTTCTGTTACTCTGGCGCCCCGTCCTGAACGATAAATCCCCCTGCCTCGCAACGAGCGCTGCTGTTGGCATTTATCTCCATTCCGCTCCGCATTTTTCACAGTTAATCAGGTTTTACATGACGCGCTATATATTCGTAACTGGTGGTGTTGTTTCCTCATTGGGCAAAGGCATCGCCTCGGCTTCCCTGGCGGCGATCCTTGAGGCTCGTGGCCTCAAAGTAACCATCATGAAGCTCGACCCCTATATCAACGTAGATCCGGGCACTATGAGCCCCTTCCAGCATGGAGAGGTGTTTGTTACCGAAGATGGCGCCGAGACAGATCTGGATTTGGGTCACTACGAGCGCTTTATCCGTACCAAAATGACGCGTCGCAACAATTTTACTACCGGCCGTGTCTACGAAACCGTGTTGCGCAAAGAACGCCGCGGCGATTACTTGGGCGGAACGGTACAGGTTATTCCCCACATTACCGATGAAATCAAGCGTCGCATTCTTGAAGGTGGGCGCGATGTTGATGTCGCTTTGGTTGAGATCGGCGGTACTGTTGGCGATATCGAATCCCAACCCTTTCTGGAAGCGGTGCGCCAGCTAAAAGTAGAAATGGGTTCCCGTGCTTTGTTGATGCATTTGACCCTTGTGCCTTATATCGCCACCGCTGGCGAAACCAAAACCAAGCCAACCCAGCACTCGGTGAAAGAGTTGCGTTCAATCGGTTTGCAGCCAGATATTTTGCTGTGCCGCTCTGAACGCTTGGTGGACGAGGACTCGCGCCGCAAAATTTCTCTGTTCACCAACGTGGCCGAGCGTGCGGTCGTGCCGCTTCCCGATGCCGACACCATTTATTCGATTCCCCGTCTACTGCAAAGCTATGGTTTGGATCAGATTGTTGTTGAGCTGCTGGGTTTGCAGTGTCCCGTCGCTGACTTGAGCGAGTGGGACGAGGTAGTGGAAGGTAAATTAAATCCCGTGAACTCCGTTACCATTTCCATGGTTGGTAAATACATGGAATTACTGGACGCCTACAAGTCGCTGATTGAAGCGCTGACTCATGCGGGTATACATACTCATACCAAAGTGAACATTAATTACATCGATGCCGAGCGTGTTGAAAATGAAGGCGTAGATATTTTAAAAGATGCCGATGCGATTTTGGTTCCCGGTGGTTTTGGTGAGCGCGGCGTGGAGGGCAAATTAATGGCCGTTCAGTATGCGCGCGAAAATAAAGTGCCATATCTCGGGATTTGCTTGGGGATGCAATCAGTTGTGATTGAATTTGCACGCAATGTGTTGGGTTTGAAAGGTGCCAATTCTACAGAGTTTGATCGCAATTCCCCGCATCCGGTCATCGGTTTGATTACCGAGTGGATCACCTCGGAAGGCGAAGTTGAAAAGCGTGATGAGTCCTCTGACCTTGGTGGTACCATGCGTTTGGGCGCACAAGAATGCCGCTTGGTTGCCGGTTCAAATGCGCGCAAAGTTTATGGCGCCGATGTGATTGTTGAGCGCCATCGCCATCGCTATGAAGTTAACAACAATTATGTTGATCAATTGCAAAAAGCCGGTTTGAAAATCGGCGGTTGGTCGGCCGATGATACCTTGGTAGAGATGGTAGAAATTCCAGATCACCCCTGGTTTGTTGCTTGTCAATTCCACCCGGAATTTACCTCTACTCCGCGCGATGGACATCCATTGTTTACGGCGTTTGTAAAAGCGGCTTTGGCAAATAAAAAATAATCTTGGGGCGCAGATACATGCGCCCCTTTTTGTAAAGATTATTGATTGATTTTAAATCTATTCTGAAAGGAATACCTGTGTCTCAAGAAATAGTAAAAGTTGGCAATCTGAGTGTTGGTAATTCACTGCCGTTTGTATTGTTTGGTGGCATGAATGTACTTGAATCGCGCGATATGGCCATGCATGTGGCAGAAACTTATGTGCAGGTTACGCAAAAGCTTGGAATTCCCTACGTTTTTAAAGCTTCATTTGATAAGGCAAATCGCTCTTCCATTCACTCTTACCGCGGGCCGGGAATGGAAGAGGGGTTGAAGATTTTTCAAGAGATCAAACAAACCTTTAATATCCCAGTGATTACTGATGTGCACGAAATTTATCAATGTGCACCTGTTGCGGAAGTTGCAGATGTTATTCAATTACCTGCTTTTCTTGCGCGCCAAACTGATTTGGTTGTCGCTATGGCCAAAACCGGTGCGGTGATTAACATCAAAAAACCACAATTCTTAAGCCCAGGCCAAATGAAAAATATAGTCGAAAAATTTGGTGAGTGCGGCAATGATAAAATTATTCTCTGTGATCGCGGCACCAACTTCGGTTATGACAACTTGGTTGTCGATATGTTGGGCTTCCGTACCATGCGTGAAGTCAGCGGCAATGCCCCGGTGATTTTTGATGTAACCCATTCATTGCAATGCCGCGATCCTATGGGCGCTGCATCGAGCGGTCGTCGCCATCAAGTTGCTGAATTGGCGCGTGCAGGTATGGCAGTTGGTTTGGCTGGTTTATTTCTGGAGTCACATCCTGATCCTGATAACGCCAAGTGCGATGGTCCCAGCGCGTTACCGCTCGATAAACTGCAACCCTTCCTGCAGCAAATGAAATCTATTGATGATGTGGTGAAAAATTTTCCGCCACTCGACATTAACTAATAGACCGTAAAAGTAATAGACACTAACTCATTTTGTAGAAACACACTCTGGAGAAAACGAATGACTAAGATTGTTGATATCAAAGCTTTTGAAATTTTGGATAGCCGCGGCAACCCAACTGTGATGGCTGAAGTTATTTTGGCTGATGGTTCTGTAGGTTCGGCGACTGCACCATCAGGCGCTTCAACCGGTTCGCGTGAAGCACTGGAATTGCGCGATGGCGATAAATCCCGTTATTTGGGTAAAGGCGTTTTAAAAGCGGTTAACAATATCAACACCACTATTAAAAATTTGGTAGTGGGTTTCGATGCTCTTGATCAACGTGCACTTGATAATGCAATGATCAAAGCTGACGGCACTGACTTCAAAACGGTATTGGGTGCAAACGCTATCCTTGCTGTGTCTTTGGCAAATGCTAAAGCAGCTGCGATCTCCAAAAAAGTTCCACTCTATGCACATATTGCTGACTTGAATGGCACTCCTGGTAAATACTCCATGCCAGTTCCTATGATGAACATCATCAACGGTGGTGAGCACGCAGACAACAACGTTGATATCCAGGAATTTATGGTTCAGCCTGTAGGAGCTAAAACTTTTGCTGAAGCTCTGCGTGTTGGCGCTGAGATTTTTCACACGCTGAAAAAAATCCTGCACGATAAAGGCTTGAGCACTTCAGTAGGTGATGAAGGTGGTTTCGCACCAAACCTACCATCTAACGAAGACGCGCTGAAAATTATTGCTGAAGCTGTTGAGAAGGCGGGATACAAACTGGGTGACAACGTAACCTTGGCTCTGGACTGCGCTTCTACTGAATTCTACAAAGATGGCAAATACGATTTGGCTGGTGAAGGCCGTGTATTTACCACTAACGAATTTTCGGATTATTTGGCTGATCTGGCTGCACGCTACCCAATTATTTCTATCGAAGACGGTAAAGACGAAAGCGACTGGGCTGGCTGGGCAGATCTGACCCAAAAAATTGGCCACAAAATCCAGTTGGTAGGTGATGACCTGTTTGTTACCAACACCAAAATTTTAAAAGAAGGTATTGAGAAGAAAATTGCTAACTCGATTCTGATCAAATTCAACCAGATCGGTTCTTTGTCTGAAACCCTTGATGCGATCAAAATGGCACAAGATGCAGGTTACACTGCGGTAATTTCTCATCGTTCAGGCGAAACTGAAGATACCACCATCGCTGATTTGGCTGTTGCGACTGCAGCTGGTCAAATTAAGACTGGTTCTCTGTGCCGTTCAGACCGCGTTTCCAAGTACAACCGCTTGCTGCGCATTGAGGCTGAATTGGGTGCTGCTGCACCTTACAAGGGTCGCGCAGAATTCAAGTCGTAAGTTGATTTGAAAAACAAAGGCCGACTACTCGGCCTTTGTTTTTTTGATGCTAATTAAACCGTTATTAACGTTTGACAAGATTGCGCAATGTTATGAAATGGCTATTAGGTGTATTGATCATATTGCTTGCCGGGCTGCAATACCGTTTGTGGATCGGTGATGGCAGTTTGGCACAGGCGCATCGCTTGGAGGCTGATATCAAATTGCAGCAAGCTGAAAATGATCGTATGCGTGAACGTAACCGCATTCTGGATGTTGAGGTAGAAGAATTAAAAACGGGACTCGACACCATCGAAGAACGTGCGCGTAACGATATAGGCCTGATCAAAAAAGACGAAACTTTTTTTATGATTTTGGATGAAGAGCAGTAGTTGCCAATAACTACATTTTATTAACTATCCAATTTCGATATTCCCTCATGAATCACTCATCATCACCCCAAAGTCCCGCTTATTGGATTGTCGTTCCGGCTGCCGGTGTAGGCGCTCGAATGGGAGCTGATTGCCCAAAACAATATTTACCACTTGTTGGGAAAACGGTTATAGAGCATACCTTGGAGCGTTTATTGGCACTGCCGAATATCGCTGGTATTTATTTGGTGTTGGGCGCTGATGACAATTATTGGAATGATTTATCCCTCGCACAAAATAATCGTATTCAGCGTGTTGCAGGCGGCGCAGAACGCTGCGACTCGGTATTAAATGCATTGGAACAATTGTTCGATAACGCATCTCCCAATGATTGGGTATTGGTGCATGATGCCGCTCGCCCTTGTGTTCATGTACAGAGTGTTTTGCATTTGATTGAGCAAGTAAAAACACACCCCGTCGGCGGCATCTTAGGCGTGCCGGTTAGCGATACTTTAAAACAAGTGAATAATTCTATTATCGATTCTACTGTCGATCGGCGTTTATTATGGCAGGCGCAGACACCGCAAATGTTTCGCTTGGGCTTGTTGCGCGATTGCCTGCAGCGTGGGTTGGCGGAAGGCAAATTAATTACCGACGAATCCTCGGCACTGGAATCCTATGGTTATCAGCCGTTAATGGTGCAAGGGCGCAGCGATAATATAAAAATTACGCGACCGGAAGATTTGGCAATTGCTGCTATGCTCTTACAGCAACAGATCTAGCCCGTTTATTCTTCATTTAGTTACGGAAATTTAATATGTCTATGCGTATTGGTCATGGTTACGATGTCCATGCTTTTGGTCCCGGCGATAAAATTGTTATTGGTGGTGTGGTTATTCCACATCATCATGGTTTGGTTGCCCACTCGGACGGTGATGTGCTCTTGCATGCGTTGTGCGATGCATTGCTGGGTGCTGCGGCATTAGGTGATATAGGTAAGCATTTTCCAGATACAGATATGCAATATCGTAATGCCGATAGTCGTTCCCTGTTGCGTATGGTTTATGCAAAAGTAGGGCTGCAGGGTTGGAAAATTGCTAATGCCGATATGACGATAGTTGCGCAGGCACCGCGTATGGCGAATTATATTCCCCGTATGGTCGAAACCATTGCTGCCGATTTGCAGAGCGAATTAAATCAAATCAATGTTAAGGCAACCACGACTGAACGCTTGGGTTTTGCTGGGCGCGAAGAAGGTATTGCTTGCTACGCAGTGGTCTTGTTGGAAAAAGCGTAAATTACATTATTGAATAAGGATTTTTCATGCCGTTAATAGAATCTGGTTTTCGCTCTCCCTGGTGGATGTTCAATGGCGACCTGCAAACCCAGTTGCCGGTGTTATTACGTCATATCAGGTTAGATGCTTCTTCTTTGATTATTCCCACACTAGATGGTGATAATCTCAGCGCCAATATGTATTTGTCTGGATTGCAGCCACAAAAAAGATTATTAATCCTTTCGCATGGGCTTGAGGGAAGTAACGCGCAAAATTATATCCTCGGTATGGCCGAAGCGGCGCTTGAGTCAGGTGTTGCTGGCGCAGCTGTTGATGTACTTGCCTGGAATTTGCGTGGATGTGGAAAGCCAGACAATACAACTGAAAAATTATATTTTGCTGGCTCGATACAGGATTTTGAGGCGGTAGTGGCTTGGGCTGAAGGTAATGGTTACACAGAAATTTATCTCGCGGCTTACTCGCTTGGCGGAAATATTGTGCTCAAATGGCTTGGTGATCAAGGCGAAAGTGCGCAGGCTAGGGGAATTAAAGCAGTCTGCGCTGCATCAGTACCCATAGATTTACATGCTTGTGTGAGTACTTTGGATCGCTGGCGCAATCTGATGTATCGCTTGTATTTTGTTACCAGTATGAAATGGCGCCTTAAACGAAAGGCGTTTAAATTTACGGGGAAACTGGATTTGTCGCACTATTCGAAAGTTAAAAAATTTTGCGATTATGATGATTTTTTTTCAGCCCCTTTAAATGGTTATAAAAATGCAGCAGAGCTTCACGCTGCCGCCAGCGCCAAACCGTCACTCGAAAAAATTGCTGTGCCTTGTTTAATGGTGGCTGCGTTGAATGATCCATTTTTGAATGCGGATTGCATTCCGCTTGCGCTTGCTCAGCGCCATTCGTTATTGACCTTGGAGATTACGCGCTCCGGTGGTCATGTTGGTTTTTTAAGTGATCGGCTGGAGTGGTGGTTGGATACGCGATTTTTAGGTTTTTTTAAATCACTTTCATAATACAGGTAATGTTTTGACAGAGTTTTCATTGGAGTTTCCCCGCGCTTATGGGGCGTTAACTGCAGCTGCAATTTTTCGTGCACAACCTGAAGATTTTCAAGTTGATGAAGAGTTGGGTTATCTTCCTTCAGGGGCAGGCGAACATGTTTTTTTGCACATTGTTAAGCGTGGCGAAAATACTGCGTGGGTCGCTGGAAAAATTGCCGAGCTTGCCAATGTCAATGTAACTGACGTCGGTTATTGTGGGCGCAAAGATCGCCATGCGGTGACAGCCCAATGGTTTAGTGTTTATCTTCCCAAGGCTCCTGAGCCCGATTGGAGATTGTTGAATACGGAGTCGATCCAACTCTTATCTGCATCCAGACATCAAACCAAGTTGCGCCGTGGTGAGCACCAGCAGAACAATTTTGTGATCCGCTTGCGCGATGTGCAGACCGAAGATCGCAACTTGTTGCAACAAAAAATTGATGCTGTTTTTGCGCAAGGTGTGCCCAATTATTTTGGCGAGCAGCGCTTTGGTCTGGGTGGAAATAATTTACGCGAAGCTGAAGCTATCCTTGTGGGAGGAAAGCGTTATCGCGATAAACAAAAACGCGGTTTGATGTTATCAGCCGCGCGCTCCTATTTATTTAATCAGGTGCTCGCAGCGCGTGTACTAGCTAATAACTGGGCTAGCCAGATTGAAGGCGATATAACCCCACAACCTTCTGGACCGCTGTGGGGTAGGGGGCGGCCGTTGGTATCAGGGGGGTTGCTTGAACTGGAGAAAAACGCGCTGGTGAATTGGGCCGCATGGTGCGATGGTCTTGAGCATGCAGGCTTATCGCAAGAGCGTCGTGCACTGCAATTGATCCCCCGTAACGCCAGTTGGTCTTGGATTGATAATGATCTGGTATTGCATTTTTCGCTCGATGCCGGTGAGTTTGCTACGGCGATTTTGCACGAGCTTGCCCAGCTCCAGAACCAATCGACGGAAGTGTCAGATCCCGCCTAGCAGGAAACGTCGCAACCCATGGTATAGTTGCTGCTTTGGTTGCTTCGGCGCCAGCTGGTTAATTGTGCATTTATTATTTGCGTTGCCGCTGTATAAAAATAGGAGAGAATCTGGGGATGACTAACTTATTGATGCAAGGTGTAGGCATGACCTCGCTACGCACCCGTGAGCGTCTTATTCAGCGTTTACGCGATCAGGGCGTCACCAATATGCGTGTGTTAGATGTATTGCTTAATACCCCGCGTCATATATTCCTTGACGAAGCCCTTGCTCATCGCGCCTATGAAGATACGGCACTGCCTATCGGCCATGGTCAGACGATATCCCAACCTTACATAGTGGCGCGCATGACAGAAATACTGCTGGGAGCGGCAGGTGGCAAGCTCAATAAAGTATTGGAAGTCGGCACTGGTTCTGGTTACCAGACAAGCGTTCTCGCACAATTAGTGCCAAATGTTTACAGTGTAGAAAGGATCAAACCTCTGCAGGACAAAGCCCGCGAGCGCTTGCGTCAGTTGGGGTTACGTAATGTGCAATTGCGTCATGCTGACGGTGGTTTTGGCTGGCCGGAAGCTGGCCCATACGATGCTATTCTCAGCACTGCAGCGCCGCAGGCTGTTCCTGACGAACTACTGAAGCAGTTGGCACCCGGTGGTGTACTCGTAATACCGATTGGTGGAAGGGAGCAGCAACTGCACCTCATTCTTCGCGATGGCGAGACAGAGAACTATATTACCCAGATATTGGAGCCTGTTAAATTTGTTCCTTTTCTTTCAGGTACTTCGCGCTAATACTTAATCTTAAGTCTAAAGTTTGTAAGTAACGATACGTTGCATGTTTAGAAATGCACCAATAATGAATAGGAAACGTGCGAATTTACTCATCTACCCAGTGTTTTAGTTGTTTAAATCCTCTTTTTGTGCACGTTTTTATAAAAATATTAGATAATTTTAAAATAAATTTCGATTATTAAGTTCTAAATCGTATAAGAGCGATCAAAAAACAACCATAGTTCTTGAGTGATTTCATGTCGGAAGTGTCATCTAATTACCGGGTTAAATCATTAAAACTGTTCGTAATACTGATCGCTCTATTGCTGCTGGTTTCCTGTGCCTCCCATTCTCCTGCCCCTGTATTGGATAGATCCAAATCTTCTGTTAATCGACCTAAAACACATGTGGTTATCCCCGGTGATACCTTGTTTTCAATTGCTTGGCGTTACGGTTTGAAATACGAAATTCTCGCTAAGCATAACCGGATTTATCCTCCTTATGTCATTCGCCCTTCACAAGTAATCCGGTTGGATATTGCTGGAACAGGGGGAGCGATAGCAGGAAAACAACAGTCGGGAAAGGGTGATGCCAGAGTGAGCCCGGCAGTAACTAAAAAACCTGTTTCAACGCTAAAAAATACTAATAATCGTCAAGAAAATAGAACAGTCAAAAGTGCCAATTCCACCAGCAAAACACAGGCCTGGGGCGCACCACAATGGCGCTGGCCTGTTAAGGGGCCATTAATTTCATCATTTCAGGGCAGTAACGCGTTAAATAAGGGTATTGATCTTGGCGGTAAATTGGGAGAGCCTGTGCTTGCAGCTGCTGGTGGACAGGTTGTTTATTCTGGAAGCGGACTGCGCGGGTACGGCAAGTTACTTATCGTCAAGCACAATGAAACTTTCCTCAGCGCCTATGCCCACAACGATAGGTTGTTAGTAAAAGAAGGTGATTTTGTTAAAGCTGGGCAAAGAATTGCCGATATGGGTTCGAGTGGTACCGACAGAGTAAAGCTTCACTTTGAAATTCGTCGTGATGGTACTCCGGTAGATCCGTTAAAGTTTCTGCCACGACGCTAAAGTGTCACATTCATAAGTTAGAACGGGAACTTACGGATAATATCTCAGAACATATGGCATCTATGTGCAGAGGTACAGCTTGAGCGAGCTGGATGACTTACAAAAAGCCAGCCGGTTAAATAAAAATTGATATAAGGGGCTGAAAAAATGACTTTACAAAATAGGGACACAACCACATTTGATCGCGATGATGTATTTATCGCACCGGATGTAGAGTTGGATGAAGCAGAGTTGATGTTGGCTGAAGAAGATGACGAATTACCCAAGTCTTCATCGGCCAATGTAAGTGAACGAATTATCGATGATAAGTACAACAAGACACTTGATGCTACCCAGATTTATCTTAACGAAATTGGATTTTCCCCCCTGCTAAGCGCCGAAGAAGAAGTATTTTTTGCACGTAAAGCGCTGAAAGGTGATGAAGCAGCGCGCAAGCGCATGATTGAAAGTAACCTCCGCCTTGTTGTAAAAATCTCCCGTCGCTATGTTAACCGTGGTCTGGCGCTTCTTGATTTGATTGAAGAAGGCAATCTCGGGTTGATCCGCGCTGTTGAAAAATTTGACCCAGAGCGCGGTTTCCGCTTTTCAACCTACGCCACTTGGTGGATTCGCCAAACCATTGAACGTGCGATTATGAATCAGACTCGCACAATTCGTTTGCCCATTCATGTTGTTAAAGAATTAAATATTTATCTGCGCGCGGCGCGCGAGCTGTCGCAAAAACTGGATCATGAGCCAACGCCGGAAGAAATTGCCAATCTGCTCGATAAACCAGTAGCTGATGTTGAGCATATGTTGAGTCTGAATGAGCGCGTTACTTCAATTGATGCACCTATCGGTAATTCATCTGACCGCGCAATTGTGGATACCATCGCAGACACTCATGTGTCAGACCCTGCAGC
Organism: Cellvibrio sp. UBA7671; assembly: GCA_002483145.1. GTDB lineage: Bacteria > Pseudomonadota > Gammaproteobacteria > Pseudomonadales > Cellvibrionaceae > Cellvibrio > Cellvibrio fibrivorans. The sequence goes on from DLHJ01000002.1 coordinate 338,326, forward strand.
ACTTTTGCAAGATGCGGATTTGACTACCAGTCTCGACCATTGGTTGGATGAGTTAACCGAAAAGCAACGTGAAGTTCTTGCGCGCCGTTTTGGCTTGCGTGGTTACGAAGTCAGTACACTTGAAGAAGTGGGTCTTGAAATAGGTTTGACTCGCGAGCGGGTTCGCCAAATTCAAGTAGAGGCATTAAAGCGTTTGCGCGATATCATGGAAAAACAAGGTTTGGATAGTGCCGCTTTGTTTAGCGTTTAATTTTTCTCGGTGATATTTTTTGAGTGAAAAACCTGAGCTAATCACTCAGGTTTTTTTGTTAAGTAAAAATGAATCCTGCATCAGCGTTAGCATGTTTTATTGTTTCGTGTTCATGGCTTTATTTTAACCCCCCTCCCAAATCTATTAGTTCCCGATTCTGTTTTATTTCCTGAGCCACCAAAGTTGCTATTATTTCTGCTCCATTTTTTTGAAAGTGGGTTCCATCGGGTGCCTCAATGCTGCCAGGGGCGCCATTGGCATAAAAACTATTGGTGGCGGGGTCAACAACCAGCCAATAATGTTTCCATTCATTGGCTGCCAAACCATTCACAAATTGAATGCTTGCTGCTTCCAGATCAATCAGCGGCACTGCGTTAGCGGTGGCAGTGTCTTTAATAGTTTGAGTGTAGTCGCCGGTGTACAAATAACCGTTTTTGTTATTTTGTTTGGTAACGTGACTGTGTACCACGGGTGTGGTTTGCTGCCCCTGTGCATTTTTAATGCGTGTAGTGGGGGTAAACAATACCGGTATTGCACCGCGTTCCCGTGCAATTTTTATATATCGTTCAAGTGAGTGCTGGAATGAAAGTTCGGGTTGCTCATTGGGAAATTGTGGTTGTCCTTCGCTGTTGTTGGGGTAGGTGCAGAGATTATTTACGTCCGCTGCCCCACGTATTGGTTTACTGGAATCGCAATTCTGGTCGTTATGGCCATGGTTGATAAAGACATAATCGCCGGCCCGGATCAGCGGTTCCATCTGTGCAAACCAGCGGCCATTAAAAAAATCGCGCGAGCTGCGGCCAGCGCGTGATCCGGTAATCACTTTTATCCCGCTATCTTGGTTGAACCTAGCTTCAAATGCTTGTCCCCATCCCTTGCGTGGAAAACGTAGTTGCTCGTAAACCGCAGAGGTTGAATCGCCCACAATAAAAATACGGCGATTTGCATTGTTAATTTGCACTAACTCCTGTTGCGCCCGCAGCAAATCAAAAGGCTCATAGGCACCCTGAGGCATTAGCCCCACAATTGGCCGAAAGCTGATATCCGCCAACGTGGTATGGCCGGTTTCGCCGGTATTGTTGTCGTAATTGCGGTTGTGATGAATCAGTGAAAATAATTCAATCAACTTATCATCTGACTGAATGGGATAAGTTGCAGGATTAAAACTCCCGCTATTCCTAACGTCTAGTAATTGCAGCGCTTGTTTAAAACCTTTGCGCAATTCATTTTGTGCTGCATGCAATTGGATGGGGTTGAACGCGCCTATTTTTTTGCTGTTTACCCATTGCTGCGGACCAATAAAGCCCTGCGCTACCGCCAGATCTGAGACGATACGATCAGTCAGTGGATTGATGTTGCCAATTTGATGCTGATTGGGATTTATTTTTTCAATAACGGCTGCCATGCAGATGGGGCGTAAAATTGAATTTTTGGTGCAGTCTTCTGCATTGCCTTCGCTAACAGCAGAAAGCAGTAGCGGTGCAGTAATGCCAGCTAAAGGAAATTCATAGCGCCCGTATGCGTCAGTGATTGTTTGCAGTTGTTTACCATTTGCATCGATTAATTGTACATGTGCGTCAGTTAATGGTTCTTGCTCAATCACCAGTCCTGTTAAGTTCGGTGATTTGGGAATGCTTTGGCAGCCAGTCAATAATATACTGAGTCCTATCAAGAGGGTGCGACAGCGAGTAGCAAAGAGCTTTTTTTTGTAGTAATTCATAACAAATCCGGATCGTTCAATGTAATGAGAAGATAGTGGGTGGTGCATATCTCTAATGTTGGTGATTTTACTGTGCTCCCCATCCTGCTTTTAAGCTTTCCCACATCTCATCAAAATGTTTTTGTTCGTGTACGCGCAGGGCGTCGTATTGCGCTTCATTCAGGCTTGCACGCGCCGTTGCCAAATAATTGTCTTTATAATCGAGCAGCGCTTCATGTGCTTTTTCGATTAAAAAAGGTTTTTCTGCTGCAGATGCGTTTGCAATGGTTTGGCCTGTTGTTTCCAAATATTGGGAAAACTCTTGTTTTTGCTCCAGTTTACTAAGTAGGAGTGTGTCGCGTTTTTCACTGGGGATAGGCGAGCCTGCTTGTACTTGATCAAAAAAGTTGTTCATCTGATATTGCTCGTAAGCAGAATCTTTTAGCAAATCATAGGTTTTTCTATCTTCAGGTGAGCTGAGCAGTTGGGCAATTTGGCGATCTATTTCTGCCAGGCTTTCCTGTTGTTTACGGATTGCTTCTTCGGTATCTGCTTGCGATGAATAATAGCCGATACTGGATGCCCCCAAAATTTGTTCTCGCTGCAACAATAATTCTTGCAGCTCATTGCGCGCTTGTCCTGCCAAGCCCAATTGCGACATTAACAGCGCATATTTTTTTTCCAGAGTGCGCTTGAGGTTTTCTTGCTGGATGCTGGCAAACTCGTCCAGCTTGGAAGACGTAACAACAGGGTTTGCTGTCAGGGGAGCTTGTTTGGTGGGGTGTAAGGTGTTTTGCCCAAAGGCAATAAACTCCTGCAAACTATCAATTTTTTTCTGATAGGTTTCGCGCTCTTCCTGCAAGCGAGCATCAAAGTCTACTTGTTGCTGCGTTAACTGCTGCTGCAGGGTTTGGTGATCCAGATGGAGCACGCCATATCGTACTGATACCAATAACAATAGCGCCGCAAGTATTATGCTTACCAGTTTCATCTTTACCTCCGTAAATACGGATTCTTTAGTGGGGTGTGAGGTAAATCTGACCGAGGAATTGCCGGAGTATGCACAGCTGGTTATTGTTTTAACATTCTTGTTGATAGCTGTTTTTTTGAAGCTGGATTAGATTACATTTTCCTGATGGCTTCAAGCTTTTGAGGTGATAATAAAATCAACTCATTTCGCAGTGTGAACACATACCGGTTTAGAGGGTTAACTCTGGTAACCCGCCAGCTTAAGGTGCCAAATGACGGTTTAAGAACGGAATGACATTGTTAATAAACCTTTCCTCTCCCTCCCAGTATTGGTTCCACGCATTGCCACTGTACTCCTCTGCCTGATGTTGAACACCAAAATCGTCCAACATACGTGTGAATTTTTGATTGGCATACACATGGTCGGGGTTGTCGTCATAACGCCCCCAGTCCATTTTGAAGCCGTGTAGCTGGCGCAAATTTTCTGCGCGTGTGGGTAGACGGCTGTCCAATAAAAAATTATCGCGCAGCATGGCGACATGGGTGGTGTTGGTAATTAATTGATCGCCTTTTAATTCCACCATCAAGTCAGCATAGAAGGGCGGTTTATCCGGATTAGGTAAATACGCCTGTGCCATCAGCATAAATACCCGCGAATAAATATTGGATTCGAGATCTTTCCAGTTCTTAGCCTGATTCATCTGGCGCCAGTCAGGCTTGGATTGCATCAGCGTTTCCCCTGTTGCTGTGCCGAACGGATGCATGGCGTAAACACTGCCGAATAAGCCGGGGTAATCCATTGTCAGCTTGATGGCGGCATAACCGCCGATCATATCCCCAACCGCTGCGCGTGCAGTTGCAGATGGATTGGTGCGGAAGCGCTGGTCTATGGCCGGTATCAATTCCTGAATAATGTGATCCATCCAGCGACCACTGCTGGTAGCGTTGCTGTAAAAACTTCCCAAGCCTGGGCCGGTGAAATCCCCGGCGACAAGGATGCAGTCTTTCAAGCGGCCAGCGCGGATGGCTTCATCCAAGGTGCGTTGTACTTTTCCATCCTCAAAAAATTTTGTATTGCTCCACCCCAAACTATGGAAATAGTAAATCACGGGATAGCGTTGTTTACCTTGTTGATAAGAGGCAGGAAGATAAACTTTGATATTTCGCTCGCGCTTAATACCAATAAGATTTCCATCGAGGGCGGTCGATTTGATCGTGAAGTCGGTAATTCGGCTATCGGTAGCTGCAGCATCAATGCCCATAGTCAGTAGGAACAGGCAGAAGAATATTGTAGCGGTGTTCATAAGCGCCTCCAGTGGCAGATAGTTTCCTGGAGGCTACCCCGTAATGCCGTGATCAGCGGCCGATCCGATCGGGACGAACGCTATTCGCTCGCCATTTTCAAGTTGCGGGCGCGGTATTCGCTGGGTGTCATCTGCGTCTGTTGGCGAAATGCGGTATTGAATGTGGATTTGGAATTAAAGCCTGCGTCTTCAGCAATGGTGAGAATAGTTTTGTCTGGATAAGTTAATAACGCCTGTTTGGCGGCATTGATCCTGTAACTGTTGACCCACTCATAAAAATTGGTTTGCAGATCTTGATTAATTACTTGGGATAAATAATGCGGACTCTCACGCAACTGCTCGCTCAGTTGTTTCAGGCTGAAACCTGGTTGCGTGTAAAGCTTTTCGTTTTCCATCGCTGCGAACAATTTGGTTTTGATGCGGCGTCTGATCCCTTCGTCTAACGGCGAATTGGTGTATTTCTCTGTATTACTTTTGGCGGAAGGTGCCAGATTTACATCTTCTGATGATGCAGGGGTTAATGCTAAAGGCTTAAGCCGCGTTAGGCCAAAAAGGGCGCGCAGGGTAAAAATAATCTCTATCGTCATAAACAGATTTATTCCCAGTCCACCCACCGGCCCGATATACATGCAGTGCAATGTACGCAGGATTGCCATCATCCACTTCACCACCAAAATCAACAGTAGCCATTTTATTGCCTGCAACGAATATTCATGCGGGTTGGAAACATTCGCAAAAACCTGTTGTTCATATTTCTGCAACATTAATCGAATTCGCACCACAAGCATCGGAACCTGTAGGGTAAATATAGCGATGCACACCAACATACAACCATGGATAAACATCGCCTGATAAGCTGATGCCGGTGCAACCGCATTACCGAATTCATTACCAGTGTGCGCGGACAACAGCAGGGGAAGCAAACACAAGCTTGCTATCGCCAACAAACATTTGTGTAATTTAGGCAAAACAAAGGGGCTTGGTGTTTGCTGGCGGGTAATCTCTAGCGTGCATAACCATAAGCAGGGTGCAATCAACAACGACAACAACATCAGTCCTCCAAGCCACAAGGATTTGAATCCTGTGCTCGGGTGTAACATCAACCATTCAAAGCCAAACCCGAGTGCTTCTAACAGCAGGAATACTGAGAAATACCGCAGCCGCCATTGCGGCAATAAACTGCGCAACCCCGCTGCACTCAAGAGGCAGTAACCTATGGCGATGGCAAATAAGGAGGTTTGAATAGTGTTCATAGGGGGTAAGTAGTTTAAGGGGTGATACCTTGTTGCGATATTAGCGTGCTATCAACTTGGTTACTATGTTTCGTTGCCCGACGAAATTCAACAAGAAGAATATTTGTTATGCGGTGAAATATACCCAAAAAATTGGGATGTTAATCTGCTTAGTCTACTCAGCGGTCTGAGGCGTATAAGGCTATAATCGGTTGGTGAATTAATAATACGAATGGATGAGTTATGTCTAACAATCTTAATAAAAAGCGGAAAACATGGGTGCCTATTCATAAAGAGAATTGGTTTGGGGATTGGTTTGACCCTCATGAAAGTTACTTAAGATTGCCATCATTTTGGTGGCCATTTACGATAATCATGATTGGTGTTGCTTTGGTGTCATGGAAGGTAATACATGACCAAGAATTGGTTTGGGGTTTAGATTCGAGAGTTGAACAATGGTATGAGTGGTTCAAAATGCCATTATGGGTGTTGGCGCTCTTAATTCCTGTTCTCGGACTATTCAATGCAAATCATAAATCAGAGCAAACCAGAGCTTCAATGGAACTTACTAAAGCCCAGAATAATTTTGCAAATTATTACAAGCATCTAGAGGAGTTCTCGAAGTATGTTGGGGTTGTCAGTAAAGATTTTGATCCGTATGTGAAGGTTCAGATAAAGGCGCTGCATTCAAAACTGTTTCCGTTGGCAGATGGTGGTGATTACAAAATTTTCTATAATGGTGGCTCGCCATTAAATGCAGCTTATGAATTGGTCCGGCTCACCATTAAAGATGTACAGCAAATATCCTTGGAACTAAAAACTGCCGCGAAAGTAAACCCCGGAAGTGGGGTGTTAAGGAGACAGTTGGATTATCATTATTTATTACAAGAATTCTTTGTTTTTAGTGAAATGAAACCAGATGGTGTCTTCGTGGCGGAAAATGAAGATGAGGCTTTGATATGTGCGGTTAACTCTATTGAGGTCGAATGTGTTAACCAAATATACGTGATGTTAAAGTTATTGGATGGGATTGCAAAATTCGATGCAAAAACTGAATTACCGCACAAAGATATTCATAGGATTTATAGGGATGCGTTTCTACCTATACGGTGTAATACTTAATTAATAGCCAAAAGTTTATAGGTTGTTACCTAAATAGGGGTTATTAATGATGTGCGATCATACTGCTAAAAATAAAACACGCTTTTTCTTGGAGGGATGGGGCAATAGGTTGATGGGCTTTGTTAATGATCAGGTTAGGAAGTTAGAAGAAATTAAACAACTTATATAATTGCTGAAGGAAAAATTATGATAATTGGAATTGATGGTAATATGTGGTATTGCAGTAATGAAATATGTATTGCTGAGCCCGATGCTAAAATTGCGTTTGCTCCTACTCTTAAAGAGGCGGCAGTTAGTTATAAGTCGCAATATCATTTGGATGGTGCAGTTCCGATAGAACTGTTAGATTTTTTGGATGTTACTCCTGAGGAGTATCAGAAAGTTACCGGTTGGAAAAATACCGAGATCGTGAAACGCTAAACTCTTTAGTCGCATTATCGCTCATAAAGAATTTATCTAAATCCGCCCAGAATAATCTCGGCGGGATTTCTTTAGATCCTTGGATTATGATTTTAGTGGTCGCACCACTAGAAACAAAAAGCCCAGTTTTCGCTGGGCTTTTTATTGGATCAACTAGCTAGTAGAAAGATATAAACTACATCCTCTCCATCACCTCAATCCCCAACAATTCCAACCCTTGCTCAATAGTCTTCGCAACCAAATGACACAAACGCAAACGGCTATCGCGTACGTCAGCTTCTATGCCATCTTTCAAAATTGGGCAGGCTTCGTAGAAGGTCATATAAAGGCTGGCGATTTCATACAAATAAGTACACAGCAAGTGCGGCATGGCTTCGCGGGCGACTTGATCCAATACTTCACTGAATTGCAGTAATTTAATTGCCAGGGTTTTTTCCTGCTCTGTGCCAATAATAATCCCATTGGTCAGTGATTCCGGAGTAACACCGGCTTTGCGGAAAATACTTTGTACTCGGGTGTAAGCGTATTGCAAGTAAGGTGCTGTGTTACCTTCAAAGCTGAGCATGGATTCCCAGCTAAATATGTAATCATTGGTGCGGGTTTTACATAGGTCGGCGTATTTCACTGAGCCGATGCCCACCCTGCGTGAAATTTCCGCGATTTCATCAGCAGATAAATCGGGATTTTTTTCGCTTACCAGTGCGCCTGCGCGTTCAACGGCTTCGGTTAATAACTCGGCGAGTTTAACGGTGCCGCCGGTGCGGGTTTTGAAGGGTTTTCCATCGCTGCCCATCATGGTGCCGAACGCCAAATGCTCAAGGCTTACTGTTTCATCCACAAATTTTGCTTTGCGTGACAGGGTAAATACTTGTTGCATATGCAGCGATTGGCGCGCATCAATAAAATACATAATGCGATTGGCTTTCAGTGTGTTCACGCGATAGCGCAGTGCGGCCAAATCGGTTGTTGCATACAAAAACCCGCCGCCTTGCTTTTGGATAATCATCGGCGATGGATTGCCTTCTTTGTCGGCGAGTTCTTGCAGGAATACGACTTGCGCGCCGTCACTCTCAACCGCGAGGCCTTGGTCTTGCAATTCTTTTACAACAGGCGCGAGATCGTTGTTGTAAAAACTCTCGCCGCGAACATCAGTGTCTTTCAGTGTGACGTTGAGCTGTTGGTAAATTTCGGTGCTGTGATGCAGGGAAATGGTTTTGAATTGTTCCCAGAGCTTTAACATTTGCGCATCGCCGGATTGCAAGCGCACAACATACTCGCGCGCTTTATTGGCAAAGGTTTCGTTGTCATCAAAATGTTTTTTGGCTTGCTGGTAAAACACTTCCAAATCTTTGAGTGCCATGGCTTCATCGCCTTTGGCTCCCAATTGTTCTTCCAACTCGGCGATCAGCATACCGAATTGTGTGCCCCAATCGCCCACGTGGTTTTGGCGGATGACATTGTGCCCTTGGAACTCGAGCAAGCGGGCGAGGGAGTCACCGATGATGGTGGAGCGCAAATGGCCGACATGCATTTCTTTGGCGAGGTTGGGGCCGGAATAGTCAATTACCACATTTTGTGGTGCGGCGACTTGTTCAACTTGCAGGCGCGCATCGCTTTGCGCTTTAGCGATCTGCTCACCCAGCCATTCGGGGTTGAGGTCGATGTTGATAAAACCGGGGCCGGCGATTTCTACTTTTTCAGCGATTCCGGCCAGATCCAGTGCGGCGACAATTTTGGCCGCCAGTTCGCGCGGGTTAGTGCCCATGGCTTTGGCTGCGCCCATCGCGCAGTTGGCTTGGTAATCGCCAAAACCGGCTTTTTTACCGGGGGCAATCAGGGCGGGCAGGTCGGTGGGTACGCCCACTGTTGCCATGGCATTGAGGACTTTTTGGTTCAGTAATTCACGGATATTCATAGGGTAAATTCGGTCGCTGCAGCTAAATACGGAAGGTGGCGAATTGTACCCGCCGAGGGTGGGTGATGCCATCTTTTATAGGCTTGTGACTGCTCACCAGCGCAGGCTGGATGAGTTTGTCTATACTCATACGACTCTTGAATCCAACCCTGTATCTGTACTTTCCACTTCTGCCCAAGAAGGATCCGATAATGATAACTAGCCCGATTCCCCAGATTCTTGCCCAGCTCGATAGCCGTGTCTTGACACTGAGTTTTAATCGCCCCGAGCGCAAAAATGCCCTGACGCTCGCCATGTATGGCGCGCTAGCCGATTTGATTAAAGCGGCTGATGCGGATAACGAGGTGCGCGTTTTAGTATTGACCGGCACCGACGAATTTTTTACCAGCGGCAACGACCTGATGGATTTTATGAATGAACCGGAAATTCATGATAACCATCCGGTAGTGCGTTTTATGGAGGCTTTGCGCCACTGTGGCAAACCGGTAGTTGCTGTGGTGCGCGGCCATGCCGTCGGCATTGGTACCACCATGCTCTTGCATTGCGATCTGGTTTACGCCGCTGATGATGCGCGTATGCAGTTGCCTTTTGTGAATTTGGGATTGTGCCCGGAATACGCGAGTAGCTATTTGGTGCCGCGGTTGGTGGGACAACAAAAAGCAGCGGAATTGTTTTTACTGGGCGAACCCTTCTCTGGTGCCGATGCAGCTGCATTAGGATTAGTGACCAAAGCCGTTCCCTGGGATGAATTGACGGAGTATTCGCGTGCGAAAATTGCGCGCCTCGCCTCGCAGCCGCCGGGTGCTGTGCGGCGCACCAAAGCCCTGCTGCGCGCGGCAACCAATGTTGCGGTGGATGCATCCTTAAGTACTGAATATGCCGGGTTTGCTGCAGGTTTGGCATCCGACGAATGCAAAGAATCTGTCACCGCATTTTTTGAAAAACGCGCACCAGATTTTTCACGTTTTTAATCTTAGTAAAACAGCTGGGAAAAATAATATGAGCATGCCCTTTGATTTTAAAAATAAAAATGTCCTTGTTGTTGGCGGTACCAGCGGCATTAATCGCGGTATTGCAGAAACCTTTGCCAAAGCAGGAGCCTGTGTCGCCGTCGTGAGTCGTGCTCAGGAAAAAGTGAATGATACAATTCAATCGCTAAAAGCCTGTGGTGCTGCTGGTGCACGCGGATTTGCGGCCGATGTACGCGAAGCTGAAGCGATAAAAAATGGCGTTGCCGAAATCGCAGCCGCTTGGGGAAAATTGGATGTGGTGGTGTCAGGTGCAGCGGGAAATTTTCCAGCGCTCGCGATGGGCATGTCGCCTAATGGTTTTCGCTCGGTCATCGAAATTGATTTGCTCGGTACATTTCATGTGATGCAAGCGGTGTATCCGCATCTGCAAAAACCGGGTGCATCGATTATCAATATATCGGCGCCGCAAGCAGAAGTACCCATGGCAGGGCAGAGCCATGTGTGTGCGGCTAAAGCTGGTGTAGATATGATTACACGCACCCTGTGTTTGGAATGGGGCGCAGAAGGCGTTCGTATCAATTCAATTATTCCTGGCCCGATTGATAACACTGAAGGTATGAAACGTTTGGCGCCGAATGAAGCGATTCGCGCCGCGGTAAAAAAATCTGTGCCTCTGCAACGCATGGGTTCAACGGATGATATTGCCAATGCCTGTTTATTTTTAGCATCCGATTTTGCCAGTTATATCACCGGCGCCGTCATTCCTGTTGATGGTGGGTGGGCGCAGGGTGGGGCGGCTTTAGTAGGTGCAGGATTGGCAGATATGTTAAAAGCGATGCCAAAATAAAATTACTTTTCACAACTATTTTCCATAGGCGAAAACTCCCCGAGATAACCGGCAGAAATTGCAGGCTACTTCGCAATTCTGCTGGTTGAATAAATTCTAAATCGATTGCGTCTTTCTTCTTATCAATGCAAGCTGTTGCGCGCCCATAATAAAATTTACTAAGATAAATTGGTTGCCATTCCTATCCTAACAATAATTATCAGGCGTTCTGTTTAAGCATCAATATATTTTTATTTGACGGTGAGAGAGCCGGGTCTCGAGCAGCGCGCCATGTTATTGGGTTACCCAATAATGTTTGGCTTGCTGGTATGTGACCTTTTAAAAATAACATACCGATCAATCATCAGCTGTTTTCAAAAGGAAATGCTATGAAAAACTGTTCCCCGAAAAAGCGTTCACTGATAATAAAATCGTTAGTCGCCGCTGTCGCTATGCTTTCCTCTGCTGCCTTCGCGTTGTCTCCTGCTGTTAACCCGTGGAGTATTCAGGGTGGAAAATTACTAGACCCTAATGGTAAGCCATTTATTTTTCGTGGCGTTACTATTGAGCATGCATTGGCTCCTGAAAAGACAGTGCAAGCAATTAAAGATGTTGCCGCATTAGGTGCTAATGCCGTGCAAGTGGAAATTAATGCGAATCTCTATAATCAAGCGACATTGATTACGGGTAATCAGTTGAGCGAAATTATCCAGGCATGTAAAGCTAACAAAGTAATTTGTGTCTTAGAGCCAAATGATGTCGCTGGTTATCCGGATTTTGCTAATGCAGGTATCCCCTCTACGGCGACAAGCTTTTGGGCTTGGCCAGGTATTCGTGAGGCAATACTTGGCCAACAAAGTTACATCATTCTTGGCTTTGGTAATCAGTATCTATCCCCTATGAGTTCGTCTGAATATATTGCACGCATGCAGTCTTATCTCAGTGATTTTGGCCAAGGGTCTTTGCGTAGTTTTGTGATAATGATTGACGGTAGTGGTTGGGGGCAGGATCAGAATAAGGGGATGTTGGAGTTTGCGAAACAATATACAAACAACGGTATCTATGGGCCTAAAATTCTTTATTCGGTAGAAATGTTTGACGCTTACACAACCCCTGAGGCTGTGCAGGATTATATTGCCAATTTTGCACAAATTGGTGCGCCCCTGGTTGTTGGTGGTTTCGCTCCCACCTCTTATTATCATCCAAATAACACATCTCCTCGTCCTGCTGTCGTTTATGATCTGCCGGAAGATGCTGTGATGCATTATGCCGAACAATATGGTGCGGGTTATTTTGGTTGGAGTTGGAGTGGTAACCAGAACCCGGCATTAGATCTTGCCAATAATTGGGATGTAAATAATTTAACGGCTTGGGGAAATTTACTTTTTAACGGTGCCAACGGTATTAAATCAACGGCTAAACCTGCATCGATTTTTGTTAATTCCAGTAGTTCGTCGTCCAGTAGCAGCTCAATCGCTAATCAAAATCCTCTTGCAGTACTTGAGGGTGGTGTTCAGCAGGTACGTTGCGGTTATGTTAATGCAGAATTGTCTGCAGCCAACTCGTCTGATCCTGATGGAGATACGTTAACTTATGAATGGGAGGTTTATAATCCCTATTCAGCTACTAATAGTTATTTTTCTGGCCCAACGCTGGCTTATGGAATGCGTCCTGTCACGAATTATCGTTTCACTGTGACCGTGCGTGATGGTAAAGGTGGAGTAAGTACTGCAACTAAAACACTGTCGCATTCATACTCGGATAATTGCATCAGCTCAAGTTCAAGTTCGTCGATAATTAGGTCATCAAGTTCTTCTATTAAGCCATCCAGCTCGTCTGTACCATCGAGCGTATCGTCGAGTTCAATTAGACCTTCCAGCCTCTCCAGTTCTTCGCGCAGCTCCTCAAGCTCTCTGGCGCCTACTGCTATTTGCAGTTACGTTGTGAATAGCCAATGGCAGAACGGGTTTACGGCGGCGATTCGCATTAAAAACACCGGTGCACGCGCGATTAATCGTTGGTCGATCAATTGGCAATACACCGATGGTTCCAAGGTGACTAATTTATGGAATGCCCAGCTGTGGGATAGCGGAATTCCCGGTAGTTATGCAGCGGGTAATTTGGATTGGAATGCCATTATTCAGCCTGGTCAGACGGTAGAGTTTGGTTTCCAGGGAACCAAGCCTCCTAGCGCGGCTCAGGTTCCTGTAGTGCGCGGTAGCCCTTGTCTATAAATTAAAAAAGCCCCGCGAGCAGCGGGGCTTTTTTCAAAAAAATCCTTTGTTGTGTTAATAAATTTGTTAGTGAATTTATTAATGGTGTTGTTAGGGATTTAAAAGTCCAATATGTCATCGTCTTCCAATTCAACCCGGGTAGCTAAAAATACCCCATTGGATTGGGCTACATTCACTTCCACGCGTTTTCCAACTGCCTGTGCAAAAAAAGTATTGGCGCTGATTCTGGTGCGGCTTGCATCGCGGAATTCGGTGTTCTCATCAGTGGTAATAGTGCGCCCAAAAAGCGTAAAAGTATTAACCCCAATACTGATTACCAGCCCCTCAAATTCGCGTTCAAACATTGCTTCATCTGTTTCTTCACGTTCAATTTTGGTGGCGATAAATCCGGTGTCGGTTGAATAACCGGTAATCTCCAGATAATCGCCCACTTGGATTGCGCCGAGGTTAAAGCGTTTCACATTGCTGCGGCCTTTATCCTCATAGCGCGTGTTAATTGTGGTTTGGATGCGCGTGCCATCCAGCTCCAATTGGCCGGTGACTATGCCAATGTTATTGGTAATTTGCAGGCTGGTAACCGTACCGCTGAGTTTGTTGTTGCTGCGCGGTTCAAATTCAATTTTTTCCGCAACTAATTTTCCGGTGCTATCGAGTTTACCTTTGGCTTCTATTTTAGCGCCGATCATCAGGCTGGTTGCACTGCCATTTTCATAGCGGGTTTGGGCGTTGGTGGTAATGCGTGTGCCTGCCACATCAAAATCGGTCATAGAAACAAAACGGGTCACAAAACCTTCAACATCTGCATTTTTTATTGAATTGGAAAACTGGGTGTTGAGTTTGGTAATGCGTGTGGCTTGTAATCTTTTACCTGTGTCCAGCATCCCCATAGCGGTTACCAACATCCCGTTTTGCAGGCGGTTGTTATCAACATTGGTTAATTGTGCTGCAGCAAAACTGACCTGTTGTTGGTTGAGTTTAAATGTGTTGTTGTTTTCATCCAGTTCGCGCACAAAGCCCAGTAGCTGGATTTGGTTTGCGCTAATTGCATCAATGCGGGTGGCGCTGATGCTGCCATCAATAGCCTGCGAACCACTCACAAGAATTTTATTTCCTATCGCTAAACCTGTGATGTTGTTAGGGCTAATGGTTGCATCAAAAATAGTGTTGTTGGTGATGTGCACCTGTTGCCCGAGTAGCACCAGATTATTGCTGGCAAGGTCAATTTGTTCGATGGTGCCAACCAGTGTCGGAGTAAATTCAATTTTGTCAGCCGTAGCCAAGCCATCGGCGGCGATGCTGCCGATAATTCGCACTTGATAACCTACGCGCAGGTTATCTTCCATTGCGGTTTCGCCATTGACCAGTATGTGCGCTTTGTCGGAGTTGTAGCGCAGGCCATTCACAATCACACTGCCAAAACCATCGATAGTGCCGTTAGTGGTGGTGGCAACGGGTTCACCACTACCATCAATACCGGCAGTCTGGCTGCCGCTGGAATTGCCGCAGCCTGATAGCGAGAGTGTCAGGCTGATAATAAATCCTATCAGATAAGTTGCGCGCAACATTATTTGTCTTCCTCATTGCTGGCATCCTCATTGGCTTCAGGCTCAATGGGATTGCTGAATAAATAAGTGCCCACACCTAAACGCAGGTGCGGGGTATTTTTGTCTGGATTGCTGTGTTCGTGTGCGCTGAGCCAAGCGTCAATTTTTTCTAAAAATGCCTGGCCCTCTTGCTCCACAAATTCGCGAAATGCGGCAGCTGTTTCCACGGGCATCAGCGCATTGCTTGCGCGTCGTTCAAAACGCAGTGGCTGCTGTTTCTGCTGGTTGGCTTTGTAAAGGTTGTGATGCAAGGTTGCCCCCATATCATGGAGCACACTACCGGCGCGCAAGAGTGCGCCCGGGTCAGATTGCGCTGGTACAAAATAGCGTTTGGTGGCGATAACTTTGTGTTCACTGGTATCTAGATTGCCATCAACATCTGCAACTACACCCACGCGCTTTAATTCTTTTAATAGTGCGCTTGCAGGCAGGTCGCCACCGTAACGGCGGGCGAGGGCCGCAAAACTGTGCCGGTCTCCGTCAATCGTCAATGCCAGTGGATGATGATCTGCAGTGCTAAAGTCCGGGTCTTGATGCCATGCGGAAAGCAGGCGTGTCAGGCGGTCCTGGTGCTGTTGGTTTTGTTCACTTTGTTCATTGTTTTGCCAGGCATCTTTAATGCGCGCAACTTCTTTGCGGTCGATGCCGGTGAGCATGGCAACACGTGAGAGATTAGTGTGGCGGCCGCGAATACCGAATTCTTCTGAGGCGACCTGAACGTAGAGTTGTTTGCAAATTGACGCGAGTTCTTTGTGAGTGACACCGTTGCGCAGTAGAATTCCGATAATCGGTTGCATAAGTTGCCGACAGGCGGAGAGTACGGTGTCTTTGGTGGTTGTCATACAGGCTTCCGAAAAAATCGCATTTCAGTGTTTCCACAGAGTTGTTAATTGTTCAGTTGCGAAATTTAACAGAAATATATCTTTCTAGCGAAAAAGCCCCGTGTGTCCCAATAGCAGAACACACAGGGAATGCTTAGACCTTAATCTTCAAGTTCAATTTTCAATGCAGTGGCTACACCGTTCATCGTTAGTGCTTTCACTTCAATTGTGGCGCCCAAGGCGGTGGAGAAAAAATCCTCAAGATTAGCGAAGCCTTCAAGGTGCGTCAGAGTGTTCACTTGAATTATTTGGCCAGCAACGGTAATGCTGCTATCCCCTACGGCCTCAACAATTCCTTCCACTTCCAGTTTCCAATCATTGTCACCAAAGGCGTGGGGGTTGTGACGTTCAACACGGGTGGCGATATTGCGCTCAGGGGCAGTTGCTGTAGCAGGGACTTTGTAGCCGCGGATGTGCAGGGTATCGCCAGTTGCCAAATCTTCCAGATCAAAGAAGCGCACTTTGTTGCGGCTGCGGTCGTTGAAGCTGGTATCGCTAGTCACTTCGAAAAGAATGCCGTTGACAGTGAACGTTTGGGCGGTCAGATCAATAGCCTCAACCAAACCTTTGTGGCTAATTTTTGCCTTGTAATTGAGTTTTATTTTTTTTGCGACCAAGTTTTGTTCTGCATCCAGTGCTCCATAAACTTTTACCTGAATGCCATCGATTAAATCGCTCACACTGCCGCCATCAAATCGAGTGTTGGCAGTGATGAGCACCTTGGTATCGTCGAGCGTGAAGCTGGTACCGGTAACCAGTTCTGACACCAATCCACTGAGGGTAATGCCCGTGTGATTTTTAAAATCATCATGGTGTTTAAAGCCCAGGCAGCTAGGGTGAACATTTCCGACTGCTACAAATACATCGCCGCTAAAACTGCCGATGACACGTACTTTTAACCCATTTACCAGGGTTTTATCGGGCAGGGGGGAGAGTGTTGCTTTGCTGTAATCCACCAATGTTCCGTTAAGGGTAAATGTCATGGCTGCGGTGTCCAGGTTTGCAATTTCCCCGGAGAGTTGGAATTTGTTGTTGGCGAGCCCATTTTTTACATCGATACGTGTTGCCACCAAAACGCCATCCGTATTGAGTTGGCCACTGACTTTGATCACCTTGCCAACAGCCAATAGCTCGAGGCTCAGATCGTCATCAAAGAACGTATCGGCTGTCACCAGTATGGTTTGGTCAAGGGCAACCAGGCTGCCTGCAACCAGGTCGATACTGGTAATAGGGCCGACCAATTGCGCCTCGCCTTCCAATTTTGTTGCTGTGCCGTGGATGCCATCGCTGCCTACCTTGCCGGTGATCCGCACTATCTGGCCAACTTCCAGATCAGATTCAACCAATGTTTCTCCATCGACCACTATCTCGGCGTCTTTCACATCGTAATGTACGCCATTCACTATCACGCTGCCGAAACCCGTCACCATACCTTGGGCAATCTCGCCACTGGCAACACTATTGTTGGTGCCGGTATTGTCAGTGCTTGCGCTGCCGCCACCGCCACCACAGGCGGCCAGTAGCAAGCTGATTAACAGGGGGGAAACCAGTTTGTAGTTCATGATTATTACCTCTCAGTAGCGGCCATTGTTAATGACCTTTTGACTTAAATTTTCCATATTTGGTATTTTTTATACCAATTATGGCAATTTTATCGCTGGATAAAAAAATCTAATGTGCGATAGGTCAAGCTTTTGTAAAGCCGGAACAATTCAAGCAGCAATGCGCTTGCAATCGGAAACGGTGAAAAAACAGGTAAAACAAACCACCAGGCCCGTGTTGCGGGCCTGGTGGTTTGGGCGGGAGTGGAGATTAAAGTGGGGGATTAATGGTTGATGCGGACTAAAAACATTTTTGGCCAGTTTTTGCCGGTAATCCAGAATGCTTGCCGTTTTTCGTCCCAGGCAATGCCGTTTAAAACCTGTTCGCTGTTCTTTAATGCTAATGCATGCTTGAGCTGACTGAGGTTTAACTCGCCGACAACCTCGCCCGTGGCCGGATCAATTTTAACAATGCGGTCGTCGTGCCAGATATTGGCCCAGATAAAGCCTTGTGCAAATTCCAGTTCGTTGAGTTTGCTTACCGCTAGATCATCGTTGGAAACCTTTAGCGTTTTTATAACAGCAAAGGTGTCTGTGTTATGAAAATATAGTGTGTCGCTGCCATCGCTCCGGATCAGTTGTTTACCATCACTGGTCAAACCCCAGCCTTCGCCTTGGTAGCTAATACTTTTTTGATAATTGAGCGTGGCTTTGTCGTAGACCAGCAGGGTTTGTTCCTGCCATGTCAGCAGATAAAGTTTGTCGCCCAACAGTGCCAGGCCCTCGGCAAAATAGCGCGAGGGGACTACTTGTTTTTTGGTAAAGGGTGCCGATATTTTTGCCCAGGTACCGGCTGGTTCTGCGATGGGGTAGGTCACTAGTAGCGATTGATTGTACAGCCCGCTGCTCTCATAAAAGTGATCACCATCGACTAATAAACCTTGGGTGAACAACGTGGGTTTATGGGTGCGCTCGGCGAGTACTTCAAATGTAATCGGGGTTGCCGCGCAGGCTGTTGCCGGCAGCAGGTTCGCTATAAAAAATAGGCTGGTGCACAATAGTGCGCAGATAAACTGGTTCACTCGTTAATCCATCGTTATTAAAAGGCTCCAATCATGAAGCGTTTGCGTTCGTTTGTCAGCATCACCCTGATCGGTGGATTTATGGTAATCCTGCCGATTGCGATCTTTTTATGGTTGGTGGAATGGCTGTTGGGTGTGGTGCGTTCGATTATCCAACCGCTGAGCCATTGGTTGGTTGAGCAAACGGCATTTACCAATCACATGGCCGATGTGCTGGGTGTTCTCTTACTGCTCTGCGCGTTTTTTCTGATCGGTTTGTTTATTAAAACCAGTGTGGGCGAGTGGGTACATGATCAGTTGGATGAATGGCTAACACGCCTTGCCCCGGGTTACAAAACGATCCGTGAAGTGGTTTCGCAATTGTTAGGTGGTGAGGGCAATACCTCGTTGTTAAAAGGTGAAGTGTGCCGCGCCTATTTGATGGGCCGCGCGGCGGGGGTATCGGTAACCGCAATCGTCACGGCGAAACATGCCAATGGTGATTACACGGTATACGCACCAACTGCACCCATCCCCACATCCGGTTTTGTCTATCACTTGTCGGCCGAGTGTGTAGATTTATTGCCGCACGTGAGCGTGGAGGAGGCGATGCGCACCGTGATTGCCTGCGGCAGTGGCTCGCAGGTGATTTCAGAGATACCGCCGAATGCGGCCAAATTGGAATATACCAATAACGAAAAAGGCCATTAATTGGCCTTTTTCGTTTGGATACTGAATGTCGACGGCTACTTTTTCTTGGGTGTTTTTGCTTTGGCTGGTGCCTTTCCGGGTTTGGATCCTTCTGTTTTTTCTGCTGTAACCGCTTTGCCTGCTTTGGCGGGTTTATCCCCCCGGGTGGAAATAAGCGAGACTTCAACAGGCGGTAGTTTAGGGCTTTCGCCGCGCTCTCTGCTCTCAACATAACTCAGTGCATCAGTCACCGCTTGGCTGACTTTGCGTTCGATCTCCACCATATCTTGCGGCGACATAAAAAAAGTCATATCCACATCGTGGCGGATATAGCGCGGCGGCAAGCGGTTCAACGCAACACAGGCTACGTCAGCGAGGAAATCCCGGTCGCCCTGTTGGACTCGCTCGCTCTGGTCGTGCACTTCCTGCACTACCAACCGCTCGTAATAGTTATGCAGAAAATCGACTTCATCGTCCAAAATATAGGCGCGGTTGGTCAGCATGGCGTTACCTCTCATTAGGGAATGTTTAGGAGTATAGACAATTACCGGTAAAGCACACTGAGTAACGTTATTCACCGAGACTAACACGCGACAGCCCCAGATGTTTGCCCTAAGGTTGCGACATCACCTTCACTGTCCTAAAGGAGTTTATGATGGCTAACACGAATCCCCAGCAGCGCGTTGTAATTGGCGCTTTTATATTGATCATCGGCTTGATAGCCTTAATCGATAAACTGAATATTTTTGAATCCCTGCATTTCTTCCAATTCTGGCCCACGGTATTTATTGCCGTTGGTATTCTGAAAATACTCCATTCCAAGGGGCGCTCCAGTATTTTTATCGGCGGTGGTTTGATTTTTGTGGGCGTGGTGTTGACGTTGAAACATCTCGGTCTTCTGAATATCAACTTGTGGGACTGGTGGCCGGCGATATTGATCGCAGTCGGTGCTTACATCATGTTTAAAGATAAGGGGCGGGGCGGCTCAATGGTATTTGGATCTGGTGAACAGGCCTCATCAGATAATTCCTGCCTCGACATCAGTGTCGTGATGGGTGGTAACAAAACGATTAGCAATTCACAAGATTTTAAAGGCGGCGATATTACGGCGGTGATGGGCGGCGTTGAATTGGATTTGCGTGGTGCGTCAATCAGTTCGGATGCCGTTCTTAACCTCTGGGCGACTTGGGGCGGGATTGTGATCAAGGTGCCTGAAGATTGGAGTGTTATTAATCGTGGTACTGCATTGATGGGCGCGATTGAAGATAAAACGATTTCTCCCGCTGGTGCAACCAAGCGCCTGATAGTCACCGGAACGGCGATTATGGGCGGTGTTGAAATCAAAAATTAATAACACATTACTATGCATCCTATTTTATCCCAACCGCGCCGACTGCTCTGGTATGTTCTTGCTTGGATTGTTCCGGGCATTCTATTGGCATGGACATTAGTTGCTGAGAATTCCGTTGCATGGAGCAGCGCGCTATTTTTTGCGTTGCCTGCGGTGCACTTTTATGGATTTATTCTCACCTCCTCCTACTTCGTGTGTCGTTCATTACCCATTCGTCAGCGCACCGCATTAAGAGTTGTATCTGTGTTTGGCTGTGCATCCTTGCTGTCATCACTGTTATGGATACTACTGTGCGTGTTCTGGAGCAAAATTATTGGCGATGCAACCGGGTACCCTGATGGCGTGTTAATCGATCGTCAGTTGACGAGTTTATTGTTTGTGGCGGCGCTGTTGTTGTATCTGGTGTCGCTGCTGGCGCACGATGTTTTTATCGCCTTTGAAAATATCCGCAGCGCAGAGCGCCAACAAATTGCCAGCCAATTGCTCGCGCGCGATGCTGAGTTACAAATGCTGCGCAGCCAAATTAATCCCCACTTTTTATTTAATAGTCTCAACTCTATCAGCGCGCTTACGTCTATTAATGCGGCTGCTGCGCGCGATATGGCGATAGAGTTGGGTACTTTTTATCGCAAAACTTTAGCTATATCTGCGCGGCAACAAATCAACCTTGGCGAAGAAGTTGAACTCTGCAAACATTTCCTGAAGATTGAAAAAATTCGTTTTGGGCAAAAATTACAAGTTAGCTGGGAGATTGATCCGGCAGCATTGACTGCGCAGGTGCCAGCTATGTTTTTGCAGCCGCTGTTGGAGAATGCGATTAAGCACGGCATATGTAATCTCAGTGATGGCGGTGTTGTTCAGATTAAAAGTGTTATTGAAAATAGTTGGTTGCATATTGCAATTAGCAATCCTGTTGATCCCGAATCGCCCAGTGTGATTGGCACCGCAACCGGGCTTAAAAATTTCAAGGCACGCATACACAGCCTTTATCAGGAAAAATCGCGCATTAGCTGGTATAAGGCGCACAATAATTTTTATCTTGATATGATAATTCCTTTTGAGCCGGTCATGGCTGGGAGCCGTAATGATTAAAACTCTGCAGTTATTAATTGTGGATGACGAACCATTAGCGCGAGCATTGACGCGTGAATATTTGGCCAAACACAAAGATATCAACATCATCGGCGAAGCTACCAATGGCCTGGAAGCGGTCGATGCTATTAATAGGCTTGCGCCAGATTTGGTTTTGCTGGACATCTTTATGCCCAAGCTCAACGGGCTGGAAGTGTTGGAGTTAACCGGACGCACTAGCGGTGTGATTTTCACTACCGCTTACGATCAATACGCACTGAAGGCATTTGATCTGCATGCAGTGGATTATCTGCTAAAACCTTTTTCGCAGGCACGTTTTGATGAAGCTATTGTGCGCGCACGAAAGCTACTGGATGCAACACCTGCCAATATCTCTGAGTTAATTGCCGACGCCAAACTGGAGCGTATTGTAGTACGCGACCGTGGCCAGGTTCATATTATTCCACTGGCGGAAGTGGAGTACATAGAAGCGCAAGATGATTACATCAGTATTTACTGGAATGGAAAATCCATAATGAAAACCCAGAGCTTATCAGCATTGGAGGCACAGCTTGATAGTCAGGAGTTTGTGCGCATTCATCGCTCCGTTATTGCCAAGCTCAGTGCGGTGAAATCTTTGGAGCGTATCAGTAAGGATGCACAAGTAGCGGTGTTGCATAGCGGTGTCAAATTACCTGTTAGCCGCGCAGGCTACGAACGACTAAAAGTGTTTGTGTCTCAGCCTTAGCGTTTGTTTTTGATCAGGTCTCGAATTAAAAAGCGCGCTGGATTTAATGCATTGGCAAGCTCGCGCGGCAGTGGTAGTACTTCTTGGTTAATCTGCGACGCCAGCAATTCTGCGCTCAGTGGCGTATAGGCAAGGCCGCGTGAACCGTGGCCAATATTAATAAACAAACCCGGGTGATAAGCCCCTGTTTTATGAATCGCAGCGCGCGCGTTTTTGCGCAGCGGGGCAAAGTCTTCCAACATGGTTTGTTCATTGGGCACAGCACCTACCAATGGTAGGTAATCGGGTAGAGTGCAGCGAAATGCAACGCGCCCGTGCAAATTCTCTACTTCCATGTTTTCCCACTCATCCAATAATTCCGGTAAAGGCGAGCGCAAATTTTCCAGGTTGTTGCGATGGTCTTCTGCGCGCAGCTCGCGTGTATCGTCTTTTAAATTAAAGGTCGCGCCTGTGCAATGTAGGCCATTTACCGCGGGGGCAATGTAGCCCTCACTGCAGACGAGGGTTTTTAGTGCGCTGCTTGCGGCTGTTTGTGGAAGATAAGTAATTTGCCCACGGATAGATTTAATTGGCAAGGGTTGTGTAGCCGCAAACGATTTTGCATCGGTAGCATTGGCGATAATCACCACTGGTGCACGCAATTCAGGGTTGTTATTGATTTGCCAATTACTGTCAACGTGCTCCAAGGCCAGCGCGGCGCAATCAGTGATCACCCGAATGGCGGTATGATCCGTTAAACTTTCACAAAGTTTGCGTGGATTAATCCAGCCAGCTTTGGGAAAGTGCAATGCACTTTGGTTAAGCGTCACACCTGCAATAGCCGTCGCTTGTGCTGCATTTACAAACTCTACTAACTCTTCAGTGGCGGAAAATTTGTCGCGCAGCTGTTCGTGCAATTGCTGTTCGGATTCGCAATGCGCCAGTTGCAATACACCGCATTGCTCACCTATCGCATTCCAACGCGAGCGATAAAATTGCTGCGCAAATTGCAGTGCATGCAAATTAAATTCTGCTTGTGCTTCATTTTTGGGAGATAGTTTTGCGTAGAGCACACCTTGCGGATTACCAGACGCCTCTTGCGCAAGTCCCGCGTGGCGCTCTACCAGGGTAATTTTCCAGCCGCGTTCAACCAATGCGCGCGCGCTGGTACAGCCGGCCAAACCGCCGCCAATAATTAAGGCATGTTTCTCTGTTGGGGGCGTGGCAGCAACATCAATAGTCCAGGGTACGGGATAGGGTGAATAACTGCGCGGTTGCACTGAGTCCTGATAATCAACCAAAGGCTCTTGTTCCATTCGGGCTTTTACCATCTCGCGCTTGCGTCCAAAGCCGGGTACTTTCTGGATGTTAAATCCTGCGAACTTTAATCCTTGTTTAACAATCGCCGCCGCACTAAAGGTTGCTGCTGTTGTGCCCGCGTGACTAAGTTGGCGTATCGCTGTAAATAATTCATCGCTCCACATCTGTGGGTTTTTTGAAGGGGCAAACCCATCTAAAAACCAGGCATCGATTTTCGCGCAATAATTGGCGAACGCGGGATGAGTCGTGGCGAGTAGTTGGGTAAGACCTGCAGCGGCGTCGTTGATAATCAGTGTGAGTTTGATGCGGCCATACATAAAACTCAGGCGATGAAAACCAGTGCTGACAAAAACCGGATAAGCATCGATCAGTTGTTCAGTAAATTCACCCAGTTCCGGCCAGAGCGCCAAGGCGCGTTGTAAATCCAGTTTGGTGAGCGGGAATTTTTCTACGCTGACAAAATGCAATTGTGCGTCCGCAGGTGCAGCGGTTAACCACAATTGCCAGGCAGCTAAAAAATTTAATCCTGAGCCAAAACCGGTTTCGGCAATAGTGAAATGTTCACCGGCATTAAGTTGCTGCCAGCGTTCATGTAATTGGTTGTGCTGCAAAAAAACATGGCGGGTTTCTTCCAATCCATTCGCGCGGGAAAAATACACATCGCCAAAAGTGCTGGAGACGGGTTGGCCATCTTCATCCCATTGTAGTTGTGCATGGTCGATATGCGTTGAATCACTCACAAACCAAACTCGTCAACTATTTGCGTGCACCATTGTTGAATGCGTGCATCACTCAATTGAAATTCGGTTTCATCGTCCAGCGCGAGGCCCACAAAATACTGCTCATCCGGTGTGAGCGCTTTGGATGCTTCAAATACATAGCCCGCGCGTGGCCAATAACCGCAGGGCGTTGCGCCGCGGTGGACTAATTTACTGTGCAAGTAGCCCATGGCATCCAAAAACCATTCCGGGTAACCCACTTGGTCGCCCAGGCCGTAGATGGCAATTTTTTTGCCGCTGAAATCGAGCGAATCCAATTCATCCCAAATTTCTTCCCAATCTTCTTGCAGTTCACCGTAGTCCCAGGTGGGAATACCAAAAATCAGGTAATCATAAAATTGGGTTTGGATAATCGGGGTATCGGCGATATTAAAAAAATCCACGCGCTCTTCGCCGAGCAGGTTGTGGAGTGTTTTGCAGATTTTTTCGCCTGCCATTTCGGTGTAGCAGGTAGAGCTACCGTAAAACAGGCCGATGGTTTTGGTTTCACTCATATTCGATTACTTAGGATTAATCAGTACATCTAATCAGTTGCATTAATTCAGCTAAATCAGCTTCGCCCAATCTTGCACCCAGTCACGCGCCAGTGTCGCTGCATCATCGCCGCTGCTCGCGTCCAACACCAAGGGTTCACCAATGCGCTGAGCACCAAGGTCTTCAAAGGCGGCATCCAGCATGCGCCCGCCCTCGTTAAAGGTGGTGTAGCTACTATCGCCCAGATTCACCACGCCGTAACGGCGCCCTGCAATACGTGGGTAATCGCGGCTCAGGTGTAAGTACAGTGGTTGGATGTTGTCGGGTAATTCACCTGAGCCAGTGTTGGAGTGGCACAACAGGATAACTTCGTCCGGGTCGCGCGCCAGATCTTCTGCGCGCGCGTAGGTATTCAAGCTGACGTCATGGCCGAGCTTGCCCAGCGCTTCCCTCAGGATTTCAGCAACTTCTTCGGCACCGCCATAGACGCTGCCGATAAAAATCTGGATTTTGCTCATGGGTTCTTCTCTTCTTTTTATAGCCAGTGGATAGGCAGCCGTTAAAGTGCGCCAGCATAACCCAATTGGCGCCAGGCTTCATAAACCATCACCGCTACGGCGTTGGATAAGTTCATGCTTCTACTATTCGCGGCCATAGGAATGCGCAGTACCTGATTGGCAGGCAGTGATTCCCGAATACTTGCCGGTAATCCGCGGGTTTCAGGGCCGAACAATAAGTAATCACCGGGCTGGAATTGTGCATCGCTGTGGCAGTGGGTGCCTTTGGTACTGAGTGCAAAAATCCGCCTTGGTTTCTCCTTATCCAAGAACGCATCCCAGCCCTTATGCAGGTTTAACTCCTGTATTTCCGGATAGTCCATGCCGGCGCGATTTACGCTTTTTTCATCCAATTTAAAACCCAGCGGCTCGATTAAATGAAGCTGGCAACCGGTATTGGCGGCGAGCCGGATAATGTTTCCTGTGTTAGGGGGGATTTCCGGCTCAAAAAGAACTATGTGCAGCATTTGGCGTTTTGTACCTTTATGGTCTATGTTCTTTGTTAAAGGTTATGTTTGCGACGTCAATTATAAGCAAGAGTTATTAGCTGTCCTGCACAATATTTTCGTCCGGCTGAACTTACTGTGAGGCACGACTTTCGGTCAGACATCAATAGTGGCAGCACGATTATCGCAGAAACCAGTATTCGAGAGCCCCGATTTGAAACAGCTTGTGGAAAAAGTAACCCGCATTTTGCGCGGAGCAAAACGCCAGAATCAGGTCATAGGCGTGGACTTTAGCACCGCAGGGGTTGCTTTTGCCCACATCCAGCGCCCGGCGACCCAACAACCTTATTTGGTTAATTGCGATTTCATTCCTGCCGAAAACGGCATTGAATCAGCTGATCTCTTGCGCACCCGTTTACTCAAGCTGGGGTTACTGGGTATTCCCTGCAATTTGGTGATGAGCCCTGGGAGTTATCAATTAATTTTGGGTGAAGCGCCCAAAGTTCCTGCAGAAGAATTGGCTGAGGCATTGCGCTGGCGCATTAAAGATTTGGTGCAGTTCCCGATTGCCGAAGCGATTGTTGATGCGTTTTTGTTGCCGGAAGACAGTGCGCGTGGCACCAGCCGTATGGCCTACACGGTGGCAGCCCAACGTAAAAATATTGAAGCAGCAGTGGCTGCAACAAAAGCTACCGGGCTGCAATTAAAAAACATCGATATCCCCGAACTGGTATTGCGCAACTTGGCAGAGGCCTGCTGTGACACTAAACGCGGAGTGGCTATCGTAAAGCTGCAGCAGGGCGGTGGTAGCTTGCAAATCATTCGTGAAGGCAATTTGTATTTGTCCCGACAATTTTCTCTCTCTTATAACGCCGGTTTGCTCGATGATTTACCTGGCGAAGCGCTAGTGTTGGAGCTGCAGCGCTCACTGGATTACTTCGAGCGACAAATGCGCCAAGTTCCCCCCAGCCACATTTATCTCTGTGGCGAAAATGTTACTGCGGATAAATTAACGCCTGAAATTCGCAATGCACTCGCTGTCACCATTAATCTGCTTGATCTCAATAGCGGTGTACAAGTTGCAGGTGCAATTCCCGACCATATCCTATCGCTCTCGCTGTGTGCGATAGGTGCGGCATTGCGCCAAGACCAAGTGGGGCAGGGCTGATATGCAACAGATCAACCTATACCTGCCGGAATTCCAACCCAACCGCGAACCCCTACGCAGCGTGCAAATGTTGTGGGGTTTGGGGTTATTTGTGGTGTTGTTAATGATTGTCAGTGCGCTGAGTGCCAATGCAAACCGTGAGCGAGAGCTTGCTCTCGAACAAAGCCGCGCACAATTACAACAATTGAAAGAACAAATTACCCAATTAGAACAGCAGCGTCCGCGCAACAATTTAGCAGAGTTGGATGGGCAAATTGTGCAATTAACTGACGAGCTTGATCGGCGCGGACAAATTTTCAATGTCATCGCCAATAAAAACCTGGGCAATAACACCGGTTTTTCTGCACACCTGCACGCGTTGGGGCGGCAATCCCTGGATACGGTAAGCCTCTCGGTTTTTTCCTTGCAGCAGGGCGGTAATTACGCTGAGTTTGCGGGAAAAACCCGCGCGGCTGACCAGATTCCTCTCTACATCCAGCGTTTGCGCAGCGAGCCCGTTTTTACCCAGGCAGCTTTCGGGGTGCTGAATATTGAACCCGTACAAAACAACCAAGGGTTGTTCGATTTCTCACTCGCTAAACAACCGGTGGCATCAGGCAAAGACCCTGAAGCTAAAACGGCTGTGCAAATGTTGCTCGAATTGAATGAAAAAGCGCGAGGTGCACGCTAATGCCACCGGCCATTAACAACCTATTGGAAAAAATTGATAGCCGTGTACTGCGCGAGCGAGTGCTGATTTTTCTTACGCTATTGGCGTTGATTTTTTTACTGTGGAATTTTTTAGTCCAAGCCAGATTTGATCGCGAGCGCAATTTTCTACAAGCAGAGGCCACAAAAATTGCCAGTGAACAACAAACGTTGCAAACACAAATGAACACTCTGGCGATGGCTATGGCAAGTGATCCTGCAATCGCCAAAACCAACATCATTCAAAAACTCAATACAGATATTGCTTCCGTTGAAGCGCGTTTGTCTAATTTGTCGCAGGGTCTGATCAGTGCAGAGCAATTGCCCAAAGTATTAGAAGAAGTGCTGCTGCGCACCTCCAGTGTAAAACTTCTACAAGTGCGCACCTTGGCGGCAACTGAGTTGCAGTTAGCAGCGCCAGTACAGGATACAAACACTGAGGGTAAGCCAGCTTCCGGTGGGACCGGGGTGTATAAGCATGGAGTGTTAATCCGTGTTGCAGGAAGCTATTCACAGTTAATTCAATTGATGACGGAAATAGAAGCGCTGCAATGGAAATTTTATTGGGAGTCACTGGATTACACCGTTAAGCAATATCCGAATGCGGAGATTGATATTCGCGTGTTTACCCTGAGTTCAGAGGAGGGGCTGTTAGGTGTATAAAATCATCGCAAGTTCCTTATGTCTGTTGTTGCTCAGTGCCCGAGTATTGGCGAATGACGTCAGTGCGTTGGATGTGCGCGATCCAACCACACCTTTAGGGCATGTTGCCGCTACTGCAAACGCGAGTGGTGTGCAGCAATTTGCATTGAATTCCATATTAATTAGCACGCAGCGTAAATTGGCCATTATTAATGGCAGCACCTTGCGCGAAGGGCAAACCGTGCCGGGCACTGGCAATGTAAAAGTGCAGCGAATTTCGGCTCAGGCCGTTGTCCTGCAACAGGCTGATCAAACCTGGGTGCTGCGGTTATCCCCCAGCATTATGAAGCGGCATTAATCGATTGAACAAAATAACTGAGGCAGTGACGATGTTCACCAACCCAAAAAAAATATCCTGTTTGATGCTGGCAACATTCATATTGAATGCTTGTAGCTCAACAGGTACCAGTGATAAACGTCTGGCTACTGAAAATGCAATGGATCAAGTAGTTGAACAGCAACGCGAGCAAAACGCCGTAGCTAAAACTGTACCGCCAGAAGTGAATAAAGCACTGCTCGATAATCAAACCCTCGCCTCTGGTGGTTTGGCAAAAACTAACTACGAACGCTTTGATGTTTCGGTGCGCAATGTTGCAGCGAAAGATTTCTTCCTCGGTTTGGTAAGCGGCACTGGCGTCAATGTGGTTGTTCATCCTGATGTGGACGGCAGTGTGACGCTCGATTTAAATAATGTGACGGTCGATGATGTGCTGCGTGTTACACGCGATATTTATGGCTATGAGTACAAAAAAGATCGCGGTATTTACACCATTTACGCCAATGCCATGCGCACAGAAGTGTTCCAGATTAATTATTTGGATGTGCAGCGTGTAGGTGTGTCTGATACGAGTGTGATGATTGGCCGTGCGCAAAGTTCAGGCAACGGTGGTAATAACTCGAATTCCAATTCAGGTGGTGGCGGTAACAGCGCTAATGAAAATGCCAATCTGCTTGGCATGATTGAAAATGCGGGCCAGGGTAAAGAGAGTGGCGGTGGCTCAGCGCTCACACCGGGCTCACGTGTACAAACGTTAAATCGCACCGATTTTTGGTCATCACTGGAAAAAACAGTGGTGTCGATTATTGGTGGCGAAACAGAAGATCGGTCGGTCATGATTACCCCGCAGGCTGGTATGGTCGTTGTGAAAGCTATGCCTCATGAACTGAGCGCAGTGCGCGATTTCCTGGAACGCTCTGAATTAAGTGTAAAGCGACAAGTCATCCTTGAAGCAAAAATCCTGGAAGTTCGTTTAAGTGAAGGATTTGAAGCGGGCGTTAATTGGGGGGCGATTAGCGGACAAATTTCTGCGGCAAAAAATCTTCGCGATGGTTTTCCGCTCAATACCGATGGATCAGCACCGGTAGACGAATTTCGAGCAATTAATATTACCCGCACCTATATCGATGCCAATGGTGTTTTGCAAAGCCAAACTATCCCATCGCGCGAGGCAATTGGTGGAACTGTCGCTGGCTTAATTCAAGTAACGGATATTACTAAGTTGCTATCGCTGTTGGAAACGCAGGGGAGTGTGCAAGTGCTTTCAAGTCCGCGTGTTTCTACGGTGAACAATCAAAAAGCAGTTATCCGCGTGGGGTCCGACGAATATTTTGTTACCGGCATTTCCAGCAACCAGACATCCAATGCAGCGACAACAACTAATACGCCGAATATCGAACTCTCATCATTTTTCAGCGGTATATCGCTGGATGTCACACCGCAAATTTCCGAAACCGGTGAAGTTATTTTGCACATCCACCCGGTTGTGAGTGAAGTGACTGACCAGCAAAAAGTATTTACGGTCGGCGATCAGGAATTTGCCCTGCCATTGGCTCTGCGTGGAGTGCGTGAATCAGACAGTATTGTTAAGGCCGCTAATGGGCAGGTAATTGTATTAGGTGGGTTGATGACTGAATCCAGTAATAATGTCGATGGCAAGCGCCCATTGCTGGGGGATATCCCGGGAATAAATGCCCTGTTTCGCACCAAGAACAAAAGCAAATCAAAAACCGAGCTGGTAATTTTGCTGCGCCCCATTGTTGTCGATGATAAAACCTGGGACGCACAGCTCAATGAGGCTCAGAGTAATATGCAACGCATGGGCGATGCATACCGCAACCAGTAAATATCATTTTTAGCGAGTAGAAATAAATCGCAAACATTCAGTGTTTGCATGAGAGGCTTCCCATGTATCGTCAACATTTCGGATTACAGGAGCATCCCTTCTCGTTAACACCGGATACACAATTTTATTTCAACAGTCAAAGCCATCGCGAAGTATTGAGCACACTGTTGCTTGCACTGCGCCACAGTGAAGGGTTTATTAAAATTGTCGGTGAGGTGGGTACCGGCAAAACATTATTGAGCCGAAAATTACTGGCTAGCCTGGGCGAAAATTACATTACTGCCTATATTCCCAATCCGTTTCTCACTCCCGATGAACTTAAATGGTTTTTGGCAGAGGAGATCGGCATAGCTTATTCCCCCGAAATCCCCTCCTACCAATTATTAAAAGATATCAATCTGCGTCTGGTCGAACTTGCGCAGCAAAAGCGGCAAGTCGTATTGATTGTGGATGAGGCGCAGGCGATGCCGCGCGAAACGATTGAAGCGCTGCGCTTACTGACTAATCTTGAAACTGAAAAAAGTAAATTGTTGCAAGTGGTGTTGTTCGGGCAACCGGAATTGGATGAGTTGCTGGATCGCCCGGATTTGCGCCAGCTTAAGCAGCGCATTGTCTTCTCTGAATACTTGCAAACAATTCCGCGCGGGAGCTTGCCGGATTATCTCGCTTATCGTTTAAGCTCCGCCGGTTATCGCGGCGCTTCGTTATTTTCCTATTCTGCAACCTCACTCTTATATAAAGCGTCTGGTGGTGTGCCGCGTTTGATTAATGTGATGGCACACAAGGCCATGCTTGCGGCCTATGGCCAAGCGGCCAACCGAGTTAACCGTAGCCATATGGTGCGGGCGATTACAGATACTGCCGAAAGCCGCTCACTCGGCCGATGGTTAGCGCGGCGCGATTACTGGCTCTGGCCGATGTTGGCCGCTAGCGCAGCAGCGGCAATTGTATTGGCTCCAGGTTTGTTGGGGGGCATGTGATGAGCTTGCTTAACGATATGCTGCGGGATTTATCCCATCAGCAGACAACAGTAGAAACAGCGGCAACTGCGAATCAGGCAGCATTGGATTTTAATGCGCAAGAACAGCGCGAATTATTTTATAACACCCGTGCAGTAAAACCTTTACCGCGTACCCTGGTGCCGAGTTTGGTTGTGTTTGTATTGGTGTTGGCAATACTGGTGCTGTGGAAATTGAATTTTTTTTCGCAGACAACTACGGACACCACAGCTACTCCATCTGCTACCGATCAAACGATTGTTGAACCAGCCCCGGTGAAGCAAATTGAATCCACCACTGTAGAGCAAACAACACAGCAGGTAACCAGCGCAGCAGAACCAGTCCCTGAAGCTATTGATAGCCGCTCAGTTGCGCCGGAACTGGGTGAGCGAATTGCCGCATTGGAATCGGCCATTACCAATTTATCTGTGGTGGTTGCCAATGCAAATAATCAACCGGTCAACCAATCTACCAATGTCGAAACAGCGCCAAATGAGCCATTGGTGCCAGTTGAACAAACAGACGCATTAATTTCTGCAGAAGCGCCGGAATCCGTCAGTATCCAGGAGCCATTTGCAACTGCAGCCACAGAACCTGTTGCAGAATCTTTAGCGATACCCCCGCTTGAGGAGCGTGAGCCGCAATTATCGATTGCACCGAATGTTAAATGGATAGATCAACAGCAGGCGCAACAGGCCAATCAGTTAGTGGTGCAAGGCCAAGTGGATATCGCCATAGCAAAACTACAAAATTTTATCGCGACTGCCAATCAACCGCGTGAATCTGTAAAAACCTTGCTGGATATTTTTGCTACGCAAGAGAACACCGGTGCTATGCAGGCATTGGTTGCACAAGCCGATTATTTATCGGTGGTTGAGCAGACTTTTTATGAGGCGAAGATAGCTTCTATCCAGCAGCAGGATGCACGGGCAATCCAATTATTGGAAGCACATTTGGGTGAGGCTGAGCGCAACGAAAATTATCGCGCATTGCTTGCGGGTTTATATCAGCGCACAGGTATGCATTTAGAGGCCGCCAATCACTACCGCCGTTTGCTCAGTGTGTTTGATGATAAACCTGCCTATTGGTTAGGTTTTGCGCTGGCGCAAGATGCGCTTAATAAACCGCAGGTAGCTGTACAAGCCTATCAGCGTGTAAATCAATATGCCGACTTGCAGCCGCAAGTGCGCACTTATGTCCAGCAGCGCATTGCTGCTTTGCAGCAGTAACAACTGGTTAAAAACCTATGACTAATACATTTACACAAAAACGTATTCGTATCGGCGATTTGCTTGTCGAGAAAAATATGATTTCTGAATCCCAATTGCAGCACGCCTTGCAAGAGCAAAAGCTGACCGGCCGTAAGCTGGGTGCCACTTTGGTAGAGTTGGGTTATGTAGAAGAAAATGCGCTGCTGAGTTTGTTATCCGCACAGCTCAATATTCCTTTTGTGGAATTAAAACAATTCCGGTTTGATCGCCAGTTGGTACAAAAATTACCGGAGACAAGTGCGCGCCGCTACCGGGTGATGCTATTGCGCGAGGATATGGACGGCTTGTTATTGGGTATGGCCGACCCTACCGATATTTTTTGCCTGGATGAGTTGCAGCGTATCCTACAAAAAAATATTAAACCGGCGGTAGTGCGTGAATCGGAATTGCTGGATATTCTTGATATCGCTTACACCCGCGCCAGCGAAATTGCGACCCTTGCTGGTGAGCTGGATGAGGAGTTGCAAGAATCCGCATTGGATTTGGCTGATTTCGCGGTAGACGCAACCGACAGTGAAGCACCTGTAGTAAAACTCCTGCAAAAAATATTTGAAGAGGCGATCAATACCAAAGCTTCGGATATCCATATCGAACCCGATGAAAAAGTATTGCGTATCCGCAACCGTATCGACGGTGTACTGCTTGAGCAGGTAATGAATGAAAAGCGTATCGCATCAGCTTTGGTAGTGCGTTTGAAATTAATGTCGGGCATGGATATTTCAGAAAAGCGCTTGCCGCAAGACGGCCGTTTTAACTTGAAAGTAAAACACCACAATATTGATGTGCGTATTTCCACTATGCCGGTGCAGTTTGGTGAATCGGTGGTAATGCGCTTGCTTGACCAGACCGATGGTGTGCGCCCGTTAAATAATGTGGGCATGCCCCCGCATTTAATTGATCGCTTCCGCAAAGCGATTACACGCCCGCACGGCTTGGTATTGGTAACGGGGCCTACCGGTAGCGGTAAAACCACAACGCTCTATGGTGCCTTGTCTGAATTAAATAAACCCGAGAAAAAAATCATCACCGTAGAAGATCCGGTTGAATACCGTTTGCCGCGTATTAGCCAGGTGCAACTGCATGAAAAAATCGGTTTAAATTTCGCAAGTGTGCTGCGTGCAACCTTGCGGCAAGACCCGGATATTTTATTGGTGGGCGAGATCCGCGATGCAGAGTCAGCGGAGATTGCGCTGCGTGCATCCATGACTGGCCATATGGTGTTATCGACCTTGCACACCAACGATGCAGTGACATCGGCCTTGCGTTTGATGGATATAGGTGTCGATGGCTATTTGGTAGCGACCGCACTTAAGGCAATTGTTGCACAGCGGTTGGTGCGCCGCATTTGCACAAGCTGCATCCAGCCCTATACACCCGATGCCAATGAACAACAGTTGCTGGCGACTATTGGTAAGGGGCGCGATTTTAGCAATGTTCCGTTTAAACAGGGTGCAGGTTGCCCGCATTGCCACAACACGGGTTATCGCGGGCGCATCGGTATTTTTGAAATGTTGGAATTAAACCAGGCGATGGCAGAAGCGTTGCGCATGAACGACATCAACGGATTTACCCGCGCCGCTTACGCAGTTCCCAATTTTGTTACGCTCAGCGAAGCGGCATTAGGTTATGCAATAGAAGGCACTACAACACTCGAAGAAGTGATGACTATTTCAGCGCAAATTGATGATGTCTAAAGCATCAGGTAATAAATAACAATGGCGATTTATGAGTTCAAAGGCCGCAATGTTGAAGGCCGTTTGATTACCGGACAGTTGGATGCATCCAGCCAGGATGCTGCCGTCAATCAATTGCTCGGGCGTGGGGTAACACCGGTCGAAGTAAAAGAGTTTATCGAGCAATTGAGTTTGTCTGAGCGTTTTGCACGCGCCACTAATCGCGGGCGCGTGGAAACCGTCGAACTGATTATGTTTTGCCGCCAAATGCACACCATTACCCGTGCAGGGATTCCCTTGGTAAAAGGCTTGCGTGGTTTATCGGCATCCTTGCGCAATTATGCGTTCCAGCAAGCGTTGAACGATATTGTGGAACGCTTGGAAGCGGGGGTTGAGCTGTCTACTGCAATGCGTGCCCACCCCAAAATATTTAATAATTTATTTGTCAGTTTGGTGAGTGTGGGGGAAAACTCCGGGCGATTGGATTTGGTGTTCAAGCAGTTGAGTGAATACATGGAGCGCGATCTGGCGACCATGAAAAGTATCAAAACTGCACTTCGTTATCCTTCGTTTGTATTGATTGCAATCACGATTGCCATTGCGGTCATTAACATAAAAGTTATTCCCGCATTTGCCGGTATGTTTGCCAAATTTGGTGCGCAGTTACCACTGCCAACTCGCATACTTATTGGTGTCTCTGACTTTTTTGTCAATTATTGGATGTATGTGTTTGCCATGATCGCGGCAGTCATTGCCTGGACTTATCACTATGTAAATACACCAGAAGGCAGCCGTGTTTGGGGGCGCAAAAAGCTACGCTTGATTGTGGTGGGCGATATTATCGAGCGTGCATCCCTCGCGCGTTATGCCCGTTCATTTGGTTTGATGTTGAATGCAGGGTTGCCGCTCTCCAATGCCTTGGAGTTGAGCGCGCGTGCTGTGGATAACCCTTACCTCGGCGATAAAATTCGAGGTATACGCGCTGGTGTCGAACGGGGTGAAGGTTTGTTCCAAACCCATCTGATCAGCGGCATGTTCACGCCGCTGGTATTGCAGATGATTTCCGTGGGGGAGGAGAGTGGCCAAGTGGATGCTCTGCTGGCTGAAGTTGCTGCCTTTTATGAAAGTGAAGTGGAATACGATGTTAAACAACTGAGCGACCGGATCGAGCCAATCATGATTGTGATTATGGCCGGTTTCGTCACCGTACTTGCGTTGGGTATTTTCCTGCCCATGTGGGATATGTATAGCATTCAAAAGTGAGGCGCTTTTGATCCAGAGTTACCAGCATGGGCGATTCGAGTTTTTTGTTGCCGTAATCGTTATCGCGATTATCGCCCTTGCCGCGCTCGGTCGTTATACCTTAATAGCTGAGGATGCGCGAATTTTGAGGCTGGAAATTATATCCCACCATTTTATGACGGGTGCCGCCAATGCGCGCATTCAATATCTAGTAACCAATATTGTCGATAAAAGGAGTGAACAAGAACCGCTAGCCCATTCCGGGCAATCACTTTATTTTTCGGAGCAGGGCTGGCCGGTATCGGTTGCTGGCCCAGTTACCGAAGATTATCAAGTGACCGATGAAGATTGTTATCAGTTATGGCAGCAGCTATTACAAAACCCCGCACCCATTGCCAAGGGGGAAGCTGTAAAAAGCCGCTGGGACTATCGCGTATTTGCCAATGCTAATAACTGTCGCTACGAATTTACCGATGGATCTGCTTATTTTGATTATTACCCTTTAGATGGCAGGTTAATGTTCATTCCAACAGGTCATTAACGCTTAAATATTAATTAGTTTATAAACTGGCGTTCTTGAGAGTTTTAGCTATATTTTGTTTTAACCACATGAGTTTTTGTTCGTAAATACCATAGGCATTTTCGAACCCCAAGGATGTCCAACCTACAAGGCTGGGCTTTATTCAGCCAGCCACACAATGTTTAATGTTTTTTTTAATGGCGCGGAGTCTTGTTTATGAAACAGCAATCTGGTTTTACGTTGATCGAGTTAATTGCGGTAATTGTAATTTTGGGGATTTTGGCTGCGACGGCATTGCCGAGATTTGTAGATTTATCGGATGCGGCAGAGCAGGCAGCTGTTGATGGCGTGGCTGGTGCATTGGCTAGTGCGGCGGCATTGAATCATGCAAACAATATTGCTAATGATGCAGGTCTTCCAACGCAGACTGCTTTAGTCTCCGTGGCTGCGTGCCCTGATGTGGCAGGTGCCCTTGAAGGTGGGTTGCCTTCAGCCGATTATGTCATCACACCTGCAACAGCTATTGCCGAAGGCGCGACCGGGGCATGCGTCGTTACCTTTCAAGGTAGAACCGCCAACTTTACTGCCTATGGCGTTACACCTTAATCTTATAAATCGTAACCATGAAAGTGCATGAAAAATACTCTCCGAGGATTTACATTAATTGAACTAGTTACTGTAATGATTCTGGTAGGAATTTTATCGATTACTCTTTTCACCCGGTTAGGTTCTGCAGGTACAGCAGCAATACAATCAGGCCGCGATGATCTCATCGCGGCCTTATTTTTTGCTCAACAACAAGCAATGATGCGTAGCAATATTTCTGTAGTGCTCACCGCAAACTCTGTAAGCGTCAATGAAAATAATACCCCCATCGCCGTCAGTAACGATTTTTATCCGTTGACGATGCCAGCGGGTGTGAGCCTGCCAGCACTGACATTGAATTACGATAAATTAGGCCGTACTACTGCGACACAAATAGTCCTGACCGGTTCAGGCAATAGCAGCGGTGTTACTGCAACCATTCAAGTTGATGCCAGTGGTTATGCTTATGCGCAATAAATTGCTAATGCATCGCATTCGAATATCAGGTGTTAGCTTGATTGAGATGATTGTTTTTATTGTGGTGGTGAGTATTGCATTGCTGGCGTTGGTGGGTGTTTATCGTCAAGCCACTATCACCAATGTTGATCCGATAATTCGTACTCAGGCGTTGGAAGCCGCACAATCGCTGTTGGATGAAATTCTTTCGCTGAGATATTCTGAAAACACACCCACTGGCGGAATTCCCGCGTGTACTGCGTGTGATGATACGCCCGATGCTAACATGAACGATGTAGATGATTACCGCAATTGGAACGATGCACCTTACGCGGGCTATACGCGTGCCGTTACTGTTGAAACTAATGCGGCGAATTCTATCAAACTCATTACCGTTCGAGTTGCCACGCCGACGGGTGAAACCATTTTGTTAGCGGCTGAGCGAGCGAATTTTTAGTGAAACATTATTTGCTAAAAGCAAAAGGAATTTTACTCACTCCAGGAATCCGCTCGTCAGGTTTTACACTGATCGAATTAATCACGGTTATTGTTCTCCTTTCCATTCTTTCCACTATCGGAACTGGCTTTGTGGTGAAAACTACAGAGGCTTATCAGCGCACCCAAAACCGAGCTTTAATAGTTAATACCTCACGCCAGGCATTGGAGCGGATGACACGACAGTTGCGAATTGCATTACCTTATTCAGTGCGCGTAACCAATGGTGGTAATTGCCTTGAGTTTATGCCGATTGCAGCCGGTGGAAATTATTTTGATCCTGTTCCCGATAATGAAAACCTTGCGGCGCCACGTAACAGTATTCCTGCTTCACCTGTCCCAGTTCCTGCTGATTTTGGAACTCCCATTTTTGTGACTATAGGCGCTATGTCGGCCGCTGAAATATATGGCACTACGGCGGTATCCCGCGAGGGTTATGCCGGGGGTAATATTACCTTGAGTGCCGCCAAACGTTGGCAGCGGAATTCTATCAATAGGCGTTATTACTTACTGGATAATCCCCAAGCGTTTTGTGTGGTGAGTAATGTGCTTCGTTTTTATCAGGGTATTGATGTTGCTAGCGCAAATGTGGATGTGACTGGTGCAAGCGATATTATTGCGCGTAATGTTTCTGCTACTGTTCCTTTTACTTTGGCTGCAGGTACTGAAAACCGCAACACTGCCATTATAATTTCACTGGATTTTTCCAGCGGTGGTGAAACGATTAACTTTACACAGAGGGTGCTAATTCGCAATGTGCCCTAATCAATTTCCGGACTCATCTTATCGTGACCAGCGCGGGTTTTTATTGCCATTGGCATTATTTATTTTGGTGGTTATGGGTGTTTTGGCATTAACTATTTCACGTACAGCGACGCAAACCAATACGTCCACTATTCAGGAATTCATTAATATCCAATCATTTTATGCTGCTGAGAGTGGTGCGCAACGTGGTATGCAGGCGTTATTTCTAACAACGGCCAATCGCCAGGCAACCGATCAAGCTTGCGTTAACATGGCGATCAATCAGAATTTTGCCAATATAGATGGTCTTCAGGCATGCACTGCCACTGTGATTTGTACTTGTATCTATCAGAATAACAGCGCTTGCGCTCCCGCTGTAGGTACTAATTATTTGCAGACATCGGCTGTTGGTGTAACAAGAAGTTTTTACACAATCAGAAGCGTTGGCACCTGCGGACCGGGCGATCATTATCGCGCGGTCCGTACTATTGAAGTCGGCGCTTTCCGGGAGCAGTAATAAATGCGCATAACATTTTATTTATCCCGATATCTAGTGAATCAAAAAATACAATGGATCGTCTTGTTATGGTCAATTGTGTTTCCATCAATTGTGAATGCTGCGACTTATAATCTCACGTCAGGTTCTTATCCTCCATGTAGTACGAGTTGGAGTGTTTCAGGCACTACCTACACCTGTAATGGTAATGGGCGAGTGACTTTGGCATCGGGTGATATCCTGACATCCAATACCACCATTACCATTTCTGCTAACAACGGTTTTTCGCTGAATAACAACACAATTGGGTCCAGTAGCAACCGTATCAACCTCACGTCTACTTACGGCTCTCATGACGCTTCTGCTACTACGACTATTTGGGGCAACTTGACTAGTAGTGGCGCAGTTACGCTGGTTGGCACCACAGTTAATGGCACGGTCACCACCAATGGTGATATTAATTTAACCGGTGGTGGTGTAACCGGGTTGGTGAGGAGTAACAACAATACCATCACCACTAATGGCACGAATTTAGGTGGTGGTGCGACTGCACAATCCGGTATGTCAATTACGGGTGGAACTTTAGCCGGAAACTTTGTGATGACCTCGAACAATCCACTCACGTTATCGGGAGTGGCAATGACGAGCGGCAGTATTTCCGGAGCTAGTACTGTGACTATTCAAAACGGCAGTGTGTTGGGTTCAGGCTCCTCGTCAATCAGTATCAGTAGTACGAGTGGAGCGATTACGGTTAATAATTCTGTTGTGTATGGGAGTTTAACGGCCCCAAATTATTCAACAGTAAATGTGACCAACGGCGGAGCTGTATATGGCACCTGCTCACCGGGTTCAACACCGGCAAATGCATGTGGCTCCGCACCGCCATCGCCGATGAATTGCCCGGCCGGGGTATCCAGCGGAATAACAGGAAATTATTACAACAACCGCACACTCACCGAGCCTTCAACTGCGACACGCAGTGATGCACCGATTGATTTTAATTGGGCCACTGCTGCACCGGGGCCAAGCGGTATTAGCGCCGATAATTTTTCTACTCGATGGACCGGGTATGTACGTGTTACTCAATCGGGTTCGTATCGTTTTCAGACGGTATCTGATGACGGCGTACGTTTGTATGTGAATGGTAATTTGGTGATTGATCGCTGGAATGATCATTCGGCAGCAACGGACACAACGGTTGATATCCCTTTAGTTGCAGGTAGCGCTTATACCTTGGTATTGGAATATTACGAAGCTGGTGGTGATGCAGTTATACGTTTGAATTGGCGATTGCCTGGGGCAAGTTCTTATGTCGCTATTCCCGGTGGCCCATTACCGGCTATGGGGGCGGGTTTATATGAGTGCGCGCCAGTTACCACACCGCCAGTAGCATCATGCCCTACAACCTTAACGGCAGGTATTACGGGCGATTATTTCAATAATCAATCGCTGACTGCGCCTGTGACCAGCAGAAGATCTGATGGCCCCATTAATTTTGACTGGGGCACTGGTGCTCCCGGGCCCACCGGTATTGGTGCCAATGCTTTTTCTGTTCGATGGGACGGCTACGTGCATGTTACGCAGTCGGGTGTTCACCGATTCCAAACCAATTCCGATGATGGTGTGCGATTGACAGTGAACGGTGTTTTACTAATTGATCAATGGAATGATCATGCTGCAACAATACATACGTCTGCTGCAGTGAATTTGGTTGCAGGCAATAGTTATCCCATTAAATTGGAATATTACGAAAATGGCGGCTTTGCAGTAGCGCAATTGCGATGGCAAACGCCGGGCAGTGGATCTTATGTGGATATTCCTCGCGGTACGGGTTCTTCATCAATATCGGCGGCTGGGCTTTATGAGTGCGTTACAACACCGGCCTCTTATTTAATTAATCACAATGCAACTGGAATTACTTGCGCTGCAGAGGCGGTGACTGTGTCTGCACGGAATTCATTGGGTGTTGTTTACAATCCGCCAGCCGGCACCCTGGTTACCCTCAGTACAACTCCTGCAACAGGTGTTTGGGTTGGTGGAAATACCTTTACGTTCACGGGTAACGAATCCAGTTTTACAAAATATTTGCGACAGACAACGCCGGGTACTTTAACGATTAAGGCTGAGAGCGCAACAGCATCGAATACATCAACAATTACGTTTGTTGATACCGTATTGCGGATTGCACTTAATTCGGCACTCGCTGATATTCCTACGCAAGTTGCCAGTGTAAATGGCAGTGCGATTGCAAAGGTGATTAGTACCAACCCAAAAACAGGTGTATGTGAAGCGATAGTTGCATCAAGAACGCTTCAAACAGGATTAGGATTTACCTGTAATAATCCAACCTCTTGTGTAGGCAGCCAAACCTTTAACGTGAATGGGGCACAGATCGCTGCCAACAATAATGCTGTTGCGGTTACTTACAATAATGTGAATTTGACGTTCAATGCGAATGGCGAGGCACCCATGACAATTAATTATTCTGACGTTGGTCAGGTTACATTGCATGGTCGATTAAAAATTGACGCATCTGGAAATAATCCGGAGTTAACAATATCAGCTAGTAGCAACCCATTTGTGGTTAAACCTTACACCTTAGCTGTAACCTCGGTTGCTCAGACAGCCTCACCATTTAAGCCTAATCCTGCTGGTACCAGCGATCCTACAAAAGGTTTTATTCCAGCGGGGGAAAAATTCACAGTAAATGTGCAAGCGCGTAATGCATTAGGTGCAACTACTCCGAATTTCGGGAATGAAATTCTTGTAAGTGGGTTATCTGTGGAGCGGAACAAAATTCAATTGCAAATGGGATGCCCAGAGCGGGATGATGTCAGTGATCCTGCGTGTGTAGTCAGAAAACCAGACTACCCTACAGGTGGTGTTTCCGGTCAGCTTATCATTGGTGATGATCTTAATGGCGATAATATTGTCGATGTTCCTTTTCCGTATGGCGCACTGTCCGCCGGTGCGACAATTCCAAGGATATGGAATGAAGTGGGGAGTTTCAGATTAGAGCCCAGCCTCTCAGGTACGGGATACTTGGGACAGGGCAATGTACCCTACATCACACCGAGCGGCGTCATTGGACGTTTCTATCCGGATAGATTTGAACTCACTCCATCACCCATTGTGAATAGTTGTGGCACAAATTTTAGTTATATGGAACATCCCAATATTCGAGTTGCCTTTTCCGCAAGGGCATTAAATGTTGCTGATGAGGCTGTGCAAAATTACGATAATCAGAATTTTAATTTTATAACGGCAGATGTTGAGCACGTTTTAAAAGATTTGAATGCAGTCCTGGATGCTTCAGCGGACATAAGTAATCGCCTCAGTGTACAAAATGTAGCTGAGTGGAGTGGCGGGCAATTAACGTTCAGTGATCCGGCTGTGATGTTTCAACGCGCTAGAAATCCTTCCAATAATGTATTGGTTGAAGCGCCTTTTAATAATAGCTTGCAGCTGGGTGTTAAATTGCTATCGAGTGATCCCGTCGCACAAGATGAGGATATGCAAGCAAATGAGGTTGACCCATGTTCTCCGAATTGTGATGCACATTCATTAGGTGTATTTAATGATATGCGGTTTGGTCGCTTGCGTTTGGATAGTGCTTTCGGATCGGGTGTTGCCGACTTGCCTGTCACATTTATTACTGAATATTGGACGGGTAGTTTTTGGGCCAAAAATACAGCTGACTCTTGTACTGCAATTACACGAAATAATATTTTATATGATGTTACTGAAACGCCAATCAGTACCAATGGGAATTTGAATGTTTCTTTGGTTGGTGGAACAACGACAGGTATATATGCATCTATAAATGCTACTTCGGTAAATTTTAACTCCGGTGATGCGCGACACAGATTCGCTGCACCTGGTGATGAAGTGGAAGATTCATTTCCTGTGCGTGTTAACTTGGCCTCTTATCCATGGCTGACAGCTGACTGGAATCAGGCGAACAATGTACCCTCAAATGAACAGTGTAATCCTCTGCCGCCCACTTTGCCTGATACTGATTGCAGCCTCAGGGCAACGATTGGTTTTGGACAATACCGCGGCCATGACCGTGTAATTTATTGGCGTGAAAGATTTTAATTGAGTTTAAAATTTATTTATGGAAATGACCATCACTACTCCAAGTTTATTATTCCCTGCAATTTCATTATTGATGCTGGCCTACACCAATCGTTTTGTGACTCTTGCGAATGTGATTCGTCAATTAAGCAATTTGGAAAATGCACCTAGTCGCGACATTGTAATTCGCCAAATTGAAAATTTGCGTATCCGTATGACGGTAATCCGGTTGATGCAGGCATTTGGTGTGTTGTCATTTGTGTTTTGTACGCTGTCGATGTTTTCTCTATTGCTGTCTTTTCTTTCGGCGGGAATGTATTTGTTCGCTATCAGTCTGATTTTGTTGGTGATCTCGCTATTGTTTTCATTTTATGAGGTCAATATTTCTACTACAGCAATCAACATCGAATTGGAAAAGTTTGATGAGGAGCTGAAAAAGCGAAAGCACTGATGGCTAACAATGGCATAAATGCTATGAACAGGGGCCACAAGTGTGGCCCCTGTTGTTAGTGGTGGCGCAGATCTAACTATTGCGTTCGGTTGATGACTCTAATCGGATATCCACCGCCAGCTCATCAGCAATCTTATCCAGATAGTCGTAGAGCTCATTCATATCGACCGACTTGGGGACTTCAATGATTCCCGTGGCCTCAAATAGCGGCTCTCCAGACCATGGCATGCTTGAACACGCCGTTTCCAGCTCGCCCATGTTAATATGGCGGGCGGCAAAAGCCTGGGCGATTTCCCGTACAATGCCAGGCCTGTCATTGCCTACGACGCTGAAGCTGAATTCGCGGCAGTCCGGTTTTGTAGTGTTTACCGCATTTTCAATGACGATCTTAAAGCCTTTATCAGCCAATTCGCCCAAAGCTGTACGTAATTCGTTCTGGTGGGTATCCGCCACTGCGATCTGAAGGATTCCAGCAAATTTACCTGCGAGTTGCGCCATACGGCTTTCCAGCCAGTTGCCGTGGTGCTCGCTGATGGTTTGGGCGAGTTGTTCAACGACACCGGGGCGATCATCGCAGAGGACAGTTAAAACCAATTGTGTATTCACGGTGATTCCTTATTGTTTGGATTGAACAGTTAAACAGGATTGATAAGCGAAGATTACTCCGCTTGCTGCTGCTGAACAAGTCAGGTCTGGTATCACTGGGTTCTCCTCACAAAACCGATAGAAAGAGACACAGATGATTATTCCTTATGAACAATTATCGAGCGATGCTTTACAAGGATTAATTGAAGAATTTATTACACGTGAGGGAACCGATTATGGCATTGAAGAAATATCGCTCAGTACCAAAGTTGAACAAATTAAACAGCAATTGAAGCGCCGCGATATTGTAGTGGTGTTTGATACTACTACAGAAACGGTGAGTATTTTGTCGCGCCGTGATGCTGAACTTATGGAGCAATAGTGCTCCGTTATATTTAAACGCGTATCTGCGTAACGGGAAAATTGTGAATCATTTATTTTTACATTGTCGTGCGGGTTTTGAAAAAGAGTGTGCGGCAGAAATTACTGATCTGGCTGGTGAGCTGGGTATTTATGGCTACAGCAAAACCAAAGATGGTAGCGCTTATGTGGTATTCATTACCCAAGAGCCGAATGGTGCAGATTTAATCACCAAGCAGCTGCGTTTTACAAAATTGATTTTTGCGCGCCAGTGGTTTGTCAGTGCAGGTTTGATTGATGACTTGCCCGTCGCTGATCGCGTCACACCTTTACTGGCAGCGGCGGAGGCATTGCCACGTACCAGCGAATTGGTGATAGAAACCGTCGATACAAATGAGGG
Source organism: Cellvibrio sp. UBA7671 (assembly GCA_002483145.1). Taxonomy (GTDB): domain Bacteria; phylum Pseudomonadota; class Gammaproteobacteria; order Pseudomonadales; family Cellvibrionaceae; genus Cellvibrio; species Cellvibrio fibrivorans. The sequence continues at coordinate 382,803 of DLHJ01000002.1, forward strand.
TAAAGAACTCTCTGGGTTAAGTAAAAAATTTACCGCGCCGTTTGAGAAAGCATTAAAAGCCAATAAAGTATTTCAGCCAAGTAGCCACATGCGTTTGCATCTGGTGTTTATCACCGGTACACAAGCCTATTTAGGTGTGATTCCTGCGTACAATTCATCGCCGTGGCCAACGGGTATTGCACGGTTGCGTTTGCCCAAAGAAGCGCCCAGCCGTGCAACCTTAAAATTGGAAGAGGCTTGGCATCACTTTATTCCTGCAGAAGATTGGGATACGCGTCTAGCCTCTGGCATGCGCGCCGTTGACTTGGGTGCTGCGCCGGGTGGCTGGACCTGGCAATTGGTGCAGCGTGGAATGTATGTGGAGGCAGTCGATAACGGTCCAATGGATAAAAACTTGTTAGAGACAGGGCAGGTCTTGCATATTTTGACGGATGGTTTTTTATATGAGCCGAAAAAACCGGTGCATTGGTTGGTATGCGATATCGTTGATAAACCTGCGCGTGTAACGAGTATGGTAATTAGTTGGTTCACGAAAGCCAATTGTCGTGAAGCTGTATTTAATTTGAAATTACCTATGAAGCAGCGCTATCTTGAAGTGAAAAAATGTGAAGAGCGTATTCGTACTGCATTGGAAAAAGCGGGTTTTAAAGTTGAAATCCAATTCAAGCAACTGTATCACGATAGAGAAGAGGTAACTGGTCATTTGCGCGTTTCTTAAGCGCGCAGTCATTCTCTAAAATTAATGGTATGACGTACGGTCGTTTTGATCTGCCGAAGTATGTGCAAGCACCCATTCTGTGAGCTGCACCCAGTCTTCAATCAAGGTGCGCATTAGCGTCATATGGCTTGGAGGTAAATCATTTTGTTTGAGTGCCTCTTCGCCAATGTCGGTTAACACAGATACTATTTTTCCAATGGTGTGCGCTTTTAGCGACGCTAATACTTCGGAGTTGAGTAGCATTTCACCTGTGTAGGCAGACTGTAAATCTTCGTAGGATACAGTGGCAGTATTATCGATAGTTTGTTTTACAGCATGTGCCAGCAAAGGATGATTGTTTCGCAAAAGACGAAACGTTAGCTCCAACGCTTGGCGACTAAAAAAATCGGTGGGCATATAATCGCTTATAGATATCCGAGACATCGAACCAGGTTCCTCGGTAGTTAACTTTTTTCCTGAATGTTTTTCCGTTGACCTAATGATAGCAATCGCTTGGCTATTTGCCGAAAAGTTTATAGACGATTTAAAACTATGAATGACACAATTGATAAAAGTTTGGATGCTTCAGGTTTGCTTTGCCCTGAGCCGGTGATGATGTTGCATAAAGTGATGCGTGAAGCTGCTATTGGAAATCTTGTTGAGGTGATTGCAACTGATCCATCAACACTGCGCGATATTCCCAAATTCTGTTTATTTCTTGGTCACGATTTGATCGAGCAAAAAGAAACAGAACAGCAGTATTTTTTTTATATTCGTAAAAACTAAAAATTATTTTTTACGATTTTTTAGTTATATCTTTTGAAGCATCCAAAAAATAACGCCGCACGAGCGGCGTTATTTGCAAAGGTGCAGGAAAATAAAAATTACTGTATTCCATCAACCAGCATGGAAATCGCAGCCATAGCTTCGGGGTCTTCTGCTTTGATTTTGTTGGCAATCTGGTGTTGGAAGAAGTAGCGAAAAGATTCGCTGGCCTGGGCCTCGTACAAAGAATCATCACCCGGCAACACCGGCGTGCTAACTACTTTGGCTGGATCGCTAATCATGGCGTAAACACTGCCATCAAAATGCAGGCTCCAACTCACGACTTCTACCAATGATAAACGCTTGCTATCCGGCACGGCCAATACGGCATGTGTACCAATAGTATCGGGTAGTTCCTGGATTACATCATCACCACTGTCGCACTGAACTTCGTAATACTCCGCTGCGGTTTCCAGCTCAATGATCTTGTGCATGGGCGCCTCGAAGAAAAGCTCGTCAATGCCCGGATCATAATACCCTTCCCAATGGCCATTTAAGGGGTCGCATAAGTCAGGGCAGGGCACTATGTCATTGAGCCACGGCACCAAGCCAACTACTTCGCCGTTAGCGCGTAAGCCCCAACAAAGGATTTTTAGGCTGTAGAGTTTTTCGGAGCTGGTATCGTTGGAATAGAGCATTTCCAATCCGTCCAATTCAGGAGCCAGGCGGATAAAACGCTCATCGTGAAGGGCCGAATAGGTTTTCCTGGTGAAGAGATCAACCACATTATCCATGTTGTGGCCAGTGTCCGAGATCTTCATAATACCACCCCCTAATGTGAGGCAGAGCCTGATTTGAAAACCAGGTGCCGAACGATGGTTTTAACGTCACCATCACTATATAAAGTATATGCTAAATCCCCAAAGCACAACTGCTATGGGCAACTTTTTTATTCCATAGATTTATCTGTAGCTTGGTTTTACCGCAGATAAGGTCTATAGAAGCCATTTTTCGAACCTAAGCGAGTTGTTATGAGAATAGTTGCGGATGAAAACATCCCGCTGGTGAATGCATTTTTTGGCCATATGGGTGAGGTAGTCTGTTTGCCGGGCCGCACTATGACAGCGGCTGATGTCCGTGATGCAGATGCCTTGATTGTGCGTTCGGTTACCAAAGTAAACCCCGCTTTGCTAGAGGGTAGTAAGGTTAAATTTGTGGGTACTTGCACTATTGGTGTTGATCATTTGGATCAAGCCTATTTGGATGCGCATGGAATCAAATGGTCCAGCGCCCCAGGCTGCAATGCCAATTCAGTGGTTGAGTTTGTTTATGCCGCACTTTGCCATTTGGATATCAATTGGCTGCCAGTAAAGTTCGGCATTATCGGCTGCGGCAATGTGGGTGGCTTGCTCTACAAACGGCTTAAAGCACAGGGCGTTGATGTGCGCTGTTATGATCCCAATCTGACGCTTGCACAAAATCCTGATCTTACTAGTCTTGAAGAGGTATTGGCATGCGATGTAATCAGTATGCATACCCCTTTAGTTACTACCGGGCCACATCCAAGTTTTCATTTATTGGGGCGTAAAGAGTTACTGCAATTGAAACCTGATGCGGTATTAATTAATTGTGGGCGTGGGCCGGTGATTGATAATCAGGCTTTGTTGGATGTGTTAACTGAGCGCAATGATTTACGTGCTGTATTGGATGTGTGGGAACCTGAGCCGGATATATCGCTGGAATTACTTAATCATGTATTGCTCGGCAGCCCGCATATCGCTGGTTACAGTTACGATGGAAAATTAAACGGCACTGAGATGATTTATTATGCGCTCTGCCGTCATCTCGATAAATCCCCGCAATCGTCACTCACTGCATTGGTGCCACCATTGGCAAGTAATCAATTGCGTATCGATGATGATATCGACAAAGACAATAATATTTTTAACATCGTCAAAGAATTGATAAAACAGGTTTACGATATCGCCGCAGACGACGCGCGTTTGCGCTCGCTCGCATCACAGGCATTCGCAGGTGAAGTGGTTTTTGGTCAAGGTTTTGATGGCTTGCGCAAGCATTATCCTATCCGCCGTGAATTTCATAATTACCAAGTGCATTTGGAAAATATCTCTGATACCAATAAAAAATGGTTGCAGGTATTAGGATTTCACTGTGTTTAAACTCGGTTTAATTATTAATCCTTATGCTGGTTTAGGTGGCAGTGTCGGCTTAAAGGGTTCCGATGGTGATGATATTCGCACAGAAGCCATTGCGCGCGGCGCTGAACCGCGTGCATTGCAGCGTATGGAGCGCGCACTGCAGGTGATTGCTAATTTTCGTGAGCAAGTAGCGATTTTTTGTTTTGCTGGCGATATGGGGGAAAGCAGTGCCCGCGCATCTGGTTTTATTGTCCATATTGTCGGTGCCGCGCAACATGAGCCTAGCAGTGCGCAAGATACTTGCGCTGCAGCTAAGGTACTTATGCAACAACATGTTGATTTGATTTTATTTGCCGGTGGCGATGGCACTGCGCGATTGATTGCTGATGTGGTGGGTACATCACAACCGGTATTGGGTGTTCCTTGTGGTGTGAAAATGCATTCGGGTGTTTACGCCAATGCACCTGAAGCTGCAGGTGAAATCCTCAAGCAATTGTTAACCGGAACACTAGTTAATATTGTTGAGCGCGATGTAAAAGATATTGATGAAGACGCGTTTCGTAATGGCCAGGTGCGTGCACGCTTTTACGGCACTTTATTGGTGCCGGAAGATTCGCAATTTCTGCAACAAGTCAAAAATGCTGGTACCGAGCGCGATGAATTGGCGCAACTGGATGTTGCCCAAGGAATGATTGAGCAGCTGCAACCCGATACACTGTATTTGGTCGGCCCAGGTTCAACGACACATCTTTTTTTACAAGAGTTAGGCATTGACGGTAGCTTATTAGGTGTGGATTTATTGTTGAATAATGAACTGATCGCCAAGGATGTAAGCGCTGCACAAATTGCTGTCCAGCTTGATCAATTTTCCGGTTCGGTCAAAATGATCATTACCGCTATCGGTGGGCAGGGTCATATCCTTGGGCGTGGCAACCAGCAATTTACTCCAGCGATTTTGCGTCGCATTGGCAAAGATAATATCCATATTATTGCCGCGCGCGGAAAAATTCTGGCGCTCAATGGCCGTCCACTATTAGTAGATACCAATGACCCCGAATTGGATGTTGCGTTCGGTGGTTATCGCCCGGTTATTGTCGGGTATCGCGAGACCATTATGTATCCCGTAGGTTATTCCGTAGAAGGCGAACATTAATGCAGATTATTGTTGAGCGCCTTACCTTGCTCGCTGAAAAAATTCGTATCCAAACTGAAATTGATAGTTACCGTGTATTTCATGGCCGTGGTCGCGCATTTCCTGGCTTGGAATTTGTGACAGTTGATTTTTTTCAGCCCGCTATTTTGGTAACTCTTTTTGTTGAACCACCTGAGCAGTGGTTGGATGAATTAATTGCACAGATACGCCCTTTGTTTGCATCGCTTCAATCTGTGTTAGTAGTACAGCGCCGTTACATACCTAATGTACCGAGTGAAATTGTCTGGGGGGAATTGCCTGAGTCGATTTATGCGCGCCGTGGGAGTTCACTGTTTAACTTGCACCTTGCCCAGCAGCAAAACTCTGGTTTCTTTTTGGATATGGAGTCGGGCAGGCAGTGGGTGGAGCAGCATGCAGCAGGTAAGCGGGTACTGAATTTATTTGCGTATACCTGTGCTTTTTCGGTTGTTGCTATTACCGCTGGTGCAGAGAAAGTCGTTAACGTAGATATGAGTAGTGCCGCCTTGAATCTAGGTCGTGCCAACCATCAGCTCAACAATCTCGCGAAAAGTAAAAGTGAATTTGTTGCTGAGAATATCCTGAAATCCTGGAGTCGTGTTAAAAAGCCCGGCCCTTATGATCTGGTGATTATTGATCCGCCGTCTTACCAAAAAGGCAGTTTTATTGCGGAAAGAGATTACGCAAAAGTTATTCGTCGTTTGCCGGAATTGATGCCCGCAGGTGGGTTAGTGCTGGCCTGTTTAAATGCACCGGAATTGAGAGAAGGCTTTTTAAAACAGCAGTTTGTTGAGCAGTGTCCGCAAGCGGAATTTATCGAACGGGTAAAACCGCATGCAGATTTCCCCGATATAGACCCAGAGCAGCAACTAAAGCTCTTGGTGTACCGAGTTCCTCCATCAGCTGCCTGAACATAAAAAAACCAGCGCAAGGCTGGTTTTTTTATGTGTGTTTTTTGAAATGTTGAAAAAAATTATTGCGAGTAACGGGATAAGAAATTACCGAAGCGATGAATTGCTTTGGTCAAATCATCTTCACGGGGCAAAAACACAATGCGGAAGTGATCGCGGTTCGGCCAGTTAAACGCGGTGCCCTGAACCAACAATACTTTTTCCTGCAACAAGAAATCCAGGATCATTTGCTGGTCGTCTTTGATCTTGTACATGTTCAAATCCAATTTTGGGAACAAGTACAAAGCGCCTTTGGGTTTTACGCAGGACAAACCGGGAATATCGGCCATGGCTTTTAAGGCAGTATCACGCTGATCACGCAGGCGGCCGCCAGGAATAATCAATTCGTTAATACTCTGGTAACCACCTAATGCCGTTTGTACGGCGTACATGGCGGGAACGTTAGCGCAGAGGCGCATTGAGGAGAGCATCTCCAAGCCTTCAATGTAGCTACGTGCGCGATGTTTTGCTCCGCTAATGACCATCCAGCCAGAGCGGAAACCTGCCAGACGGTAGGCTTTTGATAAACCATTAAAGCTTACGCAGAGTACGTCCTGAGCCAGTTTGCCCATAGGGATAAATTCGGCATCGTCGTACAGGATTTTGCTGTAAATTTCGTCCGCAAAAATAATCAGGTTGTGGCGACGGGCCAATTCCACAATCGCTTCCAATACATCCTGGCTGTAAACCGCACCGGTTGGATTATTGGGGTTGATCACCACAATTCCGCGGGTCTTATCGGTGATTTTGCTTTCGATATCGGCGAGGTCCGGGAACCAGTCAGATTGCTCATCGCACAAATAATGACGAGCTTTACCGCCAGCAAGATTTACAGCAGCAGTCCAAAGTGGATAATCCGGTGCGGGCACCAGGACTTCATCGCCATTATTCAGCAGTGCCTGCATGGCCATCACGATCAATTCGCTCGCGCCATTGCCGAGGAAAATATCTTCGATTTCAACGCCGGGTACTTCCAGGCGCTGGCATTCGTGCATGATGGCTTTGCGCGCGGCAAACAGGCCTTTGGATGCGGTGTAACCTTCGGCATTGGCGAGGTTGCGGATGACATCCTGAATAATTTCATCAGGTGCCGAGAAACCAAACGGGGCAGGGTTGCCGATGTTCAGTTTCAGAATACGGTGGCCTTCTTCTTCGAGGCGATAGGCGTGGTCCAATACCGGGCCGCGTATGTCGTAACAGACTCCATTGAGTTTGTCGGATTTCTTAATCGGGTTCATTTGCAGTAAGATGCCTTGATTGCGGTCGTGCGTGATTGCGGTTGAAAAACACTCGAATAATCGACCTTAACTAGTTGATCTGTCAAGGAAATCCTTATGGCTGATAACGAAAACCTGACCGACGCCGAATGGCGGGAAAAATTAACCCCTGAGCAGTACCGGATTTGCCGGGAAAAGGGCACCGAGCGCCCCTTTACCGGTGAATATTGGCAGGAGTTCAGTGCGGGCGATTATCGCTGCCGCTGCTGTGGCGAGCTCTTGTTTGATGCTGATACCAAGTTTGATGCCGGGTGCGGTTGGCCAAGCTTTTATGCTCCGGTCAATAAAACGGCAATCCGGGAAAATATGGATACCAGCCATTACATGGTGCGTACCGAGGTGGTTTGCCGCAAATGCGATTGCCATCTTGGCCATGTGTTTACCGATGGGCCAGCGCCGACCGGTTTACGTTACTGCATCAACTCAGCATCAATTCTCTTCTCTCCTGATGAAAAATAATGCAACGGCAGCTGTGATTAATAACCGGCTGCCGTTCTGTTTTTCTTGCACAATTGCGCCTAAAGGTTTGATTTTGTAAACAAATGTTAAACTTGCAGGATCCTTCTGGTTGCCGTTTATCCTTTACCGACATCTGTGCGTAATAGGCTGCAACGTCAAACCGCCGTGTTACTTATTTTCTTTGGCAGCGCCGCAAAATCACTCAAATAAAGGCGATGCTTTACTTCCAGGGAGATTTTATGAATCCACATCCGCATGCTTCGCTACGCGGTTCGCAATGCTTATTAAATAGTTTGCGCATCTTTGTATTTGGCTCCTTTGCTTTTGTTGCCAGCGCCTATGCGCAACCTCCAGCAGATAGGCCTGTCGAGGTCATAGTACAAGCCGCGAGTATCAAGAGTTTGGCAACCACTATTGAAGCACTCGGGACTCTGCGCGCAAACGAGGCGATTACGCTGACCCCTAATGATACGAAGAAAGTGACGCGGATTAATTTTGAGGACGGCCAGCGCGTTGAAAAAGGTCAGGTACTGGTGGAGATGACCAGTCGAGAAGAATCAGCGCTGTTAGAAGAGGCGCGCTTTAATGCCGATGAGGCCAAAAAACAACTCGACCGTGTGCAAGAGCTAGCTAAACGCGGCGCCGCTTCCCAATCGCTGCTGGATCAACGCGTGCGAGAATTTGAGTCGGCGCGTGCGCGCTACAATGCAACTGAATCGCGCTTGAAAGATTTGGTGTTGCTAGCGCCTTTCTCAGGTGTAGTTGGTTTGCGCGAAGTGAGTGTCGGTGCATTGGTTTCACCTGGAGACCAAATTACCACCTTGAATGACGATTCAAAAATGAAACTGGATTTCACCGTGCCCGGAGTTTATTTGCGCAGCTTGTCACCGGGTTTGCCGATCATTGCAAAGAGCCGTGATTTAGGTAACAAGGTTTTTGAAGGTGAAGTTTTCAGCATTGATAACCAAATCGATGAAGTAACCCGCTCAATCAAGGTGCGTGCACTGCTTGATAATAAAGACCACGAGTTAAAGCAAGGTATGTTGATGTTGGTCGATTTAAAAGCTGCATCGCGCGACGCGTTAATTATTTCCGAATCCGCTTTAGTGCCGCTGGGCAGTAATAATTTCGTATTTGTGCTGGACGAAACAGGAGGCATTGTTGAACGCCGCCAAATTACCATTGGCGAGCGTCTTGCGGGATCGGTAGAGGTGTTAAGTGGCTTGAATGCGGGTGATAAATTAGTGACCCATGGTTTACAAAAAGTTCGTCCCGGGCAAAAAGTAAAAGTATTGGCAGAGGAAAAACCTGATGCCGAACAAACAGGAGAAGGTACACACCTTTCCGATTTAATCAAACAAAAAAATAACTGAGGGTAACCTGCGATGATGCTCTCGGATATTTCCATTAAGCGGCCGGTATTTGCCTCGGTCATTTCAATTTTATTAATTGCGTTTGGCATAGTGGCGTTTGACCGCCTGACTCTGCGTGAATATCCCAATATTGATCCCCCCGTTGTTTCTATTCGCACGAATTATCCCGGCGCCGCGGCGAGTATTGTTGAAACGCGAATTACCAAGGTGATTGAAGATCGCATCTCGGGCGTTGAAGGTATTCGCTTTATCGAATCTTCCAGTGAGAACGGTATCTCTAACATAGTGGTGCAATTTGATACTGGCCACAATATGGATTCTGCAGCCAATGATATTCGCGACCGCGTCAACGGTGCATTAGGAAATTTACCGGATGAGGCTGATCCGCCTGAAGTTCAAAAAGTCAGTTCCGATGAAGATGTGATTCTCTGGTTTAATTTGGCCGGCGAAAATATGACGATGCCGGAACTATCGGATTATGCGCAGCGCTACTTAATTGACCGCTTTTCGGTGATTGACGGTGTTGCTCGAGTGCGTATTGGTGGCGAGCAGCGTTACGCTATGCGTTTATGGTTGGACAGACGCGAACTCGCCGCACGCAATCTAACGGTGAATGATGTTGAATCCGCATTGCGCGCCGAAAATATTGAATTACCGGCGGGTAGTATTGAATCGCTGGAGCGGCAATTTACGGTGCGTATGGCACGCTCCTATCGCACGGTAGATCAATTTAGTCAGTTGGTTGTTAAGCGCGGCGATGATGGGCATTTAATTCGCTTGGGTGATGTTGCCAAAGTCGAGAAGGGTACCGAAGAGGATCGCACCTTATTTCGCGGTAACGGTGTTACACAAGTCGGTATCGGGATTGTGAAGCAATCCACTGCAAATACCATCGATGTGGCGCGCGGTGCAAAAGAAGAGCGTGACCGCATCAACGCGATTTTGCCCAAAGGTATGAGCCTTGAAGACAGTTACGACAGCTCTATTTTTGTTGAGCGCGCAATTCACGAAGTTTACATCACACTCGGTATTGCAATCGCTTTGGTTGTGTTGGTGATTTATTTATTTCTGGGTAGCATCCGCGCGATGTTGGTGCCTGCTGTCGCAGTACCCGTTTCAATTATCGCGACCTTTACTGTACTTGCAGTCATGGGGTTCTCAGTAAATATGCTGACCTTGCTGGCGCTGGTGCTCGCAATTGGTTTGGTGGTTGATGATGCGATTGTAGTGCTGGAAAATATCGTACGCCATATAGAAGAAAAAGGTAAAACACCTTTGCTTGCTGCTTATGATGGTGCACGTGAAGTAGGCTTTGCTGTTATTGCAACGACGCTGGTGCTGATTGCCATTTTCGTTCCGATCGTATTTTTAAAAGGCGATATCGGGCGTTTATTTTCCGAGTTTGCCATTACTATGGCCGCGGCTGTTGGCTTCTCTGCATTAATCGCACTCACGCTTTCGCCCATGCTCGCCTCCAAAATGCTGGTGCGCAATGAAAATAAAAATAACTTTGTTGCGTCGATTGATCGGGGAATGTCGCGTATGCGCCTGCGCTATCAGCATGCCATCCGCGCTTGTTTGCGCCGTGCAAAATTAATCATTGTGAGTTTCGCATTATTGTTGTTGGGGACGTTTTTTCTTGCTCAACAAATCCCCTCCGAATATGCGCCACGTGAGGATCGCGGTACTTTTTTTGTGATGGTGAATGGCCCTGAGGGTGCCAGTTACGCCTACATGGAAGAGTACATGACCGAAATTGAAAGCCGTATGATGAAATATGTAGAGGCGGGAGAAATCAATCGGTTAATGGTACGTGCTCCACGCGGTTTTGGTGCGGTAGAAAGTTTTAACTCGGGCATGATTATCGCGGTGATGAATGATTGGAGCGAGCGCCGCGGTGCATTTGTGGTGATGGATGAAATTCGTCAAAAGCTTGCGGATTTACCCGGTGTAACCGCAGCGCCTGTAATGCGCCAAGGCTTTGGTTCGCAGGCGACTAAACCCGTGCAGTTTGTGCTGGGTGGTGGAACTTATGAGGAGTTGGCTAAATGGCGCGATATCTTATTAGAGAAACTGGAAAAAAATAATCCAGGCTTAACGGGTATCGATTGGGATTACAAAGAAACCAAACCGCAAGTCGAGGTGCTGATTGATACCAATCGCGCTGCAGATTTGGGCGTGAGCGTAAATAATATTGGTCGTACGCTTGAAGCTATGTTGGGGTCGCGTCGTGCAACCACTTACATTGATGACGGCGAAGAATACGATGTGATTATGCAGGGCGAACGCGACGAGCAGCGCACAACGACCAGCTTGCAAAATATGTACGTTCGCTCAGAGCGCTCGGGTGAATTAATTCCGCTATCGAATCTGGTTACCTTGAAAGAAGTTGCCGATGCCAGCCGCTTGAATCGCTATAACCGTATGCGCTCGCTCACGATCGAAGCTAACCTTGCTGATGGTCTTGCCTTGGGTGATGCGCTTAATCACCTAAATGGTCTGGTGCGCGAGCATCTGCCATCGACCGCTGTTGTGGATTACAAAGGCCTATCGCGCGATTTCCAGACGGCAGGGGGGTCGATCATGTTTATTTTCTTGCTGGGAATATTAATTACCTTTTTGGTATTGGCAGCCCAGTTTGAAAGCTACGTGCACCCGTTTGTGATTATGCTCACCGTACCACTGGCGATACTGGGTGGAATGCTGGGGCTTTATTTGACAGGCAGTAGTTTTAATCTCTACTCGCAAATCGGTTTGTTGATGCTGATAGGGTTGGCGGCAAAAAATGGCATTCTGATCGTGGAATTCGCCAACCAATTGCGCGATCGCGGCGTGGAATTTACCGAGGCATTGTTGGAGGCATCCTCTGCGCGTTTGCGTCCAATTTTAATGACCAGCCTTACTGCAGTGGCGGGCGCAATTCCGTTGGTGATTTCATCTGGCGCTGGTTCAGAAACACGTTTTGTTATTGGTGTGGTAGTGATCTCCGGTGTGCTGGTCGCAACTTTTCTTACACTTTTTTTAGTTCCTGTGGCCTACAGTTTACTTGCGCGCAATACAGGTTCACCCGGTGATGTAGAGCGTGAGTTGTTGCAAGATCAAGCTCGTTACACCGGAGCTGATGATGAATAAGTTGCAAGCGGCTATAAAATTATTGCTGCTTCCCGCCGCACTGGTGTTGGGTGCCTGTGCCGTCTCGCCAGTAGGAGTATCGACTGATGCTTCGATATGGAATATCAATTCGCTAAGTCGGATTGGCGGTTCGTCGGCCCAGGTTTTGGGTAATCCTCAAGTTGTGAATACCGCTCTGGGCACTGCGGTGCGTTTTGATGGTGATGGCGACCGGTTGTTGGTGGATGCAAATCCTTTGGGTGATGCGAACGAATTTACCATCGAGATTATTTTCAATCCAGCGGATGCTTACCCGAATAATCTTGAGCCGCGTTTTTTTCATATTGAATCGCGCGATAATCCTAATCGTCGCGTCACAATCGAATTGCGATTGAATGAAAAAAAGCAGTGGTATTTGGATGCGTATATCAAATCGGAAAAATCACAATTTACGTTGATTGATCCAACCAAAGTTCACCCCATTGGGGAGTGGGCGCACGCAGCGATAACGTTTAAAAATCGCGAGTTTGTTTCCTACGTAAACGGACAGAAAGAGTTGGTAGGGCAGGTGGACTATTTGCCGATTGCCAGCAATGCCAAAACGTCGATTGGCGCGCGCATGAATCAAGTACATTGGTTTAAAGGGGATATTGCGCAAGCGCGAATCACCAGGCGCGCTTTATCACCGGCTGAATTTCTGAAAGTGCCGTCCCGATAATGTGTATCGGCTCTATATGCAAGAGCCGATATTTTTTCACATCATTAATGGTTATGCGGTGTACCTTGGTTGTTAGCGTAGTTGGGATCTACATCGGCCGGATGTATAGCGTCGCTCACTGATGTGTCTGCTTTAAACAACAATTGGCTCGACGCAACCCAACCTTTATTGCCATGTGCTTGGATAACGTAGTGACCATCCGGTGTATCCAACCCGCCCACTGTTAATTGTTCTCCACGCGTAAAACTCACGCTGTATTTTTGTCCGTCATCACCTTGAATGTGGCCATGCCAGCTGATGCTGTTGTAATCGTGCTTCTCTACTTTATCGATAGTCACTTTATAATCTTTGGCATTTTCATCTACGCGGACATTGACCTGGTCACCGGGCATTAATGTTTCAATTTTTAAACTATCCAATTCGATAAATTGACGGCCATCGGTAAATTCTTCTGGCTGCAATGGCAGTTCGCGGGGAATGTCTTCCGTTGGCGTCCAACTGCTAGTGCGATTGACTGCAGCAGCAACTTCACTATTGGAAAATTGCTGATTAGGCCTGCGTTGTTGCATAGCCGCCAAGCGCTCTTGTAGTTCAGGCGCGATTGTCTGTTCATCCGCTGATGATGCACTTGAGGAGTTCTGTGCTGTGCGTTGATTTTTTAACTGACTATCATCATCAACAACACTAGGGGACGATTTTTGTATGGTTACCGCCGGGTCGATAATATTTGTCGGCGCATCTTCTAATGGTTGGGCAAAAAAATACACGACGCTCATTACAATCCCGCCAGCAATTACTGTTTTTAGCCAAAAATGTCGTTGGGTTTGCATAACTCTCTCGCTCATTATTGTTGTGGTGAGAATATAAATCGCGGAATAGGCATCAGGAATCGATGCCTATTCCACGTGTACAAGCTTGCGTTAGCGTTTGATACGAATCCAGTTAATATTCCATCCGCCGGTTTTGGCAAACACGCCAAAATTATAAGTGCCTGCATTCATATTGACGGTTTGTGTAACGGTGGTCCAATTTTGCCAACCGCCGGTTGCCGGTATGGCTACTTCACCCAACAGAATTCCACCACCATTTAAATCGGCTGAGAGTCTGCCGCCACTTGGGCTCGCAACACGGTATTCAATCGTGTAGGTGCCGGTCGTTGGAATGGCGATATTGCTGTAAGCCATCCAATCATTTGCTTCAATCCAACCCACATTTTGGCCACCGCCGGTATCGGTAGTAGCTTCAGTTTGCACACCGTTGTTAGCAAAATAATTTTCAGCCTGGATCAAAATATTAACGCCGCCGCTCGCCGCCACGACAATCGAACTGGCAGTATCGTTAAATCCTTCATTCACCAGACAGTTGTCATCGCCGGTTTTGGTAACAGAGTTACCGCTGAAATTATCGTTTTGATAGAGCGTAATACTGTGACCCGCTTGAACGCGGAGCGATGAAATATCATCGTTGATAATGCCGCGCGCTTGCAATTGACTCAGTGTGTACCTGCCAACTGGTAAGCCAACGTTGTAGCCACCGTAGTCGCAATGCTGTGAAACTTGTACCGGACCAGAAGCACCTGCGGTTGGGCGGAAGCCTGCAATTTCGTCGCGGACATTGTGAATAGCCAGTGCGCCGTAAGCTTCATTGGCTTGCCCCACGGCTATACCACAGGGTAGTCCGCGGCAGGTGAGATTGGGGTTGGAGAAACGATTGACGCGCGTAGTATTGAATACGCCTTCGTAGGCCATGATATCGACGAATACGTTATCCACCCCGTATCCAACGCCATAACGGAAACGTGCACCTGATTGGTCACCCTGTTTGCGGGAGTGATTCAATCCCATGTTGTGCCCCAGCTCATGCGCCATGACGATAGGGCCGCAACCCGGTGCTGTAACGTTCCATGTCCAGTTTTTATCGACAGCCACGTAGCCAACACCACAAGCGCCTTTTTGGTGAAGTTGGGATACAAAGTCTGCTCCCAATTGGTCGCGCAGGGCGATGGCGGCACTGTTAAGGCGGAGGTTGCCCAATACCGCACCCATGTCGGCGCCCGCTTGCTCCATTTCACGCACACCGACCAAACGTAGTTGCACGTCGATCTGGCTGTCGGCATAAGCCGCATTCATTTGATTTACCCAACTGTTCATTGCAGTTTGTGGATCGCCACCAAAATAGTTTTTGGAGAAATTATCGTAGAGGACCAGTAAATCAACGGTGGCCGCTTGTGCGGTGCTAGCAAGTGCACAGCTTGTGATGCCGGCAAACAACAAATGCCTGGCGGTATTTTTTACGCGATGAAAGTTCATTGCATTTCCTCTCAATTATTGTGTGATGAGTCTATCAATGCGAAATAAATCCGATACCTCAATCGCCCATTGATCGGGTAAGTCGAATTTTTAGGGAGGCATGGAATATTTTTATCGTGATATCAGCTTAAAAAAACAATACAACCATGCGTACAGCGAGGCCAAGTTAACACTCATGCTTGAAGGGTCGTTGCAACCTGCGTCACAGCGTTTTAAAGGTGCCAGTTAATAATTAAAGTGGGAATTCTTCTGGAGAGGTTCGATTTTTTTCAACCGAATGCCACTTTATGAAGTGGTACAAAAAGCCGATTTTTTATGCGTGAGTGCACACAATAAGCGGACTTTGCACAACAATTTATTGCGACCAAAACACACTAGGTTTGAGCACTGAGATTTCGGGAATCCTTGTCGAAGTGAATGGCGGAGAAAAAAATAAGTACGACTTTTCACATCAGAAGAGAAGTGTGCGCTAGTCGAAGCTATTGTGGATTCTATCTGGGGGGGCGGATGACAAAGTGCCCCCTCGATAATTCGAGGGGGCACAGATAAGGTGGGTTTACACTTTCACAGTGGCTTTCAGGAAGCTCACAATATCGTTCACCGGAATTTCCTGTTTCTCCGCATCGCGACGCCCTTTGTATTCGATGCTGCCGGCCTCCAGCCCGCGATCGCCAATCACAATGCGATGTGGGATACCCATCAAGTCGGTATCTGCCAGCATGGTTCCGAGACGTGCCTTGTCTTCATCCATCAACAAGACATCCAAGCCTGCCTCTTGCAGTTGTGTATAAAGCTCTTCGCATTTGGCGGCAACAGCTGGGGATTTCTGCATGTTGATCGGCACTATGGCGATATGGAAAGGTGCAATGGAATCTGCCCAGATAATACCGTTTTCATCAAAATTCTGTTCGATGGCCGAGGCGACAACGCGAGTTACGCCAATACCATAACAACCCATAATCATGGTTTGCTCTTTACCGTTGACATCCAAGACCTTGGCTTTCATCGCTTCAGAATATTTAGTACCGAGTTGGAATATGTGGCCAACTTCAATACCGCGTTTAATTTCCAATGTGCCTTTACCGCAAGGGCTTGGGTCACCGGTCACTACATTGCGGATATCGGCAACCAGCGGTGCAGTCGCGTCGCGTTCCCAATTTACACCCGTCAGGTGGAAGCCATCTTTATTGGCACCGCAGACAAAATCCGAGAGGTGCGCAGCGGAGTGGTCAACAATCACGGCGATCTTCAGATCGACTGGACCCAGTGAACCTACGCCAACACCCAACTCCGCTTTGATGCGCGCTTCAGGTGCCAGTGTCAGTGGTGATGCGATACCGGTTAATTTCTCTGCTTTGATCTCGTTGAGTTCGTGGTCGCCACGTAATACCAGCGCTACCAGCGGCTGAGTTTTATCTTCGCGTACTTCACCCAGCACGATCAGGGTTTTTACCGTTTGTTGCGGGCGGACTTTCAGGAACTCACAGACTTCATCGATACTGTGTTTGCCTGGTGTTGCGACTTCCTGCATCACGTGTTGCGCGGCGGCGCGTGGTGTTGAAGGTGGCAGGGCTTCGGCTTTTTCGATATTGGCTGCATAGTCGCTGGCGTTACTGAACGCGATATCGTCTTCACCGCTATCGGCCAATACATGGAATTCATGGGAGAAGGCGCCACCGATTGAGCCGGTATCAGCCAATACCGGGCGGAATTGCAAACCCAAACGGGTGAAGATATTGCAGTAGGTTGCATGCATCACATCGTAAGTTTCTTGCAGGGACTCAGTGCTGGTGTGGAAGGAATAAGCATCCTTCATGATAAATTCGCGCGAGCGCATTACACCAAAACGTGGACGAATTTCGTCGCGGAATTTGGTTTGGATTTGGTAAAAATTCGCCGGTAATTGTTTATAGCTTCTGATCTCATTGCGGATCAAATCGGTAATCACTTCCTCATGGGTTGGGCCGAGGCAGAAGGGGCGGTCATGGCGGTCAGTCATGCGCAGTAATTCGGGCCCGTATTGCTGCCAGCGACCCGACTCTTCCCACAACTCTGCGGGTTGTACTACCGGCATCAATACTTCCATGGCACCGGACTTATTCATCTCTTCACGCACAATTTTTTCGACCTTGCGCAGCACACGCAAACCCATTGGCAACCAGTTATAGAGGCCTGAGGCCATTTTGCGGATCATGCCCGCGCGCAGCATCAATTGATGGCTGATAACTTCCGCATCTGAAGGTGTTTCTTTAAGTGTGGCAATTAAAAATCGGCTGGAACGCATAGTTATGACTTCTTGGTAGCTATAATGGGTTTCAAAGCCGCTTATTCTACGGCGGTTGGAGATATTGGTATAGCGCCTCGGGTGCTCCAGTGTCTATCTCTTGTCAAATAAAAGAAGGAAGGCACCATGTTTGAACTTCATCCTCGTCTTGCCCAAGACTCTATCGTTATCGGTGAATTTGATTTATCACTACTGCTGCTAAGCCGTGATGCTAATTATCCCTGGTGCATTTTGGTGCCCAAGCGCGAGGACGTGTATGAGATACATCACTTGGCAGAAGATGAGCAGCTGCAGTTGATTCGGGAGTCTTGTCGTTTGTCAGAGGTGATGACCAGCGTGTTTGATGCCGACAAAATGAATGTGGCGGCACTTGGCAACGTGGTGCGCCAGCTCCATATTCATCATATTGCTCGCTTTACCGACGACCCGGCATGGCCTCAACCGATTTGGGGTAAGCTCCCCGCAAAAGAATACACGGCGGATGAATTTGCTGAGCGCATCAAGCGCTTGCAAAATGCATTGGTGGGCGAAGGGTTTAGGGTTTTATAGATTGATTTGAGTATCAATAAAAAGCCCCGCTGTTGCGGGGCTTTTTGTGCAAGAAGCAGCGAGTATTTAAACAGCCATTTCTTTCAGTTTTTTCAGCGGGCGCACTTTTACAGAGGTGCTCGCTGGTTTGGCTTTGAACATCACTTCTTCGCCAGTGAAGGGGTTGATACCTTTGCGTGCTTTAGTGGCGGGCTTCTTAACGGTGGTAATTTTCAACAGGCCAGGGAATACGAATTCGCCCACGCCTTTCTTCTTGATGTGGCCTTCGATAATGTTGGTCAACTCGTCTAATACTGCTTGAACTTGTTTTTTGCTCAGTTCGGTTGAGTCAGCAATTTGTTGCAACATTTGGGTTTTGTTTTGGCGTTCAGCAATCGGCTTAACAACAGCGGGAGCAGCTTTAACAGCAGGTGCTTTTTTAGCAGCGGCTTTTGGTGCTGGTGCTTTTTTAGCGGCAGCTTTTGGTGCGGCTTTAGGGGCAGCAGCTTTAGCAGCAGGTGCTTTTTTAGCTGGAGCAGCTTTAGGGGCAGCAGGTTTTTTGGCGGCCATATTGGTTTCCTTCTATTTATTGATGAGTGGGTATGCTTATCTTTTGAACAAAGATGCTCGTGTAGTAATAGCGTAGTAACTAACTATAGTCACTACGTATAGCAACAACGTGAATTGCAGAGTCTGGTTGATCCTGGCAATACTCGTACAACAACTTTTATAACAAAAAGCCCTGCATTTGTAGGCTTAAACGGGCCTAAACGCGGATTGACGCTATATATATAGGATAAAAAAGTAATCGGCAACAAAAAATACGCTGCTTTTCCGGCAAAAACTGCTTTTTTTACGCGTTGTGAAGTTTGGCAACAGTTTTTATGGGTATTACCGGGGGGTAGGGCTTGCAGCTTAAATGTGCAGCACTTGGAATTCAGGCTCAAGTTCGCCATATTGCCAGAGGTAATTGAATTCCTCGCGCAAGGACTTTATTTCACTGGCGGCGGCACTATTAAAAAAACCGCGATACAGTGCATCGTCGTTTTTATAGAGTAGCTTGTCAGTATCACCCAGCATAAAACCCATTTCTTTATTGTTGGGCTCAACGGTCATTTTACGCACGAGGATTTTGGATGAAAGTCGCTGCGCAAGCCGCACAAGCAAGTGCCCGGTTTCGATCGCGGGTTTGGTATCTTTAATCAATATTTGCATTTGTGCATTGCGACTGGAACGCACAAAGTCTGATAAGTGCTGTACGCATTCTGGTGTGGCGTAGACAAGTGCATCCAGGTCGCGTGTGAGAATGGCGATTGAACGGCGACTTTGCGTGATCAATTGTTCGCTATAAGTGCGAAAATCCGAAATTCCATCCAACAGCCACAGCGTATCACTTGCTGATGATTGTTCAGCCATTTTATTGCTCCTTTAGTGCGGTAGATACATACGGACATGAGGTATTCCTGCATCCATAAATTCATGTCCTTCTGCAATAAAACCCAATGCTTCGTAAAAATGGCGGCGTTCAGTCTGCGCGTGTAAATAAATGTGATTCGCGGGCGCTGTTTTTTTGCAATAAGCGATTACAAACTGCATCAATTGATGGCCGATACCTTGGTTGCGAAAAGATTCGAGAATGGCAACCCGACCGATGTGATACAGATTATTTATGCCCGATGTCTCGTGCAATAATCGGGCACAACCTATGGCCTCGTCAGTTGCCGATAAGGCTAAAAAATGCATCGCTTGCTCATCCAATCCATCCCACTCATCTGCTGCAGAAACCTGTTGTTCGTGCATAAAAACATCGGTTCGGATTTTAGTTAAATCCGCTTTATGTTGCTGCCAGCTGGTGGGAATAATTGTGATCAGCATGCTATTCATCGACCAATAAGGTTTCCTGATTGACCAGTTGGGTAATTGCCGCGCGGTTTTGTGGATCTTGCACTAACTCTTTGAGTTCGCGCCAACTAATCTCCACTTCTTTACACACTAACTCAGCCAGCTCGCGCGAACAGCAAATCGCTTCGCCATCGGCAAATAATAAAGTACCCTTAGCATCGCTGTGGAAAGCGAGGCGAGCCGATGGGTGGCGCCAGAGCAATTCGCCATCAGCGAGGGCTGATTGCCACTCATCGGCATCGATATCCATCGGCTCTTCGTCGGTGTGATCCAGATATTTACGCTCAGTCATAAATTTTCCGAACCAATGGGCGATATTTTCTGCGGTTAAATGTTGTTGCAAAATTTTCTGTACTTGCGCGATAGCTTCAGCACCAATCTCGCCAGGATTATTCTGCAATTTCAAATCCGGGTCGCTAAAGCGCAAATCATCGGCAATAGACAATGCAACCTCCTGGCCGACCTCCGAAATAATATCGGCATGGCTGGGTGCGCGGAAACCGATTGAGTAGGTCATGCAGTCATCGCCTTGCGCATTGCCCCAGTGGGCAATCCCGGGCGGTATATAAAGCATATCGCCCGGTTCAACTACCCATTCGTCAGTAGTGTGGAATTCGCTCAGGATTTTTAAGCGGGTACCTTCAATACGCGGTGAATCGTTATCGCACATCTGACCGATTTTCCAATGGCGTTTCCCCAAACCTTGCAGTAAAAATACATCGTAATAATCAAAGTGTGGACCGACACCGCCCTTATCCGGTGCATAGCTGATCATAATGTCATCCAGACGCCAGTTGGGAATAAAACGAAATGCATCGAGCATTTGGTTTACTTCCGGCACATATTGATCGGCTGCTTGAACTAATAATGTCCAATGACTTTCTGGTAATGTCTCGAAAGTTTTTTCATCGAATGGACCGTTACGCAATTCCCAGGGCGTCGCACCTTTTTCCAATACGATGCGCGATTCAACTTCCTCTTCCAAAGCCAAGCCTGCTAATTCATCGGGCGAAAGTGGAGACTCAAAACCGGGAAAAGCATTGCGTATAAGCAGCGGTTTTTTTTGCCAGTAATCGCGCAGAAATTCTTCGATGGGCATAGCGCCGAGATGGGTAAGTGGTGCGGTCATTTTTATTACCTGAAAATAAAATGGGAATCAAAATAAGAAAGGGCTCTTGAAGAGCCCTTTATTTTTTCACGGTTTAGATCGCCTTGGCTTGATCCACCGCATTGCCAATGTAATTGGCGGGGGTTAAATCGCGCATGGTTTGTTTTGCGTGTTCGGGGATATCCAAGGTTTCTACAAATGCAGCGAGCACTTCGCGGTTAATAGTCTGGCCACGAGTCAGTGCTTTTAATTTCTCATAGGGTTCTGCGACGTTATAGCGACGCATAATGGTTTGGATTGGTTCGGCTAACACTTCCCATGAATTATTCAAATCTTCCGCGAGACGTGCACGGTTAATTTCTAATTTGCTCATACCTTTTAACGTAGATGCGTAAGCAATCATGCCGTAACCAAAACCGACGCCCATATTACGCAATACAGTTGAGTCGGTGAGGTCGCGCTGCCAGCGGGAGATTGGCAGTTTTTGTGCGAGGTGGGTGAAAATCGCATTAGCGATCCCCAGGTTACCTTCAGAGTTTTCAAAATCGATCGGGTTCACTTTGTGGGGCATGGTGGAAGATCCCACTTCACCGGCGATGGTCTTTTGTTTGAAGTAACCGAGTGAGATATAACCCCAGATGTCGCGGTCAAAATCGATCACGATGGTATTGAAACGTGCAATCGCGTCAAACAATTCAGCTATGTAATCGTGCGGTTCGATTTGGGTAGTGTAGGGGTTCCAGCTCAAGCCCAAGCTTTCAACAAATTCTTTCGCATTGGTTTGCCAATCTACATCAGGGTAGGCAGACAAGTGTGCATTGTAGTTACCAACGGCGCCATTAATTTTGCCGAGCAATTCCACTTCTTTAATGGTTTTTAACTGGCGACGTAAACGCGCAGCCACGTTCGCCATTTCTTTGCCCACAGTAGTGGGTGATGCGGTTTGGCCGTGAGTGCGGGAGAGCATGGAATCTGCCGCGTAATCGTGTGCGAGTTTGGCGATTCCGTCGATAATGGATTCAGCATCTTTCAGAAATACTTTGCGGCCTTCGCGCAGCATTAATGCGTGCGAGAGGTTATTGATATCTTCCGAGGTACATGCGAAGTGTACAAATTCCAACACGGCCTCGAGTTCAGGATTGCCAGCAAATTTGTTTTTAAGAAAATATTCAACCGCTTTTACATCGTGGTTGGTGGTGCGCTCGATATCTTTTACTGCTTGTGCATCGGCCTCGTTAAAATCAGTAACGATCTTGTCGAGAAATGCATTGGTCGCTCCACTGAATGCCGGGACTTCCTGAACACCTTCAAGGCGACTGAGTTGTTGCAACCAGCGAACTTCCACTTCTACGCGGAAACGAATTAATCCGAATTCGCTAAAAATGCTGCGCAGTGCGATGGTTTTGCTACCGTAACGGCCATCAACTGGCGATACAGCATTAAGCGCGTTGAGTGTGTTAAATGAATTGTCCATTGTGTTTCTCGTTTAAAGATTAAAAAATAAAATGCGAATTTGTTCACCGTGTTTTATGAATCAATTACATCCTGCGCAAAAAATCATCGACCTGTTGCGCAATATGCTTACGATAAAACAGGAGTTGCAAGCGGTTGCCGCCAACTTGTCGCCATAAGATTGCCGACCGCACTGAAGCGAGCAGCAGGGCGCGTATTTGGTTGGCGATGCGCTGTTGTTGCAGATAATTGTAGTCGCCATTAACTTGAATGCGAAAACGGAAGGTGCTCAGCGTTTCGGTATAGAGCGTGCCTAAATTGGCGATAACGTTTTCATGGGTAGACGAAAAATGTTGCGCCTGTTGCGCAACTTGTTCCAGACGGCTGCCAATAACGCCGAGCATATCGCGCCGGCCAGCGAGTTTTTTCTGCAGGTGTAGCACACCTAAACCATAGCGCAATGTTTCCCGGTGTTTTTGCGAGCCGGGGCGCAGTAGTTCGCGCATGACTTCGAGCCCGGTACGAAGGTTTTCCAGGTTCCCGCCATAAACGGCGAGTGTGCTCTCAGGATTGAGGTCGAGCATGCTTTCAATACTGCATTTATAGGCATCGGGCGGGACATGGCCTGTTTTTGCAACCTGTTCCACTAATGCAGTTGCTTGGAATACGCCTGCGAGGGCGAGGGTAATGTCTTGCCAGTTTTTGCTCACGCGAAATTCTCTCAGCTACTTGAAAAGGGATTTGATTTACGGGTTAGCGGTTGTCGGTAGATTCGATCACTGCACCACCGAGGCAGATGTCATGCTCATAAAAAACGACGGATTGGCCCGGTGTTACTGCGCGCTGCGGTTGCGCAAAACCCACATCCAGGGTGCCATCAGCCAACAGGGTTACTACGCACTCCTGATCGGGTTGGCGGTAGCGGGTTTTGGCAGTACAGGTAAAGGTAGATGAGGGCGGGGTGCCATTAATCCAATGGGCTTGCTGGGCAATTAAGTGATCGGTATATAAAAGAGGGTGATCCGTACCTTGCACTACTATCAGCACATTGCGTGTCAAGTCTTTCTGCGCAACGAACCAGGGCTCTTCGTTGGCACCTTTTACGCCGCCAATGCCCAACCCCTGACGCTGGCCAATAGTGTGATACATCAGACCCATATGCTCGCCGATCACCTTGCCGTCTGGGGTTTGAATCTCACCCGGTTGTGCGGGCAGGTACTGTTGCAAAAAGTCTTTAAAGCGGCGCTCGCCGATAAAACAAA
Source organism: Cellvibrio sp. UBA7671 (assembly GCA_002483145.1). GTDB lineage: Bacteria > Pseudomonadota > Gammaproteobacteria > Pseudomonadales > Cellvibrionaceae > Cellvibrio > Cellvibrio fibrivorans. Next base: position 406,328 of record DLHJ01000002.1, read on the forward strand.
TCCCGGTGCTGTCCTTTTTGTTGTGAGTAACCAGACCGTGTTCTTCTGCAATCCGGCGTACTTCCGGCTTTTCCAGCTCACCGACAGGAAACAGGGACTTGGCAAATTCAGCTTCGCCCACCGCATGTAAAAAGTAACTTTGGTCTTTGTTGGGGTCTAGGCCTTTCAGCAGATGGGCATGGCCATTGCGGTCGGCCCGGCGCACATAGTGGCCGGTGGCAATCAGCTCGCCACCCAACATGCGCGCGTATTCCATAAAAACTTTGAATTTGATCTCGCGGTTACACAGGATATCCGGGTTAGGTGTACGCCCGGCCTTGTACTCTTCGAGGAAGTGTTCGAATACGTTATCCCAATATTCCGCTGCAAAATTAGCGGTGTGTAGCTTGATACCAATGCGTTCGCAGACCATTTCGGCATCCGCCAGATCGGCTTTGGCCGTACAGTATTCAGTGCCGTCGTCCTCATCCCAGTTTTTCATGAACAGGCCTTCGACCTGATAGCCCTGTTGTTTCAGGAGCAGGGCAGAGACTGAGGAATCAACACCGCCGGACATTCCAACGATAACTTTTTGGCCCTGGCCTATAGATGAGCTTGAGACGGGGGCGGGAAGAGCGTCTGACATAAGGAGCAACTGCTGGGAAAGGGAAAGGCGGGCATTTTACCCGCCCCGGCCCCTCACTGCCACCTTAGCCGACGACATTGAGGGGAAAGCGGCGCCCTGCAAGGTATTCTTCAATGATTTGCAGGGTCATGGGGCTGCGTAACTGGTCTTTGCGGGCCAGCAGCTCCTCATAGGTCAGCCAGACGGCTTCAATGATGCCGGTATCCAAAGTGCGCGCTGCATCATGACTGACGACGTTGGCAATAAACGTGGTGCGGAAGTAGGTGATACCATTGCTGGGCGCGGTATACAAATTCACACCTACTACACCAGTCAACTCCACAGTCCAGCCTGTCTCTTCCAGGGTCTCGCGAATTGCCGCTTCTTTTAATGTCTCGTTAGGGTCTAAATGGCCAGCCGGTTGGTTGTAAACTTTTTTGCCATCGGCCTCTTCGTACACCATTAGAAAACGATTATCGCGTTCAATAATGGTGGCGACGGTTACGTGGGGTGCCCAGGTCATAAATATTCCTTGGAAAAATCGAAAGAGCGCAAATCCTAGCAGACTTATCGCTAAATTCAGCGAGTTTCATTTGTTGATTTTTAGTCGGTTCTTTGGTTGAATCCGCCTAATCACGGACAGACATTAATCAACACATACAGCAAGGATGTTTATATGACCGCCACTGCATTAATTTTTTATCCTGAACCCTATGTTGGTTTTAATAAAACTCAATTGATTGAGCGCCATCTGTCTGCGGCAGGGGTGATAGGTTCAAAATTCAAATCTTCTTCTTTCTTTTCGGCTGGGCAAAATTTCCGCCATTTTATTCCCAAAGTTGATTCTATTCATAAATACCATTACGGCCTTATTCGTATCCAGATCCAAGCGGTTGGTGGGTGGGTAAAAGTGGCAGGTAGGGCTGCAATTCTGGATTGCTCAAACGTGGTTCTGGTGGAGGGCGATATCATCGGTTATCCGCTTGAACGGTATGCGGCCCTTCGTGAATTGCTTGCTCAAATTACCGGTGACCACTACGAGGTAGGTATTGTTCATGATCCTTTGGGGGGCGGCGTATCTGAGCCGGAGAGCAATTACTGCATTACCACCGCCGAGTTGGTCGATTGAGCTTTTATCATCCTTCATAACGGGCGATTAGTTCTGCTGACAGGTCTTGTCACTCCATTGTGGAGAATAGCGGCATCATTGAATGATGAATGTCATAACTTTGTGTTATGCCTAACAATTCGTTGGACAATGATCAAAAAGGGAATATTATTTGCCAACCGACCAGATGGTCGGCTGGTTTTCTCTGACAGCTAAAGCGGATAGGTCACTTTTACACTTTGTGACACTTGTTGGTTTTGGTTTTATATGTGGCTGTGCAACAATTCTTCAGCTGAAAAATGCCGAAGTTATGGTTGGGATACCTACGGTTTATCACCTCCTCCCTCCGTAGTCGCTTGCCAACCCCATATTTTTGAATCCTCTCTCCTTTCAATGGTTCTTCATCTTATGAACAATGCGAAATCAATCGGTATTGCTGCGGTAAGTCTTATCGGAATTGTGGCGATTGCTGCGGGCATTAAATTTACGCAGTTTTATGCTATGGGACAGGCTCAAGCTAGTACACCTCCTCCGTCCGAAACCGTCAGTACCTTCACCACGGAAATGCAAAAGTGGCCTAACAGTTACACGGCGATGGGTACTGTAGAAGCCTCCGAAGGTATTGTGATTGCCGCCGAAGTTGCCGGTAAGGTGAAAGAGATACGCTTTAAATCCGGTGAACAAGTTAAAAAAGGTACTGTGATTCTGGTGCAAGAGTCGGGTAATGAGCAATCGCAACTGAGCGCCGCGGAAGCGCGTCTGCGTTTGGCTAAATCAAATCATGAACGGTTAGTGGAGCTTCGCAAGCGCAATACTGTTTCGCAAAGTGAACTCGACACTGCCGTTCAGCAAATGGAATCTGCTGAAGGCGATGTAGGCGATTTGAAAGCTACTCTCGAGAAAAAAATAGTGCGCGCGCCTTTCGATGGGCGCTTGGGCATTCGTCAAGTGGACTTGGGGGAAGATCTACAAGTCGGTGGCGAAATTGTATCTTTACAAGCGACTAATAGTGTGCGCGTCAATTTCCCCGTACCACAATTCTGGTTGGTACAAATGAATCGCGGTTTGCCAGTTGAAGTCAACGTGGGCGATGGCTCTGATGCGACAATTACCGGTGAAATTACGGCGATTGGTGCAGAGATCAGTTCAGTAACCCGTAATGCAATTGTGCAATCCTATTTGCAAAACGAAAAAAATCAGTTGATTCCCGGTATGGCAGTTGAAACCAAAGTGACTTTGTCTGATCCGCAGGAAGTATTGGCTGTTCCAAGTACAGCAGTCATTTATGCGCCCTTCGGTGATACGGTTTTTGTAATTGAAGCCGGTGAAAAAGCCGGCACATTTAAAGCGCGTCAACAATTTGTACGCTTGGGTAAGGCACGCGGCGATTTTGTTGAAATCGTTGATGGCTTGAAAGTGGGTGATGTAGTTGCCAGTGCAGGCGCATTCAAATTGTTGAATGGACAAGCGGTAACGGTAAGTGCATTGCCAACACCGGAGTTCAAGCTCGAACCAACTCCAGCTGATAGTTAGTATTTGATTACCTGCTCGCTCCTCATTGTGGAGCGAGTGACAAGATCACACGCTTTACTTACTCCATAAGCCAAAAAGCCCATGAGCCTAACTTATGAAATTTACTGATATTTTTATCAAACGGCCGGTACTTGCCATCGTGGTGAGCCTGCTTATTTTAATTTTGGGTATACAGGCAGGTTCCAACCTGACTGTGCGTCAATATCCCCGTAGTGATATTTCCGTCATTATCATCAACACCGTTTATGTTGGTGCTAACGCAGAATTGGTGCGTGGATTCATTACTACTCCGATTGAGCGCGCGATTGCCTCCGCGGGTGGTATTGATTACATCGAATCGCAAAGTGCGATGGGTATGTCGACCGTCACTGCGCACTTGCGTTTGAATTACGACCCACTGAAAGCCATGACTGAAATTTCGGCCAAGGTGAATCAGGTGCGTGGTGATTTACCACCAGAAGCGGAAGTGCCTGCGATTCGTATCGAGGCAGCGGATTCTCAATTTGCTGCTGCCTACTTAAGTTTCAGTTCTGAAATTCTTGAACAAAACCAAATCACTGATTTTTTAACCCGCTCGATCCAACCGCGTTTAACGGCCGTTGCAGGTGTACAAAAAGCTGACGTGTTGGGTGGTAGAACTTTTGCTATGCGTATTTGGTTGAAGCCAGAACGCATGGCGGCGTTAAACGTAACACCAGTACAAGTGCGTGCTGCATTAGCGGCCAATAACGTGCAAGCAGCGGTAGGGCAGACTCGAGGCACCTATACCCAGGTTAATTTGCGAGCTGATACGGATTTAAAAAGTGTCGATGAATTTAAGCAGCTAGTTATTCGCAACTCTGCTGATGGCATTATCCGGTTAAGTGATATTGCTGACGTCGCATTAGGCGCAGAGAATTACGACACAGTTGTTAACTACTCAGGCGATACTGCGGTATTTATGGGGGTATGGGTTGCACCCAATGCAAACGCATTGGATGTAATGAAAGCGGTCAATAAGGAAATGGAAGCGATTAAGGCAGAATTGCCGACAGGTTTATCCGGCACAGTTGCCTATGACTCAACAGAGTATATCGACGCCGCGATTCATGAAGTAATCAAAACCCTCTCGGAAACCCTGTTGATTATTGTGATAGTAATCTTCTTATTCCTTGGGTTTAGCCGCTCGGTCATCATTCCGGTATTGGCGATTCCACTGTCGTTAGTCGGCGCATTATTTATTATGCAGGTCTGCGGTTTCTCCCTGAACTTGCTCACGCTACTCTCAATCGTACTTTGCGTAGGTTTGGTTGTGGATGATGCGATTGTGATGGTGGAAAACATCGAACGCCATATTCAGGAGGGGATGAAACCTTTCCCTGCCGCAATTATTTCCGCACGTGAATTGGCGGGCCCCATTTTGGCGATGACAGTAACACTGGCTTCTGTGTACATTCCAATCGGTTTACAAGGCGGTTTGATCGGGTCATTGTTTCGTGAGTTTGCGATAACACTTGCAGGAGCAGTGACAATTTCCGCGATTGTTGCAATTACTTTGTCGCCGATGTTGGGGTCGCGCATGTTGAAACCCCACACTGGTTTGAAGGCGCCGCTGGAAAAACCTTTTGAGCGTTTTCGTGAATGGTATAGTCGCAACTTGGCGGCAAGTTTGCAAAATCGCGTAGGTGTTTACATTTTTTGGATTGGTATAACAGCGCTCTGTTTTCCTCTCTATCTTTTTTCCGCGAAAGAGTTAGCGCCTACGGAAGATCAGGGCGTTATTTTCGGGATTGTAGAGGCTCAAGCCAACTCTACGGTTGATCAATCGTCGCATTACGGTAAGCAAGTGAATGAAGTCTTCATGAGTGTTCCTGAAACTGACTTTACATTTCAGTTGACCAGTCCGACCGGTGGTTTTTCTGGCATGGTGACTAAGCCTTGGGAGGAGCGTGATCGCGATGTTTTCCAAATCATGCCAGAAGTGCAACAAAAATTATCAGCGGTTGCTGGAGTGAAAATTCTACCAATTACGCCGCCGGCATTACCGGGTGGCGGCCAATTTCCAGTAGAAATTGTGTTGGCATCTACAGCTGATATCAAAGAAATCTATGAGCAAGCATTGAAGGTGCAAGACATCATGGCGAAATCGGGCATGTTTTACTTTACGACTCTGGACGTGAAAGTAGACCAGCCAGATTACAAACTGACCATTGATCGTGAAAAAGTTGCGGATTTAGGCTTGGATTTGCAAACAGTTACACGTGATGTAGGTACATTGTTGGGTGGTGGCTATGTCAATCGCTTCAATATGGCTGGACAAAGTTACAAAGTAATTCCGCAAGTGAAGCGTGTTGAGCGTTTAAATCCTGAGGATCTCGCTAATCTTTATGTTACTGGACCTGATGGCGGTTTGATTCGTCTGGATCAAGTTGCCGGCCTTACGCACAGCACAGAGCCTCGCTCGATCAATCGTATGCAACAATTAAACGCAGTTAAAATCAGTGGCGTTACTGGCAAGCCACTAGGTCAGGCATTGGCTCATGTAGAAACAGAGGCGCGAAAAATATTGCCTAAAAGTTACACCATTGACTACACCGGCGAATCGCGTCAATTAATTCGTGAAGGCAATACCTTTCTGCCTGCATTCCTAATGGCAATCGTGATGATCTTCCTTGTATTAGCGGCGCAATATAATAGCTTCCGTGATCCATTGGTTATTTTAGCTGGCTCAGTACCCTTAGCGATGTTCGGTGCACTTTTGTTCACCTTCCTGAAGATTCCTATGCCCATTCCGTTCTTTACCAATGGATTCACCAGCACACTGAATATTTATTCACAGGTGGGCTTGGTGACCCTCATGGGATTGATCGCACGTAACGGTATTCTGGTGGTGGAATTCGCCAATAAATTGCAGGAGCAGGGTGTCGCCAAGCTTGATGCAATTCGCGAGGCATCCTCGTTGCGTCTGCGTCCGGTGATGATGACTAGCGTCGCGACTATTGCCGGCCATACGCCCTTGATATTTGCGGCAGGTGCAGGTGCGGAGGCGCGCAATGCGATTGGTATTGTGTTAGTGCTCGGTATGACGATTGGTACTTTCTTTACCTTGTTTGTATTGCCCTCGGTGTACATGCTGCTTGCCAAAGATCATCAGCATGATCGCGAAGAGCTTGAGCATTTGGCTGAAGCTAACTAAAGCAGCCGATTACAAAAAAGGGTGCCAATTGGCACCCTTTTTTGTTAGGGTGCGACCAAATTCATTAGCAGAAATTTGAGTGCTGAATAGCGTTACACAGAGGGTTCTATGGCAAGCAATCAAAGTACAACACATCATCAAGCGATCCCGCAGGTAAAAAATATTATCGCGGTTGCATCGGGTAAGGGGGGAGTAGGTAAATCCACTACTGCCGTTAATCTTGCACTGGCGTTAGCAGCAGAAGGTGCGCGGGTAGGTATTTTGGATGCGGATATTTACGGCCCCAGTCAACCGCAAATGTTGGGGGTAGGGCAGCGCCGCCCGGAAGTGGTTGGTGACCAGGGTAAGCAGCAAATGCTACCGATCAATGCTTACGGTATCCAATCGATTTCCATGGGCTATCTGGTTACTGAAGATACTCCAATGCTCTGGCGTGGCCCTATGGCGACGGGAGCGCTGCAGCAATTATTGATGCAAACCCGCTGGGATAATTTGGATTATTTAATCATCGACATGCCCCCAGGTACCGGCGATATACAAATTACGCTCGCCCAAAAAGTACCAGTAACGGGTGCGGTGATTGTTACCACACCACAGGACATAGCTTTGCTGGATGCCAAAAAAGGCATAGAGATGTTCCGCAAAGTCAATGTGCCAATTTTAGGTGTAATTGAAAATATGGCGATTCATATTTGCTCCAACTGCGGCCATGAAGAGCATGTTTTTGGTGAGGGTGGTGGCGAACGCATCGCGCGCGATTACCAAACAGAATTGCTCGGTTCTTTGCCACTGGATTTATCCATTCGTGCAGATGCAGACCGGGGTAAGCCTTCAGTGGCTGCTGATCCCGAATCGGCGATTAGCCAAAAATATCGCGCAATTGCGCGTAAGCTAGTAGTTAATGTACAGCAACATAATCAAAGTAACCAAGTGTTGCCGGATATTGAAATTTCGGATGATTAGTGTTCTTTAACGAAAATTATTGGCCCGGCTCGCTCAAACGAGTCGGGTATTTTTTTATTCAGTTACGTGGTTTCTATTATTCAGTTCTTCACAGGGATTCTTATGCTGAAAAATATCGTGTGTATGTTCTGCACCATAAGTGTGTTGCTGGTAGTTAGCCCACTGGTTAATGCGGGTTCCTATACCCCTAATGTTGACCAGTGCGATGGGTTCGCCCAATTACCTGTTGTAACCCAGGCGGGAACCTGTTTGGGGTTGGTCGCGGCGCGCAGTCCAAAAAATCCATTTAAAATGCCACGTACATTGGTGCAAACTCCCGATGATAAGTTGCTCATTGTTGATATGGGAGCTTGGGTGCCGCGCAAGGGGCAGTTGCTGCTTTTGGATTACCGAAATCCTGATGCTTCAGTCAAAATTTTATTAAGTCACTTAAATTTACCACATAAAATTTTGCAGGGGCATGATGGGAAAATATATGTTGGTGAAGCTAATCGTATACAGCGTTTTTCATGGAAAAACGGTCAGATAGTTGATCTGGAGACGGTGGTCGATAATTTGCCTGTTGATGTTGATTATTTACATCCGCTCAAAAATTTTACATTTGATGAGCAATCAAACCTGCTGGTTAATATCGGTAGTTCATCAGATCGTTGTAACAAAAAAGCGCCACTCACTGATTGCATCAATGGCAAGGAAGCGAGTATCCGTCGCTACCGCCTAGATAAAAAAACAAATAAATTTTCCTCGGATTTTGAAATCATAGCGCGCGGCCTTCGCAATTCCATGGCATTAGTTGTGCACTCATCTGGAACTATTTTGCAGGCTGAAAATAGTATGGATTTTCCCGAGGCCGATGAGCCTTACGAAGAATTAAATGTTATTGAAGGTAATAAATTTTATGGTTGGCCTTTATGTTTCAATCGCAATATGAATTTGTATGGTAGTAGCTGTAAACAAGCTGACTATCAACAACCTTGGACATTGTTGCCTCCCCACGTTGCTCCGCTGGATATGCTTTACTACTCACATACAAAATTACCTGCGTTACAAAACAAATTGCTTATGAGTTGGCATGGTTATCGTGTGGCAGGCAATCGTTTAGTCAGTTATGCAATTGATAAGCACGGTCGCCCCGAGTTACAGCAGAGTGCGATTTTCTTTCGGGCGCCGGCTACATTTGAAGGTGCTTATACTCAACATACCTTTTCTCCAAAAGGTGGCTTGGGGGAAGGGCAAAAAAATATGAGCGATAAAAATGTAGCGCAACACAGTGAAGTAATTTCGCAGTGGCATGAAGTTCCAGGTTTGCGGCCTGAGGGTGCACCGGTAGGTCTTACACAAGCACAAGATGGCAGTATCTTTATTGTGGATGATCGCAATGCAGCGATACTGCGCTTATCTGTTGGGAAAAATTATCAGATGCAGAAGGCGCCTGAGCGGGCAGTTATGGCTAAATCATTGGTTCCGCCTGCTGCGGTCAGTGTGATTTTGCAAGAGCGCTGCGCACAATGTCATAGCGGACTTTTGCAACAGTCGAATAGTTTGTTAACGATTAATAATTGGCTAAATAAGCAAGATGGAAAAACACAAATGGAATCCAAGATATTTGAAGATAAAAATTGCCCTATGCCGCCCGATAAAAGTTTAACGACGGAAGAGAAGAAAATACTGATGGACTGGTTTGTGAGTATTTGATTTTGATGAAAAAGCCCTCACGTTTGAGGGCTTTTTTGTTGGACTTTTTTCAGCGTTCAGAAAGTTGGCAGTTCATCCAATGTGATGACATTGTTGTGATTGTAGACCTTGGTTTTGTGCGCGTTGGTGTTGTAATACTCACCCGTCCAGAAGTTATCTTTATGGGTAACACCAGCGCCCTCGGCAGTGTGTCCATCGTTCCACACCATAAACCACAGCCACCATGCGCCATCAGTTGCAATTTTATCTGGGTCGGGAATGTAACTATTTTCGCTCAGTGCAACCATTTTGTTTTCAAACGGGTATTTGCGTGCTTGTGTATAAGTGCTGATTTGCGATTTATAAGTTTTGTTATCAGTGCTGTCATAAATATCGTGGCTGACGATATCCACATATTCATCGCCGGGATACCAAGCGGCGTTTTGTCCATTCCATACCCATAACAAATTATGGAGCCCGTGATCGTTCGTCAATCGGTTGTAAATGTGTCGCCATAATAAAATTTGGGCAAAGGACTGCGGTACACCATCGGTGCGTGTACGCCCCCACCAGAACCAGCCATCACCGTTGTTACCTGACGCTTCGTGCAGCGGACGCCAGAGCACACTTACACCGGCATCATTTAGTTTTTTCAGTTCAACGGCGATTAAATCAATGCCGGCATTGATGTGGGCGAAAGCTGCGCTGCCTGTATCCAATGCGCCATCTTTAACAGGTATCTGGAAGTTGGTGTCTTTAGTATAAAACTGGGCGTCATTAACACTTGCGGTATTGAGCAATGCCGGATCGCGCCAGTGCCAGGCGAAAGTCACCAAGCCCCCCTTTTTGGCGTAATCGATAGCTTCTTGTGTTTGTTTAACGCCCTCGACCCAGTTGGCAGTCATGCCATAGTTCATAAAATCGTAACCCATTATGGCAGGGTATTTACCCGTATCAGTAAACACGCGCTCCGCCATATCGATGGAATCTTTCCAGGTTAAATCCTGCTGCCCCGAAAGGGTTTTTTGTCCCCAGATGCTCTTCAGGTAAGTGTAAATTGCCTGAGTTTTCGCATTTGCATTGGGATCGGTTGGCGCTGTACGTGTTGCTGTGACAGGCAGGCTAGTGCGGTTAGCTGGGCAGAATTTTTGAGCTATGCAGTATTGGCTATTTTCAAAACTCCAACTGCCATTATCACTGGCGCAGACATTCCACTGCTTGCCATCAACCGTGCATTTAGCAAGCGCGGCAAGGCTCGATGACGATACTTGGGATGAGCTACTTGATGCGATTGAACTGGGGGCGATGCTCGAAACAGGGGGGCTGGATGCCGGTTTGGATGCGGTAGGTTTAGATGAGCCACCTCCTCCTCCGCCACAAGCCGTTAACACTAAGGTGATACCCAGACAGATTGCACCTGTAGCAAATTTGGTTGAACTCTTCATTAGGACTCCGAGCTTATTATCATTTTGGATTATGGGGTTATTAACCAATGTAACCGGTTACTTTGTAAGTATACATACGCTAGATGCTTTCAGATAGTCCGATTAGATCTTAGCCGCAGGAAAAACTGATTTTTTAAGCGGTGCAGAGGCTTAGCTACTTGCCAGTCATCGCTACCTGCTGTGTGATTTGGCCTCAAGAGTCATCTCATGTAGAATGCGCGCCTCGCTTTTTCTGCCTGTTTCAGGCCTAAACCCAGACTAAATTGCGCATCATCATGGAAATTAATCCCTTATTACTTGCCCTTAAAGACCTGACCGAGCGCACTAATGTGCTTAGGGGGTATCTTTGACTACGATCTTAAAAAAGAGCGTCTAGCAGAAGTTGAACTTGATCTCGGCGAGCCGAGCGTCTGGGATAAACCTGAGCGTGCCCAGGCGTTGGGACGTGAGCGGGCAGCCTTGGAGATGGTGGTAAAAACCATCGATGATCTGGATAACGGCGTGCGCGATTCGCGCGAGCTGCTCGACATGGCTGTGGAAGAGGATGATGAATCCATGGTGGCCGATGTACAGGCCGAGCTGGAGCGCCTTGATAAACAATTGGGCGTGCTGGAATTCCGCCGCATGTTTTCGGGCGAGACAGATGCGAACAATGCGTATCTTGATATCCAATCCGGTTCAGGCGGTACTGAAGCGCAGGATTGGGCTGAAATTGTTTTGCGTATGTATCTGCGCTGGGGTGAAGCCAAAGGTTTTAAAGTGACGCTGGAAGAAGTGTCCGCTGGTGATGTGGCCGGCATCAAAAGCGCCACCATTTATTTTGAAGGCGAATATGCCTTTGGTTGGTTGCGCACCGAAACGGGCGTGCATCGTTTAGTACGCAAGTCACCATTCGATTCTGGCAATCGTCGTCACACCTCTTTCTGTTCGGTATTTATCTCACCGGAAATCGATGACAACATCGAAATTGATATTAATCCCGCCGATTTGCGTATCGATACCTACCGCGCCAGTGGTGCTGGTGGTCAGCACATTAACAAAACGGATTCGGCTGTACGTATTACACATATTCCAACCAACATTGTGGTGCAGTGCCAGAACGAACGTTCGCAACACGCCAACCGCGATAAAGCCTACAAAATGCTGCGTGCAAAAATGTACGAGCAGGAAATGCAAAAGCGCAACGCTGAAAAGCAGGCGATGGAAGATAATAAATCCGATATCGGTTGGGGTAGCCAGATCCGTTCGTATGTACTGGATGATTCGCGCATTAAAGATCTGCGTACCGGCGTGCAAACATCGAATACCCAAGCAGTGTTGGATGGCGATCTCGACCAATTTATTGTCGAAAGCCTTAAAGCCGGTTTGTAATTTATTTTTTGGTTAATCCCTAAATTTTTTCAGCCCTAAACCTTTTATTAATGATCAGTGAAGACTATGAGCAACGAAATCAATTCAGCACAGCCAGATGCACATGACGAAAATAAATTGATCGCAGAGCGCCGTCAAAAGCTGTCTGCGATTCGCGAAAAGGGCAACGCATTCCCTAATGACTTCCGTCGCGGTGACAAGAGCATTGATCTGCAAAAACAATTTGGCGAAAAAACCAAAGAAGAATTGGAAGCACTGAATCATGTGGTTAGTGTTGCCGGTCGTATCATGGCAAAACGTGGCCCGTTTATGGTTGTGCAGGATGGTGAAGGCTCAATCCAGTTGTATGCTGATAAAGCAGCGCAAGAAGTTATCAAAGACAAATGGGGTTTGTGGGATATAGGCGATATCGTTGGGGTTAAAGGCGCATTGCACAAATCAGGCAAAGGCGATTTGTATGTGAATTTGGAGGAGTACCAACTGCTCACCAAATCCCTGCGTCCGCTGCCAGACAAATACCATGGTCTGAGCGACCAGGAAATTCGCTATCGCCAACGCTATGTCGATTTGATTGTGAATCCGGAAGTGCGCGACACATTCCGTTTGCGTTCACAGTGCATCAGTTTTATCCGCAATTACATGAGCGGTTGTGGTTTTATGGAAGTAGAAACGCCCATGTTGCATGTTATTCCAGGCGGCGCATCTGCCAAGCCATTTATTACCCATCACAACGCATTGGATATGGAAATGTTCCTGCGTATCGCGCCGGAATTGTATTTGAAGCGTTTGGTCGTTGGTGGTTTTGAGCGTGTGTTTGAAATTAACCGTAACTTCCGTAACGAAGGTGTTTCAACTCGCCACAATCCAGAATTCACTATGATGGAGTTCTATCAAGCTTATGCTGATTACAAAGATTTGATGGATTTAACGGAAGATTTGCTGCGTAAATTGTGTATTGAGGTGACTGGCGGTACCACGCTGAAATACCAAACCAGCGAGTACGATTTTGGCAAGCCATTTGTTCGCCTGTCTATGTTTGATTCTGTATTGCATTACAATCCACAAATTACGGCAGAGCAATTAAGCAGCGTTGAAGGTGCTACCAAAGCGGCCGAAGATTTGGGTTTGAAAATTAAACCCGGCACTGCACTCGGAAAAATCCAAACCGAAATTTTTGAAGAAACCGTTGAGCATAAACTGGATCAGCCAACATTTATTACAGAGTACCCAATTGAAATATCGCCGCTTGCACGTCGTAGCGATCACAACCCGGCAGTAACTGACCGCTTTGAATTCTTTATCGGCGGGCGTGAGTTGGCGAATGGTTTCTCTGAGTTGAACGATGCAGAAGACCAGGCTGAGCGTTTTATGCAACAAGTGCGCGAGAAAGATGCCGGTGATGACGAAGCAATGCATTACGACGCTGACTTTGTGCGTGCACTGGAATACGGTTTGCCACCAACAGCGGGTGAGGGCATAGGTATCGATCGCTTGATTATGCTCTTTGCCAATGCACCGTCAATTCGCGACGTATTGTTGTTCCCGCACATGCGTCCGGAATAACGATCGGAAGTGAAAGTAGCGCCTTCAGGGCGCTATTTTTTTATCTGTACTTTTCTATGCTCCGTCTTGGTATCTTCGAATAAAAAATATTGGTTCACGGTTCGACTTTTTTTATAGCGTCAAAATGTTAGTTTGTTCGTGTTTTTATACGGTAAATGCTTGCATTGCACAAAAGATATACTTATTCTCAGTGGCAGTCTCTTGTCTTGATTTAAGTTTGTCCTCCCGCCCGTACCGGAAATTTCCCCAGATATTGATGTTCCTTTTACCTTGCTGGTTTCTGTGTATTTGCAAATGACAACGTTGACAATAGCTGACCGGCGAATATAAAAAGGTTTTAGCCTTATGCAACCGCCATTGACGGTGAGAGATTTTTGTTGCGATTCGCCAACCCCGTTTCCTTAACTAACGATAATGAAAGGATAAATAACGTCGATGAAAAAAATACTTTCACTGGGTGCGCTACTCAGCGTTTCCTTAGCCTCAATGGATGCCTTTGCCGTAAGTTGTGCTGGTTTGCCACAATGGAATAGCAGCAGCGTTTATACCCAGGGCAATAAGGTCCAACATTTGAATCGTGGTTATACCGCGAATTACTGGACCCAAGCGAATAATCCGACCACTTCATCAGGACAGTGGGCACATTGGACCGACAATGGTGTTTGTGATGGCGCTACCTCCAGTGTTGCTCCAAGTTCTGTGGCCCCAAGCAGTTCACGTTCTTCAAGCTCTCGCTCATCAACACCAAGTTCAATAGCGCCAAGCAGTGTTTCATCATCAGTTGGCAGTGTTGGTTCTTGCCCTGCCTTTGTTGCGGGCACTAGTTATGCTGCCGGTGCGGTGGTGATTAATGCCGGTGGTGCTTACACCTGCCAGGTTCCGGGTTGGTGTTCATCAACGGCAACTTGGGCTTACGCACCAGGCACGGGTACTTATTGGCAACAAGCCTGGACTGCCGGTGGCAATTGCCCGGGTACCAGTGCATCCAGTGCGAGTACATCTCGTTCCAGTTCCAGCAGCTTGGTACCGTCATCGGTTAGTTCATCCAGCGTGAGTACATCGCGCTCCAGTGTTTCATCAGCAAGCAGTAGTTCCGTAGCGCCGAGCAATGGCAGGGAATTGGTAGGCTATTGGGAAAACTGGCATTGGCCGTTGGAAGTACCAGCGACAATTCCTAATTACACTGTATTGAATATTTCATTCCCTTCAATCAATGCCAATGGTTCGCTCTATCTTGGTAATGATGGTGGCGTGCAAAACAATCCAACCGCAGAACAAATTTCTGCAGCAAAAGCCGCAGGCAAAAAAGTATTGCTGTCGATCGGCGGAGCTAATGCGACTTTTGTACTGAACAACCAAACGCATGAAGATAATTTTGTAAACTCTTTCATCGCGATTAAAGATCAGTTTGGTTTGGATGGTATTGATATCGATACCGAAAAAGGTTTGCATACCAATCCAAATGCGCAAATTAGCCAAACCAGCCCGCAATATTCAGCGGATTATCTGGTGCGTGCAATCAAGCGTTTGAAAGCGCGTTATGGTGCGAACTTCCTGCTGACTATGGCTCCTGAAACTGCACACACCATAGGTGCGAACCTGCCCAATAACTGGTTGGGTCAATACAACTGGGGTGTTTATTTGCCACTGATGAATGCATTGCGCGACGACATCAGTTGGATCCAAATGCAGTACTACAACACCGGTTCTATGCCAGGCAAAAATGGCCAGTTCTATAACTCTGCAACGCAAGACGGTTTGGTGGCTTGGACAGAAGCGCTGATCGAAGGCTTCCCAATTGGCAGCACTGGCGTAAGTTATCTGGGCCTGCCTGCTAACAAAGTGGTGATCGGTTTGCCAGCATCTACTTCACCCGCTGCAGCCGGTAGTGGTTACACGAATCCTACTGTTGTGAAAGCGGCAATACGTTGCTTGCGTTCCGGTGATTGCGGTAGCGGTTACAAACCAGCAAAAACCTATCCAGATCTGCGCGGTGTGATGGCATGGTCTACGTGGGAAGATGGTTTAACGGGTTATGCTTTCTCGAATGCTCTGAAGGCTTGTGCGTTGAATAATCAATGTAACTGATAGCGTTAGATCGCGAGTAAAAAATCCCCACTGGCCGCGAGGCTAGTGGGGATTTTTTCATTTAGATATTGATGAATAAAAATTGCTGAATTGTTAATTATTATTTAGCTTGATTTCAACTCTGCGGTTGTAGAACGGTTGCCATTTTAAATCTGTTGCTGAACGCCACAGCCATTCGATAGGTCCATAGCTGAAATATTTCAGCCACCAACGGCAGATCAAAATTTGTGTGGCGAAAATCGCTATGCATAACAGCGCATTCTGGCTGGGGCTAGTTAACGTAAATAAGCCAAGGCCGATGTTAAAGAATAAAAATACACCGATAACTGATTGGCTCAGGTAAACACTCAGTGCCATTTTTCCAACGCTGGCCAGAGGGCTTAATCGTGCTTCCCACTTAGGCTTTAGAATTAATAGGCTAATGCCGGTGATATAGATCAGTGTAAGGCTGGTGTTGAAAATTTCCAGAATAAACCCGCCTATCCATCCTGCAAATGGAGTATTTTGCATATCAATCTTTAATGCAAAAGTGGTTGCGCCGAAAGCTATTCCTACTAAAACGGTTATCAGTAAAATCCATCCACTTCTTTTCAAAACCTGCTTAAAGCGCGCCTGATGTTGATCTATATTAACGAACCACTGCATACGCCCAGCAAGCATGCCTAGTAAAAAGAATCCAAGCGTAATAAAACCGCGACCGCTATTAATCTGGTAGGTAAGCTTTTCCGTTACTGCATGGATGTTATGCTGGATCATTTGAGCAAAATTGCTGTTTTTAATGATTTCATAATATGCTGCACCTGCAGTTTTGTGATCTTCCTGAATCAACTGCAATTGATCGCGTAGTAGAATGGAAATTAGTTCAGCGCATTTAGTTGGGATATTTAATACTAATAACGAACCCACAATCAGCAAGGTTTTATTACTTAGGTTGCGAAAAAACAGTAGCAAAAACCCGAGCGGAACATAAATTGTTAAAATATCAGCGCGCCAAAAAATGTGGTGTAACGCACCTATAACACCCAATATGGCCAAGCGCCAGCCGAAACGTGTCAAGACTGGCTCATGGCGTTGGACAAGCCCTTGAATCTGGATGTGGAAACTCAAGCCAAATAAGAATGAAAAAATCGCAAAGAATTTACTAAGTATAAAAATCATGTAAGTCCCTATTGCGATTCCGCTCCCTAAATCTTTATAAAGTTGATAAGTCTCTTGAGGCAACGGACCGCCGGCGTACCAAAAAATCATATGCGCGTAGAGAATTCCAAACAGTGCGAAGCCACGCAGGACATCCAGAGTGACTATGCGATCCATTTTATGAATGGGATGGGGGGAGGGTACAGATGCTGTCATGGGAGATTCCTTGCGCCGACGATGGTAATTCGATCATGAAAATGACCGGTTATTCAATTTCGCATTGATAAGACTGGATGTTTTCCGGTTTTGGATTCACCAGCCTTTACTATTTTTAATCAATCGTTATTTGAGCTGCAATTCCTGCGGTAATTCTACAATTACCGGCTGTTTGGTATTGGGGCAAACAAACTCCAATCGATAAGCCAGCAATTGCAAACCCGAAGGGGATTTGGTGCCGTAAAGTTTGTCGCCCACAATCGGGTGGCCGATATTGGCAAGGTGTCGGCGGATTTGATGTTTGCGGCCGGTTTCGATATGCACATCCAGCAAGGTTTTATTGTTTTCCACGCGAATTTTTTTGATATGGGTAGTGGCGGATTTGCCATCCAACTCCTCATTCAGAGTGAGCCCTGTGGTGGGGACATCGCAATCATCCACTACCCACGCCTGATAAAATTTGCGCATATCGCGCGCTTGGAAGAGAGTGGATAATTTTGCTGCGCTTTGGCTATCGTGCGCGAGGATAATGAGCCCCATTGCATCAGCATCCAAGCGGTGTACTAAAAAACACTCGCGTTGCCGCTGCCCTTCATTAGGTTGGCCATTCACTTCAACCCACCGTAAAATGCTACAGTGGTCGCCCCATTGGGAACCCTGCGAGAGCATACCAGCGGGTTTGAACCAAATGCTGTAATTGCCCCCGTCATAAATCAGGTTGGCGCTTTCAGGTTTGCGTGCAAGCACCTGCTCATCGTAAAAAAACTGGATTTTAGAACCCTTGTACAACACTTTGGTGGCGCGACGTAAACGCAGTGTTTTGCCTTTGAGTGTCCACCAGACGGCGCCTTTATTCATCGCATCTTTAATGCGCTGCTTGGATAGCCCGGTGCCTTCGGCCAACAAATCCAATGCGGTTTGCTCGGCTTGGGTAACAGTGAATTCGAATTTTTGCGGTATTTCAAATGAAGTATCGGACATTATTTAGCTTTAAATAAGTGAGAAAAATTGTGGCAGTGAAGGCAACTATTTATAAGGCGAACCTGAGCTTGTCGGATATGGATCGCAATGTGTTTGGCAATTTCAACCTGACCGTCGCCCTCCATCCCTCTGAGACTGTTGAGCGCATGATGGTGCGTATTCTAGCCTTTTGTTATCGCGCTGCGGAAAATTTAACCTTTACTAAAGGCCTATCCTCCATGGAGGAGCCGGATTTATGGTTGAAGCACGATAACGGCACTATCCTTGAGTGGATTGAGGTAGGGCAGCCAGCACCGGATCGCTTGAAAAAAGCATCGGGCCAAGCGCAAGCGGTGAAAGTGTTTAGCTATGGCCGCGGTATGGATGTCTGGTGGAAGACCAACA
The DNA here is from genome assembly GCA_002483145.1 of Cellvibrio sp. UBA7671. Taxonomy (GTDB): domain Bacteria; phylum Pseudomonadota; class Gammaproteobacteria; order Pseudomonadales; family Cellvibrionaceae; genus Cellvibrio; species Cellvibrio fibrivorans. Next base: position 424,570 of record DLHJ01000002.1, read on the forward strand.
GCGCTGCCATCCGTGCCTTGCCCAAAGTGAGCGTCCACCATTTTGCTGCTGATGAATTACAGGCCCTGACGGCATTGGCAGATAAAACGATGAACCTGACAGTCACAATTACCGAAACTATCGCCTATGTTTCCACAGCGACTGAGAATGTGGCGATTAGCTTGCGTGAGATGGAATAACCCCTATGAAAACTCCAGAAATGAATGCTCCCTTATTAGCGATTGTTGATATAACCCTCGATAACGCTCAGCAGTTTTTAATTGTTATCTAGGCATTTAACTGTAACCATTTGTTTACAGTTGTCCAATACAGCTTTATTCTCGGTCTTTCTTCAGTCGTAGGAGAGGTTGATTATGGAGTTGCTTTTCGCTAGCGATGAGTTTGAAATTCATGGCGTTTCCTACCCTGGATTTCCGCTTATATTTGATCGGCATATGGATTTGGTATGTGAAGCATTCGACTTCTTAGTTAAGTACTGTATAAAACGAGGGAGAGTCCAAAGCGCACATTCATGGAAGGCATATGGTCAAAGTATCTATGATTTTTTAAGTTTCCTTGAAGTTAATAATGAGTGGGATTGGAGAAATACCAATCTAAATCGTGACGACACGATACTGGTTTCTTACCGGGACTGGTCTTTAGGTACGCTGGGTTTAAAACCATCTACAGTAAATTTTCGCTTGCGGATTATTAATGCATTTTACCGCCATGCTTTACTTAAGGGGTGGATAAGCTCCCTTCCTTATCAGCTTGAACGTGTTGTTGTCAAACAAGCTAAAGGATTTCTGGTTCATACGAGTTCTAAAGGGAACTCAATGTTGTCCCCAGATGTGATGTTAAAATCTCATGGCGCTCGTATTCGAGTGTTGAATCTTGTTCAGATAAAACAATTCCTATCTGCGGTAAAAAATCCTACACAAAAGCTTATCGCTCGCTTGGCTGTTCAGGCAGGACTGAGGAAGGATGAGCTAGTTACTTTTCCGGTTAAATATATACGCTCGCCACGTTCGTTGACAGATGTGTCTAGTCATATCAGTGTGGAGTTAAATCCTGCTGATATGCACACCAAAGGAAGTAAGGCGCGTACCATACACGTCCCTCTCGGTTTAATGGCTGATTTATGGGAATATGTACTTCACGAAAGAAATAAGCTTGAAAAACAATCAGGCATGAAGCAAGCTCAATTGTTCCTAAATAGATTTGGCCATCCTTATGCGCATGGTGGTTTATCGCTTAATAAACTTTGGAATAATTTAGAGTTACCATTCAAAGTTTTCCCTCATATTTTGAGGCATTCCTATGCAACCCACACGCTAAGCGAATTGAGAAAGAAAAAAGATTGCGGGGTGGATCCACTTATGTATGTGCGTAATCGCCTTGGGCATTCCAGCATATTAACAACACAAAAATATTTACATTTTTTAGATGATATCGATGATGATTTAATGAATGATTTTCAAGCTGAGATAGATCGGTTTTCGATGGGATCTGCGGATGAATAAAAAGAATTTTACATCTGGAATAGTAAAGGATCTAGCGCTTGATGTGCCAAGCGTTTCAGGACAATCGAGCATATCTCCAATTAAAATTCTCCCTGCGGTAACTGTAGTCAAATTTCCTAAGCACACTCATTCTTCTCGGAAATTTGATTTTTCAATATATTATCGTACCGGATTTGATGAAATTGTCATCCGTACTCAGGAGGTTATAGAGCATCTTGTGAATGAAAGTGTTTCGACTCGCGGAGCCAGTTTAAGTATCGCTACAATTCAAGGCTACTGTGATGGTGGATTAGTATACTTTTTTCAATTTTGTAAAATTGTTGCATCATCTATAAAGCGAGAATTATATTTTAATGACATTGGCAGAGAATTTATAGAGCACTTTATAGTGTACCTAAGCCAATCTGGCCTCAAATCAACAAGCCAAAAAAATGCATATAGTAAAGTGAAGGCTTTACTGATGATAATCGGTAGGCAAGGTCTTATGGGGGCGGACTACTTTAACTATTTCCCCAGAAACCCATATCCCGGAAACCATAGAAAAGCGAAGGGGGAGAGTCCACTATCGACACAAGACATCAGTACCTTAACTAGGTGCCTAAAGAAAGAACTCGATCGAATATCAAAAGATACCGGTGAAATCAACTCGTATGATCTAACAATATGTATATTGGCGATAGCTATTCGTACAGGAATAAATAAAACCCCTCTCCTTGAATTGCAGGCCGACTGTATTCAACCACATCCATTGAAACATGATAGGCGTTTGCTTATAAGCTTCAAGCGCAGAGGGAAATCATTTCATTTTTCGGCATTGAGAAAAACACAAGATATAGCCGCGCTGCATACCGTAATGCTGGATACAATTTCTATTGTTGAGATGATTGTTGCGCGAAACGAAAGGGCGCGAGTCAAATCCAATACAAACAGACTCTTTGCATACACAGTATCCAAGCTTAAGCCCAAGACCAATTCTAGGCTCCGGTCCAGCAGCAAGGCTACATTTATCTCCTCATCTACGCTGGAGCGTTTGACCACAGAGGTCATTGAAAGGTGTAATTTAATAGACTCTGAGGGAAAATATCTGGTTGTTAATATCGGTAAATTGAGAAAAACCTTTATTAATAGAATATGGTCTCTATCAGGGCAGGATGCGATCTTAACAGCTGCTATGGGTGGGCATAGCATAAAGGTTTCAAATGATCATTATCTGGAGGCGCCTCCTGAAGCGGAAAGAAACTTTAATCTTCTAGGTGAGATTCGAGTAAAGGAATTGCTGGGCGACGAGGGAAGCGATGGCACTGAGCGTACACCAATTGCTCAGTGTGAGGATCCTAGATATGGTCATCGGGCTCCTAAAAATGGGAATTATTGCACGTCATTTTTATCTTGCTTTCAGTGTAAAAGTTTTGTGGTGACTGAAAATGACTTGTACCGGATATTCAGTTTATATTGGTTGCTAATCAAACAGAGATCTATTGTGGGGGCAAAACGATGGGGGCGCTATTATGCAAATATAGTTAAGATCATTGATAATGAAATAGCACCGAAATTCTCCAGCAAAAAAATTTCTGAAATACGTAAGTATGCTCACGATTCTCCGCATCCCTACTGGAGAAGCATCGATCTTCTAGAGTTGGAGGATAGCTAATTATGATAGAGTCTAATCAAGTCGATGTCAGCCATATGTATACGCGTTTATGGTTTGAAAAAAACGAGGAAGTTCCTCTGGAAAGTATAATTACCTCCCAGCGAACCATCGATGGAATGTACGTTACATTAAGTTGTTATGGTGATGATGTATGGTTTTTCCCTGATGTACTTTTCCCATCATCGATTGCTGAATGTAATAGAAAAATAGATTTCAATATCATAAAAAATAAAAAATTCATTCCCGCTTTGAAGCTGGCTATGATGCGCTACTACTATCTAGGGCGGCCGGGTTATAAGCGGCCGAGAGGAACCAGCTTGATTAAGGTGTTTCGTCACTGTGCGGTATTTCTTAACTATCTAGCAGAAAAAAATATACTTGAATTAAGTGAGGTATCCGCATTTGTTGGGGTTCAGTACGCAGAGCACTCTAGAATGCAACCTGGTTTGAAAGCAGAGCGCAACACCCCGGTTTCAGTATCTCAAAGATTGATTGCGGTAGAGTCACTATACGAACTTCTTTTAAATAGTAGATACGCTTTCAGTCACCCTTGGCCAGATGCCACTACGGGGCAACTCGCTGGGCCACCCCCTGTTCCAGGAGGGAAAACCCTAATAATTCCTGATGAGCATCTTCGGGTGCTAATGAAAAAATCAACTTCACTTTTATCAAATTCAGATGATATTTTATTAAATATGAATCGATTGTCCTGGTGGGTTGAGAAAAAATATAGTCAGGAAATCATTGACCATTTGTTAAGTTTATGTGGTTATCATGGTGGGGCCAAAGGCTTAAATGAAGAGATTTTTCACTTACGATCGGCTTGTGCTTTAATAATTTTAATTACGACCGGCATTCGGGCTCATGAGATATTGAGCTTGGAAGTTGGTTGTTGTTTCAGCACTACGGATGAGGATGGAACTAAATACTGTTGGATTAGAGGTGTGTCTACCAAGACTGGAGTAGGAGCTACCGAGTGGCTATGCCCAGCGATTTGTCATCAGGCGGTTATTGTGTTGGAAAAAATTTCCAAGCCATTAAGGAATATGTTGTCGGAAAATGTGATGTCTAGCCAAGTCGATATTTCACCGTTGAAGGCATCAAAAAATTATCAAAATAAAAACAAACTATTTCTATTGAAACCTTTAAACAAAAAAATATCTATAAGGCCTCTAAATTTTCCAACATTTCAGGCGGAGCTAAAAAAATTTGTTTTGCATTGTGGTGTGCAGTGGAATTTTTCTACCCATCAGTGCAGGCGGACATTCGCTGTATATGTTGTGAAAAATGCTTTAGGTGATCTACGTTATCTTAGAGATCATTTTAAACATTGGTCTATTGATATGACTGCGATGTATGCTGAAAATGAGCTGCAAGATAAAGAGCTTTTTGGTGAAATTTATGTCGCTGCTTGCGATGAGAAATATAAGAAAATACGTCATTGGTTAGATCCAGATACTCCACTTTCTGGTGGTATGGCGCAAACTATAAAGGTATTTCGTAGTAAAGGTGAATCAATTAGATATTATAAAAATCACTCGGAAATGGTCCAAAATGTGTCTGAGAGTATTTATCTGCGTGCCACTGGGGTGGCTTGGTGTACTGCCGATCTTGGAGGGTGTGATGGGGGTAAAGCATTTGATAATACGAAATGCGGAGACTGTAGGCATTCCGTTATCGATGATAGATTTCTACCTCGGTGGAATGCAATTTACAATCAGCAGCTTGAGTTAATCCAATTAGAGGACATTGGTATCGCTGGAAAGGATTTGGCGCATCGCGCATTGGATCGTTGTAAAAAAGTATTGACTGAGTTAGGTGCTCCCTTAGAGGTGTTTGAGGCGTAAAATGACCGTACCCGCATCTGAAGTTACTAGAAAAATTATCCGTCAAGCATATATCAGAATTTTAAATGGTCGACCCAAAATCGTAGATAAAGGGCGCCGCATCAGTATCGCATCGGTGGCCGAAGAGTCGGGGCTGAGTCGTGCAACAATTCATAAGTATTATCCTGATATGGTAGATAAAATAAGAACCGCTTCAGGAAAGGCTTATCTTGATGTAAATGATCAAAAAATTTCACAACTTAAGGTGGAGCAAATTAAAAATAAAGAGCTTCGTGCTGAGCTGGGTGCGCTGAAGAAAAACTTGGAGGTTTTAGGGTCAAAATATGCTGCATTGCTCCTTAAATACGAGGAGGTTCAGGCAATTATAAATGGAAATAATGTAAGCATTTTCAATGTTAATGTTAGGAATTAGTCTGCGTAAATCATCGTTATCCGAAATCACTAGAATTATATTGGTTTACGATTTTTTTACATGAAAAAGTCTGATTTAATTATCAATACTGTTCTTGGATAGAGTGCGGTCGATCACTAAATGATGAATCTCTTGATTCAAGTGTTTATAAGGGGCTTCTGGATTCGCGCGTATAAAGTCGATGTAATTGCAGCAACTCCTGGCGAAACCGACCAAATACGTTGATGGTGGTGTCATAGGATTGTGCCAACATTGAAATATGAGTGGGTGGCAGATCGTCCGTGTCAGGTTGCGATTCGACCACAGGCATATTTTCAAAAATAATTTCCGTAATTTCTTCAAATTGTTGCGGTTCTTGTAGTTTGATCGCTAGCGGCTTGTCACCGTCGCTATTCGGCATGGTCTCGCGTCGTATGGTCGCAGACTCTGGTATTTCCTCCGCTACACGATTCGCGTATTCCACCAAATTGGGTTCAGCCGGTAGATACAAATAACTTTCACCGGGAATATCTCCCATTCGTAAAACACGCCCCAATACTTGCCGAAAATGCAATTCAGTTTTGACGCGGGTCAGGTGACAGCACACGCGCAAACGTGGAATGTTTGTGCCTTCGCTTACCATCCCTACAGAAATAATCCAGGGCTGGGTGCTGTTTCTAAAGGTATGGATATTTCCGTGGGCGTCCTCATCCATATATGTAGCAACACAGGCGCGTTGGCCCAAGTAGCGCTCCAGTAATGCCGCAATTTTATAGGCATGATCTACCGATGCTGCCACGATAAGGCCACCAGCATTCTGATGCTGCTTGCGAATTTGCATCAACTTTTTAGACGATTGTTTTAACAGATACACAATCAGTGCATCGTTATCAATTAGTTGTTGGTAGGAGCAATCCGATAGTTTGAGTAACTCGGCGAAAGATGAGTATCTCTCAGTGGTATTACCGCATCTCACGATGATGCGGTCATTGTCCACCAGCGCGATGCTAGGTGCCCGACACACATTTTCTTGGATAGCCTGCGCCATTCCATACACAAAATCACAGCGGATTTTGTTGTGTTGGCAGTAACTGGATAAGGCGATGGGTATTCGGTCGGAGCGCCAAGGTGTGCCGGTTAAAGCAATGGTATAAGTAGCGCGCCCCTGGATATGTTGGATGATGGTTTGACCCCATGCATTGGCATTCTCAAGGTTGTCTCCGGCGCAGTGATGGATCTCATCAAAAATTACCAAAACGCGATGGGTTTGAAAAAGTGCCCAAAAAGCGTCTTCCAAACTCAGCATCGATTGATATGTAAAGGACTGGCCCTTTGACCCAAGACGACCATCCATCCGGCAATGGATATGGGTTTCAAGCGCTTGTTGAAAATCTGATGACACAATAATGGAGGGGGAAAAGCATAGTACTAGGTCGATCATTCCCAACTGAAAAAGTTGTTGAGCCAATGTCGCCGCCATGACTGTCTTGCCAGCACCGGGTGTGGCGAGGCACAGGAAGTGATTATCTTCATTCCTGAATTTCACCAGAGCCTGTTCAACGCACCTGGATTGCCAGCGCCTCAACTTCATGCGCTAAACCTTTTCCCTTGCCAATAGGCTTTCCAGAGCTTTCACACGTCCAAGCAACTTGGAGCATTTGTCGCGGGACTGGTTATAAAGGGGCTGCACATCATCCCTTAAATCGGGCATTTCACTGCAAATTGCATCATATTCCTCGGTTTCACCCATCGCAGACAGCATTTCCAATTTATGCTGATTCAACCGTTCTTGCAGGTTTTGGCGCGGGTTATTTTTTGAGGTTGGAGCTTTGATTGGTGGTGCTTCTGGAGTGGACACAGTAGGTGTAAGTACTGATGGTTTAGATGATTTAGTAAAAAACTGGGGGGTTAACCGATACAAGGGCCAGCCACCCTCCACGACAACACGAGTCAGATTCCCATTATCGATAAGGCGCAGCATATTGCGATAAACGAACTGGCGAGCCGCCTTTTTGGAGCTATGAAGGCATGCCGGATCGTTTAAATAGGCTTCCGTGAGATCGTGTACGGTGAACTCGCGGTTTACCAGAGTTGATAGTGCCGAGAGCAGTCCGGACTTAACGGTGAGAGATTTCATGATAGAGATTGACGCCTCATGTCTCGAATTTCGCGCCATTCTATCCTGTCTCTATCATCGAGACAATGAAATCATCTCCGTACTCACCTCACTACGAAAAGCTTCGTCTCTGGCTAAAAAAGCAACGGGAGGCAAGTGGTTTGACACTCCGCGAGGCCTCGCTCGCAATGGGGCGACATCATTCTGTGCTAGGCAAGATGGAGCAGGATCGACGGAAAATTGAAGTGCTTGAGTTTGTGAGGTACTGCCAGGTACTGGGTGTCGATCCCCATGAGGGTTTGGAGATCCTTGTTCACTCTCTTCAAGACGAGCACGATGCATCGCAATAAAAATAGCCGCATCCATCTCCACGCCAAATGATCTACACTGGCTTCTCCTGAGTAACTTCCTTTTATTGTGCGACATGGATTTACGACCATCGGTTGTCCTATTTCGAAAAGCAATCCTGAAAGCAAAAGTGGATGGATTCCAATTTGATTCACTGGATTCTTTCCCAGTTAATTGCTGCGAGTTTTCCTCGTATTTATTGGCAAAATTTCTGATTGAAAAAATTGGCTTATCATCCCTGAAAATAGTCACGGGCGAAAATCGACATAAAAAATCCCAGCGGCATATTTGGATAAAGTTTGATGATACTGACATTGATATTACCGCCAACCAATTTTCATCGACAGATAGAACGGTCATTGTTGAAGCGCATAGTCAGTGGCATCAACGATTTGAAATAATTAAAGTTGAAAACCCCAGTCCGAAGTTGACACAGCTCAACAAAGAAGCCAAATTCGCATTGCTATATGATTACAAAAAAATCCTTAGCTGCCTCGCCTATAACGATGATTCAGTTCGAACGATTCAAAAATAATTGCGCAATGGAGAAGATATGATTTCCGATATGACCAAAGCAAATATTCTGATTGCGATAGCAGAAGGCCAGTCGGTCTCTGAAGCCGCGAAGCCCTATGGACTTAGCTATGCCCAAGCGAGGGGTGCGTTATCTCGATTTTGCCCGCAGTTGAAATTACGCTGGAATCTTGAAGAAGTCCGGGCCAATCCAAAGAAATATATTGACGCAGCACTAGCGATAGTTGCCTCACCTAAAAATGCGCTCCGTAGGGTATTGCGGGATGATTTGGTATTTCAGTTGAAGTTACGGTCACCCAATGAACTTACGCCGCAGTATGTCTCTAACATTGCCGCAGAAACCTTGCTTTCACATGGTGTTACCGAAACCGGACTTGTAGAAATACAAGAGTGGTTGCTTGCCAATGGATTGTCGTGCAAGCGCAAATTGCCGGAAACGGATGAATATATGCGGGTGGTTCAAAAAGCCATTATATTACTGGATGCCTTCGGATTGGATGTCTCCCACCCTAAAGCACAACTGAAAAATATTGATGAATAGTAAAAGAAATTTGGGAGAAGTTTATGGCGCATATGATACCTAACTCAGTTATTGGTGCTGTGTCTTCAGTGCTTGCTGAGTACTATCAGAGTCATTCCAAATTAAATGTGTTGCTCATGAGTGCAGGCGCACCCGGTGAGCCACCGGAAGGCAATCTGGAAACAAAGTGCAGTGCATGGCTTAAACGTTGCAATGAAGACGAATCGCTAAATCCGCTCGCTGTTCTCGGATTGATCATCCAGAAATTTATGGATTTAAACCCAGTCAACTCCCAAATTGCTGAAGGTCAACAACGAATTGCGGAAAGTCTTGCCAGAAATCAGTTGAGTTATCAGTTAAATGGTTTCATTACCTTTGCTGGAGCAAGCCTTGCTACAAAGTCGCTAGCGGATTTTTTTAAGGCTGGTGATTTTGCATCTGTTGAAGCTGAATTTAATCGCGCGGTATCCCAATTAGATGGTGATCCCCATGCAGCGATTACTGCTGCAAGCTCCATCATTGAGGCCTTGTGTAAAACCTACATCGAAACCTTCACTCTGGAAATGCCTGCCAAACAATCTATTGCCCCTCTATGGAAAGTCGTTCAGGGCCATTTGGGATTAAGCATCGATCCCACACTGGAAGATGACCAGAAAAAAATTCTTCAGGGATTGTCATCCATCATTGACGGCATTGGGGCTTACCGAACCCATATAGGCTCAGCTCATGGCCGAGGCTTAGAGCCTCCAACCATTGCGGTGATGGAGGCACGTCTTGCTGTGAATGCATCGCATACTCTGGTGACATTTTTAATGGAGCGCTGGCATAGCCGCTTGAATCAAAACTATACCCGCTGAATTCGCATGACATGCAAGATGGCCAGCAATCATTACCATTATTGGCAGTAATTGCACGGGCTAAGCCAAAAGATGGCGCAATCTTCCGTGTGTCTCAGTAGATCTTGCTTTGTTGTTTGGCCAACCTCCAGGTTTGACTTCCCGGGCTCTAGTTGACAATCCCAAGCTACTTTCAAAATAAAAGTGGTTCGGACCAAATAAAATTTTAATGCATCAAATTATCCGGCGTGCCCAATAAATTGATACATGTCAATCGCTTCTTTTACAAAAAGCGTATGCTAAAAAGCTATTTCTCACAAATGGCTCTGCACTAGAGTTACCAGATATCAAGGTTGTTTTATGGCTTATTTTCAAGCTCCACTTGAATGGAATTCGGAACTTATTAAGCAATATGACTTAACCGGGCCGCGTTATACGTCATATCCTACTGCGCCACAATTTAATGAAAGTTTCTCTGACGCTAATTTTAAAGCAGCGGTCGAGAGGAGTAACGCGAGCGGAAGGCCGCTGTCGCTTTATTTTCATATTCCTTTTTGCGATACCCTTTGCTTTTATTGTGGATGCAACAAAGTAGTTACTAACAATAAAGGCCGTGCGCAACCTTATTTGGAGCGTATGGAGCGGGAAATGGCGATGCAGTCAGAGTTATTTGATTCCGCGCGACTTGTAACTCAATTACATTGGGGTGGTGGTACCCCCACTTTTATCAGTGATGATGAAATGTCTTGGCTGATGGCTGCGACACGCAAGCACTTTACATTGCTGGATGATGACGCAGGTGAGTACTCTATAGAGATTCATCCAGGGCGCGTATCGACTAACACTATGGGGCATTTGCGTAAACTTGGTTTTAACCGAGTCAGTATGGGTGTGCAGGATTTTGATTCCCAGGTTCAAAAAGCAGTAAATCGTTATAACAGTGTTGAAGATGTAAGCGCCTTGGTAAAGGCACTACGCCAACAAGACTATCGCTCGATCAGTATGGATTTAATTTATGGCCTGCCAATGCAAACTTTGAGCAGTGTCGGTGAAACATTAAATAGAGTGATAGAACTTTCCCCCGACCGCTTGTCATTATTTAATTATGCCCATATGCCGCATCTTTTTAAGAGCCAGGAATTGATTAACGAGCGTGATCTTCCCTCAGCAGAGCAAAAACTTGAACTTTTGTATATGGCGATAGATCGTTTGCAGGGCGCTGGGTATATTTATGTTGGCATGGATCATTTCGCTAAACCGGATGATAGTTTGGTACAAGCACAAAGAGCAGGAAAGTTACAACGAAATTTTCAGGGCTACTCCACTCATGGCGATTGCGATTTGCTCTCTTTTGGGGCTTCTGCGATTAGCGCATTCGGCAATGTCTTTATACAAAATGCTAAGCGCGTTGAGCATTATCAAAAATCTATTGACTCAGGTGCAATCCCTTTTATTAAAGGTATTGAATTAACCAGCGAAGATCTTTTGCGGCAGTTTGTAATTAATCAGTTAATTTGTCATTTCCATTTGAATTTTGCTTCTGTTGATAGTGCATTTTGTCTGGATTCACGCAGTCATTTCGCTAAAGAATTATTGCAGTTGAAGCCAATGGTTGATGATGGGTTGCTCACGATTAACGAGGAGGGAATTGAAGTTCTCAATGCTGGACGGTTGCTTATTCGTAGAATTTGCATGGTATTTGATGAGTACCTTAACAACGCATCAACAATTCGTTACTCCAAGGTAATTTAATCGGTAATTTTTTTGGGTAGAGTTTGAGCAGGTGATGCAATCGTGATGGCATCACCTGCTCAAGGTTGTAAAGTTTTCAGGGATTATAAAATTCGCCCTGTTTGCGTAAATAAAACCACCAATTTAATAAAACACAAACTAAATAAAACACCGCAAAACCCAGCATTGCATATTCCGGTGTGGCGGCTTTAATTTGCTCGCCAAATACCTGCGGAATATAAAACGCCCCATAACCCGCTACCGCAGAGGTCCAGCCCAGCGCTGGGCCCGCTTGCTCTTTAGGAAAAATATTGGCGATGGAGCAGAAGGTTGAACCATTACCCATACCACTTGCGGCAAACAATCCCAAGAACACTAAAAAAAAGGGCGCAAAATACTGCTCAGGGCTGGCGGATTGATAGGCCATGTGCATGTAATAAGCCGCAACTATCGACAAAATAACCATGGCAATCGCACACATTTGTGTGACCAGTGCACCACCAAATTTGTCAGATACCCAGCCACCTACCGGTCGAATGAGTGCACCAATAAAGGGGGCGATCCACGCGTAAGTCAGAGCGCTTGGGCCATTCGGGTTAAGGGTGTTATGGGTCATCACCCCATCGACAGGTACATGGCTAAAACCAAAAATAACCTGAATAGAGAGAGGGAAGGCCGCTGAAAAACCAATAAATGAGCCAAAGGTCATCACATACAACACACTCATTACCCAAGTGTGTTTGTTGTTAAAAATTTTGTACTGACGATCAAGGCTGGTGCGAATAGTTCCGGGCAGCGCTTTGAGTAACATCACTGTAGCAAATAACACCAACACCAGTACCAGCTCTTTGGGAATGCCAAACCCGGAACCATTGACACTGGCAGGCATAATTAGCCACAGCCCCAGAGCTGAGGTGGCGAAGCCAATTAGCATCATTGCGATAATGATCGCAAAAGAGCGCGGTGCTCCGCCTGCCAGATTGGGAGTAACCTCGGCGGTGTTAATGTTGTTCATGCCAAACCAAATCGCAAAAGCGAGTGGGATGAGTAGCAGTAACCAGACAAACCCCGCATTTTGAATCCAGGTTTCGGTACCTGCAGGAATAGCACCGATTAAGGTACCGCTTGCAGATTTCAACACCATTGGGTCGCCACCCAATGCGCCAAAGGCGCCAAAGGTCATAAACAGCGGTACCAGAATTTGCATGCTGGTCACACCGAAATTACCTAGCCCGGCATTTAGGCCAAGCGCTAATCCTTGTTGCTTGCGAGGATAAAAAAAGCTGATGTTGGACATAGACGCGGCGAAATTACCTCCGCCAATTCCAGAGAGCAGCGCCATTAATTGGAACACCCAAAACGGCGTGTTTTGATCCTGCAAAGCCAGGCCAGTTCCAATTGCAGGTAGCATCAATAAACTGGTGGTTAAAAAAATGGTGTAGCGGCCACCACACAAGCGAATAAAAAAACTCGCTGGAATACGGAGGGTCGCTCCGGTTAAACCGGCAATCGCGGCGAGGCTGAATAAATCGCCGGCCTGATAGGGAAAGCCAAGATTCAGCATTTGCACGGTAATAATGCTCCACTGCATCCACACGGCAAAGCCACAGAGTAAGCTTGGAATTGAGATCCACAAATTGCAATTGGCAATTGCTCTCCCGCGTGAATCCCAGAACGTTTGCTGTTCCGGTTCCCATTGTTTTAGGTCAGACATGTGAAGCCCTCGGTCAAAAAAGTTGTTTTCGCGCAAGGATCACTATGGCTCTGCGCAGATATGGAAACTATTCAACCTCAGTGTTAAGTTGCGGTATTAGAGGTGTTAGCTTGCCTACCCAATAGGGGTAGGTGTAGTTGATCTATCTACCCACAAATGGGCATGTGCTGCCCTTAGGTTCTGCAAGCAGTTAAACTGCAGATAATGATGTATTGGTATTGAGGAGAGTCTTGTGACAGAAACGGCCGCGAGCATTATGTTGGTGGACGATCACCCTTTATTGCGTAAAGGGTTGCGTCAACTTTTAACACTGTCGGGCGAGATGGAAGTAGTAGCCGAAGCGAGCAATGGCAAAGATGCGATTAAATTGGCGAGTGAACTTGACCCTGATTTAATTCTGTTGGATTTGAATATGCAGGGCATGGATGGTTTGGAAACGCTACGCCATTTGCGCGATGAAGGTGTCACCTCGCGCATCGTGATGCTCACTGTGTCCGATGCCGATGAGGATGTGCTCAGTGCAATTTCAGCGGGGGCAGATGGCTATTTACTAAAAGACATGGAACCGGAAGATATGCTGGTGCAAATCGAACGCGCCTTGTCCGGCAAAATGGTGTTGAGTGAAGCTGTCACGCAGGTACTGGCCACCGCCATTCGCAATCCCACCACAAAAGGTGCTGTGGGTAGCGACAGTCTTACCCAGCGTGAATTGGAAATTCTGAAATTAATTGCCAAGGGTATGAGCAATAAAGTCATTGCCCGTGAATTGGATATTTCAGACGGTACAGTCAAAGTGCATGTTAAACATTTGCTGAAAAAATTGCATTTGCGCTCACGCGTAGAAGCAGCGGTGTGGATGATTAATCAACAAAATTAATGTTCAGTAGAGTATGTTTATGGATTGTTGTTCACAGCCTGGTTTGTTATCAGTACATGACGCGTTGTTGCGTATGCACCAACAATTAATTCCAGTACAGGAAACTGAATGGGTTGATTTGGCGCTTGCATTAGACCGCATTCTCGCAGAGTCAGTGTTGGCCAGTATTAATGTTCCTGCCAGCGATAATTCCGCGATGGATGGCTATGCGCTGCGTACGTGTGATGCACAAACTGAAGGTGCTGTGTTTGATGTGATTGGTCAGTCTTTGGCTGGGCACCCCTTTCGTTTTGCAGAGCGAGAGGACGCTCAGCCAGCGCTCGGTAAAATGCAAGTTGTGCGCATTATGACCGGTGCGATGATTCCGGCTGGTGCCGATGCCGTGGTGATGCAAGAAAATGTTACGCGTACTGCTCAAACACTGCACCTGAACAAACTTGTGGTGCAAGGCGAAAATATTCGTCGCGCCGGTGACGATATAAAAAAAGACAGTGAAGTTCTGAGTAAAGGTCATCGTATTAGTGCGCTGGATATTGGTTTGTTTGCATCGCTGGGGATTGCGCGCATCAAGGTTTGGCGGAAGTTGCGTATCGCTGTGTTATCTACGGGCGACGAGTTGTTGTCACTTGGCAGTGCGCACGACGAGGATAAAATTTATGACAGCAATCGCCCTTTGCTATGCGCACTCTTGCAACGATTAAACGTCGAAATAAAAGATATCGGTATTATCGCCGATGATCTGCTGGCTCTTCGCGCAGCGTTTATGCACGCTGCACAATGGGCTGATGTCGTCATTTCTACCGGTGGGGTCTCTGTGGGTGATGCGGACTACACCAAAACAATATTGGAAGAGTTAGGCCAAATTGACTTCTGGAAAGTCGCGATGAAGCCGGGAAAACCTTTTGCATTTGGTCGTTTAGGGGCAGGTTGGTTCTTTGGGTTGCCGGGCAATCCTGTTTCAACAGCGGTCACTTATCATCAGCTTGTTGTGCCAGCGGTGCGATATCTAGCGGGTGAGAAATTGGTTGAATCAGTGCAGCTGAATGCTATCGCAAAACAATCCTTTAAAAAGCATCCTGGGCGAATGGATTTTCAGCGTGGAATTTTAGCGAGTGAGCAAGGTGTGAATACTGTCGTTAGCGCCGGTTCGCAAAGCTCTGGCGTGTTAAGCAGTATGGCAAAGGCTAATTGTTATATTCGCCTGGAGGCAGAGCGGGGGACAGTACTGCCAGGTGAAACGGTCACCGTTATCCCTTTCGATAGCTTTATTCGCTAATTAGGGTGAGGTTTTTTTGGATTTACTATCGCTGTTAATTGCTTGCGGTATTTTTTTTGCGGCCGTTTTGTATTCTTCAGTGGGGCACGCGGGTGCCTCTGGCTATATTGCAATTATGGCGCTTGCGGGGCTCGCCCCGGAAAGTTTGAAACCGGCCGCACTTGCGTTAAATATTTTAGTCGCCACTATCGCCAGTACTAAATATATTCGTACCAATGCATTTTCCTGGTCGCTGCTGTGGCCATTAATTATCACCTCTATTCCCTGCGCTTATCTCGGCGGCGCACTAACGCTTCCAGGTGATTATTACAAACCTATTCTGGGTGCTTTATTAATTTATGCGGCATTCCATTCATTTTTAACTGCTAAAAAATCGCCCACACAAACAATACAGGCACCAAAAAAATGGTTGTTAATATGTGCGGGGTTAATGATTGGGTTCTTGTCGGGGTTAGTCGGTGTCGGCGGGGGAATTTTCCTGAGCCCTCTATTGCTATTTCTGCGTTGGGGTGAAACTCGCATAATCTCGGGTGTAGCCGCAGTATTTATTTTGGTAAATTCCGTAGCAGGCTTGCTAGGTGTCATGTTAATGCATCCGGTATTACCAGAGGGCATTGGCTATTGGGCAGTTGCCGCCATATTAGGTGGCTGGTTGGGTGCGGAATTCGGCAGCAAACGTTTTAGTGCTACCGTTATTCGCCAAGTGATGGCGTTGGTATTGTTGGTTGCCGGAGGAAAGATGTTTTTAGGGTGAGGCTGACTTTTTGCAGCTAACTTTTTATTTTCTCACCATATTTTCAAGAATCACAACTCTTGGTGTAGGGCTTGGCATTGCGTCTTTACTTTTATCACTTGAATTATTCATTTTAAATAAAAGATCCAACCTAAGGCTACCGGCAATAATATCCAGATATCCGTCTCCGGTAACATCAGCTAATTCAAATGATGCAATACTCGCTGGTTTGGCGATAAGGTCGTGTTGAATAAAGTTCTGCTTGCCGTCATTTTCAAACCAAACCATGCTTTGTCGTTTTGGATCATTCCAATCATTCATAAAGCTGCCGGCCACTACATCCAAATCGCCGTCATTATCCATATCGCCGGCTAGTGCCAAGGCTGCTCCATAAAACCTGCCTATATCGCGGAATTTAAATGTTTTACCGTCAAGGTTTTCTAACCACTGAACGCCGTGATAAGGTTTTAAATCATTTTGGGTGTCGTAAGCATCGCCATTGGTAAACAAAATATCCATGTCGCCATCCAAATCCAAATCAAGTAAACGCATACTGGTGGAGCCAAACATGGGGTGGGGGCCGCGTGCGAGCACACGTTGAGTAAATTGTTTGTTGCCTTGATTAATAAAAGCCATAAATAATTCATGCTCTTGAGAGATGAGGCTAATAAAGTCCATGTGCCCATCGTTGTTTATATCCCAAGGAATTATGTTGAGTGCACCGGTCACATTTAATAAGGTTCGTTTTGCATGCTTGTTGTTACCCTGATTTTCTAACCAGAATATTTCACCGCTATCACCTCCTCCAAAGGCTGCAACTATTATGTCAAGATCGCCATCCTTATCTACGTCGATGGCTCTGACTTCTGCAATACGGCCTATGCCATCCATAAGCATTTCTTTAGCAAATGTTCCGCCTTTTTGTTTTCTAAGTAGAAAAATTTTCCCTACCTGTTTATCGGTATACGGAAGAACGCCAATATCTCCAATAAGCATATCGTTATCAAGATCACCATCATAATCAATAATATCGGCGTAAACAGATGTGCTTATGTCAGCAATTTTTTGCTCATTCCATTTTCCGTTATCTTTTGATAGTAAAAATACCGCATTATTGCTCATATCACTTACTATAAAATCGGGATTCTTACTGCCATTAATAGCTGCCAGTTTAATATTGGTGATAAGGGGCATATCTTGAGTTGCGCCAACTACATGCTGTTTGAATGTCAGCCTGTCTGACGGTTTGTTGTAAGGCAGGACGGGCAAATTTTCAGGTGCAGTGCCATAATAGAATGCCGTAATATCCCGCGTTTGATTGGCATCTATGATTGCTTTTCCATATTTCTTTAAGGCAATCTCGTTCATCGTCTCGATTATTCTTGGCCAACTCTTTTTGGGAGCAATATTAGGGCTTGGCATTGAATGGCATGAGCCACAGTAGTCCTTTGCCATGCTGACAATTCGATTAATATTTTCGTCAGAGATAGTGTTGTGGCTAGATAACAGCGCCAGTGCTGAAAATAAATAACAAATAATTTTTATATTCATAATTTAACGTAACGCTAGAGTAGTGTGTAAATATTCCAAACCAATTATGGGGCTTAACTAGAAAAATTGAGATGTTTACCAACGTTGAGCGAGTTGCTCGTCACTGTCTTTGGCTGAAACCCAATAGGATTCCGGTTTGCTATCCGGATTAGGCATCAAGGTTTCTTTTTTCCAAAAAGGGGCACTGGTTTTGAGTTTATCCATGATGAATTGAGCAGCTTCAAAGGCATCGGTACGATGTGCGCTGGATACACCTACCAACACAATTTGATCACCCGGTAATAGCTTCCCGGTGCGATGTATTATTGTTGTGCGCTGCAACGCCCAGCGTGCGTTTGCCTGCATACTGAGCTTGCCCAGCATGGTTTCTGTCATGAGTGGGTAATGTTCCAATTCAAGACTAACCAGCTGTTGTGGAGGAATAAAATCGCGCACCAGCCCGCTAAATAATACGACTGCACCGCAAGTAGAATTTGTAGTAATTAACCGGTTGTATTCCTTATTTAAATCAAAATCATCCGTTTGTACACGCACTAGATTACGCATCTAAACCCATCCTAACCACCTGTCACGGGTGGAAAAAAAGCGACCTCATCACCCGCTGCGATGGCGGTGTCATTACTAGCCATGGCATGATTAACGGCTATTAGTAACTTTTTTTCTAAAAATATTTTCTCCCAGTGCGGATGTTGTTTGACAATAAACGTTTTAAGCTGATTAATGTTTTCGCCTGAAAAATCCTGGACAAACAGTTCAGCACAACCTAAGCGCTCGCGTAAGTCAGCGAAAAAACACACTTTAATCATGCGTGTGCTCCTTTTGCCAGTCACCGCTTTTTCCGCCGGATTTTTGTTCCAGATAAATACTGCTTATCTCCATGTTTTTATCTACCGCTTTGCACATGTCATAAATAGTCAGTGCTGCAACGCTTGCAGCAGTAAGCGCCTCCATTTCTACTCCCGTTTGGCCAGTGGTTACGCAGCGGCTGCGAATAAAAATGGCGCCAACAGAGACATCACACACAAAGTCTATGCTAACTTTTGATAGTGCCACCGGATGGCAGAGTGGGATTAAATCTGCAGTTTTTTTCGCGGCCATAATTCCCGCAATACGAGCTACCGCTAACACGTCGCCTTTTTTTAGGCTGGCATTTTGGATCAGGCCAATAACATCGGAGCGGGTAATTACCATCGCACTGGCTACTGCGATGCGTTTGGTGATGGTTTTATCGCTAATATCCACCATGCAGGCAGCGCCGGTTTGATCGAGGTGCGTCAACGCTGGTAGGGTGTGATGCGTGTGTTGCTGGTTCATCGTCATATTCGTTCCGTTTATCCGCGTGTTCCGCAAGGTAGACGATGAGTCTTTTTTAAATGCGGTACAAAGTTGCATGGGCCCTGTGTGGAATCCAATTGGTATTTAATGATCTCATCCCACGCTGTTTTGCAGGCGTTAGTGGAACCAGGTAAACAAAAAATCAGCGTGTTATTGGCAAGCCCGGCAACCGCGCGGGATTGAATAGTGGAAGTACCAATATGGCGATAAGATATCTGGCGAAATAATTCGCCAAAGCCTTCTACGGTTTTATCAAATAAGGGGGTCATGGCCTCAGGGGTTGAATCGCGCCCGGTAAAACCTGTCCCTCCGGTGATTAAAATCACCTGAATTTTTTCGTCGGCAATCCACTGCGAACACTGGGCTCGGATTTGATAAATATCGTCGATGACCAGAGCGCGTGCGGCGAGTTGGTGTTGCGCATCTTGTAGTCGCTCAATTAACGCCGCACCGGAAGTGTCATTGGCAGTGCTGCGGGTGTCAGATACGGTCAGTACTGCAATCGCTAGCGGTAAAATATTTTCTGTGGTGTGGTGGGCCATAAATAATACACTCGCTTTCAATAGAAAAATTAACCGCCAATCATGGCTAAGTGACGGGTTGAACCGGTGATCTGGTTCTGTAAATCGTGACTGGCAGTTTTATGTTGTAGTGCGGCGCGCAAAAAATTCATCAGCGGTTGCGGGTCATCGCTTTGTAATAATGCGCGCATGGATTGATGTTGCTCGGCAAATAGACATAAATACAATTCCGCTTTGCTGGATACCCGCAGGCGATTGCAATCAGCACAAAAGTTTTTGCTGTAGGGCATTATCAGACCGATAGAGCCGATGTAATCCGGGTGGATAAACTCTTTGGCGGGTCCAGCATTAGCGCTGCGAATTTTTTGCGTCCAGCCTTCGCTAAGTAGCCGCTGTTGAATACGCTCGCCACTTAGATGTTGACGGGCAAAAAAATCCGCGTTGTCGCCAGTGCGCATTAACTCAATAAAACGAAGGGTAATTCTGCGGGTTTTAATAAATGCAAGAAAATCGTCCAGCTCACGGGCATTCTGTTCGCGCAGCAACACGGTGTTAATTTTGAGTTGTTTAAAGCCCAGTGCTTGAGCCTCATCAAGGCCCGTTAAAATGCTGCGCAACTTTCCACTGCCGGTGATTAGTTGAAACATCTCCGGGCGCAAGCTATCAATGCTGACATTAAGCGCATCCAAACCCGCAGCACGCCAGCTGGCTACGTCTTTTTCCAGGCGAAAGCCGTTAGTGGTAAGTGCTACCGAGTTAATTCCTGCAACACTTTTACAGGTTTTTATGATGTCACACAAATCGCGGCGCAAGCTCGGTTCACCGCCGGTCAAGCGAACTTTCTGAGTGCCCAATAATGTAAAGGCGGTGACTAAACGACGAATTTCAATAAGACTTAAATCACCCTCCATCGAATGGCATTCACTGCCATCGGGTAAGCAATAGCTGCAACTGAAATTACATTTTTCGGTGAGTGACAGGCGCAAATAACCAAACGTGCGCGCAAACCTGTCCGTCAGTAGCGATTCATCCAGCATAAAACACCTTTCCAAATCCGGGAGGCCTGTTCATTTCTAAACAGACCCATTGGCTTAATTCCATAGTCAGGATGACCTTAGGCCATTAAGCTCGGCGTTGTTTCTATAGTGGTTTCATACTAGCGGTTTTGGTTGGGTGATGTTATTGCCGTGAATGGGTGCACGATTACCACTTTGGGGGTAGTTGTGAATCCAGCGGTATGTAGCTGGTTGTTAATTTTCGGTGAGTTTGTGTTAAATCAAATAGTCTGTTAATGGGATCTGTCGCAGAGAATGAATAAACTAATCAATGTTTTTTATGGATAGCAATTGATGTGCAGCACTCAAGGCCTTATGCATATCGCCAATAGAGCAACCCTGATGTTCTATTTTTTTTAACCCCAAGCTACTCAATTCAAAATGCCAGCTGGCTTTAATCTGATGCATTTCCAACACTTTTTTTACACAGACGATTTTACAGCCATCAATGGCGAGAATAGGGCGGCCCGATTTTGCAAGTTTGACTAACCCTTTCACATTGCCCCCCACACCAGCGATGCAGGACATTTGAGCATGTCCTTCCCGGTCTAGTACTATGGCAATATCATTCGCGAGCTGTGCTACATTTGAGCAGCCTGAGCATGAATAGACTAATGGTAAATCGCATTTTTTGTCGGTCATGGCAATGTCCTGATACATTTATGTAATCGGAAAAATAAATTGTAATCAGTATAAAAATGCTGGGCTTTTTGCGCTTGATCTGCATCAAGCCCTTTAGAATAGAATTAATGTTCCTGAGGGTTTGCGTTGCGATGCAATTCTTTTTCGGCATGTACAGGGCGAACTTCGGAGAAGTACATCCACATCAGTGATGTCCAGATAATGCCGAACATAAACATAAATGCTGAAGAACGGACACCTGTTAAATCAACTAAGGCGCCAAATAAAATAGGCAAAATAAATCCTCCCAAACCACCAGCCAAACCTACCACTCCGGAAACAACACCAATATTTTGTGGGTAATCATCAGAAATATATTTAAATACCGATGCTTTGCCTACCGCGAAAGCAATACCCATGGTAAACATAATAATAGTGAAACTGGTAGCTCCAAGGCCGAAGTGAAAACTCCGAGGGCCATTAATGGTGGTGAGCACTATTTCTGTGGGCGGGTAGGAGAGAAAAAATAAACACACGAGCGATACCCAAAGTACCCACCAGGTTACCGTGTGGGCGCCAAATTTGTCGGAGAAGTATCCGCCTAATGCGCGCAACATGCCGCCGGGTAAACTAAATGCAACCGCCAAAAGTGCTGCTGTTTTTAAATCAAAGCCGTATTCGGTGATGTAGTATTTTGTCATCCATAGCGAGAGCGCCACATAACCGCCGAATACAATGGAATAATACTGGCTGTAGCGCCATACCCGTGGATCTTTTAATACTGCAAGTTGTTGTTTAATAGTGATGCTGCTAGCAGCGCTGTGCGATTTATCAGTAAAGCTAAAAAACCAAAATAAAATCGCTGTAATCAGCATAAGCACGGCATAAACTTTGGGAACCATTGTCCAGCCATATGCCACTACAATGATGGGCGCAACGAGTTTGGTAACGGCTGCGCCGGTATTACCTGCACCGAATATTCCCATTGCCAAGCCTTGGCGCTCTTTTTTAAACCAGCGAGCGCAATAGGCAATCCCCACGGTAAATGAGCCGCCCGCGACGCCCACAAATAAACTCAACACTAAAAATTGCCAATAGACAGTTGCATAAGAAATTAGCCAAATCGGAATCACCGTTGAAAGCATCAAAATAAAAAATACGATCCTTCCACCAAAACGGTCGGTCCACATGCCCATGGGTAAGCGGATTAAAGATCCAGTCAGTACCGGCATCGCAATCAGTAAACCAAATTCAGTTTCATTGAGCGCCAATGCTTCTTTGATAGGGATTCCGATAACCGCAAACATCATCCAAATCATAAAACAAATGGTAAATGAAAACGTACTAGCGATAACAACTGACCAGGCTTTGTATTCACTTTTTTCCATAATTCTCTCCTAGTGATACCAATAATTCATAACGCTAGCATTAATAAATGCATGTTATTCAATAGGAGTTTACTGTGCGCGTCTTAAGCTTGCTATCGGTGCGGGTCGGTTTGAATGGGTAGCAGCTACCTACAATGAGGTAGGTCTGGACGGTTGTGTTATTGCGCTAATATTGAATGCGCTGCAGTTAAATCCTGAGGAGTGTTAACGTTAAAAAATGCGTTTTCATTGCTGTTAGAAAAATCAACGGTGATGGCTTGCAGTAAACGCAATATGTCTTGCATTCGGTATTTTTCAGTTGAGCGTAAAATTACATCCAACTGTGGGAACAGTGCGATATTCCAGAGTGCAAAAACATACTGCTGTTGGTGATTATGTTGTGCGACGAAAACATGATTATTGTGCAGCCTTGTCGCTTGCAAGAATCGGCTATACAAATCAGTGGGTATAAATGGCGTGTCAGAAGCGACACTGAGCAACCAGTTCGCCGATGAATTGCGCGCGCGCAGGTATTGCATGCTACTAGCGATGCCTGCAAGCGGGCCTGAGAATGAGGAATATAGGTCTTCAACCACACTGATATGTGCAGGTCGATGTGTGGGGTGTCTAAAAGTCTCCTCTACCAGTGTCGAGCCGGGAGCGATATTCAAAAGAATTTCATCAACTTGTGGGGTAAGTCGTGCTAATAAGGAGTCGATGATGCGCTCCTCGCCCAAAGAGCACAGGCATTTGGGGTGTCCGCCCATTCGGCTTGAGCGACCACCGGCCAATACTACGGCGATTGTTTTTTCCATTTAGTGGCTTCCGGTACTGGCGATGATTAATTCCTTGCCCGCTTGATCATGCCAAAAGCCATTGCAGTCAGGCTTTTGTAAAGGAAATGTTGTTGGATTGTGTAATTGCTGTTGAAAGCGTTCCAGCCACAAAAATGTATCATTTTCTTGCGGGCTTAAACGAATAATATCAATAGTATGCTGTAGCCCTTGTAAATCGTTAATGAGGTTGTGTCGATAACCGGATTGGGTTTGAATACCATTTAATGTAAATAATGTCTCGCCTTCCTGGCTGGTTACTGCTCGGCCTGCTGGATATTTTTTGCAGCACAAATCGCATTGATCTTTGGATTTACCCTCGGCACGCGCGCTGAAACAGCGCGCCGACCAAGCCAGTGGTAAGTGGCCAAAGGCAAACAGTTCGGTAGTAAAGCATTCGCGTACATCGTTTATTTCACTGCTCTCTAACATACTGTTTATCCAGCGCAGGGGTAATTCAACGGGAACTACCCAGCGTTGCATCCCCATTTTCATTAAATAGCGCAAACTGTGTTGGTTATAACAATTGAGTGTATTGCCCGCCACAAAAGGCAGCCCGCGCTCGTTCAGTAAACCCACGGCGCCTATGTCATTTGCTTCAATTAAAAAGTCGCCGTTGTCGCAGTAGCGATTTAACTCGCGTAAATCTGCCGGGGATTCCAGCAATGTCATGCTGGAGAGCACCACTTCTTTGCCTGCTTCACGCAATTGGTGTGCAAGGTCGATGTAATCTTCCAAGCGCAATTCGCGACGCTTGGGGCATACGGTTTCACCCAAATAAATAATATCCACACAAGATTCGGCGGCAGTGCGGTAGAAATCCAGCACGCTGTTTTTATCCCAAAAATATAAAATCGGTCCGAGTGAAAATTTCATAATAAAAACCTTTTGGTTTTATCGCCACTGACGTTCGTAAGCACCCAGTGTGGTTTGGCTGCCTTCAGCCAGTTGCGTGAGTGCAGCTTGCCATTCATTTTTAACTAAAAATTTTTCAGGGTCGGCGCGGCAGCAATCAATGGCTTGGCGCCACGCGCGTGTAACTTGCGCGACGTAAGCCGCGCTGCGTTGGCGCCCCTCAATTTTTAATGAACGAATACCCAGTGCGAGCAGTTCCGGCAATAATTCCATCGTATTTAAACTGGTGGGCTCTTCCAATGCATGATAGGGCGTCGAACTGGATTCATCGGCGAGTGTAAAGCGGCCTTTGCACAGTGTTGGGTAGCCCGCTGTTTCATTCGTGTCAAAGCGATCAATTAATACATTATTTAAACGGGATTCCAACACGCCATTGTGGTCTTCCCAGCGCACAAATTCGGCAGGTGAGCAGGCACCAAACGTATTGGGTGATTGCCCGGTTAAATAAGAACTCAAATAGCAACGCCCCTCCGCCATAATGCACAGGCTGCCAAAGGCGAATACTTCCAAAGGTGTAGTGCAGGAGCGCGCCAGATTCTTTACTTGAGCGATAGACAGTACCCGAGGCAATACCACGCGCTGCACATTAAATTGCTGTGCATAAAAATCGATGGCGGCCGCGTTAGTTGCCGATGCTTGTACCGATAAATGCAGTTCTGCCTGCGGGTAGCGTTCGGCGGCATACTGCAGAATACTCAGGTCAGCAATGATCAGCGCATCAACTCCGCAGGTAATTGCTTCATCTACTGCGCTTGTCCAATGCTGCCAGGTATCCGGGTGCGCAAAAGTATTAATCGCCAGATGCACCTTGCACCGGTGTTGATGCGCATAGTGTGCTGCTTCTTTCAGTTTTAAAGCGTCCAGATTCAAACCGGCAAAATGCCGCGCGTTAGTTTCGTTGCGCAACCCCAAGTACACTGCATCGGCACCATTTTCAATGGCAGCTTTAAGTGCAGGAATATTGCCTGCAGGGCATAACAATTCCATCGCCTACCTCCAATGGTTTATAGCCAGCTTGGTGTTAGCTTGTCATGATTGGTAATGCTCTATTGTCGATCATGAGGTGCAAAAATGTTATACCAACAAAGGGTAAGCAAAGGGGTAGATGCTCTCGCACAAGCGATGATTCCACATCTGCCTGGCGCAATGGGTTGGGCTGCGCGAGTGGTGCCTGACCGGTTGCAGCAAGTGGCGCTGGCACGCAGCCTTAACTATGCGCTACGCGAGGCTATTGCTGCGGGTGAATTGGATTTTTTTTGCGATAAATTGCTGAATATTTGTGTTAAGGATATAGGTGTTCAATTTAGCGTTCGCTACTGCAATCATAAGCTGGTTGTGGCGGAAGCACAGGCCGAACCCGATCTGCGTTTTAGCGCAAGCAGTTACGATCTGTTACTGATTGCAACCCAGAGGCTTGATCCTGACATGCTGTTTTTTCAGCGGCGGTTGGAAATGAATGGTGATACCGAATTGGGTTTGGGGATTAAAAACCTATTGGCCAGTATTGAGTTAAATACACAATTACCATCGCGTATCGCTGCGGCCGTACAACAAATTGCTGGATATGTTGCGCGTTATCGCTAAATTAATCCCGCAAAAAACTGCACACCGGCTAAGGGGTGCCGGGTGCAGAAAGGGCTGAGGGGGTTTAGCATCCATGGGTTTTGAAACGTTAATCGAGTGTTAATTGGCTAATAAATTATCTCAGGCGGCAGCGGTCGAATCATGTCGCTCAGCCTGATGTTGAGGGCTATTAACCGAAGTGGTGCGTGCTTTTTTCATATGGTAATGACGCAGCTTGTGCTCTTTGCGACGCCCGGCACTGAAGGACGAAATGCGTTTTAAATACCCAATCACGCGCGTGCCGTAGTCCACATCATCTGAGCCACACGCGGAGCATTTATGCAGGGTGCGTTTGTCGATCTGTTGGCATTGGTTACAGATAGTAATTTTTACGTTGATGCAAAAATAGTTACAGCCAGTTTTAGCCGCAATATTGATAAGGTTAAGGTAGGCGTCTGCACTTAATGCTTCATCCAGATTTAAATGGAGTGCAGAGCCACCGTCGAGATAATCAATCAATTCTCGGCCATGCAAGATAAATTTGTCGAGGGGATTGGTGTCTTCATCTTCCACCACATAAAAATAAGAATTGTAGCAGTCGCGCTTAACTTCATAACCATCAGCTTTATCCCATTTAGCATTTTTAATACCGAGATTTTCAGCTGGAACAAATTCAGTATTAAATAAATAGCCAAATTCGGCCTTGGCTGCTTTATTTGCGTTATAAATGACCTTTAAATGATTTTGAACGAAGGTAATGTAGTCCTTGTTGTTGCTAGCTTTTATGCCTTGAGATTCAGCCGCTTCCGCCATACCGTTGATGCCAATAGTAAGGAATTGTTTTTCCAGGCTGATAAAGCCAGCGGAGTACACATTGAGCATACCGGCTGCTAAATATCCCTCCATTAATTGACGATAAGCGACTTGATAACAGTGAATTTTTTTCACTTCAGCGAGTAAGTCGCGCTTATCCTGTACCAGGCGATTCATATTGATCGTGATCACATTGATCGAACCCGTAGCAACTCCGCCAGCACCGAGTGTGTAAGAGAAGGTGTGGTCGCTAATTTCGTTGCGCAGGCGACAGCAGGAGGCAAGAGAATCAGCATTGTCAGAAAGATAAATAAAGAATGCGCTACCCGCTGCCAGATGCGAGCCAATAGAAGCGGCAAATGGGTGGTCTTTACATTGACCATTTTCGGTGAGCATGGCCACTGTAACTACCGGGAAGGTCAGCAGGGTTTTACTGCGTTCGGCATTAAACCAATGCAGAAAAAAATCTTGCAACTCCGCCACATTCTTCCACTCGGGCTTGGTGAAATCCGGAAATACAAATTCACCGAACATCGAATCAAAATAATGTTGGTCGTAAATGGAAATGTTCCAGAACACGCTTTGATAACCGCGCGCTGCTGCTGGTTGATTGAGCGCGTAAACCACATGTTGTAAATGGTTGGCGATTTGTTTGGTGTGGGTGTTCAGGTAGTTATCACCATAGTCTCTACGAGCGAAATAATCAAAATAGGTAAGAAATTCGACGGTGGCTATAGCACCGGCAAATTGTGAACTAACAGCAAAAACAAAATTTACAAATGTACCGCAAAAGGATTCCAGATGTTGTGGTGCGCGCGATTCGCCGCCCAGCTTGGTTAATCCATCCAACAAAAATGGATACATGGTGAGCGATGCACAGTAGGGCTTCAGGCTGGTTTCATCGTGCACATAAATTTCATGCTGTTCAATCTGGCGGATATATTCTGCTGCCATAGTATCGCCAAATAATTCTGCAATTTTGCGGCTTACCTGTGTACGATTCACTTGCACAAAAAAATCCTTCATTAATTCCGCCTCCAATGTCGCAATATTTTTTTGCGTGACATTGGCGTTGGCGTCCATAGTAGAACCGTCGGCTGCATTTTCTGCCGCCAAATAATGTTGAATAAAATCTAATTTTTCATCGAGTTGGGCAGGGTTCAGACGCAGCATAAAAACTCCTCGTTATGGATAATGACTAGTGTGTGATTAACAATTGGCGCTAGTGTGGAACTTGTAATTCAGTAATTCGTTGGTGCGCAAATCAATAAATCGCTGATTGGTGTTGGGATTGTCTAAACCGCCGCGCGCTGCAACCCAAGCCCCAGTTTTCACATAGGTCAAATGCGGCAACAAGCAGTCGGGTATCAGATCAAAACCGCTGTATAGACAGGTGTTTAAGTTGGCGCGCCGCGCTTGTTCAAGCAGAGGCTGTAATAAAACCGGTAGCCATTCGCCGCCAAAAAAGACAACACAGCTGATCAGTCCGCGATAGGCGTCCAAACGGCTCTGGAAATAATCACCATAGAGCGGTTCACCCAGTTTGGGGTTGCGATACTCGCTGCTATGGCAGCCTTTGCAGCGCAGCGGGCAGCCAGTAATGGTGTAGGCGAGTGAGGTTTCACCAGGTACTTCCTGCCATACAACTTGTTCATTCACAAAGCGCATAAATTTCATAAAACACCATATGTAGTATTTATCTTTTCTTATGTGTCTATATGTGGTGTAAGGCTAGTGTGCGAACCGGCCTCAATATTTGATCTACATCAAACTTTGCGCAGAGCTACCCACAAGGGGGTAGGAGAGTTGGCAAGAGGGTGGCTAAGCCTTAGTGGGTATTTCATCGCGAACGTGTAATGCGTAAATTGTGCTATTGGGCAACAAAATGAGGTTAAGCAATGGAACACTTTGATGATTTTTTAACAGCAGCGCGCGCGCAAGCAGATGCGCAACGGTTATTGTTGGTGTTTGTGGATATTGATGATGCTGCGGGTGGGGATGCTAATGTAGGCGGTTTTCTAACGCCGAAAATGTGTGTGGATAAAACGCCGGATGAAATTACCAGCTTCAATGATCTGGTCGCTGAAGCGGCGAACACCGGCCAAGCCTGGTCGCTAGTATTTGCGGCCAGTCTCGCAGGTAACGGCGTGCAGGCACCAAGTAGTACCGATGCCAACAAACCCCTTGATGCGATGATTGCAGGCATCAACACCGGTATGATTCAGCAGTATTTGGTATTTGATAAGCAGGGTGGGATTTTATCGCTCACGGCGAATGACGAAGGTTGAATTAGTAACTGCACGAAAACGGTTAAACCAGATTATTTAACTGCAACACTTTGTAAATTTTTTTAGCACTGCGCGCCAGTTTATTGATGTCACCCAAGTTGGGTGCTTCGCCGCGCGCAAGGCTATATTCCCAGTGAATAACTTCCTGTTCCAAATATTCCAACAATTTTTTTGCGCAGCCGACGCACTTGCCGGAACAGACGCGCGCTTCATCCAATTCATCAAATGGAATCTGTGCGCGTATCTGCCCCACCAGTGCCGTCATTGCGCTGGCGGTATTCGGCTTCTTCATTTCAACTACAGGTACCACAACAAGTTGAATTGGGCTGTGGTTTGCTAAATTGTTCCTCTTGTTTAATAAATAGCAGATTATTTTCCAGGTGGATATGTTCCATCAAATCATTGCGCAACTTTTGCAGGCCTAAGTAGAGTGCGCGCCAAGTATTGCAGGCGCCCAGCGGCGGTTGCATATTGTTGGTGAGCCTCTCTAATTCACGCAGTGCCATGTCATGGTCGTCGTGTTCATGGCGCATCACACTAATGGGGCCAAGCACCATTGAGCCGGTGCCTCGTTTGATCATGGGGAATAGAATTTGTTCTTCTTTTTGCATATGCATCTCTAACTCTTGTGCCATATGCAGCAGGTGATCACTTAAACCATGGGGGCAGCCGGGTTTATCGATGTGCACTCGCTCCACTTTAGTTGCCAGGCGCACTAATTCTGGCAATTCAGCCCGATGTACCTGATGGAAATTTTCCAAAATAAAATCAATCAGCAGTGGTAGGGGCATATCCTCTGTTGCAGCAACATCACCTTTGCTGGCGATACTAAATAATGCATTGGCAATAATGTCACTATCCAGATTTTTTTCTTCTGCCGCACGGCGTAGACTTTTATTGCCACCGCAACAAAAATCTAACCCTTGGCGATGAAAAATAGCTGTGGCGCCCGGAATTTTTCGTGCTAGCTGACCCAGGCTTCGGTTAAGTAAGTCGTGTGCTGTTTCTAAGCTCATGGTGTAACCCTCGCAAGCTAAAGCGGTTTATTGCATAAGCGTTGATGTTGGTACCGAAAAATCATAACCTTCTATTTTGGCGTCGTTAATCAATTGCTGAATGTATTGTGCTATGGCTTTGTGGCGAACTCGCTCCTGTAAAAATTGTGCGATCTTGATTTTTACATCATCAAATTGCAGTGCTTGCCCCGGTGTGATGCGATTGACTTTAACAATATGAAAGCCGTAGCGACTTTCAAGAGGTTGGTGATGTAAGCCGACCGGCAAGAGCAATAATTGCCGTTCAAACTCCGGCACGGTTTGGCCGCGGCTGATAACACCCAAATCTCCGCCTTCTTGTTTAGAGGGGCAGGCGGAATATGTTCGTGCAAGTTGGGAAAAATCCTGCCCCAGTTGTAATTTGATCAATAGAGCTTCAGCGTCTTGTTTTGCCGTAATACGCGCAGCTTCATCGTCCGGTGCTGCAGCGATCAAAATATGCTGCAATTCAAGCAGTGGTGAACTCATAAAACGTTGAGCATTGGCCCGGAAGTATTGCTGGCACGCCTGCTCATCGGCAGTAGGTAATTGCACTTCTTGCGCAAGTAGGGCCTCAATAAAATCCTCATCTGAGGCCTCTGCATTGTTGTCTCCTACTTGCAGCTCCAGCTGGGCCGCTCGTTGGCGTAACAACTCGCTAATGATTAAGGCCTCGGCGGCTTTAATCATCGCGTCACGCTGTGAATCCGCTGGGTGGTATTGCATTTCAGCCAAAATATGTTGTTCGCTTATGGTGGCTTGATTGACTTGAATCATAGCTTTCTCTCCTGTGCGTTATTTACGTTTGCCATTAATGCCAGGCTTTTTTGCGTACAATTTGATAACGGCGCCCTACGTATTTCACTGGCACACTAAATACATGTACCAAACGGCTGAAGGGAAATACCACAAATAAACTCATCCCCAAAAATACATGGAGTTTGTAAATCCAGTGTACTGAGGCTATAGCCGTAGCCGCTTGCGTAGGATCAAAAGTGGCGATGTTTTGTGCCCAGCTCATTAGCAACAACATCTCTTCGCCATCGGTATGCTGCGCAGAAATAAAAATAGATCCCAAGCCTAATATTAACTGCGCGTAGAGTAGCAGCAGTACGGCAATATCCATGTTGCTGCTGGTG
Source organism: Cellvibrio sp. UBA7671 (assembly GCA_002483145.1). Classification (GTDB taxonomy): domain Bacteria; phylum Pseudomonadota; class Gammaproteobacteria; order Pseudomonadales; family Cellvibrionaceae; genus Cellvibrio; species Cellvibrio fibrivorans. The sequence goes on from DLHJ01000002.1 coordinate 455,681, forward strand.
GCGCGAATACGAGGGTTAAATAAACGGCGACGCAATAAAATGGTTAATCCAATAAAACAAATAACACCAAAAATTCCACCCAGCGTCATTGCAATAATTTGTTTGTGATGAGCGTGAATGCCGAGTAGATGCCAGAGTTCAACGGGGGTTAATAGGCCGACAAAATGACCCAATAAAACGACTATGATGCCCACATGGAATAAGCGGCTGCCAATCTTAAGTTGTTTCCCTTCCAGTAACTGGCTGGAGCTGGCTTTCCAAGTGTATTGTTCGCGGTCGTAGCGAATCCAACTGGCGATGAAACAAATAATCAATGCCAGATAGGGGTAAAGTCCAAATAATAAGGTGTTGAGATAATTCATAATGGCTCCTATTACCGCGCACTGGCTTGTAATTTAAGTAACTCATCGACGTTCAGAAATTCGACATGATCACGGCTTTGTTGTGGCGTTGGGCGTGCGGTTGAACTGCTACAACTATCGGCATTTTTTTCTGCACCGAAATTCACCACTTCATCCTCCCAGACTTTATCCAAGGCCTCTGGTGTGTCATCGCGTTTTTCTTGCTCTAATTGGGCATGTAATTCGTCGAGATTCACCTCAACACCCGAGAGCAAAATCAAACAGTGAAATAGCCCGGCATAGGGGTTATTGCGTTTTTCCAGCCGACAAGCCAGCACTGCCAAAATCGGCGCAACTTCCTCCAAACCAATACGCGCATTTTCTTCGCCCTGAGTGGATAGAAACTCCAGGTACAGCGGCAAATAGTCAGGCAATTCTTTTACTCCTATGTCCAAACCGGCATCCCGGTATTGCTGTTGTAGATTCACCATAGCTTGGCCTCTATCGCGTGATTCACCATGGATATGTTCAAACAAATGCAGCGATAGTGAGCGCCCGCGTTCGAACAAGCTGTCATAAGTAGATTGCAAATCCAGCAGCGGCGTGTGTGCGTAGTGGTTTAAAAATTCATCTAAAAAAGTGTGTATTTGTTGCTTAGACTGCGAAGGTGCTTCTATTAATTGCATGCCGATGCGCAGTACTGCTACCAGTTCGGCAGAGTTGTCTTCCGGATAGTCCATCAGGAGTGATAAAACGGTTAGTAATTTCATGGGTCTTACTCCTGAATCGATACGGGAATGACTTGGCGAACCCCTTTGGCTTTAGTGCCAAATAGGCTCACATCATTGTCGCCATCGCCACAGCCATTACCAAAACTAAAACCGCAACTGCTTTTTAAATCGTAGGCATTTTCGGCATAAGCGCGGTGACTGGTGGGTACTACAAAACGGTCTTCGTAATTGGCGATGGCCATATAGCGATACATTTCCTCTACCGTTACTACATCTAATCCGACTTGTTTAAGCACCTCCAAATCCTGCACACCGTCCACATGTTTACTACGCATATAAGCGCGCATGGCAATCATGCGTTCCAGTGCATGCTCAACGGGTTTTTCATCGCCTGCTGTTAATAAGTTAGCGAGATAGCGCAGTGGAATACGCAAGGATTTTAAATCGGGAATTTCACCATTCATGCCCACATGACCCGCTTGCGCGGCGTTTTGAATGGGCGATAGTGGTGGTATATACCAAACCATGGGCAGGGTACGATATTCAGGATGCAGCGGCAGTGCGACTTGCCATTCGACCGCCATTTTGTAAACGGGCGAACGCTGTGCGGCCTCAATCCACGCCTGTGGAATACCTTCTGCTTGAGCAGCGGCGATAACGCCGGGTGAATTGGGGTCAAGAAAAATATCCAACTGCGCTTGATATAAATCTTTTTCACTCGCCACACTGGCTGCTTCAGCAATGCGATCAGCATCGTATAAGAGCACACCTAAGTAGCGAATGCGGCCCACACAAGTTTCCGAGCAAACAGTCGGTTGACCTGCTTCAATTCGTGGATAACAGAAGGTACATTTTTCTGATTTTCCGCTTTTCCAGTTGTAATAGATTTTTTTGTAGGGGCAGCCCGATACACACATGCGCCAGCCGCGACATTTGTCTTGGTCGATTAATACAATGCCGTCCTCATCGCGTTTATAAATCGCACCGGAAGGGCAAGAGGCAACACAGGCAGGGTTTAAACAGTGTTCGCATAAACGTGGTAAATACATCAAAAACGTTTTTTCGAATTGACCGTAAATTTCGGTTTGCACTACGTCATCAAAATTTTTGTCTTTTCTGCGCTTGGCGAATTCGGTGCCGAGAATTTCCTCCCAGTTTGGTCCCCAATTAATTTTTTCCATGCGTTGACCGGTAATTAATGACCGGGGGCGCGCGGTAGGCTGGTGCTCACTTTTGCCTGCTGTGTGAAGGTGTTGGTAATCAAAGTCAAAGGGTTCGTAATAGTCGTCAATTTCCGGCAGATCCGGGTTGGCGAAAATATTGGCAAGCACGCGCAATTTGCCACCGATGCGCGGGGTTAATTTCCCATCCGCACTGCGCTGCCAGCCGCCTTTCCATTTATCCTGATTTTCCCACTCTTTGGGGAAGCCAATACCGGGTTTTGTTTCTACATTGTTAAACCAGGCGTATTCCACGCCTTCGCGTGAAGTCCAGACATTTTTGCAAGTAATAGAGCAGGTGTGGCAACCGATACATTTATCCAGGTTCAACACCATGCCAATTTGGGCACGAACTTTCATTTTTTTTGCCTCTGTAAATTCGAGAAATTTTTTGGGGAAGAACCCCCGCCTGGCCTCCCCCTTTATAAAGGGGAGGGTTAGGGTGGGGTTAAGGTGTATCTAACCAATCCACTTCTTTCATTTTTCTCACCACCACAAACTCATCGCGGTTGCAGCCAACGGTTCCGTAATAATTAAAACCGTAAGCCTGTTGCGCGTAGCCACCAATCATGTGAGTTGGTTTCATAATCGCGCGCGTTACCGAGTTGTGCATACCGCCGCGGGTTTTAGTGAGTGATGAGCCGGGCATATTTATAATGCGCTCCTGAGCGTGGTACATCATGCCCATGCCCTGCGGCACACGTTGCGACACTACGGCGCGCGCAGAAATCGCACCATTTACGTTAAAAATATCGATCCAATCGTTGTCCTCAATGCCTGCCGCTTTTGCATCGATTTCGCTCATCCACACAATCGGGCCGCCGCGCGATAGGGTCAGCATTAACAAATTGTCGCTATACGTACTGTGAATGCCCCATTTTTGATGCGGAGTAATCCAGTTCAAAATAATTTCTTTGTTGCCGTTTGGTGTACGGTTCATCACTGGGTCAATCGTTTTTAAATTGACCGGCGGTTTGTAACAGCACAACTGCTCGCCAAAATCGCGCATCCATTCATGGTCCTGATAAAACTGCTGGCGGCCAGTGATGGTGCGCCATGGAATTAACTCGTGAACATTGGTGTAGCCCGCGTTGTAAGAGACGTGTTCATCTTCAAGACCCGACCAGGTGGGTGCTGAAATAATTTTGCGCGGCTGGGCAACAATATCGTGGAAGCGAATTTTTTCATCTTCTTTGGATTTGGCTAAATGGGTGTGATCGCGCCCGGTAATTTTTGACAGTGCTTCCCAAGCCTTTACCGCTACGTGGCCGTTTGTTTCAGGCGCTAGCGATAAGATAACTTCGCAGGCATCAATCGCCGTCTCAATTTTCGGCCGACCTTGGTGTGCACCGGCTTCGGTATGGGTGCGATTTAATTTACCGAGAAATTCTACTTCCTCTTTGGTGTCCCATTTAATGCCTTTGCCACCGTTGCCGAGTGATTCCAGCAGTGGACCAAGTGAGGTGAAACGTTTATACGTGTTTGGGTAATCGCGCTCTACCACCACCATATTAGGCATGGTCAGACCCGGAATGGCTTCGCATTCACCTTTCCACCAAGCCTTAACGCCGTAAGGTTGTGCGAGTTCATCCGGCGAATCGTGCATCATCGGTTGAGTAACAAAATCTTGCTCTACACCTAAATGTCCATTGCACAGTTCCGAGAATTTTTCGGCGATTCCTTTAAAAATATCCCAGTCACTCCGCGACTCCCATACCGGGTCAATGGCTTTGGTGAGCGGATGAATAAACGGATGCATATCCGAGGTATTCATGTCGTCTTTTTCATACCAGGTGGCGGTAGGCAAAACGATATCGGAATACAAGCAGGTAGTAGACATTCTGAAATCGAGCGTTACTAACAAATCCACTTTGCCGACTGCGCCTTCTTGATGCCATTTCACATCTTCCGGTTTTTTCCCATCAGCGCCCAAATCTTTACCGAGTAAACCGTGTTTGGTACCCAGCAAATGATGCAGCATATATTCGTGGCCTTTGCCACTGGAGCCCAATAAATTCGAGCGCCAGATAAATAAGTTGCGCGGAAAATTTTGCGGTGCATCCGGGTCTTGGCAAGCGAATTCAATTGCGCCCGTTTTTAATTGTTCGACAACATATTCCTTTGGTGCTTTACCGGCTGCTTTTGCGGCGGCAACAATGTGCAAGGGATTAGTGCCGAGCTGTGGGGCAGAGGGTAGCCAACCCATACGCTCAGCGCGGGTATTAAAATCAATTATGCTACCGCTCCATTTTTCTTTGTTAGCGAGTGGTGAAACCACTTCACTCATGTCAAGTTTTTCGTAGCGCCACTGGCTGGCATGGTTATAAAAAAATGAAGTGCCGTTCATTTGACGGGAAGGGCGCTGCCAATCCAAACCGAAAGCGAGTGGCAGCCAACCATTTTGTGGGCGCAATTTTTCTTGCCCTACGTAGTGTGCCCAACCGCCGCCACTTTGACCTACGCAGCCGCACATCATGAGCATGTTAATCAGGCTGCGGTAATTCATATCCATGTTGTACCAGTGGTTGAGTGCAGCTCCTACAATCACCATTGAGCGACCGTGGGTTTTGTCAGCGGTGCGCGCAAACTCGCGTGCAACACGAATGACATCGGCGCGCGGTACACCGGTAATTTTTTCTTGCCATGCGGGAGTGTAGGGCGCGTCATCATCAAATGATTTGGCGACATTTGAGTCGCCTAGCCCGTTATCTACTCCATAGTGAGCAACCATTAAATCAAATACGCTGGCAACCCACGCGCTTTCGCCATTGGCCAGTATCACTTTGCGTGCAGGCACTTTATGCAATTGAATATCACTGTGATCGGTGTGATGAAAGTAATTGTATTCATGTTCGTTGCCGCCAAAATAAGGAAAAGCGACATCCAGAATTTCATCGCAATTATTTTTTAGCGATAAGAGTACATCTGCATCGGCCCCGGTTTTTCCATCGCGCTGTTCAAGATTCCATTTTCCACTTTGCCCCCAGCGATAGCCGATGGAGCCATTAGGGCTGATTAATTCTTGCGTGTGTGAATTAATGGCGATGGTTTTCCAGTCGGGGTTATTTTCTTGTCCGAGATTGTCTACCAAATCCGCTGCACGCAAAAAACGCCCTTGGGTCAAATGCTGGCCATGTGGCTCCAGCATGACCAACATGGGCATATCGGTATATTGTTTTACGTAATTGGTGAAATAGTTACTGGGGTTGTCGATATGGAATTCTTTTAAAATGACATGACCAAAGGCCATCCCCAGTGCCGCATCAGTACCTTGTTTTGGCGATAACCAGGTGTCACCAAATTTGGATGCTTCGGAATAGTCAGAGGTAATGACGCAGGTTTTGGTGCCTTTGTAGCGAACTTCGGATAAGAAGTGGGCGTCCGGTGTGCGTGTTTGAGGAACATTAGAACCCCACACAATAATGTAATTGGAGTTATACCAATCGGCAGATTCGGGTACGTCTGTTTGCTCGCCCCACACTTGTGGTGATGACGGGGGCAAATCGCAATACCAATCGTAAAAACTTAAACAGTTGCCTCCAATCAAGGATAAATAACGTGAACCTGCAGCGTAGGACACCATCGACATGGCGGGAATAGGTGAGAACCCGTTGATGCGATCAGGGCCATAGGTTTTGGCGGTGTAAACATTAGAGGCCGCAATAATTTCATTCACTTCGCCCCAGTGCGCGCGTACAAATCCGCCCAATCCGCGCCGTGATTTATATTTTTTTGCTCTTGCTTCATCTTCAACAATGGAAGCCCAGGCTTGTACGGGGTCGCAATATTCCTGACGCGCTTCACGCCACAGTTCGATTAATGCCTGGCGCACTTTTGGGTATTTCAAACGATTGGCGCTGTAAATATACCAAGAGTAACTTGCACCCCGTGGGCAACCGCGTGGTTCATGATTAGGTAAGTCGGGGCGGGTGCGTGGGTAATCCGTCTGCTGGGTTTCCCAGGTGATCAAGCCGTCTTTCACGTAAATTTTCCAGCTACAAGAACCGGTGCAATTTACACCGTGTGTTGAGCGCACAATTTTATCGTGCTGCCAACGCTGACGATAACCTTGTTCCCAAGAGCGATCTTCATCGGTGGTAACACCATGCCCATCAGCGAAGGGTTCTTGACGTTTTTTAAAAAAACGTAATTTGTCGAGTAGATGACTCATTCTTTGACAGCTCCTAAAAGTGTGCGCGTTAATCCATTACTAACACAACGGCGTTATGCTAATGGCGCGCTTTCGGTTCACGGTTGACCCATGAATATTGCGCCATTCATGCACTACCTGCCAGTGAGTGAAAAGTGCAGGAAAACCGTTCATCTACCACTAAAGGAGTATTTGTATTTGTTAGCTAAACTAATGAATTTATTGAGTTTTTAATTGTTGTGGGCAATTCATATGAGGCTAAAAAATAAGCCTCAGTACAGAAGGGGTACTCCAATAAAAAGGCCGCCCCATAATGCTGGTAGCGGCCCGGATAAATCGGCACAGAAAATACAAAAAAAATTAACTCTGATTGAGCGCGGCGAGCACATCCATAGCGGTAATAACACCGACCACTTTATTGTTGTCAGTTACAAAAACGCGGTGTATGTGCTGGTCAAGAAGTATCTTCGCCACTGACTTTATTGATTCGCCCTGGTCAATAGCAATCACCTCATGATTCATAATTTGATGAACGGTACAATTTTTATCGGCATCCTTTACCCATGATCGCAGCACTTCCTCATTTATTTCCTGACCGCAACTATCCCGATAGTGGTTGCGCAAGGCATTACCTTTGTCGCGCTCGTTGAGACTATTGAATTTAAAAACATCGCTTACGCTGACCACGCCAACTAATTCGTGATCTGAGGCTATGACGGGAGCGGCAGAAATTTTACGGTTAATAAAAAAGTCTGCTAATCGGCTGATAGTCCAGCCCTCATAAGCGGTTAATAAGGTGTTGCTCATAATATCTTTGGCGCAAGAGCCGCTAGTGTTGGTAGTATTCATAATGAAGCCTCTTGTTGTTAGATTAGCGCTAGGTAATAGAGCTTATCGGCTAAAAAAACCTTTTTAGCAATTTCTCTGAATGGCTAGAGAGGTGTAAAAAAATACCTCCAAATGGGTATTTATCTTTTTTATATGAAGCTGTCTTATGAACTCACTTGTACCTAAATCTTCCATTATTGTTCGCGTCAGTGTGGCACTTGCCGGAATTGTTATCTTAGGCATGAGTACGATGTTGATTTCCTATTGGTTGTCAGAGCGTGCTGAAAACGATTCCCTGGCCATTAATGTCGCTGGCTCCTTGCGTATGCAAAGTTATCGTTTGGGCTTGCTGGCATTGGATGAAACGCCTGATGCGGCGCAATGGATATCTGCACAACAGAAAATTGATGAAACCTGGAGTAACCCGGTATTCATTCCTTTTTTACATGAGAAACCAACAATCAGTGAGTTATACACCCGCGCAGCTGACAACTGGCGCATACATTTATTGCCGGCATTTAACCAGGTTAAAAACAAACAAAGTTCTTTAACCGATCAACAATTGCAAACTCTATTGGACGAACACATTCAGTTGTTGGATGCACTAGTGCAAACCATTCAACAGGATGCAGAACAGAAGGTGCGTAGTTTTCGTTTGGTACAGATCATCGCGCTATTCGCTACGTTGTTGGTATCAGCATTAGTGATGTATTCGCTGAGAGTCAAAGTAGAACAGCCACTCAATCAATTGACGGCGATGGCCAAACGAATTTCCCAAGGTGATTTCAACCATCAAATACCTGTAGTTAGCCAAGATGAATTGGGTGTTCTTGCCAGTACGTTTAATCTCATGAGCCGCTCAATCGCCAATAGTTATGATCATCTGGAACAGCAAGTGGATGAAAAAACCCGGGAGTTGCAACAGTCCAATAACGCGCTGCAGTTTTTATATGAAACCGCCAAGTTCATTATTGAACACAACCCACAGGGCATTAATTACGATGAAATAATTTCCCGTTTAGGGAAAACTATCAACGTGTCGAACCTCGAATTATGTTTAATGACCACTGAGGGCAATAGCCCTTATCTGCAAATAAAACCGGCGAGTGAAATTAATGCCGAGCTGTGCAAAAAGCAGAACTGTTCTAAATGTTTATCTAGTCGAGGAGTCGTAGAAAAAACAGATGGAACTGCTATTTATCGTTTTCAATTAACCCGTAATGACCGGCATTATGGGTTGATCGTTTGCCGTGTGGATGAACAAAAGTTATTGTCGCCTTGGCAAGAGCAGCTAATCCAATCCGCTACTGACCAATTGGCGATTGGTATGAGCTTAAAAACCGATGAAGACCAATCGCGCCGTTTGGCTGTGTTACAAGAGCGCAATGCTATTGCACGCGAATTGCATGATTCTCTCGCACAGGCGCTATCCTACTTAAAAATTCAGGTAACACGCCTCAATAAAGCCATTGATCGCGAAGATAAAATCACTATGGAGGATGTGGCGGGTGAGCTGCGCGAAGGGTTAAATAGCGCGTACCGTCAATTACGTGAGTTATTAACAACGTTCCGTTTAAAAATTGATGGCAGCGGTTTAAAGGTTGCGCTTGAATCCAGTATAGAGCAGTTACGTGCGCAGAATTCGATGAATATTCATCTTGATTTTGCCTTAAGTAATATTCCCCTCACGCCCAATGAGGAAATTCATTTACTGCAAATTATTCGAGAAGCTAGTCAAAACTCTATCAATCACAGTGGAGGAAAAAATTTGGATATCCGCTTGTGGCAAAGTGCAGATCAAGCGATCAGTTTAACCATCGCGGATGATGGTAGCGGCCTTCCGGGGTCGCCGGAAAAAATTAATCACTATGGGTTGGCCATCATGAAAGAGCGCGCTAAACATTTGGGGGGCGAGCTGATGTTGTCCAATCAATCCTCTGGTGGTGTTTTGGTGAGCTTTGAATTCATTCCTGATTTTATAAAAATTCGCCAAAAAAGCGGGATCATCACTTCCGATATATTTAACGACTTGGCGTAAGCATGAATTAACTGATACCCAATAACTTAATTAATGCAGGTTGTTTTTGTTTTGGTAGTAGATCGGCCAGAGTGTATTGATCGAGCACGTTAAAAAAAGCTTCCAATGCCGCCGCAAATACACTTTTAAGGTGGCATGCGGGTGTGATGGTACAGCCCTGAGCGCCCGTGAAGCACTCTACTATTGCTAGATCCTGCTCAGTGTCACGCACTAGCTTACCGATATTAATATCGCCAGCGCGGCCATTTAAGCGCAGCCCGCCATTCTTCCCCCGCACCGCAATTAAATAGCCTTTGGCGTTGAGTTCTTGAACCACTTTCATTAAATGGTTTTTTGAAATGTCATAGCTCTCTGCAATTTCGCCAATAGTAGAAATTTCTTCACCCTTGAGCGCTACGTACATGAGTACACGCAGTGAATAATCGGTATAACGGGTTATGTGCATAGATTTCTCTTCTTATCCGGGGCGGCCATCTGCGCGTGGGCGAGTGAGTATTGGCCAATAAATCAAGGTAAATGTGGCAAAGGCGAGCGACCAGCCTGTGGCGGCCACTAGCAATCCTACGCGGTAATCCAGTAGTTGTAATGCGGCTAATACACGAGCCAATGCCGCTAGTGTAATAGCCACGTAAATCGCTATTGCAAACCGGGGTAGGGTGAGTGTGCGGCCGGTGTGCCCAAGGGCTACACGGGTCATTACTCCTAGAATCAGAGTTCCCATGGCGCCTACTCCCAGTGCATGTTGCCAAGCGGTAGGGGCGGCGAGATTAAAGGCTGCGGCGCTCTTGAGCAAGAGCGCGACAACAATCCAGCCATAGCCGAGGTGGAGAATCCACAACAGCGGTTCCCGTGCAGTGCGCCAACCTGACCAGCCGATCAAACGTAAGGCATTGAGTGCACCTGCAATTAAGGCGACTGCGCCGGTTAGCCAAGAAGTGCCAGTGAAAAAGTCGGCGGGAATTAACAACAGTGTGGCGAGGAGTGCAGCGCGATCCAGAGCAGCGAATGATTTTACGCACTCAATTTGAATGCCTTGATTACGCAGCCAGTTGATCGTAAAGAGCGGAAAAATTCGGCCACCAATCACTATCATCATCAGGGTAATTAAACCCAGTGCCACTAATTCACCACGCCGTAACCATTGTGGGTCACTCGTGATAAATCCGATATGCATCATTACATTAGCGAGGCTCAGCAACAGCAAAATTGCCGCAATGGGTAAATTGCGTTTATTGCCATGCCGCAATAATACGCGGGTCATATAGATAGCCATCACTGGCATAAATAATAAATCAACCGCTGCTGCTATACCCACTGGCCACCAGCTTGCTGTCCACATGGCAACGCGGCCTGCGAACCAGATTATTATCAGCGCGAGTAATGCTTTGCCGTGTAACGGCGCTGCACCGGTCCAGTTGCATACTGCCGTCAACAAAAAACCGGCGATAGCCAGTGGAATCAAACCAAATAACATTTCATGGCTGTGCCAGTGTACCGGCGACCATCCCAATGGCAGTGAAAGTCCGCCAAACAAAAAGCTCATCCAGGCAATAACAGTAATAACTCCATAAACACCCGTGAGCAAAAAGAATGGGCGGAAAGGATGCGCAAGAATCGATTGTGATTGAAAAAAATTACTCATGAAAAACCTCTGGATCGGCATAGGCGCGAATATCACTGTAAATCTTGCATCCTTTGTACATGATGATGTTGTCGGGAGCTATGCAATCTTCATCTTGTGGTGAGGGGCGAGTGAAAATAAAGGCACCAATCAGGGCAAATAAACAGAAGACGACACTGAGAGTTGCCCAGTGAAACCCAAGAAGTATTAATAGCAGCCAGCTGGAAGCAAGCATCAATATTGCCAACCGTTTAGCAGAGGAGGGAATTGCCCGCTCTTGTTGCCATGCGCGCAACGGCTTACTTAACCCTGGGTGAGTTGTTAACCATTGGTGTAAGCGCGGTGAACTCTTTGCAGCAGACCATGCTGACAATAATAGAAACGGAGTAGTTGGCAGTAGTGGAGTCACTATGCCAACCACACCGATCAGCAATGATAAGCATGCAAGCGTGAGGTAACCGGCTTTTACAGGCTGCGACAGTGTGGAGTGGGCAGGCATTCTCAGTTCCTCTTTCATCTATAGCGCGAAGTGGACGGTAATAAAATCTTTACCTTTAAACATGTATTCATTTTACATCTTTATAAGATGCATTTACAATGCATCTTAACGAGGTTATTTGGCAGAGTTGCCGGGTTCCCTTTAATTACCGTCGTTTTATTGCAGCCGGAGAGTGACATTATGACTATTACCGACCAAAGTCTTGGCCAACTTGCACGGAGTATTCCGGGGGCCACCGCGATTTTTCATAAACACCAATTGGACTTTTGTTGCGGCGGAAAGAAAAGCTTGCGCGATGCAGCAAGTGAACGCGATCTGAACTTGGATGCACTTGCTGGTGAGTTACAGGTGCTGCAATCGCAGCAACCAAGGGAACAAGAATGGGTAAATGTGCCGAACATTGAATTGATCGAACATATACTCACGCGGTATCACGATGTGCATCGTCAACAACTTCCGGAACTGATTCGCCTTGCCCAGCGAGTGGAGTTGGTTCATGGCGGGCATACCGAGTGCCCTGCAGGTTTGGCGCAACTTTTGGAAACCATGTTGCAAGAGCTGGAAAACCACATGCAGAAGGAGGAGCAAATTCTGTTTCCGATGATTAGCCGTGGCATTACTGGTATGGCTGTCCAACCCATTGCGATGATGCGCCGCGAACACGACGATCACGGGGCTGCACTCGCGGATATTGCTCACATCACGCACGGTATTGTTATACCCAAGGGGGCATGTAATACCTGGCGCGCACTCTACCTGGGGTTAGAAACTTTAAAGGCGGATCTGATGGATCATATTCATCTTGAAAACAATATTTTATTTGATCGTATTGATGGTGCTCTGGAGGTGAGTCATGGGTGAGTATCGCAAGCTGTGGTTTATTTTGATTGGCGTACTCGCCGTTACCTTTTCACTGCTCGGTTATTTTGGCACCGAGGTTTATCGCAATGCACCACCAATCCCAGCACAGGTTGTCAGTGACGGTGGTGAGGTATTGATGACTCACGATTCCATTCTGGATGGGCAAACCGCGTGGCAATCGGTTGGCGGCATGCAACTGGGGTCGATCTGGGGGCACGGTGCTTATCAGGCGCCGGACTGGACGGCTGATTGGTTGCATCGCGAACTGATAAATTGGCTCGAACTGGCTGCGCAAGACGTTTTTGGTAAAGCCTATGCTGACTTGGATGGCGCGCAACAGAACGCGCTGCAGTACGATTTAAAAGTGGCCTACCGCACAAACACATATAACGCTGATAATGATCAGGTGGTGCTTTCACCGCGCCGTGTTCAGGCGATTGCACAAACTGCTGATTATTATCAGCGGTTATTCAGTGATGCCCCAGAGCTACAAAAAACGCGTGAAAATTATGCGATGAAAGAAAACACGCTGCCTGACCCTGAGCGACGCGAACGCATGGCAGAGTTTTTCTTTTGGACCGCATGGGCGGCATCTACCGAGCGCACATCGGGCGAAGCGACTTACACTAATAATTGGCCCCATGAACCGCTGATCGACAATAGACCCACAGCGGAAAATATTGTGTGGTCAATTGCCAGCGTTGTGTTGTTAGTTTTTGGTGTAGGCGCTCTGGTATGGGCATGGGCGTTTCTGCGCAAAGAAAATGAGGAGGAGACAGTTGCACCAGATGTCGATCCGATTACAACCTTTGCTGTCACGCCTTCGCAACGCGCATTGGGAAAATATTTATTTGTTGTTGTCGCACTCTTTACCTTTCAGGTTTTCCTGGGCGGGTTCACCGCGCATTACACCGTGGAGGGGCAAACGTTTTACGGTATTAATGTGTCTGAGTGGTTTCCTTATTCGTTGGTGCGTACCTGGCACATTCAGGCAGCCATGTTTTGGATTGCCACGGGTTTTCTCGCAGCTGGATTATTCCTCGCGCCCATTATTAACGGCGGTAAAGATCCTAAGTATCAAAAGCTAGGGGTGGATATTCTCTTTTGGGCGTTGATTGCGGTGGTGGTGGGTTCGTTTATCGGTAATTTCCTTGCCATCGCGCACATCATACCGACCAATCTAAGTTTTTGGTTTGGTCACCAAGGTTATGAGTACGTTGATTTGGGCAGGGTGTGGCAAATAGGAAAGTTTATTGGAATTTTACTCTGGTTGTTTTTGATGATGCGAGGCATTACATCGGCGTTAAGACAGCCTGGAGATAAAAATTTATTAGCCTTGCTAACTGCTTCTGTTGTCGCCATCGGATTATTTTACGGTGCCGGTTTGTTCTACGGTGAACGCACACATCTCTCTGTAATGGAGTATTGGCGCTGGTGGGTTGTGCATCTTTGGGTTGAAGGTTTTTTTGAAGTTTTTGCAACCGCTGCACTCGCGTTTATCTTCTGCAGCATGGGGTTGGTATCGCGGCCAATGGCAACGGCGGCCACACTTGCGTCGGCATCGTTATTTATGTTGGGCGGCGTGCCTGGCACTTTCCATCACCTGTATTTTTCTGGCACCACCACACCGGTGATGGCCGTGGGTGCAACCTTCAGTGCGCTCGAGGTCGTGCCGCTTGTAGTGTTGGGTTACGAAGCGTGGGAAAACTGGCGTTTGAAAAATCGCGCGCTCTGGATGCAACAAATAAAATGGCCCTTGACCTTCTTTGTAGCGGTTGCATTTTGGAACATGCTCGGTGCGGGTGTGCTTGGATTCATGATTAACCCGCCAATCGCGCTTTACTACGTGCAAGGTTTAAATACTACACCGACACATGCCCATGCGGCTTTGTTCGGCGTGTATGGATTCCTGGCGCTGGGCTTCTCGTTGTTAATCCTTCGCTATATTCGCCCGCAATTAGTGTTTAGCGATAAATTAATGAAGGTGGCATTTTGGTGGATGAACATAGGTTTGGCGCTAATGCTTTTCACCAGTTTGTTACCGGTTGGGATTATTCAGTTTGTCGCGAGCGCCTCCGAGGGGCTGTGGTACGCGCGTAGTGAATCGTTTATGCAATCAGATTTGCTCGTGACCTTGCGCTGGGTTCGTACATTTGGTGACGTCGTATTTATCGTGGGTGCTTTAGCGGTAACTTGGCAGGTTGTGAAGGGCTTGTATGAACGCAATACGCCGACTGGTGTCAATGTAATTAATCCATTAACCGATGCTACCCCTGAAGAAAAGGTTTGTTGTGGCAGTTGTGGGGGCAGTAGTCACCCGTAAAACAAGCTGCGGATGAATTTCGCTCTGGTTAGTCGTAAAAGTGTTTTCGAAACCAACGTAGTAATAAACGTTTTTTGAGAACCCATTAGCAGGGTTCTCAAAGACATTTTTCAATCCATGTGGAAATTTAATTATGAACATAAAATACCTGATACCCGTTATGTTTTCTGCCTTTGCAATGCAAGCGCTGGCAGATGATTGTAATGTTACCGTCGATAGTAACGATGCAATGAAGTTCGACAAAAGTGAAATTGTGATAGATAAATCGTGCAAAGAGTTTACGGTTAACCTTACGCATTCCGGAAAAATTGCCAAAAACGTAATGGGTCATAATATTGTAATCACCACCACTGAGGATGCGCGTGCTGTTGCGAATGATGGAATAGCGGCTGGTTTAAATAATCAATACGTCAAACCTGAAGATGAACGTGTAGTTGCCTTCACCGACATTATTGGCGGCGGGGAAAAAACGTCGGTTACCTTTAAAGTGGATAAATTAAAAACTGACAAAGCTTACACTTTCTTTTGCTCGTTCCCGGGGCATATTGCTCTGATGAAAGGCACCGTCACGTTGAAGTAGTCGTTATGGAAAATATACTGCTCCATCTTTTGTCACTGAAGTAAATATAAACCGGTTTTAAAGAGCAGTTTGACGTTAAACATTATCCGTCGTACATAACCTGGTGGAGTCGTTCATGAAAAAAATAGAGCAAAGTCTGGAAAAAATAATTGACCATGTGGTGAGGCATAATCAAGGAGAGAACGAATTTCATCAGGCAGTAAAGGAGGTTATTGAAACTCTCGGCCCGGTGCTGCGCAAACATCCTGAATATGCTGACCAGAAAATTATCGAACGGATCTGTGAGCCGGAGCGCCAGATAATTTTTAGGGTTCCTTGGATGGATGATCGTGAGGAAGTGCAAATCAATCGCGGATTTCGTGTGGGATTTAACAGTGCGTTAGGGCCTTACAAAGGCGGTCTGCGTTTTCATCCGTCAGTCTATTTAGGGATCATAAAATTTCTTGGATTTGAGCAAACGTTTAAAAATGCTTTGTCAGGTATGCCAATTGGCGGCGCAAAAGGTGGTGCGGATTTTGACCCAAAAGGAAAATCAGACAATGAAGTGATGCGCTTTTGCCAAAGTTATATGACAGAGTTATATCGTCATATTGGAGAAATGACCGACGTGCCCGCCGGTGATATCGGTGTAGGCGCACGCGAAATAGGTTACTTGTTTGGTCAATACAAACGCATTACCAATCGATATGAGTCTGGAGTGCTCACCGGTAAAAGCCCACAGTTGGGCGGGGCGCTCGTCCGTCGGGAAGCCACGGGTTATGGCGCAGTGTTCTTTGCGCAAGAGATGTTAAAGGTGCGCGGAAAATCGCTCGAAGGAAAGACGTGTATTGTATCCGGTTCTGGTAACGTTGCTATTTATGCAATAGAAAAACTTAACCAACTCGGCGCGCGAGTAGTCGCGTGTTCTGACTCCGGCGGTGTTGTTTATGATAAACGTGGTTTAAATTTGGATTCCGTTAAACAGATAAAAGAGGTGCAACGTAAACGCATTTCCGAATATCAACAGTTACATCCAGAAGCCGAATATCACCCGGATGGTGTAATTTGGAATATCCCTTGTGATTTTGCATTTCCTTGCGCGACGCAGAATGAAATGGATAAAACTTCCGCAAGAACATTACTTGAAAATGGGTGCATTGGCGTTTCTGAAGGCGCGAACATGCCGGTTACGCCGGAAGGTATTAAGCTATTTCTGGACGCCGGTATTGCTTACGGGCCAGGTAAAGCGGCCAACGCTGGCGGTGTAGCAACTTCAGCGCTGGAGATGCAACAAAATGCTATTCGCGATGCCTGGTCGTTTGACTATACAGAGGAACGGCTACAAAAAATTATGACGAATATCCATACCAATTGTTTCGAAACAGCTGAGGAATATGGGGTGCCAGGGAACTATGTGGTAGGAGCAAATATCGTCGGCTTTAAACGAATTGCGGAGGCAATGTTGGCGTTTGGGCTGATCTAGCAAAAATAGTTTATCGCCAAGATTGATTTAGCTTCTTCAATACTTTAATGGAAAATAAACACTCGACGGTGAATGTTAAATTCCCAATTCTTGATGCAAAAAAACTAATGTTGAGCTTGAATCGCCGTGAGTGCGATGGTGTAGACGATGTCTTCTACCAGCGCGCCACGGCTCAAGTCATTCACCGGTTTATTCAAACCTTGCAGCATGGGGCCGATACTGACGACGTTCGCAGAGCGTTGCACCGCTTTGTAGGTGGTATTGCCGGTATTTAAATCCGGAAAAATATACACCGTGGCTTTACCTGCGACCATACTGTCGGGCGCCTTTTGGCTGGCAACAGCGGCGACACTCGCGGCGTCGTATTGCAATGGGCCATCAATCAGTAAATCCGGCCGTCGGGCTTTGGCCAGGCGTGTTGCTTCGCGAACTTTATCCACATCTATTCCCGCACCACTGGTGCCCGTACTGTAGCTGATCATAGCGATGCGCGGCTCTATGCCAAACGCCCGCGCTGAATCGCCGGACTGGATGGCAATGTCGGCAAGTTCCTCGGCATTCGGGTCCGGATTCACCGCGCAGTCGCCGTACACCAACACTTGTTCGGGCAGGCACATAAAAAATATCGAGGATACCAAGCGGCAATCGGGTCGTGGCTTGATCAATTGCAGGGCGGGGCGGATGGTATTGGCGGTGGTATGAATAGCGCCGGACACCAGTCCATCCACTTCATCGAGCGCCAACATCATGGTGCCGAGTACGACCGTATCTTCCAGCATTTCCAGCGCGGCTTCGCGGGTAAGACCTTTGTGGCCGCGTCGGTTCAGAAGCGGGGCGACATATTTTTCGATCTCCTCCTCTGGCTGCAATATCGTGAGGCTGGCAGGCAATACCAGCGACAAACTCTCTGCAATGCGCTGGATATTATCCCGATTGCCCAGTAAAACCGGCTTGGCGATGCCCTTTTGGGCGCAAATGATAGCGGCCTGGATGGTGCGGATCTCCTCTCCCTCGGGCAGCACAATGCGTTTCAAGTCCCGCCCGGCGCGCTGCACCAGTTGGTGCCGGAATGCCGCTGGCGACAAGCGCGTCGCTTTCACCCGTTGGGTGCGCGCCAGTATCGGCGGCATCAGGATGTTCTCCGACACGCCACGGATAACCTGCTCAATTCGCTGCGCATCGTCGGCGGGCACATCCAGGTTCAGGCGTTCCAGTTTTTGTGCAGTGCGATAGGTATCGCTATCGCACAGAATGATCGGTAAACCAGTATCCAGCGCGACCTGGCATAACTGCATGAGCTTTTTGTCCGGCGTGTAACCGCCGGTTAACAGGATCCCGGCCAGTTGCACGCCGTTTAATACAGCGAGGCATGCCACCAGCAAAATGTCTTCACGGTCTCCCGGTGTGACCACCAAGGTGCCAGCTTTCAGGGTGTCCAGCATGTTATTCACGCGGCGCGCGCACACTGTTACTTCATTTACGCGCCGATTGAAATCTGCCTTGTCGTTGAGCGATCTGCAATTAAGCCGGCGGGATACATCCCCTACGCGCGGCGCTAGGAACGAAGGTTCGAAATATACCTGTCCGAGAAAAGCGACCTTGCCGTTCGCGAAGATTTGCAACCCAGACAAATCCTCCTTTATCTGGGCGAGAGTCTGTGTTCCGTCATCGCCGGTCATCAATGCTGAGAGAGGATCTTGCGGAGCGCCCACTTTGTTCAATATGCAACCCACCACGCGCTCATCATCGCCAGTGCGATAAAAGTTGGCAGTGACACCGATTTGCTGGCTTAACTCCGCATCGCTCAGTTGATTTTTAGCGGCGACCAGCACAATGTCGCTGTCTAACGCGTTGGCGATCTGGATATTCAGGCGTTGGATAAACGGGCTATTGGCTTGCGGTACCAACCCCTCAACCACGAGGATATCGACGCCCTCGCCGCAGCGTTGGCAGAGACTAACCACATCTTCCAACAGCTGTTCCACTTCGCCCGTCGCTAACCGGCTTTGGGCGTAATCGAGATTTAATGGTTGCTCGGGGATGCGGCCTAGAATGTGACCCGCAAATAATAGCGAGGGGTCTTGCTCGGTAGTTGTACCGCTGTGTTGGGCGATGGGCTTACAGAATCCGACGTTAAGACCTTGCTGATCCATGGCCCTTACCAGTCCCAGACAGACCGAAGTCAACCCAGTCCCAAAACCGGTGGGTGCTACAAAAAACACCTGCTTCATATTCCTGACCCTCTGGTCGGATTAAATGCTGGAAAAGGTAGCGCGAGCGATCATAAGCTCTTCTTGGGTAGGGATCACCAGCAGCGGAATTCGGCTCTGCGGGTTGCTGATGACACCGCGCGGGTCGCCATTTTCTTGATTGAGCTCATCAGAAAGTGAAACCCCAAGATTTTTCAGCAGCGCCGCTACCCGAGCGCGGACGGGGCGGGCGTTTTCCCCGATGCCGCCGGTAAAAACGATTGCATCCAGTCGTTCAAGTGCCACGCTGTAGGCAGCAATATACTTTGCTAGCCGGTAACAAAATACCTCAATCGCGGTGGTGGCCGCCGCATCGCCCGTGCTCGCCAGTTCGCAAAGGCTACGCATATCGTTGCTTTGGTTGGATAACCCCAACAACCCGCTGCGTTTGTTGAGCATGTCCATAATGTCTTCCAGTGACATGCCGCAGGTGTTGTGCAGATATTGCAAAACGCCTGCGTCTATATCGCCACTGCGCGTACCCATGACCAACCCCTCCAGCGGCGTTAGCCCCATAGAAGTATCCATACTTTTGCCATTCGCCACAGCGCAGACACTAGCTCCGTTACCCAAGTGCGCTACGATCACGCCGCTGTCTTCGGGGTCGAGCTGAAGGCGTTTGATTGTCTCGCCCGACACATACTCATGGCTGGTGCCGTGGAAACCGTAGCGACGAACCCCATGCTGCTCATAGAGGGCGATGGGTACGGCGTAAAGGAAGGCTTTTGGGGGCATGGTTTGGTGGAACGCTGTGTCGAACACCGCCACCTGCGGTAAATGTGGGCAGGCCTCCCGTGCGCCGAGAATGCCGATAAGGTGAGCGGGGTTATGAAGCGGCGCGAGTGGCTCGCACGCGCGGATTTTTGCAATCACCTCCTCGGTGATGAGTGTTGGCTGGTTAAAAAACTCCCCGCCGTGAACCACTCTATGACCGATTGCGATAATGTCTTGCATCAGTTTACGTTCGGACAATTTGTCGAATACAGCGGCCAGCGCCTGATGGTGATCAATTCCAGGCATCGTCTGTGGTTCGCGTTGCCCCGTAGCGGTTTTAAACGTGATCTTCGCTGCCTCACCACCTAATTGTTCTGCCAGGCCTTCAAAGACAGCGCGGTCTGCGCTGTGATCGACCACAGAAAATTTCAAAGACGAACTGCCTGAATTCAACACCAATATCAAACCGCTCATTTATTTCCTCATTTGAATTCGTAATCTTTATCGCGTTGTTGATCGATAAACAATTTAATTAACCAGCAGGCGTTTCATCCATTCCAACAAGGCTCTTGGTAGTTGTTCCGGATGGGGCAGAAGCGCATAGTGATGCGCGCCAAAAATGTGCGGAAGATAGTTTCCTGCTTGTCGGTCAATGGTTAAACAAAAAGGTTGTATTCCCTGGTTTTTCGCTTCGATGACTGCTTGGCGCGTATCTTCAATGCCGTAACGCCCCTCATAATCATCGTTATCGTTAGGTTTTCCATCCGACAATACAATTAGCAAACGGTGCGAAGCGGGCATGCGCATTAGTTCAGCCGTGGCGTGACGGAATGCTGCGCCCACACGGGTAAATCGTTCTGGTTGTAATCCGCTGATGCGTAATGCTACATCGTTGCTAAAGTTTTCGTTTGCGTATTTTACTTCGCGCACCGCAACCGATTGTGGGCCTTCTCCTGAAAACGCCAGAATGTTGTATGGCTCACCCAAGCTTTGCAATGCAATAGCAACTAGCAACAATGCTTCGCGCTCAACATCAATGACACGGCGATTATTGGCGATCCACGAATCCGTAGAGCCGCTAACGTCCACTAACAGACATAGAGTGATATTTTTTTCCGCAACGCGGCGGGTTTGGTACAGCGCCTGGTTTAGCGAATCGCCCGCGCGAAAATCGGTATAGCTCGTAACGTATGCATCCAAATCAATTTCTTCACCATCCATTTGTTGCCGATAAAGTACCTTGCGCGCGCGCAACAGTTCAAACTGTTTTTGTATTGAGTAGATTAGTGGTTGATATTGTTTCATAGTCTCATCAACCCACTGCTGGGAGCCGGAAGTCACTGCACCCACACATACGCGTGCGCCCGGATGTCGGTAAGTTTCCTGCTTATAATCCCACTCGGGATAACTGAGTTCGCTTTGTAGTTCCTGTATCGATTGCTTCAGTTGTGAGCGTTTTTCGGTCGGGTTATCTGATAACAATATTTCTTTAGATTGGCCGGGTGTTGAAACCAAACGTGCTTCGGCCAATTCGGAGACTAAATCCGCGTACTCTTCTGCTGCCGCATCTTCGTCGCGATCAACTGGACGCTGTAAACCCATTGGATCTTCTGCCTTTGGGTGCGATTCGTCGCCTTGTACCATCCAGGCATCATCCTGTTTCTTTTTCTTATCCTCATCGTCTTGCGCGGCGCGAACCTCTGGGCTGCGTGGTAGGCGCGCGACCAGCGGATTTTTTTCCGTTTCGGTATTTTCCCTTTCCAATAGTTCGAGCGCGGCAATGTTATTCGGTGCACGTAACTCACCCGTCCACACATCTTTTACCAGCGGCGCGATGCCATAAACGCGCACGGAATAATCCGGCGCGAGGTGCATGAGCTGTGGTAGCAATTCATTCACGCGCTCTTGGGAAGCGGTGGGCGATTCACATGCGAAACCATTTTCTGCAACGCCGCAGGTTTGGGTTAACAAATTGCGGTAGAAAATTTCCAACGGGCGCCGCGGCGGTGAAAAAGTAGAAAGCGCGGGGCGATCCTGCAATGCCTTTTGACGAACGCGATTAAGCTCAGGAATGCTTCCGGGGAAATGCCGCGCGAGTTCTTCATCTGCCGAAAAACTTTCGAGCAAAAGAAAAGCATCACGACCGAGAGGATTAGAAAAATGTGCGATGCTTGCAGCACTATTGCGCATTGCGCGTATCGCTTGTTGAAGAGCCAGCGTACGCATCCATTGCTGTGCGCGCACATTGTCGGCGAAGGGCGACTGCATCGGCAACCAAATGTTTTGGCCATCGTTAGCGGGTATTGCTTGTGTACGCCAAGGCGCTGGCGTCTGACGAAATACGCGGGCGAGTAATGTTGGTGGTGTGGGTGGTTGTGCGATGCGAATTAAAAAATGTTTTCCAGTTGCGGAGAGAATAAATAATTCAAGTCGATGAACGATATCGGTCAATACCAATGGTACGGCTTGTTCCGGTGGTCGATTATTTTGCCATAACTTGCGCGCGTAGACGGTTGCATGTCGCGCGGCATCAATTATTAAATCTTCTGGTTCGGCCACAGCCTCACGCCTTAAATAAAAATAGCATCAACAAGATCGTTCATCGCGCCGACTAAGGTTTCATCGTCCGATAAAGGTGCGATAATCGCTGCTTTACAAGCAGTGCGAATCTCAACTCCGCCAGTAAATAATAAGGCGGCTGCAATTAATAAACGTGTGCTGGGCACTTCTGCCAAACCGCGATCGTGCAATGTACGAATACGTTGCGCGAGGCCAACCAAAGCATGTGCAATTGCACGCTCCACCTTGCTTTCGCTCTCAACAATAGCTACTTCTTTATCAAATGCGGGATAACCCAGCTCCATAGCCACAAAGCGTTGACGCGTACTCGGTTTTAAATCCTTAAGCATGCGTTGGTAACCGGGATTGTAGGAGATCACCAATTGAAAACCAGGCGCTGCCGTCAACAACTCGCCAGTTTTATCAATGGGTAACATTCGGCGGTGATCAGTGAGTGAATGCAAAACTACAATTGTGTCCTGCCGTGCTTCGACAACTTCATCCAAGTAACAAATGGCACCTTCGCGTACCGCGCGCGCGAGTGGACCGTCTTGCCACACAGTTCCATCGTGGCGAATTAAATAACGGCCGATTAAATCATTTGCGGAGAGATCATCGTGGCAAGCTACCGTAATTAATGGGCGATCCAGCCTCCATGCCATGTATTCCACTAACCGGGTCTTGCCGCACCCGGTTGGGCCTTTCAACATCACTGCCAGTGATTGTTTATGGCATTGGGTGAAAATATTTACCTCTTCACCGCATGACAAATAAAACGGTTCTTTATTGTGATGTAAAAGCGGTACTAGCGGTTCGCTCACGGTCATGCATTGCTCCGCGCATCGACGACATTCAATTGCGGTTCGTCATCGGATATAAAACGCGGCGCATAACGGAAGAAATCGTAAATGAATAATGCAACACCTATGGTAAATATCGATGCTGTCGCGATTAGCATAAGAAAGTGAACTTGAATTTTTAATTGCGCATCCAAGTAACCCATACCCATGATCCGCTCTAAATAGACTTGGCCAATGCCTGCCGTCGCGAAAGACAATGTCATTCCAAACATACCGGTGATTTGCATCCAGAAGGCCCAGTAGCCGAGACTGCTGCCACTCTCAGGGCGGTTGCGTGTCAGCGACGGAGCCGCGTAAGTAATCATCGCCAACACAATCATTACGTAGGCCCCGTAAAACGCGGCATGGCCATGCATGGCAGTGATGAGCGTGCCGTGAGTCCATTTGTTTACGCTTGGCCAAGTGTGGGCAAGCCCTAATAAGCCCGCGCCAAACAACGTGAAGAGCGCGCTACCTATTGTCCAGTGCAATGCTAATTTATTGGGATGCCCAAGCCCTGCGCGGCGAATCGCCCCATACGCGTAAATGCTCATTGCAACGAGCGCCGCAGGTTCGAGGGCGCTGAAGAACCCGCCGATAGGCAACCAATAACTAGGTACACCAACCCAGTAATAATGATGCGCAGTGCCAAGTATGCCGGCGATAAATACCAATCCTACGATGACATAGAGCCATTTTTCCATGACCTCCCGATCTGCACCGGACAGGCGGATGAGTAGATAGGCCATAAAGGCAGCCATGATCATCATCCACACACCTTCCACCCAAAGATGAATGGTCCACCAGCGATAAAAAATCGATACCGTGTAATTTTCGTAATGCAAAAGGGCAGGTAGAAATAAGACAGCTGAACTGAATAGGCCGAGGAGCAGTACGCCTTCAGTGGTGGTGAACCGGCCGGATTTTTTAATGGTCATGCTAATGTTGTAAAGAAATATGAGCATGCAAATCACAATAACAATTTTGTGCGGTAATGGTTGCTCCAACAATTTATTGCCGGTGCCGTAGCGAAATAGATAGCCGATGACTGCGGTCACTCCCATGAGTGTCCATAAAACCAGTTGAACGTAAGCAAGTTTGGTGCTGTGTAATTCAGTACGGGATTCGTCGGGCACCATCCAATAGGTTGCGCCCATAAATCCGGTCAAAACCCATACGATGAGTAAGTTGGTATGAATTACTTTTGTTACATCAAACGGCAAAATATATAACAGTGGATCAGGGCCCAAATATTTTGCCGCAGAAAGTAGACCAAACACGAGTTGTAAACCGAACAGGGTCATTGCCACGGCAAAATACCAGTAAGCAACTGATTGGGATTTATATTGCATCGTTATTCTCCATTGCAGGCTTATTTAAACGTGGCCAAATAAGCAACCAAATTATCGAGCTGCTCGGCAGTGAGAGTCTCTTCATAGCCAATGGGCATGAAGGATGCTCCGTTAGCGGAATACATATCGCCAGCAACTAAATGGTTACTCGGCGCGATGATGGACTCGCGAATATAGCCTTCGACATCTGTCGCGTTGCCTTTATAAAGCGCCGAGCCAACCAGCTCCGCCGCGCGCGTTGCAATCCCTGCGAGTGTTGGACCCGCCATATTTGCGCCGGGCGCCGTGGAGTGGCAAGCATTGCACGCCGGCGTGGCGGTACGAAATACATGTTCACCTTGAGCGCGTGGGTCATCTGCAGCGGTCACTGGGCGGATCGCTGCTGCAGCCGTGCCCTCACCTGATGCAACGGCCCCCACTGAATCACTGCCGGGAATAAAACCACCGGTCACCAAAATCGGCCGTGGCGGCCAGCCTTGGTTATCAACCTTGCTAACCCAATCCAGAAAGGCAATTAGGTCGGTAATTTCTTCTTCACTTAAATTTTGTTTCGGCATTAATCGACGATGTTTATTTTCGTCATAAAACTTTGAAGGGTCACGCATGTAAGCTTGCAAATAAGCCGCACCGCGATGTTGTGTGATTTTGGTGAGATCAGGAGCGTAATAGGCACCTTCACCGAACAGCGTATGGCAATTTATGCAGTTATATTTATGCCAAACGTCTTTTCCGTGTGTGACTTGCGGCGTGATATTTTCCGCATTGGTCAGTTCATCAAATTTACTGTGGCTGTGCAAGGTAAGGCCGAGGAAAATTAATACCGAAAGTCCAGTCCCGGCGATGGCGAACATTCTCGCTTGGCGATTATTCATAATTACTGCCCCCTAGACACCAATCCCGCCCCAATACAAAACCGAAATGGAAAAGGCATAAAATATTGCCGCAGCCATTCCCAATAACACGACAAAACTCAGTATTTTTATCGGCCCATAAAATGTTTTATGTTGCATATAACTTCACTCCTTAGTAAAGCGATTTTATATAACCTAGCATAGAGCGTATATATTGCAATCTTTAAAAGCCTTCATGCGCCAGTTTTGAAAAGTTATTAAAAATTATAATTTTGATAGTTGATATGGAAATAAGAACAAGGCTGTCTATTGCTAATCGATTGCATCTAATTGATGAAGTGCATTCTTAAATATTTTCGAATGCCCCTTTAGAGAAACCATTAACCACCAATAATTCCCAAGGCTTAGTTGCTCCTGTTTGTTGCTGATTTAAATTGTGATCCCTACCGCCCACTTTGGACAGTTAACTAACTAACATACATTTCTTGCCTCGAAGCGCTCCCGGCTAATATTCGCGGTGGGGGATCATATGTGCGCAGGTGTTTTTCCAAATTAGCCAAAGCAAATAATTTTACATCAGTAAAGTAGATTGATTATTGCAAATGCTTTGCAACACGAGGCGCCAGTTACTCTAAAAACAATTGAATAATGGGTTCGTTGGGTAGAATACGCTAACAATCTGCATACAACTCCTTGTATCATGATAAGATTCATATAGAATGTATCTTTTCAAGAGAGGCGGCATCTGAGACTAGAAGTAAAGGGTGGCTACCCAACCTTTAGCGAGACAAATTCATTACTATTTACAGAGAGAAATGCCATGAAAATGAAAGGTTTAATGTCGCTGTTTTTCGTTATTGCTATCCCGGCTTTCGCTAACGACTGTAGCGTAAGTATCGAAAGCACTGACGCCATGAAATATGACAAGAATGAAATTGTAGTAAAAAAATCGTGTAAAGAATTTACGGTTAATCTTTCCCATTCTGGAAAATTGCCAAAAAATGTGATGGGGCATAACGTCGTTATCACGAAGGAATCGGATGCTCGCGCAGTCGCTAGTGATGCAGCGGTCGCTGGGCCAGATAACCATTATGTTAAGCCGGAGGACACTCGGGTTATCGCTTTTACAACGCTCATTGGTGGTGGTGAGAAAACATCAGTAACATTTAATGTTGATAAATTGAAAGCGGGTGAAGCTTACTCATTTTTTTGCTCTTTTCCAGGTCACATAAGTCTGATGAAAGGTACCCTCTCAGTCGGCTCCTAGCGGAGCCGTGACTTAAAGTGTGCTATTAGGCTTTTAACGCAAGTAACAAAGTTCAAATTATTGTAGTGGCATCTTTAACGTGAGAATTCTGCAAATATATGTTTAGTTAGGTGGTGGGGATGAGTCCTTCTGTGATGCTTAAAACAGCCCATGCGAGTATGGTGATAACTTTCATGCTTTGCGTATGTGCTTTGTATGCAATATTCGGATTGGAATCGATGTTAAGTATTCCGCTATTAATTTTTCTGCACATATTTTTTGTGCTTAACGCAACGATTTTCAAAGTTAGTTATGTCGTACGGCTTAACGCACTCAAGCATTTGGGGCGGCCTGTGCATTAGATTCGGATACTATTCCTAAAATGCACAAGTTCGAGAAAATTTATAGCGCATGAGGTATTACGTTATTGAAATCAGAGTGACTAAATTAATCTGGTTGTGAAGCAATTTCCGTTGCTATGTACGCTACCCAAGGTTCATATCTCTGTTCTATTTTCCAATGCCACTTTTCGCTAATCATGGGAACACCTTGCATATCGGGTAAATGGTGCGCGATACCTTTGTGGCAATCGATACAGGTTTTTTCACCGCTGGCAAGCAGAGTGGAGTGCATCGCTTGGGCTCGGGGTGATTGTAGAGTGAAGTCCATGGATTCTAATTGATGGCAGTTCCGGCACTCTAATGAATCGTTCGCTTTCAGGCGCGCCCACTCGCGCTCAGCTAGTTCACGACGCATCGCTAAAAACTTATCGCGAGTATTAATAGTGCCAAAGACTTTCCCCCAAACTTCCTTGGACGCCTGCATTTTACGCGCTATTTTATAGGTCCAATCATGGGGGACGTGACAATCTGAGCAAACGGCGCGTACACCTGACCGGTTAGTGTAATGAATCGTTGAAGTCAGCTCCTCGTAGACATTGGTTTTCATTTCATGACAACCGATACAAAATGTTTCGGTGTTTGTATACTCTAAAGCCGTGTTAAAACCGCCCCAAAAAATAATGCCGGCAACAAACCCGCCCAAACTTAAGGTTCCTATTCCAATGTAAGCGGAAGGCCTTTTGAACCTTTTCCAATAATCCTTAATAAGTTTTATCATGAATTATTCTCCGCGAGTTTGGAGTAAGGTATCGATGCTTTTGAAATCATTTGGACGCGCTGGCTTTACATCAGCCTGCGGCACATGACATTGCAAACAAAAATATCGACGTGGCGATACCGCCGCCAGTACTTGACCATCGCGGTCATAAAAGTGCGTCACACTGACCATTGGAGCGCCGGTTTGAGGGCTGGCGCTACGACTATGGCAAGTCAAGCACATATTAAAATTGTTATCGATTTGATAATTACGAGTACTATGAGGAATAGTTGGTGGCTGTTCCGGATAATTGCGATGGCTTGGTTCGGCGCTGATTTTGTCAAGAGCAATTTTGGGTGCGGGTAATTCTTGATTCAGTGTTCCTCCTGGCCGGATTCCATCTGGTGCGGAAGCATCCAATTGCGAAACAGTAGGGTCTGCATTTTGCGCATAAGAATGGATCACAGTTATACACATCGTACTGATTAGGCAAATAAGCAGAGTAGTTTTCATCGATTAAATTCCTCTACGTCAAGCCAATTTTATTAATTCAATTTTCACTGCACATTTTTTAAAATCGGTTTGCAGTGATATAGGATCTGTTGCGTCCAAGGTGACATTGTTGACTAGTCGAGTGGCATCGAAGAATGGTATGTACACCAAACCGCGCGGAGGTTTTACACGCCCGCGAGTTTCTACGCGAACCCTCACTCCTCCACGTCTGCTAACAACACGCACTTCGCTGCCACGCCTCAGCCCGAGGGCTTCGGCATCTTCATGGTTCATGTACGCAAGCGCATTGGGTACTGCTGCATGTAATTCCTCGACTCGATTGGTGAGGGTGCCCGTATGCCAATGTTCCAATACCCGACCGGTACTGAGCCAGAAAGGGTATTCTTCATCCGGCGATTCGGCTGGTGGCTCATAAGGCAACGCAAAAATTAATGCGCGTTTGTCAGGGTGACCGTAGAATTGCACGCCGCTACCTTTTTCTACATAAGGGTCGTAGCCCTCTCTATACCGCCAAAGCGTTTCCTTACCATTTACGACCGGCCAGCGAATACCCCGAGCATGATGATAATCATCAAAGTTTGCTAGATCATGCCCATGACCGCGCCCGAATTGTGCGTATTCTTCAAACAATCCCTTCTGTACGTAAAATCCAAATTCATCCGCTTCGCTATTCCCATATGCAGGGTCACGCTCACCGTTAGGAAATTTGTTGACCTGCCCATTTGCAAACAAAATGTCATAGAGCGTTTTGTTTTTGTAGGTAGGCGCTTTCCCAATTAACTCTAAAGGCCAGACATCTTCAGTTTTTATGCGCTTGGAAAACTCGATAAGTTGCCACAAATCCGATTTGGCATTCGCAGGTGCTTGAACGAGTTGATGCCAG
This sequence comes from Cellvibrio sp. UBA7671, assembly GCA_002483145.1. GTDB lineage: Bacteria > Pseudomonadota > Gammaproteobacteria > Pseudomonadales > Cellvibrionaceae > Cellvibrio > Cellvibrio fibrivorans. The sequence goes on from DLHJ01000002.1 coordinate 484,639, forward strand.
AATTGTGTGCGTCGCTCTGCGTTGCCATAAGCGCCTTCTTTTTCTACCCACATTGCGCTTGGCAAAATTAGATCGGCGGCTTGGACTGATACCGTGGGGTAAACATCTGAAACTACGACAAACGCTTTCGGGTTACGCCACCCCGGCAATGTCTCCTGGGCAATATTCGGACCCGCTTGCATGTTATTGCATACTTGCGTCCAATAAAACTGGATATTGCCGTCTTTCAATTCTCTGCTTTGGCGCACTGCAGCGAAACCTACCTTGTCCGGGATCGTCCCGTCCGGCAACTTCCATATTTTCTCTGTGATTGCGCGATGCTTGGGATTTGTCACCACTAAGTCGGCGGGAAGACGATGTGCGAACGTGCCCACTTCACGTGCTGAGCCACATGCCGATGGTTGTCCCGTTAATGAGAAGGGGCTATTACCTGGCTCGGCAATTTTGCCGGTCAATAAATGCAGATTGTAAATCATGTTGTTTGCCCAGGTTCCACGAGTATGCTGGTTAAAGCCCATAGTCCAGAGCGACATAACTTTAATTTTAGGGTCAGCATAAATTTCCGCGAGTCGTTTTAATCGTTCAGCAGGAACTCCGGTTTCTTTCGCGGCATGCTCAAGCGTATAAGGTTTTACAAACTCGGCAAATTGTTCGAAATTGATATCTGTCCACGTATTGGCTTTGTCTTTACCGGTTGCTTTTTGCTGGCGCGGATCTTCGGGGCGTAAACCATAACCGATATCGTCTTGACCCTTAACAAAACGCGTATGTTTCTTAACAAATTCCTGATTTACCTTCCCACTTTGAATAATGTGATTGGCGATGTAATTGAGAATGATCAAATCAGTATTGGTTTTAAAAATTAGCGCATGATCCGCTAAGTCAAACGTGCGGGTTTCGTAGGGGGACAATACCGCAACCTGAACATGGGGAAACGACATCCGTCGATCAGTTATGCGGCTCCACAAAATAGGGTGCATTTCTGCCATATTTGAACCCCAAAGCACAAATGCATCGGCGGCTTCAAAATCGTCATAACAACCCATGGGTTCATCCATGCCAAATGTGCGCATGAAACCCGTTACTGCAGAAGCCATGCAATGACGCGCGTTCGGATCAAGGTTATTGGTGCGTAGCCCACCTTTGAATAATTTACTAGCTGCGTAGGCTTCCCATACTGTCCACTGGCCGGAGCCGAGCATAGCAACGCTTTCTGGCCCGCCTTCACGAATAGCTTCCTTAAGTTTATCTGCCATGATAGTGAAGGCGGTGTCCCAGCTCACAGGGGTAAATTGACCATTTTTATGGTATTTTCCGTCTTTCATTCGCAGCATTGGTTCATGCAAACGGTCACTGCCATACATGATTTTTGAAAGAAAATATCCTTTTACACAATTCAATCCACGGTTTACTTCAGCTTTGATATCACCGTGCGTTGCGACCACCCGATTATCTTTAGTTGCAACCATCACGCCACACCCTGTACCACAAAAGCGGCAGGGTGCTTTGCTCCACTTCAAGCTGGTGAGCTCGCGGTTGGTAATAAGATTTGCAGCGCTGGCGGGTATAGGTAAACCGATTGCAGCGGCCGCCGCAGCAGCGGCGCTCGCTTTGGCAAAGAGACGCCGACTTATTTTCACAATAGTTCCTCCTCGGTGGTTATTTCATCGCGCAAATCCTCAGCCGACAAATATTCGTGGTATACCAGTGCCGCGTTAAGGACACCGGGTTGCTCACGTAGGTCATCTAAAAAATCTACTATGGCTTTTTCTGCACTACTCTCCGTAACAATCACTATCTTTCCTTGCTCACTTTCTGCATGAATTTCTACCTGAATATTTTCATTTAATTGCTTAGATAGCCAATCATGAAACATCACTAAATGAGCAGGACGCACATGCGCCACCATACTTGCAACATGGAGTTGCTGGGGAGGGTAGGTGATATCTTGCAAGGGAATGAGTTTAGAAGTCATACCAGCTCCTTGATAGTAAATCGAATTAATATGGCCCTGGTGGGCCGACGATGAGCTGGTAAAACCAGATCGAAAAACCCAAGGCCCCGACGATGGCCACGGTGAGAATAGGAAATAAAAAAACAATAATGAAAATAAAAAGCCGCCACTCTTTACTTTTCTCGGATCGGTGTTGTGGGGTTGCTGGTAGCGGTGCCTGATGTTCTTCATTCAGCATCGGCCGGCCTCTTTTTCGGGTGAAATTAAAAGAATATTTATAGTTTAGTAACCTTTTTTAATTTTCCAAATATTTGGCGCACCAATATTGATTTTATCCGTAGACTGCAATTTGCTTCACATACGGCTATCGTGCTTCGACGTGCCGCAAGCTCAAATGTGCATTAACACTGCCCCTTTTATAGCAAATTAGATATGATCGCGTGCCTGAATTATTATTCTGAAATAGTGCGTGCGCCGATTGAGGAAAGCGAAGCATATATGCTAATTGCCTTCAGCATCTGCAAAAAAAACCGGTTCAGTTTTCCCCGTACAAAAAATCTTTGTTGTTTATCCCTCCAGAGGTAGATATTCGAAACGTCGCGAACCTCAGGACGAATAGGGCGAATGATGCTGGCAAACCTGATGGATTTGTATTAGCAGGTATTTAATTGATAACGAATGTTTCGCTAAATTTTTGGAAGAAAGTGACCTTTATCCAACCGATTTTCAGCAGGCAATGAAGGAGTTGCTTGATAGTGAGGCAGTATTAAACGTAGATGCTGATGTTAGTAAGCGCAGAACAAAATACATATAGCCTGACTAACCGCAAAAGAGTGAACGATGGTAGCTGTCAGACGAATAAACGATTTTCCATCCAGTTGTACGTACCTGTGATAATTAAATTTATTTGCTATGGATCATATTGAGATAGGCTTAGTTAGCCTCAAAATAGAGTTCGCTCCAAAACCCAGCTGCGGAAATTACAATGAATACTTCACCTGCATTAATTGTTTTTGATCTCTACGGAACACTGGTTCGGTTTGGAATCATGCATCATCCTTTCCGAAAGGTTCTACTTTGGGCAAGGGAACAGGGGCGCAGCCCACAACCAGATGATGCACGTAGACTTATGACGGCAGACAAGGATTGTGCTGAATTGCTGGCGACACTTGGGATTTTTCCCCCCGCCAACATGCTCGCACAATTACATCAGGAAATTGAGGAAGAGTTAGTCAGTCTGACGCTCTTTGATGATGTGCTACCCACCCTGGATGTATTGGCCAACCAAGGAATTCCGCTGGCCATTTGCTCCAATTTGGCCAAACCCTACGGAGCAGTGATTGACAAGCTATTGCCGCAATTTAACTTTGCCCGGCACCTCAGCTATGAAATTGGAGCAATAAAGCCTGATAGAGAAATCTACGAATCGATTGTAACGGACACTGGCTTGGTACCAGAGCAAATCCTCTTTATTGGTGATACATCGCTGGCCGACTATGAGGGACCTACCCAATTTGGTTTTCGAGCTAAACACTTGGTCAGAAGCCAGCCGTCAGGCGGTAATAGCATTGCTTCACTAACAGAAATTTTGCGGTTGCTGACTCACCAAACGGCCCAATGATGACATGGCATTTGCGCGGTATCTCGAAACATCCAGAAAAATTGCTTTTGAGATACCGACAAAATCAATAAGCTGATTTACGTTAACCCTGAACTCATTAACCTCAGGAGCCGCAATGACAACCGCCCTCGAAAATATGACCGAAGAGTGCGAAGCCGTTCTTATCGCCAGCAGAAATTACAACATTGAAAAGAGTATTTGGCCAACCGATGTCATCACTATCAATTATTTACTCACCCAAAGCGCAGCGATGAAAAACGTTTACGACGAACTCTCGGTGCTGTCAGCCCAACAAAGAGCACAATTCCTTGATCAATTGGCGGGTACTCTCTCGTTCTGGTCACCAGAAAATACAATTGAGATGCGCGCAGCCCGAAACCGTCTGATCGCTGTGAATAAAAAAATCAGCACTCTGGCGAAAGATCTTGCCGATTCATTAGAGGAACGATCCACCCTTGAAAACCAGCATCCATTTACTTCAAATACCCATTACCACATTGTAAATGTCATCAAAGAGGCTTCTCGTAATAACTATCACTTTCGGAGTTTCTTGGCTGAGCCTCTTCAGGCATTAGCGGGTCAATTTGACCTTAAATATTGGCCTTATCTTCCGACGGTGATTAAGGAAATAGGCGATGACGCCGAAGCAGCCGAAATCTACGCAACAGATCCAAGAACGGAGGCTGCAACATCCTCGACTCGATCATCAAAAGCAGATTTCGTCAGAGCAATGTTATCGATGATAGCTGAACTAAAGAGCACGCCGAGTTTGTATTTCTCTAAAAGCTTCAGTTTGAGTGACTCAGCAATGGCAGATCTCGTCAATGTTTGTCTAAAACTGAGCGCAGAAGAGCTGATTGACAGCGCCTATGTTAAGAATTTACGGCATAGGGAAAAAGGTCTATGTAATGGTAATTGCCCAAATTGATTGTTATTGCTAGTTTCACAATTCACATCGCGGCATGACTGACCAAATGAGATTGAGCGCATCATGGATGGTAATCCCGTGATCGCGTAAGGTGGTTCGAAGCGCGAGCTGAAGTGATTCTGGATACGTAGGCCGAACGACATAGGCAACTTTTGGAATGTCTTTTTATAGACTCTGATAATCCTTTTTTGCGTCGGCCAAATGGCCAACATACAAACGCAGGAGATTCAAAATGCCCGCCTATATCACTGTTAATTTCACCCCAACCGATAAGGAGAAGCTGCAACAATATGCCGCCTCAGTGACGGCCACAGTGGCTAAGTACAGCGGCGAATTTTTGGTCAAAGGCATATTAGAAAAGCTGTCCGGGGACACCGATTATGAGATGCAAGTCATTCTGGCATTTCCTTCGAGGGAACAGGCTATAGGCTGGTATCATTCACCGGATTATCAGGCATTAATTCCTCTACGTGATGCCGGCATGCTCTCGCAATTCCAACTGATCGGCACATAGAGCTAAATATCACCGAGCGAAAATAATGTTGCATTCGTAATGTTTTCTTTTTCCATCGGAAGTACGTTTGAGGTGAGCCGAAGTGATTCCGGATGTAGTATGAAAGGTGTTCTTCAAGTGTCTCCTTGTATAGCCCGAAGATTTAAGCGGACCCGACAACATTTAGCTTTGGTGTTGCTAAACCAGCATCTCAACGAGCGGCATGAACGCAGATTGTGCGGTAATTGCTTAGGGTTAAATCAGGGTTTTGACGTTAACCGCCCGTTCGTTGATCCTTTTTGCCAATCACTTTAACGGAAAATATATGAAAAATGTAACCACTAAAATTATTAATAAAATCATAAGCCTACCTTTGGTTACACTGAGAAAAGCTTATATAACCATCGATGAATCCTTTAATCGCCCGGTGGTGATTGATTTTTGGGCGGACTGGTGCGGCCCCTGTAAAAATCTAATGCCGATTTTGGAAAAACTCGCCAACGAATATGCCGGTGCTTTTTTACTGGCAAAAGTAAATGCTGATGAGCAGCAAATGATTTCATCGCAATTTGGTGTGCGCAGTTTGCCCACGGTGATGGTTATGCAAAATGGCCAGCCAATTGATGGTTTTACGGGAGCATTACCCGAAATACAAGTGCGTGAATTACTGGCCAAATACTTACCCAAGCCCTGGGAGGCGCCGCTTAACCAAGCGCAAGCGCTGATGGCTGCAGGAAACTTTGCCGATGCACTTCCGTTGTTGCGCGAAGCACACGATGCATCGCAACAACTGGCGAGCATTGCGGTCTTGATGGCGCAATGTCATCTCGAACTTAACCGCATCGACAATGCTGAAGCGATTTTATCGGCAATCAAAATAGTCGATCAGGATGCGCGTTACGAACAATTGATAGCGCAAATTGCACTAAAAAAACAGGCCGCAAAAACGCCGGAGCTGGCCGCGCTGGAAGAAGCTTATTCGCAATCGCCACAGGATTTAACGGTACGCTATCAACTTGCGCTGCAATATCATCAGGAAGCCCAATATCGATCTGCGTTAGAACATTTATTGGAAATTATTCGCACGGAGCGTAATTTTGCTGAGGGGGAAGCGCGTAAAACCTTTACTGCAATTATCGCGGCTCTGGGCAAGGCAGACCCTCTGGCGATTGAATTCCAGCGCAAGTTATTTACTTTGCTTTACTAGGCTTTACCTCCCGGCAAATGGTCGCTGCCACCAAAAGTGGGTACACTGAACATCTGTAAAAAAACCGTAATGTGAGAGTCCCAAGAGGGCCTGACCTTAATGGCGGTCACCATGCTGCTAGAGGATTAAGATACACAATGAGTAAATGCTATTCCCTGATCGCATTCCTGGCCATATCTGTGGCTTTGTTCGGGTGTGGCAAGTCCAAAGAGGCTGAGCAACTGCCGGTATTTTGTAAGCAGGATGGCTCGCGTCTGTATATCAAGCAGGGCAATATCAGCATGGAGATAATGCCCAAAGTTGCCGCGCGCGTTTCCTCGCTTAAATATGATGGCCATGAAATATTGGTGGGCATTGCTGATCCGGATCAAATCACTGATTGGGGAACTGTGTTCTGGTCAAGTCCACAATCAGAGTGGAGTTGGCCTCCTGTTGAGACCTTGGATAGCAAACCCTACACGCTGGGCTCACAGGAAGACCGCTTGGTTTTAACCAGTGATATCGATAAAAAAACCGGCTACCAATTTACCAAAACCTATATGCCAACTGGCGATGACCGCATCTCGGTCACTTATCGAATTACCAATCACAGTGACCACAAAAAAAACGTAGCGCCTTTGGAAGTGACACGTTTGCCACCGTCGGGTGATTTGTTTTATCCGCGTGGTGATACTGATCCCATTAGCGGTATTTTTTATCCATTGGATGTGCAAAATATTGATGACCTGACTTGGTATCACTATGACGCCAAAAAAATTCGCACTGACCATCACAAAGTCATGCAAGATGGCAAAGAAGGTTGGGTTGCCTATGTTGATAAAGGTTATTTGTTGGTTAAAGAGTTTGCGGATAATCCACCTGCAGCAATTGCTCCCGGCGAGCGTGAGATAGAAATATTTACCCACGTTGAGCATATTTTTATTGAAATGAAACAGCAGGGCGCATCAGTGGGTTTGGCACCCGGCGAGCATTTGGATTGGACGGTGGTTTGGCATGTGAAAAAATTGCCTGAGGATTTAGCTAAAGATCCAGAACCTGCCGCGCTGGCAACTTATGTTCGCAGCTTGTTGTAAAGGGATGTTGCGATTGAAATTCTGATGCAAAAAATCGCCGCTTAGCGGCGATTTTTTTTGGTTTTTAAACGGCGGATGCGATCAGCTTCTTCTTTTTCGATGCGTTTTTTCTCATCGTCTGCTTTGGCTGTTGCCACTTCCAGTTGCGTCATTTCGGGAGTTTCCCAGCTGATCGGCCCGAGTAGCCCTGCGCGCAATTCGGTGATCAGTATTGACGATACTTTCTGGATTTCTACTCCGCCACCCTTGCGGGTACAGCCGCGTTTTATGCCGATAGCATCCAGTAACTCCACATCTGATTCCGGTAGCTCATCCAAACCATAACGCTTTTTTAGCGCATCCGGATAGGCTTTTAATAGATACTCGGCGGCATAGAGTGCGATGTCGGCATAATCAAACACTGTATCTTTTATCGCCCCGGTAATTGCCAAGCGATAACCACAGGAGGGCGGCGATAATTTCGGCCACAAAAATCCGGGTGTATCGGTTAATAAGATACCGTTTTCCAATTTGATTTTTTGCTGTGCTTTGGTCACGCCCGCTTCGTTACCGGTTTTGGCAATTACGCGCCCAGCCAGAGTATTGATGATGGTGGATTTACCGACGTTGGGAATCCCCATAATCATCGCACGTGCGGGGCGAACATCGCGCTGGCGTTCGCTGACTAAACTGGTGCACACATTTAATAAGTTGCGAATTTGATCGGGGCGTTGTTGGCTCACCGGTAGCGCTTTTACGCCTGCTTCCTGTTCCATTTTTTCAACCCAGAGTGCAGTAATCGCCGGGTCGGCCAAATCCGCTTTGTTGAGCAATTTAATCAGTGGCGTGTCGCCACGCAAACTAGGTACCAGAGGATTTTCACTGGAGAAGGGGATGCGCGCATCGATAACTTCAATGACCACATCCACATGTGGCATTACTTCCGCAATTTCTTTGCGGGCCTTGTGCATATGCCCGGGGAACCAATTGATTGTTGACATGTTTTACTCAAAAAGAAATTTTTTAAAACGTATCCAGTTGCTCACTGGAATCGAAATGATGCAGCAACAAGCATTCATCATCGGATTCGCCTTCGCAAATCACCACCGAAACCGGTGCAATGGTTGCGCCGTAAGTGGCATCTTTATATAAGCACTCGTTCAGGGCTTGCCAAAGTGGGGCAGGGAACTCGGTGAAAAAATTAAAGCTCAGATAGAGTTTGCCTTTTTCTTCAATCGCATCCACCTCCGGTGAGCGAATGGCGCGCACGCGCTGCAGAAACTCTTCGCGGTTAAAGTCGCGGCTGTATTTGGGTTGGATTTGAATGCTGATGCATTGCATGGTGGGGTCTGTCCTCGGGTGCAATTGTGGCGATTATACAGAAAGCGCGCTCTGATCACCCTTAATAAACTCGGGGTATATCCATCATGTCGCTGTTAAGAAGCATTAATCCTCATAACTCCCCATTTTGGCGGTAACCGGTTTCAGCTATGATGCGGTTTCGTCTTTTCCCTGCGGTAAATTCTGTGTCCTCTCCCTTATTTCGCCCCATTGCATTGGGCTTATACCTGTTATTTTTTACTGCCGGCGTGGTGGGGGCATTGGTACTGCCGACCTTTAGCTTGTTTCTGGCCAAAGAAATCGGCGTGCGTCCGCTGTTGGTGGGTTTGGCGTTTGCGGGCATCGCCCTCGCAAGTATTGCATACAACCATTGGTTGGGTCATTGGTCGGACAAGCTGGTAGATCGCCGTCCGTTAGTCGTGTTTTGTTGTTTGCTGGGAACCTTGGCTTGTGTGATTTTTGCATTGTCGCGTAACTATTGGCTGGTGGCTTTTACCGCGTTTTTTTTACTCAGTTTGTCGATGGTGTCTTTCTCGCAAATCATGGCTTACAGCCTGGATTATGCGGAGGCTGAAGTTCCTGTCGAACGCATTCCCCTGTTCAACGCTATTATGCGCGCGCAGATTGCATTCGCTTGGGTGGCGGGGCCGCCCGCCGGCTTTTTACTGGCGACCTATTTTGGTTTTGATGTCAGCTACGGCATTGCAGCAATCTTGTATGTCTTCGTTGCCGCTGCAAGTTTTAAATTATTGCCGCGGTTACCCAAAAAAAATAAACCGGTTAATGCCGCCGGTGAGCAGCTCGCGCTATCGCCTTTATCGCCAATGATTAAGCAATCGCTCTGGTTGTGTGCGATTGCATTTTCGTTGATGTGGGGTGTGAACAATGCCTATCTCATTAGTTTACCCATTCATCTCAAGGATAATTTGCACATCGAAGCGCAGTGGATGGGGTGGGTGATGGGTACTACAGCCGCGCTGGAAGTTCCGTTTATGTTATTGGCTGGGCATTATGCCAGCCGATTTCGTTTAATTAATCTAATTCGCTGTGCGGGTGTTGCGGCTCTGCTTTTGTATGTCGGCGTTTATTTTGCGAGTGAGTTGTGGCACTTATTTGTGCTGCAAATTTTCAATGCGATTTTTATCGGTGTGTTGGCTGGCTTAGGTGTGTCGGTAATTCAGGATTTGATGCCGGGTCGCTCAGGTGGCGCTTCAGCGCTTTACACCAATACCACTCACGTGGGTAATCTGTTGAGTAGCTTAATGGTGGGTTTAGTGGCAGATTACTATGGCTACCATCAAGTGTTTGTAGTCAATATCCTGTTGGTTTTTGTCGCTATTTGGGTGTTTGGCAAGGTAAAAAGTCCGCGTGAATTAGCGGCGACTAGCAGTTGAAGCAGCGATTAGTAAATCGCTGCGGTTCAATCTTCATCTTCATTTAATAACTTTTCCAAATCCTCCACGCTCATTGCAAATAGTCGGTGGCGTAATTCGCGCTCTATTTGCGGCATCATGCTTAGCATTACTTCTTCCACTAAATATTGACGCGGCTTGTTGGTTTTGTGTGCAATATTTTTGGTGGAACTAATAATTTTTTTCGCAGTTTCGTATTCAAATAGTGGTGGCGGATTATTTCCGTGCAATCGTTCGCGAATGTGTTGCGGTAAAAAAGGATTTTCGCCGCTGGCTTTGGCAAGGGGGCGATGATCTGTGTGCATGCCTGACTGTGTTGTGCCCAGGTGCGATGCAAAGCCGTGCTTTTTGTGATCCTGTAATGATGACGTTGGTTCATGCGGTTTGGTTGTTGTATCGAGCTTTTCAGCAATTTTGGTTAGCGTCGATTTTGGTTCGTCAAAGAGCGAACCTTGGCCAGGTAAAACAGAGGCATGACGATTGATAAGCACGGGTGGCTCTGCGTGGAATTCCTCATCGAGAATTTCATCTTCACCTTCCATATCTTGCAAAATAGGAATGTCATCCTCTTCCAATAATAATCCTTTTATCGATTCCAGCTCCTGCAATATTTCGGCTTTGGTTTTATTCGTATTGGCCATGATGCTTACCTGTTAATCGCCTTGTCTGTGCGCGCTTATCACAATTTGCGCGTTTCAATCGGATAGCCTCGGCTTTTGTAAAAACTGAAACGCTCGCGGCTGGATTGCAAACTCTGTTGTTCCTGGATTACCACTTCACTTAAACGCTCGAAGCGGCTGAAGTAAGGTGGCGTGGTCTTGCTCAAGTTAAGCAATAAACCTTGATGATCGCCAGCTTCCGGAGTGAAGGTGATCTCCACTGGCGCGGGTTTGCCGCCATTTATCAGTTGGTGCGGGATAAAACTTTCCGGCTTGAACGTCCAAAGCAATTCATCGAACGCACGTGCTTCTGCTTCACTGTCCATCGCCACCAATACCCGCATGCCCATACGCTGTACTTTGTCGATCAAGCGGCAGGCAAACAACCAGCGGGCTTCGCTGGTTGTTTCCGGCAGTATGTAAAAATCCACCTGGGTCACGATTAAACCTGATTAAGCAAGTACTGTAATAACATGGTGACCGGGCGGCCGGTTGCACCTTTAGCGCCGCCAGAGCGCCAAGCTGTACCGGCGATATCCAGATGTGCCCAAGCAAACTTTTTCGCAAAGCGCGAGAGGAAGCAGGCAGCGGTGACAGCGCCAGCTTCGCGACCGCCGATATTGGCGATGTCGGCAAAGTTGCTATCCAATTGTTTTTGGTAATCGTCCCACAATGGCATATGCCAGGCGCGATCGGCGGATTCTTCACCGGCTTTCAGCAGGGATTTAGCAAGCTCATCGTTATTGCTGAACAAGCCAGTCGCGTGGTTGCCCAGTGCGATAACACAGGCACCAGTGAGGGTAGCGATATCGACAACGGCTTTTGGTTTGAAGCGCTCGGTATAGGTGAGGGCATCGCACAATACTAAACGGCCTTCGGCATCGGTATTGAGGATTTCAATCGTCTGGCCAGACATGGAGGTAACTATATCGCCGGGTTTGGTAGCACTGCCGTTGGGCATATTTTCTGATGCGGCAATGACACCGACCACATTAATTGGCAATTGCAATTCCAGCAGGGTCTGGATAGTGCCGAGTACACTTGCAGCACCGCACATATCGTATTTCATTTCATCCATAGCGGCGCCGGGTTTCAGGCTGATGCCGCCAGTATCAAAGGTGATGCCTTTACCCACTAGCGCGATTGGCGCCTGCTTTTTACTGCCGCCTTTGTACTCCAGCACGATGAGTTTGGCAGGTTGGTCACTGCCAGCGGCAACTGACAGGAGTGAGCCCATGCCCAATTCTTTCATCTGTTTTTCTTCGAGGATATTTACACTCAGTTTTGACTGCTTGTTGGCGAGGCGCTTCGCTTCGCTGGCGAGATAAGTCGGTGTACAAATATTACCCGGTAAATCGCCCAGTTCGCGCGCCAGATTGACGCCTTTGGCGATAGCTTGGCCGAGCAGCAGGCCTTTGGTTGCGCCAGCGGTTTGGGCTTTGGTTGCACCAAAAAATACTTTCTTTAGCTGCAAGCTAAGTTCGGCCGGTTTGCTTTTGAGTTTATCGGCGCGGTAATCCAGCAAGCTCAGACTTTCTGCGACTTGGCGTGCCTGCCATTCGGCATCATGCTGGGCAACACTGACGTCAGCCAGTGCGATAGTGATTTCGTTGCAAGTTGTCGCGCGCAGTGCATCGCTGATTTTTTGTACGGCACGGCGATAGTTATCGGCACTTACATCACCATCTTTTGTTGCGCCAAAACCCAACACTAGCAGGCGCTCTGCGGCTATGCCTTGTGGATTTAATAACAACAAGCTTTGCCCCGCCTTACCTTGAAATCCCTCGCGCTTGAGCAGTGCCTCCAATTGCTGTGCATCGGCAGCATTGATCGCGCTGGCAGATGGCGAGAGTTTTACCCCTTCATAACTGGCAACTACCAAACATTGGGTCACTTGTTTGATGGGATCGATCGCTTTGGTTGAGAACTGGATCAGGCTGGTTTTGGTAATGGCGGATTTGGCAGTCGCAGGTTTGGCAGATTTTGCAGAGGCTTTGGCGGCGGTCATAGAAAGTCCTTGGTAAAAAAAGCAGTGAAAAATTCGCTCAAGACAAATCGGGCGCGGTACGTGATAATGCCACAATTTGCGCGGTGCATGGCGGCAAAATTCGGTGAAAAGCTGAACCTTATCGCCTACCACAAGTCACTAGTCACAACTGTACAATCTATCGGTAAAAGCGGCAGACCCTATTGGGCACATTTTGTACATGCAGTAGCCAATGTCGAATGACAGGATTATCACTTTGATTATTTTTCGTTATCTCTCGCGGGATTTGTTGATCACCAGTTTGGCAGTGAGCGCGATTTTGCTCACCATCTTTCTCTCGGGAAAATTCAGCGATTACCTCGATGATGCCGCGCAAGGCAAGCTTGCTGTAGACGTGCTTTTCACCATTATCGCCTACCGTATGCCCAATTTATTGGAATTGATTTTACCCCTGGGGTTTTATCTAGCGATTCTGCTCGCCTATGGGCGTATGTATATCGAAAGTGAAATGGTCGTATTATCGGCGACCGGCATGAGCCAGTGGCAATTGGTGCGCATTACCTTGGTACCTGCCGCATTGGTGGCCTTGGTTGTCGCGGCATTTAGTTTTTGGTTAAGCCCTCTAGGTGCCCAACTCACTGAGCAAGTTCTCGCGGAGCAGCGCAATCGCAGCGAGTTTGAAAGCTTGCAAGAAGGGCGCTTTCAGGCCATCGGCCAGGGGCGCATCATGACTTATGTTGAGCAAGTGAGCGATGACAATAAGCGTTTGGAACAAGTATTTGTTGCCCAGCAAGATGGCCAAACCAATTCCACCATTGTGATCGCCGAAACCGGTGAGCAGGCTTATGTTGCGGATTATGGCCAGCGTTATTTGGTGTTACACAGCGGTCATCTCTATGAAGGGCACCCTGGCACCAGCGAATTTAAAATTACAAAATTTGATGAGTGGGGCAGATATTTGCCGCCAACGACCAGTGAAGCAGAGTTTGAGAGCGAAGCTGATGCAAAAACTACAACCCAGCTATTTGCTGCGAGTGATTTGGACAGCAAAGCCGCGTTGCAATGGCGAATCTCCATGCCCTTAATGGTGTTGATTGCAACCTTGCTTGCTGTGCCGTTGAGTAAGACAAATCCGCGTCAGGGGCGCTACCTGAAAATGCTGCCCGCTATTTTGATTTATATTTTTTATCTCGCCTTTTTGATTAATGCCCGCGGAGCAATCGCCGAGGGTGATCTGCCTGTGTGGTTGGGCGTGTGGGTGGTACATATTCCTTTTTTGGTCATTGCTCTGTTGATGTTGAATTGGCAGGCGCTATTGCAGTCGCGTAATAAATCGGTGAGGGCTGCCCATGCATAAAATTACGGCTTACATATCGCGCACGGTTTTTTATGCAATTGCCATGACGTTGCTGGTATTTATTTCATTGGATTTTATTTTCGGGTTGATTAGTCAGCTGGAAAAAGTCACAGAGACTTACACGGCATTGGAGGCTTTTTATTATATGTCGCTGACAGTGCCGCGCCGCCTTTACGATTTGATTCCATATGCGTGTTTGATCGGTTGCCTTGCTGGCTTGGGGTTGCTCGCAAGTACCAGTGAGCTGGTCATTGTGCGTGCAGCGGGGGTATCGGTAAAACGCATTGCCTGGATTGCCCTGCGCCCTGCGTTAATTTTTATAGCGATCGCTTTATTGTTGGGCGAATTTGTTTCGCCTTATACAGAACAAATGGCAGAAAATCGTCGCCACTTTTTAAAATACAATGTGACCCAGCAGGCACCACAAAAAGTATGGAATCGCGAAGGCAATGAGTTTATGTATGTGAGTGCCGTGTTGCCTAATGGGGTTATTTACGGCTTGACCCGCTATAAGTTTAACGACCAACATCAATTGGAGTCTGCCAGTTTTACTAAAGAAGCGGTTTATCGGGACGGATATTGGCAAGAAAAAGATATCTCTATTACTTATATGGAAGAGGCCAGTGTGCGCAATGAGGCGTTGGCTGATCGCCGTTGGGATACACCGTTGACGCCTAACCTGTTCAATATTCTGGTATTGGCACCCGAAGATATCTCCATGCGCAACCTGCATTACTACACCAATTACCTTGAGGCACAAAATCTTACTGCGAGTAATTACAGTTTGGCATTTTGGCAGAAAATATTGCAACCGCTTGCGTCTGCCAGCCTGGTGCTAATTGCTATTTCTTTCGTATTCGGCCCACTGCGTAGTGTGACTATGGGGCAGCGGATTTTTACAGGGGTTATTTTTGGAATTGTTTTTGCGTTGCTGCAACGCTTACTGGGGCCATCCAGCCTGGTATTTGGTTTTCCTCCTGTTATTGCCGTAATGATTCCTATTTTCCTGTGTATTGCGTTGGGAGTTTATTTGTTGAACAAAGCGCGCTAAATTATTTTTTTTCCTTGCTCAATAACAGCGTGCGTGTTTTGCTGATTTTATCGTGCAGGGTCTGGCGCTCGGTGTTGGAGTACATCAACCAATAGCCGGCGCCTACCAAGCAGAGTGATATTGGCGCGCAGAGAAAACGAATAATACATTGTGCATAGCTCGGGCAATTCAGGTTATCGTTATTTACGATTTTCATACGCCAGGTTTTCATTCCCAATGTTTGGCCGGATTTGTGCCAGAAATAACAAAAAAATAATCCTATAGTCAAAATCCAGCCAATAAAAACGACTGCACCAAATATTCCCCAGGTGATGCGTTCCCCTGTCTCGGGTGCGCCCTTAATGGCCACGTTAATTCCCGCCACAATCGCACCATACAAAATACTGAGCGCCATAATTAAGAGTGAGTCATACACCATGGCAGCAAAACGGCGCATCAGGCTGGGCGTGGAGTATTCAATTGTTGTTTCGATATTCATGGAGGGATTGGTCATGTTGGAGGGTCACACTTTAAAATGCAGCGCCCAAGGCGTGCTGGCAGTAGCGGTTTGGCCAAGGCCAATAAACCCCCGGCCTTGTAATGGCAATTCTTCGCGGCGCAAATAAATAGGTTCTTGCTCATCCACGTAGACATAGGTGCCGTTGGTGGAGTGATCGACAAGTACATATTTGCCGCGGCGAAATTCAATATGGCAGTGCTCGCGCGACGCCAACTCAGTTTCGATCAACAATTGTGCTTTGTGCGGGTCGCGTCCAATGTGAAAGGGCGTCTGTTCTGGCAGCAGCGAAATAGTGCGGCCATTCACTACCAATTCCAGCTGGAATTTATCGACAAAACGGGTGACATCATGAATCGGCATCACCATAGTCGCGCGGTTGTCTTTACCTGAATGTTCCCACTCCAGGCGGTAAATCAGTGTTTTCTCGGTTTCACCTTTGATGTTGATGCGATCAAACATCTGGCAATCGCGGCGCAGTGCATTATCCATTGCATCTACAACGGATTGGGTGATCACGATCTGGTTGGCGCGGGCGATGTGCGCCACGCAAGCCGCATCGTTAACCCTATCGCCAAAAACGTCATTGGGTGTGATGAGTACATCGCCATAGGCAATGCCGATACGAATTCCCAAATCTTTCAGTCGAGGCTCTTTAATGCTGCGCTGTTGAATCGCAATCGCCGCTTCACACGCTTGGTTAACCAAATCAAAGCGCGCCATGATTTCGTCACCAATGGTTTTCACCAACGTGCCTTCATGCACTATGGTCAGCGCCGTCATAAATTGCACGGCGTCATCAATCGTCGCTTTAGCTTGTTCATTACCCACCCGCTTATATAGCGCCGAACTACCGGAGACGTCGGCGAACATAATGGCTTGTGTTTGGCTGCGTTGATTCATGCGATCCGTGACTTATGGTTTGACGGGCGGGTGCTAATGATAAGCACTTTGAAGGCGGATGCCTATACGGGGAGTTTAAAGGGCTATTGGCTTTTCTGGTTGCGCACTGTGTATATCTGTGTATACTGTGTATATCGTATATATACAGATGGGGTTTGCGTGACCGAGGCATTATTTCTTTCGCAGAATGACAGTCGGCCCATGTATCTGCAAATCATGGAGCAGATCAAACAAAAAGTGCGCGCGGGCGACTGGCCTGCGGGGCACCCCTTGCCCTCAATCCGCGAGTTGAGTGTGTCAACCCAGGTGAGTGTGATTACGGTTAAGCGCGCCTATACCGAGTTGGAAATGGAAGGCGTTATTGTGACTCAGCCAGGGCGCGGATCGTTTGTGGCCGATGTGGTGGATGTGCAAAAAACGCTGCTTGAAGCGGAGTTGGAAAAGCATATCGCCAGTGTGATTAACACTGGACATGTGTTGGGATTAAGTGATGGCCAAATTGTAGCGCTGGTAAAAAAAGCATTAATTGGGAGTTAGGTGTTATGCAATATTTTTTAGGAGGATTAATGAAAAAGCTAATTTTTATTCAGGTAGTTGCTGGTGCTTTTACCTTGCTAGGTATGAATGCAAATCTCAGTGCGGAAAATTTACCCCGATAAGAAAGTGTCGAAAAAATTTGATTACCAATTGCCTGAATAAGAGACGCAATCATGCAAAACGCCATTGAATTTAATCAGGTTTGCAAGCGCTATCCGGAGTTTTATCTGGATCACCTTGACCTGAAATTACCAACCGGTCAGGTGATGGGGTTGGTGGGTGTGAATGGTGCAGGTAAATCCACCGCCTTGCGGTTGATTATGGGTTTGATCCAGCCAGACAGCGGCAGTGTAGATGTATTGGGTTATCGCCTGCCTGAGCAACAGGTATTGGCGAAAGAAAATATTGGTTACGCCGCTGAGGATATGCGGTTATACGGCGCAGAAAATTTGCGTTGGCATATGCAATTTATCCAATCGATTTTCCCCTCTTGGGATCCGCTCTATGCCGAGCATTTGCTAAAACGGTTCGATATGAATGCCGAGCAAAAAACCAAAGGTTATTCGCACGGCCAGCGGGTTAAAGCCAGTTTAATTTTGTTGTTGGCAAGGCGCCCGCGCTTGGTGATTTTGGATGAGCCTACCACAGGGCTTGACCCTGTTTCGCGCTACGAAGTTCTGGCTGAATTGGCGGAAATCCTGCGCGATGAAAATCGCAGTGTTTTATTTTCCTCGCACAGTACCCAGGATGTAGAGCAACTTTCCGATTCGATTACCTTTTTACACAAGGGTAAAACGCTAGCTTGTCAGGATAAGGAAACCTACATCGAAGGTTGGCGCAGGGTGTTGTGTTCGGGCACGCTCAACCAGCCGCTGGATTTGCCTGGTGTGGCGGAATTTAAGAGCAATGGCTCCCTGCATGAAATTAAAATCAGGGGCTTTGAAGATGCAATGCTGGCCAGAATTCATGCACAAGGGTTACAGATATCCCAAGTTGAGCGCATGACCCTGGAGCAAATTTTTATCGCGAGTGTAAGGGAGGTGGCTAAACAATGAATTCGATAGCGAATCGTGCGGTACTCAATATGCCGGTCATCAAACAGCTGGTGTATAAGGATTGGTACTTAAATCGAAAATTATTGGCAGTCTATGTAGGCGGCGGAATTTTTTCGTTGAGCATTATCAGTTTGGGCGAATGGCAATTTTTTATGGGCGCCATTATGTTTATTACCATGCTGGTGGCCATGGGTAATCATCAGTTATCTGTCACCATGATTAACGAGCGCAAAGAGCAAACCTTAGCGTTTGTAATGAGCTTGCCGGTGTCGCCAGCTGATTATGCCATGGCGAAATTTTTATCGAATATGGTGCTCTTTTTTGTCCCCTGGTCGCTGTTGGTGTTGGCCACAACAATTGTGATTTTGCTTACGCCCTTGCCAGACGGATTGGTCGCTTTTACCTTGCTGGTCTGTGTGCTTATTGCAGTGAATCATTGTATTTGTTGGGCGGTGACCATGGCGACTGAAACTGAAGGCAGTTTTTTGCTGGTGATGATCGGCCTCAACTGTTTGTTAAACCCTGCGTTATATCTTCTCGCCCGATCCCCCAATATCGGTGGCCATAATTTGAATGGCGACGTCGTCTGGACGACTACAGCAACTCTGGTGTTGTTGTGTGAAATCCTCGCCATTGTGTTGCTGTTGGTTGGCACATTGTATTTCCGCTCGCGCAAAAAAGTTTTCTATTAGTCCTTTGATTCGAGCCTGAATTTGCATCAGGCAATTCCCAAACAACTCGCATGAGGTGGTCATTATGTATTCCACAGAGCACTCGCACGCCAATAAAATGGTGCGCCCCTATGAAATTGAACGTTTGCATTATCTGGATAATTTGCGCGCGTTAGCGATGATCGGAGGCGTTTTTTTTCATGCCATGCTGGCTTACAGCCCCGCATTACATAATCTTTGGTTGACGGCAGACCGCGAGCAATCGGTTTTTATCGATATTGTCGCATGGTTCTCACATCTGTTTAGAATGCCATTATTTTTTGTCATCGCCGGCTTTTTTGTTGCCTATCTGGTGAGCAAGCGCGGTATGCGCGGCATGCTGTTTAACCGTACTAAGCGCGTGTTGTTGCCGTTTATTATTTTTCTTCCACTGTGTTTGTGGGCGATAGTGGCGTCGCTAATGTCTGCAGTGGCGACAGTTGAGTATAAGTCACCGTTTCTACAAATGGTCGCACAGGCTATGGCAACGCCGGGTACTCCACCGCCACCTTTTTCCACTATGCATTTATGGTTTTTGTATAACCTGATGTTTTTTTGCGTACTGACCTGGGTGTTTAGCTACATCAATTGGTCACGTTTATACAAGCTGTTTAGTGCAATCAAACCGCTACCATTTGTATTGTTGTTTCCGCTCTTGCTGATTCCGGGTTTGCTATTGGTTGAATCTCCTTTTCCTGCACCCGACAAGTTATTACCACAGCTGTGGGCATTTGGCTTTTTTGGATTGTTCTTCGCGTTAGGTTACTGGATTTTCAGCACGCAGGATTTTATCGATAGATTCCAGCCGTATTGCATCGCCCTGTTTGTGGCGAGCCTGATCCTGTACGCCGCCTACTATTTCTATATACCCAAAGAGTTTACCTTTCCATCAACACCCTTTGAGTTTCCGCAGAATATTATTGTGAAATTATGCGAAGCCTATATCTCTGTGTGGATGACACTGGTGTGCCTCGTTGCTGGAAAACGCTATGTAAATTCCCACAGTCGCACCATGCGCTTTTTCTCTGACAGTTCCTATTGGATTTATATTATTCACTTGCCGTTATTGTTCGCAGTGCAATACCAATTGATGGATAAAGACTGGGGCTTGCTTGCCAAATACAGCGCATCAGTCGGCATCACGTTATTAATAGGTGCGGTGAGCTACCTGTTGCTGGTTCGCTGGACGCCGATTGGTTGGATGTTGAATGGGAGGAAGAGGGCGGTTAACAAAACTGAAACCGTCGCGATGAAACAATAAGTCCGCCATGTCGCCGGGTCATCAAAATTGCTCGCCAGTAATTATGTTTGATCCGGCTGTTCAGTTTCCGTATCCCCTTTGTTTTCATAAGGGTTGGTGGATTTGTTTGATCCAGTATTTTTATTTTTTTGTTCTGCCACCATTTTGGATGCTAGATGCCAATGTTTGTCCGATTGCCCGCTGGGTTTCCCTTCTGATACCCAAATATAATAAGCCAGCTCGCGTATTTCATGTTCGCTAGTCATAGCGTAACTCCTGAAAAATAGTGAACTCCTCTTATAACAGTCATTAAAGTACTTATCGGTGTGTTGTACCCCATATAGGTGTTCATACACCCGGCCGGGAAAAAATAATTACTGTCGAAGGGCGCACTTTGATGGGTCGCGCCTCACCCGGTGAGGTTAAGCATTTGATATGGCATGTTGTCTTAAGCGACAAAAGTTTTAAATGCGGTTGTAATTAGAACCTTTCGTAATTAATATTGGCGCCGTTTTGATCTTCGTCACTTACGGATAAATAAGCCATGGACACAGGTTTACAGTGCTTGGTAGCA
>DLHJ01000017.1 GCA_002483145.1 Cellvibrio sp. UBA7671
TGCTACCAAGCACTGTAAACCTGTATCCATGGCGTAGTCCATTTCAAACAATGTTAAAAATGGCGCCAATCTTAATTTCCAAAAGTTATAATTTCAACTTTTTAACAACATCTGTCGCTTAAAGGTATACAAAACCCGTGTTGCCATACAGAATGCATGCACGATTCCTCAAGTATTACGACGCAACCATACGCACGAATCGATTGCCGGTGGATTAGCGATATCGGCTTGGATACATCTGCGTATGGTACGCATTCGCTGCGTCGCACCAACGCTTCATTGATTTACACGCGCACCAAAAGTTTACGAGCCATGCAAATTTTATTGGGACCCACCAAGCTAGAGAGCACTGTGCGCTATTTGGGTATCGATCTGGAAGATGCATTGGAAATTTCCGAGAAGACGGAAATTTGAGGTGAATATTTTGAAAAATTTTTGCGGTCTTTTGTATTTCGCGAAGGACCGCTTTTGAAGCAAATATATTCATCCGCGCTGACCTTCCAACTTCCGCTTTGGGCACATTGCTGACCTTCAATCCGTTGTGATTTGTAAACTCAGCCTGCGCGGCTCGCAGCAACTCACCTTGATTGTGCCATTGATCAAAAAAGAGCGCAAAGCTGCCCTCACCCCACCTTCCCCAACAAAACCTCCAACAACAAACAACTAGCCTTACCATCCACAACCATTTCATTATCAACCTGAAAATGATTGAGATTTTGCTGAAGTTGTACGCGTTGCGTTATCGGACGTGCGGATACTTTGGGGTTTTGGAGCTGAGCCGCCGTTGTGACAGTGATAACCGCCGTTTTTTCTATCGTTATGGCAGCCGTATTTATCTGTTCTGCCACCGTGGGCAGAAACGAGCGAGGGGATTAATAGCAGGCAAAGCAGTAGTGCTTTATTAATATCCATAATTCCATAGCAACCAAGTCAGGGCTTATCCAGATTTCCATACTGCAATCCCTGCCCTGCCAAAACTGCTGCGGTCACTCCTGTGACTGAAGCCACAAAGATTATGTGACTTATAGTGCCAAAAATATTACGCCACATTACACCGAGCCTAATGGGCGGATTGGTAACACCGATGGTGGCCGCACGCGGATAATGTAGGGCGTAGCAAGCGGCGCCCCTAGGGGGCAACCCACTGTTGCATTGCGGATTGCCATTTGGTGAAGCGCTGCAGTAATTCCGGGTTTTGTTGCGGGGTAAATACATCCTCTTGCAAAACCGGCTTCCAACTTTGCGGTAACCTGGCAGCCATGCAGGCGGCGCCTTGTACTGTTGCATCAGCGTTATCGCTGCGGTGGATATTGGCGTTGGCGAGGTCTGCAATTTTTTGGCAGACTGCATCGGCTTTGCTGAAGCCGCCGCTGATAATTATTTTTTTTGTGCTTCCAAGTTGATTCATTAATTGCACGTTGATAACAATCTGGAAAATAACAGATTCAATCCACGCGAGAACTTTTTCTTCTGCCGATAAGTTTTCACTAAAACGCGATTGCAAATCGGTTCGCCAATAAGGTGCACTTAGGCCGCCGACGGCATTCAGGAAATAGCAATCAGCTTCTGGATGCAGTGCAAGTGCGTTGTCAATCTCTTGCGGGGTAATTGCCAAGCCGGTTTGTTGTTGGATAAAACTGATCGCAGCTGCTGCGCCGTTTACGGTTGCCTCCCATGCGTAATATTTTTTATCTACAGGATTTTCCGGCAACCAGAGGGGACTCACCAATAACCCTTCAGGCGCATGTAACTTTTCACTCAGGCGCTGGATAAATGCGCCCGTGCCGATATTGATGTAACAACTATCCGGCTCCGGTAAACCGCGCGCAAAAAGTGATGCACCTTGATCGCGTGCGCTCGCGGTGAAAGGGATTGTGTGATTGCCCAACTGCAAATCGCCAAAGTGGCTATCGTGATATTGGCAATGCGGCAAAACAACGCGCGGGATTTTAAAAATATCCAGTAGCGATTGGTCCCACTCGTTACACTGCAAATTCCACAATAAGGTGCGCTGGGCGTGGCCGGGATCGACAAGGGATTGTTTGCCAAGCAAATGCCAAAAAATATAACTGACGATGGGGCCGATACTGAGGCAATTGTCTTGTTGCGCTTGTACGACGTTTTTATCGTGCTCAAGGCACCAACGCATTTTTGTTGCGCCGTAATGCGGCGATAAACGCAAGCCTGTGATTTGTTGGGTTTGTTGATGAGTGAGCGGAATATTCTGTAAATAAGGTTCGCCGCGAATATCTTGCCAACTTAACACTGGCGTCAGTGTTGCACCGGTTTGATTATTCCAACATAAAAGTGATGACCCCTGCCCTGCAAAACTTGCAGCTTTAATATTGTTTACATCATCACCAAGATGCCGTTGAATTTTTTGCAGGCAATCGCGAATACCGGCGAGAATTTCTTCGCCGTTTTGTTCGATGTACTCGTAGGCAGAGGATTCTGATTGGTGATGTGTTGTTGCACAAGCGGCGGAATAACAACAGATTTGTTCGCCAGTATGTGAATAGATTGCAACGCGGGTGCTTTGGCCGCCCTGGTCAATTGCTAAAAAGAGATCGGTAACGGAGGCGGATTCAATAGCGGGATGGGTTTGGGACATGGCACTTGCTCAATAAGGTTATTGAGCAAGTGTAGCGAGAAAATGAGAAGTTATTCGCCAAGGTTGGGATTTGGCATAAATCCGCTGTAGGGGAATTGGGCGATTTTGTCGCTGCCGCCGCCTTTGATCTCGCTGATTTTAGCGGGGCCTTCTTTTTCTACTTCATCGATGCGCACGATGGAATGCATCGGAATGTAGGAGCGTTTTACACCGGCAAACTCGGTTTTGAGTTTTTCTTCGGCGGGATCTATTAATAAACCACTGCGCTCACCAAATACAAACTCTTCAATTTCGATAAAGCCATACATTTCGCTTTGGTAAATCGCAGAGCAAAATACTTCATAAACCTGACCTTGGTTGAGGAATATCACTTTGTATACGGGTTTAACAGCCATAACACTCTCTTGGGAAATCATTTAATAAACAGCTCGGGCAAGGTACCTGATCAGACCTTGCAAAGGGCGCGCAGGATACCACATGTTTCCTCTATTCTCGCCCCATTTGACTGATTTTCATACAGAGCTATTAGTCGATTGGGTTATTAACCACCCTAAAGCCTAACCTTAAATTTTCTCACCGCAGGGGCAGAAACCCGTGGTTTAGGTAAGCTAGAACCACCTAATACAGGGCGTTAACCGGTATACTGCGCGGCCTTGAATACTAACCAGTCGATTTGTTTATGAACTTTGCCTCCCTCGGCCTCGCACCCGAATTACTCCATGCCATTAAAGTCATTGGCTTTAAAACCCTGACGCCCATCCAGCAGGAGGCGATTCCCGCTGCACGCCGCGGCATCGACCTGCTCGCTACCGCCCAGACTGGCACGGGTAAAACCGCCGCCTATAGCCTGCCGGTATTGCAGCAAATGCTGGAAAAAACCAAACACACCGAGGCCGGTTTTGTACGCACCCTGATCCTCGCGCCTACGCGCGAACTGGTGCAGCAAATCGCCGAGGCGATGCAACAATTTGCACAGTTCACTCCGTTTAAAATCACTACCGTTTATGGCGGAGTAAAACTCACCGGCCAGGCCAATAAGCTGCGCGCGGGTGTCGATATTCTGGTAGCAACACCGGGGCGGCTGATGGAGCATGTCGAGCTGGGCAATATCAATTTGGCCAAAGTGGAATTCGCGGTACTCGATGAAGCCGACCGCATGATGGATATGGGTTTTGTGACCGATATGCACGCGATCCTCACCAGCATCGTGCGCAAACACCAAACGATGTTTTTCTCGGCCACCAGCTCACCGCTGGTTACCAATCTCGCCAAGCAGGCAATGAACCGCCCCACCCTGATATCCATCTCCAAGCGCAATTCGGTCGCAGAAACTGTGGACCACGTGCTCTACCCGGTAGACAGCGACCGCAAATATGAACTGTTCATCCATTTATTGCGCGAACAGAATTGGTATCAAGTGATGGTGTTCAGCAGTACCCGCGAAGAAGCGGAGAATCTGCACAAGGCATTGAAACTCGATAAGGTTGACGCGGCGGTAATCCACAGCGAAAAAACCCAGGGTTCGCGCAAACGTGCGCTGCAGGAATTTAAAGAAGGCAAACTGCAAGTGTTGGTGGCGACCGAAGTCGCCGCGCGCGGCTTGGATATCCAGGGGCTGGATTATGTCGTCAACCTCGATCTACCCTTCTTTACTGAAGACTATGTACACCGCGTCGGCCGCACGGGTCGCGCCGGTAAAAAAGGTGTCGCAATTTCATTGGTGACACCCGCTGAAGAACACAAAATATCGCTGATCGAAGAAGTGATCGGCACCAAAATCAAACGCGAAAAAATCAAAGATTTTGAAGTGACCGAACAAGTCGTCAAAGTCGCAAGCAAACCCAAAAGTGGCTTGCTGAAATTGGCAAGTAAACCTTCGGGCAGATCCAAAGCAGGCGACCCTAAAAAATCAGGCTTTGCCAAAGCGGGTACATCTAAATCGGCCGCCCCCAAATCAGGAAGAGGCACTGCTACAACCAAAACCAGCAGTAAACCTGCCAGCAAACCCAAACGCGCCGGCTCAAAAGATGCGCGCCCGGCCAGCACACTGGGTAGATCAACACGCCCGAAAAAGAAATAAGCCAACAGAATTGATGGCAATAAAAAAGCCGCCTCTGGGGTTCCTGAGGCGGCTTTTTTACATCTGACCTGAGCGATTAATCATTCAGATCTTCGTCATCATCAATACTGTCATCACCAGCTTCGCGCGGTTTGCGGATGCCGTGCGCAGCTAAAATCTCAACGTAAAAACTATCGCCACCAGCAACCGCAACTTCATCCATCTTTTTGGTGAGTTCGCCCAAACGCACCACTTCTGCGACATCCGCCGTCACGCCAAATTTGCAATCGAATGCCCAGTAATCGACACCTTTTGGCAGGGTTTTGCGGCGTTCGCGTTTTACGTATTTGCGCACTTCGTGCTTGATGGCCTCCAATACGCGGTCACTATTTTTGCCTTCGACATGGAGTTTGAACGTCTTTTTCATGGTTTACCTATAAGAATTTGAATCGGGAACAGCCATAACCAGGCTGGATCGCGGGCGCGCATAGTAACACGGGCGCCCTCACCTGCGCTGGCTCTATCGGCGATGGCCAAACCGTCCAAGCGGCGCGCGATAAATCAACCAGAGCCCTGCACCAATCACAGCGGCAGTTGCGCCCATATCACGCCAAGTGTGGTAGCCAAGATAAAACATCAGCTCACCGTAGGCCAACAGGCTCGTGCCCAACAGAATCCACACCAAGCGAGTACGCAATCCGACACCGATAAAGATCGCCAAAGCCAGAGCCGCCGCAGTGTGGGTGGAATAATCCAGCCCCAAGGTAGACCACCAATGCCAACGGTTATCGGCCAACATCAACCCGTACACCAGCAGTGCTGACGCCAGCAAAAGCAGCCAAAACCAGCGCTGGCCACTCATCCATTTAACGGTTGCGACACCCAATGCAATGGCTAATAGCAGAGGTACATAGGCATCGGCGATTTGGTCGAGTATGGCATTCATGGATTATTGGCTCATAGAGGATAAAAACCGCCGCAGGCTAATTCATCGATCGTCGAATGCCAAGGCCTTTTCTATAGGCTTTACCCCATAAGATAGCTATAATGCGCGCCTTCTTTTTCTGCGCGTTTTTCGATCAACGGCTTAATCAAACCGTTAATCGACACGCGAACCAGTCAGCGTAATTCCAAGCAGGTAGTCGTTCGATGTCCACCACTGAAGTGCCCAGTAAAAAGCTCTATATCAAAACCCACGGCTGCCAGATGAATGAGTACGATTCATCGCGCATGAAGGATTTGTTGGGTGAATCGCACAACATGGTGCCCACCGAAGACCCGGAGGATGCTGATGTCATTCTTATCAACACCTGCTCCATCCGCGAAAAAGCACAGGAACGCCTGTTCCATGAACTAGGTCGCTGGAAAAAACTCAAGAAAAAGAACCCGGACCTGGTGATTGGTGTCGGTGGTTGTGTTGCCAGCCAGGAAGGTGCTGCTATCGCCAAGCGCGCGCCCTACGTGGATTTAATTTTCGGCCCACAAACCCTGCATCGTCTGCCGGAAATGATGGAAACCAAGAGAAGCAACGGCGTAGTCGTGGTGGATGTCAGCTTTCCTGAAATTGAAAAGTTTGACCGTTTGCCACAACCCGATGCCGATGGCGTCAGCGCCTTTGTATCGATCATGGAAGGCTGCTCCAAATACTGCACCTTCTGCGTAGTACCCTACACCCGCGGTGAAGAAGTCAGCCGCCCGGTGGCCGATGTGATGGCGGAAATCCTGCACCTGGCCAAACAAGGCGTGCGCGAAGTCAACTTGCTCGGCCAAAACGTGAATGCCTATCGCGGCGATACAGCAGACGGAACCCAGATTGATTTGGCGGAATTGATTACCTACGTTGCTGCCATCGATGGTATCGATCGCATCCGTTTCACGACATCGCACCCGGTGGAATTCAGCGATGCGCTGATTGAGGTTTACAACCAGGTTCCCGAATTGGTAAGCCACCTTCACTTGCCGGTGCAGAGCGGCTCTGACCGTATATTGATGGCAATGAAGCGCGGCCACACCGCGCTGGAATACAAATCCAAATTGCGCCGCATCAAAAAGAATCGCCCTAATATCAGTTTCTCTTCGGATTTTATTATCGGCTTCCCCGGTGAAACGGATGCCGATTTTGAAGCAACTATGAAGCTGATCCAGGATATGGATTTTGATACGTCATACAGTTTTATTTACAGCGCACGCCCCGGCACTCCAGCGGCTGACTTCCCCGATGACACACCGGAAGAAGTGAAGAAACATCGCCTTGCTATTTTGCAGGATCGTTTGATCCAACAAGCGCTGGCAATTAGTCGCCGCATGGTGGGCAATACCGAGCGCATTCTGGTGACCGGTTATTCCAAAAAAGATCCCGGTCAACTCTGCGGCCGCACCGAGAATAATCGCGTAGTGAATTTCCGCAGCGACAATGCCGATCTAATTGGTAAATTTGCCGATATTCTTATCGAAGAAGCGCTGACCAATTCATTGCGCGGCACATTGGTCAGCTCGGAACTGGATGCAGACTGGATAAAATAATTATTCCCCAAAAATAGGAATTGAAAAGCGCAATAAGAAAATCCCCGTGCTGGCAATACCAACACGGGGATTTTTTTGCCAAGACTGTAGGTAAAACTATCAATAGTTAAACACTAGCAGTTCTTGTCGGATGCCTCTTCGCAAGCATCCTCAACACCATCCTTGATTTCATCCGCGGTGTCATCCAATTTATCGCGGGTTTCATCAAGCGCTTTATCAACATTCTCGCCCAGCTTTTCAGCTGATCCATCGTTGGAGTCACATGCAGCTAAGGGCACAGCTAACAAAGCGATGATAAATACACGTTGTAATAAATTCATAAAAACTCCTTATGCAGTGGTTGTATCGACACAGAATATGTAGCGTATTGCGTGCCAATCCTGCAAAACACAGAATTGGCGGGCGCTTTACCGGCACAGGAGGTATAAATAAAATCAGGATGGCGTCTGAATTTTGTATGTTTTACAAAATTTGAATAGAACTAGCACAATTATTTAACAATCCACCAAAACAACAATCCACTCAAAGTACTTAGGCCAATATAGCCTCAAGCTGGGCGAGCGACACTGGCTTTAATAAGCTGGCCGTAACACCGACATCTGCAGCCCGTTGAGGATTAACAGCTTCTCCGCTAGCAATAATAATACGCAGTTGAGGGTTTAACTTATGAATTTGTGCAGCACAGTCATAACCATTCATATCAGGCAAATTCAAATCGATCAGCACTGTATCCGGTTTGTGTTGCTCAATTGCTGCCAAGGCGGCAGTGGCATACTGGGTACTAAATACTTGCCAGCCTATAAGGGTTAATAACCCCTCCATTGCTGCCAAAGCATCTGCATCATCTTCCACGACTAAAATGGATTTTTGCTGTGGTGGTATTACCGGTTCGTTCTTGGAGGGCCCACTCTTCGCAGGAGACAGAAATCGCGATAAACAATTATAAAGCCGGGTTTGATCAAGTGGTTTACTTAAATACGCTGTAAACCCCGATTCAAAACATCGATCCATATCACCTTTCATATGTGCTGCGGTTAGTGCCACCAGCGGCCGCGTAAAACCCTGATAGCGCAACTGCTGCGCAGCCTGATGCCCATCCATCACCGGCATATGGATATCCATCAATATCAAATCAAACGTTTTATCGGCAAGGTGATCGGAATTAACGATGCGGATAACATCCGCGCCATCGGTGGCGTAAACCACTTCCGCGCCGGTAAGTTGAACAAATTGCCCCACCAGAGTACGAATATCGCGCAAATCATCCGCTACTAATACGCGGCCAGTAAAATGTGGTATCTGTACATGAAGCTCTTCCGGCTTATCAAAATTTAATGCAAGAATTTCGGTTTCTACACATTCAAGATGATCCAGCTCCAAGGTAAAACTGAACTCGCTCCCTACACCAACTTCACTGCGGACCTCTATATTCCCCCCCAAGCGTTCCACTAACTGTTTACTAATCGTCAACCCTAGCCCGGTGCCCGCACGAGGATGAACTTGTGCATTTTTTGATTGCACGAAAGGTTCAAAAATAACTTTAAGAGTCTCTGCACAAATACCGATTCCGGAATCTTTGACACAAAAACAGATTTTATTATTTCCATTCTCCTCAAGCCAATCAATCTTTAATAGGACTTCCCCTTCACGGGTGAATTTAATCGCATTGCCCATCAAATTTAACAAAATTTGTCGCAAACGCATTTGATCGCTGTAGATAACAATGGGTAATGGGTGCGGCGCTTCAATGCGCAACTGCAAATTTTTGTCAGCTGCAGCACCTTGCATTAAAAAATAGATATCAGTGAGAAAAGCTGAAAGCGAAATCGGTTGCTTCTCCAACTCCAATTTACCCGCCTCAATTTTGGACAAATCCAAAATATCATTGAGCAATCCAAGTAAGTGTTTGCCATTGCGATGCACGATACGCAAATGCGCAGAGCTTTCTGAATCATTGCTTTTATTCAGTAATAATTCGGTAAATCCTAAAATGGCAGAGAGTGGTGTGCGCAATTCATGGCTGAGATGGGCAAGGAATTCACTTTTTGAACGATTCTCAGCTTCTGCCTTTAACCGCTCTACTCGCTCGCGCTCAACTTCACGGCGCGCCAATGCATAGCGAATTGCGCGCGCCAGTTGTTCGGCACTGAGTTTGGATTTTACTAAATAATCAACAGCACCTGCCTGTAACGCCTGACGATCCACCTCAACCTGATGCATGCCCGTAAGCAAGATAACCGGGCCAGAAAAACCTACTTCATTGGAAAACTTTAACAATTCAATGCCATCACGTGCACCGAGTTTATAATCCATCAAACACAGGTCGTGTCTATCTTCTGCTAATAATCGCTGGCCCGCCTCATAGGTCGAGGCCCAATCCAGGATGCAGGTATGACTAATATCTTCGAGTAAATCCTTAACGAGTATGAAGTCGTCTTCGTCATCATCGATAATTAGTAGCTTTACATGATGCATGTTAGCTTTTTGCCTCCTTGATAATTACGGCAGCTCCACAAACTCTACCCAATATTTTCCCAAAGTGCGCATCAATTCAACCAATGCATCAAATGTAACGGGTTTGGTGATATAGGATGCAGCACCAAGATCGTAACCTTTCACCATATCCTCCTCCGCTTTTGATGTTGTTAAAATCACAACCGGGATACGACGCAGTCTAGGATCAGCTTTAATTTCTGCCAGCGCTTCACGGCCATCCATTTTTGGCATATTTAAATCCAATAAGATCAAACCTGGCATTGGGTATAATGCGCGATCACTAAAATCATTATCACCACGCAAATAGCTTAACAATTGCACCCCATCCTCAACAAAATGCAATTCATTGAGAACACGGCTTTCATGCATAGCTTCTTGTGCTAACAAACGATCATCAGCATCATCATCTGCCATTAAAATGATCAAGGTTTTTTTGGGAACATTCATAGGTACATCCTTAGTTTGCTAAAATAGCGACATCTCACTGCTATGGAGCATCCGCAAGCAAATCGATTAAAGGCTCTATCACCATTTGTGTCATAGGTAGAAAGATTGTAAATATGGCACCTTCACCGGGTTCACTCTGCGCTGTAATTGTACCGCCGTGGCGTTCAATAATTTTTCGACATAAAGCCAAACCTATACCAGTACCGGAATACTCATCGCGTCCGTGTAAACGCTGGAATAGGCTAAATACCCGCTCAGCATATTGAGCCTCAAATCCGATACCTTGATCGGCGAAGCGTAAACAGCACCAGTGACGTTTATCATCCGCTATAGGTGATGCGAGGTTACTTTCGCAAGTGATGGCAATAATAGGGCGCGCATCAGGCGAATGAAATTTCAAGCTATTGGCGACCAGATTCATAAATACTTGTGCCATTTGCGAAGCATCGGCATCAATTGTTGGCATAGGATCTATATGTAATTGGGCATTGGTTTCTTCAATCGCATAATCAAGATCATCCATCACCCTATGCATGATTTCATTTAAATCGACCCTAACAAATGGCCGCTGTTTTGTGGTCACGCGCGAAAAACTCAATAGATCATCAATTAACGCTGACATACGTTCCGACGCCGCCTGCATGCGCACAACATAATTAGAACCCGTTTCACCTAACTGACCAGAAAATTTTTGTTGCAATCGATCACCAAAAGCACGGATTTTACGCAAGGGCTCTTGTAAGTCATGGGAGGCAACGAAGGCAAACTCTTCCAACTCCCGGTTACTGCGCTGCAATTCCTCGGAGTATTGCAATAACGCTTGGGTGCGCACACCGACCTTTTCTTCCAATTCGGCATTAGCGAGCGCGAGGGCTGAATTCAACTCCGCTACTTTATTGGAATTACGGTACAAGGTATAAAAAACGCCTAACGATAGAATCAAACCAATACCATTCGCCAGCAACAACGCCATGAGAATAAATTGCTTATTCTCTGCTGCGACCACTTTGTTTTTTTCCAGCAACGTAAACTCTTCATTTTCCATTTCACCCAGTAGCTGTGAAATAGCACGCATCAATTCAATACCCTCGTCGGTTTTAACCTGACGTATTGCCGCTCGAATTTCATCCCTATTGGTCAATGCCACAATCCGTTGCATTTCATCAATTTTTTTTCTCACATAATTGTGAAGAAGTTCAAAACGATTTTTTTGTTGCGGTAGTTGTGTTGTCGATTCGCCCAACCGATTTAATAAATCATCGACCACAACCAATGTTTGGTGATAAGGCTGAAGATAATCGGCATCTTCAGTTAGCAGGTAACCTCTTTGACTGGATTCTGCCGCCGCAAGTTCCGTGTTTAGATCTTTAATCAAATTAATTGTATGCAAGGTATTATTAATACTGATGTTATTTTCAGTAATCACATCAATAGAGCGATAGGCAAGTACAGCACTAACAGCAAAAAAAGTAATGGCAGCGGAAAGAGCCATCACCCACACAGAGCTAGGCAGCTTATTGATAATATATTTATTGAATGGATTGTTACCGATTAATGAGTCGCTACTCACGTCTCCCCGCCCTCGCTACTACTATCGAGCGCACGAGTGAACCGGGTATTGTGCAGTGTTTCGAGCACCTGGCTACACTGCTGGCACTCCGTCAAAATAGTCTCAAATATACTGATTGCTTTACGTATATCCCCTGTGCGCTCCAGGGTCAACTTACCCAGCTCTGCGTTAATTGAAATGGTATTGAGAGGATTGCGCAAGTCATGCACAAATCGATTTTTTTCGCCGTCCATATTCAACTCCTATAACTCAACATTGCCATAACTGTTCAATCGGTTATAGAGTGTCTTTAAACTGATACCAAGAATATCGGCAGCCTGCTTTTTATCGCCATCAAAATGCTCCAGAGTAGACTCTATAAGCTCACGCTCAACCTCTTCAACTGTTTTCCCAACACGAATACCCGCCTGAGACTGATGAGCAACTTTAGAAAAAGGTGATGTAAGATTTTCAGGCAACACCAATACCTTTTGTTGTTGATCAGCCATAATGTAAGCGCGATGAATAGCATGACGCAGTTCGCGTACATTGCCTGGCCAGTCATAATCAATCAATCGTTTCATTGATTCGTCATTAATACCTATGGCGCCATTATATTCCTGATTAAATCCAGCCAAAAAATGCTGGACTAATAATGGGATATCTTCTTTGCGTGCACGCAACGGTGGAATGTGAATGGGAAAAACCGCCAAACGAAAATATAAATCCTCTCGCAAGCACCCCTGCACGGCCATATCTTGTTCGGTACGATTAGTTGCGGAAACAACCCTTCCCTCAATATCAACACTCGTTGTGGCGCCCAAGCGGGTCACTTTCTGGGTTTCCAATACGCGCAATAAATTAGGTTGAAGATCAATTGGCATCTCCGTAATTTCATCTAGAAATAAAGTTCCCTTATTTGCCTGTTCAAATACGCCAATTTTTCGATGGGTTGCACCGGTAAAAGCTCCCTTCTCATGACCAAATAATTCGCTATTGATCAACTCACGTGAAAAAGCGCCGCAGTTGGCCGCAACATAATCCCCCTCTACCTGACTGGCATAATGAATCGCTGCAGCCACCATTTCCTTTCCTACACCGCTCTCACCCAACAACATAACATTGGCTTTGGTTGCCGCCACTCGTTCAATCATTTCATATAGATGGCGCATGGGTGCAGATTCACCAACCAAATAACCAAAATGTAATTTGATAGAGGACTCTGATTTGGCAAATGCCAGCTTTTTTTCTTCAAAAAGTGATTCCAATTGTTGCAAATCTATGGGCTTGATGAGGTAGCCTATATTTGACCCATATAAATTTTTTACAATCGATTTAACAGAGGGGTGACCAGTAATAAGTGTAATTTTTGTGGTATTCGGGGTTGGCAAGGCTTCCAGCAAATGCAAGCCGCTGCCATCGGGCAGGATTAAATCCAAAATCATATGGGTGTAGACATTTTTGCTGATCAACTCCCGAGCCTGTGCAACAGAATCTGCAGCAGTCACGCTATGCCCCAATAACCCCAGCAGTTGCACAGTTGCGTCCAGAAAACGTTTATCGTCGTCAACCAGTAAGACATCAGCCACAATCAAACTCCTCATGTTAGCTAGCTAGCATCGAGGCGTATTCTAGCACCAGTCAGAGAGAAGAAAGCAGCAGCTATAACGAACTTAGCGATACAATTCACTTTTTTGTGCCAATCGAGCGCGGCGACCAAAATCTCAAACCAGACGAAGCAACACGGTACAGCTGATGCGACATGAGGAATTTAGTTCCCAATACGAGCTGGGTCACGGCACCAGCAATAAAAGGAGCTATTGCAAACGTAATCAAAAATGAACTGAATTTAGACGTATTAATTCTTGCACACCAACATTGCTTCAGCACTGTATTTTGCAACAATAACTGATCATTCTTTCGTTTTATCTCTGCTATTAAATCCATCTTGCATACTCCGTACAAAATTATCAATTTGTAGGCGCGTACAGGGCAAGGTCATACGTGTACGATATTTTACAAACAACCAACGACAGACTAATAACAATAATACCTGCTGCAGAAAAAACGTCAGCATGCCCAAACCGACCTGCCCGCTTGCTGCAAATACCGACCACGCCATAAGTACAGAAAAAGCGCACCAGGTTAATAACATAACGGGCATCATTAACAGCCATAACATGATCAACTTAGGGAAAGTACGAATAGCAAGTAAAGCCTCTATCCTCGCTAAATCCACGACACCCCCGATAAAGCCTACCAATTGCTCTCCCAGCTGCAAGGTTTGCTCTACATCGGCTGCCCAACTGGCAGAAGAGTGTGGCGACGCATTATTTTCCGTCGTACTTTCCCCTAAAAGTTTATCACCTAGAAAACTCCCCCGAGGATTTTTAACATCAGGGGAATTTTTTTTATGATCATGACTATTCATGAACTGGCAACTCAGTGGCGACGTTGCAATAAATAAGATACTAACCAACCCGCCGCAAAAGCGACGCCCACTGTCACCAGGGGTTTAGCCCTAACAACTTCTTCAGCCTTTTCTTCCAACTCCAAGGCGCGTGCCTTACCTTCCTGAAGGTGAATTTTTGCGTTAGCAGCAGTCGCACTGCCAATAGAACCAACAGCATCATAAATACTGGATGTTGCTTCTTTAAATTGAGCAATAGCCTCTGACATAGAAATATCGTCCAATTTACCATTCTCATTACTTTTTACTGAAGCTTGAGTAGCCATGGTTATTACCTCTCAGTTTGTTTAATTAAACACATTAAGAACTGTGTAAGTTACTCACACTTGCGATAACAGCGTAGTGATATTGTCACTTAAAGACGGCGACGACCAAAAATCAGCGACAAAACAAAAAGCACTAAAAACACAAAAAATAAAATTTGTGCTATCCCTGATGCCGCACCGGCAATGCCACCAAAACCGAGAAGACCGGCAATAATGGCAACGATAAAAAATATCAACGAATAATAAAGCATGGGATTCTCCTTTTTAAGCATTCATATTGTTACCTTCAATGAACGTGCCAAGTTATTTCCTTTTTACAGAAAGTACATATTGTTCTTTGAAATAAGCAATTAAGATAAAAAAGAGATAAAACCAATGGATTCATGCACTTATAACATGATCGACAATACGGATGGTGGTGTGCAGATGGTAATTATGCTTAAAAACTATTAAACAAAAAAATATTGAAATATAAATATTGCAAAGGTTACAAAAGGTAGAAAACCTTACACAACAATCATCGTGTTACTACCTCTTTTCACAGCTATTATCGCCATCCAGCACATTGATCCAGCAGCCAATTAAATCAAGGTGCGAAGATAAAATTTTAAAACAAACCAATAAGGGAATTGCAATTAGCAGCCCGATTACGCCCCATACCCAACCCCAGACAAACATCCACAACACTACCAATAAGGGATTCATATTGAAACGTTGCCCCAATACTGTCGGCGTAACGAGTTGTGACTCAATAAAATTTAACAGCAAAAAGCTGCCGGGCACCATGAGTGCCAAGCCCCAAGTTTCATATTCAATGAAGCCCACGCCAGTCAAGATGATTGATAAAACCAAGGGGCCTATATAAGGTGCAAAATTCAAGATGGCCGCTAAAGCCCCCCAGAGAAATGGATCGTCTACACCCAACAGTGCCATTACACAGGCCGTCGCCAGACCTAAACCAATATTAATAATGGAAATCAACAGTGCATAACGTGAAATATCATCACGTACAGTTTGAAAAATAATAACCGCTTTCTTTTTCTCAGCAAAAGACGATTGGGCACGCACCAAATTTCGCATTAAATTATCGCCATATACAAGAAAAAAATAGGTGATTACAAACACCGCGACAATTTCTATTAAAAACATTGCCGTTGTTCCCGCAACCACAGAAAATGCAGAAAAGAAAATAGTTTCCAGTGCATTACCAACCGCGCCACTGTGCCCTTCTGCATCGGGCAATATTTGTGCCCTGAACAGATTAAACCTATCTGACAATCCATTCATTTGCGCTACAAGTTTGTCACCCAAGGCTGGCAAACTATCCAGCCATTGGCCCGCCGGCCCAACAAGAATCACAAAGGTAGCCCCCAATCCCACAATTAGAAGAAGCACGACTAATGCTGCTGCAAGGGCATGCGGCACTCTAAAACCAGCAACAAAACGAACTAGCGGGCTGGAAAACAATGCTATAAAACCTGCTACGAATATAGGAAGCATCAATGTGCGACAAAAATACAAGGTATAAAGCACCGCAATCACAACTAATATATTCAGCGCCAAAGAAATAACGCCGTCTTTTCTACTAGTTGGCTCACGGATGATGAAAGTGCTATTCATATGGCCTTCCTAAATTTGCTGCAGTGGCCAAAGGCTCTTGCTATTTTCATACCACCTGTAACAGACCTTTAAAATCACAACCGAAAGAGCATTTAAAATGCACATAAAATTTACAAATTTTGTAGATTTTTCAAATTTATTTAGAATTTTTATTTTAATTTTAAAATTAATATACATAATTTGTTTTTACTTCACACACAAGAAAGCCGGGGGCTTCAGGGTGTTTTTAGGAAATTGGCATAAAATCAGCATTATTTTTGTATGCGTTTTTAGTTAAACGCATCGACTACTTTTTAACTTTCTGCTTTACGATTGACCGAGTTACAAAACAGTTAGCAAAAGGAGAACATCATGAAATCGACTTTATTTTATTCGATTGCCATGCCACTGAGTGCATTTGCACTAACTGCTACCATGTCAGTAGCCGCCAACAAAGAGTCAGGTACACCCAACAGCACCTACACTGAAAAACAATCAGCTGCCGAATTTTGGGCCGAATTTAAACAAGACAGTGAACAAACCTGGCAAGACAGTAAGTCCGCATTCAAAGATGGCTGGATTGAAAGCAAGTTGGAGACTGCGTTGATCCTTAATAAACACCTCAACCCGTTCGAAATTGACATTCGAGTGGATGGCGATAGAGCAACGCTGGAAGGAAATGTATATTCCGATATTGACAGAGAGCTTGCAGAAAATATTGCACTGGGGATTGAGGGGATTGACTCAGTGACGAACAAAATAAAGGTTATTGAAAAACCCGCCAAGGTGGCGGAATCCAATCGTCTTAAGGGCCGTAGTTTTGCCCAGTACGTGACCGATGTTTCCACGACTGCGGCGATTAAAACTGAGCTTTTGGCATCCAAAAATATTAAGGGCATCGACATCGATGTGGATACACTCAACGACAAAGTGACTTTGTCAGGCAAAGTAAAATCACAGGAAGAGAAAGCGTTGGTACAGGCTATAGCGGCCAAACATAATGATGTAAAAGGGGTAGTGAATAACTTGCTGGTAAAATCCTGATTGCAAAAGCAAATATTCCGGGGGCGCCTGTCGCCCCGTATCGACAGTCATATAAAATTAAAAATAACAACAAATACAAAGAGTTACTAAAACAACCTAAAAAAACAATTAAATTAAGGAACCATTCAGCACAGATTCAGCAGTAATTTAGGCTTTATCACTTCCGCCGAATGGTTTAGTCTTAGTTTTCATTGAGTCACAAGAGCTTACCAACCACTTTGAATACCCAGGTTATAGCCCCCCCGGAAATAGTCACCCAGTCATTGACGCTGGAACCCAGTGATAGTCGTCGCCTTGCCAATCTCTGCGGCCTTCTTGGCCAACATCTGCGCCAGGTTGAAGAACGCCTGGAGATAGAAATCCGCCATCGCGGTAGCGAATTCGAATTGACCGGCCCTTCCGCCAGGATTCGCGCGGGCGCGGAGCTGCTGCGCAATCTCTATCTCACAACCGAACAAAACGAACTCACCCCCGATGAAGTGCATTTAGCACTGCAAACTTCTGGTATTGAACAACTTATGGAACAACTGGATAACGCAGAGGCTAAAGCGCTGAGCGGCGCGTCACCTACTACGAACTCGAATAACGATGAGGCCGGCATTACCCTTATCCGCACCAAAAAATGCACCATCAAACCTCGCGGTTTGAACCAGCAGCGCTATGTACGTGCCGTGCAAAAACACGATATCAACTTTGGCATAGGCCCAGCCGGTACTGGTAAAACCTATCTCGCCGTTGCCTGCGCTGTGGAAGCGCTGCTAAAAAATGAGATTGAACGTATTCTGCTGGTACGCCCGGCAGTAGAAGCTGGCGAAAAACTGGGTTTCCTGCCGGGCGACCTCGCCCAGAAAGTTGACCCCTATTTGCGCCCGCTCTATGACGCCTTGTTTGAAATGCTGGGTTTTGACACCGTTGGCAAACTAATGGAACGTGGGGT
This sequence comes from Cellvibrio sp. UBA7671, assembly GCA_002483145.1. GTDB lineage: Bacteria > Pseudomonadota > Gammaproteobacteria > Pseudomonadales > Cellvibrionaceae > Cellvibrio > Cellvibrio fibrivorans. Next base: position 18,002 of record DLHJ01000017.1, read on the forward strand.
TATCGAGGTTGCGCCGCTGGCCTTTATGCGCGGCCGCACTCTGAACAACTCCTTTGTGATTCTCGATGAAAGCCAAAACACCACTCGCGAACAGATGAAAATGTTCCTGACCCGTATCGGCTTTGGCACTACGGCTGTCATTACTGGCGACCCAACCCAAATAGACTTGCCACGCGGCATGGCCTCTGGACTGCGCCACGCAATTGAAGTGCTGGATAATGTCAATGGCATTAGTTTCACTAACTTCACCTCCAAAGACGTGGTCCGCCATCCGATTGTTCAACGCATCGTCGAAGCCTACGAAGCCTTTGAGCAACAACAGCCGAAGCAAGACTAAGCACTATGGCCTATCAAATCGATATTGAAAGCAACAGCCAAAGCCAGCAAATCCCTGCAGTGGCTGATCTGGAACGCTGGATTAGTGTCGCCTTGCAAAGCCAAAAGCTTGAAGAGGCAGAGGTCAGTGTTTATATCGTCGATGAGGACGAAAGCCAGGAATTAAACGCGCAATATCGGGGGAGAGATTATCCAACGAACGTGCTCTCCTTCCCCGCTGACATTGCGGAGGAAGTTGGAGTGCCACTACTCGGTGATCTGGTAGTCTGCGCCCCGGTAGTGGAGCGCGAAGCGCAAGAGCAAGGCAAAACACTGCAGGCACATTGGGCGCACATGCTGATCCATGGAACCCTGCATTTAGTCGGTTTTGACCACATTGATGACGATGAGGCCGAAGCAATGGAAACCCTGGAAACCCTAATCTTGACCAGTTTAGGGTATCCTGCCCCCTATCAAGAAATCACTGAAGAATAAAAGACCTTGGGAACTTATATCATGTCGGACGACCATCCGAGTAGCACCACTACCGAAAAACACGAGCGCCACGAAAAGCATGAGAAATCGTGGCTGGATAAACTGCTCCATGCATTCAGTGCGGAACCAAAATCCCGCGATGAACTACTGGAAATTATTAAAGATGCCGCCGACAACCAATTGTTGGATCAGGAAGCCTTAAGCATTATCGAGGGCGCGTTGGATGTCTCATCACTGCAAGCGCGCGAAATCATGGTGCCGCGCTCACATATAGTAGCGATCCGCATTGAAGATTCACCACAAGAATATTTACCGCAACTAATTGAATCCGGCCACTCGCGTTTCCCCGTAATCGGCGAAAATATTGATGACGTAAAAGGCATTTTGTTGGCAAAAGATTTATTGCCGCTCGCGCTAAAAGGCACAGACAATTTTAATCTGGAAACCATTTTACGTCCCGCCACTATTATTCCGGAAAGCAAACGCGTCAATGTGTTACTGCGCGAATTCCGCGAAAACCGCTACCACATGGCATTGGTTATGGACGAGTATGGTGGCATTACTGGCTTGCTTACCATTGAAGATATCCTCGAAGAAATCGTCGGCGAAATTGAAGACGAAACAGACGAGCAGGAAGAAGCAACTGATTTTATCAAGCGCGTGAGCGAGAATGATTACATCATTAAGGCCCTAACGCCTATCGAAGACTTCAATGAGTTTTTTGGAAAGGAGTTCAGCGACGAAGATTTTGACACCATCGGTGGCATACTCATGCAAGAATTCGGTCACTTGCCCAAGCGCAATGAAGTTGTGCAAATGGACAACATGCAGTTCCGCGTGCTTTACGCCGATAACCGCCAAATTCATTTACTGCGCCTGACGATATTAAGTGATTAATTTGCAGCGAATATAATTGATAACAATCCCGCCACACGGCGGGATTTTTTTAACCGGACACATAAAAGACAACACCTATGCCCGATAAAATCCTGAATTTATCACAGCCTGTGGCGCTATTCATTGCCCTACTCAGCGGTGCATTAATCACCTTGAGTTTTGCGCCTTTTACGCTCTGGCCGATTGCGCTTATCAGCCTGGCTGCCTTTTCATTATTGTTAAAAGAACAATCGCTCAAAACTATTCTCTGGCGCTGCTTTGCATTCGGAGTGGGGTTTTACGGTGCAGGAATTCACTGGATTTATGTGAGCATTCATAACTTTGGTGGAGCTTCGCCACTATTCGCTGGTTTTCTTGTTTTTATCTTTGCCTGTTTTATGGCGACCATTTTTATCCTGCCCTTTTATATTTTCGGTCGCTGGTTTAATCATCACTCGCTTGGATTAATAATTGCCCTGCCCGCCTGCTGGCTGCTGGGTGAATGGATGCGCACCTGGTTGCTAACCGGTTTTCCATGGTTATTTTTAGGCTATGCCCATCTAAATACACCACTTGCCGGATGGGCACCAGTCACCGGCGTGATGGGTATGAGTTTTATTGTGGTACTGACTGCTACAGTATTTGCGGAATGGATATGGAAAATAAAAGCTGAGCCTGCAAAAAAAATCTCATTACTTATTGCTAGCACCTGTTGTGCTGCATTCTGGATCGCGGGAATGACTTTAAAAAACATTACCTGGGCAGAAGCTGATCCAACTCCCATAAAAATCGGTATGGTACAACCCAATGTCGACCAAAGCACCAAACTCAGCTTTAATCAGGACACCACTATCACCGCACTCAATCAGTTACGCGATCTTAGTACTGACTTGTGGACGAATGATTGGGTAATTTGGCCCGAAGCTGCGATTCCAACATCACTAACTTATCAGGACGCACTACCGTTTTTGGAAGAGATGAACACCACGGCCGCCGAACACGACACTGCACTTTTTACCGGCGTCATATATGAAGACCGCGATAAGCAAAAATATTACAACTCAATTGCAGGACTCGGCCAAGGGTATGGTTTTTATCACAAACGTCGTCTGGTTCCATTTGGTGAATATGTACCATTGGAAGAGCAACTACGTGGCCTGATTGAATTCTTTAATTTGCCGACCTCGTTTATCCATTTGGGACCACAAGACCAGCACGGTTTAATCGCAAAAGGTGTGCGCATTACACCGGCAATTTGCTACGAGATTGTCTACCCCGATTTAATCGCCCGAGCAGCCAAAGAGACGCAGGTACTATTGAGCGTCAACAATCTCGGCTGGTTTCTCGATTCAATCCAGTCAAAACAATTTATGCAAATGGCGCAAATGCGCGCTCTTGAAACTGGCCGCTATCTGGTTTACAGCACTAATAATGGCCCCAGTGCGATCATCGATAACCACGGTAAAATCCTCAGCCGCAGCAATTCATTCCAGGCACAAACCTTCACAGGTGTGATTTATGCCGTAAAAGACTGGACCCCCTTTATGATGTACGGCAGCGGTCCATTGGTAATATTCGCGACATTGCTATTGTTATGCATAAGCTTGCCACAGTTGCTTAAGCGCGACCCTTTGCCCGAAGAAGCACAATAAGTATTTCGAATGTAATAGCAATATTTGGGGTGTCTTGCAGCGGTTTTATCGCTAGAGTAAAGCTAACGTCATCACCTCAGTATTGCTATGAGCGCCACAACTACCAACACATTTGCTGATCCACGCTGGCCTCTATTAGGCGACGTCGGCGCTGATGGCCAATTTATGTATGCCGTTATTACCACTGGCGTTTACTGCCGCCCTGGCTGCCCTTCGCGTCGCCCCAATCCTGACAATGTGCGCTTCTTTGACAATCACACCCAGGCAGAAGCAGCCGGCTTTCGCGCATGCAAACGCTGCCATCCACAACACTTGGGCAGCGATGCATTGCAAACACAGCGCATCACTAATCTATGCCGGTTTATTGAATCTGCAGCACAAGAACCCAGCCTTGCTAACCTTGCAGAATATGCCGGCATTAGCAGTTATCACTTGCAGCGCTTATTTAAAGCTGCGACTGGCCTAACACCCAAGGCGTACGCCAAAGCCCATCGCCACCAACAAGAAACTCAACGCAACTTACTTATTCCCAGGAAGCAATCCGCAATGACTCTTTATTTTGCTCTGGAGACATGTTCACTCGGCGCTGTTCTAATCGCACAAAGCGAAAAAGGTATCTGTGCAATTCTATTAGGTGATGATCCACAACTTTTACATGCCGATTTACAGCGTCGCTTTCCCACTGCTGAACTTATCCCAGGGGATTCAACATTTCTAAAAACTGTTATTCAAGTCATTCGCGCGATAGAACAACCACAACTGAAAATTGATTTACCGCTGGATATTCGCGGTACTGTATTTCAACAAAAAGTTTGGCAATCACTACAAAAAATTCCTGCCGGTGAAACACGCAGCTATACAGAAATAGCCGAGGAGATAGGATCTCCCAACGCCGTGCGTGCCGTAGCAGGCGCTTGTGCAGCCAATGCTATAGCCATCATTATTCCCTGTCACCGAGTAGTGCGCAGCGACGGCAATCTGTCGGGGTATCGCTGGGGTGTCGAGCGAAAACAAAAATTATTGCAGCAGGAAGCAGAAGAGGGGAAATCATAAATCCATGCCGACCATCATCGAGACCTGCATTGCGTTACCACACAACTTTCGCCTTACAGACTTTTTAGCATTCCATCAGCGCGATGCGCAAATGCTTGCTGAAGTAGTCAATGAACAGCAATTAAAAAAAGGGATTGTGTGGCAAGCTATGCCCGCCTGCATCACATTCAGGTTTGTTAAAAAACACGTGGAGGTACAGCTCCATCTAGATTCTGGTCGAAAAAAAATGGATGCCGAAAAAACTCAAGCTCGTTTACACCAACATGCCCAACATATGCTCGGCCTGAACCAAACGATTAGCGATTTTGAAAATTATGCCGCAGACCATCCACAGGTCAAACATTTGATTGACCGACAATCCGGCTTGCGTGTTCCGCAAGCAGCGACGACTTTTGAGGCATTGACCTGGGCAATTATTGGGCAACAAATTAGCGTTAACGCTGCGGTATCTGTCCGCCGAAAATTCATCCAGCAAACAGGTGTGCGACATTCATCAGGCATTTGGTGCTACCCGAGCGCAACACAAATTGCTGCACTCTTAGAGGACGATTTGCGCTCGCTAGGATTTTCGCACAGCAAAGCACGAACAGTCATAGAATTAAGCAAGAATATCCATAACGGCGATTTGCCACTCGAGGATTGGCTTAACGATTGTTTGCAAGGAAAACCACTCGCTGCACAACTTATTTACGATGCCCTAATTAAGGTACCCGGTATAGGTCCCTGGACAGCCAATTACGCCTTGCTACGTGGTTTTGGGTGGTCGGACGGCTCGCTTCATGGCGATGTAGCCGTGAGACGCAATCTGCAGCTTTTGCTAAATACTGCAGAAAAGCCCGATGAAAAAACAACACAATCATGGCTAGCCACGTTTTCACCTTGGCGCGCCCTGATTGCAGCACATTTATGGAAGATGCAAAAAGTAGAAGGGTTTTGAAATACTATTAAATAATTAACTTAAGACGAATTAATAAAAAATGCATGCTACAAGGGGAACGCAAAAAATGTTATCCGTCAGAAAACTCTTTCTTTACTCAGGAACAAATCTATGTTCATGACAACTCAAATCCTGATATTGTTAATCGCGCTTCTGCACATTTATATATTAATATTGGAAATGTTCTTGTGGGAAAAGCCCGCAGGCCTGCGCGCATTCCGCAACACCCCGGAAAAAGCGGCAATTACCAAAGTATTGGCGGCTAACCAAGGTTTATATAACGGATTTTTAGCGGCAGGTTTGCTCTGGGGGCTATGGTTGGGTGAAGCAGGCACATCGATTAAGGTGTTCTTTTTAGTGTGCATCGCAATTGCTGGTATCTATGGTGCAGCGACTGCCGCGCGCAAGATTCTATATATTCAAACGATTCCGGCATTGATAGGTTTAGGATTGTTATTGTTTGCATGATGCAATAGGGATACCCTGCTTAAGCCTCTTAATAAAAATCAGGCATTATAACCTTGGGATAACCCGTATGATTTTGCTCTCGCCTATCAAAACACTAACGCTTTCCCTCCCATCGCATAAAGACCGTCACCCACACTTGAGTGCTGCGAGCGGTTTGGTGCAGGTTGGCAACTGGCTGTATGTAGTCGCCGATGATGAAAACCATTTGGGATTATTTGCGCGCGATGGCGATTGCCACGGAGAGCTAATTCCACTCTTCTCCGGCGATTTACCCCTGGAACTTGAAGAGCGCAAAACCGCCAAGCCTGACCTGGAAGTATTGACCCTGATTCCCGTCTCAAAAAAATACCCGAATGGCGCACTACTGGCGCTGGGTTCCGGCTCCAAAGAGGCGCGCCACAAAGGCGCTATTATTTCATTTAATGACCAAGGCGAATTAGGCGATGCAGAAATTATTGATCTCGCATTGCTTTATCACGAATTAAAGGAAGAGATAGGTAAAATTAATATCGAAGGTGCAGTCATTATCGATAAAGATATTATTTTGTTCCAGCGTGGCAACAAGAAAAATAAACTCAATGCAACCATTCGCTTTTCGCTTAAACAATTTTATCAATACACACTTACGAAGGATAAAAAGTCCAAACATAAACTCAATGCGATTATTAGGCCCTACGACCTAGGAGAGATAGCGGGGGTTCCACTTTGTTTTACCGATGCAACCACTTTGCCCGACGGCACCATTATTTTCACTGCTGCCGCAGAAAACACCTCTGATGCTTACCTGGATGGCCAATGCATGGGTTCTATCATTGGTGTTATCAACAGCCAAAGCGATTTGCACAGCATTATCGCCATCGATAAAATAATCAAGGCAGAAGGTGTGGAGGCACAGCTGGTCAATAATAAAATCCACCTGCTGTTAGTCACCGATGCCGATGATGCAACCCTACCGGCACAAGTCTACGCCGCCGAGCTCAGCGGGTACCCATTTTAAAAACCCAGTATTGAACAGGTAGACCAATTTCCATGATCTATATCGCCAAAAGTATCGCCGCACTATTTGCATTGACCTTGCTGGCCTTTGCCGCCCTGCAATTTAATGATCCCGATCCAATGATTTGGGTGAGTTTTTATTGCCTCTGCGCTGCCACCCCACTACTGGCGCTGGCAAATAAATTTATCAGCCCGCTTTTCTGGTTGACGCTAGCGTTATGTGTTTTAGAATTAGTCCTGACTGCACCCGGTGCCTACAATTATTATTTGCACATGGAGCAGGAACCGTTAATGCAAAGCATGAATCCGGACAAGCCTTACATAGAGGAAGCGCGCGAATTTTTAGGCGCACTGATTGCTGTGGTTCTGGTATGCCTTAGTGCCTTGCTTGCGCGCTACACGGTCAACAATAATAAATAATTTCAACATAGGCTATTCCAGCCTCTTTATGTCCAACCTCGATAAGGTGATCCAGCATATGCAATTACAAAAAAAACTAGGCTTGGGATTTATTTTCTTTGGTGTTGCCATCATTCTTGGGATGTATTTTGTAGCGGATGGAGGAGCGTTTTTGTTCTCGGCACTCATTGGTCTCATGGCCATTTTCTTCGGCGCATTCCAGTTGATGTTAACCGCTGATTTAGCCACCAAGCCGGCCGCTAAAAGCAAACCTAAAAAAGCTCGCAAGTAAACGCTGACTGCATGGATTGTCCATAAACCCAATGGCAACCCATGCGTTTTTAGCAAACTCACAAGCTTGCCAAGGCTACCTGATTGCGCCCTAAATGCTTTGCCTTATATAGCGCTTGATCAGCACGTTTAATCCAATCCCCTGCGGATTCGCCGCGCTGTAAATCCGCTACTCCCAGACTGATACTCAACGGCTCCTTCAAACCAAATTCAGCAGTAAAGATTGCCTGTCGCAATTTTTCTGCAACATTGGTGGCCGCTACCACATTAATTTGCGGTAATAGAATTAAAAACTCTTCGCCACCCCAGCGACCCAGCACATCTGACTGCCGCAAGTTTTCGCCCAAAATATCGCTCACCTGACGCAAGACCTTATCGCCCATTGGATGGCCGTAATTGTCATTAACTGCTTTGAAATGATCGATATCCAAAATAATTAATGCTGTCGATTGGTGATAGCGCTGCGCGCGCTCAACTTCATCGTGCACTAGCGTTTCCATATGGCGACGATTAAACGCCTGGGTCAGCGAATCGGTAATTACCAGGATATTGGCTGCGGCTAATGCATCCTGCAATGCTTGGGTGCGTTCATCTACGCGCGCCTCCAAATGGCTCTGATAATCGAGGTTGTCATCCAGCACTACCCCCATCAATAACATAGGCGCGCCCAGTGCGAGCACAATCAACGACCAGCGGCTAAAGGCTTCAATACCCGCGCCCATATGCAAAGGGTCCAAACCGAGTACCACGAGCAATGCCGCACTGCCACCGGCAACTGATACCGCCAGTGCAGCACCAATAAATCGCAGACGAATAATAATAAAAGCCACCAGCGGAAATAATAATGCCGCGAGCGATGGCTCAAACCTCGCCAATAGCAGCGGAATAGGAATCGCCAGTGCGCTAAAAAATAATGGGTAATTAATGATTGCAGAAGCTTTGTTGCGCAGGGCGAGCCACAGGGGCACCACCAAAAATAATCCCTGCATATCGGACAAAGCCATCATCGTAAACCGTGACAACAATTCATCAGTACTGATCAACCCAACTGCCAAATGCAGAATCGCAATGCCGGCAACGCTGATCATTACTGCAACAATAATTGCCAGCAAAAAGCGCTGCAAACCAATACGGCTGAAGCGCGGTTCATTGTCCAAACGCCACAAACGCCAGGCCAGAAAACCTTGCAGCGTATCAAACACAGGGCTGAATATAATGAGAGCAATCGTTGCCAGCACACCATTAGTCGGCATCGCCAGCAAGGCAAAAGAACCATTGATGATCAGCGACGCACACCACACCAACGGGATGGCACGGCGGCGGTAGAGACTAAACATAATCAAGCCAACCCCGGAGGTCAGCCAGACTTGCGCAAAAAAAGTACCCGGAAATGCAGCGTAACGAATACCTACATAGCCCAAGACTACATAGCCCAGCATAAATAAAAACGCCTGCAGCCAGGGGAATTCTGACCGGGTAGGCGCTGCAGAAAGACGGAACAAAAAACACCTCCACACCCGGCAACTCCCCTCAGTATAGTAATGATTGGCAGCATGGCAGTTGAAACATGAATGCCAGTGCAAAAAATGCTTGCATGCTGGGAGCTATTCTCAAGCGAAAAATATTTCTATAGCCTCATTTCCTGCAGCCTCACGACACCATCCTGCAACAATTACCCATTAGCCTGTACTTTCTGAGCCAAACACGCTCCTGTAACCGTCGCCGAATAATCACCACAGGCTTATCATGAACTCACCCTTACAACAGCTGACCACACTCGGACACCAATTAGACGGCACACTCCAGCGCTACAAATCTGTGCTCTACCCACAACGATACTGGGAATATCGCCGCTGGTTGAAACAACAGCGCCGGGATATTCCACAAGACGAGCCGCTGGTCGTGTTTGACTTTCGCGATACTCGTATAGACGGTCCCCAAGGGCGACGTTTTTATTGCTTGTTTATATATTTTATCCGCGCCGGGTTTTATCCAGTGTTGCGTGAAAATTATTTGGTGTTGGGCAATATCCAGGACAAACATAAAAAGCTCTGCTTACAACAACACTTTTCGGTGCTACTGGATGAGCGGGATTTACCGCAAGGCTATTTGCTGGTTACCGATAAATGGTATTCAGGTCTCGCGCACAAAGCGAAAAAAATAATTACCGTTAATTACCAACCGGATTACCAACCGGGTGACAGCTGCTTCCCCATGCCCTTTCCAATGTTTCCACCGATTTATGCAGCACAGCAGGATTTGCAGTTGGAAAATTACCGACAGCAAGCGCGCCAGTGGCAAATATTTTTCGGCGGCGATGCCGAGCCAGGGAAATACAATAAAAAATCTATCCGCAACATTTATACAAAACTCAGCCGTGCACAATTGCTGGAAAATCTCGCACACTCCCTCGCTCCAGGGAGCATCATCGAATTGCAGAATAATACGGCGCGGCAAAGTGCCGAAAAAAAACACCATGCCGGTTTAATCGTTATGAATTCCCGCCTGTGCAAGGTACAACCGGAGGACTGGCTAGGCACCCTCGCCCGCTCACGATTCTTTTTAGCATGCCCCGGTGTACGCTATCCTATGTCGCACAACATTATTGAAGCTATGGCGGTAGGTAGCATTCCCATCACTCAATATCCGGAAATGTTTTTTCCTGCGCTGGAGGATGGAAAAAATTGCCTGACATTTAGCAATGAAAAAGAATTACAAATAGCGATTATCAATGCTATGGCAATGAGTGAATCCTCAATTGCGACAATGGCGCAAGCAGCTACTGACTACTACGACAACTATTTGTCCCCCGTTGCTTGTATTCAACGTTTAATTAACCATAATCCAAATCGTATCAGCTTGCGGCTCTTGCCATTCTTAAAGTCGGGTGGCGGATTTGCTTAACGCTGGCTGCAATAAATAGACATAAACCTACAGTACTCTTGAATACTATTCAGTATTCCTAAGCTTAATTATTTAAATGACAAGCCATGGATTTATTGTGATATCCACCACACCACAGAAATTGAAAAAACTACAGAGTGCATGAAATGATTTCAAATAGAATAAAGTTACATAAACGAAAAAATAATAAGTCCGACAAAAATAAATCATAATTTTAATTGAAAAACATCTACCAAAACACAACTCTCCAAGCTTAACGGGTCAAATCACATTCAGTGGCATGCATGTTGCAACATCCCCTTTACTCAAAAAATTCATGGTTTGATCTGCATTAAACAGCAAGATTATTGTCTTTTTGATAAAAAGGGGAAACGTATGTCAACCTATATCAACTCACCAAAAAATCTTCTTATTGACGCACTTTGTCTGGAAACCCAACGTCGGCTATTTCCTCACCTTGAGGTTGTACATTTGGAAATGGGGGAAGTTATTGCAGAATCCGGAGACGTCATGAAAAACGTTTACTTCCCGATAGATTCAATTGTTTCATTGCTATATGACACGAGAGAAGGTAACTCGACTGAAATATCCCTGGTGGGCAATGAAGGTTTTGTTGGCATTGCGTTGTTTATGGGTGGCGACAGCACACCCAGCCGTGCTGTGGTACAAAGCGCTGGCAATGCTTATCGTCTCTCCAGTAGAAAGTTTAAAGAAGAACTGAACCAGCATGGTGATTTACAAAAGCTTATGTTGCGTTACATTCAATCATTATTTACACAAATGGCGCAGACAGCCGTGTGCAATCGACACCATTCAATTAATCAACAACTCTGTCGTTTTCTATTGTTGATGCTTGATCGTCTCTCAGACAATCATTTATTACTCACTCAAGAGCTCATCGCAAATATGCTGGGAGTACGCCGTGAAGGTGTTACGGATGCCGCAGGAAAATTGCAAAAATTAGGCATAATTGAATACACGCGTGGCCACATTACCGTGCTGGACAGAGCCGAATTGGAAAATTTAACCTGTGAATGCTATACCGTTGTGAAACAGGAGACGGATCGTTTATTACCGCAACACCACCTCCACCAGCACAATATTTATCGGCAGTCCGCCTAGGTTATCAATCCACAGTGTTCATTTCCCGTTGCTGAATTGAAGTGCTTCTGGCGGCCTTAACTCGATTCAAATGAAATTGAATATTCAGCCTAAATAGCAGATGCTACTGCTTCATTTATCGACACCAACAGGCATGGAGTAACAGGTTATGAATATACTGGCAATTTGCGGTAGCTTGCGGAAAAAATCCACCAACATGGGGCTGCTGCGTTATGCGCAAGCCAATGCCCCTGAGGGTAGCACTATTACTATTGCTGATTTATCGGCAATCCCTTTTTACAATGCCGACCTCAGCGAAAAACCGGCAGCAGTCATTACTCTGTTACAGCAAATTGGCGCTGCTGATGCGCTGATTTTTGGCTGCCCTGAATACAACTACTCTATGGCCCCCGCACTCAAGAATGCGTTGGATTGGGCGTCGCGCGAGCCGGAAAATGCATTGCTAAATGGTAAAGCCGTTGCCCTGATGGGAGCCGGTGGAGGTATGGGAACTTCGCGGGCGCAGTACCACTTGCGGCAGGTCTGTGTATATTTGAATTTGCATCCACTCAATAGACCAGAGGTATTTGCAAATGCCTTTACACCCGCATTTGACAGTGATGGCAATCTGGTAGATGAGAAAATCCAGGGTACGATCAAAACGCAATTGGCTGCCCTGATAAGCTGGGCTGCAAAATTGAAATAGCTGCCATGAACAGTCGCCATCTAGCAGATGGCGACTTCCGCTAACAAAAAAAGCTACGCGCCACCATTACACGACCTTACATCTGTACACACGTCCGAATCACTCCATTTTTTAATATCACCATTATTTTTTAGTGCTTTTTCACATTTTCTTAAGCCAATCTATGGCGCCTTCCTCTACCTGATCTATAGTCTTTCCAACCTGTCTTGAAAACCTTAAAAATATCGTACATAGAACGCTACAGCACGCTGGGGAATGAGGTATGCCCCGAAACTTACACCAGGCGACGAAAAAGTAGCATTAGGAAACGGCAATGATCGATAACGAACAGAAAAACTATTGTGCAAACCTTGTTAAGGTCAATAAGAAGCAAGACGTCATCACCAACCAGGCAATTTACAACCAGCAAGGCGTATTGCTCTTGTCTGAGGGATCACGTTTGGATGAAAAGCGCTCCCAGATTTTACTGCAACATAAACTGATGAAACCGCTTGAACAGTGTGTTGGCATCGCCACTAGCATGGACGCCCGTACCCTTTTTGACTACCTGAACAAATTTGCCAAAAACCTGCCTGGTCTTTATGCCGTTACTGACAATGAGGGTTACCAAAAAACCCTACGACTGGTCTGCCTGTTTTACGAAAAATTTCCGTTGCTACGCCAGAATTTAACTGTGCTGGCATTGCGCGCACGCCATATTTATTTTCACGGAATTTTCAGTGCTTTGGCGGGCGTTGCCATAGCACGCAAGCTCAATCTCAATTTGCCCGACATACAAGCAACCTTTATCGCTGGTTTATTTCACGACGTCGGATTTTTATATCTCGAACCCCATTTACTTGAAAAAAGCCATAGTTTTAGTGCGGATGAATGGAAAGCCTTGCAAGCACACCCACTGATTGCACAACGATTTTTAGGCATGGTGCCTGGGTTACCCAAAGAAATCGGTATTGCCATTATCGACCATCACGAGCGCATTGATGGCACCGGATATCCACGCCATGTCTTTGGCGATAAAATTTCGATGGTAAGCCAAATTATTGCTGCTACTGACCATATTATTTTTAATCACAGCCGCTATCAGGATTACGGTGTGCATGCGCATAGCATGTTGCTCGCTGCACTAAAGCTCAGCGACAATATTTATTTTGAATCAGTTTACAACGCTGCCACTATTTTGTTTAAAGAAGCACCGCCACCAACCGAAACACTCCTGCAACTTCCATCTATTGAATTATTACTCGCGCGGCAAAGAAAATTACGTATCCAGTTTGAATCTGCAAAAAGTCTGGCCCAACAACTCTTTATCAATTCCAAAAGTCCCGTTATCCGGTCGGTGACCGCAGTAATGGGCAGACTTGCGATTTCGGTCGTTCGCAGCGGAATACTGCAACCCGAGCAAGAAGATTGGCTAACCAAAGTCGGGGCCAGTCGCAGCAATTCCGAAAACTGGTCACTGGTCGAAATCAGTGTGATGCAAGATCAGATTTACGATCAGCTTGTCCACCTAAAAAATTTGATGGAGCGGGTCATCGAGAGTCTTGCAAGTGATCATGAACAACTCGAACACTTTAATAGCACCCTCGATAAAATTGACTTGCACGAAACGGCGCTCGTCTAGCAAGGTTAAAAACCTTTATACTGGCATTTTTCTCCTGAGATAGAGGTATATCCCTTGAATTATGATGCCCGCACCAACAGCTCCGACGCCGACCGCGCCGCCTTTATCCAGTGGTTGACTGACCAGACTGTTGCTGAGTTACAAGCTGCACGCGATAATGAAACAGCCATTCACGCGGCAGTGAAAACCTATGTAAAACACGCGTTGGATGCCTATCTGCCCTTTGAGGAAATTGAAGAAGTACTCGGCATCAACGAACCCTGCATTATGGATTTAGCCGAATTGTCCGAGGCGGATGAAGAAGCGGTCGTGGATGCTTTTGAAGACCTGTGTAATGCCTGATGTAACACCTCTGGCGAATCACCAGTGCCCGCTGTGTAGCCAACCCAACCACTGCGCACCGGCAGCAACTGGCAGTTTTGTCAGCAGCTGCTGGTGCAAAGCACAAACCTTCCCGCCCGAATTACTGGCGCAACTTGCGCCCGATCAGCGTAATAAAAGTTGCATCTGCCAGCAATGTGTTGATCGCTTTAACAACCAACACCCACAGCAATAAAAACACTGAGAAACAAACCAGCGAATCAATGCGCCAATCCACTTTTATTGCATAGAAGAGCATGGATTAAAGGTAAAACAGAAAAATTAAATTATGTTCACCTTAACAGCCAAACAGAATAAGAAAATAAAAGTGGAACTTTCGTAACAAAAAATACTGTGTCAATTATCTACATAAAAAAACGATTTATTTTATTTGGTAAGTTGATGCGACATATTGCCCAGCGACCTTTGACAGCTCCTACCTTCATCCCTTATCAATAACCTGCACCGGGAAATATCGAATTCGATAGTGCATTTACCTGTATGGATTATGTCATCGTTATTTTTACAAGGGGGTTTTTATGCGAGCCAGGAATTGCTTGTTTTCTACCAGTATGCTGTTGTTAATAGGCAGCATAGCCATAGCGCCAGTTGTATTAGCGCAAAATTCCAACAACAAACCAAGCGCACTGAATATCACGAAACTGGATGATAAAACCGCGACAATTAGCGCGCGTTTTTCTACGCTTTCAACACGTGAAAAAAAGGTGGGAATTTTTCTCGACAAAGAAGCTGTGACACTTTTGGATGATGGAACCGGCGGCGATCTGCGCGCAGGTGACGGCTTATTCAGTGCTAAAGTGGATTTTGATTTTGAAGCGTTTACCAAAGCGAATATGCAATTGGCGAAGTTCACCGACGGGGAAAAAAGTAATCTCTTTGCTCCCGGCGGCCGCCAACAAATAACGCGGCAGCGCATTGCGATCAGTGGCGATAAAACGGAAATTTTCGGTGTGAGTAACGGCAAGGAACAAATTTTCACACTGCCATTTGACCCGACATTAATTAAGGTCAACCAGCCGATTGCGTTGCCATTATTTAATTTTCCGATTGGACTACCGGTCGATTTTGACCCTGTACCCGCTGCCTCAGTCAGCATTCCGCAATCGCTCATGATTACCGATGTGAGTGTGGTCAATGATCCCGGCCGCACCTGGGCTTGCCCTACCAGCAGTACATCACCCGTAGGTAATGCAACCGGTGAATGGACCTTTTGGCGCTTGATGGAAAATATGGCGAATGGGACTTCTTCTACTTCCGATTACATTAAAGCACTCTTTAAACATTGGACGATTAACCAAACAATAAATGGTTTTAACGTTGCTGCACGGCTTGGTGTTTATCAGGAAGTGATTAAGGATTGGGAGATTCGCAGCGGCGGCCCGGGCGCAACGCTGTTGCCACAGGAAAGTCCTTTCCGTTTACTTGGCATTGTATTGCGTGCAGATTTGCGTGGCGGCACCGGCCCTTATGCGGGTGGTGACGCCGGTGAAGGCCGCTTTGTGTTTGCCCTGCACGATGGCAATTGCAACAACTTGAGTAAAACCCTGATCCTCGAATACAAAGTACCGATTGCGGGCTGCACCAATATCCGTACCTGGGCGCAAAAGTGGATCGACCTCGCCAGCTCAGCCAATTACAACAATGATTTGGCAAGCCTGACCAATGTATTCACCGCGGCTGGTGCAAATCCTTCCGCCCCCAACCAAAGTGCCATAGGCCAGGTGCGCACCAATGAGCTGTTACCCGGTTCGCCTTTCTGGGAGCTGCGTGAATTTGTATTGCCAGCCAGTGGAGGCAATTTGGTGGAGACCGATGTCAAACAAGAGCCGCATATGAGCTTCAACAACTCTTTGACTCTGGCCACCTATATCAACGCGAATTGGCCACTACTCGTCGGCCCGCCTTCAGGGCAGCACACAATTCCCTTGAGCTTTATGGGCAATCCTTTTGCTGCGGGCAGCGCGCCAGTCATGTCGATGTGGAATGCTCCTGCAGCCTCGTTGACGGTGCCATTGACACCAGCTCCCGGAACACCACCGCCCGCCACAGTGAGAGACGATGCCTTGTTTGAGCTGGCGCTCAACACCTGTAGCGGCTGTCACCTGATGGAAACCGGAACCCCCTTTGCGCACCTGGATTACAACTCGGTTCCCGGCATGCCTGCGCAGCTATCCGGATTCCTGACCGGCATTTCTATTCCCGATCCACGCAACCCGGCGGTGATGCGCAATTTCAACGATCTGGCACGGCGTGCGGCGGATTTAACCGTAGCAGCTAATATGAGCTGCGGTCGAATTGCCCCCATAGGCAACCTGCTGTTAAATGAATTGAGCTCACCTGCAAGACTTAGGGCTGTGCATTAACCCATTGCGTCGCGTTCCCTAACCCTCAACTACAGGCGCTAGAAGCGCCTGTAGTTTCTATTGCCAACCACACTTCAGCACTGTAATAGCCTAGAATCAGCTATAGTTGAGAGACCCCTTCCCCCTCGCATCACCGCTTATTCGCAGGAGCACGCCATGAATCCCTATCACCAAAGCCTGATTTTAATTGGCATGCCCGGCGCGGGCAAAAGTACGTTGGGATTATTGCTGGCCAAAAATTTAGCCAAAGATTTTGTCGATACGGATTTGCTGATCCAACTGGAGCACCGCAAAACCCTGCAGGATATTCTGCATGAAAAAGGTTACCAGGCTTTGCGTGAAGCAGAGGAACGCGTACTGCTAAATGCGCAATACCCCAGCCATATTATTGCCACTGGTGGCAGCGCCGTTTACAGCGCCGCAGGCATGCAACATTTAAAACAGTTCGGTCCGATTATTTTTTTGGATGTCAGCATCGAAATATTGGAGCAGCGGATTCACAACATAGATAACCGCGGCATAGCGCGCCCGGACAACCAAACCTTTGCCGAGGTTTACGCGGAGCGTCGCCCTTTGTATTTGCAATACGCGGATATAGTGATCGATTGCAATGGAAAAAATCAGGAGCAGTTAGTGGATGAAATCATCTACGAAGAGGCAGATGCGTTTATCCAATATGAAGCCTGATTTTTCACCCCTCTCCCATTAAAAAAGCTCTACCCGGCTATCACTTTCAATTGCAGTGGGTTGTACATCCTCCTTTGATTGCAACAGACTTGATACTGTATCCAGCTGTTGCAGCAAACTGCGAAAATGTTCTTCCACTGCAGAGGTCGCCTCTTGCAAACCTTCCAGCGAATTAAGCGCGCGCTCTGAAAGCCCTAATAATTCCGCCTCTTGCCCCATATTTAAATCTAAACCGGTAGCCATAACACGTAGGGAATCGGATAAACCCGTCATAATATCTTTGACCGAATTGCGGTTATCGCGCGATGCCATTTCCAACAACATCATCACCATCCGGGTATTGTCCTGCTGAATTTTCAAGAGCGTATTGACCTTGAGGGTTTTTGCGCGCGCTTCTGCAATCGACACCAAATGCGCTAACACATCACGCAGGCGCCCATAGCGCTCTGCATCCAGATAAGGTGCATCAGTGATTAACAATTGAATATGGTCGAAGCTGAACAATAAAAAGCGCCCCTGGGATACGATGCGCGCATCTGACTCGCGCGCACTGTGCAATAAGCGCTGGTAGGAAATAGAAACATCGGCAGGAAATAAGGTGATGTCCTCATCAAATATAAATTGGATCACGCCCTCCAAGCGTAAATCTTTCAAGCAGGTAAGCAGGAGTTGCGCGAGGCGATGCAAATCCATCACCACCTGCACTTTTTCAGCAAACACCGCGACGGTCCCCATTTCAGATGCGGATGACATGGCTGTAAATGCAATCGCGGAAAAATTTTTTAATTCTTCCTGCAAACTATTAATCGCTAATTTGTCTTCATGGATTTTGTTCAACACCACTGCAAAATCCGCCTGGTTCATAGCGCAGGAAACATAACCATCTACACCCGCCATAGTGAGCTGTACACGCGCTTCGGGGTGGCTGTTATCGGCTAAAAAACCAAGCTTGGGAAGTTGCGGGGGGATGGTTGAAAGCCAGAGCGGGTCCAGAGGAGCGGCGCCCGCCACGAGTATCACAATGTCCACTTGGGAGCAGAGGTTAGCGAACTCATCCGCAGTGGCCAGCGTCTGCTCAAAGGTGACCGCATTGCTGGATAACTGACCTTGCCTATCGATAATAATTTGCTGATCCGGAACCCGGAAACATCTACCCGGATTGCCCAATAACCACAGTGCGTCCATAAGGTCGTCCTCGACAAAATCACTCACTATCACTTAAAAGCTGCAAGACTAGCGCCTAAAATATAGGCAGCAATTGCTATATCCGTCAGACAATTTGTGAATAAGTGTCGCCCGAAAACGTAAAGAGTGAAATTTGCCGCCCATGGGCGTAGAGTGGCAGCCCCTCCGATGACCACCGAGACAGCGCAATGGAACCAATAGAAAACCCTATTCCCCAAGAGGAACCCGCCCTGCTCAATGCCATAGAAGCCCGCGTACTGGGTTCGCTAATGGAAAAACAACTCACCACTCCCGACCAATATCCGCTGACGTTGAACAGCCTACTGCTGGCCTGCAACCAGAAAACCAGCCGCGAGCCAATCAGCAATTATGAAAGTGGCGTTGTGCAGCGCGCAGTGAGTGAATTGCAAGACCGCAATTTTGTGGCAGTCGATTACGGCAACCGCGCAGCGCGTTACGACCAGCGCCTGACCCGCGTGCTCAGTGTCGATAAACCTACCCAGGCAATCCTTACCGTAATGCTATTGCGCGGCCCGCAAACCGTAGCGGAAATTTTAACCCGCACCCAGCGCATGGCCGAGTTTGCCAGCGCGCAAGCGCTGGAAGAAAAACTGCAACAACTCTGCGCTAAAACCAAACCGGTGGTGGTACACATCCCCCGCCAAATTGGCCAGCGCGAAGACCGCTATATGCATTTGCTGTGCGGCAAACCGGATTTAGCGGCGATCGCTGCAATGCAAAATTCCACTGCCAGCCCAAGTAGAGGCAGCAGTGGTAACGATGAGCATACAGCGCAACTGGAACAAAAAATTCAACAGCTCGAAAGCCGTGTCGAATTATTGGAAAAACAAGTCGCCACCCTGATGGATTTAAACGGTGTCAGCAACGCCGATTTGACGTGAATTCACGCAAAACAACAGTCATAGACGTTATCAATTTATTCAAGTGTGATTTAAAAGAAAGGTAAAACCCATGACCGCAGCAACAACCGCAAACGAAAAAAAAGCCCCACAGCGCAGCAAACGTTTGCGTAAAAAATTATTCCAAGACGAGTTCGCCACCTTTGGTTTTGAATTGGAATGCGAATTTAAAAACGACCTGACCGATGAAACCATCAGCCAATTTGTCGATAGCTTTTTTATCGATGCAATCAATGCTGAAAACCTGGTATTTGGCGGCGGCTTATCTAGTAAACGCCTGTCCGGCTTTATCGGCTCAAGCAAACGCTACGGCTCAGCCACTGAAGCCGACAAAACAAAATTGCTTGCCTGGCTCAAAGCGCAACCACAGGTAGCGACGGTAGAACTGGGTGAAATTATTGATGCGAATTACTATGTCTAATTAGGTTTCGCGCGATACTATTTCCATCCAATGCAAAAAGCCCGCACAAATTTTTGTGCGGGCTTTTTGTTGGTCTTATTTCAACAAACTCAGCTATTGGCCAGAACTGAAATTGGTGTACTTAACCAACACCGATGTGTAAGTCTGACCACCACTCTCATTGATGTGTTTTACGTCGGCTTTCACTTCTGGTGAATACCAATATACATCGTTCATAGCACTGCTCCCGCGCGCATTCTTAAATGTTCCGCGATGCACAATCTTGAACGCTGAATATGTACCACTCGGCACGGTAATTTTTTCAAATGCAACCACTTCTACATCTTGCCTTGTATAACCAGTAGTACCGTCGTCACTAGTCCAGCTTTCTTCGTACTCCCATTTGGCTCCTACTTTCAGGGGCCATTTGCGAAAAACCTTTTCATTGACCTTGGAGTCAGTTTGGTCTATTGCAGAAGTTTTTGAACCACCAGCGAATTTTTTAACGAATTTCTTTTCGCCAGCATCCAGAACAACCGTACGCGTTTCAAAGCTCTCCATCAAAGCTCTATTCGGCTCGGCATCAACTACAAGTTTCTCCTTCCACTCCCATGTTTCACCAACAGTAAAACTCTCAATACCGGGACGCTGCGCTTCCTGAGCTATGGTATTGACGCTTGCCAAGCCGATGATAATGATTGTAATGAAAACTGAAGAAAATTTCATTTGTAAATCCTTTAATGTGAATGAGACAGACTTTCAGATGTCAATTAAATTAGGAAGATCAGCATCCGCAACATCGCTTTGTTATGTTCGCTTTAATTTTTTTAGTATTTTTACTTTTGCGTCAACGGAACACAGCTACCTTATATTATCGACATACACCTAACAATCAAAAGTTAGGCGATGTGGTGCTGGCTAGGGCACTAATGATAAATAATGAAATAAAAAAGGCTGTGCCGGTTTAACACCGGGCACAGCCTTCTTAAAATCCGTATTACTAATCAAGCCCCTGTTTATAGAGGGGCTTGATTTAATGCAACTACGGTAACGCGATAATCGAAACAGAACCTACCGGATCATAGGAGTAATCGTCTTTCGCTTCGCCTTCATCCGCCGTCAGAATAAATTTTCCGTCCGGTGAGAAGGTCAGCATATCTGGCAAGGCACCTACTTTGGCGATACCTAACAATGCATAGGTTGATGTATCAAACACCACCACTGTGCCCTGCTGGGTTTTATCAACACCTTGTAACGCACCCGCCAATTTTCCATTCTTGACGGCAACACTGTTAATACCGCCAGCGTAGGGGCTGAGGTCAATGGTGGTCAGCAATGACAATTTAGTTGGGTCGGCAAGGTTCAATACTTCGATGCGCGAATTTTTCAGCAGGGTGCCGTTATTCAATACAAACAAATGTTTGGTAATTGGATCATAGGCGCTGATCTCCGCTGCTGCTGCGCCGCCTTCCAATACCAGGCGCGATGCAAAACTGAATACACCGTTCGCATCACTTTGGTAAACAGTGACGTTGCCGCTGTCTTCATTGGATACCACTAACAATGGATTGCCGTTAGGGCTATCTGCTGCGCTGACAAACAGAATGCCTTCAGGTGCATCATCACCGGTGGTTTTGAGGAATTGTTTGAAGCTGATGTTGCTGATGTCGGTAATATCGTAAACCGCAACTGCATCGGCGCGTTCAAGGCCAACAAACACAAAACGTTTGGAGCCGATCATACCAATCGTCAGATTTTCCGGTTCAACGCCTTTGGCATCGCTACGGTCATCCGGATAAGCATTAGCCGTATTCGCCTGCACCTCCAGATCTTTGCCGCTGTCATACACTTGCGCGCCGGTAGTGCCATTCCAGATACTAAATGAACGCGCACCAAAACTCAGCAAGTCGCTGTAGAGTGTTTCGGCAGTTGATGATTTAGCAAATTGCGTAACAACCAAGCGGCCTAATTGCGCATCTTTTTTCAATTCAACAGCATTGGGGAAATCAGATTCATCCAATGTCAGGCCAGAGACTTTTACACCTTCAACAAAATTGGTGTAGTAATCGCGCACATCGCCTTCGTTCGCGGTAATCACATAATCCATTCCGCCTTCATTAAAAGTCGCTATACCATCGGGCTGATACATACCAAATACTTTTGGATACTTGGCAAAAGCAATTTTGCTGTCTTTATCACTCGGGTCGATTTCATTGCCGATCGCGCCGTAATCTTTAAATCCCAATGGAAACACATTGGTAATTGCCGGTGTGCCATTGAGATTGATACGCGCAAGGCCGTTATTTTCTTGCAAGCTTACCCAAGCAGTTTTTGAATCGGCAGCGACGGCAATATATTCTGGTTCAACATCTTTGGCTAAATCAGCATTCAAACCAAATATGCGGAAACCGCCTGCTTCTAATGTTGTTTCCTGATTGTTGTAGGAAGAAAAATTCAACGTAGTCACGGTTAAATTCAACGCGGGAGTTGCAAAATTTTTCAGCGCAGGTGATGCGTACAATTGCGGCTTGCTGGCATCGGCAAGATCAATCCAGTTGCCTCCATCGGGCAGACGGCCGAAGGAATTGACATGGAAATCGCCGTAACTGATTTGGTCGCGCTGCTCACCTTTGTAAAACAGGGTAATAGTTTCTTTTTTGCCGATACCAAAAGTTTCCACACCACCATTGAGGATCGCGCCAGCTGGAGCATTTGCAGGCAAATCTGCACCCACGGCTAAATCGGTCAGCAAAATAATACGGCCTTTCGCCGGGATCTCTGTGCCCCCAGGAATTGGCATAGGTTTATTGCCGGTGTCCGTTAATGTCCATTCGCCTGCAGCAAAGGTATAGGGCTGCTCACCTTTGTTATAAATTTCAATGTAATCAAAATTAATATCCGCGCGGCCACTGGATACGATTTCGTTAATCACAATATCTGTAGGGCCAGCAGGTGCGACCACAGCAGGCAATTTATTGCTTGCACCGGGTGTTGCTTCCAGTGCTTCGGTTTGAACATGCCATTCAGCACCATCAGGTAGGCGGCCAAATGCATTAATGTGTGTGCCCTCACCCCATTTTTTCTGGTCGAGAATTTCGTTTTTGTAAACCAATAAGGCAGTATCGCCTTTACCCAAACCAAAATTCGCAGTACCACCGATCAAGGTAGATGCAGGTGCACCAAAAGGTATGGCGCTTTGGTCTACAGCAACCAATAAAAATCCTTTAGCAGAAATAACAGTGCCCGCTGGAATCACAATACCGGGAACCTTATCTTCAGCGAAACCTTTAATATCATTCACAGCCCACTCGTTAGCTGTAAAGGTGTAATCCGTATTTGCGGCGTTGTAGAGTTCGATGTAGTCATAACCACCGCCGTCAGAACGCATTTCGTTTAATACAATTTGCGGCGCAGGTGTTGGGGCGACGGATGCAGCAACACTCGACGCAGTGCTTGAGGCAACACTCGATGCCAGGCTAGAAGTAACACTGGAAACTGATGATGAAAGTTGGCTGGAAGATGAGGCACTGCTGGATGATTTATTATCGTCACCACCACAGGCAACAAGGGTAAGGGACACGGCAGCCAGTGCTGCCAGCTGTGGAATCTGTTGAATAAGCTTCATAGTTATTCCTGTTGCTGAAAAATAAATAAATCCGAAACCTGCACAAAATTGAGCAGAAGGATTGCGATTAAATGGATATTTTCGGCGACAAGACTAATCAGCGTTTATGACGGATTCGCAACAAATTTATGAAAGCTTGATGACATCCCCCCTCCCCACTTTCTCTCATGGGGCTGCAACGAGTAACCCCATCGAAAACCATCTCAGTACGATTAACGATATTAGGCCAGCGCAAAAT
Organism: Cellvibrio sp. UBA7671; assembly: GCA_002483145.1. Taxonomy (GTDB): domain Bacteria; phylum Pseudomonadota; class Gammaproteobacteria; order Pseudomonadales; family Cellvibrionaceae; genus Cellvibrio; species Cellvibrio fibrivorans. The sequence goes on from DLHJ01000017.1 coordinate 41,615, forward strand.
CGATACCGCTGGAATAAGTAATAACGGCAATGTTGGTGGCTTATTTTTTCGGACAAAAAACAAACACAGAACCATATTGGTGCAAAGCAATTTCATTCGCACCAAAATAATCAGGCTCCTGCCCCAAAACAGAACCAAAACCAGCCTGTTTTTTCGCCACCACCGCCCTCTATATTCCATTTCATGAACTGGCGCACATTCTGCATGGCGTCAATTACAACTAAAAAAAATAGTCTTACCCCACTAAAACTATTACGACTCTTAAGAAACAGGTGAAGAAGACCTATGCAACAACACCATTATTTACACAGCGACCTTATGCATTTGTCGCCCGCGGAGCGAGGCTGGCTTAACTGGTATGGAAAAACAGGCAAGGTTTCCATGGGCTGGTCTTGCTGGTTAAACCGCAACCGCTATGCAGTGATGGAACAAGCATTTGAAAGCATCGCCAGTACTCGCATAAAACTATTGCAGCAGTGGGTAAAACGGCAGTGGACGCAATTGGAATCCTGTCGTAGCCAATTACAATTTCCCGACGACAGCTACGACAATATTCTGCGTAAAGCATGGCAAGTCATGGGTGACTGCACAGAATTATTTATTATCGACCAACAGGGTATGGTGACTGCCACAACCTACAATCGCCGGCTTGGTGTTCTCGATTTAAATCCGCGCGCGGTAAAAACAGGATTGGAAAATCCATTTCTGCATGGCCCTTATATCGACACGGAAACACTGCAGATTGGCAAGCGCAGTTCTGCTTTTCACGATCAAGTGACATTGATGTTTTACCTACCCGTCGAATTCAATAATGGCAACAAGGGCTGCTTGTGTGCACGCTTTCCCAACGATGTATTGGGCGATTTAATTCAACGGGAAGCAGGCCACATTTTTACTGAATCTGGCGATAATTATTTGTTTATGGTGAAGGCGGTTTTTGAACCCGCAATTAAAAGTGGTACCGCCCTCTCGCGTTCGCGTTTTGAAGATAATACATTTTCCCATGGCGAAAATTTAAAAACAGGTGTGCACACCGCCTGGGGTGTCGTAAAAATCCAGCAGCACACAGAATTTGAAATCCGCTTTACTGACCCGGCCACTAATGAATTACATCCGGGTGTACGCGAAACGATTCGCAAAGGTAGCAATTTATTTGTCACCTACCCCGGCTACTCCGATTATCGTCATATTCCAGTAGTAGGCAAAGGTGTCACCTTTTCATTACAAGGCTCCCCAGATACCTGGGGCATGATGTGCGAGGCGGATTTGGAAGAAGTTTATCGCCATCGCTCACTGAATTTTAAACTGATGAATATTTATACCGCTTGTGTGGGTAGCAGTTTTTTAGTGAATGCTGCACTACACGAGTACACCAATTGGTCTAATAACGCCATTAATCTATTTACCCTATTAACCCTGGTAATCGGTGGAATTATTTTTAAACAGCGCGGCCCACGCAAATTAGCGCGGCGCTTGGGGAAAATGACTGAGGTGATCCACACCATTGCTGAAGGTGGCGGTAATTTGCAGCAGCGTCTGGATACGCGCAAGTTAGCCAATGATGAAACTGGGGATTTAGGGCGCTGGACGAATAGTTTTATTGACAACCTCGATCATATTGTTGGCGAAGTTATACGCGCGGCAGATGAAGTGATGAAAAATAGCGATAATTTACTCAAGCGGAACACTGAGGCTAACCAATCATCCAACCATGTTTCCAGCTCTATGGAGAAAATGCTGGAATTGGTGCATACCCAGTTGCAAGAAATCAGCAATGCCTCCGGCACTGCCAGCGATATGAAAAAAGTCATGGAAAGCGTGGTACAACAAGCGCGTAGCCAATTTGAATCGGTGCGTACAGGAACCCAAAGTATTCGCGATGTGGTGGAAAATTCAGCGCGTACCATTCACACACTGAACAGCCGCACCAGCGAAATCGGCAATATGGTTTCCTTGATCAGCGACATCACTAGCCAAACCAATTTACTTGCGCTCAATGCAGCCATTGAAGCAGCACGTGCGGGTGAACATGGCCGCGGATTTTCAGTTGTCGCCGATGAAGTACGCAGCCTGGCAGCACGAACTGCAAGTGTGGCAAAAGAAATTGGTGAGAAAATTGAAGCCATTCGTACTGAATCGCAAACGGCAGCCGCCTATATGGAAACCAGCGTCGCCGATGTGGATCGCGGTTTACGTTTAGCCGAGGAAGCATCAACCGATAATTCACAACTACATCATATTGTGGAGCGCATGTTCGATATCATTCATCACATTGACAACAACAGCCAACAACATGGACATCATGTGCGTGAGGTCGCCAGCGCAAGCCACACCATGAATAAAGTGGTGCGCGCCTTGCAAACCAGTTCTGATCGGTTAAAAAATACTGCAACAAAATTGCATCAATTGGCTGGTGTTTTTCAGGTAACTTCACGTTAGCGATTTATTATTGGAGAAAAAAATGACAGCCATTTGGCTGCCATTTTTTTCTAACAATTTTCGTTTGAAAAATTATTGATAAACGCGAACATAATCCACATACATGCGCTGCGGGAATACGCTGCCTGCATCCGGGCTACCTGGCCAGGTTCCACCCACGGCTACGTTGAGCAACAGGAAGAAGGGATTATCAAATACCCAAGCACCGTAGTTTTGCACTTGCGCGCGCGTTACTGAATAGAATTGAATGTTATCGCGGAACCAGCGAATACCGTTGGTATCCCATTCAACGGCGTACACGTGATAATTCACATCCACATATTCACCCAAATTATGGGTTCCCATAAAGGGTGTATTGCCTGAATAGCCTGGGCCGTGAATTGCTCCGTGAGTGGTAGTCGGTTCAAAACCTACGTGTTCCATGATGTCGATTTCACCTGAAGCAGGCCAACCCACTGACCCCAAATTGTTACCCAACATCCAGAATGCAGGCCACACACCTTGGGTTTGCGGCAATTTCAAACGCGCTTCAATTCGGCCATATTTAAATGATTTCTTATCGCGCGAGATCATCCGTGTTGAAGTGTATTCACAGCGACCATACCAACAGCTGTAATTGGCTGGGTTATCGCGGCGCGCTTCAATGACCAATACGTTGAAATTGTAGAAAAACTCG
>DLHJ01000014.1 GCA_002483145.1 Cellvibrio sp. UBA7671
CTGAACAAACTTAACCGCTAGGTGAAATCATTATTTAAATAATTAAGCCCATTTAATGCAATAGGCTTTTAATTTTATGGTTTGAATTGGTGCTTTTTTTAAATAATAAAAGCAGGCATGGTTATCCTGCTTTTATTTGGCGCATGACGGGTTTAGCTTGCTGCGAGGGTGCCCGCGCGATAATCTTGAATTGCCTGTTCAATTTCATCGGTAGTATTCATTACAAACGGACCGTATTGAACTATAGGCTCTTTGAGCGGCTTGCCTGAAATCACCAAAAAGCGTGTGTCGGCACTCAGGGCTTGTACGCTCAGTTGATCACCTTTGCTCAATAGGCCGGCATTGCCTTGGGTGAGTTTGCGTTTGTCTTCTCCAATTGCAATATCGCCCTCATACACATACAGGAACGTATTGTGATCTTCTGGCAGTGCATGATGAAATTCAACCTGCTCTGGCAAATGTACATCCCAGTAAATCGCTTCCGTGGTTAAACCCTGGATTGGTCCGCTGACAATTTTCCCATTCACAAATGCACTGTTTGCAATGACTTTAATGCGCCCCCCCTGCGGTAAATCAGCAACAGGAATATTGGCTGCCGCAATATCGCGATAACTTGCAGGCTTCATCTTCTCGGCAGCCGGCAAGTTTAACCACAATTGAAAACCGCGCATGGTGCCATGTTCCTGCTGGGGCATTTCGGAGTGGATGATGCCGCGGCCGGCAGTCATCCATTGCACATCACCGTTGCGTAGATGGCCTTTGTTGCCCATATGGTCTTCGTGCAACATATGGCCTTCGAGCATATAGGTCACTGTTTCAAAACCGCGATGGGGATGCGCAGGAAATCCTGCGATGTAATCATCGGCACTATTGCTGCCAAATTCATCGAGCATTAAAAAAGGGTCAAAGCGCGCATTTGGATGTTGGCCGAGGCTGCGTTTTATGCGTACACCAGCACCGTCGCTGGTCTCGCGGCCTTGCAGTATTTGCTGTAACTGGCGTTGCATAAAATGTACTCCTGTAGTGAAATTTATTGCCGGTAAATACGTGCTGTTAACAATGCGGCCGATTAAGCCGCAACACCTTGTTCAATCTCAGTCTTGGCGGCGGCAAACGCTTGGTCTTTTTGGCCCATGTTGAGGCCTTCCGCATAAATAAAGTGCACATCTTTCAAACCGACAAAGCTTAAAAAATTGGTGAGAAACTGGCTTTGCGTATCGCTCGGTTGGCCTTTGTGAACACCACCACGGGTGGCGATGATATACACGGGCTTGTTGTTGAGTAAGCCAACGGGGCCGGTCTCTGTGTATTTAAAGGTTACACCGGCGCGGGCGATATGATCGAAGTAAGCCTTGAGCGTAGAAGGTACGCCAAAGTTATACAGGGGCACACCAATGACGATCACATCCGCAGCTTCTATTTCTGCAATGATTTTATCCGAGTAGTCCAACACCGCCTGTTGTGCTTCAGTGCGGCCTTCTACGGGGCTAAACAATGCTTGCACACGCTCTGCATCCAAATGGGGTACATCTTCTTTGGCGAAATCGCGCACTACTACATCGCCGGTTGGGTTTTGCGCTTTCCAGCGCTGTACAAACTCCTGAGTCAGCACGCTGGAGTTACCGTTGTCGCCAAACAAACTGCTATTGATTTGCAAGAGAGTCGCCATGTTTAAATCCTCATCTTTTTGGTGGCTTGATTGCCATGTGTCCATTAAATGATTTGACGAGCGAATGATAAATAGCGATATTTGGTGGTATATGATCGAATAATTGGATCAGTTAGTTGTTCTTCTCGCAGGATCAAATTGCTATGAGTCAGGAAATCGTTCCACCCACTGCTGTGGGTACTACTGAAAATAAAGTGACATTAGAGCAGTGGCGAGCGCTGCTTGCCGTAATTGACGCAGGTGGTTATGCGAAGGCAGCAGAGATGCTTAATAAAAGCCAATCTGCAGTGTCCTATGCCATCTCCCAGTTGGAGACTGCATTGGGTGTGAAAGTGTTTCAGCTGCAGGGGCGTAAAGCAGTCGCATCGCCAGCAGGGGAATTGCTTTATCGCCGCGCCAAGCAATTGTTGGAGCAAGCGGAGCGTTTGGAGAAATCAGCGGGATGCCTCTCGATACACGTAGAGCCTTTGGTGAAGATTGCCGCCGATATTATTATCCCGCCAGCGCGGGTGTTGCAGTGTTTGGCGATTTTTGCAAAAGACTTTCCCGATACCCGCGTAGAGGTTTTTGAGTCGGTGTTGAGCGGTACTGAGGATGCACTCCTGCAGCGTCAGGTTGATCTGGCAATTGGCGGGCGCGTGCCTATGGGCTTTATGGGCGAAAAGTTGGTGACTGTGGTGATGCGCGGCGTCTCCAGTGCCGATCATCCGCTCCAGTTATTGGGGCGCTCTATTAACGATGAGGATATGCGCCAGCACCGGCAAATTATTGTGCGCGACTCTGGCCAATATCGCCGCCGCACCGAGGGGTGGCAAGAGGCGGATCAGCGTTGGACGGTGAGCCACATCAAAACATCACTGGATGCGATCCGTTTGGGGTTGGGGTATGCCTGGTTGCCTGATGCTTACACCCATGAGGATATTGAGGCGGGGCGCTTGAAGTACTTGCCGGTTGAAGTGGGTTCGGTGCGTGAGGTGACGACTTACCTCACCTTTGCCGATCGCGATTTCGCAGGACCAGCAACGCGACGACTTGCGGAGATTTTAAAAGAGCATTTACCTAAGATGTGCGGATACAGCAGTTAAATGCACCCGCCGGTTTGGTTGCCCGCGAACTAGTTGCTATCGCGGGCAACAACCTGGGTACTTAAACCTTGAACTCGACCCAAATGGGGCAGTGATCCGAAGGTTTTTCCATACCGCGAATATCATAATCAATTCCAGAAGCCGCGCACTTGTCTAGCAAGTTTTGTGTCATCAGAATCAAATCGATACGCAGGCCGCGTTTAGGATTATCTTCAAAGCCGCCGCTGCGGTAATCAAACCAGCTAAACAATTCATTGCTCTCAGGATTGTGTTCGCGGTAGCTGTCTTTCAACCCCAGTGCTAATAATTCATTAAGCCATTCGCGTTCTTCCGGTAGGAAGCTGCATTTGCCAGTACGCAACCAGCGCTTGCGGTTTTCCTCGCCAATACCAATATCAATATCCTGATGTGAAATATTCATATCTCCCATCAGAATAATTTGCTTGCCCTCATGTTCGGCATTTTTTAGGAAGTTGATTAAATCGGCATAAAACTTTCGCTTCGCAGGAAATTTTATCGCGTGGTCACGGCTCTCACCTTGGGGGAAATAACCGTTTAGCAGTGTCACTTCTCCGATAGGTGTATCAAACACGCCACCGATAAAACGGCGCTGGGCAAGTTCCTCGTCACCAGGGAATCCTTTGATGACCTTTTTGAAAGGATACTTGGAAAGTATTGCCACACCGTAGTGAGTTTTTTGGCCAAAATATTCGACGTGATAACCCATGGCTTGAATAGTGTCGAGCGGGAAATCAGGGTCATTTACTTTGGTTTCCTGAAGTCCAATAAAATCCGGATTGTGTTTTTCAATCACGGCTTCCAGTTGATGCAAACGTGTTCTGATGCTGTTGACGTTGAATGAGATAGCTTTCATAAATGGCTCTGTGAAGAAAAAACACCTGAGCATTACTGTTCAGGTGTTTGGTGTGTCAATACGAGTGTGAAGTTGCAGAACAGTTATTGTCTGGCGACTTTTTTCTCGGGTGTTAGTTGATTGATAAAGTCTGCCAACACATGCCCAGCTTCCATCAGGTAGGGGTCGTCTTTTGGTATGATTTCTTTGTCTGCCTCTTTTGGTGGTGCATCTTCGTCTTCATCGCCACCGTTTGCTTTCTTTAGAGCCGCGTAATCTGCATAAGGTTTTTCACTTTTGGCAATGCGCTTTTGGTTTTCCATGTCCAGCGCACGCTTTTCCATTTGTTGCTGCTCTGCCTGACGAGTGGCCAAACGCAGCGATACTTCTTTTTTTTCTGCAGCTTCTTTGAACATCGCACTTTGTTTGTTCAGAAAAATGAAATCAGGGTCTTGCGCCATACGTTCTTGATGGCTGGTTTCAATCTTTGGTAAAAATTTGCTAATGGTGTAATAGTTTTGATGTGGTGCCGGGTGGATGCGATCCCAAGGCAGCGCGTTATCATAACTACTTTCACCAATGTCATCCGGATCTAACAAGCTCGGCAATTGCACATCGGGAATAACCCCGCGATGTTGAGTGCTGTCGCCGGAGATGCGATAAAATTTTGCTTCGGTAATTTTTAGCCGGCCGTGTTTTAGCTCGACGAGATTCTGCACAGAGCCCTTACCAAAGGTGGTAGAGCCAATAATAATACCGCGACCGTAATCCTGAATGGCGCCAGCAAAAATTTCTGATGCCGAAGCGCTCAAACGATTAATTAATACCGCGATAGGCGCGCGATAAACTGCAGGTTGATAGGCGCGATAGTTGCGCGAAATGGTATCGTCACTTTGGCGAATTTGTACAACAGGACCTGGATCAACAAACAGATCGGTCAGCATAGCGGCTTCTGGTAATGAGCCACCGCCGTTATCGCGCAGATCGATAATAATGCCGTCTACTTTTTCTTTATTTAATTCATTAAGTAGGTTGAACACGTCGCGTGTTGTACTTTTATAGTTGGGATCACCCTTTTGATAGGCTTCAAAGTTCATGTAAAAAGTAGGAATGTCAATCACGCCCAGCTTGAAGGTTTTGTTGCCATTCTTCACTTCAAATACCGCTTTTTTCGCGGCTTGGTCTTCGAGTTTTACCGTTTCACGTTTAATAGTGATGTTTTTGTTGATAGTTGCAGTCGGATCCGATGGTATGACTTCCAGGCGCACGATTGTACCTTTTGGCCCGCGGATCAACTTGACGACTTCATCCAACCGCCAGCCAACTACATCGACAAATTCACCATCGACACCTTGTGCAATGGAGACAATTTTATCATTGGGTTTTAACTGGCCTTGTTTCTGTGCAGGGCCACCGACAACCAAGCTGCTGACCTTTGTGTAGTCTTCATCGCTTTGTAAAACAGCACCTATACCTTGCAGCTCAAGCGACATACTAATGTCAAAATTTTCGGCATTTTCAGGAGATAAATAATTGGTATGTGGATCGTAAAGCATGGTGAGTGAGTTCATCATCACGCTGAATGCTTCTTCATTGGTTTGCTGCTTCAATCTGCGCAGTTGGTTGGCGTAACGCTTACGCAACGTAGTTTTGCTTTCCTCCAGTTTTTTGCCTGAAAGCATAGAGTTGAGCAGGTTGGATTTAAGGTATTGCTGCCAGAGCTTATCCGCTTCTGCTTCATTGGCTGGCCAGGGAGCTTTTTCGCGGTCAAGCACGATGGACTCTTCGACATCAAAATCGAATTTTGTTTTTGGATCATCCAGCGTTTTTACCACTTTCTCGAGACGGGCAATCATGCGCTCATTGAAGCGATTGAAAATCGCAAAGCTGTTGTCGAGTTTGCCCTTTTTATAGTCGTCGTCAAAAGTTTTGCGATACTTTTCGAATTCTGCAATATCGGATTGGATAAAGAAGTTTTTTGCGCTGTCGAGTGATTTTAAGTATTCATCGAAGTAGCGCGAAGACAAGGCGTCGTTAAACTCCTGATCGCGGTAATGTTCGCTGTCCAGCTTTTGCACAAGATCAATCGCTGCCTTGCTTTGTTCGGGGGTGGGCTTGAGAACATCAATTTTGTCAGCAAAACTCAGTGAAGACAGGCTGACAATAAGGCTAAATAGGGTAAGTTTTAGCGATCTCACAACAACAATTTGCATAAAGTGTGTCTCAAAAAGTCAAAGCGCGTGTCTGGACGCGCCTGTGCGTAGCAGTGTTAATTAGTCTGATCATAACAACCCGCTACAACCTGGGTCGGGGTTTAACAGGACTCTTACTATAGCGGAATTGCACGGTTAAAGGCAGGTACAAGCCCCAGCGTTAGATAGGCTATTCGTGGTTGGGAGTCTACTTTCTGCAAAAAGTTTCCCCGCCACTACTGGGGGCTCGGTAATGAAGTGTCATCCACCTGATTGCTAGCATTGGCTGAGGTGGTGGTGCTCATCAAATCCAGCCATAACTCTTTGCGGTCCAACGGAGTCGCCTTGGGTAGATAGGGGTTTTTGATCCGGATAGCGCGACGCTTGCCCAAATCCGCTTTTCCCAGCGCCTCCTGGACTTCAGAGCTGCCGTAAAAATATTCGTTGAAGGCTCCATCCTTAATCGCTGACTCAAGTCCAAACTCAATATCTTTGGCCAATACAGGGTCTTTTTGGCTGACAAAAAAATAGGTTGGAAGGGGGTAGATCAACACAAGGTTTTTTTCAACCGTGAGTTTAAGGTCAGGAAATGCGGACAATTCAGTCCAGACTTCGTTGGCACCGCGTGGGAAGGCATCAAATCGTCCGCCATCCAGCATATGGTAGAGGCTGGGTTTTTTGGTGGTTTTGACTACATTGAGCCCCGCGCTTTCCAAAATAGAGGCATCTTGCCAGCTGCGCCCTTGTCCAAGGCGAATCTGCTTGAGGTCTTCCAGTGTTTTAATATTGTCAAAACGCGCCTGATCACCTTGACGAATAAAGAACAAGCGGTGATTCATTAGCCCGCGATAAGCATCAATCCTGATAGGGATAAAAGCGCGCTCCATTTCTTCCGATGTCCCGCCCCACATTACAGAAATTGCACCTGACTTGAGCGATTCCATAACGCGCGGACGGGAATAGACTTCACTGGTTGTGGAGAAAATATAGTTTTTATCCGAGTAGGAGAGTGCCAACTTGAGCAGGCCATTCATGTAATCCGTCTGTACATTCGATTTCATGTTGGTGATGACAGTTTTGGTTTCCGCAGCCAGTAGCGGTACTGTAATAACCGCTACTACCAATATCCCGTACCGCAGGATCTTTGTCAGGGTGATGTACATAAACACTACTCAGTCAGGATTATTTATTGAGGTTATAGACTTAAAAGTAGCACAGCTCTACCAGTTTAGTGTTTGGGACTAAAATCGTTTTTCTAAACGAAAAAGCCACAGCTTAAGTGTGGCTTTCGGGACCTGGTCTAATAAATGGGAACTGGGGTATTAGCAGGTTGTGCTGCAGTCAAACATCATGCGCATGAAGTCCGCCTGATCTGCGTTAGTCACACGAGTAGCAATAACCTGGGAGACTTGGCGGTTCTCCCATTTGAAATCGTAACGTGTAAAAGCAAGTTCACCATTGGGAGTTTCATCGGCACTAACCACCATGCTTTGGTAAGGCGATGTTTCCAGTATGTCTAAAAGCTCACGGATGGTAGTTGCCAAGCGAGCGCTGCCCAACAATTCGTGAGCACCTTTGTGGCTTACAAATATATAGTCGCAGCCCAGCATAGTGCTCAGGCTTAACACTAATTCTCCGTGTTGAACGGCTTTTGCCACATCAAAACTGTGAGAGCTGTGCGGTCGTGAATCATGTTGGTGAAGAGGCTGACTGACTGCCATGCTGTGCTCCGCAGATAAGTAAAAATTATTCTTCTTGCGTCCGGCAACTGGCTTTCCTGTGTTAACAGAATTTAACAGTCAGGATTCTAAAAAACCATAGTGTATCCTTAATAAATGTCGATAAATTTAACAATTTGTGCGTGAGTTGGCTCTCAATTCGGACATTAAAAAAGTGGCCCCAGGCCACTTTTTCAATATTATCAATAGCTTGGCTCTTACATTTAATTTTAAAATCAGGAGCTAGTTCTATTTACGAGTGTTTCTCGAATGGTGTCGCGCATTTTGCGCAGTGTTCTTTCAGTCGTTTCCCAATCGATACAAGCGTCAGTTACCGATACGCCGTATTTTAGGTCACACAGATTGGCTGGAATACTTTGATTGCCGGCGCCAATGTTGCTTTCCACCATCAAGCCAATAATAGATTTGTTGCCTTCCACAATTTGGTTGGCCACATTTTCCATCACCAGCGTTTGCAACTCGTGGTTTTTATTGGAATTGGCATGGCTGCAATCCACCATAATGTTGGGTACCACTTTCGCCTTGGCCAACTCTTGCTCACACAGGGCGACACTAACCGAATCGTAGTTAGGTTTGCCATTGCCACCGCGTAATACAACATGGCCATAACCGTTGCCGCGAGTGTGGATAATCGCTACCTGGCCTTCCGTATTAATACCAAGGAAGCGATGTGGTTTTGATACGGACTGCAGTGCGTTTATCGCGACCGTCAGGCCACCATCGGTTCCATTTTTGAAACCTACGGCCGACGACAATCCGCTCGCCATTTCGCGATGGGTTTGCGATTCGGTGGTGCGCGCCCCAATGGCTGACCAGCTAATCAAATCATGCAGGTATTGGGGCGATATAGGATCGAGCGCTTCAGTGGCAGTAGGCAGGCCCATTTCCGAGATATCCAGCAATAATTGACGGCCGATATGCAGGCCTTCTTCAATTTTGAAGGAATCATCCAGGTATGGGTCGTTAATTAAACCTTTCCAGCCTACGGTGGTGCGCGGTTTTTCAAAATACACGCGCATCACTACATAAATCGTATCGCTGACCTCATCCGCCAGTTTTTTCAGGCGTTGGGCGTAATCTTTGGCGGCCGCTACATCATGGATAGAGCAGGGGCCTATCACCACAAAAATCCGATGATCTTTGCGGTCCAGGATATTACGCACTACTTCGCGGCCTTGGGTTACAACGTCGCGCGCCTTGTCGGTCAGCGGGATTTTTTTCTTGAGTTCTGCGGGGGAAATCAGCAGCTCTTGCGAGACCACATTCAGGTCATCGACTTGGGTACTGGTCATGATGTCATTTCCTAAAAGTATCAATTCGTGGGTCATTCTACCTAATAGAGGTGAAAAAGTGGGATGGTTTTTTAATAGGTGCCATAAATAAAGACAATCTTCCTATTATTAATGGTTTTGTGAGATAAATGGTTTGTTTAGTCTGAAAAACGGGTGATTAGTATTTTATTAATCCTTAAAAGTAGACATTTTTTAGAATATTCATCCTTCAAATATGTCATCTATTGTTCATTGTGTTGAGTATAAGATCTTATTTTAGGTTGAAATGTGATCGCATTTTGATCGGTGCGATATAGGCAATAAGCATAATGGATACTATGGTTCTTCTAATATGTGCGTTTAGAAAGGATGGCATCGGGTAAATGAATAGCGCTCTCATTGTATTGTTACTGACAGTCTTGTTGTCTACGACGGCTTTAGCTGTAGAAACCCAGCGGACTGCTTTGGTTTTGGGGGGCGGTGGCGCGCGTGGTGCTGCTCATATAGGTGTGTTGGAGGTTCTGGAGCGCGAGCGTATTCCGGTCGATTGCGTAGTGGGAACCAGTATGGGTGGTTTGGTTGCTGGTTCTTATGCGGCGGGGCTATCGCCGCAGTCCATGCGTGACAAGCTCGCAACAGCGGATTGGACTGACATGTTCCTGGATGTGGCGGATTATTCCCAGCTGAGTTATCGCAAAAAAAAGTGAGCAGGCGTTATCTTACCGGTACCGAGTTGGGTTTGACCAAGCGCGGGATGCAAATCCAGCCAGGTGTAGTTGCGGGCGAAAAAATAAAATTATTTTTTAATCAGTTAGTGGATGCGGATCTCGGCGAGCGAGAAATTCAGGAGCTGGCCTTGCCCCTGGCGATAGTGGCAACTGATATAGGTACGGGGGAGCGCGTTGTTTTTCGCAGCGGTAGTTTGACCCAGGCGATGCGTGCCAGCATGTCTGTACCCGGTTTAATGGCGCCAGTGGAACATCAAAACCGTAAATTGGTTGACGGTGGATTGGTGGATAACCTGCCTATCGAGGTGGCGCGAGACTTGTGTAAGGCGGATAGGGTTATCGCCGTCAATGTTGGTTCACCCTTAAAGCCTCCCGAGAGTGTCGGTTCGCTCTTAAGTGTCACGGCGCAAATGATTGGTATTTTAACTAAACAAAATGTTGAGCGCTCGCTCGCCAGTTTGACGGGGAGTGATATTTATATCGCTCCTGAGTTAGGTGATATTAAAGCCTCTGATTTTGCTCGCTATGAGAAAGCTGCTGATATAGGCAGAGTTGCTGCGGAGCGGCAATTGTCGGCATTGCGTGTATTGTCTGTCGATGAAAAAACCTATGTTGCATGGAAACATAAAAATACGGATGCGCGTAAAAGGGAGATTCATATTGATCAAATTGTTATTGCGCCACTTCAACGTGTTCATCCTGAATATGTCGCGCGACAAATTCATCAACAAGAAGGGCAGTTGTTTGATCGCTCCCAATTGGAGCAGGATTTGGTGCGCGCTTATGGCGATGGTTTTTACGATGGGGTTGACTATCGTGTTACCAATCAAGCAGGTAGAAATATTCTTGAAATTACAGCAAGAGAAAAAAATTGGAGTTCTGACTACCTGACTTTTGGATTTTCTATCGATAACGAATATCACCAAGGGTCTAACTTTACCTTGCGCAGTGCCTATCGCAATACCTGGATGAATCCTTATGGTGGAGAATTTTTTGCCGCCGTAGATGTGGGCAATGAATCAGCTCTTGAATTGGATTATTACCAGCCGTTGAATTATCGACAAACTTACTTTATTGAGCCTCGCTATTTCAAAGGGCGAGAGGATATTGTGTTGTTCACTGATGGAACCAAACTGGCTGAGTATCAATTAGATACATCGTATTCCGAGTTGGTGCTCGGTACTAATTTGGATGTTTATGGGCAGACAACAATTGGCTGGCGTGAATATCGAATAAAAGGTACAGCGGATGTGAGTGCCATTGCATTGCCTGATGTCGATGAGCATTATGGTGGGATCTTGTTTTCGTTAAACCTTGATCGACGTAATCGCATTTATTTTCCTTCCCATGGTTGGCGCAGCGAGATCACTTTTTTTGACTCTCACAAAGAGGGGTACCAGAAACTTTCTGTTGATTTAGGTGGTGCCTATAAACTGAATGATTTTGTTTTTGCTGCGCGCACATTGTACGTGTCGTCGTTAGTAAATGAATTACCATTTTATGATGCGGTTATGCTGGGCGGGTTCTTAAACTTATCAGGTTATGCCAGTAATCAAATTATTGGTGATGATGCGTTTTATTCCCACCTACGTGCGGAGCGAATTATCGGACGTATGCCGTTAGGATTAAATGGTGATCTGCGTATGGGGTTTGCTGTGGAGGCTGCAAAATTGCAAACTGTTTATACTATGACTGATGAGGGCGATTGGCTTGATTCCGGAGTCATTTATTTGGGGGGTGAAACACCCTTGGGGCCCGTGTATCTAGGTTATGGTTTTTCCTTTAGTGGTGATTATAATTTGTACTTTAAGCTGGGTGCATTTTAATTATAAAGAGCGATCAGTCTCGCTGTGGCGAGGCTGATCGTAATTGATGTCTAAAAATGAAAAAGCGCAGCTGCATAGGGGCCTTTTATATCCACGTTTGTGTGTACATCGTCATCATCAATATTGACGGTCAGCGCGCGATATCCAACTTCAACGCCTAAATCTAATGCCGAGTCAAACGAATAGCCTATTTTTGCACTGTAATCAGCTAAATCATTGCCATCATAGCTGATGTAATTACCTTCAAAGCCCGCAAAGAAACCAGTCAAAGGTAAATCAAATTGCATACGTCCATAAGCGAGTGGTACGGAGATATCAATATCCGTTTTATCGCTGGAGCTTACACTTGTTGCTTCCAGATAGCCTGAATATTTTCTCAGTGTGACACCGAGATCCAGTATCAGCCAATTATCGAGTAGCTCGTAATAAAGTGCGGCGTCGGTGTAACTTAAATCAAAATCAGTTGCAACTGTACTACCGCTCGGATAGCCAATATTCCCAATGCTGAAATTATTTTCAATCACGCTGCTTTGTTCGCTGGTGATGTTATTTTGCTGAACTTTGATATTGGGAAAAAAGGGAATTGGGTGTTCGATAGCGATGTAGTAAAAATTATTATTGTTATCGCTCATGCCCAAATCACTTGCCGAAGTGGCTGGCTTGCCTATTTCGCCGGCGTATTCGCTTTGCCATGTGCCTGCACCTGCATAAATCCCGAATAGCGTATCGGCATTAGCCTGGCATGCAGCGGTCAATGCAAGTGTGCTAAGTGAAAAGTTCACAAGAGGAGAAAATGGTTTCATAAAAAATCCTGAAGCTTAAAGTAAAGTTTTTATCGGTTGGTGTAATTGAGTGTGACGAAAAGTTCGTGGTGCTTGTGAATATTACGCTTGGTAGTTTGAGTAAGGGTTAGGAGTCAATTACTTTATTTTGCAATAAATCTAAAAAGACTCGTGCGGCATTATTCAGGGTGCGTTGGCTGTGATGTATGTAGCCTAGCGGGCGCATAATCGGTGGCTGATCGATACTCAAAATATGTAGTCCATCATCAATAATGCGTCGCGGCAAAACGCCCCAACCAAGTCCAATACTCAGCAGCATTTTTATAGTGTCCAAGTGATTGGATACCATGCCCATATTCAATGCTAGTTGTTGGCGGTCAAACAAGTTTTTAATGAGCTGCGTGGTGTAGGTATTGGTATCCGGCATTATCGCCGGGTGCTGACTTAAATCGGCCAACTGAAGATGCGATTGCGTTGCAAGTGCATGGGTGGGCGCGACGACGAAATGGAGTTGGTCGTGCCAGAGGGTTTCGCTCTGGAGGCGTGCATCTTGTTGAAGCGCGAGCGTAATAGTGGCGATGTCAAATCTGCCTTGGAGTATTTCATGGTAAGCCTGCTCCGAATCGAGAAAGTGTAAATCCAGTTTTACTTGGGGGTAGCGCGTCGAAAAATCCCTCAAATAGGGTGGCAGATAATGCAGCCCTACATGGTGACTGGTGGCGATACTTAGCTTGCCTTGGATGTCGCCCTGTAAATCAGCAATAGCGCGCTGCGTGGCTGCGACCTCGCCCAAGATTAGCTTGGCTTTGCTTAACAACAGCTGACCCGCCTGAGTTAGGGCAACCTGCCGCCCAATACGATCAAATAAAGAAGCTTTGAGTTGCTCCTCCAGCAGGGCGATGCGCTTGCTGATGGCGGGCTGGGTAAGGTGCAAGCGTTCTGCTGCAGCAGAAAATGAACCATGTTCAGCAATTGCCACAAATGCATGTAAATGTTGAGTATCCATCGTTTTATTTTTAGTCCATTCCTTTTGGGAATGCAATATATAAAAAAGATAAATTTGTTTTATGGGTTGTCTGGCCGTACTATCGCCTTTACTAATTGATCTCGAGGCTATCCAGGCAAGTTGTCTTGAAGATCCGGAACAAATACCGTGTAAGCAGATCCTTTGGAGAACACCATGGCCGCTAAAACGCTTTACGACAAACTTTGGGATGCCCACCTCGTGCAGCAG
This sequence comes from Cellvibrio sp. UBA7671, assembly GCA_002483145.1. Taxonomy (GTDB): domain Bacteria; phylum Pseudomonadota; class Gammaproteobacteria; order Pseudomonadales; family Cellvibrionaceae; genus Cellvibrio; species Cellvibrio fibrivorans. Next base: position 13,380 of record DLHJ01000014.1, read on the forward strand.
CGCGACGATGGTTCTGCACTCATTTATATAGATCGTCACATAGTCCACGAAGTGACCTCCCCGCAAGCGTTTGATGGTCTGCGTTTGGCTGGCCGCAAGCCATGGCGTGTGGACTCCATCCTCGCCACTCCAGACCACAATGTGCCTACCACGCAAAAAGAGCGTGCTCATGGTGTTGCGGGGATTGAAGATCCGGTGTCCTTGATTCAGGTGCAGACGCTGGACGATAACTGCGATGAATTCGGTATTGTCGAGTTCAAGATCAACGATCACCGCCAAGGTATTGTGCACGTTGTCGGCCCTGAAACCGGCGCCTGCTTGCCCGGTATGACCGTTGTCTGCGGTGATTCCCATACCGCCACTAACGGTGCTCTCGGCGCTTTGGCGCATGGAATAGGCACGAGCGAAGTAGAGCACGTGATGGCGACCCAATGTCTGGTCGCTAAAAAAATGAAAAACATGCTCATTAAGGTGGATGGCAAGCTCGGTTTGGGTGTGACGCCAAAAGATGTTGTTTTGGCCATCATCGCTAAAATTGGCACGGCGGGCGGTACCGGCTACGCGATGGAATTTGGCGGTCAGGTTTTTCGCGATATGAGCATGGAAGGGCGCATGACCGTGTGCAACATGGCTATTGAAGCGGGCGCGCGCGCCGGTATGGTTGCGGTAGACCAAACCACTATCGATTATGTAAATGGCAGAACCTACGCACCTAAAGGTGATTTGTGGGATCGTGCCGTAGCCGATTGGCGCAATTATGTGAGTGATGACGGCGCGCACTTTGATGCAGTAGTCGAGCTGAACGGTGCTGAAATTAAGCCGCAAGTGAGTTGGGGTACTTCACCAGAGATGGTTGTTTCTGTTGAGGATAAGGTGCCCGACCCTGCGCAAGAAACTGATCCGGTAAAACGCGAAGGTATGTTGCGCGCATTGCAATATATGGGTTTACAAGCCAACCAGCCTATTACTTCGATTCATGTTGATCGCGTATTTATTGGCTCTTGCACTAATTCGCGCATTGAAGATATTCGCGCCGCAGCTGAAGTGGTGAAAGGCCGCACCAAGGCGTCATCGGTAAAAGAGGCGATTGTGGTTCCTGGTTCTGGTGCAGTAAAAGCGCAAGCGGAAGCCGAAGGGCTGGATAAGATTTTTATCGCCGCCGGTTTGGAATGGCGTGAGCCGGGTTGTTCCATGTGCTTGGCCATGAACGCGGATAAATTGGATAATGGCGAGCACTGTGCATCAACATCCAATCGCAATTTTGAAGGGCGCCAGGGCTACGGTGGCAGAACGCATTTGGTGAGCCCGGCGATGGCTGCTGCCGCTGCGATTGCGGGTCATTTTGTCGATGTGCGCACATTCAATTAATCAGTAGGAGACCGCGATGAAAAGTTTTACCGTTTTGCAAGGCGTTGCTGCTCCTATGGATCGCGCCAATGTCGATACCGATATGATTATCCCTAAGCAATTTTTGAAATCGATTAAACGTACCGGTTTCGGAAAGAATTTGTTTGATGAGCTGCGCTATCTCGATGAAGGTAAACCGGATCAAAGTTGCGAAGGGCGCCCAATAAACCCGGATTTTCCGCTGAATTTTCCGCGTTACAAGGGCGCAACTGTGCTGTTGTCGCGCGAAAACTTCGGTTGTGGCTCTAGTCGCGAACATGCGCCTTGGGCATTGGATGACTACGGCTTTCGTAGTGTGATCGCGCCCAGCTTTGCCGATATTTTTTATAACAACTGTTTCAAGAATGGTTTGCTGCCCATCGTATTAAGTGATGAGATTGTCGATAGCTTGTTTAATGAAATGTACGCGGCAGAAGGCTATCAATTGACAATTGAATTATCAGCGCAAGTTGTTAAAACCCCAGGCGGTGAAAGTTTTGCGTTCGATGTAGATGAATTTCGCAAACATTGCTTGTTAAATGGGTTGGATGATATTGGTTTAACTCTCGAACATGCTGATGCCATTCGCGCCTACGAAGCCAAAAAACGCGTTGAAGCGCCTTGGTTGTTTGATGTAGTTAAATGAGAGGCGAAATAAGAGTTTTTTAATTGGAGAATGCTTGTGGGCAAACATATTTTAATTTTGGAAGGCGATGGCATCGGTCCTGAAATTGTGCGTGAAGCGCGCAAGGTGCTGGATGTGGTTAATGCCAAATTCGATTTGGGCTTAACCTTTGAAAACGAATTGATGGGCGGCTGCGCAATTGATGTGCATGGCGTTCCACTGGCGGATTTGACGCTCGAAAAAGCGCGCAAGGCCGATGCGATTTTGCTGGGTGCTGTTGGTGGCCCCAAGTGGGATAAATTGGACCGCTCGATTCGCCCGGAAAAAGGTTTGCTGAAGATTCGTTCACAATTGGGTTTGTATGCGAATTTACGTCCTGCGTTGTTATATCCACAGTTGGTAGATGCATCTTCTCTGAAACCGGAAGTGGTTTCTGGCTTGGATATTTTGATCGTACGCGAATTGGCAGGCGGTATTTATTTTGGTGAGCCGCGCGGTATTCGCGTATTGGAAAATGGCGAGCGCGAAGGTTACAACACCTACAAATATTCCGAGAGCGAGATTATCCGTATCGGCCGTACCGCTTTTGAGATGGCGCGCAAACGTAATGGTAAAGTCTGCTCGGTCGATAAGGCGAATGTGCTTGAGGCGACTATGTTGTGGCGCGAAGTGATGGATACGCTGCATAAAGAATATCCGGATGTTGAGCTGTCCCACATGTATGTCGATAACGCGGCTATGCAATTGGTGCGTGCGCCAAAACAGTTCGATGTGTTGGTGACTGGCAACATGTTTGGTGATATTTTGTCCGATGCGGCAGCCATGTTGACTGGCTCTATTGGTATGCTTCCGTCAGCGTCATTGGATAAAGATGGTCGCGGTATGTATGAGCCTTGCCATGGTTCTGCACCGGATATCGCTGGGCAGGGTATAGCTAACCCGCTCGCGACGATTTTGTCGGTATCCATGATGTTGCGTTATTCGCTCGGTTATCCTCAGGTTGCAGACGCAATTGAGGTTGCAGTCGGCAAGGTGTTGGATCAAGGTTATCGCACCGCAGACATTTATACGGAAGGTAAGACCAAAGTCTCTACCTCGCAAATGGGCGATGCTGTTGTTGCAGCGCTGGCCTAATCATTAGCTTGTGAATTAATCGTTAGAGAGAGACTGAGATGAAAGTAGGTTTTGTAGGTTGGCGCGGTATGGTCGGCTCTGTATTGATGGAACGTATGCAAGCAGAAAACGACTTTGCGGCTATCGAACCCGTATTTTTTACCACTTCAAATGTAGGTGGTGATGCCCCGGCTGTTGCCGTTGGATTGCCTGCATTGAAAGATGCTTATTCAGTTGATGATTTGAAGCAATTGGATGTGATTGTTACCTGTCAGGGTGGTGACTACACCAATGAGATTTTCCCGAAGCTGCGCTCGTCTGGCTGGGATGGCTATTGGATCGACGCGGCTTCCAGTCTGCGTATGGAGAATGACGCGGTCATTATTCTTGACCCGGTTAACCAGGGTGTTATCGACTCGGCGCTGAAGAAAGGCGTTAAAAACTTTATTGGTGGCAACTGCACTAACTCCATCATGCTGATGGGTGTGGGTGGTTTGTTTCATGCGGGTTTGGTGGATTGGGTTAGCTCTATGACCTATCAAGCCGCCTCGGGTGGTGGTGCCAACCACATGCGCGAATTGTTGAAAGGTATGGGCGTGATTCATGATGCTGTGGCTGATGAGTTGGCAACACCTGCTTCAGCGATTTTGGATATCGACAGAAAAGTGGCTAACACTATCCGTAACGACGTGCCGCGCGAATTTTTTCCAGCTCCGCTTGCTGGTGGTTTGATCCCTTGGATCGACAAGCAATTGGATAATGGCCAGTCCAAAGAAGAGTGGAAAGGTCAGGCTGAAGTTAACAAAATTTTGGGGAATACCGACACCATCCCCGTTGATGGTTTATGTGTGCGCATTGGTGCTATGCGGTGCCATAGTTTGGCGTTGACTATCAAGCTCAAAAAAGATCTTCCGCTTGCAGAGATTGAATCCATCATTAAGTCAGGTAATGATTGGGTTAAATTTGTGCCAAACGACCGTAGCATCACTGAGCAAGAGTTGACGCCAGCTTCTATCACTGGCGGCCTCAAAATTGGGGTAGGTCGAGTGCGTAAACTCAATATGGGGCCAGAATATATTTCTGCTTTCGTGATTGGCGATCAGTTGTTGTGGGGTGCGGCTGAGCCGTTGCGCCGCATGCTGCGTATCTTGCAAGGGTCAAAATAAGCGGTTTTCTACTTATCCAGTCCTGGTAAAAAACAAACCCCAAGGTTGGTGACACCCTTGGGGTTTTTGCTTTTTATAACCGCTTTAGGGGTAAATAAGGATTTAAATGTCAGTCCTTTTTCACATTTTTGTAAAATCACTCCTGAAAACTATCAAAAAAGCCGCTTTGTTTAGTCTTTGTCAAGACCCCGAGTATTGATAAAAACCTATTTATAATGAATACTTACGAACGATACTGAAGATTCATTCGAGGTTTTATGCCTCATCAGCACAGCTTCATTTACTCATCAAGCTGTGTTAATCAACTAAAATGTCTGACTAATCGTGTTTAGTTCAGCCGTGGAATAATAAAAGGATAGCGCTATGCGTCTTCGTCAGTTGGTTTTAGCCTGTGGTCTTACATCTCTTGTACTGTCGCCTTATGCCAGTGCTTTGGGATTGGGTGAGGTTAAGCTCAAGTCAACGCTTAACCAGCCGCTGGAGGCCGAGGTCAAGCTACTTGATACACGCGATCTTACGGCGGAGCAGATTCTGGTTGCTTTGGCATCCCCGGCTGATTTTGAACGCAATGGTGTAGATCGTTTGTTTTTCTACACAGAGTTTCAGTTTCAAGTAGACCTTGAGGCTGCTGATGGCCCCAAAGTGGTTATCACCTCGCGCAGCCCGGTTCGCGAACCCTACCTGAATTTTTTGATTGAAGCCCGCTGGACTGCTGGCCGCTTGTTGCGCGAATACACCCTGTTAATGGATCTACCTACTTTTGATGATGGCGGAGCTACACAAGCAGTGCAAACTGCGGTCACCAGCAATAAATCGCAGCAACCGCGCTCTACCACATCAACACCTAAAGCAACGTCAGATTCCGGCTACACCAGTGAGCCGCGCCAGGTGCCTAGTGCCCGCCAGCCCAGCCTGAGTGGCGATGAATATGAAGTTCGCAGCAATGATACGCTGTGGGAAGTTGCGCTGCGTGCGCGTCCTGATTCCAGCGTGTCAGTCCATCAGAGCATGATGGCGCTCTATCGCGCTAATCCTGAAGCCTTTATCAACGGCAATATCAACAGATTGCGTCGCGGACAAGTTTTGCGTGTTCCGGATGCGAGCGAGATGAAATCGCTTAATAAGTCTGAGGCTGTGAGTCAATTTGCCCAGGCAACCGGCGACTCGAATTCAGGCGCACAGTTAAATGCATCTCGTCGTACCAGCTCAACCCGTGCTGAATCTACCGAGGTAAGTGGGCGAGTAAAGCTCGCAGCTCCTTCAGCGGGTACAGCTAGTACAGGCCAAGGTAGTGGCGCTAACGATGGTGCAGGTAAGGCGCTGGAGTCTGAGTTGGCTGTGACTTTGGAGGAGCTGGATAAATCCAAAGCGGAAAATACTGAATTAAGTTCGCGGGTAAAAGATCTTGAAGCACAGATCGAAACCATGGAGCGTTTGGTTGAAGTAAGCAATGAAAAATTGCGTGCATTACAGGTGGCCGCTGGCCAGGCTGCATCATCTCCAGCACAGGTGCCTGAGGCTCCCATTGTCGCAGAGCCAGTTGCTGCGGTGGCGGATGTTGCCAGTTCTGAAGCTGTTGTAGCCAGCTCTGAAGCCGCCGCATCTAGTGTTGCTGCAGTGGCACCGCCGCAACCAGCCCCGCCGAAGAAGGTCATTGTTCCACCTAAACCTGAGCCGACGTTAGCCGATACTGCAGTTGAAAATGCACCTTGGATAGGCTTGGGGATTTTGGGTTTGGCCGGTGCAGGCTATTTTGCTTACCGCCGCCGCAAGCAGGCTGAAGAGCAGCAGGCTGAAGAGCAGGATGATGTTTTTGCCATGGATGATTCAGCTGGTAAGAATGAAGAAGTGGCTGATGAAGCAACTCACTTCAATGAAACCGATGAAACGTCACTTTTTGATGAACCTAATGAAACGACTGCAGTTGCTGAAACGGGCGATGTAGTTGGCGAAGCAGATATTTATATCGCTTACGGTAAGTTGGATCAGGCTGAGGAAATGCTTCTCAACGCCCTGCAAAAAGATCCTGACTCAGCTGATATTCGCATGAAGTTGCTGGAGGTTTACTCCCAACAGCAAAATGGCCCTGCATTTGATAAGCATTACGCGGCGCTCTTGCCTCTGGCGGGTGGAGCCCTGCTGGCACGTGCTTCTGAGTTGCGCGAGGGCATCTCAGGGGCGGGTGAATTCGATCCTGCCGCTTCAGTTGCAAATGAAGCACAGGATGCAGATCTGGATCAATTCTCTCTCGATGATTTTAATCTTGATGATGACCTTTCTGTCGCACCAGTCGCGACAGCAAGTGAGCCAACTAGTTTTGATTTTGACCTCGATCTGGACGATGACGAGTCCAATCTCTCGTCTGCTATCGCAGATGCGCCTGCAGCAGTGGAAAATGAATTTGAGTTGGATTTTGATGATGATCTGGCTGCTGAAGCCGAAGATTTGTCTGAGTTGTCATTGGCTCTCGATAATTTGGATGCTGACACTCTTCCTGAAGATCTGGAGGTTAAGGCTCCTTCAATCGAAGATGGGTTCAACTTCGATTTGGACGACGACCTTGAATTGAGTGAATCGGCAGTAGAGGAATCTGCTGAACTTGTTGCGGCAGAGTCGGAGTCGTTGGAGGTCGCGGCAGATGATTTTAATCTGGATATGAATGTTGATGATGTCGATCTGGCAGCGCTTGACCATGAAATGGAAAGCCTGGATGTAGATTTTGATGATGACCTTTTAGGTGAAGATGGGGACTTGGGAATTGAAGATCTCGACCTCTCTGATGTGAAGTCTGCACAAGATGATATTTCGACGTCAAAACTTAGCTTGACCGATGATTTGGATAAGCCTGAAACATCCGTGGGTTTTGAACTGGATGATGATCTAGTTGATTTTGGTGTTGATGATAATGCCGAAGACCTGGAGGTGGATCTTGCAGACGATACTGAAGCTTTGGCTGAAGCCAGTGCAGATGAATTGCTGCCAGATTTTGATTTGGATGATGATGACACTTTTAGCTTTGAAGAAGAGGCATTGGCTGATAGTGATTTGGATCTGGCTGCGTTTGAAGATGATCTTGGGGAGTTAAGTGAATCTACGGAATTTGACGGCGCTGACTTTGCGGTGGCGGATGATATTGTTGATTTGGAATTGCAGGATGAAATTCCTTCACGGCCAGAACCTGTCCAAGAGTCTCCTGCGGTTATAGCAGACGAGGCTGCGCTGGTTGATGCCGAACAAGAGCATGACGAAGATTTGTTTGCGCAGGCGCTGTCAGATTTTTCAGGCGATTCAGACGATATCGATTTGAATGAGTTCTCCAGCGACGAGGCCGCACTGGCCGATTTGTCAGATGACGACATGGATGCCGAATTGGATTTCCTTGCCGATGCCGATGAGGCTGCAACCAAGCTGGATTTGGCGCGCGCTTATATTGATATGGGCGATAGTGAGGGTGCGAAAGATATCCTTTCTGAAGTCCTCGGTGAAGGTAACGATGAGCAGCGTAAAGAAGCCAATGAGTTGCTCGGCCGAATAGGCTAATTTTTTGCCTGATCGCAAAGCCTTGCATTCCGGTGCAAGGCTTTTTTATTTTGTGCAGTTTGGTTTCTGTTTGATGGTTTATTCCCATGAGTGAAAACTACGTCCCCAGTTCTAAGCCCTATGCCCGCAATGGTGAGGTGGTAGCCGATACTATTTGGCCGGAAGGGATGCATCGTATTGCATTGGGTGTTGAATATAAGGGGACGGACTACCACGGTTTTCAGGTGCAGCCAAACGGTGTTAGAACTGTGCAGCAGTCTTTGGAGAAGGCCTTATCTACAGTGGCGGATGAGCCTATCAGTCTCGTTTGTGCTGGCAGGACCGATGCTGGCGTACATGCGACTAATCAAGTTATCCATTTCGATACGCTTGCCTTACGCCCGGAAAAAGCCTGGTTGCGTGGCACCCGGCCGTATTTGCCAGATTCGGTGTCGGTGCGTTGGGCGCGTGAGGTTGTACCGCAGTTCCATGCGCGTTTTAGCGCACTTAACCGCACTTATCGCTACTTGATGACCGATGCCAAAACCCCCTCCGGTTTATTGCATGACCAGGTGACTTGGTCATCGCGGCCGCTCAATGTTGATGCCATGCGTGAAGCTGCAGCCTACTTGGTTGGTCAGCATGACTTTACATCGTTTCGTGCAACCCAGTGCCAGGCGAAAAGCCCGGTGCGGCGGATTGAGTATTTGCACCTGTTGCGGCGCGGGGATTTGATTGTTTTGGAGGTGCAAGCCAATGCATTCTTGCATCATATGGTGCGCAATATCGTTGGTGTATTGACGGCCGTGGGGGCGGGAGACAGGCCCCCACGCTGGGTTGCTGAAGTGCTGGCGGCGCGCGACCGCAGTGCTGGCGGTGTGACGGCTAAACCTTTTGGTCTTTATTTAGTTGGTGTCGATTACCCGGCGCATTTTGGGTTGTCAGTGTGTCCTCCAGGGCCACTATTTTTTGCTGAGCCGCTAGGTGGTTTTGCTTCTCAATGAAAAATGAGCCCTCGGCTTTTCGAGGTTATTTCTGTTAATATCCCCCCCTAATTTTTGCTTCACCCCTCGCCTTGCGAGTGAGTCAATAGCGTTTGGAGAGCCTGAGTTTGTCCAGAGCACGAGTCAAAATCTGCGGAATAACCAGCATTGAAGATGCTCTAGCAGTGGTTGATGCAGGTGCGGAAGCCTTAGGGCTCGTGTTTTATGCAGCTAGCCCGCGTGCTGTAACAATTATGCAGGCACGCGCGATTGCATTGGCGGCGGGGCCATTCACCGTGGTTACCGGTTTATTTGTGAATGCTGATCCAGAGTTTGTGGATGCCGTATTGAAACAAGTGCCGCTGCAATTATTGCAATTTCACGGTGATGAAGATCTGGATTATTGTGAGTCTTTTGCACGCCCTTATATGAAGGCAATTCGTATGCGGCCTGAACTGGATGTGGCAGCTACTATAGCGGAGTATCCCAGTGCATCAGGGATTTTGTTGGATGCCTATCGCCCCGGAGTTCCGGGTGGTACAGGTGAAACCTTTGATTGGGCGCGCGTACCCCGGCAATCGGCCAAGCCCTTGGTTTTGGCTGGAGGCTTAACTGCCGCCAACGTCGCAGATGCTATTCGGGCGACCCAAGTCTATGGGGTTGATGTCAGCGGTGGTGTAGAATCGGCACCCGGTAAAAAAGATCACGGAAAAATAACCTCTTTTATCAATAACGTACGGTTTGCTGCATCTTGATGTGCAGTCTTTACCGGCATCTTACAGGTGATTAAACGGTGAGTAACACTGAGCATTTTTCAGCTATTGATTACAGTGCTTTTCCCAATGCGGAAGGTCACTTCGGCCCCTATGGCGGCCGCTTCGTTTCCGAGACGCTGATTTATGCGCTCGATGAACTCCAATCTATCTATTTTAACTTGAAAGATGATCCTGGCTTTCAAGCCGAATTTGACAAGGACATGGCGCATTATGTTGGCCGTCCTTCACCTCTTTACCTCGCTGAGCGCTGGACCCGTGAGTTGGGCGGTGCGCAGATTTATCTGAAACGCGAAGATTTAAATCACACGGGCGCACACAAAGTAAATAACACTATTGGCCAAGCATTGCTGGCGAAATTTACTGGAAAAACCCGTGTTATTGCAGAGACAGGAGCTGGGCAGCACGGTGTTGCTACTGCGACAGTTGCAGCGCGTTTGGGTTTGAAATGCCGCGTTTATATGGGTGCCGAAGATGTTAAGCGTCAGGCACTCAATGTGTACCGCATGAAGTTACTCGGTGCAGAAGTGTTTCCGGTAACCTCCGGTTCGCGCACATTGAAAGATGCAATGAATGAAGCCATGCGCGATTGGGCGACTAATGTTGACGACACGTTTTATATCATTGGCACCGTTGCTGGCCCCCATCCTTATCCACAACTGGTACGTGATTTCCAATCGATTATTGGGCGCGAGGCGCGCCGCCAATGTCTGGAGCAGGCAGGTCGCTTGCCCGACGCGCTGGTTGCGTGTGTTGGTGGCGGCTCCAATGCGATAGGCTTGTTTCATCCATTCCTCACAGATGAATCAGTAAAAATGTACGGAGTTGAGGCGGGTGGTTTGGGTATCGAAACCGGTAAACACGCCGCGCCATTGAATAAAGGTATTCCCGGTGTATTGCATGGCAATCGCACCTATTTGATGGAAGATGAAAATGGCCAGATTATCGAAACCCATTCGGTGTCGGCTGGTTTGGATTATCCCGGTGTAGGTCCTGAACATTCATGGTTAAAAGATATTGGCCGCGTAAACTATGTGGCGATCAATGATGATGAAGCTCTGGCCGCATTTCGCAAAATTACCAAAACTGAAGGTATTATGCCGGCGCTGGAATCCAGCCATGCCTTGGCTTATGTGGAAAAACTGGCGCCAACCATGAGCAAAGACCAAATTATTATCGCCAACCTCTCCGGTCGCGGCGATAAAGATATTTTGACTGTCGCCGGATTGGATGGCATTACCGTTTAATCCAAAGCGTCAACAAGCTATTAAAAGATGCCGCTTACTGGGCGGCAAATAAAAATCAGGAATTTTCGATGAGTCGTATTTCCCAGCACTTGAGCCAAGCCAAAACGGCGGGTAAAAAAATATTAGTCGCTTATGTGGTTAATGGCGATCCTTATCCCCAAGCCACTTTGCCAACCTTGCATGCGTTGGTCGAGCAAGGTGTTGATGTTATTGAATTAGGCGTGCCTTTTTCTGACCCTATGGCAGAAGGCCCGGTGATTCAAAAAGGTCACGAGCGTGCGCTTGAACATCACATCAGTTTGCGCGGCACCCTCGAAATTGTTAAACAATTTCGGGCTACCAATAACATCACACCAATTGTGTTGATGGGTTATGCAAACCCGGTTGAGCGTTTTGGTTACGCAGAATTTGCCAAGGCAGCGGCAGAAGCCGGTGTTGATGGTTTATTAACTGTTGATTTGCCACCTGAAGAAGTTGTTGTGCTCAAAGGTGAGTTAGACGCGCATGGTTTGGATAATATTTTCCTGCTTGCCCCAACGACTACGCTTGAGCGCGCGCAAAAAATTGCAGCTTATGCCAGCGGTTTTCTCTATTACGTTTCACTCAAGGGTGTAACGGGGGCAGGCCATTTGGATGTTAATGCGGTAAAAGAAAAGCTTGCCGGTTTTGGTCAATTAACTGACCTGCCAGTATGTGTAGGCTTCGGTATTAAAGATCCTGAAACCGCCAAAGCAGTTGCGGTATTGGCTGATGGTGTTGTGGTTGGCAGTGTTCTGGTTGAAAAAATGGGTAGCATGGCCGACAAAAGTGCCAATGAAATTGCCGCAGCAGTAGGCGATATCGTTGGCAGTATTCGTGTAGCCATAGATTCTATTTGATAGCCCACAAGTTCAATTAATAGCAACGAAATTCCGGTGGCTCGCATGCGGGCACAACCAATCAACTAAATTGACATTGAGTACAGAGAAGCGACCATGAGTTGGTTAGATAAAATTATTCCGAGTATTTCCCGCACTGATACCAAGCGCAGCAACAAAGTGCCTGAAGGTCTGTGGGAAAAATGTGTTAAGTGTGATGCGGTTTTGTATAAGCCGGAAATGGAAAAAACGCTCGATGTTTGCCCCAAGTGCGATCACCATATGCGCGTTGGTGCGCGGGCGCGTTTGAATATGTTTTTGGATCCGCAAAATCGCCAGGAGTTGGCAACTGAAGTTGAGCCAATTGATCGCCTGAAATTTAAAGACATTAAAAAATACAAAGACCGTTTGACGGCAGCACAAAAAGAAACGGGTGAAAAAGATGCGCTGGTGGCAATGCGCGGTGAATTAAAAGGCATGCCGATTGTTGCAGTGGCTTTCGAATTTGCGTTTCACGGCGGCTCTATGGGTTACGTTGTAGGTGAACGTTTTACCCGTGCAGCGACTATTGCGCTGAAAGAAAATATTCCCTTCGTTTGCTTCTCCGCCACTGGCGGTGCACGTATGCAGGAAGCGTTAATTTCGCTGATGCAAATGGCCAAAACCAGTGCGGTTATTGAACGTTTAAAAATGCAGGGGACACCCTATATTTCGGTAATGACTGATCCGGTATACGGCGGTGTTTCTGCCAGTCTTGCACTGCTTGGCGATCTGAATATTTGTGAGCCGGGTTCACGTGCCGGTTTTGCTGGCCCAAGTATTATCGAGCAGACTATCCGTCAAAAATTGCCTAAGGGTTTTCAGCGGGCAGAATTTTTGTTAGAGCACGGCGCTATCGATATGATTATCCATCGCCGCGACATGCGCGATAAGTTGGCGTCACTGCTGGCGAAATTTACGCGCAAAGCAGCAGTGTAATTGTTGTTTTTCGATAGCCGCTACTATGCAACTTGATTCGCTATCGGCTTGGTTGGATTGGTTGGAAAAAAACCATCCGACCGAGATTGATCTCGGCCTTGAACGTATCACTCGTGTTGCGCAGCGGATGGCGCTCTTAAAACCAACGGCAAAAGTGGTCACTGTCGCTGGTACCAATGGAAAAGGCTCTTGCGTTACTGCCACGGCAGCCTTGCTCGGTGCTGCTGGTTTTTCAGTTGGTGTTTACACTTCCCCGCATTTACTTCATTACAACGAACGCATAGTGGTTGATGGCAACCCTGTTGCCGACGCAGAAATCTGTTCTGCTTTTGCAGCCATCTTTAATGCATGCCAGCAAACCTGTGCGGATTATCCTGAACCTATAAGCCTGACTTATTTTGAGTACGGGACCTTGGCGGCATTAGAAATTTTTCAGCGTCGACAAGTGATGGCGACGGTGCTTGAAGTGGGTTTGGGTGGGCGTTTGGATGCAATCAATATTATCGATGCCGATGTAGCGGTGATTACCAGTATTGCGCTCGATCATACCGATTGGTTGGGCGATAACCGCGAAGCTATCGGCTATGAAAAAGCCGGCATTATGCGTGCCGGCAAACCCGTGGTCTGTGCAGATTTTTCGCCCCCACAATCGCTGCTGGATCATGCGCAAAATCTTTCCGCGTCACTCCAGTTAATTTCGCGCGATTTTGGTTATTCAGTTGCGGGTGACTCCACCTGGAATTGGTGGAATAACAACGTACAATTTTCTTCGCAGACTCTTCCCCAGTTGCCACTTCCCAGTCTTGCAGCGGCACTGCAAGTTGCGTGCATTTTCGGTTTGGATTTGCTGGCAATAGATGCATTTACCCGCTTGGCTGCACTGCGTGTTCCCGGGCGTTTTCAAACAGTGCATTGGCGCGAGCGACAAGTGATTCTCGATGTGGCCCATAATCCTGCGGCGACCGCCTATCTGGTCGAACGTTTAGTGCAGGGTGGGGCAGTGGGTTCAAAAATACACGGCATAGTGGCGATGATGGCAGATAAGGATCGCGCCCAAAGTCTGGAAAATCTCAAAGGGTATATTAGCAACTGGTATATCGCCGATTTATCATTTATTCCGCGCGCGGCGACGGTTGAACAATTACGTCAAAATCTGGTCGATTTGGATGTGGAAGCAGAATTTTCCGGCAGCGTTTCTGATTGTTTGCACGCGGCCTTCAATAATTCAGATCCCGGTGATCGTATTCTTGTTTTCGGGTCTTTTTATACGGTAGCTGCCGGTTTGCAGGCGCTCGCCGCAACGACAGCATAATCCTGTTGCGTTTTAATCCTAGGTTATTGGTGCAGAGGTTTTAGGTGAGAGAATCCGTAAAACATCGTTTAATTGGTGCAGCAGTACTGGCGGCGATTGCCGTATTGTTTTTGCCCAGTTTTTTTAAGGATCGCCAACAATACCAAGTGGACACCAGCTCCCATATTCCCGGCCGCCCCAGCATTACCGCCGTGGATTTCAACGAACCTACGCGGCCAGAAGGTATTGAGCCTGCGCCAGCGCCCGAAACTATGTTTGTGCCTGATGAGGCTGAGTCAGTGCCTGTTGCTGAAGTCCTTCCCTCCGAGCAAGCCATAGTTGCTCCCGTGGCAACATCTTCTTGGCAATCGGCATCTTCTAAATCTGCTGCAACTGATGCCTCCGTGCCAGTTATCCCGCTTAATGCACAAGGCTTGCCTGACACATGGGTGATTCAGGTGGCCAGCCTCAGCGCGCAAGCAGCGGCAAATAAATTGCGCGACCAGTTACAAGCTGACGGTCATAAGGCTTATGTGCGTGCTGTCCCCAGCGCTAATGCGACTATTTATCGCGTATTTATCGGCCCTAAGCAGGATAAATCCGAAGCCCTTGCGATCAAGTCGCAATTAGACAAACGTTTGAAAGTGAATTCCCTTGTTTTACCCTTCAAACCCTAAAGCCATAATCTTGCGCCTCTGTTAGAATGCGCGCCTCTGTAAACCTCCCATCAATGATTTTGGAGTGGGCGCGCGAATGAATTGGGCTGATTGGGCCATTATTGGGATTTTTTCCCTGTCCTGTTTGATCGGTTTGATTCGTGGTTTTGTGCGCGAAGCCTTGTCACTAATAATTTGGGTCGCGGCTGTGTTGGTAGCCAAAGTCTTTGGTGGCCAGCTTGAAATCCTGTTGGCCGGCCAAATTGAATCACCCTCTGTGCGACTTATGACAGCCTACGCTGCGCTGTTTATCGCCACTCTATTGCTAGGCGCTATGCTGAGCTTCCTTATTGGTGCTCTGGTACGTGCGACTGGCTTATCTGGTACTGATCGTCTTCTGGGAATGGTTTTTGGTGCAGCACGCGCGTTTATTATCGTGATGGCCTTGTTAATTCTCTTGCCTGGTTTTATACCGGTCAATGAAGAAGCATGGTGGCAGCAGGCGCAATTAATACCCCATTTTCTCGCTTGTGAGGAATGGGTCAGGACAGCTTATGAGCAAGTCAGCCAGTGGCTAATGGCACTGTTTGGCAATGTTGAAAGTGGTCAGAAAGTTTAAAGTTGTTAACAAGTATTGAGGCAATCTTATGTGCGGCATTGTAGGTATTGTGGGTAAACGCGATGTGAATGTGCAGCTTTACGATGCGTTGACCATTTTGCAGCACCGTGGACAGGATGCGGCGGGGATGGTGACTTGTCAGGATGGCCGCATGAGCCAGCAAAAGGCTAATGGCCTTGTGCAAGATGTGTTTAGAACCCGCCATATGCAGCGTTTACTTGGCACTATGGGGATTGGTCATGTTCGCTACCCCACTGCGGGCAGTTCAGGCCCGGCTTTGGCTCAACCTTTTTATGTTAACTCACCATACGGAATTGCCCTTGCGCACAACGGCAATTTGACTAACGCCGATAAACTCACAGAAGATATTTTCAAAACTGATTTGCGTCATGTGAATACCGATTCAGATTCAGAAGTATTGCTCAACGTTTTCGCTCATGAATTGCAGATGCAAGGCAAGCTCAACCCGACCGCCGACGATATGTTTGCTGCGGTTGCCGGTGTTCATAATCGTGTGACCGGCGGTTACGCGGTAGTTGCGTTGATCGCTAATTACGGCTTGGTCGCCTTTCGTGATCCAAATGGTATTCGCCCGTTAGTGTATGGCAAGCGCCATTCGGAGGAAGGCGGTGTTGAATATATGGTTGCGTCCGAAAGTGTTGCGCTCGATGTGCTGGGTTTTGAATTGATCAGCGATGTTGCACCGGGCGAGGCAATTTATATCACTGAAGAGGGCGAATTAAATCGTCGCCAATGCGCCAAGTCACCGCGTTTGACGCCGTGTATTTTTGAGCACGTATATTTTGCGCGTCCAGATTCTATTATGGATGGCATTTCGGTGTACAAGGCGCGTTTACGCCAAGGTGAAAAATTGGCAGAAAAAATTCTGCGTGAGCGTCCGGACCATGACATTGATGTGGTGATTCCCATTCCGGATACCAGCCGTGTTGCAGGTCAGGCATTGGCTCAAAAATTAGGTGTGAAATTCCGTGAAGGTTTGGTAAAAAACCGCTACATCGGCCGCACTTTTATTATGCCCGGCCAGCAACAGCGTAAAAAATCCGTGCGTCAAAAACTCAATCCAATTGAATTGGAATTCAGGGACAAAATTGTATTGTTGGTGGATGATTCCATCGTCCGCGGTACTACCTGCCAACAAATTATCCAGATGGTGCGCGATGTCGGCGCGAAGAAAGTGTATTTCGCTTCAGCAGCGCCCGCGGTGAAATATCCCAACGTCTATGGCATCGATATGCCAACAACGACGGAGTTGATTGCAAGTGGTCGTACTGAGGACGAAGTGTGTGAAGAAATCGGCGCTGATTGGCTGATATATCAGGACCTTGAGGATCTGATTGCCGCATCTTCCGAAGGCAATAGTGAAGTCACCGCATTTGATTGTGCTGTATTCAATGGCGAATACTGTGCCGGCGACGTCACTCCCGAATATTTGGAGAAGGTTGCAGCCGCGCGCAACGATAGTGCTAAATCCGGTAAAAAATCCGTCAAACAAATGGAATTGCCGATTGGTTTACACAACGGTGCGGCGCGCGGATAAATTATTAAGTTGATGAGTAGATATGGAAAATTTTGACGAACAATTAGCTGAAGATCCGCTGTTCGGTGCGGCGCTGGATACCTTGGCGATTCGCGTCGGGCAATCGCGTTCGCACGAAGGTGAGCACAGCGAAGCGCTGTTCCTGACTTCAAGTTATGTTTTTGCGAATGCGCAAGAAGCGGCAGATCGTTTTTCTGGCGAACAGCCCGGCAACGTTTATTCGCGCTACACGAATCCCACCGTGCGCATGTTTGAAGAGCGTATAGCAGCATTGGAAGGTGCTGAGTCTGCCGTCGGCACTTCATCAGGTATGGCGGCAATTTTATCGACGTGCATTGCGCTGCTGAAATCGGGCGATCATATTCTTTGTTCACGCAGTGTGTTTGGTACGACGACAGTGTTGTTTACTAAATATCTACAAAAATTTGGTGTAACTACCACGTTCGTCAATCCAACTAATTATGTCGAGTGGGAAGGGGGCTTCACCGAAAATACTAAATTGGTATTTGTTGAAACGCCGTCTAATCCTTTGTGCGATGTTATCGACATTCAACGGCTTGCCGATCTAACTCATGCACGCGGTGCGTTGTTGGCGGTAGATAATTGCTTCTGCACTCCAGCATTACAAAAGCCACTGGAGTTGGGCGCGGATTTAATTATCCACTCAGCAACCAAGTACATTGATGGGCAAGGCCGCTGCCTCGGTGGTGTGGTTGCTGGTGCAAAAAAATATGTAGATGAAGTGCTCGGATTTATTCGCAGCGCTGGCCCAACGATGAGCCCTTTCAATGCGTGGGTATTCTTAAAAGGTCTTGAGACATTGCGTTTGCGGATGGAGGCTCATTCACGCAATGCGTTGGAACTGGCGCAATGGCTTAATGCCCACCCTAATGTAGAAAAAGTGTTTTATGCAGGTTTGCCAAGTCATCTTGGTCATGAGCTGGCTGCAAAACAGCAATCTGCTTTTGGTGGTGTCTTATCCTTCCGCGTAAAAGGCGGCAGGGCAGAGGCCTGGAAGGTTATCGACGCAACACGCATTATGTCGCTCACCGCTAATCTGGGCGATACCAAAACCACTATCGTCCACCCGGCTACAACAACGCATGGCCGTTTGTCGCCGGAGCAAAAAGCCGATGCTGGTATTACCGAAAACCTGATCCGTGTTGCCGTTGGTTTGGAAGATATTGGCGATTTAAAAGCCGATCTCGCACGCGGTTTAGGCAATTACTAAGGGTTTGCGAGGCCAAGGCACAAAAAAGTGTTGTTGGGTCTTGTCCTTGCGAATTCACCTTGGTAAAGTGCGCGCCTCTTTAGGACTATAGCTCAGTTGGTTAGAGCACCACCTTGACATGGTGGGGGTCAGCAGTTCGAGTCTGCTTAGTCCTACCAAAGTTCCTTAGAAAAGCCGCTTCTTAGCGGCTTTTTTATTGCCTGAAATTTGCATCCCCACAGCACCCTTGAATTCTTTGGCTACTACCCCATCTAGTGCACATCCCCGTCATTACATGGCGGATATTATTTGTTCACATCTTAGTTGTATGTACCCAGGAGTTAGAAAATGACCGTTGATGCCCGCAAAGAAACCCGTGGCTTTCAAACTGAAGCCAAGCAATTGCTGCATTTGATGATTCACTCGCTGTATTCGAACAAGGAAATTTTCCTGCGTGAATTGGTATCCAATGCGTCGGATGCCGCTGATAAATTGCGTTTTGAAGCAGTATCCAATGGCGACCTATATGAAGGCGATACGGAATTAAAAATTCGCATCAGTTTCGATAAAGATGCAAAAACCCTCACCATCAGCGATAACGGCATAGGTATGTCGCGTGATGAGGTGATCGAGAACTTGGGTACTATCGCTAAATCGGGCACTGCGCAATTTATGCAAAAGCTGTCAGGTGACCAGAAAAAAGATGCACAGTTGATTGGTCAATTTGGTGTTGGTTTTTATTCGGCATTTATTGTTGCCGATAAAGTGGTGGTAACCAGTCGTCGTGCCGGTGCACCAGCAAGTGAAGCAGTGCGCTGGGAATGTTCGGGCGATGCGGAATTTACTGTAGAGTCAGTTGAGAAAGCTGATCGCGGCATGACCGTTGAATTACACTTAAAAGATGATGCTTTGGAATTTGCCGACCATTGGCGTTTGCGTTCTATCATCAAAAAATATTCTGATCATATCGCCATTCCGGTAGTGATGAAAAAACAAACTCCGGTTGGCGATGATGCTGCCAGTGCAGAACCGGAAGATGAAGTGATTAACACTGCAACTGCGCTCTGGACTCGTTCGCGTTCCGACGTGACTGATGAAGAATATAAAGAGTTTTATAAGCATGTGAGCCACGATTTTACCGATCCATTGAGCTGGAGCCACAACCGTGTGGAAGGTAATCTGGATTACACCAGTATGTTATTTATTCCAGCACGTGCCCCCTATGATTTATACAATCGTGATGCTTCACGTGGTTTGAAATTGTATGTACAGCGCACCTTTATTATGGATGACGCTGAACAATTCTTGCCCTTGTATCTGCGTTTTATTAAAGGCGTTGTGGATTCAAATGATCTTAGTTTGAACGTCTCGCGCGAGATTCTGCAAAAAGATCCCAACATTGATGCCATGCGTTCAGCGCTGACCAAACGTGTGTTGGACATGTTGGCGAAATTGGCAAAAAGCGAACCGGAAAAATACGCAACTTTCTGGAAAGAGTTTGGCCAGGTCATGAAAGAAGGTCCGGCAGAAGATTTTGCCAATCGCGAAAAAATTGCCAAATTGCTGCGCTTTGCTTCCACTCACACTGATACCGCTGAACAAAGCCAATCGCTCGACGATTACGTCTCGCGTATGAAAGACGGGCAGGAGAAGATTTATTACATTGCCGCTGAAAATTTCAACACGGCGAAAAGCAGCCCGCATCTGGAAGTCTTCCGCAAAAAAGGCATTGAAGTATTGCTGTTAAGTGACCGTGTTGACGAATGGTTGATGAGCCACTTGGCCGAGTTTGATGGTAAATCATTGCAGGATGTAGGCAAAGGCGAGTTGGATCTCGGCAAGCTTGACAGCGAAGAAGAGAAACAAGCACAAGAAAAAGTCGCTGAAGCTCTGAAGCCATTGTTGGATCGCGCAAAAGCCGCATTGGAAAATCAGGTATCGGAAGTGCGCATTACCCATCGTTTGACCGACTCACCAGCGTGTGTAGTCGTGGGCGATCACGACATGGGTGCGCAGATGCGTCGTATTCTGGAAGCTGCCGGGCAAAAAGTGCCTGATTCCAAACCGATTTTTGAATTAAATCCTGATCACCCGCTGGTGAAAAAGCTGGAGCAGGAGGCTAACGAAGAGCGCTTCGGCGATTTGGCGCATATCCTGTTTGATCAAGCCAATCTTGCTGAAGGTGCGCAATTGCAAGACCCGGCTGCTTATGTGCAGCGGTTGAATAAATTGTTGCTGGAATTGAGCAATTAAATTTTAGTTTTTCATTAAAGCTGCTATTAAAGATGACTTTGCCTATAATCGGGCAAGGTCATTTTTTTAACTGATAATTAACGGTTGGCGAATTAATTCTGACCTTATGAATCAACCCGGTGGACTATATGGAATACAAAGAGATTAGCCTACCTGCGGCAAAATCGATTGCGCTGGTAGCACACGACAACAAAAAGAAAGATTTAATCGCATGGTGTAAACAGAATCGTGCTGATTTAAGCATTCATACACTCTTTGCTACCGGTACAACCGGCACATTAATAGAAAAAGAAACCGGCCTGCCAATAAACAAACTTATTTCCGGTCCTTTAGGTGGTGACCAGCAAGTTGGTGCATTAATTACCGAAGGCAAAGTCGATATGCTGATTTTCTTTTGGGATCCATTTGAACCAATGCCGCACGATCCGGATGTAAAAGCTTTACTGCGCATTGCAGCGGTGTGGAATATCCCGATTGCGTGCAATCAAAGCTCCGCTGATTTTATGGTGTCATCGCCACTCTTCAACGGCGAGTCGCAACACTGGGTTCCCGATTACGCGGCCTATATGGCCAAGCGTTCGCAAATATAATTATGTTGGCGATTATCGGTGGCTCCGGCTTAAATCAATTTCCTGAATTGGAAATTGTTGGCGAACAGAAAGTCCAGACTCCGTATGGCGATTGTTCTGCTCCGCTCACTTTCGCCAGATTACGCGATCTTCAGCTAGTATTTCTTCCGCGTCACGGTCAAGGTCACAAGCTGCCGCCACATCAAATTAATTACCGTGCAAATATGTGGGCTTTAAAAGATGTTGGTGTAACGCGGGTGTTGGCGGTTAATGCGGTGGGAGGAATAAATTCTACGATGGGGCCTGGCGTGTTCGTGGTGCCGCACCAGATTATCGATTACACCTATGGCCGCGAGCAGAGTTATAACTTTCTTACTGATGGTTACATCAACCATATCGATTTCACCCATCCCTACAGTCAGGTCATGCGTCAACAATTGATCGCCAGTTTATTGGCAGCAAACCTGCGGTTTCAGGAGCGAGGTGTTTATGCCTGCACCCAAGGCCCGCGTTTGGAAACTGCGGCAGAAGTCTTGCGTTTGCGGCGTGATGGTTGTGATTTGGTTGGTATGACGGCTATGCCAGAGGCAGCACTAGCGCGTGAGCTGGGATTGGAATATGCCGCGCTTTGCCTAGTGGTGAACTGGGCTGCTGGCTTGGATAGCAATGAGCTAAATATGGAGGACATACTTAAAACTCTTGCCGCTGGCATGGCTGACATTAAAAAAACTATTTTCATATTTGCAAACCAGTAGGCTTGCGTAAATAAGCAACAAAAAAATCCCCTCTTATTTCTAACTTTTGTTAATATCTGTTAACACGGGTTTTTTCGTTCTATAAACCCGGTTGTGGATAGCTGCTGGCCTGCTGTGCTGGCGATCAACGGATGAAGCAAACCGAGCAAATAACAATAAAGCTTAAGGCTGTAGAGGTGTTTCATATGGCAGATCGTGAAATGGGCACTGTTAAATGGTTTAACAACGTGCGTGGATACGGTTTCATAACCAGAGGAGAAGGAGGCGAGGATATTTTTGTTCACTACCGAAATATCCGTGCGGAAGGTTACCGCTCATTAGCTGAAGGTCAAAACGTTGAGTTTCAGTTGCAACAAGGTGATAAAGGCTTACAGGCAGAAGATGTTGTGCTATTGGGCTGATGTAAACTTCACTCAGGTTTAAACGTTGTTTAAATAAAAACGCCGGCAATTGCCGGCGTTTTTATTTTGGAGAAAAGAAACCTGTTGTCATTGTGCCGTTGGCAAAGGAGTTGTTGCAACGGATGGGTAGGGGGTTACTTGAATGATGACATTCAATGCTGGGTGATCTATGTAATGGACTTCGCTGGTGCGCATATCGCGCTCTTGTTGCAATAATATAATTTGCCGAGTGACATAATTATTGGCTTCTGGTGCAGCTGCATTTGCATCAAAATTACCGTTCGACCACTGGGGATTTTCGTTCGCCAATGCTTGTTCCAATTCAGCTTCTACTTCTGAATCCAGTGACAAATTATTTATAGTTGCTGCTGTGTAGTTAGGTCGCAGCGGAATTTCGGGCCATGTCTGAGTAATTTCCTGGCCGACATTGACATCAAATTGTGCGAGCCACAAATTGGTTTGCAGTTCCAGATAGGTTGCCACGCTTAAACGAATACTGCCTTCCAATGCCTGATGTTGGCCAAACGTTTGGCCACCGTTAATAAGAATGGCTTTGGATTCTTTTTTATTGGTAATAACCTGCCGCCAAGCGTTGTGGAACAAAACTTCAAAGCGTGGGTTTCGCTGTAGCTTCTGCGCTTGTGTATTTAATTGGCGTTCACTCGCGGGTAACAAATAAAACGCTTCTTTGGTTAGATCCACTACGGGCGCAGTTGCAGTTGCAGATGCACTGTTATTTGTAGTATTGGGCACCTCAGTTGCATTGGGATCTTTCAATTCGACCCAGTCTCCGGGATAGCGCAATTTAATATTGCTGGGCCAGTGTTCCTGACCGGTATCATCTTTTCGAGCTACCACTATCATCTCTACTTGATACCAACCTTCGTGGGTTTTTGTTTGCGCTTGAGCCGATGGCGCCACTAATGCGCTCGTGAGAACAGCCGCAATGCCCAGTAATGTCGGCAGGTGTTTTATTGGCAGCAGTTTTATTAATTGATAAACCATAAATTAATTCCACCAGGGGGTGATAAGGATCAGCATTATTTGCCGGTCGTCAAATGATCTAATAAATCGACAACAGTTTGGATGCGCTTTTCAGTTGCTTCCAAATCCATTGTGAATTTCAGTTGATTGGCGCCTTCCAGCTTGTAGATGCGCGGTTGGCTTTGTACCAGTTTTACTATTTTGAGTGGATCCACCCGTGTGTCGCTGGAAAATTCAATTTTTCCGCCGCGTGCGTTAGCTTCCAGTTTGGTAATGCCAATCGTTTCGGCGGTAATTTTAATTTGCGTAACACGGAACAGGTTTTTAATTTGTTCGGGCAACATGCCAAAGCGGTTGATCATCTCAACTTGCAAGTCGCGCAGGGCTTCCTCGCTATCGGCATTGGCCAAACGTTTGTACATCACCAGCCGTGTGTGAACATCGGGCAAATAATCGGCAGGAATCAACGCCGGGATGCGCAGATTGATTTCAATTGCTTCGCTCAGTGCTTTTTCAAGATCCGCTTGCTTGCCTTGGCGAATTGCTTTTACCGCGCGATCCAGCATATCCATATAGAGCGAGAAGCCGATGGTTTGAATTTGGCCGCTTTGTTCGTCGCCCAATAATTCACCGGCACCGCGGATTTCCATATCGTAAGTTGCCAGGGTAAAACCTGCGCCCAAATCTTCCGCAGCGCTAATTGCTTCAAGGCGTTTTTGTGCATCGTCGGTCATCGAGCGGCGATCCGGCGTTAATAAATAGGCATAGGCTTGGTGATGCGAACGGCCAACACGACCGCGCAATTGATGCAATTGTGCCAAGCCAAATTTATCGGCGCGGTTAATAATAATTGTGTTGGCGCTGGGGATATCGATACCAGTTTCGATAATCGTAGTGCAAACCATAATGTTGAAGCGTTTGTGATAAAAATCCGACATCACTCGTTCAAGATCGCGCTCGCGCATTTGGCCGTGGCCAATACCAATGCGCGCCTCGGGAATTAATTCCTGCAACTCGCGCGCGACTTTCTCGATGGTGTCCACTTCATTATGCAGATAATAGACTTGGCCGCCGCGCAGGATTTCACGCAGTATCGCTTCTTTGATAACGGCTTCGTCATAGGTGCGCACAAATGTTTTTACCGATAAACGGCGTGCAGGTGGCGTAGCGATAATCGATAAATCGCGAATGCCTGCCATCGACATATTGAGTGTGCGCGGAATTGGTGTGGCGGTGAGCGTAAGAATATCGATCTCCGCGCGCAGGGCTTTGATCTGGTCCTTTTGTCTTACACCAAAACGATGTTCTTCATCGATAATCAATAAACCCAGATCTTTAAATTTAATATCAGGAGATAAAAGCTTATGTGTGCCGACAACGATATCCACTTTACCTTCTGCCAAACGCTCCAACACTTGGTTCACTTCTTTGGTGGTGCGGAAACGCGACAGCACTTCGACGGTGATTGGCCAATCTGCAAAGCGATCTTTTAAAGATTCATAATGCTGTTGGGCAAGCAGGGTGGTGGGCGCAAGAATCGCAACTTGTTTGCCGCTGTGGCTGGCAATAAAAGCGGCGCGCATGGCGACTTCGGTTTTACCAAAACCGACATCGCCGCACACAAGGCGATCCATCGGTTTGGACGAGAGCATATCTTCCATTACTGCTTCAATTGCGCGCTGCTGGTCGGCCGTTTCTTCAAACGGAAAGCTGGCGGAAAATGCTTCGTACGCAATTTTAGGATCGGGAAATTTGTGGCCTTTGCGCGCTGCACGGCGAGCATAGACTTCCAACAATTCTGCTGCGGTATCGCGGATTTGCTCGGCGGCTTTGCGGCGCGCTTTTTGCCATGACTCACTGCCGAGTTTATGCAGCGGCGCTAAATCATCTTCTGCACCACCGTAACGGCTGATTAAATGCAAGCTCGTCACCGGTACATAAAGCTTAGCTTCGTCGGCATATTCCAGCGTTAAAAATTCGTTGGTTTGGTTGTCGATGGTGATAGTTTCCAAACCGCGATAGCGGCCGACACCGTGGTCAATATGGACTACCGATGCGCCGATTTTTAATTCAGTCAGATTTTTAACAATCAGATCGGCGTTGTCTTGCGTCTGTTTACGGCGGCGCTGCTGTTGGATGCGCTCACCAAACAATTGCGATTCAGAAATCAGCGCAATTTTAGGCTTGGTTTGTAATAAGCCCTGCTCAAGTGGCGCAACGGTGATGGCCAGTTTTTCGCTGTGCGCCAGAAATTCACTCCAGCTATCAACAGTCGTGGGGCGAACGCGGATGCGGCCTAATAATTCTAGCAAGGTTTCGCGGCGGCCTGCGGATTCTGCGCAAAATAATACTTTGCCATCAAACTCCATTAAAAAGGCTTGTATGGCGGCGAGGGGATTATCCGCTTGCGCGCGAATAGGCAGTGACGGAGTGGCAGCAGTGGCAAAGTTATAATTACCCGCTTTTTCTTCCAATGTTGCTGATTCGACAAAGGTGCGGGAATAATTCTTCAGGTTGCCAAAAAATTCATCGATAGCGAGATAAATATCGCGTGGCGCCAGCAGTGGGCGCAAAGGATCTACCTTGCGGCTTTCATAGCGGCGCAATAATTCCAGCCAAAAGTTCTCGGCGGATTTTTCGATATCGCCCAGCGCATAAATTTGGGTGTTGACGGGCAGGTAATCAAATAGCGTGCTGCAAGCATCAAAAAATAACGGCAAATAATATTCGATACCAGGGGGCGATATGCCCGCACTCACATCCTGAAATACTGGACAGGCTTTGTGGTTGACATCAAATCGCTCCAACCATTTTTGTTTGAATAAACTGATCCCCGCTTTGTTTAGTGGGAATTCTTTGGCGGGCAGCAATTGGATTTTATCGACCTTGTCGATGGTCATCTGGTTTTCAGGGTCGAAGGTGCGCAGGCTTTCTATTTCGTCATCAAATAAATCGATGCGATAGGGCGTCTCGCTGCCCATGGGAAAAATATCGATGAGCGAGCCGCGCACTGCAAATTCGCCGTGTTCGTAAACTGTATCAACACAATGATAGCCAGCGCGCTCCAGGTTCTGGCGCAGTTGATTAGCGTCCAGTTTTTCGCCGACGGAAACCATAAGGCTATTGCCGACTAAATAGGATTGCGGCATGAGTCGCTGCAACAATGTAGTTACCGGAACTACGAGAATGCCTTGTTTGACGCTGGGCAATTTATAGAGCGTGCTGAGGCGCTCTGAAATAATGTCTTGATGCGGCGAAATCGTATCGTAGGGCAGGGTTTCCCAATCAGCCAAATGCAATACCGGCAGCGGGTCCTGTCCTTTTGCGAAAAACGATAGCTCGCCCTCCATGCGAATGGCGGCACTGGTGTCGGCAGTCACCACTAAGCTCAGGCCTTGATAAGCTCGAGCGGCATTCACAATGGTGAGTGCTTGGGCGCTGCCAAATAGCTGTCCCCAATAGTGACGGTTGCCGGGCTTGTTAGAGATGGGAGGATTACTTGGGAGCTGTTGGGTCATAAATCGTTTATTAATCGCACGTCCAATAGGTGGTGCGCATTTTACCTGTGTTATGAAGCCTCTTGGGTGGCTGCTATGCAAATAAAAAATCAAAAAGATATTTGCCACTATGCTTAATCGATGTGCAAGCTTAATGAGAAGAGTTTTCATTGCTGCATTTGTAAGTGAGAAATGAGCGTAAAAAGAATTCGAATTTACCGAAAACGTGAGTAAAACATGCATCAAATCAATGCATTGCTATGGTGCTTGGTCGGGGTGGCGTTTATAATTCGCGGGTTTTATCGGGGCTAACTAAAACTTCTCATAAATCAATCTCTTGTGTGTTCTTTGCGCTTTGTGGGGCAGATGTTGATACAGAAATTGGCTGAAAGTTACTTGCCCTATGCTCCAGCGGTTTATTTACATCGTAGATACGCTCTGGTGCGCTCGCAGCCCAAGCACCTCCTCCACAAAGTCCCATCCAGTTCCCGCCAGGAAGTAACTGGATGATGACAGCTGGTTTATCGCTTGCTGCATCCTCACGGCCTGGGTTACCAGGTCTACATCCACAAGAACGACTAGGCAGAGACGTATGATAAAGATTCGTCGAGGATTGGATTTGCCCATTACCGGCAGCCCCAATCAATCTATTGAAGATGGCCCGCAGGTTCGCCAGGTAGCTTTAATCGGGTTTGATTACCATGGTATGAAGCCCACTATGGCGGTACAGGTTGGTGATAAAGTGAAACTCGGTCAGGAATTGTTTTCTGATAAAAAGAACCCCGGTGTTATTTACACTGCGCCTGCATCAGGTACTGTAAGCGCCATTAATCGCGGCGACCAGCGCGTATTCCACTCTGTGGTAATTGATGTGGAAGGTGATGATGCTATCGAGTTTGCTAAATATCCAGCTAATGATTTGGCTGGCTTGTCACGTGAAAGTGTCCAGCAAAATTTAGTGCAATCCGGTCTTTGGACTGCGCTGCGCACTCGTCCCTACAGCAAAGCACCAGCATTGGATTCAAAACCAAGTTCGATTTTTGTGCAGGCAATTGATACCAACCCATTAGCCTCTAACCCACATGTCATTATCGCAGGCAAAAAAGACGCTTTTGCGAATGGTTTGACGGTATTGGCGCGGTTGACTGACGGCAAAGTATTTGTCTGCCAGGCTGAAGGTGTAGATCTTCCCAAAGGGCAGGGCAGCAATATTGTCACTGAGACTTTTGCTGGCGTTCATCCAGCGGGCAATCCGGGCACTCACATTCATTTCCTTGATCCAGTCAATGCACATAAAACGGTATGGACTATCGGTTATCAAGACGTGATTGCTGTAGGTGAGTTGTTCACTACCGGTAAATTGAATGTTGAGCGTGTTGTTGCGCTGGCTGGTCCTCAGGTAGAGCGTCCACGTTTGGTGCGCACTCGCATTGGTGCCAATCTGGGTGAATTAACCCAAGGCCAAACCAAAGCCGGTGAAAACCGCGTAATTTCAGGTTCGGTATTCGGTGGTCGTCGTTCTCATGGCAACCTGAGCTTCCTTGGTCGCTTCCACAATCAAGTCAGTGTGTTGCTCGAAGGCCGTGAACGCGAAATGCTCCACTACCTGCGCGCGGGTGCTGATAAGTTCTCCGTATTGGGAATTTACTTATCGAAATTACTTCCCTTAAAAGCCTTCAACTTCACTACCTCAACCAATGGCTCCGAGCGCGCCATGGTGCCGGTAGGCTCTTATGAGAAGGTGATGCCACTGGATATCCTGCCAACACAATTGCTGCGTTCATTGATTGTGGGCGATACCGAAATGGCACAAAAACTGGGTTGCCTTGAATTGGACGAAGAAGATTTGGCGCTGTGCACTTTTGTGTGCCCTGGCAAATACGAATACGGCCCGATTCTGCGCAACAACCTTACCCGTATTGAGCAGGAGGGCTAATTGATGAGTCTGCGAAAGATACTCGACAATATGGAGCCGCATTTCCATAAAGGCGGCAAATATGAAAAATGGTATGCGCTCTATGAAGCAGCGGACACCATTTTTTACAAACCTGCAGATGTAACCAAATCTACTGCTCACGTCCGCGATGGCGTAGATTTGAAGCGTATTATGATCACCGTATGGCTTTGCGCATTTCCCGCAATGTTCTTCGGTATGTATAACGTGGGTTTGCAGGCGAACACAATTCTTGCTGCAACCGGTGCAACCGGTATCGATAACTGGCACGGCGCTTTGACAGCGATGTTTGCTGGACATAATCCCGACAGTATCTGGGATAACCTTGTGCTCGGTGCTGCTTACTTCCTTCCTATATATGCCACCGTATTTATCGTGGGTGGTATTTGGGAGGTATGGTTTGCGATGGTTCGCGGCCATGAAGTCAACGAAGGATTCTTCGTGACCTCTATCCTGTTCGCCTTGACCTGTCCACCAGATTTGCCTTTGTGGCAAGCGGCGCTGGGTATCAGTTTCGGTGTAGTGATTGGTAAAGAAGTTTTTGGCGGTACTGGTAAAAACTTCCTCAACCCTGCACTCACTGGTCGTGCTTTCCTGTTCTTTGCCTACCCTGCAGAAATGTCGGGTGATGCAGTCTGGACTGCGGTTGATGGCTACACAGGCGCAACTTCACTTTCTATTGCTGCGCAAAATGGTATGGATGCGCTGGCAGGCCACGTTACCTGGATGGATGCATTCCTTGGTTTTGAGCAAGGTTCTATAGGTGAAACCTCCGTATTGGCGTTGATGATTGGCGGTATTGCTCTGTTAGTGATGGGCATTGCTTCTACGCGTATCGTGCTCGGAGTTTTGATTGGTACCGTACTGACTGTGTTGCTCTACAACTGGTTAGGCGCAGATAGCAAAAACCCAATGTTCCAGATGCCGTTCTGGTGGCACTTTGTTCTGGGTGGTTTTGCCTTCGGTTTGTTCTTTATGGCGACCGACCCCGTGTCTGCCTCTATGACAAATACGGGTAAGTGGATTTTCGGTGGATTGATTGGCTTTATGGTAATCACGATTCGTGTGGTTAACCCGGCTTATCCAGAAGGCATGATGTTGGCAATTTTGTTTGCGAACATGTTTGCTCCAACCATCGACTACTTCGTCGTTCAATCCAACATTAAACGGAGACTGGCGCGTGGCTAACCAACAAACAGCAAAATATACCATCACAGTCACATTGATTATGTGCTTGGTGGCATCCGTACTGGTAGCTGGTTCGGCAGTCCTGTTGAGACCCGCACAGGTTGCTAACAAAGCACTGGATTTCAAACGCAATGTGCTGTCGATTGCAGGCATTTTGAATAAAGATCAGTCAGTTGAAGAGCAGTTCAAACAAGTTGAGATTAAAATTGTTGATCTGAGCACCGGTCGTTTTACCGATGCCATCACTGACATTGAAAAATTTGATCAAAATGCGTCAGCTAAAAAGCCAGATCTTTCCGATAAGTTGTCAGCAGAAGAAGACATCGCAAAAATCATCAGCCGTGAAAAGTACGCCAAAGTATTTTTGGTAAACGATGCTAATGGTTTGTCAAAGGTGATTCTGCCTGTGCGCGGTTATGGTCTCTGGTCAACTATGTCAGGTTTTGTTGCATTGGATAAAGACCTGAATACTGTCCTCGGTTTCGGTTTCTACTCTCATGCTGAAACCCCTGGCCTTGGGGGCGAAGTTGATAATCCAAAGTGGAAACAAATTTGGATTGGCAAAAAGATTTACTCAGAAACCGGTGAAGTTAAAATCGACGTGATCAAAGGTCATGTAGATGATGCAACTGCCGATGCCGAGTACAAAGTAGATGGTTTGTCAGGTGCAACACTTACCAGTAATGGTGTGCGTAATCTGATGAAGTTTTGGATGGGCGACAAGGGTTATAAATCATTCCTTGCTAACTTGAAGAACGGAGAAGCGTAATCATGAGTACGAAAACCAAAGATCTTCTCGTAAAACCAATTTTGGAAAATAACCCGGTTATTTTGCAAATTTTGGGCATTTGTTCTGCCTTGGCAGTAACGTCCAGTGTGAAAGTTAGTTTGGTAATGGCGATAGGTTTGACTCTGGTATCTGCTTTTTCCAACTTCTTCGTATCTCTGGTGCGTAATTTTCTACCTAACAGTGTGCGTATTATTGCGCAGATGATCATTATCTCTGCATTAGTAATCGTGGTTGATCAGGTATTGAAAGCGGTCGCTTACGACATTAGTAAACAGCTTTCAGTATTTGTTGGTTTGATTATTACCAACTGTATCGTGATGGGTCGTACGGAAGCATTTGCACTGAAAAATCCACCAATTCCAAGCTTTATGGATGGTATTGGGCACGGCTTGGGCTATTCGGCATTGCTGATTGTCATTGCGACTTTCCGTGAAATTTTCGGTGCGGGCAAGTGGTTTGGTATCCAAATTCTGCCTACCGTTTCTGAAGGCGGTTGGTACGTACCTAACGGATTGCTGCTGCTCCCTCCAAGTGCTTTCTTCATCATCGGTATTATCATTTGGGGTATGCGTACCTGGAAGAAAAATCAGGTAGAGAAAGCGGACTTTAAAATCGCTCCTAACTCAACTACCACACAGGAGATCGCATAATGGAACAGTTGCTCGGTTTGTTTGTGCGCTCGATTTTTATCGAGAACATGGCGCTCGCGTTCTTTTTGGGTATGTGCTCATTTATGGCAATGTCCAAAAAAATTAACGCGGCTATCGGTTTGGGTATTGCGGTTATCGTTGTGCAAACCTTAACCGTTCCGGCTAACAACCTGATTTTGACTTATCTGTTGAAAGAGGATGCACTGGCGTGGGCTGGTGTAACCGGCGTTGATTTAACTTTCCTCAGCTTTATTTCTTTTATCGGTGTGATTGCTGCGATTGTGCAGATTATGGAAATTGTGATGGATAAATATATGCCAGCGCTTTACAACGCGCTGGGTGTGTTTTTGCCATTGATTACCGTGAACTGCGTAATTATGGCGGGTTCGCTGTTCATGGTTGAGCGCGACTATCATTTTGTCGAGAGTGTTGTTTACGGTGTTGGTTCTGGAACCGGTTGGGCAATTGCTATCGTTGTGCTTGCCAGCATCAAAGAGAAAATGAAGTACTCCGATGTACCTGAAGGTCTTCGTGGCTTAGGTATTACCTTTATCACCGTGGGATTGATGTCATTGGGCTTTATGTCCTTTGGCGGCATCTCTCTCTAGGCTAAGCGAGGAATCCAATGAATACCGAGATTTTATTAGGCGTAGGAATGTTCACCTTCATCGTGCTTGCACTGGTGGTGGTGATTCTTGTTGCCCAAGCAAAATTAGTGAACAGCGGCGATGTGCAAATTCTTATCAATGATGAGAAGACCATTACAGTTCCAGCAGGCGGTAAGCTGCTGCAGACACTCGCAGCGAGCAACGTATTTTTAGCTTCAGCTTGTGGTGGCGGTGGTAGCTGTGCTCAATGTAAATGTGTGGTGAACGATGGTGGCGGCTCTATTCTGCCAACAGAAGAAGCGCACTTTAATCGTCGTGAGCAAAATGAAGGTTGGCGTTTGAGCTGTCAGGTTCCGGTAAAACAAAACATGAAAATTCATGTTCCGGAAGAAGTGTTTGGTGTGAAGCAGTGGGTAACTACTGTGGAGTCCAATCCTAACGTGGCGACTTTTATCAAAGAGTTGACGCTGCGTCTGCCTGAAGGTGAAAGTGTTGATTTCCGTGCGGGTGGTTATGTACAACTTGAGTGCCCACCCCACCATGTTAAATTTTCTGACTTTGATATCGAGCCTGAGTATCGCGGTGATTGGGAGCGTTTTGGTTTCTTTAATTTGGAATCAAAAGTAACCGAGCCGGTGATTCGCGCCTATTCGATGGCAAACTATCCTGAAGAAAAAGGTGTGGTTAAGTTCAATATCCGTATTGCAACTCCTCCACCCAAATCGCAGGGTATTGCTCCTGGTCAAATGTCTTCCTACGTGTTCAGCTTGAAGCCGGGCGATAAGATTACTGTGTACGGTCCATTTGGTGAGTTCTTCGCCAAGAAGACCAATGCAGAGATGGTGTTTATCGGCGGTGGTGCTGGTATGGCGCCGATGCGCTCGCATATTTTTGATCAGCTGCGCCGCTTGAAAACCGATCGTAAAATGACTTTCTGGTACGGGGCTCGCTCTCTGCGTGAGCTGTTCTATAAAGAAGATTACGACATGCTGCAAGCTGAGAACGAAAACTTCAAATGGCATGTGGCGCTGTCCGATCCTCAACCAGAGGATAATTGGTCAGGCTTGACCGGATTTATTCACAATGTTCTCTACGAGAATTATTTGAAAGATCATCCGGCACCAGAAGATTGTGAGTTTTATATGTGCGGCCCACCAATGATGAACGCCGCCGTAATTAAAATGTTGAAGAGTCTGGGAGTTGAGGACGACAACATTTTGCTCGACGACTTCGGTGGTTAATGCATAAGGAAAACGAGGCTGGGTAACCTGCCTCGTTTTTTCTTTTAGTGGTAAGTATTTTTAAATTCTTAATAAAGGCATTGTTGCCTGGGAGTCAATCGTGGCTGTTCTTGTGGTTACTCTATTAGTGATGTTGTTTGTTGCGCTCGCATTGTCTATCAGTGTTCTCGCCGGAAGAAAACCAGTATCGGGCTCTTGCGGAGGTGTTGGTAAGGCGCTCGGTGATCCTAATTATGTGTGTGAGCTTTGTGGTGGCGATGAAGCCAAGTGTGCCGAGGAAAAAGCAAAGCCAACACGGTCTGCAACAGACAGTGCCGATCTTTCTTATGATGCGAGCAGGCCATCAAAAAAGTAAAAAGGAATAATTGTTGCTAGACTATCAGCGTATTCGGTTAATAAGATTAAGGGGAATAAATTGACTGGTCGTAAAAAATCGGCAGATCACAGCTACGATCTTTTGGTTATCGGTTCCGGTCCCTCGGGTGAGGCAGCAGCTATAGCCGCGTCCAAAGCGGGAAAGCGGGTCGGTGTGGTAGAGAATAGGGCGCTGGTGGGCGGTAGTTGTGCACACAAGGGAACCATTCCTTCCAAATCATTGCGTCATGTCGTTAAGCAAGTTATTCAGTTCAAGAGCAACAGCTTGTTTCGCGAAATTGGTGATAGCCGCCGTTTAACTTTCCCTCGGGTATTGCAATCAGCCGTTAAAGTTATTCCCAAACAAGTTGAACTGCATACAAATTTTTATGTGCGCAACCGCGTTAATGTACATATCGGCCAGGCTTCATTTATTGATGCCAACACTGTAACTCTGGTGCAGCTGGATGGTGGTATTGAAACCATCTCGGCTGACAATATTGTTATTGCTACCGGTTCGCGCCCCTATCGCCCAGCGGATGTTGATTTTAATCATCCGCGTATTTACGACAGCGATACCATCCTGGATATGCAACATACACCACGGCATATTATTGTTTATGGTGCAGGTGTGATTGGTTGCGAATATGCCTCAATTTTTTCCGGCTTGGGAATGCGTGTTGATTTGATCAATAACCGCGAGCGGTTATTGTCATTTCTCGATGATGAAATTTCTGATGCGTTAAGTTATCACCTGCGGGATAGCGGCGTCACTGTGCGTCACAGCGAAGAATATGAGGCGATAGAGGCGAGCGATTCAAGCGTTACCTTATTTTTAAAATCGGGTAAGCGTTTGAAGGCAGATGCAATTTTGTGGTGTAACGGCCGCAGTGGTAACACTGATGGATTAAATCTTGAAGCGGCAGGTTTAACTGCCGATCATCGCGGTAATTTAAAAGTTGATAATTGCTATTGCACCCAAGTTCCCAATATTTATGCGGTAGGTGATGTGGTTGGCTGGCCAAGTTTGGCGAGTGCTTCCTATGGTCAGGGGCGTGCAGTATCCGGAGGTATTTTTGGTGATGAATGCAAGTTAGTGCAGGATGTTCCCACTGGTATTTATACGCTGCCAGAAATTAGTTCTGTCGGTAAAACTGAAACCGAATTGACTCAGGCAAAAGTGCCCTACGAAGTTGGCCGTGCATTATTTAAAAATACCGCGCGCGGGCAAATCAGCGGTGAAGATGTGGGTATGCTGAAGCTGTTGTTTCATGTTGATACCTTGGAAATTCTTGGCGTACATTGTTTTGGCGCTGAAGCAGCAGAGATTGTCCATATCGGCCAGGCGATTATGACGCAGAAAGGTGATGGCAATAATATCCATTACTTCCTCAATAATATTTTCAATTATCCGACTATGGCTGAAGCCTATCGAGTTGCTGCGCTTGACGGTATAAACCGTATCAGCCGCCGTTAGTTAATGATGCGAACTCAATAAAAAAGGGTGCAATCTATTGCGCCCTTTTTTATTGCTACACATTATTGTGTGGATACTACGGGTTTTCTTTGGTGGGATTTGCTTCGGACGGGTTAGCTTTGGGCTGAAAATTTCTCACGCAGTGAATGACCGTATTGCTATCAAAATACACCGTAAATTCTTGATACTTCCAGCGCGAGATAGGTGGTTGCCCCTTTGCTGGAATTTCTTCCAATGGCTCACCAAACAGCGCTTTCACCCGCTCTTTGCTCATGCCTTTGGTGGGCATATCAACAGGTATTTGATTTTTGGCTTGTTCGCCAACTGGGATCCGAATGTCTTCTGCGAGTGAAGTCTGAATACAGATAGTAAATCCCACCACACAGACGAAGAATAGGTTCAGGAATTTTCGCGGGGTCATATTGGTCAAATCACCTTTAACAATCATAGTTACTGGAGCGAATGCTGACTTCTCCGGCGTTCGGCCATTTGTGCCCGCATTATTTGTTGACCGATCAGCTGCTGTTGCGCATCGGTCACGCTATGAAATTTTGCCGCAATTTGATATTCCCCTGTGTTACTGGGTTCACAGCGAATGATTTTGGCAAACAGGACAAGGCCCGCGTTGCTTGGTAAAAAAATCAGCCTTAGGGCGATGTGGGAGTTTGCTTCCAGTGCGCGCGAGCTGCCAAAGGCGATTCCACCCTCGCTCAGGTTTACCTGTTTAATCGTTTTTGATGGGGGTAGGG
The DNA here is from genome assembly GCA_002483145.1 of Cellvibrio sp. UBA7671. Taxonomy (GTDB): domain Bacteria; phylum Pseudomonadota; class Gammaproteobacteria; order Pseudomonadales; family Cellvibrionaceae; genus Cellvibrio; species Cellvibrio fibrivorans. The sequence goes on from DLHJ01000014.1 coordinate 48,831, forward strand.
GTTTGGAGTCGGTCATCAGCTGTTGGCTGATAATGTCTATCTTGCGGTTCAGGTTGTGCAAGTATTCACCCAGTGCGCGGCTGGTATCTTTGATCTGGTGAAATAGATGGGCATTGTCATTGTCGATCTTGCGTAATTCAGCAAAGAGTTTAAGCGACGCGGTATTGGGGAACTGCAACTCCGCCGCAGCGGTGTTTGCGGTAATCTCATCAACCTCTTTGAATTCAATAGCGATACTTTCATCAATGCGAAAGTAACTGCGACGTTCGCTCATAACCCGGCTCTTCCAAATTTTGTGATGCAGTAAACATAGCACAAGCCAGCGATAAGTGGCGCGGCTTTATCGATTATGAGGAGCGGTTTTGCTTGAGCAAATGGGGCCAATTGGGTTTAATGCGCCCATGCTAAAAAACATCCCTCTTTATATCGGCTTGCGCTATACCCGCGCCAAGCGCCGAAACCAGTTTATCTCTTTCATTAGTGCCTTTTCATTGGTGGGTATGGCGCTGGGTGTTATGGCTCTGATTATCGTATTGTCGGTAATGAATGGCTTTGACCGGGAAATGAAGGAGCGCATCCTTAGCGTAATCCCCCATGGTTTTGTCGATCAGCTTCCTGCCCTGAAGGATTGGCAAGCACTATCCGCGCAGGTTAACCAGCATCCACAGGTAGTGGCTTCTGCCCCCTATATCGCCAGCAGTGCCATGGTGAACTACGCCGGTGGCGTGGAGGCGATAGAGTTACAGGGCATATTGCCTGAGGCTGAAGCACAAGTATCAATTGTCGAACAGCGAATGGTAGTGGGCTCAATGATGCAGTTGCAGCCGGGTGAATACGGCATTGTCATGGGGCGTTTGCTCGCGAGCCGTTTAATGCTTGCTCCCGGCGATAAAATTCGTATTACCTCTCCCGAAATCAACATCACCCCGATGGGAGCTTTTGCTCGCTCGCGTAGTTTTACATTGGTTGGTGTCTTTGAAGTCGGTGCTCAAGTGGATAGCACTCTTGCGCTCATTCATGTGCAAGATGCGCAAAAGTTTTTGCGTAAACCTGGTGTGCAAGGGCTACATGTGAAAACCGACAATATGTTTGTGGCGGCGCAGATAATGAGTGAGCTGCGTGCACAATTGGGCGATGACTATAGAGTTAAGGATTGGAGCCAAACCCAAGGCAGTTTATTCCAGGCGGTGAAGATGGAAAAAATCGTCGTAGGTTCACTGCTGATGATTATTATCGCGGTCGCGGCGTTTAATATTGTCTCCAGTTTGGTGCTGATGGTTGCTGACAAGCGCTCGGATATTGCGGTATTGCGAACCATGGGTGTGAGTGCGCGGCAGGTTATGGCGATCTTTATTGTGCAGGGTAGTGCGATAGGTTTTTTTGGAACCTTTATCGGTACCGTTATAGGGTGCATTGTTGCTTCGGCACTGACGCCTATCATGAGCGCGGTAGAATCATTATTTGGTGTGCAGGTATTTGATCCAGAGATGTATTTCATTAGTCAATTACCTTCAATTTTACTCTGGCAAGATGTTGCATTGATTTGCTGTATCGCATTGCTACTGAGTTTTATCGCCACACTATATCCCGCTTACCGCGCCTCCCAAATCGAACCTGCGGAAGCCTTGCGTTATGAATAAATGTTTCGTCTTTGATTATCCTTGCGTTCGCTATACGGGCCCAGTGTTATGAATGATTCCGCTCCGGTTTTAGTTTGCCAGCAGGTAAGTAAAAGTTATCGCCAGGGTGCACTTGCGGTAGATGTGCTGCGCAATGTGAATTTCCAAATAAATTCGCGTGAGCGTGTGGCGATTGTCGGTGCGTCCGGCTCCGGTAAATCCACGCTGTTAAATATTCTCGGTGGTTTGGATGTGCCCGATAGCGGTGATGTGAGTGTGGCAGGTGAACTTTTATCGCATCTGAGTGCCGATGAGCGCGGTCGTTTACGCAACCGCAGTTTGGGTTTTGTTTATCAGTTTCATCATTTATTGCCTGAATTTACTGCGCTTGAAAATGTCGCTATGCCATTGTTGATTGGTAAACAGCCAATGGCAATTGCAAAACAACGTGCATTGGAATTGTTGGCGCGTGTTGGTCTGGCCAAACGTGTGGATCACAAACCCTCCGAGCTTTCGGGTGGTGAACGTCAGCGTGTCGCCATTGCTCGCGCGTTGGTAACCAATCCAGCCTGCGTGTTGATGGATGAACCGACGGGCAATCTCGATAGCCATGCAGCAGATGCGATTCAGGCGTTAATGCTGGAGTTAAATCAATCCATTGGTACTAGTTTTGTGGTAGTAACTCACGACCCACGCCTTGCTGCGCGTATGGATCGCACGCTCACGTTGGTGGATGGCGCCTTGGTTGGCGCAGAGGCTTATTAATGTTTAGCCGCTATATATTTCTGGTTGGTACCCGCTACGGAATTTCACAGGGGCACAGTCACTTAGTTTCATTTATTTCGCGTTTGTCCACCGCAGGTTTGGTAATTGGCGTTGCGCTATTAATTCTGGTCATGTCGATCATGAATGGTTTTGATAAAGAGCTGCGCGAAAATATTTTGGGCGTTATGCCGCATGCGAGAATCTATCACAGTCACGCTATTGAACATCCCGAAAAACTAATTGCTGATCTGAAACAACATCCTCGCGTCCTTGCCGCGTCGCCTTATGTGGAATTACAAGGCTTGCTTAGCTATCAAAAGCGCGTAGCACCGGTGGCTATTTTTGGAGTCGATGCTGAACTGGAAAAGGCCACTTCCAAGCTGCCTGGGTTACTACCTAAAGGAACACTTGAATCGCTGGCAACAGCTGAAGCGGGAATTGTGATTGGTCGAGGAGTTGCGGAAAAATTAAATGTGGCTGAGGCCGATTCGATCAGTTTAATCATTCCTGTTGAAGGCGGTTCATCACCGCGTGTTAAAGTCGTTACTGTGCTCGCCATTTTTGATACCCATAGTGATGTTGATAACGCACTGGCTCTTATGGATATCAATGCCGCAGCAGAGCTTTCGGGTTACGCAGGGCAAATTACCGGTGTGCGTTTAAAAGTAGATGATTTATTCGCTGCCCCGGAAATCGTGCGTGGAATTATGCAAACGTTACCACAGGATTATTACGGTTCCAGCTGGATGGCCACCCACGGCGGTGTGTACCAGTCCATTAAAATGTCTAAAAATATGGTTGGTATGTTGCTGTTTTTAATTATCGCTATTGCTGCGTTTAATCTGGTGTCCACCCTGATTATGGTAGTAGTCGATAAGCAGGGTGATATAGCGATAATGCGCACAATGGGCGCGTCCACCGCAGAGATCATAACGATTTTTATGGTGCAGGGCGGCTTGATTGGTTTGATTGGAACATCTATTGGTTTAGTGCTGGGCGTGACGCTCTCTTATTTTGTTACACCGCTGGTGCAATGGATTGAAAAAATTTTTGGCGTTCAGTTTTTACACTCAGATGTATATCCCATTACTTACTTGCCATCGGAATTGGTTGCCGGTGATATTGCCAAAGTGGTCATTACGGCGCTGCTGATTAGTTTTTTTGTCAGCCTGTATCCCGCTTGGCGCGCGAGTAAAATCCAACCGGCAGATGCACTGCGTTACGAGTAGTTGGATAAAATATTGTGCACAAAAAAGCCCGCGCTAGCGGGCTTTTTTACGATTTTATTTTTGCTCTTCTGCCATTTTATCAGCACGCATTTTTTGGCGCTTTTTCCAGTTGTGGTTTACATGCCAGCGCCAATAGAGTTGCATTCCAAAATATCCCAGTGCCCCAAAAATCAAACCGGTTAACACCGAGCCTGCCAATAGGGGTTTCCATAGGTGGCCGAACTCATTGGCCAGCCAATCCCAAGTTAATTCCGGCTCAACCATCAGTGGTTCAGACTGCAAAATCACACTGCCGACTTGATAAGTGATAAAAAAGAAAAACGGCATGGTGAAAGGGTTGGTAATCCACACTAATGCAACAGAAATAGGCAGATTGCAGCGAAACAAAAGCGCCGCACCCGCTGCAACAGGCATTTGTCCAGGAATAGGTAAAAGTGCAATGAACAAGCCCCAAAAAAAAGCAACAGAGACTGAGTGGCGGTTTAAGTGAAATAGGTTAGGGTCATGCAGCAAGTCCCCTAGAAAGTGCAGGGCAGGGTTGCTTTTGATTGCAGCGGGGGTGGGAATAAACCGTTTCAGTAGATTGCGAGCCATGCTTAAACCAGAGTACTGCCAAAAATGAACCGGCATTATGCCTTTAAATGATCATGAAGACTATGTGATCTGCAGATGAGGGGCATGTGAGCTGCGACCTTGTCTGCTGCCGCAGGATGCCATAAGCTGCGCGACAATCTGATGACAAAGGAATTTCGGTCAGCAGGTTGTACCTGATGTAACTACTGGCAATAAGGAATATCGCCATGCCCTTCGCATTATTGCTGTTTTCCCTCGGTGTTATCGCGGTTAGTTTTGCCCCTCAACTACCTCCTTTATGGAGCCTGGTGTTTTTATTTCCTCTCTTTGTAGCGTGTTGGCGGTGGCGGACTATGCGTCATTGCTTGGCCATATCACTTGGTCTGGCATGGGGGATCGCTGTTGGCCATAGTTTGCTTGCTATGCAGTTGGATGATGATCTGGCGGGTAAAGATCTTATTGTCACCGGACATATTCAGGGGCTACCAGAGCGCGATGATCGTCGCTTACGTTTTAACCTTCGCGTCAATTCCGCTGTCACTGCTGCAGGTCAGGCTATTCCTGTCGAGCACTTTCCCGCCAAGCTTCAACTGAGCTGGTACTTGTATCAACGCAAAGGGTCCTTATCCGACCTTCCTGCTCTTGCAATTGGTGATGAGTGGCAGCTGCGTGTGCGGCTCAAGCGACCGCGTGGTTTTGTCAATCCGGAGGGGTTTGATTATCACGCCTGGCTGTTGCGCCAGGGTATAGGTGCAACCGGTTATGTGATTGATCATCGCAATAATCATCACCTCAATTCAGGTGATGATTATTTTAATCTGGATGATTGGATCAACCAGCAGCGTTACCAACTGCAGCAGTGGATAGTTGCGCGCAGTAAGAGCAGCGAACGCGGAATTTTAATTGCGCTATTGATTGGCGATTCCGCCTTGGTTGATAAAAGCCAATGGGCGCGTATGCAGCAGACAGGCACTAGCCACCTGATAGCGATATCCGGCCTTCACGTTGGTTTTCTTGCGATCTTTGGCTTTTATGTCGGCCTCTCGTTGGGGAAGTGTGTGCAGCTGGTGTGGCATCGTTGCCCTGCGTTAATGATCGCCTGGTGTTCGGCGATTCTGTGTGCGAGTTTTTATTCGGCGCTCGCCGGTTTCAATATTCCCACTGTGCGCACCTTGATTATGTTGGTGGTTTTTTATCTCGCCTGTTTAGGGCGGCGCAGTATTAACATCGCGGATATTTTCTGTCTCGCACTTGCGTTGGTGGTAGTGCTTGATCCTCTCGCCGCGTTGGATATGGGATTTTGGTTATCCTTTGGTGCGGTGGCGCTATTATTAATTTATTTTTCCGGGCGCTTGGTGCCCAAACAAACCGCCGAGCCTTGGTCGGGTTACAGTGTTGCTAATTTGATAGTGGGTTTTATTCGCTCGCAGTGGGCCATGTTCATTGGTTTATTAGTGCCGCTCAGTGTGTTAGTCAGTTGTGTCTCTTTGGTAGCGCCTGTCGCCAACGGTATTGCCATTCCCCTGATTACTTTTTTAGTGGTTCCACTGCTATTAGTTAGCGCAGCTACTCGCAATCTCTTGGGTGATACCAGCGATTTTTTATTGAGTGGTGCAGGCTGGTTGATGGAAATATTAAAAATATTTTTAGAGGGATTACTTGCGGTTGGCGGTGCTTGGTCAAGCCCTGTTGTAGCTTTTAGTCCGACACTGGCTTTATTAATCGCATTGAGTTGTTGTGTGTTGCTGCTTCCCAAAGGTTTATTTCCCCGCGTACTGGGTTGGTGTGGTTTATTGTTGGGTGTGGGGTTGGGTATTGTTATTGATCCGCCGAATCAGCCTGATTTAAAACTGAAAATATTGGATGTGGGGCAGGGTAGTGCCTTTGTTGTACAGGTTGGTGAGAAAACACTGGTATACGATACTGGCCCAAAATATACCGACGACTTTAATGCGGGCAGCGGCATAGTCGCCCCTTATTTATATGCACAGGGAATTAACCATATTAATCGATTAGTGGTGAGCCATGGGGATATGGACCATGCCGGCGGCTTAACGGGATTGCTGGAAAAAATAGCGGTGGAGCATCTTTTCGCGGGCGAGCCGGAAAAAATTCCGCCAGAAGTGGCGAACACAATTGAATCACAATCTTGCCATCAAGCGTCTGAATGGCAGTGGCAAAAAGTGCGCTTCCAGTTTTTACAATTTGCACAAGCAACGGGGACCAGTGCTAATAATCACTCCTGTGTATTGTTGATCAGTTATGCGGGGCAACATATTTTATTGCCCGGCGATATTGAAACGTCTGTTGAGAATCAATTATTGCGCAATCAAAATCTGCCGGAAAAATTGAATGTATTATTGGCTGCACATCATGGCAGCCGCACGTCCTCGGGGGCAGGTTTTGTTAATAAAATGCAACCGGAGGTGGTTATCTATTCTGCAGGCTATCGCAGTCAGCACGGTCATCCGCACCGGCAAGTCCGGCAGCGTTATCAGGCCGTGGGTAGCCGTGAGCTCAATACCGCGTACTCTGGTGCGATTTTATTTGAGTGGGATCAGGGCAGCTTGCAACTAGTTCGTGAGTACCGCCAGTCTAATCGGCGGTATTGGTTTGACTGATACAGCCAATACCGGGTACAGATGCAACTTCTTCACACATTTGCAGACAAAGCAGTCTGCCCCATGGCAATCCCTGGTTCTTGTGGTAATGTACGCCGCGACATGGAGCCATGCGCTCAACTGATTTGTACAATAAGAGGAAGCATCTGTGTTTGAGATTTTTTTAGCTGGCGGTATTTTGATGTGGCCAATCCTGGCCTGTTCATTGATTGTGATTGCAATCAGCGCCGAGCGTTATTGGACGCTCAATCCCGCCAAAATTGCCCCTAAGACCTTGTTGGCACAAGTGTGGAGTTGGATTAAAAACAACCAGCTCGATGCCTCCAAACTGCGTGAGCTCAAGCAATCTTCCCCTTTGGGCCAAATTCTCGCCGCTGGTTTGAGCAATTCCAAACATGGCCGCGAAGTGATGAAAGATTCGGTGCAGGAAGCGGCGAGCCAGGTAATCCATGAGCTCGAGCGCTATGTAAACATTCTTGGCACCATCGCGAATATAGCGCCGCTCCTCGGGTTGTTGGGTACTGTGTTCGGTATGATCCAAGTGTTTAATTCGATTATGGTTCAGGGCACAGGTAATACCGGAGTGTTGGCTGGCGGTATTTCGGTTGCGCTTTACACCACAGCGGCGGGATTAATCGTCGCGATTCCAGCAATGATTGCGCACCGGTTTTTCCAGCGCCGCATAGATTCCATTGTTGTCACCATGGAAGAGGAAGCGATCAAATTGGTTGATGCACTGCACAGCGACCGTCGAGTCGATGTGAAATTGGTTTAAGGCGCGGGGTCGCAACGTGAAATTTCGTCGCCAGAGAACTGAAGATGAAGGTATCAATCTAACGCCTTTGATTGATGTGGTGTTTTTGTTGCTGATCTTCTTTATGGTTTCCACCACCTTCACTAAAGAGACGCACTTGAGTGTTGATCTGCCGGAAGCTGTCGGTGAGCAGAGTAGTGAGTTACCGGATCAGATTGAAATTCTTATCAGCACTGAGGGTAGTTATTCGGTAAATGGCCAAGCGCTTGTTAACAGTAAAATTGAAACATTGAAGTCGGCAATAACCAAAACTGCCGAGGGTAATACCAAAGTTCCATTGGTGATTACCGCCGACGCCAAAACTCCGCACCAAGCGGTCGTGCAGGCTATGGATGCAGCGGGTCAGCTGGGTTTCGCCCATTTGAGTATCACCACCCGCCAACCCGAGCCTGAAAAAGACTAGCGACTCGGTTACAATTCTGCCCAGCTTCGCAACCCAAAGGACTTTTGTATCCCCGATGCAAAAGTCCTTTTGTTTTTACAGGATGATTATCTGAACTCCCCCGGTCAACAAACACCTGTTTCTTCAGGTTATAACCCACACAACCCCTGGCTGGCAGCCTGGTATGGCAAGCGTGTCTGGACGTTTTTGCTATTGCCTCTGACAGTTGTCTTTGTGCTGCTTGCGGCGTTCCGTCGCTTTTGGATTCTCCGCTACACGCAAAAGCGTTTGGTTACGCCCGTAATAGTCGTGGGCAATATTTCTGTTGGCGGCACCGGCAAAACGCCTTTGTTGATTGCACTGGTGAAAGGTTTGCAACAGCAAGGGTTTAATCCCGGTGTGATCAGCCGTGGTTATGGCGGCAAGGCGAGTCACTACCCCTATCTGCTCAATGCAGCAAGCACTGCTGCTGAGGCTGGTGATGAGCCTGTCACCATCTACAGGCAAACGGGTTGTGCTGTGTGCGTGGGCGCAGATCGCGTTGCGGCTGCCCGCGTATTGGAAGACGAAAACTGCGATATCTTATTGAGCGATGATGGCTTGCAGCATTACCGGTTAGCGCGCGATATTGAAATCGCCGTGGTCGATGGCCAGCGCGGTTTGGGTAATGGTTGGCGTTTGCCCGTTGGCCCTTTACGCGAATCTAAAGCGCGTTTAAAAACGGTGGATTGGGTGGTGGTGAACTCTCCTTCTGATAATTTTGCGCTGCCGGGTTTGGCAGATTTGTTTTATGTGCCTATGCAGATCTGCGCGCAAGAGTTGGTCAATCTTCAATCGGGTGAAAAAATTTCTGCGGCCGAATTTAATTCAACAAGTGTTCATGCAGTTGCGGGTATTGGTAATCCACAGCGATTTCAGGATACATTAACCCAATTAGGTATAACTGCAGAGTTGCACGCGTTTCCTGACCACCACACCTACAGTGCAAACGATTTACAGTTTGCTAATAATGTCCCGGTGGTGATGACGGAAAAAGATGCGGTTAAATGCCGCGAATTTGCACAGCCCCATTGGTTTTACTTACCGATTGCGGCCAATTTGCCCGAGAGTTTTTGGCAAGCACTGCTGCAAAAACTGGAGCGGATTTGCGAGCAGAAAAAAACCATTTTTAAATCGAAATAGACTTTATTTGATGGAACCCCAGTATGAGTTTCTACGTCGTTATTCCCGCGCGTTATGCTTCAACACGCCTGCCTGCCAAACCCTTGAAGGACATTGCCGGCAAGCCGATGATCCAACACGTCTACGAGCGCGCGTGTGAAAGCGCGGCGGCACAGGTTATCATCGCCACTGACGATGCACGGATTGAGGCAGTTGCCAAATCTTTTGGTGCGCGTGTGTGTATGACATCCGCTGCGCATAACTCAGGCACTGATCGCTTGCAGGAAGTGGCAGCGCAGCTTGGTTTAACGTCGGATGATATTGTCGTGAATGTGCAAGGAGATGAACCCTTGATCCCCCCGGCAGTGATTAATCAAGTTGCCGCCAATCTCGCCGCGAATAATTACGCAAGTGTTGCGACACTGAGCGAGCCTATTCATAGCCTGGATGATTTTCGCAATCCAAATATCGTCAAGGTAGTCGCCGATCAAACAGGAAAGGCCTTGTATTTTAGTCGCGCACCCATCCCATGGCCGCGCGATCATTTTGCCAAAGCAGCTAGCAATAGCTTGCCCGATAATTTTCCGGCGCAGCGCCATATTGGTATTTATGCTTATCGCGTGGCCCTGCTCAATCGTTTTATTACTTGGCCACAAGCGCAACTTGAGCAGATTGAATCGCTTGAACAATTGCGCGTATTGGCCAATGGCGAAGCTATCCACATCGCTGAAGCCTGCGCTGCGGTACCCGGTGGTGTAGATACCGAGGCAGACCTGTTGCGTGTAAAGGCGATTTTGGAAAATTGAATCTAGTGAATGCAAAATGACGAAAGTATTATTTGTTTGTCTGGGCAATATTTGCCGCTCGCCCACCGCGGACGGCATTTTTCGCGAGCTGGTGGCGCGCGAAAAATTGGATCAAAAAATTCTGGTAGATTCGGCTGGAACCGGCGATTGGCACATCGGCAAAGCACCTGATTCGCGCACAATTGCCGCCGCGCGCCAGCGGGGTTACGACTTATCGGTATTGCGTGCCCGTCAAGTAAGTGCGCGGGATTTTGCAGAATTTGATTATGTATTGGCGATGGATAAATCCAATTTAATGAATTTGCAGCGCATGAAACCATCGACCTATACCGGACACTTGGGTTTGTTTCTGGAGTTTGGTTCGCGCGGCAATTATCTCGAAGTGCCCGATCCCTATCACGGCGATAGAGACGATTTTGAGTTGGTGTTGGATTTGGTAGAGGATGCTGCCCAAGGTTTGCTAAACCATATCTGCAATAATGCATTGCGCTAAGCTGCCATAAAAAATAGTGTAAGACTTTCAACCAATCAGGTAATTCTGCTGTGCCACTTTTTTTGCCTCATTTCAATTTGCAGAAATTCAATACGCTCGCTGTTCCTTCGCTGGCGCAGTATTTTGTCAGCGTAAAAACGGATGATGAATTGCGCGAGGCGCTGGCGTTTGCGCGTACGGAAAATTTACCGCTGCTGTTATTGGGTGGCGGTAGCAATATTGTGTTGCGTGCTGATTTTCCCGGTTTGGTGGTGCAGATAAAATCCCAGGGCAGGGAAGTGGTTGATGAAAATGAGGAGTTTGTTTGGTTGAAAGTGGCCGCCGGTGAAAACTGGCATCAGCTGGTGGTGTTTTCGCTCGATAATGCGCTTTATGGTTTGGAAAATTTATCGCTCATCCCCGGCAGTGTTGGCGCTGCACCCATCCAGAACATTGGCGCTTATGGGGTGGAGATTAAAGAGCTGGTGGCTGAATTGTCTGCGCTTAATATCCGCTCGGGTTTATCGGTGACTTTTACTAATGAAAGCTGTCAGTTTGGTTATCGCGACAGCATTTTTAAACAGTCACTTAAAGACCAGTACGTGATTACTTCGGTGACGTTTCGTCTGCGCAAACAGCCGCACCTGAATCTCACTTACCCCGCACTACGCGCGGCGCTGGCTAACACGCTTGAGGAGGACATTACACCGCAGCAGGTCAGTGCAGCAGTCATTGATATCCGCCAGACAAAATTGCCCGATCCGGCAGTTATCCCGAATGTAGGGAGTTTTTTTAAGAATCCGGTTATCAATCAACAACAATTTGATGCTTTGAAAGCTGAAAATCCGACGATTGTTTCTTATCCCGCTGCCGCTAATCAGGTCAAGTTGGCGGCGGGCTGGTTGATTGATCAGGCAGGTTGGAAGGGTAGGGAAGTCGGTGGCGCAGCTGTCCATGAGCAGCAGGCGCTCGTGCTCACTAATCCACGTAAATCCTCGGGTCAAGCGGTGTTAGCGTTGGCCGATCTGATCAAGCAATCGGTGTTTGAGCAATTTGGTGTGATGCTGGAGATGGAGCCCCGAATTTATCCCTAGTTACCCTATAAATTAGAGCTTAAATTCGACACCATTCTTATGAATTTTATGACTATTACTGAAAAGGCAATAAAAACAGCGACATAATCGATCAATGGCATTTAACCAGGCGTAATCAGCACATTAAATAGTGGTAGTTTGTGCAGAGTCTCACTACAATCATTAAAAATGTGCCAGCGGTATTGTGGTGGTTATAACAACAATGTTTTGTATCCGATTTCGGATTGGGGGCTAGTTTGACAAAGATTCTCGTAGTCGATGATCACGATCTAGTTCGCATGGGGATAGTGCGTATGCTAGCCGACATAGACGGCTATCAGGTGGTTGGGGACGCCAAGAGTGGCGAAGAGGCGGTGACAAAGGCGCGAATTTTAAAGCCTGATGTTGTCTTGATGGATGTAAAAATGCCGGGGATGGGCGGCCTTGAAGCAACTAAAAAATTATTGACCGTAAATCCGGTTATCAAAATTATTGCAGTGACCGCATGCGATGATGACTTGTATCCAACTCGCCTGATGCAAGCAGGTGCCGTTGGCTATGTCACCAAGGGCGCCGAGTTCACTGAGATTACTGATGCGATCAATAAAGTGATCCGCGGTGATCTGTACATGAGCAACAGCATTGCGCAACAGCTTGCACTCAGAACATTTTCGGGTAATAACAATCAGGAATCGCCGTTTGAGAAGTTATCCCAGCGCGAGCTGCAGACGGCAATGTTGATTGCCAATGGCCAAAAGGTAAATGATATCGCCAATACCTTTTGTGTCAGTCCAAAAACAGTTAACTCCTATCGCTATCGTATTTTTGAAAAATTGGATATCAATAGCGATGTTGAATTGACACTGTTGGCGGTGAAGCACAATCTTCTCGATCCGGAAGCAGTCGTTTAATCGACTGCTTTTGTTCCATCTACACAGATACTTTTTCTGATGACGCACGCTAGCGCTGATCTGTTTGATCATTCCCGTTTTCTCGCCAATACCACCCAGCAGCCAGGTATCTACCAAATGTTTGGTGGTGATGGGGAGATTCTCTATGTGGGTAAAGCAAAAAACCTGAAGGCGCGACTGGCGAGTTATTTTCGCAAAACCGGTTTGACCCCCAAAACGCAAGCGCTGGTGTCACGCATAGCACGCATTGAAGTGACAGTGACAGCGAGTGAAACAGAAGCGCTGATTCTTGAGCAAAATCTGATTAAATCCAATCGTCCGCCGTACAATATTTTATTGCGCGACGATAAATCCTATCCCTATATTTTTATTTCCAGCGGTGAAGATTATCCACGGATTTCGTTTCATCGCGGCGCGAAGAAAAAGCGTGGTGATTATTTTGGACCCTTCCCCAATGTGGGTGCAGTAAAAGAAAGCCTGCATTTTCTGCAAAAAACCTTTCGCGTGCGCCAGTGTGAAGACAGCGTATTTAAAAATCGTACACGTCCTTGTTTGCAATATCAAATCAAACGCTGTACTGCACCCTGCGTGGAATTTATTTCACCTGCTGATTACAAAACTGACGTGTACCACACCAGCTTGTTCCTAACTGGCAATGCGGACAAATTATTGGGCGAGTTGGCGGATAAAATGGATGTTGCCGCACAGCAATTAGCCTTTGAAAAAGCTGCTGCTTACCGCGATCAGATTACTGCATTGCGCACTGTGCAATCGCAACAAGTGATTGAGGAAGGGAATGGGGATATTGATGTAATCGCGGCAGAAATGCGCGCAGCTGCGATTTGTGTGCACGTATTGTTTATTCGGCAGGGGCGAATTCTCGGGAGCCGCAGTTTTTATCCATCGGCCACACTGGCAGAAACACCTGCAGAAATTCTCGCTGAGTTTATCCCACAATTTTATCTCGCCAGCAGCGGCCGTGAAATTCCGCGCGAGCTTATTGTAAGTAATCAATTAGAAGAGTCTGAGTTGCTCAGTGCCGCCTTGCAGCAATCGGTTGGGCGTCAGGTATTAATCAATCACCAGGTGCGCAGTCATCGCGCGCAATGGTTACAAATGGCGGCAACGGCTGCACAACAAAATTTAATTGCCCATATCAATAATAAGAAGAATTCGCTCGATCGTTTTATCGCATTGCAGGAAGCGCTTAATCTGGATGAAACACCGCAGCGTTTGGAATGTTTTGATATCAGCCACAGTAGCGGCGAACTTACCGTTGCCAGTTGTGTGGTGTTTGATACCAATGGCCCACTCAAGTCTGATTATCGCCGCTTCAATATTGATGGAATTACGCCCGGTGATGATTACGCGGCAATGGAGCAGGCGCTTACGCGGCGCTACACCCGCTTGCAAAACGGTGAAGGCAAGTTGCCTGATATTTTATTGATCGATGGTGGCAAAGGGCAGTTGGGCAAGGCGATAGAAGTGCTTGCTGAGTTGGGTGTACAAGGTGTGCAGTTAATTGGTGTCGCCAAAGGTACAACGCGCAAAGCAGGTTTTGAAACTTTGTTCGATGGTGAAACTGGTGCAGAGATAGTATTGCCCGGCGATTCACCTGCATTGCACTTGATCCAGCATATCCGCGATGAGTCGCATCGCTTTGCCATTACCGGTCACAAGCAGCGGCGCGATAAAAAGCGCAAGACGTCGACCCTGGAAGATGTCCCCGGTATTGGCGCTAACCGCCGCCGCGAGTTGTTGCGTCACTTTGGTGGTTTACAAGAGGTACAAAACGCCAGTATCAATGATTTGGCGCGCGTCAATGGCATTAGCCAGCGGCTTGCCGAAGAAATCTATGCCTTTTTCCACAATGATTAATCCTCCTCGACACATACTCCAATTGTTTCAGTAATATAACCAAAGCGTGTTAATAGCTTGTTGCTGGTGTATTATCGCGCCCGAACATACAGTCTCCCGGGAACCGCTTATGACCCTTGCCAACCAACTTACCTTGGTGCGGATTTTTTTAATCCCGCTCTTTGTAGTGGTCTTTTATTTACCCTTTGGCTGGGCTTACATAGTCTCTTCATTGATTTTCAGCGTCGCCGCCATTACTGATTGGGCGGATGGTTATGTTGCGCGCAAATACAATCAAAGCACACCTTTTGGCGCCTTTCTTGATCCCGTCGCCGATAAGTTGATGGTGGTGATTGCGCTCCTGTTGTTGGTCACGCTGCACCATGATTCAGTCTGGTTTGTGGTTGCCGCCGCAGTTATTGTTGGGCGTGAGATAGTCATATCGGCATTGCGTGAATGGATGGCCGCGGTAGGGCAGCGGGCAAGTGTGGCTGTATCGAGTATTGGCAAAATCAAAACAACGCTACAAATGACAGCCATTATTGTATTGCTAGCTAATATCCCGATACTGCTTCCTATTGGTTTTATTGCCTTGGCGGGTGCTGCAGTGCTGACACTCTGGTCAATGATTCTTTATTTGCGTGCCGCCTGGCCTTATTTGTTACCAGAGTCGCCTGAAAAATAACGCCTTTTTGATCGACCTGCACAGCATTTAGTCAACTGTCAAAAAACCTTCCTGCGACCTGGATAAAAGACTAGGATTTTCAAAATGAGTCCGCTAGAATTGCGGCCTCTCGAAATGGCGCGATAGCAAAGCGGTTATGCTCTGGATTGCAAATCCAGCTAGTCCGGTTCGACTCCGGATCGCGCCTCCATTTTTCCCCTTTTACGTACCGACGTAAAAGCACTCCGCCCGAGTGGTGAAATCGGTAGACACAACAGATTTAAAATCTGTCGATCTTTTGGTCGTGCCGGTTCAAGTCCGGCCTCGGGCACCATCTACAAATCGCAAGTTATTGCGATCACCTCAAAGCCCTGCAATTGCAGGGCTTTTTGTTTTCCATAAGCAATTTCTTATTGATTAATAATCGGTGAGCTTCTGGCTCAGAGACTTATTTCAATCCTTTGTTGGCAGTGAGCGCTGGGTTTAGCTAGCGTCAATGAGTTTTAAAATACTTGCTTTATCAGTGTTGCAGGAAATGATTTTTTAGGTGATACCAACTTCTTGAAAATTATAAGAATATTCTGTGGTGATTTGCACTTCCACTCGAATACCTCAGCCAAGTGGGAAGCAAAGTGTCTGGCGCCATAATCGGAGCTAAAATATCCTACTCCAATTTGGTCGTATTTTCTTTTGGATCTATCGATACACTATTGTTTACAGTGTCTTTTTCAGAGCGGCCTACGGAATCTATTTTGGCTGCTCGATTTCGTAGAATCATCGCTACGATACCGAAAATAATAGAGCTGAAAATACCGCTACCAACCATAAGTTATCTTCAGTAACCGACATAAATTACTCCACAGTTTCCCCTGATTGCACTCCCAAATGTGTTTGACCATAGACTTAGGCTAAAACAGTGTCGGTGCAGATGCGAACATACGGCAATCACATTCAATAAATTGCAAATGCTTGCAAAAGTGAGTAGAGATTTCCCGTTAATTTTTCGTCGCACTATTTGTGTGAGGTGCATCTCTTTATTGTGGTCGTTCTTTTGGAGCAAGCCCGTACGGTTGAATAACACCAACCGTACGAACCATTTTGGCCATTCGTATCCTCGGTAATCAATCCAATTTCGCTATCAAAAACATCTGCCTAGTGTGACCTATTTGGCTAAAAAACAGCTGTTTAATCCCATGTTTCTGCAAGTCGCCAAAGTGAGATGAGTTTTGCTCCAGTGGTTCCTATCATAGGCTGGCTCAGTGAACCCTATAACTCTCCGTTTAATCACAAGTAAGAATAATAAGTAGCAAGGTTTTCAGTGGGCAATCAACTGTGAGGTTATTCCGTAATTTCATCTCCATTTTTTAACTTCCACGCAGCACACCGTACATAGCAAGTAATGCTTTGGCGTCGCACTGCGTCATTCCGGTTCTATTGGAGGCAACTCAATGAACACCTTTATAAATATAATTAGGTGGTGCAGAAGTATTCACAAGCTGTGTTACGCGCTTGCGGTAGTTATATCTGCGCTGTTTGTCGCTGCATCAGCAACGGCGCAAGCTCCCAAGTCCACTGATTTTCAGCGGACGGTGGTAGCGGAGGGATTGGATTTACCCATGGAGTTTGAAATTTCTGCCGATGGCCGCGCATTTGTCGTGAGCAAGTGCGGCAAGTTTTACGGTTGGAAATTGGATGCGGGTATCGCTACTGTCACATCTACTGTACCGAATGTGCGCTGTGTATTTGAAGACGGATTACTGAGCGTTGCGCTTGATCCCAAATTTACCCAAAACGGATTTATTTATTTCCAATACACCTCGCCGGGGAGTAAAACCCGAGTGTCGCGTTTTACGGTGAATGCCAACAACGCGCTGATTGCCGGCTCTGAATCCATTTTGTTGGAGTGGATTACTGGTAATGAAGCGCATGGCCATATGGGCGGCAGTTTGAAGTTTGATAAAAACGGCAACCTGTTGATTACCACTGGCGATAACAACGCGGCGAGCGGTTATTTCTCCGAAGGTGCGCAAGCGACGTCAGGCAACACCAACGATTTGCGCGGTAAAGTATTGCGCATTACGCCGACAGCCGATGGCAAATACACCATTCCGGCAGGCAATTTATTTCCCGCTAGTGCAACCCATCGCGCTGAAATTTACGGAATGGGGTTCCGCAATCCCTTCCGCATTAATATCGATCCGCTGACCGGTTATGCATACCTCGGCGATATTGGCCCGGATTCTTCTGCTGCGAGTGCTGAGGGCCCCGGTGGAATGGATGAGCTGAATGAACTGCGCACGGCAGGAAATTATGGCTGGCCCTACATTGTTGGTTTCAACGAGCCTTATGCTGGCTTTAATCCGAATAACATTGTTAATAATCACGCCCGCAATACCGGTGCAAAAAATTTACCGGCGGCTAAACCGGCGCTCTGGACTATTCGCCACCAGGCGACCATGGCGGGGCCGGTGTATCGTTTTAATCCAGCGATTACCAACGAATTTAAATTGCCTGAGTATTACGATGGCCGTTTGATTTTTTGGGATTTCAACAGCAGCAAATTTTCAACGATTAATTTGGCAGCGGGTGGCAATCCACCCGTTGCTGAAGATTTTCCGTTGAACACGGCAAATTTTCAGGGTGCGATTGATGTAGAACTTGATCCTCGCACCCATCAACTTTATGTATTGCAATGGGGTTCAGGTTGCTGCGATAAGGAGCCCTTTGGCAACGGTGTTTTGTATCGTTTTGATTATATCGGCGACCGCGATAACGGCACCAATGTCGCGGTGGGTGGTGTTGCAAATGCAACGACAGAAACCGGTGGAAATCTCGCGGCCTATGCGATTGATGGCAACCCGGCAACTCGCTGGGAAAGTACCGCTGCAGATCCACAAAGCCTGACCATTGACCTGCGCACACCCACAACGATCGCGACCATTATTATTAAATGGGAAGCCGCATTCAGTTCCAAATATATTATTGAAGCTTCAGTCAACGGCACAACTTGGGAGCGCTTGGTCACTAACAATAACGGCACCGGTAATGCCGAATTGCATATGATCAATTCAACCACGGCTTACCGTTATGTGCGCTTGACCGGAACGGCGCGTGCGAGTGCCTATGGCCACTCAATCTACGAGTTTGAAGTATTCGCAGGTGCACAGCCGGAGCAACCGCTCACGCAATTTGCCTATTTGAATATGCCTAAAACGCTGGATGCCAGTTTCACCGGCGTGCCCAAGTTGTTGTCGCAAACTGGCGTATTCAGCAACACGCCGAATATGACACCGATTGCGAACCTTGTTCCCTTTGCACCTAACAGCCAGCTCTATTCCGATAACGCCACCAAGGCGCGTTGGATATCGTTGCCGGCTAATACCAAAGTGAAATGGGATGCGAAAGAAAACTGGGTTTATCCGCAAGGCACAGTAGTGGTGAAAAATTTTGAATTGCCCACTAATGCAAATAATCCTGCAACTAAAAGACGTCTCGAAACCCGTTTGTTGGTCGTCAAGGCCGATGGCAAAGTTTACGGTGTTACTTACAGATGGCGTGCTGATAATAGCGATGCGGATTTGTTGACCACCGGCGCGCAGCAAAATGTCAGCATCACCAATGCGGACGGCACAACAACAACGCAAACCTGGACTTACCCAAGCCCGACGGAATGTATTGATTGCCACAACGCGCAATCTAGCCAGGTTCTTGGTTTGAGTACGCGTCAGTTGAATGGCAATTACACTTATCCCAACGGAGTGACAGAAAACCAATTGGTGAATTGGAATAATCGCAATTTGTTTGCGCCTGCGTTTATCAATAGTCAGGTTTCCGGTTTTGACAAAATGGTCGCACTCGGTGACACCAGCGCTTCGTTGGAAACCCGGGTGAAATCCTATCTCGATGCCAACTGTGCGCATTGCCATGGTACGGGTAATGGTGGATCGCAATGGGACGCGCGCTTTAATACGCCCTTGAGCCAAATGAAAGTCG
Organism: Cellvibrio sp. UBA7671; assembly: GCA_002483145.1. Classification (GTDB taxonomy): domain Bacteria; phylum Pseudomonadota; class Gammaproteobacteria; order Pseudomonadales; family Cellvibrionaceae; genus Cellvibrio; species Cellvibrio fibrivorans. Next base: position 67,771 of record DLHJ01000014.1, read on the forward strand.
TGAACCTCGCGACTACCGGTATTCGCGATTACCTCGCGGACTACGGTATTACCAATGCAAAAATCGTTGCCGCTGGCGCGCCGCGGCAATCGGTGCTGTACATCCGCGATAAGAGCATCAACCCGAATGACCGTATGCCACCCATTGGTCGCTCGTTGGAGCATAAGGAATACATCGCGGTATTGGAGCAGTGGATCGCCAGTTTGTCGGGCACTCCGCCACAACAAGGCAAGACGTTATTGTCAAAAGGCAAGCCGGTGACTGTCTCGTCATTTGAAGGTGGTTTTGTTGGCTCCAATGCTGTTGATGGTGATGTGTTAACCCGTTGGGGCAGTCAATTCTCTGATCCGCAATGGATCGAAATCGATCTGCAATCGGCGCAAAACATCAGTGAAATTAAGCTGGTGTGGGAGGCGGCTTACGGCAAGTCTTACACCATTCAAGGATCGCTAGATCGCAACCAATGGACCCCGATAGTGACCAAAACCAATGGCACTGGCGGTGTTGAAACCCATACCAATTTGTCCGGTTCCTATCGTTATATTCGTTTGAACGGCACTGTGCGCGGAACTGGCTACGGTTACTCGCTATTTGAGTTTGAGATCTGGGGCGGTACGGGTACTCCGCCGGTTGAGCCACCTGTGGAACCGCCGGTACAAACGCCAGTGCTGATCTCGCAAAACAAAACGGTTTCAACCTCGGCAGTAATTGGCGGCAACAACGGCGCGGCAGCGGTCGATGGCAACATGGGCACGCGTTGGGAAAGCGTGTTTGCCGATAACCAATTTATCCAGATCGACCTGGGCAGCAAGATGAAGATCACCCAGGTAGTGCTGGAGTGGGAGGCGGCTTACGGCAAAGGTTACGTGATTGAAGCATCGGATACCGGAACCGGCGGCTGGACTGAATTGTTCCGCACGACTACCGGTAATGGTGGGCAAGATGCCTTGACCGTCAATGGCCAGGGGCGTTATGTCCGCTTGACCGGTATCACACGTGGCACCCAGTACGGTTTCTCGCTGTGGGAATTCCGTGTCTACGGCACTTCTCTGGATGTCGTGACCACGCCAACCATTAGCATTGCCGCACCAACAGCGGGCCAACAGTTTGTGCAAGGTAACAACGCCAGCCTGCAAGTGACGATTAGTGATGCGGCCTGGTTTAGCGCGGGCGGCAGCTATCGTTACTCGCTCAATAATGCAGCGGCAGTCAGGGTGACTAATGCAGCTCCCGTCAATCTGGGGGCTTTGCCAGTCGGTGATCACAGCGTTTCGGTCACCTTGCTGAATGCACAGAGCCAGGTCGTGGGGGTAAGTAACTCAGTCGGTTTCAGTGTTAGATCGACCGGTGTTACACCCACTACACCAAGCCCGGCAAAACTCGCGCCGACGGGATCAACCGCCTCCAGCTTCCTCGGCGGTAATACCGTGGCAAGTGCGCATGATGGCAATGTCGCGACCCGTTGGGAAAGTGCCGAAACCGACACCCAATATATCCAGCTGGATATGGGGAAAAGTGTGCACTTCACCCGCGCGGTGCTGAATTGGGAAGCCGCTTATGGCAAGAGCTATGTAATCGAGGTATCTGAAAATGGCAGCACCTGGGAAATCGTCAACACCACCACTAACGGTGACGGCGGTATCGATACTCTGATACTGGATGGCCAAAAAGGGCGCTATATCCGTATGCGCGGAATACAGCGTGCGACTGGCTACGGTTATTCCCTGTTTGAGTTTGAGGTTCACGGTGTTCCCGCTGATGCAAACCTCGCGCTCATCAGCTTCCTGTCGCCGGCAAATGATGCGGTGATCGCGCAGACTGAGGCAGTGAAATTCCGTGTTGCCATTACCGATGCCAATTGGTTTGCGAGCGGTGGTTATGTCTATTACCTGGATACCAACCAAGGGGTGCGTGTTAACAATCTCAATGAAATAAATCTGGGGCTGTTACCGACTGGCCAGCACAGTTTGCGCATCAGCTTGGTGAACAGCAGCGGTGTGGAAGTCAGTGTGCCCAAGGTGCGCAAATTCCGCGTGAGTTGCGGAACGACTTGTCCGAAAGTGTTGGTCTTCTCCAAAACCTCGGGCTTCCGCCACGACTCTATCGCGGCCGGTATTGCGATGGTGCAGCGTATCGCGCAGGACAATGGCTACATAGTCACGACCTCGGAAGATGCGAGCCTTTTCACCACTGCAAATCTCGCTCAGTACTCCACGATTGTGTTTATGAATACCACTGGCGACATCTTCACTGCTGCGCAGGAAGCTGCATTCAAAACCTATATGGAAACCGGTGGCGGTTTTGTCGGTACTCACTCGGCGGCGGATACAGAGCACGGTTGGCCCTGGTATACCGGAACCCTGTTTGCCGGTGCGGAATTTATTCATCACGGCGATGGAATCCCGCGCGCAAAAGTGAAGATCGAGAAACTGGAAAATCCGTTGGTGAAACACATCGGTGCTGAGTGGATGCTCGGTGATGAATGGTATTTTTGGAAAACCAATCCGCGCGGTGTAGGCAATGTGGAAATCCTGGGCACGCTGGACCGCACCAGTTACACCTCGAATTATCCGGTTGCCGATCATCCGGTGATTTTCACCAATACTGTCGGTACAGGCCGCATGTTCTACACCGCCATTGGCCATGTCGATGCCAATTTCTCCGATCCCAATATGGTGGAAATGATCCGCAAAGCAATTGAGTGGACGTCTGCCAATTAATTAGCAATCAATTATTAAGTTTCATCCTCGCTTCTCCGCGCTGTTAATACAGCGCGGATTTTTTCATGCAGCTTTGGTGTCGAAAACGTTATGAACAACAATAAAGTAAAAAACCGATTTAAAAATATTTCACATCTTTCAATGAATGTATTGCCGACTGCTTTGTTATTGAATGCAATGCCGCTTTTTGCACAGCAGAATGCTATCGAGCAAATTATTGTTACGGGAACATACAACCCACTCACTATGGAACAAGTGTCATCCAGCTTGAGCGTGGTTGATCGGGAAATGTTGGGGCAATTGAATAAAACCAATCTGGCCGAGGTACTGCAATCGATACCCGGCGTATTGATTGAGCGGCAGGGCGGTCCCGGTGGGTTAGCGGTGGCATCCATTCGCGGTGGAGAATCAAATTACACAGTAGTGATGATTGATGGCATCGCGATGAATGATCCAGGCAACAGCCGTGGTGGTGCATTTGATTTGGGCAGCATCAATGTGGATTCTATCGAGCGCATTGAAATAGTACGCGGCCCGCAGTCTGCTATTTACGGTGCGGATGCACTTGCCGGTGTTATTAATATTATTACGCTGCGCCCGCAACAGGGCCATCAGCAATCGATATCTGCCAGTGTTGGCGATGAAGGTTTTCAGCAAGCGGGTTTTAGTGCGCTGGGTGCCGGTGATAAAACCGATTATGCAATTCAAGCGCGCGTGCGCGACTCGGGTGAGCCGGTTGAAGGAAGCAGGGCAGAAGACAGTGAAATTAATTTACGTTTGGGATGGCGACCAACAGACGCACATTCTATAACCGCAAGCGTCCGCTATTTTGATGGTGACCGCAGCAGTTATCCAGAGCAAAGCGGTGGCCCGCAATTCGCTACATCCCCTGCATTGGACTACACCGACTACACCGATAAAAGTGCAGCTCTGGGTTGGCAATTCCAGATCGCCGAACAATGGAAAAGCCATTTGCAAGCGACACATTACGAGCGCAGTGAATTATTTGATTCGCCGGGTATTGCCCCTTACAACGCAATTCCTCCCAATGGTGCTGACACCGAATTTAAACGTCAGCAAATATCCTGGATAAACACCCTTGGCGAGCAAGGAAAGTTGTGGGCGAATGTCGGTTTGGAAAATCGTAAAGAAGAGGGCGATAGCCGCGGTTATCTGGATTTTGGTTTTGTAATTCCTACAGATTTTGCATTGGATCGCTCCACCGACAGTGGTTTTATTGATATCAATGCGCAACTGAATGAAAAACTATTATTGCAGGCCAGTGTGCGCAATGACGATACCGATGGCTTTGGTGGCGAAACATCAAACAGACTGGGGTTGCGCTATCAATTATCTGAATCTATTGCGCTACGTGCGAATCGCGGTGACGGTTATAAATTACCGAGTTTTTTTGCTCTCGGGCATCCATTAGTGGGTAATGCAAATTTAAAACCCGAAAAAGTTGATAGTTGGGATGCAGGAATTGCATGGCAATTGTCAGATCAACTCAACACCAGTATCGATTATTTTGCCAACGATTTTCGTGATCCCATTGATTTTGACAGCGAGCTTTTTACCAACGTCAATCGTGAGCAAATCAAAACCAGCGGTGTTGAGTGGCAAGCGCAATGGAGCAGCGTGGATAATCGTGTAGGGTTGCGTGGTAATGTGACCTATACAGATATTGATGTGAAAGATAGCGTTTCAGTTTTGACGGGTAGACCCCAATGGCGCGCGGGAATAGCAGCGCATTGGCAGCTCAGTGAGAGTTTGCGCACCAGCCTGGATTATCAGCAAGTGGGTGAGCAGTTCGCAACCAGTCAGCACACCGGTGATGCAACCTTACAAGTATTAGATGATTACCAACGGTTAGATGCCACTTTGTTTTGGTCGGTGAGTGATTCATTGGGTATGACTGTGTCAGTAGAAAATCTATTTGACAGTGCAGCGTCTACAGCTGTCGGTTTTCCGGCACCAGGTTTATTGTGGCGGTTTGGGTTACAGTGGAAAACGGGACAGCAATAATTATGGATACCCGCGTTCGCGGGTATGATGAAAGTGCAATCTGTTGGATGTTTCTTTATTCGTCACTCCTGCGAACGCGGGAGTCCAGCATTGTATATTTCTCACTTATTTATTTTCTATTTCCACGCACCAAACGTAAAGGTAAGCGATCACCACGAAAGCCGTTGTAATAATTCGATGCACCTGTGGCAAAATCAACCGTTTGCGCATGTTCAGGATAATTTTGATAAGTGGATACGGACCAGTAGGGGGCTTCCAAGGTTAATTGAAAAATTTCAGGATTAACTGTTGTTTTTTCGGCTGTGTTGGTTGCCAACGTCTTTAACTCATCAATAGTTGGCACTCGCCAGTCATCAAAACCACATAGCTTTTCAGTATTGGTTGCATTGAGCAGGCTATTCCAGTCATCAAAAAAAATCGATCCAGTTTTTTCTGCACCATTGCCGCCCCAACGATAAACATTGTCTTTATCGTGAGCACTGGCGTCATCGGTTTTTAGTTCCCATGTTAAACCAGAAGTGAGAATAGTGGCGCAGCGTGCATGTGCGGTGACGGTTTTGCCTTGTGCATCCAATAATGTGTACGATCTTTTGTCTGCTGAGGTTGATGCAGTCACAGGTTCAGTTGCATCGCAGTTTAAAATTAAAATATTGGTGGTAATAAAAATGGTTAGTGTTGCGGTTGATTTCAATCGTTTTATCAAATGCATGGACTATACCTCTGTGTGGGCATTTTTATTATATAGCAAGCTGGTTGCTGTGCAGAAGGTGATTTTTAAGGGTGACAATGTAGGGCTGTTGGGTAGTGCTGAGAGGAGCTTTAAGAGAATTCCTTTTCTCTTGAGGCCAATGTTACTTCTGGGCTAAAAGCTCTTCTTTGCGTTGTGTCAATTGTTCACCAAGGGCATACATGTCCAGTTTGCTCGCCTTGGCTTTTGGGAATATTTCATTTTGCTCTTCTTTCACGTGGTGCTTAACGTATTCAGAAAGTACTTTTACTTTAGCGTCATACATTTCGTCGTTCGGCTCACCTTCCTCTATTTGGGCAATTAGCTCTTTAAGCGTTGCGTGTTCCACCGTTGCTTCAGGAATTAATTCCTTGTCCTTTAAGGCTGCCTTTACTTGAGGATAGAAAATCTCTTCTTCGATTTGCGCATGCACTGTCAATTCAGTACAAATTTGGGAGACTATAGCCTTCTTTTTGGTGGATGATTTGGCGCTTTCATATTGCTCAAATAACAAATCCACTGCTTTGTGGTCTGCTTTAAGCAATGCAGTAGCTTCCTGCGCCTTAGGGGCCTTCTCTGTGCTAACTGATTTCTTTTGTGCGGTTGCCATATCAATCTCCAAGGTTTTGTTTAAGTGACAGCTCAAGTTCGAGCCTTGCTTATTTATAAGTCAATAGCGACGGCATCTCGGTGCTACACCTAACATACAGAGCGAAAAGTTTCTTACACTTATTGGTTCAATATAAATCCTGCTTTGCGCAATATTGCCTTAGGGTCGTAAGATGACTTTTCTGCAAGCATCTTCCTTCTTATCAAAAATTCGATAACCATCGGCGGCACTTTCAAGGCTTAGGCGATGGGAAATAATAACTTCCGGATGTAAATCGCCTTTCAAGATATGTTCAATAAGGGTGGGCAAATATGATTGCACATGTGTCTGACCCGTTTTAAAGCTCAGGCCTTTCTCAAATACATCACCGAAGAGAAAACCATGGATAAAACCGGCGTATACGCCGGGCACGCTGATAGTGCCTCCACGCCTTACGGCTGCTATACATTGACGCAGTGCTGCACCACTACTGCCTTCCATTTTTAAAGCAGTGAGGGCGGTTTCCAAGGTGCTTCCTTTTGCTTCAAAACCCACTGCGTCTATTGCCGCATCAACTCCACGATAGCCGGGTGTCTGTTCAATAATTGCGGATGCCGGGTCATCTATGTCATCAAAATTAATGGGAATGACACCATAATTACGCAGCGCGAAATCCAAACGGTATTGATGGTGATCAACCATAAAGATTTGCTGGGCGCCTAACAGACGAGCGCAGGCAGCGGCCATAAGTCCTACCGGGCCTGCACCATGAATAACGACACTGCTGCCGGGGACAATTCCGGCGTTAAGGGCAGCTTGATATCCAGTCGGAAGAATGTCGGAAAGAAAAAGTACTTTTTCGTCATCCATTCCTTCAGGGATTTTAAATGGCCCAACATTGGCTTTGGGCACGCGCACATACTCTGCCTGGCCACCCGGAATTCCACCGTAAAGATGACTAAAGCCAAACAATGCGGCACCTGGTGGTATTTGTTTTTTATTAAGGATTGCACCGCGCCCAGTGTTAGTTGTTTCGCATGCGGCTTGCAAATTCATCGAGCAGAAAAAGCAGTTACCGCATGCGATGACAAAAGGAATTACCACGCGGTCGCCCTTTGCGACCGCCGTTACACCACTACCGACTTCTTCAACAATACCCATAAATTCGTGACCAAAAATATCGCCATCTTTAGTCTCGGGAATTTTTCCGCGATAAAGATGTAAGTCAGAACCGCAGATAGCAGTGGCAGTTACTTTCAAAATAATATCGTCAGCTTCTTGAATAACAGGGTCGGGCATATTATCTACCCGAACATCATTACTGCCGTGATAAGTGAGCGCGCGCATAATGAATCTCCAGTCCAGTGAAATTACTTACCCTTTTTTTCGTGCTTCATGCTTGCCGCCTCAGGTTTCACACCGGGCATGGATCTTTTTCCCGTTCAAATGAACGGTGTCCGGCTAACGCGTTTTTAAATTGCGTGAGCGATGCGTCCTGGATTTTTTCCTGGTCAACGATGACAGCTGGGTCGGGAGTGCCATCAGCAAAAGTTGAAGGAACGCCTGCTACGGCTAACAATATCCCACCGCCAATTGAATATATCGGCTTACAGTGGCGATATTGTTGACGTACAAAATCGAGCGCGTCGGCGTTGTGTTGGAGTGAGCCATCGCCCTGAACAATGATCACACCATCGTAGAGTACCGAAGGGCCTGCCTCTAATGTGATTTCAATATCCAGCGCGGCGCCATCGGCAGTTGTTACTTTACCCAGACGGGTACCCACGAGCCTCGGCACGGCGCCATCTTTAAGCAAATCTTCGTAAAGAGTGGATACGCATTTTTGGTCAATACCATTACTGATTAGTAGCGCAACACGACGTGTGGCGATACCAGTAGTGCCCGGTCTGGTTAACAATGAGAGCGCAGGAGAGGGCGGATAAGTGGGAATTGGCAAATTGGATGCGAGTGGCATCGCCGGAGGAAGCTCAATACCCAAACCATCTGCAACGCTACCGGCCAATAACTCATTCACATTGACTAATAGGGAAAGGACGCGCGCGCGGATGGCCGGCGTTTGTACGCGTGTCAGTTCAAAACGAAATGCATTGATAATGTGGGTTTGCTCTGCGGGTGATTGGCTTTGCCAAAATAATCTTGCCTGCGAATAGTGATCGGAAAAAAGTTCGGGATTCCCACGCACCTTATCTTCTGCGATTGGTTCTGGATAACTTTTGTAACCCGACATTCCCGCCTGGAACGGGCATCCACCTGCAAGCGAATTTGGCTCGTAGTTAACGCGACCGCGATTGATCGCTTGGCGATGCATGCCATCACGTTGATTATTGTGCACTTGTGCTACAGGTGAATTGATTGGAATTTCGTGGAAGTTTGCGCCTCCCAAGCGACTAATTTGTGTATCAACGTAGGAGTGAATTCTGCCTTGCAATAGTGGATCATTCGAGAAATCGATTCCCGGTACAACATGCGCGGTACAAAACGCGACTTGCTCGGTTTCTGCAAAAAAATTATCCGGATTTCGATTCAATACCATTTTCCCAACCGGTGTAATCGGAACCAATTCTTCCGGCACTAATTTGGTAGGGTCGAGCACATCAAAAGGAAACGTGTTCGCGGTATCTTCTGTAAATATTTGTAGCCCTAATTCATATTCCGGAAATACACCTGCTTCAATGGCTTCCCATAAATCGCGGCGATGAAAATCCGGATCGGCGCCAATAATTTTGGCCGCTTCGTCCCACACTAATGAATGCGTCCCAGCCAAGGGTGTCCAATGGAATTTACAAAATACCGACTGACCTTCAGCGTTGACCAAACGAAAGGTATGTACACCAAACCCTTGCATAGTGCGATAACTGCGCGGAATAGCGCGATCAGACATTTGCCACAACAGCATATGTGTTGATTCCGGCATCAGCGAAACAAAATCCCAAAAGGTATCGTGTGCGCTCGAAGCTTGTGGCATAGCGTGATGCGGCTCGGGTTTAACCGAATGCACAAGATCCGGAAATTTCATCGCATCCTGAATAAAAAACACGGGAATATTATTGCCGACTAGATCCCAGTTGCCTTGATCGGTATAAAATTTCACTGCAAAACCGCGTACGTCACGTACTGTATCAGCAGAGCCACGTTCACCGGCAACCGTTGAAAAACGTGTAAACACCGGCGTGCGTTTTCCTTCTGCACTAAAAGGCGCCGCCGTAGTAAATTCTGTTAACGCGCGATAGGATTCAAAATAGCCATGCGCAGCAGAGCCTCGCGCGTGAACTACACGTTCCGGAATGCGCTCATGGTCAAAGTGAGTAATTTTTTCACGCAGAATAAAATCTTCCAGCGCTGTTGGGCCGCGTAATCCAATTTTTAATGAGTGTTGGTTGTCGGCAATTCTCACACCTTGATTCGTTGTTAACGGCTGATTACTGCTATCAACTCTCACGCGGTCCAGGGAATCCACGGTAGGGTTTGATCCTGGAAAAAGTATTCCTTCACCTGTTTTTGGTGAAGCAATAATTTCTGAAGATGTACTGCTACCGGCTGCGGGGGAGGTAGGCTCAACTATCGCTCCGGTAAGGGGAGTGCGCGAAGCTTCGCCATACTCATGTGGCTTATTAAGATTCGATGATATTTTTTCAGCCAGCTCCTGACCTCCTAGTGTTTTGTCTAACAAGCGTTGCTTAACTGGATCATCTGATCCAAGTGTTTTTGGCGGTTGGTTGGTTGAGGGTCCAGAAACGGTACTTAAGACAGAGCCTGCACCTGCTGTATCTTTATAGGTGTCACTGGATTTATCTTTTTTACTGACTTTACTGTCATTTGTTTTTGAAGAGTTGCTCATAAAAATATCCTTACAAAATATTGCATTGATCGAAAGGGATGTTTATCCACGCGGATTTATCGATATAAATCCGGTGGAATGGGTAAGGACAATGAAGCTGGAAAACAGGTAGCCTGAACAATATTGGCTGAAAATTTATCTGTTTTTTTGCCATGATTAAAACTCATGGCAAATGCGCCCCTCCAGTAACCCCGATAACTTCGGCAGTGATGTAACTGGATTCCTGGGATGCAAGAAAGACAAAGGCCGGTGCTACTTCTGCGGGTTGCCCTGCGCGACCGATGGGAACTTTGTCTCCAAAATGTTGGAGTTTTTCATCGGGTTGGCCTCCACTTTGTTGCAATGGTGTCCACACCGGACCCGGAGCAACGGCATTCACGCGAATGCCTTTTTTAATTAACATTTTTGCCAAACTTTTGGTGAACGCGGTGATTGCACCTTTGGTGGATGCGTAATCCAATAACCCGGGTGATGGCTGGTAAGACTGGATTGAGGTTGTATTGATAATGCTGGCCCCGGGGGGCATATGTGGCACAGCAGCTTTGGTGATCCAAAACATAGCAAACACATTTGTGGCATAGGTTTGTGTAAATTGTTCGGTAGTTAGATTTTCCAACTCTTCAACAAATTGTTGCTTGCCCGCATTGTTCACCAGAATATCAATTGATCCTAATGCTTCGACTGTTTGCTGAACGAGCGTTTTGCAAAAAACTTCGTCGGTAATATCACCTGGGACCGCAATGGCTTTTTGCCCTGCTTGTTGGATCATATTCAAGGTTTTCTGGCCGTCGATTTCTTCGCTGGGTAAGTAATTGATGGCGACAGCGGCACCTTCGCGTGCAAATGCAATTGCCACCGCGCGGCCGATACCAGAGTCGCCCCCGGTAATAAGTGCCTTTCTCCCCGAGAGACGATTTGCGCCACAATAACTTTCTTCGCCATGATCAGCTTGCGGTTTTAAAATGGCGTCCAATCCGGGTTCCGGTTGTCGGTCGTCGGATTTCCCTTGCGCTTTGGGGTATTGGGAGCGCGGATCTTGCATAGTGTATTGATTGAAGTTCGACATAATACCCTCCTGAAATTGCTAACAGATGCGAGGAGGTTGTTCTCAAACCAGTACATAATCTGTGCGGTGAGTAACTCAGTACAATATTTATGCGGGATTTCGCTATTTGATTTAAATCTTGCCTCAGTTATAGTCAGTAGCCTCTATCCAGTCATTTAAATCATTTAATCAGGTCAATTAGTTTTAATACTGTTCTTGCTCTCCGCTTATTTATGGGATTTGCGAGTTGGCTACCTGTCCTCTGCCGCAGAATATTCATGTCAAATATCGCCGTTGTTGTTATCGCGTTGATCATTGGATTGTTATTACAACGAGCCAAACGGTTTCCTGAAAACGCCGCATCTACCTTAAACCTTTACGTGATTTATGTTGCTTTGCCTGCGTTAATTTTGGCGGAGATTCCCAAGCTGTCGTTTAGTCATGAGGCATTGATTCCAGTTGTTGCCGCCTGGGTAATTATGTTGCTTAGTGCATTATTGACATGGTGTACGGCACGGCTGATGAAATGGTCGCGCGCGTTAACCGGTGCATTAATGTTGTTGGTGCCTTTAGGTAATACCGGATTTGTCGGCATTCCACTTATTGAGGCGCATTTAGGTTCTAAAGCAATTCCCTATGCGATTCTTTATGACCAATTGGGTACGTTTGTGGCCCTGAATACTTATGCAATTGTGGTTGCCTGTTATTACTCGTCTGGTTCTACCTCTGCAGTAAAGATTTTGCGCAGCATTCTGATTTTTCCACCGTTTATTGCACTGATTTTGGCCTTTGCAGCGAGTGCATTTGTATACCCGGAATGGTTGGCGGAGGCGCTCGCGAGAATCTCATCTACACTTGTACCTGTGGTCATGGTTGCCGTGGGTTTGCAGTGGCGTTTGACCCTTAGTCAGGAGTATTTATCGCCGCTAATAGTGGGCTTGGTGTATATCCTGTTGGTCTCGCCTGCGCTGGTCTGGTTGGGATTGTGGTTGTTGGGTATTGAAGGATTGGTTGCCCAGGTGGTGATATTGGAAGCGGCCATGCCCGCGATGATTTCGGCAGGTGTGTTAGCGATAAGCCATAATTTGGTACCGCGGTTTGCATCATCTTTAGTGGGTTACAGTTTGCTGATCGGCTTGGTCAGCGTATGGCTGTGGCGATTGGTGATTTAGTAACCGGTTAAAAAACAAAACTCTAAAAATTATTCAGTTAAAAATCAATTGCACGGATGGTTTTTATGTATGTCGCGTGATCAACAGTCATTCGTGTCAAGTGAACGTTCGCCTGTGTGGAGTCCATTGCAGGTCGGCGCTTATGCTGACTATCTTGCGCTCTTGTCTGCGACTAATCCGGTTGTAGTGGTTGAAGACATTCTAGCGCGTGATGGTGAATTACTGCTTACTCAAGCCAGTTTGCTGGATCAAAAAAGCATCGTGCGCTTAAAAAATAAAATGCTGGCCCGGCCACTGGCAGATTCCATCCGTATTGAAAAAACCATTACGGCTGGAGATTTATTACAGCACCTGCTCGACACTATTCGTTCGACCGAATATTTTCAATCGCTGGCTGAGCGGAAACACCCTTTAAGCTCGCTTGAGCCTGTTTGTGCGATGCTGTCGGATTTGCCGTTGGTGCAGCAATTTTTGACGGTGATGGCGGCGCAGATGAATGACTTGTATCACCGTACGCTTTGCGTGAGTCTTTGGTCGCTATACATCGCACAAGAAATGCGTTTGCCTGCGCATGATTCGGGCGAGATTTTTTTGGCTGCGCTTACCCATGATGTGGGCATGCTGCATCTTAATCCACAAATTCTCCATAAAGCGGATGAATTGACTGCAGATGATTGGCAACACGTGCAAAGTCATGTCGATATATCAACAAAAATCTTACGTGATATTCCCGGCGTGTCACCAGCGATTGTTACGGCTGTTATGGAGCATCACGAGCGCTGTGATGGCACAGGTTACCCGTTCGCAAAAGTCGAAAGTGAACTTTCTATACCGGGGCAGATCCTCGCCGTTGCAGATGCCATTGTCGGTATTTATTTTAATCGTTTTAAAGCGCAAGGGCGGCGCTGGCGCGAAGTAATTCCCGTGTTGGAAATGAACAGAGCCGCTTATTTGTACCGCAGCTGCGATATCGTAACCACCATGATCCTGCGCAGCGAGTTACCTCTGCCCAATCTTGTGAGTGGTAGTGGGGTGCCTGAATTTGCCGAGCGTATGCTGCAACAAAATTTGCATTTGCAAAATTGGTTCACGCAGCTGCGCGAGTGTTTGACCTCAGTGGGTTACACCCATGGTGACCGCAAGTTGCACGCATTGCAAAACGTTGTCTTGCACATTGCGACCACGTTTAAAGGTAGCCTTTTATTCAAAGAGGATTTGCGTGAATCCTTAGAATCTATGGCGAGTGAGGAGGCTGACAGCATCAGCAAAGTAGTTGCCGATGCATCGCTTGTACAACAGGAAATGGCGTTCCATTTGCAACGATTAAGTCGAATGATGCAAATGTATATTTCGTCGGGTGAGGGCAAGGATCCAAAAATCACCCAGCGGTTACAGGATGGTTTTACAAAAATCAGCGGCTATATTGGAAGTTCCACCAATACGCCGCAGTCTTGATTTGTGCCTATCTTGATTTTCTTTATATAGTTTATTGTTGATGCCAAAATGGCTGGCCGATAGTCGGTGTGCTCGGACTGGCGGTTTGGCGTTTCTGCATGAGCCCCGCTTTATAGGCTTTTCTCCCCGAATCAATTGCATCGCCAAAGGCTTCTGCCATCATCGGTGGATTCAATGCTTTGGCTACAGCGGTATTCAATAAAATTCCATCAAAACCCATTTCCATTGCTTCAGCTGCTTGAGATGGCGCACCAAGCCCTGCATCGATAATCATAGGCACATCTTTAATGCGCTCGCGCAGTGTGCGCAAGTTGTAGCGATTTAATAAGCCTTGCCCGGTACCGATAGGTGCTCCCCAAGGCATAAGTACTTCACAGCCGACATCGAGCAGCCGCTTGCACAGGATTAAATCATCAGTGCAATAAGGCAATACTTTAAAACCTTTTTTAATCAATATTTCCGATGCCTCAACCAAACCAAACGGATCGGGTTGTAAATTGTAATCATCGCCGATGACTTCCAGTTTGATCCAGTCTGTATTAAAAATTTCGCGTGACATTTCCGCTAGTGTCACTGCTTCTTTAACGGATTTACAACCGGCAGTGTTGGGCAGCAAACGACAGCCGCTTTCCTGGATAAATTGCCAAATCGCATCACCGTCGCGATTGGCCGGGTTTTGGCGGCGCAGGCCGAGAGTGACGATTTCACAGCGCGATTGGATAATGGAGTCGCGCATTAATTGTGGCGATGCGTAAAGTGCAGTGCCCAATAAAAAGCGGCTGGAAAAAGTTTCGCCGTAGAGCGTGAAATCTTTTTCGGGTTTGTTGTAATTCATATCAACCTCCACCAACCGGTTTGACGATATCGATTTGATCGCCATTCAATAATTCGCGCTCGGTGTAAGTCGAGCGGGGTACAAATTCGCCATTGATGGCCACGGCGATTTTGCTTTCGCCGTAGCCCCATTGTAGTAAGGCGTCGCTGAGTAATGTCTTGCTGGTCAGCGATATGCTTTCGTTGTTTACACTCAGTTCAATAGTCATAAGCTCGTGCTTTTTAGTGGTGATTCAGCAGTGCAGAAAAAACCGGATCAGTTTTTTTGAAGATGTGTGCCAGCACATTTTCAACTACCGCTGGCGCTAATAAATAGCCGTGGCGAAATAATCCGTTGGCGGTAATCAATCCATCGACGATGGTCACTTTTGGCAAGTTATCCATAAATGCCGGACGTAAGTTCGTATCCATTTCAATAATGCGCGCTTCCGCAAATGCCGGAGAAAGTGTGTAGAGTGCACTGCTTAATTCCAGCGATGATTGAAGCGTGACCGGCGTTCTGTCTTCGCTTTCAATTTGCGTCGCGCCAATAATAAAACGGTTATTCGGTTTGGGTACCACATAAAGTTGGTAGCGCGGGTGCATCAAGCGTACCGGGCGCCGCAAATGGATTTCTTTGGTTTCCACATGCAAGGTTTCACCGCGCACACCACGCAAATTACGCAGCTGTTTTTTTGCACCCAGCCCGCGGCAATCAATTACCAAATCAAAATGTTCTTCGCTGCTATCGGTAACAATCTTTCCTGGAAGTGCCTCGACTGAGGTGAACTCGCGGATCGTCGTACCAAGTTTCAATAATTCAACGCCAATCAAACGCAAAAACTCGCGATTATTCACATGACCTTCTTCGCGTAAAAAAATTCCGCTGTGAAAGTTGGAATGCAAATCAGGTTCGAGCTGGTGAATCTCATGTTGGTTAACATGTTGATAGCCTTTGCAGCCGGGCAATATAAATCCAAGCTCGCGCTCAAATTGGTCGAGTTCGCTTGTATCCTGTTGATGCGCGACCACGAGACTGCCATTATTAAAAAACAGCGGCGTTTCGTTCGCCGGTAATTGTGCAATCCATGTGGGCCATTGCTGCAGTGCAAAAATGCCCATGCGGTATACACCTTCGTCAGACACAACGGCTTCGCTCAGTGGCGCGACCATCCCGGCCGCAGTAAAGGCGGCGGCGCGAAGGCTTTGTGGTGCGTCCGGCGTAAAACTGCCCGCTTCAAATAGGGTGATATTGATTCCGGCGCGCTGCAATTGCCAGGCGAGCAAGCGCCCGAGTAAACCGGCACCGGCGATAGCAATTGTTTGTGGGAATTTATGGTTGGTCACATTGCCTCGGAATTGTGAGGCGGAGGGCAGGGAATAGCCGCAGCTATAAGCACCTTGTTCCCTCCGCAGGTATTAGCCTGTTCAGGTTCCACGGATTGGGCCGAACCCATCTCAGCCTTCGTGCAGACAATGTCTACCAAGGCGCTCCGACAAGAAAGTGGCCAATATACTGGCCACGAATTTACTTCGCAATCTATACGCAGGTTATTTGCTGATGGATTCCACCCGGCATACAAATTCCCCCTGTGCAACGCGCGCATTAATCACTGTGCCTATTTTGACCTGATTACTGCTAGTAATCACTTTTTTGGTGTGTGCGTCCGTAATTAATCCATATCCGCGTTCGAGTGTGCTCAGGGGATTCAACGTATTTAACATGCGCACCGTTTCACCAAGTGCTTGTTGTTTACGCTCAATCAACCGATGTTGCGCTGTTTGCAAGCGTTGGTGATGCGCTGCAACGCGCTCCCTGAGTTGTTGCAATCGCACTTGCGGATGATGTGGCTGTTGGCGGATCTCCAATTGGCGGATATGGTTTTTAAAATCGCTCAGCAGGTGTTTGATGTGGTTTTTCAAGCGCAATTCGAGGTTATCCAACCGCTGCGACTGCTGTTCCAATCGCTCACGGGGATGGCGCAAACGCTGGCGCAGGTTGAGTAAATGTTTCTGCCATTGCTGGAGCCGGCGCAGCATGGCTTCTTCAAGCAACACTTCAAAACCGATAAATTTATCGAGCCAGTCATCGGCATCGGGCACCAGCAACTCTGCCGCAGCCGAGGGCGTGGGCGCACGCAGGTCGGCAACAAAATCGGCGATGGTGAAATCCACTTCGTGGCCAACGGCGCTGACGATGGGCAGCTCGCTGTTAAAGATTGCGCGGGCGACTATCTCCTCGTTGAATGACCAGAGGTCTTCCATCGAACCGCCGCCGCGCGTAAGCAGTAGTACATCAAATAAACCGGCGCGGTTGGCGAGATCTATAGCTTTAACGATTTGCGGGGCCGATTCTTTACCTTGTACCGCAACGGGAATCACTGTTACGGGAATGCCGGGAAAGCGGCGTTCCAGCACACTCAATACATCGTGAATCGCGGCGCCTGTGGGGGAGGTGATAACGCCGATATGTTTGGGGAGGCTGGGCAACACTTTCTTGTGCGCCTCATTAAACAATCCCTCCTGGGAGAGTTTGTGCTTGAGTTCATCAAACGCGCGTTGCAGGGCGCCGCTACCGGCTTCTTCCATGTGCTCGGCGATAATTTGGTAATCACCGCGCCCCTCGTAAAGACTGACTCTTGCCCGTAATAAGACGTGTTGCCCCTGCTGCGGTTTGAACCGCACCAGCATATTGCGGTTGCGGAACATGCAGCAGCGCACTTGGGCCTGGTCGTCTTTAAGGGTGAAATACCAGTGCCCGGAGGAGGGGATGGATACGTTGGAAAGCTCACCTTCTACCCACAATAATGGCAAATGAGTCTCCAATAGCTGCCGGGCCTGGCGATTAAGCTGGCTGACACTGAAGATTTCACGCTCGGGGGTTTTGCTAAACAGATCGGTAGTCATGGGCGCATTCTAGGGGAAGCGGGCTCGAGGGTATAGCCTCAGCTTTGCCCTTAAACACTAGATATTGTGGTTTTTGGTTTACCCGAGGCGCCCAAGTCGCTATAATTTTGCGTTTATTTTTCCCCTGCTTTGAGGTTGGTTGGTATGTTGCGGATTGCTGAAGAAGCCCTCACGTTTGACGATGTTCTGCTGGTGCCCGGTTATTCCGATGTGACCCCTAAAGACGTGTCCCTGAAAACCCAATTGACACGCAAAATTCAATTGAATATCCCGCTGATCTCCGCCGCGATGGATACCGTTACCGAAGCGCGTTTGGCGATTGCTATCGCGCAAGAAGGCGGCATAGGCATCATCCATAAAAGCATGACCATTGAGCAGCAAGCTGCTGAAGTGCGCGCCGTTAAGAAATTCGAAGCCGGTGTGGTGAAGGACCCAATTACTATCGACGCTAGCGCGACCATCCGCGATTTGATCGCATTGACCCGCAAAAACAACATTTCCGGTGTGCCGGTGCTGAGCAAGGGAGATCTCGTCGGTATTGTGACTGGCCGAGACGTGCGCTTTGAAACCAATCTGGATGCCAGTGTTTCCAGCATCATGACGCCAAAAGAGCAGCTCGTAACTGTGAAAGAAGGCGTGTCTGCTGAAGAAGTGCGCAACTTGCTACACAAACACCGCATCGAAAAAGTATTGGTAGTTAATGATGCGTTTGAATTGCGCGGTCTGATTACCGTAAAAGATATTAACAAAGCTGAAAAATACCCGAGCGCATCGAAAGACCCTGAAGGTCGTTTGCGCGTTGGTGCCAGCGTTGGTACTAGCCGCGATACCGATGCCCGTGTTGATGCCTTGGTGGAAGCCGGTGTGGATGTGTTGGTAGTTGATACCGCCCACGGCCACTCCAAAAATGTATTGGATCGCGTACGAGCAATCAAATCCAAATATCCTGATGTGCAAGTGATCGGCGGCAATATCGCCACTGGCGCCGCGGCACTTGCGTTGGTTGAAGCTGGTGCGGATGCGGTAAAAGTCGGTATTGGCCCAGGTTCAATTTGTACTACCCGTATCGTTAGTGGTGTAGGTGTTCCGCAAATTTCCGCAATCGCTAATGTGGTTGCTGCGTTGAAAGGTACCGGTGTTCCAGCCATTGCTGACGGTGGTATTCGTTATTCAGGCGATATCGCGAAAGCCATCGTTGCAGGTGCGCACGCCGTCATGATGGGTTCCATGTTCGCCGGTACTGAAGAGGCTCCGGGTGAAGTGGAACTGTTCCAGGGGCGCACTTACAAAGCTTACCGCGGCATGGGTTCATTGGGTGCAATGGCGCAGACCTCTGGCTCAAGTGACCGTTACTTCCAGGATGCGAGCCAGGGTGCAGAGAAACTTGTGCCGGAAGGTATCGAAGGCCGTGTGCCATACAAAGGTTCATTGACCGCAATCGTGCATCAAATGATGGGCGGTGTGCGTTCCGCTATGGGCTACACCGGCTGTGCCGATCTGGAAACCATGCGCACCAAACCTGAATTTGTACGTGTGACCTCTGCCGGCATGGGCGAAAGCCATGTGCACGATGTGCAGATCACCAAAGAAGCGCCCAACTACCCAATAGGTGGCGGGCGTTAATCACTGACTTGTTTGGTGCTTACAAAAACTCGGGTAAAGCCCGAGTTTTTCGTTTAAACAGAATTCATTTTTCGTTTTTCTTTTTCTTGTTTTTTTATTCTACTTTTTGAGCAGGAACCAGCATGCCTCACGATATTCACGCACAGCGAATCCTTATTCTCGATTTCGGTTCACAGTACACCCAATTAATTGCGCGACGTGTGCGCGAGATTGGTGTCTTCTCTGAAATTCGCGCATGGGATATGAGCGAAGAAGAAATTCGCGCGTACAACCCCAAGGGAATTATTCTCGCTGGTAGCCCTGAATCAACCACTGAAGCAGGTTCGCCGCGCGCACCGGAAGTTGTGTTCAATTTAGGTGTTCCCGTGTTTGGTATTTGTTACGGTATGCAAACCATGGCCATGCAAATGGGTGGTTTGGTTGAAGGTTCAAACATCCGTGAATTTGGTTACGCGCAAATTAAAGTGAATGGCCAATCCTCACTGTTAAACGATATTAAAGATCACGTTGATCACGACGGTAGTGCTTTGTTGGATGTGTGGATGAGCCACGGTGACAAAGTGACCAAAATGCCGGAAGGGTTCAGCTTGATGGCATCAACTCCATCATGCCCGATTGCAGGTATGTACAACGAAGCTAAAAAATTCTACGGCGTGCAATTCCATCCTGAAGTTACTCATACATTGCAAGGCAAACGCATATTCGAGCATTTTGTTTTGCAAGCCTGTTCGTGTGAACCGCTCTGGACGCCCGCAAACATTGTTGAAGATGCATTGAAAAAAGTGCGTGAACAAGTCGGCACTGACAAAGTCTTACTGGGTCTTTCTGGCGGTGTAGATTCATCCGTCGTTGCTGCGCTGTTGCATAAAGCGATTGGCTCACAACTGACCTGCGTGTTCGTTGATAACGGTTTGCTGCGCAAAAATGAAGGCGATCAAGTAATGGATATGTTCGCCAAAAATATGGGCGTAACAGTTATCCGCGCTGATGCTCAAGATCAATTTTTAACTAAATTGAAAGGCGAAAACGACCCCGAGAAAAAACGCAAAATTATTGGTGGAACTTTTATCGATGTGTTTGATGCTGAAGCGACCAAGCTCAAGGATGTTAAATGGTTGGCACAAGGAACCATTTATCCGGATGTAATCGAATCTGCCGCTGCCAAAACTGGTAAGGCGCATGTGATTAAATCGCACCATAACGTTGGTGGCTTGCCAGACGATATGGCGTTCAAGTTGGTTGAACCGCTGCGTGAGTTGTTTAAAGACGAAGTGCGTGCGATAGGTTTGGAATTGGGGCTGCCGTATGACATGGTTTATCGTCATCCATTCCCTGGCCCAGGTTTGGGGGTACGTATTCTCGGTGAAGTGAAAAAAGAATATGCCGATATTTTGCGTGAAGCCGATGCTATCTTTTTGGAAGAGCTGCATGCGTCTGGCTGGTATCACAAAACCTCACAAGCCTTTGCGGTATTTCTGCCGGTGAAATCAGTCGGTGTAGTGGGCGATGGTCGTCGCTATGAGTGGGTGATTTCATTGCGTGCGGTGGAAACCGTAGATTTTATGACGGCACGTTGGGCGCATCTTCCTTACGAATTATTGGAAAAAGTGTCTGGCCGTATCATCAATGAAATCTCCGGCGTATCGCGCGTTTGCTACGATGTATCAAGCAAGCCGCCTGCAACGATTGAATGGGAATAAGTTTTACAGGATTTTTGCGGCACAGGGATGTGCGTGTTTGTTTGCGGTTGTGAGTTATTCTTCTAATAAGGCAACAAATACAACGAGACGCCGATCATATGCGCCACACGCCTGGAATCAACCATCAAGAATCAATCAATCATCACGAGCTAGGCAACATTAACTCATCCGTTTTGCTTTTTGTTCTCTTTTTCTTGTGCGTGTGCTCTAGCTTTGCACAAACAGAAATCCCTCCTGCAAACGAATCATTGGTTAGCAGTCTAAGTGCCAGCAGTTATCCCGCTACTATCGATGCTGCGCAATCTTCATCAACTAATAACTTGCAGGATTCAACACTTGAGGTTTCTCCTTCTGTCTCGTCCATAGCATCAGCAAGTGTGTCTGTGCTTGCGGTTGAAGAGACTTCACAAGCGCAATCGGCGATAGACACATCGTCTGCATTTTCTTCGGCCGTGGCAACAGTTTCATCTTCAACTGCAAGTGACATTTCATCTGCCAGCGGCGATTTATCAGCAGAGAATTCATCGGTCAACTCATCGCTGCATAACGAATTATCAAGCGCGGCTGATGTTGCGACCTCCGTTGAACCTTTATCGCTTTCTAAATTTATTCTGGACACGGAAGTTAAACCTGGAACGTCGGTGCGTCTGACATGGAATTCGGAAACTGCTGTTGGTGGTTTCAGTGAGGCCACTCCTATTCTTGTCGTGAATGGGGCAACCCCAGGCAAAACACTGTGTTTAACTGGCGCTGTTCATGGCGATGAATTAAATGGAATCGAAATGGTTCGCCGTGTTGTATTTGACATAGATCCGGCCAAGTTGACGGGAACAATTATCGGGGTGCCCGTCGCTAATATTATGGGCTTTCGCCGCAACTCGCGTTATCTTCCCGATCGCCGTGACTGGAACCGCTATTTCCCCGGTAATACCCATGGCAGTTCGGCATCGCGTTTGGCGCACTCATTTTTTACCAAAATAATTATGCATTGTGACTCGTTGGTAGATTTGCATACCGGCTCATTTCATCGTACTAATTTGCCGCAATTGCGTGCAGATCTTGCGGATGAAAATGTTGCGCGGCTCGCACAAAATTTTGGTGTGATTGCTGTGCTTAATGGGCGCGGCAATCCGAATTCCTTACGAGCAGCTGCAGTGCGCGCAGGTATTCCCGCCGTAACCCTTGAGGCCGGCGAGCCTATGGCTATGCAAAGTGAAGTCGTGGAGGAAGGGGTTAAGGCGATCAATACTCTGCTTGCAAAAACGGGTATGTATGGGAAACAACAGCGCTGGACGCGCATCGCTCCGGTTTATTATCGCTCGGCGTGGGTGCGTGCCAATCAAAGTGGAATTTTATTTAGTAAAGCTACGCTCGGGCAGCGTGTAAAAGAAGAAGATATCTTAGGCACAGTAACTGATCCAATTACTAACGCGCGCACCACGATTAAGTCTCCCTACAACGGCCGCATTATCGGTATGGCGCTCGATCAAGTAGTGCTCCCCGGCTTTGCCGCCTACCACATAGGTATCCAGACACCGGAAGCTATTTTGATCGAAGAAAGTCAAATGAACGAAGGCGTGTTGGAAGAAGATGAAGAAGACGGTGATGATTCCGGTGTGGATTCTTCCGATGAAATCGATGAGCCCGAAACCGGCGTGAGCAAGGCGCAAGATCGGATGGCGGATGAGTAGTTGTGTTAAGCAAAAGGAGTGATTGTTAAAAAGAAAAGGCCAGCAATTGCTGGCCTTTCTCATTAATACATTCTCTGGTATTAGATTTTAAGACGGCGGCGCATAACGCTCAGCCCTATAAGCCCTAATCCAAACAACAATAAACCTGATGGCTCGGCGACACTGGTGAATTTTCCAAACTCAGTAACATGACTAATTGTCGTATTTCCCAAATCTTTAAATTTGAATCCACTATTGAGTTGTGAAAAGTCAATCACCCCCCAACTGGCGTTGGCATTGTTTTCAAAGAGTGCCCACCACTTGGCATTTTTTACTAAAAAATAACCAGGTGTAGCTGCCAATTCAAAAGCATATACGTAGCTGGATTCCGTCGTGGCGTAAATCTCGACGCTATTGGTTTTGGTGACATAGGTAGTGTCTGGGTTTAGTAAAGAGTTGACCCAGTTAGTTTCAGAGGTGGGGTTGCTATTGCCTTGCATGAGGGTTTGCCCAAGCAAGGTATCCAAGCTGCCCACATTCGTCCCTGCATAGATTTCACCTGCTTTAATCGTATAAGCGGACGCTGGCGTGCACACCGTAATTACTGCGGTAACTAACAGTGATGAAATGAGTTTTTTCATAACAACTTCCTGTGGGGTTGTCGTGTTCGGGTGGCAAAAATTAAGCCTTAATCTTAAATTGATGTAAATTATTTCGGTCTGCTGTTTAAGGGCTTATTGACGTGTTTCTGCTGGGGTCTAATGCGTTAGCAGTTTGATCAAAAAGTGACTACAGCAAATCGTTAATGAGTTTCCACTCATCAACTGTGACCGGTTGTGTTGATAAGCGACTCTGTTTTACCAGTATCATATTTTCTAATCGCGGTTGCGCTTTGATTTCCGCTAGCGCAATCAACCGCGGGAATACTTTAGTGAGCTTAATATCCACCGAAACCCAACGCGGATTTTCTGGTGTTGATTTGGGATCGTAATAATCGCTTTCCGGATTAAATTGGGTTGGGTCGGGGTAGGCGGTTTTTACGACTTTAGCGGTGCCGACTATGCCGACATTTTTGCAACTGCTGTGATAGATAAATACTTCATCATTCAATGCGACTTGATCGCGTAAAAAATTACGGGCTTGGTAATTGCGGATGCCATCCCAGCGGCCGATTTTATCGGGCGCAGCCGCGAGATGGTCGATACCGTAGATGTGTGGTTCTGCTTTAAATAGCCAGTATTTTTTTGCCATCACTCACTCCTTAATCATCTACGGATTTATGATTGCTACAGCCATGCACTCAAACGCTGTGCTGTTTCTTCGGTTACTAATTCCAAGCTGATTTTGCGCTTCTCAACATCAACGTCGTTGATCACCACAAATACTTTTTCATCGAGTTTGTAAGTCTTGCCTTCAATTGTCAGGCTTAGGCGACGTGAATCAAATTGTGCTTTAATGTCACTCTCTTTGGGAGCTAGTAGTGCATAGCCTTCCAAACCCCAATCTTCCATTTTTACGCCGATACCAAACGAGTTAACCAAACCGATACTGGCGGGATGCACACTCCCAATGTGCTGCTTCGCATATTGGCAACCGAGCCAGGTTTCCGCATAGCGACATGCTTGGCGGCCAGTGTTGAGTTGGTTTTGTAACTGTTCGGCAAATTGTTTTTTATTGCCCACATTTTCTGCTGGCAAGCCGCGCAATATGCGTTTAATCGCAAGATGGTTAAACAGATCGTTATAGCGGCGAATAGGTGAGGTCACCATCGCATAAGCTTTAAAGCCCAAACCAAAATGCGGAATGGGATCAAAGGTTAATGAGCCAGCTTGCAGCATGCGTTGTAAGAGTGAATGCAGGCTCGCGCTTAAAGGATTACCTGTCGGGTTTGAGCGCAATTCGCTAAATAATTTTTGGAAGCTATCCAACTGAGTTAAGTCGCCAATGGTTAAATCCGGGCGGTCTTCCTGAATCAGTGCGACCGCATCATTGATACGTTCCGGGCGAAACCCGATGTGACTGGAAAAAATACCGTAGCCGGGATGCTGCAAAAATAATTCGCCTGCGCAGAGGTTAGTAACCAGCATTGCCTCTTCAATCATGCGGTGCGCGATATTACGTTCGCGTTTTTCTACGTGATCAATTTTTCTTTGGTCATTGAGAATGTAGGAATAGTCGGGGCGCTCCTCCATCACCAACGCATTCGCTTGGCGATATTGCGCACGCGCTTGCGCAAATCCTTTCAATTCGACGAGCATATCGTGGATAAACGCTGGTGCGACGAGTAGTGATTCGCCGGTACTCATCAGGGCATCGAATACACCCTGGTAACTCAATTTAAAATGCGAGCGAATTTGCGCTTCAATAAATTCAAATGTGCTGATAGTGCCATCGTGCAAAATTTGCATGCGGCATACCAGCGCAGGGCGTTTTTGCTCCGGTACTAATGAGTAAGTATCGTGCGATAAATCGACCGGCAACATAGTCACCGTTTGGCCGAGTAAATAAAGCGTACTTGCACGCGCACGCGCGGATTGTTCCAGCGGGCTATCAAAACTGATGTGTTTGCTGGGATCGGCAATAGCGGTAATTAATTCCCAGCCATTTTCGTTGGGTGCGATATAAATAGCATCATCCATATCGCGCGTATTTTCGGAATCTATAGTGACGAAGGGCAGGTGGGTTAAATCCAGTTCACCATTTTCAAACGTGAGTGGCGACCAATTAATTCCGCCTGCTTGAGTTTGCGCGGCCGGTTGCCATTCAAACGGAATCTGGAATTTGGCGATGCTGTAACGGCTTTCTACACCAGGCTCTTCCAAGGTGCCGATTCGGTTGCGAATATGAATCTGGGTTTTGCCTTCACTATTGAACGGGTGACGGGCAACTTCGCAGTGAATTAAATCGCCGACTTTATAACCTTTGCGCTCTTGCGGTGGAATAAATAACCAGCGATTAAAATTGTTTACGTCTGGCTCCACAAAATCGGTGGTGCCTTTGTTCACGTAGCGGCCAACAAATTCGGTCAGGCCGGGTTTGATCAGCTTGATTAATTTTGCTTCAAATTGGCCTTTGCTGTTGGTGGTAATTTCCGCTTCGACGCGGTCATCAGGCAGTACGCGCATCATTTGGTCGGGGTCGATAAAGGCTTCGCGGCCGTCGTCGAGAATCAAAAAACCAAAGCGTTTGGTGGTGGCGCGAACCAGGCCTTGTGCGACATCTTTGGTTACAGCGATAGCGGACTTTAATTGAGCGAGTTGCTGCAGGGCATCTTTATTGAGCATGTAATACAACTTATAGGTAAGGATTATGGCGCGATTATAGCTCGATTTAACTGCCCTGTTGCGCAAATCTGGGGCAGCTATTTTTTTGGTAAAAATAGTCTTTACTGATTGTTAACGGTAATGCTTTTGACAGTCTTGGGCGCCATCGGGTTACAATCGCCTTAATGTTAGTTATTGTTTTTATTGAATTTCTGGATAAGGGTTAGGTTTTGGACGCAGTTACCATCAACAATATTTTGCTCGTTGGCGCCCTTTTGGTCGCCGCGAGTATTCTGCTGAGCTCTATTTCTACCAGGGTAGGTGTGCCAATTCTGGTGATTTTCCTCGCGGTGGGGATGCTTGCGGGAGTGGATGGCCCCGGCGGAATTGTTTTTAATGATTACTCTACTGCTTATCTGGTGAGTAACCTCGCGCTGGCAATTATCCTTTTGGATGGTGGTATGCGCACCCGCGCAGCAACTTTCCGTGTTGCGCTTTGGCCTGCGCTGTCATTAGCGACTGTCGGTGTGATGATAACAGCAGGTTTAACGGGCTTTGCAGCCGCTTGGTTGTTCGACCTCTCCTTACTTGAAGGCTTGCTGATCGGCGCGATTGTGGGTTCGACAGATGCCGCTGTGGTATTTAATTTATTGAATGGCAAAGGCCTTAATGAGCGTGTTGGTTCAACGCTGGAGATCGAATCGGGCAGTAACGACCCCATGGCGATGTTCCTGACGGTGACCTTAATTGCCATGCTTGCCGCCGGTGAAACCAGCTTCAGCTGGGGCGTGCTGACCAGTTTGGTGCAGCAGTTTGGGATAGGTATCGCCCTGGGGTTGGGTGGCGGTTGGTTGCTATTGCAACTGATCAATCGGCTGTCGATTGCCGGTGGTTTGTACCCGCTATTAGCCGTTAGTGGCGGCATTATGCTCTACGCGATTTCTGGTGCTATCGGCGGCAGCGGTATCCTGACGGTGTATGTGTGTGGTTTGCTGATCGGTAATCGACCAATCCGAAACCGTCATGGCATCCTCCATATGTTCGATGGCCTCGCCTGGTTGAGCCAAATTGGTATGTTTTTGGTGTTGGGGTTGTTGCTTACGCCCAGTGAACTTTTGCCCATCGCGGTGCCAGCATTGTTGCTGTCGCTTTGGATGATTTTATTCGCTCGTCCTCTTTCCATTTTTGTCGGTTTATTACCCTTCCGCAGTTTTAACTTGAAAGAGCGCACATTTATATCCTGGGTTGGTTTGCGCGGTGCGGTGCCTGTTATTCTCGCGGTGTTCCCATTAATGGCGGGGCTTCCTAATGCGCAGCTTTTTTTCAATGTAGCGTTTTTTATTGTGTTGGTGTCCTTGCTGGTGCAAGGAACGACATTAAGCTGGGCCGCCAAAAAAGCCAAAGTTGTTGTCCCGGCTGTGCCTTCGCCATTTTCACGCGCTGGGTTGGAAATTCATGTCACCAGCCAGTGGGAATTGTTCATCTATAAATTGGGGGCTGAGAAATGGTGTATTGGTGCCGCATTGCGCGAGTTGCATATGCCGGAAAATACCCGCATAGCAGCATTATTTCGCGATAAAGAATTATTCCACCCATCTGGTAGTACGCGCTTGATGGCGGGTGATGTGCTCTGCGTAATCGGCCATGAGCAGGATTTACCAGCGCTCGGAAAATTATTTAGTGAAGCCCCAAAACGTACACTGGATTTGAGTTTCTTCGGTGATTTTATTATTCAGGGCGATGCAGAGTTGCGCGATCTGGCGATGCTGTATGCGCTGGATATGAAAGGCTACGAAGAGCATAAAACACTAGGCGAGTTGATTGGGCAAATGGTGGGCGGAAAGCCGGTAGTGGGTGATCAAAGCGAATGGAGTGGAATGCTCTGGACAATTGCCGAAGTGGAAGGAAACAGCGTACGTAAGATCGGAGTTAAACCCGTGGTTAAAAAAAATATGCCATCCAATGATTAGTGCAGCCGATGTTTAATCTACGTAATTCATTGCTCTTGCGGACGCAAGCATTTATCGACGGTGAATGGTGTAACGCCGATACGCATAAAACCTTTGCAGTAAAAAATCCTGCGACTGGAGAAATTATTACCCAGGTTGCAGATTTGGGTGTTACTGAAACCCGCAGGGCGATAGTTGTAGCGGCTCGAACACAGCAGGTATGGGCACAAAAAACGGCAAAAGAACGCAGCCAGTTATTGCGCGCATGGTTTGACCTGGTAATGCAACATCAGGATGATCTCGCGCAGATCCTTACTATTGAGCAAGGTAAACCCTTGGCAGAAGCGCGTGGGGAAATTGCTTACGGCGCAAGTTATATTGAATGGTTTTCTGAAGAGGCCAAACGTATTTATGGGGACGTGATTGCTCCGCCCAGTGTTGATCAGCGGATTTTGGTGATCAAACAACCCGTCGGTGTTGTTGCGACAATCACTCCCTGGAATTTTCCCTGCGCAATGCTAGCGCGAAAAATTGCTCCCGCATTAGCAGCTGGCTGCGCCGTCGTTGCTAAACCTGCTGCAGAAACACCGTTATCTGCGTTAGCTCTGGCATTTCTTGCACAGCATGCGGGTATACCTGGGGGCGTGATTAATATCGTCACGGGAGCTGATTCTGCTGCAATTGGTGCGGAGTTAACCGGCAATCCACTCGTGCGGAAGTTGTCGTTTACGGGCTCGACTGCCGTGGGTAAACAATTAATCCACCAATGTGCCGCTGATGTAAAACGCATCACCTTGGAGTTGGGTGGTAACGCTCCGTTTATTGTGTTTGATGATGCTGATTTGGATGCGGCTGTTGCTGGTGCAATGGTCTCTAAATTTCGCAATGCTGGGCAGACTTGTGTTTGTGCCAATCGTTTTTATATACACCGCTCGGTTTACGCCCAATTCAGTGAGAAATTAATCGCCGCAATGAATTTGCTGTCGGTCGGAAACGGAATGGGAGAGGGTGTAAGTGTTGGTCCGTTAATTTCGTTAGCCGCGGTAAAAAAAGTGCAAGTGTTGGTGGATGATGCGCTCGCAAGAGGTGCACATATCGCATATCAAGCCACACTTGATCTAACTGAAGCGGCGCAAGGCAATTTTTATCCACCGACGTTATTGTTGAATGTTTCTCCTGATTCAGCGTTAACTTGTCAGGAAATTTTCGGTCCGGTAGCAGGATTGATTGCATTCGACACCGATCAACAAGTTATCGCATTTGCGAATGACTCTGAGTTTGGTTTGGCTGCTTATTGTTACACGCAGAATGCGAAACGCATAAAACATCTATCCGAAGTGCTGGAAGCAGGGATGCTGGGGATTAATACCGGCATCATCTCCAATGAAATGGCCCCTTTCGGTGGTATTAAACAATCCGGTTGGGGCAGGGAAGGTTCGCTTTACGGTATCGATGATTATGTGAGCGTAAAATACCTGTGTGAGCGTTTTTAATTACCAGCCTTCTATTGTTTTTTCCTTCATCTGTTAAATCTGCAACAAATTTCTGCAGCATAAAAGCCTGTCCGTAGCTAAATTCCGAATCCTTACTAAACTTGAACGTATCAGTATCCATATCTGATACATCACAATAGAAAATTAATGATGAGGTTTGCCATGTTTGGCTGGTATCAAGGATTAAGTTTACGTTGGAAGCTCACACTTCCTTTGCTTCTGTTGGTTGTGCTGGTGTTGTATATGGGCTTGCATGCGATCAGTACGAGTAAAATGCTGGGCGGGAATGCGGCGACTATTGCGAAGGTTAACTTGCCCGAAATTCAATTGCTGATACAAGCTGATCGGGACCTTTATCAATCGCTGCTTGCTGAGCGAGCGTTGTTGCAGCTCGATAGCAGCAAGCATCAAGACTTATTCACGGAGCAAGGCGACAACGCCAAGCAGGCGCAGGATCGGGTTTATCAATCGCTTGACCTTTCTGATACGGCTACTGCTGCCGAGCGGGAGGAGTTTACCCGGCGCTACAATGCGTGGAAAATTCAGGCCGCCGACGTTATCAATTCTGCACGCCTTTCCGATGAAGCCAGCCGCACAGCTGCGCTACAAAAATCCTATGGTAGCGCTGCCGACGCTTTTGGACATTTGCGTGATTATATTGATGAGCTACAAGAAAAGCGCTTGGCTCATGTCGATCAATTCACTGTTCAAATCGATGAAAACCAATCAACCAGCTCTGCACAGTTACTAGCGTTAGTGGTTGTTGGAACGCTCGTGAGTTTATTGGCAGCTTATTTTTTGCCGATATTGGTTGCCAATCAAGTCCGCCAGATCAGTCATCGTATTCAAAATATTGCGGAAGGCGATGGTGATTTAACGGCTCGCTTACCTGTCAACACCAATGATGAATTGGGGCAGCTGGCTACTAACGTCAATCAATTTATTGAAAAACTACAGCGCATCATTGGCAGTGTATTAGCGAATGCGGCAGAGGTTTCCAAGGCGGCAGAGTCTTTGTTGGTTGTATCCAGCAATAGCCAGTGCGCTGCAGATGACCAATGCCATGCAATTACCATGGTAGTGACCGCCGTGAATGAGTTGACCATGGCGATTCAGGAGGTTGCGCGCAATACCAGCAATACTGCGCAAAATACCAAAGAAGCGACGGCAATTACTGATCGCGGCCAAGAGCGTATCCATCTTGCCGTTGAACGTGTACAAGGTTTGGCTACACGGATTAGTGAAACCGCAGAGTTTATGTTGCGCTTGGAAGGAGAGGCGAAAAATGTAACTTCCGTTATTGATGTCATTCGCGGTGTTGCTGAACAGACCAATTTATTAGCGCTCAATGCGGCAATTGAAGCCGCGCGTGCGGGTGAACAAGGGCGAGGTTTTGCGGTGGTGGCTGACGAAGTGCGTACGCTGGCTAGCCGCACACAGCAGTCGACTACTGATATCCACGGAATGTTGAGTAAGCTGCAGCAGGGCGTCCAACATGCGGTGGATGCAATGGGTAGTAGTGCAGCTATGACTTCAGAAGCGGTTACCTCTGCCACTGAGGCAGGGGATTCATTAACGGGAATAAGCACGGCAGTAAAACAAATTTCAGATATGACTTTGCAAATCGCCACAGCAGCAGAAGAGCAGAGTTCAGTTACATCTGAAATTGATAAAAATTTGGTGCAGATTAATTCGTTGGCAATGAATAATGCAGAGGGCGCGTCCAAAACTGCAGTGGAAAGTCAGCGTTTGAATGAATTGTCTATCCAGTTGCGCCAATTGCTGATGCAGTTCAAGGTGTGATTCTAGCTTTATTGTAGAGATACAAAAAAACCGGGTGTTGACGCCCGGTTTTTTATTGCTTGAGCAATTTGATTTAAATACTAGATCGGTAGCTGCGTAGTAAATTTCACTTGCTTCAACGCAAACGCCGAATTGATCGAGCCAATATTCGGCAAATGGATCAGGGTTTGTTTCATCAGTCGTTCGTAGTGCTCTACGCTTTCCACCACCACCCGCAAGACATAATCTTTTTCACCGCTGGTTGAGTAGCACTCAACTACTTCCGGTATTGCCTGCACCATTTCCTCAAAGGCTTCTAGTGAGCTGGCATCGTGGTTTTTAATCGTGATGTAGGCGTGGACAGTCACCCCCAGGTTAAGCAGTTTGGGGTCAAGCAGGGTCACTTTACCGCGAATCACTCCTTCTACTTCCAGCCGTTTAAGGCGGCGCCAGCAGGGCGTGTGCGACAGGCCAATCATATTGCCTAAGTCTGCCATCGAGTAATCGGCATTCTCCTGAAGGGCGCGCAAGATCTTGCGATCATATTCATCGAGTTCTACTGACTTGGCCATGAAAAAGTAATCCTGAAAAGCATGATTGATATTGAGGCATTCTAGGATGAAAATTTTCATATGACAATAAATTGAGGATGTATTTAACAGTAACGTCCTAATTAACTCGGTGATATATTAAAAATTGCCATCTTATGGTGCTTTTCTAGGAAGAGGCTCAACCGGCATATTGTGATTGGGGTCATGGGCGTGTATCGTAACGCCTCTTTTGTTGGGCATTTTGTGCCGTGTTCGAGGACAAGGGTATTCCCCATTTGGCCCGATAAAAATAATGCTGAGGAGCAATCCGAGATGAGAGTGATATTGTTGGGCGCGCCCGGTGCTGGTAAGGGTACTCAGGCGCAACTGATCATGGAGAAGTTTGGCATTCCGCAAATCTCCACTGGTGATATGTTGCGTGCCGCTGTAAAAGCAGGCACATCCTTGGGCTTGCAGGCGAAAGACATTATGGCCGCTGGCGGTCTGGTACCGGATGATCTGATTATCTCCCTGGTAAAAGAGCGCATTGCCTCCAGCGATTGCACCAATGGTTTCTTGTTTGATGGTTTTCCACGCACCATCCCCCAGGCGCAAGCGATGTTGGATGCCGGTGTCGATATCGATCACGTGATTGAAATTCATGTGGCAGATGAAGAGATTGTGTCCCGCTTGAGTGGCCGCCGAGTGCATGAAGCCTCTGGCCGCGTGTACCACGTTATTCACAATGCACCTAAAGTAGCCGGGCACGATGATCTGACGGGTGAGCCGCTGATCCAGCGCCCTGATGATACCGAAGAGACCGTGCGCAAGCGTTTGGGTGTATACCATGACCAAACTGAACCACTAGTCGGTTTCTACCAAGGCCTTGCGGCTTCAGGTAAAACCAAAGTGCCCAAATACACCCGTATTAGCGGTATTGGCAGCGTCGATTCAATTCGCCAGCAACTGCTGACTGTATTGGGTTAATCTAAATCAATACAGCAAAACTAGGCTCTACGGAGCCTATTTTTTTGTCCCGTGTTTCATTGTGTTTACTGTCAATTTTTCTGTGTTCCTCCTATGAGCCTGATTCTCGCCCTGGATTCTTCGACTGATGCTTGCTCTGTCGCACTCTATGCCAATGGACAACTGGATGTCCGGTTTGAGCTGGCCGCCAAAAGCCATACCCAACGGTTGTTGCCGATGGTGGATGAGTTGCTGGGCGACAATAGCCTCAAGTTACATGACCTTGATGCTATTGCCTTTGGCCGCGGACCGGGTTCATTTACCGGATTGCGGATTTGTATGGGAATAGTGCAGGGCTTGGCATTTGGTGCGCAGTTGCCAGTGATCCCTGTATCCACTTTGGAGGCAATGGCATTAGGTTATTACCGCGCAAATCCTGAGGTTAGCTTGCCTGTATTAGTGTCGTTAGATGCTCGTATGGATGAGGTTTACTGGGGCTTATTTACCCGTACAGGGGATTCAGTCTCGGCCTTGAGTGATGAGTTTGTAATGAAACCTGAATTGCTGTCTGAGCAAGATGTTATCCGTTCGCTGGCAGGGCAGTTTATCGCTGCTGGACCTGGATGGCATTATCCGGCAATGCAGGTGCTGGCCGCATCCACTATAGTGGTTGATTCCCAACCCCAAGCTGAAGATATGGCTTTAATTGCCGCGCAAGTCTGGTCTGCCGGTGGTGCGATTGATGTACTCGATGCCCAACCAGTGTATTTGCGCGATACTATCTCCTGGCAAAAGCGCCAGCGTATTCGTAATCCCAACTAGATTTTGGTGAGTTTATTATGACTGCCTCTTGTTCCATGGTGGATTTCAACACCGGTTTGCTCGAGTTCCTGTACTCAT
The DNA here is from genome assembly GCA_002483145.1 of Cellvibrio sp. UBA7671. Classification (GTDB taxonomy): domain Bacteria; phylum Pseudomonadota; class Gammaproteobacteria; order Pseudomonadales; family Cellvibrionaceae; genus Cellvibrio; species Cellvibrio fibrivorans. The sequence goes on from DLHJ01000014.1 coordinate 100,959, forward strand.
CCCCCACAGCTTTTCATGCCACTAAAAATATCGCAGGCAAATTGTTGGCGGCTGGTTTTATCCCGCTTTATGAGGGTGATATCTGGCAGCTTGAGCCTGGCAAGCGCTATCTGGTGATGCGCAATGATTCATCGATTATTGCGTTTGTGTACGGTAAATCACCGTTGTTGGACTCAGGTATCCGCATGCTGGGTGCCCACACCGATAGCCCTTGTTTGAAAGTGAAACCGCGTGCAGAGCTAAATCGTCGCGGTTATTTTCAGCTGGGTGTGGAGGTCTATGGCGGTGCTTTGTTGGCTCCTTGGTATGACCGTGATTTATCCATGGCGGGGCGGGTGACATACCGCGATCAATCCGATCAAATCGCCAGTGCATTGGTTGATTTTGAGCGCCCTGTCGCGGTGGTACCGAGCCTTGCCATACATCTGGATCGCGAAGCCAACAATGCCCGTTCAATCAATGCGCAAAAAGATATAGTGCCGCTGTTGTTGCAGCTTCCCGCTGAAGATGCGGCCTTGCCGGACTTTCGCGGATTGTTGCACGCCGAGTTGCTGCGCCAGCAACCGGATCTCGCAATCAAACAAGTGCTGGACTACGAGATCAGCCTTTACGATACCCAGCCACCGGCCATAATTGGTTTTGAGCAAGATTTTATCGCCAGTGCACGGCTTGATAATTTATTGAGTTGTTTCATTGGGTTGCAAGCTTTACTTGAAGCTGATGATCAAGTTTCCAGCCTGTTGATTTGCACTGATCATGAAGAGGTTGGCAGCGCTTCTTGCTGCGGAGCCAAAGGCCCGATGTTGCAACAGTTTCTTGAGCGGCTATTGCCCGATGGTGAAACGCGCGCGCGCGTAATTGAGCGATCGATGATGATATCGGCCGATAATGCCCACGGTATTCATCCTAACTTTATGGATAAGCACGATGAAAACCATGGCCCGCTGTTGAACCGCGGCCCGGTTATCAAAGTCAACGCTAACCAGCGGTATGCAACGACCAGTGAAACCAGCGCCTTCTTCCGCCTGCTGTGTGAAGCGGCGGAGGTGCCGGTGCAAGAATTTGTGGCGCGTACTGATATGGGTTGCGGCAGTACTATCGGCCCGGTGGTGGCATCAGAGGTTGGAGTGAAAACGATTGATGTTGGATCGCCCACCTTTGCCATGCACTCCATCCGCGAGCTCGCAGGTGCCCGTGATGGCTGGTATCTCTATAAAGCGGCAGTTGAATTTTTTAGCTATAGCAAAGCACCTTTTGCCTTAATTTCCCGCAGCTAATGGGTGTGCAGAAACTTTGAGCAAGTCTTTTTGGCTGAGCGGTTGTATTATTGTGATGAAAGTGCAATCGCTCGCAATCCGGCTGTGATCCAGTACTAATACTGACGACAAGCCTGACTCTTGTAGCTGTCGGCTGTTTATACTCGCGCATATTTCTCTAATAAAAAACAATTTATTATTTTATCGATAGTCAGAATTAAGCCTTTGTGATTAGCGTTGAATGATCCTGATTAGAGTTTAGTGGAGTCGAAAATGGCGATTAGCCTTGATGTATTAGCGTCTTTTGCGCCTTTTAATACCCTCAATCATGAATATTTGGTACAGGTTGCCGAGAAAGCCGCACTACGGGAAATCACCAAGGGAGCGATCATTTTTAAACGGGGTCGCCCGTTTCCTGAAAAAGTGTATTTGGTCAGTGGTACGGTAGATCTTATTGATTCCAGCTTTCAAGTGAATACCATCAACCCTGCGAGTGAATCACGTCGTTCGCCGCTCAATATCACCCAACCAACCCAGGTCTCTGCTGTCGCCAAGTCCGATGTCACCCTCTTGTCGGTTGATAGCGATTTTCTCGATCTGGTGCTTGCCTGGAGTGAATCCAGCGATGAAGAGGCTGATTTATCGGGTGTGAGCCTGCACGATGACAGCGATTGGATGTCATCGCTATTGCAGTCCCCATTATTTAGTCGCTTACCTCCGGCGAATATTCGCCAACTGTTTATCCGTTTCAAGGCGCAAAAAGTATTGGCCGATGAAGTTGTTATCAAGCAGGGCGAACGCGGTGATTATTTTTACGTGCTGGAATCCGGTAGTGCGATGGTGATGGATACGGCGGGAAAGATTTTGGCGGCGCTGCGCCCCGGTCATTATTTTGGTGAGGAGGCATTGGTTGGTGATACCACGCGCAATGCCACCGTAAAAATGATTACTCCCGGCAAGGTAATGCGCTTGGATAAAGAAGATTTCCGTGAGTTGCTGCAAGAGCCGGTGCTTAAATATGTGAGCGCCGAGGATCTCAAAGCGCGTGCGACGGATCTACCTGCTTATCAAATCCTCGATGTACGTTTGCCACTTGAACGGCGTGCCCAAGCTGTTCCTGATAGCCGCAATATCCCGCTCAACCAATTGCGCAACAATCTCAAAAATCTGGATGATACAGTGACCTATGTAATCACCGACGATTCCGGCCGCCGCTGCGACGTAGCCTCGCACCTGTTGACCCAGGCAGGCTTTGACAGTTGTATCCTGCGCGATTCTGCTCGCTACTACTCTGGTTTGTAATGCCGGCTCAAGCAAGCTGCAAATTTTTGTGGCTTGCCTGTATGATGGCGCCCTGATTTTTATCGCCACACCAACTGGCTATCCATCGATAGAGATAGGGCATCATGAGTAAACAACGCGTATTAACCGGCATTACCACCACAGGCACTCCGCACCTCGGCAATTACGTTGGCGCCATTCGTCCCGCTATTCAGGCGAGCCAAAGTGCAAATGTGCAGTCCTTTTATTTTTTGGCGGATTTTCATGCGCTGATCAAATGTCAGGATCCGGATCTGGTTCATCAATCCACCCGTGAAATTGCCGCTACATGGATGGCATTGGGGCTGGATACCGACAACGCGATTTTTTATCGCCAATCTGATGTGCCTGAAATTCCCGAGCTGTGTTGGGTTCTTACCTGCAATGCAGCGAAAGGGTTAATGAATCGCGCCCACGCCTATAAAGCATCAGTTGATGCAAATCTCGAAGCCGGTGAAGATACTGATTACGGTATTACTATGGGGTTGTATTCCTACCCGATTTTAATGGCCGCCGATATTTTAATGTTCAATGCCAATAAAGTTCCTGTAGGTCGCGACCAAATCCAACACATCGAAATGGCCCGCGATATTGCCGCACGTTTTAATCATCACTACGGTGAACATTTTGTGTTGCCAGAGGCGCAAGTGGATGACAATGTGAATGCGGTATTACAAGGGTTGGATGGCCGCAAAATGAGCAAGAGTTACGGCAATACCATTCCGTTATTTTTGCCGGAAAAACAACTGAAAAAATCGATTAATAAAATCCTTACCAATTTACTTGAACCAGGTCAGGCAAAAGATCCTGATACTTCCCCGGTATTTCAAATCTGGCAGGCATTCGCGACACCAGAACAAACTGCGCAGATGCGCCAACAGTTTGCTGAAGGTATTGCCTGGGGCGAAGCAAAACGCCAATTGTTTGAATTGATCAATGGTCAGTTAGCGGAGGCGCGTGATAAGTATGAATCGCTTTTGGCAAACCCCGTCCATATTGAAGAAGTGCTGCAAAAAGGCGCCGCAAAAGCGCGAGCTTACAGTCAGCCGTTGCTGGAAAAAGTGCGCGAGGCTGTTGGGATTCGCAAAATAAAATAATTGTATTTTGTGCAATAAAAAATCCCCGCACGTGTAAACGGCGGGGATTTTTTATTGTGTTGTTAGTGTTATTGTGGTGATAATTACTTGGTTAGTGTCGCCACCACTTTTAATACTGCCGAAGTCAATTTGCTTAATTGATCTTTGCTGATAATAAACGGTGGCATTAAATAAATAACATTGCCGAATGGTCTTATCCATACGCCCAACTCTACAAACATTGGCATTAACTTGCTGGTGTCCACCGCATTCTCCAGCTCGACCACGCCAATCGCACCCAGTACGCGCACATCGCTAACGTAGGAAAAATCCTTGCAGGGCGCTAATTCTGCGCGCATTTGTTGGCCGATATTGGCAACGGTCGTTTGCCAATCGGAGTTGAGTAATAAATCGATACTGGCGTTGGCAACAGCGCAGGCGAGTGGGTTGGCCATATAGGTGGGGCCGTGCATAAAAATGCCGTTCTCGCCCTTGCAGATACCGTTACTGATTTTATCGTTGCAGAGTGTCGCTGCGAGGGTGATATAGCCAGCGGTGAGCGCTTTGCCGATGCATAAAATATCCGGGCTGATGCCCGCGTGTTCACACGCAAATAATTTTCCCGTACGACCAAAACCGGTGGCAATCTCATCGACGATCAACAAAATTTCGTTTTTATCGCAGAGTTCGCGCACGCGGCGCAAATAATCCGGTGAATAAAAACGCATGCCGCCAGCGCCCTGGACAATGGGTTCGAGAATTACTGCTGCAATTTTTTGGCGATGCTGCTGGATCATCTGTGCAAATTTTGCGATGTGTGATTCTTGGAATGGATCATCAAAACCGCAGGGTGGAGCTTCGGCAAACAAATGATGTGAGAGTGCATGATGAAACAAGTGGTGCATTCCCGATTGCGGGTCGCATACTGACATAGCGCCAAAAGTATCGCCGTGGTATCCGCGTTTCAAGGTCAAAAACATGGTGCGCTGCGCTTGGCCCTGTGAATGCCAATATTGAATTGCCATTTTGAGCGCAACTTCGACGGCGACTGAACCTGAATCTGAAAAGAAAACTTTGTTCAAACCCTCTGGGGTGATTTTGGCGAGGGTAGTGGCGAGTTTTACCGCGGGCTCGTGAGTGACGCCGGCAAACATCACATGCGCCATTTTGCCCAGTTGATCAATGACTGCCTGATTTAATACTGGATGATTGTAGCCATGCAATGTGCTCCACCAAGAGGACATGCCATCGATTAACACTCGACCGTCGGCCAAATGTAATTCCACGCCTTGCGCATGGCTCACTGCTGTGATCATGCCCGGTTGGGTAAACGAGGTGTAGGGGTGCCACACATGGGCGCGGTCTAAACGCAGCAAATCATGGTTGGCAATTTCTTGGGTGTATATCATGGGAATTCCACATCATTCGCACAAAATAATTATCTGCCTTGCCCAAGCTTAACGAAATTTTTTGCAAAAAGCTGAATCAATTTCATTTATTAGGCTGGGTATTAATTAAATCTGATGATCAAATCCAGTTGTTTATGCGAGAGTTTATCCATTTCGCTATTCAGCCCGTCAGCAATACTGATCTCTTGTTGTGTTTGATCGGAAATGCGCGCAATCGATTGAGTGTTGCGTTCAATTTCCAATGCCATAGAAGATTGTTCTTCTGCCGCTGTGGCAATTTGGTGGGACATCTGGTCAATCGTGTTGACTGAGTGAGAAATCGAATCCAGCGCAGTACGGACATTGCTCATTTCATGCACGCTGCGATCGGCTAGATCTAAACAATTTTTCATGTTGAGACTGGCGTCTTCAGTGGCTTTGCCCAGGTTGCCGATGATTTGTTGGATGTCACCGGTGGATTCTTGCGTTCTCTGCGCCAGCGAGCGCACTTCATCGGCCACTACCGCAAAGCCCCGCCCCTGTTCACCTGCACGCGCGGCTTCAATTGCTGCGTTCAGTGCAAGTAGGTTGGTTTGTTCGGCGATCCCGCGAATCACATCAACCACATTGGCAATTTTGCTACTGTCTTCGCTCAATTTATTGAGCACACTACCGAGGTTGCCAACGGTTTTTGATAAATCATCAATTGCGTGGCGGGCACCTTCAATAACAAGATTGCCTTTGTCCACTTCTCCAATCGCCGCTCCGGTCGCCATCGATGTTTGGTTTGCGCCGCTTGCGACCTCTTGTACCGCCAACGCCATTTGCTGCATTGCGGTGGCAACACCGGCGGTCTCTTGTTGCTGGGCGCTCATACCTTCGTAGGTTTTGCGCGCGTGATGATGAGCTGCCCCTGCTTTGTGTTGCAGCTCTTTGGCTGACTCACCAAAGCGCCCGAGTGCAGTACGCAAGCGCGATTTTATGGCGTGTTGCGCCAGTTCAATTTCACCCATAGCATCGCAGCGACCGGTGTAAATATAAGCGGCAAAAGGATCGTTGATGGTGTTGCGGGCCTCTTGTAATGCCTGTGCAATACGGTTTTGTTGCAGCACTTGCGCAGTGCCGCCGATGATAACTGCGATTACGGCAGTAGCTATGACTGAGGTGATTGAAAGCGAAGCGAACATGCCGGTAGCGACAAGTAACAATATCCAGCTTGTCAGTGCAATGAGGGTGCTACCGCCAAAGTCACTCCAAAATTTTTCCCAGGACGAATAGGGTGGTTTACCTTGGTTCAAGCGTTCATAGACATATTCCGCACGGCGAACCAGATTGGGGTCTGCTTTGGCGCGCACGGATTCATAGCCATACACCTGACCCTTTTCGCGCAGTGGGGTGATATAGGCATCGACCCAATAATGGTCACCATTTTTGCAGCGGTTTTTAACTATCCCCATCCAGGGCTTACCGGCTTTTAATGCTGTCCAGAGCATACCGAATGCCGCTGGCGGCATTTGCGGGTGGCGCAAAATGTTGTGCGGTTGGTTGAGCAATTCTTCACTGCTGTAGCCGGAAATGCGGCAAAACGTTTCGTTGCAAAATTCGATATCGCCGCGCAGGTTAGAGGAGGAGACGATTTCTTCGTGGTTGGAAAGGTGTACTTCCCTGCCGGTTACATGACCATTATTGCGCATGAGTGAATTCCTGAAATATCGACAAAAACTTGATCTTTCGTGCCCTGTTTTTGTCAAATTGCAAAAAACTCACGAGCAGATCATCTATCTTGGTTTTTCAAGCCTAGTCCAAAATTGGCGAATCTCTAGTTGCCTTATAGCCATTTAGTTTTCAGGCGGCTCGGGTGTTGGTTGACTGGGGAGCGTAGAGTTTGCCATGGACGAGTTGCGATTCGCGCAGAAATCGGGCGAGAGCGGTGCGCGTCTCTTCCTCCATATCGATAAACTCGACACTAATTTGAGTGTGGCGATAAGGGCTACGGCCGATACGAAAGGCGCAGATACGCGCGCGGCAGCGGATCTGTAATTCATCGTTGATATCGACTTCGCACATAGGCAAGAGCGCGCCATGGCGCAAGTAGGGAAGCATGTTGCCTGCTATTATCAGGCGCAGGCCGCCTGTGGAAATATCTTGCAGGGTGCCATAGCTTGGCTCCTGCCCGAGGGTACGAATTTTTACTGAGAGCGGTGATTGGTGGCCGATGATATAACGCGGGGAGCTGCGTCTGGGCATGTAGTAGACGAATTCGGGCAGGGTGATTGCAAAGCCAGAAGCATTATATGTTGAACCCATGGCGACAATATGTGCACGAATGACAAGTTGCTCGCCATTGCGGTGATGGCGCAAAGTGATCTCGTCACCCGCGTCCAATATATGCTGTTGGGGAAACAGATCGTCCAGCCATAACAGGCCGCGCTCAACATCAATTGCCAGGATCATACTTTGATAAACGCGGCTGGCGCCTGTGATTTTTACCTCCAGCAGTTGTCGTTGTTTTAGCAGCTCCCAGAGTGGGAGATACTGGTCGGGAATATGACTCTCCGGAGATATGCCGTCCTGCTCCGTAAGCGGATTTTTTAGCTCTGGGGTCTGGTGTGTGACAGAAGAGCGAAAACTTTTCTTGAACAGTTTATCGAGAAACGACATTACTACCTCCTCGCGGCAAAGATTCTCCCCTGGCGCTAATTTCGGCGGGGTTTGATAGGGGTAGGAGCAAGCCCTATGCCAGATACTTGAGATGCCAGTTTGATAAGGTGTGCGGGCGGGGCTTGCTGCTATTTCAACCATTTAGCCTGCAATTCCAGAATTATAGACCGGCAATGCCTTGCCGCGTTCCGGTGATTGATTTCAACTTGCGCGCAAAATCCGTACAATGCGCCGCTCGCCGACCCAGTCGCCGTTTGATCTACCCTCCCGCACGAGTTATGAGTCCATGAAAGAGTTACACGAACGCAAAGATCGCCTTGAATTTAACAAGCTGCAAAAGCGTCTGCGCCGCTTGACCGGTTCAGCGATAGTCGATTACAACATGATCGAAGATGGCGACAAGGTGATGGTGTGCCTATCGGGTGGTAAGGATTCATACACGATGCTGGATGTCTTGATGAGTCTGCAAAAGACCGCGCCCATATCGTTTGAGCTGGTTGCGGTCAATATGGACCAGAAACAACCGGGTTTCCCTGAGCACGTTCTGCCTGCCTATCTTGAGCAGGTGGGTGTGCCTTACCATATCATCGAGCGCGATACCTACAGCATCGTCAAAGAAGTGATTCCGGAAGGCAAGACTACTTGCGGACTCTGTTCGCGTTTGCGCCGCGGTACGCTCTATGGTTTTGCCGATGAGATAGGCGCGACCAAAATCGCGCTTGGCCATCACCGCGACGATATTATCGAAACCCTATTTTTGAATATGTTTTTCGGTGGCAAATTAAAAGCCATGCCGCCCAAATTATTGGCGGATGACAAGCGCAATATCGTCATTCGCCCGCTGAGCTATTGTGCCGAAGAGGACATTGCGCACTTTGCCGAATTGAAAGGTTTTCCCATTATTCCGTGCAACCTTTGCGGGTCGCAGGAAAATTTGCAGCGCCAAGTGGTGAAGGATATGTTGCAACAGTGGGAACGCCAATTTCCTGGCCGTACCGAAACCATTTTTTCCGCAATCCGCAATGTGCAACCATCGCAATTGGCAGATTTGAATTTATTTGATTTTGTAAATCTGAAAACCAGCAAAGATGCATCTGTTGATGATTCCGACGCGGATTCTTGCAGCATAGTGCCGCTGGCCCCCCGCACTGACAATTCGGTTCAGTATGTTGATGTGTTGGATATTCATTGAGAAAAGTTAGCGATATCCGTGAAAAAGGCCTGATTGAAAAATCAGGCCTTTTTCATTGTAAACTAATAAAAATTAATTTTTGGCGGTAAGATAAATCGTTAATTCTTGACCTGGATGAATGTAGCTTTCATCTTTCACTTTATTCCAGTTCAAAATATCTTTTTTGGATACATCAAATTTGCTGGCAATTTTGTGTAGGGTATCGCCGCTTTTAATTTGATAAGTGATTTTGTTATCTGCAGGTTGGGTAGCAGATTTATTGACCACTAATAATTTTTGTCCCGGTTTTAATTTTGCGTTAGCCGGTAATTCATTCCACTTCAGCAAATTCTTAACGCTGGTATCGTGTTTTCTGGCGATGGTCCAAAAACTGTCGCCCGATTCGATGGTGTAGTAGGTGCCGGTATTTTCTTGTGAGCGCTGGGCTATCTCTTGTTCTGCTTGGATTGCATAGGGCGAGCTCATCGGCGACTGGCCGGGAATGCTTAAACTTTGGCCAACTTTTAATTGTGATGATTTGAGATTATTAGCGGATTGAATTGCAGCAACACTGGTTCCAAAACGTTTGGCGATGGCACCAAGAGTATCACCGGATTTTACTTTGTAATCGCCAGCTACTTGCACGGTGGCGATTTTGGGAAGCTTGTCGAGGTTCAGAGTAAATTGCGCGGCATCGGCAACAGGCACAAGGAGTTGGTGCGGACCAGTGGGATCAGTGATCCATTTGTTGTAGCCCGCATTGAGATTGCGCAGCTCTTTAGGGTCAATCTCCGCCATGCGTGCCGCTTGGGCAAGGTCAATTGGTGCGCTCACGTTCACAGTGGTGAAGTAGGGGTTATTGGAAATTTCACCCAGTTCCAGATCATATTTTTCGGGGTTAGCTATCACCTTGGAGAGCGCGAGTAATTGCGGAACATAGGATTGGGTTTGTTGTGATAACGGCAGCGACCAGAAATCTGTCCCCTTGCCTTGTTTGCGGTTTTTTTCAATCGCGCGGCGAATGGTGCCTTCACCTGCGTTGTAAGCGGCGATGGTCAACAGCCAATCGCCATTGAACATGGTATTCAGACGTTTGAGGTAGCGTACGGCGGCATCGGTGGAAGCAACTATGTCGCGACGACCGTCATACCAGTGGTTTTGCTTGAGTCCGAAATTGCGCCCGGTCTGTGGCATAAACTGCCAAACGCCAAGAGCCTTGCTGGGTGATGAGGCAAAAGGGTCATAAGCACTTTCAACGATGGGAAGGAGCGCCAGTTCCATTGGTAATCCGTTTTCACGCAGTTCATTCGCAACATAATAGAGGTAGGGTTTGCTTTGTTCTGTTACTCGATCAAGGTAGCGCTGGTTGTTGGAAAGCCAGCGCAGATTTTTGTTGACCTTGGCATCACTGATTTCGGGAAAGCTATACCCATCTGCAATTTCTTCCCAGAGATTGCCGTAATCACCGGTGTGTTCTCGGAGTTTTGCACCCAGTTCGGATTCTTCGGGTGGAGTGGCGGGTTCTGTGGTGCTGGTATCAGCAACGGGTTCATCGGTCTTTTTCAAGGTGCTACAGCCAGCCAACGCAATAATCCAGGCAAAGCAGATGAGTAGCAACAGCGGGGAGCGGTTTTGATGGTTCATAGGGTCACTTGTCAGGGTTGCTTTTCCACCCCGAAGGGTTGGAAAATCCGGTTGATTTTGGCCTTCTTTATTCTTGCGTCTTAGGATTTTCATCCTATTAATTCGCCAAATAACGGCTATTTAGTGATTACCTTCGCCCTCCCTGGGGCTGTGGATCTCGGATTCTAGGTGCAGGCGTCGCATGGGTCAACGCCTAATTCGGAATAAGGGCAGCCGGTCACAACCTGCTTGAGAGCTGATCGGGAATTTGTTTGCGGTGCTTATCCTATTTAGTTTGGCAAAGCGTTTTTCAATTGGGCCAAGTGTCTTTGATTAGACGCAGAGCACCAAATATCTCTGCTGATGTTTCCGGTATTTGGTGCATTTCGTTTTCAATGAAGATTTTGATGCCAGGGTGTTGACAGCGCAAAAACGGATTTGTTCGTTTTTCCAGCAAAATATTCGAGGGCAGGGTGATACCGCCTTGCGCTCGGGTCTGTTTGACCTGCTCAAAGCGGGTGCAAAGTTCCTGGTTATCAGGCTCTACCGCGACGGCAAATGCCAGATTGGCTTGGGTATATTCGTGGGCGCAATAAATTTGGGTGTCGTCAGGAAGCGCTGCAAGTTTTTGCAAGGAATTCCACATAATTTCAGCAGTGCCATCAAATCGTCTTCCGCAACCACCTGCAAAAAGTGCGTCACCGCAAAATAGTAGCGGAGGTGATATTTCATTCCATGAAGACGAGAAATAGGCAATATGTTCCCAAGTATGACCAGGCACGCCAATGATCCTGAATGTAATTCCTGCTAACTGCAGTAAGTCGCCATCGTTGAGTTTGTGGGTTACTTGTGGGATGAATTCTGAGTCAGGGCCGTAAACGGGCACTGGCCACCGCTCCAGCAAACCTGCGATTCCCTGAATATGGTCGTGATGACGATGGGTGATAAGAATGGCAGCCAGTGTTAACTGATTGCGGACAAGGTAATCGATAACCGGCGCGGCATCACCTGGGTCTACCACGTAGACAGCGTTTGTATCAGCGCTAGGCTGAATCACCCAAAAATAATTGCTGTCGAGTGCGGGAATCGGGGTAATCATTAGCACGCTGGCGCCTCGCTAAAATGGTGCCCACTATTCTACGCCTCTCCTGCGGTATGTTTTAACGCTAATTTGTCCCTGGCTCTTGTGCTAGATTGTTGTCAGCCTTATATAAGAGCACTTGCAGTAGATGATGAGCGCGAAAAATGCATCGTAAGTTGATCAAAGCACCGCATCGATTACTAATCCGTTTTTCCGCCATCTGGAAAAAGCGTTTCGGTGTATTGCCCATGCGGGAGTCTATTGTTGACTTGACTGATTGGTTTGAATCTCCGCTTGGGCGTGCATTGCTGGAAGAAGAGCAGGAGGCAATTTCCGATGGTTTGCAGTGTGTGTTTGGGTACCATCTGTTGCAACTCGGAATCAGTGGGCGAGTGAACTTGACGGGAGAGTGCCGTATCTCCCACCGCTTTGTATTGCATCCCCAACTTGAAGATACGCTGCACAAAGATAACCAGCAGCTGGGTGCCTTGGCAGATTTCAACCACTTGCCGCTTGCGGCCGAATCCATCGATGCGGTCGTGCTCCACCATAGTCTCGATTTCAGCCAAAGCCCCCATCATTTATTACGCGAGGCAACACGCATCGTTATTCCCAAGGGGCACTTAATTGTGGTTGGATTTAATCCCTGGAGCCTCTGGGGATTGTGTGCGAGTCTTACGCGTATTGTGAAATCCCAACCGCGCTGGCGCTTTCAATATTTGCGTTTAGGTCGTTTGATGGACTGGTTGAAGCTGTTGGATATGGAGCCGATTGCGGTCTACCAAGGTTTTTTCCGGCCGCCGTTACCACAGGAAAATGCGATTAAACATTTGCATTGGCTGGAGCGCTGGGGTAAAAGGCTGCGCTTGCCTTGGGGTGGATTTTATATGGTGGTCGCGCGCAAGGATCATATCCCGCTGATCCCCATTAAACCTGCATGGCAACAATACCGCCCCTTGCGCGGTTTGGCGGTGACACGGATCCTCGGCCCCGCGCCCGGTTTGCGTTCGCACTTTCGTCTTTTGTCGCCACGATGAATACACCCAACCACAGGGTTACTTTTAAGACCTGACCTAAGGTTTAAGAACATGCGTCAAATCGTACTGGATACTGAAACTACCGGCTTGGAAACCTCCCAGGGGCACCGGATTATTGAAATCGGCTGCGTAGAGTTATTCAATCGCCGCCTCACGGGCCGCCACTACCATCAATACATAAAACCCGAACGTGAGATAGATGCAGGCGCACAGGCTGTGCATGGTATTAGCAACGCCATGTTGGAAGATAAACCGGTGTTTGCACGTATTGCAGATGAGTTTTTGCAGTTTATTGGCGATGCGGAATTGATCATCCATAACGCCGCGTTTGATATCGGCTTCCTCAATTACGAAATGAATATGCTGCGCCCGGGTTTTGGCAGCATCAGCGACCGCTGCCATGTCATAGATACTTTGTTGATGGCGCGCGCCAAGCATCCCGGTCAGAAGAACAACCTGGACGCGCTCTGCAAACGCTATGGTGTTGATAACTCCCAGCGCGAGTTGCACGGCGCTTTGCTCGATGCCGAAATTTTGGCCGACGTCTATCTTTTAATGACCGGCGGCCAGACTGCCTTATCCCTTGGTGGTAACCAATCCAAAAACGAAGATGGCGGCGACCAAAATGAGCTGCGTAGACTGGCGCCCGGTCGCAAGCCCTTGCCGGTTATTTTGGCCACGGAAGAAGAGCTGGTATTACACGAACAAAAATTGGCGGTGATTGCTAAAAGTAGTGGCGACAATTGCGTTTGGCTGCGCGAATAAGCAGCGGAAAAATTCCGTTGGCATACCAAGTAGAAAAAATGATCAAGTGAGAGATGTTTGGCAATCTCCCGGACTTGCCCCGCTTATTTGTGCGGCAGCGGTGAAATAAGGCCAAACATGGTATAGAGTCAATGTGACTTGTATGTATTGCTTGGCTTGCCGCCGTTGTGTGCGAGCCCCAACCCGTTAAGAGACAAACGCCAGGATGTTATTGTGAGCACAACAGAAACCTTAAATCTCGCCTCCCTCAAAATGGTTCAGGACGAACTGGTTGCCACCATTGAGCAATCGGCCATCCGCTTGGAGCAGTTTTCGCAAGATCGCAACAACGGCGAGCTGCTGCAAAACTGTATTGATGGTATCAAACAAATTCGCGGCATCCTCAGTTTGATCCAGCTGCGCGGTGTGGATTTGTTGGCCGAAGAGCTGGTCATCCACATTACCGATATCACCTTGGGTGAAGACGAAAAAACTGATGCGAAATTGGAGTTGCTGACATCCAGCTTTTTTATCCTGCCGCGCTATCTTGAATACTGCACACAAACCGCGCGCAGCATGGCGATGCTGTTGATTCCCCACATAAATGAATTGCGTCTGGCCCGCAAGGTGGCGCCGCTGCCGGAAAGTTATTTTTATCCGTTGCCCTCTGTAAAAGCGAACCGCAGTTTGGTTGCTGCGCAGCAATTGCCGGAAGATTTGAGTGTGCTGGTGCGCCGCTTGCGCCACATGTACCAAACCGGTTTATTGAACGTCCTTAAAAATGTGCAAACAAAAGCCTCGCTGGGCATGATGACCCGTGCATTGCAACGCTTGGAAGCTGCTGCCGCTGGCAGTGTGCTCAGCAACTTCTGGTGGTTGAGCAGCGCTACACTGGCAGCACTCGCTGAAAAAAATATGCGCCTGACCAAAAGCCGCAAAATGCTTCTCAGTGCAATCGAGCGAGAAATAAAGCGGTTTCAGTTTGAAGGTAAAGCTGTCTTCACTCGCGAAGTAGAGCCAGCGTTGCAAAAAGAATTGGTTTACTTGCTTGCGCTCTCTCATTCTGAGCAGGAGGTTTCCAAAACCGTTTTGTCTGCTTACGGTATGCCATCGTTAAGTTACACCGAGGCAGAACTTGCACGTGAAATGGAGTTCCTCAATGGCCCCAGCGCCAATACCATCAGTTCGATGGTCGCTGTGTTAACCGACGAGTTGCACAGCACCAAAAATATTCTCGAGCGCGCTGCGCAGGGCGGCGCTGAACTTTTGAGCGAATCGCCAGAATTATTGGAAACCCTTAAAAAAGTGGCCGATATTTTATCGATTGTGGGTCTGGTATCGCCAAGCAATAGCCTCAAACAAGAAATCGAAAAGATCGCTGTATGGCAAGCCAATCATACACCTGTCACACCCGATGAATTGCTGGTGGTTGCCGATACCCTGTTATACGTCGAAAGCACTATTGCCGGATTGCATAACGCCAATCTGTCTGATGAAAAAGTGGCACAGATCAATGCGCTGTCGCGCGATGCGGCAATGGCCAATAACCAAATCGCTGAAGCTGAAAAAATCGTTATAGATGAGGCGGAAGCTGGTTTGTCGATGGTCAAGCGTGCGCTTACCGCATTTGCAGAATCCAATTACGACAAAGGCCATATCCGCAATATTTCCGGCATACTGGATTCAGTGCGCGGTGGTATGTTCTTATTGGGGTTGTCGCGCGCGGCGAACGTACTTGCAGGTTGCATGCGTTTTGTCGATGAGGATTTATTGGCTTCGGATCAGCATCCCGCAGTGCAACATCTGTTAGAAACTTTTGCCGATGCAGTTATCAGCCTTGAATATTATCTCGATGCAATCAAGCTTGATAAAAATGCTGATACCAGTGTATTGCAAATTGCCGAAGAGAGTTTGCAAGCGCTGGGCTACAACGTCTAATCATGTCTTTCCGTTTTGATCCCGCTTCATTTGAATTTCACGCCTCCACTATAGCGCCGGTTGTTTCCCGCAACCGGCGTTTTATTATTGTCGCGGCATCGCCTGCTTATCGCTGCGACCAGCTGCTTTGCGATACCTATGGTCATTTGTTGCTCGCCAATGAATCGCATCTGCAAGACTTTGGTTTAACTCTCGCAAGTGAGCACTATTTGGGTGTCCTCAACGGCGAGGATTTGTGGGTCAAGGTATTTGCTTCCGGTGTTTTGCCTGGGGAGTATCAGTGGCTCGGTTTGCGTTCGCAGCTAGAGATTTTATCGGCAAGTGAATTTCAGTTGGCGGGGCGCGCCCTGCAGGTCGCGCAATGGTTTTATGATCATCGCTACTGCGGCCGTTGCGCGCGCGAAACTTTGCAGGATGATGTCGACCGGGCCAAAGTCTGTAGTGCGTGCGAACTCCGTTTTTACCCGCGCATATCCCCTTGTATGATCGTACTGGTTACTCGCGGAGAAGAATTGTTGCTTGCACATCATCAACGCTCTACAAGGGTGATGTATTCAACTCTGGCAGGATTTGTGGAGGCAGGGGAAAGTGTCGAGGAGTGTGTTCGCCGCGAAATTTTGGAAGAGGTAGGTGTAACAGTCGGCAAGTTGGAGTATTTCCGCAGCCAACCTTGGCCATTCCCCAGCCAATTAATGCTCGGCTTTTTTGCAGAATATGAGGGGGGCGATATCCATATTGACCCTACGGAAATTGTGGATGCGAAATGGTTCCGTTACGACCAGTTGCCTCAGACGCCAGCACCCGCTAGTGTAGCGGGGCAATTGATCGCTCATCACATCGAGCGCTTGCGTCAAATCAACCCTCACCATAAACAATAACAAGCTGTTAACACAGGTAGGACATTTATGATTTTTACCTTACTGGCGATTCTTATTGGTCTTATTGCTGCCTATCTAGCGTATAACGCGGTGAGCCTCCTCTGGAAAAATTCCTGGTTTGTCGGTTTTTGCCGGGGGATGTTTGGTTTGGCATTGCTGGCTGCAGGCACACTAGTGGCGCTAACTGCTTATGATGTCTACAGCTACAAGCAAGTCTTGCAAGAGCAGGTGGTCGCCACCATTAACTTTGACAAGATCGAAGACCAGCATTATTTTGCGGTGCTCTCCGATAAGGATGGCAAAGAGCAGCGTGTTGAGATACGCGGTGACCAATGGCAACTGGATGCGCGTATTGTGAAGTGGAAAGGGTATCTTTCTACCTTTGGTCTCAAGCCCGCATTCAGGCTCGAACGTTTGAGTGGCCGCTATTACGATATCGAGCAGGAAACCACCTCCAAGCGCACCGCTTACACCGTGCATGACAGCTTGTACGGTGTTGATGTTTGGAAAATTTTTCATTCCAATCCTGGATGGGTGCCAGTTGTTGATGCCGTTTACGGCTCAGCTACCTACTTGCCGATGAAAGATGGTGCTTTGTTTGAAATCAGCCTTTCCAATACCGGTTTGGTGGCGCGCCCCATAAACGAAGTTGCCCGTGAAGCAGTGGCAGAATTTAATTAATTTTTGTTGTCCCCGATTCATTTCATTTAAAAGTTGTACGGAGTTTACCCTTTGGAATTTTTAACAGAGTACGGTTTGTTTCTCGCCAAGACGATCACCTTCGTTGCGGCCATTGTTGTCATAATTACAGTTGCGGTATCAATGGGTGGGCGTAACAAAAAGTCAGATAAAGGGCATATTGAGGTGACCAAACTCAATGAGAAGTTTGATCACCTGCGCGACTCCTTGCGCGATGCCATGTTGGATGACGAAGAGTACAAAGAGTTTGAAAAAGCGGAAAAGAAACGCTTAAAAGAAGAGAAGGCACAAAAGAAGAAAGCTGCCAAAGAAATGGCAAAAACCAAAACTGACGAAACCGCCAGTGATGCCGCAGAGACAACGAAAAAGCGTATCTTCGTGTTGGATTTTTACGGTGATATTAAAGCTTCCGAAGTGGAATCGCTGCGGGAAGAAATCAGCACCGTCTTAACCCTCGCTAAACCTACTGATGAAGTGGTCGTAAAAGTAGAGAGCGGTGGTGGCATGGTGCATAGTTATGGTTTGGCATCGAGCCAGTTGGCGCGTATCACCAACAAAAATATCCCGCTCACAGTATGCGTTGATAAGGTTGCTGCCAGCGGTGGTTATATGATGGCCTGCGTGGCCAATAAAATTGTTGCCGCACCTTTTGCAATCCTTGGATCTATCGGTGTAGTTGCGCAGCTACCCAACTTCCATAAACTGCTCAAGAAAAACGATATTGACTATGAAATGTTTACCGCTGGCGAGTACAAGCGCACAGTGACCATGTTTGGTGAAAATACCGAGAAAGGTCGCGCAAAATTTGTAGAAGAACTGGAAGACACTCATGTTCTGTTTAAAGAATTTGTGAGTGAGCATCGCCCACAGGTTGATGTGGTGAAAGTCGCTACGGGTGAGGTGTGGTTCGGCCGTCGCGCCATAGAAGTGAACCTAATTGATGAAATGCAAACCAGTGATGAGTATTTGTTCGCTCAAGCTGAGAATGCGGATATTTATGAAGTTGAATTCACTTACAAAAAATCCCTGCCTGAAAAATTGGGCTTTGCTGCGCAAGCTGCAGTGGATCGGTTATTAATGACTTGGTGGGAGCGGTTGAATATCAGCCGCTGGTTCTAACCAAAAACTTTATAACCATGAGCGGTGCCTGAGGGCACCGTTTTTGTTTGTACACCTTTTTGTTTGTATAAAAGTATTTGTCTGAATATGACGGGAGCAATCAATGATTTTCTCAACCACCAAACTCCAAATGCCCACGCGCGACCAAGCCTTGAAGGGGAGAGAAGATGTTATGCGTGTTGATAATCAACACGCAGTAAAGAATGCGACGATCAAGCCGCCGTTTCCCGATGGGCATGAACGGATTGTATTTGGCTTGGGTTGTTTTTGGGGCGCGGAGCGCAAGTTTTGGCAGCAGCCGGGGGTTTATACAACGGCGGTGGGGTATGCAGCAGGTTATACGCCAAATCCAACCTATGAAGAGGTGTGCAGTGGTTTAACCGGGCACAATGAAGTTGTATTAGTGGTCTTTGATCCCAAAGAAACGTCGCTGGAAAAATTGTTAAAAGTATTTTGGGAATCGCACAACCCAACCCAAGGGATGCGTCAGGGTAATGACCGTGGCACCCAGTACCGCTCCGGTATTTATTATTTTAATGAAGCACAGCGCGAATTGGCTGAGCAGACAAAAGCGGCTTATCAGGCTGCCTTAAATGAAAAAAATATTGGTGAGATAACTACCGAAATTTTACCTGCCAGCGAATTTTATTACGCTGAAACCTATCATCAACAATACCTGCATAAAAATCCCGGTGGCTATTGTGGTTTGGGCGGCACAGGTGTTTGCTACGCTGACGATTTTTAATCGTGTTAAATATCATCGTCATACCCGCGAGCGCGGGTATCTATTACTGTTGAATAAATATTACATCGCCTCGTAATAGGGGCCACTGCCACCCTGAGGTGGCACCCAGGTAATATTTTGTGTGGGATCTTTAATGTCACAGGCTTTGCAGTGGATGCAATTGGCGGCATTGATTTGCAAGCGCGATGTTTTATCTTTTTCGATAATTTCATACACGCCCGCCGGGCAATAGCGTTGTTCAGGTGCTGCATAAAGCGCGAGATTCGTCGCAATCGGTATAGTGGTATCGGCTAATTGTAAATGAACTGGTTGATCTTCCTCGTGTTGGATATTGGCTAAATAAATTGACGCCAAACGATCAAAGGTGATTTTCCCATCTGGCGCAGGATAATTAATGGGCTGCGCATCTTTTGCCGCAACCAGTGTTTCATGATCCGCCTGTTTATGTTTTAACGTCCACGGAAGGGTAATGCCAAGTGAGTGCAGCCACATATCCACACCACCGTATAAAGTCCCTCCAATATTCCCCCATGCCGAAAGCGCCGGTTTGATATTGCGCACCTTATATAAATCTTTCCACAGCCATGAGGAGCGAATTTTTTCCGGGTACGCATGCAATAGCGGCTCGTATTGGTCGTGCGCCAGAGCGGCAATAATAGTGTCCGCCGCGAGCATGCCGGATTTCATTGCATTGTGTGAACCTTTAATTTTTGGCACATTGACAAAACCCGCGGAACAACCAATCAACGCGCCACCAGGGAAGATTAATTCCGGTAGCGATTGCACGCCGCCTTCATTAATGGTGCGCGCGCCATAAGAAAGTCGTTTGGCATTCTGTAATAAAGGTTTAATGGCCGGATGGGTTTTAAAACGCTGGAATTCCTCAAAGGGATTTAAATAAGGATTGCGGTAATTTAAATGCACCACAAAACCCAGCGCAATTTTATTGTCAGTCAGGTGATACAAAAATCCGCCGCCGCCGGTGTGGTTATCCAGCGGCCAGCCCTGTGTATGCAGCACCGAGCCTTCATTGTGTTGGCTCGGGTCAATACTCCAAACTTCTTTAAACCCTAAGCCGTATTTTTGCGGCTCGGCATTCGCGCGCAAATTAAATTTTTGCTCCAGCGATTTTGCGAGTGATCCCCGTGTACCTTCTGCTATCAACGTATAGCAAGCATGTAATTCGATTCCGGCAGAAAACGTATTCTTATGGCTTCCATCGCGTGCAACGCCCATATCGCCGGTGATAATGCCTTTAACACGGCCATCATCACCATAGAGAATGTCGCTGCCGTTAAAACCAGGAAATAAATCTACGCCTAATTCTTCTGCTTGCGTTGCTAACCAACGGCAGACTTGCCCAAGGCTTACAATATAATTGCCGTGATTATTCATTAGCGGCGGTAAGACCGCAGCGGGAATTTTGTAATGGTTATTTTCAGTCAGCCATAGGAATTGATCCTGTTTCACCTCTGTTGTGATAGGTGCGCCTTTGCTTTTCCAATCGGGAATTAATTCATTCAATGCTATAGGGTCAATCACTGCGCCGGATAAAATCTGCGCACCGACTTCAGCGCCTTTTTCCAACACGCAAACACTCAGGTCGCGCCCCTGGTCACTGGCAAGTTGTTTCAAACGAATGGCAGCAGCAAGGCCCGCAGGGCCGGCACCGACAATCACTACGTCATATTGCATTTGATCGCGTTGGGTCATAACAAACTCAGACAGAAGAGGTGATAGAAGACGTTAAACGTATTTCGTCACTGCGTTTTATATTGGCGGTGAGCGTGCGGCAATAATCGAGAAAGGCAATCATCGCTGGTGTTTGGTAACGGTTTTTATGCCACACAAACATAAATTGGCGACGCAAATCCAACATGGGTGTTTTAATTTCTACCAAGCTTCCGCGCTTGAATGCATCACGCACGGCCAAGCGTGAAATGCAACCAATGCCCAGTCCGGATTCTACCGCGCGTTTAATTGCCTCAGTGTGTTCCAGTTCCAAACGAATTTTTAATTGAGGTAAATAGTGGCGCAATGCCTGATCGAAGGTTTCGCGAGTACCCGAACCTTGCTCGCGCAATATCCAGGTGGCCGCTAACAACTCATCTATTGTTGCTGCACTTTTAGTGGCGAGCGGATGGGAGGGTGCGCAAAATACCGCGAGCTCATCGTCAATCCAGCTTTCTGCTTGCAGCTCTGGGTGATGGCAGCTGCCTTCAATTAATCCTAAATCTAATTCATAGCCTGCAACCTGCTGCAAAATCGCCTGGGTATTTTTTACCTGCAGCGCGATATGGCAATCCAGATGATTCTGCATAAATTCGCTGATGATCATAATTGCCAGATAGTTGCCGATCGTGAGGGTCGCGCCGACATTCAAATCCCCCAGCGCCGACTTTCCCTCCAATAGCTGCTGGATTTCGCCCGCTTGGGTGAGCAAGCTGCTCGCAACAGGTAACAGGGTTTTACCCAAAGCGTTGAGTTTAAGCAGCTTGCCGTTGCGGTCAAAGAGTTGGCAATCAAACTGCCGCTCCAATTCGGCCAGCGCGGTGCTGGCGGCGGATTGGGATAAAGCGACCATTTCTGCCGCACGGGATACGTTTCCGGTGCGGGCGATGGCCACAAAGATCTCTAGTTGGCGCAGCGTATATCTCATATCTACTCTGTGAATATATAAAATATGGATTATCAATTTAACAAATATGCTAGCGCGAAATAGAATGGACATCAACAAGCATCTTGCTGACTTTTGATGGAGGCTCGCAGTGAAAGTATTGATCGCGGTTAAACATGCCATTGATTACAACGTAAAACCCAATATCCATACCGAAACCGGGCAGGTAGAGCTCGCCCAAGTGAAAAAGGCGATCAACCCGTTTGATGAGATCTCACTGGAAGAAGCGGTGCGCTTAAAAGAGCGCGGGCAGGTGAGTGAGATCATTGCGGTATCAATTGGTGGTGCTGAGGCTAAAGACAGCTTGCGCCATGCCTACGCTTTGGGCGCTGATCGCGCGCTCTTGATCGAAACTGACGCGCAACTACAACCCCTTGCGGTAGCCAAACTATTAAAAGCGATAGTTGCTCGCGAGCAACCACAACTTATCTTCCTCGGTAAACAAGCGGTCGGTGAGGATTACGGCCAAACCGGGCAGATGCTCGCGGCATTACTCGGTGTAGGTGTGGGTACTTTTGCATCAACGATTCAGCTTAATGACGATCACGTTGTAGTGACACGTGAAGTGGATAAAGGAACGCAAACCCTCTCGGTAAAACTACCAGCAGTTGTTACATCGGATTTACGTTTGAATGAACCGCGCTTTATCAAATTACCCAATTTGATGATGGCCAAGAAAAAAGCGATTGAAACTATCGCGGTGAGCGAGTTGGATGTTGATCTCGTGCCACGCTTTAGTGTCATTAGCTCGCGTGAGCCACAACAAAAACCCGGTGCAATCCAATTGGCCAATGTGCAGGAATTGGTTGCGAAATTGCGTCAAGCGGAGGTGTTGCAATGAGTGTATTAGTGTTGGCAGAACGCGAAGGTAAGCAATTAAAGCCATCTACCTATCAAGCGGTGACCGCCGCTGCGGCCTGGCAATTGCCGATAGATTTATTAGTGTATGGCGATGATGTGGAAGCTGTTGCAGCAGAAGCAAAACAATTGGCTGGTGTGTGCCGTGTACTGACTGCACAAGCAGGGCACTTACTGCATCCGCTAGTGGAAGATGTGCAGGAATTGGTTTTAAGCATTGCTAAGCAATACACTCACATCCTCAGTGCACACAGTGTGCTGGGTAAAAGTGTGGTGCCGGGCATTGCTGCACGTTTGGATATCGCACCCATCACCGATGTTATTGAAATTAAAGCTCCCTCAACTTATGTGCGCCCCGGTTATGCGGGTAATATTTTATCCACCATTAAAAATCATGAGCCTGTGCAAATTATCACTGTGCGTGCGACTGCGTTTCGCGCGAGCAATCGCGGTGGAGATGCGGAGATTTTTACTATTGATGTGCCGCCAGCGCGCGAAATCAGTCAATGGATTAGCGAGCAACTTACCCATTCTGAACGCCCTGAGTTAAATTCGGCGCGTGTTGTGATCGCTGGTGGCCGCAGTTTAGGCGAGGAATTCAATGCGTTGCTGGACCCTATCGCCGTGCAGTTAGATGCAGCAATCGGTGCAACTCGCGCGTGTGTTGATGCAGGATTTGCTGCTAATGATTTACAGGTGGGGCAGACGGGCACCATCATTGCGCCTGAGTTATACATCGCAGTTGGGATTTCCGGTGCAATGCAACACCTTGCTGGTATTAAAGACAGTAAAATAATTGTGGCGATTAATCACGACCCAGATGCTCCCATTTTTAAGCATGCTGATTATGGTTTGGTGGCAGATTTATTTACGGTCTTGCCTGAATTGAATTCGGCGTTACAACAAAGCTAACTATTCGATGGTAGGAATTTTTTAATGAGCGCATTTAATACGCAAAAGGTTTTGTCGGTTACTCACTGGAACGATAGTTTGTTTAGTTTTACTACAACCCGCGATGAATCATTTCGTTTTGAGAATGGCCAGTTTGTCATGATTGGTTTGCAGGTAAATGATAAGCCGCTGCTGCGAGCTTATAGTATCGCCAGTCCCAATTACGCCGAGCATTTGGAATTCTTTAGTATTAAAGTTCCCAATGGGCCGCTTACATCGCGTCTGCAAAATATTAAAGTGGGTGATGATATTTTGGTTGGGCGCAAGCCAACAGGGACATTGCTGTTGTCAGATTTAAAGCCCGGTAGGAATTTATACTTCTTATCAACGGGAACTGGTCTTGCTCCTTTTATTAGTCTGATTCAAGATCCGGAAGCCTACGATAAATTTGAAAAAATTATTCTTGTGCACGGCGTGCGCAAAGTGGACGACCTTGCTTATCGCGACTTCATCACCAAAGAATTACCGAACAATGAATTTTTAGGTGATGATGTAAAGCAAAAATTAATTTATTATCCGACTGTCACACGCGAAGCGTTTGAAAATGAAGGTCGGTTAACGGATTTGTTAGCCAGTGGGAAATTGTTGGCTGATATTGGCTTGCCGCCACTGAATCCGAAAACTGATCGTGCAATGCTTTGCGGAAGTCCCGGTATGCTGGATGATACTTGTGTGTTGTTGGATGGTGCGGGTCTGCAAGTGTCTCCGCGTATTGGTATCGCGGGCGATTATGTTATTGAACGTGCGTTTGTGGAAAAGTAATTTTCTCTATCTTCTTTGATAAAAATAAATCCGGAAAATAATGATATGTTTTACGGATTTTTTATTCTTCACTTCTTCATTTCTTCATTTCTTCATTTCTTCATTTCTTCATTTCTTCATTTCTTCACTTATTTATTCTCTTTTTTCTACTTTTTATTGGCTTTACTCCTCGTTTACCGCAAATTTGATTTTTTGTGTTTTTCTATTTACGCAGTTTTTACGCGAAAAATATTTTATGGGAAATTTATTTCACGTTTACGGCTTGTTAACGATGTAAAAAATTAAACGTAATACACTGATTAAAAGTTAAGGAAATAATTTTTATATATCGCTTTTTATTGGTGTAAAAAATCCGTTTAACAGGCGTTAATTCGACGTTAATTTCCCGTAAAGAAAATATCTGGTTTTATAGCTTAAACGGTATAGAAGTAAATATTGTAGATCTCTAACTTTAAAGATGTATTGGCTATGACTTATAACGCAAATAAAACGGTTTTAGAAAAATCCAGCGGATTAATCTTTGTTGCACTCTTTCATGCGGTCATCATCTATGGACTTGCAGTGGGCTTGGGGCATGATCCAATGAAGCTGGTTAAGCAGCAAATTGATGCAAAAATTATTGAAGATGAAGCGCCGCCAGAAGAGGAGGCGCCACCGCCACCTCCGCCGGATTTTGTACCTCCACCACCGGATTTTGTGCCGCCCCCGGATATTGATTTTGCACCGGATGTAGCACCTGCGAATGCCAACGCGATTACTGTTTCTACCAAGCCCGTAGAAGTAAAAGCTACGCCAGCACGTTCACCGAAAAAAGGTCTGAGCAAGCCACCTTACCCATCTGGATCGCAGCGTTTGGGGGAGGAAGGTGTAGTCGGTTTGGCGCTTTATCTCGGTGAAGACGGCAAAGTTATGGATGGAAAAATTGATAAGTCCAGTGGTTTTGAGCGCTTGGATGCATCAGCACTGAAGCACGCAATACGCGCTTGGAAATTTGAGCCTTGCACTAAATCGAACCAACCGGTTGCTTGTTGGCATCGCATTAATTTCCGTTTCAAACTCGATCAAAAATAGTGAACGCATGGCGCTGCAATAAATGCGGTCGCCAATCAGTTTAAAAGTAATCCAAATAGTCATCGTTTATTTACATTGGGGTTTTTAAAAATGAAAACAAAATTCTCTACATCCATTGTTTTACAACTGGTGCTGTTATTGGGGGCACCCCTGTACGTGACAGCAGTTTATGCGCAAGACACAACAACCGATGTCTCTGTCACTGTAGCTCCTGTCGATACCAGCGTTCAGCCCGGGGATTCAGCAGCGGAAGCAACAGCAATTGATGCCAGCATGGTGACACCTGAACAAGCAACCGATGGAGCTGCCAGTATTGACACCAGTTCGGTAGCAACATCTGACGCGGCTGCCAATGCCGCGACAACCGCAGAAGCGGCCACGGCAGAAGCGCACAGCCAATATGGTTTGGGCGCGCTATGGGCGCAGGGCGATGTTATTGCGCGCGGCACGTTGATTATTATGATTCTGATGTCGGCGGCAACCTGGTACGTGCTGGTAACCAAATTAATTCAGCAACAGGGTTTGCTGTCGCAAGCAAAAGCCAGCCGCAAATTCTGGGAAGCCAAAGAAATGGCTGAGGGTTTGAATACCTATAAATCCGATAGCGCATTTCGTGCAGTGGCAGAAGACGGAATCCTCGCGGTGAAACAACACAACTCCCGTAACGGTGAAAAAATTGAATTGCCTGAATGGCTTGCCCTGCAATTGCAACGCTCTGTTGAGCGTGTGAGCGGCCAGCTGCAAAACGGTTTGTCACTGCTGGCGACTGTCGGTTCATGTTCACCGTTCGTAGGTTTGTTTGGAACCGTGTGGGGTATTTATCACGCCTTGATCGCGATTGGTTTGGCCGGTCAAGCAAGTATTGACAAGGTGGCCGGCCCTGTAGGCGAAGCCTTGATTATGACGGCGATTGGTTTGGCGGTCGCGGTACCTGCGGTGCTGGGTTACAACTGGTTGGTGCGCCGCAATAAAGTGATTGTCGATTCATTGCGTAACTTCGCAGCCGATATGCACGCAAATCTCGCGATGGGTGTGCGCGGCGGACAAAATAACCAAGCCTGATGTCAATATTGTCCGCGCCTGCATACTGCGGGCGCGAATAAATAAATGGCTATCAATACTGACTGTGAAGTGAGAATTATATGGGCATGAATATTTCGTCTGGCGATGAAGAGCAGCTCAATTCAACAATCAATACCACACCCTTGGTCGATGTGATGTTGGTGATGTTGATTATCTTTTTAATCACGATTCCCGTAGTGATTAAAACGGTACAAGTTGATCTGCCCAATGTGTCTAACACGCCGACACAAACCAAACCCGAAAATATTGTTATCGCTGTTACCAAAGATGGCGAATATTTTTGGAATGAAGCACGCGTTGCCGATAAAGCGGCGCTGTTAGTTAAATTGAAAACCATTTCCGTTATGCATCCGCAACCAGAGGTGCATATTCGCGGCGATTTGAATGGTCGTTATGAACATGTTGGCCGCCTGGTTTTATATTGCCAGCGCGCGGGTATTAGCAAAATAGGTTTTATCACCATACCAACGCGTTAATCACATACTTTAAAGAGGTTTAAGCCATGGGCATGAATATTGGCAATGGTGGGAATGATGACGTGATGGTGGAGATGAATACCACTCCACTGATTGACGTGATGTTGGTGTTGATTGTGATGCTAATCATTACCTTGCCCGTTCAGACACATGCAGTAAAAATGGATATGCCGGTAACAAATTCACCACCACCGACCGAGCTGCCGGTGGTGATCAATATTGAAGTCGATTTCGATGGAACCATGCGTTGGGATGGCAGCGTGATTCGCGATGGCGAAATGTTAAAAAATTACATGCTTCATGCCGCCAATATGGAACCAAAACCAGAGCTTCATTTAAAGCCGCATAAGCTCGCCAAGTATGATGTGGTTGCAAAAATACTTGCCACTGCGCAGCGTTTGGGGTTGACCAATATTGGTATTGTCGGCAATGAAAAACTGGAATAAACATTTTCTTCCACTTTTATTGCCTAAAAATCACATCGTTAAAAATGGTTAAAGTTATGAATCCAACAACAAAAATGATTCGTCTTTTACGTGTTGCTGTGCTGGGCGTTTGTTCCTGTGTAGCAATTGCCCCGCTGGTTAGCCAGCACGCATTTGCCGCCAAGGCGGCAGAAACTCAACAAGTCAGTGCCAAGGTGGGCAAGCCGTTAAAAAAAGCGCGCGAGTTTATGGATGCAAAACAATGGAAAGAAGCGCTCGCCAAAACTAAAGAAGTAGCAGCGATGCCAGGGAAAAATTCGGCTGAAGAAGCGATTGTCAATGAGATGCTCGCGTACTGCATGATGAACCTGAAAGATTATGCCGGCGCAGTCGGTGTGTACGAAACCATGTTGACGGCCGGGCAGTTTAAAGCGGAAGAGATTCCCAAACGCCTATTGACCATGTCGCAAATTTATTTTGCACTGAAAAATTATCCAAAATCCATCCAATATGGTGAGCGCTATTTAAAAGAAGCAGGCGCAGATTTGGAAGTCTTTCGTCAGGTTTCGCAAGCTTATTATTTGCAAAATGATTTCGCACATGCAGGTGAGTATGTGCAACGTTTGATCGATGCCGCGAAAAAACAAGGCAAGCCAGTTGAAGAAGATTGGCTGAAATTGTTGATGAGCACGCAGCATAAACAAAACAAAAAAGTAGAGGTAGTAGCTACCCTTGAACGTTTGCTTGCCACATATCCGAACGATCAATATTGGTCAGATATGTTTACCTACTTATTGCAAGGTTCATCGTTTAGCGATGGTGAAAATATTATCTATTTGCGGTTAGTCCAACAGGCCAATTTGTTGCAAGCCAATGAATATGTGGAATTGGCAGAATTATCACTGGCAATAACAAATCCTGGTGAGGCCAAAGCTGTTTTAGAGGAGGGCTTTACTAAAGGTGTGCTGGGCAAAGATGAATCCAAAGATCGCGATTTGAAATTATTGGCGATGGCAAGAACCCAAGCGGCTGAGGACTTAACCTTGCTGCCCTCAATTGAGAAAGAAGCTGCCGCTAAACCTACCGGTGAAGCATTGGTGAAAGTGGGTGAGGCCTATTTGGGGCACGGAAAATATGAAAATGCGATTGCGGCGTTTACGAATGGGCTGGCAAAAGGTGGAGTCAAAGATAAGGATGAGGCCAGTATTAATCTGGGCATTTCGTATCTGCGTTTGAACAAATCTGCTGAAGCAATCAAGGCATTCAATTCAGTTCCTGCTTCATCGAAACTGGCTCTTATGTCGCGCCTCTGGGTAATTCAGGCGGGCAAAAGCCAATAAGTTGTTGTCGTAACTGCGGTTAATCCCCCATTTCTCCCGTACGGATGCGGGTCAAGTGGGTTTTTTCTGTTTGCAGCGCTGTAATGTGCTGTTATTCCTTCTTGTTGGTTGTGTGTGTTTAGATGCCAGTGTGTTGTCGCCCTGGCTATTGAGTTCAATGCCTGCGGTAGTTTTTCAGCCTGAGGTATTGATGCATGTCGCCGCTTCCCAACAAAACCCGCCTGTACGAAGCCTTAGGACAGATAGTGGTGTCGTTCAAAACCTTGGAGCAGGGCGTTGATGGCCTTATTTTGGCCTGCATGAAATCGCCAGCAACCGAGGGCAAGACCATTCTTATTGACCAGATACCCTTCGCGCACCGGGTCAGTAGCGTGAGCGAGCTGGTTAGGGAATTGCACCGTGAATATGAGCTGGGTGCATTGAATCAAACCTTAACTGCGTTAGTGGAGCGCTGTGTTAGCTGTGAGCAGCAACGCAATAATTGGATTCGCTCTTACTGGGTGCCGGAAGTAGAAAGTGCTGTAGGTACAGTGATGCGCTTGCGGCGCTCAGGTGACACCTATGGTGTGAGATTGGAGCCAGTTGATATCGTTGAGTTGGAAAATTTTATTGTGGTACTGAATGCGACAGTTGCCTATCTATACGGATTCCATCAAAAACTTGCTGTTAATTTCAAACGTATTGAGGGCGTTCAACATCACGAGATTTTTTTAAAAACACCCAGGCTTTTAGATGGCCTGGGTGGTAGTAATTGATAGTCGGAAAAATTACTTTTCAACATTCGCTGCATGTAACCCGCATTCTTTTTTCGTGGCTTCTTCCCACCACCAGCGACCTTCACGCTCGTGCTGCCCCGGCGCAACCGGGCGCGTGCAAGGCTCACAGCCGATGGAAACAAAACCGCGCTCGTGCAATTCGTTGTAAGGCACTTCGCACATGCGGATGTAATCCCAGACTTCTTTGGATGACCAATTAGATAGCGGATTAAATTTCGTGAGTTTTCCGCCGGGGCGTGCGAATAATTTATCGTCTTGAATAACCGGAATTTCGGCGCGGGTCGGGCTTTGGTCCTTGCGTTGGCCGGTGATCCAGGCATCCACAGTCAGCAATTTTTTGCGCAGTGGCTCAATCTTGCGGATGCCACAGCATTCTTTGTGGTCATCTTCATAAAAACTGAACAGGCCTTTCTCCTGCACTAGTGCGCGCACTGCTTCGCCATCGGGTGAAATCACATCAATCTTGATGCTGTAATGCTTGCGTACTTTTTCGATAAAACGATAAGTCTCTGCATGCAAGCGGCCAGTATCGAGACAAAAAACTTGTACATCCGGGCGATAGTTGCGGGCCATTTCGATCAGCGCCACGTCTTCCGCACCGCTAAAGGAAATAGCAATATTGTCGAATTGGCTGAGCGCATACTTGATGATCTTTTGCGGGCTTTCCTGTTGCAGCTTGGCGTCGAGGTCGATGAGGTTTATCTGGTTGTCGGTCATGTTGGCTACTCACGGTCATTCGTTCTGGTAGGTTCTAGGTATGGGTGGCAGGATACCAGAGGAGGGCATGCCAGCCCAAGCAATCCGGCCGGTTTGAGTTTGCTTTAGCCGGTTAAAACGGGTAGATTGCCGCCACTCTTTTGGGCTTATTAGTCTATTTATTAACCGTTTTGGAGGTTGTTGTGGAATTAGCATGTCTTGATCTGGAAGGTGTACTTGTCCCGGAAATCTGGATCGAATTCGCGAAAGTTACCGGCATTGAAGAACTCAAAGCCACCACCCGCGATATTCCTGATTACGATGTATTGATGAAGCAACGCATTCGCATCCTGGAACAACACAAGCTCGGCTTGAAAGAAATCCAGGATGTCATCGCAACCCTTAAACCACTCGATGGCGCTGTTGAATTTGTCGATTGGTTGCGCGAGCGCTTTCAGGTCATCATCCTGTCAGATACTTTTTATGAGTTCTCCCAACCGCTGATGCGCCAACTGGGTTTCCCAACCCTGTTATGCCATCGTTTGAATGTGGACGAGCGCGGTATGGTAGTGGGTTACACCCTGCGTCAACGCGATCCAAAGCGTCAGTCAGTATTGGCTTTGAAAACCCTTTACTACCGTGTAATTGCAGCAGGCGACTCCTACAACGACACCACTATGCTGGGCGAGGCAGACCAGGGCATCCTGTTCCACGCACCGCAAAACGTGATCGAACAATTCCCGCAATTCCCTGCGGTTCATACTTACGAAGACCTGAAGAAAGAGTTTATTAAAGCGAGCAATCGTGAATTGAGTTTGTAATTCTTAGCACGATAAAAATGCAAGCAATAAAAAAGGGTCGATTGTTCGACCCTTTTTTATTGGTAGTTAGATGCTCAATAAAAATCTGTTTTTCACCCTACCAAATCTTCACCCGCACTTTCTCATCGCGATACATCCCATCACCCGCTTTCACGTCATATACCTTATAAAACTCCGGCATATTCGACAGTGGTCCCAATACGCGATACATACCGGGTGAGTGGGGGCCGTTGATGACTTGGCGGCGCAAAGCCTCATCGCGGTATTTGATTCGCCATACTTGCGCCCAGCCCATAAAGAAGCGCTGTTCAGCGGTAAAGCCATCAATAGTTTTGCCGGATTTTCCCGCGAGTGAATTTTTAAAAGCCCGATGGGCGAGGGTGACGCCGCCGAGGTCGGCAATGTTTTCGCCTAAACCCAAGGCGCCTTGCAGGTGCAAATCATCAATCGGGTTAAATGCGCTGTACTGATCGATCATTAATTGCGCGCGGGATTTAAATTGCGCAGCGTCTTGTTCAGTCCACCAATCGCGCAGATTGCCATCGCCGTCCGAGTGGCGACCTTGGTCGTCAAAGCCGTGGGTGAATTCGTGGCCGATGACCGCGCCAATTGCACCGTAGTTAACCGCATCATCCGCTTGCACATTAAAGAACGGTGGTTGCAGGATTGCAGCAGGGAACACAATCTCATTCATGCTCGCGTTGTAATAGGCATTTACGGTTTGTGGTGTCATGCCCCATTCAGTGCGATCAACCGGTTTGCCCAGTTTTGCAACCGCGCGCTCGTGTTCGCATGCTGCTGTGCGGCGCAAATTAGCGATTAATTCTTTTGCATTGATATTAACGCACTCGTAGTCGCGCCATTTATCCGGATAGCCAATTTTGGTGGTGAATTTTGCAAGCTTTGCGCGCGCTTGCGTTTTGGTTTCCGGGCTCATCCAGGTCAGCTCATCAATTGATTGGCCGTAGGCGATGCGCAGGTTTTCAATCAATTGATCCATGCGCGCCTTGGCATCTGGCTGGAAATGTTTATCCACGTATTTTTTGCCGACGAGAAAACCCAGTTGGGTATCGGCCAATTTCGCCGCGCGTTTTTCGCGGGGGCGCTGCTCTTGCACGCCGCTTAATGTCTTGCCATAAAAATCAAAATTGGCATCGACAAAGGCTTTGCTCAAATTACCTGCGTCGTTATTGATCAAATGGAATTTCAAATATTGTTGCCACTGAGCAACAGGAGTTTGGGCTTGCAATTTGGCAAAGGCGTTAACGTAGGTGGGTTGGTTAATCACCACTGCGTCAATATTGCCTAACTGCGCCGCTGTGAAAAATGCGTTCCAATTCAAACCGGGTGCTTGTTTATTGAGTTCAACCAGCGTCATTTTGTTGTAGGTTGCTGTGCGGTCGCGATTTTGTACGCGGGTCCAATGCAGATTGGCGATTTTTTTCTCCAGCGCGACCACATCAGCGGCAGCTTTTTCTGGTTTAGGTATTCCGGCCAAACTCAATATTTTGGCAATGTAAGCCTGATATTTTCCGAGCAGTTCAATAGAGACCGCATCGTTTTTTAAATAGTATTCGCGATCAGGTAACCCTAAACCCGATTGATAAGCGCCGGTAATATACTGATCGGATTTTTTTTCATCCTGGTCGATATAAAGTTCAAGCGGAATGCCGATACCGTAGGCTTGCCATTCGCCCCAGAGCACGGCCAAATCGGCGTGGGATTTAAGTTTATCGATCTGTGCAAGATTGTGTTTGAGTGGTGTTAAACCCAATTGCTCAACCAAAGTCTCATCCAAAAATGATTTATACAAATCCGCAATTTTTTGCTCATCCGATCCAGCAATTTGTTGGGCCGCCGCAAGCTCTTGAATTAACGCGCGCACATCATTTTCTGCATTTTCGGCCAATGAGTCAAAACTGCCCCAGCGCGCTTTATCGGCAGGGATTTGCGTGTTGTCTACCCACTTGCCATTTACATAGCGGAAAAAATCCTGCTGCGGTGCAACGCTGGTATCCATACTGGCCAGATCAATACCTGAGCCAAGGGGCACGCCTGCTTGCGTTGTTGATGGATCTTTTTTGGGCGAGCTGTTATTGCTGCAAGAGCTAACCCCCAGCGCGAGCGAGATACCCAATGCAATTGCGGTCATTTTTTTCATTGCGGTTTCCTTTGAAGTTTATCTATCTTAGTCGCCTGATTGTTTTTAAAAATGAATAGAGTAAGTTTTCAACTTAGTAGAGCACACGTTTGAACATGCCCAGCGCCGTTTGGTAGCCCCATAATTGCAATTCAGCATCGTAGCGGTCACCTTCATCGCGCATAAACGCGTGTACACCATTCACTTCATGCCAGGTAAAGTTCACATTGCAGGCAACGAGATTGGCATACACTTTTGCGCGGCCTTCCGGTGGAATATGCGGATCTTGTTTGCCCCAGATCATTTGCAGTTCGCCTTTGATCTCGCTGGTGCGAGTCAAGCTTTCATTGCCGGGTTTTGATGGCGTTAAACCTGAATGGATATCGGTCGCGTAAAAACAACTGGTTGCACTGATGGCAGGATGAATTGCCGCGCGATAGGCCAATCCACCGCCTAAACAAAAACCCATAGCGCCGATCTTGCCGGAGTAGTAGGGCAGGGTTTGCGCGTAGTCGATCATCGCTTGCGTATCGGTATCGTGTGCCTCCAATGTCTTGGCGACTTTGTCGGCATTGCCTTTATCGCGGCCGGCATCGTCATAACCCAGTACAGTGCCGATCGGATTTAATTCATGGAACACTTCCGGAACAATTACGATAAAGCCATGGCCCGCCATAATTTGTGCGCTGCGGCGAATGGGGGAGGTTAGTTGGAAAATTTCAGAGTAGAGAATAATGGCGGGAAATTTTTTGCCGGCAGTTTCAGCGGTGTCTTTCGGGTGATAAACAAAGCAACGCATGATGCCAGTCGGGGTGTTGAGGTCAACCTGGTGATTCTGAATAAGCACGTTTCTCTCCTCGAAATTAATTGTTGCTCGAAATTGACTGTTGCTCGAAATTGATTGTTACCCGAAATGATTTGTTAATAAATAATTAAATGTCTGTTCCAAATTCCCGCTCAAGCGTATCCATCAATACTTTAACTTTGGCGATAGACTCGCGGTATTCCTGATCTGTTTCCGAATCGGCGATTATGCCACCACCACCCCAGCAGTGAATCTTATTGCCATCGCACACCAGCGTGCGGATCGCGATGCTGGTATCCATTTGGCCATCGGCACTGATGTAACCCAGGCTGCCGCAATATAGCGAGCGACGGGTGGGTTCCAGTTCTTCGATAATTTCCATGGCCCGGATCTTCGGCGCGCCGGTAATACTGCCACCGGGGAAGGCATCGCGCAGCACATCAATTGCACTCGCATTCGCTTTTAATGCCCCCGTCACGGTACTGACCAAATGATGGACATTGGCAAAGGTCTGCAGTTCACAGAGCTTAGGTACGCGCACATTGGCGCAATGTTTACTTAAATCGTTGCGCAGCAGATCGACAATCATCACATTCTCAGCGCGATTCTTCAGGCTGTTTTGCAGCCATTGGGCATTGGCTGCATCTTCCTCAGGGGTGATGCCGCGTTTGATCGTACCCTTAATCGGTTTGGTTTCCACCTCACTGCCGCGCACCTGAATAAATCGCTCAGGCGATAAGCTCAGCACCGCGCCCGTTTCCAATTGCATAAAGCCGGAGAAAGGCGAGGGCAGCGCATCGCGCAATACCAGGTAGGCGATAAACGGATCGCCGCTGAATTCCGCACTGAAGCGCTGGGCAAAATTTACCTGATAACAATCACCCGCGCGGATGTACTCCTGGATTCTTGCCAGTGCATCGCGGTAGTCGCTTACATTAAGATTGCTCTTGAAGTCACTGATTTCAAATGATTTATCGCCACTCTTAAGTGCTTGCTTTAAGTCGTGGAACACAGTGTTTTTAGCCTGCGCCGCGCACAATTGCTCAATATCCAAAAAGTTATAAGCGCCGCCAAGGGTTTGACTGAGTCTTTCATTGATCACCAACCAGCTCTGTTGCTGGCTGTGATCCTGCAGTATCGCCCAAGGGTAGATGCCGACCGACATGTCCGGAAGGGCAACATCATCCAGCGCAATGCTTGGAATAACTTCCAACCGGCGGCCAAGGTCATAACCAAAATAGCCGAGCGCTCCCCCGATAAAGGGAAGTGGATTGTCTTGGGAAGTTTGATCGATGGGGAGCAATTGTTTGAGCAGATAAAAAGGATCTTGCGCGGATTCTTCAGCGCGTCCGCTGGCGTACTGAATCAAGGTGGTAGCGCCGCGTGTCTGCAGTGAACATTGTGGTGCGGCGGCGATAATATCGAAGCGGCCATAGCTACTCCCGGGGTGCCCTGAGTCTAACCAGATGGCATTGGGTAAATGGCGTACAACCGCAAACCAATGGGCCGAATCTGGTTGATAAACAAGCGGAATAATGCGTGGCTCTTGATAGGCAAATTCGTGCATGAAATCTCGTCGGGCAGTGCCGTTACGGGGGCTGTATTCTACCCCATCACGCATGGCCTGCGGCAAATAGACTTTGGTGCCAAGCCCGTTTAAGCTGGCCGGACTTTTTTGTTTGCTTGTCTGCCCCACCGCTTCTTTGACCCAGTAAGGATTTCACGATGGATGTGCTCGTCTTTATTCTCGCCATGTTTCTGGGTGGCATTGCCGCCTGGCAAATCTTTAACTGGTACTACACCAAAAAATTCAAAGCACCCAAGCAAGATGTTGCCACTGAGTCCCTCGTATTACTTGAGCGTATAGAGAAGGTCTTTAAAGTCGTGTTAGCCGAAGGCTATTTCACCGAGATATACGACCACAACACCAAAAAAGATTTCTTCGGCATTTTCAAAACCAATAGCAAAGCATTGGTGGTCGCCAAAGCCAAAGTCTCAGTAGGTTACGATTTTTCCAAAATGAAATTCCGCCGCGATCACAACAGCCGCACCTTGGTGATTGAACATTTTGCCGACCCGGAAATTATCTCCATCGATACCGACTACAAGTTTTACGATATCAACCAGGGCATCCTCAATAAATTCGATAACGAGGACTACACCGCAATCCTCGCCGAAGCCAAAAAGTTGATGC
Organism: Cellvibrio sp. UBA7671; assembly: GCA_002483145.1. Classification (GTDB taxonomy): domain Bacteria; phylum Pseudomonadota; class Gammaproteobacteria; order Pseudomonadales; family Cellvibrionaceae; genus Cellvibrio; species Cellvibrio fibrivorans. Next base: position 136,770 of record DLHJ01000014.1, read on the forward strand.
AAGAAAAAGCGCAGGAAAGCGAGCTACCGGAGATAGCGCAAAAACAAGTGCAATTGATGATGCAACAACTCTGCGCCTCTGCCGGATGGCAGTTGGAGCATGAGAAAGTATTGGAACCGCTGAAAACGGTTCAGGTCATTACCGGCGACAATAATAAATAAGGAATTCAAAATGGCACTACTCATTATTTTTACGCTGGTCGGTATGGGCATTGGCGAAGCCGTGTTTTATAACAACGGTTGGATCATCGGCGGCGCACTCGGCTTTTTAATCACCAAAATTTTTCAAATGACCAGCACCATCAATCGCCTTGAGCGCGATGTGAAAATACTGCAAACCCAAGCCGAAAAATCGCCCCCGCCAATTGTGCAACCCGTTCAGCAACCGGCGGCGCCTGTTGTTGCCGAACCAGCGCCAGAAAAAATTCCATTGGCCGAGCGCTTGAAAGCCCATGGAATCGAATTGCCGCCAGAAGTACCGCAAACACCACATACACCTCAAACAGAAAGTTCTACAGCCAATAACGATCTACCCATCAACGATGCGGAGCTTGAAAACCTCGCCATGGCGACCGCGCAACCTGCCGCTGAGCAAATCACACCCGCTGTTGCGTCTGTCCAATACAAACCGCAAGCGCATGTCCCCGCAGAACCTAACGCATTTGAAAAAGGTATTGCTTATGTGAATCGCTTTTTTACCGAGGGCAATCCCATTGTGCGCATCGGTATGGTGGTGATGTTTTTCGGTTTAAGTTTTTTAGTGAAATACGCGTCCAACCAAGGTCTGTTGCCAATTGAGTTGCGTATGGCTGCCGTCGCAGCAGTGGCGATTGCATTAATCGGTTTAGGCTGGAAAACCCGCTTGAAAGAGGGCGGTTATGGATTGGTGTTGCAAGGCGGTGGTATTGCCGCACTCTATTTAACTGTATTCGCTGCGGCAAAAATGTATTCGCTGATGCCGACCGGTGCCGCCTTTGCGCTGATGTTTATTATTGTGATGCTCGGTGCCGCGCTTGCGGTATTGCAGAACGCACAAGTGCTTGCGCTTATGGCCACTGCCGGTGGTTTTCTTGCGCCCATACTTACGTCCGACGGCTCCGGCAATCATGTCGGCCTATTCAGTTTTTATCTGCTGCTTAATATCGGAATTCTCGCCATCGCCTGGTTTAAAACCTGGCGCTTGCTTAATTGGGTTGGTTTTGTGTTTACCTTTGTGATTACCTCGGCTTGGGGTGTGCTGGATTACCAGCCGCATTTGTACGCAAGCACTCAACCGTTTTTGCTCGCATTTTTCGCGCTTTATTTAACCGTTTCGATTTTGTTTTCGCTCAAGCAACCACCGAATTTGAAAGGTTTGGTAGATGGCAGCCTCACCTTTGGTTTGCCTATTGTCGCTTTTGGTTTGCAAACCGCATTACTTAAACACACTGAATACGGCTTGGCGATTAGTGCGTTGATCCTTTCATCTATTTACATTGGTTTGGCGCGTTTGCTCTGGGCTAAATACCAAACTACACATCGCGTATTGATCGAATCCTTTCTCGCACTCGGTGTTACCTTTGCCACCTTAACCATTCCGCTCGCGTTGGATGCGCAATGGACATCCGCCACCTGGGCGCTGGAAGCAACCGGTTTGATTTGGGTCGGTTTGCGCCAGCAGCGTTTCCTGCCGCGTTTTGCCGGCTATTTATTGCATATCGCAGCGGCCTTTTCGTTGATCATTCACGGCATAGATGCGGGTGCAATTCCGCTGATCGCAGGCGATTTTATTAGCCTCTTGATTTTGGCAGCGTCGGCCCTGTGCATTTCCTATTTACTCACGCGCTTTGCTGAACACAGTAATCGTTTTGAAAAGCCCTTCGCACAACTCACGCTAATCATTGGTTGGTTGTGGTGGTTACTCGCCGGTTATATCGAGATAGAAAAGCATATTCCCGGCGAACAACACTTCCCGTCGCTGATGTTATTTTTCGCAGGCTCGGTTGCAGCGCTGGTGTTATTAAGTGCAAAAGTGCAGTGGCAGCAATTAGCCCGCGTCGGTTTCTGGTTGTTGCCGTTAACCTGTGTATTGGCCATGAGCAATTTCGGCGAAGGCCTATTTATTGGTTACGACGTTTATCCATCGCAAGGTTGGGGTTTACTTGCGCTGCTGGCATTTGTGTTGGTGCAATATCGCTTTTTGTGGCGCCAACGCGAAATAAGTTCTTGCGGTTTACTCAGTGTGTTCCATGTGTTGACAGCCTGGTTTTTATTTAGCCTTGTGTATTGGGAGGCTAGCCATTGGCAAAATGAATTGCAGTGGTACGGTACCAGTGCAGCGGTATTGTGGTTTGCCTGTTTGGTAGTGCCTTTGGTTGCCTTGTTGAACCTCACCAATAAATCCATTTGGCCGTTTGCAAATTACCCGGCGGATTACAAAAACTTAATTCCTGCACCACTATTGTTTGGATTATTGCTCTGGTTTATTTATGCCAGCCACTATTCCGGTATTACCGATCAATTCTATTTGCCTATCTTAAACCCGCTTGATATTGCACAAGCGATGGTGGTGTTGATTTTTGCCTGCGCAATCGTCCGCGATTTTATCGGATTGAGTAAAGCACCTGCAGAGTTGCGTTATGGCGCAATCGGTTTATTGGGCTTTGTGTGGATTAACATTGTATTGCTGCGTGCAATTCACCAATACGCCGATGTTGCCTATGTATCCCATGTAATGTGGGATTCCGTCATCGTACAAATGGCGCTATCGATCCTGTGGGCGATCTGTGCATTAGTCATCATGAACCTCTCGCGCCGCTGGCAAGAGCGCAAACTCTGGATGCTCGGCGCCGGGTTATTAGGTTTAGTGTTGCTAAAACTTTTTACCAAAGACCTAACCGGCACAGGCACACTCGCGCGCATAGTCTCGTTTATGGTGGTAGGTGGTTTGATGTTGTTGATTGGTTATTTATCGCCAATTCCGGCGAAGGCGAAATCAACAACAGATGAAGAGGTTTGATTGTGGAGTTAGCCATGCAAGTTATTAAAAAGCGTTTCCTATTGTTATCGTGCTTACTGGGTATGACGACCAATGCCGAAGTGATCCCCGTTTACCAAATAAACGAAGCGCCCGGCACTTATGTGCAAACTACACTCACGCATGATGTTTATCGCTACAGCGCGGACACGCAGCTAAATGATTTGGTAGTGATCGATGCGCAAGGCAATAAATTGCCCTACCGCATTACGGCGCCCAGTACCCAAGTGAATGAGCAATCGCAATTAGCCGATGCGCGTTTCTTTCCCGTTGCCGTCGGCGCTCCGCCAGAGGCGTTAATCGCGTTAAGCAGTGCATCTATTCGTTTGGATGCAAATGAAATATCGGTCAGCGTAGAAAAAACCACTAACGATAAACTGCAAGACCAAAGTGCACCGGTTGATTTTTATGTGGTGGATGTAAGTGATCTCAAAACCCGCATCGATAAATTGGTGGTGGATTGGCAGGTAACGGAAGCTAACCAATATCTTGAGGTGCAAGTCAGCGGCACTAATGACCTCACCACTTGGTCGAACATCGCACAAACCACACTGGTGCAACTGCAAAAAGAAGGGCAGTTGCTTACCCGCAATAAAATTTCAATCAATTTGAGCGAAAAACAATACGCTTATTTGCGATTGAAATTCACACGCGGCAATGAGAATTTGCAGCTCAGAAAAATCCAGATTGAAAACACCGATAAAGTCGCCAATGCCCCAGTGGTAGATAGTTGGGAAGTAAAAGGCGCACTCGCTGAAGATCAGGATTCAGAACTGCGCGCAGGCAATCACACCACGGCCATGCCAGTCGCTGCATGGGAATTTGCGCGTGATGATATCGCGCCCGTTGCCAATATCAGCCTCAACCTCGGCACCCTTATGTATGGCGATAACATCAAAGTGTTTTCGCGCAATACGGAAAAACAACCTTGGCAATTGCTCCATCAAGGTATTTGGTTTAACACCCAAGTCGGTAGCGATTGGCAGCAGAGCGATGCAATCAATATCTACAGCAATAGCGATATCTACTTGCGCGTCGAACTCAACGAACTGGTACGCACCACACTCAATCCCACCTTGGTTTTCCATCGCCAACCACAAATCCTGCAATTTATTGCGAATAACGCACCACCTTACAAAATTGCGATAGATGATCAAGCTGCACCCAATAGCCAACAAACTAGCACACAAATTTTTTCGCAGTTGGTGAGCGGTAAAGAATTGCAGTGGGGGCAGGTGGCGTTTACGGAATTAAACCCAAGTATGGATTCGTTTGCTCGTCATGGCATGCAGATGAGTTGGAAGACGCTGTTGTTTTGGGGGATTTTGATTTTAGCTGTGGCGGTGTTGGTGGGTGTTGCGATTCGGTTGATGGGGCAGATGAATGCTAAAGTTAAATCTTAGCGAAGGATATTGCGAATATGATCAAAGATACCATTAATGCTCTTGGTTTACGATTTTGTTGTGATGATATTGACACGTTGCAAAATAAAATTTCGTATTTGCATGGCAGTGGGAAATACGATCGTCTTATAAGAGAGATGCATAAGGAGAAAGATGTCAATAACTTCTATTCGAAAATTTTTGAGGTATCTATAGCGCAAGCCATTGAATATGCAGGTCTGATTTCATTATATGAGGTTAATGTAAGAGAAAATGATAATTCAAATATTGATTTTAAAATCAGTGATGATAGTGGGTTTTCATTGTTTCTTGAGGCAAAGCTTTTACAAGATGTAAAGTCGAAGGACGAAATAGAGCAGCAGTTAAAAAATGGCGACTTCTATTCAATTTTAATGGATGGCGAAAGACAAAAAAAGAGATTTTCCGCTTGCAGAGTGACATTCTAGGCAAAATTCAAAAAAAGGATGGAACTATAATAAAATTTATCGAGCCGAGCCGAGAATGTGCAAACGTAGTTGCAGTTGATGTAACTGATCTATTTCTCGATGGTGTCGATTCTGATGATTGCAGTCTTGCATGTTACGGCGATAGTGGTGTAGATGAAGTTTATTTAAAGCAAGGGGTGATTGGTATATTTGAGCAGTCGCCCACCACTAAAGAATCAGTGGAAGGTGATTTAAAAAATATATTTAAAAATGCTCAGCTCTTATTAAATGGAGTGGTTTTTCTATTCAGGCCGCGGAACTCTAGCCGAATTAATACTAATATAAGTTATTTTTTTGTGTGTAATAGAAATTTAACATCAAGCGAGAGCGAAATAAGAATAAGATCAATTTTTGACAAGCTCTTCCCAAAATATTCATAGCTGAAAGGCAATGCTGTCATGGTTGTATCAGTAGTCTAATCGCTTTATACAATCCTCAATCGTCAATCAATTAAAGAGTGTGTAATGGCTTCAAAATTTTATGTGGTATGGGCAGGGCGGGAGACGGGGATTTTTACGGATTGGCCGACTTGTAAGAAGCAGGTCGATGGATTTGTGGGGGCGCGTTATAAATCGTTTTTAACACGCGAGGAAGCCGAAGCCGCTTTTGGTAGTGCAAAAGCCACCGCTGGAACCGGACGTGCTGCCGCCGCTAGCGGTGCCAAAATCAAAACCTATAATGCCGCTGAAGTAAACGCATTACCCGTCGATGTAAAAATATTTACCGACGGTGGATGCGAACCAAACCCCGGAGAGGCGGGTTCGGGTTTAGCGGTTTATCACGATAATAAAGTGGTTGAGCTTTGGTATGGCTTGTATAACCCCATGGGTACTAACAACACCGCCGAGTTAAATGCGTTGCACCAAGGTTTATTATTGGCAAAAGATGAAATCGCCAAAGGCAAAACTGCAGCGGTTTTTTCTGACTCCCAGTACTCCATCCAATGCGTTGTGCAATGGGCAGTTGGTTGGGAAAAAGCGGGTTGGAAAAAGAAAGGCGGCGAGATTAAAAACCTCGAACTGATTAAAGAAATTTATTCCCTGCACCAAACCCTGAAAGACAAAGTGCAAGTGTTGCATGTGAATGGCCACGTTGGTGTACAAGGCAACGAACTCGCTGACCGCATGTCCATTCTTGCTATCCAGTCCCGCGAAACTGAATTTGCACTCTACCGCGAGCCGTTGGATATAACAGCAATTTTGGCAACACGTGCAGGTTGATGAGTAGAATGAAATTCGGTGTATGCCCTTGCTGCAGATCGCGCAATTTAAAAAAGATTCAAGGGGAGCAATTCACCTGTTTGGATTGCGCGGCACCTTTGCGTTTCACATGGAATTGGCTGCACTGGGCTAGCATCATTGCCTACATATTGTTGTCAAATTATTTGGATGAAGTTCCCGTAACTATTCGCTTCAGCATTCTTGCTGTGGTGCTGGTGGTGTTGCTGATTTTATATTTTCGCCTTCGCCAGTTTCATTTGGATGAATTTAAACTTGATGAAGAGCTCACTGCGGCCAAGAGCGAGTTGTATCAGATAGACAGATTTGTTGGCGGCAAAATTGGTGTAATCGACTTTATTAACGAAGTGGATGAGTTAAAAAAGACCTATGCGAAAGAGCCTGCAGTACGGTCGCTTGTACAGAATCATTTTAACCGTGTCGGTGGTTTGAGTATTGAGGAGCAGGCACTCAGTTTTACATCAATTCATCCTTATGTGGATCTTAAAAAGATCGCGCTTCAACAGCAACACGAGACCCGTAAACGAATTGAGCGTTTGAATGCCTACAAATTACAAATCTAATGCAAATAATCATCTCATTCAGAAAAACATTGGTATTCCCGCCACTAACTGCTTTAATCCCATCAGCAACACAAATGGCAGTCTAAGGCTGCCCACATACGATAATTATCGTTTACGCGGTTAAATCCGTCTCTTTACAAGCCACTTATGCCAAAAGCCCTGAACAAAGACACAAAACTCCCTAACCCAAAATTAAATCACATACTCGCCTCGCTCCCTGCCGCGGACTATGAACGGATTTTGCCCGACCTCAAACTAATCGATATGCCTCTCGGCTGGACTATGTCTGAATCGGGCGATCATATTAGTTACCTGGATTTCCCGATCTCGGGCATCGTCTCTTTGATGTATAACCTCGAAGATGGCTCAACCAGTGAAACAGCGCTGGTAGGTTGTGAGGGTATGGTGGGGATATCCATTTATATGGGCGGCGAGAGTATGCCCTCCAGTACGGAAGTGCAGACCGCCGGACAAGCCTATCGCCTAAGCCGTAGATTAATGAAGCGCGAGTTCGCTTTGGGTGGAGAGTTACAACATTTATCCTTATTATTCGCCCAGGCCTTAATTTGCCAAACATCGCAAACGGCAGTTTGTAATCAACATCACTCTGTCGAGCAACAAATGTGTCGCTGGATGTTGATGTCGTTAGATAGATTGAAAACCTCTGAATTATTGATCACCCAGGAAGCCGTTGGCCGACTCTTAGGTGTAAGGCGTGAAAGTGTGACGCAAGTCGTGAGCCTGCTGCAAAAAGACGATTTGATAGAGCGCGGCCGTGGCCGTATTAAAATTCTGGATCGCGTCAAGTTGGAAAAACGTGCCTGTGAATGTTACGCAGCTGTTAAGGATGAGTACGAGCGTTTGCTTCCAGGTAGTTTGAATTTAGAATAAGCAGAGCAATATAAAATTTAACACTGGGCAGGAAGGGCAAGGAGCTGCATATATCCCGGGTAGATTTTTATACGTTTTTGGCAATATTATGAATAACACTGTGTCTGGTTTTTTCCCCCGTTATTTTCACAACACCTCATTTGCCGTTTTTGCCTTTCTATTATTTGGTTTGTTGTTGTGGATACCCTCGCTTTTTATTCCCTTTTGGGGCGATGATTATTTTTTCTTAACGCAAGCACGTGAAGCTCGCTTAAATGGTGATTCCTGGTGGTTGCCGTTTGTAACGCAATCGCAAACCGGTTTCTGGCGGCCGTTAAGTATGGATACCGGCTGGCGGTTTGTAGAACAAGTGCTGCAAGGCGATGTCATATCCGCGCATATTTATTCCTGGTGTTTAACACTCGTATCGCTACTGGCCGTAGCTTGGTTCGCGTATGAATTTGCGCGGGCGATGCACTGGCCGCAGCCAAAACTGATTGCACTACTCACAGCGGCTATGCACGCGGTACATGTGGCTACTTATTTGCCGTTGCATTGGGTCGCAGCGATGAATAGCCCGACGCTGGTGTTTTTTATGAGCGCAACGCTCGCCTTGTGGATTGCATTGCCGCGTTTGCAGGGCAGGGTTCGCTGGCTGGCTTTACTGATGCTCCCCGTGCTGCAATTGCTGGCATTGTTTAGTAAAGAGTTGGCAATTTTAATTCCTGCATTAGTGGTGGTGCTTGCGATATTTTTGCGCGACAAACAAAGCTACCAAAGAGCGGATGTAGTTGTTTTGTTGGTGTGTGTAGTGATGTGTTTGGTGTGGTTGTATTTCTATAAAGAGTTCACACCCAGCCGCCATTCCGCTTATGGTTTGACGCTGGGCGAGAATCTGGTGATTAATACCCTGAGTTATTCCGCATGGATTTTTAATGTGCCGCGCGAAGCCTTGCGTATGATCGTTATGGAGCGATACTTGTTGGGGGTTGCATGGGCGGCTGCCTGTTTTATCCCCATGGCTATTGTGTATTGGCTAAGTATTCGCGCGTTAAAACCTTCACTCACCATTGTGCAATGGCTCGCAGGTTTGGCTTTTTTAATTATCGCTTACGGCCCCTATTTTTTATTGGCTAACCAATCTTATGAATATTATGCCGCTGTGGCGATAATACTTCCCCTGCTGTTGGTTGCGCGCGCGCTGGTGATGACTGATCGAATTAAGATTGGTTTGTTACTGATAGGTTTTTCATCATTAATAGCAGTGCAGGGCACACGCTCGGCAGCTTACCCTGCGGTAATTGATCGCGCCTTTTGGGCGGAACGGCAAATAGAAACATTGCAACAAGATACGATTGTCTCGCCCTTATTGGTCAGTGTTGCTAATGAACATCAGTTTGCCGCTATAGGTGTGCGTGGCTTGGAGTGGCGATTGGGGTTGCCAATAGGCAGTGTAATCCTCACACGGGATTGTTATCGCAACGGTGAAAAATTAGCACAGAGAATTCTGGTGCAAAATACTGCTGGGGATTTTGTGTGGGAGGATTGCAATTGATCGCAGCAAAACAGATTTGTCTAAAAACAATTTTAACTACATATGCTGATGAACTTGCTTTGATCATCGGCAATGGCATCAATCGTTACAACAGTGATAGTGGCCTGAATTCGTGGGATGCAATGTTGTTGGATTTATGGATTAAACATACTGACGATGACCCCAAGGATATTCCGCTCGGAATATCACTCACTGAATTTTATGACGCACTGGATTTAAGTAGCACCTCTAAAACCAAAAACCTACAAAAAGAATTTTGCGATTTTCTTGTTGGTTGGAATGCAAAAACGCATCACCAAACGATGATGGCTTGGGCAAAACGCCATTCAGCCCCGGTATTGACGACTAACTTTGATGAGACCTTGTCAGATTGTGCCGCGCTGGAATTACACCATGCCGATGCTGTGCGCTTTACGGATTTTTATCCCTGGGCCAGCTATTTTGCAGCGGGAGAAATTAAAAACCCTGCGCAGGAATTTGCGATTTGGCATATCAATGGCATTAAGCGCTATTCGCGCAGTATCCGCTTGGGGTTAAGCCACTACATGGGCTCCGTTGAACGTGCGCGCACCTTAATCCATAAGGGCGGGGAGGGGCGTTTATTTGCCGATGCCAAACATGGCAAGTGGAATGGTCGCGATACATGGCTACATATTATTTTTAATAACGACTTGTTGTTTATCGGTTTGGGATTGGATACTTCTGAAATATTTTTGCGCTGGTTACTGATCGAGCGCGCAAAATATTTTAAAACTTTCCCCGAGCGCGCCAAAAAAGCCTGGTATGTTCATGCAGGGCGAGATTTATCACAAGGACAAACAATATTTTTGAAAAGTGTCGGCTGTGAAATTATCAAAGAAGAGAGTTACGACGCGCTTTATGGGAATAGTTGGTCAGTCCTTTGACTCCGATCGCTTAGGCCGCTCGTACATTTATCTGTGCGGTCTTAAATGATCGACAGATAAACAAGAGGGTTTCACGCGTTTGAATATCGGTTACCGTTCGTGCGACCGCGACGGCAGTTTCAAAATCGTGTTTCAGGCACAGGCATCTGACTTCACGAATCAATTCAATGTCTTTCCTAATCAAATCCATCTTCTACCTCATTGTTAGTTGAAATCTCCGTGTGGGAATCACACTTTTCTACCTGCTCCGCAGGCACCGTTGTAAGTATCGCGTAGGCTCGCAAAAGCTCCAATCCGATAGGTCTGGTTTGCTAGATTAGATTTTCATAACAGGAATTTTGCTAGCACTTTCACGCCTAATAAGCCCCCACAGAATGATACAAAACCGTCTTCAGATCGTATTGGTGAACACTAGCTTGCCAGGATCTTTACAAATGAAAACAGCAATTTATTGGTTCAGATATGACCTGCGGTTGGCTGATAACCCCGGTTGGACGCAATTGGTTGCCTCCTGCGACTCTGTGGTGGGTGTGTTTGTATTGCCCAAACGCTGGTTTGTGCCGGGGCGTTATCAAAGCAAGGGCATAGAATCCCATCGTTTGAGGTTTTTGCTTGAATCACTTGTTGATCTGCGCTCCCAGTTGCGCGCCTGCGGTAGTGAATTGATCGTACTTGATGGCGATCCTGCGCACGAGCTTGCAAGCTTCGCGGAGCATTTGGATGTGGGGGCAATTGGCGTGGGGCAGCATCCGGGCAGTGACGAGTGTGATGACGTGGTGCGTGTGCAAAATCGGATCGATATTCCGGTCAAGTCCAGTGAGAATTTCACGCTCTTTGATCGCGCCGAATTACCCTTTGATCTGCAAGACTTGCCCGATATTTTTTCGCAGTTTCGCAAGCGTGTAGAGCAACAGCCGCCAAGCCGTGCACTCTCTGCGCCACAGCGCTTGCGTCAGAGTGTGATGGTTGATCATTCAGCTTGTGTACTGGACAAGTGGTGCGCGATTTTGTCAGCGCAGCGTATGGCCAATCCAGTACATCCACAGGCTCTGGCTTTTTCGGGCGGCACCAAGGCAGGTGTTGAACAATTACAATATTATTTGGAAGGTTCACACAACATTGCATCCTACAAAGAGACGCGCAATCAACTTGATGGCTGGGATTTTTCATCCAAGTTATCGCCTTGGTTAGCCTTTGGTTGCATTTCTGCGCGGCAAGTTGCCGAGGCTATTCGGCACTACGAAAATAAATATCAGGCCAATGATTCCACTTACTGGCTGTATTTTGAATTGCTCTGGCGTGAATACTTTCAATGGCTCGCGTTTCGTTACGGCAAAAAAATGTTTGCGCTGCGCGGCATACAAAATAAAAATCCGCTGTTGAGTTTTTATTCCGCTGAGTTTACTGCCTGGTGTTACGGTAATACCGCCAGTGATTTTGTGAATGCGTTTATGCGGCAGCTACTTAACACGGGCTGGATGTCGAATCGCGCCCGCCAGATTGTCGCCAGCTATTTGATTAATGAATTGGGTGTTGATTGGCGCTACGGCGCTGCCTGGTTTGAACAGCAACTTATTGATTATGATGTGGCCGCCAATTGGGGTAATTGGCAGTACCTTGCCGGAGTGGGCACAGATCCGCGTGGACGGCGGCATTTTAATATTGAAAAACAGCGGCAGACTTACGACCCCGAATCAATTTTTATCGAGCGCTGGGGAGCATAAATCTAACTGCTGCGGTGGTGTAGCAAATACTGATGGTGCGCGGGATTTTGTGATTAATTCCTGCAGAATCGTATTCTGTATCGCGCCTGATCTGTAATTCCCGGTTTATACTATCGCCAATTTATTATTGGTATGGTGTAAGTCGATGGATACGCCGATTTTTAATATTCACGATGTCATTTTGATTATGACATTTGCTGTTAGTGGTGCATTGGCGCTCATGCAGCCTGTAGTGCCTGATTCCAACCGCTTGGCAAAAGGCGTGTTGGCGATATTTTATATCTGTATTGCCATCGACGCCGTGTGTACTTTGTTGCTCTGGAATGATCAAATCCACCACAGTGAATTTACTTCTTATGTTATTGCCTATTTTTTTGTGTTGGCCTCTCTCATCAAAGGCGCTGCACTGTATTTTTACATTCTGGCGATTACCCGCGAAAATTTTTCATTGCAGCTGACTGATGCGCTGCACCTGGTCCCTGTCTCGTTGTGTTTGTTATTGTTAGTGGCGCTTAGAGTCAATACGGATGTATTGCGTTTTGATCTCGATGAGATTAGTCCCGCATTTGAACGGGCCATTCATGGCATTTGGTATTTTATTAAGATAATGCCGGTGGTTTATGCGGTGGCGGCACTGGTGGGGTTGCGTTGGTATCGTCAACAGTTGCGCGAGCGTTATTCGTCTATTAGCGATGTGCCGATCGATTGGCTGAACTACTTGGTGATAGGCTTTTTATTCTCATGGATGTGGACGCTGGCGGCAAATATTTTGGGTAACATTTCCAGTTTATCAACCGCAGAAGTGGTTGGGCTGGCAAATAACTATATCAATTTCGTTCTGGCGATTGCGCTATTTGCCTACAGTATTGCCTATGTCAAAACACTTTTAAGGGCAGGGGCCGATAACCAATCGGCTGAAATGCCTGATAAAACCAGTGAAATACTGCTTGAAAAAATCCGTTCAGGCATCGAGCTGCAAAAACTCTATTTGAACCAAAGCCTCACAATTGAAGAGTTTTCCAATGAAATAGCCGCTCCTTATCGAGAGGTTTCCAATACCATTAATAAACACTTTAATACCAATTTTTTTGAGTTTATTAATCGCTACCGGGTGGAAGAAGCCAAACGTATGTTGGCTGATTCTGCTTATGATTCGCTAAGTATATTGGAGATATTGCACGAGTCCGGGTTTAACAGTAAGTCTGCCTTCCAACGGTTTTTTAAACGGCTAACGGGTGTTTCTCCGCGTGCCTTTAGAAAAAATCCGATGAGCGTAAAAACCGACTAGTGTAAAAACATAATGGCGTAAAGAACAAAAAGGGCGCCTGTGCCAAGCGGACATCAGTCGCCTTTTTTAGTTAGGGTTTTTGGTAAATACGCACATGCTCAATTTCAAATGAGCGCGGGAATATAGAATCATCCACCGCCCCGCCCATATCGCCACCAATAGCAAGATTCAACAATAAATATTGCGGTTTGTTGAATGGCCATGCGGCTATTCCAGAGCCAGTATTGTAATAGGTGTGATACACAATGTTATCCACCGCAAATACAATCTTGTCGGCAGTCCAGGTCATTTGATAATTATGGAAGTTGCTGCAAGCATCGGGAATTTGGATGGATTTGCTATCGCCCCATGTGCTTTCGGTTGCGGGTGTCCAAATGGTTCCATGCACAGTCGTAGGATCCATACCCACATGCTCCATGATGTCGATCTCGCCATTGGCTGGCCAGGGGTCATTGACGGTGCCGAGTGTCCAGATTGCCGGCCAGGTTCCTTTGCCGCAGGGCATTTTTGCGCGAATTTCAAAATGCCCATACGTCCAACTGGCTTTGCCATTGGTGATTAAACGTGCAGAGGTATACTGCTGGCCACCGTAATCAGCTGCTGAGGTGAGCGCCTCTTTGCGTGCAGTAATAATTAATTTTCCATTTTTTACTTCAGAGTTTTGTAAACGCGCTGCTGCATAATATTGTTTTTCGTTGTTGTACCAACCGGTTTGGTTCGCCTCTGTGTCGTATGCCCACTTGGTGCTACTTGGTAAGCCAGCAATATCAAATTCATCTTGCCACACCAAATTGTAGCCAGCCGGCACGCCATTGTTATTGGATGCTGAACTGGATGATTTTGTTGATGAGGCGACGGAAGATTTAACTGAAGAAGAGGATTTACTCGATGAGGATGATTTGATCGATGACGAGGATTTGCTTGAGCTAACTGCACCATTGGGAATGACTTCGATCCAATTAAAATTCCAACCCGCCGTTTCGGCATAGACCCCAAGCTGATAAGTCCCTGCTGCGATAGTGGTAGTGAACGAAACGGTCTTCCAATTTTGCCAGCCGTTGGTCGCCGATATTGGAACACTTCCCAAATAAATTGACCCGGCATTCAAATCGAGCGCAACGCGCGCACCGGTTGGACTGGCCACACGCAGGTTGATGGTATAGCTACCACTGCTGGGGATCACCAAATTGCTATAGGTGAGCCATTCATTGGCGGTGATCCAACCCAGATTAAAACCGCCATTGGTATCCAGCGTTTTTTCGATATCGACATTATCTGTGCGATAGGTGCCGCCGGTATTACCGGTGGTGGAATCGTAATAGTAGTTATAGTTCTCCGCTTGAAAAACAACTGCTTGCGCCGGAGCGCATAGCATCCCGGATATCAACAAACCAGCGCCGCCACAACAGGCGTTATTGAAAATATGTCGAAGCTTCATACTAACCTCATTAATTATTCGTGGATGATTAGGCTCGCCCAGGCGAGACCACAGATGAATATTTGCGTTTGGCTGGGGCTAAGTCGCTCCACTTTTCGCCGGGAGAAAAATCAAACGTCCCATTCGAGTGTGCGGAAGTGGGTTGTTGGAGAGGTTTGTGCGTTGGTTCGCAGCCACAGGGCGACCAGGGTTTGGTTTTGTAAATTCCTTGTTATTTATCTGATAATTGGGTTAGATTTGCCGGATAAACACTAATAACAGGATGATTTACTGATGACTAACCTACGCTTATCCCTGACGACTCTTATAGTGTCTCTTCTTTTTAGCTCTGCAGCCCATGTAGTGTCCGCCGCTGCGCCAACGACGGCACAGAATCCGGACCAGGAAGAGTGGATCGATTTATTTAACGGCAAAGACCTGAGCAACTGGTCGCCGAAGATCCGTGGTTTTGCGCTGGGTGAAAACGCATTTAATACGTTTCGTGTTAGCAACGGTATTCTGCAAGCGCGCTACGATGAGTACACCGAGTTTAAAGAGCGTTTCGGCCATATTTTTTACAACGGAGGGCCGTTTTCCCATTACAAAATCCAGGTGGAATATCGTTTTGTGGGTGAACAAGTGAAAGGGGGCCCAGCCTGGGCATTGCGTAATAACGGTATCATGTACCACACGCAAGATCCTAAGACCATGGCAGTGGAACAGGATTTTCCGGGCAGCATGGAGTACCAATTATTGGGTGGTAATGGCAAAGACCCGCGCACCACCGGCAACCTTTGCACTCCGGGCACACATGTCGTATTCAACGGAAAATTTACTGAAGACCATATTATTAATTCCAGCAGCGACACTTATCATGGCGACCAATGGGTCACAGCAGAATTAATTGTGCACGGCAGTGAAAAAGCCGAGCACTTTATCAATGGCAAAAAAGTATTGGAGTACACCGGTTTACAATGGGATGACCGCACGCCCAATGGCAGTGGTTTTATTGCTTTGCAAGCAGAGAGCCATCCAACCGATTTCCGTAAAGTGCGGCTGTTAAATCTGGAAGGTTGTATGGATAAAAAAGCGAATAACTACAAAAGCTACTTTGTAAAAAACAAACCTGATACCTGCCAATACAACAAATAACCCTCATGTCACACCCTACTGGTAATTGTATTAACGGTACGTCGCTGAGTATGTGCTGGATGATTTAAAGCAAGCCTGATCATTATTGTTGCTTATTGCATTCGAATAACCTTGCGAGTGTTGTTAAAGCCAGCTCATAACGAGCTGGCTTTTTTATGGGCATCGCCGTAGTGCGGTTTTTTAGGGCAATCGAATGCCCTACGTAACGACAATTTATGTTGTGCAACGAACAGACGCTCAGCATATATGGGTAGATACTTTAATTTTAACGTAATGTTTATCTGTTGGCTCAGGTGAAACAGATTCCGGTTGATTGGAGCAGTTGTGGATGTGCAAGTGACGGATTTTCAGGATGTCACAATAAGCAAGAAGCCATTAGTTGGATGGCACCCTTATCCAAAGCGCTAAGGTTCGAGAGTGATATAGCTTGTAAGGTCAAGACATGAGGCAGATGACATGGAAATTAAAACTTTTTCAGATTTGATTGGCTGGACTCGTCAGCTGCATAGCTACTTGGCAAAATATCTTGCGGATTGCTCATCAAAAAATGAAGAAGAGCGAGCTAGATTACTACTCGATTATCTGGCCGAGCACGAATCCAAAATGGAAAAAATGGTGGCAGCGTTCGAAAGGCAGGCCGAAGCCGAAGTGATGAACACTTACATTTACGACTATTTATCTCATCAACCTATCCAATCAAACGAGATACCCTACGTGCAACTTGGCTTTGATAGTATCTGCCAAGAGGTGTTTGATTATCATCAGCAGGTCATTGAGCTCTATCGCGATCTTGAAGAAAAAGCCGTAATTCCTGAAGCGAAGGATTTGCTTGGTTCCTTACTGGCGATGGAGCAGCACGAGGCTATGCTGCTTGTCCGGCAAACAGGACGAATGAACGATCTTTGAGAGGTGAAGCTTCACTGCTCCACCTTTTATGCTGTGCACAACGGGGCATGAAATCATCTGCCATGTTTCAGTTTTTGTGTAGCTGAATTCGGCGCGGTGCCAGTTTTTACATTCAGTGAATTTGTACTCTTCCTTGAGTGTCCAGTAGTAAGTTAATGTCCTTCGTGCACTTCTTCTTTTAAGGTTGAAAGGTAAGCAACCAGATCGCGTAACTCCGCCTTGGTGAGCCCCAAACCCATTGGTGGCATAGGGGAAATTCCGCCGAACTCGAGTTTTTCAATTTCTGTACGCGCAATCGTTTTCGCTTGGTTGTTTGTGGTAATTGTCACGTCTGTTTTAGTTTCTGCATCAAACGAACCTTCAATCCTTTCACCTGTTTTTAATGCCACGGTGACACGGCCAAAACCGGGAGCGATTCGAGCTGCGGGTGCAACCAGTGCTTCCAGCATTTGTTCTGGTGTAATGCGGGTGGCAATGGTGGTTAAATCCGGCCCCACTTTGTTTCCGCGTGTACCTACCATGTGGCAACGAACACATTGGGTTGAGTTGCTGTAGCGAAATAGTTTGACACCTTCTTCTGGATTGCCACCGTAAATAGATTCGCGGTAAATATCGAGTGGATTGTTTTTATCCCTTTTGCTTTCGTAAGTGGCCAGCAGTTGTTTAAATTCCGGTGTGCCGATTTTTTCCACCGCCGTTATTAGTTCAAGCTGTACTTCCGGTGCAATTTTTCCATCGATCAAGAGTGCCATTTGTTCGGCGAATACCGCTGCAGCTTCCGGTGCTTTTACATTCGCAAGTGAAAGCAGCGCTGCTTGTTGTTCGCCCGTAGTTCCATTTTTTAGCAAAATGCTGTGCATCTCTACCACTTGTGCGATGGGCAGGTTCAATTCAGGAACCAGTGCGAGGGCCTTCATGCGTACCGATTGGGATTTGTCTTTCAATGCGATAAAAACCAAGTCGCCGATATTCGCAGGGTTAAATTTTTTGAGTGTGTGCAGCGCGGCGATACGCACGGCATCCGATGAATTATGTTTGAGTAATTCAACCAGCTGGTCATTGGCTTTCTGGATATTTAATTCGCCCAAGGCTTTAACCGTGGCCTCGCGCACGTTGCTGTCTTTGTCGGCCAATAATGTGCTGTAGCCGCCACCAAGCGCTGCAATTGCTTCTGCCTTCTGACGGTTGAGTGGGCCGCGATACATTCCAGTAACACGGTCGTAGTTAGATGACTCTGCCCATACCGATACTGCTTGAATTGCTTCTGCGCGCAACTTTCCCGAGATATTTTTTTGTTGTGCAAATTGGATCAGACGGTTGGCATTTTCTGCGCTATTGCCCCCGGCATAAACGTTAGCGTTGATGGCGCGGCGCAACAAAGGCTCATTGGTAAACACGGGCTGTTCAATTAATTTGGCCAGTGCAGGCAACGCATCGACAACCAGATTGTCATCATTAATCGCCCGTGCGGCATTGGTGACAACAAATTCGCTTTTATCATTTAAAAATAAGGCGAGGGCAGGGCTTTCCATTTGTTTTAATGCAACCACTGCGGCGATCCGCACGGCTTCGGATGGATGTGTCGAGAGTTTACTTAATGCTTCCTGATTGCCAATACGTCCCAATGCGATAGCACCTGCGTGACGCAAATACACATCTTGTTCATTATTGGCCTGAAGCATATCAACCAGCGGTGCTATGGCCGATTCTGCGCGGATGCGCCCCAAGGCTTGGGCGGCATAGAGTTGCGCACGCGGATTTTTATCGGCAAGCAATGGCAATAATTTTTCTGTAGCCGCTGTGGTATTGGCATCGCCTAAAACCTTGGCGGCTTGCGCGCGAATTTCAGAATCGGCGTCTTGCAGTAGATTGATTAATACCGCGTGCTCGGTCGGATTTTTACGCAGGATTTGCCCCAGGCCCCAAATAGCATGAATGCGCGCGAGCTGGTTGCTCGATGAAATGGCGATGGTCTGCAAGGGTTTTAATTGCTGGGTTTCCACCAATGCGAATTGTGCTTTTTGGCGCACACGCATATCCACATGGTTTAACAGTTCGACTAATTTCTCAGTGGGTTCTTTACGCAGGTCAGCAGCAAGCAATGTTTTGGTTTCTGTGCGGATAGCATTGCCAGCCGTATCAGGGGTGTCCAATTTCCACACTCGGCCTTTTTGTTTTAACCCCCAGCCTTCAATCCAATCACTCATGTAGAGCGCACCGTCAGGCCCGAAATCCAAACCGGTTGCTAACACGCCGCGGAAAACATTTTTGTCACTAGCCAATTCAAAACTTGCACCTTTTGGTTTCAATGTGAATGCGTTAACGCCTGCGCGTGTAGCCGAACCGACAAATTCCACCACAAAGAAATGATCTTTCCATTGGTCATTAAAAGCAGTGCCGGGGTTGTATGTCATACCCGCCGGGCCTGCGTGATAAGGCGCTACGGGTGGCAGTACATGCGCAGCCTGGCCTTTGAATTGCGGCTTGTAATATTCCTCATCCATCCAGACTTTGTAATTATTGTTTTTAGGGTCTTTGTATTTTCCGAGCTGCCAATTAATTCGCCAGCCGGTATCTGAGCCTTCAATTAAGTGCACTACGCGTTCATATTCGCCAACGTGATCACCATCGTTATCCACACTGATAAAATTGCCGTATTTATCAAATGAAAATTCATAAATGTTGCGCAGGCCTGCGGCGAAGACTTCAAAGTTACTGCCATCGATTTCACTGCGCACAATCACGCCTTGATTTGGGTAGTGCCATTTTTTACCGGTGCTGTCAGTAACGCTGGTGCCTACGTCGCCCATGCTGTAATACATTTTTCCATCGGGGCCTAGCAGCGCGCCGGAAAGGCCGTGGCCACTAAAACCAATGTGCACACCGTAGCCATTGGCGAGTGAGGTTTTGCTATCCATTACACCGTCGCCGTCGGTGTCTTTTAATCGCCAAAAATCCGGGGCGACATTCACAAATAATTCATCGCTTTGATCGTTATAAAACATTCCTCCGATAACATCGGTCACTTCGGTATTAAAATCTTCTACTGCTGTTTGTGCAAAATCCGCTTTACCTGTGCCCTGCGTGTCTTCCAAACGAATCACTTTTTCTTTTACAACAGCAAGATCGCGCCAATCGTGGCTGCCATCGTTATTACGATCAGGAATGCGTTCGTTTTGTGCACTTTTTTCCGGCGCGAGTTCACTGTGTAGAAATGCTCGGCGATCTTCAACCGTTGTGAATGCAACTGAAGGGTGTTCCCAATCGGGATAGGCGCGGATATCAAATTCAGAATTGTTACTGCGCTGGGTAATACCTGCCCAGATACGCCCTTTGTCATCCACATGGATGGCCACTGTATCGCCCAATAATTTTTCTGATGCCCAGAGTTCGCGGGTAATGCCATCGGCCAATGTCATGGGAACTTGCTGCTCAATAGTCTGTGCAGTTTGTTTTGCCTCATCGGGCGTGATGCGGGTGATGTCGAGCGCCGCGCTACTTGCTGCGGCACTTGCTTGTGTTTGTTGAGCTTCAGATGTGGGCGACTCTTTGGAGCAACCACCGATAATAATCAGTGAGCCGATAATAGGGGCAATCAAATAACGGGATAAAGGGATTCCAAGCGGGCATTGTTTCAGCGTAGATTGTTTCATGGTCAGCTCACAGCTATTTATGATTATTAGTCACAGGGGACGGACTTGTAGTTGTGTAGAATTATAGGTGAGTCAGTGAACGGCCGCGTGCAAATTGACGCTTGTGAACATTAATTAACACTTGGAGAGGAGCGACAAGGCAGAAGTGATGATTATTTCTGCCTTGTCTGAACTACATCCTTTTTTATACCGGTATTCCCGCAGGTACTGCAGAGACTTTTTTCGCTTGCGTACCTTCTGGTGCTTCATATAAATCGGCGACCGAACCTAATTGATCGCGCACACGTATCATGGAAAACATACCGCCCATTTCCAATTTTCCGTGACGGCCTTCGCCCATCATCATTGGCAGGGTATTTTCCGGCCCCGGCATATGGCCCATATCGGTATGCACCTGATGTTCTGCCATTCCACTTTCACCCATCGCCATATAGCCGGGCAACACTTTATTGATTTGCGCTTCCGGTTGTTGGGCTCCGAGCATATTGGGTACACCGTGCCCCATGGCATTCATGGTGTGGTGGCTCATGTGGCAATGGAACGCCCAGTCACCGGGTACAGCAATAAATTCCAGATCGCGTGTTTGGCCTACGCCAACAATTTCAGTGACTTCTTTGCGCCACTGCGTTTGTGGCCAGCGCCCACCATCTGAACCGGTTAATTCAAATTGCACACCGTGTAAATGAATCGGATGATTCCACATCGACAAATTGCCCACGCGAATTCGCACGCGCTCACCGGTTTGCGCGACCATGGATTCAATCGCAGGAAATACTTTGCTGTTCATGGTCCACAAATCAAATTCACTCATCACACTGGGATCGGGTTTATAGGTTCCCGGATGGACTGCCCAATTGTGCAGAAGCACCGCGTAGTCGCGATCAACTGCCGGTGTGGTTTGTTCTTTGGGGTGAATGATAAACATGCCCATCATCCCCATCGCCATTTGCACCATTTCATCGGCGTGCGGGTGATACATGTGGGTACCGTGTTGGACGAGTGTAAATTCATACACAAAGGTTTCGCCCGGTTTTATAGGTGGTTGTGTTAAACCGCTAACGCCATCCATTCCCCACGGCAGTAAAAGCCCATGCCAATGTATGCTCGTATGTTCTGGTAGTTTGTTGGTAACGTAAATACGCACGCGATCCCCTTCGACTGCTTCAATCGTTGGGCCTGGTGTGCTGCCATTGTAACCCCAGGCTTTTATTGTGGTTCCCGGTGCGAATTCGTGTTCAACTTCTTCGGCGATTAAATGAAATTCTTTTACGCCATCATTCATGCGATAGCCAAGCGTGCGGCCATTAGGTGTAATGACCGGGCGATAGCCTTGCGCGGTCGGCTCCATTTTTTTTGTGCTGACAGCAGGAATATTTTTGGTGGTTTTCGCCACCCGTTTTTTTGTGGTGGTATGTTGTGAGTGATCAACACCGGCAGTATTTTTCTGATGAGCTGAGTGATCTTGCTGCGCGCCCAGCGGCAAACTGGCCGCAACCAAACCTGCTGCGCTGCCCAATAAAAGAGTGCGACGATTAATCATGGTTGTGCTCCTCATGTTCACTGGTCGTTTTATCGACGGATTCTGTAGGCATATCGTCTTCATGAAGTTGATGCGCTGAATGATCATCTGCTTGTTGATGAGTGCTGTGGTCCATTTTGCTGTGGTCCATTTTGCTATGGTCCATTTTGTCGTGCCCCATCTTGTTATGATCTACAGCTGGCGGCGGTACAGGAAGTGCACGCCCAATTGCCAATTCAAGTTGCGTGCGTGCTTGCCAGTAATTTTTTAATTCGCTGGTATAGTCGTGCGCTAATTGAATTTGTTGCCGTTTAATATTGAGCAATTCAAAAGGGCTGCCCAGCATAAAATTGACTTCGCGGTTGGATAGGGTTACGCGCTTTTCTGCCACCTGTAAACTTGCGCTAATTAAATCGAGCTGTTCGCGCGCCAACTGCATTTGGTTTAACGCTTGGGCGATTTCAGTGTCGACATCTAATAGGGCTTGTGCGAGCTGCGCTTGCGTTTTTGTGGTTTGTGCATCGATTGCGGCAAGCTTGCCTTGATTGCGGTTAAAAATGGGCAATGCAAATTCGATTTCGGGGCCGACATTGGTTGCCCCATCAAATTCGCGCTCGGCATTGATGCCAATGCTCATATCGCGCCAACCGTTTTCCTTGCGTATCAAACTGCGGCGATTTTCTAATTGAGCCAATTGTTGTGTGGTGATTTTTATATCTAGGCGGTCATTTTGTGCTTGTTTAAGCAGATCCGCGTGCGTTAATTTTTCTGTGGGCAATACCGGTAACTGATCAGGCAAGGTGATTGCCTGATGAGAGTTCATGCCCAACATATTCAGCAGCGTAAGATACTGTTCATGCGCATTACGTTTGCGCTTTTTGACTTGCTGCTGCACACGGCGCAATTCATTGTCGTAATACAAAAAACTATTTTCCGACATGTTGCCCGCGCGGTAGAGGCTGTTGGCCAATTGCTGGCGGGCGAGGGTGGCATCCAGCATTTGCTGCTGTACTTGCAGATGCTGACGCGCTGCAATCGCGCTGTAATAAGCATCGCCAGTTTGTGCAATCAAGGTTTGCAGGCGCGATTGCAAACGCAATTGCACACTGAGCAAATTATCCTCGGCAAGTTGGCGGCGCAGTGGACGGGTAAATAATTCCAATAGTGGTTGGCTTAAGCCGACGTCCAATTGCCAGCGCCCACCATCTTCCGGTTTTAATGCACCGATCGATAAATGCGGATTGCTGATTAATTCCGTTTGAAGGCGCTGCGCATCGGCAATGCCCAGCTGCGCCATTTCAATACGGACTTGTGGGGATTGGCTAAGTAAAAGTTGGATCGCTGATTTCAGATCAATTGTGTTGTCATCAATGTGCGCCGGCACAGAGGATAAACTGGCACCGGGATGCGTTTGACTAAGTTGTTCAGTGGCCAACGCCACTGAATTTTGTGTTGGTGTAGTGGTACAGGCACTGAGCAGCAGGCTTACGCAAAAGAGTAAGCCGCTACGAAGGAGCAGGTTAGTGGAGTTCATTTTTAAATGTCCTTAACTATTGACCGAACGTAACAACATCGGTGCAGCAAGTTAACAGCGAAAAATCGATTAAACCGAAAGGTTTATCAGTGTTGATCAGTAAAAATTTAACGGTAAAGTCGCGGTGGCCGCTGCGGCATCGCTAGTAGAGGTTGTGCAGGGGAGGGGGAGGTAAATTGTGTATAGAGGATGAGAATGTCAAAAATAGGCTGAGTAAATTCGCGCAGTACTAATGCTGAGTGCCAAGTACAAGAAAACTGGCAGTGTTTGCAAGATTGCGTATCGGCTGAATTGCCTTGGTCAGTGTTTGATGCTGGATAATCCGCTTGTGTTTCTACCGGTGTATCGTGGCAAGAAAAATGTGGCGTGGCTTCAGGTGATTCATCCGCCTGCATCAAACTAGCGTCCAGTTGCGCACAATGCAGCCATTGCCCCGCAATTGCCTGCAGCGGTAGCCACAGGCAAAGAGCGATCACAATAAGATGCAAGTTTTTACGCGCAATCATAAAAAATATTCCGCTAGTGTTTGTGAGTGCAGGCGAGTCCATCCAAAATCGGGCAATCAGGCCGATTATCTCCGTGGCATTGCGCTGCTAAATCGCTGAGCGCCTGACGCATCTGCTGCAACGATTTTATACGCTCATCCATGTCACTGATATGTTCAAGTGCCAACTTTTTTACTTCTGCACTACTGCGCTGCGAATCTTGCCAAAGACTGGCGAGTATTGCTATTTGTTTCATCGAAAATCCCAAATCCCGCCCACTTTTTATAAAACGCAGCAAGTGGATGTCACGAGTTTGGTAGACGCGATAATTGGCATAAGTACGATCCGTCGGTTTGACTAGTCCAAGGGTTTCATAATGGCGAATCATTTTGGCGCTGACACCGGTAATTTTCGCAGCTTCCCCGATGCTGTGTAGCCCTTGGGCGTGAGCATCCGCCAATTCCAGTACCGGTTTGTGGGCAAATCGACTCATGATTTTTACTCCGTAGCGGTTTTCCAATTACGTAAGCGTAGTGCGTTGGTGACAACAAAGACGCTGGAGAGTGCCATGGCGCTAGCGGCCAACATAGGCGATAAGAGTAATCCAAAAAATGGATAAGCAATACCAGCGGCCAGCGGAATCAATGCAACGTTGTAGGCAAACGCCCAAAATAGATTTTGCTTGATGTTGCGCATAGTGGCGCGCGCCAGGGCAATGCTTTTGGGGACACCCTGAATATCGCCACTCACCAGTACCAGGTCGGCGCTTTCAATTGCAATGTCCGTGCCTGTGCCAATCGCCAAACCTAAATCGGCTTCTGCAAGCGCGGGCGCATCATTAATGCCATCGCCAACATAGGCAATTGCGCCGTGTTGTTTGCGCAATTCTTTCACCGCCGCTACTTTCTGATTGGGCAACACTTCAGCAATCACCAAATCGATGCCCAATTGTTTTGCAATTACGTTAGCGGTACGTTGATTGTCACCGGTGATCATGGCGATTTTAAAATCGAGTGAGTGTAGGGCTTTCAACGCAGCAACGGTTCCGGGTTTTATGGTATCGGCAAGCGCCATCACTGCGGCAATGTGATTGTTGACGGAAACATAAATTGGCGTTTTACCCTCAGCCGCTAGTTGCTGTGCAGTTGTGCTAAATACATCAAGATTGATACCGAGTTTTTCAAACAGGCGATCAGCACCTATATGGATTTCTTCGCCAGACACCTTCGCTTTTAATCCATAGCCGGGAATTGCTTCAAATGTTTCCAAAGTGCCAAGCGCGATTTTTTCTGCCGCCGCAGCGTCTACCAATGCATTTGCAATCGGATGTTCAGAGTGTTGCTCTGCCGCTGCAGCTAAGGCCAGCACTGTATTTTTTTCAAATCCGGATGTAACAATAAAATCGGTAAGTTTGGGTTTGCCAAGTGTCAGGGTGCCAGTTTTGTCAAAGGCGATGGTCTTCACTTCTGCAAGTGTTTGCAATGCTGTGCCGCTGCGAAATAACAACCCCAGACTCGCTGCACGACCAGTTCCCACCATTATCGATGTCGGTGTTGCCAACCCCATGGCGCAGGGGCAGGCGATAATCAACACAGCTACTGCATTGACTAACGCAAAGCTCAGTGCAGGCTCGGGGCCGAAGAACAACCAAACCATAAAGGTCAGCGCAGCTATCAACATCACCACCGGCACAAACCAACGCGTAATTTGGTCCACCAGCGCTTGTATCGGCAACTTTGAACCTTGCGCTGTTTCCACCAACTCAATGATCTGCGCCAGCAGCGTATCTTTGCCGGTTTTGGTAACACGATAGGTGAATGAGCCCGTGGTATTGAGCGTGCCACCAATGACTTCAGCGGCGACCGTTTTACTGACAGGGATGGGTTCACCGGTCATCATGGATTCATCGATAAACGAACTGCCCTCAATAATTTCTCCATCGAGCGGAATTCGCTCGCCGGGGCGAACGAACAGCAGATCATTGCGTTGAATCAACGATAGTTCTACAGTTTCTTGCTTACCATCGCGCAAACGAGTGGCGTTGCGAGGTTGGAGTTTTACCAGGCGGGCAATCGCATCGCTGGTGCGACCACGGGCGTTGGCTTCCATCAATCGGCCCAGCAAAATCAGTGTGACTATTACCGCAGCTGCTTCGAAGTAAACGTTCACCGTGCCAGCAGGGAGAGCGTCAGGCGTAAAGGTTGCAACTAAGGAATAGCTCCAGGCGGCCAAGCTGCCAAGAGCTACCAGCGAGTTCATGTCCGGCTGTAAACGCACCAGCGCTGGTAAACCCCTTTGATAAAAGACCCAGCCGGGACCAAACATCACCAGAGTTGTCAGCGCCGCTTGTATGATCCAGTTCCAATTTTCCAAATTAGCCATTAGCCAGTGATGCAGTGCAGGAATTAAATGACTGCCCATTTCCATGGCGAAGATGGGCAGTGTAAGAATCAGGCTGAAAAGAAATTTTTGCTTAAGATCGACTCTTTCCTTCTCGCGTTTTGCGGCGTTTTCTTCTTGATCTGAAACTTGGGCGGGGCGTGCCTGATAACCCGCTTGTTCTACTTTTTGAATTAAATCGGCAATAGGAACGCTATGTGAAAGCATTAAGTGCGCACGCTCTGTTGCCAGATTTACGCTGACACTACTGACTCCATCCACTTTTGTTAGCGCTCGCTCAACGTGGGCGACGCAGGATGCGCAGGTCATCCCCTCAATCGCTAAATCCAGTTCTTGCATGGTGGTGCTCATGGCCTTTTCCTCTATGAGTGGGTGGTCTCGAGTTGAGCTGGATAACCTGCGTCACTCAATAGTGAGAGCAACTGCTCGCTGGATAAAGCTGACTCAACTTCTATCCTACGGATAGCTGGAGAGGCTTTTACCTGAGCAAGCTTGTCAGCGTTGTTAATGGCGCGATTGATAGCGGCGGCGCAGCCCTGGCAAGTCATATCCTGAACAGTAAATCGGTACATGATGAACTCCTACTTGGTTGACGTTAAAGCCAGACTAAGGCTTACCATCGTGGGAAGGTCAACATTTTATATTCTAGTCTTTATCAATTGCGGTCTGTGCGTTGAGCTACTAGTATCACGCACTTTATTGGTGCGACAGGATCTGCCATGACGATTAAACACCTTCTGCATGAAGCTCGTTTGCTCTTGGGTATAGAGCGTAATACCACCCGCAACGGCGAGAAAATCATATCGGCGGTCGGCGCTTTTTTCGGCATACTGGCGGTTTATTGGGGCACACGTTGGTGCTTCCCCGATGGCTTTATGCATACCGCAG
Organism: Cellvibrio sp. UBA7671; assembly: GCA_002483145.1. Lineage (GTDB taxonomy): Bacteria > Pseudomonadota > Gammaproteobacteria > Pseudomonadales > Cellvibrionaceae > Cellvibrio > Cellvibrio fibrivorans. Next base: position 163,770 of record DLHJ01000014.1, read on the forward strand.
GCACCTTGATTATGGTGACCTCTATGGGAGCGACAGCGGTGTTACTGTTTGCGGTACCGCAAGGCGCTTTGTCCCAACCCTGGGCGGTAATTGGTGGGCATTTGTTATCTGCCTTTGTCGGAGTGAGCATCCAACAGTTATTTCCCGATCAGACTTGGACGCCAGCATTGGCAGTGGGTTTGGCGGTGGGCGTAATGCATTACTTGCGCTGCATGCATCCACCCGGTGGAGCGACGGCTTTAGCGGCGGTGATTGGCGGTGCAGAAATTTACCGGTTGGAGTACTTTTATCTGGTGATGCCGATCCTGATTAACGTGGTCAGTATTATGTTGATGGCTATCGCCTTCAATGCCTTTTTCCCCTGGCGTCGCTACCCGGCACATCTCACCCGCCGCAAGCTCGCAAAACCGGCGGTGGCATCCGAGCGGCAATTCGAATTAACCCAGGAAGACTTTTCGGCAGCCATGGAGCAGCTCAACTCCTACGTGGATATCACCAGCGAAAACCTTACCCAATTGCTGGAGCTGGCAAAACAGCATGCCGAAAAAAACATCACCCACCCGGAGCATATTATCGCGGGGCATTTTTACAGCAACGGCAAGTTGGGCAACTTATGGAGTGTACGTCAGGTCGTAGATGCCGCTGACAACCAAAACGCCAGTAAAGATCAGGTGATTTACAAGATAGTGGCGGGAGCGGGCGGTTATGCCACCGGGATTTGTCTGCGGGCAGAATTTCGCCAGTGGTCACGCTATGAGGTTAAACAGCAACCCAATGGCCACTGGAAAAAAGTCACTGATGAAGATTAGCGGCACACCGACTGTCGCTGTATTACAAATTCCAACAAATTTCAGGTGTTTAGGGGCTAGTAGTCAGGATAAGATGCGGCAATCCTGGCTGGGCTCCAAGGCCTTGTTGGCAAAGTATCCTATCTATTTATAACTAGAGGTTTATCGTTCATGCGTTTATCTACCCAGTTCACATCTCCCGCCAAATGGCTCAAGCACTCATTTTCTGTAGCATGCTTGGGCGCAAGCTTATTAATGACGCAAGCAGCTAATGCGACTACCGTGCAATTCCAAACTGTGATGGGTGATTTTGAAGTAAATCTCTTTGATAAAACCACACCAAAAACCGTTGAAAATTTTCTGGCTTACGTAAAGGCTGATGCTTACAAGAACACTATTGTGCATCGTTCTGTGCCGGAATTTGTGGTGCAGGGTGGAGGTTACCGATACACAGGTCAATTGCCTTTGATCATGATCCCGCAAAACCCGAAAGTGATCAACGAGCCTGTCTACTCCAATCTGCGCGGAACTATCGCTATGGCTAAATTGGGAAGCGATGCCAATAGCGCCACAAACCAGTGGTTTATTAATTTGAGCAATAATGCATCAAATTTGGATAAGCAAAACGGCGGATTCACGGTGTTTGGCCAGGTAACCGGTAACGGCATGGCGATTCTTGATGCAATTGCTGCGCTCAATCGTTTCACATTGGGCAGCCTTCAGGGGTTCCCTTTGAGAAACTACACGGCGCAAGATAATACAAACAATGTGGCAATCACCGACTCGCATTTGGTGCTTATTCAAAATATTGTGGTATTAAATGCTGATCCTGATACCGCAGCAAACTTGAACCCGACCAAAAATACCCTTATCAACGAAACCGACAAAGATGATGGCGGCAGCGGCAGCATGGGTTTAATCAGTTTGCTGATGTTAGGTTTGCTTGCGTTGGGGCGTAAAAGTCTATTGAATAGGAAGTAACTTTTACTTCCAGAGGGACGTCTCGTGATTACTTATTTGTATTGGATTGCCGTTGTCAGCGTTGCCATTTTTGTGTTTTGGGGAGTAGGCCGCTACCTGAAGTGGAAAGCTGGTTTAATTGGCGGTTTGGCGATATTAATCATCGGTTGGGGGATGTACTTCTTTCATTACGAACAGCATTTCGTCAAAAACTTTGGCGGTGTTATGTCGATTGACGTCCCCAAAGGCCAAATGCATATGCAAGCCACCTGGAAAGACGACAATCTCTGGGTCGAAAATTATGACCCGGAAACCAACAGCTGTATTTTCAGCGAATATTCAAAAGGCAGTTTGTTAGAGGGTAGGGTAACGATTAAGAACTGTAATCCGCTTATGCCAAAAACCGAGTAGTTAGTTGAATATCATTACGTAAATGCCACAAAAGGGACCAATGGTCCCTTTTGTGTTTCTGGAATACCCAACACATAGCTCCAAGGATTTGAACGCAGCAAGCAATTAGATTTTTTTTGGCTAAAGGGAATTTTTTCGTTGTTGCTGCCTGTTTAAGAGCTAGGCTTCAGGTAAGCGGAGTGAAAAACTCTAGCGTTCGAGAGAGGCCGGACTATGAAAATCACTCATAGAGCACATGTTGTCTTGACGCTGCTTGTAACGTTTATGACGGGTAGTGTTATATCGGTCAATGCGACCGAAATTATTAAAGAAAAAACCTGCGATGCGATCCAAAATGCTATTAACCAGTTGCCGCCAGAGGGTGGTGAGCTTGCCCTTTTACCCGGCACTTATACCTGCACCCATCCCGTCGTTATCGACAAAAATAATGTCACGTTAAAAGGAACAGGGCCAGCAACACTTCTTCGCCTTGCAGATAATGCCAATGCGCCGGTCATTATTATGGGGCTCGCTGAAAATGTTCCCAGCCGCTCCACTCGCCATGTGCGCGTTGTTGATTTAATGATAGATGGCAATCGAGCCAACCAATCTTCTGAGTGTATGGGGGGGCCTTGCAGTGATGCGTTTCCATTGCGCAATAACGGTATCAGTATTCGTCGCTGTGTTGATTGTACGGTGCAATCGGTCACTGTCTACGGCGCTATGTCGGGTGGTTTAGTGACAGAGTTGGGGTGCCGCCGTTTAACAATTCGTGACTACACCTCTTACGATAACGAGTTTGATGGTCTGGCGGGTTATGAAACGGAAGACAGCACCTTTTCCGGTATTCATCTGTATGGCAACAAAGCGGCAGGTATCTCAACCGATATCAAGTTTAATAATAATAAATTCTACGATATCACTATCTCCGATAATAAAACGGTGGGTATCTTCATGCGTGATTCGCTGGATAATTCATTCACTAATTTACATATCCGCGATAGCGTCCAGCACGGTATTTTTCTTGCGCAAGTCAATACTGACCCAAGTACGGCAGCAACTGGCAATACGTTTACGGGTGTAGTGATTTCCCGCTCTGGAGGCATGGGGATTTTGGCGAATGATGCATCCTGCATCAATAACATGATGGTTGGTGCGCAATTCATTAATAACAAGCATGGGTGTATTAGTGAGGCTGCATCGGGGTTGGTAGAAAATGTAGGGGCAATTTGCCGCTGAAAGAGTTGGTGTGGCAGGTTTGCTAACAGAGCTATTGCAGATGTGTGTGTACCAGGATGTATCGTTTAGGTAGCTCGCGATCCTATTTGATCGCGAGCTTTTTTATGACGGTTAATTTTCTACGCTGGGTAAAAATCGATAACCTACACCAGGTTCAGTTTCTATGTAGCGCGGATTGGATGGGTCATCGCCCAATTTGGTACGCAAGCGTGCGATAAAAATGCGTAGGTAATGCGTATCTTCCACATGGGTACCACCCCAGATTTCACGCAATAACTGTTGCTGGGTAACCAACCGGCCAGCGTTATTGATCAGGCGTTTTAATAATTCAAATTCTTTGCGCGACAGCTTGGCTACTTCACCATCCACACTGAGCTTCCGCTCTTGCAGATCAATGAGCACCCGCTCATCCTGAAATTTTTGTACGCTTTCCACGCTTGGGCCAAATGCTTTTATTAAGCCGCGAATGCGCGCCAATAACTCCTGTATACCAAAAGGTTTGACTACATAATCGTTGGCGCCCACATCCAGTGCCTGCACAATTTCTGACTCACGGTTGCGTACAGACAGGACGATAATAGGTTGGTGGAAAAAATCGCGCAGTTTTTTTAGCACTACCTGGCCATCGAGGTCAGGCAAGCCCATATCCAGAATGATGAGATCGGGTGTTTCCTCTGCTGCCAATACCAAACCTTGCCTGCCGGTATCGGCTTCCAGAATGACATAGCCTTGGGCAGTCAGGCCTATTTGTAAAAAACGACGAATCTGGGGTTCGTCGTCAATAATTAAAATTCTGCTCATAAGGACTCCATTTTTTAGGGAGTATAAACAGATGGAGTGTGCCCCTGCGTCATATCCCTGTTAAATCTTTATTCTGCTGATGTAGGGAGTTCATGCTGTTCTTGTTGGTTATTAATGGGCAGCTCTATACGCACACAGCAGCCAGGATAATCTTTATCACCTATGCGCCTGGGGTTAGCGTGAATGCTTACATTACCACCATGCGCCATAATCATACCCTGGCAGATGGTTAGACCAAGGCCGCTTCCCGATCTGCGCCTATCGCCTTTTTCAGCTGTATGGAAGCGTTCAAACACTTTTTCCCGCTCATCTTCAGGAATGCCGGTGCCCTGATCGCAAATCGCGATGATTATTTTATCCTCCTCTTTGGTGCATTCAATATCGATACTGGCATTGGTTGGCGAGAACTTGATTGCATTGTCGATCACGTTAAATATCGCCTGCTCCAATAAGGCCGCGTGTACGTACAGTAAGGGCAGGTTGGGGTTGATGTCCTCCTTCAAAAAATTATGAATCAACAGCGGCCTTAAACGCTTTTTCACCACGCTCATAATTTCTTCTACGCTGACCCAGTTGCACTCCAATTGCAGTTTGCCAAATCCAAGCCTGGTCATGTCCAACAAATTTTGTGTGTAACGGTTAAGACGTTCCGCTTCTTCCAGTACGGTATTTAACAACTCCCGGGTCTGTTGTTTATCCAGATGCTCACCAAACTCAATCACCGTTGAAGTGGCGCCGATCATTGTTGTAAGCGGCGTACGGAAATCGTGCGAAACTGAAGAGAGCAGGGCAGAGCGAAGCAATTCATTTTCTTTGGCAATTTTTTCTTTTTCCAAATCTGCGGCCAAACGGGTTCGTTCAAGTGAAATATTAACCTGGTGCAATAACAGCAGAAAAATATCTTTAGGTAAGTGTTGAATGTTAGCAGTCGCGATGCGCAACAAACCTATTACCTGTTTTGAACTATAAAGAAAGTAGACGTCATGTTCTTGCTCAAGTTGCGGAATTTTTGCAATCACTTCTGGCGTTAAACGCAACTCAAGCAATTCTTCCAAATAAGTTTTGCGTAGATTTGTTAAACGCCGAATCATCGGGTGCGTCGCCCAATTATCGCCATGGGTGATGAGTACACAATTTTCGTACCAGGGTTTTAGTGCATCACGTAGTGCGGCAACGACATCTTCAGTATCAATCGCTTTCGGTAGGCGTTCCAGTAGTTCCAGTTCAATATCGGTCATGAATTCGCGCATGCGAATTTTTTGTATGTTGTGTTTATGTTTGGTTGCCATGTAACCAACCAGTACAGACGTGAGCAAGAATAACAATATTGTCAGCAAGTCTTCGTCCTGATGGATCATGATTGATCCATAGGGTTCGGCAAAAAAGAAACTGAAAGCAAAAAAACTGGAGAGCGCGTTAATGATGGCAAGCTCGACAGTGACGTTAATGGCGATAAACACCACCATCACGATGTAAAGCAAGGGCACATTGGCTTTGGGTAGATAATCGGTGATTAAAAATGCTATAGGCGTGAGCAACCATGGAAATAAAATTCCAATGGGATACGCAAATTTGCGGAGAATTTTTTCAGCATTCATCATGCGCGCCAAAATGCAGGAGTGAAGAGCACCAGGATAGTTAAAAACTCCAGACGACCAAGCAACATACCTACAGAAAGCGCCCATTTAGCGGTATCGCTTAAACTGGAAAAATTTCCGGCAGGGCCGATGATTGGGCCCAACCCGGGACCTACGTTCATTAGTGCGGTAGCCGAGCCAGTGACACTGGTGACTAAATCCAATCCAGTTAGAGCAAGAATAACTGCGATAACAACCAAACAAGCCGTCATTAAAAACATGTAGGAAATTGATGAGGCGATTATTTCCGAGCTGATGAGGCGATTATTGTAGCGGCGGCTGATAATGGCGCGAGGATGAATTGCTGTCATGATTTGCTCTTTCACCAGCCCACCAAAGATTTGCAAACGAAACACCTTTATGCCACCAGTTGTGGAGCCAGAGCAGCCGCCGACAAAGGTAACAAAGAAAAATACAATTAACGATAGTGCTCCCCAGAGTTGGTAGTCACCTGATGCAAAACCCGTGGTTGTAATAACTGAAACGAGATTAAAGCAAGCCATGGTTAGGGCTCTAAAGGGATCCATTTGATTAGTAAGGATGAGTTGTGCAGTTAATATTAAGGTGGTCACTGCCACAATCCAAAGTAGACCGCGTACTTGGGTATCCTTAAATATAATAAATTTTTTGTTTACCAATAAACGCACAAATAAAACAAAAGGAAATGCGCCCGCCAACATAAATATGATAGCAATCCAATGTATTAACAAGCTGTCAAATTGGGCAAATGAACTATCAGAGGTAGAAAAACCACCAGTAGATACAGTGGCCATCGCATGGTTAACTGCGTTAAAAAAATCCATCCCCGCTAACCAAAATGCCAAGCAGCAAATCAAAGAGAGTGCTAGGTAGCAATAAATAATCATCGCCATCAAACTTTGTGCACGCGGCATAGCCTTATCTGACCAGTCTGATGATTCCGTCTTAAAGAGACGCATTCCACCCACGCGCAAAAATGGCAGGATCGCAATCGCCATTCCGATAATCCCCACCCCGCCAATCCAATTGAGCATGGAGCGCCAGAGCAAAATATCTTTAGGTAAGGAGTCCAATCCGGCCATCACTGATGAGCCTGTTGAGGTAACTCCTGATACCGCTTCAAACACGGCATCGGCGAGAGTAAGGGGGTGGTCGATAAGGATGAAAGGTAATGCGCTGAATAGTGATACACCGGTCCAAGCGCTGGTGGTGATCAGAAATACCTGCCGTGGCTGCATAAAATCCAAGCGGGATTTTTTGCCGATCAACAAAAACCCAATACCGACCAAGCTGGTAATAGCCGCGGAGGAAAAAAAAGCTATTTGATTATCGCTGTTGTAAGCGATGGACAGCGCCAAAGGCACCAACATAAACAAAGCAAGGATGTTCAGGATTGCGCCCAAAATCAGCAGCGTAGGCCCTAATAGTTTCATAGTACTCAACTTATGGGAGATGCGTCGGAATTGGCCGCATTCTAAACGCTACGCTGGCGGGAGCCTATGGGGGGGCGATATATATTTCGTAAAACCCTTGCGCCCGGATGGGCGTTTCCCACATCAACTCAATAAGGTTGGGTTATTTCGGCATAAATAAGGGTTACATAGAGATTCACAATGTGCGGCGATTGCTGCATAAAGACAGTCAAGTCAGTCTCTATACCCAAGCTGCTCATCTGCGCCCTGCGCTCACTCATATAACGTACCGCTGCACGTTCAAGCACTTCACGAAAAACCAGAGGTTTTTGAAAGCGCATTTGTGGATTATTAATACAAAACTGAGTATAGGCATAGAGTGCCTCTACCACTGCACTTTTGTAATACGCCGGGTAGAGTTGATGGGTAAGCTGATCAATTAGATGGGCAAAACTTTCTTCCCCAGGGGTCATTGATTGGCGAATGGTTTTGCAATCCAAATGAAAACTTCCGCCACTGGCGTTACTAAATACCAGCGATTGGGAAAACATCAAGCTGTGCCAAATATCTTTGAGGAAGTTTGCATCAAAATGGGTGATTAACCCACGTGCGGTGCGCCATTCCAACCAGTCGGTATCCATTGCATCGGAAAGTACCGGATTTTCATCTTCAATATTTTCATTGTGATGGATTTTATAGGGAGTGATATGGTTAATGCCCTGGGAGAATACTTTCTTGCGCGAGGTAAGGATTGAACGGATTTTTTTGTACAACTTGGCCGGCGATTGTAAGCCAAGCCATTCAAGCATACTGACATCTTCAGCATCGCCTTTATCCATAGCGCATAACAACATAAAGTTACGCAATTGCACAGAGTGTAATCCGTCGAACAGTTTTGGTTCAGAGCGAATTAAAGAGCCAATCGCTGAAATTAATTCCTGTACCAAGGTGCGCTCAAGCAAATCGGGAAATAACTGCCGTACACTTTCAAAATAAGTGGCATTTGAAAACGACTGATCCACTTTGATTTCAGTATGGTTATTATCGCCAACAGTAATCGTTAAGTTGCGTGCAGCTAGCAATGTCAAGCTGTCAGACAAATCTGTGAGCGTGTAATTTAATTGGGAAAAACAAAAGCGCGATAACAGCCAGTAGTTCACTTTTTGTGAACGGAAGAAAAAGTCGCGGATCAGATCTTTGACTGTGATGGTTGCACCATCAACGCCAATGATATCGGTTAATTTGCGATTTTTAACGTAAAGCGAAAACTTGCGGTATGTAATGATATCGCTCTCGGTATAGAAATGTTCCAGCATAGCTGCTGCAACAGGTTCCAATTGCGCCGGCTGAAGTGCATCGTCACCTGAGGTTGCAGCCAGTATTTGGTTGTTCATTGATGGAATGTGGAAATAGGGGATTGATAAGCTATTCACCCTCGATGCGCGATAAGCAAGGTTTGCCGAGGCATAACCTACATATTCATGCTCGCTACGCAATTGATAATCGCGTAGCGTTGCAAATAAGAGCTCCGCATTAGGTACCTTATATAATCGATGATCCATCATTAATGTAAATACTGCCACCTCTGAACTGAGCCAGTTTTTATAAATAAACTCAATTTCCTGCGTCAGATTTTCTATCACCCATTGTGCGTCATAGCGGCGATAATCTTCGCGCTCACTTTGTAGCCATGACAAACTCAAATAGACTTTGTTGTTGATTTCATATGTCTGCGATGTAGCCAAGCTTTGTACGCGTCGACGTGGTCGCCCCGACAAGCCGAGAGATTTATTTTCACCTACATGTGCATATGCCTCCATCAGACTGGATGCAGATACTACGCCCATGGGTTTAATATCCTGCAAACTTTCAGCAATCACACCGTGTTTAGCAAGATGTTGTTTAATTGTGTCATTTTCTGCCAGTACCACGAGTGCAATATTGGATTTGATAAAGCGGGTAGAGCGACGCCGCATTTTTAATGGATCAAGGTCATCTGTACTAACCAAGCCTTCATCTAACATTAAACCGGTTAAATATAAACTTTGCGCCCAAACCAAAGGAACGTTTTCGTTAGGTATGCGTGTTTGCGAGCGAGGATTTTTCTTTTCCGCTTCAACATTTTCTAATGGCAAATAATAAAGCTCTGGCAATAAGCCAATGCCATCCACACTTACCATTAATGATTCAAGTTTTTTCCGATAATGTTTTGCAGTAGCTTCACTGCCATCAAACAATGCCGTGATATATAAATAGGTGAAGAAAAGAGGCCATTCTGATTCGACGTTCGCAAAATTACCCAGCTCATCGTGTTCGTAATAAATACGCGAGCTTTCTTCAAGGACGGTCTGGTGTCCGTCCCATAAAAAACGTTTGCAACCGTAATTGCCGCCGAGTTTCGTCAATACTGAATCGCGCGTTTGTGTTGCCAGGGTTTCTTTACCCACCGCAAAAGCGGGAAAACCAATAATGCTGAGCAATGCGCTGTCTGTTTCTTTGGAAAGTGACTCGCGCGGTAGCAGTGAGGCGAGGGTGGTTCTTGCTAAAGAAATTGCATCGGCAATTACATGGATTACCGCCCTTTTATCACCGTGTTTACCAAATAGATTAAAGCCATCCAAGGCTTGCAATGCAGCCTTAGCCATACCAACTGAGCTCGCATTGATTTCAGTCTTACCATTGTTAACTTTATTTCCGCGCTCCCAAATCCCGTAATCCGGCGTGCGGTAAGCGCTGGCAATGTAATACACAAGATTTTGGACGAAATCGACTTCATCGTGCGTGCAAACAATACGCAAGCCAGATGCGCTCATTTGCGCCAGCATCAGGAGGAAAACTGAGGTTGCATCAATCTGGAGGTGACCCCAGGCATCGTCTGCTACCACGGGTAACCCGGTCGCCGTATCGTATTTGGCGTGAAGCGCATCGCCGTTTTCCAGGGAATGCTTAAACTTCTCAACTTTTTGCGCCTGCCGCATCATTGATTGCAGCAAACCGCGCATCAGCTTGATAGTGGATTGTTGTAGCTGGTCGCTCTTGTGATCTTCACCTTGGTGCTTGAAGGCCATGCCCAAAGTCCACACACAGACGATGGAATAAACGTTATCGCGCACCCATGCATCGGTGTAATCACCGTGATTATTAATCGCTGTACTTGCAGGCAGCAGTCCGGTAACCGGGTGCTGTTTACTGAGAATGACTGTTTCGACTTCAGCGTATAGACGCTCTAACAGTTGTTTATGCTTCATAGAGCAATTGCCATCGGATGGAGTAGTACAATGCCTTGCTTGAAAAACAAGGAAGAAAGTGAGTTGGGGGGTAAGTTATTGATATTCATAGAATACGCAATTTAACATAATATACATTATGCGCAATTGCATAAAAATCCAGCCCAACTCATTTACTCCTCGAAATTCAATCAACACGCTAAAAGATGCTTTTTGTCACAACGACATCAAGCACTTGCAACCATATCAAACAATTCACTTTCCTGTGGAGTTTCTGGTGATGCGCGCAGCATTTCCGCCAACTGATTGCCGGCATCTTCACCCAGTGCATCCAGTTCGACACCAAAGCCGTGGTCGGTGGTGTGCATAACAATTGAGTCAAACCTGTAACGCTGCAATTTCTGTGCACTTCGATACACCAGTACTTCTATACCTAATTGTTGCAACGGCTTTACATCTGCCAAATCTGATTCGATATATAAACCGTAGCGAGTGCCGTTTTTGATGCGACCTATGGCTACCGGAATGTCGTATCGGTAAATCAGGATTTTAATGTCGGCTGTATAGCGCGCGCTGCATCTATGTTCCATAGCGGTTCCTACGTAAAGTTGAGTGATTAATGTTCTATAGCCTTCGGCTTACAGCGCAGCTAGCTCAAACGGTTATAGGTTGTTAATAACTGCCGAATACGTTCAGCAAGTGTGGGGTCAACTTGATCCCACGAAAACGTCCACACCCAATTTTTATCCGTTGTACCGGGCATATTCATCCTGTGCCCTCCATCCAGCTCCAAAAAGTCCTGCATGGGAATAATGGCCATGCGCCCTACCGATGCCAGCGCTGCTTCAATTAACAACCAGGGCATTTCATCTGCGGAATTAAAACAGTATTGCTTTACTTGTTGGCGATTCGCATCTGATAAAGTGGCGAACCAACCAACTGTCGTATCGTTATCATGAGTTCCTGTGTAAATCACATCATTGCGTGTATGGTTGTGCGGCAAATGTGGATTACTCGTGTTGCCGTCGAACGCGAACTGAAGCACCAACATGCCCGGTAATTCAAATTGATTGCGTAGCGCTTCAACCTCATCGGTAATCACACCAAGATTTTCTGCCACCAAAGGTAGGCCTGGATAAGCTTCAAAACACGCCTGCAAAAAAGCCTCGCCCGGCGCTTTAACCCATTTACCTAAACGTGCATCGTGACTTTTGCCTGGGATCTCCCAATAGGCTTCAAACCCACGGAAGTGATCAATACGGATCAGGTCAAACAACTGTAGTTGCGTTCGCAAGCGTGCTAACCACCACTGGAATCCATCTGCCGCCATGACTTCCCACGCATAATGCGGATTCCCCCAATGCTGCCCAGTCTCAGAAAAATAATCGGGTGGAACACCAGCAACCGTGAGCGGATTACCTTCTTCATCCAATTGAAAATAATGTTGCTGCGCCCAGACATCAGCGCTGTCGTGGCCAACGAATATTGGCATGTCACCGAACAAACTAACTCCTTTTTCATTTGCATATTGTTTTAGTGCTTGCCACTGGCTAAAAAAAGCAAACTGCTCAAATAATACGGTATCAATGGCAGCTTTAAGTTGAGTGCGAATTTTTTCCAGTGCTTTACTGTTACGTTTGCGCAAATCCCACGGCCATGTATTCCACGATGAGCCATTAAATTCTGTCCGCAATGCACTGAACAGCGCAAAATCATCTAACCAGTAATTCTGTTGTGAGCAAAAATTCTGAAATAATTGTCGTGTGCTTGCCCCTGCCTCGCTCTCTATATATTTGTGAAAAGAAATTGCGCCCTGTTGACGTGCATGGGACAGCGATTTTTCACCAACTGATTGCATATCCCCTGCCGTAATCCAGCCTTTTTCGAACAGTGAATCTAGACTAATTAAGTCTGGATTACCCGCATGCGCTGAAATAGATTGATATGGCGACATATCCGCTTGAGTTGGGCCGGTAGGTAGCATTTGCCAAATGGTCAGGCCTGCTTGGGCAACAAGATCTATAAAATAATAGGCGTCTTTTCCTAAAGTGCCGAATGCTTTTTTATTATTTTCACCCCAACAAGTTTCTGAGCAAGGTAAAGAGGTTGGATGCAACAAAACACCAGCAGTGCGTCGTTGAAAAAGTGGTGATTTGTCTGCCATCAATGCCCTTCCCTTTAAATAAATTACAAAAAACAACTACGATCTTTTTACAGTACTACAGGGATTGTTAATTTGCATGGCCTTGGCGCATCACACCACCGGTAGCTGGATCACCGCCCCCAACGCTAATAACTTGATGTAAATAAGCGGGCGCTGGTTGTTCGATAAGCGAATACAAATTCATTAAGTGGCGGCGAAAGAGGTATTCAAAATCGCTGACACTTTGTGATGGGTTGTAATCACCAAACCACCAGAACCAATCGGATCCTTCACAAAGGGCGAGCTGCTTTTCAATTTGTGCTAATTGTGCAGGGGAAAAACTGCGTTTGCTGAGTGCGTGATCCACTTGCTGCTTGGCATCGCAAAGCATGTCCCAGCCGCGATTTTTATCTTTGTCGCCGATCCAGGTGGAGAAAGTCCCATAAACCCAGCTGCCGGCAACAAGGTGGGGCATAGCAACAGGAACAGGTTGCTGCTGATCAAGCACCTCACTGTAAGTTGCAAGTTCAAGTTGTGGATGTGTTGTTAACCGTTCATAGAGTGTATGTAAAAAATGGTAGGCATTTTCAGGGAAATATTCCCATGCATTTTCGCCGTCCATGATCACTGAAATAACCGTATTTTTTGTATCGTTACTAGCGTTGGCTATATGCACCATGTGATTAAGTAGATCGCCAACAGCGTCATCCGAATGCCAGGTGGCGTATTTAAATCCAATCAAGTCGGACAAGCCGTCATCGCGAAAAAAGGTATTGATTTTGATATTAGCAAATTCATATGCGCGATGCAGCGATTGGTTGTCGCTGCGGATTTGTTCGGCAACACTTCTATTTTCGAGTGCACGCAGGCTGTTGTGCAGCACAGAGTCGCCCGTTGCAGCCCAATCAAATTTTGCCTCATGCAATAATTTTAATGTTTCATCGCTCAATGAACCTTCAGAAGCCCAGCATCCGCGTGGGCGCTTGCCAAAATACTGCTCGAACGTTTTAAAGCCCTCATGCAGATGCCATTTGGCACGATTGCGCCCATCTGGATAAAACAATGCATTAGGTAAATTGACATCCGGCATTGCCTCTTTCGCACTATTTAAATCGATCAATAAAGGAATAATAGGATGTGCATAAGGGCTCATGCACAATTCGATTTGACCGGACTCGGCAAGTTTGCGATAGCGCGGGCCAATCGATGCAATCAACTCACCGATGATGCCCAATAATTCGCGGCGATCCTCCAGAGAATAATTACGCTCTTTTTGTTGCAAGCGTTGGATGCGCTCATCTGACCGGCGCGGAATTTCAGCCAGCCAACTGATGTGATACCAAACCCCCAAATCTATTAAAAACTGTTCATTCAGATAACGGCTGATAAAGGGTTTCTCATCAAATGTGCCAACCACATTAGCGAGTTCATGATAGGCAGGAAAGCGTTCAATCATCCGCTCACGATTTGCGCGTAAATATTTTTTAGCGAGATCGGTAAATGCCATAGTGCCTGGTGCAGGTAATACTGGCTCGACCAATGAAGCAAGTACTGCGTCTTTGATTTTTTTACTCTGGTCTTTTAAATGCGCAGCAATTTGCTGCGCATAGTCATCTAACTGCTCCAACAATATAGGCGCAAAGTTCACCACAGCTTTAGCAGCCGGCTGCGCTTCTATGTGCGCAGCCATATCCACATAATCTTTAATGGCGTGAAGATAAGTCCAGGGAAAATAATATTCACCTGTCATAATGTCGCGATAATCGGGCTGATGCATGTGCCAGAGAAAAACGACCTTCGTTTTGCCATTATTAGCCATTGATTTCATCCTGTCCTAGCATGTCGGGTGTCACCAGCACTACACCTTTGGGAGAAATATGGAAGCGTTTTCTGTCAGCTTCTTCATCGTAACCAATAATAGTGCCTTCGGGAATTTTGCAGCGGCGATCAATCAGCGCTTTGCGGATTTTACAGCGGCGTCCTACTTCCACACTGGGAAATAAAACCGAGTCTTCAATCTCGCAATAGGAGTGAACACGAACGCGCGGGAATAACAACGAATGTTTTATTGCCGAGCCGGAAATAATACAACCACCGGCAATTAATGAATCAACGGCATAGCCACGACGGCCTTCGTCATTAAATACAAATTTTGCTGGTGCCACTTGCTCTTGATAAGTCCAAATTGGCCACGCGGCGTCGTATAAATCCAATTCAGGGGTGATGCCGGTTAATTCAAGGTTAGCTTCCCAGAGTGAATCAACCGTTCCTACATCACGCCAGTAAGCATCTCCACCGGAGACTGGATCGCGAAATGGAAATGCTGTGACGCGATGAGATTTAATCATAGACGGAATAATATCTTTACCAAAATCGTGTGAGGAGTTTGGATTGTCGCGATCTTTTAGCAGTTCGCGGAACAATACTTTGGTGCTGAAAACATAAATGCCCATTGAAGCCAACGCTTTATCGGGCTTGCCGGGCATAGATTCGGGATGCGCCGGTTTCTCAGTAAATTTTACAATGCGATAGTCTTTGTCCATATCCATCACACCAAAAGCATGTGCAATTTCCAGCGGAACTTCAATACAACCAACAGTAATGTCAGCACCGCGCTCCACGTGCGCCGCAATCATGGTACCGTAATCCATTTTATATACGTGGTCGCCCGCGAGGATTAATACATACTCAGGGTTGTGGCGACGAATGATATCGATATTTTGTAAAACCGCATCGGCAGTGCCGGCATACCAGGATTCGCTCAAGCGCTGTTGCGCGGGTAATAATTCAACGAACTCACCGAGTTCCCCTCCTAGGAACCCCCAACCGCGTTGTACGTGACGATCCAATGAATGCGATTTGTATTGGGTCAACACGCTGATGCGGCGAATGCCGGAGTTGACGCAATTGGAGAGAGGGAAATCGATAATGCGGAATTTGCCACCGAAATGTACTGCAGGTTTTGCGCGCCAATCTGTTAGTTGATGTAACCGAGAACCTCGTCCACCTGCAAGAATTACCGCCAATGTTTCTCGCGTAAGACGACTAACAAAACGACCCGATGTTGGTGTACTCATTACTACTTATTCCTTATGGCTATTGTGTCTGAACGATGAATTTTGTGTGACGGTTATGCGTAGAGTAAGAGCAATATCAATGCCAATAAATTGATCTGGCGCAAACTCAAGTGAAACACAAAATTTTTTATGGTGCATTTAAAAACACCCACTTGCTCGCTTTAAATGCAAAACTAAGTGTAGCTTCAAGTTTGGCACCGAATCTGCAAATGTCTTTCACGGATGTTATTTTTTGCAAAAAAATGGTGCAACAAAAGAAAGCGATAATGGCTAAGCTAGTAGAGCTTGGCCGTATGACAATTTTATGTAGCCCGAAATGGGGCATAATCTGCAATATGCAAAATCAAGTGCCAAAATAATCACTTAGGAATCGATTCAATGTTGAATGTGAAGCAGGACAAACCCTTATCCCACGAGATGTTGCGTATAGTTACCGCTACTCACCACGACCCTTTTGAGGTGCTTGGACGCCATCCGTTAGGTGCCACCTCAACGGCAGCAGCAGACACCTTTGTGCGCGTTTACTTACCTGGCGCCCGTACCGCTACATTAGTGATTAACGAGCAACATCACGCCCTGAAACGCATTGAAGGCACTGATTTTTTTGAGTGGTACGGTTTGGCAAAAATATTACCGGAGCATTATTTGGTGCAGTGGTACGACCGCCACAATACCATGCACACTGAATTTGACCCCTACTCCTTTGCACCACAATTGGGCGATATTGACATGCACCTCTTTGCGGAGGGGCAACATTGGAACATCTATCAACACTTGGGTGCGCACCCGCGCACAGTTGATGGCATCGAAGGTGTGCTGTTTGCCACTTGGGCGCCCAATGCCGAGCGTATCAGTGTCGTTGGTGACTTTAATGACTGGGATGGCCGCCATCACCCCTTGCGAGTACGCGGCGGCAGCGGCCTGTGGGAGGTGTTTATCCCCGGAATTAAGGCAGGGGCTTTATACAAGTTTGAAATTCGCAATCGTGCGACCGGTGCCGTTTTTCTTAAGTCCGACCCTTATGGACAGGCATTTGAATTGCGCCCCTTGACCGGCTCAATAGTTAAAGCCCCCTCCGATTATGAATGGCAGGACGGAGACTGGCTGAACAAACGTGCCCACTGGGATTGGCAATCATCGCCTCTCTCGGTTTACGAGATGCACCTCGGCTCATGGCGCCGTGGCTGGGTGGGTGAGTTTATGAATTATCGCGAACTCGCCCATCAAGTTGTCGATTATATAAAGCCGCTGGGATTTACCCATATCGAAATTATGCCTGTTAGTGAGCATCCGCTAGATGACTCATGGGGTTACCAAACTACTGGCTACTACGCGCCGACGAGTCGCTTCGGTACACCGGATGATTTTCGCTACTTTGTCGATTATCTCCATCGCCACAATATCGGGATCATCCTCGATTGGGTGCCCGCGCACTTCCCGAAAGATGCGCATGCCCTCGCCCGTTTTGACGGTTCAGCGCTTTATGAGCACGAAGATCCACGCTTGGGTGAGCATCGCGATTGGGGTACCTTGATATATAACTATGGCCGCAATGAGGTGCGAAACTTCTTATTGGCCAACGCCCTCTTCTGGTTAAAGGAGTACCACCTTGATGGTTTGCGAGTTGATGCTGTCGCTTCCATGTTGCATTTGGATTATTCGCGCGAGCCGGGCGAATGGATACCAAATATCCATGGGGGGAATGAAAATCTTGAGGCTATGTCGTTTTTGCAAAAGCTGAATGAAGTTTGCCATGGGCAACACCCTGGCGCGTTGGTGATTGCAGAGGAATCTACTGCCTGGCCGCAAGTCACTCGCCCCACCTGGGTGGGTGGCTTGGGCTTTTCAATGAAATGGAATATGGGTTGGATGCATGACACCCTGGATTACATCAGTAAAGATCCTATCCATCGCCAGTATCATCACAATCAATTAACTTTCGGCATGATGTACGCTTTTACCGAAAATTTTATGCTGCCTTTTTCGCATGATGAAGTGGTGCACGGCAAAGGTAGTATGATCAATAAAATGCCCGGCGATGACTGGCAAAAGTTTGCTAATCTGCGTTTACTTTACACCTACTTGTTCACTTATCCGGGAACTAAATTATTATTTATGGGGAGCGAATTTGCGCAGTGGAGTGAGTGGGCGCAAAGTCGCACACTCGACTGGGATTTACTCGACTACGCACCGCACCAGGGTATGCACACATTGGTGAAAGATTTAAACCACTGCTACACAAGTATGCCTTCACTTTATCAGCGCAATTTCCGCGGCGATGGTTTCGAGTGGATTGACTGTCATGACAGCACTCAATCTATCGTGAGTTATATTCGCAAGAGTGATCACGACTTCAGTATAGTGATTTTAAATTTCACCCCTGTGACACGTACCAATTACCGTATCGGCGTTCCGGTCGCTGGTGCATATCATGAAATTTTAAATTCCGATTCAAGTTTTTATGGCGGTAGCAATTGGGGTAATTCCAATCCAATCTATTCCCAACCCGTACCCTGGATGAATCATCAACAGTCATTGGAAGTAAACCTTCCACCTTTGGGTGCACTTATTTTAAAACTGGCTTAATTGTTACGAAGAAGGATCACTCATGCAGAAAATTTTATTTGCAACCAGTGAGGTTTATCCACTGATCAAAACTGGTGGGCTTGCGGATGTAGCAGCAAGCCTTCCACGTGCGCTGCTAAAACTGGGGCAAGATGTAAAAATATTGCTACCCGCCTATGCGAGTGTGCTGGAGAAAGCCAAAAACGTCGGCATCAAAGAGATTGCACAATTAGAGATTGAAGGCTATTCAGTATCATTAAGACAAACTCGCTTACCCGGCACAAAAGTGATTGTTTTGTTAGTGGATATTCCAGAGTTTTTTGAACGCGAAGGAAATCCCTACTGCGGCCCTGATGGCAATGACTGGTTTGATAACCACAAACGCTTTTATGTATTTGCCAGAGTTGCTGAACTCATTGCTTTGGATCAGGTGGGATTGAATTGGCAACCGACAATTGTGCACTGCAACGATTGGCAAACAGGTTTGATCCCGGCATTGCTTTCCCTCCACCCCAATCATCCGGCCTCTGTGTTTACCATCCACAACCTGGCTTATCGTGGTCTATTTTCCTATCAAGCGTTTGCCGAATTAAATTTGCCTGCAGTATTTTGGCATCATGAGCGATTGGAATTTTATGGTCAAATGTCCTTTATAAAAGGCGGATTGGCTTTTGCGGATTTCATCACCACAGTCAGCCCTAGTTACGCGAAGGAAATTCAACGCCCGGAGTTTGGCAATGGCTTGGATGGACTAATACGCTATCGCAGCGATGCGGTTGCCGGAATTTTAAATGGTATAGATACCGATGAGTGGAATCCGGGAACTGACCCTCATTTAACCTGCAACTACAATCGTCGCACCCTTGGCAACAAAACCAAAAACAAATTGGCATTGCAAGAAGAGCTTGGCCTTACTGTGAGTTCTGACATCCCTTTACTCGGATTTGTTGGCCGACTAGTTGACCAAAAAGGCGTGGATTTAATTCTGGAACAAATGAACCAGTTGTTAACCCTGGATTGCCAACTAGTGATTTTAGGCAACGGATTCCCCCATTATGAAAAAGCGTTAAAAAATATTGCCGAACAATACCCACAAAAAGTTGCTGTCACTCTTGGCTATAACGAAACCTTTGCTCATCGTATTGAAGCGAGCAGTGATATTTTTCTGATGCCATCCATCTTTGAGCCTTGCGGCTTAAATCAATTATACAGTTTGCGTTACGGCACGCTGCCCGTTGTGCACGCCGTTGGTGGGCTACGTGATACCGTTTTTGAACAGACGTTGGAAAGTGAGTCAGGCGAGGCCAATGGTTTTGTGTTTCACGGTGCCACTGCAGGAGAGCTACTTGCTGCGATTCAACGAGCTATTTCGCTCTTCAAGCAAAAAGATCGCTGGAAGCAGCTGCAACTGAATGCAATGAGTAAAGACTTTTCATGGGACGCTAGCGCCAAAGAATATTTGGCGATTTATGATCAGATTGTTTCAGCCTGAATCCAGGAAAAAAATGGGCATTGCTGCCCATTTTTACATCTGCATTTACAGGGTAGGAATTGCCGCGAGCAGTTGCCGTGTGTATTCCTGCTGTGGTGCGGAAAATAACTGCTCCGTTATCCCCTCTTCAATTAACATCCCTTTCTGCATAACTACCACGCGATCACATAGATAACGCACCACAGACATGTCGTGAGAGATAAACAGCATCGTCAAATTGTGTTTTTGTGTTAACTCCAATAACAATGCCAATATTTGCGCACGGATGGTTACATCTAGCGCGGATACTGGTTCGTCAGCAACTATCAGTTTTGGTTTCAATGCAATCGCACGTGCGATAGCGATACGCTGACGCTGACCACCTGAAAACTCATGGGGATATTTGCGGATAAAACGCCGATCCAAACCGACATCATCCATTAGCTCATTGACTTGATCCAGCACAGTAGACTTGGTGGCAAGGCCATGCACCAGGAGCGGTTCAGCCAGCGTGTCAAATACCGTCATGCGTGGGTTTAATGAAGCATAAGGATCTTGAAAAATCATCTGTATATCGCGACGCATTTCTGTGAGGTTTGCGGGGGACAAACCTAATAATTCTTTACCGTTAAAAATCACTTCGCCCGACTGCGCATTCACCAAACGAATGATACTTCTACCCAGCGTAGACTTTCCCGAGCCTGATTCACCAACCAGCCCAAGTATTTCACCACGATAAATATTAATGCTTACATCATCAACACCACGTGCAAACTGCTTAATACGATTAAACAGAGAGCCTGCGTGCGACGCGTAACCCACCTGAAGGTTTTTTACATCCAGTAACGGTGCCTCATCCATTTTGGCTGCACTGGCAACGGGTTTTGCTGTGGCTAGTACAGCGCTGAGCAGTTTTTTTGTGTATTCCTGAGTTGGATTTTTAAATATTGCTTCGGTTGTGCCCTGCTCTACCAATCGCCCCTTTTCCATTACCAACACATCGTCTGCCATTTGCACTGCCACACCTAAATCGTGGGTAATAAAAATTACAGCGAGCTTATGGCTTTTTTGAAGACCTTTAATAAGTGCGAGAATTTGTGCCTGGACAGTTACGTCCAATGCAGTCGTTGGCTCATCTGCAATCAGTATTTCAGGCTCTCCAAGGAGCGCCATAGCGATCATAACGCGCTGCCGCATGCCACCCGAAAATTGATGCGGATATTCATCAATACGTTTAGTTGCATTCTGGATGCCAACTTCAACCAGTGCAGCGATTGATTTTTCCCGCGCCTCTTTTTTACTCATTTTTTTGTGTTGCAACAAGACTTCGATAAGTTGATCTGCAACGCGCATATAGGGATTTAAACACGTCATCGGGTCTTGGAAAATCATGGCGATTTTATGCCCGCGCACATGGCGCAATTCGGATTCAGGCATTTGCAATAAATCTTTGCCATGAAATAGTGCGCGGCCTGATTCAATTTTCCCCGGGGGTGACGGAATTAATCCCATCAACGCATAGCATGCGACCGACTTGCCTGAACCTGACTCACCTACAATGCCCAATACTTTTCCCGCTTCAAGTGAAAAACTTAAGTTTTCCACCGCTACTGTTTGGCCATTACGGGTATTAAACAATACCCGCAAATTTTCAACATTGAGTAATTTTTCGCTGGTCATGAGTTAATCCTTGGATGCTCGTGGGTCAAGTGCATCGCGCAAGCCATCGCCGAGAAAATTGAGTGAAAACAAGGTGATTGTTAGAACCAGACCTGGGAAAATCAGCAGCCAGGGATATTCTTCCATGGTCTCGACCCCACCAGAAATTAACGAGCCCCAGGAACTTGCAGGCGGTTGAATACCCAAACCTAAAAAGCTTAAAAAAGATTCCAATAAAATAACACTGGGAATAGTGAGAGTTGTGTAAACAATTACGGGACCGAGCACATTAGGGATTAAATGCCGCGAAATAATTCGCCACGGCGATAACCCCATAGAAATCGCTGCCTCGACAAACTCTTGCCGCTTAATAGTTAATACTTGCCCACGAACAATCCGTGCCATAGTCAACCACTCAACTGCACCGATTGCCAAGAACAGTAGCAACATACTGCTGCCAAAAATAACAGTAAGCAAAATAATAAAAATCGTGAACGGCAATGCATAAAGTGCATCGACGATCCGCATCATCACCGCATCAACACGCCCCCCAAGAAAACCAGCTATCGCGCCCCAAAGTACGCCTATTGTTAATGCTACAGCAGTAGCAATAAATCCAACCATCAACGAAATACGGCTACCGTACATAATGCGCGTCAACTGATCGCGCCCCAAGGTGTCGGTACCCAACCAATGTTGGGCAGAGGGAGGGGACGCAGCTAATGCCAGATCTTGTTCGTCATAACTGTAGGGGGCAATCCAGGGGGTCATGATTGCAATCGCAATCAGCAGCAATAAAAAATATAAACTAGCCATCGCCATTTTATTTTTGCGCAAGCGCGCGGCTGCATCCTGGCTTAGTGAGCGGCCTTTTTCCAGCGCGGAAATATCCAAGGTTTTTATAAACTCTGTCACGCCTTAACCTCTCTCTTCCAGTTCTTGCCGCAGCTTCGGATTCAACCAAACCTGAACTATGTCGGCGAGCAAATTAAACAAAATGATCAGGAAGGCAAAGAAAATAGTACAGCCTAGAATCATTGTGTAATCACGGTTAAATGCCGCTATAACATAATATCGGCCAAGTCCTGGAACCTGAAAAATTGATTCAACGACAAATGAACCTGCTAGTAGACCCGCAACAGCAGGGCCAAGGAAAGAAATTACTGGTGTGATGCCACCACGCAATGCATGCACCAAGACAATACGAATGGTTGAAAGGCCCTTTGCCCTCGCTGTGCGGATATAATCCTGAGAAAGAATTTCCAGCATTCCGCCGCGACAAATACGTGCGATATACGCCGCATAAACAGAGCCAAGCGTAATTGACGGCAATATTTTATCACCGGGAATTTGCCCCCAACCCGCTACAGGTAACCAGCCAAGCCAAATACCGAATACCAATAACAGAATGGGCCCAAGGACAAATGTCGGCATACAAATTCCGATCATTGCAGTAGACATAGGTACATAGTCAAGCAAGGTATTTTGTTTGATCGCTGCCAGCATTCCAGTAGGCAATCCCACAAGCAGCGCAAATAAAATGGCATAGAACGAGAGTTCTAACGTGGGGAGTAACCCGGCTGCAATCAGTTCAGTTACCGAATGGCTGGCAAATTTGAACGAGGGTCCAAAATCGCCCTGAATAATACTGCTCATGTAATCCATATATTGCTTCCAGAGCGGATCATCCAGATGGTAACGTTTATTGAGCTGCGTCAGCACTTCCGGAGGTATCGCGCGGTCTTTATCAAAAGGCCCCCCGGGTGCTGCGCGCACCATAAAAAATGTTACTGTCGCGACCAGCAACAATACGGGAATAGCTTGTAAAACACGTTTGAGGATAAACAGAAACATAGATTACTCTGGTTGGGGTGTACTGGATTCAAGATACAGTTTTTTGTAGGAGTAATAATCCAGAATATTTTGATGATAGCCTTTTAGTTGTGTGGAGATAAGATTGTTGGTGGTGTAGTTGTAAAGTGGAATTAAAGGTGCCTCCTCCAGCAACAAGGCTTCAGCTTGTTGAAAAACTTCATATCGCTCTTGTTTGTCCGCAATGGTCGCTGCTTTTTTTATGAGCTCATCATACTTTTTATTTTTCCAACCCGTTTTATTGTCACCACTATCGCTAGTAAAAATTTCTAAAAATGTGTTGGGATCTACATAATCGCCGACCCAAGCCATACGGGCTACGTTGTGATGCAAATTTTTAATTTCATGCAGATATACCTTCCACTCCTGATTCCTAAGCTTGATGTTAATATTCAGGTGATTTTTCCACATTTGTTGTATTGCCTCGGCAATTTTTCGGTGGTCTTCGGAGCTGTTGTAGGTCAACTCAACACTGGGGAAATTTTTACCATCGGGATAGCCTGCTTCCGCAAGTAATTGCCGTGCTTTTTCTACATTGAATACAATCTGGCTCCTTGATGTGTAGCCTAATGTATCGGGTGGCGTTAGTGCGCCGGTTGCGCTTTGTACACCGTTAGTCACACTATCCACCAATGTTTTCCTATCTATAGCAAAAGCCAGGGCTTGACGTATACGCACATCATCAAAAGGTGGTTTTGTTACATTGAAACCATAAAAGTAGGTCGCCAAATAGGGATAATGATTGTATTCGGGGTCCTTGTTCGCACGGTAGACCGGAATTTTTGCGTAAGGCATCCATTCAGTCCGATGTAAATGACGCGCTTTAAACATTCGCTCTTCAACCAATAACTGGTCTATAGGCATGAAATGAATTTCATTAAGGCGAACATTTTCGCTATCCCAATAGTAAGGGTTTTTCTTAACAACCAAGGAACGGCCAGGAATCCAATCTTTTAAAGTGAAGGCACCATTGCCGACGAAATTTCCCGGCTTTGACCAAGGGTTTGTTGGGTCATCAAGTTCGCCAAATTGTTTCATACTGGCAGTATGCAGTGGAAATAACGCTAGATAATCGAGCAACTGTAGGAAATAAGGTGTGGGGTTTTCCAGTTCTATTTTTAAATACCGATCGTCCAGTGCTTTAAAACCAACGAGGGAGAGGTCGGTAATTTCTTTACGGTAGTATTTTTCAGCATTTTTGAAGACAAATAGCGACGTAACCGTCTCGTTACCCAGTGCAGGCATCAATCCGCGCAACCATCCATTCACAAAATCATGGGCAGTTACAGGATCGCCATTAGACCATCGTGCAGTTTCCCTGATATGAAATACGTAGGTCATGTGATCCGCTGAAACTTCCCAGCGATCTGAAACAGCAGGCACAACTTCAAGAGTGCGTGGGTCTTTGCCGACCAACCCCTCGAACAGCGCCGCAATAATGCGTCCTTCTGGCATACCATTGGTTCCGTGAGGGTCTACACCCGTGACATCCGTACCATTCCCAAAATACAGTATTTGCTGCTCAGTCCCCACATCCACCAAGGTTTTGCGCTCGCAGGCCCACAGCCCTAACATCAGTATTGCCAACACCAAAGTTCTTGTTGCCATAGTTATGGTCATTAATTTTCTCTCCGCCAGCATGAGGTCTATCAGTGCCTTTTTCCGAATGGTAGTACACTTTAAATACCAAACATAGCTATATAAAAATCATTATTAACAATAACTTAGGCTTTTTTTAGCGGTTTACTTGCATGTTGAGGCAGGCCCTTGGGTAATAACTGCCTCACATCGCAACATGTTTCCCTACAAATTTATAGATTGCTGCTAAGCTTCAGTTAAATGCACCTCGGACTGACCATAACAAGATCTGAACTATGCGAGATTATTTGCTCACCGAAGATCAGCGCGATTGCCTTCAGGAAATCACCAATGTTGCCATGGGGCAAGCCGGCTCCCATCTGGCTCGCCTGCTAGACGTTTTTGTGGTGTTATCCATCCCACACGTTAGTGTCCTCAACCCTACCGATATTGCCATGGCGTTACAGTCGCTCAACCGGGAAAGTCGCAATGACATAGTGCACGGTGTGTGCCAAGGTTTCATAGGAGGTGGCATTGCCGGTGAGGCCATGCTGATATTTCACGAAACTGACTTTGATGATCTTGCCAAGCTGCTGAAATATGATCGCGTTACAGATGAGCAGGCGCAGTATGAGCTACTAATGGACACCGCCAATGTATTAAATGGTGCATGCTTGCGAGGATTGGCGGAGCAGTTGGATACTCACTTTAGTTTTGGCCCACCTATGTTGTTGGGACAGCACTGCAATATTACTGACTTGCTACAAAACAATAATATGAAGTGGAAGCAGGCGTTAGTCGTTGAGATCAACTACTCTATTGAGAACCATAAAATTAATTGTGATTTATTATTGGTTGTAGCAGAACACTCTATTTTCGGTCTGACTGAAAAACTTAACTACCTACTCGATTAGGTTGAACCATAACGATGGCAATTAGCGAAGATCTCAGTAAAATTTTCAAGGATGTCCACTGGCAAATGGATATCCTCCAAAATATTGATGTTGGCCTTGTAGTAATGAGCCCGGACTACACGATTGAAGTCTGGAATAGTTTTATGCAAAACCACAGTGGCAAGGCGCCGGAAGATGTACTTAATAGAAGTATATTTACCGTTTTCCCTGAACTGTCGGAACAATGGTTTAGGCATAAATCACAGTCTGTTTTTGTTTTACAAAACACCGCGTTTACTACTTGGGAGCAACGCCCCTATTTATTTCGCTTCCCTCATTATCGCCCTATCACTGGCACTGCTGAATACATGTACCAAAACAGTACCATCATCCCCTTGGTTGATACCAAAGGCGAGGTGGGTCACATCTGTTTGGTAATTTATGATGTTACAGATTCGGCAGTTAATAAAATTGCGCAGCAACAAGCCAACAAACAATTGCAAAACCTAAGCCGCACCGATCACTTGACCGGACTTTTTAATCGCGGTTACTGGGAGCTTCGTCTAATACAGGAATTTAAACGCTATGATCGCTATGAGCAGGCATCCAGCCTGATTATGCTCGACATAGATCACTTCAAGAAGATTAATGATAAATATGGCCATACTATAGGCGATGAAGCAATCAGAGGGGTAAGTCGCGCAATTAAAGAACAGGTACGGGATTTGGACATTGCCGGCCGTTACGGTGGCGAAGAGTTCGGGA
This sequence comes from Cellvibrio sp. UBA7671, assembly GCA_002483145.1. Classification (GTDB taxonomy): domain Bacteria; phylum Pseudomonadota; class Gammaproteobacteria; order Pseudomonadales; family Cellvibrionaceae; genus Cellvibrio; species Cellvibrio fibrivorans. The sequence goes on from DLHJ01000014.1 coordinate 190,226, forward strand.
TTGTCCTTACCAATACCAATGGTGATGGTGCCTGTGTCTTTGCTGAGCGGCTGCGCTCCGCTATTGAGCAGCTAACAATCTACACTGAGGGTCACGAAATAAAATTCACTGTCAGTTTGGGCGTGGCAGAGTTAACCGATAAAATTCACGATCACCGCAACTGGATTGAAAAGGCAGATCAAGCGCTTTACAAGTCTAAAGAGGGTGGCAGAAATCGCTGTACTATGCTTTCGTAGCCCCCTGACTGATGAAATAAAAAAGGCTCCCGCAGGAGCCTTTTTTATTATTACAGTAAAGATTATTGAACTATATCAGCTGCATCTTTCAGGAATTTTTGATAGCTCGAGAAATCATTCTTCCCGTAAATACTACCCAATTGAGCAGTAATTGCTGTTTTTTGTTCTGGGGTTACTTTCTCATAACTACCTGGCGTAACAGCTTCTAAGGCAACTACCGCCAAATCACCAGCAGCAGTCATTACCTTGTCAAATGTGGGCGAGCTTGAAGATGGTTTAGTCATAGTAAATGCATGGCGCAGGACATCTGAATCAATGTCAGCACTGCTACGTGTAGCAGCTTTTACCTGTTTAAACTCAACACCTGCGGCCTTGCTTAATTCAGAAAAACTACCACCCGATTTTAAGTCGGCAATCAACCTGGTAGCTTGCTCATCAAGCAGTGTCTTGGCTTTCTGATCTTTCAGGGTATTAGTGATTTGTTCTTGAACACTGGCAAGTGGTTTAACCTGGCTAGGTTTGTAATCGGTTTTTTTCAATACAACCACATTGCTTGAATCGATTTCAATCACATCACTACTATTACCTTCCTGCAAAACTTCAGTAGAAAAAGCAGCTGCAACCACTTTGGGATTGGCCATTAAATCTTTACCTTTGCTGCGCTCAAACAGGCCAGAGTTCTCAGCTTTAAGATTTAGTGCTTGAGCCACCTCTTGCAAGCTTTCTGCGTTGTAAGATTCTTCACGTAATTTTTCTAATTGAACAACGAACAAGTTCTCAGCTTCCGCACGTTTTAATTCATCTTCAATGCTTGCCTTTTGTTCTTCGAATGAAGGTGGTTCGGAACCTTTTTCTGCTAAAAGTTTGATGAAGTGTGTACCAGCATCAGTTTTAACCGCAGAAGAAACCTCTCCTACTTTTAATGTGGCAAGTGCTGATTCAAATTCTGCAGGGAAGGCATCGCCTTTAGTGAAACCCAAATCCCCGCCCTGCTCCTTACTACCTAAATCGTCAGAAAATTCTTTAGCTAATGCAGCGAAGTCATCACCGGCAGCAAGTTTGTCAGCGATAGTTTTAATCTTATCCTGATTATCACCCTCTACAAGAATGTGGGCTGCCTGGCGCTCTGGTGCAGCAACAAAAGAAGCTTGGTTTTGTTCAAATTGTTTGCGTACTTGCTCTTCTGTAACGCTGATGTTTTTCATCAGATCCGCTACATTGAGGCTTATGTAATCGACCGCAACTTGCTCTTCACTAGTGAACATTTGTTGATTTGCATCGTAATAGCTTTGGATCTCTGCTGTTTCAACCTGAATTGTTTCACGCACTTTTGCCGCGGGCAATATAACGTATCCGAGATCGCGTGATTGAAAGCTAAGCGCAACTACATCATCCAGTTGCGAGGGGGTTGCAAAAGCTGTTGCGCTGACACCCGCTTGCAACTGATTAATAACAATTTCATCAGATAAAATTTTAGCGTAAGTGCTATGGGTATATCCCATGTTTCGCAACACTTGTTGATAGCGATTGTTATCAAACGCTCCGGCTTCATTTTTAAATTGGGGCGCAGTAGCGATTTGCTCACTGAGATAAGTATTGCCCACTGCCATGCCTGATTTTACTGCAGCTTGCGACAACACCATTCGCTGGACCAAATTATCAATTACAGGCTTACGCAAATACTCATCTGTGAGAAATTCTGCAGGTATTTGGTCACCATAGGTATTCAGCATTTGCTGCTTCTGCATACCAATAGCTCTGGCCACATCCATTTCAGTGACTTGCTCGCCATTTACTTTGGCGGCCTGATTGGCAGATGTATCCCAATTGAATAATGCCTCAACACCCGTAAGGGCAAAAATGATCACCAAAAACCCAATCAAGATAAAAGAGATAACACCTCTGGAATTGTCTCTGAGGTTTTGTAACATTTTAAACTCCTAGCAGGATGAAGGTGCCTTGCGCAGATAAACTGAGACTACATAGACAACTAAATACTTAATTATTCGATGTTTGAATAGGCACTTGGCCTTGTTTTTTAATTCGCATTTTACTAAAAAAAAAGCGCACCTAGATGCGCCTTTTTATGCTTTAACATTTCAGATTTGTATCTGAAAAAAGCACTTATTAGTTGACAGCATCTTTCAATGCTTTCCCCGGTTTAAACCCAGGAACTTTGGCAGCAGCAATCTTGATTTCTGCACCAGTCTGAGGATTGCGACCGGTACGTGCAGCTCTCTCTTTCACTGCAAAAGTACCAAAACCCACCAGAACCACAGAGTCACCATTTTTGAGGGCACCAGTGATACTTTCAACGACTGCATCCAAGGCACGTCCGGCAGCAGCTTTAGGAATATCCGCAGACGCGGCAATGGCTTCAATCAGTTCAGTTTTGTTCACACTTAACCCCTTTTGATTATTTGTTTCTAAAAACACAGTGCAAATTAATGTCGCTATTAATCTGCGTTACCCGTGCAGCAAATGAATTGCGATTTATACCAACAGAGCTTCTGGGGGTCAAGGAAAGCTTACAGCTTTACACAAAACCCCTTTGAATCTGATCAGAAAACAAGCAGTTCCTGCCAGATCTTGAATCAGGTCACAGCAGCGCTTGTTCAGTGAGTGCTCAGACGATTATCGCTCTCCGTGGTCTTTTGTGCGGCCTTCTCCAGCGCTCTATATTCCTCATCACTCAAGGGCTTGGGGCTGGATTGCAATGCAATGGCCAAGACCTCATCAATCCACTTCACTGGTTTGATGGAAAGGTCTGCTTTGATATTATCTGGAATCTCTTTTAAGTCTCGCTCATTTTCCGCTGGAATGATAACCGTTTTAATTCCTCCCCTGTGCGCGGCAAGCAGTTTTTCTTTCAACCCACCAATACGCAAAACCTCTCCGCGCAAAGTGATCTCGCCAGTCATAGCAACATCTGCCCGTACCGGTATTCCTGTTTGTACTGACACTAAGGCTGTGCACATAGCTATACCCGCGCTAGGGCCATCTTTTGGTGTTGCACCTTCAGGAACATGAATATGGATATCCACTTTTTCGTGATGATCGGGAGCGATGCCCAGTGCCTGGCTGCGCGAACGAACAACAGTTAAAGCTGCCTGGATAGATTCCTGCATTACATCACCCAGTGAACCGGTTTTTATGATGCGCCCTTTACCAACAACAGCTGTTGCTTCAATCGTCAGCAACTCCCCGCCCACTTGGGTCCACGCAAGCCCAGTCACCTGCCCTATTTGATCCTTACTTTCTGCTTTGCCAAAATCAAATTTGCGCACACCCAACAAATTCTCTAAAGACTCCGAGTCTATTAAATCAGCGCTGGTTCTATTGCCTTTGACATGGCAAGTTACAACTTTGCGGCAAATTTTTGCAACTTCTCGCTCCAATCCTCTAACACCTGCTTCACGGGTGTAGTAACGGATGATGTCGCGAATCGCATCGGAACCAATATTAATTTCAGTATCTTTAAGACCGTTTGCCTTCATTTGTTTTGGAATTAAGTAGCGCAATGCGATATTTAATTTTTCATCCTCGGTATAACCTGGGATGCGAATAACCTCCATACGGTCCAATAGTGGGCCAGGAATGTTCATTGAATTGGATGTGCAAACGAACATCACATCCGACAAATCATAATCGACTTCGAGATAGTGATCGCTGAAATGGCTGTTTTGTTCCGGATCCAAAACTTCCAGTAATGCAGATGCTGGATCGCCGCGATTATCCATGCCCATTTTGTCAATTTCATCCAACAAAAAGAGCGGATTTCGCACACCCACTTTGGCCATCTTCTGAATAAGCTTCCCGGGTAATGAGCCTATGTAAGTTCTTCTGTGCCCGCGAATTTCAGCTTCATCGCGTACACCCCCCAAGGCCATGCGTACAAACTCACGATTAGTGGCACGCGCAATCGACTCACCCAGGGACGTTTTACCTACACCAGGCGGACCAACCAAACACAAAATGGGGCCTTTTACTTTTTTGACGCGCTGTTGTACCGCGAGATATTCGAGAATGCGCTCTTTTACTTCCTCAAGTCCGAAATGATCTTTGTTGAGCACTTCTTCAGCGCGTATAAGGTCATGGCGAACTTTACTTCTCTTACTCCAAGGTACTTTAATCATCCAGTCGATGTAGGCGCGCAGTACGGAAGCTTCCGCAGACATCGGTGACATCATTTTTAATTTGTTTAATTCTGTGCGTGCCTTTTCCTCGGCTTCTTTAGGCATTGCAGCTGCGATGATTTTCTTCTCCAGTTCATCCGCTTCACTAACTTCTTCACCTAATTCACCTAGCTCTTTTTGAATAGCTTTTATTTGCTCATTCAAATAATACTCGCGCTGGCTTTTCTCCATTTGCTTTTTAACGCGACCACGAATTTTCTTCTCGACATGAAACAAATCCACCTCAGCATCCATCAGGTCTAGAAGATGCTCTATGCGTGCATGTATATCAGCCATTTCCAAAATGGATTGTTTTTTGGGAAGGTCGAGCGACATGTGTGCAGCTATGGTATCCGCTAAGCGGCCAGGCTCATCAATGCCTGACAACGAGGTGATCACCTCTACAGGTACTTTTTTGCTGAGATTGACATACTGCTCAAACTGACCGATTGCTGAGGCAACCAGTGCACGAGCTTCAGCGCCTTCTATCGGCGGACTGGAAATAACATCTACAGTTGCCTTGAAGAAACCGCCAGCCTCCTCAATGGACTCGATATTGGCTCGCTCGCGCCCTTCTATAAGCACTTTTACTGTGCCATCAGGTAATTTGAGTAATTGAAGGATCGAAGCAATCGTTCCTATGCTGTATAGATCTTCAGCTTGTGGTTCATCCTGCTGTGGATTTTTTTGCGCCACCAGCAAGACTTGCTTGTCGCTGGCCATCGCACGTTCAAGTGCTTCTATGGATTTGCCCCTGCCAACAAAGAGCGGAGTAACCATATGCGGATAAACAACCACATCGCGCAAGGGCAGCAAGGGGATTTCAGTGATATGGGATTCATGCAGAGTTTCAGCGACCATTGGTTCCTCTCTATTTCAAGAAGGCAACAACTACCTTGCCATGAAAACAAGATTGGGGTCTAAAACTGGGAATTACAAGTTATTGAAACATAAAAAACAAAAAGAGCGCACAGGTGCGCTCTTTTTGTTCGTTGTGCCCAAAGGCTAGCCGTTAGTCGTCTAATCTTCCGCAGCTGCTTTTGCAGGTTTATCAGTATTTTCATAAACCAACAAAGGCTCAGACTCACCTTTTATTACAGACTCATCCACCACGACTTTAACCACGTGCTCTTCAGATGGAATCTTGTACATGGTGTCCAGCAACACGGATTCCATTATTGATCTCAATCCTCGCGCGCCAGTCTTGCGCTCAAGTGCTCTCTCCGCGACGGCATCCAAAGCATCTGTACGGAAATCGATTTGTACACCTTCCATTTCGAACAATCTTGCATATTGCTTGGTGAGCGCATTACGCGGCTCCGTTAATATTTGGATTAACGCGGCTTTATCAAGCTCATCCAGGGTGGCAATGACTGGCAGGCGACCTACAAACTCGGGAATAAGCCCATAGCGAACAAGATCTTCTGGCTCTAGATCTTGCAATGTTTGTCCAAAATTACGCTTTTCGTCCTTGCTTTTAACTTCTGCGCCAAAACCAATGCCGCCTTTTTCAGAGCGATCGCGAATGACTTTATCCAGTCCGGCAAAAGCTCCACCGCAAATAAACAAAATATTTGAGGTGTCGACCTGCAAAAATTCTTGTTGCGGATGCTTGCGACCACCTTGCGGAGGCACGGAGGCAACTGTGCCCTCAATTAGCTTCAAGAGTGCTTGCTGCACACCTTCCCCTGAAACATCGCGGGTGATTGACGGGTTGTCAGACTTGCGGGAAATTTTGTCTATTTCATCAATGTAAACAATACCCTGCTGGGCTTTTTCTACATCGTAATCGCATTTCTGCAGCAGCTTCTGGATGATATTTTCAACATCCTCACCCACGTATCCTGCTTCTGTAAGCGTAGTTGCGTCGGCAATGGTGAAAGGAACATCAAGCAGGCGCGCCAGGGTTTCAGCCAACAAAGTCTTACCGCTACCTGTTGGCCCAACTAGTAATATGTTACTTTTGCCCAGCTCAATCGGCTCTTTTTCCTTACCACCTTTATCGCCGAAACGAAGGCGCTTGTAATGGTTATAAACAGCAACCGCCAGTACTTTTTTGGCGCGTTTTTGGCCAATAACATACTGATCGAGAATGGCGGAAATCTCGTGCGGCTTGGGAAGTTTTTCTGAGCTACCTTCGGAAGCGCTTTCCTGAATTTCTTCGCGGATAATATCGTTGCAAAGGTCAACACATTCATCGCAGATAAAAACCGATGGCCCGGCAATCAGTTTGCGGACTTCATGCTGACTTTTACCGCAGAAAGAGCAATACAGCAACTTTCCGTTTTTATCACCTGCGTCACTGGTGTGATCGGTCATTTAACCCACTCCATCTAAATTTCTATAACAATTGTCAGGTTAAAAAAACAAATTTCAAGCGGGCGGACATTATTTTGTAGGATCCACTCGCATTGCGATGGCTGATCCGAGCTTGGTTTTATTCTGACAAACAAACATTATTTGGCTGGCTGAGTACGCTTATCGATAACAGTATCGATCAACCCGTAGTCTTTTGCCTGTTGAGCCGACATAAAATTATCGCGCTCCGTATCAATTTCAATCCGCTCTATCGACTGCCCTGAGTGATATGCCATTAGCTCATTCAACCGTGCGCGAATTTTCAATATTTCTTGTGCCTGAATATGTATATCTGATGCCTGTCCCTGTGCTCCACCACTTGGCTGGTGAATCATCACGCGGGAATTTGGCAGGCAAAACCGCTTACCTTTAGTGCCAGCATTCAGCAGAAAAGCTCCCATGCTGCAAGCTTGACCGATACACATAGTGCTTACATCAGGCTTAATGAACTGCATGGTGTCATAAATTGACATACCCGCAGTAACTGAGCCGCCAGGTGAATTGATATAAAGATGAATATCTTTGTCTGGATTTTCAGCCTCAAGAAATAAAAGCTGGGCCACTACCAAATTTGCCATGTAGTCCTCAACAGGACCAACCAAGAATATCACGCGCTCTTTGAGCAAGCGGGAATATATATCAAATGATCGTTCACCTCTTGCCGTTTGCTCAATAACAATCGGAACAAGGCCGCTATTAATAAGAGATAACTGGGAGTTCATGTGTTCGTATGACATCGTGCGTTTTTGTCCTTAAGCGGGCTAATAGCGTCGCCAATATTGAAAACTAAGGTTTTTTGACACTAGAGAGCTTAACCCGTGATGGGATTATATGCCAGTCAAATGAGGTAAATTGGGAGGTATTCGAAGAAGGGAGAGCCGCAAAACAGGCGTTTTGCGGCTTTTTTAAACGATTAGCGTTGTGCGTTGGCCTTGATGATTTCGTCATAGCTGGTTTCCACTTCAGAAACCTTGGCTTGCGACAAAATGTGGTCAACTACTTGATCTTCCAGCACGGCAGATTCCACGCCAGCCATCAGTTCCTGATTGCTGCTGTAGTACTCAACAACCTCTTTAGGCTCTTGGTAGGTGGAGGCGATTTCTTCAATCATCGCTTTCACGCGCTTTGGGTCAGGCTTGAGCTTGGCGGATTTTACGATCTCTCCAACGATCAGTCCCAAGGTTACGCGACGAGAAGCCTCGTCCTGGAACATGGTGTCAGGCAGCAAGGATTTAGCATCGAAGTTTTGTTGCTGGCCACCAAAACGCTGCAGCATCTGATTGCGTAAAACCTGAATTTCATTCGCAACCAATGCTTTAGGTACTTCAGTGGTGTGCGATGCGATAAGCGCATCCATAACCTGAACTTTAACCTTGGCTTTTAACGCATTGGCTAACTCGCGATCCATATTGGCTTTTACTTCTTTGCGGAATTGTTTTTCTCCGCCTTTTTCAACGCCAAACTTCTGGAAAAATTCTTTCTTCAGCTCTGGTAGTTGAGCTTCTGAAACACTGTTCACAGTGATTGAGAACTGAGCCGCGGCGCCTTTCAGTTCCTCTGCTTGATAGTCTTCAGGGAAGATTACTGAAATCACTTTTTGCTCACCGGCTTTTAACCCAGCAATACCCTCTTCAAAACCGGGGATCATTGATTTGGAGCCAAGTACCAAGTTGTGGTTGTCTGCTTTGCCACCGGCAAATTCGACACCATCTTTGGTGCCAACAAAGTTGATATTAACCTGGTCGCCGTCAGCAGCCGCGCGCTCTACTACAGACCAAGTGGCTTGATGCTTGCGCAATACTTCGATCATGTTGTCAACATCAGCTTCAGTCACTTCTGCTTTGAAACTTGTAAGTTCAAATACAGAAAGATCGCTCAATGCGACACTTGGATACACTTCGAAGGTGGCAATATATTCAAGATCTTTTCCTGCAGCCAATTGTTTGGGCTGGATAGATGGTTGACCTGCTGGCTTAACATTTTCTTTTTGTACCGCGGCATAGAAAGAACGGCTAATGACATCGCCAACAACTTCTTGACGAATACCGGCACCAAAGCGCTGTTTTACAACAGACATAGGCACCTTGCCCTTGCGGAAGCCTTTGATGCTTACGTTGCGCGCCGCTTGCTTCAAGCGATTTTCAACTTCGTTTTCTACTTGCTCTGCGGGTACGCCAACTGTCAAGCGGCGCTCCAATCCAGAAGTCGTTTCGAGTGAAACCTGCATATATGCCTCGTGAAATAACTGAAAGTGTGTAGCAGTTGATCAGGTACCCTGAAACACAGGATACCGGGGGAATTTGGTGCGGACGGAGAGACTCGAACTCTCACACCTTGCGGCGCCAGAACCTAAACCTGGTGTGTCTACCAATTTCACCACGTCCGCTTGGGTCGCCTTCAACTCTGCGAAGGCACTGACTTAGTTTTATCGCGCTCTAACCTGTTGATTTTTAATGTTTTTTATAAAAATCAAAAGCCCCAGTACGCGAAGGGTGCTGATTGTGCCACAGTCATTCTGCGGGTTCAACTTTTTATCAATACTCGGCGCTTGTGTCTCGCTGACGAAGAACCAAGGCGCGGAAACTCTCCAGCCATGAAGCCAGGAGCTCAGGCGTCAACTTTAACAGGGGTGCTTCATCCGCTTCATTCAATTCCACCAACTCAATCAGATTTTCCTGTCCAAATGCCTTCTTCGCTTTGGGTTTCCAGGGGGATTTGGAAAGCTGCGCATAATAACCAGTTAACTGGTTCAACCAGGTTTCGTTTGTTTCGGTAAGCGATAGCAATTCGGATGACTCTGACGAAGTACTATCAGACTGCTGCAAAGCTGCGACCAAATCCTGCACCGAATCAATTGCCGATAAATCTTTGATTCGATGATGCTCAGCCAGCTCACGCAAATAAAAATGCAGTCCCATTGCCAAATGAAATACCGCCGCATCAACAAGCGCTTGGTGCTCAAGCGGTTGGCGAGCTGGGTATTCATTTAACAGCCTGATAATAGCACTGGCATAGGCCAGCTTTTGGTTAACCAGCGATAGATGACTAATAGACATAATTAACTGACTGGACTTTTTGAGGGGACATTAGCCATCCAAATGGATGGCTTCTGCAAAACCTTACTTTTGTACCTTCCACTTGCCGCCTTCATAAAACGCTTTCCAACCAGTCGCCTTGCCATTGATTTCAGTTTGGACGTACTGCTCTTTGGTTTTGCGACTAAAACGAATAATCGCTTTATTGCCTTCAGGATCTTTTACTGGTGCAGACAATAAAAAGTGGTATTTCGGATCTATTTGATCTTTGTAGGGTAACAACTCTTCAACCAAGGGGGCACGCGTTTCGCGATTTTTTGGGAACTGGCTTGCAGCAAGGAACAAACCTGCTGCGCCATCGCGCAGTACATAGTGGTCGTCCACTTTTTCACAACGCAGCTCCTGCATCACAATTGGATCGACTTTTGGCGGTGCAGCCTCGCCACTTTTGAGCAGTTTGCGGGTGTTTTTACATTCGCTATTGGTGCAGCCAAAGTACTTGCCAAAACGACCGGTTTTAAGCTGCATTTCGCTGCTGCATTTATCGCATTCGATCGTCGGGCCCTCGTAGCCTTTCAAACGATAACTGCCTTGCTCTACCTCGTAACCAGCGCAATCGGGATTGTTGCCGCAGATATGCAACTTGCGGCTCTCATCGAGCAAGTAGGAATCCATTGCCGAGTTGCATATTTTGCAGCGATGCTTGGCGCGCAACTGCCGTGATTCAGCCTCTTCATCCGCATCCGCATCGATGACTTCATCGCCGGAAACCAGGTTCATGGTGTTTTTGCAGCGTTCTTTAGGCGGCAGTGCGTAACCGGAGCAACCCAAAAATACGCCCGTGCTACCAGTGCGGATCTGCATATGTCGACCGCATAAGCTACAGGCGATATCAGTATCAGTAGGATCATTCGCGCGCATCCCTTTGGCGCTACTGGAGGCCAGAGTCAGTTTTTTGCTGAAGCCTGCATAAAAGTCATCTAATAGCGAGCGCCAGTTTTTACCACCCTGTGCTACCACATCCAAGGACTCTTCCATGCTGGCTGTAAAACCATAATCCATAAGATCGTCAAAGCTTTCAACCAGGCGCTCAGTGACTATGTCACCCATTTTCTCAGCATAAAAACGGCGATTCTCCTGACGGACATAACCGCGCTCCTGAATAGTGGAAATAATAGAAGCGTAAGTTGATGGGCGGCCGATAGCGCGTTTTTCCAGTTCTTTTACCAAGCTGGCTTCGGTATAGCGCGCTGCAGGTTTGGTGAAATGTTGCTGTGGATTGAGCTTCACCAATGGCAGCACCTGGCCGACTTTCATATCAGGCAAAACTACATCTTCGTCTTTTTTCGCAACTTGTGGGCTGACTTTGGTGTAGCCATCAAAACGGATTACCCGGCCGCGGGTGCGCAGCTCATAGTCTCCAGCCGCAACCACCACGCTAGTGCTTGTATATTCCGCGGGTGTCATTTGGCAGGCGACAAACTGCTGCCAGATCAAACCATAAAGACGTTCTGCATCGCGCTCCATTCCACTCAATTGATTGGGCAATGCGCCAACGTTGGATGGGCGAATTGCTTCATGCGCTTCCTGTGCACCGTCTTTGCTTGAGTAAATGGTGGGTGACTCTGGCAGATAACGCTTACCGAAATTTTCCAGAATATAGTCGCGGCAGGCTTCAACCGCTTCTTTACTCAGGTTGGTAGAGTCAGTACGCATGTAGGTGATGTAGCCAGCTTCATACAAACGCTGCGCCATCATCATAGTTTTCTTTACCCCAAAGCCTAAGCGGGTACTTGCCGCTTGCTGCAGAGTAGACGTAATGAAAGGAGCTGAAGGTTTCGATTGGGTTGGCTTGTCCTCGCGGCTGATGACTTTATAAGCCGCGCCTTGCAAGGCTTTGACGGCGGTCATCGCCTGGGTTTCGTTGATTGGTTTAAATGCCTCATCGCCTTGCTTTTTCACTTCGAAGCTAGCGATTTGGCTTTTATCGGCCTGCAAATCGGCAAAGAGTGTCCAATACTCCTCGGGTATGAAGGCGCGGATTTCGCGCTCGCGCTCAACTACTAAACGCACTGCAACTGACTGTACGCGCCCGGCCGATAGTCCTCGTGCAACTTTTTCCCACAATAAGGGGGAAACCATATAACCCACAACACGATCCAGAAAACGTCGCGCCTGCTGGGCGTCAACACGGTTTTGATCAATAGGGCCAGGAGTTTTGAACGCGTTTTGGATTGCTGTTTTGGTGATTTCGTTAAACACGACTCGACGATAACGTGATTCGTCTCCGCCAATAGCCTCGCGCAAATGCCAGGCAATAGCCTCCCCTTCTCTATCCAAGTCGGTTGCGAGATAGACCATATCGGCCTTCTCGGCAAGCTTCTTCAGCTCATCGACCACTTTTTCTTTGCCCGGGAGAATCTCGTATTGCGCCTCCCAACCATTTTCCGGGTCAATACCCATGCGGTTGATCAGTTGGCTTTTACTTTTTTTGGCTTGATAAATAGCTTTTTCTTCAGCCGACATTTTGCGTGTCGCCGCTGCTTGTTTGGCGCGCTCTTTGGCATCCACAGGCTTGGCACCGCCGCTGGTAGGCAAATCACGAATATGACCAATACTGGATTTAACGACAAAATCGCTCCCCAGGTATTTATTAATGGTTTTCGCCTTGGCAGGCGACTCAACGATAACTAAGGATTTACCCATGGTGGTCAGAAATATCTCTATAAAAAGAAGGCTGTATAAGGGGTTGAAATATGCGCCAAACTATTACAACAATGCCCCTAAGACGGGTTAAACTAACAGTGAAGGTGCGCATATATAAGTCTTGAATCCCAAGGGGTCAAGCTATAATTTCCTGCATGACTTATAGTGGAGCCTCAGTAGATATGCAAAAGTTAGTAGTAAAGGAGAGAGATTTGCACTTTAAAAAATGCTCATATGTATATGTTATTTAACAGTTTTCCGTTTGCTAAATACTTAGGGACAAGAATCAGATAAAAACCCGAAACCCAACGTCCCTTGCCCCAGTAGATTCCCGCATGACCTTGATTGTGATTCTTGTTTTTTTGATGCTGATAACACTTTTTGCGGTGAGTGCGCTCCATGGCATACAGCAGCGTCAGCGTCAGCGTCGATTGGAGCAGCGTCGTTTACGCATCCAAGTTGAAGAGTTGACCGAAATCGTAAATTGCCTCGAGCAGACACTGCCCAACCGAACCATCACCAAACATATCAATGACATGATTATCGCAATACAACATCAAATGTTGGCACTGGAGGATAAAAATCGTGAGCACCTGGAGGCGGCCATCCAGAAGAGCGAACAGTATTCTGAAGAATTACTCAACCCCAAAAACCGACACAATATTAGTTATCAGCGGGAAAGCGATGCACAAATTGCCAAAACCCAGCTGCATCTGAACGAAACCATGCACCTGGTCACGCAACTTGCCGCACCTGGCACTATCAACGAAATCGAATTGGATGCCTATTTAGCGGAGTTGCGTTGGGCTTATTTAATGGTGTCAGTGATGTCCTACATTGGCCAAGGCGATAAATCCATGGCTATAAGCGACCGCTTTTCTGGATTGGCGTTTTATCGCAAGGCGCAACAACTGCTAATAGAGTCAATGCATCAAGACCCACGCCGGATACAAATGATCAAAGAGTTGAGTGAAATGGTTGATGGAGACCGCATCGGGCTCAGTCGCAATTTGCGCGAATCAGCTTCGGCGGTCTGATTAATTGATCATAGGGTTATCAACTTTATGCAATTTGGTTAGTATTTCGATCAGTAAATCCAGTATCTCAACACCTTCTTTCTCCATCCAAAACACACTGACCCCAAGATTGCTGCAACTAATAGCCAGCACTGATGCGGGTAATTGCGGCAGATAAGCTTTAAGCAAGCTGCAAGTTGCATCACTTGGGCGAACATCTGTTTGCCAATCCCACTCCTGATAAAAATTTCCGTCGTGGACGTATTTGGTGCGCATCAGTATCCACTCTGGCACTTCCCGCGCGTTGGGTGTTGGTGGTAAATAATAGACTGGTGCAGTCGCCGGTTGATCCATGTCAGTTTTCAATACCGGCAGCCGCCGCATACTAAAGCGCACACCCTGCTTGCTGGCATGTAAGCGTAATTGCTCTTTACGCTGCTGGGCAGGGCTTGGCCTGAGCATTGAAATTGGGCCTATGACGATTGCAAAGGCCAGAATCAAAATAATAAAAAACCAGATATTCATCGAAATCCTTAAAACTTTATGTGAGAGCAACTACTCTTAATCTAGCGATATTCACTTTTGCCGAGGATGGGAATCATGACAGAAGCTATCAATTACAAACATATTATTGTTGGCGTGGATCTCTCTGAGGATTGCCCGCCCGTGATTCGCCGCGCTGCTGCGATAGCCCAAGCCTGTAATGCCAAGCTCACGCTCGCCCATGTGCTAGAGCCAATTGCGTTTGCTTATGGCGGCGACATGCCGGTGGATTTAACCGGGGTGCAAGAACAGCAGGTGCAGAAAGCAGAAGCTGATTTGGCGTTGCTGGCGAAATCAACCACCTACCCCATCTTGCAGCAACATGTTTTGGTTGGCCAGCCCGCCGCCGAACTGCATTATCTCGCCGAGCAGGAATCGGCTGATTTAATAGTCGTGGGCAGTCATGGCCGGAAAGGTTTTGCGCTACTACTCGGCTCCACACCCAACAGTGTCTTGCATGGGGCGACCTGCGATGTGCTAGCTGTGCTGGTAAAAAAACAAACCGGTGAGGCCTAGGCTTCACCGGTAGCGATTTAAAACTCCTACTATTCCTGCTGCATATCTTCCAATTCCGCCCAGCGCTCGAAACAATCGTCGAGTTGTTGTTGCACTTTAGCCAGTTCCTGTAACTTTTCCTCTACTACTGCAGCGGCTTGGCTGTAGAAGTCACTGGCAGTTGTGATGGACTGCAACTCATTTAATTGCTTTTCAATTAATTCAATTTTTTGGGGCAGCTCATCAAATTCTTTTTGAAATTTGTAACTGAGTTTTTTTAGTTTGGCTGGGGCTTTAGCACTGACAGTTTCCACCACCTCCGCTTTTTTTAATTCAGCAACCGGTGCATTAGCAATCGCCGCTGGTAGCTCATCTGCCTGGGTCCATTTACCGCCCTGACGGATCCAATCGTCGTAGCCCCCGACGTATTCAAGTACATTGCCGCGCCCTTCAAAGGCGATAACACTGGATACGATGTTATTCAAAAATGCCCGGTCATGGCTGACCAGTAACAGTGTGCCAGTATATTCAGTGAGGATATCTTCCAGCAGCTCAAGTGTTTCTACATCCAGGTCATTGGTCGGCTCATCCAACACCAATAAGTTCGCGGACTTACTGAATAATTTGGCGAGCAATACGCGGTTGCGCTCACCGCCCGACAACGCGCGTAGCGGTGTACGCGCACGTTCACCGCTAAATAAAAAATCGCTCAGGTAAGAAAAAATATGTTTTGATTTTCCGTCGATATCTATAAATTCGCGTCCACCCGCGATGTTATCGACCGCATTTTTGTTGAGATCCAGTTGATCGCGCAGCTGATCGAAATACGCAACTTCCAAATTGGTACCCAGTTTCACGCTGCCCGATTGCGGTTGTAATTCACCGAGAATTAATTTCAGCAGTGTGCTTTTTCCTGCGCCATTGGCGCCGACTAAACCAATACGATCACCGCGCATAATGCGCGTCGAAAATTGGTTGACGATTTTTTTATCGCCCCATGAATAGGAAACATCCACCAAATCGGCAACCAACTTGCCCGAGTCACCTCCGGATGCCAGTGTAAAATTGGCTTTGCCGACAACTTCACGGCGCTGCGAGCGGGTTTCGCGCAAAGCCTTCAAGGCGCGCACGCGACCTTCATTGCGGGTGCGACGGGCTTTAATGCCTTGGCGAATCCAGACTTCTTCCTGCGCGAGACGCTTATCAAATAATTCATTGTGACGAGCTTCATCGGCAAGGGCCTGCTCTCGATACACCAAAAAGCTGGAGTAATCACCTTCCCAATAGCGCAGATGACCGCGATCCAACTCGGCAATATGCGTCGCCAATGCCTGCAACAATGAACGGTCATGTGTGATAAACACCAAAGCACCGTTGTAATTGAGCAATTGTTTTTCCAGCCACTCGATCGCAGCAATATCCAAGTGGTTGGTTGGCTCATCGAGCAAAAGCACATCGGGTTCGATAACCAGTGCGCGGGCAAGCGCCACGCGGCGGCGCCATCCACCGGAAAGTTCGCGCATGTAACGCTCGGCCGGCAAATCGAGGCGGGAGATAATTTCATCCACTTTCTGCTGCAATGCCCAACCGTCATTGGCTTCAATTTGATGCTGCAAATCTGCCATTCGCGCCAATTGGCTATCACTGATGTCATGCGCATGGGAGAGCAAACGATATTCTGCCAGCAGCTCTCCTACCCCTTTTGCACCTGCAGCAACTGCATCAAACACTAACCGGTCATCTGCTTCTGGTAAGTCTTGCTCCAGTCGGGCGATGCGGATTCCGGTCTGGCGGATGACCTCACCCTTATCCAGATCAACTTCGCCGTCGAGCACTTTGAGTAAACTGGATTTACCCGTGCCGTTGCGTCCAATCAAACACAGGCGCTGACCGCGCTCAATACTGAGTTCAACACCATCGAGGAGTACTTGCAGGCCATAACTGAGCCCAGCTTTTTCAATTTTAATCAAAGACATAGAAGGAATAATTCAGGTAGTTTTTCAACGAAAATGATACTGGCAGAAGCACCAATGGGCTGTTATTCTCAAATGAGATTTAGCTAACGGCTAAAGTGGTTCATATGACTGGCGACATTATCACGACGCCCGCCCAGCAGGCGCAAAAAGTGCCGCATCATATCCCACCAGAAAGGCATAACCAACCCGCCCGGGTTTGATAATAATTTGAGGTATCCATGAGGTTTTCAAAAATACTTTGGCCGGTAGCGTTGAGTGCCAGCGTATTCGTTGGCAGTACAGCTGTGACTGGCGCCCAAGCCACAACGGCGTCGGCAACCAAAACAACCGCCAAAACAGCGCCCGCAAAACCAGACCCACGACAAATCGAACGGCAAAAATACACGCAGGCACAAAAAGCTCTGAATGCAAAAAGCATGACGGAATATCGCAGTTTGCTTAAACAGCTGCAGCATTATCCGCTGCTACCCTACCTTGAATATCAGGAGCTCACTCCGCGCTTGATCAATTTACCCAAGCAGGATGTTGATACTTTTTTTGCACGTTACCCCGACTCTTTCCTGTCCGAGCGATTAACGCATCGTTGGTTGCGCACTCTGGCACAGCGCGAGCGCTGGAGCGATTATCTGAAATACTACGACAACCGTCTCACCGATCCGGAGCTGGCGTGCCTACATTTGCGCGCGCGTCTAGCAACTGGCGATAAAACAGCACTTAATGATGTGGCGCCGCGTTGGAACATCGAGCAAGCACAATCCAAAGCCTGCGACCCGGTGTTTGCAGAATGGAAAAAAGCTGGGCTGATGACTCCCGACTTAATTTGGGAGCGCCACCTCAAGGCAGTAATTGCAGCCGACAAAGGGTTAACCAGCTATTTGACAAATCTGTTGCCGGCGGTTGATCGCCCTATGGCAGCCTTGTTGCAACAAGTCGATGCCAACCCTCGCTTGTTAAAACAAACAGGAAAATTTTCCAAACAATCACCAAAAATGAAGACCGTCATCTTGCATGGCTTGGAAAAATTAGCACGCACCAACGCCAAAGAAGCACTCGCACTTTGGCACACGTATGATGCGCAGCAATTATTTGATGACAATGATCGCGTTAATCTCAAATATCACATAGCGCTGCGTTTACTTTATCAGGACCATGAAGTTGAAGCTGAAAAATTAGTGGCGTCCACGCCTAATTTAACGCGGGTAGATTTGCTTGAATGGTTGCTGCGCGAATCTTTGCGCAAGCAGGATTGGGAGCGTGTTAACGAATGGCTTGCACGTTTGCCGGAAGATGCGCGCAAAACCGAGCGCTGGCGCTACTGGCAAGCCCGCACAATGGAAGAGTTAGAAATAAAAGAAATCAACGGCGAAACCCCTGCCAGTATTTATAGTAGCGTAGCACCAGCCAGAAGCTTCTATGGATTTTTAGCGGCAGATAAAACCGGGGTGAATTATCATTTGTTAGATCGTCCGATGACATTCACCAATGAGCAAATTGCGGAAGTAGAAAATGCTCAGGGAATTTTGCGCGCACGCGAATTTTTTGCACGCGGTGAGTTGGGCGCAGCCAACCGCGAATTTTTCCACACTACGCGCCGCATGCCCTTGGAAAAAATGGTGATTGCTGGGCGGTTGGCTGAAAAACTGGGCTGGTATCGCAACGGCATTCAGGTGATGGCAGATGCGCAATATTGGGATGATTTACAGGTGCGCTTCCCCATCGTATACAAGGAGCATGTAGCAAAAGCAGCGAAACAAACTTCTGTAAACCCACTTTTTATTTTTGCGGTAACCCGCCAGGAAAGTGCGTTTGTACATGATGCAAAATCAACCGCTGGCGCCGTTGGGTTAATGCAACTATTGCCAGCAACCGCCAAACAAACAGCACAAAAAAATGGTTTGAGTTTTACGCTGCAAGATTTGGTGACGCCGGAAAAAAATATCGCACTGGGCAGCCGATATTTGGATCACTTGCTAGGTGTATTTGATGGCAACCGGATACTCGCTGCCGCCGCCTATAATGCGGGGCCAACCCGGGTGAAAAAATGGCTAAATAAAGATAAAGGCGCACAACTACCTTACGATGTCTGGATCGAAACCATTCCTTACAAAGAAACTCGTGGTTATGTCCAAAACATATTATCGTTTTCGGTTATTTACGCCTATCGTTTAGGACAAGAAACTAATTTTGTAACGCCGGCGGAAGCAAGTCGCCAATTGTGACCCCGCTGATAAGTGTGATAATAAAAAGCCGCTCCTGAATTTCTCGGTGCGGCTTTTTTACAATCAATGTTTTTACTCGGCTCAACTTATTTTTTTAGATATTCACGTAAGCGTTTTTGCACAACTGCGGCCAAATCATCGGGCTGAAACTTGGATAGAAAATCATTACAGCCCACTTTTTCAACCATCGCCTTGTTAAAACTGCCACTGAGTGATGTGTGCAATACCACATGTAAATTTGCCAATGCCGGGTCTTTACGCACCTCCGCAGTCAACCGGTAACCATCCATCTCCGGCATTTCAGCATCGGTTATCAGCATTAAAATTTCATCGGTAACTTTGCGCCCGGAGGCAGTCCACTGCTGCAGCATTTTCAAAGCTTGCAAGCCATCCTGAACCGACAACACTTCTACTCCAATATTGCTTAATGTTTCCTTTACTTGTTTCACCGCCGTTGGTGAATCCTCTGCGAGTAACACTTTTAATTTGCGCTTTTTTGCCTCTGCAGCCAAATCAGAGTCCAGCACTTCATCGGAAACGGTAGTGTTATAGGGAACGATGTCGGCAAGCACCCGCTCAACGTCTAGGATTTCTACTAATTGTTCATCGATTTTAGTGATGGCCGTTAAGAAATGACTGCGCCCCGTTCCTTTTGGTGGAGGCAGAATTAGCTCCCAATTGAGATTCACGATACGGTCAACTGCACCAATTAAAAATGCCTGAACTGACCGATTGTACTCAGCCACAATCAGATTGGCATTCTCCAACTCTTTCAATTCACTCATTCCAATCGCAGCACGCAAGTCTATTACGGGAACGGTTTGGCCGCGCAAGTGCGCCACACCGCGAATATGGGGATGGCTATGCGGTACATGGCGCAGGGTTGGAACCTTAACTACTTCCTGCACCTTAAAGACGTTAATGGCAAATAATTGCCGTCCGCCCAAACGAAACATAAGCAGCTCAAGGCGGTTTTCGCCCACCAAACGGGTGCGTTGATCAATAGAATCTAATAACTTGGACATGGTTGTTACCATCAATTTTTACAGTTTCTGCAAAGAAACTTGCCATAAAACACTATGAGTATAGGCAAAGTTTTGCGGTGAGCTTGAATTTCAGCGCCGCCAAATAAGAGAGATTCTTACCGCTACAGTTGTAAGCTGACGGTTGCCAGCTACACTTCCTAGTGAGTTGCGCAGATCGCCGGAAGCGGATCTTTCCAAACACAACAATTAATCAATCCGTCTATTCTATGACCGAAGCCATCCCTCTTCTCGCTCGTCAGCCTATTTTTGATGGCAATATGCAAGTCGTTGCTTACGAGTTACTTTGTCGCAATAGCGATTTAAAATTTATTGCTTCCAGTGATGGCGATGCAGCCAGTTCTCAAGTATTGCTTAACGCATTTACTGAGTTATCCATCGAGCAGGTAGTTGGCACACACAAAGCGTTTGTTAACTTTACGCGCACTCTGCTCAATTCTCCCCCACCGTTTAATCGCCAAAAATTGGTTATTGAAGTGCTTGAAGGCCAGCGGGTTGATGCCTCTATGCTGCATTCACTGAAACAATTGCGCGAACAAGGTTACACCATAGCGCTGGATGATTTTGAGCTGGACGAAAATAGCGAAAGCCTGGTGGCCTATGCAGACATTATCAAATTGGATGTGTTGAGCTTATCGCCTGAAAAACTGCAACACCATATTGATTACCTGAAACCTTTTGGTATCACCTTGATTGCAGAAAAAGTGGAAACCTATGAAATGTTCGAACAATGCAAAGCATTGGGGTTTGACTTGTTTCAAGGTTATTTTCTAGCCAAACCCCGGGTTATTACCGGGCGAAAAATTTCAGAAAACAAACAATCGGTATTGCAATTGTTATCTGCATTACACGACCAGGATGCGCCGCTCGAAAAAATTGAACGAATGATCGCGCGCGATACCCTCTTGAGCTTTAAATTATTGCGTCTGGTTAATTCAGCAGCCTTCGGTTTATCGCGCGATGTAGAGTCATTGCGGCAGGCAATTATGCTGCTCGGGTTAAATAAACTGAGGAACTGGGTCAACTTGTTAGCTCTTTCCAATTTGAGTGGCAAGCCACATGAGCTTAGTGTGGCGGCATTAACACGTGCGCGCATGTGTGAAACTATAGCCACTAAAATGAATCAGCGAAATCGACCAGACTCTTTTTTCACGGTGGGGTTATTGTCAACGTTGGATGCTTTTCTCGATACACCACTGAAAGAATTATTAGGTAATCTTTCGCTCAGTGAATCGCTCAACCAAGCGATGCTAACGCATGCCGGTCCGGAGGGGTTGGTGCTGCAGGTAGTGCAAGCACACGAGCAGGGCAACTGGCAGGATATTGACTGGGATCATCTGGAAGAGCTGGGGCTAACCCCGGAGCTCATTGCAGAGATTTATGTGGATTCATTACATTGGGTGGCAGAAACCATGAATACTTTGGGGCTGGCACCTGGCGGAAAATAACAATTCACTCAAATAGTAATTCGTGCGAGAAAGTTAGCGGCCTGATTTGAATCAAAGGGCCAGCCTAGTTCATCGATGTGGCGCGGAGATTTCAATACCGGAATTCTTACCCCATAGCGCTCGATCAACTCATCCGATTCAGCGATGTCAATTTCTTCCAAATACAGCGAGTAATTACTCAATAAGGGGGAAACAATCTCCCTGGCCATCTCGCATAAATGACAGCCAGGGGTTGAGTAGAGGTAAATTGATTGCATACACAACACCGCAGAAAAAATGGCAGTGTATCAGTTCAGGGGCGTGTAATTCACTGAAAAATTAACCCAGATCCAGCGCAAATATTTGCTCCATAAAATCGCGGAAACGTTTGCCTTGCTGTTGATCTACCTCGGTCTCTTTACCGGTCACTTTTTCTGCCATATTGGCCAAGAGCGATTTCGGCTCATTGAACTCAGCAGCACGGTCCAAACTGGCAAGCAGATCCTTGATAAAATTACCCAATGGCAATAACTTATCCGCTAACAATTCTGGCTTACCAGAATTACCGTCTGCACGGTTTGGCTCAAAAGTTTGATAGGCTTGGGTTACTTGCTGGATTTCTGCTTGCGCCAAATTTAGCGCGAAGCTGCCAATTTGTTCAGCGTCGTAACCTAAATTCATTGCCTGATCAAACGCAACATCCAAATCACCCTCAAAAAATTCGCTGGCAAGATCATTTACTCTTCCAAGTAAATCATTAATTGCACCCAACTCATCTTCATTCAATTCGCCTTCAATAGAGAGAGAGAATGATTGGCTGGAGCTGTAACTGGCATTGAGTGCACCAACTGAATTATTGCCACGTCCCGCACGTGCCGCCTCGACTGCCAAGCCCTCGCTGGAGGTAGCTTTGATAGTCACTTTATCGCCTTCTTTCGTGGTCAGTTCAAAGCTGAATTCACGCGCACGCCCATATTCGTAATTGCCGTAGCCAAGATAACCACTGGTCGCCGGTAAAAATTCTGGTACATCGAGTTTGGCTGGTGCCTTTTTAAGCTCCGCTGTTTTCAATACTTCTGCGGGTTGATTGGATACGGGTTGGTCGGATTCAACCTCAGTTGACTGGATAAATTTGGAGCGCAATTCATCGACACCTTCCAGCACCAAATCGTAGGTTTTGCCGATATCTGCTGTTATCTCAGGGGATAGTAAACTCAGCGCTTCGAGTTTCTCGCTTGCTTCTGCAAAGCCTTTTTTGAACCCGGCCAAGCCAGCATCAAGACGCGCGTGCAGCTCTTCCTGGCTTGCTCCTTCGGCGACATCCAACTGCAACCGCCGCTCGATAAAACCAAGGATGTTATTGGCCACCTTTTCCGCTGTTAGCGGCTCAAACGTTTCGTACTCGGCACTGGCTGCCTGGCCGCGTGAGCTGATTTTTTCATAGGCCATGGTCAGCGTGCGGTTGACGATTTGCAGGGCTGTTTGCCGTTTATCGTACAAACTGGAGGAATCAGCTCCGCTCACCTCTGGTGCTTTGTACGAATTGCCTTGGGTGGCTGTATTGACCGTATTTATCTGCGGAAGATGACTGTCACTACGCCCTGGGTTATTAACAGAGGGGTTGTTAAGCGAGGAAATATTCATAAATTCACCTGTGTGCAGCCATAGCTGTCTGTAGCATCACAGGTTATCGACTGGTTCCTGCAAAGCTTCAATACTTATTTTCGCGTTAAGAACAGGGCTGTTATAACCACAACGGCCAGAACACCCAGAAAAATAAGACCGTATTTCCCCTTACTATTCTCCTGCGGAGCCGTTTTAGGCTGACTACCTGCGGCTGCGCGGTTAGGAGAGGAGGCTCTGGTTGGCGCTATAGCTTTTTCACGCTGGCTGGCTTTGGGCTTGGCTTCTACAACTTCTACTTTGACCGGCACTTTGCGAACGGTTGTTTTGGCCATGTCATCGGAGGGACCCATCACCCCAAAGGTGAGCGCATCAAAACGCAATTCGTCACCACGTTTAACCCGCGCTTCGGCAACCCTTTTACCGTTGAGGAAGGTGCCATTGGCTGAATCCAGGTCTTTTACGAACAGCATTCCATCAATAATTTGTAATTGCGCATGACGACGGGATAAATGCGCAGCAGCCAAACTGATATCACATTCGCTGGCGCGGCCGATGACATTTAACTCTTTGAGTGGGAAAACACGGTTTGCCAAGGCGGTGTGATTAGCTTTAAGTGACCACCCCGTTGTCTTCGGGGCACGTAATTGGGTGACATTAGCCGACTCCTCGGCAATAACCTTGGCCTCACGCTTGGGGTCGATCACAACCAACTCCACTTGGCCAAGGGTGATTTGGTCATCCGGCTTAAGTTCGCACGCTCCGGTAACAGTTTGACCATTAACGATAATGGGCTGGGTTGGAATAAGGTTGCGCAAGGTGAGATGCTCGTTGTCAACCAGCACCTCCATATGTACATCGCTGGCGAGAGGATCATCAATAACCAGCGCATTAGTCGCTGAACGGCCTATGGTGATCTTGGGCTCCACCAGCCATACCGCATTGTATTTATTATCTTTAAAGCGGATTTTAAGCATAAAATTTAACCTGAAAGCAAAAACCGAAACGGGCTGTGATAATGCAATAGCCGCACTGTGATTTCAACACCTCAATCAGGCAGCGCCATCACGGTAAATAGAGTTTTAACACCCCTCCCCCTAAGGGACCGTTGTTGGCAATTGTCATATAGCCCTGCCCCTTTTTGGATTTATGTAATTCCAATACTTTGCGTGTAAATAACAATCCTAACCGTGTATTGCCTGAGCTAAATGACACAGGTGTTTGCGGCAAGGATCCCATCAGCATGTTGTCCGGATAACCCTGTCCGTCATCCGCAACAGAAATACACAAGAAACCATTTTCTTCTGTTGCACTCACCAACAGTTGCTTACGGCTATAGCGCGCGCAATTTACGATTAAATTATTCAGCACTCCACCAATCAATTCATTATCAAAATACCAAATCAAGTCGCTGTCACAATTCACCTGCACGTCAATATTGCGGGACTTCAACAAGGTATCGTTGCGTGCAATTTGCTCATCGATAATATCGATCGCATGGTGTTCATCAATCACTACCGACATAGTGTTCTCATCCATACGATAGAGCGACAGCAACTGCACCAACTCGCCATTGATGCGCGCTGCCTCGTATTCCAACACCGAAAAAAAGCGCGCCTGTTCTACATCTTTCGGCGGTGAACTGGTCATCATGGCGGACAGGGTATTTAACAACATCCCCAGCGAGTTTTTCATGTCATGTACACTGGAGGCGAGGACAAATGAAAAATCAATGGGTGTTTGCCCATAGTTTTCATTACCGTTTTTTTGTTCAGATGGTGAATTCACAATTAACCTCGCTTGTCTTTTTCATAAGCCCTAACCAGACTGTTGTACACATCATTCAACTGGCGATAACGCTGGAATTGCGGATGCTGCTGGGAAATGATGGCGCTGGTTTTAGTAAAGGTTTGTTGAATTTTTTCACTTACACTGGATTCAAAGCGGGTTTTTAACTTATCAATCATGGCCTGCACGTAGTTCAAACGCAGTCCGATATGATTCGGTAGTTTTTGCAAGGCAGTTTTGAATGCATCAGCGGCGGCAGTGAAATCTTTGGCATTATAAAAAGCGATTCCCTTTTTGTTTATCTCTGCCACCATGAGTTTATTTTTCTCGCTGCGCGGCTCATCCAACAGTACATCCAAACGCTGCAATTGTTCTTCCTTACCGGCATAGCGATGCAGTAAATCGCCCAACAGCCGTTGGGCATCGTCAGTTTTACCGATAAGACGGAGAGTACGCACCAATTCAATCTGAACCGATAGCGCATCTTCATCTTTTGTATCGCCTAGTGATGATTGCGCGCTTGCCAATGCATCTTGCGCACGGCGCTGGTCACCAGCGCACACCTGCAATTGGCTTTCTAGCAGTAAGGATTCAACTTTGCGCAAATTAGTTTTGCCGAAGTTCTCTTCAAGGTTGTTAACACAGGCTATGGCTTCACGGATTAATGGTTTGGCCAATTCTTTATCAATTGAAAATAAATCAATCGTCGTCTGTGCAAAAAGCGAGTGAACCTCAGCTTTGTCAAAGCAGGAATTTTCCCCGAGCTTAACAGCGCGTTTAAGGGCGTTGGCGGCGGTGACCAAATCATTATTTTGTTGTGCGACATCCCCCAATGCCTGCTGGCGCAGAATGGAAAGCGGGGAAATATCAGTAGCTTTCTGCAATACATTTTGCAAACCTTCCGAATCGTTTTGCAGCTTGTATAAATCGGCTTGCAAATCGTATGCTTTCATACAAAGTGGGTTTGCCTGCAAAATATTTTCCAACCATTGCTGTGCACCTAGCAGATCATTCTGCGCTAATTTGGTTTTCACCATACCTAATTGCGCCCACTCCAGCTCGCGATTATCGAGCACTGCGCGATAAACTGCTTCAGCTGCGGTCAAATTATTTTTTTTTAGATATAACTGCCCCAGTAATTTTTGACAGGCATTGGCGTAGCGACTACCTGACGCAACGAGCTCTTTGCAAAGCGTAATTGCCAGTTCGTCATCCCCCGATTTCTGGGCGGCATGCACTGCTTTTAACTCCACACGCTGTTCAATCAAACGGCCAAGGCGCTGATCCAGTGCCTTAGGAGTAATGGGTTTGGCGAGATAGGCATCCGGCTCATAGTCGTAAGCCGCCATAATGGTGCCTTTGCTATTTTCTGCGGAGACAAGAATAAACAAGCTGTCCGAACAAGGGTTGTCAGTAGAGCGCAATTCTTCCAATACTTGCTGGCCACTTTTGCCCTTGCCTAAATTGTTATCGCACAAAATTATGTCGTAACTACGCGCTTTGCAAAAACGTAGCGCCTCTTCACCACTGGCTGCCGAATCGGCGTTGCCAATTCCCAGATCCATCAGCATTTTGTAGAGAGTTCCGCGAAAATTCTCAAAATCATCGACGATTAGCGCGTGCATCTTGTAGTAGCCAAGATCAGCCATTAGTCCACCTCCATAACGAAATTAGACTAAGAATAGCCCAGGATTTTCAGGCTGCTACAGATTTTTCCCGTCGGTCTACCGCCTCCCTCCCCTGTTTAGTCAGTACGTGCCAGCTGCGGCTTGCGTCGGCGAGATTGGAAAAGATTATTGCCGCCCTGCATTTTGGCGCTGTGTTTTGCCTCGGCCAGCAGTTGGGATACCTGATGATGGGTTTTACAAAACTCCAGATCGGGCGCTACGCACCCTATTGCCAGGGTTAGCGCACCAAATTTTTGGCGCTGCCCCTGCCGATCAACACTCCAGTATTCTGTGGATTCGAGAGGAAGAAATTGGCTGCTGGCCGCCTCAAACCTGACCAATATTTGCGCGCAGCGCTGCTGCCAGTCCGCGCTACCAAACACTAAAATAAAATCGTCGCCACCGACGTGACCGACAAAATCGCTGGCTGTGTCTACGCAGTCACACAGTATTCGGCTCAGCTGCAAAATGACTTCATCACCCGCACTATAGCCAAATGCATCGTTAAACGGTTTGAAATGATTTATATCGCAATAGGCCACCACAAATTCTTTTTTGTGCAGCAGTAAATGATCAACCCACTCATATAGCGGTACATTGCCCGGCAATTGCGTGAGCGGATTGCTATGCCGGGCGACACGCAATTTTTCTTCGGTAATCGCACGCAATAGGTCGCGCACTTTGCCAACACCGAGATATCGATTGGCGTCACTCACAATAAAATCGACACTCAGGTTTTGCTGCGGATCTTCACTGATAAGCTGCCCCACTACTTTTAGATCAGTCCCTACATCAACAATGATGGATAGCGGACTAATAAAGTCGCGGATGGGTTTTTGTGCATGCAACTCATGGGCAAATCGGCGCGAAAAAATATTGAGGATTTCTGCCCGGCTGACCATGCCCAACGGAATATCGCCATCAACCACAGGAACACAGGCTAAACGCACGTCGGCGCGAAACATTTTCACCACAGTTTCAGCATTAGTTGTCGATGTTACCTGTACAGAATCCATTACAATTTCGCGCACAGTGCGAGTGAAATGGTCCTGGTAACGTCGTACGGAGTTACCGGCGTATCCTGCAATGGCAGTGGGCAATTCGAGCGGCGGTAATGCCTGCGGACGCGCAATAAAATAACCTTGCGCATACTCGACACCCATAGTGACCAGAGTGGCATATTCCGCGCTCGTTTCGATTCCCTCTGCGATGGCTTTATGTCCCATGCGATGTGCTATATCCAACATCGCGCGCACAAACTCGCGCTTGACCGGATCTTTGTCAATTCCGGAAATAAAATGACGGTCAATTTTGACGTAATCAGGACAGAGTTCACTCCACACACGCAGCCCTGCATAACCCGCCCCCAAGTCATCCAGCGCTACAGCAAAGCCTTGCCGCTGGAAGTGATCAGAAGCCGCACGCAATAAATCCAGCTCATCAAGCGGTTGGCTTTCGGTTAACTCAAATACCAAACGTTCCGCACTTAAACCGACGCGCTGTAAAATTTCACGCGTGACGCCATCGCGATATTGGCTATCGGTAAAACTAATGGGGCTCATATTAAGAAAAAGTTTGCCGGGCAAACTCAATGCGGCAAAACGCTCGCAAGATACTTCCCGGCAGGCAAATTCCAATGCAGCCAGTAGACGTGACTCCCGCGCAACCGCGAACAGTACATCCGGCTTATGCAGGGGGCTATCTTCAGGTCCGCGAATCAGGGCCTCATAACCAATAATACGCGGATTCTCCACCGCGATTATCGGCTGAAATACCGGAGTCAGAAGTTTGAATTCAATTAAACGGCGTAATTCCTTTTGCAGGGTGGTTTGATTAAACACAGGGTTCTGCAAAGACATAAGATGACAACTTGATATCGACTATGGGTGAGTAAGCTGAATATTCCTGCGGAAATATGACAGTTTTATGAATTTCTCAATTTGTTGTCACAATCAATGAAGGTTACAATGCGCGCACCTGTTTTACCTCGCTCACTACGCCATTAACCAGTCACGAATATGCACGATATAAACCCCGATACCATTTATGCCAATCCGCTGGCAGAGGTCAGTCGCTTCGCATTTGATCAGCGCGTGGTAGATGTATTCCCCGATATGATCAAACGCTCTGTGCCCGGTTATGCCACCATTATTAATATGATTGGCAATCTCGCTGAACGCTATGTACAAGCCAATAGCCAGTGCTATGACCTGGGCTGCTCATTAGGTGCAGCGACGCTCGCGATGCGCCACCGTATTCAGGCAGCGGAATGTAAAATTATTGGTGTGGACAATTCAGCGGCAATGATCGCGCGCTGCCAACAAGTGATTGCGGCAGATAGTGGTGAAGTTCCCGTTGAATTGGTAGAAGCGCAAATTCAAGATGTGGTATTGCACAACGCATCAATGGCTGTGCTCAATTTCACCTTGCAATTTATTCCCGTTGAAGAGCGACTGGAAATGCTGCGCAACATTTGTGCGGGATTAAATTCCGGCGGCGTATTAATTATTTCGGAAAAAGTCGCGTTTGATGATGAACCCCATCAACACTTGATGACCGAATTGCATCACAATTTCAAACGCGCCAACGGCTACAGCGATTTGGAAATTGCACAGAAGCGCGCCGCGATTGAAAACTATTTAATTCCCGAAACACTGGATGCGCACCGCCAACGCTTACGCCAAGCGGGCTTCAGCAGTGTTGATGTGTGGTTTCAATGTTTTAATTTTGCATCGCTGATTGCAATTAAATAGAGTAAGTAAAGGCTGTGACACAGATTAATTACGATCAATTACTGAATGCACTTAAGGATTCGCCTCTTGCTGGTTGGGCCGAGCAACTGCCTGCGCAAATCGCGGCCGGACTTTGTGAAAAACGCTACGGCGATTTAGCTGGTTGGAAGCAATCGCTCGCAAAACTTCCGACCGTAAAAGGCTCACGGATTGCGCTCACTGAAGAGGTGCGCATCGGCCACAGCAGCGATTGCGATGAAACAACACGTGCAGAAATTCGCAGTGTCTTGCAGGAATTAATTCCCTGGCGCAAAGGCCCCTACTTTGTTCACGATATCCATATTGATACCGAGTGGCGCTCGGATTGGAAATGGGATCGCGTATTACCGCATCTTGCCCCACTAAAAGATCGTTTGATTCTCGATGTTGGTTGCGGCAACGGCTATCACTGCTGGCGCATGCTAGGCGCAGGGGCAAAACGCGTGATTGGAATTGATCCATCACCGCGTTTTATTGTGCAGTTCCACATGATCAAACATTTTGCCGGTGCTGATTATCCTATCGATGTTCTGCCTGTCGGCATTGAAGATGTTCCGGAAAAACTGCAGGCATTTGATACCGTTTTTTCCATGGGCGTTTTTTATCACCGCCGCTCGCCGATGGATCACTTGCTCGAACTAAAGAATACCCTGCGCCCTGGCGGACAGCTAGTGCTTGAGACCTTGGTGATTGAAGGAAAACTGGGTGATGTATTGGTACCGGAAGGCCGTTACGGCATGATGAACAATGTATGGTTTTTGCCGAGCTGCGACACCATGTTGTCCTGGCTGCGAAAGATGGGTTTTAGCAATCCGCGCGTCGTTGATGTATGTCCCACAACAACGGAAGAACAGCGTGCAACAGAATGGATGCGTTTTCATTCGCTTCCGGAATTTTTACATCCAGAAGATTCGACATTAACAGCTGAAGGTCATCCGGGGCCGATTCGTGCGGTGTTTGTCGCAGAAGCTTGACCTAAAAAAACAAAGGGCGCTGAGTGCGCCCTTGGTATTCGATAATATTGCGGCTTAATCTTCCAACATATTAAGCGGTGTATCCAGACCAAATTCGACGTGAATTTGTGTACACCAGCGATTCAATCTACCTGCACTTAAATTTTCCTGCTGATCTTCATCCAGCGCCAAACCGACAAACATCCCCGCACCGGGAATTTCTGCCTTTGAGGCCTCAAACTCGTAACCTTCAGTAGACCACTGGCCGACAATTTCCGGACCGGTTTGGATGATTACATCGTGCAGCATACCCATTGCATCGAGAAAATAATCGCCGTAACCGAATTGGTCACCCAAACCAAAAAGCGCCACTTGCTTGCCGGAGAAATCCACTGCCGCTATATCATCCCAAAACTCTTCCCAATCCGATTGGATTTGGCCAAAGTCCCAGGTGGGAATACCAAGGATAATCTTGTCGTAGTTGGCAAAATCCAACTGGGTTACGTCGGCGATATCACGTACATCGACGACATCAGCCCCGAAACGCTGTTGAATACGATAGGCGACGCGCTCAGTATTGCCTTCGTCACTGCCAAAAAACAGACCAATCTGGGCCACGATAACCTCGGGATACAGGGAAAATAGGGATAGGGAAAAACGGCGCGGATTTTCCCAAGATTAGCTCGCGCAAGCAAGCCCACATTTTGCACCCTGAAAATAAATAACCCCGGCAAGCCGGGGTTATAGGTGAAACCAGGAGTATTCCTGGCCTGTGATTTAACTTTTAGCTGCTTCGCGTGCCTCTTTGCGTTCGGCCTTACGCTCCAAACGCTTGGTTTTCGCTTCTGCCAAGGTTTGTTTTTGCTCCTCCGTCAGCACGGCTAAGAACGCTTTTTTCGCTTTAGCACCTTCCAGTGCCTGTTCGGCGTGCAACTTGCCCAAGCTATCAGCCAGAGCATTGAGTTCGGCATCGTTGGCACCGGCATCCACAGCTGTTGCCAATGCACTGCGCGCATCCGCCAGTTTTGTATGAAGGGCTTCGCGTGCAGATTCATTAGCTTCACGTTGTGCCTTCAAAGTTTCCTTTTGCGCATCTGTCAATGTTAACTCCTGGCCGAGATGCCTGAATTCGCGGCCTGCAAAACCGTCATGCTCAGCCCATTTGGCCGCATGATGCTTGCCCTCACAGTTTTTCCCTGCGCCACCGGCTATGGTCGGCACAGCTATACTGGCAGCACTTAACAACAACAGACCAGCCACTAATGCTTTGTTCGATTTCATATCAATATCCTCTGAATACTTTGGACTAATTAAATAGATCGCTTATACGCAGACTCCAGAATCAGAGCCAGTGAATTCATTATGGTGGCTATAATGTTAAGATTGGTTAATGAAAACCAAAGAATCATGACTCTCATCGGGGGCTGGTGCACACTCACCGCCTTCCATCATCGGGGACTGTAAATCGCTATGCTTAAAGTTCTTCTCATCGACGACGACAAAGAACTCAGTCAATTACTGAGCGAATACCTGCAAACGGAAGGTTTCGCAATTGATACCGCTTATGACGGCCAAACGGCGTTAGAGCTTGCACTCAAGCAACCCTATTCAGTTATTGTGCTGGATGTGATGCTGCCCATCCGCAATGGTTTTGATGTGCTGAAAAATTTACGCCAACACAGCCAAACGCCTGTGATTATGCTCACAGCCAAAGGCGATACAGTTGACCGCGTAATTGGGCTTGAAATCGGTGCCGATGATTATTTATCCAAACCTTGCGACCCACGCGAATTGGTTGCGCGTATTCGCGCTATTTTGCGCCGCGCCAATCAAAAGGATGTAACGCCCAGCAGTATTGAGCGCCTTGCATCGGGCAAGCTATCCCTGCATTTAGGTACACGCACAACCACTTGGGACAACTATGAAGTTCCGCTCACTGGAACTGAATTCAGCGTGCTGGAAATTCTTGTTCGTCGCGCCGGCCAAGTGATCAGCAAAGATGATATGACTGAGCAGGCGCTCAATCGCAAACTCACGCCTTACGATCGCAGTATCGATGTGCATGTAAGCAATATCCGCAAAAAAATTACAGCTGCAGGTTCATCAAAGGATTTGATTATCAACGTGCGCGGCGCTGGCTATATGCTGACCATGAATGATGATGAATCCATAAATTAATGACCCGTCTTTATTTAAAAATCTTTTTTACTTTTTGGTTAATTACGGTGGCGATTATTATCGGCACCAATATTGTTGTGCATTGGTTTGATATGGCGCCGGATGGCAACCTGCAACACAGCAGTGAAGCCAGTGACGATGATCCAGCCAAGCGTTTGCTGTTTCAAATGGTGGGTAATGCCGTTAACCGCAATACCCGGCAATTGATTCAGGATTTGCGTGCAATGCCCTCATGGTCAACTCGTTTTGTGTATGTTATCGATAAAGAAAACCGCGACCTGCTCGACCGCCCTCTTCCACCTGGCGTTATGTTTCTCGCGCCGCGCCTCACATTCAAACATCCGTTCGATAAGGTACAGGACCGCAACCGCAAGCTCTTTGGTCGCTACATCACCCTGAACGATGGTAACAGCGTGAAATTAATTACAATTTCTGCCGGGCGCGACGAGGGGCAGGATCGCGATATTATTTGGGAATTATTTCTCGATAATATTTGGCCGCTTTTACTCGTTTCTATTTTGGTCAGCGGCTCTGCGTGTTTTTTTCTTGCACGCCATTTCACCCGCAGTATCAATACATTACAAAAAGCTACTCATCAAATTGCACGGGGTGATTTGAGTGTGCGCATCAGCGAACAATTTCGCGGCCGCAACGATGAAATCGCCGCACTGGGGCGCGACTTTGACCATATGACGGAACGCCTCGAAAAATCCATGCAGGAACAGAAGCGTTTAATTAAAGATGTGTCACACGAATTACGCACGCCGCTCGCTCGCTTGCAAATTGCACTGGCACTGGCGCGGCAGCGCAGCAATGGAATTGTTGACCATGAATTAAACCGTATCAAACAAGCGGCCGATTATCTCAACGACATCATTACCGATATTCTCACCCTGCCAGTACAAGGCCAGGACAGTTGGGTGTTGGATGACGTGTTGGATTTAGTGAGCCTGATGCAAACACTCATGGACGATTATCAGGCAGAAGCCTACGCAAAAAATGTCAACATTCGCTTTAAATGTTCGCTGGAAGAAGCACTGGTTGCTACTCACGGCAATATGCTGGTTGGTGTGTTTGAAAACACCCTGCGCAACGCCCTGCTCTACACACCGGAAAATTCCGAGATTTGCATCGCCCTGACTGAAACGGGGGACGGAGAGCATTACCGCGTAGACATAATGGACCAGGGCCCCGGGGTTCCTGAAGATGCACTGGAGGATATTTTCCAACCCTTTTTCCGCACTGACCAAGCGCGCGCGCGCGAAAGCGGTGGTTACGGCCTTGGGCTGGCCATTGCCCAGCGTAGCGTCTCTTTACACCGTGGGCGTATTTGGGCTGAAAACCGCCCTGAAGGCGGCCTCAGCTTGGGTATATTACTGCCACAAATTAAAGGCTAATGCCTACTTAACCCACATTTCTCCGCACGAGTACTACCGCCATTATTGGATCAATTCTTGCCGACAAACTTTTGGCTAGCGGCAAACTCTTTCCGCCAGTACAAAAAATCCACGCTATTTTTTTGGCGAAAATATCTACAACTGACTTTAGACTAATCGCCTATCTATATGATAGATAAAGGTATTTACAAATAAAAAGTAGATGGCATGAATTTCGCTAAATGTCTGTCACAGGCGCCTGAATAAGCAAAAGCGGCAAGTGGGCGACGAACAACTTTTAACGTGACAGGTAAAGATTATGCGGGACATGACCATGGTGACCAATGCCCATAAGGCAAACGGCGCAAGCACTATCCCTCTCATCCCACTGACCCCGGAGCAGGAACTCACTACCCGCATTCGCCTTGCACAAGCGTTGCAAATGAGTTTGGACCCGGCAGAAGTACTCAATCTGTTTTACACACATATCCAAGCCATTGTCAGCCTGTCCGGCATTCTTTTTAAATTTGGCAATGGCAGCAGCGAGCTGAAAATTGGACGTGAATGCTTACATCATTGCGACTATCGCCTTACAACTGATGAAGGTTATCTGGGCGAGATTATTTTTAGCCGCAGTAAACGCTTTGCGGAGGCAGAGCTAATTACCCTGGAGTTTTTACTCAGTTCACTTATCTACCCATTGCGTAATGCCATCCGCTATCAAACAGCGATGCGTCTTGCCTTGCTCGATCCTTTGACACTACTTGGTAACCGCGCCGCACTGGACACCGCCCTGCGCCGCGAATTACAAATGGCTGAGCGCCATCAGCACGAGCTATCGCTTTTGATGGTAGACGTAGATTTCTTCAAAAAAATTAATGATGAATACGGCCATCACCGCGGCGATTTGGTGCTGTGTGAAATTGCCAAGGGAATCCAATCGGCTTGCCGTGGTTCAGACATTACTTTCCGCTACGGCGGTGAAGAATTTGTAGTGGTGCTGGGAAAAACAGACGCTGAAGGAGCAAAAATTATAGCTGAACGTATTCGCCAGCAAATTGCTGAAAGCCATATCAAATATAATGGAAAGACCATAGATACTACGGTGAGTATCGGCATAGCAACACGCCACAGCAACGAAAAAGAACATATCAATGATTTATTTGAGCGCGCAGACAAGGCACTTTATATCGCTAAAAACTCAGGCAGAAATTGTGTTATTAGCAGCGATGAAATACTCATCAAATCGTAATGGATTAATCACTCTGGAATAAAAAACCACGCTTACTCAGCGTGGTTTTTTTATTGCAGATAACTAACTTATTCCACTATAGGTGGACGTTTGCGCACGGGGACTTTCGGGCGGCGCGGCGCGGCAGAAGCGGCGCGCAATTTTTTATCGTGACGCTCACGCTGCGCTGCTTCATCGCGTGTTGGTTCCATCATGCGGGTATAGGTTGAGCTATCAAAACCTGCTGTCATGCACAGGTCCTGAATTTCGCGCTCGGTAAGATCAGTCCACTGGCCAACGCGCACGTGCGACGGAATAAAAATATTGGCGTAGCGAACACGCTTCAAGCGACTGACTTTTACACCTTGCGATTCCCACAGGCGGCGCACTTCGCGGTTACGCCCCTCCATTACCACACAATAGAACCAGCGGTTTTTGCCTTCGCCAGCACCATCGACGATATCGGTAAAGCGCGCAACACCATCATCCAACGCTACACCTTTTAACAGGTTGGTGCGCATATCATCCGTTACTTCGCCTTGAATACGAACCAAATATTCGCGGTCAATAACGGAAGATGGATGCATTAATTTGTTAGCCAACTCACCATCGTTGGTAAACAACAGCAAACCACTGGTATTGAAATCCAAGCGCCCCACTGAAATCCAACGCTCACCTTTTAACGGCGGCAAGTGGTCATATACAGTCGGGCGGCCTTCAGGGTCAGAGCGCGAACAAATTTCACCTTCGGGCTTGTTGTATAAAATTACCCGACGACGCGTTAGCTCACTGCGCAACACCACCCGCTGACCGTTCACGAAAATTTTGTCTTGTGGCATGACGCGATCGCCCAATTTGGCGATTTTATCATTTACTTTTACTTGGCCAGCCTCAATCGCACGTTCCATTTCACGGCGTGAACCAATACCGGCACGAGCGAGCACTTTCTGCAATTTTTCATCACCGGGTACTGCTACTGATGTCTTTTCATCTGCAGCTTGGGTCACTTTTGTTTTAGGTGACGCGGCAGATTTATGTGCAGGTTTTCCTGCTGTTGATTTTGCAGGGCGATCAGTTAGGTCGCGCTTGTGAGTCGCATTAGGTTTTGCTGGTTTAGCGGTCACTGCTTTTTTGTCGGCAGATTTCGCTTTTCCAGCAACTACTGGCTTCACAGCCTTGGTAGGTTTTTCAGGTTTATCCCGGTTGATTTTCTTCACCATAGGTTATTAAGCAGCTAATCGCTGCGGGGTTCTTCTTCATTGTTTATTGCCTCTGTATCTGAAGTGTCAGCGGCAGCTGCATCTTCCTCTACATCGACAAAAGCATCTTCACCATCAACAAAACCTTCTTCGTAAAAAGCGGCTTGTGTGTCTACTGGTTCAGCATCAACTTCACTGGTAGCAACAGGTGGATTTTCATCTGGAATTGGCGGATCTGTATCTTTCTCGCCCAAACCTGCCTCACCTAAATCCAGCACCGGATTTAATTCATCCAGATCGCGGATTTCACTTAGCGACGGTAATTCTTCCAAGCTTTTTAAATTGAAATAATCCAAAAATTGGCGCGTGGTCGCAAAGAGTGATGGACGGCCGGGAACATCGCGATGCCCGACTACCTTGACCCAATCGCGCTCCAACAAGGTTTTCATAATGTGCGAGCTAACAGCAACGCCGCGAATCTCTTCAATATCACCGCGTGTAATTGGCTGGCGATAAGCAACCAGGGCCAAAGTTTCGAGCAATGCGCGCGAATATTTTTGCGGTTTTTCTTCCCACAGACGATTCACCCAGGGCGCAAGGTTATCGCGCACTTGAAAACGCCAACCAGAGGCCACTTCTTTTAATTCAAATCCGCGCTCGGCACTTGCCGCCTGGATATCAAGCAATGCAGCGGCAATCTCATCTTTGCTCGGCGCCACTTCCTCATCAAATAATTCCAGCAAACGTGCAATAGTCATCGGCTGGCCTGCAGCCAAAATCGCGCCTTCAATAATCTTGCGCAGCAGTTCTGCATCAACCGGCATTTGAGTGACGGGAACAGTTGCGGACTCTTCGGTATCAGACTCTTCGTGCAGTGCACGCGACTCTTCACCGGCTTCCTCACCCACTTCGGTAGATGAATCCAGATCCTCATCAAGAGTATCTTCTGCGATATCAATTTCGTTTGTCATTGTGTTCTGGCTTTTACGTGAATAGGTGCAAAGGATTCGCTTTGAACAATTTCCACCAGCGATTCCTTAATCAATTCCATCACCGCAAGAAAGGTGACGACAACCCCAAGGCGCCCTTCTTCCGCCTTGAACAGGCTGACAAAGGGAACAAAATGTTGATGTGCCAATGTATCCAGCACCTGAGCCATGCGCTCGCGCGTGGAGAGCTTTTCCTTGGAGACATGATGGCTTTCAAACATATCAGCGCGGCGCAATACTTCCGAGAGCGCCAATAATAATTCCTGCAATTCCACATCCGGATCGAGCCTCGTCAAGCTGCGGTCAGGACCTGCGGCAGTAACCGGAAACACATCGCGGGATACACGCGGCACATGGTCCAAATCAACCGCCGCCTGCTTAAAACGTTCATATTCTTGCAGCCGGCGAATGAGCGATGCACGTGGATCCTCCTCTTCTTCATGCTCTTCCGAAGAGCGCGGCAATAGCATGCGCGATTTAATCTCGGCAAGCATAGCCGCCATCACCAAATACTCTGCCGCCAGCTCGAATTGATGCGCTTCCATCAAATCAACATAGGCCATGTATTGAGAGGTAATTTCCGAGACATTGATATCGAGGATGTCGATGTTCTGGCGGCGAATCAGGTACAGCAATAAATCCAAGGGGCCTTCAAATGCCTCCAGAAATACTTCCAGTGCATCGGGCGGAATATATAAATCCTGTGGCAACTGGGTGTAGGCCTTGCCGTGAACCATGGCAAAAGGCATTTCACCTTGCTGGGGCCCTTTTTGTACATGCGCACTCGCTGGTTCCACAACTAGCTCTTCATTGGTGACTGCACCGGCTTCAGTTATTGCCTCTGGTGGTGCAACAAGATCCGAAGACGTAGAGGTTTCGAGGGTTTCACTCACGCAAGGTAACTCACAGGTTAGTCAGTAGGATCAGCGGCCTCGTCGTAGCACCGGATAACAAGGGCGGCATTATAGCCATTTCACGAGGCGCCGGACAGCATGCTGGCCCGACAACCAACTTCTTTATAGATCAATTAGTTAGAATCAAAAGGTGAGAAGTCACCCTTCCCTTGGCGCACCAGTTGCGGCAGTGGCTCGGTAAGATCGATAACAGTGGTAGGCTCAAGTCCACAATAACCCCCATCGATCACCAACTCTACAAAGTGCTCCAGGGTATCGCGGATATCATAGGGATCGGTCATAGGAAACTCTTCACCTGGCAACAACAGGCTGCTGGTCATCAAGGGCTCCCCCAATTCTTCCAGCAAAGCCAGCGCAATTGGATTATCCGGCACACGCAAACCAATGGTTTTGCGCTTCGGGTGCATCAATCGCCGCGGGACATCGGCAGTCGCCTCAAGGATGAACGTATAGGCACCAGGCGTATGGTTTTTAATTAGCCGGTATGCTTGGTTATCAACGCGCGCATAGGTGGCGATCTCGGAAAGATCGCGGCACATCAGCGTAAAGTTATGGTTTTTATCGAGCCTGCGCAGTGTACGAATGCGCTCCAGTGCATCTTTGTCTCCTATATGGCAGCCAAGTGCGTAGGCAGAATCGGTTGGATATACCACCAATCCGCCTTTACGGACAATGTCAGCGGCCTGAACAATTAAACGATGCTGCGGGTTTTCGGCATGTATTTGAAAAAACTGGGCCATTGCAATGACTCCTTACGACACTCGCCCATCACACGGAAAGACTGGGCAGAGGAAAATATTTTATTAGTGTTATGGGTTATAGCCCAATAACTCCCACACAGGTTTGGCATGAGCCGGAAGCTTGCCAAAGCTACCCAACTCCTGCCATGGTTGATCAGGAAAGTGGAAATCCGAGCCACAGGATGCATAGAGTGAACGGGCATTTGCGATACGCAATAAATCCTCAGTCAAAGCAGCAGGCTGCAATCCACTAATCACCTCCAGCGCATCGCCTCCAGCCGCGGCAAATGAGTCGATAAGTGCGCACATTTTGGTGCGCGTCAGTTCATATTTGGCCGGATGCGCCAGCACAGCTACACCACCGGCCGCATGAATCCACTCAATTACTTGATCCATCAATGGCCATTGGTATTTAACATCTGCAGGCTTACCCGCCCCCAGATATTTTTTAAAAGCCGCATTGATGTTTTTTACTGCGCCCACCGCAACCAAATATTGCGCGAAATGTGGTCGCCCCAGAGTAGCATTACCTGCAATCTCCTGCGCCCCCAACAGTGCGCCGGGAAACCCGGCTTTGGATAATCGATCTGCAATTGCCAGTGCGCGTGTCTTACGCGCTTGCTCTTGAAACTCCAGGGCGGCAATCAGTGCAGGAGAATTTACATCAACCCCCAACCCGACAATATGTACACCACCCTTTCCCCATTGACTGGAAAACTCTATACCAGAGATCAAGGTGATGCCTGCATCCAACGCGGCTTTTTGTGCAATCCCCACAGCAGCTATGGTATCGTGATCCGTAATCGCCAGCACTGCAACGCCGCGCTCTTTCGCGCGCGCGATCACAGCTTCCGGGCTAAGCATCCCGTCAGAAAAATGGGTGTGGCAATGCAGATCAAAAATCACTCGAACTCCAAACAACAAATACATCACCAGGATTGGTCATGACCGACAATAACTCTGAAAAGAATGTGAGCATGTTAGCCGATAAACCGCCCGCAGAGCCCGCAAATTCGCAGCCCAAACCTAAAAAAGAAAGTTTTTTAGCCAATCTGTTAATGAACATTGTTATCCCTACGCTGATTTTGACCAAACTCAGTGGAGATGAACATTTGGGTGCAACCTGGGGGCTCATCGTTGCACTCGCATTTCCCATCAGTTACGGGTTGCGCGATTTTCTTATCAACAAAAAAATTAATGTTTTTTCTGCTTTGGGTATTGTCAGTGTATTGCTCACGGGAGGCCTAAGCCTTTTGCATTTGCCCCCCCAATATTTTGCGATTAAAGAAGCTGCAATCCCCGGCATTCTTGGCATTGTCACACTGATCTCAATAAAAACGCGCTATCCGCTCGTAAAAACCTTTATCTATAACGACAAAGTACTGAAGATTCATAAAGTCGATTCAGCCCTGCAACACTACGGTACACACAAACAATTTGAGCGGACATTGAACAATGCATCGCTGATGATTGCCGCGTCGTTCTTTTTGTCATCGGCATTAAATTACATTTTGGCCAAAATTATTCTAGTCAGCCAACCAGGAACAGCAGAATTCAACGCAGAATTAGGTAAAATGACCGCCCTGAGCTACCCCGTTATCGCACTGCCAATGATGATCATTATGATGGGGACGTTATTTTATGTATTTCGCAGTATTCGCCTGCTGACCCATCTAACACTGGAAGAAGTGATTAATGATGGCAGTGAGAATTAACCGCCAGACGAATTTTATTTTTTCAAAAAATCCGTTACCGACTTTAGCCAAGAGAATGTTTCATGCTTTACGCCATTATTAGCGAAGATATTTCAAATAGCCTGGAAAAACGCAAACTAGCGCGCCCCGCTCACCTCGCCCGCCTACAACAATTGAATGACGAGGGCCGCCTATTTGTTGCTGGCCCGCACCCGGCAGTCGACAATAGTGACCCAGGTGAAGCAGGCTTTACTGGCAGCCTGGTTATTGCTGAATTTGGATCCCTTGAGCAAGCGCAATCCTGGGCAGATGCAGATCCTTATGTAGCGGCTGGTATTTACGCCAAGGTTGTTGTAAAGCCATTTAAAAAAGTTTTGCCTTAAGTCTTTTTCTTTTCATTTTTAAGGATCGGAGCAACTGTGAAAAAAATATCCCTGCTTGGCTGTACGCTATCGCTTTTCACTTTGTCATTAATCAGTGCACCTAGTATCGCCGTCGATAAATATGTTTCTGACGTTATCTATATTCCTGTGCGTAGCGACAAAAATCCGCAAGCCAGTATTTTGCAACAAGGATTAGCGAGCGGAACCAAACTCAATTTTATCCGCGAAGAAACCGGCACTGACAATAATCTCTGGTCACTTGTTATAACACCTGATGGCACCGAAGGTTGGGTACGCAGCCAAAATGTCACTGACAAGCCAACAGCTGCACTTCAGTTAGCAGCCCTATCAAACTCGTCACGTGATATTTTGGCATTGCAAACTGAAAATGCTCAGCTCAAAGAACAGCTCGCAAAAGTTCAGCAAGAGCATCAACAACTATTGGCTGACACAGAAGATATGCGTCAGGCTGCAACTACAGCATTTAATCTGGAAGAAGAACATCAACGCATGCTCAAAGATAACCAACTGTTACAAACCCATGCTGATGTACTCAAAGCGGAAAATGAAAAACTCAAAAATACCGACCGTTTTAATCACTGGATTTACGGTGGTGGTTTAGTATTTGGTGGTGTTTTCCTTTCTTTTATTTTGCAAGCCTTCGGTCGTCGCAAACGCAGATCAGAATGGCGCTGAGAGTAGCTAACATGTTAAAAAAAATCGCGCATTTATTATTAGGTTTTAGTCTGGCTACAAGCATCAACGCTTATGCTGCTGAAAACACCCTGGTGGCCATAAAGACCGACTTGGGAACATTTGTCGTAGAGGTGTATTCCAAAGCTGCACCGGTGACCGCGAAAAACTTTCTTGGTTATGTAGATGCCAAGTTTTATGACGGCACCATCTTTCACCGTGTGGTACCTGGCTTTGTTGTTCAGGGTGGCGGGATGACATTCGATTTTGCTGAAAAAGAGACCCGCAAACCTATTGTGAATGAGTCGGTGAACGGCTTGAAAAATGATTACAAAAGTGTAGCTATGGCGAGACAACAAGATCCTAATAGCGCAACAGCCCAGTTTTATATCAACCTGCAGAACAACCCCGGCTTGAATGCAACCGAGACCAAACCTGGCTACACCGTATTTGGTAAAGTCGTTGCTGGAATGGATGTGATTGAAAAAATTGCACAAGAACCGCGTGGAATGTATAAAGCCTTTCCAGAAGCGCCTAATTATGCCGTGCGTATATTGAGCGCAACACGAACTGATGCTAGCAGTTTAGATGCCCTGATAGAGTCGCAAAATACCCCCAAACCATCCAGCATTAAAGATGCATTGGTACCCATTAATGACCCCCAGTAACAACACTGCTCTCAGTGTCAATTTAAATAAAATTGCACTGATCAGAAATTCCCGTCCAGGAAATTACCCGAGCGTAATTAGTCATGGCGAGATCTGCATTCAATCAGGCGCAGACGGGCTTACAGTTCACCCCCGCCCGGACCAGCGCCACATTCGACCACACGACGTTTATCAACTCAGTGAGTTGGTCAAATCCCACGTGGGCATTGAATTTAATATCGAAGGAAACCCCTACGCAGAATCGCTGGGGGATTTTCCCGGCTTTATTAAATTAGTACAGGACGTGCGCCCACACCAATGCACATTGGTGCCCGACTCCAATGATCAACTTACATCTGATCACGGCTTTAATTTAATAGTGGCTGGAGAAAAATTACGCCCACTGATTCGTGAATTGCAGGATCTCGGGGTGCGCGTCAGTTTATTTATGGATCCGGATATAGAACAAATCTCACTGGCCAAAGAGCTGGGGGCTGATCGTATTGAGTTATACACTGGTCCTTATGCCGACGCATTCAAGCGCCAAGATGAAAACTTTCACGCATTGTTCCAAACCTATATCGATGCAGCAATCCACGCGCAAAAAATTGGCATTGGCTTAAATGCCGGGCACGATTTAAATTTGGAAAATCTTACCCTCTTTCGTCAAGTGTCCGGGTTGCTCGAGGTATCCATTGGTCACGCACTGATAGTAGACGCAATCGCAATGGGATTGCCGGCAACGGTGCAGGCATACAAAAAACTCTGCTCGGCATAATCCTACCCCCCCTCACTAATGCAAGAAACCCAGTATGAACAAACCCCGTGATGACAGCCCCGCTTATCTGGAAAAGAAGCGTTTTTTTGATTCATTAATGACTGTCTATGGACGAAAAACTGTTCTTGAAGCACTGCAGGATCCAGCGACATTTATTTATCGCCTGCATCTGGCCAGCAGCAATAAATCAGCGGATATTCTTGACGATATTATTTCGTTGGCAAAAGCAAAAGGGGCAGAGATTATTTATCATGAGCGGCAAGCATTATCGCGCATCTCTAAAAATGCATCACAAGATCAAGGGGTGGCAGCAGATTTACAATTGCGCGGCTATAAACTCTACGATGAGTTTCTTGCAGAAAACAAGAAAAAAAATTATACCCTGCTGGCACTTGATGGAGTACAAAACCCACAAAATCTGGGCATGATTATTAGGTCGGCTTGCGCTGGCAATATCGATGGAATATTGCTGCCCCAAAAAGGTAATGCTCAAATTGACCCGCTTGTTATTAAAGCGAGCGCTGGCACTGTATTTCGAGCTCCGTTATTGCGCTGTAAAGATCTCCCCCAAGCTTTGGGTGACTTTAAGCAAGCAGGTGTAATTGTCTGCGCCCTATCGTCACACTCCGCAACAGAACTTAAAAAATTCACTCCTGATGCCCCATGCATTTATGTACTAGGTAATGAGTCTGAAGGGGTTTCACAGGAAGTTACCACGCTGTGCAACGAGCAAATCTGTATTCCAATGAATAATGGCGTTGAGTCATTAAATGTTGCAGTTACGGCAGCCTTAATTGCCTTTAAATAATCGATATTGAATTCCTACGGCGACAAAATAAAAAAGAGGAGCATCTGCTCCTCTTTTTTGTTGGATTTGACACGCACTCAATTAAAGCTTGTAGCCATCCTCTTCATGCAGGCTCAAATCCAAACCAACACTTTCCTCTTCTTGGGTTACACGTAAACCGGAAGTAAATACACCGGTAACTTTCAGTAAAATATACGTTACAACGGCGGTATAAATAAAGGTAACAACGACGCCCAGCAATTGCACACCTAACTGCTCACCCATAGAGGTAATGCCACTGGCGAAACCTTGCCCGCTAAATACACCAAGTTCAGTAGATGCAAATATCCCGGCGAGAATTGTGCCCAACACACCACCGACACCATGCACAGGGAAAACATCGAGTGAATCGTCGATTTTCCACACGCGCTTTATCAGCTGAGTCATGAAGAAACAGACAACGCCTGCCGCCAAGCCAATCACTAACGCACCGCCAGGGCCAACATATCCAGATGCGGGGGTAATAGTGCCGAGCCCCGCGACCATCCCGGTCACAATACCCAATACACTCGGCTTTCTGAAGCGCATCCATTCAATAGTCATCCACGCCAAGGCACCTGCTGCTGCAGAAATATGAGTCACCAACATTGCCATAGCTGCATTGCCATTGGCAGCCAGCGCGCTACCAGCATTAAAACCGAACCAACCTACCCACAGCATACCTGCACCGGTAACCGTCATCGTCATATTGTGCGGAGGCATTGCGGTTGTGGGAAAGCCATTGCGCTTGCCAATTAC
Source organism: Cellvibrio sp. UBA7671 (assembly GCA_002483145.1). Lineage (GTDB taxonomy): Bacteria > Pseudomonadota > Gammaproteobacteria > Pseudomonadales > Cellvibrionaceae > Cellvibrio > Cellvibrio fibrivorans. Next base: position 234,664 of record DLHJ01000014.1, read on the forward strand.
TATGGCTGCAACAAGCGCGGCCACACCCGCAGTGATATGTACGACTGTACCGCCCGCGAAATCCAACAACCCCTTTGCGAATAGCCAACCTGACCCAGCCCACACCCAATGACAGACAGGGATGTACACAGCAAACAACCAAAGTGCAGAAAAGATCAGCATGGAGGAGAACTTCATGCGCTCTGCAAAAGCGCCAACAATCAGCGCTGGCGTGATAATGGCAAAGGTCATTTGATACATTGCATGCAGGCTAAGCGGGATATCTCCCGCCAACGCGTCCTCGGTGATGTTGGCCATGAACACCATACTCAAATCACCAATCCATGCATTACCAGTTCCAAACGCCAAACTGTAGCCTGCGATCAACCATAGGATTGAAACCAAACAAGCAATCGCAAAACATTGCATGAGTACCGACAAGATATTCTTTACACGCACCAAGCCACCATAGAACAATGCCAACCCAGGCAAGGTCATAAAGAGAACCAATGCTGTTGAGGTCAAAATCCAGGCTGTATTAGCACCATTAATTGTCGCCTCTTGGGCAAGTGCGCCCTGACCATAAACAGTCAGCAGCCCCCCTAATAGCGCAAAGAGTTTGAAATTTAGCTTCTTCATAGTGACCCCATGATGGTTTTTTTGGTTAAGAGGATGTGATCCGATTGCATTTTAATTTTTGTGGTGAACCTTGCTCTGTTTTGATACAGGGCCAATCTACTGATTGCACAAAGTGTAGGAAATATCATCCACCCCATAAAACAATCGCACCAGATAAAGGCAAAAAAAATCCATTTATTAGGTAATAATTAAAATGAATCAGAGAAAAGCAAATTTTAAACCATAATTATTTTTTATATATTTTTCATATACATATCGCCTTTAGCACCAAGATAAATCATCATAAATGCACCACACAAGAACATATGAATATTTTATAAGTCTATTTTGGTGCAAAAATAATGAAGGATCGTATCCCGGCAGCCTAAGATACAATTCACTACCTCAAACCACTCAACAAAGGATCATACATTGACCAAGTGGCTCACCCTTTGCGTGTTACCTGTGTTTGTTTCACTACTCCTCTCGCGATTATTGATCCATCATTTCGGGAAGCGCCTGCTAGACATGCCCAATATTCGCAGCTCCCACCAAACTCCTACCCCGCGAGGTGGCGGTATAGCCATAGTTGGCGGCGTGATCATCGCAGCATTAACAGCATTGAGCCTGGGCCATATACCCTTCACACCTGTTTACTGGTTGATGATTCCAGCCGGACTCATGGCAATTCTTGGGATCTGTGATGATTTATTCAATCTGAATGTAGCCATACGCCTGACCATACAGTTTTTGCTTGCCGGTTTAGGCATCTATTTGATTGGGATCAACAATGAGTTGCCAGCCCCCATTCAATTGTTAATTACAGGCGCCTTGATTTTATTTATTGTATGGATGACAAATTTATACAATTTTATGGATGGAATTAATGGTTTGGCAGCACTTGAAGCAATCTGCGTGTGTATGGGTATGGCGTTAATATATTGGATAAAAACCATAAACACAGACGCTATTTATTTATTGATAATTATCTCGGCAAGCGCTAGTGGGTTTTTATTTTGGAATTTCCCTAAAGCAAAACTGTTTATGGGGGACACAGGCAGTCTTTTTCTTGGCCTTGGCCTTGGCCTACTTGCTACTGGAAGCATAACTGACGATTTCCGCATTTTTTCCGCCTGGCTAATTATGCTTGGTGTATTTATTGTAGATGCCAGTTACACACTTTCTTCCCGCCTCCTTACCCGACAAGCTGTTCACCAGGCGCATCGAACTCACGCCTATCAAAAAATTGCAATCAAATTAAATTCACATACTTACGCAACACTCGCAATTGTTGCCATCAATCTGTTCTGGCTTCTACCTATCGCAATTGCAGTCACAACAATTCAGATACATTTTTCTGTTGCATTAGCGATTGCCTATGCCCCCTTACTACTGATCGCACATAAATTTCGGGCAGGCTGTATGGAGTAATCAATTAACCAGCAAAACTTTATTTTCCTCAGGCAACTCTGGCGCATCGATTAAATAACCTGCAGGAACCTCGAACAACAATGATTTAATCAAATCACTGTTATTCGACTCACACGCAATAGCCAAACGCTTCAGAAACAACTCCATCTCTTGCCATGATATAAACTGTTCCATAGCACGAAAAATTCTACTGTGCTCTGTGGGAGCAACATTGTCACCAATAAGAAGCTCTTCAAACAATTTTTCACCAGGACGCAAGCCTGTGTAACTAATGGCAATATCACCATCGCGGTCATGCTCGTCGCGAACAGTAAGTCCCGAAAGGCTTATCATACGCTTTGCCAAATCCACGATTTTTATTGGCTCTCCCATATCCAATACAAAAACATCGCCCCCATGCCCCATCGCGCCGGCCTGTATGACCAACTGGGCAGCCTCACGAATTGTCATAAAATAACGAATGATGTCAGGATGAGTTACGGTGACGGGCCCTCCCTCTTTAATTTGCTTGCGAAAGAGTGGAACTACAGAGCCAGATGAACCTAACACATTGCCAAATCGAACCATCACAAACCGAGTTGATGATTCTTTTTGTGCAAGACTTTGCAAGATTAGCTCAGCTAATCGTTTCGATGCCCCCATAAGATTTGTGGGGCGCACGGCTTTATCCGTAGAAATAAGTACAAATAGCTCTACGCCGGCATTAATAGCAGCCTCAGCACAAAACTGCGTTCCAAACACATTATTTTTCATTCCCTCGACGCAATTGCTTTCAACCAAAGGGACATGCTTATAGGCGGCAGCGTGATACACAGTTTGAACTCTATGCTCCACCATAACAGAATCAAGTAGGCGGGAGTTTTGGACGGAACCAAGCAATCCAACAACATTAACCTGATCTACATTTTTCCCTGCAAGTTCGCGCTCAATGCTATAGAGACTAAACTCATTGTGATCAATTAAGATTAATTTTCGCGGCTTTAACTCAATAATCTGCCGACAAAGCTCACCGCCAATCGACCCACCCGCCCCCGTAACCAAAACAACCTTATCCAGGACAGAGGATTCCATTAAATGCTGCATTGGTTGAACGCTATCGCGCCCAAGCAGATCATCAATATCAACATCACGTACATTTTCGATTCTCGCCTTACCAGACAAAATATCGGAAAACTCGGGAATGGTTTGAACATTGATGTGATATTTTTCGAGCTTTTTAATAATATCAAGCCTGGCGCTGTGCGAGGTTCGCCCCAGTGCAAGCAGAAGCTTGCTTGCACCTGTCGATGAAATTAATTTGGGAATAGATTTTGGCGAATAAATTTTTATGTTAGAAAGCAAGGTGCCGTGCAAAAATTTATTATCATCAACAAAGGCAGCTACACGGTATCCCGTATCCTGCAGCGCTTGCAATAATTGATGCCCTGTCCTACCCGCACCGTAAACAATCACCGGAATAGCTTCTCTTGCTGGCAATGCCCCCAACATTAAAATGATATGACGCACCAACAATCTCGGCCCCCCTATCAGCAAGATCATCAATGCAATATAAATAAAAGGGACTGAGCGCGGTATTTTTGAATATGTCAGAAAACCGGAAATCGCCAATGTGGCGCCGGACAAGAACACACAGATTACGATAGTCACTATTGCCGGTTGAGTCATATACCTGAGAATGGCTCGATACATGCCCATACGGATAAAAATAAACAAGCTGGAAACAATGGTTATCAGTAATGCGGCTAATTCTTTTGAGGTGATCACTACATCAAAGGTGCCCAACCTAAGACAAATTGACAGATAGACACCCAGGGTAATAGCGAGTGCATCATAGGATAATGAGATCAAGCGCTTAGCAGGTCTCGATGCTTCAAACAATTTCGTAAACATAGATAGCAACTCGGCGAATCACAAAGAGATCGCAAGGAATAACGTAAAGCGGAGAAGAATATCGGAAGGGAGGGTATAAAAACAGTATCGTTTTAGCAAACGACATCAGTAAGAAAGTGCTAGCTCATAACTTGGAAATGCTTTCGTTAACACGATCACGCATTTCCTTACCTGGCTTAAAATGAGGAACATACTTACCCTCAAGGACAACAGCATCCCCCGTTTTAGGGTTTCTACCTGTACGAGGTGCGCGGTAATGTAAAGAAAAACTACCAAATCCACGAATCTCAATACGCTCACCTGATGCGAGAATATCGGACATATAATCCAGCAAAAGCTTTACCGACATTTCAACATCTTTAATAGTTAGTTGGTTTTGTTTTTCAGTAATATATTCAATCAATTCTGACTTTGTCATAACCTGATCTCTGTTATTAAAAAACGCTCAAACAACACCACTGGATACGCATCAAATACAAAAAGACACAACAACACAGTATATCGGTGACCAGAAAACTGGCCACCGATTCGCAAGAAAGATTACTCTTTACTTTGCATTTGCGCTTTAATCAGATCACCCAAAGTGGTTGGAGAAGCCTGATCAGATTGCTTGCTAGAAAGTTCTTTCATAGCAGTCTTCTCTTCTTCTACATCTTTGGATTTTACTGACAGGCTAATGCTGCGATTTTTGCGATCTACAGCAATAATCTTGGCTTCAACTTCGTCACCCACTTTCAGCAGGTTACGTGCATCTTCCACTTTCTCACGGCTCAATTCAGAGGCCTTGAGAACAGCTTCAACGTCATCTGCCAAGGTGATTACTGCAGCTTTAGCTTCAACTTCTTTAACGATACCTTTAACAACAGCACCTTTATCATTTACAGAAACGTATTCTGAGAATGGATCGGTTTCAAGTTGTTTGATACCCAAAGAAATGCGCTCGCGCTCTGGATCGATGGCCAATACCACGGTCTCCAGTTCATCGCCCTTCTTGTACTTGCGAACAGCTTCTTCGCCAGCTTCATGCCAAGAGATGTCAGACAAGTGAACCAGACCATCAATACCACCATCCAAACCGATGAAAATACCGAAGTCAGTGATTGACTTGATTTTGCCGCTGATTTTGTCGCCTTTGGCGCAAGTGCGCGCAAATGCATCCCATGGATTCTCTTGGCATTGTTTCAGACCGAGAGAGATACGACGACGCTCTTCGTCGATATCCAATACCATAACTTCGATTTCATCACCCAGTTGAACAACTTTAGAAGGATGAATGTTCTTGTTAGTCCAATCCATTTCTGAAACGTGGATCAAACCTTCAACGCCTTCTTCCAACTCTGCGAAGCAACCGTAATCAGTCAAATTGGTTACTTTTGCTTTCACACGAGCGCCTTCTGGATAACGCTTGGTGATTTGTATCCACGGATCTTCGCCCAATTGCTTCAGGCCAAGAGATACACGATTACGCTCACGATCAAACTTCAATACTTTAACGTCAATTTCATCACCAACGTTTACGATCTCACCTGGGTGCTTGATGCGTTTCCACGCCATGTCAGTGATGTGCAACAGACCATCAACACCACCCAAATCAACGAATGCGCCGTAGTCGGTAAGGTTTTTAACGATACCTTTCACAGCTTGACCTTCTTGCAGTGTAGCAAGCAGTTCGTCACGCTCAACAGAGTTAGCTTGTTCCAACACCGCACGGCGAGAAACAACTACGTTGTTGCGCTTTTGATCGAGCTTGATAACTTTGAATTCCAGCTCTTTACCTTCGAGGTGGGTAGTTTCGCGCACAGGGCGAACATCAACCAATGAGCCAGGAAGGAAGGCACGGATACCAGCAACGTCAACGGTGAAACCACCTTTAACCTTACCGTTAATAACACCTTTGATAACTTCTTCAGCAACATGTGCTGCTTCAAGAATTTTCCACGCTTCAGCGCGCTTGGCCTTCTCACGTGACAGTTTGGTTTCACCGAAACCATCTTCTACGCTTTCCAGAGCCACTTGTACTTCATCGCCGATTTGGAGTGTCAATTCACCCAATTCATTGCGGAATTGCTCAGCAGGAATCACACCTTCTGACTTCAGGCCGGCGTGAACAGTCACCCAGTCCTTATCAATATCAATTACTACACCGGTAATAATAGTACCCGGAACCATATCAACGGTTTTTAAACTTTCTTCAAATAACGCAGCAAAGCTTTCGTTCATACTCATGGTATTACCTATAGATTAGAGATGCAGACGTTAAAACTCGCCCCATCTATTCCGCATGGCCAGTCATACGGGTCAGTTAAAGTAAAATGGAAGCTCCCTCAGGCTGGGTTTGACAGATTCCACTACTGCTAAAAATGTATCCAAGACGCAAATCAAAGCATAGAAAATCAGCAGGTGCGCAAGGCTAGCAGAATGCCCCATATTTTTCAATAGGTTAGCTATGTTTGCGTCGAGAGCAAAGGGCAGGAACGAGTTGTAAAGGGAGGGGAAATGAGTGATCGCCAGAAAACATGGCAACCACCCATTAAGGATTTAAAAATCAGCGCCTTACGACACTTAGGCCACGTCCCACAGCATAATACTCAAAACCCAATGAAGCCATTCTGTCTGGTTCATAAAGGTTGCGCCCATCAAAAATGACCGGATTACGCAGGGCAGATTTGAGCATATCAAAATTCGGCGCACGAAAATTTTTCCATTCAGTACAAATAATCAGTGCATCCGCGCGCTCAAGTGCAGCCTCTTTCGTACCCACCAGCTTAAGATCATCACGCAAGCCATAGATGTGCTGCGTCTCTTCCATTGCGACCGGGTCATAAGCCTGAACCTTGGCACCTGCAGCCCAAAGGGCCTCTATCAACACCCGGCTTGGAGCCTCGCGCATATCATCGGTATTGGGCTTGAAGGATAAGCCCCACAAGGCAAATACCTTACCTTTCAGATCATTGCCAAAATGACGGGCCAAATAGGTAAATAATTTGCTTTTCTGCGCCTGATTAACCTTATCGACCGCCTCCATAAGACCAGCTTTGTAATCCACATTGCGCGCAATATTGATCAGCGCCTTAACATCTTTTGGAAAGCAGGAGCCGCCATAGCCACAACCAGGGTAAATAAAGTGATAGCCAATTCGCGGATCAGCACCTATGCCATTGCGCACTTTTTCAATATCAGCACCTAGCAACTCTGCCAAGTTAGCCATCTCATTAATAAAGCTGATTTTTGTTGCAAGCATCGCGTTTGCTGCATATTTAGTTAACTCTGCGGAGCGGACATCCATAAAAATCATGCGATCATGGCTGCGATTAAATGGTGCATAAAGCTCGCGCAACAATTGCTCGGCCTTTTCACTATCAGTACCCACCACAATACGGTCAGGCTTCATAAAATCATTAATAGCAGCCCCCTCTTTAAGAAACTCCGGGTTGGACACAACATCGAAGGGGATGCTAACCCCACGCTTACCAAGCTCATCAGTAAGTGCCGCATGGACTATCTCTGCCGTACCTATTGGTACAGTTGACTTATTAACAACCACTCTATAATCAGTAATACGCTGGCCAATTGTTTTAGCTACCGCAACCACGTATTGCAAATCGGCCGAGCCGTCTTCACCAGACGGAGTTCCGACAGCAATAAACTGCAGCTCGCCATGCTGAACTGCAAGATCCATACTGGTGGTAAACTTCAGCAACCCATGTTGAACCGCCTGTTTAACAATTGCCTCCAGCCCTGGTTCATAAATCGGAATAATCCCTGCATTCAGGTTATCCACTTTTTTCTGATCGATATCAACACAAAGAACATCATGACCAACGTCTGCGAGGCAAGCGCCAGTTACCAAACCAACATAGCCAGTTCCAAATACCGTGACTTTCATTAGAAACTCCCTAGCCTGTTAAAAATAGATTGATAAGCTTTCTTAAGATCGACCATAACTATCTTCGTAACGAATTACATCATCCTCCTCTAGATACGGACCTGACTGCACTTCAACAATTTCCAAAGGTATTTTTCCAGGATTGCTTAATCTATGTTTCGTGCCAACTGGAATGTAAGTAGATTCATTTTCGGACAACAAAAGCGTTTCTTCGCCTTTTTGAACAAGAGCTGTTCCTTTGACAACTATCCAATGTTCTGCACGATGGTGATGGACCTGCAGTGACAAGCTACCTCCAGGTTTTACGCGTATACGATTTACCTGATAGCGATCACCAGTATCTATCGCGTCATAACAGCCCCATGGACGATAAATTTCACGATGCTGAAGATGCTCAGAACGGTTCTGCTTTTCGATGTGGGTAATAATTGACTTAACCTGTTGCGCTTGGGATTTATCAGCCACCAACACGGCATCCGGAGTGTTGATAATCATTAAATTATTAACACCTAATGTGGCCACCAATTTATCTTGAGAGAAAACCAACGTATTGGTTGACCCTATATCGATACTGTCACCAATCAGACTATTGCCTGCAGTATCTTTGTCAGAAAGATCCCAAAAAGATTTCCAATCCCCCACATCACTCCATCCGGCATCGAGCGGGACACAAACTACATTTCGGCTTTTTTCCATAAGCGCATAATCAATCGAAATATTGGGTGCTTGCGCAAAAGATTCTTTATCAACACGAATAAAATCCAGATCCTGCACAGCCCAGGCTTTTGCTTGCTCAGCAGCAACAACAACATCCGGGCTCTGGCTTTGAAGTTCACGCAAAAACACCTCTGTCTGGAATACAAACATCCCGCTATTCCAATAGTAACAACCTTCGGCAAGATACTGTTCTGCGGTCGCAAGATCAGGCTTTTCTACAAACTGGGCTACGGGGAAAAACGCCGCGGCCTCAGTGACTGCTCCATTCAGGGTTTTAATGTATCCGTATCCTGTTTCAGGGCGAGTTGGCTGAACACCAAAAGTAGCAAGATGTCCAAGCTCTGCCGCTTTAATGGCATCAGCAAGTGCGGCCTGAAATACTGCAACATCACTAATCATATGATCAGCTGACAACACCAAGAGAATGGGGTTATCGCCTAATGTTCGCGCATGAATAGCAGCAAGTGCCAATGCAGGCGCAGTATTGCGGGCAATAGGCTCTAAAATTATTGACGATTTTTGCTGGCCAATTTCATGTAATTGTTCCGCGACCATGAATCGATGTTCTTCATTGCAGACCACAATGGATGGAGCAAGGTGTGGCACGCCTTGCAAGCGCAGCAATGTTTGCTGCAGCATGGTTTTATCGCCAAACAATTTCAGTAATTGTTTTGGGTAATGTTTACGCGACAAAGGCCACAGGCGCGTTCCTGAGCCGCCAGCAAGTATTACAGGTATAATCAATTAATTCTCCTTAATGAAAAATGTCGCACCTTAAGCCATTTATCAGAATAACTTACTGCTCACCTAAAAATGGCTTCTCGCAGCAAGCAGTTCGAGCCTCATCTATAGTTAAACTTTGTAGCGATCTTTTAAAAATATTTTAAATTTACTGCCGATATCACTGTGACGTTCGCCATAAATAACATTCGCCATCAGGTAACCAATTTTTGTTCCACAATCATGGCTGCGCCCCACCAATTGATATGCTTCAACAGTTTCTTGACCGAGAAGCGCATCCAAAGCATCAGTAAGTTGAATCTCCCCGCCCGCCCCTGGCATCGTTTTCGCCAACAAATCCCATACAGTTTTTGACAAAACATAGCGACCAACGATTGCCATATTTGAGGGAGCTTCATCTACAGGCGGCTTTTCTACCATTGCTTTAATAACTGCTGTTTTTCCAGGTGGAATTTCTACGCCAGAGCAATCAACCACACCGTATTTATCAACTTGGTCATGAGGCACCTGCTCTACCAAAATCTGACTATTACCAGTCTCTTGGAAACGTTTGGTCATGCCAGCCAGGTTGTCTTGCTTCAGATTACACTCTGCATTATCTACAATCACATCGGGCAACAAGACAGCGAACGGCTCGTCACCTACAACTGATTTAGCGCACAGAATTGCATGCCCTAATCCCTTTGCTTCGGCTTGGCGAACAGAAATAACTGTAAGTCCAGGGGGCGTAATGGAGCGCACCTCCGCTAATAGTGACCTCTTCAAACGCGACTCAAGTTGCGCCTCTAATTCAAAACTTGTATCGAAGTGATTTTCGATCGCATTTTTACTTGCATGAGTTACTAATACGATTTCTTTAATGCCTGCTGCGGCTGCTTCTTCGATCACATATTGAATCAATGGCTTATCAACAACCGGCAGCATTTCTTTCGGAATTGCTTTGGTTGCCGGCAACATACGTGTTCCGAGACCCGCTACTGGGATAACCGCTTTCTTAACCTGCATAACTGTACCCTTCTAAATTTTTATTTTAGCTGTTGAGTAAATTCAATACTTCCGTTGTTTTTTGATCAACCAACATTTGGTTGTTACGACTTTCCACATTTAAACGCACTACAGGTTCCGTGTTTGACATCCGTAAATTAAACCGCCAATCATCAAACTCCAGACTAATTCCATCCGTCTTGTCAATAAACTTGGCAGCCGAAACGTAGTGATTAAATACTTTGTCTATGGCAACTTTTGCATCGGCAACGTGGCTATTAATTTCGCCCGGTGACGGAAACTTGGCAATACGATCTTCTAGCATACTGGATAATGTTTGCTGCTTTCGGCTCAACAGCTCACACACCAATAACCAGGGAATCATGCCGCTATCGCAGTAAAAAAAATCACGGAAATAATGATGCGCACTCATTTCACCGCCATAAACTGCATCTTCCTCGCGCATACGCTCTTTAATAAAGGCATGACCAGTTTTGGATTGAATAGCCAAGCCGCCATTTTGTTTAGCAATATCCAATGTATTCCAGGTTAACCGTGGATCATGAATAATTTTTGCCCCTGGGTTTTTGAGCAAGAAAGCCTCGGCCAACAAGCCAACAATGTAATAACCTTCTGTGAATGCACCCGTTTCATCAAAGAGGAAGCAACGGTCAAAATCTCCATCCCATGCAATTCCCATATCCGCTTTATGCGCAATAACTGCGGCAGTAGTAGATGCACGGTTTTCTACCAATAATGGATTGGGAATTCCATTGGGGAACGTACCATCTGGCTCATGATTAATTTTAATAAATTCAAAGGGAAGATATTTTTCTATGGCATCGATAACATGACCTGCAGCACCGTTACCGGCATTGACGACCAATCGCAATGGCTTTAACTGCGCGACATCGACGTAAGACATTAGATGCTGAACATAAGCGTCTAAAGTACTGAGTTCACGGATACTGCCACGTGCCGCAAAATTTACAGGAGAAAAATTATTATCCTCAGCTAACCGCTTAATATCATTCAACCCTGTATCACCACTAATTGGCTTTGAATTGGCGCGCACCAACTTCATACCGTTGTAATCAATTGGATTGTGGCTTGCTGTAATCTCAATACCGCCGTCAGTTTTTAAATAACTGGTTGCAAAATAAATTTCTTCCGTTCCAGTCATTCCTATGTCTATGACATCGACACCCTCATCGCGCAAACCATTACTTAATGCATTTTTCAATGTTTTACTTGTCAGGCGTACATCACCACCCACAACTACACTTTTAGGCTTTAGAAACTGCGCATAAGCACGACCAATACGATAGACGATATCTTCATTGAGCTCGTCACCCAATTTTCCACGGATATCGTAGGCTTTAAAGCAAGTCAAGGTCATATTCTAATCTCATCTTGAGTGGAGGATATCTTGGAGTCCGATGCTGTCATGTTAAAAATATTGTTATGAAGAAAATATTGTGTGCAAACTAGTTGAGCATTCTTACCGTTTGTTGACACAGATCGAGGGAAGTAAGGAATCATGTAATTGCTGCCAGCATTTTTGTAAAAACTTCATCAATAGTCATAGTGGTGCTATCAATAATTACCGCATCCTTTGCTGGTTTGAGCGGGGAAATGGAACGATTGGAATCGCGCTCATCCCGCTCACGTATATCTCGAACTAACTCGGCCATATCAACAATCTCTCCTTTTTTGCATAACTGCTTGTAGCGACGCTCCGCACGAGCCTCCGCACTTGCGGTCAAAAATAGTTTTACATGTGCTGTCGGAAATACTGTAGTCCCCATATCGCGGCCGTCAGCAATCAGTCCTGGCGAAACTGCAAAAGAGCGCTGACGATCAAGTAAAGCTGCCCTTACACTTGGGTAGGCTGCCACTTTTGATGCAGCCATGCTCACCGCTTCCTGACGAATTGCATCAGTCACCTTTACTCCCTCCAGCAAAATCTGCGCCGAGTTGTCATTTTCAAGGCTAAATATCACGTCCAGCGCTGCTGCTACCTGACTTACTTCATCTTCGCTGTTTAAATCAGTGCCTTTTTTCATCGCTGCCAGTGCAACCAACCGATAAAGCGCACCACTATCCAGCAAATGATATCCCAAATGGCGAGCCAACATCTGGCTGAGGGTGCCTTTACCGGAGCCACTTGGACCATCAATAGTGATAACAATAGGGGCAGAAACATTCATATCGCGCACCACATTCCTTAATAACAGCGTAAAGCATTAGCACAGGGTTTGAATAATAGACTTGCAAGTCTCAGCCGGATCAGGGGACTGGGTAATCGGTCGCCCAATCACTAAATAACTACTCCCGGCGACAAGTGCAGCAGCGGGTGTCAAGGTGCGTCGCTGATCATCAACGGGTGATGTATCCAGGCGAATACCTGGTGTAACAAGGCAAAAATCCTTCCCAAACTGGGTACGCATTAAGGTCGCCTCCTGAGCCGAACAAACAATTCCATCAAGACCACAACTGTGGGTCAGGCGAGCTAACCTCATAACTTGTTCTTCGGGGCTGCACAAAATTCCCACCCCGGATAAATCACTTGCCTCCATACTGGTCAGCACTGTGACTGCAATCAACAACGGCGGCTTACCCGCACGCCGTTCCAATATCTCACGCGCCGCAACCATCATGCGCTCTCCGCCGGATGCGTGTACATTGACCATCCATACACCAAGCTCAGCGGCGGCTTTAACAGCTTTGCTGGTAGTGGTGGGAATGTCATGGAATTTAAGGTCGAGAAAAATCTCAAAACCCGACGCCATTAATTGTTCAACTATTTTTGGCCCGCACGCAGTAAAAAGCTCTTTACCTACTTTCAAGCGGCAATCCAGTGGAGATAATCGTTTTGCAATGGCGAGACATTGATCAGCATTGTCAAAATCCATTGCAACAACAATGCGCGGATCCAGAGTGGACATTTCTTTACCTCACAAAAAAGAAGAGCCCGAGTTACTAAACTCGGGCTCCCATTAAAACAAAAAACAACGCAAAATTCATTCGTTAACGCCCGCAGGGCGCCACCAAATACCTAAATACGAATATTTTCGCGATTTTGAGCAAGAGTTACCTCCCCGATTCCCTTCACCTCCAATAACTGATCCACAGTTTTGAAGTTGCCGTTCTCCTCGCGCCACGCAATGATAGCTTCGGCCTTCTTCACACCAACCCCTTTCAGTTTGGTTAATTCCTGTACATCCGCAGTATTGATGTTAATTGCTTCTTGAGTTGTCACTGCCTCCACCTTTGCAACTGGAGCCTTAGTGGCAGACACCTCCGCTGCGAATGCCAGTGAAGAAGTACCAAAAGATAAAATGACAATTGAGGCGAGCGAAAGAATAAACTTCATGAAATAACTCCTTATTAATTGATATTGAAAATACGCTGCTTTCCATTCGGTGCGCGCAGGTAGAGAATATTGGCCCGACGGCGTGTTAAAAAGCAGACAATCACCATATTGAATGTGCGAGATTTCTTACAAAAAACAGCAAAAAAAAAGCCCTGATTCTCATCAGGGCTTTCTGAAGGGTGCTTTATTTATCACTTAAGCAGCTTTTGCAAATCAGCAGCATTCCAGTGAGGGAAGTGTTTTCGGATAAGTGCATTCAACTCCAATTCAAACTCACTGAAATTCGTTGCTGAAGTGGCTTTTGCCGCTAATTGCTCAATTACCATACCTGCACCGACAGTGATATTCGTCAGGCGATCAATCACAATAAATGCACCCGTTGCGCGATTATTGCTGTACTGGTCGGCAACCACCGGCTGGGTCAATAAAATATCAACAACAGCGATATCATTCAGTTGTAGCTGATTAACTATTGAGTGTTCTTGTGTATTTACATCAATGCGATAATCGATAGCTTCAACGATACCACTTACCACTTTGCTAGCAAATTTGAACAAATACTCAGAATTAGCCTCGGTTGTTTTTTCTGCCATCCAGACTATATGCGCTTTAAGATGATTTGACTGAGGCACCGAATCTTTTGCTAACACCAACATATCACCGCGGCTTACATCAACCTCGGTTGTAAGCGTTAATGTTACTGCCTGACCGGTAAAAGCTTCCGCTAGGTCGCCATCGTAAGTCACGATAGACTTCACATGGCTAGTTTTTCCTGAAGGTAATACACGAACTTCATCACCAACTTTCACTACGCCAGAGGCGACATTGCCACAGAAACCACGAAAATCGAGATTAGGGCGATTGACATACTGCACGGGGAAACGAAAATCCGAGAAATTTTTATCGCCTGCGATAGGTACAGTTTCAAAAATTTCCATCAAAGTTTGACCTTGATACCATGGCGATCGCTCAGAGCGATTGACAACGTTATCGCCGTCCAGCGCGGAGATAGGTACAAACATTACATTCTTCATGCCGAGCTTTGCGGAGAAATCAAAATAATCCTGTTTGATTTTTTCAAACACAGCCTGATCGAAATTCAACAAGTCCATTTTGTTTACGGCGACAACAATATGTTTAATACCTAGTAGCGAAGCTATGTAACTGTGACGACGAGTTTGCGTCACTACACCGTAGCGTGCATCGATCAAAATAATGGCAAGGTCGCAAGTAGATGCACCCGTTGCCATATTGCGCGTGTACTGTTCATGTCCTGGAGTATCCGCGATAATAAATTTACGTTTCGCGGTAGAAAAATAACGATATGCAACATCGATAGTAATGCCCTGCTCACGCTCTGCTTGCAAACCATCAACTAACAACGCCAGATCAATTTTTTCACCAGTTGTACCGTGCTTGACGCTGTCGGAACGTATTGCATCCAATTGATCTTCGTAAATCATTTTGGAGTCGTGCAACAAGCGGCCAATCAGGGTGCTTTTTCCATCATCCACACTGCCGCAGGTTAAAAAACGCAGCAATTCTTTTTGTTCATGTTGCGCGAGATATGCGTTGATATCCTGTGCAATTAATTCGGACTGATGACTCATAAGGGTCTCTTTGCAATCAGTAAGATGTGATAAACATTGTGTTAACGGACTTTAGAAATAGCCTTCTTGCTTTTTCTTTTCCATGGAGCCGGAACTGTCGTGATCGATAACTCTGCCCTGACGCTCTGAGGTAGTGGTCAGCAGCATCTCTTGAATAATTTCCGGCAAGGTGGTCGCCTCGGATTCAACAGCGCCAGTCAGCGGATAACAACCGAGTGTACGGAAACGCACCATTTTCTCTTCAATTTTGTCGTTCGGGCCAATAGGCATGCGATCATCATCAACCATAATAAGCGTGCCATCACGCTCAACAACAGGACGTTTTGCCGCAAAATAAAGAGGGACAATGGGGATATTTTCCAGATGAATATATTGCCAAATATCCAGTTCCGTCCAGTTGGATAACGGGAACACACGGATGCTTTCACCTTTATCTACGCGACCGTTATAAATATTCCACAACTCTGGGCGTTGATTTTTTGGATCCCAGCGATGATTTTTGTCGCGGAAAGAATATACACGCTCTTTCGCTCGCGACTTTTCCTCGTCGCGGCGTGCACCGCCAAATGCAGCATCAAAACCGTATTTATTCAACGCCTGTTTCAAACCTTGGGTTTTCATGATATCGGTGTGTTTGGCACTGCCGTGAACAAAAGGGCTAATCCCCATATCCACACCTTCTTGATTAATATGCACAATCAAATCCCATCCCAGCTCCTTGATGCGCTGATCACGAAACTCGATCATTTCACGAAATTTCCAAGTGGTATCCACATGCATCATAGGAAATGGTGGCTTACCGGGGAAAAAGGCTTTCATAGTGAGGTGCATCATCACGGCAGAATCTTTACCCACAGAGTAAAGCATAACCGGCTTATCAAATTCAGCAGCCACCTCGCGGATGATATGGATGCTTTCAGCTTCTAGCTGTTTGAGATGAGTCAAGCTGTAGTTTGACATTCAATAGTTACCAGATTGAGTACGCATTGGTGATTGGTGCAGTGTTAGAAAAACAGCAGCGATTATATAGCACCAACGCACAAGGTTTAATGACTAAATAATTCTAAGTTTATTGCTTTTAGTTTGGATGCAACCGATTTAATCCTCCTTAGCGGCTGCATGACGCTTTGCCAGCATGAGAGTGAATTCATCGCGTGCTTCTTTAGCGCGACTAAATACACTGAGTAAATAACTACTGTCCTCATGCTCTATTCCGCTACGCAACCGTGAGAGATTATCGATAAATAAATCCATCGATTGCAAAATCGCAGTTTTATTTGCCCGCATAATATCGTGCCACATTACCGGGTCGCTGGAGGCGATGCGGGTAAAATCCCGAAAACCACCGGCAGCATAACGAAAAATATTAGGGTTCTTAATATCTTGCGCCAAGGTATCCACTAATGAATAGGCAATTACATGGGGCAGATGGCTGGTTGCGCCAAGAACTTCATCGTGCTCCGCTACTGACATGCTTAACACTTCTGCACCAACAACCTGCCACATACGGGTAACCAGATCAAAATGCTGGGTAGAAGTATTTTCCAGCGGAGTGAGAATGACGCGATGATTTTCATAAAGATTTGGATTCGCAGCAGTAACACCACTTTTTTCTGAACCAGCAATAGGATGTCCAAGCACAAATTGTGGTGGCACTACTCCAAACACAGCTTCAGCAGCACGTTGCACACTGCCTTTCACGCTAGCGCCATCTGTGATGGTTACAGAATCAGCAACGCAGCTTTTAATTTCATCCAGAACAGCACTTACCGACAGTGTCGGTACCGCGATAAAAATCACATCGCCCTGTCCTAATTCACCAGCAATATCACATAAAGAAGTATAGGCGCGATCAACTACTCCATGATTAACTGCCTCAGTGCAGGTATCGGATTTGCGCGCAATTCCAATGACTTCCGCACAGGCGCCACGCTGTTTCAAACCAGTGGCAAGGCTGCCACCAATTAAACCTATACCAACTACAACAAATTTATTGATTAAGGGTTGGGACATAAGTAATCACAACACCGCTTTGGGATAGGAGCCGAGCAATTTTAAATCGGCGCAACGGCTGGCGACTTCTTTCATCACATCGCTGATCAAAGGCTCATCGACATGCCCAGCGAAATCGATAAAGAAAACGTAAGTCCAGGCACCTGTGCGCGATGGACGTGTTTCTACGCGAGTTAAATCAATATTGTGACGATGGAAGGGTTCCAATAATTTATGCAATGCGCCCGGTTCATTGCGCATAGCGACAACGATAGAGGTTTTATCAACGCCACTTTGCGGAACCGCTTGTTTACCGATAATTAAAAAGCGCGTTGAATTATCTGGCTGGTCTTCAATTTTTTCGGCAATCATTTTCAAACCGTACAGTTCTGCTGCCATAGAGCCCGCAATAGCAGCTGCATTCCACTCACCTTTCAAACGTTTTGCTGCTTCAGCATTACTGCTGACGGCGATGCGCTCGGCGTTAGGATAATGCGCATCCAACCACTTGCGACATTGTGCAAGTGATTGGGAGTGGGAATAAATACGGGTGATACTATTAACGCTGGTGACATCTGACACCATCAAATTGTGATGAATACGCAATTCAACTTCACCGCAAATTTTCAGGTTGGAACCCATAAAATTATCAAGCGTGTGGTTTACTACACCTTCGGTAGAATTCTCTACCGGAACTACGCCGTAATTTACCGCACCGGCTTCCACTTCACGAAACACTTCATCAATCGCAGAGAATGGCAATACAACTGCCGAGTGGCCGAAATGTTTTAGCGATGCTTGTTGGGTAAATGTTCCTTCCGGGCCGAGATAAGCGACTTTAATTGGATTTTCCAGCGCCAAGCAAGCCGACATAATTTCACGAAACAAGCGCGCCATTTCTTCATCGCTAAGCGGGCCTTTATTGCGCTCCATCGCTTTGCGCAATACTTGTGCTTCGCGCTCGGGGCGATAAAACAAGATTTTGGCATCTTCAGGCAGATTCGCTTTTTTCACATCCGCAACTTCTTGCGCGCATTCTGCGCGCGCCGAAATCAAGCGACCGATTTCTTCATCAATCGCATCGATTTTGTTGCGCAATGCAAGCAGCTTTTCTGCTTCAGTTTGGTCAGTGCTCATGTGCCCACTCAATTTACTAATTGGTCATTTAGCTATCGATTGATTACTCGTCGGCTACTTCATCGGCCGCGTCATCGACGATATCGTCTGAGACATCATCTGCAGCTACACCATCTTCAAGCGCTTCTTCACCTTCGGCTGCCTCCGCACGTGCCAATTCACGCTTGGCATTTTCATCAACATTCTCTTCAATGCGCTCCAAGCCTTGCATGCGCTCGCCTTCTTTCAATTTAATCAGCCGCACGCCTTGGGTATTACGGCTCAGCACAGAGACTTCATCGACGCGTGTACGAACCATAGTGCCCTGGTCAGAAATTAACATGATTTCTTCACCGTCAAACACTTGTACCGCACCAACCAGTTGCCCGTTACGCTCGGTAGTTTGCATACCGATAACACCTTGTGAGCCACGACCTTTAGCAGGGAACTCGCCTACTTCGGTGCGTTTGCCATAACCATTTTCACTGACTGTCAGTACCTGGCCGTTTTCCATCGGGATGACCATGCCGACTACGCGCTGACCTTCAGCTAAACGAATACCGCGTACGCCACGCGAGGTGCGCCCCATCGCACGCACTTGCGATTCGCGGAAGCGCGCCGCTTTACCAGAGCTTGAGAACAGAATTACATCGCATGAACCGTTGGTGATAGCGGTGCCCACCAAGGTATCACCTTCATCCAATTCGATTGCACGCAAACCGACGCTGCGTTGACGCGAGAATTGAGTGAGCGCAGTTTTCTTCACTGTACCGTTAGCGGTGGTCATGAAAATAAACTTGTCGTCATCGTAAGATTTCACCGGCAGGATCGAGGTGATGCGCTCACCCTCTTCCAATGATGGCAACAAGTTGATAACTGGACGGCCACGTGATTGGCGACCAGCGACAGGAATCATATAAACCTTCAGCCAATACACTTTACCGGCGTTAGTAAACAACAGCACTGTATCGTGGGTGCTGGCGATCAATAAGTGCTGAACATAATCTTCATCTTTTACAGCGGTCGCAGATTTGCCCATACCGCCGCGACGCTGCGCCTGGTAATCATCAAGCGGTTGGCTCTTCGCATAACCACCGTGAGAAATTGTCACAACGCGATCTTCCACATTGATCAAATCTTCAGTGGTCAAATCAAGTGTTGATGCCACAATTTCTGTGCGACGCTTATCGCCGTAGTCATTAATAACTTGCGTTAATTCTTCACGGATAACTTCCATCAAGCGCAGGGCATTGCCTAGAATTTCGAGGAACTCGGCTATCTGAATTAATTTTTCGTCGTATTCGGCGAGCAGCTTGTCGTGCTCCATGCCGGTCAAACGATGTAGGCGCAATTCGAGAATCGCCTGCGCTTGTGCGGCTGACAAATAATAATGTCCATCGCGCATGCCGAACTCGGGACCCAAATCTTCCGGGCGGCAAGCATCGTCACCGGCGCGCTCAAGGTAAGGCGCCATCTCAGCCGCATTCCAGCCACGCCCCATCAAACTATCTTTTGCTTCGGCGGGCGACGCCGAGTTTTTAATCAGCGCAATAACTTCATCAATATTGGAAATGGCAACCGCCAAACCTTCCAGAATATGGCCGCGCTCACGCGCTTTGCGCAACAAATATACGGTGCGGCGAGTCACCACTTCACGGCGATGCTTAACAAAGGCCTCAAGCAATTGTTTGAGGTTGAGAATTTTTGGCTGGCCATCATCCAACGCAACAATGTTGACGCCGAAGGTGGTTTGCAATTGGGTTTGTGAGTAGAGATTGTTGAGCAATACATCTGCTGCTTCGCTCTTCTTCACTTCGATCACAATGCGCATACCGTCTTTGTCAGACTCATCGCGCAACTCGCTAATACCTTCGATTTTCTTCTCTTTTACCAACTCGGCGATGCGTTCAATCAGGCGCGCCTTATTTAATTGGTAGGGAATTTCGTGGATCAGAATGGTTTCACGGCCGGTTTTTTCATCACGTTCAATTTCTGCTTTGGCGCGCACGATAATGCTGCCGCGGCCAGTGCGGTATGCCTGCACAATTCCTGCACGGCCATTGATGATAGCGCCGGTCGGGAAATCTGGCCCCGGGATAAATTCCATTAACTCATCGATGGTGATATCCGGGTTATTGATTAACTCTAAACAGCCCTGCACCACTTCTTTTAAGTTGTGCGGCGGAATATTGGTCGCCATACCTACGGCGATACCGGAGGAGCCATTAACCAACAGGTTGGGAATACGGGTTGGCATTACTGCCGGAATTTGTTCAGTGCCGTCGTAGTTGGGTACAAAATCGACGGTTTCTTTGTCGAGATCCGCTAACAGATCGTGGGCAATTTTTGCCATACGGATTTCGGTATAACGCATGGCTGCTGCACGGTCACCGTCTACGGAACCGAAGTTACCCTGGCCATCGACCAGCATATAACGCAACGAGAAAGGCTGAGCCATACGAACGATGGTGTCGTATACGGCGGTATCACCGTGCGGGTGATATTTACCAATTACGTCACCCACCACACGGGCAGATTTTTTGTAAGGCTTATTCCAATCATTGTTAAGTTCGCTCATCGCAAACAGCACGCGGCGATGCACGGGCTTCAAACCATCGCGCACATCGGGCAAGGCGCGACCCACGATTACACTCATGGCGTAATCAAGGTAGGACTGTTTGAGTTCGTCTTCGATACTTACTGGTGATATTTCTTTGGCGAATTCGACCATGGGAATACAGCTTTCCTTTCTTATATAAAGCTATGGGCTTAAAAAGCGTAGATTACGGACTGCGATTACAAACAATTAAACCGATAGCGCTTGTTTTGCGCACCAATCAAATACAAGCAAAAACCGCTACCCTACTACCGGCCAAACAAAAGGCTGGCTAAAAATGCATCTAACGCTTAATTCAGGGGCGCGATGGTAGCATAAAATCTGCTGGATAGGCACTTGGCAGATCCGTATCACTATGAAAATACGGACGAATTCAACCGTAAAAGAAGCGCAGCCAAAGCAATAAACCGCTGCGCAAATCTGCCATGGCTGAGCAGAGGCTTTGCAGTATACTGGGCTCCCCTTTTTGCGACCAAAGCCGCCAGTTTACGCCTATGTTTACGCCTACCCCTGAACCTCATCCGATTGATTTGATTATCAAAGCCCGCTGGATTATCCCTGTGGTACCCGAAAATCGCGTGTTGGAAAACTGCGCAATAGCAATCGATAAGGGGCGAATCCTGGCAATGATTCCCAGCGATGAAGCCGGGCGCCGTTTTACTGCTGCCGAAACAATCAATCTCGGCAGCCACGTATTGATTCCCGGGCTTGTCAATGCGCACGGTCATGCGGCGATGAGCCTGCTGCGGGGTTATGCTGACGACCAACCGCTGCACACCTGGCTTAACGATCACATTTGGCCAACGGAGAGCCGCTGGGTGGGAGAAGAGTTTGTACGCGATGGCACCCAGCTTGCCATGGCAGAAATGATTAAGACCGGCACCACCTGCTTTGCCGATATGTATTTTTACCCGGAGCAGGCCGCCCAAGTCTGCCTGGATGCCAAAATGCGCAGCCAAATCAGTTTCCCAATTTTCGACTTTGCCACCTCGTGGGGTTTGGGTGCTGACGATTACTTCGCCAAAGGCCTCAACCTGCACGACAGCTTGCGCGCAACAGACCTTGTCAATATTGCCTTTGGCCCTCATGCGCCCTACACGGTATCGGATGCGCCGCTGCAAAAGATTGCTGTGCTTGCACAGGAAATGGATATGCCAGTGCAGATCCACCTGCATGAAACTGCGTTTGAAGTAGAAGAATCGCTCAATAAATTCGGCAAACGCCCAACCCAGCGATTGATGGAGCTCGGCTTGCTCTCACCACTCACACAATGCGTACATATGACGCAGATTACTGATGTGGATATAGTACTACTACAACAAACCGGCGCACATGTTGTGCACTGCCCGGAATCCAATTTGAAATTGGCGAGCGGCTTTTGCCCGGTCGATAAATTATTAAAGGCCGGAATTAATGTTGCACTCGGTACCGATGGTGCCGCTAGCAATAATGACCTGGATTTATTTAGCGAATTAAAAACGGCTGCATTACTTGCTAAAGCGGTTGCCGGTGATGCCGCCGCATTGGATGCCCACACCGCATTGCGTATGGCCACACTCAATGGCGCAAAAGCCCTGGGCATGGAGGAAAAAATCGGCAGCCTGGAAACGGGGAAATTTGCCGACATTACCGCAATTGATTTAAGCGGACTAGGAACGCAACCTTTATATAACCCCGCATCGCAACTGGTTTACACCCATTCAGGTCAAGGTGTCACCCACGTATGGGTGCAAGGCAAAGCGTTACTCCTTAATCGCCAGTTACAAACGCTGGATGAACGCGAAATATTAGGTAAAGCCAATTGGTGGCGAAAACAAATCGCCACTCACTAAATCTACGAGATGGAAAAAATTATGGCCAATGTCGATACTGCCGAAATTGCAAAATTTGAAGCCCTCGCCAGCCGCTGGTGGGATAAGAACAGTGAATTCAAACCATTGCATGATATCAATCCACTGCGTGCTAATTTTATTGACGAACGCTCGCCGGTTGCACAGAAAAAAATTATCGACGTGGGTTGCGGCGGTGGCATTCTCGCCGAATCACTTGCACAGCGCGGCGCGGTAGTAACGGGCATCGATATGGGGGAAGCCCCACTTGCCGTTGCGCGCTTGCACGCACTGGAAAGTGGTGTTGAATTAACTTACGAGCAAATCACTGCAGAAGATAAAGCAGCGAAAATGCCCGGCGAGTTTGATGTTGTTACTTGTATGGAAATGCTGGAACACGTACCCGATCCCTCATCGGTAGTACGCGCCTGTGCGCAGCTGGTAAAAGAAGGTGGTGATGTATATTTCTCTACCATCAATCGCAGCCCGAAAGCCTATGCATTTGCCATTCTTGGTGCAGAATATATTTTAAAATTGCTGCCCAAGGGCACACACGAGTACAGCAAATTTATTCGCCCCTCTGAACTGGCGCAATGGTTGCGCGCAGCAGGTTTGGAATTGCAAACCATTACCGGTATGACTTACAACCCGCTGACCAAACACTACAAGCTCAATCCAAATGATGTCAGCGTTAATTATCTGTTGCATGCTAAAAAGGTTAGCGATTAATGGCAAAATCTATTCGCGCAGTGATGTTTGATCTGGACGGGACTTTATTGGATACCGCGCCGGATTTTATTGTCGTCGTCAACCAATTACTCGCTGAACAACAACGCCCTGCCCTCGCTGCAGAAACTATTCGCGCAGGCGTATCAAACGGCTCCAAAGCATTGATCAAACTTGCTTTTGCTATTGACGAGAGCAACGAGCAATTCGAGCCGCTACGCCATCGACTATTGGAATTGTATCTGGCGCATATCGCGGTCTATACCACTCCATTTCCCGGCATTAATGATTTACTCGATAAATTGGCCGATAACAACATCGCCTGGGGCATAGCTACCAATAAACCGGCAACCTATACCTTACCCTTAATGGCCGCACTGGACATACACCCTGCGCCGCTCAGTGTGATTTGCCCCGACCATGTAGCACGCAGCAAACCCGATCCTGAATCTTTATTTCTCGCCAGCAAACAATTGGGCTGCACCCCCGATGAGATAATTTATATCGGCGACCATAAACGCGATATCGACTGCGGCAAAGGCGCCGGTAGTATCACTATCGCTGCGGCTTATGGTTATGTAGATGAAGGTGATGATCCGGCAAGCTGGAATGCGGATTACTGCGTAAACCACGCTAATGAAATTTGGCCAATCATTGAAAAATATTTGTAAAACCATTTGTTAAAGGCATAGCCATGCAAACTCCTCACGATTACACCATTAAATCTGACGCACTGAGTGGAAAAATTATTCTCGTTACGGGTGCTGGTGCAGGCATTGGCAAAACGGCAGCAATAACGTTTGCTGGGTGTGGCGCGACCGTCATTCTCTGCGGGCGCACACTGGCCAAACTGGAACAGGTTTATGATGAGATTGAAGCGGCGGGCCATCCACAGCCCGCCATTTACCCTATTAATTTCGAAAGCGCCGTTGAAAAAGATTACGACGATATGTGCAACGCACTTGAAGATACGTTTGGGCGATTGGATGGAATCCTGTTTAATGCGGCAGATTTAGGTGAGCGCACACCTATCAGTAATTATTCAGTTAGCGCTTGGTTGCGCTGCATGCAAATCAATGTGAATTCACCGTTTATGATGACGCAGGCTTTGCTGCCATTGCTAGAGCGCTCAGAAAACGCGAGCATTTTATTTACCAGCTCCAGCGTTGCATTTAAAGGCCGTGCATTTTGGGGCGCTTATGCTGCATCCAAAGCGGCGACCGAAAATTTTATGCAGACGCTACACGACGAACTGGAAGGCGCGACTCGCATTCGAGCCAATAGTATCAACCCCGGCGCGACACGTACTGCTATGCGCGCAGCGGCTTATCCTGCAGAAGATCCGGAAACGGTAAAATCACCAGAAGCATTAATGTCGTCTTACGTATATTTATTAAGCGATGATTCTGTTGGTGTTAGCGGGCAGGCATTTCATTATCAACAATAATTTCATGCTGCCAAATTCACGCAAAAAAATGACGCAATAAAAAAGGAGATCAATGGATCTCCTTTTTTTACACTCACGCTTGATGCTATTGTTAGTGACTGGATTTTTGCATCATCTCCAATAGCGAGGCTTCCGCGCGCGACAATCCACAGCGCCGCGCTACCTCATCGCAATCCATACCCATCTTAAACATTTGTGCCGCTTGTGAATAAGGCTGGAATTCGTCGTCATTGTAGTAATCAATTTTTTCCGGCTGTTTGGCCGCATTGGCTTGCAACCGCTTTTCCATTGCCAGCAAACGCTGCCCCATGCCGACGGAACCACTGCTGGACGCCGCCACTTCACGCATCAATTTTTGAATCAGTTTTTCATTTGCGTCTGCTTGACGGCGCACGTGCTTCAAACTGAGCACGGCAATCACCAGTGCGATAACACTGACAATTGCAGATGCCGACAAACCTATTTCCAACACTGTCATGGGAGTTTCTCTGCGTCCGATTCCATCAATGACCGCCAGCTTGCCCTAAGTGGTTTAACAACTCAAACATCTTCCAGTTCTGACCACTCTTCACTGGTCAGCAGTTTATTTAAATCGATCAGGATTAAGAGTTCGTTGTTTTTGTGGCAAACCCCCTGGATAAATTTAGCGCTTTCCTCATTGCCAACATTGGGAGCCATTTCAATTTCTGATTGGCGCAGGTAAACCACTTCGGCCACACTGTCCACCAAAATACCAATCACATGGCGGTCAGTTTCGATAATCACGATACGGGTATTATCGGTAATCTCGCCGCTGGATAAATTAAAGCGGTGGCGGGTATCAATCACCGTTACTACATTGCCGCGTAGATTGATAATCCCCAACACATAGGATGGCGCACCCGGTACCGGGGCTATCTCGGAGTAGCGCAGCACTTCCTGCACTTGCATTACGTTAATACCGTAAGTTTCGCCATCCAGTCGAAAGGTTACCCACTGCAGTACGGGATCATCACTACTCTTATTCTTTGCTGCATCAGTTGCCATCGTCTAATTCCTCTATAGCCGCCTCCGGTGGACGGCAAATCACATAAATGTCGTTATAACTATAGCCGAGGACTTTTCCTATGCCACTTTTGTTTAGTCATTGAGGCCGGCGTTAATAATCAGTTTGGCGCAATCAGGCAGGTACAAAATTTTTATCCGCATCAACCAGCATTTGACCGATACGGGGGATGTCCAACAACGCGCACATATGATCTTTCACTGTACCAGCAAGCCAAGGGCGATTGCTGCGATCACTGCGCCACTTAACATCATCTGGCATCAAGGTGATAGGTTGATTCACCGAATCAACGGCCAACCCCCAAGGCACTCCGTTGATCGACATAACATACTTTGCGGTTTCCAAAAATCGTGGATCATAACGCTCAGGCATCACAAACTTGGCTGTGTTGACCGTGCGGATTTTACCGGCCGGTGTAGGTTGCAACCCCATAAACCAATCAGCCTGACCAAATAACGGAGTCAGCTCATCCGTTAGCGGCTGTATTTGCCCTAGCGATATCAGCGGCACCGCAAGCGTCAGCCCTGATACCTTAAATAAGAGCACATCAAACCGCGACTGTGCCCATTGCGGACGGCCATTCTCCAGCCATTCCAACCCCTCCATTTGAAAATGCGCAACTTGGGAGATTTCTTCATGCGTAACCGCTGTGATCACCTCTACAGGAACAGCCTCGACAACTGGAGTTTCAATAATCCATTCCTGAATTTCATCAGGATCGCTGACAAATGAGGTTTTTGTCTCAGTCGAAATCTGCGTAGTTACTGGTGTATCCACTAATAATTGTGTTCGCGCCGATTGCAGCAGCCTTTCAAGTTGACGCTTCTGCTCCAGTGTTTGAACGGGTTCGGGTTCAGCAAATGAGGCTATAGGTTTGGGAGCAGATTTAGGCGTTGGCTCAGCGCGCAGGTTGGTTTTTTTAAGTTTTTCTTCCGGATTTTTTTTAGTCGGCAAGGAAACCACACGTGCACCACCGGAGCCGGCAGCAATCGGCATGGGGCGCTCATCCATTGCCGCAAACGCTTGCTCAAGCACATCTTCGCCACCCAGCAAATCATCAAAGTAATTACTCAAGCTGTCGTCAGGCGGCTTGATATCATCGCCGGAATCTTTTCGCTTACTCACGACACGACACCCGCCTTATTGGCGATAACCACTGGCGAGGTCTCGATTTTTGCTTCATCCGCACGTATCGCTTTTTCCAACCAATGCCAGAGAGACTGATAAGCCTCGGCACCGCGGCTGACTGCATCAAATAAATGGGGCGGCACACCCGCTTTACTTGCATCGCGGAAGCGGGTATCGATAGGAATATGGCCAGGCCAGGCCTGTTCAGGATAAGTATTTCGAATGGTACGCAAGCTCGTGACCGATGCTTGGGTACGGCGGTCAAACATAACGGGAACAATAGTATAGGCCAGGGCTTTCTTGCGTGAACGCGACATCATCTTAAGTGTGTTGACCATGCGCTCCAACCCTTTGAGCGCAAGGAACTCCGTCTGCACGGGAATCACCAAATACTGGCAAGCCGCCAATGCATTTACCATCAATACACCCAACAAGGGCGGTGTATCTATCAACACATAATCGTAATCATCGGCGATATGCGCCAACGCCCGGCTTAATACGAGCCCCATCCCATCCTGCCCTATCGCTTGGCGCTCCAGGGTAGCCAAGGCAGTGGTCGACGGCATTACATGAAGATTGGGATAATCGGTGGCGATGATCAGCTTGCGGATAGAATCCCGCGAAAGCTCTTTGCGCTCCTGGAACAAGGTGTAGCTGCTGAGGGTTTGGGAGTCAGGATCCTGACGGAAATAGGTCGATAGCGAACCATGCGGGTCAATATCCAGCAATAGCACACGTTTCCCTGATGAGGCAATTAGCCCCCCAAGCGACACACTAGTGGTCGTTTTACCCACCCCACCCTTTTGGTTTGCTATTGCCAGAACACGCACGTTTGAATCCTCGCTGGCGTCAAACACCAGACATTTTTTGCCCCTATACCAAGCAAAGCAAGCTCTATGCCCACTCGCCTAAAATCAGGATTATCAGTTTTATACTTTGCGGGTTATTGTCGCCTTTATCAACACCGCACGGTAATGAAAATCCCTTATCGAACACTTGCAATGGACAGGGGCGATTATTTTTCAACCAGCCGGAAGTTAATTATTGCCCAGCCTCAAGGAACGTCAAGCTATCGGCATTTAACCGGGAATATTTAGCGAGGATGTAAAGCGCAATTGCGCGCTTACGACAGGGAAAAGATGCGGCAGGTTTTCAATGGTGGCGACCTATTACTGAGGTGCATCACTGAAACTAAAATTACTTAGCGGTATCACGCGGCGATTTGCTTGCTTGAGCATGGATTCAGCCCAGGTAAAGTTCTCAAACTGATGAAACAACGCATCAAAACTGCCATCGTCAACCGCTATTTTCAACCCAAGTGAAAGCCGCTCGGCAAGTAAAGTATTCGATTTGTTCACGTAAAAATACACTGGGTTTTCATAGCGAAGGAGCAGCTCACGCTCCAGTGCCAGCCCTTTATCTGCATAAGCGCGCACTTCAGGCAATACCTGATGGATGCCACGGGAGTAATAATCAAACCGGTTGGAGGCAAGCATCTTGAACAAATTAAAATAACTTAAGCTTAATACCAGTGGCAGTCCGTTTTCTTCCATAACGGACCGATCAGGCCAATGCGAGCCAATACCACCGCGTAAGCGACGCAAGTCTTCTATGGACTTAACCTGAGAGAATCGAGCCTGATCATCTGCGCGAATTAAAAATACACGATGGTCACTCAAATTTTTTAACAGACGAATTTTAATGGGCATTAGCTGCGCTGGTGCATTCCTATTGTAGGGCATCCAGGTGATATCAACTCGGCCCAACTCAATTTCGCGCAGCAGCCGGTTAGTAATTGGCATAACCGGAACCAGTTTAATCTGGTACGGCCCATGAGTAGATGCAGTTTTAGCCAGCGCCAGCTCTAACAACTTGCTGAAGTAATAATCGTCGTGATCAGGTGTGAGTTTGCTTTCGCGCGAAATCACCACCGTCATTAGAGGTTTTACGTCATTAGCGAGAGAACTCACCGGTGCGACCGTCAAATAGAATGCAATAAAAACCAGCATCAGGCATCTGCAGTGCAAATACATTTTACCCAATGCCAATAGACGCATGAATGGCCTCATGGAGTTCACACTGAATGCCCCGACTTTTTATCAATAGTGGGCTAACAGGTTAATTTGATACTGACGAATCAGGTACAGCTTGGGGCAATGGTTTAGCAGGTTCAACACTAATCTTGGGGCGATCCATTTTACGTTTGGCAACCATAATAGTGACTCGGCGATTTTGTGCCCTACCCTGTTCCGTATCATTCGCGGCAACAGGCTGATACTCACCATAACCCACGGCAGACAAACGTTCAGGAGCAACACCTTTACTCGCCAGATACTTCACAATTGCGCTGGCACGCGCAGTGGAAAGTTCCCAGTTGGTAGGGTATTTCACACTCTTGATGGGAATGTTATCGGTAAACCCTTCTACTTGAACCGGGTTTGAATAGCCCTGCAAAATACCCGCAATCTCATCAAATATTTTTTGCGCTTGCTCACTGGTATCTGCACTGCCCGATGAAAACAAAATGCTATCCTTCAACTCAATCTGCAACCACAACTCATTGCTGGAGACCTGGATCATTTGATCATTGATTAGCTGCGTAAATTTTTCAGTCACCAAATCAGAAATTTGTGTGAGTTCATCACTGGTTTTAATTGGTTCATCCGGCTGCGGAATTTCAACGGTAGATTGGCCGCTAATTGCTGAGGCCTGCTCCCCACTCACCGGTTCTACTGCTGTTTGCCCCATATCAATAGGTGCAATGATCGCTGTTGATGGCGAGTTAGTGTCTTGCGGCTCAGAATTTATTTGTGCATCGGTAGGCTGGTTGAATGCTTCAATAAAGGTATCAGATAAGACACGGTATTTACTGTCATTTACTTGGGAAATGGAATACATCACTACAAAAAAAGCAAACAGCAGGGTAATAAAGTCGGCATAGGAAATCAGCCAACGCTCTTGATTAACATGAACTTCTTGCCGTCTGCGACGCACCATAAAAAATGACTACTGTGAACTTAATGAGGATGTAAATACCCGTTTAATTTCATTTCAATCGAACGCGGGTTCTCGCCATCAGCAATAGCGATGATACCTTCGATAATTAATTCACGGTATTGGGAATTTTCATTTACACACATACGCAATTTGTTAGACATAGGAATGAATACCAAATTAGCAAGCGCCACACCATAAATGGTCGCCACAAATGCAATAGCGATTCCAGGCCCAAGAGTGGCAGGATCAGCAAGATTATTCATTACATGAATCAACCCCATTACGGCGCCAATAATTCCGATAGTGGGCGCGTATCCGCCCATGGATTCATAAAATTTTATTGCATCAAAATCGCGCTGCTCATCCACAATCAAATCTGTTTCCAGGATGCGGCGAATCACTTCTGGCTCATTGCCATCCACTAATAACTGCAATCCTTTTTTTGCAAACTTATCTTTTTCCCGCTCGGAAATCGCTTCAAGCCCCAAGAGACCATCCTTACGCGCGGCAGCTGCCCAGCGCACGATATTGGCAACACCTTGTTTAAAGGGAACATAGGGTGGTTTAAAAACCCAACTAATAATTTTTAATGCACGTTTCAAACTATTTTTGGATGTCTGTAGCATGGCAGCACCCAAGGTGCCACCAAATACAATAAAAGCAGCAGGTCCATTGACTAACGTACCCAAGCCTCCCCCTTCCAAAAAATTTCCACCGATAATGGCGGCAAACGCAATAATAACGCCAAGGATGCTGAGTAAATCCATTACATTACCTCTCGCACCAAACGCGGCCCTATGTCTTTCAGGCTAAGTACTTTATCTGTCAGTCCAGCACGCGCGACTGCCATGGGCATACCATAAATCACACAACTTGCTTCGTCCTGTGACCAGAGTGCTGAACCAGCCTCTTTTAATAGACGCGCACCATTGCAACCGTCCGACCCCATTCCCGTCAACACGACTCCCAACACTTTATCACCATAAATATTAGCAGCCGATCCAAAGGTGATATCCAGCGACGGCTTGTAATTAACACGCTCATCATCCGGCAACACTCGCACAGAACCACCATTGCGTTTATCCAGCATCAATTGTTTTCCACCTGGCGCCAGCAGCGCCAACCCCGGTTGTAATTGATCGCCATCAACCGCTTCACGAACACGAATGTTGCATTGTTTGTTTAAACGCTCTGCAAATGCTTTGGTAAAGTTTTCAGGCATATGCTGCACGAGCACTATCGGCAACGGAAAATTTGCTGGCAAGGTAATTAATACTTCTGCCAGGGCGACCGGCCCACCGGTAGATGCACCAATCACTAATATCTTGGGTTGTTTTTTTAAGCGGTAATTATCAGGACCAGATGCTTTTGCTGATTCATCTTGCTGGGAACTTACGGGGGCACGAGCAGGTGCAGATGCACCTGGAACCGGTGCGCGCAAATTAGGTGCTATAGGAATCGATGAAGGTTTCGGTTCAGCAACGGGAACTGCACGTGCTGTAACACCAGCCAGCGTAATTAAACGCTCGTGCAATTTTTTCTTTAGGGATTCTGAGCTGCGCGATACTTCAGCAAAATCCTTGGGAATAAAATCCAATGCACCTGCTGCCAATGCATCCAAAGTCACTTTCGCTCCCTCATAGGTGAGAGAGCTAAACATTAAAATAGGAACTTTACGATTCGCCATGATGAGCTTGATCGCCGTAACACCATCCATCACCGGCATTTCAAAATCCATGGTGATGATATCAGGCTTAAGCTGCTCTGCTTTCTCTACTGCTTCACGGCCATTACTGGCGATACCAATCACTTTTAAATCCGGATGCTCATTAATAATATCTTTCAGGCGATGCTGAAAGAAATTCGAATCATCAACTACCAATACCCGGACAGGCATCTAACTCACTCCGCAGTTGCAACTGCTTTGGAAAATAAAATGGTTGGAGCAACCTTGGGAAAAAGTATTGCCAGCTTAACGACAACTAACTATGACCCCAGCTAGTCGATCCCTTTGCATAGCGACGAAGTAAACTGGGAATATCCAAAATCAATGCGATGGTGCCATCACCGGTAATAGTTGCACCTGCCATACCCGGAGTACCTTGTAACATTTTTCCAAGCGGTTTAATCACCACCTCTTCCTGACCGATCAGTTGATCCACCACAAAACCAACACGGCGGGTGCCTACCGTGACAATCACCACATGTGCATTGTCCGGGCGCTCACCATAGGCATTTTTTACCAACCAATCTTTCATATAAAACAGCGGGATTGCCTGGTCGCGAATAGCAACGCAATCCTGGCCGTCAACAATATGGCTCCTGGTGAGATCCATATGGAAAATTTCATTGACACTCACCAGCGGAAACGCAAAGGTTTGTTGCCCCAGCATAAACATTAACGTTGGCATAATCGCCAAAGTCAGTGGCACTTTGATGATAAAGCGTGTGCCTTTACCTAATTCTGATTTAATTTCCACGGTGCCGTTAAGTTGGGTGATTTTGGTTTTCACCACATCCATCCCCACACCACGCCCTGACACATCCGAAATTTCTTTTTTAGTAGAAAAACCTGGAGCAAAAATTAAATTATAGGCTTCCGTATCTGAGAGGCGATTAGCGGTGTCTTCATCAAACAACCCTTTTTCGACAGCAATCGTGCGTAGCTTAACGGGGTCCATACCTGCGCCATCATCGCTAATCGATAACAGGATATGATCGCCCTCTTGTTCTGCAGAAAGTATCACTTGCCCCAACCGTGGTTTACCGGCGGCTTCACGTACCTCAGGAAATTCAATGCCGTGGTCGACCGAGTTGCGTACCAAATGCACCAAAGGGTCGGCGAGCGCTTCTACCAAATTTTTATCCAGATCAGTTTCTTCACCTACCAATTCCAGATTGATTTCTTTGCGCAAACTGCGCGCCAAATCGCGCACTACACGCGGGAAACGACCAAACACCTTTTTGATCGGTTGCATGCGGGTTTTCATGACCGATGTTTGCAAATCGGCAGTCACCACATCAAGATTTGCGACAGCCTTTACCAAGGCCTCATTAGTAGAACTATTACCTAAACGCACTAAACGGTTACGCACCAAAACCAATTCGCCAACCATATTCATAATATCGTCGAGACGCTGGGTATCGACACGCACAGTCGTTTCAACTTGCGGCGCTTCTTTATCGCTGACAGGTGCGGGAGAGGTCGCTGGTGCAACAACTGGTTTAGGCGGCTCTACTTTTTTGGCTGCAACCGGGGCAGGTTTTGCTACTGCAGGTGCAGGTTTTACTTCAGGTGCTTTTACGTTAGATACGGGTACTGATGATGCAGGTGTAGCTGCTATAACGCCAGGCCCTTTTCCTTTGCCATGAAGTTGATCCAGTAGCGCATCAAATTCATCATCACTAATTAAATCACTGCCACCGCTAGCTGCAGTTGGGGCTGGTGCAGATACCGCAGGCGCTACAGGTGCAGCAGCAGGCCCTTTACCCTTACCGTGCAATTGATCGAGTAATGCTTCGAATTCGTCTTCGGTAATCTCATTACTGGTGGCGGCAGTAGCAGGTGTGACAACAGCTGCCGCGGGAGGCGCTATACCGGGAGCACTCCCTTTGCCGTGCAATTGATCAAGTAGTGCATCAAATTCATCTTCAGTAATTTCATCGTTGCCCGATGTACTGACGGGTGCAGCAGCAACAGATGTAGAAGCAGCCGATGCCGGTTCACCAGCAATTGCATCAAGTAATTGTTCAAACTCTGCATCGGTAATATCACCGGTGGGAGTTTCTGTAACAACAGTTTCACTGGCAGCCGCAATGTTTGCGTTTGCAGCTTCAGCGGCCTCATCCAAATCGGCGCATGAAACCAAACGTTCCAACGCAGCAATTAATGAATGATCTACTGGTGGCAAGGCTTCGCGTTGGGAAACCAATTCAAACTGTTGGTTCACTAAGTCCAACGCTTCTAGCACTACGTCCATTAATTCAGAAGTAACGGCGCGTTTTCCATTGCGCAAAATATCAAACAAGTTTTCCGTCAAATGACAACATTCAACCATTGGGGTCAACGCTAAAAAGCCGGCACCACCTTTTACGGTATGAAAACCGCGAAAGATTGCATTTAGCAAGTCTTTATCTTCAGGGCGCTGCTCCAAGTCAACCAATTGCTGGCTGAGGCGCTCAAGGATTTCTCCCGCCTCTACCAGAAAATCCTGGAGAATATCCTCGTCATCACCAAAACTCATTCAACGTTCCTCGCGTGACCCGCAGACCTAAAAACCAAGGCTAGACAATAAATCATCGACATCGTCTTGCCCGGACATTACATCTGCACGCTCTTTATTAATTTGTGGGCCTTCGGCTTCGACCTTGCGCTTATTCATAATTTCTTTGTCATGATCGAGTGTCTCGCTGTCATTCGAAAGACCAGCAATTTCTTCCACTTGACCCGCAATACGCACCAGACTGACTAGATCTTTTTCAACATCGTTAATTAAACCGATCACGCGTTTTAACACTTGCCCAGTTAAATCCTGAAAGCCCTGCTCCAGTACAATGTCTTGTAGATTTTTACTTAATTGTTCGGTGCCAGTTACCATCTGCTTGAGAAAATCATCCATGCGGTCATAGAGCTGGCGAAACTCATCAGGGCCCATTTCACGGCGCTTAAGCCGCGCCCATTCTGCACGTAAGCTGCTGGCCTCTTGCCCAAGGTTCATCGCAATAGGTGCTGCCTCATCGACCATATCCATGGTTTTTTCAGCTGCTTTTTGTGTGAGATCAATAACGTAATTCAAACGATTGGATGCATCATGAATATCTGAGTTGGCAATTTTGGGCGGCTCTTTGGTTAAGTCCGCGTCCACATTAAAATTGACAATAGCATTGTGCAGACCGCGCGTTAAACGCCCCACCGACTGAAATATATGTCGGTCGCGCGCTTGGGTGATGGTGTGAATCAGCACCGATGCCTCTTCGAATTGATTGCTTTGCAATTTCTCCGTGAGCAACTTGGCGCACTCTTTCAATTCGACAACAAATTCTTCGTTGAAAGATGTTTGGGGTTCAGATGCCATGACAACGCCTTATTTATTATTTGATCGAGCCAAATTAACCTACGCGATCAAAAATTTTCTCGATTTTTTCCTTGAGTGCTTGAGCGGTAAATGGTTTGACAACATAACCATTAACACCCGCTTGCGCTGCCTCAATAATCTGGTCGCGCTTGGCCTCAGCCGTTACCATTAACACCGGTAAGGTGCGCAACTTTTCATCTGCCCGAACGGCTTTCAGCAAATCGATACCCGTCATACCTGGCATATTCCAATCTGTGACTAGAAATTGAAAGTCGCCACTTTTCAGCATCGGCAATGCTGTAACCCCATCATCCGCTTCATGGGTATTGGAAAAACCCAAGTCCCGCAGCAAGTTTTTAATAATCCGTCGCATTGTTGAAAAGTCGTCAACAATTAAGATTTTCATATTCTTATCCAACGCAACCTCCACTCACCCTGACGGGATTTTCATTTAATCATAGTCTAGTAGGAGTTGAAGCTTCGGCCAGTTCCGGCGCATCAATCTTCAACTTTTAATTCGAATCATAGCCCAATTCGCTGAAAACACAGAGTTTTTGATATTTACACTGCAACTTGAACGATGCTTTTTGCTAGATTCGTTTGTTATTTAAACAGTCATCAGCCCGATTGCCAATCTGCCAATTTGTGGCGCAGCCGCGCTGCCGCCTGACTGTGGATCTGGCTCACGCGGGATTCACTGACTCCGAGCACCATACCAATTTCTTTCAGATTTAGTTCTTGATCATAGTAGAGCGCCAACACCATCCGTTCACGTTCGGGCAAGAGGGCTATAGCCTTCACCAGTGCTTTTTTTAAGCCATCGCGCTGGATACCATCGAGCGGGCTGACAAACGCGCTGCTGTGCTCAGATGCATCTATATTGCTGTCTTCCTCGCCAAAAGTTTCTTCATAGCTGAATAGGCGACTGCCATTGGAATCTTGCAGCATTTCAAAATATTCATTGAGTTCCACACCTAACTCGGCGGCGACTTCACTGTCAGTGGCATCGCGACCGGTGCGCGCTTCTACTGCAGCAACGGCCTGGGAAACACGGCGTGCATTGCGGTGCACTGAGCGCGGAACCCAATCGCCGCGGCGCATTTCGTCAACAATTGCACCGCGAATTCGGATACCCGCATAAGTTTCAAAACTTGCACCGCGGGAGGCATCGTATTTTTGGGAGGCTTCGATAAGGCCGATCATGCCAGCCTGGATAAGATCGTCCACCTGCACGCTGGCCGGCATACGCATCATCATGTGATAGGCAATACGCTTTACCAAAGGCGCGTAGTCTTCAATATTGATCTGTACATCAAGTAAGGTTTTTTTATCGTACATGGCTAAACCATTGACTACGGCCATTGAGCACCTTCTTATCAGCAACAACCCTGCGTTTTACCAACGATCTGGCGGCACAACGTATTACATACCTATTTTTTTCTGCATCACACACCAGGCTAGCGCGCATTCGCAGCCTGCAATAAACGTTCTACAAAAAATTCCAGGCGCCCTGTAGGCGAGTTGGGTAGCGGCCATTTATCTACGACTTGTGCAAGTGCACGTATAGCGACAGACGCTTTGGAAGTGGGCGCAAATTCCAGCAGGGATTTTTGTTTTTGTACCGCTTTGCGCACGTTTTCGTCGAAGGGAACCTGGCCGACAAACTGCAAAGTCACATCCAGAAAGCGTTCGCATACGGTATTGAGCTTGTTAAACATATTGATGCCTTCCTGCGGTGTACGCGTCATATTCGCCACCACCCGGAAACGCTGCATGCCGTATTCTTTGTTGAGTAATTTGATCAATGCGTAGGAGTCGGTAATAGATGAAGGTTCGTCGCAGACAACGATAATCACTTCATTGGCAGCACGCACAAAACTCACGACCGTATCGGAAATACCGGCTGCCGTATCGATAACCAGGATATCAACTTGATCCGAAAGATCATTGAAGGCATTGATCAGTCCTGCGTGCTCAGCAGCACTTAGTTCTGCCATGCGCTGTACACCGGATGACGCAGGAACAATCTTCATACCTGCAGGACCACTTACCAGTACGTCCGCCAAACTATGGGTGCCGGCAAGTACATCTGCCAGCGTATGGGTCGCCCTGATCCCCAACAGCACATCGACATTGGCTAAGCCCAAGTCAGCATCCAACAACACCACACGCCGACGCAATTCTGCCAGCGCAATGCTGAGGTTAACGGAAATATTGCTCTTCCCTACTCCGCCCTTGCCGCCGGACACAGCGATCACTTGTACTGGTCGCATTTGGCTCATCTACACATAACTCCAAACCTATTTCTTCGAGTTGTACGCCTGGTTGCCGAATGGGCCTTGGGGTACACCAATGGTGATCTGAGTATAGATAGGGATTGGAATTTCATCCGACTAATTTCAGTTTCACCGACAAATTCCTGTGGTTATAACTGTTGTTTAACCTTCACCGTTTACGAGACAGCCGTTGTTGGATTGGATTTAAGCAATGCAACCGCTTTCGACACCAATTGATGCGCACGCGCCACATCCAAATTTTTGGGAATGTCTTGCCCGTCGGTGGTGTAGGCAATCGACAAGCGATTTTGTATGGCAACTCCCAAGGCTTCACCAATGCTTGCGGTCTCGTCTAATTTGGTAAGGATGCAACCTTGCAAACGCGCAGCGCCATATGCATGGATCGATGCTTTTAACATTTGTACCTGGCTGTTGCATGACATAACAAGATAGGTTTTTACCACTTGCTGCTCAGCCAATGCTTTCAATTGTGCTTTCAGATGCGGGTCGCCGTGGCGGAAACCAGCGGTATCAATTAACACCAGCGAACAATGACGCAGGCTGCGCAGGACTGAATCCAGAGGATTGGCTTCGTCCACCACGCGCACTGGTACACGCAAAATACGCGCGAGTGAACGCAACTGGTCATGAGCGGCGATGCGGTAGGTATCGGTAGTAATAAGCGCGACCTTATCGGCACCATGCTGTAACACATAGCGCGCCGCCAATTTACCAATGGTAGTGGTTTTGCCTACACCGGTCGGGCCGACAAATGCAAACACACCGCCTTGCTCGACCACATCACGCCCATTAATTGGCAATTGGTGCGCAAGGTTCGCCAACGCATCCGGCCAGGCATCGCTTAGAGTTTTGGCTTTAGTGCAGGCGTTGATAACGCTGCTGATAACATCCTTCGGCAAATTCAATCGCTCAAGACGACGCGCAACGCTGGCAAGCACAGGGGAATTAATCGGTGCCGATTGTTGGCCAGTAAGACGATCCAATTGCTGCTCCAGTAAAAAGCGCATATCGGCAATTTCTGCTTGTAGATCGGTGAGCTGTGAGGATTGGTCAACGCTATCCCTGGTTGGGCCTTCAGCCTTGGGCGCTTCTTGCAAGCGCCCCTCTTTCAGCAAGGCCTCGCGGAATGACATTGCCTCTTTGCTGAGTGCTGTCGCTGAAGCTGCTCGCAACGAGGGAGCTAAAGCAGATACCGGAGCTGCATCAACTAACGGATATCTTTCGGCGGCACTCATACCAACCATTGGCTTCTGTGCTGGTGCCGGAGTATTGCGCGGAATCCCTGCGTTCACGACCGTATTTTTTCCCACTAAAAATTCTTTCGCCGAATCTTCTGCTTTGCGCGCAGCAATCATGCGCAAACGCGCTTTTTCAATATCATCGGCCAACTGCGCACCGCTTTTACCTGCATTAGGATGGGCGGGCTGATCAACCGCTCTACTAATCACTGGCGCGGCGCGGCGCGGTTGCGGATTTGCCAAAGCGCGGGGAGAGATATCACCATCACTCAACAGTGGCTCGCTCGGCGCAAATGTGGATTCGGAAAAAGGGCGATTTTGCAATTGCTTGAGTTCGTAATCGGAACCCATGGTAGTCAGCAATTCCACCCCTTCCGGAATGCGATTGCTGGAGAGAATAATGGCATCTGGCCCCAGTTCCTGGCGAACCAATTCCAACGCACGGCGCATATCAGCTGCTACGAAACGTTTGACTTGCATATTCAACTCCTACCCGGTTGGGCTATTTTTTATCGGCACCGACACTTGCATCGATACTGATCTGTTTGTTGTCGGGCACTTCGGTGTAAGCCAGTACCCGCATATCAGGAACACTGTGGCGAACAAAGCGCGATAGCATTGGCCTGAGCGGCGCTGCTACGAGCAATACCAAAGGTTTACCTGAAAGTTCTTGTTTCTGCGCTGCGCTAATCAATGATTGCTGCAGACGATCTGCCAAGCCAGGCTCAATAAAGGCGCTATCATCCGCGCCAGCTTTTTGTGCCTGCTGTACGGTGTTTAGCAACAACTGTTCCAACGTCGGCTCAAGCGTGATAACTGGCAGGTTTCGGTCATTACCCACAATGTTTTGGACAATTTGACGGCATAAGGCCACCCTGGCCAATGCGGTAAGAGCGGCGGGATCTTGACTCTTGCCACCGCTTCCCGCCAAGGCTTCGGCGATGGAACGGATATCGCGGATAGGTACGCGTTCGCGCAGCAAGTTCTGCAACACTTTCAACAGGACATTAATCCCCATCGTGTTAGGCACTAGCTCTTCCACAAGCTTGGGCGATGTCTTGGCTAGCATATCCAGCAGCTTCTGCACATCCTCATGACCGAGCAGTTCAAAAGTATGCTGCTGAAGGATTTGGTTGAGATGAGTCGCCACCACCGTGCTCGGATCAACTACGGTGTAACCCAATGTCTGCGCCTGTTCACGCTGGCTGGGATTGATCCAGATTGCATCCAGGCCAAACGCCGGATCTTTGGTTTTAATACCGTCGAGGGTACCGAACACCTGCCCCGGATTAATCGCCAATTCGCGATCGGGATACACGTCGGCTTCCGCCATCGAAACGCCCATCAAGCTGAGGCGATAACCGGTGGGGTTCAAATCCAGATTGTCGCGGATATGAACTGAAGGAATTAAAAAGCCCATCTCTTGCGAGAGCTTTTTGCGCACACCTTTGATACGGCCAAGCAGTTCGCCACCTTGATTTTTATCGACCATAGGAATCAGGCGATACCCCACCTCCAAGCCGATGAC
This sequence comes from Cellvibrio sp. UBA7671, assembly GCA_002483145.1. Classification (GTDB taxonomy): domain Bacteria; phylum Pseudomonadota; class Gammaproteobacteria; order Pseudomonadales; family Cellvibrionaceae; genus Cellvibrio; species Cellvibrio fibrivorans. Next base: position 274,931 of record DLHJ01000014.1, read on the forward strand.
ATCCACCGGCTGCACATCATCCCAACCCAGCTCTGGCGACTCCTGAGCACCCGGAGGTAAAGCTGGTGCCGAGCGCTGCGGTGCAATACTGGCACCGCCCGACGGCGCAACCTCTCCCGCAGCACGAGCACCTGCAGGAATAAATGTATTCTCTTCCACTACAGCCGGTTGCTGCTTACGCCAATGGATGTAATACGCCAAGCCAGCACACAACAAGCCCAAGCCCAAGAATGCAAGATGTGGCATACCGGGGACGGACCCCATAATAATCAACATAATAGCAGCGACAGCTAAAGCTTTAGGCGAGGTAAACATTTGGCTTACCACCATTTTGCCCATGTCTTCAGAGCTATTAACGCGGGTTACCAAAATGGCGGAGGCAACCGACAGCAAAAGACCAGGGATTTGCGCCACAAGGCCATCGCCGATAGTGAGGATGGTGTATTTTTCAAAGGCATCACCAAACTCAAGATCATGCTGCATCATGCCGATGGCAAGTCCACCAAAAATATTGATGAACATAATCATGATGCCCGCGACAGCATCGCCGCGCACAAACTTACTGGCACCGTCCATTGCACCGTAAAAGTCAGCTTCGGCAGACACTTCCTGACGACGTGCGCGCGCCTGATCCTGATCAATTAAGCCCGCATTCAAGTCCGCATCAATCGCCATTTGTTTACCGGGCATTGCATCGAGGGTAAAGCGTGCGCTCACCTCGGATATACGGCCTGCACCCTTGGTGATTACCACGAAGTTGATGATCATCAAGATGATAAACACCACGATACCCACAGCGAGATTCCCGCCAATAACTACGTGCCCAAAGGCTTCGATTACCTTACCTGCCGCATCGCCACCATTGTGGCCTTCCAACAACACCACACGGGTGGAGGCTACGTTCAAGCCCAAGCGGAGAAGCGTTGCAATCAACAAAATAGTAGGGAAAGCGGCGAAATCTAAAGGGCGCATGGCATATACAGCAACCAGCAACACCACCAACGACAGCGCGATATTGAAGGTGAAGAACGCATCCAGCAGCAAGGGGGGAATCGGCAATATGATCATTGCCAGAAGCATCATCAGCAGGATTGGAATACCCAGATTGCCACGCCCCATGGCGCGTACTGAGCCAAACGCAGCTTTGCCGTTAAAGTTATTCAACTGGTTAAACGTTGGTAAGGCCATAAGCACGGATTCTTGACAGTTAGGTCATTTTTCCGTGATATCGCAAGAAGCGTACCGATTTACGCAATTACTACAACAGATCTGCAAAGCTGTTTATTATTTGATCTTTAATAAAAATGCGCATAAACTATGCGCATTATAATTGAGCATTAATTATGAACAACATCTACGATCCCAGCGCGCCCAAAAAACCCACAAATGTGAGTATTAACAGTGAGTTATTGCGCAAAGCTAAAGAGTTTGAGATCAATTTATCCGCTACGCTCGAGCAGGCGCTAGTGGAGAAAGTGAAGCAGCGCCAACAGGAGCTTTGGTTATCCGCCAATAAAAGCGCCATCGATGAGTACAACCAATACACCGAACAAAACAGCAATCCCAATGATCCACAGCGGGGTTTCTGATGAGCCAATTCCGCGCTTACAAAAACCACAATCTGGAAAACCACCACGTCCCTTATTTGCTGGATGTGCAAAATGACCTACTTGCAGGCTTGGATACACGCATGGTGATCCCACTCATCCGCGAGTCCAGCTTTAAGGGCAGCGGCATTACCACCCTAACCCCCAAGCTCACCATCAACGGTGAAACGCTGTTGCTGTTAACACCGCAAATGGCGGGTATCAGCAAACATCTGCTAACTGAAGAGGTAGGCAACCTGGGGAATTTTCGCTACGAAATTTTGGCGGCAATCAATTTATTGATAGAAGGGTTCTAAGTTTAATCCAACTTACCTGTAGCGTCGTACCGCAAGTCACGCGGTACATTGATATTGCGTGGATATGCAGGTTTCTCACCTTTTCCTTTACGGAAATTGCGCAGTTGAAACACATAAGCCAATATTTGCGCGACCGCAAGGTACAACCCGGATGGAATTTCCTGATCTACTTCTGTGGTGTAAAAAATCGCACGCGCGAGCACAGGTGATTGGATAATTTCGATTTTGTGGGCGTTGGCAATTTCACGGATTTTTAATGCGGTGTGATCACCACCTTTGGCAATCATAATCGGCGTATCCATATTTTCCGGATCGTATTTCAGGGCCACCGAAAAGTGTTCCGGGTTGGTGATGACGACATCGGCTTGGGGGACATTAGACATCATGCGGCGCTGCGCCATTTCCCGTTGCAACTGACGAATACGGCCTTTTACTTCCGGCTTACCATCCGTATCTTTGGATTCATCTTTTTGATCCTGCCGCGACATTTTTAATTTTTTATTGTATTCGTAAATTTGCAGAGGAACATCAATCGCAGCAATTAAAATCGTAGTCGCAGAAAGTGCGATAGTGGCAAAAATGGAGATTTCCAGGGAATGGATAATCGCGTTGCCAACGCTTTCATCCACCAAGCGAAACATATCCTGCGCGTAAAATTTTAACAGCCAAATAGTCGCACCTAAAATAATCAGTACTTTGCCCAGGGCTTTTAATAATTCAATCAGGGATTTAACTGAAAACATGCGTTTAATCCCCGCCAGCGGATCCATACGACTCAGCTTTGGCTCCATGGCTTTACCGCTGAAGTTCCAACCACCTAAAGCAATCGGGCCGACAATCGAGGCGATTAATAAAATCGCCATCAGTGGCGCAATACTAAAAAGGCCGTCATAAATGGCGCTAGCCAAATGGGCAATCATGGCATTGGGGTCATAAATCGTTGCGCGGTTGAGGACAAAATTGTCGCGTGTAAGGCCAATCAATTTTGCGCCCATAAATTCAGCAAAGAAATAAATACCCAGCGCCGCCAACATTAAAACCGCTGTAGTCGTGAGATCTCTGGAGCGGGGAATCTGGCCTTCTTCGCGCGCTTTTTCAATTTTGCGCGAACTGGCCTCTTCCGTTTTTTCCTGACTGCTGTCGTCTTCTTCAGCCATGACTACACCTTATGGGGTCAATGCCAAAGTACGCAGCACACCTATACCCTCTTCCATAATTTCAAAATACACTGGTAAGAAGTTGGCAAGCGTGAACCACATGAGGATAAAACCAAATATCAGGGTGATGGGGAAACCTACCGTGAATACGTTCATTTGCGGTGCTGAACGGCTCATTACTCCAAACGACATATTCACAATCATTAATGACGTGAACAGCGGCAAAGTAATTAATAAGGCCGCACTAAATAACCAGGAACCCAAATCTACAATCGTCATAAAATGGGCGCTATTCATGCCTGCCCCACCAATCGGAAAGGTGGTAAAACTGTCGATCATTAATTGCAACACTACCAAGTGACCATTACTGGCCAAAAATAATAAGGTGGACACTAATAAATAAAATTGCGATAAAATAGTCACACTTACACCGCTGGATGGATCATTCATCGCAGCAAATCCCAAGCCCATTTTCATTGCGATAAACTGCCCCGCCAATACAAACACATGCAGCACTACCTGCATGGCAAAGCCTAAAGCCAGACCAATCAGCACTTCTTGAATGATCATCATAAAACCTTGCGCCGACACAAACGAAACCACAGGCGCAGGCGGCAATACCGGAGCGATCATGATGGAGGTAAACAGGGTGAGGATAATACGCACACGGGCCGGTACAGTACGCGCACCAATGACCGGCACGGCAAAATAAAAAGCGCTGATACGCAACAACGGCCAGAGGTACTGGCCGATAAATTGCGATAGCTGCTCTTCACTTATGATTAATTCTTGCATTGCTCTGACCGACCCGATGAGGCCCCGTTTTACCCAATAAGAGAAGGTACGCTCGAAAATAATCGATTAAATAAATCCATAAACTTGGTTAACAACCAGGGACCCGCCATCATCAATGTAATCAAAGTAACGATAAGACGCGGCAAAAAACTGAGGGTCTGCTCGTTAATTTGAGTCGCCGCTTGGAACATACTCACGATCAGCCCCACGATCAAACCGGGGCCAATAATAACCAGCAGCATCAAGATCACCAGAAAAAATGCCTCTGCGAATAAATCCATTACTACTTCGGGAGTCATCATAATAAAGCCTCCATCATATGCCGTAGCTAGCGGCGAGCGTGCCTACAATCATCGCCCAGCCGTCGACGAGGACAAACAACATAATTTTAAACGGCAGGGAAATAATCAATGGCGAGAGCATCATCATACCCATGGCCATAAGCACACTGGATACCACAATATCGATTACCAAAAAGGGAATGAAAATAATAAAACCAATTTGGAATGCCGTTTTTAATTCACTGATAATGAATGCGGGCACCAAAATACTGAATGGTGTTTCCTCCGGTGTGGCTATCGGCGGATGCTTGGCGATGCCTACAAACAAAGCGATATCGGATTCGCGCGTCTGGGCAATCATAAACGCATGAAAAGGGGCAGCGGTTTTTGCCAGAGCTTCCTGCGCACCAATCTGCTGGTTAATGTAGGGCTGCAGCGCATCTTCATTCACCTTATTTAATACCGGCTGCATAATAAACAGGGTTAAAAATAACGCGAGACCAATCAAAATCTGGTTTGACGGCGACTGTTGCAAACCCAGTGCCTGACGCAAAATAGAAAACACAATAATAATGCGGGTAAAGGATGTCATCATCATTAATAGCGCCGGTAAAAACGTCAGCGCCGTCATAATGGCGAGGATTTGCAGCGTGACCGTATATTCCTGCGTGCCATCCGGATTGGTTTTAACCGTTAACGCTGGCAACCCAGGAATGGCAGGCAGGCTACCCAGGTTAGAAGGAGTTGTTTGCGTCAATGGTAAATTATTTGCGGCCGTATCCACTACATTAGGGGTATTGGTCTGCGCAGAAACAACCCCCGCAAACACCAGGCATAACAGTGCAAGCAAGATCCGCATAAATACCACTTTGGTATCAACAGCATTATTCAACATGGTATTTCCTAGGGAGCAGAATTGTTTTTATTATTGGAATCTTGCGCGGAGGTTAGCGATGACTTTTGCTGCAGGATCGCCATTAACTTACGGCTAAAGTCAGATGGATTTTCGGTTTTATCATCCACCACAATAGGCGTTTCAAATACATGCAGGGTATTAATATTAGTTGAAGTAATACCCAATAATAATTGCTGCCCACCCGCCTCAATCAGCACTATGCGTTCGCGCGTGCCCAAAGGCATAGCTGACAAAATTTTAATATGGGCGTTAGCTGAAAAAGTCCCTTGGCTAAAACGTTTTACGAACCAGGAAATCGCAAAAATTAAACCGATAATACCCATCAACGCTAGCGTCACATTTACCAAGTGACGGCCACTGCCAATTTGCGCAGTGGGAACCGTAGCCTGTGCATAACTGAGCTCGGTGAAGAACACCAACAACAATACCCAAAAACCTCGTCCTGCAACGGAGAGCCAGTTCCTCGATGAGAAGAGGATTGTTGTTAACAAGACGAGGGTCATTCTTTTATTCCTAACGCAATTTTTTAATGCGTTCCGCAGGGCTAATAACATCGGTCATACGAATACCGAATTTTTCATTGACCACCACCACTTCACCGTGGGCGATCAATGTACCATTGACCAATACATCCAACGGCTCGCCTGCAAGACGATCCAATTCAATTACCGAGCCTTGGTTAAGTTGCAATAAATTGCGAATCGTAATCGAAGTGCGCCCTACCTCCATGGAGATGGAAACTGGAATATCCAGAATCACATCCAAATCCGGGCTGCCCGGCGGTTGTTTAAGCACATCACTTTTTAATTCATCAAACGACACTGTGCTGGCCATGGCTTCATCAACATCAGCCTGCTCTGCCATAGCGGCAGCCCAATCATCGGCCATTGAGTCTTGATCAACATCATCACTTGCCATTTTTTCCACCTTTAGTTGCAGTCACGCGTTCATCTTTAGCGTTAGTTGTTTCATCCGTTTTTGTACTATCGCCTTTAGTACCGGTTATATTGTAAGCACTGCGACGGTCAATAAATTCGCGAATTTTCAAACTGAGAAAACCATTGGTTTGACCTAACTGGGTCCTGAACATGGGAACACCATTGGCGGTCAACACATGGTAATCCGGGAATTCAATGGGAATAATATCGCCCGCTTTTAAATCAACAATATCGCGTAGGGTAATGTCGCGCCGCACAATATCGCATTCCAAATCCACACTTGCCGAAAGCACATCCTCGCGCAAGGCCTTTTCCCAACGCTCATCGTGCTCGTCGCTATCACTTTGTAAACCAGCGTCGAGCACTTCACGAATCGGCTCAATCATTGAATAGGGAACGGTGATATGCATTTCACCACCGCCGCCGTCCAATTCAATATGGAATGTACTCACCACTACAACTTCACTGGGGCTCACAATGTTGGCAAGCGAGGGATTAACTTCTGAATGGACATATTCAAAATTGATGGGGAAAACCGCTTTCCAGGCCTCGGTTAAATCGATAAATGCCTGATTTAATACCATCTGCACAACGCGCAATTCAGTCGGGGTAAATTCGCGGCCTTCAATTTTTGCGTGGCGGCCATCGCCCCCAAAAAAGTTATCCACTAATTTAAAAACCAACCGCGCATCGAGAATAATTAATGCCGTACCACGCAAAGGTCGAAACTTCACCATATTCAAACTGGTAGGCACGTAAAGCGTATGAACATACTCGCCAAATTTTTGGATTTGCACACCACCAACAGAAACATCGGCAGTTCTACGCAATAAGTTAAACATACTGATGCGGGTGTAGCGGGCAAAACGTTCATTGATCATTTCGAGCGTGGGCATGCGCCCACGCACAATACGATCCTGGCTGGTGAGGTCATAGTTTCTTACCGTGCCGGGTTCAGCATCGCCCTCGGTATCTATGTCACCGTCATCAACGCCATGGAGGAGCGCGTCAATTTCGTCTTGCGAGAGTAAATCTTGCACAGCGGTTTCCTTATTGCATTACAAAGTTGGTAAACAACACTTGTTCGACATTCGAGGGGGAAACCTCCTCGCTTTTGCCACTGGTAACCAGTGCCTCTTGTTCTTTTTGCAATTGGCTACGAATAATTTCCAGCGCTTCTTTCCGTAAAATTTCTTTCCCTTCGTTGGTCTGTAACTCTTCAAAGTTTTTGGCACTTAATAGCATGACCAAACCGTTGCGAATTGCCGGCATATGTAACTTTAATAGCTCCTCCAGCAAAGGATCGCGATACAACAAGGTAATTGCCGCCTGTAGATAACGCTGGCGGCCATTCACATTGAAATTAATCGTAAAGTTAGGGGTCATTTCATAATAGAGCGCTGGCGCTAAAGTCGATTCTGCCTGCTCTTCTTCTGCAACCTCACCCTCGGGTGGTGCTGGTGCTAAAAATTTTAACGCCACAATAGTACCGCCGATGGAAATTGCGATCAGCGCCACCGCCAGACCAATGATTAACAACAATTTCTTTTTTTTCTTTTTTGCATCTGCAGCTGCATCAGCGTTGCCTGCATCAGTTTTTGCTTTGGGGGCTGCCGCCATGTCAAAACTCCGTCACTTTCAAAGTCTAAGAGGGTTTGAGCAATACCTATGCCAGTATCGCCTTTGAAAGCTTAGCAGCGGATAGAGGGTTTGCGAGGGCAAGCGTGAGAAAGGTGTTTAGAATGAAGAAAAAAATCTGATGCAAAACAAAGGTGTAGAGAACCTGATCAATCTGATCAGGTTCCCGGCAAAAAAGCTTAGCTTAATTAATGAGGAACAGATTAAATCTATGCGTAATGATCAACCAGACGCATTGAAACAGCTTGGGTGATGGCCACCGGCGCCAACTCCTCTTCATCCAACCCGGCATTACCTGAATTTTTAGTTGACTCCTCCTTTTCTCGCTCGTGTTGGGCAAAGGATTTGTCGGATACATCCACATTCACCAGATTTAATCCCTGCTCGGAGAACATTTCGCGCAGGCGATTCAATTGCTGATCCAGAGCTTCGCGCACCGCTGGATGTGGGCTGGTGAAAGTAACGCTGGCTTGGTCCTGATTAACGCTCACCCTGACTTGCATAGGGCCCAGCTCGGGCGGATCGAGGCGTATTTCAGCAGAGCTCACATTTTGTGCTGCAAGCCATAGGACTTTATCGCCCACTGCTTGACTCCATTGGGGCGTACCGACTGTTACTGGAACTCCCGTTTGAACAACAAACGCGCGCGCAGCAGGTGATTGTGCATCAGCTAATCGTGTCAATGTTTCAACTGCCGCGCTCACCGCTGCGGGTTTTGCCAAATCAGCGGCGGGAGCTGCTTTATCGAGCGTCGCTGCAGTCATGGTGGTTTCGGCCAATTTATTCAGCGCAGCTTTGGAGTTAAGCAGCAGAAAATCCGGGTTTTCTCCGGATTCAGTAGCGGAGCTATCGCCGGTCAATACATCGATTTCACCCTCCGCACCATCCAAGTCCAGTTCACTCACCAAGTTTGACGAGGTTCCTCCCACAGCTAGCAGAGCGGCAGGCTGTGCATCTACAGCAGCACTTGTGATGGTGGGTCCAGCAACTTGACCCGGTGTAACCTGGGGAGTTACGGCTAAGGGTGGTTGATTATTGACTGATGTGCCTAATGCTAGCCCTGGCAATATGGAAGCTTCCGGCGCTACAGGCATAACAGATGGTTGTATTGCCAACACGCCTTGATCAAGCACAGAGTTATCTGATGATAAATCGATATCGCCATCATTTAGCGATTCATCTGCAAGCAACGGCTGCGGGTTCGCGGCATTGAACAAATTTTCAGGCGACGCCAACATCTCATCAACCTTGCCCTCGCCTGATGAGCCGTGAGTAATCAACAAAAAATTATCGAGCGCAACAGGCACTTCATCGGCCGATTGATCCTGCCCCTCACCGGTGTGAGTAGTTCCTGCCTGTGTTTGCGGTTGGCCGTCGGCAGATTGCTCTTCAGTTTGATTATCCATCACAGGTTCATCCACACTTGTATCGCGAACTACCGTCTCTGATTTCTCTACCGGTTTACTAGCAACATCTTGCGCATGGTCGCGCGCTTTAGACGGTGTATCCGTCTTGCGTGTTTCTTGCACTGAATTGCGCTGGGCTGCAGGTTTTGAGGCTTCGCGCGCAGCCGCAGGCTCAGCGGGCGGATTTTCTTTGCGCGCAACCGGTTTGCGGGCGGCAACCTCTGGCCGCACTTGCTCAAGTGCCTGCTGGAATTTTTCAGTCGATTCGGCACGCGCTTTGGCGGCAGATGCTTTAGTCACCACCGGGTTTGCATTGGTTATGCCCAATAAACTATTTAAAAGATTGCCATTGTTCATCTGCTGCTCCTGCTCTTGATCACGGCAAGGGTTTGCCGCTCGATCAGCCAACAATTCGGTTCAGTAGATACTTTGCAAAGCAGGTGCCAATTCGCGGTGACAGCCCCACCCCGGGTCGGGATAGTTGCCGATGAATAAGGCAGGATGAGGAAAGGTGAAATGGGTAAGAATAAATCGCTAATCAGGGCAGAGAACGCAACAGAACCATAACTTGGGCAAACTCTCTTTCGATGGAATCGAGGTCAACGTCCAAGGCTTCCAGTCGCTTTTCCAAGGCCTTTTTTTCCAATGCAGCACACAATGACGACAAATGTGGAGCGCCAATGTTGCTGCTACTCCCCTTAAAGCTATGGGCTGCACGGCGGATCAAATCGGCATCGGTACCCTGGATAACCTCGCGTAAGGTGCTGATACGGTCGGTGGAATCTTGTACAAAGGTATCTATCAGCAACGCAAAATCATCCTCCATGACTTGCTTGAGCGTATTTAAGGTGTCGTAGTCCAGATGTTCCATTGGGCTGCATCTCATTCGTATGGGGGAATGCTCAGGGTTAATTCATCAACATGAATCAATCATCGCTCACCCATGAAAAAGCGACTTCGACGATATTACCGCATCCCAGATAGGTAACGGTACCACAAAGTTTCTCCACCAGCGCAATACCGCGCCCGCTATAACCGAATGACGTCAGATTGTCGGTAGAACGCTGCTGATGATCAAAGCCGTCACCACTGTCTTCAATGCGCACTTTTAATAGCCCGCCATTCTCATTGGTCTTGTGGGAGATATTAATGCGCACAAACCCTTCAGTGACTTGATTAATTCGCTGCTCGCGCAACTCATAATAATCGGAAAAACCATCCGGTGTTTTTTTGAGTTCAGAATCCAGTTTTAATACGCCATGCTCAAGGGCATTGGTGTATAGCTCGGCGAGAATGGTGTAAAGCGTGCTGCTAAACGCGCGCAAGCTGGGCACCTCCATCAGAACATTTAGCAGCATCGGCAGTGGATCAAATACTTTGAAGCTAGTGGGTTTGACTTCAAACCCCATGGTCCATTCAATTTCCGAGTTGCCAAATTTGTCGCTAGCTTCTTTAGCGAAACTATTCACCCGTGCAGGTTCATCCATGCGAATCTCAAGCAAGGATAAATCATCATCTTTTTCACCACTGCCAACAAATTGCTGCACACTTTCAATGATGTCGTTAAATAAAAGTTCGGGGTTGCTGTTGCGACTAAATACCGCCTTCAAGCGCTCTTCACCAAACATATCACCATCTGCATTGCGCGCCTCATGAATTCCATCCGACCAGACAAAAATCCGGTCCTCCTTCTGTAATTCAAAATATTCACAATTATCTTTAAAGGCGCGATTGGATAACACACCGAGCGGCAAATGGGTTGATTTAACTGGGGTGATATTGCCCTCTTGATGGTGATATACAAAACAATCGGGCAAACCACCATTCCAGATTTTCAAACGTTTTTTGCGGAAATTGATATCCATCATGGTGGCGCAACAAAAAATCCCTACCGGTAAAATATTTTTTAATTTGCCATTTATTTCACGCAAGATATCGGTCATGGAAAAGCCTTTCGACACCATACCGTAAAAAGTAGATGCCAAAGGCATAGCGCCAATTGCAGCGGGCAGACCATGGCCAGTAAAATCGCCAAGCAACACCATCATGCTGCCATTAGGACGCATAGCGGCGACCAATACATCGCCGTTAAATACCGCAAGCGACGATAAAAAATAACGGACATTACTGGCATTCAAGCAACCGCTGTGTGCGACATTGTCAAACACGTGTTTTGCAACGGTTTGTTCCTGCAATAAACGATTGTTGTACTGCACGATTTGGTTGCGCTGCGTCAGCATTGTGCTGTGCATCTCGCGCATACGGTTGAAGGATTTTATTTTGGCTTGCAGGATAATGCGGTTGTAAGGTTTGGAGAGAAAATCATCGCCACCAGCATCCAGGCACTGCACCAGGGATTCAGTATCGGAAAGGGAGGTGAGAAATATAATAGGGACTAATTCATCGCCCGCAAGCTCTTTGATTTTGCGCGCCGCACCAAAACCATCAAGTTCTGGCATGAGCGCATCGAGCAACACAATATCGGGTTTTTCAGCGGAGTAGACCTGAATCGCTTCAAGCCCGTTACAAGCGGAAACAACGTGATGGCCTTCTTTGCGAACAATACTTTCAAGGATGAGCCTGTCAGTGTCTGTATCATCGGCAACCAAAATTTTTAAACGCCGGACATCATTCATAAAATCGCTTCCATACATCACTCAACACGCAATTTGGGCATGCATGGCCACCTATTGGATATCAAATAATTGCTCAAAATTGGAAATTAATAAAATCTTTTTCACATCCGGTGCACAATTCACAATCTGGATATTGGATTGTTCGCCGCCCGCATAATCACGCAACAGCAATAACATGCCTAAGGCCGAACTATCCAGATAAGAAGTACCCTGCAAATCGACACGGTAATGAATGGGAGCTTGGGCGAGCTTTTCATACGCTCCGCGAAACTCCTGGTGGGAACTAAAATCGAAACGGCCCTGGATATAAATAGTGACTTGATTGCCATCAGGGGAAACTGTTGACGTGATCGCCATGTCTTACCTCATCAAAAAACTCTGAACATTCCTGATACGAGTCGGCAGGAAGTAACCCACTACCCTGCACCAGCACAACCTAAGGATAGCCTATAAAACTATAGTTGCTGGGGACTTACACAATATAACCAGTAAGCGATAAAACTGCTCTAAATGGCCAATTTACAATAACTATTGCGTTGCGGGTCCGGGTTATTGGCCGTTGTCCGACTGCCGCCGTAACTGCTGCGAGCTTAATTCATCCATTTCTTTCTGCAAGCGTTTATCGAGCAGAAGATTATCTTCCTGCTGCAAGCGAGTGATTAAATCCTCAATAGATTTTCGTTTTTGATGTTTAACGCGCCATTGTTGCTGCAAGGATTCAAGTATCGCTTTGTAACGCTGTACTTTGGCTTCTTGCTCACGGCAGGCTTCATTGAGACGATTGATGAACGTACTGTAATTGATCAACTCGTGGGCAAGAACACCCTCGCGCAACTCCCCCTGCGCATGCAGATACTGGGTGGCATACTCACGCAAATCCGCCAGTTGCATTTCCTCCTGTGCAAGCTGTTCGCGAAACTGGCTGAGTTTTTTGGCTGCTTCATCCTCCTGACGCACAGCCAATGTCAGCACCACCTGCATACGTTTAGCGCGGGATTCAGCCATGACAGGGGCTCGCTGCTAGATAACCCAAGTTAATTTACCTTTTGTTTTTTTATTGGCGATTGGTTTTTTATCGTTGCCGATGTTGCTGCGCCAGCGGGCTGTTAGCTTTGCTATTGGCGGGTGGCTTGAGTAACACTTTTAGATTCGCGATAGACTCCGGCAGACGCACCCCCTGCTTGATCCCCTGCTGGATGAACGCGCGCAAGTGCGGGAAGCGTTCGATAGCCGCATCAGTTTCCGGATCAGCTCCCGGTGTGTAAGCACCAATGGCAATTAAATCGCGGTTCTGTTGATAGCGCGCCAACAGTTGTTTAAACCGTTGCATCATTTTCAAATGGTCGTCATCAACGATATTTTGCATAGCCCGGCTAATCGATGCCTCGACATCAATTGCGGGGTAAACGCCCTCCTCCGCCAAGCGCCGCGATAGCACCACATGGCCATCAAGAATTGCGCGCGCCGAATCGGCAATCGGGTCTTGCAAATCATCACCTTCCGTCAATACGGTATAAAAAGCAGTAATTGAACCCTCACCTTCTGCCGCATTACCGGCGCGTTCGACTAACTGTGGAATTTTCGCAAACACCGAGGGCGGATATCCTTTAGTAGCGGGCGGCTCGCCAATTGCCAGTGCAATTTCACGCTGCGCCTGCGCAAAGCGCGTTAATGAATCCATTAGCAAAAGCACGTTTAATCCCTGGTCGCGATAATATTCAGCGATGCGGCTAGACAACTGCGATGCGCGCAACCGCATTAAAGGAGCATCGTCGGCGGGTGATGCAACCACAACCGCGCGGCGCAAACCTTCCTCACCGAGGATGTGATCAATAAATTCTTTTACTTCACGGCCACGCTCGCCTACCAACCCCACAACAACTACGTCTGCTGTCGTAAAGCGGGTCATCATTCCCAGGAGCACACTTTTACCCACACCGGAACCGGCCATTAAACCCAGACGCTGGCCACGCCCAACGGTAATCAGTGCATTGATTGCACGCACACCTACATCCAAGGGCTCGCTGATGGGATGACGCTGCAAGGGATTAATTTCGTGCGGAGTGAAATCGAGGAATTCATCGCCAACGAGTGGGCCTTTACCATCCAACGGTTGGCCGATGCCATTCACAACACGGCCTAACAAATGCGGGCCAACCCGCATCCCCATTTGGGTGGCAATGGGCACGACGCGCGCACCTGGCTGCAAACCTTCAACGCGTTTAATCGGCATTAAAAAAACTTTATCGCCAGAAAAACCAACCACTTCTGCTTCAATACGGCGGTTGTCACTATTGATAATTTCACACTGGCGGCCGACAGATACATTCAAACCCACTGCTTCAAGAGTCAATCCGACTGAACGGGTAATACGCCCTTCTGCCTGAGGTTCCACCACAACTAACTTACGCGGTGCGTAAGTGCGTAAACGAGAACCAATAGATTGACGTTCTGACATGCTTACACCTCATCCTGTTGATCAGGTTTCAGGTCAGATTTTTTTTCACGTTCTTTCTCGTTCTCCAGTTCCGCTTTATGCAACATATTTCCGTGAGCAAACGCATCATCACCTTCGTCATCGTCTCTGTCTCCACTCGCTAACTGCTTGGAAATAAATTGTTCCAACACGGTTTGCAAACGCGATGACACAGAAAAATCCACGCGGCTTTCCGGAGTTTCAATTCGGCAACCACCGGGCAACAATTCCCCATCGCCAAAAAAACTCCAGGCTAATTGCTGTTCTGCAGCATAGGTTTCAACAGCGGCGAGATCGTCGGGATTTAAACAAACACGGATATTTTTACTGCCAATAGGCAATGCATCCACCGCATTTCTTACTAAACCGACAATATGGGAGGAATCCGTCAGTAATTCGCGCTGCACCACACTTTGGGTGAGCGTGCAAATCACATCCAGTAATAAATGTTCTACATCGGTATCTTGTGCGTTGATGGGTTCGAGCAATGCATTGGCCAATTTTTGAAAACGCTGCTGCTCGGCAACCAACTGCGCGCGCATTTCCATTAGTCCCTGCTGGCGCCCGGCTTCATAACCCTCGGAATTGCCTTTAGTAAAACCTTCCTTATGCCCCTGCTCAAAACCGTCTTTTTCTGCAGTGTCAAAAATCGCCTGCATCTCCTCGGCGGTCATGCCTAATTGTGGTGGCGCTTCCGGCTCGGGGATTTCAACGGTTTCAATCGTTTCTTTTTCGCGGCGCAACAACCGCTCACGTCGTTCACGTGCTTCTTTTTCTGCCGACGACAAAATTTTGCCGTGTTCCGTAATCGGGGGAATTACCCAAGTCGTGGCATTTTCGACCACTTCAGCGGGAATACGATTTAGCAAACTGTTATCCGACATGGACGCTCTATCTCAATTTGGATACCCGCGTTCGCGGGTATGACGAGCAATGTACTGCTATGACGAGAAATGTACTTCTATGATGAGAAATGTATTTTTCAACGACCCCGTACTTAAACCATTTGGTCGCCACCGCCGCCCAACATAATTTCGCCAGCATCGGCCATACGGCGCGCGGTAATAAGGATTTCTTTTTGCGCGGCTTCCACATCGGCCAAACGCATTGGGGGTTTGGTTTCCAAATCGTCGCGCAACAATTCGGCGGCACGCTTGGACATATTTTTGAAGATTTTTTCTTTGAGTTCGTCGTCTGCACCTTTAAGTGCAACCACCAACACGTCCGAGGACACTTCGCGCAGCAGCGCCTGGATTCCGCGGTCGTCCACCTCTTTGAGGTTTTCGAACACGAACATCAGATCCTGGATTTGGTTGCCCATATCCTCGTCGATTTCTTTGATGCCTTCCATCAATTCGGCTTCAATAGAACCATCCAGATTGTTCATAATTTCCGCCGCCACTTTGTAACCACCCATGGCTTTGGTTTGCGATGCCGCATTGCCCGAGAATTGTTTTTCCAGAATATCGTTCAATTCTTGCAACGCGCTCGGCTGTACGGTGTCCAGCGAGGCGACGCGCATCATAATATCGAGGCGAACTTTCTCGGGGAAATATCCCAAAATTTCTGCGGATTGATCTGAATCCAGATAGGCGATCACAATCGCCTGAATCTGCGGGTGTTCGTTGCGAATAATATCGGCAACGGAACGCGCTTCCATCCATTTGAGCGTATCCAGACCTGTGGTATTGCCACCAATCAAAATACGGTCGATCAAACTATTCGCTTTATCTTCACCTAGCGCAGTGACCAGCATTTTGCGGATGTAATTATCAGCTCCCACACCAAGCCCAGTGAGCGTGCGCACTTCATCTAAAAAGTTACCGAGCACAGCATGTACTTCTGATTGCTGCACATTTTGCAACTGGGTCATTGCAGCACCAATCCGCTGCACCTCTTTTGGCCCCATGTGCTTGAGTATTTCTGCTGCGTCCGATTCACCCAGCGACATCAATAAAATGGCCGCCTGATCAACGTAGCGCAGTTTAAGTTTGGCTTTATCGACCGCTTTATCGTTAGCTTCAGTCATCGCGATTTATCCACTGTTTCACTACCTGAGCCACACGGCCCGGGTCATCGGCAATCAAACCTTTAATGGCGTTCAGTTGTGCTTCGTAACCTTCTTCCGGGCTGGGCAATAACAGCGCCGAGCCGCCGGTCAGTGTGACAGTTTCATCAGACATGCCATCTAACCCGCCAGCGCCAGCTGCTTCCAGAGCGGCCAATTGACGGGCCTCTTCTTGTTCTGCCAGCGCGCCACCTTGTTTGGACAAACTTTTAAACATAGGGCGGAGCAAGCCAAATATGATCAACAGAATAACCAGCACACTGGCGATATATTTAATATTGGGAATAATCCATTGCTCCCACCAAGGTACGTCTACCATCACACTGGGATCCTCCACGCGATTGGCAAACGCCGAGTTCAAAACATTGACGCTATCGCCACGCACAGCACTGAAACCCACTGCGTCACGTACCAGTATAGACAAGCGTTCCAATTCGTTTTCTGTCCAGGGCACCATGGTTTCAGTACCGTCTGCATTTTTAACAACCTTATCATCGACAACGACAGCAACGGTCAGGCGCTTAAGGGTTCCCTGTTGATGCTTCGTGTAACTAACCGTGCGGTCCAGTTCGTAATTACGAGTTGCCTGTTCGCGGTTATTGGTCGGTTGCGCAGCAGCAACTGGCTGGCCAGTGGCAGGATCAATTTGTTCCGGCGCTTCCGCAGTGCCTGGTGGTTGATTGGTTAGGGCGCCAGGAATACCGGCAGCAACATCGCCCGCGCGGCGGGTTTCATTGAGGGTTTGCTCAGAGCGGATTGCCGGTAAGTCCGGGTTAAAGGTTTCGGCCGCCTGCTCTACCGCCGTAAAATCGATATCAGCGCTCACTTCTGCACGGAATTTACCACCGCCAACCACCGGTTCCAAAATACCGTTTATGCGTTTGATTACGCTGTTTTCGACCTCCTTGGAATATTGGTGTTGCTTCGCGGCCATCAACAAATCAGCACTGTCTTCGCCGGTGGAAATTAAATTGCCGTGTTGGTCTACCACCGTCACATCGGCCATTTTCATTCCAGGCACTGAGGATGCCACCAAATTCATAATGGCTTTGACTTGCGCAGGCTCAACACTGCGGCCAGCAAACACTTCCACAAATACCGATGCCGTTGGATTAGTTACATCGCGTACAAATACGGTTTTTTTCGGAATTGCCAAATGCACGCGCGCGTTACGAATACTGGTAATACTGGTAATGGTGCGCGCTAACTCGCCTTCAATGCTGCGCTGATAACGGGTGTTTTCCACGAATTGGCTGGTGCCTAGTGGCTGCTCTTTATCCATCAATTCAAAGCCCTGGGTCGGGCTGGAAGGCAAACCGAACTCAGCGAGTTTCAACCGCGCCATGTGCACATCTTCGCTAGCGACTAAAATCGCACCGCTGTTTTCGTCCACCTTGAATTTGATTTGGTTTTGTTCAAGCACGTCCACCACATTGGCGGCATCAAGGTTATCCATGCGGCCATACAGCGGGCGGTAATCCTCGCCCTGCATCCACATCACAATCGCAAAACCAATCGCAACACTGGCCGCGAGGGTGATCATCAAACCGACTTGGCGCAGCAAATTCAGGTTGCTTAAACCTTCCAAAAAATCGCCACCCAATTTCGGTTGCGCTGGTGCATTTTCAGATTCGGAAGCGGCAGACGTAGCCATAATTTCAACACCTTAAACAAATTTTTAATCGCACTGGGTGATGCAACATAACCATCAGGCACAACCATTAAATTGGCATGTTCATCACATCGCGATAGGCATCCACTAATTTATTGCGCACCTGCACCATCGCCTGAAACGACACTGAGGCTTTTTGCGAGGCGATCATCACATCGGTAATGTCTACACCGGCAACACCGCGTTCATAAGCATCCGCCATAGAGCTGGAAGCCTTTTGCACATCATTCACTTTGTTGACTGCCTGCGTCATTAAATCGCCAAAGCTGGGAACTTTTGACGTCCCCTCAACCGGCAAAGCGCCGAGGCTGCGCATACCGGCCGGTGTATCACCAACGCCCTGCGGGCGCTGAAATGCCTGGGTTTGCGCCTTTAAATTACGCATATCGCCTAATAATCGGTTGATATCTACGCGATCAGTCATGGTATGCCCTCTCAAACAAGCTCAAAACAATCCCAAACAGCCATTTCACTTGTACAACTCACAGTGACAATAATTTGGCATTGCCGCCTATAAATCTGTCATTGCAGGGGATTTTGCACAAAGCAGGCCAACCTTTGCCGCCCGGCAATCACTTGCCCCAAGCTGCGCAAGCATTAATCAATTTGTCGCAGATCCTTAACCGGTTTGTCACCCAGCGCGATTAAGCTCAAGCCGTCACCAACCCCATCAAGGAGTTTTTCATGAGCGACATGAACCAACTAAGCGATCTGGAACTAATCGAAAATGCAATGGCGAGTTTCATCGCCGACGTGGTGATCTCAAAAGGAAAAAAACAACAGATACGCCGCAACATGGAATGCCGCCGCAAGTTGGAAGAAAAATGGGAAGAGAAAAAATTACAGCGGGAAACCTGTGAGTATGAATTTGAGTATTTGCACTAAATTGCCAGCGCAATTTAATGTAGGGGCGCTGCTTGCCGCGCCCAGATTTTTATCCGGTAATTTGGGCGCAGCAAGCGGCGCCCCTACAATAAACGTCAATCACCTCATTTGCCGGTGATTGTCAGGTGGGTGTCGCCACCGTAAATTCTAATTTAGGCAACATTCTTTTCTGCGATTCGCTATAAACCTCCCCAACTTTCACTGCGCCTTTCTTTAAATAAAATCTTCAGCTTCAGTGTATTGCATTTTCTTTTTTCAAGTTGATACCGAGATAAGGATAGTTTTAAGCTCGACTTTATTAATAAAACCAAATAAAGCAGAAAAATTATAATGCAACCACACGGTAGCTGCGCATCAATTTATTTGTGTCTACCCTCATGATCCCAAAGCAAGAACATCTGATTTGAGGTCGATGCCATCGCCTGAATCAAGCGCTCGTTATTAAATGATGGAATTTCCTGAAGTCGTCGTAGCAGTTCGCCAGCGCCTGTAGCTTCACTCGGATATGTTACAACACCATTTTTCGTTGCCAGGTGCCACCACACATCCTCTACAAATGGCCCTTGATCAGTTGTTTCAACGGCCACTCCGATTAGTTCACTCCAAGCGACGGACTGAGGCTCTTTTTCCGGCCATCGTACATGAGCATAATCTTCATCGAACCAAACCTTTACCGCAGCATATGGGCTCGCCTGCCCCGCCTTCTCTGCAGATTTTTTGAGCTTAAATTTTGCAAGTAAAGATAAAATCAGATCAAACATCAACTATTCCCATTTTTCCAAAATTTTAAACCCGGAAGAGCTATTAAACAGCGCCTTAAAAAAATCAGTGGAAAAACTTTTCCGGCTGTACGCACAACAATCAGAGAACTACATATCTTCAGAGCTGAATTAAATCTTATCCTTCCCCATTAAATGTTCTCACACAGAAGGAACAGCAATCGCTCTACTGGTAAGCATCAACTGTTGAGCAAGTTTATCAGGTGTTGTGGAATATACGCCTGTCAGCCAGTTGCTCAATAACGAGAGTTGCGTTGCGGCCAGTGCCTGAGCAACAGCGGACACGGGGACATAGCGGTTAAGTGAAGGTGAAGACATGTTTTGCAATTGCTCGACAAGTATCTGGCTAAGGCAACGACTGACATGCTTACGTGTAGTGCCCGTCAATATAGGGCGAGCAAAACTTCTGTTCTGCCAAAAATGCTCCAGTATCCCTTGTACATCCAACACCTTGTTCGGGGGTAACATCGCAGAGGCCAAAACAGTCATCGGCCAGCGCAAACTCGCATAGAGTAGATCGTCTTTGTTTTTATAATGCTCATAAAACGTCGAGCGCCCCACATCAGCCTTGGCGATGATGTCTGCAATTTTTATCTTGCTGTAAGGCTGTAATAACACCAGTTCAAAAAACGCGTTGCGCAACGCTAACCCTGTGCGTTCTGCTCGCTTGTCTCCTTCAAATTCCTCTGTCACACAATTTACCCAAGGTTTTGTTGTAGATGCCGGACATTCTAATCGTATTGTCCGCCAAGTATCCATATGCGCTTGTTAGGCTGGCATTCAATTTAAATAACTACCTTTGGAGGCATCGTGTTAAACGAAAACGAACAAAGAACACATTCGTATTACCGTCTTATTGGCTGGAGCTTAATTGCCCTATCCATACTGGCGAACGCGGGTATGGCTCATCACCCGTATATCAGCGCGTCGCAACCTGAAGCCCAAATTGAACAGATGGCTCAAATTGCTGGGCTGACTATGCATGTGCACGGCTTGCTAATTTTGGTGGTACTCATCTACGTTTGGTTATTTACACTCTATGGTGCCGCAAAAAATACCCCCATCGTTTGGCTCGGAAGTGGTTTGTTTGCAGCAGGCGGATTAGCGATGGCTGGCGCAGCATTGATTAGCGGCTTTCTCGCACCTGCAATGGTGCTGGGAGCAGAGATCAATACCGCTGAGCAATTAACAATTTTCGAATTTCAATCGCGCTTATTGATGCAATCGAATAAGGTGCTAGCGAATGCAGGAACCTCTGTATGGCTATGTGCGGTGATCTGTTGGAGCGGCAATCTGGTTCGCGATAACAAACTCTTTCGTTGGGTAGGATTAGCAGGTTTATTAATCGGCACAATCAGCTTGTTCATAATAGCTACCGGCAAATGGCATTTGAATGTGAAAGGAATGAGTCTATTTGTGTTAGTTATTACCATCTGGTTTTGTGCACTTGGGTGTTGTTTGTTGTGGAGTACAAGTATAAAAAAGTTCTAGTAAGCTAATTTTTTGCGCGAAAACCGTTACCCAAAATAAAATAAATTTTCACTTTCACTAGGTTTCCGAATTCGTCAAAAACAGACATAGAAACAGTTGAATTTTTTGAAAAACAAGGCGATGCAGGCGCCATTTTTCCGAATTATTTACTACTGGGGTTTATCAATAAGAATTTGCTTTTTTTCACCAACCGCCTCAGTTCTTGAAACTGCGTTAAGTGAAACTTATGCTCCGCCCATTTTTTTTCGTATTTCTCATTGCCATAAGTGTTTAAAACTTCCGTTGCGCATTCACGAGCAGCAGTTGCAAATGTTACAGGCAAGCAGTAATTGTTAAAAATAAGTTCTCCGCCTGAATCAGGCTGCCCACCCCACATAGTTCGGAGCTACTAAGAATAGATAATTCAATTTCGTTTAATCGGGGACTTGATATTACCCAGTGCTGGTCGCCAAGCTTTTCGTCAAATCGGCAGGAGACAGTAGCTTATCGTGAAACGTTAAAATAATTAACCGTAACTTGATCCCTGCGCGTAAGTAAACTAGCCCCAAATTTTACATGGGGAAACTTTGATTGAAGGGCTCATCCTGAAGAGTGTGTTCCCGCGCCAGTGCACGGGAACAAAATCAACGCGTGAACACCCAAGACCTTAACGTTGGCCTCCAGTTATCAGCCGGACTCTCATTTTCCACAGGAATATTGATAACTGTCTGTTAAGGAACGCCGTGCGGGCGTGAGCAAGAAACTGCGATACTGACGGTCGCGCGTATCAAAGCCCGATGCCGTTATCCAACCCGCATCGGTAATTTTCGCCGCACCGAGCATATACAGATACTGATCGTCAGGTTTGTCGCGGATTAGTAGCTCGTTCAGATTGTAAATCTGGAACTGCGAGTCCCAGATGACGGCCGCTGACCCACCTTGGCCCGTGGCGTATCCAACGATCTGCCGGTGGTTGTTGATGTCGGAAGCATAACTGCTCTCGATGCTGCCGGGCAGGTCGCCCAAGTCCACAGTCCCCGTTTCCTCGCTCCAGAAAATTGCATGCGAACCGTAGTTATAAAAGCTGCCGCCACCCACGACATCCCCGTGATCGTTGATGCTTGAAGGAAAACCGACTCCGCCACTGGTCAACCCATCAATTGCGCGAAGACCACTTTTGCGATCCCAAATGTAACCGCGGCCTCCGCCCGGTGTGTTGTTGACACCAATGACCTGCCCGGCGTCATTCATAGCGTAAGGCCTACTTCCTGTGCTGTCTGGAAACTCGGGTATGACGGTTACTCGAGCGTGGCGGTCCCATATGACGGAGCGTTCACCCAATGCCGATTCATTCGGGTAAGGTCCGCTGACGCCTACCACCTCACCGCGATTATTAATGTCGACTGCAACACTGCTGTCATCTTCAGGCGCGGGCTCCAAGAATTTTAAACCTTTGCCCTGTTGCCAGATAACTGCCCGAAGAAACGCACCGGCCGGTTCTATAGGTTGAGTGCTGACGACCTGCCCTCGATCATTTAAAGCGGCGGCCTTTACGGGAATTTCTAGCTCGTGCGCGAGCTCATCAATAAATTTATATCCATGTTTTCGGTTCCACAAAAATACTTCAACCCCCTCACCCAAGTAGCCCCAACCCAGCACTTGACCTCGTCGGTTCAGACCGACAGTTGCAGTGTAATACAACCCGCTATCAGCAACACTAAGCTCCGTAGTGCAATAGTGTGTAATATCTGGAGGGGTAGCACGTTCGACTTCGTTAGCAACTGCGGAAGTCGTGATCAATACACCAATCAGTAAGAATTCGATAACGGGTCGCATAATTGTCTCCTTAATTAAGAACGTGCTCGTGAGAGGTCCGTTAGGATTACCAGCTCGCTCGGGTCTATTTCGAGCCCTGCAAACTAGTATGGGTGAAATTGATTCGGAAATACTGTGATGTAGCATTAAAATTGCGAGCGAAAAATCACAGCGAAATTGGTTAGCTTAAAAGAATTTAAATAAATGAACTTTAAAGCGCCATCCGTAAGCTCGTACCAATATTTTTTCGCCAATGTTAACTAATACTGGATCCTAAAAAAATCGACTGCGATTGTCATCGAATTTAGCAAAAGCACAGCTTTTTGAATCTGGCATGAAAGAGACGGCGCCAATTTTTTAAAGCCAAGCTCCATCTTTTTTTAGACATAATCGGCCCCATTTATTCCAAACTTGCTAAATACAGGTACCATATTTTTTTCAAGCGGCGGGTCAGTATAAAACTTGATGAAATTCACAGTTGATAAACATTGGGGAATGATTTTCTATAAAACTGAAGAAACAACAAAAAGTAAACCTGCCTTTTGATTTGTACTCTGTACGGCGCCACTTTTATGTCGAATCTTGCCCCATATAACCCATTAAAAAATCTATTTGGAGTGTTGCCTTATAACCATTATTCCGGCTCCTTATTAAACGCACATGTGGATCAAATTGAGGCACTAATCAACAATTGCAGCATTTAGCGCCAGCTGGGATTAGACCCACTACCGCGCCTGCGTTGACACCCCAACCCTCATCCACTAAGCTGCCCGCGCTACGGTAAATTCCGCAGCCGGGAATCTCACCCGTGGTAGCGGTTTGCAAACTCAAACTGCGAGATTTTCTATTATGGATAATGTAACCCCTCGCCCCGCCTTCCCCGATGCTTGCGTTATTAAACTTGATCAAACGCAATTCGATTTTTTCCGCAAATCCCGACTTGAAATTCATTCGCCGGACAAAGTTCTTACGGTGATCAGCAAGCCTCTGCCGCATAAAACCGATGTAGATTTGGTTTATCAGTTGTGGTGCCAAGCGTGTTTGCTGGAGGTGTTGCTTGATGAAGTAGAAGACAACATAAAGTTGCCGCAACGAGCAACTAATTGTATTGCCTATGTGGTTGACAGAATTGATATGCATCTTAAACGGCAGACGCGTATTTAAAAAAATAAAGGCGGTTTTTCAACCGCCTTTATTCGTTTTTATCAGCTGAATATTTCGCTAGCCATATTCATGGTCATTAACGAAATGGGCGTATTACTCCGTAATCTCATACCCCTCTTCACGCAACCGCGCGATCTTATAGCGCAGGGTACGCGCGCTAATGCCCAAACGCTCTGCCGTATTTTTGCGACTGCCGCGTTCGTTGCGCAGGGTGTTCATGATGATTTCGTATTCGCGCTGTTTAAGGTCATTGCCCAGCGCCGGGTTATTTAGCGATGAGTGATGCACAGGTTGGTTGTTGACCAGCGCGATATTATCAGCGATTCCGCCGACAGGAAATTGGCTAGCGCGGGCGTAGGCTTGTGCAGCAAAAGATGATTCGCCGTTGGATTCAAAATCCGCGCTTGGATTAACAGCTTGCGCGGCCTCTAACAAATTCGGTTTTTGGCTGTAGTGCGCTGGGCTTTGTGAGTAAGGGCCGTTTGCGCCCAAACCCAAATCATCCGCCTGGATGGATTTGCCTTCCTGCAAAATTAACGCGCGCTGCATGATATTATCCAGCTCACGCACATTACCCGGCCACGGATAGGCGAGCAGCATTTGCTGTGCAGATGCCGATAGACTGACACCGCGACGATTTTGTTTTTGTGCGTGTTTTTGCAAGATTTTTTCGGCGAGCGGAATAATGTCTTCCACGCGGTCGCGCAACGGTGCCCATTGCAGTGGCAATACGCTCAAGCGGTAGTACAAGTCTTCACGGAATTTTCCGGCGACAACATCGCTGCGCATATTGCGGTTGGATGTGGCAATCACACGCACATTTAATTTAATTGTCTTGCGGCCACCCAAGCGCTCTACTTCGCGCTCCTGCAATACGCGCAATAATTTTGCTTGCAAACCAATATCCATTTCGGAAATTTCATCGAGCAATAATGTGCCGCCGTTGGCTTGTTCAAATTTACCGGGGCTGCTGGTGTGCGCGCCGGTGTAGGCACCTTTTTCATGGCCGAACAACATGGCTTCCAACATATTTTCTGGAATAGCAGCGCAGTTGATCGCAATAAACGGTTGGTTACGGCGCGATGAATGGTCGTGAATATAACGTGCGAGCACTTCTTTACCGGTACCTGATTCGCCTACTACCAATACGGTTGAATCTGATTGCGCGACACGGCGGGCAAGTTGCAATAATTGTTTGCTGGACTGCGCCATAGCAACGGGTTCGTCGCCCTCGATCTGTGCTACGCCCAAGTGACGCGCTACGGTTTCTACCAGGGTTTGTGGTTCAAAGGGTTTTACCAAATAATCAACGGCGCCCTGCTTCATCGCATTCACGGATTCAGCGATGCTGGCATAAGCGGTAATCAGCATCATGGGAATTTGTGGATATTCTTGCTTCACACAGCGCAGTAAATCATGGCCGCTCATTGCGCCCATATTGACATCGGAAACAATCATGCGGATATCGCCATAAAGTGCCAACTCTTTTAGCGCCTCTTCGCCACTACTGACGGCAATTACCGAATAATCGGCTAATTGCAGCGTGTCTGTTAACGCCTCGCGGAGATTGTTGTCATCTTCAACAACCAATACCTTGATCGCATTTTCAAAATCAGCTTGTTGCAATGCTAACGCCATGATTATTCCCCTAAGATGTAAAATTCGCGAACGGCAACAGCAGACTTGCACAAGTCCCTTTGCCTACTGTTGATTGCAATAAAAATTTTCCGTGATGCGCACGCGCAACGGCTTTCACTACACTTAACCCCAAGCCAGTACCCTGCGCTTTGGTGGTGACAAATAAATCCCCTACGGATTTGAGCAACTCGGCAGACATTCCCGGCCCTTTATCACACACGCGAATCCACAAACGCTGTTCTTCAGAAGCGAGTTGCGCACTGAGTGATGAATCATTCAGGGTTTGCGGATAGAGATTGAATTCAATGCGCAGCGCCGCTTTGCGGTCTACAGCTTGAATCGCGTTATTGACCAGATTTAGCAACGCACCGATTAATGCATCGCGATTGCATTGGATGTAACGCTCGCGGCAATTGATAATCCATTCGCAGGTAGATTCGCTGGTCATCAACGGGACTTCCATTGCCTCTGCCAATTCAGACTGCAATTGCGCAACGCTGATCACATCGTTCAGCGCAAGCTCGCCCTTCACATAGAAAAGCATGTCTTGCACCTGGCGCTCGATATTATTCAAACGCCCGAGAATTTTTTCTGAAAATTGTTGGCGACGCGCATCATCCAACTTGCCGCTGCACAAATGGCCGGCGTATAACATGGCGGACGATAAAGGCGTGCGGATTTGATGTGCGAGTGCACCCATCATTTTGCCTAATGCAGATAAACGCTCATGACGACTTAATTCGCCCTGCAAACGACGGGTTTCAGTTTGGTCGGTGAGTAAAATAATTTGGCCATCAGCACCCAGGTTGCGGGTTTGGATACTAATGAGGCGGCCATCGCGCAATGACACTTCGTGGCCGTCATCCTGACGCGGTGCGAAACAGCGTGCGATCACTTCGCGCCACAATTCGCCTTGCAAAGGTTCGCCTAGCAATTCAATCGCAGCGGGGTTTGATTCAGACACGCGCCCGGAGGAATCCAATACCACCACACCACCGGGTAAAAAATTCAGCAGGCTTTCAAGGCGATTGGCTAATTTTTCTTTTTCTGCCAACTCCTGCAAGCGGCGGTCACTAAGACTGGACAGTTCTTCATTTAATTCAGCAACGCGGTTTTCCAACAGGTGATAAGAATCCGCCAGCTGTTCAGACATCTGGTTAAACAGCTCAAACGCACTTTTCAGATCCTGGCCTTTTTCACTGAGCGCCTTCTCCATCGGTAGTGCCGCCAAAGGCTCATCCGAATTGGCAGCCAGTAAGCCAGCTCGCGCTTTAGCCGCGCTGCCGACCTTGATCACATTGGAAACTGCTTGCGTCATAAAAACCCCTGTTGCACAACTCTTGCCCTGCCCGAAAAATCAAACCGTCAATAAAACAACGGATATTTGTCGTTAAAGGCTTGCTTAAGGGGTTAATTGCAAGCTGGATGCCAAAGTATTTAGTTGTTATTTTTCATATAGTTACAACTAATAAGACGCAACATAAGTCAAACATTTGGCTTGCGCGGGATTTTCAGGTTGTCGCATTAATCATGCATCCTTATAATGCGCGAACCCTCTCGGGGGAGTAATCTGCTCCAGCATTGCGATGCCTGCATCGGTAAATGCTGAGCGCTTTTGTCAACAAACTTGCCGCACTCTTCCTTCAAGAGCGCATTTACGGCATGGCAAAAGCGTCCTCTGTTGTGCTTACAGCACACATCGGATTGATGAGACCTGAGATACCACTGTGGCCCCGGCGGGACTGCGGTTGTATCTCATGTTATTCATCCCGCCCTGGTAAATTTTATGGAAGCCTTTCTCAGCTCAACCTTCGCCGTCGCCATTGCCGAAATTGGTGATAAAACCCAATTGCTCGCACTTTTCCTCGCTGCGCGCTATGGCCGCCCCTACATCATCAGCTTGGGTGTATTAGTCGCCACCATCGTTAACCATGCAATCTCGGCATGGCTCGGAACTGTGTTGGCAGATGTGATTCCTGCCGAGTGGATTCGCTGGATTATTGCGGGCAGTTTTTTTGCTATCGGCCTTTGGTTATTAATTCCCGATAAAGAAGATGACGACATGGGCCGCTTCGCTAACTACGGCCCCTTTGTCGCAACGCTGGTGTTATTTTTTCTGGCAGAGATTGGCGATAAAACCCAAATCGCCACCGTCATACTCGCGGCCAAATACAATGCAGATATGTGGATGACCTGTGCTGTTATTGCCGGAACAACACTAGGCATGTTGCTGGCAAACGTGCCGGTTATTTTTGCAGGAAAATGGTTAATGGATAAATTGCCACTCGGTGTTGCACACAAAGCCGCCTGCGTTTTATTTATCGCATTGGGAATTGCAACTTTGATAGGAATGGGCTGAGTTGATTCGCTAAACCTGATGTACTATGGTGGCACAATCACCATAGTCGTCACGTCAGGCCAGAGATTAATGATTACTCCTATTTTTAATTTAAACGATATTATTCTCATTCTGGCGATAGGTTTGAGTTTAATTCTAGCCTTATTCCAACCCATCTTACCCGCCAAGAAAAAACTCACCAAAGCATTATTAGCCAGTTTTTTCTTGAGCCTCACATTATCCGATATCGGCATTATGTTGATCTGGAATGAATACATTCCGCAATCAACCATGAGCGCAACGCTAGTACCCTACTTCTACTGCTGCTCCATGCTGTTAAAAGCGCCTTTGCTGTTACTGTATGTACGCAGTATTACGGAAGAAAATTTCCAATTAAAACGCATCCATCTTTTGCATTTAACACCGATGCTCATCGCCATACTGGTGATATCCAGTTTCGATATTGATATCAACCGCCTGAAGCTCGACACCTTTGGTATGGATGCACTGCTCTATCAAGTCATAGACAGCCTTTGGTATTCGCTGAAAATTATTCCACTGGGATATTTTATCGCCGCAACTTTTACTGTTTGGCACTATCACAAAATGCTGCGCCAACAACATTCCGACGTAAATGAAACCGCTCTCTGGTGGTTGTATTATTTAACCCTGGGTTTTGTATTAGCCGGTATTTGGACGCTCTCTCTAAGCATACTTGCCTATTTCTATCGCTTGCCGTTTGGTGTTACCGATAACTACCTGAACTTTATTTTATTGATCGCACTCTTCTATTACAGTATTTCCCATGCGCAAAACCTCACTACCACCAAGGAAGAAGAGGAGTTTGATGATCCGAAAGAATCTGCTGCATTGGTAGACACCAAACCGCTGGATTCCACTATCAGCAAAATTATGGACGGCATAGTCAACCAAAAGCTTTACCTTAACCAAAGCCTTAACGTTGAGCAGTTTTCAGCGAAGATCGGGGTGCCTTACCGGGATGTCTCTTTTGCCATTAACAAAGCATTTGGCACAAACTTTTTTGAGTTTGTTAATTCCTACCGCATTGAAGAATCCAAACGTTATCTCACCGATGAAAAATACAAAGACATGACTATTATGGATATTTTATTAGAGTCGGGCTTTAACAGTAAATCGGCATTCCAACGCTTCTTCAAGCGTTTGACGGGCACATCACCAACAGAATTCCGCCGCGAGGCATTGCGCAAAGCACACTTTGCGCAGGAGTAGTGCTCAGCACTTGAGGCTGTTTTTATGGATACCCGCGTATGCGGGTATGACGACAATATAACTATTCATTGATTTGCCATTATTTAGGCAAAAGACCAGCATCAGTTAATATCGCAATTGCAGGTTCAAGATAAGCCGCATAATGTTTCCATTGCCCAACACTTGCCGCTGAAATCGGTTGCCGGACTTGCACTGCGCTAGCCGTAGCAACTGGCTTGCTATTCTTCTCTACGGCCAAACAGGCCTCCTCCCACTCCAGACCACAAAAACCTAATAGTGCTTTAATCTCGTCAGTAGGGTTAGCCACTAAGGATTCATAATTAGCCACATAAAAATTATTGGGGTAAAGCGTCTGCCAGTGGTCAACTAAACGTTTGAATGCCACGTAATAGCGCGCGGCATCTTCAAGATTCAAAGTGTATCCAAAGGTGGAATCATGGAAGCTGAACAGTTGGCGATAATTACTGACGATAGTATCGAGCGGATTACGGTCAAGGCAGACTATTTTTGCCTCAGGTAAAGCGGCAATAATTAAACCGGCATAGAGTATATTCAGCGGCAATTTATCCACTAAATAACGCTTTCCCGCCAACAAATAATCCGTACTGGAAATATATTCACGCCCCAATGCTGCAAGATCCACCTCGTCCAAACGGTTAATAAAATCGCTATCAATAAACTCATTACTGGTTGACTTGAGCTGACGTTTTAGCGCTACCGAAAAATTATACAGCTCACCACCTGTGGCCACTTGGCTATGGTTTGAGATAATACGCTCAACCAAGGTTGTTCCTGTTCGCGGCATTCCAACAACAAATATCGCTCGCCCATTTGCATAACCCTTATTTAACACTGGCGGTTTTGCTGAAAAATGCTGCTTTACTCGTGCAAAAATATCCTCATCCCGCGCAAACTGATAGGCGAGCTTTTTAGTCATTTTCTGCTTTGCTTGTGCCAGCACCGCCATGGATTCATCACAACACTTTAGTGCCTCAAGCTCTTTGGAAAGCGCATGGGCCACGCACAAACTATCATCAGGATCTGTTGCCGTGGACACCAACTCACGTAAGCGAGCGATGTGGTTAGTTTGCGGAGTAATCCCCCCCAAACTAGTTAATGCGGCATGTGCTTTGTAATAATCGGGTTTTAAAGCGATAGCACTTTCATAAGCATCACGAGCACCAGCAAAGTCACCACAAAATTTTAGTGACGAGGCAAGATTAAAAAAAAGACCAGGTTGTGCTTGCCCAAACGCAATAACTTTTTTAAAACAAACCGCCGCTTGTTCATACATACAAAGTCGATTGTAAGCTACGCCCATCACATCCAACACTTCTGCCGTGTGGTTTTGCAGACGCTCTGCACGTGCCAACAAATACACAGCATCTGTATTTCCAGCAAGCACCTGTGCACGAGCCAAATACACCGTGTATTCCAGTTTATCCGGCTCAAGGCGGTAAGCATGGGTTAGCATCTCAACTTCTTTGAGATGGTTTTTGAAATCATAGGCAATGCGGCTCAGCAAAAAATAAGCGCCTGCCCACTGCGGATAACGACTAACGGCATCAGTCAATAATTGAAACGCATTGCGGTAGTCGCCTTGCAGCAAAGCAAGGCGCGCCGAATCCTGAATCAGCATTTGTTCATGTTCATTATCGACTACAACCATACAATCGCCATTCTTTCAAAATTACTGGACGTCACAACCATTGGAAATAACTCCGCCCGATTGATTGCCATTCAGGTTTTTTACATCCAGGAACTTATCATAAATAAACCAGGTAGCACCAACGACCTCGATATTTTCCTTCCATGGCTTATTGAGTGCATCATACTGTTCGCGCCAGGATTTATAAGCCTGCTGATGTGGATTCTTTTCCAGCCAACATCCCATAAACGGAATATCATTGGTGTTTTTTGGGCCTTCGTTGGAAAAAATGGGCGCAATTTTTACCTTGCGGCTAGCAGCAGATAGCCACTCAAGACGCTCAAGGCCGTAATTGATAATAGTCACATCCGTCTGCATGTAATAGTGCACTAAAATCCGGTCGGTAACATTTCCCAACCTAACTGCTTCCGTTGCATTAATCCAGCCAACATAAATCTCTGTTTGCAAATCATGCACCATGCCGACGGATTTAAAATGCTCTAGCATCGCAATCGTATTATTAAACGCAGTGGCGCGATCAGGCATATTCCAGAACTCGTACTCCACATTCAATACGTTGATACGTTCGGATTCGGGGCGACCATTATTGTAGGCGACTATAGTATTCGCCTCACTCACATCCCCCAAGGCGGCGGCGACGCTTTTAACTCCGGCAGTTAATTTAGCGCGACTGACCAATGCAGCAAACTGTTTGGCGGTGGTTGAGGTTGGATTAAGGCCTTCCAAATCATAAAAAATGAGATAGTTAAATCCATTATCGCGTACAAATTTTATAAATTGATCTTCACGCTCAACATTGCCCAACAATGCATTAGTGCGCCCCGTATTAAGGGACACGTACATTCCGTATAGTTGATCGTTTTGTGGTTCACCACCTTGAGCTGATGATGCGATGGAGGAATTGGAGCTAGAAACTTCCGCGCTGGACGCACTTGCTTCTGCTGCTGAACTCGCATTCGTTACTATCTTAGATGAATCATTTGATGAAGCACTTGATCCAACAACAGAATTGCCACTGTTGTTGGTATTTTTTATTGCAGAGGAACCACCACCGCAGGACACCAGCGCAAAAATAAAACTGAAAATACATAAATTGCGTAACATTATAAAAACCTTTCAATAATTTTCCCGGAAGCGGCTGTATAGCCAACACACTAATCAACAGTCGCTGTGTTGCTTACAACGGAATGTAAGCGGCTGCGCAGCAATACTTGCCCCGTCCCTACATCCACTTTATCTTGATACTGGACCCAATCTTTGCCGTTATTAA
This sequence comes from Cellvibrio sp. UBA7671, assembly GCA_002483145.1. Taxonomy (GTDB): domain Bacteria; phylum Pseudomonadota; class Gammaproteobacteria; order Pseudomonadales; family Cellvibrionaceae; genus Cellvibrio; species Cellvibrio fibrivorans. Next base: position 307,096 of record DLHJ01000014.1, read on the forward strand.
GGCTGTACTCGATACCAATTCCGGGTAACGATGAATTAGCACTTAGCTGGTTGTTAACGCGAATACCACCGGGGGGTGGCAAATAAAATTTAACGCCTGACTGTTCCAATTTGGGTAACTCTTTTGCAACCAAGGTGGCCGCGAACTCTCGCCAATCAGTAGCGCGTTTGCTCACATCAGGACTATCACTTTCCCACTCCGCCTTAAACCATGCGCGCTCTGCCAATACAATTACACGCGGGAAAATCATGGTTTGTAATTGTTCTGCAGTCCTGATGGTTTCAGTCCACACCTGCCCTTGCATACCCAGAACATGCTCGGGGTTTTTCAGCGGTGGAAGAATGCGGCCAACCAAGCCATTCAAATTGGTAATGTCATTTCCAATAAATGTCCTATCGGCATTGGCGTAAAGATTATCTGGCATAAAACCAAATACTTTTGCGAGATCGGTATAACGTGTTGCCCAGTGGTAGCCGCGCTCCCCTGCACTGGCTTCATGTGGGTGATCAAAATACAAATGTGTTGCACCAGAAATAACAACATCGTAACCGTTATTGGCTAAACGATGCGCACGGTCAGCGACCCCGGCCTCCCAGATATTGTCCCAGGCATTGGCGATCACGCGTTTATTGAATAATTGGTTGCGGTTAAAGGTATTGTTCGGGTCGTACATCAAACCGTCTTCCCACCCCATTAAATCGAGGCCACGTTTGTTGGTCATTTCAGAAACACGTTGGACAAAATAGGGTTTAAGGTCAGCTACACCGGCAACGCCTTTATCATTGTTAGCAAATAATTGAGTGCACGCGGGTGATGCAGTCCATGCACCTGCACCGACTTCATCGCCACCCATGTGGAATACCGTCAGTTTTTGCCCTGCTTTGCGATACATTTGTTGAAGTTCATAAGTCACTTTTTCAATAAATTCATAGGTCGATGGCAAGCAGACGTTGGCTGCATTATCCGAATAACTTTGCACCGACATGTAGCGGGATTTATCTTGCGGATCACTCAGTAGATATTGCTCTGCAGCGGCTTGTTGACCAGATGCCATTAACTTTTTATAGCGTGCCTCCATGGATTTAATGGCAGCGCGGGAATGGCCGGGCATATCTATTTCAGGAATAACCTCAATATGGCGTTGCGCCGCAAATTTAATGATCTCGGTAAAATCCGCAGCGGTTAAGTAACCATTGCCTACTGCAGTTTTACTGGGGCCATTACCCAATTGCGTCATCAGGCAGGTGGTTTCGGTTAAATCGAAACAGCGGAATGCTCCCACCTCCGTTAATTCCGGTAAGCCAGGAATTTCAATTCGCCAACCTTCATCTTCTGTGAGATGCAAATGGAGTTTATTAAGTTTGTAACGCCCCATTTGTTCAACCAGCGACATTACTGCTTCTTTGCCGTGAAAATTACGTGCAAGATCGTAATGCATGCCGCGCCATTCCGCGCGCGGCTCATCAAATACCCGCAGCGCAGGCACGGATTGCACGGTTGCTTTTTCTACTGGCAACAAACTCAATAAACTTTGTACTCCGTAAAACACACCCGTCGCAGTACCGGCTGAAACGGTAATTTTTTCGCTGGTAATATTTAGCTCATAGGCTGCAGAATCCGCGAGTTTTTTATCGACACTGAGTGCGATGACCTGTTGCTTGGGAATGTTGGTAGATACTCTTTTTTCCAGCGACAAGCCTGCATCATGCAACCGCTTCTGCAAATAACCGGATTCAAACGCAAGGCCACCCACTTCAATAATCACCCAGCGATTATCAATTTGTGCGCTGCCCTTGCTGTAGGTTACATTTTTGGGTGTCGGAACTATCTTTACGTGTTCAGTATCTACATCCAATTGGTTAATCGCCATATTGGTGTGATAACGGCTCTTGGTGGTTACAACGGAATAAAAGTCTTTAGGCGTATCAAAACGTAAAAATTGTTCTGGCTTAATAAAGGGATCAACAAAAGCTTCAAGGTTTTCAGTATCGGTATTGGCAAATACGGCTGCATCCCCTGCGGTATTGGCAATAAATGCGCGCGGCATAAAATCGCTGTAACTCACGATGTGGCCACGTGCCACATAGGGAAACCGCAAGGATTTTCCAGATGTTAAACCCGGGAATTTATCAGTGGGCGAAAGCTCATAAAGATCACCTTGCAGATGCTTAAAGGTAAATTCGGCGGAGTCACTCGACAATATGCGTTTGACCGAGTGAATATAAATTCTCCAATTTCCCTCTCCTTTTGGTAAGGCCAGGGAGGAATTATTATTGATAGTCACTTGCGCAGTAAAAGCACCTTCGCGGCCAAAATTACTGACTGTGCCAAAGCGCAATTCCGCGTTTTGGGCAAACACCCTTAAATCCGCCGATGAAAGCGACCCCGCGCACACCTGACCCGCAATAAGAACAAGCCCTGCAACTGATAAATATTTTTTCCACATAGTGCTAATACCTCTACCACATCAAACCCTGGAGTTTGATTAACAATAAAAATGACTGCCTCACAGAGGCAGTCTGTAACGAATCAATAGACTTCCAACTCAAACAGCGAGAAGCCCCAAGCTGGCAATGCTTTCGCTGTGCCGTTGATGCGGACATAACGGCCGGTGCCACTTAAGCCGGTTTGGTCATTGATCAACGCTGTATTTCCCGTAACTGAACGCAGCGTTGTCCAGTTATTGCCATTAGTAGAAATCTGGATTTGATAAGCCGTTGCGTAAGCTGCTTCCCAGGTTAATTTCACCCGGGTAATGCTGTATGAAGCACCCAGATCAACCTGAATCCACTGTGAGCCGGAATAAGCACTTGCCCAACGGGTTGTGGTGGTATTGCCGTCAACTATTTTTGCAGGTTCATAACCCGCTGCGATAAATGAAGATGCCGTAACCGATTTATTCAGCGCGCGATTTGTTCCAGAACCACCGCAGCTACCGCCTATGCTTAAGCTCGCATTGGTTGAGGTAAAACTGGTGGGATTATTTGCATCGTAACTAATCACTCGCGCCGCATAATTACCCACATCTGCTGCGCTGATGTTAGATACAGTGAGTGATGCTGTACGTGCGCCAGCAATGTTTCCACCATCAATCAAGCACTTGCCATTTTTCATCCAGCAATAACTTTTGTTGGTAGCAGAACTCGCGACAGTAAAAGTGCGCGACTGACCAGCGCAGGCAGTTTGATTGGTGGGATTGCTGGTAATGTGATTGGGTTTAGCAGCGTAAATAGCGGGAAAATGATTGTATAAAAACCAATTGGAACCCACGACTTGAAGATTATTTTTCCAGGTGGCATTGAGTGCGTTGTAGCCGGTAATCCAACTTTTAAACGCTTTATCATTCGGGTTGGTTGCTAACCAGTTGCCCATAAAATAGGTTTCAGCATCGTCAGTCGTTGTTGGGCCTTCATTGGAAAAAATAGGCGCTATGTTCACTTTGCGGCTGGCACCGGCGAGGTACTGCAAACGCTCTATACCGTAATTAATAATTTCGGTATCGGTCTGGCGATAAAAATGTACCAATACCCGATCAGCTGCATCACCCAAACGCGCGCCTTCTGTAGCGGTAATCCAGCCAATATAAATTTCAGTGGTTAAGTTATTGGCAGTACCAAGATTTTTGAAGTAATTCAGTACATTGATGGTTTCATCAAATTCAGCAGCTCGGTTAGTTGTAGAACGCCAAAATTCACGCTCCACATTGAGCACATCAATTCGCTCGTTAAATGCATGGCTATTGTTGTAATCGACAATGTTGTTGCCAAATTGTGATTCCGCTAATGCTGCCCCCACTTGCTGCACGCCATACTGGGTTTTTGCACGGGAAATCAGCGATGCCAATTGTGTTGCACGGGTAGAATTGGCCACTAATCCTTGCAGGTCGTACATGATCAGGTAATTGATGCCGTTGTCGCGCGCAAATTTGAGCAAGGTATTTTCAGCTGCGGTATCACCCAATACGCCAGCGATTCTGGAGGTTGAATCAAGCTTTACATACATCGCATTAATGTCTGCGCAACCGCCACCGACATAGGCATTACAGGTTTGTTGTGCACTAACTGAATAACAAAAAATAAATGATGAGATAAATAATGATAGAAATTTAAAAATACGAAGGTTGAATAATTTTTTCATATAACACCTTTATCGGATAACAAACATTATTGTGTGATTAACGCTATCTACAGCAAAGATGTGGTCCATTACGCAGTACTTCCTGTTGAACACAAATTTCAGGCAAAAGGGGAAAAAGGCCCGGCCGAAGCCGGGCAAACGGGAGTCACAACTAAAGGACAATTAAATAAGAACGACAAAAACCTAGAGCTTGGCGCGAATACCAAAGGTGTATAAAGCACCGGTATCTTCAAAACCGATGAATTGGTTTTTGTAACGGCCATATTTGTTGACGGTTTCGCCGGTGACGTTACTGCCTTCAACAAACACCGTAATCTTGTCGGTGAAATCGTAACTTGCACTGACATCAACCGCACCATAGGCATCGTAATGAACAGGTTCACTACTTGGCCCGTTAGATACACGGCCGAGGAATTCGGTGCGGTAGTTATAGGCAACACGCAATTGCAGGCCATCTTTATCGTAAAAAACCGTTGCGTTTCCAGTGTCACTAATACCTGGCAACGCAAATCGTTGGATTGCACCTGCAGCACTTAGTGATGCATCGCTGTTCACAAATGTGTAGTTACCGGATAAACCAAATCCATTTTCAAACACGTGAGTCCAGTTAAGTTCAGCACCTTCAATAGTGGCCGACTCACCGTTTTGTGGACGCGTAACGGTAAACGTTCGCCAAGCCGGATCTTCAACATCAACAATCGTTTCCAAGGTTTCCGGCAAACTCATCGTCACGATAAAATCGTCGATATCTTTTTTATACAACGCCACAGCAATCATGTTCGCATCGTCATAGTAGTACTCAAATGACAAGTCCAGGTTTTGCGATACAAAGGGTTTGAGGTTCGGGTTATTACCACGCGCCGTACGCACTGACGTCGTCGTTGTCTGATATGACGTGTAGGGAGCCAAGGCGGTTAATGTTGGACGAGTTAATGTCTCACTAAACGCAGCGCGAATATAAAAATCTTCAGTAACTTCAAGGCGCGCATTGAGCGATGGCAACCAATTGTCGTAATCATTTTTCATTGCAACCGCAGTGCCGGCTTCATCTGCAAATTGTTGTACCAACCAGGGTGACGGTGGTCTTCCCGGTTCAGCCGCTTCACGTTCAAGGCCTATCAATACTTGCGTGGTTCCTGATGATGTCAACGCGGTATCGGTGTAACGCACACCACCTGACACATGCAAAGGCATTGCGAAAACATCGGTATCAGCGGCTGCTTCTAAATAGAAAGAAGTAACATCTTCTTCGATGGTGGAGGAATCGTTGGATTTAACGGCATCCCAACTGCTTCCATTGGCAATGAACGCCGCTTTTGAGGCGATACCCGCCGGTGTATTTGCGCGTGTACGACCGTCAATGTTTTCTGCCATCCAATTGCGGTAAGCAACCGGATCAATCATATAAACGTCGCCGTTTAATCCGCCAAATACATTGCCCGGTTTTAACACGCCTTTAATAACTGCATCTGTATCCATGACTTGCTGGGTTGCAAGGCCGTGATACATACGACGAATCAAATCAGGCGTTTTCCAGTATTCGGTCGCTTTTTCTGCAACGGTATTGTTCGCACCAAATTTCACTTGTGACAGGAATGAATCAGCTGGAGACCACTCAAAATCGAATTTGAATTCGTGGTTTTTGGCTTTGTTGTAAACACCGTCATTCGAATTAATACGCGCGCGCAAATCTTTCATATTGGCGCTGCCCATTTCCGGTGTTATTGCTGCGGGATTAGCGTACTCAAGGGTTGGAATACCACCATTGGAGGTCATGATGTATCCAGGTCGATCCAAAAACTCCACGATGTACAAACGATCCAGGCCACGGTTGTCGAGAATCGCATCAGACATGGAAATATCGGCGATCATTTTCCATTCGTCAGAAATATCCCAAGCCGCATTTAAACCGCCAACATTGGATTCTGTCGGGCGCTCGGTGGTCGTCAATAAATGCGCATAACCGGTGATATTGTAGCCAGCGTCATAACCGTGATTGATTACGTTGTAGAAACCGTGCTCATCAATTTGATTCAGCGGAGATAAAGTCGGCGCCCACATGTAAGAACCTGTGGAGTATTTTGATGTAGACGAATCATATTTGGAGTGGATTACATCTGCAGTTAATACCAGATCATCGGTTGCCTGCAATTGCAGCACTAAATTACCACCAATACGCTCGCGGGTTTCGTTGGTGATGCCCGCATACAAACTTTGGATGCGGTATGTATCTTCTTCCAAACCATCACCTGAATAAGCGTAACCGCCCGCCCAACCCTGTGAAGGATTGGTGAAGTTTAAAAAAGGCTCTTCAGTGGTTTTGGAAATATGTTCGTTCTCAACGGTATATTTCGCGCTGGAACGCTCTTGATATGTGAGCGATGCAAGCACACCCAATTTTTCATCGTTAAACGTGTTACTGACAATAAATGATGCCTGTGGACTGGTGTCTTCGCTGTTTTCTTCATACATACCTTTGATGCTGCCTGCAGCATGGAAGCCATCAAAGTCAAAAGGACGTGCGGTAATAATATTGATAGTACCGCCCAAACCGCCCTCTTTCAGGCCGGCATTGGAGGTTTTGAATACATCAACCGTGCGCACCAATTCAGAAGCAAGGGTATCGAAACTGAATGCACGGTCTTCGTTTTCAGTCGCCGGTGAGCGACCGTTGATCAACACTGCGCTGAAATCCGGCCCCAGACCGCGGATGCTCACGAAGCGGCCTTCACCGCCCGCGCGATCAATCGCTACACCGGGAATACGCTGCAATGAATCGGCGATGTTGTTGTCGGGGAACTTACCCAAATCCTCAGCGGTAATGCTGTCGCTGACCAATTCTGAATTGCGTTTTTTATCGATACTGCGCCCCAGGCTCGCTGCAATACCTGTGACCACGACTTCTTCCAGGTTTTCATCGACAGTTGTATCTGCTGCCTGAGCACTCCCCAGTGCCAGTGTCGAGGTCATGGCTGCAACCACTGCCATCGACATTCTTGATTTTATGAACATAACAGCGTCCTCCTCGGACCTTTTTCTCGTTGGTTATCTCTCATTGGCTGCGTGATCTTGTTGCTTGAGCGATCAACCTGACACTGGGTCTCTCCTCCCAGTGTAGGCTGGCTTATCTCCAGTGCAGCCATAATTACCCAACGGAAAATAGGTAGTCGCTTCACTTTGGCGCCAGACGCAAAATGCTCCGGCTCAGTTTTGACGGAAAAGCGACCCACTTTTAATTAATTGATTTATAAAGAGTTTCAACAAACCAACCTAAACAATCCGGAGAATATGGGTCGGATTATTCACTGTTTTTAATGCTGGATAAACGCGCAGACGGGCACAAGCGCGAGAAAATACCAAGGCTACCGAAAGTCGCACTCGGCAGAAGGTATGGAAAAGAAGATAAAAAGAAAGCGGAGGTAGAATTAACGCGAGGTTACTTTTTATGCACCAGGTTTAATCTTTTAAATACCAATCATCGCGATAGGTTTTCACCATGTCGGGATACAACACCGTCATCACCGTAGCGATAAGACCGTTTACAAAACCTTCGGGAAAGGTCATCAACACAAAAACAATGAAATGCTCTTGAGTAGTTGCGAACTGAACATCACTACCTGTAACTGCAAATAACAATATGGCAGCAAGGCCGAGCCAGATACAACTTAGCATCGCGCCAAAAAATCCAACACCCCAGAAATAGGTGAAAGGATTTTTGAACTTCCAGCGATCCACCAACCAAAGTACACACCAGGCCCATCCCACCGGCACAGCGACGCTTAAACAAAAATCGACCGGCAAGGTGCTCAAATCAAACTGTGCGACGGCGACATCCCAATCCAGTGTGAGTGCATGTAGCGGTACTTGATAGATCTCCAGCGCAACCAAAGCCATGGCTCCGATTAAGGTCGCAAGGCTCCAGCCAAATACCATGGTGGTGACTGTCATTAATAAAGGATGAATTGCCAAGGTATCGCGCACCGATACTTGCAACAGCCACAACAGCGCCAGCGCAAGTATGGTGGCAAATAATGCATGTTGGCGTGCTTGACTAGTGAGCACTTGTTGCCAGGGAGCATGGCGGACTGCCAATAATAAAATCGGGAGGGTGATACAGGTGGATAGCCAGAAAAGCAGCGAATTGGGTGCGAGCAAGAGATTCATATAGGACATAAATACGCATCCAACTCGCGAATAGTTGGATGCGCGCTGTAATTAGACCTTCGCCTCAACAAACCCCTGCCCTTGTAAAACGCCGCGAATTTTTTCGGCTGTTTGTTTTAACACCTCACCATCGGCATTTTTTGCAAACGCGAAACTTAAATCATCCATTGAGTCCATGGGCACCAAGTGAATATGGGTGTGGGGAACCTCAAGGCCTGCGATCATAAAACCAACGCGGGTAGCGGGATAAGCCACTTTCAACGCGTTGGCGATGTTGTGGCTCACTTGCATTAAGTGTGACGCGAGATCCAATGGCAAATCGCTCCACTGATCAATCTCGGCGCGTGGGATCACTAACACATGGCCCTGGCGGATAGGTTGGATGGTCAGGATGGCGACGGCCTTGTCATCTTTCCAGACAAAATTACCGGGGATTTTTCCTTCCATAATCATTGTAAAAACACTTGCCATGAGAAACTCCTAAAACGATTTATTAATAAACGGCAATGCCACGCCGCAACAATTCCCGCGCGAGTATTTCGTCTACCTGATGAATATTTTCATCGCGAAACTCGACGTAAGCAACCTTGTGTTTTTTGTAGGCCTGATTTTTTTCCAGTTCGCCGCTAATCACCGCCGCACGGTTGTTTTCCAATCCGAGTTCATCGGCCCAACACTCGATACAAAGCTCAGCATCAGGCAAATAAAAATCCGCAACCGCAGAATCCAGATCCCAAAGTAGAGAATAATCGCGAGCATGGATAACGCGATTTAGATACAGCCAATTATCGATACGACGCTGCACCGCATTATTAACGCTGTGGCCATCCAGTGTGGGTTGTCCGTCCAGGCCGTTATCACCTGTAATTTGCAAGAGTGAAGCAATAAGCTCTGGCTCGTCCAGAATGGTTTCTGGCCAAGTGACAAACGGAATACCCGACTCCGCCTCCTGCTGCTGCCCACCCAATTTTTTTCCCTTGGGCGCCAGCAACCAGCCGCGGATATGTTTTTTAATCAGGCCTTTTTCAGCGAGCAACGCGTTGACCAGGCGCGCGGGAATATCCCATTTGTGCGCAAGGTTAGTTGCACTCAAGGGAGCTTCCGGCAATAGCTTTAGTAAAGGGTGCTGCTGGATCGATTCTGGCCAAGCAATATATTCGCCATACTTGGGGTGATTGACGTAAACGCCACCCTCAAACTTACCTTTCTCGGTAAGTTGCCAATGGTTATCCACTTTGACGATCCAGCCACCGGTAGTCAGCAGGATAAATAGCTCTTTGCTCTCCTTATTAATCAGGCGGGCAAGCGCGGTGGTAGAGATATGTCGTTCAGCCATAACATTCAGCCATAAAAGGGAATCTTTATTAAGGATAGAAGTGTAAACCCAGCCCCTCGCGCCGAACAGTCCGTTTCGCCAAGGGCGCTCACTTATGCAATTTTGTGCGCGATATTACGCCTGCTTAGCACTAATTTGCGACCGGATTCAAATTTAACTGGCCTTGAAAGCCGCAAGCCTCTATACTCCGCGCACTTTCAGTAACCCCTCTCTTGATCGTGAATGTCTTGCCATGGGGTAAATGCTGAACAGACTGGATGTCTGAGGGCTGCCCGACCATTTGTTATATTTCTAGACACTTGGTAGATATTTACGCTGATCGATTCTGTTTTTCAAATCTCTTCAGCCTGCCCCATAGTATGCAATCGGTTATACGAATCGGAGTTTGTGGATTGCATAAACGTCTGCTTTGCAGATGACGCGGGAATTCGTTGATTAAATCGCCTTTTACGACTGCACTTGTGCCCTGACTCCTTGAGTTAATTTCACACGCAGCCGAACCTTGTATGTAGTTCATACGCTTAGCGATCAATCATCGCCCCCACTTTATTGTGTTTGCCCATTCACTGTTGCCCTCCTTTATATTGGGCGATGCTTTTCGCAAACACCCATTAAAAAACTAATAAGAATCAAACCGTAAAAAAGTACAGATGCAGCATTTTGCTGTTGTCTCGTGGTTTTTTGCGTGCGATTTTTATGTTTAAACACAGGTTATTACATGTCTGAACCCATTATGTTTTCCGATTTAGCCCTCTCTGAACCCGTTATGCGCGCCATCCAAAAAGTTGGCTATGAGCAACCATCACCCATTCAAGCAGCTGCAATTCCAGTTCTGCTTGCTGGTGGAGATATTCTCGGCATGGCACAGACCGGCACCGGTAAAACGGCGGCATTTGCGTTGCCTTTGTTGTCTCGCATTGACACCAAGCAAGCAGATCCACAAATTTTGGTATTGGCACCGACGCGCGAACTCGCGATCCAGGTTGCAGAAGCTTTCCAAAAATACGCCAGTGAAATTCCTGGCTTCCATGTGCTGCCGATTTACGGCGGCCAGGATATGACGAGCCAACTGCGCTCATTAAAACGCGGTGCCCACGTAGTTGTAGGTACTCCAGGTCGCGTAATGGATCACTTGCGTCGCGGCAGTTTGAACCTCAACAATCTGAAAGCGTTGGTTCTCGATGAAGCCGACGAAATGTTGCGTATGGGTTTTATCGATGACGTTGAATGGATTTTGGAACACACGCCAAAAACTCGCCAGACCGCACTTTTCTCAGCCACCATGCCGAAAGAAATTCGCCATGTGTGCAACAATTATTTGAACAACGCCACCGAAATTAAAATCGCCAGCAGCCAATCAACCGATGCCAATATTGAGCAGGTTTATTGGATGGTGAGCGGCACCAACAAACTCGATGCACTCACCCGCATTCTGGAAGTTGAACCTTTCGACGGTATGATTATTTTTGTGCGCACCAAAACTGCCACCGTTGAACTCGCCGAAAAATTGGAAGCACGTGGTTACTCTGCCTCTGCACTCAATGGCGATATGAACCAACAATTGCGTGAGCGCACCATTGAGCGATTGAAAACCAACAAGCTCGATATCGTTATCGCCACCGACGTTGCCGCGCGCGGTATTGACGTTGAACGTGTAAGCCACGTGGTGAACTACGATATTCCGTACGATAGCGAAGCCTATGTTCACCGTATTGGTCGTACTGGCCGCGCCGGTCGTAGCGGTAAAGCAATTTTGTTTGTAGCGCCACGTGAAAAACGTTTGCTCTACACCATCGAGAAAGCAACTAAAAAGCCTATCACCTTGATGGAATTGCCAAGCGGTGCAACGGTTACCAAACATCGTATCGATCAATTCACCCAACAAATTACCGACACCTTGCAAGCGCAAGCGGATTTAAGTTTCTTTAACGATTTGTTGGCTGAATACAGCCACAAAAATGATGTATCGCCAGAACAAATTGCCTCTGCCCTCGCCTTTTTGTTACAACGCGAGCGTCCATTGCAAGTGAAATTTACCGATGTGAAACCTGAGCGTGAGCGCAGTGAACGTGGCGGCCGCGATGAGCGTAGCTCACGTGATGATCGCGGTGGTCGTGATGGTGGACGCGATCGCGGCTCACGTGAAGATCGCCCGCGCCGCGAGCACAATGACGAGAATATGGATCGCTACCGCATTGAGGTGGGTCGCAATCACGAAGCTCGCCCTGGCGATATCGTTGGCGCTATCGCTAATGAAGCTGGTATCGAGAGCCGTTTCATCGGCCACATCAAATTGCACGATGAGTTTTCTACTGTCGATTTGCCCACCGGCATTTCAAAAGACATTCTCGCCAAATTGAAAAAAGTGCGCGTGCGTAGCCGCCCGCTTGAGATTTCTTTGGATACCGGCCCACGCACTGGCGGCGATGATTTTAGCCGCAAACCAAAACGTGACTTTGGTCCGCGAGAAGGTGGTGGCCGTGACTTTGGCAATAAAGATGGCGGCCGTGACAAACCACGCTTCGGCGAGCGCGATGGCAAAAAAACCAGCTTTCGCCCAAAGAAAACCGATTAATTTGTAGCGATTATTAATATTGAGTTTCTTGTTAAGTAGCCGGATGAATAATTCGGCCACTTAAACTCCCTTGTCGTCATAACATGCAAATGTTATGACGATTTTTTTATTCATCAAATCACAGCTTTCCCTTTACATCGCTATTCACCCGCTCCAACATTTTTTCACTTTCCGATTGACCACCGCAGGCTGTGAAATACCAATTTTTGGGTGCGCCGATTTTTGTGTTCGCGGGAGAACTCATACAACCTCCACCAGGCAACTTCACTACCGTTGCACCGGCAGGATCGGTAAACGTTTGCAAACCTGAATCTTCAACTCGCATCAGTGTTGGTTTGTTTGCCTCAGCAGAGAGCCGTGCGCGCAGACCGGGATGAAATACATTTTCTGCGATTGCAGCAGTGGAATGAGAAGCCGATTGCGCATCATGTCTCTCCGCAATCTCTTTCAGCTCTTGCGCCGACAGTGGCTCGATCACCAATCGAGTGGCGGGTTTGGTTGCAAGCGTTTTTTCAACTGTGACAATTTTTTCCGCAACAACAGACGAGGCAACAACCTCTCGCTCTACATTCGAAACAGGCGGGATCTCATTAACATCTAGTGTGATTATCTCGGGCGCAATATCCTGTGTCTTAGCGGGTAGCTGACGCAAATCAATATGGAGTGTTGGAGTCGGTTGAGGATGAAATTGTTTTTCGCTAAATTGGAATAGCAGTAAGGATAAATGCAGCAACAAGGATAAAAGTAACGCCAGCCATAGCAAAGTCGATCGCTGCTTGCGCACAGGCTCGACCGATTCTGGATTGGTACCCGCAATGGAGAGATGGGAAAAATCAACTTCCCTGAATTCAGGAATGCTAGCCAACATGCTTGTAGTGCCAGAAAAAGTGCCAGTGATAAAAACTTATCTCTAGACCCACAAGCAGTTTAAAAGTTCGCGCTGTTATTACCCTGCATTCATTTCACTTCAAGCAATTTATTTCACTCTACGCAAAGGCACGGGCGTCAAAGCGGCAGGAGCGCAAACAGATTGGCCAAAATAATTTTTTACTTCTTTGCGTTTGTTGCGGCTTATGGCCACTTTCAATCCATTAGTCATGACACAGTAAGCATCGGTAGTAGTGATATGAACTTTCACAATATGTTTTTTGGCCACCCAATTGGCGCGATGCACCTGCATACCGGAATCCACCAGGGCTTCGGCGTAATATTTCAAGCTGCCCAAGATCATGGTTTTGCCGAGCGTTGTATATACATTGAGATAATGCAGATCAGAAGAAATGGCAACTATGTCCCTGCCAAGCACCTCCGGCAGGCGTTCATATAGATGCTCCAAACGCTGCTTGCGCTCTTGAATCTCTTTTTCAGTCTCGTCAAAACTGTCATCTGGAGCATCGGGCTCGGATATAGTCGTCAACACGGGTTTATTTAACAGATAGGGTAAGTTTACGGTGTACCAGCTCATCAACATGATAGGCATCACACACGCAAACTCAGCAACAATTGCCTGCCACCATCCCTGTGAAGCAAACTCATCCAATGCACCATCAATTAACTCGGGTGGATACATTAGCTCCACCACACAATAAAGCGGTGCAGCCAGAGCCGCGCCTATAACACCGGTGATACCCAAGGATAGTACTGTGGACAGCTGCGCCAACCGCCAAAACCTTAAGCAGTAACTCGCCAATAAAATGGCCAACAACCCGATTCCAATATGCAGCACCCAAAAACTGAAACGCGCCCAGAATCCCAATCCGACCGATGCTTCGGGTTTCACCAGGGTAAAGAGCACACTCAAAGATGCAGCCACTAACAACAAACTGGTTTTGATTGGTGTCGCGCCCAGTACGGTCCCATTCACTAACATACTGTAGCTTCCTGATTGTTTATCGTTCATTGTGCATTTCCCTTCGGATTCCGCATGTTTTTTTGTACGGGTGGCAGTTTTTATTCATCAAAAGTCAATCAGGGTCACAAGCTGTTTTGACGCAGGGGAGCTGCGCGAAAAGCGGATTTAAGCAAGATAAACAATTTCAGCCTGGCCTTTCATGAAAAATATCAACATTTCATACAAGCCAGTGAAATAAAACCGGAGTGGCTACGTATAGTCGAGGGAATCAAAACATCACCAAGTCCACTCACAGCGTGGATGAATTCAAGGAGTCGTCACATTTATGTTCCGCCACAAGCATACCAACCCATTGCATCGTTTAACCCACACGCTCCTGCCACTGGTACTTGCAGGTTATGTATCCAACACCTACGCCGATACCGGAAAAATTCGCCTGACAGTGATCGACTCCAGTACGCAGAGACCTATCCCTAATGCCGCGATCACCCTTCTATCGCGCGCTGGTGCGACTACAGAAACCCGTGCGAACGAACAAGGCCTGGTGCAAATTGATGCATTGGATGCCGGACTCTATACGCTGCTTATCAATCATCCGGATTACCAAAGTGTGCGCCTGCCGAGAGTAAGAGTCCTGGATAATAAGACAACGCCGATAGAAACCAAACTGGCTGGCGTCAGCCCAGGTGTGGAAGAACTATTAGTTGTTGGAAAAACGATTGCAGGCAATCCGCTCAACCCGGCGGGCACCAGCTTTATTGATGGGGAAGCACTGAACAGCGCCGCTGGCAGTGGTAGCGATGTGCTGCGCTCGCTGGATGGATTGCCGGGCTTGTTCGGCGATGGCGAGTTCTCCAGCTTTACCGTGCGCGGCAATGGTCCGCGCGACAATTTGATTTTGGTGGACGGCATTCCATTCGATAAAGTAGTGCATTTCAGCGATAGCTTCGGCGAGCAGGAAGAAATTGAAGGCGGCGGGCGCTATTCCGTCTTTGCACCCAACACCATCGCAACCGCCGAATTTCAACCGGGCGGCTGGAATCCTGCCTACGGTGGTCGCGCAGGTTCCTTATTGAAGTTAAATGTCGCCGAAGGTAATCCGGATACTCCCGCCTATCGCACCCGTCTGGATATTGCCGGCATCGAAATTGGTTACGATGGCCCCAGCGGGTTTCACGACCAAACCTCTATTTTATTTTCTGCACGCGATTACGATTTCGGCCGGTTGTTTGAAACCATCGGGTTAGATGATATAGGCACACCCAAACTCACCGATGTGATTTTTAAATCCACCAGCGAACTTGGTGATAATGATCAATTAAGTTTTCTGGCGATTTACGCCCCCGAAGAATACCAACGCACTATCGATAACGTATTGGCATCGGATGAAGATGAACCGGGCAATTATGTAGATGTGGAGCTGGTAGACAGCGAAGCGGATAACAGCCTCTTTGCACTGACCTGGACCCGTTTGATTGGCAGCGATGGCGAACTCACCAACCAAATTTATTTACGCAATTATGATGAGCGCAGCAGCACCGGTGAAGCCTATCCGGATCTGGTAGAAACAGGTGCTCCTGCCAATACAATTCCTGTGCGCAATAATATTCTTCGCTCCGAAGCCGAGGAACAAGAACTCGGGTTACAAACGGATTTTGAAATCAATAATACATTCGGCCGGTTATCCAGCGGCCTGCGCATCACCCAGGTTGATTTGGCATTTTCACTGGCACTGGATGATGACTGGATTCGCTACACCTATGATCAAAATGATTATCGAGAAAATCCCGAGCAAAAATATGTAGTACTCACACCGCAAGCAATCAACAATCATTACACACAGACTGAAACCAATTACGCACTTTACGCCAACCAGGAGTTCGCGCTCGATGATTGGAGCTTTCGCGCCGGTGCGCGTTACGATCGCGATAATTTTTCCAGTGAAGACTTACTGTCACCACGCGTTGGCGCTACCTGGCTCATTAATAGCAACCTACGCCTGACAACTAGCGCAGGACGCTATTTTCAAGCGCCGCGCTTTAATGACCGCGCCAGCGATGCAAACAACAGCCAACTTGAAAACGAAGTAATCGATCAAGTCAGCATAGGATTTGTCTATCGCTGGAATAATGATGTTGAGTTTTTAGTCGAACCCTACTACCAGGATTTGCACAACCTGGTTGTCAACGGGGACAATGTTAATCAAACACTGGCCAATACAGGCGAAGGAAAATCTTTTGGTGTTGATACCGCGCTTACGCGGCTGTTCGATAATGGCTGGTCAGCCAGCATCAATTATTCCTATAACGACGCGCGCGTGCGCGATAATCCTGATGCAACAGAATACGATGCCGACTTCAACCGCCCGCATATTGTGAGCATCGGTGGCGTATGGGAAATCAATCAGCGGTGGAAATTGTCGTCGCGCTGGAAATGGGCATCCGGAAAGCCCAGTGACGCTTATATTATCCACAGTAATGTTTTGGGTGATGCACAACCACTGCGTTATTCACGCGAGACTATCGCAACCAACACGGATAGATACGGCAATTACAACTCATTGAATTTTCGCGCGGATTATCTCCGCAGTTTTGGCCGCACCAATGTTATTGCATTTATTGATGTCATTAACTTGCTCGGCTCAGAAAACCCCGGCAATTCAGATTTTAACGAGCGCAGCGGAAAAGAGGAAATTGAAGACGGGGAAGCAATACCCATTGTTGGCTTAATGTTTGAGTGGTGAGATTTTACCAATGAGTCCGGCGGCTGATAAAAAATTCACTGCCATCTAGCCGCCGGATTTTATTGAGATTATTTATTTTTCAAACATTGGGATATTTTTCAAACATCGGTTTATTCGTCAAACATCTGGATCATATAACCGTCTTTCAATGCTTCTGCCATCGCTTTATCGGCCGCAACCACACGCGGATCACTAGTCAGGTTGCTAGGCACCAGTTTGCGGTTTTCAATTTGTATTTCAATAAAACCTGCGCGCATCAAATAAAGTTTGCACAGGTGCTCTGCGCCGAATAAATCTTTGAAATTGATATACACAATAAAAGGCACCATTTGGCCTTCTTTAATATCATCGAAGGCTTTTTTTGCGCGGCCATTGGCAGAGAAAATATACATAATGTTTGTCTCGGGTTAATTCAGGCAAAAACCATTGAATCATTGCATCTATTAGGTAAGCATTCCCAAGCTGAGCTTGGGAATGAGGGTTAAATGAATTTTTATATCGTCATTACGACACGCAGTGCATCCAAACGAATTTTTGCTTGCGACAAAAAGTGTTGGCTTGCGCTCAAGCGCTGCTGCAAATAATCAATCTCCTCTTGGCGCACATTCGGGTTCACATCTTTCAGCGCCTTCATGCGCGCAAGTTCACCGTTCAACTGCTCGCTAACTTTCGCCTGTGCTTCAGCAATTAGTTCAGTTTGCTTTGCAGCGGTAATTTCTTCCGCTTTCTGCACCATAGTCGTCAAGGTCGGGCGCGCGTGGCGAACCAGATCTTGGGCGTTGTTGCGTGGCACTTTTTGCAACAGCTTACTCAGTTGGTTAATGCCCAGCACATTGGATAAATCCTTGCCCTTATCGTCCAACAATACCCGCAATAAGGATTGCGGCATATAGCGGAATAACTGTAATTCCGCCGGTGCCGGGCAATGCAATACAAACAGGGCTTCCAGCATCAGGGTGCCGGGTTTTAGCGGCGGTAATTTCAAGGTACAAAAAGCAGTGTTGCCAAATTCGCTGAGTGATATCAGGTCCTGCGCACCGCGCACCAGTGGATGTTCCCAGGTGAGGAATTGCATATCCTCACGCGATAGCGCCTGTTGGCGATCATAGGTCACGGTCAATCCATCTTCCGGTAAACCGGGAAATTGTTCAATTCGCATATGGTCGCTGGGGTGCAGCACCAAACTTTTTTCGCTGTGCTTTTCAAAATCGATACCGAAGCTGTCGAACACCTGCTCCATATAAATCGGCAGCACACTACTCGCATCATTTTCTGCCAAGGCATCTACCAGGGCTTCGGCTTGTGCGGGCTTGCACGAATTCAATTCCAATAAGCGATCGCGCCCCTGTTGTAACTGGGCGACCAATTCAGCGGAAAATGCGCGCGTCTCGTCTAACAATTGTGCAAAGGTGGTGTCATCGTTATTCACTAATGCTGGCAAAAGCGTATCAGCAAATTTGACATAGGCCGCCTGCCCAATTGCACAGGTTTTTTCAAAGGCATTTAAACCCTGGTGATACCAATCCAACAATTTTTGCTGTGCAGTATCTTCATAATAAGGCACATGGATATTCACTGTGGCGGTTTGGCCGATACGATCCAAACGGCCAATACGCTGCTCCAACAAATCCGGATTGGTAGGCAAATCAAACAACACCAAATCCTGCGCAAATTGGAAGTTGCGCCCTTCACTGCCAATCTCCGAACAGACCAATACCTGCGCACCGTCTTCAGCTTCAGCAAAATAAGCGGCAGCGCGGTCACGTTCGATTAAATTCAAACCTTCGTGAAATACGGCTGTGGTTAAGCCTTTGCGCAAACGCAAATACTCTTCGATTGATTGCGCAGAATCCGCGTTGGCACAGATCACCAATACTTTTTTCCGGCGATGTTGACGCAGCCACTCAGCGAGCCAAACCACACGCGGATCTTGTGTCCACCAATCGGATTCCGTTTTTTGTTGCCAATATTGTTCGGCGCAAATTTGTGTCGCCAGTGGTTGCTCAAGTAAGGCGATAAGATCTTCATCGTCCAAATTAAGCGCGTGCGCTTGCAATTTACGCTCGGGAAATCCACTCACAGAATTACGCGTATTGCGGAACAACACGCGGCCAGTGCCGTGGCGGTCCAATAGATAGTGAATGGCGGTATCTATCGCCGCGCCCAGACTTTGGGTTTCCGCTTGCGCTTGCAATTCGTTGATAGTTTCAACGGGCAAATAAGCGCTTAAGGATTTAACCAGCGCGGCGGAAATTGTTCCGGTATCGTCACGGTGATCCTGTAATAAATCTTGTACCAAACCATTTAAAGGTTGATAGGCTTTTTGCTCGGCGACAAATTTTTCCAAATCGTAATAGCGATCCGGATCGAGCAAACGCAAACGTGCAAAATGGCTTTCAACACCCAACTGCTCCGGCGTTGCCGTCAACAACAACAGGCCTTTGGATTTTTTTGCCAAGCCTTCTATGCAGGTGTAGGCCTTGCTCGGCTTCTTTTCGCTCCATTGCAGATGGTGCGCTTCATCCACCAATAATAAATCCCACTCGGCTGCAACCGCTTGCTCGTAGCGATAATTATTTTTGGTAAGAAAATCCAGCGAGCAAATAACCAGCTGCGCAGTTTCAAACGGGTTACTGATATCCGCCGCTTGTGCAAACTCGTCTTTGTCATCGCCTTTAAAATCATCATCTGCAAAGTCATCGACGTAATCGACTGACTCTTCAACGCTATCCAACCCCACCAAAGCATTGCAGCGTGCTTCATCAAGCAGCGTAAATGCCAAATTAAACCGGCGCAGCATTTCCACCAGCCACTGGTGTTGCAAACTCGCGGGCACCACAATCAATGCACGCTGCACACGCCCGCTCATTAATTGTTGATGCAAAATCAAACCGGCTTCGATGGTTTTACCCAAGCCCACTTCGTCTGCTAATAACACGCGCGGCGCATGGCGCTGGGAGACTTCGCTGGCGATATAAAGTTGATGTGGCAGCAATTGCACACGCGGCCCCGCCAATCCAAACATGGATGATTGGCGATGCTGGTTTTGATAATGGAGTGTTTGGTAGCGCAGAGTGAAATGGTTGTGTTTGTCGATCTGCCCCGCAAACAAACGGTCGCGCGGCGTACTGAACTGCACAAAGCTATCCAGTTCAAATTCCGGGATGGAAAACTCCTCTCCCTCTTTAGTCAGACCGACATACATCAAACAACCAGCCTGCTCGACAATGCTGGTAATCTGGATTTTGGTTCCGTCCTGATGGCGAACCTTCTCACCCACTTCGTATTTCACACGGCTGACGGGCGCATTATCTATCGCATAGGTGCGGCGTTCACCCGCGGCGGGGAAACTCAGGGTAAGGCGGCGATTGGCCACATCTAATACAATTCCCAACCCCAAATCCGCTTCTGACTCACTAATCCAGCGCTGGCCGATGACAAAAGCCGTTCCACCCACAAACTGCGTCTTACTACTCACTCAAGCACCTACTCTATTCCAGTATTCGGGCACTGCCCAAGAAAAATCAAAATTGTCGAAAAGGCGCGCATCATACTGTTTTAAAGCCCACAAAACCAAAAAATTTGGCTGTTAGCTGGCACGCTTTTCTATAGAATCGAGCCCATTAGTCACATAAATGGAAGCCATCATGCATATCAACACCCCCGATGCGGAAAGCAAACTCCACCTGGATCAATTGGTGGCCAAATCCGGCTTCTTACGCCTTACCACCAGCAAAGAACAATACCCCAATTCACCCGGGACAGGCTTGCCCTTATTGGTGGTAGAAACTGAATTGTGCAGCGCGGTCATTTCACTGCAAGGCGCGCATCTCTTGGAATTTAAAACCACCAACGGAGATCCATTGCTTTGGCTCAGCCCTAATTGCGATTTTTCCGCAGGTACAGCTCTACGCGGTGGCGTTCCCCTATGCCTACCATGGTTTGGCGTCAACCAAGCCGACCCAACCAAACCCAAGCACGGTTTTGCGCGCAATAATTTTTGGGAATTAGGAGAGGCGCATTTACTGAGCGACGGCAACGTCGAGCTGGAATTTTTATTTTTAAGCGATGCTAACGATTTATTTCCGTTCGATTTTTCAGCCGAATTGCGCATGACATTAGGCAAGACGGCAAAACTTGAAATCACCATCAACAATACTGACACCGAAGACTTTGAGTGCAGTTGGGCGATGCACAATTACCATCGCATCAGCTCACTGAGCGATGTGCGTGTGCTGGGCTTGGCAGAGAGAAAGTATCTCGACAACTTTGAAGGCTATGCAGAAAAACACCAATCCGGCGATGTGAGTTTTCCGGGACCCGTAGATCGTGTTTATCACGCAATCGACAACACAGTCAGCATCATCGGCTCACCCAACATTGAAATCACCCACAGCAATTGCCCGAGCGTTGTCGTGTGGAACCCGGGTAGTGAAGCTGCCGCAAAAATTGCGGATATTGGCGAAGGTCAGGAACAATTTTATATTTGTGTGGAGCGTGGTGCAGTGCTTAGCGAAAAATGGCATTTGCCTGCAGGGACTAGCAAAAGTGCGTGGATGGAGTTTAAACAAATTTAAAAACGCACAATAACAATTATCAACAAAAATGCCGCTGCTTCTCACAAAGCAGCGGCATTTTTTCATCAACTTATTGCGAATTACGCTGGCAGCAATTCTTTTACTGCGTCGCGCTCTTCTTGCAATTCTTTCTCGGTCGCTTGCATACGCGCACGTGAGAATTCATTGATTTCCAAACCTTGTACGATTTCCCAATCGCCGTTTTTGCACACGCATGGGAAAGAGTAGATCAGGCCTTTTTCGATGCCGTAAGAACCATCGCTGTATACACCCATGCTCACCCAATCGTTCGCTGGAGTACCCAGAGCCCAATCGCGGATGTGGTTGATTGCCGCGTTAGCAGCTGAGGCTGCAGAAGAAGCACCGCGTGCAGCAATGATTGCAGCACCACGTTGTTGTACGGTTGGGATGTAATCTGCTTCGTACCAAGCTTGGTCAACCAGGCTCAATGCTGGTTTGCCGTCAACCAAGGTGTTGTGCAGGTCTGGATACTGGGTAGATGAGTGGTTACCCCAGATGAGCGCTTTGGTGATGTTGTTGATGCTGGTACCGGTTTTGGTGGCCAACTGTGACAGCGCACGGTTGTGGTCCAAACGGGTCATCGCAGTGAATTGACGTGGGTTGATGTTTGGAGCGTTGCGTTGAGCGATCAAGGAGTTGGTGTTAGCTGGATTGCCTACAACCAAAACTTTGATGTTGCGTGACGCATGGTCATCAATCGCTTTACCTTGCACAGAGAAAATAGCGGCGTTAGCTGCCAAGAGGTCTTTACGCTCCATGCCTGGGCCACGTGGACGTGCGCCTACCAGCAATGCGTAATCTGAGTCTTTGAAAGCAACAGCAGGATCATCGGTAGTAACAATGCCAGCCAACAGTGGGAATGCACAGTCATCCAACTCCATCGCCACGCCTTGCAGGGCTTTGAGCGCCGGGGTGATTTCCAGCAATTGCAGGATTACTGGTTGATCTTTACCCAACATGTCGCCAGCGGCAATGCGGAACAACAAGGAATAGCTGATTTGGCCAGCGGCGCCAGTGACGGTAACTCTTACAGGTGCTTTCACGATGAGACTCCATTTATTCGGGTGATATTGGATAGGAAACGAAAGTTCGGCATTGTGTGCCAGGGTTTACTACTAAGACGGGTGGGCATTATAGGCATTTGGGCAAAAAATTCACCCTGTTAATGCGTATGAATGAGAAAGGCTCGCAGATTTCGTCCGCGAGCCTTGACTCAAAACCAGATCGGTCATTAATGAAGCAATGAGCGAACGCTTGCCTCTAAGCGCCCGGGCCACAATCCAGGCAGGCGTCCGGCACCCGCGCCGTTTTATGCAACTTATGATTAAGATCGCGTAAAGCCGTGCGCATCCCCTCTTCCAGTACGGGGTGATAGAAAGGTAACTCGAGGAGTTGGGACACGGTCATCCGCATTTGTATAACCCACGCCAGCTGGTGGGCGATATGTTCCGCTGCAGGACCAAACATTTCAGCGCCTAACAGTAAACCTGTGCCTTTTTCACCGTAGACTCGCAGCAGTCCGCGGTTTTTATTCATTACACGGGCGCGCCCCTGATTTTCAAAGCTGACTTCACCGATTGCATAACAATTGCCGCAATTTTTTCTGATTTCCTCCAAATTCTGTCCGACACTGGCAATTTGCGGATCGGTAAATACAATGCTTAACGGCGTTCGCCGCAAGCCAGCGCGTATATCTTCAGGGTTTCTTAACGAACGTCCTGCATTACCGCCTGCAATTCGTCCTTCATCAGCAGCCTCATGAAGCAAAGGGATGTCATTGGATACATCGCCCGCTATATAAATTGAACTGGAACCGCACTGCCCTGTATACCGATCATGAAATGGAATTCCTCTATGATCCAATTCGATATCTGCATTTTCCAACGCGAGTGTATCGATGTTCGGCCGACGTCCTGTTGCAGCAAGCACATAATCAAAAGCTTCCTCGACCATTCCTTTTTCGCGATGACGATATTCAACAATCACCGAATCCTTTTCGGTGCGCACAATATTGATAAAGGCATTTAAATCCAAACAGAATTCGCGGTTGAATTCAGCATCCGCATATTCACTGATTGCTGGATCTTTAATGAAAGTAAGCTCGCCGTTTTTACCAAACACGGCAACCTTCACACCCAGCCGGCTCAATGCCTGCCCCAATTCCAACCCGATTACACCAGCACCAAAAATTGCAACCGATTTGGGTAAGTTGTCCAATTCAAACAAGTCGTCACTGGTTAACAAGCGCCCGCCCACCCCCTGAAGAAAATCGGGAATGACGGATATTGAACCAGTTGCGATAACAATTCGTTCAGCACGCACTTGCGACACGGAACCATCAGCACCGGTTAGTTCCAGTTCGCGGGTGGAGATAAATTTAGCTTGGGCTTTGATTTTATGTTGAATGGGAAATTCATCAATAGCCTCAACGACAGAACCGACAAATCTATCCCGCTCATACCTGATACGTTTCAAAACCGCTTGCCCATTGATAAAGAGCGTTGGGTAATCCACTCCAAACACACCATTTTGGCTGGCGTGATGGGCGTGATCAGCCGCTGCAATAAGCAATTTACTCGGCATACAACCAACGCGTGCGCAGGTTGTTCCGTAAGCACCGCCCTCGATCAGGACAAGGTTATCAGTGTAGTTTCGCGCTTCGCGGTAAGCGCTCAAACCGGCAGTGCCGGCGCCAATGACAGCAATATCAACGTGACGTATTTTCATCAAATCCTCGCAATAGAAAAACATCACTTAATGTATAAATTCACACCAGTTGATTCGGTACGGCAACCCACATATACCCGAACCTGCTAGCCTCGCACGACAGTGGTTTACAATATTCTCCTTAGTCGGCGCGATATATAACCTCATCAAGATTACGTGCCACCAAACATTTATCCGCAAGCGCGCGAAGAAAACCGGGTAAACATTGATAAGTAATATCGGGATGATTGTGCCCGGGCCTTCCATCATGCATGAGCACAATATCCCCAGACTTTATTTGATCCAAACGCCTCGTTATACCCACTTTGGTTCCGCAAAAACCCCAATCAATAATACTGCGGCTCCACAACACCGTAGTCATTTGCTCGCTGTGTGCTTGCACGCGCATAGCAGTGCGCAAACGTCCAAAGGGCGGGCGAAACCAGCGCGGTGTTATTCCGGCAATAGTGTTAATCACCAAATTTGTTTGAACCACTTCTTGCTTAGCTTGTTCTGATGACATCACCCAGGGATGACGGTGACTGTAAGTGTGGTTACCGATGGAATGCCCCGCTTGCAGTATCTGCTCTACCAAATGAGGAAATTGCTCGGCCGCCTTACCTAATACAAAAAAAGTCGCCTTAGCCTGATGATCGGCCAGCACATCAAGTATTTTCGGGGTATATAACGGGTCTGGCCCATCATCAAAGGTTAAACAAATCGAATGAGCCGGCTTGATTTCTGATAATGCAATAATGTCTGGAGCTGGCACTTTATGCACAGGCGGAGGCAAAACCCGATTGACAGATGAAACAGAGGCGAGCCCTGTATTGTTAATGAATAAGAGGCTCATGCGATGACTCCGGCGTAAAATTTTTAAGTAAACTTTGGCGGGTCAACCAATAGGCATGCGGTTGAACGCGATTTTTTTCCGCCGCCGCAAGATGCGGAAAAAATGTGTTTAACAGAATTTTAAAATATAACGTCCGCACCTGATTCAACATAGAATCTGGTAGGCGCTCAATAAGAAAACCCAATTTTTCGCCATGTGGTGGTAACCAGCTAACACCGTGAAACGCTTTTACCATGACAAATTTTTCGTTCGCAATTACATCCAGCGCCAATTTCCTTAGAGATGACAAGATTAGCTTCCTGAATCGTAAAGCGTTGCGGATGTAATCTTTTGGATTAGCCGAAGAGCTGGCAAAACATTCGCGATTAAAATGTAAGATGGCTAACCAATCTCCAGGCTCAATCCAGGTGCCATCATTCATAATACGACGTTCACCCGCGTATTTTTCAAACGAAAAACTCAGTAACTCGTCAAATTTTTCCACGCCGTGAGTGCGGCGCCAATAGGCGTCGTACCAGCACATAAATCGATAGAACAAATGGCTCTTCATAATCCGAAAGCGCTTGTCGGCTCTATATAACGGTCGTCATCCTGTTGCAGGATATTTTCCAGCTCTGCAACAACTGCCATAGCCGCATCAGGCCGACCCAATTGATAAGCGTTTCTTTTCATATTTCGCAACAGTTCTGTATTACTGAACAGCTCATCTAATACCTGCGGCAATTGCTCCAAGCCCGCTTGCAGCCCCACTTTATTGGTTTGCAAAAATTGCACGTTATGCGCTTCTTGCCCACCTAAACAGCAGGTAGCAATAAAAGGTCGTCCACACGCTAGCGTTTCACTTAAGGTTAAACCACCGGGTTTACCCACAACCACATCGGCAGCGCAGATCAAGTAACTGATATCGCTGCACCAGCCATACAATCTAAAACGATGCTGATGATGCCTGGCTAGTTGTTGCAATGCCTCCATATCAGCCGTGTGCTTCCCTGCCGTCACCAATATTTGATAATTGTGATACTCGTCATTCAATAATTTTTGAACTGCATTTAAAACACCTATGCTGCACTGACCTCCAGTTATTAAAACGGTTGGACATGAATCCAATCCAAGATGTGCACGCGCTTGGGACTGGGTAGGAATATTGGAAAATGCTGGCACCAAGGGGATTCCCGTTACTTTTATACGGTCTGCGGCTATACCCTGCTTGCGTAACTCTGCAGCAACGTCTTCATGACTAACACAGTAGGTGTCCGTGGTGTTGCGCACCCATACACCATGTACACCGTAATCGGTAAGCACACCTATCACTGGTTGTTTAATCAAGCCTTTTTTAATGGAGTGCGATAGCAATGCATTAGGGTACATTTGGGTAGCAATTAAAATATCCGGTTTATATTCATTGACAAACTTTCTTACACGCGCAGCAAGAATGTTAAAAATCAACACGAGCAACCCTTGGGTCAGGAGCCTTCCGGCTGGAATTTTTTCGCGGTTGCAAATGCTGTTAATCAAGGTATTTAATAACGCACTATCAAGACTTTTGTAAAATACAGGCAGTGAAAACCGGGAACGCTCAAACACTTCTGGAAAAAATCGTCGCTGCTGCTCTTCAAGAAAATCTATCAAGTTTTGATCCGCAGGAATTTTTCCTGCGAGTTGGCGATAGAAATTTTTGTCCATGTCATACAGTTTTTGATACAGCTCTGGCTGTTCTGCAGTCATCCTGAGATAACCGTCCTGAATGGCATTACTCACGTGACTATCGAGCAGACTGGTGATATTTAAATATTCCGTTTCAATACCGGGATACCGGCACTGGAGCGCCATATCAATGGCCTCTGCAGCGCGGGTGTGGCCGTAACCGGGACTAGACGTGAGAAATAGGCATTTCATAATATTTCCTTTTTAAAATGCAGCGTATTTGTAACAGGTTTATCGTCATAATCTGCATGAGCAACAACGATTAGCTTACAAACAAAGCTGCTTGTGTATCAATGAGAGCTTAAGATTAATCACCTCTTATGCGATCTTCGGTACGCCAAACCACATATGAACCACTTCCTAAAACAGCGCTGTTTATACCCTTAGCGGAATAAAAAGGTTATTCGTTAATATTGGTACTTGAGGATCATTTCAGTTAAATCGCGCAAGGGTACATCTAACCAATCCGGGCGGTGCTCCGCCTTAATAATTTCACGCGCACGATTATCCAAACAAAACAGTGCAAGCGCTGCGGCTTCACCACCGCGTTGCGACCAGTGTTGAGCCAGTTCATTCGCAGCACCCACATAGGCATCATAAAAAGCCACACTGGCCGCAGAGGTGTAAGCAACGATTAAACGACGAATTTCTTCACTATCGGACGACACGTTAGTTGTCTGCGCGTTGCGAATGGCCAACGCCGCAGCATCATTAAATGCACACAACATATCGGCGACATCCCGCAATGGATTTTGGTGGGAGGCATCTTCAAAATTTACGAAATAGGCATCACCCGCCACGACCAGTACCTGTGCCAGATTGAGGTTGCCATGAATACGTGTGCGTATACCACCGAGTGCGCGAGTGCCGAGTTGCGCCATTAACTGCTGTATTTTTTCTGCACGTGCGATCAGCCAATTCGCATCGCGCGTGTTTTGATTACGTAATATTTCCAGCGCTTTGGCAAACCGCCGCCCAATAGCGTCTACCCATTCTGCTGTGTCTGCGGCGTGAATTGGCCGCACACCAAAACGTGGATCATCACTTGGCTGTGCCAATACAACATGCATTTCGCCCAATCGCTGGCCGAGTAAATTAGCAAAGCTTTTTAATTCCCGCAGTGCCGGGTATTGCATGTCCATTGAAGAACTGCCGGCTGAAAGCTGGTCGCGCAATGCACGCTGTAAGGTATTTTGCGTCCACTGCCATGCATCTCCCTGATTGCTAATAAAATCTTGCAAGATGATCAATGTGAAGGTTTCACCTTGTGCATTGACACGCTTCATCTCACCATAAATGGGCGCAATATTCGGAAATTTGTGGTCGCCAAGGTAGGCGCCAATCTCTACTTCAGGGTGAATACCGGCGAACACTTTACGCAGCGGCTTCAAGCGCATTTTCTCGCCGATAATGACTGAACCATTGATGCTCATTGTCGGTGCGAGATTAATATCCTCATCCAGAGTCGCATCAAAACTCGCCAACATTGGTCGAGCAATAAAATGCAACTCACCAGTACCAAAAGGCAGTACCGCTGACTCGCGCATGTAGCGCATTAGCTTGCGACTAAAGTCCGGCAGAGTGAATGCATCTGTCAGTAAACCCACGCGCCGTTTTTGGCGTAAGCGCGCTAAAGCTAATTGTTGTGCGGGTGTCCCCGCCAAATGATCAGCCACTACTCCCATTGGTAAAAAATATATTTCTTCCGTTGCGTCGCGCTGGACGGCTACTTCCGTCAATACCATCAGATCAGAAGGGTCGCCTAAAGGAAGCGCATAGCGCAGCTCTACTGAGGAAATTGGACGCCCCGACAACGCAAACCAGGGGCATTTCGGCAAATACACGGGTAAGGATTCGGTCTCGATATGCGTGCGCACCGGTTCGGATTCAATTAATTCAAGCAGGCTCTGCTTGATAATAATGGTCGTGAGTTCAGGCATAGGTTCGACTGGCGCCACATACCAGCTGGGCATTTGCGCCTCATCCACCAATAAAAACCAATAAAAACCATAGGGTGGCAAAGTGAGTTGGTAATTCAATTTACTGATCAATGGAAAAGAGGTTCCGCCAATAAGCTCAACCGGAATTTTTCCGGCATAGGCTGACAAATCCAACTCAGCTGCCTGTGCTGCACGGCTCACATTTGCCACGCACAAAATAATTTCACTCACACCTTCCGCACTTGAATACTCACGCAAATAAGCGAGTATCCTGCGATTAGCCGGAGTCAGCATTTTTAAATTGCCGCGCCCAAACGCTTTTTGCTGCTTGCGAATAGCCAGAATACGCCGCGTCCAATTGAGCAGCGAATGCGTATCGCGCGCTTGCGCTTCCACATTCACACTTTGAAAACCGTAAAGTGGATCCATAATTGCCGGGGCGATAAGACTGGCCGGATCAGCGCGGGAAAAACCGCCATTGCGATCATCGGACCACTGCATGGGTGTGCGCACACCGTGACGGTCACCGAGGAAAATATTATCGCCCATGCCGATTTCATCGCCGTAATACAAAGTCGGTGTGCCGGGCATTGAGAGCAGCAAACTATTTAATAATTCAATGCGGCGGCGGTCACGCTCAACCAGTGGTGCCAAGCGGCGGCGTATGCCCAAATTAATCCGCGCCCGCTGATCGGCTGCATAGTGATTCCACAAATAGTCGCGCTCTTGATCGGTCACCATTTCCAGCGTTAATTCATCGTGGTTGCGCAAGAAAATTGCCCACTGGCAATTGGTGGGTATCTCCGGCATTTGCCGCAAAATATCGATAATAGGAAAGCGGTCCTCCTGCGCGATAGCCATGTACATGCGCGGCATCAATGGAAAATGAAATGCCATATGACATTCATCGCCGTTGCCAAAATATTGCTGGATATCTTCCGGCCACAAATTGGCTTCGGCTAACAGTAAGCGGTCTGGGTAATTTGCATCTAATTCGGCACGAATTTTTTTCAATACCTCATGGG
Organism: Cellvibrio sp. UBA7671; assembly: GCA_002483145.1. Classification (GTDB taxonomy): domain Bacteria; phylum Pseudomonadota; class Gammaproteobacteria; order Pseudomonadales; family Cellvibrionaceae; genus Cellvibrio; species Cellvibrio fibrivorans. Next base: position 336,729 of record DLHJ01000014.1, read on the forward strand.
TTTCCGGCAAATTTTCATTGCTAGTTCCCTCGCGTTCAACCAGATAGGGAATTGCGTCCAAACGCAAACCGTCAACACCTATATCGAACCAAAAGCGCATGATACTCAGCACTTCTTTTAGTACGTCGGGATTATCAAAATTTAAATCCGGTTGGTTGCTGTAAAAACGATGCCAAAAATATTGACCTGCGAGCGGGTCCCAGGTCCAGTTGGAACTCTCAGTATCTGAAAAGATAATTCGTGTCCCTTCATATTTTTGATTGGTATCAGACCACACATAAAAATTTCGCGCTTTGGAACCTTTTTTTGCGCGTCGGGATTTCTGAAACCAAGCATGCTGGTCAGAGGTATGGTTAATGACCAGCTCAGTAATAATCCGCAAGCCCCGCTTATGCGCCTCGGTAATAAATCGACGCACATCACCCAAGCTGCCATACGCAGAATGCACACTGCGGTACTCCGCAATATCGTAGCCATCATCGCGCATAGGTGAAGGATAAAAAGGCAATAACCAAATAGCATTGACGCCGAGGTCAACAATGTAATCCAGTTTCTCCATTAACCCTACAAAATCCCCTACTCCATCATTATTAGCATCAAAAAACGACTTGACATGCGCCTGATAAATAATGGCGTCTTTGTACCAGGTGATGTCATTGAGAAAATCGTTCTTGAGAAAATTGTTGCTTTTTTCAGTCATAGAAATGCGCTTCCACGCGATAGGATTGCTAATAGGTATAACTGAACGACAACTATCCCACTGTGCGGCACATAACATATGCATCTATTTCGCTGGCGGCGTTTACGTATTCCACCTTTTTTAACTTTTTTAGTTATAGGTTAGATACCACACCGAAGCCCCTCATTTTTCTTGGCAGGATTAACCTAAGGTAGGTAGTGAACCTATCGTCAAACCAATCTGGTTAAACCGATTAATTTTTCAAACCAGATTTATAAGGATTAATCCAAAAAGAGGTACTAACGATGACTATCAAAAAACTACTGACTAATAGCGCGCTTGTGTGCATTTTCGGTGCAACCTCGAGCCTGACCTTTGCTGTAGATAAAATTGACGCAGATGATTTTGTCGAAGAAGTGTCGGCCAAAGGTGTCGCCGAAGTTGAAGGTGCAAAACTGGCATTGGAGAAATCAAGCTCACCCGATGTGCAAGCATTTGCACAAAAAATGATTAGCGATCACACCGCTGCCAATATGGAATTGGCAGGCATCGCAAGCCGGAAAAATCTTGAGGTGTCGGATGAAGCAGAGCTGACTACCAAAGCAAAGAAATTCGTATTGGAGCAACGCGATGGTGAATCCTTTGACGAAGCCTATGCAAAAAATCAGGTTTCGGCTCACGAAGATACTATCGAGCTGTTTCAGCAAGCTGCAGTGTCTGATGACGCAGAAATCGCCGCATTTGCCAAACAAACTCTACCCAAATTGCAACACCATTTAAAAATGGCAAAAGCGTTGGTCGCTGCGCACGACAAGGAATAAATCAGCAACTTCCTTCTGCTGCGTAGCGATTTGATCGCTGCGCTGCAGGCGGCGTTATTCTGAAAACGGAAATTCAGCAACGCTTTCTAATAGCACAAAAATCCGGGAGATTCATATGGCTATCGGCAGCAAGCAAAAATATACCGACGCCCAAAAGCGAAAGGCGGAACACATTGAAGACAGTTATGAAGCCAAAGGCGTTTCGCATGAAAAAGCGGAACAAATTGCATGGGCCACGGTAAACAAACAATCGGGCGGTGGAGAGCGCTCCGGCTCTGGCACTACGACACCGGAAACGACAAAAGAAGCGGCGCGTAAAGATTCGGCGGAGCATGCAGCAGAAACACGTCAAGCAAAAGCTGAACCCAATGCACTTGAAAAGCAATCCATCGCCGCATTGAGATCGAAGGCGCGTAAAAAACATATCAGCGGCCGCTCTACAATGAGTAAAGTTGAGCTCATTCTGGCACTAAGACAGAAGCGCTGATATTACGCCGCAAAATTCAGTGCGTAAAAACGCGTTAATAAAGGCATAGTCATGAATTTCAACTGGGCAGAGCATGTTCCTGAATTAACTTTTTTAGCAACGGCGCTAATTACCCTTGTTGTACTTTCATTAGTAGCACCAGGGGTTACGTTTTTATTGACACGTATAGCCAACCCATTTTCGTTTGCGCGCGATTTACTTGAACGCGTCAAACCGCCGCTGCATTTTTTAATACCCCTTATTGGTTTGCAAATAGTGTGGCGTTCAGCACCAGAGACGTTGCGTTTTGCAGGTGCTGTCAACCATCTTATTACGCTGGCTATTATTGGCGTAATTATCTGGCTGGGATTACGTTTTGTAGACGCAGGCCGTCAGGTGATTTTCAAACGTCACCCCATTCAAGTGAGTGACAACCGCACGGCACGAAAAATTCACACACAGACACAAGTGCTCGTACATACACTCTCTTTTTTCGTTATTTTATTCGGCGTCGCCGCCATGTTGATGACTTTCCCCGGTGCAAAACAAATCGGCGCCAGCTTGTTAGCTTCTGCGGGTTTAGCAGGTCTGGCAGTAGGTTTCGCGGCGAAACCCGTGTTAGGTAATTTGATCGCAGGATTACAGATCGCAATCACCCAACCTCTTAGTCTCGACGATGTGGTGATTGTGGAAAATGAATGGGGGCGCATCGAAGAAATTACCAGTACTTATGTGGTTATAAAAATATGGGATGAACGGCGATTGATAGTCCCGCTGCAATATTTTATTGAAAATCCATTCCAAAACTGGACTAGGGAATCCACCCAATTATTAGGTTCATTATTTTTATGGGTCGACTATGCAATGCCGCTTGATCCCTTGCGCAGTGAACTGGAGCGCTTGTGCAAACAAAATCCTGAATTATGGGACGGCCGCGTAAGCAACATCCAGGTCACTGATACCAGCGATAAAGCCATTCAGTTACGCATTCTGGTTAGCTCCAGCAACGCCAGCAATAGTTGGGATTTGCGCTGCCTGCTACGTGAAAAACTGGTGCAATTTATTGCCACTAACCATCCGGATTATCTACCGCAGTTGCGCACTAATTATTTTGAAGACTCAGCAACTATCGACTTTCAACCAGCTAAAAAAAATCGTGATAGCACTCCGGCAGCCGATTAAACATTGCGATTGCCTCTACGCAAAAATACGCGGAGCAGTTTGATATGCCTTATAGCACCACCACTAAAAGCGCTTTTACCAAATATGAAAGCGTGCAAGAAACTTATTCACATGGCGCCTTTCCGTTACCGGATGGCACTACACGCTTTTCACTGTGGGCTCCCGATGCGGACAAAGTTGATGTCAGCTTGGGGGATGGGCGACTTTATCCACTGGAATATAAAAAAAACGGCTGGTACAGCACCCGCGTTGAATGTGTCGCGGGCACAGCTTATCGCTACATCATTAATGGCAAGGCACGAGTACCAGATCCTGCTGCCCGACTCCAACATGGCGATGCCCATGGGTTGAGTTGCGTAGTCGATCAGGCATACCCCTGGCAAACCAATTCATGGGAAGGTTTGCCATGGCACCAGACCGTATTGTATGAGCTGCACGTCGGGCTCATTGGCGGTTTTAGCAAGGTCGAGAGACTGTTGCCTTCGCTGGCACGATTGGGGATAACCGCTATTGAGCTAATGCCCATTAATGAGTTTCCCGGTACTCGCAATTGGGGTTATGACGGTGTCTTGCCTTTCGCCCCGGAGGCGTCTTACGGTACACCTGACGAATTGAAGCGCCTGATTGATACTGCCCACAGCCTGGGCCTAATGGTATTTCTGGATGTGGTCTACAACCACTTTGGCCCGGATGGCAATTATCTCGGTGAGTACGCAAGCGGGTTCTTTCGTCACGACATACACACTCCGTGGGGGGCCGCAATTGATTTTCGCAAGCGCGAAGTGCGCGATTTTTTTTGCGAAAACGCCCTCATGTGGATTTTCGACTATCGCTTTGATGGATTGCGCCTGGATGCAGTACATACGATCAGCGAAAAGGATTTCCTGGTCGAATTGGCCGATCGGGTACGCAGTGCCCTTCCGTTCAATCGCCATGTCCATTTAATTCTGGAAAATGAAGACAATTCCGCCAGTCTGCTGGAAGAGGGGTTCAATGCCCAATGGAACGACGACGGCCACAATGTGCTGCATTACTTGCTCACTGGTGAAGATGAAGGCTATTACGCCGATTTCGCCAAATCCCCTACGGTCAAGCTGGCGCGCTGCCTGGGTGAAGGATTTATTTACCAGGGTGAGATGAGCCATACCGGACGTTACCGTGGTGAACCCAGCGCCCATCTATCGCCGACTGCTTTCGTACTTTTTTTGCAGAATCATGATCAGGTGGGCAATCGCGCGCTAGGCGAGCGCCTGCCCCAAATTGCCGATCCCGATGCGTTGAAAGCTGCGGTTACATTAATGCTCCTCTCGCCCATGATCCCAATGTTGTTTATGGGCGAAGAGTGGGGAGAAAAGCACCCATTTTTGTATTTCACCGACCATGAAGACAATTTGGCCAAAGCGGTACGTGATGGGCGGCGGGCAGAATTTGCGCACTTCACGCAATTTCAGGACCCATCAATGCGCCAACAAATCCCTGACCCCAACGCCATCAGCACCTTTCTCAGCTCCAGAATCGAATTCACCGGAAACAGTGACACTGATGAGCAAGAGGAGGGCCAGCTGTCGGAGCGCGAACGTTGGTGGAGCTTTTACCAGCAGCTACTCACTCTGCGTCGCACCCACGTAACTCCTTTCCTGCCCGGGGCACGCTCGACTGGCACCACCATCATGGGGCCGAGGGCCATACGGGCGGCCTGGATTTTGGGTAACGGTAGCCAGCTGGGTATTTATCTTAATCTGTCGCATTCCCGGGTAATGGCGTCCCCCCCGTGGGACGGTGAACACCCCCTGTTTCGCCATAATGTGGCGGAGTCTGATTACCAGCAAGGAATCCTCCCGCCCTACAGTGCGGTCGTCATTATGCGTCTTTAATCCCTGCTGCCCCTCTGTTAGCTAACCAACAGACAGCAAAGCGCAGGATTTGAGACAAAGCGGGTATTGTTTTAATTGATACCCATGCGGGAACTCAACACGATGCCAGACGTTCGTGCCACTGTCAGACTGCAATTCCATCGCGATTTTACGTTTGATGACGCGATACCCTTGGTCGCCTATTTTGGCGAGCTGGGCATAAGCCATATCTACTCGTCACCCATCCTTAAAGCGCGTGCAGGCTCGCAACATGGATACGATGTCGTCGACCCAACGCAGGTAAATCCGGAGCTAGGCGGAGAGGAAGCGCTGGAGCGGCTAGTCGCCGAACTGCGACGATATGACATGGGCTTGATTGTCGATATTGTCTCCAACCATATGGCCGTAGGTAAGGACGATAACCCCTGGTGGCTTGATGCGCTGAAATGGGGAGCCAAAAGCCGCTACGCCAAGTTTTTTGATATCCAATGGAATTCCCCTGACCCGGCTCTTAAAGGCCAGTTATTAGTTCCCTTCTTGCGGACCAACTACGGCGATGTATTGGCAGCAGGTGAAATAACCGTCCATTTCAACGAAGACACTGGCGAATTCTATGCACGCCACTTTGACCACTATTTTCCGCTGAGCCCTGCCAGCTACAGCCATATCCTGTACAACTCCCCAGATCCGGTTTTGCAGGCATTCGCCCAACCTTTTGCCGCTCTCGAAACCAGCGCCGATGGTTGGCAAGCTGCACCTACTCTGCACCAGCAACTGCGAGAGACCGCCCGGCAACCAGAACAACGCGCAAGTATTGCAGCTGTGCTTGCGCTCTATCGCATTACCCCGAACAACGCAGATACATCCGACCAGCCCGAACCTGCAATAACAGATTCAGATGGGACACAATCAACTGATAACCTCGACAGACTCCATCATCTGCTGGAACTTCAGTATTACCGGCTAGCCAGCTGGCGCACCGCCGCTGACGATATCAATTGGCGCAGGTTCTTCGATGTAAACGAACTGGGCGGATTGCGAGTGGAACGGCAGCAAGTGTTTGAGGCCATCCACGCCAGGATTTTTGAGCTGATTGAGCGCGGGATAATTGATGGGCTGCGTATCGACCACGTGGATGGTTTGGCCAATCCACGCGCTTACTGCCGTAAATTACGCCGCCGTCTTGATCGCCTCGTCCTTGAGCGCCCAACAGAATTAAAAAAGGGCCACCTGCCCCTTTATGCGGAAAAAATACTGGCAGACGGCGAGCAACTTGCGCGGGATTGGATGCTCGATGGCACCACCGGCTATGAATTTATGAACCAGGTATCGCTGTTGCAACACGACCCCAAAGGAGCATTTCAGCTTTACGATTTATGGAGCCGCGTGAGTGGACGCGCAGGAACATTTGAGGAGGAAGTGAAAGAAGCGCGGCGTTTGGTGCTCTCCAGCAATCTGGCCGGGGACGTGGAAACCGTCGCGCAAGGACTGCTATCGATTGCCCGCCTCGATATACGCACCCGCGACCTCACCCTCAGCGCATTGCGCCGCGCGCTGATCGAATTGGTCGTCCACTTCCCGGTCTACCGCACTTATGTCACTGTTTGTGGCCGCACCGCGTCTGACCAGATTGAGTTCTTTAATCGCGCATTGGCGGGCGCGAAGACGACCTTGGCCGAAGCTGATTGGCCACTGCTGGAACATCTTGACCGCTGGCTGGGTGGTGAGCCCTTGCATGAGTTACCCCCAGGCGCAACACGCGATTTGCGGCGGAAAGTACTTGCGCGTTTCCAGCAACTTACATCACCTGCCGCCGCCAAAGCAGTTGAGGACACCGCCTGCTACCGCTCTGCAGTGCTGTTATCACGCAACGACGTCGGCTTTGATCCGCAACATTTCAGCGCCACACCCGCGCAGTTTCATGCGCGCAACAGAGAGCGCGCCAGAAGCTTCCCACATAACTTGCTGACCACCGCCACCCATGACCATAAACGCGGTGAAGATACGCGCGCGCGCCTCGCGGTAATCAGTGAGCGGTCCGTGTGGTTCAGCGAGAAAGTGGCCAACTGGCAAACCGCGGCAAAATCGTTGCGGACCGAGCTACCGGACGGAATCGCGCCATCTCCCGGCGACGAACTGATTCTCTACCAAACACTGCTTGGATGCTGGCCACCCCAACTGGAGGCCGATGATGAAGCGGCGATGGAAGCCTTTCTCACGCGGGTGTTGCGCTGGCAAGAGAAGGCACTGCGCGAGGCAAAATTACGCAGTCATTGGAGCGCACCCAATGCCGAATACGAAGCCGCCTGTACCCGCTTTGTCACTGATCTCCTAACGTCTGGAGACAGGGTCGAATTGCGTGAGGACATTTGCGCTGCGGCACATACCATCGCACCGGCTGGTGCGCTGAATAGCCTGAGCCAGACACTGTTGCGGATGACCTGCCCCGGTGTGCCGGATCTGTATCAAGGCACCGAATTTTGGGATTTCAGCCTCGTTGACCCGGACAATCGCCAACCCGTAGATTTCCTCTCCCGCCGCGCGGCGCTCGCACAGGTAGAACGCACTGCGCCGGCTGATTTAGTTCAGCACTGGCCGGATGGCCGGCTAAAACAATGGCTGATTAGTCGCACGCTCAGCACTCGCAAGCAGTATCCAGCATTATTTTCCGCAGGCGATTACCACGCATTAACGGTGGAAGGCGAGCAGGCAGATCACGTGCTCGCCTTTGTGCGCGAACACAAGGACAACTGCTTGTTGGTCGTGATCCCTCGCCTCACCACTTCGCTACTCGACGATACCGGTTTACCCCTGATTCCAGCCGCTGCTTGGGGAGATACCCAAGTGTTATTGCCTTCACAACTCTCGGGCCGGATTTTTACTCACTCATTGCTCAGCAATGCGCGGTGTCAAGCCCCTTCAGGCCGTTTGCCGGTAGCGCAACTATTGGATGGATTCCCGGTGCATTTATCGATTGCACGCTCCACCACATCCCTTCAACCCAACCCATCCACATTTAAAACACCTACCCCAGGAGAACTGCATGATGAATGCTCATGAACAACGCATCCGCGAATTTGCCCACCAAATTTGGGAATCTGAAGGCTGCCCTACCGGGCATGAATATCGGCATTGGGAGATGGCCTGCAAATTAGTAGAGGCTCAAAAAAGCGTATATCCGCACGAAAAAGTCACCGGCCACATCAAAAGCATCATTGCTCCGGAAGAGCCGTTCGACCCGAATCCAAAACCCGAAATCGATCCCGCGCCGCCGCAACCCGAACAGCCTGCGCAACCCAATGTACCGGTTGACCCTATAGCGCCGGTGCAACCGCCACCGCACATATCGCCAACTCCACCGCCCCAACCTATCCACCCGACCGACCCCGTTCAGCCCGGGAATCCAGCCCAGCCTATTCAGCCAACCGCGAGCAAACCAAAAAAGGCAACCTCAACACCGTCATCGTCAACATCTATGAAAAGTGATGAGGCGAATGCGTCACCCGGCCCGAGGACGACCAAAGCGCGCAAACCCCGCGCCACCAAAAACCAGGATTCAATGAGCCTGTAACAATTGTCTTTGCACAAGGAGAATGGCCATGACCACCAGAGAAAAAATTCATGCGGCAGTAAAGCAGACCATGCGGATTTGCGAGGGAAAACCTTTTCCTCTCGGCGCAACCTGGGACGGACAGGGAGTCAATTTCGCGATTTTTTCTGCCCACGCCACCAAAGTTGAACTCTGCCTGTTTGACCAGCAAGGCAAACGGGAACTTGAACGTATTGAATTACCGGAGTTTACCGACGAAATCTGGCATGGGTATTTGCCGGATGTACGCATTGGGCAGGTTTACGGTTATCGCGTGTATGGCCCCTACGAGCCGGATGCGGGTTACCGCTTTAACCATCACAAATTGCTCATTGACCCCTACGCCAAGCAGTTGGTGAGCGAGCTGAAATGGGATGCCGCTATCTTTGGTTACACGCTCGATTCGCCCGATGGCGACCTGAGCTTCGATGAGCGCGACAGCGCGGCGTTTGTACCAAAAGCAAAAGTCATCGACTCGACGTTTGACTGGCAGGGCAAACATTCCCACAGCGTCGCCTGGGATAAAACGATTATTTACGAAGCACACTTGCGCGGCATGAGCATGCGCCACCCCTCGGTACCGGAACATTTGCGCGGCACGTTTGCGGGCTTGACCAACAAAGACCTACTCAAACATATCAAATCACTTGGCGTCACCAGTCTTGAACTGCTCCCGGTGCATGCTTTTGTACACGACAATCAGCTGCTGGAAAAAGGGCTCAAAAATTATTGGGGCTACAACAGCATTGCGTTTTTGGCGCCCCATTGCGAATACCTTGCCACGGGGGAATTGCGCGAGTTCAAAGAGATGGCAGCAGCACTTCACGATGCAGGTCTGGAGCTCATTCTCGATGTGGTTTACAACCATACCGCCGAAGGTAACGAGCGCGGCCCTACGCTGTCCATGCGCGGCATCGACAACCTCACCTACTATCGGCTAATGCCAGATAACAAACGCTATTACATCAATGATTCTGGTACGGGTAATACGCTGGATCTGTCCCACCCCTGCGTCTTACGGTTGGTCACAGATTCGCTGCGCTACTGGACAATTGATATGGGCGTGGATGGTTTCCGCTTTGATTTGGGCACCATTCTGGCGCGCGAAAAAAACGGCTTCAACGAACGCCACGCCTTCCATGTTGGCTGCCGCCAGGATCCAACGTTAAGTCAGCTAAAACTGATTGCCGAACCTTGGGATTGCGGCTTGGGCGGTTATCAGGTGGGTGCATTCCCACCGGGCTGGGTTGAGTGGAATGATCGCTTCCGCGATACGGTGCGCACCTTCTGGCGTGGAGATAAAGGCAAGCTTCCTGAATTGGCCAGCCGAATTACCGCTTCAGGCGACTTATTCAATAAAGGCGGCCGCAAACCTTATTCATCCGTCAACTTTATCACCGCGCACGATGGTTTCAGCCTGCGCGATTTAGTGAGCTACAACTCACCGCACAATGAGGCCAACGCCGATGAAAATGACCGGGGCAACACTAACAGTTTGTCATTCAATCACGGTGCAGAAGGCCCCACGGATGACCCCGACATTCGCGCAATTCGGCTGCGGCAAATACGCAACTACCTCGCCACATTATTGTTGTCGCAAGGTACGCCTATGCTTCGCGCCGGCGATGAAATTGGCCACACTCAACAAGGCAATGACAATACTTATTGCCAGGACAACGAATTGAACTGGTTGAATTGGGATCTCGATGAAGAAGCGCAAGAGCTGCTCGATTTCACGCGACGATTAATCCAGTTGCGTCACGATTACCCGATCCTGCGCCGCAATCGGTTTTTGGTCGGAAACTATAACGAGACTACAGGCGTTAAAGATGTAACCTGGATTACCCCCAACGGTGATGAAATGACCGAGGCTCACTGGGGAAATTTGGATGCATCCTGCCTGGGTGTAATCATCGACGGGCGTGCACAAGTGTCGGGAATTCAACGCCCGGGGCACGATGCCACATTATTATTAATATTAAATGCGCATGATTTTCCCGTTAATTTCACTCTGCCAGAAGTCGTGAAAGGAATAGGCTGGAATTGTTTGCTCGATACCAACTTAACCGCTGCGAGGTCAGCAGAAATTTTCGACTTTAGTTACACATTCGTAGTAACGCAACGATCGCTATTACTATTTGAACTTCACTCCGAAAACACCAGTGCAATAAATCCAGAAGAAATTTCAACGCTAATAGAGGCTTTACCCATACTCACATCAGAGAAATAGCGAAAATTAAAAAAGGTTTTATAGATAAGTTAGATGTCACACAGACCAAAAACCGGGCTCTATTTAAGATTAAATGGATGGTTGGCAATAGGTGAATAATCCAACCAATTGCCAATAAATATATTTCATTAACCCTTAACGTAGAAGGTAGTTGCCATGTCAATACTATCCCATACCGCCAAAAAAGAAGTAGGCATTAGTAAAGATAAAATTCACGAAGCATCGACAGATATCACCAACGAATTTAAAAGTTTTGTTAGTGATATTGAAAGCCTCGTCAAAGAAACTGCGTCGCTAACTGGCGACGATTTGGCGCAGGCCAAAATCAAAATTAATCAACGCATCAATGCAGCCAAACATCGCTTTAGTCATGCTGGCGACACGGTGCTAACACAAGCGCGGAAAACCGCCGTTCGCACCAATGAGTATGTCCATGAAAAACCTTGGGCTATTATTGGAACCAGCGCACTTGTGAGTTTTGTTTTAGGCATGTTACTTGGCCATCGCGATGAAAGCTCAGCCAAATAACCATTCGAGAGGGGCAATCTTGCCCCTCGTTTTCTTGCCGCTTCGCTATGCTTTTTGCACAACCTCCCTTCCCCTTAATTTTCCTGCAATCTATTTATATCGATAAATCCATCTTCATTGTTTTAATTTCTGATTTTATTTACCTCTGTTAACTCTCGTACAGACCATCAAAAGCTGCTTGGTTATAGTGCGCATAAGATGAAAGGAATTAACTGCGATCCTTTTATTTTAATGATTTTACCCCTGTTAATAATTAGGAGATCAAAAATGAACTACGAAACTCGCGACACTTATGGCATCTATAAAGCAGATCATCACAATGATGGCCCGGGACCACGACTCATGGGAGCAGACACGCTAATAGGTAATGATGTTTGCAATCTCCAAAATGAAGACATTGGTGATATCAAGGAAATTATGCTCGACGTTGCCACCGGCAATATCGAATATGCCGTATTGTCTTTTGGCTCATTTCTCGGTATGGGCGAAAAACTTTTTGCAGTGCCTTGGACTGCTCTTAAACTCGATACTGAAAACAAACGCTTTCTACTTGATGTAGATAAAGATCGACTGAAAAATGCACCGGGATTTGATAAAGACAGCTGGCCAGATTTGGCTGACAAAACCCTGGCAAATGACCTTCATTCCTATTATGGAACCAAGCCTTACACCAGTCGTCTGCGCAATTAATTGCGCGCAAGCATCTGCCCTCGCAATACCGAGGGCGTTGTTTTTGCGGACTAATCGCAGCTGAACTTACTTTGCTTCAGTGTAATCGCCTACTGCATCCTTGAAAATTTTCCCGGCAGTCTCTGTCTCTTCAATCGACAAAGTTTCAACTACCACCACCAGACTTCCACTAACTATTGCATCGTGAACCAATTCGGACAAAGGTTTTACTTTTTCCGCAGCACCCACACTTGCTCCCACCAATCCACCAATACTCGCTCCCCAACCCAACATAACCAACGGACCGATTAATGGGCTGGCAACAAATAACGTCACATTTGCAGCAACCATTGCCGCAGTCAATAAAGCACCCACTCCTGTTCCTACAGCCGTTCCGATAGCACCATCAACAACAATGTCTTTTAAAACCCCTTCGCTACTGTCAGTAGCCGTGTGAGTAGGAGGCATGGAATCTTTGTCAAAAAGGTGGATGCGCACCAATGGCAAACCAGCAACTACCAGTTCTGATACCACCTTTTCCGCTTGATCGCGGTGCGCAAAAAAACCGGACACATAGTGATGATAAGTTTCCATTATCTTTCCCCTTTGATGAGAACCAAAAATGGCGGTTAATACATCATGGTACTCACCCACAAATGGACCCTCTGTGCGTTTACGTACTTATTAATAAATTATTTTCCAGAGCTATTTATTAAAAATTTGTTTAACTAACAATGTAACAGCCGCTGAAATAATGTGACCTGGATTCAAAACCAGCGAATATCTTCATACGAACTTTCCCAAAAAGGTGGATATGTTAGCTATCCAACAGACCGACACACGCAATAATCGGATTATCCGGCGGTTACAGGCATATCATCACAGCCGGATGGCTCTTCCAGAGCAACGTATAGCAACAACTATTACCCCCCCCCTTCAGCACAATGAGTCTATGACCGTGTAGTAGAGTAGATTTTATGAAAGCAAAAGTTACCCGCAAGAATATATTTTTACTCAGTACGCCTACGATTATTGTGGTGATTATTGCAGCCACATTATTTTGGTTTTTTGACCGGATGAAAGCAGCGGACAGGCTTCGCATGCAAACAACACTCGCTATAAATAGCGCCCAAAAGATTTTATCGCTACTTGTAGACTCTGAAATCGGAACTCGTGGATACATTTTGACCTATGACACTAAATTTCTGCAGCCCTATTTTGATACACGGGATAATATAAAAAAGGAAATAATGCGCTTGCGGAGTGCATCAAGCAGCACTGAAAGCATGGAACAAGTTGATAAGCTAACACCTATTATTGACGAGCAACTCGAATTTCTTTCAACCACTATTGCAGACACAGGCCAAATAGAATCAGGCGACCTGCTTCTCAGGTTTACCAATGGTGAAGGCACAGAGCTAATGAATAATCTCCGTGCCGTACTAAAAGAATATCAAGAGATTCAGAATAAGCTGCTTCAGCAATACAGAAGCGACCACCGCAAATATATGGGATATCTATTTGGATTTATCGTACTCGTCAGTGTTTTTATGTTGTTATTTGCCCAGGCATTTGCCTATGGAATTTATCGCAATATTCACCAGCGCTTAATGGATCTGGTCCATCTCGAAACAAAACGCTCCCTCGACAAACAAGAGGCAATGAATCAGCAACTGAATCTTGCTTATATCACCGTGCAAGATAGCGAAAGAAAACTGGAGGTGACACTCAATTCAATCGCGGACGCAGTAATAGCTACCGATTGCAATGCATCGGTAACCTTGATGAACCACGTGGCTGAACAGCTAACGGCATCCACAATTGAAATGGCGGCTGGCAAATCAATTTGCGAATTTTTCCATCTCGTCAACAAAGAAACCCGTGAATCTGTACTAAATCCGGTATTGGAAACTCTGCTGCACGGCGTTGCCCAGGGTGCAAGCAATAACATACTCATTTTGCCCGATGGTACCGAATATAATATCTCCCATAGTTGTGCACCGATTCGCGACCGCGATGGCCAGGTTATCGGTGCCGTATTAGTATTTCGTAATATCACTGCAGAAAACGCCGCGCAACAAGCCCTCCTTGACAGTACTGAACGGATCAAAACAATATTGGATACGGTGAGTGATGGCATAGTGACCTTTAATGCACGCACCCAGGTAATAGAAAGCGTTAATACCGCAACCGAGAAAATGTTTGGCTATAAAGCTGCTGAATTGGTTGGCCAAAAAATTAGCATCATTGTCCCCGAGTTAGATGGGACACCAGGTGCACTGGATTATTACAAAACATCGCTGGAAGAGCGCAGTAAAGGCATAGTTCGCGAAGTTATAGGGCAGCAAAAGGATGGACAATTCCTACCCATGGAAATTGCTGTCAATGAAATGCGTTTGGGCGGCCAACGCTATCTAGCCTGCGTATTGCGCAACATCACTGCACGTAAGCATGCTGAAGCCTTAATGCTCGAATCCGAATACCGCTACCGCAGCTTGTTTGAAACGATTGATGAAGGCTTCTGTGTTGCAGAAATTATTTACAAAAATGATCAACCCGTAGATCAGTTTTTTCTCGAAATCAATCCTTCTTTTGAAAAACACAGCAGCTTTAAAAATGCACAGGGTCGATATGTCAGTGAATTTATCCCCGATTTAGGCGCTGATCTATTTGCTGTTTATGATCAGGTGCTACAAACGGGTGAGCCAATCCGTTTCGAATACCAGGTTCCATCGCTCCAGCGTTGGTTTGATATATATACCTGCCGCTTGGGTAAACAAGGTAGCAAGAAGGTCGCTATTTTATTTACCGATGTCACACAACGAAAATTATCAGAACAGGCGTTACGCGAAAGTGATGAACGCGTTCGCTTGGCCACTGAGGCAACTGGCGTAGGCATTTGGGAATTGAATCTTGTCGATAATCGTATGCGTTGGGATAAGCAAATGTTCCGCATCTACGGTGTACAACCGACTCCCGATGGTATTGTAACGCGCGACCTCTGGCCACAACACTTGTTGCCTAATGACAGGATTGAACAAGAAGGCTGGGACAATGCTATTCACCTGCAAAAAGGAAGCACCCGGGAGTTTCGCATCAAACAAAGCGGCACTAATGCTATTCGACATATCCGCTCTGTTGAAACCTTGCGCACCGATTCGCAAGGCAAAGTAGAATCCATTGTCGGCACTAACCTCGATATCACCGAAATCAAACGCACTGAAGAAACATTGCGCGAAAGCGAGCGTCATTTGCGCGCCGTGATCAATGCACTACCTGTTGCTATTTACGCAACCGATGCCGAAGGCAGGTTAACGCACTTTAACCAAACCGCCGTGGAATTTTCCGGCTGCGAACCCGAATTGGGTAATGACAAATGGTGCAAGGGTTTACGGTTATTCCACCCCGACGGCTCCGCCATGCCTTATGAAGAATGCCCAATGGCAATTGCACTTAGAGAGGGGCGAGCTCTATTCGGTGTAGAAGCAATGGCCGAACGGCCAGACAAATCACGCGTCAACTTTGTCGCCCACCCTACCCCTCTGCGCGATACTGCTGGCAAGATTATCGGCGGCATCAATATGCTGATTGATATAAGCGAACGAAAACGGCTGGATCAGGTGCTGCTGGAAAATAATCTTGAACTGAATAAAGCCAAAAATCTTGCGGAAAAAGCCAACCGGGCAAAATCCGATTTTCTTTCCAACATGAGCCATGAACTGCGCACACCATTGAATGCCATTTTAGGATTTGCACAATTAATTGATGCCAGTAATCCACCACCAACCCCGTCCCAAAAACGTAGCGTGCTACAAATACTGCAGGCGGGATGGTATCTACTGGATTTGATTAATGAAATTCTTGATCTTACGCTCATCGAGTCCGGTCGCCTTCCGCTATCCATGGAAATGGTTTCGCTTCCCGGCCTTATGCGGGAGTGCAAAGCCATGGTTGAACCGCAAGCACTTAACCGTAATATCGCGCTGAATTTCCCTGAATTTGATTCAGCATTTGTAGTAACCGCTGACAACACCCGATTAAAACAAGTGCTCATAAACCTCCTTTCCAATGCCATTAAATATAACCGCCCAAACGGCAAGGTAACCGTGACCTGCAAGGAATATCGACCGGGACGCGTGAAAATCAGTGTCGAAGATACCGGCGAGGGTTTATCACCCGAACAGCTTTCACAATTGTTTCAGCCGTTTAATCGCCTCGGGAAAGAAAATAGCAACGAGGAAGGTACAGGTATAGGGCTGGTGATGACCAAGCGCCTTATTAAACTGATGGGAGGAAAAATTTCCGTTGAAAGTAAAGTGGGGAAAGGCACCATCTTCAGTGTCGAACTGTTAATGGGAACAGAAAACCCTATGGTGATTGCTAACAGCGAAATCCCTCAAACGCCTAAGCTTCACCCCATAAAGAATGGCGCAACAAAATATACTCTCCTTTATGTAGAAGATAATCCAGCCAACTTAACCTTAGTGGAAGACATAATGGAATCGCGAACAGATTTTCTTCTGCTCACCGCACGCGATGGATTTGCAGGAGTCGAACAGGCGCGCTTGGCTCAGCCCGATTTAATATTAATGGATATTAATTTGCCTGGCATGAATGGTACGGAAGCGTTAAAAATTCTCTCTAAGGATCCTTTAACCAAGCATATTCCAGTGATTGCACTTAGCGCCAACGCAATTCCCCATGACATTGAAAAAGGCCTTGCGGCAGGCTTTTTTCGCTACCTCACCAAGCCTATTCGAATTAATGAATTTACGAGCACACTTGATGCAGCGCTTGAGCTAACAGAAAAAAGAACAACCCAATTGAAAAAAGAGGAAAGAGCATGAAGCTAACAGAGCAAGACATTCTTAATGCCAGCATTCTGATTGTTGATGACCAACAAGCTAATGTTGCCCTTCTGGAAACCTTATTGAGTGAAGCAGGTTATACCAATGTCAGCGCTACGATGAATCCACTAGAAGTAGGATCACTCTACCGAAAACACCATTACGATTTAATCTTGCTTGATCTGCAAATGCCTGAGATGGACGGATTCCAAGTAATGGAATGTCTTAAAGCCAATATGCAAAACGATTATTTACCCGTGATTGTATTAACTGCACAACCTGGCCACAAATTGCGGGCATTACAATGCGGAGCAAAAGACTTTATCAGTAAACCCATTGATGTAGTTGAAGTTAAAACACGCATTCACAATATGCTGGAAGTACGCTTGCTATACAAAAAACTAGAAAACTACAACAAATTACTGGAAGAAACCGTACAGGAACGCACAGCAGAATTGCGTGAAAGCGAAGCGCGTTTTCGCAGTCTGACCGAACTGGCATCAGATTGGTATTGGGAGCAGGATGAAAATGGAAAGTTTACGAGAGTGTCAGGCCCCGTATTGGAGATGTTGGGACTTCAGGTAGATTCTTTTACTGACAACAACACGCTAACCAGCGCGAACAACAGTAACGAAGCATCAGGTTGGGATGAAAACGAACGCAAAGAGCTTCAAGACATTATCGCCGCACGCCAACCTTTTATTGATTTTTCTTTCAGCCGTACAACCCCTTCCGGAAATAGAAACTTTTACCGCGTAAGCGGCACGCCCATTTTTGATCACTCAAGCCGTTTTATTGGTTATCGCGGGATCGGAATTCAATGCAAAGAAATGCCGTAATGCCAATGAGTTATTTCAATTTAAACGCCGCTTCATTTAACGAGAAAGGAATGCCTATGCCTAAAAATATTGCCGTAGAAAATCAAACCCCGGAAAAAAATTATATTCTTGCGAAGCTAGGCCGCACTGAAACTGATCGGCTAATAAAACATCTCGAACCAGTGAACTTAAAATTGGGGGATGTAATTTATGGACCAAACCAACACATTAGCCATGCCTATTTCCCGACGACAAGTATCATTTCATTACAATACATAATGGACACGGGAGCCTGCGCCGAGGCCGCTGAAGTTGGCAATGAAGGAATGTTGGGATTGCCAATCCTCTTAGGCGGTAGTGTCACACCCAATACTGCAATAGTTCAAACTGCCGGGCACGCTTACCGGCTGGATCAACACATATTAAAAGCAGAATTTAATTCCGCTGGAATAATGCAGCGGCTCTTGCTGCGATATACCCAAGCAGTGATGACACAGATGTTCCAGACCGCCGCGTGTAATCGCCACCACACCATTGAACAACAGCTGTGCCGCTGGCTGCTCTTAACCGTTGATCGCATTCCATCAGGAGAATTATTAATGACGCAGGAGTTAGTGGCGAATATGCTCGGCGTGCGCCGCGAAAGTATTACGGAAGCCGCAAAAGGCCTGCAAGATGCCGGTTGTATACGTTATCGGCGTGGTCACATATCCGTATTGGACCGGCCAAAATTGGAGCGCTGTGTGTGCGAATGCTATTCAGTAGTTAAAGAAGAATTTATTCGGCTGATGTCCAGTATTAACTAACAAGTGAGGCCATATCCCTATCTCCCACTCCCAGCCCCTCAACTGCTCATTCCACTCTTAATCACTCCCCTGCAAGATCAATCACATCGAATAACGCTTCACCAGGGCCGCATACAATTCGTCTTTAAATTCCGGTCTGGTTGTATCAAGGCTTTGCACAGCCTCAACCAAATGCTCGTTATCTTCGCGACCATCGTGCCAATGCTTGCGGTAACTGCCGTCTTTATAACCGTGATCCTGACGGAAGAAATTCAGTACATTCTTACCAACATAACCGCGATAGAGTTGCTCAAAACTCATATCGATACCCGCCATTAAACGCGCAAACAAGCCAAGATGGAATTGGCGGTCACCCAGGGTTGCAGCAGCAAATTTTTCCAAGTCCAGACGGAAGTCTTGTTCATCTGTAGCAATCACTAATTCATTTTGGATTTTCGCAATAATTTCTTCGAGCGACGCACCTGATTGTAATTGGATACTTAAACCAAAGTGCCAGATATCGATTAATTCGAGTGCAACCTGTTCGGTGTCGGGTGATTGCTTTTTCCACCATTTCCAACCGTAATGATCCAGCAACTCAGCACATTCAACCCAGATGGCGCGATACCATTCATAACCTTGTTGTTTCCAATTAGCGTTGACTTTGGTGTTCATCGCATCCTGTAATTCGAGCATAATTTTGATTTGTTGGGCGTTCATTGTAGGACCTTACTTGTAGGGGTTAGATTTTTTTTGGGCGCAGCAAGCAGCGCCCCTACATTTAGATTGGGAGATATTGTTTTGCTTTGCTGAATAAACGATAAAAATTTTCCGTCGTATTTTCAGCAAGTTCTTCTAGAGGAATCCCGCGCACATCCGCAACAAACTGAGCAACTTCGCGCACGTACTTTGGTTCGTTAGGTTTACCACGATAAGGAATTGGGGCGAGGTAAGGAGAATCCGTTTCTACCAACAAACGATCTATCGGCATATTGCGCACCACATCGCGGATTTGTTCGGCGGTTTTAAACGTGACGATACCAGAAATCGAAATGTAGTAATTCAAATCCAGCGCAGCTTTCGCCATATCCCAGTCTTCAGTAAAACAATGCAATACGCCGCTGTGCTCGAGGCTGCCGTGCTCCTTTATCAACGCGAGCGTGTCGGCTTTGGCTTCACGGGTATGCACAACCACGGGCAAGCCAATTTGTTTACCCACGTTTAAATGCAGTGCAAAACTTTCGTGTTGGATATCTTTGCTTTCAGTTTCGTAGTGATAGTCCAAGCCCGTTTCACCCAGCGCAACCACCTTGGGTTGCGATGCCCAATTGATTAATTGCTCTGCGGTTGCAGCGCCCTCTTTCACATCGCACGGATGAACCCCTACAGAGGCAACCACACGGGGATGGGCTTGCGCAATATCAATCACTGTTTGGATATTTTCCAAACTAATACCGATGCACAACATTTGCTGGATACCACGCTCATGGGCAGCGGCAATGGCAGCGCTCAAGTCGCCGTCGTAGGGATCGAGCTTGATTCGATCGAGGTGGCAATGGGAGTCGATTAACATGGGCACATCCAATAACAAGAGCAAAAATAAAAAGCAGAAACAACAAAGCCAGGCATAACCTGGCTTCACGGAAACTCAGTGGGGCGATTTTACACGTTATAAGATACTACATGGTATGTGTGGGCTTATCAGAACTGAGCATGCCAGCCAGATAGGTTTCTATTTTGTTGATCGCGGTGTTGTCCTGATCGCTAAACTGTACACCTATCCCCGCCGCGCGATTGCCCTGGGCTCCCTTCGGGGTTACCCAAACCACTTTTCCCGCCACCGGGATTTTTTCCGGCTCGTCCATCAGGCTCAACAACATAAATACTTCATCGCCCAACTTGTAGCTTTTATTGGTAGGAATAAACATGCCGCCATTTTTTACAAAGGGCATATAGGCTGCATAGAGAACAGCTTTGTCTTTAATCGTTAGAGAAAGTATGCCATTACGGGCACCACCGCCAATCGGTTGCATAACAGATCCTGAATTGTTGTTTTGTCAGATCACAGGCTTAATAAGGCCGAAACACTAATAGATTAGCTCACTAGTGTCCAGACGCCATTGCGCGATTCGTGCTCGCGCGCAACAAAGCGCCCCAATCGAGCAATAATTCCTCTAATAACAATTGCTTATTGGGATTTGACCCGCTCAACAATTGCTTTTTGGAGAGCAGGATTTTTTCAATATAGCGATGCAGCAACGGCAAGTTAAGGTTACTCAAGCGCTCGCGCCATTCAACCGGCGCCTGCTCCATTTGCGCATCTTCACCGCCCACTCGCCAGCGCGCGATGCTGTGCAACAAGCCGAGAAACCATTCCATAAAGCCATGCACATCGCCGCTGTGCCACTGAGCGGCCAACTCAATCGCCGATATTTGCCCGAGACTCAAGCGCACAAATTGCTGTAGCACTTGCTCGCGCTGCTCCAGTGCATCACCCTGCAACAACGCCAATGCAGTGAGCGGTGCCCCGCGCGCAGCAACCAATAAGGTATCTGCCTTAGCATTACTTCCCGCTAGCAACGGCGACAACCAATGCAATACTTGTTCAGCGCGCGGCATCGGAAACTTGCGTAGTTGGCAGCGACTGCGAATGGTGGGTAGCACCGAACTTGGGCTGTGAGTGACAAGCACCAGCAACGTATTAGCCGCAGGTTCTTCAAGCGATTTCAACAGCGCATTAGCAGAGTTGCCGTTCATGGCCTCAGCCGGTTCGATAATCACCACTTTGTAACCGCCCTGCTGCGCGGTTTTACTGAGCGATTCCGTCAGCTCTCGCACCTGATCCACTTTGATCGCCTTGCCCTCTTCTTCGGGCTCCAGCCATACCAGATCAGGATGGGTTTGTGATTTATTCAATTCGCAACCGCGGCACTTGCCGCAAGGGGTTCCTTCAATCGGCGCCTGGCACAACAACAACTGCGCCAGTGCATCAGCCAAGTGGCGCTTACCGATTCCCTTAGGACCAGCAATCATCATGGCGTGAGGTAATTTTTTAGCGGCCATCTGCTGCAGCAACTGCTGCCACTCGCTGAGCTGCCAAGGATATGGATGGATGGGAAAGTCGCTCATGAACTACTCGATTAGATCGCACTGAATAAAAGATTGGGCAAGCTTAGCAAATTTGCGATAATCCGCGCCCGCTTAATTCAGCTTCAGGCTTACCGATGACCGATTCCCAGCTCGACATTTTGTACCTCGACGAGGATTTACTCATCGCCAATAAACCCGCCGGCCTGCTCTGCGTACCGGGTAAAGGCCCGGATAAACAGGATTGCCTGTCCAATCGAGCACTGAAATTTAACCCCAACGCCCGAATTGTTCATCGCCTTGACCAAGGTACATCCGGCATTGTGATGTTCCCGCTCAATTATCTGACACTGAAAAATCTCACCCATATGTTTGAATCCCGCGCGATCCACAAGCGTTACGTCGCCGTGGTAGATGGATTAGTGGCGGACGATGAAGGTGAAATCAAACTGCCACTCATTTGCGACTGGCCCAATCGCCCGCTGCAGAAAGTATGCTTTGAAAGCGGCAAAGCGGCGCATACACGCTATCGGGTACTGGAAAGGGATTTGGAAAAGAAGGTAACCCGCGTTTTACTTGAGCCGGTAAGCGGCCGCACCCATCAACTGCGCGTCCATATGCTGAGCCTTGGCCACCCCATGCTGGGTGATGGACTCTACGCGCCGGAGAATGTACTCGCAAAAGCCCCGCGCCTATTACTGCATGCACAGGAACTCTGGTTAAATCACCCGATTACCGGCGTTGAAGTGCGCGTACAAGCAACACCGGATTTTTAACCGATCAGACTCGTCAACACCTGATCTATTTCAATCTGAACCTCGTCGAGCGTTTTGCCTGCATCAACCAACGCATAACGATTGGGCGCTGACTCTGCACGCTGGCGATAAGCCGCTCGCACGCGCTCAAAGAACACCACCGCCTCGCTTTCAAAGCGATCCAACTCACCGCGTTGGCGCGCACGGTTCAACCCCAGTTCGACATCAATATCGAGGATCAAGGTCAGATCCGGGCGCAAATCGCCCTGCACCAGTTGCTCGAGCTGCTCGATAATGGCTTTACTCAAGCCGCGCCCACCGCCCTGATACGCAAAGGTCGCATCGGTAAAACGATCACTTAACACCCAGGCACCTCGCGCGAGGGCCGGTTTTATCACCTGCGCCAAATGTTGCGCACGCGCGGCAAACACCAACAGCAGCTCAGCAGTTTCATCGAATGGCTCTTCACGCTTGCTAAGCAAAAGGCTGCGGATCTCCTCCGCCAGAGGCGTACCGCCTGGCTCCCGGGTGATTATCACCTCAATGCCGCGCCCGCGCAGCCAATCGGCCACAAAAGCCAAATTTGTGCTTTTTCCGACACCCTCGGTGCCTTCAATCGTCAGAAATTTACCGCGCTGCATAGATCTCTCTAATATTCTCTGCTGTTAAATTTAACTATTTACGCATTCCTTCCCCTTGGGGGAGCGCGTATCATACCGGCTTTTTCCAGCACCACCCTCTAAATCTCAAGGGAGATTCACCATGATTACATTACATACTAACTACGGCGATATCGTTATTGAATTGGATTTTGATAAAGCGCCCAAGACCGCTGCCAACTTCAAACAATATGTTGAAGAAGGTTTTTATAACGGCACTATTTTTCACCGCGTAATCGATGGCTTTATGGTGCAAGGCGGTGGTTTTACGGAAGACTTCCAACAAAAAGAAACCCGTGAAATGATTCAAAACGAAGCCGATAACGGTTTGCAAAACCTGACTGGCACCTTGGCTATGGCGCGCACCAATGATCCACACAGCGCGACTGCACAGTTTTTTATCAACGTAAAAGACAACAGCTTTCTGAATCACTCCGGCAAAAATGCATCAGGCTGGGGCTACTGTGTATTTGGCAAAGTCGTTGATGGTATGGACGTAGTCAACAAAATCAAAGGTGTCAAAACCGGCAGCAAAGGTTTCCATCAAGATGTACCAAAAGAAGCCGTGATTATTCAAAGCGCCACCATTGCAGAATAATATGCACACGCTGTTTATTTCGGATTTACATCTTCACGAATCACGCCCGCAAGTTACGCGGGCGTTTTTTCAATTTTTGCACACCCAAGCCGTTCACGCCGAAGCGCTCTATATTCTCGGCGATTTTTTTGATGCCTGGATTGGAGATGATGACAACTCAGAACTGGCGCAGGATGTTGCCAATGGATTGCACAAGCTACGTGAGCTAGGTGTTGCAATTTATTTTATGCATGGCAACCGCGATTTTTTATTGGGTGCGACCTATGCTAAAAAAGCCGGAATGGAATTAATCCCCGACGGAATAACTATCGATTTATATGGCACGCCTACATTATTAATGCACGGCGATAGCTTGTGCACTGACGATGTCGAGTACCAACAATTTCGTGCAATGGTGCGCAGCCCGCAATGGCAACAACAAATCCTTGCGCAGCCAATTGCAGCACGCCGCGCTCTTGCCGCACAAATGCGTGCAAAAAGCCAAAGTATGAACAGCCTAAAAGCAGACGATATTATGGATGTATCGCCCGCCGAAGTTTTAGCACAAATGGAAGGTGCGGGAGTAACACGCATGATTCATGGCCACACCCATCGCCCTGCACGTCATCAGCTGGTTATCGCTGGAAAACCAGCTGAACGCATTGTACTTGGCGATTGGCATGAGGCAGGCTGGTGCATCAAAGCGGATCAAAACAGTATTGAATTAATCGACTGGAAAATTTAACTCATTACTTAATCACGGTTGCGACTCGTCATCATATAAAGCCCACCAATAATCACAAAAATCGGCCACCAGGTCCCAAATGAAAGATCGAGCAAAAACATCATGGCAATAAAAATAATCGCCCCCGCTGACACCAATGAATTGGCAACAGCGGCACCGAAACCCTCTTTGCGATAAAAACTGAACGCTTGCTGCAATGGCCCGATAGCCGCCAACAAAATAAAAAACGCCCACCAATTGTGAAAATCCAAAAAGAACAACTCAAAGCCAAGATTGCGCGCCAACAATAAGCCGCCGATTACAACAATCGCCAAACCTAGCGGCCAATTGCTAGACGCAGGCTTAGTGCCTTTGATCGGGGCCGGGGTTGGATGCGGGGATAAATTATTATCGTCAGGGCTAGACATAACAAACTCCATATTGGTTAGGGTGCCTTTTTAGACATCATAAACCAGAAATTGGGTTCACACATCCCGCACTTAATTGCGGACGTCCGCAGAAATGATTACCGCCAAGTAAAAAGCCCCACCAGTAGGTGAGGCTTTCCCGGATAGAACAACCAACAATCCAACTATTCTTTCAAAACATCTTCCGCTGCATTCACCAAAAAGATGTAACTCGCCGCAAGGTTAACCACGTATTCGTTCTCCCCCCAGAAGAACGGCCAGTCTTCGTGATTTTCTGGATAGTCCGGCTTTAACACCAAAATACCGGGAACAATACCGCCAGAGATAAACGAGAAGTCAGCGCGGTTCATTCCATATGCCACTTCTTTGGAGCGGGTTCCTACGTTTGATACCAACGACAAATTGTGCGCAGGGTGAGTTCCATAAAGGAAATTCAAACCTTGCAACACAGACTCACGACTCACCAATTCAGGAAACGCTTTGTGAATATAATAGTTGTTGGTTGCGTGGCGAATCACCCAACCACTGCCCGCCCAACCGCCTTCGGTGATGGGAACACCAAAAGGATTTTTTGCTTGAGTCGCAGCAAGTTCAGTTTGATAAATTTGCGCTTTACTTTTTAGTTGCTGTTTGAAATCTGCATCCATATACGGGATAGCGCGAATAAACCAGGAAGCATTGCCACCAAAGTCCACTTCAGTTGCCAGTTTTTTAACCGCTTGTGCATACTTTGCTTCACCAGTAGTGATCAACAACTCAGTCGCCGCTTTGAGTTGTTCATGCTCAAGTTTTCCACCAGTTGTGTTGCCATGCTTGAACGAATCCGGCTTCGCTTTTGCGGCCTCTTCCGCCCACACTTTTTTTGCGGTTGCCAAACATTCTTTAGCAAGTTCATCATTGAATCCGGTTAATGCCCTACTAGCCGCAGCAAGCGCAGCAGCAGAACCGTAATTCAATGACGAGGACTTGCTGGTAAATGCCCAGCGGTCATCAAATTTGCCACTTTTAAAACCATCAGTTTCCATTTCACCCATTTTTTTATCGTAAATTAAATTATCCGTCTTAGTGATTCCATCTCCCAAATGGTGATACTGATCAATATGCGCCTCTACAATACCGGGAATTGCATGGCCCACAGCGCGATGCTGCGCAATTAACGCAAGCGTTCCGTGTTCGATTTGTTGCAACACGTCGGGCTTGCCATCTGCCGTGTGCAGATCAACAAATTTGCGCGCGTAGTCCACGCTGGTTGTATCACGTTTCAAACTAAAGGTTTCCCACGCAGTCACCAAAGTATTCACCACATCGTATTGGGTCTGCGTACGGATGTCGTAATCACCTGCGTCATACCAGCCGCCGATATTTAAACCGGGAATATGTTCGCCCGGTTTATAAGGTGTATCAGTTGTCGGCCCCTGCGCATACAAATCAAAATGTTCGATATTTACTGGCGCTTGCAAAGCATCATCAAGATGGGATGCACCATGCCAAATACGATAGGATTCGTTGATCGTCATATGATCCATTTGCACCGGCAAATACATATCCAGCGTTGGATGCCATGCGGCTTGGTAAACCGCTTTATCAATGCGGAAACTGTGGGTCTCCTGATCACCATAAGTGATTGTATACAATCCCGGCGTTTGAATTTTACTGAAATCAAATTGGCGATATTCGTAGCGCAAATATTTGCCCCAGCTTTCGGGTTTTTCACTCAATACTGTTTTACGGGTGCCATCGGCATTAATTTTTATCAAGCTCGCCTTCTGGATTTTTTTATCGCGCGCATCCAACTCAATGACGGCGATTTTTTTCTGCGCTGGGTGATAGCCCACCTGCGAATGCGCAATCATAGGTTTGCGAATCCAGTTTTTTACCGTCGCCGCATCGATTTGCCACTCAATTACCGCGCCGGTTTTATTCGCCGGAATTTTGCTGCGCACCACAAACCAGCCGTTTTGCGCCTTGCCACGACCATCATAAAGTTCGAGCGGTGCGCTCGCAGAACGAATGCTCACACGACGCTCGTTATCTTCCGGAGCAAATACCAAATGCTGCCCTTGCGCGAGCGCAATGGGATCAGCTTTACCATTAATTTCTTTTAGACCTGTGGGATAAACCGGAAAGCCGCCAGCAGTGTCATCCATCAAAAACGACTTATGGAAATAAGCCGCAGGCAAAAACTCCAAATTAAAACCGGCTTTGCCTTCAAGGGATTTTGGTAGCGGTTTTGGCAAGTTAACTGTTAAACGCACGCCTGCCGCGTTTTTAGTAACTTTGATGGAGAAATCAAACTGCTCATCCGGATAATGCAGAAATGCCTCGATCGATTGATCTTCGCGATTCACTTTGCGCTCTTTGAACATGGGCGTCATATCCCACTGCTCCGGCGTCGCATTCAAACGCACATCACCGTTAGTAACCGTGCGCTCACCGTGATGAATTAATTCCACCCCACTGGTTTTGGAATCGCTAAAAAGCCCGTCATACCAATTGCTAAACACCAGCACATTCAAGCCGGGCTTTTCGAAATAATCTTTATCGTTAAGGGTGAGATCGTCTTTTGCCTGGGCAGGCAAGGCGAGAGAAACAAACAAAACAGCGAGCAAACCCCGCCATTGACCGAGTTGATATGCCATGTACATCTCCAGGTTATTATTAGTGCAGACTTATAGTCTAGATGAACATAACATACTGGTATACGAGATTTACACTTAATAACGGAGGTTTACGCTGAATAGAAAACCGACGGACTAGCAGCGAAGAACGAACTTCAATATGAAAACACGAACTAACAACTTTCTTTCCATGCCCGCCTTAGCTCTTCCATTAACTTAACCGACGCGTCGGACGAGGAGATCATCTTCATGCCATGCACTCTTACACACTTTTTATAAATATGAAGAGGAAAAAAATTCTTCCTTTTAATACGAATTCGAGACAGACCTTCTCTCCAACTGGTATCTATTTCCCTAATTTGGCTCCAAGGCACTTGATGTGTAACCAATCCTGGCAGCCAAGTATTGGGCACACAAACACCTTCTGAGGTTATCTGAATAAATAACAATTTCCGACTTGCAAAAAAATGCCAAATTAAATATGCCATCGCCGAGGACGAAATTAACCGGGCATTAACGCTGTTGGAAAAACTATCCCAGTTAAACACAGTGCCCAACCACATATAACCGACCAATGTGAGCAATATTAACTTATCCATAAACGTTGAGCGGTAAAGAAATTTAGTTTTATGCTCCATCGACAATATTTTAACCTCACGCTAAGAATCCGATTTCATGCCACCAATGAAGAGCAGCGATGGAGGGAATTCAATCCGTAATTAATTCAAAACTCCTGAATGAAACCGAAACTCCTCATCCGTTCCCTCAATCAACATTTTTTCCAACGCGAGAAATTCCTGCACTCGCGCAGAAATATCCGCTCCATCAGCCGCGCGTTTGGCAAGGGTTAAATAGTCTTCGTAATGACGGGATTCAGATTTCAGCAATGAGAGATAAAAAGTTTGCAGCTCTTGATCCAGGTGCGGTGCGACTTTGGCGAAGCGTTCGCACGAGCGGGCTTCGATGATGGCTCCGCAGATGAGTGTATCTATATAGCGACCGGGTTCTGAAGTACGAACCAGTTTGCGCAATTCGCCCGCGTAACGGCCGGGAGTGATTTGATCGTAGCTCACGCCCCTCGCCTTCATAATAGCCATCACCTGTTCGTAGTGACGAAGCTCTTCGCGGGCAAGGCGGGACATTTTGTTCATCATGTCAAAATCGCCCACGTAGCGAAACATTAAATTAATTGCAGTGGACGCCGCTTTTTTTTCGCAGTTTGCGTGATCGAGTAATAACAGGGCTTGATTGTCCAAGGCGTTTTTTACCCAGGCATCGGGAGTTTCGCAGTGAAGGAATTGCTGGATTTTGGTGAGAGCATTCATAAAGTAAAAACTATTTGTGTTGTTCGAAGGTTTCAGCTGTGACAAAACAGGGCGATATGTAGCGTTCGTAATGGGCGCAGGAGAGTGCGTAAAAATCCTTGTCGATATTATCGCGAATCACGGTTAATGGTGTGCCGACCCATTTCATTTGTAATGCAAGACCGTATTGAGATAAATCCTGAATCTGGCTGGCGCCTGCGCGCAATAAATCGAATACCCAGCAATAGGGATTTTGCTCGGGCTTGAATTGGATTTGCTGGTGTTTAATTTGCGTGAGCAATAACTTTTCGTCATTGACTTGAATCATGTTCTGCACAATTTGTGCGAGAAACGCTTCCAGCCGCTGCGCAATTAGCAAACGCTGCTCATGGGTGTAACTATTCCAATCGATAACTTCGTGGCCAAAACGTTTGCAGCCACGGCAGACACTGTCGCCAATGCCGGTGGAGCAAATTCCCACACAGGGAGTTTTTACGGGTTTTAATACAAGCATAATAATCGCGTTATAAGCGAACCGGTTTAACAACCGGCTCGCAGGTGTATAAAAATAAAAAACGAAGAAAATTAATAGGCTGAACCAGTAATATTTAATTCAATTTTCCACAATGAACCTGCGCCAGTCAGGTACAGGGTTTTCCCTTCCACCCCACCAAATGCCGCATTGGTGAGATTGGCATCGGTAGATGCTTGCGCAATTTGCTCACCCGCTGGGGTGTATACACGCAATTGACGTGCGATGTGTTCAGTCAAATAAATATTGCCCTTACAATCAATCGCCATGCCATCGGGAATCGTTAATCCAGTTACCAAATCTTTTCCTGTTTGTGGAACACCATCTACGATTGGATAAGCGCGCAGTAAACCTTGTTCACCACCGCCGTTTACGTAAAGCACATCTTCTGCGGGTGATAAAGCGATACCGTTTGGATTGCTAATGGTGTCATCAACCAAGGTCACTGTGCCATCAACTGCTACACGGTAAACACCGGTTTTTTCCTGGCCGCCTGGCGCAGCATCGCGCTGGAAAGCAGGGTCGGTAAAATAAATAGTGCCGTCTTTAGCGATGGCAATGTCATTCGGCGAATTAAATACGTTGCCGTTGAATTGTTCGACTACTGAACTGCGCTCGCCCGTTGCAGGATTAAAGCGCGAGAGACTTTTGTATTTGTGTGTTCCCGCAACTAACAGACCGTTGCTGTCTACTGCGAGGCCATTGCTGCCCGAATCTTCAATTGCAGTCGTCACTGCGCCACTCGCATCCAACTTTTGAATACGCGATGAAAATCCGTTGGTGAAAACAAAATCAGAAAAATACAGTGAATCTTTAATCCAAACCGGGCCTTCAAATAAACCAGGTTCTGTGCGAGTGGTATTCGCCGCTTCGATGCGTACCGGGGTCAACTCACCGGCGGGCGCTGTGCCATCGCAGGCTGCAACTGCAGGAGCAGCAACAGATATTTCTGCCGCAGCGGATGACACTACCGCATCACTCGCTACCGGAGCATCAGCTGGTTTTTTATCGCAACCCGCCAAGGTGGCGAGCAAACCAACCATCAGGCTGGAAATTAACAGGTTTTTTTGTGCCGCTTTCTTTGTCGCTATCATAGTGTCCTCATTTTTATTGGCAGGAGCCATTTTTATCGTTGCCATAGGTCATGTTGGGGTCATCAAACAAGCTCGCCACCTTATCACAATCGACTTTAAATACCGATTCCCACTGAGCGAGACACATGCCTGTAAACCGGTATGAGTTGCTTTGGGCGCATTAACAGGTTGCGCGGCTTGAGGTATACTTCCCGCCCGATTTACCGCTCTCACGAGCTTTTTTAAGGGCGCTGTTTTTTTGAGCGCACTTAGTCATCCATGAAGGCCATGGATAGTCTCCGGAAGCAGAGATCCTGCCGAGGGAGTAACCCCTACACTAATGAGGATAAAACCGTGCTTGAAGCCTATCGTAAACAGGTCGCAGAACGCGCCGCAGAAGGTATTCCACCAAAACCATTAAACGCCGAACAAGTTGCTGGATTGGTTGAACTGTTAAAAAATCCCCCCGCTGGTGAAGCTGAAGTATTACTGGATTTGATCACCAACCGCGTTCCGCCCGGCGTTGATGAAGCCGCCTATGTTAAAGCCGCTTTCCTAAGCGCGATTTTGAAAGACCAAGCTTCCTCCCCCCTGATCGATAAGCCTCTCGCGATAAAACTGCTCGGCATGATGCTCGGTGGTTACAACATCGAAACTCTGGTTAGCCTGCTTGACGATGCCACTTTGGCACCCCTGGCTGCGAAAGAGCTCAAGCACACCCTGTTGATGTTTGATGCATTCCACGATGTGGAAGAAAAAGTAAAAGCGGGCAACCCGCATGCGAAAGAACTGATGCAATCCTGGGCTGACGCCGAATGGTTCACCAGCAAGCCTAAAGTTCCCGAGAGCACCAAGCTCACCGTTTTCAAAGTCACCGGCGAAACCAATACCGATGATCTGTCACCAGCACCTGATGCCTGGTCACGCCCTGATATCCCTCTGCACTCACTGGCCATGTTCAAAATGGCACGCGATGGAATCACCCCTGATGAGCCAGGCAAAATTGGCCCGATCAAACAAATCGAAGCACTGAAAACCAAGGGTTATCCACTGGTATTCGTGGGTGATGTTGTGGGCACCGGTTCTTCACGTAAGTCAGCAACCAACTCTGTACTCTGGTTTATCGGTGAAGATATTCCGGGCGTACCTAACAAGCGTACCGGCGGTGTGTGTATCGGCAGCAAAGTCGCGCCGATTTTCTACAACACCATGGAAGATGCTGGCGCACTGGTGTTTGAAGCACCGGTTGATAACCTGAACATGGGTGATGTAATTGAGATTCGCCCTTACGAGGGGAAAATCCTCAACGCCACTACCGGCGCTGTGCTGTCTGAATTCAGCCTCAAATCAGACGTATTGTTGGACGAAGTTCAAGCTGGCGGTCGTATCCCATTGATCATCGGCCGTGGCCTGACCACCAAAGCGCGTGCATCATTGGGCTTGCCTGCAAGCACTTTGTTCCGCCTGCCAGAAGCACCGGCTGATAGCGGCAAGGGTTATACACTCGCACAGAAAATGGTAGGAAAAGCCTGCGGCGTTAAAGGTATTCGCCCAGGCACTTACTGCGAGCCCTACATGACTACCGTAGGTTCACAGGACACTACTGGCCCTATGACCCGCGACGAGTTGAAAGACCTGGCGTGCCTTGGTTTCTCGGCCGACCTCACCATGCAGTCCTTCTGCCACACTGCTGCGTATCCAAAGCCAGTGGATATCGAAACCCAACATACCCTGCCCGATTTTATTATGACTCGCGGCGGTGTTTCCCTGCGTCCGGGCGACGGCATCATCCACAGCTGGTTGAACCGTATGTTGCTGCCTGACACCGTAGGTACTGGTGGCGATTCACACACCCGTTTCCCAATCGGCATTTCCTTCCCGGCCGGTTCTGGCTTGGTAGCCTTTGCTGCGGCGACTGGCGTTATGCCACTCGATATGCCGGAGTCTGTTCTGGTGCGCTTCAAAGGCGAATTGCAACCAGGCATCACCTTGCGTGATCTGGTAAACGCGATTCCGCTTTACGCAATCAAAGCCGGTTTGCTGACAGTTGAGAAAAAGGGTAAGAAGAATATTTTCTCTGGCCGCATTCTTGAAGTTGAAGGTTTGCCTGACTTGAAAGTAGAGCAAGCGTTTGAAATCTCTGACGCATCGGCTGAGCGTTCAGCAGCTGGTTGTACTATCAAGTTGGACAAAGCGCCCATCATTGAATACATGACTTCCAACATCACCATGCTGCGCTGGATGATCGAACAAGGTTACGGCGATATCCGCACCCTTGAGCGCCGCGCACAGAAGATGGAAGCCTGGATTGCCAACCCTGAACTGATGGAAGCCGATAAAGATGCAGAATACGCGGCCGTTATCGACATCGATCTGGCCGATATCAAAGAACCAATCCTCGCCTGCCCTAACGACCCGGATGATGTGAAAGTATTGTCTGAAGTTCAAGGCGCGAAGATTGATGAAGTGTTTATCGGTTCGTGCATGACCAACATCGGTCACTTCCGCGCTGCAGGTAAATTGCTTGCCTCAACCAAAGACGAGTTAACGACCCGTCTGTGGATTGCCCCGCCCACCAAAATGGACGAGCATCAGTTGATGGAAGAAGGCTACTACAGCATCTATGGCGTTAAAGGTGCCCGCACCGAAATGCCAGGCTGCTCACTGTGCATGGGTAACCAAGCGCGTGTAGCTCCAAAATCCACCGTGGTATCTACCTCTACCCGTAACTTCCCCAACCGTTTGGGTGAAGGCGCTAACGTGTATTTGGCTTCTGCTGAATTGGCGGCTATCGCTGCGGTACTCGGCAAGCTGCCAACACCAGAGGAATACCAAAGCTACGCGAGCAAAATCAACAGCATGTCTTCCGAGATTTATCGCTACCTCAACTTCAACGAAATTGAGAGCTACCAAAACTCGGCTAACGAAGGCAAGCGTATTGCTGCGGTAGAGATCCAAACTGTTGCTGTGTAAGGCCGGGGAAAAATAAGACGCAAGTCTTAAACGAAAAAAACCCGCTTTTTAGCGGGTTTTTTTCATCTGCAATATATTCGCAAACCGGTTTTATTTCTCGAAACTGATGTCATGCAACCGCACTTCTGCTGCAGTCTTCTGTTCAGGTTTTATGTTGATATACAACTCGGTGAAGCCGCTGGTTTCTTTTAAGGGAATACTATTGCGCCCATAGGTTTTTAGCTTGGAAGGTGAAATGGTACCTGAAGCCAGCACATCACCTTCGGCATTGCCGCGGCGAATTTCGAATAGCCATGTAGTCGGCTCTTTAAAAAACAACGCTCCTATTTTTACGGATTTCACCGCGGTCAAATCATAGCGGCCAAACGCGAACCCAGAGACTTCTTCACTAGCGGGAACCATAATTGACTTAACATTATAGAATGTATCTTGCTTGGCTTCTTTGGTAGCAGAAGTTGGTACATACACACTATAAAAATCCAACCGCGCCGGAATAAGTTTGATTTGTTTACTTACCTCAATTGACGAGAAATTATTTGCACCCTTGTCCTTGTACTTTGCAGTAAAAATATAAGCCTCACCACTTAAGGTGTAGGGTTTATCTGCTTTTAAAGATGCCGAATTTTTTTGATGAGATTTAAGATCAAAGGTGCCTGCCAATGCCAAACCTTTAGGCGAATGATCTTCCGCAAGCGATAACACATAAGTGGCCAGTGCGGTGCGTTCAGCTTCGCTCAAACCGGAGAACGCCGGCATATTCATTTCACCCCACACACCTGCGCCGCCATTGCCAAGTTTATTCACCAGATACGCGATTGCTTTGGAATCTTTTTGATATTTTTTAGCAACATCGCGGAATGCCGGGCCAACCATTTTTTCATCCAGCTTATGGCAACCCAAACAATTGTTCGCATCAACCAACGCTTTACCTTGATCAATTAAATTAACGGCTTGATGCCCAAGTGCGGATTTTTTCTCCGGTTCTACATAAGTAAAAGTAACCAGTGGATTACCATTTTCTACCTCACCGACAGCACCATCCTCTTTATCATTAACAGAGAACGCATAATTAAACTGTTTGGTGTCAGGCCAGAAAAACGATTGGTTTTCTGTATTAGAGAAACCAATCACTGGCGGCTCGTTACCAATTTCAAGTGGCGCAGTGAACAATGACTTTGCCCCCTGTGCATCGGTTACTGCCAATTCCAGATTGTATTTTCCCGGTTTATCCAACGCCAAATTCAATTCAACGGCATCACCTAAAGCACGTTCAGGACAGGCTGCATCGGCACAGTGCAACTTCCATGCATAAGTAATTTTGTCGCCATCCAAATCCACAGATTTATTCGCTGATGCATTAATGGTTGCCGGGACGCCAAATTGGGTTTTCTCTAACGTAATTTCCGCAACAGGTGGACGGTTACCGGCACCCACATATTCAATCCGAGCAAGGCGCGCATCCGGATTGCCAGTAAACCAAGACATACCATATTCAAGTACATACAAAGTACCATCGGGTGCAAAGCGTGCATCAATCGGCAATGCGTAATTAATTTGTGGGGCAAAAGGCTCAATTTTTTGAATGCGCCCTTGCTCATCAAAACTCACCACTTTTACCCAAGCGCGCATAAAATCGAGGATAAATAATTTATTGTCGTAATACGCAGGATAACGGTTTACCGATTCAGGATAATCACCAGAGCGATAAACATCGGCGACCAAGGCCGTGCGCCCGCCCGTACCCATTTCAGGAAACACATCGGATGTTCCGTAGGGATAAGCAATAAACGCTGGCTGCGCGGGTGGTAATTGTTTTGCACCCGTATTGTTAGGTGAATAATTAATTGGATTGTTTACATCGACCAGATCACCGGATTTTTTCGTTACGTAATCATATTGGTTATAAGGTTTGTTTTGCCCGATAACCAACGGCCAACCGAAATTACCTGGCGCCGTCACGCGATTAATTTCATCGTAACCGCGCGAGCCTTTTTCATCGGAATCATTGCTTGCATCGGGGCCTATATCACCGTAAAACAACGTGTTGTTACGTTTATCAAAGGTGATGCTGTAAGGGTTGCGCGCGCCCATAACATAAATTTCCGGGCGACCTTGAGTAGCATCAGTGAATAAGTTTCCGGCAGGAATATCATAACCACCTTCTGCTTTAGGTTTTATGCGTAACACTTTCCCGCGCAAGTCGTTGGTATTACCGGCACCACGCAACCCATCGTTCTTTTTCATGCCCGTGCGAAAATCGAGCGGTGCATAACCATCCTGATCGTGCGGATTGGTATTGTCGCCGGTAGAAAAAAACAATTCGCCGTTGTTGCCAAATTGCAAATCACCGCCGGTGTGGCAGCAGTTATTATCGATCGGGTACTGCAGGACTTTTTGTTCGGTTGTGGCATCGACTTGGTTGTTGCGCCACAAAAAATGTGACAAACGCTGCGCAACATTCCCGGCCTCATCCTTCACCGTGAATGCCGCATAGATGCGCTGGTTTTTATCAAAATCAGGATCAACCGCCACACCAACCAAACCCCACTCCTGAAACTTATCGTAACCAACCACCAACTTGCCCGCATCGCTGATTTGGCCGGTTTTATAATCAACGCGCTGGAAGGCGCCAGGGCGCAATGCAATTAACGCATCGCCATTAGGGAAAAATGCCAGCTTCACTGGCTCATCTAATTTTTCGACCAAGGTCTTTTTAATAAAGCGATTATTTTCCGGTCTGGATTTCGTGTAATCCAAACGCGGCTTAAAGCCAGGGCGATGATTCAAACCTACCGCATAAGTCATACCGCCAAGCAAGTGCTGCAACAGGTTCGGATCAGAAAATGATTCACTGGTGTGCCCCATACCCGTGTAAAACGCGCGGCCGCCATCATAATCGTGATACCAGGAAATGGGGTGATCATGGCCATGCCCGCCACCTTGGTATGTTGACTCATCAACCTTGGCAACCACGTTGATAAATTCATACATATCGCGATAGTTGTACCACTCATCTGCCACACTGATTGCATCCGGCAAGGCCTCAGTCGACAAATGCTTTTTATCGACAAAATTCACTGTTGCTTGTTGCACATTACTTGGGGTATTGGGATGATCCTTAAAAACAGCACCCACTAAATTGCGATACCAAAACCATTCACCCTCCCATTCGGTATCTGCAGCAGCGTGGATGCCTACAAAACCACCACCCGCTTGAATGTAGCGCTCCATTGCCAATTCCTGATTTTCATCAAGCACATTGAGCGTAGTATTTAAAAATACGATTGCATTGAATTGGCTCAGTTCGGCATCGGTAAACACTGCCGAGTCTTCTGTCGCCACCACCGAAAATTGTTGCTCTTTAGCCAATTTTTCAAATGCGGCTATGCCAGCGGAAATTGAATCATGGCGCCAACCAGCCGTCTTGCTAAACACCAAAATACGTGCGCCGCTAATGCTCTGCACCTGGCTTGCCGACGTAGTGGGTAGTGCAGTATTTGGCTGCCCTTCAGGTGCTGCTGTATCTGATGTCCCTTGCCCGCAACTGGCAAGTAAGAGAAGAAAAGTTAATCCGAGTAGCTGTTGAGTTTTAACAAGGGTGTACTGGCCGAGTATACGCATGACCGAACCTTTTTTTAGATGTATTTTTAGTAGTGGTGATAACTAGTGAACAAGTAAAACCATAGGACTGGTATAACAAAAACGCACATCCCTGAAAATGAAAATGCCGCTGATAATATCAGCGGCATTTTGTTTTAGCCTGCAGGTTTACGCTTATAAACGCTTCTTATCCTACAAGTGTCAACTTACTTACACGCGGGAGTTTTCCAGCCAGCGCTGCAAGCGGCTTTCCAGATCATCGTAACGGATTGGCTTACTAATATGGTCATCCATTCCTGCAGCTAAGACTTCTTGATCAGAGTCGGATTGTGCTGCGGTTACTGCCACAATCGGCAAATGCCGGAGACTGTTGTTAGCACGTTCATATGTGCGGATTTTTTGAGTGGCAATTATGCTCTCCTGCTCTTTCATGTCGTAATCCATTAACACCAGATCAAAGCGCTCTTTTTCAACTATCTCAACCGCTTCTGAACCGTTATGCGCTATTTGTACATAGCACCCCAGCTTTTTGAGCATAGCGCTAATCACCATTTGATCTACACGATGGTCTTCAACCAGAAGCACGCGCGGCATCACCACCAATCCCAGTGTGTCCCGCTCTTGGGGTTTACGTTCGTCATCGATACTCAGGTTCAATAATTTTTGCACCGCAACGTCGTGTAAACGTCTGCGCATAATCGGTTTTTCAATCACACAGATTTGTGGGTGGCTGCGCAAATGCAACTTCATTTCCGGGCTATCGCTCTGCAATATACTCATCGCGATAATTTGTTTTACATCGGCGATATCGGGGTGGGCGGCAATTTCGCGCGATAGGGCCAAACCATTCATATTATTGAGTTTAGTAAAAATCAACACCAAATCGAAGGGCGTGTTGTTCGCAGCTTGTTCACGCAGTTTTGCAATTGTTTGCTCCTGCCCCGACACAATGGTGGTACTCATACCCCAGGCATTAATTTCGTCGGCCAGTGCATTGGCATTGCTATCCGGCAAGTCAACCAACAACGCGCGCTTACCGCGCAATTTCTGCTCCGAGCCAAAACGGCGGTCTTCATGTGATACCACCTGCAGTGTGACATTAATAAAAATGCGATTGCCGCGATTTTTATTTTCACGCAAATGAATACTGCCACCCATACATTCTGCCAAGCCTTTACAAATCGACAGGCCTATGCCTTTTTGGTTGCTCTCATGGGCTTCAGGATCATTTTCTCCCGCAACATTTTTTTCGCTATCGCTGATGATCACTTGCAATTCACCAAGATCATCCTGCTCTTGATGGAATCGCGCTTCGATAAACACATGCTCAATCCGGCTGGCTTTGAGAGTGTGGTTAAGCAAGGTCGCCAGAATTTGGTTCAAGCGCGCCACATCCCCTTTTACACGCAGGGGCATATTCGGATCAAAACTGTAATAGAGTTCAATGCCTTGCTGATGTGCATCGAGCGTAAAATCCTGCACAAATTTTTCCAGCACACGGCGCAAGTCAAATTCAACTTCATCGAGCACCAGCGTTTTCGTGGTGATCTTGGAGAAATCAACCACGTTATTTACCAAATCGATTTGTCGGCCAGTCGCTTTGTTCGCAGTAGTGAGCAATTCACGGTGATGCTCGGAAAGTTGACTGTCGTCGATCAATGAAAGCGTGCTCATCACATCGCTAATTGACGAGCGAATCTCCTGCCCAAGGTTTACCAAAAACTCATTTTTTAATTCAATCTGCGCTTGCGAGGTACGCTTTTCATTTTCCAAACCTTGCGCGCGTTCACGCAGAGAATAATGTGCTTCCAGCCGCTCCCAGTAAGCAAGCGAGGTAACCTTTCCCTGATGGCTGAGCATCACGTAAAACACCAACATAATGCAGCCATATAAGGCGCCTTCCGCAGTGCCGAGCATAATGGCGGTGATAGCAGCGGGCACCTGCCCTATTGCTAAATACAAACTCAGAAAATGGCGATAAGGTGCAAAAACGTTGGCGACACTGGAGTAAAAAACAACGGAATAAAGCCACATCACCAAAGTTTCATCGCGCATCCCCTGCACCCAGGTAAGCGTAACCAAAATCACACTCCACCAGGCAGCGCCAAGGCAAGAGGCAAAAAAGTATTGGTTGCGCCAGCGCGTAGGAGCGCGGGCGTAAAGCGTATCGAAACGAAATAAATAATAACTGCGCACCAGTGTCACCAGCAGTAGCCCGGTCACCAGCACTATCGCCAGATTGTGTTCTTTTTCCTGAAAGTCGCCGAACGCAAGACAGAGAACAAAGACAATAAAATTGAGGATTAGACCGCGCCGGCTGTATTTAGCAACGCGCGCATCGGTTTCGCGCATGATGGCACGGTCTTTTTGAACCTTGGTGACGGGGACAAAAAAATGGAACATGGTTAACCCACATTGATAATGATTGGAATCGGCGCTAACCCAGCAAGGCTAGCTGAGTACGTGTACAAATACTTCTTTAATCACAAATACCATAATCGCAAAACCCAATACACCAAACAGGATGAAGGTACCAAACCGGCCCGCTTTGGATTTTTTGGCGAGATCCCACACAATAAAAAACATAAAGATAATCAGCCCGCCGCCACAAATGTACATAGCCCAGGTTTCAAATTGTTCGAGATTCATGGTCGATTAAGCCTGATAAACGCGTGAAGAGGATGAATGGGGCGGCATTGTAGCGAAAAAAACAAAAAGCCGCTGTATTAGCGGCTTTAGGGTTGAGGTTAAGCGTATTTGTTACAGCACTTTTACAAAAGCGCGATCAACTCGGGCACCGCATCAAATAGATCAGCAACCAAACCATAATCTGCCGCTTGAAAGATAGGGGCATCCGGGTCTTTGTTGATCGCCACTACTACCCGCGAATCGCGCATGCCCGCCAAATGTTGCACTGCGCCTGAAAGCCCTATCGCGATATACAGCTCCGGTGCCACCACTTTTCCGGTCTGGCCCACCTGCATATCGTTGGGGGCAAAACCCGCGTCTACTGCTGCGCGGGATGCACCAACTGCAGCACCTAGCTTGTCGGCCAGGCGGTAGAGCAGCTGAAAGTTCTCACCGGCTTGCAACCCACGCCCGCCCGACACCACCACACGCGCTGAGGCAAGTTCAGGCCGCTCGGCCTGTACCTGTTGTTGCTCAATAAAACGGCTCATGTTTTGCGCCGGAGGCGGTGTCATGGGCACTATAGCCGCACTGCTTTCTCCCAAAGTAACATCAGCAAAAGCACTCGCACGCACACTCAAGAGTTTCGTCAGCTGCCCGGTACGCACGCGGGCAAGCGCGCTTCCCGCATAAATGGGCCGAGAGAATTCGCAGTCTGAATGTATGGCAACCACATCAGTAACCGGCTGGATATCCATCAATGCCGCCACTCGTGGCAACAGGTTTTTACCGAAGGTAGTCGCACCCACACAGAAATACGTGTAGCCACCGGAGAGTTCAGCCAACCAGGGGGCAAGTGTTTCAGGCAACTGATGCTCACCGCTTTCGCCATCGGCAAGCAACACCTGGCGAACACCCGGAATACGCGCGGCCATACCAGCAACCGCAGCGCAATCCTTACCGACCACCAATAGATCCACCTCAAGATCAACAAAATGACGCAGGCGCTCAATGGCGCCCATCACTTTGAGATTGATCAAGCTGAAACCACTAGTATCCTGCTCCACCAGCACCAATGCGCTTACATTA
Source organism: Cellvibrio sp. UBA7671 (assembly GCA_002483145.1). Classification (GTDB taxonomy): domain Bacteria; phylum Pseudomonadota; class Gammaproteobacteria; order Pseudomonadales; family Cellvibrionaceae; genus Cellvibrio; species Cellvibrio fibrivorans. The sequence goes on from DLHJ01000014.1 coordinate 377,243, forward strand.
TTCGATGACCTCATAGCACCTTGGCCTCCTGCCGCAGTTTATCCACCAGTTCCGCAACACTGCTCAACATGACGCCTTGCTGGCGCAGCTTGGGCGCTTCGAGCGCAAGAGTTTGAAGACGTGGTTGCAGGTCCAACCCCAGATCTGCCAAGGGGATTACTGCGAGCGGCTTCTGGCGCGCCTTCATAATGTTGGGCATGGTTGGGTAGCGCGGCTGGTTGAGACGCAAGTCGGTGGTGATCACCGCGGGAAGTCTCAGCGCAAGAGTTTGTAAGCCACCATCCAATTCACGCGTTACCCAAACCTCATCGCCTTTGCATTCAATACGGGAGGCAAAGGTACCCTGTGGAAAGCCACAGAGCGCTGCCAGCATCTGTCCGGTTTGGTTGTGGTCACCATCGATGGACTGTTTACCCAGCAACACTAGTTGAGGCTGCTCTTGCTGCACCAGCACATGTAGCACTTTGGCAATGGCGAGCGGTTCAAGGGGGGAATCAGTACTGATATGAAGCGCCCGGTCTGCACCCAGTGCGAGCGCACTGCGCAATTGCTCCTGCACTGCCTGTGTACCGATGCTCACCACCACAATTTCGGTGGCCACTTGTTGCTCTTTCAGGCGAATGGCAGCTTCAACGGCAATTTCGCAAAAGGGATTCATCGACATTTTGGCATTGGTGATATCCATACCACTGCCATCAGTTAAAGGGCGCACGCGGACACCGGGGTCCACTACGCGCTTGATTGCCACTAAAATTTTCAAGGCGCTTTCCTTGTGATTAACGAGTTAAACAATTTGTATTGTACGGCGCAAATCACATTGCGTACACTGCCCGACGGCAACATTAACCCTGGCTGTTTATCGGATTTTTTATGCGCACTACCAAATTCATCTCTATCGCGTTTATGTGTATTTTTCTGTCCGCTTGCGTTTCATCGCTGCTTATCGGAAACCAACTGCAAAGCAAATTGATGTGGTCATTTTTAAAACCCTTGGTGGGCTTTGACCCCAACGAAGTTGACCTGTTTGAAACGCCCATGGTGAAAGACCGCATGACTGCACTGTTAGGTGATAAATACGAACCCACCATGAAACTTCTGCGTACCGCGCAAACTATCCAACAGGAAGGTGCCCTATTCTATGTCGCTTCGCGCTACGCACCGCCGAAAGTGCAAGAAATTACCGATAAAGCTGCCATGGTATGGAATGCCGACACCAACCAAATGGCAGTAATGTTAATTAAGGATGGCACGCCGGAAATTATTTCCGAGCAAATCGAAGGCGCCAAACAAGCCATCACCCCGGTACTCCCCAAAGAATTACAAAGTGCTTACGACAAAGCTCAGGCAGCCAAAAAATCCCTGGAAGAAAAACAAAAAGCACTGCTGGATGTACAAAAGATAGTAGAGAATCCCGTTGAAGCTGTAACCGACAATATCACTAAAAAAATCGATGAAGCGGCAAATAACTCAGTTGAAAAAGTCAAAACACAAACCACGGAGAATCTTCAGCAAGCACTGCCTGTTGCGCCAAAGGTAGACCAGGAGCAGCTGGAATTTGATGAAGCCTTGAAAAAAGAAGCCGAAGCACTGGAGAAAAAAGCGCAGTAAGCCCATGCCAATCGATACCCGGGCCCCACCGGAATATTTGTAACAAACTCGCCACTCAGGCATCTATAAGTTTATTAATACTTATGGATGCCTTCTATGCTTAACTTTACCTCACTTTTCCGCCTGCGCAACAATCTAATAAACCATAGCGCCAATCTCGCTAGCCTCGCATTACGCCTATATCTCGCACCCATTTTTTGGATGGCGGGCATGAGCAAACTAAACGCCTTTGATAGCACCGTCGAGTGGTTCGGCAATTCCGATTGGGGCCTAGGCCTGCCCTTTCCATTTTTAATGACGGTGCTTGCAACAGCGGCCGAACTTATTGGCGCCGTGTTGCTAGTGCTGGGCTTGTTCACCCGCTTGATCAGCATTCCACTGATGATCACCATGCTCATTGCAATCCTCGGTGTTCATTGGGATAACGGCTGGCAAGCCATTGCCGATGCCAATGCGCCTTTTGCCAATGAGCAAGTGTTAGCGGCGCACGAAAAGTTGGAGCGCGCTCGCGATATTTTACAAACACACGGCAATTATGAATGGCTCACCGCCAGCGGAAAATTTGTGATTCTTAATAACGGTATTGAATTCGCAGCAACTTATTTCATTATGTTACTGGCATTGGCAGGTTTGGGCGGAGGGAGATATCACAGCCTGGATTATTGGTTAAACCTTTATCTTGGCCGCCAATATCCTTTGTTAAAAAACGTTTCGTTAAATAGATAATCCGGTGTGCAAAGTGATTATGGTGAGTGTTAAGCTGGTGCCCATTGCGCAAACTGCGATGCGCAATTCGCCTCAGCCCACAATGAGCAACCGGATGACCACAACCACCTCAACCGATGAAAGCGAACTGATTGCACAACTGATTCACGGCGACGACCAGGCATTCCGCCACGTAATTGCACTGTATCATTCGCTCATGTTGAATATTGCCCGCGCCATCGCCGGCGATATCTTTGCTGACGATATAGTGCAAGAGGCCTGGGTTTCAGTGTATAAAAATATCGCCAATTTTGAACGGCGCTCATCGTTAAAAACCTGGCTGCTTACCATCGTGAGCAACCAGGCAAAAGCGCGTTTACGCAAAGAATCGCGGCAAGTATCACTGGAACAATTGGATGGTGAAGCTACAGGAAGCTATCTTGACGGCGCCAATTTCAAAGCAGATGGCCACTGGCAGCAGTCAATACCGCAATGGAATATTGAATCACCCGATGCGCTTTTAGAAGAGCAACAATTACAACACTGTATTAACCGCACGCTAAATCTCTTGCCACCCGCACAAAAAGCGGCGTTTATTTTGCGCGATATTGAACAACAATCGTTTGAGGATATTTGCAGTATCCTCGCCGTCAGCGCAGCTAATGTAAGAGTGCTGGTACACCGCGCCCGCCTCACGCTCATGCAGGTAATTGACCGCTATCAGGAGACTGGCTCATGCTAAGTTGCAAACAAGTCGCCACAATCGCCAGCGATTATCTTGACAAGAGCACACCGCTTAAATGGCAGATTCGTTTACATTTATTGATGTGTGCCAATTGCCGCCGTTTTGTCCGTCACATGAAAATCACCCGCGAGCTAAGCAAACAAATGGTGCTCAATAAAACAGCGGATGATGTGGATACTATTTGGAATAAGGTGCAACAACGGATAAAGCAAGATTCACAATCTGACTAAATGCTCAATGGCCGGCTTTTGCACAGCATCACCGCCCCCCCAGCATGCTCACCGAAAGCGCTCAAGCCAAAAACGCGTGCACTACTGCAAATCACATCTATACTTCTGGCATAAAACCTGCTGAATCAACCTATTACATTCACACTGTCAATGCATTGACGGCCAATTTAGGGGGCAAACCCACAATGGACCAACTGCAACAACTCATTCGCCAGGCGGAATTACAGCAAAAAAATTTGGAACTGGATTTACTATTCCGCAAAAACATGGACTTCTTTGAAAAGGCCGAGCCAAATATTTTTAATAAATATCACAATTACACACCTACAGAATTACAATTAATTTTTAATAACGAAGGCTATATCAACCTCTACAACATGGGCGAGAATACGCACGCGGTATATAGCAAAGACCCCTACGAGTTTTGCAAAGAGTATGTAGAAAAATATCAGGAGATGCCGACTTTTTACCGTGTTACTGCGCGCACTACGAAAGCCATAGATCCTGAAAATGATGCACATATCCACAACATGAATCCACTCATCGAATTCATGAATAGCAAAGAGGAGAAACAAACAAGCTTTTTACCTTTAGAAGCAAAAACCCAATTTATGCTGGTACATGGCATTGGTATTGGCTACCACATACCGATGATATTAGAGAAAACTGATGTGCAGCACATGTGCATTATTGAGCCTCACGAAGACAATTTTTATGCATCGCTGCACACCATCGATTGGCGAGCCATCTATGATTATTTTGATCGTGAATATAGTACATTCAATCTGATACTTGGCAAAACAGCCAACGATAGCTTTCATCTCATTCGCCAATATTTGAATCAAATAGGTCTGTTCAACTCAGCAAAACCCTATGTATTTGATCATTTAAGCAGCCCGGAGATGAGAGAATCAACCACTGTGTTTTTCGAAAAACTCCCAACAATGCTGGGAGCAATGGGATATTTTGATGATGAACAAGTGAGCCTTTCACATACCGTGGCAAATTATTCTGAACAAAGAAATATCCTACGTGACCACGTACAACTCAATCATCAAACAATTAACCGCCCCGTATTTGTTGTTGCCAATGGCCCGTCACTCGATCACTGTGTTGATTTTTTACGCACACACCAACATGAAGTCATTATTTTTTCATGCGGCACTGCCTTGGGCTCACTGCGCAAGGCAGGAATAAAACCCGACTTTCACATTGAAATGGAGCGCACTCGCCCAGTCGTTGAGTGGATTGAAACGTCTACCACACCAGAATACCGTGAGGATATTATTTGTCTCGGGCTTAACACCGTTCACCCAGACACCTACGCACTGTTCAATACCACAGGCATGGGAATGAAAAGTAACGATCTGGGAACGCATTTTATTTGCCAATACATTGGCGACAATGAATTCGTCGTGAACTTTGCACTATGCAATCCCACAGTTGGAAACACTGGAGTTGCTTACGCAGCGGCACTTGGCTTTAAAAATATTTACTTGGTTGGCCTGGATCTCGGCTTTGCAAGCGATGGAACCCATCACTCATCCTTAAGCAAACACTATGATGTTAAAGATGAGCATCAGGAAAGCCTCAATCTGTACAAAGCTGAGACTGCTGGCAACAAAAAATTTCCCGGCAACTTTGGCGGCGAAGTTATATCAACACCCGTTTACGCACACTCACGCATCAGTATTGAAACCCTACTCAAGCAGTATCCACACATCAATTGTTATAACACTAGCAATGGCGTTTACATTCGCGGCACCACACCAATGCCTATTACCGACATCACAATTGAACCAAGCGAACCTATCGACAAAAAACTATTCAGCCACAATTTATACGAGAAATATTTCAACATTAAAGGATTAAGAAAAATTGAATCAATGGAAAAAATCGCAGAATATTTTAGACCTGCAATTGATTTTTGTGATGAGATGGAAAAATTGTTTTCCTACAAAGCTAAAAGCCGCGCAGACGCATTTAAAATGTTAGCCAAACAACATAAACGCGCCCTGCAAGTTGGCCTAAATAGCAAAACACAATACGCCTACTCCATCATGAAAGGCAGCGTTCACTCATTTGACTTTGTATTAGCCAAGTGCCTTTATAATGGAAAAAGCCAGGAAGAAGGGGTTGAGATATTCAATAAAGGAGTGGAACATTATCGACAATTTCTTGCTCAGGCAAAACAAAAAATTAAATCCAGCCTACTGAAAAAAGATGCAAGATCACGCAATTTGTCGCAAAAGCTAAAGCATTAAAAATACGCAGTTAGTAAAAAAACCGGGCTTGTTCTTCTTATGCAAGCCCGGGTTACGGTAACAAATCTTTAACCTTGAAAAAAAATTCTGCTGACAACCTATTGAACCCCTTGGAAATTTCATTGTTTTTTGACACCACATCACCGGGGCTTCTAACGACAGCTGTTATTACTTTTGTAAGATCATTCACAAAGCTGTCGCGGTTAGCATAAACTGCCCTTTCAAGCAGCCCTATTTCTTCATAAAGATCCCAAAGTTTTGGATAACTGATCAACGGAATAGCAGGGATATTCATCGCAATAGAACAGACATTGGTATGAAAGCGCATCCCCATGACCAACTCACAACGCTGGTACAATGAAAAGATATGATCACATGCACGCCAGCCACAAGCGAAGGGGGCAACGATTATCCGGTCACGACATAGACGGTCATCCAGATAGGTCATAAATTCACCAATGGACAACACATCGCGAAAAATATGCGGAAATAAAATAATTCGCAAATCAGGATTAGCGGCAAGCGAAGACTCTAAAAAGCGAGCATATTGCGTTAAAAATTCTTTCCAGGTAATACCGCCATCGACTCCTGCAGGAAAACGTAATGCCTCCATGTCAGAGGCAATATTAACCCCCCAAAAGCGCCCTTCCGGTAAATAAGAAGCAGACTCTGATTTACCTTTATAAAAAAAGCCACCATCGGGAACAATATCGACACCAGCCCACAAATCACTTCGATCCGGATAAGCAAGCTTGAGATTTTTTAGCGAACCATCATTGCGAAATGAAATAAGAACATTAGGCTGACGAATACATTGCGCAAGAAAACTGGAAAATTTAGCAAGATTTGCTGGCGTGCAACCTTTGTGAATATCAAAACCCACGCCATAAAACATTATTGGTGTAGCGATGGATTGTAAGTGCTCATTAGTAATATTGATGGTAGTTGCAGTGGCAGATTCATCCAACCAAGGCTCAAAGAAGTTGCCACCACCAACAATCACTAAATCATGCTCATTAGCCAGCGCAACAAAGTGTTCATCAAATGCCCAACGATGCTCGCCCGTATAAATACGATAACAATATCTGATTTCCAGTTCGGTGTATGTTGGCTTAACATCTAACACTGATTCAAGGCGTGAGCGCATTCCTGAGTGATTGGCATTATCGCCAATATTGCCTGTAAAACTTGCAACATGAAGTACTTTCATTAAATTCACATATCCACAAATGTTTTTTGCTTATTGATTTCCCATAATTGTTCACTTTGCAAGATAGCAAAGAATTTTTTACTGCTGTCACCCTCACCAAAATGTTGAATTGGCTCCCTGGGCAAGCTCTCAACAGAAGCAATTGCATTTTTGATAGCAGCAAACTCAGAAAAACAATTAATCACACTGGGTAGATTGGCACGATTGGCTTGGCGTGTACCTATATTAATTGCAGGCACCCCATAGTAAGGAGCCTCCATTAATGCAGAGCTGGAGTTACCAATAATAAACTCCGCATTTTTCAGTAATGTCAGAAAATAATCAAAACGCATTGAGGGGTATACTTTAAAACTTAAAGTATTATTTTCAATACGGCCATATTCATTGATAATTCGCTCACTACCGCTGTCGTTATTGGGATAAATGACAACATAGTTTTTTTCCGAATCAACAACTGCATTGACCAATTCGTGAATTTGCCGCTCTACATCGTGCACTTCCGTGGTGACGGGGTGGTATAGAAGAATAGAATATTTTTCGAAAGGAATACCGTACCAATTTTTGACTTCATCCAGACTAGGTAAATCGGGAGAAAATAAAGAATCCACATCAGGAGATCCTATAGGGTAAATATTTTTATCGATCTCCCCTAATTGTATTAGCCGCTGCTTGGCACGCTCATTAGTCACAAAATGCAAATGTGACAATTTGCTCACGGAATGACGGATTAAATCATCAATGGTACCGGAGACCTCACCCCCCTCAATATGCGCGACCAATATATTATTAAGGCTTCCAACAATAGCACCGGCCAATGCCTCTACTCTATCGCCATGAACAACCAGCATATCCGGCTGGATTTCTTTAACATAGTCAGATAAGCCAGCAATAGTTTTGGCTAAAACAGAATCCATGGTATCGCTGTAATTTTGATTGATGTACTGATAAATATTTTTATAGCCACGCCGCTCAATTTCCCGACAGGTATAACCATATTTACGTAGCATGTGCATGCCGGTTACAAATATATGGGCTTCAAACTCTGTGGAATTTTGAAGAATATCAAGCAAAGAACGAATTTTACCGAAGTCTGCACGGGTGCCCGAGAGGAATACAATATTTTTTCGCACGTATTAAATGACTCCTTTGACAGGTATAAACCCCTCAATTTGACGATATGCAAGCAACTGATCCGCTTCTATATCTTCCGCTGCCACTTTACCGATCACATCATCATAAAATTCGGCAAGGATTTCTCCAGTGCCTGGGCGTTTGACCCACAGATTATCTTCCGTAAATTTCTCACCTTTTTTCACTGGCTTGATGGTAACGACTGTGGCATATGCAAAATTAATGGTCGGCTGCTCTTCTTTAACAATACCTTTTCGACCACCGCGCATTTTGTGTAATAACGCAGAACCTTTTATTAGCTCACTCATCGCTTGAGGATCCATTGAACACACAATGTCAGGACCTTCGCGCGTCATCGAATCAGTGAAGTGTCGCTCCAGTAAATCTGCTCCTAAGGCGACAGCACCAAGACATGCATAATTTCCCAATGTGTGATCAGACAAACCAACAACGGCATCTGGGAATTCCTGTTGCAGTTCACGCACCGCCTCCAAACGCACCAGCTCCGGCGGCGTGGGATAAATATTGGTACAGTGCATTAGCGCATAGGGAATTTTGTATTCTCTAAAAATCGCTACCGCTTTGCGAATACTCTCGATGGTGTTCATACCAGTACTGAGAATAATCGGCTTCCCTTTTTTAGCAATGTGTTTGATTAGCGGATAATTGTTGCATTCACCCGAACCGATTTTATAAGCCTGAACATTCATCCGTTCAAGACGTTCAACGGCTGCACGCGAAAATGGCGTACTAATGAAGATTGCGCCTTTAGCTTGTACATATTCTTGCAGTGCAATTTCATCTGCTTCATTAAGCGCGCACTCTTCCATAATGTTATAAATCGGCTTGTCTGCATTACCAGGCTTTATACGTTTTGCTTCGCCAGCCATCTCGTCTTCAACAATATGGGTTTGGTGCTTAATGACTTCTGCACCCGCGGCAACGGCAGCATCTACCATTTGTTTGGCGACAACCAGAGAACCATTGTGATTGATGCCGATTTCGGCAATCACTAATGGCGGATAATCTGGCCCCACTAAACGGCCACCAATATTTACAACATTATTTTTCATTCTGTACTACCCTCTCACGCAAACGCTGCTCTGCAATAACCAAATCCGCTGGAGTATCAATATCAAGACTGTCGAGATTCGACATAAGATACGGAATGATATGAGTGCGTGGAATTTTTTCTTCACGCATAAAATCATCCACTTTAAAAATATAAATTGCCCCATTGGGCATGTAGAGCGATGGCAGATCCTGGCGACGAGTATACGATGTATGCTCTCCAGCTAAGGGGTGCAAAAACTCACTGCCGCCCACATAGGCTTTCATATATTTATTACTGATTTCATAGACGCTAATCAGACTATGACAGGTGGGAAAATCACGAAACTCTGCCAAGGCTTCGCGGATGTACGCTGCCGTGCGCAGAGGCGATGTAGGCTGCAATAGCACAATAATATCTTTGCCTGCCGGCTTTATTCGGTGAATAAATTCGGCAATCACAGGATCGGTTGGAGACTCGTCGCGAGCGAGATGAGGGTCGCGCTTGAGACGCTCTGCGCCATAGTAATGAGCTACCGATAAAATCTGATCATCATCTGAAGAAACATAAGTGGTATCAATCACTCCGGCTTCCTGGGCAGCCTGCAGTGTATAAGCCAACAGCGGCTGATCGAGTAATGGGGCAATATTTTTTTGCGGAATGCCTTTTGATCCTCCGCGTGCAGGAACGAGCGCGAATACGTTTGGCATAGGAGTGTCCAACTTTTGACGTTTGCAATAGTAATTAGTTATATAGCAAAGGATCTGCCAAAGGTCACGGAATCGATCAAGATTAATTTGATAATGCGAATAGTTAACCCATCCTAAAGACTCTAGACGGGTTAACCATTAGCCACTTTTAGCAGTAAAGGGGAGACGATCCAAAATGCCGTCTAAAAAGTCACCAGTTGAATTTAGGCCGCGCACAATAGACTCCATTGCCTGGAACTGTGCCATTAATCGCGCACGATAGGCTTCACTGCGACGGTTCAGTGTTTCCTCATCATCCTTAACGTTATCAATATCTTTATTGATATTTGCTTCACGCTCTTTGATCAAGCCGGAGGTTTTAAGGTAGTCATTGATCATTGTGGTCATAGTGCCGGCAAACCCGCGGGAGAAGGTAATACTGCCGGAGGTAGTGCCTGGCTGCACTGTCATACTCAAACCTTCCGCCTTAGTGTTTAACGCAGGCAGCAACACATTGCCATAACCGAACGCCACTTCACCATTCACCGTTCCGCCTACGTTAGTACCTGTGGTACCAGCTCCAACGCTAATACCCAAATCAGCCATATCGGCACCAATAGTAGAAAACTCCACTTTGCTAGTTGAGCCATAAGAATCGGATGTGAATACCAACTTGCCTGCATCAAAACTGACTGCAAGAGTAGATTTAACAGCTTTGAGATTCGTATCCAAATTGATAAGACTTTGTAACTCAGTGGCCAGTTCTGCACCGGATGTATAGATTTTTCCAGCCGGAAGAGTGATGGTTGCCGTTTCAATATCATTCAGCTTGAGTTTAAAACTGTAATCTTTACCCGTGGTATCCAACGGAAAAGTCGCAACCATTGCACCTGCGGTCAGCTTACCCTTACTAGGTTGCTGGGTAATAACAACGTCGTACGTGCCAGGCTGACTTTTCGCGGAGTATTTAGTTACTTCAATCCCTGAAACGGATGCAGAGGTTTTAGGTACAAACAAATCCCTGACCAAAGCAAAATTATTGTCGATAGCCGCGCGAAAACCTGTATTACCTTCACTCTCGGTAATTTTCAGGGAACCATCCAATTCTGTGCGAATCCCCAAATTGGATAAACTGGTAAAACCACCACTTAATCCGGGAACCGATGCAGACAAAATATTGCGCAGCCCTTTCATCATGCTGGAAGCCAAAGGGTCCCGGTGCAGACTGCCATAACCTTTCGCCTCAGTATCAAAACCCACCAGTTTTTCTACTTCGGTTTTAAATGTATTGTAGGCAGTCACGAAATCACGGATGGTCTGTTCCGCAATAGATTTATCTTCGTTGATGGTGACGCTAACGGTTTCAGTAAGTGAGCTGGCAAATAGATCAAACTCCAGCCCCTCTACCACATCTTTGATTTGGTTGGATTCGCGGCTCACCAACAAACCATTCACTCTCACTTTCGCATCCAGGCCTTCCTGTAATTGCGTCAGGTTGCGAGTAGTTTCGTTAAAGTTAAAACTGGCAAGGCCAAGGGCTCCTGCATCTTCTGCAGCAGTAATTTCAATTTCATTTTTAGCGCCTGATTTGGAGGCTAATAATAATTTGAAAGAACCGCCATCACTCACAATACTGGCAGAGACGCCGATATTGGCCTTGTTTATGGCATCACGTAAACCGGTTAAAGAATTGTTGGTATCGTCAATAGTAATAGTGGCGCCGGTCTTAGTCGAATCTACTTCAAAATCATTTACTGCTGCATTCCATTCACCCAAACGGATTGTCAAAGTACCTTTTCCGATGGGGGCTGTCATGGAGGAGAAAGTGCCTGAGCTGAGCGATTGCGCCTGGGCAACCTGTTCCACTTTTAATTGGTAGCTTCCGGCGACTGCTTTGGCATCCAACTTGGTAATACCCAGCAACGTAGTCTCGGGGATCGAAAGGGCTTTCGCATTAAAGGTGTCTGCACTGCCCAGAGCTGCTGCGGCAGTTTCAAGTTTGGATAAGGAGCTACGCAGCAAGCCAAAATCAGAAATCTGGGTTTCAAGCAGGGTCTTTTTGGTGGTCAAGCGCTCAGCCTGCACCATTTTACTGGCTTCAGTTAGTTGGTCGGCCAATTTGTTGGTATCAATACCCGACCCGGTTCCCAATGCACTAATAATGCTGGAACCCGTCGAACCATTGTTGCTCGTTGTACTTGATGTACCACTCACCATTAATACCCCCACGCCATAAATTACCGCTGGCTATCTTAAATTACATAAGGTTAGCGGCAACCCATGGATAAACTTTAGCCGGTTTTGCCGCTTTTTTAGAGAAAACATTCTACTAATATAAGCTGAGCATAAACTGCGCCAATCTATTGATTTTGTTATTAATAATTAGCCTAACAAGACGGCCTGTTACTTCGCTATTGGCAGTGTGAAATAGAATCGGCTTCCTTTGCCTAGCGTCGATTGGTAATCAATTTTACCCCCCATACGCTCGATAATAGATTTGGTGATACTCAACCCAAGGCCAGTGCCGTCGCGGCGGCGAGTATCAGACGAATCGACCTGCGCAAAGCGCTGAAAAATACGCTGGCGGAAATCGTCGGCAATGCCCTGCCCTTCATCGATAACTGACACCGTTAGTTCCTGCCCATCCACTGTTAGCTGCACGCGCACCACACCATCCAAGTACGAAAATTTGACGGCATTGGAAAGCAAATTAGCCATCACTTGCAGAAAACGATCTGTATCTATATTCGCTGCACATTGCATGGCGGCATCGTCGGTGGCATTCAATTGGAGGCTTACACCATAACGTTCGGCGTAGCCTTGATTGTGTTCAATAGACTGCTGTACGAGCGGATAAATAACACTGCGTTTTATATTTAGCACCAGATTGCCGAACTCCAGCTTATCCACATCCAAAATATCATTAACCAAACGCGCCAGACGTTCGGCATTATTGCTGGCAATGACGAGCAAATCCCGGATCTTGTCTGTCATCTCCCCCAAGCTGCCACTCAAGACTATTCCAAGCGCACCTTTAATGGAGGTAAGTGGTGTACGCAGCTCATGGCTCACCGTAGAAATAAATTCACTTTTCAAACGATCCACTTTTCGCTTGGCGGTAGCATCATGAATGATGAACGTGAAAAATTTTCGCTCTTGAATAGCAACCGGACTAATACTCAATTCAATTTCCAGGTCGCCACCATCGCTACAGCGCCCAAGTGTTTCTCGCATATACGACGTTGTGACGTCATCACCTTGCACGTTAAAACTATGTCGTAATACCGGCACCAAATCGGCGATATGTAAAGCGGAAAATTGCAGCAATGGGTATTTAAATAACTGCGCTGCCGCAGGATTGGCCTTTTGGATAAGCCCTTGTTCATCGACCACCAGAATGGACTCCACCGCATTTTCCAAAATAGCAGCCAATTCTTTAGTGCGTTGTTCAACCAGATTACTGATGTGCTGCGTACGCCCACTAATAAGCAGTAAAAAGCCACCGAGCAAACTGCAGAACAGTAAGCCGCCCGCCAGCACAAACCAGGATTGCAAACTGACATGTTCAGTTAAAAATTTTTCTGTTGGGCTAATGTTGATCAGCAATCGTCTGCCGCCTACCAAAATCTCCTGATTGAACACTAAATCTCGCGCATAGGCAGGCATATCGAATTCACCTGCACGATAAAATACTTGCGGTTTCTCCGGCTCGGTAACATCGATAATATGGAGTTGATAATCACCCGATGAAAAAGGTGTGAGCACCGAATAAATTAAATCATTCGTGCGCACTATCGCTGTAGCATAACCAATGAGTGACTCACGTCGTTCAAGTGTGGTACTCGTTGAGCTAGTACGTTCATACACGGGGTAATACACCACAACACCCGGCGACATGAATTCATCCTGCAATAATTGCAAGGGCTGCGTCATCGCAAAATGGCCGCTATCCCGAGCGCGAATTAATGCTTCGTCGCGCACAGGATCAGATGCAACATTAAACCCGAGGATCACAGCATTTTTTTGCCAAGGCTCTACATAGGTAATGGAGGTATATTCCGGACGCTCAGGCGCGATAATAAAAGCACCGCTTGAGTCTTTTTCTTTGATAGAAAAATTTGCAGAGAGCTCAGTGCGCATAGTGGATTCATAGTCAGCACGATCCGAATGACGCACCCGCTGGTTCCAGGAAAATCCGGAAACGCCATGCTTCTCAATAACTACCTGATCGACATAATGGGAAAACTCGGCGCGTGTTACATGCTCAGACGCAACAAACAAACCGCGCAAAGTTGCCAGGGTATAGACCACTGAAGACAAACCAGTATCAACAGCCCCCGAAACCAAACGCGCCTGCTGTTCAAATTGGTCGTTAAGTTTTTTTTGTTCGTTGTTGCTGGACATAATAAATACCGCAACCACAACCAGACTACTTACAACCAACGGGACACCTACAGTAAGACGGCGGCCGCGCCAAAAATGTCGTGGTTCCGCAAACAACACACACACCAAGGGCGTGGCAATTAACACACCTATTGCATCGCCAATCCACCAGGTCCACCAGCTGTACAGCATGTGCTCCGCTGGAATAAGTCCGTTTCCATACAGGGTGAACACACCGATACTTGCACTCAAGCTCGTCGCCACTGGCCCGCCCAGCGCGAAAAATGCAAAGATTTTTCGCTCATCCGTCAAACTATTGGGGAAGCCGACATAGCGGCGAATCAACAATGTCCCCGCCAGACTTGCCACCGTACTGCCGCAGGCGATTTCCGCTGCAATCAACACAACTGGCAGAGATATTGAGCTTGCGGGACTGATGGAAATATTCAGCAGTGTCGACCCAAGGAAAACGCCGATTGCCATGGGAAAACCCCAGATCAACACCGCTCCCAAGGCAATTCCCATTGGCAAAAACAGACCCGATACAAATCCGGGAGGAATCGCTAGCAACAGTGATAGACGCCCGGCGGCAACGTACGCCAACGCAAGTAATAAAATGCGCAGCACAATCACTGTTGCTGGCGAGCGCAAAACTTTGGTGTGTAAACCCATAACCATTCAGCAAACCTGACTTTAAATTTACTTAAGCCTAGTCGACAGAAGCTCATATCAGGTCAAAAAGAATAAAAAAAAACCGCAGCAAGCTGCGGTTTTTCAACGCAATCGACGAATCATATTTAGCGAAGCAACTGCAACACCTGCTCTGGCCGCGCGTTCGACTGTGCCAACATCGCTTGCGCTGCTTGTTGCAAGACTTGCGCACGGCTAAGCGCTGCAGTTTCTGCCGCGAAGTCCGCATCCACAATACGCGAGCGCGATGCGGATGTTTTTTCCGAGACGTTCGCCAGATTAGACATGGTGAAGTCCAACCGGTTGTTGATTGCACCCAATTGCGAACGGGTGTCGTTGATTGTTGTCAGTGCCTTGTCGATAACACCAATGGCTTTTTGGGCTTTCGCTGCAGTATCGATACTGATAGAAGCGATTGCTGTACCAAATGAACCACCGCCGACAGAGTTGGCCTCCAGAAAACCAATTTCATCAGCAGTCGCATTATTACCAAGCTCCACACTGATGGGATTACCATTAGCGTTAGTTAACTTTATGCCTGCCTCAACCACAAACCCTGCTGCGGCAGAACCATCAACCGCGATAGCAAGACCCGAGGCCATAAACTTCTCAAACGTAGCACCTGCAAAACCCTCTGCTGTTACACCAAAGGCACTATCAATAGTGGCAGTTGTAAAGCGAATCGCGCCCTGATCCGTTTCAAGTACGATTCTGTTACCTAACAAAGACGCGGTCACACCAGTGGTATTACTCGCAGCATTGAAGGTATCCACTAATTGTTGTGCGGTAGTGACAGCCGACAAATTAACACTAACGCCGTTAAGGATAATACTGTCAGCAGAGCCTGCGAATGCGGTCTCAATACTCATACCACTCGTATCAATAGTCACTGTTGAAAAGGCATTTGCAGTAACACCTGTTTCTTCAGTTGCTTTATTAATTGCGTCTATTTTGCCAATCAGACTGTCGGTGTTTTTATTGCTGATTACGACACCATTGATAGTGACATCACCCACTCCCCACGCTACCTCTGCAGCGGCGGTAGAAATGCTTGCCCCTTCAATAACGCCACCCACCTGATTTTCACGGAAGCCTAAATTGTGTAAGTCAGCAAGTACTCCAGTATTACCGCGGCTGATCTTGATCGGGCGATCATCTTCCGAGGTCAACACAATTTGCCCACGTTGGCTCAGGCCATCACCTACTGCTGCATCCATGCCCAAAGCAGCTTGCAAATCAAGACCTGTACCGCCGTCAGACACAGTAATGGTGGCGCCAGTGTTATTACTGAGTGTGAGGACACCGCTATCGTTGACAGTTGCCTGCACTTCTCCACCAGTAATGCGAATAATGGTTTCTACCAACTCATCCATACTGGTCGTGTTTTCACGAATTTGGTAAACCTGCGTGGCACCATTCAATGCTGACACAGTAATGTTCAAGCCTTCACCGGCGTCATTATCAATTACGCCATTACCAAGTTGTGATGCTTGCAACTGCGTCATTGCGGATGCAGTTATACCGCTCACCCGTTCATTGATTGAAGCCAGGAATTCTGCAAGTGTATTCGTCTCTGCAGTGGCAGCCGAATCAAACTCACCAATAGACTGGCCATTAATTAAAATGTCCCCGTCTCTGATATCGGTCGGCGCAGTACCGGAAGCAAACATGGACAACGCGAACTCAGCACCCAATACATCCACACTGACGGAACCCATTCCCAATGTTTTGGCATCCATCGCCTGCACTTTTAACTCGATGGTCTGGTTTGCATCAGAACCCACTTGCAGCTGAACTTTACCCAGGGAACCGTCCAGCAGTTTCTGGCCGTTGAATGATGTGCTTTTGGCGATGCGATCCATCTCCAAAATAAGTTGTTGTACTTCCGCATCCAGTGTTTTGCG
Organism: Cellvibrio sp. UBA7671; assembly: GCA_002483145.1. Classification (GTDB taxonomy): domain Bacteria; phylum Pseudomonadota; class Gammaproteobacteria; order Pseudomonadales; family Cellvibrionaceae; genus Cellvibrio; species Cellvibrio fibrivorans. Next base: position 393,853 of record DLHJ01000014.1, read on the forward strand.
GTCGGCATCTGAATAGATACCGTTTGCAGATTGGATAGAAAGTTCGCGCATACGCTGCAGGATATTGGTAGTTTCCTGCAATGCCCCTTCAGCTGTCTGAATCAAGGACACACCATCATTTGCGTTACGGATTGCCTGATCCAGACCACGAATTTGCGAGGTCATACGGTTAGAGATCGCTAGACCAGCAGCATCGTCTTTGGCGGAGTTGATACGTTGGCCAGAAGACAAGCGTTCGGTCGCCCGATCGAGCGCATTTCCTGAGTTCATCAATTGACGCTGTGAATTCAAGGAAGCGACATTGGTGTTAATGACTAAAGGCATAATAAATCTCCTAATGATTGTTCCTGTTCACAGTTGCGTTTGCTGTGACAAGCCGACTGATGAAGCCCAGTGACATCGGTAATCAGATTCCGGGGTCGGTGAGAACTTCGTGGCAAGACTTGTAAGAAATTTATTACCAACAGGATTTCTATACGGGTCGCCTAAACCCGATTTTGCACAGACCGTGCCAATACATTTTTACAGAGAGAGTTCAGCCCACCAAAAGGTGTGCAATTGCGAAAGATAAAAGCAGGAAGGGAACAAAAAAATTGATTGAAAATTTATGAAAAAAAAACCATTTTTTAAAAAAATAGATGTGTGAAAACGAAAAAAAAGGGCAGCTTTCGCTGCCCTATTTTTTATTAAACAAACCACAAACCACTTTCATAAAAACATCATAACTAACTATTTTTAAAGGGTTTTATGCTTGCGCACTAAACAGTTGCCCAGGTTCGTCCGGACTGTGTTGTTGCGCCAAGCGCAGAAAAGTTTCATCAGGAATTTGACGAATAACTTCTTGCGTTGTGCGATCCAACACCTTGACTACTGTCTCACCAGAGCTTGGGTCATAAGTGAAATTCAGATCACGTTGTGTTGATTGAATATATTCATTCATTTGCGCAACAGCAGCCTGAATTTTCTCCTGGATCGCCTTGGAATTGACGGCTTCTGGTGGTTGAGATATTGCCGCATCAGCGGCAAGCGGCAAATCGTTGCCGGTTTTTTGACCTTTTGCACTGCCCGCCTGTGGCGAAACCGGCACAGGCATAACCGGTACCGGGGTCGCAGCGACTTTAGTGAATTCATTCATACATTAGTCCTCACCAGGGTTACCCCCAAACGCTTGGATTAACAAGCGTTTGGGGGAACTAGTCAACTTATCTCAACAGAGACAGTACTTGTTGTGGACGAGCGTTGGATTGAGCCAACATTGCCGATGCCGCTTGTTGCAATACTTGTGAACGGCTCAGGCTTGCAGTTTCTGCCGCGAAGTCAGCATCAGTAATACGTGACCGCGCAGTCGCTGTTTTCTCTGAGATATTCGCCAGGTTAGATACGGTAAAGTCCAAACGGTTGTTGACCGCACCGAGGTTTGAACGTGTATCGTTGATGGTAGTCAACGCGTTATCAATTACCTTGATGGCTTTCTGTGCATTTGCTTGGGTATCAATACTGATTGATGCAATCGCAGAACCGAACGCGCCACCAGCGGTATTGTTTGCTTCAAGGATACCTATTTCACCCGCGCTGGCATTAACACCCAACTCAAAGCTAATAGGGTTACCGCTTGAACTGGTCAACTTGATACCGGCTTCAACGATCGTAGCTGCGGCAGTACCGCCCATCGCTGTAGCAGCGGTAGTTACTGTACCCAGTGTACCGGCCATAAATTCAACCAAATCCACACCGGCAAAACCATCCGCAGTACCATTGAACACTGAAGCAGTTCCCGCATTGAAAGCGATAGCACCTTGATCACTCTTCAGGATTATGGTGTTGCCGTTAAGATTGGCAGTTACGCCGGTATTATTGGCATTGTCGTTCAGCTCAGTAACCAACTCCGCCAGAGACGAAACAGCAGTCAAATCAATTTCAACACCATTAATGCTCAGCGTGTTGTTGGTACCGGCGAAAGTAGTGTTGGTAATTGACACACCATTGAAGTCCAGTGTCGCAGAGGCAAATGCATTAGCCGTTACGCCCGTTTCAGTGGTTGACTTATTAATCGCATTAATTTTGCCGATCAAACTGTCAGTATCTTTATTGGAGATAGTTACACCGTTAACTTTTACATCACCTACACCCCATGCCAAATCAGCACCAAGGGTACCAGCAGCAATACCAGCGCCTTCGATCACACCACCTTTGGTGGATTCACGGAAGCCGAGGTTGCTCAGGTCTTCCAAAGTACCAGTGCTGCCGCGAGTGATAGTAATTGGTTTGTCGGTATCAGAAGTTAACACCACACGGCCACGTTGTGACAATCCATCACCCACACCGGTTTCCATACCCAACGCATCGCCCAAATCCAAACCGCCTGCGGCCGCAACAGTGATTGTGCTACCAGTATTGTTGCTCAGTACCAGGCGTCCATCGTCACCCACTGATGCATTCACCGCACCGCCAGTAACGCGATTGATGGCTTCGGTAAGCTCAGCCATAGAGGTGGTATTTTCGCGCAATTGATAAGTCTGGGTACCACCATTTACTTCGGTAACCGTAATATTCAAACCTTCGCCAGCATCGTTATCGATGATGCCGTTACCATTTGATGAAGCTTGTAGTTCAGTTAAGGCAGAGGCTGTCACACCGGTAATACGCTCATTAATATTGGCAACCAAGTCAGACAAGGTATTGGCATCACCTGATGCGCCAGTATCGAATGTACCAATTGATTGACCGTTAATTAAAACATCGCCGTCTTCGATATCTGCACCGAGTGAAGCGGCAAATACTGTGGCAGCCAGATTGATTTCATCGCCCAACAAGTCCACTGCAGTAGAACCCATACCCAGGGTTTTGGCATCCATCGCTTGTACCTTAAAGCTGATGGTTTGGTTGGCGTCGGAGCCTACTTGCAGGTCAACCTTACCTAAGGAACCATCCAACAGGTTTTGACCGTTGAATGAAGTGGTTTTAGCGATACGGTCCAATTCTGATACGAGTTGTTGAACCTCGGCATTCAGTGTTTGGCGGTCGCCAGCGGTGTAGATACCGTTCGCTGACTGCACGGACAGTTCACGCATACGTTGCAGGATGTTGGTTGATTCGGACAGCGCACCTTCCGCTGTTTGAATCATAGACACACCGTCGTTGGCATTACGGATTGCTTGGTCAAGACCGCGCACCTGAGAAGTCATGCGGTTTGAAATCGCAAGACCTGCTGCGTCGTCTTTTGCAGAGTTAATGCGCGCACCGGATGACAAACGCTCAGTTGCGCGATCAAGCGCATTGCCTGAACTCATCAACTGACGCTGAGCATTCAGAGAGGCGACGTTTGTGTTAATTACTAAAGCCATGATGAATCTCCTGGATTAATGTCTGTTCGCAGTCTGGCTGCTATAACAAGTCGGTTGATGAAGTCTGAGGACAACGGACTAATCAGCACTTCTAAACAGGTTATCGACACATACGGGAGTAGCTTTAGAATTTTTTTATGGCAGGAACCAACTATTTACACTGAGAATTACTAAATTTTATTGCAAAGGGTTATAAAGAAAAAAGAATCGTCAATTTATCGACCATAAGCATCTATCGCTCTTGCTGCACGAGAATTTTGACGCAATTCCGACGCGGTATTTTCACGATTAGCCTCAGCTAATGAAGCGAGCGCTTTATTTATTGCTTGAATTTCCTGAATCAAGCTTGCCGCTTTGGCTTCGAGGTCAGCTTGGGCAAGGGATTGCAGGTACTCTTGATCGTTAAGGGATAACAACCCTTGCTGGCGTTGTTGAACCAGAGTTTCAAAGGACTCCCAGTCACCCGCTTGGGCAAGGGATAAAAGTGCTTGGGATTGGCTGAGCGCACGGGTCAGGGGGTCTAGCAGGGAATCGATATCCATAAGCCGCTCTTCATAAAGGGACAACAGCAGACTAACTCTATAGAACAAGATTAGCAAAAAATAATTGGCCTGCGCACAAATTAACACTTACAGGCTATTACAACAGGCCAAATATTTATTCTCAGCTAACGCGTTTACCACTATAGGCATCTACTACTATAAATAGGTGAAGAGGGACAACTGACTTACTTTTGCAAAACTTTGATGAGATGCATTTAAAATTAGTGTCTGCATGGACAGTTGAATACTAGCCTCGCTCACATCCACACTTTCAAGACTGGCCAATACAGTTTTACTCGATAATGTAATATCCAGATTCAAGTCTTTTGCGCTTTCAAGCGTATTTAACCTTGCCCCGACCTCCCCTTGTACGGCAACCAAATTAGTCACTGTATTTTCAAGATTTGTCAGGGTTTTAGCGATCAGCTTTGCGAGCTCAGCCTTACTTACTGAAGTGTCTTGTACATTTCTCATGGCATCACTAAAGCGCGATAAGGTAGTCAATAAACCTTGTTTATCGGTAGATTCAACAAAAAAACTATCTCCAGGCTCCACCAACAGGCCACGTGTCGATGATGTGCCGATGCCTTGCGTATTTAAGCCCGTTACATCATCTAAAAAAGTGTTACCCCCTTTTATAGTGACCTTCGCATTAGACCCGGAAATAATACCCTGATCAGTCACCGTTAAACCCAAACGCATCAATTGCGCGGCATTGGCAGGATCATTAAATGCATTAGCCAGATCCGTTGCATTGGTAATGTTTTGATTAAACGTAATAAATTCAGTTTTCCCATTCACCTCCAACTGAAATGTTAAGGGAGTAACACTAAAATCGTGCGCAGCGGTAAACGCAAACGGTAAATTGACCGAACTGGTTCCACTCCCCTGTGTTGCAAAACCCAATGCAGTATCCGTATCTGCACTACCGTTACTGATTGTGATATTCAAGCCTGTCGGAGAATGAAACCCCGTAGCATCAACAGTAATACCTAAATTAGCTAATTTATCGGCATTACTATTCGGGGCGCCCACAGCACTGTTAAATGCTGCAGCCAAATCTGTCGCGTTAGTGACGTTTTGATCCAACAGCAAGGTTTCCGTTTTGCCTCCCACAGAAATGGAAATAGTGGTGGGAGTTAAAGAGAAGTCGAAAGCACCTATTGCACCAAAATCCAGATCTGCTGCAATTGCAGCCTCCCCAGGATAAGGATTACCCAATACTTGAAAACGCGCACCCGCCACCTCTATATCCACCCCGGCAATATAAGGTTGATCAACTAATAACTGTTTACCATTCGATTTTTGTGTAACGGTATAATTGATAGCAGCAGCTGTTTTGGTAAATGACACCACCAAATCATCAGGATACAAAGCATCAAATTCTGCCTGATCAAAGACCTGCCCAACGGTAATAATCGCTGGAGGATTGGATTTATTGGAGGCACTGGCTGAAGTATTAAATGTATTATGGCCGCTGGGGATATCAACAAATGCTTTTTTACCTGAATCACTCACAGCGACACTCACGGATGCAGACGCCTGCAAGCGTAATTGCCCCTCATCACCCAAATAATGAAAATTGCCTCCGCCATCGCCCACAAAAGGTTGGGTACCACTTTGATAACCGGCAAAAATATATTGACCGGAAGCATTGCGCGTATTTTGTAAATTCATCAACTCACTGAGGCGTGTATCCACTTCTGCCGCCAGTGCATCGTAGTTAGATGAAGTCATCACTGCAGTGTTACCGGCAGATACGGCCATCTCGCGCATACGATGCACGAGGTCCACAATACTTTGGAGATTGGTCTCTTCCAGATTCAAACTGTTTTCTGCCACATCAATGTTTTTTTTGTACTGTTCCGTACGCGCCAATTCCATATTCAATTGTAAAATGGTAGCTGCTGCAACAGGATCATCTGCAGGCGACAACACACGTTTACCCGTTGCAATTTGCTCCTGGGTTTTGGTGATAGCAGCTTGCGCCTGACCAATACCCAGATTGGCAATATTATAAATTTGTGTGGTAGATACACGCATAATGCATTCCTCAATAGCGGCAAAAAAGCGGCAAGGAATTGCCAATATTTTGCTGATATGAAACTCAACGCACAAACTGTTCCAACTTTTACAGAAAAGATGACGGGACAGGAAATAGCCACAGAGGAATTAAACAAGAAATGACAGAGTCTCAGTCACTGACAAGACTCTGATAAGGTCATGCTGTAAGGAGAAATTAACAGCGTGAATTATTACAAAGAACTCAACAAGGTATCAAACAATTCCCGAGCAACGGATATCACTTGCGCATTAGCTTGATAAAGTTGTTGGAATTTAATCAAATCCGCTGCTTCTTCATCCAAATTCACGCCGGAAATACCCTCGCGCATAGTTTGTGTTTGTTCTAGCAAGCTTTTACTAGCTTCAGTATTAATTTTTGAAAGGCTACTTTTCGTTCCCACCTCCTCAACCAATTTTGAGTAGCCATCAGCAAAGCTTAGGGTGCCGTCCTGCAGCGTCTTGATTGAGTCAAGAGCGGTCATCGCTAATGCATTACGGTTATCATTTTTTCCGTTGCTATTGAAACCTATTGTAAATGTATCCCCTGCTTTGGGTTGGCCATTGATTGCAACCTGATACCCGAGAAAAGACGAAGACGCAAAATCGGACAAACTACTATCACCAAACAATGGGCTATTAGTTGGTGATGTTTGCAGACTAATGCCATTAGCCATAGTGATATCAACACGGCCACCCACCGTTACAGTGCTTTGCTCCACGGTTCCCACTGTTAAGGGATCATCTTGCCCGGTTAAACGCACATTGGGATTTCCAGTACCATCATTGACATCAATGGAATTGATTCCCGCATTTGACGCAGATAAACGAATATCCAAATTAACGCCTGACGACGCTACCAAACGCAATTCCGGCATACCAGTAATTGGATGGTTGGTACTTTGTGCACGAATACCCAACGCTTTTAGATTTTCATTGGAATTAATTCGCTCCGCAATATAATCGTTAAATTCCGCTTCACTTACGTTTGGATTGGGGACATCGGAAGCAAAGGCATTGTTAGCGAAATTGTATTCCAGCAAATTTTCACCATTAACGGAAAGCTGTAATGGTGGTGCATAAGTAGTGTTATCAAAATTAATATCAGTAATGGTTGCAGTAGTAAACGCGTTGGCAGAAACACCCGATAGAGCACTAATCCTCGCAGCGGTTTGCGCAGCCGAAGCCCCAGGGGAGGTAGTAATGGTTTTGTTGGTAATTGCACCGGTTTGTGGGTCGCGAATAGTGAATCGCAATTGCTCAGCCAAATAACCATTCGATTGCGGCAAACTGGCCGCTGTCATAGGCCCGGGTAAATCGGGCGGCTCAGTTGCTGTTTGTGCAATGCGCCCTGCCGGTAAACCAAGCCGATCACCACTACCGGTAACACGTGCCTCACCGATATCGGTAGTAAAAATATTATTGCTTGCACCGGGAATAAACGTTTGGTCGCGCATGGCGGGAACCAAATCTTTTGGATTTGCCGGATCAGAATTATCCAAAACGTCGTAGGTCGTTTCAGAAGTAAAACGAATAATGATTGGTGGAGACAAAGTGCCAGGAGTACTGAATGCAGGCAAACGATTGCCATCAATATCGACCAGACTTAATACTTCACCCGCATTGATCAAACCACTACCCGAGTTGCTAGTATTGCCAGCCGTACGGATTGGAGCTGCAAAAGCCAAATCTTCTGGTCGTTTTATTTCCGCATGTATATCTCTGGAACCTTGTTTGGTTGGCTGGAGTGTAAACGTATCACCACCCTGAAAAGAGCCGCTGGTTAAATTTACCGTAATGCCATCGAATGAAACAGTGGCGGGATAAGCTCCAGTCAAAGTGCCCTGCTCCACCACATTTTTATCTGACAAACGGGTAATTACATAATTGCTGGTGTTAGGGACTATCTCAAAACGATAATCGCTGGTGGTCATCTGACTAATATCGTCAATGGTGACGGAAATATTGCGATCATACGGCTGCGCATTTTGTCCATGCACAACGCGATTAGCTGCTGATACAGGATCATTGATATCGCCAAATAATTTTTGACCGTAATCGCCATCCAGATCGATACCTTGTTGCTGCTGGGTATTGAATTGATCAGCAATTGCCAGCGCAATGCGCCCCAGTTCATTCATTGAGGGGTAAAGAACCTGCTCACGAAAACTCAACAATCCACCAACCTGACCACCGGAAATTTGCGCAGTCACATCAGCACTAGATGCATTGCTCTTTAGTTGGATTTTTCCGTCATTGCTGACACTGAATGAACTGACTTGAGTACCAACCACCAGTGGCTGGCCATTACCTATAAATATATTGACATCACCATCATCTTGTTTAATGACTTGTAGCGATACCAGCTCGGACAACTTACGCAATGCCTCATCGCGTTTATCCATCAAGTCATTGGGCTGATTACCATCACCAGATGCGCGTTTATCCGCAATTGCCTGATTTAATGATGCAATTGACTGCGCAAGCGAGCTCATTTGCGATGTAACAGTATCTATTTCACGATTCACACTCTTCTCAACATCATCCATGCGCTGATACAAATTATTAAAACGAATACTTAAACTTTCCACCTCGGTCACAATGAGTTGGCGGCCAGGTGTAGACGAAGGATCATTTGCGCCGTTTTGCATAGACGCAAAAAAAGTTTGCAGCGCCCCTGTTAACCCGGTACTCACATCAGCAAACAATTTATCCAGTTTACCAATATTGGAGTTATATTTATCGAGCTGATTAAAAGTCGATGTATCCTGGCGTAATTGTGCCGTTACAAATTCATTGACTATTCGTTCAATCGATACCGTAGTAACACCAGAACCGATAAACCCCGCACTACCGATATTTTGTTCCGGGCGAGTAGCATAGTTAACTTCCTGCCGCGTATAGCCCGCGGTATTGGCATTGGAAATATTATGCCCAGCGGTTCGCAGCGCATTCTGGCTAGCTTGCAACCCAGAAATGGCATTGGAGAGAATTCCAGACATAGGACTACTCCACTAATTTTCGGCCAGCAATGGCCGCGGTAGACAGTAAAGTTTGCGCCGACTGAGCCAGTTCATTAATCGTACGAATGGCATCACTATTTAGCAAACCTTTAATTTTTTTCGCGTAACCAGGATCAGTTGCATAACCTGCAGATTGTAAAGCGTCTGCATAAGCTGACGAGTTTTTACCTGCACTCAGCGCTTGTTGGTAGCGCGGATTGTTCTTCATAAGATTGACGTAATCAGAAAAGCTTTCTGCGTAATTGGTGTATTTACGAAAATCTGACTTTTCATTTGTTGCTACACCATTGCGATACTCAAGAGTAGTGACATTAACTTTATCGCCCTGCCAACCCGTATTCGCTTTGATATTAAACAAGTTAAAACTATTTCCGCCTTGTTTGTCATGAATAACATGTTTTCCCCAACCCGTTTCCAACGCCACTTGGGCGATCAATACATCCGGATTAATATTCAATTCTGCAGCAGCTTTTTCTGCATGGGGTTTAAGCAACATGACAAAATTTTCCTGAGTGTTGCTTATACTGGCTTTTTGACCGGCGCGAATGTTAGAAGGTTGAACCTTATTCAGTAAAGCCGGCACAGCTACATAGTTGACAGAGGATATTGCAGATAGCTCATCACTCTTGGCATTTTCACCACCTAATAATGATTGCAATTGGGAGTTATCACTCATGCGCATAAAATCATTGATCCACTCATCCAGAGTGTCCGCATTTTCAACTTCATTAGACTGTGTAGCTATCGGTGATGTTGTTTGATGCTCAACGGGTTCAGGCAAAAGCCCGGTGTCATTACCGAAACGGGTCTGAGCGTCTTCGGGTTTCATTCCACCGCCATAATTTTTCAGCATTTGCTGGTAAAAATGATCTGCCAGCCCAATACCTGAACCACTGGTCAAATTGAGCACCATTTGCTGGTCAAGCATATCGCGATGAAAACGTGTGGTCTGACTATCAAAGTAATTGCCATCCCCGAATGCATCATTTGCTTCGCGCATGGTTTTTAGCATTTGTTGTACAAACATGGCTTCAAACTTTTTAGCTACCTCTTTTAATGCCTGCGGATCTTTGTCGCGCCCCATGGCCTTGATCGAATTCAATGAATTAGGATCGAAATAAGAATCCTTTACTTGCGACGCGCCAGCGCTGGCATCAATAGGCAACATTTAAATCACCACCAGTTCTGCTTTGAGCGCACCGGATTGTTTCAGCGCCTCCAAAATTGCCATCAAGTCACTGGGTGATGCACCGACGTTATTTACCGATTTCACTATGTCATCCAGATTGGCGCCAGGAGCAAATTTAAACATCGGATTATTTTCTTCTTCTGCTTGCACATTGCTACTAGGTACAACAACTGTTTGTCCTCCCGCAAGTGCATTGGGCTGGCTTACAGTAAGGCTTTCTGCAACGGATACCGTAAGACTGCCATGAGTCACAGCAACCGGTGATACGCGTACATTTTTACCGACCACAATAGTGCCAGTACGTGAATTGATAATGACCTTGGCAACCTCTTCGCCGGGAGTGACATCGATATTTTCCAGCATGGAAATAAAATCTACGCGCTGAGCCGGATTAACTGGTGAGCTGACCATAATAGAAACAGCATCTAACGGGCGAGCAACATCTGGCCCGAGCATGGCATTAATACTTTTTGCCAGTGCATTGGCAGTAGTGAAGTCTGCACGATGCAAATTAAACACAATTGGCTGGCCGCCAGCGAAATTAGTTTCCACCATACGCTCAACAATCGCCCCGCTTGGAATACGTCCCGCACTGGGAATGTTCACGGTAATTTTTGAGCCGTCATTACCTGAGGCACTGAGTCCACCTACAACCAAATTACCTTGTGCAACCGCGTAAACTTTTCCATCAAGACCTTTTAAAGGGGTCATTAACAAACTACCACCGCGCAAACTTTTCGCATTACTAATAGATGAAACCGTAACATCAATAGTCTGGCCTGGTTTTGCAAACGCGGGCAACTCCGCCTGAATCATTACGGCCGCAACATTTTTCATTTGCATACGCGCACCTTCCGGTACCGTAATGCCAAATTGTTTAAGCATGCTATTGAATGATTGGGTTGTAAAAGGAGATTGGGTTGTCTGGTCACCCGTGCCATCTAACCCAACCACTAAACCATATCCAACCAATTGGTTGGCACGTACCCCTGCGACACTGGCAATATCTTTAATGCGCTCGGCTTGGGCGACACTGCTCAATGCCAGAGCCACACCAAACAGCAGAAACAAAAATTTACGCATAAAAATACCTCAGGTTAAAAAACTACGCTTATATCAAATCACAAAGGCCATAAATCGCTATTAAAGAAACGCGACAACCACCCCATGGACTGGGAATTGGCCAACTCACCGGTACCGCTGTAAGAAATCTTTGCATTCGCCAAACGGGTAGAAACAATAGTGTTATCCGGTGCAATATCGTCTGGGCGCACCATGCCGCTGATGCGGATAAATTCGTCGCCACGATTGAGTGTGATCCACTTTTCACCACGAACAATTAAATTTCCATTAGGTAAAATCTCCGCAACGGTAACGGTGATATTACCTTGCAAGCTGTTGCTTTGATCGGCGTCGGAACTACCATCAAAGGTTCGATCCTGTTCAAGCGTGGTGGTTAACTCATTACCTTTAATCGTTGGATTAACACCTAACAATGGCCCCGCATTAAAATCCACTGTGCTTTTTTTACCCGTTGCAACGCCAGAGGATTTTCTCGATACGGTCCGCTCGCTCAAGGTGACGGTAATAACGTCTCCCACAAAATGTGCTTTTCGATCATCAAATAAATTAAGACCATAAGCAGCCTGATACAGGGAGCCTTCAGTGCGTTGCGGCATCGGCATATTGGCTGCGATTGTCGGCGCATAGGCAGGATCATCTGGCATGGGTTTTTTGTTAGTAAAACAACCACCAAGACCGATAGAAACTAAAACCACAATCAGTTTGGTGAGGAGTTTTTTACGAAACAAAAGAGCGCGCATAATCAAATCACTCAATTAGAGATTTTGGGTAATGTATTGCAACATTTGATCGGCCGTAGAGACCACCTTGGAATTCATTTCGTAGGCGCGCTGGGTGGTAATCATATTCACCATTTCCTCTACAATATCCACGTTGGAATTTTCCAGCATGCCCTGCTTGATTACGCCCAAACCATTTTCACCAGGAGTGCCTTGAACCGGGTTTCCACTCGCTACAGTTTCCACAAATAAATTCCCACCAATTGGTTGCAAGCCAGAATGGTTAATAAAATCTACCAAGGTAATATCACCCAATTGTTGGGGTTCTACCTGACCGGGAGTGTACGCATTCACTGTACCCGTCGTGCCAATCGTAATTTTGTTGGCCCCTTCCGGAACAATAATCGCGGGCTCCAATAAATAACCATCAGCATTGACTAATTGACCTTCACCATTAATTTGCAGCTGGCCATTACGGGTGTAGGCAATAGTTCCATCGGGTTGGAGCACTTGTAAAAAACCATGGCCATCAATAGCAACATCCAATGATTGTTCGGTGACTTGCAATGTACCTTGGGTAAATTCTTTTTGGGTTGCAACAACCCGCACGCCCGCACCCAATTGCAAACCCGATGGCAATTCAGTTTCCTGGGTTTGTTGTGCCCCCGGTTGACGCTGGTTTTGATAAAGTAAATCTTCAAAAACGGCACGGTCACGCTTAAAACCGATGGTGCTGGTATTGGCCAAATTATTGGAGATAGTGGTTAACTGACGATCTTGTGCTGACAAGCCGGTTTTACTGACATAGAGTGCGGCATGCATGATATTTTCCTCGGGTTAATTACTTGTTATCTGCACAAGTATTAAAAAATGTTTGCATCAATTACGACATCTGCAGCAGCTGTGCAGAACTGGCTGAGTTCTCTTCCGCAGTCTTCATGATTTTTACTTGCATTTCATATTGGCGAGCGAGGCTGAGAATTTGCGTAAATTCCTCAATCGCATTGACGTTACTGCTTTCGAGCATGCCGCTACGCAAAGTGACTTCCACCGCTGGTAATGCAAGTTGCCCATCGCGCTGGCGAAATAAACCGTCATCACCTTTTTCAATCGCTTGGATATCGGGATTTACCAATTTGATTTGCCCGACCTGCACCATGGCTTCAGGCCCCTGCCCCTGCCCAACGATAGAAATAATGCCGTCGGCGCCCACCTGAACTTTTTCATTTTCGGGAATATTGATGGGTCCACCAGCACCCAACACTGGCAATCCATTGGCTGTACGCAGCATGCCGGTAGCGTCCACCGTCATATTGCCAGCACGGGTATAGGCCTCAGTGCCGTCAGGTGCTTGCACTGCGATGAAACCATCTCCCTGGATAGCCACATCAAGAGGATTGTTGGTAGCGATCATTGCGCCAGGAGTAAAGTCTGCGCGTGGGGATTCAGTCATCGCATAGGCTCGGGTTGGCTGGCCATCGCCGTAATACACTCCCATGCTGCGCGACTGCTCAAAGTCAGCACGGAAACCGGTTGTACTGAGGTTGGCGAGATTATTGGCGCGGTTGGCTTGCGCCAGCATGTTGTGCTTGGCACCGGTCATGGCGATAAAAAGCGCTTTGTCCACGATATGTCTCCAGTCGCTAGCAGTCTGGAACCTGGTAATTCAGGTGCTGCTAGTTTTTTGGCGGATTTGCCGTTACTGGAGGTTTTGCAAGAGCGGTGCCAATCTTTGCGATAAAACTAACACATTGAAATAAAAGGATATTTTTATAATTTTCTATGACGGCACAAGGTGATGCGCCTGTCTAACTTTAAGGAAAAATAGAAAGCGGCAAAGAGCTTCCGCTCTTTGCCGCTGTTTATTCTGATGGTTGGCCGCAATTTGTCGCGCCCTAATTGATTACCTCAAATTAATAATTGTTTGTGTAGTAGCGTTTGCCGTCTCAATGGTTTTTGCGTTCGCCTGATAGTTACGTTGCGCAATGATCAGGTTTACCAACTGCTCCGACAAATCCACGTTAGACTCCTCCACTGCACCGGCCGTAATATTGCCCAACTGCGCAGAGCCGGGTGCGCCGATAATCGCTTCGCCCGTTTCGAAGGTCTGCGCCCACATGGTATCACCCACTGGTTTTAAACCTTCAACGCTACTGAAGTTGGCCAATGCTACCTGTCCCAAGACTTGTGCCTCGCCGTTAGTGAAACGCGCAAACACAATACCGGTATTACTGATATCCAACCCGGCCAAGCGACCAGTGGCATAACCATTTTGATCCAATTCTTCTACCGCAAATACGCTGCCAAATTGCGTACTACCCGCTAAATCAATTAAAAAGTTGGAGCTTGAAGGCGGCTCTGCCACCGGGATTGTTCCACCTTGCAATACATTCAATGGAGCCAGCGCACCTATGGGTTCACCATCCTCACCTAACGGAGTCCAGTTAGAAATGAGCATCGCATCGGTTGCGAACTCATCAATCGTACCGTCCGGGGTGAAGTGGAGGTTAAATTCAGCCATTGTTGGCTCAGTATTTTGGGGAGACGGCAAAGACGGATCAGGATCACCTACATTTTGGCCATCAATTTGTACGTACATTTTCCAATGGTTAGCGGAGGTAGCAGGGTCTGCCGAGTCATAAGGCTGTTTTACAAAGTACTGGCGCATAACATGCGCATTTCCCAAGCTGTCATACACAGTAGTCGATGTTGCATGGTTAAAGGTTTTCTGATCAGTGGGGCTAAATGCATTGATGGGAATTGGGGTGAAAAAGTTAGGGATATTAATAGAACCAAACATGCTTCCACCAAAGACTGGCACTGTGGGGGCACTACTCAAAACGGAATATCCTTCTTGCATGGTGACAGTGACAGTACCGCCAACAACTACAGCGTTAACATCATCATTCACAATCTGTGATGCGCCTTGTGAACCTTGAACTTCAGCCGAACCACCGGCAGTGTCGAATGCAAATTCGAGGTCGCGCCCAGTCGCGGAGGTCACCACCAAATTGCCGTTGGTGTCCACTTCCGCAGAGATCCCAAAAAGAGTTGATGAGCTTAGATCATTAATCTCATCCATCAAGACTGACATATTGGTAGAGTCACTCAGTAACACCCCATTCAACTTGAATGAGCCATTATTGGAAAATACCTTGGGCGGAACAGCTAGAGGATCATCGGCAAATAAAGTCGCTGTGGTAGTAGCAGTGGCCGAAATTCCTGCCAATGCATTCAATGCCGATGCAGTTTCATTAGCACCCGCACCATATTCACTGATAAAGGGAAGATCAGTTCCGTTTGGACCGCGAATAATCAATGTCTGCGAACCATAATCATTGGTAACCTTGGGAATACCCTGGGTATGCGCGGTAGGATGTGCAACACCGGGAACCGCACTATCCACAGCATTTAGTGCCGTTGTTAAGGGGTTAACATCCGATGTGGGATCTACAGTGATAGTGATAGTAGAAGCAACACCGGTTGCCATATCGCGGAACGATAACTCACCTGTTATATCGTCCACGAAGGCTTGTACGTTCACAGCTGATGGACTGTCAAAGTTGGCAGAGTTAATTAAATTGGCCAGCGCTGCAGGAGATGTTGCGGCACCTGAATTTAAAATCAAATCCACATCATCAATAACCGTTCCTGTTGGATCTATGCGGGTAATATTAAATGATGTCGTATTGGTGGGACTAAAAGTAATAGGTACAAAACCGGTGGTGATATCGCCGACATTCAAGTTTGTGGTGGTAGCAACCTTAGCACCCACTTTTGCCAAATTGATGCCAGCACCATTAGTCGTAAATTCAGAGCCGGTAGTTTCCAAAACCAATTCATTAGAATCGAGATTGAGCGATGCACGCACAGCCGTTGTCTGACGAGGCTCCTGCGAACTTACATCAACACGTAAATCACCCAACACCCCGCTAACATTACCATCAGCATCCGCAGCGAAACCTTGTAACAGCGCATTTGTACCGTTAACGATGTAACCGTCTTTATCCAATCCAAAAGTACCGGCACGGGTAAACAAACGTTCACCATTTTTTTCCACTACAAAGAAGCCTTCACCATTGACCGAC
Source organism: Cellvibrio sp. UBA7671 (assembly GCA_002483145.1). Lineage (GTDB taxonomy): Bacteria > Pseudomonadota > Gammaproteobacteria > Pseudomonadales > Cellvibrionaceae > Cellvibrio > Cellvibrio fibrivorans. The sequence continues at coordinate 409,902 of DLHJ01000014.1, forward strand.
ATGTCCAATTCATTTTGCGTAAATTTCAAATTACCTTGGGTAAATTGCTGGCGGATATTTTGAATAGTCACACCACTACCTGCAGTATTTGAACCGCCACCAAGCAAGGTGCTGGTATATACATCGCCAAATTCCGTGCGCGAGGACTTGAAACCAATGGTGCTCGCATTGGCGATATTGTTACCGGTCACTTGCAGATCGGTATTAGCCGCACGAATTCCGCTTAACGCTGTATTGAAAGACATAGTACACCTCGACCATAACGATTAATGGCTAAAAACTTAGTAAGTTATGACGCAACTTTTAGAAACTATTTAGTCAATTTTTAACGTAACTATTTTTAAACCAAATAATTTTTAAACCAAATAAATTTTAAACCCAACAAATATTAATTAAATTGTTTAACATCTTTGGCATCCACTGCGCCTATACCTGCAAGATTCAAAATAAGCGCACCATTCTCGCCAATAGTCACACTGTTCACATTAGCGCTGAGTGATGTATTCAATGCTTCAGATTTTCCATTTTGGGTCGCTGTGATTTCAAAACGGTACTTACCGGCGGCGGCAACTGAATCTTCATCGGCCTCCCAATCCAGCAATTCACCATTCACTTCCAGATTCTGACCATCCCAACGGAATACAGCTTCACCGGCTGGCACATCGCCGACAGGGATGGCTTGTACAAGTGAACCGGTGCTGTCATAAATACTGACTTTCATATCTTTGGTCGGATAGGTTAGGTCAACACTGCCCGCTACAATTCCACCTTTGACCAAGGTGCTGGTATCCGATTCCACCGTCACACTGCGACCAACCAAGGACGATGCTTGCAGCGCATTATTAGACATAAAACTATTGAAGCTGGTATTTAAACGCTCCAAACCTTCCACCGAACTAAACTGTGCCAGTTGCGCCACAAATTCACTGTTGTCTTGCGGACTTAATGGATTTTGGTTGTTCATTTGCGTGATCATCAATTCAAGAAACGCAGCCTGACCCAATTCGTTGGTGTTCTTTTTTGTTTCTTGTTTTTTAGTGATGCTGAGATTGTCGGTAACGTTGTTAGTTGCTGTTGCATTAGATACAGTCATGATTCAGCCCCTTATTGACCAAGCGTTAAAACGCGTTGAACCATTTGTTTGGCTGAATTCATCACTTCCACATTCATTTGAAATGAACGCGACGCGGCAATCATATTCGCCATTTCTTCAACCGGATTGACATTGGGGTAATACACATAACCTTCGTCATCCGCTTTTGGATGCGTAGGCTCGTAACGGCGTTGCAGCGGTGCATCGCTCTCTACAATTCCGAGCACTTGCACTCCCGCAGCAGCATCAACTTCGTTATCGCTGTAAGCGCCTTCAGTAACGCTGGCACGCATGGCATCTTGCTGGATGGCAGCAAACACAGGTTGGCGGCTGCGATAGACTTCATTCACACTGGAGCTGGCTGATTGCGCATTCGCCAGGTTGCTGGCGGTGGTATTTAGACGCAAACTTTGTGCGTTCATACCGGTCCCGGCGATATCAAAAATATTTCCAAGTGCCATGATTCAATACCTACAAAATGTGTTCAGAAAAAATGCTCACCAAAAACCAATAGCGGCTTTACTCGCCGCGAATCGCTGTGCGTAACCCGGTAAATTTACTGTTTAGAAATTGAAAGCTCGCTTGAAATGCCAAGGCATTTTTCATGTATTCCGCGTGCTCAATTTGATCTTCAACTGTGTTGCCATCAATGGATGGCTGTTGTGGTGTGCGATAGAGAACATCGCCTTCACCTGCCGAGAAACCACTTGCATCAATATGACGCGATTGGGTGGTAGAGAGATCGAAGCCTTGGGGTGCATTCATCTTCTGGTTCAACGCTTGCTTGAAATCCAGATCTTTTGCTTTGAAATTCGGGGTATCAATATTGGCGAGGTTATTTGCAAGTACGCCCGCGCGCTCAGAGCGAAAGTGCAGCGCTGATTCGTGGATACCAAGTGCTTTGTCGAAAGAGATAGACATATCAGGTTCGCCTTCTTGAGATGACAGGTGGCAACCAAAGTGGTTGTAACCTTTTGTTATCTACAACAAAGCAACGCCTGTGCCAATGAACAAAAATAAGCATAACCTATTGTTTTTAAAGGGTTATAAAAATCAAAAAGAAAGGTTTTTAAAAAGCGGCAACAGGCAAGCGGCAAAGGTTTTCCGCTCATGGAGACGAGCTGCAAGGGAACGGCAAATGGCGCCCAAAAAAGAAAACCGGGCTAATAGCCCGGTTTTAAGAAAATTCTGGCAATCTAAAAAACTAAATCGCTTTGTAGAGAATACCCGGCTCACAGCGCACCATTTCAAACAAGTCGGCCGCACCGGCCAAACCTTCTGACGAACCGAGAAAAAGAATGCCTTGCGGCTTTAAGGAGGCGTGGATTTTTTGCAGGATCTGCCGCTTCAAATCGGCATTGAAATAAATCAGTACATTGCGGCAGAAGACAATATCGAACTTGCCCAACGCAGCGTAGGAATCCATCAAGTTGAGCGAGCGGAAATCAATGCGCTCTTTCACCAGGCTTTTCACTCGCCACACGGTTGGCGTCGGGTTATCGAAATAACGCTCCAACCTTTCGGCAGATAAGCCGCGCAGTACCGATAGCTTATCGTATTCACCGCGCTTGGCCTGATCCAGTACAGTCGACGACAAATCGGTCGCAACGATTTGTACCTGCCGCACCAAATTGCCCATCGCTTGACGCTTGTACTCCTCTACCATCATGCTGATGGAATAAGGCTCCTGCCCCGATGAACAGGCGGCAGACCAAATGCGCACCGGACCAAACATGCGGTTATTGCCCGCCATTAATTGCGGCAATAAGGTATTTTTAAGATGGTCGTAGGGATAGTTGTCGCGAAACCAAAAAGTTTCGTTAGTGGTCATGGAATCAACCACCTGGTCTTTCAATTTGCGGTTGATCCCCAATTTTAATACGCGCACCAATTCACCAAACGAGGCGATATTATTTTCTTCCAGAATGCGGCGAATACGGTTGGTTACTAAATATTGTTTGTTATCGCCCAGCGAAATACCGCAGGCGTCTTCGAGGAATTGACGGAATTGATCAAACTCGGCTTGGTCAATATTGTCCCGACCTGCCGGCTTGGCAAAAGGTGACTCTTTATTAATCATAGGCTTCCAATGTAAAACAATTGCCGCGCGTCAATTCGCAACGGCAATACAAAGTCAGGCTTGCTCCGGTGGCAACAAACTTTCACCGGTAATCGCCAGAACGCGATCGTTCACGCGCTTTGCCAGCTCATCCGGATGGAACTTCGCCAGAAAATCATCTGCCCCCACCTTCCGCACCATGGCTTCGTTAAATACGCCACTGAGTGATGTGTGTAGGATGATATGCAGCTTTTTCAGTTCCGGATGGTTGCGCACCTCAGCAGTAAAAGTGTAACCATCCATTTCCGGCATTTCGATATCGCAGATAATCATGATGAGTTCTGCGTAAGGATCTTTTCCTTCTTTGATCAAGTCGGTCAAATATTGGAAACCTTCCGCTCCATCTTTTTTGACGGTGGTTTTAATTCCCATGCCCTCAACTACCCGCTGGATTTGTTTGCGCGCAATAGTCGAGTCATCAATGATCAACACATGTTTTTGTACGACGCGGTCAGCTATGCCATCTTCAATTACACCCGCACTGACTTCTTCACGCGCAGGTGATACTTCGGCAAGAATTTTCTCTACATCAATAATCTCTACCAACTGTCCATCGACCTGGGTCACCGCAGTGAGGTAATGCTCGCGGCCCGCGCCTTTGGGTGGCGGATGGATATCACCCCAATTCATATTGACGATGCGCTCGACTGAACGCACCAAAAAGCCCTGCGCAGTGCGATTGTATTCAGTGATGATCACAAAACAGCTTTCGATATCCGGCAACTCGCGACGGCCGATCGCAAGATTCATATCCATTATTGGTATGGTGCCACCGCGGATATGGGCAACACCACGCACAACCGAGCTGCGACCGGGGATCGCATTAAGTTGTGGGCACTGCAGCACCTCTTTCACTTTGAAAACGTTAATGCCGTACAACTGCTGACCGCCAAGCCGAAACAACAGGAGCTCCAGACGGTTTTGCCCAACCAGCTGTGTACGCTGATTGACACTATCCATTACACCAGCCATGCAATTACCTCGTTTATTCTCAAATTTCCGGCTCAGGTCATCTGCAAATTGGCCACAGCTATACGGCACAGTATTTGCTTTGATGCTTAGTAAAGCAGCTTAGCGGCAAAAAAGTGTCAGGCTTTAGTCGTTAATGATCCAGACTGGCACTCAGTTCTTACCCTTGAGGATAGGACAAAATATGGAACTTCCTAGTTTTTATAGAACTTTCTTGCGGAATATTTTGCGCCATAGCCCGGGCGTAACTGCAGCATCAGCTCTATTGTTCGCCTACTCGTCTCCAATTGGTGCCGCACCAGTTTATCCACCACTGCAATTGAAACAGGACATAGCCAGTTTTTTGACGAAAGCATATTCAACGATTGAGCATGAACGTATCGACATCAGCGTAAGCAATCTGGACAACCGCCTGCGCCTGGAAACCTGCGCATCACCACCCATATTCACCACTCAGGACACGACAGGTTACGGGGGAAACATTAGCGTTAAAGCCACGTGCGAAAGCGGCAAGAAATGGTCAGTACACGTCCCGGCACAGGTCAATATTTACCGCCCAACGCCTGTGGCGCAGGGCAATATAGCTCGCGGCGAGCTAATCACCGGCGCGCACATCACCACCCAAGTGATGAATATCAGTGATATTCGCCAGGCTTTTCTGGCCACTACGAGCGACATTATTGGCAAACAAGCCAAGCGGAATATTAGCCGGGGCGAACCCTTTAAATCTGCCGCTCTCGATGCCCCCACTGCGATTAAGCGCGGTGAAATTATCATCTTGGAAGCGCTCGCGGGGAGTATCAAGGTCAGTAGCGCAGGCACCGCAATGACCGATGGCCGCATAGGTCAAACAATCAGGGTGCGCAATAACTCATCTGAGCGGATCATCAGCGGAATAGTTGTTCGGCAAGGGGTAGTCCAAACCCTCTGAATTGTGAAAGTTTTTTTAATTTATTGCTAAAGTTAAGCAACAGCTGGCCGATAGCCTGCTAGGGACTCTTTAAATACACAGCGTTGGGCTAAATTAAAGAGGATCCTTTGTCACGACATAGCAACCGCGGCATTTTTACAGTTAATCGCTGATGGGGTTAATCGCCATTGGCAAACAGGGGAACAAAATGAACTTTAACACCAACAACTCACTGGACTCTGTGGGCACCAAAGGTACCCGCAGCAAGCCCGCAACACCGAACACGGCTGAGGCAAAAGCACCTGTCCCTGCCGATATTGCCCCCTCAAACAAGGGCGTTGGCGATCAGGTGGTGCTGAGCCAAGAAGCGCAAACTTTGGGTCGCTTGCAGGCCAAAATCAATAATGCACCAGATGTTGATATGGATAAAGTCGCCGAAATCAGACGCGCCATTGCAGAGGGACGCTTTGAAATCAACGCTGAGCGAATCGCTGAAAACATGCTTAATCAAGAAAATCTGCTGAGTTAATACTCCGGATCGGATCGACTGAGGCCTTATAAAAGCTCTCCCCCGGCGCTTTTTATTTTGCCCCAGTCCGCGTTACGTTGTTTATGTAAGTTGCTTTTCCCACATGAAGAGGTTGCTATGTCTCTCGATATCACTTTACTGCGCCAGATGATTACGCAGGATTCTGCTGCTATTTCCCAACTCAAACACTTGTTAGCGCAAGAGCGCATCTTGCTTGAACAGCGCAAACAAGATGAACTCCCACAAATTATTGAGCAAAAGGCCATACTGGTCGAGCAGCTAAATAACAGTGCCAAGCAACGTCAACAAATACTAAACACACTCGGCTTACCGGCTAATGCAAATGGTTGGGATTTATTTTTGCAGCGCAATGCAGCTACCCTACCGCTGTGCGATGAATGGAAAATACTGGTGAGTGAGTTTGAAGATTGCCAAAAAATGAACGATATCAACGGCAAAATGATCGCTCGGTCACAACAAACACTAAGTCATCTGCTTGGCTTGCTACGCGGCAAAGTTGCAGCACCAGCACTGTACAATGCACAGGGTGCTAAAACCCAGCACACATCCTCCTACACAGTAGCCAAGGCGTGATAACCGCATAACAAAAAGGGCACAACCACGGGGTTGTGCCCTTTTTGTATTTAATGAAAAGCCACCTTGGATTCTGTAGCAAAACTTCTTACAATGCCCGCCGCTTAGCGCATCCGGTAACCCCCTACGCCGGTTCTTTCGCGTTAACCCATTCAGTCCTCATAGCTTAAACGGATAGAGCACCTGCCTCCTAAGCGGGCGATCCAGGTTCAATTCCTGGTGGGGACGCCACTTTATTATTGCTGTAAAAAAATACCTCATCGCCGAAAAACTTCCTTCATCGCCTTCTCCTGTGCAAGCTTATTAAACAGCTCATCCAGATAGAAGATTTTTTGTATTAACTTTTATCCAGTGTGATCGAAGTTAAATTCAGGCGCGACAAAAGTGAAACAACTAATTCCTCAGGCTCCGCAGATACATCAAATAATTCTCCAAGACACCCATTGGCACCCGCTTGCAAAAGAGATCGCTCTTCCATAACAGTCGTCATCTCGAATTCCGATTCATTAAGCGCGCGTGCGCCTTGCCTAACCTGAATACGACGAAGATTTTCCTTCAGAGACAAAGTAAGTAGAAAGCAACACAGTTTACTGTGGGGAGCGATGACCCTCAGTTTCTGTTGCAAATCATGAAGCTCCTCCGGCGAGCGCCAGATATGATTGATAACAAAATGTTTATAGCCATTGCCCTGATGGTGTTCGATTAGTAGCGACAACATCGTATTCAGATATTCAACTTCATCGGGCGGTGGCGGGTTCATGGCGATAACATAATCGCCATCCAGCATCACACATCCCTCTATTTGCTCCATGAGCGCTTCCGCAAGTGTTGACTTACCTATACCAAGAGGACCGTTAAGAATAATAATCATGCCGTTACTCATACTTTATTTTCACGATAACTATAGGTATTTTTTGTAAATTGGATTAAGCAAAACCCATGACCAAAAATTATGATGCTGTATTATTGTCAATATCCTGAAGTGGACGAATATCAATAACTCCTCGTGCGCGGGCACAAGGAGTATTTGAAACGAGTTCGATCACATCTTCCACACAGCTTGCTTCAATTACCGAAAACCCGGCAAGCGGGAGCTTGCGCACGGCGTATTCCTCTTCGGTAATTTCAAGATTGTAATTCCAATTGCGTACCGATGTAACTGCAGTTGTTACCGGCGCTACAAGATTTCCGCGCGCCCGAATTATGTCGTCGTAGGCGAGCGCTTCCTGCTTTTCATTGTCGTTCAACGAATTCCATCCGTCTTCATCGCCATACGCAAGGCACAAAAATCTCATATGGGTAAACTCACGGCCAAGGCGCGGGAGTAACGCTCACGTATTGGGCTCCGCCCTCAGAAGGCTCAGGCTCCAAGGTTTGCGCATCGAGCCCACAAGCAATTTTGCGAAACTCCTCCTGCACACGAGCAAAGGCCTCCTTGTGTAGGGAATGTTCCTTGTTAGGGTTATTTTCAATAACCCATTCGATCAGCGTGTTTATTTTACTGTTTAACTCCATAGCAAATGCCACTTTTTCCGGTGCTTTAGACATCACCTACTCCACTATCAATGAATGTTAATATCCGGCAAATATTCTTGCCGCATAAAATCCTGCCAACGCAGAAATGGCACTGACAAAGGCGCCCCACGCCATATCAACTAACGTGAGGGATAAAGACCAACCTTTTAATGTCGCCATATTGGTCAAGTCATAACTGCCATAGGCAATAACACCTAATCCCAAACCCAGACCGACAGCCATCAACCAGTTTTGCTCACGCAATGCCGGGCTGATCGCAAATAAAACCAACCCCGCGAGATACAGCATATAAAAAATTATTGCCGGAACGATTCTGATTTCTACAGCCATGAGCTCCCCCATGTGTGATTGATAGAAACTTTTAGCGATAAGGGTTAACCAAACAAAGTCCATTACACAAAATACAACCGCCGCACCGAGATAAGCAGCAATGTAGGGCATAGAAATTCACCATCACAAATTGATAATGATCGCAGCCGGGAGAAAAAAGGTCTGTGCGGTAGCTAACGTGAAAGGAGAAATCGACTCATTCGTTGCAGGTATTGATAGAGAGAGTAAATACTAATGAAAATCGCGCGATTTTAACGACAATGAATCAATACGCGCTGAATAGTCATGTAATTGGCCTGCGATAACATGAACCACCGGGCTGGAAACATTATCGTTATTCACTTCAACTGTGCCTTTGATTAACAATAATCTGGACGTCAGTAAAGCTTGGCGAAAGGTTTCCTGGGTGCCCTTCCAGATAATGACATTAATATTGCCTGTTTCATCTTCCAGCGTTAAAAACAAAGCACCACTGGCAGTGCCGGGGCGCTGCCGCCCGGTCACCAAACCGGCGACGCGGACAAAACTGCCGTGGCGGAGATCTTTAAGCTCGGAGTATGTTTTACAGCGGTTAAATGGATATTCATTTCGCAGCAATGACATTAAATGCGGGCGCAAACTCAAGCCTAGCGTATCGTAGTCATTCAACACATCCTGCTCAACTGTGGGGGCAGTCGTAAACAAATCATCCTGATCAGTAGTTTCTGCATGATCCAGGAATTCAGAAAAAGAATTAATTGCCGCTGCTGCCCAACGCGATGCATGCCTGTCACCGGTTAAGCTGCGCAATACATCGGCAGATGCAAGATATTGCAAATCGATGGCCGTTAAAGTTGAGCGCCGAGAAAGATCTTTCAGCGAGTCGAATGGTTTTTCAGCTCGCCAGACCTCCAACAATTGTGCCTTGTTGTGATCCAGATTTTTTATTTCACAAAAACCCAAACGTATTCCAAATGGATGAGAGGAAACAGAATGTGCAACCTTTTCCAATCGATGCTCATAGTGACTGCAATTAATATCCACCGGCAATACTGCAATATCATGGCGCCGCGCATCTTGAATCAATTGCGACGGCGAATAAAATCCCATCGGCTGACTATTTAATAACGCACAATAAAATGCTGCAGGATGATGGCATTTTATCCAGGATGATGCATAAGCCAGCAGCGCAAAACTCGCAGAATGTGACTCGGGAAATCCGTAGCCACCAAAACCTTTTACTTGCTCAAACAAGCGAACGGCAAAATCCATTTCGTAACCACCTTGCAACATCCCATCAATAAATTTTTTCTCAAATTTCATTAACGTACTGTTTTTCCCCCAACTTGCCATAGCGCGACGCAACTGATCTGCTTCGCCGCCGGTAAAACCGGCGGCCACCATCGCAAGGCGAATGACCTGCTCTTGAAAAATAGGAATTCCAAACGTTGCGCCTAATACTTCTTTTATCGCATCATTGGGCGAGTCGTCGTCTTCAAGTCCATTCCTACGCCGCAGATAGGGATGCACCATGCCACCTTGAATTGGACCGGGGCGAACAATCGCAATTTGTACTACCAAATCATAAAACTTTCTCGGCTTCAAACGCGGCAACATCGACATTTGCGCACGCGACTCAACCTGAAAAGTTCCTACGCTATCGCCTGCGCACAGCATTTCATAGGTAGCAGGATCTTCAGGTTCAATATCCTTTAACGATTGAATTGCCGGATTGTAGCTGTGGATATAATCGAGTGCCTTGCGCAATACCGTCAGCATCCCCAATGCCAGCACATCAACTTTGAGCAAACGCATAGCTTCGAGATCTTCTTTATCCCATTGGATTAAGGTGCGATCTGGCATGGATGCATTTTCAATAGGAACCAAATCGCTAATTTTATCTTGCGCAATAATAAATCCCCCCACATGTTGGGATAAATGTCGGGGAAAACCGAGAATCTGGCTTACCAAAATAAAAAAATGCTTCAACACTTGTTGTTGCACTTGCAAACCGGAAGCTTCAATTCGTTTAACAAGATCGACAGGCTTATCCCACCATGCGAGCGACTTTGCCAGTAAATCAACCAATGTATCTTCCATACCCAAGGCTTTACCCACATCACGCACAGCACTGCGTGAACGATAAGTGATAACAGTCGCTGCAATAGCGGCGCGCTCACGCCCGTATTTCGTGTAGATATATTGGATAACTTCTTCGCGGCGGGAATGTTCAAAATCCACATCAATATCCGGTGGCTCATCCCGCTCTTTGGAAAGAAAGCGCTCAAATAGGACCTTGATTTTGTCAGGTGAAATTTCTGTAATGAACAAGCAATAACACACCACACTATTGGCTGCAGAACCTCGCCCTTGGCATAAAATATTCTGCTGACGAGCAAACTGCACAATGTCATAAACGGTTAAGAAAAAATATTCGTAGCTTTCTTCTTCAATTAAACGCAATTCTTTTTCAATTGTTTCTTCTACATGAGAAGGAACGCCATTGGGCCAACGATCATGTTTTCCATAGTCGACTAGCTTGCGTAAATATTGAATGGGCGTGTAATTTTCAGGAACTAACTCTTCAGGATATTGATAACACAACTCTTCCATAGAAAAAGTACACAAATCAGCGATTGTGCAAGTCTCCTGCAATAACGTATCAGGATATAGCCGCGCCAATTGCTCAAGGGATTTAAGATAAGCTTCGGCATTAGGTTCAAGCCGTGTGCCCAGCTCATCTATAGAAGTATTGTGCCGAATAGCAGTGAGGGTATCTTGTAGTGGTTTGCGCTCTTTGCTGTGCATCAACGCATGGCCACACGCAACCAGCGGAATATTTTTCTTGCGACTGAGCGCCAACCAGCGCGGAAATACTTCTTGCTCCCCACCCCATAATTGATGATCAATACCAATCCATAACCGATGTTTAAAGGCGTTATAGAGTTGATCGATCACCGTTTCCGGTTCGATAATATCGCTGCCTAATTGCCCCAACCAGATGATTAAACAATGCTGCAAGCGGAAGCGCAGATCTTCAAAATGCGCTTCATATTCGCCCTTGGATGCACGGCGACGCGCAAGCGTGATAAAACCAGAGAGTTCCGCATAAGCAGTGCGCGTCGGAGCAAGTACGACCAAACGCATGCCATTACTGAGCGTAAAACGGCTACCTACAATTAATTTAAACTCCAACTCTTTCGCTGCAACAAAGGCCTTTACAACACCAGCCAATGAACACTCATCGGTAATCGCAATCGCGTCATAACCTAATTCAGCAGCGCGATGCACATATTCCGGCGGATGCGAAGCACCGGTAAGAAACGTAAAATTGGTCGTGCTGAATAAATGGGCGTAGCGCATGGAAAACTACCCGTAAATACCTTGCACAAACCACTGCTTTTTGTGCAAATCGCGAAACACCCAGAGGCGCACATAATCGTTGCGCTGTGCTAAAAAATAATCGCGCGCACTTGGCGCTTTCCACCAATTACCTTGCAAGCGCTCAGGGCCAGAGAGCAAGGTTAAATATCCACGCCAATACAATCCCCGCTTGCGCACTTCAATTTCAATCGGCGATTTAAATAACCAACACGGCCGCAGCGATGCTAAATGGCGATCTGGCAATTTCTGGTTAGATGGCTGGTTAAGTGCAATGAGCTGATTGCTTTCTTCGGGAATATAACTATCGCGGTAGCTGAGCTTGTAAATACAGGCATCACCCAAGCGGGCTTTTAACTTTGCAGCGGTCGTCGTAAATGCCTGGCTATTATGTTTGCGCCTGGAATCAAACTCCAACAATTGCGAGTGCGTTTGAATGGGCTGGATATTGCGACAACTCAATGTGAGCGTATCCACCTCAAAAGGAAGGTCGCGGTTTTCCAATTGGATCAAGGTGAGGTCAAAAAATAATTGCCAGTGGCTTTGCGCTGTATCGGCGTAAATCGGCATAACCTCTTTGCTGTGATAAATATCGGCCAGCGTCCATTCAATTTGATGGGTTTCCCATTGGCGCTTGCGTAAAAAATCGGCTAATTGCTGCAACAAATGTTCGACCGGCACTTGCAGCTGGTCAATTTGATGGATGGGATATTCAAACTGGATTTCTTCATTAAAAAACTCCTGCGGCTTGTACATCACCACCGGTTTTTCAAATAATGACGATTGCTGAAAATCCTGGTCGATACCAAAAATATCGCATAGTGTTTTTGCGAACTCTTGCCCGAACCGCTTTTTGATACTGCTGATCGATTGCGCCGCAATTTGCCGTGCAATATCACCGAAAGTTACAAAACCGGTTTTTTCCAGTGCATCGACTTGTGCGGGATAATCATGCAATAACTGAATTGGCAATCGCTGTAATCGCTCAACAAAAACCAGTTTGCTTTCATCGCCCTGAATATCGTAATGGACAAAAGATAATAGCCAAGCCGCTTTTGCCGAGTGCGCCAAACCTATCGCCAAAGTTACATTTTTTACCGCGAAAAATTGCAGAACTTTTTCAACAAACGCGTGCACACCACCAAACAACATTAAGCAGCTGGAAATTTCCAACAACAAGCCCGACAGGGGAACCTGCTTGCTCGCATAGGTTTCGATATAAGGGGTAAACGCATACAACTGAGCTGAAAGTTCAGCTAATAACCGCTGCTCAGATGAAAGATCGCGCTCTTGATGAACACATCCACTCAATAGCTGCGCGGTCGATGCATCCATGCCCTGCACTACACCTCTGGCTATAGCTGCAGCATTTGCCCAGATCACATGCCGCTGCTCAAGAATTGCTAAAGCGGCATCCTGGTGGAGATCAATCGCAAGCGCGTGGGCAGGTAAATCCGGCAAGCGCAGCGCGAGCCAAAGGCGATCTGGACGAGAAGCTGCTCGCATCATTACTTACGGCCACGCCGCCCTCCGCGCTGGGGCCGAAGATGAACCACATTGGATTTGGGCTTGCCGGTTTGATCCAGCAAATGATGCGGCGCAAAACCTTGCCAATTATGTGGCAGCGGCAATAACACCGGCTGCATAAGCGCAGCCAGCTCACCTTTTTGTTTGAAGATACGCACCTGCAAATCCTGCGCTTGCAGGCTAATGGTCAGGCGCAAACTGGCTGGTGAACTTTGCTCGGCAGCTGCCGCCGGGCGAAATAACACATACAAACCCTGCCCTTCTGTCGCCGCCAATTGGCATTTGCGCAGCTCCGTGTAATTCAAAGATTGCGTTGGCTGCCACGCCAACACCGCCTCGCAGGCAGTGGCGCGGGTCAGCTCAATAAAACTGAACAGGAAATCAGCCTTGTTGCTGCTCTCCACTACCAATACCCGTTCCAGATCTATCCCCGCCTTGATCAAGGCTTGCGCAAAAGGCATGCAGGGAGGGTTGAGCAATACAATCAAACCCTGTGTATCAGTTAATGCCGGAGTCAACAAAAGCCATTCCGATTGCACAAAACCCTGCTGACAGACCTCAACCAAATTAGCGGACGGCCAGCCGCCACCCAGCAACTGCGCATTCAGCTCGCTATAGCCCGTATCCCGCGTAGGTGATGGCGCGAGCCTGTGCGAGCCACCGCGCCAGATATCGCGACGGCAAAGCAATTGCTCCAAATCCGGGACGCTTGTCAGCGGATTATCGGGGGGATTGGGGGTCATAGTGGAGGTTTTTCAGGACTCGATAACTGTATTGATATACAGTATAGTGGCAACCCCCTGATCAGCGTCAAGCAAAAGCATTAGACTATTTTGCGCTAATCGAATCGCTCAATTGGGGTTGTATTATTTAACGTTCAACAAAATGTCTTGTGACAATATGTTTTATAAATAAGGCCTTCGATCGCCTGGATTTACGCAGCAATGAGCCAATCAATAACAAACACAGCTGATCTCGCAGCGGATTATTACCTGACTAACTTCCAGTTTTTGGTGGATTGGGTATCGCAGCGCTATGCGGATTTACTCAGCGCCGACGAACTCCATTTTCTTGCTTGCTTCCAACAATTACCGCGCACCAGCCAATGCTTATTAGTGCGCTTATCCAGCCGTAAAGGCCCGTTATTTCGCTACGATAAATTGCACTATGCCGAGATAGAATCCATCGAACAGGCGGCGACTGAATTAATTGCAGTCGGTTTGCTCAGCGATAACGCCTTGCTCAGTATTGATGAAGTCGCAAACCTGCTTACCAAAGCCGAATTGCTCAGCCTGTTCATGGAGCATTTGCAGGGAGCAAAACAGGCGCGCAAAGAAGAATTAATTGCACAACTAATCGCACAATTGCCTGAATCAAAAACCTGGGAAGACTGGACGAACCATCAACTTGGCAAAACTTATCGGCTGGATAACCAAGCCATTATCAGCACCTTATTGTTATTATTTTTTGGCAATGCCTATCAAGACCTCACCGAATTTGTATTGCAGGATTTGGGCTTGTATCGCTATGAAAATTACACTATCGATCACCAGCACCGCATTTTTAAAAATCGCGCCGAGTTGGAACAATACCAACAATTAATCCAGTTGCGTGATGAACTGCAGCTCGCAGCTGAAGTAGAACATTTGGCGAATCTTGCCAATCGCATTCCCGCGCAGCTAAACCATGCAGGCTTGCAGCGGCGCCGTGCGCGCTTGTGCAATCAATTAGCCTATGAACTGGAGCGTGCAAACGAGCACACACTCGCACTCCAACTTTATTGCCAGAGCCATTTACCGCCTGCGCGCGAACGTCGAATCCGCCTATTGGAAAAACAGGGTGATATTGCGGGTGCATGGCAACTGCTTGGTGAAGTGTTGAATTCACCTTGCGATGAACATGAGCTACAAGTTGCCCAACGGATGGCGCCGCGCCTTGCTAAAAAAGTGGGCGAAACTATTGCCAAACAAACACGCGCTCCGGTTATTGAGCAACAATTAATCCTGCCACAATTAGTTGATGAAAATAACAATATTCTGCGTGTTGAAGAAGTCGTTCGGCAATTTGCCCACACCGACGAATCGCCCTGCTTTTATGTCGAGAATTTATTACTGACCGGTTTATTTGGTTTGTGGTTATGGCCGGAAATGTTTCGCGGCATTGATGGCGCTTTTGCCAATCCGTTTCAAGCAGCGCCGCTGGATTTGTATCAGGAAAATTTTGTTAACAATCGCCCCGGCATTCAGCAATTGTGGCAATTATTGGATGACAACCAACATCACGATCATATCCGTGAATTCTGGCGCGATAAAAACGGCGTGGCCAATCATTTTGTGAGCTGGCAATTTTTAGAACAGGAGCTGTTTGATCTCGCGCTCCAGACAATTCCTGCCGCACATTTGAAAGCCATTTTTAAACGCTTGCTATTTGATATTAAAAGCAACCGCAGCGGCTTGCCCGATTTAATCCAGTTTTTTCCTTCCTCTAATAACTATCGAATGATTGAAGTGAAAGGCCCGGGCGACCGCATTCAAGACAACCAACAGCGCTGGCTGGATTATTTTGCCGCAAACACAATCCCCGCCGAGGTTTGGTATGTTAACTGGCAATAAGCCCAAGGCGGTTGCGGTAAAAACATTGGTCGCATTTGCAGCCAAAAGCGGCAGCCTCGACCGCCGCTTTACACCATCACCGACAGGCCAAGAAGGGATCGAAGGCCATCAGCGGGTAACGAGCAATCGCTCATCCAATTATCAAACCGAAGTGAGCTTGAGCATCACTTACGGCGATATTACTTTTCGCGGCCGCGCCGATGGTTATGCACCCTCAGATCATTGCATCGAAGAAATTAAAACCTTTTATGGCGATGTATCGCGCATACCGGAAAACCATCAAGCACTGCATTGGGCACAGGCCAAATGCTACGGCTGGATGTATTGTGAAACCCACGGCTGCGATGAAATTAATCTCGCGCTGATTTATTTTAATTTAACCAATGAAAAAGAATATCGACTGGAAGAAACCTGGAGTGCCGCAGAGCTAAAGGAATATTGTGAAAACCTTGCCGAAAAATATTGCCAATGGCAGGCACAGATCAATCAACGCTTGGAGAGGCTCAATCACTGGATTGAACAGCTACAATTTCCCTATGGCAGCATGCACAGCTCACAACGGGTAATGGCAGAAGCGGTGTACAAAGCCGCTGCAACCGGGCGAGTGGTATTAGCAGAAGCGCCCACAGGCACCGGCAAAACCCTGGCGGGATTATTTCCTGCCATTAAATCCATGCCCCGCACACCGGTCGATAAAATTTTTTATCTCACCGCCAAAACCACCGGGAAACAATTGGCACTGGAAAATATTCACCTAATCGCCAGTGATAAAAACGGCTCAGCCACACCACTGCGCACATTGGAATTAACCGCACAAGAAAAAGCGTGCCTTGAACCCGACAAAAAATGCATGGGCGATTCCTGCCCTTACGCGTTTGATTTTTACACCAAACTGGAAGCCGCCCGCCAAGCGGCTTACGCAACGCCCTTATTAGATAAACAAGCACTCACGGCACTCGCTTATGAATTTGAAATCTGCCCGTTTTATCTCAGTATGGAAATGAGCCGTTGGGTCGATATAGTGGTTGCCGATGTAAATTATTATTTTGATGGCACACCACTGTTATTAGGGCTTACCAACGAATTCGATTGGAAACCCTACTTGCTGGTCGATGAAAGCCATAACCTGATTGATCGCGCACGCGGTATGTATTCCGCCGAGTTAAACAGGGGTGACTTGATCAGCGCAAAAAAGCATTCGCCCGCACCGATTAAAAAAACATTGGATAAAATCAATAAACTCTGGCTTGCGTTGTTAAAGCTCCTCCCGGAAAGCCCGGATCAATTTCTGTTACTGCCGGTATTACCAGAAAAATTGGGCATGGCGTTAACCGAGTTCACCAATAGCTATATTGAGTTCCTGCAGAAAAATCCCGACCATTCAGTGCAAGAAACGATTGCGCAAGAATTTTTCTTCGCTGCACTCAACTACCAAAAAGTGGTAGAAGTATTCGATGAAGACTTTTGTATTGATATGCAAGCCATGGGTACAAAAGAGGAAGTCTTGACCCTGCGCAACCTGATACCGGCAACACCACTGGCCGCACGGTTGAGTTTTGCCCATTGCGCCTGCTATTTTTCGGCCACGCTGCATCCTGCGCATTATTATCAATCGCTGCTGGGTTTGCCTGATGATACGGTACATATCAATGTTCCCTCACCGTTCAAACCCGAGCAACTGCACGTCCAGATCGCAACCAATTTATCCACCCGCTACAAAGATCGCAGTGCAGCCATAGAACCTATTTGTAATTTGATCGAAGATCAAATCCACGCACAACCAGGCAATGCCCTGGTGTTTTTTTCCAGCTATGAGTTTTTACAAAAGGTAGAGTCCGCTCTTCGACTGCGATTGACCAAGCGCGATATTCAATTACTGGTTCAATCGCGCCGTATGAGCGAAGAGGACCGGCAGGAATTTATCGAGCAATTTAGCCAGCACAATAATTTATTGGGTTTGGCGGTATTGGGCGGCGCTTTCAGCGAGGGAGTGGATTTGTCGGGCGATGCATTAAAAGGGGTTTTTATTGCAACGTTAGGTTTACCACAAGTGAATCCGGTAAATGAGCACTTGCGTGCAGTGATGCAGGGTAAATTCGCGCAGGGATATGATTTTACTTACACCTATCCAGGAATCCAGAAAGTGATCCAGGCAGCCGGGCGCGTAATTCGAACTACATCAGATGAAGGTTATTTGTGGTTGCTGGACCAGCGCTTTCAACAACCGGAAATACGCCCTTTGCTTCCAGAGTGGTGGTTGATAGCGCAGGCCTAAACCGGCGTAAACCTACATCGCTCCGAGGCAATTGTTGCGCAGCAATATATGACAAGACATTACCGCACGTGGTCTAATGCCCATATTTTTCCACTTACCTCTATTTCTACACATTATGAATCTGATTTTATTATCGCCAAACGATTTACTCACCGATAACCGAGCCTGTATCAAAAATCCACGCCAGCTTGCGCATATTAAGCAAGTGCACGGCGCTACAGTGGGCGATCAATTAAAAGTCGGCCTGATAAACGGCAATCTGGGTATTGGGCTAGTTACAGAACTCAATGATACTGCGATATATCTGGATGTAGACCTGCACCAAGCGCCGCCGCGCGCATTGCCATTAACACTGGTGCTCGGTTTGCCGCGGCCAAAAATGATGCGCCGTATTTTACAAACGGTTGCAACCCTCGGTGTTAAACATTTGCATTTGATTAATTCCTACCGCGTGGAAAAAAGCTACTGGCAGACACCTTTTTTGGAAGCAGAAAACATTCGTGAGCAGCTAATTTTAGGATTGGAGCAGGGTTGCGACACCCGCTTGCCGGAAGTGCATTTACACAAACGCTTCAAGCCATTTGTAGAAGATGAGTTGCCAGCAATTGTTGCCGATACGCGCGCCTTGGTTGCCCACCCTTACACAGAAACTGCCTGCCCCTGCCAGATAGACTACTCGCTGACACTGGCCGTAGGCCCTGAAGGTGGTTTTATTCCGTACGAAATTGATTTATTGGAAAAGTGTAGCTTTGAAGCCGTGCATGTAGGCGAGCGCATTATGCGCGTAGAAACAGCGGTGCCTTATTTGCTGGGAAGATTGTTTTAACCTGAAAAATACGTTGAAAAAATGTCGATTCCAACGCATAGGTATCGACAATATTTATTTACTCACCCACTTTTTCATCATCAGCCAATATCACTTCAAATTCCGCCAAAGGCACCGCTTGGCTCGATAAATAGCCCTGATAGTAATTGCAACCGAAGGATTTCAGAATCGCTAGTTGCTCTGCTTCTTCCACACCTTCTGCCACCAATTCCATATCGAGCAAGCGCCCCATGGTAATAATGGTTTCAACCAGCACACGGTCGTTTCGATCATCGATAATATCGCGCACAAAACCCTTATCGATTTTTAAAGTGCTCACAGGTAAACGCTTGAGATAACTAATCGATGAATATCCGGTACCAAAATCATCCAGTGAAAAACTAATGCCGCGTTCACTCAACGTCGTCATGGTAACAATTGCATCATCAACACGCTGGATAACAATCCCTTCAGTAATTTCCATATCCAGTGACGCTTCCGGGATGGGATATTTCTCCAAAGTCGCAATCACATCATCCACAAATGCAGCGCGACGGAATTGGCGCGGGCTGATGTTAATACTCATCTTCATACCCGGTTTCCATAAACCGGATTGATGCCATTTAACCAGCGTTTTACAAGATGCTTCCAATACCCACTGGCCTACATCGATAATCATGCCGGAGGTTTCCAGCACCGGAATAAAATCGACCGGCGACACCATACCCTTGGTAGGATGATTCCAGCGTAGCAGCGCTTCCGCACCCACGACCCGGCCGCTTTGGATATCAATTTTAGGTTGATAATACAATTCAAATTGCGATTCATCCAAGGCGCGATGCAGATCGCCTTCCATCGTCAATTGGCGGCTAACTTTATCGGCCATCTCTTCATTGAAGAATTCAATGGAGTCGCGCCCTTTTTCTTTTACTTGATACATCGCCGTATCGGCGTAACGCAACAATTCATGCACCGAATTATTTTTATCGGGATAAACCACCACACCCACACTGCAAGTAACGCGCAATTCCATGCTGTCGTACATATAGGGCTGGGAAATAATGGTGCGGATTTTTTCGCTGATTTCGCCCGCGCGCAATGCCGCTGTTTCGATATTTTGGTCGAGCACGGTAAGCACAACCACAAATTCATCGCCGCTCAAACGGGCAACCAAATCTTCTTCGCGCACTGACTGTTGTAAACGTGTGGCAACCACTTCCAACACTCGGTCACCCACTGGATGGCCGAGCGAATCATTGATAGTTTTAAATTGGTCGAGATCGATAAACAACACCGCACCAAAATAACCGTGACGTTCAGCGCGGCGCAATTCGTGCTCAAGGCGCTCAACCAGCTGCAGGCGATTAGGTAACCCGGTAAGCGCATCGTGGTGCGCCATAAACTCCATCTTGGCCTGCGCATTTTTGCGTTCGGTAATATCAACCGATACGATTAACGCGACTTTTTCATCGTAAAACGCGAGCGGCATAATGTGGGTTTGTAAAAATAATTGTTTACCGGTCGACGTGACAAAACGCTCTTCAATCACATCCAACTCTTCATTGCCGCGAATTACGCGGTAATCATTTTGCAGCATGGTATCTATATCAAATACCGAATTTTTTAACAGTTGGCGCACATGCAAATTACGCATTTGGTCAGGTGTATAACCCAGTTCATTGGCGAGGGCTTTGTTAGCAAATAAATAATAACCAGCGATATTGCGCGCACCAATCATTACCGGCAGGTGATCAATAATCTGACGCAAATGTTCTTCACTTTTACGCAACGCCAGCTCAACCGCACGGCGCTTGGCGAGGGAAAGTTCGACTATGTCCAATAGTTGATTGGAACTGGCAATCAGCTGCGCCAGCTCATCTTTTCGCTGCGCGGGCAATTGGGTGAGGCGGTTTACGCCGGGATGATCGGGGTTGATATTGTTAATTTCGCGCGATAATCGCACCAAAGGTTTGGTGAGGGTGTAATAAAACACTACGAACAATAGCAACACCAAAAACATGTTACGCAACAAGCCGGTCATGAGCGCAGTTTGGGAGCGGTTATAAAAACCTTCCAGAGCCAAATCCATATCCACTGAAAAACGGATACTGCCCGAAGTGCCATCACTGTAACCGGGCAATAATAAATTGGCGGTATATTCGCGCGTATTTTCGGTGATCTTATTGGTAAGCCAGCGGGTTTTTACTTCCGGGCGCGTGCTGCTGCCTTGGGCGAGCACGTTGCCGGTATCATCGTAGATGACTACTTCGTAAATAAATCCGTAGCGCAGCAAACCGTTCACCACTTCATAGGAAAGTTCATCATCGAGTGTGGATACGGAGCGTACAGCAGGAGGAGTTGCCACTTGTATAACGCGGTCAATGAGCGTTTTGAGTTCTTTTTCCTGATTTAAAAAATCGAGGTATAACTGTACTGAACTCAATAAAAAGCTCAACACAAAAGCCAAAATGATACCTATTTTGGCAAGCTGGAATGAGATGCCATTAAAAAAGGAAGGCGCTTTATCTCTCATCGACCTAAGGTTTCCGGGAACTGAATCTAGTTATATGAAAGTGGGGGCAGATATTGCTCCGAGGCAGGTAATCTACACTTAACTTGGCGTGAGTATAGATCACTATTTTCAGTGGCGCCGAATCTATCGTGTTATTTTCTATAAGGAAATTCACTTTCCAACGACAACGATGCAGTCTCACTAAACGGCATTCCAAAAGTTTCAGCGACCCCGGCATGAGTAAGCTGGCCGCGATAAATATTCAATCCACCACGAAAACCGGCATCCGTTTGTAACGCCCCGATACCCGCATCCGCCAAGCGAATGACGTACGCGATGGTCGCATTAGTAAGACCGAGGGTCGCCGTTCTACCGACTGCGCTGGGAATATTGGCAACGCAATAATGCACAACACCCTCTTCGATATAAGCTGGATGTTGATGTGTAGTGGGTCTTGAGGTTGCAAAACATCCCCCTTGGTCGATAGCCACATCTACCAACACACTACCCTTTTCCATCTGCGCGATCAGAGCGCGGCTCAATAGTTTTGGGGCACCGGCACCAGCATTGAGCACACTACCAATTATTAAGTCTGACTGGAGCGCCAGCGTATCGATGCGCTCTTGCACTGCATATTCACATACAACACGGCCACGCCACAGCTCATCCAAATGGCGTAAACGTGCGATGGATTTATCCAGAATACGCACTTGTGCCCCCATACCAACAGCCATAGCAGCGGCATTTGCACCCACCACTCCACCGCCGAGGATCAACACATTCGCCGGTGCAACGCCGGGAATTCCACCTAATAAAATACCTTTTCCACCCTGCGCCATCTCAAGGTGATGCGCCCCCGCCTGCACCGCCATGCGCCCGGCAATTTCCGACATGGGCGCCAACAGCGGCAAACGCCCCTGCGCATCAGTCAAGGTTTCATACGCGATGCAACTGGCACCCGATGCAAGCAATGCATCAGTTAGCGCGCGATTAGCCGCGAGGTGTAAATAAGTGAACAACAGATGGCGGGCACTGAGCAGCGCATATTCTTCGGGTTGCGGCTCTTTGACTTTGACAATCAAATCGGCGCTGGCATACACATCTGCCAATGAATCGAGCAATAACGCACCGGCATGCTGATAGCGCTCATCGCTAAATCCAGCGGCCTGCCCTGCACCGCGCATCACGTAAACGCTGTGCCCACGCTGATGTAACTCGGCCGCACCTGCGGGAGTCAATGCAACGCGATTTTCGCCGGATTTTATTTCTTTCGGGATACCAATACGCATCACTAATTCCCTCCTCAATTGCACTTCCACTAAATCGAGTATAGCCGAGGATGTTTATTCGACTCGTTCAGCCTGCAGCAAGTTGGCGCAACTTATGCTGTGTCTATCATGTACAGTTTATGTACAGTTTTTTTGACGCAACCTGAAACAGAAACCGTGCATAAATTGGCTGATAGCATTTAGCTACTGACAATTTGGGGCACTGCTGTGACAAAAATGGGGCGCATTGAGGTAGTTATGGGTATTTATGCAAGTGATTTACGCGAATTGATAATCAAACCCTACTTACAGGGGCTGGGAGAATATTCAGACGTTGCCGAAAATTTGTTGCTTGGCACCGCTGCGCAAGAATCTTTACTGGGATTACATTGTTATTGTGCCCAAACTAAAGGCTTGGGTTTATATCGCATTACCGCAGAAAAGCATCTGGAATTATGGGATACCTATCTAGTGCAGTTTCCCGAATTGGCTTCCCAGCAGCGCGGCTTGGCCAGCCAACAGCAATTCCTGAAGAATCCGCACGGCGAGTTGATGGGCAATTTAACTTACGCTACCGGTATGGCCTGGATGCTGTATCGCCGCAGTGAGATTGACACCAGCAAGCCCGCTGACATTTCTGCGCTCGCGCAACTCTGGGCGAACCATTTTGATAATGGTACAAATTGCCTCCGCAATGCAGATGACTTTATACAAACCTATCGTACCCTGGTGATGGACAGTTCGAAAAAACTGGTAGCTTAAGAGATCTCATTTAAAGGTATTACACGCCTCTACTTTACCCAGCTCAAAACCGCGCTTAAACCACTCCATCCGCTGCTTTGAGCTACCGTGGGTAAAACTTTCAGGACGCACAGCTCCACCGGCTTGTTGTAATTTATCATCACCAATCGCCGAGGCGGCATTTAAGGCTTCTTCGATATCGCCATCTTCCAACATTTGCCGTTCGGTATCAGCGTAGTGTCCCCAAATTCCTGCATAACAATCCGCCTGTAGCTCTAACTTTACTGAGAGCTGATTCGCTTGCGCTTTTGACATTTGCTGTTGCGCCTGTGTCACCTTCGCCGATGTTCCCAATAACGTTTGCACATGGTGCCCAACCTCGTGGGCGATGACATAAGCCTGTGCAAAATCGCCGGGCGCGCCAAGCTTATTTTTCATATCCTCATAAAAAGCCAAATCGATATAAAGCTTGTTATCGCCAGGGCAATAAAATGGCCCCATTGCCGATTGCGCGTAGCCGCAAGCAGAGCTCACCGCATTGCGAAATAACACCAGCTTTGGCTCTTGATAAGTCAGCCCCAACTTTTTGAATTCCAGATGCCAGGTAGATTCAGTATCCGCAAGTATCACCGATACAAATTCTGCCAGCTCCTGATCTTTGGGGGAAAGTTGCCGGGAACTCACATCTAATGAACCTGGTGGCGCGGCCAGCTGAAGCAGATCGTAGCCCAAAAATTTGGCTCCAAAATACACCAAAACACCAATGATCAATAAAGCACGGCCGGTTTTCGTGCGCAGCAGAAAAGGCAAAATCCGCGCTATCGCTGACACCCCACCCATCGCCCCCATCGCGCCGGGACTGGCGCTGCGCATATCTTCCACATTGTCACTGCGACGACCTTGTTTCCAACGCATAATTTATCCCTCGTGATGAATCAGTGGTTATGTGAATATTTAAGTGAATAATTGAACAATCAAGTAAGTAGTTAAGTGAAATCAAAGCGCGCTACTATAGACTCTGACAACATCATAATGACAGCAACGCATTTCAAGCAGCTAATCCGTACAATTCAGGAGTTTTTATGTCTACAAGCCCCTTGGCTGGCCAACTCTTACCCGCAGACCTGCTGGTAGATCTCCCCAAACTTATCGATGCCTATTACACCAATAAGCCTGATGTCGGCATTGCCGAACAACGGGTCAGCTTCGGCACTTCCGGCCATCGCGGCTCATCATTCAATACCAGCTTCAACGAAAACCATGTACTGGCCATTAGCCAGGCGATTTGCGACTACCGCAAACAAGCTGGTATTACCGGCCCACTCTATGTGGGTATCGACACTCACGCGCTCTCTGAGCCAGCGCAAATCAGCGCCGTAGAAGTGCTCGCTGCAAATGGCATTGAGATTATGCTCGCTAAAGATGGTGAATACACACCCACTCCGGCAATTTCCCATGCAATCCTCACCTACAACCGTGGCCGCACTTCTGGCTTGGCCGATGGCATCGTCATTACTCCATCGCACAACCCACCCGATAACGGTGGTTTTAAATACAACCCCCCCAATGGTGGCCCAGCCGATAGCGACATCACCAATTGGATGCAAGCGCGCGCCAATGAATTACTGGAAAATAATCTGCGCGATGTAAAACGCATGGACTACCACCAGGCGATTAAATCAGCTACCACCCATTATCACGACTATGTACACAACTATGTAAAAGATTTGATTAACGTGGTGGATATGGAAGCGATTCGCGGCGCGAATGTGCATATGGGTGCAGACCCTCTAGGTGGCGCTGGCGTTAATTACTGGAGCGCTATTGCCGATCACTACCAAGTAAATTTAAAAGTACTCAACACCGCTGTCGATAAGACCTTTTCATTTATGACGGCGGATTGGGATGGAAAAATACGCATGGATCCATCATCCGCTTACACCATGCAAGGTATGGTTGAGCGTCGCAATTTATTTGATGTCGCCTTCGCATGCGATGCCGATCACGACCGTCACGGCATAGTTGCACCTAGCTGTGGCCTGTTGCCGCCAAATCATTATCTCGCAGTCGCGATTGAATATTTATTTCAAAATCGCCCGCAATGGCGCGCTGATACCGCAATTGGTAAAACTGTTGTGAGCAGTGCGATGATCGATAAAGTCGCCAAAAAAATTGGCCGCCGTTTATATGAAGTACCCGTAGGATTTAAATGGTTTGCGCCAGGTTTATTTGACGGATCACTCGGCTTTGGCGGTGAAGAAAGTGCAGGCGCTTCTTTCCTGCGTATTGATGGCAGCGTCTGGACAACAGATAAAGATGGCATTATTCCTTCATTACTCGCAGCAGAAATTAAAGCGAAAACCGGCCGCGACCCTGGTGAGTGCTATAAGTTGCTTGCCGATGAATTTGGCCATGCAGCTGAAGCCCGCGTAGAAGCACCGGCCAATACAGCGCAGAAAAAAGCGCTGTCAAAGTTATCACCCGAGCAAATTACGTCCACTGAATTAGCAGGCGACAAAATCGAAACCATCCTAACAAATGCACCGGGCAATAATGCCAGCTTTGGCGGCATTAAAGTGATGAGTAAAAATGGTTGGTTTGCGGCGCGTCCATCGGGCACTGAAGAGATTTATAAAATTTATGCGGAAAGTTTTAAAGGAAAAGAACATCTACAGCAGTTGATCGCGGAAGCCCAGGTGATCGTGGATAAAGCAATTTCGTAAATTTTTTTCTTTTTTCGCAGATAAAAACGCCCGATAATGTCGGGCGTTTTTATTTTACTCTTAGCTTTATGCAGGGCATTTTCTTGTTCTCAAACGAAGCTTGAAAGCGAGATGGCGGCATCATTAACTAATCGTCGGCAATGGAATCCAATCAGTTTCACCCGGCACCATCGCAAAACCACCATTCGTCCAACGCTCTCCAGCCGCTCGTACTTTTTCACGGGATGAGGCAACAAAATTCCACAAAATAAAGCGCTCACCTACCAAAGGTTCACCACCCAATAACATAATATTTGCGCCGCTCACTGTAGCGATCACCGAATCTTTATCCAGTACAGCCATATGAAATTCTGGCACCAACTCGCCATTTACCGTGACACTCCCCCAGACAACATAAATCGCCAATTCCTGCTGAGGAAAATCCGGCGAATACTGCGTATCAGCCCCAAGGGCAATATCAAGATAGGTCGTCACACTCGCAGTTTTAACTGGTGATTCAACATCAAATGCTTTACCAATAAGCACTTGGACACTCATGTTCGGTAGATTGATCGAAGGGATAACTTCCGCAGGATAATGTGCAAACGAAGGCTCGCAATCTTCCACCTCCGTTGGCAAGGCCAACCAAATCTGGATTCCCTCTACGCTCGTATTTTTTTCGCGCACATCATCAGGCAAACGTTCGGAATGCACTATTCCGTTACCCGCAGTCATTAAATTAATCGCACCCGGTTCAATACGCTGATGAAAACCTAAACTATCTTTATGCATCATCGCGCCAGAAAATAAATAGGTGACTGTTGCCAATCCAATATGCGGATGCTGGCGCACATCACCAGCAGTTGTTCCCGCGTCAAAATGCGCAGGCCCCATGTGATCCACAAAAATAAAGGGCCCAACACGTTGCTGTAAACGTGATGGCAATAAACGTTTTACGGTGAAACCTATATCTTGTACGCGGGGAGGAATTAATAAAGTCATTGGAATCTCCTCTAACCAGTAATATTAGGGTTGATGATACGAGGTGATGTTGATAGTGGCATGGGACAACAATTTATGGATCGGACATTTTTCAATAATACCCAACAATTGTTGTTTCTGCTCATCACTTAAATTGCCCACAAAGTGGATATTTAAAGCGAGATTGTACTCACCACTTTTTTCTTTGCTGTCATCCCGTTCGATATCTATATTTATTCCTTCCAACGGCATACCGCGGCGCTTCGCATACATACTCAACGTAATCGCGGTACAAGCGGCAAGCGATGAATCCAATAAATCATGTGGATCTGGCGCCGAATCTTCACCGCCAATGCTGTCATCTACATCGGCGAATAATTCATGTGCATCAACACTGATGCGCTGGCGATAAGTACCCGAACTGTCTTTTTGTAATTTAATCATTTACTCACCCGACTCCCGATTTTTACTTACTGATTAACTCACTTGGAATTACAATTTGAGCAGCGCTTTCATTGCATTGGGATCATAGCCGCGCAACACTTCGCCGCGAATAACGATTAGCGGAATCCCGCTGCTGCGCAGTTGGTCATATTGCGCCTTGCCCTCAGTCGATTTCTCAATATCGTATTCCACAAAAGCAACATTATGCTGCCTGAAAAATTCTCGCGTTTTTTTACAGTAACCGCACCAATCAGTCGCATATAAAACCACACCTTCAGGATGCTGCGCAGAAAAATCGGGGGGAGGACTAAACTCATCACGCAACTTATTCCAATTAAAGAAAATACCCAGCGCTATAAGAACTAACAAATATTTCTTCATCGATTAAATCCGACAATTTAGTGGCATGTCTTTCAATTCCAAATCCGTGCGATTCTCCCCAACCGCTTTCATATTCAGCGGGACTGCCGCTTTACCACAAATCCAGGAAATTGGGCTTTCAGGGGACCCCTGCACTGTAATCGGCTGCACACTTAATGTCTTCCCCTTTATATTGGGATGCGCCTTGTTGCCAAAGTGAATATGAAATGCGCCGTCTTTATAATCGATGCGATCCACATAATTACCTAACAATTTATCGGCAGCAGGAATTCCGGCTTCTTTATTGTCTTTCAAAAAAACCTGCGTACTCTTGTGATAAAAAGCGACGAGCTTTTTATAATCTTCAATTAACTCCATTGACTCTATCACTTGCTTGCGCGCAATGGTCGGGTCGGGTGATGGCATTGCGATCATTGCCAATATGGCGATAATGGCAATCACCACCAGCATTTCTATCAGGGTAAAACCGCTATTTTTTTTCACACGGATTCCTTTACGTTTTTATCGAATAAATTTTGCTGCATACCAGCAGCTCGCATGTAATTCATAACCCTGCTCCTTTGCCCACCTGATACCGGTGCGCACCAACTTTTCGGCAAACCCCTTGCCGCGAAATTCCGGGGGCACATAGGTACTATTAAAATCGATCGCCGCCTTAACGCCATTATTAAACAAGCGGTAAGCCAAAAGTGCTTCGCGACCTTCGTGCACAATCACAAAACGCTGCTCATCGGGTAAATGCTGGACATCAGCCATAAAAAGCTCCAGAAATGTTGTACCAGTGTAGAGTAGACCATAAAAAAATCCCCCAGTGCTTGCGCAAATGGGGGATTTTTCCGATCAAAGACGATGCACCTTTATCCAATGCTACTTAGACCTTGCTACCCCAAAGATCATATTCATCCGAGTGCTCAATCAATACGTTGACCAAATCACCGGGTTTTACATTTTCTTCACCATTCAGGTAGACGCAACCGTCAATCTCAGGAGCATCCGCAAAACTGCGGCCAATTGCGCCTTCGTCATCTACTTCATCGATCAATACCTGCAAGGTCTGCCCTACTTTTTGCTTCAGGCGCTCAGTTGAAATTTGCTGTTGCAACTGCATAAAGCGATCGTAACGCTCTTGTTTGATGTCGTCAGGCACATGATCCGGCAAGTCATTCGCCTTGGCACCTTCAACCGGCGAATACTGGAAGCAGCCGACGCGATCCAATTGCGCTTCCTGCAAGAAGTCGAGCAATTGCTGGAAATCATCTTCTGTTTCGCCGGGGAAGCCGACAATAAAGGTCGAGCGGATGGTCAAGTTAGGCACTTGCTCGCGCCAGCTTTTAATACGCTCCAGTGTTTTCTCAACTTGACCTGGGCGACGCATTTTGCGCAGCAAGGTCGGACTGGCATGCTGGAACGGGATATCCAGATATGGCAGCACTTTGCCCGCTGCCATCAATGGCATGACGTTGTCCACGTGGAGATAGGGATATACATAATGCAAACGCACCCAAACACCCAATTCGCCCAGTGCAGCGGCCAATTGATACATATCGGTCTTAAGCGGGCGGCCATCCCAGAAATCGGTGCGGTGTTTGATATCAACACCGTATGCCGATGTATCTTGCGAGATCACCAGCAGCTCTTTCACACCCGCTTTCACCAAACGCTCGGCTTCACCCAGCACCTGGCCTATCGGGCGGCTGACCAGCTTGCCGCGCATATCGGGGATGATGCAGAAACTACAAGAGTGGTTGCAACCTTCTGAAATTTTCAGATAAGCATAGTGACGAGGAGTCAGCTTGATACCTTGCGGTGGCACCAGATCAGTAAAAGGGTTGTGAGTTGGGTTCGGTGGCAAGTGCTCATGTACTTGCGACAACACCTCTTCATAAGCGTGAGCGCCAGTAATGCCCAACACATTTGGATGAACCTGAATGATTTCGTCTTTCTTGGCGCCCAGGCAACCAGTTACCAGCACTTTGCCGTTTTCGGCCAACGCCTCGCCAATCGCGCCCAAAGATTCCTGCACCGCAGAATCAATAAAACCGCAGGTATTCACAATCACCATATCGGCATCGTTGTAGGTGGGCACAATGTTGTAGCCTTCCATGCGCAGCTGGGTGAGGATTCGCTCGGAATCCACTAGATTTTTGGGGCAGCCGAGCGACACAAAACCAATGGTATTTCCCTTGCTACTGGCGATCAGCGACTGGCTGGCGAGCGACTTAGCGGGAGCATCCAGGGTGGTGGTTTGCGACGGGTCGAAGGTATTTACAGTCATAGTGTCTCGTGAGAATGCTGGTACAAATGAGGGGGGCTTAAAAAAGTGGGCGGATTGTACCTGAAGCAAGCAAAACTTCCACCCAATATCGATTAAAAAACAACCAGAAAATAGCCTATGGTGGAAATACAGGCGTTTAGGCGAGCCAATGGCAAACCCTCACCCGTGGCGAGCACTTATATCAAGCCTGATAGCTCGACAACTGCCGTTTGATTTCCCCTTTTTTTTGCGAGACTTCCTCGGCTGAGCGGGGAGGCCGAAATTTCCTGATTCAGATCATCAAGCTGGAAACTGCCGACAATACTTGTTGGATTGGTTTGCCCGAGCCATCGCCCGCCGCAACGTGGCCTATTAAGATGGCGAATGACGATGAAGGGAATTAATAATGTAGACTACGTAGGAAAACTGTCATTACATCCGTTCAACTTCAACAAATTCACTATAAAGACCATCAACATCAAATACGGCAATTTTAAACTCATATTCACCGCGCAAGTCATCTAAGTAATAAGTGGCCGCATCTTTATCATTAATAATAATGCTTGTGAAATAGTTATCAATTTCTCGTTTATAGCGCAACTCATAACCACCTATTTCACCAATATCCATATAGTCACCATTCACGCGCTGATTCGGTGTAACCCAGTGGATTTCTACAACATTTTTTTCAGAAGATGCAGCGCTACTGAAAATTTCAGAGATAACACTGGAAACCAGAGATGAAGTTGTCGATGACATAGAACTACTAGCCATAAGCGAAGATACAGCCCGGGAGCTTTGCCCAACATAGCTTGTACTGGTCGTACCCGCACTATCGCTTCCACCACCACAAGCACTCAGAGCAAGCCCGGCCACAACAACCATGGTCGTTGAATAGCGCTTAAAAAAGGGCGTTTTTAGCCCAAAATTGATAAATAGCATCTAATTAACACCTCAATAAATATCACACTCATTCACTTGATGTTATTTAAATATTACATTCATCTTTGAACATTAATTTTAATAACATAAACAACAATCAGCGCAGACACCTATTAATTATAATTATTTACAATGCCATTTTATTAAAAGCACTACTCAATTTTACAATTCATTGCCTCCTGAAGGAATATTTTTCAAAATACTATTCAAAGCATTAATAATAACTACCCTACGCGCACCTATGTTCATCCGCATAAAACCGCTGCCGCCCTCACCAAATACCGTACCGGGATTCATACCTACTTTGCATGAACGTACAAAAAAATCGCGCAGTTGCGCATCGCCCATGCCCAATCCCCTGCAATCGAGCCACAACAAATAAGTCGCTTCAGGTTTTATCAATTTAATCTGTGGAATTTCCCGTGCGATAAAATCGGCGGCAAAATCCCGCGTCGTTTCCAGATACTGCATCAACGCATCCAACCAATGATCACCTTCGCGGTACGCGGCCTCAAACGCCGCAATACTCAAGGGGTTGTAATTACCGACATGCAGGGTTTCAAACATATGTTTCATGGCATTGCGTTCGGCTGCATTGGGAATTACCAACGCCGACAAACCCAAACCGGGAATATTGAAACTTTTATTAGGTGCAATGGTAGTGATAATTTTATCGCCCGGCTGTGCTAGGCGGCCAAGCATGGTGTGCTTAACGCCGGAATAGACCAGATCGCAGTGGATATCATCGGAGAGGATCGTTAAATCGTAACGACGACTAATCTCCAATACTTGTTGTAATTCGGCTTCGCTCCACACGCGCCCCACCGGATTGTGCGGTGTGCAAAGCATCAATAATGTTGCACCCTGCTGCGCGCACTGCTCAAGGTGTTCAAAATCCATTTCGTAGCGGCCATTAATTTCACGCAACGGATTATTAATCAGTTTGCGATTATTGGTCGTCACTGCTGAAAAAAATGGAAAATACACGGGGGATTGTACAATCACGCCCTCGCCCTCTTGAGCAAAAGCCTTAGCTGCCGCAAATAGCGATGGAACAACACCCGGTGCAAATACAATCCACTCCCGCTCAATCGTCCATTGGTGACGGCGCTGGAACCAATCAATAATCGATTGATAAATGCTTTCAGGGTAAAGCGTATAACCAAATACCGGATGATTGATACGTTCTTGCAAGGCCCGCGTTACACACTCAGGCACCGCAAAATCCATATCGGCAACCCACAGCGGCGACACATCGGTAGTCCCGAAATATTGTTGGCGCCCATCGAATTTTACAGAGTGGGTATTTTCGCGCTGAATTTCTTGATCAAAATTAAAATCCATTAATAAACCTTTAGCGATTATTTTTACAACGTGGCCACACGACAGGACCGATAATTTTATTTATGCTCAAACACGCTGCCGATATAGCAGCCAAACCGCTCTGAGATAACCAACCGCCAAAAACAAGCAAATCACAGATGTAACCAGCATAAAAACCATTTTCTCTTTTAGTTCCGCCATATAAGACGAATCGGAAAAAAATAACAAAGGCACCGCCAATAAGCCACGCAATAAAAAGATAATGCCTATTATCAGCAAAGCTGTTTTTAATAATGGCAACCGACGAATTGACCCAGCGCCAGAAAATGCATAGAGCGACCATATAAATAGCACTGCTGCGATACAAGCAGTTACGATAGCGGGATACCATAATCCCTGCTCGCTCATCATCGCCATAGGCTCGCCAGCGCCAAAAAAACGATACCAATCAGGGCCACCAACAATAATTGCCAGATGCAAAAGCGCCGCCGCAAACACCAGCCAACCAGTAATTTTTAAGAATGTCATTATTCGCATCTCCTTCGATTATTTTCACACCTCGGTTTGTCACCTCAACCGAAAATTGTATCGCTCTTATAAAAATGTCTCCGTGTCTAAATTTGAAATTACTTTAGCAGCAAAACCCGAACTATTAGTCTCGCGTCAAAAGCACATACCAACCACTAACATTTTCTTTGCCCGTATCAAAACCATGGGCGCTGCTAGATTGGAACTTCCACCAATCCTGTAAACTCATCTCGGCCTGAATATAACTCCAAACACCGGACTTGCTTTCATACAACCGGATCTCACAAAAGTTGGCCTTGCACTGAAAAGACTCAATATTTAAAAACTTCGAATAGGGATTACTGGCAATAGCATCTGAAATTTTATTCGAAATATCGCTATCTTGACTTGATGGGCTCTCTTGCTCAGAAAACTTGCGATATTTTTCAAGCAATGCTGAGTCATGACCTTTTAGATATTGATTAAATGGAGCCGGTACGAGCTTATCGATTTGTTCATCGGTTAAGGGTCGCTTCTTGTCCGAACCAGAAGCGTTATTTGTACCAACGGGAGTTGGAGTCGACTGAGTGTTTGGAATTTGAGCTGATTCAGTTGACGATTGCAAATTGGTAGCAGCATCCACTTTCATTTCTGAATTGCTTTTAGATGCTGAAATTTGATCGACTTCTGCAAACTCTTCCATATTTTGTGGAATATCATCACGCTGAATTATCGACTCAGAATTTTTAGTAGATGTTATTTCAGAAGCAACACTACTTGCCGGCTCTTTTGCGGTAAAGTAACCCGCAACGTAAGCGGCTAATACCATAATTAAAACGACAATATATTTCACATAATCTCCTTAATATTATTGGAATAAAAATCCACTTATAAACTTATTTGAAGCAGTAAGAATTTAATATGCCAGACAAACCGTCCATCACTTGGATTGATAGACATTAGGCTCCCATTTTTCCATGTAATCGTCCGGATGAGAAATAGCGTCGAACCCAAATTGCTCATATAAGCCGTGAGCATCTTTAGTAACCAATACAAAGCGCCGAAGATTTTGCAAATCCGGGTGCGCAACAATTTCCTCCATTAACCACTTACTCAAACCTTTGCCCCGATGAGCATCCAGAATAAACACATCTGAAAGATAGGCGAAGGTTGCGGTATCCGTGATCACCCGAGCAAAACCAACCTGTTCATTTCGATCAGTGAATACCCCAAAGCACATCGCATAATCGATTGCCTTCTGCATAGTTTCAGCAGGTATTCCTTTTGCCCAGTAGGTATTTGAAATAAAAGAGTGGATAACGTTGAAATCCAGGTCGGATTTGTTGGCACTGATTTTATAGCCGGATACCATTTGCAAGATACCTTTAAAATTTTTTGATATGACAGCTCAGCATTTATCGATCTAGCAGATCAAAACGGCGGAAGCACATAGTGCATTCCGCCGTTTATACACACGATTACAATAGATTACAACTAACTGATCCGCTCCCAAAACGTAACCTCAGAAACCGTATGCTGAAATTTACGCTTGGTCTCCCGAATCACAAACGGCACCTCATGTGGACCTTTGATTAAGCGGAAGTGCGCTTTCAAATGCGCCTGCAAACCATCTAACGTCGTAAAACTCTCGCCATCTTTTTTGAAGCCGCCGATCCATTCTTCACGCGGAGTGTGGTCAGTCAGCCAGGTGTAGGGCGATGTGAGCATAAGCACACCACCGATATTCAGGCGCTCGTGAATACCGCTAAGGAATTTCGCAGGGCTGTAGAGGCGATCAATTAAATTGGCGGCGAGAATAAAATCGTAGCCGGTAAATTGGGGTTTAAGGTTGCACGCATCACCTTGCGAGAATTCGACTTTTTCTTTGAATTCACTCAAACCCAAATCGTTAAGTGACCGGGATTTGTAGGAAACCAATTCACCTTCATCGACAAGTGTATAACGCAGAGTCTCGCTGTTGGCGAGCTGTACACCTTGGCCGATAAAACGGGCAGAAAAATCAATGCCGTTCACGTGATCAAAATACCGCGCCAATTCAAACGTGGCGCGACCGGAGGCACAGCCTAAATCCAGCGCTTTTGCTTTGGGTTTATCGCCCAACTCTTGCACCGCCAAATCAACCAAGGCTTTAGAGAAATTGGCTACGCCAAAATATTCATCGCCGTAATGGAACTCGGCGTACTCAGACATTAATTTATCGGTTTCATAATGGGAACTAGGCAAGGGTTTTACATCTCCGGAAACAACATAGCGGAAACCCGCGTGTTGGAAAAAATGACGGCGGAATGCGTAGCGCGATGAGCGCAATGTTTCATTGCCGCAGGAAATCCATGAGCCACCTTTAATTAAATTGTGGCGCTCATCGAATGTGGGTGTGGTGAAGTCATCATAAATCGGATGCACTTCAAATCCTTCAAAAGGATAAATCGGTGTTTCAGTCCATTGCCAAACGTTACCGACAACATCGTAAAAATCACCTTGGGCGAATTTATTCACCGGGCAAGATGATGCGGCATAATCGAGATGAAGATTGGCTGAAGATTTTTCTGCACCCGCCTCTTTTACTCCCGATTCATCGTAAATACGATACCACTCATCTTCTGTAGGTAAACGCACTGACAAACCGGTTTCCGATTTTTTCCAGTTACAAAATGCTTTAGCCTCGTGATAATTCACTTCTGCTGGCCAATCCCAGGGCATGGCGACTTCTTCGGTCATTAAACGTAAATACCAGCCGTTGGTTTTTTTAACCCAGAATGTTGGATGCTGGGCTTTGGTAAACGCGAGCCAGCCTTTACCCTCTTCTTCCCAGTTGTGGGAATTCAAATAACCACCGGCTTCTACAAATTGTAAAAATTCCTGATTGCTGACTAAAAACTTAGCAGCTTCAAATGCGTTTACTTCCGCTTCATGAACGCCGTATTCATTGTCCCAGCCATAATGCGGGTCGGCTTTATCTTTAGCCAAACGCACTTGGCCAGCGCTAACTTTCACTAAGCTATTATTCGGAGCGAAACCAGATTCACGCAGCGGTTGCCAGTGCGGAGAAGTTTTCACGAACTCCAATTTATGTTGGCGGATTAGTACTGAAGAAGTTTCAAGATGAATGCGCTCATGCTCAATTCCCATGATGATTGCCCACCAGGGGTTTTCCCAATCAACCGGCGTCTGCAGCGGCGCGTTATCGATTAAATCCAACACCAGAGCGCGCACCTGATCGCGATAAGCTTTTACTTCTGCAGGTGTTGGCCACTGGTAGTGCGCATCATTTAAATCATCCCAACTCATTTCATCCACACCAACAGCGAACATAGATTCAAAGCGGTGGTTGATGCGCTCGCTGATCATGCGCGTCAGTAATAATTTATTAACAAAAAATGTCGCTGTATGGCCAAAATAAAAAATCAGTGGATGACGCAAACTAATGGGTTTGGTGTAGAAGGCTTTATCGTTAGCGAGGCATTCAAACAGTGATTCGTAAGTGGTGAAAGTATCCAAAAAATAATGGCGCAAGGCGCGGCGCAGGCTAACTTCGTCGCCATCGCGGAGATTGGGGGTTCTGGCAAACAATGATGTGCGGGAGAATAAACGTGGGCTTGTTGGCGATAATTCGGTTGCTGCTCCTGATGATCTAGCCTCAGTGGTCTTGCGCAGCGTGGAATGTCCCGTATGCATCATAAACTCCTGATCAATATGGTCTTCTGGAAAAATAATCAGGGGAGAGCGTAGGCTTCCCCCCTGTAAGATGCTGTCAACTGTAAATGCAGTTTCAATAAACGCGAAAACCACTCAATTCGATCAGTCGCGCCCGACAAAATCCCGTGCAAACTGCCATGCCACCCGCCCGCTCCGCGCACCGCGTGTTCTGTGCCACAACAAAGCGGCATTTTCGGCCTGCTTATTCCATTGGCCACCCAATTGGCTTACCCAATAGTTGGCAGCAGCCAGATAATCATCTTGCGAGAAGGGATAGAAACTCAACCAAAGGCCAAAACGCTCAGAGAGTGATACCTTCTCTTCAATGCTATCGCTAGGGCGCACTTCGCCATCCTCATCGCTTACATCCAGATTGTCGCGCATCTTTTGAGGGATTAGGTGACGGCGGTTGCTGGTGGCGTAGAAAAGCATGTTGGCAGTAGGTGCTGCAATGGAGCCATCTAATACGGATTTCAATGCTTTATAACTAATCTCACCCTCTTCGAACGATAAATCATCGCAAAATATAATGAATTTTTCCGTTCGCTCACCGACCAAATCGACGATATCGGACAAATGCAGCAAATCCGTTTTATCTACTTCGATGATTTTCAATCCCTGCCCTGCAAACTCATTCCACACAGCCTTGATCAAAGTAGATTTGCCAGTACCCCGCGCTCCAGTCAAGAGCACATTATTGGCTTCACGAGCGGACATAAATTGGGCGGTGTTACGAACAATTGAAGCCTTCTGAGGCTCTATATTTTTTAACGCATCAAGGCTCACACGATGCGGATGCTTAACTGCTTGCAAATAGCCAACACCATTTGCCTGTGTGCGCCAACGAAAGGCGCTGGCACTCCAATCAGCCTTGGGGGGGGGGACAGGTAAAACCGCTTCAACACGATCAAGTATCTGTTCCAGCCGGGAGATGAATACATCAATATTGGACACGCTTATTTCCTTCGGTAATTAAGAACTCAACTAGCCAAGCGACGAGTCTGGACTATATTGAAAGAAGTTTATTATCTCTACAAGTACAAGGTTTTTTATGTTTACCAAACAAGAACTACAGGTGATTGGAAAAACATTGGCGCAAAAGCGCGATTGGATAACTAAAAACCTGAACAATGCAGAAATTGAGAAAGCCAAGGCGCAGCTGATGCAAGACCTGCCACTGATTGAATCCACCTTACAAAAAGTGAGCGATAAGCTGCGCTCCTATGATGAACCGATTACCGAGCGGATCAATCATTACATATCAGCCAAGGCAGTATCTCCCATCCGCCAAGCAGCATTTGGCCGTCGCCAGGAATTGTTGCCAGGGCAAATCCGAGTGCTGGTTGTAGATGATGACCAGTTGATATGCGAGCTGATTAACGCATTTTTACGCGCATCAGGTATGTATCAGATTGATTTTGCCAACGATGGTTTGAAGGCGATCGGCGCCATGTACGACGCGAACCCCATTTATGATCTGGTACTCTGCGACTGGAATATGCCTACTAAATCCGGCATGGATGTGCACACTGCTATGCGCGCCGCAGAGCGCTACCTGGGTACTGTATTTATGCTGGTCACTGCAGTGACCGAAGCCAAACAAATCCGCGCAGCGATTGAAGACGGTGTAGACGATTATGTCGTCAAACCATTGGAGCAAGACAAACTGATCAAAAAAATTGCCCGCTTTTTTCCACAAGTTAAACTCCCCGATGCGGACTAGACAGTCCGCATCGGGCATCGCTAACCTTCCACTTCAAGCATAAAATCCAAGGCTGCCTGTTGACGAATAGCGCGGCGATGGTTGGCCATCAGCTTCTTAATTTTCTCCTGATCACAAACTTGGCGATCCAGCATCACACGGCTTTTTAATTCGCCGACCGGTTCAGCAGTTGGGCATTTGCTGAATACAAATTGGTTGGAAATCAAATCCATAAAGGGGCCGGATTTGCTACTCGGCATAATAAATAGCAGCTGCAAACCAAGGCTCTCGGTTAAATAGTTAATTACTTCGCGCGAGCGGTGTTCATCCATTTTGGAAAAAGCTTCATCCACCAATACCATACGCAAATGGCTGTTACCTTCATTAAACCGAAATGCCGACGTAATGGCCGCACTGCGGATGATATACGCAGGCGTTTCTAACTGCCCACCGGAACCAGTACCGTATTGGCTCAGCGCAATTGGCGCCTTGCCTTCCGGTTCCTTATAAATTTCATAGCGGCGATAATTGCGATAATCCGCAATACGCGTTAATTCGCGCAGGGCTTTTTGTTCATCCTCATCGAGCAACATTGTCATCAAGCGCTCGCGCACTTTCTGGTGTTTCTCATCGAGCTTCATGTTGAACAGGGTTTCACCTTCATCCAAGCTTGGGCTATCAATGACTGCCTTGAAGAACTGCCAATAGTCTTTAAATTCCGGAACCCACTCCCAATCAAAACGGAATCGTTCGCGGTCAGCACCAAAGCGATGATGCTCCAGCTCTTTGTTTAACTCTTCGAGGATTTTTTTACCGTCGTTGATTGCCTGGTAAATCGAATGACAGAGATTGGTCACAAAGGCGTTATTGAAACTTTCACGCAGGGATTCAATCTCTTGATGGCGTTGAGCAAGAATGTGGTTTTTATCGCGATTATAGAGCGCATCAAACTGGCGACGCATATCGCAGATAGCACGGAAATTCGCACTACCCAAATCATCATTGTAATCAATGTCGAACAAAATCGCATCGCTGGTTGCGCAAAACTGGTTGTGCACCATGGCCGCTTGTTGCAATCGATGCAAAATAGTTTTTAATTCGGCATTCACACCCGCTAATTGGGATTCAAAATACTGGACGTTGTGTTGCGCCACAGCTTCGTCAGCCGCTTGCAAACGGGCATCCGCATTAAACTCCGGCCAAAACGCAGTAATACCCTGCACATTAGCTTCGCAGGTATCCGCTTGAGCAAGGGTTTTATCTTGTTCTGCATCCAACTTGTGGCAAAGGTTATCGGCAAGCTTTAAATCTGCACGGCAATCAACCTGCGCGCTATTCAAGCGAGCATAAAGCTGATTTTGGTCCTGCAAACGCCGTTGCAACTCCTGCAATTCAGCCTCCAATGCCTTGGTATCACTTAAATCCAACTGTTGTAATTTGGATTCAATCGCCTGGATTTTGTTTTGCGCCGCAAGCATAGTTTGCAATGTTTCGGCGTAGACAAGCGGTTTGAGCTTATCGATTGCCAATAATAATTCTTGTGTCTCTTCGGCGTAAGTTGTCGAGGCCTGCCATTCACTTACCAATGCATGGAATTCATTGCGCTTGGCTTCCAGCGCGCGTTCGCGGGCACCCTGGCCGAATACCAATTCGGAGTCAGCCATATCACAGCGGAACATGGCGTAATTTCCGGAACCCATTGCATCTTTCGTAATGCCACGGCGGGTATTTTTTAACTCTTTGGCGTTTTCCACTCGCTGTACATAGCCATAGCTGGCTTTGATGTAAGCCTCTGCAGTGGCATGCGAGAAAGTCATTACCTGAATAATTGAGTTAGCAGGAACGTCATTGGTTTTATCCAAATCCTTGCGCGCTTTTTCACCCTGGATAATACGTGCGCGGTTGCCCTGCCCCGCCATATTGCGCACTATCGCAATAGCTTCCGCTTCATATTCTGCTTCAACGATAATACCGAAACGCGCTGCGCCGATATAACCTTCAATTGCTGCTTGCCATTCGCGATCAATCACATCCACATAATCGCACAGCACGCGCGCATCGGCTTTGGGACATTGCGCCGCAATTGCATCCAGCGCTGCGCGCACAAAACCTGGATAGCTGACTTGACGGGATTCCAGCGTTTGAATTTCACGACGCTTCACTTCCGTTTGTTTTTGCAAACGTTCTGCCTGCGCTTTGCGTTTATCGCGCTCTTGCGCCAATTGGTCGCGCAAATTGGTGCGTAATACCGCCGCATTGGCATCTACATCAAACAAGGTTGCAACAAAAGCATTGTGCTGTTTTTGCAGCTCAAGCACTTTCGCCAATTGCGGTTCAAGCGGACTCACTTCAATCAGATCGCGGTTTAGCAACTGGTGAATATCCAGAGTGTCTGTTTCACTGCACAGCATTTTTACCAAATTGGCCAGACTCGTTTCTTTTAATGCAGGCAATTCAACTGCAATAGAGGTCTGGCGCAGAGCCTGGGCAAATTGCTGCGCTGCCTCCAAATTGGTTTGCAATTGCTGATGCTGTTTACGCAACTCAGAAACTTGAGTCTGGATGAGTTTTTCTTGCGCGTGTTTTTCTTGCTCTAATTGATCCTTGTCGCGCAGTGCAGGCACACCCAAACGGCGCGCTGTAGCTGCAAGAATCAATTGATTAATCTCATCGCGCTGCGCTTCGCAGGTCGCCAACGTTTGTTGATGACTTGCCGAGGTTTCACGCAATAATTGTTGTTTGTGTTTTGCTTCCAAATACAGGGATTGCGAATCCGTGTAGCGACGCTTGGCCACCGAATATTGCAGCACCTGCTGCTCCAACCAGTTGGCAATAAAATTATCCGACCACTGACGCCCCTGCGCCATACGCTCGATACCCTGACGCAGAGTGCGCGCATCTGCTTCCATGGTATGGATACGTTTCAACATGGTGGAAACAGTGCGGATCGCCTCGCCCAGGTCGCGATATTCCAAAATTTCATTGGCTACAAATTCATCGATACCTTTAATCGGTTTGTAAGCCATAAAGCGAGAAAATGCGCGCGCAGCATTCATGGATTCGCGTTCGGATATAGCATCTTTTTTTCCGCGCAAAATTCCGTACAAACGACACAAATAAGATTTTTTCTTATCGTATTTCTCAACTTGTTGTTGCCCGTACTGACGACGCAACCCGGCGTAGAGTTTATCTAG
Organism: Cellvibrio sp. UBA7671; assembly: GCA_002483145.1. Classification (GTDB taxonomy): domain Bacteria; phylum Pseudomonadota; class Gammaproteobacteria; order Pseudomonadales; family Cellvibrionaceae; genus Cellvibrio; species Cellvibrio fibrivorans. The sequence goes on from DLHJ01000014.1 coordinate 451,229, forward strand.
CGGCACGACGTACTTGTGGGTTTTCTCTTCTTTCAGTAAATCTTTTAAACTGAGTTCAACATCGCTCAGGATATAAAATTGCGTATCATCAAGGCGCGCTACTTTTTGCAGCGATGCGCCCTGCCCGGTGGTTTCCAAAAAGGCACGCATACCGATCAAGGCAGTAAACGGTTCGCTATTCTCGCCTTGCGTTGGATGGAACACCGCCGCCAAATAACCATCGCAGCCCTGCGGACGCGAATAAGCACCGTCATCGCAACCCAACACATAGGATGCAAGCGTACGCACCAACTTTCCACCGCGTCCGCGCTGACTGGATTCGTCCTGACCGGGGTTAAAGTGGAATAGATTGTCATGGGCAGCGGTCATGATGGTCTGGATCGCATCTGCTGCTGTCGTTTTACCGGAACCATTGCCGCCCGAAAATAAATTGATCGGGCCAAAATCAAATTCGGTATTGGGGACATTACCCCAGTTAACATAAATAAATTTTTTAAGGTACATAACTATTCTTCAGCCGCAAAAAGCGAACGGTTCAAATGCGGAGCGGATTTACGCGCTTTGGGTTCTGCAGATTCATCTTGCTCTTGCCCATCGGTTTCTTCATCAACCAGCAACAAGTTTTCAGCAAGATGATTGCGAATTTGTTCCAGCCATTCGTTATTCACAAGGTTGATAATCAGCGGGCGGATTTTGATCCAGCTTTCACTGGAATCAATATCGGACTCAGCAAAGAAGTTAATCAAGCGCAATTGACGCAAACGTTTAAATGCCTGGCGACGCTCACCCAGATTCTCTGGCAAACTGCGGCGCAATAAACTCTTCATCGCCATCGCAATGGCTTCCAGCGATAAAGTCGCGCAACCCTGCTCATCAATACTGCCTTCGCGTAATGCCTTGTCATATTCGGCACGCAACACCAGCACCAGCGCCACTTCATGTTGGTTTAACCGGCTACGCAAACCGGCGTTGAATGGCTCGTCACTTTCATCATCCATACCCGGCAAACGCGCACCGGGCGGCAATATGCGCACAAAACGGAAATGGCTATCATGTTGGAACCTAACGCCCATCAAACTGAGATAATCATTCACTAATTCATGGATGCGAACAAAGCGGTCATAAAGTTCAGCTTCCACTTGGCTGTCGTCACGGCAAAGCACACCGTAATCCAACAAGCGTTGCACCAGTTCACGCCAGTTATCCAAGCTCAGGTTATGCTTTTCAAGTTGCTCTTGCAGCAACGAACCTAATTGATTACTCATGTTCTACACCATCGTCGATCAAGCTAATCACAAACTCGTCGCGCTGTTTAAAATATTTATCGTTATTGACCAAGGGCTGCGCGTGCAGCCAATCGGCGTTTTGAGTAATCGCAAAACGATAACGGGATGACAAGTTAGCTGCAGCGCCCACCTCAATTGCGTGGGATAAATTCAGCAGCTCCTGCATATTCTTTGCCTGTAGCTCACTACTGTTAATTTGCCCTTTTTGGACCAGGGCGATGTGTACGTAATCGCGCAGGCTGCTGGACTGCAAAATAAACGCTTTATCCAATGCCTGTTGTACAAAGAGCGCTTTCTGGGCTTCTGCATCAAGGGCTCTATCTTCATCAAGCATAGAGCGCACAACCTGGATATTGCGCGGCGCACGCAATTGAATTTGTGCGGGATCAATAAATCCTATCTGGATACTGGCAATCGCCTCACCCTGCTCCAGCAATACCTGATCCTGCTGCTCTGCCGTTAGATTGCCAAGCGATCGGTAGATATCCATCAAATCATCTTGCCCGCGGCTATTAATGTAACTGAGCTGGCGAATAATAATGTCGGCGCGCTGGGTAAAGGTATTAAGCGCACGGCGCAATGCGGGCAACATAATGTCGCAGGCATTTTTTAAACGGGAATCAATTGTTTGCAGTAACGTTTCCAGGAGCGAAATACCGGGCACCACTTTTTGCGGCAAGGCTTTGCGCAAACGGATTTCCATTACCGCCCGCCAATCTTTTGCAGCAGTTTCAGCATCGCCCAAACCGTATTTACGCTTGCGGCGAATCTTGGTGACGATGTCAGAAATTTGGTCGCGATATTTTTCTACGCTGTCAGCAGATAAACGAACTTCCAGATCCGGCTTAAACACCGTCTCCATAAAATCAAAAAACTCGTCACTCGCCTGTTGGATTAATTGACGCGACTCAACCTCGCGCACCAACTGGCGTTTGCGCTCTTCCAGCTCGGCAATCACATCGGTAAAGTCGCTGATAATGCGTTCGGAATATTCATACGCATCGAGCAAATCATTGATCTCGCCCTGATCGTAAAAGGCTTGCAGGCTATTGCGGGTATTGCGTGTGTTGCGATTGCGCGTGCGGAACTGATTGGCATCATTGTCGGCAAAGGGCTGGGTAAACAAACGCCCCATGCGGCTAAACCCATAGCTGCTCTGCAAGCTGGTTTCATCAACTTGTTTTTCCAACCAACCATTTTCAATCAGGCGATTGATAATAAAACTGGCAAGATCGCGCTGGGTTTTAAAGCGGCCTTCGCTAGTATCATCTGGATCACTGACATCGGCATCAAGAATAGGCGCGCGGGCAATCGCCTCTTTAAAAATATCCACTAACTGTTCGCGGTTCATGGCGTGGCCATAATCGCGCAAATCGGTATACAGGCGTTGGTATAACAGGCGCAGGCACTCCGCCACCAGCTCACGGTATTTACCCGTGAGTGGATTAAAAAAGTGCTGACGGGAATCGCTAAAAAACATCAGGAATTTTCACAAAGAATAAAGCGGCAAATAGATAACAACATTAGATGCAGTTTTTAGCAAACAGCGACTGCTCTTCTTTGGTCCAATCTTTAGCATCTTTAACCATCATTACCTCGCACCAATCAGCGCTGCCCTCTTCTGGAATACGGCCATTTAATGCCGATACTTTCGCAACAGAATCTTCCGGTTTTACATCGGTAATAGGTACATCAGCGTACACGACGGTTTTTTGCAACTCCTCACTCGCGCTATTGGCAATCACATTCAAGCGCTGCAAAGTCGCTTCTGTTTGTGCTGCTTCTTTGGCCGCATTATTTGAATAGATGATTAAACCAACACCGAGCAAGAGCACTAACAAACTGCCCAACAACAAACCGGTAAGTAATTTTTGTTCGCGAAAAAAATTCATCATGGGTTGAATGTCCATCAATAAGCATTAAAGCCAGTCGGCCAGCTTTTCTGCGTAGTAAGTAATAATTAAATCGGCGCCCGCACGTTTAAATGCGGTCATGATTTCCAGCACTATGGCTTTCTCATCAATTACACCGGCCGCCGCACCGGCTTTGATCATGGCGTATTCACCACTTACATGATAAACCGCAAGTGGACGCGCAGAATTCGCGCGGATATGCGCCAGCACATCAAGATAAGCGATGCCGGGTTTAACCATGAGAATATCCGCACCCTCAGCTTCATCCTGCATGGATTCAGCAAGCGCTTCACGGGCATTTGCAGGGTCCATTTGATAAGTATTGCGCGTACCTTTAAAACTGCTATCAACCGCATCCCGGAACGGCCCGTAAAATGCCGAGGCAAATTTGGTGGAGTAAGACATCACCGGAATATGCGTAAAACCTGCAGCGTCCAGCGCTTCACGAATGGCGCTGATCATGCCATCCATCATGCCTGATGGGGCGATCATATCAACACCCGCTTGCGCAGCAAGCACCACTTGTTTTTGCAAATTCATCAGTGTCTGATCATTATCAACATCGTCATGCGCCACTACACCGCAGTGGCCATGGTCAGTGTATTCACAAAAACAATTGTCGCTAATCACCAGCATGTCCGGCTGCGCTTGTTTTGCGGTGCGAATCATACGCGCTAGCAAACCGTGCTCGCACCAGGTATCGGAACCTTCGTCATCTTTGTGCGTGGAGACACCAAATAAAATGACTGCCTTGATCCCTTTGCTCCAGGCGCGCTTTACGATTTCCGCCAGCTGATCTTCCGGGTAGCGATACACATCAGGCATGGATTTAATGGCTACAGGCGCAGTGATTCCTTCTTCGATGAAAATCGGCAGAATAAAATCGCTCATCCGCAGATGAGTTTCGCGCACCAGCTCACGCAATGCAGCGGTTTTACGCAGGCGACGAAAGCGAAAATCCGGTGTCGTTAAAGGGATTTGCATAAATAAATGCCTGATCAAAAATGAATTTAAATACCCAATCAAAAAATAATTTAAATACTCAGCGAACCTTCATGGCTCCATTCACAGCGCACACGCATATCACCCGAGCCCGGCTTGTGGAAATTGCCATTCGCTTCCCAAGTAAAGGTGTGGGTGCCAGACAATTCCGTCTCCAAATGCACTGTGGCCGATACCCAATACATACGGCTAAGCAGGGATTCAAATTGTGCGATCCATTGATCCCATTCGTATTCAACAGCTTTGTAAGATGCCCCGAAGTGCATAACTTCGGTTTGATAATTAAAAAATGGTGAATCCACACTAGGAATTGAAAACATTTCCTGACTTAAAAAGGGCCACTCATCTGCGTGCGGTAGCGACAACATCGCCGCGCGGTTTATCCGAATACGCTCAGATTCCACCATAGACGGGGATACATCCTTAATACAACCGTAAACAATTGATTCTTGATCCATACCCACTCCGATATTGGTTATCGACTAACAGGATTTCATTCAAACTATATTAAAACGGCCACCACCAACTGCCTTTAAAACGCTCTTCACAGTTGCGCAATTGATATTCGTATTGCTGGGAACGGTCTTCCACTTTGCGCGCGGTATTCATTAGCCAATTTTTTTTACGATAGGTTGCACGATTATAACCACCATGCCCTTCGTGATACGCCAGATAAAGGTTATAGCTATCATTCAAACCAATTCTGCTCCGCTTTTGGCTTTGCTTGTTGTACCAACCAATAAAATCAATCGCATCGCCAAAATTATCGCGCCGCGACCATCCGTTGCCACTCTGATCCTGGTATTCATCCCAAACATCGTCTTTAGCTTGCGGATAACCAAAAGCATCACTCGGCCTAGGCCCTGGAATCACCCATAAAATTTTAGTGCGTGCCGGCCGTGCATTGTGCTTGAACTGGGATTCCTGATACATGATCGACATCATAACTGGCACCGAAGATCCCCAGTGCTTCTCAGCTTTTTTGGCGTCTTTGTACCAAGAAGGTTTTTCATCGAAAATATCGCAGATATTATTGGAATTTGCCGGTGGTAAACTGGAGCAGCCCGCCAGTGCCAGTAGCATACCCAATACAAAAATTTTACACGTCGAATACATCATTTATATCTGCCGCCCGTGTTCACGCAACAACTCAAGCAACCCTGCCTCGTCCATTACTTTTAAACCCAACTCCTCTGCCTTGGCGAGCTTGGAGCCAGCCCCCGGACCTGCGACAACATAATCTGTTTTGGCAGAAACACTGCCTGCCACTTTTGCTCCTAATGCGAGCAAATGTGCCTTGGCATCGTCGCGTGATAACGCCTCTAGCGTGCCGGTCAATACATAGGTCAGCCCGTTTAAAGGCAAGGCGTCTGGGCTTGCAACTTCAATGTTATCCCAGTGAATTCCCGCAGCGCGCAGCGCAGAAACTGCAACGCGATTGGATTCTTGTTCAAAAAATTCGGCGACAAAATGCGCGACGACTGGACCAACATCAGGCACTCGCTGTAATACCTCCTGATCCGCAGCAGCCATAGCCTCAAAACTACCGAAGTAATTGGCAAAATTGCGCGCAGTAGACTCCCCCACTTCGCGAATTCCCAGCGCATAAATAAATTTTGCCAAGGTAGTTTTTTTTGAATTTTCCAATGCCGCGAGAATATTATCCGCCGACTTATCGCCCATGCGCTCCATAGCGGATAATTGTTCGCGAGTGAGCGAATATATATCGGCCAGATTATTAACCAAACCCAAATCAACCAGCTGCTCAACCAACTTATCGCCAAGCCCTTCCACATTCATGGCCTTGCGCGAGGCAAAATGCTTAATCGCCTCTTTGCGCTGCGCTGCGCACACCAAACCACCGGAACAACGTGCAACCGCTTCATCCGCAACAGTTTCTACAGGGGAATTACATACCGGACAATGTTCCGGGAAAAGGATATCGCGTGCATCAACCGGGCGCTTACTTTCCACAACCTGCACAATTTGCGGAATCACATCACCCGCGCGACGCACGATAACCGTATCGCCAATTTTTATTCCAAGGCGATTAATTTCATCACGATTGTGCAAGGTTGCATTGGAAACAGTAACACCGCCGACAAACACAGGCTGTAACCGCGCTACGGGAGTGACGGCGCCGGTTCTGCCCACCTGGAATTCAACGTCAAGCAATATTGTCGACTCTTCTTGTGCGGGAAATTTATAAGCAATTGCCCAGCGCGGCGCGCGAGAAATAAAACCTAATGTATCCTGTAACAGACGGGAATTGACCTTAAAAACAATACCATCAATATCGTAAGCCAATGCATCACGTTTTTCGCCAATGCGCCGATAGAATCCCAACGCTTCCTGAATATTTTTTGCAACACGGGTTTCGCGATTGGTTAAGAAGCCCCAGTTTTTTAAAGCAGCCAAAATTCCGCTATGGGTTTCAGGTAATTCACCGCCATCAACCCAACCGACACTATAGGCACACATTTCCAGCGGGCGACTTGCGGTAATACGGGAATCCAACTGGCGCAATGAACCAGCCGCTGCATTGCGCGGATTGACAAACAATTTTTCGCCCGCCATACGCGCTTTTTCATTCAGAGCATTAAATCCCGCTTTGGGCATATAAATTTCGCCGCGCACTTCCAGTACGGCGGGATAACCACTGCCCAACAAGCGCAATGGAATGGAATTAATAGTGCGAACATTCTGCGTAATATCTTCCCCGTTAGTACCATCACCACGGGTTGCACCGCGCACTAATAAACCATCGCGATACAACAAACTCACAGCGATACCATCAAGCTTCAATTCACAGGCGTATTCAATATCTTCTGCACTTTTTAATCTGTCCTGCACACGCTGGTTAAATGCGAGTAAATCACCGTCACTGAAAGCATTGTCCAATGACAGCATAGGCATTTCATGCACAACCGTTTGGAATGCTGATAAAGGAGTAGCACCAACACGTTGCGTCGGTGAGTCAGGTGTGACAGATTCAGGATACTGGGCTTCGAGTTCACGCAGTCGCTGCATCAAGCGATCGTATTCAGCATCCGTAATCTGTGGATCATCAAGCGCGTAGTACCGATAATTGTGATACTGGAGCTGTTTGCGCAAATCAGCAATTTCTTTGGCAACCTGAGACGGCAAATCATCGAACAAGGAGAGAGTAGACATGAATTAAATTACCTGATGATTCGGGCTTGGGGCGATGCGCGATTCATGCCTTAGCGTGCAGTTTTCTTACACGTCCCTGTGCAGGATTAATGACTAAAGAGAGCTGCGATTTAGCGCGGTGCTGGACGACGGAATAAACGCATACGTTCGAAATTGCGAATGCGCTCGCGACAATGTTCCAGCGTTTGCCGCGTCATGACGCTACGCTGTTCATCTTTTAATTCACCATCCAATGTCTCGGCTATGGCGCGCGCCGTATCGGCCATCAAATCAAATGATTGCATAGAATCAGCATTAATAGGCAGCGTCATAAACAAGCTGACGCCCGGCGTTTCAAACTCGTCCATTGCATCCAGATCAAAAGTACCCGGCTTAACCATGTTTGCCATACTGAAAAGCAAAGCACCCTCGCCTTTGGTATCGCTGTGGCGATGGAAAATATCCATGCTGCCATAGCGCATACCGCACTGCAAAACGATATCGAGCAAATCAGCACCGTTAAACATTTCGCCCTTGTGCGCCATGACGTTAATGATTAAAACTTCTTCCGGTTCTGCGGGTTGTTTTTCCGCAAAATTGTTTTGCGCTGTTGATGAAGATTGAGACTCATCACCTTCATAATCTTCTTCAGAATCATCCTCGTCATATTCTTCTTCATGACGGTATTCATCATCTTCAAATCCTTCGTTTTCTTCCGGACTCAAATCTCGCTCATCTTCATAATCGCTTTCATCTTGCGCGAGAATATTGCGATCTTCGCCATCATCCAATTCACGGGTATAAGGATGATCATCGCGCTCATAATCTTCACCTTCATAATCATCATCCTGACGATCATCGTAATCATCATTGAGATCTTCGTCGCGCGAAGCAGAGAAGCTGGGCTCAATACGCTCATTATTGGCAACAGCAGATGCTTTGTTATCATCAACCGACTCCATCAACATCGGAACCGATTGACCAAGGTTTAAACTGGTTTGCTGCGGCTCGCGTTGTGCACGCAGGCTTGATGGCGGTGCAACTGGCTCAGGTTGCTGATGCTTTTCCAAATAAGATTTGGCTTGCGGCTTTTTTTCAATACTGGGGACGCGCGCAGAAGGATCACGCTGACCAACAACACGAGCGCCGCCATTCGGCAATTCACTAGTATAGCTAGGAGCTTCTGCAGGAGGTTCATCCTCATATTCCGCTTGCTGCTTTAAACTTTTTTTGAGCGAGCGCGACACCTTGATATTGCCATTGCGCTCGTTGCGCTTGCGCCTGATCCCATCCGCTAATATCAGCAGAATCAGTAAAAAACCAACAATGATGACCCAATCTTTCCACATAAGGTTATCCGTATTAATTAGTTCAATGTTTAAACCGCAGCTAATTCTGCGGCTTCGTCCACATCTACTGTGACCAAACGCGAAACACCCGGCTCGTGCATGGTAACGCCTAACAATTGGTGTGCCATTTCCATCGCATTTTTATTGTGCGTGATGTAAATAAACTGCACTTGTGCCGACATCTCTTCAACCATACGCGCGTAACGACCAACGTTGGCGTCATCAAGCGGCGCATCAACTTCGTCGAGCATACAGAAAGGTGCAGGATTCAAACGGAAAATCGAAAATACTAACGCAATCGCCGTTAACGCTTTTTCACCACCAGACAACAAATGAATAGTGCTGTTACGCTTGCCCGGAGGGCGCGCCATAATCGTAATACCAGTGTCGAGCAACTCTTCGCCAGTCAATTCAAGATAGGCGTGACCACCGCCAAATACTTTGGGGAATAATTCCTGCAAACTTTTGTTAACCTGGTCAAAGGTTTCTTTAAAACGTGTACGGGTTTCGCGGTCGATGCGTTTAATCGCATTTTCCAAAGTCTCAAGCGCTTCCATCAAATCAGCATTTTGTGCATCCAGATAATTTTTGCGCTCGGACTCTGTTTTATATTCGTCAATTGCCGCCAGGTTAATTGGACCGAGCCGCGAGATTTTACCCGCGAGACTTTCCAATTCTTCTTCCAAGGGTTTTACTTCGGTACCTTCTGGCATCTCTGCCAAAATAATATCCAGGTTTAATTCTTCTTCTTGTAATTGCTCAACGATACCTGCGCGTTGCACTTCAAACATTTGTGCAGCTAACCGCTCTTGCTCCAAATGCGCGCGCACGGCCTGCACTTCCTGTTCAGCTCGGTTGCGTGCCTGTTCGGAGTTGCGCAATTCATGCTCGACAGTTTCCAAGGCGCGGCGCGCCTCAGCCAAGGAAGCCTCAACCGAGAGACGCTTGGATAAACTGGCTTCCAACTCTAGCTTATATTCCTCAACCGGATCGCGGTTATCGGCAATGCTGGCTAGCAATTGCTCACGGCGCTCTTGCAAACGTGAAGCCTGTTCACGCAAACGGCCAATACCCAAACGAATAGAATCCAACTGCGTTTTTACCGATTGGTAACGCATGGCGATTTCATGGGCTTTATCTTTATCGTGGCGCGCGCGCTGACGGGCAGTATCCAAACCGGTGCGAATGTCATCGCGCTGTTGTAGCAGCGATTCGCGCAGGTCGGTATCCTGCTCCATCATCTCGATGGCTTCACTCAAAATCATGCGCGCTTCGGACAAATGTTCAGCTTCCTGTTCCATTTGTTCACGCGCCTCGCGGATTTCATTATCCGCGCGCTCGCGGCGCATATTCATTTGTTCAATGCGAACTTGTTTGGCACTTAATTGTGAACGCAATTCACCGTATTTGCGGTTTTCTTCATCAACCTGACGACGCAGTATTTCACGGTCTTGCTCCAGGCGTTTAATTGCCGCACGCCCTTCTTCCAGTTGGGCATTGAGTGTTTCAATACTTTCTTCTGCAGTTGCAATTGCAGCTGCTAATTCTTCCAACTCTTGACGACGAGCGATTACACCCGAGCTTGCATCTGTGTCGCGGGTAACACGCACCCAGTGTGAACTCAACCAAATACCATCGCGGGTGATAACGGATTCATTTGCGGCAAGCTGTTTGCGCAAAGCGAGCGCGGCAGATAAATCATCCGCAATATAAATTCCGGCGAGCAGACCTTGCGCATCCCAAGGGGCAGTCACTTTTGCACTGAGCAATGCGGCTTTTGTCGATGCAGCAGAGGTTGATTTTGCATTGGTATCAAACAACACCAATTCACCCTGGGTGAGATTTTCCAGTAAGCCAGTCACTGCATCGACTTGATCTACGCAGACGGCTTGCAGTGCATTGCCCAACACAGTTTCAAGTGCTTTATCCCAACCATCGGCAACACTGATTGAATCAGCCAAGCGCGACTTATTGGTTAAATCATTTTGTGCCAACCACTGGGTGACGGCTTTATTTTTTTCGCCCATTGCGGCTTGTTGCAATGCCTCAAGCGATGCATGGCGGCCGCGCATTTTTTGCAATTGACTGCGCGCCTGATCCAATTCATTTACAAAACGATTGTTGTCATTGCGAGTGCTATCCAGCTGCTCAACAAATGCATCCAGCTGCATACGTTTTTCATCGGCAACCAAATCCAATTCAGCGAGTTGTTCAGTCAACTCATGAATAGATTCGTCTTCCGAACTATCTTGTAAGTTGGTTTTTTCTTCGCGCAACTTTTCAATACGCTGCAACAAACGTTGCTGTACTTGTTCAAGATGTTGGATACGCGATTGTTGCACTTCGGCACGTTGGCGGGGCTCGGCCGCACGCTGGTTAAAACTGTCCCAATCATTCTGCCAACGCTGCATTGCTTCTTCAGCATCAATCAACGATTCGCCCGAGGTTTCTTCCGCTGCTTTCACCATTTCCAACTCGGGTTCAAGCTCTAACAGCTCTTCTTCCCAGGCTTCGGTTTTTTGTGTATCGATTAATAAATTTTCTTCAGCTTCTTTGCTGTCGCGGCTGGTTTGATCCAGATCCGCCTGCAGTTGACGCGCGCGTTCACTGGCGTGTTGGATACTTTGCTCAAGGCGGGCGATCTCCGCTCCTATGGCGTAATAGCGGCCTTGGACTTCATTGAATTTATCGCCCAGCTCAGTGTATTGGCTACGGTACTTTTCAATTTGGGTGTCTTTGTTTACTTGATCGGTGACAAAAGATTCCATTCGCAGTTCAAGATCGTGAATACCTGCCTGTTTGGCTTTCGCTTGCAGATCCAGCTGCTGGAATTTAAGTGCCTGCAATTGTGCTTTTAGCAAACGCTCTTCTTTTTTGTACTCTGCGTATTTTTCAGCAGCCTGTGCCTGACGCTGCAACCGCGATAGCTGGCGCTCCAACTCATCGCGAATATCCGTCAAACGCTCAAGGTTTTCCTGCGTGCGGCGCATACGGCTTTCGGTATCGCGGCGGCGCTCTTTGTATTTGGAAATACCCGCCGCTTCTTCGATATAAACACGGAGATCTTCCGGCTTTGCCTCGATCAGCTTGGAGATCATGCCTTGTTCGATAATAGCGTAGCTGCGCGGACCAAGACCTGTGCCGAGGAAGATATCGGTAATATCACGACGGCGGCATTTGGTGCCGTTAAGGTAATAGCTATTGTCACCATCGCGGGAGACTTTGCGCTTGATACTGATTTCAGTGAAAGCGGCGTATTCGCCTAAGAGGGTGCCATCAGAGTTGTCGAACACCAGTTCGATAGAGGCCTGACCGACAGGTTTACGGCCGCTGGAGCCGTTGAAAATAACGTCAGTCATGTTTTCGCCGCGCAAGTTTTTAGCGGAGGATTCGCCCATAACCCAACGCACGGCGTCGATAATATTGGATTTACCGCAGCCATTCGGGCCAACAACAGCGCAAAGGTTGCTGGGGAAGTTGACCGTTGTAGGATCAACAAACGATTTAAAGCCAGCCAGCTTGATGCACTTTAGCCGCATAGGTCCATACACTCATATTTCATCAGGCTTGTATGGTTCGAGCGCCCTACCCCAACCCGCCTGTTCAATAAATAAATCGCCAGCAACCACACATTGCCTAGCTGTTTGATTTTGTTAGTTTTTTTAGCTTTTATAAAATTCCCGAAAGATGCCAAAAAAACCTGTAAGGGCGGGATTCTACACATTTGTGTGCCGCTTTACACCCGCCCCCGCCAGCAAAAATCATAATGCCGGACGGTCTGTTTAATTTTCACCCAGAAACTTGGTAATTCGCTAAAGCACCAGGATTATTGCGTTACTTTTTGATCAATCTTGACATTGACATCAGGCGGTACCGCCTTCATATCCACAGGGCCAAAACTGCCTTGCCAATCGCCCACTTTTGCTGTTGCTGTACCGTCTTGCGAAATGCGGGCAACTACTTCCACATTGTCCACCGAGCCCAAACTCATCGCTGGTGTCATTGCCATAGCCTCGGTCAGCACTACCCGCTTGGGCAGCTCGGAAACTGATACGCGCGTAATCGCCAGTGGCATTTTGGCACCCTGCCAGGTGCGTGCGTACACAAACACGATTTGCTCAGGGCTCGCGGTCACACCCTCGGCCAAACTAACGTTGATAGTTAATTGCCGGCCGGCACGAGCAGCAGCAAGCGACGCTTCAGTGCCGCCCTCAGCAAAATACAGGGTCGCAGCGCGTTCAATACCGGCAACTAATGCCTGACTACCCGGGGAATCCTGCCCTGTCAACTTGACAGTGCGTTCCCAGTATTTGATGGCATTGACGTAATCCTTCTTCCCGAACGCATCTATGCCCGCCAAGCCTAACGCCATAGTGTTGTCGGGCTCAGCTTTAAGCGCTTTTTCAACCAAATCGGTAATCGGCGGACTCATCTTTCGGTCATCGCGCAAAAACATCGCCTGCGCTAATTCCGCCATCACCATCGCGGAACTGGCATCGCGCTGCAGTACTTGCTGATAGGCATTAACGGCCTGGCCAAAGTCATTCAAATCCATCTGCATACGCGCAAGGAAAAACCAGTATTGAAGTTGCTCAGGCTCATCGGCTAAGCGAGCCTGAATCAGCCGCACCATTTCACGCGCGCGCACCGGATCAGGATTGCGGCCAGCCTCATAGTCCTTGTTATCCAACTCTTGCTTGAGTTCCTGCGCCAAACGAATCTCTACATCAGCACTACTACCCAAATGCTGATAAAGCCCCCAGCTCACTGCAATGAGCAAAACGCCAATAATACTGAGGGTTTTGAGTCCAGCGCCCAAGGTGCGACTCTGCTGTGCTGCACGAATATCGGCCTCATCCTCCAGCAGCGCACGCTCTTGCTCCAACTTCAATTGCTCAAACTGCTCCTGGTCGATACGACCTGCAGTTAATTGCACCTCCAACTCCGCAATATGCTCGCGAAACAAGCGCACATTTTCAGCAAGACGATCAGCAACCACTTCATTCGACTGACCATTTTGCTGCTTGCCGTAACGCACCAATGGCCAAAAAATAAAACCCAACGCCAACACACTCAGTAGCGCAACCCCAACCCACAAGGACATCATTATTGTTTCTCCTGTTTGGATTTTTTATCCGCGTTTTTAGCAGTTTCTTTATTAGATGGGGGATTTAGCAAACTTGCCAGACGCTCGCGCTCAGTAGACGACAGACCTGCATCCACCGCCACATCAAGGCGACGGCGCTTGCGTACTATAAGTAGAAGCATGATTACGCCAAAAACCAGTAAAAAGACCGGAGCGCCCCAGAGCAACAGGGTGGCAGGCGATAAACGCGGGCGATACAAAATAAATTCGCCGTAGCGCTCCACCATAAAATCCACAATTTCTTTATCCGATTTGCCGTCTTTTATCATGAAAACCAGCTCACGCCGGAGGTCTTCAGCGATGGGCGAATTGGTACCGGCAAGATTCTGGTTTTGACATTTGGGGCAGCGCATTTCATCAATAAAGGTTTGGTAGCGCTGGCGATCAACATCGTTATCAAACTCATGTACTTCGATGGCGGCAAAGCTGGAAAAAGAGAGGAGTAACAATCCGAGACAGGTGCAAAGTCTTATTAGAGTTGCGCACATAAACAGGCTTCCGCGGCATTGGATGAAAATTTTTCGCGAGTATAACAACTCATAAGCGAGAGCGGGAAATTTTGCCACCAAGAGCAAAAACCGATCACAAGTGTTTGTTTCGCAACCGCTTTTTGAATTTTCAGGAGAAATTTAAAGAATCTGTAAAAAAAAGGTTGACCCAAAGTTTTACATGATTAGAATACGCGCCACCAACAAGGTGAGCGCTGAAAAGCGTGAAATCTTGGGCGGTTAGCTCAGTTGGTAGAGCAATGCCCTTACAAGGCATGGGTCACAAGTTCGAGTCTTGTACCGCCCACCACTCTTACTCACAAGGTAGCTGTGGTTTTTTGTGAAGCTGCGGACCGGTAGTTCAGTCGGTTAGAATGCCGGCCTGTCACGCCGGAGGTCGCGGGTTCGAGTCCCGTCCGGTCCGCCACTATTTAGTAATGAAAAAAGCCCCACATCTGGGGCTTTTTTTATGGCTGCAATTTCATAGCGACTAAACATCGCTACCACTACCAAACACTATGCCCATCAAACCTCACTCATTAGATCGATTTCCCCAGTCAACTTAATCAAATTCCTTTCTGTACTGTGCAGTTAAGTAATTTAGAAAAATCTCCAAAAAAGACCCCAAAAGGAATGTTCGCGGATATTTCGCTGGAGATCAAAGCTGATCATACCGCCTTGTTGTTTATCCCCTGATCCGCCTTTGCAGAATCTTCTTTGATATGTTTGTAGGCGTAGATACCTACATAAGTAATCATGATGCAAGCCAATGCAACTATCACTAGACCATAAAGAACGATTGAATCGATATACATAGAAACCTCCATAGACTGACACTATCAGTCTATAAAAGAGTGGGGGCGCTAAAATTGATTCAAATCAACATGGGGCTAATCATCAAGCTCGAATGTGAAACGATTCTTTACTCCACGAGTGACTTTGGGCACACCATTTTCAATGGAGGGGATATAAACAAATTTTTGTGCAGCACTAATTGCCTCCTCCTCAAAATATCCTTGCGGTTCCGCGCTCATTACTTTGATGTTGGTGGTAGTACCGGAATCCGTAACATCGTACTGAACCAATACAATTCCCTCTTGTTTCTCATCCAGAGCCTTGTAAGGATATTTCGGTGGAGTTTTAATTATCGGCATAGCTTCTGTTGCAATAGCATGTGCACTTAATGATTCCACCCAAATCTGATTTAACTTATATGCAGCAAGCCTTTCTTGCGCTTTCTCAGAAGCAACACCAAACAAATCTTTTAAAGCATCAGTTTGGGTTTTTATACTCAGATCAAACTCACCATTTGCGGCGTAAGCAGCTGCAAGTACTTCACGGTTAGCAGGAGTGTCGTGTTTCTTTAAGACTGCACGGATGATTTTTATCGCACGCTTTGGTTTAAGCAGTTCATTATCATCTACAACAGATAGAAGCCAAGCTAAACGCACTCCCGCAGCCAAATGCCCGGATTCATAAGCTTTGTTGTAAAAATATATCGCCCGCTCGTAATTTCGGGTAACGGAGTTGCCGCTCTCATATAGTATTGCAAGTGCATAACTCCGCGCTCCAGACTCATCACTTTCATAGAGCAAATTGACTAACCGTTCAACCATTGTATAGATATTGTTCTTTTTATATTTAATTCGATCTTCAGGTAAAGGAAAAGCTATTCTCAGCTCCTGCCTGACTTTTTCCATTGACCAGTTTTTTTTGAGCTGATTATAAAACTGCTTATGACCATCAGCCTCTTTTGAAACATATAGAATAAATGGCTCATCATTCTCTGGATAAATCTTTACTACTGCATCATTTGAGTCCTCTGCCTCTTGCGAAGATAGTTCAATATCTTTTACCTCTGCCAGTGGTAATGACTCATGTTGCAATTCGCCCTCTTCTTCCCAATAAGAAAAAACACTGGTATTGGTAAAGCCATTACCGTCTTTGCGTATATCAAGGAGTGCCGAGCTGTAAAAGCGCTGAATGGTTTCGTCTTCCTCAATTAAACCTTTACGCTGCATAAATTTGACGTGATATGACCACAAATGCTTTCCATCTATTACTTTTGTATTGGCAAAAAAACCGGATTCCACACCTATGTAAAGCAACATAAAGGGCAAAAAAAACAAAATGACTAGCAAGTGTCTCCAACGAAAGCGCGAGTTATATACATAAATATTGGCATCTTTTTGCGGAATTCTATTGATTTGGATAACCAGGGGGAGCACCAGCAAGATACACACCAAAATAGCGGCCACATCGTAAATAGCAGGGGCTTTATTCGCTGCAATATTGGCAACAAAAAATAGCAATGCCAGTGCAGCCGCCAAACCCAATGAAGCCGGTAAATAGAGTCGGTTTTTTACCTGCTCATTCGAGATCAAAGCTTGATAGAACGGGTAATACCAAAATGGAGAAAAAAATGCACGCGCAAAAGGTAAAATTGAACTGTTATCGTTGCGCTTCACATAAATCCAATTGCGCCAGAACCAATAAGATAGGTAAATCCCAAAGGTGAAGACAGATAATACAATAAATTTCACCACGCTTACCGGAAAAAAGACGGCCGCTAGATTGTACTCTTGCCTTTTTTTATCCCGATACCAACCAATAAACGCCAGCACCAGCAATAATAAAAAAACAACACATAATGACCAATACAGATAATCTTCGTAGTGAAAACTATTTGCCTGTGCAACTGCTGGCTGGTAAACATTGTAACCAATGTCATCCATAACTTTTTTTCTTGCACTGGCATACTCATTGATTTTCTCTGCCGGAACATGATCCTTCTTGGTTTCATATTTATAGATCAAATTCAGAACATTTTTTTCTGAATCAAAATTGATATTGCTAGAGTAATGAAAAAACTCATTATCCTCGACAACAGTCTCTTGCTCAAAACCCCAGTCGCCTCTTACTTTTACCTGGATTTTTTGAGTAATCGAATCTGGGTAACGAAGCGCAAAAGGTGAATTGCGATGTAACTCATCGGGTTTAAGAACATTAGTTTCAATAATACTTGCATACACGCCGGCATACTTTTGATTCTGGTTTGATTCGCTAGTCTGCCAAATATTGGCAATGGAATAGGCCTCTCGCACTTGAAAATGACTTTCACCTGGGTAATCTTTAAATTCAACCGGTGCAGATGAGTTTATAGTTGGATAGTAGCCTTTGTAAAAATTAAGATATTGATCACCAGTTGAACGGAGATTGGTTTCAGCTGCTTTATTTCGCTGGGTTTCAGCCTGGAGTCCTCTGTAATTTGTGGTGATGCGATATGATGCAGGTTTATCAAACGCGCCCGAAAGATCCAACTCCTCTTCAATGATCTGTGCTGATATTCGTTTGTGAGTCATTTTCGTCAACGAAGTCGAACCCGGAGCAACTACCAAGGCATAGCCATAATCTGGCTGATAAATATCGGCAAGACTGGATTGTTGATGCTGCCTGGTAGGATCTAGCCAGTAATTTTTACCATTCAACTCCACTTTGGTTATGACATGATTAAATGCTGTCGCCGCGGGCAAGCGATGGATTATCTCTTGCTTATCATCTGTATCAACTAAAGCAGGATAGGCCGCAATTCCCATCTGCCTAAGCAAGGAAATAAACAACACCGTTTTATCTTTACAATCGCCGTAGCGCCGCTGCCACGTCTCCCCAGCTTTTGATGGCTTGTGAGAATTTACACCGGTTTCAATACCTAAATAACGAACTTGTGACTGGACTGCATCCAATGCAGCCTCAATTTGATCTTCCTTAGTGCTGTGTTTGCGCTGGATATCTGCTACCAACTGATCAATTGCACCATCACTTTCAATTGCGGACTCGTAGAGTGCCTGGGCCCAGACCACAACATCTGCCCAGTGCGCCACATCTGAAATTTCCACTCTTCCATAAGGGTTATACCAATCAGGGGTCTGATTGTTGGTCTGCAAAGGCTCAGTGTTTGCAGTCTGATAGATAAATTCTTTTGCGCCACCCAATTGCTTGATAACCGGCTTCAGTGCCGAGTTATTAGTTTTAACATAAAGTTCATTTTCGCGCTCCCATAACAGCCTGAAATATAACTGGCGCAAGGAAACTGTCCACTGTGTGTAAAACCGATAATAGAACGCCCCTGCGTGTATAGGATTATCACCAGTGATGGAATAACTATATTCAACTACATCACCAACGCGCAGGTCGCTGATAATAATGTTGGCGGTCAAACTGCCATCGTAAAGGGAGTTTTCCAACTCTTGTTCACGTTGCAGAACCGAGTATTTTATCTTGGGCAAAGCATCAAAAGGTTTGCCATCGCGATGGATTAATAGAGTATGAAATGTGAAGGTTTGATAACTTGGATCGTAATTAATGTTAACCTGCGAGGATTCCTGCAAACCGGACTGGTTAACAATTTTCTCCGCGTAATGTGAATAGAAAACATTCTTTCCCTGCTGTGGAACACGCAACTGCTCATCCACCAAGAGGTAATAAACACCGCTATTAATTTTATCCTGAGGTATTACGTCGACATGAGGCAGAGCTTGGGGATTGATCCATGACGCAGGAGGAGCCACTTGAAGCTGATCTTTTTGCTCAATTGCAAAACCTTCGCAACTCAACAAAACCACAAACAGAAATGCAAATTTTATACGCATTATCAATACATCCATTTATCTTAACTGGCAGATCGCAACTGAACTTATTGTGTCTGCAATTCTTTTATTATCGGATCCAACACTTTAGTCCATACATTCTGATTCACATCACCAATATGCTTGTAACGAATCACACCCTGCTTATCTATCACATAGGTTTCCGGTGCGCCAAACACACCGAGATTCAACCCTAAACGACCCTCTTCATCTACCACGCTAAACACATAGGGATTATGCAATTCCGCCAGCCAGCGCTGCGCATCTTCGGCGTTATCTTTGTAATTAATACCGTAGATAAGAATACCCTGCGCTTTTAGCGTATTAAGGAATTCATGTTCTTGCCGACAAGTAGTACACCAGGTTGCCCAAACATTTAACAAGCTGACTTTGCCTTTTAGCATATCCTGATTTGCACTGACCAACCCTTGCGGATTTTCCGGCGCTGGCAGCACCGGCAAATCAAATGCAGGAACGGGTTTATTTAGCAAAGCAGATGGCATCTCGTTAGGATCTAACGAGAGGCCACGCCAAAATAAAACACCAAGCAACACAAAAATGGCTAAGGGAATAAATAAAAATAATCGCTGTTTATTCATTGACTAATTTTCCCACTGGAACTTCTACTGCGGGTGATTCCTGCTTAATCGCTTTGCGATAACGTTTATCAGCAACGGCAAGCACAGCACCGAAGCCCATCATTAATGCACCCAACCAAATCCAACGCACAAAGGGCTTGAGATGTACGCGCATTGCCCATGCAGTTTCGGTTAAAGGTTCACCCATAGCGACGTAAAGATCGCGAAACAAACTTACATCCAATGCCACCTCTGTCATAGTGCTGCCACTGGCGAGATAGCGGCGTTTTTGCGGTTTCATTTCACGCAAAAATTTGCCGTCTTTCATTACAGTGATCAGCGCTTCTTCTGCGGTGTAATTGGGGCCGTCAATATGGGTAAGTTTGTTGAGGATAAAATCATATTCAACAACAGTGACTTTTTGCCCTACTTCCATACGAATATCGCGCTGCTCAGTGTAGATACTCGTCAACCCAACACCTACAGTGGTCGCCGCGATACCAGCATGTGCAACTACCATGGCAAAGTAACTTAAACTCAGTTTTTTAAGGCCAGCAAAAAACGAATCACTGTTGCGCAAGCGATAAAACAAGTCCGCAAGCAATGCGGTAACTATCCAACTTGCGATAAAGACAGTCAACGCGGCGAGGATTTCATATTTGTCGCGATAGATGAGCGGGAATACCAAACCAATCACCAGGCTAATTGCCCAGGGCTTCCACAAGAGGTTTACCAATTGCAAACCTGTTGTACGCTTCCAATTGGAGAGCGGACCAAATGCCATTAACAAGCAGAGCAACCCCATCAGAGGCAAAAAGAACAAATTAAAGTAAGGTGGGCCTACGGAAATTTTACCAAGGCTAAGCGCATCAGCAACCAGTGGATAAAGCGTACCCAGCAACACCATAATCATAATAATGGTGAGCAAAATATTGTTGGCCAGCAAAAACGTCTCACGCGATAACAAATTAAAACCGGCGGAGCCTTTTACGACAGGAGCGCGCAATGCAAAAAGTGTTAGCGAACCACCCACCACCACCAGGAAGAAACCGAGAATAAATACGCCGCGCTCTGGATCATTAGCAAAAGCGTGAACAGAGGTAAGCACACCGGAGCGAACTAAAAATGTTCCCAGCAAACTTAACGAAAACGTAAAGATGGCGAGCAGAATTGTCCAGCTTTTAAATAAGCTGCGCTTTTCTGTCACTGCAAGCGAGTGAATTAATGCAGTGCCAATCAACCAAGGCAAGAAAGACGCGTTTTCTACCGGATCCCAAAACCACCACCCACCCCAACCCAATTCGTAATACGCCCACCAGCTTCCCAGTGCGATACCAACGGATAAAAAGCCCCAGGCCATGGTTGCCCAAGGACGTGACCAACGTGCCCAGGCACTGTCTAAACGACCGGTTAATAACGCGGCAATTGCAAATGCAAACACCACACTAAATCCAACATAGCCCATATACAACACAGGGGGATGAATGATCAGACCAATGTCTTGTAAGAGTGGATTTAAATCGCTGCCATCTTGCGGCGGAATAGGAAGAATGCGATCAAAGGGATTAGAGGTAAATAAAATAAACGATAGGAATCCAACTGCAACAAAACCCATCACTGCTAACACGCGCGCCTGCATATCCAGCGGCAGTGAGCGGCTAAATATGGCAACCGCAAACGTCCAACCGGCGAGCATTAAAATCCAAAGTAGTAATGAGCCTTCATGTCCGCCCCAGACCGCACTGATTTTGTAATAGTAAGGCAGCAGCGAATTGGAATTAGAGGCAACATATTTGACGGAAAAGTCATCGTGTAAAAATGAATAAACCAGACAACAAAACGCAAAGGAGACAAAGATAAAAAAACCAGTCGCTAGTGAACGGCCGGATTGCATCAACACATTGCTACCGTAATGCGCACCCACTAACGGCAATACAAATAGTGCTGCACTTAAGCACAAGGACAATATCAGGGCGAATTGCCCCATCTCCGGTGCTAGCTGAACGAAATCAAGCGCCATACTTCAAGCCCTCGCAGGTTTTTTGATGTTCGCCTTTATCTTTCATTGCTTCAGCAACTTCAGGAGGCGTGTAATTTTCATCGTGTTTGGCGAGGACTTCACTGGCATTTATCTCGCCCGACTCAGTCACTATGCCGTTGATCACCGCGGCCTCTCCTTCAGCGAATAAATCCGGCAATATTCCATTGAAGTTAACTTTTACATCTGAAATACCGTCGGTAATTAAGAAGCGAATTTCCAGTGAATCGCTGGCGCGCTGTACGCTGCCCGGTTTCACACAGCCCCCCGCGCGGATACGGGTATTGTGCGGCACATCGCCCGCTGCAATTTTACTGGGTGGATAAAATAAATTGATATTTTCACGCAAGGCGTAGGCCATTAGGCCTACAGCGACGCTGGAGAAAACCACAATAAAAATAACGATCATCAAACGTTGTTTGCGAAGCGGGTGCATAGGTGTCGCGCTCTATTCAGCTAATACGGAAAGTTATTTATTCAGTCAATTCACTGGCGGAATTATTCGCTTGTGCCAACTTTTGTTGTTTTATCTGTTGCTTTACAAATGCCTTTTTTTGCAATAGCGGGCTGACCAATAAAAAAATCAGCACAGCGAAGGTGATTGCATAAGACGCCCACACGTACGGGCCGTGGCCGTTCATGGCGATAAAATCAGCAATTGATTCAAACTGGAATTTCATTATCACGCCCTCTTATTTGTCGTGCTAATTAAATCATTGACCCACTGGGTGCGATTTTCACGGCGCAGGATTTCAACACGCGTATTGAGTAACAACACCAGGGCATAAAATACGTAAAAACCAATCACCATAGTTAACAGCGGATACAGCATCGACGGATCAATACTGGATTTGCTAGTGAATTTAATCGTTGCAGGTTGATGGAGCGTGTTCCACCAATCGACTGACTTGTAAATGATCGGGATATTCACCATGCCGACCAACGCCAAGACGGCACTGGCTTTATCGGCGGTATCGCGGTGTTGAAAGGCCTGCTGCAGGGCGATCATGCCGAGATAGAGGAAAAACAAAATCAACATAGAAGTAATACGTGCATCCCATTCCCACCAGGTTCCCCAAGTAGGTTTACCCCAGATGGAGCCGGTAACCAGGGATACAAACGTCAGCAAGGCCCCAATCGGAGCAGCAGATTTCATCACCATAAACGGCAACTTCATTTTCCAGATAAGGCCAACTGCACCGGAAATCGCCATGATGTAATAACCCGCCAAGGCTAAAAATGCGGCGGGAACATGAATATAAATAATGCGGTAACTATTGCCCTGCTTAAAATCGGCCGGTGCAAATGCCAGCCCCCAAACGGCAGCAGTCACAATAAGTGCGATGCTGAGTGTGGCTAACCACGGCAGCCAGGGAGTTGTTTTTTCGTAAAACCAACGGGGAGAACCTAACCGGTGAAACCATTGCCATGCCATAGTTGTGAGACCTTGTCGCTGAAGCTGTTAGCTGATCGTTATTATTAGTTAACCATTTGTACTGATACGCAAAGCGCCCAGTGCTGCGATTGGAGCAAGCACTATCGCCAATGCGAGAAATGCACCCAACACTGCGAGTTGCATGCCAATTGCACCGCCCTGCACAGCAGTCTGTACTGCGCTCGCACCAAAAATCAATACGGGAATATACAGGGGCATCACAATCAGGGACAACAACAAACCACCCTTGCGCAGTGAAACTGTTAAGGCTGCACCCACCGCGCCGATCAAGCTCATGGATGCGGTACCCAATGCCAAGGATGCCAACAGTGGCAGATAACCTTCGATTGGCAAACTCAACATTAAACCCAACACTGGTGCCAATAGGGTTACAGGCAACCCTGATACCAACCAATGCACCAACACTTTTGCCATCACCGTAAAGTACAGTGACTGTGGGCTAATCAACATCTGCTCCAGGGAGCCATCGTCGTAATCGCTGCGAAATAACCCATCGAGCGACAAGAGCGTGGCCAGGAGCGCCATCACCCAGACAATTCCCGGTGCGAGCAGCGCCAATACCGTTTTTTCCGGGCTGACCCCCAACGGAATCAGGGTTACTGCAATCAGGAAAAATACCAGCGGATTGGTCAGCTCCGCTTTATGTCGCGCAGCAATCAATAAGTCGCGACGAAAGCTGGCGATAAATCCACCCAATAGACTCGCCGCTGGGGAATTATCACGCATGATATGCATCCCCGTCGCTCAGACTACCAAGTCCAATTTTAGTTTTATCGCGTGCGGATTGATAATCCTGCAGATTCACCATACGCAGCTGAGGCAGACTTAAATCCTGATGGGAGGTAAGGATCACCACCCCACCCTTGGCTGACTGTTGGGCGATAAGCGCCTCCAACTGGCTGACGCCCAATTTGTCGATAGCGGTAAAAGGCTCATCGAGAATCCAGATACGCGCACAACTTAAATGCAACCTGGCCAAGGCAACCCGGCGCAGCTGCCCTGCCGATAGCTGGTAGCAGGGCGTATCCTCATAACCATAAAGACCGACCGCTGCCAAAGCATCACCTATAGAAATAGCAGCGCCACTTTGGGCTTTATACCACTCCAGGTTTTCAGCAGGTGTTAAAGCCTTTTTTATACCCGGTAAATGACCCAGATAAAGACTATCGCCAGCAAACTCCCAAGCTGCTTCCGGCAGGGCCTGTCCAGCGTAGCGAATCTGGCCATGAAAATCCGTGCTAATGCCCGCAAGGGCACGCAATAAAGTAGTTTTCCCCGCGCCGTTGGGGCCGCCGATTTGCACCACATCACCGGGAAATAGTTGCACATCCAACCCAGAAAATAGCAATCGCTCATCCCGCTCACAGCCAAGATTACGCAGTTCAAGCAGCGGAATTGCCGCCTCAGTTACCGATTCGGTCATGCTTATTATTTGCCTTGGCGTGTATGGTAGCTACAGGAAACGTCTTATGAGCCGCTATACTCTGCAAATCGACCCAGCAAAACGGCTTTTCGAGGCCGTCGATTATAGCGATCTGCGCATCGGCATAGCACCCCAATTTACGTTTTTGATCACATTAATATCTATTCGAGATAAGCCATGGAGCTGAGTTCCATCACCGACAAGCTGGTACAAAACGTCCAGCGCGCGCAGATCGAACAAATAATGTCGATTACCAAAGTGCTCGGCTTAAAAGTAGGCAGCCAATTCCTGGCAGATGTCCAAAAAGTAACCCAGGCAACACCGGAAGAGCGCGCTCAACTGGTTAAATCCATTGAAGCCAATCTAGCGCAACTCAATAAAAATTCCGCCGCACCTGCAATCAAGGCATTGATCAGGGAATTAGAGACACATAAAAATATTGCGCAAACTCCAGGCGTTAAACTTGTCACTCTCACGGTGAATACCCTAGCAACTGTGATCCCAAGTGTTCCAGCTACAACAACTCCGCCGGCACCTGTAGCGGCAACACTGCTCACTTACACCAACCAACCTCTGCAAATCGGCCAAACGTTATTGATGCAATTAAGTGAAGGGCAAAGACTGCAATTGTTGCAACCTTTGACTAAAGCAGAAATTGCTACTTTCAATGCACTTTTGCAAATCGGAAACTTGCCAACTACAACAACGCCCAACACCACACAAGCCAACACAAATCCAGTAAATACAAATAACCTTAACCATTCACAATTAGCTACTAGCACCCTATTGAATGATGGTGTCATCACCAAAGAAAATGTCTCTGCAGTGCTTGAGCAAAACAAACTTGCAGCAACCAAAACAACTGAAGTAATTGGAGAAACCCTGCGCCGCTTGTTGCCACAAAAAGATAAAGGGCAAGATTTACTAGCGAGCCTGCCAAAAATCACCCAATTCATTCAACAGCTACCACTTGCAGAGCGAAAAGAGTGGCTCTCCAGCCAAGTGCAGCAATCACTTAAAACCCTGGCTAACCATATTCGTTTATCAGATCAGCTCACTAATCCCAAATTAGTGGAGATGACGTTAAAAAATAACGGCCAGAGTTTCGAACACAAATTAGCGCAATTCGTTACTGGCAAACAAAGTAGTGAGGCAGTATCAACATTCTCTACTGGCGCCCTATTAGCGCAAAAAAATTCGCCACCCACATCGACCACTCCAGTTAATCCGGCATCCACTGTGAACTCTGCCTTATTAACAACCCATATGTCACCCGGCGCCAACAATAAAACCACAATATCCGCGCAAAACCCGGTTGAAAAAATAGCAACCCAGGATTTAAAAGGCGCGCTGCTAGGATTATTACATCAGTTGGATACCGAACTGGAAACCACAAAACCTACATTACCCGGATCCCCCCTGGCGACAGAAATAAACAAAAATGTATTGGCAATCGCCCTGCCGCAATTTTTAGGGATGCTCACCCACAAACAACAAGGTGAGCTAAGCCAAAAACAATTGCGCACGCAATTGGTCATGCTGATGCATCAATACACCTTGGGCAGCATCGCAAAAATCCAACTGCAACAAGTTCACACACTGAATCACCAATTAGGCCAGGCTGATCAAGCACAGCCAACACAATCATGGCAATTTGAAATTCCAGTGCGCCAAGGGCAAGACGTGCACCCATTGCACATCCAAATTGAACAGCAGTGGGTTGAAGAGCAAAATGAAAATGCGGAAAAAAACAGTGCGCGGGTACGCCAGTGGAATGTCATGCTCAGTTTTGATTTGCCCTTAATCGGCCAGTTCTATGCACAGCTCACATTACTCGGTGATAACCTTTCAGCAAAATTTTGGGCAGAAAATGAAAACACATTACAAGAAGCAAAAAATAAAATTGACGGGTTAAAAACACAATTAGAGCGCGAAGGTATTCAGGTTGCACAAATGCAATGTGTACCTGGCCTGCCGCCCAAACCCAAAATGTCATTTAGCTATTCGCTGGTGGATGTAAAAACCTGAGGTAATGCATTATGGCTTCACAATATTCAACAGCAGAACTGCAAAAAGCCGTCGCACTTTATTACGATGGAAAAAATGCACCCCATGTCAGTGCCAAAGGTACCGGCGAAGTGGCGGAACAGATTATCGCCATCGCACAGGAACATGGCGTTCCCTTGTGCGACAACTCCGCACTTGTTGATTTGTTGGTAACACTGGAATTAGGCGATGAAATCCCCGAAGCACTGTATATCGCCGTTGCCTACATTATTGCATTTGCCTACCAACTTGAAGGCAAAATCCCCGATGCCTGGCAAAACCACTAATCCATTCATGATTAACCCCTCCGCGAGTAATCGTCCTTTCTTAGGCACACACCACACAATTTTTACAAAAAACACACAAAGCGTTCGATTTCCACCCTTCCCAAGCCACCGCTATGATGCGATTATGACGTCACTTTTTTGACATCCCCATACCCATTGCGCCGCACACTAATGAATCACTTTATCACTAGCGAACAACTCAAAACACAACTGGGCAAGGTTGTGATCTTCGATTGCCGTTTTAACTTGATGAATAAAACCCTCGGCAGAGAACAATATCGCGCAGGGCATATTCCGGGCGCCTATTTTCTGGACTTGGAAAAAGATCTCTCCAGTGAAACCGGTACCCACGGCGGCCGCCACCCCTTACCCGATACAGAAGCGCTCAGTAAAAAATTGCGCTCTGCCGGCGTCAACCAACATTCCCTGATTGTGGTTTACGATGATTCACGTATGGGCTATGCCGCTCGAGCGTGGTGGCTGTTACGCTATTTCGGGCATTCGGAGGTGTTGATTCTCGATGGTGGTTTCACAGGTTGGATTAGCGCCGGTGGAGCAATAGATAGACGCGAACCCACTATCAAAAATGGTAATTTTAAAGCGAGCCTGCAAGCAGACTGGATTGTAAACCGCGACGATATTTTACAAGCAGACCCAAGCTTCACGCTGATCGACTCGCGCGAAACCAAACGCTACCTCGGTGAGGAAGAGCCTATAGATCCGGTGGCAGGGCACATTCCCGGTGCGCTAAATTATTTTTGGCAGGATGCTACGACTGAGCAGGGTTTTATCCAATCGGATGAAGTGCAACGCGAGCGTTGGGCGAGTTTACCCTCGCGCGAAAATCTGGTGGTGTACTGCGGTTCGGGGGTGACAGCTTGTGTGAATCTGCTATCACTGGAGTTAAGTGGAGTAAAAGCAAAACTCTATCCGGGAAGCTGGAGCGACTGGTGCTCCTACTTACCCAAATAGCGTTGCCCATTACCAAAACAACACGCTATAAAAAAGGCGAGCAACGTTGAGATTGCTCGCCTTTTTTTATTCAGTCAATTCGAACTAATTCGTATATTCATACTCAATTCGCACATCCTGTGGGCCACCATTATCATCATCGATATTGGAGCGCCCATGAAAGCGCATAAGATATTTTCCATTTGGATCGTAGGCAAGATTAATAGGATCCGCAAAAAGCGAGATAACTTTTTGCGCTGGGGTTATGCGGAAATAGATCCACTCACTGCCGAAGTTGGTGTCATACACTGGTGACTCGGGCCCTTTTATTTTGCGCACTTCTAGCTGCAGACTGCTTAAGCGATTGGGCATTGCAAAATCAAATTTCAACCGCTTGCCGGCAACCAACTTATCCCAATTGAGTTGAATGTACGCATCAAACCCGGCATCAATTACCATGCGGGCATTATCGTATATGACTTTTTCATTTTGCGCGCTGTTCATGCCATGGGTAAGCACCAAGCGCGCACCTTGAAATTGCGCCGAAACATATTCGTTGTCCCGCGTGTCTTCATAGTTAAAACTGGGTTGATAGGGTTCGCCCTGATACACCAGTGTTTTTGAGGCAAAAGTGTTGCCCTCTGGCGTTACATAATCCACTCGCACCGATTGATTTTCATCAATGCCGGTATAGAGCTCGCGATAAATCAGCTGGTTATTTTCAAGATTGTAGGCACTGCCTGCAACGACATAATTGTCTTGCGCCAACGCGGTTGTAGCAGAAAATCCCACCAAAGCTGAGAGCAGGCTGCAAGCCAAAACATTACGAAGATAATCTGGTCGTTTTACGCTGGACATAAGATAAGACCCTCAAGCTAAGAAAACGATGCAGTGGCAGTACTACCAGCCACAGGATCGCTATTATAGGTAAAACGCGAACCAAGGGGCTAGACCATTCCGCCGAAGACAAACTAACGCCCGCAAGATAGCTCAAGGGCGCAGCAATAGCTCCCAATAAAGCAGACCACAGGGGACGCGAATAGATCCATACCAGAGAGTGATTAAGGGTGATGCCCAACAATGCCCACAAGCAGACTAACCATAGCGGAGGCAGATAAGCAGATTCAGCAAACTGGATTTGGCCGCTGTGCAAAAGCAGCGAATCATGAAGCAAACCAAGTGCTATTGCTATGAGTACAGCAACCGCATCATCGCGTCGTTGCTGCACAATCATGAAATGAAAAGCGATGGCCGCGAGCGTAAATACCCCAGCCCAAAAACTACCGCACAAAATACAAACGAACCAGCCGACCTGAAACAATACGGCATTGGTGATGGTAAAAACCAATGCCCTGTTTATCATTGGAAATAGCCGCTGCGGTACTGTGGTTTTGCTAACAGTACTTGTGCGGTGCCTATACTGCGCTCGATAAAGCCGCCCTCGCAGTAACAGAGATAAAATTCCCACATACGGATAAAACGATCATCGAAGCCTTGCTCCCGCACTGCTTCCAATTTAGCGTTAAACGCTTCGCGCCAATGTTTCAGCGTCTGCGCATAATGCGCTCCTATATCTTCAATATGCAGAATATTCATATCCGTTTTACTTTTTGCAAAATCACTGATCACTGCGATGGAGGGCAGCGAACCACCTGGGAAAATATAGCGTTGGATAAAATCCACTGTCTTGCGCGCCATGTCATAACGCTGATCAGCAATCGTAATTGCCTGCAACAACATGAGCCCATTAGGTGCCAACAAGCGCGAGCAGGTAGAAAAATATTGATCGTAGTGCTCGTGCCCTACTGCTTCAATCATTTCGATAGAAACCAGTTTACTAAACTGGCCGCGTAGATCACGGTAATCATCAAATAACACGGTAATGCGGTCACTTAAACCAGCCTCGGCTACTCTAGCCAAAGCATATTCACGCTGTTCACGAGAAATAGTTGTAGTAGTAACACGACACCCATAGTGTTGCGCTGCATAAATTGCCATGCCACCCCAACCTGTGCCTATCTCAAGCAAGTGATCGTTCGGCGTCAGTTGTAATTTTTCACAAATACGTTTCAACTTATAAACCGATGCTTCCGCCAAAGATGCGTCAGGTGTTGGATAGATCGCTGCTGAATACATCATGGTGTTGTCGAGAAATAAGCGAAAAAAGTTATTGCCCAAATCGTAGTGAGCAGAAATATTTTTTCGCGATCCCTCTTTGGTATTGCGATTAAACCAATGAAACATCTTTAACAGATACTGCCCAATAAAAGATTGCTTTGAGTCCATTGCATCAAGTGCATCGATATTGCGCACAAATAAGCGGGTGACTTGAGTGAGATTCGGCGTTGACCAAAAACCACTCATATAGGCCTCACCTGCGCCAACAGAACCGCCAAATATTACATCTGAATAAAGCTGCGCGTCGTGTACATAAATATCGGCCACCAAATCTGTGTGATCTGCTTGTTGGCCAAACTGGAACAGCTCGCCTTGCTCATGGATGCGCAGGCAACCCTGCTCCAAATCGCGCAGCAATTTAAATAACATCGAACGAGCGATGCTTTGGTTGCGCGTTAAAGATGACACTCGATGTTTTGGCAACAGCCTGATACTAGTGGTTTTCACAATTATTCCCCTGTCGTTTTAAGTTCAGTGCTGCTAGCAGCAGGCAAAGGGTTTATGGATTGATGTGTGTAAACAGGCACACCTTTAACAAACAGGCGCACAGCTTGCCAATAAATGGCAACAGGAACTTTTATCGCAGCCCAAGGTTGCAGCCACAATATTTTATGTAAAAGCGATTTGGACCAAGGCTGGCGTTTGAGCGTCAGGGTTGCATCCATATGACAGCTGGCGTGCTGGGTAGAATGACTTTGCGAATCCAGAGCGCGCACATGGTTTTCCATGTGCACCAACACATTTTCTGCAGGTACGGAACTAACCCAGTGATATTCCATATCCAATGGATTAAAAGGCGATACATGGAATTTTTTATCGAATTGCGAATTGGCTTTACCGGTTTTTTCATCGCAATGAATGAGATAAGTGTGCCGTTCATTCCATGGAGTGTTGTTGACCTGTGCAAGAATCATTGTCGGCTTATTAGCACCTGCGTTAAACAGGTAATAAAAAGTGACTGGATTAAAACAAAAACCAAAAATACGTAAGTTTGTCAGCATACGTACGGCGCCATCAGGGCAACGCAGTAAATTTTTTTTATCCGCCGTCAACAATGTATTCACTTCACTGCGCACGGCATCTTTCAGAGGCACGGCGGGATCGCCCAAAAAATCCGCACGCCGGAAGCTACCAAAATTGGTACCGTTGTATGACCAGCCTCTTACGCCGTCAAACAGTTCGGGCAATTCATCGAGATCGATATAAAACAAAGTCGATGAATAACTAAATTCATGATGCTTTGGAAAGAAGCGCCGGTGGCGCAAGTTACCCTGATAAATTGCACTATGCATAGCGGAACTCTGATCGGGACTGTAACCGATTCATTACCACATCTCCCCTAACATCTCTGCAACGCGGATCGCTGATACTACGCCATCCTCGTGGAAACCATTACGCCAGTAGGCACCGCAAAAATGTGTGCGGTTGACACCACTAATCTCCGCCCAGCGCGCTTGCGCGGCAACCGACTCGCGCGTAAACATCGGATGGCTATATTGATATTCACCGTAGATTTTTTCAGGATCTATCGCATTGCCCGCATTGACTGTCACGCAAAATGTAGTTGCCGAGTTCAATTTTTGCAGGATATTCATGTTGTACGTCAAAGCGACACTTTCACTAACTGAATCGGCTTCGCCATTCTGTAGCAGCATGTAATTCCAGCTCGCCCAACTGCGGCGCAACTTGGGTAGCAAGCGAAGATCACTGTGCAATACTACCTGATTGGATTGGTAGGGAATTGCAGCGAGAATCTCATGTTCAGCCGATGACGGATCGGCAAGTAATTTCAATGCCTGATCGCTATGGCAGGCAAAAACAACCTCGTCAAATAATTGCTCACCGAACAAAGCTGTAGTGACTGCTACCGAGTCAGCATTGCGCTTTACCTTGAGTACCGGACAGTTTGTATAAATGGTGCCTTTATATTTTGCTGTTAACGGTTGTAAATATTGGTTGGAACCACCTTTGATGGTGTACCACTGTGGCTGTTGGGTAACAGTCAATAGGCCATGGTTGTGGAAAAACCGCACAAAAAATGTCAGTGGCATAGCTGCCGCTGTACCAATGGGCGATGACCAGATCGCCGACACCATGGGTAAGATATAAAAATGAATGAATTTTTCGCTGTAGCCTTGTAGCTGCAAATATTCGCCCAGCGTTTGGTCTTCAGGAATGCAGTTATTCTTATAGAGCAGGGTGCAGGCCGTATTGAATTGCACAATTTCTTTCAACATGCGCCAGTGGGAAAGATTGAAGATATTTTTGCGCTGGGCAAACACAGCATTCAATGAAGTACCACTGTATTCAAACCCGGTACGCTGGCAGGCAACACTAAAACCCATTTCAGTGGGCTGATAAGAAACATTCAATTGCGCAAGCAATTTTAGAAAATTGGGATAAGTGCGATCGTTGAATACGATAAATCCTGTATCAACAGCGAGCTTGCCTTCAGGTGCAATAACCATTTTGGTAGCCGTATGCCCACCAATTTCATTCCCGGCTTCAAATACACTCACATCGTGGCGGCGTGCCAACAAGTAACCGCTCAGTAATCCACTGATTCCCGAACCTATGATAGCGATTTTTTTTCTGGCAACGACAGTCATGCGTAGACTCTTAATGTGAAGTGCGTGAGATTTTTTGCAATAGCCACACTTGCGCGCGTAGCGGCAAACAGGCGATAGAATTCATCAACCACACCAACGGCCAAGGGAATTGCACCAGCCAATGGCGCTTGTTGATGCCCTTCAGAATACTGTCTGCGGCTTCGGCTGTTGTCTGTGCAAAAGGCATGGGAAAGTCATTGCGGTCAGTGAGTGGGGTTTTAACAAAGCCTGGACGAACGATGGTGATATCGATGGGTTCGTTAGCCAAATCTACGCGCAATGAATTAAATAGATATTCCATGGCAACCTTGGATGCGCCGTAAGCTTGCGAGCGCGGCATAGGCAAAATACTAGCCATACTGGATACACCCACCAGTTGCGCTGGCGCTGTCTGCACACTGTTGTCTTGCAACTTTTTTTTACGCAGCAAAGGTAAACAAAACAGCAGACTGTTGATAGTGCCCTGCCAATTAATTGCCATTACCTTGTCAAACGGCTCGTGCGACAAATTATTTACATCAACATATTCGCAAGTACCCGCGTTTAAGATAGCGAGATCCAAATATTGTGTTTGTTCATCGATCCATTCACCTGCGCGTTGACTATCACCAGCATCAGAAAGATCAACCTTTACTGGCAAACACTGCTGCGGAAATTGTTTGGCCAACTGCTCCAATCGGTCTTCAGAACGCGCCAGTGCAAACACTCTTGCACCCTGCTCCAGATAACGCAGTGCCAACTCATAACCAATCCCGCTAGAGGCGCCGGTTATTAAAACAGTGTAAGGCGCAAGACTGGTATTCATGGACTAACTCGGTTAGTGCGCTACGGGCGTCAATTGGGCGAAAAGTGCTATGGTTTCTTTACGGCTCAAATTTAAATCAACAATTGGGCGCGGGTAATTATCGACTGATGGCGGATTGTGAATCTGTTTATTCGACAAATGCGCCAACTCTGGAATCCAATTACGTATAAAATCACCATTCGGATCAAAACGTTCAGATTGGCTAATAGGATTAAAAATGCGGAAATAGGGAGCTGCGTCAGTACCCGTTGATGCGCTCCACTGCCAGCCCCCATTGTTGGCTGTAAACTCACCATCAATTAACTGTGACATAAAATAATCTTCGCCCCAACGCCAATCGATTTGGCAGTTTTTAGTCAAAAACATAGCAACCACCATACGCAAACGGTTATGCATCCACCCGGTGGCATTCAATTGGCGCATAGCCGCATCGACAATAGGAATACCGGTTTTACCCTCACACCAGGCAGCGAAAAGCGTTTTGTCATAGCGCCAGGGAAAAGCTTCCGTATGGGCCTGCATAGCTTTACGCTTACAGACCTGCGGATAATCCACCGCTACATGCTGATAAAATTCCCGCCAGATTAATTCGCTAATCCAGCAGTTTGCGCCCGCATTGCCACCCTCCCACTCGCCATGCGTGTAGGCGAGTACAGCGGCAATTGCCTGGCGGGGGGATAGCGAACCTACCGCAAAATACGGGGATAAACTGGAAGTGCCATCAATGGATGGAAAATCGCGCTGATCCAGATAGCGGGTAATCGATTTTTCAATAAACAAATCCAACCGGCGATAAGCCTCAGCTTCTCCCGCAGGCCAAAGCTCCGACAAATCGCGCAATTCATGTGCAGAAAATAACTGATTAATATCATCGATAGATACCGTAGTTACACCAGAGACTGCCGCTTGTTTGGCAGGCGAAGCCAGCGGTTTTATCGCAACCGGCATCATGGTCTGCAGCCATTTCTTTTTAAACGCAGTGAAGACTTTATAAGGATCACCTTGACCATTGCGAATCATACCGGGCGGGACTATGCAACGATCGTGACACCGCTTCACCAGAATTCCGTTGTCACGCAGTAATTGGTTAACCGCAAGATCGCGATTCAATTCGTTCACGGGATACTCCGCGTTGAAATAGCAATGCCCCGCCTGCACTCGCTGTGCTATGCGCAATAATTCCGGCGCAATTTCAGCTGGTTTTTGTACGCGAACAACCAACAGTGGAATATTCAAGCTGGTGAGGTCTTTCGCCATTATATGCAAATGGCGACGCACGAAGTCCAGTTGCGCAGGTGCAATGGTATGGAGGCGCACGTATGCATCACAATGTACGTAAACAGCTACCACACCTTGCCCTGATTCTGCCGCTTTAAACAAAGCGGGATTATCATGCACACGCAAATCATGACGCAGCCAAACTAACGCGGTCATTTTGCACCCACTTTTTTCTTTATCTGCCGGATCGCAAAACCCACCAGTGGAATATGCTCATAGAGCATGGAGCCTGCATCAAAATAATCGCGATGGTAATAAACTTTTTCGTTGAATAGCAGGTGGGTATTACCAGTCAATTCCAAAAGTTTTCCTCCAGCTAGTTTGTTGTGGCGGTAGTGCATGGTCCAGAAAAGAATAGCCTCGCCACGGGCAGTCATTTCCATAGAATGATGGAACTCAAAACGGCACTCAACCAAATCATCCATCATGCCAGCATAATAGTCGGTGAGATTTTTGAGGCCATTGACCGCATGGAGCGGATCGCGAAATTGAATGTCGTCGCTGTAAATATCAACGAGAGAGCCGAGAATTTTTTTATCAAAACGCAAGTACAAATTGCGTACTTTTTGCGGAACCGTAAGCGTCATACAAATGACTCATCCCTTTAATAATTGGTTTATTGTGGTCAGTACTCGTTGCTGGCTGTCGCAAGCATAATAGCCAGTGCTGAATTCAGGCACTAATGCACGAACAACCCGCGCTACATTTCCCGTCAACACAACAGCCGTAGCAGAACGCTCCTGCAACAGACTCAAGTGTAGCTGTAGCTCGCTGGTATTTACGGTTTCACTACCAATAATCACCACTATTTTTGTAGCTAGCGCTTCTGCAGCCAGTAACGACTCCTTTGCACTCAAATACCCCAAAAATTCAGCCTGATATTGGTTCACCAGAAGCCCATAATTCAACACCGCTGGCAATAAGGGATCCTCGTCCGGAGCAGCTGACACCATCAGGATTTTCTCCCCTTGGGCTGCATGCCGTTGGCGGCTTTGGGCGGCTTGAATATACTCCAGTAGCACGGCCGTAAAAAACGCTCGGCGCACGGGTCTACCCGGCTCTTCCCCTTGCAGTTCCGCTATTAATGGCAATAACAAATAATCGGCAATCATTGGCACCGGATAAAGCGAAAACGTTTCTTCAATCAGGCGCTCCAGCTGGTTGCGGTTAAATGCAGTGATTGTCATTTGAATTTGCTGCGCCAATTGCAACCAGATTGAATCTATTTCAGGGACAAGATCGCCGCGCTGTTCATCGGCAAGTAATGCCTTCACTTTGCCAATCGCCAACCCGCGCCCTAACCACACCTGAATTTCTTTAACGCGATCAATATCGGAACGGCTATATAACCTGTGCCCTTTGGAGGTTCGCTGTGGGATTAATAAACCATAGCGTCGCTCCCATGCACGCAGTGTTACGGTATTCACACCCGTCACGCGTGAAATTTCACGAATGGGTACGGCGTCTTCTACCAACACACCATCCCCTTCAGTTTCAACAATAATACTCACTAGCTATTCTCTACAATGTGATTACGCAACCCGAGCCGTTCCGGATGAGGCGACCAAAAAGTTTGGGATTTTAAATAAGGGTTATCGAGTTTTAACAAATGGTGCTTTAGTAAGGTAAGCGGCACAACCAAAGGCACCATGCCCGCTTTGTATGAATCAATCAGCTGCGACAGCTCTTGTTTATCCTGAGTGTTTAAATGCTCTTTCAAATAACCACGCAAATGCATAATTGCATTGGTATTCCCTTTACGCGAGGCATGGTGCGCAAGCGCCTCCATAAATAAACGGAAAAACTCATCGCTGCTTGTCTGTATATCCCGCCCCGACAAATTGGACAGATAGCGACCTATGGTGAAATAGCTGGGCACATGATGCGCCATCACCTGATATTTGTAGCGAGAGTAGAAATCAATCAGTTTTTTTGCGGTGGGGGCAGCGGCAACATTCGTTTTAAAATCATGATAAGCAAAGACCCGCGCCAGAAAGTTATCGCGCAAACCGGCATCATTCAAACGCCCTGCTTCCTCCACGGGTAACAGCGGCATCAATTCCATAAAGCGTTGAGCATAGGCACCGCGACCCTTGCCATCAGCGGTGTAGCCATTATCGCGATAGCGCTTCATGCCAAATACGCCGCAACTGGGCGAATTTTGCATGAAAACATAACCACAGATATCGGGCATTTGCTGTGCTGCAAACTCTGCCTGCTCGACCAGCGCATCGGTCACATCCAAATCAGGGTTTTGAACGCCGCGCACGCGGGTCTCATCACCGATGATCACCAACCGGATTGGCTTACGCGGTATACCTAAACCAATAGCAACTTCCGGACACACCGGGCGAAACTCGATGTATTCACTGAGGACGTCAGTGAGGTAACGGTTGCGTTTATGGCCACCATCAAACCGGACCTGTTCACCAAGCAAACATTGACTAACACCGAGAGGAATTTTGCTCATATTAACCCTATACAAATTATCAATTCTGTATAAGTTTTACATCCAAAACTTGTACAAAGCAATAAAATTGTATAATAAAAGGCAAAATAAATAACACGAAGGAAAACTGCAATCGGGATATGAAAATAACAAACAGCATTAACCAGGGCGGCTAACAAATTGATAATTAATAAAAAAGCCGAACAAGTGTTCGGCTTTTGGAACAATCATTTCGATCAATGGGTAGGTATTTCTATGTCCTCAAACAACTCGTCCAGCTCCGCTCGCGAATGACGGTTGAAGGCCTCATTAATGATGTCTTTCGTCAAATGCGGCGCAAACTTTTCGATAAAGTCATACATGAATCCACGCAGGAAGGTACCACGACGGAAACCAATCTTGGTTACACTCGATTCAAACAAGTGGCTCGCATCCAAAGCAACCAGATCGCTATCGGTCGTTTCGTTGTAGGCCATACTGGCGATAATTCCCACGCCCAAACCGAGACGGACATAGGTTTTAATCACGTCAGCATCCGCAGCAGTGAACACCACTTTAGGTGCAAGGCCACGATTGATGAAGGCCTCATCCAATTTTGAGCGTCCGGTAAAACCAAACACGTAGGTTACTATCGGATATTTGGCGACCTCTTCAAGGGTCAGGTTGGATACCTGTGCAAGAGGATGATTCTTGGGAACCACAACACTACGGTTCCAGCGATAGCAAGGCATCATGATCAGATCACTGAACAGCTCCATCGCTTCAGTGGCAATTGCAAAATCCACAGTGCCGTCAGCAGCCATTTCGGAAATCTGCATCGGCGTACCCTGATGCATATGCAAGGCAACTTCTGGATATTGCTTGATGAACGAACCAATCACGGGCGGCAATGCATAGCGGGCTTGGGTATGGGTCGTCGCCAAGGTCAAAGTTCCTTTCCGTTCATTACTGAACTCTTGGGCAACCTGTTTGATACTTTCTACTTTACGCAGAATTTCGCCCGCGGTCTTGAGAATTGCTTCACCGGCCGGGGTTATGCGGGTTAAATGCTTCCCGCTGCGCGAGAAGATTTCAACTCCCAACTCGTCTTCCAGCAAACGGATTTGTTTGCTGATACCCGGTTGCGAGGTGTACAAACTCTGTGCAGTAGCTGACACATTCAAATCGTGATGCGCCACTTCCCAGATATAGCGTAGTTGTTGCAGCTTCATAAGCCCTCCGATTGGCTCACTCACTGGAGGAATTTGCCAAAGGCATTCACCAGAAAAACCCAAGAGCGAACTCAGGGTTATAAAATCAAGTTAGATTATTCACTTCTAGAATAGATCACATTACCCGTCTGTGCCCAACAATTATTAATTGTGCTACAGGCCAGCCTTGTTACAACTTTAGACTATATCCCGAAAATTCAAAGTTTTTGACAAAGGAATATTACAAAAACACCAAAAAATAGCAGATGCACACCCTATATTGGGTATATGTCATGAGCCGCCAACACTCAAGAAACTGGTCGATTGGCTATTCCGTGCGGTACGTGACCGGTAGCAACATGCTCGCGTGCTGACTCGCAATGCATAGGTTGATCATCAAAAAAAACGTCTGCACCGTAGGCTTTGAGGAAAGTACCTTTGGCGAGCCCGCCCAAAAATAATGATTCATCTATACGGATATTCCAGGCGCGCAAGGTACGGATTACCCGCTCATGTGCAGGTGCCGAGCGAGCAGTAACCAATGCTGTACGTATCGGACAGTTTTCACCAAACTCGGCTTGTAAACCTTGAAGCGCGGCCAAAAATTGTTTGAATGGGCCTCCGCTCAACGGTTCTTTTGCAGACGCTTTTTCGCTTTCAGTAAATGCGGATAGTCCTTGTAATTTATATACCTGCTCTGCCTCATCAGAAAAAATAACTGCATCACCGTCGAAGGCAAACCGCAATTCATCTTCATTATCAACCTGGTTATTCGATGCAATTAAGGTCGCTGCCGCCATGCCGTGGTCAAGCGCTTGCCGGACATCATCCGGCTCTGTCGAGAGAAATAAGTGGCAACCAAATGCAGAAGCGTAACGATAAGGTGATGTGCCGCCGCAAAACGCAGCGCGGCTGATTTTAAGGCCGTAATACTCAACAGAATTAAACACGCGCAAACCCGTATCCGCACTGTTGCGTGAAAGCAGAATCACTTCCACACGCGGCTCACCACCTAAACGCTCATTGAGTCGCAACAATTTTTTAACTAGTGGGAATGCATCACCAGGGGCAAGAATTTCATCTTCATGCTCAATTTGATACTGGGCATAAGCAGCCAGTCCTTCATTCACATAAACCTGATGACTCTCATCCAGATTAAACAATGCACGCGATGAAATCGCTATCACCAGTTTATCGCCGAAACCTTTAGGCATGATCAATATTCTCCGTTGAGACTCACATTCATCACGGCAATATAAACTCATCCGCATCCAAATGGGCCGGAAATCGCTCGCGATATTCAGTTAATTTTTCAGTGTATAACTCAACCGTTATTAGTTCAGCCTCCTGGCTCGTTGCAATCAACTCGCCCGTTGCTCCATACACACTGGAGTCGCCAGCATAATGCTGCCCTGCCTCATCCATACCTACCCTATTGACACCCACCACATAACTTAAATTTTCTATTGCACGCGCTTGCAATAACCGGTTCCAATGTAAAGCGCGCACACTCGGCCAGTTGGCAACATAAATCGCCAGATCGTAATCGTTGCGGTTGCGGCTCCAAACTGGAAAGCGCAAGTCATAACAAATTAATGGCAGCACCCGCCAACCTTTTACATTGACCAACAGACGTTTATTACCCATGGCATAACGGGTATGCTCGCCGGCCATCCTGAACAGATGACGTTTATCGTATTCTGTGTAACTGCCGTCTGGGCGCATCCAAACCAAGCGATTGAAATATTGTTCACCTACCTTAACCACCAAACTTCCAGTGACAACAGCATTGTGCTTAGTGGCTTGTTGTTGCATCCACTTGTAGGCACGACCATCAACTGCTTCTGCATAACTGCGCGCACTAGCGCAAAAACCAGTGGTAAAAACTTCCGGCAATACAATCAAATCAGTTTTGGTAATTGCTGCCATCGATTCAGCAAACACATCGAGGTTATATTGTGGATCGTTGGGAACAATTACTTGCTGCACCAGAGTCACGGTCAAATTATTCACGATGAACCTCTCTTCCAACTTGATGAACAGGATGCAACCAAAAATAACAAAGTACGAACGCAACCAACACTGACACGGCAGCTAACAAGAATGTTGTTGATGCACTATAGTCCCACAGCAAGCCACCAATCAATGCTCCAGTGGCACCGCCTGCGCCAAAACTGAAAGAGCTATACATTGCCTGCGCCTGCCCTTGATTAGCCCCCATAAAATGGGTGCGCACCAGCTCAATGGAAACTGCATGGGCGATACCAAAGCTGCACGCATGGAGCAGCTGCGCAAAGAGCAGTACCGCAAGTGATTCAGCACCATAAGCAATTAACAACCAGCGCCCGCTGGTCACTAGCAAGCTAAACAGCATTAAGGAACGCAAGCTAAACCGGTGCAATAATTTATGCATGACAATAAAAATAGCAACTTCAGCAAGTACACCCAGCGCCCACAACAACCCTGTTGCAGTGCTACTGTAGCTGTAATTTTCGACAAGATAGAGCGTATAAAATGTGTAGTAAGGACCGTGACTGAGTTGCAATAAAAAACTGGCCGCTAAAAAACACAGAATGGTTGGCTGCCACACCAGGCTTAAAAAATTCTGCCGCTGCCCATCAGATTTTTTTGCGCTCACGTCTTGTAAACTAAGGCTGGAGAGCCAAATCAAAATCAAAAAAGTGAGGATAAACAACGGTAAAAAACGGATTGGCATCACATCAAATACCAACCCAAGCCCTACCACTGCCGCCATAAAGCCCACCGAACCCCACAAGCGGATTTGACCATACCTGTGATAGTTATTGGCTAAATATCCCAGCGTAATCACTTCAAATTGTGGCAGTACCGCATGCCAGAAAAAGGTATAACAACTCACCACCAACACCAGCCACCAATAGCGTTGGTCAAGCAAAATCCCGGCAAAAATAATACTCGCCGCCAAACTGCCGAGCCGAATAATACGCAGTCTCTGTTGCGTATGATCCGCCAACCAACCCCAAAAATTCGGTGCAACAATACGGGTCGCCATAATGATGGAACTAATGATGCCAACATCCTGAGAGGAATAACCGAGGGATTTTAGATAAATTCCCCAGTAAGGAATCAGCGTGCCGACCACGGCAAAATAAAAAAAATAAAATCCGGACAGGCGCCAATAGGGAATTGCTTGCTGCGCAAAAGAAAGGGGCATATGAAAACAACAGAAGGAGTGAATCAAACATTGGATTAGTCCTCACGAAGATGACTAATCCAACACACCCTTGGAGAATTTATTTCACGCTGGCAGGAATTACCGGCACAGAATGTTTAACAGCACCATTTTGCCCGCGCTGACGCAACAGATGATCCATTAAAACCAACGCCAACATCGCTTCGGCAATCGGCGTTGCACGGATACCCACACATGGATCGTGACGACCTTTGGTAATTACTTCGACTGCATTGCCATGCACATCTACACTGCGACCGGGAATATGTAAACTCGATGTCGGTTTGAGCGCAAGATTCGCAATAATATCTTGCCCGGAAGAAATACCACCTAAAATGCCACCTGCATTATTAGATAAAAAGCCCTCAGGGGTCATCTCATCGCGATGCTGGCTGCCACGCTGGGCAACACAACCAAAGCCCTCGCCGATCTCAACCCCTTTTACCGCATTAATGCTCATCAATGCGTGCGCAATTTCAGCATCTAGGCGATCAAAAATTGGCTCACCCAATCCGGGCGGAACATTGGTGGCTACCACGGTAATTTTTGCACCGATAGAATCGCCTTCTTTGTTGAGCGCCTGCATAAAGGCTTCCATTTCCGGCACCTTGCTGGCATCGGGGCAGAAGAAAGGGTTTTGATGAACCTGGTCCCAATCCACACTGTCAATTTTTATCGGACCAAGTTGCGACAAATAACCGCGCACTTCAATACCGTGAAAATCTTT
Source organism: Cellvibrio sp. UBA7671 (assembly GCA_002483145.1). Taxonomy (GTDB): domain Bacteria; phylum Pseudomonadota; class Gammaproteobacteria; order Pseudomonadales; family Cellvibrionaceae; genus Cellvibrio; species Cellvibrio fibrivorans. The sequence goes on from DLHJ01000014.1 coordinate 493,438, forward strand.
CAAATATTTTTTAGCGATGGAACCCGCTGCAACACGCATTGCTGTTTCACGTGCAGAAGAGCGACCACCACCGCGATAATCGCGCACGCCGTATTTTTGCATGTAGGTGTAATCCGCATGCGCGGGGCGGAATTGGTCTTTGATGTTGGAATAATCTTTAGAGCGTTGATCGGTATTTTCGATCAACATACCAATAGGAGTACCGGTGGTTTTACCTTCAAATACACCGGATAAAATTTTCACCGCATCTTCTTCGCGACGCTGGGTGGTATAGCGCGATGTGCCTGGCTTGCGACGGTCCAAATCAATTTGGATATCGGCTTCGGTCAATTCAAGGCCGGGTGGACAGCCATCTACGATTGCGCCCAAGGCCACTCCGTGGCTTTCGCCGAAGGTAGTCACAGTAAACAATTTGCCGTAAGTATTGCCTGACATTAGGGATTTCCTGACAGTAAGAATCCAACAAAGGATCAATAAAAAAGTGCGCTGATTATACGTGACTTGCCCAGCCGACGCATCGACATGATTGGCCTAGAGCACACCCGCCGCGCGCGCATTGCGCAAATCCTGAGCGGTCAATACAAATACACCATGACCGCCACGCTCAAACTCTATCCAAGTGAAGGGCAATGTTGGATAAACACCTTCCAATGCTGGCCAGGAGTTGCCCACTTCCACTACCAAAAGTCCATCTTCCGTTAAATAATCCGCCGCTTCCTTCAGCAGGCGGCGGGTGAAATCCAAACCATCTTCGCCGGACGAAAGCCCCAACTCAGGTTCCGCATGGAATTCATCGGGCAAGCTCGCCATATCCTCTGCATCCACATAAGGTGGATTGGAGACAATCAAATCAAAACGCTGCCCTAGCAGGTTTTCAAACAAATCTGACTGCAGTGCAAAGATGCGCTCGGTCATGCCGTGCTGTTGGATATTTTCCTCGGCTACTGCCAGAGCATCATAGGAAATATCGCTCAATTGCACTTCAGCATCAGGAAATGCGTGCGCGCAGGCGATACCGATACAGCCGCTGCCAGTGCATAAATCAAGAATTTGTTGCGGCTCATTAACCAACCAAGGAGCAAAACGTTTTTCGATCAGCTCCGCAATCGGAGAACGCGGTACCAGCACCCGCTCATCAACCACATAGGGCAAGCCCGCAAACCAGGCTTGGCCGGTGATGTAGGCGGCCGGAATACGCCCTTCAATACGACGCTGGATATTGGCTACTACGCGTTCACGCTCGCTGCGGGTCAGCTGTGCGTCCAGCCACTCATCGCCGAGTGGAGGTGCCAAATGTATTGCATGTAAAACCAGTTGCTCAGCTTCATCCCAGGGATTATCCGTGCCGTGGCCGTAATAAAGCTTTGCCGCGATAAACTCACTGGCTGCCCAGCGTAAAAAATCGCGAATCGTTAATAACTCATCGCGCGCTTGATCAAAAATTGTGGTGGAAGCAACCATAAAAACCTCGAACTGGGCAGAGAGCGGGCATTCTACCCAATAAATCGGCCAAATCAGGATTTATGTTTTCTAGAAATTGGCTGAAAGCGGTAAACTGCCGTTTTGTGACAGGCAGAGCACTGCTGCCGCTTGAGGAGATTCCAATGAGAGAACATTTTGCGAGCATTATCGCTGGCATTGGTGAAGATTTAACCCGCCCAGGACTTCTGGATACGCCGGATCGTGCTGCCAAGGCCTTTCAATTTTTAACCCGCGGCTACCACCAAACACTCGATGAAGTCGTCAACGATGCGCTCTTTCCGTCTGACTCGGATGAAATGATTATCGTCAAAGATATCGAACTCTATTCGCTGTGCGAACACCATCTTTTGCCATTTATTGGCAAAGCTCATGTTGCTTACATACCAACCGGAAAAGTGCTGGGCTTGTCGAAAGTTGCGCGCATCGTTGATATGTTTGCCCGCCGCCTGCAAATACAGGAACAACTTACTGTACAAATTGCGGAATGCATTCAAGAAATTACCGGCGCATCCGGCGTAGGTGTGATCATCGAAGCAAAACATATGTGCATGATGATGCGCGGCGTTGAAAAACAAAACTCGTCGATGAAAACATCAGCAATGCGCGGCACTTTCCGCAGTAACCAAGCCACACGCAATGAGTTTTTGTCACTGTTGCGCTAACGGCGTTCAATAATACTTGCTAAACAAAAAGGCGGCATCATTCTGTGATGCCGCCTTTTTCATTTTCGTACAACACAATTAACCTACTGCAGCTCAATCATTTACTTTTACAACTTCCACCCGGGCGCTTCTATCACCCCTACCCGCTGGTGCAAGGCTACCAATACCGTATGTCGTTATGCGCGCAGCAACTATGCCTTTTTCTTGCAGCGCCGCTTTCAGTTGCGCAGCATAAAGCAGTGAATCTTTTTGTTGCTGTGCAAGAGGGACTGGTGCGTAATCATGCCCGACCAGCGCAAGTCTCCAATCGACTTTTTGTGTAAGCGCATCAATGAGTGCTTGCAGATGTGCCTGTTTGATTTGGATATTCGTACTGCCCTGCGCATCTTCAGCCACCAAATCGGGGAATACATAATAGCCGTTGGTTTCAAGTGATTTAATAATCGATTCGGGACTTGACGCTATACCAAGCTCGATAATTTTATCGACATGCAGCACATCCAACTGCACATATACGCGCTTGTTACCGCGCTGCACGGCGTAAAGCGCGACATAGAAAGGTTTTTCATCCGCTGTCGTCACTTCATAAGCGCCGTATTGCTGGAACTGATCTAACCCGTAGAGCATCTGAAGCTTGAAATGATTATTGGCCCAGGAGTTACTGGTTCCGCAATCGCGGCTCTTGCAATGGAACAACTCGCGAAAATTAAAATTTTGTAATTGATCCAGATAAAAATCAAAACCGTTACTGGCACTGTGCCCCTCCGGTAACTCCAGCGTGTAGCGTGCAAGCGTTCCACTTAAACGCTGCTGGCGATCTACCCGCCAGCTGCCGGCGATTTTTTTGTAACTTCCTAGCGCCAACACATATTCATCCGTTTCTGCATTGCTTTCAAATATCACTCTGGCATTGTGATAATTTTGCACAGGCAATTCCGCTGCAGATAACACACCGGCCATCAATAACAAAAACGCCCCACTGATAAAACGTACAAAATTCATAAGCTCTCACTAAACAATAGCCGTTATTGTTAACTGGGTTTTACTTGATGAATTGAGAAAAAAAACGGTTAAGTTTTTCTGCGACCAAATCCACCTCTCGCTCCATATGCAAATGGTGCCCACCGGATAAGACCTCATAATCCACCTGCGGGAATTGTTCAACTTCGTGTAAATAATTTGCATAGAGCTTTGGCAGACCATCATGTGCCAAAAGCAATTTTATCGGTGCACTAACTTGATTGACAAACGCGTGGAGATGCTCACGCGATAATTTAATCATTGAGGGAGCCAGTAAGCGCGGGTCAGTACTCCATGAAACGCCACCTGCTTGCGCAACCACACCGCGCTCCGTCAACGCCTTGGCCGCCGCATGCCCAAGCGGAAACATACCACGCTCACGCGCCCTGATTGCAATACTCATATCAGGATAAATAGAGGGAATTTTTCGCTGTTGGACGCGCAACCCCTGAATAGCGCTAGCCAGTTGTTTGGGGGCTTCCTCCGCGCGCGCAGGCTCAGGTAATAAACCTTCAACCAACCCTAGCGCGATAAATCGCTCAGGAAAAGTACCTGCGGCAAGAGTGCCGATAATTGCTCCGCGCGAGTGCCCTAGAAGTACAAAACGCTCCCAACCAAAATGATCGGCAACCGCGAGAATATCGTTGATATCATCCCAAGGGGTGTAAGCCATTTGACCGGGGCGATGTTCACTTTGGCCATGGCCTGCCATATCAAGCGCAACAATATGCAGATTTTTCAAGCGCGGTGCCAAAGCAAAGAAGCTTGCAGCGTTATCCAACCAGCCATGTAATGCAAGTACAGGTAGCTGTGTTGAATCGCCCCACTCCTGCGCAGCGAAATTCATTCCATTGACGGTAAAACGCAATTCGCGCGGACCGGGTGATTGCGCCATAAAAAGATCCACAGAGGAAGTAAGAAATAAAACACGGTTGTTTTATTTTAGGCGTGATCCAGCCAAAGTAAATCGCCCATATCGGCGGCAACCACTTGCGCGCGGATCGCCGCGAGGGAACTGGTACCCATTGGATAATAATCACCAGGTTTACCGCACAGCAAATTGACGAGCGCCCCCACCAATGGCTGGTGGCTCACCAGCAAGAGTGATCGATCAGTGCCAATAAACTGCGCATTGAGTTTATCCAACCAATTCATTAACACTTGCGGATTGGCCTCAGGTACTAACAAATCGGTCGTTTGGATTTTTAACCCGGGAAAATAACTCAACGCAATTTCTGCTGTTTGTTGTGCACGCACCAAGGGACTCGCCCAGATTTGTACAAGGGGCATATCCGCAATGCGCTCCTGCACAATTCTGGCGGTATCATTGCGGCCTTTATTAGTCAGTTGCCGCGCATCATCGGAAGTGATCTGCGCTTCCGCCTGACCGTGACGCAAAATAAAAATCGTCATTTACTTTGCGGCTTCTTCGGGAGCATCAGCCACAAGTGCAGGCTGGACAGCAACTTCCGGTTCAGCACTTGAGTTCGCAGGCCAATCAGCAAACGGAAACGGTTTTTCTTCGCTGCTGTAACACAAAAATTTTAATACATTGTAAATGTACGTAGACAGTGAATGACCAAAGCGACGCAGGTGTTGATTGTCTTCACCGGTAATCAATGAAAATACAAATTGCACTGCGACCAATACCCACATCACCAAACTTGCCAGTTGCAACACTGCCGCAAACAGCAACATAAACACCAAACGCAACCAGTGTTTACTGGAGGTGAGATTGGATTTTAATTGTTCATTGTCCATTAGTTTCCCCTTAAATATTCAACGTCATCTGCTTGCTCGCCCACCATTAAACCACGGGCGACCTCGGCAATCGCTTTTTGTTGGAAGAGCACCGCATAAAGCCCCGACACCAAGGGCATATATACCTGCAACTCATCGGCCTTTTGCTTCACTTGGCGGAGCGTGTTAACCCCTTCGGCGACTTGCCCCAAGGAGGCCACTATCTCATCCAGTTTTTGCCCTTGCCCCAATGCAAATCCGACGCGGTAATTCCGGCTCAAATCCGACGTACAAGTGAGAATTAAATCGCCCACACCCGCCAAACCTAAAAACGTCATGGGGTTGGCCCCCATCATCTGTGCAAAACGCCCCATTTCTGCAAGGCTGCGGGTAAGCAACATTGCCTGGGTATTATGGCCAGCACCCAGTGCCGCTGCCATGCCGCAAATAATAGCGTAGATATTTTTCAGCGCGCCGCCCAACTCTACACCATAGCGGTCATGATTGGCGTACACGCGGAAGGTGGACGACTTCAAGGTCTCCTGCACGCAGCTGATAACACTTTGGTTTTCGCTAGCGATAACAGTTCCGGTCTGCTGCTGTTGCACAATTTCTTTCGCAAAGTTGGGTCCACTCAATACACCGATAGGATGGCCAGGCAGCTCTTGCTCAAGAATCTGGCTCATCAGGGTAAATCCTTCCGGCTCTATCCCCTTGGCAGTGCTTACCACCATAGTCTCGTCACCCAGCAACGGTTTCAACTGTTGGGTTACCGCACGAAATGAATGGCTGGGAATGGATACAAATACCAGATCAGCCCCTTTCACCGCTTGCGCCAGGTCAGAGGTAATTATCAGCTGCTCATGGAGCATATAACCGGGTAGATAGCGAGCATTTTGGCGCTCGGATTCACAGACCTCTGCCTGCTCCGCAGAGCGCATCCACAGGTAAGTTTGATGGTTGTTACAAGCGATGATGTTGGCAATTGCCGTACCAAAACTACCACCACCAAGCACGGCAACCTTCAATCGTTTACTCATAAATAAATCCACTTTTTTGAACAAGAAAAAACGCTAAAAATTTCGTCACCTGTTACGGCATAAAAGATACAAAACACACAAACTGTAACTTTTTTGCACAAAAACCTTCATCAAAATTTTGTCCACATTTTCTGTGGATAACTTGGTGGATAGTTTTTGGGAAACCGCCTCAAAGGCTTATAAAATCAGTATCAATGACAAATTGATCAAAATTTAATCTATATGAAAATATCTTTATTTTTCATAGTGTTACACAAAAAAACCAGATCAAAAGCTCATTTTTTCACGTTTTTGATCAAGCCATGAACTGCTTGGGCGCTTAAGCACATGAGGTGTGCATAAAGAGCTAGTGGTTATTAACCTTAAACAGCCGATAGACACGAAATATTCATATTGCAAGGTAAATTTTTGCTAAATGTTTGCGTCATTTTGAACCACAAGATTTAACAATTTCCTTCAGTTAGCCCAACGCTCAGTCGATTGCGCTGCTAGCACTTCATAACTGGATTCTATTGGCGCGAAAATGCACCATAGCTGCCATCAGCGTAGAGTAATGGATCTACCTCTGCGCCATTTAGAATCACTTTGTGGATGACACCAATAATGATCTTATGAGTTCCGTAGGTGGTTACTTGATCGGTTTGGCAGACAAAAACGGCCTGGGCATCGGCCAACACGGGTAAACCGGTTTCGTCCTCTTCCCAATTGCCCACTTCAAAGCGATCACGATTGGGTTCACGCCCAGCGCAAATATTGGAAACATCCTGATGATGAGTAGAAAGAACATTAACAGCAAACTGACTACCTAAAGTTGCCAAATGCCCCTGTTGTGACACTAACTGATTAATGCACACAAGCAGTGATGCGGGTGAATCAGATACTGAAGTGACGGAAGAGACTGTCATCGCAAAACGTTGATTGCCGGGCAATGTCGTCGATAACACACAAACACCAGATGCCAGACGGCGCATACCCAACTTCATTGAAACCGCTAAATTATTGTTTTGCATAAAATCTCCCAAACGATAGTTGCGTATTCTGACTAGCTGCTGGGCGACACACAAGCCTAAACAAAGACTTAGCACCCTGTTTCGCCAGCAGATTGTCAGGGTCACACAAATACAGCCATAGGCAAAGCTCAATGGGCTGGCGGGTAAAATGCTATAACACCGGCAGTTGTTACTCCTTTATCAAAGATCATAAGTGCCATAGTGAAGGCATTTATTGCGAACACCGGAATCAAAATCCAAGGCTCTTTTATCTATCTGAACACGGCTTACACAAGCTGATTAGAATTTAACTCGATGCGCTAAATATTTTATTTTGTTGTGTTTTTTTCGTTGACGATACAGGAACTCACCGTTAATATGCGCACCACTTGAAACGCAGTCAGTTTTAAGTCGTCGGAGTGTAGCGCAGCCCGGTAGCGCGTCTGTTTTGGGAGCAGAATGTCGGGGGTTCGAATCCCTCCACTCCGACCATCTTTTTATCGAACCTGCGAAGGTTTGTTCCAGCATGTGCCCGTAGCTCAGCTGGATAGAGCACCCGCCTTCTAAGCGGGTGGTCGCAGGTTCGAATCCTGCCGGGTGCGCCATTTGGGCTATTAATTACTCGCCCACACTTCACTTGATAAGCTTTCTGTTGGGATCTAATCCCATCATATGGATGTGTTGTTTGTTCTCGCTACGGTGGCTGTAGCTCAGTTGGTAGAGCCCTGGATTGTGATTCCAGTGGTCGTGGGTTCGAGCCCCATCAGCCACCCCAATCCCGTCTTAAAAAAACATCTCTAAAATTCCTCACTTAAGCTATCAAGCAACGCCCTTCAGAATCTTCATTTTTATAATATGTTCACATTGCTTTTCCCCATATCTACCATTCGCCACCCGACTTGTTACTGAAAATTTTCAACCATGAATAGTAAACCGAAATATCCGTTCATTGTTACTCTACGCCGCTAGCACCTGACCCCTAAAACGGCGCCCCCTTTCCCATCGGCCAGTATTTGCATCCCCCTACCTTAATTCCCTTGGCGCACCACCCTCACTGTGGGAAAATGCGCGACCTCAGACTTATACCCCTTCTCATTTACTACACAGGTAATTAGCGCCCATGTCCGCACTTGTATTGGATGGCAAAGCCCTTGCCGAAAAAACTGAACAGGAACTCTCTGCTCGCGTTGCTGCATTAAAGGCGCGTAGCAATGGCCAAACCCCTATTCTGGCGACCATTCTTGTTGGTGATGACCCAGCTTCAGCGACCTACGTGAAAATGAAAGGCAATGCCTGTACCCGTATTGGTATGGAGTCATTGAAGGTGGAGATGCCTTCATCTACCACTACCGAACAATTGCTCGCCAAAATCCATGAATTGAATAACAACCCTAACGTGCACGGTATTCTGTTGCAGCACCCGGTTCCGCACCAAATCGATGAGCGCCTGTGCTTTGATGCAATCAGCGCGGAAAAAGATGTGGATGGCGTAACCTGTTTAGGTTTTGGCCGCATGAGCATGGGTGAAGAAGCTTATGGCTGCGCAACACCAAAAGGCATTATGCGTTTGTTGGAAGGCTACGGTATTGAACTCGCCGGCAAGCACGCTGTAGTGGTTGGCCGCAGCCCAATTCTTGGCAAACCAATGGCGCTGATGCTGCTTAATGCCAATGCCACTGTCACCATTTGCCATTCACGCACCCAAAACTTACCGTCACTCATTAAACAGGCCGATATTCTTGTGGGCGCTGTTGGCAAACCGGAATTTATTAAAGCCGAGTGGATTAAAGACGGCGCAGTGGTAGTTGATGCTGGCTATCATCCCGGTGGTGTGGGCGATATCGAATTGAAGCCGTTGGTTGATCGCGTTGCTGCTTACACACCAGTTCCCGGCGGTGTAGGCCCAATGACCATCAACACCCTGATTTACCAAACCGTAGACTCGGGCGAAAAGAAAATCGGTTAATGTTTTCTGTTGCATCGCTGTAATAGTGCTGGCCATTATTGTTCGTATCGCTATTTAACTTTTAAGGAGTAAAAATCAAATGCGTAAATTTCTTTTGCTGGGTAGCTTGTTGGCAGTGAGCGTTTCTGCCACTGCAAATGATGCGGTTAAATATACTTGCAAGATGGGTAATGCCGAGCGCGTTATTGAGATCGTTTATACATCAGCTGACAAGAGCGTTCCTTGCTCAGTAAGCTACACCAAAGACGGCGCAACACAAACACTCTGGAATTATGAAAGTACCCAAGGCCAATGCGAGGCCAAGGCAGCAGAGTTTGCCGAAAAGCAAAGCGGCTGGGGATTTAGCTGTACATCTGAATCCAGTAGCAATGAAACCAGCAGCGATGCACCTGAAGCAGCAACAAGCGCGCAATAATTTTTAGCGCTGCTTATAGCTTCATCGATAAAAGCAGGCTCTCGCCTGCTTTTATTGTTATAGCGCCAAATATTTACAAACCAACGCCATTTTATAAGCTTACGCAATGACCGAAATACTGCCGATTATTTACCGCGATGAATATCTGGTTGCCATCAATAAACCGGGCGGCTTGTTGGTGCATCGAAGTGAAATTGATCGGCACGAAACACGTTTTGCTGTGCAGTTGTTGCGCGATCAAATCGGGCAGATGGTTTATCCAATCCACCGTTTGGATAAACCCACCTCCGGGGTATTGGTATTTGCACTCTCGTCAGACGTTGCACGGCAATTAGGCGATATTTTTAGCCGTCATGCACTAACCAAAACCTACGTGGCATTGGTGCGCGGCTTTGCACCAGAACAAGGAATTATTGACCACCCGTTAGTTGAAGAACTGGATAAATACACGGATAAAAAAGCGCGTGCAGATAAACCAGCACAAGAAGCCATAACTGAATTCAAAAAGCTGGCACAGATCGAATTTCCGTTTAGTATCGATAAATATCCCTGCACCCGCTATTCATTGGTGCAATGCAGCCCACACACAGGGCGCAAGCATCAAATCCGTCGCCATATGAAACATATCAGCCATCCGATTATTGGCGATGCCAAGCACGGCAAGGGTAATCATAATCGATTTTTTCAGGAACAATTCGCTTGCGATGGATTAATGCTGGCATCGACTGAAATGCAATTTATTCACCCGATAACCAACGAAGCACTGACATTGATCGCCCCGCTCGCCACCAAATTTACAAATATCATTCGCCAGTTCGGCTGGGAACATACCCTGCCCTCGAACTGGATTACCACTCAGGATCACTAATGCGTCTCGATAAATTTCTCAGCCAAAATAGCGACTCATCGCGCTCGCTTATCCAGCAAGCTATCAAAGCTGGAAGAGTCAGTGTGAATGATGTTATCGCCAAAAAAGGTGACCAAAAATTACTGGGTGACGAAATAGTTACGCTTGATGGAAACATCGTTGAAGCGTTTAAAACGCGCTATTTAATGCTGCATAAACCACTGGGTTACGTGTGCGCCAACAGCGATAGCGATTACCCGGTTGTGGTGGATTTAATCCGCTTGCCGCGCTGGCAGGAGTTACAAATTGTGGGGCGCCTGGATATCGACACCACTGGATTAGTATTACTCACGGATGATGGGCAGTGGAATCACCGCATCACTTCACCGCGCCACGAATGCGATAAAATTTATCGCGTTACCACTGCTAATCCCATCAGTGCTGACACTGCTGAACTGTTTGCTGCCGGGGTGCAATTACACGGGGAAAAAGCCCTCACACGCCCGGCACAATTGGAATTGATTTCCAGCCATGAAGCTCTCCTGAAAATTCATGAAGGTAAATACCATCAAGTCAAACGTATGTTTGCGGCGGCAGGTAATCTCGTGGTGGCGTTGCATCGCGAAAGCATTGGCAACATTCAATTGGATCCCGCATTAGCGCCCGGTGAATATCGCGCATTAACAGCAGAAGAAATAAAGAGCGTAGCACCATGAATGATTTGGCACTCAACTGGATCACCCAGGAATTGACCAGCATCCACGCCGATAAGAATGCTCGCATTCTGTGGTGCACCGATGAAAACGCACTCAATACATTGCCCGCCGTATTACACCATGAACAATTACTCGTGCTAACCAATCGCTGGGATGTTGCCGAGCAGGCAAAAGCGCGCGGCTTCACCACAGAATTTAATGATTTTGATTGCAGTGAAATCACCGATAACAGCCTCGATAAAATTTTTTATCGTGTATCCAAAGAAAAACCGGTTGTGCATCACGTGCTTAACCAAGCCTGGCGCTGCTTGAAACCCGGCGGGCAATTATTGCTGGCGGGCTATAAAAATGAAGGGACAAAAACCTATATCGAAAAAATCGCCAAGCTGCTCGGCAGCGGAAAAAATATTGTAAAACATGGCCCGGTTTATTCTGCCGAGCTCAGTAAATACAACGAGTATGATGCGGCGGAGTTGTTGGATGATAGCGACTATCGTCAGCCGCGCCCGATCGCCCCGGATTCAGGGCTCAGGCTATTCAGCAAACCGGGGTTATTCGGCTGGAACAAACAGGATGCGGGCAGCGCCTTGCTTATCGAACAACTCAAGCACTTATTGCCTCTGCCAAATCCGTTCAATAGCGGCGCGGATTTGGGCTGCGGTTACGGTTATTTGACTATCGCAGCCGCAAGCCTCGACATCTGCAAAGATATTAACCATTGGATACTGACCGACAACAACGCTGCCGCGTTAGAGCTTGCCCGGCAGAACCTGCAACACAATCAGTTGAATGGAGAGGTTATCGCCGCCGATGCGGGTAAAGGCATCCGCACCAAGGCCGATCTGCTGTTGTGTAATCCACCCTTTCATCAGGGATTTGGCATAGATGGCGATCTGACAGACAAATTTCTCCTGAGTGCCAAGCGCCTTTTGGCGGCCCAGGGTATTGCACTTTTTGTGGTAAACCAGTTTATCCCGCTGGAGCGCAAAGCGGCACCGCTGTTCAGCCAGATTAAAGTGATAATCGATAATGGCAGCTTCAAGGTGATCCAACTGGGACTTTAAGCAAGAACACTGGTGAAAAAACAACCTGCACCCGATATCCATGCGGTACATTTTGGATAGCGAAAATACAGCTTGCAGGATTAATAAACAGCCTTGAATTTATTGAGGTTTTTTTGCCGGAAAAGTTAACGAAAAGGACTAAAAAACGGTTGACCAACCAAAACTGCCTCTATATCATGCGCACCACTTCCACAGAGGAAGTCACCGTTCCGCCTTAGCTCAGTCGGTAGAGCAAATGACTGTTAATCATTGGGTCGCTGGTTCGAGTCCAGCAGGCGGAGCCAGATTTAAAGAAAAAGGTCGCATTTATGCGGCCTTTTTTGTGCCTGTACTTTTTGTTTTTAATGTTTTGTGCTGATAAAAGGCACTTTATATCCACTACCCACCTTTAGCGGAGCATCCCATGTTTAAAGTTAACGAATACTTTGGTGGCGCAGTTAAATCTATCGCATTCCAAACCGAAACCCTGCCAGCCACCATTGGTGTAATGGCCAAAGGGGATTACGAGTTCGGTACCAGCCAAAAAGAATACATGACTGTAGTAAGCGGTAGCCTGACCGTGGTACTGCCAGGTAGCGACAAAGCAGAAACTTTTGCAGCAGGCCAAACGTTTATTGTTGAAGCCAACCAACGCTTCAAAGTATCAGCCGACGTAGAAACTTCTTATTTGTGCAAATACGAATAAACCGTTCGTTATCTGCAGATTAAAAAGACGCTTCGGCGTCTTTTTTGTTTTTTATCCCAATAAAAAACAAACGCGATTTATTAAAACGGTTGACCGTTATTTTTTGCCTCTATATCATGCGCGCCTCTTCACGATGAAGAACACAATTCCGCCTTAGCTCAGTCGGTAGAGCAAATGACTGTTAATCATTGGGTCGCTGGTTCGAGTCCAGCAGGCGGAGCCAGATTTAAGCAAGATAAAACAAAAAGGCCGCACTGAGTGCGGCCTTTTTATTATATTGGCAATGAAAATGATACCTCAGCTAATTTCCGCTCTCTTCCGCACAAGCAGTAAATTTCATCTCGGGTTGATTAAAAAATTCATCGAGATGCTCCAACAGACAAACATCGCTTCCCAACACTGAATGTGCGATTTTTTCACGCACTCGTAATTGGCTGTGCGGCCATTGTTGATTTACCGATTGCGCCCAACTCACTGGGGTAATAGGGTCCAATGCGCCGGCGAGCATTAAGGTTGGCAATTGTGGGGCGGCATTTACCAATGGTGACTCACTCGGCAAACGATGACAGAGTTGATAGCGCCATTGATCGCGGGTGTACTCCTGCAGCAATGGATACTTTATCAATGCCGCTGTGTAATCTGTTTCCGATAGAACAGGATTATCCGCACAATCCACTGCCGTAAAAGTCAAACTATTAAAATCGCTCGTCATGCTGTTATTAATAAACGGCTCCATCAAGGGTTTTAATAAATCTGAACGCCCCTCCTCTACCGCATTAATTGCATCAATAATGGTTGGCCAATCGCTTGGATTATAAACAGCGGCAAAGGTGGCTGATAAAAAACGATGGTCATTTACCACAAAATTGACCGGCGCTTCACCATCCCAACGCTTGATAGTGATTGAAATGGGATTGCGCTGTAAATTGCGCAGCGCTTGCATAAAGTGTTGTTCTAGCGAAACAACATCACCTATTGAAGATTCATTTAATTTTTTTATGCATTCATGCTGCGCACTGCAGCCTTTAAAAAACTGCTGCATCCCCTCATCCAATACCTGCGGCCAGGTTTGTACGCCGCCAAAACCGGCCGGATAAACTGAATCCAGCACCATAGATTTCAATTTTACTGTCTGTGGAGTTTGCTGCTCTTGTAAAGCGATTTCCAGTGCAAGCCGTGTTCCGTAGGAGACGCCTAGAATATTCCATTGTTGATAATCAAGCTGCGCCATTAATGCGCGCACATCCCGCGCTGATTTTTGAGTGCTAAAATTGCGATAATCCAGCTGCGGATTAGCTTGCGCTGAGGATGCAAAACATTGTGCCGCCACATCGTAGCCCTGCGCCAACTCATCGCCCAAGGCGATATTCTGACGCAACAGCTGCTGATTAAATTGATTGTATTCACTACACACGAGCGCCGGTTTGCTCCGTCCGGTGCCGCGAGTATCGATCAAAATCAAATCACGCTCCGTATTGCTATAACGCATCCAATTCAACCAGCTTTTTATTCCATCAGTATGCAAACGTGCGCTCGCACCTGGTCCGCCTTGCAAATATACAATCGGATCAGCACGGCGCTGCTCTGCATCATTGTGCAAAATAACCACGGCCAAACGGAACTGTTCCGGTGTTAGCAATTCACCGCAAGTAATAGTGACGGTCCAGTCAGCGTCGAACCAACAGGCAGTTTTGATGAAACGGTAATCGCTATTGGGTAAAGGTTTTTCTGCCGTCTCCGATGATGGGTAAAAATATCCCACTACCGTTACCGATAAGGCCAGCACTATTGCTATACCGAGTCCAATTAAAAATCGCATCAGGATTTATCCATTTTCTGTGTACGGGATAATAATTGCGGCCAAGGCAACAACCATGGCTCGCGCCATTCCTGTATCGCGGCAGTAAAAAAATCATCGCAAAAAAAATCGCCTTCGCGCGGCAATTCGGTAAATCGGTAATGTTTTCCACCCAGCACAAACGTTAGACTGTAAGCGTGTAAATAACAGCGGTCATAACCTGCACTTTGTATTGAATCGCCATAGAGTGAATCGCCCGCAATAGGCGAACCAATGCTTTTTAATGCGACACGAATTTGGTGTGTTTTTCCGGTGTGAGGTTTCACCATAAACAAACGATGGCCCGGACTAATACTTTTACTAAAGAATTGGGTAATAGCAGGGTTGTCTTGAGCGGTGATTAGTTTCCATGCACCGCGACGTGCAGGCGCCATATCACCTTTTATCAACCCTTGTTTTTTATTCGGTTTTTTTGCGCTAACAGCAAGATAATATTTTTGTACTTGGCGCTGACTAAAAGCATCGGTGAGCTGCCGATTGATTTCCGGCGTTTTCGCCATCACCAATAAACCCGAGGTAATTTTATCGAGCCGGTGCACAGGAAATAGCTCGCAAAATCCTTCTTGTTGTTTAACCGTTTCAAATAGACCAGGTTCACCAGAATCACTGTGAAAACTGGCGCCCGGCTTTTTATAAATCACTACAAATTCCGGATTATTTTCAACAATGTCATACATGAGAAACAGCTCAATTGGAGATGGCGCGCAGGTTATCAGCCACAGATTATTTCGGCTATAAGATTATTTTGGCTATAAAAAGCCACTACTTGTGACTTAAAAAACTAATGTAGGTGTAGCGTCAAGAGTGGGCGTAGCTATAATCAGTTCAGGTGTCCGCTTCGGTTGTCGTAATGACGGGTTTCCCCTAAGAGCGCTCATGTCAGTGCTCCATGTTTTGAGTTGTGCCCAGCTTTTTGCTTAAGCAAAAGCGCCAGCGGCCAAGCAAACAAACCAATCACCAACAGCCGGCGGGCACCTTTTTATTACCCACAATTTCCTGTTTGCTCTACCTGCCCTCTATAATTCCGCCCTCGCTTTTACCTATCGCTATTTTCTATGAATGATCAAAATACCGAACGCTATCGCCAGCAACACAAACTGCGGCTGAGCTACATGCCCTGGCTTTATGCCGGTTTAAAACCTGCACATCGCAGCTGGGCGCAGGCTTGGCAGGATGAGTGGCAGACTTATCTAACGGCAATGGAAACCATCATCATCGGTAAAGATTGTTTTATCGCTCCTGAAGCGCGGATATTTGCCGAACCCGGCCGTCCGATCCTGATTGGCGATAATTCTTACATTGCCGCTGATTGTGTCCTGCACGGGCCAATTACCCTGGGGCAAGGTGTTTCAATTAATCACCACGTAAGCCTGGATGGCGGCCGCAAAGGAATTGTGGTTGGCGATAATACGCGTATCGCAGCTTACACCTATGCCTACGCGTTTAACCACGGCATGGACAGTGACAGATTAGTTTGCGATCAGGCCGTCAAATCACAAGGAATCCGTATAGGTAGCGATGTATGGATTGGCGCCAACACGGGTATAGTAGATGGCGTCTCTATTGGCAACCATGCTGTTGTTGGCATGGGCAGCATAGTGACCAAATCCGTAGCCGATTACACCAAGGTCGCAGGTAATCCGGCGCGCATCATTGGCAACCGCACAACCGAAGTCTGAATACCCCCCACGCGCAACACCCGGTGCATGAACTAGAATCAATTAACCCCAGCATATTAGGTTCAGCAATGCGTTATTACCTACCCTTTCTCACGCTCCTGCTGACCCTGCTGCTGGCACCATCAGCCAGAGCCACGCAACAGTTAAAAGTACTTGCATGGGATGGATACGCCGATACTGATCTCGTGCGGGAGTTCGAACAGCAACATAAAGCTAACGTTGCAGTAACTTATGTCTACTCTGACGATGAACTCTGGAGCAAAGTTAACGAAGCAAAAAATGGGGGCTATGACTTGCTGGCAGTGAATACCGCCGAATTGCAGCGCTATATCCAGAAAGGCTTGGTACGCGCGATTGATACACAGCGGATTACCAACATTCCCCAGCAACTACCGCGCTTCCAACAACGGAACTCTATTCCCGGGCTGGTTAAAAATGACCGGACCTATGCCATTCCCTATACCTATTCCGAAATGGGACTGATCTACAACCGGAAGCTGGTGCATCAACCACCCGCTAGCATCAAAGCATTATGGGACCCAGCCTACACCGGCAAGGTGCTGGCATTTAACACCAGCAACCACAACTTCACCTTGGCTGCGCTCAGCCTAGGCATCACATCGCCGTTCCATCAATCGCCCGAACAGCTACAGCTATCTGCACGCCGCCTGATTGAATTGCGCCGCAATATATTGACTTTTTATTCGTCACCACAGGAGGCGGTGAAACTGTTTAAAACTCAGGAAGTCGCACTTATTTACGCCAATTACGGTAGCCAACAACTAAAAGCACTCGCCGATATCGGCGCCGATGTAGGCTACGTAATGCCGCAAGATGGCACACTTGCCTGGTTGGATTGTTGGGCCATTGGCCAGCATGCAAGCCCTCTTGCCGAACAGTGGATTAATTTTATGCTGGAAGAAAAAGCAAGTCTCCGCTTAACCAACGTGCACGGGCTTGCCAATACGCTCGATGAATCCAGTGCGCACCGCGACGCCAAACTTATTTGGCTCGAACCTATCGAAAATGCAGATGCACGCATTAGATTGTGGGAACAAATTATTTCTGGCGATGTAATGGAACGGTTTTAGTTATGGGATCAAGGATTGTTATTAAACTCACTATCTGGATTGCCCTGCTCAGCCTGTTGAGCGCAGGGATTAGCGTGTATTTTACTTACACCCATAGCCGCGCCCTGTTGATCCAATCTTCCAAAGATAAATTAGCTACTGCCACGCAGGTATTAGCCAATCGCTATTCTTTTTTTATCGCCGATATAACCAAAGATTTATTATTTATTGCGCAACTCCCTGCCATTGAAGAAATTGCCTCCAGCCATTCACCACAGACCGACAAACAACGCATGCGCCTGGCGAACGCGCTGTCAGGATTTCTTCGCTCCCATGAGGAATATATTCAAGTTCGATTTATCGGCGCACACAATCACGGTCTGGAGTTGGTGCGCGTTGATAAGACCCAAAATGCTGTGCATATCGTTGAAGGTATGGCACTGCAGGAAAAAGCCCACTATTCCTATGTGTACAACACGCTGAAATTAAAACAGGGCAGCGTTTTTGTATCAGGTATCCGGCTCAATAAAGAGCGCGGGCTGCTTGATGGTTATGGTAAACCGAGCGTCATTGTTGCTACACCAGTGTATGGCACGAACGGCAACGTGTTTGGTGTTATTGTCATTAACGTTGACTTGGAAAAAATGTTTGCATTAATTGAAACTGATATTCCCGCCGGAATTGATGTAATCGCCACCAACTCCGCTGGCGATTATATTTTGCATCCAGACGCGGAAAAAACCTTCGGTTTTGATAAAGGTGCGCGCGTACTCATGCAAAACGACATCCCCGTCACACAGCATATTTTTTCCGGTGAGGTATCAAGCTTGGTGGCAGAAGTGCACGATTTTCGTTTCCCCGAAAAACAGGCCGTTATTTCGTTAACCAAAGTCCCTTTTGCCACGGAATCCGATGAAAAATATATTGTCCTGGGTTTAATCAGTAATCTCGACGCCGTATTGGAAGACAGCCGCCAACTCGGCATTACAAGCCTGCAAATTTCACTGGCCTTTGGTGTTTTATTTGTGTTGCTCTCACTCATACTTGCACGCAAAATCACCACCCCACTGCAGCGTATGGCCACTACCTTTGCACGTTTTAAACAGGGCGACCCTGTGCCCGAACTCAGTACAAACCGCGATGATGAATTGGGTTTGCTCGCGCGAAACTTTTCGATTATGGCCAAAAAATTAAATGCGCAGTTAATGGAGCTCAATACCCAGCGCCAGTATTTACACAAAGTAGCGCACCACGACGGGCTGACCGGATTACCCAATCGCATCCTGCTTGAAGACCGCATTGAACAGGCATTGATTAGTGCCCGGCGCGATAAAGCCGAGATCGCGGTAATGCTTATAGACCTGGATGATTTCAAACCGGTTAATGATAAATACGGAAATGATATTGGTGACAAGTTATTACAAGAATGCGCTGCTCGTATGCTGACCTGCATCCGCGAAACTGACACAGTCGCACGCTACGGCGGCGATGAATTTATGACTATTGTTTCTGCGCGGGAATTGCAATTACGCGGTATGAGCGCGCGCCATATCAGCCGCCAGGTTGCCGATAAAATCCGCACTGCATTAAACCAGCCATTTAAGATCGACAATTTTTTACTTAATATTTCCTGCAGTATTGGTATCGCGATTTATCCACAAGACGGGGATGACAAAAACACCCTGATCAAACATGCCGACCTTGCGATGTATTACGCGAAATCAACAGGAAGAAATAACGTAAAGCTGTACACTGATACCCAAACAGATTAGGAATTATAAGCACCATGATTGATTCACACTGGGCACTTGAGCTGCTGACCTGGCTTGAAGTCAGCTTCATTGTATTGGTCGGCGCCGCGTTACTCGTGGTAGTCTTTATGTATGTCACCGACATCACTCAAAACACCCACACTATCCGCAAAAATTATCCTGTTATTGGCCGCTTCCGTTATTTTTTTGAACATCTAGGCGAATTTTTTCGTCAATATTTTTTTGCCAACGACCGCGAAGAAATGCCCTTTAATCGTGCCGACCGCGCTTGGGTTTATCGCGCCGCAAAAAATATTGATAGCAATATAGGGTTTGGCTCAACGCTTAATTTAAATGAACCGGGCACGCTGATTTTTTTAAACGCCGCTTTTCCCATTATGGAAAATGATGCGCTTATGCCTTCCCCCGTCACGCTAGGCCCTTTTTGCAGAACGCCCTATACAACTAATTCAATCTTTAATATTTCCGGTATGAGCTATGGCGCTATTTCCAGCCCCGCTATCAAAGCCTTATCACATGGCGCTGCAAAAGCTGGCTGCTGGTTAAACACCGGTGAAGGCGGTTTGTCGCCCTACCATCTTGAAGGCAATTGCGATTTGGTATTTCAAATCGGCACCGCCAAATACGGGGTGCGCGACCTGGATGGCAATTTGAGTGATGCACGCTTATTGGATTTGGCGGCAAAACCGCAAATCAAGATGTTTGAAATAAAGTTAAGCCAGGGCGCAAAACCCGGAAAAGGCGGCATATTGCCAGCAGAAAAAGTATCCGTTGAAGTGGCTTTGATTCGCGGTATCCCTGAGGGACATGCATCGATTAGTCCTAATGGCCACACCGATATTCGCTCGGTTGCCGAGCTGTTAAAAATGATCGACCATATCCGCACTGTCACCGGTAAACCGGTTGGTTTTAAAGCCGTACTCGGCGAAAAGAAATGGCTCATCGATTTAATTAACGAAATCCGCATTCACGGCATTGAAGCCGCACCGGATTTTATTACCCTCGATAGTGCCGATGGCGGTAGTGGCGCTGCACCGCAACCACTGATGGATCATGTAGGGTTACCGATCAAAGAAAGCCTGCCCTGGGTAACTGCACTGTTAACGGAAGCTGGTTTAAAAGAGCGGATTAAAATTATCGTCGCCGGGAAACTGATCACCCCGCACATGGTGGCATGGGCACTTGCGAGTGGCGCTGATTTTGTGAATAGCGCGCGTGGATTTATGTTTGCACTGGGCTGCATCCAGGCACTGCAATGCCACAAAAATACTTGCCCTACCGGTATTACCACCCACAACAGCAAGTTGCAAAAAGGGCTTGATCCAACCAACAAAGCAGAGCGCGTAGCGGCCTATCAATACAACATCACAAAAAGCGTTGCTATGATTGCGCACTCCTGTGGCGCAGCTGAGCCGCGCCAATTAAAAAGCGAGCATATTCATATCGTCAATGCCAATGGATTTTCGGTACCGCTGGATGATTTCAATCCGCAACCCTTGATTTTTGCACCTCATAATCCCCATTTTTCAGAAAGTAAAACGCTGACAAAAAATTAATTCTTAATGTAGATGTTGCGAGGACACAATGAATTACATAAAACCACTTATCGCGTTAACACTCACTTGTAGTGTAGCCATCACCAATGCTCAAACACCGCTGAATGTTGTGTCTGAACCCACTCCCGTTGTACCACCAAAGGATGTCACCATTAATGACTTAGGTTGGATGGATAAGAACAAAATGGAGCAGGAGATTACCGAGTTGAGCGAGCTGACACAAACCAAACTCGGCACACCGATTCGTAAAGATCTCAGTGATTTAGACACTATGCAGCGCCTTGTCGATAAAAACCTTGTCGAGCAAGACGATTATGAAACCCAACAAGCAATGGGCTTGGTCTTGGGCAACCTGATCCTGGCTGATTTTCCCAACACCTTTGAATGGAAAATTTATGAGGATGAGATTGGCCGCAGTCGTGCACTTTGTGTCAAAAAAACCAGCGACTGCCTGTTTCCAATCACCATGCTTTCACGCCGTATGGAAGTGGGCACAAAACCTGATGTGAAAAAAATTCACAATGATGCCATTATGCGCATGGAAAAACACCTGCCCAAACTGCCTTATGACGGTGGCATAATGTACAAGTTTCCACGCTAGTAAATATCACCCACCTGTGATCTTTTACCTTCACCGCAGGGACAATTATCCCTGAGGTGAAGGTAAAAAATAATATCGATAGCCTCTGTCGATTTAGCACAACCTCATTCGACTAACTAACACAACTCCGCTCATGCGGGCGGCATGAACATTTACTGACAGATGCTGGCATGAGCATTTGGGTATGATCCATTCTTGCGTTAGTTTATTTATCACGGAAGCCACTCTATGTCTGATTACTCAACCCACCCCACGCCTTCGCGCATTTCCGCGCAGGAATTTACCCTGCTGGTTGCGCTCCTGATGTCGATTGTGGCTATGTCGATTGATGCACTGCTCCCGGCTCTCGGATTCATTAGCAACGATATCCCACTCTCGCATAGCAATCAGGCGCAATACATTATCAGCGCCTTGTTTCTGGGGATGGCCATAGGCCAATTAGTATGTGGCCCCTTGTCCGATGCAACCGGGCGTAAAAAAATTCTCTATGCCGGTATCGCGTTGTTTTTTTGCGGCAGTTTGATTTGTTTTTTTGCGCAAGATATTAATACCTTGCTCATCGGGCGCTTCATTCAAGGGCTTGGTGTTGCAGGCCCATATGTTTCAGCCATCTCCATTGTGCGCGACAAATATGCGGGCAACGAAATGGCGCGCATCATGTCACTGGTGATGATGATTTTTATTATGGTGCCTGCACTCGCCCCCAGCATTGGCCAGGCAGTATTGTTGGTGAGCTCGTGGCGTTACATCTTTGTACTTTATATTGTTTATGCGCTGATTATCGGCATATGGATTTTTATACGGTTGGAAGAGACGCTCCCCAAACAGTATCGAATACCCTTTAGTACACGCGGTTTTATCGATGGCTTCAAAGATGTTATCAGTAATTACACCACCATGTGTTACACGCTGTGTATGGGTTTATTTTTTGGTAGCTTTCTAGGTTACCTCAATTCATCGCAACAAATTTTCCAGGATTTATTTCAAACCGGAAAATTATTCACCATCTACTTTGGTGTATTAGCGTTAGTGTTTGGTGTTGCATCACTGGTTAATTCACGCTTTGTGGAAAAGTGGGGAATGGATTATTTATGCAACCACGCCGTTTGGGGAATTATTCTTAGCTCAGCTATTTTTTTAGTTGTTCTGATGTTACTGCCTGCCAACCTCTGGCTATTTATGATTTATGCCTCAGTGTTATTTTTCTGTTTTGGCTTGGTCTTCGGTAATGTCAACGCCATGGCGATGGAACCCATGGGGCATGTAGCCGGCATCGCATCAGCTATTATCGGCGCTACATCATCAATCATGTCCATGCTGATCGGCACTGCGATTGGCCAAATGTACAACGGCACTCTCGTGCCAGTCACCAGCGGTTTTTTAATACTCGGTGCCATGGCATTGGTGATTTTACAACTCGCACGCAATAAAAAAGCGCTCCTCGCCGAGCCCGCTGGCGAGTAACCTGATGAACAACGCCTTTTTGCATATGCAGAAAGGCGCACATTCAGCGTCACAACCAAACAAAAAGTCACTGGCATATTATTCACCAACTGCGTACCATGCGCGCCGACACCCTTAAGGTCAGTGTCGCCCTCCTCTGCTGTCAAACATCTATGTGTGTTTGCCACATCTCAGCTCGCCAGACCTTGCCCGCCACGCGGGAGGCCGAGCAACAGGAAAATCTTATGTCATTTGAAACTCTCGGTCTTCGGGCCGATATTCTGCGTGCTATTGCCGATAAGGGCTACAGCACCCCTACTCCTATTCAATTACAAGCTATTCCCGCCGTATTAAAAGGCGGCGATATCCTTGCTGGCGCCCAAACAGGAACCGGTAAGACTGCAGGCTTTACGTTGCCTTTGCTGGAAAAACTGAGCCAGGTTCCAGTTAACCAAGCCGGTGGACGCCGCCCGGTGCGCGCCCTGATTTTAACGCCCACGCGAGAGCTTGCCGCACAAGTCTATGAAAGCGTACGCGATTACGGCAAACACCTGCCATTGCGCTCTACCGTTGTATTCGGTGGTGTCAGTATCAATCCACAGATGATGAAGCTGCGCGGTGGTGTAGACATTCTGGTAGCAACTCCCGGCCGTTTACTCGACTTGGTTAACCAAAATGCGGTGAGCTTGCGTCAAGTTGAAGTGTTAGTTCTCGATGAAGCTGACCGTATGCTGGATATGGGCTTTATTCACGACATCAAAAAAGTATTAGCACTGCTGCCCAAGCAACGCCAAAACCTGCTGTTCTCAGCAACCTTTTCCGATGAAATCAAAGCACTCGCCGACAAATTATTGAATCAACCAACTCTGATTGAGGTTGCGCGCCGCAATACTGCTTCCGAGCGAGTGACTCAATGCGTGCATCCGGTTGATCGCAACCGTAAGCGCGAGCTGTTATCACATTTGATTAACCAAGGCGATTGGCAACAAGTGTTGATTTTTACCCGTACCAAGCACGGTGCAAATAAATTAACTGAACAATTGCAAGACGATGGCATCAGCGCCGCTGCAATTCACGGCAATAAAAGCCAGGGTGCACGCACCAAAGCGCTGGATGATTTTAAGCGCGGCACTATTCGCGCATTGGTTGCAACGGATATTGCGGCGCGTGGAATTGATATCGACCAACTGCCTCACGTTGTCAATTATGAATTGCCCAACGTGCCGGAAGATTACGTGCATCGCATTGGCCGTACCGGCCGCGCTGATGCTGAGGGTATTGCGGTTTCGTTAGTCTGCGTCGATGAAATTAAATTCTTGCGCGATATCGAAAAACTGATCAAACGTGATATTGATAAAGAAGTCATTGCCGGTTACGAACCAGACCCAAATGTTAAACCTGAACCCATTGTATTAGGTCGTCGTATGACAATTGGTGCTGGCGCAGGCAAAAATGGTGGCGGTAGATCTGCCACGAAAAAACCAGTGCTTGGGCAAAAACCCAAAAACGGCAATAGCAGCAAACCGCAACAGAAGGATGGTGCACAGCGTAAACCCCAAGGCCAAGGCGGTGCAAAACCACAAGGTGCTGCGGGAAATCGCAATGCGTCCGGAAAGCCACAGCAGGCTCGTCGCCCTCAGGTTGCAAACTAATTATCAGCGAATCGCATACCTACATAAAAAAATCCCCGTGATGAACAATCACGGGGATTTTTTATTTAACCAAGTAACAGCAACTAATTAGCGTTGCATTTCATACTTACGCATTTTTTCCACCAAAGTAGTACGGCGCACACAGAGTTTATCGGCAGCGCGCGCCACAACACCTCCACAATCATTAAGCGCCTGTTGGATCAAACTCATTTCCAGATTGGTAATATACTCGCGCAAATCAATACCTTGTTCCGGTAGCAGCGGTGTGTCATTCATATTCACGTAGCTGGTGCTGCCCGATGCAGCTACACCATTGGCTTTTATCGGTGTATGTACAAAGTCTTCGTCGGTCACATCAACATGGCGATACTTTGCCGGCAAATCCTGCACTCCAATGACACCAAAAGGATGCATGATCGCCATGCGTTCCACCAGATTCGCAAGTTCACGCACATTGCCACTCCATTCATGCTGGCAGAGCGACATTATCGCTGCGGAGTTAAACCGAATAGAACCGCGCTGCTCACTCTCCATCCGCGACACCAACTCATTCATTAACAGCGGAATATCTTCAGAACGCTCTTTTAAGGAAGGTAATTCAATGGGGAATACATTCAGGCGATAAAATAAATCTTCGCGAAAGGTATTTTCAATAATCATCTGTTCAAGGTTGCGATGGGTAGCAGCGATAATTCTCACATCCACCGGCTGGGTTTTATTGCTGCCTACACGCTCAAAACAGCGCTCTTGCAAAACACGCAAAATTTTAACTTGCATATTGAGCGGCATATCACCAATTTCATCCAGAAATAAGGTACCGCCTTCTGCCATTTCAAACCTACCCGCGCGCGAGTTAATTGCACCGGTAAACGCACCTTTTTCATGGCCAAACAATTCGCTTTCCAGTAGCTCCGCTGGAATAGCACCGCAGTTAACCGGAACAAAAGGTTTATCACGGCGTGGGGAGTTGTAATGCAAATTGCGCGCAACCACCTCTTTACCTGTGCCCGACTCTCCCGTAATCAGTACCGATACATCTTTATCGGCCACCTGCGCCATCATCTCTCGCACGTTTTGAATTTCACGGCTGGTCCCCACCAGGCTACGGAATAAATGTACTGGGCGGCGCTGGGGCTGACGCTTGCTGGTAGATTGCGCCTCACGATACAACTGGGCGCGGTGCAGCGTATCAACCAACTTATTATAAGTGGGCGGCAGCGAAAGGGTTGCAATGATCATAAAACGGTAGAGGTCATCTAAGCCGTCATCAGCATTTTGGTTTTCATCGCCAATTAATACGATAGCCAATTCATCATTCCAGGAGCGGATTTCTTTTAGGAGTTGCGCGAGGGATTGATTGCTGTCGCGGTAGTCACCAATCAAAATGGCAACATAATCTTCACCATTGTTTTCTTCGGCGACTGCCGCTTGCCAGGTATCGCTGGCTGCAGTGAGTGTGGTTTCGCTGAGAAAATCCAGCAGAATTTTTAAATCGTGCCTGCGTGACTGATTGTCGTCAATAACAAGAACTTTATTGTTGCGCCACATACCCCAAGACCTTTTTTCATTTCATGCCAAAATCTTGAATACGGGAAAAACTTATTCAAGACGGCGAGACGGCTTATTGGAGTAAGTAATAGACGAGGCAGTAGTCTTAGTCAAATTTATGGCGAAATGTTTTTGGCGTTTTAACAACATTCACTCAAGTAGAATAAATATTCGCCAAAAATATGCCTTTTATTTACTTTTTATCCAACAATATTTCACATCATTCTTCATGAGGATACCGATTAGGAATTACACAAAATATTTTTATGATTGCTCGTTTTATGATTGCGCAATTTATGGCTGGGTAGATGAAACCTGCGGAGCGATTTCATCCCATCCTGATTTAACGGTTTTTAGCAGTTGAATTGCCTCATTCACCTTTTCAGCATCATTTTGCACTGAGGCTTCCAATAACTTCAAATTGATGTATTCATAGAGCTGATCAAGACGCTCGGATAACTCCCCGGCACTCATATCCAGCGAGCTGCGCAAACCACCAACAATACTGATAGCTTTGCCCAACAGCTCTCCTTTGGCTGCCGGATCACCACGCTCGATAGCCCCTTGGGCAGCCGCCAAACGCGCCAATGCACCCTCAAACAACAGTTGAATTAAACGATGCGGTGAAGCATTGCTGACTTCGGATTCAATACCCAATTGACGGTATTGCTTCAGTGCTTCTTGCGGATTGTAGTTAGACACAGACTATCCCCTGCTAGCAGTTATGTTCCTTAAGGCTAGCAGGGCTAAGACGTTTTTGCGAGTTTTGCTATAAGAGAGTTGTTTTAAAAACCTTATGAGCTAGTACTTGTTAACACTTTTTATCACAAACGAACACAATGTTGCGTCGAAGCCTACGCCTCAAGTCGCGTGCAGCAGGGTCACCTCGCGCTGACATTGCGCAATCAGCCCTGCATAAACCCCCTTCAATTCACTCAGGGCACATACCAAAGTAGATCTGTCATCGCGATTAGCAGCAATGACTTTATCAATCAACACCACGCAGATGCGATCCAGATGTCGCACTCTATCCCAATCCTCAACTTGTAGCGCTTTGGTTAATTCCTGCTGTAGGTTGCGAATCGCCGTAATACCAGCCTGACCACAATAGTCAGGCGCAGACACCAACTGAATCGCCATAACAAACTCCTCATTACACTTGACTGCCAATCGCATCCCAAGCGGTTTTTATCTCACCCAGCAAACGACCACATTCATCAAGGTACTCAACGTTGTTTTCGTAATTTGCCTGACTCAAGCGACGAATAATGTAGTCATATAGGCCATCGAGGTTGGCAGCTAAAGCTCCACCCTCTTTGTCATTCAGACTTCCTTGCAATCCTCCGACAATGGCTACCGCTTTACCAATCAGCTCGCCCTTGCGTGCAACCTGATTTTGCGCCATAGCACCTTTAGCTTGAGCAATACGTTCAAGTGCACCTTCAAATAACATTTGAATCAATCGGTGCGGTGATGCAGTTTCAATACTTGAATGTACTTTAACACTGGAATAATTTTGCACGGCAGAGTAGGAATTCATAAATCACCACAGAGTGTTTGAATTTTGTTTTGCTATTATCGGAGCTAACAGAACAATTCCCGACCCTTAAGCTAACGGCAAAATACCTAAAACCTTTAACCAGAAACTGACAATAATGCAAAAAACTATTCTTATAACCGGCGCATCAACCGGCATAGGCTTTTACGTTGCACATGAACTAAAGAAAGCCGGCTACCGTGTTATCGCCTCCTGCCGATCGATAGCAGATGTGGCGCGTTTGCAGCAAGAAGGACTGGAGTGCGTGCAACTTGACCTGGCGAATTCAACATCAATCCAGATAGGGTTTGCACAGGCAATGGAACTTACCGGGAACGAGCTTTACGGCTTATTTAACAATGGCGCTTATGGCCAGCCGGGAGCAATAGAAGATTTACCAATTAACGCGCTGCGCCAGCAATTCAATACAAATTTTTTTGGTTGGTGCGAACTGACTAATTTAGCCCTGCCTATCCTGCTTAAACAGGGCTATGGACGAATTATTCAAAACTCTTCTGTACTGGGTATTGCAGCTATGCCTTTGCGCGGGGCCTACAACGCCAGCAAGTATGCTATTGAAGGAATTAGCGATACGCTGCGACTTGAGCTTGAGGGCACCGGCATCTACGTCAGCCTGATCGAACCCGGCCCGATTGAAAGCCAATTCAGAAAAAATGCTTTGACAGCACTGCGAGACCATATCGATATTGAGAAGAGCCGTCATCTCGCAACCTACCGCAACGCAATCGCAAGGCTTGAAAAGACTGAAACAACAACACCTTTTACATTAGGCCCTGACGCTGTATATCAACGCGTCATTCACGCACTGGAGTCCAAGCAGCCGCAGGCGCGTTATTACGTCACCTTCCCCACCTATCTGGTGGGTTTTATGAAACGCATTTTACCTACCTGCTGGCTAGATAAATTATTGCGCAAACTCGGTAGTTAATTCATTTCTCATTCAGTTGTGACGGCTAGAGTTGACGAGACCACAGGCAGGAGAAAATCATGAACAAATACGTTACCGCACTATTGTACACAGCCATTTGCGCAAGCTTTTCCAATATGAGCGTTGCTGAATCCCTGCGCTGCAACACCAAACTTGCGCAAGTGGGAGATACCAAAGCGGAAGTGATTGATAAGTGTGGCGATCCGGTAATGACCGACAATTTCTGCCAACCCGTAGCAGCAACCACCCAACCACAGGGAATACAAAATGGTAACAACAACGTACAAAACAATATCGCTATCGCCACATGCGAGAACATAGACATCTGGACTTACAACCCCGGTAAGGGCAAGTTTATGACGCACTTGTATTTTGCACGGGGC
Organism: Cellvibrio sp. UBA7671; assembly: GCA_002483145.1. Taxonomy (GTDB): domain Bacteria; phylum Pseudomonadota; class Gammaproteobacteria; order Pseudomonadales; family Cellvibrionaceae; genus Cellvibrio; species Cellvibrio fibrivorans. Next base: position 522,112 of record DLHJ01000014.1, read on the forward strand.
CAATTACAGAGCATACGCTACGGCGACAGGGTGAAATAAGCAGCAGATTGAAAAACTATTGCACAACCTGAATTACTGTATATAATCACAACCACTGTACAAATAAACAGATTCAGGAGTGCGCCATGTCTGACTTAACACCCCGCCAGGAACAGGTACTACAGCTCATCCGCCAATATGCGGAAGAAACAGGTTATCCGCCCACGCGTGCGGAAATCGCCCGGATTCTCGGCTTTAAGTCAGCTAATGCCGCCGAAGAACACATCAAAGCCCTTGCCCGAAAAGGTGCTATCGAAATCATCCCCGGTGCTTCACGTGGGATAAAACTACCTGAACTGCAATCCGGCATCCCTATTATTGGCCGCGTTGCAGCAGGTAACCCGATACTTGCGCAAGAACACATCGAAGACTACTGCAACATTCCACAGAGCTTTTTTTCACCCACCGCAGATTTTTTCCTACGTGTTCACGGCATGAGCATGAAAGATGCCGGTATTCTTGATGGCGATCTACTGGCTGTTCATAAAACCGATCAAGCGCGCAACGGGCAGATTGTTGTTGCACGTATCGGCGAAGAAGTGACGGTCAAACGGTTCAAACGGATAGGTAATAACGCACAGGTTGAATTGTGGCCAGAAAACCCAGAGTTCGAGGTCATCCTGGTAGATATGCGCGATCAGGAGTTTAGTATTGAAGGCCTTAGTGTAGGAGTGATTCGTCGTGACTAATATCGCCCGTGTAATACCCGCAACCACTACAACTCGCCAACAACCTGCCAGTGGTGTTACCGAACTGGTATTGACTAGTGATTCGCCTGAGCAAGTTGCGCTGCTGTTACCCATGATTGCATTTCTTAGCAACGCTTGCAGCGACCGCTGGATTACCTGGATAGCACCGCACAATATCAGCCGTGAGCTGCTGCAATCCTACGGTGTTAATACACGTTATATTCGTGTGATTCACTGCCAGAATCCGCAAACACTATTGTGGATCACTTGGGAAGCACTCTCTGCAGGCAATAGCCATACGGTGATATCAAGCCCGGGGAAATTGACAGATAAAGAACTTACACAGCTTGAATTGGCTGCTAAAACCGGCGGGTGTCAGGGATTACTGTTGAGAGTTCGTTAAATTTGCTGAGATTATTTAAATAATCAAATTTGTAAGGTAGGACAGATTACTTTGAAGTATTGAAGTAATGCAGGGAGGCAAGACCTCAATAATTGAACAAATAAAAAATTAAACAGACAAAACCATTCACCCATCGGTTAGTGCAACATCAGTTTTTCGGTATCACTTAGCTCTTCTACCAAATCATCCAGCATAGCTTCCGCCTGTTGATCAGCAATATCCCCCGCAGCCTCCATTCCCGCCTCAATCATGGCTTTGGCGACCATGAATTTTTCCTCGCCTAAAAAAGCCAGGGATTCTTCCGAAAAACGAATGGTTACCAAGGGTTCATTGCTCTCATCGTCAGCTCGCGCCAAAGCAACATCACCATTCAGCAATTCAATAATTTCGTAAAAAGACGACATAACTACCTCTGCGGCCTCAGCGCGAAACGGGCGCGCATTCTAGCACCCAATTATCTCAAAACCTATTCAAGAGATTTTTAGCTGCAAAGGCCTTTAATAGATTCCTAAACCCAACAAAAAAACAAAAGGCCAACACAACGCTGGCCTTTTTCGCCCTAGACACGGTCGTGTTGCAGATTAGTTCAAACGCTCCAACACTGTCGTAATCCCCTGCCCCAGACCTATACACATGGTTGAAACGCCCAGATTCAAATCCCGATCCTGCATCACTGTCAATAGTGAACCGGTAATGCGCGTACCTGAGCAGCCAAAGGGATGTCCAAGAGCGATAGCGCCACCGTGCACATTTACTTTATCGTTCATCACGTCCAGCAACTTTAAATCTTTCAACACCGGCAAGGCCTGGGCTGCAAATGCTTCATTAAGCTCAACAGCGTCTATATCCTCGATGGTTAGATTGGCCGCTTTCAACGCTTTTTCTGTTGAAGGCACGGGTCCATAACCCATGATGGATGGATCGACACCCGCAAGCCCCAGCGAAACTACTTTAGCAATCGGTTTTAACCCTAAAGATTTTGCTCGCTCAGCTGACATCACCAGCATTACCGATGCTCCATCACTTAATTGCGAAGAAGTACCCGCCGTCACCTGACCATTTTTAGGATCAAATACCGGCGGCAATTTGGCTAAGGCTTCAACTGTAGTGTCCGGGCGGATAGTTTCGTCCTGATCAACCGAGATTAGAAATCCATCGCTGTTATGCCCCTCAACCGCAATAATTTCGCGGGCGAATTTACCAGTCTCACGCGCTTTGGCTGCGAGCTGATGCGAACGCGCGCCGAACTCGTCCATTTGCTGGCGATTGATGCCGTGCAAGAGCGCAAGATATTCAGCAGTCATTCCCATATTGCCTGCCGCTTTAGCGACGGATAAGCCCAGCAAGGGGTTGATGCTGACCGATTCATACATCGGCAAATGCCCCATATGTTCAACACCGCCAATCAAATACACATCACCCTGCCCGGCGCGAATATTCACCGTTGCAGTATGCAAAGCCGACATCGAAGAACCACAGAGGCGGTTAATCGTTTGCGCAGGAATTGTGTGCGGCAAGCCGGCCAATAATAAAATATTACGCGCTACGTTAAATGCCTGCTCTTCGCGCTGCATTACGCAACCCCAAAGTAAGTCATCAATGGTGTTTGGATCAAGTTTTGGATTGCGTGCAAGCAAGCCTTTAATAATTGCAGCAGAAATATCATCTGCACGCATATGGCGGAAGCAACCGTTTTTGGAGCGCCCCATGGCGCTGCGGGCGTAATCAACAATAACGGCATCGCGTGGTTGTAAGCTCATTAGAATAACTCCTTAGCCGTAAAATTTTTGGTTGTTAGCCGCTTTGGCTTTGAGACTATCAGGCGCTTGGTAAAGTGCACCCAGAGCGGTAAATTTTGCAGCCATATCACAAAAGGTTTGCGCACCAATAAAATCAATCCAGCGGAAAACACCACCACGGAAAGGTGGGAAACCTGTGCCATAAACCAACGCCATATCGGCTTCAGCGGCCGTCTCCACTATGCCCTCATCAAGGCAGCGGGTTAATTCAGTAGCCATGGGAATCATCATGCGTGCGATGATATCCTCGTCGCTTATTTCAATTGCACCCCGGATAGTAGGCTTGAGAATATCAGCCACTTCAGCGGCCGCCACTTTCGCAGGTTTACCTTTTTTATCCAGCTCGTAATTATAAAAACCTTTTTCATTTTTCTGACCGAGACGGCCCGCTGCAAAAAGCGCATCAGTGCAGGAAGTAAAATCGCGCTGCATACGATCAGGAAAACCATTAGCCATAACTTTTTCGGCATGCACTGCGGTATCAATACCAACCACATCGAGCAAATAGGCCGGCCCCATCGGCCAACCCCAAGTTTCCATCAATTTATCAATACGCTGGAAATCCACACCATCGCGCAGCAACATCGCAAAACCCGCCAAGTACGGAAACAGCACGCGATTAACTAAAAAGCCGGGGCAATCTTTTACCACAATTGGTTTTTTACCCATGGCATTTGCATAAGCAACGGTACGGGCGACAGCATTGTCCGATGTCTTTTCGCCACGAATCACTTCTACTAACGGCATCATATGCACCGGGTTGAAAAAGTGCATACCGCAAAAATTTTCCGGGCGCGCCAAACCTTCCGCAAGATAGGTGATGGAGATGGTAGAAGTATTTGATGCGAGCACAGTATCGCTGCTAACTTTTGTTTCAACTTCAGCCAGCACGGCTTTCTTTACTTTAGGGTTTTCAACAACCGCTTCAACCACGATATCAACGTGATCAAAACCATCGTAAGTCAATGCGGGCTCAATGCGGTTGAGTACATCCCCCATTTCTGATGCAGTGAGCTTTTTTCGCTCGACTCGCTTGCTCAATAATTTATTCGCTTCTGCAAGGCCAAGATCAATTCCTTGCTGGGCAATATCTTTTAGTTTAATCGGCACACCTTTTAGCGCCGATTGGTAGGCGATGCCACCACCCATAATCCCAGCACCCAGAACAGCTGCGCGCGCGATTTTTTTATCGGCCTTTTTCTCCCAGGCTTTGGCTTTTTTACCAAGAATTTGCTCATTGATAAAAATGCCCACCAGCGATTGTGCGACGGGGGTTTGTGCCATTTTTGCAAAATTCTCAGCCTCGGCCTGCAATGCTTCATCGCGACCTTTGTCAGCGGCTTTTTGCATCGCTTTAATAGCAGAAACCGGAGCTGGATAATTGCGCCCTGCTTGCCCTCCCACAAACGCTTTTGAAGTTTCAAAAGCCATCATGGATTCAATAAAGTTTAATTTAAGCGGCGATTTTTTTTGCGCGCGACGCGCCTGATAATCAAACTTGCCACTGATACACTGCTGCAAACAATTCAGCGCAGCGTCATGTAATTTTGCCGGTTCAACAACGGCATCAACCACCCGCGCAGTCAATGCAGCCTCGGCGTCATTCTCTTTACCCGCAGCAATCCACTCAACCGCAGTATCGAGGCCTGCCACTCGCGGCAGGCGCACTGTGCCGCCCCAGCCTGGGATAATCCCCAACTTGGTTTCAGGCAATCCCACTTTGGCAGCAGTGCTGGCAATACGGTAATCACACGCCAAACAAAACTCCAAACCACCGCCCAATGCAAAACCGTTAATCGCCACAACGGTAGGAAATGGCAGATCTTCGAGGCGGCAAAAGTTGCGATTATTGGTTGCCAAGTGGCCAGTGATTTGTTCGGGGCCAGAAGCGAATACTGCACCGAACTCCATAATATCGGCGCCCACGATAAAGACATCTTTGGCGCTCTTGATCAGCAACCCGCGAATATCATTTGCTTTTTCAAGTAGGTCGAGTACTTTCTGGAGTTCAGAAACGACGAGCAAACTGAATTTGTTCACCGATTCACCTTGCAAATCAAAGGTCAGTTCAGCGATGCCATCGGGCAACAGGGAAACCTTTAGGGCTTTTCCTTGAAACATAATAAATCTCTCTTTCTAGTAAGGAACGAGGAGGGAAAATCTGGCTTTGAGTGTAGCAGGCTGGCGTGGACTTGCCTTGTAGGAGTGCAGGCTGCTGGGTTATAACGCACAAAAAATTGCGTGAATTACCCCTTATGCACAAAAAGCGAACAGCGGAACAGGCTCGCATCATGCCCTGAAAGGTTAATCAAGCGAAAGAGCTGGTTGGCTGGAATATAAAAGCTCTCGCCTTGCTTCAACAATTGATTACCACCCAGCAATGTCAGTTGTAAACTGCCGTCAAGTACCACACCACAAGAATCTATTGCGGGTGCACTAAACGCAGTGGACTGCCCGGCTGATAAATACTCAGTACGTACATCCAATTGTTGGTGATTGTAATTTAGGGTGCGAATATCCAACCCCCCAGTAGATGGGGCACAAATATCGCCAGAGAGTTTGAAACTAAAAAAATCAGCCAGACTTATGGGAAATGCAGCCAAAATACGCGAAAGGGATTGAACGCTAGGGCTAACCTGCCCCTGCTCAATCATCGATATGCTGCTATTAGTAACGCCAGCGCGCTTCGCTAGCTCGCGCTGAGAGTAGCCTATAGCATCGCGAATCAATTTTAGCCGGATTGCCACATCCAAAACTGAACTACAGGGATTGGAATCAGCCGAGTCGCCGGGAAGTATCGTAATATTGAGGGAAGAGTCCATACCAGTTGCGTCATTCGACATGCTTGGTACCTGGGCGAAAAGGAGCACCGGACACATTTGCCCAGTGCTACTAGCGGAATTTACTTTTTGGAGGCGAGCAACTGATCTCGCTCAGCGGTCGGTAGATTATCGACGATCAACTGGTAAGAATGATCAATCATTCGCTGAATCTGATCGCTAGGAACAGAGCCATCCAAAATAATAGTGTTCCAATGTTTTTTGTTCATCTGAAAGCCTGGGCGCACCGCTGGGTATTGCTCCCGCAACTGCAACGCAAGATCAGGGTCGCATTTCAAGCTAATACGCGGAACACCGCCCTCTGCGGTCAGTGTGGAAAACATTTTATGGCAGACTTTATAGACCGCCATATCGGGGCCAGAGGGAAACATCTCTTTGGCTTGGTGCTTCGTTAAAAGGTATTTCTGTGCGGAAAGAAAATCCATGTTTTAGTCCTTTATCGAACAACTCAGGTCGATTAAAAAGCTATAAATTTGGGTTAAGGTCGAGCTAATACATTGATAATTTTTTGCTTCTGCCGCAAGTTCCTACATGCAATGCCTTTCAGTATAGGTAACAAGAAACGAATATGTGCTTATCATCACCTCTGTAATCAGCCTCGCTCCCTCACCTAACACCTATTCTGCATCAGCTACAGCAGAAACGATAGCAAGAATGGCGCAGAAGTCATCATTTTTTACTTGTGTGGCGATTTTATGGTCAACATGACCAGTTGTCACCCCTTTCCTTCGACAAATCCAATTAGAATCACACACTCTCGGCTATCGGATTGATGTGTCGCTATTTCTTACAATCTCTGCAGAAGCCTAGCATAGAAGAGCCAATCGGGTCATTGCATATATTATTCGCCGAATCAGGTAATCACCTCTAGCCCTAAAAAGAGGTGCGCCGATACTCCCTATACTCAGGCTGCCAAAAATTCTTTTCGATTTTTTCATCAATAACATCGTGAGGTATCGGCAAGGCTACCCCATCGGCTATCGCCTGCAAAATGACCGCTCTAGCAATCAATTTGCTCACCTCTCTGATGTCACCCAATGGCGGCAACAAAGCCCCCGCCCCGAACTGAACAGCGGGCGATGCATCAGCCAATGCTTTGCTCGCAGTCATCATCATATTATCCGTGATGCGTGCTGCCTTGGCAGTGATAACTCCCAGACCAATGCCCGGAAAAATGTAACTATTATTGCATTGGGCAATCTCAACGAGCTGCTCCCCCATGTGAACGGGTGGAAATGGGCTGCCGGTTGCAACCATTGCCTTACCGGATGTCCAACGCAGAATATCCACCGGCTGCGCTTCTGCCTGTGAGGTTGGGTTTGAGAGTGGCAATATCAATGGCCGCTCGCAATTTACCTGCATTGCTTCGACAACCGCCTTGGTAAACAAACCCGCCTGACCGGAAACTCCAATCAATACCGTAGGCCGCGCATTGCTCACCACATCCAATAAATTGATGGCGCCATCAATGCGGCTGTGCGCCAATGTCCAACTGCTCACCACATCATCAGGAGTACAAAAGGGAATCTGGAAATCAAATAAATCCGGCATATTGCGCTGTAACAATCCATCGCGGCTAATCAAAAAAATCTTACTGCGCGCTTCCGCATCGCTCGCGCCTTCTGCTTTCATTTGTTTAACGATTTGATCTGCAATTCCACATCCAGCCGAACCTGCACCCGCAAACACGATGCGCTGATCTCTTAGCATTTCACCTTTCGTTTTACAGGCCGCAATCAAGGTACCGACCGCAACAGCTGCAGTACCCTGGATGTCATCATTAAAACAACAGAGTTGATCGCGATAGCGATTCAACAGTGGAGTCGCATGGTCCTGTGCAAAATCCTCAAACTGCAGCAGCACATTTGGCCAGCGCACCTTAACTGCTTGCATAAACTCATCGACAAACCGGTAGTAATCATCACCTGTGATGCGCGGGTGACGCCACCCCATATACATAGGGTCATCCAGCAGTGCTTGATTATTGGTGCCGACATCGAGCGTTACGGGCAATGTATAGGCCGGGCTGATACCTCCGCAGGCTGTATAGAGCGCAAGCTTACCGATAGGAATACCCATACCGCCGATGCCTTGATCACCCAACCCTAGGATACGCTCGCCATCGGTAACGACGATCACTTTGACATTTTGTTTAGTTGCGTTTTGCAGCATATCCTCGATTCGGTCACGATCAGGATAGGAAATAAACAAGCCGCGTTTGCGTCGATATATTTTGGAAAACTGCTGGCAGGCTAACCCTACGGTAGGGGTATATATCAGCGGCATGATCTCTGTGAGGTGATCAGTTACCAGGCGGAAATACGCTGTCTCGTTGGTATCTTGAATATTGCGCAGATATATATGTTTATCGATCGGTGATTCAAATGAACAGAGCTGCTGGTAAACCCGCGCTTCCTGCTCTTCAATTGTCTCAATGTTATAGGGCAGCAAACCCTCGAGATTAAACTGCTGCCGCTCACGCTGGGTAAAGGCACTGCCTTTGTTTAACAGCGGTGCTTCCAGCAATGCAGGACCAGCAAAGGGAATATAAATAGGACGTTTTTTCGCCATGGCATTCACTGACAAATTCTGTGGATATAGTGCAACCATAGCGCAATTGCAGTCGAACAACCAGCAAAGGAATAACAATTATTATTTTGTCCATAGTGTGGGTAAAATACTTAGCATTTTTACTTACTGGTGAACCGATATGACTCTCAATACTTTTTTTGCGACACTTAACTCAGCACCAGACACGATCCAATTTAGCGATACCATTGCCGTTATCGAGGCCCATTATGAGTTCACACCTACAGCATTCCAAAATGGATCGATAAAAAATGAAGCCGGGCAAAATTCAGGCTCTTGCAAATTATTTTCGTTTGCTAAATTACACGAATTAACCGAACAGCAAACACTCGCCTGCTTTGGCGATTATTACCGCGTCGATGTATTACAACATCCCGATGCCCAAGATCATCAAAACATTCGCAATTTTATGCAATATGGTTGGAGTGGTATTCAATTTGATAACCAAGCATTAACAAAAAAAATCCTAAGCAATTAATCATGTGGACACAAAAAGAATTCAGTTTAACTGCTCGCACCCGGGGCTTTCATTTGATTACCGATGAAATCTTGCGGCAGTTACCTGAGCTGGCGAGCTATAAAATCGGCCTGCTGAATATTCTGCTTAAACACACATCCGCATCGCTAACCATTAACGAAAATGCCGACCCAACCGTGCGCAAGGATTTTGAAAGCTTTTTTAACCGCGCAGTGCCACAAGATGAGCCTTATTACTTGCATAACGATGAGGGTAGTGACGATTTACCCGCACATTTAAAAGCCAGCATTCTTGGCGCCAGCGTCAATATTCCCATCACCAATGGACGTTTAAACCTGGGAATCTGGCAAGGAATTTATCTGTGCGAGCATCGCAACCATGGCGGTAGCCGCACATTAGTCGCAACACTTCAGGGCGACACCTTTTAAATACTACAGACAATAAAAAACCCGCTGGTAGCGGGTTTTTTATTAGATGGATCAAAATTTATTTACGGAAGCCCGGGGGTAAAACACCGCCATGTGCTGCACCGCCGCCCGGCATCATACCGCCGATACCGCGCATCATTTTCTGCATGCCGCCGCCCTTCATTTTGCCCATCATTTTTGCCATTTGTTTGTACTGTTTTAACAAACGGTTGAGATCCTGAATTTGTGTGCCCGAACCTGCGGTAATACGGCGTTTGCGCGAGCCACTTAAATCATCCGGATTGCGGCGTTCTTCCGGGGTCATGGAATTAATAATCGCTTCCATGGTTTTAAACTGCTTGCCCATGTTGGCGGTCTGCGCCATTTGCGCTACGTTGCCAAGGCCAGGCAACTTATCCAGCATTGAGGGTAAACCGCCCATGTTTTGCATTTGCTGCAATTGATCGCGCAAATCTTCCAGATCAAATTTTTGACCTTTGCTGACTTTCTTGATCAGTTTTTCCGCTTTCTCTTTATCAACTGTACGCTCAACTTGTTCGATCAGCGAGAGCACATCACCCATACCTAAAATGCGTGAGGCAATACGGTCAGGATGGAAAGGCTCGAGCGCATCAACCTTCTCGCCCATACCCAAAAACTTGATTGGCTTGCCAGTGATGTGACGTACAGAAAGCGCCGCACCACCGCGCGCATCGCCGTCAGCTTTGGTGAGGATGACACCAGTCAATGGCAGCGCATCATTAAATGCTTTTGCGGTGTTCACTGCATCCTGACCGATCATAGCGTCGATCACGAACAGGGTTTCAATCGGGTTAATCGCAGCGTGCAGGTCCTTGATTTCAGTCATCAAGTCTTCATCGATATGAAGACGACCAGCGGTATCTACAATCAACACATCAAAGAATTGTTTCTTCGCGTGATCAATCGCATTGCGCGCAATATCAAGCGGCTTTTGCTCGCCGGTGGATGGATAACATTCAACACCCACTTCTGCCGCCAAAGTTTGCAATTGCTGAATCGCCGCCGGACGATATACGTCGGCGCTGACCACCAAGACTTTTTTCTTTTCCCGCTCTTTCAAAAAGCGCGCAAGCTTGGCCACCGAGGTCGTTTTACCTGCACCTTGTAAACCTGCCATCAAAACAATAGCGGGTGGCTGTTGGGCAAGGTTCAGCGATTCATTCGCTTGCCCCATAGTCGCAATCAGCTCAGCTTCAACGATCTTGATAAATTGCTGGCCGGGATTTAGCGCCTTGCTAATCTGCTGGCCCAGAGCGCGGCTGCGCACCTGGTCGATAAATGCTTTAACAACTGGCAGCGCAACATCTGCCTCCAGCAACGCCTTGCGCACGTCGCGCAACGCATCCTTAATGTTGTCTTCACTAAGGCGCGCCTTGCCGGTGATACTGCGCAGCGTGTGGGATAAACGGTCGGTTAGATTCTCAAACATAGCCTGTCTCGAACAAACGGTTGATTCGCGGCGGGTCAAACCCAGTGGATTACTCCGAGCCCAGCCCATAAAAAGTGGCGGCGATTATACCCCCAAAGCCAGTGTAATTGGTGCAATCTCCTACAGAATCCCGACGCCTACCGCGATTTGCGTAATAAGGACTCTTCTCATCTACCCTTCTCTTTAAGGGTACCTTGTGACACACTTGCGGCCTTGGTTTAGCCTATGAAAACACCCTACGGACCAGCCCTATCAGTATGATAACCCTAAGCGCCAACCTGATCGCCATTCTTATCTATACCGCCGCAGCCATTTATTTTGGCAGCCAGTTCGCGCGTCAAAAATCCTTTCAGCCATCGCAGCTGCTCAGCACTGCAGCATTGGGACTTATTGCTCACGGCATAGGGGTTTACGGTATCAGCGTGAACGGAAGCAGTTTGAACTTCAGCTTATTCTCCGCTTCATCGCTTATTTTCTGGGTAATTAACGCGATTGTACTAATTAGCAGCCTGAAAAAAGAATTGCATAATCTGTTTTTATTATTGTTCCCACTCTCTGCAATATCCGTTATCGCCTCCATTACTGCCACTAATCCCGAATGGCAACACTCACTCAGCTACACCATCGCTGCGCACGTTATCCTCTCCATACTCGCTTACAGCTTGCTGACGATCGCCAGCTTGCAGGCATTGATATTGGCCTACCAAAACCATGCCCTTAAAAACAAAAGCCGCATAGCAAATGCGCGCTTGTTGCCACCGCTGCAAACGATGGAATCACTACTGTTTGAATTGTTGTGGGTAGGTGAAATATTACTGACGCTGGCAATACTGTCAGGTTTTTATTTTCTGGAAGATATGTTCGCGCAGCACCTCGTGCATAAAACCGTATTCGCACTCAGTGCCTGGTTTATTTATGCGTTGCTCTTGTGGGGACGCCATCAAATGGGGTGGCGCGGGACTAAAGCGATTCGCTGGGCACTGGCAGGATTTATCTGTTTGATGCTCGCTTATTTTGGCAGCAAGCTGGTGCTGGAAGTTATATTAAACCGGGTGTAGCTTCTAATCGCGTTTCGTTTGCTGATCTTCGTTATTCTGTTCTTTTTCATCGTGATCCTCATCAATCTTAGTAGTGGCTGCGGGATAAGTATTTTCCCCGCGACTCATAAACTTGCGCAACAACCAACCCAGCAAAGCAGCAAGTCCAATCAAGCCGACCAGGAATACAAGGATAACGAGTAAATAGCCACCCAAGTCTTCCCAATCCAAGCCCCAGCCATACACCGCCAGCATCAAAAAACTGAAGCCGGCAATCAGGTTTACGCCCAAGCCACGGTGTTTGAATAGTCTGCGAAAAATCATATTAAGACCGGATTTATACTAGAGATTTAAATGGTTTAAGGCGAAAGCGACACCTGCCTCATCAGCAGTTTTAGTTACCCAATCAGCGACAGATTTTACATTTTGATTGGCATTACCCATGGCAACACCAATACCCGCCATCTGCAGAAAATCCATATCCGACTCTGCATCGCCAAAGGCAATAACTTGATGGGGTTTCAACTGATGGTGATGCAATAAACAATCAAACGCACGCTGTTTGGTTGCAGCACCAGAAATGACGCTGGCGAATTGCCAATCAGGATATGCCACCAAGTAAGCACGCGCAAAAATCAACTGCGGAAACTGTTTTTCTAGTAGCGAGATTTTACCGTCGTTAACTGCGCGATTAACTCCCACCAACAACTTGGAAACGCTGCTGCGGCTCACCACAGTAAGCAAATCGTCAACTTCAGGATTTACACGAAGGTGCGCAGCATGCACACGGCTAATTTCAGTCTGCTCCTGCACATAAAAACCACTTGGTGTATAGACCTCTGCATACAAACCCAATGCTTGCGCAGACTGCACAACAGCCAGTGCATCAGCAACTGGCAAAGGCACCTCAAGCAATGTCTGTTGCGCACAAGGATCAAATAAATGCGCGCCGGTATAAAACATACCTGCATCGCTAATGCCTAATTCATCCACTAAGAAACGCGCTGCAAAATAGGGGCGCCCTGATGCAATCGCCGTTTTTATTCCTTTGGATTTCAATCGTGCAATCACAGGATAAAGTTGGGGATGAATTTGTCCGTGCGAATCAAGCAGCGTGCCATCAATATCGAAAAATGCCAACCGAATATCGGCCGCTGCCGTAAGCAAATGTGCGTCCGGTTGCATCACACTCATGCAATTACAAACTGCACGAGCACATAGGCCAAACCAAAACCACCAATCGCTATCAGTTTTACCAACACACTCTTTTGAATGGGCGATAAAAACTGAAAGCGCGGATGTTTGGCAACAAGTAACTGCGCCAATACATAAATCAATAAAAAGCCACCCGCCCAATGAAGCGCATATTGGTTAAATAATTCTGCTTTCATAATCGCTCATTAACTCAGGTAGATTCACGGCGCCATTGTGTAGTGCCATCGCGGGAATCCTCCAACACCACACCGGCAGCAAGCAATTCTTTGCGGATCTCATCGGCACGTGCATATTGTTTGTCTTTTTTTGCCTGAATACGCTCAGCAATCAAACGCTCAACATCATCAGCTGCGATTTGATCTGAGCCGCCCGCTTGCAAAAACACCTCTGGATTTTCTTGCAATACACCCAAAATCAATCCTAATGCTTTCAACTGACCAGCGAGATTTTTGGCCAGCTCCGGGTTGTTTTTGGCATTATTCAAATCGCGCACCAAATCAAACATACCGGCTAAAGCAACGCGGGTGTTGAAGTCGTCGTTCATGGCTTCAACAAATGCGAGATAATAAGCGCTCGACTGGATCTCATTCAATGACAGAGGAGCAATATCAGCGTAATCGCGCAAGCCGCCATAAAAACGCTCAAGTCCACTACGCGCCTCAATCAAATTGTCTTCGGCATAGTTAATGGGGCTACGGTAATGACTGCTGACCAGTAAAAAGCGTACCACTTCCGGATGATACTTTTCCAACACATCGCGGATGGTGAAAAAGTTGCCGAGTGATTTCGACATTTTTTCGCCATCAACACGCACGGCGCCAGCATGCATCCAATAGTTGACATACTTGCAACCGTTAGCCGCTTCACTTTGGGCGATTTCATTTTCATGGTGCGGAAATGGCAAGTCGGGACCACCACCGTGAATATCAAACGTTTCACCGCAGCAATTTTTGCTCATCGCGGAGCATTCAATATGCCAACCGGGACGGCCATTTCCCCAAGGGGATTTCCATGCAGGCTCTCCTGCCTTCGCGGCTTTCCACAAAACAAAATCACGGGGATCTTCTTTGACTTCATCAACTTCGATGCGCGCACCAACCAATAACTCATCAACGTTTTTGTTGGTGAGCTTGCCGTAATCGGCGAAGCGCGTTACGCGGTAATACACATCACCATTACTAGCTGCATAAGCAAATCCTTTGTCGATCAACGTTTTGTTCATATCAACAATTTGATCAATATAGGCTGTTGCACGCGGCTCAATATCAGGGCGAGCAATTCCCAAGCGGGCTTCATCTTCGTGCATATAATCGATAAAGCGTTTAGTCAGCGCAGAAAACTCTTCACTGTTTTCATTGGCGCGCTTGATAATCTTATCGTCGATATCAGTAATGTTACGTACATAGCTAACATCCCAACCCTGACTACGCAGGAATTTGGTAATAACATCAAAAGCGACCAGCACTCGCGCGTGACCAATATGGCAATAGTCATACACGGTGATACCGCAGACATACATAGAAATCTTGCCCGGGTGAATCGGTTTAAAAATTTCTTTTTGGCGTGTGAGTGTGTTGTATATCTGTAGCATGTTATTCCTGATCTTCTGTTTTGCCGAAGCTGTCTTTTAAACTGATGGTACGGTTGAATACGGGCTTTGCTGCGGTACTGTATTTACTATCCAAACAGAAATAACCTTGACGCTCAAATTGGTAGCTATTGCCAACAATGGCACCGGCCAAACTGATTTCTGCTTTACAGCCTTGCAGAATTTCCAAACTCTCAGGATTAATACAATCGAGGAAATTCTTACCACCGGCATCAGGAGCTTCATCGGTAAATAAACGGTTATACAAACGAACTTCGCAATCAAGATGATTGGTTGCCGAGACCCAGTGAATAACGCCCTTGGGCTTTACACCATCCGCAGGATCTTTACCCAAGGTGCCTTCGATGATTCGTGCACGTACTTCAACAATATTGCCAGCAGAATCTTTGATCGCCTCATCAGCTTCAATTACATATGCTCCACGCAAACGTACACGCTTACCAGTGACCAAACGCTTGTATTTTTTATTGGCTTCTTCGCGGAAATCCTCTTGCTCAATAAATACGGTTTGCGTAAATGGAATCGTGCGATCACCTAAATCATCACGGTTGGGATGATTATGCACATTCAAGGTTTCCACTTTTTCAGCTGGATAATTGGTGAGCGTCACTTTCAAAGGTTTCAACACACACATAGCGCGCGGCGCGTTTTTATCCAAATCATCGCGCACACAAAATTCCAGCACACCAACATCGACAATACCGTCCGAGCGGGTAACGCCGATACGCTCGCAAAAATCGCGCAACGCAGCGGGTGTAAATCCACGGCGACGCATACCGGATATAGTCGGCATGCGCGGGTCATTCCAACCATCCACATGGTTTTCATCGACCAATTGTTTTAATTTACGCTTACTGGTTACCGAATAATTAATATTCAAGCGCGCAAATTCATATTGGCGCGGCACCGCTGGCACGGGCAAGTGTTGGATAAACCAATCGTACAACGGTTTATGGTCTTCAAATTCAAGGGTGCAAATGGAGTGGGTAATTCCTTCAATTGCATCGCTTTGACCATGGGCAAAATCGTATGAAGGATAAATACACCATTTGTCACCGGTTTGATGATGATGAGCCTTCTTAATGCGATAAATAATGGGGTCGCGCAAATTAATATTGGGCGATGTCATATCAATTTTTGCGCGCAGTGAGCAAGCACCTTCCTCAAAGGCTCCCGCGCGCATTTTTTCAAACAGCGCGAGATTTTCTTCCACACTGCGCTCGCGGAATGGACTGTTCTTACCCGGCTCAATCAATGTGCCGCGATACTCACGCATTTGCTCTGCCGTTAAATCGCAAACAAATGCCAAACCATTGTTGATTAAATGAATAGCCCATGCGTGCAACTGATCAAAATAATCCGATGTGTAGCGCACAGCACCATCCCATTTAAAACCTAACCACTCTACATCCTGCTTGATGGAATTAACGAATTCTTCGTTTTCTTTTTCAGGATTGGTATCGTCAAAGCGCAAATTGCAAGCACCACCAAACTCTTCTGCCATACCAAAATTCAGGCAGATAGATTTGGCATGACCGATGTGCAGATAACCATTAGGCTCGGGCGGAAAACGCGTGACGATTTTTTTATGCTGCCCTTGCTCCAGATCTTTGCGGATAATTTGTTGGATAAAATGCAAAGGTTTGGTTTTTACTTCTGTACTGTCAGTATCGGCAGTACCAATCGTTGAATGATTGTCGCTCATAGGATAAATAAATCCGTTAGGTGTGATCGTAGATCAGGGGTGGTCATCGAGAATTGGGGCTATTGTACTGAGTCGAGGGCGCTTTTCATACCGCGAAAAATAGCGCGCAACGCGCAAAAAACACTCAATTTTCCACTGCAGATGGCGGTGCCGCACGATAATCACTGCGCCGGTTCAACTGATAGCGCCTGACCGCCTGGTTGTGTGCATCCAGCGTATCGGAAAACTCGCTGGTGCCATCGCCTTTGGCGACAAAGTAGAGCGCCCTGCCCGGCGCTGGATTGAGCGCCGCTTTGATCGAAGCCGCGCTGGGAAGGGATATTGGTGTGGGCGGCAATCCCGGGATCACGTAGGTGTTATAAGCTGTCGGCTCTTCGAGGTTCTTACGGGTAATACGCCCTTTGTAATTGTCGCCCATACCGTATATCACCGTCGGATCAGTCTGCAGTTTCATGCCCTGTTGCAAGCGGCGGACAAAAACACCGGCAATTTGGTCACGCTCACTGTGATGCCCGGTCTCACGCTCAACTATCGAAGCCATGATTAAGGCTTCATAAGTGTTTTTATAAGGTAAATTTGATGCACGCTTTGCCCATTCAACCTCAAGCAGAGATTGCATTTTACGATAGGCATTTTGCACAATTTCCACATCCGACGTATTGCGGCTAAAGCTGTAGGTGTCAGGAAAAATCCACCCTTCCAGATCTTTCACCGGCAGCGCTAATAATGCCAACTGATCAGCAGAAGATTTACCCGCAAGTAGGTGATCAATGCTATCCATTTTTTCCAATGCAACCAGCGCCTGCTTTACCGTCCACCCCTCTACAAAAGTGACTTGATACAAAATCACATCGCCCTTAATGAGTTTTTGTAGCAAGCTTTCCGGCGTTGTGCCCTGCGGGAAAAAATACTCGCCTGCATGAACTTTGTTGGCGTCATTCAACCGCGCATAAAGGCGCAATAAACGCGGATGTTTTAATACACCAGCCACACCCATATCATTGGCCAAATGCCCGAGGGATTGGCCCTGCTTTAATTCATAGACATAACCTGCATCCGATATTTGCAGTGGCGTTTTCAACCAATTCTGTACATAAAACCACACCGCCAAAAGGCTCAAAAAAGCAGCAAGAAAAACTCCCCCCGCCACGCCCAATAACTTCACCGTAAACGATATTTTTTTGCTCATAAGGGATTCGTTGTTATTCGCCCAGCAAGTGCGCTAATTGTTGCTGTAAGGTCCGGGTAATCTGATGGCTGCTGTAACTAGTGAGCGTTGCAGTCACTGATTGCCGGTCATCGACCAACATATTTACCGGCCAGATACCATAGACACTATTGCACAGAAATATTTCATCGGCCCCGCGCACAAAATCCAATTCCATATTCACGATCTGGCAAGCCAATCCCAGCGCGGGCGCCAATTTTTCAGTAATGGTGCGGCGCATAACGCCAGCAACACCGGCAGCGGATAAATCTGGTGTATACAACTGATTATTTTTTACCACAAAAAGGTTGCTGACCGTTGCTTCAACAACCCTGCCCTGTGCATCAAGCAATAGACCTTCCGCAAATTCATCCTGCCACTCTGCACGCGCCAGAATGTGTTCAAGGCGATTTAAATGTTTCATGCCCGCCAATGCTGGCGCCTGCGACAGGCGCAAATCGCAAATACGCACAGCAACTCCATTTCGGTATTGCTCAGTCTGTAATGGAGTACACGGAAAAATACCAATGCAATAGGTTGGCACAATCTGATCAGGCAGACGATAGCCGCGCCCACCAACACCACGGGTCAGGATAATTTTTACCACTGAGTGTGCGATATTCGCATTGCGGAGATACGCCAGCATGGCATCGAGGTACTGCGCCAATAAACTCTCATTGAGTGGGATTTTTAATCGCTCAGCGCTACGCGACAAACGCTCGCGATGGTAGCTCCAAAGCGGAATCGTGCCCCGGCTATAACGGCAGGTTTCAAACACACCATCACCATAGGAAAAACCTCGATCAAGTGGCGATATGGCCGAATCGAGTATACCGTTGACGCTGATCAGGGGCAGATTGATTGACATAGGTGGAGTCTATACAAAAACGCCGGACTGTCTCCAGTCCGGCGCCATTTTTTAACTCAAAATAAACAAGAATTACAACTTGCGGAAAATCAACGAGCCGTTAGTGCCACCAAACCCAAAAGAGTTGGACAACACTGCATCAATTTTGCGCTCTTGCGCTGTGTGCGGTACCAGATTGAGATCCGCACAGGAGTCTTCCGGATTATCCAAATTGATTGTCGGCGGCGCAACTTGATCGCGAATCGCCAACACACTGAATATCGCCTCAACTGCGCCCGCAGCACCCAGCAAGTGCCCAATCATGGATTTGGTAGAGCTTACAGCGACCTGCGCCGCCGCCGCCCCCATAACCGACTTCACTGCCTGGCACTCCGCCTTATCGCC
Source organism: Cellvibrio sp. UBA7671 (assembly GCA_002483145.1). Classification (GTDB taxonomy): domain Bacteria; phylum Pseudomonadota; class Gammaproteobacteria; order Pseudomonadales; family Cellvibrionaceae; genus Cellvibrio; species Cellvibrio fibrivorans. The sequence continues at coordinate 540,852 of DLHJ01000014.1, forward strand.
AGCAGGTGTTGAGGTTCCATGAGCGTTGATGTAATGAATTAACTCGGGCGATATGCCCGCATCCTGAATTGCATTGCGCATAGAGGCTGCTGCACCTGAACCGTCTTCTGGTGGTGAGGTCATGTGATAGGCATCGCCGCTCATACCAAAGCCAATCAGCTCGGCATAAATTTTCGCACCGCGTTTTTTCGCGTGTTCGTACTCTTCTAACACTAATACACCGGCACCATCGCCAAGTACAAAGCCATCGCGATCTTTATCCCAGGGGCGGCTTGCAGCTTGCGGATTATCATTGCGTGTTGAAAGCGCACGTGCAGCAGCAAAACCACCTAATCCCAATGGTGTGGTTGCCATCTCTGCACCACCGGCCACCATCACATCCGCATCGCCATACTGGATCATGCGCGCGGCAAAACCAATACTGTGCGTACCTGTTGTACAAGCAGTTGTGATAGCAATATTTGGGCCGCGCAACCCAAACATGATCGACAAATTGCCTGAGATCATATTGATGATGGCGCTGGGCACAAAAAACGGGGAGATTCGGCGCGGCCCCTTGTGCTCAAGCGTAGATGAACCCTCTTCAATGGTTCCTATGCCACCGATACCTGAACCAATCGACACACCAATTCGTCCGGCATTGGCTTCAGCAATCTCCAATCCAGAATCGCGAATTGCCTGAATACCAGCAACCATGCCGTATTGGATAAATGGATCCATTTTGCGTGCTTCTTTGCCGGGGAAATAATCATCCACCACCAAACCTTTCACCGATGCACTAAATTGCGTGGTAAAAGCCGATGCATCAAAGTGGGAAATAGTTGCCACACCACTTTTCCCGTTGACAATGCCATGCCAAGTATCTGCAACGGTATTACCCAGTGAACTGATCATACCCAGACCAGTAACTACAACTCTTCTACGCGACACGATTGAGGTTCTCCTGCGAAAGATGATTGAGTGCAACAAGCAACACCCCAACTATCTTGGTGATTCGTAAGAAATCGAAAAATACGATTGGACAATGCCTTGCGGCAAAAGAAAAAGCCGTACTATTTTGCAATAATACGGCTTTTCGAAAACAGGTATCAGCTGCCGGTTAAATAACTACAAACAAGCAGGTTATGCCAGATTGGCATTGATGTAATCGATAGCTAATTGAACGGTAGTGATTTTCTCGGCTTCTTCATCCGGAATCTCAGTTTCGAATTCTTCTTCGAGAGCCATTACCAACTCTACGGTATCCAAAGAATCAGCGCCCAGATCTTCGACGAAAGAAGCTTCGTTTTTAACTTCGTCTTCTTTCACACCCAGTTGCTCAGCAACGATCTTTTTTACGCGTTCTTCAATGCTACTCATGATGTTATGTAACTCCTAGTGGTTATATGTTCGAAACACCTGACTGATCAAGCCAAAAAACAGCTGAGTCGAGCGTTCCGGTCAAAATCGTCGCGCATTTTACATCGATTTTCAGGTTGTTGTAATGCCAAGAGGCAAATTTCTTTGATTTTTAGAATATAACCCATAAAAAACAACAAGTTATAAGCAAAAAATTACGCCATATACATGCCGCCATTGACGTGAATTGTCTCTCCACTGATGTAAGCACCCGCATCACTGGCGAGGAAAACAACAACAGAAGCAATCTCTTCAGGTGCACCAAGACGCCCTAATGGAATACGGGATAAGAGCTGTTGTTTTTGCTCTTCTGGCAACACTTTAGTCATATCGGTATCGATAAAACCTGGCGCAACGGTATTCACGGTAATATTGCGTGAACCCACCTCTGCGGCCAAAGAGCGCGCAAAACCGGCGACACCAGCCTTGGTTGCGGCGTAATTGGATTGCCCTGGATTACCCATTGCACCCACAACCGAACTAATATTAATAATGCGTCCCCAGCGGGCTTTCATCATACCGCGCAACACACCTTTACTCAGGCGATAAATTGCGCTCAAATTGGTATTGATAACATCAAACCACTCTTCATCACTCATGCGCATCAACAAATTATCTTTAGTGATGCCGGCGTTGTTAACCAGAATTGCAGGTGCACCGAATTCATCACCCACTTCTTTCAGCAAAGTCGTAACAGAATCAGCATCGGTTACATTTAATACTTTACCAGCACCGCGAATACCAAGCTCGGTAAAACGCGCAGAAATTTTCTCCGCACCTGAGACACTGGTAGCAGTGCCGATCACAATCGCGCCCGCCTTACCCAACTGCTCAGCAATAGCTGCACCAATACCGCGGCTGGCACCAGTAACCAATGCAACTTTATCATTCAGGTTCATCATTTATCGTTCCCTTATAAAAATCTAGAAAGTAGAAAACTAAAAACAGATTAAAAAAATGGAATATTCAATTAGCTAAACAAAACTGATTAAAGCTGCCTGCAACTCTTCCGGCTTTTCAACTGAAGTTGTTATTAGTTCGGCTTTGATGCGCTTATTCAAACCAGAAAGCACCTTGCCTGGACCACACTCCAGCGTAGCTGTAATTCCTTTTTCAGACATAGCATTAACGCATTCAACCCAACGAACAGGACTATAAATTTGCTCGATCATTAGTGCTTTAATTTTTTCCGGATTCACTTCAGTTTCTGCTGTCACATTGTGAACAACAGGCGTTTTGGGCACAGAAAAAACCGTTGCGATAATTTGTTCTGCCAAACGCTCTGCTGCGGGACGCATCAACTCAGTATGAAACGGCGCGCTTACTGGCAAAGGCAATGCACGCTTTGCACCAGCTTCTTTGCAGAGAGCACTCGCACGCTCTACTGCCGATGCCGAACCTGCAATAACAACCTGACCAGGTGAATTAAAATTCACTGCAGCAACCACTTCACCCTGCTCTGCTTTTTTGCAGGCATCAAGAATCAAAGCATCATCAAGACCGATAATCGCGGCCATAGCACCCTGCCCTGCAGGAACAGCCTCTTGCATAAATTTTCCGCGCTGCTGCACTAGCTTTACTGCATCTTTAAATTCCACTACGCCGGCGCACACCAACGCTGACCACTCACCCAAACTATGGCCAGCCATCAGCGCAGGCTGACTACCATTTTTTTCTTGCCACGCACGCCATACTGCAACGCTCGCCGTTAACAAAAGCGGTTGGGTGCGCTCGGTTAAATTAATTTCGTCTTGCGCGCCGGTTTGAACTAACGCCCACAAATCGTAACCCAGAACACTCGATGCCTCAGAAAAAGTTTTTTCTACTATTGAGAACTCGGCCGCTAGTTCTGCCAGCATGCCAATTTTTTGCGAGCCCTGACCCGGAAATACAAAAGCAAGATGTTGATTAGCCATAATGATTAAACGCTTCTCTTTTTGGGGAACATTAAATTTTTAGAAATGTAGATTTTACTAAGCTTTAGCAATGCCTTCAGCTTCACACAACACCCGCTGGATTCGTGCAGGCACTTTATGGATAACTTGTTCACGCGCCACAACAAGTGCCTGTAAAAATGCTTTTTCATCTGCGCCGCCATGACTTTTAATGACAGTTTTTTGCAACCCTAGAAAACTTGCACCATTATATACCGATGGATTCAACTCGTGCTGTAAGCGCTTAAGTAAAGGCAGCGCCAACAGACTCAAACATCTATTAAATAAATTTTGTTTTACAATCTTTGAAATTTTATTTGCGATAAATAGTGCGACACCTTCGCTGGCTTTTAATGCAATATTGCCGTGAAAACCATCACAAACTATAACATCTACCGCTCCGGTAAAAATGCTATTTGCTTCGACAAAACCGACATAATTAATGCGCGGATCTTCTTGCAAAAGTAATTGTGCAGCTTTTAACGTATCAGTCCCTTTTTGCTGCTCGGTGCCAATATTCAAGAGTGCAACACGCGGAGATACTTCACTTGACGCACCAGCCAAGACACTTCCCATCAACGCAAACTGATGAAGGTAGTCCGGAGGGCAATTAATATTAGCGCCCAAATCCAATAAATAGGTACTTCCTGCTTCCACAGGCATGGATTTACAGATAGCCGGGCGCTCAATAGCTGGAAAGGTTTTAATCAGGAATTTTGCTATAGCCAACAATGCTCCTGTATTGCCCGCACTCACACAGGCATCAACGTCATTGTTGCGTAACAAATCCAATGCCATCCACATTGAAGAATCTTTTTTCTGACGCAGTGCCAGCAAAGGATCATCATGCATGCTGACCACATCAGCAGCATGCACCAGCGAAATCCGCTCGTGTAATTTTTGGGATTGGGAAAACAAAGAAAGAAGCTGGGTTTCATTGCCAACCAACAGCAAATCCACATCAGGAAATTGTGTTAAAAATTTTTGAGAGGCTGAAATAGCAACGCGGGGACCTAAGTCCCCGCTCATAGCGTCAACCGCTATTCGAATTCTTGCCGACAAGGTGCAGTCGTCTTGAGTAAATAATTACTCGTCGCTGCCTTTGTCAATCACTTTACGGCCGCGATAGAAACCGTCAGCAGTCACATGGTGACGCAGGTGTTTCTCACCGCTGGTAGCGTCAACTGACAGGGTTGGACCGGTCAGGGCATCGTGTGAACGACGCATGTCGCGCTTGGAACGAGATTTTTTGTTTTGTTGAACTGCCATGGTTTGCTCCTATTTACTTACTCGTTGGAACCGAGGCGCCTCAGGGTTTCGGCGAGCTCTTTAATTGTTCCAACACCTGAAATGGGTTTTTCTCTCTTTTTACTTCCACCGGTTTGCCACTCGAATAAAGCTTGCTATCGATGCAAGGCTCTTCGTGATAAGCAACGGCAGGTAAACTTAACAACAGCTCCTCTTCGATCATATCGTAGAGATCTGTAATGCCCTCGCCCGTAATCCAAGGCTCAAAGTGTGGCGGCAATTTATTTGCCCCCTCTTCGTCCCATACAATTCCGAGTGAGATATCGCTTTGAACAGGCACTGTCACTGGCTCCAAGCAACGCTGACAAATCAAAGACAATTCAGCATGCGCAGTTCCAACAACAACCTTTTTCTTTTCCTCACTAATCTTGAACTCAAGCTTTACTTGAACTTCTCCACCTGAACTTTCTGTAGCCTCTGTAACACGGGCGAGGTCAGAAACAGCAATATAACCCTCCAAAACGACGCCGTGTTGGGCGAATTTTCGTGGGTCACCCTGCCGAGGCAGAACTTTGTTAGAAGGGGTCTTAAACATAAGCGCGCCATAATAGGGATATCACCCTGCGGTGTCAAAGAAAAACTGGTCAAATAGCGCTATTTAGTGGCTTGGGAGTAGAATCGCCCCCTTATTTAGCGTTTCACTACCCATAAATTACGGCCATTTCATGACACCCCCCAAAATACTGCTTGCCTCAAGCTCTATCTATCGCCGCCAGTTACTACAAAAACTGGGACTAGCCTTCGACTGGGCAAGCCCAGATATAGATGAAAACCATCAACCGGAAGAGAGCCCCGCGCAACTGGTGTACAGGCTCGCCGAAGCCAAAGCTCACCGCCTTGCAAGCACTTACCCAAACCACCTGATTATCGGCTCAGATCAAGTCGCAACACTCGACAACTGCATACTGGGCAAACCCCACACACATATAAATGCTGTTGCGCAACTCAGAAGTTTTCGCCAACGCGAAGTCACATTTTTGACCGGCCTGTGCCTATTCAACGCGACAACAAACCGCACCCAAACCAGTGTTGAGAGCTATAAAGTCAGATTTCGCAACCTGTCTGATGAGCAGATAGAGAGCTACTTACAGCGCGAGCAACCCTACGATTGCGCCGGTAGTTTTAAATCGGAGGGATTGGGGATTTGCTTGTTTGAGCAACTTGCGGGCGATGACCCAAACACGCTAATAGGTCTGCCGCTAATTGCCCTTACCCGGATGCTTGCCACAGAAGGAGTGGATCCACTAAGTCAGCCAGCCAATTTTTTCCATGTAAGCAATTGATCAAACCGATCCAGGCACAACTCCGGCTGATAGCTATGCAATCGGTCAACATGGTGTGCCCCGTAGCTAACTGCAATACGCGGCATATGAATACGGCGCGCCATTTCCATGTCGTATTCAGTATCGCCAATCATTACTGCTTCACCCGCAGCCACACCAAATTCACACAATAACTCTTCCAACATCAAGGGATCAGGCTTGGATGCCGTTTCATCGGCACAACGGGTAGCATGAAAAAAATCAGCCACACCCAGCACCCCGAAAATACGATCGAGCCCCTTGCGGCTTTTCCCTGTAGCAATAGTCAAAGTATGCCCATCAGCCTTAAGGCGGTGCAACGTATCCATAACACCCGGAAAGAAATCGGACGGACGCACCTCATCAAGTGACAAAAAATGGGTTGCATAGGCATCGCGCAAACGCTGACGCCCAGACAAATCAACTTCGGGATACAAACGGTGAATGGCCTCCGGCAACCCAAGGCCAATAATGTTGTGAATATGATGATCAGCCAATGGCACCCACCCCATATCCTGCGCAGCAAGCTGCATAGCCTTGGTAATTTTGGCCTTTGAATCACTCAGGGTGCCATCCCAATCAAAAATAAACAGCAATTGCTCTCTCCACAATACAGGCTAACTAACCGCAAGCAACTTTCCCAAAGGGATGGCCAAATCAGGCGGCAAGGGAGCATCAACATGCGTAAGCTCGTCCGACTCGGGCAAATAAAACGAGAGCGCAGAGGCATGCAAAAACAAACGCTTTATACCCTGCCCGCGCATTGCTTCATTGATCTCATCATTGCCATACTTTTCATCACCCACTAGCGCACACCCTGTGTACTGAGCATGCACCCGAATTTGATGAGTCCGGCCAGTAATCGGCCGCGCCTCAACCAAACTAAAACCATCAAAACGTTGTAACAACTTAAACTCAGTCAAGCTTGGCTTACCTTCGGGATGAACCCGCACCACCCGCTCTCCACCTGCCACCTCTGTTTTCAACAAAGGCGCATTGACCTGATGGGCGCGTTTGGGCCAATCACCAATCACCAGTGCCTGATACACCTTGGTTATACCCCCCGCACCTGCAGACTTGTCGCGCAACGCAGCTTGTAAGTGACGCAAATAGCTACGTTTTTTAGCCACCATAATGCAACCAGACGTATCCCGATCAAGGCGGTGCACCAACTCCAAATGACGAGCTTCGGGGCGCATCTGGCGCAGCGTCTCAATTAATCCGAGCGTAATGCCGCTACCGCCATGCACTGCCAAGCCCGGCGGCTTGTTGATAATCAATAGGCCATCATCCTCAAACAGGATGGATCTGGCCAGCAGCGCCATCATTTGATGGCTCGCTTTAGCCTCAGTCCCCGCCTCCGCAGTCCTTATCGGTGGAACCCTGACCGAGTCGCCCGCCATTAATTTGTATTCAGGCTTTATCCTTCCCTTATTAACACGTACTTCGCCCTTTCGAATCACATTATAAATTTTCGATTTGGGCACACCTTTGAGACGTGCAATCAGGAAGTTATCGAGTCGCTGACCAGCCTGATCTTCATCGATAGAAATGATCATCACCTGTGCAAATGGAGAGGATTCGATAGTTTGAGATGTATTTTCAGGGGATATTTTCATAGCCGCCATGATACCCGATACCACCTGATAACCGAACCAGCCACACCATTTAACGAGCTAAAAACTTATGTAAATCACTGATTTAATTGCCGCATATGAGGAGAGCTGCTATATTCAGACAGCTGATACAGGCTGGTTTCCGGATCGCGCGCAAAAGACAGGCGCATCATTAGGAAATACCGCTGACAGCAGGAGCGCCTGCCTCAATACACTATTAATGTATGAAGCTCCCGCTCTTGATGACACTGACAACGATAGAACGCAAGCCAAGCTTGCCAACTATCCTAACAATCGCGTCAACCAACGTTGCACTCATTGTTAACACTGTTTTTGTTTTGCTGAACTCAAGAAAGCTCTATTTGTAAATTCCGGATAACAGCGTCGCATGCGATGCACAACTTTATCCGATGCTAATTTTGCAGGTTGCCAAATTTAATCTTGTGGTTTGACTGTTAAAGCTAACCGCCTGATTGAGAAGCCGATTTGAAGATCGATTATCTTCACACTGTCGCTCGATCAACCGAGATCAATAGATGAACAACCCGGCCGCAATAGGATGGAATACCGCCTTGGCCGAGCACCACAATAAGCACTACAAATAGGAAAGCCGGAAACTCCGGTGTACATGAATGAGCCAAATGGGCCATCTGGTTATTAAAGGCTAGTATTGCAGCCGCTGTAAAGCGATTACACTGCGCAAGCCAACAGGTAGACCCCACCAACCGCTAGTACGAGCCCATCATCAATCGGGTAGCGCATTAGTCCACAAGGTTGCGCAAAACATCGCCGTGTTCACCTTGATTGTCGCGTCAGCCAGACGCTCACAAACAATTAGGTAACACATGAAAAGAATGCTCATCAATGCAACTCAGCCTGAAGAGTTGCGCGTGGCGCTAGTCGATGGACAATGGCTTTACGACCTAGACATTGAAAACCGCAACCGCGAACAAAAGAAATCAAACATTTATAAAGGCCGCATCACACGCGTAGAACCAAGCCTCGAAGCAGCGTTTGTTGACTATGGCGCAGAGCGTCATGGCTTCCTCCCACTGAAAGAAATCTCTCGCGAATACTTCACCAAAAACTCTGGCGATTCAGACGGCCGCATAAAAATCAAAGATGTGCTGAAAGAAGGCACCGAAGTCATCGTGCAGATCGATAAAGAAGAGCGCGGCAACAAAGGCGCCGCCCTCACCACCTTCATCAGTCTTGCCGGCCGCTATTTGGTCTTAATGCCCAACAACCCGAGAGCCGGCGGCATTTCCCGCCGCATTGAAGGCGAAGACCGCGCCGAATTGAAAGACGCCCTCGGCGAAGTAGAAGTCCCTAACGGCATGGGTGTAATCATCCGCACCGCCGGTGTTGGCCGCAGCTCCGAAGAATTGCAATGGGACCTCAACTATCTGTTACAACTATGGGAATCCATAGCAACAGCAGCAAAAACCTCCCCCGCACCTGCATTTTTATTCCAGGAAAGTAACGTTATTATTCGCGCAATCCGCGATTACTTACGTCAGGACGTCGGTGAAGTAATTGTTGATAATAAGGAGGCTTTCGATCTTGCAGCAGGATTTATCCAGCAGGTAATGCCGAACTACCGCAGCAAAGTAAAGCTATATCAAGACGACATCCCCCTGTTTAACCGCTACCAAATCGAGTCTCAAATTGAGACCGCATTCCAACGCGAAGTTAAATTGCCATCGGGCGGCTCAATTGTTATCGACGCGACCGAAGCCTTGGTTGCAATCGACATCAACTCCTCGCGCGCCACCAAAGGCGGCGATATCGAAGAAACCGCACTGCAAACCAATCTGGAGGCGGCGGATGAAATCGCACGCCAATTGCGCTTGCGCGATATGGGTGGCCTGATCGTAATCGATTTTATCGATATGCAACCCGTACGCAACCAGCGTGAAGTTGAAAACCGCGTACGCGACGCATTGATGATGGACAGGGCGCGCGTACAGATCGGCCGCATATCCCGCTTTGGCCTGATGGAAATGTCACGCCAACGCCTGCGCCCATCACTGGGCGAAACCCACTCCAAGATCTGCCCACGCTGTGATGGTGTAGGCAACATTCGCGGCACCCGCTCACTTGCCCTATCAATTCTTCGCCTGGTTGAAGATGAAGCGCAAAAAGAACGCAGCGCAGAAATCCGCGCAATTTGCCCGGTATCTGTTGCCACCTACCTCTTGAATGAAAAACGCAAAACAATCTCCAGCATTGAATCCCGCAACAACACCCGCGTAGTGATTGTACCTAGCGCCGAATTAATGACACCGCATTTTGAAGTCCAACGCTTGCGCGATGACGACGAAGGCACTCTGGAAACCAGCTATAAAATTGTTGCGCACACTGACGAAACCAAAGCTGACGAAGAAGACTTCAAAGCAAAACCCATCAATGCGCCCAAGCCACTTGTACAACCAAGCAGCCCAAGCCAGCCAGCACCTGAGCCGGTTAAAAAGCCCGGCTTGTTAGCGCGTCTGATTGGTTCAATTAGCAGCATTTTTGGCGGTGAGAAAAGCGAAGAGAGCAAAGGCAAGCGTGAACATAAACGCGATACTCGCCGCAACTCAGGCCGCAATAACCGTCGCGATGGCCGCAATAACCGTCGCGACAAAGATCGCAAAGAAGACCGTGAAATTATCGACAATCTGGATCACCGTCCAGCCGGCGAAGCAAAACCTGCGCGCGAGCAAGAAAAACGCGAAAGCGGTAGAGACGGCGAAAAACGCGATAACTTTACTCGCGATAGCAATGAACGCAGACCGCGCAACAATCGTGACCAACAACGCGAACAGCAACCACGCGATTCACAAGCTGGCGATGATGAACCACGTCAACCACGTAATCGCAACCAACGCAATGAGCGTGACAATAGTCGCCGCCAAACGATTAAAGAAGAGCCTGCGGTTATTGCTGAAGTAACTATCAACAACAATGATGCAATCAACACCCAGGAAGAAGGGGATGATCAACGCCCATCCAAGCGCCCTGCTGGTCGTCGCACCCGTTCGCAACAACGTCGCCGCACTCGCCATGGCGGTGAGGGTATAGAAGGTGAAAACACTTCATTCAATACCGAAGAGGAAGAAGTGATCACACCAACGGTATCCGATGAACCAAAAGTGCTGAGCGAATCTGCACAGCTGGCACAACAAATTTCTGCCGCTATCGCAGAACACGCTCAACAAGCTCAAGCCACCAAAGTTGAGCCCGAAACTGGTGCAGAAGAAAATGTACCGGCTGCCGAAACCTCAAACACAAGCAGCGCTGAGCCGGGTGTCGATACATTTGCCAAACCGATTGAACCCCAAATCGAAGCCGCAACTGTAATTGCCACAAGCGAGGATAAAGCTGCACCTGAGGCCATTTCAGCTCCCGAACCAGTAACCGCAGAAGCCATTGTCAATGAGCCTGCTGCAGCTACAACTGACGTGGAGATTGAGACATCCGAGAGAAAGACTATTACTGAAGTGAATCTTGCCCCTCCGGCAAGAGCCAGCAATGATCCACGCAAAGCGCCCAAACCCGTAAGCCAGGTAAGCATTATTACCGAAACTATCGAAAGTCAGGCATCGCGTGCGCTGGACACCAGCTTGCCTCCAAGCGTCGACCACAACCCCCGCCCACTGGCCAGGCCATCAAATGATCCGCGCCTGAATAAGCGCAGCACTACCGAGCAATAATCTTAATTCAAAAAATAAGATGGCCGAATTGGAAACAATTCGGCTTTTTTATACTCAGTAATCAGGGTTAGGAAAAATTAAGTGCAACATTCAGCTATAAAAATAACTTTTTACACTTGCCCAATAAAAAAAGCTATGTATAATTTCCCGCACTCGGAAGGGTGGCAGAGTGGTTTAATGCACCGGTCTTGAAAACCGGCGTAGGTGCGAGCCTACCCAGGGTTCAAATCCCTGCCCTTCCGCCATAATCAAAAGGCGCTAGAAAAACATCTAGCGCCTTTTTTATTGGTCTTTTATTTACCTTTTTCGCAGTGAACACCGGTCACTTTCTCTGGTCAAACTCTGCAAGCCCACCTCAACTAAAAGCCCGTAAATAAGAAGTAAAATCGTAATAGCTTGGCTTTGAGGTTGCTTATTTGTATTATCGCCCAAATCTACTTAATACTATTTCAGTAATTTTTAATTGGAGGGTTTTATGCAAGAAGTTTATAGCACTGACACAGCTCAGCCACTAAGCCAGACCGAGACGAGTAAAGTCCTGCGTAATACTTATATGCTGCTGGGTTTGACCTTGGCATTTAGCGCCTTGGCAGCAGGAGTATCTATGGCAATGGGCATTGGCCACGGTGCAGGACTGATCATGAGCCTTATCGCGATGGCACTTATCTGGTTTGTGCTCCCACGCACAGCCAACTCAGCCACCGGCCTGCTCGTTGTATTCGCATTTACCGGTTTGATTGGTGCCGGCCTTGGCCCAATCATTAATCGCTATCTCAGTATGGCGAATGGTTCGGCAATTATCATGCAAGCGCTTGCGGGAACCGCAATCGTTTTCGTTGGACTATCCGCTTACGTATTAACTACTCGTAAAAGCTTCAATTTCCTCGGTGGATTTGTTGCCGTTGGCATGATGGTAATGCTCGCGGTAATGGTATTCTTGTTAGGTGCATCATTTTTTGGCTACCAGTTTTCCGGTTTGCAATTAGCGTTCTCTGCTGGCATCGTTTTATTAATGTCCGCATTAATTCTCTACCAAACCAGCGAAATCATTCACGGCGGCGAAACAAACTATATTATGGCGACCACCAGCCTGTTTCTTTCTATTGTGAACCTATTTACGAGCTTGCTACATTTACTTGGCGTTACCAGCGACGAGTAAGATTATCCAGACGTTCACCCAAGGCTCCCTTCGCGGAGCCTTATTTTTTGGGCTTCATCTTAATCATGATTTTTTCACTAGCGGTTTATGCTGCCCCCTATTCATCACAAGCAAGCCACAGTGCTTATCAGTTTGCATTGGCGGCCCTGCTCCAAGGACACAGCGTACACCGTGTATTTTTTTATCAGGATGGAGTTCATAATGCGACCAATCTGGCAGCGCCTCCTCAAGATGAATTTAATTTACAGGAAGCATGGCAGCGCTTGGCGAATGATCACAAACTGGATTTAGTTGTATGTGTAGCGGCTGCTTTGCGACGAGGAATCCTCGATGAAGCTGAAGCTAAACGCTACGACAAGCCTTCACACAATCTCGCCAGTGAGTTCACAATTAGCGGCTTGGGGCAATTGGTCGAAGCCGCCGTCGTATCTGATAGATTAATTAGCTTTGGTTAACTGGCATGAACAAGAAAATGTTACTGATTAGCCGACAAGCTCCCTATGGCAAAAGCACTGCAAGAGAAGCGATCGATATCGCACTGGCAGCCTCTGTCTACGATCAGGACATAGGAATTCTATTTATGGACGATGGCGTTTTTCAGCTACTGAAAAGCCAAAAAAGCCAAAATATAGATCAAAAAAATATCTCCTCTATACTGTCTGCGCTAGCTTTATACGGAATAGAGAATATTTATGTACATCAAGAATCTTTAGATGCAAGAACAATAAGAACTGATGAACTAGTCGTTGATGACTTACAACTGTTAAACAATAAGGACATAGGACACCTGCTAAACCAGCAGGATCAACTCCTGAGTTTTTAATATGAGCATTCTGCATACCGTTAACAAATCACCTTTTGCACACAACACCCTATTCTCTTGCCTTAAGGTATGCACAGAGCGCGATGGGATTTTACTACTGGAAGACGGTGTATTCGGAACAATCACTTCCGCTCCAGGGGCAGATGAGTTACAGCTGCTAATCCAACGTGGGGTTAAAGTTTTTGCATTGATAAATGATATAAAAGCCCGGGGATTGGAGGAAAAACTGGCACCGAACATCGAGCTAATTGACTACAACACATTCGTGCAATTGACGCTCGATCATCGCTGCGTGCAAAGCTGGTATTGATATGCAGCTAAATATAGACGGGCGCATTATTGCGTTAGATAAAGATGGCTACCTGATCAACCTTAATGACTGGGATAAGGAAGCAGCCGAGGCACTTGCAGCACAAGAAAATATTTCACTCACACCTGAACACTGGGAGATTATTTATCTGCTGCAAGAGTTCTATCGGGAATTTGAATTGTCGCCAGCGATGCGCGCACTTGTAAAATATACCGAAAAAAAACTTGACCCAGAAAAAGGAAAAAGTATTTATTTACTACAACTTTTCCCCCCCAGCCCCGCTAAAATCGCCAGCAAAATTGCCGGACTGCCACGCCCGACAAATTGCCTGTGACTATTTAGCGCTATTTGAATCACAATTTATTTTTATCAAAATAGTCTTTCGTTAATCTCAACACCACAGGGCTCAACAACAGCAACGCAACCAAATTGGGAAGCGCCATAAGTGCGTTTAGCGTATCCGCCAACAACCACACAAAATCTAACTGAAACACTGCACCACCAAATACAGCCAACACCCAAAGGATTCGGAAAGGCAATACTGTTTTACGGCCAGCCAAATATATCCAGCATTTTTCACCGTAATAGCTCCAACCCAAAATTGTTGTAAAGGTAAAAATCAACAAGGCTATTGCCACCAAGTAACCACCAATACCCGGTAGCGCAGACTCAAACGCAGCAGTCGATAAAGTTGCACCCTTTACACCACTAGTCCAAACACCAGAACAAATAATTGCCAGCCCCGTCATACTACAAATAATAATAGTGTCGATAAAAGTACCAATCATCCCTATCAAACCTGAACGCACGGGGCTATTTGTTGTCCCGGCAGCTTGGGCGATACCCGCTGTGCCAAGACCAGCCTCATTGGAAAAAATGCCGCGAGCAACACCATACTGCATCGCCATCATCACTGCAGCACCAGCAAATCCGCCAGTTGCAGCAGAAGGAGTGAAAGCACTGGTGAAGATCAGCACAAAGGCATCAGGTACACGATCAATATATATTCCCAATACAACAAGGGACATCACCACATAACCGACACACATAAATGGCACCAGCGAAGCGGACACTTTCGCAATGCGTTTAATGCCGCCTAAAATGACCAATGCCACAATAATCGTCGTCACCAAACCAGTAACCCAACGCTCAATGTGAAAAGATGACTCCATGACTTCAGCCATACTGTTGGACTGCACCATATTGCCAATACCAAAACCGGCCAAACCACCAAAGATAGCAAACGCAAAGCCCAACCATGCCCAAGACTTATCTAAACCATTTTTGATGGCATACATGGGGCCACCGATGTATTCACCGCGCTCATCCTTCTCGCGATAATGCACCGCCAATACTATCTCCGAATATTTGGTGGCCATACCTACAAGTGCCGTACACCACATCCAAAACAAAGCGCCCGGACCACCCAAAAAAATGGCCGTAGCAACACCCGCAATATTCCCTGTACCCACAGTGGCAGAAAGACACGTCATCAATGCCTGGAAGGGGCTCACATCACCAGTATCGGCATCCCCTTTAACCCTACCACCCCACATTAAACGGAATCCCATCAAAATCCGTAGCAATGGCATTCCCTTTAGCGCCACCATCAAAAACAACCCCGTACCGAGAATCAGGATTAGCATGGGCACACCCCAGACCAAGCCATTTAACAAGGCTACATAGTGATGAATAAGCTCCATAAAGACTCCGGAATAATTATAAGGATGGGTAGTCAGGGCAATAAAAAAGGGGCCTAAGCCCCTTTCTGGTTTCTTAACTCCTAGGCGGCATCAATAGATTTGATGGTGCCTTTTGGAAGTACTGCGTGCACAGCTACTTTTTGGAATTTGAGCTCTACGTTATTTCCCGTTTCGATGACAACATAGTTATCGTCAACTTTGAGAATCTTACCCAGCATGCCACTGGTCATTATCACCTCATCGCCTTTCGCCAGAGCTGAAACCAGATTCTGATGCTCTTTTTGACGCTTACGTTGAGGACGAATAATCAGCAGATACATGAACAGGAACATGCCACCAAACATCAATAAAGTAATCATAGGATTACTCTGTGGCGCCGGTGCCGTTTGAGCCTGAGCCATTGCGGATGCTATAAAGAAACTCATGAAACTAACCTCGTAGAATAAAGAGCGCTAACTGTACCTGTTTTGAAAGACACAGGCAATTAGCACTCTTTAATCGAACGAGGTCGTTGGCTGGGAGCAAGAAAACTACGCGTAATCGCGGAATAACTTTCTAAAAACGCTGGGTGACAAGCTGGTCCACCGCTTAAACGCATTAGTGAAACTAGTGCGATCAGAAAAATCCAAGGCCTTCGAAACAGTATCAACGCTCATATGCTCATCAATCAAATACTTGATCGCATAATGAAAACGCAAGACATCACGCAGCTGTGCAAAATTCGCGCTCTGCTGCTGCAATCGACGTTGCAAGGTCCTTTTCGACAGCTTTAAGTCCTCAGCAATTCGATCAATAGACAAATCATCGCGGCCGACTCTCTGCTTCAGAGCATCGATCACTCGGGCCGAAACCCCTTCAAATTTAGGAATATCAGCCATAGCAAGATATTCCGCATAAGATCTGACCTCAGACCCTTCAAAGGAATTTTCAGAAAAATGTTCGCTGTTACGGTAAATTCGCTGTAATTGGATCATCCAGGCGTCTCCTTTGCCAATTAAGGGCGTTTATGAAATCAATCAGGAGTGTTTTTCCTTGGTAAAAGCACAAGTTACCAAATTTTCAAGCACCATCCATGATTTTTTCAAATTACACTCAGCTAATAGGGATTATAGACGAACTATTTTTGAATCAAAGAGAAATGCGTATAATTTCCAATCAAAACAGAAGTTTTTTATCACAAGAAATTATATTAAAGACGGTTTAAATGCCATTACGCAAAATACTGAGTACTTCTTGATCATGGGTCTTGGTATTGACATTATCGAGGATATGTTTCAAGCGCCCGTCTTTGTCGATAATAAAACTAGTACGCAATATCCCCATGAATTCGCGCCCCATAAATTTCTTGAGCCCCCAGACACCGTATTTTTCTGCCAACGCGTTGTCTTCGTCCGATAATAAATCAAAATTCAAATCGTACTTATCAATGAATTTTTGCAATTTTGATGGTGCATCTGGGCTAACCCCCAACACTACCGTATCTAATGCATCAAATTCTGCATACGTATCCCTGATACCGCAGGCTTGAACCGTACATCCTGGCGTTGAAGCTTTAGGATAAAAGTACAAGACCACATTCTTTTTACCTTTGTAATTTTTTAGCGCAACATCAAGCCCTGTCTGATTCTTCAGGGTGAATGTTGGGGCGAGATTGCCAATCTTGGGAAACGTCATTCGCTTGTGAACCTTCGACTATGTTGTGTATAAATTATTGGGAATTAAGATAAAACTTTACGCCTTATCAAGACTCCTCGATCAGTTCAGACTTTACTACAGAACAAAATAATAAAGATCCAAACTGCGAAATCATTCATCTGATCCAAACGCACCAAAGAGTGCATCTTTCTCCTCAGTTGTTACGGTAGTTTTGACATCCGCCGACTCAATAACAGGGCCTTTCACGCAATTGCGGCCAGCATGTTTGGCCTGATACAACCAGGCGTCTACACGCTCGATAAAGCCTTCAGGGCTATCACTGTGACTACCCCGGTATTCATCTACACCCAAACTCGACGTTATAGTGATTAACTCTTGCTCGTGCACCAAGGGAGTGATTGCAATGATTTCACGCAACCGCTGAGCAACACTCATTGCCTGCCGTAGGTCAGTATTTGGTAACAAAATCACAAATTCTTCACCACCAAAACGACAGGCAAAATCCAATTTCCGAACAGTCAATCCAATTAATTGGGCGATATGGGACAGAGCTCTATTCCCCAACTCATGGCCCCAGCAGTCATTAAAACCTTTGAAATGATCTATATCCAAAATGATGAGTGATAGCGGTTGAAACGAACGGCTTGCACGCTCCATTTCTAACGGCAAGGCATCGGAGAAAAAACGAAAATTATAAAGCCCTGTTAGCGCATCGGTACGTACTTGCTCTTTCAGTAAACACACCTCTTCTCGCAAGGTTTGCAGCTCCTGCAAAAATTGGCAGGGAGCATCGCCAAGCGGACAGGAGAGTGCAACAAAATCGGAAGGAGATGCAGGAGAATCCATAAACAGTGCTTTTGTTCAAAAGTATTAATAGATATGCCGGATCAAGTCTAGCCGAAGTAATCCACCATAACCAGAAACTATTTTTTATGTAATCCCCCAAAAAAAGCCGTGAAAAATCACGGCCTTTCATCAATATCAATCACGATAGATCTTTACCAAATCACTATAGTGATCAATTCGCCTATCGCGCAAATAAGGCCACATGCGTCGCACCTGTTCGCTGCGTAGCAGATCAATTGCAACTACCGCGGTCTCTCCCTGATCAACACTTGCACACAACAAAAATTCACCCTGGGGACCGGCAACAAAACTGCTACCCCAAAAATTCAAGCCAGCGCCACCTGCTGGATCAGGTTCATGACCTACGCGATTGACGCTAATGACTGGCAGACCATTGGCAATTGCATGGGCGCGTTGTACCGTAATCCATGCGTCACGCTGACGCACTTTTTCATCCGCAGCTTCGTTAGGACTCCACCCAATTGCCGTTGGATAAATTAATAACTCTGCTCCAGCCATTGCCATTAAACGTGCAGCCTCAGGAAACCACTGATCCCAACACACCAGGATTCCCAATTTACCAACTGATGTCTGGATTGGCTGAAATCCCAAATCACCCGGCGTAAAATAAAATTTCTCGTAATACCCAGGGTCATCGGGAATATGCATTTTGCGATACTTTCCCGCGATACTGCCGTCGCGCTCGATAACCACAGCCGTATTATGATGCAGGCCCACAGCGCGCTTTTCAAATACTGACGCAACAATAACGATATCCAATTCTTGCGCGAGCGTACCCAAAGCTTGAGTACTCGGCCCCGGAATTGTTTCCGCCAAATCAAAATGCGCAGCAATTTCCTGCTGGCAAAAATACAATCCGCGATGCAGCTCTTGCAACACCACCAACTTTGCGCCCTGCCCGGCAGCAATACTAATCTGAGCAATAGTTTTTGCAAAATTAGCAGCGGTATCTGCAGTACAGGATTGTTGCACAAAACCCACTTGTAAGGTTTTCACGACAGAATTTTGCATCAAATTTGCTCCCGCACACCTTCAGGAATTTGCATGGTAATGCAGTGTAAACTTCCGCCCTGCTCTATCAAGGATAAACAGGGAATGCCAAAAATTTCATAACCAGGAAACGCTTGTGATACCACTTCCAATGCATCTTCATCCATCGGCAAACCATAAATAGGAACCAGCACCGCCTCATTGATAATTAAAAAATTTGCATAGGTTGATGGGAGGCGCTCATCACTCTCATCACCTAACACTTCTCCCGCCCAAGGCAATGGAAGTAATCGATAAGGCTCACCCTGTGCATTCGTAAAGGATTGCAACTGAGCTTCCATTTTTTTGAGTTCGCCGTAATGCTCATCTTGCTCATCATCGCACGCGGTATAGACAATTGTATTATTGGGGCATAAACGCGCAAGCGTATCAATATGGCCATCGGTATCGTCCCCTGCGAGATAACCATGATCCAACCAATTAATTTTTTGCACACCAAACGCAGACATTAAACGTGCTTCAATATCCGCCTTTGATAAATTGGGATTGCGATTTTTATTGAGCAGGCAGGATGAAGTGGTCAGCAAAGTACCCTGCCCATCTGTCTCAACAGACCCACCCTCAAGTACCCAATCCTGAGGTTCGATCGTCGCGTACGGAAACGCATTTTGCGCGAATAGTTGGCGGGAAATTTGATCATCCAGATCATGGGGGAACTTATTTCCCCAACCATTAAATTGGAAATCCAATAGTTTATATCCATCAGGCGTTTCAACCGTTAATGGACCGTGGTCGCGCGCCCAGCTGTCATTACTCGCGCAGGGATAAAGATGAATATATTCCAGGGGTGCCCCCATAGCTTCAAGACGGGCGCGGACTTCATCTACCTGGGTTTCAGGCACAGCGATAATAACGTCGGCATAATCACAAATTACCGTCGCCAATGCTTCATAGAGCTCAACAACGTCATCCAGAATCCAATCCCAAGGAGAGTTTTTATGCGGCCAGGTCAACATGACGGCATCTTGTGGTTCCCATTCAGCGGGCAATCGTTGGCTTGACATAAAATTTCCTCATTAAAACGCAAATGGCCAGTCACTGGGCTGGCCATTATAAACAAAGCGGCTGCCGCAATGAATTAGCGTGGTGAAATAGTCTCCTGTGCGGGCAGGGAAATAACTGTCTCTACTTCTTGCCCTGCTCCCTTTGTCGAGGCTTTTTGCGCTTTCACACCAGGTTCACCCACCTGCAAAATAGCAGCGATAACACGCGAGGACTTCTGCCCATCAGCTGTAATCGTTATATGCAGCTGAATATAAAAGCGCCCTTCGGCATTGGCGTTGATTGTCAGTGGCACCCCATATTCACCACCCTCGTGTAACTCAAATTCAAAATGATGCGCGGAGGAAACAATCGCAAGTCCATCGCTGGTCGATACATCTACCGTCATTTTACCTTCATGGTTGGGCGACAATAATTGCAACTGGTATTCATACACGCCGGGAACAGTAGCATAGAGTGGCTCGCTATTTTTTAAACTGACTGCGGCACCGGGTTTTGTACGCTTGTGTTGTTGATGCTCACTGTATTTTAAATGTAGATTTTTTTCGTTAACAGACGAGCTTATAGCTGCATTTTTAGCATTCGGCTGTGATTGCTCGGGAGCGTCCGTTGTTTTTTCTCGCGTACTTAAAATCACAATGCAGGCAAAAATAATGATTGCAGCGATAAATTCCAGGTAACTAACTGACATCTTATTCACAATTCAAGCCTCCACTTTAGTTGAGGCGCAGCGCGCGCACGTCAAAACAGGCAGTAATTTCATCTGTATTCTCTACGTCCATCGCCCTGTCATCGACAATTTCAAGGACATAGGTTCCTACCGACAAAAATCGAGATAAACTCTCCTGATCAATCTGTGTCCCTTCAGCGAAATCCAGCAGATTACCGCGGCGATAGAGATACACATCCGGGTCAGAATCGCCGGAATCATCAATTCCCTCTTGAACACTGATTTGATAAGTACCGGAAGATGCCACTTCCAACAACAGGAATTGCGCAACCGCCAGTTTGTTATAGGCACCAAAACGATTGGTACTGCATACATTTACAGGACTATTGTTTAACGGTAGAGGTTTATAAATTGGCAAGCTACCGGTGTAGCCACCGCTGTTACTTTCATCTACACCGAATGCATCGGTAGTTTCGATATTTTGTTCCAGCAAGAGCGTATTAAAATTGGTAATCTGCGTTGGGACAAGGTTGCGCAATGTATCAGCAAACACATAAATCGACGTCATTGCGGTGTTGTTAGCGTAGCCCGTCGAATTCAATGTTTTAAAGATGTCGGTAAAATCCCGTGCCGCTTTTCCATTATTGCTAGTGTAAAAATTGTAAAGTACTGACTGCACTGATGCCTCTGAATACCAACCACGCACCGTATGATTTTTACGGCTGACATTATTCGTAAAGCCATCCGCTTGTTGCAGACCACTAGCATCGCGATAATTGGGGTCATCCAGCATCATCGCTGAAAATGCGTTGGCAAAACCTTCCGACATAGCGACACGCATATCTAATTTATCGCCATATACATGGTCACCACCAACACTATCCGAGCGAGAAAAATCACTCTCAAGATAATGCCCCCACTCATGCAAAATAACATGGCGATCGTATTCATCTGTATCGTTGTTTTCATCACCTAAAATATAAATCGCAGATCCGCTATAAAAACTGGTGCCGATTTCACCCAACTCCAAATCACCATCAGCGGCTTTATTCTTAGGGCTCCAACGCAGCTCCAGCGAGGGAAAATCAATGTCATTCCCCGCCGCCATAACCTTTTCAACACCAAGCAAAACTGAATCCAATATTGCAAAGGGTGCAGCAACACGTGTTTGTGTATAACCAGTACCAGTCCATCCAGAGGCCGCATGCAAATTGCGCACTGCAGTTGCATTACTCGCTGCCACCAAACTTCCATCCATTACGTAAAGACTATTACCATCAGAGTTGTCAGTCACTTTGAAATTCCAGGCTGGCGATTGGGTGTGCAAGAGCTGCGCCTTTACACGCACCTTCACGAGCTTATTGTTTTCAACGGTAAAACTGTAATTACCAAGATTATCGCTATTGGTAGTAGCCAGAATCAGGTTATTGCTATCGAGCAATTCAACCACCAATCCACGCCCGGCACTTACTTTTGTAGCCGAATAGTTCAAACCAAATTGATTATCGTTGTGCGGGACAAAATCATAGGTCACTTTGCCACTTAGAGTGATCAAATCAGGCAGAGAAGAACTCGCAGCTGATGAGCTCGCTATTGATGAACCGGGGGTAGATGCGATTGACGAGGATATTGGCGATGAACTTGCATCGGAAAGCCCCATTGAACTGCCTGCTGAAGATGCAGGTTTACTGCTCGCCTGCATAAACCCGGATGATCCGCCGCCACCGCCACCACAAGCGAGGAGCAATGTGCAGACGCACACCAGTAGTGTTCGTCCACTCCAGGACAATATTGGTAGAGCCATAGTTGTTTTAATGTCGCGCCCCATTTGGCCTACACCTTTATTGATACAAACTGATTACGTCAAGCATAGCCAAGATCACCGGAGAGCACAAAAATGAGGCTATCGACTGACAGGGCTTGTGCCTATAATGGCGATCTATTTACTGGAGGCGTTATGCTCAAAATTCTATTATTTGCGGTCATAGTGACGTGCATTATTATTGGCAGTGCCCGCTATAAAAAAATGGATCCAGTGCAAAAACGTAAAGCGTTATGGCGTATGGGCACTGGCGTATTCCTCGGTATTCTGATTTTGTTGGTTGTCACTGGAAAAATGCATTGGATTGGCGCTGCTTTGGGCGCTTTACTGCCTTTTCTCCGCAACGCCTACGGCTTGGTTAGCCAACTATTGCCACTCTGGTTGCAGCGCAAAAATGCACAACACAATCAGGCTGACGAACCTCCGCCACCCCAGCACCCTGTGGTGCCCATGCCAATCCAGGAGGCACTGGAAGTCTTGGGCCTGTCGGGAGCAATCGACAAAGGCGAAATTACCGAAGCGATGATTCAGGATGCACATCGCCGGCTGATCCAAAAACTCCATCCTGATCGTGGCGGCAATGATTACCTCGCCGCAAAAATAAATCAGGCGCGCGATCTGTTGCTTGAAAAAATCAAACACTAATATCAGTTGCGCAACAAAAGGTGAACATAGCGCCCCAGCGAGCGATAGGGTTCTTGTTGCGAAAACTCCAATTCCAGCTGCAGCAACGTTTGAGGTTCACGCGCGCGATGCTCTTCATTAAAAATATAATCGTGAAACACACGAATTCCGCTGTGACTAAGCAACTGCAATTGCAAATCACCAATCCACCCTAATACCTGCTGTGGGTCCAGCGGATTTATCGGCGTCAAACTTCCTGCTGAACCACTGTAATCCTTGTTGATGATTTTCTTAAAATTGGTGCGCAGTAAATTTTTGTAAATCAAGGAATGAATATTATAAAAGGTGAGCGATAAATATCCCTGCGGCTTGAGATATCTGAGCAAACAAGGCAGTAAGGAATGCGGTTCCTGCATCCATTCCATCACTGCATGGCAAATCACAAAATCAAATTGATGCTGGTCGTCAGGCAAATGTTGCGGCAAATCCTGTAGCGCGCAATGAACCAATTGCACTCGCTCCGCCAATCCTAATTGATCAACTTTCTCTTGCGCGAGCTTGAGCATTTCCGCCGATATATCGCAAATCACAACCTTGTGCCCGGCTTGCGCCAATTGCAGTGAAAACTGCCCTTGCCCCCCACCAGCATCCAGAATTGTCCAACACCCAGTAGATGCAGTAAAAGGTACAACCGGGATATGCGCCGCACAATCGCGCTCTAGTACTGCAAGGCGAATATCGCCTTTTAATCCACCGTAGATATTTTTTTTAAACCGTTTGGCCAGATCGTCAAAATTGCGATCCTGACCGGTTGATTCTTTTGCCATATAATTCTCATCACCTACTCAAAAACTGCCCTACTGATATGACTTCATCGAACCACTGGTTTGTCTACATGATCCGCACAAGCGATGCGCAAGTGTACACTGGAATTACCACCGATATGGCACGCCGCTGGCGTGAACATGAATCGGGGAAAGCGGGCGCACGCTACTTTCGCGGGCGCAAACCTGTGCAACTTTGTTATCTGGAAGCCGACCACAATCGCTCCACCGCGAGCCAACGTGAATATGCGATTAAATCCCTGAGCGCCAGTGTA
The DNA here is from genome assembly GCA_002483145.1 of Cellvibrio sp. UBA7671. Lineage (GTDB taxonomy): Bacteria > Pseudomonadota > Gammaproteobacteria > Pseudomonadales > Cellvibrionaceae > Cellvibrio > Cellvibrio fibrivorans. The sequence goes on from DLHJ01000014.1 coordinate 564,892, forward strand.
AAAAAACAACTTATTGCCGAACAACTAACACAAACACACACGCTTATTGGTCTCCATCAACTGGAGCAATTGCCACATTGAATACTACTCCAGCGACCAAGCGCCCGATCTGTAGCAACTGTAACAGGCCCGTTCGCAACTGCATTTGTGCTCTGATTAGCACTATCACCAATGAGGTTGAAATCCTTATTTTGCAACATCCCGATGAAGCACCTAACGCAAAAAATACGGCGGGATTATTACATCTCAGCCTAAAAAGCAGCCAACTTAAAATCGGCGAACACTTCGTCACACAGGATCTGGACAGTTGGTTATTTGCCGACCAAAAGCAACCGCTACTCCTCTATCCGGAGATACCCGAATATCAGGCCCTGGGACTAGGAGCCCCCCGGACACTCCCATCCCTCAATCTGATGGCACCAAACCAATTGCGGTTGGTGGTAATTGATGCGACTTGGCGCAAAAGCCGCAAAATGCTCTACCTGAATCGCACGCTGCAGATACTGCCCCGGATGATGCTGACAGAAACACCGCCATCCATTTACAAAATCCGCAAAGCGCATAGCGAAAATCAGCTTTCCACACTGGAGGCAAGTTGTTACGCTCTACAGCAACTGGAACAACAACAAGTGGATTATGCTCCCCTATTGTCCGCGATGCGTCTGTTCGTTGCACAACAAAGCGCGTTTGTTCCCATGCTTCATGATCAAAATGACTTATCTAATCCCTTTGCTCCCGACGAGAGAAATCCAAACCTATGAGTTACCCAACGTTTGAATTACTGCGCAGCCAAACTATCGATGCATTAAAAATCCGTGTTGAAGAATATCGCCATAAGGTAACCGGCGCCCAACATATTCATTTGGCTGCCGACAACAATGAAAACGTTTTTCTCGTCGCCCTGCGTACAGTCCCGCACGATTCCACCGGCGTCGCCCATATTCTGGAACACACTGCGCTCTGCGGCAGCCAAAAATATCCGGTGCGCGATCCGTTCTTTATGATGGTGCGCCGTTCGCTCAATACCTTTATGAATGCCTTCACCAGTTCTGATTGGACGGCTTATCCGTTTGCCAGCCAGAATCCAAAAGACTTTAATAATTTGCTCGATGTGTATTTGGATGCGGTGTTTTTCTCGCGTCTGGATGAATTGGATTTTGCACAAGAAGGCCATCGCGTTGAATTTGCTGAAGCGGATAACCCCAATTCTGATTTGGTGTTCAAGGGCGTGGTATTCAATGAAATGAAAGGTGCGATGAGTTCAGTCTCATCGCAAGTGTGGCATACACTCTGTAAATATCTCTACCCAACGTCTACTTATCATTACAACAGCGGCGGCGAACCGGAAGATATTCCCAATTTGACCTATCAGCAACTGCAAGATTTTTATCGCACCCACTATCACCCCAGCAATGCAATTTTCATGACCTACGGTGATATTCCTGCCGCAGTCCATCAAGAAAAATTTGAAGAGCAAGCATTAAGCAAATTTGAAAAACTCGACGAAATTATTAGCGTTGGCGATGAAAAACGCTATCACGCACCCATCGCTGTAGAGGAAGCCTATCCGCTCGACGAAAATGATGCGGATGATATTGAACATAAAAACCATGTTGTGGTTTCCTGGCTATTGGGTAAAACCACTAATCTGGATGAATCACTGGAAGCACAATTAATTTCCAATATTTTGCTCGACAACAGCGCCTCGCCATTACAGCAAGCACTGGAAACCAGCGAGTTGGGCCAAGCGCCCTCGCCACTCTGCGGCTTGGATGACTCATCGCGCGAAATGGCATTTGTATGCGGCCTTGAAGGCTGCGCATTGGAAAATGCAGCAAAAGTTGAAGCGATGATTTTGGGTATCATGCAAAAAGTCGCTGATGAGGGCGTACCACAAGAGCAAATCGAAGCATCACTGCATCAGTTGGAATTATCTCAGCGCGAAGTTGGTGGCGATGGCTACCCTTATGGATTGCAGTTGATCTTGACGGGCTTAACTTCAGCAACCCATCGCGGCGATCCTATCGCATTGTTGGATATGGATGCCGCACTGGAAAATTTGCGCCTTAAAACGCAGAACCCACACTTTATTCAGGAAACCGTACGCAAATGGTTGCTGGATAACCCACACCGTGTGCGCTTGACTATGCGCCCGGATTTAAAAATGAATGGGCGCATCCAAGCCGCTGAAATTGCACGCCTCGCGCAATTAAAAGCCAGCTTAAGCGAAGATGAAAAACAAACCATTATCGCGCGCACTCACGCCTTGCAAGAGCGCCAGTTGCAACAAGACGATGAAAGTATTTTGCCCAAAGTCGGCCTGGAAGATATTCCGGCAAACTTGCATTACACCGCTGGCAGCCACGAAAGTTTTCACAACTTTCCATTGCGCCGTTATAGCGCTGGTACCAATGGCTTGGTGTACCAGCAAATTACTTGCAAATTGCCCGCACTCACCGATGAACAAATAAGCCTACTGCCCTATTACAGTATCTGTCTCACTGAATTAGGCGCGGGCGAAAAAGATTATTTAGCTAACCAGCGCTGGCAATCCCAGGTTGTCGGCTCAATCCATGCCTTTAGCAGCATTCGCGGTGCAGGCGATGATGTGCAAAAAATTGATGCCTATTTAACCCTCTCATCCAAAGCATTGAGCCGCAACAGCGCAGCCATGAATGATTTGATGAAAAATACCTTATTGCATGTTCGCTTTGATGAACTTGGGCGCATACGTGAATTAATTGCACAAAACCGTGCACGTCGCGAGCAGAGTATTACTGGCCACGGCCATAGTTTAGCGATGACTGCCGCTTGTGCGGGAATGAGCCCCGCCGCAAAAGTATCGCATCAACTGGGCGGGCTTGAAGGTATCGCCGCTGTAAAAGCACTGGACAACTCGCTGGAGGATGAAAAAAATCTCGCTAATTTTGCGACGCAATTAAACGCAATCCATCAATTGGTTTTACAAGCGCCCAAGCAATTTTTAATTGTCGGGGAACAGGAACATTTGGATAGCTATCGCGATGACCTGCAAGCGCGCTGGACAAATGAAATAACGCGCAATGATTTCGCTTCATTTGATCTCGCCCCTGTGAGCGAAACGATCCGCGAAGCCTGGATTACCAATACCCAAGTAAATTTCTGCGCTAAAGCCTATCCCACAGTGCCGAGTGAACACCCGGATGCCGCTGCACTTACCGTGCTCGGCGGATTTCTACGCAACGGTTATTTACATCGCGCGATTCGCGAACAAGGCGGCGCTTACGGCGGCGGCGCAAGCCAGGACAGCAACAGCGCTGCGTTCCGTTTTTATTCCTACCGCGATCCACGCTTGAGCGAAACTTTGAAAGATTTTGATGATTCATTGGTCTGGCTGCAGGAGACTGATCACCAATGGCAATCCGTTGAAGAAGCCATTCTTGGTGTTATCGGCAGTATCGATAAACCCGGCTCCCCAGCCGGTGAGGCCAAATCGACCTATCAGGCAGAATTATTTGGCCGCACACGCGAGAAACGCGAGCTGTTCCGCAATCGCGTATTGGCCGTCACAGTTGCCGATCTGAAGCGCGTGGCTAATACCTACTTGGTACCAGAGAAAGCCAGCATCGCGCTAGTCACGCACGCCGGTCACAAAGAGTTGGCAGAAAAAATGGGGCTCACGCTCAAGACTTGTTAAGTAACAACCTGTAACCAAGTGTGCCGGGGCGCATAGTTTTCCCCCGGCCACATAGTTTTCCCCACTAAAGTCATCTAGTATTGCTCGATAACGAATTGCACAACAATTTCTACAATAAGCTGCATTGATACCTGCCGACACTTATGACCATCAGCCCGCTGGAATATAGCGCCGCTTCCCACCCGGGATTACTGCGCGACAACAACGAAGACTGTTTCCTCAGTCGGCCTGAACACGGGCTATGGCTAGTCGCCGACGGCATGGGTGGTCACGAAGCTGGCGAAGTCGCTAGCGCCATCGTGCGCGATACCATTGAACGCGAAACCCAAGACAACCCTAACATCTCTCTCCTCGATTCCATCCAACACGCCCATTCCAGCATCCTCACTTCGGCGGCACGAGGGATAGGCGCGCCCGGTATGGGCTCAACAGTGGTTGCACTAAAAAGTAATTCCGAAAAATATCAGGTGGCCTGGGTCGGAGATAGCCGCGCCTATTTGTGGACCCCCACGCGCGAGGGCGGACGCTTGGAGCAATTGAGTGTCGATCACTCTTATGTGCAGATGTTGGTAGAGACCGGCGTGATTCGTCCGGAAGACGCCGAATTCCATCCGGAAAAAAATATCATTACCCAATGTTTGGGGATGCAGGAGTTGGCGCAGGTCAGGGTCGATGTTGTCGAACACGAGTGGCAAAAAGATCAGTGGATTTTATTGTGTAGTGATGGACTGACTGATGAAGTCAGCGATAAAACCATCGCGCAAATTTTATGTGAGTCACAGGATTGTTTAGCGGCAGTGGATCAATTGCTACACGCCGCACTGACCAGCGGTGGGCGCGACAACATCACCTTACAAATTATTGAATCGCCCTTACGCGATAATTTCGCGCGCAAGGGTTTGTGGCAATGGGTGCCCTATCTCACCGGTAAACCCGGTACCGATGCCTGGATTTTCGGCACAGCACTGGCATCACTATTAGGGCTATTAGTTTATGTAGTACATTTTTAACAATTTCCGACACCTGTACGATTTCTAACAACATCGCACAGCAGCAAAAATTACACTAAAAATTTTATACAGATACTGATTTGTTATGGCAATGCATATTCCCGGCTATCGGGTGATAAGAAAAATTAACCAGGGTGGGATGTCCACAGTTTACCTCGCGATCCAAATCAGCGTGGGGCGTGTTGTCGCGTTAAAAGTAATGAACCCGCAACTCAATAGTGACCCCGCTTTTAGTGAACGTTTCCAACGCGAAGCCACTATTGTAGGGCAATTGTCTCATCCTAACATTGTGGCGATTTACGATATCGGCCGCCATGAAGATTTAAATTACATCGCCATGGATTACCTGCCCAACGGCTCAGTACACGACAAAATGAGCACAGGGTTAAGCGGTGAAGAAGTGCTACGTATAACGCGTGAAATTGCGAGCGCACTTGATCACGCACACGAGAAAGGTTATATCCACCGCGATATCAAACCGGAAAATGTTTTATTCCGCGCCGATAATTCTGCAGTGCTGTCAGACTTTGGTGTAGCACGCGGCCTGGCCGCCAATTCGCGCATGACCCATGTAGGTACAGTCGTCGGCACGCCGCACTATATGAGCCCAGAACAAACTAAAGGCAATAGCGTTGATGGTCGCTCTGACCTCTACAGTTTGGGCATCGTCTTTTATGAAATGCTCACCGGCACGCTTCCCTACCAAGGTGATGAAGCCGTTACCATCGCCCTCAAACATATCAGCGCACCCATCCCCAAATTGCCCATGCAATATTTGGCTTACCAGAAAATTCTGGAAAAATTATTAGCCAAAGACCCGGAGCAGCGCTTTCAGCGCGGGCGTGATTTAATTGTTGCAATCGAGGATTTGGATAAAAATTACCGCGCGCCCAGTACAACGGTAACCCACCCGGCTGATCTTACGGTGATGAATTTGGCGCGCGCACTTATATCGGCAACCTACAATGCCGTGCGTTGGCGCTGGAATAAAATTCGTGCCTTGCGTTGGAATCCGAGCAGGGGCTTTTATCAGCGCCCCTCTACCAAAATCACTGAAATTTTTTTTAATGAACAACACACACCCGCACTGACAGTGCGGGCAGAAATTGAAACCCAAATCCATAAAGCCTTTAGCCAAAAAAATGCAGCCTTTGCAAAACTGGGCACAGCGGCAAGCATTATGATAATTGGTTGGTGTGGCTTTAGTATTTGGTATGCCAAAACGACTAACGCTAACGCAAACGCTTCTTTTACTGGGAAACTGGCACTGGCCACTGCCGATTTTTTTATTGAATTGCCCACCGCAACGCCATTAAACCCGGCGCTCAATACAGCAATCGTATCAAGTAGTGCGCAATCCAGTAGTACCCAAACAGTAAATGCAGTAACACAGGATGCCGCCGCGAATACCACTGCGACGCTGACAACTACCAGTGAGGCAACACTGGCCCCCATTGATATGGCCACAACTGCGTCAGCCAGCAGCAGCGATGCAATCATTAGCGGTGGTTCGTCCAGCAGCTCACCACTTATCACCTATGCACTCACCGTAAAAACCTCACCTGCACAAGCGCGTGTGCGTATATTAAATATTCCTGACCGCTATCAACCGGGCATCCTGTTACCTGCCGGGAGTTATCACATAGAAGTCAGCCAAACGGGTTACGATACACAACGCACCTGGATTGATATTGTCGACCAGGATCTCACCCCTACATTTTCATTAACCGAGAGCATTGCACCGGGAGATGAAATTAGCAGTCAGGTAATTACCTCCATAAAAAGCGACGGCCCGGAGATGATCAGCATCCCCACCGGCACTTTTTTTATGGGGAATAAAGATGACCCGCTAACAATGCCCGTGCATAAAGTCACCATCAGTAAACCTTTTGCGATGAGCAAATACGAAATCACTTTTGACGATTATGATATGTTCGCGCAGGCAACCAATCGCGCATTACCGAGCGATAATCGCTGGGGACGCGGCAATCGCCCGGTGATCAATGTGAGCTTTGACGATGCGAGCGCCTACGTGCGCTGGCTGAGTGAAACTACTGGCAAAAAGTATCGCCTACCAACCGAGTCCGAATGGGAATATGTCGCCCGCGCCGATACCAACTCATTATTCTGGTGGGGCAATGATGTGAAAGAAGCCAGCGGCCGCGCTAATTGCCGCCGCGGCTGCAACAGCAAATTTTCCGGTTTATTCGGCGCGAAAACAGCACCAGTGGGCAGCTACCCTGCTAATGGTTTTGGTATTTACGACACCGCTGGCAATGTCGCTGAATGGGTGGAAGATTGTTTTACCGACAACTACACACTGCACCCGAAAAATGGACAGGCAATGTTAGTAAAAAGCTGTGATTCACATGTGGTGCGCGGTGGCTCGGCAAAAGACAACGCCGAGCGTCTTGCTAATCACATTCGCGATTATCACCGCACTGAAATTTTTGATGTGCATTTAGGGTTCCGTGTAGTGATGGAACTGAAATAGATATGAGCAGCTAAACGTTATGCTAACGGTTCTCAGCCAATGGATGATCGGTTTTTCGTTTGTGTGCCTTGTGCTTTTGTGGCTGGTTTACTGGTCAGTGTTTAAGGCATTTGAAAAAACCTGGCTCTCTAAAATGGCATGCACTTCAATGTTAATTGCACTTGCGCTATTGCAATGGCATCACTGGCAATGGATTGCTCTGGATGAGTCCATTTTCAATAACGCTGCATACTTGGCAATATTGTTTCTTGCCGCTCCGTCGTTTTACCTGTTTAGTCGTGAACTCCTGCAATTCAATACACGCAATCATCCATTATTACTATTGCATTTTATCCCATTAATAATCAGTCCCTGGCTAAGCGGTGTAATCGGTATTCCCATTGCATTTAGTATCGGCTGCGGTTACGCGCTTTGGTTGTGTCTGATCATTTTCAAACTGCGTGGTCAGCGTCAGCATTTCTCACTCGAGTTCGTAACCTTTGCTGCATTTGCAGCCATAGCGCTATTTATTTTATTAATTGGCCTGCTGGCGCCTTGGGTGGGCGAGTTCTGGTTTGTAATTGCCTATAGCAATCTAATCGGGCTGGCTCTACTGGCGATGCTCTACCTACAACTGCGTTTTCCTGATATCACTCAAAAAACCTGCGATGCCGTCGCCGCCAGCTATGCAGCATCCACACTCAAAAACACCGATTGCGCCGCATTGGTGAGCCAGCTAAAACAACTGCTGCTTGAGCAAAAAATCTATCGCAATGAAAACCTGAACTTATCTACCCTCGCCGACAATCTCGCGTTAAGCAGTCACCAAACCTCTGAGCTTATTAATACTCACTTCGGTCAAAGTTTTTCCCGCTTGATTCGCGAACATCGGGTCAATGAAGCCAAGCAGCAGTTAGTTAATGAACCCAAGGCATCGGTGCTATCGATTGGGCTAGCAGTAGGGTTCAGCACCCAGTCAAACTTTTACTCTGCATTCCGTGAACTGACCGGTGAAACGCCGGGCCAATTTCGCAAACGCATGGGGATCGCAGACACTTAACCCTCATCAATTCCTTTAAACGGTATTTCAATCTCTCCATTCACTCCAAAATGATCATTCTGGAGTTTTATAAGCCATTGTTTTTTATAAGAAAATAACGACAGCATAAATACTTATTACAAAACGATAAAAACGGAAGCCCCACCTCTCCCGGATCGACAAAATCCCTGTTGTGCGCTGTAACCGCAGCCAGTACTCACCACACAACAGGAGCTTTTTATGCTGAATCTTGCCATCTACTGTTTTTACCTTGCCATTAGCCTGCTGATCACCATCCACATCGGCAAACTGCTCAACCAAAATGGAGTGATTTTTCTCACCAATCAATTGGTGGGCAATAAACCCTTGGCGCTGGCCATTAACAACCTGCTACTTATCGGCTACTACCTGATCAACATTGGCTACATCTTACTGGTACTGAACCTGGGTACATCGGCCATGGCGAATGGCGAACTGAATGGTCAGCTTTATTTTCTCACCCGCAATCTTGGACTGGTCACTCTCATGCTCGGCGCGATGCATATGATTTTGTTGTACGTACTGGCCAATTGGAAGCCAGATGTTCAGGTCACCGAAGAACAATAATTTCACCACAACCTATTTCCGATTGGAGCACACCATGTCCTTATTTAATTCTGCCTGTTTACGTTTACCCATTGGCCTGTTGTTAGTCGGCTTACTGGTTCCTGCCATTCTTGCGCTGGCTGCACCGCAATTTATCGATGTTTTTGAGGGTTTGCCTCACTGGTTATCCAGTTGGATTTATTTAGCACTCTCATGGCTCGCCGTACGTCTTACCTGTAAACAATTATTGGAATCCAGCTTACCTGCAGATGAATGCCCTAACGGACCCGCGGGTTTACAGGCACATACCCGCACCGCCGAGCTCCTCATTATGGGCACAGCACTGCTAAGCCTGAGCTGGGGATCAGGCCCTGAATACATTGAAGAAGCGATGTTATTTGTGAGTATGCGTTTGGGAATTACGCTGCTGTTACTAGGAGGAATGGTGTTGGTGTTTACCCATATCAAAATGCGGGGACTGCAGGAGTAATAGTGATGAATTCAATTTGGATAAAACGTTTTTCGCTAACACTCATTGCAATTTTATTGCTCAGTGTATGCAAAGAATTCTACCAGCAAAAATCGCCACGAGAACAAATAATCGAATTCTGTGAAGAGTATTACAGCACCGGTAAAAGACCGGCCCACATTGAGTTACCTTGTCACTAATAGGAAATAGATCATGAAAAAAATCATCAAACCCATGCTCGTTATTGAGTTTATCGCCTGCTTCAGTTGCATCGCATTATTGTGGGGAACCGGATGCTTTTTTGCATTTTACTGGCTATTTGATCTCTTTAATAATATTGAGGACAATCTGGCTGGCTTTTTATTCTTACTGTGGATAATCGCCGGTGGTATTGGATTAGCTGGTGCTATCACATTGCTAATCCACCTTCTGCAAACTCAGAATGGAGACGCAAATCCCCGGCAACTAAAAGCCATTATTTATGTCTCGATTATTACTGGCATGATTGCCAATATTATCCTCAACTTTATGTTTAGCGACATTTGGCAAGATGTCACAGTGCAGTTCACATTGAGCGGATTATGGGTAATAGTCATACTCAATGCGCCAATAATCTGCACACTACATTTTCTTTGGCTCAATTGTCGTCACAACCGAGATGTAAGCAAGCGCTGCTGGCTTAAGAATTGTTTACCAACACCGCAACAAACATAGTATCCGAATCCAATTCCGGCACACCTAAAATGCGTTGGGATTGGATGCTAAATTCTGGATGCTGTTGCACAAACCATTCAATTTGCTCTTCGTTTTCACTTACTTGCCAACTGCATGTAGCATACACTAAATGCCCACCTGCCCTTACCGCAGGTGCGGCATTGGTGAGCAGTTGTTGCTGCAACTGAATTAATTCATTGGTGTCATTGGCATCAAAACGCCAGCGGGCATCCGGGTTGCGGCGCCAGGTTCCAGCGGAACTGCAAGGTGCATCAATCAACACCCAATCAAACCCGCGTTGCTGTGCAATTTCTTTCGGCAAACGCAGCGGCTCCAAACCTGTCCAGGTAAAAGCGCGCACATTAAAAATATCCGCGCGTTTCACACGGCGTTTTAATTCATCCAATTTGTATTCATGCAAATCGGTTGCAACCAATGCACCTTTGTTATTCATATGCGCGGCGATCGCGAGCGTTTTACCACCGGCACCAGCGCAAGCATCCCAGACTTTTTGGCCAGGTTTTGCAGCGACCGTTAATGCAATCTGTTGACTGGCGATATCTTGAATTTCAACTGCACCAGTTTTGTATTCATCCGTTGAATGAACACCCAAACCACCGCGTGCCGATAACCGCTGTTGATCATCGAGTTGTGCTTTTACACCTTGGCGCTGCAAGCTCTCGCACACATCAACCACATCCGCATTCTTTTGCACACGCAACCAGAGCGGCGGCGTAGTGACTTGCTGCTGGATAAAATGTTGCAGGGTTTTATCATCCCAATTGCTCACAGTTTTGCGTGCGCTTAATAAATCTGCCCACTGCGGACGCAAGCCATACCACAATAAATAGATGTGAAAATTCTCGGGCGTTGCCTGCGCAGCGAACTGGTTAAAAAATTTGCGTCGATCTTCTGCGTCGCGCAATTGCGCCTGATTTTTTTTCGGTTGATCGCCATTCACACGCAACTGAACCCAGTACCAAAATGACACTGGCACTATGGCCTGGACATCCCGATGCTGCCACTCCAAGTCCCACTGTAACCAATCAATCGCCGTTTCCTGATTGCGGTAGGCAAACTCCAGCGCCGTCGCTAATTGCTGAAAGCGCAGCGCAGAAAACATTGCAAGGCTCAGTGATGCACTTTCGACCGCTTCCGGTTCGGCATTAGGGGCAAAGGTTTTGGGGGTTTTGAATTTATTGTGCTTTTTGACCTCATCATACTCAGGCATGGAGGTCGGCCCGGAATGAGCATATTGGCGCACGGTATTTTTTAGCCACTTATCCAGCGGCATGCTGCCCGCCACCTCTAACCACGCGCGCCAGAGCGGAACCAAGCGGGAATCTTCATACTGGGCGGCGGAAGCGGTTTGTTTGGAGCTGGAGGATGGAGATTGCATAAGAGGCGCCACAATTGGGATCGGGATCAGGAAGACCCAAAAAGTGGCGCATTCTACCAGTGATAGGGGTGCCGATGCAGCTTAACGCTCGGCCGCATCGGCCAGAATATCCAGATTGACCCCAATGGTCAGGGCACCAATGGTTCTGCCACTGGATTTGACCGGTACCGACACCTGGATCAGGTAGGCATTGGCGCTGTCATCAAACTCGGGCGCAGCAATAAATACCTCACCCTGCCCGCCCTTGAAGGTTTCGGTAAATTTCTCTTCGTCGCCCTGCCAGAAATCCGAGGTTTTGTTAGTCATGGCGACATTTGCACCCTGATTGTCCACCACAAACATTTCAACATAATAAGGTTCGGATTTTTCGATAGTCCGCAGCGCCTTGGCTGCATCGTTCTCCATAATTTCACGCATACCTTCGTCGATTCCCTCTTTATTCGCCATCCATTCAGCATCGCGTTTTTTTATGTCATCCATCGACATTCCACGTGAATTGCGCGCCTCAACCGCCGCCACAATCACCGGGTTCTCGCCCAACTTTTCAATTTCAGCGAGGCGGGCATTCAAGGAGTTGGGTACCTCTTCAGCTGCAACTGCCCACGCCTGATGCACCGAGCAACAAGCACCAAGAATAAATAACGTCGTTTTAAGCAAACTTTTATCTAATCTCACGTTTTAATCCCCTATTTCAAATAGGCTCGGGTAACTTATGCGCCACAATCGCCTTTTAAGTAAAGAGGATAAACAACCCATGTCAAGTTAACGCAAAGCAGGATAAGTACCCCATTGATATTTTTAGATTTTTTAACGTAGGGTAATTTTTTGTTTAGCCGTTTGCGCGATGAGGTGATGGGGCTTACAACTAGATAGATAAACTTGTCTGGAGACACCTCAATGGCTCAACTCAACCGCCGCGAACTGCTCAAAGCGCTAGCCGCGCTCGGTGTCGCCGCCCATGCAGCGCCATTATTTGCCAGTTCTGCACCGAACAAACGTGTAGGTGTTGCACTTGTGGGGCTTGGATATTACAGCCGCGACCTGCTCGCCCCGGCATTGCAACTCACGCAACATTGTTATCTTGCCGGCATAGTGACTGGCTCACCGGAAAAAATTCCCGTGTGGCAAAAACAATATGGACTAAAGGATTACAACATCTACAACTACAGCAATATGTATGAATTGGCCAACAACCCGGATATTGATGTTGTTTATGTTGTCACGCCCACCGGCACGCACAAAAAATTTACGGAAATTGCAGCTAATGCGGGCAAACATGTGTGGTGCGAAAAGCCCATGGCGATGAATGCAAATGAATGCCAAGCGATGATTGATGTATGTAAAAAAAACAAAGTGCAATTGACAATTGGCTATCGCATGCAGCACGAACCTAATACGCAGCGCATCATGCAATTCGCCAAAGAAAAACCTTATGGAAAAATCCAAACGATTATCGCTGAAGCGGGCTACAACAGCGGCAATGCAGGATATAGCTGGCGCGCCGATCCAAAACTCGGCGGCGGCGCTGTGTATGATATGGGCGTCTATCCACTGAATGCCGCGCGTTATACCGCTGGCGAAGAACCTATCGCCGTAACCGCAAAAATGGAGAGCACGCGCGAGCTTTATAAAAATGTTGATGAGACCACTGAATTTGAACTGGAGTTCGCAAGCGGCTCACGCGCGCGATGCGCAACAAGTTATGCACGATCGATGAATTTACTACGCGCCGATTGTGAAAAAGGTTGGTATGAACTAAATCCTTTCCAATCCTATTCGGGAGTACAGGGTAAAACCAGCGATGGTATTCAACTCGCACCATCCCCCGCCAACCAACAAGCACGACAAATGGATAATGATGCACTCGCGATTTTAAATAAATCACCGCTTATTGTTCCCGGCGAAGAAGGCATGAAAGATATCGTCATTCTGGAAGCTATTTTTAAAGCGGCAAAAGAAGGCAAGCGAATTACGTTGTAATATTTAAATCCTCGCTCCCAAGCTCCACTTGGGAGTATACCTCCCAATTAAAACACGCTCATCAACCGCGACTGAAACCACATAATCACCGGAAACGCTGCCGGCCAAATCCAGAAAAAACGATTCAATCCAAACAAACACGCATTGGCCAAATGAAATAGCGCCGCAATTCCGAGTGCAACTATTAACAATGTTTGATTAAACAATACCAACGGAAATAACAATTCAAATATCATCACCGACCAGGACATAGCCAGCAACACCTGCGGCCGCCGCGCCCACAAGCGCACACTTTCACTCACGGGATAAGCACTCAACGCAAACACCTGCTGCAACGCTCGGCCGCTGCGCCATTCCGGATTAACTACTTTCACCCAACCGGATTGAAAATAAGAGAGGATTAATTGCACGGTCAAATATCCCAATGCAATTTCCTGCCAATAGCGTGAAGGCGCCAGATGCGATAGCCATAAACATAGCAGCACCAACATAGTCATAGTATCGCTGCCACCATTGTAGGGACCCTGAAAACGCTGGATTAACATTATCGCTGTCACCAACAATGCGGATTCAACCAGCAATGGTTGAAAGCCCAACATCAATAAAATCGCCAGCACTATGCGAATAAATCCCAGCGTTTTTTCTGATTGTTGTCCTCGTATAAATTCCAGGCTTTGCTGGAAAATTGCAAAGCCTAAAATAATCTCAGCGAACCGAACAGCAAGCTCAAGCGTCATTGCCCGTCACCCACATTCCGCAACGCAAACGGTCTGGAAACAAACACAACTTCATCACGCACCTGCCCTGCTTCGGACTCAAGCGCGCGAATACGAAACACCAAATAGTAAAATTCACTACCGACAACCATCTCCTGATTTAAAGCAGCCGCTACCAATCGCTGGCCAATTTCCCGTTCACGAAACTCTGAATAACCTTCGAACAAATGTTCCGCGCAGGTACTGATATACAAACGCTCATTCCACAAGGGATTGTGAAATAGCTGTTGCATACCGAGGGAAAAATTAACTTTTTTGGGTAAGGGGCGAAACGGTAACCACTCTTGCGGCTCGGAGTTTTTATCCGCAACAAAGCCCACCTCAATACGCGGCGATGGACCAATACTGCTGAAGAAGCGCCAGGAGGGGAAAAGTATGGGGAGAATTAGCTTTAACATTTCATATTAATAACAAAAAACCATGGAGAAACATGAGTCAATTTCACGCTACTACTCTATTGAAACACGTGCAGCTTAGCTCATTAACAGGCGGGCTTCGACATTAAAAGTCTATGAAAATTTAAATGCACTCGATGCCACAATACTTTCTTCATTTCTAGCGCGCTTCAATAGAGCACCTAGAAAATCATCAATAAAAGGATCTGATAATGGATGCAACTGAGCTAGATGTGTTTGCATTAGCGGATGTTGTAAACTGGGATTATCCAAACCATGCAATGACCTCAAGCGAAATACACTTAACACCTCGAAAGGATTGTAATATTCGAGCGGAAAATTTTCAAAATCATAAAATCGATTGCTATTCCAACTGTCATGACGACACTGATGAGTATGCCGGTCACAAATTTTTAGCAGAAGGCTCTTTAATTCATCAAGATTATTAGTATTCCATTTCTTCACTAACTCATTAAAAATGTCCACATCATAAGCACATTTTATATTTAATTGCTCCTGCACATCTCTCACCCCATCATATGCGTTAAGCAACCTTACTAGAAAATGCTGTGTCCTACGTCTACCGCAAGAATCACCACCATCGGCAATAATATTTTTAGCGAATGCAGAATTAATGCGATCCCGAAAATCTCTAGCGTAATCCAACCAACCCAATGACAAACACAAGCCCAAGGTGACGCCGTAATGACGTAGATAGCCCGATAGTTTTTGAGGTCTCTCGCCAGTCAAAAACTGTTGGTACGCGAATTCATAAAATTCTAGTTCTAATCGATCAGACCAGTATTTATGCACCACTGTCTCTTTGTAGGAGTCCAACCATGAAACATCGCATGTAAAACATAGCAAACATGAGTCCACCATTTTTTGGATAGAATAACGGTGCAGACTATGCATCATACTTAGACTTGTATATTTATCAGGTTTATAAGTTATGCCACTTTTCCTACATTCGCCTTCACTCATGTGACTGTAAAAAAACTCCTCTCCGCGCGCATATCTAGTCAGAAAATCCAAATCTTTGCTATAACTTACCCCCCAATTCGCTAATGACTTTGTATGTGTAGAAAGCTTGGGGTAGCGCTTATAAACACCATCAATGGTTTCTTTTAATTCATTTGGCTTATACATAGCACAGGCATCCTTAACTTAAACTCAAATACTCTAGCTCAGGCAATTAACTATATCGCCTTTTTCTTCAACTTCTCAATCTCATCGCGCAGTTTAGCCGCAACTTCAAATTCCAAATCTTTCGCCGCTTGGAACATTTGTTTTTCCATTAACTCGATGGTTTTCCAAATATCTTTCGGATTTACTTCAACGTTATATTTACCACTGCGCTCTGCGATTGCCATGGCTTTATTTCGCGCTGCGCGACTGCCACCGCCAGGTGCGACTGAGCCTTCCAGAATATCGGCAATGCTTTTGTTAATTCCTTTGGGAGTAATGCCATGGGCAAGGTTGTGTGCAATTTGTTTATCGCGGCGACGGTCAGTTTCTTCAATCGCACGCTGCATTGAACCTGTAATTCGATCAGCGTAGAGAATTGCCCGCCCTTTTAAGTTACGCGCGGCGCGGCCAATGGTTTGAATGAGCGAACGATCAGAACGAAGAAAGCCTTCTTTGTCCGCATCGAGAATTGCTACTAGCGATACTTCTGGCATATCCAAACCTTCACGCAAGAGGTTAATACCTACCAGCACATCGAATTGCCCCAAACGTAAATCGCGAATAATTTCTATACGCTCTACTGTGTCAATGTCCGAGTGCAAATAACGCACACGCACGCCGTGCTCACCAAGGTATTCGGTAAGGTCTTCTGCCATACGTTTGGTGAGCACGGTGATTAATACGCGGTCACCCTCACCCACAGTCGCGCGGATTTCAGACAGAACATCATCCACTTGTGTGGTTGCCGGGCGAATTTCAATTTGCGGATCAATCAATCCCGTCGGCCGCACCACCTGCTCAACCACTTGCCCTTGATTTTCCGCTTCGTATTTTCCAGGCGTTGCCGAAACCATAATCATTTGCGGAGCAATGCGCTCCCACTCATCAAAACGCATGGGGCGGTTATCCAATGCGGATGGCAAACGGAACCCGTATTCGACCAGCGTTTCTTTGCGCGAGCGGTCACCTTTGTACATAGCGCCGATTTGCGGAATAGTCACGTGGCTTTCGTCGATCACTAACAAAGCTTCGGGCGGCAAATAATCAAATAACGTCGGCGGTGCTTCGCCGGAATTACGGCCGGATAAATAACGCGAATAGTTTTCGATACCATTGCAGTAGCCTAATTCTTGCATCATTTCCAAATCGTATCGGGTGCGCTGTTCCAGCCGCTGCGCTTCAACGAGTTTGTTATTTTCGCGTAAGTATTCCAAGCGCGTTCGCAATTCTTCTTTTATGTTTTCAATCGCATCCAGAATTTGTTCGCGCGGCGTTACATAGTGGGATTTTGGATAGACCGTAAAACGCGGCACTTTTTGCAGCACTTCACCGGTGAGCGGATCAAAAATCGAAATCTGATCAACTTCATCATCAAACAATTCAATGCGCACGGCTTCGATATCCGAATCAGCGGGATAAATATCAATCACATCGCCGCGCACGCGATAAGTCGCGCGGGAGAATTCCATATCGTTGCGTGTGTATTGCAATTCAGCGAGGCGACGCAGAATTTGGCGCTGATCAATTTTGTCGCCGCGTACGATGTGCAGCAACATTTTCATATAAGCTTCTGGATCACCCAAACCGTAGATCGCTGAAACTGATGCGATGATGATGGCATCCTTACGCTCCAATAGCGCTTTGGTTGCGGACAAACGCATTTGTTCGATGTGTTCGTTTACTGCGGAATCTTTTTCAATAAAGGTATCAGACGAAGGCACATAGGCTTCGGGCTGATAATAGTCGTAGTAGGAAACGAAATATTCCACCGCGTTATTGGGGAAAAACTCTTTGAACTCACCGTAGAGTTGCGCCGCCAGCGTTTTGTTGTGTGCCATGATCAGCGTTGGGCGCTGCACCTGCGCGATCACATTGGCGATGGTGAAGGTTTTACCTGAGCCCGTAACACCCAACAGGGTCTGGTGAGCCAGCCCCGCCTCTATGCCTTGCACAAGGCCAGCAATAGCAGTGGGTTGGTCGCCCGCAGGCGCGAATTCACTATTTACAACAAATTGCTTGGACATAAGAACTCAATAATGAATTAAAAAAGGGATTGTAACTAAAACTGGTTCAACCCAGCGACCATACTTGCTAATGGACTGCAGTATTTCTTCTGGGACACGCCGTGAATACATCCCTGTAGGCTCATCTTCGACATCCATGTCTCAGACGGTCTCAGAAAAAATACTCCAATCCATTACGCGACAAATTGCTAAATAGGATGGCTAGCAGATGCCATTACTAGCTAGACTTGAAGACCACACAGCCTAACCCCCGCAACTGACAACCTATGTCAGCAGCACCCTTAATAACCGAAGGAGGCTTATATGAGCGAGTTCCGCACCGAACACGACAGCATGGGCGAGGTACAAGTGCCCAAAACCGCGCTCTACGGCGCCCAAACCCAACGCGCACTCGACAACTTCGCCATCAGCAGCCTTACCCTACCCCCGCGCTTTATTCACGCTGTAGTCCATATTAAAAAAGCCGCTGCACTGACTAATCGCGAACTGGGCCTGCTGGACGAAGACATCGCTTGGGCGATTTGCGCCGCCTGCGACAGCATAGTCGCAGGGCATTACGTGGATCAGTTCCCGGTAGATGTGTTCCAAACCGGTTCAGGCACCAGCACCAATATGAATGTGAACGAGGTCATTGCCCATATAGCCAGTGAACTGGCAGGGCAAAAAGTGCATGCCAATGACCATGTAAACATGAGCCAAAGCAGTAACGATACGATTCCCAGCGCAATCCATGTCAGCGCTGCGCTCGCCCTCAAACAGCAACTCTTTCCCGCGCTGGAAGAATTGCACACCAGCTTACTCGGCAAAGCGGAAGCACTGTCCGATGCAGTGAAAACTGGCCGCACCCATTTAATGGATGCTATGCCCGTGACATTTGGGCAGGAAATAACTGGCTGGGCGAGTCAAATTGAAAGCAATTATGTGCGCTTACAGATGGCGTTGCCGCAATTATTACGCTTGGCACAAGGCGGCACAGCCGTGGGAACCGGCATTAACGCTCACACGGAATTTGCAGAAAAATTTGCAGCGCATTTAAGCGAAGCAACTGGATTGATGTTTGAGCCTGCAGATAATTTTTTTGCACTCATGAGCGCGCAAGATACATCGGTTGCAATCTCAGGCCACTTAAAAACACTCGCCGTCAGCCTGATGAAAATCGCTAACGATTTGCGCTGGATGAATTCTGGTCCACTCGCCGGTTTGGCAGAGATCAGTTTAAAACCACTACAACCCGGCTCATCGATTATGCCAGGCAAAGTCAATCCGGTAATTCCTGAAGCGGTGACCATGGTGTGCGCACAAGTCATGGGGAACGATGTAAGTATTGGTATTGGCGGGCAATCCGGCAATTTCCAATTGAACGTGATGTTGCCATTAATTGCCTACAATTTATTGCAATCCATTGAATTACTCAGCAATGCGAGTAATGAACTGGCCGATAAAACTATCGCCACTTTTACCGTCAATCACACCAACCTGCAAAAAACGCTCGCGCAAAATCCGATTTTAGTGACCGCATTGAATCCGATTATTGGGTACGAAAATGCCGCAGCAATTGCCAAAAAAGCTTATAAAGACGGGCGCGCGATTATCGATGTTGCACAGGAAGAAACTGATTTGAGCCGTGACGAATTGGAGCAATTACTAAATCCAGAAAAATTAACTCGCGGCGGTTTGTAAAAAGCTGTCTTTTAAACGATTGAATGAGATAACCCCACAATGGATTTTGTTGTAGAGACACTGTTATTTTTATTTTTCGCTGCCACCGTTGCAGGTTTTATGGATACACTCGCTGGCGGTGGTGGTTTGATCACTATCCCTGCGTTGGTTGTATCCGGCGTACCACCACTCGCAGCCTTGGGTACCAATAAATTACAAAGTAGTTTTGGTTCAGGAACATCGAGTTTTTTATTATTTAAACGCAAAAAAATCCACTGGCAAGAATTGCGCCCCATGATGGTTGCCGCTTTTGTTGGCTCGGTCGCCGGCACAATAATTGTACAATTTATTGATGCCAAAGTACTTGGATTTATGATCCCACTGGTACTAATCATCATTGCTGCTTATTTTATTACCGCACCCTATTTACAGCTTGAATCGACTGAACCAAGAATGTCGAATAATGTTTATCAAAAAACTGTGCTGCCTGTTATTGGAATTTACGATGGTATGTTCGGACCCGGCACAGGATCTTTCCTTGCAGTTGCGGGTGTCAGTTTCCGCGGACTGGAATTAATCAAAGCCACAGCGATTGCGAAGCCACTCAACTTCGCCACCAATATCGCCTCGTTAATTGTTTTTATCTTTGCAGGTCAAATTATGTGGCTTGCCGGGTTCGCTATGATCGTCGGACAAATGCTCGGAGCTTGGATGGGTTCGCACTACCTTTTTAAAGTTAACCCAAAGGTATTGCGGATACTGATTGTTACAATTTGTTTGATCATGTTAGGGCAGTATTGGTACAAACAAATCGCTGTTTAAGGCTTTTACCAATAGCATCAGGAATCACACATGATGAACTTCTCCCACATAATCAGTCGATTGGTGTTGATACTGCTGAGCAGTACCATCGGCGCTTGCGTGGTCACCCCTAAAAAAGGGGCAAGCTATGATGAAAAATGCATGGTATCTACGCAGAAAATTGTACTCACCACAGAGCAAATGCGAACGTTCGATGAAATAGACTGCCTTACCAGGAGTTGTAAAGAAGAGGTAACGGGTGCCTTGGTCGTCGCGACCCTAACGGCTACCACGAGTGCAATAGTATCTGGATCGGTCGCATTAATAGGCAACACACTCTATTGGCTAGAGAGCCAAGGCGAGTGCCCGAATAAAAATCATCAGAAAGAAGATAAACTTCAAGTATTACCAGAGGGCACAGATGAGACCTACTTGATCAGAGAAGAAGTAATTACCGCTAGATCCTGATTTTATTATTCACATCACGATTCGCCGCAATTGGACGCTGCTCAATCACTTCCCGACCTGATTTTGCCATACGATCGTAAAGCACAACATGGACTGTAGCGGCGAGATTCATACAGCCAATGGTCGGGATGTAGACCACGTGCTGGCAATGATCTAACAATTCTTTTTTTATCGAGCCATCTTCCGGGCCGAAAATATAATAGGCGTTATCGGGATGTACAAAATCCATTAGTGGTGTCGCACCTTCGATTAATTCGATAGCAACCAAGGTGGCATTGTCCGGAATATCATCTAATAAATTTTCTACACCTACTAAAGCGATTTTACTACCAGCGTTTTTCGTATCGGTCGCAAATTTTTGCGCGCGCTCAAAACGCACACCACTATAAAAAACCGTAGTAGCTTCATAGCAGCCGGCTGCGCGCATTACCATTCCCACATTAGCAGGGCTTTTAGGGTTAACGAGACCTATGTGGGCGGATTTTTTGTGCATAGCAAAAACCTGAAAAATAGTAACGATTTAAATAGGATAGTGATGTTTTGGGCGCAGCAAGCGGCGCCCCTACGTCAGGATAGGCGCTGTTTGAAATCAGCGTAGCCAAATTCACGGATAACATCTAACTCATCGGTGCGTGAATCCCAAATGGCAATAGCGGGTAAATTAATACCATTGAACGTGGTGGTCTTCACCATTGTGTAGTGAGCCATATCGTCAAACATTATACGTTGGCCAACCGTTAAAGGCTTGCGGAAACTGTAATCGCCTATCACATCACCTGCTAAACAGGTCATCCCACCCAAGCGATAGGTATGTGCAAACTCATTGGGCATTCCTGCCCCCAATACATCGGCGCGGTATGGCATCTCTAATACATCCGGCATATGGCAAGTTGCTGAGGTATCCAAAATAGCCTGCGCAATACCATTCCAGGTAATATCTAATACCTCCGCCACCAGCACACCGCTACGCAGTGCAACCGCCTCGCCTGGCTCAAGATAAACTTGTTTTTGGTGTCGCACGCGGAAAGATTTAATCAGCTCAATTAACTCATCAACTTGGTAATCTTCACGACTGATATGGTGGCCGCCACCAAAATTGATCCATTTAATTTGCGGGAAATATTTCCCAAATTTTTCTTCAACGGCAATCAATGTACGCTGTAATGGAGGGAGATCTTGTTGGCAGAGCGTATGAAAATGCAAACCGCTAATACCATCAAGAATGTCTGGATCATCACTCACTGCCTGTTCAAATTGCGCAACAGTCACTCCCATACGCGAACAGGGTGCACAGGGATCGTATAGTTCAGTTTCACCTTCAGAATGCTCAGGATTAATGCGAATACCAAACTGCAATTCAGGGCGTTGTTGTTGTGCAGTTAACGCAAGTGATTTAAATCGTGACCACTGCGAAAACGAATTGAATAGCACATGATCGGCAACCTTCAAAATTTCGATTAAATCGGACTCTTTATAAGCGGCTGAATAGCAGTGTACTTCTCCACCGAATTCTTCTCGCCCCAAACGCGCCTCATGCACACCACTTGCACAGGTACCCGAGAGATGCTGACGAAATAAAGGAGCAAGATTCCAGCAAGAAAAAGCTTTTAATGCAGCAAGTACTTTTGCACCGCTTTCGCGCTGTACGCGGTTGAGGATTTTTAGATTATTTTGCACAGCCGCCTTGTCGATCACATAACAAGGTGATGGAACGCGTGCTGTATTAAAGTGCGTGAAATATTCGCGCTTTTGCATTACTCACCCTTCAATCGCACTGGGATCGACTTCCACAACTTGCCAAGGCAAACCGTATTTATTGAGATCCTCCATAAATGGATCCGGATCATACTGCTCCATATTCCATACCCCCGGCTTTTTCCATTTGCCTTCCAGAATCATTTTTGCACCGATCATGGCGGGCACACCGGTAGTGTAAGAAATCGCCTGGGATTTTACTTCGCGGTAGCACTCTTGATGGTCGCAGACATTGTAAACAAACATAGCCATAGGCTTACCATCTTTAATACCTTGCGCAAAACAACCTATACAGGTTTTGCCTTTGGTTAAAGGACCAAGGCTTGCAGGGTCAGGCAGCAGTGCTTTTAAAAATTGCAGCGGGACTATTTCGCGACCTTCAAACATCACCGGCTCAATGCCAGTCATGCCGACATTGCCCAGGACCTCCAGATGTTTTAAATAATTATCTGAAAAGGTCATCCAGAAACGCGCGCGTTTAATTTCAGGAAAATGTTTAACCAGCGATTCAAGTTCTTCGTGGTACATCATGTAGATTTTTTTAGGACCAATTTCTGCCGGAAAATCAAACACGCGATTAATGCTGAGCGGCGCAGTTTCAACCCAATTTCCATTTTCCCAATAGCGGCCATTGGCTGTAACCTCGCGAATATTGATTTCCGGATTGAAATTGGTCGCAAACGGCAAGCCATGGTCACCAGCATTACAATCGATAATATCCAGATAATGAATTTCATCGAAGTAATGCTTTTTCAAATAAGCGGTGTAAACGTTTGTTACACCCGGATCAAAACCGGAACCGAGCAGCGCTGTTAAACCCGCATCTTTAAATTTGTCCTGATACGCCCACTGCCAGGAGTATTCGAATTTGGCAGTATCCAATGGTTCGTAGTTGGCGGTATCAAGGTAATCCACACCGGTCTCCAAACAGGCATCCATAATCGTCAGGTCTTGATAAGGTAATGCCACGTTGATGACCAAATCCGGCTTTTCAGCCTTAATCAGAGCAACCAGTTGCGGTACATTATCCGCATCTACCTGTGCGGTTTTAATGGGGCGATTTAACTGCGCTGCAATTGTTTTGCATTTGGATTCAGTGCGACTTGCCAATACTATTTCTGAAAAAACCTCGGGTAACTGCGCGCATTTATGTACCACAACACCACTCACACCACCCGCCCCGATAATTAACACTTTTGCCATTAACACTAACTCCAAACCATTACTTCAATTATTTTTCAAAATAGGTATAGCCGCGCAGGCCTTCGGAATAGGCAGCAAGCATAAGTTGGCGATCTGCCAGGGTGATAATGCCATCGCGCACGGCATTTTCTGCTGTTTGACGAAATTGCTCGTAGAGTGCATCGGGATTATATTCCACATAAGTCAGCACATCGGCAATGCTATCACCATGCAACTCATGAACAAAATCAATGCTGCTGTCAGGATTTATACGCACACTGGCAACATTGGTATCGCCAAATAAATTGTGCAAATCTCCCAGGGTTTCCTGATATGCACCCACCAAAAACACACCGATATAATATTCCTCGCCATGCTTGATGGGGTGCAGCGCGAGGGTGGTAGATTCCCCTTCCGGACTGGCAAACTTTTGCAATTTCCCATCGCAGTCGCAGGTTAAATCGGCAATGATAGCTTGGCGCGTCGGCTCTTCATTTAATCGATGGATTGGCATCACCGGAAATACTTGCCCTATCGCCCATGAATCCGGCAAGGATTGGAATACGCTGAAATTGCCGTAATAAATATCGGCCAGCATCTGTGGCAAACTTTCCAATTCAGCAGGAATGCGCTTGACCTGAGGCAGGAGTGAAGCAATTTTTTGCAACCCGGCCCAATAGATATTTTCACCTAATACACGATGACGCAGGTTAATATCACCTGAATTAAATAAGTCGCGGATTTTATCGCGATAGTAAATAACATCGTTGTAAGACTCTTGCAAATTGGCAACACAAATTACATTGAGTGTGTGCCATAAATTGGCAATCATTTCATGACAATTTGCTGGCAATTCCGCAGGCAATGCTGTTGGTTCAAAGTGGGTGACATCGAGAATATTAAATAACAATATTGCCGTATGTGCGACTGTCGCGCGGCCTGATTCAGTTACAATTGTTGGGTGCGCGATCCCATGGGCATCAAGACTTTCCTGAATTGATTCCACCACATCAATACAATATTCTTGCACCGAATAATTGCGACTGTGGCCGTTAGTACTGCAAGTACCATCGTAATCAA
Organism: Cellvibrio sp. UBA7671; assembly: GCA_002483145.1. GTDB lineage: Bacteria > Pseudomonadota > Gammaproteobacteria > Pseudomonadales > Cellvibrionaceae > Cellvibrio > Cellvibrio fibrivorans. The sequence goes on from DLHJ01000014.1 coordinate 589,565, forward strand.
TCGCCAAACCGCCCCCCAAATCCAGATAACCAAGCGGCGCGCCCTCACCTACTAGTTCAATGTAATAGCGGCAGGCTTCCAGCACACCCGTACGAATACTGCGAATGTTGGGAATTTGTGAACCCAAATGAAAATGCAGCAATTGAAAACAATGCAACAAATTGGCATCGCGCAAGGTATCAATAACAGTTACCAGTTCATTGGTATTTAAACCAAATAAACTGCGGTCACCACTATCCGCACTCCAGTGGCCTTCCACCTTGGTAGACAGTTTTAGGCGGACTCCAATCAATGGTTCTATGCCGAGAGCGCGGCTGCGCTCAATGACAAATTGCAATTCAGTTAGTGTTTCCAATACAAAGAAACATTTAAAACCTAATTTACGCGCTTGCAAACCCAGTGAAATAAATTCGGCATCTTTGTAGCCATTACAAATAATAACGCTTTCGCGATTGGTAATCGTCGCGAGGGCAATCATCAATTCTGCTTTGCTGCCCGCTTCAAGGCCGTGATTGTAGCGCTCACCAAACCGCGCGATTTCGGCAATCACATGTTTTTGTTGATTGACCTTAATCGGAAAGGCTCCGCGATATTGGCCGCGATAGCCACTCGACTCAATCGCGTGTGCAAACGAATCGTTGAGGATGCTAATACGTGAATCGACAATATTTTCAAGGCGCAATAACACCGGCATCTGCAAGCCGCGCTGCTGCAAACCGTCGACGATTTCCATTAGCGATACATTAGCTTCACCTTCTGGAGTCGACGCTCGCACCACAACATCTCCTCGTGGTGAAACGCCAAAATAACCACTGCTCCATTCATCAATGCCATAGAGATCAGCCGATTGGCGCACAGACCAAATTTTGGATTCTTCTGGGTTATTCAAAATAGTTCCGTCCTGTGTAATTAACAGTTTGCAAATATTAATAGCCCCCTCAATAACTGGGACAAGAATGGAAAATGGCGCGCAATTTTCCACATTTTCTGTGAAAAATAAAGCATCACACCATTAGGGACAGAAATTAATCTGCAACAAATGAGCCTATTGCGCAGATTGTTGTTGAAGATACTGAATAAGTACACCCATATTTTTGATGTAGGCGCCAGTGGAAATCCCCATGACGGGATCATCTACCGGAAAAGGGGATGTATCCCATTCATCACCGACCATAGTAGCAGCATACTCGTTAGTGGCCTTGGTTATCGGTGCGACGCCTTTGTAAGGGTTGGTAGTGTAATAAAGTGGCGTTGGCCAATAACCTTGCTGATTGAGCGCCCCAATTAATGCAGCCGCTTGCTCGGTAAGATTTTTTGTTTCAGGTATTTTTTGTGCGCGAAAATTTAGATCTGACACACTGACTTTGCCAAGGGTAAAATATTTGGGTAGCGCAATATTAGTCATCGCCTTCAACGGTGAGTTTACAGTCACCTCTTTCGGCGTGAGCCGTAACACCTGCTCATATGCCGCACGCAATTTGGCAAGATCAATTGTGCTTGCCGATTTGTAGTGCGCCAGCATATTGCCGGGCGTGTAATCAACATAATATTCGCCATTACTCACATTGGCGCCGCGCCTGTGGGTAAACAGAGCCTTGTTAGTATCCAGTTCAATAAATGATGGATGGCTGCGCCCCTCATATTCTGGCTTGATAGGTAAGGTTAAACTTTCTAACCAGGCCAATGCTTCTGGAATTCGCGCAAGGAATTTTGTTTCGCCCGTCATGCGATAAAATTTAATCAACTGCTGGATATTTTCAGCAGTCGTCGGGGTATGCAGTGATTTGGGTTCATAAGAGCGTGCACCTGCAGGAACTAATTCAGGTGTGTACTGCAACGCCCAACCCGGCTGCGGCTGCCCCATTTGCGTGACCAAAAAACTATTCATCGCACGAATCACCGGTTCACGCACACGCGCCTCGCCGAGGATTTGGTAACACATTAATAGGAAATCGATATTTTCAGCGGCAACATCGTCATTGAACGTGATGAACGATGAATAATCTGCATGATCTTTGTAAGGATGGTCGTACATCAACGGAAAACGCTGCGGCCAACCACCAATGGGATATTGGCTCGCCAGTATAAAATGGATGGCTTTATCGAGTGCGGGGCGATATTTGGAATCACGTTTTTCACTATATAAACGCAATAAAAATTTTGCCGCTTCTGCGGTACCGACATCATCAAAGGTCGCATTACCGTAATAATGTTGGAATTCTTCCAGGCGCCAGGCATTTTTGCCAATAGTGGCATACCACTCTTTAAGTGCGGTCTCCCCGGCAAAATCGGCAACATAATTCCAACCACCACTCGGATGCTGGGCGTAGATAATTGCTCCTGCAACCTTTTCGGCAGCTACGTAATAAAACGCATCACCCGTAGCGTGATAGGCATCAAGAAACAAATGCCCCACACTTGCGGTACCCGGTGGCTGCATCCAAATCATCGAACGGCGCGCTTCAAGCTCGCCCCACTGGCGGGAAAAATCCGGCAAGTAAGACCACACAAAACCACCGCGATAACTCACCTTTTCCAACATAAATTGGCTGGCAGTTTTCATAGTGTGCTGTGTTTGCTCAGGCGAGGGCGCCGCAGCTATTGCCTGGGCGAAGTGAGTGCAGAGAAAAACAAAGCTGAAAAAAAACAGGTTGATGATGCGCATAGCCACTCTCTAATTATAGATATCCAATTACGGATACTATCTGTTATGGATTTTGCGACCGAAAAAAATTACCGATAAAAACGTTCACTGACATTAGGTTAGCACTGTTTTTAGATGTAATTATTGAAGTGCAACAGAGCAATCATAAGTGTCTTGCCGAAGTAGTTATAGGCGATTAACACTTTTTATCTAGCCAGCCAGGAAGGCTACTCAGGAAACCAATTGCGGAAACAGCCCTTTAATGCCCCCCGCAATAAACTCCACTGCAATTGCCACCAAGAGCAAGCCCATCACCCGCGTAGACATGACAATACTGCGTTTACTCAAATGCTCGCTAAACCAGGGCAGGAATTTAAAGCAGAGCATCAATGCAGCACTTACCAATAAAATACACAGGGTGATCGACAAGTAATGCGTAACCGAATTGGATTGGTGGGCATAAACAATGACCGCACTCATCGCTCCCGGCCCAGCAAGTAGCGGCATAGTGAGTGGCACCAGTGCGATGGTTTCATCTTGTGCGGCTTCGATCTCCGCAGGTGTATGGCCACGGGATTGCAGCATCCCCAAGCCCATCAGTAATAGGATCACGCCACCCGCACAGCGGAAAGCATCAACACTGATACCAAATGCCCAGAGTATCCATTCGCCAAATAACAGCGCCACCATTAGCGCAAAAAACACCGAAACAACCGTAAGGCGAGCGGTTTTCAGACGCTGCTCTTTATTCTGGTGCACTGTGAGTGCGATGAATACGGGAATAGCACCGAGCGGATCTACAATCGCCAACAGGCCTACCAGGAATTTGGTGTATTCAGTAATTTCCAACATGATCATGCTCTATCGCTGATAGTCATTGCTCAGAGTGTAGGCTAATTTCGCGTGTATCGCATCGCGCTAAGATCAGGCACCGAACAAATCAATTTGTGTAGCCGCTAGCACCTTGGTATCAGGTTTGTGTATTTTTTCCGTTCGTTTTTGTTTCATGCGCGAGCCATGCTTAACCAATACGCGCTGTGCGCTTTCCCGACCTTCATCACTCTTGCGTATGGCACTAATTCGCTCTTTCATGATACGAATATTATGTTCCGCGCTCACCAAGGGGGTGGGATAACCCGGCAGTGTTATTGTTTCGTGACAGGCAATTTGCTCTGCGCTGAATCCGCGCAATTCTGGTACCCAACGCTTGATAAATTGGCATTCAGGATCCTGATCCATCAACTGCTTAAGCGGACTATAAACGCGAATGGTGTTGATACCGACAATCGCCGCTTGCATTTGTATTTGGGAGAAATGAATACCCGGCTCGTAATCAGTAAACAAACGCGCCAGCGGGTATTGCAGATCGCGCCAATGGATGTGCAGACCAAAACACGCAAAATTTACCAGCATCGCGCGCATCCGAAAATTTAAAAAACCCGTCGCCTGCAAACACCGCATACAGGCATCAATAAAGGGAAAACCGGTGTTACCATTAATCCAAGCATCGAGCCTCGTTGCATCCTGTGAGTATTCCAGTTGTTCATACGCAGGGTTTAGTGCGCGCGACTCCATCCAACTCGCCGATTCCAATCGCTGCACAAAATGATCGCGCCAAAATAAACGCGCGCTAAAACCCTCCAAACTTTTGTGCCAACGCTGCGCAAGTTTATTGTCAGGCTGCGCGTCCAATAGTTCATCTAACTCGGTTAAGCGCTGATGCAAGCGTGAAAAAATCCGTCGCAAACTGATGGTGCCCCAGGCTATATGAGGCGATAACCGCGATCCGTAAAAAAAGGCTTTGTTGGGCGATGAAATACCGCCGCGATAGCCAATGCCGCGATCACTCAAAAAACTATCCAGCGTGCGCTTCGCCCTGCGCTCATTCACCACTTGTACACTCGACCATTGAATGCGCTCATCCAACAGTTGAGGAGCCAGCTCTTGCAGCTGTGGAATTTGATAACAATCATGCTGATTAATAGTGAGTGAGGGCAACAACGGTTGTGGTACCACTTCCGGCACTGGCAGTGGTTCACTATCAAATAAACGTTCAGCGATATATTGTTGTCGGTTGTCGCGCGAACGCAAAGCTCGCACCACACCAGATTGCGGAACTTCTTGCCAAATCACCGATTCAGCATCACACCATTTTTTTACTGCAATATCACGTTTAAACGTAACTGCCGCGCCGGTTTCTTCGTGTGAAAAAATATGAGTGAAATGAATATGCTGTCTTAAAAGAGAAAATCCGAGTGGCAAATTACATCGCACTATCAGCAACTCAGCCCCACGCAGTCGCAGTGAATTTTGTAGATCAGCCAAGGCAGTAAGCTGTGCGTGTAGATGAAAGGCAGATGCGTCTTGGGCAAGATAAATATCTGACTCAAGAAAAAAAACTGGAATGACTTGGCCACACTCAGTCAATGCCGCATGTAACGCAGCATTATCATCAAGGCGAAAATCGCGTTTTATCCACCAGAGCGCGAGCATGCAAAAACCAAAATGAAAGAGGTTTTATGCATACGTTAAACATTGACGGTTAGATCTGAGTGAATAGGAAAAATGTGACGATGAAAAAAATGGTAATAAAAAAGGCGATCCGAAGATCGCCTTTTCGAAACAACCAAACCGGAAAAATTACCAGCCAGTGATTTCTTTCAGTGCTTTACCGATATCAGCCAAGCTCTTAACAGTCTTAACACCTGCATCTTCCAGTGCAGCAAATTTCTCGTCAGCAGTACCTTTACCACCAGAAATAATCGCACCAGCGTGACCCATGCGCTTACCAGCAGGTGCAGTTACACCGGCAATGTAAGATACAACAGGCTTAGTCACGTTAGCTTTAATGAACGCTGCCGCTTCTTCTTCTGCAGAACCACCGATCTCACCAATCATTACGATTGCTTCGGTTTGTGGGTCAGCTTGGAACAACTTCAGGATATCGATGAAGTTGGAGCCTGGGATTGGGTCACCACCAATACCGACACAAGTAGATTGGCCGAAACCGTAGTCAGTCGTTTGCTTAACCGCTTCATAAGTCAAGGTACCTGAACGCGATACGATACCTACTTTACCTGGCTTGTGGATATGGCCTGGCATGATGCCAATTTTACATTCGCCCGGAGTAATAACACCTGGGCAGTTAGGGCCAATCAAACGCACGCCCAACTCGTCACACTTCACTTTTGCGTCAAGCATATCGAGGGTTGGGATACCTTCAGTAATACATACAATCAACTTGATGCCACCGTTAGCCGCTTCAAGGATTGAGTCTTTACAGAAAGGAGCCGGAACGTAGATAACTGATGCGGTTGCGCCAGTCGCTTCTACTGCTTCAGCAACAGTGTTGAACACTGGCAGGCCGAGGTGAGTTTGACCACCCTTACCTGGAGTTACACCACCAACCATTTTGGTGCCGTAAGCAATCGCTTGTTCAGAGTGGAAAGTACCTTGCGCGCCGGTGAAGCCTTGGCAGATTACTTTGGTGTCTTTGTTAATTAAAACGCTCATGTTCTTGGCCCCTTATTGATTCGCAGCAGCTGCAACAACTTTCTTGGCAGCGCCAGTCAAGTCGGTATCGGCAATAATGTTAAGGCCGCTTTCGCCCAACACTTTTGCACCCAATTCAGCATTGTTACCTTGCAGACGAACAACAACAGGTACTTTTACGCCTACTTCTTTAACTGCACCGATTACGCCTTCTGCGATCATGTCGCAACGTACGATACCGCCAAAGATGTTGATGAATACGGCTTTAACCGCGTCATCAGACAAAATGATTTTGAACGCTTCAACTACGCGCTCTTTGGTAGCACCACCGCCTACGTCGAGGAAGTTAGCCGGTTGGCCGCCGTGCAATTTAACGATGTCCATGGTACCCATCGCCAAACCAGCGCCGTTTACCATACAACCGATATCACCACCGAGCGCAACGTAGTTCAGTTCCCAAGCAGCAGCATGAGCTTCACGCGCATCTTCTTGTGATGGGTCTTGCATTGCTTTCAGTTCTGGATGACGGTACAGAGCGTTGCCGTCGATTACCAATTTGGCATCCAGGCAATGCAAGTTACCTTCCGGAGTGATTACCAATGGGTTAACTTCCAACAGCGCCAAATCTTTCTCTTTGAAGAGTTTGGCCAAGCCGAGAAAAATGTTAACGAATTGGTTAATTTGCTTGCCTTCCAAACCGAGCTTGAAAGCCAGATCGCGACCTTGGAAAGGCTGTGCGCCTACCAGTGGATCAACAGCAACTTTAAGGATTTTTTCAGGAGTGTCATGAGCAACTTTCTCAATCTCTACGCCACCTTCGGTAGAGGCCATGAACACGATACGACGGCTTGAACGATCAACTACAGCGCCCAAGTACAACTCTTTGGCGATGTCGGTGCAAGTCTCAACCAAAATGCGGCTTACTGGTTGGCCTTTCTCATCAGTTTGATAAGTCACCAGATTCTTACCCAACCACTTTTCAGCGAAAGCGCGGATATCTTCTTTGCTCTTAACCAGCTTTACGCCGCCCGCTTTACCGCGGCCGCCAGCGTGAACCTGAGCTTTAACGACGAACATATCGCCGCCGATTTGATCCGCGGCAGCAACAGCCTCTTCAACAGTCGCAGCAGCAATGCCCTTAGAAACAGGCAGACCATATTGGGCAAACAGTTGCTTACCCTGATACTCGTGCAAATTCATGGTGTAGTTCCATTTGACGATGGTTGGACATGCAATTATCGATAAACATGCCAACTGGGTTATCGATGGAGACGAACCTTATGAGTTCGCCCCCGCCTAAAAAACGAGGACTCTATGGTTCTCTTAACGCTTCTTCTTGTTGGCTACGTGGATGGCATGACCATGCACCGCCAATGCTGCTTCGTGGATAGCTTCAGACAGGGTTGGGTGACCAAACACCATCATGCCCAAATCTTCCGCACTGGAACCGAACTCCATTGCAATCGCCACTTGCTGAACCAAATCTGCAGCGCTTGGGCCAACAATGTGGGCACCAAGAATGCGATCAGTTACGGCGTGAGCAATAATTTTTACCAAACCCTGGGTTTCGTTAGCAGCCATAGCACGGCCAGATGCTGCAAACGGGAAAGTACCAACGTTATAAGGTTCACCCGACGCTTTAACTTGCTCTTCAGTTTTACCCACTGAAGCAACTTCCGGGTGGGTGTAAATTACGTTTGGAATAATGTCGTAATTAATTTGTGATTTTTGGCCTGCAATACGCTCAGCAACCATCACACCTTCTTCCGAACCTTTGTGAGCCAACATCGGGCCACGCACTACGTCACCAATTGCCCAGACACCTGGCGCATTAGTTTCGCATTGTTCGTTTACAAAGATAAAACCGCGCTCATCCAAATTAACACCGCTGTCAGCAGCCAACAGATTTTCGGTGAACGGGCGACGACCAACACACACAATCAACTTATCAAACGTTTCTTGCTGCTCTTTACCTTCTTTGTCCAAATAGGTGACGGTCACTTCTTTGCCGTTCACTTTTGAACCGGTAACACGTGAGCTGGTGCGGATATCCAAACCTTGTTTGGTGAGGATTTTTTGGGTTTCTTTCGCAATTTGCTGATCCATAATTGCGAGGAAACTATCCAATGCTTCCAACACAGTGACCTTGGAACCACAACGATTCCAGACAGACCCCAATTCCAAACCAATTACGCCAGCGCCGATTACACCTAAACGCTTTGGCACTTCGGTGAATTCCAACGCGCCAGTAGAATTAACAATAATATCGTTATCAACAGGTGCCGGTGGAATATTGATGGGGCTTGAACCTGAAGCCAAAATAACATTTTCAGCTTCATACACAGTTACCTTGCCTTCAAAGTCAGTCACTTCGACTTTCTTGCCAGCAAGTAATTTACCAGTGCCGAACAAGCTGGTAACGCCATTTGATTTAAACAATCCAGCAATGCCACCCGTCAAATTTTTGATGATTTGATTTTTACGCGCAATCATTGAAGAAACATTCAACTCTACGCCTGAAGTGGTAACACCATGAAGGCCAAGATCTTCTTTTGCTTCGTGGTATTTGTAAGAGCTATCGAGTAATGCTTTAGAGGGAATGCAACCTACGTTCAAGCAAGTACCACCGTTAACACCCTTGCCCTCTTCGTTTTTCCATTTCTCAACACACGCAGTTTTCAAACCTAATTGCGCGGCACGAATGGCAGCAACATAGCCCGCAGGGCCAGAACCGATAACTATCACATCAAATTTTTCAGACATAACAATGTTCCTAAATTATTAACAGTCGGCTACAACCTTGTGAGTGGTAACCCTTCACATAAAAACGCTCCTGGGTTGCCAGAAGCGTTTCAAAAAGCAGATTAGATTTCCAACACTTTATATTTCTAGAAGAATGCGCGCTGGATCTTCCAACAAATCTTTGATGGTCACGAGGAATTGCACAGCCTCTTTACCGTCGAGCAAGCGGTGATCGTAAGACAGTGCCAAGTACATCATCGGCAGAATTTCTACTTTGCCATTGACCGCCATTGGGCGCTCTTGAATTTTGTGCATGCCCAAAATTGCAGACTGCGGCAGGTTCAAAATCGGCGTAGACAAAAGTGAACCGAACACACCACCGTTGGTGATGGTGAAGGTGCCGCCAGACATTTCTTCAATACCAAGTTTGCCATCACGTGCTCGCAGACCAAAATCGCGGATAGTATTTTCGATGGTGGCCAGACTCATATTTTCGGCATTGCGCAACACAGGAACTACCAAGCCTTTTTCAGTCGATACTGCAACACCGATATCCTGGTAACCGTGATAAACAACATCGTTGTTGTCGATAGAGGCGTTTACCACAGGGAAACGACGCAGCGCTTCAGCAGCGGCTTTCACAAAGAAACTCATAAAGCCCAAACGTGAACCGTTATGCGCTTTTTCAAATTGGTCTTTGTATTTTGCACGCAGTGCCATTACCGGAGCCATGTTCACTTCATTGAACGTGGTCAGCATTGCCGTAGTGCTGGATGCTTCAAGCAAACGCTCGGCAATACGCTTACGCAAACGCGTCATAGGTACGCGCTTCTCAACACGATCACCTACGGCTTCGATTGCGGCAACAGGTACAGGCGCAGCAGGAGCGATCACCGCTGGTGCTGATTTCAAATGATTGGCAACATCTTCTTTGGTAACACGGCCATCTTTACCGCTGCCGGCGACAACTGCAGTATTCACATTGTTCTCTTCAGCCATTTTCCGTGCTGCAGGATTTACCAATTTTTCAGCGGTTGCGGCAACAGGCGCTGCTGCAGGAGCTGGAGTACTTGCTGCAGGAGTACCTGTTGCCACGGCACCCTCAACAAAACGGGCAATCACTTCATTACTCAATACAGTCTCGCCTTCACCTTTAATAATTTCAGCGATACTGCCATCTGCAGGTGCAACCACTTCCAACACAACCTTGTCGGTTTCAATATCAACGATCAACTCATCGCGCTTGACGGCTTCGCCTGGTTTTTTGTGCCAGGTTGCTACCGTGCCATCGGCAACGGATTCAGGGAAGGTAGGGGCTTTGATTTCGATACTCATGCTATTCCATCTCTCTGTAGCGCTAGGATTATTTGATCATTTAATCAGTTAGTAAAAGCACTCAAACAGTGAGCGCTTTATTCACAAAACGTTTTTCTTCTTCAAGGTGCGCAGACATGTAACCGCCCGCTGGTGCTGCCGATGGATCACGACCCACATAATCCAAATACATTTCTTTGCCGTACAACCCCTGCACTACATGGCGCATATGGTGTTGACTGCTATACCAAGCTCCCTGGTTCATTGGCTCCTCCTGGCACCAGAAGATATCTTTGATATCCTTGAATGGCGCCATAGCAGCTTTCAATTCTTCTTCAGGGAATGGATACAATTGCTCCAAGCGGATCAAGGCCACATTTTCCTGCTTGCGTGCAGTTCGCTCTTCAAGCAGCGTGTAATAAACCTTACCACTACACAAAATTACCCGCTCAACTTTGGACGGTTCGACGGTGCTATCGCCAATCACATTTTGGAAGCTGCCGTTGGCCAATTCTTCCAGCGTAGATGTTGCCAATTTATGACGCAGTAACGATTTCGGACTCATTACCACTAATGGACGACGCATCGGGCGAATCGCCTGGCGACGCAGCATGTGAAATACCTGCGCGGGTGTAGTTGGTACACAAACCTGAATATTGTGTTCCGCACACAATTGCATGAAACGTTCAAGACGCGCAGAAGAGTGCTCCGGCCCCTGCCCCTCATAACCGTGTGGTAACAACATGGTCAAACCGCACAAACGACCCCACTTGTGCTCACCACTGGTAATAAATTGGTCGATAACGACTTGGGCGCCGTTAGCGAAGTCACCGAACTGCGCCTCCCAAATCACTAAACCGGTTGGCGATGTTGTTGAATAGCCATACTCGAACGCTAATACGGCCTCCTCTGACAAATAAGAATCGAACAACTCAAAAGACGGTTGGTTAGGGGCCATATTCGCGAGAGGCACATAAGAAGAACCGTCTTTCTGGCTGTGAACTACCGCATGACGATGTGAAAAAGTACCGCGACCAACGTCTTGACCAGTCATGCGAACCTGATAACCCTGTTCAACCAGGGTAGCGTAAGCCAATGTTTCGGCCATACCCCAGTTAAGCGCCAAAGCACCAGCGGCCATTTTGCGGCGGTCTTCGTAAATTTTTTCAACTTGTTTTTGCAGCACGATTCCATCAGGAATTTCGCACATCTTATTTGCTGCAGCCTGCAGTGTTTTGAGTTCACAACCGGTTACTGCCGGCGTCTCCCAATCGTGGCCGATATAGGGCGACCAATCTACAAACAAGCTGCGATCCGGCTCGCTTACCAAACCACTCGCAACATTTTCGCCACGATCCAAGGCTGCGCGATACACGGTAGTCATCTCGTCAGCTGCCGCTTGGCTGAGCAGGCCCGCTGCAACCAACTTATCGGCATAGAGCGTGCGAGTAGTTTTGAGATTGCGAATAATTTGATACATCAACGGCTGGGTTGCAGAGGGCTCGTCAGTTTCGTTGTGACCGCGACGGCGATAGCAAACTAAATCAATTACCACGTCCTTCTTGAACTCATAGCGATAATCCATCGCCAACTGCGCCACAAACAATACTGCTTCAGGATCATCACCATTCACATGAAAAATCGGGCACTCGATCATTTTGGCGACGTCGGTACAGTACTCAGTTGAGCGTGCATCTTCACGTTTGTTAGTGGTGAAACCCACTTGATTGTTGATCACAAGATGTAAGGTACCACCAGTGCCGTACGCGCGAGTCTGGGACATTTGGAATGTCTCCATCACTACGCCTTGGCCTGCAAATGCAGCATCGCCATGCACATTGATAGGAACAACTTTGGCGCCGGTTTTGTCGTTGCGACGATCCTGACGGGCGCGCACAGAACCTTCAACCACGGGTGATACGATTTCCAAGTGCGACGGGTTAAACGCCATCGCCATGTGTAACTCTCCGCCAGGAGTCATTACGTTGGAAGAAAAACCTGAGTGATATTTCACATCGCCAGAGGTATTCAATGAACGCTTGCCATCAAATTCTGCAAACAATTCTGCAGGGCTTTTACCAAACACGTTGATCAACGCATTAAGGCGACCACGGTGAGCCATGCCCAATACTATTTCTTTTGCACCGTAAGTACCCGCGCGCTTTACCAAGGCATCAACTAATGGAATAAAACTTTCGCCACCTTCGAGACCGAAACGTTTGGTGCCTGGATATTTACTATCGAGATGACGCTCAAGGCCTTCCGCAGCTGTCAAACGCTCGAGGAGGGCAAGGCGCTGCTCTTTACTGAATTCAGGATTGGAGCGCACGCTCTCAAGACGCTGTTGCAACCATTGTTTTTCAGCAAGGGGCGTAATGTGCATAATCTCGGCACCGATATGACCGCAATAGGTCTTCTCTAATGCCTCAACAATTTCACGCAGGGTCGCCTGCTCTTTGCCGATAAACAAGCTGCCAGTGTTAAATACAGTATCCAGGTCTGCATTGGTCAGGCCGTGAAAACCTAATTCCAAATCGGCGACCGGATCGCGCTTCATCAATCCCAAAGGATCCAACTGGGCCTTTTGATGACCGCGGAAACGGTAGGAACTGATCAGTTGTACTACCTTGATTTGTTTTTGCTCGTGCTCAGCACTAACCGAGCCACCTGCAACGGCAACGGTGCGCACACGGGATTTACCCAATTGCTCGAATTGAGCGCGAATGACCGAATGGGGAGTATCTTGAGTCAACACACCGTTGATACGTGGTAATTGATCGAAGTAATTGCGCCATTCTTCAGGAACGGCATTAGGATTGTGTAGATATGTGTCGTAGAGCTCTTCGACATAAGCAGCGTTCCCACCAGAGATGTGAGACGTACTCCAAAATTGCTCCATAATGCTGTCTTGCATTCCACTCACCTTAATCATTGGGGACTCAGGCAAATCCCCTGCTATCAACTAGCGGTTAGCTACCAAACGTTTTCAACTTGTGATTAAAAACGCCGCTTTTAAGTTGCTGCAACACCGGGTTACAACAAACAGTTCTTCAACGCAGCGAGCACCAAAGCGCTCACTTTGTCATCAAATTTTTGCCAGCTTCAGATACAGAAAAGCGCCACCTTAGGTAGCGCTCTGTAACAACATATTGCGAATATGGCCGATGGCTCGTGTCGGGTTCAGCCCTTTGGGACAAACCGCCACACAGTTTTGGATACCATGGCAACGGAATACGCTAAAAGGATCGTCCAGATTGGCAAGTCGTTTCTCGGTCGCCAAATCGCGGCTATCAGCCAGGAAACGATAAGCCTGTAATAAACCAGCAGGACCGATAAACTTATCGGGGTTCCACCAGAAAGATGGGCAGCTGGTTGAGCAGCAGGCGCAGAGTATACACTCATAAAGGCCATCGAGCTTCTCGCGATCTGCAGGTGATTGCAAACGCTCAATTGCTGGTGCTGGCGTATCGTTTTGCAAGTATGGCTCAATTTTCTTGTATTGATCGTAGAACTGGGTCATATCAACTACCAGGTCACGAATCACTGGCAAACCGGGCAACGGGCGCAAAATCAAAGTATTGTTCTTGATGCACTCGGAGATTGGCTTGATGCAAGCCAAACCGTTTTTACCATTGATATTCATGCCATCAGAACCGCACACACCTTCGCGGCAAGAGCGGCGATAAGCAAGACTTTCGTCTTGTGCTTTCAGTAATTCCAATACATCCAATACCATCAAATCTTTACCCTGAGTATCCAGCTCATAGGTTTTCATATAGGGCGCATTATCTGTATCAGGGTTGTAGCGATAAACTTGTACTTTCAACATGACTTCTGCTCCCGATTGTTAGTAGGTACGTTTTTTAGGTTGGAAAGCTTCCATAGTGCGCGGCTTGAAATTTACCGCACGCTTGCCAACACGCTTATCAACGGGGAAATACATGGAGTGACACAACCAATTAGCATCGTCACGATCTTCAAAATCTTCACGCGCGTGCGCGCCGCGCGATTCTTTACGCTCTTCCGCTGCAATCGCCGTTGCTTCTGCGACTTCAAGCAAGTTTTGCAATTCTAATGCTTCAATACGCGCAGTATTGAATGCATTGCTCTTGTCAGTAATAGATACATTTTCAATACGCTTGCGCAGCTCAGCCAGTTGCTGGATACCTTTTTGCATAAACTCACCTTTACGGAATACACCGAAGAAGTTTTGCATAATGGTTTGCAACTCTTTACGCAGTACTGATGCGCTCTCACCGCTATTAGATGTATTTATTTTGTTTAGGCGCGCCATCGCTTTATCGATATCAGATTGAGTGGCATCGCGATGCTCAATACCCTCACGCAATGCTTTCTCAATGTACAGACCAGCTGCACGACCGAACACAACCAAGTCGAGCAATGAGTTTCCACCCAAACGGTTAGCGCCGTGCACAGACACACAAGCAACTTCACCACACGCAAACAAACCATCAATCACCACATCATTTCCATCAGCATCGACGGTCAACGCTTGCCCATTCACGTTAGTTGGAATGCCACCCATCATATAATGGCAAGTTGGAACTACAGGGATGGGAGCATATACAGGGTCAACGTGTGCGAAGGTGCGCGACAACTCGCAAATACCAGGCAATTTACTCTCGAGCACTTCTTCACCCAAGTGATCGAGCTTCAGCAGTACGTGATCCTTATTAGGACCTACACCACGACCAGCAATAATCTCCTGGATCATGGAGCGCGCCACTACGTCGCGACCAGCAAGATCTTTCGCATTAGGAGCATAACGCTCCATAAAGCGCTCGCCATCGGCGTTGATCAAGTAGCCACCTTCACCGCGGCAACCTTCAGTTACTAATACACCGGCACCGGCGATACCGGTTGGGTGGAACTGCCACATTTCGATATCTTGCACAGGAAAGCCAGCGCGCAACGCCATACCAACACCATCGCCAGTATTGATGTGAGCATTAGTAGTAGAAGCGTATATGCGCCCTGCACCACCGGTTGCCAACACAGTTGCCTTGGCTTTTACATAAACTGTTTCGCCATCTTCGATATTGATCGCGATAACACCAACCACTGCGCCGTCTTCATTTTTCACCAAATCAACTGCAAACCATTCATTAAGAAATACGGTTTTGTTTTTCAGGTTGCCTTGGTACAGAGTGTGGAGCAGTGCGTGCCCGGTACGGTCTGCCGCAGCGCAAGTACGCGCCGCCTGGCCACCTTCACCGAAGTTTTTAGATTGGCCACCAAATGGACGCTGGTAGATACGGCCTTCATCTGTACGGGAGAATGGCAAGCCCATATGCTCCAATTCAAATACCGCTTCAGGGCCTACCGAACACATGTACTCAATCGCATCCTGGTCGCCGATATAGTCGGAACCTTTGATAGTGTCATACATGTGCCAACGCCAATCATCATTTGGATCAGCACTGGCGATCGCACAAGTAATACCGCCCTGGGCAGATACAGTGTGCGAACGCGTTGGGAATACTTTTGTAATTACTGCTGTTTTGTAACCGGATTGTGCCAACTGCAAAGCGGCGCGCATACCAGCACCGCCGCCGCCAACCACAATACCGTCAAAAGAAATCGTGCGCATATTAGCCATTAATTAATACCCCAAATTACTTGAACACCCCAGACAAGATAGGTGACTGCAACTGCACCCAGCACTATCTGTGCGAATATACGAAGGAAAGTCGCTTTGGAGCCTAATAGACGGGTAGTTAAATAATCAGTGAGCACAGCCCACAAACCGATCCACGCATGCGATATAAAGGAAAGAAGGGTAACAAGGGTAAACACACGCATCCACAGTTGGTTATAAAGGGATTGCCACTGTTCGAAAGTCAATTCAGGATTACATGCAAGATAAGCCACGATAAAAATAGTGTACGCCGCCATGACGGCACCACCGACGCGTTGGATTAGCCAATCATAAAGGCCACTGCGTCCAAAACTGGTTACTGAAGTTACCATACCCACACCCCCGCCAACACGATCAATACAATGGCAATAGCCAGTGCGATTTTGGCACCAGTTTGACCACCTTTAAGAGATTCACCGATACCGAAATCCATAATCAAATGACGGATACCGAGCACCATGTGATACGCCAAACCAGCCAAAACTGCCCAGAGAACAAATTGGCATACAGGGTTTGCGGCGAGATCGCTAATGCTGTTAAAACCTTCTTGCGAATCAAGACTGGCATCCAGCATCCATAAAAGGACAGCTACGCCTGCAAAAAGGAAAACGCCGGAAGCACGATGAAGAATGGAAACGTAAGCAGTGATGGGGAGTTTAATAGTCGCTATATCTAGGTTGACAGGTCTTTTCTTGTTCACGGTCTATCTCACCTTTATGCCCATCGCGGGCAGGTTTAAGAATAAGCGCTTCACTTTTTATCATTTAAAAATGACCTTAAATGAAACACGCCCTGCAAGTCGCGCAGCATTATAGAGATTGGACTCTGGAAACACAAACAAAAAGCCGTGCAGAATTCCCTTCACGCTGGCAAGGAAAAATATTACTGCACTTTTAACGATGTTTTTACACAACACATTGATTATATTGAAAGATTTTAATAAAAATGCACCGCAAGCGCGCGTTTTTACCATTGCCGCTCCACATAAGTGCAGGCACATCGGTGAGTTTTTCAGCAATGTGAGACGCCACCACATGAGCACTCAGCTATGGCGCGAAAATTTCCGAAAAAGATAAAAGAAATTGCCCCAGAGATGTGCCAAAAACTTTCGCCTTAACAATTAAGTCATCTATAATGCCGCTCGCAAACGGCAGTGTCGGCCCACCATAAGAAACCGACTAGTCCATAAAAAACATAGCCGGCCTATGACGCTATTAAAAGTAGAGCTATTTGCACAACGCAAAGCTACCTACAGTTTTTATCAGTTGAGTAGAGCGAAACATGCTTTTCTCAAGCCTTTAGTCTTAATCAGTAAGCACAGGAGTCAGTAATGACTGACAAGAAAGCACATCTCTCGATTGATGGCATTGATTCGACAATTGAATTACCAATCTATGCCAGCACAATCGGACCTGACGTTATCGACGTCACCAGTATTACCAAGAATGGCTTTTTCACGTTTGACCCGGGCTTTATGTCCACCGCCTCATGCGAATCCAAGATTACGTTTATTGATGGCGATGAAGGCGTGCTACTCCACCGCGGTTACCCGATTGAACAACTGGCTGTCTCTTCTGATTATCTCGAAACTTGTTACCTCTTATTAAACGGCGAATTGCCAACTCCGGCGCAAAAAGACGAATTTACTGCCGCGATCAAAAAACACTCCGCTGTCGATCCCTCCATTGCCAATATCATCAAGAGCTTCAAACGCGAATCCCATCCGATGGCGATTTTGTGTAGTGCTGTCGCAGCCCTGGCCGCGGTATACAACGATGAAATCGATATTACCAACGCTGAAAGCCGCAAGCTGACCGCTTACCGATTGATTGGTCAAATGCCAACCTTGTCGGCAATGGTGTACAAACACCGCAAGGGCGAAGAGTTTATTGCCCCGGATGACAGCCTGAGCTATGCCGAAAATTATTTGAACATGACCTTTGGCACGGCTGGCAAAGCGCCTAACGTGAGCAAAACGATTGCCAAGGCCATGGATCGTATTTTTGTATTGCATGCAGACCATGAACAAAATGCATCGACATCTACCGTGCGCCTGTCCGGCTCTTCAGGCACCAATCCATTTGCCGCTATCGCTGCTGGTATTTCAACCTTGTGGGGCCCTGCCCATGGCGGCGCCAACGAGGCGGTATTGGAGATGCTGGAAGAAATCGGCACTGTGGAAAATATCGAAGCTTGTGTTGCACGCGCTAAAGATAAAACCTCTGGCTTCCGCTTGATGGGCTTTGGTCATCGTGTTTACAAAAACTTCGACCCTCGCGCCAAAGTAATGAAGCAAACTTGCGATGAAGTACTGGCCGAATTAGGCCTGGAAAATGATCCACTGCTTGCAATTGCAAAACGCCTCGAACAAATCGCATTGGAAGATCCATATTTCATTTCCAAAAAGCTCTATCCTAACGTTGATTTCTACTCCGGCATTATCATGAAAGCAATTGGTATCCCAACCGAAATGTTTACCGTGATTTTTGCTTTGGGTCGTGCGGTAGGTTGGTATTCCCACTGGGATGAAATGGTGAGTGGCCCTTACAAAATTGGCCGCCCACGTCAGCAATACACTGGCAGCCCGAAACGCGACTATCCAAAAAAGTAAGGCCAAAAAAAGTAAGTCATAAAAAGTAATCACTGTAAAAGCTACAAACAAAAAAGGCCGCACTGAAAACTGCGGCCTTTTTTATTGACGCTGCCCCCGAAACGCCCCCACGCACCGCAATTCAATCAGTTCGCGCACCATTTCAAACAAATGCTAAAGCGCCGGTTCAGAAATTCCCTCTATACTCCCACCACAGATCACACAGGCTTTTGCAACCACAAGTTTTTATTACACGAATAATCATCGCTTTTTTATCATAGGGAGTTGTTATGCCGCACACCTTGGTCCGCGCTCTAATTAGCCTTTTTCTGTTGGTTGGCAGCCATTTACAGGCAGCAGAAATTCCTACTGTACTGCAAGATTGGCAGGGCTGGGTCTTAAAAAAGCACCCGGAAATCCACTGCCCGTTTTTATATAACGATGCCCAACGCTCTTGCGTCTGGCCGAGTGAATTGCACATTGATGCCAATACACAGGGAGTACAGTTTACCCAGCGGATAGAAACATTTACCGAAAGTTGGATCAGACTGCCTGGCGGCACCGGCTTCTGGCCTGAGAATCTGCGCGATACCAGCAATTCACTCATGCAGGATAAATTAGCCATCCGCGAGCGCGGCGGAATCCCCGAAGTTCTCCTTCCACCTGGCCGATATACATTGCAAGGCGATATCCGCTGGACCGGTATTCCGCGCACACTGAGCATCCCACCCGCATCCGGGATCATCAAGCTGCAACTCAACGGCACGAGCGTAGCCACTCCATCACTCGAAAGCGATAGCCAGCTCTGGTTGACCGCAACACAAAATGCGCAGGAAACCCAGCAGCAAGACAGTTTGCAAGTACGCGTTTTTCGTAAACTGGATGATGGTATTCCTCTGAAAATCAGCACCCGCCTACAATTGGATGTGAGCGGCAAAGAGCGCGAAATACAACTGGGGCAGATGTTGCTCACCGGCTTTAATCCAATTCTGTTCAACAGCCGCCTACCTGCCCGCCTCGAAGCCGATGGCAAGCTGCGCGTGCAAGTTAAACCGGGCAGTTGGGAGATCGAACTGCATATGCAGTCCACCCAACCACAGCCCCATTTGGGCTACAAAGCGCTGGATGAGCACTGGCCGCAACAAGAAATATGGGTAGTCGCCAGCCAGCCAACACTGCGCAGCCTGCAAGTTTCCGGCGTATCCAGCATTGACCCAAGCCAGACTCAATTACCTGACGAATGGCGCGAACTACCCGCTTATTTGGTCACTCCGGACACCACCATGGAATTGCAGGAGTTGCAGCGCGGTGCGGGCGATAGCAGTAACCAACTGGTACTTGATAAAGAAATCTGGCTGGATTTTGATGGTCAAGGTTTTACGCTGCGCGACGAAATTAGTGGACAATTTCAACAAGGCTGGCGCATGGAAACGCTGCCACCCTATGAGTTGCAAAGTGCCGCCCTCAATGACGTACCCCAGTTGGTTACCCGCCTTGCCGACAACGCCAACACCGGCGTAGAAGTTCGCACCCGAGAACTTGACCTTACCGGCATCAGTCGCCTGCTGCGCAGCACAGCAATTCCGGTCAGTGGCTGGTCCGTGGATTTTGCGGAGGTTGATGCACAACTGCATTTGCCTCCGGGCTGGTCGCTACTTTCGGCGACTGGAGCCAGTTATGAATCCGGTAGCTGGGTATCCAAGTGGAGCCTGTGGGATATTTTCCTGGTACTGATAATCACCTTTACGGTAGTGCGCATCACCAACCCATTCTGGGGCGGATTGGCGCTGCTGACTCTGTTGCTCACTTTCCATCGCGCCGGCGCACCGCTGTTTATCTGGCTAAATATCGCTGCCCTGCTGGCCCTACTGCCCATGGTCAGCGGCAAGTTCAAAACCCAGTTGGTGCGCTATGCCTATGCCAGCTTTATTTTGCTCGGCTTATTTTTGCTGCCGTTTAGTGTGCAGCAGGCGCGGCAGGTGTTTTATCCCCAACAGGAGTTTTCGGGGCGCAATATCAGCGAGAGTTACTACGACGATAGCCAGAACAGTTGGGGCTTTGGCTTGGTAATGATGAGTTCGGATAACAAAGGAGTTGAAGCACCCCAAACAAAATACCGCGCAGATCAAGCCGATGCGGTAGAAGAGGTAGTTGTCACCGGCGTTCGATCCTCGCTCTCCAGCCCCAAACAACAAGTATCCCAGGAATACGATTTAGGCCAACAAGTACAGACAGGCCCGGGAGTTCCCGGTTGGAATTGGCACAATATCGATTTGCGCTGGAATGGGCCGGTAAAACCGGATGAAGTTACCCGCCTGTATCTACTGCCACCCGCCATCAATCGCGCAGGTAGCGCCTTGAGCCTATTGCTCCCTCTCCTGCTGGGTGCGCTGTTGCTGCGATTATTCTTACGGCAAACCGGACACACTCTACCGAGCTGGAAAATTGGCAACCGGACGCTGTTACCCACCCTTTTGTTGCTTGGCTGCGGCATCAGCCAAAGCGACAACAGCCAAGCTGATGTGCTGGTTTCCACTGCTTTACTCAAAGAACTGGAAACGCGCCTTACCCAGCCCGCGTCCTGCCTGCCGGATTGCGCCAGTATCGAATCCCTGCAAGTGAAAGCCGATGGCGAACAGTTGGCAATGGATATCATCATCCACAGCGCCGATGCAATCGCCCTGCCCCTGCCTGCCCAACGGCAGCAGTGGTGGCCAAATCAGGTGCTGATAGACAATAAACCGGCATCACTGGTACAAAATGCCAATGGCCAGCTGCTGGTCAATCTGCGTAAAGGGCGCAACTTGCTCCACCTTGAGGCAGTGATTAAGGGGCGCGACAGCCTCACCCTCAGCTTCCCCTTGCCCCTCCATAACCTGGGCAGCCAATTAGATGGCTGGCAATTGACGGGAGCACCAACGGCAAACCAAGCCAGCAGTTCACTGCAGCTCAACCGTATTCAGCGCAGCGAAGCATTGACCATAGCTGAACACCTGCAACCCGACCCTATCGCTCCCTTTATGACCGTGACGCGCCAACTACAATTGGGGCTGGAATGGCGTGTAGAAACACGCGTAGAGCGGGTTGCTCCTACCCAGGGAATGATTAATCTGGAGATCCCCTTATTGCCCGGTGAGTCGCCTATCAGTGGAGATACCAGCATCACTGGTGATGAAACCAGCAAAGGCAAAATCACCGTACAACTGGATTCCCATCAACAAACGACCTTCTGGTATTCCACCCTCAAGGCAGAGTCACCACTGGAACTTAAAGCACCGGCAAATCCGGCTTGGGTGGAAACCTGGGTCTTGGACACCTCGCCCATCTGGCACACACAGGTAACCGGTATACCTGCAGTGCAAACCAGCAACCTGCCCGTCTGGCAGCCCTGGCCAGACGAAAGCATCAGCATTATCGTCAGCCGTCCGCAGGCAGTAACAGGCAGTGCGATGACAATTGACCAGGCCCAGCTGAAATATACGCTGGGCGATCGCGCCAGCAGTTCCACCTTGAGCCTGTCCCTGCGCACCAACCAAGCAGGACACTACGACTTTGCCCTACCGGAGGGAGCCAGCCTCGAAGGTGTTAGCATCGATGGGGATGAGGCGCCCTTGTTGGCAGTAAATGGCCGGGTAAAAATCCCGCTGCACCCCGGCGAGCAAGAACTGGAAATTCGCTGGCAAGATGACAAGGGCACCCGCCTTAAAACCATAAGCCCGGCAATCGACCTGGGCAGCAATAGCAGCAACCTGACGATTAATATTGATTTGCCAGGTGATCGTTGGCCACTGCTGGTAGGCGGGCCCAGCGTGGGGCCAGCGGTATTGCTCTGGGGAATGTTGGCCGTGATACTGCTGCTCGCTCCGCTGCTCGGGCGCAGTCCACTGACACCACTGAAAACCCATCAATGGGTGCTCTTAAGCCTGGGGGTGGCGACAGTCAATCTCTATGTACTCGCCCTAATCGCCATCTGGCTGATCCTGCTCACCAAGCGCGGGACATTGGTACAGATAAGCTCAGCCAGAACCTTCAAGTGGATGCAGCTGGGATTATTTTGTCTATCGCTGGTGACCTTGTTGATGTTATTGGGCAACATCCCCTACAGTTTGCTATCCAGCCCGGATATGCACATCACCGGAAATGGTTCCAATGCGCATTATCTGCGCTGGTACCAAGACCAGAGTGCGGGTGAGTTCCCACAAGCCTGGATTATTTCACTCCCTTTGTGGAGCTATAAGTTGGCCATGCTGCTCTGGTCGCTATGGCTGGCGTCGGCGTTATTAGAATGGGTGCGTTGGGGCTGGCAGCAACTGAGCCACCATGCGTTATGGTATGCCCCGGATTCAATTTTGCCAGCTACGCCCAAAGGAGAAAATGATTTACTGGAGAATAAAACCGAGGCGAACAAACCCAATTCGGATGCTCATCCCAAATAATTTTCAGTTTGCCAAAAAACAAACCCTCACCAAATGGCGAGGGTTTATTAAAAACAATTTGAATATCCTTTTCCAATAATTCATTCAGCGAAAATTTTTAAAATATTGCATTAAAAATTCCAATCCGCCATTATCCAAAATTTATCAGTGTCGGTAATTTTGGTGGCAGCATCGCCCATTGCGTACTGCGCATACTTTGCAGTCCACACAACGGCACCCACTTTTTTGCTGATGCTCAAATCAATTTCATCACCGTAATCGGCGCTGCCAAAATCCGCATCGTATTTGTGATAGCTCACCAATGCCTGTGCACCCGCAAATGTCACACCCAGGTTTACATATTTATCTTCAAGACCATCCTTAGGTGTAGCTAAAAACTTATCTGCCCAACCATTAAATGCATGCAAGGTTGCCAAGGGAGTTGCAAAACCATAAGCACCATTATCAGAGCCCAAAACTTCATAGCCCAAACCAATGCTGTAACGTGAAACCGTATAGGTTCCTTCAGCTAACAAATAATCAGCATCAAACGCTTGTTTTGCACCTGCATCTTGTTGAGCTGCATATTCAAGGTTGTAGGTAAAGGTTTCACCCACTGTACCCTGCCAACGCGCACCAAAGGTATCGCTGGTTAAACCAAATTGGGCGATGGGGTTTTCCACATCCAACAAATAGGCATAGCCAATTAGTTTACCTGCATCAAAGCCGGTGTAGCTGGCATTTAGCACGTGGCTATTCATATTTAAATCGCCCAATCCGGCATTGGCCTCACCAAAAACACGATTCACGTTTTTGATATAAGCATAAGTAAAATTGGTGTAGCGAATTGCTTTGTTGGTGAGCGAGACACCATCGTATGTCTGCTCGTTCTGGCGCCAGCCTACATTACCGATAAAACGGGCGTTGTCGAGAATCAAACGCTGGCGACCATATTTAATTTGATTGTTAAATGTGGTGTAAGAAATAAAGCCTTGATTGACTTCAGTACCGATGGGATCAGCAATGATTGCTTTATTGGTATTCAGTGGATCATTGCCAGCAGTGCGATAATCGACTTCATTCGTCATCTCGCTCACATTGTCCATTTCCGCGGTAAAACCAAAACCATTCCATGCACCAGACTGATAAGACAAGCGCGATCTGGTTGTCCAGGCATTCGCTTCTTTCTCACCAGATTTATTTCCCTGCGCATTTAGAACATCTTCAGTTACATCTTCATAGCGTGTACGAAAATTTACCTTGATCACACTGCCCTGCTGCATAGATTCGGTGAATGTTTTTGCTGAAATACTTGGAGCAGCACAAAGCAGCGAACTTGCCGCAGCAACAAGAAGATGAATCGTATTTTTTTTCATAGAGCCTTCTCCAAAGATTTTCATAAATGTGTGTAGTTAATCCGCACCCTGCCAATAAATTTGAAATATAAAATTTATATTTGCTATGCACTAAAAAAGTTTCTTGTATGTTTATGGGCATAACATGGCGGTGACTGAAATCCATTAGAGCAAGGCTTATGCCAATTGATTTTCTAAACCATCCCCAAAGGAATAAATCATTATTAATCAAAGGGATATAAAACGTTAAAAAATACACCACGAAAAAATCGCATTTTTTTACGCGCACCCTTATGGGGACATCATAATTTTTTACGCGCCAATTAAATCCAACACGATAAAATTTATCGCACAATAAACGCCCACAAAAATGCACGCCGCTTTTTCACTTTGCACAAACTTGATGCAACCACAAAAAATAAGTGAATGGGTGCCTAAATAGCAGGCACAAAAAAGCCGCACAATTGCTTGTGCGGCTTGCATGTTAACGGGCAAAAAGGACTTAGTTAAGGCGTACGCTGGCGCCTTGCGCCAAGCCTTTTTCAATACGCACCTGTGCGAAAGTAACATCCAATTTATTATTGGCCACCAAGGTAAATGGCTCAAGAATGAGGGCAAACAACTCCTGTGGCGTGCGCTTCAATCCAAAGTCAGTGCCGGCGTCCGGATAGCATTTCAAATCTACGGTTAAAGTTTTCCAACCAGCCCCAGCAATACTGGTAAGCTCCCGGGTTATATCCACTTGTGAATAACAAGAAGGACCACAGCCAATGCGCACCCAAGCCTTATCGACAGGTGCAGCATCCACTTTTATATCAAACACCAACGAAGAATCTGATTCATAGTAATCACTCAACACCTGACGATTCAGCGTTGAGATGGCAACCAACCCCTCACCTTGACCATTCCACACAGCCCGACGCGCATCTTCCTGCACATCGCGGTCCACACAAGTTACCGTTAGCGTTGACACACTGGCGATATTGCCATTTAGATTGGCGCGATCGTTATTTTTACCTTCTAAAATAATGCCGTAAGCCCCCATGGGGCGACGATTGAATAATTCCAATATCGCAGAGCTGGACTCAAATACTATCCCCTCTTCTGACAAGTCATCGCCCAACGTATCAGTATCGCCATAATTCAAACCAAAACCATAGGCAAACAATGGATCATAATTTTCATCGCCAATATTCAACGTGCCCTGATCCGGCGATTTGGGCCATGAGAAGGCTAAGCGCCCCTTTACGGGATAATTAATTTGATCATCGGCATTTTTGAAGATCACATCAGCGATACCTGCACCTTCTGTACCCGGCTGCCAAATAACTGCAAACGCATCAGAGGCATTAAGTTCGCGGTTCACCCACATGGGGCGACCAGTGACAAACAATGCCACAACGGGAATTCCTTGGGATTTTAATTTCTTGAGCAAATCCAAATCGCTGGTATCGCCAGCTTTCAACAATTGGTGTTGGATATCGCCCTGCATTTCGGCATAGGGATCTTCACCAAAAATAACGATAGCAACATCCGGTCTCTCACTGTAGGAACCGTCGACACTCAATGTAACTTTACCGCCCGCACTGGCAACGGCATCCTGAATTCCCGCCCACAAAGTGGTAGCACCGGGGAAGTCCGCCATAGTATTGCCGGTACCCTGCCAGTTCACCGACCAACCACCAGTTTGCTTGCTGATATTGTCTGCGCCATCGCCTGCAACGAGAATATTTGCTTTGGCAGACAGCGGCAGAATATTGTTCTTGTTTTTTAACAATACAATGGATTCGCGTACAGCTTGGCGAGCAACAATACGATGCTCACGTGCACCAAGCAATTCATCTTTACCTGCGAGTGGGCGAGTTGATGGAAGACCTTTCTCCCACAGGTTCGCACGTAATTTCACACGCAGGATACGGCGCACTGCATCATCGACACGCGCCATCGGAATAACACCGGTACGCGCTTGCTCAACAGTATTGTTAAAAAGCTGCTTCCAGTCAGGATCGGGCACCATAAAGATATCCAATCCTGCATTAATTGCCTGTGGGCAATTCAATACCGTCGCGCCTGCAACAAAACCGTGGCCATTCCAATCGCCCACCACCAAACCGTCAAAACCCATTTGATTTTTTAATACATCAGTCAGTAAATAGCGATGCCCATGCATGTGTTCGCCGTGCCAGCTATTAAAGGAAGCCATCACACTTTGCACACCGGCTTCGATTGCGCTGTAGTAACCAGCTGCATGAATACGACATAAAGTCTCTTCATCATCGAGACAGTTACCGCGATCGATACCGTTGTGGGTACCACCATCGGCGATAAAATGTTTTGCAGTGGAAATAACGCGATATTTAGAGAGGAAGCCTGAGTCATGGGCTTCACCTTGCAACCCCTCAACCATCATGCCCGCATATTCGCGCACAAGATCAGGATGTTCGGAATAGGATTCGTAAGTGCGCCCCCAGCGATCATCGCGCGCAACCGCAACAGTGGGAGAGAAATCCCAATCCAATCCGGTCACCGCAATTTCAGTCGCCGTGATACGACCGATCTCTTTAATCAATTCAGGGTTGCGCGCGGCACCCAGCGCGATGTTGTGCGGAAACAGGGTTGCACCAACAATATTGCCTACGCCGTGAACTGCATCTGTGCCCCACATAATCGGGATAGCCACTTTGCCATCGCTGGTATCCATAGACGCCTGATAATAAGCATCTGCAATCGCCAACCAATCTGCAGCTTTTGAGTAACGGTTG
Source organism: Cellvibrio sp. UBA7671 (assembly GCA_002483145.1). GTDB lineage: Bacteria > Pseudomonadota > Gammaproteobacteria > Pseudomonadales > Cellvibrionaceae > Cellvibrio > Cellvibrio fibrivorans. The sequence continues at coordinate 616,538 of DLHJ01000014.1, forward strand.
CCATTGGGCACCGAGCCACCGCCATTCAACACCGAGCCGATGTGATAATCCTTAATATCCTGCGGAGTCAAGTGGCGAATCTCCGGCTGGATCATCTGCCCCACTTTTTCCTCAAGAGTTAACTGCGCGAGCAATTCGTCTATTTTCGCTTCAAGCGCTGGATCTTTTTTCACCTTGCTGGTGATGCTGGGCCACTGCACGTTTCAACCTCCGTCGGGGGCATCTAAAAAATCATTGTAGGGACAACACTGTGTAACGCCGAAAATCCTGACGGTTAAATAACACCAAGTGGCGCCAAAGCCCCACTTAAAGAGTGTAGCCGCCAGAATAAATGAACGGAAGATTCCTTGAGATAACCCCCGATACACCGCTCGAATCAGGGTAACTTGTGCGGGATGCCCATCTTGAGCACCTGTGTGACATCACTTCTCTTATTAAATTGCGGCCAATCAATCGAGCCAGCAACCCCTTCCAAGCTGGCGCAAACTACTATTTGCTGACAGCGCTGTCAACAATAGGGCGCGCCAACTTGCATGCGAATCAATATTAAACCTGAGAAATCGTATTTATTCATAAAATTAACAAATAAAACCCTGTATAAGCACCAGATATGCGCATGAAAAAGTGTGCAAAATCAATTTAGCAATCGGGCGTAAAAAGTGAATTTCCGCCCATCCAGTTTAATGTTATCCTCCTGAGCCTAACCACTATATTCAACACATCCCCCTATAACTATTTGATCTTCTTATAAAAGAAGCTGAGGAGTCACATGAGTCTTTTACTGGTTGCAGATATCGGCGGCACCAATGGCCGTTTTGGACTGGTCGAATTTGATGCAGAAAAGATCGGCACAAATGGCCAAATTAATTACACCGCAGAGCGCCAAATCACGCTCAAGTGTGCCGACTATGTTGATATGGCCACCATGATTAGAACCTGCTGCGCAAAATTTGGGGTTGATATACCTGATTATGCTTGTTTAGCGATTGCCGGCCCAATCGAAAATGGCCAGGCATCCATGACCAACCTGAATTGGAAATTTTCAATTCACGGCCTGCGCGATCAATTGGGAATGAAAACCCTGCATGTCATCAACGATTTTGCCTCGCTTGCATATGCAGTTCCTTTCCTCAAAGAAAATGAATTAGTCACTCTCTACGAATCCAATAAATCCAATCCTGACGCACCGATTGTCGTGATGGGACCTGGAACAGGTTTTGGTATGGCAGCGCTGGTTCCCAGCCAAAATAATTGGAAGATTATCCCTACCGAAGGTGGCCACGCCAGCTTTGCCCCAACAAATGAAAAAGAATTGGATATCAAATCATTTCTATTGAAAGAGCAAAGTCACGTATCGGTTGAAAATATTTTGTCCGGCGGCGGTTTGGTGACGCTTTATCGTGCACTTGCACACAACTCAGGTGTTGAAGCAAAACCCTATTCACCTGCTGATGTCAGCACCAAAGGCCTTGCGAATGAAGATCCCCTATGCCGCGAAGCCGTACTGACTTTCTGCGATGTATTGGGTGAAGTAGCAGGAGATAAAGCACTTTCCGTCGGTGCGCGCGGTGGTGTGGTTATTGGTGGTGGACTCACGCCCAAACTGATGGGCTTGTTGCCTGAATCCCATTTCCTTGAACGCTATAAAAACAAAGGCCCTATGGCGGGATATGTTAGCGACATTTCAATTCGATTGATTGTGAATGATAAAGCTGCACTGGTTGGCTCTGCCGCCTGGCTTATTCACAACACACCTGAACTAAAAGCTCACTAAAATAATTCACTGTTTTTCTCAATAAAAAATGCACCCTCGGGTGCATTTTTTATTGAGTTGCTAAATTATCAATGCTTATCTTTGGGCTTAATTAGCGGCCCGGTAGATTCGCGCGAAATAATACTGGAACTCAGCATACTGGCAGGTAATTGGATCTCGCGTCCTTTTAATTGTTTGAGCAACAAATCGGTAGCTTTTTTTGCCATCTGCCGAATAGGTTGGCGAATCGTTGTCAAGGCCGGCCAGATTTGGTGTGCAACAGGTGTATCGTCAAATCCTGCTACCGATAATTGTGCGGGAATTTTAATCCCCATCTGATGGGCAACCATCATTACCCCTGCCGCCATATCATCGTTCGCCGCAAAAATAGCGGTTGGCCGCTGGGCATCTGCCAACAATTTTTTCCCGCACATCTCACCGGATTCAAATGAATTATCGCCCTGCTCGACCAAATTTTTTAACAACGGTAAATCATTTTCCACCAAGGCCGCTTTATATCCCTCATAGCGTAACGACATGGCGCGATGATCAGGATGACCACAGATAAACCCAATACGCGTATGCCCCAACGCGATAAGTTGGCAGGTCATATCGTAGGATGCTTCTTCATCATTTGTTTCAACGTAGGGAGAAGCAGATTTATTTTCCGTCGGTGCAACACGCACAAACGGAATATTCATTTTTTTCAATAAATTGATAACGTTCATATTGTCGGATAGCGGCGGCGTCAGCATTACACCATCAACCCGTTTCTCCAAAATCATATCGGTCACTTCATTAATCAAATTCGGGTCGCGATGAATGGCCGGATGCACCAATAATTCGTAGCGTTGCGGGCGACAAATTTCCAATACCCCTTCCTGGATATCCAACACATAGTGCGCACTGGGATGCCCATAAATAAGCCCCAACAAATAAGAGCGGTTGCCTGCCAAACTGCGCGCCGATTGATTGGGGCGATAATCCAGAGCGCTGATCGCCGCCTCAACTTTTTCTCGGGTTGCAGGGCGCACATTAGGTTCGTTATTGACAACACGAGAGACTGTTTTCATGGACACGCCCGCCAGAGCGGCCACATCGTCGATGGTTGCTTTTGCCACAGTACTCACCTCAAGGTTGATTTTTATCGCTATTGTTATCGCGCACTCTGATTGGATGCCCGTGCGCAGTTATCCGTTAATATTTAACCAAACAAATATGAGTCAAAATGACTACAAGATGAATAATGCGCGTGTGATTGTAAACCGGGAACAAACAATGTGACAGCCTTATAGGCTTGGATTATAGTACCGCGCGCTTGGCGCACGCTTTTAATCGGCAATCGTCAATTTAAGACCACGACAACGACAGACCATTTTTATAACAAGAGGTAGAACCATGGCCAGCATTCCGCAAGGCTCATCAACGCAACACAGCTCGGTGGACGCAGGTAACAATACTGTGCCCCTGATTATCATCACTATCCTGTTTTTTATGTGGGGCCTATTAACATCAATGAATGATGTTTTGATTCCACACCTGAAAAGTGTCTACACCCTGAGCTACACCCAAGCAATGTTGGTGCAATTTTGCTTCTTCGGCGCCTACTTTGTTATCTCTTTACCTGCTGGTGCACTCATCAAAAAGCTGGGTTACCAAAACGGTGCCGTGGCCGGTTTGATTATCGCCGCGTCAGGTTGTGCGTTGTTTTACCCTGCAGCAACCAGTGGCTACGCCATTTTCCTGCTTGCATTATTTGTACTTGCCTCGGGCATCACTATTTTACAAGTTGCTGCAAACCCCTATGTGACGGTGCTTGGCCCAGCCAGAACCGCATCCAGCCGCTTAACCCTGACACAAGCATTTAACTCCTTAGGCACTACCATTGCCCCGTGGTTGGGTGGGATTTTAATTTTGGGCGGTGCGGTGTTAACGGCAGACCAACTCAATTTATTACCCGCGGCAGAAGTTGCTGAATACCGCGCAAAAGAAGCGGCATCTGTTCAAGGCCCCTATCTTGCACTTGCTGCTGCATTACTTGGCTTGGCATTATTTTTTGCCTTTGCCAAATTGCCAAAAATTCAACACGAAGACGAACCGGGTGTATCCGGTGATATGGCCTCCAACAAAGAATCTGCACTGTCACATAAACATTTGGTACTGGGTGCAATCGGGATATTTTTATATGTTGGTGCAGAAGTCGCGATAGGTAGTTTATTGATTAACTTTTTTGGCGAAGAAAATATTGCCGGCCTAAAAGAAGCTGACGCAGCACACTTGGTAAGTTATTACTGGGGCGGAGCAATGGTTGGCCGCTTTATTGGTTTTGCAGTCATGCGTTATATCAGCCCAGGCAAAACTCTGGCATTCAACTGCATCTGCGCTGTATTGCTGGTATTAACCGCAACCTTCACTGAAGGTAAGTTGGCCATGTGGGCGATTATCGCGGTGGGTTTGTTTAACTCTATTATGTTCCCAACCATTTTCAGTATGGCATTGCACAACCTCGGCAAATTCACTGGCCAAGGTTCTGGTGTTTTGTGCATGGCAATTGTTGGTGGTGCATTAGTGCCTTTACTACAAGGCGCTTTAGCCGATACCTTTGGCTTGCAAATCTCCTTCTTGCTGCCTGCTGCCTGCTATTTATACATCATGTATTTCGGTATTAAATATGCTGGAATATACAAAACTGCTCCGGCTTCAGAGCCAGCACATTTGTAATTTTCCGATAATAAAAATGGGCGCAGTAGCGCCCATTTTTTTGCGTCGAAAATAGCCATTGAACTCACCAACGCTTGCTTGCATCAACATCCTTAACATTTTCTTCAACCCACACAGACCCTTGTGTAGTTAGCTCCTTCTTCCAGAAAGGCGCCTGTGTTTTTAAAAAATCCATCAAGAATTCTGCCGCCTGAAATGCATGTTCACGATGTGCACTGGTAACACCGACAAAAACAATTTGATCACCCACCTGCAATTCACCAACGCGATGCACGATATGTGCAGCAATTAATTCCCAACGCGCTTTAGCTTCATCCAGAATGTTCTGCAAAATATTTTCTGTCATGCCGGGATAATGTTCGAGCGACATACTTTTTACATCGCGCGCATGATTCATATCACGCACCCGCCCCACAAAAAAAACCACTGCACCTACAGCAGTATCACCTGCAACCAATTCAGCGTACTCGTGCCCGATATCAAAATCCTGTGTTTGCACTGCAATCGAAAATGACATATCAGCCTCCGGTAACAGGTGGGAAAAAAGCAACTTCATCACCTGTTTTTAGTGCCACATCAGCTTTTGCATATTGGTGATTTACCGCGACCAGCAGTTTGCTATTGGAAAGAAATTGTTCCCAATGCGGATGACCAGCCACAAGGTATTGTTTGAGGGTTGCGATGCTAACAACATCTTCAGCCACAACTTGTAACTCAGCAGCGCCCAATTGCTCGCGCAGTTGGGCGAGAAATAAAACCCGGATCATTGCTCACTCTCTCCCCTAAGATAATGCCCACGCCGACCGCCAGATTTTTCCAGCAGGCAAACCTGCTCAATGACCATTTCCATATCGACAGCTTTACACATGTCGTAAATCGTTAATGCGGCAATGCTGGCTGCCGTCAGCGCTTCCATCTCAACGCCCGTTTGCCCGGTGAGTTTGCAATAGCTGGTGATTTCCACGGTGGAATGCTGGTCATCAATTACAAAATCTACTGCGACCTTACTCAACGCCAATGGATGACAAAGGGGAATCAAATCCGCACATTTTTTTGCTGCTTGAATTCCAGCAATGCGGGCAACTGCAAGTACATCACCTTTTTTAAGACTATTGGCTTTAATTTGCGCCAACGTCTCTGGCTTCATCATGACGCGCGCAAAGGCACGCGCCTCCCGTACGCTGGCAGGTTTTTCCGAGACATCCACCATGCTGGCGTGCCCTTGGGAATCTATATGGGTTAGTGACATAGAGAACTTATCCAATGCAATGAACTGCAGTTTACCGTGCAGCAGGAAGTAAATATCGTTATCATAAAACACCTGTCGGCTATGGCCGCATTTTTATTTCCCTCGCAGCAGAATTCCACCAACTAATGACTTCAACCCAAACTCTTGATCGTCGTTTTACCTTGGCACCCATGATGGAGTGGTCAACCTCTGACTGCCGCACCTTCTGGCGCTTGCTGACCAAAGAAGCAGTGCTTTACACGGAGATGGTTACCACTGGCGCGCTCTTGCACGGCGATAAGTCGCGGTTTCTGGATTACAACGCTTGCGAACATCCGCTGGCATTGCAATTAGGCGGCAGCGATCCCATCGCCCTCGCCGAATGTGCCCGTATTGCAGAAGATTGGGGATACGATGAGGTGAATCTCAACTGCGGCTGCCCGAGTGATCGCGTGCAAAATGGCATGATCGGCGCCTGCTTGATGGCAGAGCCTGAACTGGTTGCCGATTGTATCGCCGCTATGCAAAACGCCGTCAAAATCCCTGTCACCGTCAAACACCGCATCGGTATTGATGATATGGACGACTATGAAGGCTTGGTTAAATTTGTCAGCACTATCGCAGAAACTGGCTGTCACACGTTTATCGTCCATGCGCGCAAAGCCTGGTTAAAAGGCCTAAGCCCCAAGGAGAATCGCGAAGTTCCACCATTGCAGTACGATAAGGTGTATCAACTGAAACAAGACTTTCCGCACTTGAATATCATCATCAATGGTGGCGTCACTACATTGGAGCAAAGCAAAAACCTGCTGGATCATGTGGATGGAGTGATGATCGGGCGCGAAGCCTATAGCAACCCTTATCTTCTCGCGCAGGTCGATCAACAGATTTACGGAATCGACAAGCCCGTGGTGAGCCGCGCTGAGGTCATGCAAAAATTTATGCTGTATTGCACTGAAGAATTGGCCAAAGGAGCTCGCCTTAATCACCTGACCCGCCATATCCTGGGGCTCTACCAAGGTCTGCCGGGGGCGCGCCAGTTCCGCCGGATTATCAGCGAACAGGCGCATAAACCCGATGCAGGAATTGAGGTGCTTGAGCGCGCCCTTGCTGCATTAAATGAGTTACCATTAGCAAATACAGTTGATGCCGGGAATGCTTAAGGCCTTCAACACTATCGAATTATCAGCTTATAAAAAATGACTGCTTTCCGCATAAAGTCATAACGACTATAATATATCTGACGGCAATAAAACGAAGATCAACCACTTGTACTTTCAGAGATAGGATTACCACTGTGACTAGCAAACTTGAACAACTGAAAAAATTTACCGATGTAGTTGCCGATACCGGCGACATCGAAGCCATCCGCCTGTACAAACCGCTGGATGCCACCACTAACCCATCCCTGGTATATAAGGCTGCGCAAATGCCGCAATACCAGGATTTGCTCACGGCATCGATCAATGCCAGCAAAGGCATCACCAATAGCGCGCAACAATTAAGCGCTGCTTGCGACCATTTGGCAGTGGGTATTGGCTTGGAAATTTTAAAAATCGTTCCCGGCCGCATTTCAACCGAAGTCGACGCACGCCTGTCGTTCGATACCAAAGCTTCTATTGCCAAAGCCCACGAACTCATCAGCCTTTATGAAAAAGGTGGTGTGGATAAATCACGCGTTCTGATCAAACTCGCTTCTACCTGGGAAGGTATCCGTGCTGCGGAAGTGCTGGAAAAAGAAGGCATCAATTGCAACCTCACCTTGTTGTTTGGTTTTAACCAGGCTGCTGCCTGTGCAGATGCAGGTGTGTTTTTGATCTCTCCGTTTGTGGGTCGTATTCTGGATTGGTACAAAGCCAATACTGACAAAAAGGAATACACCGCTGAAGAAGATCCAGGTGTAGTGTCTGTGCGTCACATTTACAATTACTACAAACAAAATGACTACAAAACAGTAGTGATGGGTGCCAGCTTCCGTAACATCGGTGAAATCGAAGCACTTGCCGGCTGTGATCGCCTGACCATCAGCCCACAATTGCTGCAAGAGTTGGAGCAGGACAAAAACGAATTGAAACGCGTTTTATCACCGGACAACACGGGTGACGCAATTGCCAAACGCCTTGAAACTGAAGCGAGCTTCCGCTTTGGCTTGAATCAGGATGCCATGGCGACCGAAAAACTGGCTGAAGGCATTCGCGGTTTTGTCAAAGACCAGATCAATCTTGAGAATTTGTTGAAAGCCCGTGCTCAATAAACTCTCGCGCTTTATCGAGCGCCACCTGCAACCCGCAGGTGGCAGTTCGCCCGTATTATCTGATCACCAGAAACAATTGGCGGTAGCCTCATTGCTGGTTGAAGTAGCAATGGCTGACCATCAATTTTCCGAGGTGGAGCTGCACAACCTCACTCTCATTCTTGAGCGTAAGTTTTCACTATCGCTTGACGAGCTTACAGAGTTGATTAGTCTTGCTAAAAACGAAACTAATCATGCAACGTCCCTGCATCAATTTACCCAGCTTATTAATCAGTATTGCACGACAGAAGAGAAATTTAAGCTGATGAAAGCCATGTGGGAAATGGCTTATGCCGATAATGATCTGGATAAATACGAGGATTATATTATTCGCAAAGTGGCCGATTTGATTTACGTGCCACACACCGAATTTATTCGTGCCAAAAGTCTGGTTAAAGCGAGTTTGTTAAGCGCAGAAAATTAATGCAGCGTTCAAATAAAGGAGGGTATTAGCAGCTCTCGAGCATATTGACCAAATTTCGGAAAGTATCGGCGTTACTAGCGTTCAGCCCCATCAAAATTTTGTGCGCTTCCAGCACTTTTTCTTTCACTTCCTGTTCATTACAGTTAACACAATTCAGCGGTTGCTCGGCTAACACAGGGGCATCCAATTTATCGACAATGGTGAAAATATCGCCGAAACCCATAGTCTGCAAAATACGCTGGATACTGGGATTACTCGCCAGAATCACCGGCATAATGCCGTGACGCTCTTGCCCAAGGATAGAAATTTTCGCCATCAGCCCCAGAGTAGTACTATCGATAGCCTCTGCCTCCGACAGATCAAAGAGTACCGAGATAAAACTCTCACTCTTGAACATGGCATCGATAAATTGATCAAATGAGATGCACAATGTCAGGCGTACATCGCCCACCATTTTGATCACATAAACACCATTGTGGTCGGCAACTAAAATCTGGCCGGCTTTCATCAACTAACACCTCGGGCGATGGACAAGACTGCAATGTCATCCGGGTTATCACGAACTTCTTTTATAACTAAAGTATTACAGACAGAATCCAAACTGCCACTACTTGAAGCAATTAGTTTTAATAAATGGGCTTCTTTGTCTTGTAACTCCGTTTGTGGCAAGGTTTCCAATACACCGTCAGAAAAACAGACTAAAGCAAATTTCTCTGGTAACTGCCGTTCGTAAACCTCCCAGTTAACTTCCTTGAAAATGCCGACCGGCTTGCCGCGCCCGGTCAAATATTCGACGCCAGCATCAGTGAGTAAAATGGGCATCGGCAAATGACCAGCCACAACGTAATGCATTTGGTGGGTAACCGTATCGATTACGCCCACAAAAAGCGTCAGGTGGTGGCTCAGGCGTGTGTCATGCAACTCGCGATTAATCTGCCGCAACATGACATCTGCACCTTGCGCAAAAGAGCTTTCATCCCCAAACAACCCCTCTTCCCGCACCATACGGCTAACCAGATGTTTAAGCCAGATAGTCACAAAAGCAGAAGATGCGCCATGCCCGGAGACATCGGCCAAATAAAATGCGAGATAGCGTTTTTTGATGTGGGCGTAATCAACAAAATCGCCGCTGAGGAACAGGGATGGGACGATGGTATGGGCAGCAGTATAACCTTCTTCAGTTGTGAAGCCCGAAGGCATCAAACGGCGCTGCACCCGTCGACCGGCAATTTGGTCGCGCTCAAGCACGCGCAGATTTTCCTTTAACTCCCGATTAGCGTCTTCCAATTGAATTCGATAGCGCTGGTTTTCCTCTTCCAAATCCTGTCGGTCGAGCACTTTGTTGATCGAATGGACCAGCACTTCCAAATCGACCACTGGTTTTATCAAATAATCGCGCGCACCTAAACGTAGCGCAGTTACCACATCATTCATCACACCGGCGCCGGAGATAACAATCACCGGCAGCGAAGGATGGCGATCATGCAATAGCTGCAGTAGTTGCAAACCATCGCCATTCGGCATACGCAGATCAGTGATGATTAAATCGGGAAGGGAATGGTCAGGATTAGCGAGCAGATCAAGTGCAGCGGTGGCATCAGAGGCAGAACACACACAAAAGCCACTGTCCGTCAGATAGGTCACAATACTCTGGCGGACAAGGGCATCGTCATCGATGATAAGCAGCTTGCGGCTTGCGGGTGTCATCTTATGCTCGGACTTTTTATGGCTACAGTTGAGTTAAGGGCAATCGATAAGGCGCGTAACACTACTCCTTCACCTTAAGGAGCGCAAGCCATAGCAACTAACGCCCTGCCTGCTTAGCTAATTAAGTTTTGTTTGCATTCTATTTGCACCGCCAAGGGGCAACAATCGTTAAATCTTGGACTATTTCGGCTTGCTACGATTTTTGTCGCGTTCAGCTTTACGTCGCATCTCGACCAGTTGGCGCTGAGTCATTTTGCTTTTGCGCTCGGTATAGGGGTTTTCATTATTGCGATATTCAATCCTGATCGGTGTGCCATGCAAATCGAGCACACGCCGGAAAGTTTTTTCCAAATATTTGGTGTAATGGCTAGGTATATCGTTCGTCTGGTTGCCGTGGATCACAATAATAGGAGGGTTATGCCCGCCTGGATGCGCATAGCGTAGCTTGATGCGACGCCCTTGAATCATTGGTGGCTGATGCTCGCGCACTGCATCTTGCAGGATACGAGTCAGGAAATTGGTGCTGAATTTATCGGTGGCGGATTGGTAAGCTAGCTCAATCGATTTGTACAGGTTACCCACGCCAGTGCCGTGGAGGGCTGAGATAAAGTGAATAGTCGCAAAATCCACAAAACGCAAACGGCGTTCAAGTTCGCTTTTGACATACTGCTTGTGCGCATCGTCTAAGCCATCCCACTTATTTAGTGCGATAACCAGCGCGCGCCCCGCTTCGATAGTCGTGCCCATCAAATGCAGGTCCTGCTCTACTACACCTTCGCTGGCATCCATTACCAACACAACAACATTTGCATCTGCAATAGCCTGCATAGTTTTAACAATTGAGAACTTTTCGACCATCAAATCGATATTTTTACGGCGGCGCACACCGGCCGTATCAATCAGCGTGTAAGGCTTATCAAAACGGGTGTAATTGATATATGTACTATCGCGCGTGGTGCCCGGCTCGTCATAAACCACAACCCGCTCTTCACCTAGCAAGCGATTGACCAAGGTCGATTTACCTACATTCGGACGCCCCACAATAGCAATTTTTATCCCGGTTGCCTCTTCTGCTTGATAGTCTTCAGGCAGCTCAGGAATATCAGCCAGCACCTCTTCCATTAAGGATCTAACACCGCGACCATGGCTGGCAGTCGTGGGGTGAACCTCTCCCAGACCCAGCTCATAAAAAGGCGCCAGTGCGATATCAGGATCCATTCCATCTATTTTATTAGCGACAACATAGGTTTTTTTGTTGTTTACCCGCAAATGCTTGGCAATCATTTCATCAGCAGGGTTTAAACCAACGCGACTATCCACAATAAACAGCACTATGTCAGCTTCCTGAATTGCAAGAAGTGACTGGCCAGCCATCATGCTATCAATGCCCTCTTCTTCTCCGCTTATCCCGCCGGTATCAATTACGATAAACCGGCGATTCTCCAACACGCCCTCGCCGTATTTACGGTCGCGGGTCAAACCGGGATAGTCTGCCACCAATGCATCACGCGACTGGGTGAGACGATTGAAGAGTGTGGATTTACCCACATTAGGGCGGCCAACAAGTGCTATTACGGGGATTATCATAAAAGTATCAATTGAGATGAAAAATCATGGGATTGCAGCAAAGGATCACCGCATAAATTCATGTACGTAAAAAAACAAAACCAGCCGCTGAGAAGTTTACCTTATTCGATTCAGGTAAATTCAAGCGGCTGGTTGGCGTTAATAAATAAAGCTGGAAACTATTTGTCCTTTTCCGCCCTAAATGCGATTAGTTTGCCGCGATTGGTATAAACATAAAGTGTCTCGCCATCCGTTAGCATTGGTGCTCGGGCACCCTTTCTATCTACGCGAGTGCGCGCAACAAATTCACCATCACTTTGGTTAACAACATGCATGTAGCCTTTAAAATCAACCACTGCGACATAATCACCAAACACTTGCGGGCCATTTAACAGACGACGCAGCATTTTTTCGTTACTCCACAGCTGCTCACCCGTGACTGAGTTGTATGCAACCAATTTTCCGTCGGCATGGGCGACAAACAACTTATCACCCGACAGCGCCACACTCTCGCTGGTAGAGCCATCCTGACCCCAAAGAGGTTTGCCAGTACCACGAGCGAGGGCACTGATACGCCCTTGATAAGTACCTACATAAATCACACCATCTTTAATCAACGGGCTGGAGTGGATATCAACCATACGCTCCAATTCGGAACGTCCTTTAGGTGACGCAATACGCTGCTCCCACAATATCAATCCATTGGCCGGATTAAATGCCATCATACGACCATTGGAAAAACCGGAATAAATAGCGGTATCTGTCACTATGGGTGATGGAGTTCCACGCAAGGTTAATACCGGTGGTGGATTGTCATAAAACCACAACTGTTCGCCGGTTTTTGCATCCAGCGAAAACAATTTGCCATTCACGGTTTGTGCAGCAACAACACTACCATTAGTGCGCGGAGCAGAAACCACTTCACCCGGTAATTGTTTACGCCATACTTCATCACCTGTTTCTTTGGAAAGCGCCATCACTTCGCCAGCGTAAGTTGCGACCAACAGCAGGCCATTCTCTGCCGCTATGCCACCTACGATTTGGCGATTGGGGTCACCTGCAACAAAAAAACTTTTTAACCAGGTCCACAGGCCTTGTTGCGATTTATTAACTTTGCGCGACCACCGCTTTTTACCGGTTTTGCTGTCTAACGCAACAACCAGACCTTCATAATCCACTGCATAGATAGCATCGCCATCCAATGCCGGAGTGAGGCTACTAAACCCTTTGTTTTGGCCTTCACCGATGCCGCGTTTCCATACCTTGTCGAGATCCAATGTCTCTTTAAAATCGACCAACTCCATGGGTTCATTCCCGGTTTTTTTACTAAACCAGGAACAGCCGGACATAGCGAATGCACAAAGCAATACCAAGCAGCTCAAGTGCCTCACAGAGACTTGCATCATTGAGCCTTCTCCTCAGCCGGAGCTGCAGGTACAGGGCCATCCACTTTCAAATCATCAACTTTCATTTGCAATAACATGTAGCGCTCTTGTTGTTGAGGGTCGGTTGCTGCGAGTGCTTTTTCGTAAGCAGTACGTGCCGCATCCAAATCACCTTGCAATTTCAGGATATCACCGCGCGCTTCTGCATACTCGGAAGTGAACGCAGCAGCAGGCTCGGGTGACAATTGTGCCAATGCATCGGCATAAACTTTTTGTGCCGTTAATACACGAGCCAGACGCAAACGAGCAAGTTGCTCAGTCGCGGCCTCGGGTTTGGCAGACAAAACCCATTTAAGTTCACTCACAGCAACATCCAATTTATTATCTTCCACCGCTAACTTGGCCAGGAAAAATGCAGCGCTGTGCGCATACATACTTTTACTGTTGCCGTCTTTCAACTCGCCAGCGAGGTGAGCGATAGTTGCTTTATCTGAATCCGTCAGGGTTTTACCTGGTTCAGCATTGGTCAGTTTGAGCAATTGCTCATACACTTCTGACGCTTTTTCCGCTTTCTGACGTTTTTGGTCCTGCCAAGTGGTGTATCCAAAATAACCAACCACAGCAACCAACACGGCGATAATTACGGTTTTACCGTAATCCTTCCACCAGCGCTTTAATACTTCTAATTGTTCTTCTTCTGAAAGATGTACGCTCACAATTGACTCCTGTAGGCCTTAGCGCAATGCGCAAAAAATGAAATAATTTTTAAAACGTTATTTTTTTACTCGGCGAACTGCTTTACTCAAGAGCACGAAGGTAAGCAATTGCCTTATCAAAATCGAGTGTTTGCTGCTCGATTTCTTCACGCAAAAATTTGATCGTCACTTTACCTGCTTTGACTTCATCTTCACCTAAAATAAGTGCGATATCTGCACCACTTTTATCGGCTTTTTTCAGCTGGTTTTTAAAGTTGCCTCCGCCGCAATTGGTTAACAATTGCACAAAAGGCAACTCATCGCGAATCCGTTCTGCCAATTGCATAGCAACTGATTGCACATCACCCACAGCAACCAAATAAATATCCGCCTGCTGATCGAGCCCCTCGGGTATTGCTTTTACCGCCTGCAACAGTAAAACCAAGCGCTCAAGGCCGATACCAAATCCAACCGCTGGCGTTGATTTGCCGCCCAATTGCTCGACTAAACCATCGTAACGACCGCCTGCACACACTGTACTTTGAGCGCCTAATTTGTCAGTCACCCATTCGAACGCCGTTTTACCATAATAATCGAGGCCGCGCACCAAGCGCGGATTAATCTGGTAACTAACACCAGCAGCATCAAGCAAGGATTTTAGACCCTCAAAATGCACACGCGATTCTTCATCCAGATAATCCAGCAATACTGGCGCTGCATTGAGCAATGCCTGGGTGTTTGCATCTTTGGAATCGAGGATACGCATCGGATTTGTAGAGAGGCGGCGTTTGCTGTCCTCATCCAACTGATCCTGCACATTACTCAGATAAGCAACCAGCGCATCTTTATAGGCCGCTCGCGCTTCTGCACTACCGAGCGAGTTAATTTGCAACTGCACGTGTTCAGCAACACCAAGCTCGCGCAAAATACGCGCACTAAGAACCAACACTTCGGCATCAATATCCGGCCCTTGAATACCAAAAGTTTCTACACCAATCTGGTGAAATTGGCGGTAGCGACCTTTCTGTGGGCGTTCATGGCGAAACATAGGCCCCATATACCAAAGGCGTTGCGTTTGATTGTAGAGCAAACCATTTTCTTCGCAGGCGCGAACACAACACGCAGTACCTTCAGGACGCAGGGTGAGGCTGTCACCGTTGCGATCATCAAAGGTATACATTTCTTTTTCGACGATGTCGGTAACTTCACCGATAGAACGTTTAAATAATTCAGTTGATTCAACAATCGGAAAACGAATTTCCTGATAGCCGTAACGCGCCAAAATATCAGTGACGCCACCTTCAACGTATTGCCATAAAGGCGAATCTGCCGGAAGCAGATCGTTCATGCCACGAATTGCCTGGATTTTTTTCAATTTCGAACCTTAATTGTTGCAAGCCAGAAAGCGATTAGCCTTTGGCAATAATATTCCTGGCGTCAGCATCCATCTGTGCTTGTTTTTGCGCCGCTTTTGCGCGGATCAACCGCTCTAAATTATCAACCAGATTTTCATTGGTTAACTTTTGGTTAGGTTCACCGTCAATATAAATTAAATTGCTTGGTGTGCCACCAGCAAGCCCCAAGTCTGCCTCTTTGGCTTCACCCGGGCCATTAACGACACACCCAATAACAGCGACATCGAGCGGAACAGTAATATCTTCTACTCGCTGTTCAAGATCATTCATCGTTTTGATCACATCAAAATTTTGTCGCGAACAACTAGGGCAAGCGATAAAATTTACGCCCTTGCTGCGCAAACGCAAACTGCGCAGCATGTCCCAACCAACCTTAATTTCTTCAACAGGATCAGCAGCAAGCGACACACGAATCGTATCACCGATACCATCCATTAACAGCGCGCCCAAACCTATAGAGGATTTCACAGTCCCCGAGCGCAAACCACCTGCTTCGGTAATACCCAAATGCAATGGCTGCTCAATCAATGTAGCGAGTTTGCGATACGCCGCAACCGCCATAAACACATCGGACGCTTTTACACTTACTTTAAAATTATGGAAATTAAGCGAATCCAGAATTTCAACATGGCGCAATGCAGACTCCACCAATGCATCAGGTGTAGGCTCGCCATATTTTTTTTGCAAATCCTTTTCAAGCGAACCCGCATTAACGCCAATCCGAATCGGAATATTGAGATCGCGCGCCTTATCAACCACAGCTTTAATACGCTTTTCACGTCCGATATTACCGGGATTAATACGTAAGCAATCCACACCCAAGTCCGCTACTCGCAGCGCGATGCGATAATCAAAATGGATATCCGCCACTAACGGAATATTGACTTGCTTGCGAATTTCACCAAACGCTTCCGCCGCCTCCATCGTTGGTACAGACACACGAATAATATCGGCACCAGCCAATTGAATGCGACGAATTTGCTCTACTGTTGCCGCAACATCAGTAGTTTCGGTATTCGTCATACTCTGTACTGAAATAGGCGCATCACCGCCAACGGGAACATTACCCACCATAATCTGGCGAGATTTACGACGTTTTATTGGAGACTCGCAGTGCATAACTATTCCTGATCAATTTTACGCAATCATTCGCGTGTGGGCGCACCCACTTTTATCGACAATACATTGGTACCCAAAGCAGGCACTATAGCGACCTGATCGCCATTTAATTCTATCTTGGCTGCAGGTGAATTACCGAGCTTCACATCAAATGGAGCTGTACCCTGCAATTGCAAACTACTGCCTGCGGATTGCAAATCGGCTACCAATACATCACCGCGCGCATCACTGACTTCAAGCCAACACTCTTCGGTAAAAGAAAAAGCAATTGAATCCAATTGATTAGCATTAGCCTGTTTTGCTGCCAATTCAGAATGTGCAGCCGAAGACATAGACAAACTCGCTGCAACAGATTGAATTGCACTGGAGAGACTTGAATTCTGCACCGGTTTTACGGAACTATCTGATGTAACATTCACCGGCTGCTGACTTCCAATAAGTTGTTGCTCCACTGTGACCAGCGCAACACTGCTCACCGCTGCCTGTCGTGCATTGGATTCGCTTAGCGATTGTACATTTAGCGCAGTTTCCACAGGAGGAACCACTGCCATGGGCCTGTTGTATGTTGGTTGCTGACGATTATCAAAAAACCAAATCGATACCAACCAAAGTACTAACAAGGCAAGCAGAACCATTACAATAAACTGCCACAGGGGTTTATTGGCAGATTCTGTGCGACGCGGTAAAACCTGCTCAACCAACCCATGTTTTTGCGCATGACGATCATAGGCTGCAAGCACCTGCACTACATCAAGCTTTACTAAATTTGCGTACGCACGTAAGTATCCACGGGTAAATGTGTCTGAACCCATATGGCGATAATCATCTGACTCAAGGGCACGCACCTTGGTCAACGTCATATAGAGTTCTTTCGCTACTTGCTCCTGAGTCAAGCCTGCACGCTCACGCGCCCAAACTAATAATTTACCAGGTGAAAGTTCGCGAAAACGACTATCGTCGGTAGATTTTTTTTCGTCGTCAGCTGCCATTAAAAGCCCGTTAATTTAAATATCGCTTGTGGTTTTACATCATCGTTTGTTTGTATTCCAAATACTCTTTGGAATAGGGAAAGCGATTCTTTAATACCAACAAATAACTGGCTTCTTTATCCTTGTTGCCAAACACGCGCTCCAAGCGAATCCCAAGCAAGAGCGCACGTGCAGATTGCTGCCCAAGTGCCTGATAGCGATCCAAATGCCTCTTGGCTTCAGCGTATTCCTGGTTTTGGAAACTCATGGCGGCCAATTCAATATACGGCTCAGAAATTCCTTTATCCAATATTGATGCATGTTCAAACGCGGCCTTGGCACGCTCGTTTTTCCCAAGCAGCAACGCGGTCCTGCCGACATTTACCAGAGCAGAAGCACGGCCATCATAATCGAGATCGCTGGCAGCCAGTTCGAATTGCGCAAGCGCCTCTTCATAGCGTTTCAGACCAAATAAAAATACTCCGTAATTATTATTGGCCAACGTAAAATTCTTTTTACGCTTGAGTGCTTTCTTGAAGGTTTCTTCCGCAAGCGCAGGTTCACCCTCTAACTGATAAAGACGCGCCATCGCTTCAGTAGCATCAGCAGAGTTTTTATCAATTTCTGATGCTTTGCGTAAGTGATGACGAGCAGCTTCCCTATTACCATTATCAATATATCCTTGAGCCAACTTAATATGTAATTCCAAAGATTTCGATTTATCAACTTGCCGTGGCTTGCCACTTTTTACTTCTGACGCACAACCAATGAGAAGTGCAACAGCAACAACAGACACCAGGGTTAATTTCAGCAATCTTGTAAAGTTATTCATTTGCATCATTGACACCATTGTATTTGGAATTATTGGCTAACAATTTTTACCGCTTGTACTTCATCAAACTGCGCGCGGTAGCGTTCGCTACGGCGCGTCACATCATTCACCTGTCCTGCTAACTGACCACAGGCTGCATCGATATCGTCACCACGCGTCGTGCGTACAGTAGTAATGTAACCTTCCTCCATCAAAATATCCTGAAACTTGCGCAACGCGTTGTTACTGACTCTTTTATAATTCGATAGATTAAATGGATTAAATGGAATCAGATTGATTTTTACCGGAACATCACGCAATAGCTCAGCCAGTTCACGGGCGTGATGGGGGCGATCATTCACTTGATCAATCAACGTGTATTCAATGGTAATTTTTCGATGGGTGTCCGGCATTGCTTCGATGTAGCGTTTGGCAGAATCAAGCAACATCGCAATTGGATATTTACGATTGATTGGTACTAATTCATTGCGCAATTCATCGTTAGGTGCGTGTAGCGAGATAGCAAGGCAGGCATCGGTATACTGGCTTAAACGATCCAATTGCGGCACCACACCGGAAGTGCTCAGCGTAACGCGACGCTTAGAAATTCCGTAAGCGTTGTCGTGCATCATAAGGTTCATGGAATCGACAACATTATCGAAATTGAGCAACGGCTCTCCCATGCCCATCATCACCACGTTGGTGACTCTGCGCGGGCCATTAACCTGCAATTGACCAAAGGATTTGGCCGCAATCCACACTTGTCCAATAATTTCAGCTGCTGTTAAATCGCGATTAAATCCCTGCTTGCCCGTTGCACAAAAACTGCAATCCAATGAGCAGCCAACTTGCGACGACACACACAAAGTACCGCGGTCACCATCGGGAATAAATACGGTTTCAATAACATTATTGCCACTGACACGAATTAAAAACTTACGCGTGCCATCAGTTGAATCAAATTGCTGCACAACTTCCGGCATACGTATTTCCGCAATGTTTTTCAACTTTGCACGCAAATCTTTGCTGACGTTAGTCATATCATCAAAGTTGTCAGCGCCAAGCTGATGGATCCATTTCATCACCTGAATAGCGCGAAATTTTTTCTCGCCAATCGATTCAAAAAATGCCACCAGTTTGGCTTCTGGCAAGCCCAACAGATTCATTTTGGCAGAGCCCTCTGCAACCTCCGCGCTAGCGGTGTTAGTGGAACTGGAAACTTCAGTCATGGCTCTATTACCTGGTGAACTACGTTGGGAATAACAGTGATTACAAAATTAACGGATAACAACTTCATTGCTGGCAAAGAAATAAGCGATCTCGCGCGCAGCTGAAGTGGGCGAATCTGAACCGTGGACAGCATTGGCATCAATGGCTTCCGCAAAATCAGCACGGATAGTACCCGGAGCCGCTTTGGCAGGATCAGTAGCGCCCATGAGTTCGCGGTTAGCCGCGATAGCATTTTCACCGGACAGCACTTGCACAACCACAGGGCCAGAGGTCATAAAATCGACCAAGCCAGCGAAGAATGGACGGCCTTTGTGCTCGGCATAGAAGCCTTCCGCTTGAGCACGGCTCAACAGCATCATGCGCTGGGCAACGATTTTGAGGCCAGACTTTTCAAAACGAGCGACGATTTCACCGATATGGTTCTTGCTAACAGCATCGGGTTTGATAATGGATAAGGTTTGTTCAACAGCCATGAGACGCTCCACACGCGATTTTCCGGTTACTGCAGGCTCGGATTTCACCACCCAAAAGCGGATTCAATGCCTACAAAATACAAAACCCGCGAATTATACGCGGGTTTACATTATTTTTATATCCTAGCTATTTGATTAATAAACAAAATCGGTTAGGAAACCTGTCCCGATATTCCATCCGATTTGGATTGGCTTAATTAGTTTGGCTGGCACGATCCTTAATCCGCTTCACCATCGCCCTAAGGCCATTCCCCCGGGTAGAACTCAGGTGCTGCAAAAGGTCCAGCTGTGTGAAATAAGCATCTATATCAAATGCAAGGATTTCCCCAGGGGTCTTGCCGTTAAAGGCAGCCAAGACTACGCCAAGCAAACCCTTAACGATAAATGCATCGCTATCTGCCTGGAAAAATAACTTGCCCGCACGCCATTCATCCACCAACCACACTTGGCTTTGGCAACCGCGCACCAGATAATCTTCGGTACGCAAACTGGCATCCATCTCGGGCAGCTCCTTGCCCAGATCGATAATGTACTTGTAGCGCTCCTCCCAGTTATCAAAAAAACCGAGACTGTCGATAATGTCATCGACGGTTACATCTATGCCAAATTGGGTCATCAAAATTCTCAATACAGGGTCATCAATACACGGAAATCAATAGAACATACCGGTTTGCAACTGGGCCTCTTCGCTCATCATATGGCGCTGCCACGGTGGATCAAACACCAACTCAACCTTCACCGTTTTAACGTTGGGCACCTTGCGCACGCGATATTCGACGTCGCCAACCAACACCGGCCCCATACCGCAGGCTGGCGCAGTTAACGTCATTTGGATATCCACCTGCTTTGCAGCCTGATCCACCTCAACACCGTAAATCAGCCCGAGATTCACTAAATCTACGGGAATTTCCGGATCAAACACCGTGCCGAGCGCTTGCCAGACCTGCTCTTCGATAATCTGGTCATTGGCAGGCTCGGGGAAGCTTATGGTCTCGGACTCAAGCCCCAGCAAATGCGCATCAGTACCATCTACCCGCACCATCTGGCCGTGATAGGTCAGCGTGTAATTACCGCCCAAAGCCTGGGTGATAGTAACGAAGGTTCCTTCAGGGATAGTCAGTGGTGTACCGTCAGGGACACGCCGCGCCGGACAATCAGCTTGGGCGACCACCATACGTCTTTCAGACATAGTAATTCTCTACGCAAGGCGTCTTAGTTAACGCTAAAACTTTCACCGCATCCGCAATAGTCTTTGACACGCGGATTATTGAATTTAAGCTGGCGGTTAACGCCTTCAGTGACGTAATCAATTTCAGTGCCGCTCACAACTGACAGACTTTTAGAGTCAACCAATAACTCGACACCAGTCTCCAGTTGCATGTGCACGTCATCAGCTCTGGCTTCATTGACCAAATCCACAACGTACATCCAGCCAGTACAACCACTTTGCCTTACACTCAAGCGCACCGCTTTCGCGTCTTTAGCAGAACCCAACTGCCGCTTGAAATGTTCAACCGCCGTTGGGGTGACCTGCACAGGTTGCTGCGGATCAAATGATGCGATACTCATAGCAGTCTCCAGGGTTAACTCATCGCTCGTTAAAGCATGTTTCGTTACAACACGTTCGTTACATTAAAAGGCGTTACAACAAAAAGGTTTTCGCTTTTTCAATCGCTGCGAACAGACGATCCACCTCGGCAAAGGTGTTATAAAAACTGAAACTCGCGCGCACTGTGCCGGGAATTCCATATTGATCCATAATCGGTTGCGCACAGTGATTACCCGTGCGCACCGCAATTCCCTGCTTATCCAATAAGACACCGACATCGGCCGGATGTGCACCTTCGAGCAAAAAACTCATTACTGAGGTTTTATGTGCGGCAGTACCAACCAATTTCAAGCCAGCGGTTGCACGCGCTTTTTCCTCAGCATAATTTAACAGTGCCTGTTCATGCGCAGCGGCAGCGGTACGGTCGATTGAATTTAAATAGTCGATCGCAGCACCCAAACCTATAGCGCCCGCGATATCTGGCGTGCCCGCTTCAAATTTGTAGGGCAACTGATTAAAGGTTGTGCCTGCAAACGAAACGGTTTCGATCATCTCGCCCCCACCCTGATAGGGCGACATGGCATTCAGCAAATCTTCTTTACCGTACAACACACCCAAACCCGTCGGACCAAATAGTTTGTGTGCAGAAAACACATAAAAATCGCAATTGAGTTTTTGGACATCCACCGCCCAATGGCTCACTGCTTGCGCGCCGTCAATTAACACGCGCGCGCCAACTGCATGCGCCAGCGTAATAATTTTTTCGATGGGATTAATCGTGCCCATTGCATTGGATACATGACCTACGGCGACCATTTTTACATGGGCGTCAAGCATGGCATCAAACGCCAGCATGTTGATATTACCGTTAGCATCGACAGCAATCGGTTCAACTTTCGCACCGGTTGTCTGGGCGATTAATTGCCAGGGAACAATATTGGAGTGATGCTCCATCGCCGATACCAGAATACGGTCACCCGGCTGCAAATTGGTTTTGCCCCAAGAGGCGGCAACCAGATTAATACTCTCGGTTGTACCGCGCGTCCAAATAATTTGTTTTGCCGCTGGAGCATTTAAAAACTGTGCAACTTTTTCGCGCGCCGCTTCAAACTTTACCGTGGATCGATCAGCCAAGGCATGAGCACCGCGATGAACATTGCTGTTGTCATTGCGATAATAATCACTGATTGCATCAATCACCGCATTGGGTTTTTGGGTGGTAGCCGCATTGTCGAGATACACCAGCGGCTGCCCATTCACCTGTTGGTGCAAGATAGGGAAATCAGCGCGGATTGTTTCCACATCAAAATGCAACACGTCAATATCACCCAAAGATTTAGTCATCCGTCAACTCCGCCAATGCGCTGGCAGCAATCAAACTATTGTCGCGACCAAAGAGTTTCGCCAAACGCGGCTGCAAATAATCGTGCACTACGGGTTGCGCAATTTGTTCCAGCAGTTCATTGATAAAACCAAAACTGAGCATCACATCGGCTTCGGCGCGCGACAAACCGCGGCTCTGCAAATAGTAACGCGCATTGGCATTTAACTGGCTTATGGTTGCACCGTGAGCGCACTTCACATCATCTGCGTAAATTTCCAACTCCGGCTTGGTATTCACTTCCGCCTTGCTGGAGGTCAGCATGTTTTTGTTGCTTAATTCCGCGAGAGTTTTTTGCGCGTCTTTATGAATATAAATACGGCCATTAAAAATGGCCTGTGCCGAATCACTCACAATTCCGCGAAACACTTCATTCGATGTGCAATGCGGAACCCAGTGGCAAATATTGGTGTGATAATCCACAACCTGTTGGTTGCGCGGCAGATAAATCCCTTGCAGATCCAACTCGGCCCCCTGCCCGCGATGATTTAATTGGTAATCGACACGCATCAGGCTTGAGCCCAATGCCAACGCGAAGCCACGCAGACGTGCATTGCGCTGTAAATCCACATGCACTGCACCTATATGCAGGGCGTGCTCTTCTTCCAAATTCAAACGGTAGTGATGCAAATTAGCGTTATCACCAATATGAATTTCAGTCAGCGAATTGACGAAACCATTTTGCACATCAGCGCTAGAGAAATAATGCTCCACAATGTCAGCGCGTGAATTTTCGTCGAGCACAATCAATACACGCTGGTTGTTTACCGCTTTAACAGCCGTAACAACATTGACAATATAAATTGGTTTTTCCAACTGCTGATTACGAGGGACGTGAATCAACACACCGTCGTCGAGCCAGGCATCATTCAACGTGGCAAACAAATGCTGCTCGCCCTCAACAATCTTGCCCAAATACTTGTTAATAAGCTCTTGCTGTTCTGCATTCGCTTGCGAAAAATGCACAACAGATTCAGGCAATTTACTTGAATGGGCAGGATCAAAAACGCCATTAACAAATACCAACTGAAAAGCATCCATCGGAATCAATTCATTTTGCAATGCCTTATCCAGGGTTTGACTTGCGGTAGCACCCCAGGTATACAAAATGGTTTTATGCAAACTCTGCATCGGCGTATATTTCCAATGCTCGGTTTTGCGCGTGGGCCAAGGTTGCGCCAACCAATCATCAGTTGCCTTATTGCGTAACTCTTCCAGCCAGGTCAGTGGCTGCTGCTGGGCGGTGAGTCGTATCGCTTGATGTTGAAAATCACTCATGCTTACACTGCCTCGGTTTCAAGCCACGCGTAGCCTTTTTTTTCCAGCTCCAGCGCCAGTTCTTTACCGCCCGTTTTAACAATGCGGCCATTGGCCAACACGTGCACGTAATCCGGCACTATGTAATCCAGCAAACGCTGATAGTGAGTTACCACAATAAAACTGCGCTCAGGCGAACGCATCGCATTCACTCCGTTAGCAACTACTTGGAGCGCATCAATATCCAAACCTGAATCAGTTTCATCGAGAATGCACAGGCTCGGCTCAAGCAACATCATTTGCATAATTTCGTTGCGTTTCTTTTCACCACCCGAAAAGCCTTCGTTAACACCGCGTTTTAAAAAAGCCTGTTCGAGATTAACGCGTTTACTGGTTTCACGTGCGAGTTTCATAAACTCAACTGCAGACAACTCTGGTTGACCATGATGCTTACGTTTGGCATCGACAGAAGCTTTTAAAAATTCCATATTGCTTACGCCCGGAATTTCTACCGGATATTGGAATGCAAGGAACAAACCTTCGCGCGCACGCTCTTCAATTTCCAGCTCAAACAAATCCTTGCCATTAAACTCAACACTGCCGCCAGTTACTTCATAACCATCGCGGCCAGATAACACATTACCCAATGTACTTTTGCCCGCACCGTTTGGCCCCATAATGGCGTGAACTTCACCGGGTTTGACGGTCAGATTTAAACCTTTAAGGATGTCTTTCTCTTCAACACGGGCAAACAAATCAGTAATGCGTAACATAAATTTTTTAGTCCGATAATTTTCTAACACGGTAAATTCAAATTTTTAATTTTTCTTGTTGGGCTATGTCGCTCGCTAAACTCGCGGCTAGCCCAACCTGCAAAATCACTCTGAGCGGCTAGCCTACGGAGCCTTCGAGGCTTACTTCCAGCAACTTGCCGGCTTCAACCGCAAATTCCATTGGCAATTCTTTAAATACTTCACGGCAAAAACCATTCACAATCATGGAAACGGCTTTTTCTGCATCCAGGCCACGCTGTTGGCAGAGGAACATTTGGTCTTCACTCACTTTTGATGTGGTGGCCTCGTGCTCAATCACAGCGCTCGGATTTTTACTTTCGATATAAGGGAATGTGTGCGCGCCGCATTTATCACCGATCAACAGCGAATCACACTGGGTGTAATTACGCGCACCTTCGGCACCGGGATTGATACGCACCAAGCCACGATAGGCATTAGAACTTTTACCTGCTGAAATCCCCTTGGAGATAATCGTTGAGCGGGTATTTTTGCCGATATGAATCATCTTGGTGCCGGTATCGGCCTGCTGATAATTATTGGTCAGCGCAACGGAATAAAACTCACCGACACTATTATCACCACGCAAAATACAACTTGGATATTTCCAGGTCACCGCAGAACCGGTTTCAACTTGTGTCCAGGAAATTTTGGCATTGGTGTGGCACACACCGCGCTTGGTCACAAAGTTGTAAATACCGCCCTTGCCTTCCTCGTTACCGGGATACCAGTTTTGCACGGTGGAATATTTAATTTCCGCATTGTCGAGCGCAATCAACTCAACCACAGCAGCATGCAACTGGTTTTCATCGCGCATAGGCGCGGTGCAGCCTTCAAGATAACTCACGTGCGAACCTTCATCGGCGATAATCAAGGTGCGCTCAAATTGACCGGTATTTTGTTCATTGATACGGAAGTAAGTAGACAACTCCATTGGGCAGCGCACACCTTTGGGGATATACACAAAGGAGCCATCGGAAAATACTGCGGAATTCAATGCAGCGTAATAGTTGTCTTTTTGCGGAACTACTGAGCCGATATATTTTTTCACCAGCTCCGGATACTTATGCACCGCTTCGCTGATCGAACAAAAAATAACACCCACTTCAAATAATTTTTCACGGAAAGTCGTTACCACCGATACGGAGTCAAACACCACATCCATTGCCACACCGGCAAGTGCTGCCTGTTCATGCAAAGGAATGCCCAACTTTTCATAGGTGCGCAATAATTCCGGATCAACCTCATCCAAACTTTTGGGCTTTTCATCCATCGATTTGGGTGCTGAATAATAAGACACCGCTTGAAAATCAATATCCTCGTATTTGACATGCGCCCATTCCGGCTCGGTCATTTCAAGCCAGGATTGATAGGCCTTCAAACGCCATTCCAGCAACCACTCGGGTTCATTTTTCTTCGCCGAAATAAAACGGATAACATCTTCATTCAACCCCGGTGGCAGGGTTTCCGAATCGATGGTGGTATGGAAACCCGCCGCGTATTCTTTTTTAATGAGATGTTCGACTTGTTCAGACATGGGCATTTACCTGTTTTTGCAAAGGGTTAGCAAACCAACACTAAGCCTTGTGCAGCTTGGCGATAACACCGCGAAGGTGTTCAATCGCATATTCAATTTCGTCGGCAGTGGTGTAACGGCCAATACTAAAACGCAGCGAGGCTTGCGCTGCTTCATCATCCAAACCAATCGCTTGCAGTACATAGCTGGGCGACATGCTCGCGGAATTACACGCAGAGCCGCTGGAGATCGCCAAATCGCGCAACGAGAGCAGCAACATTTCGCCGTCGGCATTGCTAAACGCGAGATTTAAAATACCGCTGACACAATCAATACTCGATCCATTGCGTTTAATTCCCGGCAAATCCGCTATGCCTTGCCATAAACGGTCGCGCAATCTTGCAATACGCTCGCAATCTTCATCGAGATGTACAGCCGCTAATCTTGCAGCCTCACCCATACCCACTAATTGATGTGTAGGTAAAGTGCCGGAACGCATACCGCGCTCATGGCCACCACCGTGAATTTGTGCAGCGATTTTTACGTCGCCTGAACGGCGCACGTAGAGCGCACCAACACCTTTGGGCCCATAAAATTTATGCGCCGATAGCGACAGCAGGTCTACACCAAGTGTTTTCACATCGACAGGAATTTTCCCCGCGCTTTGTGCAGCATCACAATGAAATAAAATATCGCGCGCCTTACAGACTTCAACTAAATCTTTGATGTCATTAATGCAACCCAACTCATTGTTGACTTGCATGATGCTGACTAAAAATGTATCCGCTTGCAGCGCCGCAGAGAGTGCATCCGCAGTGATAATCCCTTCTGGTGAAGGTTGTAAATATGTGACGCGAAAACCTTGCGCCTCCAACCAACTTGCGGGATCAAGCACGGCTTTATGTTCAATGGCCGACACAACAATATGGCCACCAGCGTGGTGATTGGTGCGATAAGTTTCTGCAACACCTTTGAGCGCAAGATTGTTGGCTTCGGTTGCGCCACTGGTCCAAACGATTTCACGCGGATCTGCATTGATTAAACTGGCAACCTGCGCGC
Source organism: Cellvibrio sp. UBA7671 (assembly GCA_002483145.1). Taxonomy (GTDB): domain Bacteria; phylum Pseudomonadota; class Gammaproteobacteria; order Pseudomonadales; family Cellvibrionaceae; genus Cellvibrio; species Cellvibrio fibrivorans. Next base: position 643,879 of record DLHJ01000014.1, read on the forward strand.
GCGCTTCTTCTACCAGTTCCTCAGCTTGCCAGCCATACACATGGGAGCGGGAGGCAGGGTTGGCGAAGGTGCCATCCAATGTCAGACACTCAACCATCCGCGCCGCCACTTCAGGGGCAACGGGTGTAGTCGCGGCGTAATCTAAATAAATGGGCTTGCGCAAAACAGTGGGTACCTTAACGGTGAAAAACTACAGTGTGAAAAATGGAATTGTAAAAACCAGCTACAAAATTTCACTAATCGCAATATGAGTCTCGTCATTGTGACTGCTTACCACACGCAAATCCTGGCGCTTGCGGACCGATTGGATATCGTTACGTGCAACCAGATCAGCGAGGGTGATATCACTCAAAAACTGATGGATTTGCGCACTTAAATCTTCCCATAAATGATGGGTTAAACAGACTTCGCCTTCATGGCAATTGCCCTTGCCTTCGCAGCGGGTTGCATCGAGCGATTCACTGACCGCATCGACTACTTGGGCGATGGAGATATCGGTAGTGCTGCCCATCAGGCGATAGCCACCACCTGGACCCCGTACGCTTTTCACTAATTTAAAATAGCGCAAACGCGCGAATAATTGCTCAAGATAAGAGAGGGATATGCCTTGGCGTGCGGAAATATCCGCCAGACTAACAGGCCCCTCATCGCAGTGGAGCGCCAAATCCAACATGGCGGTCACGGCATAGCGGCCTTTGGTGGTAAGTCTCATAGCAGAGAAGCCTCGCTGCAAAATCCCGGTATTAATCTATTGTCGCGAGCGGGAAATAGCACTCAAGTCCAGACGCGACGCCAATTCCGAGTATTTTACTCAAGTATTCACTTTTTTCCAACGCCCAATCACCATAGCAACAAATATCGCCAGGATTACCCAGCCTATTCTGCAGGTTTATCGTCCTTTGTTAGCTCGCGCATAGACTCCAAACCCGGCGCCTTGCCAAATTTAGTCATCACCTTGCCGCTGTAATGGATATAGTTCTGCACCGCTGTGAGCACACCACGCAGGATATTCAGCTCCATCTGGTCCATACGCACACGGTTATAGAGACGACGCAGGCGGGTCATGGTCTGCTTGGGATTATCACGATCAAGGAAGTTTAATTCAGCAAGGGTTTGCTCAAGATGTTCGTAATAAGTTTCCATCGCCTGGGCCTCTACCGGCGGCATATCCCACTGGTGCTGCGGCAGGGTATTGCCTTCGGCCGCCTGCAAATACGCCATACGGACTTCATAGGTAATGACCTGCACGGCCGTTGCGAGGTTAAGCGAGCTGTAATCCGGATTGGCCGGGATATGCACATGGTAGTTGCATTTATGCAGTTCTTCGTTGGTCAAGCCGCGATCTTCACGTCCGAATACGATGGCCACCTCATGGCTCGCCGCTTCTGCCCATACATTTTCACCGCATTGGCGCGGATCTAACAGCGGCCAAGGGATACGGCGCTCGCGGGCGCTGGTGCCAACCACCAGACTACAGCCAGCGATGGCCTCATCCAATGTTTCAACCACGACGGCTTCATCGAGCACATCAGTCGCACCGGCAGAACGCCACACCGCTTTGTCTGACGGATATTCCTGCGGCGCGACCAGATAAAGGCGCGACAGCCCCATATTTTTCATCGCCCGCGCCGCGCCGCCAATATTGCCGGGGTGGCTGGTATTGACCAAAACGATACGGATATTGGCAAAAGGCTGGGCTGACATAGGCAAATCTCGGTAACTAAGGGAATATGACGCAGGCGAAGCGATAAAAAGGCGCGCAGTATACAGTCACTTATCACTAGCCTCTAGTGATGACTTGCCGGTATACTGCGCGCCCTCGGCGAGAGGCGCTTATGCCGCCTGCGGTCATGTTCTTTTACAATCCCTACCCCCTGAACAATCAGGTCTGCTGATATCCATGCGATATCGAGTAGCCTATTTAATTGGTGCTTTATGGAACCCATGTTAACGATTGCCTTGCGCGCTGGTCGCAAAGCTGCCGAATTGATTGAGCGCGCATTTGAGCGTGTTGATTTATTAACGATTGAAACCAAAAGCCGCAACGACTATGTCACTGAAGTCGATAAGGCCGCCGAAAAAGAAATTATTTACCACCTCCGTAAAGCCTACCCCGACCACAGTATTCGCGGTGAAGAAGGCGGACATCAACCCGGCAAAAACCCCGATTACGAATGGATTATCGATCCACTCGATGGCACTACCAATTTTATTCACGGGGTACCGCACTTCTCTATCTCCATCGCCTGCAAATACAAAGGCCAGATCGAACACGCCGTTGTTATCGACCCCATCAAACGCGAAGAATTTACTGCCAGCCGTGGCCGTGGTGCTGCATTGAATGGCCGTCGCCTGCGTGTTTCTACCCGTCGCAACCTTGAAGGCGCGCTGATAGGTACTGGCATCCCCTTTAGTGGCTATGCGCTCGAACATATCGGCCCTTACCTCGCCTGCGTGCAAGAAATTGCCGGGCAGACCTCCGGTATCCGCCGCGCCGGTTCAGCTGCATTGGATTTGGCTTATGTAGCAGCTGGCCGCTTTGATGCTTTCTGGGAAATGAATTTAAACGAGTGGGATATCGCGGGTGGAATCTTGTTAGTAAAAGAAGCCGGCGGTTTGATCAGCGACTTTAATGGCGGTGCGGATTATTTGGAAACCGGCCACATCGTATGCGGTTCACCCAAAGTATTTAAGCCGATCCTGCAGATAGTGCAAAAAAATCTGGGGCATCTGAAATAAATTTTTTAGAACACCCAAATGAAAAACGGCGAGCCAAGGCTCGCCGTTTTTCATTCATCTGAACTGCTTTAGCGGTCAGAATGCAACGCAATCGAATCCCAGCTTGCACAGATAATGCGATCCAACATCGCATCATCAACGGCAACAAACCCTTGCAGCGATTTGCGCGCGATTTCAAAATAGGGCTCAAACGCTAGCGAAAATAAAATCTCATCTGGAAAATTTTTCAGCATCTGCTGTTCGCGCCCGCGCAGGAAAAAAGTAAAGAGCGGCTCCAATACCACCTTCGCCTCTTCATGGCGGCTGCGCAGCAAATCTGCAGGCAGATGATCAAACTGCCCCTTGCTCAATATCATCGCTGGATGACGTTTGAATAGCGCCCAAAAGTTGACGCACATTTGATGGAATTGCTGTTGTAAACTTAGCTCCCTCCCCAATGAAACAAACACTTCCCGCCCCACAGTTTCAATAATCTGGCTATGTAATTTTTTTATCAAATCTTCGCGATCCTCAAAATATAAATACACCGTACCCGTCGCGACGCCCGCCTCTTTGGCGACATCACGGATTGAAAAACCGTGGAAGCCGCGACTCGCCAAGAGATTTAATGTTGCATCAAGAATGATGTCGCACTTGTTCATGATGACACCGAATCATCTGGTTTCGGAGCAGCAGGAAACCAGCGCTGCGCCAAACGGAAGACCACCACAAAAAATACCGGCACAAAGAAAATGGCGAGTACGGTGGCAGAGAACATTCCACCAAATACCCCGGTACCAATCGCATTCTGGCTACCGGAACCAGCCCCCGAACTAATCACCAATGGTGTTACGCCGAGCATAAACGCAAGCGAGGTCATGATGATGGGACGCAAGCGCATACGCACTGCCTCCATAGTTGCTTGCACCAAATCCATTCCATCTTCGTAAAGTGCCTTGGCGAATTCGACAATCAAAATTGCATTTTTCGCAGCAAGGCCGATGGTAGTTAACAAACCCACTTGAAAATACACATCGTTGGATAGGCCACGCCCCATCGCAAATAACACCGCCCCTATCACACCCAGCGGCACCACTAATATCACCGCAAAAGGTACTGACCAACTTTCATAAAGTGCCGCCAAACATAAAAATACAATCAGGATGGAGAGCGCATACAACAGCGGCGCCTGATTACCAGACTCGCGCTCCTGAAATGACATCCCCGTCCATTGATAACCTATACCCGCTGGTAATTTCGCCACAATTTCCTCCGCCGCCAGCATCGCATCGCCCGAGCTAACACCTGGTGCGCCCTGCCCGATAATATTGAGCGAAGACACACCGTTGTAGCGTTCAAGACGTGGCGACCCATAAATCCAACGGCCCGATGTAAACGCCGAGAAAGGTACCATTTCACCTTTGCTATTGCGCACGTACCAATTTTTTACATCTTCCGGCAACATGCGGTATTGGGCATCGCCTTGCACAAATACTTTTTTCACGCGGCCTTTATCGATAAAGTCATTTACATAAGATGCAGCCCAGGCAGTGGAAAAAATGCTGTTTATATCGGTCAACGAAACACCCAGTGCCGTCGCTTTTTCCTGATCGACATCCAACTTAAATTGTGGGTTATCTTCTTGCCCATTGGGACGCACACCTACTAAACGCTTGTCCTGTGCCGCCATACCGAGAAATTGATTGCGCGCTTGCATCAAAGCTTCATGCCCCAAACCGCCCAAATCCTGCAACTGCAAATTGAATCCGGATGAAGTGCCCAATTGGGTAATCGCAGGTGGCACAAAGGGGAATACCATTGCATCTTTAATTTTGGAGAAGGCACCCATCGCACGCGCCGCAATACTTTGCACGTGTTGTGATTCGTCGGTGCGCTCGCTCCAATCTTTCATGCCGACAAACGCGATGCCGTTATTTTGCCCTCGCCCACTAAAACTGAATCCAATTACCGAGAATACAGAACGCACATTATCTTTTTCGTTTTCAAGATAATGTTTTTCAATTTGATCCATAACCACCATAGAGCGCTCTTTGGTTGCGCCAACTGGTAAGGTCATTTGGGTAAACATAATGCCCTGGTCCTCATCCGGCAAAAATGAACTTGGCAGACGGGTGAATAAAAATCCGAGCACCAATACAATCGCCACATAGATCACCATGTAACGACCGGTTTTACCCAACATCGAACTAACACCAGACTGATATTTAGTGGTCGCCTTGTTAAAGTTGCGATTAAACCAACCGAAGAAACCACGCTTTTCGTAATGATCATGTTTGACCGGTTTTAATAAAGAGGCGCAGAGTGCAGGTGTGAGCGTCAACGCAACAATTACTGACAACACCATCGCCGACACAATGGTAATGGAGAACTGGCGATAAATAACGCCAGTGGATCCACCAAAAAATGCCATAGGCACGAACACAGCGGATAACACCAACGCAATACCAATTAATGCACCCGTAATTTGCTGCATGGATTTGCGTGTTGCCTCGCGCGGTGAAAGCCCCTCCTCTGCCATCACTCGCTCAACGTTTTCCACTACCACGATGGCATCATCTACCAACAATCCAATTGCTAGCACCATCGCAAACATAGTGAGCGTATTAATGGAATAACCAAATACGGACAGGACAGCAAATGTACCGAGCAACACTACCGGCACCGCAATCGTGGGAATTAACGTTGCGCGAAAATTTTGCAGGAATAAATACATCACTAAAAACACCAACACAATCGCTTCGATGAGTGTGTGCACCACCGCTTCAATCGACAGTTTTACAAAAGGCGTGGTGTCAAAAGGATAAACAACTTCCAAACTCTGAGGAAAAAAGCCTTGCAGCTCAGCGATACGTTTGCGCACCGCATCAGCGGTATCCAACGCATTTGCGCCTGCCGCTAACGTGATCGCCAAACCAGTGGCAGGACGATTATTGTATTCCGTTTCGAATTGATAATTTTCACCGCCGAGCTCAACGCGCGCTACATCACCTAAACGAATTTGCGAACCATCCTGATTCACACGCAATAAAATATTGCGAAACTGCTCCGGTGTGGAAAGACGGGTTTGCACCACAATACTGGCATTAATTTGTTGCCCCGGCAGCGCTGGAGTACCACCTAGTTCGCCTGCTGCAATTTGCGCATTTTGTGCGCGTATCGCTGTAGCAACATCAACCGTGGTGAGTTTGTAAGTAGCAAGTTTATTGGCATCCAACCAAATACGCATCGCGTATTGCGAACCGAACAATGTTATCTGCCCAACACCATTAACGCGACTTAATTGATCCTGCACGTTGGCGGCCACATAGTCAGCAATATCGTATTTATCCATGCTGCCATCAGCAGAAACAAAACCGATCACCATCAAAAAACCGGCTGATGATTTTGTAACGCGAATGCCCTGCTGCTGCACTTCTTGCGGCAACAATGGCATAGCCGTCTGCAATTTATTTTGCACTTGTACCTGCGCAATATCTGGATCAGTGCCCGCTAAAAATGTCAGCGTCACTTCACCGCGGCCACTGGCATCACTGGTCGATGACATGTATTGCACATTGTCGATACCGGTAAGGCCCTGCTCAATAATTTGTATAACCGTATCTTGCACAGTTTGCGCGGAAGCTCCGGGGTAAGAAGCGCTAATACTCACTGCTGGTGGCGCCACTTCCGGATATTGCGCTATAGGCAATTTAAAAATTGACAGCGCGCCCGCCAACATAATGATGATGGAAATAACCCACGCAAATACGGGGCGATCAATAAAAAATCTGGCCATGTCGTTTACTCCCCGGCCTTGCTGCTAGCCGCCGCCGCTTTGGCGGGTGCTCCCGGCTTCACTTTTTGCAAGCCTTCAACAATCACCTGATCGCCCACAGCCAAACCTTCCAACACCAACCACTGGTCGCCCACTGCGCGGCCGGTTTTTAATTGGCGCAGCTCAACCACGCCTTCTTTATTAATCATCATGGCAGTTGCATTGCCAGTGCGATCACGCGTAATGCCACGCTGGGGTGCCAGCAAAGAATTAGTGCGCACACCTTCGTCCAATTGCGTGCGCACAAACATGCCAGGCAATAACAACCGATCCGGGTTGGGAAATTGCGCGCGCAAAACAACGGTGCCCGTCGATTCATTTACACCCACTTCGGCAAATTGCAAACTGCCTTCGTGCTCGTAGACTGAACCGTCATCCAACAGCAGACGCACTTTGGCGCTCTCTGTCCTTGCAACATCGCCTTTAATCATTTCACGGCGCAGTTGTAACAATTCCTCTGCCGATTGGGAAACATCGACATAAATGGGGTCCAGCTGCATGATACTGGCCAACACATCGGCCTGACCTGCATTAACCAAGGCACCTTCAGTCACAGACGATTTACTGATAACACCATCAATCGGAGCCAACACTTTGGTGTACTTAAGATTGATCTGCGCCGTCTCCACTGCAGCTTTTGCCGCTGCAACATTCGCTTTGGTCTGGCCGAAATTAGCTAAGGCATCATCGTAGTCTTGCTGGCTGATAGCCTTCATTGAGTTCAGATTTTTGTAACGAGCCTCCTTCGCCTTTGCGGCGGCCAGATTGGCATCTGCGCGCGCCAGCTCTGCTTGTGCACTACTCAGCGCAGCTTGGTAGGTTGCAGGATCTATTTGATACAAGGGTGTACCCGCCTTGATTTCAGCACCTTCCACAAACAAGCGTTTCTGGATAATTCCACTCACTTGCGGGCGCACTTCCGCCTTGCGGTAAGCTGAGGTGCGACCCGGCAATTCAACTTGCAGAGGCACATCAGACGCACTCAAAGTCACCACTCCTACCTCAATCGATGCCGGAGCAGCCGCAGTTGCCGGTGTCTTGGTGTCGCATGCAGATAGCGCCAACCCCATGAATCCTATGGCAAAAATTGCCCGATACCGAATAACTGGGAACATGGTGAACTCCTTAAAGTGCGTTAATGCGAGACTGAATAAAAGGCTGGACTGAGGGGGAAACGATATACCTTCTGAAAAATGAACAAATGTTCATTGCTGGATAATAGACAGCTTTGCCGCTAAAACCACGAACATTTGCATTTGTTAACGATTGTGATTAAAGGCTGGAAGTGAAAGAGGAAAAACCGGTGCTTAAAAAGAATAAGCACCAGTTAAAAGAGCTTGGGAATCAATGGTCATGCAGGAGCTTGTTAAATACTTCAATCAAACGATGAATATCCACCGGTTTGGTCAGGTAATCGTAAAAACCCGCATTGCGCCCGCGCTCAACATCGTAAGGCATGGCATTCGCCGACAAACCAATCACCGGAACTGCACGTGTATCAGGATCATTTTTTAATACACTCAAGACCTCGTAACCATCCATTCCCGGCAAGTTGATATCCAATATCACCAAATCCGGCTGCGTACTGCGCGCTTTATAAATACCCAAAAACGCCTCTTCCGCAACATCTAGTTCAAGCTGAGGATAGCGCGCGAAGATTTGCTGCAGTAGACGGATATTGGTTGGGTTATCTTCTACATACAGGACTTTGCAACGACGTTTTACATTGAGCGATGCGGGAGTGTAATCCTTGTTGGTCGAGGTGCGCACAATTGAATCAGCATTCCATTCTGTGGCCATTGGTAAGTCGATCCAGAAAGTAGTCCCCATACCTTCAGCACTGGTGAAATCAAGATACCCCTGCATCATCTCCACTAATTGTTTGGTGATCACCAACCCCACTCCTGAGCCCTCAATATTGGTATTTTCCGCCGTCAAACGGTTAAAGGGCTGGAAGACTTCACTTTGGCGCTGCAGAGGAATACCGCGCCCGGTATCGCGCACACTGATGCGCAATTGCTGCCCGGGTTGCGCAATAAGTTTTACTTCAACCTCGCCGCCCACATAATTATATTTCACCGCATTACTCAGCAAATTCAGGAGCGCCTGCTTAAAACGGACGTGATCGGCAATAACATAGGTATTGGAAAATTCAGCAAGCAATGAAGATAAACGAATCCCTTTGGCGTCCGCTTGTGGCTGCACTAAGGTAAAACATTCAGTAATCAAGCGTGAGACCAATACCGGCTCAAGCGATACCGTCATATTGCCCGATTCGATTTTGGCCAAGTCCAACACATCATTAATCAACTGCAGTAAATGTTCGCCCGCTTTGCGGATTTCGCGCACGTTATCAATTTGTTGGGGTTTTAAATTGCCGTCGTATTCAAATAATTGGGTGTAGCCCAAAATTGCATTGAGCGGTGTGCGCAATTCGTGGCTCATACTCGACAAAAAATCGGACTTGGCGCGGTTGGCTTTTTCAGCTTGTTCTTTGGCCTGGATAACGCGCTCTTCTGCACGCTTTACTTCGGTAATATCCATATTGCTACCCGACATCATAATCGGCTGGCCTTTTTCATTAAACACGGCACGTCCACGACCGCGAATCCAACGAATTTCACCCTGGGTGCTGATAAGCCGGTACTCCACATCGAAGGGCGCACGACCAGCCATGTGCTCAACCAGTGCATTATCAAACTTGGATAAATCTTGCGGATAAATATGTTTGCGCCAAATTTTTAAGCGGTCTTCACCCTCGGTGAGTACATCATCCAGATCGTCATAACCTAATAATTCCCAGCAACGATGGGAAAAGTGGAAGCCGCCGCGGTCGGCATACCATTCCCATATACCATCGCTGGATGCCTGGATAATCCGCACCTGACGCGCCTCACTCTCACGTAGTGCTGCCTCTACCTTTTTAATTTCAGTGATATCAAAATTCACGCCCGACATAATCCTCGCGTGGCCATGTTCATCGCGGAGCGAGTCGGCACGGACTTGCGTCCAAATATAATCACCCATTTTAGTTCGGATGCGATAGGAGACATCGAGCGGTTTGCCACTACGCAAATGCTGGCGCGCGGCCTCGATTGCAAATTCGCGATCATCGGGATGCATATAAGTCAGCACTTTAGAGGCATCGCTAATACTTTCCGCATCCTCAGGACCGTAACCTAAACGCTCCCAGAACCCGCCCGACCATTCGATGTGCTGGGTTTGCAAATCCCACTCCCAAAAGCCATAACCACTGCCATTAAAAATACGCTGAAAACGTCCCACAGTGGTACGTAACAACTCAATATCATCACTTAATTGCAGTGCTGGACTAAAACTAATGTGCTCGATCATAGAAATTATTAGCGAGTTAAGGGAAATTGGTTGGACGATACCCGAGATATCCCGATTGTACAATCGCAGTAAAAACGAGGGGTCATAAACAACAACAGCGCCTATTGGCGCTGTTGTTTGATGACATTAAAAAAGCCGAGGATTATGGGATTTCATCAAGCTCAGTACCATCTTCTGCTTTAGCTTTTGGCATCAAATCTTCTTTGGTGATACCCAATGCCGCAGTGATATTTGCACAGATATAAACTGATGAGTAAGTACCGGCAACAATACCGATAATCAGCGCCAGAGCAAAACCTTGCAAGACTTCACCGGCGATAAAATACAAACAAAACAACACAATAAACACCGACGCAGACGTCATAATAGTACGGCCAAGCGTTTGGGTGATGGAGATATTGATCACCTCGTGTGGATCTGTTTTACGCAGGATGCGGAAATTTTCACGGATGCGATCGTAGATTACGATGGTATCGTTGATGGAGTAACCTATCAGCGCAAGGATTGCCGCCAGCACAGTCAAATCAAAATCCCAGTGGAAAAATGCGAAGAAACCCAAGGTGACAATAACGTCGTGAACCAAACCAATAATAGCGCCGGTTGAAAATTTCCATTGGAATTGTACGGCAACGTAAAGGAATACCAAGGCAAAGGCCACCAGCATTCCCAAACCACCTTGATCGCGTAACTCATCACCAATTTGCGGCCCAACAAACTCGCTGCTGCGCAATTGAATTTTAGCGCCGGTTGCCTGTTCAATGTCGGCGATAATCTGACGCAGATAAACAGAGTCGATAGAGTTTTCAACTACAACCAGAGTTTTACCTTCACGAGTTTGGTATTCAACACGGCCATAGGTTTCCGGAGAAAACAACGCTTTTTGTTGCAGCGCCTCTGCACTCACATTGGCAATCACCAAGGTATCTGCAAAACCTTCAAGCTCGCGTGCCGGACGCTCGATACCTTCCAATGCTGCCCCGGAGCCCAAGGCCGCAATTTGCGTAGTGAGCTTTTCCTGCGCTTTTACTTTCATTTGATCCTGGGTGCGGATCATAACCTCTTGGTCAGAACCAAAGAGCACCGCGACCGGGCTTTTCAATTCTTCTTTTTCCAGCACACCTCTGATGTTGTCCAGATCCGCAGGGCGATCAAACAACAATTCCAACTGAGTACCACCGGTAAAATCCAAACCCAGTTTCAAACCATTAATCGCCAGTGACGCAAGAGAAATAATGACTATGATGATGGACAAGGCGGAGGTGTAATGTCTAACCCCCATGAAATCGATAATACGTAATTCCTTAGTCATAGCAGTGATCTCTTAAATCGAAATTTTCTGTAAGTTTTTACGGCCGCCATATACCAAATTGGCAAGGGCGCGACTGCAGCTGACCGAGGCGTACATAGTGGTCAGAATACCTACAATCAGGGTAACCGCGAAACCTTTGATCGGGCCTGTACCTATCGCAAACAAAATCACACCCACAATCAAGGTAGTCAGGTTGGCATCGAGAATGGTAATGAATGCACGTTCGTAACCCGCATAAATTGCTTGTTGCGGCGAGGCGCCATTTTTAAGTTCTTCACGGATACGCGAGTGAATTAACACGTTGGCATCTACCGCCATACCAATCGTTAATACGATACCGGCAATACCAGGTAATGTGAGCGTTGCGCCAAACATCGACAACATAGTGATCATCAGCAGCAGGTTAAGTGCCAATGCAATGTTGGCGAAAATACCGAACATGCGATACACCACGAGCATAAACAGCACTACCAGACCGAAGCCCCACAGAGTTGCATCAACACCATTTTTAATGTTTTCTGCCCCGAGCGATGGACCAATTGTACGCTCTTCCACAAAGTGCATAGGTGCGGCCAAAGCACCGGCACGCAGCAAAAGCGCAAGTTCTGATGCTTCTGCGGGGTTATCCAAACCGGTAATGCGGAACTGCACACCCAACGCACTTTGAATTGTCGCAAGGCTGATAACTTTGCGCTCAACGTATTGCGTCATTTTTTCTACATCTTCACCCGCTGCATTTTTGACAATTTGCGTTCGGGTTTTGTATTCGATAAACAGGATACCCATTTGACGGCCAACGTTATTGCGGGTCACGCGGTGCATATGCGTTCCACCCAGGCTATCCAGCGTAATATTCACTTGGGGCTGATTGGTTTCCGGATCAAAACTGCTCGTAGCATTAGCAACGCGATCACCAGTTACAATAAGTTGTTTTTCCAAAACTGCATTGCCGCGCTGCATTTGCATCAGCTCGTCTTTGAAGGGGAACTCTTCTTTATTGGAAACCAAGGTATCGGGCGATGCGCCCAAACGGAATTCAAGGTTGGCGGTTTTACCGATCACACGCTTGGCTTCTGCAGGGTCTTGAATACCGGCGAGCTGCACGATAATCCGGCTGCGTCCCTGGCGCTGAACCATTGGTTCAGATACGCCCAATTCGTTAACGCGGTTGCGCAAAGTGATCAGGTTTTGGCTAACAGCATAATCTTCAATTTCGCGCACGCCTGCTTCGGTAAAATTAGCAGCAAAGGTAAATTCACCTGCGGTTTGCTCGCTATCGGGAGTAGTAAACAGCATGGTGGGATAATCACCGCGCAACAAACTTAATGCTTCGTCACGCGCTTCTTCTGAGCGGAAGCGCGCGGTGATTTGATTATCTTTCTGCGCAACAACCGATGCGTAACGCACCTTGGCTTTGCGCATCTTGTCTTTCATATCGTCAGCATTGATCTCCTGACGTTTGGCGACTGCAGAAGCGGTATCCACCTCCAGTAAAAAGTGCACGCCGCCCGCAAGGTCAAGGCCCAACTTTAGGGGCGAAGCACCCAAAGACTGCAGCCATGCTGGTGTAGTTGGTGCTGTATTTAAAGCGACCACATAACCATCACCCAATGCTTGCTGCACAATTTTACGCGCAACCATTTGTTGCTCAACATCCTTAATGCGCAACATGGCGGTCTTGGCAGTCACTTCTCCACCAAACGCTTCAATGTTGGCGGCTTTTAGCGCTGCCTCCATTTTTGCCAGTACAGGTGCATCGATAACTTTTGCACTCGAATCACCCGAGACTTGCAACGCGGGATCTGGCGCATAGAGGTTAGGGATTGAGTAGATAATACCGATCACAGCAAAAAACAGCAGCAAGAGGTATTTCCAGAGCGGGTAGCGATTTAACATAGGTTTTCCCAACTTATCAGCGGCGGGTTTTAAAGTCGTTTCGATTCGCTGTACCGCTCAAATCGTGCACTTCTCATTCGCCTTATTTCTACTTGCGCACAGCAACAGAAAGTTACTGCGGTATGGTCAAGGGCGCCGGATTATACCCTTTAATTGGCGTACAACAACGGTGCAGCACTCATTGTGTGGGTTCTGGCGGTACTTCCAAGCCCTGGCGACCATAAAAGTCGACTAAAAAAGCATCAAAAGTGTTATCGCTCAATGCCTTGCGCATATCCGCCATGATTTTTTGGTAGTAGCGCAGGTTATGAATTGTGTTCAATTGTGCGCCCAGCATCTCGTTGCATTTGTCCAAATGGTGCAGATAAGAACGCGAGAAATTTTTGCAGGTATAACAGTCACATTGCGCATCAAGCGGACCGGTATCGTCGCGATATTTAGCATTGCGCAGCTTGATCACTCCTTCGCTGGTGAATAAGTGACCGTTGCGCGCATTGCGAGTAGGCATAACGCAATCAAACATATCCACACCGCGACGCACACCTTCCACCAAATCCGCTGGCTTGCCCACACCCATCAAATAGCGCGGCTTGTGCTTAGGCATTTGCGGCGTAAGGCTTTCGAGAATGCGCAGCATATCTTCTTTGGGTTCGCCGACCGACAAACCGCCAATCGCATAACCATCAAACCCAATTTCCACTAAACCGGTCAGGGATTCGGTGCGCAGATTTTCATACATGCCACCCTGCACGATTCCGAATAACGCCGAGGGGTTATCACCGTGGGCGATCTTGGAACGCTTGGCCCAGCGCAGCGACAATTCCATCGAGTCACGCGCTTCATGAATAGTCGCCGGATAGGGCGTGCACTCGTCAAAAATCATAACGATGTCAGAACCCAAATCGCGCTGCACTTGCATCGACTCTTCAGGCCCCATAAACACTTTGCTGCCGTTAATGGGCGATTTAAAAGTCACACCGTCTTCGGTAATTTTGCGCAACTTACCCAAGCTGAAAACCTGAAAGCCACCGGAGTCGGTCAGGATAGGGCCTTTCCACTGCATAAAATCGTGGAGGTCACCGTGCGCCTTTATCACTTCAGTACCGGGGCGCAACATTAAATGAAAGGTGTTACCAAGAATGATATGGGCACCTATGTCTTCCACATCGCGCGGGGTCATACCCTTCACAGTGCCGTAGGTTCCTACAGGCATAAATGCCGGAGTCTCGACTGTGCCGCGCGGAAACTTCAAACGGCCACGACGCGCCCTGCCCGTCTGGCTATCTAATTCAAATTCCATAAAACATTGGTTAGTCACGATCTTCTCTCTCGGCTCAGATAAGTAGTATTCAAACAGACCCGCCAACTGGTTGCTGCGCGGCCGCAGGATTGCGGGTGATAAACATGGCATCGCCATAACTGAAAAAACGGTATTGCTGTGCAACAGCTTCTTTGTAAGCAGCCATGGTAAAACCATATCCAGCAAAAGCCGACACCAACATAATCAAGGTAGATTCGGGCAAATGGAAGTTGGTCACCAACGCATCGACCACCTGAAACTGGTAGCCAGGATAAATAAAAATACTGGTCTCACCCTGATAAGGATGGATCGCGCCTTTTTGAGAAGAATCCGCATATCCCTGCGCGGCCGATTCCAAACTGCGCACGCTGGTAGTACCTACGGCGATAACGCGCTTGCCCGCCGCCCTGGTTGCGCGCACCCGCTCACACACCTCGGGTGACACATCCATAATTTCCGAGTGCATCTGGTGCTCGGCAATATTATCGACACGCATATTCTGGAAAGTGCCCGCTCCCACATGCAAAGTCACAAACGCGATATTCACGCCTTTTGCACGCAGCTGCTCCAACATCAATTCATCAAAATGCAAACCGGCGGTAGGTGCAGCAACAGCACCCTGCTCTTTGCTATACACGGTTTGATAGCGCTCGCGGTCGGCAGCAACATTGTCTCTATCTATATAAGGAGGCAATGGCATATGGCCGATACGATCCAACACGACCAACGCCGAATCATCACCCAGAAATTCCCACTCGAACATCGCATCGTGACGGGCAACCAATTGCACGCGGGTGCCATCCTGCAATATCACCTGCGAATCCACCTTGGGTGCTTTGCTTGCACGGGTATGGGCGAGCACGCGGCGATTATCCAACACGCGCTCCACCAGAATTTCCACCTGCCCGCCCGATGTTTTCTGACCGAACAAGCGCGCCGGAATCACGCGGGTATTGTTAAACACCATCAAATCACCCGGCTCGACCAGATTGAGCAGATCGGGAAATTGCCCATGGGCAAGCTGCCCACTCCGGCCATCCAAATGCAATAAACGACTACCCCGCCGCTCTGCAGCAGGTGCACGGGCGATAAGGGCATTAGGTAACTCGTATGAAAAATCCTGGCGGCGCATAACAGTCAGATAGAGTAAATAAGGTTGGCGTGAAAAAGGTCGGCAGGGTAACCCAATTTAGGGCTCTTGCAAAATCAAGCGCCGAGGGAATCGCTCTAATTAGGACGCCGGATTTTGAATCCGACGCGTCTCCTGACTCTCAGGATAGACAGTGGAAGGCGGCAGCAACCGTAATAATCAACCGCTTTTTGATCAACTTGCCTAGTAATTGAATCAAATGGATTACTGATTAAGGGCTTTATGAAGTTTTCGTAATTAGTGTTTGACAGACAGGCGCAAATCATTAAAATGCGCACCACTCGCCAGTGTGGCGGAATTGGTAGACGCACCGGATTCAAAATCCGGCGCCCTTAAAGCGTGTCGGTTCGAGTCCGACCACTGGCACCAAACCCGTAAAATCAAGGGCTTACAGCAATGTAAGCCCTTTTTTTTCGTCCAAATTTCGCCGATCAAAACCCCTATGGGGGCACGCAGGGGGCGCACAATAAAAAAGCACCTCAAAGCCGCGTCGTTATTGAGTAGTTACTTTGTTTATTTAGTGAACGGAAACTTCATTTTTCTTCAATTTACTTCCCCCTTCGCACTGTCAATGTGCCCCCGTGCCCCCCAATCCTGCGGGCTGCATTCAATATGTCATTTCAAAAATTCAAATTTTGCGCAGAACCCGCAGGTCGGGGAGGAGTGAATTTCCAGCCTGGTCCACGTGTCTCTGCTATTTTTTCGGGTGGGGGTATACTTCGGGAAACTATTGGGAGGATCGCACCATGTGCGGATATGCACGCAGGCACATCAGACTGGCAGACCTTGAAGAGTTCGTGAAACTCATAGGCCTCCTGGGCGCGTACCAGTTTGATCTATTCGATGAGGCGTTGCTGCACTTCCGCCCGGCGTTCGGTGGCGCCGCACACCAGCAGATAAAGGATTTGATTATTAACGACGAGGGAAAATTAAAAACGGTCGATGCGACCTGGTGGTATCAGTGCGAGGAACAGGACGGCAAGTTGATCGTTGATAACAAACTCACCACCTTCAACGCACGCAACTTAACAAGCCGCTATTGGAAATCGGGCATACGCCATCACCGCGCGATTGTATTGGCAACCGCCATTGGTGAAGGAAAGGAAGTCGATAAGAAAAAACACAGCTACTTCGTTGAAAGCGATACACCACTACTCATCGGCGCCGTGTATCGCAAGTTTGAAAACAATTTATACAGCACCGCAATCATCACACGCGATGAACACCCGCGCTTCTCTGAATTTCACGATAAAGCCTTCCCACTATTTTTACCGCCCGATCCAGAATTTTTACAGCTATGGCTAAGTGATGGACCGGAAACGCACCCGGCGATTGCGCACCTGCTAGAAAACCCGAGCATATTCAACACACTGAAAGTAACGGAAGTGAAAACGTTTAAAGATGCAGTAGCGAAAGGCGAAACCATAACGCTCGCCCCGGACGAACAAGCGGCCTAACGAACAACCGCCAGTTTTTGCACTGGCGGCTTACTGCTACGCGGTATGATGATTAATTTACCCTCCTTATCAGAAATCAAAAAAACCACCCATTGCCCGGGTGCAGACGAGGCCTGATCCGTTCGCCAGCCCAACACAACCTCATCTTCTTTTAAATCGATCCATTGGCACATCGCATGCGGGTTGCCGTTCGTGTAACGCGTCGCCAGCACCTTCACTTTGTGCCCGCCCTCATCATCAATTGAGCTGATATTCCTAACACCAGCGCAAGGAACACGAATTACAGTGCCCTTTAATCCCATCACATCGACAATAGGAAAATCTCTTTGCCCGGCAACATCGCCAGCCCAAAACCGTTTGTAATATTCGATAGCCGACACAACGTCACCCTGTCGCTTGCAGTTGAGATGATTTGTCACTAACGCGCGGCACAATAATCGGAACGCCTTTGTCATCAACGAGCAGGTACACAATCCAGTCACCCATTGCCACATTGCTCTGGTTGGTACGCCAGCCCAATACAGCGTCATCGACGGATATATATTTCCAGTCGCTCTCGGTGGTTGCGTAAGTCTCGGAATAGCGCTCGGCTATCACTTTGACGTAATGGCCTTTGGTTGTTTTGGTGATGCGCTCATTGGTAAAACCCACGCAGGGCACGCGGATTCTGGCGCTGTCCTTACCCATTACCTCCACTTCCTGGGCGATGGTGGAAGGCCAAATCGTATTTTTGAGTGTATATTCAATAGCGGCCATAGTGCCTCCTATACTGTATTTTCATACAGTACATTTTAAACACACTCGAGCCATCCTTGGAAGCCCCTTGGCTTATAACTATTACGTCGCAAACATAACTTTCATATAGTTCGAATTAGAGCAAAGCTCGCTTCGTCAAAATCAAAGCCAAAATTAAACAAGTGATCATCCTCGTCTTTGCATTCGATTGAGAAAAATGGTTCAGAAATTGAAGGCTTCTGGCCGTCTAGCCGGAAAGTTGCAATTGCGCCAGAATTAACGTGCGTGCCAACGAAATTAAAAACTAAACTTTCAAAATTGTAGGTAACTATTTTTAAATCTTTTGCGAAGCCCCTACCGTTATTTTTAATCTCAATGTCCCAACTCCCATTTGATTTTTTCAGGATCCTCGCTGTGAGTTCAGGCTTTATTTCACGCCTCCGGAGGTCTTCTAAGTATTTCTTATTCTCCTCGAATTCAGATCTATGAAAGTGATGTGCTTGCTCGGAAATATCAACTTGTCTTTTTGAGCTGTCAGCTATTATCTGGTTTGAGCGTACATAAAGTGACAATTCAGTGAGCTGCGCTTCCAATGCCTTAGTATTTAATTGCAACTCCTCCCCCTGCTGCCTATACCCCGCAACCAACCAGAACAGCGCGAGTGGGGACATAGTGCCCGCCAAAAAATCGCCTATCGCATTTGGGTCCATGGACAAAAACTTGTCCCATTTAAAAAACACATACGCCGCAACACCACCCAACCAAACAACTGTAACCGCAATTGCCCACTTGGTTGATGTACGCATCTTTTGTTTTTCCTGCTTTATTTCTTCCATATCTACCCGCCCACTAAAAGTAAACAAAAACCCCGTTATTACACAATATTGCACTGTATTACACATTGACACAGCAAACCACCCGCACTACTCTACCAATGCAACGGCAAAATCCGCTGCCAGGACTGGTACTCCTGAAAACTTTCTAGGAGCAACAAGCGCGCTCTGCGCTTTTTTTGTTGCTGGCTTTCGGCTACCTTGCGTTATGGCGGCTGGGCGGGGCTACCCTTCGGGGTGGGCCGGTTTCCTAGAGTTCCGGTAGTACCAACCCTGTCCAGTCGCCTCCATGACTTGGTACTCATGCAGGCGGTTTTATAGGAAATTAAACTAGGTCTGTATTATGAAAACTAACTCCGCACGCAAAACTTCCCCTGCAACACCGGAAACAAAACTCCGCCGTGTAATTAAATTAGACGCATCGCAATTCGCGATCTACACCACCGGCACAATCGATATTTTAAATCCCGACGGTGAACCAATCGATTGCATTGGCAACACTGTTACCTTGCTCAATTCAAATGAAGCACGCGAGAAGTTGGCAAACAATTTACGCTTGATTGAAGAATTGCTTTTAAACAGCCACGATGGAATTCAATTATCTGAACATGCAGTTGCAGGGCTCGCGGAAACGCTATCGCGCGCTGAAAGGATGATTGGTAACTAAAAATAATTAAGGCGGCCGGTTGGCCGCCACACCGGAGACAAAATGTGACTAAAAGAGGCAAGTTTATATACTTTGGACTCATAGCAACTTCAGCACTGATAATTATAAACGCAATCTATTGGCTCATTCATTTTTACCTGAAGTCATCAAACGTATTGGATGAGCAATTGGGAGGGCCTGCTGAGTTTGGCCAATTTGGAGATATGATCGGAGGGATCTTAAATCCAGTCTTTGGGTTTATCACAACAATAGTTGTGCTGTATACGCTGTATCTAGAATTGGAGAGCAGCAAAAACAACGAACTAGTACGTCAACGGAATGAATTGCATGATTATCTAATCAAAGCTCTAAAACAATATGATGAGGAAGTAAACAAAAAGCAATTTAATAACCAAAGCTTTTTAGATAGATATACCATTAATAATCTATTCAATCCCGAAATGCTAGGTGAATATGAGCAAGCATTTTTCCTTCTGGATAAATACAACAAGAATCATAAACCGATTCCACCAACAGAATCTAATCCAATAATTAGACCGTTAGGTCGAATTCAATTAAAGCAAGAATATATAATTAGGGCATACGTCAGTTTAATAAAAATACACGATATTGGAATAATTAAAGCAGGTCTAGCAATGGAGCTGTTAGGCTGGATTAAAACTCAGCGGGAGCACAGAATTTTGTCCGGTGACGAATCAGAAAAAATTACAGACCAAGTAATGAAATTATTTCCCGATGGCGCTATATAATTTTTTTGAATATTAGTCATCTGTAGGGGCAGGCCGCGATTTAATTCTATCGCAGTCCGCTTATCTCAACCAAAATTATCTGCTTGAAATTTATTCACCCTAGAAACATCACAATCAGACATTAGAGGGAGTAAAAAATGGAAGCAATTGAAGTAATAGACACTGCAGTTAAAGTAGGACTTGGCGCGCTCATAACGGGCTTGACTACATACGCAATAACAAAGGCAAACCATAAATCTGAAAAGTCTAAGGAAGCAGTAAAAAAACGAGCAGAATTATTGACGTACTCGCTGGAAAAAATTGAAACTTATTTTAATGCAATGAACGACCTTGGAGGCTTGATAAACGGATTGCATGAATTGGGTTATGAAGCGGGAGCAATCCCCTTAGAACAAATCAATTATTTCCATGAAACAGACGACAATCTTGTGAAAGCAGCGGAATCTCGAGTTATCGCGAGCTCAAGACTTAAGTTAATGGGCTTAAAAAATATTGCATCCTTACTTGAAGACACTAGGAAGCTAGAAGATGAACTCAGACATAAATCAGCGTTCAAATCCGAGCTGATATCCTCAGAAGAACTAATGCAAATCATGGGAAATATCATCGCGAAAAGAGATGAAATATATGAACTGCTATCAAATGAATTTACAGCACTTTATGAATAGCGACAGAAAAATTAGTCAAAATCCGGATCAACTCCCAAATTAAGCAAATCTAGCGCCCGCTCTCCAAAACAAAATTGCCCAAATGAAAAGTTAATATTTAGCAGAACAACTTGGGCGTAATTGGTGAAATTTCCGTAGCGGGGTAAGCAAATACGATATATTAAACAGAAGGAAGTAATTTTAACTAAAAATAATTAAATCGGACAGATGGCCGCCTTGCAAAAGGCCACGATTTAACTCTATTCGAGGACGAAAAATGTTAGTTAAATTTTGTGAGCATAAATACAATCCGCTCGGTGCGTGTAAAACGATAAGGCTAGGCACAATTGAGTATTATCGAACACTCAATCCCTCATTCACGATTGCAGACCCTCATGAAGGGGTAGATTCGTATGACGTAGACTATTTTTCAGAAGTGCCAAATGAAGAATGCAAAAAGTTTCTAGCGAACGGATATTTTAATTTAGGCGACGCTAAACGTGTAACAATGGTTGGCGTAAAAATTAAAAGAACGCACCCTAATTGTTACATCTGGTGCTGCAAAAAAATTGAGGGCCAATTAAAAAAAGGAGATGGACGCTCTATAGACGTTAAATATTCATCGCACTACATAATTAAATCTCCAGAAGAATTCGCAAACCATGCAAAAAAAATGCTTCATCAGAATTTATCAATCGATAGTTTTGACGAAAGTTCTCAACACTACATTTCTGGAAATTCACTTTCAATTACTGATCTTGAGCTACATTGTTATTACGATGAAATAAGATATGTTCCTCAGAAAATGGGGGCTTTCTTCGGAGAGCATTCCTTCCACTACAATCAAGATATTCCTGATTTCATAAGACACGTTTTCACAAAACCTGAGAAGCACAAACATGAAAGTGAATTCCGTTTTCTTTTTAGTATTTTTTGCCCAATAAACAAAAGGCTATTGACCGTTAAGAAAGATCCTATTAATTTGCAATGGATACCCAATAGTGCTATTGGTTTATAGTAAATAACAGGTTAGGCTCCGTTCTTTGCATTCATGATTAGCTTTAATGCAAACAAAAAAGCCCCATGCAATTACATGAGGCTTTTCACAGTCAGTAACTGTCAATTTAACCCCGCAGGCTGCGGGCTAATAATCGTGTGAATGGGAATAGCCTGATACATCCCTGAAAGCTCATCAACACGCGCATAGGCCTGTTCTGACGTTTCATAAATCTGCGGCACCGGATCGTTATCAACGCGAAAAGTCATATCGTAAGCGGTGATTTTGCCGCCCATATCAGACTTCCAATTTTTTATTTCCGATTCGCTTCGCGACTCATTAATTGAGCCGTCATCCGCAACCAATCGATAAACTAATTCACCCATTTTAAAACCTCACCTCATTAAAAAGACCGATTAACTTTCGTTTCTTCGTGTGACATATAATCAAACGCCGCAACATCCTGCGCAGTAACGCCGCTGGATGTTGCAATCACCCCATGACCAACGCGATAAACGCCATCAGTGGGTAAATTTGTCGATACGGTTTGCGCCGCAATTAATGCACCCGCGCCATCAAACACACTGAATGTTGCTGAAGCGCCATTATCTGCAATCACAATTTTTAACTTGTAGTACACACCCGCAGTAAGCGTTGTTATCACCGGCGATGAGGTATACACGTTGTTGATCCCACAGCGCCCCACAACAGAACCTGCCGTAACAACAAACGCCACTTCATGGTTCCCAGCAGAAGATGAAATAGAATTTGTGTAGCCTAAAACAACTTGCGATGTTGCATAAGCAACGGGCGAAACATAAAAAATAAAACGCGATACTTCACCACCGGAAAGCGCAAAAGCGGTGTTGGCAGTCAGTGCCCGGTAGCCGCTGTTTGCAGTAGTGGATGACCTGAACATGTACATCCCAGGGTGAGCAACCAAGTTACCCGCCGATACTGAGTTTGCACTGCCACCCGAGTTTGCGCCAAATGTCCACGCAGACGCATTATTGCTAATAAATTCATTTTCAATTTTCACAAACGTGTTTGCTGCGGGGTTACGCCATTCCGTCGCAAAAGGCGTAGAACCATTTTTAGCAAGCAGTTGCCCGTCAATACCGTCAATAGGAATTAGGCGCGGCATGATCGAATTAAACTTCTCCCTGATAGCGATCGTCAATAAATTCACTCGCTCAACAAGTGTGTTCATTTACACAAGTCCTGCAGTAAATGTGGTTACAAAATTGGTGTCCGGATCGCCAATTTCATCAGCACCATATGCCGCGATATTGGTTCGCGCATTTTGTTTTTGCGTCAGCGTAAGCCCTTGCGTATTAATATCGGTACGCACGCGGCTTGAAAGTGCGGCGGTCATAGTGCCAACAAAATTAGCATCGTTATTCAGCGCGTTTGCCAGCTCTTGCAACGTATCAAGCGCAGCTGGGGCACCCGCCAAAACACCGTTTAAACCCGCCGTAATTTCGCTAGCGATTTTGGTAATAGACCAGGTGCTGGTAGTGCTATCGCTCAGCGCATCATTGATCGAAGCACCGCCACCACCGGCGACGGAATCCACAGCTACTTTTAATTCATTGATCGCCGCAACCAAATTGGTTTTGTTGGCAGTATTCAATGCAGATAAGTCCACCATTTTCCCGTTAAGCAAAGTTCTTAAAATTTTGCACTCGGTTGCAATAACGGTGGATAAATCTTTAATGCGTTGCTCTAAAGTACTCATGTCTTCCCCTTCACACTAATTGGTTTTGAAACCACAAACTAACATCGCCAATGTCCGGGATTGAGCCTGCGGGTAATTCATCCTCCCACCCATAATCAAACGCACCACCGCCGCGAGCCTTCAAAACTTTTGGCGCACCGGTTGGCGCGGGTGGAACGCCTGCAAAGCTATTTACATTCTTTGCAACCGTTTTGTTTTCAACCTTTACCGGTACTGTCACCGCATTAGGTTGAACAATTACATCAACCGTTATCATTGCGGGTCACTCCACGTTTGAAAATTATTTCAATGGTGTCACTACGCGCGCCGCGCACACCATCGGTAATCCACACATCTAACACAGCCTTTTGAAAATCAAGCCCAATGGTGATAGATGGCGGAATCTCTAATCGCAGTTGGCCACCATCCAAATCCCGCGTAAAAAATGGCGAATCATCCTCCACCGATAAAAGCACCGCGCCACCTTCTCGCTGGTTGCGCAATTCGCTTCTGGCAGTAAAACCATTAAGCGGTAAAGCCGTTGTTGCATCAGTTTTAAAATTACAGATAAAGGTGAACGGCTCACCAGCGACCATAAAATGCATATTGTTATCAGTCATAAAACACCCTTATTCAACAATGGGATCAAGCCGCGATTTCAACGCATCTGCAGACGTTTTTTCACCGCCATAAGCACCGCTTTGGTCTGGCTTTTTTGTTTTAAGTGGGTTGCCGTTGTCGGTATATTCGTGCGTGTGATCTTTAGCAATGTTGGCAATATTCGCGACTAGCTGAATCAACTCACTCAAAATCTGCAACACGTTTTCGCCTTCACTGCCCAGCCAAACAGTGCCGCCGTTCTGCACCTTAATTAACTGTTTCAGCACGGCGAATGAATCGGCGATGTTGCCAATGCGCTGCTGTAAATCCCGCGCCACCTTCACATTGCAATCACTGGCAGTCGTTAAATTTAAATTGTCCGCCGCCGCAATGTTGCAAACACCACCGCTTAACAGTTTCAGCGCACCCAACGCTTCAATTATTTTTGTACCTAATACCTGCTCTGTACTGTTGCGCTTAACTTGCGCAAAAAATTCGTGCGCCGTGGTAGTAGCGGAATAACAATGCAGTGCAAAACGCAAACAGTCATCTGTAATATTGGCGTTGGTGCTTCGCTCCCAATTACCGGCCACATTAGCGCGCTGGAAAACACCGGTACCGGCCTGCAATAAAAGCTCACCTGGTGCAACAGCGGGCAAACTTAAACCGTCTGTTAAAATGGTGCGAATAAATGGCTTGCTGGGCAATCCATACGCAAACGCCATCTCCACAATTGCGCCCGCTTCCGGGAACCCAAAAACACCGCGCTCTAAACCCGCACAGCTCGCCGGTAATGGCACTGCCTTAAAAACCGGGAACAAAGCATCGGGCAAATCATTTTCATCTAGCACCACTACATCAACTGCATAGCGGGTGCGGAACTTTTCACTCAGTGCAGGCGATAAAACCGGGTCACAAACGCTTTCAACACGCGCAAAAACCGGTAGGTGATACATGCCCACAAGCTCGGGCTTATTGCGGTCTACAATACGGCTGATTTGTTTATCCATCGTGTCCCCCACGGGTTGTTATCCCACTCCAATT
This sequence comes from Cellvibrio sp. UBA7671, assembly GCA_002483145.1. GTDB lineage: Bacteria > Pseudomonadota > Gammaproteobacteria > Pseudomonadales > Cellvibrionaceae > Cellvibrio > Cellvibrio fibrivorans. Next base: position 668,887 of record DLHJ01000014.1, read on the forward strand.
CCATGTGTGCATCACTAAAATTTACGCCGGTAATAATTCCACCGCTTGTGAACTTCACACCTGGGCGAATACTGGGAACCGCTGGCACCTTGGCAGAATTTGCAATCCCGCTGGCGGCCTGCCACTCCACCGGCAGTTCAATTTCTTTGCCTGCCCAATAGCTATGCTGCCAGGCACCCACAAACACATTGCCATCGCCCTGCTGCTGCCAAATCATTTGCGGAATGCGATACACGCGCGCCAGTGAATCCATGCAGTGGTAGCCGTTACCAATTGAATAAAACGCCGGGGCTTTGGTTTTACAATAATCCTGCGGTGGATGAACAAACGTAACCGCTGTAGTTTTGCTGATACCGGCCAGCACATCGGGTAACGCACAATTGCGTAAATTCAACGGCATAACCCGGTTCAACGCCGCCGATAATTCACGGCAAAAAATGCACTGCTGCTTTTTATCAACCGCAAAGCTAATTTCGATAAACCCTGTAAATATCACGCTCAATGCATCAGGCTTGTATCCAATACTGAATTGCACAACACCCGAGGCCTTGGCACCAATGAACGTAAAAGCAGCCCTGCCCGGCGTGAATAAATTCAACCGCACATCGTCGGTATTCAGTTCAACCGCCGTGCCATTAATCGTCAGCAGTTTATGCAGCTTCATCGCTACCCGCCTTTGGTGCCAATGCAGAATCCAAATTGGCTAATATTTTTTCAAAGCTACCCATTGTTTCAGGTGGTGATGTTTCATTAACCGCCTCACCTGAAACCACTTCACCCGCCGCAACCTGCGGAGCGCCAACTACTTTGGTTTGGCGTTGCTCCATTTTTTCAGGAACACTTTTGTACTCCTTCAATGCAAAATTAATTTGCCACGCGCGCAAGCGGTAATCGTCCCGCACATCAAATGAATCGGTAAACTTTACTTGGCGCACATTCATTGCATTCGCAGCAGGCTCAACAATGTCATAAACAACCAGTGTTCCATCGGCATTGGTTGCCTGGGCAATTGCCGTTAACTCGCTCAATAAATCCGCTTCATCGTGCGGCAACAGTAGCGCCACGGTAATCACTTTAGGCTTAATGCCTTTTTCAGCGGTGTTTGTTGCGCTGGTCTGTGCCCCTAAGGTTTCGTCCTCAAAACGCATACCCACGGTCACCCGCAATTCTTTATTGGGCACAGTAAAATCATTCAGCATCATAAGCCCAGCATCTCCCGCACTAACTCAAGTTCACCGGGCGCGCCGGTAAACACAATGCAGCAACACAAGGGAGCGTCATGCCCAGCACCACTTGCATTCAGTAGCGCTTTAATTTGCGCCGGTGTCTTATTGGTAATGTATTGCCCTGCCCCTGTACCGTTTGCAAATTGCGCCTGCACACTCGCCACAAGGCTCTGAGTAGCAGCCAAAGAATCGGTTTTTTTAGCAATTACATTTACCAACTCTTGCTCGGGTGACGCGCCGCCAAGTTCGTAACCTTCGGCATGCGCACTCAATTCACCAAGGGTTTTTGTCGCAGTGCTAATGCCATAGAAATGGGCGCTTTCATTGCCCACCCAACGTGAATTAATAGCAGCCACCGGGAGAATAATTTTGTCACTCTCAACGCTGGCGATTTGTGCTGCCCGGCGCTCGCACATCAACGTTGCCGGTAGTGGGAAAACAGCATTAAATTGGTTTAATGTTTCGTAAAAACCAAAAAAACCATTTGCTGAAATTAATAACACCACAGCATCAATAACACCGGTTGGTGCTAAATGGTCGTATTCATCCACCAGTTTATTTGCGGCGGTCGCAACGGCATTGGCGGTCGATAAATAGCGGTAATGGTTGTCACCCTCTCCCACTCCCTGCGCCCAGGGGTGGGCACACAACACCTTCACCCCTGCCAACATTGCATCAACAATTTGGCCATGCTCAGCAATACTGCCAACGGCAACAGCCGCAACTGGGTTGCTTACCAATGTGTAATCAGGTGCTGCCACTAATCGGCTATGCGCTGCTGCCAATTCACTCGCAGCACTGCCCAATGAGCCGTTAAGCGTGCCAACAGCATCAGCGAGTGTGGGAGGCCACTGAAAAGAAATAGCACTAAACATTTTTCACCAAACCCGCGTCACGGTTAATCAAGACAATTGCCCAGCTTCAATTAACATTGCAGCTGCAAACAATTCATCAACATCTTCATCGCTTAATCCAAGCTGCGTGGTCAACATCAGAATCATTGGATTGTCTCGCTGAAAATTAATACCTTCACGCCATGCCAACTTAATCCGTACGGGCGTGCCCGGCGAATCAATGGCAGCTTCAACAGCGTCATAAAGCCCAGCGTCGGCCAACGCAACCTTAGCCTGATAGGATGTAATGGTAAGCACACCGCGCCCGCCCTTTATAAGCGGCTTTATATTCACAATCGGCATTATTTAATCCTCAAATAATTCGGCTTGCGGTTGAAAGTAAAATCCAGTGATCCAAAGCCAATGTAATCCGCTGCATCAACATCGAACTTCAATATTTTTGAAGCCTTATCAACGGCGCTTTTAGCCATTAACAGATCGCCAAAAACCACAAATTCAGTTGTTGTTCCGTAAGACAACTCATTAGCACTTTGTGAAGGGTGGAAGCGTTCATAGGTAACAAAATCTTGCGTGTACAAAAAATACGTGTTGGTGTGTGAAGCTAAAAGAAATCCGTCTTTAACCGGAAATGAAACAACACTCCGGTTGTACGAATTTATGGCATTGTAGGTAAGCTCAAGCGGAACTGATTCCCTAATGAACTCCCACGTTGAAAGATCGGGGCTTTTATATAATCCGCCGCCCGATTCCCAATAAAAATTATTCAAGTGCGAATACATTTTTGTCGGGGTTCCGTGGCCATGGTTGTGTGTGGTAAACGCCGCACCACCGTTAACTGTTTTTTGGTAGCCAGCAACACCCTTGGATGCAACAACAATAGTGCCAGCATGCGCGCTTATCAAAACATCCACAGTGCCTGTTGTTGCCACTGCAAGTGATCTATTTGCTTTGGTAGAGCCGTTCGTCATCGATACGCATGCTGTATCACCCGCCACCACAAATAACGCTGTGGTTGCTGTGGCTGCGCCAGCCACCGTATTGGACGTCGCAGCAGTCAACGCTCTTGCGACGGTGGCAGCACCGAAGCTGTTGCCTCCATCGCTGCTAAACGATGTTTTTAATTCCGTTGCGCTGTTACTCGCCAGAATAAAATGCCCACCTATATGCACAACACCCACAACGGGCGCGCCGTGGCTATGCTCAACCAATTCAAACGAATCGCCAGTGTTATTACTCACCAACACATAGCTGCTGCTGTTGCAGGCTATTACAATATTTCCCGCACCGTCCCGCGCGCACTGCCTGGGGCTTTTAGTCAGCGTTTCGCTTTCGGGAAAAAACACTTCTTTCCCATAATTTTTCAGGCTTTGAATTGCGAAGGCTTCTTCATACCCTTCAGCAGTGTGTAACTTGCCCTCAATCAGCCAATGGCGGCCTTTTTCGTCAATGAATTGATCGCCCTGATACAAAAGCGGGCGAATATCACCAATTATTGTTTCATCGTCTTTTTGCAGGCTTGCAGCAACAACCATTAAATCTTCTATGGCGCTGGCTGGATCAAGCGCATTAACAATTCGCTGAATCTGTGCATCCAAATTGGTGCGTGTTATATCTACGCCAATCAATTCAACTTTTTTTGCAGCAATCGCTGTCTCTAAAACACTGTCAATGCTCGATGCATTGGTCAGTGCATTTATGCGCGCCTGCAATTCATTTTTTAGAACAGTTGTGTCCAGCATGAAAGCTCCTACAATCCGGCCAGCGCCAAGCGGCGCAAGCGTATAAAATCAGGGTGCGTTTTTAATTGGTCTGGCTGTATTGCGGTATCCGCTTTTATGCCCTGGGCAGATGTAGCAAACGTATCAATCAACGCGCCAGGCACAGTGCGTTTAATCCGGTGGTCAGTCACCACACCCGCACCGCTTATACTCGCCACCTTAACTAAGTAGTGCGGTTTACCGGCTGGGTCGTTGTAATCCGCTAATGGTGCACCGGGTGCGCTGGTGAAAATCTCATAGGCGCTCTCACCACCCGCGAAACCACCGCTACGGAAAACATCCACGTAAAAATCAATCGGTAGTGCTAAACCTGCCATCGGTTCATCTGCACCTATGCGCACGCGAATACCTTCAACGTAAGCGGTGCCCGCTTTTACCAAAAAATTTCCCCCACCCGCATTCACTACGCGGAATGCATCGTTAAAAAACAAACTACGGCCATATAAATCGCGCATATCCGCAATCAGCGCGGCGTCAATGTTGTCCAGTACATCGGTAAACGAAATCTGCCATGTTTCTGCGGGTACAGTAATGCCAGTAATTTCAGATGCGTTGTTGTACTGGGTTAAAAAGTTTCGGGTAATAGTATTGCCCGTTGTTAAGCCAGCGGTTTCGTATTTGTACTGGCGCGGTGTGTAGCTCACGCCGATTAGCGTGTCATCTTCATCAACAATTCCCACCCAGTTAAAATAGAAATTGCCAACAGTTGCGCCAAGAATAATGCTGTACACCACTTTGTTTTCAGCAACATAACCCTGCGCTGTTTTTAATTGCTCATGCACTATGTGTGCGGGGGCTGGCATGCCCTGCGCGACGTCAACCGGTGCGGCGGTGTCCAGCCCTGGTATATCGGCAAACACAAAGCGCGAAATAATGAGTGGTTCACTATTCGCTTGCTTCAATGCAATTTTTGCACGCCCGGTATTAATTACTGCTGCTGCCATAGCCGCCTCTAAAAACTCGCCACATCAAAAGACCATGAGTTATCAAACTCAATAGTCGCCAACTCAACCACCACGGAATTAATGGTTTCAAATTCGTAACGCCTGCACGTGCGGCCATACTGTTTAATTAATATGGTTAGCAGCTCGGCGTTTTGCCCCAACTGGCTATCAGTCAGGCGCAACACAATCACATCCCAATCTTTTCCATCAACGCGCTCTTCGACTTCCACATAGCCAATGCCAAGGCGTAGGAATATATTTTTTATTCCAATAATCGAGCCAGCATCTCGCGCATTCACGTGGGCGTATTTCACGCGCGCCCGGTAAAGCCACAAGGGTTCTGTTGCAAAGCGGTCTATATCGCGCTGCCACGCAATCATGTTCAACACACCCACCGTGCAGGTCATTGGGTCTAACTGCGTGAGTGGCCAGCGCAAACCCAATTCAATGTTGTTCCACCATTTTTGGCAGAGTTTTATTAGCGGTATGGATTGGCCTTGGTTGAACCAAAAATTCAGGTCAAGCTTAATCATCGAACGCCACCGTAACCTCACCCATGCGTGGTATGTCTAGTGCGCTGGTAATTTCAGCAAGGCTAAATTGCACAGATTTTAATAACGGAAATAGACCGTGCAGTTCAGCAGCCAACAATGAAAAAGAGAATTCGCTCAGGGGTTGCGTAACCGTAACGGCGTATTGGTTGTTTGCGCGAAAGGCTGCGCCAATAGCGTTGGTAACATTGGCCAGCAATATCGCTTTTTCTTCAACCGTAACATTGGCTACAGCGCCAATGGCCACTGTAAAATCGTGTTCGGTTTCGGGCATGGAATACACGCGCAAATCGTCACCATGGCCGTGGTTTCCACCCGCCATCACGTGGGCTTCAATCGCCTCAATTAATTGAGTGCTGGGCTGGCCAACATCCATCAAAATGTAGGCATTAGCTGTACCTGGTCCACGCGGGGCACCATGCTCAAAAAACACATTGCGTGTATTGATATTCGCAAAGCTGGTGATGATTTTTAAATACACTGCATCGGTGTGGTATTGGTTCACTGCAGTAAATTGGTTGCGAATACGCAAGCGGTAATCATCCGGGCTTTCTACATCCGCACCGGCGCTGGTGAGCCAGTTAGCGGTGTTGGTTACTGAGGTAATGCCGTCAATGGGCACCTGCTGAATGGCGTAGTAACCGGCGGGCAAGTTGTAACCCTCTCCCACTTCCACCGCTTCAGCTGCAACACTGATACTCGCAACACCGTCTGGCAGAATGGTGGTGGCCAGTATGCGCAAGTGATAACTGCGCCCATTAATGAGCGGGCTCTTAATAATGCTGTTGGCAGGTATCACCAAATCACCCACGGTATTCACGCGGCTAAATAACAAATTGCCTTGCGCTTTTTTTGCGGGTTTTATAGTGAGGTCTACCGCCCAGCCAAACATATCCAACCAAATGCCGGTCGCGGTACGCAAAAACATATTGGGCAGAATTTGCTTTAACAATAAATCGCGCACAATCCACAACAGTGGTGCAGTAACCAGTGCCGTAATACCACGCCAAAATGGAGATATTTCAGCACTGTTGTTGTAAGGCAATTGTTCAGCAGCCGCTATAGCATGCCACTGCGCTTTTGCTTCGGCTTCAGTGGTGGGCAAACCGGCATCTACTACCATTTGCTTAAACTCACTGCTGTAGTCATCACTCACAACGTCACCTCAATATCACCGTACTGCATTGTTTTTGCGGTAATCAAAAACGTTTCATTGTCCAACTGAACCATGCGCGCTGTGCCTGGGCGAATGCGTTCATCGTTTTCTACGTGCTGTTCAATTCGCACCATGCCGCGCTTTATTTTTTCGCTGCTACGCTGCCCAATCATTTCCACCAGTAAGCCGGTTTCACGGATCATGTGTTTAATGTCCTGGGCAATGCTGGCACGGCCATCAATGCCCACGGGCAAACCAAACTCATCCAAAACAATGCTGTCGCCCGCAATGAGCAAATCAAAATGGTCAGCCATTTACGCACTCATCATCAATTGGTCGCGCAGGGTGTAGCCATCCACCTTTTGCGTGGTGTTCACATTCAGCGTGCCAATGCTGGTGCCTTTGTTGTTATTGGTGTTGCTGTTATTAATTTGTTGCAGCAAACCACCTTGCGGAACATTGCGCACTGGCGCTACGGGTGCCGGTGCGAGCTTTTCGCGGTCGCGCTCTATATTGGCTTCCAAATTTTCCGCAGGTATTGCAGGCACAGCCACAGGCGCTTTGGCAAACGCTGGTAAATTCGCTGGTTCAGCAACTTGCATAACAGCGGGTACGGTTACGGGTGCAGGCTGTGCAATTTGCATCACCGTTGGAATAGTTACCGGGGCTGGTTGCGCCACTTTCATCACTGCCGGGGCTATTGCGGGTGCAACATTGTTTAACGGGGTTGTAGGTACTTTTTCAGCTGCCAGTTGCGCAGGGTTAGTGCTTTGCAATTTGCTGGTGTCAATGTTTACACCGGGCAACAGGTTCAGCGTTTCCAGCGCGAGCTTTGCAGGTGCCATAAGCACATCAAACACATTTAAATTCGCCAGCCAATTTTTGAATGATGAAAACCACTGCGGTATTTTTTCCAAGTTGGTAATTAAAAATCCGACAAAATCCGCAGCCAATAACAAGGGCTGGAAAATAAATTTCAGTACGGGGTTGTCTTCAATTACTGCGCGGAAGGCCTGCCACTTTTCAAACATCCAAGTAATTGCACCCACTGCGGCGGCCTTTACTGAATCCCAGTGAGTAACCACATAAGCGAGTGCAGCAATAAGCGCGACCACACCCACCACCACCCATGTGATTGGGTTGGCAAGCAGTGCAGCGGTAAATGCCCAGGCGCTTGCAGCACCGGAAATAAAACCGGCTTTCATCGCAATTAGGCCAGTGATTAACATGGGGAAACGAATGGCAGTTGTTAGCAACAAAATGCGGGTTGCAGCCAGTGCCGCATTCCACAACCAAATGCCAGCGCGAATCAAATACAGTGGCGATTTCAAAATAGTAATTGCTGTCGTAAAGCCAGCCACGGCAATCATGGCAGCGCCTTTGATAATCGCGAATGCAGATACAGCCGCGACCACAACACCAATCCAAATAGCCAGCTTGGCGAGAGCACCGAACAAGTGCGGGTATTTATCAATCCACTCACCCAACACCGATAGGTTTTTAATTCCCGCGTCATAAAACGGGATTAGCGCTTTATCAACCAATGCACCAAAACCAATTTTTACAGCAATACCGGCTTGGTTGAGGCGGTCGGTTTTCATGGTCATGGCTTCGGCCATTGCGCGGGCCTTTTCCATGCCGCGAACGTTGCCCAGTGCGGTGATTGAATCGGTCAAACCGTTGGTGTCGGCAATTAATAATTTAATGGCGGCCACGGCTTCATCGGAACCAAATGCCTTTTTCAGCAAATCACTTTTTGCCACGGTGTCGATAGCACCAAACTTGCCTTGGAGTTTTGAAAGAATCTGGTCAACCGGCAACATGCGCCCTGCACTGTCGGTGAATTTCATTCCCAGTTCGTCCTGGGCATTACCTACCCCGCGCAGAAACGCTTTGTACTTCGTTCCAGCTTCGCTACCGCTCATGGTGGCCTGCAGCTTACCCAGTACCGCCATTTGTTCGTTAATGGCCACGCCGTGGGCTGTAGCGTCTGCACCTAATGCGGTGAAGGCGCCACTCATTTGAACACCGTTGGTTTTAAACATTTCCACGGCCTGTGCAGTTTGGCCGGTGAGTTGTTGCACCCACTGAGCCTTGCCCATGGAATCCGCTTGGCCTTTGAAAATTCCGTACATGGTGCCCATGTAGTTGGTGATGGTGGCGGCGTCCGCTTTGGTGCCTTTTGCGAGCAGGTTGCTGGCTTCAGTGAAGGTGGCGAGTTCTTTGCCAGCAAGGCCAGCAATCGCACTTTGAATATCGTATGAGCTGCGCACAAAATCGGCGGCGCTTTCGCCGTAGCGAATTGAGAATTTAAGCCCGGCTTTTTCCAGTGCGGCCATTGCATCTTCTGCAACACTCAGGCTGCGCACTTCACCGGCGGCGCGGTGAAAATCGTGGTAGTCACCGGTCACAGAATTAAGTGCAGCACCCACACCCCAAATTCCAATAGCACCGCCCGTGATGTTGGCAAAGCCTGTTGTAACGCCGGTGGTGAGCTTGTTCATGGTGCCCATGATTCTATTAGCGGGTCCAGTTACCTTATCCAGTAACTCAATCCGCATTAATAATTTTTCAAGTCGGGTCATGTATCACTCACCGTTAAGCGCTAGGGCTATACCATTGGCCACTGAGTTACTAAAATTTTCCCAGTAGATTTTTTCTAAATGCAGCGCGGTTGCGAGCGTCTCGATATCGTTCACATCACTACCGGGCAAATGCTTCATCGCTAATGCCTGGTAGTGGCTGTAGGCGCTCCCGCTTAGTCGCTCTGCACGCTGCTCGATTTCTTTACAACAAGGCCAATATCAGGCGTATAGTCTTCATAAATGCCACCCGCAATTTCCACCTCGGAACCGGGGTTTTGTTCAAGCACTTCGCGCAGTTCTGCCTTTTGTTTTTGATCCACAGTCATCATCAAAAAGTTATGGCTTGGAGCCACTTTTTCTTTTTGAGAAATTGCGTTCACATACTTGTTGTATGAGTCGCGGTTAACGGTGAATTTAAATTCTTTGCCACCGGCTTCAATATCAAACACTTGTTCGTTTTTGCTCATGGTTCTAATCCCCGAGGGTTGGTTGATTTAAAAAATTACTTGTGTAAAAACTCTTTAAAGCCCATCCACACAGCAGCGAGAAAGCCGCCAATTAATGTGGTGAGCACCACGCGCGTGGTTATGGTAGTCACTTGCTCAAATGCCTTGCGCTGCTTACGCAAGTGCGCCTGGTCTGCCTGCACTTCCAAGAAATCGGCAGGGTCTATTCCTAATTTTTCCAGCACATTGGTAATGCCTTTTTCAGCTCCAGCAGCGGCTATTGCTTCCAGTTCCTGCTTGGTTAAATCACTCACGCGCCGCCCTCTTTCGCTGGTTGCTTTTTTGATTATCAATCGGTCATATGGGAATTAACCTAGTCAAGAACCGGCGGGCTTTACACAACCCGCCAGCACCCCCTGCACCTGGTCTACATAGAGTTTTAATTGCGCACGGTCGGTTAACACCAAATTCAATAATTCGCAGTCATCTTCATGGCCTTTAATTTTTGTAGTGGCCAGAACTGGTACTGCCGGTAAATCTTTTTGCTCGATGCAAGGCGCTACAACCACTTTGGTTACGTCTACCGGTGTATATACCGGCACTTCTTTTACGGTGGTGCAGCCAAGCAATATTGAAAACAAAATTATCAGCGCCACAGCAATTAAAACTGATTGCAAGCTAAGCCCAAACTGGTCTGTTCTAATCACGGCAACACCTCATCCAAAATTGTTTTACCTATGCCCGCTACGGTGCAGCTGGCGCCTTTGTCTTGCTCAAGCCATGCAATACGGTTCTGCAATTGGTTAACGCGCTGTGCGGCTTCCTGTTGGGCTTTTAATCGCGCTGCTGCCATTTGCTTTGCAGTTTCCTCAAATGCCTTAATGCGCCGCTCTTGATCGCCCAGGTAATCCATTAACCCGCGCACTTCCATGCGTTTTATTAACGCCTCGGCTTGTAGTGTGGTTTTGTCCGCTTCCAGCTGCTCTATTTCTGCTTGCAGCGTGAAATTGTGAATGCCGGTAGGTATGAGCACCAGCAACAGCAACACGGCCACTACGCCCGCGATATACGCTTTAATACTGTCGTTTAGAATCATCGCTGGCCTCGTAAGGTTCTGGTTGGTTGCTTTTGCGGTTACCAAAATAACTGGCCGCGTTTTGTGTGGCGTTTCCGGCGATGAATGCGCCTAGCGTCCACTCGCCCAATTCAACAAATTGATCGCCGTTTAAATCTCCCAAGCGCAGTAAAATAAAACTCGCCAGCCCGCACGCCATGGTGGCCACAAACCGTGTGCCGCCCACGCGGGTGAAAATGTGCTGCTGGCTACTCAAAATCAGTGCTCTCAAATAATGTGTAGGTAAAACCGTTGCCGTAATGTTTGGCCGCGTAATTGGCCAATTTCATTAACTGGTCAAAGTCCGCGTTGTTGGCCAGCACTTGGCAACCGGCGCTCCACTTGTCCACTTGCTTACTGGTGCCGGTTGCGCTGGCACGGTGGCAATTCAAACCAATTAATTCACGCACGCCGGTGCGAGCGTTTAAATCCAAATTCGCATCGCGGTTGTTATCGCGGATCACCACCGTGGGCAGGCGTTGCACTAGCGCTTCATATTTGCCTTGGTGCATGCCTACTTTCCACAAACCAAAATACTGGCCAGCGGGCAAAATGGCGGTGCCTTGCATATTGGCAGGGTTCAACCGGTAATAGGTGCCGGGGTCTGTTGTGCAGGGGTATTGCAACAAAATCTGCTCACCGTTTTTGGTGAAGGCAATGCAAAACAAGTCGTTAAACGTGTTGGCTTGCACATCGCGCATATTGCGGATGCCAATCAGGTTTATGTTGTAATCGCCGTTCTCAAAAAAGTTGTAACCTTTGGCACGGCTGATTTGTTTTACCGCTTCATAACTCAGGTGTGGCAGTTGCATTACATCGCCCTTTGTTTTTTCTGAAACACTTCACGCTGGTGAAAACCTTCGCATTCTGTACACCGCTTCACACCGCCTAACGCTTGCCTTTTTTGATCAATCTCAAAACCGCAATCCGTGCAGTGCGTAAGGCTTATGATGTGAAACGTGTTCTTGCTTAACTGCGCCTGCAATGCGGTGCTGTTGAGCGTTGCTTGCAGGTCTACCGCCTCATCCAAATTGTCGGCTGGCATTAGCGGATGTTTTCTGTTTCAGCTGAATCCAAATACGGCACACCGTTAATGCGTACAAAATCAGGACTGGTGATATCAAACGGCAATTTGTGCATTAACTTTTCACCGCCTTTTGAATCCACGCTGATCAAATCACTAATGCGCAACTTGCAACCAAATGCTTCAATGTTTAATGTTTCGTCGTCCACCTCCGCATTACTCACAATGTCGAAGGGTTCCAGTTTTTTGAAACTTCCAGCTTTCTTCGCCGCAGCTACAATCAAATTAAAGTTTTGTGTATCCACCTCAATTTCACCGGAGCCACTGGTATCGCCATCCACAAATCCATTAGCAATGCCACGTGTTTTTGCGACCGCAGTACCATCATCAATACTGATACTGAAAGTGTTTACATGTATCATCAAATCACTGAGCATGATGTCTACGTCTTTACCACCAATGCGACTACCCATTTTTTACTCCACAAATTTCAAAAAAATAAATTCAGTTTTTTACTGCAACAAGCGGCGGAATTAACCGCCGGTGCTGCTTAAATCCAAAATCAAATTGGCGGTGATCTCTTTGGGTGAATTCCATGGGCGCACTTTGATGTACACCTCAACCGCGTTTTGGCTTGGCCATACAATGGTGATGCTGTCGTCAGCCGGTGGGCGGATCTCGCCGGGGAATTGATCCCCTGCAAACACGGTGCTTTTGCTCATCTCGCGCAGTGGTCGCATGAAATAAGTTTTGTTGCTGGCGATTGAAATAGAGCTGTCATTCAAGCGGCGGTCTGCAATGCGGCGAATTGCCAAAATGCGAACAGCTCGGGCGGCCTTGTCGATCACGCGCAGGTTTTCTATCACTTGGTAATCACCGCCCGGCTCATCCAGCAAGTTGCAATCGCTCCAGAACATGCCGGGGTAGTCGGTGTACCACTGGGGCACGCTCAAGCGGTTCGCGTCCAACGTGGTTAAAACAGCCGCTGGCAGCGTTTGGCCGGTGCTGTCCACTGGTGCATCACCCAAGGCCAGCAGAGAGCCTGTAGAAACGCGCATAGGCGAATCAGCAATGCTTACAGCGCGGTTGCATAAACGGCCACACAACACGCCCAGATTGTTGCCATGCAGTTGGGGTACTGGTGATACACGGTAGGCGCTGATTCCGGCTGTAAGCGCAGCCTGTGCAGCGGTGTACTGCGCCCATGTTTGTGTGTCTGCATCGATGCCTGGTGTTGCAATCAGGATCGCTACACGGCGCGCTTGTTGGGTGCGGATGGCTTCAGCTTTGGTGAATGCCGCTGTGAAATCAGCTCCAGTGGCTACCGGCAAACACACAGCCACCAGTTCGGTGGATACAGTGAGGAAGGCCAAGTCCAACGCCTCACGCCAATCATCGTCTGCTGCGATTGGAGCGGCGTAGGCCTGCCAGTTCTCGCCGCCGTTGGCGCGGGCTGCAATCACTTGAGTTTTCAAATCGCTTGCGGCGGCACCCAGCAACACATCTAAATCGCTCTGTGTGTTTAGTGAGAGCACATCGCCCACACCGGTTGCACACACACCAATAAAAAGTGTTTTTCGCTCGACCTCAGGAAAGTTGCCTTGCCCCAAGTTGAGGTTGTTAACCGTTACTTTGCCCTGACCCATAGCTACACCCTTGAATGAATTGTGTTGTCAAAAACCTTGTTTACGAATGCGCCCACTTGCGCATTAGTCGCGCCTAAAAATGGGCGCCCTGGTACGGTTGTTACCCATGCCTTTTTCGGCTGTTCATCGCGCAGGATTGTTAGAATAAATCCCGCTTGTTTCTGTTTTAAATTTTCCTGAATCCACTTGAGCGATGGCTTGCGCCATTTCTTGCTGCCCTTCACGCGGATTTTGTAACCTTCATCGCGCAATGCCTTTGCTTGCTTTTTTGTTGCTGGCTCTTCGTAATGCGCGCTAATGCCTTTTTCTTTTGCAACAGCGGCGGCGGTCATTACTTTGGTTACGCCTTCATGCTGCTGGTAGGCAACGCTTCCGCGAAAACCTACATCCACAAAATCCGGCGTTACAAAGTTGGCCTGCACCTGCCGGGCTAAATGCCGCAACAGTTTTCTATCGTTACCGCGTTTGCGCGGTGCCCAAGAGCGGCCTTCTACATCGCGTTGCGCTTTTAAATTGCGGATGCTTTGCCGCTTAATTTCCCTGCCAAACCCGCCTAACAGTTGGCGGCGTTTGCGCGCGGGAAGTTTTAAAAGTTCAAGGCGCTTTTGTGCATCCAAGTGGCCAAAAAAATTAATTCGCAGGTCGCTCATATGGATGATCCGTTGGGCGCTGTTGCGTATCGCCTACGCCGACTTTGCTTGCATCGGTAATCACTGCCGGTGCAACGCTGTAGCGGTTGCCGCGATACAGGATTTTTCCGCTATCGTCCGGGACGATGGTAATGTCCTCATCAAACGAAATTTTTACCTGCACATCTGTAGTGCTGTCATCGAGCGGTGTTACATCCCATTCGGGCATCGGTAAGTCTTGTTCGGTTCGCTTACCATCGTTTTCCATCAACCAAATACTAACCATCACCAAAAAATCAGAGGCGTCCTGGCTGTATCGCTCAACATCAAAAACAGCGTCATAACGGAACCGGCAAATAACGTATCCATTGCCCTCTCGCTTGCCCGAGTATTCACTCGCACCGTTTTCCATCCAGTAATCAAATTGCTCTGCCGCAAATAATTTCTGGTTAATTAAAAATGTGGCAAGTGCCTGCATTTTTGCGAGTGCCATTTACAGCAGCTCCACGCTTACGTTTTCAGTTAACCCCAACAGGCGACGAATAGCGCGGCCAGATTGGGCAAGGTGATATTGGATTGTGTCGTCACCTTCTTTGGCTAGATTCTCTGCTTGTTCCCGGCGGTTGAGAGTGGCGAACGCCATCACTAACAAGCCCATAGCTCTGCAAAAAACTGCGCGTTTGTATTGCTCCACTTTTGTGAGCTCATCACCAATCATCGCGGCGTCTACTTGTTCCAGCATGGTGTGGCCCAGGGCGACCCATTCCGCTTTTTTCACAGCCAACTGCGCGTTGCAATCGCTAATAGCTAAACGGGTGTGGTGTTCAATCACATCGCTTTTGTATTCCGCTGGCACCCGGTAAAACCGTTGCAGCTCACCCAGTTTAATATCGGGGTAAAAACCGTCATTGGTTATTTCCGTGTTTAAAAACGTGTCTGGCTTGCCGGTGAAACTCATTACTACTACTCGCAATTAGACACTGAGCAAAACGGGTTTAGGTAAAGCGAACTTCGTTTACCGCCCCCGTTTGCCAGTGCTCTCGGGGAGAGACGTTTTCAGCTACTTAAATTCAGTAAGTGGCTTATTTAAGTTTTTCTGCACGCGGTGCAATGCACCTTTAACACCGTGTTTTTCAGGATTAGCCGCAACTGCTTTCAAAAAGTAGGATTCTGCTTTTTCATCATGCTTTTCTTTTTCTGCGTACAACGCCACTAGCTTGAACAGCATGCCCATTAACGCCCGTTCACTTACCAACCATTGGTTACTCTCGATGCGCTCAACAACTTGCGTAAGGTACGGCTCAGCGCTGTGGCCAGCTTTGAATTGTTCCAGCGCCCAATCGTGTACCTGCCGGGTGATGACAGATTCCAAATTGGCGGATTTAAAACGCTCGGGCATTTTTTGGTGTTGCGCGATGGCGTAATCAGCCCAGGTAATACCCTGTTCGATTTGGCCAGCATCCACCATCCAAATGGCAAACCACACCAGTGGTTCAAACGGATGCTGCGCGCCGCTTTCGCGGTAGTGCTCAATAATCGGTTGCCACTTTGGAATGAGTTGTTCTTTTTTCAGCGCAATTTTCTTTTTCACATCGGTGAGTGAATGCAATGCGTCTTGGTCTTGCTTCAGCGCAGCCATGAGCACATCTTGTGGATGACTGGCGGCAGGAATAATGATTGTGGTGTTGCTGTTTGCAGCCGCACCTGAATTATCGGCAGCAGATTGATCTGCAATTTTTGTTGCAGCGAGTGCGGCCAAACAGGCGGCCTTGTGTGCTTTTGCAAGTGACATAAATTGTGTTCCCCGAGCTTAAAAAACCCGCCCCGTAGAGCGGGATAATCAACGTGCTGCTTCCATGCACTCAGCCATGAAACTGATTGTTAAACCCAAACCCCGCCTTCTTTGATTTTGACGTTCGCAAATTCAAAACCGGCTGCGAGTTCTTCGTTTTCCACCACGTAGCAATCATTAACGCTGGTGTAATCTTCAATTCGATCACGCTTTGGATTGTCAATTGTTCTGCGGCGAACACTGCTGTCTTGGTAATACCAACTCAGGTTTGCATAAGTGGTAATAAACAAACCGCGTGATGGAAAACCGCTTGGTGTATCGGTTGGCATACCACCATAGGTTTTGGTTACCTTTTCATTTGCAATGCGCTCTTTTTCGCTAGGTGTTGAACCCTGTGCGTGATACAAAGCTGCTTTATCTGCTGCCAACAAATCAGAGCCAACCATCAGCACCAAATCATTGCGCTCGCGATAAATCGGATCGAGTTTTTGTTTTAAGTCGTGTGCGGCAGCATCCAAGTTGGGGTAGTCGCCACCCTCGCCGATGCGGATTTCACCAGCGACAGAACCTTCTTCCATCCACTGCGCACCGCCGTTGTATTCGCGCATGATTTGGAACCAACCCTTGTTAAGGTCTTCGCCGTTGGGGTTAGTCACTGGATTGGTAACAGCAGCAGCAGTAAGCCCATACCAGCCGCAGCGCACTCGCGCCATTGCCACCGCTTGGCGAACCCACTTTGCGTAGCGCTCTTGAAAGTCTGGGAACTTTGCCCAGGTGTCGATGGTTTTGTATTTGATGGCAATATCAACTTCCGTCTTGAAACACTCATAATCCTTGTCGCCAAGCACTAAAGGATCGATAGGTTCACGATCATTGGCACTTGTATCTGTGCGCTTACCCACCACCGGTGAAACTGAGCCGTAAACTTTTTCACCTTTCATTTCATCAACAGGAAAAACGTTGATTTTTTTCAGGAAGGTATCTTCCTCTACAATCTTGTCGTGCAGCGTTTGAGCTACTGTCGGTGTAACTGAGAAGGTTTCGGCTACGGACGCAACACCAAAGGTAGTTGCCATCGCAATACAAAACGCTAAATACTTTTGTTTACTGACTTCATTCATTTTGAAAATCTCGGTAATTGTTCTGATTAAAAACCGTTAAAAATAAAACTGATTGAGTTGGTGATTAGCAGATAACCGCGTTTTCGGCGCTGGCGCCATCACCGGCGGGATTTGTGCTTGGCACTGGGTTTTTCTTGGCGGCCTCAAAATCTTCGCTCAATTTGGTGAATTTATCGTTCAATTCATCGAATGACTTTTTGCTAACAAACTCTTCAGTTTGTGGCGCAGGTGATGGTTCAGTTTTTGGCACTGGGGCGGGTGCAGGCGCCGGGGCTGGGGCGGGTTGCGGTGTAAACTTACCGATCAGAGTTTCCAACAATTCGTTGGTTTTGTTTTGGGTTGTTGTCAGTTGGTTAAATTGTTTTTCGTCCATTGCGGTTTCCTGCTCGGTGTTAGTTGAAAGTTTGTCGCGGATACGATCAAAAATGCCTTTTTCCTCAGCGCTGGATAAATCCAATGCGTCACCCTGGATATGGAACTTTTCGGCGTTCTCGCTGAATTGCAGTTCAGTGGTGCCAAGGCTTGCGGGGTTGTCGGTAACGGCTAAACCGCCCAAGTAGTAAAATCCACGACCCGCAAAGTTTTTAAGCACTTCAATTGAGGTGTGAACAAGGCGGCCTTGTTGGTTGGCATAAACCAAATTGTCTGAGGGGGCGAGAATAGCCATTAAATGCACTTCGCCTTTTAATTGCGCGTCTGTTGCTGGCTCCACTTTCAGCGCAAGCACTTTGCCTTGTGAGCCATAATAGCGTTCGTGATTAGGCCAGATTTTTGCACTGTACAAACGTTCGCTATAATTAGAGGCCATATCTTCAAGCCACTTTTTTTCAATTTTTCGGCCATCGGTTGTTTCGCCACTGGTGGCAACAATTACCCAACCGGTTTTTAAATTTCTTGCCATGCAATCAACATCCAGTGAATTAAAAATAGTGAATTTATTCAGTGCGTGTTCAGCGAGTGATTGCAGAATATGTGTGTTTTGAACTCCCTTCAAAGACAAGAGGTTTTATAAATTTCTATACGCGAGATATAGAAATTATTAGAACTATCAGCACGATTTAAAAATAAAAATGCTGATTAAACTGGCGGCATGACAAAAGCCGCCAATCAAATTAAAGCCACTCCAGAAATTAGAGCCGCCGCACGCGGGCTTTATTTGCAGCACACTCCAATTTCAGTTATTGCTGAGCGCTTTGGCGTATCCGGCAGGACTGTGTACAACTGGCGTGACGAAGGTCAATGGGACAACTTAATCGCGGGCGTAAGCATTGAGCAGGCAATAAGCCGCCGCATTATTGATTTAGCAGCAAAAGAAAATAAAACCCCTGCCGAATTGGACGAAATGGACAGGCTGATTAATCAGCTTGAAAAAATGGCAAAGGTTCGCCAATTGGAGGCAAAGACAGCGGCGATACTAAAGGGTGAAGCCGCTAATGATAGCGGCGAACTAAAAACCCAGCGCACTGATAAGAAGAAAAAACAACAGATCAAGAATGATGTAAGCGAAATAACCGCCGAACGGTTAGAAGAAATTCGCAATGAATTGTTTTTTGGTTATCAGCATAAGTGGCATGAAAACAAAAGCCAGAAAACACGCTTTATTCTTAAATCACGTCAGATTGGTGCAACCTTCTATTTCGCCTGGGAAGCGTTCGAGGATGCAATTCTCACCGGCGATAACCAACTATTCTTAAGCGCCAGTAAAAACCAAGCGTTTGTGTTTAAAGCTTACATGATTGGTTTTGCGCATAAATACTTTGGCATTGAGTTAAAAGGCAGTGATTGCATCACGCTAAGCAACGGCGCCAACATTCGTTTTGTTTCCACCAATGGCCGCACCGCACAAAGTTACAACGGTCACCTGTATGTAGACGAAGTTTTCTGGATTCCGAATTTCCAAAAACTCAATGAAGTTGCCAGCGCCATGGCGTCACAGAAAAAGTGGCGACTAACTTATTTCTCTACACCGTCCCTAAAATCACATGGGGCTTACCCGATGTGGAGCGGCGAGAAATTCAACGAAGACAGAAAAAACAAAGTTGATTTTGACCTTAGCCATGAAGCACTTAAAGACGGCGCGCTAGGTGCAGATCGCATTTGGCGACACATCGTAACGGTGAAAGATGCGGAAAAATCTGGCTGCAAATTGTTTGATATTGAAGACCTTAAATTCCGCTACAGCGAAAGCTCTTTCAATACGCTATTTATGTGCGCGTTCATGGAAGCGGGACTATCCGTTTTCAAACTCGGGCAATTACTGGGCTGCGCTGTTGATAGCAATGTGGTTTGGGTTGATTTCAAAAAAGGCACCGTGCGGCCGTATGGCAATAACCCTGTTTGGCTTGGGTATGACCCGGCACGCCGCGGTGATAAATCTGCCGTTGTAATTGTCGCCCCGCCATTAGTGGAAGGCGGCAAATTTCGGGTGCTGGAAAACATCACGTTACGCGGTGCATGGCGGCACCAAGCCAATGAAATTAAAGCGCTCACCCAAAAATACAATATCGCCTTTATGGGTATTGACTGTACTGGACCAGGGCACGGCGTATTTGAGATGGTTCAAGTGTTTTTCCCCCGCGCCACACCAATTCATTACGGTTTAGACACCAAAACGAATCTGGTGCTAAAAGCACAAGACATTATTGAATCAGGGCGCATCGAGTGGGACGCGGAATTTACAGACATTCCGCAATCGTTTTTACAGATCACGCAAGAAACCACCAGCAGCGACCAAATAACCTATGCCGCTAACCGCAGTAGCGATACCGGCCACGCGGATTCCGCTTGGTCAATCATGCACGCAATAAGCAACGAACCTTTAACCGAACGCCGTAAATCCGGCGTAGCAATGGGCTAATAACGCGATGAGAAAACAACGACACAGAACTGCAACAGCACCCACAACGAAATTAGCCAGCGAACACAAGCAAAATGCCGCCACCATTTTTAAATTTGGTGAACCTGAACAAGTATTAAGTAATAGCCTAGCCGATTACCTTGGCGTGTTCGCGGGTGCCGGTAATTATTATGAGCCGCCAATATCACTAAAAGGCCTTGCTACAATCCTTGGCGCCAATGGGCACCACGGCACTATTCCACCCTTTCGCCGGGATCGTCTAATTCAGCACTATAAAACCAGTGATGTTATATCCGACTGGGATTTAGGCTGCGCCAACATCGACCATGATGTTTTTGGTAACTGCTACCTGCAACGAATTGAAAATGTTTTTGGTGAAACAATTCAGTTTAAACACCTGCCCGCTATTTCCATGCGCCGCATGACCAAGGCCGACACCTATTGCCAGCTGCAAAAAAATGGCAAAGAACCGATTGAGTTCAAGCCAGGCGAAGTGGTTCACCTGAAAGAATACGATGTGCGCCAAAGCATTTACGGCATTCCGCAATACTTCGGCGGCATTAATTCTGTGATGCTCAGTGAAGACGCCACCCTATTCCGCCGCAAGTATTATGTGAACGGCGCGCACATGGGCTACATCCTTTACACCAGCGATTCATCACTCGACCCTAAGGATGAAGACGCGATTAAAAAAGCAGTGAAGGAATCCAAGGGTGTGGGTAATTTCCGCAGCTTGTATTTGAATATCCCGAACGGGAAAAAAGACTCAGTGCAATTGATCCCTGTGGGTGACATTGCCACTAAAGATGAGTTCGAGCGCATCAAAAACACGACACGTGCAGACGTTCTGGCGATGTGGAGAATGCAGCCTGCCCTGTGTGGAGCAATACCAGAAAATGTGGGCGGCTTTGGTGATATTTGGAAAATTGCTGAAGTGTATTTTGAATATGAAACAGTGCCCATGCAGGACAGATTTTTGCAGCTTAACCAGTTCTTAAAACCAGCTCGGCGTATTGAGTTTGGCAAGCCAGAATCAAGGGCGGCGTGATGCGCTTGGTTACTGCAAAATACCGTACAAATGTTATACTTCTGCCGCGCACAAATTTATTTCGCGGGGAAGATCAAATGATTCTGATTAAATGCAAAGTGTGTAAGGGAAAGGCAATTGTTCAGGCTAGAAAAGAGCTAGATGTAACAATGAGCCAACTTTATTGCAGTTGCAAAGATCCAGAGTGCGGCCATACGTTTGTGATGGATTTGTGTTTTAGCCATACCCTTTCACCTAGCGCGCAACAACACAAAGATGTGGTAGTAAGCTTTTTGCGCGCCCTGCCGGACACAGAGCGGCAAATGATGCTTGCATCACTCTAACGATTAAGCCGCCCGAACCGGGGCGGCAACCCCATGTAATTCCGCTACGCATTCAATCGCCCCCTCTGCTTTTTTTAAATGTTTATTTTGCCACTCCAACACCACCCATAAACCTTCCGCTTCATTTGCCGAAAGCTCGCCTGCTGAAATGCGAGTACAGACCCCCTGTATCAAATTGTTTACCGACCTCACTTGGTGAAGACATTCAAGCGCATTATAAATTTTAGTTTCCATCATAAAACTCCGTATGGTTTTTTCAGGCGTAAAAACACCTGCAATAGAATTGCATAGCTGTTAGTTAACAATATTGAAGAACGAGAATGGACTTCAGCGGATTGCCCGCCACAAATATTCGTAGTTGCTCTGCAACTGCAGTGGGTACGACAAAGCAGGCGTCGCATTACCAATGCAAAACGGCAAAAACCGATCCCCCATAGAGCAAGACCGTTAAACAAGATTAGGGAGACAACAGAATTATGTCAACGCATTTTTGTGACGCAGCACCCCTAATAAATTGCAACAGCGTATTGCAATTCAATCGAAAATTTATTTCGTGCAGATTAATCTCAACAATTTGTAGTCAATTTCTCACAAATAAATGGATGATTTCCTACAGACACATCTAACCTCAAAAGGTACTGTGCTCGGCAATTTACCAAAAATTTAAGCGAGGCAGAACATGAAGTGGTGGGAAAAGACAATAGAATATCTCTTTATTATTAATGGCGTTAAAAATCGAAAATTAAATCTTTCGCCGCTTGATGGTAACCACGAATTGGCAGGAGACTTAATCGCAGCACACGATGCAAAGTTTTTTTTAATCGAGTTTAAGTCACAATACTCAGCAATAATTTCGGAACACGAGAAGTTTTATCGATTTGAACTTGCGAAACGGTCATTAGAAAACAGAGACGGCCATCATTTTGTTGTTTATGGTGAACTCTCAGAATCAAACCCTTGCACTTTGAAATTGAATGCTCAAACATACTTTTCTCAAATTGAAAAACCTATCGATGATATTTTCATTAGTGGTATAGACGGAAGTAATTTTAAAGCTTATCTGCAAGAGTATATTGATTTTAAGATTCCGCCTATTAGCGGATCAGGTGGAGGACGGTCTTTAAATTTTGGAATGGTAGCTGCAGTGGACACCAAAACAGGTAGCGCAAGCACAATGAGCCTTGATGAGTTCATGATTAACTTAAGCCTCACCAAAAATCACACAAAAACTTTTTCCATGGGCATGTAATTAATACCCAATATAAAAATATATCAAAGGGATCTGATAATGATTATTGTGCCAATCTTAGAAAGCCCGTATCGTAAAATAAATTTTTATATGTTTATTGACGCCAAGGGATTGTTAATCACCTCCTTTTTCCAAGTTATAGCAAAACCAGATATCAGTTTAGGGTGCTTCGACACTTTCGATGAAGCATCAGAACTGCTTAACTATTCTCATCTGTTTGATGGAACACTAATTGAAAAACCTGAATCCTTTTTTATAGGTACTACTGAGAGTTTACAGCTTTAATAGCTGATGCCTCAAACACCTGAACCACATTAAAAACAATAAAGGGCGACCAATTGGCCGCCCTCTTTTAATCCCAAAAATTATTGCACTTGTAATACACCTCGACACTTGGACACGCTGTTTTGTGCCCGTAGTACAACAGAAAAATAAAACTCAGCAACAACACAATCCCGACCACATTTAGCACTTGATTAAATTTGCCTTTCATAATTCACCTATTTTTTGCAAACACTTTCTTGCCTTCAATTTCACACGTAACCTTTGAATCTTTTGTAGCAATTTGTGTTACGCATTTAGTTTCGTTGGCAAGATTGATGATTGGCATAGTGTTGCAGCCGGATAAAAAAACGCATACCAATGCAAAATAGATTTTCGGTTTCATTGAAAGAACCTCATTAATTGAATATTTTGTATTTACTAATTCCGTTAAGATTTTCTTCCAATGTGTGAAGATTTACTTGATCGGGAGGAACACATAGAACACTTGCGGCCAACCGACGAGCAGCAATAATTGGAGCAGCTGTACTACTCATCCGCTCGCCATCGATACGAGCCGCATAGGTAGAACCGTTCCAGCGAACCGTGATTACATTACTATCTTGCTTTGCTTTGTGATGTGCCATTGTTAATTACCTTTTAGTTCTGACTTAGCCGGTAACGCGCGCCGGATTCCGGCAGGTAGCGAACGCGATCATTTACTATTTTTCGCTCTACCAATTTTGCACGCACTAACTTGTTCATTGTTTGGCGGGAGGTTTGCAACTGGTGTTGCGAAATCCACCCTACCCCTGTTAATTTTTCCAATACAATTTTGTCATGCTGGCTTAGCTGCATCATTACTCCTTGGGTAGTGGCACTACTGGAATAACCCAATAGTTTTTAAAACCAATCAACCAAACGCCTGTGTAAATAATTGAAAGAAAAACTATTCCCCACTGGTTTGATTCAATCGCAGAATAGAACCAAAATGGCTGGCTGATTAATCCAAAAATACAAGCGTACTTTTTACGGTTTTCATTTGCTTGTTGAGTTAACCACGCGGCCAGCACACCAAAAAATACAATTCCTATTTGTGAAATCACTTCGCCACCGCCTTTGATTTACGCTCACGCTTTGGCGCCGCTTGTTTTTTGGTTACCGAAGGTTGCACCCCTTCAACACGTTTTTTTAATTCACCGATAAATATTTTGCCTTTGGTGACGGCTTCCGCTTCAGTACCTACACACGCACTTCCAAGGTAATGACCGCGGCACACAGGCCGCCACCCTTCCCCCTTTTCACTTTTGCCGCGTATGGCACGCACCTCACCGGTTTTAATTTTTTCGTAAAAGGCCTTCTCACCAGCGCTTACATTAGGTATTGGGTTCATCGCGTCTGTCCTCTAATTGAAAATTATGTTTCTTGCAAAAATCGGCAAGGTGTTCAGGTGATGGGAATCGCAAGCCAACGCAGTTGCCGTCATCGAACGTAAAACACAGCAGTGGTGTGGATAGCCCTTGGCGCTGTTGCTCGGCGCATTGCTCTATTACCGCGCTCACAAGAAAATCGTTAAATCTGAATTGAGAAAAAGCACTCATCCCCCTTACCCCCTTATGCAATTACTGCTTGAACTAGTTGATATTGTTTGCCTTCACGCCGAACCTTGTTTTGCTCTACCAAATATTCCAGAACCTTTTTGGCGGTTTGGTGCCGCACATTTCCTTCGTTAATTATTCGCCTCACTGCGGGTGGTTGACCGAACTCACCACCTAATATTTTTTGCGCTAATTCGTTTTCATTTGGCGTTAACTCTGCGCACACTAACGGCGGCTCTTTTGGTTTTTGATTTACAACGGGCACACGTGAAGGCTCTTTTTTTGTTTCTGTGTTTATGGTTAGCTCGCCCCAAATTCGATTTGATTCCGGCTTGGATTTTTTACCCATGCCGCCCAGGGCGAGAAGGCCAGCGATTGCGCAAATATCGACAATTACCGCTAGGCCTATAAATGTGCTTTGGCGAATGGCTTCTGGCGATACACCCAAAGGTATTGCCAGTACAGAGAAAAGCGATTGTGCGTTGCCCTGTGCGGTTTCGCGGTAGCCTTTAATTTCTGCTAGTGCCGCATCGCGTTGTTGTTCGAGGATTTTTACATCCTTCGCGGTTTGTATTGCGCGGGTGCGGTAGCTGCCTTGTGCGTCTGCTGCAACCAAATTGTTTAACGAATCAATCTGCTGTTGCAGGCTGTTTAGTTGTTGTTTTTTGGTTTGATACTCAAGGCTGTTTTGTTGCGCTGATTGTGTTTGCTGGTTGTAGGCGTTTTCTAAAAAACCTGTGGTAGCAGCAACGGATATTGCAACTAACACCACTCCGATAATTAACAACAATGCGCCCCCGGCGTTACGCTTTTTGAGGTAGTAAACACCTGCTGGAAAAAATGAATACTTGCAGGCTTCTAATGCAGTGGCGGTAACAGCGGCCAGCAGTTTTCCGGTTTGGTCAGTCGGCATTGAAGACCAGAACAAAACGGTGCTGGCCAGTGTGACCATGCAAAGTAAAAGTGTTGATAATGCGATTGTGAATTTCATCCCTAACACCTCACACACGCGGTTCATAAAAGGATTGAAGAATTTTTTGTGCTTCAGCCAAATCTGATAGCGCCTCACTGCGCAACAAGTCGTTTACGTGTCCAGAACGTAAACAATTGCGACCGAGAATTACAGCATTGCGGATTTTTTCGATTTGCTTTTCATGCAAAGTGATAGTGCTGCGGCGAGTAATTTTTTTTGATTCCGGTGCAGTCGAGATCACGGTTGCGTCCCGATTAGTTGCCGCATCTAAGCCAATAAATGCTGGTGGTGTATCTCCATTATCGATGGCGAGAAATATGCCGTTGTTGGTTGGCATTTTTTGCATGGTTTGATCCTCTTCGTGTGCAATGATTTGGTTGATTAACAGGGTTTTAAAAACATGGTTGGCCTGCACTTCTGCCCAGGGCACGTATTGGTTTACGGCTGGGGTTTCGTCGTAGGCTTTTTTCAATTCCGCTTCGGTCACATCACTTGATTTACGCATGGGCTTTACTCCCCTTCACGGT
Source organism: Cellvibrio sp. UBA7671 (assembly GCA_002483145.1). Classification (GTDB taxonomy): domain Bacteria; phylum Pseudomonadota; class Gammaproteobacteria; order Pseudomonadales; family Cellvibrionaceae; genus Cellvibrio; species Cellvibrio fibrivorans. Next base: position 694,589 of record DLHJ01000014.1, read on the forward strand.
TTTAAATTTGCGTTGGCGGACTGCTTTCATTTCCAAGCGCATTGCTTCGATGTGCTGGCGCACTTCGCGCATCTCTTCGGGCTGCATTTGCGCAATGGTTTCTTCAATCTGAAAGTGCGTGCAGTAGGTCAATAACCACCACGCCTCACAGCGGCGCAGGCGGCTGTGAAAATCTTCTGTTTGCAGTTCTGGCTGACCGGCAATGAACGCCTCGCGCTCGGCCTTGGGCTTTTTGGTGAATAGCTCCCATGCCATGCAATCAGCGCGGAACCACTGCCCTCTCGGGTCAACTGGATCGGTTAAAAAGTGGGGCAAATTGCTCATGAGATTTCCTCTTTTTAAAACCCTGTTAGGGGGGGTAACCCTAAAACCGTTAATTTCGTTAATTTCGTTAATCGCCAGTAACCACGCGGGTTTCAGGAGAACCACTTTCAAAAGCAGCGTTAATTTGGTGTTAATTTCAGTACATCGATTTGTTAACAGTGATTAACAGACGATTAACACTTGAAAAACTTGTAAACCATTGATACAGAAGACAAATAAAACAAATTAACGTAATTAACGGTTTACACTGGATACCACCTATGTTTTTAATGCCCTTTATACAAAGACAAAAAAAACAGTAAAATCAAAGGCTTGGAAGATTTGCGGGTTTTTCAAATACCCAGCACCGCTTTTGGCTCTTGGTGATGCGTGATGAAACGTGTTTGTCGGCCACGAACTTATAAAAACTGCTCGTTTTGAGAACTTCCTTAAGGTCAGCGATTGAGGCAGTTTCTTGCCCACGCTTGCGACAGTGTTCGTAGTACTCATTCAGGTTGATGGCGATCAGCTGTTTGTTGAGAGAGTGATTTAGCTTCTCGTTGGGGACTTCAGTTTCGTTTTTGGCTTCATCGATCAGCGTCATTACCTGATCATTCAGGTGGTGATAGTTTTCCCAGAATTGGAGAACTAGCGGATGATCTTCGGTCAGTCGGCGTTGACGCTCTTTGGCGCGGCCTACAACGTGTGCTAATGCCTGGTCCAACACTGACTTATGTAAGTTGTCGAACAGTACCGTCAACGCTTCAACAGCGGCCATCAGTTGAGCGTGGCAATCAATTACACGTTGGTTTTTAATGCCAGTGGTTTTAGTGAGGATCTGCCGGTGGTAATCAAACGCTGAAAAAAACTTGGCCAAGAATTCTTTTTCATGGGTTAGCGCTAAGTGCAGGTAACCAGCCAGCTCACGCACAGGCATTGTTTTTAACCGATCTGCTATTTCACGGTTTTCAATTTTTTTATGGGCGGTGGTGCAATGCAGGTGGGTTATGCGAGTCATGATTGGCTCGCTGCCTTGAACGCTGGCATTCTGGGTAATGACTAACGCACCACGAAAAATACTGTCATTGGTTTGGTTGTCATTGGTTTTAACGCCACGGCTCATTAATATGCCGTCGAGGTCAAAGATGTTTTTAAAATCATCCCAATCAACTGACTTTGATGGGCGCCCACCTTTACCCGGCATTGACTCCCTGTCGCTCTCTACCAGCACTACAGGTAAGTTGCTTAACTGCGACAAGGCGCGACCGCGTGATGACTCAGACGTTTTTAATATGTCGATACCTTCGTAATTTTCACGGCCTAACAATCTCCAGATAAAGCGAATCAGCGTTGATTTACCGGATTGCGCTTGCCCTGTTAATTCAAGGAATGGGAATTGCTGGTGCACTTCCTTAATTTGACGAACAAACAATGCAGCTGTTACATAGCCAAGCGCACACAAACCATTAAGATCAAAAATTTTAATGAAGTCGGGCAATATGTTTTTGTCGAATTTTTCGCTATGAATAAAGTTGACGCCGACGAGCGATGTTTTTAATTGGCAATCTTTAAAATCCACATAGCCGTGCTTGTTTACTTTTACGCATTTGCCATCTTTATATCCTGCCTCGGGGAATACATAAGCGCGGCTGGTTTCGTCATAGCCAATAAATTGAACTGTTTCTACCGTTACAGAATTTTTACTGCGCCACATTTTTCTGAGCATGGTGAGATCCCCTTTATTGCCCGTAAATTCGAGCCAAGTCATTTGGTTTAACAGAGTTAGGGTGAATCGTTCCGGGTTGCTCAGCCCATTGGCTGAAAATTCCAGATGGTTTCCTTTTGGAAATTCTTTTGTATAGGCAGTGAAAATATACTTGCGCTCTTTTGTATATTTATCTGCTTCGGCGTGGTTGTATTGCAGTTCGCCGTTAAGAATTTGATCGATTGACACATTGTTGATAAACGTGTCTTTATCGTCGTAGAAGTTTATTTTTCCATCCCCTATCAGCTCATCAATTTTTGATTTGTGAACTTCACAGGCATAGGTATTTTTATTGAAGTAAATAATTTTGTACTGAAATTCCTTCCAGCAATATGCCGCAAACGCTTTCTCTTTTGCGCTTGTAGCTGCCAACATTCTTCCGCGCCACTTACAGTCTGCGAGATATTTATCATCGAGCATTCCAGCGCGGTATAAATCATCCCAATCCATATCGGGCGAATGAGGGGCACAAATACGCGCCGCTTCGCCAAGCTCGTTGATTAACTTTAAATATTTTAAGGATGCACTTTCACCCGCAAGGCCAGCGTCATACGACACGCACCAGGTGATGCGCTTGTTTAGATTGGCCTTGATTAAATCACTTGGGTAACTGCTGGTGGAGAATGCTGCTACTGCTTTGTAGCCAGCCAAATAAAATGCGATAGCGTGGAAAATACCTTCAACAATATGAATGTAATCGCCTTCGTTAATTTCCATTCCCGGAGGCGCCCAATGCTTTCCGGTGTAAGTAATTCCATATTTAAAGTCGGCCTTTATTGGCTTACCTTTTTTCTTGGTGTGTTTTACAAAATCTCTTTCGTTTATTAATCGATCCCACCAAAAACCATCCCACAACATGAATCGCACAGTTACACCAAGGCTTCCGTCATCCAACAACACGGAACCTTGTTCAAACCACTGTTCAGTTTTTATTAAGTCAAAGCCCCGCATGCTCATGTAAGCCTTAGCAGTTGCATTCGGGTCTTCTGGTGATGCTGGGAATTTGTCTTCGAGGTTTTCCCACAACTCGCTGTAGCGGCTGCGTGTGGTTTCGTAATAACCACAACTGCTACCGGTATGGCTGCAGGAAAGGCGGTAAGGCTTTTGAATTCCGATAAAAACAGTTGGGCGTTTGCAATCAGGGCACATCAGGCCGCTGATAAATTTATTATTTTCTTTGTTGCTTCTGTATTGCAGTTGGCTGTCCTTTCGGATTGCATCTAATACGTGGTCGTCAAAGTTCATGCGTGTAGCTCCAGCTGCTTTTTTATTCGCCAGTGTGGTTCGTCATGTTTTCAAGGCACTCAGCTGTAAGTGCCGCGATGTTGATTAAGCGATGCCGACCACGCTTAACAGTTGGAAGTGCCTTTGAATAAATCATTCCTCTGATGGTTTCTTCGGTAAGCCCAACCTTTTTTGCAAACATTTCTTTAGTCATAACGGGAGATTCAATTGCCACGTTTGTATTGATCATTTTTTGCCCCTATTAGGTAATTTGTATGGGTAATATCTACCTATACAAATAGCTTGTCAATAGTATGTGTGACAGATAGTGAAGTATTGTGATGCAATGTGAGCATGTAATATTTACTTGCACATAGTGCATAACATGCGTTCAAAGCCCCTTAACTTACCCCTGTAGAGGTGATTGGAATGGTTGATTCACCAGGTAAAAGACTTAAAGCAGCACGGATATTGATGGGGCTTACACGGGGGAAATTTGCCACCCTTACTGGGCTTGAATATTTGAGACTGACCAACGTGGAAAGGGGAAATGCTCGGATGTATGTTGATGATGTCATCACCATTGCAAACACTTTTCCCGAACTGACTGATTGGATTATTTTTTCTAAGCCTCTCGACTCAGAAGCGATAAAGAAAAGTGAAAACCAATACATGAAAATTCTGTTTGCAAACTATGAGGTTAGTGGTTTGCCTGAGGCTGACGAGTAATGGCAGTAACGGCAAAGGACAAGGTTAGGCAGGTTGAACCTGGTATTTGGAAGCTGACTGATGATCGGTTTTATGTGGAGATTCGCCCCGGTGGCAGGGATGGGAAAAAAGTAAAAAAGACCCTGGATAAACTTGATGATGCTCGCAAGTTCAAAACTAACGAATTTGCAAAAGCACACGCGGGGGATTCGCCATTAACACCCAGCGCCAACACCCTGCGGATGAGTGATTTAGTCGAGGAATGGTACAAGTTGCACGGTTATTCCTTGAAGGACGGCCTTGGGCGCAAGGGGGTTTTGTTATTTGACTGCGAGCTGATGGGTAATCCCATTGCAAGTAAATTTACAGCTGAAGATTTTGTTATTTTTCGCAAGAGCCGCCTTGAAACACCGACCGGACAAAACACTGGGAAAATGATTACAGCGAATACTGTTAATCACTCGCAAGCCTATTTTTGCGCGGTATTTAATACGTTGATCAAGTTGGGTAAGTGGAACCTCCCTAACCCGTTACACAAGCTGCAAAAACTGAAAATTGATGAGCCTGATTTGTGTTTTTTGGATAAGGCACAAATTAAATCTTTATTGAGTGAACTGAAGCTATCAAACACACCCGATATGTACATCATCGCTAAAATTTGCCTTTCCACTGGCGCACGCTGGGGTGAAGCCGCAAGTCTGAAAGCAACTCATGTGAAGGGCAATAAAATCCACTACAGCAAAACAAAGAGTGGTAAAGCGAGGTCAATACCCATCACCACGGAGCTGCAAGAAGAAATTCTGACAGGACGGCCTAAAAGCGGTCTACTTTTTAATCAAAAGAACCATCGGCACGGTTTTGAAGATGCAGTTGCCAGAGCTGGGATAAAGCTGCCTGATGGGCAAATGACGCATGTTTTAAGGCATACATTTGCCAGTCATTTCATGATTAACGATGGAAACATTTTGAAGCTGAAGGAGATACTGGGGCATAGCACTTTGGATATGACAATCCGGTACGCAAAATTGGCGCCTAGCCACCTTTCCCAAGCAGTTACTCACAACCCTATCGCCACGTTGTTGACCAGTTGAGGGGGCACACGGGGGGCGCACTTTCATGAAATACAGTGATTTACTGTGATTAAATCGCTCGCAAAGGCCGCCGAATATCACTGTATTGCACACCATTGCAGCCTGCACCGGATTCAAAATCCGGCGCCCTTAAAGCGTGTCGGTTCGAGTCCGACCACTGGCACCAAATCCGAAAGGGGCTTACAGCAATGTAAGCCCCTTTTTTTGCTTTATATCTACAACCTGTGGCAGTGGAAGTCGCCCGGCCCGCCGGGGAAAAATCTCGCAACGTCAGACTAGCGCTCAACCATGCACTAAAAAGTCCATTCACGGAGAGATGTAGAAAAACTCAGGTGCGATCGAGACAGCAATGATCGACAGCGTAAAATTTAATATTCCAATTGCAGATTGCGGTGATAGCGAACCAATGACTTCTTCGTTTGTCGGGATGCTAACGCCGCTTGTGCATAATGCTCAGCAACGGCAATCGCCGCACAGTTAATAATGTCTAGATTACCCGCATACTTAGGCAAATAATCACCCAGCCCCTCGACACTTAAATCAACCCGAATACCTCCTTCAATCACAACAGGCTCTCCCTCCAACTTGTAGCCAGGTACATACGCCTGAATCTTTTCCAACATTGCCAATAGTGGGGAGCGCAATGCATCTGTATCAACTGCATCACAATAGGCCGTCACACTGGTCAGCATACGCGTTTCAGGATTCACTTCATCTACAAACAACTCAACATCAAAATCTTTGACACCGGTATATTTTTTCAAACCCGCTTTAGTGTTGTGATAATACTCATCAAGGTTGGCCAGAGTTCCGGGGCCAATAGAGTTGGGAGAGACAATCGATCTAACCGCGATTTTTTGTACCCCGGGAATTGCGCTGGCCAATACTTGCGCAACAGGAATAGATGACTGGCCGCCGCAAGAAATCATACTGATATTTTTATTTTCGAGTACTTCCCTCATTCCGAATGCTGGCACACAGCACTCGCCTATTTGTGAAGGGGTCATATCTATCGCAAGAATACCCAAGCGATCAAATACTTGCGCATGCTCAATGTGATTGGCTGCGGATGTCGCATCAAACACAATATCACAGCGATAACGTGGCTCAAAAAACGCATTGATCCCTTGATCTGATACCGGAACACCCAATTCCGAGGCGAAAGACATTCCTGCCGATTGCAAATTTCTACCAGAAAAAATGACGCACTCCATCCAGGGGGAACGCCGTACTTTCACCAGTAGATCCACACCAATTTTTCCTGTCCCGATGATTCCCACCCGCAAACGGCCAGATGTAGATTCACTCGTACCCTTATTATTCTGTAAAAAGTTGTTCGTTAAAAAGCTACCCTGTAAAAAATCACCACTCAATAACGCTTTAATGAACTGCATAATTTGATCCTTGAAAATTATCTCATTAACCGATTTACATCTCGGGGGTCAGAACACAGCTCAAAGATTTCATAATCATTTTGTCAATGAAATACCAAATATTGATTTTCGCGAACCACATCTCAGATAAAAATATTAATTTGTAAAGAAAAAAATATAGGCTAGAAACAAAAATTTATTGACCAATTACCACGCTTCAATAGATTCGTTTAATACGATAAATATGCAACACAAATAAATCCAGATTAATTTTTAATCAAGGTTATGACTCAAAAAACTGTCTCACGAAACTTTAGGCGACACATTTTTTTTAAACGACTGAAAAAGCCTATTAAATAAATGATGAGGTCGTCATAATCGTCCGCCCGTTAACAATTATTAACCAAACATTTCACAAAAGAATTAATGCAGCAATGTGCATGGGCTGCCTTGTCGTTATGTTGCTGCTGTTAATACAACAAAAATCCTGACAGCTAACATAAATGTTTGTTAGCTAATCATTAGTAGCAACCAATAACAGTGAAGCGATACTTTGATCTGAGGTTTTGTCGAAGTAAAAGGTAAATTTTTGACAGTTGACAACCAAAGGAGCATCAAGTGGTTAAACAACCCAAGTATTATTTTGAGGCCATTTTGGGAATTAATGCGCCGTGGTCAGCACATGATGTGAATATCGACGAAAAGAATAAAATAATCCAAATTACACTTTCCCATCATGTGGAAAAATCGCGGTTTTCCTTTTTTTCAAAGGGAAACGATACTGATAATAATAAAATAGTGGATACCGGCTTAAACAAACGCTGGCTTCACAGCAGCATTGGCTATTACAGCTGTCATATAGTCTCATCGTTTTACGACCCCAGTATTTCGGGAGCAGGCATTAGTAGAGAAGCACTTTTGCAACCCAATTTTTTGGGTGACCCCAACCGCAACTATACTCATCAATTACGCCAGGAAGTCGCACTCGCGCACATTCGCGGCATTGCACCTGACGCTATCGCCAATATGTTGCGACTTGACCAGTCCCTGGTTGATGAAATTTTAAATGACATTGAAAAAACCCCGGAATCCTATCGTCTAGCAACCTGTCTGCCGTGCGAATCCGATCCCATCTGGGAAAGTATGATTTACGATAAATTTCATTTGAAAACCCAGCTGTTCCCATTAAAACTCATGCTGTCCAAACTAAAGCTCAGCATGATTGATCCTAAGGTTGAAGTGAAGCTATCGGACTCGGTCAACGAGTTGCGTAAATTTTTTATTTCGCATATCAATGCGCTGGATGCTGAAATTAGCCAAATATCGGCACTTTCAATGAAGAAACAATCTGTTGAAGAGCGTCGTAGCGTCACCACCAAATTGGTTTTACCTGCATTGAAGAATAGTATTTGGTTAAAGCTGGTTACCGGTAAAATTGACCTTGGCTCAACCAACATGCCGCTGAATCTGTTTTTGGTTCGCCTGCGTCATGCGTTCCAGAATACCGACGATAATAATGCGCGGGTCTTTGCACTTAACTCCTTGCGCGAGTTTTTCCGCAAAAACGCACGCAACCTCAAAAAAGAATTGGTGCAGATTAATCAATTAATGAATGCGCCAGAAGAAGCCCAATACTCACTGCCCGACGAGCGCAGCGAAATATGGAAGCGCATCTTAAAAGATGACAGTTTCATCCCGAGTTCACATATTGCCTATAAGCTCTTACTCTCCAATTTGCGGTCACAGATTCTCATGAACCCGGATCCGGTAGTCGAGCTTAATGCCGTAAGACGCGTAAGGGATTTTATCAAACACAACCAGCGATTTATGCAACAAGAGCTTCGCATGGTTTTAAGCAATAGCCGCTAAACATTCATTAGATCGTTCAGGAGATCTTGCATGGCACAAGACGCCGACATCAGCATTCGCAGTGCGCTCATCAACCGCGATCAGCTTATTGAAAAAATTAACAAAGGTGAATATCTGGTCATCGCTGCTGATGAATCAGTGTTGACTGATCTTCCTTCAGGCAATTGGATTGCAGGAACCATCCCCTACTTTATGACTGCTGAGGGCGGCAAAGTAGATCGCGAAAAGATTTTCGTAAATACCATTGAGGGCGTGCAACCGAATAATGCACCACGTATTACGTTATACGATGGCAACTCTATCGCACGTATTGCACAAGAAGCACCTGAGCACGGTTTCACCATCATCATTTTACCGGCTATGTCAGAAGTACATTTGTCCTATGCGCAAAATGCACCTGACTATCCCAATATGTATTTTTCACCCATTATTGGTTGGATTTCCGGCGTACACCTGGATGATATTGGTAGCCGCAGTGCCAAAGTGGGTTTTGGCCCCGCACGCGGTATGCTCTTCGACCAACAAGCGGTCGCGATGCATATTCCGCTCCCCACAAACCAACTGGCGAATATCAATATCGTCAACCTGTTTAGCCAGGGTGATGGGCCTGAAATCAAATTCAAAAGCACCGGCTTCAGCGTAAGCGATTGCACCATCAACGGTGAAGCAGCGAATCTGGCGGACTACATTAAATACGCAAAAGTCGATACCCGCCTGCCATTAGTGGCAAATTACTCGGGTGTGATGATTAACGTGAGCATCCAACAAGTAAATGAATCCAATAACAAGGTGGATCTCTACGCACCAGTATTTGCCGATATCAGCTATCGCTTCGCAAAACCGGTGGAGAATTATATTGAGAGTTTTAATAAAGAGCTTTCAGCATCAGCAAGTGAGGGAATTTCATTCTCGTGCAACTGCATACTGAATTATCTTTATTCAGAGCTGGAAGGTAAAAAGACCCGCGATTTAACCGGCCCCATTACCTTTGGGGAGGTGGCCTATCAGCTGCTCAACCAGACACTGGTTTATCTCAGTATTAGTGGCGGATCACGCTAACGACATGACGTAAGAAAGCTTGGTGTAATAAAGAAAGGCGGATGCTTATCACATCCGCCTTTTTTATCGCATCAACTTTTTTATTGAATAATTAATTGGAAGGAGCGGCAACATTCTATCGCCCTGCCCCATAGGCTTGAATATATTTCTGTAACGCCTTTTCATTGTTCTTAATAAAATCGATATCGCTTTTTGGCACAGCCAGGACAGCAGGGTCCGCTTTTTCTTTGAGTTGCTTTTCCTGTTCTTCGGTCACCTTACCCAAATCGCCAAACAAAAAATAAGCGGCTATCGCATTGCCCAGCTTGGTGCTCAAGCGCATATATTCGCCCACGGATTTCCAACCATGTTTTTGCGTAATCTGGTTAGCACTTTCCAGAAGATTGTTGGATTTCAGCAGCGCATTAATTTTCTGGTCTTGCTCTGCAGGCGGCAAGGCCTCAAAAGCCTTAAGCGCAGCATCTGTCGCATGCATTGCATCCACAACCTGCACAATCGGCGCTATATCGCGGTTGCTTTGCATCCAGCGCGCTACAGACTGTGCATTCAGATTTTTATTATCAGGCAATAATTGTGCACTTGCAGATGCACAACAGACACATAACACCCAGGTGATGTAGTTTAAAAATACTCTGCCCATTAGCATGTCCACACACTCAAGATAAACGCAGCGTAATCGCTGTCGTCAACGACCAGACCCAAAAGAAAAAGAATACCAAGAAGGGCGTTAATATGCCGAGCGATAAGCCCGCAACACCTTTGCCCTCATAAAATGGATAAAATACAAATAGCTGAATCAATGTAGGAATTAACGCGATCACAAAACTGCGCGCGAAAATGCTGCTGGCAAAAATGGGTAATAAAAATAAAAAGCCCCATAAGCCACCCCACACAATTCGCGGATACATCCAGTGCGGCGATACAGATCCGGCCAATTGAACATTAAGGGATTGGGTAATCCCATAGCGGGAAAACAGCCACATCACTACACACATCACCAAGCCACCGAGGCAACCAGCAGCAAACACAACCAAGCCATTTTTCATAGATTTATCCCGACTAAAAAATACTACTGCCAAGTGTTGGCAGCCGACTTCATTAATACTGACCGCCAGTTTATCACCGCGGCTTAACACTTGGTTACACGAATATTCATGATTGAGCTGCTACAATAACGGCCTAAAATTTAGCAAGCCCCTCTTATTTCTCACCGGCGATTGCACTATGTTTCGTTTTTTTGAAAGCCTGATTAAACCTTTCCCTCCGCGAGACCCAACAGAACCACCCAAAACCCTGTATGCGTTTTGCCGTCATTACAGCCGGGGGGCAGAAGTATATTTATTAGGCATGGCCCTGTTTACCGGTCTGATCGCGATAATGGAGGTATCGTTATTTGGCTTTCTTGGGGATCTAGTTGATACACTCAACAAACATACACCAGACACTTTTTGGAGTGAATCCCATACGCAGTTAATCTGGATGGGCTTTATTTTGCTCATCGCTCTCCCCGTTTGCGTGTTGCTGCATTCACTGTTAATGCACCAGACGCTGCTGGGAAACTTCCCTATGCGTATTCGTTGGCAGGCACACCGTTATCTACTCGGCCAAAGCTACCAGTTTTACCAAAATGAATTCGCCGGGCGCGTCGCTACCAAAGTGATGCAAACCGCGCTGGCAGTACGCGAAACCATTATGAAGCTACTCGACGTGCTCTTGTATGTAATTGTGTATTTCACCGGCATTCTGGTGCTTTCGGCTTCGCTCGATTGGCGTTTGGCAATACCGCTGGTTGCGTGGTTTATCGCTTATTCTGCGTTGCTTTATTATTTTTTGCCGCGTCTCGCCAAAATATCTGCCGCGCAAGCGCACGCGCGCTCCGATATGACCGGCCGCTTGGTAGATACCTACACTAATATTTCTACCGTGAAATTGTTTTCCCACTCCAATCGCGAAGCCGATTACGCCAAAAAAGGCATGGAATATTTTTTAACGACTGTGCATCCGCAGATGCGCTTGGCAACGCTACTGGGTAGTGCTGTCTGGGCGATTAATGCACTGCTCATTTTTGCAATTGCCGCCGTATCACTGTGGCTCTGGTCAAGCGCTGCAATAACCACCGGCGCCATTGCAGCCGCAGTCGGTTTGGTATTGCGCTTGAATGGAATGGCACAGTGGATTATGTGGGAAGTCTCGGGACTGTTTGAAAACATGGGCACAGCACGCGATGGTTTAAATACACTGTCGATTCCACGTGAAGTACAAGATAAGCCCAATGCGCCCCCTTTATTTATCCAGCAAAGTCAGATCGATTTTAAATCCGTGCGTTTTAATTACGGTAAAAAAGATGGATTACTGCAGCAGTTTGATTTGCATATTAACGCCGGTGAAAAAATTGGTTTGGTCGGCCGCTCCGGCGCGGGAAAATCCACTTTGGTAAATTTATTATTGCGTTTTTATGATGTCGATGACGGGACAATTTTAATTGATGGCCAAAACATCGCGGACATCAAACAAGAGAGCCTGCGTGCGCAAATCGGCATGGTTACGCAAGATACATCGCTACTCCACCGCTCCATTCGCGACAACCTGCTCTATGGCAAACCCGATGCAACCGAAGAAGAGATGATCTGCGCCGCCAAGCAGGCAGAAGCGCACGATTTTATTATGAGCCTCAGTGACAATGAAGGCCGCAAAGGCTATGACGCCCATGTAGGTGAGCGCGGTGTGAAATTGTCCGGCGGCCAGCGCCAGCGCATCGCCATCGCCCGCGTACTGATAAAAAACGCACCGATTTTAATTATGGATGAAGCGACCTCCGCGCTAGACTCGGAAGTGGAAGCCGCCATCCAAACCAATTTAAATACGTTGATGCAAGGCAAAACGGTGATTGCTATTGCGCACCGTTTATCCACTATTGCTGCGCTGGATCGTTTAATCGTATTGGATAAAGGCCAGATTATCGAGCAGGGAACACACAACGAATTGATCGCTTTGGGCGGTGTTTATGCGCACTTGTGGGCGCATCAGTCAGGCGGATTTTTGGGGGAGTTTTAACAAGCATTAAAAAAGCAGCAAGTCTATGAGTTTTCTTGCTGCTTCGGGCAAAGTGACTAAGCAGGTGTGTCATCCGGCTTGTCGTACCAAACACCGTATTTATCGCCCTGCCATACCAATAGGTGGAAAAAATACGCGGTTAGTAAAAATGCCAAACCACCGGGTAATGCTTTAGGGTCAAACCACGCCAACGCACAGAGTGCGAATCCGCAAGCATGGCAAAAAAACATACCCCTCACACTGGATTTACGCAAAGGTTTAAAACTTAGGTAATTAATAAAAAACCACCATTTCAACCACAACGGCTGGTTACGCCACACATCAGAATTTTTATCTATCATCATTCGCTCCTGGTTCAGGGTTGCTACATCCACTTCAAGCACAGAGGCGAGGCATTTAAGTGATTCCACACTGGCGTTATTGCCGCTTTCAATCCGCTGAATGGTTCTGACATTCAAGCCAGACATTTGCGCTAATTGCTCTTGGGAGAGATGGCGACTAATACGCAGTTCTTTAAGAATCATTTATTTACTCCAACCTGTGTGAACCCGGATTATTACTAATAGCACACCTTGTCGGGTACGGCAGCTACCCGACTTTCACCCGACACAGATGCTGATTAGATTGCGAGGATTCTTTTTTGGCGAGAATTCGTGCGGCGTTATTTTTTTGCGAAATACACATCCCAAATTACCAGCAGGATTCCCACAAAAAATCCTACATGGGCAAGCATTGCACCTATGGCAAACAACCAGCTCAGCAATACGGGATTGCCATCAGCAGGGCCGAAGGCGCTATAAAGCATAATCGGTGCGGCGCAGACGAGAACCAACATTAAACTCAGTGCAATAATTTTTATACCGCGCAATGATTTACTGCGCAACACGGCGCGGATTGGATTCCACATAAGGGTTACCACATAAGGTCGTCGGGAATAACGTAATCCTTGTAGGGATCATCTTCGTCAACCTTGCTTTCGGTTTTGGTATTGGCGACCACGACAAATTTTTCGTCGCGCTGCGCAATTTTGTCAGCAACTATGCGCGGTACAACTTCATACCCCTCGCCCAATTTCACTACTGCCAATAACCCACGCACAATTTGCTCAAGTACCAAGGGCGATACACGCATTTTTTTGATGAGTTTGCCATCGGTAAAGTTATATTCCACATCGCCATTGCCTGCACCTTTGGGTTGGCGATGGTTTTCGATGAGCTGTTTGATTTGGGCGGCTATGGCTTTTTGTTGCAGTTCCAAATCGCGCTGGCGATTTAATTCGCGGTCGCGTTCAACTTTTTCCAAGCGGGCTTGTTCAGCGGATTGTTTTACTTCATCGACCACTTCTTCATTGGAGCGACGCGCAACATTGGTTTCTTTGCGTTTTTCTTTATTGGCCTGTTTGGCTTTTTTGGTGTCTATCAAACCGGCTTTGAGCAGTTGATCTTGTAGAGAGGCCATAAAAAATTCCGATCAAATATAGTGATTAGCAGGGTAATGCGCCCTCACCCATTGCGCGCGCCTAGCGATGGCAGCGCGTTTGTCTTCGCTCTGGTTATCCAGATGCTTGACTTGTAAGGCCAGGCGAGGATGCTGTTGAAAACGCGCTCGGTGCTTCTGCAAAAATTCCCAGTACAGGGTGGTAAATGGGCAGGCGTTTTCTGTTTCAGCCTCGTCCGGCTTGTACCGGCAGTGATCGCAATAATTGCTCATTTTGGCAATGTAGCGACCCGTGGCGATATAGGGCTTGGAAGCCATTATGCCACCATCAGCGTATTGGCTCATCCCTAATACGTTGGGCAATTCAACCCATTCGACGGCATCGACATACATGGCCAAATACCATGCATGGATTTGTTCGGGACGGGTTTGCCAGAGCTGTGCAAACAGGCCAGTCACCATCAGCCGCTGGATATGATGACCGTAGCCTGTGTCCAAAACCTGGCGAATACTATGGCTCAGGCAGGCCATATCCACATCGCCATGCCAATAAAAATCCGGCAAGTTATGCTGGGCATCCAATGCATTCATCTCCTTCCATTCCGGCATTAGGCTCCAGTAGAGGCCGCGCACGTATTCGCGCCATCCCAGAATCTGGCGAATAAAACCCTCCACGGCATTGAGTGGCGCATGGCCGCGGCTGTACGCATGCTCTGCCACCTGCACAACTTCCATTGGCGATAACAATTTAAGATTCAGTGCTGCCGATATCCGCGAATGATAGAGCCAGGGCTCGCCAGTCCACATGGCATCCTGATATTCACCGAACAGCGGCAAATTTTTTTCGACAAAGAAATCCAGCAGCGCAAGCGCTTGCTGGCGATTCACTGGCCAACCAAAACTCAATAAATTACCGGGATTGTCTGGGAAAAACGCTGCGACAGAATCGATCGCACCCTGGGTAATCTTATCGACCGGAAAAACCAAAGCGCTGTCCAATAACCCCGGCCCTGCTTTGCCAAAGGTGCCACGATTGTCTTTATCGTAATTCCAATCGCCGCCGACGGGCACATCGCCGTTCATTAATATCCCCGTGCGTTTACGCAACTGGCGATACCAATATTCCATACGCAATTGCTTTTTACCTTTTTTCCACGCGCTAAATTCACCCGGTTTGGCGATAAAATGATTATCGGCCAGCACATCAAGGGTCAGGTTGTTATCGGTACAACAACGCTTTATTTCCTGCAGTACACGATAATCACCGGGTAACACAACGCGCAGTTGAGTCACCGCATAATGTCGCAGAGTTGCGTTAATCGCCGCGGTGAAATCCGGCTGCTCATGCTCTTCAAGCGAGTAGTAAACCAGCGGTAATTTTTCATCGCGCAGTTCTTGGGCGAAATGGCGCATGGCGGCAAGAAACAAGGTGCTCCGCTGTTTGCTTGAGTGAACATAGGTACTTTCGCCGAGGGTTTCTGCCATCCACAGGAGATCCTGCGCCGGATCGAAATCGGAAAAAACAAGGCTGTCGCGATTGAGTTGGTCGCCGAGTATCAGGCACAAGTGACGTATTTTTTTCATTGAGGGGATTGCTTCCTGTTACTACGAGCGGCTGTGCTGCAGGCGGTGGAACAGTACTTGACCTCCAACCAAACTTTTTCCCATTTTTTTCGCCAGGTGTATGAACGCTGGCAATGCTGGCAAATTTTTTGAGGCAAGTGCTGTTTTTTCATACTGCGCGCTTTTTCGGAAATAGGCTTTTTGATTCTATCTGTCCATTACGAAAAATATCGGCGCTGGTATCATTCGCTGCCCACTTAATTCGACTGAACAGACCAATGCCATCACCACACATCAAAACCTGGGATATCTTCTGCCGTGTCATCGACAACTTTGGCGATATAGGCGTCTGCTGGCGACTGGCGCGGCAGTTGGCCGAGGAACACCAACAAGCGGTAAGGTTATGGGTCGATGACCTGGATTCGCTGATACGCATATGGCCTGAAACCCTCCAGTTGGAGCAACAACAGGTCGCGGGCATTGAGGTATGCCGCTGGAACACGGAATTTGACGCGGATGTGCAGGTTGCAGACGTGGTTATCGAAGCCTTTGCCTGCGATATTCCGACTCTTTATTTGGACAAGATGGCGCAACTCAAACGCATCGGCCAAACGCCTGTATGGATTAATCTCGATTATTTGAGTGCAGAGAGTTGGGTCGAAGAATTTCATGGCATGCCTTCCGCCCACCCAACAACTGGCCTGCGCAAAACCTTTTTCTTCCCCGGTTTTACCGCGCGCACCGGCGGGTTGTTGCGCGAAGGGTCATTAATCAGCGCACGCGATTCGTTTGACGCGGCACATTGGCTGATCAACATGGGCATTGAGCCGCAACCAGAGGCGCTGCTTGTATCCCTTTTTGCCTACGAAAATCCAGCCGTTGCCAGCCTGCTGGCGGCTTGGGCAAACTCAAACAAGCCGGTTCACTGTCTGGTGCCCAGCGGTAAAATCCTGACCAGCATCAACGAGACGATCAAGCAGGAATTAGTCGTTGACGATATCTACCTGCAGGGGAACCTGCGCTTACAAGTCATCCCTTTTGTCACCCAGACCGAGTACGACAAGCTGCTTTGGGCGTGCGATATCAATTTCGTACGCGGCGAGGACTCATTCGTACGGGGGCAATGGGCGGCCAAGCCAATGCTCTGGCATATCTACCCCCAGGACGAAGAGGTGCACATCACCAAACTCAATGCGTTTCTTGATCACTACACGGCGCACTGCAGCAGACCGCTGGCGAATACTATTCGTGCGACATGGCTGGCGTGGAATCAGGGCGAGAATATAGAGAGCTACTGGCATCAGCTTATACCCCAGCTAATCGAGTGGCGCGGACACAGCCAAAACTGGTGCGATTCACTGCGGAACCAGCCTGATTTGGCGACTCAATTAGTCACTTTTTCCACGAATCGCCAAGGCTAAAAAAGCACTACAGAAAAGTGATAAAGGACTGTATAGTAGCGCGCCGATTTCAAACTCGGGACGCCTGAGGGCTTTTATGCCCGCGCGCCATGCGCATCAAGGCCTCCCTCTTATTCGTTAACCTCTGCAAATACTGGGATTTACCATGAAAAATGCTCAAGAAACCCGCGCTGGCAACGTTCTGATGATCGACGGCTCACCTTGGGTTGTTCAAAAAGCGGAATACAACAAGTCTGGCCGTAACTCTGCTGTTGTAAAAATGAAGCTGAAAAACCTGCTGAACGGCATGAACACCGAAACCGTTTACCGCGCCGACGACAAATTCGAAGACATCCAATTGGATCGTAAAGAAGTAACCTACTCTTACTACGCTGATCCGATGTACGTATTTATGGATCCAGAGTTCAACCAATACGAAGTAACTGCTGAAGAGCTGGGTGACTTGCTCCCATGGATCGAAGACGGCATGGAAGATGTGTGTGATGCCGTATTCTACGAAGGCAAAGTTATCTCTGTAACTCCACCAAACGCTATCGTCCGTGAGGTTGCCTACACCGAACCAGCAGTCCGTGGCGACACCTCTGGCAAAGTGATGAAAACTGCAAAACTGGTCAATGGCACCGAATTGCAAGTTGCTGCGTTTGTTGAGATTGGCCAAAAGATCATCATCGACACCCGCACTGGCGAATATAAGTCTCGCGCTTAATTCTCCTACTTATTCAGCGGCCGTCTTGGCCGCTGAATTCAATTCCCGCGAATCACACCCTTTCTTTACTCGATTTGTTTTAGCGCCGCCTATCACTTTTAAAAACCATTCAGCACCATTCCCACTCAAGATTCAGATAAATTGCAACAATACCTCCACATTAAAAAGGAGCTATTGTTATGTACAGATTTATAAAAGCCATAATTACCTTTGTTTGCCTGATCGGATTTTCAGTACAGGCCGATGAACCAGTACCGCAATCACTTGAAGAATTAAAAACAGCCATCGAAAAAATTCGTCAGGATACCAACACTCCTGCCCTTGGCATTGCTCTGGTCAATAAAGATGGCCCTTACTGGATTGCTGGTTTAGGTGAGGCCAATATCGAAACGCACACCAAAGCCGATGAAAACACGCTGTTTCGCATAGGTTCAGTTTCTAAAATGTTTGCCGCACTTGCCGTGCTGAAATTACAAGAGGAAGGAAAACTCAATCTGAACGACAAGGTACGCGATCTAGTACCAGAAATTCAGTTTGAAAACCCTTGGGAAGAAACCCATCCCATTAAAGTTGTTCACCTACTTGAGCACACCACTGGCTGGGATGATATCCACCTTGCTGAATACGCCTTTTCAGCACCGGATACCATGAGTACAAAAGAGGGTCTTGATTACCATCCTGATTCACGCAAATCTCGCTGGATTCCGGGTACACGTCATGCTTATTGCAACGCAGGCGCGGCAGTAGTCGCTTATATTGTAGAAAAGATAACAGGCAAAAAATACGAAGACTATATTGAAGATACTTTTTTCAAACCACTGGATATGCAATCCACCAGCTATTTCCAAACCGATTTGTATCAGCAAAAAGGCGCAACACTTTATACCAACAATAAACCGGAAAATTATTGGCATATCATTCACAGAGCCGCAGGCTCCATTAATTCATCTCCCAAAGATATGGCGAATTTTGTGCAATTTTTATTATTGCGCGGAGCAACGCCCAGTCAGCAAATAGTTTCAAGTACCGCTATTGATCGCATGGAAACACCGGAAACAACACTTGGAAATCTTTCCGGTATTAAATCAGGTTATGGATTGGCAAATTACACAAGTGGCCACAAAGATTTTCATATTGCATTTCGCGGCCATAACGGCGGGGTGTTCGGTGGACTTACTGAATTAAGTTACAACAATGAACTAGGCACTGGTTATGTCTTTATGATCAATGCAGGAAACTGGCTTGCATTCGATAAAATTTCAAAAACTATTCGCGCTTATTTACTGAAAAATCATAAGGTTAATAAACCGCAACCTATAGCACTCCCAGAAAAATTTAAATCTCTCGGCGGCTACTATGTACCTATTAATCATCGCAATCAGCTGATGCGATTAATGAATGTGACTTTTGGTGTTATGAAATTTCAGACTGATGATACTTACTTGCACCGTCATCCTCTACTGGGAGGATGGGAGCACCCGAGTCAAGACTATGCAACAAATGAAGATTACTTGATTGATAGCTGGACTGGATTACCATCAATCGCATTGGTAGATGATCCCATTGAAGGAAATGCAATTCAGGTTAACACAGATTTATTCAAGCCGGCCTCAGCCCTCCAAGTATTTGGCATGATCGGTCTCTACGCCGCACTGCTTATTACTACTTTATGCAGTTTACTTGCAATTGTTATCTGGGGCTTTCGCAGGCTAGCCAAAAAAACACCAGCTGACCCTAGCGTCTGGATTCGCATTTGGCCATTAGCTGCAAGCCTGATATTTATTGGATTCGCAGTCAGTCTTTCTCTCGGTGGATTATTCATACAATCTTTTGCAAACATCTCGCCCTTATCAATTACTATTTTCTTGCTAAGTATTACGTACCCAATCGTGTCAATTGCTAGTGCAGTCATATTATTTAAGTATCGCCAACATTCAATATCAAGCTGGATATTCTGGTACGCATTTATATACACTGGGTTAAATCTATTGATGGCCACTCACCTGGCTTATTATGGATTGTTCGCACTCAAAACCTGGTCCTAACTGATGAACTTTAATTTTTTCCCGCGCAACAAGACATTTTGGATGTACCACGGATCTATCTTGTTGATTATGACGTTGGCACAAACCGTTATTATCTTGCTGTGGCGGGAAGAAATTCTTTTTAACTTTGTGGGTGGGCTACTATGGCTCCCCCTGTTTACACTGGCAACACTCTATTATCGATACCTATATAAAAATCATCAGTGGCAAGAACTAAATACGGCAAAAAATATTTTAGTTGTAACGAGTTATAGTTTAATTGGCGGCCTCATTGTCACCGTCATTATGCTTGGCTCGATTATTCCGTTTTTTTGGGAAGATATGAATAAAGCGGCTGCTGAACATAAAACAACTGCCTCAACAATAATCACGCAAATGCTTATCGGCAATTGGCTTCAAACCCAACTATTTATTGGTGGATGGATTTTTGTCTACATCAGCATCACAACCAAGCAGCGAATTAAAGAAGCCGATGTAACCAACTTAAAACTTCAAAATAGCCTCAAAGAAGCTCAACTCGCCAACCTGACCAATCAACTCAACCCGCATTTTTTATTTAACACACTCAACAACATTAAATTCACCGTGCGTAAAGACCCCTTAAAATCCGAAAAAATGATCACAGACTTATCAGATATTTTGAGATATTCATTGGAATCCAGCAAAAATGAAAAAGTTCAGCTTTCTGATGAGCTGGAAATAGTTAACCGTTACATTGCCATCATCAAAGTACACATGGAAAACAGATTACACTTTGAAAGTGACATACCAGAAAACCTGTATTCTAATTTTATTCCTCCTATGATTTTGCAAATGCTTATAGAGAATTCGATTAAGCATGGTATAGAAAAATTGCGCTATGGTGGAAAAGTTCAGTTGATGGCCGAAGCCACTGCACATTCCATCACCTTCAAAATCACCAATGATATTCCGCATACAGAAATACCAACAACGCAAAGCACAGGTATAGGCTTACGCAATATTGAGCAACGGCTTAAACTGCTGTACGGCAACGCCGCAACCATAAGCACCCATGGACACGACCAACAATTTATAGTCACACTGACCCTTCCGCGAGAAATACGCTAATGAAAGCTATAGTGGTTGAAGATTCCCGCATCGCCCGCGAAGGATTGATAGAAATGCTGGGTGAATTTGCAGAAGTAGACATTGTCGGTGAAGCTGAGCACCCTACCCCGGCACTTGAACTTATTCAGGAAAAACGTCCTGACGTTATTTTTTTAGATATCCATATGCCCGGAGAGACTGGTTTTGAGTTGCTGGAAAAGCTGGATTATATACCGCGCATTATTTTTACAACGGCTTACTCTGAGTACGCAATCAAATCCTTCGACTACCATACTATCGATTACCTATTAAAACCTATCAGCCAGGAGCGACTGGCCTTAGCTATTGCAAAACTGAACATCAGCACTGATGAAACAGCGCAAGGAATCAAACCTGCGCTGGAAATGAATAACAAGATATTTGTGAAAGATGACGACAAGTGCCACTTGGTAACACTGGAATCTATACGTTATTTTGAAAGCTGCAAAAATCATGTGCGGATATTTTTCAACCAGGAATCAGCCTTTGTCAAAAAATCGCTAAGTCAAATTGAGGAGCGCTTACCCAGGAAATTTTTCTTTCGCGCCAATCGCCAATTTATTGTTAACTTGCAAGCGATTAGCACCATCGAAGAAGGCATCCGCGATGGCTATGTGATCACCATGAATAACGGTACAACTATTGATATTTCACGCCGGCAAGCAACAGACTTAAAGGATATATTGAGTTTTTAATTGACCATATTGTTATTATTTTCGAACCGCCCAATACAATCTCGGCAACAGCAACGCCAACAAAATCACACCAAATAACACCGCCTCAAAATAACTTGACCGCACCTGCATCAACACATGCATCCAGGCGAGGATGGCAATCAGGTAAATACTTTTGTGTAAACGTAGCCAGTTTTTCCCCAGCCTCCGCATCATCGCCTTGGTTGAGGTGACACCCAAAGCAATCAGTAAAATTACAGCGGGAATTGTGACCAGAATATAAGGCCGCTCAACCAATTCTTTACCGAAACGCGAAAAGTCCAACCCTAAAATAAAAACCAGAAACGCAAGCACATGCGAAACGGCATAAAGGAGCGTAAACAAACCCAACATACGCCTATGGACTTGCAGCCAGCGGAAGTGGAAATTTGTAAAGTTAACTAAACGCCGCAACGGCGTTACAGCGAGAGTGATGAACAAAAAGTAAATTGTCCATTCTCCCGTAAATAGCACAATTGCTTTAGCTGGGTCAGCGCCCAATTGATTGGCAAGTGTTTTATAGACAATAAATACCAGCGGTATCAATGCAAGGAAAAAAATCAGAACCCGTCGCCACAACACAGGCATAGCAATTACTCTCAATAAAATTTACGCAAATCCATATCTTTATACAGATGTGCTACCTGCTCCGCATAACCATTAAATAATTGTGTGGGAATAATATTCGGGCGTAACAAACCGCTCGGCAGACGACGCTCTTCCGCTTGGCTCCAACGCGGATGGCTCACTTGTGGGTTTACGTTGGCATAAAAGCCATATTCATCTGGTGCGATCATGCTCCAGGTGGTTTTGGGTTGCTTTTCAGTAAATTCAATTTTCACAATCGATTTGATGTATTTAAAACCATATTTCCAAGGCACCACCAAACGCAAAGGGGCGCCGTTTTGATTAGGCAGAACTTTGCCGTACAAACCAACGGCAAGAGTCGTTAAGGGATGCATAGCTTCATCCATCCGCAAACCTTCACGATAAGGCCAATCAATCGTGCTAAACCGGCTTTTCTGTTCAGGCATCTCCGACGGACGTTCGAGTGTCGTGAATGCAACGTATTTTGCTTTGCTGGTCGGTTCGACGCGTTTGATTAAATCAGCGAGTGAGAATCCAACCCAAGGCACCACCATCGACCAGGCCTCAACACAACGCAGGCGATAAATTCGCTCTTCCAGTGTCACGCCTTTTAATAAATCTTCCAAGCCAAAAGTGCGGGGTTTATTAACCTCACCAACGATCTCAACTGTCCATGGATGCGGCTTTAATATATGAGACTTAGCGGCCGGATCAGTTTTATCGTAACCATATTCGTAAAAATTGTTATAGGCAGCAACATGTTCATAAGGTGTCAGAGGTTCGCTGATTTTTTCCTGATTGGCTATGGCTCCGGCAATCTGCATTTTTAACCAATCCGGGCCGGGTAAATCCTTATCAGCTACCTGCGTAGGGGCAGCAAATACATCGATTGCACTTGCGCTGACACCCATAGCTGCAACGCTCATTGCGCCACGCATAAAATCGCGCCGGGCATTGTAGATAGACTCGGGGGTAATTTCAGAAGATGGGATATCGGTGGGCTTTTTGATCAGCATACTGACCTCGTTGAGTGAAATACTGTGCTGTAGACTTACAGCAATCGGATTTGTTACGGCGATTCAAAAATATAATTTCGACCCTGATGATCACAAACGTAACGCGTATCAGTCATCGCGACACACTCATCCATTGATAAGTTTTTGGGAACGTTAGTTGCTTCGCTAACCCCCATAGTCGCCTTATCTTTTTTTAAAAACCCATACATGATTTCAAAGCGCTGCGGAAAATCCAAACCTTTGCTGTGTAAATCCTGATAAAGATACGCAAATTTTCCATAGGTCATAGTGACGCCGCAAAGACCTATCTCACACATCTTGTCGATATACATCCCATAAGCTTGAGCGAGATACTGGCTCAACCCACCACCTTGATACTTGGGTAAGTCCATTTTGTTATCGATCGACAATGCACCTTTCGCTAATCGATGATTAGCCTTATTACCCAGCGATTTGAAGTCGCGGCTTCGACAGCGGATCTGGTTCCCCAACAACTCGCAACCTGAGATCTTGTTTGACTCAGCCTTAACATTACGCATTGGCACTGTCTCTGGCTCATTGACGATAGCGGTTTGGGTACTGACATGCGGATTGGTGATAATTTTTTGCGGAGCGATTGCTGCTGCGGTAGCTTGAGTTTTGCGAGCGGGCGAAGGCAATTTGATTCCATTGCGCTCTGCGGGTCGTTTTAACAATGAAGCCTGCACTGCTTCATTATTTTTCTTGAATTGATTAAACGGCGGTAAGCCTTTGGTTTGCGCCTTGGCTTGCAACTGGCAGTAAACTTGTTCGTAATAAGTTTCAGCGAGGGCAAAGCAGAATTGGTCGGCCTTTGCGCTAGCGGTCAGTAGATACAGAATGGAAATACTGAACCAAGCGTAGCGCATAAAATTGACCTTTATTGAACTAGTGGGTAATCAACCAACACTGATGGATTTTAGGATTGCGCTTAAAATCTTCATCAATTGTTTGCGCACTAATATCCTTGATGGTGTATGCACTCAATGCATCAGCATCCAATTTAAAACTGCGCAGGTTATTGGAGAAAATCAGTGTGCCACCTTCCGCTAACGAGCGCATCGCATTGTTAATCATGCCGACATGATCGCGCTGCACATCCAATACATCTTCCATACGTTTGGAATTAGAGAAGCTTGGAGGATCAAGCAAAATCAGATCAAATTGTTGGTCGTTATCTTCCAGCCATTTTAAACAATCGGCTTGCTCCAAACGGTTGCGCGACTCACTCAAACCATTTAACGCATAATTTTTACGCGCCCAGTTTAGATAAGTATTGGACATATCCACGCTCACCGTATAACGCGCACCGGCCATAGCCGCGTGCACACTCGCGGTTGCGGTGTAACAGAACAAATTTAAAAAGCGTTTATCTTTGGCCAGATCCGCAATCATCAAACGCACCGGGCGATGATCGAGAAACAAACCCGTATCCAAATACTGCCACATATTAATATGCAGCTTCGCTGGCCCTTCCTGCACACTGAATACATCACCGGTTGGACGCTCGCTGATTTTTTCGTACTGGCTGGTACCCTTATTGCGACGGCGCTGTTTGTAGCTGATATTGGAAGCGAGTAAATCCAGCGCAAACGGCACCGCCATTTCGATTTCCGCAAAACGCTGCGCAGCGCGATCTTCATCGACTGATTTGGGTGCTGCGTATTCCTGCACATGGGCGTAAAGTTGCGGAGCACGATTGGGCTGGGTTTGGCCGCGATAAATATCAATTGCCGCGGAATATTCCGGCATATCAGCGTCGTATAAACGATAGCAACTTATGTCGTTTTTCTTTGCCCACTTCTCTAACTGCTTGAGATTTTTTTGCAGGCGATTCACTAACATCTGTGCACCATTGGAAAGTGCATCAGCCTGTTCTTTTTTGTTTTCAACTTTAACCCGCGCTTCAGCTTCTTTGCGCTCTTCATCGTCTTTACTAAAGCGCGCATCTTGCTCGACACGGCTTTGTACAAATGCTTCGCTGCTGATGCTGAACATCAACAATTCGCTCGCGATAGTGCCGTTAAAAAATTTGTATTTTTTATCCGCACGCAAACCCATTTGTTTACCGAGTTCAGGGTTGCCGGTAAACACACCCGCGCGCCAACCCTGGAATTCATTGCGCAAACGCTCTCCCAAATGGGCATACAATAATTTCAGCGATTCAATTTCGCCCAAACGTTCGCCGTAAGGTGGGTTGCTGATGACGATGCCAAAATCCATCGCCTTGTGCGTCGGTTTTACGAAATCTTTTAATTCTTTACGACTCACACGCAACCAGTGATCCAACTCGGCGCTGACAATATTGTCTTCCGCTGCGCGAATAACGTTGACATCAGCATCGTAACCGCGAATTTCTGGCAGATTTTCGCGCGCAAGACCTGCTTTTTTGCGCGCAAACGCTTCTTCGCGTAACTCCAGCCAGATATCGTTGCGATGGTTGAGCCAGCGTTCGAAACCAAAACTGCCGCGCAACAAACCCGGAGCAATATCCGCAGCGATCAAGGCGGCTTCAATCAGGATAGTTCCCGAGCCACACATAGGGTCTAGCAGTGCACCACCTTGCGCAGCTATCTCCGGCCAGCCAGCACGAATCAAAATGCCCGCGGCGAGATTTTCTTTCATCGGCGCATTGCCCTGCTTCACGCGGTAGCCGCGGCGATGCAGGCTGTCTCCCGAGAGATCGATACTGACAATCACTTTGCTTTTGGATAAGCGCACATTCACCCGCAAATCCGGGTCGCGCTTGGCGACCGAGGGGCGTTCGCCGCTGAAATCGCGCAGGCAATCCACAATCGCATCTTTGACTTTTACGGCGCCAAACTGGGTGTTGCGGATAGTGTCGTTGGTGCCGATAAAATCCACCAACAGCGTGCCATTGGGGCTTAAATGCTCCTCCCAACGCAACTCGCGTACACCGTCATAAAGTTCTTCCTGGCTATCGGCTTCAAAGCTTGCCAGCGGCAGCAGTATTTTATTAGCCAGACGCGACCAGAGGCAGGCGCGATAGGCCATCCCTATATCGCCCGAGAAATAGATACCGGCAACCGTCTCGCGCAGATCTTCTGCACCAAGGGTTTGCAGTTCGCTATAGAGCAAGCCTTCCAAGCCTTTGGGGCAAGTGGCGAAATATTGATGTGTCATTACGCTTTCCAACAAGGGATTTTCCAAAAAAAGGTTTCCTGATGAACTTTTCTGAACAGAACCTGACTAACGAAAGGTGTTTGTCATCAAGTTGTCAAATACATTTGCTAGGCCGATATGCCATATAGAACGGCCTATGTATAAAAATTTAATCGTTCACGAGGCCAGTTAAATCTGGTGTACTCACCCAACCTGTCAACGCTAAGGAGAATGTAAAAACCAGTCAGACATGCTAGTGAAAGACCGCAAGACCGCTTCCGTCGATAAGTAACACCCTATCGATAAACCACAATATAGAGGTGCAATAACTGATGAAACGTCAAAAACGTGACCAAACAGAACGCGCATTTGTTAAAGGGTATCAAGCAGGTATTGATGGGCGTTCCAAAAGCCTTTGTCCCCATGAGACCGGCCAAGCGCGCCAGCAATGGCTCAACGGCTGGCGCGAATCGCGCATCGATCAGTGGGACGGCTATAGTCGTTTGGCACAGGTTCAAAAAGTGAACAACATCCAACCCATGGCCATGAGTGGCTAGCTTTCAACGCAAGACCAACAGAATTTTCCCAGCTAAATCATTTTTGATTCTATAAGCCCGCTCTTGCGGGCTTCGCTGTTTTAGCGCCTTAAAAAAACGGAATCACAGCCCTTTGTGATAACTGGCTATTCCAGCTGCAGCCCGGCCAATCAGGCTTGGCCCCTCATAAATAAAACCGCTATAGATTTGTACCAAGCTGGCACCAGCGCGGATTTTATCGGCAGCACTCGCGCCATCAAAAATCCCGCCCACACCTATAATCGGCAATTTTCCACCCAGACAGGAACTGAGCGTTTTGATCACATAGGTGCTCTTGTCGCGCACGGGTAAACCGCTCAAGCCGCCGGTTTCACTGCCATTCTCATATTCTTCTACACCTACACGGGTGATGGTGGTGTTCGTGGCAATCACGCCGTCCATACCTTCCTGCAGGAGAACGCCGGCGACTTGGTGGATTTCACTCTCATCCATATCCGGTGCAATTTTTACCGCGATAGGTACGTAGCGGCCTGTTACCTGTTGCAGCACAGCCTGCTCCTTTTTCAGCGGTGCCAGCAGCTGCGAAAGCGAATCGCCAAACTGCAAGTTACGCAAGCCTGGGGTATTGGGCGATGAAATATTCACGGTGATGTAGTCCGCGTGTTCATACACCTTACGGAAACACATCAGGTAATCATCCACCGCATTTTCCACAGGGGTAGTGGCGTTCTTGCCAATATTGATCCCCAACACGCCCTTATAGCGGCGGTGTTTAACCTGCTCGACCAAATGATCCACACCCTTGTTATTAAAACCCATCCGATTGATGATCGCCTGGGCTTCCGGGATACGGAACAGGCGCGGTTGCGGGTTGCCCGGCTGAGGGCGCGGGGTAATGGTGCCTATCTCCACAAAACCAAAACCCATAGCTCCCAGCGCATTGAAGTAATCGCCGTTT
Source organism: Cellvibrio sp. UBA7671 (assembly GCA_002483145.1). Lineage (GTDB taxonomy): Bacteria > Pseudomonadota > Gammaproteobacteria > Pseudomonadales > Cellvibrionaceae > Cellvibrio > Cellvibrio fibrivorans. The sequence goes on from DLHJ01000014.1 coordinate 722,266, forward strand.
TTATCCAAACCTGCGGCCATACCTACCGGGTTATCAAAGGTCAGACCCATCACGTTTACCGGTGCGCTGGGCACACTGGAGGTAAATAATCCCAGCAAATGTAAACGCTCGGCAGCGCCCAGAAGATCGAGACTAAGTTCGTGGGAAGTTTCGGCATCAAGGCGGAATAAAAGATCGCGGATAAAGTGGTACATGGCAGGCTCTTTAGCAGTCTGGATGGGTGACGATAAATAAGGCGGCAAGGATACTGGATTAACGGGTACAACGCACCCCGAACCTTGCCCTTTTTCTTGCGCTAATGACTACACCAAAGGCTAAGCCAATCGATGAACAGATTGGAAGCGATTGTCCTCATCAAAATCGATCTGAAAGGTACCGTGGATACCGTTGTGCAATACATATGGCCGCAGGATTCCCGCAGGGAAACGGATACTACGGCCATCAATACTGTGCGCGAAAACGGTTTTAACGCTGCCCTCATACAAACGTTGAAACTCTTCCGTGGAAATAGACAAATTAACGATAATACTTTTCAAAAAAATAAATCTCTTGTTAAAAAAGCGATAGGGTTATTCCGGCAAAGGGCAGTTATCCAACGCCTCACAATGCTGACTCGCCTGCGCAAGGTCTAGCAAATCGCGCAGGGCAACCGACACCATCGCAAAGTCAGTGCCATTTACCGCCTGCAATTCATTCACCATGGTTTTCCAACGTGCGATGAGTAATTGATGCTGATTACTCCAGCGTTGGATCAACTCATCCAGCGACAAACGCTCATCCACAAAACGGATGAGCGATACACTCAAGCTGCGCAATTGCGATTCCAAGTCTCCCAGATAAGTCTCCCGCGCCATGGCTTGCCAGATGTTATCAACCGGTAAATTGGAAATTTGGTTTGAAAACCAGGGCAAACTCAAATAATTGCCCAACGCAAAATAAATTTTGGCAAGTTGGTTAATATCCTGGTTGGCGATACGCGCTGCCTCCACCACACTTAAGCCTGAATATAAATCTGCGGGTCGCGCCACGCAACTGACCAGATTATCGGACAGCCCAAAAGCGCGAAGTTTCTGTACAGACTCCTGCCATTCGGCCAACGCATCACCCACCAATAGTTGCGGCAAATGTGCATTGATGGTTTGCATACCTGTAGCAAACAACTCCACTTCACTTGCAGGATGCAAATAGCTGCGGCGATTGCGTAAAAACCAGCGCGCGGCACGGCGGATTTTACGCATCATCATATTGATCAACTGTAATTGCCGCTCCGCAGGTACCGCAGTGCCGGCGGCATCGAGTGCAGCTAAAAATTCCGGCATCGCATAAATATCGCGCGCAATCACGTAAGCTTTCGCCACATCACCAGCGCTTGCACCTGTCGACTCCATCAACCGCTGTGCAAAACTGATCCCCATGGTATTGACCATATCGTTGGCAATTTGGGTGGCGACAATTTCGCGGCGCAGGCGATGGTTGCGCAGCGCTAAAGGAAATAGCTGCGCAATTTTATGTGGAAATGCAGTTTCAATAAATTTTGCCAGATAGTCATCATCGACAATGTTTGCGGTGGTTAAATCGTCTTTTAACACGGCTTTGGCATAGGAAATTAATATGGCCAACTCCGGACGTGTGAGCGATTTTCCGTGTGTTTGACGCTCTAACAACTGCTCATCTGAGGGCAAAAATTCCAATTTGCGATCCAGCCGCCCTTCGCTTTGCAAGGCATTCATAAAGCGGCGATATTCAGCACTGCGCTGCAAGGCATCTGATTGCGCCACACTAATTGCCTGGGTTTGCCGCGTATTATTGTGCAGCACTAACTGTGCAACATTGTCGGTCATATCCACCAACAATTGGTTGCGCTGCTTTTGGGTGAGGTCGCCATTAGCGACAATTTCGTTTAATAAAATTTTGATGTTCACTTCGTGGTCAGAACAATCAACACCACCGGCATTGTCGATAAAATCGGTATTGCACGCGCCGCCATTCAAACAATACTCAATGCGTCCGCGCTGGGTCATACCCAGATTACCACCCTCGCCAAATACTTTGCAGCGCAACTCTTCGCCATTGACCCGCAGGCTGTCGTTGGCTTTATCACCCACATCTGCATGGGTTTCAGTGCTGGCTTTTACATAGGTACCAATACCACCGTTCCAAATTAAATCCACCGGCGCCTTAAGCAGTGCATTGATCAGCTCCGTTGGCGTTAAGCTGGCTGCATCCAACGCAAAGCGTGTGCGCATTTGCGCCGAAATCGCAATGGATTTTGCGTTGCGATTAAATACGCCGCCGCCCTCGCTGATCAGCGTTTTATCGTAATCATCCCAGGTCGTTTTGGGTGTAGTAAACAATCGCTGCCGCTCGACAAAACTGCGTGCCGGATCGGGATTGGGGTCAATAAAAATATGTTGGTGATTAAATGCAGCGACCATCATCGTCGCTTGCGATAACAACATGCCATTACCAAATACATCACCTGCCATATCGCCAATACCCAACACGGTTACAGGTTCGGTTTGCACATCAATATTTTTTTCGCGGAAGTGGCGCTGCACTGAAATCCACGCGCCACGCGCGGTAATGCCCATACCTTTATGGTCATAGCCCTGGCTGCCGCCCGAGGCAAATGCATCGCCGAGCCAGTGATTGTATTCAGCCGAAATGGTATTGGCGATATCGGAAAAACTCGCAGTGCCTTTGTCGGCAGCCACTACCAGATACGCATCATCTTCATCGTAGCGCACGACGCTTTTTGGCGCACAAATACTGCCATCAACCAAATTATCAGTTAAATCCAGCAGACCACGAATAAGCCACTGGTAGCAGGCAATGCCCTCTTGTAATTGCTGATCACGATTAGCATTGGGTGGCATTTTTTTACAGACAAAGCCACCCTTGGCACCACTGGGAACAATCACTGCATTTTTTACCTGCTGGGCTTTTACCAAGCCAAGCACTTCCGTGCGGTAATCTTGTAAACGGTCAGACCAGCGCAGGCCGCCGCGCGCAACTTTACTGGTGCGCAAATGCAGACCTTCCATCCGCGGTGAATAAACAAAAATTTCAAATAGCGGGCGCGGCGCGGGAATATCCTGCAAATTACGTGGAGAAAATTTGAGGGAAAGATAAGGCTTGCGATTGCCCTGCGCATCCACTTGATAAAAATTCGTGCGCAAGGTGTTATCAATCAAGGCGAGGAAGCGGCGAATAATACGGTCATCATTGAGGTTTTGCACTGCATCCAGGCGCGCAAGAATATCGGTGCGCAGCGTAGCAATTCGCTCCGGCGTTTTCTCGTCTACCAAATCCGGATCAAACTTCAGGGTAAACAACTCGACCAGCTTATGTGTGATAGCCGCCTGATTTACCAACGCTACCGCCATATAGTTTGCGCTAAACGGGAACAAGGTCTGGTGCATGTAGCCGGAATAGGCGCGCAACATGACTACTTCGCGCCAAGCTAAGCCGGCCGTAGTAATCAGTGCGTTAAACGCATCGCTATCGGCTTGGCCGTGCCATATAGCGGCGAAGGCACTCATAAAATTTTCTTTGAGTGCAGGCAAATCAATGCTGCTGGAAAATTGATGGGAAAGCTTAAAATCGTGCAGCCAAAACAATGTACCCGAGGAGGTATTGATACCGTAAGTGCTTTCGCTTACAACACGAAAACCGAGATTTTCCAATACCGGAATCACATCGGACAAGGCCAGCGTAGTATCGCGATGGAAAATTTTGAATTGCACGAATGCACCCTGCTCACCCACAAGCGAATGGTACATACTGAGGGCAATTTTCTGTGCATCAACCTGCCCATTATCCGCAGGATTTCCAGCAGACAATTCGGCAATGGAGTGGATATCCTGCACTGCCGTAGGTGCATCGTATTGCTCTTGATAGGCAGCCGAAAATGCATCGCGATACTCGCGCAGTAGCTGGGCACTCACCTCCTCCCCATGCGCCTCCATCAACGCCGTGTGTAAATAATCCTCCCATGACCGGGTGATATTCACTATCCCGGCCTGCAGAGTCGCCACGTCCACCTGCACTGGCATAGCGGAATCCAATTTAAATACTAGATAGACGCGCGCGAGGATGGACTCAGAAAAATAGGTAGTAAATTGGCTCTCATGCGAACCTATAGCGTTGCCGATCAATTCCTGTATCGCCAGACGCACTTTGGTAGAAAAATAATCGCGTGGGACATAAATAATAAAATTAATAAATTTTCCAAACGGATCGCGCCGCATAAACAATCGCACCATAGAGCGCTCGTTGATTTGCGCTACCCCCACAAGTGTTTCGTAGAGTTCAGTGCTGCTGCTTAAAAATAATTCATTGCGCGGAAAGGTTTCCAATAACTGGCGGAAATTTTTCCCATCGTGGCTCGCCTCGTCCAATCCGGTAAGTTCAAATACTTTCGCAACTTTAGTGGCGATCAGCGGGATCTCGGTCGGACTCATCAAATAAACGGCCGAGGTGTAAAGCCCAAGAAAACGCACCTCCCCTATTACCTCGCCCTGTGCATTAAAACGTTTAACCACTACATAATCGGAATAGGCATTGCGATGCACGCGCGCACGCGCGGAGGATTTGGAAAAAGTAATGACCTGAGGCACCAAATGAAAACGTGCCATGCCTTCGTTAAATAAATCTACTGCGAGGGAGGCCTTGTCAGTGCTTTTACGCAAAGTGAATATACCCAAGCGTGAGGCAGGAATTTCACAGAGAGTCTTCTGGCCAGCAACATCTTTAAATTCATACTCGGCATAACCGAGAAAAGTAAATTTATCCTCCGTCAGCCAATGCACGAAGGCTTTAGTTTGCTGGATATTGGCCGCAGCCGGGGCATCTTTAGCAAAATTGAGGTTTTGCTCTGTCGCAAGTGCAGCAGCACGCATAGGCTGGTAATCATCAACAACGCACTCAACTTCCGCCAGAATATCGTGCAAACTCTGGCAAATTTCTGCCAGCTCGTGCTGATCAGTATGGACGCTGACTTCCATTACAATCATGGCTTCTTTAATTTTATTACCGCTGAGCTCTTGTATTACCTCACCGTTATCGCCGTCAATTAATTCCACTAGCTTATGATTAGCGTCCCGCACCAAACTAAGCACCGTGCTTTTGATGGTGTAGATCGCTATGTTGCGTCGGTTTAATTCGATGCGGATTGAATCCACCAGAAACGGCATGTCTTTTTGCAATACCACCAGCGCCGTGTGTGGGCACACCCAGCCATCCTCAGCGAGACCGGGATTAAACAGGCGCACCTTGGGTTGCTGCCCGTCGTACTGCTGGATAAATTGCCACCACTGGTAGAGGCTGCCGAATACATCGCTCAAGCGGCGTCCAACCAGCTCCTCCAATGGGTAATGGTTAAAAAATTTTTTCGCCAGCTGCTGCAACGGTTCCAGCTCAGAGCCCGTCAATTTGGACGCGCTGTAATTATTAAATTCATCTAAAAATTCAGTGAGCCTGTGCTGGCTGACTAATGGGCTGTTCACAGTTTGAACTCCTGCCAAAAATGGAACTGATGTTCCTTAAGCCTAGTCGAAAAATTCCTGCAAACAGTTGAAATTACAGGGAACCGTCACCACCTTGCGCAGTCTATCGAGCACTTTTGTCGCGCTGCCAATGTCTTTTGCAGTTCGTCAGCCTTGAATCAACCCATAATTGCTACCCCATCAGCGAAAAGGTATTCATTTCCATGCAGGCTTTTCAACAAATCCAATCATTGAACACATGGCTGAACGACCAAATTATCGGCCAGGAACATTTGACCCAGCGCTTATTGATCGCCCTGCTCGCGGATGGCCATTTACTGGTAGAAGGCGCCCCCGGTCTCGCCAAAACCAAGGCGATTAAAACCTTATCCCAGGCAATAGAAGGCAACTTTCATCGTATTCAGTTCACTCCGGACTTGCTGCCCTCCGACGTAACCGGCACCGATATCTATCGCCCGGAACAAAATCGCTTTGAATTCCAACCAGGGCCGATTTTCCACAATCTGGTATTGGCCGACGAAATCAATCGCGCGCCCGCCAAAGTACAATCAGCGCTGCTTGAAGCCATGGCCGAGCGCCAGGTGAGTGTGGGCAGCAAAACCTATCCCCTGCCCGGCCTGTTTATGGTGATGGCTACCCAAAACCCGATTGAGCAAGAAGGTACCTACCCGCTGCCCGAAGCCCAGCTCGATCGCTTTTTGCTGCATGTGGTGGTGGATTACCCGAGCATCGAAGCCGAGCGCCGCATTTTGCAACTCGCGCGCAATGAAGCTGCCTCAGTCGCCGCTGTACAACCGGAAATGATTACCCAGGCCACTATCGATGCTGCACGCAATCAAATCCTGGCGATTTACATGGCCGAAAGTGTGGAGGACTACATAGTCCACCTGATCAATGCCACCCGCCGCCCCGCGCAATATTCTGAAGAGCTAGCTGGATTGATCGAGTACGGCGCAAGCCCGCGCGCGACTATCGCATTGGATCGCTGCGCCCGCGCCCACGCCTGGTTAAATGGCCGCGATTTTGTCAGCCCCGATGATGTGCAAGCAGTCGCTCACGATGTATTGCGTCATCGCCTGATTTTAAGTTTTGAAGCAGAAGCTACTGGCACTACACCCAATCACGCGATTGATAAATTGCTGGCCGCCGTGCCACTGAGCTAAGTGGAACGCAATGCTATGAGCAATTTGCAGCAAGACTTGAATCCTCGCGGTGCTTATACCGAACTCGCCGCGCTATTGCGCTGCCGTTTTTCCGCGCAGGATTTAAAACTCTTTGCCCACCAACCAGCGCGCAGTTTGTTGTCTGGCGGTGAACGCACACGCTTTCGCGGACGCGGAATGGATTTTGAGGAGGTGCGGCTCTACCAACCGGGCGATGACATCCGTTCTATCGATTGGCGAGTGACCGCACGCACCCAAGTCGCGCACACCAAAATTTTTCGCGAAGAGCGCGAGCGTCCGGTATTTATGTTGGTTGACCAGCGCTCGCCGTTATTTTTTGGTAGCACGCGCTGTTTTAAATCTGTACTCGCCGCCCACATAGCAGCTCTGCTCGGCTGGGCTGCGCTCGCCAATGGCGATCGTTTGGGAGCACTGGTGTTTGGTGATTACAACCAGCGCGATGTGCGTCCACGCCGTAGCAAACATGCCGTGTTGGAATTATTGTATCAACTGCAAGATTACAATCACCGTTTAACATCGCCGATTACTCCCGCTCCAACACAATTGCCGTCAGGCGACATGCAAAAGCCCAACTCGTTGAATGAAATGCTGGCGGATGCACGCCGCATTGCCAAACCCGGCTGCGCGCTATTTATCATCAGCGACTTCCATGACTTGGATAACAATGCCGAACAACAATTATTTGAATTGGCGCGGCACACCGATGTAACCCTGATTCATGTTTATGATCAACTCGAACGCCAACTGATTAGCAATTCGCCATTGACCATTAGCAATGGCCGCGAGCGTTTGCAGTTAGCCGCTAACGAAAAGGCATTTCAGCAAGCCTATCAACATCAGTTTGATCAGCAGTTAAGCCTGCTCACGAATATTTGCAAACGCTTGCGCATCCCACTGCTGAGTTACGCTACGCAAGACGATATTCAGGACGGCTTGCGCAAAGCGTTTGGGCGAAAGAAATAGTCATCACTTTTAACATTAACTACAACTTATTGAAGAATAAAAGCAGACTATGCAACCAACCTCTTCTCCCCTGGATCAATTAGCCGATATCCATTTACCCGATGGTGTGAGCTGGTGGCCACTAGCGCCTGGCTGGTGGATATTGTTCGCTTTAGTGGTCATGGCCATTATCGGATTTTTTCTCTGGCGTCAGCGTAAACAGCAAAATCATTATCGTATTGTTGCCCAGCATCAACTCGCCGGTATTTATGCAGATTATCAACAAACACAAAATGCAGGAGCTTATCTGCAAGCACTGAGCCTGCTACTGCGTCGCACAGCAATTACCGCTTATCCGCACAGTTTTAATGCCAGCATTAAAGGCAGCGACTGGTTGCAATGGTTGGATGAAGTTTGCCCGACACTGAACGAAAAATTTTCCAGCGATCTCGGGCAAAGTTTATTAAGCAGCGCCTACCAAAAAAATCCGCAATTAGATGTGAGTGGATTACACCAAATCAGTTCGCAGTGGATCAATATGCACCGCAACTATCGCCAAAGAATTCCAGCCTCGAAAAGGGTAAAAACAACAGCGGAGGCCAGCAATGTTTGAAATGCAATGGCCATGGTTATTGTGGCTCGCACCGCTGCCGTTATTAATGGGTTTTATTACACCCAAAAAACGTATTGAAGCTGCGCTGCGTGTACCGTTTTACCAACACGCTAGTCAACTAGAACATCAAAATCGTTTGGGAGTGGGCAAACGTCCGGCAAAATTATTATCGCTCTGGCTGATGTGGCTCTGCTGCTTATTGGCCGCCACTAACCCGCAATGGGTGGGCGAGCCTACCAGCATGCCATCGAGTGGCCGAGATTTATTAATGGCGGTCGATATTTCCGGCAGTATGGAGCAGACCGATATGGTCGCCAATGGCCGCAAGATCACGCGGTTGATGGCGGTTAAAAAAGTGATTGGCGATTTTGTTACGCGCCGCACTACTGATCGATTAGGTTTAATTTTGTTTGGTGCGCAAGCCTATCTGCAAGCACCACTCACTTATGATCGCAATACCGTCAATCAATTATTGCAAGAAGCACAAATTGGTTTTGCCGGGCGCGAAACCGCAATTGGCGATGCTATCGGCCTCGCCGTGAAACGCTTGCGCGATAGGCCCGATGCAAGCCGCGTGTTAGTGGTACTTACCGATGGTGCCAATACCGCCGGTGTACTCGCACCCGATAAAGCAACAGAACTCGCACAGAAAGCCGGCATTAAAATTTACACCATCGCCTTTGGTGCAGAATCGATGGAAGTACCGGGCATTTTTGGCTCGCGCACCGTCAATCCTTCAGCCGATCTGGATGAAGGAACCATGATGGCTATTGCTGAAAAAACCGGTGGAAAATATTTCCGCGCACGCGACCTGGAGGAACTGGATAGCATCCATCGCGAATTGGATCGACTGGAGCCGATTGAAATGGAAACAGAAACCTTTCGCCCGGTGCAGACATTATTTTATTGGCCATTGGCGTTTGCATTTTTTCTCAGTTTGATTTTTGCCTTGAGCCATATCTGGCAAGGCCGTGCAACACCTTTAGCAAAAAATACAGTGGAGGCGAAATAATGTCTGCTGTGGATTTACTCATCAGCCAATTTCATTTTCTGCGCCCCTGGTGGCTGGTGGCACTCGCCCCTGTGCTCGTTGTCGCACTCTTGCTGTGGTATCAAAAACACAACGCTCGCTCATGGCAGCAAATGGTTGCACCGGAATTATTGCAGTATTTACTCGACGGCCAGACTACCCGTATCAGACCCTGGCAACTTATCGCACTATTACTGGCATGGATTATTAGCTGCATTGCGCTCGCTGGCCCCAGCTGGGAAAAACGTCCGGTTGCCGTTGAACAAAATCAGCAAGCATTAGTGCTGTTACTCGATCTGTCACCGTCCATGATGAGTGAAGATGTAAAACCATCACGTTTGGTGCGCGCTCGGTTAAAAATCGCCGATTTATTGCGCTTGCGAAAAGATGGTCAGACAGCATTATTGGTTTACGCGGGTGATGTTCATGTGGTTACACCGCTGACCGACGACACCGAAACCATTAACAATATTATTCCTGCGCTGCATCCTAACATTATGCCCGCACAAGGTAGCAATACCGAAGAAGCTGTCTCTCACGCAATTCAATTATTAAAAAACGCAGCCATCACCCAAGGTGATTTATTACTGATTACCGATGGCATCGATAAAGATGCGCAATACAACATCAGTGAGATTATGACTCGCGAAAGCCAATACCGCTTGTCTATTCTCGGCGTCGGTGGAAATGCACCTACCCCCATACCCAGTAGCAAAGGCGGGTTTGTGCGCGACAACAAACGCAACATAGTCACCACCCAACTCAATGCGGGTGAATTGCAAAATCTCGCCAACCAAAGCCGTGGCCGCTATCGCACTTTGGCCAGCACCAGCAGTGACATAGATTATTTAATGGATTTACCCACACCGAAAAAAGAAGAAACCCAACGGGTCGAGCGCGATTTTGATAGCTGGTACGACCGCGGCCACTGGTTAGTATTGTTACTTTTGCCCATTATTCTCTACTGCTTCCGCCGTGGGGTTTTACTCTGCTTATTCATCGTTCCGCTCACCGCTTTAACATCCAATAAAAGTTATGCGTTTGGTTGGGATGATTTGTGGAAAAACAAAAACCAGCAAGCCTACGAAAAATTGCAGCAAGAACAAGCCGCTGAAGCAGCGCAACAATTTGACCACCCGGACTGGAAAGCAAGCGCCCAGTATCGTGCGGGGGATTATGAAGAAGCCGCAAAAAACTTTGCCCAGTCCGACAATGCTGATGCTCATTACAACCGTGGCAATGCGCTAGCTAAAGCCAACAAATTACCCGACGCAATCAAGGCCTATGATCAGGCCCTCAAGCTCAACCCTGAACTTGAGGACGCAAAGAAAAATCGCAAGCTGGTAGAAGAATTGCTCAAACAGCAGCAACAAAACCAGGATCAGCAAGACAAAGACAAAGACAAAGACGAGCAGGATCAAAAAGACCAAGATCAACAGAAACAAGACCAAGGTAATAGTGATCAGCAGAAGGACGAGCAACAACAAGATCAGCAACAGCAAGACAAAAACGATCAACAAAAACAACAGGACCAGAACAACCAGCAAGATCAGAATCAACAACAGAATCAATCAGACCAGCAGTCACAACAGGATCAGCAATCCTCTGCTGGCCAGAACGAGCAGCAAAAACAATCTGAACAGGAAAAGTCAGACCAGGAACAATCCCAACAAGAAAAAACGGAAGAAGAACAAGCCGCTGATGCTGCGCAACGAGAACGGGAAGAACAGCAAGCCGCTGAAGAAAAAATGCAGCAGATGCAAGCTGGTGAACCAAAAGATGATGGTTTGACAGACGAAGAACGCCAGGCAATGGAACAGTGGTTGCGCCGTATACCGGATGATCCGGGCGGCTTATTGCGTAACAAATTTAATTACGAACACTATAAACGCAATCAGGAAATACTGAATGGCGATTGGGAACCGGCCGAGAACGGAGCCGAGGATCGCTGGTAGCGCGCATAACTTGCTTGCGGCCACAGTAAACAACGCAACACTTTATGGTACTTTTTACACAACATTTAACAGTACTTTTTACGAAACACTTAACGGTACTATTAACGGAACAACACAATGAAACAAGCTTCATTTAATTTCCAAAAATACCTCAGCCGCTGTGCAGGTTTTTTGTTAATGATTACCGGACTCAACGTCTATGCCGGCAACTTGACCGCTAGCGTTGACCGGGATGTGCTGGGACTGGAGGAAACATTTACCCTAGTCCTGCGCTATGATGAGCAAATTAATGCCACGCCGGATTACGAACTGCTGCGCAAAGACTTTGATATTTTAAATACCCAAAGCGGCACCCAGATGAGCATTATCAATGGCAATATGGAAGCCTCTACCGAGTGGAAAATTGCACTGGCCCCCAAACGAATTGGTAAATTACTGATTCCGTCGTTTACCATTGATGGTGCAATTAGTGATGCAATTGAAATAACGATTGAGGGCAAAAGTAAATCGCCCAAAAACACCGACAACAATGTCACTGTAGAAGTTGAAACCAGCAAAGATACCAGCTACGTACAAGAGCAAATTATTGTCACACTGCGCCTCTATACCACCGTGGGTCTGAGTGGTGTAGACCTGCAACCACTGCAAGTTAAAGATGCATTAGTGGTCAATATCGATGAAAAACAATACCAAACCAAAATTAATGGCCGCCCGGGTGCCGTTGTAGAAACACGCTATGCGGTATTTCCACAACAAAGTGGCGAATTAATTATTCCCAGCATGCTCTACCAGGTTTCAGTTAATTCAGGCCAGCGCGATCTGTGGGACCGTTTTTATGGCAACAGCCAAAACAATATTTTGCGTTTACGCACCGATGAACAGCGCATCAATGTGCTGCCTGCCCCCGCATCAGTCAACGCAGGCGATTGGCTGCCCGCACTCAATGTCAGCATGAGCGAACATTGGAGCACCAGCCTCGACTCCTTAAAAATAGGTGAACCCATTACCCGCAGCATCACCATTAAAGCGGATGGGCTAACCGCAGGGCAAATTAACCCCCTGCAATTAGCTCCCATTGATGGACTCACTTTTTATAATGACCAGGCGCAAACCGACGACCAAAAATCGGCCAATGGTGTTGAAGGTTCACGTATTGAAACCATTGCGATAGTGCCCACCAAAGCGGGGCATTTCACCTTGCCGGAAATAAAACTCAATTGGTGGGACACACAAACGAACAGCATCCGCACCGCCACCCTGCCCGCTGTTTCCCTTACTGTTGGACTTGGTGATATGACCCAACTGGCAGCACCGACGAATGAAGTTGAAGAACCCACTAGCGTGGATATCAATACCGACTTAAGCACGATTGAACCGCAGCAAACAGTTATTCAGGAAAAAGTGCCACTCTGGCTATACATCACTAATGCACTTGCATTATTAGTTGCCGCAGTTTTTGCACTGCGTTTTTGGCAAACCAAGCGTGAACTCTCAGCCATTTACGCAACAGAGCGCGATGAACTTAACGAATTAAATCAAAAAGAAACTGAAGCCTGGAATAATTTCAAGCGTACCCTGGCCGATAAAAAATTAACGGGCCTGCGCAAAGCCTTGATTAACTGGGCGCAGGTGTATTGGAAAAATGCATCCATTACCAGTCTGCAAGCAATCGCCGCACAGACACAAGATTCAGTGCTCGCAGATGAACTGCGCAAATTGGACGAAGCGATATTTAGTGCTCACAACAGCGCACCTGACACTGAAGTACTATTGCAACTCCTGGCCAATCTACGCAAAACCAAACATAAAAAAACGGCCGACAACAATAAGTTGCAGCCGCTCTACAGAGTTTAATAAAGACCAGATGACCGCAACTGAACTAAACAGCAGTTGCGGATTTCAGTTTCTGCCCGCTTCGGTTTTAATTGCGATAATACTGTAAACGATCAATCTGGCGATCAAACTGATCGAGCACATGCTCAATGCAGCGGGTCGCCAATTTAAAATAATCGCCTGCCTGGATACTCGGATGATCAACAATTAATTGGGTTTCAATGCAGCGCAAGAGCTGCTGGATTTCCACACGAGATTTATCCGGCCAGGAAGAGTCCACGCTCGATGCAATTTTATTGCGCAAGTGATTGAGTTGGATACGCAATACGCTTGAACACTCACCTTTCGCTGCTACCCCCGTACCTAATGCGCGCACCTGCCCGATATATTCGGCAATCGATAACAGATAGCGCCAATCAGTATCCATGGCATCGCCCGTTATTTTTGAAAGATGGTGGACATCAGCCACATCGTCAATCAGGTACAACAGGTTGGCGATCAGAATATTGTGCTGCTTGAAATTTTTATCGGCATCTCCCTGCAAATAGGTTATTCCCAAGCGGGTCCAGTGGTCTACCAGGCTCGACCACTTAACATTACTGCGTATCCAATCACCAGCTTCATCAAGCTCGCCCATGATCCGCTTAATTTTTATAGCAATTTTTTCTATATCTGGTTTTGCACCAAGATTGCCATTAATAAAACCAGTCGTTAAACCGCGATGCTGTTGCACATAGGTTAATAAAGTACGCAACAGTTTTATATATTCAATACCTTGGGTAAACAACAGGTTCGCTTGACGTTTTTTACGGCTCAATGAAACCATTAGAAACATCAAAAAACCCACTGGAAAAGCCAATAAAATAATCATTAGCGAAACAGGAGTTTCCATAGTGCTACTCCGATTGATGAGTCAATCTATGCAAGTGGTCGGCAATTTCAGCAGCTTGACCGGCGCGATAACTATTTTGATTCGCCAAATCCGCCACTGTTTCTATATGTTTTGAAATTTCACGCGCTGCGACACTCTGTTGACCTGCAGCAACGGCAATTTCATCGATCAATCCAAAAACATCATCGGTTGTTGTTAATATTGACTTTAAAGATTCATCTGCACTGAATACACCTTGCAATGACTTATCTGTTTTTTCTACTACGTTTTTCATACTTACTAACACCTGCTGCATGCTCTCCTGCACACGCGCAATATTGGTTGCAATCTCACTGGCCGAACCTTGGCTGCGTACTGCCAGCGCACGCACCTCATCTGCCACCACCGCAAATCCACGCCCATGCTCACCTGCACGAGCAGCCTCAATCGCGGCGTTGAGTGCAAGCAAATTGGTTTGTCCTGCAATATCGCTGATAATTTGTGACATGGCCGTAACATTGTGCATCGACGTTCCCAACTGGCTAACACGCACTTCCGTTTCACGCGCAAGATTAGCTACTGCACTGACCTCACTACTAGCCCCCGCCAAAGCACCTCCACCGCTTTTACTATAGTCACAGGCTTTGGTTGCTGCATCGCGTGCTGCCACAATACGACTACTGATGTCATCAATGCTGTGACTTATTTCCGTGATTGCCGCAGCGCTGGATGCCGTTGCACTGGATTGATAAGCCGCACTTTTTGAAACCTCTTTTGCATTCGCCGCCAGTTCAAATGATGAGTGGCCCATTTCCTTTACCGCATCTTTATATTCTGCATTGCGCCTCTGCCGCGATTTGAATACCTCGATAAAAGTATCGTGCAAACTATTGAGCGGCCCAGCGACTAAACGATTCCAATCGACCAGCTCATCCTTATCGACAGCCGATAAATACTGTTTAATTCCCTCTATATCCTTAGTCACACCACCGACTACACCTAGAATCAAAATCACCACTAACAGCAGAGGCACCAGTAACCAAAAGCTGCTGCTATCCAGAAAAATAGCGCAAGCCACGAGGAGCAAATTACAAAAAATAGCTACCAATAATACCCAGGACTTTACCGAGGCAACCGCCTGCCCCAAAAAACGCACCATCACGCAACCTCCAGCCTCACCTTACAAAACGGCATCAGACAAAAACGAGCACTCAATCAGTGCAAGGAAATTTCCCAGCCTTATCAATGCAACAAAAAGATGCACATCCCATTGCGGTTTTTTACTTATGGGTAATATCCGACGTATATCTATCAACATTCATGCCAGACACAGGCAAAAAAAACGGGCATCACTTGCGCGATGCCCGTTCTTTGTTTTAATTA
Source organism: Cellvibrio sp. UBA7671 (assembly GCA_002483145.1). Classification (GTDB taxonomy): domain Bacteria; phylum Pseudomonadota; class Gammaproteobacteria; order Pseudomonadales; family Cellvibrionaceae; genus Cellvibrio; species Cellvibrio fibrivorans. Next base: position 737,584 of record DLHJ01000014.1, read on the forward strand.
TAAGATTTCACTTACACCAAACTTTTGCTCACCACTTCAAACACATCTTTGGAAAGACCTGGTGTAGCCATAATTCTTTCCAATTCGGTTTTCATCAAGCGCTGCCGATCAGGACTGTATTTTTTCCATTTAGTGAGAGGTGTTAACAAGCGTGAAGCAATTTGCGGGTTTTGTGTATTCAGCACAATGATTTGGTCGGCCAGAAACTGATACCCGGCACCTGCATCGGCATGAAAATTAATCGCATTGCCATTGCAAAAACTGGCAACCAGTGCGCGAATTTTATTGGGATTTTTTCCATCATAAGCGGCATGGGTTTGCAGTGTTTTTACTTTAGCCAGGGTATTGGGCAATACGCAGGTTGCTTGTACGCTGATCCACTGATTGACCACCAGCGATTCGTGCTGCCAGCGCTGATAAAAATCAGCGAGCGCCACTTCTGCCAGCTGCTGTGCTAAAGGAGCCTCTGCGTTCACCAACTGGGTCAAGGCGGCTATCACGTCGGTCATATTATTGGCAGCGCGGTATTGCTGCTCGCAGGCGCGAACCACTGTCTCGTCAACCAACACCATTAAATAGCCCAATGCGACATTTTTCAAACTTCGTGCGGCAATAGCATCGGCAGTTGCTGCATAGGGCTGTGCGTGATCATACGCCCGGTAAATACGGGCAAAATCATCGCGCAATTCGCGCGCAATCATTTTACGGATTGCAGTGCGGCTGTAATGAATTGCCTCTACATCGACAAGATCGGCCAATTCACTGAGATAGGCTTCAGATGGCAGGCTGAGCATATAAGCTACCATCGCTTTATCGAGGCTATCGTCTTGCAGCACACTGCGGTAAGCGGCAACCAAATCTACATCGAGCTGCAATGCAGCAAAGTCCTCACCGCGCTGATACGCCTCCATCGCACGATGAATAGCTTGCAAGCCCAATTGCTGGCTCGCTTCCCAACGATTAAAACCATCGCTATCGCGGCTCATGAGCACAATCAAATCATCTCGACTGTAGTCGTAATGCAACTTCACCGGCGCAGAAAAACCACGCAATAAACTGGGCACCGGTTTTTCTTGTACGCGTTGGAATACGAAAGTTTGCTCTGCCGCTGTTAACTCCAACACTTTATGAGTGTTATCGCCAGTTTCAAAATCAGGTTCTGCATCCTTTAAATACAGCGGTAAATCCCCTGCACTACCTAACAAACCTATTGCAACAGGAATATGGAAAGGGAGTTTTTGCTGGCACTCAGGTGTTGGTGGGCAGGATTGTTTAATAGTGAGTGAATACTCCTGTGCATCTTCATCGTAATGATCACTAACCTGTAAACGCGGTGTGCCTGCTTGAGAATACCAACGTTTAAATTGGGTGAGGTCCCGTCCCGATGCATCGGAAAGTGCTGCGACAAAATCTTCAGTCGTCACCGCTTGTCCATCGTGACGTTCAAAATATAAATCAGTGCCTTTGCGGAAATTTTCTTTGCCGAGCAAAGTCGCCAACATACGAATTATTTCTGCACCTTTTTCGTAGATCGTCATGGTGTAGAAATTGGAAATTTCAATATAGGATTCCGGACGAATCGGATGCGCCATAGGGCCGGCATCTTCCGCAAACTGCAAGGTGCGTAACAGGGTTACATCTTCAACGCGCTTTACGGTGCGCGAGCCCATATCGGCCGAAAATTCCGAATCGCGATAAACCGTAAAACCTTCTTTTAAACTCAACTGGAACCAATCGCGACAGGTGACACGATTGCCGCTCCAATTGTGGAAATACTCGTGTGCCACTACGCCTTCAACACGTTGAAAACCACCGTCGGTAGTCGTTTCCGGTTTTGCCAGCACACAGGAGGTATTAAAAATATTGAGGCCTTTATTTTCCATGGCTCCCATATTGAAATCATCGACCGCCACAATCATAAAAATATTGAGATCGTATTCGCGACCATAGACTTCTTCATCCCAACGCAGGGAATTTTTGAGCGAGGTCATAGCGTGGTCGCATTTATCCAAATCCTTTGGCTCAACAAAAATTTTCAACGTGACTTCGCGCTTGGAACAGGTCGTAAATTTATCTTCAATGTGCGCAAGATCGCCTGCAACCAACGCGAACAAATAAGCCGGTTTTTTAAACGGATCATGCCAGGTTGCATAGTGGCGATTATTCTCTGCATCACCCTGGTCAATTAAATTACCGTTGGACAAAAGTACTGGGTATTTTTTATCGGCCACAACGGTGGTTGTGAATTCGCTCATCACATCCGGGCGATCCAGATAATAGGTAATCTTGCGGAAACCTTCAGCTTCACACTGGGTGCAATACATAGTGCGCGAGCGATACAAACCCTCCAGCGATGTATTCGATTCAGGCTTGATTTTGGTAATACTAAGCAGCTTGAATTCAGCCGGCGTATTGAAAATGGTTAGACTTTCTTCGCCAAATTCGTAATCACTGCCTGTAAGAACTTTTCCATCCAGAGCGATAGAAATCAATTCCAGATCAGCGCCATGCAAGGTCAATTGTGTTGCAGGTGTAGATGCGGCAGGGTTGCGATACAAATGCAGCATCGCACTCACAATAGTTTCACCCTCATAGATTTCAAACCGCAAATCAGTCGTTTTGATGAGGTAGCCGGGAACCTGGTAATCTTTTAGGTAAATGGTTTTTGGTTGCTGTTCTTTGGCAGGCAGTGATTGTTCAACGGCAGTCATGGCGAAATCCTTAAAATTTATTCAACCCACTTGATCGGTTTATCTTGTGGCTCATGGTCGTGCTCATGATCGTCATCACCACAATAGGTGTGTGGTTCAGGCGGGATATAACCAGTGTGTTGTTCGGGGGGCAGATTTTTGTGTTCATAAGCAATAACCGCTTGCATGCACAACTGGCGCTGCTCGGCTGACAACCGGTTACCATCAGGCCATTTACCCAATTCAACAGCGCGTTTTAAATTCTGGTAAATTTCCGGCGTAAGGCTGGAAAGCAATTGTTGTAAATCCATAAATCTCTCACTCAATTACGATGACATTAAACTGTTAACGTCGATAACGATTTCGTGTCGCAAATGCATAAATAGCACCGGCAACCAAGCCGCCCACATGTGCTGCATTGGCGACGGATCCTGAAATAAAATAATCCACAGCTCCGGTCATACATAACACCAGCCAGAAGAGCATGAAACCAATGAGTGCGGGAGGCACTGTGACAAGCGGGTGAGGAGCCAAACGTTGGCGCACGGCGATAAAACCTAACAGCGCATAAACCACACCGGACATTCCGCCAAAATTAGCGCTGCCACTCCAAACATATTGCACAACATTGGAAGCGACAGCAGTGATCACGAAAAATAACAAGAAGTTCCATCTACCCAGGAAAAATTCCAGGCGCCGGCCTAAATCCCACATCCATAAACTATTAAACAACACATGAAAAATACCAAAGTGTAAAAAAGCAGGGGTGAGCAACCGCCAGATTTCACCGCGCGCCAACGAATCGCTTAATGGTATATACGTATTTCCGGCAAAATCCTGAAACGTAAAATAGTGAACCCAGGATTTAGCCAGATTACTTTCAATCAGCAATGCGCCCAAACCACTGAGAATAATCAGGCAAACAACAACCGGCACTTGTGCCGCCTGCGTCAACAACGTTGGTCCATTACCTACAGGTTGCGTATCGGCAGTTGCTGCCGGGTGCAATTCCACCTGCCCCTGCAAATATTGATCAAGGAATTCCTGTAAAGCTGGAATCACCTCAGCATCCATGACAGACAAACATTGCTGGCCATTCTCTTCAGCTATGCGGTGCTGCAATCCGCGCTCGCGCAAATAGCCACTGAGCTCACTTAAATCCTGATCAAGCGGAAAATATTTAACAGCAATCCAGTTCAATGATGGGTTCCGGTGTAGAGGTGAGTAGTAACAGATACGAGCGTAAATGATTGGGGATCAATACCATCGGTTTGGTTCGACACTTACGGATCAACATAGACCCACACAAATTTGTCAGGCTGCAATTGTGCCTCACCATCCATGCGGTACGCCACCAATCGCCCGAATTTAACCGCACTGTAGTCGAGGCAAGCAAGGTTCGGTGCAAGTGGGCGCGGCTGGCCTTTGAGCCAGTAGTGGCCAATAAATAGCGGCGGTTGGGATTTATCGTAGTACACCATTTGTGAACGGTGATCAGGGGAAATTTCTGCCTTGGCGATATGTTCCGGGATTGGATCTGGTTGGAACAACAACTGCCCATAGGTGCGCGCCGTGTGCCCCCAAAATTTGGTACGAAACGCGCGGCGCACATAACCATCTGACGATACCATGGTTTCGCCCTCGGGTAAGGGCAAATCCACACCCCCCGTCAGACGCTGCTTGGTTCTGGCTTCCAAACTGCCCTTTTGGGCAGAACGATTGATGAACAACCAATCGATATGGCCATCGCCATAGGTGGCCCGATGTAAGTCGATCAGCTGTTGATCCCAACAGGCGTGTACCGCACGAAATACTTGTCGGGTCTGCGGATGCTGGATTTCCAGAAACAGCGGCAGCTCGACAAACCAGCGCAAAAACGCCTGCCACTCCTGCGGGTGATGAGCAAATTGTTCAAGTGTCTCGCTGATTTGGCGGGCATTCGCAGGCGTGTGAGGGCGCAAATATTCGCCGGCGATACCAGCAGGCGTGGAATAGGTAATCGCATTAAATTCGTGATTACCCAAAATCATCTGGGCACTGCCCTGCTCCACCATGTCGCGCACCAGATGCAGGGCTTCGCGGATACGCGGGCCGCGATCGACAATATCACCGAGGAAAATCACCTGCCGCTGCTGTGGGTGACGATAGGTACCGGAAATTTTTTGATAGCCCAGCAACTGCAACAAGCGCTCAAGCGACTGGGCGCAACCGTGCACATCGCCAATCAAATCATAACCATTCGCCGTTCCCATCACCGGCGGATAGTAAGATTGGTTCGGCGCGGTTTCAGTCATATTATTCCTTCAGTAAATGACCGCCCCAGCCCAGCTTGGAACGGCAGCGTTCATAGAAGTTGTAATCAAGTGGATGCAGCAATTCGAGCAGCTGCGGCTTTTTGCGGATACAAATTTCATCGCCCGTTTGCACATCCACATGGGAATGGCCGTCGCAGGTAACCATAGGTTCAGCGCGATTGTGCTCACCAACCATAATGCTGATCGCACTATCCCCTGCCACCACAATCGGGCGGCTGCTGAGTGTGTGCGGGTTCATTGGCACGACCACTATGGCGTCGAGCGCCGGGTGCAGGATCGGGCCACCGCCGCTGAGCGAGTAGGCCGTAGAGCCAGTCGGTGTGGACACTATCACCCCGTCGGAGCGCTGACTGGTAACGAATACGCCATCGACAGATATTTCAAATTGCAGCATATGGATAAATTGACCTGGGTGTAGCACCACATCATTCAAGGCATCCGCTGTGGCGATCACTTGTCCCTGCCGCTTGACCTCCATATCCAGCAGGAAACGCTGTTCGGATTTAAATTTGCCCGATAAGACTTCATCAACTTTGTCTTCAATATCTTCTGGCGTGATATCGGTCAGAAAGCCCAACCGCCCGCGATTCACGCCCAACAGCGGTACACCGTATTTGGCAAGCGCGCGGGCACCGCGCAGCAAACTGCCATCGCCCCCCACCACAATCACCAGATCACAGACTTGGCCGAGCGCCTCCATATCCATGATTTGTTGTGCAGAAGACACCATACTTGCATCAGTGATTAGCGCAGCCGTCTCGGCTTCAAGCACAAACGCCTTTTTGCGCTGCTGCAAAAAACGAATCAATCGCTTGATGGAATAGACCGCGCGCTCGTTGTTGAGATGGCCAATCAAGCCAATGGTTGAAAAATGAGTCATAGAAATTCACTGAGTGAGCGGTTATGAAAATGTGCGAATAGTAATCAGGTTTGTAAGCTATTATAGCCTGCAGATCAACCAAGACTTCATTTTATGCCAGAAACGAAAAACGAATCGTTTAATCAGCGTGTACACAAACTGCAGCACCAAGCCGTACGCGACCTTGCATGGTGCTGTTTTAGTGCGCCCATGATGCAGGAATTGCCAGAATCAGGTGCTACTATGCTGCCAATCGGTAATGATCGACTGTGGCCGTGGTTGATCGCACTGGATCAACAGCCGAATGAACTTATCGAGCAAATTGCAAAAGTCAAAAGTACAAGACTGGGTATTTATTACGAAACACTTTGGCGCTTTTATTTTTCGCAACAGTCCGATTGGGAATTACTGAATCACAATTTGCAGATAGAGCGCAAGGGAATCACGCTCGGTGCTTTTGATTTTTTGTGTCGTCGCGGCAACGAATATTGGCACATAGAAACAGCTGTAAAATTTTATTTATGCAACACCAGCAATCCCGATGAAGCGCGCGAATGGCATCATTGGATTGGCCCCGCCAGCCATGACCGACTGGATTTAAAACTGTCGCATTTGCACAAGCACCAATTGCCGTTGCACCGAACTGCAGAGGCAAGAACACAATTGCAAACCTTGTATCCGGAAGCAACCGAATGGAAAACCGGCCTGTGTTTGCAGGGTTATTTATTTTCACCTGTACCGACGAAATACAGCCCCGCTTTTAGCAACGAAAATCACGGCCACGGATACTGGTGGCATCTGCAGGATTTTTTGCAATACCTGCCGGAACATGCCGATATGCAATGGATTATTTTCGAACGCAAGCGCTGGTTATCGCCCGCACATGTCAATGACAAAAATGAATTGGTACAAGGGGTCGATTTAATAAAGCAACTACAAAAGCAGATTGGTGAAATGAAAAGGCCGCTATTGTTAGCGGCCTTGAAAAAAGCGGATTGTACGGATAACTTTTGGAGCGAAGCCTGGCGCGGTTTTGTCGTACCAGACAACTGGCCACAACCCCAATCAATCGCGTAAGGTTACCTCTGCCCGAGCACTGCCACCCCATCGCGCAATACATAATTGTTGGTGTCCTTCAAAAACTGTTGCACCCCCGCAGGGGTAAACAATTGCGGACAATTTTCCAACGCCAATGTGTTATAACCGTGCTGCGCCAATAAATGTGCAGCAGCGCGGCTGCGGCGACCGGAATCGCAATAAAAAATATAGAGATTATCTTTAGCAAGCAAACGCGACTTTATCGCTAGAATATTCAAGGGAATATTTACCGCTTGCGGCAAATGCATTTCGCTATATTCTTCTTCACTGCGCACATCTACCGCCACAATGCCTTTGGCGATATGAGCTTCCAACTCACTCAATGCCAGAGTGGCAACACTCGGCTCTTTCAGCAGACGATAAAAATCCTGTTTGTCCAAGCGCATCAGTACACCATCGGTACGCATCATCACAGTGGCGTTGCGCACGGTTTCATTTACAAGGGCATCTTCGCCAAAACAGCGGCCGACACTGATCGTTGCAAGGTGCTGCCGCTTATTATCACTGTGGCGAGTTACGTCAGCCTCACCCTCTTTAATGAAATAACATTGGTCACCCATTTCACCCTGACGAATAATCACATCACCGGCATAGACGACTTGCGGGGTGAGACGCGAAAAAATTTGCTCGACATTGAGTGGCGGAACTTTGAAAAACAAATTGGATTTTAAAACAATCATCATCCAATCAACGTCTTCATCCAGATCGCGCTCACGCGAAATAATTAACTGTAGATAATCCGCCACCTGGCTCCAGGTCAGCATTTTATCCAGACGTTCGCTGTCGATGCGCAACACACTACAATCTGTTTCGGCTACCGCCGTAAACTGACGGGGTTGCTGATGTGCAATGGGAAAAAGCGAAGACCGACCTTTAATTCGGGAGCAGGTGCCATCTTCAGCGGCCAAAGAAACATCACCATGCAGTAGATATACATGCTGTGCGTCGTAGTTGCCGGCGGTAAACAAAGTTTGTCCTGCGCAGACCGTCTCAACCACAGCATCATCCAACAATGCGAGCAAATGGCTTTCGCTCATATCTTTTAACGGCACCAGTGTGCGCGTTAAATTCAGATCGAATTCAACCGGCGGCACCTGGGTCGTCGTTGGAGATGAGGTAGTTTTCTGAGCTTGCATAACAACATCCTTCAAGATGACAGCGACAACTTAAGACAACGTATTCACACAACTTTTCAATCACACAACACTATCCAGTGCAGAATTCATTACGGCTATTACAAACCATTACGGGCAAATAAAACCCCGTCGCCCCTGGAGCCCGCCAGAATGTATTGCAACAATTCGCGAGCCACGAGGCCAATACCCCTGTTGCGCGAGGGAATTCATTCCCCAAAACAGTTTTAGGGTATAGACAGGATCAAGTGGTATACCGCTACTGCGCTCAAAATCTTGCCAAAATTGTGTCAGGTATTCAGGGTGTTTTTTTCCATAACCACCCGCATGAAAGCCGGTAATCAAACGCCAGTTAGCATCGACACCAGATTTACAAATCTGGCGATAAGTAGTGGATATTGCATCACCCAAACCACCCTCACCTTTTAAAACTGAAAAGCCCAGCGCCAGTTTGGTCCTATCAACTCCTGCCGCCAAACCTGCCACACTGGTCCCGGTTCCGCAGGCCATGCATACCGCAGTATAGTCACCTTTCAACTGCTGCTCTAGCGCCTGCCCCAGCAACTGCATACCACGCGCGCCCGCCAGATTGGCGCCCCCTTCCGGGATAAGATAAAACTCGCCATAGCGGGACTGCAATTCAGCAAGCAATTCCGGCTCACTTTTATGCTGGTAATCCGTACGGCTGATAAAAACCAGCTGCATCCCCCAAGCTTCAGCATCACTGAGCATCGGACTTAGTTGTGCAGGTCGCTCGCCACGCACCACACCAAATGTGTTGAAACCATAGCGATTTCCGGCTGCCGCCAGCGCGTGCAAATGATTGGAATAAGCGCCACCAAAACTTAACAGGCGGGAAAATCCTTGCTCACGCGCAGCACGCAGATTAAAAAATAATTTGTAAAACTTGTTGCCTGATAAATTTGGATCAATCAAATCGTCCCTACGCACCAAAACTTCAATCCCTGCATCAGTAAATACCTTATGCTCGAGTCGTTGCACAGGAACTTTTCGGGCGATATCCAGTAATTCATCCGCCGAACCGATCAACACTATATCTAACCTTCAACGTCGTTCCGCCACCAATGAATAAGCCACCGCTTGATGCTGCGCACAGCGGTCGCTCTCGCCAGGGTGGAATTCTAACGGAGTTTCAAGCGCAGGGATGCTTCTACCGCACAGCTTGCCACGAGGATCAACTGCGTTGCAGCATGGCGATTTATGGTGCTCAAGCCACGCGAGGTAGATCACTTCACTCACACCAGCCTTGTCCGCGGCATAAGCTTGTGGATCTTCGAGATAGCGGCCAATATCATCCAAGGCAATCGCTATTTCCCCCAGCCCCGGCAAGAAGACAACCAAATTGACACCTGCCTTAGTCAAGCGCCCCAGCAATTGATCACCGCTGTTTTTCAACAGCTGCTGATTTTCTCGCTTGAGGTTCACAATCTCGTCTTTCAATGCGCTCTCATTTTGATGGCGATAAAACAGTTCCACCTCGCGCATATCCAACATTTCGCGCAGCTCAGCAGTAGCAGCGCGAATTTTGGCGTCCAACTCCAACGCAAAATTTTCTTGCAGTACCTGCACTTGGCTGGATTCATCCTGCTGCGCCGCTTTGAGCTTATGCGCAAAATATTCGCGCATCCCCTCAATTTTGGTCGCCTGTACGTCCAGGGTATCTTTGAGATTGCGGTTGCGCTCAGTCAGCTCTTTGTTTTGCTGTTCAAACTGCTGATGCTTTTGTTGATAGGCCAGCAACCGCTGTTGATGCTCATGCTGAACGGCATGAAACTTGGCTTGGTGCTGATTCATTATGGTAGCAATGCGCAGGCGCTGTTCTTTAATCAGCATTGCCATTTTGTCGCGCAGCTCTTGTGCATAGTGATCGTGGAGTTTCTGCTCCAATGCCACTTGCTCGCGCTCTGCCTCCTTCGCAGACCTCACCGCCTGTACAGCTACAGCAGGTTTTGGCTCCTCCACAGGAGTGGGCTTAACAATCAACCCCAGGCGATTCGCCTTTACCGCTTTGCGCATAGCAACAAAACTATTATTGCCTCGCTGCATTAGCGGGTCCCACAAGCTTTTTTGGTGCCATGCTATGGAGCACTGGCTGTAACACGCCAAACGGATAGCACCTGCGCCCATATCCGGTCCAGAACCGGCTGTTTCGATCAACTGGCGTAGTGGCACGTTCCAGCGACGGTCAACCATCCCCTTTGCATCAAAACCCAACAAAAAAAAGACCGCACCTGTAACACACAGAGAATGATCAATCTGCACATAGACGGCTTTAGCTGAAGCATTGGCAAAATCAGGAACCGGGATAAAACCATCCAGGATGGCTTCAAATTCGGGATAGAGTAACTCACGGGAAATCTGCTCTTCCTGAAACAGAAAGACCGCTTCGAGTTGCTCTGCGGGAGAATTGGGCATAGGCAATCGTCTCAAACCAAGCGGGTTATTACCGGGGAAGTTCTTGCAGTATAGAAAACCAACTACCACGAAAACGTGAACAACCACCCGCAATAGCGACTTTTAGCCAGATTTGCGGCCTACTCGACGTAAATTACCGTTAAGTTTGATGTCATCAAAAACCACTGGTTATAGGGATCTGAAGGAAGCAGGAAAAGAGTTATGAGGAAACGGGGTAAACAGAAAGCAGTCTTGTGAGAGGAAATTACCGCGAGCCTTGCAGCAAAATGCTGCAGCAGCCCGGGTTAGATATCTGAGTAATCCTCAGTCATTTCATCGTCAGAGTCGTCGTACTGAACATCCAACAGGTCTTCTATATAGTCTTGCATTGTTTATTACTCCTTTAAGGGAATGATTTTACGATGAGGCGTACAGCCTGATCAGAGACAGCCAAACAACCTAACTGTTCACGGACTTTACTCCTCAAAGCCCAAATTACCAATTGAAGATGACAATTTTATGTATACCCAATATTTATTAGCTAATAACCAAAAGTATGAGGGAATAGCATTTGAGCGGGAAACAGGCAGGACTAATGGCAGGCGGTTACATCAGGCAATAAAAAACCCGCAACAAGTGCGGGTTTCTTGAATAGTGGCGGACCGGACGGGACTCGAACCCGCGACCTCCGGCGTGACAGGCCGGCATTCTAACCGACTGAACTACCGGTCCGCATATTTCTCAACACCTGCATTTTTACTTTATTGCCCTTGTTCATGAGAGCGTAAAAATGTGGTGGGCGGTACAAGACTCGAACTTGTGACCCATGCCTTGTAAGGGCATTGCTCTACCAACTGAGCTAACCGCCCCTCGTTGAGAGGTGCGCATTCTATCGAATCTGGCTGGGCTGTCAAACATTTTTTAGCTAAACATTTAAACTTTTTCAGATTCGCTTAAAAGCTCATCAATGGCGGATAAAAATGCAGCAAAAAAGATTCAGGAACACACAAATTGAAGGTTCTGTACAGAATTCAAGTCGAATTAATCAAAAGCAAAGAGTAGATTATCGATACCCCAATCCAAAACCCACACATACCTTATGACCGCAGACCCGTTCATCACCAGTTTCTCCCACAGCGATTCCAGCCCCTGGATGGGCATAGTGGTGATATTGCTGCTCGTACTACAAACATTATTAATTATTGGCTTACAGCGCAGCCGCCTGAGCAATAAGCGAGCGCGCAAAGCATTAAAAGAATCGCAAAAAGCACTGGAAGAAAAAATTCGCGAACGCACGGAAAGCCTCTACACCACCAATAACCTATTGATCGATGAAGTCGCGCGGCACGAGCAGACCGGACGCCAATTGCGCGAGACTAAACTTTATTTACAAAGCATGATCAACTCCATGCCGTCGATTATTATTGGTGTAACCGCAAATGGTGATGTAACCCATTGGAACGCAGCTGCCGAAAACACCTTTGAAATTTTTTCCAATGAAGCGCTCGACCGAAAAATAATGGATTTGTTACCGCTCTTCCCCGTCACACTTAACGCAATAAAAAATTCCATCCGCAGCGGAGAGCCTCACTCAATACAACACACACAGAACGATGAAGACGAAAAAAAACGTTACTTTGAAATTACCATTTATCCATTAATTTCCAGCACCCAACAAGGCGCCGTTATTCGTGTGGACGATGTGACCCTGAAAGTCACCATTGAAAACCTGATGATACAAAATGAGAAAATGTATTCACTGGGCGAGGTAGCAGCAGGCATCGCACACGAAATCAATAATCCACTCAGTGTGATTTTGCAAAACGTGCAAAATATTGCACGTCGAACAGACGCCAACTTTCCCGTCAATCAAACTCGCGCAACGGAATTAGGAATTGATTTTCCGCAAGTAAATACCTATCTACACGCACGCGAAATTCCCCAGATGCTAGACTCCATTCGCGAAGCGGGCGAACGCTCCGCCACTATCGTGCGCAATATGCTGGAGTTTTCCCACAATTCACAGCGTAAAACCAGCTTGGTCGATATCAAACATCTCATCGAACAAACTATCGCACTGAACCGCAGTAGCTACCCCAAGCCGCAAAGTGAGCATGCATTGCAGATCATCACTGAATTTGCCGACCCAATGCCGCCCCTGCATGCTTCTGCCCCCGAACTGCAGCAGGTATTGCTAAATCTGTTGCGCAATGCAAAACAAGCGCTCGCAAGCAGCGCGATAGAACAACCTTGTATTTGGATTAGGACCTATCCACAAAACCACCATCTTGTGATCGAGGTTCAGGACAACGGCCCCGGCATGGCCGATACTATTCGCCAACACATCTTTGAACCCTTTTTTACCACCAAGGAATTGGGTTCAGGAACAGGCTTGGGGTTATCTGTTTCTTATTTCATTATCACCGAGCGCCACCAGGGAACGATTGATGTAAAAACTGCGCCCGGCAAAGGCAGCAATTTTATTATCCAATTGCCTTTGCAGTAGCAATCCATCACACAACTTATCGTTTACCAGGAAATAATAATGATCAACGCACACTATTTTTACCTTGCAGCATTGAGTGCTGTATTCATGAGTGGCTGCGCAACCCCCCCCACAATCCCGGATGCCACCAGCATTGAAAAAGCAGCAACCCGTGTACTGAGCGAAACAGTTTATTTTTCTACACTGTTTTCCAGCTGCGCAGCCTTGGGGGGCGATACCGAGCTGGATGCAATCGACATTCAACAAAATTGGATAAACACAAACGCAAATTTGGTCGCTGCCGCCGATAGCTATTACAGCCAACAGCAAGCCAACAATACATTTACTTATGATGGCAAAACACTAGCGCCTGTCACTATTCGCCTTGTGATGGATGCGCGCAACCGTGCAACCAATGAATTAGCGTTAGCGCAACGCAGCCCGGTCAATAAACAAAAAACCTGCCAATTTCGCCTGGCGCAAATCAACGGCAACAAACTCCCATTGGCAAATGATCCACTGATCGCGCCCTACCAGGCCGAGCTGCTTACCCATGTACCGCTCGACCTCAATATTGCCGATGCACCACAACTTGCTGGCGGACTATCAGGCGCATCTCAAGGTGCAACTTATTTCACCATTGCCAAAGCGCATGAATCCAGCTGCACCGCCGCTTATACACTGAGCATTGCCAATCAATGGCCGAAGGAAGCTTATGCCAATTTCTGTGGTGAAAAAGCCGTGGACATCATCACCTGTGAATGGGGCAAATGTGAGACGAAGAAGTTATAATGGGCCATACCAAGCCGCAGCCACCTGCGGCTTGTTTCTTATTTTATGAGCCCCAGTATGACGCCCACAGATTTCTCCACCGCCAGCTACCAGCAGCAACTCGCCGAAAAACTTACAAAAATCCAGCAGGATTTTGCCGAATTCTCGCTCCCGGAAATCAGCGTTTTCAGCTCCCCCGAAAAACATTACCGCATGCGCGCAGAGTTTCGCGTATGGCATCAACAAGAACGCACCGAATATGTGATGTTCACCCAGGACGAATTCAAACGCCCCTACCCGATCCATGAATTTCCCGTTGGTTCTGCATTGATGAACCAATTAATGACGCGCGTATTGCAGGAAATTAATAGCGATGATTTGTTGCGCCGCAAACTCTACCAAGTCGATTTTTTAACTACCCAAAGTGGCGAAGCACTGGTGACTTTGATTTATCACAAACCGCTGGATGAAGCCTGGGTAGCCAAAGCACAATCACTGAAACAGTCGCTGGGAATCGATATTATCGGCCGCAGTCGTAAGCAGCGGTTATTGGTTGAACGCGACCATGTTATTGAACGTCTGAGCGTTGCAGGTCGCGAATATGCTTATCAACAAGTGGAGGCCAGTTTCACCCAGCCCAACGCAAAAATTTGCGAAGCTATGCTGACATGGGCGGTCGAAAATAGCAGAGGCTTGAGCGGGGATTTATTAGAGCTCTATTGCGGTAACGGCAACTTTACCTTGCCTCTTTCACAAAATTTCAGCAAGGTTTTGGCTACCGAAGTATCCAAAACTTCTGTGGAGTCAGCGCAATATAATATTGCTGCAAATCAGATCGACAACATCCAGATTGCCCGCATGTCGAGCGAGGAATTTTCCCAGGCGATGGATGGCGTGCGCGAGTTTAATCGCCTGCGCCATGTCAATTTAGCGGATTACAATTTTTCTACCATTTTTGTCGATCCACCACGCGCCGGGCTTGATCCACACACCACCAGTATTACCCAGCGCTTTGATAATATCCTGTATATTTCCTGCAACCCGGAAACACTGCGCGAAAATTTAAAAACAATTACTCAAACGCACAGCATCAAAGCCTTTGCAATTTTTGATCAGTTCCCCTACACACACCATGTGGAATGTGGTGTGGTGTTGCAGAAAAAATAATTGGAAAAATTAACCAGCAAGCTCGCGCGTCATATAAATTGCAGGACCAGAATAGGATGCAAGGTTGTGTTGCTGGATCTTATCCAGCTGATCGCATTCATTAAAACCTAATTTCTGCCAAAAGGATTTGGAGTTTTGCACCGATACCAAAGCCGCCGCGCGCAGTTCACGCTGCTGCGCCTCCTTCAAAGCATGATTCACCAACAGCGGCCCCAAGCCGCAACCTGCGGCCGATTTGCTAATGGCGAGGTCGTGCAAATACAACGCGGTTGATTCAGGCTTGTGCGCAAACTCACTCCCCCAAGGTGATACCTCACCCAGCGCTGAATGATAACCAACCAGATAACCACAGACTTCACCCGCGCGCTCGACGACCCAGGAAGTATCCGGTGTTTGCGCAAAGCGGGCGAGAATCACCTCGTCAGTTTCGAGAATTTCATCGATATAAGCTTCGGCCTGAATACGAATCACATCCGCAATATCGCTCAATCGCATAGCGCGACAAATAAATTCTACCGTCATGTTCAAATAGCCCTAAAAATCCCGCCCCTGAATGCGCTTGGCGGCATCCATCACAAAATCATTGAACGTGGCTTCGTGACGCAAACGTTCCAGATCAAATTTTTTCTGCTCAGAATCGGAAAGATTTTGCCAAGATTCCAAATAAGGAATGTGACTGGTTTTTTCACGCAACTGATAAAAAGCGGAAAATTCAATTTTTATATCGGCATTGACATCAAGTGAATCTAACAGACCGGAAATACGAATACTGGCTTCAGTCAGCGTCAATTCGTCTTTGTGAACTGCCTGTGCAAGAATTTGGATACTTTTATTGACCCATTCGCGCCGTTCAACTTGCGCTTTTTGATTGGCGGCTTCCAGCGCTTGTAGTTTCACTGCGCGGTCTTTTTTCTGAAGATATACTTTATAAACCAACCGGCCGGCGATGGCCGTCAAGACCAGAATAATTAACGCACCCAAAATAATTAATATCGACAACAGACTCATTGTTACTACGCTCTCAAAAAGTGTTAACGCCCACCTGCATCATCTGGGTGATCCATATCCAATAAAAGCTCTTCGGTCTCAATCTCAGCACCTGCATTTTCCAATAAATGGCCAGCAATGGATTTTTTGGTTTTTGCGCCCAAGCGGCGAATATCATCGACACGCTTTACCAGATTGCCGCGCCCGGTTTGTAAACGATCACGCGCTTTGCTGTAAGCCTCCTGGGTTTTATTGAGCGAGTTGCCAATCGCATCCAGAGATTCCAACAGCAATACAAATTGGTCATGCAAGGCGCCCGCTTCTTTAGCGATACGCTCGGCGTTTTTGTTTTGCTTTTCGTAGCGCCAAATATTCTCGACTGTGCGCAAAGTTGCCAATAACGTTGTCGGGCTTACTAAAATGATATGGCGGTCATAGGCCTCGCGGTATAAACCCGGCTCATGCTGCAAGGCAAACATAAACGCTGCCTCAATCGGGATAAAAATAAATACAAAGTCGAGCGCTTTAATACCGTCTAACTTTTCGTAATCCTTAATGCTTAAACTTTTGATATGGCTGCGCAACGAATTTACATGGGCATTCAGATAATATTTACGCTCGGTTTCATCATCAGAACTGCAGAATTTTTCATAATCAACCAGCGAGCACTTTGCATCGATAACAATGTCTTTATTTTCTGGCAAATGAATAATTACATCTGGCATCAAACGCGAGCCATCACTGCCAGTGAAATTTACTTGCGTGTCGTATTCGCGACCTTTTTGCAAACCGGATTCCTCCAGCAAACGCTCCAACACTACTTCACCCCAATTCCCCTGGGCTTTGCTATTGCCTTTGAGTGCTTGCGCCAGATTAACCGCGTCTTCGCCGATTTTTTGCGCCTGCTTTTGCAGCTCTACCACTTGCCCAGAAAGGCGATTACGCTCCGCATTTTCTTTTTCGTACACGTCCTCTACTTTTTTGCGGAACTCTGTGAGCTGTAGTTTCAGGGGATCGAGCGTATTGTCGAGCAGACTTTTGCTATTCAAATTAAATTGCTGCTGCTTGTTCTCAAAAATCTTGTTGGCAAGGTTTTCAAACTCTTTAGCCAATTCCACTTTGGCATTTTGCAAAAGCGCCAACTGCTCAGCGAAATTTTTGCGTTCCTGCTCCAAACGGGTTTTGAGTTCGGTGTTTTCTTTAGCAAGATGTGTAAGCTGCTCATCTTTACGCAGAGATTGTTGTTGCAGCTCATCAAAGTGACGGGTTTTCTCTCGCAGGCCGGCTGCATCCTGCTGGGAAACACCCAGAGATTGCTGTAATTCATTTGCATGTTGCAGGGTGGATTGCAACTGGGTTTTGATGTCTGCCACCTGCAATTTGAGCTGATTGCCCTCTTGTTGCAGTGCCGCTTCGCGCAGCGCATGGCTGTGCTGTAATTGCTGCAGGGCGGATTCAAGCTCGTGAGTTTTGGCAAACACGGCTTGATCGAGGCGACGACCAACAATCCAATACACAATAAGGGCGCCGATAGCCAAGCCAGCCAGGGCGGCAATAAGAGTTAATACCGATGGATTCACAAGAAAACTCCAGAATGTAAAACGCAGCTAGGCATTATCAGCCATGGCCGTTAAAATCGCGGCCATTTTAGCAACATATCGCCGTATTCAGGCCATTGATTTAACTCATCGCTGATTAACTCACTTATGACCAATTCCACCCAATCCTTTCAAGCTCCCCGCATTCTGGTATTCGATTCCGGTGTCGGCGGCTTGAGTGTCGCCCGCGAAATCCAGCAACGCTTGCCGCTGAATCCGCTGATCTACGCCTCGGATAATGCGTTTTTTCCTTACGGCACCAAAGGTGAAGCTGAACTGATTGAACGAGTGGATCTGGTTATCAACGAACTTTTGCTAGGCTGTCCGGCCGATATCCTCGTTATC
Source organism: Cellvibrio sp. UBA7671 (assembly GCA_002483145.1). GTDB lineage: Bacteria > Pseudomonadota > Gammaproteobacteria > Pseudomonadales > Cellvibrionaceae > Cellvibrio > Cellvibrio fibrivorans. The sequence continues at coordinate 755,447 of DLHJ01000014.1, forward strand.
GCCTGCAATACCGCCAGCACCCTCACCCTGCCCCATTTGCGCAGCAAGTTGAATGTGCCAATTGTCGGGGTTGTACCGGCAATCAAACCGGCGGCGCTGATGAGCAAAACCGGGGTGATCGGCCTACTCGCCACACCAGCAACAGTTGCGCGCCCCTACACCCATGAATTAATCCGCGAGTATGCGGCTAATTGCCAGGTAATTTCTTTGGGCAGTAGCGAACTGGTACAAATCGCCGAACAAAAATTGCGCGGCGAAGCGATTGATGTAAATGCTATTGGCAGGATCGCGCAGGAATTGATGCGCGCAGATCAAGCAGAACAAATGGATGTATTGGTACTAGCCTGCACCCATTTCCCGCTATTAAAAGATGAATTGGCGCAATACCTGCCCACGCAACTGAAGTTGATTGATTCAGGGGCAGCGATTGCAAGACGGGTAGAGTTTTTGCTCGCCGATGCTGCAGAGCCACCGGCAGATTATCTACCCGAACATCTTGCGGTATTTACCAAAGCTACCGAAGCAGCAGAACGTTTAGCGCCAGCGTTAACCGGTTTTGGAATTCGCCAACAGGCTTATCTCGATATCTAAACCACCAGACGCAACTCATGCCCGTCAGGCTGCAAGTTGCGCAAAATATCCATACTGGTAATCACGCCCAAGGCTATTTTCTTTTCCGTCACTACTACACGGTGAATATTGTTTTTCACCATCACCGCAGCAACTTCTGCCACAGAGGCCTCTGGACTCACGGTAATAATTTCGTGCTGCATAATCTGGTGCACCGTGCAGTTATATTCTGCGCGATTACTCCAGTCGCGCAGGCTGGCTTCATCCAAATCAATTTCACAACTTTCGCGGTAGTAATTGCGCAGCGCTTCGCGGCGGTTGTCTTCATTCATACTGCTGAATTTGAAAATATCCGAAACAGTCACCACACCAACCAATTCATGGTCCGATGCGATCACCGGAGCACCAGATATACCGTGTTTAATAAAAAATTCCGCGAGCCGGTGAATAGTCCAACCTTCATAAGCACTCAGCAGGGTTTTGCTCATAATGGCTTGGGCATTAAGGTTATTTTTATGGGTTATCGACATATCGGATTCCTCTTTTCGAGTTTCGTCTGCAGGTTTCAGGATTCTTTGCAGAAAATTGGAAATGCCCTTTAAGTATTAACGCAGGCGATAAATTCGACACCAATTGACGAGCAAAACTCGCGCATCAATTAGACTTTTTCTGCATTAAAACTATCGATTGATAAATATCGATGCATCTCAGACCAATAAAAAAGCCGCTGGATTTATCAATCCAGCGGCTTTCGTCAATCCAATCAATTTGTTATAGATCGGTAATTGGTTTGTACTTGGGCACGAGGGTTTTCATCACACCCCATGCAAGCAGATAAGCGACCGCACAGACTGCAAACATAATCGCGTAGCCAGTATGGATATTGCCTTGGGCACCGTAGTAGTCAAACAACCAGCCGCCGGTCTTAGACAAGAAAACACCGCCCAGACCGCCCGCCATTCCGCCGATACCTACCACTGAACCCACCGCTTTTTTGGGGAACATATCAGACACAGTGGTAAAGATATTTGCTGACCAAGCCTGATGCGCAGAGGCGCCTATACCAATCAGGATGACCGGCACCCAGAAACCGTAATGACCTAAAGGCTGCGCAAGCAATACCACCAATGGGAAGAGTGCAATTACAAACATAGCGCGCATGCGGCCGTCGTAAGCGTTGTAGCCTTTGTTCATAAAATAAGTTGGGAACCAGCCGCCACCGATACTGCCGAACATGGTCAAGCTATACAGCACGGTTAATGGCAGCATTAGCTGGGTGCCGGTCAATCCGTATTGTTCGCCCAAATATTTTGGCAACCAGAATAAGAAGAACCACCAAACACCGTCAGTCATAAACTTGCCGAACGCAAATGCCCAGGTTTGGCGATAGCCGAGCAATTTAAACCAGGAGGTTTTTAACTCTTCTTCAACAGGCACAACCGGCGCTTCACCCGGATTGGTATTGATGTAATCCAACTCTGCCTGACTCAGGCGTTTTTGTTTTGTCGGAATTTCGTAATAAATCTGCCAGAGCACCATCCACACAAAACCAATGGCGCCAATCACAATAAACGCGGTTTGCCAGCCCCAATTAACCGCAATCCAGGGCACAGTCAAAGGCGCAAGAATCGCACCTACGTTGGCACCCGAATTGAAAATACCCGTCGCAAAAGAACGCTCTTTTTTAGGGAAGTATTCAGCGGTGGCTTTGATCGCCGCAGGGAAGTTACCCGCCTCACCTATCGCCAGCACGGCGCGGGAAATCATAAAACCGATAATTGAAACCGGGATCGCAGCTATACCTGCAATCGCCAACACATTGTTAGTGAAGTGGCCGATAGGCACCGCATAGGCATGCATGATCGCGCCAATAGACCAGATCACAATCGCCACTATGTAGCCCAGCTTGGTACCCAGTTTGTCGATAACACGACCAGCGAAGAGCATGGAAATGGCGTATACGAATTGGAAAACCGCCGTGATATTGGCGTAGTCGCTGTTAGTCCAGCCGAACTCTTTGGATAGAGCGGGAGCTAAAAGGCTGAGAACCTGGCGGTCGAGATAGTTAACAGTGGTTGCAAAAAACAGGAGGGCACAAATCGTCCACCGGTAATTACCAATAGTTTGATGGTTCATAGGGTCACTTGTTTATAGTTATGGAATACAAAGGGAATCATAGACGCACTTTTGAATATCACTCAAAAAGTGGCAGCCTAACGAAACACTCACCTAATGTATTGACCTTATTTGCCTGTGTTCTTTTGCCTGAAGGCGCGCCCTTTGGGCTATTTTTAATTGTGGGCGGGAAAAGTAGCATGTTTCATCTGGCCAGACAAGCCAAGTAGCCCGCTAAACCCTTGTGCGACAAAGGTTTATAACCAAATCAGCACCTTAACTTTGATGCGCACAAGCACTGTTTCCGGTGCCATAATACCCAACACTTTTGACTGGCAACGATTACAAGGCAATTGCAGACATCATCATGGTTGATACCTGGTTCGATATAAAGCCCCACATTTCCGCTATCGAGAGCGGTGAATTGATCATCACCGCCAACAATCGCCTGCGCAACCATATGCTGCGCGCTTATGGCCAACGGCAGACAGATGCGGCCGGCGTTTGGGCGAGTCCGCGTATTTATTCATTAAGCCAATGGATTGAAATGAATTGGGATGTATTGCAGCGGCGCGCTTATGCCCCGGCGGCACAGCGGATTATCAATAACCTGCAACGCCAAACCCTGTGGGAAAAGATTATTGGCGAATCCTCTCTAGCCGCCGCTCTCTTGCAACCGGAACCCCTGGCACAAGCTGCCGATAGCGCACTGCGCAACCTTGAACTCTGGCAACTCAATGAAGAGCAAGTCAGTGCCGCCGAGCCACTGTTAAATGCGCAGAGCAATACTTACTGCTGGCTTACCTGGCTGGGTGAGTTTCGCGCGCGTTTGGCGCAGCTGGGATTTATTACACAAGAAAGTGCAAATCAAATATTGATCGATGCATTTAAAAATTTGCAGCTCGATCAAGAAGCCATTATCCATCTCACCGGATTTGACGATATTCCGCCCCAGCATCAGGATTTAATTAACAGCGCCTGTCACGAATTGCGCAATATCAAACTGGATAACCAACAGACTCAACTAATTCGTACCGAGACACAAAACAGCGAAGCAGAAATCCGCGCAGCGGCGCTCTGGAGCAAAATCCAGCTGGAGCAAAATCCGGCGGCGATGATTGGGATTATCGTGCCGAACCTCGGCCAATGCCGCGATCAAGTCGAGCGCATTTTTGTTGAAGTGTTTGAACCACTCGCCGCCCTGCCGTATCGCCCTCGTTACACATTGCCATTTAACTTTTCTGCCGGTACACCACTGGGCGCCACGCCCATTATTACGGCTACGCTGGATTTATTGGAGCTGCAAAAATCTTCCTGGGACTTGGAGGCGATTTGCAATTTATTGCTTTCACCTTTTTTTGGCGATGCCGATAGCGAATTAGTCTTGCGCACACATTTAATCCAAACACTGCGCAAACTCGGAAAATTTACTATCAGCTTGAGCGACTTGCGCTACCACTGCCAAAAACTGAAAAGCAAATTAGGTATCGCCGAAAGCGATAACAATCTGATTACACGGTTGGTGCAACTGGAAAACTATCGACGCCAGAGTTTTGGCAATCACAGCGCACAACACTGGTGTGATTTTTTTCAACAGCATTTGCAATTACTTGGCTGGCCGGGCACACGGCAGTTGGATAGTCAGGAGTACCAGCAACTCACCCTGTGGAACCAGGTGCTGGAAAACTTTTTGCAACTGGACGGCACCGGCATTCAATTTAATTATCCCGGTGCGATACAACAACTGCGCAGCATCGCCGGAAAAACACCCTTCCAGGCACAGACCCCCAATTCACCGATACAAATCCTCGGCGCACTCGAAGGTGCCGGTTTGCAATTCAGTCACTGCTGGGTGATGGGCTTGCACCATCGCCAATGGCCGCCAGTGCCGGCCCCCAATCCACTATTGCCAACCAACTTGCAGCGCACACAAAAAATGCCGCACGCAAGTGCAGAACGGGAATTGCAATTTGCACGCGCACTCACAGAACACTATCGCCAATGCGCGCCTGTAGTTGTATTCAGTTCAGCCCACAGCGATGACGACAGCGAACTCAGCCCAAGCGCATTGATTCGACATCTACCACTCACAGCAATTGACTCTTTAATGAGTAACGATCAAAGCATTAGCGCACAAAATTATCAGGCACTCGCAGCTGCCAGTCATTTGGAAATAGTTTCCACTGCGCAAGCACCGCAATTATTAATTGCGCAGGAGCCAGTGCGCGGCGGTGCCAGTTTATTTAAAGAACAAGCCGCCTGCCCGTTTAATGCGTTTGCACGATTACGTTTGGGCGCAACCAGTATCGATGAGCCGGTTGCCGGTTTATCTGCCATTGAACGCGGCAATCTATTGCACGATGCACTTGCGATTATTTGGAAACAACTGAAAGATCAAAACACTTTGCTTTCATTAGATGAAACAGCATTAACAACGCTAATCACTACAACAACTCAAACCGTGGTAGATGCGCTCAAACAAAAACGCGGCACCAGCATAGGTGTTTTTTATGCACAGCTGGAACAGGAACGGCTTGCTCAATTAATAGCAGACTGGCTCGCGCAGGAAAAAACGCGCCCCGCATTTTCTGTCGTCGCCATTGAAGAAGAGGTACAAATTGAATTTGCAGGTTTGCCACTGCGTTTACGCATTGACCGTATAGATCAACTCGCTAACGGCGATTTACTCCTGATCGATTACAAAACCGGCCAACCGAAATTACAAAGTTGGCAAGGCGAGCGCATGGATGAACCCCAGCTACCGCTCTATGCAGTTACTGCCACCAGTCCCGTTGCGGCTATCGCGTTTGCGCAGATTAATGCTAAAGCAATGAAGTGGATCGGCACGGGCGAATTAAACACGAATCACGATGGCATTTATCCAAGCAAACAGCCCTGGGGAGAACAATTGCAAGAGTGGCAAATGTATTTACAACAATTGGCTGCTGATTTTATCCAGGGCGATGTACGTGTCGATATGAAAAACCCCACCACTGCGCAATACGCGGAAGATTTGCTCCCACTTAATCGCCTGCAAGAACAGGATGCGCTTGATGCATTTATTCGCCGCATGCAGGGAGCTGTGTAATGTCTGAATTAATTGCAATACAACCTATCGATCAGCACGTCCGTATTGAAGCGCTTGATCCACAAACCTCTTTTGCTGTATCTGCACCAGCAGGCTCTGGTAAAACCGGTTTGCTAACGCAGCGCGTATTAACCCTGCTCGCTTATTGCGATGAGCCGGAAGAAGTATTGGCGATTACGTTTACGCGCAAAGCCGCCGGAGAAATGCAAGACCGGATTATGCATGCGCTCTGGCAAGCAGCCGATCAGCCGAAACCGCAAGACCCGCACGCGCAGCGCACCTGGCAACTTGCGCAAAATGTATTAGAGCGCGACCGCGAATTGCAATGGAATTTGTTGCAAAGCCCGCAGCGTTTGCGGGTGCAGACTATCGATAGTTTATGCCGCTCTATTACCAAACAATTACCGCTTGCCAGTGGCATAGGCGCGCAGCCAGATACACTGGAAGATGCCGAGCAAGCCTATCGTTTAGCCGTGCGTGAATTATTTAATCTGCTCGAACAGGAATCGCCTCTTCGCGACGATTTAACCCGCCTGCTGCGCCACTTGGATAACAACCTGCAAGCGGTGGAAGAATTATTAATTAGCCTACTCGCCAAACGTGAACAATGGCTCAGCGTGTTATTACAGGCACGTCATGAAGACGCACGCGCTTATCTTGAACAAGTCTTGCGCGATGTAATCTGCGAGCATTTGGATTTGGTTGAAGCCGCGTTATTAATTCACAGCAGCGAGTTATGCAGCATAGCCGACGCCGCCGCAACCAATTTGCAGGAGGAAGGCGAACGCAAAAATCGCATTCACGAATTGCTCGGTATCAGTGCGCTGCCCGACGCCGAACCCGAATCGCTTAATGAATGGCTGGCGATTGCCGATCTATTGCTAACTAACGGTGGCACCTGGCGCGCACGATTAACCAAAGCCGAAGGGTTTCCAGCGGGAAAAGAAAACGCTGAATTAAAAAATCGTTTTAGCGAATTAATCGCAGCGATTAGCGACACAGCGCCGGAAGCAGAACAACTACTCCAAGAACTCCGCTCACTGCCATCGGCCAATTACGCCGAGCACCAGTGGCAATTGCTCGACAGCCTGACCAGCATATTGCCGATACTCGTTGCGCAATTAACCATCGTATTTAAACAACAAAGCGCCACTGACTACACAGCGATTAGCCAAGCGGCATTGCTTGCGTTGGGTGATGAAGATTCGCCCACTGATTTGGCATTGCAGCTGGACTATCGCATCCGCCATATTCTCGTCGATGAATTCCAGGATACCGCCAGCCCGCAATTAGAGCTGCTGCGAAAACTCACCAGCGGTTGGCAGGCAGGCGATGGTCGCACGCTATTTATTGTGGGCGACGGCATGCAATCCTGTTACGGCTTCCGCAGTGCCAATGTGGGTTTATTTTTGGATGCACGCCAGCAAGGCATAGGTTCAGTCGATTTAACGGCGCTGGATCTGCGCGTCAATTTCCGCTCACAAGCGGGTGTAGTGCATTGGGTTAATAGTATTTTTCAAAACGCGTTTCCGGCACAAGATGATATAAGCCGCGGTGCGGTAAGTTATTCCCCGTCTGTCGCCTTTAAACCAGCAATTGATGGTGATGCGGTAAATTTTTATGCGTGCACTTACTCTACCGAAAAATCGGCAGAAAAAAATAATGATGGCGACGACGATGATGTTCCATCGCGCATACATGCCCAGCAACAAGAGGCCGAAAAAGTCGTTGAGTTAGTACAAAAAGCGCGCTATGACAATCCCAATGGTAGCGTTGCAATTCTGGTGCGCACGCGCAATCACCTCGCACGCATTTTACCTGCGCTGACAGCTGCCGGTTTGCACTATCAGGCCACTGAAATTGATCGCCTCGCCAGCCGCATGGCGATTATGGATTTACTCTCGCTCACCCGCGCACTGCTAAATCCAGCGGATCGCATTGCATGGTTATCAGTCTTGCGCGCGCCCTGGTGTGGCTTGGACAATAGCGACCTGCACAGCATCACCACGGCAAATCTCGCCGAACAAAACCCGCGCGTTAAAGAAACGGCATTTGCCGTGCTTTGGCCACAACTTGCATTGCATGAGCAGATTAGTGGAGTAAGCGAGAGTGGAAAAATAATTCTAGCAAGAGTGGTCCCAATTCTTAAACACGCATTGCAAGAGCGCTACCGCAAACCACTGCGCCAATGGGTTGAAGGAATCTGGTTTGCTTTAGGTGGACCTGCAACCTTGCTAGACGCCAATGACCGCGACAATATCAACAGCTTTTTTGCACTGCTCGACAAACATCAACAAGGCGGCAGCATTCGTGATTGGCAAGCGTTTAACAATGCGATCGAACGTTTATTTGCTGCACCGCGTGCCGATGCCGACCCCAAACTACAAGTGATGACCATCCACAAATCCAAGGGTTTGGAATTTGATACGGTTATTATTCCTGGCCTCGATCGCAGTGCGCGCAAAGACGACAAACAATTATTGCTCTGGCAAGAGCGCATTAACCATCACGGCGAGAAACAATTATTACTCGGCTCGCTTGCTGCCACCGGCAAAGAAGAAGACGGCCTCTACACGTTTATGCGCCGCGAGGCGGATAAACAGCAAGCATTTGAATCGACACGCCTGTTATATGTAGGCTGCACCCGTGCGATTAAACGTTTGCATTTACTCGCGTGCATCAATACCAAAGAAGATGAATTAGTCGCACCTGCCAAAGTATCGCTGCTGCACAGTATTTGGCCGTTTGTAGAAGACAACGCAATTAATGTATCCAGCAATAACGCTAACAATCGCAACAATTCATCTACTCTGGAAAATACCAAGCCAGGGTTACAACATATTTTGCGTTTACCCGCACATTGGCAAGCACCTGTACTAACCGATGTCACCTTGCTCAAAGATTATCGCGGCCACGAATTTAGCATGAGCGAAAGTGACAACCCGCTCAATATTCCTGAAGTTGAAACCACCGGTGCCCGCCTCGCTCGCCATACCGGCACGGTCATTCATAATGCTTTGCAAGCGCTGGTCGAAAACAAACTGGTCACCAATCGCGATTGCATCGCCGCCGATATTTTTATCAAGCAGCAACATACGTTCTGGAAAATCCAACTGCAACAACTCGGCTGGAGTGGCGACAATCTCAACCGTGCATTACAAAAAATCGCCACAGCGATCACTAATACATTAACCAGCGAAAAAGGCCGCTGGTTGCTTAACAGCGACCATGAACAAAGCGACTGTGAATTATCGCTCATGCAAAAAGACAAACAGGATGTGCGCGAACATATAATCGACCGCACATTTGTTGCCGATGGTGTGCGCTGGATTGTGGATTACAAAAGCAGCGAACCCGAAGCCGGACAAAGCTTGGAAGATTTAGTTACGCGAGAGTTTGTAACCTACAAGGAGCAGTTGCAGCGCTATGAGAAGGTGATGGGCGCAGTTGAATCCCTACCGATTAAAACGGCGTTGTATTTGGTAAGTGTTGCGCAATTAGTAGTAGCCAACTAAAAATTTACCACGTTCTGGCTCGGGTAAATTTTCAATAGATTGACGCATATCAACTCAGCAAAACTCACACCTGATTTAATGGTTCCACCCACAAGGAGCCAACTATGAGAGCGCGAATCTACAAAAAAATGGCCGGAACCTCCGCCGTATTTATCCCCGCCGATTTCAACCACGCATCCCCCGTTGAACGCGATGGCCTAACCTGGACAGATACCGAACTCAACATGCCGGAAACCCCACAAACCTTGCAGTGGAAACCACCACTCGATAGTTCATTAGCATTAGAAGGTCTAGAAGAATACGACCCACCTACTCCGGGTGATGCCCGCTACATAAACAAGCTGGGGATTGGATTTGTATATATTGGAAAAATTCGGGGATGGGTAGCGCTAACGGATTTTGTTTAAATAAACATAAAAAAATCACCTAAATTCAAGCAACGCAATCGCCGCCGCTACACCAGAGCAATAGGCACCTTCGATACGCGCATCGGTAAGCCAATCGCCTGCCAGCGCTAAACCTTGTTCAGGCCATACAGCAGCAGCGCGAGCATCATGCTCCGTAGCTCGCGCAAAACGCCAGCGATGCACATAGCGCACATGGACAGGCGGCAGTTGCTGACCGGGCAACCAATTTGAGAGCACGCGCATAAATTCTTCCAACATCATCGCTTGAACAATTTCCGGTGAAGCTTCCAGATGCGCGCGCGACCATTCAGCCGTGGCGTGCAGCACATAACATTCGCCCGTTTCGCGCTCGGGTTTGCGATTATTGTGAGCAATCCAACACAGGAATCCCTCATTCACAAACGCTGCAGCAAACGGCAAATTTAATGGGTACTCGACATCCAACAACATTGCCCAGCAAGGTTCCATAATCGCGCTGGCTGCGAGTGCGTGGGCAGCGCTACCCACTGGAAGTAACGCCTGACTTTGTGGCGCAGGTAATGCAAGAATGAGATTATGGGCTCGCCATTGCGAATGGTTTGTTTCGATTGCCCAACCAGACTCGCTGTACTGCACTTGCTTCACCTGGGTGTGATAAGAAACCTCAAGCCCCGCCGCTCTATGTACCAACGGCGATTTCATCTGCGGCACGCCGACATAGCGCTCGCGCGAGCGACTTACACTGAGCTGTTCTCCGTCCCACACTGCGATAGGTTCGCGCCAGGGTGCGACCAAACCTTCATCCAACCAATGTTGAACCTGCGCGCGAAATTCAGGTGAGCGAGCCGTAAAATATTGCGCACCGTGATCCCAACAGCCGTCTTCTTTTGTGCGCGTTGCCATACGCCCGCCTGGGCCGCCGGATTTTTCCAGCACACATACACGCTTGCCCAACGCACTGGCTCGCGCAGCTGCTGCCAGACCGGCCATGCCTGCACCGACAACAACCAGATCACACTCATTTATTGCTTTCAAACAAACACTCTCCACGAATTGCAGCCGCATCAGTCAGTTGTGCAAACACATTATCCAAACCATTGGCAGTAGCCAAACCCAGTATCACACCCAGCACCGCGCCCCTGTGACAATTATCGCCGCCAAGATTGGCATTGGCGATTAACCCTTGCTTTGGATCAGCACAATATTTCCACGCGAGATATAACACACCTGGCCAGGAATCTTCGATGTAACAAGCGCGCGAAAACTTGCCACCGACAACCCGATTATCATCGTGATATTGTTGCGCGAGCTTCTGCACATCAATACCCGCCGCTTGTTTTGCCGTTGCAGCAATCAACCCGCGCCCATCCTCTGTAGTACGAAATAAAAGCGCATCGATTAGCGCGACGTAAGCGTCGCAAATTTTTCCCAAGTGCTCATCGGGATGAGTGAAAAAGATATGCGTGCGACATAGATCTTGCACACGGCTTAACGAGCGGTCATGCAACAGTTCCGCAATCGCGATAGGCGCAACCGTCACCAACCCACCGACAGACGCGGTATCGTGAGTCACAGCACCGCATTTTTCCGCTGGGCGTCCTTTGGCAAAATTGGCAACAAATCCACGGTGATAGGATTCGGCGTAAGTATCCGGGTGCTGCGGTGTTTCAGCGGTCATAAAGGCGATGTAATCGCGCAAAAAAATCGCGGGATCATAGCGCCCTTGGTTATGCTGAATCCCCCGCATCACCATACGCATGCAATGCAGGTTAAGCGTATTCTCTCCCGCCGCCATACCGCGATGATAATGCTGATTGGCAACACCCCAATACTGGCGCTTGCCTTTCAAAATAATATCGCCCACCACTTGCGGGCCATTGCTCGCGTGCTGCGCACCGCGACCACCCGCATTGGTGGAATGCAAATTCATAATGGAGGAAGGATGAAACGCTGGAGCCGCTTCGAATCTGTTGATGCCACCGGGAAATGCGGCGTATATATCCTGAGGGTTGTAAAACCAATGCACTGGCATTGCTAGCGAATCAGCAATAAAACTGAGTTGGAACGCAGCGCTCACACGGGCGCTGATGAGCTGATGACTCATTCAAAAACTCCTGCAAACAACAATGCGGGAGCCGCGCCTACTGTAAGTACCACACGCAACTGCCAAAACCACCGCGCGATGAGCCGCACGCGCCACAAGAAAATAAAATCCAACAACAATTGCAGCACTAGCAGCGCCGCAAATCCTATCAATGCCATTTGCCGATCAAGCGTTAGTAGAAACCAGGCAAGCAAACAAGGCATCAGGCTCCAACCGAATAAAAAACCGCGCGAGGCTAAACCAACTAATCCTTGCGGCGCATTCAAGGCAATGCCCCACCAAATTGCGCCCACAAAGGCGAGTATTAGCGCGGCATAATTCACCAGATGCGCTAGCGCCGAGACAACCCAATCACCGGTCGCCCACAGCTCCGCAAACGCCAGCCCCCAAAAGGGCAAAAGCCCTAACAGGCCACCGATAACAGCGACAGGATTTGCACTCAATTGCGATTCGTTTGTATTCACTGCCCCACCTGGTATGCAAATTACATCAGTGCTTTATTCGAAGGGAGGCGGAATTGAGATCAGGTCAGGTGTAAAACAATGATGGGAGAGCTACTAAAGTGCAGAATTGATTACCATACCTGGTGCTCTTAATTTTTTTAATATCAAACACGTTTAACATCTTGGTAAATGGCAGAATTCGGAATTAAAAATAATAATGCTAAATCTTTCGCCAAAGATACAAACCCAGCACTACAAACCCGCAAGAAAATAACAATCCGAAAAAATGGCCTTTAGCAAAACCAACTGCTATTACAGAATTTGCGTAATTATCCGGATCAACATAGACAGTAACGCGATCGCCAATACGCAAAACTGACGCAGGTTTGTTGATGCCGTAACCGACGGTAGTATTGCGGTATTCGTTGCCGTTAATTTCGTATTTATATTCCAACCAACGGTTAGTGACGTTGTATGGTGTTGCCAAGACGCGGTTCATATCCTCACTGCCGTTGGTGACAATTCCCTGATGGGTTTCCCAACTGGCAGCGGCCACACTGCTAATGATATTTTTCATAGTGGTCAGCAAAAGTAAGGCAGCGGCGAGTATGCATAAACCGAAGAATAAATTGCGAAAGCGTTGATAGTTTTTTTCCATTTTATCGTTCATTAAAGAAGCCTTTTCTCATTACAAAAATGTGGATGTAACCAGTAACTACAAAACAGGGATAGCAACCTATTTACTCGATGCGACCACCCCGTCGCGCGTCCAATCAAATTCCATTTGCCGCGCAGTGCGTTCAGCAAGAGATAAACCCGCGATGCGTGAAACCAGATGGAGGCTCATATCAATACCCGCTGATATTCCTGCCGATGTCACTACAGATCCTTCATCCACCCAACGCACATTGCTGATCACATCCAGTGAGGGGAATGCATTTTTTAAATCATCTTGATCTTCCCAATGTGTTGTCGCTTTATGCGTAGTCAGCAAACACGCTTTGGCAAGCAGAAATGCGCCTGTGCATACAGAAGCAGTGACCTGGGTGCAACTTGCAGCGCGATTGATCCAGTCATGTACCTGAGGCTTTTCCAGCTCTGCGGTAACTACACCGCCGGGAATAATGAGCAAATCCAGTGATGGGTGTGAATTGAATTGAAAATCAGGAACAAACTTGAGCCCTGCCCTTGCACGCACAGGGTCAGGTTTTTCTGAAATGGTATACACATTGAAAACGGGGGGATCCACAATGTTTTCCCGCGCGGCAACACGGGTTGCAGTGGTAAACACTTCGTAAGGGCCAGCAAAGTCCAGCACTTCAATTTCCGGGAATAAAAAAATGCCGACGTTATAGTTCATTGCAAAATCCTCTTTTACAAACCAAGGCATTAAGAGTGCGCCACAAGAACTACGCAGTTTGCGCAATGCTGAATGTACCATAACGGGTTAAACAATCACCATCTGGTCACTGTTTTAGCAGAACAAGAAGTAAGGGGAGGGAAAATGCGAGAAACCCGCTCCCGCATTGTGCGGGAGCAAGCATTAAAGCAGAAGCGCCTTGTAGTAGCGCAATACAATTAAATAAACAGCGTACCTATGTAGAACAATCCGCCTGACAACAAAATGGTAGCAGGTAAGGTGAACAGCCATGCCAGCAGGATTGTGCGCACGGTTGAAAATTGCAAACCTGTGCGATTGGCAACCATTGTGCCGGCCACTGCCGATGAGAGTACATGCGTGGTAGATACCGGCATGCCCGTCACACTTGCGACCCCAATTGCTGTCGCAGCGGTAATTTGCGCTGACATTCCCTGTGAATAGGTCATACCACTTTTACCAATTTTTTCACCAACGGTGTACACAATGCGCTTCCAGCCCATCATAGTGCCAAGACCCAAGGCCAAGGCAACAGCGATAATTACCCACATAGGTGCATATTCAGTTGTCGCAGTCAGATCTTTGCGCAGGTTTTTCAGGTCGCCTTTTTTCTTGTCGGAAATCGTATCCAGCTTGGACACTTTTTTCGCGGTGTCATCAATACAGAGCAATAAACGACGCACACTGCGGCGCTGTTCCAAATTCAAATCAGAATAATGATTTACACCTTTTAATTGACTCTCCAGTGTGTTGATCACTACCAGCGATTCTTTGCCGTTACATTTGAAACTGTCAGCAACCACTTCACCTTCTTTTTTGGTGAAATCGACCAACCCATTCAAATTGTTTTCATTGGCATTATAAAAATTACGCAGGTGGGTTGCGGCATCGCGCGTGCGTTCAATTTGATAGGTACTGCTATCCAGATTCAGCACAAATTGCGCCGGGGTCAGGCCTATTAATACCAACATGATCAGGCCGATACCTTTTTGTCCGTCGTTGGAGCCATGCACAAAACTCACGCCCATCGCCGAGGCAACCAGGGTTACGCGTGTCCAAAATGGAGGGTGTTTTTTTCCGTCAATCTGCTCGCGCTCTTGCGGAGTTTTATGGATTTTGGGGCCGGTAAATATTTTTTTCAGCAGCAGCAATACCAGTGCCGCCACGCCAAAACCCACCAGTGGTGAAATCAATAGCGACAACATGATATCGATAGCTTTTTTGACATTCACACCTTCGCTAATCGGGATATCGGTAATCAATGCATTGGCAAGACATACACCCAAGAGCGAGCCGATCAAGGTGTGCGAGCTGGATGCCGGAATACCGAAATACCAAGTGCCGAGGTTCCATACGATCGCTGCCGTCAAGAGCGAGAAGACCAGCACCATACCGTGCACTGAGGTGATATTGAGCAGCATATCGACCGGCAATAAATGCACAATCGCATAGGCAACCCCCAAGCCACCCAGTATCACACCAAGGAAATTGAAGATACCTGAGGCGACAACCGCCATATGGGGCGACATGGCTTTGGTATAGATAACCGTGGCAACTGCGTTGGCGGTATCGTGAAAGCCATTGATGAACTCGTAGGCCAACACAAAAAGAACAGCAAAAAACAGGCTAAGACCCATCGCAAAACTGAGTCCAGTGAACATATCGATCATAGGTAATCCACTTGATTGACTAGAAAAGTAAATGCAACAGCATCGTCCTTGTCATTGCACAGAGCGAAATTTCCAGCAACGGCTTACAGCCTTACATCTGCCTGGATAACTCGCATGGGATACACAAAATAGAAGCGCCCCCGAGGGGGCGCCCTATGTGACAATTATATTTCAAAGAGAGTGGCGAGCGACAGCTAGACAAGCCAGGGGGAAATCTGCATCCAGGGGGATAACTGAACTATTTCTTCCAGTTTCGGATGGCAAGTGAGAAAACACCTTATTTGGCCGTCACAGCCAGCTCACATCTGTGCGATTCCGCTGCCCCATGCCTTGCGTAGCAACCGACCGCAGCCGACCGATTCCAACGCCGGACGTCCGATTACTGTCTCTTGACGGGCCACTATGCCGTAAAGGGATTTATCGGCGCTGATCCAGGGATAAAAACCGAAGGCACCGGGGCTGCTGAAGGCCCCATCACCTACGACAGGATCATCCTCCACCCAGTGACCGTAGGAGTAATGCCAATGCTCAGCGCTGTAATCGATGTCGCCGCTGCTACCGCTGATAGGCGTTGCTATAGCATCGCAGGTTTTATTGGTAGCTGCCGGATCAACCCAGGCACAGACAGGATCAGCCCCCAGATATCGACCTAACTCAAGATCCTGATTGAGCATCGCGCGCAAAAATTCTGCATAGGTGGTGGGCGACATATTTGCCCCGCCCGCCAACGATGGGAAATCATAGGTGAGCGTGGAAAAACGATTGGTAATGCGACGAATTTCATCGGCAAGAAAAATGCCGTTGAGCAAGCCGTCGTCATCGCGATATTCACCTAAACCAAGGTTGACGGCGTACGCCTGCATATGGCCGCCGTTATAGGAAAACTTATTGGCACTCGCGGGATTGTAGTTGGCAATGGAGCCAGTAAAACAGTCAGCGACTGTATGCTTCAAGCACAGCGGTGTTTCTTCCTGATCATAGCCACTGGTGAAATTTAAAAACTGTCTGCGCGCGATGCTGCGCCCACCAATATCGATACTACCCCCACTCAATACTGCATAACCGTCGCGCTGCATTGCATATGCACCGAATACCCATTTAGATGCAGAAGCAACCCCCATGGGAACATTGGGGCCAATGCCTTCCGCCGTCTCTGCTTGAGGATTTTGCGGTGCGTTGCGTCCACCCCACCCCGCTGCAAGGGCACCAGTTTTATCGCCGATTTGCCAATAAAATATATCGATACTCTTACAGATAGAATTATCAGCAACTGTTGTATTCACTGCGGTAACTCGCTGCTCCAGAGTCACTATTGAAACTGAACTAGTGGCGAGCGATGAAAAATTATTGGCTGAGGATGAATGATTAACTGAGGATGGATTGGAAATAAGTGACGCGCTGCTTGCTCCGGGCCCACCGCCACCAGATCCGCCTCCACACGCAATTAGTGCCGAACTGAATAGCACCGCAATAAAATTAGCAACACGCATAAAAACTCCTCATCTTACAGTCTGCTATTTACTCTTCATTTTGCTGGCGACGCATAAAACGTTCACGGGCTTTGGCGCGTTGCTCTGGTGTCATATTGCGGAAGCGGTCGCGCAATTTTTCACGCTGCTCAGGCGATAGTGATTGCCAACGTTCGCGCATGGCGGTGCGCTGCGCTTCCGGCAGATTATTAAACCACTCAACACGCTGTTTCAGTTTGGCTTTTTCTGCCGCAGGCAGCGCTTGATATTCGCGATAACGCGCGCAATTGCGCTTTTCTCTCAGGTGACAGATTTTGCCACCGATTAAACCGCTCTCTCAATACAGCCTGTTCCGCCGGCGTCATGTGTTTAAATTTCTCTGCCTGCGTGACTAATTTTTCACGCAGCTCGGGGCTGAGCTCAGGCCATTGGTCTTTCACATTTAACAATAGCGCCTGCTGTTCACTGGTTAAATCTGACCAGAGTTTATCCTTGGCAACACCAATCGATGGCATAGTGGCAAGCCAACCTAACAACAGAATCACTACTGATTTTTTTATCAAAAAACCACTTTTGATGTTACTCATGGTTGCACCTCATCAGCTTGAACTGCTGCTTTTTCGTCACGTAATTTATTTGCACTCACACCGTCAACCGATGTTGCTTTGGCAGATATTTTTTCCATTTCGGTTTCGGTAATCTCGCTAACGGTCATCAACATTTCTGGTTCCATCAACTCACCTTGCGCATCGCTAAATTCCACCAAATACTGCAACAACTCCGCCGACGGCGGTGTATTCTCTTCTGTTGCATGTGCGTCAAATGGCAAAATCAGCAGCAAACCAATGATCCACTGACGATGTAAACAGTTATGTTTCACTACTAGTGTCCTCAGTAGTTTCACCCAGCACTTGCAGCATTTCCATATCCTCCAACAATTGGGGATCAACACTTAAATAACTGAACTCATCACCAAACTCCAAAGCAGATTGATCATTCCAATATCCCGGCAACACCACCGCAGCAGCAATACTTGCCGCAGCCGCTATACCAGCCAGAGCATTCAGCGGTGTTGATATCGATCTCTTACTCGCCAACGCTTGTTGACGCGCCTGCAAAAGCGAAGCGTGCGCTTCAGCATCAAGTGATTGCAAACTCACATCCAAAGCATCTGCAATTTTTATTGCCAACTGCTCATCCGCATTGGGGATTTGATCTTCCGGTTTCATAGCAATCACTCACCGAGTAGTAATTGTGTACGCATAAATTGCAGCGCACGAAAATAATGGGTTTTTACACTTCCCTCGCTACAGGCCATCACACTAGCCGTAGACGCCACATCAAATCCTTCCCAAGCGCGCAATAAAAATACTTGCCGCTGGCGCAAAGGCATCATCGCCAACGCATCAAGCACGCGGTTAATATCTTGTGCGCGCGCAACAATCTCTGCAGGATTTTCATTCTTGTCATCGACAATTGTATCGATAACACTCTCGCTCTCGTCTTCTACAACATTTGCGGGCACCTGCCAAAACCAACGACGCTGTTTGGTTTGCGCGCGATGCCAATCCAATATTTTGTGCTGCAAAATGCGCTGGAATAAAAGCGGCCATTCAGCGCTATCGCGCGCGATAGGATTGCACCAGATGCAACATCGCCTCTTGCACTATATCCAGCGCATCAGCCGACTTTTTTGTCGTTAACAAAGCACTGCGATAGGCACGCGCCTCTACGCTCGCTAAAAATGCATCCAGTGCGCTCTCGGCTGGCGATGAACTCATAAGCGGAAGAATCTTGGCCGGCATCTAATGACTCAATAGGTCGATAGTGATAAACGTGTGTTCACTGGGTATAACGGCGAAGTGGAAAATTGGTTGACAGGATTATTCATTATTTTTTGGCATGGATCGCTCAAAAACGGCGGGCAATAAAAAAACCGCCACAGTTGCCTGGGCGGTTTTTCTATCACTACTGGTTTGACTACAACCAGATTAGAGACCAATTACGTTTTCAGCCTGTGGGCCTTTTTGGCCTGGCTTAACGTCGAACTCTACTTTTTGGCCTTCAGCCAGGGTTTTGAAACCTGAACCGGTGATAGCGCTGTAGTGAACGAATACGTCTTGACCTGCTTCACTCGCGATGAAACCAAAACCTTTAGATTCGTTGAACCATTTAACAGTACCAGTACTTCTAGCCATAATAAACCTCGATGCTCTTTGTAAATAATAAAATGAATACCCCAAGGTGGAGCTGTGCTGGCGGATTCAGATGTTACTTATGAAGAACAAAACGTGGTGCTAATAGATGTACTGCTAGAACAACGAGGTGACTTGCCATAAATAATGCTGTGAACAGACCAACAGGCCAAATATATTCTGCGTGTCGTTCGGTGTAAAGGCTTTGTTGCAAGGCGATATAGGTGATTTTTAGTTATAAGGGCTTTAGTGTGCGGCAATTTGCCACTCCCGTAAATGGAGGTCACTCGCTAAGATGACTCCATACCATCACCTCGTTGACATACCGTCTTTCACTTAACCGGGCAACTGGTTAATCTCCTTCGGGCTGGCTCGCCGGCCCATTTTTGTCTCCACCTCACTGCCCTATTTAACAGTACCAAGTCGCGCAAAATGCGACTTTCGGTAGAGTCTGCATACACCCTTACCAATCTAATTGCGTTTAGAATGCGCTCGGGCAAAGTAGCGCCACCAATAACAGGTAAAGGAAGCAATCCATGCAACAGGTTCATAGAGTCACCGGGGCTATCCCCTTTTTCATTGCCGTTTTTCTCAATGCGTTTGTCGATCTTGGCCATAAGATCGTTGTGCAAAATACCGTTTTCAAACTCTACAACGGCAATGAGCAAATTTTGCTCACCGCGGTAGTCAACGCCATGATGTTACTCCCCTTCATTCTGTTGCTTAGCCCTGCCGGTTTTTTATCGGATGTTATGCGTAAAACCCGCGTGATGCGCGCCATGGCCTGGTTTGCCCTGGCATTGACCCTGCTGATTACTGCCTTTTACTACCTGGGCTGGTTTTGGGCCGCGTTTGCAATGACGCTTTTACTCGCCGCTCAAGCCGCGATTTATTCACCCGCCAAATTTGGATACATCAAAGAATTATTTGGTAAAGAAAGCCTCGCGCAAGCGAACGGTGCCGTTGGTGCACTTTCGATGATTGCGATCCTTTCCGGTATCGCTGTGTTTTCGATTTTCTTTGAAATGTACTATCCGAAAGGTGCCGGTACAGAAAAAGACGTGATTCAAGCAATTGCTCCACTCGGCTGGTTACTGGTGTTAAGTGCAATCATCGAAGTGGTAATGATTTATCGCCTTCCCGAACAGCCCACACCGCAAACAACTGCCCACTTTTCAACCAAAGCTTACTTAACAGGAAAATTATTTGCGGAAGATATGGCGCCAGTAATGCGCCAACGAGTGATCCGTTTATCGGTTGTTGGCCTCGCAATTTTCTGGGGCGTAGGTCAAGTGATGCTTGCCGCCTTCCCCGCTTTCATCAAAGAAGAATTGCACATGGATAATGCCATGATCGTGCAAGGCATTCTCGCGTGCAGCGGTATTGGTATCGCACTGGGTTCGATTATCGCCGGGCGCTTCTCGCGTAATTATATTGAAACGGGTTTGCTGCCTTTAGGCGCATTGGGTTTTGCTCTGGGTTTATTGTGTTTGCCTCACTTGCATTCCTACACCGCATTTGTGATTGCTTTTTTGTTTATTGGTTTTAGTGGCGGTGTTTTTACTGTTCCACTGAATGCGCTGATCCAATTTCACGCCGGCGAGCACGAATTGGGCCGCACCCTCGCCGCCAACAATTGGGTACAGAATGTGGTGATGCTGGTTTTTCTCGGCGTAACCGTTGGTTTTTCTTTTGTAGGATTTAGCAGTAAAACCCTGCTGGAAATTATTGCGGTTATCACTTTGATCGGCTGTTGCTACACAATTTATGAATTGCCGCAAAGCCTGGTGCGCTTTGTTTTTTCGCGCGTTGTTTCGCAGCGCTACCGCGTATTAGTACAAGGGATGAAAAATATCCCTGCAAAAGGCGGTGTATTGTTGCTTGGCAACCATGTGAGTTGGATTGACTGGGCGGTATTACAACTCGCCAGCCCGCGCCCGGTTCGTTTTGTTATGTTGCGTGCGATTTACCAACGCTGGTATTTGAAGTGGTTTTTCGATTTATTTGGCTGCATCCCGATTGAATCCGGTGCACAGAGCCGCAACGCATTGGATACGGTTGCAGCAAGTTTAAACAACGGCGATGTGGTGTGTTTATTCCCTGAAGGTGCGATTAGCCGCACCGGTCATTTAGGTGAGTTCCGTCGCGGTTACGAACGTGCCTGTGAAAAAGCCAATGACGATGTCGTTATCGTGCCCTTTTATTTACGCGGTTTATGGGGCAGCCAATTTTCGCGTTCATCTGCCCACTTAAAAAATAAAAACCGCCCGTTACTAAAGCGCGATTTGATTGTCGCCTTTGGAAAGCCGCTGCCGAAAGAAACCAAAGCGGATGTGTTAAAGCGCCGCGTGTTGGATTTATCGATTCGCTCATGGCAAGAATATGTAGACAGTTTGGACACCATTGGCCGCTGCTGGATTGACGCTGCTAAAAAAATGGGTAACCAAATGGCAATTATCGACACCATGGGTACAGAGCTGAGCGCACATCGTGCGCTGGCCGGTGCCAGTGCCATCGCCAGCCGTATCGCCAAATTACCCGACCAGAATATCGGTGTACTTTTGCCGACCAGTGCTGCTGGTGTGCTCACCAACCTCGCGGTAATTCTGACCGGAAAAACCCTGATCAATTTAAATTACACAGCAAGTCAAAGTGCTTTTGCATCGGCACTTACGCAAGCAAATATAAAAACCGTATTTACCTCTGCACGCTTTTTGAAAAAACTGGAGGACAAAGGCATTCCTGCGCACAGTTTATTGCAAGGCGTTAATGTGGTTGCGATGGAAGATTTTGCAGGCAGCATTTCTACCGCCGAAAAAATTGCCCGTTTATTATTGATCAAAATACTACCTGCATTTGTGTTAAAAACACTCTGGGCGCGGAAACAAAAAGCAAATGATATCGCCGTTATTTTATTTTCCAGTGGTAGCGAAGGTATTCCCAAAGGTGTACAGATTAGCCACAAAAATATTATCGCCAACGTTAAACAAATTACCGATGTATTAAACGTAGAAGAAAAAGATGTAGTAATGGCAAACCTACCGCTGTTCCACGCATTTGGTCTAACAGTGACACAGTTTATGCCGCTGCTCGAGGCTGTACCTATGGTATGTCACGCTGACCCGACGGATGCATTGGGCAGCGCCAAAGCCATCGCACAAAACCGTGTAACCGTTTTATTCGGTACATCTACTTTCCTGCGTTTATATTGTCGCAACCACAAAATCCATCCACTCATGTTAGAGAGTTTGCGTTTGGTGGTTGCTGGTGCAGAAAAACTGCAAGAAGAAGTGCGCACCGCATTTAATCTGAAATTTAATTTGTCGATTTATGAAGGGTATGGCGCAACCGAAACCACCCCCGTCGCTAGCGTCAATCTGCCCGATAAAATCGATACCCATTACTGGCAAGTGCAAGCAGGCAACCGACCCGGTTCCGTGGGCATGCCCCTGCCCGGCTCCAGTTGTATGATTGTTGATCCGGTTACATTTAAGGAATTGCCCACCGGTGAAGCAGGCATGATTTTAATTGGTGGTGCGCAAGTGATGGTTGGCTATTTAAACAATCCAGAAAAAACGGCCAGTGCTATTAAAGAAATACAGGATATGCGCTGGTATGTAACGGGCGATAAAGGTGTGATTGACGAAGACGGCTTCTTGTTTATTCAGGATCGCTACTCGCGCTTTGCTAAAATCGGTGGCGAGATGGTCAGCCTCACTCTCGTTGAAAGTGCATTGAAAAAAGCCATCAACAACGATGCTATCGATGTGATTGTAGTTGCGATTGATGATGCCAAAAAAGGTGAACGCTTGATCGCCATCACCAACGCCGAAGTGGCAAAAGATGAAGTTCGCACTGAAGTATTGCAGCAAGGTCTAAATGCGCTCGCGATTCCCGGAGACTGGATGCAAGTAGAAGCAATGCCATTATTAGGCTCAGGCAAAACGGATTTCAGTTTGGCGAAGAAGATGGCGAGGGAGTGGAGTGAGGTAGGTACAGCGGCAGCTACCGAGACCACAGCGTAATTACTATTGGTGTGCTTGGGCGAACAATCGCTCAAGCACACATTCAAAATCAACTATTTACCGCCCCAACCAAAGCTGCAACAATCGCGTTATCAAGCCATCCCTGCACAAATCCTATCAGGGGTAACCGTTCCCTTGAGGTTCCCGCACCATGACCGTCAACCAAACCATTGTAAAAACACAGGATTCCAGTTGCCCTCACGATAAAAAAGTGAGCTGCGGTAACTGCCGATTGAATACCATCTGCCTGCCTATCAGTTTGCATATAGAGGATATTGATCGACTCAACAACATCATCCAACGCGGCAAACCGCTGCAAAAAGGCGATTATTTGTATCGTGCCAACGACCCCTTTGACTCTGTGTATGCCATTCGCTCAGGGGCGGTAAAAGCCATGACTCTCAGCGACAATGGCGAAGAACAAGTCACCGGGTTCTATTTACCGGGCGAAGTTGTGGGTATGGATGGCATTGCCGACAACCGCTATACCAACTCCGTTGTTGCACTGGAAACAGCATCAGTATGCGAAATCCCGTTTAATCGTATGGAAGAATTAAGCCTGCAAATTCCCAACCTGCAGCGCCATTTCTTCCAACTTATGAGCCGCGAGATTACCCAGGATCAGCAAGTTATTACGTTGCTTAGCAAAAGCAGTGCAGAAGAGCGGATTGCCGCGCTGTTGCTAAGTATCTCCAGCCGCAATAGCCGCCGCCAATTATCGGCTAATGCCTTTCGTTTACCCATGTCGCGTACTGATATCGGCAACTATTTAGGGTTGACCATAGAAACTGTCAGCCGCATTTTCACCCGTTTGCAAAAACAGGATGTCATCACTGTGGATAAAAAAGAAATACTCATTAAAAACATGGAACAGCTACGCAATATCGCCAATGGCGACACCGAAAACTAGAACATAACGAGCAACCATCGATGACCGACCAAAACCGACTGGAAAAAACCCTCGCTGCATTTGATGCGGCAAATTTACAAGACCCAAATACTGAAATAGTGGATGGCAAAGCCGTTGCCAAAGAATGGATTTACGCCCAGCGCATGAGCGCACAATTACATAAATTCTGTGCAGCCCCGTCAGAAGCATTGCAACTAGCAACACGCAGCCAGCACATATGCCGCTGGAAAAGCCCGCGTAGCGATTACCCTATGGATAGGAGCGGCTATAAAAAATGGCGGCTGGATCTGGCGCAACTGCACGGCGAAATTGCCGGTGACATCATGGCAGAACATGGGTATGACGAAAGCATGATTGCGCGGGTGAAAGATCTACTGCTGAAACGCAGCTTGAAACGCGACGATGAAGTACAGGCGCTAGAAGATGTGATCTGCCTGGTGTTTATTGAATTTTATTTGGAAGACTTTGCAAGCAAGCACGATGAAGAAAAACTCATCGATATTATTCGCAAAACCTGGAACAAAATGTCAGAAAAAGGCCACGCTGCCGCCCTAAAGCTACCTTTATCCGAATCCATGCTGGGTCTGGTCGGCAAGGCGTTAAGTGCAAGCTGATCGCAATTTAGCGTTTAATAACTATCCAACATCCACAACAGCAATCCCACATTGATAAAAAGGAACATACCGTGTATCTAGCTCTTAAACATCTTCATCTAACTTTTGTTGTGTTATCGCTGCTGGCTTTTTTCGTACGCGGCATCTGGTTGTTTATGAACTCCAGCATGCTTAGCAGAAAATGGGTAAAAATATTGCCACATATCATCAGCACCATTTTATTGGTAAGCGGGATAGTGCTGGCAGTGCACCTGAGCATGTCGCCCGGAAGCCAGACTTGGTTGATGGCTAAAATTATTGGTTTGGTCGCTTATATCGGTCTGGGTATTGCAGCATTCAAAGTGCCTAATCCTAATGCGCGCAAACTACTCTGGGTGAGCGCATTAATCGTATTCGCTTATATCGTCAGCGTTGCAATCAGTAGAAACCCGCTGGGCTTTTTTAGCTAACTACACAGCCTGATTCGTTGTTACCCAAGGCAGCCGAGCGCTGCCTTTTGTTTGCCCGCTTCGACCCGCCCCAAAAAATTGATTCTTCAACGTTTGCAATTTCGCAGTGAACTCCTAGGCTTAAAGCTAATAGCTATATTCAGGCTTAATTTTATTTACAATACTTGACGTTTTTTAAAAAGTGATTTATATCACAGTCCAGTTGTTCAGCTTTCATATAACTTTAATAATCGGTGAGCCTGCTATGAAAAAAATCCTACTAACCATCGCCCTGCTGTCGCTATCGCAATTCGGTTTCAGTTGCGATGAAGCCTGCAAACGCACCAAGGCAGAAGCTGCCAACAATATAAAATTTGCCAGTTATCTGAATGCCAAATACTGCAAATCGACTGGTCTTGATTTTTTGTTACAGGGGCGCAAAAGCCTGCAAGCCTATCGCGACAAACAACTCCCCACAGCTCATCGCGGCGGTGCCAAGAATATTCGCCACTTTATTATGCAACGCAAAGACTGGCTGCAAGAATGCGACAACTATTTGCAGCTGACTGAGCAGGGTAGAATTTTCCGTGATAAAGACAGCACCGATAAAATCATCTCGGCGATGACAGGCACTGCTGCAGAGCTGGAAAAAATTATGAAGCGCACCAAAGTCGAAGTTGAAAGCCTGGAGTTGGTGACGGCACCAGCAGCACAAAAATTTGATGATTTATTCAAGCTAGTTGATGCACATTATTTGGAACTGCAAAGACGCGGGTTACTTTGAGTTAGCGACCAACCGCGTGGATTCACTCCCATAAAAAAACCGGCGTTTTGATACGCCGGTTTTTTTATGAGATTCAATTTATATGGATACAATTTCAAGCTCAAGAATTCTTTTTCAACGACAGCACTGAACGCTGAGGTTTATCGGGCCGATCAGCAAAACGTTTGGCCAACTCTTCGCGCGCTTTGATAGCTTCTGTTTTTGCATCCTGCACGGGGCTGGATTGCCAGGATTTAGGTGCACTGCCACCTGCCTTCGCCAGAAACTCCAATCCAGAACGCAGCAGGCGCGCCTGATCAACAAAGCTCATCCCTTCCGGAAACTTACCGGGATACACCTCGGAAGGATCTTTTGGATTACCTTCAATACGAATAGTGAATCCGCTGGCATGAGTTGCCGTGCCTGTAGCCATGTCGGCTGTCCAATCGTCAAAATTCATAGATACCACAAGTATTTATTAACGGAAACGGCATTAAAGCATAAAGTAATTGTGTGACAAAATAGCTAAATACTATTTGATGATGGGCGCTTTGTTTCGCCCACTGCTTTTAACGACAACCGACGCTGCTCCTCGCGATGCTCCAGCTTTTGGGCGCGACGCAACTGACGCTCCGGGGGCAGAACCCCTATGTGGGCTTGATTGCGCTGCTTGGCCAATTCGATTTGTTTCTGGCGTTCGGCAAAACGTGTAGTTTGCTCTGGCGTCAACTTGTCAAAGCAGCGCGGGCAGCAGACACCCAACATGTAATGTGCAGAGTTTTTGTCTTCTTCAGTGATGGGATAACGGCAGCCATGGCATTGGTCGTAAACACCTTTTTCAAGTTTATGATTAACGGCCACGCGATTATCAAATACAAAACATTCGCCACGCCACAAACTTTCTTCTTCCGGGACCTCCTCCAAATATTTAAGAATCCCGCCCTCCAGGTGATACACCTCATTAAAGCCCTGCTCTTTTAAATAGGCAGTGGATTTTTCACAACGAATGCCACCGGTGCAAAACATCGCCACTTTTTTGTGTTTGGCAGGATCAAGGTTTTCTGCAACGTAAGCAGGAAACTCCCGGAAGGTTTCGGTTTTTGGATCAATAGCGCGCTCAAAAGTCCCTATCTCATACTCGTAAGAATTACGAGTATCGATCACCAGCACTTCAGGATCGCTAATCAGCGCGTTCCAATCGCGGGGTTTAACATAGGTACCCACAATTTGTTGCGGATCTATGCCGTTAACACCCATGGTGACGATTTCTTTTTTGAGCTTAACCTTCATGCGGTAAAAAGGCTGCTCATCGTAAAAAGATTCTTTGTAACTCAGGTTATCAAAGCGGCCATCGGCGCGTAAAAATGCAATCAAACTATCAATGCCTGCACGCGAGCCGGATACAGTTCCATTAATACCCTCCTCTGCCAACAGCAAGGTTCCCTTGATTCCCAACTGCTCACAAAGGTCTTTCAAGCGGGGCACCAGGGTTTCGTAATCAGGCAATTTAACGAACTTATACAGGGCGGCAACGACAATTTGGCTCATAAACATCACTTAACGGGTTAGCAGTAATCAGATCGAAGTATTCAAGGGCAAGCAGGATTGCGCAGGGCGCGTATTATAGGCGTTTAGTTTTTGCACAACCAGCACTTATTGTGGGTCGTGTTTACTGCCCCCCAGACATTGGGGAGATGCTGGAACCTGGCTGCTGGCCTGCCACTCCTCCGGGCTAAACGTGTGCAGCGCCAAGGCATGGACTCCGGATTGCAGCTCTTCAGCGAGACAAGCATAAATTGCCTGATGACGCTGCACTTGCCGCTTGCCGGCAAACTGCGCCGAGGCCAATACCACTTTAAAATGGGTTTCTGACCCGGGCGGCACAGAGTGCATATAGCTTTCGTTGATAACTTCCAGATGCACAGGCTGGAACCCGGTACCCAACTTGGTGTAGATACGACTTTCAACAGGATTCATAGGATTCACCCTTTTCCGCAAAGCAATAACAGCATCACACAGGGATAGACGATGGCTATCCAAACGGATCTGTTTATGCAAAAAAACTTGCCGCATTTTAGCGACAAAGATCTACACTGTGTTGACTTGGAGCAACCAGCACACATTTAAATCCAGGTAGATAACGATAAACAGACGAGAATAGAAGTATTCGCTATGAGTGACCACAAGATTTTTTTTGACCGCCGCAAAGGCAATGACCGCAGGCTGGATCGCGACCCCTGCAAGAACATGCCCCTGGATCTTTATCATCGCAAGCGCCGCAAATCTACCGAGCGCCGAACTGATGAACGCAGTATCGCCGATGACTATCTCGCCTTTTTAAGTGATGCAGATAACGCAGGCAAAACGCGGCATTGATCGCTGGTGTGATTGTAGGGGCGCCGCTTGCCGCGCCCAATCGACAGTAGAAATCAGGGCGCAGCAATCAGCGCCCCTACAGGGAAGGGAAGAGAGGATTAAGCGAAGGCACCCGCACTGGCTTTGGCGCGGATTAAGGTAGGAATACAGCCGGTTTGATCTTGATAATGCGCCTCAACGGCAGCCGCCAAGCGAGGAATAACCGCTGCCGGGGCCACCGCAACAACACAACCACCAAATCCTCCGCCCGTCATACGCGCACCGGCTTTACCCTCTCCCGCAACTGCCAGGATATTCACTAGCGTATCTATCGCGGGCACAGTGATATTAAAGTCATCACGCATAGATGCATGTGATTCAGCCATTACCTTAACTAAACTAGCCAGATTACCTTCTGCAAGCGCCTTGGCCGCATCCAGTGTGCGCTGGTTTTCAGTAAGTACATGGCGCGCGCGACGGAAGCTCAACTCATCAAGTTCAGCTTCGGCCGCTAGCAGCTGAGCCAACTCAACACCGCGCAAGGACGTTTGTCCAAAAAACGCGGCGGCCTGCTCGCACTGTTGGCGACGCTGGTTGTATTCGCTATCGACCAAACCGCGCTTGACGCCGCTGTGGACAATCAGGATTTCCCAATCTGCTGGAACTGGCACAGCACGGGTCGATAAATCCTGGCAATCGATAAGTAATGCTGCATGCTCCTGGCCGCGCGCTGAAATCAGCTGATCCATTATCCCGCAGTTGCAGCCAACAAAATTGTTCTCTGCCGCCTGCCCCATCAACGCGGCTTGTGTTGGCTCAATTTGCTCCTGACTGAGCGAAGTGAGCGCGCGGATCAACGCCATTTCCAGCGATGCTGAACTGCTTAAACCCGCACCGGAATAAAGATCACCGGCAATATACAAATCGCCACCAGCGAGTTTAAAACCCTGTTTACGCATCTCTTGCACGACACCGCGCACGTAGTTGCTCCATGACGCATTAGTGTCATGCACCTGAATTGCATCCAGATCAACAACGACAGATTCATTATCAAAGTTGTAAGCCACCAAACGCAGCTGGCGGTCACCGCGCAGTGCAAAGGCAATATAGGTGTGATAGTTGATTGCTGCGGGCAACACAAAACCGCCGTTGTAATCCGTGTGCTCACCAATCAGATTGACACGGCCGGGCGCTTTAACGATGCCAACCGGCGCTGTACCGAAATAGCTTTCAAATAATTCGCTCACACGAGCATTAGAGAGAGTCTTCATGCTCGTCTTACCTCAATCGAAAATGAACAGGACTTTGTTGACGCAAACGTTCAGCCGCTTGCTCGGGGGATAAATCGCGCTGGGGCTCAGCCAACATTTCGTAGCCCACCATAAATTTGCGTACGCTCGCACTGCGCAATAGCGGGGGATAAAAATGAGCGTGCAACTGCCAGTGTGCGGTGTCGTCAGCCATATCACCCGTCGCAAAAGGTGCGCCATGCCACCCCATTGAATAGGGAAATGAGCACTCAAACAGGTTATCGTAACGGGCGGTGATATCACGCAGTATCGCACCTAGACTCAGCTGTTGTGTGGGACTAAGTTCTGTAATGCGCGCAATTTTTTGCTTGGGCAGCAGCAGGGTCTCATAAGGCCAGGCAGCCCAAAATGGCACTACCACCAGCCAGTCCTCGTTCTCCACAACTACTCGCTCACCAACGGCAGACTCTTTCTGCGCATAGTCCAGCAGTAAAGGAATCGAATGTTGATTGTGGTATTCGCGCTGCTGCTCATCCTCTTTATTGACTAGTGTTGGCAGCTGCGATTGTGCCCAAATCTGGCCATGGGGATGAGGGTTGGAGCAGCCCATCACCGCGCCTTTGTTCTCAAAAATTTGCACGCTGGCGTAGTCTTTGCCCAGATCAGCCGCCTCGCTCATCCAGGTACTGATGACTGCACTGATCTCTTCATCGCTCAACAACGGCAGGGTTTTACTGTGATCGGCAGAAAAGCAAATCACCCTGCTGGTGCCGTGTTCGGCCTGGATTTGGAACAGCGAATCACTGGAAACCGGCGCTGCTGGTACTTGCGGCATCAACGCCGCAAAGTCATTGGTGAAGACAAACGTCGTTTTGTAGGGCGGATTCACTTCCCCCCCAGCGCGATGATTACCGGCACACAGATAGCAAGAAGGATCATGCGCCGGACTGTCTGGCCATTGATTCTGCTCTTGCTGCCCCTGCCAAGGGCGCTTGGTGCGATGAGGGGAAATTAGCAGCCATTCCCCCAGGAGAGGGTTGTAGCGGCGATGAGGGTGTTCATTAACTGAAAATTCTTCGTTCATAATTTTTCTTATGCTGGCTTCAATGACATATAAATATGATAATTAACCGATTTGTGTAATTTACCCTAAATGGGAGGGCACTGCAATCAACCCACCGCAGATTGATTAAAAGAAAATTTTCAGCAATGCAAAAACAAAAAGCCCCGACCCATAGGGCCGGGGCTTTAAAAATGATCGTTACTGCAGTAATCAGCTAAACCGATTGAAGGCAATGATTCCCCACACAATCGCCAGCAATACCAAACTGACAAACACCAATGCTGAACCTATATCTTTCGCGCGCCCGGAAAGCTCATGGCGCTCAGAGCCGGTGCGGTCCACCACCGCTTCAACGGATGAGTTGGCCAATTCCGCCATCAATACCCAGAAGACACTCGCAATCAACAAAATAAGTTCGACTGGAGTTTGTGCAAGCCAAAAGGCCGCCGGAATCAGAATGATCGCCAGTCCTACCTCTTGCCGGAATGCCGCCTCATATTTCCATACCGCGGCAAACCCCTTCATTGAATAACCAAACGCATCAATTATACGTGGAACACCGGTTTTACCTGGTTTGCTCATTCACTGTCTCCGCTCATTGTCATCTCAGGTTAATTACACATTCACACAATAGTCACACAGCAATGTTACTAATAGATGGACGCGGACGTAATTTATCCTGTTCGCGCGATTTCATCTGCAACTAGTTAAAAAGGCGGTGAATCATGAATACTTTTTTACAGCGCGTCCACCACTTGGATACTCTCGCATTTTTGTGGGTACATGTAACCAAAGGCTTCCAGTATCGTCGCTCTGTCAGATTTGTTTCCCAGACCGGAGACGGCCCTCTTTATTTAATTGTCGCATTGGGTTTGCTTGCACTTGAGCCTATCGCCGGTGCGCGTTTTTTCTGGGCGGGAATTATCGCCTACGTATTTGATGTCAGTTTGTACCTGCTTCTGAAAAATCTCATCAAACGCGATCGCCCTGCGGTAAAGATCACAAGCTATCAGGCGTGGATCACTCCCTCGGATCAATTCAGTTTTCCTTCGGGTCATACTGCTGCTGCATTTTTATTTGCCTGCCTGATTTTTAATTTTTATCCGCTTTTTGCAATCCCCTGTTTTATCTGGGCCTGTGCGATTGGCATGAGCCGCGTGCTGCTCGGCGTGCACTACCCGACTGATCTGGTCGCCGGAGCCCTGCTCGGTAGCGCCTGTGCATTTTGGGGAATTTACCTGCATTCGTTAATTGTTTCACTACACTAATTATTAACAGCGCAGCGACTTATTAACCGCCAATCCTGATTGGCATTGATTACCAAGTGAGAGCGCATGAAAATATTGTATGGGGTTCAAGGCACCGGCAATGGCCACACTACGCGTGCGCGCATTATGGCAAAAGCCTTTGCTGATGTTGGTGCACAGGTTGATTGGGTTTTTTCAGGCCGGGAGCGCGATAAATTTTTTGATATGGAAGCCTTTGGTGATTTCCAATCCTACCGCGGACTTACCTTCGCTACCCAAAACGGCAAAGTCCAGTTCGTAAAAACACTCTTCACATCCAATATTGCCCAGCTGTATCAAGACACGAAAAAAGTGGATGTCGAGGGCTACGACTTTATCATCAATGATTTTGAACCTGTGTCGGCTTGGGCAGCCAAACGCGCAGGGAAAAAAATTATCGGTATCTCTCACCAAAATGCCTTTTTTTACGACATACCCAAATTCGGTAATAATATTTTTGTCGATTGGTTTATGCATAATTTTGCACCAGTGACGCAACCTATTGGTTTGCACTGGCATCATTTCAACCAACCAATTCTTCCACCACTCGTAGAACCATCACAGTACCCTAACGTTTCCACCCCCAAACATTATTTAGTTTATCTACCTTTTGCGGGCTTAGAAGATATAGTGCCGCAGCTGCGCGAATTTCCGGATTATGATTTTTTTATCTATCAATCCGTTCCTGCCGCCTACGATGATGGTCACATCCATGTCCGCCCGTTTTCACGGGAAGGATTTCAAATAGACCTGCATCGCTGCGAAGGCGTGATTTGCAGTGCAGGCTTTGAGTTGCCGAGCGAAGCGATCCATCTAGGGAAAAAATTATTAGTGCAGCCAGTTGCCGGACAAGTTGAACAAAAATCCAATGCCATCGCCTTGGAACAACTCGGTTACGGGAGTACTGCTACACATTTTGATACAGAAACCTTAAGCCGTTGGCTGCCACTTAAACCACCCGCCCAACCGCGCCATTACCCGGATGTTGCCAAGGCACTGGTCAATTGGTTAATGAATGGTGGCAGTGACGACATCAGTGATTTGCAGCAACAATTATGGCGGGAAGCTATCGCGGGAAAGACACAACTAACCGGATTGTTAGCGAAATAAAACAATTCTTCGGTAAAGATTAATCAAACGACACTTTTTGCCGGGCAGATTTAATGGAGCCGCGCTGG
Source organism: Cellvibrio sp. UBA7671 (assembly GCA_002483145.1). GTDB lineage: Bacteria > Pseudomonadota > Gammaproteobacteria > Pseudomonadales > Cellvibrionaceae > Cellvibrio > Cellvibrio fibrivorans. Next base: position 788,252 of record DLHJ01000014.1, read on the forward strand.
GTTTTGGCATCCATGCGGCGCTGCTTGGATGAATAAGTCGGCTTGGTCGCACGGCGCATTTTTTCAATTTTTATTGCATCGAGAATGATTTCCTGCAGACGCGCCAAAGCATCTTCACGATTTTGTTCTTGCGTACGGAATCGCTGGGCTTTAATCACCAACACACCTTCGTTAGTGATGCGTTTATCGCCCAGCGCCAACAAACGCGCTTTGCAAAACTCACTCAACGATGAATTAGGGATATCAAAACGCAAATGTATCGCACTCGACACCTTGTTGACATTTTGTCCGCCCGCACCCTGAGCACGCATAGCGCTGCATTCAATTTCACTCAGGGGAATAACAACCGAGGCGTTCACCCGCAACATACTAATGCTGCTCTACGGCTTGGTAAAAATGCAGGGGTTTTCGGCCGTCCACCAACACTGGTTGCAGATCGCTATTTAAGCGGTTACGCCAGGAATGCCAGCGCACAATCAAGCCACCCAACAATAAACCAGCGAAACCACTGAGCGTAGTAATACCCTCATGGGCAAAGTGGTGATGGGCAAATACGGTGGCAAGCAACAGCGTTATTAGCGGCACCATATAAACCAGCAGCGCGCCTTTTGCGATAACTTCCTCGGGAATACCGATCTGGATTTCATCACCCAAGTGATAATCCGCAGGATTGCGCCCCTCCAATAGCACCCAAATATACGCGGTGTGACCATCCCATTTATTGATAAGGCTCTGCCCGCAACCTTTTTCGGCCTTACATGAACCGCAGGCGGATTTCCGGATGGTCTCCACCCAGACACCTTCGGTTTCTATTACCATTATGCGGCCGGTTTCGAGAATCATGTGCCTTACCTGTGATGGACTGCCAGAATGGAAAAGGGAGGATTAAATCCCCCCTATATTCTGCGCAATTTTTTGGGCGGTGACGACAGGTATTTCGCCCACGACGGTTATCCGGTAACTCGTGCCCTGATAGCTCAAGGAATCCATTACCGCCAAGGTTGCACCGCGCGAGGCAACCCCTTCAGGTATCGCACCGGTCGCCGCTTCGATAAACACAGAAAAGGTGGTCAAACCATCGGTATACATCAACATATCAATCTGGTTGCGCACCTGGCGCTGACCAACAAACGCAAAGCCGGGCGGCACCCACGCCAAGCGCCAATGCTCGGATTGCTTTAGCTCAGACGGATTACACTCGCTGAGTTTGGAGGTCGCCGATCGCTGTAATTTAGCCGCCGGCTGTTGTTGGATACTCTTCAAATCCGGGCTTAGGTTAAGATCAATAAATTGATAGCGCTCCAGTGGCCGCGCCGATTCATCGACCAACCAGGATTTAAGGACCAAGCCGGTCTCGTTATCAATGGTCAGCAACGAACTGTGGCGGTAAGCATCCAGTGGCAGTGCAAGCAGTGCCGTGGCTTCGCGCCCGGCGACACGCTCGGGGCCGCGAATCTCAAAGCGATACAACTCATCCATACGCGCGAGATTCGCGCCGAGCTGGCTGATCTTGCCCTGCAATAATTGATCGCCCAAGGATTCACAACCTATCGCCTTACCCGAGCGCACAAACTCACGCTCGGTGCCATTCAAGTGCTGCAAGCGCTCATGCTCTACCCCATTCTCTACCCAATGGAGAATCCGGAAGCTTTGCAGCGATGGATTGTCTTTATGCTGGTAAGTGAATGACCCTTGGTAATTCAGGGTATGGGGGACACTCGCCATTTTTTGTAACAATCTGGCTACTTCAGGTGATTGGTTAACACCAGCAGAAAACTGCGACGAAACCTCAGGAGCTGATGAGTTTGAATCCTGGCCGTACAGATTGGGGGATAACAACAATGGGGAGATGAGTAAAAGGTTACGTATAGAAAAGAGAGTTAACATTCTGAACTCGTGGGAGAGTGGATCAAGGGAGCAGCATAACTGCTCCACCTGTTAATGCAACGGATCGGAGGAGCTATTCCTCCTCAGTCAGAATAACGCGGGTATAAGGCAACATACCTTGGCCACTGTTGGTGGAGGCATTGTCAGTATGCTCCTGAATTAGCTGGTTCACGTAAATGCTGACATCTTCGTTGTAGATGGGCGCCGCTTGCTGACGCGGTACAAACATCACACGACGATTTTCTTGCGGACGCGATTCATAACCACTTTGCACTGCAACAGTACGCGCCGACAGCGCGGGAGCATTGATACCAGAAGGCAAATTCGCCGCCTTGGTTTCATTATTCACTGCCGCAGGTGTGGTAACAGGAGTGTTATCCGCAAACTCTACCGTTTGTGGCGCAACTGCTTGATACTGTTGCACTCCGACAATCAAGGCACCTGCAACCGATGCAGCTACAGCGACACGACCGGCTTGCTGCCACCAGCGCAGCGGCATAGCAATCACATTACCCCCAGTACCCCGATTAACAACTTCTTGCGCAGCAGGCTGCGATTGATCAGAGTAAGTTTCTTCAGCATCAATTGCAGCGCTAATCCGCGCAGCAAAACCACTGGATGCCATCATCGACAGATCTTTTTTGAGGCCAGCGCTGGCGATTTGATAGCGGGACCAAGTGGCTTTGAGTTCAGGATCTGCATCAAGTGCTTTGAGCAGACGTTGGATTTCCAACTCAGACGCCTGGTTATCCATAAGTGCTGACAAGGATTCAGCTAGCACTGGTGGTTGGATTTGCTCTGTCATTCTCGCTGGTGCCTCGTTTAAAAGTGCTCGCTAGAGTACAAAAACTATTATTAAAAGGTACGTTTGGGTGGCCAGAAGTCTGAATACTTAACCGTTCTGGCCCAACTGCTTTGTATGACTAGACGCTAGCCAATTGGTTCATGAAATTACAAAAAATTGTGCAAGTTTTTCAAGAGGGTTGCAATTTCTCCGCGACCAACCCGGTCGCTCAGCCACACTAATCCTCAATCAACGGTTTGATACGTTTATCAATCGCCTCGCGAGCGCGGAAAATACGCGAACGCACGGTGCCAACCGGGCATTCCATCACCTCGGCGATCTCTTCATAACTCAAGCCATCAATCTCGCGCAAAGTCACTGCGGTGCGCAGATCATCGGGCAGATCCTGAAATGCTTGCGCAATCGTATCCTGTAACTCGTCGCACAGGATATTGTGCTCAGGCGTATTTAATTCATGCATGCCATCATTACCATCGAAGAATTCGGCATCTTCGATCTCCACATCGCTGGTCGGTGGACGACGGTTGCGAGCTACTATGTGGTTCTTAGCCGTATTGATGGCGATGCGGTAAATCCAGGTATAAAACGCACTGTCTCCACGAAAATTGGGCAGCGCGCGATACGCTTTAATAAATGCTTCTTGAGCCACATCCTGAGCTTCGGCGTGATCGCGAATAAAACGGCTAATCACTGCCAACACTTTGTGTTGGTACTTAATCACTAGCAAATCAAACGCGCGTTTATCGCCTTTTTGAACTCGCTCGACCAGTTGCTGATCAACATCAGGCGCTAGTTGCGCTGTCATTCTTTAACCCCCAAGCGCCTCAACCTAACGGTTGCACGGCAAATCTGCGTCAGTATTCCAGAGCCAGTAGACTCATGCGAATCTAACCTCACTAAACCAACTTTTAGCCTGCTACCCGATCTCTATACCGAGATACGGATGCTGGTCTTATACAAAACAAGCCTATTAAAGCTGGCCGGCTCATAGACAAAACCATGCCTGAAAAGTTCAGGGGCGATTATACGGGGTTATTACCCTTATGGCTGTTTACTTCGTATAAACCAACACGGGCTTGATATACTGCGCCCATTGTCGCCGTCTTATCTCACGGCGCCCCTCGTACGAACCGGGTTCTATTTGCATGAAAAAACACTATCAATACGACGTTCTGGTTATTGGCTCAGGCGCAGCTGGCCTCACTCTGGCGCTAAGTCTAGCCCAACAGGCGCGAGTTGCCGTGCTTAGTAAAAATGAAATCAACCAAGGCTCTACCTGGTTTGCACAGGGCGGTATAGCCGCTGTATTGGATGACCAAGACTCTATTGATGCCCATGTTGCGGATACGTTGATTGCCGGCGCCGGACTCTGCCATGAAGACGCGGTGCGGTTCACTGTCGAGCGCAGTAAAGATGCGATCCAATGGCTTATCGCCCAAGGCGTCAACTTTACCAAAGAAAATAGCAATGGCGATTATCACCTCACCAAAGAAGGTGGCCACAGCCATAGACGCATCATCCACAGCGCCGATGCCACCGGCCAAGCGGTACATTCAACACTGATTGAACAAGTCCAGCAGCAGACCAATATCGATATTTTTGAACACCATGTCGCGGTGAACTTAATTTCCCAGGCAGATGCGGACTCACGCAAGCTGCGCTGCACGGGCGCTTATGTGTTGGACAGCAAGCACGATGCAGTCCATGTGTTCCAAGCGAAAGTCGTGGTACTGGCTACGGGTGGTGCGAGCAAGGTGTACCTTTACAGCAGCAACCCTGACAGCGCCAGTGGTGATGGTATCGCCATGGCATGGCGAGCCGGTTGCCGTGTGGCCAATATGGAATTCAACCAATTCCACCCCACCTGTTTATATCACCCGCGCGCGAAAAACTTTTTGATTACGGAAGCCCTGCGTGGCGAAGGGGCTTATTTGCGCTTGCCGAGTGGCGAACGTTTTATGCCGCGCTTTGATGAACGCGAAGAATTGGCACCGCGCGATATAGTTGCCCGCGCCATCGATCATGAAATTAAACGTCTCGGTTGCGATTGTGTGTATCTGGATATCAGCCATAAATCCGAAGAGTTTATCAGCGAGCACTTCCCTACAGTAAAAGCACGCTGTTTGGAGTTTGGAATCGATATAACAAAAGAAGCCATTCCAGTTGTACCCGCAGCACATTACACCTGTGGCGGTGTTGTCGTGGATAAAAATGGGCAAACCGATTTGCAGCATCTTTATGCTATCGGCGAAACCTCGTTTACCGGATTGCACGGCGCCAACCGCATGGCGAGTAACTCGTTACTCGAATGTATCGTTTACGCGCAATCGGCAGCGGAGCATATTTTGGCGAAACTCAACAATATCCATACGCCCGAATTGTCGGCGCAGTGGGACGAATCGCGCGTAAGAGACTCTGATGAAGACGTTGTGATTTCGCACAACTGGGACGAGTTACGCCGTTTCATGTGGGATTACGTGGGCATTGTACGTACACATAAACGCCTGGAGCGCGCGACCCACCGTATCAAATTGTTGCAAAAAGAAATCGCCGAGTATTACAGCAACTACAAAATCAGCAGCGATTTGATCGAACTGCGCAATTTGGCGATTGTTGCCGAGTTAATTATTCGCTCAGCACATGAGCGCAAAGAAAGCCGCGGCCTGCACTTCTCGCCCGATTATCCGGAGAAGTCGCCAATCGCACGCGATACCATTCTGGTGCCGACAAATTTTGCCGGGCAGGATGTGATTGTGAGTAAGGAAATCTAAAACCGGAATTATGCCTTGGGTGTTAAACACGCGCGCAACCAACGGCGCAAGCGGGCATTATCATCTTTGTTTAATGCATCACCAAAAATCAATATCCACCGGATTTTACCGCTCGCTATTTCACGTAAGGGCAAAATAATCAGCCAAGGCCAACACAGCACGTCGCCTGCCAGCGTCAACTGGTAGGTGCTGCCATCTTGCTCAAGCAACCAATGATCACCGGAGTAGCTGAGCGCCCCTGTAACGCAACGCCTACTTTCCCGACGATACACCAACCACACCCCACCCCAACACAGCGTTAACCCAAACAACCACAGCGGTTGCTCACTGATAAAAGGATAAAACACCAGCAGCAGGCTCAACGCAAACACAGCATAGCTGCAGCGATAAAGCAGGACACCAAAGCGGGAGTGATTGATATAAACCGCTGCCAGCATGGGCAGCGGTTTCAGAACAGATGAGTCAGCAGTTATAACGTCAGTATCAACTGCTTTTTTGAAGGCCGGTGTTTGCACGAATAATATCCACAATCCGTTGTAGCTCAGGGTTAGCAGGATCAGTCCTGCGCATAAACCAGGCAAATAAATCCTGATCCTGCTCTTCCAATAATAACCAGTAACGTTCTTTGTCCGCCTGCTCCAATGTCGGGTAGACATTTTCCAGAAAAGGCATCAACACCAAATCCAGTTCCAGCATTCCGCGCCGGCTACCCCAAAACAAACGATTAATATCCACATCACTACCTATATTGATCACGCGAGATGTACGGCATTATAAACGAGCCACTGACTAAACGCTTGCTTTGATCACCCTGTTCCGCCCCTGCGCTTTGGCTTGATAGAGTGCAGTATCCACGCTTCGGAATAATTGATGAAAGGGGATTTTACCGTCGCTGGTGCCTACACCCAAGCTAATGGTCACGTGCAATTGCGGGAATTGGTCAAAGTTGGCAGCTGCGATTAAGGCGCGCATTTTTTCTGCGATAGCAAATGCGCCCTCCGAATGCGTATCAGGCAATACCAGCACGAATTCTTCACCTCCCCAGCGGGCCACTTGATCACTTTGGCGCGTATGGGATTTTATTAATTCTGTCACTCGCTTGAGCACCAAATCGCCACCATCGTGCCCTAATGAATCATTAATTTTTTTAAAATGATCAATATCCACTATCACCATAGACACCAGGCGTGCGCTATCCATTGGAAAATATTGTTCGATATATTCAGAAAGCCCCTGACGATTCAACAAGCCGGTTAGTGGGTCAACCATCGACAGCTTTTTATATTTGTCTGTCTCCTGCGCGAGCAGTGAATTTTGATTTGCCAACCGCTCAAGGCGCTGATGTTCAAGGCGAATTTCTTTAGTGAGCTTCGCCAGACTGATACCACCCCCGAACATAATGGCACTTAACCAAAATACCAATATCCCCAAATACCAATCCTCACGCGACACCCATTCGCCAACAAACTCGAGCTTGTTGAGCTTAAAACCGTGCTTCCCAACCGGACCGGGATAGCTGACATCAATTCCAAATGCAATAACATGGTCAAAACGTGGCAATGAATGTTCACGCGGTGCCTTGTATTGGGTGACCCACCATTCAGCCACTGAGAACTCCGATAAACTCAGCACCAAACTCTCATCAACGTAGTTGATCGGCACATGTACATTATTAAACTTGGATGTCTGCATATCGTTGATATCAGAAAATCCGGGTTCATAATTGCGCAGATAAAATCGCAGGCGCTGATCATTGCCAACATAATCCAAATCAATATTGATTGTTTTATAGCTGCTCAAATTGATTCCCTCGGAGCCTTGCCCTCCACCGAGATAAACATTAAACCCACAGCCATGGGCTTTGCCATCATTCTCGATATTGCACTCCCAGGCGAGGCCGTCAAAATCGGTCCAATACACCATAGGCTCTCCTGCCGAATTCATATCGGCATAGATGTAATGGGGAATATTGGCGGAAGGAACGACCAGCATTTTTTTCGCTGGCAACAACTCATAGGCATACATCACTGCCACAGTAATCAGGCAGCAGAGGAAAAGTTTATAGAAACCACTTTGGCGAAGTCTGGAATTCTGCATTGGCTATATATAGTCCAGATCGGAATAACTGCCAATGAGCAGATCGTCAAAACACGGTATGATGCAATTCAATTTTGCCACTTTTATAGCAACACCAAGATTCTCCTACAGTAGCGGTATTGGTAGTTATGACCCAAGATAAACCCACAACCAACCAGACAACACGACTGGTAAAACTTCATCAAACCCGACTGCTTCTGGTCAAAGGGCCGGATGCCAGTAAGTTTCTCCAAGGCCAGGTCACTTGTGACTTGCGCGAGCTAAGTGCACCCGTCACGCGCACAGGCGCGCAATGCAATCCCAAAGGGCGAATACTGCTCAGCTTCCGCGCCCTGCAACTGGATGCAGAGACCATCGCCCTGCGCATACCCGCGTCCATGCTGAACAAAGCCAAGAGCTCGCTCGGTAAATATATCGTCTTCTCCAAAGCAAAATTGCACGATGACAGCGGCTACCATTTGTATGGAATCCATGGTGATAGCGCACAACACACCGCCAAAACCATTTTTACTACACTGCCCACCGATAATGATGGCTGGGCAGAAAAAGACGGTAACTTCCTGATTCAACTAGCGCAGGATCGTTTTGAATGCTGGATAAAGTCTGCCGATGCAGCTGCATTTGAACAGCAACTCGCTAACCTCACGGTTAACGGAGACCTGAATGATTGGGAGCTGCTGAATATTCGAGCAGGTGTTGCCGATATTTATCCCGAAACCATCGAGCTGTTTACCCCACAGGAAATCAATTACCAATTGATCAACGGTATTAACTTCCGCAAAGGCTGCTACACCGGTCAAGAAATTGTGGCGCGCCTGCATTATCGCGGCAAATTAAAACGGCATATGTACCGCTTTAAACTTAGCGGCAATCAACTCCCCGCACCCGGCACCGCGCTGGTAAACGCAACAACCCGCAATGCCTGCGGGCACTTGGTCACTGCTGCATTTACATCCAGCAACCAGATCGAAATTCTAGCCTCATTGCTGGATGAGCAATTGGATCAGGTAACTCTGGAAACCAGCACGGAAATTTTAAAACAGCTACCACTTCCCTATGCTATACCTACAGCAGATGAAACCACCGAATAGCGCTGTAATAGGATCACTAATGAACCCCATTGCTGAAAAAGTTCGCACCGAAATTATCACCGCGATCAACAATGACCAACTCGTTCTCCCCACTCTGCCCGAAGTCGCATTAAAAGTACGGGAAGTCGCCGACGATCCGGATGCTGACATCGATAAACTAAATCAGGTCATCAGTGGCGACGCAGCACTCAGCGCCCGCATTATCCGCGTAGCCAACAGCCCGCTCTTGCGCGCCAGCCGCGCCATAGAAGATCTACGAACCGCGCTAATGCGCCTCGGTATCCAATACACCTGCAATATCGCTACTGGCCTCGCTATGGAACAAATGTTCCAAGCTACCTCTGACCTTGTCGATATGCGCATGCGCGAAGTTTGGAGTCGCTCCAGCGAAGTCGCCGGCATCAGCCATGTATTGTGCAAACACTACACCCGCCTGCGCCCAGACCAGGCAACTCTCGCCGGTCTCATCCACAAAATCGGTGTACTACCCATTCTCACCTACGCCGAAGACCACCCCGCACTTCTCAAAGACAGCTTCACCCTCGACGCCGTCATCGAGGAGTTACACGGCCCGATTGGCGACCTTATTTTAAAAACTTGGGGCTTCCCCGAAGAACTCGCGCACATCCCCACGCAACACATCAACTTTGCCCGTCAAAGCCCCAAAGCCGATTACGGCGATATAGTCACCGTCGCCATGTTGCAAAGCTACCTTGGCACCGACTCACCCATGGCAAAAATAGATTGCTCCCAAGTAAAAGCCTTCGAACGTTTAGGCCTCGACCCGGAAATGCAGATTGCTGAATCAGAAGATTTGAGCGCAGAAATGGAAGCGGCTATGTCGCTGTTGCTTTAGGGTGATGGCGATGGCAACTGAAAATTGATGGGTGGGTAGAATTGAACAGTCGAAATGTATAAATGTATTTTTTACCACAGTCGCTTGTTAGGCTTTTTTAGCTCGTTCAATTCTTCTTAATACTGCTGATTTCATCAATGCCCAACTAGAATTTAGCATTTCCGTTGCTTGCTCATAACCACCGGCAGAAGAAGAAATTAAAAAGCTCTCAGCTTTTTCAAGATACTCAGTACTATATTCTTGCATTGCTCGGGCATGATACTCAATAAACAATGAATATTCACTCTCGTGATTTCCGGCTGAGGTTCCAGCTTCAATACTTGCAACGTATTCAGCATGCGCTTCAAGTGCAAGGCCTACATAGTCACGGATTCCTGTCTTAACTAATGAGAAGTGGTCAATTAAAGAAAGTGCCATGCTGCCAAATTTTGACTCTGCTACTTCAGGGCTTGACTCTTTTAATTCTGCAAGATCTATGAACGCGCCATCAAATTCTTTAGCCCTAACTTCAAGCATTTCGTGAGAAGAGACTGTATAAAAAACAATTTTTTGTAAGTCCTCGTCATAGTGTAAAAGTAAATCTCTTTTTTCCATGGTAATTACTTCGCTATGGTGAGCCTAACGCGATAAACGGTGGTTTTTAAGTTGCACTTTTCCATAAAATGGAGAGATGCGGAATTAAAAAAATGCAACTTAAAAATCCATTTGATTGCTTTTTAGGCTGGCATTTCGTATTTAAGAAATTTATATTTTGGGTATTTGACTTTGGCAAATTCAATAATAGCTTTTAGCATTAAGGGCAAGCTTTGATTGCTTAAAGTGATCATGGTTTCTGCGCCTTCGATGCCTTGTATAGCTCCATAGTATATTCGGTCACCCAGTATTCCCTGAACTGCTTCAGGAGATAAGGTTTTTCCATTTAAATCCGCAGTTGCAATCGCAGGCATTACTTCTTTAATAAAAAAACTCATTCCTAAAACTCAAGGATGACATTGTTTGGTGAAAGCACTCTTGTTGCGTAGTTAACTCAAATATAAGACTTGGATTATCTGACTCAAGGATAAAACTCAAACCCTCAAAATCGTGATACAGATCCTGATATGGAGGCGAAACCAGCGCCTGCATATTAAAGGCTTTCTTATAGATGCCAGAATGTTTTTCAATTTCTAGATTAAGCTGATGCACTGCATTCAATTGACGAATAAGAATAAATATTGCCTTGTTAAGTGATTCACGACGATTTTGGTGTAACTGAAGATACTCTTTCCTTTCGGTTAATCGAAAAGCAAAAGTTGCACCAAAGAAGGTGCCGACGAGAGCTAAGGCGCTAGCTGCAATATCCTTCATTTCAATAATGTTAGATGTGTAAGAGAAATAAACACATAAAATTAATGCTATTGAAGCCAGAATGTAAATTGATAGTCTCATCGTGCTCCCTAAGGCCTAAAGCCAAGCTCAGCCGCAGTCTGCAAGTTGCATTTTTGTGAAATACTTTTGCGCAGCAAAACCACAAAGCCGCGACTTAAATTCTGTCCAGTGGGCCGAAGCGGAACCATGTTTGACCGCTTGTTAGTTGCGATCAATACCGAGCCATACAGTTTGCACTTGATCTGTTATTGCATTTCTAAATGCAAATGAACCTAATAAACCTGTGCCATTATTAATTAGCTTCATAAACATAGAGGCTTGACTAAATGCTCTTTTGTTCCTTGACTTGCAATATAGACATAAATAGCCTTCCCAATACTCACCGGAAATTTCGTAATCTATATTGAATTCTTTAGACTCGCCGTCATACGAAAACTGCATTGTTCCAGTTACATAGTGAGCTTTCTGCTTTAAAAGCACCGAAAACGTGCTTACACCTATTACTTGGTTTTGCGCGGTTTCAGCGCCATTTTGCTCAATCGCTTTAATTTCATTAATTTTTGCATGCCAACTTCCGGATATGTCAGCGCCCTGATAGCGTAAGGCGGTATACCAAGGAGATATTGTTTTTTTCCATAATTCGGTTGCGCCAAAAATAAGAATTGCAGTGAAAATACCTGCAACTACGCCTGTAATTATTTCTATTGGTAATTGCATGACTCTCCTTCAACTAACGTTCGGTTCAACCGCAGTTTGTAAGCGGCGCATTTACGATAAACTTCGCGCAGCGATTCGCCAAATGCGCTGCTTACAAACTGTCGAGCGTAAGCGCGAAGCGCTGGAGCGGCGTTGCAACCGCTTGTTAGGTTTGCCGTTTAAAAGCACTTATTCATAAGCGTTGAAAATGCTGAGCCTAATAATACCTTGTGGTGACACCACACTCTTTTACAATTTGATGGAGCAACTCTAGCTTCCCTGTAGGAAAGCTGATTTTCGACTCATAAATTATGTATAAAAGATGCTCTATAGCAAGATTTTGTTCATTGTGATGAATGTAGCCTTCCACTGTTTCTTGCCCACAAATTATTCCACCTTGATCAAAAGTTTCGTCATGGGGATTTTGACTATATAGCTGATCAATTAACGATTGGGCTATTTGACTCAGCGCTATAATTTCCTTGTTGCGATCCATAATGGGCTCAAAAGTATTTGTTTCGAGATTTCAACCTAACAGTTTATTCCACTGCCCAAACCGCATATCCACGGGCACATTAATAGTGTCCTCTTAAAAACAGACCGATATAACAACACCTTTACGATAAATGCAAATAAAGTTGGAAATACACGGTTTAATAAATCTGGAGTTATACGGCGAACATTAGCTCACAATGATAATTTAGACAAAGCTCCCTACTTTTATCCACCTAGTAAAGACTATTACGGTTTATGAACGGCAGGAATTACGGGATATTACGAGCAGATTATTGATAGATAAATGATAGGCAGGATCAACGACACAAAAAAAGGCGGCCTTTTGGCCGCCTTGAAGTTATTGCATTAATACAATTAAAAAATTTCCCGATCAGTCATCCGCCTTCACAATCGCCTGAATCAGATTTGGGTATAGCTGCGCTCCAGATGCGCGGTCGAACAGCGCCATGCCGCCGTTGCCGCCGAAGCCGTTATCCCAATACACCGGGACCAATCCGCGCGTGTACGCCGATTTGGTGATGTACTCATTCCAGTAGTTGCGATAGGTTTCGTGATCCGCAATATTCGTGCGCGATACCACGCCGTATTCGCCGAGGATTACGCCGATGCCTTTATCCACAAAATTCACTTTCATTTTTTGGAATTGCGCATCGGTGTATGACTCGTTCGCCCAGGTTTCAGTGGCACTTGGGTTAGTGGCGATTGAGCCCCACTGGGTGATATTGCTGCTGGTGTTCAGTGTGAAGTTGTAAGGATCGTAATAATGCACTTCCATCATCAAACGATTGCTTACGGTATCGGTTGGGATTTTTGCAAAATTTACGGTGTGATCGATATTGGTATTGAAGCCCTGCACGACCAAATGACGCGTCGCATTTTTTCCACCGGTTGCACGTACCGCAGTTACGAAGGTTTGGTTAAAGCTATTTTGCACTGTGTAGTATTCGGCAGTTGGCGTACCGTAATCACCGTCCACCATCACTTCATTGGTACCTGCAAATAACAGGCGATCATCGTAATTGCCGAAACGGGTGGCGATTTGTGTCCACATAATTTTCAAACGATTATTGACGTAAGTTTGTTGCGCATTAGTTGGCTGCATCCAACCGCCATCCCAGTGGATATTCATGACGACGTACATATCGGCATTCAGTGCGTAATTCACTACTTGTTCAACGCGATCCATCCATGCACTTTGAATGACAAAATTGGATTCGTCCGAGAATTTACTCCAGGCAACAGGCAAGCGAATGGTTTTAAAACCTGCAGCTTTAACGGAATTAATTAATTGCTGAGTAATTAGTGGGTTGCCCCAATTGGTTTCACCGCCGATTGCATCAAGCGAGTTACCAACGTTCCAACCTATTCCCATGCGTTTTGTCAGCTCAACACTGGTAATGCCACCTGAGCTTACTGAACTCGACGAGCGCGAACTGGCGCTGGATGAACTTCTCGGGCAGAGAGTCGGGCCAACTTGCGCGCAGTATGCATCGCTCCAGGTAGTGTAAGGGCAATCGGGCCAGCTATTACCTTGGGGGCAGCTTAAAGAGGAGCGACTGGAAGAAATACTGGAACGAATACTTGACGAGCTCAGCGAAGAAATAGATGAACTTGATGGAACACAAGCCCCGCCTGTTACACCGAAAGGTGAAGGCTGGCTGGTACAGGTTGCGCGTGAAATACAGCTTTTATTGTTCTCATATCCCCAACCGCTCTGGGTATTCACACACAACGGATAGAGCGTGCCGTACCAGTTGCACTGCTGAACACCGGTACAAGCTGATGTCGATGAGCTGCTGCTAACGGACGAAGGTATAAGACTTGATGACGATGAACGGCTTGAAGGAGCAGTCGAAGAAGAGCTGGATCTGCTGGTTGTTACAGACGAAGTGCTGTAACTATTGGTGCAAATGGAACCATACACAGTGGGTGCTTCAATTGAGCCGTTACCATTAACTTGCACACCGATTGAAATGGTTTGGCTTGGCTGGATGCTAGCATTCCAACTCAAATTGGTAGCAGTGTAAGGATTGCTGCCAGTAACAGCGGCATTCCAACTACCGGTAACGCGGTTATTGACATAATTCCAATTCACGCTCCAACCATTGATTACCGTTGATCTTATATTGGTAATTTCGATACTCGCCGTTGCACCACTTCCCCATGAGTTATTCACTACATATTTACAGTTGGCGATTGGCGCGATGGAACTTAACGCGAGTGAACCATGCGATGCGAATAGGCCTGCGCTTAGTAGCACAGCCGTTGCCATTTTTTTGAGCCGCGACATATTCATAAAGTATTTCTCCTATCGTTATTGTGAGTTATCAGAGCGAAAAGAGGATCTGCCTTGGACTAGTTACAGCGGTCGCTATACAACATCTTCGAGGGGGAAATATCGAGAAAGAGCTTGTGACCAAAATAGTCAAGAGGACTACATACTAATCACTAATGCGATAAATAAGACTTGAAAAGCCAGACCTACAGATGCTTTTGATGACACAAAATTGATTATGCGATGCAATTCACAAATGGAACTATGTTCATATATAAAAATATAATGCTTTATTATTTACTGGATAAAAAGCGACTCTGGATGCATGCCCCCACAGCAGGCAAGTTATTTTTTGGTGAGAATTACAACTCATGAGGAAGGAAAAATCGCTAATGAAAATAGCAAAATACGCTTGTCGAAAAACGTAAAACTGCAGCACAAAAAACGTAAAATCACGCCAAAATCCATCATTTTATATGTTAATTATCTTTCATACTTAATAAAGCGGCATTAAACTAACAAACATAGTCACATAGACTATTTAAAGGCTTGATCGCAAAGCTACTGATAATAAAGCAAGCATTCGGCAAAAAAATTGGCGTTTACATTTTAGCGTCCACGTCACTGCTCCCAGTACAGACGCCGCTGATAAAACCCAATCATTTCTCTCAATACCTACCGTTGTGATCCTCAGGATCCGGTATTTGGTCGCATCACTTCCCCAGTTTTTCAACAGTTGGGGAACGTGCATCTCTACGTCAAAAAAACATAACTAGCGGGAACTAAAAATGAAAAAACTTTTTTGCAAATCGCAATTGCAGCTCGTTAAATCCTGTACACATTCGCTGATAGCTGCCGGTGTAATATTGGCGCTGGCACCCCAGGCTTGGGCGGCAGAAAGCAGTTGGATTTTTGAAGAAAGTGCAGTGGGATTTTGTGGCAACTCTGGCGTGATCGACACCAAACATGCCGGCTACACAGGTACAGGTTTTATCGATACAGAAAATGTGATTGGCGCATCCATCACCTGGAGCATCAGCGCTGCCAGCACAAAAACCTACGCAGCAAAAATTCGCTTCAGCAACGGTGGCACAGGGGCAAGACGTGCAAACTTTCTGGTAAATGGTAACCAGGTTAAAACGCTGGATTTCCCATCCAATAGCAATTGGGCGCAGTGGCAGACCGTTAATGTAGATGTCCCACTCAACGCGGGAACCAACAGCATTAAACTCGTTGCAACAACGGCGAATGGCTTGGCGAATATCGATAATATCAGCGTGACCGGCGACGGCATAACACCAGCAGCCTGCCCTACTACACCCACCACTGCCGATTGCAACAGCATTACCAACCAACCAATCTTACGCGTCGCTGCAGATGGCTCCGGCCAATACAAAACAGTGCAAGCCGCGTTAAATACTTTGTCCAATTCCAACACCACGCCGACACAAATTCGCATCAAGCCGGGTACTTATCGCGAGAAATTATTGATCACAAAACCGTTTGTAACTTTTTGTGGTGAAACAGGAAAAACAACATCGACGATTCTTACCTACAACGATGGCGCCAGCACATTAAAAGCCGACGGCACTGCGATTGGCACATCCGGCAGCGCGAGCGTCACGCTCAAAGCCAACGATGTCTCCATGGAAAATATCACCATCGAAAACTCATTCGGTGTTGGTTCGCAGGCAGTTGCTTTATTAGCCCAAGGTCAACGCTTACAGTTCCGCAATTGCCGTTTGCTCGGCAATCAGGACACGCTCTATACCCACAGCGGCACGCAGTATTACCGCAACTGCCACATCCAAGGCACTGTCGATTTTATTTTTGGTGCAGCGACAGCAGTGTTTGATAACAACACGATTCACAGCGTTGGCGGCGGTTCAGCATTAACTGCACCGAGCACCGAGCAAACTGTTCCTCATGGTTTGGTTTTTCTGGGCGGAAAAGTGACTGCAACCTCGAGTGTGGCCAAAGGCTCTGTTGCACTGGGTCGCAATTGGAGACCTTACGGTGCGGCTACCTATATCCGTACCGAACTGGGTCAACACATCTCTGCGGTCGGCTGGGTGAAGATGAGTGAAAACACACTCGATACTGCGCGCTTTTCTGAATACTTAACCACTGGTGCAGGTGCAAATACATCGGCACGCGCACCGCAATCCAAACAATTAACCGCAGCACAAGCAGCGACTTATACCATCAGCAATATTTTTGGTGCATGGACACCCAGTTACAGTAAATAAAACCTGTTTCAATAAATAGAAAAGACGTTTTAACCACTACTTAAAAATGAATAACTATTCTGAGGACATTATGAAAAGTTCATCAATAATTTTTACTAAATACGCAAAGACATCGTTTGCGATAAGCGCATTGGCTTATGTAATAGCATCACCCACCTGGGCCGCATGCACCTACAAAGTCACCAACAATTGGGGCTCAGGCTTTACCGGAGAAATTACCGTCACCAACGACACTACCTCCACCGTGAATGGGTGGTCAGTATCCTGGCAAGAATCTGGCGTGAGTGTAACCAATGCGTGGAATGCGACGCTGAGTGGAGCAAATCCCTACACTGCAAGTGCATTGGGTTGGAACGCAACGCTTGCACCTAAGGCATCGGCTAGTTTTGGTTTTCAAGCAAACGGCACAGCGGGCGCACCTAAAGTGAGTGGCAGTTTGTGTGGTGCAACTACATCATCAATAGCTAGCAGTAAAACGAGCACGAGTGTTGTGAGCTCCAGTATCGCAAGCTCACGCGCTGTTAGCTCAAGTAAAGCGAGCGTAACTAGCAGTTCAAAATCATCAAGCTCTGCTGCAACATCCAGTGTTCCGAAATCGAACAGCAGCTCAAGCCTGCCCACAACATCATCATTCACTATTCAAGAAGAACAAGCCGGATTCTGCCGTGTCGATGGTATCGCCACCGAAAATACCAATACTGGTTATACCGGCAATGGTTATACCAATAGCAACAACGCGCAGGGTTCTGCAATTGTATGGGCCGTTGATGCAACCACCAGCAGCCGTCACACACTAACCTTCCGTTTTGCTAACGGTGGAACAACAAACAGAAATGGCTCACTGTTAATTAACGGCGGTAGCAACGGCAATTACACTGTGCAATTACCTGCAACCGGCAGCTGGACCACTTGGCAAACCGCGAGCATCGAAATTGATTTGGTGCAAGGTAATAATAATGTGCAGTTATCATCACTCACTGCGGATGGTTTGGCCAATATCGATTCATTAAAAATTGAAGGCGCACAAACCAAAGCTGGTGCGTGTAGCAATGTTGCAAGCAGCAGTTCTTCGTCGGTTTCTTCAGTCGCTAAGTCCAGCTCAAGTTCATCCAGTAGTTCTCTATCAAACACGGGAACTTTGCTGACACTCGACGGTAATCCTGCTGCAAGCTGGTTGACAAAATCACGAACCAAGTGGAATGCAAGCAGAGCCGATATTGTTCTCTCTTATCAACAAACCAACGGCGGTTGGCCAAAAAATCTGGATTACAACAGCGTGAGCGCCGGTAGCGGCGGCAGCGACAGCGGTACTATCGATAACGGCGCAACCATTACCGAAATGGTATATCTAGCTGAAATTTACAAAACTGGCAGCAACACCAAGTACCGCGATGCAGTGCGTAGAGCCGCTAACTTTTTGGTCAGTTCACAATACAGCACCGGTGCATTGCCGCAATTTTATCCGTTAAAAGGCGGCTATGCAGACCATGCAACCTTTAACGATAACGGCATGGCTTACGCTCTCACCGTGTTGGATTTTGCTGCAAACAAACGCGCGCCTTTTGATACGGATGTATTTAATGATACAGATCGTGCAAAATTTAAAACTGCTGTAAGCAAAGGCACTGCGTATATTCTCAAAGCCCAATGGAAACAAAATGGGGTATTAACTGTGTGGTGCGCTCAACATGGTGCGACGGATTATCTGCCGAAAAAAGCACGCGCCTATGAATTGGAATCACTCAGTGGTAGTGAATCAGTGGGCGTGCTTGCATTCCTGATGACCCAACCACAAACTGCTGAAATTGAAAAAGCAGTAAGGGCGGGCGTTGCCTGGTTCAATAGCCCCAATACTTATCTTGATGGCTACACCTATGATTCATCGCTGGCGGCGACAAACCCTATCGTTAAAAAAGCAGGCAGCAAAATGTGGTATCGCTTTTACGATTTAAATACCAACCGCGGATTTTTCAGCGATCGCGACGGCAGCAAATTCTATGATATTACCCAAATGTCGGAAGAGCGCCGCACAGGTTATAGCTGGGGCGGGTCTTACGGGAATTCGATTATTCCATTCGCGCAAAAGGTGGGATATCTATAAAAAATATATTGATCATTAAAGTAGCAACCTGCTAAGGAACATCCGTAGGTATGCAGAAAAATGCCAGAAAGTTTTCTGGCATTTTTTTTGCCTGATTACACTCAAAAACGATACTCTACTCGGCGAGACATATGTAACAGACCGAAAAATTATTACTTCCGCGAGAAACATTATGGACAAACATCATCGACAACCCCAACTCGATAAGAAGTTTTTGGGTGTGATCTCGCACCAGAACCCATTAATAAAATTCATGCTGTGGATTGGCAATCGCGAATTCGCCGTTTTAATTGCCCTATTCTTCGTTTTGGTATCGCTGTGGGGATTTGTCGCCCTGACCGAGATCGCGCTAGAAAATCATCCGCATGAATTTGATCGCGCACTGCTACTCAGTATGCGCAATGCCGCCGATGTGAGCGACCCTATCGGCCCGGGCTGGGCGGAAGAAATTGGGCGAGACTTTACGGCACTTGGTGGCAATGCCGTTTTAATACTGCTCACTATCGCCGTCGTTGGTTATCTTTTGCTAGACCGAAAACCGCGCATGATACTAGTAGTCCTCATCGCAACACTTGGCGCACTGGGAGCTAACAATTTTCTAAAAAAAGCCATTGATCGCGACCGCCCCGATCTGGTTCCGCACGGCAGCCATGTCTACACCGCCAGCTTTCCCAGTGGCCATTCCATGCTGGCGGCAAGTACCTATCTCACGCTCGGTGCCCTTCTGGCGCAATTACAGCGTCGCAAAATCATCAAAGCCTATATTTTAATGATATGCATCACCATCACCTTGCTGGTGGGAATAAGCAGGGTATATCTGGGAGTGCACTGGCCTACTGATGTGCTCGCAGGCTGGGCCGCAGGTGCCGGCTGGGCAGTGTGCTGCTGGTTATTGGCTCGTTGGTTGCAAGCAAATGACGGGGGAAATAAACACTGCAAATATTGCTAATACTGACATTTAGTAAGCCACTATCCCAGCAGTAACACCGTATCCGTAATCCAAAAAATGAATATTTATAGCTATCGGAGGTGTGCCAACTAACGGAAAAAAATACAAGGATCATGTAAAAACGAACAGATTAGTGAATGGATGATACAAGAGAGGAATATGTGAAGGTGACGATTATCAATACTGCCTTGTTAATCCTGAATGCTAATAGCCGCAACGGAGGCACTGCTGATATGCAGGAAGGCCTGCAGCTGCTCAAAAGTGCAGACATTACTATCATTCAAAAAAACTCTGGTAGTGCCAAAGAAACTGCACAGTTAATTCAGGATCATTGCAACCAAATACAATTGGTGATTCTCGGTGGAGGTGATGGCACTGTCAGTTCAGCAGCGGAAGCACTCTACAAACATAAGTTGCCATTCGCCATATTACCTTTGGGCACTGCAAATGATTTGGCGCGCTCGCTGGGAATTTCCAGTAACCTACCTGATGCATTCCAAACCATCCTCAATAATTACCGCAGCAAGATTAATTTGGGGGTTATTAATGGGCATTATTTTTTAAATGCCGCGCACATCGGGCTAGGCGTTACTGTCACGCATGAATTAACACCAGAAGTTAAAAAGAAATGGGGCGTTTTGAGTTATTTGAAAGCAGCCTTTGCAGCGTTTAAAAATAATCAATCATTTCGCGTTACGATAACTGCAAATGGTGAGTCACATCAGATGCGCTCCATCCAACTCGCAATCGGTAATGGCCGTTATTACGGTGGTGGAAATGTGATTGATGAAAAGTCTGAAATTGATGATGGATTACTCTGCTTGTATAGCCTCCCACCCTCAACCTTGTGGGAGTTATTAACACAAGCTCCGTTGTTGCGGTACGGCAAACACAGCCAGATGAAAAAAACATTTACCATTTCAGGTAAACGTATTGAAATCAAAACAAAACACCCTAAAGAAATTCATGCAGATGGAGAACCCGTCACTAAAACGCCAGCAATATTCGAAGTGATCCCACAGGCGTTGGAAGTGATTAGACCAATACCTACTTAAACCACAGCTCAAGTTTGCCAAGGAGCACAGAATGTTTCGTTTACTTTCGGATACCGAAGTTGCCCTAAATGAGTTATTTGTAGCTTGCCGCGAAAGCATTGATCACTATCATGATGCCGCTGAACTGGTTGGACAATCAGAGATTGCAAAACACTTTTTGGACATTGCCAATAGCAGGAAATTATTTTTAAACCGTTTGGCATCTGCAATAAGAGAGCTTGGGGATTTACCCTCAGTTCCCGACCCGGATAAAGAAGCAGGTGAAATGATGCTACATCATTTAAGTGCTGCACTCTCATCTGATTATACAAACGAAGCCTTAGCGCAGCGCATTAAGACTGAAGAACATATTCTGGCGTTAGTTAATGCAGCACGCAAAACTGAGCCGAATCAGTCTTGTACTGGATTATTGAATGACTTAACGAGCCATATTGAAGATGCAATTAATACGCTTACCAAAGCTGTTTAAACTTGTCGGTGCTTCGATATTGAAAGTCACAAAATCGACTGTTCTAAAAGCTCACGTAAAAAGGCGCGCTGCGCTGCAGGTGTTTGTTCATTCTTATACGGCAAAAGCGTCCAGACTTCAGTCGCGGACATAGATTCATGTGGTTTGAGGGTTTTGTAAGGTGCATGCACTTCAAGCTCCAACAACCCTTCATCCGGTCTTTGGGTTAAAAACTCCTGGTAAAGTTCAATTTGCCCTTGCTCAGGATGAATCGCACTTTTTGGTTGCAGAGCAAACTGGATAATTAACAATTGTTCACCGCGAAATGCAGCCATCCAACCCTGCGCAGGCTGGATGAAAACCTTGCCTTTACGCCCTTCGTGTGTGCTGGGTGAAAAATTTTCCAACGCAAAAAATCCCTCGCTGAAAGTGTATTCAAGTGACCCATAAGTCGCATCAGTAAAGTGTTGGATGCGCACATCTTGCATGCTTGTAATAGGCACATACACATTCGTTGTGTGTGGTACGCGAGTATTAAACCAAATATCCCAAGCTACGTTTGAATCGCGAATGTTTTGTGCATTCACATCCAGCCGAATTTGATTTTGTTTACCATCTACAAGGGAAAATGTTTTTTGCAGCGCGACACCCGATATAGGACTATTAGGGCTTTGCATAATGACGCGCTGCGCGTTTTTTTCTTGCAGCGTATTTTTAGCAAGAATTAAAAAGGGATCAGGCGGCCACACCGCTTTTGCAGCAGCACGCTGGGGATTAAGCAGTTGATGCACCCACCATTGGCTCTGCGGGCCCACCCAGGTTTCATGCCCCAAATAACCTATATTGTAGGATTCAGGTGTCACCACAGGATTTGGATCGCTAACCACCGCCGCGCCAACAAGTAAAAAATTGGGCTGATCGAGAAGGCTCGCTGATAAAATTCGCCCGCCGATATCAGGAGTAATTTCAATAGCGACAGAGCTATTGCTAAGCGGAATTCGCGTCACTTCTGCCTGCGCAGATAATGCAGAAGAAAAAAACATAAGCAAAAAAATCCTTACCAAAAAGATATGGGGTGCGGGCATAATTGATCTCTCACTAGGTATTTTTTGTATGTTTTTTGCAGCATGCAACAACATCTACGCTGGATGTTGTATGCACCAAATAGATTTATAGAACTATTGTTTTTGGGTCAACAAACGGAAAATCACAGCAAAGGCTTGGAGTTCAGTATTTGCAACAATTGTTGCAGGTGTACCGAGGACTCATATCCTAAAGGGGTTAAGTAACCGCCATCCACCTGGGTTGTTAATTGTTTTTCAAAAAGACGGCGGGTCGCAGCGATAATATCAGCAGAAGCATCCGAGTGAACCTTTAATCCTGACTGACTGGTACTGGTATCAAACATACGCAACACTTGCATTTCGGCAACTAATTCGGGCGATATTGGCATGGTCATTCTCCGTTATTATTGAAACTTGCTTATTGGTTTCTGGTCTGCAAATCAGTAAAAGTGGATTTCATTTACCCTGAATGAGTCAGTTATAAATAGCATAGCCCTTGCGTATCGCCAAATATTTCGCTGAAAAAGCGGTGATTTCATATAAAAATCGACTATTCAATTCGGTCATTGTGAATTTTGATCACCATGCAGGCAAAAAAAATCCCGCAAGTGTATGCGGGATTTTTTAACCAAGACTCTATCACTCGTCAGCCCACTGGCAATACTTATGTAGTGAAAGACATGTATTGTTATGGGCGGTTCGCTTTCATGAATCCGGCGAACCCTGTTGAAATTATTTTTGTTGATTCACTTTTGACAAATAACGCAGCAAAAATAATTTTTGGAAAATGCTGGGGGTGCGAATTAACAAAAAGCCGACCCACCGTATGGAGGGTCGGGAAGTTCACGGTTTTTCAGGGATAGCTATTGGAGTCTGGCAAGCGGCGGGAGCTGTAGTAAAACCGCTCCGCCCGCCCGAATCCATTGTGGGAAAAAGTCGTCCTTAACCGGGGCATCTCTCCAAATGCCTGTCCATGCTCACTCTCACTCATTTACTTAGCACCGATTAATTCAGCGGTGGGTAAGCATTATTGATCAGCACCTGGAAGCCTTCTTTGAACCAGCGCCCCGCTACCGGAGCATTAGCCATGGAGCCAGTGGTGGTGCCAGCAGCATTGGTGTAGGTTGGATCGCAATTGCGGTCAAAACCTTTAGCTGGATCTTGTGGATCAAAGGATAACTCCTTGGACGCAGCACCATCAGATTCACCTGGCGGTTTCACCCACACATAAGCATCAATACCTGCAACTGGTGCAGTTTGCGGACGCTCGCCTACCCCACCAGCTTGGTTACACCAATTACCACGGTGCGCACGACGATCAATACGCGATTGGTCGATGAAGGTATCAAGTACAGTGCTGGTAGATACGGCGGTTGGACGGTTTGGACCACCCCAACCGTTACGTGATGTGTCTACCAACATACCAATAGTTGAAGGGAAACCAGCTGCAATCATCGCGGTACGCCAGGCTTGCACAAAGGAAACTTCGCTGAAATGCGGGTTCCACTCGTAAAATTTCGCTTGACGGGTTTGAGTGCCACCACCAGTACCGAATGAACCATTTGCCAATGAATCCAGGAAGGGTTCGTACAGCGGTGTATAGCCTGAGGTGTTAGAAACAAAACCAGCAATTGAATTTACACCACCAGTTGCACCTTTAATCGCATTGCCAATCAAGGTTACAGCCTTGCCAAAGTTATCAGTCCAACCCAACCAGCCTGAGTGTCCAATGTCCACATAGCTGTATACGTTAGTGATGGGGTACAGCTTGCTCAAGGTGTAACGGGTATTAGCCACGTAACCATGAGTTGGGTCGGTTGCTTCCTGACATGCTGGTGTGCTCAAGTTAGTAACCAGGTTTGGCAATGAGTCCGGCTCAATAATCGCAATAATGCGCAGTGAAGCGTATTTAGGATCAGAGAAAATCCCTGCAATTACATCAACATACTCAGTACGGTAGCGTGCGCTCCCTTCTGGAGTTTGCTTTAACTCACCATTTGATGCCAGTGCATGACAGTCACGGTTTGGTAGGTCATAAACCACAACTTTAATCACATTAGCGTTTTGCGCCAATGCGGCATCAAGGTGATCACGCAAGCCGTAGCTGCCATCGGTCGGAGCAATAGCGCCGATACGATCCATCCATACAGCGGTGCTGTATCCGGCGATCTTCGAACCGTTAGTCTCAGCTTGTGCTTTGGCTGACCAGATTGGGTCTACATACCAACGTGCATCCACGAATGGGTTATCCAAGCGCACGCCTGGTGTCACACTCGATACGGACGAACTTGAACGTGAGCTAGGTGCGATAGAAGAGCTTGTGCTCGGAACCGAGCTGGATGTGGTAGTGACGCTGGAGCTGCTCGGAGCCACTGATGAACGTGAACTCGGTGCTATTGAGCTAGTGGTAGCGACGGACGAGCTACTAGGAGCAACCGATGAACGCGAACTTGGCGCGACAGAACTGGTAGTCGCAACAGATGAGCTGCTTGGAATCACAGACGAGCGAGAGCTCGAACTGGGCGCAATGCTGGAAGACCCGCCCACTACGTTGATGCAAGTAGAGCGAGAAATACAGCTCTTGTTGTTTTCCCAACCCCAACCACTTTGGGTGTTGACACACAGTGGATACAAAGTGCCGTACCAATTACATTGTTGTCCGCCGTTGTTAATCACACTTGAGCTTGAGCTACTAAGGATCGGTGTTGAACTGCGCGAAGAACTGGTCGTTGGTATGCTGGATGGTGCAGATGAGCTGGTCACTGTGCCAGAACAAATACTGCCTGTCACACTTGGGATCTCAGCAGCACCGCCACGTTTATCAACCTGAAAACCAAAACTGACGCTCTGGCCTGGCGGCAAACTACCATTCCAACCCATGTCCGATGCGCTGTAGGGATTGGTGCCGCTTAGGCGTACGTTCCATGAGCTGGTGACACGGTTGGTCGCATATTGCCAACCCACAGTCCAGCCATTTACAGCGGTTGTGCTGCTATTAGTAACTATGATTTCGCCGGTAAGCCCGGTGTTCCACTCGTTAGTAATTTTATACGTGCAACCGGCTGCAGCACCCTGGCTGACGGCAGCCAGTCCAACGCTCAGCAATGCAGCCAAGCCGTAAGTTTTTCTTAGGGGAGTTGTCATTCAAGTTCTCCTGGAGTCCAGTGAGGAAGACCATAAGGCTTCGTTATTATTTCGCGCCTGATACCGCTGACGCTGATTTATCCCTACATTCCGGTAAGGCCGTCACGAACATGCCTGTGACATTATCGATCCATCAATATATTTGTTAGCGCAACCTTATTTTTATGTAGGTAAAGGCAACATACCAATCATCTAAAAAGACGATTACTAGGAATTTGACGCTACAGAAAAATGCGTTAGTTGTGTAAGACAGAAACAATACCAACAAAAAAATAAGCTGGTAAAACAATGAAATTGAATAATTATTGTAGTTTTTTAACGGATTTATACAAAAACACTACACAGGAAGAGTCATTACTGGAGAAGACAATGAAGTTATTATGATTTTATTTTCCACTGCTATCTGCGAATAATCTCTCATTGTGTACTTGTACCCTAGAAAAATAATACATTCAAGATAGCGCTACCATTTAAGCGACAATATTTGCGATTGCGGTAGTCGACGAAAGAAATATTGCGCTCGCAATAAGTCCCCCTTAACACAAACTGCTATCACGGGAACTACCGGAGTGTCTGCATCAACTGCCTGATTTAGTGGGTCCTACACACGACAACGCGCATTTCCCACAAGGTTGAATTTGTTTTCTTATAATTTTTAGATGTTTATAGAAGCTTTTTAGCTCCTAATGAGAACCAATACCGCTCGAAAAATGTTCTTAAAAGCAAGTTTTGACACGGTATTGTAAAAAAATGCAAATGGCAAGCGCTCATCCTCGAAATTTATATGACTTACCTGATCTAGCAAAAGGGTGCACATCAGGCTGCATTTTTTCATCGCACCTTCTTTTCCGAATCCACTCGCTCAAGAGCACTTTTTAACAAAGATAATTTCACCTATGAATAAAAAATTTGTTTTTGCGAGCTTATTATTGACTTTATTAAAAATGAAATGAATTTTCTTTGTTTTGTGAATTGATCGCGCTGTCAATTTGCTGTAACGTGGAATAATAAACATAAAAATAGATTCACCTATTAGAAAGATGTTTTTTAGTTATAAACACATAGCGCCAAACGGACAATTAAGGCGCCAAAATTATAAAGACCGTGATAAGAACGAGGGAAATAAGTGCTGTATTCGCAAGAACTACACGCTTTTCTGCTTCACCATCCAGCTGTAATTAATTTGCGCGCGAGCGTTTATAAAGAGCTTTTCTGACCGCAAAAATTCATTATCAATTTTTCGTCACAGGATTTTATAGACAATTTGTTAGCGCAATCATAACAAGCAAAAAATAACAATTTACCCACAACAACCTGACTCAAAACAACAACAAAGGCGCGGACGACTATGAAGACCTTGATTGTTTATGCCCATCTCCTGGCTGCATGTGTAGCTATTGGCATTTTGCTTATTCAAGACCTGGCCCTGGCTAAATCCAAAGGTAGCCCCCTCTCGGCTACTGCCATCAAAGACCTCACCAAATCCGCAGAAATTATGTTTATTGCACTGGTCGTATTGTGGATTTCCGGTCTGGCACTGGTGCTGCTCGGCTATCTTGAAAACCCCCAGCAGTATTTGATGAATGAGAAGCTATGGGCCAAATTCACTGTCGTATCGGTACTAACACTCAATGGAGTTGCACTGCACTACTTCAGTTTTCCACGCGTGACCTCACGCCGCGGCCTGCTTGGCCTACCGACCTTTGAACAAATTTTGGTGACGCTGACTGGCGCACTCTCCTCTGTGTCCTGGCTATTTGCCTGCTACCTCGGTATTGCACGCCCCTGGAATTACACAGTGGACTATAGCTTTGTGATGTTCATCTATTCCGGCCTCTTGGTCGGCGCCTTTATCGTCGCAGGTGAAGTGCTGCGCGCCATGCGCAGAGCCGAGCCCGAACCACCCACGCTGACCGAGCAAATTCGGTTGAATGCCTCGCGCAAGTTTGATTAATCCTGTAACCCGATACTTTATGTATCGGGTTTCGGTCGTTATGACACGCTGTTGTGCAACAACAACTGACAATAACTGTTAACCGTTTGTTTTACCCGCTCCGCCTGTTTTACCCGTTCTGACAATAACGATTGTTGATGACCGTTACCGGTGCAAACCGGTATTTAACTCCGAGGAAGACACTATGAGTAGC
>DLHJ01000001.1 GCA_002483145.1 Cellvibrio sp. UBA7671
GGCAAGGTCACTTTAAGACCCGCTTTGCGCAGTTCGTGGTTACCGTCTGCCATTATTTCCCCCAAACCCTTCTCAGTGTTCCTGTGGTTCGGGTATTATCCGCGTTCATTTTCGTTAGTGGAAGCCCTTGTATGAAATTAGCCAGCCGTGTTTTTCTGGCCGTGGTCTTAGTCTCCAGCCTCACCGCTTGCTCCAGCTTCCGCTTTCCCGGTGTTTATAAAGTCGGTATTCAACAGGGTCACATCATCACGCAAGAGATGGTAGAGCAACTAAAGCTGGGCATGTCCAAACGGCAGGTACGCTTTGTACTCGGCAACACCTTACTGCCCGATACATTTAATGATGACCGTTGGGATTATCCTTACAGTGTACGTCGTGGGTCACAGGGTGGGATCACTCAATACCTTTACACTGTCTATTTTGAAAACGACAAGTTGGTAAAAACAGAGGGCGATTACTTGCCGGGTAAAGCTCCACTTACAGGAGAGAAATCGGAGAAATATCTGGATGATATGAACCGCGATGTACCTGTGCCTACTGAAGACAGCACACCACCGGAAGTACCTGATCCGGAAGAGCTCGAATAATCGCAAAAAGCACTCTCGGTTAATAACAACGCCCGGTCAATCCGGGCGTTTTATTTTTGATCACACTGTTTTCACAGTGGCGATTATCGACTCAGGCAGATGCGGTTGCGTCCCTCAGCTTTGGCGCGATAGAGCGCCGCATCAGCCTCTTGCAGCAATTGTTCAGCGCGCTCTACGCCCGGCCGATAAGCGGCGATACCCGCACTGAGCGTGACATTAAAGGTGCGCTGGTCAACCGTAAAACTGATATCGCGCAGACGCTGGCGCACATCTTCCATCAACACTTGCGCCTCTTCACGGCTGCAGCGCGGCAACACTGCGACAAATTCCTCGCCTCCATAGCGCCCCACCGCATCGGTTTTGCGCAAGCGCTGGCGCAATAGATGTGCAATTGCCTTGATCACCTTGTCGCCCGCCGGATGGCCGTAGGTATCATTGACTTGCTTGAAGTGGTCGAGATCAAGCATCACCACACTTAAATTTTCTTCGCTGCGCACGGCACGGCTTAACTCGGCATCCACCTGTTCTTTAATGCGCGAATGTTTCAACAGGCCAGTCAGGCTGTCACGGTCCAGAGCATCACTCAACTGGCGGCTGCGCGCTGCTCGCACGGACACAGCAGTGATAAGTTCACGATCGCCCAGTGGCTTACTTAAAAAATCATCGCCCGCGCGCCCCATGGCCACGGCGCGCTTCTCCACATCCTGTTCCGAAGACAGGTAGGTGATAGGGACGCGCAGCCAATCCTGATTGAGACGAATGACCTGTGCCAATTCAATGCCGTTGCAGCCGGGCATGTTGATGTCAAGCAAAATGAGTTCCGGGTGAAAATCCTGCAACACCTCAAAAATTTCATTGGGGTTATTGCTCACCTCGGCACGGATATCGGCGGAGTTCAGCACCAATTTATAGTGCTCGGCCAGCGCCATGTCATCATCGATAATCAATACCCTGTAAGGCGCGCTACGATGGCGATCGAGATAGTATTCAAAGCAGTCGACCAAGCGGATGATATCCAGCGGCTTCACAAAATAACCCACCGCACCCGCGCGCACGGCCGCGTGATAAGCCTCAAAATCCGTGCGGGTAGACACAAAAATCACCGGCACAGGCGTGGGTAAATTCTGCTGTAAAATCGCGACCGCCTCAGGGGTTTCACGCCCCTCTTCAGTGAACACAATGTCGCAGATCATAAAATCCGGCGGGCGTCGCAGTACTTCAACCTCGGCAGCGGCGATAGTGGAAAAGTGCACGACTTGATGACCGAAGTGACGCAGGGTCATGCAAACTTCGTCGGCGACATCAGGGTCGTCTTCTAGCACGTAAATCAGGGTATTGGTCTTCAACGGGGCACTTTGCGATACCAGTGGAATCTTTTTGGCGCTATCGCCCTGTGCCTGCCCATCCAGTGCGGCAACGGCAACCGCAAAGACGCGCAACATACCCATATCCAACTGATTAGCCGCCAGCCATGTCTGTGTTTGCAGCTCCAGTTTCTTTGCTTGTTTGCCGAGGTCGGGAAAACCAAAACTGCCTGCCGAACCCGCCAGTTTGTGCAATTTCTGATTGAGTTTCTCGAGTGCATCGCGCTGGAATTCGGGCTGCGCCAAGTCGCTAACCAGATCTCGCAACGACTGGATTTCGGCAGGTAAGCGCGCCGCATAATCGTCGCGTAATGCCTGAAGTTTTAGCGCAATTTCAGCATTTTTATCCATGGGTAACCGATGCCTGGGAGACAGGGGAAATTTTATTGTCGTTTTTGCGCAAGACCTTTCGGCATCTACCATACCGGGATTTTCCGCAGTCTAGTGTGAATAATAGGTGTGAATCCGGCGTTTGGCCAATCAAATGGAATAACGCCAACGCGCTTTTTTGCACCACAAAAAATTTATTACCGCCTCGCTCCGCCCGACAAAAAATCCCCGTCTATACTCACCAGAACAGACTTAACCCCTATCTCCGCTGTCAGCTATTTGGAACCACATGCTCAAACGAATCGCAGTCAAAGATATCCAGCTCGGCATGTTCATTTGTGAATTTTGCGGTTCCTGGATGGAGCATCCCTTTTGGAAAACCAAGTTTTTGCTCACCGACGAAAAAGACCTGCAGGCAATTCAGGCCAGTGGGATTAAAGAGCTGTGGATTGATGTCACCCAGGGTGCCGATTTAGATAAAGCAGTCCCAGGAAAAACAGAAGAAGAAGTCGCACAAGAAACCGAAGCGGTATTGCTTGAGGCGGAAAACACCCAGGGCAGAGAAAAAATATCGCTTGAAGATGAAATACAAACTGCCGCCAAACTCTGCGCCAAAGCCAAAGAAGCTGTGATTGAAATGTTTAGCGATGCCCGCATGGGCAAAGCGATTCAAATCGAGCAAGCAAAAGCATTGGTAGAAGAGATTTCCAATTCCGTTATGCGCCAACCGCACGCATTGATCAGCTTGGCGCGGCTGAAAACTGCCGATGAATATACTTATATGCACTCGGTTGCGGTGTGTGCGCTGATGATTGCCCTTGCACGCCAATTAAACCTTGAAGAGGAAATGGTGCGCGAAGCCGGTTTCGCCGGACTGTTGCACGATATTGGCAAAGTCGGCATTCCTATGAAAGTGCTTAACAAGCCGGGCAAACTTACCGACAGTGAATTCGCTATTGTGAAATCGCACCCGGAAGTGGGCGCCAAAATTTTAATTGAAAGCTATCAGGTCAGCCCTATGGTGCTGGACGTCTGCCTGCATCACCATGAAAAAATGGACGGCACCGGCTACCCACACGGACTCAAGGGCGAGACCATCAGCCTCTATGCCAAAATGGGTGCGGTCTGCGATGTCTATGATGCAATTACATCCAATCGGCCTTACAAAAAAGGTTGGGCACCCGCCGATTCAATTCGCAAAATGGCCGAGTGGAGCAAGGGGCATTTTGATGAAGCTGTATTCCAGGCTTTCGTCAAAACCGTAGGTATTTACCCCACAGGTTCACTGGTGCGCCTGGAAAGCGGGCGGCTCGCGGTCGTTGTAGAGCAGCATGAAACATCGCTGCTCAGCCCGCGTGTAAAAGTGTTTTACTCGGCCAAAACCAAAATGCCGATCATCCAGGAAACACTGGATCTGGCCAAACTGGTGGGTAAAGAAAAAATTATCGGGCGCGAATCGCCCGACGACTGGGGCTTTAAAAATCTCGATATGCTGTGGTCGGGCATTAGTTAGAAAATCACTGTGTTGCCCGCCCTCTATTGTCTTAACCAGATATCGCGCAGCTCCTGCGCCAGCGTCATAGGGTCAAAAGGTTTGGCGATAACGCCTACCGCTCCCAAATTGAGATAACCCTCCACTTCCTGCGGCTGCACCTTCGCGGTCATAAATACTACCGGTGTCGTCGCCAATTCGGGAAACGCGCGCAACCCCTTAAGCGTTTCCGGGCCATCCATCCCCGGCATCATCACATCCAGCAATACCAAGTCAGGTTTGAACTGCACAGCTTTCGCCAAGGCATCGCTGCCGCAGTTGCAGGCTTCGAGTGTAAATCCATTGATAGTTTCCAATACCATTACGGCGATGGCCTGAATATCCGGGTCATCTTCAACGTACAAAATGCGGGTTAATTCATGATCCATTAAAGTTACCTGATTAATGTAGTTAACATGGGTTTTTGTGTTGCTACCCGATCGTATTCACGATTGGAAAACGCGCAAAAAAAGTGGCGCCCTGACCGGGTTCTGATTCAAATCCAATATTGCCATTCATTCGCTCAACGAAAGCCTTGCTGATGGACAGCCCCAAGCCAGTCCCACCTCGCTGACGAGAATCAGAAGAGTCTGCCTGCGAAAACTTTTGAAAGATGCGTGAGCGAAACTCATCACTGATACCGGGGCCATGATCCACCACTTCGATTACAGCCTGATCGCCCTGTTGCGACAGGCGAATTTCCACCTGCCCTTCTTTGGGAGAAAACTTTACGGCGTTGGATATAAAATTGGTCAACACTTGCTGCAAGCGTTGAGCATCAACCCGCGCGCGCAAGTCATTCACTTCTAATTGCAACACTAACGTGATGTCGTAAGAATCGGCATAGGCTTTATTGCTTTCAAGCGAGGCCTCTAAAATTGATAACAGTGATTGCTCATGAAGGTCGAACTCCATTTTCCCCGCGAGGATTTTTTCCATATCGAGCAAATCATTGATTAGCAATGTCAGGCGCTTGGCATTTTTGTGGGCTATCCCAAGCATGCTCTGTATCTTGTCAGGTATCTCACCCAAAGCCCCACTCGTCACTAGCGCGAGTGAGCCTGCGATCGAAGTAAGCGGGGTACGCAGTTCATGGCTAACTGCAGACACAAACTCATTCTTCATCTGATCTATACGTTTACGCTCAGTGATATCTTGAATGAAAGACCAAATTTTCCGCTCACCATCAGGCCCTTCTATCAGCACTCCATTTAGTAATACCGGAATCAGGTGTCCATCGCGATGCCGGTATTCTTTTTCGTAGGGACCGTAACGGCCACTGACATGTAAACTCTCAAGTTGCTGGTACTCCTGGAGTTGATAGTGCGCGGGGGTTAAATCCCAATAACTAATCGCTATTAGTTCGGCTTCTGTGTAGCCGGTGAGGCGACACAACTCGGGATTGCACTCCAGATAGCGGCCACCATCGACAGCATTTAATGCGATACCAATGGACGCCTGATTGTAGAGTGTAGATAATTTTTGCTCGTTTAACTTAATAGCTTTATTCGCCATCTCCGCTTGGGTTACATCCCAAATAAAGCCATCGATATATTTTAAATGGCCACTTTCATCGTAAATTCCCCGCCCCAGTTCCTGCACCCATAACCAATGGCCGTCAGCATGACGTAGGCGAAATAACAGCTCAAATGGCTCTTTGGCAGAGAGCGCAGCACCGACTCTCTCTGCTATCCATGGTACATCATCCGGATGCGTTAATTCGGTGAAACTGCGCGGTGAATCAGAACGTGTAAATTCAGTGGCACTGTAACCCGTCAGCTGTTTTACGGCAGCACTCAGATACAACATTGTCCAGTCAGGATCGTTCTCACAACGGTAGGCGGCACCAGGGAAGTTGCTCAACATGCTTTGCAGCCGCTCTTCGCTATTACGCAATTGTTGCTGTGAAGACTGTAGTTCACTGATATCCGCATGCGTGCCAGACATCCACAGGGGGTTCCCGTTGTCATCCCGGCGCGACACGCGCCCGCGATCATGAACCCATACCCAGTAACCATCTTTATGGCGCATACGGCATTTACAATCGTAAAACTCCAACTCGCCGCGCAAATGCTGCTCAATAAGTTCGCCGGATTTTTTTAGATCCTCCGGGTGCGCCAGATCTAGCCACGTATCAATGGAAACCGGTATTAACTCGGCAAGGGTGTAACCGACAA
Organism: Cellvibrio sp. UBA7671; assembly: GCA_002483145.1. GTDB lineage: Bacteria > Pseudomonadota > Gammaproteobacteria > Pseudomonadales > Cellvibrionaceae > Cellvibrio > Cellvibrio fibrivorans. The sequence continues at coordinate 5,990 of DLHJ01000001.1, forward strand.
TCTCAGCCCAACGCTCGTTAAATATCGTTTCACCCGTTTGTACATTCCACTGCCAGGTACCAATATTGGTACCCTGAATAACCAAGTCCAAATTTTCCCGCTCGCGCTCCAAAGCCATGTTGCTCTCGCGAAAACGAAGCAGTTGCATGACTTGGCCAGCGAGTAGCTGAAGGGAGCTTAATTGAATGGGACTCAATTGGCGCGGCACGTAATCGATAACGCACAGCGTTCCCAGTGCATTGCCCGATTCCGTAACCAGTGGAGCGCCAGCATAAAAACGTATATACGGCTCCCCCAACACCAAGGAATTGTCACTAAAACGAGGATCAAGTGTTGCGTCCTCAACAACCAATACATCATCGGGGCGCAAAATGGCATGAGCACAAAATGCCACGTCGCGCGGTGTTTCCATTGCGTCCAAACCAAGACAGCTCTTAAACCATTGGCGGTCACTATCCACAAGGGACACTACAGCAATAGGAACCTCGCACAAATTCATCGCCAACTGTGCGATTGCATCAAAACTCTGCTCGCGTCGGGTATCCAGAATATCGAGCCGATACAAATGGGCGAGCCGCTCTTTTTCGTTATTGGGTAGCGGCGCTTTCATTGCACCTCTCCTTCAGAACTTAATGTTTTTTTCTCTAAAGCGCGGGCAATGATTTGCTCGAGCTGCCCACTAATCAACGGCTTTTGTAACCAGAAAATGTCGCTACTCGAATGAAGTGGCGGCTGGCTTTTCTTACCCTCATCAATCGCTCCGGTGATAATAATAATCGGCAATTTTTTCGCGCCCGTGCGCTGATGGGATTCCTGCTGGCGAATGTGCTCCACTATCGCAATCCCATTCATATCCGGCAGCTGCAAATCGAGTGTGACCAAATCGTAATCGCGCAATTGTAAATGCTCCAACGCCGACTGCCCGGTCGTAGCGCAATCGACATCGTATTTTTGTGCAGATAGTGCCGTAACTAACACCTCGGCAGTTTCAGCATCATCTTCCACTACCAGTAAGTGCGGTTTTATTTTTTGCGGATCCAGACGTGTGGATGGAATTTTTTGCGTTGTATCTTCGCAGGGTAAATCAAAATAAAAACTGGCGCCTTTGCCTGGTGTGGATTCCACCCCCACCGCCCCGCCCATGCGTTCAATAATTTCTTTGCAGATCGCAAGCCCCAAACCGGTTCCGCCTTTTTGACGGGTATCCGATGAATCGGCTTGGGAGAATTTTTGAAACAGGCGCGATCGGAAATTATCGGGCACACCAGGGCCTTTATCGGTGACGGTGACACGCACGCTGCCGAAGTGAATATCCAGCTGGATAGTCACCACATCATTGAGCGGTGAAAATTTCGCAGCGTTGGACAAATAATTGGCAAGCACTTGCAACAAGCGCTGATGATCGACAGATACTTTTACATCGCTGCCGGGTAGTAATTTATAAGTGACGCCGTATTGCTGGGCAAAAGCCGCATTGGATTCGATACTTTGCCGGATCAGCGGCAGTAACATTTGTTGTTGAATATCAAAATGCATTTTGCCCGCAACCAATTTTTCCATATCGAGCAAATCATTGACCAGATGGATCAAGCGCTGCGAATTATTGTGCGCAATCTGGATCATACGCGCCGACGAGTCGGGTAAAGTTCCCGCGAGGCCATTCACTAAAATCCCCAATGCGCCGCTGATCGCGGTCAGCGGTGTACGCAGCTCATGGCTGACGGTGGAAATAAATTCATTTTTCATTTGATCAATGCGTTTTATTTCGCTGATATCGCGCGCAATCCCCAAGTAGCCGGTAATCTCCCCCTCCGCATCGCGCAGCGCCGACACCGTCAGCAGCACCGGAAATTGGCTGCCATCTTTGCGCACATAGTGCCATTCGTTTTCATCGTCGCTGCCCTCGCGCGCCTTGGCGATAAACACATCAAACCCGGGTTTGACTTCATAACCCAACTCACACGTCAAATGCTGCGCGCGGGCGATAACCTCATCGGACAGATGGATAAGCGCAGGCGTTTGTTTATCAATGATGTCGTCAGCGCTATAGCCCAACATCATCTCCGCACCATGATTGAAGGTTTTGATCGTGCCGGTGGGGTCGGTTGAAATTATCGCCACACTGGCAGCATCAAGGATCGCTTTGCGCAGTGAGTTGGTTTCCTTCAACTGCGATTCCGTTTGTTTAAGCGGTGTGATGTCGGAGACATAGCCATGCCAGAGTACGCTGCCGTCTTCCAGTTTTTCCGGGATCGATTCTATGTGTGTCCAAATCATGCCGCGCTGTGGATGGTTAATGCGCACAGTAGCCACCCAGGGCGTGAGGTGGGCGGCGGAATAGGAGACGCTTTCGCCCACCCAGCCCACATCATCCGGATGAATCACGCCAAAGACTTTATTCGCCGATATCGCCACATCGTCCGGGCTCACGTCGTAAATGTTTTTGATCCCGGGGCTGGCGTAGGGAAAAAATGAACTGCCATCGGGGCGCAGCTGGAATTGGTAGAGGAAGCCGGGCAAGCGCTCGCTGAGTTTTTGGAAGCGCTGCAAAATGTCTTTTTTCTCGGCATCCTGTTGCCAGCGTTCAACCACCGAACTGATCCAGCGCGCCAGCAGGCGCACAAAGTCCTTGTCGAGTGCATCGTACTGGTGATGGCGGGTTTTGCGCGAGTTGAAGCAGAGGGTGCCGTAAATCTTACCACCCACCCACAAAGGGGCACCTATATAAGTCTCAACTTGGGTCAACAGATACGCGGGGTGCTGGCGAAAGTTGCTCGCCGGAATATCATCTTCCGCCACTACATCCTGCTGGTTTACCGTGAGGCTACAGTAGGTTTTAGCAAGCGGGCTGACGAGCGGAGCATCGCGCTGCCCCTGAGCGGAAAACTGCACATGGATACGAAATTCATCGCCGTTAATCTGGCTGATGATGGCGTTGCTCAATCCCAGATAGCGCGCGCCTAAACTGAGTGCACGACGCAATTGTTCATCCGGGTCAACGGCTGAGAGCGAGGCAATTTCATTGAGCGAGTGGAGCGCAGCCTGCTGGCGAATACTGATCAGCTCGGTATTTTTGCGCTCGGTAATATCGGTGTAGACCCCCAACATCAGCGCCGCTTTGCCACTCTCAGTCCACTCCACTACTTTGCCGCGGGTGAGAATCCACTTGTAGCTGCCATCGTGGATTTTGAGCCGGTATTCATTTTCGTACATGGGCGTTTCGCCTTTTATATGGCGAATAATGTCGCTGTAACTCATACGTTTGTCGGCGGGGTGGACGCGGCTCATCCACTCGTCCAGATCAAGCGAGTTGGGCGACTCGGGCCCAATGCCGCATAGTTGCCGCCATTCGGGTGAGAAGCGGGCTTTGTCGTTCGCTATGTCCCACTCCCAAAAGCCCGAGTCACTGGAGCGCAGCGCCAGAGCCAAACGCTGACGCGCCTGCTCACTGACCGCGTGCTCTCCGCGCAGCTGTTCGCCGTGCTGCTCCACCAGGCTGCGCAAATACCGGCGATTGAAGCGGATGAAAGCCATCAGCAGCAAAAGTGCGCACACCAGTGCCGTCATCCACTTGGCGATCACCCGCTGGCGGATAGATAAATAATCTTCATAGGCCGGGGTGATGTCGTTCCAAACCAGCATCGCCAAACCCGATTGCTGCACTGGCAGCCCCGACTGCTGCAGCGGCCACCAGGAGGCGACGTAAGTCCTACCTTCGTTGTGCAGCAATTGCCCCTGCTGGTTGATAGGGATCATGCCCCGGCTCCACCAGTTATGGAGTTGCGGGTCAGTCGTGTCCTCCAGACGCCAGTCATCCACCGTGGTCGGGTTCTGCTGGTTGAGCTCCTGCCGGGTCTGCTCCCAGAGTATTTGCTCAACCGCCGCCTTGCGCAGAAATACCGCCATCTGAATGTCTGACTGCAATTCTTCAGTCTTCTGTGGCAGCGATGACATACCCACTTCCAGCACTGCAATCACTCCACCGGTTTTATCAGCCTTGGCAGTGACCGGCAGAATGGCCCGATAACCACTCCCCTGACGGGCGACATCAACACCCCAGGTGGGCACACCGGAAGTAAAGGCATTAGTGATGAGCGGGCGCAAACCGCTTAAACTGTCACCGTAGCGATCGGGGCGATGCATGCGCAAAAAATTCACCGCACCCGGGGCAAAATACACACTCAATTGCCGCACGCCCAGCGCTTCCATCCCACTCCAGTAATCGTGTAGATGCACTCGCAGTTCCTGCCTGAGCTGACGCAAATGTTCGGCACCACTAGTGCCCTCTTCGGCAACAAATACCTGATGCGCCCCGCGCAATTTGTCGATAACCTGATGATCGCCACCAATCAGCTGCGCCAATAACATGGCCTGTTGGGTCAGGTCGCGTCCCGAGGTTTCCAGATGGTTTTTTTGGGTTTGGGTATTCCAGCTCAGGCGCTCATGCCATACCTGCTGATGAACACGTAGATCGGCCAACATAAACAACACAAATACAGCCGCTAAACCCAGAGCAGAAAGCCAGGGCAGCCAGCGGTAAAGGCGTTTGTAATTCAGCGACATGAAGTCTCTCAAGCATGTTGTTATAGCGACTGCCGGGCACCAGCAAAGACGCAGTATTACCCCAGTGTAGTGCAAATTTTTAACGGAGCAGGTCGGCTATCCGGTTGATCAACTGATCAACCGGGGGAACACACAAGGAGAGAGATGGAGGAGGGATTAATCAGTAGCAGAATTATCTGTTTCGTTAAGTGCAGCGTCAGGTTTAGCGCTATCGGCTTTTTCCGCCCGTTTGCGCCGTGCGTCTTTCGGGTCAGAGGCGAGCGGGCGATAGATCTCGACGCGGTCACCGGCATGCAGGACATGCTTATCGGCGCTGTCCATACCCTTGGTACCCAGAGACTGTCCAAAAATACCCATCTTGGCAGTGGCAATATCCAGATCAGGAAAGTGATCGGCAATTTTGGAGCGCTGTACCGCACTCAACGCCGTGGTACCCGGCTCAACCAAAAGTGCGATAATTTTTTGTTTGTGCGGCAAGGCGTAAGCCACTTCTACCCGGATAAGATCAAAATCGGCCATGCTGTCTGTCCATCAAAATAAAAGAAATCGAAAATAAACTACAAAAAGAATTACTGGTAAACCTGCTTGGCGCGCGCACAGAGCGCATCTACTTGTTTATTGCTCACCCCTTCAAACAACTTGCCCACCGCCATACCCAAGAGACGGTTTTGCAATTCAAATTCCAACTCAAAAGTCACCTTGCACGCCTGCTCGCCCAAGGGTGTAAAACGCCAGACGCCGCGCAAGTACTTAAACGGGCCATCGACCAGATTCATGCTCATGCTGTGGGGCGGCTGCAACTGGTTGCGCGTGACAAAACTCTGGCTTACACCCGCTTTACTCAGCTCCAGGCGCGCCTCTAGCCAATCATCGCCACGCGCCAAAATTGTCGCCCCAACACAGCCATCCATAAATTGCGGATAGGCTTCAATATCGTTGATCAACTCAAACATTTGTGACGCGGAATAATTCACCAACGCCGATCTCTCTACCCGATGAGCCACTTTTTACTCCACCACGATTTACTCTACCAACACCGCACGCAATACGGGAAAAATCCCGTTGTACAAAATTACCAACACCGCGATGGGCGAAATAAATTTCAGCACCGGGCGCCAGAGGCGAAACACCAGGGCGGATTCAAATTTTAAATCGTGCAGGATAATCTCATCGCGCAGTTTCCAGCCGGTAAACAGCGCGATCAATACTCCGCCGAGCGGCAGCATAATATTGGTAGCGATAAAGTCCATGCTGTCAAAATAATTCTTGCCCCATAAAAACTGCAGCTCCGACCAATCATTAAATGAATAGACTGAGCCCAGACCGATAAACCAGGAAATCGTCCCCAGCAATAGGCTCGCGAAAATCCGGTGCAGCCCAAAACGCTCATTCAAGTAGGCGACACCGGGTTCCAGCAGCGAAATAGTTGATGTCCAGGCCGCCAGAATCACCATCACAAAAAATACCGAACCGATTATCAGACCTGCGCCCATATTGCCAAAGGCGACTGGCAAGGTCACAAACATCAAGCCGGGCCCGGCGCCGGGACTAATACCGGGGGTGGCAAACACAAAGGCAAAGATAGCGACACCGGCGACCAAGGCCACGAGGGTATCCAGGATCGCGACTATCACTACCGTCTTGCCCACCGATTGGCTGCTCGGCATATAAGCGCCGTAGGCCATGATCGCGCCCATACCCAGGCTGAGGGTAAAGAAGGAGTGACCCATGGCAATCTGCGCGCCCTCCCAGGACAAATCCTCCAGTTTAAAACTGAACATAAAACGCAGCGAGGTGACAAACTCACCTTCTTTAATGGCGTAACCCAACAGGATCAGCAACAGCACAAACAGCAAGGGCATCATCCAGCGCACGGCCGACTCAAGGCCACGCGTAACGCCGAGCGCCAGTACCGCGATAGTCATCGCGATAAATAATGAGTGCCACTGCAGCATCAGATCGCTGTCGGCAAGCAAACCATCGAACAGGGCTTGCGATGTCTCACCCGTCAGCCCGGCAAATTTTCCATCCAAAGCCGCCAGTGCATACTCGAGGGTCCAGCCCGCAATCACCGAGTAGAAGGATAAAATCAGCAGCCCTGCCAGCACCCCCATCCAACCTATAGTCGTCCAGCCCTTGCTAGCTCCGGCGTGCTCGCAGAGTTCAGCCGTTGCCATAATCGGGTTGGCGCGCGCTCGGCGGCCCATTAAAATCTCCGCCATCATGATTGGAATACCAATCAGTGCGATACAGAACAAATACATCAATACAAAGGCACCGCCGCCGTTCTCACCGGTGATATAGGGAAACTTCCAGATATTACCCAACCCCACAGCGGAGCCAGTCGCGGCCAAAATAAAGCTGCCGCGCAATCCCCAAATAGTGTGTTGTTTAAGTGGCTTCACGCGCTGCTCCTCTATTAACCCTGATTGGGCATCGTTATTGTTGGTTAAGCACAGATCGCACCAGACATAGCGCGCTAGAATAATATTCGACGGTGAATTGTACCTAGATTGGCGCAACCGTATAAGCCCATGCCATAGGCTCTGCTCAAGACAGCAAGCCTATATCAAGACAGAGCGCGGGCTTTGCCGATATAATGCCCGCCCGTTTGACGACATACCCTGAGTAGTATTGAGTTCATGGCCAAAAAAACGCAAAAAAACCAAGGCAGCACTATCGCCCTCAACAAAAAAGCCAAGTTCGATTACGAACTGCACGACCGTTTTGAAGCGGGCATTGCACTCACCGGTTGGGAAGTCAAAAGCCTGCGCGCGGGTAAAGGCAATATCACTGATTGCTACGTGGTGTTTAAAAATAACGAGGCCTGGTTGCAAGCTGCCCAAATCCAACCGCTGCTAAGCGCGTCCACGCATTTTGTGACTGACCCTTTTCGCAACCGCAAACTGCTGCTCAATCGCCGCGAGATTAGTCGCCTGCAAGAAGCGGTAGAACAAAAAGGCTACACAGTAGTGCCCACCGCGCTCTACTGGAAAGAACATTTGATTAAATTGGAAATCGCCATCGCCAAGGGTAAACAACTGCACGATAAACGCGAAACTGAAAAAGAACGCGATTGGGCGCGCGACAAACAGCGTCTATTCCAAACCGCCACCAAACGCGATTAATGTTTCTGCAGATCTTACAAATTAAAGCGTTATAAATAAAAATGCCGGTATTGTTTGATACCGGCATTTTTTTATTCCCGTTTTTCCAACACAACTGCAGCTTAGCGTTCGTGCACACTCAATTCACTAATCCCTGTGAAAAACTCGCGACCGCCGCCGTTAAAACTATCGCGTTCAACACCACCTGCAGCACCAATAATTCGAATCGATTTTGTCGTAACTGGTGCGAATGAAAGCGTGTGATTTATACCAATCCCTTTTAACCATTGGGAATTATCAAAATTTATTGATGGTGCTATCTGCAGTTGCTGTACATTTTGCCACTCACCCGCATTATCCAGATATTGCACCTGCAACGACGTAAACCAGCCGGCAAATTCTTTGGGCGTACCAGGATTAAAGCGCAGTACCGAAATAGTTTGTGGTTGCTCCCAGCTAAAGCCGTAAAAATCCTGCTTGTTTGTCACCGCATTTTCAGTGCTGTAATAAGTTGTTTCGAGCTGGCCATCGCGTAGTATTTGCGCAAGCGATTCTCCTTTTTGTGGATCATTTATATTGTGCAAAACCTCAGTTGCCGCAGCGGCAAGATTACGGGTGTGCACCTCGATAACGTATTCGTGCTCAATGGTTTTTTGCCCGCGCGCCAAACGCAAGTTAAATCGATACAATCCGGAGGCTTTTGGCACGCCCGAGATGACACCGGAGCGCAATTGCAATCCCGAGGGTAGCGCACTACTGAGCAGTGTTAATTTTTCATCGCTCGCGGAAATATCGACACCAGTATCAAACGAAAACATTTGATCTTGCTCAGCAAACAACACGGGCGCAGAAGGTAGCTCCAGCGGTGCGGAAAATTTCGCGTCGGTATTAATTACATAGTATTCAACGCCCTTCTCAACAATCTTTTTTCCACCATGCGCCAGAATAATTTTTTCCCCTTCGTGTGCCATGCGCGCAACCAATTCACTAATGCGCGCATCGGGCAGGCCAACCCGGCTGACATTAATATAACGATCATTATAGGGCTGACTCCAGTTTAACTCCGGGATGGGGAACAATAAATTTTTCGGCAATATCGCTGTGCCGCCAACAATTCCCAATAAACCACTCATACTGGCTGCTTGATTGTCTGCATCAAAACCCATTGCACTTGCCATATCGAGCGTCTTTTGAAAATCCCCTTCGCCGTATAAAAGTGCGAGAATGGCACAGGCGCCGTTTAAATTCGCATCAACCACCAACCAGGCATTTTTGTTGTAATCGAATGCGCGATAATAATGCTCTGCCATTACCGCACGCGCTTTTTGCCAATCATCGGGATATTTTTTGTGCAGCTGTTGCATATGCCGCACTATCGCCGCAAACCGGCTCTGCGTCGGTAGCGCTGCCAAACCTGCGGCAATCAAGCGCTCAATATCGCGCTCAAAAAACGCGGCGGAAAACATAGCGCCGTACATAACGGCGGGATCAATACCAAAATCGTCGCTGGTAATACGCCCAGCCCAGCGGGTTTTTGCAGCGGCATAATTCATCATGCCCGGCGCAGTCACTGCCCAAATTTCATTAACCAATTGCGGATCAATTTGAAACCACTGCGGATTTAATGTTTTGTGCCCGGTGAGCGGCGGCGAATATCCAGCATGCATTAATGCCACCGCCTGCCGATTGGCCACCCAGACTTTTTCACGCACGTGATCTTGCCATGCATTCGCCAGCGCTGAATAAGACGGCGTACTGCCGTGCTTTTCCATCTGCAACAAATACATGTATTCGATATCCGTATCGTCATCAGAAAACGCGCCATTGACCTCTTTTACTTTCGCAAGGTATTCGCCAAAACCATAAGGAAATTTGTTGGGCCCCGGCTGGTCAATAAATTTGAACTCGTAGGAGAGCCCATAGGTATTGCCAATAATTTGGCCTAACCATGAAGCCTTCACTTTATCCTGATATTCAGCGACCGGAATTTTGGGGTAATGGGCGCTATCGGCCTGTACATAACAACTTGCAACCAAGAGCGCAGACATTGCTGTTGCCAGATATTTTTTCATCTTGTTATCTCCCACTATTTTATTGTTATCTGCATAACCAATGATGGATGCAGCAGGAGAACAGAATCGTCCTTGGGCGCTGGGTTGTCGTCCCACCTTTAGCCGATTTACGGTTTGGTTACCCTCACTTTAGGCAGCTGCGAAAGTGGGACAGCACACTGGAAATAAAAAAGGCGATCCGAAGATCGCCTTTTTTGCAGCTGCAGGTGATTAGCCTTTGGCGCGCTCTTCCAGAATGGCTACTGCAGGCAATACTTTACCTTCAACGAATTCAAGGAAAGCACCACCACCGGTAGACACGTACGAAATTTTGTCAGCCAGGTTCCACTTGTCGATTGCCGCCAGCGTATCGCCGCCACCCGCAACAGAGAATGCATCGCTCTCAGCAATTGCGCGTGAAATGGTTTCAGTACCTTTGGCGAACGCATCGAATTCGAATACGCCGCAAGGGCCATTCCACAATACGGTTTTAGCGTTTTTGATAATTTCTGCAACGCGTGCTGCAGTTTCAGGGCCGTAGTCGATAATTTCTTCATCAGCCTGAATTTCGCTTGGCTTTTTAACCGTCGCGACTGAGTTGTGATTCCAGGATTTGAAACCTTCTTTGGTGACACGTACATCAGTCGCAAAAACCACTTCAGTCGTTTTGCACAGACGCTGTGCTTCAGGGATCAAATCTTTTTCGTACAGTGAATTGCCAACTTGATTGCCTGCAGCTGCCACGAAAGTATTGGAGATACCACCGCCAACAACCAGGATGTCTGCGATTTTCGACAGCGCATCCAACACGCTCAATTTGGTTGAGACTTTTGAGCCACCAACGATAGCAACCAATGGACGCGCTGGTTTATCCAATACTTTTGCCAAGGCCTCCAATTCCGCTGAGAGCAGTGGACCTGCACAGGCGATAGGTGCGAACTTCGCAACACCGTGTGTTGATGCTTGCGCGCGGTGCGCGGTGCCAAAAGCATCCATTACAAACACATCGCACAAGGCCGCCATTTTTTTCGACAGCTCATCAGAATTTTTGCCTTCGCCCACATTGAAGCGCACATTTTCGAGCAACACCAAATCGCCTTCCATCGCAAAACCGTCGACCCAGTTTTTAACGAGCGGCACATTGCGACCCAATTTTTCACTCAGGTATTTTGCAACAGGAGCAAGCGAAGCAGCTTCATCGTAAACACCTTCATCGGGACGACCGAGATGCGACATCACCATCACTTTTGCGCCTTTCGCCAAGGCTTCCTTGATAGTCGGAATAGATGCATCAATACGCACAGCAGACGTGATGCGGCCATCTTCCAACGGCACGTTCAGATCCTGACGAATCAATACCCGCTTGCCAGCGAGATCCTGGTCTTTCATTAATTTTACGGTCATGTTTTTCACCTTTACGAAGAAGCTCCGAATAAAACCAAATGCCTTTTTATACTTCACATGAATGTGAATAATTCAAAAAAATACTGCGATAAAACAAAACACCCGACTCGCGCCGGGTGTTTTTTTCTTACTTAGTCTTCCAACAATTCTTCAACAGTGCTGACGATGTTATCGACAGTGAAGCCGAAGTGTTCGAGCAGTTTATTGCCCGGCGCTGATTCACCGAACGTGGTCATGCCGATGATGCGGCCATCGAAGCCGACATATTTGTACCAGAAATCGGCGTGTGCAGTTTCAACGGCAACGCGTGCACCTACGCTAATAGGCAATACTGATTCTTTGTAGGCAACATCTTGTTGATCAAACACAGAAGTCGAAGGCATAGACACAACACGGATGTTTTTGCCTTTTGCTTTCAGCGCTTCTGCGGCTTTCACAGTAACACCCACTTCTGAACCGGTAGCGATCAGGATGGCTTCTGGCTCGCCTACGGAATCAACCAGCACGTAACCGCCTTTGGCGATGTTGGCAACTTGCTCGGGAGCACGCGCGAAGAAATCCAGGTTTTGACGGCTGAACACCAACGCCGCAGGACCGTCTTTACGCTCAACCGCGGCTTTCCAGGCGACAACCGATTCAGTGCTATCCGCCGGGCGCCAGGTTTCCAGGTTTGGCGTCAAACGCAAAGTGCCGAGCACTTCGATTGGCTGGTGAGTCGGACCGTCTTCGCCTTGACCGATTGAGTCGTGGGTATAAACGAACACGTTGCGCAATTTCATCAGCGCTGACATACGCACGGCGTTAGCAGCGTATTGTTGGAACATCAGGAAGGTTGCGCCGTAAGGAATAAATCCACCGTGAGCAGAAACACCGTTCATGATCGCGCTCATACCAAATTCGCGCACACCGTAATACACATAGTTACCGCTTGCATCGCCCGCTTCCACGCCTTTGGATTTTTTCACCAACGTCAGGTTGGAGCCAGCGAGATCGGCAGAACCGCCGAGGATTTCAGGCAACCATTCAACAAAAGACGCGATGGTGTTTTGCGATGCCTTACGGCTCGCAATTTTTTCGCCTTTGGCTTGGGTCTCGGCAATAAGAGCTTCCGCTTTTGCAGCGAAGTCCGCTGGCAATTCACCCTTGATTACACGGCGATCAAATTCGGCAGCCAATTCCGGATAGGCTGCTTTATAAGCCGCAAACTTTTCGCTCCAGGATTTTTCTGCCGCAGCGCCTTTGGCTTTTGCATCCCATCCTTCATACACATCGGCTGGAACCACAAATGGCTCGTATTCCCATTTCAGGGTTTTACGTACCAACGCCACTTCTTCCAAACCGAGTGGTGAGCCGTGGCAATCGTGTGAACCTTGTTTGTTAGGTGAACCGAAACCGATAACGGTTTTTGTGATGATCAACGTTGGCTTTTGTGTCTCAGCACGCGCCGTTTCAATTGCAGTTTTGATTTCAACCGGGTCATGTCCATTCACGGAACGGATGACTTGCCAGCCGTAGGCTTCAAAACGTTTTGCCGTGTCATCGGTAAACCAGCCTTCAACATGGCCATCAATAGAGATGCCATTGTCATCGTAGAAGGCGATAAGTTTACCCAAGCCCAGAGTGCCGGCCAGCGAACAGGCCTCATGGGAAACACCTTCCATCATGCAGCCATCGCCGAGGAAACAGTAGGTGAAGTGATTAACCAGGTCATGACTGTCGCGGTTGAATTGCGCCGCGAGTACTTTTTCTGCCAGCGCAAAACCAACAGCGTTGGCAATACCCTGGCCCAGCGGACCGGTGGTAGTTTCAACACCCGGGGTATAGCCGCGCTCAGGATGGCCAGGGGTATTGGAATGCAATTGGCGGAACTGCTGCAGGTCTTCCATCGACACAGCGTAGCCGCTCAGGTGCAACAGCGAGTAAATCAGCATGGAGCCGTGACCGTTTGATAATACAAAGCGGTCGCGATCAGCCCAATCAGGGTTCTGGGGGTTGTGTTTTAAAAAGTCATTCCAGAGAACTTCGGCGATATCCGCCATGCCCATGGGGGCGCCCGGGTGGCCTGAATTGGCTTTTTGTACGGCATCCATCGAAAGGACACGGATGGCATTGGCAAGATGTTGGCGAGTTGGCATGAAACTCAAGGCTCCTAAGATAAGTTGATTGCTGTTGTGGTGGGCGCGGTTTGCCTGACCACCTATGCGGTTCAGGGCACCCTGGGGTTGCAAAGCACTAATGGGCAATTGCCACTTATTACAGGCCTCTGATGGGCTTTTGTGTCATTGGGTTCCAGCCGCCGTCGCTGGGAGTGGTCGCTCAAGATACAACGAGCGGCCACTGACAAAATGGGCAGGCATTTTCGCCCAGCAAGCGCCGTCCGTAAAGGAATAAGCGACCTGATCGGCACAATTAATCCATAAACGGGGCACTACAGATCGAAAAAGCATCCATTCAGAACAAATCCTCACAAAAAAGCCTAAAACCTATATCAAAATATTTTGATATAGGTTTTTTGGGCTGCTAGACTGCTCAGCACTTGTCACCACTTGATCACACCATGAACCAACCCCTGCCCAACGACCCAAACGCGCTTCCCGTTCTGACCGATGTCGTCGAATTGGAAACCCCGCTCAGTCCACTCGCCAACCTGCTCAAGGCGGCGGGCGATCCGCTGCGTCTGGAAATCTTGCGCGTACTCAGCCAGGATTCGTTCGGGGTATTGGAGCTGTGCCGGATTTTTTCGATCAAGCAGTCGGGCATGAGCCATCACCTTAAAGTGCTCAACAACGCCGGTTTACTGAGTTCGCGGCGCGAAGCCAATTCCATTTTTTACCGCCGCGCTTATTTAGCGCCAGATCATCCGCTCGCTGCATTACAGCAACAATTGTTTGCGACTGTGGATACCCTGCCAATTGCCGATCACCTGCGTGAACCTATCCGCGAATTGCAGCAAGAACGCAGCCAGGCCGCACAACAATTTTTTAGCGAGAACGCCGATAAATTTCGCGCACAACAAGATTTGATCGCCAGCTACCCCGTCTACGCCGAGCAGATGACACAATTACTCAACAACACTGCCCTGCGCGATAAAAAACTCGCGCTCGAAATTGGTCCGGGTGAAGGTGAATTTCTGGCAGTGATTGCACAACAATTTAACCACGTGATTGCACTCGATAATGCTGCCAACATGCTCGACAAAGCGCGCGCCTTTGCCGGCGAAAAAAACTTGCGCAATATCGAATTTATCCACGGCGACACACAAAGTTTACTCGGCCATAAAGTGTTGGCCGATTGCATATTGGTGAATATGGTGCTGCACCACACACCATCGCCCGCGGATATTTTTCAGGATTTAAGCAATGTGTTGGCACCTGGCGGTGCATTACTGATCTGCGACCTCTGTCGCCACGAACAAGCATGGGCGCGCGAAGCCTGCGGCGATTTATGGCAGGGTTTTGAACCACAGGATTTTTCTCGCTGGGCGCAGGCAGCAAAGTTAGATGAAGGACAGAGCGTTTATTTTGCGTTGCGCAACGGATTCCAGATTCAGTTACGACAATTTTTTAAACCGATGAATTTTTAACTTTTTAATAATTTAATACGTAACTCGTATGGAGTGTAACGAAATACGGGAACGATTGATGATGTGAATAACAACCCCGTATTACGCTTCACTCCATAGGGGCTACAAATTTCTTTAATATTATTTGCAAGGAAAAATCATGTCCGAATATTCCGTCTTTACCTCCGAATCCGTTTCTGAAGGCCATCCCGATAAATTAGCGGATCAGATTTCTGATGCCGTACTCGATGCAATTTTAAAAGATGACCCCAATGCGCGCGTAGCAGTAGAAACGCTGGTAAAAACCGGCATGGCGATTGTCGCCGGTGAGGTGCGCACATCCACTTACGTCGATCTGGAAGATTTGATTCGCCAGGTAATTTTGGATATCGGCTACAACTCAAGCGATGTCGGCTTTGATGGCGCAAGCTGCGCAGTATTAAATGCAATCGGCAAACAATCTGCTGACATCGCCATGGGTGTGGATGAGGCAGACGATAAAGATTTGGGTGCTGGCGACCAGGGTTTAATGTTTGGTTATGCTACCAATGAAACGGCAGTATTAATGCCCGCACCGATTTTTTATGCGCACCGCTTGGTAGAAAAACAAGCACAACTGCGCAAGAGCGGCGTGTTGCCTTGGTTGCGCCCCGATGCAAAAAGCCAGGTAACATTGCGTTATGAGAATGGTAAACCCGTTGCAGTTGATGCAGTGGTTCTCTCAACCCAACACAGCCCCAGTGTAAAACAATCAGAAATTCACGAAGCTGTGCGCGAATTAATTATTGCGCACGTATTACCTGCTGAATGGTTGCACAAAGATACGCAATACCACATCAACCCTACCGGTCAATTTATTATCGGCGGCCCAGTAGGTGATTGCGGTTTGACAGGGCGCAAAATTATTGTGGATTCCTACGGCGGCATGGCTCGTCACGGTGGCGGCGCTTTCTCTGGTAAAGATCCATCAAAAGTTGATCGCTCTGCTGCTTATGCTGGCCGCTATGTTGCTAAAAATATTGTCGCCGCTGGGTTGGCGGACAAATGTGAAATTCAAGTGAGTTATGCGATTGGTGTTGCAGAACCCACGTCAATTTCAATTAACACCTTTGGTACTGGCAAAATTGCCGACAGCGCAATTATTGATTTAATCCGCGAACATTTTGATTTGCGTCCGCGCGGCCTGATCCAAATGCTCGATTTGAAACGCCCGATTTATCGCCAGACTGCGGCCTACGGTCACTTCGGTCGCGAGCTGCCCGATTTTACTTGGGAGAAAACCGATAAAGCGGATGCATTGAAGAAAGCGCTGTAAAAATTGATTTATAACCCATCGTCATCCCCGCACACGCGGGGATCCAGCTCTTGTAAAAATGGATTCCTGCGTTCGCAGGAATGACGGAATAAAATATCAACCATTTGTTGATTAATCAGGAATTTATTATGAGCTTCACCGACTACAAAGTTGCCGATATGTCCCTCGCAAACTGGGGCCGCAAAGAAATTGAAATCGCCGAAGGTGAAATGCCCGCATTGATGGCACTGCGCCGCAAATATGCAGCGAGTAAGCCACTGGCCGATGCAAAAATTATTGGCTGTATCCATATGACCATCCAAACCGCAGTATTAATTGAAACATTGGTGGATCTGGGTGCAGAAGTGCGCTGGTCATCGTGCAATATTTTCTCCACGCAAGATCACGCTGCAGCTGCAATCGCGGCTGCCGGCATTCCGGTATTTGCGTGGAAAGGTGAAACTGAAGAAGAATTCTGGTGGTGCATCGAGCAAACCATCAACAAAGATGGCAAGCCATGGGCGGCCAATATGATTCTCGATGACGGCGGCGATGTAACACAGATAGTGCATGAAAAGTATCCGCAGATGCTCGATAAAATCCACGGCATTTCAGAAGAGACCACCACCGGTGTTCACCGCCTGCTCGACATGTTGAAAAAAGGCCAATTAAAAGTGCCCGCCATCAACGTGAACGACGCAGTGACCAAAAGCAAAAACGACAACAAATATGGTTGCCGTCACAGCTTGAGCGATGCAATTAAACGCGGGACTGACCATTTGCTGATGGGTAAAAAAGCATTGGTAGTGGGGTACGGCGATGTGGGTAAAGGTTCTGCCGCGTCACTGCGCCAGGAAGGTATGATTGTAAAAATTACTGAAATCGATCCTATCTGTGCCATGCAAGCGTGCATGGATGGTTTTGAAGTTGTATCGCCTTACAACGATGGCATCAACACCGGCAAATACGAAGACATTAATCACATCGTGCTCGGCACTACCGATTTGGTAGTCACCACCACTGGCAACGTCAATGTTTGTGACTCAGCCATGTTGCGCGCCTTAAAACGCAATGCAGTGGTGTGTAATATCGGCCACTTTGACAGCGAAATTGACACTGCATTTATGCGCAAAAATTGGGAATGGGAAGAAGTTAAACCACAAGTGCATAAAGTGTATCGCGATAAAGCCACCAACGATCATTTGATTATTTTGTCGGAAGGCCGCCTGGTAAATTTGGGCAACGCAACCGGTCACCCATCGCGCATTATGGATGGCTCTTTCGCCAACCAGGTTCTCGCGCAAATGTATTTGTACGAGCGCAAATTTGCCGATTTGCCAGCAGAGCAAAAAGCAGAACATTTGTACGTGCGTGTACTGCCGAAAAAACTCGACGAAGAAGTCGCTAAAGATATGGTGGAAGGCTTCGGTGGTGTGATTACCAAACTTACCTCACAACAAGCTGAATATATTGGCGTGGAAGTAGAAGGCCCATTCAAGCCGGAATCTTACAAATATTAATTTTATTTGCGCGGGCGATAAGCATATCGCCCGCGACATCAGGAAATATCATGAACGACTCACAACCGCGTTTAAGTTTTGAATTCTTTCCACCAAAAACCACTGAAGGGAAAGAAAAACTCATCAAAGTACGCGACCAATTAAATGCCTTTGCGCCGGATTTTTTCTCCGTCACCTACGGTGCTGGTGGTTCAACCCGCGACAACACCAAAGGCATAGTCACCCAATTCAAAGCCGATGGCGTCAGCATAGCGCCGCATTTGTCTTTTGGTGGCGACGATGAAGAAACCATTAAAACCTTAATTCAGGAATACAAGAACGCGGGTGTCGATCGCATCGTTGCCTTGCGTGGCGATATGCCTTCCGGTGTAGGCGGCGCTTATCAGTTGGTTTACGCCAATGAATTAGTGGCGTTTATTCGCAAACACTTTGGCGATCACTTTCATTTGGAAGTGGCAGCCTATCCGGAAATTCATCCGCAAGCCAAAAGCTACAGCGACGATGTGGGTTACTTGAAAGGTAAATTTGATGCGGGTGCTAACAGCGCCATCACCCAATACTTTTTTAATCCAGATTCGTATTTTTATTTTGTTGATCAATGCCAGAAAGCGGGAATTACCCAGCCAATTTATCCCGGTATTATGCCGATCATCAATTACAAAAATTTGACCCGCTTCTCCGATGCTTGTGGCGCAGAAATTCCGCGCTGGTTGCGCAAAGCATTGGAAAATTACGGCGACGATGAAGCCAGCTTAAAATCGTTCGGCATAGAGTTGGTAACAGAGCTGTGCGAAGTCATGCTGGAAAACGAAGCGCCCGGCCTGCACTTTTACACAATGAACCAGACCGAACCGACCGCGCAAATTGTGAAAAATTTAGGATTGATTCCAGCGGAATAAAAGACTCAGCCCTGCAATTGCAGGGCTTATGTACCACCAAAATTTATTCAGTAGGCAATGGAAAATTCTCAATAGCCACTGGCCTACCAAAATAATAACCCTGATATCTAAAGCAGCCCTCACTTTCCAGCCAATCGCGCTGCGCTTTGGTTTCTACCCCTTCCGCGATTACCGTTAATTCCATGCTTTGTGCGAGGCGAATAATCATGCGCGCGATAGCGGCACCATTAGTATCGGACAATATGTCGTTGACGAAGGATTTATCGATTTTCAATTCGCTAATCGGCAGACGTTTTAAATAGGAAAGCGACGAATAACCGGTGCCAAAATCGTCGAGTGAAAATTTAATGCCGTGGGTTTTGAGCGCATCCATTTTAGTGATGATGTCGTGCTGGTTGGCCACCAGCATGCTTTCGGTGAGTTCGAGCTTAAGTCTGTGCGGATTAATTCCGCTGCCATGGATAATTAATAGCAGTTGCGCAACAAAATCCGGGTGTTGAAATTGCCGTGCACTGACATTGACCGAGAGCACAATATCCGCCGTTACTGTTGATTTGCTCCACTCAACCAATTGCGCGCAAGCGGTGGCAAAAATCCAGTTGCCGAGCGCAAGGATTAATCCGGACTCTTCTGCCAGCGGAATAAAGTCCAGTGGGGGGATCATGCCGCGCTGCGGATGTATCCAGCGAATTAATGCCTCTGCGCCCACCACTTTTCCGACATGATTCATTTGCGGCTGATAGTAAAGCTGGAATTGGCGCTGTTGCAGTGCTTCGCGAATTTCATTTTGCAGCGCAAAACGCTGTGCGGTAACTGCCTGCATTTCCGGATCGAAAAAACGTAAGGTATTCCGTCCCGCAGCCTTGGCGTGGTACATGGCTTGGTCAGCTTGTTTGAGCAAATCATCAATCGCTACATCCTGATCGCCAAACAAGCACAGGCCGATACTGGGCGAATTGAAATAATCCTGGCCTTCCAATTGATAGGCGTTGTTAAGACTGGCGAGAATTTTTTCGGCAATTTGTTGCGCTTGTGAGGCGGCGGAATTGCGCTCCTGATCAAGCCCTTCAAGCACCACCAGAAACTCATCTCCGCCCAGACGCGCGACTGTGTCCTGGCGGCGCAGGGCCTGCTTCAAGCGCTCAGCGACAGCAATCAATAATAAATCGCCAATGTGGTGACCGCGGTTGTCGTTGAGCGTTTTGAAATCGTCGAGATCAATAAACAAAAGCGCCCCCAAACTCTGTTGGTGTCGGCTGGTGGCAATTGCATGCCCAAGACGCTCGTACAGCAGGCGACGATTGGGCAATTGCGTGAGCGAATCAAAAAACGCCAGATTGTTAATCCGCGCTTCGTTTTCCTTGCGCTGGGTGATGTCGCGGCTGAGCACTAAAAAACGCGGAACGCCAGAGTGGTCATCCGCTTTGCGCGATACCGACAGCTCAAACGTAGCTGGGCCACGCGGGATCATAATCGAATAGCACTTACCCGAGGACACACCTTTTTCCAAGGCTTCATCCAATGCTTCGTGAACAGCGATGCAGGCGTCCTCAGGCAAAAACAGATGGAAACTTTTACCCAAAAACTTAGTGGGTGGAACCGTGAGCAAATCAGGTTGGTTGGTGTGATAGCTGTGAATAATGCCGTTCAGGTCTATATCAAACAAGAGATCCGGGATCGCATCAAGCGTGGCTTGCAAGTGTGCGCGCGCAACCAGTAATTCGCGCGTTTGCTCACTAACCGCATCCTGCAAACTCAGGTGCTGCCTTTGCAGCATAACCATCAATCGGGCCAGATACGCGAGCAGCAGGCTGAGTATCAACGCCACCAGTGCTTCACCGCACAGCCGCCAACCGTTAATCCAGCCCTCGATGGGCGCGACACTGAGTGTCCAGGTGCCGTTAGGTACTGCAAAGGACTTGTGCACCGGGTTGTTCAGCTGTTCAGGAGCGTTGGCCGCGATAGTGTCCTTCACACCGGTATCAGGATTTGTGCGCCAAAGTTGGTAAGCCATTCCTTGATCATTAAGCTGGGTCAGGTTGGCGGTTTCCAGCAGGCGATTGATACGGATCACCACCAGCGTAAAACCCCAAAAATGACGACCGCCCTGATCTTCCAAAAATACGGGCAAACGCGCCACCGCACCCAAACCACCTTGCACCAGATTGACCGGGCCAGCGAGGGTCAGCTTGCCGGTATCGCGCGCACGCAGGGCTTCTTTGTTTTGGAAGGAGTCCTCCAGCAAATTGAGACCGACGGATTTTTCATTGCCCTCCAAAGGATACACCCGCGTGATAATACCGCCGGGGGCGAGGCTCACGTGAGAAACACTGTCAAAGTAGGGCAATAGTTCACGGGCAGCATCTTCAAAGCGGCCGGTGGATCCTTGCCCCAAACGCACCATCGCAGCGAAGGAATAATTGAGTGTCAGCGCCTGATCAAGGCTATCGCGCACCAAAAAAGTGTGGTTTTGCGCGAGGTTTTCCACATCGGCGCGTTTGGCATGGCGCTGATTTTGCTCCAATTGCCAAATCACCACTGTCGATAGGCTGAGGCAAATCGCCAGCACCAGCAGCGCTAGCGCGCGCGGGCGACGAAATAAAAGGGGCACAGCCTCAGACATAAGGGATTCCCGTCGTTAGACACAAAAGACAGCTTCACTATAGCACTTGATCTGTTGTAGACCTGGTGACGTAGCAAATTTGGGAATAGGGGATTGGCTATTTCACAGAATCACTTCGATTGCCTGTTGAAAGGTCTTTTTACCACGCTGGTGGCGTTTGGTCGCGCTCTTGTCGCTGAACGCCTCCAGCAGTGCGGTACTGAAATCGTAAACCCGGTTGTCGCGACCCGTATGTTCGGCTGCAGCTTCAAACCCTTGCGTATGAGCATCGGCGAGCATGGCGATGTCCTCAATCATACCCGTAGCAATATCCATATTGCCCGGGTCACCGTGGGATTGCTCGCAAGCATTTGCATCGGTCGAATGAAAATTGCGGCAGCGAAACGGGCGCACGGGATAAATACTGCACTGGTTGTCCTGTAGCAAAGCGCACTGGATATTAGTCACCAGATGCTGCTCGGGTGAGAGAGTGCGAATGATCGCCGCATTGGCTTCCACGTCGGCCAGCACCGCCGTGATTTTTTCTTCACTCCATGTTTTGTTCATGTAATCTTTGATCAGCAATATTTCATGCGCACGCACTTCCACCTTGTAGTGACAACAAAATGCGCAGCCCGCTTTGCACGCCGGTTTGATCGGCGATGCCTCCATCGCGCGCGCGATGAGAGTGTCGTAGCGGGTGTAAGATTTTTGCAGCGCCGTCGCCGGGTCTCTTCTCGACTCCAGTTGGGCGGTGGCCTTTTGGTATTCGTCCAGCGCGGCAGCCTGGAAAGGATCGGTCATATTTATCAAGCTTGTGAATAATAAGGATGGGTCAGCATACTGCCAGGCCTAAAGTCGATCAATGTCGAAAAAATTTACAATTCAGAATTGTGCTTGGCGCGCAAATCATTGATTTTACTTAAAAAAAGAGAACTGGATCACCTTTTGCTTATTCTTATATGCAACAAAAAAATAATTTCTCATTACCCTACCTAAGGATCGATTATGAAACGTTTCATGTTGGCTGCTACTTTGGCTTTCGCAGCTTCTTCTGTTTCTGCAACTGTATTGAATTTTGATGATTTGGCTGGCGGTACCGAACAAGTTCCATTCGGTTACGGCGGCTTTGACTGGCAGGCAGGTTCTACCAACCTGGGTGCTATTGGTGAAGGCTTCCACCCTGGCTCTGGCTACGACAACGGCACTGTGTCTCCAGGCAATACCATTTTTAACTACTACGGTACTTCAGGTGCCAAGATTAACTGGTTGGGCACTGACACCTTCACCTTTAACGGTGCTTATTTGACTGCTGCCTGGGATTCTACCCAGAACGTAAGCTTTGCCGGTTTCAACGATGGCGTGCAAATTTTTACTAGCAGCAGCTACACCATCAATAACCAAACTCCGCTCTGGATCAGCCTGGATTGGGCTGGTATTGACTCTATCCAAATCTTCAACAACGGTAGTCACTGGGCTCTGGATGACTTCACCTTCAATGGCACTACCGACGTTCCAGAGACCTCTTCTCTGATGTTGTTGGGTCTGGGTCTGTTGGGTCTGGGTCTGACTCGTCGTCGTAAGGCGGCATAATTGCCTGGGCTGCCTGGTGCAGCCAGTGCGATACAAAAACGCCCTGCATTTGCAGGGCGTTTTTGTTTGGATCATCGCACCTCAAGCTTATTTGGCCGCATTCACGATTGTGCTAATCAGCGTTGGATAAACCTGATTGCCACTGTAGCGATCAAATAGACCCATGCCGCCGTTGGCGGTGTAGCCGTTGTCCCAATAGATGGGTACCAATCCGCGTGTGTACGCCGCGCGGGTAATGTATTGATTCCAATAGACACGATAACTTTCTGCGGCGGGAATATTGGTGCGTGAAATTGCACCGAACTCACCCAGAATAACCGCCACGCCGTTATCGACAAATTTGGTTTTCATGCGTTGGAATTGCGCATCAACATAAGCTTCGTTTGCCCAGGCTTCCACATTTGCCGCACTGGTCGCATTTTTACCCCACTGCCAGATAACACTGTTTTCATTGAGCGTGAAATTGTAGGGATCGTAAAAGTGCACCTCCATCATCAAACGTTTGCTCGCTGAATCGCTCGGAATAGTGGCGAAGCTGATGGTGTGATCGATATTGGTATTGAAACCCTGCACGATCAAATGACGCACCGCATTGTTGCCACCGGTTGCGCGCACCGCGTTGACGAACGTCTGATTAAAACTGTTTTGCACCGTGTAGTATTCCGTGGTGGGCGTACCGTAATCTCCATCCACCATCACCTCGTTGGTGCCCGCAAATAATAAGTAATCGTCATAGTTTTTAAATTGATTGGCGATTTGCGTCCACAATTTGGTGATGCGGCTATTCACGGCTGTTTGATTGGCGTACTTGGGCTGCATCCAACCGCCATCCCAGTGGATATTGATGATCACATAGAGGCCGGCGCTTTTTGAATAATCAACCACTTGTTTAACGCGGGCCATCCAGGTGCTGCTGATGTTGTAATTGGCATCGGCGTATTGACTCCAGGACACAGGGATACGGATGGTTTTGAAACCGGCCGCCTTCACGGCATTGATCATGGTTTGGGTGGTAGCAGGGTTGCCCCAGGCGGTTTCACTGCCAATCGCTTCGAGCGAGTTACCCAAATTCCAACCTGCGCCCATTAGGGCTGCCAGTTGTACGCTGGTGAGATTGCGCATTGCAGCGGTAGACGCAGTACGTGTCGCTGATGCGACATTGGAGCTGTAGCTGGTGCCGGCTGCGGTAAATTTAATCCAATACCAGTATGGCGTTCCCGCTACGGCGGTGGAGTCGGTATAGGTTTTGGTGGATGCACTAACGGTCGCAATGCGGATGCGGCCGCTCGGGTTGCTGTCGGTATCGCGGTAAACCTGCACGCTACTGATGGTGCCGCTAACCGTCCAGCTCAGGCCGATATTGTTGGCAGTGCCGGTGGCCGTCAAACAGACAGTCGCACCGCCGCCGCTGCCACAGCTTTGTGCCTGGGAAAAAGGCGCAATACAAAACGCGAGTAATAGAACGATGGAAGAGAAAAAGGATTTCATCTTTATTATTTCCTTAGGGATTGATGTGCTCTGACACTACTGCAGGTGATACGTCTCTCCGGTTGCCCGAAGCCTAAGTCAGGATGAGAGGCGCAACCGCCAGGAACTCGCCCAAGGGGGGAGAGTGCGAGCTCAAAGCGGTCAGCACCGGCCGCGCAAGCGGCTGAAGAAATACTAAGGGTTGCTTTGACTAAAAGACCATTAAAATATTACAAATAGGATTTAATGAGTGATTTGGAAACAGGCAGAAGTTACTCCTGGCAATACAATTGGGAAGCTGTTTCATTTTGAAACATGGAATTATTTTTATATATGAAATTAATACTTTTACTGGGCCAGCTCGCGCTGAGCTTGTTTCGCCACCTGCCAAGCCGCCGTCAATGCCAGTGACGCCATGATGCTTGCCACAATTAAATCCGGCCACGCAGTGCCCGTTCCAAATACACCGATAGCCGCAACGATCACCGCGATATTCCCCAATGCATCATTGCGTGTACACAACCACACACTGCGCATATTGCTGTCGCCATTGCGATAGGCATAGAGCAGCCATGCCACGCTCAAATTGGCCACGAGTGCCAGCAGGCCAACCAGACTCATGGTTTCTGCATCGGGAATCACACCGGTAATTGCATTCCAAATTGCATGCACTAAAACAACAACGCCAAATAATGCCATTGATGCGGCTTTAAATAATGATGCCTTTGCGCGGGTTTGCACGCTCATCGCCAATACCCAAAGGCTGATGGCGTAGTTGGCAGAGTCGCCGAGAAAGTCGATGGAGTCGGCGAGTAGCGAAACCGATTTGGACTGCAGGCTGAAAATAATTTCAATCGCAAACATAGCGAAGTTGACGACTAACGCGATCCACAAAATGCGGCGGTATTTGGGATTGGGTTTGGCGGGTTGTTGATGATCGTGGTTACAGCAATGGGCGCCCATCATTTGCTCCTGAATATTTCAACGTGAAGTTTTCCAATGAAGATGCTTGCCAAATAACACTTAGCGATCCGTCGCCAAAAAAACCGCTGCATGAACACCCGCCCACAGGATCCCCCTGCGGTCGTCAATAAGCCGACAAATGCGACCGCAGCCAATGTTTATTAGTGTTATTTTTCTCGTCAGCTTCAACCGCCGCCTATACTGACCTCTAATGAAACCTGCGCCATAAGCAAGACCTCCACCAACAATATAAGACTTTCCTATGGAACGCTTTTTACTTCGCACCCTCGGCGACAACATGCTCGATCTCATCTATGCCAAGGACGAACAAGGCCGGTTTATCTATGCCAATTTGGCCTTGGTCAATATGACCGGTGCGGAATCTGCAGACAGTATTTTAGGCAAAACCGATTTCGATCTTAACCCACCGGCGGCTGCGCAAGCCTATTCCGACGATGATCAATTGGTGATGCGCTCAGGCCAACCACTGGTGGGGCGCGAGGAACTGCTGACAAACTTTAAAACCGGTGAGTCGCGCTGGCATTCTACAACCAAGGTTCCACTGCGCGATGATAACGGCGAGATTATCGGAATTATCGGTATTACACGCGATATTACCCAAATTAAACAAGCCGAGTTCAATGCGCGTGATCTGAATGCTGAATTGGAAAATCGGGTGGCCGAGCGCACCGCCGAGCTGAGCACGATCAGCGCTACCCTTGAGCAAGAGCGCAACCTGATGCGCACACTGGTTGATGCAGTACCCGACAGTATTTTTGCCAAAGACCTTAACAGCAAATTTTTGTTAGCAAATGAAGCGGTTGCCAGAGGCATGGGCACTACGCCGGAAAATTTGATTGGCAAAGATGATTTTGATTTTTTCCCTCAAGAGATGGCGCAGAATTTTTTTGACGATGAACAAACCATTGTTCGCACCGGTGAAGGATTGGTTAACCGGGAGGAGCTGGCCGTCAACAAAGAGACCGGCAATATGCGCTGGTTTCTCACCACCAAGCTGCCTGTACGCAACGACAAAGGCGAAACCGTCGCGCTGGTCGGTATCGGCCGCGACATCACCTTACGCCGCCGCGCAGAGCGCGCAATGCGCGAAAGTGAAGAACGGTTCCGCAGCCTGATCGAATTATCGTCTGATTGGTATTGGGAACAAGATGCCGATTTGCAGTTTACTGATATCGAAGACCCGAACAACAAATCCAGTTACACGCGCGATGAAGTTCTCGGCAAAAGTTTAAAGGAGTTACCCGGCACTGCACTCCTATCCGAATCCTGGATTGAATACGACGACCACGTAGCCGAGCGCAAGCCGTTTCGCGATTTGGAACTGCGGCGCGTGGCGGACAACGGCAAAACGTATTTCATTAGTTTGACTGGTCTGCCCGCCTTCGATGAGGACGGAAATTTTCGTGGCTATCGCGGCATTGGGCGCGACATCAGCGATCGCAAACGCTCCGAACAACACATTCACTTTTTGGCTACGCACGATAGTTTAACCTCGCTGCCCAATCGTTTTATGTTTAGCCAGATATTGAATTTAGCGATTGAGTCAGCGCACCGCTATCATCGCAAACTCGCTGTATTTTTTATTGATCTGGACAGGTTCAAAAATATTAATGACACACTTGGCCATGAAGCGGGTGACTTTTTACTGTGCGAAATGGCAGCACGCCTGAAGCAATGTTTGCGTGCCAGTGATGTCGTCGGGCGTCTCGGTGGCGACGAATTTGTCGTTATGTTGCCTGAACCGGAAAATGCCGAGCAAATAGCCACTGTTGCACAGAAAATTTTGTCTGCATCACTTGAGCCCATGGATATCAATGGCCAGGAATGTCGCGTGACTGCCAGCATCGGCATTTGTGTTTATCCGGATGATGGAAGAGACGAACAAACCCTGATGAAAAATGCCGACATCGCCATGTACCGCGCGAAAGAAGAAGGCAAAAACAATTACCAATTCTATTCCCCCGATATAGAAGCCCGCTCATTGGAGCGTTTGGTGCTGGAAAATAATTTGCGCATGGCGCTTGAGCGCAATGAATTTTTCTTGCACTACCAGGCAAAACGCAATTTGCAAACCGGCGAAATTGCGGGAGTTGAGGCATTAGTGCGCTGGCAACATCCAGACCTTGGTGTCATTTCGCCCGCACAATTTATCCCGCTAGCGGAAGAAACCGGTTTGATTGTATTAATCGGCCGCTGGGTATTAAAAACTGCCTGCGCACAAAATGTCGCCTGGTTAAAACAAGGCTTACCGCCGCTGTGCATGGCCGTGAATTTATCCGTGCGGCAGTTTTTCGATGAGCATTTAATTCAGGATGTTGCCGATGCCTTAAACGAATCGGGCATGCAGCCAGCATTGCTGGAAATGGAAATTACCGAAGGTATGGTGATGCAGGATGCAGAGCGCGCAATTCGCATCCTCACCGCAATCAAAGCATTGGGTGTGCGCTTGGCAATTGATGATTTTGGTGTGGGTTATTCATCGCTCGCACAAATAAAACGCTTCCCTATTGATACCTTAAAAGTGGACAGCTCTTTTATCCGCGATATCCCCCAAAACCGCGAAGATCGCGCCATTACTGAAGCGATTATCGCCATGGGCAGAACTTTGAGTTTGACCGTTATTGCAGAAGGCGTGGAAACCAAAGAGCAGGAAGCGTTTTTACGTGATCACAACTGCGACCAATCCCAAGGCTACTACTTTAGTAAACCGATTTCCCCGGAAGATTTTGTTAGTTTTATGAAAAAACAAGCGGCATGCACAATTGTTTATCCGCCAGTCACTAGTCCGGATTAAAAACGACTAGTGACTGGTACATCTGGGGCAGTGTTGTGAATATGGAGTTGGAGCTCACCAGCTCAGAAAGCGAAACGCGCGCCCCAACTCCTATTCATTTATTTTTTTTTACCGTGCACTAAACCATACAGTACCGGCAATACCAACAACGTGAGCAACGTCGATGAAATAATCCCGCCTATTACAACAGTCGCCAATGGCCGCTGCACTTCCGCTCCAATTCCCACGTTAAATGCCATAGGCACAAAGCCCAAACTGGCAACTAATGCGGTCATTAATACGGGACGCAATCGTGTGAGTGCACCGTGAATTATCGCACTCATTAAATCGCCATGTTCAAGATAAAGCTGGCGGATAAATGCGAGCATTACCAAACCATTTAAGACTGCTATGCCGGACAGTGCAATAAAGCCGACACCGGCGGACATGGACATGGGCATATCGCGCAGCCAGAGTGCGAGTACGCCACCGGTAAGTGCGAGCGGGACGCCGGTGAAAATAATCAGTGCGTCTTTAATCGAACCAAATGCCATCACTAATAATGCGATCACCATTAACAATGTGAGTGGTACGACAATCGCTAAACGTTTGCTTGCGGATTCTAATTGCTCAAAGGTGCCGCCGTAATCCAGCCAATAACCGGCGGGTAATTTCACCTCGCTTGCGATGCGCGTTTGCACTTCGTTCACAAAAGAACCCAAATCGCGGCCGCGTACATTGGCGGTGACGATGACTAGCCGTTTGCCATTTTCCCGGCTAACTTGATTGGGTGCGGATACAAGTTCAATGCTGGCGACTTCATTTAGAGGAACAAAACCCGGTTCGGTTTTTATCGGAACAGGTAAGCGTTCCAATGCCGATAAATCGTTGCGCAATTTTTCTGGCAAGCGTACAACTAATTCAAAACGGCGGTCGCCTTCGTAAATTAATCCTGCGCTTTCACCGGCAATTGCAGTGGCGACTAAATCCTGCAATTCATTAACGGATAATCCATAGGCGGCAAGTTGGTCGCGCTTTGGTGTGACGGTTAATACGGGCAAGCCAGTCACCTGTTCCATCCGTGCATCGGCTGCGCCGGGAATTTTTTCCAGCACTTCCAAAATTTCCGCTGCAGATGTTTGCAGTTGCTCCAAATCATCGCCAATCACTTTGATACCTAAATCCGAACGCACACCGGAAATGAGTTCGTTAAAACGCATCTGGATCGGCTGCGTGAATTCGTAATTATTGCCGGGCAATTCGCGCACGGCAGTTTCAATCGCTTCCACCAAATCTGATTTTTCGCGACTCGGGTTAGGCCATTCACTGCGCGGTTTAAAAATCACATAGTTATCGGCAACCGAAGGTGGCATGGGGTCAGTGGCGATATCGGCGGTGCCGATCTTGGCAAAGACTTTATCCACTTCCGGAAATTGTTTGATGCGCGCTTCGAGCAAGGTTTGCATACCCACGGCTTGATCCAAACCGGTACCGGGAATGCGCAGTGCATGCAGGGCGATATCACCTTCATCCAGTTGCGGAATAAATTCCGAACCCAAACGCGTGGAAAGCCAGATGCTGAATATCACCAACACAACAGAACCACCCAATACCAGGCTGCGTTGTCTAAAGGCGCCCAGCAATAGTGGTTGATAGAGTTTTTTTGCCGCTTGCATAAAACGGTTTTCATGTTCGGCGATTTTGCCGTTCATGATTAATGCAATTGCAGCTGGCACAAAAGTGAGTGACAGAATTAACGCGGCGGTTAAGGCAATCACTACAGTGATCGCCATAGGGTGAAACATTTTCCCCTCCACACCGGTGAGCGTAAAAATCGGTAAGTACACCAGCGTAATAATGCCCACACCAAATAAGCTCGGGCGAATCACTTCGCTGGTGGCTTCATAGGTGAGTTGCAAACGCTCTTTTAATTCAAGGTTGCCGTTTCGTTGTGCTTCGCCCAACCGGCGAATGCAGTTCTCTACAATAATCACGGCGCCGTCCACAATTAAACCAAAATCCAACGCGCCCAAACTCATCAGGTTGGCAGACACACCGGCTTCCACCATACCGGTAATCGTCATCAACATGGTGATGGGAATTACCGCCGCGGTAATTAATGCTGCGCGCAAATTGCCGAGCAATAAAAATAAAACGGCGATTACCAGTAATGCGCCTTCAAGCAGATTTTTTTGTACGGTGCTGATGGTTTTATCGACCAGTTGTGTACGGTCATAAACCGCAACTGCCTTTACACCTTCAGGAAGTGAGCGATTAATCTCTTCCAATTTAATCGCCAGCGCACGTGCAACAGTGCGTGAGTTTTCACCTTTTAACATTAGCGCAGTGCCGAGCACCGTTTCACGCCCGTTTTGTGTTGCCGCACCGGTGCGCAATTCTTTGCCGATCGCCACTTGCGCGAGATCACTAATGCGCACCGCGACGCCTTTGGGGTTGCTCACAATTAAATTTTCGATATCCGCAATGCTGGTTAATTGCCCTGGTGTGCGTACCAATAATTGTTGGCCGCTGCGTTCCAGATAACCGGCGCCGCGATTGTCGTTATTGTTTTTCAGTGCGACGGCCAGGTCCTCCATGGTCAGCCCAAACTGCATCAATTTCGTTGGCTCGGGGGTGATGTGATATTGCCGCGTGTAGCCGCCAATCGCGTTTATTTCTACCACGCCTTTGACTTGCATTAATTGCGGGCGGATTACCCAATCCTGCAATTCACGCAATGCCATTGCATCAAATTGCGCAGGATCGCTTGCTTCGACCGTATACATAAAAATTTCGCCGAGACCGGTGGCGATAGGACCCATCACCGGTTCTATCTCGTCGGGCAGTGCACTTTTAATTTGGCCGAGGCGCTCATTAATTAAATTGCGCGCAAAATAAATATCCGTACCTTCATCAAATACCACGGTGACTTGCGATAAACCGTAGCGCGAAATTGAGCGGGTGTAAGCGAGTTTGGGCAAACCGGCGAGCGCGGTTTCTACCGGATAGGTGATGCGCTGTTCGGTTTCCAGCGGCGAGTAACCGGATGCTTCGGTATTGATTTGTACCTGCACGTTGGTGATATCGGGCACTGCATCAATTGGCAGCCGCTGGTAATTCCACAGGCCGAGGATAATCAGTGCGAGCACAGCGGCGAGCACCAGCCAGCGGCGCGTGATCGCCGCGCGTAAAATCGATTCAATCATGATGCCGCCCCTTAGTGATCGTGAGAGGCGCCGGATTTCTCCAGATCAGCCTTGAGCAAAAAGGAGTTTTCCACCACGTAGCTATCGCCCGCGTTTAAACCGCTGAGCACTTCAGTGAATTGGCCATCAGTGCGCCCCAATTCGAGCGGGCGGATTTCGTAAGTCTCGCCAATTTGGATAAACACCACCTGCCAATCGCGGAAGGATTGCAGGGCGCGGTTATCGACCATAAGCGGCACTGGAGTTTGGGCGATATCAACCCAGCCTTCCACCGCTTGATTGGGCACCCAAAGATTGTTGCTGTTATCGACTGGCGCGTGGACTTCCAGGGTGGGAGTTTCGCCATGGCGCGGAGTGATGTATTCCGTTTTAGTATGCGCTTGTTGGCCGTTAGCGTTGATAGTGATGGCTTGGCCGGTTTTGATTTTGCTGGCATCGGTCGGGAACGCCTGCAAATGCAGCTCTAATACGCGCTCATCCAGCAAGGTAAATAACACGCGATCAGCGGTGAATTCACCTGCATTGGAATGGCGTTCGACTACCACCCCATCAATCGGCGCCAGCAGCGGATATTCGCGCAGGCTCTCGTTGGATTCAACTGTCGCCAATACATCGCCCGCTTTTACGCGCGCGCCTATGGTCGGTTTTACCGAGCGGATCAAACCGGGGTAACGCGCTTGAATGTGGCTCACGCGCAGCGGGTCGGCGACTATGGTGCCGTAAAGTTTGATGCGCTCCTGCAACACGCCCTCTCCCGCAATGGCCTTGGTTAAACCCGAGGCTGCTGCAACTTCGTCTTCCATGGTGACGCGCCCTTCGTAGGAGGGATAAGTCCACTGGTGCTGTTGGTTTTGGTAGGTTGCGGTGACTTTCACATCAAATGAGTGGGGTTCTTCCACTACACCCTGGCCGCGCAGAAAATCCTGTTCGGCCTTGAACGCAAATGTATTTACTTCACCGCCCAAGCGGGTGAGCTGTACTTCCAGTTTCCAGTCGCCAGACTTTAAGGGTTTGCCATCCATACTTGCCCAGGCGCGATATTCAGGCGGTACGTCTTGTTCAAAAATCGCCAGCTCGACCACAAAGTCACCGTCTTCCAGCAAGCGGCCGTTATGGACACCCTTTTGCGGCTCCTCTTCGTGGTGTTCGTCATGTTCATCGTGGCCGTGGTCATGATCGCCCGATGCCAATAGGTTTGCTGACAGGCCGAGGCTCGCAATTAATAACAGGGTTTTGATAAAAGAATTCATTGGGCAATCTCCGTTTCAGGGGCTGATGCGGTGAGCCGCTCCAGTTCAATGCGGGTTTCATGGGCGCGCAGGGCGGCGTCGATCAAGGCGGCGCGGGCTTCAAGCAATTCGCGCTGGGCGAGTGCCAGTTCGAGTGAGCTGTAGCGCCCCTGGTCGAAAGCGGCGGCGGTAGCGCGGTTGGCGTCTTGCAGCAACGGCAGGATTTGGTCGCGCAGGCTGTGCAGCTCGGCAAGCGCTTGGGTATGGGCGCTGTAAGTTTGGTTTAAGCGGGCTTCCAGTTGGACTTTGGCGCTATCGGCAGCGAATGTGGCGGCATCTTGCTCGGCGCGCGCTTTACTGATCGCGCCGCTCGCGCGTTTGCCGCTGGCGAGTGGAATATTGATGCCCGCGACCAGCGCGGTATCCTCACTCATCTGCAACTGGCGCACGCCGGCACTCCATCCCAAGGTCATTTGCCCTTCGGCTTCCGCTTTGCGCAACTCCGCGGCGCGCAGGCGTGTCTCCTCGGCGAGCAAGAGCAAATCTGGGTTTTGCGCGAGGCGAGTTTGCCAATCGGCAAGGGGTTCGACGTTAGTAAGCGCAAACAAATCACCCTCGGCGCGGGTAAAATCCGGCGTGCTATCCGCCCAGTAAGCGCTGAGTTTTAGTGCTTCCAGTTGAATTTTCTGGCGGGCTCGATCGACATCCAGCGCCGCTTTGGCTTGCGCGGCACGGGCGCGCAACAACTCCTCCTGTGGTGCACGACCGGCTTGGACACGTTTGCTTAAGCTGGTCACTAATGACTGGGCAAGTTGCTGCGCCTGCTTTTGCACTTGCACTTGCTCTTGCGCCGCAATCAGGGCGATAAAACGGTAATTCACCGCCGCGACCAGATCCAATACCGCCACCCGCTGCTCGGTCGCCAGTTGCTGTTGACGTGCGGTGACGACACCTAGGCGTGCATCGCGCTGGTCGCCCAACTCGATTACCGAAGCAAACGAGAGCGTCAGCTCGGCGCCATCTGCACCGGAAAAATCACCCGAACCGGCGACATTTTCCAATTCAGAATGCAGGCGCATCTCCGGTCGCAATGCGGCGGTAGCTTGTTCACCAGCCAAGGCAGCGCGGCGAAATTGGTAGCCCGCCAATTGCGGGTTGTATTGCAAGCTGGCGCTGAGTGCATCTTGCAGGCTAATGCCGTCCGCTACTGCGGTGCATGCCAAAGCACTGACCAACAAAGGCAGCGCAAACGAAAATTTGTTCATGGTAGATCCTGTCAAATGTGCCCAAGGGGCACAGAGGTTTTATCAAGGCGCAGTCACACGCGCCCAATACGATCAAACACTCAGACAGGAACGGGCGGTGCGCGCAGTAAAGGTCGCCAATAGAGGAAAACGCGGGGATAAAACGAGCGGTAAGCGCTGGTATAAACGGGTGTAGGCAGGATCAATAACGCCAGCGCTAACGCAGCCAGCAATATCAATCCCAAATCAATTTTGCTCAGCTTCGCCAATGCTGACTGGGTCAACTCAATATCAGCATCCTGATGCACTTCATCCGGGTGATGATCATGCACCTCATGGCCATCCAAATGCATATGCACCGACACCGGCGGCTCCTGCCCATCAAAACAAAAATGCCCATGTGCTCCCGCCCAGTTGCTAAGCAACCAGAAGGCTAGTGCCAGAAAGGCATAATGGGGGGAGAGTTTGGGCATGGCCGTTTTTTGGTTTAGGTTTGGGATGAAATTGATGCAAGCATAACGGTCTGCTTAAAAAATAACTACTCCGCCACAAACACCGGCGCAAAGCCTCCACCTTGCGTACGGAAATTCGTCGTCTGGCCTTGATACAAACGCGCTGCCAATAATTGAATTTCACCGGCATAAACGTAGGCGCGAATATCCATCTTTAAGGCGATCTCTTGTTCATCCACCAAAATTCCGCGCTCGCTTGGTGGGACTTGTTGTTGGGCGACATAATCACCCTGCAGGATTTCATCCCATACGCGTTTGGTAATTTTGTCGCCGCGATAGGCCGCTTTGCTGCCATAGCCAGTCGCAGGTTTAAAAAATAAGTGTTTGCGCTCCTGCCATAAATGTTCGGCATTATCGGCACTGACTAATTGGGTGCGGGGAATTCCGGCGAGCAGGGTTTTGATATCGTCATCACTTGTGCCGAACTCCCTGAGATTTTTTTCATCACTGAGCAAAACCAAATTGCGTTTGTCGGCATAAAGTGCGTGGTGACGCGGGTTGGGGGTAAGCACTATGGCATTGTTTTCATAAGCAGACCGCAACACGGCGTTGCCCGGCTGTGTAAGAGAAAAATCTGTGAGACGGTTGTAAACCAGATCAATCATTTGTTGTTGATAAAACAACTTGCCATCAACCAAGCTGAGTTCGCGCGGATCGACAATCAGGGTTTTAATTCCCGCGCGCTCAAATACACTTTGCGCCAATAAAAATTCCGGATAGAGAAATTGGGCGCTGGGATTTTCGTCTACCAGTGCAATGCAGCGCAGCGTTTGATCACCACGCGCCAACTGCCATTCGCGTTTAAACATGGCTACAAATTCAGACTCAACTTGCGGCTGCAGAAGCTGTGGAAAAGTTCCCGCCGCATTGCAACAAGCAGTTTGTGCACTGAGCAATATCGCATTTAAAAAACCACCACCAGCGTTGGTATTGATTTCAATAACCTGTGGCCCGCTTTCATTTAAATGAAAATCAAAGCCCATAAATACGCCAGAGACGAGTGATGCACGTTGAGCGATGGCGGGAGCCTTGGCTAATGCCGCTTGTTGGTAAGCACTCAAGGAAGTAACGCGCGTTATTGCATGCACCAGCCGCTGCAGTTGCTGCCATTGTGTAGGGGAGATAAATACTGCCGTGTGGGAAAATAATTGTTCAAGGTGCTGCAATACTTCAGCTGGCAATGCCTGCGCCTGCAAACTCACCAGCAGTTCAGCGCGATTCAGGGTTTTGCAAAAGCAGGCACGATTTAATAGATCAGCGGCGGAGTCGCAATTTGTCTTGCAAACCTTTTTATCGTTCACTTTATTTTACCTTCCTCTATTATTTTACTTTCCAGTGTTTCTGCATTTCCAAATACATAAAGGACGCAGTCCAGGCAATCAGTAACAAGCCCGTCAGGGCTTCAATGCCGGCCAAAAAACGCAGCCATCCGGTGGGCGCCAGGTCACCAAAACCGAGCGAGGTATAACAGGTAAGAGAAAAATAAAGGCTATCTATAAAACCGGTGCTGGGTGTACCAAATAAGCCGTGGCCCTGAATATCGCCGCCCAATAAACTACCAAGCGATTCCTGTTGAATTAAAAAATAAAAACCACCAGCAAACAGTGTAACTTCCAACAGATGCGCACAAAGACAACCCAATATACCGATTAAAATACTCAAGCGGGGCGAGGCTTTGATTTTAGAAATTGTACCCGTTAATAAATTCAATGCTTCAAAATGAATAAGCACGGCGGTAGTGACTAAAAACAGGATCGATAATATGGATAACAACATGGTTGGGTCGATTGCCTGCGAAAAATGAAAATAGAATGTCGCCTATGAAGTACGCGAATGTGTTTTTGGTAGCAACAGCGAGATCACACAGACGATGGCTAAAAATCCGGTAGTTACCCAAAGGCACGCAATCATGCCACCGGTTTGATAGACATAACCTGATAATAAAGTGCCGACTAATCGCCCCATGGCGTTGGCCATATAATAAAAGCCAACATCAAGTGAAACACCGTCATCTTTAGCATAGCTAACAATCAGATAGCTGTGCAGCGATGAGTTAATCGCAAATACCACACCAAAAACTAGCAGCCCGATGATTAATACCTTTGCTACAGGTAAAGGTGCTGAAAATGCGAATGCCATAAGCGCTGTAACCAAGGTTAGCACTATTGCCCAAGCGAGCGCTGCGCTACCGCCCGGAGCTGCTTCCGATTTACTAGAAGAGAAGGTGCCAATAATCTTGGGGGCAAAAGATTGCACGATACCGTAACCAATTACCCAGCTGGCGAGAAAGCCACCTACCCACCAAAAATTCCAACCTAACTGACTGCTTAAAAAAACCGGCAGTGCCACCACAAACCAGACATCGCGCGCACCGAATAAAAATAGCCGCGCAGCCGATAAAATATTAATCGCACGACTTTTGGAAAATAACTCATTGAATTTCGGTTTGTTTTTGGTTTTACCTAAATCCTGTTTTAGTAAGATCACGCTGGCAATCCATACCAAGGCTAGCGCAGCAGCCATCGCTAATACTGCGCCTTTAAAGCTCAAAAGTGCAAGTAGCGCACCGCCGAGAAAAAATCCCACACCTTTTAAAGCGTTTTTAGAACCCGTTAGCAACGCAATCCATTTAAATAATCTTCCCTGCTGGTCACCCGGTACCAATAATTTAATCGCACTTTTGGCACTCATTTTATTTAAATCTTTGGCGACACCTGATAGCGCCTGCGCGCCCATCACTAACGGCACGCTGAGCCAATGTGTGGGTACAGTGAGCATTGCCAGCGCAATAACCTGCAACCCCAAGCCGATATTCATTGTGCGATTCAAACCAATCCGCGCACCCAGATAACCACCGAATAAATTAGTGACTATCCCGAAAATCTCATAAAACAAAAACAGCGCTGCAATTTGCAACGGGCTGTAACCGAGTTGGTGAAAGTGCAACACCACCAGCATACGCAGCGCGCCGTCAGTGAGCGTAAATGCCCAATAATTGCCAGTGACAATTGCGTATTGTTTTATTGCCGATGATTGATTCATGCTAGCTCACAAGGTGCTCCGTAGGTTGGGCCGGGCCGCGTAGGCTGAGCGCAGCGATGCCCAACACGCAATCTCATTGCAAACGATAAAGTTAATTTTCCAAACCAACCAATTTTGCTAACTCCGCCGTGCGATTCGCATAGCCCCATTCATTGTCATACCAGGCATAAATTTTTACCAAGCTGCCGTTAACCACCATAGTAGAAAGTGCATCGATAATCGATGACAGTGGATTGCCACAAAAATCACTGGAGACTAACGGACGAGTCTCATAGCCAAGAATATCTTTCAGGTAAGTTTCGCTCGCGGTTTTTAACAGTGCATTTACTTCATCAACTGTGGTGGTGCGCTCCACTTCAAATACGCAATCGGTGAGTGAACCTGTGGCCAATGGCACGCGCACCGCATGCCCATTTAATTTGCCGCGCAGTTCGGGAAATATTTCAGCAATAGCAGTCGCAGAACCGGTGCTGGTGGGAATTAAATTGGAATGGGATGCCCGTGCGCGGCGCAAATCTTTATGCGGTTGGTCGAGGATTGATTGGGTATTGGTTAAGTCGTGAATTGTAGTAATAGCACCGTGTTTGATTCCGAGATTCTCGTGAATGACTTTAACGACTGGTGCGAGGCAATTTGTGGTGCAAGAGGCTGCTGTAACAATCCGGTGCGCAGCTGGATCAAATAAATGCTGATTAACACCCATCACCACATTTAATACACCCGGCTCTTTTACTGGCGCACTCACTACCACGCGTTTTACACCCTGATCCAGATAGGCTTGCAGCAATTTTACCTCGCGCATTTTTCCACTGGCTTCAATCACCAGATCGCAACCGCTCCAATCGGTTTCTGCAATTGTTTTGTTGCGACTAAATGCAATGGATTTACCATCAATATAAATTACATTTTCAACCGCGCTCGTGTCTGGCGCCCATTGGCCTTGTACGGAATCGAATTTAAGCAAATGTGCAAAAGTGGCTGCATCACCTGCTGGATCATTAATATGTACAAATTCAAATTCCGGCCAGTGCCAACTCGCGCGCAATGCCAGGCGACCAATACGGCCAAAACCATTGATACCGATTTTGATTTTTTTCATGTTCTTTCTCGCAAAAAAATTTATTTGATATTAATTGTTTAACAACAACGATTGGGCCGGTCTTCCATCGCACACAAACGCTGGTGATTTTCCTCCAGCCAATCCTGATTGGCATCAAGCATTGTCTTCAGGGTTTTAGTCACCCACACGGGTAATTCCGGGTGCAAACGGTAATACACCCACTGCCCTTTGCGGCGATCTGCCAGTAAACCGGATTCACGCAGCAGCGCCAAATGGCGGGAAATTTTGGGTTGGATTTCATCGAGCGCGCAGGTGAGTTCGCAAACGCATAGCTCTTTTTCGCGCGTGACCAACAGTGCAATGCGCGCGCGGGTGGGGTCAGCTATAGCTTTGCTAAATTCAGCGGGATTCATAACGCGACTAGTCTCCAGACGTCTACATATGAAATTACATATATATGGATAAGTGTATGTATTGTTCATAGAGTGGGCAAGTCTTTTATTGAGCAAAAAGACATGTGTGGGAGGCGGCAAATAAACCGTGGTCCATAAAAAAACCACCATCGCTGGTGGTTTTTAGGTGCAGTTTTTACCAAACGTGAATGCTACCAGTTGGTTAGCGGATGGGTGTTCAACTGATAAATTCTAATCCAGTCGTATTGCGTTACCATTGGATAAACGTTGCCGTATTTGTTTCCACCGAAAACGTTTTGAATGCCGTCATTCGGGATCCAGAAATTCATCATCAATTCAGTCAAATTGTCCGGGATCGGCGTGTAAGACACTTGGGGCGCTACACAGGATGGATTACAGTCAATCCAGTTTTGATCCAGGGTTTTCAGCAACACACCATCCACATACCATTTAATTGCAGAAGGCGTCCATTCAATGGCATAGACTCGCCATTGGTCAGCAGGTGCTATGTCGATTTTATGTTCCCATGCACCCCATTGACGAGTGCCATTCCAATCGACAACGTTCACACCGTAAATTAAGTTGGCTTGGAATTTATCGGGACGACCACCTTCCAATTCAACATCAATCTCTTCCCACTCTCTGGGCGAGCCCTCGTGTTTGTAGGTGAAGAGCGAAGAGATGTAGCCAGTAGCAACATTTCTC
This sequence comes from Cellvibrio sp. UBA7671, assembly GCA_002483145.1. Lineage (GTDB taxonomy): Bacteria > Pseudomonadota > Gammaproteobacteria > Pseudomonadales > Cellvibrionaceae > Cellvibrio > Cellvibrio fibrivorans. Next base: position 45,220 of record DLHJ01000001.1, read on the forward strand.
GCCGGCGCCTTCATACGTGTTTCAATGCGACCATATTTGATTCGTTTCGATGGAACTGTGCGTAATTCGCCACAGGAATAGTTGTAAGCACCTTTTTCAGCTTTGTGGTCGTATGAATAGCTACCTGCCACATATTGATTGCGGATGACCAATTCCAGATTCCCGTTAACGACTTGCACACCTTGGGGTTGGAAGCGGCAGATGGATTCGCCACCAACAGCGCCATCACCTTTGGCCCAAATGGCCGTGTTCAGACTATTAAAACGTTCATCCAACTTCAGGGTATAGCCAGAATAAACTCCGGTGTAGCCCGGGTAAGCGGTAGGTAAGTTTGAAGGTGGCGCGCTGTTGGCCACCACTTCAATCCAATTAAAATTCCACCCCGTTGATTTGGAAAAAACACCCAGGCTGTAGGTGCCTGCATTGAGATTTACTGTTTTGGTGACAGTGGTCCAATTGGTCCAGTTACCTGCGGCTGGAATAACCATGTCACCCAAGGGGATGCTGCCGCCGTTCAAGTCGACCGCTGCGGTTGCACCTGCGGGGCTCACAACGCGCATCTTGATGGTGTAGCTGCCAGTAGTGGGAATCACCAGATTGGAGTAAGCGAGCCACTCGTTTGGCTCTATCCAACCAACGTTATAAGTGCCGCCGGTAGTATCGTTTGTGTTTTCAATATCGACGTTATCGGAGCGATATTTACCGCCTGAGTTACCTGCAGACGTGTCGTAGTAGCTACTGTAATCTTCCGCTTGGAATACGACCGCTTGCGCCGGTAATGCACACAGCCCTAGCAAGGCTGAGCTGAGTAGCGGAAGTTTGGATTGTTTTATAAGCAGTGAAAAAGCGTGACGCATAGTTGTTATCCTCATGGGAATGTAGAGCTTTATTAGATTTTTTGTTCACATCCTGTTTCGCTTTTGTGAGGTGGGGCGGGTATCACAAAGCGCGTAAAACAATCATAGGCACGCTTTTGGGTAATAAATAGGCGCAATTTTCATTATTTTGGCGCCAAATTAAACTTATTTACTATAGAAATCCTGCCAATTTGCGATTTAGGTAATAAGTGCTCTGTTTTGGATATAAGTCCCACCCCGGTTTCTTGAAGTGGGACGCCTGACATGTTTTCGAGGGGGAATTAATGGGCTGGATTTATTTGTTGGCCGCGGGTTTGTGTGAGATTTTTTACGCAGCTGCTATGCCAAAAACGGACGGTTTTACCAAGCTCTGGCCGAGCCTGTTTTGCTTGCTATTTATCGCTGCCAGTATGTATTTGTTATCCCTGTCGGTACGCACTTTACCGATAGGAACTGCCTACGCGATTTGGGTTGGTATAGGTGCGGTCGGCACAGCGGCTTACGGCATCATTGCATTGAATGAAGATGCGAGCATTTTGCGACTGTTGTGTTTTGTGCTGATTATTGCGGGGATTATCGGGTTGAAGTTGTTGGCGGGGCGATGATTTCGGAATAAGAGTCCCCGTCCCAAATGGAAACCGGTTCTCTGCTAGACTTTACCTTCCTACAATAAAAAAGACCCGCACCAACCCATGAAAACCCCCATCTTCAATATCCACGACCTTATCCTCGTACTCACTCTGGCAGTCTGCGTGCTGCTGGTGATTTTCCAGTGGCTGTTATCCAAACAAAAGGCGATTGCCTCGCAGTTGTTGTCGGGATTTTTTGTGTGCGTGGGCGCCAGTGCGCTGTGTAATTTGTTGTTGTGGAACGACTATATTGGCTTGCACAGCGACATGGCTAAAATGGCGCTGTCACTGGGATTGGTGACGGCGGTTGTCGGTAAAAGTGTGTGTCTGTATTTGTATGTGGTGGCGATTACGCGGGCGAACTTTTCGTTGCGTGCAAAAGATGCACTGCATTTATTGAATTTATTCGCGGTTGTCGGATGGGTGCTATGGGGTGGTTTGGATAGCGACCGTTTGCGCTTTCAGTCTGCTAGTCACACAGAATATTCCATTCAACTTACGAATTACTTATGGCATTACCTGAAAATTTTACCGGTGGTGTATGCCTTTGCGGCAGCGCTGGAAATTTATCGCTACAAACAGCAGCTAAAACAATTTTATTCCAGTTTGAGTTTGCAAGGTCCCTATTGGTTGCTACTACTGACATTGGGTTTTGCACTCAATTGGTTCTGGTCGCTCGTCGTGCATTTGCTCGGGCAGACAGTGAGTTTTTCTATCGCCGATAGTTTTGGCATTTTCGACAACTACATTACCTTTGTGTTGGTGAACGCACTGTTTGTGTACAGTTTGTTGTATGCACATCAATTACTGGAAACCAAAGAAAAGCTCAAAGAAAAAGAAGTAGTTGCGCCGGCAGAAATATCGCCCGATGCCATTGCGCGCATTCGCAATACCATGGAGAAGCAACAGCTGTATTTGAAACAGAATTTGAATATTGAAGACTTTGCGCGGCAGGTGGGCATTCATTTTCGCGAGGTATCCAGCATCATCAATAAAGAATTCAATACGAATTTTTTTGAATTTGTGAATGAGTATCGCGTGAATCGCGCCAAGCAGATGCTGGTTGATCCGCAATATGCAGAGATGACGATCCTGGATATTTTGCTGGAGTCCGGGTTTAACAGTAAGTCGTCATTTCACCGGTTTTTTAAACGCTATACCGGGATGTCAGCGGCGGAGTTTAGAAAACAAACATCCGCTGCCGAATAAATATGGATACCCGCGTTCGCGGGTATGACAAAAAATACAGTTGAATGGCAAATGTTTCGTCACTCCTGAACGCAGGAGTCCAGATGTTTATTTATTGTTGCGACCTACGAGTGCCAATCCACCTAGTAATACTAACCATAATAAATTCACCGCACCGCCACCACCCGAACCACCCCCGCTAGTTGCTTTGGAAGTTGCTACTGATGACATTGCTACTGCAGTAGAACTCGCCGCTGCAATGCTGCTCGCGGCGATTGAACTAGGCGCAGCACTTGAAGCGGCTATCGAGCTTGCCGCTGAACTTGAAACCGCAACGGAACTCGCACTTGAACTGCTGCCAGGCGCATCCGCTGGTGGTGTACCACTAAAGCCGGTGGCGTTTTCTTTGGTTAATGCGAGAACCAAAATGCCATCTTTTACTACTACGTTCTCTGGTGCAAAATCCACGCGGTTGGTATCAAAACTCCAATTGGCTTTGCCCCAGCGAGCGCTATCAAAATTGTTGAAATCATCGCGCCAGCCACCCTCAAATGTTTTGGTAGTTGCATTGTAAGCTTTGTAGTCGATGTAATTTACAAATTGATAAACTGGTAATACTGCATCGTCCCAGGCGCCTACCCAAGGCACTGATTCGGATGACCAGATATTAAAACGCAATGATTGTGGATTAGTGAGGCTAGTCACTGTGCTGGTACCGGTAATGCGACGCGCTTCTACGCCATCCACAAACCAGGCGACGTAATCTGGCGTCCACTCAACGACATAAGTGTGGTAAGCATCCGCGAGCGACGCCGGGGCAGTATGAACTTGTTCGGTGTGAATGGTCGGGCGCGAGCTGCCGAGAATAATATTGCTCTGCCACTTGGTCGCATTTTCTTTTCCAAATACTTCAATATCAATTTCTTCCCAAAAGGTATTGCCCACTTCCGAACCATTTTTGTAAGTAAAGAAAGTCGATAACACACCGCTGGCATTGGCCACGCGCATGCGTATTTCATAGCGGCCATATAAATAGCTGTCGCTGGAATAAATTTCCGCGCCTTTGTAGGCTTTGGCATTAACAAACTGGGCAACCAATCCCAGAGTGATCGCAGTGAATACACACAACAAACGACGCATAACTTTTACCTCAGTGACAAAAACAGTTTTAAAAAGTAGTAAAAATAAATAGACGAGAAAAAATAAAAACGGGAGTGCAGGCAAGGTACCCGCAACCCCCAAAGGCTGAAACATCTCAGTCGTCATCCCCGCGAACGCGGGATCCACAACAACCCGCTGTACTCCTGCGTTCGCAGTAGTGACGAATATTTTAAATTTTAGTTAACTTGATCCAATCAATATTAAAGCCACCGCTGTTGGCGTAAATCGCCAAACTTTGTACACCGGCGTTCAGGTAAATATTGTGGCTGATCGTCTGGTAGGTACCCCAGCCGCCGGTGTTGGGTACACTGATGGTGCCCAAACCTACGCCGTTGCGATCCAAGGTAAATTGCGCTGTTGTGAGCGCTGAGGCCACGCGGTATTCCACTTTGTAAGTGCCGGTTTGCGGAATATTCACATTGTTGTATTTGAACCATTCACCCGCATCGATATAACCCACGGTGCCACCAGAGACGGTGACGCTGCCGCCCACTTCATTAAAACTTTCTGCCTGGATGGTGATAGAGGTCGCGGGCGCACTGCTGCTACTGCCACCACCACTCGTGCCGCCATCGACTGGAGGAGTGCCGGTATAACCGGTCTGGCCTTCGCGTGTCAGTGCGAGAACCAGCGTGCCGTTTTTCACTACCACGTTATTTGGATCGAAATCGGCGAGGTTTTCACCGAAGGTCCAGTTGGCTTTGTTCCAGCGGTTGGTGTCAAAACTGTTGAAGTCATCGCGCCAACCGGTGCCGAAACTGTTGGTCGCCGCCACATAAGGTTTGTATTCAATATAGTTTACGAATTGGTACACCGGCAGGATGCTGTCATTCCAAGGGCCAACCCACTCAGCGATATTTGCTGCCCAAAGGTTAAAGCGCAGGTCTTGCGGACTAGTCAGGCTGGTGACAAATTGTCCGCCAGTAATGCGCCGAGTTTGGGTGCCATCTACATACCAGGCGATGTAATTAGGCGTCCATTCCAGCACATAGGTGTGGTAGCCGTCGCCCATGGAGAAGGGAGTGGTATGTACGCCTTCGGTTTTGGTGGTGGGGCGGTTGGTGCCGATAATCACATTGCTCTGCCATTGGGTGGCATTGTTCTTACCGAAGATCTCGATATCGATCTCCTCCCAAAATACGCCCGGTTGCTCGGAGCCATTTTTGTAAGTGAAGAAAGTGGACAACACACCGCTGCCCTTGGCGACACGCATACGCATTTCATAGCGGCCGTATTTGTAGGTTTGCTTCGAGTAGATTTCCGCAGCTTTATAAGGTTTGGCGGCGGCAGGGCTGGTAGCAGTGAAACCGATCAGGGTGGCGAACGCAAAGAGCACGCCGGTATAGCGACTGAGTTTGAACATAGCGAATACCTTTATCATTAATTATTAGAGGCAATTATTAAAAACGCTTTTGTCTGTAGTAGACCGTGGCGACTGCGGCCTGCCACGAGCTTATACTCCCCAAATTGCCAAACTTGGTCGCACCAGTTTGAGCAGAAAACCTGAAGTGGTGCGCACTAAACCTAAAATGGCGTGCAGAAAACCTGAAGTGGCACTTAAAGTTTGATATGACACCTGCAACTTTTTGACCCTTGAACCGTAGATGGGATCAAACACCCCGAATAAGGAAAGAATCCCGAGATGACTAGCCCGATTGAAAATCAGGACGATGAGCTGATCAACCTCATCGCCCGTTGCGCGCTACGCGATCAAGCCGCGCTCAAAACGCTGTTTGAGCGGGTGAGCCCCTACCTGAATGCTATCGCCTGGCGCATCCTGAAATCCAAAGAGCTGACTAACGAGGTATTGCAGGAAGCGTTTTTGCAGATCTGGAATAACGCGGCCAGCTACCGGCCGCACCTCGCCAAGCCGCTGACCTGGATGGCCAGCATTGCGCGCTACCGGGCGCTGGATCGGCTCGCATTAGAGCAGCGGATTAGCGCTAAATTTATCGCCCATCCTGATGGGATAGAAGATATACCCGGCGGCGATGAACCCGAGCACAGTGTTGGCGCCAGCCAGCTGCGGTTCCACTTACACCAGTGTTTGACCACTCTGGGCGACAACATCAAACGCAGTATCGAGCTAGCCTATTTATATGGCTACTCGCGCGAAGAGATCGCGCAGCAATTTGCCACCAATACCAACACCGTTAAATCCTGGCTGCATCGCGGCGCTGAAAGGTTGAGACTATGCCTAGAAAGCAAATAAGTGCGTCTGGAAGCCAAACACCAGAGCCACCTTTGGACAACAAGAGCCTCGCGTTCGACTATGTCACCGGCGTACTGCGCGGTGCCGAACGCGAGCAATGCGAACAGCGCCTGCGCAGCGATACCGCTCTGCAGGCAGAGGTCAGCTTCTGGGAAGAGCAGCTCATGAGCCTTAGCGATGAACAACAAGGCATCAAACCCGACCCGGAAGTCTGGCGCGGTATTGAGGCGCGTCTACAACAGCAAACGCGCCCGGCTGATACGAGGCCATCCAGATTTACCTGGCTCTGGCCCAGTGTCTCCGCATTTGCGACTGTGATGCTCGCAGTGTGTATTTGGCTACTGATGGCGCGCGACCCACTGCAACAACCCAATGCCGATTATGTAGCCGTACTTACTGACGACACAGGTGCGCCACAACTGACTGTACTCACCGCTACTGGCGGCGCGCAGCTTTGGTTGAAATGGGAGGCGGTGGAGATTGCGGATGATAAAAACCTGCAGCTCTGGGCGGTTTCCAAACGCGATGGCCAAATCCGGCCGCTCGGCGTATTTGCGCAAACCGATATCCAGCAATTGCCACTCACAGTCCCACAGTGGCGGCTGATTAAAGATTCCTCACATTTGATCCTGACGGAGGAAGACGTAGGAGGTTCACCTTTGGATGAACCCAGTGACGTCGTCTTGGCAAAAGGTGTTTGCGTTCTCCTCGCACAGGTGAAGAAGGCCATATAATGCGCCGCATCCATCTCACCTGCGAACCTATGCCATGACGAAAAAACTCTGTTGCGGTTTACTGTTGTTGCTCGCCAGCGCTGTTACCCAAGCGCTGGAGATTCCTTTGCAAGATGCCAATTTCAAACAATGCGTGCAGGAATTGGCAGCGAAAAAAAATTGGCAGAGCCTTGCCGATATCACCGCTGTCGAATGCCACTCAAAAAATATCGCTTCGCTTGAAGGTATTGACCAATTCCCGCAGCTGCAAAAACTATCGCTCTACAATAACCAGCTCACTGGAGCGAGCATCGGAAAATTACCGAACCTCCGCCATATCAATCTCGCTAAAAATAAAATCACCAAAGTTGCCTTCAGTGAATTACCGACACTGGAAGAGTTGTATATTTTTGGCAATAAAATGACGGCACTGGAGTTGGCCGGTTTACCCAAACTCAAACTGCTCAAAATTAACGACAACCAGATTGTGCAGTTCACTTATAAGGATTTACCCGCGCTGGAAAAAATCTACATGTTTAATAATGTGATGGAACATGTGGATATTTACCACCTGCCCGCCATGACTTACATGGACGCGCGCCAAAACCCTATGCCTGATCCACTCTATGAAGAAATGGACAAACTCAAAGGCGTAACTTTTTTACATGACGGCAATGCCGAAGACTGGCAATAAAAAAGGATTGGAAACACGTGAAATTATTAGCAGCGGGTTTAACAGCGCTCACATTATCGCCCTGCACACTTGCGCTCGGTGAACACGAATTTGATTGGGGCAGCCGCGCACGCTATGCCCATGTAGATGCCGACAACTCTGGCCAGGCAGCATCATTATTGTTGCGCGCGAATGTTGAGTCTGCCTGGAGCGAGTTATTGAATTCGACACTGGAAGTCGATGCAATCGGAACAGCCTTAAAAGATGATCACAGCGATGGTGAGCGTTTTAATGATGAATCATTAATTCCCGACCCGCAAGGCGTTGAAATCAATCAGGCTTTTTTATCGCTCGATCTGGATGCAGCCAATATCCATCTCGGTCGCCAGCGCATCAATTTTGACAACCAGCGTTTTATCGGCGGCAATGGTTTTTGGCAAAACGAACAGACCTTTGATGCAGTGCTCGCTAAATTCAAACTCGCGAGCAATTCCAATATGACTTACGGCTATATCGCCAATGCCAACCGAATTTATGGCGATGATGCGGATGAAAATAATTCGGGGCGCGAGCACGATTATGAAAATGCATGGCGCCCTGCTGCATTTCTTGGTGACCACAAACATCATTCCCATCTCGCGCGGCTCGAGTGGAATGAATGGGATTACACCCGCGTTGTCGGCTATGGATATCGAATTGATAATCGCGATATGCCGAGTGTATCCAATAATACGTTTGGTGCTAGCTACACACTCAACTACAAAGCCAGCGTTGTAAAATATCGCCTACAACTTGAAGCGGCGCGTCAAAATCGTTTTGAACTCAATGCGGAAAGCTTGCCTTATTATCTGGTTGATCTCGGTTTTGGTATCAGCACCTGGGAACTCAGTACCCGCTATGAAATTCTTGGCGCAAACGATGGCGCGGCATTTGTAACGCCACTAGGTTCCAATCACGATTTTGAAGGCTGGGCGGATGAAATTGGCAACACCCCCGATACTGGTGTACGCAATTTTTCATTAGGATTGTTATGGCGCGCGTCGCCGCTGCGGGTAGAAACTTCCTATCACTTTTTTAAAGATGATCTGGACGGCACTAATATCGGCCGCGAGTTTGATCTGGATTTTGTGTACAAACCTGCGCGCAAACACAGCATCTCATTGCGCCTCGCCAATTTTGAACCAGAAGGGAATTCAGGTTCGGTGCGCAAGGTATATCTGGATTATTCGTTTAATTTGTAATTCCTGTTTACTATTTCCAATTGTCCTTTCATACCCAACCAGCCTGAGTGTCGTGTAGATTCATTTTCCTGTAACTGAAGGGGAAAAATCCTACACAAATGGCTGGTAATTTCTCACAGACGCAACCCTTGTTACAGGCGTAAATTGATCTTGAGCTTAATAGGGCTTCTCCCGGGATGGAGAATTTCGCAGGCAGTTGCGGGTTTCATTTTCTTAATTGCGAGGATGGATCATGGATAAGGATAATCTGGAAATTAAACGAATTTTTAGCCGGTTTAGTGACGAACCTTTAAGGTCCGGTCAACATGAAGCGCTACACCAAATGCTCACGGCGTTTATTGTGATGATTGTTGGAGTCTTGTTAACCGCGGTGGGATTTGTAGGGATAATCGTGCGGTTGTTGCGTCTTGCTGGATTTGGTGTAATAACGTTTGCCCAACATCTTGGGCTCGCCCGGCATGTTAATGTTGAATTGGAGCGCAGGCATTTCCATTGCAACAGACGCAAACCCGAATATAGATAATTTTGCACTGCTATCCCCGTATACTCGTTTGCAAGCGGAGCTTGCGAACGAGTATACACACAAGTTTTCATTCAGTAATAAAAATGCAACTGAGCAAAAAAATCCAGGTAATTGCCCGCATCCCGCTGTGGAATATCATCGCCTTTACGCAAACCGCCGCGAATTTGTAAATTGGCGAAGGGCGTGTATTCCAATAACAATGAATGACGCACGCGCTGGTTTTCATCGATATTTGTATCTGGATCTAAATATTCAGTCGTGAGTTTGATGTTGTAACCTTTGCTGATTTCGCGATTCACTTCCAGCAGCGCGACTCGCTGTTCTTGATATTCATCAGGAATGTTTTCAATGGACTCATCTTCAATCAGATCTGCCTCGGCAAGAAAAACAAATCCCTGCCACACAAAACCGCCAAATAGATTGGCTTGCGTGCGCTCTCCAGCTTCGGCATCGTTGTAAAGTGCAGTTGCGCCAATACGCCAGTTGTTACCGAGATATTCCGCGCGCGATAAAAATTGTAAGTTCTTATCGTCATTGTTGAGGCCACTGCTGCCATTGCTAAGCGCAAAATTAAACAGGGTTTTGGTGTACTGCAAACCTAACTCCACACCGTTGTCGCCGGTATCAAAATTAAATCCACTTGTCTGCCGGATAAACGCGCTGTCATCTTCCAGGCGAATACCATAGGGCAACATAATGCGCCCCGCTTTTAAAAAATGGTTGCCGTTAAGTTTGGTGAGAATAAATGTTTCGCGATTTAACGCACCGCCGGGTGCGATCTGCTCATCAATATACAGTGAAAAACGCGAGTCTTTGGGTTGCAATACTACATAGAGTTGGCCGGATTGGGTTTCAAATCCGCGCGTGTCTTCACCTTCATCGCGATCCGACTGGTAATAATTGGTGCGCAAGTCTGCACCTATGCGTAAAGTCTCGCCGAATTTTCCGGCATCAAATAAATCCAGGCTACCTGCGGTTTGCGGCAATACATGGGTGCCGTAGTAGGCACCGTAAGTCGTGCGCGCTCCACCACCGGCAGGATTGACATGGCAGGTGGAGCATTGGGTATTATTTTTTATCGCCAGATAGGGTTCTGCGTGAGCGGTGTTTATTAATAACAGCCCCATCACACAAGTTAAAAATACAAAATAATTTTTACAGTGGATAAACATAGCTGTAGCCTCCGCCCTGGTTTTCGTCGCTGTCGCCGTCAAATACACGTTGCTCCTGATCGAGCAGTGGATATAAGTCGCTGTTGTTGATCAGCACTTCCAGTTGTATCGCCTGTAGTGGAATATCACTGACGGTGATGTAGAGAATCTGGTCGATCAGCAAGAGTGAAAAATCCGCTGCCGTTTTTTGTCCATCCAGGTTGTTATAAAACACGCCGATACTTTCAGGTGAAAGTGTTTCAAATTGCAGCGGGCGACTGAAATGCAAATCCACCGTTACTTGTGAATCACTTTTTTGCGCACTGGCGCGCGCGACTTTTGTTGTCGCTGAGCCTGTGCCATTGCGCGGTGCACCATTGGCGATCCAAGTGCGGACCTGGTCAATTTGCTCTTGCGATAAATAGGGGCCACCGAGTGGCATACGCGCACCGACAATATCTGCAGTGCCTTCCAATTTTTTTATCAAATAACTCTTATCCGGTTTCCCGGGATTGACGCGCATAAGCGTGGGAATTTCATCGGCTGTGCGATTGACTAAAAATGCATAGGAATTTTCTTCGGAATCCAACCGCAAACCACGCGGTGCATTGGCACCTGTGTGGCAGTTGGTGCAAATGGCCCCAAAAATATTCTGCTGTAATTGTGCGAGTGTTACCGCATTTTCTGACGCGCTACTGCTGCTTGCGCTGCTGTTTCCCTTGCTGCTGGAAGTGGGCAAACCCTGATCATTTAATCCTTTACCGGAACCGGCACCACAGGCGGTTAAGCCGGTGATTGCCAGTAATAAAAAAAAACTTTTCATGATGCAGTCCTCTCATCTTTTTTGTTGATCTGCGTCGTAAATAAAAACGGAAATGAAAAGCGGGCACTGCAAACCATCTGCAGCGCCCGGATTTTTTATGGCCGCGCGATGGTCCAGTCGGTGTATTCACCGGCAACATCACCAGGCTTTGAATCGCCAACATAGAAGTAGAGTGGCAAACCTTTGTAAGCCCATTGTTTGGTGGTGGCATCGCGGGTAATTACGCTGAAATCACCAAAGGCTTGTGCATCTGCGGGAGCATAAAGTGCGGGCCAGGCAGCCAGGCAACCGCCGAAGCAGGTAGTGACGCCGGGCGTATCGTCATCAAAGGTGTAGAGGGTGAAATCGAGGCGTGAATTATCGGCAGCACCGGCGGCATTGAGGATATTGCCGTGCGCAACTAACAGACGGTTTTTGGTTGGATGGTTGTTTACCGCAACCGCTGGTGTGCGCGCGACAAACCAGTTATTGCCAATCGCTTCGCCGTTGGTTTGGCCAGCTTGGGTATCGCCCGCAAAAAAGTAGAGCGGCATACCATTCAGCGCCCACTGCATTTCACCACTGGCGCGTTGCACCAAGCTGTAAGGAGCAGTCGCAACAGCACCGGCATGGGCAATCAAGGCCGGCCAGTTGGTGAGGCAGGTACCAGAACAATTGCTGACGCCGGCGGTGTCATTATCAAATGTGTAGAGGGTAAAACCATTGCGCTCGGCGGTACTGGTCTGCTCGGCGCCGTTAACCGGCATCGCCAGTTTCACACTGCCTGCAGCCGCGAGATGACTACCGAGGGTGGCGTTGGCCACTATTTGTGTGGGCATCGGCCGTGCGAGTAACCAGTTGGCTATGGCTTTACCGGCAGTTTGGCCAGCAACTGTGTCATTTTTGAAAAAGTAGAGTGGCTTGCCGTGATAGGCCCACTGCAATGCAGTACCGGCAGTGCCCATGCTGCGGGTGATTATCGAATAGGGTGCGCTTGCTTGATCACCCGGGTTGGCCAACAGCGGTGGCCAGTTCACCAGGCAGTTGCCGCTGCAGTTGGATACACCGGCGGTGTCATTGGCAAAGGTGTAGAGGGCGAATCCGGTGCGATTGAGCAACTGGCCGGTAAAGCTGGTGTTGCCGCCACCTTCCGGCATGCCGACTAATACGTCGCCACTCGCGACAAAATAATCGCCGTCAGCGGCATTGATTTGGCTATCGACCAAGACAACGGGCGGAACCAGAGCCGGTGCTACCGAGCTGGACGCCAATGAACTGGACGCGGGCGTACTGGATGCAGGTGTGCTACTCGGCGCAACTGAACTGGCGGGTGTACTGCTCGGTGCTATAGAGCTGGCAGCCATGGAGCTGGGCGCCACGCTGGAATAGCCGGTGCTGCTCGGAGTAGGTGAGTAGCCTTTGCCGCCACCTCCTCCGCCACCGCAAGCAGTGAGCAGGCCGGCACAGGCAAAGGTAAAGATTAAAGTACGACAGGATTTGTTAATAAACGGGTTCATGGTGGTTCCTCCTTAGATTGATTTGTCGGAGGAACTTACGGGCGACCTGCAAAAAGGTTGCAGGAGCCATGCGAGATAAAATAAAACCCGTCTTGCACAGGGAAAGATTTAGGCACAAAATAACTGTCTGTACATACAGTATCATTTTGTGAGGGTGGCGATGTTATGAGTACAAATGACGAGGATTTTATTGATCCCGCCCCCTGGATCAATGCAATCCCCCAAGCCCACAAAGGGCGCGGTGCCATCAGCAATATCGCCGGTCGCTATGAGACGCAACTCATTGAAACAGTCGATGATGGTTGGACACATTTTGTTGACGATACCGACATCAACCCGGCATTAAAAACTCACATTACCCCCGAGCTAGCCAAGACCATTCTCAGCCGCAACCAATCACCGGATTTGCCCTTTAGCGTCACGCTCAACCCCTATCGCGGCTGCGAGCACGGTTGTATCTACTGCTTTGCGCGCCCCACCCACGCTTATTTAGGATTATCACCGGGGCTGGATTTTGAAACCCGGCTCTACGCCAAAACCAATGCGCCGGAATTGTTGCGGCGCGAGCTTGCGCATAAAAATTACGAGCCCAGCCCAATCGCCTTTGGGATGAACACCGATGCTTACCAGCCGTGCGAGCGCGAATTAAAAATCACCCGCCGCTGTTTGGAGGTGCTGCATGAGTGCGATCACCCGCTCGGCATGATTACCAAATCGGCGCTGATCGAACGGGATATCGATTTACTGCAGGACATGACCGCAAAAAATCTGGTCACTGTCGCCATCACCATTACCACGCTCGACCATTCAATCGCACGAACATTAGAACCGCGCGCTGCATCACCCACGCGCCGTTTGCAGACAATTGAAAAACTCGCGCAAGCGGGCATACCGGTGCTGGTGAGTGTGGCGCCGGTGATTCCCTTTGTGACTGAGCAGGAATTGGAAAATGTGATGCGCGCTGCTGCCGATGCCGGCGCCACTGCTGCGGGTTACACCGTGTTGCGTTTGCCTTGGGAAGTAAATCCGCTCTTTCAGCAGTGGCTGCAAACCCACTTCCCCGAACGCGCCGAGCGAGTGATGAACCGGATCCGCGATATGCGCGGCGGCAAGGATTACGATGCAAATTTTGCCACGCGTATGCGCGGTGAAGGCCTCTGGGCCGATATGATCCGCCAGCGTTTTGCCAAAGGATTAAAACGCTATGGTTTGGGGAAAAGTGGGCGTTTTGTACAATTGGATTGCAGTTTATTCCGCAAACCGCTGAGTATTCCGGCGCCGAAAAAAACCGATAGGCAGTTGGATATTTTTGGTTAACGCAAAACATGGATGAATCTGGTGCATTATGCGCATAAATGCCCGCAACTATTGCTTTCTTGGCACCCCTATCGACAAAAAAGAGTTGTTTTGCTGGATGGCATAGCAATTGCGTGGATTCTCGGGTAATCCATCTGTTGATTTAACCGCCCGCTGGAAAAAGGAAAAACCTATGATTCCCAAAATCCTCCATCAATGCTCCAAATCTTACGTCTGGGAAGAGCGCCAACTGACCAAACGCGCGCGTGAGTTAATGCCTGATTTTGAATATCACGCCTGGACCGATGAGTCCAATCTGCAGCTCGTAAAAGACAAGGCACCGCAATTTCTCGATGATTATCTAAGTATTCCGGTAGGGGTGATTCGCGTGGACATTGCGCGCTGTCTGTACCTGTATGTGTACGGCGGGATTTATTTTGATACCGACTATGTTTTTTACAAACCTCTGGATGAGAAGTTTTTAGCGAACAAGTGTGTATTGGCGATTGAGGAGAAGGAGTGCAAAAGTATTGGCGGCAGTTATAAGCTGGGTAATGCCTTTATGGCATCTGCGCCGGGCTTTGATATGTGGTTAAAATTTATCGAGCGCATTTTTGCCAAACATCGCGCCGGTGAGACCAACATTGTTTTTCTCAGCGGCCCCCACGCCCTTACCTTATTTTTACAAGACAATCCACAATATAACGACGATATTACCATCATGCCTGGGCACGTAATTTATCCTGAATTTGCGATGGCGAAGCTCACTGCGAAAAAAACCGCACAGACTATTGGTGCTCACTTGTGTTGGGGATCATGGCGCGGCAAACCATTACATCAATATGTCCGCAGCCGTTTACGGCGCTGGATTTCAGCAGTGGTATAGCATTTTGTAAACCTTAGTTACAGGGAGGCAATTAATTTTCCCAACACCGCAATAGCCGCTTCAGTCTCTTTATTCCACGGTTGGCCGTAATTGATGCGCGCGCAGTTGCGAAAGCGCTGCGTGGCAGAAAATATTGGCCCGGGGGCAATGCTGATTCCCTGTGCCAGCGCGAGTGAAAATAATTTCAGCGTGTCTATATGCTCTGGAAATTCCACCCACAAAAAATAACCGCCACCGGGATGCGTTACTTTTGTCTGCGCGGGAAAATAGCGTGCGATGGCAGCGAGCATCAACTGCTGCTGTGTTTCCAAGGCCTCGCGCAATTTTCGTAAATGGCGATCATAACCGCCATGTTGCAAATAATCGGCGATGGCAACTTGCGCTGGAACAGACGGCGATAGTGTGGTCATCAATTTCAAGCGATGAATCTGTTCGGTGTAACGTCCTGCTGAAACCCAACCGACACGATACCCCGGTGCCAGATTTTTGGAAAAAGAACCGCAGTGCATAACTAATCCAGCGCGATCAAAAAATTTGATAGGTTTAGGTGGTGCGTTGCCGAAATATAATTCGGCATAAACATCGTCCTCTATCAGCGGTACTTGATATTGGTGCAGCAAATCATACAGCGATTGTTTTTTTTCATCGCTCATAGAAGCGCCGAGTGGATTGTGAAAACTGCTCATAAACCAGCATGCTTTAATCGGTAGCCGCTGCAAGCTGTCAGTTAATGTCGGCAGGTGAATTCCATCGCGCGGGTGCACCGGAATTTCAACCGCTTTCAATTGCAAACGTTCGAGAATTTGCAGCGCGGCATAAAACGTGGGCGATTCAATCGCGACCAGATCACCGGGTTGAGTGACGACCTGCAAACATAAATTCAATGCTTCCAATGCGCCGTTGGTGATCACCAATTCATCGGGTGAATTTATTTCACCGTTCATCATGCCATTCATCATATAGCGCAATGCAATTTGGCGGCGCAGGTTGGGGTTGCCCGATGTCATATCAGCGAGAATGGCGCGCGCTGGTAATTGCTGGATGCTTTTGCTCATGGAGCGCGCCAAACGCGCAAGGGGAAATAAATCCGGGCTGGGAAATGCAGAGCCGAAGGGAATAGTATCCGGGTCTTTAATCGATCCCAAAATGGAAAATACCAATTCACTTACATCAACGTCGGTGCTATCGGCATTGGCTACACTCATTTCCGGTTCGGTTAAAGCACGTTTGGCTTGCGCACGCACAAAATAACCAGAGCGTGCCCGCGCTTGAATCAAGCCGCGGCTTTCCAATAAATAATAGGCTTGAAAAACCGTGGCCTGACTCACGCCGTGCGTGCGGCTGGCGGTACGCACGGAAGGCACTTTCTCATTTTCGGCGAGCACACCGGTGCGAATTAATTGCGCAATTTCATCAGCTAGGCTTTCGTAAAGTTTCATAGGGTGGCATAGAGTTTCATTGCTGATTAATCGATTTATTTTCGTCTCATCCGAAATAATTAAAATGCCGGATAAATAAAATTCGCTGCTTCGCGTGTGGTTATGCGGTTGCTATCAACCAACACAAAATCAAAGTGGGTCATACCGGATTCTGCGCTGGCACCTTTCATGACAACACTCATCGGCATATCCACAATTTCGCCGGGTTTTAAATCGAGTGTAAAAGTACGTGTAAGTGATAAACGTGCATCATTGGCAATGTGCAACTCATAATGCGCAGGCATTTGGGTTTTGTTGGTAATTTTTAACCGATATACATTGACGATATCGCCATCACTATTTTTGCGATACAGAACCGTGCGATCTTTTACCACGCTCATATCCACCAGTTCGCGCGCATCCAACGCAAACCATAACGCAGCCAGCATTATGACGATGGCTGTTGCATAAGCGATTAAACGCGGGCGCAAAATTCGCGTGGGTTCACCGGCGAGCGCTGCTTCGGAAGTATAACTGACCAAGCCGCGCGCGTAGCCCATTTTATCCATCACCTCATCGCAGGCGTCGATGCAGGCAGCGCAGCCGATACAATCCATTTGCAAACCATCGCGAATATCAATTCCAGTCGGGCAAACTTGCACGCACATATAGCAATCGATGCAATCGCCCAAACCGAGTTCAGCGGGGTTTTCATCTTTTTTGCGCGACCCGCGTGTATCGCCACGTGCGGCATCGTAAGAAATCACTAATGTATCGCGATCAAACATCACACTCTGAAAGCGCGCGTAGGGGCACATATGCAGGCAAACTTTTTCACGCACCCAACCCGCGTTGAGGTAGGTGAGCGCGGCCACGATAAACACCCAAATCGCGCTGGTAGAAAACCATTCAAATTGCAGCAAATTCAAGGTCAACTCGCGCACCGGAATAAAGTAGCCGACAAATGCGATACCGGTAGCAATACTCATCGCCAACCACACACTGTGTTTGGCACCGCGCTTGGCGATTTTGGAAAATGACGCGGGCGCACTATTGAGTTTTATGCGCTGGTTGCGATCACCCTCGGTGATATTTTCGACCCACATAAACGCCCAGGTCCACACACTTTGCGGGCAGGTGTAACCACACCAGACGCGCCCCGCAATCATTGTCACCGCAAATAATAGAAATGCGCCGATAATCATCACCAGCGAGAGCAGCATAAAATCCTGCGGCCAAAAAGTCGTACCAAACACGTGAAACTGACGCGTGTCCAAATCCCACAATATTGCCTGATGACCGTTCCAATTAATCCACGAAGTCCCAAAAAATAGCAGCGCCAGCACGCCAGCGCCAAGGATCCGCAAGGTGCGGAAGCGACCGCTAAAGCTGCGTGTAACAATCTGGCCGTCGATGTTGGTTGCCTTGGGTGTGGGCAGGTTTTTGGTGGGAATTAACAGGGGGCTGCCGGTGTTGCTCATGGTTGTATCTCATCCACAGTGATGCTGCTCACTATGGATGGTCATCTGTACTAAAAACAGATTCAGATAATCGATAAAAAACCGGTGCAGATGAATTAACTACACGCCATAGGATCAGGTGATACTGCTGCTGGCAATCCAAACACCGCGTCAAACACCCAGTTGAAGGTAAACGTGTAAAACAGGAAAAACACCAGCAAGCCAAGGTCCATCAGGAGTGCCTGAAACAGACCGACCTCCAGCCACCAGGCGATTATTGGCACCAGAAAGATCAGCAGTCCACCTTCAAAACCCACCGCGTGTAATACGCGGATACCCAAGCTGCGACCCTGATATTTGCGGTGTTTTTCCCAGAGTTCAAAGCCATAGTTAAAGGCCAAATTCCACAATATGGCAATTGCGGAGGCGACGACAGCAATACCAAATGAGTTGACGGCGTCGGCGTTACTGATCAGTTTTAATAAGATCGCCGACAACACAATCGCAACCAGTTCGTACAAACCGACATAGACGACACGACGTTTTACCCCTTGCATATCCACCTCTGCTAAATCTGATATCAGCAGTTTCTATGCTTTGTGATGATAGAAAAAGTTAGCTAGTATCAGATCAACTGATAGATGAGAGTGGAAATCGCGATGAATGGGGCATTTAATTCCGAGACGATCGGTGTGTTTTTGGCGGTATTGGATAGCGGCTCTTTCTCGGCTGCGGCACGCCAACTGGGGCGTGTGCCTTCGGCGGTGAGTATGGCGATAGCGAATTTGGAGGCGGAGCTGGCGCTGGAATTGTTTGATCGCAGCGGCCGTGAACCCAAACCGACTGCCCATGCGCGGGCGTTGGAACCGCAAGCGCGGCTGTTGCTTGGGCAGTTGCAGCAGCTAAATACCCAGGCGCTGGAGTTGAGCCAGGGGTTGGAAACCCGGCTGACGCTGGTGATTGCGCCTGAACTGCAAACCGCGCCCTGGGTGGAACCCCTGCGGATTCTGGCGCAGGAGTATCCGCTGCTGGAGATCCAGATTATCACCGCCCCGCAAACCGACGCCTTGCAACTGCTCCACACCGGCAACGCGCAGCTCGCGCTGGTGTTCGAGCGCCCCGCCGCCGATGGCCGCGAGAATTTTCAGGAAGTAGGGCGCGAGGCGCTGGTCGCCGTTATCGCCCGCACGCATCCGCTACTGACAGAAATCCCGTCCACTGGCACTATCAACGACAGCCAATTGCGCCCTGTGCGGCAGGTAATGGTGGGCAGCCGCAGCCCCGCCGACCGCACATCTACTACCGACAACTTTTGTATCGCCTCGGAACATTACTGGCGGGTGGATCAGCCCGAGGTTGCCCTGCAGTTGGTGCTCGCCGAACTGGGTTGGGCCTGGTTGCCGCGCGCCTGCGTCCAGCCTTATATCAACGGCCGGATGCTGGTGGAATTGCCGATTGAAAACTTCACTAACGGCGAAGAATTGTGGATTGATCTGGTCTGGTCGCGCGAGCGGCCACTGGGATTGGGCGCACAGCGGGTGGTGGAGTTGATGGCCGAGCGATATCGTAATTCCCGCTAAGCGCATGGCGCAAAAAGTGTCGAAAAAATCACACTCCTGACATTCTCTGCTGTGTTCATTGGCAGAAGTGAGACTTTTGCACATATATCCTTTTTATAGGCATGATCAGATAAATATGCCAATTTCCTCAGTTGTATTGACCTCCCTCAAACAGTTCTTCGCCGGGTTTTTCTACCCCTTTGGTGGGCTGTTGGTGCAGGTTTTTAAGGATTAATAATAAGAGCGTCATTAGAACTTTTTCGGCTTGGTCTCGCGGTACCGCAACCCCTCCTATTCGAATTCACAAGACGAGAAGTGTCATTATGAACACCACTACTAAAACACGCCTGTCGCCTATGAGCGCAGGTTCCAGCATTAAATGCATGGCGGCAGCGATTGCCCTGTTGACCGGCAGCACTGCGTTTGCCGCGGCTACCGGCGGTTTTTCTACCACCGATGGCGGTAGCGCCAGCGGTTCGCAGTCGTTCACTGCGACTAGCCTTGACCAGCTCAAAACCATTGTCGCCAACGCCAAAAGCGGTGGTTACCCGGTGATCATTACCTACACCGGCAATGAAGATTCGTTGATCAACCAAATGATCAAAGACCACACCGTCGATTCCTCAGGCAACTGCCCTAACCCGCGCTGGAGTGAGGCTTACCGCTATGTGGAAATCAAGGAAATGACCAAAGGTGTCACCATCATCGGTGCCAATGGTTCCTCCGCGAATTTCGGCATTGTGGTGAACAAATCCAGCAACGTGATTGTGCGTAATATGAAAATTGGCGCGCTCGCCGGTGCCAGCAACGATGCCGATATGATCCGCATCGACAGCGGCAGTAACGTCTGGGTTGACCACAACGAACTGTTTGCCGTGAACAATGAATGTAAAGGCTCACCCGACGGTGACCTGACGTTTGAAAGTGCGATCGACATCAAGAAGGATTCGCACAACGTAACCGTGTCTTACAACGTGATTCGCGACAGCAAAAAAGTCGGCCTTGATGGTTCCAGCAGCAGCGATATCGCCGGTGGCCGCGAGATTACGTTCCACCACAATATCTATCGCAACGTCAGCGCGCGTTTGCCATTGCAACGCGGTGGCTGGACGCATATGTACAACAACTTGTATGACGGCATTACCGATTCCGGAATCAACGTGCGTCAGGCAGGCTATGCGTTGATTGAAAGCAACTGGTTCCAGAATGCAAAAAATCCGGTGACTTGCCGCTACGACAGCAGCAACTGCGGCTTCTGGGATTTGCGCAACAACAACATCAAGTCCCCAGCAGATTTTGCGACTTACAACATCACCTGGAGCAGCGGCGGCACCATCGACGCGACCAACTGGACTACCACCGCACCTTTCCCGATTAGCATTCCCTACAGCTACTCGCCCGTTACACCCCAGTGTGTGAAAGACAAACTTGCTAACTATGCGGGCGTCGGTAAAAACAATGCGCAATTGACTGCATCGGCCTGCGGCATTACCAGCTCATCGGTAGCACCTTCGTCCGTTCCAGCCGCAAGTTCAGCGCGTTCATCGGTTCCCAAATCGAGTTCAGCACCGTCAGTGGCCTCATCGAGCAGATCCTCAAGCTCAGTTGCCGTGGTGTCGTCCAGCAGATCGTCAAGTTCGGTTGCCGCTACCGGTTCAATTTCATTAGGCGCGACCGCAACTGGCAACAGCATTGTGCTGAGCTGGACTTCAAATAACCTGACCCTGGGCACACAAGAAGTTTATCGCGATATCGATGCAGAGCCGGCTGGCCGTGTGCGCATTGCGTCATTGTCATCCTCTGCGCGCATGTACACAGATGCAACCGCTGCATCTGGCCAGCAGTATTACTACTGGATCAAAAACACCACTTCCGGTGTTGTCACCAACTCCAATGCCGCCTCTGCAAAAATTGGCGGTACCAGCAGCGCTGCATCCAGCTCAGTGGCGTCCAGCCGTTCCAGCTCATCCACTGGCGCGCCAGTTCTGGGGGGCACCGGCGACTATCCAAGTGGCTTCTCCAAGTGCGCTGATTCGGGTGAGACTTGCACAGTGTCATCGGGTGATGGCTGGGTTGCCTTTGGTCGCAAAGGTAAGTGGGTAACCAAACGCGTGTCTGTACCAGGCTCGATTGCCTGTACCGTTGCTGCTTTCGGTTCTGATCCAGGCGGAGCGCCTAACAAGTGCTCTTACAAGCGCTAATTTATTCATCATGCCTGCGAGCGCATGAACTATAGAGCAGCGCAGCTAAATAGCTGCGCTGCTTACTCGCGAAAAAAAAGAAAAGCCCAGGTTATTAATTGGGTTGTCGGTAACCCTTCAAATAATCATTGACGTGATAGGCAAATTGAAGCAGTGCCGGTTTTACGATATATACACTGACAAAATCCAATTGCGCATTAGCGATGGCCTCTTTGTAATTACAGTGCTTACCTTTACCCGCCATAAAATCGTAATAGTCTACCGCAGGGGAATTAAAGGCAGCCTCGATTTGAAACCCAAAATGCAAGGTGCCGAGCGAAACTCCGTGCATAAAATTTTCAATATAACCAGATTGCAAATTATAAACCCTGCCATTCACATTGATATCGAGCATCACCGACAGTGGTTTGTCATCGAGCCACAGCACCGACAAATCCACGCCATGCCCTGCTGCCGCAAGATTGTTTAAAGCATTGATAATCAATGTGGTATTTCGCGGAAGAAAACAGGGCTCATTCCATCGCTCCCAGTGAAACTGATTTATTAAACCAATAAATTTTTCGGTATCGGGCCAAATATTGGTAATGTGCAGATCACCCAACTCCATTAGTTTGGTGCGTCGGTTGAATAACTTAAGCCGAGTACTGCGGCCAAGGCTTTTCAAATAATTTGTAAAAGTATCATTACGCACATCCACCCCATACGAAGTGGTTTTATCCCTAATCAGCAGCGCAAAATGTTGCTGTGAACAAAAATCCTTAATGATTTCAAACTCGGCTGAATCAAACATTAAATCGGGAATATAAAATTGATGCCAATAATGGCTCAGTGACTCCGCCAACAACGATTTTAATTGTTGCGGATCTTCAAAACAAAAATATTCTCCGCGAATGCTGGGGACAACCCCCGTTGCAACCCCGACGGGAATGAGAGTCCTCAACGGCAGGAAGCGGAATTTATAATCGGTGAAACTGCATAGGCCTGACACCAATGTCTGGGTATTAATATCACCCAGACATTTCAGACGCGGGTGAGTTCCCCAAGCCGTGAGCCAGGCACTCAACCAAGCGGAGGTGCGGAATAATCCAGGGCGGTGATGTTGTGGGAAATAATCGTTCATTTTCTGATGCCTACAATGTTCTTATTTGTAAAATAAAATTCAATGCTACGCATAAGCAACTCCGGCCATAATGATTCGCGCGGAGCGATTTACCGATGTGTATTTAATATTGACCTTGCCATCAATAACTTCACTTAAACTGTTAGTAGAAATAACACCCTCGGAATGTTTGATTAATACGTTATATTCAACTCCTTTACTGATATTGCAAGTATTCAGCAGCGTGCCCGGAATAACGCAAGCGGTACTGATACATATAGCACCGGTCACTGGAAAAGCTTTGTGGGTTTTATAGCGATTGATCACCCGCGCGGTCAGTTCTTTGTGGTCATCCACCATGCGAGTAAAGTCGGCGTAAATAGCTATCTTGATTTGCTTGGCGAGAATAGGGCGATCCAAATGTTGCGATATTAATCCAGCTACTGATTCGCGCAATTGCTCAATAAGATCTTTAAAGGGTTCATTTAAATCCAACAGTTCCGGTTGCTCGTCACCCGTTAAATTAAATTGATCGGCGGGGAAAAAAGCATAGAGCGTACCGCAATCTACAATAGAGCAGCGATAATCTTTATTGTTGATCGTGAGTGTATCCACCGTTTTACCGCTCGGCAGAATTTCTCCAGTAATTGAACCGCCGGGTTCGATAAAGGTTAATTGTATTTCACTGCCCGCGCCCTGGACGCCATCAATTTCCCTGCAATCTTTTATCAATGGCGTCAAATCGGGGCACATTGGAATCAGCGCCTCCAATTTTTTTCCCGTATTCATATTGCGAATACGAATTTTTGTGTGCGGGTATTGGGCGGCAATCAAACCGGTAGCCAATGCAAATATACCTACACCTGAAGCGAGATTACCGCACATGGTCGAGTAATTAATTACACCTTCATCGATACCTACTTCGCCCGATAAATATTCAACGTCCACATCGGGATTATCACTCTGTTTTATCAGCGCTACTTTACTGGTGAGTGGATCGCCGCCCCCCAATCCATTGATCTGGCGCAGATCGGGGCTGCCCATCAACGTGAGGATAATAGCGTCGCGCTGTGTTTTATCACTGGGCAATTCCTGAGTGTTGATGAATAAACCTTTCGTTGTTCCGCCGCGGACAACTGCACATGAAACAGGATGATAGTAAGTCATACCAATTCTCCT
Organism: Cellvibrio sp. UBA7671; assembly: GCA_002483145.1. Lineage (GTDB taxonomy): Bacteria > Pseudomonadota > Gammaproteobacteria > Pseudomonadales > Cellvibrionaceae > Cellvibrio > Cellvibrio fibrivorans. The sequence continues at coordinate 68,985 of DLHJ01000001.1, forward strand.
TGTGGCGTTTTCTTGAGTACGATGATGTGAATATCCGCCATGGCTCTATAAAGTTTTTTTAACTTCAATGTACTTAAGAACCAGTGAATTAATCGATTGCAGCGCGCGGCCAATTTTCCATCGGAAATGATTTTTTTATTGAACCGCAAAGTACCAAATCCAATTTGGGTTTCATCAATAATGTGCAAGGGGGTCTTGGCAATCTGGGCGATAACTTCCGCACGCGGAATGGAGCGGCCAATGGTCTTGGGCGATGCGGGGCGGCTGCCGAACATGGAACCGGCAAGGGTTTTTGCCAGCATTACCGGATCCATGAACACATCGTTGTAAAAATTGCGATAGGTAACTATGGCTTTGCCATTGGGTTTTAAAATGCGATTGATTTCGTGCAATGCTTTTTCAATCGACTCGGCATAACTGATAACACCCAAACAAACCACCATATCAACTGATTCATTCGGTAGTGGAATTTGCTCGCACTCGCCCTGAATCAATGACACTTGCTGCGCCCGGGCACCGAGGTTAGCGCGCGCCAGCTGTAACATATCGGTGGAATAATCCATCCCAATCAGGCGATATTGTTGTGCATCCAACTTAACCAATACAGGTCCTGCGCCGCAGCCGAGATCAAGCACACAGGCACCCGCTGGCGTTTGCGCCTGAATATAACCCACTGAAAAATCGCGGCGCGCACGAAAGCTGAGCGCTTCCACATCAGGTTGTGTGCCGGTATAAATTGCCGACCATTTATGCGCATCTTTGCTATCTGAAAAACGGTTTTGTGCCTGCTCTTTCCATTGCATATAACCACCCGTTAGCCATTGCTACTCCGCAATTGTGTAATTTTTTATTTCATCAGTTTTTTAAATTTCGCTGTAATGAGCGTGGCGATAAAGTGAGCGTAATAACGCAGCGACAATAAAAAATCATCGCGCGCAAAAACCGCATCGGCCTTAATGGATAGCGCCTCTTTAAGCCAGGTTAGCAGCGAGCTTTGACCGATACCGGCCAGTTCGCGCGCGGCCCAAAAATCCATAGACAACCATGCCCAGCGCTCGCCATCTTGCCAATCGGTCACTGGGGGTAGCGGTTGCCCAATCGCGTAAAAATACGCCATCGCTGGTAAATCGACTCCGGCGGCTATGGCGCAGCCCGTGGTGTTGACCGGCCGGCCATTAATTTCAATTAACTTATAAGTTTCAGTAGCAGGATCAAGTTTCCATTCAACGCCGGCAACGCCGTAATAGTTAATCGCCGACAACAGGCGCCTAGATTGATCCAATACGATGGGGTTGTGACAGGATTCGGTCATTGTGCAGTAGCCAAAATCGATCGGACACTGGCGAATTTTTTTGCGGATAAACCAGGAAACAAGTTGATGGTCGGCAGAAAAAAATCCTAAAAAAGTCACCAGCCTATGATCGCGCCCACCAATAATTTCCTGAATCATAAATTCGGTGCCCGGTAAAAATATAGCGCGCGCAACGTTTAATAATTCCTGTGCGGAATCCACCCTGATACCTTTTTTTCCACGCGCGCCCGATTTTGCCGACTGTAATTTCCATTCAAAGGACACATTGGGTTTTATCACGTAGGGATAATTGCCAATGGAGTGCGCCAAGGTTTCTACTTCGGTTAAATCCTGAGGGAAATAGGTTTCTGGAATGGGAATTCCCAGTGACTGTGCGGTTTCATACTGAAAACGTTTGTTATTAATTTTGCCGATAGCATAAGTATCTGGTGCGGGAATCAGAAAATATTTTGCTAATTGGCGATAATACTTACCTACATACCAAGCGCACTCATCAACACAGGGAATTAATACATTATTGCCTGGATAACGCTCCGCCAGAGCATTAAAAAACCCATGCATAAGCTCCACAGGTTCATGGATGTAAGGGCAAAACTCCACACCCGCAACATAGCGCGAGCCGATAATGCCATCGCGCTTATTAGTTGTAACAAGAATTATTTTTATGCCTCTTCGTCCTAGTGAGCGAACTACTGCTAGGGTTGAGAGATTTATCTGCAACCCTCCACCCTGTGAATCACCTATGTGGTTAAACACAATAGCCAGAGGCATGCTCATGACAATTCCTTTTTACTTAAATGTTTACTGTCTTTTTGAAGTTTTTCTGGCTTTTGTTGTCTTGTAACTAAATGAACTAAGCAGAAAAAATTAAATTTCGTCTCTATTTAAAAACTGTAAATTATTTTTTAACTGGGCAATTTTGTGAACAAGTAGATAATCCAATAGCTTAGTAGGTCGCAAACACTCTGTCGCGTTGAACAACAAATTTAAAGGAAATATTCACCTGTATGTGGGGAATTTTTGTTGGTACAGAAAAAATGTCATTCTTGGCTGCATAGCGCACATACCTAATTGGAATTTACAGATGATGCGGTTATGCACTTTATTTTTGTGTTGCCAGCTTAAAACTCTGCAGGATTCAAGAGAGGACGAGGTAGGAAATTGCGGTTACGCTCTAAAACGAAAAAGCCCGGCGAAAGTGCCGGGCTTTTTTTGCAACTAAGGAGTATTACTTCTTGATACCTTCTACTTCCAATTCCAATTGTACGGTTTGCGATGCTGGGCCCAAATCCATTTTCACGTTGAAATCTTTCAGGGTGATAGTGGTTTCACCCGAGAAGCCAGCACGGTAGCCGCCCCATGGGTCTTTACCTTCGCCGACTTTTTCTACTTCGATGGTGATACTTTTGGTCACGCCGTTGAGAGTCAGATCACCAACGATGTCAAATTCATCTTTATCATCCAACACAATTTTTTTGCTGACGAAAGTGGCTTTCGGGAATTTTTCTACGTTCAAAAAATCCGCGCTGCGCAAATGCTTGTCGCGTTCAGCGTGATTGGAGTTAACGCTGCCAGTATCGATAGAGACATTCACGGTGCTCGCTTCGGGTTTCGCAGGGTCGTAAGTGAATTCGCCCGAGAATGTATCAAAACGGCCGGTCAGTACGCTGTAGCCCAAGTGTTTGATTGCAAAATTGATCGAGGCATGTGCGCCTTTGGTATCGATCACATAGGTATCAGCCAGCGCTGGCAAACTCATTACACCAATACTACTCACAGCTAACGCCAGAAACGATTTTTTTAAAGCGATTTGTTTAAACATAAATAAACTCCTTTGGGAATAATCAGTGTGACTAAAAATTAAAACCGTTGTTGAAACATTTATTACTGTAAATCAGATTTTTTTACCGGTTTCAGCATGCGCACTAAAGTGCGGTCGCGAATAACAAAGTGATGCAACAATGCACCGGCAACATGAAACGCAACCAATAGGACAATACCCCACGCCAAATATTCGTGTATCGCACCAGCAAGATCGACGTTTTGTGAACTTAATTCAGTGAATACAGGAAATTTAATGAGATTAAACATACTCGCGGGCTGGCCCTCAGCGGTGGTAATTAAATAACCGCTGGCTAACACAATAAATACAAATGCGTAGAGGCCGAGCTTGACGAGTTTTGCGGCGAGATTTTGCGCGCGCTTGGCAGAAAGCTCTTCCGGTGTTGGATTAATAATGCGCCAGACAACGCGCACCAACATCAACAGCAACACTACCAAGCCCAAACTGATATGTAATTCCGGGCCTTTGTGATACCAGTCATCGTAATAGCTTAAATCCACCATATAGATACCGAGGCCGAATAAAAAAAGTATCAACACAGCGCTGACCCAATGGATCGCAATAGAAAGCAAACCGTAACCGTTGCGGGAATCCTTTAACATGCCTTGCCTCTGGTTCTTATTGATCGAAATGCATCAAACAATGTAGCGAAAATAATGTGAACAGAAGATAACAGTAATGCGTATAAATTACAGTACCGCTAGAGTCTAGCGCGCTGCTGACGAAATTATAGATGCGTTCAAGTAAAGAAAGGTTTAACTGGATAAGTTATTGTTTTTCAGTGGCTTATAAAATCATTTTGCGCTGGTGCGCAAGGAGGGACAGAAAACCAATCGAATTTTTCGTTGCTTATGATCAGTATTTCAGTCATTTCACGCCCGCTTTTTACGCAGGGTTTGGTGCATTTTTCAACACTGGCCGCTTGCGCCCCTGCTCATCGATAGCGACATAGACATATTCACCCTGGGTGACCTGGCTGATTTGATGGGTGAGAAAATCTTTAATCCAGACTTCCACTTTCACACGGATTGACGTGTTGCCAATACGCAGGGTGCTGGTGTAGCAACTGATAATGGCACCTACCGGCACCGGCCGCATAAACACCATACCGCTGACCGCCACTGTAGTCACCCTGCCTTGCGAGACTTCATTGGCATGAATCGCCCCCGCGATATCCATCTGCGCCATCACCCAACCACCAAAAATATCGCCGAAGGGATTGGTATCGGCGGGCATAGTGATGGTTTGCAAGGCGATAGTGCCAGTGGGGGTCACATTAAATGTTTGCATGATGGGTTGATCTCGGAGTGGCAGAACGAGAGTATAGCCCTGATTCGCACGGGATTTATATCTGTGCGTGGGCTGGACTTAAATGGCCAGCGTGCTGCTCTTGACTGACCGGTGAAACTAGGAAAGGTGTTACCAGGCTGCTGACTATATTGACCAGCTTTTCTAACACGCATAAAAAAAGCCTGGAATAAATCCAGGCTTGGCAGACAAGTAACGGTATTTATAACCTTATGACATTAATTCACAACTAAATTTTAAGTTTTTCCTCTTTTAATAAGTAATACATCTTCTTCAATATTTTCGTAATGAATTACTCCATATTTTTCAAATTCGATAAGCACACCTCGATTTAAATAACTCCAATCTATTTTCGAGTAATCCTTCGAATACTGTTCATCATCAATCGAACAAACAACAACTCCCCTAGAGTTTTTAAGTTCGACAATGTCACCTATTTTTAACTCTTGACCATCTGAGTAATTCATTTTTAGAAATCCTACATGGGAGAGGCACCATCTGGTGGTGGTAATTCCGTGGTACCTATCGGTTGCCAGAAGCATTGGCAATTATTTGGATTTTGATTCATTTTATATAGATGTACATGCGATCCAGTATGTGGATAATGCGGTTCACTTGGCGGAACCATGTCCACTCTATAGCGAATGGTACCTACAGGTGGATTACAAGGAGGGCATGTTTTTTTATCATCTAAACAACGCTCAATAATATCTTGAGCCGCTTGGCATGAAGGATGACTAGGATTGAAACTACAATATACAGCTCCAAGACCGACTCCGACAGGTATCAGAATACCTAGTCCACCCACCATTCCGCCAGCAGCTTGAGCAGCTTCTCCTGTTGGATCTACATATTTAATGGGGTTGCCGTTCACATAAGCATAAGTATTAATTCCACCACTTAACCCAATCGGATCAGATTCAATATACCGCCCAACACTCGGATCATAATCCCGAAAGTAGTTGTAATACAGCCCTGTCTCGGTATCCAGATATTGCCCTGGGAAGCGGCTGAATAATTCGATGGTGTTGGTTTGATTTGCGGCGAGTTTGCCGAAGGGTTCGTAGTCACCCATCCATACAACTTGCTGGTTTGCATCAGTTACTACTTGTGGAGTATTTAAATGGTCGCTGTGGATGTAATACACAACGCCATTATTGACCAATGCAATTTGTTGATCGCCCCAGTAAATATATTCACGCAGCGTTGCGCCTGTGCCATCAGTCACGGAAATTAAATGACCCGCTTCGTCGTAGTGATAGATTTCTTTTGTGCCATTTGCCAGTGTTTTTACCGTGCGTTGCCCCAAAGGGTTGTAGCTGTAACTTGCAGCTAAAGCATTGTTCACACTCACATCGGCAAGGCGATTGGCATTATTGAAATTAAATGTTTGTGTAGTGTTATCAGCGGCTGTCCGGTTGATTGGATTTCCAGCGGAATCATAAGTAAAGTCACGGTTGCCGCTGGAGCGTTCAATCTTGTTCAGACGGTTGCTGTTGGTGGGGTAGATATAGGTATCAGTCACACCATTGCGGGTTTCGGTTAAGCGATTGCCAACCGAATCGTAAGTATAACCAAGGTTGCCATAACCACCTGAGGAGCTAATTAGCCGATTAAGTTGGTCGTAACCAATCGTCTGATTCTTTGCGCTATTTAATCCATCATTAATGCTGGTGATGTTATTGACTGGATCATATCCATAAGTGCGATTCAACAAACCGCCTACCTGTATATCTGTGAGGCGATAATTTTGATCGTAGAGCTGACTGTGATTTAAACCGTTGCCATAGGTATAGGTATTGGCCGGACCAAAGGGCAGATAATTGGCATTCTCTATAATAATTTGTTCATTAGCGGTTGCATTGACTTGTGTAGTAATGCTGGTGATGCGCGCCAAATCATCCAGATGGTAATTGATTACCCTGCCTGAGGGGTAGATAACGCTGGTCAGGTTGCCTGCATCATCATAATGGTATTCCGTTGATGAGAAAGTATTGCTGACTTGGGTATATTTTTTAAAGATTAACCCTTGGGCGTTATAAACATAATCAAGATGGATATCGTCTCTAACAATGCCAGTGAGCCTTCCAATGCCGTAATTGTCATTCGCCGTATTGTCATAGACATAAGTGATATTTTCGCTTGGCATTGCAGCATATTCGACAGAGGTCAGACGGTTTAGATCATCGTATCCGTAATCAACCGTTATACCGCGAGCATCGATACTTTGTGTGCGATTACCAAGAGCGTCATAACTGTGTGTGGTTGTGCCTGTGTCAGGGCTGATTTGCCCGATGAGATCACCGAAAGCGTTGTAGCTATAGATGGTCGAATTGCCTTTTGGATCTTTAACGCTGGTTAAATTCCCTTGCGCATCGTAACCGTGTTCGGTTTTTCCATTGAGCGGATTGGTAATAATTTTAAGGCGATTTAATGCATCAAAACTAAACGCAGTTGAGTAGGTGTTAGCATCTACCTCGCCAGTAAGATTGCCACGCGCATCATATAAATACGTGCTTCCCTGGTTGCTGGTGTTCAAGGTATTTTTCAGGCGCGATAATGCGTCATACACATTTTCTTTTACGTAGGTTATATCGCCAGTAGCGTTTTTTATGCGTTCGAAACGCACATTGCTTTCTACATCATACTCATACGTCATTTTATCGCCGAGTGAACTTTCAATTTCAGTCAGGCGTTTAGCTAAATCGTAGTGATAGGTAATCGCTACGCCATTGGGTAAGACGCTGCCCGTTCGATTTCCATTCAAATCATAGCTATAGGTTGTTACTTTGTTATCAATCGACTGGGTGAGGATGCGGCCACGCGCGTCGTAGGTGAATTCGGTTTTTATACCGTTTGCATCGGTCATTTCCAAGAGTCGCCCATTGCGGTCATAGCGAGTAAATTCAGTTACATGACCCAATGCGTTGGTGATTTTCTTTAAATCGCCCAGCGTCCAATCGATGTCGGTGGCCGCATAATATTCTCGCGTTTCGTCGGGTGAATCTGCTGCGGTGCGTGAATAAGTGAGTTGTTGGCCACGGTCATTGTAGGTATAAAACTCGTGACGTGCAGCCAGGGTGTTGTCGAGCGTCGCGCTGATACCAGCGGCGCCATTCGCATCGGTTGTTGCTTGCTGTACTTTGTGGCAGAGCAATGGCAAGGATAAAGAGCTGCAGTTAGCGACCGCATTATTGTTAAAGGGATCTTCATCACCATTATAGATAAACGTGGTAATTACTTTAGGCTCGGATTTTTTTACCGGCTTGCGATGTTGGCTGTGCCATTGCGTAGTAATTTTGCGAATGCCGACTGGCAATGCGGTATTGGCGGGAAGATAGTCAGTACCATTCCCACTTGGAATCCCCTCCACACGCACTGTTTCCAGTGCACGTGCAGAATCATAAGCAAACTGGGTTTTGTGGCCGTTGAAATTGGTTTCCGATTTTTTCAAACCATCAGCGTAATAGGTTGCTGATTGCGTTGCAGCGGCACAACCACTACCGGCGGGTTGATTGGTGCTTGTAACCAGCTTTGTGCCATTGCTCAGCACGGTATTGAAATAGTAAGTACGCGTTGAGTTCAATCCGTCGGTGACTTGGGTATGATTTGAATTGTGTGTCATGGTGCGTTTGAAAGAACCTAGCGCACCTTGGGTGGAGACAGCCTTTCCATTGATATATTTGTAACTGCCTACTACATTCCCGTAGGAGTCAATTTTCCCAGTGAGCATTCTATAGCTATTGTTTCCAGAAATATTCTGAATATCGTTGTAGCTATAACTAATGCTCTCGCCATTAGGCCAAGTAATTTTGCTCAGTAGTTGAAAAAAGGAATGCTGGCCATTTGCGATGAAGGGCAGTGTCGCATACTCGTAAGTGATCTGATGCCCATCGGGCAGTGTCACTGCCGCTAGCCGGAACTCATCATCATAGTGATAGTGTAAACTCCTGCCAAAAGAATCTGTTTGTGATAATAATTGCTGACCAGAGTATGAATATGAGAGCCAACGGCCATCTGTGTATTCAGTGCGCAACAGATTACCCGATGAAGAAAAATAGGATTTGTTACCGGCCACATCGGAAAAAATCCATCCCTCAGCGTTAGGGTTTGTATTAGACGCTAGTGCAATACTTGTCTTTTTACCCATTAGTCCATCAGCTTTTAAAACGCCATTTGTGGAGGTTATGCGATAGCGATGGCGGCCATCTGAGAGATACATAATTTCCGGCGATGAAGAAATAATCGAAACCGGGTCTACATGGGTGTACTCAACCAAACTCATAGGAGACTCGGGTTCCAAGCTATAGCGTTTACGCTTGCTAATAACCACGTAGTCAGAGAAGTCATTTTTAAATATCAGTTTATATCCGGGGCGGAAGTTCCAGCCCCTGTGCTGGCTCATATAAAAACGTTGAATTTTTAAAAGGCCATCAGGTGTTGAAAAGTCCGTTTCCTCCTCAAATTTATCACCTGTACCTATGTTGATAGGGTTACCATCAGCAGGGCAGGATTCTGGCTCTATTGTCAGGCATTCAAAAGTTTGATTTGGAGCTTGCCCAGTTGTCCTACCGCTCAAAGTATCCGGACAACTTAATCTTAAGCTAGCGCCAAGATCGCCAGCACTGGTCTGATGTATTGTTTCGGGCGATGCAGAAGTAATCTTGCTCGCAGATTCAGCTATTCGAGGTAAAAAATAATTAACAGGAATCCCGTTTATGGTATTCGGGTTCACAGGTGAGGGCGATGAGCCTGTGATAATCATTTTCGTACAACTATAACCACCTGTAAGGGTACTAGGTGTAGCTCTACATTTTGCATAGCGTGCTTCATTCGCATTATTGATATTGCTGATCATCTCACCGAGAGAAGAAAATATTTGTTGTTCCCCTCCTGTCAATACATAGCTTGCACTGGGATTGGTAACAACTTCATCGGCAAGTGTAGAGATCGGTGCTATTAAAAAAATCACACAACTTAAACACTTCAAAAACATTTTTATAACCTTCATAAACCTCTCCATTTTTTGAAAGAGCCTATGCTAGCAAATTATCTTTACGAGATTATGTTTTGTGGTTCTGCTTTATGTTTGGTAACTCGAATAGGTGATAAAGAATGCTCACAACAATATTGATTGGCATTTAAATTGCCTACGGGAGTAAAGATCTTGGGAGAGGGATGAGGGTTTTAAAATAAAAAACGACTGCACCATCGGCACAGTCGTTTTAGAGTTACTTAACTATATTGACTCTATGACTGAAACTACAGAACACCCACTACACCTGGCACTCCTGTCCAAGTTTTGCCGAGCGCATCGACAAAGGTAATTTCAAGTGAATAACCGCTATCAGTCGCGGGTAATTCGATGGTGCGAATTAAATTGCCCATGAAATAAAACGGCATTTCCTCGTCATCACCGCTGGTATCTACCGTGAAGTTGCCGCTAAAACTTTGTATTGTGGTTGTACCGTCCAGACTTTTTACTTTGATCTGTGCACTCATAGGGAAGGTATCGAAGTTGCTATAAGCCATCAGGGTCAGAGCCTTAGTTGCCGGATCATACATACCGGTAACTACCGGTTGGCTGTGTTTAATCACTTCGGTTTTCATCACTACCTGAGCGCCGTTATCACTCAACTCATCAGAATCGAGATTGCCATCAATCCGAGTAACCTGCATGGGTTCTTCATCAGGCTGCGCGATCAATGCAGCAAAATTCAAAATAGTGTATTCGCCGCCGCACGGCAGGTTTAGGCGATAATTTCCTTGAGTGTTGCTGGTCGTAAAATCAAAACCAAATATCGACGAATTTTGGCCAGTAAATCCGTAGACAAAATTGCGATTGACCGGTGCACCACTTTCATAAATAAAGTTGCCGCTCACTTCACACAGCTGGGGACGTGTTAGAACTAATTGCTGCACAGGGCTATTAACACAATTGGTTGAGAGTGTGACCTTGTGGGTCACATAACCAAATTCACTTTCATCAAAGAAAATAACCTCAGCTTCCAAATCAGGGGCCATGTTGGATTGGGCGATACGAATGCTGGCATTTCCGTTGCTATCAGTAGTGAAAAAACTTGAAGCAAAATTAAAATTGTCATCGTTATCCATCACAAAACCATTGATACCGGTGAGTGCCTGGCCATCAGGATTTTTTAGTTGGATGTTTGCGCAATAATCCGTAGGTTGGTTAAACGCCAGCGGATAATCAAGGTTCCACCATTCGCGTTGAAAAATTTCATTGGTAACTAAAATTTCCAAGGTAAATATTTCAGTGGCGCAATTAAATACCGTTTGCGTTGCGGGAACCTGCTGAGCTGCTTCATTATACAGCGTGCCTTGGCCAATCAAATCCCACAGACCACTGGCAGGATTGTAGGTATACACCGGGATTTGAAAACCAGACTGGTTAGGCGCGCTATCGCCCAAACTTTCCAGGAGCGCACAACTTTGCGGCGGGATTTGATAATTAATCAGAACGGGTTCTTCCGCAATAGCTTTCTGGTTGCCACCGGCTTTAGCTATTTTTTGCTGGCGCGCTTTGCGCATCGCCGTCACCAGCGTTTCATTGTTATTGGTTTTGATTTCGGCAAAATTAAAACCAACCGAGGCTAATTGATTGCCATCAGAGTCCGCGTAGGCACCCGGGAAAAATTCAGCATCTTCCGGGCTATTGGGATCAAACGTGCGCACCGCAACATCCAGTGAACTGGTGTCGTCGGGTAATAGGGATTGTGGGATGTTAATCAGCAGGCTATTGCTCTGCTGATCGTCATCAGCGCTGACCTGAATATTAAAACCGGATAACTCCAGACCGGATGCTGTAGTCGCGGTGCCAGCCACTACGGTTTGCACTGGAATTGCTTGCAGTTTTGCATCCAGATTAATTTGATTTTCTGCGTCGAGTTTACGCGCAAAAGAGGTGTAGCCCGGTGCGCTGACATTCACTGCAATGCTGGTAGCGCCAGCACCACTCAGGTCTGCACTGAAGCGCAACTCATCGCTGCTGCTGTAGTCACTCGCGATAGGCGTGGTGCTTGCCAACACCTGCTCATTTTTATCCAGAAGATGCACCGTGACTTGCACCTGGTTTTCATCCAGCGTACTGGCATCGCCATCGGTGGTGAAACCATTAATAGTGCCATTAATTTTTACCAACACCGTTGCGGTGGAAGCTGAGCTCGATGACACTGCAGTTGACGATGGTGCTATCGATGAAAGTGCTGTTGATGATGGCGCCATCGAAGAAGGTACAGCACTAGTCGTCAACGAACTGGTTACTGCAGAGCTTATCGCGATTGAGCTGGCAGCCATTGAACTACTAGATGCAGCGCTGGAACGGTTTGCGGGTTTGTCATCACCACCGCCACCACATGCAGCGAGGGTGAGTGCAGTTATGACTGCACTGAAACGTAATAGAGGTAACATAAAATTCTCCCTGTGATAAATAAAAATTCCCTGCTTAGCGCAATGACTGCGACTAAACCAGAAAGCGGCAAGTTTGTGTTGGATTAACTGAATCGAAACTGAAAACACGGCAAGCTATGACGTTAATGAGATTCACATCACATTAACGACACAGAGTAAATTCGGCATTGCGGTTAACCGATATACGGCGTAAATCGTCGCATATTGGTTTGCGCGAAGTTGTTAAAAAATGTGTTACATCTGCTCCGGCAACCACGTCACCAAACCTGGCCAGACCGACATTGCACACAGCAAGAGCAATTGCAAAATAATAAACGGAATAACGCCGCGATATATTTCGCTGGTCTTGATGCTCGCCGGCGCAACGCCGCGCAAGTAAAACAAGGCGAAACCAAAGGGTGGGGTGAGGAATGAGGTTTGTAAATTCACCGCAATCATAATACCTAGCCAAATTGGGTCTACACCCATGGCGAGCAATACTGGGCCAACGATCGGTACTACGACAAAAATAATTTCGATAAAGTCGAGAATAAAACCCAATAGGAACATCACCAACATCACCAGGAAGACGGCCGTGAAAACACCACCGGGTAGCTGACTGAAAAAACTATGCACTAGCTCTTCGCCACCAAAACCGCGAAATACCAAAGAGAACAGTGATGCGCCGATTAAAATCATAAAAATCATGGCGCTGATTTGAATGGTAGAACGGCTCACTTCGCGCAGGCGCGCGACATTGAATTGTTTTTTCCACAGCGCCAACAAGCAGGCACCCAATGCGCCAACGCCAGCTGCTTCTGTTGGTGTGGCGGCGCCAATTAAAATCGAGCCCAGCACCAGACCGATAAGCAGCATCACTGGCAACAAGCTCAGCAACACACGTAAAAATGAAACCTGCTCTTCTGCTTCATCGATTTGAATGCGCGGCACAATATTAGGGCGCAACCAAGCGGTGAAGAAAACGTAGAGCATATAAAGTGCAACCAATGCCAAACCAGGCACTATGGCGGCAATAAATAAATCGCCTACCGAAATGGTTTTGGGGCTGAAAACCCCGAGCTTTAATTGCGCTTGTTGATAGGCGCTGGAGAGTACATCGCCAAGCAGTACCAGTACAATCGACGGTGGAATAATTTGCCCGAGCGTGCCCGTTGCGCAAATAGTGCCGCAGGCAAAACTTGGGGCGTAACCGCGTTTTAACATCAGTGGCAACGACATTAACCCCATAGTGACCACAGTTGCGCCAACAATACCGGTGCTGGCGGCGAGCATGGCGCCCACCAGAACTACCGAAATACCCAATCCACCAGGCAAGCGCCCGCAAGCTTTGGACATATTCTCTAACAAATCTTCTGCCAGCCGCGATTTTTCCAAAATGCCGCCCATAAACACAAACAGCGGCACTGCAACCAGCGTGTAATTATTCATGATGCCGTAGAGGCGCGATGGAAAACTTTTTAATAAATTCGGATCGAAAATGCCACCAACAATACCGAAAGCGGCAAACGCCAAAGCAACACCGCCGAGCGTAAAGGCAACCGGGTAGCCGAGCATTAAAAAAATGCAGATGGCGGCAAACATAAACAGCGGAATTAATTCAATTAGCATGATGCACCCTCCGCTGCCGGTGCAATGTTCATTAACACCAGTAACCCGCGCAACAGTTCTGCGATGGCTTGCAAACTGACGCTAACTGCCATAATCGGCAACAGGGTTTTTAATAGATACACTCCGCCAATACCACCCGAGTCGGTTGAACCCTCGTTAACTCGCCAGCTCTCTTGCACAAACTCCAGACTGCCCCAACCGATAAAAATCATCAGCGGCAGCGTGAACAATAAACTGCCCAACACCTCCACCCAGGCGCCCGCCCGTAGCGACATTTTTTTATGCACTATATCCACGCGCACATGGCCATCATTTTTTAATGTGTAGGCAGCGCCGAGCATAAATACGGCTGCGTGCATGTAGGTAACCGATTCTTGCAGGGCGATTGAACCTATACCGAATAAATGGCGCAAGCCGACGACGATGCAGGCAATGATGACCATAATGCCAGTGAGCCAAGCCGTGGTGGTGCCGGTAAACTCAGCGATGGTATCGAGCCAGCGAACAATGGGATTGGGCGATGAGGATATAGACGTATTATTCATGGATTGGATTTTATCGGATTTGTGTGGCGGCGATTATACGCAAAGGCTTAATCGCCGCCGTGTTTTTATTGTTGTGATACAGGTTGTGCCGCAGAAAAATTAATTACTGCAATTTGCCTAGCTTGGCATTGGCAGCTTGGCCAATTTCACCACCACCTTGCGCTGCCTGTTGATAATATTGCTGCGCTTGCGCGCGATTGCCTTTAGCAAGTGAGACTTCACCTAAATAGTAGGCAGCAATTTGCGTGGGTAAATAGCGCTGACCGGTAAGTAAATCTTTCTCCGCCATATCGTTTTTGCCCAATTGGCTATAGGCAATTCCGCGAAATACATAGGGCTTGAAATATTTGGGATTGGCTTGCACCGCACGATCCAACGCCGCAACAGCTTCGCTGGTTTTATCTTGCTGCAACAGCAGTTGGCCTTTCATCTCCCAGAATAAATTTTCTTTCGGTTGCTGGGCGATGGATTGGTCAACGTAGGCGAGTGCATCGATATATTTTTTCTCGCCCGCCAACTTCTGCGCTTTTTGATAATTGGCGTAGGCTTTTTTATCTTTGGTCACTTGCGCCATGGCACGTTGGAAGGCTTCTTTATTGCGCACACCACCGGGGTATTTAGCTGCATGTTGGCGATTTTTGCTTACACGCTCTTGTGAGGGTGGATGGCTGGCAAACAAGCCTTCGATAAATCCGGCGTTTTTCCCTTCTGATAATTTCACAAAAATTTCCTGCAGCTCGACTGCCGCTTGCGCATCGTAGCCCGCTTTGGCCATGTACTTCATGCCCACTTCGTCGGACTCCAATTCATGGGAGCGACCATATTTCGCTTTCCATGCCTGTGAGCCAACAGCCAATGCCCCCACCCCCAGAGCACCGTACTCGGGCTTTTTCTCCGCAATCGCGACACCGGCGATCAACACACCCGCCCCCATCAATACATTCTGGGTTTGCTGTTGGGCACCGTGGCGCGCAGCGGCGTGCACAATTTCATGGCCCATTACGGCCGCAAGTTGGGCTTCATCTTCCAGATAGACCAACAGGCCGCGGTTGATCGCGAGCTTTCCGCCAGGCATCGCCCAGGCGTTGGGTACATCGTTATTGAGCACGACGAATTCGTAGGGCAGGTTGGGGCGGTCGCTCACCGCGGCGAGTTTTTTACCCACTTGCTGCACATAAGCTGTCAAACCGGGATCAACCACATACTGGCCCCCCTGGGATTGTTGCGCGGGCACATAGTTTTGGGCGCCGGATGCAATCTCCTGCTCGGGCGACATCAGCGAGACCTGACTTTTACCGGTCACCGGGTTGACCACACAGCCGGTCAAAGACCATGCGAGGGCACTGATAGCGAGAATTGGGGAAAGTAATTTCATAACAGGACTCCTTGAGACAGAGGCGGCTATAATGCCACATCTTTTTTACCACACGACTTTTAATACAAGGTGAACGTTTTTCGATGAAATCCCTGCAAGTAATTGAGCTTTTTGCCGGTATCGGCGCCGACGGCAAACCGATTGTCGAGCAACTCCATGTGAGCGAACTGGAGGACGGCAATTTCCAACTGGTGCAATCGCCCGCGTTTGCCAAGGGTTTGGCCAGCGGCGACGTAGTCAAAATGCTCCCCGACACACGCGAGTTTGATTTGGTGCAGCGCAGCGGCAACCTGAGTGTGCGCGTGTTTAGCCGCAGCGATATCCAGGCGCTGGGCGATGTGCTCACAGCAGAGCTGGAAAAACTGGGCGGTGAACTGGACCGCGAAACCCCGCGTATGTTGGTCTACTCCATCCATGTGAGCTGTGGTTTCAGTGCGATTGAAAGCATCCTCAACGAATACGTAGGGCGCGACGGCCAAAGCGCTTGGATGTACGGCAATGTCTACGATCCCGCCGACGGCGAAACACCGCTCAATTGGTGGCTGGATCTGCTCAAACCTGAATAGCGTTTTACTTCACTCGTCGATATCGAACCCAATTTATGCTGCACCTTATTTCGCCCGCAAAAACCCTGGATTTTGAAACACCACCCAAGATTGCCGAATTCACCCAGCCACAATTCCTTGAGCACTCGCAGGAGTTGATTGCGGAGTTGCGCCAGCTGACCGCGCCGCAAGTTTCAAAGCTGATGACTGTCAGCGAAAAGCTGGGCGAATTAAATGCGCAGCGTTTCCTGGAATGGCAATTACCCTTTACACCGACTAACGCCAAACAGGCCGTGTTGGCGTTTAAGGGCGATGTGTATACCGGGATGGAGGCGGAGCAATTCTCCAAAACCCATTTCACGTTTGCGCAACAACATTTACGCATCCTTTCGGGTTTATATGGATTGCTGCGCCCGCTTGACTTGATCCAACCCTATCGCCTGGAAATGGGTACCAGCTTCGCCAACGCACGCGGCAAAAACCTGTATCACTTCTGGGGCGATATCATCACCGACCAACTCAATCAGGAATTGGATACGCAGAAAGAGCGGGTGTTGGTGAACCTTGCCTCTAACGAATACTGGAGTGCGGTGAATACCAAAAAATTACACGCCGAAGTAATTACGCCCGTGTTTAAAGATTGCAAAAACGGCCAGTACAAAATCATCAGCTTTTTCGCTAAAAAAGCGCGCGGCATGATGAGCGCTTACATTATTAAAAATAAAATAAAAAAAGTAGAACAGCTTAAAGGCTTTGATACCGCAGGTTATTACTACGACAAGCGCAGTTCGTCGCCGAAGGAGTGGGTTTTCTTGAGGGAGGAGAATTAAAATACATAGCGTTAAGAGAAGAGCAGGCTTGATTAACCTGCTCTCGATTCAGACCATTATTTTTGCCGCTTGAATATCGCAATCACTCCACTGACCGTACCCAAACCATTTGGGGAAATACTCACTAATTCCCAACCCTCACGCCCAAGTGCATCTAATTGTTGATTGAGTGCTTCGGCATCAATTGCGCCCGAAAAAAAGCTGCGCTTTTTATATGAAAGTGTTTTGTATTCCCAACGCATTATTTATCCCCTTCTTCATTAAGATTGTCGCTATCAAGTTGCTCAGTCTCGATTGACTCAAGATCAGTGACGACTTTTTGGATCAATTTCACACGCCCGCTTTTGACCAGTGCATCGCGCAAAACAAATTCAATTTGCGCATTCAGGCTGCGCAAGTCATCGTCAGCCCAGCGCTGCATGGCGGCGATGACTTGTTCGTTGATGCGCAGCGGAAAGGATTTTTTTGTCACGCGCTATCACCTTTAATTACGAGTAAAGTGTGCCTGTATTGATCACCGGTTTTGCTTGCTGA
Source organism: Cellvibrio sp. UBA7671 (assembly GCA_002483145.1). Taxonomy (GTDB): domain Bacteria; phylum Pseudomonadota; class Gammaproteobacteria; order Pseudomonadales; family Cellvibrionaceae; genus Cellvibrio; species Cellvibrio fibrivorans. Next base: position 86,316 of record DLHJ01000001.1, read on the forward strand.
TCACCGCAGAGTACGATCAACAAATTACTCACCATCGCCGCTTTGCGTTCGCCATCCAATTCCACCACACCCTGCACTTTTAATTGATCCAGCGCATCGGCCACCATACCCACAGCACCCTGCACAATAATTTTGCGCGCCGCCAGTACCGCGCTCGCCTGTTGCCGCTGCAACATGGCTTGTGCAATTTCCGGCGCGTAGGCCAAGTGGCTTAGGCGGGCTTCAAGTACATCCACACCCGCTTTTTGCAAGCGATCCTGCACTTCACTTTTTAGTTTCAGGGCGATGGCATTGGAATCACTGCGCAGGGATAGTCGCTCATCGTCAGTGTCGTGCTCGTAGGGGTAGCTGGTCGCCAGATTGCGCAGCGCTGCCTCGCTTTGGATGGTGACATAATTTTCGTAGTCATCTACTTCAAATACCGCTTCGGCGGTATCGACCACACGCCACACAATTACCGCTGCAATTTCAATCGGATTGCCGTTGGAATCGTTCACTTTCAAACGCCCGGATTCAAAATTGCGCACACGCAAGCTGACCGATTTCTTACTGTAAAGCGGGTTGGCCCAGCGCAGACCGTTGTTACGATCGGTGCCTGCGTATTGCCCAAACAATTGCAACACCTTGCCCTGATTGGGCTGCACCATATAAAAACCGAACCAGCAGATAAAAATAACAATGGCGGCCAGTATCGCAATCGCCTTGATGGCGCCCGGCATAAACACAGCACCGGCGACACTGAGTATTTGCAATGCCAACAAGACGACCAACAGCAAATAACCTGACCCGCTGCGCGCTTCAACTTCATGAACCATGACTTTCTCCTTTAGGGTTTTTCGAATCGCATGATTGATATCATTTAGATATCAATTTAATACTGGTTTTATCCAAAGTAAAGGGAAGATAAAACAAAACCTCATCAATCCAGACGATGACTGCGCAAACCAAAAACAAACAGGCCGATGGTATTTGCCATCGGCCTGTTTGTTTGTCGCCTTCTAACCCATGTGGATTATTGGCAGGCAGACCCCGTGATCACCGGAATTTCAGCCGTGCCTGAGTGAGTACCCTGGAAACCGAACTCAACAGACTGCCCCGGTTGGATTGTGCTGTTCCAGCTCAGGTTAGTTGCTGAGTAGGGATTGGTGCCAGTGACAGTGGCGTTCCAGGTCCCGCTTAAACGAGTGCTGCCCGCATAAGTCCAACTCACACTCCAGCCATTGATCGCGCTGGTGCCTCTATTGGTAATCCGGATCGCACCAGTGAAGCCGGCCCCCCAGTTATTGCTCACTGTGTAGCTGCAGTTGCTACCCGCGGCTGCCCGGCTGCTGGCAATGCTGCTCGCCACGCTCGATGCCGGTCTGCTACTCGCGGGAATAGAGCTGGCGGGTGTGCTGCTACGCGATGAACTGCTTAACGCCACTGAACTACTGGAACGACTGGATGAAACCATCGGCAGCGATGAGGCAGGCTTACTTGAAGCAACGCTGGAGCTACTGGCCGGAGTGGTAGCGTTGGGGTTGGTGCCCACAAAGTACAGGTCCGGTGCCGCCGGTGTTGCCATGCCATCGCCGAGGAAAAAGCCGGTGTGTGGCGGTTGGTTATAACCCACATTTTGCCAGGCGATGGCAGTGCGGTACTGGGTGTCGTGCATCAGCGTGCGCAGCTTGTGGGTGGTCAGGGTCGGGGTGCTGAAAATCAACAATTGGCTGTTGTTTTCATGGCGCCAGATCACCTCTTCACGCCAGTCACCCAGCAGGTCTGCCGATAAACCGGGGGTGGATTTGGTGCCGTTATTAGATGCGGCGCCGTAGTTGTAGGCGGTGAGCAAACGGCTGCTGTTATTACTGCTGTAGTTCCACTTGTCGATCATGGTGTTGTTGAGCTGTTCGCGCAGTAGATCGCCATCCCACCAGGCCGCAAAGTTGGTTGATGCTGGTTTGGTAGTGCCTATCTGACCGCCGGTGGGATTGTTCAGCCCGCCCACGCTCGCCCAGCTTTCGGCGCCCGCGGTGCGCGGGTCTATATCCATAATTACTCCACGGCCGACATCTGCGCCGCCGCTGGGAAGGCTCCAGATAACCTGGCCGGTCTTGGCGTCATGCATATCGACGCCAGTGGCGTTGGACTCATGCACCATAAACACTTCCAAACCCGGACGGCTGGGGATGAAATCAGAGAGGTGCAGCGCATCGCCGTGACCGAAGCCGGTGGAGTACATGAGGGTGCCGTTGTCGTTGATGGTAGCCGCACCGTAGACGATTTCATCTTTGCCGTCCTGGTCCACATCGCCCACGGTCAAACTGTGCGCGCCCTGACCGGCGGCGGCACCATTGCCGCTGGCAGTGCTGTCAAAGGTCCAGCGACGGGTGAGCTGGCCATTGCGCCAGTCCCAGGCGACCAGCACTGCGCGGGTGTAATAACCGCGTGTGAAGACCAGACTAGGGCGAGTGCCGTCGAGGTAGGCAATGCCCGCAAGGAAGCGGTCAACCCGGTTGCCGTAACCATCGCCCCAACTGCTGACGGTGCCGCGCGCGGGCAGGTAGTCGGTTGATGCCATGGCTACACCAGTCTGGCCGTTAAACACGGTCAGATATTCGGGGCCCGAGAGGATATAACCGCTGGCATTGCGGTAGTCAGTATTGGCGTTGCTGCCGCCTTGCACAGTACCTGCGGCATCGCGCGTGCCCGGTGCGGTTTTCATCGCTACTTCGGCTTTGCCGTCACCGTCCAGGTCGTAAACCATAAACTGGGTGTAGTGGGCGCCCGCGCGGATGTTTTTGCCCAGATCGATGCGCCACAAACGCGTGCCATTCATTTCATAGGCATCAACAATGACGTTGCCGGTATAGCCACTTTGCGAGTTGTCCTTGGCATTGGAAGGATCCCACTTCACTACGATTTCATATTCACCGTCGCCATCCAGATCGCCCACACTCAGGTCATTGGGAGCGTAGGTATAGGCCTCGCCACTCGGCGTAGTGCCGCCATTCGGACGGTTGAGGTTGACTGCCAAATAGGGGTTTGCCCATGTGGCTTTAGCCGGATTGGCCGCCAGTTCGGTACCATTAATGACCGCGCGTACGGTGTAAGCCGCGCTGGTGGTACCGCTGGTATCCAAGTAGTTAGTGCTATTGGTAATAGGCGCTGCGGTGATCTTGCTGCCATTTCGATAGACGTTAAAACTGATGCTGGCCGGGTCATTACCCAGCATCCGCCAACTAATTAACACGCCACTGCCGGAGGGGAGTGCGACTACCCCGCGGTCCAGATATTCCGCTTGCCGGGCGGCAAAGCTGGGTAACGCCATAATGCCGGACAGCCCGGCGCACAAACATGCCAATAAGGTTTTGCGCAGCCAAGGCTGCGGATGACGTTTGATCATGATGGTTCTCGCTTGTTATTCGTAGTGATAAACATGAGGCTTGCACCTACGGCGCCAAGGCGTGTAGCTGTGGTGCTGCGGTAGTAAGTCCCTGCGTCAGGTTTTCGGGTATTACGACACTTTGCCGAGCGTCAGGTACAGCATGTTTTATTAAAATTATGGGATCGGGCTCCGCTGGAGAGATCCGGTTTGGGCGCCGGAAGCGGGTTTCGCTAGAGTATATAAATCGGATTTATATGGAAGGCTTAATTAGCGACAAATGCGACTTGGATGGTGCTTGGTTGCACAAAATGAGAAACCGGTTACAAGGTTTTTTCTCATACAAAGTAAGGATTTCATCAATGAATAGAATGCTGCGGGATTATTGCAGGCCTCCTCAGTAGGAGGCCTGCATGTTGGAACGCGCAGATGATCGGTTGATGCGCGTTTAAACGACGGCGTGCGCCGACCAGCGCTCCAGCAAAATCGCCTGGGCATCGACCAGCTCCGCACCTTCCTGGACTTGGCAGGGCACGTAGCTGCCATCTTCTTGCAATAACCAGGCGTGGGTATTGTCAGCGAGGTAGAGCTGCATATCCTCCAGAATGCGGTCGCGGATTTTTTTGTGTTTGATCGGAAAGCAAGTTTCCACCCTGTGGAACATATTGCGCAGCATCCAGTCGGCGCTCGAACAAAATAATTCCGGGTTGCCGTTATTTTCAAAATAAAACACGCGATGGTGTTCGAGGAAGCGGCCGATAATCGAGCGCACGCGGATATTTTCTGACAAGCCCGCAACACCGGGGCGCAATTGGCAGACGCCGCGCACGATCAAATCGATCTGCACACCGGCTTGCGATGCGGCGTAGAGTTCGTTCACCAACTCTTCATCGTAAAGCGCATTCATTTTGGCGATGATGCGCGCGGGCTTGCCCTGCTCAGCGTGTTCTCTTTCTGTGCGGATGCGCTTCACCATGCCCTTGTGCAAGGTGAAAGGCGCGTATAAAAGCGCTTCCATTTTGGATGCTTTGCCCATGCTCGATAATTGCAAAAAGATGCGGTACACATCTTCGCCAATATCTTTGTCGGAGGTGAGCAATCCGTAGTCGGTATAAATTTTACTGGTGCGCGGGTGATAGTTGCCGGTGCCCAAATGCACGTAATAGCGCAGCTTGCCGGTTTCACGACGCGCGACCAAAATCATCTTGGCGTGGGTTTTAAAACCCACCACACCGTAAATCACATGGATACCAAACCGCTGCAAGCGCTCGGCCAGTGCCACGTTTTGCTCTTCATCAAAACGCGCGCGCAATTCTACAATTGCAGTCACTTCTTTACCGGCTTTGGCGGCGGCGACCAGTGCATCCACAATCGGCGAATTGGAGCCGGTGCGATACAAGGTTTGTTTAATCGCTAATACGCTCGGGTCGGCGGCGGCTTCGCGCAAAAAATCTACCACGCCCTGAAATGAATCGAACGGGTGATGGAGCAAAATATCCTGCTTCTGCAACACTTCAAAATAGGAGTTGGTGCGCTTGGGCAATTTGGGCATGGCTTGCACAAAGGGTTTGAAATAATGCGCAGCGTCTTTGACCAAATCAAACAAATCGCCGTAGCGATTTAAATTCACCGGCCCATTAATGCGGTACAAATCGCGCTCTTTAATTTCGCAGCGCTGCAATAAAAATTGCTCCAACTCCGAGGGGCAGGTATCGGTAATTTCCAAACGCACTTCATCGCCGTATTGGCGATACGCCAACTCACCTTGAACGGCGCGCAACAAATCGTCGGTCTCTTCTTCGTCGAGGAAAATGTCAGAGTTGCGCGTGAGGCGGAATTGATAGCTTTCCATTACAGTCATGCCGACAAATATTTCGGCCATAAAAAAATGGATGATGGAGGAGATAAATACAAAGTTGCGCCCGTTAATACTCAGCGCTTCGGGCAATTCAATAATGTGCGGTAGCGAGCGCGGCACCTGCACGATCGCGCGGCCGGAATTGCGGCCGAAGGCGTCTTTGCCATCGAGGCGGACAATAAAATTCAAACTCTTGTTGAGGATGCGCGGAAATGGATGCGCAGGGTCGAGCCCGATCGGGCTGAGCACCGGCAGTACATCGGATAAAAAGATATGTTTGAGGTATTGGATTTGCTCCGGGTTCCAATCTTCGCGGCGCAGTACCTGAATGCCCTGTTCACGCATAGACGGCAACAATTCGCTGTTGAGTATGCGGTATTGCTCAGCCACCAACTCATGGGCGCGCAGGGAAATTTCATTCAGGGTCTGGGTCTGGGTCAAGCCGTCCGGCCCCTGGGTGGGCGGCGCATTGCGCTCAAGTATTTCTACCAACCCGCCTACACGCACCTCAAAAAACTCATCGAGGTTGGTGGAAAAAATGCACAGAAAACGCAGCCGTTCCAGCAGCGGTAAACTGCGGTTGTAGGCTTGATGAAGGACGCGTTTGTTAAATTCGAGCAGACTCAGCTCGCGGTTGAAATAGGCGTTAGACACCTTGTACCTCGTTACCCGATTTGTGTTAAGCCAATAATTCGCGCCAGATTATGTCAATCATGTGACAGAAATAAGACAGCAGTTGCTTGGTGCTAACACTAGCAAAGTTTTGGGTGCAAGAGTGGGCTTAGTGCAAAAAGCGGGAATATGAAGTCTGGGGATCAAGGGAAGACCTTGGGCAAGCACCCAAGGTCTAAAAAACTTAGTTGCACTTATACACATCAAAACTCTGGCGGCCATCTTGTACCAGGCTGACGGGCACTATGGTGTCGCCGCCAAATTGGGTGGCCTCATTGCGTGCAAGGTTAGTCAGTTCAGTCGCCACTTTTTCAGGTGAGCGTTTCATTGAGCCGACAAAGTTATCTTTCACTTTGACGTTCACGGTGCGCACTTTTTCGCAGTTGCGCACATTGGCAGCATTGGCAACAGCTACGCTGGCACCTTGCTCGCTCACTTTTACCCAGCTACAGGCGCTGGTCAGGCTGACGATGGCGGCTAACAGGAGAGTGGTTTTTTTCATGGATAATTTTCCTCAGAAATGATTAATCAATAATCAGGGGACAAAAAACTCGCGGCTACACTAATCCCATAGCGGTCGAGTTGCAAGCCGCGGCGATCGGCGTGCCGCCGGTGTAATGTGCGGTAATAATTATTTTTGGTAATCGCGCCCATGAGTAGTATCTTTGGCGAGCATCTGCTTACCCCGGGTAAGTTGATTTTGCTGCAACCCTGCTAGTCGCACGACCAACATAAGAAATTTACCGATAGGAAAATCGCTAAAGAGGAGTTAACCCTATGGGCGCATTAAAAACCGGCCTGAGTAATTTATTTTCCCGACGCAGTTTATGGCGGCTGACCAAGCTGCTGATCATTTTCGCCATCCCCATGGGGATAAGCCTCCTGATCGGCAAGATCTACCAAAACTGGGACGATGATCCGGAGCGCGGCGCCATCGCGATTGAAAACGGCGCCTTTGGCGAAAACTATTCCACACCGATTTATCTGGACCAGGGCTGGAATGCTAACGACAGTCTCTGGTACTACAACACCACCCAGGGCTCGGCGTTAATGCCCTACGACTTTTTTATCGCGCTGGAGCAAAGCGATTCGACCGAGCCGTTCCGCGCCAACAGCCTGATCGATAAATACCGCTACCTCCCGCAAAAGCCGACCTTTTTTAACCCTGACGGCCTGCCGGTCGGATTTGTTAAAGAGTCTTACCAAGGTAATGATTACATCGGCTTTACCTGTGCCGCTTGCCACACCGGGCAGGTGAATTACAAAGGTAACGCCATTCGTATCGATGGCGGCCCCGCCATGGCCGATATGGTGGGCTTCCTTACCGATCTGCAAAAAAGCCTGGATATTGCCTTGGCTAACAGCGAGAAAAACCAGCGTTTTGTCGCCAAGGTACTGGAGCTCAATAACACCTATTCCAACGCCGATGACGTACAAGCTGACCTCCAGCGCTGGGCGCGCAAAATCCGCCTGTACAACAATATCAATGCATCAAGAGTTGAATATGGCTATGCCCGCCTTGATGCGTTTGGGCGTATCTACAACCGTGTGCTGGAGCATGTTATCAACCGCAACCAGGTGCGCGATGTGTTGCTGGGGGCGACCAAATCCGAAGACGACGATACCAACCTGCTTACACCGGTGCAGGTAGATAAAGTGTTGGAAGACATCAGTGAAACTATTATCGGCGACTTGCAGTTTGCCAAAATTATCGACCGTTTGATGTCCACCAAAGAAGGATATCCAGCACTCAGTTTGGCGGTGATGAACGAGCGCATCAAACCACTGCTGTTCAACGAGCCCAATGCACCGGTCAGCTACCCCTTCCTGTGGGACATAGTGCAATCCGACTATGTGCAGTGGAACGGTCTGGCATCCAATGCCGGTGTAGGGCCTCTCGGGCGCAATACGGGTGAGGTAATCGGCGTTTTTGGGATTCTCGATTGGACCGCGCACAAACGCGGTTGGAGTTTGCCAGCGCTGGTGACTGGCCAAAAGAGCAAGAGCTACCAAATCGATTTCACTTCCTCAATTGATCTGGTGAACCTGTCGCGGCTGGAATCGCATCTGGCTAGTTTGACCTCGCCCGTGTGGCCCACTCAAAAGGCGGATAGCCCGCAGCAGGAGATAGCCAAAGCGATTTTTGACAAGTTACCTGAGTGGCAAATAGACGGTACAAAAGTGCGCCGTGGCCGTGCGCTCTACGCCGAGTATTGCGAGTCCTGCCATGAGGTGATTGATCGCACTGACCATGATCGTATTGTCGTTGCCAGTATGTTGAATATTGATGTGGCGGGCACCGACCGCGCCATGGCTGAAAATAGCGTCAACTACACTGGTTTCTCCGGCAATTTTAAAAATACCTATCAAACCGAAAGCGTAGGTGGACTGGTAATCAAGGATCGCGCGCCGGTAGTGCAAATCCTCACGGCGGCTACTATGGGCGAAGTCACCACCGCGCCGGATCCGGATAAATGGTGGCCGCGTCGCGCGCTCGACTGGCTGTATATGCTGGCGCATTCCTTCTTTGATAATGAAATCAAAGCCAGTGTAAAATCCGGCAACTATCAACCGGATACCACCGCATCGCCCTACCAATCGCTGCTATCCTACAAAGCGCGCTCATTAAATGGCATCTGGGCGACCGCGCCCTACTTGCATAACGGCTCAGTGCCGAGCATTTATGATCTGCTCTTGCCGGTGAAGCGCGATGGCGATCCTGCTGATGGGCTCTATCGCCCGACCGAATTTGAAGTGGGCAGCCGCGAATTTGATCCGCGCAAAGTCGGCCTGCGCACTGAAGGCTATGATGGATTTACCTTCAAGGCGAATAAGCGTGGCGACTTTAACATCGGCCACGAATACGGCACGATCCATGCGCCTGCAGTTAATGGCGAAAAACCAGAGCCGTTGACCGATGAGGAGCGGTGGGATTTGGTTGAATATATTAAAACCCTGTAGGTCTGAAACCTTAACACAGGGTGTAATCAAAGGAACGATAGCGCCACTTTTTGCTGTATTGTCCACACGGGTAATATGGCAAAGGTGGCGTTCTTGCATCTGTGGATGGTGAAACCATCGGCATCAGAAACTATCGATAGGGAAAAAGGTCGATGATAAAAATATCGATGGCAGGAAGGAATGATCGCATTTTTTTATTACCCTATTCCCCTCGGTCATCCACAAAATGGCCTTTAACGAGTTAGCTGTTTGTTTATGCGATCAACAATAAGTAGCAATCTACATACATGGGGGCGTCTTGCGGCAGCTGCCGCCCTGAGCCTCTTGATAATGGCACCGCTAGTGCAGGCATCAGGTGAAAAACGGGTCACTGTGCCTATTGCCCTGCCATTTCAGCAAGCGACATCTTTGTCGTCGAGCAGTGTAGCAGCCACTACTGCTGCGGCATTGCCGAACCCCAATGCGATCCAGCCCATGCCCTATACCCAGGCGCCCGCCCCTGCGGTGGCGGCGCTCTATTCGTCAGCAGCATATTCTTCTTCAGAGGCGCTTTCATCGGCAGTTCAGGTCGCGAATGTCAGTTCGGTGGCCACCAGTTCAGCGGCGCCCGCGGTAAAAGCGGCGGTTGCCAAGGAGGCAAGGCCGGCAGCAGTCAACATTCCCGTCGTAACCACAGCACCGATCAAGGCGCCACGTTATCCGGTTGGCCACCCAGAGGCATTTGTGCCCGAGTTTGAAGATTACATCGCCAAAAAAGTTGCGCCCTTTGTGCCGGGAGTCGCGGTGGTGATTGTCTCGGGAGGGCAGATTAAATCACTCAACGGTTATGGCGTGCGCCGCGCCGGCACGCGCGAAACTATCACTCCCGATACCGTGTTCCGCCTTGCGTCCCTGTCCAAAGCGGTTGCCGCAACCTCCGCCAGTGTATTGGTCAATGAGGGCAAAATCAGTTGGGATACCACCGTCACTTCAGTTCTACCAAATATCACCTTTAGCAATGCACGTTACGGCAAGCAACTCACCCTGCGCCATGCGCTCTCGCAATCCTCGGGTTTACCGCGCCACACCTACAGTCACTTTATTGATGCCAATAAGAGCTACGCCGATTCAGTGGCGCGCCTGCGCTATGTGAATTTCGTCTGCCCACCGGGCAAATGTTTTGCCTACCAGAATGTGATGTACAGCCTGTCGGGCGATATGATCAAGAACAAAGCGGGCATGAGTTTCGAGCAGTACACGGAAGAGAAAATTTTTGATCCGCTCGGCATGCGCAGCGCGTCCTATGGTCTGGCCAGCTACAACGCATCCCCCAATCGGGCCGCACCGCATGTCAATAATGGCAAGCGCTGGATTCCAACCGCCGTCACGGGTAATTGGTATCGCGTAGCACCGGCGGCGGGTGTGAACGCCAGCATTGTCGATATGTCGCGCTTTTTGCTCGCGCAGATGGGCAAGCGGCAGGATGTACTGCCACTCTCCGTACTCAATCCCATCCAGTCACGGGTGACCAAAAATACCCCGGCGCAAAACTATTACGGTGTGCGCAAAGCGGTGGGTAATACCGCCTATGGCATGGGCTGGCGGGTATTTGATTACGGCCGCAACAAAAACTTTATCCACCACGGCGGCCACGTAAAAGGTTTCCGCACCGAGATGGTATTCAACCGCGATTTACAGATCGGCATGGTATTCCTGTCCAATTCCGAAACCCGCCTTGCGCGCGATGTGATTTTTAAATTCCTCGATAGCTACGAGCGCGCCCAGACCGCGGCGCGCGCCGCTGCCAAGAAGAAAAAATAATCGTGAATCTCAACGCACTGCATCCGCGCCAGATTTTACGTGCACTCGATGAGATCGACCGGGCATCACCCTCATACACCCTTGATCGCCCTGCCGCCCTGCGTCGCGTCATGCTGGTGTTAGCCTGTGTGTCGGTGAGTTTGCTGGTGCTCCACTACGCCAAGTTTTCCACTAATCTCCTTGCGCTGCTGGGTTGGTTGGGCGACTGGAATGGCAAGGGTGAGCAGCATTATGTGCAAGCCTTGCAAGCGCAGGGTTGGTTGGAGTTGTGCGGCTATATCTGGTGGACGTTATGCCACTTGCTCACCTTTATCGTGCTGCCCTGGCTGGTGATCCGCTTCGGCTTCAAGCAATCCATGCTGGATTTTGGCTGGCGCTGGAACCAGGTGAGCGAGCACTGGCGCGGCTATCTGCTGCTGCTCAGCCCGATCCTGGTATTCGTTGTGCTGGTGAGTTTCGGCGATGATTTCGTCAACCACTACCCCTTTTATCGTCAGGCCGGGCGCAGCTGGCTCGACTTTCTCTTGTGGGAACTGCTCTACATGAGCCAGTTTGTGTTCCTCGAATTCTTTTTCCGCGGTTTTATGCTCAATGCCCTGCGTCCGGCCATGGGCGCCAATGCGATTTGGGTAATGTGTGTACCCTATATGATGATCCATTTACCCAAGCTTGCTCTTGAAGCGACCGGCGCGATTTTATTTGGCCTGTTTCTCGGCATTCTTGCACTGCAATCGCGCTCGATTTGGGGTGGCGTTTTGGTGCACGCCGGTGTGGCGCTGAGTATGGATCTAGCCGCATTGTTGCGTAAACAGGATATTCCTGGATCATTTTTTCCTTTCTGATTGTGCTCTTATAACTCCCCGCTGTTAGCTTTTTTTCGGGTATCTCTCCAGCCCTTGCAAATCAACGGCTTGTCGCTTAAATATTCAAATTGCCCGAAAATTGGCACCTAAGGCATCAAAATAGTGCGACTTGAATCACGAATTTTTGCTGCTAAAGTCACTGTTACCCGGCAAAAAACTTCTGTGAGGAAAGGATATGATTCACATCTACAGCACGGCAAGCGTCAAATCAGCGCTCTTCCTGATTGCTCTGATGGCCACAGCGGCAACCCATGCATCGCTACTCGACTGCACCACATCCCCATATGTAGATGTGGTCGCCGATGCACCATGCACCCCCATCGAACCCCTGGTGGATGAAAGCAAAACCTACATATTGGAAGAGGCTATTCCCGCGCAACCCATCAAAGCTGTACTGGCGGGTTTTCAGGTTAACCAGACGCGTGCCGCCAGTGCCCTACCTGAATCAGCTCCACTAGTCGTGTTGATTGGTGCCTTGCTTGCGGTGCTATTGGTTCGCGCCAAAAGCTGTAATACCAAATAGTTGTTTTTATAATATCCAGTAACAGCTGCGCAAAACCCGCGAACCTGCAAAAACAAAGATGGCTATATGTATATCTAGCCAGTAAAATCGCCGCATTCTTTTTTACTGGCTCTGGTTATGGATGTTTCCCTCCTATTAGATTCGCTCAATACTGCCCAGCGCGACGCGGTTGCGGCGCCAGCGTGCAACCAATTGATCCTCGCTGGAGCGGGCAGCGGTAAAACGCGTGTGTTGGTGCATCGTATCGCCTGGCTGATCCAGGTGGAAAAAGTATCGCCCTATTCGATAATGGCGGTGACTTTTACCAACAAAGCCGCACGTGAAATGCGCGCGCGCCTCGACGAGCTCTTCCAACAGAACGGACAGCCCATCAACAGCCGCGCTATGTGGGTCGGCACTTTCCACGGCCTCGCACATCGACTGTTAAAGGCGCATTGGCAGGATGCAAAACTGCCGCAGAATTTCCAGATTTTGGATAGCGATGATCAGTTGCGTCTGATCAAACGCGTCTACCAAACGCTCAATATCGACGAAAACAAATGGCCTCATAAACAGGCGCAGTGGTACATCAACGGCCAAAAAGATGAAGGCCTGCGCCCGCAGCATATCCAGGATACTGGCGATCCCTTTGTGCGCACCATGCTGCAAATTTATCGCGCTTATGAAGAAGACTGCCAGCGCGGTGGCATGGTGGATTTCGCCGAGATCTTATTGCGCGCCCACGAACTCTGGCTGCATAAGCCGCATATCCTTGAACACTATCAACAGCGTTTCCCGTTTGTATTGGTCGATGAATTCCAGGATACCAATAGCGTGCAATATGCGTGGCTGCGTGTGCTTGCGGGAAAAAGCGCGTGCGTGAGCGCAGTGGGCGACGACGACCAATCCATTTACGGTTGGCGCGGAGCGAAAATTGAAAACATCCAGCGGTTCTCGCAGGATTTTGCTGATACCCAAGTATATCGCCTCGAGCAAAATTATCGCTCCACCGGCAATATCCTCAAAGCCGCTAACGCAGTGATCAAACACAACTACGGCCGCCTTGGTAAAGAGTTGTGGACGGAAGGTGAAAAAGGCGAGCCGATTTCGCTATACGCCGCCTACAACGAACAGGATGAAGCGCGCTTTATAGTCGAGCGCATCCAGGATTGGGCGCGCAAAGGCCATGCGAAGAAAACCATCGCAATTTTGTATCGCTCCAACGCCCAGTCGCGCGTATTGGAAGAAGCCTTGTTGCGCGAGGCGATTCCCTATCGCATTTACGGCGGTCAGCGCTTTTATGATCGCCTCGAAATTAAAAATGCCATCGCCTACATGCGCTTGATTAGCAACCGCCACGACGATGCCGGTTTTGAACGCGTGATTAATACCCCGACGCGCGGTATCGGCGGCAAAACCGTTGACGATATTCGCTTGTTTGCACGCGAACAGGGCTGCTCGCTCTGGGCAGCAGCCGAACAAATGGTTGCCAAGCGCGTACTCGCTGCACGCGCCGGTAATGCGGTGCAATCATTTTTAAATTTGGTTGAAAAGCTCGCGCAGGATGCAAACGCAATTGATATCCACGGCGATACGCCATCGCTCGATATGGTTGCAAAACAAGTCATCGAAGACACCGGCCTGCTGGAATTTCATCAAAATGAAAAAGGTGAAAAAGGCCAGGCGCGCGGCGAAAACTTGCAGGAATTAATTACTGCCTGCCGCGCATTTGATGCGGAAGAAGAGAATGAAGAACTCTCGCCGCTACAACAATTTTTAGATACAGCGGCACTCGATGCCGGTGAAACCCAGGCCGATGAATTTGAAGATGCAGTGCAATTAATGACGCTGCACTCGGCCAAAGGGTTGGAATTTCCGCTGGTGTTTTTGGCCGGTGTGGAAGAGGGTTTGTTCCCGCATAAAATGTCGGCGGATGACCCGGATCGTTTGGAAGAAGAGCGGCGCCTGTGTTACGTGGGCATCACTCGCGCTATGGAAAAGTTATTTATCAGTTATGCCGAAACCCGTCGCTTGTACGGCAATGAAACCTTTAACGCGGTGTCCCGTTTTGTGAAAGAAATTCCTGAAGATTGTATCGAAGAAGTGCGTTTAAAAACCGCGGTCACCCGTCCAGTCAGTTTTAATCGCCCGCTCACCAAACCCTCAACGCGCCAGCCCATGTACGATACCGGTGAAGACACCGGCTTCCGCCTCGGCCAACGCGTCACCCACGCTATGTTTGGCGAAGGTGTGATTTTGCAATTTGAAGGTTCAGGCCCGAATGCGGTAATTCAAGTTAAATTTGAAACTATCGGTATCAAACGCTTGGTGATGCAATATGCAAAGTTGCAGGCGCTGTAAAGCCTCTGTATAAAGTGCAGCCAAAAAAACTACAGCTGTAGCAAAATTTGCTACGACGATAAAACGCAAATATTTTTTCAGATCCTGAAGCGAAGGAACTATGAATAATAAATCCACTAACTGGTACCCGCTTGTTATTGTCATCCTGATCGCCACCTTGGCCGCGGTATTCGCGGCTTTAGTGTTGGAGAAATCCAAACCTGCAGATGCAGTGCAAAATACATCTGTAAGCGCGCAAAATTCTTCGGCAGTTTCTTCCCAGCAATACCATTGGAAAATGGTAACTTCCTGGCCAAAAAACACACCCGGATTAGGCGTAGGTGCAGAGAATTTGGCACGTGTGATTAACGAAATGTCCGGTGGGCGCTTGCAAATTCATGTGTATGGTGCAAATGAATTAGTGCCTGCCATGGGTGTGTTTGATGCGGTGTCATCGGGCAGTGTGGAAATGGGACATTCCGGCAGTTATTTCTGGCGCGGCAAGGTACCCGCTGCGCAATTTTTTACCTCAGTACCCTTTGGGATGAATGCGCAGGAATTGTATGGCTGGATCAACCACGGCGGCGGTTTGGAATTGTGGCGCGAACTTTACGCCCCCTTTAATTTAATTCCCTTTCCAGCGGGCAATACCGGTGTGCAAATGGCCGGTTGGTTTAATCGTGAAATTAATACAGTAGACGATTTGCGCGGTTTAAAAATGCGCATTCCCGGTTTGGCGGGTGAAGTATTTAATCTGGCTGGCGGTACATCGGTAAATATTCCCGGTGGTGAACTTTATACAGCGTTGCAAACCGGTGTTATTGATGCGGCGGAATGGGTCGGGCCGGAAAATGATTTGGCGTTTGGTTTCCAGCAGATCGCCAAATATTATTACTATCCCGGTTGGCATGAACCGGGTCCGTCGATGGAATTGATCATCAACAAAACCGCGTTTGAAAATTTGCCCAAGGATTTGCAGGCGATTGTGACCTACGCTGCGCGCGCGATGAGCCAGGATATGTTTGACAGTTACACTGCGCACAACAGTCGCGCGTTAAAAGAACTGGTTGACAATCAAGGTGTGCAAATTCGCCGTTTGCCGGATGAAGTACTGAAGCATTTCTACGAAATTTCGCAGCAGGTATATGCGGAGCAAGCTGCAAAAGATCCGCGATTTAAGAAGGTATACGATTCCTATTCTGCGTTTATGAAGGACTCGGCCGCCTACCAAAAAATTTCCGAACAGACCTATTACGAAGTGCGCGAACAGCAACGTGATTAACTCAATACCAAATTGTGACTGATAGGGTGGAACTAGCCTGCATCAGAGTGAATTATTCTGGTTTCACTATTGGGAAAGGATCTGTAATACCAAAGAAACCTAACCCTCCCTGATTAAAAAAGGCATCAAAAAACGCATGCTTATATAGTAGCCGCAGTTGCTTTTCCTCATCTGAAAGAAGACGCACGGGATTCCCATTGAGCAAATCCGCACGAGTTGGTTTGTTAAAAAAATTAGTCTCGCGAAGTTTATCAATTGTTTTTTCCAGCCCGGACTCTCCTAAACCTGCCATTTGTGTTAATCGTTGACCGAAAAAAGTGATGGGCATGTGCCTCGGCCAACTTTTATCAAACGGTTGGTTACTCCAAACCAGATAGGGTGTTGAGTAGAACTCCTGAAATGCCATCCCAATACTTTCAGGCTTAAATCCGGTCTCATGATAAATTTTAAAGTTTGCACCCAGAATAGGTAGATGATCACCATAAAACAAGATGGTAACCGGCGGGGAGTTTTGTTGTTGAAATTCACTAATTAATTCCGCCAAGGCGTCACGTGACTCACGAACACCTATTGAGTAAGTGGTTAGTATCTGATGTTCAGATTCTGGAAGTTGCGGAGCTGCTGACCAATTAATAGAAATTGGGGGCAATCCCTGATAACGATCATCTTCAAATGGCCCATGGTTTGCCATAGTTACCGTAAAAATAAACTGCGGTTCTTGAGCTTGCTGAAGCTGCTGCAGAATCAGTCCGTTAATTGCGCGATCAGTAACGTAGAGTTTATTGCGCTCGGCCTCCTTGAAGTAGTCAACATCTTTAAATTCAGAAAAACCAAGCAGGGGATATGATTTGTCCCGACCCCAGAACCAACCCTCACTGGCGTGTATGCCGAGAGTTTTATATCCAGCTTGGTGAAAACGCCAGACAATACTGGGCATTGGTTTTTCAATAAAATGTACAAATGGCACGCTTACACCAGGAAATAACTTTAGGGCTATTCCGGTTAAAAATTCAAACTCAGTATTTGCAGTCATCCCCCCGAACGAGGGAACCTCAACATAGCCTGATGCACAATTTGATTCTAGCGTGGACAAAGTGCTACATAAGTTATCCAAATCACCGGGAGAACCTTCGGGAAACAATCCGTCGGCAAGTTGTCCTGGATCCCAAAAAGCTTCTGACTGAATAACAATGACGTGAGGTTGTATCTGTGCAGATTTTTCGGTTGATACGTCTACTTTTATATTGCTTGCTTGCGCCAATAAATTCACTGAATTACTACTATAGTTTTCTGGTTTTTCAAGGGTAAATCCAGCGATATGTTTATATATAAAGCTAGGGAAAAATCCGGAATAGGTATATAGCTGTGCCGCACCTGGCATATCCCAAGCATTGGGAATGCGGGACTCATCAAATACTTTATTAGGATAATGCAAGAAACCTAATATTAGCCCAAAAGCAATCAAACCTCGCAGTGCCGCCCATATTTTTCTGTTAACCAAAAACGATGGAAATTTCCACAACAAATAAATGAAACCAATGAATGATGAAAAAATTGCACCATAAATTAATACGGCGAATTGCTTCCCCGCAATAAAAATTAAAGAGTCGAATGCCTGATTCACCATATGAAAATCAGTTGGCATTAAAGGGACTCCAAGAAATTGAACTTTAAGATAATTGATAACTGACACTAATAAAATAAGTGCAATCGTAAATAAGGCCGCAGCGATTCTGGCCAAAAAAAAGCGTACGACAAAATAGATCAAACAGATAGTAAAAGCGCTGATGGAAAAAAAATAAAATGAATTTTCCACCCAACGAATTAGTTCATTTATCTCCCAACCTCGAACCGGTACTTCCACCATTACAATTGCAAGAAATATTAGGGTTAGCACCCAAAGAACAGATTTTTGGAAATAGGCCAGGAGTTCATAACTGCTTGAAAAGCGCTTATCTATCGACCCCACTTGTTGGGCAGGAGAAATTTTTGTCCGGCTAGCCCAGCTAACCCAGTCAATCCACCAACTTAAAAAATGGACCGTTATCGGGAGCACTGCGATCACCAGTGTCGCCACTGCAAATCCAAAGCACCCTGCATAGGTCATCGTCGGCGAAGCGCCAATTACAGCAAATAAAATAGCGGAAAAAAATGACAGTATTAGTGCAGATAAAAACCACAACTCTATCTGTTGCGATATCAGTAAATGACAGAATGTATCTTTGGCTGGTTTTGATGTCTGTCGTTTTTCCAGATAGTATCCTAACGCAACAGATAGAACACATAAAGAAAGGTGAAAATTAATATAGGTATATATAAGCCCTAAAATGCCTAGCATTATCAATAGCATCACAATTTTTTTCTGATGCAGCACTCGGTCAATCTGAACAAGTATCAAACCAATTAAACAAGCGGCGGTGAAATGTGTTGGCCCAACAGGTATAAACCATTCAGTTACCATGGATGGTTGAAAATACTGAGCTATAGAATAGTAAAAATATTGCAGAAGAATATGAATCAGTAATGCCGAATAAAATATTTTTGCAACTTGATAGGTTCGAAAAAGTTTTCCAAGATGTGCTCCGAGCAGTAGTAGCACAAGACCGCTTGAGCAAATATTCAAAACATTGATGAAAATTATTGAGATGCCTGAATTTTGAGCCCCAGACTGGATTAGCAACTGTATGAACACGAACACAATTGCTAACGCTGAGTAAAAGGCCTTTAATTTGATTACTGCATATGGCATTAAATTGTTCCTTAAATTCCCTTAAAGACGCGCTTCAATATTGAAAATTGTCCGTTGCACTTCGTAGATAGCAGAACCTCTTGCAGGATTTATTTTGAAATCGTCTGGCGGAAAAATAAAAGCCACGACTTCATAAATACCTGGCGGTATATTTCTTCTGGTAGGAATTTCCAACTCATCTGTAAATAGAATTCCATCAGCAGGAATGTCTGTGAATTTTATAGAAGTAGACTTTATGGAGTTGGTGTCTAAACGCCCCAACTCATGCTTATGATTTCTAACATAATAAGAAATGTTGTGATTTTGTGGCAGTGGAGCAGAGAGCCACCACTTGACAGTGAACTTTATTGGCTGTCCGGGTTTAATTCTTGTAGCTGCAGGAGTGGCACTAACAAGTTGCGCTTGGGTACCAAAGTTTGCATAGTGAAATTGTTCTGCCGGTCTGTTTATTTGAATGCCCAGCCAAATTACGGCAAGTGAATTTACAATTGCTATAGTTTGTGTCAATCGGTAATCACGATGTAGATTTGTCACTTTTTCTCCAAAAAATAGTTTCCCACGTAGCCTTAA
Organism: Cellvibrio sp. UBA7671; assembly: GCA_002483145.1. Classification (GTDB taxonomy): domain Bacteria; phylum Pseudomonadota; class Gammaproteobacteria; order Pseudomonadales; family Cellvibrionaceae; genus Cellvibrio; species Cellvibrio fibrivorans. The sequence continues at coordinate 105,277 of DLHJ01000001.1, forward strand.
TTTTTTAATAAATAGTTACTGCGACATTCTTATAAAGAACTTCCAAAACCACCAAAACGGAATAATGCCATAGGATGTAAAAAGAGAAAAACGATTGCGTCACTGATGCTTAGTCAGGCGGGCAATTTAGAGTGGCGTTAACGTGGATGCTAACAAACAGTGGGGCTGTATGCTGAAATGCATATTTTTACGATAGATGAAATTATCTCTCAAGGTCGCCCTGCGCAGTAATTTCCACCAGAGTTGCAATCCCATTCTTGCGCAGTTTTTCCATTAAGCGCGCCAGCTGTTCTACTTGCGCTGCATCCAATTGTTCGCCGTGGGTGAAGCTCAAACGTTTCTTTGCTACTAGCTCGCGCACATATTCAGGGCGCACACGCAGACGTTCGGCGGTTTGAGTGATTGAAAGGAGTTGACGCAACATGGAGTGCTCACGAACTGATCGATTAAGTGGCTTACTATGACATATTTAGACGCCGTTTGGGGCACCCTTAGGGGCACTGCTTTCTGCGCCCATCATTTTAATCACGGACAGGGCGCAGGTTAGTACTGGGCTGGGCGCAGCAAGCGGCGCCCCTACTTATTCGTGCAATCTGGCAGCTTTGGCTGTGCGTTGCGGCAAGCTGTGCCATAATTTCCCTCATAACATTTCTGCTGACCCCAATTTTTCTGCTGATAAGGTTCTTCCATGGCTAATCTTGGCACCCTCTATACCGTTTCTGCGCCTTCAGGTGCAGGCAAAACCAGTCTGGTCAGCGCACTGGTGAAATCCAACCCGGAAGTTTGTGTTTCTATCTCCCACACCACCCGCCCTATGCGCCCCGGTGAAATTGATGGGGTGAATTATCATTTTGTCGATCATGCGACCTTTGAATCCATGCTGGAGCAGGGTGCATTCCTCGAACATGCACGAGTGTTTAGCAATCTGTATGGCACTTCCCAGCAATGGGTGGTTGATACCTTAAAACAGGGTATCGATGTGATTTTGGAGATTGATTGGCAGGGCGCCGAGCAAGTGCGCAAATTAATGCCGGATACGGTGAGCCTGTTTATCCTTCCGCCTTCACTCGCGTGTTTGCGCCAGCGGTTAACCGGGCGTGGGCAAGATGATGTCGCTGTGATTGAAGCGCGGATGAGTGAGGCAATTAACGAGATGTCACATTATGTCGAGGCGGATTATTTGATTATCAACGACGATTTCACTGTGGCCCTCGCGCAATTCCAGGCGCTAATTACCAGTCAGCACATCCGCCTTGCACGCCAGGCCGAGCGCCACAGTCAGTTACTAAAAGACTTATTGGCTTAAATTTAGTCATGCGCGGTTGGCATAGTTGCTGCTGCTGACGCATAATAGCCGACCGGACCGCAGCCCGGCTGAACGCAGCCCGACCGCATTTCCCCCAGCGTCCGTAAATCACTTATAGAAAGTAGAGCAAAAGTTATGGCACGTATTACCGTTGAAGATTGTTTGGATCACGTTGATAACCGTTTCGAATTGGTGATGGTTGGCAGCAAACGCGCGCGTCAATTGGCAATTGGTGGTAAAGAACCACACGTTGCGCCAGAAAATGACAAACCTACCGTTATCGCCCTGCGCGAGATCGAAGAAGGTTTTATCGATGCGAGCATCCTGTTGGAAAAGGATACATTGCCGCAACCAAAACCCGAGCGCGTGTACGAAAACGATATCTAAATCGATTTTTAAGATGCCAGTACCCGCTATGCTCCAAGGCGGGTGTGTTGTCTGGCGTGTTGTTTGGCATGATGTTTGGAGAGGGGCGTGCAAACCATAGAGGCTTTGAGCCACCGGCTATCGTCTTATCTGGAACCTTCCCAAATCAATTTGGTGAAGCGCGCCTACTTCTACGCGGAACAAGCCCACGACGGCCAAAAACGTCGCAGCGGCGAAGCTTATATCACTCATCCCCTCGCCGTTGCAGATATCCTCGCTGGTATGCACATGGACCATCAAAGTTTGATGGCGGCCATGTTGCACGATGTGATTGAAGATACCGGCATCAGCAAAAAAGCCATCGCCGGTCAGTTTGGCGATTCGGTCGCCGACCTCGTTGATGGCGTGAGTAAACTCACCCAGATTGAGTTTGAATCACACGCCGAAAAGCAGGCGGAAAACTTCCAGAAGATGGCCTTGGCTATGGCCAATGACCTGCGTGTAATCCTGGTCAAACTGGCTGACCGCTTGCACAACATGCGAACCCTCGGCGCCATGCCGCCGGAGAAAAAGCGCCGTATCGCCAAAGAGACTCTGGAAATCTACGCCCCCATTGCCCATCGCCTTGGTATGAATGAAGTACGTTTGGAATTGGAAGACCGCAGCTTTTACTGTATGTATCCGCTGCGCGCGACCCGCTTGCAAGCTGCGCTCAAAACCGCGCGCGGCAATCGCAAAGAACTGGTCGAGCAGATTCAAACCTCCTTCGAAAAGCGTCTCGCAAAAGAAAATATCAACTCGATTGTGATTGGCCGCGAGAAGCACTTGTTCAGCATCTATGAAAAGATGCGCCAGAAGAAAAAGTTCTTCAAAGAGATTATGGATGTATATGCATTCCGCATCGTGGTGGATACGGTCGATACCTGTTACCGCGTACTCGGTGTGGTGCACAACCTTTACAAGCCGGTGACCAGCGAGTTTAAAGATTACATCGCCATTCCCAAAACTAACGGCTACCAGTCACTGCATACCGTATTGGTGGGCATGCACGGGGTACCGATTGAGGTGCAGATTCGCACCAAAGAAATGGATGAAATGGCCAACAGCGGAATTGCTGCCCACTTCCTTTATAAATCCAACAGCGGTGAGCCCATCAACGCCAGCCACAGCCGCGCGCGCCAATGGGTACAAGGGCTGCTGGAAATGCAGAAGAATGCTGGAAACTCGCTCGAATTTATCGAAAACGTCAAAATCGACCTCTTCCCCGATGAGGTCTATGTATTTACCCCCAAGGGCAAGATTGTCGAGCTGCCCACCGGTGCGACGCCGGTCGATTTTGCCTATGCTGTGCACACCGATGTGGGTAATACCTGCGTCGCCTGCCGCATCAACGAGCGGATGGCACCCCTATCGCAGCCGCTGCTGAGTGGCCAAAAAGTGGCGATCATCACCGCGCAGGGCGCCCAGCCCAATCCCAACTGGCTCAATTTTGCGGTATCGGCCAAGGCGCGTTCGGCGATCCGCCACTACCTCAAGCACCAACGTCATCACCAGTCCGTTACACTCGGTAAACGCATGCTCAGCCGCGCGTTGGCAGAAAACCATATCGATCTTGAGCATCTGGGTGAGGAGCAACAGCACAAGCTGCTGATGAGTGCGCAGGTAGATTCCATGGACAAACTCTACGAAGAGATTGGCTTGGGCAACAAGGTGGTTTACTCGCTGGTGAAGTTATTGCAGCCCGATGCCGAAATGAAAGGTCGCTCGGGTTCGCTCAATTCAGCGATTACCATCGATTCCGCAGAAGGCATGATGATCAGCTTCGCGCGCTGCTGCCGCCCGATTCCGGGTGACCCGATTATCGGCCATGTCAGCTCCGGTAAAGGCTTGGTGATCCATCAGGACACCTGCCGCAACATCGCCGAAATCCGCAACTATCCCGATAAAATCAGCCAGGTGAACTGGGCTGCCACCGTCAGCGGCGAGTTTTTGGTGGATGTGCGCGTCGAAGTGGAAAGTGACCGTGGCATTATCGCGACACTTGCCACGCGCATTACTGAGCAGGGTGCGAGTATCGAGCACATCAATGTTCATGAGCGCGACGCGCACAACAGCGTGATCCATCTGTGTATCGGCGTGCACAACCGCATCCATCTCGCCAATATCATGCGCCGCATCCGCAACCTGAGTTTTGTGATTCGGGTGAATCGCAGTAAAAACTAGCCATAATCCTCTATACTCTTGCTCTTCCCTCTTTTGAAAAAAACCAATAAAGGTTCTCTCATGACCAATAAAGCTATTATTCACAGCGACAACGCCCCAGCCGCAATAGGCACCTATTCCCAAGCGGTGAAGGTTAACCACACGGTTTATCTCTCCGGCCAAATCCCGCTCGACCCTAAAACCATGCAAATGGTCGATGGCGATTTTGCTGCGCAAGCGCATCAAGTATTCAAAAATCTCGCAGCTGTATGTGAAGCTGCTGGCGGCGGTCTGAAAGATATCGTCAAGCTCAATATCTACCTTACTGATTTGGCTAATTTCCCGGTTGTGAATGAAGTGATGGGTCAATATTTTCAACAACCTTACCCGGCGCGTGCTGCTGTGGGCATCAACCAATTGCCCCGCGCCTCGCTGATTGAGGCGGATGGGGTGATGGTGCTGTAAAAATAGTGTTACAGTTTTTACATGTAAAAAAAGCCCGGTTTTTCCGGGCTTTTTTAATTTAACTTTACGAATTAGCCTCCTGCTCTTGTTGAAATATCCTCGCTGTATTATTTTTGTGATGCCTAACACTAAGTATGTTGTTGCGCAATAATGTGATTTTTACTGATGGAAAATCACCATAATAATCGCCAGGGTAAAAAGGATTGGCTATGACTTTTTTTTCAAAACTACTGCTTGTAATCTATTTTTCTACCTTCTTCTCTGCTGGAACTTTTGCAGCATCCGATCTTAGCACTGAAAGCTTTTCCCAACTGCCGGATGTGAGCAATCTGGTGTTATCACCCTCAGGAAAAAAGTTAGCATCCACTGTACGTGTGAGCGTTGGCGACACCCAAGGCGTTGCAGTGCAAGTGATGGATTTGGCAACGAAGAAAAATAAAATGGTGCTTTTTACCGATAATTCCAAATTCTTTTTTAAATGGATTGGTTGGAAAGATGATACGACATTAATGGTCTCCACTTTTACTCCTGCCGAGCGTGATACCTGGGTTGGTATGGGGTCGGTACGTTTTAAAGCCCGCGATCATGATTTGATGTTAATCGATACTGAGTCAGAAAAAATTACTCAGCCAATCACGAGTAAATTTTTAAAGCGTTACAAAATTACTCCATCGGTACGCGACTGGGTTGTTGATAGTTTGTACGATGACCCCGAGCATATTTTGATGGCATTTCCCGGTGCGGATGCTGGCTTTATGAGTGGCTTGATGGTTTACAAAATCAATATCAAAACACAGCGAGCAACTACCTATCACTCCAGTAAAACGAATGCTGGTAATTGGATGACTGATCAGCAGCATCGTGTCCGAGTGGGCACTCAGATCGAAGATGATCAAGTTTCTATCTTGGTATACGATCTGGATTCGAAAAAATGGCAATCTCTATGGACGTATAAAATATTTTCTGAGGATCAAGTAGATCCCTTGGGTTTTGGTAAAGACCCTAATGAATTTTATATCCGTGCCTACCATCAATCTCGCCAGGCCATTTTCAAAGTGAATCTGAAAGATCCAACCTTGAAACGTGAGCTTATGGTTGCTGATGCTAACTACGATGTGCAAGGAAGTTTGGTGTATTCGCCAGTGACTGGGGAAGTCATTGGTGTGAGCGCATCAGCAGAAGGGGGTACACATTTTTTTGACAAGGGCATGCAGAGCCTGCAGGCAAAAATAGACAAGGCTATTCCTGAGCATCGCAATTATATTTATTCCATTACCAACGACTTGAACATGTTTTTGGTTTTTTCTTCCAATGCCACAAACTCTGGCACTTTTTATCTCGGCACCATGAACCCGTTGAGGCTGGATGCGGTGGCGTATAGTTATAAAAAACTTTTGCCTGAGTTCATGAGTAAAACCCAGCGAATTGAATACACCGCTCGGGACGGCTTAAAAATAGAGGCCTACCTGACAATTCCCAAGGGTAAGCCAGCAAAAAATCTCCCAACGTTGATGTTCCCACACGGCGGCCCCCATGCTCGGGATAGTGGCGTTTTCGACTATTGGGCGCAATTTTTCGCTAACAAGGGTTACGCTGTGTTGCAAATGAATTTCCGCGGTTCTGATGGCCAAGGCATAGATCATAGAAATGCCGGGATGAAAAACTGGGGTAAGGAAATGCAGGATGATGTTGAAGATGGCGCACGTAAATTAATTGCCGATGGCATTGCCGATCCTAATGCGATTGGAATAGTGGGTGGAAGTTATGGCGGTTATGCTGCCTTGATGGGTGTGGTGAAAACGCCGGATTTTTACCGTTGTGCGATTAGCGTAAATGGTGTGAGTAATGTATATGACTTGGTTAAAGATCGGCGTGCTTTTTGGTTGAGCTACAACGCGATTGACGAGCAGATCGGCAATGACAATGCAACGCTTAAGGCTATTTCACCCGTCAACTTCGCTGATAAAATCAAAGCGCCCGTGTTATTAGTGCACGGTACTGATGACCGCCAAGTGGAAATTAAACACAGTTATCAAATGCGCGATGCCCTGCAAAAAGCCAAAAAAGATGTGACCTTTGTAGAGCTGCCGAGCGAAGATCACTTTTTATTAAACGAAAAAAATCGCATCGATACTTTCCGCGCGATGGATGCGTTTTTGAATAAGTGTTTACCGATTAAAACAGATAAGCCTGTAGCGGTTAATTAATGCTGAATTGATCAAAAATAGAAAAGGCCGATCAGATTGCTCTGATCGGCCTTTTCGTTTTTCTGAAAATCGATTTACTTTTTCAGTGTCGCCTTGGGATTCGGCAAATCCGTAATCGTGCCCGCACCCACTTCCGCCGCCAGACCAACCGATTCATGAAGGGTTGGGTGTGCGTGAATAGTGAGGGCGATATCTTCCACGCTCGCACCAAACTCCAGTGCCAAGGTCAATTCCCCGAGCAATTCGCCTGCATGGACCCCGACTAATCCCGCACCCAATAAACGATCGGTTTTTGCATCGTAAATGAGTTTGGTTTTGCCTTCACTGCGGTCCGCGGCAATGGCGCGGCCACTGGCGGCCCAAGGGAAGACGGCAGTTTTGTAATCCAGGCCCTGCTGCTTGGCTTCTTTTTCGGTCAGGCCGACCCAGGCAATTTCCGGGTTGGTATAGGCGATGGAAGGGATCGCCATTGGGTCAAACGCATGCGGATGGCCTGCGACACCTTCGGCGGCGGCATGGCCTTCATGGCTGGCTTTATGGGCGAGCATGGGCTGGCCGATGATGTCGCCAATCGCGTAAATATGCGGCACATTGGTTTGCAGGTATTGGTTGACGGCGATAAAGCCGCGCTCGTCCACATTCACACCGGCTTTTTCGGCATCGATCAGCTTGCCGTTAGGCACGCGCCCAACCGCGACAAGAACGGCGTCGAACTGGCGTGGTTCGGCGGGCGCATTGGCACCGCTAAAGGCGACTTCAATGGCCTCGGGTTTGGCCGTAACCGCTTCCACTTTGGTGGAGAGCAGCACTTCAAACTTGTCTTTGTTGTACTTGCTGTAGATGGCGACCAGGTCTTTGTCCGCTGCGGGTACCAGTTGGTCGGCGAATTCCACCACGGTGACTTTGCTGCCGAGCGCTTCGTACACAGTCGCCATTTCCAGGCCGATAATCCCACCCCCAATCACTAACAGGCGCGATGTTACGGAACGCAATTCGAGCGCGCCGGTTGAATCAAAAATACGCGGGTCTTCGGGGATAAAAGGCAGTTTCACACTGCGTGAACCGGCGGCGATAATGGCGTTGTCGAAATCGATCAGAGTGGTGTCACTGCCTTGCACTACAGCAAGTTGGTGATCGCTTACAAATTTGCCATAACCCTCAACTACTCGCACCTTGCGTGCTTTCGCCATGGCGTGAACGCCGGAGACCAGCTTGCTGACGACGGAATCTTTGTAGCTGCGCACTTTATCGAGGTCGTGCTGAACGGGGCCGAAACTGAGGCCGAGATTGCCCGCATGATGGGATTCGTTGATGACTTCGGCGACGTGCAAAAGGGCTTTGGAGGGAATGCAACCCACGTTGAGGCAGACACCGCCGAGGCTTGAGTAGCGCTCGACCAAAGTGACGTCCAAGCCTAGATCGGCGGCGCGGAAGGCGGCGGAGTAGCCACCGGGGCCGCTGCCGAGTACAACCAGTTGGGTTTTAACGTTTGCCATCGGATGCTCCTGTGACGGGTCTGGGAAATTGCGAACCCGCATCATAAGCGATCTACAGCGAAAAAAAGTAGCCGGTTGCTGTTATCGCAGGCAACCGGCCTGGTTATTGAAGGGTTAGGGGTTAAGCACTTGCAGAGCCGCCGATACATACACCAGCGGCGCGTTCCAGTTAATGGCTATCTCATTGGTGGAGTAGCTGCATTCCAGATCGACAAATGACTTGGCAGGCAAGGGCGATGGATAACTGCTGCAATCGCTGTAGTGATCCGGGTGCGGGCCACCGGCGATAAATCCGGGAATCGGCGCCGCTATCCTATCAGCGCCGGAGGGGCGATGGTGGATGTTCATGGGCGATTTACTGCCAAAACCGGTCACAAAGGAATAGTCAGTCGCATTGCGCCCCATCACGTAGTCGAACAAGGCTTGGGCGGCTTGGCGATAGGCGGTTTTACTGGTATCCAACTGGTAGGCCTCCAGCGCCATCATCGCCTGATTGAGTGCGCCGGAATTGCTACCCCAGAAAAAATCCCCTGTCTCCATTGATACGCCGTAAGCGGACTGGCTTTTCTTGGTGCTAATACCTACTGCTAATTGGGTTAAGCGGTCCTTGATCAGCGCCTTATCGGCTGCAGCAGTGAGCGAATCCAGATGCTGAGCGAGTGACATCCAACCCAGGCTTTTTACACCGCCCCAGCCGGGTACATCAGCGCTGGTCTCGGCCGCATTCATTACGCTGTAGTAGTTATCGTCTTTGGTGACGATATAAAGCTCCGCTGCCGCCCAGAAGAATTCATCGCTGACATTATTGTCGCCATAGCCGCCGGTTTGGATATCCGCCGGCTGCGCGTAGTAAACGGCCGGGTTGGCTTTTGCCCACGCCCAAGCGGATTTGGCTGCCGCGAGCATTTTGGCGGACAGACCCGGATACTGGCTTTCATAGTCCGCGTAGACCCGGCTGGCAGCGGCCATCACGGCAGCGAAATCGAGGGTGGCGGCGGTGGATTTTTGCACCATGTAACGCTCGGACGTATCGGCATCGGGCATCACAAAACCGCTGAATCCCTTGCTGGTCAGCTTGTGGTAAACGCCACCGTCATTGGGATCCTGCATCGCCAGCATCCATTCCAGGTTCCACATAACCTCGTTCAGGATATCTGGCACAGCATCACCCGATTCAGGAATATTCAGTGATTGAGCGGTGAAATAGGCGGGAAAACGCTTGAATGCCGCCAGCAGTGTGTAGGTGGTGATACCCGAGTTGACGATGTATTTGTTGTAATCGCCCGCGTCATACCAGCCTTTGGGGGCGCTGACGATAGTGCCCTCGGGGCGTTTGGCATCGGCGGCGGAGGCGTGGATGAACACGTTAGTATCTGCATGACCTGCCGCGCGTTGGTAGATGCCCGCGTGGGTTTCCAGCAGTGCGGTACTAGCGCGATTGAAATAGAAAGATTTCAGTGCGGCGGCGTTGACGGCTTTGTAGGCGTCAGCCGAGACGGTAAAAGGAGCCGTCTGGGTGACACCGGCGACTTTCAATTCGTAACTCCCCGGCGCGGTAAGGCTGGAGAAATCAGCCAGTTTGACCGACTCAAAAGACGGTTGCCAAACCGCAGCGGCACTCAGGGTTCCGGACATCACTTCCTCGGTAGTTCCGGCCTTAAGCACAGTGAAACTGGTCGCCTCCACGGCTGGAACCACCGCGAGCTTCTCGGCGTTGGGGGTGAAGCCCACTTGGTTCAGCTTGATCCGCTCTGGCACCGTCACCTTGGGTGGCTCAACAGGGTGGATACAACTGCTGGCATCTCCCTTCGGTGTCTGGCTTAGGCTCATGGCGCCGCCATTGGTTGAGGTGATTTTCATCCAGTTGAGGTTGAATGGCCCGCTCTTCATTTGTACGCAGAGTGCGTAGTTACCTGCTTCAAGCCGACCGATAGGATTGTTTAGGCTCACCCAGGTTTGCCATCCACCAGTGGGTGCGACACTGATTTCACCCGAAGCAGTTTTGCCATCAATTTCATAGCTGAACAATCCTCCAGCTTGTGCAGTCGCGACGCGGCTTTCTATGGCAAACTCGCCTGCAGCGCTCACATTCACACTGAATTCCAGCCAATCACCCGGATCTATGTAGGCAATATTGAAACCGCCGCCGGTGTCAGTAGATTTTTCAATGTCAACGCCGTCGGTGCGGTATTCGCCGGTGGTGTTGCCCGTTGTGGTGTCGTAGTAGCGGACATAGTCCTCCGCTTGGATCAGCAATCCGGTGAAGGCTGCTATGGAGCTATTTGTTGCGCTGCTTACACTGGATGCAGGCAAGCTCGACGCTGCTGCACTGGAACTGGCAGGCGGTGGGCTGGAACTGGATGGCGCAATGCTGGAATTGGCGGACTTGCCTCCGCCGCTACCACCACAGGCTGTGAGTAAACTGATCGCCAGACCGAGACTGGCGGGAAGTAGCACATTTCTTATGATCATTATGGTTCCCCTGTTGTTGTCGTTAGCCGGTAATACACCGGTGCGCGGATGCTAGGGGAAGCGCGGGAGCTAAAGCTCGCCACTTTAGGTGCTGGCCTAAAGTGGCGGTGCAATCAGAGGTTTAGAAGAAGCTGAAACCCACCTGGAAGAGCTTTTCCACGTCGCGGATATGTTTTTTCTGCAGCAAAAACACAATTACATGGTCGCCGGACTGCACCACCACATTGTCGTGTGCGATGACGACTTCGTCGCCATCCGGCCCCTGGCGCACAATCGCGCCAATGTTTGCACCTTCGGGCAAGTCGATATCTTCCAGCGCTTTGCCAACCACCTTTGAGGATTTGGCGTCGCCGTGAGCGATAATTTCAATCGCCTCGGCAGCTCCGCGCCGCAATGAGTGAACGTTGACTATATCGCCACGTCGCACATGGGTGAGCAGGCTGCCGATGGTGGTGGTTTGCGGCGAGATAGCAATGTCGATATCGCCACCTTGCACCACATCCACATAGGCGGGGTTGTTAATCAGCGTCATCACCTTGCGCGCGCCGAGTCGTTTGGCGAGCATGGACGACATGATGTTGGCTTCATCGTCGTTGGTGAGCGCGAGGAAAACATCGGTATCTTCAATGCTCTCTTCCATCAACAAATCCTTATCTGACGCGCTGCCCTGAATCACAATCGCCCGCTCCAACTGTTCCGAGAGGCGAATGCAGCGGGTTTTGTTGTACTCAATGACGCGCACGTTGTAACGACCCTCGAGCATTTTTGCCAGACGCAAGCCAATATTGCCACCGCCGGCAATGGTGATGCGTTTATAGGCAACTTCGAGCCGACGCAATTCACTCATTACCGCGCGAATATCCGCTTTGGCGGCGATGAAAAATACTTCGTCATCGGCTTCGATCACCGTCGTTCCGGTGGGCACTATGGCGCGATTGCGCCGATAAATCGCTGCCACCCGCGTATCGACGGAGGGCATATGCTCGCGTAAAAAGCGAAGCTCTTGACCGACTAAGGGGCCGCCGTGATAGGCCTTAACTGCCACCAGTTGCACCTTGCCATCGGCAAAGTCCACTACCTGCAGGGTGCCGGGCTGTTCGACCAAGCGGAAAATATATTCAGACACCAGCTGCTCTGGGCTGATAAGTACATCGACCGGAATCGCGCCCGATTCAAACAGCTGCTGGTGAGTCAGGTAAGAAGTTGCGCGTACCCGCGCGATCTTGGTGGGAGTGTGGAACAGATTGCTCGCCACAGTGCAGGCGATCATATTGATCTCATCGTTGCTGGTAACCGCAACCAGCATATCGGCGTCTTCCGCTCCGGCTTGGGCAAGTACATCGGGGTGGGAAGCTTCACCGGTGACGACGCTGATATCCAACCGGTCACGCAGCTCGCGCAGACGCGCTTCGTCGGTATCGATGACAGTGATGTCATTGGATTCACTTGCCAGATGCTCCGCTAGACTGCCGCCGACCTGCCCGGCGCCGAGAATAATGATTTTCATAGTTTGCCTGTTGTTATTCGCTATCTAGTTCATCGCCAAGTCTAGTGCTGCAAGCATTCATTTGCCGCTATCGTCGGCTAACTTGTGGATTTTGGTTAATTTACTGTCAGATCAAGCGCGCTTGCGTAAACGCGCATAGTAAAAACCGTCATGACCATCCATCTGCGGCAAAAGCTGCCTGCCGCACACCTGTTCCAACCCCCAATCGACATCGAGTTGGTCGCAACTTGCATCCTTGTTGCGTGCCAAAAAGGCTTCAATCACGCGGGTATTTTCCTTAGGCATAATCGAGCAGGTGGCGTAGAGCAAAATGCCGCCCGGTTTAAGCAATGGCCAGAGGTTTTTCAGCAGTTGTTGCTGTAGCTCGCCGAGCTTGTCCAGCTCCTCTGGAGTGCGTAGCACTTTGATGTCCGGATGGCGGCGGATAATACCGGTCGCAGAGCAGGGGGCGTCGAGCAAGATGCGGTCGTAAAGCTCGCCATCCCACCAGCTGTCGGGTTTGGTGCCATCACCACAGACAACATCGGCAGTTACGCCGAGGCGGCTCAGGTTTTCGCGCACACGGGCCAAGCGGCGTTCATCGGCATCCAATGCAGTCACTCGCAGGCTTGGCTCTAATTCCAGTAAATGTCCGGTTTTTCCGCCGGGAGCGCTGCAGGCATCCAATACTCGCAAGTTGGTCGACAATTGCAGCAAATCGCCACTTAATTGCGCTGCTTCATCCTGCACACTCAACCAGCCTTCGGTGAAATGCGGCAGTTTGCGCGGGTCACAAGCCTGCTCAAGGGTGATGCCATAAGGGCTAAACTGTGTCGGCTTGGCGGTGATATCGGCATCGCCCAGCAGTTGTAGATAAGTGTCACGGCTGATCTTGTTCGTATTTAAACGTAGGCTAAATGGCGGATGCTGGTTATTGGCGGCGATTAATTGTTCAAACTGCTCCGGCCAGCATTTGCTGATCATCGCCTCCATCCACGCGGGATGATTGCTCATAAAAGCGCGATTTTCGGTGAGAAATTCGTTAATCCTGCTACTATCGCGCTGAAAACTGCGCAATACGCCATTGACCAGATTGGTCGCCCAGGGTTTTTTGATATGGCGCGTAACTTCGACTGTTTCGCCAATGGCGGCGTGGTCGGGGATGCGCGTGTGCAGCAGTTGGTAGAGGCCGAGCAGCAAAAGCGCTTGCACATCGCCATCTTTGGCGCGGAGCGGCTTGTCCAACAGGCACTCGGTGTAGGCCTGCAATTGCGGATAATAACGGCAGGTTCCAAAGCAAAGTTCTTGTAACAATGGGCGGTCATTATCGGCAATCTTCGCCGAAACAGAAGGCAATAGGCTGGATAGCGAGCCTTTCGAGGCCAGTATCTGCGCAATAACCTGCGCCGCAGCGGCACGCACACTTAACATGCCGGTTGCTCCAGCAGGTCACCGACACTGAATAAGTCCGGGTGGCCCCTTAATATTTCACCCACCGTCATCGCCTTTTTGCCCGGCAATTGCAGCTGTTCGAGGATAAGTTGACCCTGTTTGCAGGCGATCCACAAACCTTGGTCGTTGATGTAGGTGATGCTGCCGGGTGTGGCGTTGGTTGTTTTATCCAATGAAGTTGCCGCCCAAACGCGGATGCGCTGGTCATCTCCCATGCCCGCTGGTTTGGTGTGTGCAACTGGAAAGGGGTTGAATGCGCGTACTTTGCGTTCCAACTCGGTGGCGGATAGCTGCCAATTTAGCGCGGCCTCTTCTTTGCTGAGCTTGGGGGCATAGTTGCTCAGACTATCGTCCTGTTTTTCAGGTGTGATAGTGCCGGACTGAATCAAATCGAGTGCCTCAAGCAGGGCGGGAGTGCCAGTGCTGATGAGCTTATCGTGCAGGCTTCCGCCGGTATCCTCGCGCAAAATCGGGCAAAATGCTTTGATCAGCATATCGCCGGTATCCAACCCCACATCCATCTGCATAATGGTGACGCCGGTTTCACTATCGCCCGCTTCGATGGCACGTTGAATAGGAGCGGCGCCGCGCCAGCGCGGCAGGATAGAGGCATGTACGTTGATGCAGCCGAGGCGCGGAGTATCGAGCACTACCTTCGGCAGGATCAATCCGTAAGCAACTACCACCATCAAATCAGCATTAAGCGCCGCAAGTTCGGCAACAGCCTCGGGTGATTTAAAATTGAGCGGTTGATATACCGGGATTTCATGCGCGAGCGCCGCTTCCTTAACAGGGCTGGCGGTCAGTTTTTTGCCGCGCCCAGCAGGACGATCTGGCTGGGAATAGACAGCGATGACCTGATGGTGGCTATTTAGCAGTGCCTTCAGGTGCTCGGCGGCAAACTCCGGTGTTCCTGCGAAAATAATGCGTAAACCTTGGCTCATGAATAACCTGTCAGATTGCAAAACGTTGAAACAGATAGTGATAGAAAATAAAAAAGGCGCCAGTAGCGCCTTTTTCTGCTGCGCACGCCTAGCGCGCTTCAGCCTTGTGTTTCTTCTCCAATTTTGCACGAATACGGGTACGTTTGAAGGGCGAGATATGATCCACAAACAGCTTGCCGTTTAAATGATCAAGCTCGTGCTGGATGCAAACTGCCAACACCCCTTGGGGGTCGATTTCAAACGGAATGCCGTCGCGATCTAATGCTCGCACCCGAATGTGGCCGGGGCGTACTACGGTTTCATAAAACCCTGGCACTGACAGGCAGCCCTCGTCGTATTCGCACAGCTCGGCATCCAAAACCTCGATTTCGGGGTTAATAAATACCATCGGCTGGGATTTATCTTCACTCACGTCTATAACTACTACGCGCTTGTGCACATTGACTTGTGATGCCGCCAAGCCAATACCGGGAGCGTCGTACATGGTATCGAACATATCATCCACCAGCTTGCGGATTTTATCGTCCACTTCTGTGACGGGTTTGGCGACAGTGCGCAGCCGTGGGTCTGGAAATTCAAGGATAGGTAACAAGGCCATAGTGTTTGTGACAAACTTCTAGTAAAAAGGTAATAACCGCTGCTAACATGATGATCGCACAGGATTTATGCAGTGCAAACGGAAACAGCATGGGCTTTTAATTAACTATTATACGTCTATCTGCCTCAGGACCGAATAAAACAGGATCGGTTTCTATGAAAAAAATATTACTGGCCGTCGCGGCGGCTTCACTCATCAGCTTCTTTTCCTGGGCGGATGATGCACTTCTTAAAACGGGTCACCCCGATGAATACACAGTCAAAAAGGGCGATACCCTTTGGGATATTTCGGGTACCTTTTTGAATAGCCCCTGGCTCTGGCCAGAGATTTGGCATGTTAACCCCCAAATTGAAAACCCTCACCTGATTTTCCCTGGTGATTTGATCAAGCTGATCTATCTGGATGGTCAACCGCGCCTGACGGTTGAGCGCACCCTGAAAATGGTGCCGGGTGCTGCTGGCGGCGGGATCAATGGGGCGACTAAGCTGAGCCCCAGCATCCGTGTCCAAAGTACGGAAGACGCAATCAGCGCAATTCCCCTCGATAAAATTGATGCTTTTTTATCGCGCAGCCGTATTGTTGGGCAAGGCGAGCTGGAAGCGGCGCCTTATATGCTGGCTGGTCAGCAGCAGCACGTGATCGTCGGTGCTGGCGACCGTGCCTACGCACGCGGCCAGTTTGATACCAATTACTCCAACTACAGTATTTACCGCAAAGGTCAGGCATTTAAAGACCCTGTAACTAAAGAATTTCTCGGCGTTTACGCGCAAGGCATCGGCACTGTGTCTGTGGAGAAAATCGATGCAGAAATTGCTACCCTGAATATTCTGCGCACCTTTGAAGAGGTTCGCCCTGGGGATAATCTGCTCCCAAGCGAAGACCGTTCGGTAGACTCGGTGTTCTTCCCCAGCGCACCAGACACTGAAATAGAAGCACAAATCATTGCTGTTGAAGGCGGCGTGACCCAAGTAGGCAAATTCAGTGTTGTTATTATCAATCGCGGTGAACGCGAAGGATTGCAAATCGGCAATGTCTTGGCGATCTATAAAAAAGGCGAAGTAATCACCGACCGCGTTCGAGGCGGCAAAGTTGACCTGCCGGATGAGCACGCTGGCTTGCTGATGGTATTTCGCACTTTTGAAAAGATGAGTTTTGCGTTGGTTCTGGAGGCGGATCGCGCGCTTGCAGTCAACGACAAAGTACGCAACCCGTAAATATTGAGTAGGTTAGCTGCCCGCATGGGCAGCCTGTTTCAAGGATGATATCTATGCTCTCTCCGCTCGCTGCTTCCCTGTTAGTTTTACGTCTCCCCGATGTGGGTGTTGCCGGATACTGGCGACTGCTTGAATTAGTCGAAAGCCCCCAACAATTGCTCAGTCAGCCTGTTCAATCCTGGCGCTCCTTCCTCAATCCGGCTGCTGCCGAGATGCTTGCCCGATTTAACTCAGACCCTGAAGGTAGTGATGTGGGGCAAAAGCTGGCAGCCGAACTGGCCTATATAGAGTCCCAGCCCGGCCTGCATTGCCTCACTTATGACGATCCGCTTTATCCGCGCTTGTTGCGCGAAATCCCCCGTCCGCCGCCGCTGCTCTATGTGCGCGGAGACCCAACCTGCCTCAGTCTCCCTCAACTGGCAATCGTCGGCAGCCGCAACCCCAGCGGAGGTGGCAGCGAGAACGCCGAGCGCTTTGCGCATTACCTTGCCGAGCGCGGTTTTGCGATTACCAGTGGTTTGGCCTTGGGGATAGATGCGGCGGCCCACCGCGGTGCCCTGCGCGCGGGCGGTAAAACTATCGCGGTGATGGGTACCGGAATCGATTTGATCTACCCCTCCCGCCACCGTCAATTGGCGCAAGAGATCGTAGATAACGGTGGCACCTTAGTGAGCGAGTTTCCCCTTGGGACCTCTTCGCATGCCAGTAATTTTCCCCAGCGCAACCGCATCATCAGCGGCCTGAGTGGCGGCACATTGGTGGTCGAGGCGGCGGTGCAAAGTGGTTCGCTGATTACCGCCTCCTATGCGTTACAACACGACCGCGAAGTGTTTGCGATCCCCGGTTCGATCCACAACCCGCTGGCGCGCGGGTGCCATCAATTGATTCGTCAAGGCGCGACACTGGTGGAAACAGCGCAGGATATTGTCGATCAGCTCGCCGGGTTGCTCAGCTATAAGCGTCAAGAGGTGAAATCGGCCAGGGCAGCGCAACCGGAATTGTTTGCTGAACCTGCTGTTGTCGATGAGGGGCCGCAGCTGGGAGAGGATGAGCGGAGCCTGCTCCAGGCACTGGGTTATGACCCGCTCCCGGTCGATCTGCTGGCGGAGCGCACCGGCCTGGATGTGGGCAATTTGTCGGCGCAGTTGATAGGTTTGGAAATCAAAGGTTTGATCCAGCAAGTGGGCGCTTGTTATCAGCGCCTATGATCAGCACATGAATTCTTGAGCTTGCATCATAGCTGGGGTAGATTGGCAGTAACTTGATAATAGGTATTGTCCATGATCGATTGGTCGCGTAATCCCCGGGTACAATTTGCCGCCCGTCAAATGAAACTGGGCGGGGTTGTTGCCTATCCAACCGAAGCCGTGTGGGGGCTCGGGTGTAATCCCTTTGATGAGGGTGCTGTGCTGGAGTTGTTGGCGCTCAAAGATCGTCCGGTAGAAAAGGGGCTGATCCTGATCGCGGCAGATATCCGCATGTTTGATCCTTTTATCCATCATTTGGATGATCTACAGCGCCAGCGGTTAAAAAACTCCTGGCCAGGTCCTTACACTTGGTTAGTCCCTAACAACGGGCTGATCCCCAACTGGATCAGCGGCAATTTCAGTAGTGTCGCGCTGCGGGTGACCGATCACCCCGTCGCCGCAGGTCTATCGCGCGCATTTGGCGGGCCTCTCGTTTCTACCTCCTGCAATCCCCAAGGTATGGCACCGGCCACGAATATCCATCAGGTGCGTCGCTATTTTGGCAACCAATTGGATGCGATTACGGCTGGTCAGGTCGGCAAGCGCACTGCCCCTTCAGAGATTCGCGATTTGCTGACCGGGGCGATTGTTCGCCCCGGCTGATTTGTCACTGCTGTATGATTGGCATCAAAGCCCCGCTAACTAGTTTTCCCCTTTCGCCTTTGGCCGCGTAGAATGGCGGCCTTTCTCGATTAGCCAAACCAACGCTAAGGAACTCTCATGACTACATCTCATGGGCCGGATAAAGCCGCCGTCAAAGCCTATTTGCTTGATTTACAAGACCGCATTTGCAATGCCCTTGCCGCAGAAGATGGTGGCGCGCAATTTGTTGAGGATAGTTGGACCCGCACCGAAGGCGGCGGTGGCCGCTCGCGGGTGTTGACCAATGGCGCAGTGATTGAAAAAGGCGGCGTGAATTTCTCCCATGTGCACGGCACCCAAATGCCTGCATCGGCGACGGCGCACCGCCCGGAATTAGCCGGGCGGGCTTTTGAAGCCATGGGTGTGTCCTTGGTTATTCATCCACACAATCCCTACGTGCCCACCAGCCATGCCAACGTGCGTTTTTTTATCGCCGAAAAAGAAGGCGCAGCGCCCGTATGGTGGTTTGGTGGCGGCTACGATTTGACCCCCTACTATGGTAACGAAGCTGATGTTATCCACTGGCACCAGACCGCTAAAAATGCCTGCGATCCACTCGGTGAACACATCTATCCCAAATTTAAAAAATGGTGTGATGACTATTTTTATTTGAAACATCGCGATGAAGCGCGCGGCGTAGGTGGATTATTTTTTGATGATTACAACGCAGAAAGTTTTGCGCACAGTTTTGCGTTGATGCAAGCCGTGGGCAACAGCTATGTACCCGCCTACCAGCCCATTGTAAGCGCACGTAAAGCTACACCGTTTACGGAACGCGAGCGCGATTTCCAACTCTATCGTCGTGGCCGCTATGTGGAATTTAATCTGGTGTACGATCGCGGCACCTTATTCGGCCTTCAAACCGGCGGCCGTACTGAATCGATTTTAATGTCGCTGCCGCCGCTGGTGCGCTGGGAATACAACTGGCAGCCAGATGCAGGGAGTGCCGAAGCAGAACTCTACGACAAATTTTTACCGCATCGCGACTGGCTGAAATAAATTTTAGTTAGTCTTGGTAACCGTTTTTTTGAATGCTCTTTTTTGATGTTAGGTGTTGGATAGCTCATGACCGATTTATATGCCGTGTTCGGCAACCCGATTAACCACAGCAAGTCGCCCCATATCCATCGCCAGTTTGCCGAGCAGACTGGCCAGGATATGCACTACACCAAACAACTCGTAAACGAAGGTGAGTTTGAAAAAAGCGCGCAAGAATTTTTTGCGCAGGGTGGCAAAGGTTTAAATATTACAGTGCCGTTTAAATTAAATGCATTCGACTTTGCGCAAAAACGTACGGCGCGTGCTGAGCGTGCTGGTGCGGTCAATACGCTGGCGAAATTAAGTGATGGGACTATCCTCGGTGACAATACCGATGGCATCGGCATGATCCACGATATGCACAATCTCGGCTGGGAGCTGGAAGGCAAGCGCGTATTAATTCTCGGCGCGGGCGGCGCAGTGCGTGGCATTTTACAGCCGCTTCTGGAAGAAAAGCCGGCGCAAGTGGTAATCGCCAATCGCACGCAAAGCAAAGCGGAAGAATTGGCGAAAAATTTTCACGATCTCGGCGATGTGCTTGCAAAAACATTCGAACAATTGCACGGTGAAGTATTTGATTTGGTGATCAATGGTACTTCGGCGAGTATGCAAGGTGAATTGCCACCACTCCCTGATACCTTACTCGCGACTAGCGCATGCTGTTACGACATGATGTACGGTCCGGAGCCAACGATATTTTTACGCTGGGCGAAAGAACGTGGTGCCGCACAGCTTGCCGATGGATTGGGCATGTTAATTGGCCAGGCCGCAGAAGCATTTTATTTGTGGCGACAAATTCGCCCGGAAGTGGTGCCGGTTATTACGGCGATGCGCCGCCAAATTGCCGAGAAAAAATAAACTCTACGATGCGCCCAAACATGCTTTGGGCGCTACTTCTGTATTGATTATCCTGCCGTGGCGCTATGATTTATCTTTCGTTATTTTTTACCGCGCTAATCGCCGCCACATTGTTTCCTCTCTCGTCTGAAGCGTTACTCGTCACACTTCTCTATCAACACTATTCGCCGCTATTGCTCTGGTTAGTTGCAACCAGCGGTAATACGCTTGGCTCCTGCATCAATTGGTACTTGGGAAAAGAATGTCTGCGTTGGCAGGAAAAAAAATGGTTTCCATTTAGACCGGAACAATTAGCACGTGCGCAACAACAATTTCAGCGCTATGGATTGCTTTCACTTTTGTTTGCTTGGGTGCCGGTTATTGGCGATCCACTCACTTTTTTTGCCGGTGTTATGCGCATTCGTTTTTGGCAGTTTTTGGTGTTGGTTGCGATAGGGAAATCTCTGCGTTATGCGGCGATTATTGCTGCCGCATTAGGGTTAATAAATCAATTCTGAATAAACCATTCCGCACTGCAGCAAGCCTCCACAAACCACTGCAACGCTTTCCCCGAATTGTTTTTGCGCCATGCGATATAGAGCGGAATATTCGGACGCGGTACAGCACAATTCAATTCGATTAGCTCACCTCGTAACAACTCTTGTTGAATCAAATGCTTTGGTAGAAATCCCACGCCAACGCCCATGACCTGCGCCTGAATTTTTGCAGTCACATTGGCGACGCGAATAATTTGCCGACTTTCCAATAAGCCCGATGAACGCCCTGGTGAATTGAGTGATGAATCCGCCATCACAATGGTAGGAAAGGCGCTGATAGCAGCGGCGTCCACCGGTCCTTTGTGTAAACAGAGTGGATGTTCGCGCGCAACAGCAAAGACAAATTCCACTTCACCCATCAAGCGATATTCAAAAATTCCTTTCGGCAAGTCGCCGCTCGCGCCGAGCGCCAGATCGCAGCGCTCGGCAATCAGTGCATCCCAGGTGCCGCCCAATACTTCTTCGCTGATGGTAATGGCAACGCGTTTGTCGAGCAGGTTAAACGCGTTGATCTGCTGCAATAGGGGCGCAAGTGGCAGGACTGTGTCTTTGGCGATGCGCAGCTGCGTCTCCCAACCGGATTCCAATTGTTGCACCGCCTCTTCTATTGCATTAGCTGCTTGGAGCAACTGTCTCCCCTGTTCCAGTAACAAACGCCCCGCTGCCGTTAGCTGCGCACGTTGTTTGGTACGATCAAAAAGGTTGATGCCAAGGTCTGATTCCAGCTTTTGAATCGTATAAGACAACGCTGATGGTACCTTGAACAGCGCCTCGGCCGCTGCCCCAAAACTGCCTTTTCGGTCAATTGTATCAAGGACTCTAAGAGCATCCAGGGTGATGGCATGGTGCATGGCGATGGCCTCAATCGAATGATCAAAAAAATTGAATTAACAGCTCAAAATCTTCCGCTTTTTTGTTGCCGGGTACAAGCCTAATCTAGCAACAAGTGAGGCGAATAAGCAGTTAGCAAGGCGCCAAACCAACTAACCCAACATCACATATTTCGGAGTTCATCATGAGTACAATCGCTAAAGTTTTCGCCACCAATAACAGCTTCTCCGCACTGGCACTGCGGTTACCACTGGGAATTATCTTCGCTGCCCACGGCGCACAAAAACTGTTTGGCTGGTTCGGCGGCTACGGTTTGGAAGGTACCGGCCAGTGGATGGCATCGATCGGTCTTGAGCCAGGTGTGTTCTTAGCGGCTTTGTCAGGTTCAGCGGAATTCTTCGGCGGCCTGTTCCTGATCCTCGGTTTGCTGACTCGCCCAAGCGCATTGGTATTAGCCGTGACCATGGTAGTGGCGATTTTCTCGGTGCATATCAACAACGGCCTGTTTATGAGCAACAACGGTTATGAGTTTGGCCTGGCGTTATTGGCAGGTGCGGTATCGCTGCTGATCTCTGGTGGTGGCCGTGCAAGTGCCGACAGCCTGATCGCCCACAAAATCTAAACCGGCAATTTACACCGAACGATAGTTACAAAATCCTGACCCGCGGCGCTGCGCAAAGCGCCGTAAAAAATGAGGTGACCTATGATCAATATCAGACGCAGCAACCAGCGCGGTGGTGCCGACTTCGGCTGGTTGAAGAGCAAACATACATTTTCATTCGGCAATTATTACGACGAGCGCCAGATGGGATTTTCAGCACTGCGGGTGATTAATGATGATCGTGTGGCTGCCGATTCCGGTTTTGATACCCACGGTCATCGCGATATGGAAATTATCAGCTACGTACTCGACGGCGAAATCGCCCACAAAGATAGCGCAGGTAATGTGGCGACTCTGCCGCCTGGGGAATTCCAATTGATGTCGGCGGGCAGTGGAATCCGTCACAGCGAATTTAATCCATCGCAAACGAAAGAGTTGCACTTTTTGCAAATTTGGATTCAACCGAATGTGTACGGTCAAACACCGGGTTATCAGCAAAAAGATTTTGGTAATAAAAAAGGTTTAACACTTGCCGTAAGTCCTGACGGTGAAGCCGGCAGTTTAGTGATCAAACAGGATGCACGTTTGTATCAACTTTTACTCGATGGCAATACCAGTGCTGAATTGCCTGCATCAACGAAACGTAAATACTACGTGCATGTGATAAACGGCGAGTTGGCGATTGAGGGGGAAATCGTAAAACCAGGCGATGGCGCAAAAATCGAAGACATTAATAGTCTGGTGATGGTTGCACAGCAAAAAGCGGTGAAGGCATTGGTGTTTGATTTGCCATAAACCTTCGCCGCCCGGAGAACAGGGCTGAGATAATCAGCCCTGTTTTTTTGTTATCGTCATATTGAGTTCTTGCGCAAATCCTTCCAGCTTCGCACACAATTTATCGCCGGGTTGTACTTCGCCAACACCCGCCGGTGTACCGGTAAAAATCAAATCGCCTTTTTCCAATTTTATATAACGTGATACCTCGGCAATTAATTCGGGAATTGACCAGACCATAGTACGCCAATTGCCGCGCTGTACTTCTTCACCGTTGCGGGTTAATACCAGATCACCGTATTGTTTGAAGTCATCCAGTGAGCCGCGTTGGATCGCGGTGCAGGGAGCTGATCCGTCGAAGCCTTTACCTAGCTCCCAAGGACGGCCCAGTTTTTTGGCTTCTTTTTGGCGGTCGCGGCAGGTCATATCCAGACCTACACCAAAACCAAACACATAATCTGCTGCGTCGGCGATGCCAATTTGCGCACCGGATTTTCCAATCGCAATCACTAATTCAATTTCATGCTCAACCTGCTGTGAAAAATGCGGATAAATAAAATCTGTGTTGTTTTGCGCTAGTGCACTTTGCGGTTTAAAAAAGAAAAACGGCGGTTCGCGCTCAGGATCATGGCCCATTTCGCGCGCGTGCTCGGAATAGTTTCGGCCGATACAAATAATTTTACTAACCGAAAAGTGCTCATTCGATGGGGAGCCACCAGGATTGCAGATGGGCAGGGTATAGCGAGTCAGCATAGGTTAATTGTCCTTAACGGTTATATAAACAAACTAGGTGTGTCACTCACCACGCAGCGGTTGCGTCCGTTGGCTTTAGCTTGATACATGGCGATGTCCGCTTGTTTTAGCAAGCTGGTGACTGAGCGCGAATCATCATTAAATAACGCGATACCAATACTGGTGGTGATATGGCAGTGGGCGTCACGCAATAAAAAATCCCGCTCAAATAATTCCAGCATTTTTATGCCGATTAATAATGCCTGATGTTTTGCTGTGTCCAATTCCTGGCTTAATTGTTCGGACACTACCACGAATTCATCGCCCCCAAAACGCGCGAGCGTATCGCTGTCGCGGATTCCAGATGACAAGCGCTGGGCAATTTGTTGCAATAAATAATCGCCATTGTCGTGGCCGTAATTGTCATTCACGTATTTAAAATTATCGAGATCAAGAAACAACACCGCACAATATTGGCGATGGCGCTTGCAACCAGCCATCGCCTGTTGGATACGGTCGTTGAGCAGACGGCGATTGGGTAACTGGGTGAGTGGATCATTGAATGCCATTTGGCGGATAACATCCTCTGCCTGCTTGCGTTCGCCGATGTCGCGCGAGCAACCCTGGGCACCGGCGAATTCACCAACCGGTGTAAAAAAAGTGCGCACCGCAGCTTCAGTGCAAATCATCTGGCCATTTTTATGCTGCAAATCAAAGCGTGCAATCGAATCGCGATAACCATTAAATTCGCCGCGTCGTGCGGCAGCAAGCACATGAGCGTACTGCGCATAGGCGCGCTCATGATCATTCGGGTGCAACACAATATTCATATTTTGATTGAGCAGTTCTTCTGGCGTATAACCCAGTAATTTTGTTACTGACGGGCTGACGTAAGAAAAACAATTCTGTGCATTCACCGTCCACACCCAGTCAGTCATATTACTGGTAAGCAAATCGACTTGCTGCTCGCGCTCTTTCAGCGCGGTGTTTTGCGCGGCAATTTTTTGTGCAAGGGTTTTGTTGTGATGCAGCAACACACCAATAATGATTGCACCCAAGCAGCCGCTGAGCAGTAAAATCCAACCCCAGGGAATTACCAGTATTTCTTCGCGATTAATCCATTTTTGGGTGATAGCCGTCATTTCTTCCGGCGTGATTTTTGCGATTGCTTCATTAATATCCTTGAGTGCAATTTTATTTCCACGCGCTACAGCGGCGTGCACACTGCGCGAATAAAGTACGCTGAGCACCCGGAATTTGTCGGGAGTAGTGAGCCGCTCAAGGTAGTACATACCCACCGGATAATCGGCAACAAATGCATGGATATCACCGCGCGTAGCTGCCTCCACCAATTGTTCATTATTGTTGTAGAGGCGCACTTTCAAGTGCGGATAATGCGAGCTTAAAAATTCTTCTTCATAACCTGCGGCAGTAACACCTATTGGCACGTTATTAAGATCGGTTATGTCGAGCGCGTTGGCCAATTTTTTACTATCGATAAACAACGCACCGCGTAATTGCAACAGCGGGTTGGAAAATTCAAGATAAGTTGCGCGCTCTTCTGATTGCAGTAAACCACCATGAATATGCGAACCTGAGTCGCGCACTTTATGCAGGGTGTGCTGCCAATCGAGCAATTCAAATTCAATCGGGCGCTGCATCTTTTGGCCGATTAAACGCCAGATATCGATAATTAATCCATCCGGCTCACCTTGCTGGTTGCGAAACGCAAACGGTGCCCAGCGATGATCTTGCACCACATAAACACTGTTTGCTTGCGGTGTCAGATTGATTGGCTCGGCTGATTTTGTCTGCGCGCATGCGCCACGCGCTAAAAAAATCAGGCAGCCAATCACCGGCCAAGTTAACAAAGACGTTTGCATTACTAGAGGTACTACATCTCATTCAGGTAAGTATTTTTAAGCTTCACGTAATTATTGGCCGAATATAAAAAGAACGATTTTTCGGTTTCCTTGAGCGGGCGGATTTGTTTCACTGGTGTGCCCATATACATAAAACCCGATTCGAGCCGCTTGCCCGGAGGCACCAGCGAACCGGCGCCAATGACCACCTCATCTTCCACTACAGCTCCATCAAGGATAGTCGAACCTATGCCGACCAATACGCGGTTGCCAATGGTGCAGCCATGCAGGCAAACAGAATGGCCGACGGTGACATCGTCACCAATAATTAATGGATGACCAGCGGGGTTGTAATCGCTCGCGTGGGTGATGTGCAGTACCGAGCCATCCTGCACGCTGGTGCGCGCACCTATGCGGATTTTGTGCATATCGCCGCGGATGACTACGCAGGGCCAGACGGAGGCGTCATCACCAAGCACCACATCGCCAATGACGACGGAGGATTCATCGACAAATACTCGCGCACCTAATTGTGGTGAGTGGCCTTGGTAATGCCTTATCGCGCCCATAGATATGCTCCTGAAAACCCTGATCATTAATAGGTATAGAAATCGATGGGTGTATGATACGTCAAACCCCGCCCCATTTTCGCCCCACGGAGCAAGCCGCATGACCAACCCGCTATTAGCAAGCCATACATTGCCCCCTTTTTCTGCCATCGCCGCCGAGCAGGTAACGCCGGCGATTAGCGAATTAATTGAGCAGGGCCGCGCACAGCTTGCGCAGCTCCTCGCCGATCTGCCCAGCCCGAGCTGGAACACCTTGGTTGCTCCTTTGGAAGAACAGGGCGATAAATTGGATCAAGCCTGGGCGCCTGTTAGCCATTTAAATTCGGTTGCCAACAGCGAAGAATTGCGCAAAGCCTACACCGAAAGTGTCGCACTCCTGACTGACTACTCGACCGAATTCAGCCAGAACGAAGCCCTTTATAAGGCTTATCAACAGCTGGCCGACAGCGACGAATTTGCACAGCTGACGCAAGCGCAGCAGCAAACGATCAATAACGCACTGCGCGATTTTCGTTTAGGTGGTGTTGCGTTGAATGATGCGGATAAAAAACGCTTTGGCGATATTCAAAAACGCCTGTCCGAACTCTCGACTCAATTTTCCAATAATGTGCTGGATGCAACCCAGGCCTGGTTTAAACAATTTGATAATGCAGACGCGCTGGCGGGATTGCCTGAATCCGCACTTGCACAAGCGGCGCAGGCGGCCGCACAAAAAGGATTGTCAGGCTATGTGATCACTCTGGATTTCCCGTCTTACTATGCGGTGATTATGTATGCCGACAACCGCGCACTGCGCCAAGAAATTTATACTGCTTATGTGACTCGCGCATCAGCCGCAGGTAAAAAGGCGGACGGCAGTTCAGCAGCAGAGTTCGACAATACTCCATTGATTGCTGAAACACTCACCTTGCGCCATGAACTTGCCCAGCTGTTAGGATTTGCAAGTTATGCCGAACGCTCCCTAGCGAGCAAGATGGCCGAGTCGCCTGCACAGGTGCTGCAATTTTTAACGGAGCTTGCGCAAAAATCCAAACACTATGCCGAGCGCGATTACGCAGAATTGCGCGAATTTGCCGCGCGCAATGGCTGTGCGGATGTGCAAGCCTGGGATACCACCTATTACAGCGAAAAATTGCGCGTGGAAAAATACTCTGTGTCGCAAGAAGAGTTGCGCCCCTATTTTCCGGCGGAGAAAGTTATCGCCGGTATGTTTGACGTGGTGAAGCGTCTCTTTGGGATTGAGGTAAAACAGATTGCGGAATTTGATACTTACCATCCTGATGTTCGCTTTTATCACATCTTCAAAAATGGCGAGCAGGTAGCCAGCTTTTATCTCGACCTGTTTGCACGCGATAAGAAAAAAGGCGGCGCCTGGATGGCCGATTGCCGCGTGCGCCGCAAAACCGCAACAGGTGTGCAATTGCCGGTCGCCTTCTTAACCTGCAACTTCACACCGCCAGTGGGCACTACACCGTCTTTGCTTACCCACGATGAAGTCACCACGCTGTTCCATGAATTTGGTCACGGCCTGCATCATATGCTCACGCAAATTGATGTGGCCGCAGTGAGCGGAATCAACGGCGTCGCTTGGGATGCCGTCGAATTACCCAGCCAATTTATGGAGAACTGGTGTTGGGAGCCGGAGGCGATTCCATTAATTTCCGGCCACTACCAAACCGGAGAGCCGCTACCGCAACACTTGCTCGATAAAATGCTCGCGGCAAAAAATTTCCAATCCGGTTTGCAAATGATCCGCCAGATTGAATTTTCGTTGTTCGATTTCCGTTTGCACGCCGAATACAATCCGGCCGCGCCCCAATCCGCTCAGGATGTATTGAATCAAGTGCGCGCGCAGGTTGCAGTAATAAAACCGCCGGCATTCAATCGCTTCGAAAATAGTTTCAGCCATATATTTGCGGGCGGTTATGCGGCGGGCTATTACAGTTACAAATGGGCGGAAGTGTTATCGGCCGATGCCTACTCGCGTTTTGAAGAGGAAGGTATTTTTAATGCGCAAACGGGCGAGAGCTTTTTGCAGGAAATTTTGCAACAAGGCGGCAGTAAAGCGCCGATGGAACTGTTCAAAAATTTCCGCGGCCGCGAACCTGAAATAGATGCGCTCTTGCGTCACAGTGGCATCACCGGGGAGGCAGCCTAATGGCCTACAGCACTACACGCCGATTTGTCGCAGGCGCGGTTTGCCCGCGCTGTTCAGAAATGGACAAGTTGGTTGTCTATAACAACGGAGGCAAAGATTATCGCGAGTGCGTCGCCTGCGGCTATAAAGAGGAGATGCACTTCAAGCCCGTTGCACGGGAGCTGGAAACTCGCGTCAACCAAACCGAAGCAGACAAAAAAGACGCCGTTCAAGTCATCAATATCCTGCCATTTGAAAAGCCCGATCACTAGATCGGGCTGCCCCCGTATTCCTATTTCTACAGCATAGGCCTGCGAGCGCACTCAAGTTGCTAATAAATTTATTTTTATTAGCAATAAAATATTGCCGCAATTTCAATTCTTTTCCACCTGATAGCCATTCTTTGCAATGTTTGCTGCGAATTTACTTTTTTACTAATTAAAAACCCTTTTAAAGTGCTACCGGCAGGTAAATTTGTGCGCCAATGTGTGGCCTGACGTAACAACTCCTGACTTTTGTGTGCCAATGCGAGTCAATTTGTTGTAGTCAATATGAACATATGATACTTGTATTCGACCATGCTGACGCTACGAGCTGCTTTTAAAGTCATAAATACAATACGGCAATGGTAATAAGGAGACGAGCCACAGTGCTCAGTGTGACCAGATCATCTTGCTGACAAGGTGAATCCGGCTTCATCGCCCCAGCTCCCGGGACGATTAAACCGGAGTGCAGTACCGATAAAGATCCTGACCATAATTAATCCAATGGAGAGCTCCATGAACACAAGAGCACATTTCAAAAAGAAACTCATCGCAAGTGTTATCGCGTCTACAGTCGTAACTGGTTTTAGTGGTTATTCAGTCGCGCAAGGTGATGTGGTTGAAGAAGTAACAGTTACCGGTATTCGCGCGTCGTTAGAGCGCTCAATGGATACCAAACGCAACTCCGCCGGTGTTGTTGATGCCATCAGCTCGGAAGACATCGGTAAATTCCCTGACACCAACCTTGCTGAATCTCTGCAGCGCATCACTGGCGTATCCATCAGCCGTTCAAACGGTGAAGGTTCGCAAATAACCGTGCGTGGCTTTGGTGCAGACAACAATATGGTGACCCTGAATGGCCGTACTATGCCAGCAGCATCAACCAGCAACGGTGGTGGTGGTGATTCCAGGGCG
>DLHJ01000009.1 GCA_002483145.1 Cellvibrio sp. UBA7671
TGACCATGGTCACCTGCATTCCCTCCAGGGTCACTTCCATTGGTTCAGTTGGCAAGGTGCCGGGGTTTTGCTGCTCTCGACGGTTGCTGGTTGGAAATTACTGACAATGTTGTGGCGTAGATCCCGGCAGCATCACCAGCTGCAAACACTGCTGGCCTTTTCAGAGGTCGATGCGACCGGTTGTTATCGGGTAGAGAGTGATATCCCCAACGCCTTTACCCTAGGGTTGCTGAACCCCAAAATCCTCATTAGCCGCGCGCTTGACCGTGCATTGACTGCGGACGAGCTGGCTATTGTGTATCGCCATGAATTGGCTCATCAGCGTGCGCGCGACCCGCTGCGTTTGTCGTTTTTCGGGATGCTTATCTCGGTATTTATCCCTTCAGCCCGCCAGGAACTTTACGCGACCTTGGAGCTGTTGATTGAACAGCAGGCCGATGCGGAAGTGGCCAGTCAGTTTTGCGATCCGTCTACCGTTGCTGCCACACTGGTCAAAGTGAATCGCCTTGCGCTGCGCTATCAACGTCAAGCCCCGGATTTTTCTGCCTGCGGATTTTGCTCCACCGCAATAGAAGCGCGCATTCAACAATTATTGGGCAGTGATCATGGTCGCACTTTTCCTATCCCCACTTTTCTTCTGAGTACTTTTGCGCTGGTGGCGGTTGGTATGTATTACGCCAATAGCCTGCACCACAGCATCGAAACCCTTCTGCATTACCACCCTTAATTACCGGCACTGGAATCCATCACTATGTTGATTTTCCCTCTACTCACGCACTTAAAACCGATCCGCAATCGGTTTTTTGCGCCAAAAGGCCTACTGCTACTGCTGTTGATTGCCCCCTTTGCAAACGCTGCGGAACAATCAAGCGCTGCAAAACAATCAAAACCCACCCAAACGCTCGGCTTGCAACAGGCAATTAACAAAACCCTGGAACAAAATCCGACCCTGGTTGCTTTTGGTCACCAGTTTGAGGCACAGGCTGGCCGGGTGCAGCAAGCGGGTTTAAAACCGAATCCCGAATTAACCCTGGCGGTTGAAGATGCCTTCGGCAGTGGTGAATTGACCGGTATGGATAGTGCGGAAACCACGCTTGGGATCAGTTGGGTGCTGGAAGGACAACAGCGCCGTGAGCGGGTCAATGCGGCGCAGGCACGCACCTCGGTGCTGGAGGTGGAGCGTGATATCCAACGTCTGGATGCCGCTGCCAAGAGTGCGCGCTTGTACATGCTTGCACTCGCCCTGCAAACCCGTTTGCAACAAGCCGAACAGGCTATTGATTTTGCCCGCAATGTGGTGAAAGTGATTGATCAGCGCGTAAATGCCGGTAACTCACCCGCCGCTGAAAGCGCCCGGGCCAAGGTGGAGTTGTCGCGCCGGTTGCTAGAATATGAGGATATTGAACACGAACTGCTGGTGGCAAAGCGTCAGTTAGCCGCCCAGTGGGGTGCGACCCAGGTTGACTTCACGGCGGTGGAAGGAACACTGACCCAGCTGCCCAAGGTTGCCAGCTACAGCGAATTGAAAAGCCGTCTCGATCAGAATCCACGCCTGCAATACTTCGTCACCAGCGAACGCTGGGAGGAGTCGCAACTGGCGCTGGCCAAGGCCCAGAGCAAACCGCAGTGGCGATTATCCGCTGGGGTAAAACACCTCGCCGCCACTGACGACCAAGCGCTGGTTGCCGGTGTTGCAGTGCCGCTGGGCGTATTTGATCGTCAGCAGGGCCGTATTGCCGAAGCCCGCGCCTTGATGGCGCTCAACCGCGCCGAGCGTGAAGCCGAGCAGATCCAGCTGGACACCAATTTGTACGGGACTCATCAAGAGTTGTTGCACAGCCTACATATCGTAAATGCCTATCAGACCGAAATCCTGCCCGCCCTCGCTACCGCTCTCAACGAAACCCGCCGCGCTTATGATTTGGGGCGCTATAGCTATCTCGAATGGCAAGCGGTGCAGCGCGATTATCTGGATGCGCAAAATACGCTGACTGAGGCCAGCCTTGCTGCACACCTCAAGGCGATTGAACTTGAGCGCTTGACCGGTGTGGCGATTGCCCCGGCAGCGGCGACATCAACAACTGATTCCACTACAAACTGATATGAGGCTCTGTATGAACCCGATGATAAAAAACCGTGCCTGCGCCCTGGCGCTCCTGGCATTAGCGGCATGTGGCCTTAGCGCTTGTAGCGATTCCGGATCTAATGCAAATGCAGGCCATGCCGCTGAAGCGCCCGCCGTCGAAAAAGGCGAGCACAATGGTCGCTTGCTGCGCGACAAAAACTTTACCCTCGAACTCGCTATTTTTGAAACCGGTGTGCCACCCGAATACCGCGCCTGGGCGTTGGTGGATGGCAAACCGATTGCACCCGCAGAGTTCAGCCTGCAAGTTCGCTTGACCCGCTTGGGCAACAAAATCGATACGATTAACTTTGCCCCGCAAGGAGATGCATTGCGCGGTGATATGGTTATTTACGAACCCCACTCGTTTATCGTCACGGTCGAAGCGACCTATAAAGGCACCCAACACCGCTGGGAATACGAGAGTTTTGAAGGTCGCACCCGCATCGAACCCGCCGTTGCTGAAGCGCTGGAAATAGCCACAGAAATTGCTGGCCCGGCGCTGCTCAAAGAAACCATCGCCGTCTACGGTAAGGTCGTCCCCCACCCGAATTTGGAACGCGATGTACAAGCGCGGTTTGATGGTGTGGTGACCGATGTTCAAGTCGCTCCTGGGCAAGTCGTTGAGGTGGGACAAGCGCTGTTTACGGTCGAAAGTAACGAGAGCTTGAAATCCTACACTGTTAAAGCGCCGATCAAAGGCGTGATCACCACGCTCCACGCCAAAGCCGGACAACAAACCGGCGGTAAAACATTGGCCAGAATTCTGGATAACAGCCGCGTTTTCGTTGAACTAGCCATCTTTCCCGAGCACTTGGATAAGGTTAAAACCGGCGCGCCGGTCACGCTGACGTTTGGGGATGCTACGTTTGAATCCCGCATCGAACAGATCGCTTTGGAAACCAATACCAATCAATCGGTAAACGCCCGCGTCACCTTCGACCAGCCTTTGCCTCTGGGCGCAATGGTGAAGGCGCAGATTCAAATTGATGAGTATGAAGTTCCGCTCGCCGTCAAACGCAGTGGCTTGCAAGCCTTCCGCGATTTCACCGTGGTCTACGCACAAATTGGCGATGAATACGAAGTACGCATGTTGGAGTTAGGGCGCGAGGCCGGAGACTGGGTGGAGGTTCTTGGCGGATTGGAACCCGGTACAACCTATGTGACTGAAAACAGTTTTGTGATTAAAGCCGATATTGATAAGTCCGGCGCTTCGCATGATCACTAAGCTGGCATAACTAAAAGCACGATCACTCGACCCATTACTTAATACGGGAAACATCATGTTGGAATCCATTATCAATTTTTCGCTACAAAGGCGCACGCTGATTCTCAGCCTTGTGCTCGCGGTATGCGCGCTCGGCCTCTGGAATTTCAATCGCCTGCCGATTGATGCCGTGCCCGACATTACCAATGTGCAGGTGGTGATCAATACCGAAGCGCCGGGTTACACACCACTGGAAGTGGAACAGCGCGTAAGTTTTGCGCTGGAAAATTCCATGAGCGGTTTGAAGGGATTGAAATACACCCGCTCACTGTCGCGTTATGGTTTGTCGCAAATTACGCTGGTGTTTAACGACGGCACGGATATTTATTTTGCCCGCCAACAAATCACCGAACGTTTGCTTTCAGCTGCCGATGAATTGCCCGCAGGCCTCACGCCAAAATTAGGTCCTGTAGCGACTGGCTTGGGTGAAATTTTTATGTTCACCGTGGATGCTGAACCAGGCGCGACCAATGCCGATGGATCAGTTGTGACACCGACGGATTTGCGCTCGGTACACGACTGGATTATCCGCCCGCAATTGCTACGTGTACCCGGCGTGGTTGAGGTCAACCCGATTGGCGGTTACAAGCGCGAAATTCTGGTTGCGCTTGATCCACAAAAATTGCTCGCGTTAAAACTGAATCAGGAACAGGTGATCGCGGCGCTGGAACGCAGCAATAATAATCGCGGTGCCGGTTTTATCGAACACAGCGGCGCCCAGTGGTTGCTGCGTGTTCCCGGCCAGGCACAAACACTCGCCGATATCGAAAATACGCTTCTCTATCAACAAGATGGTGTACCTATCCGCATTAAAGATGTGGCCAATGTAGAAGAAGGTTTGGAATTGCGCTCCGGCGCCGCCTCGCAAAATGGCCGCGAAGTGGTGATGAGCACTGTGTTTATGTTGATCGGCGAAAACAGCCGCACGGTTGCGATGAATGTCAGTGAAAAGTTAGCGGAAATCCAGCGCAGCCTGCCCGAAGGTATCACGGCTACTGCCGTGTATGATCGCACCAACCTCGTGAATAAAACGCTCAATACCGTACAGAAAAACCTGTTGGAAGGCGCGTTGCTGGTTATCGTGGTGTTATTTGTTTTGTTGGGCAATATGCGCGCGGCGCTGCTTACTGCTGCGGTGATTCCTATTACGATGTTGATGACCATTACCGGCATGGTGCAAAGCCAGGTGAGTGCAAACCTGATGAGCCTAGGCGCGCTGGATTTTGGTTTGATCGTCGATGGTGCGGTGATTATTGTGGAGAATTGTTTGCGCCGATTGAGTGAAGCGAGCCGTAGACAAACACTGACACTTAACGAACGGCTTGCACTGGTATTTGACGCAACACGCGAAGTGATTCGCCCGGCGTTATTCGGTGTCTTTATTATCACCGCTGTGTATTTGCCGATTTTTGCGCTCACGGGCGTCGAAGGAAAAATGTTCCACCCCATGGCCATTACCGTGATTATTGCGCTGGTGAGTGCAATGATTTTGTCGATTACCTTTGTGCCTGCGGCGGTCGCCATCCTGTTTAAAAAGCCGATGAAAGAGAGTCACAACAAAATTATGGAGCGCGCGTCTTCTTTTTATCAACCGCTGCTGCAACATTCCATCAAATGGCGTGTCGGTGTAGTGAGTATTGCGGCGATTTTTGTGGTGCTATGCGGGTTTTTATCGAGTCGATTGGGCAGCGAATTTATTCCCAATCTGGATGAAGGTGATATCGCCATGCATGCCCTGCGCATTCCCGGCACCTCACTCACACAAGCATTGGACTTTCAAAAAGTACTTGAAGATAAAATTCAAACCATGCCTGAAGTTGAACGCATCTTTGCCAAGATTGGTACGGCAGAGGTGGCAACTGACCCTATGCCGCCGAGTGTGGCCGACAACTTTATTATTTTAAAACCGCGCAGCGAATGGCCCGATCCAAACAAAAGCAAGGCGCAAGTTGTGACAGAACTTGAAGCATTGGTAACCCCCATCCCCGGCAACCGCTACGAATTTTTGCAGCCCATCCAAATGCGCTTTAACGAGTTGCTCGCCGGTGTGCGCGCCGAATTGGCGATCAAAGTGTTTGGTGATGATTTTGATCAATTACTGGCAGTTGGCGAGGCGATTGAAAATGCCATCACCGGTATTGCCGGTGCGGCGGATGTATCACTCGAACAAGCCACCGGCCTTCCTATGCTCAGCCTCCAACCGCGACTGGAAATCATGGCGCGTTACGGTGTGACCCTGGAACAATTACAAGACACCATTGCCACCGCCTTTGGTGGGCAAGTCGCGGCGCAATTTTACGAGGGCGATAGACGCAGCAATATCGTTGTGCGTTTGCCGGAGCAATTGCGCAGCGATATGGACAGCATGGCCAATTTGCCAATCGCCTTGGCGAATCAGGATTATGTGCCACTGGGTGAGTTGGTCGATTTTGAACAGACTATTGGTTACAACCAAATCTACCGTGAAAATGGCAAACGTCGCATCGTGGTAACCGCTAACGTGCGCGGTCAGGATCTGGGTTCGTTTGTCGAACAGGTGCGTAACACTATCGAGGAAGAGGTCGAACTTCCTGCGGGTTACTGGATCGAATACGGTGGCACCTATCAACAATTACAATCCGCATCAAAGCGTTTGTCGTTAGTCGTACCGGTCACACTGGTGTTGATTCTCGCACTGCTAGTAATGGCATTAGGTTCATGGAAAGATGCGCTGATTATTTTTTCCGGCGTGCCACTCGCATTGACTGGAGGATTATTAGCACTGTTACTGCGCGATATTCCTTTCTCGATTTCAGCCGCCGTCGGGTTTATTGCCCTCTCGGGTATTGCGGTATTAAATGGATTGGTAATGGTGTCGTTTATTCGCGACCTGCGCCAGCAAGGCCATGGCTTGGATGATGCCATTATCCAGGGCGCCATCACGCGCTTGCGCCCGGTATTGATGACCGCATTAGTCGCCGGTTTGGGTTTTGTGCCCATGGCATTTAATACTGGCATAGGCTCGGAAGTACAACGGCCATTAGCGACTGTGGTTATTGGCGGGATACTGTCATCAACCTTGTTAACGCTGCTCGTACTGCCAGCTCTTTATCGTTTACTGCATCGGGAGTCATCGTCACCGAACAATAATGCAAACCATAATGCAAACAGCAATCTGCAACCGACCAACTAATCTTTTTTGAAATGTAAGGAATTTATTGTGAAATATTTACTGCTAGTTTGTTTAACCTTTGCCAGTAGTCTTGCATTGGCACACGGTATGTCCGCTGAGGATCAGGCACGGATTTTAAATGCGGGTTATGTGGAATACCTGCGGTTGGGCGCTACCCACATGCTGAGTGGTTACGATCATTTATTGTTTTTGTTCGGGGTGATGTTTTTTCTAACCCGTTTCAAAGACATTCTTGTTTTGATCACGGCATTCACTATTGGTCATTCGATTACTCTGGTGTTTGCGACCCTCGCGGGAATCACCGCCAATTATTATTTGATTGATGCCGTGATCGCACTTACCGTGTGTTACAAGGCGTTTGATAACCTCGATGGTTTTAAAAAATACCTGCAAACCCGCTCGCCCAGTTTGATCTGGATGGTCTTTATCTTTGGGCTAATTCACGGCTTCGGTCTTTCTACCCGTTTGCAACAGTTGCCACTAGGCAACGAAGGGCTAGTGCTCAAAATCCTGTCATTCAACCTCGGCGTTGAGCTTGGGCAAATTGTTGCGCTGAGTATCGTGTTTGTACTGTTGACCATATGGCGTAAAACCGAATCCTTCCAGAAATTCAGTGCAGCCGCTAACGTATTGCTGATGTTTCTGGGTGGCTTGTTACTGTTGATGCAATTACACGGGTACCAACATTCGCAATACCCGGACGACTTTCCACTCAATGCTGACGATCACTCGCATATCCATGAAGATATGGCGAAGTCGGAATCACCACTTTCAGGCTATAAAAAACCTTTGAATCTCGGCGCGGAGCCAGATGCAAGCGAAACACATACACCTGAAATGCACACGCATGACGGCGAAGATTATCACTCACACTAAGCGTTATTTTTAATCACAGAGGAAAACAGCAATGAAAAAATTAGCAGCACTATTATTGGCAAGTGTATTAGGCACAACACAATTGGCCGTTGCACATGATGATCATGAACACTCCTACATCACCGAACCAGCAGCGTTAGTAGTTGCCCAAAAAACACTAACGCAATTAACCGAAAAAGATGCTGGTCTTGGCTTTGGAAAACTGCCTGCCAGCTGGGCTCAAGTTCCGGCTAAAAATGTAAAGCTGCATAAAAATGGCGATGGCTACTACATAGTTGCAGCCACCAATGATGCAGAAGGAAAAACCTTATACGTACTTTTATCGTCTGAAGATGGGGCTGTGTACGATGCCAATTTCACCGGCGAATTTCAAAAACTAAAGTAAGCCTACTGCGCGCCAACTAAATTATCATGCGGAATAAAGTCCGCATGGTAATTTCTTATCCAATACCGCAACGGAAAATAACCATGTCCTGGATACTTACCAAGTACCTGATCACCGCTGCCGTTGTGGTGTTAATTTCCGAAATAGCCAAGCGCAGCGATAAGCTAGGCGGTTTAGTCGCCGCCTTACCGATGGTGACGATTCTCGCACTCATCTGGCTTTATGTTGAAAACCAATCCACAGAAAAAATCGCCAACCACGCCTGGTACACCTTCTGGTATGCAGTACCCACTCTACCCATGTTCCTTGCCTTTCCCTGGCTGTTACCACGCATCGGATTTTGGCCGACACTCGCGGCCTCGATTGCTATCACTGTGGTGTGTTTTACGTTGTTTGCGTTGCTGGTAAAACGGTTTGGGATTGAGCTAGTGTAAGTAGTACTTCCGTAGTAATTGGGGTGAGCGACATCGCGGTATCCGCTAGTTTCGTGAAATGAACAATCAAATTCCAAAATCGAAAAATATTCCTCGCTCTTTTTTAGCTTTCCAATATATGTGTGCTGCAGCCCGTAAGGGCTGTTTTTTTGGTTGTGTTTACCCGTTGATGAATCAGCGCAACAAAAGTAGCGGTATCGTTGCGCGCGCCAAAATACTAGTTGTTGTACTGCCCACCAAAAACTGGCGAATACGCGAATGACCATAGGCACCCATCGCCAGCAAATGCATATTCTGCTTGGAACAATAATCGAGAATGGTATCTTCAACATCGCCCGGCATTATATTGCTGGCCACCTGAAAACCTGCCGAATGGAGTTGCTTCTCCGCCCAACCCAAGTGTTCGATGACTTCTTCGGTTTTCTGGCTGGCCATCAACAAGTGGCATTCCAAACCTTTCAATAACGGACTGTTGGCGATCATCTCCACGCATTTACGGCTGGTTGCGCTGCCGTCGTAAGCGATAAGAAAACGCTCGGGGTTAACAAATTGCCGGGGCGTTACCAGAATTGGGCGACTCAGGGTGCGCACTACGTTTTCAATATGGCTTCCCACATGTGATGCGGCATTTTCTGAGCTTTCACCTTGGCGCCCCATGATCAGCAGGCGCGTTTTGTCTTCCAGTTCTTTAACGCTTTCCGTTAGATCCCCATGGCGTTGGCAGCAGTGCGGTTTTTCAATACCCGCATCGCGTGCGCGTTGCTTGGCGGCATCGAGCAAGTGCTGTCCATGCTCACGACCCAACTTACCCCGAACCTCATCCAATTCAGCCAAGGCTTCCAGCAGGTGCTCGCGGCTACCTAAGCCAATGTTGCCGGAAAGATCCACCGGTGCCGGGTATTGCTGGTGATCCAGTACATGCAGGAATTTGAGTGTGGCGTCCATCCGCTGACTGGACCAAATGGCATAGTCGCAGACCGCAACAGCAGCTTGGGAATCATCAATACAAGCGATTACATGTGTCATGGTGTTACCCTCGTAATTGGTCGTTATTGTTGTGCAGGATTAGTGACCCATGATGCGGTCGAGCGCATCGGGTTTATCATGGACACCAAAGTTATCGACGATAGTGGCGCTGGCTTCGTTCAAACCAATCACTTCCAC
The DNA here is from genome assembly GCA_002483145.1 of Cellvibrio sp. UBA7671. Lineage (GTDB taxonomy): Bacteria > Pseudomonadota > Gammaproteobacteria > Pseudomonadales > Cellvibrionaceae > Cellvibrio > Cellvibrio fibrivorans. The sequence goes on from DLHJ01000009.1 coordinate 9,421, forward strand.
CTCAGTGCCTTCCCGACGGAATTTAATCACCACCTTATCCAGCGCGGACACAGCAGTGATGTCCCAAAAATGCGCGTGGGTGAGATCGATCACCACCTTATCCAGGGCTTCTTTGAAATCAAAATAATCGACAAATTTGTCTGCTGAGCGAAAAAAAACCTGACCCAAAACGTTGTAGGTACGTTGTGTTTCATCGTCATTCAGATTGGATTCGACGGCCATGTAATGGCTGACTTTGTTGGCAAAAAATAGCGATGCCAACAGTACCCCGACAAATACGCCGTATGCCAGGTTGTGGGTGGCGACCACGACCACGACAGTGGTGATCATGACTATGTTGGTAGAAAGTGGGTGACTTTTTAGATTGGTAATCGACGACCAACTGAAGGTGCCAATGGATACCATGATCATTACTGCAACCAGTGCCGCCATGGGAATAATGGAAATCAAATCCGAAAGGAATACCACCATGATCAGGAGGAACACACCGGCGCTCAGAGTGGACAGGCGTGTGCGACCACCGGACTTCACGTTAATAATGGACTGGCCAATCATCGCACAACCCGCCATACCGCCTAATAAACCAGAGGCTATATTAGCGACACCTTGACCCTTACATTCGCGGTTTTTATTGCTTTTGGTATCGGTCAGATCGTCCACGATGGTGGCGGTCATCATGGATTCCAGCAGACCTACCACTGCCAAAGGCAATGAGTAAGGCAGGATAATCCACAGGGTTTCCAGATTCAGCGGCACATCAGGCCAGAGGAATATCGGTAGAGTGTCAGGCAACTGACCCATATCACCCACGGTGCGAATATCCAATTTCAGGAACACAGCAATCAGGGTTAACGTAATAATGCACACCAGGGGTGATGGCAGAATTTTGCCTATACGCGGAATGTAGGGAAACAGGTAAATAATACCTAACCCTAGTGCCGTCATGGCATACACGTGCCAGGTTACATCGGTCAGCTCGGGCAGTTGTGCCATAAAAATGAGGATCGCCAGCGCATTGACGAACCCGGTCACCACCGAGCGCGAAACAAAGCCCATCAAGTCTCCGAGGCGCAAATACCCCGCAATAATCTGTATTACGCCCGTCAGTAACGTGGCCGCAAGCAAATACTCCAGGCCGTGGGTTTTCACCAGCGTAATCATCAACAGCGCCATAGCGCCGGTCGCTGCCGAGATCATACCGGGACGACCGCCCACAAACGCAATGACTACTGCGATACAAAACGACGCATAGAGGCCGACTTTAGGATCAACACCCGCAATGATCGAAAACGCAATCGCCTCAGGGATCAGCGCCAGCGCCACCACGATACCGGCGAGCAAATCCCCGCGCAGGTTGGAAAACCAGGTTTGTTTCAATTTTTTCAGCATGGGATACATCCAAATTCCAAATAAAAATACGCACATGCACGAAACCCCAGCGCCAGAAAAATAGGACGCTTGGCGCACTGCACGCTATTAACACAACACAAATTGATGGAAAAACAATAGAAAACGCCTGACACAGGCGATCATGCCTGCTCAAAGCGATGCGGGAGAGGAGTAAACCTTATGGCGGAGTTAAACCGCTACGATCTGAAGTCATGGTTACAAAGAATCTTTTACGGCGAAAAGAATGCGCACCTTACCAGCCTGAAAAAGCAGTGACAACAAAAAATACTACCTCGTCTGAACCGCTGGCCAGTTGTTATTAATCGAAACTTGCCATCATATTCGTTTATCCGTATATTTGGATTTCCATATGTACAGGGTTAAACCATCATGTCCTACAAACTCCCCGTTCTCTTTGTTTGCACCGGCAATTCCGCTCGCTCCCAAATCGCAGAGGCTTTGCTTCGCCACACGGATAGCCAGAACTTTGAAGTGGCCAGTGCCGGAACCAATCCCAAACCGATCAACCCAAAGGCATTGGAGGTACTGGAAAAAGCCGGGGTTTCGACCGAAGGGCTTTACAGTAAATCACTGGAGACGCTTGCTGATCGACGCTTCGATGTTGTGATTACCCTGTGTGACAAGGCGGCGCAAGAATGCCAATTGCTGGCAAATCCTGCTGAGGTGTTGGCCTGGAACTTTGAAGATCCTTCGGCAAGCAGCGATCCCAAAGCCTTCGAACATATTCTGCAAGCGATTCACGAACGCATTAAGTTATTTGTGCTGGTAAAAACCAAACGGAACTAAGTTATGCCCTTGACCCCGGATCAATTCAGTAAATGCCTTGCGGATGAAACCCGTGCGCGAATTGCCCTGCTAGTCGCGGGTGAGAAAGAGCTTTGCGTGTGTGAGCTGACCTGCGCCCTGGACGAAATCCAGCCCAAAATCTCCCGCCATTTGGCGCAACTGCGCAGCGGTGGTGTGTTGGCAGATCGCCGTCAGGGCCAATGGGTGTATTACCGCTTACACCCGGATCTCCCCACATGGGCGGTCAAGACTTTGAAGCTGATGCGCGAGGCGCACAGTGACTGGCTCGCGCCCAATGTGAGCCGTTTGTGTGGCATGGAAGATCGTCCCCAGCGTTGCTGCTAAACCCGTTCCCAGACCGGTATTCCGGAGGCGATCCCATGAAAATTTTATTCCTCTGCACCCATAACAGCTGCCGCAGCATTCTCAGTGAAGCGCTGTTTAACCATATGGCACCCAAAGGCTGGACGGCCTACAGCGCAGGCAGTTTCCCCAGTGGTGAAGTTAACCCTCTGACACTTGAGGCGCTGGTACGCGCCGGGGTATCCACAGCTGGCTTGCGCAGCAAATCATCCGATGAATTCGAAGATTTGGAACCGGACATCGTGATTACCGTGTGCGACAAAGCCGCCGGTGAAGCCTGCCCACTGTATCTCGGGCGTGCGGTACGCGCGCACTGGGGGCTGAATGATCCCTCCGAGCTTGCACGAGGTGATGCTGCACTCAATGCCGACCAGGTTGCCACTGCTTTTGACGAGTGCGTGGCAATCATCCGGCAGCGGATCGATACGATGTTGGCCTTACCGCTGGAGGTGCTTGCCCTTAATCGGGATCAACTCCAAGCCGCGTTAAATGGCATTGGCGAATTGTAATTTTTCGATGCGACAGTAACCCCCTGACTTCTGCTGTGGTGAATTGATGATGACTGATTTGACGCTACCCAATCTCAATGCGGATTTGATGGATATACCCGAGCCCCTGTCTTCAGGGCGGGAAAGGATGTCCACCCACAAACCGCGCATTTTGTTGCTCTATGGCTCTAACCGCCCACGTTCCTTTAGCCGTTTGTTGGTGGAAGAAGCTGAGCGCCTGTTGCAACACTTGGGCGCGGAAACGCGAGTCTTTAATCCCAGTGGATTGCCATTGCCTGACGATGCACCGGATACCCATCCCAAGGTGCAGGAGTTGCGCGAGTTGGTGCTGTGGTCGGAAGGACAAGTCTGGTGCTCACCCGAGCGTCACGGTGCAATGAGTGGCGTATTTAAAGCGCAAATTGATTGGATTCCGTTAACCATGGGCGCTGTTCGCCCCACACAAGGAAAAACACTCGCCGTCATGCAAGTCTGTGGTGGTTCGCAATCGTTTAACGTGGTCAATCAACTGCGTGTGCTAGGGCGCTGGATGCGCATGTTCACCATTCCCAATCAATCATCTGTTGCCAAAGCATTCCTGGAATTTGACGAACAGGATCGTATGAAACCATCTGCCTATTACGACCGCGTAGTGGATGTCATGGAAGAGCTGGTGAAATTTACGTTGCTCCTGCGCGACCGCAGCGATTATTTGGTAGACCGCTACTCAGAGCGTGTTGAATCAGCGGAAGCACTGAGCGCACGTGTAAACCAATCGGCTATTTAATGCAAAATTTATAAGTAGGCAAAAAATATGGGTTTATTTGAACGCTATTTATCGCTCTGGGTTGCATTGTCCATCGCTGCCGGTGTGATTCTCGGCAATTATTTTCCGGCGGTATTTGCGCAGATTGCTGCACTGGAATTTGCCCATGTGAATATTGTCGTTGCGGTTTTAATTTGGGTGATGATTTACCCGATGATGGTGCAAATTGATTTCAGCGCGATCAAAAATATCGGCCAGCGCCCACAGGGATTGATCTTAACCGTCGTTATCAACTGGTTGATAAAGCCCTTCACTATGGCCGCCTTGGGTTGGTTATTTTTTAAAGGGCTTTTTGTTGACTGGGTTGATCCACAAACGGCACAGGAATATATCGCGGGCATGATCTTGCTTGGCGTTGCGCCCTGTACCGCGATGGTATTTGTGTGGAGCCAACTGACCAAGGGCGATCCCAATTACACATTGGTGCAAGTGTCAGTTAATGATGTGATTATGATTTTTGCCTACGCGCCTATCTGTGCATTTTTATTAGGCGTCAGCGATATTCATGTGCCTTGGGAAACGCTGATTATTTCTGTTGTGCTTTATGTTCTCTTGCCGCTAATTGCAGGCGTGCTGACTCGTCGTTGGTTGGAATCCAAATCCGGCATCAACGCCAGCCAGCAATTGCAACAATTCCTTGCCGCCTGTAAACCCTGGTCGGTGATTGGTTTACTCGCCACCGTGGTGCTCTTATTTGCATTTCAAGCGCAGACGATTCTGACCAAACCTCAAGCCATCTTTTTAATTGCTATTCCACTTCTGATTCAGACCTACGGCATTTTTGTGATCAGCTTTGTAGCCGCCAAGGCGATGAAACTGCCATACAACATCGCCGCTCCCGCTTGCATGATCGGTACTTCAAACTTTTTTGAGTTGGCAGTGGCTGTGGCCATTTCACTATTTGGTTTGCACTCGGGTGCAGCGCTGGCCACGGTGGTGGGTGTTCTGGTTGAAGTGCCGGTAATGTTATCTCTGGTCGCGTTTTGTAATCGCACGCAACACTGGTTTGATCGATCCTAAATTTAATTTTTATTGTTATCTATTTTTAAGGAAACCTTATGTCACTAGCTCATCCCTTCACGCCGCTTATGATTAACGATGAAGTGGGACAATTATTGTTTACGCCGTGCCCCGGCACCAAAGAGGTGGGTTTACAGCAGTCGCTGGAGCAGTTAGCCGCTGCGGGTGCAAGCGCGATTCTCACGCTTATGCCCCAAGAGGAAATGCAACGCAATGCGGTGATTGATTTACCCGAACTCTGTGCAAAGTTGGGGTTGGAATGGTTTCACTTACCAATTGAGGATGATCATGCACCTGAACAACTTTTTCAGGATGCATGGAAGAATGCGAGAGAGAAAATTCATGCATTGGTCAATGCCGGAAAAACCATTGCTATTCACTGCAAAGGTGGCTCTGGCCGCACAGGTCTGGTCGCAGCGCAAATTTTATTAGAGCGCGGCATTCCACTTAATGAGGTTATCGCACGTGTTCGCGCGATTCGCCCCAATGCACTACAGGTTCCTGCGCATCAGGAATATATCGCCAAGCTCGCACAACAAATCTCTATTTAATGACGTGAATAAAGGATTGGATTATGAAAAAAATCAAAGTCGGTATTAACGGTTTTGGCCGTATTGGTCGTTTGGCATTGCGCGCATCCTGGCATTGGCCAGAGTTTGAGTTTGTGCAAATCAATGACCCTGCTGCTGATGCGGAAACGTATGCGCATTTGCTGAAATTTGATTCGGTACAGGGTACCTGGCCGGAAGCGGTTAGTGCAGAAAATGGTGCGCTGATTATTAACGGAAAATCGATTCGCATCACCACCAACAAGGCCATTGCCGACACCGACTGGTCGGGTTGTGATCTGGTGATTGAAGCCAGTGGAAAGATGAAAACCGTTGCTGTATTGCAAGCTTATCTTGACCAAGGCGTTAAGCGCGTTGTCGTGAGCGCACCAGTAAAAGAAACCGGCGCACTGAATATTGTGATGGGTGTAAACCAGCATCTGTTTAATCCCGCCGAGCATCGCATCGTCACCGCTGCATCCTGCACCACCAATTGCTTGGCACCAGTTGTGAAAGTGATTCACGAAAAGTTGGGTATCAAACACGGTTCAATTACGACTATTCACAATCTCACCAACACCCAATCCATTTTGGATCAACCGCATAAAGATTTGCGCCGTGCACGCGCATCCGGTTCCAATTTAATTCCGACCACAACCGGATCGGCGACAGCGATTGCCGAAATATTTCCGGAATTGCGCGGCCGTTTGAATGGTCATGCGGTACGAGTTCCCTTGGCTAATGCGTCACTGACGGATTGTGTCTTTGAAGTTGAACGCGCAACCACGGTTGAAGAAGTGAATGGCTTGCTGAAAGCCGCCAGTGAAAACGAACTGCTGAATATTCTGGGCTATGAAGAGCGCCCCCTGGTGTCCACCGATTACTGTGGTGATCCGCGCTCGTCAATTGTGGATGCTTTATCCACCATGGTGATTAACGGCACCCAGGTAAAAATCTATGCCTGGTACGACAACGAGTGGGGTTATTCCAACCGCACGGTTGAATTGGCAAAACTGGTCGGCCTTGCGGACGCAGGAGCATAAACATGGCAACTACCGGGGCTGGCAAGCTGAGCGCAGAGATAAAACAATACTTTGTTGTCACCGGCAATTATTGGGCATTTACCTTAACCGACGGCGCTCTGCGTATGTTGGTGGTGTTGCACTTTCACCAATTGGGTTATAGCCCGCTGCAAATTGCTGCCCTGTTTTTGTTTTATGAAATTTTTGGAGTAGTGACCAATTTAGTGGGCGGTTATCTCGGTGCCCGCATCGGCCTTAACCGCACCATGAATATCGGCCTCGCACTGCAAGTTATCGCACTGTTGATGCTGGCGGTGCCCACGATCATGCTCAGTCCGATTTGGGTCATGGGCGCACAGGCGCTCTCGGGTATCGCCAAAGACCTCAACAAAATGAGTGCAAAAAGCTCGATCAAATTATTGGTACCGGACGATCAACAGGGCAAATTATTTAAATGGGTTGCGCTGCTGACCGGCTCCAAAAACGCGTTGAAAGGTGTTGGCTTTTTTCTCGGTGGCGCATTGTTGGCACTGATGGGATTTACCAATGCCGTGATCGCGATGGCCGCTGTCCTGGGTGTGATTTGGCTGGCAAGTTTACTTCTCCTGAAAAAAGATTTGGGCAAAGCCAAAAACAAACCCAAGTTCAGTGAATTGTTTTCCAAAAGCCGTGCAATCAATATTTTGTCGGCAGCGCGCCTGTTTTTATTCGGCGCGCGCGATGTGTGGTTCGTAGTGGCCTTGCCGGTGTTTTTAAGCAGCCAGCTCGGCTGGGATTTTTGGTGGGTGGGCGGTTTTCTGGCGGCCTGGGTGATTGGTTACGGCATTGTCCAATCTATCGCTCCACTGATTATCGGCAAAGCACAAGGTAAGGTTCCAGGTGGCAGTCACGCTTTCCTGTGGGCACTCATCCTGACTGGCATTCCGGCGGCTATTGCACTGGGCATGAGTGCGACCAGCTTGCCGGTGACTCAAGTGTTGATTGGTGGTTTGTTGGTATTCGGCGCCGTGTTTGCGATCAATTCATCACTGCACAGTTATTTGATCGTGAATTATGCTAAGTCGGATGGTGTTTCACTTGATGTCGGTTTTTACTACATGGCAAATGCCTTGGGGCGCTTGATAGGCACCTTATTATCTGGCTGGGTTTATCAGGTCGCCGGGCTGGAAGCGTGTTTGTGGGTATCGACCGGTTTTATTGCGTTGGCAGCGTTAATTTCATTGGCGTTACCAAAACAGGTTGCACCGACGTAATTTTTCTCTGTGATAAGCCGAACAAAAAAAGCCCGACTATTTTTGCAAATAGTCGGGCTTTTTAAACTCCGGATTTACTCTGCTTTTGCAAGCAACTTCAAATATTCTTCTGCGGTTTTCATATCATCGGTCTTGAGGGTTTTTCGTTCAGGGCCTTTGCCAATCAATGTGACTTGTTTTGCTGGCTCGCCATGCTCCTGAAATTGTTTCAAGGCTTCAGAATCCGTTTTAAATACCCACACACGACCATCTTTTTCAAAGGTGACAAAACCTGGTTTATCGTAGGGGCCAGCGAATACAGACATTGAAACGAGCGCAGTCAACGCGGCAATTGCTAATGATTTTTTCATGAAATTATCCTCGCAGTGTTTAAATTTACCGGGGTCAATTTCAACAGCGGCAGGTTACGGTTTTATGACAGTCGTAACATTTCCGTTAAGATTTAGCCAAATAATGTTGGATTTCCTCCGCTGTAGTTCGCGCCGTCCGCCCTACACCGATAAGCGTGGCAGAGGCCAATCCCGTCCACTCGCCGTAACCGACTAACCACAAGCGTGGTTCGTGTACTGAGCGGGTACCCTCAACATCAACTTTGCCTTCAGAATTGATTACGCCCAATGAATGCAAATGGGATAGTGCGGGGCGGAATCCGGTACACCAGATCACGGCATCCACCGATGTCTCGGAACCATCGCCCCAGATAACACCGGTCGCCGTGAACTGTTTGAACGTCCGCACGGAATGCAGTACGCCGCGTTCGCGCGCCTCTTTAACGGGTGGCACCATGACCACATCGCCCAAACCACCCACGGGTTGATCGACCTCTCGCCCTTCAAGATGCGCTTTCCAGCGATCCGTAGCGCGCTGAAATAACACGCGCCCATCCACATCATCCGGTAAAAACAGCGGTTCACTGGAAGTAACCCAAGTGCTATCAGCCAGGCGCGACACTTCTGCAAGAATTTGTGCACCGGAATTGCCGCCGCCTACGACCAGCACTTTTTTATCCCGGAAAGGTATTGGGGATTGGTAGTGAGCCGAGTGGAGCTGAAGCCCCTGGAATAAATCGATACCGGGATAAGGTGGTATGAACGGATTTCGCCAGGTACCGGTGGCACTGACCACAACACGCGCATGCCAGGTCTGGTGTTGGCTGACAACTTCCAGATGATCGCCAAGGTTATTCACGGCAGTGACCAACACCGGACGCTGCACCGGAAATTCGTACCGGGATTCATAGTTGGCCAGATACCGGATAACTTGATCGCGGCTTGGGTAAGTTTCCTGCGTGGGTGGCATTTGCCATCCCGATAGCGAACTCCAACTGGACGGAGAGAAGAGACGCAAGCTATCCCAGCCATGCTGCCAGGCGCCACCAGGAGACGCTTCTGCGTCCAGAATAACAAAGGAGTAATCAGTACGGCGCAGATAGTAGGCCACTGAAAGTGCGGCTTGACCGCCGCCGATAATAACTACATCAATCATTGTTTCCATTACAACGAAGATCCTTTATCCAAACTCATCGAGAAGCATTAGCGCTATGCCCGTAATTTCAAGGACAGGATAGCGCTAATTTAACCAAGCCATTCATTTGAATTATTTGATCATATTATTGCGAGTTTTAACCCAACTAATACCGAAGCCTCCCAGTGCGATCAGGCCAACAATTATCTGTGAGATAAATGTCTCCAGTGTTGGATAAAGTCCGAGCCATTCGACACGTGGGATCGTAATGAGCGTCACGCCTATCCACCCTGCCTCTTGCAAAGCTGACACGCCCTTACCAATTAACACTACTGCAAGCACGACCACCAAAATGGATGTAAAAGAGAAGAAGGTTCCCAGAGGTATACGTGCGCTTGTGCGCAGCAATACCCATGCAATTACTATCAATAACAATAAGGCTGTGAAAAAACCGGCCACCAATGCGCCGCTATTCCCATCCGCTGCCAGTGCGGAATAAAACAACACAGTCTCAAACACTTCTCGATACACCGCGATAAACGCCAGCGCGAACAGTGCCCATGCTGAACGTTGCGACACTGCCGCTGACAATTTTCCTTTCAAATAATCTTGCCATCTGCCAGCACTGCTCTTCTGGTGCATCCACAATCCAACGCTAAGCAAAACGACTGCGGCGAGTACTGACCCAATTCCCTCGGTCACTTCACGGCTAGCACCGCTAATGCCTATTAGATAAGTTGCCACCACCCACGTCAGTACGCCAGCAAGCAAGGCACTTATCCACCCTCTATGGACATGGCGTAACACTTCAGGCCTGTCCGTCTTTTTCAAGAATGTAATCATGCCGATCACAATCAACAACGCTTCGATACCTTCGCGTAAGAGAATCGTGAGCGCACCAACAAAGGTTGTCGTGGGGTCAGCCTTGGCTTCTTGCATCAGCCCATCGACTTGCACAAAAAGTTGTTCCAGTTGAACCGCTGCCGCCTCAGCTTGTTCAATAGTTCCTTGTGAGACTGCCGAACGATAGGTGAGCATCGCGGTTTCCACGGCAATCAACAAAGATCCGTTGCGGGTATTTACTATCGGCTCAAGCGGCTCAAATCCATCCAGGTATGCTGACAAGCTCAAACGCGTCGCGAGATTTCGATCTCCTGCGCGTGCAGCGGCCAGACTTTCCGCAAGACGCAATCGGGCTAATGCCAAACCAACCGGTTTATTTGTTTCTACAACACCGGGACGGCTTCGTAAGTAGGCAGTGACGGAGCGAGCGTCACTTTCTTGTATTGTTTTGGCCAATGCCGCTTCGGTGATTGTTGTTAGCAGGTTCACATCAGCAAAGAGGCCCTTTATTTGTTCTTCACTATTCCAAATATGTTTGCCTTGTTCGCGCATGGATTCATCGTAGGAAAGCGTACCGATATAGAATGCGAGCGCCCATCGATCTTCTTCAGGTAGAGCTTTAAAACTTACCATTGATGTGCCTTCCACGCCTTGGGAAATCACCTGATACAAAGCCATCAAGCTTCGCGTGCGTGCACGTTCTGGATCTGTAAATGCAATCGGTTTGGGCTCCAGGTTTTCAGCGAGCGGGCCGTCACCGTTGCCGTTCACACCATGGCATGTAGCACATTGCGCTGCATACAGAGCCTGTCCGCGCGCAAGGTCGGGTACAGTTCGTGGAGCGACTGGAAATGGATAGGCAGTTATCAAGGATGCATTTGCCTGATGCGCAAGTCGAGTGACTTCGATGCTTGCCTCTTTACGCAGGACGGCTGCGCGCAACTCGGCGATTTTCTCGGCAATATTTGGTTTGGAAGCATGTTCCGGGAGAGATTGTAAAAACTTGCCTGCATTCTCTGTAAAATCCAGCATTTCAGCGTATTCCGCCTCGCTGATGATGACACCATCGGCGACAGCTCCACTGTAATCGACCGCAACATAATCAAGCAGTTGCCATAACTGCTTTGCATCTCCCGAAGTAGTGGTTTGTGCAAACACAGAACCTGTAATCAGAAATAATACTGCGCCAATGCTGGCAATGCGTTTAAGGAAACTTTTTTGATTATTCACGTTTATTTTTTGCCTCTACGTTTAGGGGGGCGATGGCGAATTTATATCAGCTCGCCGAGATGCCACTCTTTATTTTAAAACTTCATGCGCTGAATTCGCACGGCATTCATAATCGCTAGCAGCGCTACACCGACATCAGCAAAAACCGCTTCCCACATCGTGGCCAAACCACCGGCCCCCAGTATTAACACGATGGCTTTTACACCGAATGCGAGGCAAATGTTTTGCCAAACGATGCGTTTAGTTTGTTTACCGATAGCAATGGCGGTGGGGATTTTACTGGGTTTATCATCTTGAATGACAACATCGGCTGTTTCGATAGTGGCATCGCTGCCCAAGCCTCCCATCGCTATACCGACATCGCTTAATGCAACGACCGGTGCGTCATTAACACCATCACCGACGAAAGCAACAGTTTCATTTCGCGCTTTGATTTCTTTTACTTTGTTAACTTTATCTTCTGGTAGTAAATCACCAAAGGCATTCGCGATACCTAATTTCTGTGCGACAAATTGCACTACTGAACTTTTGTCACCGCTAAGCATGGTAATGTTGATGCCCAATTTTTTTAGT
>DLHJ01000004.1:0-292010 GCA_002483145.1 Cellvibrio sp. UBA7671
CTCTACCGACTGAGCTAACGACCCCAAATGCGAGGCGCGTATAATAATGTTTCAGGCTGAAAAGACAAGCCTTTTTTGAGAATTTGTGCACAATGGGTGCGAGCCAAAGATTGATTGGTTATTAAAGAGGCTTTTTGTTAACTTTATCGGCACATTTATCAAAGCACAGGGATGAGCACTTAGTGATTTTGCGGAAGGATAAAACTTTCACGACGGCGGCATCGAATCTAACCTATTCTTAAGGCAATCTGCCGGAACCTACAGAAATATAATAGGCTCAGGAGGATTACCGGATTAGTTGCCCTAGCCGATAATGAGAACGACGCATGCTTTTTGCCTCACCCGGGGAAGGAATTTCGCAGCCCAATCCACCCAGGCTCGCTCAAATACTGATGGTATTTTTAGCCTACAGTCTCACTGGCTGGCTAGGCCTTTGTGTACCTTTTGCGGACGATAGAGTCACGCTCTTTTGGTTGCCCAGTGGTATCGCCCTGGCCGCATTTTATCGCTGGTCGCCGCATCTATGGCCTGCAGTTTTTGTGTCCGCACTGACGCTGCAGACTGCCAGCGGCGCCGACCTCACCACTAATCTACTGCTTGCAGTAGGCAGCACCCTAGCCCCGCTTACTGCACTTTGGCTGTTGCGTCGTGCAGGTTGTAACCTCAATCAATTGCACCGCGCCAACACTATTTGCTTTCTGGTGCTGGGATCGCTGGGCATGCTGGTGTCCGCCACTATTGGCGGCTTTTCACTCAACCATTACAACCAGGGTTCGCTCGAATCCGGTTTGTACACTACACTGGTATGGTGGATGGGTGACAGTCTCGGAGTATTTCTCGCTGCTCCACTACTTATCAATATCAACCAAATCAATATCGACAAAGTGCTTGGACGCAAACTGGATTTTTTTATCGTGTTTGCCGTAAGCCTGCTGGTAGGTTTGCTCTGCTTTCCGCTCAATAATTTTCAAAATGGCCTTCATTTACCCATTGTATTCACCAGTTTTGTTTGTGTTGCCTGGGCGGCCCTTTCATTTGGTTTATTAGGCTGCGCGCTAACCACCATCGGTTTCAGCTTTTTGGCAATTTGGTCTAGCGTAAACCAACTTGGCCCCTTCGCCCTGGATTCGCAACAGCTAAGCTATTGGGTCATTTGGATTTATGCTGTCAGCATGGCCATCTTAGGATTAATGATTACAGCTGCCCATACTGAAATTGCCAACACCACCCACCAACTTGGTGAATCCAGCCAGGAACAGGAAAAACAAAAAAAACATCTTGAAGCCATTTTGCATGCAATTCCTGATTTGCTATTTGAAATTGATCGCCAGGGACATGTACTTTCGTTCAATGGCACCAATGAACATCACACCCTCTCCGCGCCTGATGTACTAGGCAGAAATCTTTCTGAAACACTCGCCTCTACATCCGTTTCAGTCTGGATGAGTGCGCTGAGTGAAGCTGATAACTGGGGCATATCACAAGGCAAAAGCATTCGCATCACGCAAGGTGAGAATACTTTTTGGTACGAACTTTCTATTGCCAAACTCGCGGGCACCCGCCGGGAAAATGACCGCTTTATTTGCCTTGCACGCGACATAACCAAACGCGTAAATACCCATCAGACCGATCTCGAAAATGAACAGCGCTTTCGCAATATTTTTGAAACGACCCGCAATATTGCGGTACAGGGGTACAACCGCTTTCACGAGGTTATTTTCTGGAATAAAGCGAGTGAAGACCTCTATGGATTTAGCGCTGCTGACGCCATGGGGAAAAAACTGGAAGATTTAATTATTCCCGGTTTTATGCGCGAAGGTGTGCATCAAGCGATCGAAGACTGGCATGAGAAGGATGCTGCAATCCCATCAGGAGAGCTTGCATTGCAAGATGCACACGGCAACGAGGTCTGGGTTTACTCCAATCACGTGCTGATTGATACACCTGATCATAAAGAAATGTATTGCCTGGACATAGATCTGGGTCCACAGCGCAAAGCACTGTTGCAAGTCGAACAAGAATTGGTTGAGCGCAAACAAGTTGAAGAAGCATTGCGCCAGAGCGAGCAGCGACTGGAGAGCGCGCAACTCATGGCACGCGTTGCCCACTGGAGCTGGAACCCGCACACAGATGATTACAGTTTCAGCCACTCCATGAGTGAATTATTTGCTTTACCAAGTGAATTTTTGCACGCAAAAATGACCGATTTTATTAACTACTTTATTCATAGCGATGACCGCGACACTGTTGCCAACGCGCTCGCAGAAAGCCTGCGATACCATAAGCCTTTAGCATTGGAAACACGCATTGAGATTGCCGGAAAAAAATTTTGGCTGCAGCTGCAAGGCGATACAATCGAAGACACACAAGGAACCAGCTTGCAAGGTACAGTACAGGATATTACCGAGCGCAAAGGATTAGACTTAGCTCTCACTGCCGCTGCGGCTGATGCCGCCTCTGCGCCGGATTTTTTTGTTACGATTCTCACCGCACTCGCCGATGCAATTGGTGCGCAGCAGGCCGTCATTAGTTTGATCGACAATGACGATCCTACTCAAGCCACCACTCACACCTATTTAATTAATGGCCAAGTACAACCCAATATTAGTTACGCGCTGGAAAACACACCTTGCCATGATGTGATGGAAGAAAATTTTTGCTTTATGACTACCGGAGCTCAGCAGCGCTACCCGCGCGACATGTTGCTAGTCCAATACAATATCGACAGCTACCTGGGTGTAGGTATTAAAAATGCCCAAGGAAAACCAACAGGTATTTTAGTATTACTCGCTGAACATCCGCTGCCCATTTCGCCACAAATTAGTTCGCTATTATTAATTTTTGCCGATCGTATCGGCGGGGAATTACGCCGCGCCCAGGATCAGGAAAAAATATTTAACCTCGCCTTTTTTGATCCACTTACGCGCCTGCCCAATCGCCGTATGTTGCAAGACCGGCTTAAATTGCTTACCGCGCAAAGTGCGCGCACCGATCAACACGGCGCGCTCTTGTTCATTGATATAGACCATTTCAAATTACTCAACGACACACGCGGCCATCATATCGGCGATCAGCTACTGGTGCAGGTTGCCGAGCGCATCAGCAGCATTATTCGCGCAACTGATTTAGCCGCGCGCCTGGGCGGCGATGAATTTGTAGTGGTATTTGATAACTTGGGCGATAACGCTGAAATGGCAGCGCAGGAAGCAAAAAAACGTGCCGAAGAATTACACGATTTAATCAACCTGCCCTACCCACTGCAACAATCAGTATTCCATTGCACCATCAGTATTGGCGTAAATTTATTTAAAGGCCAGACACGCAGCATCGACGACTTATTGCGTCACGCCGATGTCGCCATGTACCAAGCCAAAGACAGCGGGCGCAATGCCATCCGCTTTTTTGACCCTAACATGCAATCACATCTGGAAAAACGCGCCGCAATTGAAGCGGATCTGCGCACGGCTTACGAGTCCAAACACCAGCTTATTCCTTACTACCAGGTGCAAATCGATAATCACGGCAAAGCAATTGGTGCAGAGCTGTTATTGCGCTGGCAACATCCTTTCAACGGTATGATCTCACCTGCCGATTTTATTCCGGTTGCAGAACAAACCGGATTGATTGTCGCCATCGGCCGACATGTGATTCGCCAAGCCTGTGAACAATTGCGGCAGTGGAGCCAGCAACCGAAATTTGCAGCGCTCTCCATCGCCGTCAATGTCAGCCCCATCCAGTTTAACCAAGCGCATTTTGTCGATGATGTCCTGAATATTGTCAAAGACAGCAATATCAATACGCGCCTGTTAAAACTTGAATTAACTGAAAGTTCGCTGCTGAAAAATGTCGATCAAAGCATCGAAAAAATGCAACAGCTACAAAACAATGGCATTGGTTTTTCGATGGACGATTTTGGCATTGGCTACTCATCGCTCTCTTATCTCAAACGCCTGCCTCTCGACCAACTAAAAATCGACCAAACTTTTGTACGCGATATTGCGATTGACCCCAATGACGCAATCATTGCGCGCACGATTATCGCCATGGCACAGAACATGAATTTGCAAGTGATTGCTGAAGGGGTAGAAACAGAAGCGCAGAAAAATTTCCTGGAACAAAATGGCTGCTCCATGTTCCAGGGTTATTTTTTTGGCAAACCAGTAGCGATAGAGGAATTCGAGCGGCAATTAATCGCGCGCGACTATTGTTAACAGAGCAACTGTTAACTTATCAACGCTGATAACGCGTAGGGTCCGCGATACCTGCCTGCACAAACCCCTGCTTGCGCAAACGGCAACTATCGCATTTGCCACAGGCTTCACCCTGGTTATTTGCTTGATAACAAGATACGGTCAGACTGTAATCCACTCCGAGTTTAATCCCCAACTGGACTATTTCCGCTTTGCTTAAATGGATCAGCGGCGTGCGGATATGCAGTTTATTCCCCTCTGCACCCGCGCGTGTTGCGAGATTGGCCATAACTTCATAAGCGGCAATATATTCGGGGCGGCAATCGGGATAGCCGGAAAAATCCACGGCGTTCACACCAATAAAAATATCATCGCAACCCAACACTTCTGCCCAACCCAAAGCAATTGATAAAAACACCGTATTGCGCGCTGGCACATAGGTGACGGGAATACCGCCGGTCTCTTCTTCAGGTACATCAATCGCATCGTCGGTCAATGCTGAACCGCCGATGGAGCGCAAATCCAATTTAATCACTTTGTGCTCAACTGCACCCAGGGCTTTGGCGGTGCGCTCGGCAGCAAGCAATTCTGAGCTGTGGCGCTGACCATAATCAAAACTCATGGAGTAGCACACGTAGCCTTCACTTCGCGCTATCGCTAATACAGTAGTGGAATCAAGACCACCGGAAACCAGCACTACCGCTTTTTTTTGCGCCATAACAACTACCGAAAAAATAAAATGTGAGAAAAAAACGAAACATCAGTTATCGAAAATTAATGACCAGGAGCGTCATTCCACAACAGCTTGTGCAGCTGCAATTGAAAACGCACGGGAAGGTTATCTGCGAGAATCCACTCCGCCAACGCCAATGGCGTAACCTGACCAAAACTCGGCGAAAACAAGACTTCTGCTACTTTGCCTGCAAGCTGATGCTCATCTAACTTGAAGCGTGCCCATTCGTAGTCGGCACGATCGCAAATCACAAATTTAATCTGGTCCTGCGCACTGAGCAGCGGGATATTCTCCCAGCGGTTGCGCCCCACTTCTCCCGACCCTGGTGTTTTTAAATCCATAACTTTGACTACGCGCGGATCTACATCATCCACCGGCAAAGCACCGCTGGTTTCGAGCGATACACTATAGCCAGCATCACACAAGGCAGTAAGCAACGTCAGACACTCGCGCTGCGCCAGCGGCTCGCCACCCGTAACGCAAATGTAGCGGGGATTAAAACTGGCGACTTTGGCGAGAATTTCATCGAGCAGTAATCGCTCACCACCATAAAATGCGTATTCTGAATCGCAATAACCGCAGCGCAACGGGCAGCCGGTAAGACGCACAAATACGGTCGGCAAACCGACGGTTGTAGACTCGCCCTGCAGCGAATAAAAGATCTCGGTAATTTTTAAACTGGCTTGTGTCATGTGGATTGGACGTTGTGTTGCGAGCGGGAATCGGGCAGCGACCATCTGCATCAACCCTGCATGAGGCCGCAACTAAGGCGCGATAAGAAAGACGCGCAGTTTACCTAAAGGTAGCCGGCTATGCGAGGCCAATGCCACGCGAGGATTTGCCCTGCCGCAGCTGGCGCTGTTATGCTGGCAGATCGCCGCTTTTTGTCAGCGCCACTTTTACCCTATTAACCCTAGAGCCAATGATCAAACCGACCAAAACACGCCGCCAACTGCATCAGGAACTGGAACAACAAGTCCAGGAGTTCCTGCACAAGGGAGGGCATGTCAACGAAGTGCCACGCGGTCTAAGTGGTCGCCTCGACGCCAACGGCCCCTTGATCAGTATCTTCGATGGCACCAGCCAAGAGGATCGTACCCCTCTGC
The DNA here is from genome assembly GCA_002483145.1 of Cellvibrio sp. UBA7671. GTDB lineage: Bacteria > Pseudomonadota > Gammaproteobacteria > Pseudomonadales > Cellvibrionaceae > Cellvibrio > Cellvibrio fibrivorans. The sequence continues at coordinate 6,030 of DLHJ01000004.1, forward strand.
CCGAGGTAGTCGCCGCGATAGAAGCGCGCAAAAAACCGAATCTGGCGCAAAAACTCAAAAAACCGCGCCCGCGCAAGAAAGTGATTCTGGATGACTTTGGCCAACCCCTGCGCTGGGAATGGGTAGAGGAATAGCAAGCCCTGTGGGACAGTTCACACCAAAAAAACCGCCGCGAGTATCCGCAGCGGTTTTCTTTAGTCCATGCCCTGCATAACTAAAGCCAATCTTTGCGCTTGAAATACCAATAAGGCAGCACTGCCGATAGCAACATCAAGAGAACCGCAACAGCAAAACCGTATTTCCAGTGACTGTGGGGGATAAACTCAAAGTTCATGCCGTAGGCGCTGGCAACTACGGTGGGTGGCAGGAAGACCATTGCGGCAATGGAGAAAATCTTGATGATCTGGTTTTGTTCGATATTGATAAAACCCTGGGTCGAGTCCATCAGGAAGTTGATCTTGTCGAACAAAAAGGCGGTGTGCGACATGAGTGTATCCACATCGCGCTTAATCTCGCGCGCAGTCTCCTGCAGCTCAAAGGATTCGCGCAGGTGGCGCTGCAAAAAGGAAATCGAACGTTGGGTATCCATGAGGCACAGGCGGATTTTCCCGTTGCTGTCCTCCAGCTTGGCGAGTTGGTCGATCGCATCTTCCAACTCTGCATCGGCATCTTCCAACACCATATGACTAACTTCTTCCAGTTTGCGATGAATGTCTTCGAGGGCGTCAGCGAGGTTTTCCACTTTCTGCTCAAACATGGTCACCAGCAGATCTTGCGGTGATGTCACATGCACTTGGCCTGCGCGGGCACGCATGCGCAGCAAACGGAAATCGGCAAGATCACCGTCTCGCACAGAAATCAACCGCTTTTCTTGCAGGATGAACGCAACGGTTGCAGTGCTATGACGGCCTGACTCACCGGGGGCAAGGAACAGGGAGTGAACATGGATGCCAACACCATCCTGAAAATAGCGCGCAGAGAACTCAATTTCCTCCACATCATCGGACTCAGGCAGCTCGGCGCGCAGGAAAGTATTTAACTCCTCACGCTCTTCATCGCTGGGCTCGCGCGCATCAATCCAGAGCGCAGTATTCAATGCCAGCTTGGTATCATCTTCGGACTGTTTGTCTTCACGCAGGGTATTACCTTGAACTTTAAACATTCTTAACATCGTTGTTTATCTCCTAAAGCTTCAAGGTTTGCAGTGGGTCGCGCGATTTGGCGGCTTTATAGCATAGGCCAATTAAACTTAACCTATTTTATTAAGTTTTCACGGTAAATGCTTTCTGGAAAAGCATCACTTCTTTTTCTTATAGAGGCCTGGCTCACCTGGAGGGCGGGTTTTAAAGCGGCGATGTACCCAGAGGTACTGGTCTGGCTTCACACGCACCATGTCTTCGATAATTTTGTTGATGCGCGTTGCATCGACCACATCATCACCCGACGGAAAGTCGTCGAGTGGTGGGCCAAAGATCAATTTGTAGTGGCCATTGTCTTCACGGTAGTGGGCATAGGGCAAAACCACCGCGCGCCCTAATTGCGCAATACGCGCAGTACCCAACACCGTCGCTGCCGGGATACCAAAAAACGGGGCGAATACACTTTGGTCCTTGCCGTAATCCTGATCAGGCGCGTACCAGACAGCTTCCCCCTGACGCAGTTTTTTTATCAGCTGGCGCGTGTCGCTAAACACAATGGCGGAGGTCAGGTATTTTTCGCGCGCCTTGATCAACTCATACGCCAAGAGCGGATTAGGATCTTTGCGATACAACATGTGCGCCTCAGCGTGATAGGCAAACACCCGCCCCGCCGGATCCATAGTCGTGAAGTGGCATCCCACCAAGAGCGCGCCCTGTCCATTTGCCTTTGCCGCCGCGAGATGCTCCAACCCTTCAACGGTGTGGCGATCGCGTAGCTTGTTCTCTTGCCCCCAGAGCGCCATGGCCGATTCCATGATACTGATGCCACAATTGCGGATTACACCATCGACAATTTTCTTTTGCGCCTGCGCATCCAACTCGGGAAAACAGAGCGCGATATTGGTCTCCGCAATCCGGCGGCGCGACGGCGCCAAAAGGTTAAATAACACACCGATAAACCGGCCAATCGCAAAATTGAACGATACCGGCAAGAGTGCACATAGGCGGAAGAACGCCAACAGCAACCAGGTTGGCCAGTAGCGCGGACCATAAAATGACGAATGAAACTCGGGTGAACTATGTTTATCCAAGGTATCTACTCACACAGAAAAAGGACGTCGCGTAGCGCGATGCTTGATGCGCGCGAATTATAGCAATCGCTTTACAACGACGAGTAGCAGAAAGGTGTAACCAGGGTGAAATGCACTTCAAACGACAAAGGTGTCCTGTTTCTGCTAAGGTTAGCCAGCCCCAATATTGAGCCCTTATTATGCAAATTCGTCAGGTATCCGCTGCGCTGGATCACAAGCTCGCGCAACTGGATCAACAACTCAAGAAACTTGAACAACAGCGTGCACAGCAAAATAGCAGCCAACCGAATCCACAATTAGAACAAGATATTCTCGCGCTCCAGCAAATTCGCGCAAAACTGGTCAAATCCAAAGACCTTGCCTGGCGCGCCCATCAACTGCAACATCAAAACGACGAACACAGCCGCGCCCGCCAGCGTGTTATTGGCTTATCGCTCTGTGTATTCAGTGTGATTGGTGCAGGCCTGTTGGTGTATCTGGCATTACAGCAATAGCAGGCCACTTGGTCGGTCACCGCTAGATCAGCAACCGACCCGAGGGGATTAGCCGGCAACAGCAGCGTCAATCAAAGGCTTCAACTCACCTTTTTCATTCATCTCGGTAATGATATCGCAGCCGCCGATCAACTCGCCTTTTACCCACAATTGGGGAAAAGTTGGCCAGTTGGCAAATTTAGGCAATTCAGCGCGGATCTCCGGATTGCTCAAAATATCCACATACGCAAAGCGTTGGCCGCAGGCCATTAACGCCTGGGACGCGCGTTGCGAGAATCCACATTGAGGCGCGCTGGGCGAGCCTTTCATATACAGAATCACATCGTTTTCGCTGATTTGTTGTTTGATCGTATCTAACACGTCCATCTTATCTACCTCGATATTCAGTATGGGCTATTCAATAGGGAGCTGGTTAATTGGGGGCAATCGGAATAAACACAACCGGATATATCCGAGTATTTTGCTCAAGTATTGCCATTTTACCCCAGCCAGCACCGGCAGGCCAATCTCATGCGATTGCCAAATCGCTGTTTTTGCATATTCTGTCAGTAATAGTTCCGCATTCTATACATTGAAAAAGGGTTATCCACCGCTGTGAAGTTTAATCTGCGCATCCAAGTATTTTTAGTTTTTGCCTGTTTTGCCGTGCTGCTAACGGGCGGATTATTTATATATTCACGCTTGAGTTTTGAGCGCGGATTTAATCATTACATGGAGCAAAAAGAAGCCTCGCGCAATGCCCGGCTAATCATGGCGCTGGAGCAGCACTTTACCTACAACGGCAATTGGGATGCATTTAAAGTAAACCCGCATTATTGGGAATTATTTGTGTGGCAATACAGCGCCAACATGCGCCAGCGCGGTGAGCGTCCTATTCCCTTTCCCTTTCCGCCCGAATTGGATACACGTATCGATGGCGGCGATGAAGACCGCAATGACCGCAGCGCCTTTCTAATTCGTAAAAACACCCAAGATGCACGCCGGGACGATAGACGCGCACCGCCTCAACCGGATGATTTTTTACGCCATCAACCCTACAAGCGTTTTATTCTTCTGGATCATAAAGAAAAAATCATCAGCGGAAAAAAATGGCGCAACGAAACCTACTTTTTCAGCGATCTGTATATCAATATCGATGGCGACAAAAAGTTAGTGGGTTATCTCGGCACACCTATGAATCCAGCGTTGCGCGACCTGCGCGACAACGAATTTGCCAAACGCCAACAAAATCATTTTTTGTTAATGGCGATGGTTGCACTCGCTATCGCGTTGGCCTGTGCAATTCCGCTCTCCTATTTACTCACGCAGCGTGTAAAAAAATTGGCGACGCATGTCCAGCAATTAAGTAAAGGGGAATATAAACAGCGACTGTCCACCAAAGGGCAGGACGAAATTTCCACCCTCGCCGAAAACCTCAACCATTTGGCACATACGCTCAACCAAACCGAACAAGCGCGCAAACGTTGGGTCGCCGATATCTCCCATGAATTGCGCACACCCTTGGCGGTACTCAAAGCGGACCTTGAAGCATTGGAAGACGGCGTTAGAAAATTTGATATAAAAGCCATTACCCGCTTGCAAAAACATGCAGCCCGCCTCACCAGCCTGGTAAATGATTTATACCAACTCTCGCTGACTGACATAGGCGCAATGAGCTATCGCAAGCAGGAGTGTGATATTGCAGAAATCATCGAGGAATTAAGTGTTTCCTTGCAAGACAAACTGAGCCAGAACGGGCTTGAGCTGGAGCGCACACTACCGAAAAATCCAGTGATAGCATTTGCCGACCCCGAACGTTTGCATCAACTCTTTTTGAATCTATTTAACAACAGTATTAACTACACTGAAGCACCCGGAAAAATCCGTATCGCTTTATCCGCTGATGCAAGCCAGGCAAGGTTTGTGATTGAAGACTCAGCCCCCGGCGTTGATCCGGCGCTGCATGAAAAACTGTTCGAACGCTTGTATCGCGCCGAATCCTCACGCAGCCGTGAAACTGGCGGCGCCGGTTTGGGTCTGAGTATTTGCCGCAACATCGTCGAAGCTCACGCCGGACGCGTCTGTATTGAAACCAGCGAACTGGGCGGATTAAAAGTATCCGTTTATTTACCACTACAGGAATCTGCATGAACATTTTAATTGTTGAAGATGAAATTGATTTAGGCGAAATTTTGCAAGACTACCTAACCAGCGAAGGTTTTACAGCAACACTGGTGAGCGATGGTGAACTGGGGCTGCAAAAAATCCTGACCGAAAAATGGGATTTGGTATTGCTCGATTTAATGCTGCCCAAACGCGACGGTTTAAGTATTTGCCAGGAAGTGCGCAAAACCTCACAAGTGCCAATTATTATGACCACCGCCAAGGTGGAGGAAATTGATCGCTTGATTGGTTTGGAGCTGGGCGCCGATGATTATATTTGCAAGCCATTTAGCCCACGCGAAGTCGTCGCACGTGTGAAAGCTGTGTTACGCCGCAGCAATAAAAGTGAAGAACCACATGAGGAGGGACTGCGCCTGGACAAAGAGCGCCAGTACGCCTGCGTCGGCGATCAATGCGTCGAATTGACCAGCATCGAATTTCGCATTCTGGAAACATTGCTGCTCAACAAACAGCGTGTTATCTCGCGCGATTTATTATTGAAAAACGCTTACACCGATCACCGTGTCGTAAGCGATAGAACTATGGATTCCCACATCACCAAACTGCGTAAAAAATTACAGCCTATTTGCAATGAAGATATTATCCATTCGGTTTACGGGGTGGGTTATCGGCTGCAAATTTCCTGATGCATTCATCCCGCAGATGCCATGGAAGGCACAGCTAATCACTCTCTCCAAACCTCACAACTACCGCTATTTATTAGCCTCTATTAACCATTTTTTAACCAAAAAAACTGACTTGCATAATTCTTTCATAGTTCTTCCTGAATCCTTTCACAATCCTGCGCGCATTCATTTTCTGTGCTGGTGTCACAGGCTAGACCACAACCACGCTGAGAGAATCTTATGCTTAAACCATCCAATAAAAACTCATCTTCTACTAATGCTGCTTCTGCTACCAATAGAACCACTATTGACAGTGACCGCCGCCGGACATTAGGTACATTGGGTATATTTAGCCTGATGGGCGCAACCGGGCTTATCGGTTGCGGCGGAGGCTCATCATCCGGCAGCAGCGCAAATAGCTCGACCACGACCAGCACCGCATCGTCATCGAGTGCAGCCACCAGCTCCACTACCAGTAGCCTGGCTACGAGCTCGGGGAGTTGCACGGTGATTCCAACAGAAACTATTGGCCCCTACCCTCTCTCTACCTTATTAAACAGCTCACTTATTTTGCGCGAAAATATTGCTGAAGATAAAACTGGTGTGCCACTTCAAGTCAAACTGAAATTGGTGAATGTGAATAACAGTTGCACACCAGTACCTGCCTACGTATACATCTGGCATTGCGATAAAGATGGCAATTATTCGGGTTATAACGGCGAAGCGGGAAAAACCTATTGTCGCGGTGTGCAGTACACCGACACCAATGGTGTGGCCCACTTCACCACCATTTATCCTGGTTGGTATGCCGGGCGTATCACCCATATTCATTTCCAGATTTTTTTAACCGCTTACGGAAGCAATGCCCAGTCTAGCGCTATTTCACAAATGGCGTTTCCGGCTGATATAACAACTGCGGTTTACAACTCAACGCTTTACAGTGCTAAAGGGCAAAACACCTCGGTAAAAACTTTTTCGGCGGACAACGTCTTTAGCGACGGTGTTGAGTATCAAATGACGAGTGTCACCGGCAACGTAACAGATGGGTATATCGCCGAGTTACAGGTTGGAATCAAAGTCTGAGATTAAAATCGATTCGGTTTAAGTGCGAAACACACTTAGCAAACCGTCTAATTTGCGAATCTCACGTTCGAGGTGATCGCGCGATTGGCTAGTTTGCTCACCGGCTTCATGGTTTTGTTTTGCCTGTTGCAGAATCGTATCCATGCTGCCGGTGATTTGTTGCATTGACTGTTTTTCTTCTTCCGACGCGCGCTCAATTTGCGAATTCATTTGCCGGATTTGATCAACCGCATCCACTATATTAGAAAATGCCTGTGATGTATTGGCGATACGTTCTTTAATCACCAACGCTTTTTGTTGTGCTCCGCTCATAACTTCTACCGCTTTACTTGAACCGGTAGTGAGATTGGTAATAATAGTTTCAATTGCTTTAGTGGATTCCTGAGTGCGCGATGCAAGACTGCGCACTTCATCGGCCACGACCGCAAAACCGCGCCCGGTTTCACCGGCACGCGCGGCTTCAATCGCCGCATTTAAAGCCAATAAATTGGTTTGCTCGGCAATGCTGCGAATCACCTCCAGCATTGCACCTATATTGCGGCTATCAGCCACCAGCGCGGAAATCACTTGCGATGCGTTATCAACCTCTTGCACGACTTCATCAACACCTTGCTGGGCCGAGGCGACTATTTTGTTACCTGCGCCGGTAATGCTCGTGGCATCGGTGGATGCCTGATTCGCACCTACTGCAGCCTCTGCCACCTTATCCAGGGTGTTGGAAATTCTATCCACCGCATTGGCAACATGGGAAATTTCGCGCAGCTGCGCATCGCAGCCTCTGGCTGCCTGAGTAATTGATTGGGTAATTTGCACACTCGCTGCGGTGAGCGTGTGATTGCTGGCCTGGGCCTGGCTAATAAGCACCTGCAGTTTTTCAACAAACCGGTTAAACGCAAATGCAAGGCGCCCCAATTCTGTAGTGGTATTTTCATTAGGTAGACGCGCGGTTAAATCGCCCGAGCCTGAGGCCAACTCCTGCAGATTTTCAGTAACCTGTGCAACCGGTTGAACAATCATTTTGTTGGCAAAAATAAAAATAACCACGGCCATTGCAATGCTTACCAACAAAGCAGCAAATAGTTTTACTGATGCGGCGCTCTGCAATTGTTCGACATTGCCGGTTTCACTTTCAACTTTACTGTCTGCCTCTTCTTCCATTTCACCGATAAACGCAAGCAGTCCATCAAGCTGACTATTGAGCTGGTTATATTCCTCGGTAGCAACAGTGCCCGCCTGCAATTTACTGATCAGTGCCGCGCGTGTTGCGTGATAATTATTTAATTGCTGATCCAATTTACTGACGGTAGCCTGCCCCATTAATCCCGATGCTTTCATGCGTCCCAAGGCATCATTTTCCATAGCAATGGCAGCGTCCAACACAGATTGCATTTCAGCCAGTGATTTTTCGTTGTAATACAATTTTTGCAATACAATAATTTGCCCCTCAAGGCCAATCTGCCCTTCCATAGCACCATCTGCCGCATTCCACGCCGGGCCGGAAATATATTCCAGCAAGCCACCCAATTTTTGGCTCGCACTAAAACCGACAAACGTATTTATGCCAATCAAGGCAATAAACCCGGCAACCACTAGCATGATGGATTGTTTGATGTTCATTGCGTCCTCGCAATTTTGTTAGCTGACCTGACCAACACAGATTAAAATTCAATATAAGCACGCGCACCAACAGCAAGTGCATCGTCCAGGGTTTTATCCATAGCGGGATTTTGGATGTAATAAAAACTCCCCTGTAAATTAAGGTGGTCCACCACCGGCGCAAAATAGGTTAGCTCCCACGCCGTTTCCGCGCGATCCACTCCACTATCGGTAGCACTGTTAGCGTCGAGATAGGGATCGCCATTGCGCGCATGCGCCACCGCCAACCCCAAACCATCGCCGTCCAACCAAAACCCGGTAAAGGTAATACCTGTACCGCCGTAATATTCAAGCTGGTTAAATTCATCATCGGCTTGCCCTAACTGCACAAACACCGCAGCGACATCATTGATATTTTTTTCGGCAATAAAATAAACCCCGGTGTTGTCATCCATCATTTCACCATCAACCGGATTTTCAACTTCAGCCGTGTGCTGCCAAACACCCAGAGCAAGCTTATCCTTGCTGTCAGTTGCCCACCCCCATTCAACCGCACTGAACAAACCATCGCCGCTATTAAATTGCACATGGGTACCACGCGGATCATTCGGGTCACCTGGAATGCCATCGTAAATCGCGGCTAGTAAATAATTATTTTCGCCCGCAAAGGTAAAATGCAGGGCTGTCGATGTAGTAGAAAAAATGGAAGGGCCGACTTGTGAGGTATCCGGGCCGATACCAAAAGAGGGATGGGTAAATAAACCCGCTGATTCGAGTGAATAAAATGTGGAGTTGTAATCGTGCAAACCAAACAAAACTTTTACGCTGTCATCCGCAAAACTGTGTTGATACCAAAACTCATAGACCTTTAAAGCTTCATCGGTGGCGATATTGGATATGCCTTGCACATCACCGACATCGTCGGAAGGGTTATCGCCGGTATCGCCCAACACATACACAAACCATGCACCATTACCCCACCAACCTGCAGCACCGGTATCTATTGCCAAGGTGAGATCAACATTCGCCAATTCACTGGAACCCTCTCGTATACCACCATCCAGGTTAGTGACGGACTCCAACGTCAAGGCAGTCGCCAATTGATACGGGGACTCAGCGCGAGCGCAAAAACTAACACTCGCCGTCATGAGCAACAAAAGCGTGAGAATTTTCTTCATAGCCAACAATCCCTCTGCCTCTAATTGGTACGGCTGCATCCATAAATAATGGGCGCAACAGGGCAATGCTGAGTAGCAGTATAGACAGGGATTAAGCGCGCCAAGGATTATCGCGAAAAAACCTACAGGCTTATCGTCGAATGAAATTAAAACGAACGGTTTAAAAATAAAGTTATCTAATTAGCTCGGTGGTTGCTGCAGTGCCAGCTTCCTTTTAGTCAGCGCCGTCGCTTCATGCTCGAGTGGGTTGTCTGGCCACGGATGGCGCGGATAGCGACCGCGCATTTCTTTGCGCACTTCGGGGTAGGCTTGCTGCCAAAAAGTTTGCAGGTTATTTGTGATAGCTAGCGGGCTACCATTAGGCGATAACAGGTGAATTTTTAGCGGGATTTTACCATTAGCAAGTTGCAATTGTTCACAACCAAAAAATTCCTGCAACTTGGCCGAGATTTGTGCGGTGCCATCGTTAGCAAAATCAACAACCACACTGCGGCCACTAGGTAAATCAATTTTACTTGGCAATAGTTGTGCAATTTTTTGGCAATTATCGAAACCCAAATAAAATTCCAGAGCATCGTGCAACGGCAGCTGATCCAAACGCGTTGATTCATTTAAAAATGGCAGCAACCATTGGTGTAAATTAACAATCAGGCTGGCATCGTCAAGCGCGGGCAATTTACATAACTGATAAGCCACCACCAAACGTGCGCGCTCAAGCAATGCGCGTGCTTTATCGCTCCATGCAAGATGGTCAAAACCTTTTTCAACAATGAATGCGCGAATATGTTCCAACAATTTTTGTGCAATTTCACTGGCAGGAATTATTTGCCAGCTTTCATCAATCGCCACACCACCCATGGCCCAACGCGTGTGCTCTTGCCAACGCTGTTGTTTAAATACCAATGTGGTTTTCGCTTGGCTGAGTTGTCGCTGCTGCTCGGCTGTTAATTGCAGCGCAATGCCCACACCAGAATGGCTTTTAGGCTTGGTATTAATTAGCGGGAACACCGCCCACTGCGCGTCCAACTTGCCTTGTGGTTCAACACTCATACCGGAGTTCAACCGGTAACGGCCCGAGTCTTGTTTAAACCCAATACGATCATTAAATGCGCGGGCAAGAAATAAGGAATCTACCGCAGCGGTATTTTTTTGCAGCGATAAAACCCCTAACCAGCGTTTTTGTTGTTGCTGCCATTGCCGATTGCACGCCAGTTCACGCGTAGCAGCATCTAACAAAGCAGAAAAATCCTGCTCTGCTGCCAATTCAAAATGCAAGGAGAGTGATAGCAAGAGCGCGGCTTCGCTAATGGTTTTTTCATGCAGCAATAAAAACGCGGCGATGCGCGGATGGGTTCCGAGTGCACTGACCGATTTTCCCGCCGCAGTAATTTGTGCTTTGGTATCGAGCAAATTCATTTTTTGTAATTGCTGAACTGCAAAATCCAACGCGAGTTTATTTGGCGCTTCTAACCAAGGCAGTGAATCAGAAGGGCTACCCCAGTGGGCGATACGCAACGCGAGTGGCAAATAATCGGTCGCGCGAATTTCCGGTAAATCAGCCGCCGCAAGCGGCTGGTCTTGCGACCAAAGGCGAATGCAATGCCCGGCCTGAACGCGCCCAGCACGACCACGACGTTGCTCGGCGCTGGCCATGCTGATACGCGTTGTGCGCAGACGGGTAACACCGGTGCGCTGCTCATAGTCCGCCCGGCGCGCCAAACCAGAATCAATAACGACAGTAACGTCGGCAATAGTTAATGATGTTTCGGCAATGTTCGTCGCCAGAATTAAACGCGGGCCTTGCATTGAATCTAATGCAGCGCTTTGTTCGTTTGATGGAACACGGCTATGCAAACGAAATACTTTCAGTGAAGGAAATAGTTGAATAGGAAATTTTTGAGCAATTAAACTAGCGCAGTTTTCTATCTCGCGCCAGCCCGGTAAAAATACCAGCACCGTTGTGGATTGCCACTGCGGATACGCAAGCAGCGCACGCAATAACTGATCTTCAATTTTTTCACCATAGCCGTTGGGATTTTGTTTGGCAGGTTGATATTGGGTGCTGACCGAAAAGCAGCGCCCCGGTGCAAATAAGCGGTTAGTAATTTGCTGCTGCAAAGCGGGATCCGGTGTTGCGCTCATTAGCACAAGCTGCAAATCCTCGCGCAGGATTTGCACCTCCTGCAAAAATGCCCATGCCATATCCTGGTTTACACTGCGCTCGTGAATTTCGTCAAGCATCACGCAGGCGACACCATCCAGTGTGGGATTTTGCAAAAGATGTTGTAGCAAAATACCTGGTGTCATTAACACCAGGCGGGTATCAGCACTCATGCGCGAATCGTAAGGTACTTGATAACCCACCTGCTGCCCCGGCGTTTCGCCCAATAATGCTGCGAGCCGTTGCGCGAGCGCTTGCGCCGCCAAAACACGCGGCTGCACCAACCAAACTTGCTGCCCCGCAGGTGCTTGCGCCAATACCCAGAGCGGTGCGAGTGTTGATTTACCAGCGCCAGGTTCTGCTTCCAGTAACAGCGGCGTATGTGCCAGTGCAGCAATAAAATCATCGTGCAATGCACTCAGCGGTAAATCGGGCAAGAGCATAAAAAATCCAGATAAAAGATAAAAAATGATTAATCGAATTGATGGATTAACTTAATGCCTGCCGAAACATTTCGCCCCAAAGCGGGTTCAAATGCGCGGCCGTTCGCTTGATTGACGATGACCGAACCCACGTAATTCTCATCGGTAATATTGGCCAATTTTAACCACCAATCGAATTGCAATGATTGCACAACATATGCGCCGCGAACACTCGCATCAAAAGTGGTGTAATTCGGAGCGTAAACCTGATTATTATCGGCAGTATAAATACGCGAGCGCTGCTGCGCGCCCAGATCAAATCGCAATGTATCATTTGCAAAGGGTTGCCATTGTATACCTAGCTGATATTGCTCGCGCGCCGCGCCGGGCAGTTGGCTGCCGTCCCATTGACTGGCAGAATAGATGGCATCAAGCGATTGAATCCCCGCCTGCAGCTTCACATTGGGATTAATGGTAAAGCGGCCCAATAATTCGATCCCTTCGCGTTTAGTTTCAGCGGCGTTGCGAAAGGTAGTGCGACCTCCGACTGACTGATCCACGACAATTTCGTTTTCCGTATCGATAAAAAATTGCGTCAATGTCAGCTCGAACATCTCCTCCGGATTATAGTTAATGCCCAACTCATGCTGGCGATTAGTGGCCGTCTCAAGCCCGGTATTCAAACCGGTTGCACCAGTCCTGTAAGCCATTTCGGTCAGCGTGGGAGTTTCATAGCCGCGTCCGCTACTGGCAAATAATTGCCACGCAGATGTGACTGCATAATTCCCACCGATTGCAAAAGAATCTTCACGATAATTGCGCGCGCCTGAGTCGTCGGGATTACCGACAACAATAAAACTGTCTTCTACAATAAAATCCAAATCGGTATGGCGCACACCTGTGTAAAGCATTAAGTTTTCCGTGGGGTTAATGTGAATTAACGAGTAAATATCGCGGCTTTCAACTTCACCAGTCTCATCGCGGCGCAAATCTCCGATAGCGCCGAATTCATTCACATAACCTCGGCGCTCGTCTTGCATCTGTGCTAATTCCGCACCAAGACTGATTTCTGTAGGCCAACTCAATAGATTCAAACTGTGCGTAATACTCCCATTAATACCGGAAAAATCCCGCTGCAAATCGACGACACCACCACTGCCAGAAATAGCATCACCCGCAAAACCCAGATATTGGGTAATCGCGCGCTCGCCTTGCCAAAGCCCGGTTTGCCAGCGTGTTGCTCCGTTATTATCGCGCAGACTGATAGAGGTTTGTTGATGTTCAATAGTTTTGCGCGTGTCATACATTTCTGCGGCAGGATTTAATTGCCATGGATCATTGCGCCACTGTTCAGGCGTTAAACCGAGTGGATCTTGCAATAGTGGATCATTGCTGTAATCGTGCTTAACAATCACATCAAGATTATTTTCTGTGGTGTAAAACAATTGCACACCAGCTTGATGTCGCTCAGCGCTGGAATGAGGTCGCTCGCCATCGATATCAGTATTGGCAAATTGCGCGCGTAGCGCCAGATTTTCACTGCGCCACTCTCCACTCAATGTTTGTCGTGTGAGGCCTAGATCACCTGCGATTAATCCTGCGCTGATGCGACTCGCTTCCGGCACTTCAGTTTGCAGGCCAATCACACCACCTGCACCATTGCCATAGAGCGCGGCAACTGGCCCGCGCAATACTTGCGCGCTGGCGACATTGTCAAGCATCACGCTGGCTAATTGCCCCTGTCCATCGGGTGTGGACATGGGAATACCATCGACTTGCAGATCAATACCGCGCACGCCAAAAGCGGAGCGCGCGCCGAAACCGCGCAGGCTAATACGTGTATCCTGCGCGTAGTTAGTACGCGAATCCACTTGCACACCGGGAATGATTTGCAGTAATTCAGCGGGATCGAGCCGCGCGCCAGCAGAAAAATCAGCCGCCGTTTTTATCAAAATACGTTGGCTTACTACAGAAGTTTCACTGCGCTCGCCCGATACAATCAAGGTTTCCAACAATTCCGGCGCTGCTTGCGCGAATAGTATATTTGGCTGCAGCAGGAATAATGTCCCTGCCATTAGCGAACACATGGGTGCGTACGAATAATTCATAATTGTCCAGGATGATAAAAATGCGCGCAGACTGCAGCGCCAAAAGAAGAGCTATTCTGCAAAAAACGTAACAAAGTCTCATTAGATAAAACGAATATTTACATCAATCGCGACATAAGCTGCGCTTTGGTGAACAGCTTCTATACTCAAGAAGTGAACATCAGGATGATTCTATGCCACAAGAATTTCGCAACCAGCTTGAACGGCTGCGCCAACAGTTTGCAGCAAGCTTGCCCGAGCGGGCGCGTCGCCTGGAAGAAATCTGGAGCCATTTGCGCCATCTTAATTGGAGCGAGCAAGGTATTACTACGCTGCAACAGTTTGCGCACAAACTTATCGAGGCCGGCACCAGCTTTGGTTTTCCCGAGTTGCGCCACGCCGCGCAGCAATTGGAAAACTTCATCACCGACCTGAATGAATTGGGGCGTAGTTTTGGCGGCTTGGAGTACGCGCAACTGGAAGACCATATCCGCCAGTTGAGCCAGATAATGGCTGCCACCGCCAATGGTACAGCGCGCCAGGATCCACTCCCCTCTGCTATTGATCCCAACAGGTACCCGGAAGCGCTGGGTAAAACGATTTTTTTAGTTGACCCTGACCGGGTGCTGGCTGCGCTCTGCAACGCCTATCTGCGCAAAGCCGGATTTGTAGTGGAGTATTTTGACAATCCACAATCCTGTATGCAGAGGCTCTATCTGGATTCTCCCGCCGCAATCCTGATGGACCCGGATTTTGAGCGCTCGGGCTTGCAGGCGCTGGGCAATTTGCATCAAATAAAGGCGTTGCTCACCCATGATACCCCCATCATCCTGATGTCCGGCCGCACCGACGTAAATGCCAAATTGCGCGCCCTGCGCGCAGGTAGCAGCGACTATCTGATCAAACCGCTCGACTTTCATTTTCTGGTCGAGAAGCTGGTACATATCATCACCCAACACACCAAAACCCAGCGGGTGATGATTGTTGACGACGACCCTGCAATGACCAGCCTGCAAGCAGAAATTTTGCGCTATGCGGGGATGGAAGTGCTCTGCGTCAACCAGCCATTGCACAGTTTGCAGCGCGCCGCCAAATTCAAACCCGACCTGGTGATTCTGGATATGCACATGCCCGATATCAATGGCATGGAGCTGGCAGTGCTGTTGCGACAAGACCCGGAATTTTTATTGCTGCCAATTATTTTTGTCACCGCCGATACCGATACCAACCTGCATAAAAGCATCAAGGCGCTGGGTGTAAATGCGCTACTTACTAAACCCTTTGAGGTCACCGAACTCATTAGCGTATGTGAACAGGCACTGGCCGATACCTCGGCGCTCAAAAATCGTGTCGCACGTGTGACCCGCCACACCCAACAGCCGCAGCAGATCAACCGCAGCTACTTCTTCACTGCACTGGAAGATGAACTGCATAACAACAGTTTGGGCAACCAGAATAGCGCCCTCTACTATTTCAGCATCGATAAACTAGCCGACTTAACCCTGCAGTTGGGACAGGTAGAGCTCATAGACTTACACGACCAGTTTTGTCGTCGCCTAAGCGAAACCGTCGGCAGCGACGAGCAATGGATAGACTTATCCCACATGGTCGCCTGCGTGCTGGCAGGCAAACGCAGCTCGGAGTTCCATCGCCAGCGCGGAGAACAATTCACCAAACATTTGAGCAGCCAACCTTACATCATTAAAGGCAAAGCCCTCAGCCTGCAAATTAAATTGGGTATAGCGCCATTAAGCTCAGCGCTTGGCACCGCCAACAATGCGCTATTACGCGCAGAGCAGGCGTTCGAAGCAAGTGTCAGCGGCGCAATACCGCTCACCAGTGCAGCGGCGGAGGCCAATACAAAAACAACCGATAAAAACCTGCCCGATTTTTCCACCGTCGTATTCAGCCGCGACCTGACTCTCGCGTTCCAGCCAATTATCAGTTTGGAAGATGCACAAATCGAACATTTTTCCGTGCTTACGCGGCTGCGCGGTGAAGATGGAGAACCTATTGCTGCCGGGCAATTCCTCAGCCGCATTACCCAACCAGGCAAGCGATTGGAACTGGACCGCTGGGTGTTGCAGCAGGCGGTCAGCGCAATTGCCGCCAACAGTCAAACGCGCGAACAAGCGACACTGTTTATCCACCTGGCCGAAGAGACCTTGCAACAAAGCAGCTTCTTTTCCTTCGCCGCCAATGTGTTGCGCTCGTCACGCCTGCGCGGAGAGGAGCGACTGGTGTTTATGCTGGAGGGGAACTGGATACTCAATCACTTCCATCAAGCGCGAGAAATCGCCAAGGCATTGCGCGATATCCGCTGCGGTATCTGTGTCACTCGCGCTGGTGAGAGTGAACAAATACTGCCGATGCTGGACGACCTGGCAGTCAACTACCTGCGCCTCTCGCCCAAGCTCACCAGCGAGGGAGCAAATCCGAAGTTGTTGGAGCGACTTATTGCCTCTGCGACCGGACGCGGCATTAAAGTGATCGCCACCCAAATTGAAAACTCGCACAATCTCTCCAGTTTATGGATGCAGGGCGTGCGTTTGTTTGAAGGTTTTTTTATCCAGCCACCCGATACGGGTTTCCATCTGCAAAACGACATTATCTTTGCCAAGGAATTTGTGCAGGGCAACGGCTTCGGTGGATCCTGAAGAGTCGCTTGATAGGCGCAAAACCTGCCCAAATTTGCCAATAATCGCAATAACTTATATATTTGCCGCCTGTTTTTGCCGCGTACAAGTTGATTACAACTGTGTCCCATCGGTAGCAAGTGCCGGTGTAGCGAAAAAAGCTCTGATAAAGCGTCCCCCTGATCAATCATTCGCTGGCCCGTCACTGACTGGCTTTGGCGAATTGTTTTTTCACGCAACACACATTTATTACTAACGCCACGGCGTTGTTTTTTTGGAGAAGACCATGTCCACGCTCATGAATACTTACGGCACCAGAACCCTGACCCTCACCAAGGGCGAGGGCAGCCGAGTATGGGATGACAGTGGCAAATCCTATCTGGATGCAATCAGCGGTATCGCCGTTTGCGGCCTTGGCCATGCGCACCCTGCGCTGACCAAAGCCCTGTCCGAGCAAGCGGCAACCCTGTTGCACGTCTCCAATTTATACAATATTCCCCAACAGCAGCGCTTGGCTGATCTGTTGATCCAGGTTTCCGGCATGGAAAAGGTGTTCTTTTCCAACTCCGGCGCTGAAGCCAATGAAGCGGCGATCAAGATCGCGCGTAAATACGGCAACGACAGAGGCGTGAAGAATCCTTCCGTTATCGTTATGGCCAACAGCTTCCACGGTCGGACGCTTGCGACCCTGAGCGCCACCGGCAACGCCAAAGTGCAAATCGGTTTTGAGCCACTGGTAGAAGGTTTCATCCGTGTGCCTTACGACGATGTTGCGGCAGTAAAATCCGCCATCACTGAACACAAAAACATTGTCGCGATTCTGGTTGAACCCGTGCAAGGCGAAGGCGGTGTGCGGGTGCCTGCAGCGGATTACCTGAACCAATTGCGCGCCATCGCCGATCAACACGAGCTGTTGTTAATGCTGGATGAAATCCAAACCGGCAACGGCCGTACCGGCACCTACTTCGCCTATCAACACAACGGCCTGCTGCCCGATGTGGTCACCACTGCCAAAGGCTTGGGCAACGGTATGCCCATGGGCGCCTGCCTCGCGCGCGGTAAAGCGGCCGAAGTGCTGCAACCGGGCAACCATGGCACTACGTTTGGCGGCAACCCACTCGCCTGTAGCGCAGGCATTGCGGTAATCGAAACACTCCTATCATCCAACCTGATCGCCCGTGTAAAAGTGCTGGGCGATAAGCTGCTGGCCGATTTCAAAACCGCCTTGGCAGGCAACCCCAAAGTGGTTGATATCCGCGGTAAAGGATTAATGATTGGTATTGAGCTGAATGCTGCCTGCCCTGAACTGGTTCAAAAGGGGCGTGATTTGGGTATTTTGATCAACGTGACCGCCGTCAACACTATCCGCTTGTTACCCACGTTTATCCTCACTGACGCTGAAGCCGATGAGCTGGTCAGCAAAGTGGTACAACTGGTAAACGAGTTTTAACCAATTAGTGAATGAGTTTTAAATAGGCGCGCGCATAAGGCGCGCGCTGCAATAAAAGAGCAATGATTATGGTTCCCTCAAAGGCACCGAGACATTTTCTAACCCTCGCCGATATTAACCGCGCCGAACTGCAACAGATAATTGCGCGCGCCATCGAACTCAAAGCTATGCTGCGCCAGGGCACCGCTCCTGAGCCGTTTAACAACAAAGTCTTGGCGATGATTTTTGAGAAAAACTCCACCCGCACCCGCGTCTCTTTTGAGTCTGGCGTTGCCAAATTGGGCGGCCATGCGATTTTCCTGTCCACCAAGGATTCGCAACTCGGTCGCGGTGAACCGATTGAAGACGCCGCACGCTGTATTGCCAGCATGGTCGATATGGTGATGATCCGCACCTTTGGACACGACACCGTCGAGCGCTTTGCCGAGTATTCACGCGTGCCAGTGATCAACGGCCTAACCGATGAATATCACCCTTGCCAATTACTGGCCGATATCCAGACTTACGTTGAAAAACGCGGATCACTCGCGGGCAAAACCGTAGCCTGGGTGGGCGACGGCAACAACATGTGCAATACCTATATCCAAGCGGCTGAACTCTGCGACTTTGAATTGCGTATCGCCACCCCAAAAGGGTTTGAGCCGGAAGATGAATTCGTCACGCCCTACCAGCATCGTGTCACACTGACCAACGATCCGCGCGCGGCAGTCGCCGGTGCCGACTTGGTTGTCACCGACACATGGGCCTCAATGGGTCAGGAAGATGAAAAAAAGCAGCGCGAGAAAATCTTCAGCGGATACCAGGTCAATAAAGAGCTGATGAACCTGGCTAAAGCCGATGCGCTCTTTATGCACTGCCTGCCCGCCTATCGCGGCAAAGAAGTATCAGCAGAAATCCTCGATGCGCCTGATGCAGTTGTCTGGGAAGAAGCCGAAAACCGCATGCATGCGCAAAATGCGCTGATGGAATTCCTGTTTAACCAGTAATTGCCCGTACGCCGCGATTTACACAAGTCAGTGCAAATCGACGCAAAAATTAAAACCCGCTAATTCTCCTGAGTTGGCGGGTTTTTTATTGCTCACCAAAATGACACATCAATAGACAACGTTGTCTATCTTGGCACCAATATGGAACAAGTAAAAACACCAAAAGATTACACTCGGTAACACCTTTTCTGAAAAATGACCCAAAATAACGCTTTTAATAACATATTGAGATTTAAATTAATTTTAATATTCTATATATGAATAAAAATAATCAATATTTCGGTTTTTGTGCGAAAACAATCTTAAAATTCGTAACAAAAAGTAACAAACTAAAATCTGACATGCCTATAATCATCCCGTGGGTGCAGTTAAACATTCTGATTAATCTTACTTCCTGAGGCTTTTATCATGTCAAAATCATTCGTCGCTAAAGCTATTGCCGTCGCTTCATTTGCCAGCCTGTCAACGTTGTCTGTTATGGCGAACGCTGAAGCCTTTGCCGCTTATAAAGAAGTTCCTGGTGTGGTAACCAAAGTAAATGCTGCTGAGAGCACTATCACCATCAAGACTGAAGACGGTGCTACCAAAACCTTTAACGTCATCAAGGGCGCAAAAGTAGCAACTGAGAAAGGCCGTACTATGTCATTGGACACCCTGGCAAAAGGCGACACAGTGGTATTGAAAAACCGTGTTTCCACTCCAATTGCCAGTGAAACCAAAGAACAAGTATTGTCAGCCAATAAATAAAACAGTGCTGACACTAAATACATAAAAAGCTTTGACCACTGCAATGAGCCCCGAATGGGGCTTATTGTTCTGCTTTATAAAATCTCCTACCGATTCAAATCCTTAGTGCCGACACACAATTCATTCCTCCACTAAAAAATTGCCCTATAAGAAAAGCTTGCCATCGCTTGGATAAAATTCCGCGTGTCGCGCAAATTTGTATTCGAAAATAATTATTGTTACTGCATACGTATTCAAACTATTTATCCAAATCATTTGCCGTATTCTGCTGCTGGAAGTTGCTGTTGCATGCCCTGCATGTAGACAAACCTAATAAAGATAATCATCAAAACTTCGGTAAACCATTATGAAAACACTCCCCAAACTCCTGTTTGCTTTTTTGCTATGCCCGTTAATCTCGTCCCCTGCTTTTGCACAAACTACCTTTGTCCATTTATTTGAATGGAAGTGGAATGACATTGCATCTGAATGCGAAAATTTTTTAGGCCCGAAAGGTTATGCGGCAGTGCAAGTATCGCCACCACAAAAATCCGTTGCCGGAAGTTTTTGGTGGACACGTTATCAACCTGTGAGTTACGCGATTGAAGGCCGCTCGGGAACACGCGCTGAATTTGCCAGCATGGTCGCGCGCTGTAAGGCTGTTGGTGTCGGGATTTATGTCGATGCTGTTATCAACCATATGTCGGCGGGCAATCGCAATTTTCCGGAAGTGCCCTACGGTGTAAATGATTTTCACACCTGTACAGGTCCTATTAATTACACCAACGCATGGCAAGTGCAGAATTGCGATCTGGTGGGATTAAATGATTTAAAAACCGAATCCGATTATGTACGCGGGAAAATCGCTGCTTACATGAATGATTTGTTGAGCATGGGTGTAGCCGGTTTCCGTATCGATGCGGCAAAACATATGCCCAGTGGCGATATCGCTAATATTGTCAGCCGTTTAAATGGCAGCCCCTATATCTTTCAGGAAGTGATTGGCGCAGCTAACGAACCTATTACGCCCGCGCAATACACTTATATTAGCGATGTGACTGAATTTAATTTCAGCAGCACCTTGGGCACTTATTTTAAAGGGCGCGCACCGCTAAAAGATTTGCGCAATATCGGCGTATGGAGCGGTTGGTTAAATAGTAGTGATGCGGTGACTTTTGTTGCCAACCACGATAACCAACGTCAAAACACCAGCAATATTGTGACGCACAAAGATGGCATGAATATAAATAATATTGCGCACGTGTTTATGCTCGCCTATCCCTATGGGTACCCAGAAGTCATGTCCAGTTACGATTGGACCGATCACGACCAAGGCCCACCAACATCAACGCCTGCAAGCAATTGTAATAACGGTTGGCTGTGCGAGCACCGCAATCGCGAAATCGCCAATATGGTCGGCTTCCGCAATGCCACAAAAGAGGCATTTTATTTATCTAACTGGTGGGATAACGGTGCAAACGCTATTGCGTTTGGTCGCGGCAGTTTAGGATTTGTGGTCGTTAATGGTGAAAGCAGTGCAATCAATGTCACCTTGCAAACCGGTTTGGCGGCAGGAAATTATTGCAATGTTATCGCGGGCGATTTTGTAAACGGTACCTGCACGGGTGCAAGTATTACCGTTGCCGCCAATGGCACAGCGACATTTAATGTTGCAGCAAAAAGCGCAGCGGCAATTCATGTGCAAGCAAAAAATGGCAGCGTTGTTGGCAACAACTGCGTCTACTCCTCAATGAAATTGCGCGGCACATTTAATAACTGGGCCAGCACCGATATGACTTGCGCCGCAGGCACTTGGGTCGGCACCACCAGCTTCACCGGCAACACCGGTCGCTTTAAATTTGATGCCTACGGCAACTGGGTTAACAACTGGGGCAACAACAACAGCGATTTAATTGCTGACGCCAGTGGCAACGATATTCTCGTCACTACGCCGGGCACTTACACCATCACCTTTAACGATGCAAATTTGCAGTACAGCATCACCCCTGCCAATAACACCAGCAGCGCAGTAGCAAGTTCTATTGCAGCGAGTAGCTCAAGTACACCTGCAAGTTCGAGCAGCGCAGCGAGCTCAACTGGTGCGTCGGTTAGTGTGAGCTTTACTTGCCAAAACGGAACCACTTATTCAGGACAAAGCGTGTATGTGGTGGGCAACAGTGCCGCGTTAGGGAATTGGACTGCAGCCTCAGCTATCAAATTAAATCCTACTAGCTATCCAACTTGGACCGGCACAATTCAAATACCGGCTAACACAGCAGTGGAATGGAAATGCTTGAAGCGCGAAGAAAATAATGCGGCAGCAGGTGTTGTGTGGGAAAGTGGCAGCAATAATACATTTAATACTGGCAGCGCCAACAGCACACTGGGCGCTTTCTAACTCTTTATCTCTACAGCTATTCACATGGATTGGTAATGCGTTTTGGGGCGACTGCTA
Source organism: Cellvibrio sp. UBA7671 (assembly GCA_002483145.1). Lineage (GTDB taxonomy): Bacteria > Pseudomonadota > Gammaproteobacteria > Pseudomonadales > Cellvibrionaceae > Cellvibrio > Cellvibrio fibrivorans. The sequence goes on from DLHJ01000004.1 coordinate 28,302, forward strand.
ACAAGCAGCCGCCTTTTTTATTTTTTAAATTTAAATCACACCGTTAAATTTATCTCCTGCACCACACCAACACCACCATCTTCTTTGAGATAAATACCTGAATTAACAACTTCACCGAGCGATTGGTTATCCGCATCTTTTAATTGGAATGGCGAGGACACATGCCCCAGAAAAATGGCGCCAATATTTTTATCACCCAGCGCCGCTAATTGAGTCGAGCCATCTTCATTAGTCATCCAGATGCGCAGCTGTTGATAAATGCTATCGCCTTCATCGATAAAATGATTGCCGTCCTCATCGTAAACAGCAAGTTCAGTAAAACCGCGCCCACTGCTAGGGCCAAATAATTCGCTGCCATTATTGATGCTGCCGTCGCCGTTGCGATCCAACGCCAAATAACCACTACCAGGTCGCAAGCTCGCAATTTGTTCAGCTGTGCCATCGCTATCCAAATCAAACTCAAAACGTGTTTGACTAAGTGATGCACCCAAGCCATCAAAATTAATCACTAACGGATCAATTTTTTTACTGCCCGCCTCAATGTGCAGATTGGATTCCTGCACAAACTCGCGGCTCATATTCATCGCCACAGAAAAATTGATTTCGCGGCCATCAGCCGTGCGCACCGCACCCACCGCCTGGAACTTCATCGATTCTTGTTCCTGATAGCGCTCGTGCCGCTGATAAATCAAACCCGGGCCAGTGCTGCGGGTAGTGACCGCTTGCGCGGGCGGCGCTGTGTCCACACTCAAAGTTTGCGTGTTGGCACCCGTAGCAGCTTGCACCTCAGCGGGCGATGCCACATCCAAGTCTTTGCCGGTGATGGCTTTATACATCGCCGCGATGATCATCATATTCAAGCGATCACGGGAATCCACCGGTGTGCTTAAATCGAGCGACTGTGTTTGGCGATGCATCGCCAGTAGCGAACCTGCGCGGGAGAGATCCACTGCCACACCCTGAGGTTGTGGTTCGGTATTAGCCGCTTGCACGGCGGCTGCCGGCTGATCCAGCCAAAATTCCAGCCGCTCTGTAACGCTGTGCTCTTCGCGGTAATCACGCTGTGCTGCCATGCCAATAAGGGCATTGGAAATAATCATATCTGCCGTCCATTTTTTGGAGAAATAGAGAAAATCCCACCGGAAATTCATTTGGGAAAGCGCGGGTTAATCTCTATAGCGGCAAAAATGCTGATTTTTTGAGCGTTATTTGGCGTGAAAATTAGAATTATTGGTTATGAGCACAACCGTCAAAAGACCAGTAGCAAGGTGCGGGGATATAAGGGGGAAATCGGTAGGAAAGCCGGCAGATCAATTGCGCGCCAAGGCCAACTGATTTTTGTAGCGCTGATGAAGGATATTGACGCGGAAAACATAGGTCTTGGTTTCTTCGTAGGGTGGCACCCCCCGGTACTTTTCCACCGCGCCCGGTCCTGCGTTGTAGGCAGCGGTCGCCATAGTAATACTGCCGTCAAAGCGCTCCAGCATACGCGCCAAATATTTCACTCCACCATCGATATTCTGTGCAGCATCGGAGGCATTGCTGACGCCCATATCTTTGGCGGTACCGGGCATCAATTGCATCAACCCCATGGCGCCTTTGCGCGAGCGCGCGAGCGGATTGAAATTGGATTCGGCATGAATAATCGCACGCACCAACGCGGGATCAACACCGTACCTGCTGGCGGCCTGGGTAATCAAATAGGTAAATTCGGTCATGTAGAGTTTGGTACCGCGCCAATCGACGCGCGATAAGGGGTTACAAGCGTAGCAAGAGGTATAGACGATGACTTCGTAGGCAGCTTTTTTAGGTTGGCGATCTGAATAAGCGACAGAACCGCCTTTCTGATACTTAAAAAACGTGAAGGGTTGCGCGGGCTTTTTGCTCGCCGCTGCTTCTAATCGCTCCTGCTCTTTGCGCGCTTTTTCTTCCGCTGCGGTCTTTTCGGCTACGCGACGCACATGGGCTTCAAAATCCTCAAGGCTGGAATCCTGCGCCGAGGTTTTCGTTGAGGGTTGTGCATCCACTTCCGCCAATAACTCCGCACTGGTGAACACCAGAAGAGGAATGACAAATGACAAAAGGGATTTGCGCACTGAGACTGCTCTTTACTGATTAGGATAGTGACTAATTAGGATCTTTAACGGCGACTGGCTTGTCCATAACGCCAGCATGTGACAAAACGCTGGCCGGGAGATTTAGTGTAGCTCAGGCCAGAGCAAAGCTCTGTCACCAAAATCTATTTTCGTGACTTGATGCAGCTATCGCAACACGACTGGTTCAGGATTCCAGCCACACATCCCGCACCCAGTGCCATACCGATGGCCAGGTCTCGTCAGTCAATTCACCATCGCGCCAAAACACCACCTCACCATCTTGTTCTACGCAGTAGTAGGCGCCGTTCACTTCACACAACGGCATTAAATAGCGCGGCACGCCCTGCTCCCAGGCGACTGCGGTCACCTCGGGCAAATAGGTATGCGAGTAAGGATCAGCAGCCGTCACTGGCTCGATAGAACCATAAACCACATCGCTCGCTTCCAGCAGGAAACTACGCATCTCGCGGGGGATAGGCAGCAGCAACTCTTCTTCAATCTCGACTAACCTATCTTCATCAGGCAATTCCAAGGGTACAGGGACTGGCTCGTTGTGATCGCGCAGCATCTCAAGGACTTCATCGATATCAGAATCTTTCTCAGACATAGCACTACCTGAAGATTACAAAATGGGAGGCGGAATATAGCCCGAGGCGGGGGCGATAACAAGTCAACCAAACAGTGACATCTGGCTCTCAACCAACTGCCCGAGCGACTCATCCATAAAATGCAAAATGCTATCGGCAACGGGAGTGAGCTGTTTATCGACATAGTGTTGGTAATCAATCGGACCCTGGTGCAGAGCCATATTGATATCATCTGATCCCACTGGTTCGGGGCCATTGACCGTAATCAGATAACTAATCCAATGGCCGCGACGCAAACGTGCGCCGGTTAACTGTTCATATTTGCGCGCAGCCTGCACATGGGGCGGTACATTTTTTTGGTATTCGTGCAGATGGCGGCGCAAGCGCTTGTGATAAATTAATTCCAGGTCGCGCTCACCCGCCAACACCTGCGCGGTAGTGTTGCGCACAAAATCAAAATAATCTTCGCCATCAAAAATTTTCCGATAAAGCGTCATCTGAAATTCTTTGGCCAGTTGCGTCCAATCGGTGCGCACATTTTCCAGCCCTTTAAACACCATATCGCGCTGGCCATTAACCTCTACCAATCCGGCATAACGTTTTTTAGTGCCCAGCTCAGAGCCGCGAATAGTCGGCATTAAAAAACGCAGGTAATGGGTTTCGTATTGAATTTCCAATGCACTGTTAATATTGAATTCATCGCGCAGTGTTTGTTGCCACCAAATATTCAATTCTTTTGCCAAGCGTTTACCAATGCTGTTGCACTGCTCAGGTGTTTTCGGTGTTTTACCAACACAATTATTTTCCAGCCAGACAAACAGCGAGTCCGTATCGCCATAAATTACGGCGTAACCCTGTTGTTCAATCCAATCGCGGCTGCGCTGGATAATTTCATGGCCACGCAAGGTAATAGAACTGCAAACACGGGGATCAAAAAAGCGACAGCCGGTTGAGCCCAGCACACCGTAAAACGAATTCATAATAATTTTGATAGCGTGGGAAAGCGGCGCATTTTTATGTTGTTTGGCACGGTCGCGCGCGGCTGAGAGCTGCTCGATCACATTGGGTAAGATATGCCCTTCGCGCGCAAAATAAGCCTCGTTAAAACCGGGAACAGTTTCCGCTTCATCGAGTTGATTATGTTGCGCCAACCAGAAAGCACAAGGGTCAATTAAAAAGGTGCGAATGATGCTCGGATACAGGCTTTTAAAATCCAGCACCAACACATTGTCATAAATCCCCGGCCGCGAATTCATCACATACCCACCGGGGCTAATCACATCAGATTCAAATTCACCTAAATTCGGTGCGATATAACCGCGCCTGTGCAAGCGCGGCAAATACAAATATTCAAACGCGGCAACCGAGCCGCCGATACGATCCAACAACAAGCCAGTTAATTGGCTGCGTTCCAGAGCAAACGCCAGCAGCTCCTGCTGCACAAAAATTTTCCATACCAATTCACAATCGTGCAAGTTGTAATCCGCTAGCGCCAGCTTATCGGTTTTAAACAACTGGGTGATATCATCACCGCGATCACTGCCGGTAATTAATTTGCTTTCACCCAATAGCTCCTGCGAAATATTTTGCAGTGAATAACTTTGGAATTGGTGATTCGCCGCTTTCAGTAACTCGATACCATCGAGCGCCACGCGCCCAGGAATCACCACAAAACTGCGCCCGCCGTCGCCCTCTTCATGGCGCCAATTAATGGATTGGTTGGCGCGCCCCAGTTGCAATTCTATTTTCAACCGCTGGCAAATATTTTCCAGCACCAGCAAATCAAATTGCACCAAATTCCAACCGATCAAAATATCGGGATCGACCTGCTGTAAAAACACAAAAAATTGTTGCAGGCAGGCTTTTTCGTCCACGCAAAAAATCACCAACCCTGTGTCTGTCCCCTCGCCCACCATAAATACGCGCTTGCCTTCTTCACACCAAACACCGATGGAATAAAGCTGTTTGGCATCCATGGAGGTTTCAATATCGAGCGAAAGCATGCGCAACTCAGGCCGCCAGAGTGATTGCTCATCGGCAAGCGGTGCAATACGCGGATTCGTTATTGGTTGTTGCGCGGAAAACGCTTGCATGGGCACATCCAATTGCGCGCCCGCCGTCACAAATCGCTCCATCAAATAACGTTCAGGCGGGCGAATATCGCTCTCCCAAAAGGGAATATCGTTCTGCTTGAAAATATCTTGCGCATCGCGCGCGCTGCGGTGGCTTTTAAAATAGAGCGCGTTAACGGATTTATTGAGGAAGGTCTTTAATTCCACCTCCGCCATACGCCACTGGCGCAAGCGGCTGATTAACGGTTGGATCTGTGCAGCTTGTTCGCGCAACACAAAAAACACCACTTCCTGCCCGGTAATCTGCGTCCAACAACTCCCCTGCTCCGTCGCCCACCACAAATCGAGCGCGACACCGTCACGTGTGTCGCGCCATTGGCGGGTTAATAAAAAGGCATTGGTCATAGGGATACAGGAACTGGTTGGTTAACCAGTATTATCCCGTATGGGTGATAGGGATGCAATCAGCCAATCTAATCTATACGGCGGCGGCGGACGACACATGAGTTGTCCAAAACGACAGATGAGATGTCTTAAAACGACACATGAGTTGTCCAAGCGAGTCTATATTTTTCAATGGCTTAGTAAACTTCGCGACACGGGGACAATTTATTGGGATATAAAACATTAACTCGGTGAATGTCTGGGGGTGCGAGCGGGATATCTTAATTGTTCGCACACTCTGTACAAGGCTCATAATTCCGCTTGAAAGTGCATTTTCTGAAGATCCGCTTTGCTCTGGTTTCAGGTGCATATTCAGCGTCGGGATCACTGAACCCCGTGTTAAGCAACCAATCTGGATATAAGCAGTGATGATGTGTATGATAACGACTAACAACTAATCCCTAGCAGGTGTCATTAAGTTGACTCTTGTCTGGGAAGAAAAAACCACCGCACGGTGGTTTTTTCATTTATAGCGGACGGCAGATATTCCTTGAATTGGAATACTGTTTTGTCCGGTTGCCCACGAGTAATGTAATGCATGATCATCAATATATGGATGCACAATTTTGAATTGGTTTTGCCTGCAGTCCTTGTAAGCTGGTTTATTAGCTAGCTCATGCCCTACTGGCCGCCGCTACGTACTCTCTCAATTGTCGCTTCGATGTTTGACTTGGCTGCGACCAATTGCTTTCCAGCCTCCTCCGCCTGAACAATCGCTTGATCGTACTCGTCGATGCCTGCGATTTTCAGATTCATCAGCCGCCTAAGCTGGCTCTCATTCTCAGCGATCATCTTCTGCCAATCGTCCCGAAAGCCCTCAAGTTCTTTAATTCGGGCGTCACAATCCTGTGTACTCATGTAAGTCATAGCTGCATCCTCCGTTGGAAAAAATCAAAAGTTTCCGCTTAGGCACCGAGCGCCCGATTCCCAACGCCTAACGAGCTCATCGGCATTTTTAAAGCTGACCTTCATCTTGCCCAATTGAACTGATTTGAATTTATCAACCAATGCGCATCAAACTATATGTAAATGAGCCTTATCCGCCTGGATTAAACAGCTATCTTGATGATATTGCTCTCGGATTTTTGCGGATCGGAAAATTAAGTTTAATTCTGGGTCAACTCTATTATTAATATCAACACCATATTTTAATATTTCTTGACGGTATTTTTTAAGGGTGCCTGTACTGTACTGAAGCTCATGCAGATAGTCATAGAAATATGCTCTAGCTGCCTGTGCGATATTGCGCTTTTCGCTCACTTCAATTGCCCATAGCGGGTGTGTCTCATCGAAAAGTAAAATATACGCATCTTCAGGGGTCGTATATTCGATTACCTCTAATTTGTATTGTGCGCGCTTAGGTCTATTTCTATTTACCCATTCATGGAAAAACAAAACAGCTTCTTCTTTTGTATCAAATGAAGCGGCTGATTTCCATGAGCAAATTCGACCCATAGATGAAAGATACAATCCTTCATCCAAGTGAAATCTTTTAGTAATCGCTCCTTTAAGACCCACATCAACAATGCCAACATCAAAATGAGACTTACTAAATCGAACAGTCATCATATTGTTAACGCGACCGACAGAATCACTCATTATCAAAATACCTGTCTTCCCATATAGTAAATTTCGGCCAAAAGCGCTCATTAATACCAAAAAATAATACTTTGTATACCATGAAAGAAATTTCTTTCATGGGGAAACAGAATAACGGTTACTTAAGAAGGATTTTGTGTAAATGATCTTTCAATTTCATAGCCAATTTCTGAACCTTTCTCACCGAACATGCTGACGTATTTTTTTAACTCTGCGCGCCCAGCACCGCCCAAAACTAATTTATTAAGCATAGCTCTTACACCAAATTGATTTTTTATATTTTCCAGTGGGTTACCTTGAGTAGCGATTTTGAAGATTCCCATTCCAGCTTCCATTGTCACCGGTTTAGATTCCGCTCCATACCCTATTTTTTTATCTATATATTGACTTACTGAGTCAAGCTGTTTTCTGTAATCCAAAAGACTCTTTGTATCGTCTGCACTCATCGCGTTCTGAAACATTTTTAGCCAGTCACGAAGTGATTGAAAATCACTCCTCATTTGCAGGGCGATTGTAATTAGTTTATCGGCAGAGTTAGCCTCTTGAATGATCCTAATAGGTAATGCTGGAAGATTAATATACGCAGAAAAAAGAGAGTCATTACCGTATATCTTCTTTGTGACTTTGACTTTTTGGTCATCTAAAAATGTAGTCAATTGATGAAGAGCATCAGCAGCAGGCAGCATAAATCCTGAATTTATAAACAATTTTTTTCGTAAAGGATGTGGAGTATAACTCTTTTCGTACACGAAGCTTCTGGCACACATGCCTGCTCCGCCCCATAAGGTCGCAGACAAAAGAGCATGTGGCGTTGTCCCGTTGGAATTCCAACCCTCAACATTTTCTCGGTGTTCAAGTCTCAAAGATTCAGTAGAGCAGATATGACTTATAATCCGATCACGTGGACCTGCAATTTTTTCAGCTTCAGCTAAAAAGGGATATGCCCTTACAACACCAAGATTTTTTGCTTCCAGGATTGGGCTTTGAACTTCATCCCATGCATAAGTGAATTGCTGATCGACTAATACTTCATCTCGAAGAATAAGGTCAGAGAGAAAGTCAAAAAGAGCCTCTGTCTGAATAACAGCGCTTGACACGGCTCGATAGCAATGTTGTTCGCCATTAACAACAATTTCATGAGCGTCATCCCTCTCAAACCCGTCTGTGAACAGACTCGTTATATCCTGCAACGACCAATTATCCGCAACTACACCTTGAGCCATTATTCCTCCATTTTTCTTAAAGACAAACAGTGTATGTATGCAGAGGGCTAGTGCAATGAGCTAACTCGCCTACCGATCCAAAAGTAATTTTACTATTGGGTAGTAGGCACGATAAAGGCCCTGTGCCATTTCTAAGTCTTGCGTCAACCATCGCTTTCGGCTTACTTCAGGAGTGTCAGGTTTTCCCTTGATCCAAGTAAAAACTCCCGTTAAGACAAAGGTATATTGATTAATCATTCTATCAACCATGATTAGCTGTGGCGACGGTCGGCCAAGCTGCTGAATAGCACCATTATCAATTTCGTGAAGCGACATCTCCAGCCGAGTTAGTTTTTCAACAGGCAACCTCAGGTCTTTCGTCAAAGAGTTCATTACTTCTAAAAAAATGGAATCAAGCTCTACCCAGATTTTCTCCGCTTTGAAAATGAATGAGTCATCAGATTCTTCCATGACAAATGACTCGGGCAATTCTTCGAGTGCAGATGCTCCATGAAACCGAAAGCGTGTCCAATGTGCCGCTTTTGGCCAATTCATGAGTTCTTTTAGTGATGCCGTAATTGCATGATCGTCTTCAAGCCAAGAAACGTGTGCGATAGCGTTATTATCTCGATTATCTTTTAAGCTTCGATATACATGAATTGTTGCCAGCAATGGAGTGCACCGTCCACCATCTTTCTCTTGAAGCTGATCAGCAATATGATTAAGCGTCGCCCAGAAATGAGTCGGGCGCCAAGGGCCCTTCCACAAAACTCGTATATTCTTTAGCCATACCTTAGCCTGAGGAGGGACAATAGAAGTAGTTGAAGAAATAACCTCGTAGTGATTTCTGGCAATCAAATTTTCGGAAAGACCTGCAAGCTGAAAGGCATGAAGTGAATAGAATCCAGCTATTTCATTCTTCAAAAATGAAGGCAAGTCATCTGCCCGAGGAAGCGATATCGTTATTTTCCGCTGCTCAAGCACTTCCAGTCCCTCCGGCGCGACATCGCCTATTATCCTGTCAACTGAGCGGGCAAAAAATAGCGGCTCGTTTCCGAGAAGCTCGACAGCTACGACAAAGACAGGGAATGGAATGGCTGCCCATCTACGCAAGTGGTTAAGATCAAGTTGCCTTTTGGCGATACCTGCACCAGTAGTAGAAGCCGTTTCGGCGTCATGACCCTTAATTTGAAGTAATCCAATTCTCGGCTCACTCCCAGCATTAGCCAGCTCAGTGTAGCCTTCAAGCTCCACTAGCAAATCTTCTCCCCTGTCATGCTCATACTTTGAACAGAAGATTTGAGCATCAAGTAGAACATCACGAACTTTAGTTTCAGCCCGTTCGCCGGTAAGCTGCGATTGTTTGCCACCGTTCATATTACTCAAGTGTCACTCTCAAAATTGAAACCTGCATTACATTGTATGCTAACGATTGCGCCACAAAAACATTCCTGCAAAAAACACCTACCCACAGCACTCTCTCAGATATTAGGTGTCGGTTAAAATCCACTCGAATAATTTCACATAATTTCATACGCGAATTAATTCACGTACATCTTCGGCTAAAAACGGATATAACCCGAGAAATTTATTGTATTAGTCGCGACCATTTTCCAGATAGAATTTAATCAGAGCAATTCAGAAATTTAACGCGCCGTAATACGGAAAATATCGAATGCAGCGATGAATCTGTATGGAAGCAGCGAGTTTTTTCAATATCCGGCATGGGAAGTAGTTATTTAACGTCCTTGATCATTTTTTTAATGATCATATTTTCCAATTTTCCAGATATCGCTGCCTCATTATTTTTCCAGTGCATTCCGTCGTTATAGATAATACCCAACAAATAGAACGATTCTGGTATAACAATGCCCTTACTTTCAGAAAACTTCAGCTTATTTGGTGTTTTATGCTTATCAAGAAATTCTGCCTTTAAATATTCACTATCCAATCTTTCATAGGCATACTTTTCGATTTTCTTGCGTAATGCACAACACACCGCAAATGGGTCGTAAACAGACTCGTTAGCCATGTATTTTTCAAACTCAGAAAATACATACTGATCAAAAACAGAAGAATCACCCCACGTTGGCTTAAGATCTAAAGTCTCAAATTCCTGTCGAACATTTATCGGTTGTGGTTCGTAATGTAAATAGTATTTAGATACAGCACTCTCAATTTCAGGTTTTTCTCTATTCACAAGTAATTTTTTAAGGTGCGAGTTAATCTTGGCCTCTCGTTTCTCTAGATAAAACACTTTCTGATCGCTAAACGTATAATTTCTGAAGTACGATGGATCTAGATGGGTAAGAATAATAGGATAAAACATCTTACCCTCGTCTTTAAATTTTGCTATTAGCTGTGTGACATAATATTGAACAGCTATTAAGTTGGCATCATCAAGATAATCAAAAACTTCATCTATTATTAGAATGCTTCTTTTTTTTGTTAGATTCAGCTCAGCTTTTTTGAGAAGTGCTATAAAGCACATAACGTCCCTTTGCCCATTTGATATTTGGTGAACTTTTGGCATCTCGACAACTAGCTTTCCATCCTTTTCTTTTGGCTTAAACTCCTTCCAACTGGAATTAAAATCATTAAATAGTCTGTCATAGGAAGATTTGCCAAGATCATATATTGATCTTCTTACAGCCTTTTTAAAATCGAGGGGATTTTCATTAAAATCTAATGCCAATTGGATGGCGGCCAGATGATTCTCAGCAGAATTTGTAAAACCCAAATCGAATGAAACACAGAGAGCAGCTATATTTGAGAGATTATTTGTTCCTTCCAGAAATTCAAGTTCATTTTCGTCAATCCAGTCTAATAGCTTAGATCTAGATCCATTTTGTTCGTTTAACCTTTGTATAAATGAATTTATTTTTTCTTGAATACGCTGGCCAGACACCCTCTCAAGATAGACAAGATGGTTATTCAACTCAGCAATGAACTTTCCATTTTTATAAATACTAGAGATATTTGGTAAAACCTTTCCATTTCTTCCGATTTTATTTCTATGGTTGGCAATTGAATAATTGAATTCTGACTTTTCCGGGATGCTACTAGACAATACTATAGGCGGTGTTTCTAGAGAGGCAGAGGCAATAACGTGACCGCCAATTCTGCTTTTCTTCGCTTTAGCGAAGACTTGATTGTTAATTACAAAATAATCAAAGACATTATTTATCTCATTGGTAGTGTCATTAGCGCGCAAAACGCTGATGTCGCCATTATCATCCAAATAGGTAACCTCTATCCTAGGAACTATATCGTCTTTTCCTTGATGAAAGTCATCTTTATGAAGTTCGATCTTTGAACTTTTAAGTGATTTAAATGCGGTAGCCAAGGAGCTTTTCCCAAAACCATTTGGGGCGACAAAAATGCTAGGCTTATTTTTCGGAACATCAAATTCATATATTCCATTGACAGTGTTTTCACCAATTCCTTTGATATTGGTAATTGTAATCTTTTTGATCATTTACATTATCCTTTCAAAAATAACACTGAGCGCAGTAGCAGTTTTTAAGCTAGACCAAGTGTATTGCTTTTTCACAGCAAAGCGATAAAGATACCTTGCAATATTTCCCTAATTTACTTTAGATTGAGTTTAACAGTTAAAATGGCAGTACAGATCCCAACAATTATTCCTATTGCCATGGAAAATATTCGATCAGAACGTTTTTCTCTTTCAGATGAAAAATAAAGTTCAGCTTTTGGAGTTGTATGAAATTTATTATTCTCAGGCGCAACCGGATTTATAGGAGCCGTATACAAATTAACACTACGCTCCTTTGAAATAGTGGAATAAAACATAGAGGCCAAAACCTTCTCATCTTTTATCGCCGCACCCTTAACGCTCCAGTCACACTTGGTATACTCGCCAGTACATAACATAGCTAAAGGATAATAGTCTCTGTAATCATTAAACGCTTTATCAATCAATGGCTCAATTTCTGCCAATGAGACCTCTCGTTTTTTTACAACGAACTTTAATATTTTGTGCGAAGTCAGTTTCATATTTTCCCGATGTAACAGTTTAAAATGTGTTGTGCATTAAACGCAGAATATGTGCGCTTTGGGCGCAAATGAGCCCTTCACTCTAGCGAGAATGAAAACCAATTCCCTTTACTTCGCATAACTCCCAGGCACAGACATATATATGTGCAAACTCACATAGTAAATCTTTATCATGAGACGTAGCTGGCATGAAAAATCACCTCAAGAAATAATCCTTTTGTCCTTGCATTGCCAAAAAGGTGTTTCATGATTTATCGGACGAATCAGGACTCTTGAGCTCCGCGAACTTCGCTGCCATGGTTGGGTTTCCCCGCGTAAGCTTTTTGATAGTAAGATCCTCGGCTTTATCATTTGCTAAACGTAGGTTGTTAGCCGATTTATAAAGTGCCTCCTTGGTTTTTTCCAAGTCTTTAATTGCTTCATCAATTCGCTTAACAGCTTCCTCGAAACCTTCCGAGGCAAGCCGCCAGTTTCTACCAAAGGTTGTTTTGAAATCATCTAGCTGAATCTCAAAGTTAGAGATATCAATATTTTGAGCCCTAACCAGCGCAAGCTCCGATTTATACTGGAGCGATTTCATTGCCGCATTTCGTAATAGGGTAATAATAGGAATAAAGAACTGTGGTCGGACAACATACATTTTCGGGTAGCGGTGAAACACGTCAACAATTCCGATATTGTAAAGCTCACTTTCGGGTTCAAGCAGGGAAACCAACACCGCGTATTCGCAACCTTTTTCGGTTCGATCTTTGTCTAGTTGTTTGTAAAAATCTTCGTTTTTCTTCTTGGTCGCGGTCTCATCACTTTCATTTTTCATTTCAAACATAATCGAAACAATCTCGGTGCCGGCCTCATCTAAATCGCGGAAAATAAAATCTCCCTTGCTACCACTACGTGCATCGTTATCTTTCTCAAAGTAAGCTGTTGGAAATGCAGTGGATCGAATACGGTTAAATTCGATTTCACAGTGCTGCTCCAGTGTTTCACCGACCATTTTTGTAGATAGCTTTGTCTTCAAATCTTTCAATCGCTCAATATGATCATCACGATCTTTGAGCTGTACATCATACTTTTCTTTTAGAGATTTTTCGGCTAGATTTTTCTCTAGCTCTAATCGCTGAAAACCATTCTTTAGCTCATCACGTTCTTTTTCGACGACACTTACTGCTTCTGTTATTGCAAGTTTCTGGGTAATGCCGCCAGCATTAAGTTTTGCCTTCAAATCCTGAATTTCTGCCTCTTTTATCGCAGTGGTTTTCTGCAATTCATTCACAAGTTTAGCTTCGGCCAGCTGTGAGGCCACCAGCATCTCTTGCTTTACCTTCGCAAGCTCGTTGGCAATTGCATCACGATCTTTCTCCACGGCACTTAACGCTTGAGTTACCGCAAGTTGCCGAGCCACCTCACTTGCGTCAAGTTTAGCTTTTAGCATTTGAATTTCTGAATCCTTGACTGAGGCGGCTTTTTCTAACTCACTAGTGACTCTAGCTGTTGCGAGTTCAACCGCATTTTGCTTATCCTGTTGCGCCAATTCGAGTCGCTCGTGCAACTGGTGCTCGAAATCCTTGTCTCGAACTTGCTTAAGAATATCTGCATACCCTGCTTCGTCAATTTTGAATGCTTTCTTGCAGTGTGGGCAGATAATTTCATGCATAACTATTTCTCCGTCTCAATTTACTGGGTGACGTTAACTAAATTGTAGAAAAACTAACCGTCGATTTTCTCGTTTAAATAACTCAGAGCATTACACTGCAATTTAATTAACCTTAAAAAAACAGTCGCCGTCTATAGGGATACTCAAATTAAATCGCAAGCGATCACGAAATCATTCCTTGAGCCAAGTTTTTTTGATTCCTGTGAAATCAACATTCTTCCATTCCTCTTTCCAAAGTTGGAAATACGGAATGTCAGTTGAAGATGGGGCGGGACTGCAAGGAGAAATCTTAACTAAAGATGGCATGACTACGGACTCCCCAATCAGCAGAGCCTCACCAGCACCTAAAGTCGGTAGTTTCTCACACAGATTGCCAAGCGTGTCTGGGAGCAGGCGAGATACATACCCTTGATCGCTTGGGTTCGTCAATCGCATGGCCAAAAAGTTACTGCACTGCGAGAAAATTGTCTCGGAAATTTCCGAAGGGCGTTGACTTGAAAGTAATAAGGTTACCCCATACTTTCGCCCCTCTTTAGCAATCCTCTCAATAGAGAACTTCGAGGCTCTGAACTTGGAAAGCTCACTGTTAGGAACATATTTATGCGCTTCTTCGTACACCAACAAGATAGGCGCATCGTTGTTAACGGTTTCGCTTTTCGCACTTCTCATCACTTTATAGTGATAGCCATATTCAAACAGGATTCGGGATATCAGCGAAACGGTAATGCTAAGTACTTCGAAGGGCACGCCACTAAGGTCAACCACAGTCACGTTAGATTGCTTATCTCCGTAACCAATCAAACTCATGAGGGTACCTTCGAGAGTGGCTGTATCTGCCGCCACACCGAAGAGGAACTGAAGTCGATCTTGCGCCACTTTCGATTCAAAGCGAGTGAAAAATTTATCAAGCGACTTATCTGCGTAGCTGCCGGCCGTAATGCTTTGCGGCTTCGTAGGATGAAATTCGAGCCTGCCTGCAAAATATCTATCTAATCGTTCCTTTGAGTCCCAGAGGAGGCCGTGACTGGGTTCAGTCTTGCCATCCGTCGGAAGGGAATAGGAAGCGTCCACCACCATGTATCGCGCTTCATTTTTTGAGTTCACAGTTTCGTTCTTGATGTTGTACAGCGCATTCAAAACTTGATGGATATCAAACTTCAATGGGCTATCGTAATAAACATATTTAGCACCTTTGTTATGCCTCTTTTTATTCTCGGTGACTAACTGCCGAAAAACAGCCGATTGGTTATAGTTATCTCGCTCGCCAGTATCCAGTAATACTTCTTCGAGTTCTTCACTATTGAGTAGCCAATACGGAAGCGTCAGGGTGCCTGCATCTAGAAAATTGGCGTCCGGGAAGGCTGATCTGTATTCGGAATGAATATCAAATATAACCACGTGAGAGTTATTGAGCTTATACTCACCGTTCTTCGCGCCAACTGCAGACTGAATAATTTTTGCGATGGTGTGCGATTTCCCCGCACCTGTCGAACCTACAACAGCAATGTGTTTATTGAAAAATCGATCACCATCAACCGGTACTTGAATTGCGGAATTTGAAACCAACGAACTAAATACAAATTTTTTCGCAGGATCGACAGAGTCTTCGAAGATTTTTTTTATGTCGCCTTCAGTAGCTGGTGCTACACCTGTAGGCGGAATCGTCAGCGTGTCTCCTCCACGAATAAATTTTCCCTCAGTAATGATACCTAAAGGTAATGCTTCAATTATGTGGCGACGCTCTGCTTTCTCTGTAACTTCTATACAAAAATTTTCAATGATTGCTATCAGCGCGCAGTCTTCGCTATCAGTAATCCGCAAATAGGATCCGACTCGAAGACTTTTTCCATCGGAAAAAGCTGCAATGTTACTTACCGAGATCTTTACCTTATCTGGAAAAACTGCAATCACTTCTGCTTTGATTTCATTTGTGTCACTCATGCCTGCATAACCTCTTGAACGAAATATGAACTGCTACTTCTGATTGGGTGATATATCTTTTCTTTTGGAACAAGCGCTGGATCTAAAGGCATTGTTTGGTAAAAATCATAGATCTCAATAATTGAGCCCGAAATTGCCGAGACTGTTGATATCAACTTAGCTTCTGATGGAATGAATTTAAGTCGCCAGAGATTTTCCTTGGTTGGATGGTCAACAAGCAATTTTTCAGAGAAATCGGCCCCTTGGTAAGGGTAGCCTTCGCTGAACCTGACCCCTTGATCCCACAGCTCTGCTTTAATCTTTATCAATTCCGTAGAGGTAATACCTCGGAGTAACACGTAGGGACAGAAACGATCTTGCGGAGGTGTTCGCGCATGCTCTTTGTGAGAAAAGAAGTCACCAAGTTTAGCAAGCATCCCGGCTGCCTTTTGAGCTTCGCATACTCCATTCATGTCGATAATAAAGATTCTTGAAGCGATCGGCATCTTTGTTGTTTTGGAATTGAAAAATTTCCTTCGAATCATCTTCGCGTAATAATCCGCCCCAAACTTCTGTTGCAACCAGACACTAAAAATAATTTCTTTACGATTGATGCTTTTTAAGAAATCTTCTTTGATAATCTTTCGTCTTTTTTCGTCCAACTCAACTGCTAGTTTCTGAATTACATTAATTGCAGCTGGATAAAAAAATGACTCCACATCAATGACGTTACTATCGGGAATTGCAGCGATCAAGAGTTTGTTCAGTTTCTGCTGCTGATCCTCGTAAGATAACGCATTTATGTCAATTTCGAGTAGGGATGCAAATGTTGAAATATCGTGAGCGGTTAATCCTAATTCTTCGTAAACCCTGTGTTCCACTTTTTTTTGTGTATAGGTTAAGAAGTTAGCTTTCAAAAAAGCGTCTGAGAGAGGAAGTACGAGCTTATTCTGTCCGCCTTTATAGTGCCCGTAGAGCCGATACTTGAAAGTCTGATTTCTTGGGCATCCTGCGGCGTGAAAGTGTCTGAGCATCAAAATAATAGCGTCTTTAATCACAGAATGGTTATACTCGGTTCCCTCATAATATTTACACTGAACAAATGCGCTCTCATCGCCGTCGTCCAGATCTATATCTTCAACACCTTCCACGATTATGCTCGCACCGGAAGAAGCCTCGAGTAGTCGAACGATTGTCTGATCGAACTGATAAAAATAACCTTTGATGGTTGCTGTAGCACTCCGGTCCGTCACTATTACTACCCTCTTATTATTTAACTTAGCCAGCGAAGGAAATTACAATTCGTTAGCACTACTTACCCTGTTTGATAATCTATGCACTTCATGATAAATACGCCCCAGCGTCCTAAACTTGTAACAAAGAAAAACTCTGCATACGAAGTTAATAACGATACAGCCTGATCGACTCACTAAAATTGTCTACACGGAAAACAATTCAGTTACAGCTCGGTGAAAACAGAAGCTGCTAAATTCTAGTGTCGCTTATATGGCCTAGATCAAAAATCCTCACTTTGTTCTGACCTCTGTGCGATGCTGGAAATCAACTTTTTAGTTAGTTCTAAAGCTGATTCCATATCGCAAGAACGAGCCATAAAATCCTTTTTTAAAAGATCTTTGGGTAAAGCCCAGTCCCACCTATTTGTCTCGGGCGGATCGAATTTATCCAACAGAGACTCTGGGTTAACAATTGATTCAATTTCTTCAAGAACTTTGAGGAATTCATCTGCGGTAATTGAAAGTACTTCAATAAAAAAACCGCCGATTGAAACTTGTAAACCCATCTCTGAAAGCAAATAGCCCAATGTTTGAGTAATGACATCACCTGTCCAGGTAAATACCAATAGGTCCTTGCCTGTTTGGTAAAGGAATGCTTCGGCCAGACCTGCCTTTCTGTAGGCATTTCTCGCATTGGCAAGCACTTCAAGCGCTGTTGAATCGGCGTACTGATATTGTTCATTGCTCTCCAGAACGGCTCGCATTTCGGCACGAACTTTATCGTGCACCGATACCAAGCTGCCACCAAACCTAACGACCTGTCCTCCGCGTGCACGCTCAACAGAAATAATTCCTTCTTTTTGATGCACTTCAATTACCGTCCAACGGCGACCAGCAAACACAATTTTTTGCCCTGGATTAACTAAAAGCTCTTTGGTAATTGTTCCAATTGCTCTGCCATTACATTCAATGCGATATTCTTCTGATAAGGGGAACACAGTGTAAAACTCATAGGAGTTTGTAAACTTTTCGCCCGTTATCCCAAGGATCAAAGAACCGTCTGAGTCCTGCATGATTAGGTCGTGCTTGCCAAGCTCCCTGATGAGCGCGCCAAATTCCCCCTTATCCAATCCTTTATGGGGGCCCGTAGCAATTAAGTCATTCCACAGCGCTTTTACAGTACGGCTAGAGTGCTGGGAGATACTGCTTAGGACTTGGTGAACCAGCGTAGACAAATGTGGTTGTGTCGAGGAGGGCGGCTCATACCATCCCCGGAGTAAAAGCTGTATGCAGGCGATCATCTGAATCAAATCGGTATGCAACTGTTCAACCAGAGAGCTTTCCGGTTTTATTTGTTTGCACATCGAATACGCACGCAATATTGATGACTCGCCTTTTCTTCGACCGGAACGACCAAGCCGCTGCCGCAGTGACGAAACTTTGGAGGGCCTACCTACCTGAGCGATACTTTTTACTGAGCCAATATCTACGCCCATCTCCAAAGTTGAGGTGCACACTGCGTTAGCTGGACGCGAGGGATCTTTTAAGTTTGCTTCAACTTCTTGCCGTAGCTCTTTGGATAAATTGCCATGATGTGGCCAATAGGCATTTGGTCGCCCTTCACCTTCACATAGCGAGCGAAGCACATCCGCGTAATACTCGACATTTTGTCGAGAGTTAGGAAATATCAGGTTTTTACTGTCCTTCGTCGTTTTGTAAATATGGCGTGCGATATCATCAATTGCACCAACTTCGTCGTCATCATCCGGATGATTCTGTTCGGATAAATTCTCTTTTGGTTTTTCTGCTGTGGGCTCGTAATAGGCCTTAAGTGAGAGCAAGAGCGATCCTCCTGCCGAGGGGCTATCGATGATGCAGACTTGACGATCTGCGCGTAAAAACTCTGCAGCAAGATTCATATCACCCAACGTTGCCGAAAGCCCTACGCGCGGCACGAAGCGCCCTATTGCCAGCTCCAATCTATGGAGAAGGGATTGAAGTTGTCGCCCGCGCTCCTCACCAATAAAAGAATGCAACTCATCAACCACCACATACTGCAGGTTGGCAAATATCCGGGGAATTTGGGATCCGCGATTCACGAACATCGCTTCCAGAGATTCTGGAGTAATCAGCAAAATGCCTCTGGGAGTTTTCTGGAATTGTTGCTTGCGGCTGGAGGTAATGTCGCCATGCCATGGATAAACTGGCAGCTCAAAACGGTCACAAATCGATTGCAATCGATCATACTGATCATTAATAAGTGCTTTAAGTGGGCTTATCTGGAGCACAAGCTGTTCATCGGCCGGTAATTCGATAATCCGACTCAGAATGGGCAAGAAAGCAGCTTCAGTTTTACCTGCAGCAGTGCTAGCACCGATCAGTACATCTTTGTCGGCGGGAAGAATGGCAGGGATCGCGCGCTCTTGTGCATCATGCAAGGAAGTCCACCCGGACTCCCAAATCCATCGTTTTAACTCAGGGTGCAGGCGCTCAAACGCAGAACTGACATTAGAGCTTGAATTCTGCAAGTTCATCGTCCTCTTCATCCTGAGCGGCCACTTCATTTTGTGCACCGGTATCCTTGACTACTTCAACTGATCCAACAAGCTCCTGCCAAGAAGTGTCGGGGTTCTGATCAAGAACAGCCAACAAATTTATAAAAGCAGTAATCGTCGTGCGCGGTGTTCTGTAATAACTCTCTCCCAACCGTTGAGCGCAATGATTTAGGAACGCAACGATACCATCGTCAGGCAGAAGATATTTGGTGTGATCACCGTGCGAATAAACCAAACGAATTTTTTGAAGGAGTACATAAAAATCTTCAGGGGTCAGGCTTACCAACTTAATGACCGGCCCGGTAAGATCAACGATATTTCCACCAGCAAACGTGTTTTCTGCAAGACGTGATTGCAGTGCCTGATATGAATAAAGACCACGGCGGGAATCGTAAAGGAAATCAGGAGTACCGCCGAGAACAAAACCAATCCCTTCTGCAGAGCCCTGCAGGGAGTCGTTCAGAATTCTCAGTATTTGTTCATAGTTGGATGTGCGCGCCTGAGTATTGGGTAGCTTGTAAAGATTCACCAACTCATCGAGGCAAACCAGAATACCTCCAAAGCCAGCCAGTCGCACAAACCGGCCAAGCAGTTTCAACTGGTCATAGAAATTGGAGTCATCCACAATGGTACGCACACCAAGTAATTGACGAGCTTCTGTCTTGGTCGAGAACTCACCACGCAACCAGCGAATTGCGCTAGTTTGTAAATCGGCATTATCCGTTTTGTATCCTTCGTAATATTTGGACACCACTAGGGCAAAATCAAAACCGTTAACCATTTCGGTTAAATCGGCGAGCATTTCTTTTATCACCAGATCAGGATCTACTCCGCGTGCGCTAGCGTTTTCAGTCGCCGTAGCAACAAAACGTTCGACTACACCGGTAAATGCGCCGCCTTCTGGCTTGGATCGCGTTGCAACGTTGCGGGTTAATTCCGCATAAAGTGATCGTGCCTGTCCACCACTAGCATGCAACCGGCGATCGGGGTTGAGATCGGCATGCATGGTGACAAGCTTTTTCTCCATCGCAATTGAGCGCGTAAGGTTCAAGAAAAACGTTTTACCGGAGCCGTACTCACCTATCACCAAGCGAAATCCACTACCGCCATCTGCGATGCGCTCTATATCGGCAATTAGTGCTGTCAGCTCTGCAGCACGCCCTACTTGTACTAGATGTTGACCTGCACGCGGAACGACACCTGCACGCAGTGATTGCAATATCGCATCACGGTCTCTCGGGCGGATTTTGATTGATTCATTCATAGGTGATTGTCCATGTCGAATTAAATGTAAGTTTGTGCATCATCACTGCGCAGAAGCCGACGCAATAATTTGTTCTGCTAAATCTGGATTAATTTCAAGATAATGATCTCCTTCAAACAATGGATCATCGAATACATCCCAAGCTAATTCATTAATTACATCCAGTGTGCCGTCCACCATCAGACCCAGATCGCTGGCAATGGTATTCAGCTCATCCTTCGCCCAAGCAGGGTTTGTCAAAAACCTATTGAGAAAAATTGCCTGCTTGCTATTTAAGGATGGGAATACTTCAAAACTAACGGTGCCCGATGCAGTTGGCTCGACAGCCGATATCACCTCATGAGGCTGAGCGTTGTCAGAATCCTGGTCAAATACTGCAGAGAGTATTGAAGAAACATGTTTTGTTTCGGCTTGCAATGCGGCAATTTTTTTGAAATCAAGATTAATGGCAGCTACTTTTGGTGCAGCTAATTCGGCTCCTGAACTGGGACTACTAATTTGAGAACTTGCCGTCACCACTACATTGTCTATTGAAGATAGACCGCCTTGTGCTTCTTGGTTATTTGTCGAGGCTGCCGGTGATGAATGCAAGTAGGAGTAAAGCTTATCGGGAATTTCCAACGCCGCAAAAATTTTCTCGAGCAGAGCGATTTCTAGTGGATTCAAATTATTATCCGCACCAGATACGCCTGCCAACATTCTTGCTACGCTATCTATTTCCTCTGGGGGAATTAATTTAAGTTTCGCTTTGAGTTTGGCAAAAGTCACTGTTTGTTTTAAGAACATTGTGACTTTTGAGGCAATACACTTCTGCTCAAAAGACGTTAATCCTGGCCAGTGCGCAATTCGATGATGGATATGCTCGATCTCTTCTGCCGAAACGTGGCCATCTGCAGCTGAGACGGCGCATGCGAGTTCCGCAAACACAGTAGCGCCATGAAAGCCTACAGAAGGAGCCTGTATATGGGCATTTAATTCATGCCGGTAAAGCAATAACGTATCACCCACTTTGGGCGTGGACGCCCCTTGAATAATGCTTGGTTCGGCGTAGATACCCAACTCAGCTAATCGTGTGAACAGCTTTTGAAGGTTTGCGCGATTAACGGAGACCATGCTGAATACGTTGACAATATCGCCCAATGGCATCTCTTTTGAATCAACTTTCTTCAACAACTTCGCCGCCATATCCAATATTTTTTGCGGCCACAACGACGTTGGTAAATGCAAAAATGGATCGAATACAAACCCGGATGTTGATGCTCTACGCTTGATACGCCAGTAGGGTTCTGTTAACTCAGAAACATCATTCAGTAACTCTCTAATTTTTGCAGCATTGGCTTCAGCGTTCACTACATCTGTTAATTTACCAATCGGCTTTTCAATGAGACCTGCGCCTGACGCAGCAGCTTGATAATTAACTGTTAGCGGTACTTTTGACGGTGTTGCATAAAATCCATTCGGATAGCGCGATTCAAACACCTGTTGAAACGCTTTATAGAAAAGGGGTTTGTAGCTAACCACCGTTTTGTCGAGCATGGATGAAAACTGCTGCGCCCACAGGTAAGCCCAATCGGCGGTGATCGTTTTCTGTTGGTCAACGAGCTGCGAGATAGCTATAGAAATCGAGTGTTTAGACACTTTGGAATTGACTGCGCCAGTCTCAATTTTGAGTGTCTCGGCCATGATACTTTCATGAAAGTCTGGCGAATACTCAGTCGAAACCTCAACAAAATCAATCAGGGAAGTTGCATAACGTTTAAATGATCTATTCGCTGAGTATACGGCTAATAGTCTGCGAATCTCTTCAAGAATAACGGGTTTTTCATCCTCGATCGACGCATCAAACTTGCTATCAATCACCAAACGTCGTTCCAATCCATAGAAGTAAATAAATACAAACCCAATACCCGCTGAAGGATCAGAACGATCACTTGCCAACCAGTTCAGATACGCTCGGCGATCATCGGGACTGATATTTCGATAAGCAGGATAATACCCAGATAAATCACGGCGAAAATCCCCGGACCCCGTACCGATCATCTGGCTTTCTTCAACCATTGACGGGTGATAAACCTGAGAGTGAGTGGCGTTGTAATAGATCATTCCACCGGAGATGGTAATTCCCTTAACACGAACAGTTTGATTTTTCGGAATCCAATAACTATTTGTTTTTTTAGTTTCGTTTTGAGGAATAGCATATTCGTTACTATTGCGAGGCACGCCATTCTGAGTAACCTGCTGTGAAGGAGATATTGAATCAAGCTCAACACGAACTAAATCATCTTGGGCATCAACATTCTGCGGTCTATTTGCGACCTTCTCTTCCACTTTTGGCGAAGTCATTGCACTGAGCAAAAATTTGTGAGCTTCTACCATCGAAAACGTTTTATCTTTTGGCAAACTACGTGGAGGTGCTTCCACCTTACTAATCGGTAATTGTTGTTCTTTTTGCGCAGCCGTTAGCTTATCCCTTTTAAATTCATGCACGTTAGTCGATTCTAAGGGTTGGGAAACTTCCGCTTTAATAGTCTCAGCTGGTTTCGCTGTACTGGTCGAAGTCACTGCATCCAAGATGGCCATGTGAGCATTTGTCTTAGAGAGCGGAATCTGTAAAGAATGTCGCGGTTGAAACAATTGGGCAGGATCTATTTCTGAAAATCCCTTAGGACTAGAAGTCAAAATATTTATGCAAAATCCACCACCTTTAATCCTCATTATTGGGTATTTATTCAAGCAGTATCTTGGATTGTTCTTGTAGCGTTTGTCAGGCGCACCAGACATAGTGGGATATTTATAACGATGCCCAATAGTAATAGCATCAGAGGGGGATGACCCAGATTCCTGAATCGTTATGTCATCAACTTGATAAGAAAGAACGACATTCGAGTGAACGGAACAATCATTTCCAACTTGCAGAATTACTGCATCAGGAGAAAAAAATACCGAAAATGAATTAGTTTGTAAGCAAGGGAAATTTAAGTTACCAGACATTCCAAAAGGAAAACCAAATCCCAATTTAGCAGCGTTTCGATCAGAGTCACCGCTGTAATCACCAATATTAAGCCATATAGCATTGGATTTATCGATGGAGGGAAATTGGTCGCAAAATTTACTAAACCGCTTCTCAATTTCGGAATCAAAGGTGAAGAGAATTTTTATCTTCGAAGCATTTTTTTCCGCTAACCACACACCTATCGACAAGAGTATTCCTGGCAATAGAAAGACCGGTGAAAAGAAAAGGCTAATAAAAAAGGTTATGGCTAATAACCAGTACCATGATTTTTTATATTTTCTCGTTTTGCTCGCATACTTATACAGGCCCACTGAATCAAGCAATGGCTCATCAGTGTCAACATTTGTATATGTTGTCTTTTTTCCCGTTATAAGTGACGCAAGAAAAACATGCCCACGAACAAATTTGCGTAGAGATGGAGGTAACTTTTGCGAAAGTACAGTTTCTATTTCACTGGCGGTAAAAGGTTTTTTGTGAATTACCTTTGAAAGGGGTCCATTCATATTTTGCAATCATCCAGTACATGTATAGGCTTAGAACCCCCTCACCTAAACACAGAAGATGCCTAAGGTTTGGTCCGCCATATCAGCAGTATTTATTATTGAGTTTTCAGTTAACAACCGTAGATCGCGCGCAATCCCCAGTGGCAAATAAATAGAGGAAACGGCTTAAATCATTTCCCTTTTAGTCGTTTTACCACACTCAATGCCAACTCTGTCACATTTCCAGTGTATTGAAATTCTAGCTTTCTATCTACTTAAGTACAGCTCATGTTAGATAAATATCTCCTCAACCCCTCCCCAAAGTCATTAGCTATAAGAACGAGCGTTCGCGACTTAAACGCTTTAGCCGGATCCTCCTCGGCTTGAATTGAATTCCTAAGCCTGCTGGACACGTGTATGAGCCTCAAAAACGTATAGGCATAAATAGATCACCTGGGTTCGCATAACGAGGAAAACTTGAAGTGACCGCGTAACAACGCTTTTAATTACACTCTAAGGTCCGCCTTGGGCACAATCAGACTGATACCACGTGGGTATATTGACGTCAATTACCGCATATAACAGTCGACAAAAAACGTTACTGTCCGTAGTACAGAAATTCGGTTTAGGGGGATTTGATGCTCGATCTATTCGAAAATGAGAGTTCTGGTGGTCGAGAAATTCTCGGTGCGCAAGCTTTTGTTTTGCGAGGCTTTGCGCTTCCTGTTGCGAATGAGTTGTTAGCGAACGTAGCGTTGATCGAAAAGATTTCACCAATCCGGTATTTGGTAACCCCTGGTGGATTTACCATGTCTGTCGGTATGACTAACTGCGGTCGGTTGGGATGGACTTCAGATCGCACGGGATATAAATACACAGCGGTTGATCCGCTCACAGACAATCCCTGGCCACAAATGCCCAACGAATTTTTAAAGCTCGCCCGGTCCGCTGCCAATGAGGCGGGTTTCCGGTCTTTCATTCCAGACGCATGCTTAATTAATCGATACGCAACCGGAACAAAGTTATCTCTACATCAAGATAAAGATGAGCAAGACCTTGATGCACCCATTGTCTCTGTATCGCTGGGAATCCCGGCAGTTTTTCAATTTGGCGGGTTCGAAAGAAATAGAGCGTCCCTTTATTTCACGGTGACGTAGTAGTTTGGGGAGGGGTTGATCGATTGAGGTATCACGGCGTATTACCCATCAAAAATAATACTCACTCAATATTGGGAGAGCAGCGAATCAATCTGACTTTTCGGAAGGTAAACCGCTGATATTTTCAAAAACTGACCGACTGTTACACCTCAGAGATATCGAATTTGCTCGCATTACTTAGCACTTATTAATCCTCTAATAATTTAATCGTGCGCGAATCTACAGGTGGAAGAAGACGAAACCATCTCGGGGATCAATCTGTAAGGCTTTGCAATAGACCGCGTACTCATAAACATCCAGTCTCTTTTCCATGATCTCAACCTTCTGAACGAAGGAATGCGGCTCCTCCAGGCGTTCTGCCAGATCTCTCATACTCAAACCCAATGCAAGCCTGGCATCTTTGAGCCATGCGACGAGGTCTGCATATTCAGGGGTTGAGATGGTCTTTTTCATTGTACCTATTATTGGTACACTGCCGCCATGTACCCAAATTCGGTACGGCCCATCTAGACACAAGCCCCGGTTATAAAGGAATAAGATGACGCGCATATTCACAATAATTATTATTTTGATGGGTTCGACGCCTGCGCTGGCAGGCGTAAACGAGGGCGTTGAGGCATTAATCCGGGGAGAGTATGTAAATGCGTTTAAAGAATTTGAACCGGAAGCAAAAGCAGGAAATCCCGTCGCACAGATGTCACTTGCCAGCCTCTACCTACGGGGTAATGGTGTGCCTCAAAATTTGGAAAAGGCATTTGCCTGGAATCTGGCAGCAGCCGAGCAAGAATTGCCTGAAGCGCAGTTCCGGGTGGGAATCGCGTATGAATATGGTGAGGGCGTTCAAAAGAATGCAAACGCTGCTTTCAAATGGTATGAACGAGCAGCTGGTCAACATCACCCTGCGGCACAAGCCAATCTGGCAACTATGTATTGGAACGGTGAAGGCACGACCAAAAACCTCGATGCTGCAATAAAGTGGTTTACCCTGTCGGCAACCAATGGAAACGCATTTGCCCAAGTCAGTCTCGGTAAAGCTTATGTGGCGGGTATTGGCGTGCCGCAGGATTTTTCTCAAGCCATCAAATGGTTTACACAAGCGGCCAGAGTGAAACATCCGTCCGGCATGTACTATCTGGCAGAGATGTACGAGCAAGGGATTGGAATAGAAAAAAATCTCGCCAAAGCCGAAAACCTTTACCTAGAATCAGCATCTCGCGGTGACGGATCCTCATACTATAAATTAGGCATGCTCCATTCACAGGGCATAAACAACGTTAGTAATCCAAAGCTTTCCTATGCCTTATTTAATGTTGCCGCTTCTAAAAGTACCCGCTTTCAAAAAGAAGCCGCATATCGTCGTGATCTGATCGCCGCAAAATTAACTGAGAACGAATTGCGTCAAGCCCAGAACCTGTCAATTGAATTGGTACAACCTGGAAAATTTAGTGAACTAGTCACCATCAAATTGTTCACTGAAATGCCGAATGATTTGCAATAGATAACTCTTATGAAGTTAGTGCGCCGGTGGGATGGTGTAATACCACTCACAACGTAACCGGCGCAAATCTTTCTAAAAGAAATCGTCGCGGTTCTGAACGATAAGATACAAATCTTTTTGTAAGTATTTGAATGAAAACTTCGCATTATTAATGTGATCGACTTTCTTCAGATGGCGGCGCTGGATAGTTCCAGCTTTGTCACGAAAAACTGCTGATAATCCTGGGCTTTCGGTTGAAGGCGTCAGCCAGACATCCCCCAACACATCATCCTTTCCAACAATTGTTCCACCGTCCAACATAAGGGTTGCGTTGTTCAGCAGTTCAACATTTACCGACACGAAAACTTTCTCGTTATGCCGGATGTCAAACGCTTTCACCACTCTTGAAAGCCAATCCACATCGTCTTTCTTTACAATAAGCTTGTTAAGAAATTCGTTGTCTTTCAACAACGACTCAAATTCATATCTTTCCGGAGCGAGGAGCGAACTCTGCCCCTTCCCAAAACGTAGTTGCAGGTCAAACGCATCTGACACATCAAAACCATGCCCAGCTTCAATCAGGTAAGCGAGAATGTCGATTGCCATCGGATGCTGCTTTTCAGCGAGCTTTTTCGACTCATAGGTTTCAAACATTATGTTTGTCGATGAGTGTAAGTGCTCAAATAAATCGAACATATGGTAAAGCCAATGGTCATGGGAACCGGGGTTACCTCTAAGGAAAGTTATGTAGCGCTTTAACATCTCCGAATCTATATCACGCGCTGCGAGAACCAGCGCCATTTGATGGTCAATCTCATCGATGTGTTCCGGCGTGATATTTTCATTGGCGTACATTACCGCAATCGGAGCGCCTATATTTGCCAATAGCTGGAATGCTTCATCCTTTAGCGGATGATTTTCCGATGCCAAAATTCCTCCGGCGATATGTGCTAACGAAGTGTCATGGGAGAAAGTTCTCAGCAACTCTCGCTGCTTTTCAAGTTGATCTATAAAACCGTCTTCAGTAAAAATCTTAGCTAGTGCACTACCGCCTTTGTCGAACGAAAACTTCCCTAGACCCAATTGATAGGGAGCGTACAGTAACGTCAAAACAGTGGAATAATCGGATGATGAGGTGTCTGGGGAGTTTGCAATTCTAATTAGATCTGCACGCTCTTTGTTAGTTAGGGAATAATCACTCGAACGATGTCCCTCAGCTTTGGCTCTTTGCAACCTGATGTAAAGCGAATCGATGAGGTATTGATCTTTGATATCTGTAAGGCTTTTCATTATCGGTGTTTCAACTTCTTCATAGGACATCCATCGATCAACTTTTTTACTAGAATAATCGACCAACGTAGTTCGCAACTCATCAAATCCAAAATACGCTAATACACCAAAAACACCAATCAGAGCAGTCCCGAGCAAGCCGACGACACGCAAAACTTTTGACATTGCCAACTCACTGATATTTGAATTTTTCGCAGTAATTTTGTCCTCCAATCGGGTTACATGAAATTCAAATTCCCTCCTCAGTTCTTCTCGAAGCTTTAAATGATTATCGTCAATACCTACAGCTGCGTTTGAACTAGGAGTATGAATTTTCATATGATTTACTTACCTCATTCGTATATTAATAAACTGGAAGTTATTTCTTCCAAATAAATGGTACAACGACTACTAAGTGGTTCCAATCCTGCCGCAAAAAATTGCATCATATAAACAGCAAGTAAAATCACTATTTCGAAGAAAATCAGTTTGATGCTCAAATTCAGCAATAGGAAGTCTGCTTAACGATGAAAGCTGGTCATACACGTATTGCAACGCCTGTTGATCGGATGCATACGTAATACCGGCAAATGCCTGCTTGTCCAACAGCAAATATCCGATACGAGTGACTGACAGGAAATTTTGTTCCGAACCTGAAAGTTCATTTGGAAGGACTGAATCATCCCCAATGTGCTTTTCGATTTCGAGCATGAAAGAACAACGAAATACAACACCAAAAATAAATGTACGGAATTCGCTGGCAAAATGCTGAAATGGAGAAAAAATTGCAAGCCGGGCGATGAGAAAATCGGACGCCCACACAATGTCTTTGTAGAGCTCGTAGTGTCTCAAAAATGCGGCGTTCGAGGCGGTGTTCATGACAGGTTTCAATTCCATCGCCAGTAGTAACAGGACACCGAGCGCATCCAAACTGCTGACGCGAGCAATGGCCTCTATCTGAGATGTTTTAGAAATTTTTTTTCTTCTGATTGGTCTCCCAGCCTTATTCAGGCAGGCAATCTGCTCACGGAGTTCTAGAGGGAGTCGAGCGATCAAGTCCATGACAATAGGGCCGGTTAATCGGCGTACTCCCAATACACACCAAAAAAACGAATTGGCAACTGCCCCAGATCCTGGAATCAGCCGGTCAAATAGCATAATCATTGCACGAGGAGCAGGCCGCTCACCACGAAGAATGCGCGCTAAGTCGTGGCTGAGCACTCGATTGCCGGTATGTGGGAGAGCGAGTTTTGAAAGTTTATAAAGAGTTAACTTCGACGCATACCTTAATGCACCTAGCCAATAGACGGACGAGATTAAACGTATCGATTTAATTTTCGAATCTCCGGAGCAAACCCATTAACAGGAATCCTTCTCAGTTACATTGTAACCCGATGAAATATATATGAAAAATCCCCCCATTTACCGCTTTCATCGCACATTTTGGACACTAGTAGGTGCGCATATCGCTGTGTATGCTCGCGACCGCGGGATTTAATGTCCCACGCTCTAAAATTCAGGGATTTGCTAATCGAATACGTGGCCAAAAATCGGAGAATGGGTAAACGTTTTAAGAGGGATTATTTAATTCTGAAAAACAATTATTGGTGACGGAACAAAATTGAAAAAGGGCGAATAAAAAATAACTAAGGAGGGGGGACTTTGTAGTCCGTTAACCAGCACTTTTTAGGAGAAATAACATGTAAAAAAAACCGAACAGGCTTGTTCGGCTTTTCGGTAAAGCGGTATTGCGACTTGAGACCGTCAGTATCTGCCCCTACCTTCCAGCTGTCAAGTCCCCCACGCATCGAATTTAGATTTTCGACGCGACCACTCACCCTAAATTTGGTCATCAAGTACTGAATAACGGGTGGTCTCAACCCAGAAAATATCTGCCGCGGAAATTAGTGACGCGCGGCTGGAGGAACATATCAATGAGCAATTTCCCACCACTGTTAGATCAAATCCGGGGAGCATTTAAACTCGCCCCCAACCTCGCTGGTGCGATTCACGGAGCACGACGGGTCCGAGAGGGGCAGCGAGGTAAAAGCACGACTGTTTTCCCATCACGAAAAGTCGGTGGAACCGCCACGCTGGAGAGCAGACTAGAGTTAGCCCATGCGCTCGCATTAGAGCGGAATCCAGACGTTGTTCACTACCGCACTAACGCGATAAAAATACAGCTCGATAAAAAAAGCTTTGTAGTTCCTGATTTCGTTATAAAAAATTCGGACGACTCTTATGAAGTGCACGAAGTGAAATCGTCAATCATAAATTTAAGTGAGCGAGATAAAAATCGATACGATCGCACAGAGAAGATCCTGGCATCAAACAATGTAATTTTTAGAATTTTTGACCAAACACAGCTAACTAACAGAGAGCAGACAGATCGATTATTACATATCTACTCCAGAGGGCACCGTTACGATTGGAGTTCACTACAAATTTTTACAGCAATTAAATTTCTTGAATCTAAAGCGTTCAACACGCTTTCCGAAATTCATTCAGCATTGGCCAACGAAGGGATCGACGATTTGATCGGCGATTTTCTTATTTTTCACAATAAAATAAAAATCAACAATGCAACCATATTTAACTGGAGATCATGAAATGACGAACAAGTACAATTATCAAGTCGGCCACGTCTTTGATTTTTATGGGAGTAGCTATCAGATAGCGGACATATCATATGGATCAATCCGCTATTCAGCGATCAAAGGGGGAAAAGTATTCCGCGTCTCTATATCACAATTTGATCAGATAAGCGCACATGAAAAATTCTCATGGGACAGTACCAATCTTCCTGCGAGGTTAAATATCGAAGCAGTTAAAAATCGATGCCGACGGCAATCATACGTGTCAGCAGCGATAAAGGAAATGCTTAATCCACGCAATGAGCGGCACTTAAAAAAACTAATACCAATTATTGCGTCAGAACTAAATGACAATAATCCGCCGTCGGCGAAAACAGTTGGCCGCTGGGTAAGGAGATTTCAACAGGATAGCCGCGGATTAGAGGATAAGCGGCCGTCAGGAAATATGACATTGCGATACGACCCACTAATCGAGCAACTGATTTTAGAGGCGATTAATAAAATTTATTTAAAAAAAGAGCGTCGCTCTGCAAAAGATGTTGAAGCCTATCTAATTGGCCGACTCATTGAAACTGGACTCATGATTACCGACCAAGAATCTATTACGATCCCAACCATCCGGACTATACAACGTCGCATTTCAGAGCTAGATCCCTACGTTGTAATGCAAGCACGCCAAGGAAAGTATGCTGCCCAGCGTTACGTTAGATCAGCTGGCCGCACCCTCCGTAGTTACACTGCATTAACATTAGTTCAGATTGATACACATGTCCTGGACATAATTGTCATCGATGAATTAACAGGCGAACCGGTAGGCCGCCCATACCTAGTCTGTATTATTGATATTGCTACACGCATGGTGGTCGGGTATTACGTGAGTCTGTTTCCGCCAAGCGCCACGACTACTCTCGCAGCGCTTGCATACATGCTAATACATTACGGAATTCCGGCTCAGATTGTACCGGACAACGGAGTTGAATTAAAAAACACGTCATTTTCGAGAGTCTGTAGCAGTCTGTATATTTCTATTGTAAGAGCGCAAGTTCAAGACCCAAATGGGAAGGCGCACATTGAAAGTTTTTTTCGGACGTTAACGTACGCACTGACTCAAAAAATTCCCGGAACTACTTTTTCAAATCCGGCACAACGAGGCTCATACGATTCGAAAGATAACGCATGTTTTACTTTGGAAGAGATCAGATTGCTAATTCATGAATGGATCCACAATATTTATCATAAAAGTATTCACCGCACTACTGGCCGCGCCCCTGAAATTGCATGGAAGGATGAAATAAAAATCATCGTTCCCAACAAGCTTTCTGAGGCAGAAGTTCAAGTTCTTTTACGGCAACCCCATAAACGAACAATTCACAACGGCACAGTTGTTTTCGAGCATTTAATTTACACATCACACGCGTTATCGGTGTTTGAAGGCGAAGTCGTAACCATAATGGTCGATGAACTCGACCTGTCCTTTGTGTACGTCAATCACCCCGAGAAAGCCGACGCTAATATAAAAGCAGACTCAGTCGATCCTGAGTACACGAGAGGGCTAACAATTTATGAACATCGTGAGTCATTAAAGATAAAGAGCGAATTATCGAAAAAGGACATCAATGCGATTGGCAAATATACGTTGCAATATGCTCGTTATCTACTGTTAGAGCGAATCAATGAGGGTACCAAAATCGCAAGAAAATGGCTTAGGTCCGTTATGAACAAAGCGATTCAGCCCCCTAATGTTGAGCAAGCCGTACAGCAAAAGTATCCCGCGCACAATCCTGATGATTCAACGGACTCACGGTTAATTCAAGCGACCACAACGAACAACCAAGACGAATTCACCTCAATAACACTGTCGATGGATAACTAATATGAAACGAGATATTTGTGAGTTATATAAATTAGTAGGAAAAATTGACGAGATAATCGTCTGTTATCCGGATTGGACTAACGCGTTAACCCGCATTCATGAATGTATTGCCAAAACCCCATATTATCGTGAATCGGTCAACAGCATGGTACTTGCTGATACTGGTGCGGGGAAAACTACTATCTGCAATATAATTTCGTCGGAAATGCGCCCCTTTTATCGAGAGGATGCAGATGGAATTAGGCGTATAGTCCCTGCTTTCTATTGTGAGATCCCTTGCCCTACGACTATTAAATCATTGGCATCAGCTATGCTTCAGAAACTTGCCGATCCGAACCCCAACGCTGGAAATGCAGTCGCGATGACAAAAAGACTCATCTCACTTATACAAACATGTGAAACCAAAATAGTAATGTTTGACGAGCTTCATAATTTTTTTGATCTTACACGACAATCAAAAAAATTAAATCATAAAGTTATCGGATGGCTGAAAAATTTAATTAACGAATCGAGAGCTTCCTACTGCCTAGTGGGAACACCGGTATTTGAACCTTTGTTATTGGAAGATAAAGAACTGGCCCGACGATTTAAATACACCTTGACTCTCAACTACCTAACCATGTGCTCAGACAAAAAATCTGGAACACTAAAAAATTTCCTTATCGAAGCCAGCAAACGCGTAAAAAGTCTGACCCATGTAAATGGTCTCACCTACCTTACAAGTGATGTCGGAATCATCCAAATGTACGCTGCCTCGCGAGGAAATCCGTCATTCATTATGGCCATCATAAAAGAGGCCGTTCTTATGGTTTTATTACGTGACGACACAAACATCACTGTAGAGGATTTCGCGGCAGTGGTTGACACTGGTATTACCGCGCAGTGTCAATTAATTTCAGAAAATCCATTCAGGCTTACGAAACATCAGGTGCAGGCGAAACTGGGAGCTCGTAGATGATCCCTTTTCTACCCAATAGATACCCAGATGAAAGCCCAGTAAGTTTTCTTACACGACTCGCCTTTGAAGTTGGTCACGCAAGTATGGTAGATGTCATTAGAGGGCGTAGCGGAATACGAAATCATAGAGACTTATTGGCGTCTTTTTTAAAGCCTCAAAAGTATCAGGAATTGATGCGATCATTAGGGATAGAAAAGGAACTACCCAAACCTATCAAAGAAAAAACAGGAGAATACTGTAGAAGTTATATTTTCGATGGGATCAAAATTAACCTCGACAACTTTCGTGGCGACTTAGAGTCCTTCTGTCCAGAGTGTCTCCGTTCTTCACCTTATTGGCGACGGCAATGGTCTCTCAGGGTATACACGGTTTGTGCAATACATGGATGCGATATGGTTGAACTCTGCACGCGTTGTAATCTGTCTTTAACAGACAAAAGATCATGCATTTTTAGATGCAGAGAATGCAACTTCGATCTACGCGATACAAAACCAGTATATACGACTGAACGAAGACGGCTAAGTGCACATAAACTTTTTACAACTGAGATAAGTCCTTTGGAATTAAAAATTGTGCTTAACGTATTTACCTCTTTAGATAAAACATTTAAAAAGCAGGTAACCGATAAAGAAAAAATGAACATTGTAAACGCGCTAATCGAAAAGCAGGACGATGCTACTCAACAACTACACAGAGTCATTGCCGAAAATATATATATCTACCATCCACGCATCCAGCTATTACCATTGCTTCTAAATCGCGTCACTGCCTCAACAGCTGAAGCGGTCTTACAGCAACTAGGAAATATCAAATTCGATTCGCCTTCGAATTGCGCGATATATTACCTTTCGATACCAGAAGCAGCAAAAGCGTTAAATGTATCACGTAAGATGATTAAGGATCTTATAAGTTGGAACATCCTACCATTCAAGGGAATAAAAACTAAAAATCGGGTTTCGTCTGACGCGATAACATTATTGTTGGATAAAACGCCGCAAGATTTAAAAAGAATGTTAGATAAGGCAACGGGTAACGAGATGGATACATCACGTGAAGTTAGTGTGTCAGAAGCAGCTGCACTATTAAATACTACCAGCGCAATAGTGTGTGGACTCAGGAGAACAAATCATCTTGTAACCTCGATTAGAATGATACATGGACAGCAGAAAAATATGGTTGACATTGATTCAATCAAACAATTCAAACAGAAATACATTATATCAGGTGCTATTGCGAAAAATTTCGACCTATCAATTCAAACAGTAAACCTACGTTTGAAAGCTATTGGTATATTTCCTGTATCAGGCCCTTCAATTGATGGGGCAATCACGAACATTTTTAAAACCACTGACTTACATGAGTACACCAAAGCTAAAATCATTGATGGAAAAATTATGCCGAAAAACAACAATAGAGACCATACGCCTAACCTCACATGGGCGACATATGTCACAGAGAAAGCTGCCGCTGTCACGTTGGGTGTCGGATTGAAAATGATAAAAAGATTAATGGATGAAGGAATTTTAAAATGCACAGTTATTAATCAAAACACCTTAATTGAAAAGCAAAGTGTAAAAGATCTGCAAAAGACACTAAAAAATTCTGAATACATGGAGCTTCATCAAGTTCGAAAGGCGATTGGAGTAAACCCTGGATACTTTTGGACCTACTTTGTCAACACAGGAATAGTGTCTGTTGTTGAAATTTTTTATCATAAGCTAGTCCATAAAAAATGTGTTGATAGATTGATGGAGATCACCTCAGAATACATGACACCCAAGGAAGCAATAACTAAGTTGGGGATAAAAGGAGGTGTATTGACCTGTCTTCGTGAAAAAAGTGTGGTGAAATTCAAACATTTTCAAGGGATCCGCTATGACATATATTTTTATTTAAAAAAAGATATAGAGAATTTGATAAAATTTAATATAAATCAGCCGCAGCCGTACATAAGCTAAAAAGTCTCCATTGATAAGCATAGCGAACCGAGAAAAATCCCGTCCAAATGGTCGGGATTTTTAGCGCCTTTGAAGCAGACAACCATCTCTGAAAAGGTGCGGACTATTAAACACTAGCCGATCAATAGGCAGTTGTTTGGTGAAACAGAAATACTCTAAAGCAGAAACCAAAACATTTTCGTGGTTTTTTATACAACATTCAATCGATACTGAATCAATTGAAATTTTCAAAAAGCTTTATCATTACGGGAGATATTGCAAAACGATTTTGTGTAAAAGCTCAAACGATTGACCATAAACTCAACATGGTAAATGTATACTAGGATCCAGCCCATCAATTGATGGTGCGCAGCCCAACATCTTTAAGCAATCTTAAATAAAGGCATTTACGAATCAGTCCTATAGTTAAGAGCTTTGCTATAGCCACTTGGCTCTTCAAAGCCTCGCTGAGCGATATTGGTACTTGGAATATTATTCATCAATGAATCATCAGGTATTGCCATGATTAAAAAATCACCCATCAACACTCCCACCCAACAAGCGGAACTAGTGCCCCTCGAGGATGCTAAAGCCATTCGCATTGTGGAATGGCTGCTACCACTTGAAAAGCTGGATACTGTAAGCAGCAAATTTTTTGCTCGCAATATACAAAGCAGTATTCAACACATTAAAGAAAGTCGTCGCCCACTTGGATTAAAGCTTAGAAACAAGCTTTCCGCAGTGATAATTGACAACGACTCCTATGAAGAACTTTCGGGTCTTAAAGCCATATATACCGAACTAGTTGAAGAGGTGAAACAAAGTGAAGCTGCAGTACCCCCCGATACCGATAATCACTAAGATCCTTTTCACCTTGGCGAAAAATGAAGTCCATTCAAATTGGCTACACCTAAAAAAGATGCAATTTATAGGTCAATATAGAGAAGGCACCAAGTCCTTTTTCAAAGCATAACGGCGCGCACTAAATCTAAGCTGCAAATTGAAGAATATGAGCATAAGACATCTGATGTGTTGTCTTAAAACGACACATGAGTTGCTCAAGCGAGCCTATATTTTTCAATGACTTAGCAGACTTCGTGACACGGGGGCAACTTATTGGCATATAAACATCAACTCGGTGAATGTCTGGGGGGGTTATGAGCGGGATATCTTAATTGTTCGCCCACTCCGTACAAGGCGCTTAACTCCGCTTGAAGGTGCATTTTCTTAAGATCCGCTTGCTCTGGTTTCAGGTGTATATTCAGCGTCGGGATCAATGAAACGCGCGTTAAGCAACCAAACTGGATACAAGCAGCGATGACGTGTATGAAAACGTCTAACAACTAATCTCTAGCAGGTGTCATTAAGTTGGCTCTTGTCTGGGAAGAAAAAACCACCGCACGGTGGTTTTTTCATTTATAGCGGATAGAAAAATGGGTTGAAACCTGAACGTCGACGTCGGGCGACATGAGTGTCCTAGCCACTCTATATTTATCAATTACTTAGTTAATTCTGTGACAAACAGACAATAAACTTACCCTAGAAAACACATAATTCTGGCGGTAATGGTCACTTCGAGTGCGATGGATCGTTCCGCGGAAATCGTTTTAACAGATATCAAAAATGGTCTGGCCAGACGAGGGGCCATTAAAAAGGCGCGGAACATCAATTAAAAAGGTCTTGTGAAGGGGTAGTCTTGTTGTAGTCGCATACATTATCCCCCGTCGATCCTTAAACCACGCAAAGTCACTCCAATAGCCCTACCCTATTTTTTTTATTTCTTCGTATGGATGAACCTAGATTACGCCTCAAGAATTAGTTCGGCGGAAACAAGTTTCCTCAAATAATGACTTCAACGTCATTGTGACGTGTTATTTGCAGACACGTAAAAAAATAGGGTCTTATTTCGTTGCACCGCTCGTCTCCTAAATCCTAGTGATAGATTTTAATGATAATTTTTCACAGGATTTCTTTAAACTTTGATAGTAGGAGATTTTTATGAAGACCATAAAAAATTCAATTTCACGCAAAAAGTTCTTTTCAACGCGCTTACCCATCCTTGCCACCGTTAGTGCGATAGCGAGCATAATGATTGCGGCCCCTTCATTTGGGCATGGTTATTTGGAAGGTGAACGGGGAGATCTTTGCCGACAAAATATTAATACTAATTGCAGTAATGTTGACCCCGCCGACACCGAGCATCCTGGAACATTTCCCGTTGGCGGGCCACCGGATGGTCAAATAGGAAGTGCTACACGTCCTTATCCTCAACTGGATGAACAATCTGCCAACCGCTGGTACAAACATGGCATGTCGTCCGGGAGCAATGATTTTCATTGGATTATTCCGGCACAACATGTTTCCGATAATTATCGTTACTACATTACTAAACCGGGCTGGAATCCCAATGTTCCGTTAGCACGTTCGGCATTTGAACAAACACCTTTTTGCGAGTTTGAGGACAATGGCCGGGCACCTGGTAATCCAACTCATAATTGTAATGTTCCGCAGCGCAGCGGATATCACATCATTCTCGCAATTTGGCAGGTCTCTTACACTGGAGCAGAATTTTATTCTTTGCTGGATGCTAATTTTGATGGAAGTTCTCAGCCAGGCGATGGCAGTTCCAGTAGCGTTAGTAGTTCCAGTAGTAGTTCCAGTAGCAGCTCCCCGACGACGGGACTAGTGGTTAATGGAAATTTTGATGCAGGTAACTTTAACGGATGGACTTTAACCGGTGATAATGCAGGTGTAGATAACAACGATGCGTATTCCGGACACAAGGCCTATTTTTGGAGCACTGATGCTTACGAGCAACGGATCGATCAAACCGTTTCAGGATTAACTAACGGAGTTTATAGCGTAAGCGCGCAGGTAAAACAGAACACCGGAGTTCCCGATGCCAGTCGTTTGGAATTAACCTCTGCGGGAGATGTGCAATATATCGACATTCCCCACAGTGATAATTATACGGAAATCAACGGGACGATTACTGTCAGCAACGGCAGTATCAATATCGCTTTTTTCCAGCAGGCAGCGGGCAATACCAACTTGCAAGTTGATAACGTGTCTATTGTCCTACTGGATCCGGACAACTCGGGTAGCTCCACTAGCTCCAGTAGTTCCAGCAGTTCCAGTAGCGCGGGAAGTTCAAGCAGTAATGCACAATGCAACTCAGTTGCATGGAGCGCTTCGGCCACTTATCAATACGGCGATACAGTTTCCCTTCACGGAAACCAATGGTCGGCCAAGTGGTATACGCAAGGCCAGGAACCTGGCACCACAGGTGAATATGGTGTTTGGGAGAACGAAGGAAGTTGTCAGTAAAGTGGATGATTGTCAGTGCTAACAAAAGTCCCCCTTCCAGGGGGACTTTATGCCGGCCACTAATGCAACTTAATCTGGTTCAGTAGAAAAATTTTAATGCCCATTTTTTTTAGATAGATTGCCACGTAATTGACGCTCCAAGGTCTCACGATGGGAATTAAAATTTAATGCACAACCCTCAAAAAAACTATAAATTTTCTGGTTCTGGTAAGCATCGGGAATTGCTGTATTAACTGCGGTTATTGGTGGAAACGCACCGTAACCAGCCAATAAACAATGCCACGATTCGGATCCAAAGTGTGAAGCAATATTTTGCCTTCCAATTTCAGCAGTCAGGTCTTTCTTGCGATACCAAACATCGAGTATTTGCAGAAGAGATTCCGACAGATTCATATTGTTACGATTCGCTCGCCAGTATTCGCTGTCATCGCGCGTATTTAATTTATAATGCGCCACTATGTAATCGCGTACACGCTCAAAGCGCTGATCCATTTCACTATTGAATTCCGCCCTGTATTTACTCGTAAAATTACCTGCCTCAAATTTTAAAATAAATAGTTCTATGCAAGTTTGGACCAAGTGTAATGCGGTAGCTTCTAATGGCTCAATGAAGCCTTGAGATAACCCGAGCCCCAGGCAGTTATTAACCCAGTGATGCTCAAGTTGACCCACATGCATTTTTAAGTGTCGACATTCCTGAGGACTATTTTCCGTTCCAATGTATTGTCGAAATTCCGCTTCTGCCCGATCATGCGCGATAAAGTCCGAGCTATAGACATAGCCATTGCCAAACCTGTTGCGCAAAGGAATCTTCCAACACCAGCCTGCGCTCAACGCTTGAGCACGTGTTTCAACCGGAATAACTGCGGCAATGTCAGTGGGCATAACTACAGCACTATCATTAAATAAATTTTCTTTAAAAGGTTTGAAACGAACGCCGAGAGTTTTTTGCATGAGAATCGAAGCAAAACCGGAGCAATCGATAAAATAGTCGGCTGCCAACTCTTCTTTTTTTTCTGTGATAAGGGCCGCGATGCTGCCCTCTTTATCTATTCTTACTTGTATTATTTTTTCTTGTTTATGAATAACGCCACGTTTAACGGCTAAATCAGCCAGATATTGACCCAACAAATAGGAATCGAAGTGATAGCCATATTGCATATGAAACGGGAAATTGGGTGGTGTTACCGGACTCTTACCCAGCTGGGCAAGCACACTGTTCAAAAAGAAATCCTGCGGAGCGGTATTAGCCTCCACATTAAAACGTCTGGTGAGACAATTGGCAAAAAAGGCACTTTTGGTAAAAATATCGAGCTGTGAAACAAACGGATGAGAATATTCACGAACACCGGATGCGGGGCTCCAACCGGAAAATCTGATATTGGTTTTATAAGTTGCATTGCAACGTGGCATCCATTCGTGTTCCGCCACATCAATTACCTGGAAAAAGTTTTTTAATGATGGCGTTGATCCTTCACCCACACCAATTATACCAATATCCGGTGATTCAACCAAAGTCACTTTTATTGGTGCTTTGGACCATTTTTTCACCAATAAATTTGCAGCCATCCAACCCGCTGTGCCGCCACCTAAAATAATAATATTGAGCAGGCAATTCACTTTAAACCTCCGCGAATAGTTGTGAGGAATTCGTCGTGGCTCGGAAAATTCCCCACTAAACTGCGTTTGGATTTTTGAATATTTTCAAGCATATCGTGCAATTGTTTATTCGTAAGCTGATTAGCTATAGGATGATAGTCTTGTGCCTCGATGCCCTGTCCAAGCATTACTTGTAGCCAGGACGAATCAACAAATAGATCATCCGGTTCCTGAAATAAGCTCCCTGTGCGGCGATAAATTTCTATTTTTTTCCGTAGGCTTTCAGGAATCTCCATATTGCGCATATCATGCCAAAACTGACTGTCATTACGCTCGTTAACATAGTAGTGCAATATAATAAAATTACGTATTTGTTCGTATTCAATTTTCGATTGCCGGTTGTATTCCGAGACAGCGGCAGAATCTACCCCTTGATGAGGAAAAAACTTGATCAATCGAACAACGGCAGACTGGATTAAATGGATACTCGTAGATTCCAGAGGCTCAAGAAATCCACTCGATAAACCTATTGCTATCACGTTACGATTCCATTGCTTGCGCCGACGGCCTGTCAAAAATTTTATAAAGTTGGGTTCACCTAATGCTGCAGAACCCAAATTATTCAAAAGCAGATTAGTGGCTTCATCGTCTGAACAGTGATTACTACTGTAGACCAACCCATTGCCATTGCGGTGTTGTAACGGAATCCGCCATTGCCAACCTGTTTTGTGCGCTATGGCACGAGTGTAAGGAAGCGTTTCCGCAAAGCGTTCTGAGGGTACTGCAACTGCACGATCACATGGGAGCCAATGGCTCCAGTCATCGTAACCAGTGTTAAGTACCTTCTGTATTAGCAGGGCTCTTAACCCGGAGCAGTCAATAAATAAATCCCCGTGAACAATTATTCCCGAGGCTAATTCAAGGCTCTCAACGAACCCAGAATCGGGATTCAAATTAATTTTATTAATTAACCCCTCAGTGCGTAATACACCAATTTTTTCACTGAATTTACGTAAAAATGCGGCATAAAGAGAAGCATCGAAATGATATGCATAGAGCATTTCAGACTCGCCACTTCTGCTGGTAAGCGGTGCGAATTTATTGGATTGTGCGCAAAGATAATTTAAATCGTAATCCCAAAGACTTGCCTTATTACCTTGCTGTCTGGAGCGTAACCAGTAATGGTGAAAAGAACAAAAAGCCAGACTTTTACCTGCTGCACCGAAAGTATGAAAATAATGCTCGCCTTGCACGCGCCAATTATCAAATTTAATGGCTAATTTAATTGTGGCTTTGGTTTCGCGTATAAACTCGGCCTCCTCTATTCCGAGAGCCGAATTTAAGTAGCGAATAGGCGGGATTGTGGCTTCGCCAACACCGATGCGACCAATTTCTTCAGATTCAACCAGCTCTATATCTATCACGCCGCCCAACAATTTTTTGATTAGTGCTGCAGAAATCCAGCCCGCAGTTCCGCCCCCCACTATCACAACTTTTTTGATTAGCTTATCCATACATCATTTACCCATAAAAAAACCCTGTTAGCATTCGCTGACAGGGTTATGTTTTTCACTAACTGCAAATTTAGAACTTGTA
Source organism: Cellvibrio sp. UBA7671 (assembly GCA_002483145.1). Classification (GTDB taxonomy): domain Bacteria; phylum Pseudomonadota; class Gammaproteobacteria; order Pseudomonadales; family Cellvibrionaceae; genus Cellvibrio; species Cellvibrio fibrivorans. The sequence continues at coordinate 70,229 of DLHJ01000004.1, forward strand.
GTTAAGGTTGAGCATATAATTTGTACCGTAGTGTTGGACTCTGGTCACAAGACGTGAGTCAGTTTCCAAGGCATTAACATCGTCTTCATCTGTCAGATTCTGAGCTTGCAAAGAAACACGCAAACCTTCAAGACTATTAATGCCGGATTCGGAAAAGTCGTAACTAATTTGGGCATCCCACAACTCGGTTGCCAATCGATTGACCGTCGACAAGGTATTACTACCACCACGCTCTTCGGATTGGAATTCGCTGCGTTTTGTACCGGCAATACGAATTTCAAAACCCGCATTTTGATAGTAAGCAGTGAGCTGGGAAACATGATCTGACAAACCAGGTACTTTGGAGTTGTCATCCATTTTTCCATCGGTGTAAGAGCTACTGACGATTACGCCAAATCCGTCCAATGCGTCGTGAACAATCCGAAGTGGTAAATTCATCTGGCCTTCGATACCATCAACAGTTCCCCTCAAGCCATCCCGCGTAGAGGTGTTAACACCAAGGAATGTCGCGGGCGTGTAAACTTCACCTGCCTCAACTGCCTGATGGTATCCGGGAATGTAGTATTCGGAGAAATCAACGGTCTCGCCAGCGCTACTATGCCAATTAACCAAGTCTTTATAAAAATAGCCAACGGAGATGTAACCGTCATCGGCAAAATACCAGTCGTAAGCTAAGTCAAACTGATTGGCTTCGAGAGGTTCCAATGTAGGGTTACCTGAAGTAGAAACCCATGGACCTTTTTCGGGATCAGGATTAGTTACTTGAGAAACGTTTTGGCGGAACTTGATAGACGAGCCGGCTTTCAAGGAATCAAATCGTGCGCGACTGATACTTTTAGCAGCGGCAAACCTTAATATTTGATTTTCTGCCACCTCGTAGTTCAAGTTTAAACTCGGCAAATATTTGGTGTAACTTGCTCCATCAGACACAGGTACGGCCTGCACAAATAAATCAGAACCTGTTTGTGCTGCATACCCATCAGAAGATTGATCGGTATCAACAGCCTGAACACCAGCGTTACCATAAAGTCGTTTGCCTACAATGCTAGACTCGAAATCCAGCTTAACAAACCCCATCAAAATTTCTTCATCAATCGCATAGGTATCACCCATACGGTCGGGTTCCAAGCCGGCAGCGTCGATCAGCGAATAATAGCCATCTTTATATAAACCCAAACCGTCATACGCAACAATGTTACCCATACCCGCCCAATTCAAATCGGCAACACCGCGGCGATATTCTTCAGGGATAGGGCCGTCAGAAGGAAATGACGGTGCCGTAGCGAAGGCGCCCGTATTATCTTTTGTTGCTGACCGCTCACTATACTGGACGCCAAAATTCACAGCGGTGATAAAATTATCTTCGAGTGTTTGTGTAGCTTCCAATCTGACTGCATCCAGCTCTTCCTCAAAAACAGCTTCATTAATAAAGCCATCTTGAGCATGGTTATAGTCAAGGTCTTCGCCGTGGGCGCCTTTTGTATTAACAGTCTCTGGAGCGAATTGAGATATTGGTGCCAAGCTGCCACCCCAAGCTTGTGGACCAGCCAATTTAACGAGATTGTAGTCAGAAAAATCAGTCGCATTATTGCTAAAGGTCAAGCCGTCATCACCTAAAGTCCAGGATCGTGTATTTAATTCACTGTCAGCAATAGTACCGGCGCGCCCAATGCCCGCGTAACTTTCCGCACGCAGGTCATTTTTGGTGGTTTTACTATGAGATACATCCAACTTAAGAGTTAATTCATCACTTACGTGAAAGGCCGCATTTAAACCGTAAGCGTCGAGCTTACCCTCAATACTCGAAGGATCTGTACGCATCGTCGGGGAATAGCCACCTGTTGTACCGGCAGTTACTACACCATCTACAGTTGTTACCGCCGAAGCAAATGGCATGGATTCAATAAATCCGCGTTTCACGCCCTCATCTTTGAAGTCGATATAAAGCGCATCAACGATAATCTCCCATTGATCATTCGAATTGAATTGGAGCACACCAGTGAGTGCATCGCGCTCTAATACATTTGAAATTGCAAATACATCATTGCCGTCCGGTGTATAAGATCCACCAGCGGCCGGGTTTTGTGTATAACCCCAAACGTTCGATTGTTCAATTTGACTGGGTGATGATGTACTCGCAGCGGCTACGGCAACACCAATTGTGTCGTCTGCAAATTTATCTGAATAACTCAACGCATAGCGATGACCGGTATCATCAAAATCAGGATTATTTGATTTTAAATCGTTAGATTCATAAGTAGCAGAAATTGCTGTACCAGGTGCGGAATCCAACGGCCGAATAGTGCGCAAATCGACAGTACCACCAATACCGGTAGTGGATAGTGAAGCATCAGGTGATTTATAAACGACTGCGCCGCTGATAATTTCGGAAGGATATAAGTCGTACTCTACACCGCGGTTATCTCCAATCCCAAGTAACTCACGGCCATTCATGGTGGTGCCTACATAATCCTCCTTAAAGCCGCGCACTGATAAGCCACTTGTACGTCCATTGCGACGTTCGCCCGCCAAGCCAGGCAATCGTGCCAATGTTTCTGCAATACTGGAGTCAGGTAGTTTGCCGATGTCTTCAGCAACCACTGCTTCCACAATAGAAGTATTTTCCCTCTTCAAGACTTGTGCTTTTTCCAGGCTCGCCTTAAAGCCGGTAACGAGCACTTCCTCTACTTCTCCTGAAACATTTTGTGCGTATACAGCATGCGAACCTGCTGCCAACGTCATTGTGGAAACTACTGCTAGTAAGTGGTTAAACTTCCGCTTTATCATAATATCCCCTAATGTAAGATTATTTGTTTTTACGATGCATATCGACCAAAAAAATGTGACATTTAAATCACAACCCGTTCAAACGTTACCTGGTATTGCGCAAAAGAATACGTCTTGAGTGGAACGACATTTTTCTACAACAAGCTCATCTCTCTCCTGGATATCAAGCATTTACCTCCTGTATCCCAGAAACCAGGAGTGTGGATGTTTATTTAATCGGTAAGAATGATATTCATGATAGATATGGCGCCTGATAAGACGGATCAAATGATAATTCCGCCCCTACAGTGATTTCCAAACCAACAAAAAAGCCCTAATTGCAAGTGAGCAATCAGGGCCATACGGATAACTTAATCAACGAGGAAAAATTTAGATGACGGGAACAGGCGGCGCCTAATTATTAATCTACAATCGACGTATAAGCTCACCACCAAAAATCCCAATGCATGATCGACCCGATCTCAAACGTAAGCATCCAATAATCCGCACCTACAGCTTGTAGCCGGATCAAACATAATGGCCACGTACAGCCAAGCTATTCAGATTTATATTCAAGCTTCTTAAATTATCTCAATGAAAAATTCAACAAGTAATGGGGCGGATTTCATTTATCGTACGTCATATACTAAATAGGTTTTTTAAAAGGATTTCCCATGCAAAAAAATGACATTACTACTATTCACCGTATTGGCTACTTTCGGTGCTCTATATTTTATGTATGAAAAAAAAGAATCACTCAGTGCGACGATGTCATTTCCGCTACCAGAACCACAAATCAGTAAAAGTCATTTTTATGCCGCACCAAGAAAATCAGGCCAGGAAAAAGGGAACATAGTTAATTCGATTACTACCGAAAACACAATCGAAAATATAACCGAACTAAAAATCCAAAGAGAGCCTCAGCCCCTTCACGACTCTTATCTTAAGCCAATAATATTGGCGGCCTACGCTAAAAACAAAGAAAATATTGACAATCGATTTAAATCGATCAACGGTCGCCTGGCCCAAGACCCAACCATGTCAGTGTCAGACGTCTTGGGGAAACTCTTTGAAGAAGAACCAGTTGAAATCGAATGGGCAAGGAAGAACGAAGAGAATATTTATAACTTCTTTCGCGACAGCAATAACTTTAAAAATTTTTCTCCCGAGTCTGTGGACTGCAGGTCATCTAGTTGCAGAGTGGTGATATCTGCAGCAGATGAGATAGCAAGCATTGAAATCCAGAACAAAATTAGTCATCAGTTGACTATTAACCACCCTGCAATCCCTCGCAGCTATAGCACTATTACAGATCAACAAACAGCAAAACTAACCATTTATTTTCAGTAATTTCATGGATAAGGAAGATAGGAACCATGTGGCAGCCTTAGGTTTCACCAACACTCTATATCGTTGGTATACATAAGGATTATGTGGCTGCTGAACACTAATCATTAATTAATAGGGAAAGAAAATGAATACTTTTATTAAGATATTGCTTGGTTTGACTTTAGGGATTACAACACTTTCAACAAACGCTCAAACAACACGAGCGTTATTTTCAGGTGGTGCCATAATTGATAGAGATTCCCATATTCGTTACAGTTTTGCTGACAGCTCCTGTAGAGAGATAACGAGTAGATTGTTTTATCTCGCGGGACCGCTTACCTGGTTCGATTCAAAAGTATATTGCAGCGGCTTTAGCGAACCCATTCTTACCTTCACCTATGGTCTTTACGATTACGGCCTAGGTCCTACTTCAATACAAAGTTGCAGCATCGATCGAGGTAATAATCCAAATGTAATTTTTTACTCTACTGAAAATTGTTTCGCATCTGTTGGCGCGATGGTAAGCGCTCCAACGCAACCTCGAGATTTAGTATTTTGGGATATAGGAAGTTACCTTTCAGAACCCTATATTTCGTTAAAAGATCCTACCTGTTCAAAAGCAAAAACTCTCATTAGCGGTAGTTATTCAACGTCCCGCTACAGAATTAATGTTTCCTGCCCTTCAGTCACCGGACCCGTAATTAGTATTGATTACTATGTGGGAAGCGGCCCGCGAACTGTAACGAAAAATCCAAGTTCAAAAGTAATAACAAATACAGCAGCAACAGCTGACTATGTTAAGTTGGTTCCTTAACTATTATTATGACACAAAAAATCGCACTTGATTATTTTTCCGGTTACAATTAAAAACCTTGACGAAAGCTGCTGAAATTTCCATTTTCAGCAGCTTTCATTTTGGGCTGTAACTTACCGAACACTATTGTCCAATGACTCGATATCAAGCCACAACTCCTCCCTTTCCAAAGGAGTTTCCTTTGGTAAGCCGGGATTGCTAATTTTAAATATTTTTCTCTGTTTCAAGTTTGCTTTTTCGATAACTGACTTAATCATAGGGTCATTAAAAAACACCTGATCGAAACTCTTATCTGCGATAGCGCGATTAAGCCCTAACTCAATATCAGCTGCTAATTTTTTGTTGCTTTTTGTGGTAAAAAAATAGAATGGCATGCGATAGATCAACATTGTTTTTTCCTCCACCACAAGTGGAAGATTCGAATTATCTAGCAACTCTTGCCAAGGCTCCTGAACCCCTCGCGGAAAAGCGTCAAAACGGGAACCGTCCAACATATAAAATAATCCTTGATATTTATTGGCTGTAATTACAGTAAGGTTATTGTTGCGAAGTATTTCTGTATCCGCCCAAGTCTTACCCTGACCAAAGGTTAAACGCCGAAGATCCTCAATTGTATTAATTTGGTCAAACCTGGGTTGATCACCTTTGCGGATAATGAATATTCTGTGCCCGAGAAGGCCTTTAAATAAAGGAATACGGATTGGCAGCAATGTATCCTCCATTTGTTGGCTTGTAGCAGCCCAAAGCAAATCTGAATGCCCGGATGAAACTAGTTCAATATTTCTCGACTGACTAATTACGTTTTCGTCAGTTATTAATTCGTATTGAGTGTCAATTTTACTTAAGGCAAGATTGAGCATTTGCATCGCGTAGCGGCCATTGCCATCACTTGCGGTATTTACACGAATATTTTCTTTGGCAACCGTGGGCAAGCTGTAAACATAAGAAAAAAAAACAATGTGTATGATTGAATAAAAAATTTTCATAGATGTGTTTCAGCAGCGGTATAAACGATAAAAAGGCGGGATAAAAAAGCCCGCTACCGCAGGTGCGGTAGCGGAAAGGGGTTGAGCAAGAGCTAATTTTGCTTGGTGAAAAGAATCGTATTATCTTTCAAGTTTACACGAATCAGGTAAGTGCCCGCTTTTTCCGGGGAGACTTTCCATTTCAAATCGTCCGCAGAACTATTTGCACCAACTTTTACTACAATGGGGCCAGGAGCTTCTGTTGGAAGGTCAGCTGCAGTGGATGGCGCGAATATCCATATCCCATTTGACCACTCATAATTCTCACCATTGGCCTGACCAAATAATTTCAAAGCTTGTTCACCACCCGTAGCAGCCAAATCAGTTACAGTGGTGAAAACCATTGGATCGATAGCATCTCGCTCGAAGCGTACAGCGCCATTTAAATTCCAACCTGCAACAGTACCATCACCCACCATACCCAATTCATAGGCAGGTGCACCGAAATATACTTTTTGAGTTTTCTGATCGATAACAATAGTGTATTCACCAGCTACTGGCACTTGCCATTTGTTGTCTGGGCCGCCACTTGGAATTACTTTCATTGCAGGATTAGTTACGGATTGTTGGTCCGCCTCCGGCATAATCCATTCGATGCAGCACCAATCACCTGGGATCGGCGCCAAAGGGAATTTAATCGCGCCAGGCTCAAGATGACCCTGCCACGTAAACCTACCCTCAATAGTTGGGTGTTGCTCCAATGGGATAGCCGCTGTGTTGGTCCAACCCGCAGCAGTGGCGTCTCCAATCATCGCTACATATTCATAAAACTCCTTAGTATTAAGATCAAAATTAGCAATAGTTGACTGATTGGCTGAATCTACTGCCACAATACGCGCATCGTAAATTCGTCCACCTTGCAAGGCGAAAGTCGCATCACTGTTTTGATCTTGTAACTCAGTTAAATCAAGACTAACAATTGATTCAAGGCCGGATAAGTTATCCAGTTTTGCTACAACAACATCATTGATTTCAACATAATAGGATTTGAGTCCCTTATCATCGCCAATGTAAATTTCTACAGCTTTACGGATGTTGACATCTGCTCGAGTACCATTTTCCAAAGCTGTTTTTGCTGCGCCATTTCCAATACCGAAGTAAGGAGCACGATCAACGGGATCTGTCGCTTTATAGCCTCCCGAGGAATTACCTCCTCCACAACCTGTAACGACAGATGCCAACACACCGGCAAGGAAAATAATTCCCATTTTTTTCATATCTACTTTTTTATTTAATACTTTTTTCATGATTATTTTTCCAATAATGACCTATGGATTTGAATGACTATTAATTGCAACATTAAAATTTAAAACGAGCACCTATTTCAAAGCGGCGATAGTATTGCTCGTAATAATGTGTTGCTGTCTTGTCTCCCCAAAAGGTCTGGCCATTTTCTTCCAGCAGATTTTGAGCTTCTGCATAAATGGAGAGGTTTTCATTCACGTTGTAGGCCAAGCTTAAGTCCAGCCCCTGGTAATCAACATTTAACTTTGGATTGCCCCAATTGCCTTCACGGGCTCCAGCTATGTAGTCATCGCGATAGCTATAACTTAAACGTGCGCTGTAAAGCTCTGTTTCGTAAAAACCAACCAGGTTGTAGGTATTTTCTGAAACACCATCAAGTTCGCCCTCAGTTTCTACACCATTGACAGTCGTTGAGGAGGAAGTATCGGCGAAAGTGTAATTGGCTTGTAAACCAAAACCATTGTCAAAAATTTTCTGGGCAGAGAGTTCAACACCATTGAGTTCCGCAGTATCGCCGTTTAATGGAGTGCCCGCATTCCAGGTTCCGGTAACGTTAGATTGGGGCTGCCCACCAATTTGTTTAAATTCAGGGATAACATAAGTAATTTCCCTACTACCACCAAAGATCCAGTCAGAGATATCTTTATGGTATACCGCAACTGAAGCAGTCAATCCGTCATCGCCATACCATTCGTATGACACATCAAAGTTATTTGATTTGATAGGCTTTAAGTAGGGGTTACCATTAGTCCGAAGTTTCGGAAACCCTGCACCAACTTCCCAAGTAGTACCAGTACCCAAATCTGTCATTGATGGACGAGTGATGGTTTTGGATGCGGAAAACCGCAGTTTTGAATTGTCCCAAACGTTTATGATCAAATTAGCCGATGGCAAAATCTCATCGTATGATGAGTCGTAAGAAACAGGGACTGCTTCGGTAGTTGTGAGGCTGTAATTAGTTGATGATTCCATGCCAGTTGTCTTGTCGACAACAGGAACTAAAATGGTAGGGCTAACCTCGTAGCCGCTGGTAGTTAAATCCGTATTAATCCAGCGAATCCCCACATTTGCATTCCAGATTTCTTCTTTAATATTTAACTGAACATAGGCAGCAGTGTTTTCCTCTTCAATTAATGTAGAACGTTCAAGTTTATGCTCCGGGGCCATTTCGTCATCGAAACGACCAAGACGATTTTCAATAACATCGTAACGACGCGCAGCAGCGAATAATGCGTAAGGATTCATCGCTGGGAAATACGGCAGACCGCTATCAACACCTGAATCAAACTCTGCATAACCGTCAACGGCATCAATACCAACTGCTCCTATTTTGCGGTGATAGAAACAATAGGTACAACCATCTTTCGGAGTCTTGAAAATATCTTTATCTTTTTCACGCTGGCTATAGGCAACACCAAATTCCAAAACCGACTCGGTATCAAAAAAGGCAAAATCATAATCACCGTCGAAATGGAATGATGTGGCCTTGTCGTTGACCTGCTCTCCCTTCAAATCCATGTAATGCAATCCGAGATCGGCATTGGTTACATCCCAGCAGTTTCTTCCATCATTAATAGTGCAGCCAATTTTGGGCGCGGCATTATTACTAGCATCCCAAGTGTAGTGGGCCGTTTTAAGTCCGGCTACCGTATAAAGATCATCACCTTCATTAGGACGATCCGCTTCGGAATATGCGATGTCAGCCGATAATTTTAGGGCATCCGTTACTTGAAACTCATTATTCCAACCCACCATATAGGTATCAGTCTCACGCTCACGCGTATCTGTACCCATTTCCAATTCTGTAGTGGTTGAAAATTTAGTCGCCACATGGGTTATACCGCGTGTTGCACTTGACCAAGGCGTTAATTCTTCAAAAACTGTGCTGCCTGCAACTGATGAACCGAAATTTATATTGTATGAGTAAGCCCCTTCAGGAGTTTTGTAATTTGAATAGAAGAAGTCCAGTGTGGAATTCCATTGGTCATTCGGACGGAATTGAAATGCACCGGCAACACCTAAACGTTCCCTTTCGCCAAACTTCAACTGGTAAGAAGCGATTTCCGGCATCCACGCGGTAATTTCATGATCTGCAACATCAGCACCAACGGGATTGTTATTAACATCGACTGGAACTGTGACAGTTTTATTTGCACTCAATAATTCATACGTATTCGCATGCCATTCACGTTTTGAATAGGTGACGCCGAGAGAGGCGCCGATCGTATCATCCATAAAACTATTAGAAACAACCAGGGTTGCTTGCTCACCCCATTTTTCTGTACCTTCGTCATAGAGCCCGCCAAGAGAACCGGCTACATGTAAGCCAGGAGTATCCAGCGGCCGACGAGTTTTTACGCTGATGAGGCCACCAATACTGCCTTCCTCGAGCGATGCGCTTGACGTTTTATAAACATCAGCCTGCGATATAAGTTCGGATGGCATTACGTCAAAACTAAAGTCACGCCCCGCATTATCGGTTGCTAATGTACGACCGTTCATTGTGGTCAGATTAAATTGACTACCCAAACCACGAACAGATACAAAACGGCCTTCACCTCCACGATCACGAGAAATTTGAACGCCGGGGACCCTCTGCAATGAGTCAGCTATATTCGCGTCCGGAAACTTACCTATATCTTCCGCAGTAATGGAATCAACAATCACATCGGAATTACGTTTAAAATCTGCAGCTGATTTCAAGCTGTTCGCAATACCATAAACAACCACCTCTTCGGTGATATCAGTGTCTGAGCTCTGGGCGTAAACCATGTTGGTACCCAACGCCATAAGGATCGCCGAGCTCAGAATTTTTAATTGGAATTTTCGAGAAGCTTTTGCAGCATTGTTATAAGTATTCACATGTAACCTCGTTATTTGTTACCCATTTGATTTTAGGCTCGTAGTGGAACCACTTGTTTTATTGGAAGCGGAACACCTCCGGACTGGCGCATAAATCTAGAATTTGCAGCCCGATATGTGACGGGGATAACGGTAGAATCCACCCCCCCCGATTCGGAGGGACAAGAGAAAAGTGGAAAAAACGATTGTAAAAGGTGACCCGCATATTCTGGGTCACCTTTTACAGATGCGAGGAAAGACTAGTAATAGCGGCGTTCTAATTAATTTGAAATTTGACAAACCCTGAGTTTGAAGTCTCAGTTACAATAGCTTTTGCATGCTTTGACCTGACAAACCATCTCCCACCATCATAGGATGCAAATGAAACCACGGCACCCTCTATACCATTGCAGTAAACTGATGAATAACTACCGCCCGTGTACCCCTGGCCCTGAGGGTCAGTGGCAAATGTCGCATGACAACTGGTATCAGACCAGGAATAAGTGGGCATAGGCTGCGACATTGGAACCCAGGCAAATAGATCTCGAGTAATGGGCACAGGGGGAGTAATTTCTGTTACACCAACATATGCAGAACAATTCGCCGCATGATAAAAAAGTAGATTGGGGTTACTACCTCGAGTAATGCTGCAGCTTTTTATCGGAGATGGGCTTGGGTAGCCATATTGGCTGTAAGTAAACGTCAAAACAGGCCCCGTAATACCAGCGCAATAAACCTTTGAGTCAAACCATTCAAGAGGACCCGCCAGGTAAGACAATCTGCTGGTTACGCTTCGGCACGAAGGATCATTAAAGCTATAACCAATATTGTAACCCGTACCAACAGTAGCGCCGCCGGTAAATAAAGTTCTTGTCGTTTGAGCACTCGAGGACAATGTAGCAATCCCTAAAACCAAACCAAATGACATCTTAATAAACTGATTCATATTTTTCTTCCTAAAAATGAATGTTTAGCAGCTACATATCCCTATATGTACCAACTTTTAACGTTGGTGAACCTAATACTGCCTCATGGCTCTGTTTTCCCTATTCGACCATCTATATTTCATTTCTATGAAAATAGATGATTAACCTCGCGGATTCCGGATCAACAGTAGCACTATAATTATTAAGAATAATGGTGGGATTTTTTGATAACTGATGGCTAATTTTATTCTGGATATCGATACCAATGCCTTCATCAGGTGCAGCGATAATCACTTGGCAACTAGATGATTTACAATCCACCGATTCTGGAGAAAAATTTAAAAAATCATTTCCATTGCGAAAAAAATTGTAAATTCTTTCTTCATTTTCTCTAGCCCATGATAGGTCAGTGGGTTCCTCATCAAAAATCGCTCCCATAACGTCTATCACTGATTTATTTGGTTCTTTTGTAAGGCGATCGTTTATCGCGTTAAATCGATTTTCCATGCTTTCTTTCTGCTTAACTTGAATAGCTGACAATAAGGGAGAAAGTAAATTATCTGCAATCGCTTCATCTTTTGTATACGATATATCCTTTTCTAACTCCATATTGGCTTCTGATGAAATGGAATTGACATAACTAATTTTAGGAGACTCCACTTTTATCGGGGTATCATCCAATTTATATTTATTCACACTAATCTCTGCTAAATTTTCTATTTTTTGTGGATATTCACGTTTTTGAAAAATTGAGTAAAGAATGATTAGAGAGGGTAATAGCACGAAAATCCATATTTTCTTTTCCATGATTATGCCTTTAGAACTTATACATACCTGTATGACGTATGTTTTGAAAAAACCGCCCCTTAAACCGCTAAAAATAATTGTAGGCAAAAAAATTGACAGTTCAGTATGGATTATAAAAAGGACCATAGCTAAGCCGGTGATGAAGGATCAATTGGGAATGGAAAACCAATATTTGCTATCGTCAACCGGAGTGTCTGCAGACAAATAGGGATTTGGTAAACGGAGATACCGTACTGACTGCTCAGTAGGTAAAGGTATAGTCGAGGCAGTGAATGGGTGAGATTGCATATAGGTATAAAATTCACCGGAATTAATTAGCTTTTCAAGCCCTTGCTCAATCCATTGAGCAAGCTCCTCATTTTTCTTATTAACGAAAAAATAAATCGTGAAAGGATAGTGTACGATCAATGACTCATACACCATAAGCTCAGGATACTTTTCAGCTCGCTCGCTAATTTCGATATTGGCTTCCGCAATACCACGAGGAAAATAATCACAGCGCTTCGCCACTACTAACTGAAATAAAGATTCGAAACCAGCAACCTCCTTAATTCGCAACCCTGAATTGCGAAGAATTAATGTGTCAGGCCAGTTTAAACCTTGGCAACCAACCATGCTCTTTAAGTCATCAATGGATTCAACTTGATCGAATTGCGCTCGCATACTTTTATGAATAATAAATCGCCTAAAACCGAGTAAACCACGATCCAATGGGATTCGAATTGCTCGCAATTCAGTTTCTCGCTGGATATCTGTACCTACCCAGAAAATATCTAATTGCTGCCCTTCAAGAACTTGAGAAGTGGCCCGGCCTTGCTCGTAAGTTGAATTCTCTTTTAATATAGGGACTACCCTTCCATTTGCATTTTTCTCAAGCGCCATTATTAAAAGTTGCTTATAGTAAGCATGAATAACATCGCCAGCCATCGCCTTCTGTATGCGCAGCTCTTGAGCATGAGCTACAACACTTAGAAATAAGAAATATATTGCACACAGTAGTTTCACAGTGATCCACCTTAAAAAAAAATCCTGTCTATGGGGCAAATCCCTGAAACGCCATTTCATTGCCCTGAAATTTATTTTTGTTAAAATCTTCTGACAAATATCAATATGAGGTACTTATGAAAAATTTATTAAGCCGCTCACAGGAACCCTGATCAATCTGATTTTTTCTTACCTTGATCAAATAGATAACCAACTTCGCGGATGTGTCGATCTTCTTCAATTCTATCTTTCCGTTGCTGCTCCAACTCCTTCTTACGTTTATCCATGTTATCCAAGATAGGTAACGGATCAAAATCTCGCCAAAGTGGCAACATCGACATAAGTGTCAACAGTAAACTGCTGGCGCGTAAGGACCAAACTAACAAACCTGTGGTTACAGAAAAAGTTATCCCCGCAATAACTGCTTTACGGTGCTGTTCCTCTTCCAATGTTTCATCCATTTGCGCGCGCAAACGACGCACTTCATTATCAAAATCCTCTGCTTCCCAAGGTGCAAATCCCGAATCAGGAGAAATCAGACTTACAAGTGATGTAGAAGCGGTAAGCAGATTTATGGATACGTTCCCGTAGTTCATTAGCTCCAGAGCACGGGCGTAATCACGGCTTGAAGAATCGTTTACATAGGTAAAATCCGATCCATCACTATTATTTATAATTGTATTCCCTGATCCACCCGTGCCCGGCACATTGGTATTGGTAGTGCCATCCGAGTTAGGGGGTGAGAGCGGATCAATCACCTGAGCGCCACCGTCTACGGGTGGATTGGTGACAGGGATCTCCACTGTTGGCGGCTCAGTAGGCGGTGTTATAGGGGGTACTGTAGGGGGGATTGCTGGAGGAAGAGTGCCCGGGTCTTCCGGTGTTACAGGCGGCACTACTATCGGTGGAGCAATAGCCGCAGTGACGGTAACTTTAAACTGCGTCTCTACCCAAGCGTTGTCTGTATCCAGCGCGCGCAGCGTGATAATAGATTCACCGCCGGTGCTGGATGAAAAGGTCAGCGTCATCATCTCAGTGACAGGATCAATTTGCACGTTGGTAGCAACGGCAGGATTGGAATTTGCCATCAGCGAATATTTCAGCTGTGCAGCATCTTCGATATCGCTAAACACATTATGCAAATTCATTTGTTGCGGAGCAGCGCCAGCCGCCACACGCAGATCAGCAATACCTGTTGAGACAGGCGTGTCGTTGACGGATTCGATATTAATCCGTAGCGACGTTTCTACACTCGCACCCTGAGCATCCTGCGCGCGAATAACCAAATCGGCACTGCCGAATTGATTTGCACCATAGCTGAGTTGCAACTTGCCAGTAGTTGCATCAATGGTTGCGCCACTGACCAGTGTTGGATTGGAGTTGCTGACAACTGAATATTGCAATTGATTCGCAGCAGTTTCCGCATCGCTAAATGCGACAAATAAATCCACCGTGTCGCCCGCTGCATCTTCTACATTATTGATGGGCGACAATCCGGATATGACAGGTGCATCGTTAACCGGAATTACCGTTAACTGAAATTGCGCGTTGATACTAACAAGACCATCACTGGCAATAATCTGAATGGATAAAGTTCCAGTATCGTTATTGGTGGGTGTGCCGCTAAAACTGAGCGTCGTCGCATCAAAAACCAACCAGTCTGGTAAAGCATCACCATTAGCAAGTTGGGCGCTGTAAATCAGCGTGGTATCGGCATCCACATCGGCAAACATATTGCTGCCAAAACTGACCGAGAAAGGAATATCTTCCTGTGCTGATTGATTAGCAGGAGGGTTCACCAACACTGGCGCATCATTGGTATTATTAACAGCGATAATAAAAGTATCGCTCGCAGTACCACCATTGCCATCACTCACGCTGACCAACACCGAAATATTGCCGATGTCATCGTTAGTAGGTGTACCACTAAACGTGCGGGTTGCTGCATCAAAACGTAACCAGGATGGTAATGCACCGCCACCGGATAATTGGGCAGAATAATTCAGCGTATCGCCTTCAGCATCTACAAACGTATTAGCGGCAACTGTAAAACCAAATGGGGAATCTTCGCTGGCAGTTTGGTCAGCAATCGTATTTTGCAATACCGGCGGTGCATTAACCGGTTGATTAGTTACCACAATTCCAAAGGTGTCGGAGATGGTGCCACCATTACCATCATTGGCAATCACTTCTATCAACACTGAATCAATATTAGCGCTGGAGGGAGTTCCACTAAACGTGCGTGTAGCGGAATCAAAACTTAACCAGACAGGCAATGCACCACCACCAGCCAATTGCGCACTGTAAGTTAATACATTACCGACATCCTGATCATTAAACGTATTGGCGGCGAATTGAAAATTAAAGGCCGAATTTTCAATCGCATTTTGATCAGCAATAGGATTGGCAAGCGTGGGGGCATCGTTGGTATTGGCAATTACAATCGAAAAAGTATCGGTGACCGTGCCACCATTACCGTCATCGGCAATCACATCAATCGATACTGTGCCTACATTGGCATTCAGCGGTGTGCCACTAAAGGTACGTGTCACCGCATCAAAACTTAACCAGGCTGGCAGCGAGCCCCCACCGGCAAGTTGGGCAGAATAGGTAAGCGTATTGCCCGCATCCACATCAGCAAAGGTATTGGCTGCAAATTGAAAATTAAACGCCGCATCTTCCGTTGCATTCTGATCGGGAATCGTATTGGCAATGGTGGGGGTATTATTTACAACATTCACGACAATGTTAAAAGTATCGGTCACCGTACCACCGTTACCATCATCGGCAATCACGTCAATAGACACAGTACCAAGATCACTATTTGCCGGTGTGCCACTAAACGTACGAGTAACGGGATCAAAACTCAGCCACGCAGGCAATGCGCCACCACCGGCTAATTGTGCGGAATAGGTAAGCGTGTCACCAACATCAATATCGGCAAAAACATTTGCTGCAAACTGAAAATTAAATGCAACGTTTTCACTGGCATTTTGATTAGCAATAGCATTCGCGACCGTAGGGGCATCGTTCGAATTGGCAACAACGATATCGAAGGTGTCCGTGACTGTTCCGCCGTTGCCATCATCGGCAATCACATCGATGGATACCGTGCCCACATTAGCATTTAGTGGTGTGCCGCTAAAGGTGCGCGTGACAGGATCAAAACTTAACCACGTCGGTATTGCTCCACCACCGGCCAGTTGTGCAGTGTAAGTTAAGGTGTCGCCCACATCGGAGTCTGCAAAAACATTCGCTGCAAATTGAAAATTAAATGCCGCATCTTCCGTCGCATTTTGGTTCACAATTGCATTAGCGATGGTTGGTGCATCATTAGCATTTCCAACAACAATATTGAACGTATCGGTAACTGTCCCGCCGTTGCCATCATCGGCAATCACATCGATCGACACTGTGCCCACATTGACATTCAGCGGTGTGCCGCTAAATGTTCTGGTGACGGGATCAAAACTCAACCACGCCGGTATCGCTCCCCCACCGGCAAGTTGCACGGTGTAAGTTAACGTATCTCCAACATCAGAATCAGCAAACACATTGGCTGCAAACTGAAAATTAAATGCAACGTTTTCACTGGCATTTTGATTAGCAATAGCATTCGCGACCGTAGGGGCATCGTTCGAATTGGCAACAACGATATCGAAGGTGTCCGTGACTGTTCCACCATTGCCATCATTGGCGATCACATCGATCGACACTGTGCCCACATTGGCATTCAGTGGTGTGCCACTAAACGTACGAGTAACTGGATCAAAACTCAGCCACGCAGGCAATGCACCACCACCGGCCAGTTGTGCAGCGTAAGTTAAGGTGTCACCCACATCGGAGTCTGCGAAAACATTCGCTGCAAATTGAAAATTAAATGCCGCATCTTCCGTCGCATTTTGGTTCGCAATTGCATTAGCGATGGTTGGTGCATCGTTCGAATTGGCAACAACGATATCGAAGGTATCGGTAACGGTTCCGCCGTTGCCATCATCGGCAATCACATCGATCGACACTGTGCCCACATTGGCATTCAGTGGTGTGCCGCTAAATGTTCGAGTGACGGGATCGAAACTTAACCAGGCTGGCAATGCACCGCCACCAGCAAGTTGGGCGGTATAAACGAGTGTATCGCCAACATCAAAATCCGCAAATACGTTCGCCGCAAACTGAAAATTAAATGCGACATCTTCGGTAGCATTTTGGTTTGCAATCGCGTTGGCAATGGTTGGGGCATCGTTAGCATTTCCAACAACAATGTTGAACGTATCGGTAACTGTACCGCCGTTGCCATCATCGGCAATCACTTCTACAGAAATAGTTCCAACATTTGCGTTAAGGGGAAGCCCGCTAAACGTGCGCGTTGCAGAATCAAAGCTCAACCATGTGGGCAACGAGGCCCCGCCTGCTAGTTGAGCGGTATATGTAAGAATATTTCCGACATCAACATCATTGAATGTGTTCGCCGCAAACTGAAAGTTAAATGCAACATCTTCAGTGGCATTTTGATTGGGAATAGCATTCGCAACTGTTGGCAGGTTGTTTATTCCGGCAGACACGACCAAATCAAAAGTGTCTGTAACAGTCCCGCCATTACCATCGTCCGCTATCACATCAATTGAGACAGTACCTATATCAGCATTCGAAGGTGTACCGCTAAACGTGCGAGTCACCGCATCAAAACTGAGCCATGCGGGTAATGCACCACCGCCCGCTAATTGGGCGGTGTAGGTTAGCGTAGCGCCGACATCAACATCGGCAAATGTGTTAGCTGCAAACTGAAAATTAAATGACGAATTTTCTGTCGCGTTCCTATCGGGAATTGCGTTGGCGACCGTGGGGGCATCGTTAGTATTGGTGACAACAATGTCGAAGGTATCAGTAACAGTGCCGCCATTGCCATCATCGGCGATTACATCGATTGATACGGTGCCCACATGGGCATTCAACGGTGTGCCACTAAAAGTTCGCGTTACAGGATCAAAGCTCAACCATGCGGGTAATGCACCACCGCCAGCCAATTGCGCAGAGTAAGTGAGTGCTGCAGCTGGATCCACATCTGCAAATGTGTTTGCTGCAAATTGAAAATTAAATGCCGCATCTTCAGTCGTGTTTTGATTCGGAATGGCGTTCGCGATTGTGGGAGCGTCATTCGTATTGGCAACCACAATGTCGAACGTATCGGTAACGGTTCCGCCATTACCATCATCGGCGATCACATCAATGGATACTGTGCCGACAAACGCATTGGTGGGCGTGCCGCTAAAGGTGCGCGTTACTGCATCAAAGCTCAACCAAGCTGGGAGTGCACCGCCGCCCGCGAGTTGCGAAGTGTAGGTAAAGGTATCGCCGACATCAGTATCCGCAAATGTATTGGCAGCAAACTGAAAATTAAATGCTGCATCTTCAGTCGCATTTTGATTGGGAATGACATTCGCAACTGTAGGTGCATCGTTAGAATTGGCGACAACAATGTCGAATGTATCGGTAACGGTTCCGCCATTACCATCATCGGCAATCACATCAATGGATACTGTGCCGACAAACACATTGGTGGGTGTACCGCTAAAGGTGCGCGTTACAGGATCAAAGCTCAGCCAAGCCGGGAGTGCACCACCGCCCGCGAGTTGCGAAGTGTAGGTTAAGGTATCGCCGACATCGGAATCCGCAAATACATTAGCTGCAAATTGGAAATTAAAGGCCGCATCTTCAGTCGCGTTTTGATTCGAAATGGCATTCGCGATTGTGGGAGCGTCATTCGTATTGGCAACCACAATGTCGAACGTATCGGTAACGGTTCCGCCATTGCCATCATCGGCGATCACATCAATCGCAACAGTACCCACATCACCATTCGCGGGAGTGCCGCTAAAGGTTCTGGTGACGGGATCGAAACCCAACCATGCGGGTAATGCACCACCGCCAGCCAATTGCGCAGAGTAAGTGAGTGCTGCAGCTGGATCCGCATCCGCAAATGTGTTTGCTGCAAATTGGAAATTAAATGCGGAATCTTCAGTTGCATTTTGATTCGGAATGGCGTTCGCGATTGTGGGAGCGTCATTCGTATTGGCAACCACAATGTCGAACGTATCGGTAACGGTTCCGCCATTGCCATCGTCGGCGATCACATCAATCGCAACATTACCCACATCACCATTTGCGGGAGTGCCGCTAAAGGTTCTGGTGACGGGATCGAAACTTAACCATGCGGGTAATGTACCACCGCCAGCCAATTGCGCGGAGTAAGTGAGTGTTGCAGCTGGATCCACATCCGCAAATGTGTTTGCTGCAAATTGAAAATTAAATGCTGCATCTTCAGTCGCATTTTGATTCGGAATGGCGTTCGCGATTGTGGGAGCGTCATTCGTATTGGCAACCACAATGTCGAACGTATCGGTAACGGTTCCGCCATTGCCATCATTGGCAATCACATCGATCGATACTGTGCCGACAAACGCATTTGTAGGTGTGCCACTAAAAGTGCGCGTTACAGGATCAAAGCTCAACCATGCGGGTAATGCACCACCGCCAGCCAATTGCGCAGAGTAAGTGAGTGCTGCAGCTGGATCCACATCCGCAAATGTGTTTGCTGCAAATTGAAAACTAAATGCAGCATCTTCGGTCGCGTTTTGATTCGAAATGGCATTCGCAATTGTGGGAGCGTCATTCGTATTGGCAACCACAATGTCGAAAGTATCGGTAACAGTTCCGCCATTGCCATCGTCGGCGATCACATCGATTGATACTGTGCCGACGTTAGCATTCAGGGGTGTGCCACTGAAAGTGCGAGTGACAGGATCAAAACTCAACCACGCGGGAATCGCACCACCACCAGCCAATTGTGCGGTGTAAGTTAAGGTATCGCTGACATCAACATCAGCAAAAGTATTTAACGCAAATTGAAAATTAAATGCTGCATCTTCGGTCGCGTTTTGGTTAGCGATTGCATTGGCGATTGTTGGTGCATCGTTTGAATTGGCGACAACAATGTCGAAGGTATCAGTAACAGTACCGCCATTGCCATCATCGGCGATCACATCAATGGATACAGTACCTACAAAGGCATTGGTAGGTGTACCGCTAAAGGTGCGCGTTACGGGATCAAAGCTCAACCAAGCTGGGAGTGCACCACCGCCAGCCAATTGCGCAGAGTAAGTGAGTGCTGCAGCTGGATCCGCATCCGCAAATGTGTTTGCTGCGAATTGAAAATTAAATGCCGCATCTTCAGTCGCATTCTGATTCGGAATAGCGTTCGCGATTGTGGGAGCGTCATTCGTATTTGCGACCACAATATCGAACGTATCGGTAACGGTTCCACCACTACCATCGTCGGCGATCACATCAATGGATACCGTGCCCACAAACGCATTGGTGGGTGTGCCGCTAAAGGTTCTGGTGACAGAATCGAAACTGAGCCATGCGGGTAATGCACCACCGCCAGCCAATTGCGCCGCGTAGGTTAAGGTATCGCCGACATCAGCGTCCGCAAATGTGTTTGCTGCAAATTGAAAATTAAAGGCCGCATCTTCAGTCGCGTTTTGATTCGGAATTGCATTGGAAACGGTTGGTGCTTGATTATTGTTGATAGTAATTCCGATTAAATCCTGATCCATCAGATTTCCACCGGTGCCCGTATTACCTTGATCTTTGGTGGTAATACTCAGCGAATCACCACCCGTGTAGTTATTCGCTGGTGTATAGGTGAGAGTGGATAAAGCGGAATTGATGTCAGTAATGCTTCCTGTAAATACCAAGGTGGAATCGGCAGTTCCGTCGCCTGTCACCATAGTCAGGTTTGTGGTTTGCGCAAGAGTCAAAACACCGTTAGATACACTCAGAGTTACTTCTATATTTGTGGCTGCTCCCGCATCAATATCAGCAACTTGAATTTGATTGGAGTTGCCTGCACTAAAAGTAATGGGGACATTTTTGCCAGTAATCTGCGCGCCGGGCACAGTATTCACCGGTGCATCATTAACGGCACTAACTGCAATATCAAACGTATCAGTAACAGTGCCACCATTACCATCGTTGGCAATCACATCGACTGTTAGGGTTCCTACATCGCCATTCGAGGGTGTGCCACTAAAAGTGCGCGTTACAGGATCAAAGCTCAACCATGCTGGCAATGCACCACCGCCGGCCAATTGCGCAGAGTAAGTGAGTGCTGCAGCTGGATCCACATCCGCAAATGTGTTTGCTGCGAATTGAAAATTAAATGCCGCATCTTCAGTCGCATTTTGATTCGGAATGACGTTCGCAACTGTAGGTGCATCGTTAGTATTGGCGACAACAATATCGAAGGTATCGGTAACGGTTCCGCCATTACCATCATCGGCGATCACATCGATTGAGACGGTGCCGACATGTGCATTTAACGGTGTACCACTGAAGGTTCTCGTCGCTGCGTCAAAACTTAACCAGCCTGGAAGCGCCCCGCCACCCGCAAGCTGCACGGTGTAAGTCAAAGTATCGCCGACATCCGCATCCGCAAAGGTATTGGCGGCAAATTGAAAATTAAAGTTGTTATCTTCAGAAGCGCCCTGGTTTGGAATTTGATTAGATATTACCGGAGACGTGTTAATACCATTATCACCAGAAACTTTAAAAGCTAAATCCCACCCCGAGGCATTTGGCGTACCACTTTGGATATACGCCGAGGTATTAACATATTGGTTGGACTGATGATAGGAAGCTTTTACTGTACCTCCGGAGTCAGTAGACGAGACCCGAATGACATAAGTTTGGTTATCATTAAGATCTACATTGCTGAAGCTAAAGGTTTTAAATTCGAATTGGGCCGAACTTAATTGACTTGAAGAGAGCGTTGCGGATCCTAAAATGGCGCCATTCCAGGAAGAACGCAGCTCTACAGTAATAGTTTGCTCCGGTGCTCCAACGTCCTTTTTCAAGGAGAGACTTACACTATTAACTCCATATGTAGCTCCCGAACTATCATAAGTAAAGCTTTGCCCAATATGCACAAAAGTAGAGATTCCTAATTCGTATGCCCCAGTGTCAACAAATATATGATCCACATTAGCCAACACGCCCATCCACTGCTCTTGCACTATTTCATGCACAATAACCTGACTTTCTATATCACCGTGATGTACCTCTAACTCCCAATCACCACCATATGTTTTATGACCAGTTAAATCATTACTTGCAGCCACGTCAGCTTGTGTTAGCTCAGAAAGGCGCTCTATAAATTTCAAACCGTTTTCCGATCCAGCAACGCTACAACCATAAATCAGAATATCCGCATTATCCTGCAACACATTTCGCCAACTAAGCAGCTCATCCTTGTAAGTTTGAAGATTATCTGAATCTATAATCGTCCTACCGAGATTTATACTTCCATCTTTACCATGCGTGATTAGGTGAACCGCACTCAAGTTTGAATAATGAAGGAGAGTCGAGTTGATCTGTGCGAGACCATCGCCATCAGGCCCCAATAAAACCACATCAACCTTATTTGAATCTGTGTTTAGTAGAATATCGTCCAGTAATAGCTGAAAGTTTTCCACACTGGGATCGATAAATACTACTTCGCGAAAGTTCGAATGGTCATTTAACTGCAAATGTTGACTACCGCCGTCCGCGACAGGTAAGTCGATTGCAGAGAGAGCAAGTTGATTACCGTAGATTGCAACCAGGTCGACATTTTCAGCCGCATTTAGAAGGTAGGTCACGTCCGAGTCACTATCATCCAAAACGGCTATATCGCCAGTTGCTGAAAATAGTAATCTGGATTCCAGGGGTTCTATAAGGGGTCTACGACGACGCTGAGTAGTCATGATTCGATTCACCCGCAAAGCTCCAAACCGCAATATTCAGGCTTCGCGCTTGGCACATATCGTTAGAACCGGAAATTCAATTTCCGAATATATTTATTACGAATTATCATAAAATGAAGCCAATGAAGATTGGTGCGACAATGAGACGTCTTTGGTAGCAAGATCCGCCCCCTCAGCTCATACAAAAGTTTAGTTGATCTGGAGGAAAACCCATTGGTGTCCACACCTCTCTATCAGATAGAATTCGAGTATGAATTATTATTTTTAGTGAATATTTTATGCAGACAAATCTTCAAGAAATATTGATATGCCCCATATGCGGAAAGAAAAGCATTCAACTGGATAAACTTCAATGCAAAACGTGCAAATCATTTTTTTTTGAATTGAACGGAATACCATGCCTTTTTCCGTCAGGAATAAAGCAACTGCAATTATGGAATCATCTTCTAGCGAAGTTTATTGAAGAAGGTAGTAATATCACTAATGCACTGACCGAAGAACTAAATAAGCATGGCATATCAAGCGTGACAAAAAAAAGGTTGGCCGCCACTTTAAACATTCATAATATTAGTCATGACTATCTTGTTAAAACTCTTCAACAAGTCGGACTTCATCCGAAAAATAATTCTGATTATAAAGATTACTCAACCAAGGTATTTTCGAAGTATCACCAGTTACCGTTGCGCGATTGGGCTTGGTTTTCTGAATCCGCGGTTAGATTTTCTTATGGGGATCTTTTACATGATGAAAACCAACTTGCGTTAAACCATATCATCAAGCTGCTAAAAACTGTAAAAAGCAAAGCGCAAGTTAACTGCAGAACACTTGTTATTGGGGCCGGCGCAGGAAGGCTCAGCTGGGATATTCATTGTCTCATGCAACCGTCCATGACTATCGCCATGGACTTTAACCCCTTACTAAGCTATTTATCAAAATCATTAATAAGAGATAAAAATACTATAAAGTGGCATGAGAAAATTGACTTCCCATTCGAACAACTTCCAACCTTTCATGAATGGCAATTGAAATGCCCGGAGACCAACGCCGAATTGCACCAATCATGGATACCGATACTAGCTGATGCCTACGCAATGCCATTTGTACCTCACACGTTCGACTATGTCGTTACACCCTGGTTTATAGATGTAATGAGCATCGACTGTAAAAAACTCATTTTTCTGATTGATAAAATGTTAAAACCTAGCGGCTATTGGATTAATTATGGACCATTTCTCTACAATGAAAAAATACCAGAATCAGAAAAATATACGAGCGAAGAAATTAAGGAGTTATTGAGGCTTTCACATTTTCAAGTTATCAGCGAAGCGACATTTCAAACCCCATATTCTTGCTCACCATTGAATAAATGCGGTCGGATAGAACAAGTATGGGGGATGGTTGCCCAATCACCTTCCGATAGAACGCACATGAAGGGTCAATTCCAATCTTTTGAGCCAATCCATTCACAGCAACCTCCACCTTGGTTTGTGATGCCGCACCTTCCAATACCAAGATTGATGAGCACCAAAATAATTCCAGAAGCATTAACCAATATTGCCGAGCTTATCGATGGAACACGTTCTATCAATGAGATTGCAGCTCTATTAGCCTCACATCTTCCTGAAGGCTACAATTCAGAAGATGTGCTCTATGATTTTCTACTTGAGTACTTTTTTTAACATAGTAATACCCACTAAAATAGACCAAAGAGTCTAATTACTAATCCCGGTGTAAGGTCTATACCAATAGCTACTATTTAGATGAGGGATTGATTCAGCCACATCAACATCCAAATAAAAAATCCTGCGTCGGTTCGATTCCAATTGACTTAACGACTCTTTGACTCTTGGATGATTATAAAAATACCGGTCAAACTCACCGTTATCGATAAGGATTTTAAGTCCTTTTTCAATTCTCTTGGCAAGCTCTTGATTATCCGCAGACACATAAAAATATAAATCAGAGGAGTAGGCCAATAGAATATTTTTCTCAACAGCTAACGAAGGATCTTTCTTGAGACTGGCCTCATACCAAGCTTCTACAACACCTCGTGGAAAATAGTCAAAACGTTTACCCTTTAACATTTTCAGTAAAGATTTTGATTCCATTGCAGTAACAACACGCAATCCATTATCCCGTAGAATCTTCGTATCAGGCCAGTGCGCACCTTGCCCAGCCACGAAGTCTCCAAGGTCATCCAAGGTCTTTATTTTATCAAAAATTAACTGATCCTCTTTTCTGATAAGCAAAACCCTCATTCCCAGCAACCCCTTAAAAAGAGGAATTCTTATGGGAGTTAATAAAGAATTGCGATTATCGTCTGACATAGACCAAGCAACACTGTTAGAAACAAAATTTAACTCTCTTAGCAGTCGCGCTTGTGAATAGTTAAACTCAGTGAATTTGACATCGATTATTTCATTATCCTGCTTACTCGCCGTCAACGCCATATTAAGTAAGGTTACGCAGTAATTACCAGATAGTTCCGATTTCGTCGCAATCGCATTAATAGAGAGAGACTCACTTGCTAACATTAAGGAAGTGAATGTTAAAAGATAAAAGAAAAGAATAATTCGCTGCATCTGAAGTAGCTACTTATAAATTATATTGCCAACCTAAAACCCAGATAGTAGCGAGCACCAGTTTGTTCATATTCTATGAACCTGTTTTTGTACTCGGAATAAACAAATCTAGGCTCATCCAAAATATTAACTCCTTCAACATAAATACTCAGATTCGGTGTTAAGGCGTAACTTGCGTTAAAATCTAACTGGCTATATTCATCAACAATTTCCGGTCTAAATCCCTGACCAACTAAAGATTGAATATATTGATCACGATAATTGAGTGCTAAACGAGCGCTCCACTTATGTTTCTCATAAATGCCAATGAGGTTGTAGGATATTTTTGACAAGTTTTCCAAGCCGCTCTCTACCAAAACATTCTCAGCATCGATATAACTGTCGGTGTAACTACTGTTAATGTGAAATCCAAACCCGTTATCCCATAAATATTGATAAGAGAGTTCTGCCCCAACTATATCGGCTTTTTTATTATTAACTGGTTGCGTAACAGTAAATTCTTTTCCCAATATAGTTTCCTGGCTAACACCATTACTGACAAAACCGGAAATTTTTTTATAGAAAATAACCGCAGATGCAAAGCTGGTATCAGAAATATACCATTCTGTCGAAACATCAAATTGATTGGACACAATTGGGTTTAAATAAGGATTTCCTATCCTGCTTAAACGAAGCTCCCCCTCGTTTACTTCGTATTGCACATCCACACCGAGTTGCGCCAGTGACGGCCTGGCCATTGTCTTGGCTAATGCCATACGAAGTACAACATCATTATAAATATCAAAATTAATATTTGCAGAAGGCAGAAAATTTACATAACCTCGATTAACCACCAAAGAGGTTGGGTCTCCAGTTATAATGCGGTAATTACTGGTAGCATCAATAAACTCTATCCCAATAAGTTCTTGAGGATATCCTTGTGACTCAAGATCAGTAATAATCAGACGCCCGCCAACATTGCCCTCCCATTTGTTACCAGAAAAATTGGTCTGGACATAAAATGCATATTTATCCTCATCAATCAGGCTGGATCCTCGAGGGTTCAACGCAGGCAAAATCCCATTACTATATCCCTCTGGATAATTAACTCCATCCGCTGCCTGTAAAGCCTCGTAAACAGCATCTACATCAATATGAGGCCAAGTACGCTGAAACTCCCCGTCAATATCATTCAAAAAATTTTCAAAGAAAATATTGCGATTACCCGTAACTCCCAAGTGTGCAAACGAATACTTGGTGTATTGGTAGGCTTGGGGATCTGAATTTAAGTAAGAATATCGATCTTTGGACTGCCATTGCCCGTAGATGCCAGCCTCAATCGATTCCAGCATCGGCCAATTCAGATCAAGATTAAAATCAATATGGAATGTTACGGTTTTATCAGATATGTCATCCCCTTTAGTCTCCATAAAGCCAGGATAAACTTCATTGTTATTGACTTCAGAGATATCACGCCCATCAAGCATGGTTACTTTTACTTCAGGAACAGGAACCTTCGCTGTGTACTCAACTGTAGCTCCTGGAATTCTCGCAACCCAAAATTTAGTCTTTCCTCCCTCAGGGCGATTGGCTTCTGAATAACCAATATCGGTATGAACAGATAATAGTTCGGAGGCTTGCCAATCTGTAGCCCATATCACCTGGTTAGTATCAACAATTCTATTTTTAGGATCAGCTCCAATTTCCGTTTGATAGTTTTCAATTACAAAATGTGTGATTGTTTTGTGCTCATCAACCGTTACAGAACCGGGTTTGAATTTATAAAAAAAATTATTTGTCTGATAACTTGCATCTTCCGGGGTGCTATATTCGCCATAAAAAACATCTAATGACGATAGCAACGACTCATTCCACTGATACTCAATCGTGCCAACTACACCGAGCCGCTCTCTTTCGCCCCATTTAACAGGATAAGCTGTAAAAAAGGGACGGTGAAGACCTACATCATAGGCACCATCATTATCTATATCGATTTCATCGCCTGCATTGCTAAAACCCGACCCTAGGGACTGCGCCATATCAGAGCGCCAATTGCGACGGGCATAGGAAGCTGAAATCAACACACCTAATTTATCGTCAGCATACATATTACTAAAAACCCCAGAGATTTTATCGCCGCTATGCCCTGACAAAGTGTCATAGCCTTTTCCAAACGCAATCTCCGAGCGCATAAATGACTCGTCCAAAGGACGGGGAGTCTTAATCAATACGCTGCCACCGATGGCTCCTTCATCATGGCTAGCTTGTGGAGACTTGATTACTTTTACTTCCGAAATTAATTCGGCAGGAAGAATGTCAAAACTGAACTCCCGGCCAATATTATCGGTAGCGACTTCCTGACCGTTCAAAGAAACTTTATTAAACTGTTGCCCCAAGCCGCGAACGGTAAAAAATTGCCCTTCGCCGCCCCTGGTGCGAGTTATTGCTACGCCAGTCATACGCTGCAACGACTCGACGATATTAGCATCAGGAAACTTGCCGAGATTTTCTGATGAAATTACATCAGATACTGACCGCTCTATACGCTTTTCAGACAACGAATTCTTTAAACTCCAACGCATTCCGGATACAACAATTTCTTCCACTACCGAAGAAGGTTTTTGTAGCAGATCAGAATGAAGTTGAGCTGGAAGCGGAATTTCTTTATTGAAAGATTTTTTTGTAATTAATATTGATTTGGAATCTATAAATTCAAAATCCAGATCTGTATTAGTTAGAAGAATTTTCAGAGCTACCGTTGGCTCGTAACTTCCATTAAGCACAAGAGACTGCTGCTCTGCCAAAATTTCTGAAGAACTGAAAACAGCATATCCAGATTGAGATGAGAAAGTAATCAATGCCTCGCTAAGCGGTTGTGAAGGAATATTAAACTCAACGGCCTGTGAAGTCGTGCTAAAAAAAATGGATAGTAAGGATAATATGAACAGCGCGCTCGTCCTTGCTATTTTTTGATAGATCAAATCCCACCAAAAATTCGAGCTGCTCATAATCACCTTTGGAAAATTTTCAGGACTGAATATAAATCCTGGATTGGGTTAATTTTCTAATCGAGTAACCTTAAACCCTGCAATGGTTGCAGTATTTACAGGCCCCGACTTTCCTCCACTTCCACCGTAGGTAGCGTTTGTCTCTAGATAGCTCATATTGAAAAAATCGTCGAACTTAATCTGATAGACTCCTTTCTTCAGTTTCACCACCATTTCACTCGAAGGTAGGAACGGGAAAACGTCATCATTATCAGCAATATTTGGCATTTGAATAATGCCCTGATTTACTAAATCACCATCTGTATTGAAGATACGAATACCTTTAACAGCGGCTGTTACACCAGAGTCAATTGTATGTTGGCGGTTATTGTATATTGCTTGAATGGAATAACTACCGGTCTCATTAATAATCAAATTATTAACAATCAGCCGATCAGTCGGCTTACCCCAATCTATCAGCGCAGCTTTATTTAAATTGATCGAAGCTGGAGTTACCTTCACATTAGAATCGACTCTTTCGTCTGCCACTGAAATAAACATAGTAGCGTTTTCTTCATAACACATCGGCTCGGAATGATGCGACCGATTCGCGGAACTTACAAAAACCGCCTCCAGCGCATAGCACGTGCGGACATTCGATTTAAGTTTTTTTGAATCAATCCATGTATTTTCTGATACACCTGTAGCAACTTTTTCGCCATTCCGGTACACGTTATAAGTAATAGGGTCGTTGCTCTGTCCCTCCCGTTCCAACATAAAAACGAGCCTTAATTTTCCGCCTTCTATATCCAGCCGTTCTATTTCAGGAGTTACAGGCGAAAACACCGAGGCAGCAATGTGACTCATTGGATCTATTGATGGCACCATAGTTATCGTTTGCTTATTGGAGATTAGCTTGCCAAAGGTTACTTCAACTACGTTAGTCGCTTCAGTAAGCATAGACTCACTAATAGTTCCTTTCACATTTTTTCCATTTAAAACGATGCTCCTTGGCTCAAAATATCCGGGAATGCTAGAAATAGGAGGAAGTAGTAAATTTATCGATATCTTTTTACCGTGATAATTGATGTTATTGAGCTGGGCAGACGCAGATGCACCCAATTTACTGCGCAGCTCTGAGGTCAGGAACGGCGAAATCTCAATTCCCTGATCACTAACCTCATAACCGAATAAGGTTTCAGTAACCATCCCCAAATAACCGGCAGTAGACCAAAGTTGGCGGCGTGAGTTGATTGCAGGGCCATCGTCATACCATGATTTTCCTGTTAACCACTCAAGATTTTCCATATTGGATAGATGTAAGGCGGTCCCACGCATCAAAGAATTAATAGCGTTATTCGCTGCCTGATAGTTTTTGGTCTTTTTAGCTGCACGCAAGGAATAAGCTGTTACAAAGGGCCAAAGTGAACGATTGTGATAAACATATACATTAGGTTGCTGCGGAAAGTAAACTGGCACACCAAAAGGAGCATGGGGATAATTAGCCATTATTTTCGTGGCCTGATCGGCAGATGCTATGCCGTAATTTATTGCAAGAGAATTTCCCAGCATATCGAACTTATAAACTGGCGCTTGATCTTCCGCCGCACTGGTTAAGCTGGAATATAGGCCTTTATCGTTAAGCCAAAATTTGGAATTAATTTTATCGCGTAGACTATCTGCCCAAGCGCTATATTTCTTTGCTGCAGAAACATCCCCAAATTCTTTTGCCAACTTTGCCGTTAGGCTAATTGCCTGATAGTGAAGTACATTCGTCGATAGAGCTTTACTCTCTGACATACGCACAAGATTTTTAGTGATCCAAGGTGCGTAAGTCTGGGTGCGCCAATCAAGATATGATTGTTCGCCACCATAAAGTCCTTCCCGATAATCATAAATCGCCTGGCGATCTGCCTCT
Source organism: Cellvibrio sp. UBA7671 (assembly GCA_002483145.1). Classification (GTDB taxonomy): domain Bacteria; phylum Pseudomonadota; class Gammaproteobacteria; order Pseudomonadales; family Cellvibrionaceae; genus Cellvibrio; species Cellvibrio fibrivorans. Next base: position 100,235 of record DLHJ01000004.1, read on the forward strand.
ATTGTGCCAACTAGCGACGCGTATGCCGTTTTAGCGAAGCCTTGACGATCTGAACCGCTCAAGTTATTTAACACTGATTCGGCAGCAACACTCCAACTAACACGATCAGTGCTCACAGGCCAGCTACCGCCAGATCCAGTATCCTGGATAATCTGCATAGTATCTTTTGGTAATGAAGTGGGTGAAGTGACTCCTTCCCGGAATTTACTGGTTTTAAATAGCATTGAATCCATTGAGCGTTGAGGCTCTAAATTAGCGAGCGAAAGATTTACTGCATATGAAAGATCGCGTGTCCAAACATAATTCCATTTCTCACCTGTCTCAAAACAATTACAGGGAATGGCCTGACCTTGATTATAGTTTGCGTCACGAATGTGACTGACACTATTCAACCTCATGTCGTCAATGGTCAACGCAAATAAACCATCAAAAAAAGGGCTAGCTGTTACAACTTGCGGAGCGTCTTTTTTCTCGGTAATTGTCCTCCACTTCGGTTTATCATCCCGTTGCTGTTGAGTAGATGTGAAGGTAAACTCTCTCTCACCCAAGACCGAACCTTTGGTTGAGACTTCTACCGTTTCTACTTTTCCAGTCTTATCCAAAGGATAGGGATCAAACGATACTTTGGTAACAGAACCCGTTGCATCGAAGTGTGGTGCAGCCGATTTAGCCGCTAATGAATCCAATTTATTGAGTGATATTATGGGTGCATTGTGGCTGGTAGAAATACCAGGAGCATAATTGGGAATCTTAATCGCTAATTGGTAGACATACTGTTCGCTCACCTCAAAGCTAAGCTCACATCGCTCCTTGCAGACATTTAGTGATGCTTGTTCTCCTGACGATAAAGGCAGGCTATCAAAATATTTTCCAGCTGAATTATTTAACACGAAATTGCTAGTTCCTTTCGGAAGTACAACGCCGCCCGAATAAACGCCATCGCCCTGATAAGAGAGAGAGACCGTCTCTCCCGATGAACGCTTCAAATAAAAGTTAGCTAACGGTGGAATATCTCTCACTACCTTCAGTGTTGCTTTCGGTGTGGGTCCAGCTGCTTGTATCTGCAAATAAAAATCTAAAAGCTCTTCATCAGAAGAAGCTACTTTATCGCCCGGCAGCGACACATGGATATCTTTCATATCTGCAAAATACTGCAATAGGGCAGTCGCTACCGAATTAACAAACATTAAGCTAGTTTTATCTACACTAATTTCAGATTTGTTTTCCGTCAATCCGAACTGATGTTGCCATCCTTTACCTGTAATTTTAAATCGTCTTGGATTGTCAGCAGATGTTGGTCCCGCCTTCAAATTATTTGCAACATATAATCCTAAATTTTTGTCAAACCTAAATTCGGTTTTTTCGTCCTGAACCCAGCTGGTAAAAGTGCCCGACAAATAGATGTCGTACGGAAGCTGCTTTCCTTTCCCTAATATTGAATCCGCGTTGGCCCCACCGACAATACAACATGCCAATATAGTCAATATAACTCTCATACCGATGGAACCCTTATTTGAAAAACTCATAATCACCTCTTTTCATGTAACTCTATAAAATACTGCAAGTATTCAGGCTTACAATTCATAAATTGTTGCTTCGTAAGGTCGAAGCAAAGCGCTGGAGGACTTTTCTTTATAATTACTAGACACAACCTTGGAGTTCACAAAAGAAATATTTGTGTTCAACTTGGCAGGATCTTTAGTGAAGTTCAGAGCAATCAAAAAGGTTTTTTTATCAAGTTTTCGAGTGTAAGCATATACGGATGGGTTACTTTCATCGATGACGGTATAATCCCCGTAGATAAGGACTGGATTTGATTTCCTAAGATGAACTAAATCACGAAAATAATTAAGTGGTGAGTTCTGATTTTTATCCTGAATTTCAACATTTACGCTTTTGTAATTTTGATTAACCCTAAGCCAAGGCTTACCAGTTGTAAATCCCGCATTCGGAGATGAATCCCATTGGAATGGCGTACGCGAATTGTCTCTTGCGCTAATTTTTTGTGCTTCTATGAACTCCTTTAGATTTCCATTATTCTTTTGTAATTGTTGATACATATTTATGGATTCAATGTCTCTATAGTCAGCAATCGAATTAAATTTAATATTATTCATTGCCAACTCATCGCCATAATAATAATAAGGGGTAGCTCGCATCGTCATCAAAAATGTGGTCAACATTTTAGACGAAAGCTCCCTGAATTCTGGCGAATCGTTGCCCCATCGAGTAACCATGCGCGGCTGGTCATGATTACCCAAATAGATTGTTCCCCATCCTTTCTGTGCAAAAACGGCGTCCCATGTGGAATAGATTTTCTTGAACTCACGAAGATCGTAGCCTTTCGGATCCATGACCTTAAATTTGTTGGGTAAATATCCCAAATGAACCCCATCAAAGTGGTACAACATATCCAATTCCTTGCGCGCTGGATCAACAAATTTAAGTCCATCCTGAGGTTTAACCGCAATCCCTTCTGCAACGGTCATAATATTGTAGTGTTGCAGTACCTCACGATGCATCTCTTGTAAGTAATCATGTAATTTCGGTCCAGTTGCGTAGTGTGACAACATATCGTCAGCTGGAAACTCCGGAAATGCCTGATCTTTTGCAATAAATGGAATTACATCCATACGGAAGCCGTCGACCCCCTTCTCGAACCAAAAACGCATCATCTTATAAATTTCAGCTCGCAGTTTCGGATTTTCCCAATTCAAATCAGGTTGTTTGTCAGAAAAATAATGTAGATAGTATGCATTTGTTTTTTTATCGAATTCCCATGCATTACTTTCCACGTCGAAAAAACTGTATCGCGCTGGCGGAGTACCCTTTTCAGCATTCCACCAATGATAGTAATTACGGTAAGGATTCTCGCGAGAACTGCGCGATTGTTTAAACCATTCATGCTCTGAACTACTATGGTTTACAACCAAATCCAACACCAATTTTAAACCTCTCTTATGCATCTCCATTAACAGCTGATCGAAATCAGCCATAGTCCCAAATTCCTTCATGATGCCTTCGTAGTTACTAATGTCATATCCATTGTCATCGTTTGGCGACTCAAAAATTGGATTCAACCATATAATGTCAACTCCAAGGCTTTTTACATAATCAAGCTTTTCGATTATTCCTCTAATATCACCTATACCATTGCCATCTGAATCCTTGAAGCTACGCGGATATATTTGATATACCACACCTTCCTTCCACCATTTTTTGTTCACATTTGAAGTTGTGTTAACCTCCTCCGCACAAATAGGCTGAATAGAAAGACCCGCAAACAAAAGTAGAAGTAATATTTTTTTAATCATATTTTTTCCAATTATAAAAAACAGGTTGCCGACAACAGTCGGCAACCTCAGGAGGGATGAAAACTATTGAATTGAATAAGCTAATGTCACAGGGTCAATGGTAATTGTGTATGTTTTAGACTGCGCAACAGTAAATGCCAGGTTCGGTTTGCCGCCAGTCGATTCCGTAACTGTTCCTGCCAGGCCTGTAGTATTGCCCCAGTCTTTTCCAGTCCAGTTTCCTGTATTAGCGAACTTTAATTGGTGATTACCAGCAGATAACGCTTGCGAAAAGGAAAACTTGCCGCTGGAATATGTCATCGACTTCAATGACCAACCATTAAATGTTCCTGCAACCCACATTGGTAAAGGTTGTACTGCGAGCGCTACTATCGAGTAACTCAAGGTTGTTGGATTGAACGAAATTTTATAGTCGCCTGCCTGAGCTAAACTGAAAGAGATATTTGGGGCACCACCAGTGGATTCTTTAGCAAAACCCTCCAAGCCATTGGAATTTCCCCAATCTTTTCCTTTCCAATCCGCAGTGTTGGCGAATTTAAGTTGATGATTTCCCGCACCCAGACTTATTTGATATTCAAAATTTCCGGAGTTGTTATTAACAGCCATAGCTTTGAGCGACCAGGAATTGAAGCTACCAGCAACCCAAAGACTGGTTGGGTTAACGGGTGGATCTACTGCTATAACAGCAATTTTGTAAGCAAATGTTGAAGGACTTAACGTAATTTTATAATTGCCAGGCTGGGTTATGGTGAAAGTAACATTCGGCAAACCACCGGTGGATTCCGTAGCATTCCCTTCCAAACCCGTAGAGTTGCCCCAATCCTTCCCTTTCCAATCACCTGTGTTCGCAAATTTCAACGCATGGTTTCCAGCGCTAAAGGCCTGGGTAAATTCAAATACTCCCGCATTCAAATTCATCGCTTTTAGTGACCAATTGGAAAAGGTACCTGCCACCCAAAGTGAAGTTATCGGCGGCAAGGCATCGTCAATAACGGTGAAACTGCGTGTCGCACTTGCAGAGCAATAGGCACTGTCACCAGCCTGAAGAGCTCTAACCATAACCTCGCCAATTTGATTTCCAACGGTAACCATATCCCCACTGACAATAGCATCACCACTTAGAATGCTAAAAGCGATGGGGAGTCCTGAAGTAGCCGTTGCATTGACACGAACAGTAGATCCTGTCGGTTGATCTGCGATGCCTGCGAAATTTACAACCTGACTTATACAGCCCGCGCTGGAACTGGAACTAGAACCTGGCATCGAACTTGTTGAAGCCGAACTTGTACTCTGGGTATCAGATTTCCATGCATTCCAATTATCAAAAACATCAGCATCGAATCCTAAACGACCTATCTGATTAGCAGCCCAATTATTAGCCGCGCGCGTAACATAAACACCACCAACAGTGTAATTTTCAAGCTTAAGCCCTTTACCCTGGGTTGATTCATTTCCAATAGAAACCTTCTGTCCACCGCCATTTGAATAACGTTTGAAATCACTGATAACTCCGGGTGAATCCATATCCGTCCAAGCATCAATTTTCAAATTTTTAATGTGGATATTCTCCATACTTGAAAGAGAATAAATACGAATGGCGCAATTAACTTCACCTTCAACATAAGTATTTTCAATCATTATGTTTTTTACCCAAGTATTGGGATCAGCTCTAGTTGTCGAATTTGGATCCTCCCAATGAGAAGACGCATTGATTACGCAGGTATTAGTTTTCTTATCTTTCCACCACATGCGGCTATGAATAACGTAAGTATCTTTTACTTTTACATTTTCAAGATTTCTAGGGATCCAACCCCATTGGATGACAGGACCATTTTCGTTTTTCCAAATCACAGTATTGGTGGCCGAGGTATTATTATGGTACATCTTTAACACGTCATCGTTCGCGTGGAAGAACGAGTTGCTCAAAGTACTATTCTTATATAACTCAATACCATCAGTCTGCCAAAACCAGCTGCCGACTTGTTTGTAATTTTCAACACGCATTTGGAAGGTGTCTTCGCTGCCGTAAACAACAAAAGAATGGTAAGGAGGCTCGACTATTGTTACACCTTGCAAATCGAGATATTGCTGCGGATTGTCTGATTCAAATTGCAGCATCTTCACACAATTAGTGTGGCATTTCTCCGTAGTGGAATGCGTGTATCCATTCAGGGTATCTGCTTCATAAACATATTTTTCACCAGATAGAGCGCCATAACCTGTAACTTTATAGACTGACTGATTTTTATGAGGGAAACGAAACGCACCCTTAATATATGCGCCAGGCGCCAAATAAACCCACTTGACATTAGAGGGCAACATTGCGTGATAGTTATATGGCATGTAGTAAGTGCCAGGCCTAAAGTAAACGATACTTTCACTGATGTTATTTAGATTACTAACCTCGCCTTCTGCTGGATAATAAATTGACCCATCAGAACTTTTTGGAATCAGTCTGTTTGCTTCCTCACCCGTTAAAATTGGCTCGGCAAAAATCAATAAGGCATTCCGAGGCTCGGTGGTCACTTTGCTGCCGGAATTAGTATTTAATCTTCCACTGGTACCTGACATGTCGTTATAGGCGGTATACAGTTGGTTATTGAACTCCACTGAAAACCTATATCCGTTTGGTGAATATGGAACTTTAATTCTTACTGTTTTTGAATCAACCAATTCTTTTACAAAATTTAATGATGAAGGTCTAATAGTTACATCATTAACTGACGAAATAGTTTTTCCATCCGTTTCTGAAACATACACCCATGCCTCCTCACTGTAGAGAAAGCTTGACCAACTCATTGTAAGCTTCGCTTCAGCCGCAAATTCGGCACCATCTTCGTCAGAATATCCCCACTTAGCTTTTCCACTACGGGGGATAGACATATAAGTAAAGGAATCGTATTTGGTAGCATCGGTGGTGGTACTGACTTTAACATCGTAGTGGGTCGAGCGACGCACTTTATTATCGGCAACAAGACTGGATTCATTGAGTTCATAATTACTATGCCACCAGGTTTGCAGTTTTCCACTGCTAGCCGATTGTTGCGAATAAGCGGACATGCAAGTCAGCATTCCATATAGAATCACAACCAATTTTGCATTAGTGATTATCGTTGGCCATTTGAATAATTTGACGAACTGGTAGATGGTTAACATTTGAAAACTCCTGATTATTAGGATTATTGGATAGAAGGTGCCAAGCGATATTATTTATCGAATTCTATTCCGGCTTAGTTCAATAACATTAATTACTTGTCACCTATAATTTATACTTATTTTTCGCAGTGCTCACTCAAGTAATAAATCCGTTATTATATTTTTGTTTCCTTAATTTACTTATATAAATTAATTATTCACACTTAGAATCACTAAATTTTTTCAACTGAGTAATTCAATGTGTAAGGGTTAAATTTAATTAAATAATTTCCAGAAATATCTATAGAAAATTTAATGTTACCCCCCCCACCGGTCGTTTTTAGAGCCAAACCTGAGAGTCCTGTTGCCGCACCCCAGTCGTCCCCCGCCCAATTATTGGTGTCAGTAAACTTTATCTCATGGTTTCCTGCCTGAATCGATGTTGTAATTTGATAATTTTTCTCTATCGAACTCCATATCATTTCCAAATCACCTGGACTCCAACTTTTCCAGCTTGCACCGATCCAACGCCCCAAAGAAGGAGCGACATCCGGATCATATATGTGGATAGGATAAGATTGACTCACAGCGCAATAAACATCATTACCAGTTTGATCGATGCGGATTACTGCTACACCCGGCTCTTCTTTAGCGGTCAACGTGGCTCCACTTATCTCAGCAGCATCACCAACGCTAAGCACTAATGGCAAACCTGAGGACGCACTTGCCGTTATAACCAAGCTTTCACGTACTTTGATTTTCTCACTGACCGAAACAGTCAATTCCTGAGGAATACAACTAGGGGTTGTGCTTGCAGTAGCACTCCAAGTAGCATCTAGAGCCGTATCAAAACTAATCCGCCCCAATTGATCTTTATCCCAGAGAGGCCCAGGTTTAACTATTGGTTGCCCACCAACGGTATAGTTTTCTAAAACGATACCGTTTTCAGAACTGATGTTAACTTGCGCACCACTTTCATTTCGCATTGCTTTCATTAGATTGTATTGAGATGAATTCGGAAGCTCACTCCATTTTTCTACGAATAAGTTTTTTATACGAATATTTTCCATATTCGAAAGCGCATATATTCGCATTGCACAAAGGTTCATTCCTTCAGACCGAATATTCTCAAGCGTTATATTTTTTATCCATGTATTAGTATCTGCCTTGCTCTCCCAGTTGGCCGCTCCCGCCTCCCAACTGTTTGCAAAATTAATAAGGCAAGTATTGTGCTTCTGATCCTTCCAATACATACGGTTATGGATAACATCAATATTTTTCGCGCTTATGTTTTGCATATTGCGCGGCGACCAGCCAAACTGAATTACTGGTCCGTTCTCGTTTTTCCAAACAACTACGCCATCAACTGTTAAATTACTGTGATAAAGTTTTAATACATCGTCATTGGCATGAAAAAAAGCATTCCTCAGGCTACTTCCCGAATAAAGTTCGATGCCGTCTGTTTGCCAATACCAACTGCCCACCTGCTGGTACTCACTGACCTCCATTGAGAATGCATCCTCATTACCATAGAGCGTAAAACTGTGATAAGGAGGCTCGTTGATAGTAATCCCCTGCAGACGCAGATTTTGTTGTGCGTTAGATGATTGGAATTGCAACATCTTCACACAATCGCCATGACAATCACTTTTGCTCGCCAGACGATGCTTGTATCCATTTGTTTTATCAGGTTCATACACATACTGCTCGCCAGACAAAACACCATAACCGGTAACTTTATAGTTGGTTTTTGCATCACGAAATTGGAAAGCTCCTTTTACGTACGCACCCGGCGCTAAATAAACCCAATAGACATTGCCTGGCAAATACGCGTGATAATTGCCGTCCATGTGGTAAATTCCCGGTTTAAAATAAACAATTCCTTTATTAACATTTGATAGATTCACTTTACCTTCGGGAGGATAGAAAATGTCGTCTCCCGCAGGAACCAATTCCGAGCGTGTGCTTTCCGTATAATTAGGTTGCGCAAATATCATAAGTGAATTTTTGGGTTCACGATGAATTGCATAGCCGTTATTATTCAGACTTAGCCGACCGGTATTCCCACTATTATCGTTGTAACTAACAAACTGTTGTGAATCAAACTCCACTGAGAATCGATGCCCATTTTTTGAATATGGAACTTTTATTCGAATTGTATTTGAATCTACAAATTGCTTTTCGAAACTTAGAATTGTTGGACGAATCACTACTTCATCAACAGTTGAAATTGATGTACCGTCTAGTAAATCGACCTCAATCCAAACATCGGAGTCAAACAAAAATGATGTCCAACTCATAGACAGTTTCGCCGTCTCAGCAAATTCAGCGCCATCTTCGTGGCTGTAACCTACTTTGAGCTTTCCACTGCGAGGGATACTCATATATACGAAGGAATTCTTAAGTACCTCGGCTTGCCCTACAGTAGATACGCGAATACCATAAATTGTTGAGCGGCGAACCTTGTCGGCAGCAACTTCGCCTAAAGAATTTTGGTCTGCACTGTCATGCCACCAAGTATGCAAGCCTGGAGGGATAGAATTCGCTTGAGAACTTGATGCAGCCTCGGTGCTTGATTGTGGATTTTGAGAGCTAAGATTTTGTGCAGAGCTTTTAGTCGATGACCCCGAGCTGCCACCACCGCAGGCGGCTAGAGTCGTCGCAAGAACAGCCACAACAAATATTCGACTTATACCAATACACATAATTTTTTCGCCCAATTATGATTTTTAGTTATTAACAAAATGCATGCAAATGAATAATCATTTGGCATCAAATAAGACGTATCAAGTCGAATTTCCGCCCCTAGAAATTTTTCTATCCCTAAATAAAAAAGCCTCGATTGCAACTGAAGCAATCGAGGCCAAGGAGAGCTCGCAAGTGTGATGACCGGTTTGGGCAAACTGGAACTTGCGAACACCCTGAACGAATCGCTCGATTCAGGGCTTTACGACGGAGAGAGTCCAACACTAACAAAAGCTCATTTCCGTAATCTTCCAATCAAAAACTCAGAAGATTAAATAATGAAACTTCAACAATAAGACGATTAATGCCCTCAATTCCAATCTCTTACCAAGAAATTATTTCATTCTAAAAATTAATCTAACTGCACACCAGTATTTTTCATTAGTGTTAAAAAATTGCCTATTGAACATCATAGAAAAGTACGAAGTTAACGGGGACTGCAGTGCTGATAGACTCAATATTGACCGCCTTCCGCAACTCCTCTACACCATTAGCCAATGCATAATCAGGCGCATTTATGATAACAGGTGACAGGCTCTGAACTTGAATACGGGTAGCTGACAATCTTTGTATTGATACCCTCGTGTTAATGACTCCACTCACGCCATGCAAATCTAAATTTGCGACAATTGCCTGTATTACAGCACCACCAACCGGAATATCACTTATTTGATTACCGTTGAGATTCACGGTTACGGTGGCATTAGGAAAGCTAACCACCTCAAATAGCAAACCGCGCATACGACCGTCTCGTACAGCATTTGATGTATTAACAGTATTAAGATCAATTACTAGAGTGGCGAGTCCATTACTGCTAATGCTTCCACTAACCCCAGTGAATGTATGCGATTCAACTGTGTTGACGTTTTTTGTCGTTGCAAAACTTAAATACGATGCAGCTGGGTCAAGATTCCAGTTGCCGATAGTGCTGACTTCTGAAGTATTAATACTACTTGTGGCCGATGAGCGTGCAGAGGAAAGTGCTACTGAGCTTGATGACGAAGGAATTGTTGAAGTCGCAATGCTGCTTGAAGACTTACTCGCAGACGAAGGGGTTGCTGATGAAGGAGTACTACTTACTGCTTTACTTGAACTACTTAGGCTAACCGCTGACGATTTAGCTTGGCTTGAGCTCGATGCCCCGCCGCACACACCTCCGGCCAGTATTGGAATTTCTGCCGCAGCAGAACCTTTGCTACCATTTAAACCGAACTCCACCGCTTGGCCAGGCGGGATGCTGCCGTTCCATCCTAGATTCGTTGCGGTGTAGGGATTTCCACCATTCAAATTAGTGTTATATGCATTAGCGACGCGATCCTGCCCAGAATATTGCCAATTGACACTCCACCCATTAACAGCTACGCCACTATTGTTAGTGATTTTTATAGTTGCATTAAAACCGCCATTCCATTGGCTATTGACTGAATACAGACAAGCGGAGAATGCACTTGTAGATGATGCCGAGGCTATCAGAAAAACCCCTAACGGATAGACGTATCTCGCGAATTTATGAAAGCTATTTTTTGATAATTTATTGTTAATCATGTTATTTCCTCAATAGTAAGAATCACTTTGACCAAATGAAAATTAGTCATTTAGACAGAAGCACAACTAAAAACAATGGTTTTACGTTAGTTACAGGTTACCCTCTCTACGAGGATTAATTTTCTATTTTGTTTTTCTTTCAATACTTCTAATTGTCCCCAGCTGAATTCTATCGGTTAGCAACGGCAATTCTTCGCGCCGCAAAAAACGTAGCAATTCACAAGAGAAAATAATTGCAACTATTAAAATAGACATATAAATAGACATGATGTACGAAAAATCAACCGTATCATTCCATGGACGTGCAATACCTAAGTAACATGCAAATAACCAAGACACTGATGATACGGCACCAGACAGTGTTACCAATACTTGTTCGACAACACTTAAATTAAGTAGCCCGTGGGTTCCAGTGACTCTCGGAAAACTATAATAATGCAGAAATACACCGTTTATTGTTAAAATCAAAACCACTGTAAATTTCGCCCATAACTTTTGATTTAGCAGATATTGCTGAGGATTTTCAAAATATCCAAGTACAACTAATAGAGCTCCAGATACCCATAAAAAAACCAACGCAACGGAAACAATTCGAGCAGATTTAATTAATTCATTAATGGCACCTTTACTCAAAGGGGCTCCTCGTGAGCGAATAATTGCCAGATCTTGAATCAATAAAATACCGATGGCGACACACGCCGCCAATAAATGAGCATAGATGATTAGCGTTTTCATAATTTTAATAACCAATGAAAAAAATGTTTCAAATTTTTATTGTTATAGTTCTGCCATAAAAAATACAATTTTATGGCTAATAGTGCGTGTAGAATTAAAAAATTACTTGGCACATTGAAGCTTTATTGTTTTAGATTTGATAATGGCCTATTGAAGCTCAATATCAATCATCATTAAGACGGGGAGGATGAAGAAATGCGCCCCTAAGGGCGATGAAAATTTATTGGTGTGGTTGGACAATTATTTCTTTGGGGGGGAGGAGCGAATAAAAACCCGCCCAGACGCATCACGTGTATATGCTACAGGTAACATTTTACTTAGAAGCGCAGGCAAAGAATCAACCTGCTCAATGTCGAAAGCAATGGTTACCTTAATATTATGCAAAGTTTCATCGAGAAGCACTTGATTCCGTGTATAACGGTTTACATCATCAATAACATCACACAATCGTGCATTGCTATATACCAAGCGACCACTCCTCCAGTTAGCAACGTTCGTTGATGCAATCTTCTCCACCGGCGAGAAGTCTTCACCATCATCGCGACTGACCTGCAGACCACCTGTAACCATGACCGACTGTGTGTCAACCACCGCCTTAGTATCGTCCAGAATACTTGATACTTTAACAACACCTTCAATTACGGCAATACTCACCCGACTACTAGTGCGATTGACATCAAACTGCGTGCCAACCACTCGGATCAACGTATCCCCTGTTTTAACATAAAATGGCATCTCTCGATTCTTTGCCACCTCGAAAAACGCCTGCCCTTCCAATAACTCAACATGGCGTTCACTTGCTGTATTCCAAGCGGCCAAACGCGACTTACCAGACAGAGTAACAAGTGTCCCATCAGGTAAGTGGATTTTCTGAATTTGGGCGATACCCGTTTGATATGATTGAACATCTACCTTATTACCAAGGAAATCATTAAACAGAAAAACTGACACAAAAAGGACAAACCCTACTACTGCAAATCGGCCCGTATGGGACCATCCAATTGCAGGTTCACTATCCCTTGTCGCGCCATCACGCAATAAGAAGATTCTTTTGAAAACCGTGAAGAATTCAAACATCCACGCTTGAACATGCTTGAAAAAATATTCCACAGAGAATGAATCAATAGAGTTCCTTAAACGCCTTCCTTCTTGCGTGGTAGCCAGCTCACCCAAATCACGCCATAGCACCTCGTAAGCCCGATAGGCTTCTTGATGCTCTCTACATTCATCAAACCAATGTAAAAACGCGCTACGTTCACTTTCTGTGACCGCATTTGATTGCATGAGAACAAACCATTCGCTGGCTTGCGTATTGATTGACTCTGTGACCTTGCTGCTCATTACTTCAGTCCCATTACTCACCGCATGCCTTTAGAGCCTTACGGCAATCTTCTAACGCTTTGGCTATGTGCTTTCTTACTACCGTTTCCGATAGACCCACTTGACGCGCGATTTCAGCATAGGATAAACCGTCAAATCGGCTCATCATTAATAATTGCCTGCGCCGACTTGGCATCGCCCACATTACTCGAGCAATAATGCCTAAGCGCTGGCGCGATTCATTTGCCCTCTCTGGCCCGATCGAATCCGTTGCCTCTTCCTCTAACTCAAACACCTCAGCGGAATATCCGTGGCGGACCTTATTGTGTCGCTTAATATCAATCGCAATATTACTACACGATTTATACAAGAAAGCGCGCGGGTTTTCGACAGACAAAACCCCATCTAATTCTGCAAATTTAGCAAATGCAGACTGCACGATATCTTCAGCGTCGCTTGCATCTACACCAAATTTACTAATGATGTAAGCGCAAAGCTCCTGCCGATGTTTAATATAAACTTCCATTACAAAAGCATCTTTGTTGTTATTTTGAGTATTCACAACCCCTGCCTGTCGAAACAATGTCGGACGAAGCAGTCTGATTTTTCGACCAGATGATCGAAAATATTTTAAACGATACCTCAGTGCAGACTGCCCAAAACCCAGTATAGACGGCTATCGCGGCGTCATCACATCGCTTACCTTCCGCCACACCGTCCCATAACTACACATGAGAAAATTCCATATTGGCATTAAGACGTAGCAGCGCTGCCAATCCACTCCCCTTAAATCAAATTTATGAAACCAACTACTCTCCTTAAATCATGCCTTATAACAAAAACATGCATGGCAATGGAAATCTAAATACCAATTAGATATATATGAGGGAGGGCTGAATTCAACACCATTACCGTCTTAATGGACAGCTTATGTGAAAGCCGAATGTTTACACGTCGAATAAGTCGATCAATATTTTTCGATTTGACATTAAGAATTTTGCAATCACATCGGCTAGCTGTTGGGACAATCCAAACTATCTACCAATTACTGTGGCACATGATAAATATAAAAATGGAAATAGTATTTGATCAGAGGTCCTGAAAAATCTCAAAACCGATGATCGAATGATTGCAGAAAAACTATAAAAACATCAGAGGCTATTTATAGCTGAACATAAAGCGCCTCTGTATCCATGAGCTCACAAAATCAAAATGCCCATCACTCATCACTGAATTTTTAACCGGTAAGCAATTAATTATGGGAGATCTATATCAAATGAGCCAACAGTTTTAATAAACATAAAAATTGGCAGTTGGTGCGGGGCTTTCAGGTACGAAATATCCGTTTTACATCTAACGAAACCTATGAGAAAAATCATGAAACAAATATTCAAGATTTCAGCGTTATCGCTAGGCATTACATTCACGGGTGCTACAGCTGCGGCTGACTTATGCAATGTAACCTATCAAGCGCAAAGTAACTGGGGTAGCGGTGCGCAACTTCAGGTCACCGTGGTCAATAATGGCTCAAGTATTAATAACCCTACACTTAGCTGGAGTTATTCCGGCAGTGAAAGTTTAGTTAGCTTTTGGAATGCTTCATCGGTAACCCAAAGTGGAAAAATCTTTACAGTAATAGAAAATGGTAGTGTTTCTACGGGAGGTTCTTTTGATTTCAATATAATTATTAATAATCCTGGAGCAGCACCAAGCGATTTCTTATTAAATGGAGTGAGTTGTAAGACACCAGTTGGCACGGGATCGGTCGCATCTAGCAGTGTGCAGACAGCTTCATCTATTAAATCTTCTGTGTCTTCCTCAAAATCATCCACTCCAAATTCTTCATCATCTGCTGGTACAACGAATACAGCAGCGTGGATTCTTGACGACAGCACCTCAATGTTGAATATGGTTACTGTTAAAAAAGAACATGTGGCGGAAATTGGCGGATTTTCGCAACTAAAAGGCTCCGTAGACAAAAATGGGCTTGCAACGCTACAAGTGGATCTGAATAGTGTCGATACACTCAATGCAACTCGTGACTCACGTATTCGTGAATTCTTGTTCGAAACCAGCCTTCTGCCCCATCTCTATTATTCGGTCCAACTTAACCTTGCTGAAATCAACGCAATGCAAGCAGGAAGCACCAGTATTCAAACTTTAAATGGGTCACTTATATTACATGGGGTCAACACCACAACACCTGCCCAAGTATTAATTACCAAGCTAAACAACGGAAAAATTTCAGTAACCTCTCTCAAGCCGGTGTTAATTAGTGCGCCCCTGTTCGATTTAAAGTGGGGAATAGAATATATACGATCACTTGTAAGTCCAATCCCATCAAGTATTGGGCATACCGTACCAATCTACTTCAACCTGAACTTTGCAGCGAACAGTAATCCTGCAGTGGCAGCGTTAAACATCCCAAGCATTCCTACAACTCCTGTCAATTTAAATGCCACTAACAATTCCGGCGGTATGGTTACCTTAACTTGGGCAGATGTTAGTAATAATGAAACAGGCTTTATAGTTCGCCGTAAAGATAACACTGGCTACTGGAGTAAAATTCAAAACCTTTCAAGCAACCAAATTATGCTGGAAGATTTACTCAGCAATACAGGAACATATGACTATAAAGTAATCGCGCTAAATGGCAGCGTTCCTTCGAGCCCTACCCCAATAGTCACTGTCATTGTGGATAATATAACTATAGATCCAGTCATTACTGGGAAAACCCACTACCAAGCCATGTGTACGGGATGTCACGGTGCAGATGCAAAAGGATTGGGCGGAGCCTTTCCTGCGCTCAATGTAAAAAGAGAAGGTGCATTGCGTGAAAGCATGATCAATACAATTGTCGCTACAATGCCAAAAGGTGCTGCTGGCACTTGTGATAGAGAATGCGCTGAGACCATTGTTGCTTATCTTGATGCTACATTCTGGCAAGAGCCCACACCCGTTTATAACGAAGAAATAAGCTGTACCGCTCCTGTTAATTATGGTGCCCGTCAATTGCGATTCCTTACTCGCGAAGAGTACCAAAATTCTATTAATAGTTTATTGGGAAGTGGTTTTATTGTGGACTCCCTTCCTGGAGATTCTATGCTGGGTCATTTCATAAGTAACACTCAAAGAGTTATGAATTCCGGAGCTTATGAGCAATATTTACTCACCTCAGAAAAAATCGCCAAATGGTCAGCCGATAGGAATTTTTCAGGTGTTGTAAATTGTAACAATAATTTCAATCAGGATTGCGCGAACAAATTAATCAACGAGTTTGCCCCAAGGATATTTAGACGCTCACTCGACAACCAAGAGAAGCTCACTTATACCAGCATGGCTAATGGTAGCAAAACCAATGGTGATGTTAAGGCCGGTATGCAATTGGCATTGGAAGCCATGCTGGCAGCCCCGCAATTTTTATATCGCCATGAAGTTGGGGAGAGAAATCCAGCTAATACCGCTCTTGCAAGTGATGCTTATCAACTTACCGCCTATGAAATGGCAACTTGGTTAGCATATACCTACACGAATACCACACCCGACGCGCAATTACTGAGTAAAGCAGCCAGTGGTGCCTTAGTACAGGAAAACGAGATAACTACAGAAATTACCCGCTTAATGCAAAGTACCGCGTTTAAGGAAAAATTGGGAACATTTGTGAATAGCTGGTTGGCAACAGATTCACTGAATAATGTCGCCAAAGATCCAGGAACTTATCCAACATTAGATTTCAATGCACTTATTCCGCATATGCAACAGGAGTTAGCTGTTTTCTTCAGTGATTTAATGCTGGATCCAAATGGAAAGTTCGAAACGCTTTATAACGCGGACTACACATATGTTAACGGACCACTTGCTCAACATTATGGTATTAATGGTGTTAGTGGTAACCAATTTGTTCGAGTAGCAACAACTAATCGAGGCGGAATTCTTGCAAATGGCGGATTCATGTCACGCTGGGCCGATGCAATTGAACCATCACCAATTCGCCGCGCCGTTAGAGTCCGTGGTCGCATGCTCTGCCAGGATGTTCAAGACCCACCAGCAAACGTTGGCATAGGCCGCGAACAATTGCTGGAAATACATAAACAAGAACTTGCGAATCCAATGACAACCAACAAGAGACGGTTCGAGCTGGTCACAAGTCTGGAGTCCTGCAAAACCTGTCATGAATATATTATTAATCCACTTGGTTTTGGATTAGAAGATTTTGACTCTGTAGGCAACCCACGGACAATTGACACCAAAGGTAATGCTGTAAATGCGAGCGGAACTCTGTATGCACCACAAGCATGGAGTAATAACTTTGCAAGCACTGCTTATTCATTCGTAGGGGCAAAAGAACTCGGGGACACTATGGCAACTTTACCTACAGCACAAAGGTGTCTTCCACAAAATCTATTCCGCTATACCACTGGGATCGGCGTAGAGGATGGTTGGCAACAACACGGTGACTATGTTTTGGTGGATGAGGCGGAAATAAAAGCTTATGCCTGCGATGTCCAGGATCTGAAACATACCATGATGGAACAAAGCCCTCGAAAAATGCTGGAGCAATTGGGTGTGTTGGATACCGTAAGATATCGCAAAGCTTGGGCGCGACCAACCAATATGTAATGAGTAAGAGAAAGTACGCAATCCTAAAATTGCGTACTTCCCTAAAAAACCTAAATATAAACTCAAACATATAACTATTCGATCCTGTAATTCGAATCTAATTGAAGGTATAAAAAATGAAAAAGCCGAACATAGATCAATTTGATAAAAAACGTAGAGACCTGATAAAGCTAATAAGTGCTGCAGGAATTTCGAAAGGTTTGTTACGTGCATCTCCATTAGTATCTGCAATGATGTATTCCCGTATGGCAGAGGCACAAAGTAGTGTTGATAAAATCGTGACACTTTACATTGGTAATGGAGCACTACCGGAAATGTGGCATGGACAGCCGGGCAACTTACCTCCATTCTCAGCCCCCCTAAACGAAGTAGCAGATAACATCCTCATGGTTGATGGTGTGCAAGCTCGCAATCCGCACGTAGGACAAAACCTTGGGCATGGGATTATTAAACTACTCATGAATAAAGGTTGGGGCGGTGGTGAAAGCTTTGACGTCAATATGGGACGCATTCTTGGTGCCGGAAAGCGCCATGCATATCTTATCGGTAACATTCACCAAAATTTTAACAATCAAACAAACGGAGTCTCGCGCGATAGCGGTAACGATGCGCACACCTATCAAAATCCAATGACAATGTTTGAGGCAATTTTTGGTGCCGGTACAGCTACGCCTGCTACTACTAATGTTAAAAAACATATTGTCGACGGACATTTGGAAGCGGTTAAAGCATTGCAATCGAAATTAGGGCAAGACGAAAAAATCCGTCTTGATGCCCATTTAACTGCTATCGAAGAAAAAGCAAATCAGCTGGCATCGGACCCGGGAACTGGCGGCGGTGGCGGCTCCTGTGGATCACCCGCTGCTCTGGGTGCATTTCCATTAAACATGGGGACTATTCGTGAACAATTCAGAGCCTTTACCGATGTTTTTGCGTTGGCAATGAAATGTAATCTTACCAACTCTGCAATGCTATATTTTGGTGATGATAACGCAGAACTTTCTTTTTCTGGCGTAAAAGTAGGTAATGACGCTTACAACGGAACAATGCATACCGCCGCCCATGACCATAACAACGGCAGAAAATCAAATAGTTGCTGTGATCAATATCCACAATGGTTAGCACAACGATCCGAAGCAACAAAACTACAAGCTTATATGATTAAAAAATTCAGGGACGAAGGCTTATTAAGCTCAACCATTGTTGCCCAAGTTTCTGACGCAGGCAACGGAGATGCGCACGATGCAGCAAGAGTTCCGATTGTAATCGCGGGTGGTGGCGTGGGGAATCGGCGAAGCATTAATGCCAGTGGAGCTAACTCCCATGATGTATGGCACTCGCTAGCGGTTAAACTCGGCGCGAATGAAAGCGGTCGTTATCAAGGATTCAGCAATAAGACAATTTTTTAAAACTTCTGCGATTAAATAAGAAGCTGGCTGCAAAGTCAGCTTCTTATTTTAACTCCCTATAATTTCTAGATGAGATGTGTATGCATCGCCTTAAATACTTCACCAACATCACACCAATAGTGCTTTTTATAATTGCTAGTGGTTGCTCCAAAGACGGCACAAAAAGCAATGATACTCCAAAAAATATAAGCTCAGACATAAACACCATTGCAGTTATATATCAGGAAATAAATGACTCAGGAATTACATGGGCTGGTAATTATACAAAAGATAACATCGATACCTGCAATGATAGGTTTGAAGTAGACAGTGCAGAGCCAAAATCCAAAATTCACTTACCCATTCAACAAGATTGCTCATTTGGTCGGGACATCACCAATAAAGATAGTGATGGTAGAGCGGGCTTTAGCTATCAAAAAATTAATAACCAAGGAATACCTTTGCCAGATAATTCTTCATCCGGCAACTGCGTTCTGGATACAGTTACTGGATTATTATGGGAAGTAAAAACCGAAATTGATGGTATTTATGGAAATAGCGGATTACATGATGGTGATGATCTATTCACATGGTACTCCAATAACTCCTCCGTTAATGGGGGGGCTGTGGGAAGCTGGAACAATGTTTTGAATATTTGCTCAGGCTATATCCCTAACGAACCTAAAACATTTTGCAATACAGAAGAATTTATACAACGTGTAAACAATGTTGGACTATGCGGATTTAAAGATTGGCGGCTCCCCACCAGATTTGAAATAGAGAGTTTAGTTGATTATGGAACCAAAGGACCCAGCATCGACACCACCTACTTTCCCAACACGAAGCTGGAGTTTTATTGGAGTTCGACGCCAGCCGTAAATGCCCCCTTTTCCGCGTGGGCCGTGAATTTCAGATCCAGTAATACCTCTCTAGTCTCCCGAGAAAGCTCATTCCCAGTTCGGCTTGTACGAGATTGGGTTAGTAAACAATAATTATAGAATTAGCTATCAGGAATAAATAAATGAATATCCTTCAGCACTTGATCTGTTTGGGATTTACTACTCTTCTAATAACCTCCTCTGTACTAGCGGATCAAATATGTCAACGGGATGGCATACCACAACACTTATCAAACTCGCGATTTAGCTACGACGAAAAAAACGTTGTAATTGACAACCGAACAGGTCTTATGTGGACAACCTGTATCGATGGGCTCAATGGAGAGCGATGCGAATCAGGGACACCAACATTATTTACCTGGGGCGAGGCGCTGCTACGTACTGCAGAAATAAATGAAAATGAAGGTTTAGCAAACCATAAAGACTGGCGATTACCTAATATTCGTGAACTCACGACTCTGATAGACATACAATGCTTAAAACCGAGCATAGATATGGAGTCATTTCCTAACACCCCTGCATCGCATACATGGAGTTCATCGCCTTATCACACGTTAACGTTCTACTCATGGTACATAGATTTCGCAACAGGCGAAACAAATACAGATGATCGATTGAATAAAAAAGTTATCCGATTGGTTCGAAGCGTAAGATAGAAATTTATATATTGAAAATAAATATATGCTACGACATTTCCTTATATTTAGCGAAGCAGGAAATATGATAAAAATAGTGCTGTTTGTAACTTTATCTACACTTATCTCTTGGTCGCGGGCGCAACCAACTAACATTGAAGGGAACTATTATAAATCACCGGATGGCACAAAAATTTATTATGAAGTGACGGGTACAGGTGATGCCATAGTATTGGTGCATGGTTTTATTACTGATGGTGATTCTTGGAAGAGGACTGCACTTTATACTGATTTAATTAATGCTGGGTATAAAGTAATTCTTATGGATTTACGTGGCAATGGTAAATCGGACAAGCCACATCAACCTGAACTTTATGAAAATGATATAGAAGCAAAAGATATTATGGGCATAGTAAATGAGTTGGGAGTAAAAGAGTACACCGCAATTGGTTACTCCCGAGGTTCAATATTAACAACGCGGCTACTTGTGTTAGACAAACGCGTTACTCATGCAGTTATTGGTGGCATGGGTGTGGACTTTACTAATCCTGATTGGCCGCGCCGAATTATGTTTTACGAAGCGCTTTCTGGTAAGCCAGCAAAAGAGTTAGAGAGTTTTGTGACGTATGTGGAGAACTCAGGATTTGATCAACAAGCGCAAGCTTATCTGCAAAAGTCACAACCATCTACCAGCAAAAAAGCCCTGGGTGAAATCAAAAATCCAGTGCTGGTAGTTTCTGGCATAGAGGATAACGATAACGGCTCAGCTAAAGATTTGGCAACAATTTTCCCTAATGCAACTTATGCTACTGTGCTTGGCAATCATAACAATACTGTGCAGACGGCGGAATTTTCCGCTGTCGTTACACAGTTTTTAAAAAAAAATGATTCACTGTATTAATTCCAATAGTAATAGCATCAGAGTGAGATGACCCAGATTCCTGAATCGTTATGTGATCAACTTGATTAGAAAAAACAACGTTCGAGTGAACGGAACAATCATTTCCAACTTGCGGAATTACTGCATCAGGAGAAAAAATACCGAAAATGAATTAGTTTGTAAGCAGGGAAATTTAAGTTACCAGACATTTCAAAAGGCAAACCAAATCCCAATTTAGCAGCATTTCAATCAGAGTCACCGCTGTAATCGCCAATATTAAGCCATATAGCGTTGGATTTATCGATAGAGGGAAATTGGTCGCAAAATCGACTAAACCGCTTCTCAATTTCAGGATCAAGGTGTAGAGAGTTTTTATCTTCCAAGTATTACTTTCCGCCAACCACACACCTATCGACAAGAGTATCCCTGACAATAAAAAGATAGGCGAAAAGAAAAGGCTAATAAAAAAGGTTATAGCTAAAGGCCAGTACCATGATTTTTTATATTTTTTCGTTTTGCTCACATATTTACGCAGGCCTACTGAATCAAGCAATGCCTCATCAGTATCGACATTTGTATATGTTGTCTTTTCCCTCGTTATTAGTGATGCAAGAAAAACATGCCCACGAACAAATTTGCGTAAAGATGGAGGTAAAAGGTCTTTTGTGAAATACCTTTGAAAGGGGTCCATTCATATTTAGCAATCATCCAGTACATATATAGGCTTAGAACCCCCTCACCTAAACACAGAATATGCCTAAGGTATGGCCCGCCACATTAGCAGTACTTATTATTGAGTTTTCAGATAACAACCTTAGATCGCGCCTAATCCTCAGTGGCGAATAAATAGAGGAAACGGCTTCAATCATTTCCCTTTTAGTCGTTTTACCTATTCCATTTAGAGTTCAACAGCGAACCTATTAAATCCAGTTTCGAAGCATGACGGCTCGCAGTAAATCCAGGCTGCAAATTGATTATTTTGAGAATAAGACACATCATGTGTCGTTTTCCTCAGATTAAGACACCTGATGCGTCGCCAATTTGAGACAAGTCGTGTCGCGAAATCTGCCAAGTCATTGATTTGTCAATGCGGATAAAGACATCTTATGTGTCGTCCGCCGCTATACTCAGCAATCAGGATCAATTCCCTGCCAATTACATAATGTTAACGAATGGATTATTGATAATGATTAGGCCGAAATCCTACGCAACTTTCAGATTATTAGCGGTGCTCATCACTATCATCCTCATCGCCACTCATCAATATTTGCCGGCGAAAATCCTGCCCCTATACCCAGACCCTGAGCGTCTCTCATGGATTTATAGTCCACACGCTCATGATACAGAACAAGCAGATTGGATTGACCGAAGCATCAACCATTTCCGCTGCAACTACGCTCCCGGCGATGCCTATTCCTGCGGATGGTCGCTCAATCTTGGGCCGGACAGGACAACAGGAATCGACCTCTCAACCTATGATGGGCTAAACATTTTCATTCACTACAAAGGTAACGCGCCCCGGATTCGTTTATCACTACGGGATTTCGATCCCAGCTTCAGCGATATAGAAAAATTCGACACCACCAGCAAAGTCATGTCTACCGCAATACGCACCTCTGACTTGAATCAACCGGTTTACGTACAGCTGAGTGAATTTAGTGTTGCCGAATGGTGGATTACCGAGTTCGATATCGCGCGGCAGTATTCAGCCCCGTCCATGGACAACGCAATTGCTATCGGATTAGATTTTAATGTTCACAGCGACAATGAAATCCGCATTGAACGAATTGAAGCTGTGGGCCAATGGATAAAAAAGGAAACTCTCTATTTCTGCATCATTTTATTTTGGATGATACTGATTGTGATAGAAGTGTTGTGGCGGTTTTATCTTATCAATAAACAAACTAAAGCCGACGCCCAGCGGATTAATAATTTAGTTAGTGAATACAAGAAACTGGAGACTGAAAAACAACAGTTTGAGGCGCTATCAACCACCGATGTTCTGACCGGAGTTATGAACCGCGCCGGAGTGCAGCAATTTCTGCAACGTTTATTTGAAAGCAACTTTAGCCGCAACCAAATGGGCGTTATGCTATTCGATATCGATTATTTTAAGAAAATAAACGACAGCCTGGGCCATGACGCGGGTGATGTCGTACTCAGTGAAATTGCCAGAATCATCAACGAGCAAGTCCGCCAAACCGATATTTTTGGCCGCTGGGGCGGCGAGGAGTTTATTCTCATTTGTTCGCAAATTTCCGAGGAGCGCCTAATCACTCTGGCCAACAAACTGAGAGAGACCATCGAACAACACAGTTTTGTTATTGACGGCCAATTAGTTAAAGTCACTGTCAGTATCGGTGCCACAACAGTGAAAGCCACAGAAACTTTCGAAGCGGTTTTTAAGCGTACCGATAAAGCGCTCTACAACGCCAAAAATAGTGGTCGAAACCAGGTAAGGTTTGTCAGTCCGTAAAATATGCTATCAATCGCCAAAATTTTACTGTAAGAAAAAGTCAACAACCCAAGACTGGGCGACTAAATTCCCAGCGGTACAAAAACGGCAATTTATGTGAAATAAATAAATTATTGCGCTTCCAACAGTTCCTTACGTTGCCGCTCATAGGTTTGGTAGTCAGGTGCTAAACGCTCCAAACACTCCTTGCGCTGCAACCCACTCAAACGTTCACATTCATTGCGATTACTCGTTTGAACCGAGTCGTAAATCTGCCGTTGGGAACAAGCTGTAAGGGTAACCAAGCAAAAAAGAATGAATATCTTCATGATGAGAGAACCTCTTTCGATGATTGATGGATGAAGCAACATCGACCAAGAGATTATTGCGCAGTTCCCTATTGGATACGCTTTGTTACAGTTGGATCATAAATACTTACGCACAGGATTGACCCACTCCATGCGCAATCTAAAATTTGAATGCCATAAAGAACCCGAGTTTTTGAATTAGAAAAAGTGTGAGGCGTAGCCTGTATGGAGCCTAGCGGAATACGGGGGATGTATTTGTTAAAAAATACCGGCTAGTTAATATACTCCCCAAACCAAAACTGAATCGCGTCTTGATCAAGGCCATATTTTGGAAGCCACAAATCAGCCGGAAATGGCCAATCCGATTTAGTGTAAGCAGAATATTCCCTTTCGCTGCAAGGCGTATATGAATTGTAAAAAGGTTTGTAATCTGGAACGTTTAAAATACCGCAATAGCCCATTGTTGCAATAATGTGCGCCCTCTCATTCTTATTCCCTTTGATAGAATTTTTTATAGCTTTTTCAGCATCGGAAAGCTTACCTTCCGTGAGCCCAGCTAACGAATCCAAAATATTTTTAATTATCTTGACATCGAAATCAGTAGATTTAGGCAGTATGACTTTCGAGAACAATGAAAGATCCAGATAAATGTAACTCGGCTGTAAGTGCCGAACCCCACCAAATTTATATCGCTCAAAATTCAAAACATTAAGATCAATTAAGTTTGCAGCTGAAACTTCGGAACAAATAGAGCACGTAACCGAGCCTTTTTGCGTTTTAAAATTATGAAGAGGAAGCTTGTACCCACAGGCAAAGCTACCCAAAGCAGATCTAAGCTCTAAACGTCTAGTCGAGAGACTTGATAGAAACGCATCTACTACTTGAGTCTTGGTTATTGAATTACACTGCGCTATAGCTCTTTGAATTATTTCATCATGATTAAGTGAAATATCATCAAACATAACACCCATTGTTTTAGCATATTCAAAGTCTTCCTCAGGTACGGTATTTCTCTGCCAACCTTTTGCCGGAGACCAGTACTTGTCAAACAATATTTTTAGTGCGCGCTTGTCAGTCATGATTTTTATTTATTACCAATAGATTAGCTTTCAATCAAACCTAGGAACGGAAGTAGAATTCTCTTAATCAACTTTACAAAGGCGGCGGCATACAGTCATTAAACTCAAAGGCAAGCTCAAGTACATCCTTTTGCATTGGTTGCTCACCTGAAAGAACAACTGCTTGCATTGCTGACATCACTGCAAGCCCATTAGCATTTCGCAAGACATCAAAAATCAATTGAACTGGATAGCCTTCACTATGCCGCCGAATGGGATGAATACCTGCGTGAACATAGGAATTTAATGCTTTCCATGAATTATCTTTGAATCTGCTAAGGGCATCAAATGCCTCACGCGGCCCACTCTTTCCTATAGATGAAATCATGTCCGCAACTTTCGGCAAATTCTTCGCAGCCTGCTCTGATTCTAAATTTAAGTCGGTGGACAGCTTATTAATATGGTCATCAGTTGCTGAGTAAGTCATCCATACAGACCGCACTAACGCCTCGTACTGAGCGCGATGAATCACGATTGAAGAAGGTAGAAGGCCGCATTCAAGTAATGCCCTTACGGAGTGCCAGTGCTCGAACGATAGAGAGCATGCAACATCAGAGGTTATGATTCTTGCCGAATCATTGAGCAATGGCATATCAATTAGTACTTGAATTTTCTCGGCAAGTAAATCTGATTTTAGGAAAAGTTCTTCGTTAAAATTTGACATGATGATGCCTCTTATAATTATCAAGCCACCTTATTTAGGTGATCTTTCGAATGCGACCTACAGTGAACACCAGAGAATTTTTATTAAAAGCGAATAGTCGAGTCTTTTGGATCTAAAACTCCAAACATATCATCCCAAGATTTAACAGCTTTTTGATATGTATCCCACTCTTTTTTACGTAACATTTTAACTTCCGGGTCTTTTTCGTCTGGCCAGCGACCATATTCATCTTGTCCCCAAACTTTTCCGCTCGCATAGCGTGCTACAAATTGAGTTGAGAAACCCACTTTTCTCGGATCAGGCATTAAAAAGGTCTTTCCTCCGATTTTGCTCCAAAGAGTTTTTTTCATTTTTTTCTCTGGAAAAAGCCAATCTTTCCGCGAAGAGGCGATGTAACGCTTTGCTCGAGTTTTCAGCACATAGTTTATTGCCAAAACATATTCTTCACCTATCTGCCGACCTTTTTGAATTTTTCTTAAGTCGAATATCGAATCCGCAAAGTAACGAGGATTTATTCTTTTTTTTAGTGGATTGACACTTGGGTTTCTAACGTACCCAAGATTTGCGATCACAAGACATCGATTTATACTCAATGGAAAAATCGTATGAGTTCCGAGATAGAATATCGAAGCGTCAAAGGGATAGGTACATTCCTTAGCCCCTGGAAATAAGCCTTTATTATAAGTTGTTACAGGAGAGTCAGAGATAATGAACTTTGTTGGTGAATTATCGCACGATAAAATTTCCCAGACTCCCTCCGCCCAAATCGTGCAATTGGATTGCCAAAAGCCCCTCATTAATTGAAGTGCCTGTTGGTGGTTATCCTTTAGTCCAACCTTTTTAAGAAAGTCTAACCCCTTAGGAGTGCGAATTTTTTGAGCATCCATGTAGCTTAAAAAATGAGAAAATCCATCAGCAGCCTTATTCGAAAACTCGAAATCAGCGAAACAATCAATTAATGCTGCTCCGTAACTATCGATAGGTCCAAAAAACTTTTTTCTATAAAATCACTGGCGTAATCTCCAAAAAACAAAGTATAAAGATGATCATCTTTAAAGCATTCCCTTGTGCCCAACATTCGCAAGCTATCCCTATAGTGAAAGAGTCCATTATCATGCATTACCTTCTCAGGCTTCATATCTAGGTAGAACAGCTTTCCTTTTGGGTTCTCCATGAATCTTTTTTTGATACCATTGTGGTACGTAGTGATTTCGTGTTGTAAAGCTCATATAAAGTATTTCCGCTTTTCACCAATCTATTGCGATTCGCGCTAGCCAACAGGTCTATTTCAGATGTTGGGTATGAACACGACAAAAAAACCAGTTACCACACCAATCAACAAAAACCGATTACACAGCCAACACACTCCACCCGCAGGCTTTTCGGGAGAATAGCAAACAAGAAACAACATGGCGATGAGCACCCTCTCACCGCTTTCGATAGCACTACCACCACAACATGAATAATATTCACATTTTCATGAATTTATATCGTTTTTATTCACTTTGGCATTCCAGTATAAAGACAACCTGTACTTAACCAGAGCCGACTTTACACTTGCCTCTTCATCAGGTTGCGACATCACCATGAACAACGATTTTACTTTTAGCATCAACAGCATTTGTTTCGATGAGAACTATCATCCGGCAGACAATACGCGTGCGACTACCAATTTTGCCAATTTGGCGAGGGGAAATAGCCGGCAAGAGAATTTACGCAATGCCCTGAAGATGATTGACAATCGTTTTAATGCCTTGGCGCATTGGGATAATCCCAAGGGGGATCGTTATTCGCTTGAGCTGGAAATCATTTCGGTGGAGATGGATCTTGCTCGCGAGGGTAATAGTGACCCCTTCCCTGCGATTGAAATCTTGAAAACCACTATTCTGGATCGCTACAACAACCGGCGAATTGAAGGCATTGTGGGGAATAATTTTTCCTCTTATGTGCGCGATTATGATTTTAGTGTGCTGCTGTTAGAGCACAACAAAAACCAACCGACATTCAGTATTCCCGATAATTTTGGCGATTTGCACGGCAAGCTATTCAAGCACTTTGTGAACTCGACTACCTACAAAACGCATTTTAACAAGCCACCGGTGATATGCCTGAGTGTTTCCGATAACAAAACCTATCGGCGCACTGAAAATCAGCACCCAGTGTTGGGCGTTGAATACCAGCCCAATGAATCCTCGTTGACTGAACAATATTTTAAAAAGATGGGTTTGGCAGTTCGCTACTTTATGCCGCCCAATAGCGTTGCGCCCTTCGCCTTTTATTTCTTTGGGGATTTGCTGGTGGATTACACCAACCTTGAGTTGATCAGCACCATTAGCACTATGGAAACTTTCCAGAAGATTTATCGGCCTGAAATTTATAACGCCAATGCGGTAGCGGGAGCCTTTTACAAACCCAATTTAAAAAATCAGGATTATTCATTAACCAAAGTGGTTTATGACCGCGAGGAACGCAGCAGGTTGGCGATTGAGCAGGGGAAATTTGCTGAAAAACAATTCATCAAACCCTACCAGAGCATTCTTGAGCAATGGTCTGCCAAGTACGCGTTTTAATTCGCGCTTTATCGGTACGTGTTATTGATCGCTTTTATCTATACCTTTTAAAAAGACAAGATTATTCACTATGAAAACATTATTGCCCACATCCACCGCTGGCAGCTTACCTAAGCCTTCCTGGCTTGCACAACCCGAGACACTTTGGTCACCCTGGAAATTGCAAGGTGATGAATTAATAGAAGGCAAACAGGATGCCTTGCGTTTGTCATTGCAAGAACAACAACAAGCAGGCATTGATATTGTTGGTGATGGCGAACAATCGCGCCAACACTTTGTGACGACGTTTATTGAGCACCTGAGCGGCGTTGATTTTACGCAGCGTGAAACCGTTAGAATTCGTGATCGCTATGATGCGAGCGTACCAACGGTGGTGGGCGACGTCTCGCGCCAGAAGCCGGTTTTTGTTGAAGACGCTAAATTTCTGCGCAAGCAAACCACACAACCCATTAAATGGGCCCTGCCCGGCCCCATGACGATGATTGATACGCTTTACGATGGCCACTACAAAAGCCGCGAAAAACTGGCTTGGGAATTTGCCAAAATTCTCAATCAGGAAGCGAAAGAATTGGAGGCAGCGGGCGTTGATATAATCCAGTTTGATGAACCCGCTTTTAATGTGTTTTTTGATGAGGTGAATGACTGGGGCATTGCTACTTTGGAAAGAGCGCTTGAAGGACTTAAGTGTGAAACTGCCGTCCATATTTGTTATGGATACGGCATAAAAGCCAATACTGAATGGAAAAAAACGCTGGGCTCTGAGTGGCGGCAATACGAAGAAATTTTTCCCAAATTGCTAAAATCCAACATCGATATTATCTCGCTGGAATGCCACAACTCGCGTGTGCCAATGGAGCTACTTGAACTGATTCGCGGAAAAAAAGTGATGGTCGGTGCGATTGACGTAGCCACCAACACCATCGAAACCCCCGAAGAAGTCGCCAACACTCTACGCAAAGCCCTGCAATTTGTAGACGCCGACAAACTCTGCCCCTGCACCAACTGCGGCATGGCGCCTTTATCTCGCCAGGTCGCGCTCGGCAAACTGAAAGCGTTGAGTGCAGGTGCAGAAATTGTGCGCAGGGAACTCGCGCGCCAGTAGCAGGATCCCAAAATTAGTGTGCGTGACCTTGCGTCCAGGTGGGAAATGGATCAGGTAATGTTTTCCAATACTCCTGGCCTTTTAATACGTCCTCTTCGCTGAGCAAACATTTATCAAGTTGCGCGGTAACAAATTCTTTATCCAGATTTTGACCGATAAATACCAACTCCTGACGCATATCACCGAAGGGTTCTACCCATTTATCCATAATATAATTCACATGTTCTTCATCTTCTGGCCAACGCTCTTTGGGAATGGCCTTCCAGAACATGCCGGCGGCGCCGTGTTGGGCGATACCGCCCGCCTGGCTCCACTGACCCGCCCATTGCGGGCGCGATGCCAGCCAAAAAAATCCTTTTGAGCGAAGCAACTTTCCTTTTACGGCTGGGCTTGAGAAAAACTCATAAATTTTTTCCGGATGAAACGGGCGGCGGGCATGGTAAGAAAAACTGCTGATGCCATATTCTTCCGTTTCCGGGGTGTGCTGACCACGCATTTCTTTTAACCATCCGGGCGCTTGCTGGGCTTTTTCAAAATTAAATTTTCTAGTGTTGAGCACTTTGTCGAGCGGTACATTGCCTCGCTCAACGGGAATAATTTCAGCATCGGGATTCAGTTTGGTTAAAATCGCATAGAGCTCTGCAAGTTTTTCTTTTGAAATTAAATCGGTTTTGCTGATTAACAATACATCGCAAAATTCAATTTGATCGACAAGTAAATCCGCCACGTTGCGTTCGTCATCTTCACCGAGGCTTTCGCCGGTTTCTTGCAGAGAGAGCGCATCGTAATAATCATTCAGAAAATTCACGGCATCGACAACGGTAACCATGGTGTCCAAGCGTGCGACTTGCGAGAGGCTCTGGCCGTCTTCATCTTCAAAGGTAAAGGTTTCTGCAATCGGCAAAGGCTCGGAAATACCGGTGGATTCAATCACTAAATAATCAAAACGCCCTTCTTTGGCCATACGATTGACTTCGACCAGCAAATCTTCACGCAATGTGCAGCAGATGCAGCCATTGCTCATCTCCACCAGTTTTTCTTCCGCACGATTTAATTCCACCTGATTTTGGATCAACGATGAGTCGATATTCACTTCGCTCATATCGTTCACGATAACCGCAACACGGCGGTTTTCGCGATTATTCAGAATGTGGTTTAACAGTGTGGTTTTACCGGCACCCAAAAAACCGGATAAGACGGTAACGGGCAGAAGAGTAGAGAAAAGTGGATTCATGACGGTTGCCTGATGTTTTTCAGTGTTGATTACGTTTGTTGTTAATTTGATGGATTGTTAATTAACTACGCTGCTTGGAAAAATTGCGTTCCAACTCTTCCTGGCGCGTTTTTTCTTCGGTGCTGTACTCAGTGGTCGGGCGAGCGAGTAAGCGCTCCAATCCGATCTCAACGCCCGAGGCTTCGCAGTAGCCGTAATCCTTACGTTCAATGCGATCCAGTGCTTTATCGATTTTGCGTAACAAAAAATATTCACGCTCTGCAATGCGCATCCGCTGACGGTTTTCCTCCTCCAACAATGCGCGATCCAGCTCATCCGCCTCGGTCGATGGCGCCGCGATCTCTTGCTTGATCGTCTCTATGTGTTCGCTGGTTGCCTGTTTTAGCTCCAGTAATACCTGCCGAAAGAACGCCAGCTGCACATCATTCATATAGTCAGCGGCAGGCATTTGCAGCAACTCGGCGGCGGTATGCGGCACGATGGGCGCAGAAGTCTTGGGCTTAGCCATAAATATCCTCTGGAACAGGTATATTGAGATGTTATAATGTAACACAAAAGACCACAAGGACAATTCTTAAATCGATAAAAACCAGCAGGAGCTAGGCCAAATGCAAGACGACCACCCCACAGCCGACTGGCAAAGCAATGCGAGCCAAGCGTACGCTGGCGCGGATATTCCTATGACGCCAAAACGACTGGAGGTCTATACCACACTGCTTAGGGCTGGGCAGGCGCTATCGGCCTATGAACTTATTGACCAGGTTAACTTGAATTTTTCGCGGCAGCTTACGCCCATATCGATTTACCGGATGCTGGAGTTTTTAGAGCAAAAACATTTGGTGCGGAAACTGAAGTCAGCGGGGAAATATATAGCGATCAACCCGACCACTCAGGCCACCGACCAGCAAGTGCTACAGTTTTTGATTTGCCGCGAGTGCGGCGATGTGAAGGAGCTGGGGATAGACCAGCACATATTGGTTGAGCTGAAGGCCTGCATCGACTCGTCCGGCTTTCAATTAAAAAATTGGGAGCTGGAGTTGGATTGTGTCTGCACCAACTGTTCAACACATGGTGGTGCAGACACACGCAAATAAATCACTTCAACACACGGCTCGAACTAGCAGGATGCCATGGTTCTGGTACATAGCGCGTGCGCGCCAGGATTTTGTAATAGTCCAGATCGTGTTTCGGTTTTTCGTATCCCGCAGGAATTGGTTTGCCCGAAAAGGTTTGGAAATAGAGTACGCAGGAATCCCGCCAGATAACCGCGTCGCGCTCCTGCACAATCAACAGCGCTTTAATTTGCTCGAAACGCTCTGCATCCACATAAGCTTCTAACTTATCCCAATCGCGCTGCATGCTGCGCACTTGCTCCACGCCTTCATAATATTTGTGCACCAGCTCGTCCCATAAAATGCGGCCAGATTTCATTTTGTGATCCCAACTCACATGATGGAACCACAGCATCATATCTTCCGGCACTGCATTTATATCACCATACATTTTCGCCAACGGTGCAGGATATTGCGCAATCGCATTGGAGCCGGTTTTAGTGCGATTAAAACCAATACCGTCTTTTGCGGCGCGGTGATAATAAATTGCAGTCCAATCAGGACGCTCTAGATTTGAAGTCCAAGGCGCTGGGCCGTAGTGGTCGCCTTGCGAATACAAATGAGTAAGCCCTAACGGCGAGCGATAATTCACTCCTGCTTCACGCGAGATCATCATCATATCTTTAACAGGATCGATAAATTTTTGCTCGTTAGAAAAGGTCATGCGCAACCATTCTTCTGCGGCGGATTCAGCGGAAATATTATGATCCCACGCCATGCGCCCAAACGCGTACCAGCTGGATTGCACGAACGGATGACCCGTCCAATTGCGGTCAGTACCGGGATTAATTACCGCAGCCATGCCGGTGCGCTTGGTGTTAAATACTTTCCCTTCCAAAATATTGCCGATGGTTGAGCCTTCACCTTTTACATAGGTTTCGGTGCGCAACGATTCTTCAAACAATGGGCCTTGATAAGCAAGGTGTGTGGCAAAACCAAAATATTCTTGTGTGACCTGGAATTCCATCATCATGTTGGTTTTTTCCATCGCGGAAAATAATGCGGAATAAGGTTCGCGCGGTTGGAAATCGATGGGGCCATTTTTGACTTGCAGGATGACGTTATCCGCAAATTTTCCATCGAGCGGTTTAAATTCATCGTAAGACCCGCGAAAGCGGTCGCCGATATCCGGGCTGTAAACAAACGCACGCCAAAACACTACACCGCCATAAGGTTTCAATGCAGCGGCGAGCATATTTGCACCGTCGGCGTGATTGCGGCCGTAATCCTGCGGGCCTGGCTGACCTTCGGAATTGGCTTTTACCAAATAGCCGCCAAAATCCGGAATATATTCATAAACTTTTTTGGTGCGGTCTTTCCACCATTGTTGCACGCGTGGATCGAGCGGGTCCGCTAAATCCAAATCGCCAAAGGCGCGCGGCGAATTGTAATTGATCGATAAATAAACCTTGATGCCGTAAGGGCGAAATACGTCAGCAAGCGCCGCAATTTTTTGCAAAAACTGGTCGCTCAATACACGCGGATCGGCATTCACATTATTCAGCACTGTGCCGTTGATCCCGAGCGATGCATTGATGCGCGCATAATCAACATAACGTTGGGATTTATGCTCAGGCAGCGTGCCCCAGTCCCATAGCGACAAACCGGCATAACCGCGTTCAACTACACGGTTTAAATTATCCCAATGATTGATGACGCGATGCTGTAATTTGGGAGCGCTGGCAATGGAAATATTAGCGAGCGATTGCTGGGTTTGAATCAAACGCAGCAAATGAAAACTACCGTAAAGCACACCCACATCCGAATTTGCGGCGATAACGGTGACCGGGCGTTTATTGATGCGGGTCCGCTCAATTAAATAGCCTTCATCACCTACTGCAACCAAGCGCTCACCTAACTGCAGCGACGCAATAAGTGGAGAAGTGGCAGGCGTACCCACTACCAAGGTCTTTTTGGACAAATTTTTATTAGTGATAGCGACAGGTTTATCCAACAAACCACTTAACCCGCGCTCTAGCTCAGCGGCTGCTACACTCAAACCGGGTGTATCACCTTCAACCAGAATCTGGGTGAACTGCTGCTGATAGATTTTGCGCAATGTCTTGTCTGCCACTGGCTGATAACGCAACCACATGTCATAACCATCTTCAGCGTTGCTGACTTGTGCAGCTCCAGCAAGAAAAAACACCCATAAAATGAATAGATTGGTAAAGAATCGTCTGGACACCTGTAACTCCACATGGATTATTCTTAAATAACTGCTATCTTATAGTCACAACAAATATAACACTGGTATACAAGAACACAACTTAATAAATGTAAAGGATCGCACCGTTTCCAATAACACTAAAATCATCCTTAACACTCTTTATTTCGGTCAAAAAATGATAAAAATTCTTTCTTTATGCCTTATTTCTCTCGTTGGTATCCACTCCTTTGCCGCAGAACAAACTATCCGCGTAAACGATTTTAGCGACCCCAACGCCGCCTATGCGATCAAAATGCTAAGGCTCGCAATCGCCCACAGCGATAACCCCAATTACAAAATAGATGTGATTAAAGAAGACTTCACTCAGGCACGCGTCAATGAAGAGGTGCGCACTGGCGGCCTATTGGATTTGTGCTGGGCATCGTCTGATGCAGAAATTGAATCACAGTTGCGCCCAATTCGCATCCCACTCTTTAAAGGTCTGTTGGGTTATCGCATTTTTATTATCAATAAAAATAATCAAGCCAAATTTGATCAAGTCAAAACACTGGATGATTTAAAGAAACTTACTATTGGCCAAGGCCGCACTTGGGCGGACGGTCGCATACTGGAAGCCAATGGGTTTAACGTCATCAAAACGAATAAATACCCGAGTTTATTTTACATGGTTGAAGGTGGCCGCTTTGATGGCTTCCCGCGCGGTGTGCACGAACCCTTTGGTGAGCTTGAGGCGCGCCCCACCATGGACTTGACGGTTGAAAAAAATTTAATGGTCTACTACCAAATGCCATTTTATTTATTTGTATCACCCAGCAACCAAACACTGGCGAAAGATTTGGAAACCGGTTTTGAACGTGCGATTGCTAATGGCGAATTCGATAAAGTCTTTTATGGTGACAAATCTATTCAGGATGTGCTGCAAAAAGCGAATATGAAGAATCGCAAACTATTTAAATTGGAAAATCCCCTCCTATCAAAAGAAACACCCATTGAACGTAAAGAGCTCTGGTTTGATCCGCAAACAATACCCGATAACACCAGTCAGACATCCAGCAATAACGCTGCCACCAATCAAATTACCAGCATTGAATAATCAACTGATATAAGAGGACAAAATATGAATATTTCACGTAGAGGATTGTTAGCCATGAGCGGTGCCACAGCGGCACTGATTGCCAGCGCTAAATTGCAGGCGGCAGAAAAAGCAGCGGCAGCAACCGGTTTGAAAGAAGCCTACAAAGACGACTTTCTAATTGGCGCAGCTTTAAGCGCTTCCATTATCAAACAGCAAGATCCAGCCTTGGTCGCGTTGATCACCAAAGAATTTAATTCAATCACACCTGAAAACTGCCAGAAGTGGGGCGAAATTCGCAACGAAGATGGCAGTTGGAAATGGGAAGACAGCGATGCAATTATCAACTTTGGCAGCAAACACAAAATGCATATGGTTGGGCATACGTTAGGTTGGCACAGTCAAATTCCCGAAAGCGTTTTTAAAAATAAAGACGGCAGCTATATCTCAAAAGAAGCGCTGGCGAAAAAACAAAAGGAACATATCACCACCCTGGTTGACCGTTACAAAGGCAAGATTGCCGCATGGGATGTGGTTAATGAGGCCATGGGCGATGACAATAAAATGCGCACCAGCCACTGGTATAACATCATGGGCGATGATTTTCTCGTGAATGCATTTAATCTTGCCCACGAGACCGACCCCAAAGCGCACTTGATGTACAACGATTACAACAATGAGCAAGAAGGGAAACGCAACGCTACTATTGAGATGCTGAAACGTTTGCAAAAACGCAAAGCTCCTATTCATGGTTTGGGCATGCAAGCACATGTTGGCATTGCGTCAGATATGAAAAATTTTGAAGACAGTATCATCGCCTATTCAGAATTGGGCTTGCGCATTCATTTGACTGAACTGGATATCGATGTATTGCCATCGGTGTGGAATTTACCCGTTGCAGAAATTTCTACCCGCTTTGAATACAAACCCGAGCGCGACCCTTACATCAAAGGTCTGCCGAAAGAAATCGATGAACAGCTGGCGAAAGCTTACGAAACTCTGTTCAAAATTTTAATCAAGCACAAAGATAAAGTGGATCGCGTTACCTTCTGGGGCGTCAGTGATGATGCCAGCTGGTTAAATGGCTTCCCTATTCCCGGCCGCACTAACTATCCATTGCTGTTCGACCGCAACAAGCAACCGAAAAGCGCTTATTTCCGTTTGCTTGATCTTAAAAAATAACTGACCCAGAGACGCGGATTGTTGTAACCCGAGTTGTGCTGTAGGCTTGCGCCAACGACAACAAGGTTTACAGCAACCCGAATGCACAAAACACCTCACGCCAAACATCTTCCACCGGTTTTTCGCTGGTCGTTTTTAGGCCCGCGCTATTGGCCCACCTGGATTCTATTAGGATTTTTACAGCTGATCGCTCATCTACCTATTCCAGTAAATATTGCACTGGGGCGTGGATTGGGTTGGTTACTCTTTCATCTTGTGCCCAGCCGTAAGCGCATCGCCGATACCAACCTGCGCCTTTGCTTTCCTGAACTAAATGACGCCGAACGCGAGCAGATGGTGCGACGTATTATCCAATCCTGCGGCATCAGTTTTTTTGAAAGTGCGATGTCATTGTGGGGACCAGTAACGCGTTTGGTTTCATCTCACAGCATTAGCGGATTAGAACACCTACAGGCTGCGCAAGCAGCAAGCAAAGGGGTATTACTTGTTGGTTGTCATATGACGACTATGGATATCTGCGGCCGCATGCTCGCATCACATGTAAAATTTGACATCCTCTATCGTCAAGATCCCAATCCCTTGCTCGCCTATATGCTGGTGAAAGCCAGAGAAAGTTTTAATGGCGAATCGATCATCAGTGTGGAAACGCGAAAGCTAGTACGCAATCTGCGCGCCGGGCATATTGTGTGGTACGCACCGGATCAGGATTACGGAATCAAGCACAGTATTTTTGCGCCCTTTTTTGGAATTCCCGCTGCAACAGTTCCAGGTACAGCGCGCTTTGCTGCATTAGGCGATGCACAAGTCATGACATTTATGCATTATCGTGAAGCTAATGGACATTATCGAATTGAAATAAGTGCACCACTGGAAAACTTCCCGAGTGGTGATGATTTGGTTGATAGCACACGCGTAAACCAGATAATTGAGGATATGATTCGCAAACAACCGGATCAGTATTTATGGGTGCATAGACGGTTTAAAACGCGACCGGAGGAAGAGAAGAGCGTTTATGCAAAACATAAGAAATAAGGTTATGCCCAAGCCCAGCCTGAGCATAACCTTATAAAACATCATCCTACCAATTCATTTTTTGCTTGATAAACGTCGTTAATTTTTCTGCATTGGCTTTGTGTTGTGCAATGCGAGGGTGGCCACCAAAACCCGTGTATTCAAAGAAAATGGTATCCAGTTTTGTGTCTTTATTTTCTTTTCTCATCCGCTCAACAGCAGCAGTAACATAACCTGGCCATTTTGGATTAGCGGTGGCATCCATACTACCCAGTGCACAAATAATGGGTACATTCGGATATTTAGCGCGAATACTGCGGACAAAATCGATATAGGCCTGCACACGCTGTGCACCGCTCGGGATAGGTTGCAAACGTTTTTCGCGGTCGATCAACCAGCTGTCGTTTTGCAATAAATTGATCACCACCACATCCGGTGTCCACTGCGTAAAATCCCACTGGGTTTTGTTATCACCCACCGCGCTTAATTGGTCATAAAACTGCGGCATGATAAACGGAAACCAACTGATCATGATGCCGATACCACTTTGCGAAATGGTGTGCAATTCCGCATTGAGATTGCGCGCGGTGATTGCACCGTAAGCCCAATAATTATTTTTTTCATTCAGCAGATGATCAACGCCATTGTCAGCGCCTTCATTGCCTGCACCTGAGGTGATCGAGTCACCATAGATCTCAATACGGCGAGTTGGGCGCGCAGGCGGTGCCAACAGTTTTGCCCCCGCATCCAGCACCAAGCCTTTAAATGCCGTAGCGCCCTCTTCACCTTCAGTACGTTTGTAAATTTCCACACTGTGATTACCAGGCTTTAACGCAGTAGAGATCACATAGGTCTGTTCACCCTGTTTGGCCTCCAACACATAGGGGTGCTGGGTTTCACCATCAAGAAAAACATTGAAATAGTTTTTCCCAAGTTGGTCATCTAATTTAATCGCCAGCGAGGTGCCGGTAAAATTGGCTTTAATGCTGGTACCCGCCCAGGAAATCGATGGGGCTTTTTTGTCGGCAAAGTCGATCCGGCCAGTATACAAATACTGCTGGTTATCGGCGCTAATCGTCTGTATTGGCTCTGCCAAGGCAAGACTGGAAAAACACAGGTTGCCGAGCAGAAGGTAGTGAAGTAATTTCATGGGATATCTCGCGTCAGGATTTGAGTTTGATCGAGCTGTCACTATTGTTATGGCTGATCATCTTAATGGCCAGCAATCGTAAATGCTACCAAGGCTACACAAAGAAACGTAAAACCATAGGTACGGTAGCATCACAATTGCCCACAGCATCAATTGCCCATCGATAGCAGGATAAAACAAGACTGTTTTTATCGCAGCGTAAGTGTGAATATACCCTTCACTATTGGACCAAGATTGATATTTTAAATAATGAAATCAAAGTGGACAATTTCAGCCGCCGTGAAGCCATGCGATTATTGAATGGGTTGGATATCGAGTTGGTGGATTAGCATTCCAATTAAATTCACTAACTCACAATAAATGATCTAATTTAACCAACTGCAAAAATGGGTAAGTACAGAGACACCATGGAGGACACAAAAAACATAAAAGACACAGCCAAGTTATATTTGCTCAATTTATACATAAACAGCGAAAAAGAATTACCAATGAAACCGCCCACCCAAATTAGCAAAGGCGCTAAGCTCGCTATCGCAAACCATATACAAACCGGACTCAACCACACAAACAATACCGTCATCACCGGAAGCCCAGAACCAAACTGGGTAAAAACATCAGCAAACTGAGGCACAGTTACATAAATACTACTGTAAAATGCAATAGCAATGATTACCAAAAACGTCGCCCAAGACCTATGTTTTAAGCCAACTACAACTAACCCTTTGGCAATTAATTTACTTTTAGGCGTTTCATAAACACTTTGGTTCATATTTATTCCTTAATTTTGTTTTTACGTTAATTACTTCTGCGCAACAACAAAGCAATAATCGTCAGCCTGATTTCCATAACTTTCCATGATTTGCTTAATTCTTCCTGATGCCATATCGACAGCAAGTTGAGAACTTCAGGATCTGCACACCGGGTTGCATCGTAATCAAATCCAATTTCATTATATATTGCGCTCATAGTTCCTTTCTGACAAAAAAATTAAAGACCAGACCTTTTCAACAACGCGCCACAAAGACCACATGTCCACCACTGGTATTCGAAGGATCATCACCTGTTAATTGCTTGATTTTTGATTCAAATATCACAACCAATCAGCCTTTAAAAAAACCCAAATCCAAATCATTAAACCGCGCCAAATTGGGAAATACATCGGCAAAACTTCCCGCAGGTAGACCATACCAACTGGCGAGGGTTGCCGCATATTGATCCATACCGGTGGTGGGAATAATACGGCCTTCGCCAATATCGTCATTACCGCCAATAATTAATTCAGGGAATTGACCATAAACATTACCGCCATTCACAGCGCCACCCATTATCATTTGATGACTGCCCCAACCATGATCAGTGCCGTCGCCATTGCTGGTGAGTGTGCGACCAAAATCGGAGGTGGTAAACGTAGTAACTTGGTCAGCGATACCTAGTTCGACTGTAGCTTTATAAAATGCATCCAAAGCTGCACTTAATTGTGCGAGTAAAATATCGTGGCGACGCAGTTGATCACCATGGGTGTCAAAATCGCCCATGCCGATAAAAAAGGTTTGGCGGGTTACTTGTAAGCTGCTGCGCGCCGAGAGCATTTGCGCCACCATTTTTAAATTGGCCGCGAGCGGATTGCCTGTAGGGAAAACAGTTTGCAAGGGTACCTGCGCATCCAATGCGGTTTTTACCTCACCGGCCAGATCCCACGCAAGAGTTTGGGTGCGTGCGTATTCGCGCTGGAAAATATTCTCTTGCTGCTGCGCCAGCAACGCCTGATAAATTTGGATGCGGCTTAGCTCGCGGGCATCGCTGGTTTTTTTATTGAAATTATCCAGCTCTTTAATACCTGCAGAATCGATGGAATAAGGTACTACGCTATCACCACTCTGCCAAATATTTGAGCCACTGAGCGAAATATTCATCGAGAGTTTTTTGTTGATATTCATCGACTGCATCGCATCTGCCGCACGCCCTGCCCAACCATTACGACGAGTACTTGATTGCAAACTTTGCAAAAAAGTTTGCTGGTCATTGTGTGAAAATAGTTGCGGCGGCAGGAGGGATTTATTGCCTTGATAATTAGCTTTGCTTACAGGCTCAACCAAAGCGCCGACATTGGTTAACAACGCCAATTTGCCTGAGTTAAATAATTGTTGCGCATGGGACATGTTGGGATGAAAACCCAATGTCACATCTGCACCATTCTGATTGGACAATGATAATAGAGTATCTTTTTCTATCGCCAGTGTTTGGCGCGAGGTTTTATAAGCAGCGTATTCAGCATCGCCCAGTGGGACAAGCATATTAAACGCGTCATTACCACCGAATAAAAAAATGCATACCAGCGCTTTGTAGGAGTCATCGGGGCGCACTAACGCATTGGCGAGTTGCAAACCTGCAGTAGTTGTATAAGCGGTACTGGTACCGAGTGCTATACCTGCAGCTTGTTTTAAAAAATGACGACGATTGTGCGTAATATTTTTCATGGAATTACCTCTGCACCGCGTATTCAGGTGAAGCCATTACTAAAAATAAGGCTTCATAGACTAGCGTATCCCGCTGCCACATTTGGCCTTCTTCACTCCAGGTAGGATCGACTTTATTATTATTCAAATGATTCAAAATTAAATCATACATGGGCTGACTCATCTGCCCCGCCATTACAATTAAATTCAAATGATCCAATAACTCCGCAGGATTTTTACTGAGCTCACGTTCGCGATCTAAATGCAGGCGGGGAGAAAACACATCCCAATTGCCACCAATTGTTGGCTCTAACCAATCGTGGGGGGTGTCGCGCCAAAAGATCGCATTACTCAAAGTGGATGCCTTTGACATGATCATACTTTCAGTGAGAATCTGGAATTCCGGGGAGTTCATATTGGTATTTTTTAATTCGCCTGGATGTTGATAATCCGGGCGATAAAAATTAAATACTGAAAAGGAACCGTAGGGACGCTGACCAAGCAAACGACCTGAACCATAAAAGCGAAGACGCGGCGGCGTCACAGTGCTATTTTCCAATTTGGTGGGCGTACCTGTGCCTTTAAAAGCGCGCCACAAGTGTGCGGTTTTTAATATTGGCTCGCGCAGTTTACCAAAGGTTTGCGGCGCATTTTTATAGCCATTTTGTGCTTCGTCGTCCAACACGATAGCGCGCACCACGGCTTTCATATCGCCTTTTACGCCCGCTCCATTATCGTTAAAAACAGTAGCGACACGGCTCACATAGCCAGGTGATGGATTGCTGGTCACCAAACGCTGGATTAATTGCTTGCTAATAAAAGGAGCTACATTGGGATGGGCAAAAATAATATCCAGCGCGGCATCTACATCCTGTTCAGGTGTTTTGTTGGCAGCAATAGATTTATCGCCAAATAACATCTTTGCATTGAAGTCGTGATAATTATCGAAAGATTTCATCGGCAGGATTTCACTGGCACCACTCTCGGTCCACTCCCACCAATTTTTTATTGTCGCCATATTCCAACCGGTAAACACGCGCGCCAACTCTTTCACCGTGGTTTGATCGTAGGTGGGAATGGGGTTGCCTTGTGCATCTAACTTGACGCTGCCATCGAGATTCAAGTGCACCAAGCCAATCGTGAATAATTGCATCAATTCACGCGCGTAATTTTCGTCGGGGCGAATATTGCGGTTGGAATCCGCTTTTTCATTGCGCACCATGCTCAGGTATTCACCCATCATGGGATTGAGCGTAACGGCTTTTAGCAGATCGCGATAATTCCCGAATGCGTGCTGGGCGAGAATATCCTGATAATTTGCGATTCCGCGCGTATCGTTGTACAACACATCAGACACATTGGAAATAACTAAAATCTGGCTGAGTGAATAGGCGATACGCTGGCGCAATTGGTCCTCACCCCAGAGCGCAACTTCCCACCAGATATCGCTGCGCTGTAAATCGCGCAAATAACCCTCATCACTATCATCTTGTTCCGGCTGTACAACAAAACCAATTTGTTCAAAGCGCTGATCAAGTAATAGCAGGTGTTTGGTCTGGGGTTTACTAAATTGTTCATCCAACCACGCGGTTTTACCAATGCGAACGATACGATCAATATCTTTGGCAGTAGGTCCAAAAGTGGTCTGCGCCAAAAAGCGCGCAGCCTCTTTAGCACTGGTGTAATTGGGACTGTCTTTGATTGGCAACGCGGGATCAGTTGTTAAATCCGGCGTTGGAATTTTTGCGGTTGCTGCGCTTGATGCTATTGATGATCGACTGGATGCGATTGATGCAAGGCTGGATGTAGGGGCGAGGCTGGAAGCGGATGTGCTGGACGCAATAGCAACAGCCGATGAACCAGCAGGATTCGTATTTCCCCCCCCACCACCCCCACTACCACCACAGGCAATCATTAACACTGATGCACTGATCACTGCAGTGCGCAGCAAACCCAGCATAACTACTTCGGAACGTTTTTTCATAACAGCCCTATATCGAATAAGAATTATTGGATCGACATCTTTGGGAAAACTGCATTGCAACTACGGATGTTTATTCTGCGCCTGAAATGCAAGCAACTGATCCGGTTTATCAGTGAATACTGCATCAACACCGAGCGCCATCATGGCTTTCCAATCATCTTCATGGTTGACGGTGT
This sequence comes from Cellvibrio sp. UBA7671, assembly GCA_002483145.1. Taxonomy (GTDB): domain Bacteria; phylum Pseudomonadota; class Gammaproteobacteria; order Pseudomonadales; family Cellvibrionaceae; genus Cellvibrio; species Cellvibrio fibrivorans. Next base: position 143,215 of record DLHJ01000004.1, read on the forward strand.
ATACCCAATTTTTTAAACCGCGTTTTTGGGCATCCTGAATTAATTCCGGGGTGAGAAAACTCAAATGGGTATTAAACGAATAGGCGTTGAGTGGTGCGCAGCAAGCAGCGTAATCCAGCGGGATGCCCTCAATTAATACGCCACGTTTTATGTGCGGCATCTGCTGAAGACATTCAAATAATTGCTGATGATCAAAACTCGAAATGGTGTACTGCTCGTAATTACCTTGCTTCGAAGTTACATACTCATCCAACACGCGTTTTAATGTCGGCACCGAATTGGCGCCTTTGATTTCGATGTTGAGCAAGGCTCTATCGCCCACGAGCTCCAACACCTGTTGCAAGGTGGGAATAGGTTCACCGTTCTCGAGCCGTTGCTCGCGCAGATAAGCCAAAGGCTGTTCAGTAATTATCCCCTGCCCCGACACCACGCGCCCCAAGCGACGGTCGTGGGTGACGAGCAACTCACCTTCAATCTGGAATATATCGATTTCAACCGCATAGACACCGAGTTCCAGCGCGCGCGTAATAGCAGCCAAGCTGTTTTCAGGCAGTGTGAATTGGATAAATTGGGGGCCGCCGCGATGGGCGATGCACAACAAAGGTTTCATAAAGCGCTCGTTCAGTCTTTCAGCCGGTATAATGCCGCGCAATTATCATTGTGAAATGCGGCGATCGCTGAAGTATGGCAGTCGCCCCTTGAATCATCAACGCAGGTGCAAATGTGGATAGCTTTCCCCGTATAGAAGAGATTATGACCCACTCAGTGTTTTCAAAATTACTGATCGTGTTCGGTTGTTTAGTGGCGTTTTATCTCGCCACCAAATTGCTGGACAAGATTATTCACGATGTCAGTGTGCGCCGAGCCTTGGGCGATTTACGTGTTCTCTACATCACCCGACTGATGAAAATCGGCATGGTGTTTTGCTGTCTCGTTGTCATGTGTTTGATTTTGGGGCTGGGTTACAGCGAGATCTCGGTATTTTTATCGTCCATCTTCGCTGTTGTCGGCATCGCATTATTTGCCCAGTGGTCGATTTTAAGTAACGTCACTGCCAGCATGATCATCTTTTTCGGCTTCCCCTATAAAGTGAATGATCGCATCAAAATTCTCGATAAAGACGACGATATGAGCGGTATCATCGTGGAAATCAGTATGTTCCATGTGATTTTGCAGCGCGCCGATGGCAACCTGATCACCTATCCAAACACGCTGATCCTGCAAAAAGCAGTACTGAAGCTCGATTATCCGCTGGTTGAACCTATCGCCGAAAATGCCGAAGACCTGACAGCCTTGCCGCTGGAGCAAATGCGGATGGAGAACGAACCTAAAACCCAGCAGCAGCGCTAACCCCTACTGTTATAACCACCAGCCTGATGATTTAACACCCTTAGGGCTGGTATCAATCATCCATCAGCGGATACATATCCTACCCAGCACGCGAGCATGAGAGTTTTTGTGCTATCTGTGTTAGCGCAATCACCAATCATTTACCGCCGTCAGTCCCGCCTATATAGTCGCGTGCACTGATTTAGGCGACTTCAATAAAAATAGCCAAATCACCCATAAAGATAGCGCTTTCAAAAAGCATATTTTAAAGCTTAATACATTCGCGATCATAATATTCCCACGATAACAAGAACGGAGAATTTGAATAATCATGCAATCCCTGATCAAGACCTGCGCCCTACCTGTTGTGCTCATCAGCTTAACCGCCTGCGGCGGTGGAGGTGGCGGAGGCAGTAAACCCGCACCATCCCCCGTGCCCAGCTCGACCGCAGCCAGTTCAGTAGCACCCAGCTCTGTAGCCCCAAGCTCCACTCCAGCCAGCTCATTGGCAGCAAGTTCAATCGCACCGGCCAGTTCAGCGGATGCGTCCAGTAGCGCAGCTTCAAGTTCAGTGGCAGGAACCGAAAGCACCCAAACCGCGACTGTCTACGCCAACTACTCAGTTGCAGCAATTGATAACTGCGGTGTCGGCATCAGCGCTGCCAATAAAACCTTTGCGATTTTTGCTGACTACGATAGCGGTGTACAAAACCAAAGTCTGTCCAGTTTGAACTTTAGCGGATGGAACCATGCCACTAATGGCAGCACCACCGAGTGGACAAATTTGAAATTGGCGGGCAGCAATTACAACTTCAACAACAACGCCAAAGTAAACAGCAGCTGTAACAGTGTTGATACGCTTGATATGTTACTTGTGAAAAAAATCAATGATTGGGATCACCAGCACTCCAACGGTTTTGAACGTAACATCCTTGCATACGGATACAAATTCGGTGACATCGAAAGCTTGACAGTTGATGTAAAAATCAACAACACCAAAACCAGCATTCCCAGCGTAGCGAGTTTAAAAACCATCTATACAAGCTACTTAGATCCCAAAAAACCTGATGCGGTCGAGAACCTGGAAGACGGCAAGGTCAATATAGGCATTGTTATTTACGACGGTAAAACAGCCTCTACATGGATGGCAAAGAAAATTATCCAGTTGGACCAATCGGCGCTCGGGGATAAATGGATTAGAGTCACTATTCCGATGAGCGGAATGAAGCATTGCCTGGAAGCTAACTACAATTGCGCTGACAGACCTTTCTCAGAACTGAGCAGTAAGACTATTGCAGGCATCCAATTTGTTGGTGAGACTAAAAGCGGTGCAGTACTGCGAGGTGACATTAGCTCTTGGAGCACAAGCATTCCGGAAACCTTCAAAGAAGCAGATTTAAGCTTTAAGAAAATTGAATTCCAATTGAAATAATTTTCACGTGGAGCAAAAAAGGGGCGATGAATTTTTCATCGCCCCTTTTTGTTTTTAAACAAATAATTATTTCAAATCAAACCGATCTGCATTCATCACTTTCACCCAGGTTTTCACAAAGTCTTTCACAAACTTTTCGCGGTTATCATCTTGTGCGTAAACTTCAGCATAGGAACGCAAAACGGAGTTGGAACCAAACACTAAATCCACGCGCGTTGCAGTCCATTTCACATTGTCGGTGTTGCGCTCGACAATGTTGTAGCTGTTTTTACCCGTGGGCTTCCACTGGTAGTTCATGTCAGTAAGATTGACGAAAAAGTCATTGCTCAACACGCCAACTTTCTCTGTAAACACGCCGTGTTTACTATCGCCGTGATTGGTTCCCAATACACGTAGACCGCCAATTAACACCGTCATTTCCGGTGCCGTTAAGCCCATCAGCTGGGCGCGATCCAATAGCAGCTCTTCTGGTTGCACGACATAATCTTTTTGCACCCAGTTGCGGAAACCATCGTGAATTGGCTCCAGTGGTGCAAAAGATTCTGCATCGGTTTGCGCTTCGGTAGCGTCACCGCGACCGGGAGCAAAGGGTACTGCAATATCGAAACCCGCATCTTTCGCCGCTTTTTCAATCGCTGCAGATCCACCAAGTACAATCAAATCAGCGATGCTGACTTTTTTGCCTGCTTCGGATTGGATTCCCGCCAGTACACCCAGTACTTTTTGCAAACGCGCAGGCTCATTACCCTCCCAGTCTTTTTGCGGTGCTAAACGAATGCGTGCACCGTTAGCTCCACCGCGGAAATCCGAACCGCGGAAAGTGCGGGCACTGTCCCATGCAGTGGCAACCAACTCAGACACACTCAGACCGCTGGCAAGAATTTTAGCTTTCAGTTCAGAAACTTCAGCACTGCTCAGGATGTAATCCACTGAGGGAACCGGATCTTGCCAAATCAAATCTTCCACCGGCACATCGGCACCCAGGTAACGTGCTTTTGGCCCCAAATCGCGGTGGGTTAATTTAAACCATGCGCGCGCAAAGACTTCTGAAAAGTAGGCCTGATCTTTAGCAAAGCGCTCGGAAATTTTGCGATATTCCGGGTCCACTTTCATCGCCATATCGGCATCCGTCATCAGCGGCATACAGCGAATCGACGAGTCTTCTACATCGACGGGTTTATCTTCTTCTTTAATATTGATCGGTTTCCACTGCCATGCACCTGCCGGGCTCTTGGTCAGTTCCCATTCGTGGTTTAACAGCATTTCAAAGTAACCGTTATCCCATTGGGTAGGATTGGTAGTCCATGCACCTTCGATACCGCTGGTCACTGTATCGCGGCCAATACCACGGGTTTTGTGGTTATTCCAACCCAAGCCCTGCTCTTCCACATCAGCGGCCTCCGGCTCTGGCCCCAGGTTCGCAGCGCTGCCATTACCGTGCGCTTTACCGACGGTGTGGCCGCCAGCGGTGAGGGCGACAGTTTCTTCATCGTTCATTGCCATGCGTGCGAAGGTGATGCGAATATCGTTGGCGGTTTTTTGTGGATCGGGATTGCCGTCGACACCCTCCGGATTCACATAAATCAAACCCATCATCACCGCTGCGAGCGGGTTTTCAAGATCGCGTTCACCGGAGTAACGTGTACCTTCACCACCGCTTTTTGCTAACCATTCTTTCTCGGCGCCCCAGTAAATATCTTTTTCAGGATGCCAAATATCTTCGCGGCCGCCCGCAAAACCAAAGGTTTTCAAACCCATCGATTCATAGGCCATATTGCCCGCAAGGATCATCAAATCCGCCCAGGACAGCTTGTTGCCGTATTTCTTTTTGATCGGCCACAAGAGGCGGCGGGCTTTATCCAAATTGCCATTGTCCGGCCAGCTGTTGAGTGGGGCAAAACGTTGGTTGCCAGTACCTGCACCGCCACGGCCGTCGGCTATGCGGTAACTACCGGCGGAGTGCCAGGCCAAACGAATCATTAAACCGCCGTAGTGACCCCAATCCGCAGGCCACCAAGCCTGGCTGTCAGTCATCAGAGCTTTGAGATCGTTTTTAACGGCTTGTAGGTCGAGCTTTTTAAATTCTTCGGCGTAGTTGAACTCATCGCCAAGCGGGTTGGTCTTGCGGTCGTGTTGATGCAGGATGTCGAGGTTCAAGGCATTCGGCCACCAGGCCGTATTGGACTTGCTCGACGTAGTATTACCGCCGTGCATCACCGGGCATTTACCTGCTGATTGGTTGTTATCCATAATTTTCTCCTGATTTATGCTGGTTTTATCGCAAGGGTTGATTCGATTAGGGGGGAAAACAAAACCCTGCACTGGCAGCGGCTGTTTAACCTCTTTCGCGGACAAGACAACCTTAGTTCAAAACGATTGAATTAGTTAAATTTATATTAGATAAGCATTCGATAGTCATAACCTATAAAAAGAAAAGGCCGCATATTTGCGGCCTTTCTAAAAGAGTTTATAAGGTGTAATTGTTACATCCCGGTTTTTAATTTAAAAAAAATCATTCAAATCTGTACCCGTGTACCCAATTCAATCACCGCGTTATCGGGCAAACGGAAGAACTCCACTACGCCGCCGGCATTGCGCGTCATAGCGGCAAACAAGCGCTCGCGCCAGGGCGCCATACCACCACCGGGTGTGGAGACAATCGACTCGCGGCTTAAAAAGTAGCTGGTTTGGAAATGCGGGATGGTTAACCCGTAGCGCTCACAGAGTTTCAACGCGCGCGGCACATCAGGTGCATCCATAAAGCCAAAGTTGACGGTCACGCGCCAGAAACTGTTACCCAACTCTTCCAGTTGGATGCGCTCATCCTCGCCCACCCAAGGCACATCTTTGAATTGCACAGTCAGAATTAAATTGCGTTCATGCAGTACCTGATTGTGCTTCAGGTTATGCAGCAATGCCTGGGGAACGGTAGATGCATCGGCCACCATATACACAGCTACCCGTGCGGCGCGCTGAATTTCTTCTGGCCGCAAGGTGGGAAGAAAAGCGCCTAATTCCAAACCGTCGCGATGGATACATTGCATCACAATCGTCCGGCCGCGCTGCCAGGTGCTCATGATTAAAAACAACACTGCTGCGACTAATAGCGAAAACCAACCGCCGTCTAAAAACTTAAGCGCGCAACCTGCAACCAGAAAAATATCGACCGCCAAAAAGAACAGCGTTGCACCGATTGCGATTGGCAGCGGTAATTTCCAGCGGCCGCGCACCACAAAAAACGTCAGGCAAGTGGTTGTCGCCATAGTGACCGTCACCGCAATTCCGTATGCACCTGCCAAACCGGATGAGCTACCAAAGAACAGAACTACTGCAATCACCCCGGCAAGCAACATCCAATTCACGGCAGGCATGTAGATTTGCCCGGATTCCCGCGCCGAGGTGTGCTGCACGGTCATGCGCGGTAAGAATCCTAGTTGGATTGCTTGGCGCGTCATTGAGTAAGCACCAGAAATCACCGCTTGTGAGGCGATGATCGCCGCCAATGTGGCAATAATCAGCGCAGGCCAAATCAGGGTTTGAGGGAAGAGTTTATAAAAAGGATTAGCGATAGCCGTTGGATCAGCCAACAAGAGTGCGCCCTGCCCCATGTAATTCAGTGCGAGCGATGGCAATACCAGATAGGTCCAGGCGATCTGGATCGGCTTGCGCCCGAAGTGGCCCATATCAGCGTAGAGCGCTTCAGCTCCGGTCAGTGCCAACACGATTGCACCGATCGCGGCAAATACATACCAGCCGCGCCCCGCGAGAAAATTCCAAGCCTCCAGTGGGTTAAGCGCCGCAAGAATTGCAGGCTGAGCGATGATATGGGCAATGCCCGATACCGCCAGCATCAAAAACCAAATAGTCACTATGGGACCAAACACTTTACCCATGGCGCCCGTACCAAAGCGCTGCACCAGAAATAAACTGATCAGAATCGCCAAGGTAATCGGGACAACCAACGGTTTTAGCGCCGGAGTCGCCACCTCCAATCCTTCCATCGCACCCAGAACAGAAATCGCTGGCGTGATAATGCTATCGCCATAAAACAGCGTGGCTCCGAACAGTCCAATCATCATGATGATACGGCGCAATTGTGGATTGGTGCTGGCAGTTTTGGCAGCAAGCGCCGTCAGCGCAAGTGAGCCGCCTTCGCCGCGATTGTCTGCCCGCAAAATCAGGATCACGTATTTCAGCGTGACCACCAGCATCAACGCCCAAAAGATGGTGGATACGGCGCCGACAATATGAGTCGCATCCAAAGGTACTCCAGTCGCCGGAGCAAAAATTTCTTTTACCGTGTACAGCGGGCTGGTGCCAATATCACCATAGACAACACCGATGGCAGCCAAAGTCAGCGCGGCCATACCTTGACGTGCAGGCGTTGAGGGAGATGAAGAATCGGGTTCGATGGGTAATGAAGAGGAGACAGTCATGGGAAAAACCTATGCAATGAAGACATCGCCAGTGTTCCCAATCGCGCATCAGGATCGCATAAGTATTATCGAAACCGAATCAGCTTTCGGTATCCAGCAGGCGATACCCCACCCCCGGCTCAGTCAGCAATAACTGCGGCTCTGCCGGATTATCTTCCAGCTTGGCGCGCAGCTGCCCCATATAAAGCCGCAGATAATGGGTGTGCTCCAGATATTCCTGCCCCCACACATCCACCAATAATTGGCGATGGGTTACCACCTGCCCCGCGCTGCGCACCAGCCGCGCCAGCAAATTAAATTCTGTAGGCGTTAGATGAACTGCATCGCCCTTGCGGCTAACGCGATGATTGGCGAGATCAATCACCAGATCACCCTGCTCATAGCGAGTGACTGCCGCACGCACCTGATTGCCGCGATGACGCAGCGCCACCCGCATACGCGCGAGCAATTCGCTGATGCTAAAAGGTTTCACCAGATAATCATCGGCACCTTCATCCAAAAGGTGGATTTTCTGCCCCTCTGCTTCGCGGGCAGAAATGATAATCACCGGCGTCGATTGTTTGCGCCTGAGCTTCACCAACAAATCGCCGCCATCGCCATCCGGTAAACCTAAATCCAGCAGGATCAAATCAAACGCCGGTGTGCTCGCTTCCTCCAATTGCGTTTGGCCGTACATCGCAATCGCTTCGGCCAAACTCGCCGCCGTGAGCACTTGGTAACCCTCAACCAGCAGTGCTTCGCGCAGGGTTGCGCGCAGTTCGCGGTCGTCTTCCACCAATAACAAACGCAAACTCATAAATGGCTTTCCGGATTAGCGGGTTGGGCGCGCAGCGGCAAATGGCATTCAAAACTGGCACCGGTAGCTGTGGCATGAAACTCCAGTTCACCACCGTGGGCGCGAGCGATAGCGCGGCACAGCGCCAACCCAATTCCCGTTCCGCCGGCACCACCAGATTTACGGTGATCGCCGCGCTGGAAAACCTCAAATATCTGCTCGTAATCCGCTGCGGCAATATCGGTACCCTGATCGCGCACAGCCAAGACCACATGGTGTTTGTCTATATGAGCAGACACATTTATCGGCGATTCCGGCGGGCTGTATTTGAGCGCATTGTCGATCAGGTTTTCCAGCAGTTGCGATAGCAAAAGGGAATCGCCCCACAAGAGCGGTAAATGTGATTCAAGTTTTGCACTCAAGCGCTGCTGCGGATCATGGCTGCGCATACGACGCATTACACTGCCGATGATTTCCTCGGCCGATTCCCAATCGCCTTGAATGTTGCCACCAATCGCATCCAGCCGCGCCAGTTGTAATACGTTGCTGGTCAAACGGCGCAGACGATCGGCTTCCTCCACAATGCTGTGCGCTAACTGTTGGCGTTGCGTATCGGACAGGCGTTCGCTTTGCTGATCAAGGGAAGATGCGGCACCCATGATGGTTGCGAGCGGCGTGCGGTAATCGTGGGAGATAGCAGCCAATAAAGTGTTGCGCACCGTTTGCGCCTGAGCTTGGTCGCGCGCTTGCCGCTCTTGCTGTTGGATATGATGCCGCTCCAAGGCCGCACCCATTTGGTCGCACAGCGCCTGGGCTTGGGTCAGTGCCGGAAACTCATCGGCACTGGTGATGCCGGAAATCAAGGCCGCACCCGAGGTCATACTGCGCCCGCGCAGTGGTAGATAAAGTGCATCCAACTCCTGATAGTGCCCAGTGCCCGGCCCTAACGGTTGGCCAGTGCGCAAGCAGTGCCAAAGTGCTTCTTCATGTTCAGGATTAACGCTACCTATGCGTTGTAAAGCGGAGGGCTGATTAGTAGGCGGAAGCTGGTTATTCAAGGCGACCAACGCCACCGGATGATTGTTTGCTTTTCCCACGGACAATCGCTCCAACGCCAGATGCAATTCATCCAGCAGCGAACCGGGTTCACTGGCATCGCGCAGCTTATCACCCCAAATACGCAGCTCTTCGGCCGCATGGGCGTAAGCCTGGGCGCGACGCGACTGTTCACGCAAAAACACCATCAAACCCGCGATGATGATATTCACCAACATCATGGCAATCAGCAATACCGTGTGTTGATGAAGGTCTATCGCGAAGGTTCCGCGCGGTGGGACAAAGCTCCAGTTAAACGCCATCAAGCCAACCACACTCGCCAGCAAGGTCATACTGAGCGGCAACCAAAGCGCTGCAAGCGCAGAGGTCAGCACCAAAATCAGACTGAGATTAACGGGATCGAAATGAGCATCAAAAAACAGCAACAGGCACCAGCCAAGCAACCAAATCGCCAAGCCGATGCTATATCGTAGAAGTTGTTGTGAAGAAGTGAGTGCGTTCATAGGCGAGAGCTTAGCAGCATCGCCATTAGGAGCGCATAAGGATTAAAGAATTGAATTTCAACTGAAGCAATTTTATGCCGTTAAATAAACAGGGAGGAAATTTTCTACCCTGTTTATTTAAGATTAAACGCCGCTTATTGACGACTTATTTAAATAACGAGAAAGGACTTAGAAATTGACACGGAGGCTTACGCCATACCCCATAACATCGTCCGCCGTGGAAATTTCCGCACCAACATCCACGCTTTCTTTGGCTTTGTAAAACGCCTCAATAAAATAACTATTGTCGGCTGAGTCAAATACATCTACACGGCTTACGCCGCCACCAAGCTCAAATTTCTCACCCAATTGTTGACGCAAACCCAGCGTATACGCAGTACCGTTGTCATCAATACTCCATTCACCATCTTCGATATCAACGCGGGCATAACCTGCCTCAGCATAAATATTCGTACTGCTACCCAAAGGCGCATGCACACCAAGCCCAAGCCCTGTGGTGGTCTGGGTGGATTCTTCAATCTTCGCCCGGCCGATATCGGCGGTAACGTAAAAAACATTCCCCAGCGCAACTGACAGCCCCAAGCCCAGAACCTCACCATCGTATTCTTCGCCATCGCTATCTATTTCAACTTTCCCCAAGCCAATATCAAAATGGCTATATGAGAAGTCTGCCGCATGGACATTTATTGCACACAAAAGTGCTGCGGCAGTGATTGCTTTTTTAAACATATTCCGTTCCCTAAAGTAAATCGCCCTCAAAAAAATCATGAAAAGCGGAGGGCTTTACACTTGTCATGATAAATACTCTTACTTCACAACACCGACACTATCGCCTTAGCCACATAATCCATTTTCTCTTTGCTCAAACCCGCCACACTGATGCGGCTAGTATCGGTCATATAAATGCTGTATTCGCTTTTTAGCGAATGCACTTGTTCCACACTCAACCCCAAAAATGAAAACATACCGCGCTCTTGGGCGATAAAACTGAAATCGCGCCCCTGCTGCAAACCATTCAGCGATTGCACCAATTGCACACGCAAACCGGCGATACGCTCGCGCATCAGCGTCAGCTCATCACTCCAGACTTTGGTCAGCTCATCGCTGTGCAAAATAATATCGATCAGTGCAGCGCCGTGTGCAGGAGGCATGGAATACAAAGCGCGGGTTACGCTCAGCAATTGGCTGTTACCAGCGTTAGCTTGTTGCTCATCGGCAAACACCAAACTCAAACTACCCGCGCGCTCGCGATATAAACCAAAGTTTTTGGAGAAAGATGTTGCGATCACTACTTCCGGCAAACGCGCCGCCATCAGACGCAAGCCATAAGTATCTTCTTCAAGACCTTCGCCAAACCCCTGGTAGGCCATGTCGATAAACGGAATCACACCGCGCGCTTCCAACACATCGGCAACGTGGTCCCACTGCGCGCGCGACAAATCCGCACCGCTTGGGTTGTGGCAGCAGGCGTGGAGCAAAATTAAATCACCGCGCGGGATTTCGTTGATGGTGGCGAGCATAGCCGCAAAATCAATGCTGTGGGTGCTGTAGTCGTAGTAAGGATATTCGCGAAGCTTCAAACCGGCACTGCCCAATAGCGGTACATGGTTCGCCCAGGTAGGGATGCTCACCCATAAACTGGCGCCGGGTTTGGCGCGCTGGATCAACTCTGCCGCTACACGCAATGCGCCGCAGCCGCCGGGAGTTTGGATGGTACGCACGCGCTTGGCCGCTACGGCTGGGTGATCTGCACCGTAAATCAACTGCGTAACAGCTTCATTGGCACCGGGGTAACCCGCGGGTGGCGTGTAAGCCTTGCTGGTCTCGCGGGCGATGCGCAATTTTTCCGCCTCTGCCACAGCCTTCATAATTGGCGTTATCCCTGCATCATTTTTGTACACCCCTACGCCCAGATCGACCTTGTTCGGGTTGGTATCATTCGCGTAGGCAATACTTAATCCCAGGATAGGATCGGCAGGTAACAGAGGAAGGGATTCAAACATGGCAAACTCCAGACGTATTCAGCAAAATCGATGAAAAAACAGGGCGCGATTATACGCCGGGAATTGGGTAACGGCTTACCAGCGACTTAAAGTCAGGTAAATAAGCCGTCAGAAATGGCCAGATATGATAAGTTGCGCGGCCTCACAAAAGGAAACTGAGCTATGACATTTGACTGGCAAATAGCGCCGCTAAATCGCGACCTGATACCTGAAATACAGGAACGCATCGACCAAAAAACCAAACCTCTCGGCGCCCTCGGCCAGCTAGAACAGCTCGCCCTGCAGATCGCCCTGGTGCAACAGCGCAAACGCCTCAGCATTGAGCGGCCACTCATGTTGGTATTCGCCGCCGACCACGGCATTGCAGAAGAAGGTGTCAGCATCGCCCCCAGCAGTGTCACCCAACAAATGGTGCGCAATTTTTTAGCGGGCGGCGCCGCGATCAATTGTTTTTGCCGCACCAACCATATCCCGCTCAAAGTGATTGATGCCGGGATTAAAGATGAAATCAAACCTGCACCCTCGGCATTGATCGTCCAGCGCATCGCCGCAGGCACACGCAATTTTGCCCACGAACCGGCGATGACATTGGCGCAAGCCGAGCGCGCGCTGACATTGGGAAAAGAATTTGCGGAAGGCGAAATCGCGGCAGGTTCCAATTTATTAGCCTTTGGTGAAATGGGTATCGGCAATAGCAGTTCTGCTGCGGCCATACTGGCTGCCATCAGTAATGCCCCGGTAGAAACGTGTGTCGGTTTGGGCACCGGTATTAATGACCAACAACTCGCGAAAAAAATTGCGCTAGTTGCTCAAGCGGTAGCGCGAATCGAAGATAAATCGCCGCTCAATATTTTGTGTGAAGTCGGTGGTTTTGAAATCGCACAAATCTGCGGTGCTATGCTCGCCACCGCGCAAGCATGCCGGTTGATTGTGGTGGATGGTTTTATTGTTACTGCTGCTGCACTACTGGCGGTAACCATTAATCCACACGCGCGCGACTACATGATCTTCGCACACCAATCGGAAGAAGCAGGCCATCAATTAATGCTGCGTTTGTTAGATGCAAAACCCTTATTGAATTTGGGTTTGCGTTTGGGCGAAGGCACAGGCGGAGCACTGGCGATGCCGATTATCCAAGCGGCGGTGAGTTTTTATAATCAGATGGCCACCTTTGAAAGTGCCGGTGTGAAAGTGTGAAGCAACAGCTCAATTTATTTTTTCTCGCGCTGGGATTTTTTAGCCGCATCCCCATGCCTGCATGGATCGACTACTCAGCGGAAAACCTCAACCGTGCGAGCCGTTACTTCACGTTAGTCGGTTGGCTGTTGGGCGGATTAGTTGCCCTGGTTTTTCTTGCTGCCAATTATCTCTTTTCCAATTCCATCAGCCTTTGGCTGGCAATGGTTTTTAGTTTGCTACTCACCGGCGCCTTTCACGAAGATGGCCTTGCCGATACCGCCGATGGATTTGGCGGTGCCTTTGTGCGCGAGAAAAAAATCAGCATTATGAAAGACAGCCGCATCGGCACTTACGGTGCAGCGGCGCTGGTGATGGCACTGCTGGGGAAGTATCTTCTGCTGATTGAAAACACCCAAATCGCGCTGGGCATATTTATCGCCTATACACTATCGCGCGCAGTCGCCGCAAGCTTGGTATTTGATATGCGCTATGTTGCCGATGAGGATGGCAGCAAAAGCAAACCGCTGGCAAATAACCAATCCAAAACCGATTTGGTTATTTTATTAGCAACCTGCTTGCCGATATTTTTTCTACTGCCTTGGCAAAAAGCGATTTTAATAATCGCCACATTGATTGTGGTTCGATACGCCGCAAAATTCTATTTTCAAAAACAGATTGGCGGTTATACCGGCGATTGTTTGGGCGCAGCGCAACAGATTAGTGAAATGGTAATTTATGCAGTACTGCTAATTCATCTTGGTCAACTGAATATTACTTGGTGATGTGATACTGCTTTTCGCCAGTTTCTTCATCGTAATTCTGACCATCCCGTTTTGCTTTTTTCTCTATATACACTTCAGGCTGTTTAAGCGGTTCCAGATCCATTGTTTTATGGGTAACACCTTCAAAAATCGTAGCCCACAGCTCTTTATTGGGTCGCTTTCTGCGTAAATGCGCAATAAACTTTACCGCGATGTATATCGCCAAAAAGAACCCAAAAACCAAACCAAATTGAATATAAATATCGGACATCGCATTTTCCCTCAGCCTTGGTTTAACGGTTATGGTGATGCCTGGTTATTATTCAAGCTCCAACATCCAAAATGACTGGATCCAATATGATTACGTTAGTGTTAGGCGGCGCCCGCTCAGGTAAATCGCGCATTGCACAGGAGCTGGCAAGTGCCAGCGCATTGCCTGTGGTGTATATCGCCACCGCAACCGCGTTAGATGACGAGATGGCAACGCGAATTGAACATCACCAACACAATCGCCCAAGTGAATGGCGCCTGCGCGAATGCCCGTTGAATTTAGCCTCCGCATTGCAAGAAGAAACCCAGCAACCGCAAACCATATTGGTAGATTGTTTAACACTCTGGCTTAACAACCAATTGTTTGAATATCCCGAGCAAGATTTTTCCGTTTTGTTTGATGCACTCGTTAATAGCCTGAGTGCGAACAACGCCAACGTAATTTTTGTTGCCAATGAAGTGGGGCTGGGAATAATTCCGCTGGGTGAAGTGAGCCGGAAATTTGTGGATGAAGCAGGCCGATTAAATCAACAACTCGCACAAATCGCTGACAAAGTATTGTTTGTCGCCGCCGGTTTACCTTTAGCATTAAAAGACAACACCAAATGACTTCTACAATCATCACACTAGTGAGGCACGGAAAAGTCGCAGGCCCCGCCGCGCTTTACGGCCGCACAGATATCGCACTCAGTGCAGCAGGCCATAACGATTTAACGCACGCGTTAAATAATCTGCACATGCAAACGCCCATCCACCATCTAATCAGTTCACCACGTTTGCGCTGCTTCCAAGTCGCACAAGAATTTTCCGCGCAATATAAAATTCCGTTGCACACTGAAGACAATCTACAAGAAATGGATTTCGGTATCTGGGATGGAATCCCGTTTGATGAGCTGGGCGATGAATGGAAAAACATTGAAGCCTTCTGGGAATCACCTCACTTCATGCAACCACCAGAAGGTGAATCACTAACCGATTTCGCAGCGCGGGTTATCACCAGCTGGGAATCACTAATCAACAACAATAAATCTGGGCATCACGCAATAATTTGTCACGGCGGCGTTATCCGAATTATTATCGCTCACATACTAAAACTGGATTGGCGCAACCCTGCCCTATTCAAACAATTGCAGATTGATTACACGAGTTGCACACGAATTGAGATTGGCAATTATGAGAAGGCCGTGCCGGTTATTAAGTGGATTGGATTTTGTGATCTCAACACTCGTCCATAGCTAATCAACTCATTACACTTTAGTTCACACCTCACTCACCAAATTCCGCTAAAATTCCCCTGTTTATCTTTAGATAGAACCTGCAATACACCCCAATACCAACGGACACACTGTGGAACCTTTAAATACCGATCAACTCCAAACCCTACCGGATCACAATCAAAGCCTGGTTGCGCGTACCCTGCATGAATGGAAACAACTGGCAGTGCTAGGCGCGCCTATTTTGATTGCACAGTTGGCGCAGATGGCGAATGGGGTTATCGATACGGTGATGGCAGGCCATGCAAGCGCAGAAGATTTGGCAGGTGTGGCGATTGGTGCAAGCCTGTGGGTGCCGGTGTTGTTATTTTTTGCGGGTGTGTTGAGTGCGTTGCAGCCTACGATCTCCGGGCACCGTGGTGCGGGGGAATTGCAAAAAATTATGCCTACAACCTGGCAGGGAATTTATATTGCGCTTGTGGCCATGGTGGTGATGGTTTTATTGCTGGTGAATACTCAACCGGTGCTGCGAATTTTACAACTTGATGCAGTGACAGCCGCGATTGCTGATGGTTATCTAGATGCGTTTGCCTGGGGCGTACCTGCGCTGCTGCTGTTGACGGCGCTGCGCGGCTTGACCGATGGCTTGGGGCATACGCGCGTTATCATGGTGTTTTCTTTAATCAGCACACTGCTAAACCTGCCACTCAATTACATTTTTATTTACGGATTTGATTTTATTGTTTTTCAAGTACCGGCCATGGGCGGAATCGGTTGCGGTTGGGCGACGAGTATTGCCAACTGGGTTGCCACACTTGCACTGCTTGTTTATTTAAATCGCAGTGCGACCTTCAAAAACTTTCATTTGATTGGTGATTGGGTTGCACCTGCGAAATCAGAAATCGCCCGCCTGCTGAAATTGGGATTGCCGATTGGTTTTACCATGTTTATTGAAGTGAGCATGTTTTGCATGATCGCACTGTTTCTTGCACCATTGGGATCAACAACCGTTGCAGGCCATCAAATCGTACTCAATGTGACCTCGGTATTATTTATGCTGCCGCTGAGTTTGGGCATGGCCTTAACACTGCGTATCAGCTTTTTAGTCGGCGCCGCTGACCATGACGAAGCGCGCTTGCTTGCCCGCAGTTCACTTTTGCTAGCGGTGGGCATTAGCTGCATTAATGCGCCGATTTTATTTTTTGGGCGCGAATGGCTCGCCGGTTTATACACATCAGATATGAGTGTTCAACAGGTTGCAACCACATTATTTATGCTCGCCGCCCTATTCCAAATCGTCGATGTTATTCAGGTCACCATGATCAACGTACAGCGCGGCTACAAGGATACCAAAACCCCGATGTTTATCATGCTGCTGTCATTCTGGGGCATTTGTTTACCGCTCGGTTATGTGCTGACTTTCAAAGATTGGCTAACAGCACCCTTGGGTGCTCCCGGCTTTTGGATGGCATTAATTGCCGGATTGACCTGCGCAGCGCTTTTATTAACCGTGCGGATGTTTAGATTTCGGCCTGCAAATTTTTCCACTCGCGAATAAAGTGGCAAAAGCTAAATTACTCGTCATACCTGCGAACGCAGGTATCCAGACAATTGATGTTTATGGATACCCGCGTTCGCGGGCATGACGAAGGTGTATTATCAGAAATCGCCTTAATGCAAGTAGCGGCGATTAATTGATGGCTTCCCACAAAAGCAGAATTGAAAGCTGCTTAAATACTGGAGTTACTATGAAAAACCTACGGAGTTTATTTCCCGTTATTTGTGGCATGAGCCTTGTTGCCTGCGCCCAGGTTGCAGAACCCAACAAAAACGATGCACAGAGCACACCACAAAAAAATCAAAGTGTGCAAACAACAACTAGAGCCAACACCACAATTAATACCAACGCCGCGCAAGTTCCGGTGGCTGCACCTATGCTGACGCAAAAAGAATTTTCTGCTTGTTTAACTGCATTTTCGGCAAAAGCCAAAGCGGCGGGCATTTCACAAAATACAATCAATAGCAGCCTTGCCAAAGCAGAACTTAATACACAAGTATTGGAACTGGATCGCAAGCAGCCTGAATTCACCACCAGCTTTGCCGATTATTTTAATCGCCGCGTCACCGAGCAGCGTGTTGTACAAGGCCGCGCACTCTTGATTAAACATAAGGATTTATTCGCACGCGTTGAACAGGAATACGGTGTGCCTGCTGCTTATTTGGTTTCGTTTTGGGGATTGGAAACCAATTTCGGCAGTTACTTCGGCAATATTCCGGTTGTCGATTCCCTCGCCACACTTGCCTGCGATGCGCGCCGCAGTACTTTTTTTACCATCGAATTAATAAACGCGCTGCGCATTTTGGATGAAGGTGCAATCGCACCGAATAAAATGAAGGGCTCCTGGGCGGGCGCCATGGGACATGTGCAATTTATGCCATCGTCCTTCTTAAAAAATGCCGTGGATTTTGATGGCGACCACAAGCGCGATTTATGGAACAGCACACCAGATGCCATGGCATCTGCAGCAAATTTTTTGAAAAACCTTGGTTGGCAAACGGAAGGACGTTGGGGGCGTGAAGTTAAATTACCAAAAGATTTCCCCTTCCTTGAAGCAGGTTTAAAAAATAATAAATCGATTGCAGAATGGACCAAGCTCGGCGTTACACGCGCCGACAACTCTCCACTACCGCAAGCGGATATGAACGCGTCACTGCTAGTACCTTCTGGCCACGAAGGTCCGGCATTTTTGGTGTACGACAATTTCAATGTGATTATGCGTTGGAACCGTTCTGAATTTTACGCGATTGCCGTTGGCCAGCTCGCCGACCAGATCGCGGGCGGTGGAAAATTATTACAACCGCCACCGGTAGATGCTCCGCGTTTGCACCGCGACCAAGTCATCGCGCTGCAACAACAACTCAACAACAAAGGCTTCAGCCTCGGCACACCCGACGGCATATTAGGCCCAGCAACGCGCCGTGCCATCGGTGAATTCCAACACCAGCAAGGCATGATCGCCGACGGTTTCCCCGGCACCCAAGTGCTCGGTTTACTCGGAATAAAAGTGGTAAAACACTAACTTGCGCGGATAAATAAAATGATCAGCTGCAACCAACACGACTATATCGAAATCGTCTGCATGTACCACTACCCGATTAAGCTCACGCTAAAATCGGGTGACATCATCGAGGGAATTGCGTTGGACACACAGCGCAATGACCAGCGCGATGAATGCATAAAAATTGATATTGAAGGCGTTGAGCAGCTGGTGGTTTTGGAGGAAATTAAAATGTTGGAAGTTATGGTGGAGAATCCACACCTGCAGAAAGTTACATTTTAATAAGCAAATTGTTTTTGCCTTCAAAAAAAACGGCTGACAAATTATCAGCCGTTTTTTGTTTGACTCAACCTTTTTTTACCAACCACACGCCTGCCCTTGATTTTCTTTCTCCAACCACTGCATCAGCGGTGCGAAATAATCGATGATGGCGGAGGCATCCATTTGGCGGGTGCCTATGGCCTCTTCCAAAACATCTTGCCAGGGTTTACTAGCACCGGCAGCGAGCATAGTTTGCAATTTGGCACCGGCTTCTTTGCTGTTGTAGATAGAGCATTCATGCAAAGGGCCTTTAAATCCGGCGGCGTCGCACAGGGCTTTGTGAAATTGGAATTGTAAAATGTGTGCAATGAAATAGCGGGTGTAGGGAACATTGGCTGCTATATGGTATTTTGCGCCCGCGTCAAAATCTTGCTCGGTGCGCTCAACGGGAGCGCTAATACCTTGATATTTTGTGCGTAGTTCCCACCAGGTTTTGTTGTAATCTTCCGGTTTAATTTCACCGGAAAATACTTTCCAACGCCATTGGTCAATTAATTTTCCGAACGGCAGAAATGCGATTTTTCCAAGCGCTAATTTCATTTGTTGGTTGATAACAGTTTGCTCGCTGCTTTCTGTACTTTCAATTAAGCCTATTGCATTTAAATAACCGGGCGTAATGGATAACACAATCGTATCGCCAATTGCTTCATGGAAGCCGTCATTAGCACCGTTTTGGAATAGCATGGGCTTGTCGTTGTACGCAAGGTCATAATAAATATGGCCTAACTCGTGGTGCATGGTTTCAAATTCTTCGTCTGTAGGTTCTACGCACTGTTTAATGCGCACATCTTCTTTGGCATCCATCGTCCAGGCGCTTGCATGGCACACCACTTCGCGGTCGCGCGGTTTGGTGAGCATGGAGTTTTTCCAGAAGCTGTCTGGCAGTGAGCGTAAACCTAAAGAAGTAAAAAAGTTTTCTGCAATTTTGGTAATTGCGATAGCGTCTTTATTTTGTTTGACCAATGCAGCGGTGATATCAAGATCGCCAACGCCGGGATAAGGTTCTACCAAATCATAAATACTGTCCCACTGTTGGCTCCACATGTTCCCAAGCAAATGAGCAGGAATGGGCTTATCCAGTGGTACTTTGTCTGCACCGTATTGCTTGGAAAGATCGGTACGCACCTTACAATGTAATGCTTTATACAGCGGCTCTACTTGTTGCCACAAACGCTCCACATCCGCTTCGAATTCATTAGCGGGCATATCGTAGCCAGATTTCCATGATGCGCCCAAATCACTAAACCCATAAGCGCGTGCACCACTATTGGCGATCTCCACATAGCGCTGATAATCGCCGCGATAGGCACGCGCAATACCGTGCCATCCAGTCCAGGCATCCACCAGTTCGTTGTAATCGCGGCTTTTGGCGAGCACATCGGACAACTGATTTAAATCGCGGCAATTTTCTGTGCCGCTTTCAGGCTTACAATATTTTCCCGCACCATAGACACCTTCCATGTGCGTACCAATGCGCGCAAGTTCAGCGCGTGCTTCAGGAGTATCGGGCGGCAATAAGGTTTTGCCTTGGGTCATGTTGATATAAGCTTTTTTTGTTTCCGCCGACATAGGTGCATCTTTATAAACACGCGCTTCTGACAACAATTCTTTTTCCATCGCCATCCATTTTTCATTGGCTTTGGTGGCCAGCATCGCAGAATCATCATTCAGATAAGTGACATAAACCCACTGTGCAGCGTTGTACTCATAATAATTATCGAGATAGGTTTTGTTTGCATCGGCAATAAACTCATCTACCGATTTAGTAGGCTTAGTCGTTGTCGCAGTAGCTTGATCACTATTGGATGGCGCCTTACTGCAAGCACCTAAACAGCAAAGCGCAATACTGGAGAATAAAATGTTGCGCAGGTTAATTTTGTTTTTCATAACATTACCCTGTGAATAATTAATTAATTCCGCCCATGCCGCGTTTCAGCAGTGGTGAAATTACCAATAGCACTATGCCTGCGCCCACCCCAAGGATGGTCATGTATTCAAATAAATTAGTGTAGGTGGCGAGCATTGCCGTCACATCGGTTTTTTCTGATGTATCAATCGCTGCCAATTTAGATAAACGAGTAGCGAGGGTTTCTGATAATCCCGTTGCCACAAACCACGTGCCCATACTTACACCTACAACACGAGGGATCGACAAGGAGGTCACAGCAGATAATCCAATCGGCGATAAACACAGTTCGCCGGTGCTGTGGAGCAGATAAGCGAGCACCATCCAGATGGCTGCCACCTTGCCTGCATCATTAGGAAACTGTGCACCGAGTACCAATGCACCAAAGCCCAAGCCGGCCAACATAATGCCAAAAGAAAACTTTACCGGTGTTGAAGGATTCAAGCCGCGCACCGACAACCAAGGCCAGAGCAACGCAAAAGGAATTGCGAGCAGCATAATAAATGCAGGATTGAGTGCAGCAAATTGACTTGTCACTATTGTGATACCAAACACATCGCGTTCCAGTACGCGATCAGCAAATAAGGTCATAGATGCGGCGGACTGCTCGAACAGCGACCAGAATACGATGGTGAAAATAATCATCACCATCAACACTAGGGTGCGGGTAAATTCAACACTGCGGTGATAAATAAAACCGTAAGCAACAAAGATGACCAATGCTAACAACGCGGAGTAAAGCCAATATTCCGTCGCATCTTCAGATAGCTGAATAACCTTGTTCTGGGTGAGCACACTGCCAATTCCAACCACCAAGACCATGGCGACAAAAAATAGGAAACCTTTTTGTGATTGCCGGGATTTTGAGTAAATCATCGAGTATGCAATGATTCCCACAATCCCCAATAACAGGAATATATTTTGCGTGACATGCACCACTGGTTCACTTTGCACTAACCACCAAACCACCGGCAGCGCAGCCAAACTGGCAATATAAATCCACCATTCTTTCTTAATACCAGCGCGTTTTGAATTTAACCAATCAACACAGGGGGATTCTGCATAACCTTTCAAATAACGCTGGCCATATAAAAACGTAAACATCCCGAAAATCATGCCGACACCGGCAAGGCCAAAACCGTATTTCCAGCCATAGGTTTCACCTAACCAACCACACAATAAAATGGCGGCGAGTGAACCGACGTTGATACCCATATAGAACAGGGTGAAACCGGAATCGCGGCGCGGGTCGTTATCGGCGTAGAGTTTGCCCACAATCACGGAGATATTCGGTTTTAAAAAACCAACACCAATAACAATAAAGGCAATCGCCAAATAAAATATATTCAACGCGGCAGTATCTTGCTTGGTGACTTCAGTGGCGAGTACGGTACCAGCGGCTAATACCTCACCCGTCTTCAGGGTTAAAGCTTCAACCAATACTGTTCCCGCAGGGTAATGCACGGCTTGCTGGCCTTCAAACGCCATTAAGAAATGGCCGATACACAACAAAACTCCACCAAATAAAACGGCGCGTCGCGTGCCCAAATACCGGTCGGCAATCAGGCCACCAATCACCGGGGTTGCATACACCAAACCGGCATAGGCACCGAGAATATCCAGACCAGCTCCGTCAGAAAACAAATGGTACTTGGTAATATAGAGCAGCAGGATATATTTCATCCCATAAAACGAAAATCGCTCCCACAATTCTGTACTAAAGCATACGTAAAGTCCCTTGGGATGGCCGAGGAAATCACCGCTGGTATTATTCATATGGATATCTTTACTTATTGGTTTGTCGATAGTGCAACTCTAGCCGTTCAGGCATAAAAAAACCACGCGCATTATCACTGCGCGTGGTCCCTATCGCACCGCTTAAAAAGTTCGCACCTATAAAAGTCACTGCTTAAAAACGCGCATTAACTCCAATAAAGCCGGAACGCCCTATCGCATCATAAGTTGCCGGATAAGTATTACCGCTATTTTCTGCTGTACCACCGTACTCATTACCCACAATCGGAGGTTCTTTATCCATAAGATTATTAATGCCGGCCCGCAATTCAATCTGTTCAGTTAACGCATAGCTCGCAAACAAATCGAAATAATTATACGAAGGGATGGTAACCAGCGCATATTCGCTCGCGTCCGCAGCACCTAATGCAACCGCATCCTGTTTCAGACTATCAAGATATTGCCAGCGCAAGCTGATTGTTAATGCATCCATCGACCAACTCAATGTTTGCGTGATGCGCCATTCTGGATCGGGACGCAAGCATGATTTACCCACCAACCCAACACAGTCTACTGAAGGGAAAAGCGCAGCGTCCTGCTGGATATTTTCCATTACGTGAACCGCATTCAATCGATAATCCAACGCCCCGAGGGATGCCAGATCAAAACTGTAATCCGCGGTGATATCCACACCCTTGGTGCTGCGTTTGCCTGCATTAACGACTGAGGCATCAACCCCCGTTTCTGTGCCCGATAATAAAGTACCCGTCAATGGGCTACGATAAATTCTCGAACAGAACAAACCATCTGCATCCTTATCCAGCAAATAGCAGCCATCCATAATATTCTGTTCAGACAGCGCGAGAATAACGTTCTCGATTTCAATATCGTAATAATCCAATGACAGATTAAATGGAATTGATTCTGCACTGTACACCAGACCAATTGTAAGTGTATCCGCTTCTTCCGGGGTTAAGTCCGGATTGCCGCCGATATAGTTATTGGTCTGTCCAGCCTGAATACTATTGAACCCACCCACTTTACCCGCAGGCACGCCGGTTTGCTCGCAGAGCGTCACCAAGGCTGGATCACTAAGCGCATCATCCTCTGCACAATAATCAATATTAAGGTCACCCGTTGAGGGTGTACGCGGCAACCCAATTTCGGCGAGGTTTGGCGCACGCACGGCATGCTGGAATAAAGAACGGAAACGCAGCGCATCATTCACCGCCCATTCGCCACCAAATTTATAACTGGTATTGTCAAATTGGTTGGTAGTTGTATCACCAATAACTACCTCATTTTCGTAATCCGCAACGCGCACGGCTGCTTCTAATGCAATCGTTTCAGCGAAGGATACATTTTCCACCAGCGGCACGCGTACCTCGGCGAATAACTCATTAACTTTTAAACCGGCATCTACCGCCGAACTACCACCAAAGCCAACTGAGTTGGCCGAGGCGAGATTTTGGTCGGGCAAATTTTCTGCATCCTCTTCACGGTATTCTATACCCGCCGCAAATTCGATTGGACTCACGGCTGATGGGAAAGTAATTCCAGTTGCCCCCGAGACCGAGCCGCCCGCGATAAATTGATCAGTCTTATTATTTTCATTCAAATTAAAGCGAATAAAATTGGCCATTTCAGGCGTGATGGTATCAGGACCAAAATAATCTATAGGTACACAACCACCACTGGGATCCTGGCAGACGATATCGCCGGTATCAGGATCTGTCACCGCCAGCATGCCCTGTTGCGATTTATTGTAATCCACATCATTACGGAAATTTTGGGCGCGCGATGTGCGGCCTTTTTGTGCAAACACTTCCCAATCATAATCGTCGAATAACTTACCGCGCAAACCTGCCACAAATTGCATGGAGGTGTTTTCATAAAGTGAATCGCGTGTGCCCAACTCGTTTAAACGACGACCGAAAGCGATATCCACCAACCCATCGTTTTGTGCAGCACCCTCTTCAACTGCATCTAATTCTGCAAAAATGGCCTGATCTTGTGCACTTAAAAAGGGGTTGTCGATATTGAGTGAATAGGGGAAAAAGAAGGTGCCTGTGGGTGCGATAATCGTATCAATACGGCTATTTGCAAACGAAAAACGCGAGAAAAACTCTGTATCATCACTAATCGCGTAAGTGCCAATAACAGAGGCCGTGTATTTTTCCTGCGGGGTAACTAAAAGGTTGTAAGGGTTAAAGTTGAAAGGGCTTACATCGCTAGTGAGGTTGCCGTTATCGTCAAACTGCACTCCTGTATCAACACCTACACCAAACGCGGGAATATCAACGGCGGTATAAATAGTCCCATTGGGATGGGTCTCACTACCGCCAGGCTCCAACATATTGTCAAGCGAAAACTCTGAAAACCCTCGTTCACCTTGGTAGAGCGCGTCTTGTTTACTGTAAGACAAACTGGCAACCACATTGCCTTTGCCGTCATCCAAATTTCCACCAAAGGTTAAGCTGAAATCATCGCGCTGCGCATCACTTTCAAAACTGGACGAAGTCGCCACATCAAGTTCTACACCGCTAAAATCTTTTTTCATAACAAAGTTAACAACACCGCCGATCGCATCTGACCCATAGACCGCAGATGCACCGCCGGTCACCACTTCAACACGCTCGATCAAGGCAGTGGGAATCATCGCCAAATCAACAAAGCCGTTGTAATCATAAGGGACAAAACGCTTGCCATCGACCAACACCAGCGTGCGCTCTTCACCGAGGTTGCGCAAATCAACAGTTGCACCACCCTCATTACCATTGTTGGTATTGTTGCCGATAGCCGCAACAAAACGCGGATCATCGCGCAAAAATTCTTCCGGGTTAATAGTGTTAGTCATCCTCAGCTCTGCTGCATCAACAATAGCGATAGCACTGTTTGATGTTAAATCAGGTCGCTTGATACGCGAGCCAGTAACGAGGGTTTCTTCAATGTTGTCTTCTGCTGTTGGCGATTGCGCATAAACCGGCGCTGTCACGCCCATCAACATGCCCGCAACACCCAATGTAATGAACTGAATACTTAATGATAACTGATGTTTTTTATTCATTTACTCGCTCCCAAGAATAGTCCATTGAAAAATTACTACTTGATACACACGAAAAATGGCAGGAAATTCCTGACTAAAAGTCGCAATTAGAAAGTGGTAGCGAATCGTCTGACATAGCGGTTTCTTTACTGCACGATCACAGAACGATCCAGATAAACTTCACTTAAAAAATCCTTTTTGTAATTGCGGTTTTCATGCCAATTAGCTGCTATTTAACGAGCATTGCTAATTGCTACTGAATTTTGTGTAGGAATCTAGGTTTTTTTGGGAGTAATAGTTCAGCCAACATTCCAGATTTATTTATAATTTTTTACTGACATTGCTGTTTAGCTTAGTAGAAATTTTTTGGATGCACCATAACGTATCAAATAAATGCACAAAAAAAATCATCTATGGATTAAAAATGTGCACAGGACAACATTTGGAAAAGGCTAATTAATAAGAAGAAAGGAAAACTGAGGCGACACACTGAAAGATTTTCTCGTACAAAAAACCTGATCATTTAAGCGATTGCAGTCAACAATTCAGCAACCGAGCCTATAACGTAATCAGGCTTGATATCTGACTGCTCAAAATACACCTGACGAAACTTTCCAGTTTTAACTAAACAACCTTTTATTCCGATTAATTGCGCACCGCCCACATCGCTATCGATATCATCGCCGACCATCAATGCATTCTCTGCCTTTACCTTTGTAGAATCCAACACCAGCCGATAAAAATCGCGGTTGGGTTTACCCATAATACGGGCGGTTTTGCTGCTGACATATTCAAGGCCGGCAACAAAAAATCCTATATCGGCTTTCAATCCTTCACTGGTTTGCCAGAAGCGGCCTTTGTGCAGTGCAATTAATTCAGCACCACTGTGCATCACATTAAATAAACGATTGATCAGATGTAAATCCCAGCGGTCACCTATATCGCCCAGCACAATGTAATCCGGCTTTTTTTCATCCCATATAAATTCGGTGAAATCGGTTTTTATCGCATCTGCAACCAACGGCCAAATGCGCAGTGGCCGGGCGGCTTGCTGCTGTAAATTGCGCAATTCCAGGGTTGCGGCAACAGCAGCACTGATCAATTCATCGGCATGGAGTTGAAAACCCATCACCCGCAATTGCGCAACCAGTTCGTCTTGTGATTTTGTTGTGGTGTTGGTGATAAAACGCAGCGCGATACCGCGCTCGCGCAACTGCGCAAGGGCAGCAATAGCGCCAGGGATGGGTTGATTGCCGATATACAGAGTTCCATCCAAATCGAGCAGAATCAATTGCGGAAGATGCGACATTGGTTATCTCCTTCACCAGACACGGGTTCAACTGGAATGGATCAACTATAGACCGACTAAACTGCCCATTCAAAACATCATTCAAATACGCAACAAATGCACCAACTTGCATGGAAAAAATATAATCACTTTTTCTCAGTGCAAATTTTTATTCACCACGCGCAATATTTCTTCTGACAATTTTGGGTCATCCACTGCGCGTGCAATCACTTGGGCACCGACCAAAGTGGCCAGTGTTAATAACGCCTGTTCGCGTTTAGCCGCTTCAGTTTTGGTGGCGGGCAATAAATTCATCACTGCGTTGAGCAGGCGATTAAAACTTTGGGTGAATGCTTGTTTAATTGCGGGCGATTGACGCGCAGCATCTATTCCCAATGCAGCCATCAAACAACCGCTACCGGGATTATCGCGATGCCCGGTCGATAAGTAGCGCGCGATAAACGCTTTGTATTTCGACCCTTTCGTTGTTGCGTGCGCCGCTTCACCTTGCTCCAAAAGCTCATCTACGGCATATGCACAGGTCTGCGCCATCAAATCCTCTTTGGATGCAAAATGGCCATAAAAACCGCCATGGGTTAAACCCACTTTTTTCATTAGATCGGCTATACCAATGCCATCAAAACCTTTTTCGCGAAATAATTGCGCAGCTGTATGCAAAATTTTTCCGCGATTTTCTGCTGCTTGCTCTCTAGTTACTCTCATCGTTATTTCCGCTCACTGATAAAAAGGCGGCCTGCCTATGACCAAATAGTGTTTGACAGTATACATGACGACCATCATATAATTATAAATGACGACTGTCATGTATAAATTAACCGAGGAATATTCCATGAACCAGCAACCCCGCATTGTGATTACCGGAATGGGTGTAACCTCACCGCTCGGTTGCGGTATTGAGCCAGTGTGGCAGAGGTTGCTCGCGGGGAAATCAGGCCTGCGCAGCCTGCCCGATGACATGGTTAATGAGCTGCCCGCTAAAGTCGGCGGTGTAGTTCCCTCTATTGATGAAGATGCTGAAGCGGGCTTGAATCCGGATGCCATTGTCACCCCCAAAGACCAGCGCAAGATGGATCGCTTTATTTTGCTCGCGCTCGCCGCCACCGATGAAGCCCTGCAACAGGCGCAGTGGCAACCGACAACCACAGAGCAGCAGGAGCGCACAGCAACCATTATCGCCTCGGGTGTTGGCGGCTTTCCGGCGATCGCGGATGCGGTGCGCACCGCCGATACACGTGGCACGCGCAAGTTATCGCCTTTCACCATTCCCTCATTTCTAGTCAATCTCGCGGCTGGGCATGTCTCGATTAAATATGGCTTTAAAGGGCCATTAGGGGCACCGGTTACGGCATGCGCAGCAGGCGTACAGGCGATTGGCGATGCCGCGCGTATGATCCGTGCGGGCGAAGTAGATGTTGCGATTTGCGGCGGCGCGGAAGCCTGTATACACACTGTAAGCCTCGGCGGTTTTGCAGCAGCGCGGGCATTATCCTCAGGTTTTAATGACGAGCCGACGCGCGCATCGCGACCGTTTGATCGCGACCGCGATGGTTTTGTGATGGGCGAAGGTGCGGGGATTTTGGTGATTGAATCGCTCGACCATGCGCTAGCGCGCGGCGCACAGCCGATTGCGGAAATTGTCGGCTACGGCACCAGTGCCGATGCTTATCATCTGACCTCGGGCCCGGAAGATGGCGACGGCGCAAAACGCGCGATGGAACTTGCCATCAAACAAGCTGGCATAAGACCCGAGCAAATCCAGCATCTCAATGCTCATGCGACCTCCACCCCGGTTGGCGACAAAGGCGAACTTGCTGCAGTAAAACGTGTATTTGGTGACGAGGAGAAGATAGCCGTGACTTCAACCAAATCAGCAACCGGCCATTTGCTCGGCGCCGCTGGTGGGATTGAAACTATTTTTACTGCGCTGGCTTTGCGCGACCAAATGATCCCGCCCACTTTGAATCTCGAACATAAGGATGATGCAGCTGTAGGTGTTGATATAGTTCACGGCAGCGCGCGCGCAGCGGTAATCGACTACGCCATCTCCAATGGCTTTGGTTTTGGTGGAGTCAACGCCAGTATTTTGTTAAAACGCTGGGTGTGAGCCGCGCGCCTCAACGCGTATACTGCGCACTCTTTTTTTGCTGCAACAGTTGAGGAGCAAGCATGTCGAAGTTTTGGAGTCAGGTGGTGCGCGAATTGGAGCCCTATGTGCCCGGTGAGCAGCCGCAAATTGAGGGCTTGATCAAGTTGAACACTAACGAGAGCCCCTACCCGCCCTCGCCCAAAGTGATCGATCTGATGACCCATGACGCCATCGACCGTTTGCGCCTCTATCCCGATCCCAATTCAAAAAAGTTGAAAAATACTATCGCCGGATATTATGGCGTGACAGCAGACCAAGTCTTTGTCGGCAATGGTTCGGATGAAGTGCTCGCGCTATTATTTATGGCATTTTTCCAGCAGGACAAGCCGCTGTTGTTCCCGGATATCAGCTACAGCTTTTATCCTGTGTACTGCAAATTATTTGGTATAGATGCGCAAACCATTCCATTGCGCGATGACTACACCATTAATTTCTCCGACTACGCCATTGCCAACGGCGGAATTATTTTCCCCAATCCCAATGCGCCTACCGCGATTGGTAAACCTCTGGCAGAAATCGAAGCGCTGCTGCAACGCAATACTGAATCGGTTGTCGTTGTCGATGAAGCCTACGTGGATTTTGGTGCGCAGACGGCGATTACATTAGTGGATAAATACCCCAATTTGCTTGTCGTACAAACGCTTTCCAAATCACGTTCACTCGCTGGAATGCGTGTGGGTTTAGCGATTGGACACAAAGATTTAATTGACGCACTTGATCGCGTTAAAAATTCATTCAACTCTTATCCGCTTGATCGTTTGGCAGAAGCCGCAACCGTAGTGGCATTTGAAGATGATGCCTACTTCAAAAGCTGCCGCGATAAAATTATCGCCACCCGCAATTGGACAGTTAAAGAGTTGGATAAGCTCGGCTTCAAGACACTGCCATCGCAAGCCAACTTTGTGTTCACCGAACCGGTCAGCAAAAACGCTGCGGATGTTGCGCAGTATTTGCGCGACCACAAAATCCTGGTGCGCTACTTTAACAAGCCCCGTATCAGCCAGTTCCTGCGTATCACCATCGGAACAGATGCAGAAATGCAAGCGCTGATCGATGTATTAAAAATGCTGTAATTTTTCTAAAAAAAACGATGCCGTAAAAAAGCCCGAACGAATCGGGCTTTTTTATTGAATTTGAACACACAACGGTTTATTTGATTTCGGAAATCTGCGTATTTTCAATAGCAAAATATTTATCCATACCAGTCCAGTGCAACAACTGTGCTACCTCTTTATTACAATTGCATAGCTTGATTGAATCGCGCGCCGAACCTTTGCGCTCTTTAAATAACAGCAGCATCCCCAATCCGGTTAGACTTAATGCCGGTGTTTCATTGAGATTAAACTCAAATTCTTTTACATCGGCTGATTCAGAATCGTTTAGCAACCGACTCCACTCTTTGCGCAAATCATTATCAATATTGCCGTGAATGCTCACCCGCAAACCACGCCCGTTATTAATGCGCACCCAGTCCATACTGGCCGAATCAGAGAACGTAATAGGACCTGATGCGCTGGTAGCCTTTGAAGTCGCCACTTTTTTAGCTGGTACAGCAGCAGTGGTCTTGCGGTTCGCCTTAATCGGAACATGACCTCTGGGCATAGAAACCGATGCATTGGCAGCAGGCTTGGTCGGTTTGGGCTGGGATTTATCCACCCAATCATCGGGAACTACATCATCCCAACTACTTTCTACTTTGCCATCACCCACCACATCATCAATCACTTTGCCACTAGTGCGTTTAAGGCGCGCCTGCTCGTCATCGGCGCGAACAATTTTGCGTTCACCCACGAAGGGAACATGATGGCGCATGCAGTACTCCCGAAATGCCGTTAGTAGTTAACCTAATTTTAGTGCACGAATAAGCAAAAGCGAGTCAGTAGCGGCACCCCTTCGTTAGTTGCACAGGTATTTTTGCAGGCGCTTTTCCTGTTGGGTTTACCGATGCGCGCTTTTACCCTTTCTTATGAAAACATATTATTGGCACACTTTTCATCTTTTGCACAAAATGCGCCCCCGTTTGGGAACTTTGGAAACACTGTTGTACTGATTTCAGCCGAGGTTTTATTCGTCTGGTAAATTCCTGATTTATTTATCATAAAAAAAATCTCCGATAAGCTTTTTTGTTGTAAAGTGCTGATTCGATATAGAAATTTGGGAAATGCAGGCCCCGGAAGAGCGGCCAGAGGTTAGGTTTTTAGTGATAGTGGTCCGCCGCCAGTAACGGGGATGACTCCAAGGCGAGATGCACTAAATGGCGCGACGATTACCCAAATTGAGCAACTATGCAAAACAGTGAAGCAGGGCAGTCAAAGAATACTGCTATAGAATTAATTAAAAAGTTCCAGCAACTTTTTACCGATTTAAATCATAAACAAATCGCCGAGCGCCTGGTTAAATTGGTAATTGCCAAGGAAACCATTAGCCGAGCGGTGTTAATTGTTGAACGCGACAGCCATCTGTATGTTGAGGCAATTGCCTCCGCTGGCACCGACGAACCTTTCGTCAACGGCGTTGCTACCTCCCTCAGCCGCTTAAATTATTTACCCCATCAATATATCCATCAGGTGTTTGATTCCGGCCGCGCCTGCGCACTGGATCAGCAGACCATCAGCAAACTCGGCGCACTCTTTATCCAGAAAGGCACTCATTCCTGTTTTTTACATCCCATCCAGGAAAAAAATAAAACCATCGCCGTGTTTTATATGGAGTCTGCCCACGAGTTGCCCCAACTGCAAAAAGCGGTAAATGAGCTGGATACTGTCTGGACCTTCAGTTCGCTGCTGGTGCGGCAAGTGATCGACATGTGGCATCACGAGGAGCAAGCCGAGCGCTTCCGCCTCGCTGAACAGGCACTCTGGGCGAGCGAAACCTATCTGAATGCAATTCTGCGCTATTCACCGGCGCTAATTTCAGTCAAGGATCTGGACGGCAATGTCGTGCTCGCCAGCGAACACTACAAGCAGATGGCCAATATCGACGAGACCGGTTTCGTCGGCAAAAACGTATTTGATGTTTACCCCAAAGATGTAGCCCAATCTATGTGGGAAATAGACGCAGCAACCAAGACGAAGCAGCAGACCTATGAGGTTGAGCTGGATTTAATGCATAAAGATGGCAGCCAGCACACCTATTTGATGGTGAAGTTTCCGCTGCGCAACAAAGAGAACAATGTGTTTGGTGTTTGCACAATCGGTACCGATATCTCCGAGCGCAAGCTGGCTGAAAACGCCCTGCGCGAGCAACAGTCGCGCCTCAACTATATGGCGTTCCACGACTCGCTCACCTCCCTGCCCAACCGCTCACTGTTTTATGACCGCATTTATCATGGCCTGGCGCGCGCGCGCCGCAGCGAATCCAAAGTCGCGCTCATGCTGCTCGATATCGACCGCTTCAAAAATATCAATGACAGTCTCGGTCACGATGCCGGCGACATTCTGCTGAAAGCCATCGCTATGCGCCTGAATGAAGGTGTGCGCGACATGGATACAGTCGCGCGCTTGGGCGGCGACGAATTTGTGGTGGTTCTGGAAGGAATTCACGATCTTGAAGATGTAGTGTTTGTGGCCAACAAACTGCTCACCACCTTATCGCGTCCGCTGGAAATCAGCGGCCACAGTATTTCCACTACTGTCAGTATCGGCGTTAGCCTTTTCCCGGATGATGGTATGGATACCGACGAGCTGCTGAAAAACGCCGATGTCGCCATGTACAAGGCAAAGGAAGCTGGTAAAAACAATTGCCAGTTTTATACCAAGGGCATGAATGCCACAGCAGTCAATTATTTGTTGCTAGAGAACGATCTACGCCGCGCAGTAGACCAACAACAATTGGTGCTTTATTACCAACCGCAAGTCGATTTAAAAACAGGCGAGATGATGGGTGTAGAGGCGCTGGTACGCTGGCAACATCCTGACCGAGGCCTGATCTCGCCCGCACATTTTATCCCGCTCGCGGAAGAGACGGGATTAATTGTGCCGATTGGTGAGTGGGTGCTGCGCGAGGCTTGCCGCCAACAAAAAATCTGGCTGGATGCAGGTAAGTTCGTAGGCAAGATTGCCGTGAATTTATCGCCGCGCCAGTTCCGTCAAAAAAACTTTCCTGGCAAAGTCGAGGCGATTCTCACCGACATCGGCTTGGAAGCAAAACATCTGGAACTGGAGATCACCGAAAGCTGCGCCATGGAACATGCAGGTGAGACGATCAACCAGCTCAACCAATTGAACCAGATGGGCATGTTCCTCGCGATTGATGACTTCGGTACTGGCTACTCATCGCTTGCCTATTTGCAGCGCTTCCCAATCCAGAAACTCAAGATTGACCGCAGCTTTATCAACGACATCCACGACGACGACAACGATGCCGCTATCGCCAAATCGATCATCGGTCTTGCGCACAATATGCAGATGCGCGTAGTCGCAGAAGGTGTTGAGAACGAACGCCAAGCTGAATGGCTGCGCGACAAAGGCTGCGACCAGGCGCAGGGCTTCCTCTACGCCAAACCCATGACCGCCAAACAATTGGAAAACCATTTTCACAATGGCCGATTTTATTTCGACGGCACCATCGTTCACTTGGAGCCGCATTTGAAATTGGGGGCGTAACCCCCCAATGCTTATTTTGCGCCCTTAACCCTTACCCCGCGTTTTATTAGCATTCGGGCGCGCATTCTCTTCCACAAACATCACAATCGCCTCAGCGATATCTTTTTGCGTTGCACCTTCAATTCCCTCCAATCCAGGTGATGAATTCACTTCCATCACCAGGGGCCCACGGCTCGAACGAAGTAAATCTACTCCCGCGATGTGCAGCCCCATGGTCTGCGCTGCCTTAATTGCTGTGCGTCGCTCGGTCGGGGTGAGTTTGGTAACTTTGGCGGTGCCGCCGCGATGTAAATTGGAGCGAAATTCTCCCTCTTGCGCGGTACGTTCCATCGAAGCGACAACCTTATCCCCGATCACAAAACAGCGCACATCGCTGCCATTGGCTTCTTTGATAAATTCCTGTACCAGAAACTCGGCACGCAGTTCGCGGAAAGCTTCAATCACACTCTCCGCTGCTTTCTGGGTTTCCGCGAGCACTATGCCGCGCCCTTGAGTGCCCTCGCAGAGCTTGAGCACCAGTGGTGTGCCACCAACCAGTTTGATAAGCTCCTTGGCGTCATGCACGTTGTAAGCGAAACTGGTCTTGGGTAGACCAATCCCCTTACGCGACAGCAACTGCAGTGCACGTAACTTATCGCGCGAGCGCCCCAGGGCGATGGACTCGGTCAGACAGTAAACCCCCATCATTTCAAACTGGCGAATCACCGCCAGACCATAGTGGGTAACCGATGCCCCGATACGCGGGATCACCGCATCAAAATCTTCCAACTGCTCACCCATGTACCAGATGGCCGGACTGTCAGACGCAATATCGATGTAGCATTTAAGGATGTCGATGACCCGCACTTCATGGCCGCGTTGCGTGCAGGCCTCCACCAAACGACGGGTGGAATAGAGGCGGCGGTTGCGCGACAAAATAGCAATTTTCATAAAAGACCTGATTGAATAAAAAAGAAAGTGGCTACCGCTAGAGCGATGCCATCGCTGGCTGGTTTTTATTGCCACCCAGTAAAAAGGACTTGCTGCTATCAACCCAAAAACCCTGCTTAAGGGCGCTGCGCCCGAGCAACATTCGGAAGCGCATATTCTCACGATCGGTCAGCGTGACCTCAATAGTCATACTGATACCATTGATCTGCAGGCAGGTGTCAATGACCACCCGCTGCTCACTGTGACCACCCGAGTCGGTCACCATACGCACATCTTTAACGGGCGCCTCACACTCGATGCAAGTGAGGCTGTCTTTTTGCAGCGGATGCAGGCCAAACCTCACCCACGGCTTGCCATCTTTATCAAAAGGCGTAACGTAGTAAGCATGTAAAGCGCTGGTTCGCGCGCCAGTGTCGACCTTGGCCTTGATGGCGGGAATACCTAACTCGGGTAGCCCTACCCACTCGCGCCAGCCAATTACTTCAGGTTGTTTTTTGGTCACTGCCAGGAGTCCTCGGTTTGCTGGTCGATTAAGAAGATGGGGATGGCCGGTCTTGATGCAAGCATGCGCGCGACCAACTTAACAGGCGCGCTTTGTACCCCAGTTCAGGGCCAAGGTACAAAGAAAAATTTTATTGCCATCGCGCGATTTTTCTTTTGTTTTTTAATAGGCTATGGTAAATAGCGCGGGTCAAATTTTCCCTACCGGGAAGCAGACGCCACCACCCCCTCTCTATCAATGTTGGAGTAGTCTTATGTCAGTTGATGTAGAGTCACCAGATGCCGATCTGATGAGTGATGTTACCATCGAAACCGATGATGAAGAGGCAACACCAAAGCTTACAGGCAAAGAAGCCAGCCAGCACACTTTGGAAATGCGCCGCAAAATCGAAGACCGTTTGGAGCGTCGCCGTATTAAAGATCAATTGGGTTACGACGATATTTCCGATCTGGACTTTTAATCTAAGTATTCGGGTAATTTAAAAACCTAACACATTAATTCCAAGCGTCGCATCTGGCAACAAACCTGAAATTCAGGTATTCGGTCAATACCCATAACAACATTGTCAGCCGCCAGCTCACTGGCGGCTGGTCTTTATGCGCTTTTGCCCACCGTTTCATAACTTTACCCATCGCGGTGAGCTGCGCTATTGCCGTGCAAACGATTAACTTCTATCATCGGCTTATAGTCAGTTTGGATGCATATCTGATATGGATAGCGTTCAGGCGATCTCTCCAAGGCGGGTTTGATCGACACTACACCCAAAAAAAATCGCATTTCCAAACACAGCGAAAATAAGAATAGTTGATGGATGCTTCAACGCATCCGCCGCTGGAGCCCAGACTGTATGCAACACTCACCCCCACACCGTTTGTACTTTGAAATCATCCTTGGCCTGCTGGTCATAGTCACTATTTTTGCTATCACAGGCGAAGAGCAAATACTCGAAGAGCGCTTGGTTATCGATAACACCAGCGGTATGGCACTCAATGTGTACGACGATAGGGAAAACGGCGGCAACTCCAGCATTCACCTCGAAGATAAAAAAAATATGCAATGGCATTGCATACTGCGCGAGAGCTACTCTTATCCACATTGCGGATTTGAAATCCTGTTTGATAAAGAGCGCACCAATGGCGTTGACCTGCGCCATTACAACAAAATCCGCCTCTGGCTGGATTACAATGGCCCCAGCCAAACCGTGCGTATTTCGCTGCGCAATTTTGACCCGCTTTACAGCAAAAAAGAAATTCTGCAGAGCACCAAATACAATCAAATTGAATTCAACGTTGGCCTACTCAATGGTGTTGCAGAATTTTCCCTCAAGGATTTTTTTGTTGCCAACTGGTGGGTACTGGAAAATAAAATCCCGCCGCAATTGAGCCATCCACAATTCGATAACGTCACCATTTTTGAAGTGCAAACCGGCTCAGGGCGACCACTGGGAAAGCATCAATTCCATTTACATAAAGTAGAATTTATTGGGCAGGCATTAACCACTGCTGATTGGTATCTCGCGATTATGATGTTTTGGCTAGGGATTATTTTATCCTTTCTGGCCTATCGGATTATCAAATTAAAAGATGAAGTGGTTATTCAGCGCAAACGCGAATCGGAATTGCTGGAAATTAATGAAGTGCTCGACATGCGCAGTAAAGCGTTGGAGATAAAAGCCAAAACCGATCCTCTCACCGGCGCTTTTAATCGCCTCGGCATTGAAGAAGCGATCAGCCTGGGCTTGCAGGAGTGGCATAAATACCGCAAACCACTCTCGCTGGTAATGATCGATATAGACCACTTCAAACAGGTCAATGATCGGCATGGACACGATACTGGCGATCTGGTGTTAAGCCATTTATCCAGTATTGTGCAACAACATACACGCACCCAGGATTTGTTTGCCCGCTGGGGCGGTGAGGAGTTTGTATTGGTCTGCCGCGATACGGATATTGAAAGTGCCTGCGCTATTGCCGACAAACTGCGCGAGCTCATTGCGAACCAAACCCTGCACAAAGACATTCATATCACCGCGAGTTTCGGTGTCGCTACTTTAAAAACCAATGAAAATTTGGAGCAGCTGTTTAAAGCGGCAGACACCGCACTCTATAGGGCGAAAGCGGCGGGGCGTAACCGGGTAATTACTGCAGCCTGATATTGTCCCAATAAAATTCGCGTGATGTCGGTAATTGCAGTGCAAATACGGTAAAACCGGTAATTTTATCCATCTGCATATCGCGGCCAGCAGGTGCACTGCGGAGTTCATTGAGATCAATACGCACATGATTCCAACCTGTCATTAATACAACGGGATAATTAAATCTGTCACCATGCAAATTTCTACCGGAATCGTGCTGATAATCAGAAATTTTTATCACCAGCTCCAGCCGTTCAGCTTCAGGATTATAAAAATCCATTGTTAAAAATTGATAGCCACTCCAATCGCCATAAGGACCTAACAAACTGATCCCGGCATATTTTTCAGTGCTTAAGATCACAGATAATGACCTATGGCCGTGGCGCACAACGCTGTCTGATTGCCGCACGGTTGCACGCGCTGCACCCGCCTGTACCTGCTGCATTTCATGGCGTGACTCAAAACTATTTACCAGCGGGAATTGTTGCCGCATTACAACATCTCCCCACGCCGCATCCAGCACTGACCATAATGATGGCAGGACACACATCACGCTAATAAAACGCAGCAACCAAACCCGCCGCGTTGGTTTT
This sequence comes from Cellvibrio sp. UBA7671, assembly GCA_002483145.1. Lineage (GTDB taxonomy): Bacteria > Pseudomonadota > Gammaproteobacteria > Pseudomonadales > Cellvibrionaceae > Cellvibrio > Cellvibrio fibrivorans. The sequence goes on from DLHJ01000004.1 coordinate 180,457, forward strand.
TGCCCCCAAAACAACCCCAACCACACACCAAATACATTATGCAAAACATCATCCACACTGGTGTTTCGTCCTACAAAATGCTGGACTAACTCAATCGCACCGCCAATTACAATTGCAACAATTGTCACTAAAAACCATTGCCGCCAATGCGCCAAAGGTTTAAACGCTTGAACTAACAACATCAATACCGCAAAAAAAATGATATGGCCAAAATTCCATACATTTTTTAGTAAGAGCGACGAAAATGAATCAGGCCCACCCACAAAAAAGAACGGTACGACAAGCAGGATAAATAATCCCGACAACCAGGAAGGCAGGCTCGCTTTCAAAATAACTCCATCATAAGTTAATTCACAAAAGAACAATTCATTACAAATGACTGGCGCGCAGTTTGGCAATCAGTAATGACTAAAAGTGAGTAAGGTTTAGTATAAAGCCGGCATGGGCTGGTAAAGCCGTGTATAAATCCTATGCCGTGTGCATGGGGAAAACAGTTCAATCTAATAACAGGACTTACTATTATGAACACCATCATTTCCTTCATTGCTCGAGCTATAGCACATAGCGCCGGTTTGGTAGCACTTTGCGCTGCTGTTTTTAGTCTTGGCACTCACGCTCAAACCATTATTAGCCCCGAACCAACAGGCACGACTTATATTGTTAAACCGGACTACCGCAAATGCGCATTCCCCATGTGTGGAGGCTGGTTTTTAACGCCAGTAAACCAGTATTCACTCCAATTACAAACGGAAGATGAAGCCTATGAAAGCGCTGCATTATTGCCTAACAGCATTTATGTTGCCTACATTAATTACAAACGTTTGGGTTTAACTGAAAAACAAATTGCCGAATTGAACAGTGCAATACACAGCGAACAAGCGCTGCTGCGAGGCGCGGTGATTAATTCACCTATTTCAGGCCGGGTAGTAACCCGCACTAAAACCCTGGTGGCTAACGGTGCTTGGGTAGGCGCCAATAAAAACCCACCCGTCGGCCCCTATCTGAAGATTTCCAGCACCGGTATAGTCTGTATCACCACCCCCTGCCCTTACTTTAGAGCCGGATTAATTAACAGCGATTACAGCAGCGAATTTCATGATTTGTCATTGGAAAAAGCAGCACTGGATCGCGAGCAAGAAGCTCAAGCATGGCAGGCGATATCGACCGACGGATTGGTCATTACCGGCACAACTTATGTGAGCACTGGCTTTGATGAAACCGGCGCAGAACCGGGCAAAGGAATAGGCATAGCGGCTACCAAAGTATTTTTTGCATTTCCTGCGAAAAAATAATTTGTGCAAATAAATAATCCCCGGATCATTCATGCCGGGGATTATTTGTCCTACTTATCACCTAAGATTAAGCAGGTTGAATCAACGACCGTTTGCACCAAGCTGCGCTCTGAGTCTAAGATACACTTCGACTCATTTGCCACAGCACACCTAATGCACATTATTAAAATAACAGTAACCTTTAGACTTTGCCTGATCCTAAGCACGATCATGCTCTGCCTCACTGCACTTGCAAATCCGCTCTTCCCTCTACTTAATCTCGAAGCTACAAAAGTCTCTACTGGCGAATTCTGGCGTTTGCTCACCGCTAATCTGGTCCACTTTGGATGGGCGCATACGCTGATGAATGTGGCCGCACTGCTGTTATGCGCGCTGGCTTTTTTTACGGAGTACTCACTAAAAAAATTCTCGCTATTATTGCTCTGGTGCTGCGCGATTGTTGGTATTGGGATTTATTGTTTTAACCCTGAGTATTCACCCTATGCAGGCTTGTCCGGTGCGATACACGGATTAATTGTCGCTGGATTATTACAAACACGCGCTTATCCTCAGTGGATTCGTGTAATTGCCCTGGGTTTGGTGGTGGCGAAATTAGTTCAGGAGAATAGTGCTGATTATGAAGCAACTGATTTGCAGGCGCTGTTGCCGGTGGTGGTGGCAGTGGAATCCCATTTATATGGCGCAATTGCTGGATTGGCATTCTCGGCTATTGACTGGTTATTACAACGATTAAAAAGGAAAGCGTAGATGCAAGGTTCTCCTGGTGTTGCTATCGATTATTTTTTGGCAGGTGCGCGATTGATTGTAAAACCTGGCTTCCGCCGTTTCATTTTGATTCCGCTGCTCATTAATCTGGTTATTTTTGTTGGCGTGACTATCGCGCTCTTTCACGCCTTTGGCGATTTTTTTGCGCAGGTGTTGGAGTGGTCACCCAGCTGGCTGGATTGGTTTGCCTGGATACTCTGGCCACTGGTGGCATTTGTGTTTTTAGTTATCTACGGTTACAGCTTTAATATTATTACCAATTTTATCGCAGCACCGTTTTTTGGATTGCTGGCGGAAAAAATAGAGACTCATTTAACCGGTGTTGCACCACCCGATGAGCCATGGGGTCAATTGATTCCGCGCACCTTGCAACGCGAGGCGGTGAAGCTCTGGTATTTTGTGAGTCGCGGCCTATTGGTATTGATTATTTTCGTAGTGCTATTTTTTATTCCCGGTGCAAATTTATTGGGTTTATTGATTGGGGTAATCTGGAGCTGCTGGTGTATGGCGGTGCAGTATTCGGATTATCCCGCCGATAATCACCAATTGAGTTTCCGTGAGTTGCGTCGCCGTTTAAACAAACAGCAATTGACCAGCTACTCCTACGGCGGGATTATTTTGTTGGGCAGTATGGTGCCGGTGTTGAATATTTTTGTCACGCCAATTGCGGTAGCCGGAGCGACACTTTATTGGGTGAAAGAAGTAAAACATCTTTCTTAACAATAATTTCCTGCAAAACACACAACGGTCATACCTGCGTTCGCGCGGCATGACTAAGATGACAAGTTATTCCTCCGCATCGCCATCATCCACAATCATATTGCCGCCAGCTTCTTTGGCGTGGCGCACATAAATATTCGCCTTGGCAATTTGCTGATCCAGACTTTGACACATTTGGCTGGTGATACCCGCGCTAAAATAAAAGTGCATGGTTTCACCGTTGATAACATAGGCTTCGGCGGCCAACAATTGTTTAACTTTGCTTAACAGGGCCGCCGCTTTTTCATGATCCAAACCCGGCATCAGCACATAAAAGTCGTCGCTATCGGCGCGCGCGAATAAAAATCGCCCCAGCATAGTGTGCAAGCTGGTTGCGATATATTTGAGCGCTACATCACCCCAACCGTTGCCATGTTTCTCGTTAATATCACCGAAATGATCAATATTAATAATGGCCATCGCCAGCGGGGCTGCTTTTTCTTCGGCAGTTTTATATAACTCACGGGCGGCATTAAAAAAATAGGAGCGATGGAACAAACCGGTGAGATGATCGCGCTGGGCGTTATAGGTGATCTGTTCAACCAGTTCAAGTGATTCAATATTGTGGATAATGCGGCAATAAAATTCTTCCGGATGAAACGGTTTCCGCAAAAAGTCATTGGCACCGTGTTTGATAAATTTGGCGGAGAGCGCCTCGCTACTTTCACCCGATACACCAATCATAATCAAATCGGTTTTGTCGTACTTGTAACGCAGGTTGCGCACCAACTCAAAGCCATCCATTTTCGGCATGTTGTAATCGGTGATTAGTAATTTAGTGTCGGGGTTTTCCAGCAGCACTTTGATCGCATCCACACCATCAACCGCCTCAACCACTTGAAACAAATGGCGGCGAAATAAATTTACCATATGCTTGCGCGACATATCAGAATCATCAACCACCAAAACTTTTATGCGCTGGTTTTTTTCCAGACGGTTGATCATGCCGACGGCTTTGCTATAAGCGTAGCGGCCCTCTTTGGTCACATAATCAACTATGCCTTTGTTGAATAATTGCTCGCGCCGTTTTTCGTCGTAGCTACCGGTTAGCACAATGGTAGGAATTTTTTTGCTAAGGATGAAGTCCACTACTTCACCGTTGGGGGCATCCGGCAAATTCAAATCTACCAGGGCAGCAAAAAAATCGTTCGGATATTGTTCGTAGAGCGCTGTTGCTTGCGCCATAGTCGCAGCGTACACAGCTTCATAAGCTAGCGATAAACTCTGCACCAGATGGCGCATGATTTTCATCACCATCTCGCTGTCTTCGACGATTAGAATTTTTTTCATGGGTTATCACTCAACAGCTTTCAAGTATCCATTGAGTGTAGCCAACATTTGGAAAAATGCGCCAAGTCTATGATTAGGCTAAGTGTTTAGCGCCAGAGGTAACCAGAAATTGCCGTGTTGAACAGTAGGCTGCTGAAGTTTTGCTCTGCCACCAATGAGCCTTTGCTGGCAGCACCCCAACATACATGCAATGGCAACAGGTGTTCTTCGCGGGGGTGGCTAAAACGTCCTTGTGCGGCAGAGGCCCAAGTGCACAGACGCTGTTCACGATCCTGAGGGGTCAAGTTAGATGCAGTGAGTGTCTCGGCCAGCCAATCGTCAAAAATCTCGCTTTTGCCTTTTATCGATGGGTCATTAGAAAAAAAAGCGCGCATATTGTGAAAGGACATACCCGAGCCAACAATCAACACGCCCTGCTCACGCAGCGGCGCAAGCGCTTTGCCAATGGCAATATGCGCTGCAGGATCGAGCGAGGAGAGTAAAGATAATTGTACGACCGGAATATCAGCGGCGGGGTACATCAACATCAGCGGCACAAAGGTCCCGTGATCGTAAGCGCGTTGGTTATCCAAACGTGCGTCGATATTGTTATCCTGCAATAGCTGCTGGATTTGCTTTGCTAAAGGTTGGTCGCCCGGTGCGGGATATTTGAATTCATAACTCTCAGGCGGGAAACCATAGTAGTCGTACATCATGCCCGGTGCGGGAGAATAAGTGATGCTGACCACCTCTTCTTCCCAATGCGCGGTGATCACCACAATTGCTGTTGGACGAGGTAAATCGACCGCAAGCGATTGCATAAAGCGGGTGAGCTCACGGTGATTGGCATCGCCCAACAAAGGCATAGGGCCGCCGCCGTGGGGAACAAACACAATTGGCATTAATGATTGACTCATAAACTCACCGAAAATTATTTGCTGTATTTACAGCAGGGCGGCAGCTTTATTGTGTTCGCGCACAGACTCGTAAATCGCTGCGGCCATAATAATGCTACCGCCAATGATTGTGCTCCAATCAGGATAAGTGTGCAGCACCGCAATTTCGTATATCACCGCATACACCGGCTGCAAGCAGGCCACCAACCCCACCGTTTTCGCTTTTAGGTAGCGCAGCGCATAACCCAGCAATGTATGGGTAAAAGCGGTAAACACAATGCCAAGGCAGAGCAGCAGCCACCAGTCGTGCGTGCTCGGTTGGTGCGATGAAAAAAATAAAATCGGGGTCATCAATAGTGCGACGATCAATACTTGATAGCTCATCGAGCGCGCGGCAGTTTGGTCGCTGAACCAATAGCTCAACAATAAATTGCGCACTGCAAAAGTCAGTGCGGATATCACTCCCCAAATCACACCTTGGGTCATGTTGTTGTCGATATCAAATTCAGGCACGAGACAATAAATACCAACCAGCACCAGAAAACCGCTCACTACATCGCGCCAATCAAGTTTGGTGCGCTTGATCCAAGGCTCCAGAAATACGGTGACGACCGGGTAGGCGTAGAGCGAAATCATTCCCACCGCAATATTCGCGACCTGCATGGAGTAGAAGAAGGTCACCCAATGCAGGGCAAGCAGAACGCCAAGCACCAGCATGCGACCATAATCTCGCGTCGTTCTAAGCCCGATACTGCGTTCGCGCCAATAGACCCAGGCGAAAAGTACCACTGCCGCAATCCAGGTGCGGTAGCCGGTGATATCCCATGCAGGCAATTCGATAATTTTTGAGAAGAGCCCTGTCGCGCCCATCAGGAACGCACCCAAATGCAGGGTTAACAAGGCCGATTTAGCAGAGGACATAACCATTCCAGGCAGCAGGAGCGCCCCGCTAGGCGCGCCCGGCGAATGCCGGGCGGAATCAAATCAGTGGTTATTGATTTTAAAGAATTTAATTGCGCGGTCTGCGGCTGCGATTGCCGCCGGGGCGGTTGCCAACGGAGCGATTGCTAAAACGCTCATTGGTACGCGCACGCGGTGGTGCTGGAGGGCTGTCCGGCGGAGTCAGCAACAGATATTCCGGCGGCTGCTCACATTTAATCGGCTTACCCAACAACTGCGCGATAGGCTCCAGCAACAACGCATCATCCTCACAGGCAAAACTGATCGAGGTACCGTTTTTGCCTGCACGACCGGTGCGGCCAATGCGATGAACATAATCTTCCGGCTCTTCCGGCAGGGTGAAATTCACTACGTGGCTGATGCCGCTGATATGAATCCCGCGCCCGGCAACATCAGTCGCTACCAACACTTTTATCTCGCCGGATTTAAACGCATCCAAGGTCGATACACGCTTGTTCTGTGCAATCTCGCCGGAGAGTAAACCTGCTTTGATACCGTGGCGCTGCAGCTTTTCTTGCAGATCGCGGCATTCGTCGCGGCGATTAGCAAACACGATCATGCTCTCGGCATGTTCTTGCTGAATGAGGTTATATAGCAGTGTGTATTTCTCTTCCGTCGAAACCAGATACACATGTTGGTCAACACGTTCGTTGGCGACGGATTCAGGTTCGATATCGATGGTGACCGGCTTGTAAGTCCACTGCTCCACCAGGGTACGCACTTCATCGGTAAAAGTGGCGGAGAAAAAGAGTGTCTGGCGATCTTCGCGCTTGGGAGTCTGGCGTACGATTTGACGCACTTGCGGGATAAAACCCATATCGAGCATACGGTCAGCCTCGTCGATGACAAGGATTTCCAACTGGTCGAGATACACATCTTTGTTGCCACAGAAATCGAGCAGACGGCCGGGAGTCGCCACCAAAATATCGACCAGATCATCATGCAGATGGCGCTGTTGTTTGACGTAATCCATACCGCCCACGAGCGTGTGGATTTTTAAATCCGTGTATTTGCACAGGCTTTTGGCGTCTTCCGCAATCTGGATAACCAGTTCGCGTGTAGGGGCGATAATCAACGCACGAGCCTCACCGGCATAGCGTTTTTCAGCGATAGGATTCTTGAGCAGGTCATCGATAATCGCCGTTAAGAACGCGGCCGTTTTACCGGTACCGGTTTGGGCTTTACCAACGACATCCTTACCTTGCAAAGCGTAGGGCAGCGATTGGGCCTGGATCGGCGAGCAGTATTTAAAGCCGAGATCGGCAATTGCTCGCATGATCGGAGGCTCAAAATCAAAATCGTGGAAGCGGGTTTTGCCTTCGATCTCCTCAACTTCAAACTGGGAAATATCCCAAGGGCCATGATCCACTTTCACGCTTTTTTTCGGACGCGGCGCGGTCGAGTGACGCGGGGGTTTGGCTGAGTGGTCACGCTCAACCGCAGGAACTTGCTCACCGGTTTTTTGGGCGGGACGCTGGTCGCGAGAATTGCGGTTGCCACGGATATTTTGACTTGATCCACTGCGTTCGCGGGGATGTTTTTTTGCACCAGATCTATCATTGGCAGTTGTTTTGTCACTGGCGGGCTTGGAGGTTGCCTCGTTCTTTTCAAGCTTATCCGCACCTGAACCTATCAGTTTTTTAAAGAAATTTCCGATCAATCTATTCACCAAAAGTTATTTCAGCCAACGGCTTAAAGGGGCAGTCACGCAGACTTGCCGATATAACCACTATCTCGCGTTTATGCAGCAGGGAGTTCAAATCTGGCATTTGGGGGATTCAAACCTGATTATGAGGGTTTAAACCTGCGGCGAAACAGTAGAAGGAGCGCGCAAAGAGTCTATTAATTGCACGCATGAACTGTGCCCGAGTATACACCAATCATCAGACAATCAGCGGCTTTGCAGCCAGTTGGACAGAATTAATGCTCCCCAACCAAGGGGATTTCTGCATAATTAGCACCTGCTAACATCCCCCCGACGACATCGACAGGAGCTATCCATGAGAATTCACAGCCTGCAACATGTTCCATTTGAAGATATCGGCAGCATGGCAAGCGACTTTCGCGCACGCGGTTATGCGCTCTCCACTACCCATTGGTACCGGGGCGATGCAGTGCCGGCAGTGAGTGATTTTGATGCTTTAGTGGTGATGGGCGGCCCCATGGAGATTTACGATGAAGCAATTTACCCTTGGCTAGCCGATGAAAAAATCCTGATTAAAGAGACCATCGCCGCAGGGAAAATCGTGTTGGGAGTTTGTTTGGGCGCGCAGCTGATTGCTGATGTGCTGGGCGGAAAAGTCACACGCAATGCGCACAAAGAAATTGGTTGGCTACCCATCAACATTAATCCTGCCGCTGCGACGCATCCCATCGCACAGGTATTCGCACGCAACCCCAATGTATTTCACTGGCATGGCGATACATTTGCATTACCGCCCGGCGCGATGCACCTCGCCAGCAGCGAGGGCTGCGCTAATCAGGCTTATGTTTTTCAAGATCAGGTTTACGGTTTCCAATTTCATTTGGAAACCACACCTGCATCCGCGCGGGCGTTAATTGAACATTGTGCGGAAGATATTGATGGTTCGCACTACACACAACCGGCGCAAACCATTCTCGCGAGCGATGAAAAGTTTGCGCAGATCAATCGTGCGATGAGTGAAGTAATTGCAGTAATTTTTGGATCAGAGCAACACCCTTAACTCAGAGCACCACGCCAAATAAATGCCCTGCTGCTGCAGTTAACGCCATAGCGGCAGCGCCCCAGAAACCAACGCGCGCAGCCCCAACAAACGTATTTGCCCCACCCACTTTTGCCGCAAGCCCACCTAATAACACCAGCGCGATGAGTGAGAAAGACACAATCGCAAACGAAAGATATTGTGCTGGATGAAATAGCACAACCAACAACGGGATCAGCGCACCCACTGCAAAAGTTCCTGCGGATGTCAGCGCCGCTTGCAGTGGCCGCGCACTAAACATATCAGTAATGCCCAACTCATCGCGCGCGTGGGCGCCGAGCGCATCATGTGCCGTCAATTGCTTGGCCACTTCATGGGCGAGGCTGCGCTCCAAACCACGCGCGACATATATCTCTTCCAGCTCGCGCAATTCACCTGCAACATCGTTTTCCAATTCGTGAATTTCGCGCGCAAGATCAGCCGCTTCAGTATCCGCCTGCGAGCGAACAGAAACATATTCGCCCGCCGCCATACTCATCGCACCCGCCACCAAACCCGCCGCACCAGCCAATAAAATTGCTGAAGTGTCAGCCTCTGCGGCGGCGATTCCCATCATCAAACTGGCGGTAGAAATAATGCCGTCGTTCGCGCCCAACACCGCTGCGCGCAACCAACCTGAATGATGGGAGCGGTGACCTTCACGATGGCGCATAGGCTTACGACTCTTTATTGATTAATGAAATGCGCTTCAAGGTGTTATCCCGTTTTACGTAGTGATGAAACAAGCCCGCCAACACATGCAAGCCAATCAGGTAGTAACCAATTTCCCCAACCAGCCCATGCCAATGCTCGACCTGTTCCGCCAAGTCATGATTTTCACCCACTAACGGCGGCAATTCCAATCCAAAAAAGGGCACACCATGACCTTCAGCACTTAACACTACCCAGCCGGCAATTGGCATAAAAACCATAAAAGCGTAGAGCGAGAGATGCACAATTTTTGCGAGCGCATTTTCGAGCGGTTTAGGCGTGGGCACTATCGCCGGCGTTGGGCTGGATAAGCGCACGCCAAGGCGAACTATCACCAGCAATAACACTACAATCCCAAACATAAAGTGCAGTGCTTTCATAAACTCACGAGGATCACTGCCTTTGGGAAACATGCCGCGAAATTCCATAGTGACGTAAACAGCAATCAAAAGTACAAACATAAACCAATGCAAGCCAATAAGGATTGGGCTATAGCGGCTAACAGTGTTGGGATTATTCATCGTTGTTCCTCTGCAAGTTTTTTATTGTGTTGATGTTATTTATACACACGGCCCTGGTACTTCAACCATCCTCCAGGGTGCACGCCTTTTGGGTCGTGATGCGTCCAGTGAATCACGCCCCCTTTTTGATTCCACTCATATTCACCATAAAATTCCAACTGCTCGCCTTCACGCAAATTTTCCACGCGTGGCGCCAGATCAATATTATGTGCAATGAGCAGGCTATGGCCGGATTCCAATTCCAGTAAAAATCGTTGATGGCGACTACCTTTATTATCATCGGGAAGAATCCGGGCAACCCTGCCCTCACCTCCCAACTGCACATTGGACCGCCCATTGCGGAATGCCTCGGCGATTAATACATCTGCACCGACAACACTCTCGCCCTTTACGGCCAGCGCCAGTTGCGCTTGGGCTGCGTCTGACTCCAACAATTGTTGTTTGTTAAGGTTATTGAGCAGCGCAAGGCCCAGAGCAAAAATCAACAGGGCAAATAGCGGTTTTAGTTTACTGCGCGACTTCATGGATGAGTCTCAACAACTGCGGAGCGCGCAGCATAACCCAGACCAACCGCGCTGTTAACGCCTGCCTTGCCCGCGCCGCACTCTACCCACGCAAACTTAAGCCAAGATTAATTCAGCACTTAACACATCTGGTGAGCCCCACACTTTTTCACAAAAGTCGAATTGACAGACCATTTGGTCTGTTATTTAATGACGACCGACCAAACGGTCGGTTTTTCGGTTACCCCACAAACCGCTCAAGATACAACCAGAGTTAATAATGGAGAAAAAGGAACTTCACACCAGAGATGGCAATCGCCCGCTGCTTTCAGTATGGATTCAGCTCGCCAGCGCCAATCTAGTCGCGGGTATTCAGATTTCAAACTGATGCCACAAGAACCAAAAGATCGCTCAAGGAGCCAAGCCCTAATGAAAAACACACTGAAATCGTCAGTCCAGCACATGCCGTTACTGCAAAGTTTCCCAACCCTTGAATTACGCTCCCCCTATCATTTAGCTGATTTCCAGCCATTTTCGCTGGAACTCATGAGTTACACGCGGCATATCCGTGCGATAGCCCTGACTTTTTTTATTGTTGGCCTACTCGCGATTAGCAGTACCCTGAGCTTTGAGGCTTGGCAATTCAATCCCTCAATCGTAAAAGAAAATGGTCTCCTGGAGTTGGCGCAAGGCGGCTTCTTGCTCCTGGCAGCACTGGTGCAAGGTTGGCGTGCGTTTAATACGCATGACTCCGGCTTAAAGCGCGATATTCGCGTGGGACTTGCACTATTTGCGTTAGCACTTTTTTTGCGCGAAGTAGATATCGATAAATTGGGCAGCAGTGCAGCATGGGATGCACTCGAAAAAATCTTGCGCGTAATCGCCCTGTTAATGATACTCAGCTTTACGTGGCACATATCGCGCAGAGTTAAGTTGGTTTTCCGTAACCTCGGTAAAGTCCTGTTGGCACCAACGGTTATGCTAACCATGCTAGCCTGTGTGTTCTACGCCTGCGGCTGGCCGTTTGACCGGGAACTCTTCGATATGGATAAAGGTCTATCGCAGTGGTTTGAGGAGACCTTTGAACTTAATGCTTGCTTGTTATTTTTCTGCGCAAGCTTATTGGGCAGTATCAAAACTGATGTAGTAAAAATCCAGGCGCCGTCGTTTTAACGGCGCCGTGTTTTAATTAGAGTGTTTCTACTGGAATGTTTCACCGGGATGTCATGAAACTCGATAACAATAATATGATTGCATACCCAAGAGACAACTATGGCCACTGAACGCAATGCCGAACAAACGCGCACCCGCATACTTGAAGCAGCGCGCGAGGAAATTTTCCAAAACGGGTATCAGGGGATGCGCATTGATGCGATCCTGCAAAAAACCAAGCTGGCTAAAGGCGCTCTCTATCACTACTTCCCCAATAAACTAGCCTTGGGTTATGCGGTAGTGGACGAGGTATTGATGGGGCATTTCCAGACAGTCTGGGAAGATTTTTTCCAGCAACACAAAAATCCGCTTACTACACTGCAGCAAATGTTTGTCTATAAAGCCGAGTCGTTCCAAAACGCCGCCTGCTTTAACGGCTGCCCCTTAAACAATTTAAATCAGGAGATGGCCGCTATTGATGACGGCTTTCACCAGCGCCTGGAAAAAGTATTTGAGAATGCACACATGACGATTGTGCGCGCACTGGAAAAAGGCCAAGTGGATGGACTGGTCAGAAAGGATATTAACCCCGTGCGAATTTCAATGTTTATCTTCAGCAGTTACCAAGGGATTATGGGCGCTGCAAAATGTATGCAGGCGCCGGAATTGTTGAGCGATTTATTTGGTACGCTCAATGATTATATTGACACACTGCGCGCATCGGAAAAAACACATTAGCGATCCACTTGGTTATCTAAAACTTAAAAAGGGCTTCGAATGAAGCCCTTTTTATTTGCTGTAAAAAAACATCAATGGCTAATCATCCATGGCCGCATTGATGGAAACATTTTATTGCCGCCAGCGGTATACATGAGATTCGATTTGCGGATCGGCTTATCGCCACAACCACAGCCTTTACCATGTTTGTGCTCACGCCGTGCCTGCTGTTCGGCGCGGTAATCCGGCGTAGAAAAAATGGGGGCATTCATCGCACTTTCATTGCGTGCATGTGCTGCGCGGTTTTCTTTTTTCATATTCAGAAATTCCGGCGCGACCATAATGACTCGTGCACTCAACTTTGCACAGGTTGGGCAAGCAGCGGGTTTGCTCGAATCATCCATCGAAGCCAATTCATAAAACAGACCGTGGTCTGCGCATTTGTAGTCGTAAACGGGCATGTGAATTCCTCAATAAAAGCGTTGGAATTTTCGCGGGGATGGACTCCGTCATTTGCTCCGGGACGCGCAGTCCCGGAGCAAATGCTATTTATCTTTCCCCTTACTTATCTTTAGATAAAGGCACATCCATTCCCGGCGTTACCTTTTTGGTTGGCCCTTCTGCGGAGGGATTAACATCAAAATCAAAAATATCCGTCGGCAGCCACAAGGTTGCACAGGCATTCGGAATATCCACCACACCCGAGATATGCCCTTGCACCGGAGCACAACCGAGAATTGCATAAGCCTGCGCTTTGGAGTAACCAAATTTGGTCAAATAATTAATCGCATTCAAACAGGCCTGGCGATAGGCGACATGCACATCGAGATAATGTTGCTCGCCGTATTCATCGACTGAAATACCTTCGAAGATTAAATAGTCATCGTATTTCGGTGCGATCGGGCTTGGTTTAAAGATCGGATTTTTAATAGCGTATTTCGCCATACCATCTTTAATTAAACTCACCCGCAGATGGATCCAACCCGCCATTTCAATGGCACCACAGAAAGTGATTTCACCATCGCCTTGGCTGAAGTGCAAATCGCCAACCGAAAGCCCACCGCCCTTCACATATACCGGAAAATAAATTTTAGAGCCGCGCGATAAATCTTTAATGTCGCAGTTACCACCGTGTTCACGCGGTGGCACGGTGCGCGCACCTTCAGCAGCTGCAATTTTTGCCGCATCGGGAGCCATTTTGCCCATGTGAGCGGTGTCGGCATAAGGGAGTGTGGCAAGCGCTGGAACGCGATCGGGCTCAGTATCGTAAAGCTCTTTTTCGCGCTTGTTCCACTCTAACAACATTTCTTTCGATGGCAGACAACCAATCAAACCGGGATGTACCAGTCCGGCAAATTCCACATTAGGCACATGACGGGATTTGGTAAACATACCGTTGATATCCCAGATCGATTTCTGCGCTTCCGGGAAATGCTCTGTTAAAAATCCGCCCCCATTTTTCCTGGAGAAAAATCCATTGAAGCCCCACAAGCTTTCTTGGAAGGCACCAATGTCGAGAATATCCACCACTAATAAATCACCCGGCTCTGCGCCTTCCACTCCCACCGGGCCAGAGAGGAAATGTACTTGCGATAAATCTACATCGCGCACGTCATCGGCATTGTCGTTATTCGCAATCTGGCCGCCCGTCCAGTCATAGCATTCAATAATAAAATCTTCACCAGGCTTCACGGTTTTGACCATGGGAATATCCGGATGCCAGCGATTGTGGATCATTTCATTTTCATAGGGCGATTTGGTTAAATCTATTTTGATAATCGTTTCAGCCATGGTTCTGACTCCTGGTGAGTGTTGGACAATACGTCTCGGAACAGGGTCAGTATCTGGCGCAGACTAACGAATCACCATACGACAAATAGCGCGCGCACCTACGCTATTTGACGTATGGACAATCAGTTTTTACGGTTGAGTTGATCAACGTAATCTGTTGGCGTCATATGGAGGAATTTTTTAAACGCGCGATAAAAGGTCGATTTACTGTTGAAGCCAGCATCGGCCATCACATCCAGCATGGAGGTTTTGCCGTTACGGCTGGCCAATATGTAAGCCGCCTTTTGCACGCGATGGAAGTTGATGTAATCAAAAAAGTTTTGTCCGGCATCGCGGTTAATGGCAGCGGAAATTTTTCGCACAGGAATCTCGCTAACTTCCGCCAGTTGCTCCAGCGTGAATTCAGGATCGAGATAGAGCTCCTTGTCTTTCATCAACTGATTGAGTTTTGTCATAATCAGTGGGTCATATTTTTCAGGTTCAGGTGCGTCAGATTTTTCCTCCTCTGACACTACTCGCCGATATCCGATGGTGGAATGGGCCATGCTATAAAGCACTAATGCATTGACAAACACGAAGCTAAACACGTTGCCGGAAATACCAATCAGATTTCCAATCCATTGGGATGCATTTAGCAGCGTTAGCAAGTAAGAAATAAACACCCACACCCAAATCATCAAAAAACCACCTATCAACATTTGCAACCAAAACATATCGATGTTTTCAATGTTGGAGTAGTGCTGCTTTAAACGGTTTTTGTATTGGAAAAGTAGGTAAAAACAACCGATGCCATAACCTACATATAAGAAATGCCTCATCCATAGATGCATCTGGAATACAGGCTCTTTGTATAACAATCCAAATTGGGTAATACCCAGCACCCGTTCTTCTGGTGTCAGGCTGGTATAGAGGCCGATGATAAACAAGGGGAATAGCAGCAGCGGCAACAAGTGTACGGCATACCGCCAGTGCAGCTTGAAGTCGGGATCAATCATCGATTTCACATAAAAAAATAACATAGGTGCCGCAAGGTAAACGCTGAATTTCAACCAATAAAATATGTGTACAGCGCCATCCAGATAGGCAACTTTGATACTAGGACTCCAGTAGATAAGCGAATCAAACGCATCGAGCCCTATCGCTAGCAGAAACATTGCGAGAAAAAAATTGGCCTGACGCCTTCCCAGATTCGCCGTCAACAAAAGAATAGAGAAAAGCAACGACTGGAAAATGACCAGAATAAGAGGAATATCATTAAAGCTTAAAACTAATTTATCCACCTAAAGCCCACCGATGTTTGTTTATTTTTATGTCACATCATTCTTCATAAAACCAGCATAGCCCAGGGGTTGAGTGTCAACAAACAAAAGGACGACTTAATACCTGCGGCATCGCAGGCAAAGGCTGAGCTAAAAAACCGGCGCAATTGCGCCGGTGATAATTGCATTGCGGGCAAATTCTTATTGCACAGTCCATGTATGGGGTTGGTTGCTATTATTGGCTTCACCACGGCTGGCGGTGCTGATGGTGAAGTAATAATTCAGCGCAGTGCCTGGGGTGATACCGGGAATGATCACCTCAAAGCTGTTGCCCTGTAAGCGGGTCATGTTGTTCCAGCCAGGGGTAAATACCCATACCCAGTTCAGGTTTTCAGTGGTGGTGAAGGTGATTTTCACCCCGCCATTGCTGTAGCTGGCAGTAGTGGTGTAAGCCACGTTCGCGCCATTTGGCATTACTGCACTCGCCGAGTAGCCATTAGTGACCACGGAAGACGAAGAGCTGGAGCTACTGGATGACAGCGATGAGCTGGAACTGCTCGATGGCACCAATGAACTGGATACGCTGGATACTGACGAAGAACCCGCCCAATAGGTCATTGTTTTCCAGCTGGTTTCACCTGGACCAGGGTAGAAGGTTTGACCACTACTTGGATTGAAAGTGTAAAACCGCGCTTCAACCACATCCCAGCCCGCATAAACACTATTGCGGGTGATTTGGTAGGTGTAGGTACCATCGCCATTGTTGATCTCGGCGCCTGCCTGGGCTTGCAGGTCATTCACCACATAGTCCTGCAGGCCGTTGCGACGGGCAAACAAATGTACCTGTTGTTTGCGCTCATTCAGGCGGATGCTGAACTGCATACCACCATTGGCCAGCGCGGTCATTTTCACTACCCCCAACTCCACGCCCACTGACGAATTGCTGGAGGACAGACTGCTTGAGGATGACGTTGAGCTTGAAATGCTGGTGGACGTGCTGGTTGAAGACGAGCTGGATGAGCTGGGCACACTGGACGAGGTGCCGCAGTTAGCTGTGCTGTGGCTGTAGCTGTAAGGCCCCAGATCGTGCCCAACGGTATCAAAGTAAGTGAATTCAAAATTCACACCGCTGTTGTTGTTCAGGCCGGTCACGTCAAAGTAGGACTTGCCCTCCGCCGTTTTCGGCATGCGATAGCCACCTGCCTGCATGGGTGAAGTGAGGCGGATATCAGCCCAAACCGCGCTGCGATTGAGGGTGATACGCACCGCGCTGCAACTGGTGCTTTCTATGCAGTAGGCAGCGGTTGGGTCGCAGGCGGGCGGTGCTTCACTGGTGACAACGGTAAGTGTTGCCGCGGGCGATAGCGCCGCGTTATTGCTCGCAATCACACTGACTTGGTAGCTGGTTGCGGCATTCAGGCCGGTAAATGCGCGCTGGACAGCACCGCCAGTGGAGGGAATCGACTGTACCAATGTGCCGTTGCTACGCAGCTCAATGGCATAGTCGGCGTTCAGGTAGGCAGCGGGAATAGCGCTCCAGCTCACGGTGAAACTCTGGTGATCCACATTAGTGGTGCTAAGGTTTTTCACTGCTGGCACCAGGCTGGTATCTAATGAAGTCTCAAAGGTGCTGTAGGCCGAGCGGCCGCTTAAACCTTCAAAAACAGAGGTTACGCTCAGGCTGTAGCTGGTGCTGTGGGTCAAACCGGTAATGGCGACTGAGGTGCCGGTGACCAGCTGGTTAAACACTTCGCTGCCGCTGCTGTCTTTCACCACTGCGCGATAGCTGGCGCCAGTCCACTCGCCAGTCAACGCTGTCCAGCTGGCATTGGCACCGGTAAAGCTTAGGTTTGCCACACTCAGGTTGCTTACCGCTGGCGCCACAGCGTCGTCACCGCTCATGCTAAAGGGCGCCACACTAATACTGACTCCATCGCTAAAAGTGATGGTTTTGGGCGTGGCCGTAGGGTTGTAAGCCACATAGGTGCGGGTGCCATTTTTTTCAAACACCGCGTAGTGCGCGGTATCGGCGCTAATGCCTTTTACCGGGCGACCTAATTGACGCAGGTTGAAAATCCAGTGATAGGTATGAGTTTTGCTGGCACCGGCTTCACTGCGCACTTCGTCATTGGGGTACATAGGTGCGAGTGAGGGATCAAACTCGGTTTTGTAGTTGCCGGCGGCATTGAACTTGTCGGCCGCTGTCTGCGGGTTGACCAATGCTTCGGCCTGCCACATCAAATCGTCCCAGAATTTGGTTTTGCGACGGAAATCGTACTGGGTGTACTCGGCGGGCAGGTCTCTGTGCCAGAGTACAGAGGCAAAGAAGTTGGTGTCCTCATTCAGACGATCCATCACCAGTTGCAGCGAGGGAATAGTGCTGCCACTACTGAGTTTGCGCTCCATATGGCCCAAGTGCAGGGAGGCGCCGGTCACGGGCAGGAAGTTGATGCCCGCAATCATACGCGGTGCAGCCGAGAACCAGGTGCCGTAGTCGGCCTTGCTGTGCCATACCAGGCCCACCGAGGCGCGGTCAAAATCCTTCTGCACAAATTGGCTGCCGTTATCCCAGAATACATTGCGTGGAAATACCGCATTGTCCACATCGAACCAGTATTGGTGAATGGCCTGGATCTCGCTGGCATAGAGGAAAATCCCCAAGTCGCGAATGGCGCTGTCGCCGGTTTCCGAACCCCAGAGCGCAACCGCTTGGGCGAAGTTAATACTCTCGGAGGAGGACTCCTGATTGCCGCCGGCGTCCATGTTCAAATGGCCATTGGCGAGTGAGTAGCCGTTGTAGATGTCAAAGTAGCGCAGGTACTGGAAGCGGGTATCGCTGCGATCCCAGTTGGCTGAGTCTTTAATCAACAAGTCGACCATTGGCTTCCACTGCTGCGCCCAGCTGTGGTCATAGCGGGCGATGGCGGCAGCGGCCGAGATCAAATAACCGGCGTGGAAATGGTGATCGTTCAGTTCGGTATCCGAGCCAAAACTGGCGGGGTAGCCGGTGAGCGAGTTCCACTCCTCGTTGTAGTAGAAGTATTTTTTCTCGTTGGCGAGGCGCAAGTCGCGGTAGCAGTTACTGCGCGCGGGTTCAGCCATGGGGTTGCAATGGCTATTGTTGTAGGCCTGGTCTTGCTGCCAGTCGTCGGCACTTAACCAATCTTCCAAATGCGTTTTAATGCGCCCCATCAAGGTGGCGGCAATATCGCTTCTGCCGGTTTGCTCGGCAATGTGCAGCAGCTGCAGCATCCAGTTCAGTTCTTTGCCGTTGTTGTAGGTATCCAGCACATCGTTTTGGGTAAGGCCGTCGGCCCACTGGCCGTTTTTGTCCTGCTCCAACAATGTCATCAAACGCTCCAGCTCGGCGCCTTCCAATTTATTGGGCAGGTTGGGCAGCAGGCCAGGGTGGTGAATGCGGGTCTCAAAGCTATTACCTTTAATCACTTTCATCTCACCGCGCGGGGTGGAGTAGGTGTAGGCGTAATCGAGGTCGCCCGCGTTAATGTATTGGTGGCGATAGAGCCCCATCATGGTTTGGTTGATGGCATTAGGGTCAGCGTATTGCTCGGTGCCTACCTGATGGGTGGTGACTGTGTAAGTGGATACCACTTCTGCGGTCGCCTCGTTATAGCGGTAGTCAAAGCGGGTATCGGTGGGCAGAGCATAGGCATGGCGGCGATAGTCAGCAATCAGCGCATCCAGTTCTTCGACTCCGACACCGTCACCGGCTTCATCCTCGCGGAAAAAATCCCCAACCAAACGCGATACCACCAGCGGCTGGCGGGTGCCAGCGATATGGGTGGGCAAGTCGCTCACCGCCGTACCTGCAGCAATCGCAAAACCCTGCTCGGTATAGCTGGTAGGCGCCTTGAAAATGTCGTTAATTTCGTTGGGCAGAACCGCCACGCTGAAATACTGGTGACTGGCGGGCAGGGTCATGGTTATCTGGCCATTGCTGGCCAGCTCTTTCAAGTCAAGATTCGCCAGGTTGTAGCTGAACTGAGTGCCCGGCGGCGCAAAAATTCCGTAGCCTGCACGCACGTCGCCCAAGTACAGGGCGAGCACTCCGTCGGACTCGTGCACAATGCGCATACCATTAAAGTAGGTGAAACTCACGCTACTCAGGCCCGTTTTCTGGAAGTGAATGTAGGGCGAACCATTCACCAGAGTCACCCTTGCAGCCTGAGTGTTTTCATTGGCGTCGGGATTTTTGAGCAGCACGGTGGCGGCAAAGTCGCTGTAGTTATCCAACTGGGTTTCATCGGCATCCATACCGTCAAAACGAATATTCAGCTCGGTGCCACCCAGCGGGTCAAGGCGTGGGTCGATGCGCGCCGGATAGGTGTAGGCGGTGAATTTCGGGTTGCTGGTGGATGGCAGTACCCGTTTGTCGGAGTTGGGATCCTCGTAGCGGTAGGGCACCAGCAGCGGGATTTGCGCATAAGTCAGGTTGACGCCGCGATTAGTGAACTTGAGCGTGTAGGGCGAATTACTCATCCAGTGTGAGTAGGGCACGGTATCCACATTAGTTTCGATAATGCCGCCGTTTTCATTGCGGATCAGGTTTTTTACAGCGTGGGGCCAGACCACCGAGGACCAGAACTCGTGCGTGGGAGTGGGTTTACCCGAGCTTTGAAAGCGGTTGGTGACCTTGGGGCTCTGCTCCTGGCGTGGCACATAAATACCCCAGGGCTGCCCTTGTGGCACGGTTTGGTCATAACCTTCAGCGGTGGATGGCGCCCAGCGATGGGCGGGTTTTTCGGTAGTAAAACTACCGGCGCCGGCAGGTACTTCCCCCGCCTGTACAGCGATGGAGGTGGTGAGCAGGCTGGGCAACAATACCCCGATTAATCGTCTACAGGATTGCATCTCGTATACCTCTTTTATTGATTATTGTGAGCACCGCAATGGCGGTTAACTTATCTAATCAAAGTGCGAGGAGGCTGTCGTCCCAGCGGCGGATCGGTGCTCCTTGAGACGCACATTAAAAGTCCCACTAATAAGTCCCAGTTGAGATTCACGCAGGCAGTACGCGTTGAACCCAGCGTCAAGCGCGTGATTGTGCAAAGACTGTGATAACCAGTAAGAAGCCCGAACTATTATTTTTATTATTTATCTTAGAAACGTCTTTTAGCAATTTGACCAATCACGAGGTAAACAATGAAGATATTAATAAAAGCAGCGCAATGCGCAGGTGTTTTGGGCGTTTTACTGCATTCGTTTGCAATGCCAGTCTACGCCGCTGAACAGCAGCGACCACCGCGCGATGAACATCATTTCGGCCCACCTCAAGAAGCACTGCTTGCCTGCAAAGGATTAACGGAAAATGATGTCTGTTCGTTTGCAGGGCGCAATGATGAATTGGTGAACGGCGTGTGCAGCACACCTCCGCACCAATCAGATGAGATCACCCTTGCGTGCAAACCAGACAATATGCCAGAACCACACAATGGAGAACCGCCTGAAGACCGTCAGGATTAACGGCAAATAAAAGAGCCAGCAATCGCCCGAGACGTAGCGAAAGCTGGCTTAAGAAGTAATAACTGAAATCAAAACAACAATGAAAAATTACACTGCCCTTTTACACTGATAAGTAGGACGCAACCTTTGCCTCATTAATCGTCTCGCGTAATTCTTCATGAACTATTTCGCCTTTCTCGATCACCAGAATCCGGTCGGCAATATCCAATGCAAAACTTAATACCTGCTCTGAAACAACAATTGATAAACCGCGCTGGTCGCGAATCATTTTTAAGGTTCGACCAATTTCGCGAATGATCGACGGCTGAATACCTTCTGTCGGTTCGTCGAGAAATAACATTTTTGGATCACTCGCCAGTGCGCGGGCAATCGCTAATTGCTGTTGCTGACCACCGGATAAATTACCGCCACGGCGATTGCGCATCTCCAATAGCACCGGAAACATATCGTAAAGTTCTTGTGGTACCGAACGTCTTTTTGTAGTGGTTAAACCTGTCTCAATATTTTCCTTTACGGTCATGCTGGAAAATATCATCCGCCCTTGGGGTACAAAACCAAACCCGCCGGCAACACGCTGGTAACTTTTCAGTTGGCTCACTTCCTTGCCGTCCAGTTTTACACTGCCACCGGAGCTGGGGATCACACCCATCAAGGATTTCATCAGTGTGGTTTTGCCCATGCCATTGCGGCCCATCACCGCGACAATTTCACGCGGCTTCACTTCAAAATTTAATCCGTGTAACACTTCGCTCTGGCCATAACTGACACGATAATCACTGACAGACAACATAATAAATTCCTCGTGCTATGGGTTTAATGGCCCAGGTAGACTTCAATCACTTTCGGATCATTTTTGACTTTATCGACCGAACCTTCGGCGAGAATTTTGCCTTGGTGCAACACGGTGACCTTATCGGCGATTTGCGCTACAAATTGCATATCGTGCTCAATCACAATCACCGAACGGTCTTTGATAATGCTGCGCAATAACTCTGCAGTTTGTTGCCTTTCGCCTACTGACATTCCCGCTACAGGCTCATCCAGCATCAACAAGTCCGGGTCTTGCATCAACAACATGCCGATTTCGAGCCATTGTTTTTGCCCATGGCTGAGCAGTTCCGCTTGTTTATCCAATTGGTCGCCAAGAAAAATCATATTGGCAACTTCATGGACTTTACTGATCACTTCCTCATCGCGTTTAAATACCAACGCGCCGAATACCGAGCGTCCGCGCGGAAAAGAAATTTCCAGGTTTTCAAATACACTCAAGTCGCCGTAGATAGAAGGGGTTTGAAACTTGCGGCCAACACCGGCTTTAACGATATCGTGCTCCTTCATTCTGGTGAGTTCGCGGTTGCGAAATTTAATGGAGCCATCAGTCGCTTTGGTGCGGCCACAAATCAAATCCAACACTGTAGTTTTGCCCGCGCCATTAGGGCCGATAATGACGCGGATCTCATTTTCATCCACATAAAAAGTCAAATCATTAACCGCTTTAAAACCATCGAAGGAGACAGTGAGACCTTCCACCGCCAGGACAAAGTCAGTATTACTGCTCATGGACAACTCCTTGCGGCAAGGTGACAGATTCAGTTTTAGTATTGGTTGGTTTTGATGGCAGAGGTGTTGGTGGTGATGAATGACTCACGGGAGTTTTGCCAAATAATTTGGCGAAGAACGCGTCTACTTTCGGTGCAGCGTAGGTGTTGTATAAACCGGCCAGACCGTTAGGAAATGCCATTACCACCGCGATAAATAAACCACCCATCGCAAACAACCAAAGCTCCGGAAAACTCTCCGAAAATGAGGTTTTAGCAAAATTCACCAATAGCGCGCCATACACTGCGCCGATGATGGATAAACGTCCGCCAACTGCGCAGAAAATTACCATTTCAATCGAAGGTACAATACCGACTAAAGTAGGCGACATGAATCCCACCTGCAGGGTAAACATGGCACCACCAATCGCTGCGAAAATAGCACCAACGCAGAAGACAAAAATTTTAAAGTTAGAAACGTCGTAACCCGAGAAACGCACACGGTCTTCTTTATCACGCATTGCCACTAACAATCGGCCCAATTTACTTTTACGAATAAATTGCGCGATAAACAAGCATACAAACAGCAAAAACACGCATACAAAATAAAACACGTATTTGGCGTTGTCGGTGCGGATATCCCAACCGTGCAAGGTGCGCAAATCGGTCATACCATTTACACCGCCGGTATAACCTTGTTGGCCGATAATTAAAATCGTCAGAATTGCAGCGAGTGCTTGGGTAATAATCGCAAAGTACACGCCCCCTACCCTGCGCTTAAACATGGCAACGCCGATGATGTAGCCCAAAATGGTGGGCAGCAAAATAATCGCCAGCAGCGTAAATCCAAAACTGTAGAAGGGCTCCCAAAAGAAAGGCAATTCGGTAATTTGGTTCCAGTCCATAAAATCCGGAATGCCGGGTGTGGATTGAATTTTGGTGCTCTCCGGATCAGAGGCTTCCAATTTCAAAAACATCGCCATGGCATAACCGCCTAAACCGAAAAAAACACCCTGCCCTAAACTTAAAATCCCACCATAACCCCAGCACAGAACCAAACCCACAGCAACAAAAGCATAGGTTAAATATTTACCGACAAGGTTGAGGCGAAAAATATCCAGCGAGAGCGGCAGCACAACCACCAGAATTAATGCGAGCACCAAAAAACTATAGAGATCTTTTTTCGGCAAGAGTGATCTGAAACCTTGATAGGACATAATGAGAGACTCCTCTTAACGGCGTACTTTCAGGGTGAACAAACCTTGCGGGCGTAGCATCAGGATCAACACGACAAACAAGAGTGTTAATACTTTGGACATAGAACCACTCATAAAGAATTCCATGGTCGATTGCGCTTGCGAAATGCTGAATGCTGAAGCAATGGTGCCAAGCAAACTGGATGCGCCACCAAATACCACCACCAGGAATGTATCGACAATATAAAGTTGGCCAGAGGTTGGGCCGGTAGAACCAATCATCGTAAACGCGCTGCCCGCAACGCCCGCAATGCCGCAACCCAGCGCGAACGTAACGCGATCCACTTTGCCGGTATTAATGCCCACTGCACCTGCCATAGGGCGATTCTGTACTACAGCGCGCACTTGAGTGCCCCAACGCGAGCGATACATGAGCAAGGCAACTGCGAGTGAAATCCCGAGTGCGAGGCACATTACAAATAAACCGTTGATTGGTAACTCAATCGATTCGGTGAGTTGATAAGAACCCATCAACCAATCCGGTAAGGTGACGCCCACTTCGCGCGGACCAAATACAGTGCGATAGGTTTGTTGCAGAATTAAACTTAAACCCCAAGTTGCCAAAAGAGTATCCAATGGCCGGTGGTATAGATGTCGAATCATCGCCCATTCGACTAATGCACCTAGTGCGGCGGCGGCGATAAACGCGAGTATCATCGCGAGAATAAAATAAATACTGAAAAAATCAGGCAGGTAAGTAGAAAAAACATGCGAAGTTAAATAAGTGACGTAAGCGCCGAGAATCATAAATTCGCCGTGCGCCATATTGATAACGCCCATCTGGCCAAAAATAATCGCCAGCCCCAAGGCCATAAGCACAAATACCGAAAACAAAATCAATCCCGCTACACCTTGCATCGCAAAGATCGATAATAATTCCGAGCTACTGTATTCAGCGAACATAGCTGCACCTCATCTCGATTTAAAAACAGAGCTTCTATCCAAAGTGAGGAGTAGAGTTCAATTTAAAACACGCCGTAAATACATCCATGTAGGCTAAAATCGGCATCCATGCCTCATATTGTTTTAAATCAAACTCTACTCCTCACTCATCACGATCTTCTCAACACATATCGCAACCAGCCTTGCGGCTGGTTGCGACTTTATTATTGATAACCTTTCGGGAATGGATCCGGTTCGATCAAATCTTTGGTTTCGAAGACCACATCGTATTGACCATCAGTGCGTGCATGACCGATACGGGTTTTAGACCAGAGGTGATGATTGGGGTGAACTTTTACATAGCCTTCAGGCGCCGTCGTCAACTCAATACCGGGTGATGCAGCGCGCACTTTATCGATATCAAATGATCCCGCTTTTTCCACTGCCGCTTTCCACAACCAAGGGCCGAGGTATGCAGCCTGGGTTACGTCACCGATCACGATATCTTTGCCATACTTCGCTTTGAAATCCGCAACAAATTTCTTGTTGTTTTCGTTCGGCAAACTTTGGAAATATTTCATCGCTGCATAAGCACCGACCATGTTCTCACCACCGATACCCAGAATTTCGTCTTCGGTTACCGAAATGGTCAACACCAATGGTTTTTCTTTAGTCATATCAATACCGGCCGCTTTTAATTGCTTGTAGAAGGCAACGTTAGAACCGCCCACCACAATCGCATAAATCACGTCGGGCTTTTTCAATTTAATTTTGTTGATCACCGAGTTAAATTGGGTATGACCGAGTGGATAATATTCTTCACCCACCACACTCAAGCCTAATTTTTCAATGTGCTTGCGCGCAATTTTGTTAGAGGTACGCGGCCAAATATAATCGGAACCGAGCAAGTAGAATGATTTGGCACCCTTGGTTTTAGTTACCCAATCGATACCGGCAATGATTTGTTGCGTTGCCTCCTGACCGGTATAAATCACGTTAGGCGATTGTTCCAAACCTTCGTAGAAGGTCGGGTAATACAACATACCGTTGTACTGTTCAAAAATTGGCAACACGGCTTTGCGCGATGCAGATGTCCAGCAACCGAACACTGCAGCAACTTTGTCGTTCACCAATAATTTTTTAGATTTCTCCGCAAAGGTTGGCCAGTCACTTGCACCGTCTTCCTGGATGTATTCAATTTTGCGACCAAGCACACCACCCATCGCATTGATTTGATCGATCGCCAGCTTTTCTGCTTGCACCGAACCTGTCTCACTGATCGACATGGTGCCGGTCACCGAGTGCAGGATACCCACTTTCACAGTCGTATCTGTCACTGCTAGGCCAGTCGTGTTTACATCGGCAGCTTGAGCATTACCAAACACAAGCGAAGCCGCCAGTGTGAGCAAACATTTTTTCCAGGTTTTCATGCCCGCACCCTGTGTGCGGGGCGAAACATGAAAGGAAGATAGCAGGGTCTTGTTCATGGTCATTCCTCAGGTAATTAAAAATTGTTTAGGTTGCGCACAAGCTGTAATAGGGATTTGCAGATTGTTACCACTGAGTTTTTTGTCCTTACTGCGACGTTTAATCACTGAGAGGGAGCTTTGAAGCGGAAGCTGTCTCTACGCTTCACAATCTAAGCGCGAGCAGCATTTGAGACCATTCGATAAATGACACAGACCACTACGTTATTTGACGCATGGATAAATCACAAAGTTGGTACAGCAATTGAGTAGGGATTAATCGTAGATGTTTAAACGCCAGTGATAGCGGTGTTGATTAATATCGCAGCAACAAAAAATGCACCAAGAAAGAAACAATAAGTGCACAAATGCACACAAATAAAGCGCACAACATAAAGCGCTGATAAAACCACTCACTTAATCGACGAGACGTTCCCGGACGAACAGACTGTTTAACGGGTAAACCATGACTGCCAAGCAGCATATATTTCGCGTGCGGCGTAATTACAACCAGTGGGTTGCCAACCAGACACTGGAAGATTACGCGCTGCGCTTCACTGCCAAAAGCGCACGGCGCTGGTCTGCTGCACGGGTAGCAACCACAGCGCTGGGCGCTATTTCGTTTCTTGCATTGGAAGCCATAGGCGGTGCAATTACCTTGCACTATGGCTTTAACAATGCAGTCGCCGCGATTATGGCGGTGAGCTTGATTATTTTTCTCACCGCCATTCCCATCAGCTACTACGCTGCCAAATACGGTGTGGATATCGACCTGCTCACACGCGGCGCAGGTTTTGGTTATATCGGTTCAACTATCACTTCGCTGATTTACGCATCCTTCACGTTTATTTTTTTCGCGCTCGAAGCTGCCATTATGGCGATGGCTTTGGATTTATTATTTGGAATCCCGCTCGCATGGGGATACTTAATCAGTTCATTGGCGATAATCCCACTGGTAACCCACGGCATTACCTTTATCAGCCGGTTCCAATTATGGAGCCAACCACTGTGGATTATTCTGCAGTTATTGCCGTTTGTTTTTATTATCTATGCCGATGCCAGCGCGGTAGAAAGTTGGACAGAATTTTCGGGCGGGATGCAAGCACAAGAAGCACAAGATGAAGGCATTAATATTTTATTATTTGGTGCAGCCTCCGCCGTTATTTTTTCGTTGATTGCACAAATCGGCGAGCAGGTGGATTTTTTACGCTTTTTGCCCGAACCAAAACCCAATGCGCGCTTGCGCTGGTGGGCTGCACTGATTGCTGGTGGACCTGGCTGGATTGTAATAGGTGCGATAAAAATTCTCGCCGGTTCGTTTCTCGCCGTACTCACATTAAATCACGGTATTGGTATCGAAGAAGCTGCCGATCCAACACGGATGTATATGGTGGCGTTTAGTTATATCGCCAGCTCGCCGGAAGTGGCTTTATCGGTCGCGGGTATTTTTGTCATTTTGAGCCAGCTCAAAATTAATGTAACCAATGCCTATGCCGGTTCAATTGCCTGGTCGAATTTTTTCTCGCGTTTAACCCACAGCCACCCCGGTCGCGTGGTGTGGCTGGTATTTAATGTGGCGATTGCATTGCTGCTGATGGAGCTTGGCGTTTATCGCGCATTGGAACAAACGCTAGGTTTTTATGGGATAGTCGCCGTGGCTTGGTTGGGTTCGCTGGTGGCCGATCTCGTGATTAACAAACCGCTCGGCCTAAGCCCGAAACACATTGAATTCAAACGCGCGCACTTATTCGATATTAATCCTGTGGGCGTGGGTTCAATGTTGATTGCTTCGATTGCCGGCATTGTTTGCCATACGGGAATCCTCGGTAATATTGCACAGGCGCTTTCACATTTTATCGCGCTGGGCCTTGCACTTATCTGTGCACCACTGATTGCATTTGCCACTGGTGGGCGATATTACCTTGCCCGTCCGGTCGTTAATGTGATGAAAGATGCCGATCACAGCGAAGGTACTCACGCTACGATTTCCTGCTGTATTTGCGAACATAAATTTGAAACTGAAGATATCACCTACTGCCCCGCTTACGCTGGACACATCTGCTCGTTATGTTGCTCGCTTGATGCACGCTGTCACGATTACTGTAAACCGGGCGCTAATTATTCCACGCAGCTGAGCAATTTCTTTAAGGTATTTTTACCTAAGTCGATTACCACCAATATCAATTCGCGTGTGGGGCATTTTGTAGTCCTTGTGCTATTTATTAACGGGCTCTCGGCGATTCTTCTCTCACTCATTTATTTCCAAACGCCGATCGATGCACCAGAGACAGCAGCATTATTAGAAGCAACATTGTGGAAAGTATTTTTCCTGTTAGTGATTATTACCGGCGTAGTCAGCTGGTTATTTGTATTGGCCCATGAAAGCCGTGTTGTTGCACAGGAAGAATCGCAACGGCAGACACGCTTGCTTATGGAAGAAATTGAAGCACATGAACGCACCGACCGCGCACTGCAAACCGCTAAAGAAGAAGCAGAGGCGGCCAATCAGGCCAAAAGCCGCTACCTCACCGGAATTAGCCATGAACTGCGCTCACCGCTAAATGCCGTACTGGGTTATGCACAATTATTGGAAAAAGATCCGAGCATGCCAGCGCATCGCAAAGACGCGTTGGGTGTCATCCGCCGCAGCGGCGAACATCTTGCGGATTTGATTGAGGGTCTGTTGGATATTTCCAAAATCGAAGCTGGACGATTGGATTTGCATCAAGACCAAGTGCGCATTGCGGTATTAATGGAACAGCTGGTTCATATGTTCCGTTTACAAGCGGAAGCCAAAGGCTTGATCTTTATTTACGAATGCAAAGACCGACTGCCGGAATTTGTGCGCACCGATGAAAAACGCCTGCGCCAGATTTTAATTAATTTATTATCCAACGCCATTAAATACACTGACAAAGGTAGTGTGGTGTTTAAACTGCGCTATCGCAGTCAGGTCGCTGAATTTACGATTACTGATACCGGTGAAGGCATTGCACCGGAAAACATCGAGCGTATTTTTCGCCCCTTTGAACGCGTGCGCCGCGCAGGTTCTACTGCAACGGGAACCGGATTGGGATTAACGATTACCCGCTTGCTCAGTGAAATTATGGGTGGCGATATCGCCGTCACCAGCACACCCGGCGTTGGCAGCACCTTTAAAGCGAGCTTAATGCTCGCCAGCATCAGCAAGCCCCACCCCGAATTTATCACCGCACCGGTGCAAACTATTTACGGTTACAAAGGCACAGTGCGGACTCTCATGCTGGTTGACGATGAAGCATCGCACCGCCAACTGATGCGCGCCATGTTGGCACCGCTCGGTTTCGAAATTATAGAACTGGATAATCCCCTGCTTGCGCTTGATCGGCTAATGCAGGAAATAGACAACAACCGCAGCCCGGATTTAATTATGCTCGACGTCTCCATGCCCGGCATAAATGGTTGGCAGTTGGCAAAACAATTGCGTGAAGCGGGTTACCACTCACCCATTATTATGGTTTCTGCAGATGCCAGTGAAGGCAAGGATTTACCTGCGCATGATAATACTGAAGTTACACCGCTACATGATGCCTACGTGATTAAACCAGTGCGCATCAATTTATTACTGGATCATATTGGCCGTTTATTGAACCTGGTGTGGTGTTACGAAAAACAGGAAAGCGCCGCACCTGCATCACAGCTTATCGGAGCGCTGGAATTACCGGCCGATAATCATCTGGACGATATTGCTCATCTCGCAGCTATAGGCCACAAAAAGGGGTTGCAAGACAAAATCCAGGAGCTTGAAAAATCCGGTACAGCCCATCCGGTATTTATTCAGGAATTAAAAAAGCTCACTGGCAATTTCCAGTTTGAAAAAATTTTAGCTTTAGTAGATGCAGAGATTGCTGAAGAACAAGATACAGAAGTGACTCAAGACCAGTAGTTATATTTGAAGATCATAAATTCGTTAAAACAAAGAGTAAATTGCAATGAACACTAAGACCCAGTCGCAAGTCGTATTGGTGGTAGATGATGCTATCGACAGTATTCATATGCTTAACGATGTATTGGAAGAATCGCACTTCACCGTATTAGTCGCACTGGAAGGCGCGCAGGCACTGACCATCACTAAAAATATTCGCCCGGATATTATTTTGCTCGACGCCATAATGCCGAACATGGATGGCTTTGAAACCTGCCGCCAATTAAAACTCAACCCGCAGCTCGCCGATGTACCGATTATTTTTATGACTGGCCTTAGCGACACTGAGCATGTGGTAATGGGTTTGAATGCAGGCGGTGTGGATTATGTAACTAAACCGATTAACCCGGACGAATTGATTGCGCGCATGCGTGTGCACCTCGCCAACGCACGCATCACCCAAAGTGCACGTGCTGCCCTGGATACTGCAGGGCAATATTTATTAACCATCGATTTACACGGGCAACTAGTATGGGCCACACCACAGGTTTATCAATTGTTGGACGGTGCCGGCGCCACTGCAGATTCCATCGCCCTCACCCACACCATTAGCCAGCAGTTGCGCGAGTGGATCAGCCACAAACCCGAAACCGGGCGACAACTGCCACTACAACAAGTGACGCAAGAACTCAGCGTGGAAATGTTGAATTTAATCGACGGCAAAGAATATTTACTACGCCTGACTAACCCTCACAAACCCGCTGACGACACCCAATCCCTCAAACAACAATTTTCAGTAACCGGCCGCGAAGCCGACGTATTGTTATGGATCGCCAACGGCAAAACCAACCGAGAAATCGGCCAGATTTTGGAGATGAGTCCGCGTACGGTGAATAAACATTTGGAACAGATCTTTAAAAAACTGGGCGTGGAAAATCGAACGTCGGCGGCAGCGGTGGCGATTAAGTGTTTGGCGCGAGGATGACACAAAAGTTATGTGGAAACCTATTCTGATGATAGAAAATAGAATGTGATGATAACTAAACCCAACACATTCTATTTTTATTCAAATCAAACAGCAAAGTTACTAATATTGATAATGACATTAGCAAAATCGTCACCTTCGTCCTCATTATTTACCACAAAGCTTTTCGCGGTAAATTGGTCGCGCACGACAATAAAACTGAGCGGTTCCTCACCATCCAGATCGGAAGTTCTATCATCTGTTCCTTCATAAAGGCGTAGTGTGCCAGTCATCATTACATCGCCACTAATCATTGCCTGCGCATTTAATCTAAGTTCAACTCGCATTTCATCGCCCGCGACAACTTCCATAAAAATTGTTTCTTGTGGCATGTCACTTGTAACAGTCGCTTGGCCCTGCTTATCTCCACTGCCATGCTCGTTGGCCTCAAAAGTTTCATGATCAGTGAGATCCATATGCGCGCTAACGACAACACGTCGCCTTACGCTGGTAACTCCCGCATGACCATGATCCTGAGGTCTGACTCCACCCGCTGGCGCAGACCGAATGAATGACGATACAGCCGCACCCGCTGAAGGAGACCAGGCTATTTGCCCATGCTGAAAATTGCTTGCACGTCCCTGACTCACGTCAACTTCGTCAGAAATGGGATAGCCTAATCCTGCTTGCTCGGCACCCAGGTCAAACCATTTTTGCCGAATATCACCATGTATTTCGTGTGCACCAGTCTCGGGGGTCCAATAAATCGATCCTCCTTCGAAATGATTGAAGCGCCCAACACCATCGTTTGCGCCTAGCTCATCTGTAACAGGAAACCCTAAAAATCCGTTCTCCCACCCCATTGAAGCCCATTTATCGCGAATAAGGCCATAAATAACACAAGCGCCAGCATCTGAATAATAGATGGAACCCTTCTCATAGTGCTGGTACCAACCTGCGCGCACTGGTGCAGGCAAGATGGCAGATGTGGCTTGCCCCAACCATGAGTTTTGTTCTCGTTTTTCGTTTATTTTTTTATGCGACCACAAAATAACACTGCGTGGCTTAAATACATTGAAAGTAGTTTCCGCAATTAACGGTCTAAGTCTGAGTGCAGTTGGCATATCTTTCTCCTTGATTCCTAACGGTTAAGTGAATTCTAGAGACATCTTCTGATCACAAGCGACCTCTAGCCAACATCAACATATCAATCCCGATATTTCACGTATGTGAGTAAATACGAAACGACCTAGTGATATTTTTACATTTGGCGTATCAATGACCATTGATCATAGAAATCGCGATCAATACAAGAAAATAACAAACATTTTAAAAAGCAGTCTGTGGCGCAGCGGTAAGATGACCATCACTTTCCGCAACGAAAAAAACAACTTTCCGAAACGGAAAGTCAATGTTATATTAGTTTCCGAAACGGAAACTAAAGGGAGCTAAACGATGAATACTACCGACCACCCCATTACCGCTGACGATGCAAGAGCAGCACTTGAATCATTAGCAATGGTTAACAAAATCGCCGTTAATAGTATGCGGCCGCCGTTATGGTTAATACTTCTGTGCGCAGTCTCTTTGGGCATAAAAACTGCTGCTATGGGACTGATGATTAGCAATGACCTGTGGATTAGCATCCAATGGGGCTCCTATATTGTTTGCTGCATCTGTATTGCCTCATGGATTATTACTCTGCACGTAAAAGGCATAGACATAAAGATTGTTGATGTAAACATAACAAAAACAGGGATTATTTCCGCCATTCTTATTTGCACATTGCTTGTGTCATCCCGCGTGACTTACCTGCAAACAGGCTCCCTCTTATTTCCGGTTATAGCGGGTATATTCAATACACTGATTCTTGCTTACGGCCTACATTTTGGTCTGCGATGGAATGTAAAAGAAAGGGAGAAAAATTAATGGCTACCGCTTGTTTTGATGAATTGATCCACGCGCCCAACCGTTTAAAAATATGCGCGCTTCTCGCACCGGTCGCATCACTGGAATTTGTAACCCTATGCGAACAATTGGGCGTGAGCGACTCTGTACTTTCCAAACACATTAAGTCACTTGTCGATGCGGATTATGTGGTTATTAACAAAAAGACCAGCGATGGAAGGCAGAGAACCTGGTTGTCACTCTCATCTAAAGGACGCAAGGCTTTTGCAGGGCATGTAGAAGCATTGAAGGAAATTGTGGGGTGATAAAATTGATAGTGTGTAGTGTTGGGGATAGCTGCCTACGCGGCCCGACCCAACCTACATACTGACGGCACACCAATGGTGTTACGACATTTTCTCCACAATACCCGTCGCCTTCCCATCCAAACTCAGCTGATTTTTTTCTTTCCAATAAGCTTTAATTCCCTCCTGGCCTTTATTTATCGCCCAGTTGGTTAATTGCTCGCGTTCAGTGACATAATCAAAAAAAGGCACTGCCATCCCGCAGGAAGTTTGCACCAAGTCAACTTGCAGATCAAAAATCTGGCGCGCGCCGGGAGTTACTGCAAAGTGACTGTAGAGTTCATTCCACTCCGCATCGCCATGATGAATCGCCCGCGCATTGCTATATAGACGCAAAATCATAGGCGCACCTTCAAAGGCAGCGAACATAATCGTCATACGTGGATGGGTTTGCAGGTGCGCGGCGGTTTCATTGCCGCTGCCGGTGACATTGAGCCAGATAACGCGGTTGCTATCGAGTACGCGCAGTGAATCCATTCCCTTGGGAGAAATATTGACCCGGCTGTCTTCGGTGGCAGTGCCGACAAAAAATAATTTTTGTCGAGCAATAAATTCCTGAATGTCTGCAGTCATTTCTGAATAACGCTTTCCCATTGTTCAACTCCTTGTTTATTAATAAGCAGCTGATTGATAAGTCACCAGCCGCGCTATTGTTGTCAAAGTGGATCTATCTTCATCAACGTCGCCTCGCCACCGCGATACGACTCCTGCGCGATAAACTGCCAACCCAGCTCGCGATAGAATTTGGCTTGGTCTGGAGTAAAGAGATAAAGCGGGCTGAAA
The DNA here is from genome assembly GCA_002483145.1 of Cellvibrio sp. UBA7671. GTDB lineage: Bacteria > Pseudomonadota > Gammaproteobacteria > Pseudomonadales > Cellvibrionaceae > Cellvibrio > Cellvibrio fibrivorans. Next base: position 214,304 of record DLHJ01000004.1, read on the forward strand.
CCGAGTGCTTTGGCCTGACTAACAATATGCTTCACCAATGCCGCACCCACCCCGCGCTTGCGGCAATCCGGCCTCACATAGACGCTCGCGAGCCAGGGCGATAGCTCGGGGTGACTATCCATATCGCTCTCCACCAACGCAGCAGTACCCACCAAGTGTTCGCCATCCACACAGATATACATCGCGGGTATAGGCGCGCCTTTTAAAAAGCGCTGCATGCGCTCGATGCGTGATTCCAAAGTCCCGCCCGGATTTAAATAGCCCCACTGCGCATGATGCCACGCGGCGATAGTGGGAATATGTTCTGGGGCAGAAGCTAGATTGATAATTTTCATGCAGTTTCATCTTGGTTGCTCAAGAGCCAACATTATCCACCGAATGAGTGCATCTATATAAGTGGCGACGTGCGCTACAACACGAGTGAATAAGCAAAAATTTTCTCAGTCTTATTTCTTAGATAAAGGTGTTTCACTCTTTATATTCCATAAAGTGAACCCTCCCACATTGGGTTTATTTTCAACTTGGGACGATTTAACTGACACCTTGGACTAGGGTGGCGCGTCGGACAAGGCTCGCCTGCCGGGCGAGCACCAAGCGCACCAGAATCTAACAATAAAATGGGACATATCATGAAACAGTTAAAGAATGCCTTACTCATCTGGGGGGCAGTCGCACTCGCACCTGTCTGCTCAGCAACAATAACCTCCTACGGTGCCGGTAATATTACCGACGCCGCCAACCCCGCCGGTTACAAATGTGCGGTTGATCATGGTAACTGGATTTACAACGCGGGCATCGTCAAGCCGGGCGTTAGCAGTTGCAGCCCGATTGGCGCACCCACGGCCATCTATCCACAAAAAGTGGCTCCTGCAACCGCCAAACACACCATGACTCATCGCTGGTGGGGTTCGATTTCGTTTATGGGCGAAATGAAAGTGGGCGATCCTAACGGCGCCGGCTACATTACGCCCGATCCTATGACTGCGCGCATAACTGATCGCGGCGTGCGCATTATGGGCATTCCCGGCGGCCTGCGTACCAATCCCACGGCAACACAGTATTCCATTCCCGATCCATTCAATGAAGTGTTTGATGGTATCGCCATTGCCAATACCGATTACACCAACCTCGAAGCCTACCTGAAAGATTACAGCGATGGCTCAGTGACTGTGCAGTGGAACAGCGGCAGTACGCCGGTGATGGAAGCAACCTTTGTGCACGGTTCGCCCTATGCCTATTTCACTGCACTCAAAGGTAACTTGCAGTTGCGCACCAAGGCCGCTGATGGCGGAGAAAAAGGGATTTTTTACCAGCAAGGAAACTCTCTGGGTGTATGGACCAGCGTTGCGGGCAACTACAACAATTTCCTGATCACCGGTCACGATGCAACCACCTTTAGCAATATCAATACGGCGACTATCGGCATCAACAATACCAGCAAACGTATGACAGTCACGTTGCTGCCGCAAGTATCCGGCACGCCGTCTGCAGCAATGATTCAGGATTTTGCACAATACGCTGCACAGCGCGTGGATAAAGTGAATATCACTTACGCCGTAAACCGCACCACTAGCAAAGTGACTGTGACCCATAAATTCCAATTCAATGGCACCCCCGTAACCACTATGGCGGGCATGTTGCCAATGGCATGGAAAAATTCTACGCAAGCGGTAAGCAATTACAAAGTGCGCAGCGCGCGCGGCGTAACAAAATTTGCAGCAACCAATGGCTTTAGCTACACGATTCCATTCGTGGGTGTGCTGCCTTATTTGCCAGAAAATATTGGTGATTACGATGCAAACCAATTAAAAGCGTTTGTCACTGAATTTGTAAACCAAGGCCCAGCCGGTTGGAACAATATGACCGATACCTACTGGGCGGGTAAAAATTACGGCAAGGTTGCCGAACTCGCTGCAATTGCCCGCTCAATTGGCATGACAGCAGAAGCAGATCAACTGATCAATTGGCTCAAAGGTGAATTGCAAGATTGGTTCCGCGCGAATACCAACGGCAGTGTCGATACCACCAAATATTTTTCCTACGACAGCAACTGGGATACCTTGCTTGGCTACGATGAATCATTCGGTTCACAACAACAATTAAACGATCACCACTTCCACTACGGCTATTTTGTCCGCGCCGCTGCAGAAATTTGCCGTGTTGATTCCAACTGGTGTAGCGCAACGAATTACGGCCCCATGGTGGAATTATTAATTCGCGATTACGCCGCACCGCGCGATGATGCCATGTTCCCTTACCTGCGCAATTTTGATCCGGCTTATGGATTCTCCTGGGCATCAGGCCATGCGAACTTTGTATTGGGCAACAATAACGAATCGACTTCTGAAGCAGCCAATGCCTACGGCGCAATGGTGTTGTACGGCCAAATCACCAATAACAGAGCACTCACTGAACGCGGCATTTATTTACATGCATCATCCACTGCAGCTTATTGGGAATATTGGAATAACCTGGATCGCTTCCGCGGTTTAGGCGGTGATTACGATAACTTTGATGCTGCTTATCCAAAAATGACTACCTCCATTATTTGGGGCAATGGCCATGTATTTTCTACCTGGTTCAGCGGTGCTTACGCGCATATCCTGGGGATTCAAGGCCTGCCGCTGAGCCCATTGGTTTTCCACATTGGCCAACACGCTGATTACCTCGATCAATATGTCGATTTAGGTATGAGCCAATCAAGCAACGGCAAACCTTCCGGTTTGATCAACGATCAATGGCGCGATGTCTGGTGGAATATTTGGGCAATGGCTGACGGCCAGGCCGCTGTCGATGATATGCAAACCTATGGTTTTAACTACGTACCTGAAGCAGGTGAGACCAAAGCGCACACATATCACTGGGTTTACACACTCAAACAATTAGGCCATTTGGCAACAGGCACAGGTGCATTGACCGCAAACAGCCCTACTGCTGTCGCATTTAATAAAAATGGTTTGATGACTTACATTGCGTACAACTATGGTTGCAGTTCGCAGTATGTAGTGTTTTCAGATGGTATGACGTTAAATGTGCCCGCTAAAAGTTTCCGTGTAAAACGCACAGGCGAAACACCGGATTCTTTGCCGACATCTACCAGTTGCACACCGGCAACCAGCTCCTCCAAGAGCAGCCTTGCCAGTTCAGTGACCAACAGTGTGACTTCATCCAAAGCGAGCAGCTCGGCAGCGCTAAGCTCTGTTGCAACCACCAGCGCTGTAGTCGCTAGCAGCTCAACAGCAACCAGCAATGCGGTTGCTTCCAGCAGCGCGACCAGTCAATCACAAGCATCAAGTTCATCTGTTGCCAACGCAAATTATGGCCACACAGTCATCGCCGCCGACAGTGTGCAATTTTTTGCAAACAACGCGGCATGGGCGGATATCCATTTCACCGTCAATGGTGGTGGTCAACAAAATATTCGCATGGTGCACAACGCAGACAATTCCAATACCTACGAATTAACCGGCTTACCTGCTGGTGCAACCGTGCGTTATTTTATGACGATTGCACAAACCCTCGGCGCAATGGATACCCCCTGGGCTGAATTTGTTGTGAGTGGTTCTGTTGCTTCATCAAGCGCTGCATCCAGCACTCCGACAAGCAGCTCATCAAGTGCAAGTTCAATAGCTGCATTCAGCCAACATATAGAAGCAGAAACCTATGCGTTTATGTCTGGCCTTGAATTATTTGGCACTGGCGATGTTGGTGGCGGACAAGTGGTTGGTGCAATCGATGCAGGCGATTGGATGGCATTTACCAACATCACATTCCCAACTACCGGAAATTATTTGGTGGAATATCGTGTAGCCAGCCCAACCGGTTCACTGCTGTCACTCGATCTAAACGGCGGTTCAATTGTGTTGGGTAATGCCAGCATTCCCGCCACGGGTGATTGGGGTAACTTCACCACCGTAACCCAAACTGTCACCATCAATGCCGGCACTTACAACCTCGGCATTTATGCGCAGCAAGGCGGCTGGAGTATTAACTGGTTGCGCATTACCAAAATATAAAGAGCCAAACGTTAATTTGCATTTTCGTCATACCCACGCATGCGGGTATCCATGAAAAATACCGCAGTTGAATTCTCAGCTGCGGTATAGCGAAAAATAAATTACAACACTCATACACGGAGATTGACCATGAAAAAAATGATTACCATGCTGACGTTAACTGCTGGCTTGTTGTTCGGAGCGCAAGCCAACGCTGTTATTATCGATGCATCCACAGTAATTCCCGACGAAAATATTTTGCTGAACTTCAATGGTTTGGATTGGGTTTATGCAGGTCCTATCGCTACTGAGGAGTGGGGTCCAGGCAATATTGAAGCTCCTGAATATCGCGCTGCAGAAGGTTGGCGCTATGCCACTCAAGCTGAATGGGACTTACGCCCCGATTGGACAGATTTTATTATTGGCGGTGCAACGGTAGATGCCGTCGCTGGCTTCAGCGATCACGCAGTTTATCGTTTCGCGCCTGAATACTGGGGCAACTTTAATCACATCGATTTAAATGATGCTGCAGAGGGCAGACTAACCAACGGTTACGATATAGGTTCACTCTATGACGTCTACGAAACCTGGTACGTCCGCGATACAATTATCTCTGACGTACCTGAATCATCGTCAATTATGTTGTTGGGATTGGGATTGTTGGGCTTGGTATTTGCGCGCAAGACACAAAGGAAATAATTGTATATAAAAAATAAGGCGGCTCATTGCCGCCTTATTTTATAGAAAGTGCAATCAAATAAACTATTTACCATTCACATCCAATTTACGTGCTGGCAATTTCACTTTCACGCTAGTTTGTGGTTCAGCGGTGGATTTTGCGAGGATAACCTCGTATTCACCTTTGGCGATCTTCCAGGTTTTATCTTTGCTTTGGTACATAGCCAATAAACGCGGGTCAACAGTCACTGTTACATTGGAAGACTCACCCGGTTTTAAATCCACCTTTTGGAAAGCCCCCAAACGTTTTGGTGCTTCCCACTTGGCACTTTTTGGAGCAACGTAAACCTGTGCAACATCTTTACCGGCAATAGCGCCAGTATTTTTTACGCTGAAGCTGACATTTAACTGACCGTTTTTCACATCGGCTTTTAAATCGCTGTAGGCAAAATCGGTGTAAGACAAACCGAAACCAAATGGAAACAGTGGTTGATGGTTTTTTAATTCAAACCATTTATAACCCACCGCAGCGCCTTCGAAATAATTTACTTCAAAACGCTCCTCAGGTTTTTTCAGACTGCCATCGACAATTGCCCGCGGCAATTGATTTTCCGCTGCGGGGAATGTTATCGGTAAATGACCTGATGGATTGACCTCACCGGACAACACCCGTGCAATTGCTTCGCCACCGTTCGTGCCTGGATACCAAGCTTCTACAACCGCACCTACATCGTTTAACCAAGGCATTAACACCGCACCACCAGTCTGCAACACCACCACCGTTTTAGCATTGGCTTTTGCAACGCTGGCGATGAGTGCATCCTGATTATCGGGCAGCGACAAATTAGGTACATCGACCGATTCTGCTGTCCACTGATTTGCAAACACAATGGTCAAATCACTTTCCGCCGCCAATTTTGCAGCCGCTTGTGGATTGGTGCCTTCATCAAAACTAATACGTGCATTTGGGTAGCGTACCGCAAGGGCTTTCATGGGTGATGAAGGGTAATAGACCATTGGACCGGGAAACACTTTAGGACCAAGACCTTTAACTGCCATGCCGCCAATTGGATAGACTTGTGAAGAGCCACCACCGGAAAGTACGCCAACATTGGCATGTGAACCAATGATGGCAATTTTTTTCAACTCTTTTGCAAGTGGTAAAAGTGTTGCGCCATTTACCTTTTCATTGCGCAGTAGCACCATGCCTTCTTCCGCATCTTTTTGCGAGATCAAACCGTGTTTTTTGAAATCGATATTATTGCTGGCTTGCGGAACCGGGTTATCCATTACTCCCTGTTCAAATAAAGCGTGTAATACCCGCCCAGCCATATCATCCAAACGCGCTTGCGTTACCCAGCCATTGGTGACTGCTTCTTTTAGCGGTTCTTTGAAATAAGCAGCATGATCAAAGGGCAAACCGGATTGCTGATCCAAACCATTATTGGCAGCGGGAATTGTGCTGTGAGTTGCGCCCCAATCCGACATTACCCAGCCTTTAAAGCCCCAATCTTTTTTCAGCACTTCATTTAATAAATACTCACTCTCGCAACCATATACACCATAAACGCGATTGTATGAACACATCACCGATCCGGGGTTGCCAATTTCGTAAGCAAACTGCAATGCGAGCAAATCCGACATGCGGCCTGCCGCTTCATCGATAGTGACATTTAAATGAAAGCGACCGGATTCCTGATCGTTATAGGCAAAATGTTTTAACGTAGAAACAATTTTATTTGATTGCACACCTTTGATCTGTGTTCCCACCATTACGCCTGCGAGTAGTGGATCTTCACCGCCGTATTCAAAGTTGCGGCCGTTGCGCGGTTCACGCACAAGATTGACGCCACCGGCAAGTAACACATTAAACCCCGAAGTACGCGCTTCGGAGCCGATCATTGCACCACCTTCAAAGCCCACTTGTGGATTCCAGGTGGCCGCGGTGTTCATTCCCGATGGCAATGCAGTGCGTTCACGCACATTGGGTCCACCTTGTGATGCCACACCAACACCGGCATCTGCTTGCCAAATATGAGGAATTCCCAAACGTGGAACACCATAGACAAAACCTGCAGATTGTGGATGGGACTCCACTGGACGGGTAAAATTTTTCCAGGGTGCATCAGTGCCAAAATAACCGACAACCAATGATAATTTTTCATCCAGCGTCATTTCTTTGAGCACTAATTGCGTACGCTCGGCGGCACTGAGATCGGTCTTCATCCAGGGCTGGGCACTGGAGCTGGCATCTTGTGCAGTGACAAATGGAATAGCGCCCAGAGCGTATGCAATCGCGATGACACTGAGTTTTTTGGAGAATTTCATGCTTGAGCCTCTTGCTGTGTTTACCCGGGAGAGCGGTTTTAATTGTTATGTTGATAGCCTGGCGGCAAGTTTGTAGTGGAGTTGGAAAAAGAGCATCATTTTAACGCGCAGATACTAACCATCTAACAAAATAGCCGCTGGAAATTAACCGAATTTTACCCTGCTACAAACAAAAACGGCCTGCTATGAAGGCCGTTTTTACTATTAAAAAGCGATCAGTTATTTCACACGGGTTTCAATGGTATAAACACCGGAAATATCGCGATTAAATGCGGTGAAGTCATCATTATAAAATTCACGCAGATCATCCAATGTGCCGTTCTGGATATTTTCTTCGCGGTTGGCTGGTACCCAATAGTGAGGTACGTTTTTACCGTCGGGCCCGGGCACACCTTCAGGGGCATTGCGCCAAGTCAGCAGGAAGGAAATATTGCGCGCATCCTTGTCAGCTTTTAAGCCGGCAATCAGTTTGCGATACCATTGGTTATCGTATTTACCCGCTTCAATATCCGGGGCACGTATACCAATTTCAGAAATCACCGGAATCTTGCCACGCGCTTCTGCCATACGCGCCACCAAGGCCGCGTTATCCACTACATTTTTAAACCAATCAGCATTATTTTCAGCGGCACCATAGGTATCAAATCCGAGCACATCGACATAGGCATCACCGGGGTAACGCTCCAAATAATTGGCTTCAGTTGCCTCTGGAAAATTATTCGGCGAATAAGCATACAAAAAATTGTGTACACCTTTGGTATCTCGCAGATATTCAACCGTGTATTGATACAGTTTTTGATATTGCTCGGGCGTAGATTGTTCCGCCCCCCACCAAAACCAGCTGCCGGTATTTTCGTGCAGTATGCGGAAAATAACCGGAATATGTTTTCCATTATCGTCTTTAAGGCTATTAGCCCAGGCAGCGAGTTGATCGAGATAACCGTTGTAGACTGAATTAAATTCACCCCCCGGCAAAGCGGCAACAACTGCGGGAGTTTTATCCCAGGAAGTCCCTACTGGCCACACGCCCTTTTGTTTATCCGTAATAGGATTGTCAAAATGGGAACTCACAGTGATGATGCCACCGCGCGCATAAGCTTTTTTAATTTGCTCAACCACGTCGCCCTCTGATTGAGGGGCGACTATGGAGAGCGTATCCCAGCCATAGACCGCCGCAAAATCACCGACTGCGTTAAAGGTATCGGATTGCGTACCGTCGGTAGTTGTGATCGTTAAGCCTTGCGTGGTTTCATGCTGATGGCCAAACATAATCGATTGTTTACGCTGCGCCTGCATAAATGCAAACAACGAACGGGTTTCAAAGGTAGCTTGTTTATCGACAATACTGATTTCAATTGCAGCTGTGTTTTGTGCAGCGCTTGCGACTGATTCTCTAGTTGTTACCGGAACAGACTCAGAATCGTTTGTTTTATCATTACAGCCGACTATTGCAAATAACATCACCGCCACGATCAAACTACGCACACACGCTGATAAGAATGCCGGTGAAAAAATTATTTTCATTGTTACCTCGGGAAAATAGCTAATTATTCTGGTATCGCACACGTATCCCCAAATCAAATGAAAGTCTCAATTCATCAGCCGTAATTTCACGCGGAAAAAAACATCCGGAAATATGTGCCTGACAAAAACTGGCTCCCTCTAATTGGGTAGTGCGAAAATCAATGCCACGTAAATCGGCGCCACGAAAATAAGCATCGCGCAAATCCAGACCACTCGCATCCAGCTCACGCAAATCCAGGCCGCGAAAATCGCCACCACGTAGAATCCCATCCTTCACTTCACCGCGCGCTTTACGCTGGTTGAATTCAGCCACTCGCTCTGAACGCAATAACTCGTAATAAGGGTTGTGATGCACGATAGGTTTAGTCATGGCGGGCTCCATTTGGCTGGCTAGTAGTTGCAACAATATGCACAGGGCATTATTAGTTTTGACTATAGCCCAGGAACGCAGATTTGCTTAACCGATTTCAGCACCGCCAGCATTATACTGTAAACGGTTACATTCGGGTTTAAGAAGTGTAATTAGAGTGTTAAAAGCGTAGTTCGTCCAGTTGGTATTTTAAGTGGCGCAGGTTACACTTGCGTACAAGCTGCAACATAGCAGCACGCCCAATTTTTACGGTTATTGTTGTTTATCAATCTAGCCTTTGGGCAGGCAATCCTCGGTCAAACTTATCCCATCAGGTATAGCGCCTGTTGGAATAACAATCTTCAGCCAGTCTCCCTTTCATAAGGTTTAGTTGCTCATTTTTCGGGCTATGCTAAAGACATGCGTTGAGCGTAAAAAATTATCTTGCCATCGCACAGCCTCACGCGGGTTCGCTGTCGCTTCGGCATTATTGAGGAATTGTGAGAATGAGCTTTATCCACGACGACTTTTTGCTCGACACTGAGCAGGCGAAAATACTCTTTCATGAGTATGCCAAACACATGCCCATTATTGATTACCACTGCCATCTCCCCCCCGAACAAGTAGGCCAGAATAAGCAATTCAAAAACCTTACTGAAGTGTGGTTGGCAGGCGACCATTACAAGTGGCGCGCCATGCGCTCCAACGGAGTGAATGAACGTTTCTGTACTGGCGATGCCAGTGATTGGGAAAAGTTTGAGCAATGGGCTGCGACTGTGCCTTATACCCTGCGCAACCCGCTCTACCATTGGACCCATCTGGAACTGCGTAAACCCTTCGGTATTACCGACCGTTTACTCGACAGCAGTAATGCCAAACGCACCTGGGATGAATGTAACGAGTTGCTCGCCACTCCAGAATTCAGCGCGCGCGGTTTGATGACCCAAGCTAATGTGAAAATGGTGTGTACTACCGATGATCCGATTCACGATCTCGAACATCACAAAACAGTGGCGGCTGACAAATCTTTTAAATCCGCGATGCTACCTACCTGGCGCCCAGACCGCGCGATGATGGTAGAAAACACTGAAGCCTTTAATAAATATATGGATCGCCTGGCGATTGCGGCTGACGTGAACATCAATACCTTTGACGATTTGATGAAAGCGCTCAATATCCGCCACGATTATTTCCACGCAAATGGCTGCCGTTTGTCAGACCATGGTTTGGAAACTGTGTATGCAGCCGATTACACGCAAGAAGAAATCAAAACGATTTTCCTGAAAATTCGCAGCCATAAAGATCTGGATGCAGAGGAAATTGAAAAATTCCAGTCGGCGATGATGGTGGAGTTTGCACTGCAGGATCACGCCAAAGGCTGGGTGCAACAATTCCATATCGGTGCGATCCGCAATAATAATCCGCGCCTGTTCCGTACTCTGGGCGCTGACACAGGTTTTGATTCCATTGGCGATCACAACTACGCCAAACCCTTGGCCAAGTTTTTAGGCCGTTTGGATGACCAGAACAAACTCGCCAAAACCATTATTTACAACCTGAACCCACGCGATAACGAAGTGATCGGCACTATGATCGGCAACTTCCAAGACGGTTCATCGGCAGGCAAAATCCAATTTGGTAGCGGCTGGTGGTTCCTCGACCAAATGGAAGGCATGACTCGCCAGATCGAAGCCTTGAGCCAATTGGGATTGCTAAGTCGTTTTGTTGGTATGTTGACTGACAGCCGCAGCTTCCTGAGCTATTCACGCCACGAATATTTCCGCCGCATTTTGTGTGGAATTTTAGGGCGCGATATGGCCAAGGGTTTAGTGCCTAACGACACTAAAATGGTTGGCAAGATGATTCAGGATATTAGCTTCAATAACGCAAAAAAATATTTTCCGTTTGTAGTGCCGGATTAAGCACCGCGTTATTATCTGCACGAGTTTAAATAGCCCGGTTCGCCGGGCTTTTATTTTTTCTACTTTAGACTGAGAAGCAGAATTGCTGCACAACGCACTCGATACATTCTTATTCGCTTTCAACATCACTGCACCCATTTTTGTGATGCTTTTTCTCGGCATATGGCTGAAAAAACGCAACATGGTCAACGACGATTTTATTAAAACTGCCTCGCAGCTGGTGTACAACATTGGCTTGCCGGTGATGTTATTTATCACCAGTGCAACAACCAATATTTCCCAGGTTACCGATTGGAATTTACTGATTGCATTTTGTGTGATGACCGCGCTGGTATTTATCGGCAGCTTGCTGACTGCCCATTGGCACTGCAAAGATGCGCGCGACCAGGGGGTTTTTATCCAAGGGGCTTTTCGCGGGAATTTGGTGATTCTGGGTTTGGCCTTTTGCGCCAATGCCTACGGCGAAAAGGGCTTAGCGTTAGCATCACTACCCGTCGCTATGACGGTAGTATTTTATAATGTACTTTCGGTTTATGTGTTGAATCGCAGTTTACATCACACCAGCAATTCATTCATGCCGACATTGATTGGCGTAGCGAAAAACCCGTTAATTATTGCGATTTTTGTGGGCTTCGCCGTGAATGCTCTCCACATCACACTACCCGGCGTAATAATGGATAGCGGTGAATATTTGAGCCAAATGGTTTTGCCACTCGCGTTAATTTGCATCGGCGGTTCATTGAGTATTGAGCGATTAACCCGACTGGATGTGACGGCGGTAAGCGCCTGCGTATGGAAATTGATTTTATCCCCATTGATTGCCTGCGCAATCGCTATTGGCTTAGGACTAAGAGGCGATGCACTTGCGGTATTATTTTTATTGGCCGCATCTCCCACCGCAACGATCAGTTTTGTGATGGTACAAGCAATGAAAGGAAACGGGGAATTAGCGGCTAATATAATTGCCCAAAGCACACTGTGGTCACTAATAACGGTGACATTAGGCCTATGGATGCTACAAATAATGCATTGGGTTTGATGTTGCGCAGAAAAAATTAGAGTAATTTTTTCTGCCAAAACATCGCTTTTCCCATTTGTGGATCCAACTCATAACCCGCAAATCCAGATTTTTGATAAGCCTGCTGGGCAATCACATTCCCTTCCAACACTTCCAGCGTAATTTTGCAGCAGCCTTTATCGCGTGCGATTTTTTCAAGCTCTTGCAATAATAATTGGCTCAACTGCAAGCCGCGAAATGCCTCCAGCACAACAATATCGTGAACGTTGAATAATGGTTTGCATGCAAATGTCGAAAAGCCTTCGAATGCATTTAGCAATCCAGCAGGTTGATTATCAACATAGGCGATTAGCGACAATCCAAAATCGCGTTTTGATAGTTCAGCAACCAGATTATCTTTTACAAATTGGCTGAGTGGTTCACCACCGCCCATAGGATCGCGAGCATAACTGTCGAGCAACAATACCAAATCACTGCCATGCTGCGGATTACCGTAATCGACACGAACAATATTGATTTGTCGCTGACCCATTATGAATCTCCGCTAACTCAACCAAACCAGGCTTCAGGTAAACCAGTAAAATCGGTTTGGAAAATAAACAAATTACCCGCCTGCGGCTGCTGGGTGATAGCCGCATCACTTAAACCAATTCGCGCGCTGGTCACGGCTAACAAATTAAAATCGTTCCCACCGAATGCGACGCAAGTTGCTTGCGAGACAGGCATATCCAACACCAAATTTTTAGTGCCATCCGGCGCATAACGAACTACACGGCTACCGCCCCACTGCGCATTCCATACAAATCCTTCAGCATCGACACAAGCACCATCCGGTTCCACACCAATTTCTGTGTGTGCAAAAATTTCCGGATTAGAGAGTTCGCCAGTCTGCGCATCAAAATCATAAACGCGAATACTATGGGTGGGTGAATCGGCGTGATATAACTTGCGTGAATCGGGGCTCCAGCAGAGCGCATTGGAAATCATCAACCCGCTAAAATGTTTGCTCACAGAAAATTGTTGATCCAAACAATAAAGCGCGGCACTTTGCTCAGGAGTATTTTTTTGCTCCACAGTAGTACCCATCCAGAAACGCCCCTGGCGATCACAACGGCCATCGTTCGAACGGTTGCCAGCAACTCCCTCTTCCGGTTTTGCGATCCACTCAACTGCACCGCTTGCGATATCAAACCACGCAAATCCCGATTCAAATGCAGCAAGAATACGTGCATCATTTTTAGCAAAGGTAAAACAGCAAAGACGCTCGGGCATATCCCAAGTACTTAATTGTTTATCGCTGATACGGTACCGATAGAGTCTGGAGGATGGAATATCCGTCCACCAAAAACAGCCATCATGATGATTCCACTGCACACCTTCACCGAGTAAGTTTGCACAGGGAACTGTATCGATAAGCGTCAATGTAGCCATAGCGTTCACTTTTCAAATGTTGGATAACGAAATAATTTCATTAGCAAAAAAAACGCCCCTGAATAGGGGCGTTTTTTAACCGTTTTCAGTGGTCGCGCAGCTTACCACCAGGTGGCATAGATTGCGATGAGGATGAGCACAACACCGACAGCACCGATATTAAAACCTGACGTAGTTTTGAAACTCACATCATTAAGGTCAACCGCATTTGGTTGATCTTTTGCACCGCCCAAATAGGTCACTATTACCGCTAATAGACAGCAGAGAATAAAGACTAAACCAACACGGTCCATAAACGGAACTTCGGGAATGTAAATTTTAAACAACCAGGAGAAAGTGACCGATGCAATCGCCGCCGTTAATGCTGAACTTGCGGTTGCTTTTTTCCAGAAGAAACCAAACAAGAAAATCACAACAATACCCGGGGTAAAGAAGCCAGTAAATTCCTGAATAAACTGGAATGCCTGCTCTGATTTACCCACTAAAGGTTTTGCCAATAGCACTGCAATTATCATCGCGACAAATGCTGTAGCGCGCCCGATAAATACCAATTTATGTTCAGATGCTGCAGGGTTAATGGACTTTTTATAAATGTCCATAGTGAAGATAGTGGAGACGCTGTTGCTCATGGAGCTGAGTGAAGATGCAATTGCAGCGACCAGTGCAGCAAAGGCAACTCCCAATAAACCATGTGGCAACAATTTCATCATTTCCGGGTAAGCCTGATCCGCCTTACTCAAATCCGGTGCAAGCACTACCGCGCAAATTCCAGGCAATACTACAATCAATGGAACAAATAATTTAATGTAGGCCGCAAAGGTCATACCTTTTTGCGCTTCTTGCAAACTTTTTGCAGCGAGCGCACGCTGAATGATGTATTGGTTAAAACCCCAGTAGCTGATATTCATAATCCACAAGCCACCGATCAACACCGAAATACCAGGGAGGTTTGCATAGCTGGGGTTGTCTTTAGACAGAATCATGTCAAATTTTTCCGGCGCTTTTTCTAACAGTGTAGAGAAACCCGACAGTACGCCGGTTCCACCTGAAATTTGATTCAGTGCCAAATAACTCACCAAGATGCCGCCTAATACCAACAAAGCCACTTGAATAATATCAGTCATGGCCACGGCTTTAAGGCCGCCATAAATTGAATAGGTCATGGAGAAAATGGCGAGGAAGATCATGCCGTAAAGCATATCCACACCGAGGAATTGTGAAATCGCCAGCGAGCCTAAGTAAAGTACTGACGTTAAATTTACAAAGGTATAAAGCGCGAGCCAGAAAATGGCCATGACTGTGCGCACGCGGCCATCGTAACGATTCTCCAAAAACTGCGGCATAGTGTAGATGCCTTTGGCGAGGAAAATCGGTAGGAAATATTTGGCGATAATAATCAGCGTAATCGCTGCCATTAACTCATAGGCCGCAATACCCATACCGATCACATAACCGGAGCCGGACATACCGATGATTTGTTCAGCGGAAATATTAGCGGCAATTAAGGATGCACCTATCGCCCACCAAGGCAGGGATTTGCTCGCGAGAAAATAATCATTGGCATTTTTCTCGTGACCTTTTTCGTCACGCGATACCCAGTAAGCAACAAACAGCAGGATCAGGGTATAAGCAATCAATACCCCAATATCGAGTCCATTTAAAATCATGATTGACCTCTATGTAGTAGTGCGTATGGGGAGCGCACTTTGTTATTAAAAAATTTTCTTTTTATGGCGGCAAACCAAATTACTCGCAATTCTGTTTGCCCTTTAAACAAGAAGCATTCATTAGGGTGACTAATGAATGCTTCCGGGTTAACGCTTGTAGCAATTCTTCTATAACTAATCTCGCTACTTAAATTCTCCCACCATCGACAACAAATTCTTGTGAGGTGATCATGGCAGAATCATCCGCTGCCAAAAACAGAGCCAAATTCGCTACATCGTGTGCGCCTAAACGTTTTTTGAGGCACACTCGTTTCATCAACTCTTCTTCCTCTTCCGCACTCAACCATTTTTCCAGTTGCTTGGGGGTTGCTACCCAACCAGGCAAAATAGAATTCACGCGAATATTATCCACGCCATAATCCGTCGCCAGCGCTTTGGAAATTCCCAAAATTCCCGCTTTGGCGGTGATATAACTCGCCAAACGCGGTGGCCCGAACTGCACATTGATCGAGCTGATATTAATAATTGATCCACCGCCCTGCGCGGCCATCATCGGCTGCACCGCTTGCGCCGCAAAAAAAGCTGGGTGGAGATTAATCGCCAAACCGCGATACCAGTCCGCTTCGGTAATACTGCGTGTATCAAAGCGTTGGTCATTGGCGGCATTGTTGACCAGTACAGTTATATCTCCCTGCGCCTGCTGGGCATCACTAATACTGCGCTGCAATGCGGCTATGTCACTCACATCACACACTTCAAACCAGGGCCGGGCGTAGCCTTTTGCCACCATCCCATCGCACAACTCAATTGCGCTCTGCTCATCAATATCGACAAAAGCCACCTTTGAGCCCTGCGCAGCAAAAGCTTCGACTAATGCCGCGCCTATACCAGTGGCGCCGCCAGTAATAAATACACTGCGCCCCTGCAAACTGGGGTAAGCGGTATATCTTTTATGGGCTGAGTAGCTATACATGTTGATTTCTCTCTGGGTTCAGGTGCTATTCGTGAAGACACAGGCACTCATAAGCATAGGCAGTTGTATGAGACCTGCTTTAGCTATTTAGGTTTAACCAGAGATACATTAATCAACTGCATAACTTCCTGCAGCAGTGTTTTTACCGCCTTACTCGCACCTTCCTGATCGCCCGCACAAATGGCGTCATAGATGCGCTTGTGGTCGTCATAATCCGCCGTCAGTACGCCTTTCAGCTGGTTGGTGCTGGCGATACTGACCCGCAGGGCAACCTGGATAAACTCGCGCAACTGAAAAAAGAAGCGGTTGTTGCCCGCCGCCAGAATCGCGCAATGGAACTCTATATCAGCCGAAAGCGGATCATCGTGGCCTTCATCGGCGCGCTTCATCCGCGCCAGCGCATCACCGATGGCTTTAATTTTTACCGTGTCCTGATTGTTTTCCGCCGCCAAAACAGCAGCTTCAGGTTCTATTGCCATGCGCAGTTGGGTGAACTCGCGCAGCAGCTCCAGTGAAGGGCGCGCGTTTAGTGTCCAACTGAGCACATCAGCATCAAACATATTCCAGTGGGTACTCGGCATCACCCGAATCCCCTGCCGCGGGCGAGATGCAATCAGCCCCTTGGCGGTCAGCATTTTTACCGCTTCACGGGTAACACTGCGGCTGATATTGAATTGCTGCGATAGCTCCGCCTCAGTGGGAAAGGATTTATCGATCGCATATTGACCCTGAACAATTGCCGCACCCAGTTGATGGGTTAACTGGTGAGTAAGATTACGCCCTGTATCCAGCATAGTTATTTAGCCTATTTATATTATATATTTATGAGGTATCCGACAAGACTTAATTTGTCGTCGCTGTCACCGCTAAAGCCTTGGGAGAATGACGGATACCACTGGTATTTGACCCCGAAAACGAAAAAACCCGCGCCTGCTAGCAGACGCGGGTTATTTAACAAGAGGAAGCTGCTTTAGTCACGCAAAAAATACGTAACTGAGGCAATCACAGGCCTATTCTTTGCTATTAACGTTTTCTTCGATCTCTTCAATATTGGAATGACGAACATCCTCGCCATTGACCAGATAAATCACGTACTGCGCCAGGTTACGAGCATGGTCGCCAATCCGCTCCAAGGCGCGCAGCGACCACATGATATTCAGCACGCGCGTGATGCTGCGCGGATCTTCGATCATAAAGGTCACCAGCTCGCGCATCGCGGTGCTGTATTCCATATCGACCTGTTTATCGGTCTGAACTACGTTAAGTGCCAAGTCCATATCCAGACGCGCAAATGCATCGAGTGCATCCTGCAACATACGCGCTACATTGTTACCGATATGGCGCACTTCGATATAACCACGCGGTGCGAGGCCATCTTTATTCATGGCAATCGCCTGACGGGCAATTTTGGTCGCTTCATCGCCAATACGCTCCAGATCGGTAATGGCTTTAGTCACCGCAATAACCAAACGCAAATCGCTGGCAGCTGGTTGGCGACGCGCAAGAATGCGCACGCACTCCTCGTCAATAGTCATTTCCATGGTGTTGACTTTAATATCCGCGCGAACAACTTGCTCAGCGCGCTCAACATCAGCATCGATCAACGACTGAATTGCATCATTTACCTGGCGCTGCGCCATACCGCCCATTTCGGACAAATGGGTGCGGATCGTTTCCAATTCGAGATTGTATTGCTGCGAGATATGATGAGTGTGACTCGTAATATCCATAACCATGATGCGACCTCCGCATTAACCGTAACGGCCGGTGATGTAATCTTCAGTTTGTTTTTTGCTGGGATTAGTAAAGAGCGTGTCCGTTAAATCATGCTCAATCAAATCGCCCATGTACATAAACGCGGTGTAATCGGAGACGCGTGCGGCCTGCTGCATATTGTGCGTCACAATCACAATCGTGTATTGGTGTTTTAATTCGTTAATCAACTCTTCAATTTTCAAGGTTGAAATAGGATCGAGTGCCGAAGCGGGCTCATCAAGTAAAATCACTTCCGGCTCAATCGCAATCGCACGCGCAATCACCAAACGCTGTTGCTGTCCACCCGACAAACCAAATGCGTTATCGTGCAAGCGATCTTTTACTTCGTCCCAGAGCGCAGCACCGCGCAATGACTTTTCAACCACTTCATCCAACACGCGTTTGGATTTCACGCCTTGTAAGCGTAGACCATAGGCAACGTTTTCATAAATAGATTTTGGAAATGGATTGGGTTTTTGGAACACCATTCCCACTTGGCGGCGCAACTCGGCCACATCGACACCCTTGTCGTAAATATTATTGCCATCGAGAATGATTTCACCTTCAACGCGGCAAGCATCAACCAAATCATTCATACGATTAAAGCAGCGCAAAAGCGTTGATTTCCCACAACCGGATGGACCGATAAATGCAGTCACCTTTTTTTCCGGTATTTTCATGCTCACACCATTGAGTGCGCGCTTTTGATCGTAATACAAGTTGAGGTTTTTCACTTCAAGCTTGATCGGTTCCACTAATGCTGTCGGGCTCATAGAGTATGCCTGTTTAAAATTTTTACCAATATATTGCAGTTTAATGACAAAATTATTACAACCGATTGATGAACTTAATCCGATGCACTGCGATATTTTTCACGCAAGTTGTTACGAATTTTTATCGCCGTAATGTTCAGCGTGATAATGAGCAATACCAATGTCAATGAAGTTGCATATACCAGAGGGCGCGCTGCTTCTACGTTCGGGCTTTGGAAGCCCACATCATAAATATGGAAACCCAAGTGCATAATTTTTTGATCAAGATGCAAATAGGGATAATTGCCATCCACCGGCAGCGCAGGTGCCAACTTCACTACACCCACCAACATCAGCGGCGCCACCTCACCGGCTGCGCGTGCAATCGCTAGAATCAAACCGGTCATCATCGCTGGAGTCGCCAAAGGCACAACCACTTTCCACAATGTTTCTGCTTTGGTTGCACCCAGCGCTAAACTGCCTTGGCGAATAGTGCTTGGAATGCGTGACAAGCCTTCTTCAGTAGACACAATCACAATTGGCAAAGTAAGCAGTGCCAGTGTAAGCGATGCCCAGAACAATCCCGGTGTACCAAAGGTGGGCGACGGCAGCGATTCGGCGTAAAACAATTCATCCAGATTGCCGCCGAGGGTGTACACAAAAAAGCCCAAACCAAATACACCGTATACAATTGACGGAACACCTGCGAGGTTGTAAACCGAGATACGAATAATTTTCAGGAAGGTGCCCTGCTTGGCATATTCGCGTAAATAAATTGCTGCGAGCACACCAAAAGGCGTAACCATAATTGACATCACAATTACCATGGTCAGGGTGCCGAAAATCGCCGGGAAAATACCGCCTTCCGTATTAGCTTCACGTGGCTCGTCGCTCATAAATTCCCAAAAACGTTCCGCGTATTGACCGAGCTTGGCAAAGACACCCATTTCATTCGGGCGAGTAACGCGCACTATATGATCAAATGCGATGACAACTTCTTTACCGTCAGCAGTGCGCGCAATCAATTTATCGCGCGTAGCCTGCGCGAGCAGATCGTCGCGTGTTTTTTTGATCACGCTATATTCTGCTTCTAACTCGGCGCGGCGCGCAGCAAACTCAGCATCGGCTGCAGTAAGTTGCGCCCCATTAACCCCATCCAACTCCAGACGGCGACGCTCCAAGCGTAAATCATCCATACGTTTGTTAATGCGGCCAATATCAGATTTCTCTATGCGATGAATTTGTCCGTGTAAATCCAGAGCGCGATTCAAACGCTGGCCAAGCTGCTGCCAAAAATCTGCGCTGCTCAACTCACTAATCAGCTTGTCCTGCTCTTTAATCGCCACGGGGTAACCGTAGAAATTACCCCATTCGCGACGCTCAATCGAAATCGCATCGGCCGGGTATTCCCACTTCTCCATGCCGGTTTCAAGGAACCAGGAAAAATCACGGCCATTAACATCGCGATTGCCCATCTTGAATAAATAACGGGTAATCAGTTCCACGTCTTGTTCAACGATGTAACCACCGTCGCGCGCAACGGCGGCGGGAATAATTTCTGAGCGAACTTCTTCGCCCATAATAATGTGACGCGCGCCCTCGCGATCGACAATCGAGGTTTGCAGGATATCCGCAGGCCAAAAGTGACCAAAACCACGAACGGCAATCAGGCCGAGCAAACCCACCACCATCACCATACAAATGGCAACCGCACCTCCATTTAACCAAATCCAGGGCGACCCACTTTTAAACCAGTCGGCTTGTGCTTTTACAAGATTTTTCATTGCATTCACCAGGAATTAAAGATTGCTGTAGCGTTGGCGCAGACGCTGACGAATAACTTCAGCGAGCGTATTCACTACAAAGGTCAGTGCGAGCAATACCAACGCCGCGAGGAACAACACGCGGAAATGAGTACTGGCCACTGCCGTTTCCGGTAACTCCACCGCAATATTTGCAGAGAGCGTACGCATACCTTCAAAGATATTGAAATTCACTACCGGGCTGTTACCCGTTGCCATCAACACAATCATGGTTTCACCAACAGCGCGACCAAAGCCCATCATCACCGCCGAAAAAATACCGGGGCTGGCGGTGGGCAACACCACTCCCACCATGGTTTGCCAGCGCGTCGCACCGAGCGCAAGTGAACCTTGTGTGAGATGCCGCGGCACACTGAATACCGCATCTTCAGCGATAGAAAAAATACTCGGGATTACCGCAAAGCCCATCACTATGCCGACCACCAAAGCATTACGCTGGTCGTAGTTGATACCGTTATCGGTAAACCATTGGCGCATGCTGCCATCAAAAAACCAGACCTCAGTGAAAGGACTAACTGCAACGCAAGCCCACACAGTTAAAATAATGGGCAACACCAGAATCACAGCTTCCCAACCTTCTGGAACACGGTTGCGAATCGATTCCGGGAAGCGGCTCCAAATAAATCCGGTCACCAACATAATCACGGGCAACAAAATTAAAATACTGAAAATCGCGGGCAAATGATTTTCCATAAAAGGAGCCAACCACAATCCGGCGAGGAAACCGAGAATTACTGTCGGCAGTGCCGCCATAATTTCAATCGTGGGTTTTACAATGCCGCGCAATTTGGGTGTCATAAAATACGCGGTGTAAATCGCGCCCATCACACCGAGCGGTACCGCAAATAAAATGGCAAAGAATGCTGCTTTTAATGTACCCAGGGTGAGCGGGATGAAGCTCATCTTGGCTTCAAAGTTATCGCTACCGGAAGAGGCCTGCCAAATATATTCCGGCGCTTCACGACCTTCGTACCAAACTTTCTCCCAAAGCGAATGAAATGAGACTTCCGGATGTTTATTCCACACATCGGCGACTGCTACTTTTTTGCCACCATCAATTAACAATGCGCGATTGTTGATGGGAGAAATGGCAATATTTTGGATGGGTTTGTCACTGATGGATTGAATCAGCAGAGTGCGTTCGGAGGTGCCGAAATAAATCCCGATGTTGCCTTGATTATCGCCCGCCCAAAAACCGCGCCGAGCAAATTCTGGTGCGACACTGGTAATTGCGCCCGGCAAGGATTCAAACGCACGCACAAATTCGACGTGGTATTCGTTGCTTTCATCGCGCACTAAAAACCATTGGCTGACTTCCCCCTTATCGGTACCCACGATCAGAGAACCTGTACCCACTAAAAATTGCAACACGGTAATTTTTCCACCGCCAACACTTACAGGCTCTTTGCGCTCTGCAGCGGCGGGGTTAATAATTTTGTAGAGAATGATTTGCGCGGTATCGGTTGCAATCACCAAATGTTGCGCACCTTCATCAATTTGCATTGCGATGGCATTCATACCGGCAGGGAGTGGCGGAAGGGTAAACACTTCTTGTGAGAGGCTGGATTCACCGGTAATCATATTGGTGCTTTCGCTGAACACCCCGAGCAATAAACGGTTGTCGGCAGTGATGGAGCCAATCAAGGTGCCGCCAGAGGTTTCTTGAATTGCCAATACTTTTAATGCAGTGCCCTGCTCATCCAAACGCACCAGTGATTCGCCGAGCGGAAATAATAAGGTAGGAGTAATCAAACGCTTATCTTGCGGATAACTGAGTGAGTAGTTGGTTTTTGTCACAACTACTTCACCGTTATTAAAACCGTAAGCAACCAGTCCGTGATCGGCTGTACTGGTCGCCAAACTGGCAAACTCGGCCCCTTCGGTTCTAGGCAGTTGGGCCTCAAGAATAGTTTTGCCGTCGTTGACGTTAAAAAAGCTCACCGCACCACTGCGTTTAAAACTGCCGCCGATTTCTTCGTAGCGCTCAAGGGTTAAAAATTCAGTGGAGTCTTGTTCAATTTGATGTAATTCGGCCTGGTCGAAGGTCTTCACCACATCGACCGAGGCACCGCGAAACAGAGGCGCCACTTCGGAAAAGAGATAGAAAAATATCAAACCCAAGGAAAATACCACGGCAATTCCCGCCGACATAACGCCGTAGCGGGAGATATTATCTTTGAGCTTGCGAATGCGACGCAGGCGACTGCGCTGTTCGGTGGTCGGCATCAAACTGAGCGTTTGTTTTACCGAAATGCTGGGTTCTGACATGGTCTAGTCACCTGATTAAACTGCTGGCACGAGAATCCTAACAAGCAAAAATGACACTTTTGTTACAAAGCGGGGATTACCTGTCATTTATCTGTCATATTTCTTTTTGCGCGCATAAAAAAGCCGCCGAACAAGTCGGCGGCTTTTGCTGTAGCACTTACGCAGTAATTACTTTTGCAACTCAGCCAATGCTTTGGTGACCATAGTCGCGGGCAGTGGGATATAACCATCACGCACCACAGTCTCTTGGCCTTGCTTGGAGAGGATCATCTTCGCAAACTCCAGTTGCAATGTATCCAGCGGGCGGTTCGGGTGCTTATTGATGTAGACATAAAGCACGCGTGCCAGCGGGTAGGTACCATCTAAAGCATGCGATGCTTCAGCAGTCACAAAGGGTTGACCATCCTTTTTGGACAGCGGCAGTGCGCGCACGCCAGAAGTCACATATCCGATACCTGAGTAACCAATACCATTGATCGATTCAGATACACCTTGAACCACAGATGCTGAACCTGGTTGCTCATTGATGCCGGCTTTAAAGTCGCCTTTGCACAAAGCTTCATCTTTAAAGTAACCGTAAGTACCTGATACAGCGTTGCGGCTGTAAAGGGTGAAATCGCGACCAGCCCATTTATCGGTCAAACCTACATCGCCCCAACGGGTAATATCTTTGGCTGCGCCACACTTGCGGGTTGCAGAGAAAATCGCATCCACTTGTTGCAAGCTCAGGCCTTTGATCGGGTTATCTTTGTTTACATACACGGCAAGAACGTCAATCGCTACAGGTACCGCGGTAGGCTTGTAACCATGTTTGGCTTCGAAAGCCTGGATCTCTTCCGCTTTCATCGCACGGCTCATAGGGCCGAAGTTGGCAGTACCTTCAGTCAAGGCTGGTGGTGCAGTTGAAGAACCAGCTCCCTGAATTTGGATATTGACGTTAGGGTAGGATTTTTTGAAATCTTCAGCCCACAAGGTCATCAGATTGTTGAGCGTATCCGAACCAATTGAGTTCACATTACCCGACACACCCGTTACCACTTTATATTCTGGCAACTTGGGATCAACTGCCGCTTGCAGCGCAGCTGCACACACCATAGAGCCGGCCAGTGCCAACCCTTTAATAATTTTCATAGCGTTCATAGAGCGCTCCGTTTAGTCATTCGTGAGTAATGAATTCTTGCTTGTTGATGAAGAGATCTGTCTCTCCATTGACGATCACTTTAGCCAGCGAATATGACAGTAATATGACCAACAAGAATTTTTGTCACAAATATGTCGCACAAGCGTCACATTTATTCTGAGCTTACAAACAAAAACACCAGCCGCAGCTGGTGTTAGAGAGAGCTTTATTTTACGACGCGCAATCCGGGTCGTTTAGGGGCTGACCCAGAGGGAGAGATCGGCTCAGGTCGTGGAGATGGAGGCGGGGTTGTCGGAGCTGGTTCTGGCGGCTGCGGATTTTGCTCCGGCTCAAACATCATTCCCTGGCCATTTTCACGGGCGTAGATTCCGAGAATCGCGCCGCAGGGAACATAGAGATTATTCACCACACCACTAAAGCGCGCATTAAACGACACTGCAGTGTTATCCATAAAAAAATCTTTAATCGCCGAGGGGGAAATATTCAGAATGATCTGCCCGTCTTTGTTGACGTGTTGCTGCGGCACTTGGGTGCCCTGCACATGGGCATCTACCAGAATATGCGGAGTGCAATTGTTGTCCAATATCCATTCGTAGATGGCGCGTAGAAAATACGGACGGCTGGATGTCATGGACATATACATTTCCTTTAACTGAACAGATGAATACCAGTGACAAATTACAGGTATTTTAACGCAGGCTCAATTTAATCAAGACACAAGCAAAACGGGCGACCTAAGTCGCCCGTTTTATTATCAGTGTATCTCTCTCCAGAATTCGCGGTTCAGGAAGTAGACAAAGACAAACAGGATCAACAGGAAGCCTAGCACGTAATAGCCCATTGCCTGACGTTTCACAGCAATAGGTTCGGCAACATACTCAAGGAAGTTAACCAAATCGTAAACCGCTTGGTCAAATTCAGCGGCAGATAAACTGCCCTTGATTTTGCCTTCCTTAAGTGCACCGCAGTGTTCGTCCATTTCAATCTGACCCACATCATTGCGCAATGCTCCGCCGTGGTGATTGAGTTTTGGACCAGCGCCACACTCCAATAAACCCTGCTGGCCAATCAACACGTGCGGCATACCTACGTTGGGGAATACACGGTTGTTGACCCCCCAAGGACGGGTTTCATCCTTGTAGAAATTGCGCAGGTAGGTGTACAACCACTCCGGCGAACGCGCGCGCGCCACCAACGTCAAATCAGGCGGAACTACACCAAACCAGACTTTGGCTTGTTGTGGTTTCATCGCAATTTCCATCAATTGGCCGATACGTTGATCGCCAAAAATCAGGTTTTGCTCCATCAGGTTATGCGGGATATCCAGGTCGTCGGCAACACGCTCAAAACGTGAGTACTTGGCCGAGTGACAGCCCATGCAATAGTTGACGAAGTATTTGGCACCGCGCTGCAGCGATTCTTTGTCATTGAGATCCGGCTCCATATGATCACAGGGAACCGCACCGCAATTAAAAGCACCTTCAGCGGCGACAGCTTTAATAGGCACTACCGCAAGGATAATAAACAGCGCTAAACCACCAAGCACAACCAGTGTCGGCAAGCCTTTAGCTTGGGTGCGAGTCGGCTCAACCAAATCTTTGTCACGCGCTGCCAAAATTGGCATCACTGCAAAAATCGCCGCCAACAGGAAGCAGAGGATTAACAACAACATCGGAACTTCGCCACCGACGTATTCGAATCCCATCCAACCGAACACAACAGTAAACAGCAAACAAACTATCCAAGATGCTTTCGATTTGGCTTTTTCAGGGCTAGTGGTCGTCCACACCGGCATAGTCACAAAGTAGGCGAAGTAGAAAGCCGTTGCGATTTGCGACAGCAAGGTTCTGCCTTCGGTCGGCGCCTTAACACCTAGATAGCCGAGAATCACAAACATTGCCGCAAACGCGATCAACATCACTCGCGGGATATGGCCGCGGTAGCGCATGGATTTGACTTTACTGCGATCCAGCCAAGGCAACACAAACAGTATGGCAATCGCTGCCGCCATCGCAATAAAACCGAGGAACTTGGCGGTTAATACCATTGGGCCAAGCTCGATTGGCATAGTTACAGCACGCAACACCGCATAGAAAGGCGTGAAATACCAAACGGGAGCGATGTGCAGCGGGGTTTTCAGGTTATTAGCTTCTTCAAAGTTAGCGTATTCGAGGAAGAATCCGCCCATCTCCGGCATAAAGAACATGATGAAGCAGAAGGCAAACAGGAACACAGTGATACCGACCAAATCGTGTACGGTATAGAAAGGATGGAAAGGAACACCGTCGCGCGGGATGCCGTTTTCATCTTTGTTCTTTTTGATCTCAACACCGTCAGGGTTGTTAGAACCCACTTCGTGCAGCGCCAGGATGTGCATCACAACCAAAGCGAGCAATACAATCGGCAAGGCCACAACGTGCAACGCGAAGAAGCGATTCAAGGTAATACCGGAGATCAGGTAATCACCGCGAATCCACTGTACCAAGTCTTCACCAATACCGGGGATAGCACCAAACAGGGATACGATTACTTGCGCGCCCCAATAGGACATCTGACCCCAAGGCAGTACATAGCCCATAAAGGCTTCCGCCATAAGTACCAGATAAATGGTCATACCAAAAATCCATACCAACTCACGCGGGGCTTTGTAAGAGCCGTACATCATTCCGCGGAACATATGGAGGTAAACCACAATGAAGAACGCGGATGCGCCGGTGGAGTGCATATAGCGCAGCAACCAACCGTAATCCACATCACGCATAATGTACTCAACGGATGCGAAGGCGCCCTCTGCAGATGGGGTATAGCTCATGGTCAACCAGATACCGGTCACCAGTTGATTCACCAATACCAGCAGCGAAAGTACGCCAAAAAAATACCAGAAGTTAAAGTTTTTGGGCGCATAGTACTTGGCCATGTGCGTATCCCAGGCACGTTGTACCGGGAGGCGCTTATCAACCCACTGCCACAAACCAACTAACCAATTCATATCAAGCCCCCTGATCTTCGCCAATCACAATTACAGAATCGCTTTCATAACGATGCGGAGGCACTTCCAGATTCAAAGGTGCAGGTACAGCCTTGTACACACGGCCCGCCAAGTCATACTTGGAACCATGGCATGGACAAAAGAAGCCGCCCTGCCATTTATCGCCACCCAAATCTGCAGCGCCTACATCTGGACGAAATGCAGGTGCACAACCCAGATGGGTACAAATGCCCAACAAGATCGCAAACTCTTTGTTAATCGCACGCTCAGCATTTTGCGCGTAGGCAGGCTGCATGGTTTCTTTGGATTCAGGGTCAAGCAATACACCTTGCTCTTCCACTTTTTTCAAGCTATCCAAAGCTGCCTGGGTGCGGCGCACGATAAACACCGGCTTGCCGCGCCACTCAACGGTGACCATAGCACCCGGCTCTATTTTGCTGATGTTGTATTTTACTGGCGCACCGGCAGCTTTTGCCTTGGCACTCGGATTCCAGGAACCCACGAATGGAACGGCGGCACCCACAACACCAACCGCACCCACTGCACAAGTGGCTCCGATTAATACGCGGCGGCGCGTTTGATTTACTGCGTCATTACTCATGACGAATTTCTCCCCTAAACAGCTTTAACGGCTAGCAAATTGCCTAAAATCATCCTACGACTTGGTATGTGTTACTGATACGAAGTCAGGCGAAAAAAGGAATATTGGGTGACTCAAGAAAAGGCGGGCAATGTTAATGAATTAACGCACTGCTTACAAGAATAACCACACATAAACAGTGGGTTATAAGCTGCTAATTTTAGACGTAAAAAAACGCCCAAGCCAGTAAAGACTTGGGCGTTTTTGATGATCATCAACCAGTTGGCATAAATCCAACTGGAGAAAACCATTAACGCTTGGAGAATTGTGGCTTCTTACGTGCTTTACGCAGGCCAACCTTCTTACGTTCAACTTCGCGAGAATCGCGGGTAACGTAACCGGCTTTACGCAAATCGCTACGCAGAGACTCGTCATATTCCATCAGAGCGCGAGTCAGACCATGGCGAATAGCGCCTGCCTGACCAAAGCTACCGCCACCAGAGACAGTAACGTTCACGTCAAATTTTTCTACCAAACCAACCAGTTCGAGTGGCTGACGAACAACCATGCGCGCAACTGGACGACCGAAGTACTCGTCCAACGGACGATCATTAACGATGATTGCACCAGTACCAGCGGTGATGAACACGCGCGCGGTAGAGGTTTTGCGACGGCCGGTGCCGTAAAATTGTGTAGCAGACATGTCAGCTCCCCTTAGATGTTCAGTTCTTTAGGTTGCTGAGCAGCATGTGGATGCTCATTACCTGCATAAACTTTCAGTTTTTTGAACATAGCACGACCGAGTGGCCCCTTCGGCAACATACCTTTAACGGCAGTTTCGATGGTGCGCTCTGGCGCTTTTTCAATCAACTTCTGGAAGCTGATAGATTTAATGCCACCCACAAAACCAGTGTGTGAGTAGTAAATCTTGTCAGTTGCTTTACGGCCAGTCACGCGCACTTGAGCGGCATTGATTACAACAATGTAATCGCCGGTATCAACGTGTGGAGTGAATTCTGGCTTGTGCTTGCCACGCAAACGCGAGGCGATTTCCGCAGATAAACGGCCGAGTGTTTTTCCCGCCGCATCCACGACGAACCAGTCATTAACGACAGATTCTGCTTTGGCAATATAGGTCTTCATGTTATTCCTGCCTAAATCGGATGTGGATAATAGCCCCTAAAATAGGGAGGCGGCATACTACACAGCCAACGCCTGTTTTTCAATCATAATTTTCGCCTGAATTATTCAGGTCGATGCGGGCGTGCCAGATACTCGTGGCTCTGCATTTCCAACAGGCGACTCACAGTGCGCTGAAACTCAAAATCCAACTTGCCAGTGGAGTAAATCTCGGCCAAAGGGCGCTCGGCCGATATGACCAACTTGACCTGGCGATCGTAAAACTCATCCACCAGATTCACAAACCGGCGCGCTTGGTCATCTGTTGTACGCCCTAAACCTGGCACATTACTCAGGATTATTGAGTGATACTCGCGCGCCAATTCGATGTAATCATTCTGCGAGCGCGGACCGTCACACAATTCGACAAAGTCAAACCAAGCGATACCTTCACTCAGGTAGCGCGCCCGAATAAAGCGCCCTTCCACTTCCAGATCACGATTCTCATGAACCTCAGCGGTAGTTGATAACAGGCTTTTGAAGCTGCACATCAAGCTCTGGTCAGCAGCTTCATCCAGCGGCGAATGATAGAGCTCAGCCTGCTCCAGCGCACGCAAGCGGTAATCGACCCCACCATCCACATTGACAACCAATGTATGTTCATTGAGCAAGGCGATGGCAGGCAAAAAGCGCGCGCGCTGTAACCCGTCTTTATATAAGCCATCGGGGACTATATTGGAGGTCGCCACCAGCGTCACGCCGCGCGCAAACAGCTCTTCCATCAGGGTACCGAGAATCATCGCATCGGTGATGTCGGATACAAAAAACTCATCGAAACAAATCACTCGCGCTTCACTGGCAATAATATCGGCCACTTTTTTCAGCGGATTTTTCTGGCCATCGAGTTTTTTAAGCTCAGCGTGCACACGACGCATAAAGCGGTGAAAGTGCGCGCGCAGCTTTTGCTCAAACGGCAAGCTCTCAAAAAAATTATCCATCAGGTAGGTTTTACCGCGCCCTACCCCACCCCAAAAATACAGTCCACGCACTAATTCTCGCTGCTTGGCGCCGGTCAAGCGCTTGAAAAACCCACTCAACCCGGATTGCTCTTGCTCAGCCTGCCAAGCTGCAACAAGTTGCTCATAGAGATATTGCAGATGATTTACCGCAGCAGCTTGTGCTGCATCGCGGCGAAAATCCGGGCGCCCAAGATCGCGCTGGTAACGGTCAACAGGAGAGAGGGAGATAGAAGTCATCATAGATATCAAGCAGGCTCACTAAAACTGGGCGCCACTGTAGCGATAAGCCTGCTGCAGTGCCAATAGATTTTGCACCAGCAGCAACAGCTTAAGTCGCCGGGATTTGCCGCAACAAAACCTGGGTCAAATCGGTTTTCATTTGGGTTAAATAGCCATGAAAAAAATGTCCTGCGTCCGGATAGCGTAAAAGCTCAGCCGGGCTCTGCAAAGTCGCGACCCACTGATAAACCCCCTCGGCGATAACACGCTCATCTTTATCACCCTGAATAACCGCAAGCGGACTGGGAAACTGACCGTCGCGATCATAGGGATAGCGCTCCACCGGTGGTGCCACCAGCGTCAAATGTTGCAAACCATCAACCTGATAACTGGCTTGCGCTGCAATAGAGGAGCCGAATGAAAAACCAGCCAATAATAACGGGGATTGCGGCAATTGCTGTTTTGCCCAAGCAATAACCGCTAACAAATCATCCACTTCGCCCACCGCATTATCAAAACTGCCCTCGCTTTTGCCCACGCCGCGAAAATTAAAACGCAGCACATGAATCCCCAGATCGCGGTAGGTCCGCATGAGCGTAGTGACAACCTTATTATCCATAGTGCCACCGTGCACAGGATGCGGATGGCAGACAATCACTAACAAATGACGCGCTGCAAACAGGCCCTCCCCATCCCCCTGATGAATTGCGGCCTGTAGCTGGCCAACAGGGCCGGAAATAAAAATTTCCTGTTCTTTGGCAAAGGGAAAATTCATGATGAACCTCATCGATTAAGCACAAGCGCGCACATACGCGATAATTTTTGCCCATTTTAATGAGAAAATGGACTTATAATAGAGTTATCAACGTCCTTGGCCGAATATCCACCAGATCACGGTCATGTCTAGCAGGAGATTTTCGTGTATTCATTCAGTGCATTAGTTGTTACCGGTTTGATTTGTTTGCTCGCTGGCGCCGGCCTTGGGGTAGCGATTACCTATGTATTCCGCGCAAAAATTCTCGGCCGCGACCTTGAACAGCGCCTGCATGAGGCCGAAAGTTCACTGCAAGGCTACCAGCGCGATGTCGCCGAACACTTTGCGCAAACATCACAGTTAGTGAACAACCTTACTCACGCCTACCGCGATGTGCATGAGCATTTGGCAAGCGGTGCATTGAAGTTGGCCACTCCGGCAATCAGCCGCCAGATACTGGACTCGGCCAACAGCAATCTCGGTGGCGATACCAAAGCTTACATCGCTGAGCAGCGTATTGAACCACCGCGCGACTGGGCGCCCAAAGCGCCCGGAGCCAAGGGCGCCTTGAGTGAAGATTACGATTTGCGCGATGACCATCACACCAATGCGCGCATGCCGACCGAATCGGCAGATGACTATGATTTTGACGGCAAAGCCAATCGCTATTGATTAACGAGTGAAGCAGCTATCGCTGGCTTGATTGCGTACAGGACGTCGAAAAAAGTATAACCCCGCACTGCGGGGTTTTTGTTGGCTGATAAAAGTATCGACGGAGACGCTTTGCATGTTCCTACAACGCTTGCTGCAGTTTGTTGGCTGGCCCATTACCGCAGGCGTTATCATTGCGTTGCTCGCACTACTACTCTTTCCCCAATTGCGCGGAAGCCAGCAACCAACGCCACTAAACACCAATAACAACCTCAATACTGGTGTTGTCTCCTATGCGGATGCGGTCAATCGCGCTGCGCCTGCAGTGGTAAATGTGTACACCGAAAAACGGGTAGTACAACGCAACCAAAACCTTTCCAACAATCCATTTTTTCGCCACCTTTACAATAACTCCAACATTCCGCAACAAGAGCGTATGCAAAAAACGCTCGGATCAGGAGTTATTGTTGATAATTCCGGTTTAATTCTCACCAATAATCACGTCATTAACGGCGCTGACCGGATTGCGGTGTTGCTTTACGATGGTCGAGTAACTTCAGCCGAACTTATCGGCGTAGATCAAACCAATGATTTAGCAGTGTTAAAAATTCAAATCGACAACATCTCTGCCATCACACTCGGCAATTCCGACAATATTCGAGTGGGCGATGTGGTGTTAGCCATTGGCAACCCTTTTGGTGTTGGTCAAAGCGTAAGCCAAGGCATAGTAAGCGCGACAGGCCGCTGGAATCTCGGTATAAATAGCGCAGAAAATTTTATTCAAACCGATGCGGCGATTAATCCCGGAAATTCTGGCGGAGCATTAATTGACGCGCACGGGAATTTAATTGGAATCAATACCGCCATGCTGGATGAAACCGGGGCTTCATTCGGGATCAGTTTTGCCGTGCCGGTTGATAAAGCGATGAATTCGCTAAAACAAATTGTGGAATTCGGCAGTGTCCGCCGTGGCTGGCTTGGGATTGGCGTAACGCAACCCACACTCGAATTTGCACAAAAAATGGGAGCCGAAGGTCTCCTAATTAGTGAAATTGATCGCGACAGCCCCGCTGAAAAAGCGGGCTTTCACATTAATGATTACATTACCCATATCGACAATACGCCACTCCTTAACAATCATTCGGTAACTAATTCTCTTTTAAATATTCAACCTAACGCCGAAATTACCTTTAGAATTATTCGCGATGGAAAAGCATTAGAAATAAAAGCAATAGCCGCCTTCCCGCCAACAAAAACCTAGTCTTCTTCAATTTTTATGCAAAAAAATGGGCGCAACCCGCGCCCATTTTTATTTCAATATTGCCGATAAAAATTAATCGAGAATCCGGTATTCCGCTGAGCGTGCATGCGCCTCAAGATATTCACTGCGCGCCAACACCGATGCAGTTTTAGATAATACCGACGCACCCGCTGCCGAACACATAATCACCGAGCTACGCTTTTGAAAATCGTAAACTCCCAGTGGCGATGAAAAGCGCGCAGTACCCGAGGTAGGTAATACGTGATTGGGGCCAGCACAATAATCGCCAAGTGCTTCCGGGGTAAAACGTCCCATGAAAATAGCACCGGCGTGACGCACCTGCGGCAATAGCGATTCGGGATCGGCAACTGACAATTCCAAATGCTCGGGCGCTATGCGATTACTTACCGTGATTGCCTGCTCCATATCGGCAACTTTAATTAGCGCGCCACGATTTTTTAATGACACGCTTGCAATACTTTCACGCGCAAGTGTTGGCAATAAACGCTTGATCGACTCCTCGACCTTATCCAAATAATCAGCATCAGGGCACAGCAAAATCGACTGAGCCTGCTCATCGTGTTCCGCTTGGCTAAACAAATCCATCGCGATCCAATCCGGATCAGTCAAACCGTCGCACACCACTAAAATTTCTGATGGGCCTGCAATCATGTCAATCGCCACCTGACCAAATACCGCGCGCTTGGCAGTAGCGACATAAATATTGCCGGGGCCGACAATTTTATCGACCTTGGTAATGGTTTCAGTTCCGTAAGCAAGTGCCGCAACTGCTTGCGCACCGCCGATAGTAATTACACGATCCACACCGGCGATTGCCGCAGCTGCCAATACCATCGGGCTGATTTCACCATCGGGTGCAGGCACCACCATGATTAATTCATCAACACCGGCAACCTTCGCAGGAATTGCATTCATCAATACCGATGATGGATAAGACGCTTTGCCGCCAGGCACATACAAACCCACACGCTCCATCGCCGAAATTTGTTGGCCGAGCACAGTGCCATCGACTTCGGTATAGCGCCAGGAACTTTGCAATTGATGCTGGTGATAATTGCGAATACGCTCAGCAGCAATTTCCAATGCCGCACGTTGCTCGGCACTGATTTGCGTCAGCGCATGCTGTAACTGCGCAGAAGTAACCACAAATTCGCTAATACTCTGCGCTGTGCGGCGATCAAATCTATTAGTGAATTCCACTACGGCTGCATCACCGCGCGTTTTTACTTGATGCAAAATATCATCGACCACTGCGGCAACGCGGGTATCGCTTACCGACTCCCACGCAAGCAACTGATCAAGGCGCTGATTAAAATCGCTTTGGCTGGCATCCAAACGGGTGATGATAGATTCAGACATGGAATTCTCTTTTAAAAAAACAATAACAATATGAACTGAAAAAATAACAGGTTGATCATGCAGCCTATCGATTGCAAATACCTATTGGTATTTGCAATCGATGGTATAGAAAATTAATCGGCCGCTACTGCGGTAGCGATATGATCGATGATGGTTTGGATTTGCACGTGCTTCATTTTCATCGAGGCTTTATTCACGATCAAACGGGAACTGATATCTGCGATAAATTCACGCGGTTCCAAACCATTTGCGCGCAGGGTATTGCCGGTATCGACAATATCCACAATTTCATCGGCCAAATTCATAATCGGCGCGAGTTCCATAGCACCGTAGAGTTTAATGATGTCCGTTTGCCGACCTTGCGAGGCGTAATATTGTTTGGCGATATTCACATACTTGGTGGCGACGCGAATGCGACCAGCAGGTAGTGACTCGCCTTTTACACCGGCGGTCATTAATTTGCAGCGCGCGATATTTAAATCGAGCGGCTCGTACAAACCTTCAGCGCCATTTTCCATCAAGGTATCTTTGCCGGAAATACCCATATCCGCCGCACCAAATTGCACGTAAGTGGGAACATCCGCACCGCGCAACAATAATAAGCGCACGCCCGGTTGGGTAGTTTCAAATACCAGCTTGCGGCTTTTTTCCATATCTTCCAGCGGTTCAATACCTGCTGCTGCAAGCAGCGGTAATGTCTCTTCCAGAATGCGCCCTTTGGTAAGTGCAATGGTCAGGGTTTGGCTCATGGCATATACCTTCTTATGAACCTTTTACGCGGCGCACACTGGCACCCAGGCTTTGGAATTTTTGTTCAATAGCTTCGTAACCGCGATCGATGTGGTAAATGCGGTCGATCAGGGTTTCGCCGTCAGCAACCAAACCGGCAATAACCAAACTCGCAGAAGCGCGCAGATCGGACGCCATCACCGGCGCCGCTTTCAAACGCTCGACACCAGTGACAATAGCAGTGTTATGCTCCAGCTCTATATGCGCACCCATGCGGTTCAATTCAGCAACCTGCACCAAACGGTTTTCAAAAATTGTTTCCGTAATATGGCTCACACCTTCAGCGACGGCATTCATCGCCATAAATTGCGATTGCATATCGGTGGGGAATGCCGGGTAAGGTGCGGTGCGCAAGCTCACGGCTTTGGGGCGTTTGCCGTGCATATCCAGCGCGATCCAATCTTCACCCACGGTGATATCGGCACCCGCTTCCTGCAATTTCAAAATTACCGCTTCAAGGATGTCAGCGCGGGTATGGGTCAGTTTGATTTTGCCGCGCGTGGCTGCAGCAGCCACCAGGTAAGTACCAGTTTCGATCCGGTCAGGCATCACACTGTATTCGCAGCCATTCAATTTTTCGACACCGTAAATGGTCAGGCTGGATGTGCCAATGCCTTCGATTTTTGCGCCCATGGCGACCAGCATATTAGCGAGATCGACAATCTCGGGTTCGCGCGCGGCGTTCTCAAGCACGGTTTTACCTTCAGCCAATACCGCTGCCATCAGCAGATTTTCAGTACCGCCAACGGTGACCATATCCATCAGGAAATGGCAGCCTTTTAATCGGCCATTGGAGCGGGCGCGTATGTAACCGCCATCAATTTCAATGGTTGCGCCCATCGCCTCAAGGCCGCGCAAGTGGATATCCACTGGGCGCGAACCGATTGCACAGCCGCCGGGGAAAGACACATTGGCTTCACCATAACGCGCCAGCAAAGGCCCGAGCACCAGGATCGAGGCGCGCATGGTTTTTACCAGTTCGTAAGACGCGGTGTAGGAATTGATGGTATTAGGATCGACGATCACTACGTGCTCGCCCTGAATTTCAATCGTCAAACCCAGGGTGCGCAACAGCTGCACCATGGTGGTCATATCTTTTAAATGGGGAACATTGCTTAAACGCACTTCGCCATCAGCCAAAATAGCGGCGGCCAAAAGTGGCAGTCCTGCATTTTTGGAACCGGAAATACGCAATTCACCCGTAAGCGGCCCGCCGCTCGCAATTAAAAACTTATCCATCACAACCCTGAAAACAAAAAAGAAAATAAATGCCGGCCCGGCTTATGCCAGTGCCTGCGAAATGAAGTTATTACTGCTGTTGTTGCTGTTGCATCCACTGTTCAGGTGTGAAAGATTTAATGTAATCCACCGCGTGGATACTGCGGTCAGCGAATTGCGCACTAAGGGTAGACAGCACCAACTGCTGCTTTTTAACAGGAGTCAGACCTGCAAATGCAGGGCTTACAACAACCAAGCCGATATGGTCGCCCATAACGTCTACAGATTTCACATCGCAATCGGGGATTTGGCTTTCGATCAGCGTTTTGATTTGTTCAGCTTGCATAGATTACTCGATAGTGAAGTCAGGCCAGCTATGCCTGCTACAAAGGCAGACATAATATAGCGATAAGTAAATAAGGCGCGCAGTTTACCGGAATGTCGCCCGTATCGCACCCATAAACCCGCATGCAGAACTCTCTGGGCCAAAAAGCAAAACCCCGGCTCTTGGCCGGGGTTTGATGGTGATTCAATAGGTGCAGGAGCACTCAGGCATCAGCCAACCAATTTGCAATCACTTTGTCGATGTCGCCATTGTACTTTTTGAGACTAGCCTTGAATTGGCCACTGAACGATTGCCCCAAATTAACACCATTGAGCACCACATTGATCAACTTCCACTCACCCGATTTTTCTTTGCGCATGGTGTAATCCAACTTGTGTGAAGCACCTTCTATCGCTACTTCTTGCTTCACGATATGACGGGCAGCATTAACTTCGTTGACACCGGCAATTGTCACCTTGCTATCTGCATAACCCAGTACACCCTTGGCAAGTGACTTTACCATGCCGTCTTTAAAGACTTTTTGAAACGCCTGGCGCTGTGCCGGAGTAGCTTGTTTGTACGCTTTCCCCATCACGGATGCAGAGATAAACGGAAAATTCACTACATCATTGAGTGCCCCTTCAACTTGTGCATAGTAGGCATCGTCAGCGGTTTTTTCAGTGTTTTTTACCTTAACCAAATCAAACAATTTTTGCGCAACGGACTCCACAATCATTTGTGGGGATTGGGTTGCAGCCGCTGCAGGCGCCTGTGCCATAACACTGGTACCAAGCAACATGGTTAAGCCGAAAACAACACCGGAGACTTTGGTGAACAAATTTTTCATCGTAGAACCTTCCATTAATTGATGTGTGATCATTAAGTCAGAGATGGCCTTATACCGAGACTCAGACAGCGCGAATTCCTTATGGTGCCATTCTTTATAAGTTGCTTATGGATGTGGCGGTTTATTAAACCGGAGACGCGGTGAGCAGGTTTGCGGCGCGCACTATACCATTTACATCTGTACCACCAAAACTCGCACACGGGAAAAAAGTCACAAACATCCCTCGCCTTGCACAGCCTGCCCGTTATAATGCCCCACCTTGTACTGCCATCACTGGCGTAAACCGTTATTTTGGAAGTGTTTTATGGCTGCTTTTGACTATGTCAGCTCCGCCTTGCGCACCATCCGTCTGGAAGCCGAAGCGGTTACAGCGCTGAGTGCGCGTATCGATGGCCAATTTACCGCCGCCTGCGAACTCATCCTTAATTGCGCCGGCCGCGTGATAGTGACAGGCATGGGCAAATCCGGCCATATCGGCAAAAAAATCGCCGCCACCCTCGCCAGTACCGGCACACCCGCGTTTTTTGTGCATCCCGGCGAAGCTAGCCATGGTGATTTGGGCATGATTACCAAGAATGATATTGTGCTTGCCATTTCTTACTCGGGCACATCGAGCGAAATTGTCACTCTGCTGCCGCTGCTCAAGCGCGCTGGAATCAAAATCATCAGCATGAGCGCCAATGCACAATCAACCCTTGGCGAAATCGCTGAAGTTAATCTCGATATTAGTGTTGTCTTCGAGGCCTGCCCACTCGACCTAGCACCCACATCCAGCACTACCGCAACCCTGGTAATGGGCGACGCATTGGCGATTGCACTGCTCGAAGCACGCGGTTTTACCGCAGAGGATTTTGCGTTCTCCCACCCCGGGGGCGCGCTTGGGCGCAAACTGCTGTTGCGCGTTGCCGATGTGATGCACAGCGGCGACGACATTCCGCGCGTAGCACCCGATACACCTATGTTGGACGCGCTGATGGTGATGTCAGAAAAAGGCTTTGGCATGACCACGGTGATGGATCATGGAGGTAATTTGCTCGGCATTTTTACCGACGGTGACTTGCGCCGCAGTATCGACAAAGGTGTGGATATACGTACCGCCAAAGTGGGTGAACTGATGAATACCCAACCCAAAATGCTGCGTGAAAATACGCTGGCCGCTGAAGCGCTCGCATTAATGGAACAAGCAAAAATTAATGTATTACTCATCACCAACGAACAAAAGGCGCTGGTGGGTGTCGTAAAAATCAATGACCTGCTGCGTGCAGGTATTATCTAAAAAACGGAATTACCGCATGAACCCTGAATTGCGCGAACGCGCCGCCCGCATCAAACTCTTATTACTGGATGTGGACGGCGTACTGACCGATGGTCGCCTTTACTTTGGCAACAACGGCGAAGAATTTAAATCCTTTAGCACACTTGATGGTCAGGGCATTAAAACCCTGCAAAAGTCCGGGGTTAAAGTGGGGATCATCACCGGTCGCACCAGCAATCTGGTCGCCCGACGAGCGAGCGATTTGGGTATCAATATCCTGGTACAGGGGCGCGAGGATAAATGGGAGGCATTGCAGGAGATACTGCAGGAGCATCCAGTCGCATTGGATGAAATCGCTTTCATGGGCGACGACTGGCCAGATCTGGGTGTAATGACCCGCGTCGGCCTCGCATTTACCGTCGCCAATGCCCATGTCAGCGTCGCGGCACGTGCCCACTGGCAGAGTCGCGAGCGCGGCGGCGAAGGCGCGGTGCGTGCCGCGTGCGATTTGTTAATGCAAGCCCAAGGGACGTTTGATGCGGCCTTGGCGCCCTATCTCGCGAACAACGGTGAAGACTAGACGATGAACCTGTTGCAGCGCGCTTACCGAATTCACCAGTATGTGCCAGCACCATGGCTAATCGCCTTCGCGCTGGTGATTTGTTTTTTTGCTTTTTCATTGCGCCAGAAAGCAGAACTGGTGGGCTACGAGTATGACGCCAGTGGCTTTCCCCAAACTTATATGAAAGCCGTGGAAACTCGCGAATTCGATGCCCAAGGCAAATTGCACTACCAATTATCAACACCGCAAGTCACCCATTACCAGGCAAATCCCGATGGCCCTTCGAATGCGGATTACACCCTGATCGAGCGCCCGGATATGGCGTTTTACGATGCCGAAGCTAATGCTCCCTGGCTGGTCAGTGCCAGCACTGGTCGCAGTGAAGCAAATGGCCAGTTGATCCGCCTGCTCGACAATGTCCTGATTCAGCAACAGACCCCTTCGCAGGGGCTGATCCAAATCACCACCAGTGAGCTACAGGTGCGCGCCAGTGAACAATTCGCGGAAACTGACAAAGCTGTTAATATGCGCAGCGCTAAAGGCCAGATAGACGCAATAGGTATGGATGCTGACCTGGCGCAGAGTCGGCTTCAGTTAAAGTCCCAGGTTAAGGCTGTTTATGATCCCCGTTAAATTCCGTTTTGCCCTAGCTCCATTTGCGCTAGCGATTGCTGCTGTTTTTGTCAGTTATAGCAACACTGCCCTGGCTTTGCCCGGCGACAAAAATGAAACTATTCGCGGTTCGGCGGATAATCTGACCGTCGACCAGAAAAACGGCGTCGCCACCTATACTGGTTCAGTGAAAATCCAGCAGGGCTCACTGGTGATTTCGGCAGACTCTATCGTGATCCACACCAATCCCGACAGCAGTGTTGAAAAAATGATCGCCACCGGCAACCCGGCGCGCTTCCAACAGCAACCGGAAAAGGATCAAGGTGTAGTCACCGCCGCTGCCAAACAAATTACTTATACCCCCAGCAATGAGCATCTTGTGTTGATTGAAGATGCATCGGTCGAG
The DNA here is from genome assembly GCA_002483145.1 of Cellvibrio sp. UBA7671. GTDB lineage: Bacteria > Pseudomonadota > Gammaproteobacteria > Pseudomonadales > Cellvibrionaceae > Cellvibrio > Cellvibrio fibrivorans. Next base: position 253,914 of record DLHJ01000004.1, read on the forward strand.
CAAAACGGTGCGGTCATGAGTGGCCCGCATATCGATTACGACTTAGTAAAAGAAGTGATGAAAGCGGCGGGCAGTAATGGTGCATCAGGCAGCGATGGCCAGCGGATCGAAATCGTGATCCCCCCCAAGGCGGGCAAAACTGAAACCAGTAACGACCAGCCCGCTGCCGCATCCAGTGCAGCCCAATCCTCATCAACTGAAGCAACCCCTTAACTCCTATGCCCAGCCTGCACGCACGCCATCTCGCAAAAAGTTACAAAAAACGTAAAGTCGTTATCGACGTCTCGATTACTGTGGAAAGCGGCCATATCGTCGGCCTGCTCGGCCCCAATGGCGCCGGTAAAACCACCTGCTTTTATATGATTGCCGGCCTGGTGCCCGCCGATAATGGCAATGTATTAATTGACGACCGCGATATTACCCAACTGCCCATCCACGGCCGAGCTCGCGCCGGCATCGGTTACTTGCCACAAGAAGCCTCGATTTTCCGCAAGCTGACCGTCGCCGATAACATCATGGCAATCCTGGAAACCCGCAAGGATTTGGATCGCACCCAGCGCCAGGAAAAGCTCGAATCATTGCTTAATGAATTTCACATCACCCACATCCGCGACAGCCTGGGGATGGCACTTTCAGGGGGCGAACGCCGCCGGGTAGAAATCGCTCGTGCGCTAGCGACCGACCCCAAATTTATTTTGCTCGATGAACCCTTTGCCGGAGTTGACCCCATCTCGGTCAACGATATCAAAGAAATTGTGCGCCATCTTAAGGACCGCGGTATTGGCGTGCTGATTACTGACCACAACGTGCGCGAGACACTGGATATATGTGAGACCGCCTATATTGTAAGCGAAGGCCACATTATTGCCGAGGGTGATGCCGAAACCGTACTCAGCAACAGCAAGGTGCGTGAAGTCTATTTAGGCGAGCATTTCCGTCTGTAAAGGTGGCTAAACCCGTCACCACCAGTGTTACCAACCGCCCGTCAGCAACACCTTCGGCAACACACAAACAACTTGACAAGTAACATTCTTTGATCATTAGGCATAAAGCTTGCTTAAGCTTATTGCTTGCGCGCCAAACCCTGACTAAACTCCACCTATCTGATGTTTTCCATCCTGCGTTATAAGGGTTTGTCGTTCACACAATGAAGCAATCTCTCCAGCTCAAACTCGGTCAGCAGCTGACCATGACTCCGCAACTGCAGCAGGCAATCCGCCTACTGCAACTATCGACATTAGACCTGCAGCAAGAAATCCAGGAAGCGCTTGAATCCAATCCTATGTTGGAAGTGGAGGAAAGCTTCGACAGCCCCAGTAGCACCAATGATTACGAAGGCAGTGAGCTGGATAAAGCGGATTACACTCGCCAGTTAGAGATCGCTGCTGAAGCCGGTACTGACCACGGCACTGACTTTACCGCGAGCGAAAATTTCTCCTCCAGCAGCGCCGACAACTACAGCGAAACCAATAGCTATACCGAGGGCGGTGAAAGCTTCGGTGAAGGTGAGAATTTTGGTGAAAGTGAGAGTTTTGGCGATAGTGATGTGTACGGTGAGGGCGACGGATTTAGTGCTGACGCCGGCGAATGGAGCGATTCCATCCCCAGTGACCTCCCCGTCGACACGAGCTGGGATGATGTTTACCAATCATCATCCAGCAGCAGCTCCAGCAATTACGACAACGAAGACAATGATTTTGAAAGTCGCCGCGCCGCAACTGATTCGCTCTACGACCATCTGATGTGGCAGTTAAACCTGACGCCCATGTCGGATCGAGACCGCGTACTGGCGATGGCAATTATCGATGCGGTGGAACCGAGCGGCATGCTGTCCATCACCATCGAAGAAATTTTTGAAGGTATGCGCGGCGATTTTGAAGAGCTGGAACTCGACGAAGTTGAAGCGGTGCAACACCGCTTGCAACAGTTCGATCCTTGCGGCGTATGCAGTCAAAATCTATCTGAATGCCTGTTGGTGCAATTGCAACAATTTGATCCGAAAACACCGTTTTTGGACTCGGCAAAATTAATTGCCAAACAATATTTGCCGGTACTCGGCAGCCGCGATTATCGCCAGCTGATGCGCCGCACCAAATTGAAAGAAGCTGAATTAAGCCAGGCAGTGGCATTAATTCAAAGTTTGAATCCGCGCCCAGGCGATATGATCGCCAATGGCGATACCGAATATGTAGTACCTGATGTATTCGTTGAAAAACGCGATGGCCGCTGGATAGTGGAACTCAATCCGGATATTGCGCCGCGCTTGCGCATTAATTCCGACTACGCCTCTATGGTGAAACGCGCCGACTCCAGCACCGACAACACCTTCCTCAAAGATAATTTGCAGGAGGCGCGCTGGTTCTTAAAAAGTTTGCAAAGCCGCAATGAAACCCTGTTAAAAGTGGCGAGTTGTATTGTGGAAAAACAGCGCGGCTTTTTGGATTACGGTCCTGAAGCGATGAAGCCATTGGTGCTGCACGATATTGCTGAAATTGTTGAGATGCACGAATCGACTATTTCACGCGTCACCACCCAAAAATACATGCACACACCACAGGGTATTTTCGAGCTGAAATACTTTTTCTCCAGCCATGTCAGCACCGACAGTGGTGGCGAATGTTCATCAACTGCAATTCGCGCGATTATCAAAAAATTGGTAAGTGCCGAGAATCCGAAAAAACCGCTCAGCGATAGCAAGATTACCGACCTGCTCGCCGAGCAGGGGATTCAAGTGGCGCGCCGTACTATTGCCAAATACCGCGAATCACTCAACATTCCGCCGTCGAATGAACGCAAAACTATTTAGCTATTTAGTTGTATTAGTAGTACCAATAAAGTTCGGATCAAAAAAATCACTGATGTAATGCGAGGTTGTGACAGTCGCAACCGTTTTGTTTCTAGCGAGAGGAAGTATCTATGCAAATAAATATCAGCGGTCGTCATGTAGAAGTTACCGATTCCATGAAAGAGTATGTAACCAGTAAAATTGAGCGCTTAACGCACCACCATGACCGCATCACCAGCACCAACGTTATCCTCTCGGTAGATAAACTTATCCAAAAAGCAGAAGCCACTATCCATGTCAGCGGCAAAGATGTATTCGCTGAAGCTACTCATGAAGATCTGTATGCCGCGATTGATGCACTGGCTGATAAACTTGACCGCCAATTGATTAAACACAAAGAGAAGATGCGCAGCCATCGCTGAGTGCGCGATAGCTCGCCATCGTTAACTGAACCTACGCCGCCATCGCTACCTTGCGATGTCTGCATTATTTATTGAGAGATGCCCAGCATCACCTTGTCATGCAAATTCAATCCCTGATCAGCCCCAGCCGCACCCTCTGCGGCGTCGAAGGGGGCAGCAAGAAACGCGCACTGGAGTTGCTCGCCAACACCATTGCGCAGGATATCCCCGATATTGATGCCGATGAATTGTTCCGCCGCCTGATTGGCCGCGAGCGCCTCGGCTCCACTGGTATTGGCCACGGAATTGCAATCCCCCACTGCCGTATTGAACACTGTAAAGGCACTGTGGGTGCACTGATTACCCTGACCGATCCAATCGACTTCGATGCAATAGATTCGCAACCGGTCGATATTCTGTTCGCGATGCTGGTGCCGGAAGATGCCCACAGCGAACACTTGCAAACCTTGGCAGCACTGGCTGGCGCACTGAACAACGCCGAATACCGCCAACGCCTGCGCGCCGCCAAAACTAATGAAGCGCTCTATGATGCAGCGCTAACAACCTCGTAAACAGGATTTATATGCATCTGGTGATCGTCAGTGGCTTGTCTGGTTCGGGTAAGAGTACGGCACTCCATGTCCTTGAGGATGTGGGGTTCAACTGTATCGACAACTTGCCCGTCAGCCTGCTACCTGCGTTGGTTGCCCAGATCCAGATCCACAAAGATGACCAACACCGCTTTGCCATTGGTATCGATGTGCGCAATGCCTGGCAAGATCTGGCTATCTTCCCGCAGATGATCAGCACCCTCAAAGAAGCGCATCTGCCCTTCCAGACCCTGTTCCTCGATTCTCAACCACCGGTATTGATCCAGCGATTCAGTGAAACCCGCCGCAAGCATCCGCTGTCAGATAAACATACTAGCCTGGAAGAGGCGATCAGCGCTGAGCAGCAGCTTCTGGAGCCCATCCGCGATTGTGCTGACCAGATTATCGATACCAGCCACCTGAATCTGCATGAGTTGCGCGATCTGGTGAAAGAGCGGGTCGTGGGCCGCAGTGAATCGACCATGGCTATTTTGTTTGAATCCTTTGGCTTCAAACACGGTGTACCCGTGAATGCCGATTTGGTATTTGATGCGCGCTGCCTGCCCAATCCACACTGGAAGCCCAATCTGCGTCCGCAAACCGGCAAGGATCAGGAAGTGATTGAGTTTCTGGAAGAGCAAATGACGGTGAGGGAGATGTACGAAGATATCGAGCATTACCTGACCCGATGGCTGCCCCGCTATCAGGCCAACAACCGCAGCTATATCACTATTGCAATCGGTTGTACTGGCGGCCAACACCGCTCAGTCTACTTGTCGGAGCGGCTGCAAAAACATTTCGACCACAGTTTCAGCGATGTTCAAGTTCGCCATCGCGACATTAACAAACACAAAAAACCCTAGATCATGCAGACCGAAACGCTCGATATCATCAACAAGCGCGGCCTACATGCGCGCGCCGCCGCCAAGCTGGCGACCCTTGCCAACCAATTTCAGGCCAAGGTACTCGCACGCGTGGGCGAAGGTAACTGGGCCGATGCCAAGAGTGTTATGTCGTTGATGCTGCTAGCCGCTAGCCAGGGCACTGCTCTGGAAGTCAGCGTAGAGGGCGATGATGCTGATGCCGCGCTCTGTGCTATCCGCGCACTGATTGCCGACCGCTTTGAAGAAGGCGAATAAATAGCCTATTGTTAAACCAACGCCAGCGACAAAGGTTGTTGTTCCCGGGCAACTACTCTAAGCTGCGCGCCCTTTTATTGATTCTTTCTCCGACATTACAGCCATGGTTTACAACTACGACGACATCAACCCCGATGACTACATCCTTAGCAAATCGCAGGTCAAACGCGATATGCATGCGTTGCAAGCGCTGGGGGAAAGCCTGATCGACATGAACGAAAAGCAACTTGCCAGCATTCCGCTGAGCGACACTATGCTGGATGCTATTTACATCGCGCGCAAATTACCCCCCAAAGAAGCCCGCCGCCGTCAGGTGCAATATATTGGCCGCCTGATGCGCGAAGGCAACCACGAGGAAATCAAAGCAGCAGTGGACAAACTGCAAAACCGCAGCGATCAATATGTGCATCGCCAACACCAGGTAGAGCGCTATCGCGACCTGCTAATTGAAGGCGACAAACAAATTTTCCAAACACTGGTCACCTCTTGCCCCGGAATTGATGTGCAGCACTTACGCCAGTTGATCCGCACCGCGCAAAAAGAGCGCGACGAGAACAAGCCGCCTGCGAGTGCACGCAAACTCTTTGCGTTTATCCGCGAGCAGCTGGAAGCGCAGGATTAACGCGTTGCGCGCAAAAACAAACTACCAAAAACAAGGGCGCCGAATGGGCGCCCTTATTGTTTCTTACCAGATTCGTCCTGCACCTCATTGATCGGAGGCGGCTTTTTCACCTCCTTTTTATTGACGCTATCGCGCAAGCTCTTCTCGCTCTCAAACAGCCGGTTAAACTTCATTTTGGGTTCATCCCAGCTACCTTTGATGGTGTAACTGACACTTGTGGCCTGATCGACCTGCTTTTTAAACAGTTTGCTGACGATGTAAATCCCCGCCGCCGCTGGCAGCCCCGTCGCCAATGCCGCATAAAAGGTCATATTCCCGGCGACGGGTAAGGTTGCCACTAAACGGGTATTAATCGTTTCGTTGCGCAGGTCAATACTGCCCGCCATTTGCATACCGCTCGATGGGGTACGTACCACTAGCGGCTCCTCAAAAACCAACACCCCTTGGTTGAACCGCACCTTGCCTTTAACGGTATCGTAAGCAAGGCCGCTTTTATAGAGATCGGAAAAATCAAAACGCAAACGTCGCGCCAAGGTGTCAAAGTTGAGGATCGACATCAACCTCAGCAGACCATCGCCAGCACTGGCATCTCGCTTGAAGCTACCCTGCTCAATGTCGATACTCATTTCACCCCCAAGGTTGACCAGTTTGAAATCCTGCGGCGAGCCCGGCCAAAAAAGATCGGCACGGTAGTACGCCCGGCGGCTTTCCAAGGTATCGGGTTTATCCCAGGCACGTAGTACTTCCGCCATGTCGCCCGTCTCCAGGCTGCCAATAAAGCGGGTTTGAACGCCAACTGGTGTGTTTTGCCATATCAATTTGGCGCCACCTGTCGCCTTATCTGCACCGCTGACAGTTACACCGCGGATACTGCCACGAATGTTGTCTATCACTACCCCTTTGTCATCAGGGCGCAGTTGGAGCGACCAATTGCCATAGTTATTGCCGTCCATTAGCAGCGCCTTGACAGTGATATTGGCCAGCGGGAGTTTGCGCGGATCTATTACTTTTTCCGGTACCGCATCCGTGATTACCACCTCAGCTGCGGCTGGATCGATAGATTGCGATTCGGTAGTTTGCGGATCAGCCAAGCCAAGCGCAGCACGGCTCAACGACAAGCGGTCTAGATCGACTTGCAAGGGCGTAAACTGGCTATTTGGTACTAACAGCCGACCGGCAACCACCGCATTATCCAATTGCAACTGCCAACCGGAGCGCACAGGTATGGCTATCACATTGAGGTTTTCCAGAGTTGTCGAGCCCAGCTCGTATTGCCCCAGCATCACTTCAGCGCGAAAGGGCAGCCCAGCGACCAAGCCGACTGGTTGCTCCAGCAATTCAGGTGCATCAGGCTGCAGTGATGACAAGGCTCGCGCAACAGCTGGGGCGAGCCGGTCGCTGTAAGTTTTGTAGCGGGATTGCACCGCTTTCAAGGTATCCAGATCAATACCCGGCAAAAAACCGGAAACTAAAAATTGTGGCTGGTCGCTAAATTTTGCAGCACTGGCAAGGGCGATATTGGCGTTCACCAAACTGTTATTACGCACCCGGTCGGTACGCAGCAGCGCCTGGATATCATTGTTGTAGCGCACATCAATTTGCGCTTGGCTCTCTTGCAACCAGAGTTTGAATTCAAATGGCCGTTCACCTTCCACAGGTTTGCCGTAGGGTGCAGGCAGATCGACGCTGACATTCGCCAGATTGCTGGTGATAGTGACTTGGGCAAAAGCGCTATCAGCAAATTCGGTCGGCGATTGCACAGCCTCAGCCATCGCTTCGGGGCTCAGTTCTACCAGATTCCTTATGCGCTGCGGGCGATGGTTTAATTCTACCAGCGCGGTGTAGGGCAAGTTGCCGCTCAGGAAGAGTACCTCCGGGCGCTTGCTCCAATAGGCGATTTTTTGGGCATCGACCACACCACCCAGCTCAATAAGGGTTTTGCTGTAGTGATCAAGTTTACGGGTGCTCAATCTGGCTTCAACCGGCTCATCAAAAAAGTGCGCCTTAAGCGTGTTACTACTGATCCCCTTGTCGCTGTTATAACTGATTTGTCCGGTCAAATCGTCCAGCGCCAGATTGAGGTTTTGCAATTCAAAACGCGGGACCTTGAGTGCTACATCAACTTGTTGGCGCGCACCTGCCGCCTTTTCCTCGCCAGTTCCGATGGGGATGGCGAGATCGAGCCGTGCCTGCATCTCGCCCTGCATAAACCAGGAATCCATACTGCTGCCCAGATACTGGCGCAACATGCCCTCGCGCAATACACGAATACCATCGCTGGCAGCACCAAAGATTTCCCCATCCACTTGCAACAGCGAGCCCTTACCTTGCGCGCGCGGATTAACGCGCACTTCCGCGTGTGTGACGCGGCTGGTATAAATCCCGGCGTCGATAACACTGGCAGAGACACGCGCATCGCTCACCAGTAAGCGGCCATTCATGTGGGTTAAAGCGGGCCAGCCGGGATGATAATTCAGCTCGGCATCCTCAATATCCAGATACAACTGGTAGGTGCGCGCCATAGAATTTTTGGTGTTTAGCGTACCGCGATAGACAAAGCCTGCCTCAGTCGCCACACCGGGATTCTGCTCACCAATACTCTGCGCTAGCCACTTGTGGAGCGATTGCGGCACTACCGCCGGGGTGTATTTTTGGTAAAGACTGGCATTGAGCTGCTGGGCACCAATCTGCAAATACAGGTCGATATCACCTGTGTTGCGCTTCCACGGCAGCCCCAGCCACATATAAGCGCGTGCCAGTTCATCGCCTTTGCGGAACTCCAACTGGCCACTGTTAACATAAATCTGGTTATTTTCCGGCTGCAGATGCCAAGCCACCTGCCCTTTGGCACGGTCGTACTCCATGGGTTCAGCATAAGTGGGCAAGTAGTGCATGGAGAAATGGCGCTGCGCGTCAATATCGACAAAACCACCTTTTTGCCCCACTTGCAGATAGCCGTCTACTCCGGCAAGTGCCGGTACACCCTGCCAAGCACTGGTAGCAACCTGGTCCAGGTTGGCGCGCAATTGCCAGTCTTTCGGTTGATCGAGAGGCAGGCTCATCTGCAAATTGCGCAGCTGGCCACTCGGCGCCAGAGTTTTTAATAAGCCCTGCAATTTGCCCTCGCCCATAACACCTGAATCGCCCAGCATATTGGTGAGGCGGGCCAGATCCAGTGTATCCATGCTAACTTGCAGGGGGCGTTTAAAACCGGACGAGGCAATCGCGAGGTTAACGTCGTTAATATTATGTGCTTTCATGGCGGCATTAACTTGCTGCAAACCCAAGCGCCATTCGCCGTTGGGTAGCCAAAAGCCAGCGAGTTCGGTAGAAAAACCATCCAATGATAAACGGTTTGCCCCTACTGGCAGCGACAAGCGCTGCAAACCCAAACGCCCTACCAAATCGTACCCCTTACCTTTACTACGACTTTCAAACCAGATATTGGCATCCACCATACCTTCACTTAGCAGGCTGGAATTGCCGGTGCCGCTGAGCAGGAATGCACTCGCCGCCGCTATAGGTTCACTGGTGGGGAAGCGGTTGAGCTGCAGATATCCGCGGCTGCGAAACCGCGACTGATCGCGGGGGTCACCTTGCCCTTCCATAATCAGGTAAACACTGCGCGGCTGTGCATCCACATCAATCTGCAGGGCAAGACGGTGGAAATCATCGGCGTTTTCAAGCAACAGGTAGGGTGAATCCAGCTGTACCTGTTTACCGGATGTAAAGTGAAAGCGCAGATGACTACTTTGGAATTCAATCCGCGTGGATAGAAGCAGCATATCCAACAGTGCATCCATCTGTACTTCAGGCTTTGTCGCATCAGCGCGCTTGGGCAAACCGGGAATCTGCCAAAAACCGTCTGCGGTCTGCGCGAAGGTCATCTCTACCTGGCTGAGCGAGAGGTTGCTCCATACCAAACGCAAATTGAGCAGAGACTCCAACATATCCAATCGCAGGCGCGCCTGTTTAAACGCGACTATCGGTTGGTTGGCTTGGCTCTTGATGCTGAAATCCTGAATCACCAAATTGGGTTTCAGCCCATTCCAGTCGGCCTCAATTTGACCGATAGTGACTTGCGCATTGAGTTGGGATGAGAAGTAGCTAGCGATGTGTTGATTGTAGCCGCTCAACAAATGGGAAAAGCTACGCCCGGATTGCACCAGCACCGCCAATAAAATCAGGGCGAGGGCAATCAGGAAGTAAGACCATTTCACCAATTTGCGTAAAGCGCGTGTCATTACTGCTATCTATTTCCGGGCCAGGGGTTACATGGAGTGTGTTGGGTAAACATTAGACCAACACGATATCGTACTGCTCTTGATGAAAGAGCGCCTCGACCCTGAATTCAATGGTTCGTTTGATAAACGCTTCCAAATCAGCCACGTAAGTGGCCTCTTCATCCAGCAGGCGATCCACTACCAGCTGCGATGCCAACACCAAAAATTTCTCGTTGTCATAGGTGCGAGCCATACGCAGCACCTCGCGGAAAATCTCGTAACACACGGTTTCCGCCGATTTCACCTGCCCGCGCCCCTGGCATACCGGACAGGGTTCGCACAGCATCTGCCCCAGGGATTCGCGCGTGCGCTTGCGCGCCATCTCCACCAACCCCAATTCCGACACCCCTGTAATCCGGGTTTTGGCGTGATCTTTTTCCAACGCTTTTTCTAGGGTGCGCAGTACCTGACGCTGGTGCTCCGAGTCTTTCATATCGATAAAATCGAGGATGATAATCCCACCCAGATTGCGCAGCCTGAGTTGGCGCGCAATCGACGAGGCCGCCTCCAGATTGGTTTTGAAAATCGTCTCTTCCAGATTGCGATGACCGACAAAGGCACCGGTGTTGACATCCACCGTAGTCATGGCTTCGGTCTGCTCGATAATCAAATAACCATTGGATTTGAGCGGCACACGCGGTTCTAGCGCGCGGTGAATTTCCTCTTCCACACCGTAGAGTTCCAGTAACGGGCGGTCGCCGCTGTAGAGCTCGATCAGCTCCACCAACTGGGGCGCATACTTGGCAGCGAACTCTTGCATCTGCTGCCAAGTCAGGCGCGAATCCACCCGTACCCGGTCAATCGGCGCGCGCGCCATATCGCGCAGGGCGCGCAGATAGAGCGGCATATCGCGGTGAAGTTCCGCAGGAACGCCCAGACCGGGCAATTTCGCACTTAAATCTTCCCACAGCTGCCGCAAAAACGGGATATCAGCAATGATCGCATCGGCGTCCGCACCTTCAGCCACCGTGCGCACAATAAATCCACCGACAATGTCTTGCTCCGCTACTGCGGTCTCCACCGCTTGCCGCAAACGCTCGCGCTCGGGCTCATCTTCAATTCGGGTAGACACTCCGATATGGCTGGAGTTGGGCATATAGACAAGATAGCGGGAAGAAAGTGTCAAATGAGTCGTCAGGCGCGCTCCCTTGGTACTGATAGGGTCTTTGGCCACCTGCACGAGCAGGGTTTGGCCTTCGCGCACCAACGTACGGATATCCGGTACCTCAGCACGGCGGATTTCGCCTTCCGGCGGCTCGGGCATCATGTCGGCGGCGTGGATAAACCCGGTGCGCTCAAGGCCGATATCGACAAATGCAGCCTGCATGCCGGGCAGCACCCGCACAACCTTGCCTTTATAGATATTGCCCACATAGCTCTCGCCGTGGCTGCGCTCGATATAAAACTCTTGGACCACCCCGTTCTCAACCAGAGCCACACGGGTTTCCACCGGGGAAACATTGATCAGGATTTCTTCACTCATACATCCGCTCCGGCAGTCCACCAGGGCACACCAAATTCCTGCAGCAACTCCAGGGTCGCCTCTATTGGCAGGCCGACAACGCAAGAGTAGCTGCCGCGAATTTCTTTCACAAACACAGCGCCCAGCCCCTGAATTCCGTAGCCTCCCGCCTTATCCTGTGGCTCACCGGTTTTCCAATACGCTGCAATTTCAGCATCGCTGAGTTCACGAAACGTCACATGCGTGGTGGAGACACGCAGGGCCTGTTGTGCATGTGAATGGAGGGCAACGGCGGTAATCACTTGATGGGTGCGACCAGACAGTTGACGCAACATGTGTTGGGCATGGGCTTGGTCACGCGGCTTTTCAAGGATCTCACCGTCGAGCAAACCGAGTGTATCGGCGCCCAAAACTGGCGCAATCGGCAATTGCTGTTGGAGCAATTGGGCATAGCCAGCGGCGGCCTTCTCACTCGCCAGGCGCCGCACATACTCCAGTGCGGTTTCACCGGCGGCAGGCTGTTCGGGAATAGCGGCAGAAATCACGGCGTGGCGCACACCAATCTGGCGCAGCAGTTCACGTCTACGGGGAGACTGGGATGCAAGGTACAGATCTGGAACAACATCGGAAACAACTGCGCTCACCCTGAAAACTCCTGATACCGCAAAGCATAATTATTGTGCAGGGCTATCCATTATCAACGGCCAAGCTGTTAATGATGGTAGCGATGAGTCATACCGTTTAGCCACCAGTAACAGGCTGGCCATAAAAGCGCGCTGGTCAATGCCGGATATAAGAACTGGACGCCCGAGAGCGGCCGCCCTGCCATACCCTGCACCCAGTTATCGGTCAGCTGGGCGATCCCAACCAACACAAAGATCCAGCCCGATTGGCGCCAGATCGAAAAATTGCGCACTCGCTGGTAAGACAGGATACAAATATAGGCCACTATCACCAGCCCCAAACTGTGCTGCCCAAAAGGTACGCCTTCAAGCAAATCCTGAAACAGCCCCAATGCGCAAAGCAGGGTAAAACTCACGGTCAGCGGCATAAAAAAAATCCAGTAGATTGCCACCACCAACACAAACTCAGGGCGCCACCAACGCATATCCATCGGCAGTGGATATACCGACAGCACCAAAGCCACTAAAAAACTCAGGGCAACAATAAAGTAGAGATTGAGCTGCGGGCTGAGCATCAGCGCCCCCCGCTCACAGAGCTGGCAGCGGCCGATGTTGTCGGGGAAGCCGCTTCCGCTGCTGGCACACTCAAGGCGCCGGGCACACTGGCACGGTCGCGGTTTTCAAAGACCAGCAATAGATGACGGCTGCGATCCAAACGCGCCATAGGCTGGGCGATCACCGTGAGGAATGCCTTGCCTGGATCGCGCACTACCTGCAGCACTTCAGCGACTGGGTAGCCGGTCGGAAAACGCTCACCCAACCCCGAGCTGACGAGCAAATCGCCCGCGCGGATATCGGTATTGGCCGACACATGGCGCAGACTCAAACTGTTCAAGTCACCCGTGCCTTCAGCGATAGCGCGCACCCCATTGCGGTTGACTTGCACCGGGATCGCGTGGGTCGAATCAGAGATCAACAGCACCGTGCTGGATGTCTCACCCACCTCGATCACCTGCCCCATCAAACCAAACGCATCCAACACTGGCTGACCTTTAAACGCACCGTCTTTGCTGCCGCGATTGATAATGACTTTATGACTGAGCGGGTTGGGCGAGACGCCGATCAACTCGGCAATCAACACCGTGTCCTGCAACATCTGGCTGGCATTGAGCAACTGGCGCAAGCGCACGTTTTCCGCCGCCAGTGAGGCAAGCTGTTGCAGTTTGCGCTGATGAATCAACAACTCGGTTTTAAGCGCTTCGTTTTCGAGCTTCAGGTCAGCGTGGGAGACAAAGGTGTCCTTGCGCCAATCGTTAACACGGCTGGGCACATCAGTGATCTGGTAAAAAGGGGTTACCGCCTGCGCGAGTTTTTCGCGCAGGGGTTCGAGGCGGTCGGTATAGAGCCCTACCACCACCAACACCACCATAATCAGGATGAAGAGAAAGGCGCGACTGGTGGCAGATGAGCCTCGTGCAAAGAGCGGTTTAATGGTGAGTTCTCCCGTGGAGTTGAAGCCAGTTGTTAGCCGTGTGGCTAGCTGGCTTCAAAACATATCAGGACGACAGCAGGTCAATATTGCGCTTGTCATTCATCTCCAGCGCAATACCACCACCACGAGCCACACAGGTGAGCGGGTCTTCAGCCACAATAAACGGAAGACCGGTTTCGTTGGACAACAAGCGGTCGATATCGCGCAACAATGCCCCGCCGCCAGTCAACACAACACCGCTTTCTGCGATGTCAGAAGCCAATTCCGGTGGCGATTGCTCCAGCGCGCTCTTTACCGCCTGAACGATACCAGCCAGCGGATCTTGCAAAGCCTCAAGGATTTCATCGCTGCTCAGGGTAAAGCTGCGCGGTACCCCTTCAGCCAGATTGCGGCCGCGCACATCAATCTCGCGGATTTCGCTGCCCGCAAAGGCACAGCCAATTTCTTGCTTGATACGCTCAGCGGTTGCATCACCAATCACACTGCCGTAGTTGCGGCGCACATAGTTAACGATAGCTTCGTCGAAACGGTCACCACCAATGCGCACAGAGTCAGAATAAACCACACCATTCAGGGAGATAACCGCGATCTCGGTAGTACCGCCACCGATATCCACTACCATCGAACCGTTAGCTTCAGAAACCTTCAAGCCAGCACCAATCGCTGCTGCCATAGGCTCTTCAATCAAACGCACTTCACGCGCACCAGCACCTAACGCGGATTCGCGGATCGCACGCTTTTCAACTTCGGTGGAGAGACAGGGAACACTGATCAGGACGCGGGGAGATGGGCTAAACCAGGAATTTTCATGAACTTTGCGGATAAAGTGTTGCAGCATTTTTTCAGTAACCTGGAAGTCGGCAATAACGCCGTCTTTCAGCGGGCGGATCGCGGTGATGTTACCCGGAGTACGGCCCAGCATACGCTTGGCTTCAACACCTACGGCTTCCACAATCTTGGTGCCGTTGTGATGGCGAATCGCAACCACTGATGGCTCGTTGAGCACTATGCCGCGACCGCGCACATAAATCAGGGTGTTCGCTGTACCAAGGTCGATTGAGAGATCGTTAGAAAATGCTCCACGCAAAAGTTTCATCATGACGGGACGGGGCCTTAAATTAGAATGTGTTGAAATAGAATTCGTGTTGTTTTGTGTCGCCAACAACGTTGCTGCCTACTCGTGCGACAGTGCGCATGGGCATCAAGGGTTCAGTTCCTTAAACAATTTTCTCTGCTGCTCGCAAAGAATCCCTGCAAATTTTTAGGAAGCGCGCAGTATAAGTGAATTTTCGCTTTTTATCCGACCTAAATTAACCCTAAAGTTCAATTTGATCGCGAATTTCGCCGACGTTTGCGGCTATTTTTTGCGCAACTCGACCTTCGCCAAAAATCCACTGCCGGGTTCGGCAAAATTCGCCGCACTCTATCAACCGCAAGGGTTCAGGGCAAGGCGCAAATGTGGTAACTTGGGCGCCCATTTTTGGCGGGTTGAAGCAGGTTTCGCCGCAACTTCGCCGCACTATTTGATTTTTTATCTGCTGGAGCTAACACCCCATGGCTGTAGACCGTTCCGATATCGCCAAGCTGGCAACGCTGGCGCGTATCCAGATTAGCGACGAAGCTGCCGATGAAGCGGCAAAAAGCATCTCCGATGTACTGGCTCTGGTTGACCAACTGCAAGCCGTGAATACCGATGGTGTATTGCCCATGGCGCATCCATTGGATGCAGTACAACGCCTGCGCGCGGATGTAGTAACCGAACCAAATCAACGCGAAGCCTTTCAAGCGATTGCACCAGCCACACAAGATGGCCTGTATTTGGTGCCGCAAGTTATCGAATAACAATGTAGGGGCGCCGCTTGCTGCGCCCTGAATATCTATGGGCGCCGCTCACAACGCCCGGAGAATGGGCGCGGCAAGCAGCGCCCCTACAGTAAAAATTTCAGGAATTTTTTGAATGCATCAGTTCACCATTGCCGAACTGGTAAAAGGTCTGCGCAACAAAGACTTTTCCAGTACCGAAGTGACCCAACATTATCTCGACCGCATTGCGCGCCTCGACAAAACCTACAACAGTTTTATTACTGTCACTGCCGATATCGCATTGCAACAAGCAGCTGCTGCTGATGCACGTTTAGCCGCAGGTAATGCGCCTGCACTGTGCGGCGTGCCTATCGCACATAAAGATATTTTCTGTACCACCGGTGTGCGCACGTCTTGCGCATCAAAAATGCTCGATAAATTTATTGCGCCCTATAACGCCACCATCGTGGAAAATTATTTAAATTCCGGTGTGGTGATGTTGGGTAAAACCAACATGGATGAATTCGCGATGGGTTCATCTAACGAGACCAGCTGGTATGGCCCGGTAAAAAATCCTTGGGCAATTGATTGCGTACCCGGCGGGTCTTCAGGTGGTTCTGCTGCTGCAGTTGCTGCGCACTTAGCACCGGCTGCTACCGCATCAGATACCGGCGGTTCAATTCGCCAACCCGCAGCACTCTGCGGATTAACCGGCATTAAACCGACTTACGGCCGCGTATCGCGCTGGGGCATGATTGCGTTTGCATCAAGTCTGGATCAAGCGGGAATTTTATCGCGCACCGCTGAAGACGCTGCAATTTTGTTAAACGATATGGCGAGCTTTGATGCAAAAGATTCCACCTGCGTTGAACGCGAGGTACCGGATTACACCGCTGATTTAAATAAATCCTTAAAGGGTTTACGCATTGGCGTGCCGAAAGAATATTTCGGCGAAGGCTTGAATCCAAACACAGCACAACTGGTTGAAGATGCAATCAAAGTCTACGAAAGTTTGGGCGCGACCATTCATAGCGTCAGCTTGCCGCACACGCATCTTGCCGTGCCTGCTTACTACGTAATTGCACCGGCAGAATGCTCCGCGAACTTGTCGCGTTTTGATGGCGTGCGTTATGGCCATCGCTGTGAGAATCCAAAAGATTTAAATGATCTTTACATGCGCTCGCGCAGTGAAGGTTTTGGTGCAGAAGTAAAGCGCCGTATTTTGGTTGGCGCTTACGCACTTTCTGCCGGTTATTACGATGCATATTACAGCAAAGCGCAAAAAGTGCGTCGTTTGATCAAGCAGGATTTTGTCGATGCATTTGAAAGTGTCGATGTTATTCTTGGGCCAACCTCGCCCTCGCCCGCATTCCAATTTGGTTCAAAAACCAAAGATCCAGTGGCAATGTATCTGGAAGATATTTACACCATCGCAACCAACCTCGCAGGCCTGCCCGGCTTGTCGATTCCTTGCGGTTTGGTGGATAACAAACCCGTTGGTTTGCAATTGATTGGTAACTTTTTCGCCGAGGGCCAATTGTTAAATGCCGCGCATCAATTCCAACAAGCGACTAACTTCCACCAACAATCTGCACCTGGCATTGAGTAAGGAGCCATAGCATGCAATGGGAAACCGTAATCGGGTTGGAAGTTCACGTACAACTCGCGACCAAAACCAAAATTTTCTCCGGCGCCAGCACTGCATTCGGTGCTGAGCCAAACACCCAGGCTTGCGCAATTGATCTGGCATTGCCCGGCACACTGCCCGTCGCTAACGAACAAGCATTTCGTTTCGCCACCATGTTTGGTTTGGCGGTGAATGCAGAAATCGGCAAGCGCTCGGTGTTTGAACGCAAAAATTATTTTTATCCCGATTTGCCTAAAGGTTATCAAACCACACAACTCGCCGAGCCAATTGTCGGCGCGGGCTTTGTTGATTTGGAGCTGGGTGAAGGCCGCACCAAACGCGTTCGCATTCACCACGCACATCTGGAAGAAGATGCCGGAAAATCGTTGCACGAAGATTTCGCCGGCATGAGCGGTATCGATTTAAACCGCGCCGGTACGCCACTGATCGAAGTAGTAACTGAACCGGATATGCGCAGCGCCGAAGAAGCCGTCGCCTTCGCAAAAAAATTGCACTCCATCGTTACCTCACTGGAAATTTGCGACGGTGACATGAGCCAAGGCTCTATGCGTTTCGACGTAAACATTTCCGTGCGTCCCAAAGGTCAGGAAAAACTCGGCACGCGCACTGAAACCAAAAACTTGAACTCATTCAAGTTTATGGAAGAAGCGATTGCACTCGAAGTTGAGCGTCAAATTGATGTACTTGAAGACGGCGGAAAAATTCGTCAGGAAACTCGCCTGTATAACGGTGATACCAAAAAAGCCCGCTCAATGCGCAGCAAAGAAGACAGCAACGATTACCGCTACTTCCCCTGTCCTGATCTGCTACCCGTTATTCTGGATGATGAGTACATAGAATCCGTACGCAAACAAATGCCGGAATTACCCGAAGCCAAGCGCGCACGATTTGTCGAGCAATATGGTTTGAGCAGCTACGATGCAGGCCAAATCACCATGGATAAATTTGCGGCGGCATTTTTTGAAGCTTCAACCAAAATTTCCGGGGAAGCAAAACTCACTGCCAACTGGATCATGGCTGACCTGGGCGCTTATTTAAATCGCACCGAACAGCGCATTGATCAATCGCCCGTTACACCCGAATTACTCGCTGGCTTGGTAGTCCGCGTAAAAGATGGCACCTTGTCGAGCAAAATTGCCAAACAAGTGTTTGAAGCGATTTGCAACGGCGAAGGCGATGCCGACACCATTATCGAAACCAAAGGGTTGAAACAAGTTTCCGATACTGGCGCACTGGAAAAAATTATCGATGACATACTTGCTGCCAATACCGCACAAGTAGAAGGCTACCGCGCCGCCGCCGAAGACAAACGCGCAAAAATGCTCGGTTTCTTTGTGGGTCAGGCGATGAAAGCATCAAAAGGCCAAGCGAATCCGCAAGCGCTGAATGAATTATTAATTAAGAAATTGAACGGTTAAGAGAACTGAAATGAGCCTACGCAAAGACAAAGAAAAAGTCCTCGGCGAAATCTTCGACGAAGCCCGCATCGCCACCTTTTTGGATTACCCCGCACCTGCGGGTATCAACGCCGACTTCCATTTATTGGAGAAAGCCTATCGCGGTATGCGCGGTGAAAACTTCGGCACTTTCGTAAAATTATTTATCGAAGCAGGTAAAGATGTAAACGCAATCGGCCCGGAAGGCAAAACTTTCCTGCAAGTCGTAAAGGCCCATCGCAACGGTGAAGAGTACGCAGTTGCTTTGGAAGCAGCTGGCGCGAAGTAAATAACTCACAAACTAACAAGCAGAAAATTGCGCGTACCAAACTGCACCCCAAAAGCTGGCGACTACGCCAGTTCGACAGGTGCAGTTCACCTCTCACCACCATACAGTAGCCGTCTCTATCATCATGACTTAAACAAGCAACACCAGACTAGTATTGCGAATACCCCATACCATTAAATTGTTTAGCAAGATTAGTCGCATAGTTATCGGTCATACCACTTATGTAATCGATCACTGCCATCAACGCCAGATATTTGTAATTTTCTCCACGCTTACTTACATCAGGATGGAAATTATTTTCGCCAATCAAGGCCATTACCCGATTGTCTTTGTAAGTCATTTGAGACACATCGCCAAGCGATGCATAAACCGCAGAACAAATCGTATTCAACAAAGTCCCTATCACTGTATAAGCACCAATTTCCAATTCAACCCGACGCGAATGATTAAATATTTTTCGCTTGGCTAAATCTTTTGCGGCTTGCACTGCATTTTTTACTTTGGGATCGCACAACGAAATCAAATCGCCCTGCACTTCGCCACGTAAAAAAGCATCCTGATGTTTAATAAATGCTGCTGTGCCTGCATTGATAAATGCATCGATAACTTTACCGCGCACCAACGCTGGCTTGCGTCCGTCGTTAACCTTTTTCAGTAACCGCTCCAATTCCGGTAACTGTGCAGAATCAGAAATTACAGGATGCAACAATTCATAAATCTCATTCCAATTGAGAATGCCCATTTCCAAACCGTCTTCCAGATCAATAATGCCGTAGCAAAAATCATCCGCTGCTTCCATTAAATACACCAGCGGATGGCGGCAATACCAATCAGGCCCCATTTCAATCAAACCGGTTTTTTGAGCGATCTCATGCACATGCGCCAATTCCGTTTGAAAAATACCGTACTTGGCATCTTTTGGACGCTGACCTAACACGGTAGGTGATGAAGTCCAGGGATATTTAATTGATGATGCCAGCGTTGCATAAGTCAAACGCATGCCATCGTGAAATTGGTGATACTCAGAAGTAGTCAACACGCGTAGCCCCTGCGCATTACCTTCAAACACACGAATGTCATCTTGCTCAGAGGGCGATAGATCCCTTAAAAATTCTGCACCTTCTTTTTGGAACCAGTTGCGGATCGCATCTTCACCGGTATGACCAAACGGCGGGTTGCCAATATCGTGCGCAAGGCAAGTGGCTTGTACGATATCGCCAATATCGGTAGGCCAAATATGCGCAGGCAAATCACCTTTATCTTTTAACGCTTGTCCCACA
This sequence comes from Cellvibrio sp. UBA7671, assembly GCA_002483145.1. Classification (GTDB taxonomy): domain Bacteria; phylum Pseudomonadota; class Gammaproteobacteria; order Pseudomonadales; family Cellvibrionaceae; genus Cellvibrio; species Cellvibrio fibrivorans. The sequence goes on from DLHJ01000004.1 coordinate 273,767, forward strand.
CGAATGCCGAGCGTGCGCCCCACACAAGCCACTTCCAAACTATGCGTCATGCGGTTGTGGATATGATCATTAGTCGCGAGCGGATGCACTTGCGTTTTGCGCGCAAGCCGGCGAAAAGCGCCCGAAAAAATAATCTTGTCGTGATCTGAGTGAAACGGTGAACGCCCCTCCTCGTGTTTTGCTGTGCGATTACCCAAGCGGTCAGCGCAGAGTAGTTGTTTCCAATTCATGGCCATACATACATCCCTAACAGTGTTTAAGAGATCCAGTTTTTCTGGATTTCTTCTTTGTTGCGCGAATTGCCTGAGTCAGGAGTGAAGCTCGATTAGAGAACTCATATCAAAAAACTCACAATATTGAGATGAACTATGAATTATCGCCCCTGATATCTCAATATTTATAAAAATTGAGATATGCAGAAAAGAACCACTCGCACCAATTTAGCCCCCAAAGAAAAAGTGGGCGCACAACTTCAGCGCATAAAATCCCTAACAAAACCCACCCACAATCATCCTCAACCCAGCTTTTATACGTCATTTAACTCATTGAATACCAAAGGTTTTGTGCTTGTAACGCGAATGGATTCAGCCACGCAATTTCACTTGGCACAGTTTCTGCTGAATACAAACTTGTATCCAAGATTGTATTTAGATCCAGGAGCAAATGTAGCCCGGATCAAATTAAAAGAGTCACGCAGGAACGATAATGATGCAAACAACCGGTTGGACGATTAATGAATGGCTGAATGCTTACCGTAGCGAAGGCTTGGTAGCGCGCGCTGCGCTGCAAGACTTGCTTGCGCAACTGAAAGTTAATGATGCAGCTTGGATTTATATTGTTTCAACCGCTGAGTTGGATGCACAGCTTGATGCATTGGAAGACCAGGGCAATCCCAACAACCTGCCCCTCTACGGCGTGCCCTTCGCGGTAAAAGACAATATCGATGTAGCCGGTATTCCCACTACGGCTGCCTGCCCCGCCTTCACTTATATTCCTGAGGTTGATGCGACTTCAGTCGCGCGCCTTAAACAAGCCGGTGCAATTGTGCTCGGCAAAACCAATCTCGACCAATTTGCCACAGGCTTGGTCGGCACCCGCTCGCCTTACGGAGCCGTGCCTAATTCATTTAAACCCGATTATGTATCCGGTGGTTCAAGTTCAGGTTCTGCAACAACTGTCGCGCATGGGCTTGTGCCATTTAGTTTAGGTACGGACACCGCCGGCTCAGGCCGTGTACCTGCTGGCTTTAACAATATCGTCGGATTAAAACCCACCAAAGGCCGATTTAGCACTACCGGTGTTGTACCTGCGTGCCGGAGCCTGGATTGTGTTTCGGTATTTGCTCTCACAGTGGAGGATGCAGAAACAGTTGCCAACATCATGGAAGGATTTGATGCAACAGACGGCTACTCGCGCGTTGCACCTGCGGCAGCGACCTATTTTTCCAGCAAGCCGCACTTTGGTATCCCCGCATCACCCAATTGGTTCGGCGATACGCAAGCTGAAGCGGCATGGTTGGAGACACTGGAAAATATTTCTGCCTTTGGTGCTGAATTAGTCACCATCGATTTCACGCCGATGTTTACCCTCGCGCAATTATTGTATGGCGGCCCCTGGGTGGCGGAGCGTCACGCAGCCATTGCCGAATTTATGCAAGAGCACGCCGCCGATATGAATGATGTCGTGCGCGGCATTGTTGAAAACGCGGTTAATTTTTCCGCGACCGATGCCTATCGCGCAGAATATCGCCGCGCTGACCTCGCGCGCGAAATACAACTATTGATGAAAAACGTTGACGCGCTGTTGGTGCCCACATCACCGCGTCATCCTACGATTGCCGAAGTCAACGCCGATCCTGTTGTCGTGAATAGTCAACTCGGTACTTACACCAATTTTGTGAATCTAGCCGACTGCTCTGCCCTCGCATTGCCTGCCACTATGCGCGCGGATGGTTTGCCTTTTGGTATCACGCTAATTGCGCCAGCTTGGCAAGACGCCGCACTCGCCGCCTTCGGGAAAAAATGGCACAGCAGCGTTAATTTATCGCTGGGTGCCACTACTAAACCAACACCGGCCACCATGCTAAAAAATACTGCACCGCAAGGTTATGTTCGCCTCGCTGTCGTCGGCGCACATTTAACCGGCATGCCACTCAATGTGCAGCTGCAAGAACGCAAGGCAATTTTTGTTGAGAGCACTTACACCGCAAGCAATTACCGTTTGTTCGCACTACCCAATACCACACCGCCCAAACCCGGTTTGATTCGCGCAGCGGAAGGTGCAGAAATTATTGTGGAATTGTGGGATGTACCTGTTCACCACTTCGGTAGTTTTGTTGCGCTAATTCCAGCCCCGCTAGGTATAGGTACTTTGAGCTTGCACGATGGCCGTGAAGTAAAAGGTTTTATTTGTGAAGGCGCGGCCGTAAATGGCGCAACGGATATTACCCATTTGGGTGGATGGCGCACCTACATTAAATCACTACAAAAGTAATTTAAAAATTACAGTCGGAGAAGAATCATGTTAAAGACCGTACTTATCGCCAACCGCGGAGAAATCGCGGTGCGCATTGCCAAGACCCTGAAAAAAATGGGTATCGAATCAGTTGCGGTTTATTCCGATGCCGACCGCAACTCAGCGCATGTAACTGCCTGCGATAAAGCAATCTGCCTTGGTGGTAATACGGCCGCCGAAAGTTATTTGAAATCCGATTTAATTCTCGCCGCCGCAAAAGAAACCGGTGCTCAGGCAATTATTCCCGGTTATGGCTTTCTCTCTGAAAACGCCAAATTTTGTGAGCAGTGTGAAGCAGAAGGCATCGCATTTTGCGGCCCTACTCCCGCACAAATTCGCGAATTCGGTTTGAAGCACACCTCGCGTGAAATTGCTGAAAAAGCTGGTGTGCCACTTACCCCTGGAACCGGCTTGCTGGATTCAATTGACGAAGCCGTTGCCTCTGCTGCGCAACTGGGTTATCCCGTTATGCTGAAGAGCACAGCCGGTGGCGGTGGTATCGGATTGACTCGCTGCAACAACGAAGCAGAATTAGTTGCTGCCTATGAAAGCGTAAAACGTCTAGGGCAAAACTTTTTCAGCGATAGCGGTGTATTCCTTGAGCGTTTTGTCGATAACGCCCGTCATGTGGAAGTACAAATTTTTGGTGACGGCAAAGGTAACGTACTTGCATTGGGTGAACGCGATTGCTCCCTGCAACGCCGCAACCAAAAAGTGGTTGAAGAAACCCCCGCTCCCAATTTACCTGCTGCAACCCGTGATAAATTATTGGCGGCATCAAAAAGTTTGGGTGAAGCCGTTAATTACCGCTCAGCCGGTACCATTGAATATATTTACGATGCGGCGCGCGATGCGTTTTATTTTTTGGAAGTAAATACCCGTCTGCAAGTTGAACACCCAATTACTGAAGCTTGTACCGGAGTAGATTTGGTAGAGTGGATGATCCTTACCGCCGCTGGCACACCGCCAAAACTGGATATCGAAATCAATCCGAAAGGCGCCGCTATTGAAGTGCGTTTGTATGCGGAAGACCCAGTGCGCGATTTCCAACCATCGCCCGGCGTATTAACCGATGTACATTTTTCCGAATCAGCGCGTATTGACACCTGGGTTTCTACCGGCACCGAAGTATCGCCCTATTACGATCCAATGATTGCGAAAATTATTGTGTATGGTAAAGATCGAGCTGATGCAATTAGCAAAATGAAAACCGCGCTGAATGAAACCCGCGCAGCAGGCATTGCCACCAATCTGGATTACTTGCGTCAAATTATCGCAACGGATTTTTTTGGCAGCGGCGATGTTGCCACCAATAAATTAGCAAGCTTTGAATATAAAGCACCCGTCATTGAAGTATTACAACCGGGAACTTATACCAGTGTGCAGGATTACCCAGGCCGCGTCGGTTTGTGGAGTATTGGTGTTCCACCCTCAGGCCCGATGGATGATTATGCTTTCCGTGTGGCCAACCGTATTGTCGGCAACCATGAAAGTGCAGCCGCTCTGGAATACACCATTATCGGGCCAAAATTAAAATTCCATCGCGATGCAACCATCGCACTGACGGGTGCAACATCGCCCGCAAAAATTGATGGCGAATTAATTCCATTCTGGCAACCGGTTGCCATTAAAGCCGGACAAATTCTGGAAGTGGGCAAAGCCGACCAAGGTTGTCGCGGATACCTCGCGGTGCGCAATGGTTTTGATGTACCAGTGTATTTAGGCAGCCGCTCTACCTTTGCACTCGGTCAATTTGGTGGCCATGCCGGTCGCACCTTGCGCGCAACCGATATGCTGCCGATTAGCAATCCGGCAATTGCCGCCTGCACTACTCCAGCACCTGTTTACGAAGCCGCAGCGGCACCTGTTGAATTAATCCCGAGCTATCCAAGTGAATGGGAAATTGGTGTGCTCTATGGTCCACACGGTGCTCCAGACTTTTTCACCGAAGATGCGATTGACATGTTTTTTTCAACCGCATGGGAAGTGCACTACAACTCCAACCGTTTGGGCATTCGCTTGAATGGCCCCAAGCCTACATGGACACGCAGTGACGGCGGTGAAGCCGGTCTGCACCCATCCAATATTCACGATACTGAATATGCTGTTGGCTCAATTAACTTCACCGGCGATATGCCAGTCATCCTTACCAAAGACGGCCCTAGCCTCGGTGGATTTGTTTGCCCGGTTACAATTGTAAAAGCGGAATTATGGAAGGTTGGTCAGGTAAAACCCGGCGATAAAATTCGCTTTAAACGCTTGAGTTTTGATGCAGCACTGGCTCTGGAATTATCCATTGATCGTGCAATTGAAAACCTGAGTGTACAACCGGAAGTATTACTCGCGCCCATTGTTAAACCGGAAAACACCATTTCCGATTGTATCGTTGCCGCATTGCCACCGCAGGGCAGCCGCCCATTGGTGAGTTATCGCCAAGCGGGCGATAAATATATCCTGCTCGAATACGGCGACAATATTCTTGAATTGAGTTTGCGCTTGCGTGTGTACGCATTGATGGAAGCATTGAAAGCATCACCGATTGAAGGCGTGATTGAATTATCGCCCGGTGTGCGCTCCCTGCAAATTAATTACGACAGCCGCGTCATTCATCAACAGCAATTAATCAATCAATTATTAGTGATTGAAGAAACACTCGGCGATGCCCGCGATACCAAAGTACCGAGCCGCATTGTGTATATGCCGATGGCCTTTGAAGATTCGGCCACACTGGATGCAGTTTCACGCTATCGCCAATCGGTGCGCGATACAGCGCCCTGGTTGCCGAGCAACACTGAATTTATGCGTCGTATTAATGGCCTTGATTCCGTCGAGCAAGTAAAACAAATTTTGTTTGAAACCAGCTACATGGTGTTGGGTTTGGGCGATGTGTATCTCGGTGCACCTTGCGCAGTACCGGTTGACCCGCGTCATCGTTTGCTCACTTCCAAATACAATCCAGCGCGCACTTACACCGCCGAAGGCACTGTGGGAATCGGCGGGGTATATATGTGTATTTACGGTATGGATTCTCCCGGTGGCTACCAGCTTGTAGGGCGGACACTGCCGATCTGGAATAAATTCCTCAAAAACCCGATCTTCAAAGATGGTGAACCCTGGTTATTAAAATTCTTTGACCGCGTGCGCTATTACGAAGTGACCGAAGAAGAGCTCACTGCACAGCGCGAAGCATTCCGCGAAGGCCGTTTAAGCCTGCGTATTGAAGAAGATTATTTTAGCCTCGCTGAACACGAACAGTTCCTGCACGACAATGCCGCGAGCATTGCTGAATTTAAAACCAAACAACAAGCCGCTTTCACCAAAGAAGTCGCACTCTGGCAAGCCGATGAAGAAAAACAAGTTGATGCAGCATTGCAAGCAAAAGTATCGACTGGCCCGATTGATGTTGATGGCCATGCCGTTACTGCCGATATCAGCGGCAACATTTGGAAGTTGTTGGTTGAGCCAGGTCAATCAGTAGAAGTAGATCAACCACTGTTAATTGTGGAAGCGATGAAAATGGAATTTTCGGTATATGCCGATCGCGCTGCAAAAATTGGTTCGATTCATTGCGAGCCAGGCAAACAAGTCAATGCAGGGGATTTGTTGTTGGTGCTGGAAGAAGATTAATTTAAAACACGGACGTAGGTTGGGCAGCAATGCCCCACATCAAATATTTAAAACGAAATGTTGGGCATTGCTGCTCAACCTACGGTAAAACCATGAAATTAATCAAACACGACAAAACCAAAAAGAAAGCCGACGAACCGCGCACCAATTTAACAGAGCGGATTTATCAAACAATTAAAGACGATATTTTTTCATTTCGCTTATTGCCCGGCGACCGGTTTAGCGAAAACGAAATCGCCGAGCGTGTGGCGGCAAGCCGTACCCCGGTACGTGAAGCGCTAGCGCGCCTGCAACGCGAAGGTTTTGTCGATGTTTCCTTTCGTAGCGGCTGGCAAGTCAAACCTTTTGACTTTAAACAATTTGAACAGCTTTACGATGTACGCATCGTACTGGAACTGGCAGCAGTTAAAAAATTATGCGAAATGGAACCAGCGCCACCGCTGGAAGATTTAAAACGTATCTGGCTAGTAAAACCGGAAGATCGTTTGGAAGACGGCCCAACCGTCTGTGCACTGGATGAACGCTTTCACGAGCAATTGATTGAAGCCACCGGCAACACAGAAATGGCACGAATCCATCACGATATTACTGAACGCTTGCGCATTATTCGCCGAATCGATTTCACCCAGCGCAACCGTATCGAAGCGACCTACGACGAACACGCCAAAATCTTGCGCACGATTATTGAACGGCGCGCAGAGGATGTAAAAAGTTATTTAAAAACGCATATCGAAGCGAGTAAAGCCGAAGTGCGGAAAATTACACTGCACATGCTCTATGAAGCACAGCAGCAGAACCCGGATTAATTGCAACACTTTCAAAAACAGAGTGACAACATTTTTTATGCCTGAAGCACATAAAAAATGATTAAGGAAGAAAAATCTGTCACCCACGATTAGCGTTAACAGCGTTACCGGAAAATGGTGTTTATACAAACAACATAGCACCAAACTTAAAACCACTGAGTCATTAAACCATCTAGGAGACAGACCCATGAAGCTGAAGAAGATAGCAAAACATGTCGGGGCACTCGGTATCGCCTGCGGCCTAACCATCGCATCGTTTAGCGCTGCTGCCGCTGACACCATTAAAGTGGGTGTACTTCACTCACTGTCTGGCACTATGGCAATTTCAGAAACCACCCTGAAAGACACCATGTTGATGTTGATCGAAGAGCAAAACAAAAAAGGGGGTTTGCTCGGTAAAAAATTGGAAGCCGTTGTGGTTGACCCAGCGTCAAACTGGCCACTGTTTGCCGAAAAAACCCGTGAATTGTTAACCAAGGATAAAGTCGCAGCAATCTTCGGTTGCTGGACCTCTGTTTCGCGCAAATCGGTATTGCCCGTAATTGAAGAATTAAACGGCGTACTTTTTTATCCCGTGCAATACGAAGGTGAAGAATCTTCGCGCAACGTGTTCTACACAGGTGCTGCACCAAACCAACAAGCAATCCCTGCTGTTGATTACCTGATGAAAGAAATGAAAGTGAAGCGCTGGGTGTTGGCCGGTACCGACTATGTATACCCACGCACCACCAATAAAATCCTTGAAGCTTATTTGATGGCGAAAGGCGTTGCCAAAGAAGACATCATGATCAACTACACCCCGTTCGGCCATTCCGATTGGCAAAACATCGTGTCCGATATCAAACGTTTTGGCTCAGCAGGCAAAAAGACCGCAGTGGTGTCTACCATCAACGGTGATGCGAACGTACCTTTCTACCGTGAACTTGGCAACCAAAAAGTCACTGCAGAAGATATTCCGGTTGTTGCTTTCTCTGTAGGTGAAGAAGAACTTTCCGGTATCGATACCAAGCCATTGGTAGGTCACCTCGCTGCATGGAACTACTTCATGAGCGAAGACAACACTGCTAACGCTGCGTTCATCAAGCAATGGAAAGCGTTCATCAAGAATCCAAAACGCGTAACCAACGATCCGATGGAAGCACATTACATCGGCTTCAACATGTGGGTAAAAGCGGTTGAGAAAGCAGGCACTACCGATACTGACAAAGTGGTTGATGCCATCATCGGTGTTGAAGCACCTAATCTGACTGGCGGCATCAGCAAAATGTTGCCGAACCACCACATCACCAAACCCGTGTTGATTGGCGAAATCCAGGAAGACGGTCAATTCCTTACCGTTTCACAAACCGATGGTTTGGTTCCGGGTGATGCATGGTCTGACTATCTTGAAGGTTCAAAAGATCTGGAATCAGACTGGATTAAATTGAAGTGCGGTAATTACAACACCAAAACTAAAAAATGTTTAGGTGCTGCAGCGCAGTAATAATATCCATACCACTCGCTGCCAAGCTCTGCTTGGGAGCGAGTTCCTACCGCACCAATTAAGTAGATTGTTAAATATATATGCATTACCAATGCAGAGCTTGGGAACGAGCAAAAAGCATTACCTAAAAAATTAAAAAAGTTCCACCAAAAATTATTTTCAATTTGTTTTTACAGAGACACGACTATGCGAAACCCAATGCAGCTGTTTGGAAGATGGCAAGTGCAGTTGATATTATTATTATCACTTTGCTGCCCGGTTTCGATTTTTGCACAAGACGCGGATACAACAGCTAGCACCACAGAAGCAGCCAGTGACACCACACCAGCAGAAACTCCTGCTGTCACTGAACCTGAATTTGATACCCTCGTCAAAGCCTTAACCCAAGGCAGTTTGCCCAAGCGTGCACAAACCGCTAAAAAATTAGGTAAGCTCGAAGACCACCGTGTTGCAGGGATAATTGCCGCACTGCAACAAGGCAATCTTTACGCAGAAAAATCCAGCGACCCGATCGTCGCGATAGTCGATAATTCCGGCAATTATGTGGACGCAATCAGCGGTGAAAAAATTGCCGCCGATGCCGCCGAATCACTCAAACGTGTACCCATCAACAACACCATGCGCACCCAGCTGCGCACAGTGTTGGCCGCATTAAATTTAAACGATAAAAATGCTGCAGTACGTCTGGATGCTGTCAATCGCATGATCGCTGATGGTGTTGATGACGATATTATTGCGCTGCTGCAAGAGCGCCAGAAAACTGAGCCTGATGACGATGTGCGCACGGCAATCACTGCCGCTGTAGCATTGATGAATTTGCAAAGTAGTGAACAACAAGTGCGTTTGGATGCAATCCAGATTTTGCGCGGTAGCCTCCAGCAGGAAGTGCGCACCGCATTACTCGAAATCGCCACCAATGACGCCGATGTTAAAGTGAAACAGCAGGCGCAATTTGCACTGGATTCTATTGAAGACAGAATTGCCGCATTTCGTTTAACCGAAAATATTTTCTTTGGCTTGAGTTTAGGCTCAGTGCTGTTGCTCTCCGCGATTGGCCTCGCCATCACTTTTGGTGTGATGGGTGTAATCAATATGGCGCACGGCGAGTTGATGATGATCGGCGCTTACGTCACCTGGGTGGTGCAACAAGTTTTCCCCAACCATATTGCTTACAGTTTGATGATAGCGATTCCAGCAGCGTTTATTGTTGCAGGCTTGGTAGGTATTGCAATTGAACGCGGCGTAATCCGTTTTTTATATGGCCGCCCACTGGAAACCCTGCTGGCCACCTTCGGCATCAGTTTGATTTTGCAGCAGGCTGCACGCAGCATTTTTTCTCCACTCAACCGCGCGGTTGAATTACCCGAATGGATGAGCGGCTCTCTGGTCATCAACCCGGTTCTCTCTATCACCTACAACCGTCTGTACATTTTTATTTTCGGTTTGCTGGTGTTCTTTGCACTTCTGGTGATTCTGAAAAAAACCTCACTCGGATTAAAAGTGCGTGCCGTTTCGCAAAACCGTGCCATGGCTCGCGCTGTTGGCGTACGCGCAAGCTGGGTGGATGCGATGACATTTGGCCTCGGCTCTGGCATTGCCGGTATCGCTGGTGTTGCGCTCTCACAACTCACTAACGTTGGCCCCAATCTCGGCCAAGCCTACATTATCGATTCGTTTATGGTGGTGGTGTTTGGCGGAGTCGGCAATTTGTGGGGCACTCTTGTTGGCGCTATGGGGCTCGGTATCATCAATAAATTCCTCGAACCTTATGCAGGCGCAGTGCTTGCGAAAGTGTTGGTGTTGGTGCTGTTGATTCTGTTTATCCAAAAACGACCCAAGGGAATTTTCCCGCAAAAAGGTCGTGCGGCGGCGGATTGATTAATCTCCTACCGCTCCCCTTTTGAATGCCAACATCCAACGAATTGAAAGAATTTTAAAAGAGAGAATCAAATGTTAACCCAACGTTTATTACTCAGCGATCGCGGCGGCATGATTGTGCTGGGATTGGTATTGCTCGCCATGGTGCTGGTGCCCATCTGCAATATCCTCGTGCCAGAAACCTCATCGTTGCATATCTCCACCTTTATGGTGACGCTGCTTGGAAAATTTCTGTGCTACGCACTGCTTGCACTCGCGGTGGATTTAATCTGGGGTTATTGCGGAATATTATCGCTCGGCCACGGCGCTTTTTTTGCGCTGGGCGGTTATGCGATGGGTATGTATTTGATGCGTCAGATTGGCCCCCGCGGTCAATACGGTGACCCACTGCTGCCCGACTTTATGGTGTTTTTAAACTGGAAAGAATTGCCCTGGTATTGGCAGGGTTTTGATATGTTCTGGTTTGCGATGCTGATGGTGATTGTAATTCCCGGTTTGCTTGCGTTTGTTTTCGGTTGGCTTGCATTCCGCTCGCGTGTTACCGGTGTGTATTTTTCTATTATCACCCAGGCATTAACCTACGCGTTGCTGCTCGCGTTTTTCCGCAACGAAATGGGTTTTGGCGGCAACAATGGCCTTACCGATTTTAAAGATATTCTCGGCTTTCCTATTGCCGCTAACGGCACACGTATCTCACTGTTTTTAGCGTCCGGATTTATGTTGATAATTGCCTACATCGCCTGCCGCTATATTGTCACTTCGCGCATGGGGAAAATTATTGTCTCGATCCGCGATGCGGAAAGCCGCACGCGTTTTTGCGGCTATAAAGTAGAGTCCTACAAACTCTGGTTATTTGTATTCTCTGCGATTCTCGCAGGCATTGCAGGTGCTTTATATGTTCCGCAAGTCGGCATTATTAACCCCGGTGAATTTTCACCGCTCAACTCGATTGAGTTAGTCGTGTGGGTGGCCACTGGTGGGCGCGGCACTTTGTTTGGTGCGATTGTCGGTGCGTTTACCGTTAACTACGGCAAAACCATTTTTACATCTTATTCACCTGAAACCTGGCTGTTTGCCCTGGGTGCACTGTTTGTGATTGTGACGTTAGTATTACCCAAAGGTTTGGTTGGCCTTTTTAATCGCAACAAAAAAGTACCAGCCAAAATTAACACTACTGCCGAGCCAACAAACAGCACAGCAGAAACCGCCAAGGAGAACGTGTAATGAATATTCTTTCGCAAGCACGCCGCTCACTTGGCCAAGCTGATCCAAATTTTGGTGCACCGCTGGATACTACCAAAGGCACGATTCTGTATGTGGAAGGTATAACCGTTAGCTTTGATGGATTTCGCGCACTCAATAATTTAAACCTCTACATCGATGAAGGTGAATTGCGCTGCATTATCGGCCCTAACGGCGCGGGCAAAACCACCATGATGGATGTAATCACGGGCAAAACCAAACCGGATGAAGGCAGCGTTTTTTTCGGTCAGCAAATTAATTTGCTTGAACTCTCTGAGCATCAGATTGCGCGCGGTGGTATTGGCCGAAAATTCCAGAAACCCACTATTTTTGAAGCGCTGAGTGTGTACGAAAATTTGGAATTGGCAACCGCAGCCGATAAACGTGTGTGGTGGACGCTAACCCAGCAATTGAACAGCGCACAAAAATACCGTATTGACGAAGTACTGTTACAAATTGGCTTGCAAGAACATCGCTATAAAAATGCAGGTGCATTATCGCACGGCCAAAAACAATGGCTGGAAATTGGAATGTTATTGATGCAAAACCCGCGCGTGTTGTTGGTGGATGAACCCGTCGCCGGTATGACGGGAGAAGAGACCGAAAAGACCGCCGAGCTATTATTATCACTCGCGGGCGACCACTCAGTCATTGTTGTAGAGCACGATATGAAGTTCGTCCGCTCTATCGCGCGCAAAGTCACTGTATTGCACCAAGGCTCAGTGCTCACTGAAGGCACTATGGATCAGGTACAAAATGATCCAAAAGTAATTGAAGTGTATCTTGGTGAATAAAAAGTGAATAAATAGGACGAGAATACAACCATCATGCTGACGATCAAAAATATTAACCAATACTACGGCCAAAGCCATATTTTGTGGGACTTGTCCCTGAACCTGAAACAAGGTACCTGCGGCTGCCTGATTGGGCGCAATGGCGTGGGCAAAACCACACTGCTTAAATGCATTACCGGTTTATTGCCGGTACGCGATGGTTCCATTCAATTGAACGGTTATGACATCAATAAACTTTCTACCGAAAATCGCGCCCGCGGTGGCATAGGTTTTGTGCCACAAGGCCGTGAAATATTCCCGCTGTTAACGGTAGAAGAAAATTTAAAAATATCGCTCGGTGCACGCAAAGATAAATCACGTTTTATCCCCGGATTGATTTATGAACTGTTTCCCGTGCTAAAAGAAATGAAACACAGACGCGGCGGCGATTTATCCGGCGGCCAGCAACAACAACTCGCGATTGGCCGCGCATTGGTATTAGACCCGAAATTGTTAATCCTCGACGAACCCACCGAAGGTATCCAGCCTAATGTAGTGCGCGATATCGGCGATGTGATTCGTAAACTCAACCGCGAATTAGGCTTGACCGTATTACTCGTCGAACAAAAACTCCCCTTCGCCCGCCGTGTGGCCGATGATTTTTTTATTATGGAAAAAGGCAGTGTGGTCGCAACCGGGTCGATTGCCGATTTGAAAGATGATTTGGTGCAGCGCTATTTGAGTGTGTAAACCTTCAACGCACAAATGATGATGCAGACATGCGTATACCTGCACTAGTGGGTATACGCATCTGGTTGCTGCAGAATATCCTCGAGCACCTGCAATACTGAACCAATTAAAGGCTCTTGTTCGCGCCCGCGCAGCATCCCAAAAAATACACTTACGTATTGCTGCACATCTCCCAACAACACCAGCTCGCCCTTGGCTTGCGCTTCCAGCGCTGTATCCGCATGTAAAAAACCAACGCCCACACCACCAGCGATTAATGTGCGCGTCACTTTTTCATGATCCACACTCACTTGTTTTTGCGGACGGAACCCTCTATCCACAAATACCTGCTCTGCCACCTTGCCGCAGCAACTATTGGATGCAGGGCAGATCCAGGGCATAGTCGCGAGTTGTTGCCAATCCGGATTTTCTCCTGTTGTTACCCATCCTGTTGGAGCGGCAAGATAGACACCAAATTTATCCACCTCCAGTTTTAAAATTTCCGGCGAATACCTACCTGAATCCGCAAAAAATCCGACATCTAATGCACCAGTTAAAATAGATTGTTCTATTTCGGCGGAGCTGCCATAGACTAACTGCACATCGATATCAGGGCATTTTTCTGCGCAGGATGTTAGCAACTTGCCCAATACCAACGCGCTCGGCCCACGATTTGAACCCAAGCGGACTTTTCCTCCTACACGCCCTTTTAATTGCCGGGCCTCCTGAATTAGCTCGCGATGTAACGCCAACAACTGCTCCGCTTTGACCAGCAAAGCAGCACCCTTGTCAGTCAAACGCATACCGCGCGCTGTGCGCTCGAATAATAAAAAGCCAACCTCGTCCTCAATCGTTTTGATATGTGCGCTGACGGCTGGTTGACTCAGAAACAATAATTCAGAAGCGCGGGTAATGGTGCCCTCGCTGGCGATGGTCACAAATGTTTTTAATTGATAAATCTCCATAGCCCAGACTCACCTCACAAACCCAATGCCGATCGCTAATTAGATAATTGCGCGCATCAATGCACTAAAAACCAATGCCGACAAATAGAGCCCCGCACCAAATACGGTATGGCTCATCAGACTCTTTGCTCGGGCCTGCATAGGATTAGGCGCCTTTGCTGCAGCAATTCCCAACCCAAAAGCAGGCTGCATCATAAAAAAAGGAAAAATTACCGTCACTATACCTAGAGCCAGCGCGGGCATAAGCGATGGCGATATCAGCCATGCGCCCGATGCGGGAAGCACCAGAACAAAAGCATAGGCAATACCAATAAGGTAATGTGCTACCCAACCGATAGCACACTCACCCGTCCTTTTTTCTGCCGCACCAATTTTTTCATGGCGAAATATGCCTTCCCGCATATGGCTGAACCAACGGCCGACGAGACAAAAACTCAATGATTGGATATTAAACGCACGCCGTAAAACAATCGCCCATAGATCCATAATTGCCGTCGCACCAACACCAATAAAAATAGCACCTGCAAGATAAAAAATGTCGCTATTCATTCATCATCCTCCCCAATCAGTGCTGCCCAACAACGGCGGCCACCAACCTACGAACAATCGGTGTAATAAAAATGATCGTTGGGAAAGCCACAATAAATGCAAACATCCAGGCTTTTAGCCAAATGAAAATGATGTCATCGACTAATCCCACATTAAATACCGAAATGATGAAAGACATGATGCATGACATCAGCAAAGCCATAAAAAATGAAAAAACCTGCGGAGTATATTGTTTACTAATCACGTTAAAGCTCCTCTAAATAAGAATGGTGAGACAAGGTATTCACACTCATCTCCTCTGGTAACTCGCCTGGTTGCACTGCATGAGCGAGATAAGTCTGCATTGGGAACAATATGCTCGCACCCGAGCACACCGTCTAATTGAATATCTGGAGGGGGGACCTCAAAATTTTTGAGGAGAGAGAAGCTGTATCTGGCTTGGCATCATGTTATATACTTCTTGACTATAAGCCCCTATTGGGCGATTCTAGTGCCTACAAGTATATCGGCCACTCCAAAGCTGGTACTTATAACCTTTGGTTAGCAAATATGAGCACAAGTTTGCTATTTGCTTAAGTCACCCCAGCGATTTATCCGCTAGAGTAAAAGCTCCATCACATAAGAAGATATAACCCAAATGACTCAACTCCCTGCGCAAAGACTGTCCGTTGTTGAAAAAGTTGGCTATAGCCTGGGCGACCTCGCCGCCAACCTGATTTTCCAAACCCTGCTCACCTTCCTCGCGTTTTTCTATACCGATGTGTATGGAATTTCAGCGGGCAAAGCAGCCACCATCATGGCGATTGGCGGTATGTTTGGTGCCTTTTTCACCCCGGTGATGGGGATAATTGCCGACCGAACATCCACTCGCTGGGGTAAGTTCCGCCCCTGGTTACTCTGGACATCTATCCCCTTCGGCGCAGTAGCTTTGCTCGCGTTTAGCACGCCCGACTTCGATGAAAACGGCAAAGTGATTTACGCCTTTGTCACCTACATTTTGTTGTTGATTATCTACGCCGCGAACAACCTGCCCTACTCTGCGCTGAGCGGAGTGCTGACCGGTAATATGTCAGATCGCAATAGTCTGTCTTCCTACCGGTTTGTTGCGGTGATGGTCGCGCAATTTATTATCCAGGTGTTGTTATTGCCGCTCGTATTAATTCTGGGCGATGGCGATAAAGCGGTGGGTTTCCACAACACCATGTTGTTGTTTTCGATCGTTGGCACCGTGTTTTTCCTGATTGCTTTTGCCACAACCAAAGAAAGAATTTTACCTGTTGTTGCCGGACGTAACTCGATCGCCCAAGATGTTTCGGATTTGTTTAAAAACCTGCCCTGGATTGTGATGCTGGTAGTGACCGTGCTGGTATTTATCACTCTCGCTCTCAAAGGCGGCATGTACATATTTTATTTTGAAAATTATTTGAATGAAGCCAAGCTCGCAGAGTTCCTGCAAAACATCGGCTTTAACGGCTTTATCGCTGGACTCAATCACGGCCTGACCAGTATCGGCCTGTCAGAGTTCCAATGGCCGAAAGATGCACCTACTTCGGCGTTCAGTTTGTTTAATGCCTGCGGCATTATCATGATGATTATCGGGATTGGTTTCTCCAAAAACCTCGCCGATAAATTTGGTAAACGCAATGTCTTCGGCGGCGCGCTCTTTCTATCGACCTTGTTTGTATTAGCGTTTAAATTTTTCTCTGCCGACAGCATCGGTATCGTGTTTATCTCGCAAATCCTGCACGGCTTTTTTTACGGCGTCACTATTCCACTGCTATGGGCGATGATTGCCGACGTAGCCGATTACTCCGAGTGGAAAAATAATCGTCGCGCCACAGCGATTGTATTCTCCGCAATGATTCTCGGCCTCAAAGCAGGCTTAACTATCGGTGGTTCATTGGTCGCAGGTTTGCTCGCGTATTACGGCTATGAAGCCTCACTGCCAATGCAAAACCCTGAAACTATCGAAGGTATTAAAACGGCGGTGAGCGTGTTTGCATCCCTGCCATTCTTTGCTGCTGTTGCCTGTATGTTCTTCTACGCTATCAACAAGCCACTGGAAACACAGATTGAAGCCGACCTGAATGCCCGCCGCAAATCGGCAGGCCAATAATTATTTTAACAAACGATTGTTGTGATAAGTAAATGTTTGAAATGAAGTAGAGAGAATATTGTATGGCAGAAGAATTTTTAGCACCGGAAGTAGTTGCCGACCTAAAGGCACGCGCGATTTCCCAACCGCTGGTTGAGCACATCTACACTGCTGACCCATCGGCGCATGTGTTCAACGGCAAGATTTATATTTATCCATCGCATGATATTGAAGCGGGCATTCCGTTTAACGATAACGGCGATCATTTCGGGATGGAGGATTACCACGTAATTTCTCTTGATTCCCCCGATAGCCCCGCAGTGGATAACGGTGTTGCCCTGCATGTCAAAGATGTCGCTTGGGCTGAACGCCAAATGTGGGCACCCGATGCAGCCCATAAAAATGGCAAATACTATTTATATTTTCCAGCAAAACGCGCAGATGGCATTTTCCAAATCGGCGTAGCGGTAGGTGATTCACCTGTCGGTCCATTTAAAGCAGAACCCGAAGCCATCAAAGGCAGCTATTCAATTGACCCTGCTGTGTTTGAAGATAGCGACGGTGAGTACTACATGTACTACGGTGGTATCTGGGGCGGCCAGTTGCAGAATTATCGCAACAACCAATATGACGCAAAGCGCGGCGAACCTGCAGACAACGAACCAGCTCTCGGCCCTATCATTGCGCGCATGAGCGACGACATGAAAGAGTTCGCCGAAACACCGCGCGAAATCCAAATCCTCGATGAAAACGGCAAACCTCTGTTAGCAGGCGATCATGACCGCCGCTTCTTTGAAGCCTCCTGGATGCACAAATACAACGGCAAGTATTACTTCTCCTACTCCACTGGCAACACCCACTTTTTATGTTACGCCACCGGTGATAACCCCTACGGCCCCTTCACTTACCAAGGCCGCATTCTTGAGCCAGTGATCGGTTGGACGACGCACCACTCAATCGCTGAATTTCAGGGGCAGTGGTATTTGTTCTATCACGATTCGATTTTATCCAAGGGCATCACTCACCTGCGCTCGGTGAAGATGGCCCCACTGAATTACAACGCGGACGGCAGTATTCAAACCATTGTTCCCTATCGCGACTAATAGGGGTAGAATGCCGCCACTCGCTACTTGACGTGGGACGTTCGCAAGAACAACTCTTCAGGAGCGAACGGGGTCGATTTGGATTCGACGCTGGTGACAAAGTCTTAGGTGCATGTCGTGAGGGTAGCCAATCACGTAAATCCAAAGCTGCAAACTTACAGTTGCCAATGATGACAACTACGGTGCCCAATTAGCTGCGTAAGCAGCTTTTGAAAGCATCTTTAGCGGTTCGCCGCTAACGGTCTTTAACAAGGTGCCAGTACCGCGTTAACGCCCGTCATATAGAACTGGATCGCAGTGAAGCCTGCCTGGGGTGGATCAGCTAAAACTTATCAGGATCGCGCTTTACGTCCCGCCCGCTGGGCTGTAATTCGCTAAATCAATAGGCGGTTCTAAACATGTAGAGCCGAGGATGGAGTGCTGGCGGACGGGGGTTCAAATCCCCCCGACTCCACCAAACCATAAAAACAAAGGCCCTGA
>DLHJ01000004.1:292051-310946 GCA_002483145.1 Cellvibrio sp. UBA7671
TCAGGGCCTTTGTTTTTATGGTTTCGGGTTCACAAAAGTGCAGGACAGCACTTTTGCACAGCCGCAGGCTGCCCAGAAGGGGGAGGCACATGGATGTGCCGAATGAAATCCCTCATTGCAGCAGGATCGTTGAAGTTTTTAGCGCGGAAAACTTTCACATAGCCGAACAAATACTTTCAATTGGACGAATAAAAACTTTCATTTGGACGAACGTTTACTTACACTTGGCCGAACCCATAACACCTTGGCGGATAAAGTAAAAACAAATGGATACGCTGCTCTATCACAGATTTACAGAAGAAAGATTGCGCGAATCACTGCATGACACTCCTGTGATATTGATACATGGCGCCCGCCAATGTGGGAAAACCACCTTGGCTCAAGCAATTGGTTCAGAGTTGGGATATCACTACATCACTTTCGACGATACCAACCAATTGCAAGCCGCTAAAACTGATCCGATTGGCTTTGTACAAAGCCTGCCAGAACACAGCATATTGGATGAAATACAGCGTGTGCCGGAGCTGTTCACTGCAATAAAAGCGAGCATTGACCAGAATCGCAAACCTGGGCGATTTATTCTTACTGGGTCAGCTAATGTACTACTGCTACCGCAATTATCTGATTCGCTCGCTGGCCGCATGGAAATTATTCACTTGCGTCCTTTGGCCCAAATTGAAATAGCACAACAAAAACCAACCTTCCTACAAAACATGTTCAATGCCGATTTCGGTTTATCGTCCAATAAAAATAATTACATTCGTTTGGGTGAATCGCTGGCCGACGTGATTACTAAGGGTGGTTACCCCGCCGCCATAGTACGCGCAACAGAGAAACGGCGCAGCGCTTGGTATAAAGATTACATCAGCACTATTATTCAACGCGACGTGCAAGATATAGCAAGCATTCGCAACCTGGATATTTTGCCAAAGCTCTTGTCTTTAGCCGCAAGCCAAACGGCGAGATTATTTAACTCTGCTGATTTGGCCTCGCCTTTTTCGTTGAGTCGCCCAACCATTAGGGAATATTTGGCGGTACTGGAACAAATATTTTTGATCGAGCAATTGCAACCCTGGCATAACAACCTGCTTAGCCGCTTGATCAAAACGCCCAAAATGCATATGACCGATACCGGTTTAGCCTGTGCGTTACTCGGTGTTAATAGCAACGCACTTTGGCAAGACAAAATCTTACTCGGGCAATTGCTAGAGACATTCATATATCAAGAGTTACGCAAACACGCCGACTGGCACGATGAGGATATAAAGTTCTTTCACTTTCGCAATAAAGACAAAGTAGAAGTGGACATTATTATTGAACAAGGCCGTAGATTGGCTGGTATAGAAATAAAAGCCGCTGCTACTGTTACTCAAGCTGACTTTAAAGGATTAAATAAATTAAAGGATGCATGCGGCGGTCAGTTTGCGGCAGGCGTTGTGTTTTATGATGGTGAAAATATATTGCCGTTTGGTGAAAAATTATTTGCTGTGCCTATTTCATATTTGACGCAAGGGAACCGTAATGGATAAAAAAGAAAAACAAGAGCTCAGTGAACTAGATATTTGTGATCTATTCATTACGCCAGCCGTTATTAATGCGGGCTGGGATCAGCTGACACAAATTCGTCGCAACGTGACGCTAACGCCTGGTCCAGTTATTGTTCGTGGAAACTTGTCGTCACGAAATAAGAAGAAGAAATTCGCAGACTATGTGCTGCAATGGGAAAAGGGCGTTCCTATCGCTGTCATTGAAGCAAAGTGCAACAACCACACTGCCAGCCATGGAATGCAGCAAGCGCTTGGCTATAGCGAAATATTAGAAATACCGAGCACTTTCAGCTCTAACGGTGATGCATTTGCATCACATAATAAAGTGCCGGAGCCACATGAAGAGATAGAGACCGAATTCTCAATGGACGAGTTCCCCTCACCACAAGTAATTTGGCAGCGCTATAAAACGTTTCGCAACATTGCAGACGAAGACGAAAAATTGGTAGCAGAACCCTATCATGAAGATGGCACAGATAGAGAGCCCCGCTACTATCAAGCAGAAGCCATCAACAGAATCATTGAACGAATTGCAAAAGGTGATAAACGCTTACTGCTTGTAATGGCAACAGGAACAGGCAAAACCTATACAACGTTTCAGATTATTTGGCGCCTATGGAAAGCAAAAAAGGTCAAACGCATTCTTTTCTTGGTGGATCGAAATATTTTAGCAGACCAAACACTGATGAATGATTTCAAACCATTCGGTTCAGTAATGACGAAAATTAAAAACCGTAAAATAGACCCTTCTTATGAGATCTATCTAGGGCTGTACCAAGCACTTATCAGCCAACTCTAAATACATTGTGTAAACCTCAGGAATACCATGCCCCACACATTAATCACACAAGCCGCCGATTACATCCAACAAGCCGACGCGCTTATCATCGCTGCTGGTGCAGGAATGGGTGTTGATTCAGGTTTGC
The DNA here is from genome assembly GCA_002483145.1 of Cellvibrio sp. UBA7671. Taxonomy (GTDB): domain Bacteria; phylum Pseudomonadota; class Gammaproteobacteria; order Pseudomonadales; family Cellvibrionaceae; genus Cellvibrio; species Cellvibrio fibrivorans. The sequence continues at coordinate 294,525 of DLHJ01000004.1, forward strand.
CGGATTTTCGTGGCAATGAAGGATTTTGGAAGGCCTACCCTGCCCTTGCAAAAGCGAAAATGGATTTTGCGCAGACGGCATCGCCCGATACCTTTGTGCGCGATTTGAAATTGGCCTGGGGTTTTTATGGGCATAGGCTCACGCTCTATCGCAATACGGTTCCCCATGAAGGTTTTGCGATTTTGAAACGCTGGGGCGAAAGCAAAGCCAAGGGTTATTCGGTGTTTACCAGCAATGTGGATGGGCAATTTCAACAGGCGGGTTTTGCGGCGGATAATATTTATGAATGCCACGGCTCGATTCATCACCTGCAGTGCCTTGAGCCCTGCTCCGCTTCTATTTGGAGTTCGGATGCGTTTTTGCCTGAAATCGATAATGAAAAATGCCAGCTAGTTAATAAGCCGCCGCTATGCCCCTACTGCAACCGAATTGCGCGACCCAATATTTTAATGTTTGGTGATTGGGGTTGGATTAGCGATAGATCGGATCAGCAAGCCGAGCAATTAGAACTCTGGTTGCAGCGCTGTAACAATCCGGTGGTGATTGAGCTGGGAGCGGGTACACATATCCCGTCGGTGCGCCGTTTTTCTGAACAGGTTGTGAAAAAATTCAATGGCAAATTAATTCGTATTAATCCGCGCGATTATGAAGTTCCCGCAAGTCATGCGATTGGTATTGCCTGCGGCGCCAAGGAGGGATTATTAGCCATTGATCAAGTAATCACTACCAATAATAGTCTCACACTCTAGCCGCCATACGGGAAACCTAATCTCCGCATTCACCATTCTCACCGCCAATATCGCATCCACTACTGAAAAACAGTGAATTTTTGACGTTTCTCTGATCGGTTACTGTGGTCAATTAGCTTTTCCAGTTTTAGGTGTTGTGTTGTGAAGGAAATTGGTAGCTTGGCTCAGTGCTGAATCTTGATTTGAAGCAGTATCTTGTTGTTGCTTCGCAATCACCATATCGCTTTCATAATATTTTTTTTGGGCACATTGCGAATTGTGATTATTCGATGCGTTTTTTTGCTTTTCTATCTTGGCATTGTAGTCCTTTGCCAAGATGGAATATTTTTCAGCCTCCTTCTTATAATCTGCTACCAACTTATTGTGTCGATCAACGCTCTTATTAATATCATCGACTTGTTCTTGGGTTGTTGGTTTTTCATCTGTTTCCAGCAAAATCTTAAGAAATTTAATTTCACTTTCAACTACATTCATCTTTGCCTCTTGCTTTGCAATCGATGGTCGCTCACTCGTCAACTCAGCGTCCAATTTGTCAAGCTCCGTTTCTATGGCCAAGCAATTTTGCAATTGTTCTACCGTTAATGTATTCGCATCATACGTTTTTGGGCCATCCGCCATTTTAATCGCCTGCCCAAGCTTCATACCCTTCGCCCCAGCATGCGATACTGGAAATACAAAAGCGGCAGCCACAGCTAACAACGTCAAGGCACGTTTTACATCATAGGCAATTACCTTCATCCCATTCTCCTCGTAATTTTTTCGAAGCCAGATATACAGTGAATAAACAGAGCCTACCTAAAGACCTGTTACAACTCGCAAACTCAACATGTGCGACCTATGGCAACCTACTCAATTTATTTTTCTGCAATTTTTGGCGGTGGAGCCTGCCCTTCTACTGAATCGAGATTCCCATCAAAACATGCCCAAGCGGGGGCGCTTTTTGTCCAGATATTCATGGTGGGTGAGATTGACGAGGGTTCATCCAAGGTGCCGATTCGAACAACCGTGTATTGTGGCCTTGCGGACGAATTGGCAAACAGGTGCGAACCGCACGCCGGGCAAAAACGACGGCGAATTTGGTTTCCGCTTTCTGCAACACTAACGAATTCACTCAACGCCCCATTTATGGTGAGCGAATCAGTATTCACTATGGCATTCACCGTGCCGTTGGAGGCAATGTGCTGGCAGTCTTTACACCAGCAGACACGCGCGGCGATAGGCTCTCCAGAAAAATAATAACTCGCCGCCCCACAAAGACATCTTCCACTTCGCTCAACCATATAGCCCTCTGTTCTTTTGCATTAAAATAATAAAAACTCAATTAAAGACTATTGCGCCCAAGTATGCCAATCGGAATTACTGGATATTACAGGTCAATCCTGTCCAGCTACAACGGGTAAAACAATGTTAACCGGCCACGCACGCCCCAATAAAAAATCCCCCGCCAACTCTCGTTGACGGGGGATTTTGGAGCTGCAGTAACAGCTATTAATTCACAGGATTAGTACACATCTCGCAAATAACGCTTATCCATATTCAATTTGCGGATGTAGTTAACGGTTTCAGCTTCATCGAATTTTCCGTATTGCTGGATGATATCGCGCAGCGCTTGGTCTACATCTTTGGCCATGCGGCTAGCGTCGCCACAAACGCAGAAATAAGCGCCCTCTTCCAGCCAATTCCAAATTGCCTCGCCTTGTTCGCGCATGCGATCCTGCACGTAAATTTTTTGTGATTGGTCACGTGAGAAAGCGAGGCTTAATTCGGTGAGTACGCCGTCTTTTTGGAATTGCTGTAACTCCTCCTGATAATAAAAATCGGTTGCGGCGTGTTGCTCGCCAAAGAACAACCAGTTTTTACCTTGATCACCGCGTGCCTGGCGCTCTTGTAAAAAGCCACGGAAAGGCGCGACGCCGGTGCCAGGGCCAACCATGATTAATGGAGTATCGCCATTTTCCGGCACATGGAAATGTTTGCTGGGTTGGACGAAGATGGGGATGTCTACACCCTCAGCGCGATCAGCAAGAAACGTGGATGCAACGCCTTTGCGGATTTTTTTGCTGTCGCGGAAGCGCGAGTAGCGCACGGCGGAAACGGTGAGATCAATGCGTGTCGGTTGCGCTTTGCTACTTGATGCGATGGAATATAACCGCGGCTGCATGCGTTTTAACAGCGGGATTAGTTCATCGGCGCTGGCACGAATGGGGAACTCCTGCAAAATGTCCGCGAGTTGGCGCCCGTAAAGCCATTCCTGCAATTCGGTTTTGTGCTCTGCATCGAGCAATTTTTTTAATTCTTTGCTGTTGCTGCGCTGCGCAATAAAATTCAGCGCCTCTAGACTCGGGCGGCAGATTTCATAATTTTCCAGCAGCGCCTGGTGCACAGATTTTTCATGGGTGTCCACCACTACCGGGGCATCGGCATTTAAATTCAGCGCTTGCTCCAACTCAAACACATACTCGGGGCAATTTTTTGGCCAGATGCCGAGCGCATCGCCCGCTTCATAGGTAATACCGGATTCACCCAAATCAAAACCGAATTGACGAACATCTTTACTTGAGCCCTCCGCATTCAAACGTTTGTTCACAATCAAACGCGAGCCATAAGGATTGGCTTTGGTGTGGGCCGCAGATGAGGTTGTAGTGGCAGTCATTGATGATGGCTGGTTCGCAGCAGAGGCTTTTATGTCTGACGTTAGGGGTGCTAGTTGCTCCTTGAGCTTAGCAAACCATTCACCTGCCGGCACCTCAAAATCGGTATCACAATCTACACGCCCAACTAATGCTTTGGCACCCAGGGTTTGTAAGCGCGCAAACAATTTTTTGCCGTGGCCACAGAATTGGTCGTAATTGGAATCGCCCAATGCAAGCAATGCGAATTGCAATTCGTTTAGTTCTGGCGCTGCGTCGCTGTTTAATTGGCTCCAGAAATCGCCGCCGTTATCGGGCGCGTCGCCATCGCCAAAGGTGCTGGTGACAAATACCACCAATTTATTTTTTGCTAATTTCTCAACGGTGTAGTCATTCATGGAATGGAAATTAACAGCCCACCCCTGCGCTGTTAATTGCTGTGCAAATTTTTCGGCAAGGGCCTCTGCATTGCCGGTTTGCGATGCCCAGAGCATCACCAACTCGGGTTTAGCCTGTGCAGGCGCAGCCACAGATGCGACACCAACAGGGAGCACACGGCTGAACATACCGGCGAGTAAACCATTTACCCAGGTGCGATGATTGGGATTAATAGGTGCATCGGCAGGCAGTGCGGGCACAGCGGAAATTAATTTTGCAGTGGCTTGCAGGCCGCTGATATAACCGCCCAGATAAGTGCGCTCGGCTTCAGAGAAATTGGGCGCTACTGCTTCTACTACGCCGATTTTTTCAGCGAAGGTTTTAATCAGGGTCATGCTGGTTTCCTCAGCCACGGCGGCGAAGGCCATAGGGCTGGTGTAATCATAGTCGTGCGCAGCAGAATTTTCGGCAGAAACCGCCTCCTCCACAAATACGTCGACACGCTTAAGCGCGACGGCGGCGATTTTTAGTTCTGGCTGCTGCGAGATCGCATCGATTTTATCGCTGGTCACTGCATTGATGCACAGGTTATCGCCATAGACATCATTCCAGTGGATGGGCGCAAAACAGCAGCCAGGTTGCACGCGATCAGTCACCACCGCAGGTAAAATGGCGTAGCCACGGCGCGAACGAATCTCCACTTTGTCTTTATTTTTGATGCCTAATTCAGCCGCATCTTGCGGATGAATTTCCACAAAGGTACCGGGATTTAATTTATTGAGCGTGGCAATTTTTCCGGTTTTGGTCAGGGTGTGCCACTGGTGTTGCACTCGGCCGGTATTTAACACCATTGGGAATTCGGCATCAGGCATCTCAGCCGGATTTACGTGGGGGCGCGCATGAAAAATGGCTTTGCCGGAGTCAGTTGCAAATTGCAGTAAAGGCGCGCTGCCATCATCCATTAACTTTAATGGTTGGTTGATGCCGGTATTTAAATAGCGGATCGGATTGCGCGTAGAGGTTTCATCGGCGCACGGCCACTGCAGTGGCGATTCGCGTAAACGTGTGTAATTAACACCGCGCAGATCGTAACCGGTTTTGGGGTTATAGCTTTGTTTGATTTCTTCAAATACTTCGGCGGCAGAATTAAAACTGAATCCGTCACTAAAACCCATTTCGCAGGCGACGCGTGCAATAATTTCCCAATCGGCCATGGCTTCACCGGGTGGATTCACAGCTTCTTGCATGAGCGTGATATTGCGCTCGGAGTTGATCATTACGCCTTCCGCTTCTGCCCATAAAGCGCCGGGCAATAAAATATCGGCGTAGCGATTGGTTTCGGTATCGAGGAACGCATCCTGTGCGATGACCAATTCTGCTTTTTGCAGACCTTCAATAACGATTTTACGATTGGGGACAGACGCGACCGGATTAGTGCAAATTACCCAGCAAGCTTTTACTTCGCCCGCAGCCATGCGCTCAAATAAATCAACGGTGCCTTTGCCGAGTTTGGTACTGATGCTGCCAGGCGCAACGCCCCACAAGTTTTCGATAAAGTCGCGATCTTTTTCTACTAGCAATGTGCGCTGCCCCGGTAAGCCTGGGCCCATATAACCCATCTCGCGCCCGCCCATCGCATTGGGTTGGCCGGTGAGTGAAAAAGGGCCGCTGCCGAGGCGACAAATTTTTCCCGTCGCCAAATGCAAATTACAAATCGCATTCGTGTTCCAGGTACCGTGGGTACTTTGATTTAAACCCATGGTCCAGCAGGTCATAAACTCGGGCGCATTGCCGATCATGTCGGCAGTTCTAATCAACGACTCGATTGAAAGACCGGTAATTTCGCTCACATTTTCGGGTGTGTAATCCGCTAAAAATTCCGGAAAATTTTCCCAGCCTTGGGTGTACTGTGAAATAAATTCTGCATCGGTTTTGCCATTTTTATGTAGCAAAAATAACAGGCAGTTTAAAAATGCGAGATCAGTGCCGGGCTTGATCGGTAAATACAGGTCCGCTTTGTCCGCGGTTGTAGTGCGGCGCGGATCGACCACAATTAATTTCGCACCGGCTTTGACGCGATCCATCATGCGCAAATACAAAATCGGATGGCAGTCCGCCATGTTCGCACCGATCACCAAAAACAAATCGCAGTGATCAAAATCCTGATAGGAACCGGGCGGTGCATCGGAGCCGAGCGAGAGCTTGTACCCCGCACCGGCACTCGCCATACACAGGCGCGAGTTAGATTCGATATTGTTGGTGCGCAAGAAACCTTTGGCGAGTTTGTTGGCGAGGTACTGGGATTCAATCGACATCTGCCCCGAGACATAAAAACTGATGGCATCGGGGCCGTGGGTATCCAGAATCTCGCGCAGGCGTTTGGCGGTAGTACTGATAGCCTGCGCCATGGATGTCTTTACTGGATCACGATTCCGCTCGCTGCGCACAAAGGCAGATTCCATACGGCCGGAGTTGGTGAGCGCCTGTGCGCTGGTTTGGCCTTTGGTACAGAGGCGGCCAAAATTGGAGGGATGGTTTTTATCACCCGTGACTTTGATGATTTTTTCGCCGTCAGTTTCCAGCACCATGCCGCAGCCTACACCGCAGTAGGGGCATACTGAACGCACGGATTTACTATCGTTTTTAAGAACGGATTCAGACATAGACTCGCAACTCCTCATTGGGAGGGGTTTAGCAAGCGCTATGCCAGTGGCAAACCACAGTCGCGAAAACTGCTTAAGCCATTGATATTGTTTAACTAATTTGCTTTTTTTTCAAAAAAAGTCTTTTTGCAGTTGGCGATAGAAGCCACCCAGTATTTTTTTTGCCTCATCTAAATGCAATTTTTTACTTATCGGGCACATTTTTGTTTTTTATTGGTGCACACGAAATAACTAACCGCTTCCGCTACCTATTGGCCACCCAATGTTTTTGCACCAAAATAAAACAATTTTCAGGTTTTAAATTGCCCCACCAATTGCTGCAACTCGGCACCGACGCTGGCCAACTCATCGCCAGATTGGTGTGAGCGCGCAGCATAGCGACCTGCGGACTCGGTGGCATCGGCAATCACATGCATGCTGTGGTTAATCGATTCGATCACTTGTGTCTGCTGCTCGGCAGCGGTAGCAATTTGCAACCCGCGCTGACTGATGGTACTAACTTGTTGATCGATAGCACTGAGCGCTTCCGAGGTGGCACAGACCATCTGCACCGAGACATCGCCTTTAACCAGACTGCGCTTAATCGACTCGCTTGCACCAGTAGTACTGGCCTGCAGGCGTTGAATCATGCCCTGAATCTCCTGAGTTGACGCTTGGGTGCGCGCCGCCAGCGCCCGCACTTCGTCCGCCACTACCGCAAAACCACGCCCCTGTTCGCCAGCGCGGGCGGCTTCAATGGAGGCATTGAGAGCAAGCAGATTGGTTTGCTCCGCAATACCGCGAATGACATCGGACACAGCACCAATGCCGTTTACATCCTGCTGCAACTGCTGCAAACCGTCGGTATTGAGCTTGACCTCTGAGGAGAGCGCTTGAATGTTATCGATGGATTTGGCGACGGTAGATTGTGCGTCTTTGGTTGTGCACTCAGCGAGATTGGCGGCAGTGGCGGCATCTTGCGTGCTGCGAGCCACTTCGACCGCCGATGCCGCCATTTCATTAATGGCACTGGCGACCTGCAGAGTTTGCTCGCGCTGCTGTTCGAGGGTTTGGTAGGTGGCGTTGGTATCTTGCGATACTTGCTTGCTAATACTGGCTACCTGCAGGGTGAGCTGCTGGATACGTTGGATCATCCCGTGGATGGAATCAACAAAACTGTTAAACGCCGAAATAACCGCACCTATTTCATCGTTGCTTGTACGTGTCAGACGACGAGTCAAATCGCCACCACCACGCGCTATATCTTCCAGGCTGCGCACCAACCCATTGAGTGGAGCCAGCGTTTTATTGGCGATATATATCGCGAGCAGTGCAATCGCACCAAGCAATACCAGCGCCGCCACAAAAACCCACATCAATGTCGCGGTGATGTGTTCATCCGCCACTGCCCGTGCCGACGCGACCGCATTATCGATACTATCGATATAAAACCCGGTTCCCAGCATCAGATCCCACTTGTCGAGCCAAATGGCATAGCTGAGTTTTGGATAGGCGGTTTCGCCCTTGCCTAAACGTGGAAAATGGTAGGTGACAAAACCGCCGCCAGTCTTCCCCTGCTTGACCAGCTCATTGATTAGGAAGACGCCATTAACGTCTTTGTAGTCGCGGAAGCTGTCGCCAATACGCGCAGTGTCGCTGCCGGAAAAAACACGCACTGAGCTGCCATCGTAGCCAAAAAAGTAGCCATCTTTACCGTATTTCAGTTGTTTCAACAGCGCGATGGCTTGCGTTTTTTCCGTGGACTCACCGCTGGGCGCAACTTCATAAAGTGGCTTAATCAGTGAACTGGCGATATCCAGCGAATTGCGCAATTCGGTCTTGTGCGCGTTGAGCAGAGTGTCACGCAATATATCCATATCCTTTTCGACAATGCTCTGCATGCGGGCACTGACCAATGCCAGAAGGACGACCAAAATCGCAATACCCGGCATTAATCCGAGCAAAATCAGTTTATATCTCATCGACATGGAGCCCATGTGCGACCCTCCCGTTAGTCTTTATTGTGATTTATGTAGTGGACATTGGCGTCATATTGTTATGTTGACTAATTCTAACCGGTCTCAACTGAACGGCTAGTTATTCAGACGAAAAGATCTAAAATCGTCTATATTCAATTACATAGTTATAACGGGATTAGCAGACGGCATTCGAATGACCAACGAGCCACCGATTAAACATCTACTTGAAAAGCTCATAGTGCCAAAGCAGGATTTGGCGCAACTGGGTTTTTGCGGCGGCAGTAAAGAGGCGCAGGTCAAACTCTGGCTGCAAAGCCTGCCTCTGACACAGGCGCAACAAGTCAGCGCCCAGCTTTATACCGCCGTCCACGAAATCAGCCGTTTGCGCACCAACAGTGAAAACCGCCTCGCGATTCTGGAGTTGTTGCGCGTCCCGGTGCACCAGACACTGAGCGGCTTGGCGCTGAAGTATTTGAACCAGCCGCTGATTCTGCCGGAGGCCGCACTCAAAACAGCCACTGTCGCCCAGGCGATTCAGAAACACTTCCTCAACAGTTATCTCGCCGTAGTGCGGGAGCTGTGTGTATCACCAGCGACAAAAGACCAGCAAGGATTACAAGCCCTGTGCATCCAACGTGCGCTTACTGCGCTGGGACTATTGCTACTGCGCTCTTATCAGCTCTATTTACCTATCGCCAGCCAAATTTGGGCCGAGGTGCATGCACTTTATCAACTGGCTTGCGCACTGGAGTTGGAGCAGCTGCCAGTTGAGGACAAACTGCCCCACAACCAAGGGCTGAAGACCATTCACAACGTCTATTTGCGCATACTCCTGCTCGCGACTGCGAGACCCAATCAACTGAGGCAGGAAGAGATTGAAAGTACCTATAACTTGCTAGAACTACTGGCACCTATTGCCGAGCTGGATACATACAATCCGGGAGGTAAGGAAAACCTGTTTGTTGTACTTACCAACAGCAATCGCCCACCTTTCTATAAGTCGCATTGGCGCCCGGCCAGTAACCCGGGTGCAGAGCCGCCGCTGGAAATACGCACCAGTCATCTGGTGAATAAACTTCAGGAGCAGCAGAAGGTAGGCAATGAAGGGGTAGATGCCAGCGTCAGCCAGCGCAACCAGCTCAATTTGTCGGCAGCATTGACCAAACACCTGGCACAGGCCTGGAGCCACTTAGCGTTGCGCAGCTTTGAGCGGCAGGATGTCAGTGCCGAAATTGAAGTTACCGTCGGTCTCACCAATGTCCATTTTTATCTAGCCGGTGAGCAGCCATTTAATCTGTTTTTAAACCAAAGCAGTGCCGTGGCGGGTTCGCCCGAAAAAGGCGCTATCTACCAAAAACGTGGTGTTCAACTTAAAGACGACAAAGCGAAAAAAGAAGACGATCCCTGGGGCGACGCTTTTGATATTGTCGGAACGCCATTTGATGGGCGCGCACTACCGACCTTCAATATTGAAAAGAGCATCAAGTCGCAGGAGAAGGTGAATTATCAGGGACAGCACCCGGTTTACACGGTGCCGCTGATGGATCGCAGCCCCGGTGGCTACGGCTTGGAGTGGCGCAATGAAATTCCGGTGCAAGTCCGCGCCGGAGAACTGCTTGGACTACGCGAGTATGGCCGCAATAAATGGTCGATTGGCGTGGTGCGCTGGGCGCATCAGATCAAGGGGGCGACGCAATTGGGTATCCAGATTATTGCCCCACACGCCGTCCCCGTGGGCTTGGCCGCCGTCCACAAAACCGGCGGTTTTGCCGAATACTTACGCGCGCTGCAAATTCCGGAGTTACGCGCCGTCAACCAGCCTCCCAGCCTGATTACCAACGCCATTTCATTTCACGAACACAGTAAGGCTCGCCTGTATACCCAAAGCCAGGCTGGCGTGAGCAATGAGGGCGATAAATCGATCCAGCTAACCCAGCGGTTGTTCGCCACTGGCGCCTTTAGCCAGTTTGGTTTTCGCGAACTAGCCACCGCCAAGCCCGAAGCCAAAACCAGTAAGGATGATTTCGATTCAGTGTGGGAATAAATCGCCCAGACTTTATCCAGCTAATTGCGAACTAATCCACAAAAGCCACGACCAGATCGCATAAATAGCATGACAAGTTGAGCGACCCACTGAATTCAGTAATATAGCCCCAACAAGGAACCTTCTGCGACGAGCATCCTTCACCAAGGCAAGCAATTGGCGACACAAGGTAGAGTTTTTGGACTTACTGGTAAGCCAGCCTTATGCAAAATGGCAAAAAAAGCCCAGGGTTCGATACAACAAACACTCAAACGAACTCGTGCGCCCAAAAACGCGCTATAGTCAAAAACGAGCGAAGCCCTGACCATCGCCTGACTAGATAGAAGATATATGACCACTACCGACACTATCCGACTCCTGATTCTGAATAATCAGCGCTCAGAAGCCGAACGCTTGATCAGTATGCTGCACGCCTCCGGCCATCCCTGCCGAGCGCAACATGTCGAGAGCGAGGAAGCGCTCGTCAAACTCCTGCAAGAACAAAGTTGGGATTTGCTGATTGGCAATAACGACACCACTGCGCCTACCCCGCAAGCGGCGATCAAACAAATCCGCCGCCTCAATAAAGATGTTCCGGTAATCCTGCTCTATGAAGTAGATGAAGACGACAGCCCTTTTGCCGTAGTCGAAGGTCTGCGTATGGGCGCCACAGATGTGGTTAATCTGGATGACGACCAACATCTATTGTTAGTAATTGACCGCGAACTGGGCAACCGCGAACAGCGCCAGGCGCGCCGCAATACCGACCGTCGTTTTCGCGAAGCCGAGCGCCGCAGCCAACAATTGCTCGACAGCTCGCGCGATGCCATCGCCTTTATCCAGGACGGCCTCTATCTGTACGCAAACGAATCCTTTGCCGAGCTATTTGGCTATCAAAACAGGGATGACATTGAAGCCATGCCAATTATGGATATGGTGAGCGATAAAGATCAGGCGCGCCTGAAAAACTTCCTGAAAGACTTCACCTTTAAGGGTGATGAGGCTGAATCAAGCAGCCTTGGTTTTACCGGTATTACCCAAGATGGGAAAGAAGCCCAAATAGATTTGGAAGTATCTCTGGTTACCTACGACGAAGAGCCCTGCATCCAATTCCTCGCACGGGCGGCCACCGCAACAGCCACGCATGCCAACAATGAAGAACTGGAAGCCCAGCTTAAACAAATCAAATGGCAGGATCTGGTCACGGGCGTCTACAACCGCCAATACATCATCAACCAGCTCGACCACATCATCGACACTGTCGATGAAAAACAGTACTACTGCCTCTTCTACATCGAGTTGGATAAATTCAGCGAGCGGGTGAAAAATACCTTTGGCGTCGCCGGTGCCGATCTGGCGTTAATCGACATAGCAACACTGCTGCGCGCCAAGGCCAATACCAGCGATACTATCGCGCGCCTCGGTGACTCCACCTTCGCGATCATCTCACCCAATGTGAAAGCCGACGCTGCCGTTAACCGCGCCCTGCAACTCTGTAAGGATCTGGAAGCGCACATCATCGAGATCGATCACAAAACCCTGCAAATCACTTGCAGCATCGGTATCTCGTTGATCAACGAAACCACTACCAGCACCAATACAGTGATCGAACAAGCGCGCAGCGCGATGGATAAAGTGCAGGCCAAAGACGGCAACAGCGCTATGCTGTTTGAGCCAGAGACACCCAAAAGCGAAATCAAAATCGATATCGCGACTGCGATCCAACAGGCATTGGCCAACGACCGCTTTCGCCTGTTATTCCAACCGATCATCAGCCTGCGCGGCTCCGATGAGGAATACTACGAAGTCTATTTGCGCATGGTGGATGAAAACGGCAATGAGATATCACCCAATCACTTTTTGGAGGCGGCATCCACCATGAGCGCCGCTACCAAAATTGATCGCTGGGTAATTCTGGAATCGATCAAAATGCTCTCGCAGCACCGCGCCAAAGGCAACAAAACCAAACTGATCGTCAATATCGGCCGCCAATCCCTGTGCGATGAATCGCTGATCTCCTGGCTTGCAGTCGCCTTCAAGGCAGCGAAGCTCACCGCCGATTCCATTGTGTTTCAGGCGCAGGAAATTGATGTCACTAATCATTTGAATGCGGCGAAGAATTTTGCTGAGGGATTGGAAAAACTCAAAACCAGTTTTGCGATCAGCAATTTTGGCTGTTCACTCAACCCGTTCAATACGCTTTCCCATGTGCCCGCGAACATGATTAAAATTGATGGGTCCTTCACCACCGATATCCAAAACAATAACGAAAGCCCCGAGACGCTGATCCAACTGATTGAGAAGCTCAATGGCGAAAGCAAGATTACTCTGGTGCCATTTGTAGAGAATGCGAGCGTACTTTCCACGCTCTGGCAAGCGGGCGCTCATTACATCCAGGGGCATTATTTGCAGGAGCCAAGCCAGGGCATGACTTACGATTTCAATATGGAGTCGTAAACTGGAGTTACCAGTCTTTTTTAATAAGACGAAAAAACCGGAGCCATGCACTCCGGTTTTTTATTTTGCTGCGCACAAAGTTTATACTCTTAACACACCACGAAAGCCGCGCACCGCATAATAAGATTGCGCACCATTGTGATAGATAAAAACAGTATCGTAGCGGCGATCCGCAAATAGCGCGCCCCCCAATTTTCTTATGCTCGCCGGTGTTTGTATCCAGCTCGATGTTTTCAAATCAAACTCTCCCAATTGTTGCAAATCACGATATTGTTCCTCTGTCAACAACTCGATACCCATTGCGGCTGCCATATCCAGCGCATTATTTTCTGGTTTATGTTCTTTGCGCGATTCCAAACCATCGCGGTCATAACATACACTTCGGCGGCCTTTGGGTGTTTCTGCCGAGCAATCGTAAAAAATAAATTCTCCGGTTTTTTTATCAAAACCGACCACATCCGGCTCGCCACCGGTCGCCTCCATTTCATTTAGCGACGCTAACTTTTTAGCATCATCCTCCAGCTTTGCTTGCACCTTAGTCCAATCAAGGCCTTTATGGCGATTCATATTTTTTTCAAAGCGGGATTGCAACACCGTGAGCAATGCTGCGTATTTATTTTCAACCATTCTTTTTAGCCTTTATTTTTTAATTTTATTTATGGGTTTGATATGGCAACGATAACGCCAGCCCATCAGCAGTAGCGCGAGCGCTATTAACCCGAGCGAATCGGGCTCATCTACCAACGAACCGCGTACCTGCATATCGAAACTGGTAATATTTCCATATATATTGGCATCGTAATCGTAAAAATCCCCAGGATATCTATCACCATCGCGGGTACCGTAATCCAAAAGACGCATTTCACCCAATGAAGATCCATTTGTTGCCACAACGGAAATATCTTGCACCAAATCCAAGTCCGAAAAATAGTCCATAGTGGTAGAATAAAAATTGATATCGATTAATCGGTTTTCGGAACGCGGATTAACAGCGCTATATAAATTATAAGTTGTCATATTGAAATAACTAAAATTATCACCGCGAAAAATATTGATCATATTTCTAAAGTGCGTCAACGGAAACTCGCTGGAGGTGGTAGAGCTATAACTCTCATTACCCACATGTACAACGATTCCCATAGAAGACAAACCAAAATCGTATTCCCGGAAGGAATCCTGAGCATAAGTAGGAGGGAAATTATTTTCATCAAACTCATACCAGAAATCCGCATGATAAGACTGTCCCACAACAGCGACATCAAAAAAGGCACCGTCAGATCTGTTGCCCTCTGTGAATACATCAGTAATAACCCCGCTGACTTTACCTTCAATTATGATGGCATTGGCAGGATGTGAAAGCAGCGAGAAAAGAATAATCAACGTTGCGACAGGAATAACCAAGTTTTGATTAAACCAAACATGACATTTATCAGTTAGCATCATCATCTCCTTGTACATAACAGTAAGTTGCTAAAAAAATTCGCCTTTAGCCACAGGGGAAAAGGGGTTATAACACGGCGCTATCATGATGAACAATGTGGGTTTTGTTCTACGGGAGATTTTTTTCATATCTTATTCGCACGACAACTTATCGTCGCAGAATATTATCTATAGAGGATATCACCAGAGGTAAGATAGAACTCGTAGGCTTTTATATCGCCAACTGATTTGCCTGCACCCACCCTGCACAAATCTTCTTATCCGAATAAATCAGATTTTTGGTAGAAATGAGAACTAATGATTGGAACGCCATTGGCAGTCCGCGTAAATTAGCAACTGTTAGCCAGAGACTGATCGCCAAGCGAATCCACTAGCGCAATGCTGCAGGGTGGCATAGATGCGAAACCTGTCACACTCAATGTGTGCCAAGTAGCAGAATGCAGAGCTTGACCATACAGACAACTGTCATACTGAGCCGCCACTATAGTGCGGTAAAGGCAGACGCCATTTGCGAAACTGTCATTATAAAAACAACAAAATCCAACTAAAAACACTCGGCAATAACATCACGCAAACCAGGGTCGACTTCCCCCTGAGGTTTTCGGTCAAAAAAATTGTTGTAGCAACACATCTCACCAGTGCCGTTGATTCGCGAACCAACAGCTGACTGGATATGAGACGGCTTTTGTTCGCGCTAAAAAAAACCAAAATCAACTATTAATACCATGGAAGTGCTATGAAAACTCTCCTCGTCTATGCGCATTTACTTGCTGCTTGTGTCTCCGTAGGGATCTTACTCATCCAGGATTCTGCTCTGGCAAAATCGCGCGGCAAGGCTTTGTCGGCGAGCGCCATTAAAGACCTGACCAAATCTGCAGAAGTCATGTTTGTCGCATTGGTTGTGCTCTGGATTACCGGACTTGCGCTAGTGCTGCTTGGTTATTTGGAAGATCCCCAACAGTATTTAATGAACGAAAAACTCTGGGCGAAATTTACCGTGGTGTCGGTATTAACGCTCAACGGAATTGCGCTGCACTATTTTAGTTTTCCGCGCGTCACCTCGCGTCGCGGGTTACTGGGTTTGCCCACCATTGAACAAATATTGGTAACGCTCACCGGCGCCATTTCATCTACCTCCTGGCTATTTGCGTGTTATCTCGGCATCGCGCGTCCGTGGAATTACACCGCAAATTACAGCTATGTCATGTTCATTTACGCCGGATTATTAATCGCGGCCATTATTGTTGCCGGAGAAGTCCTGCGCATGATGCGCGCTCCTGAACCGCCATTGCTTACCGAAAAAGTACAACTGCGCGCAGTGCGAAAAATGGAGTGAATTTTTCTACTTTTTCAAAAAAATAACTGTTCAAAGATTTTTTTGTTAGCCGAGCTCGACCATTTTTAACCATAACGATTGTTGATGACCACCGCCGAATTCATTCGGTATTTTTCTCTGAGGAAGACACTATGAGTAGCTTTAAAGCCTCTGCGATTCACCCTCGCACAGCGAGTGCGCTAACCCGCACTCTCTATGCAGCAGGGTTTTCTCTGGCGATATCCGCTCTCTCCACCCAGGCCTACGCCGGATGCCAGTATTTGGTTGCCAGCCAGTGGAATAATGGATTTACCGCCACCATAAAAATAACCAACACCAGCACCAGCGCCATCAACGGCTGGAACGTCAATTGGCAATACGCTGGCGACAATCGCATCACCAGCAGTTGGAACGCTACTCTCGGCGGCACCAACCCCTACACAGCCACCAACCTCAGTTGGAACCGCACTATCCAGCCTAACCAGTCGATCGAATTCGGCGTGCAGGGAACTAAAGGTGCAGCGTCAGCGGAAATACCGGTCATTAACGGTGCAGCCTGTGACAGCGCTGCCAGCAGTAGTGCAGCCGTATCTTCTGCTGCCGCATCCTCCAAACCTGCATCAAGTACGCCGGCCTCCAGTGTGCCGGCCTCCAGCAGCAAGGCGAGCAGCTCATCCGTTGCGAATACTGCCGGTACATGGGGTCTGGACAGCACTGCGTCTTACCTGAACTTCGCCACCACCAAAAACACCCACAACGTAGAAGTGCATAACTTCACCTCGTTGAGTGGCGACATCAGCGCTGCCGGT
>DLHJ01000003.1 GCA_002483145.1 Cellvibrio sp. UBA7671
TGCCGGCGTGATGTTGGCGCGTACTGCTGAAGCACAGACCGGTACACCGACTAAAAGCTGTTTGGTATTTTCCGGTGGTGGTTGCCAAAAAGATCGTTGGTATCCAGTAAACGGCGTGTTCCCTGAGCAATCCGCGCCTTTGCAAACCCATTACAGCCGAATTGCGATGATGAAGAATGCATCGCTCACCGGCGCGGGTCACGGCATCATGTTCCATCGCTTTGATAACGCCAGCTTCTCGCGCGACAGCTTTGACGTAAACATGGGTCGCACCATCGGTGCCAACTATCCGGTGAAATACCTCAACGTAGGTACCACCGAAGAGTCGCAACTGAGCCGTGAAGGTTCAGCCAACAAGCCGACCATTACCAGCCCGCAAACTGCACTGGACATATTGTTCAGCGGCGGCACCAACACAGGCACTGGCACTGCACCAAGAAAATCGATTGTGGATTTGCACTACCCGGCGGTGAACAGTTTGAAAACCAAACTGGGCCAGCATGAAAAAGAAAAACTGGACAGCCACTTCACGGCGATTCAGGAAATTGAAGCTGCGATTGGATCTGGAACTGGCGGTGGCGGCGGTGGTTCATGCCCGAAACCGGCAAGTACTGCAGTTACCGGATTTGATGCACTGGCAAAACTGCAAACGGATATCGCTGTGCTTGCACTGAATTGTAATTTGACTGCGTCTGTGTCAATTGCCTTCGGTTCAGATGCGCACAACCATATCTTCGATAAGCTCGGCGGCCGTTCATCGCACCAGTCGCACCACTTTAACCAAGTGCAATACTCTGAAGATATTGCCTACATGCAGAGCTTGACCAAAAACCTGTTGGATAAATTGAATGCCAACGGCTTGTTGAGTTCGACTACGGTGTTCCAGATGTCGGATATGGGTATTGCGGACGCGCACGGCAATGATGATGTACCAATGATTCTCGCCGGTGCCGGTATTGCCGGTGGTCAATTGCTGGATATCGGCAAGAAAACCCAGGCAGATATTTTCCATACACTCGCTTTGAAAATGCGCGCCGACCAAAGCCCGAACAGTACAGCTTATCGTAACTGGGGCGGCTCGATTATCGCTGGCTTGTAATACCTGATTGCACCAGAGTGATAACAAAACCCCGACTTAAAAAATCGGGGTTTTGTTTTTTTGTGGTGGATTATTTAACGTTGTGCGATTTCCTTTTGATTTTTAGTTCGGCAGTTACCGCAGCAACATGATCTTTGGTTTAGCGTGGGCTACTTTTTCCATTTGCCAAATATCCCAAACCAAAACAAGCCCTCAAAAATAAGCCCCAATAGCAGAAAAACTACACCACCAGCAGGAATCCCGAAAAAATAACATCCGATAGCGGCAAATAAGCAAGCTACAACGATTACGACTCTAATGGTTGCTTTCAATTTAACGTCCTTTAATAAATTGGTTTAAAACAGCCGTTATAAATTCAAAATAACTGAGCTAGTTGCAATTGACACTCCTCATCAAGTGCGAATGGTGAGCGAAAAACTTTAAAGCAACTTATCCCTTTCCCTAAAGCCCAACAAATACAAAATCGCATCCAAACCCAAATTAGAAATCGCATGTTCTGCAGACGCTTTTACTAATGGTTTTGCGCGGAAGGCGACGCCGAGACCAGCAACACTCAGCATCGGCAAATCATTGGCGCCATCGCCCACAGCGATCACCTGCTCCAACGCAATACCTTCCTGTTTTGCGAGCATCGCCAACAATTCAGCTTTGCGTTGGCCGTCAACAACAATGCCTTTTACTTCGCCAGTGACTTTGCCATCCACAATATCCAGTTCATTGGCGTAGACGTAATCGATGCCGAGTTTGTTTTGAATATATCGACCAAAGTAATTAAATCCACCCGATAAAATCGCGGTTTTGTAACCGAGTTTTTTAAGCGAGGAAATTAATTTTTCTGCGCCTTCAGTGAAACGTAATTGCTCGGCAATTCCCGCCAGTACGGATTCATCCAAACCTTTAAGTAAAGCCATGCGCTGTGCAAAACTTTGCTTGAAGTCGAGTTCACCGCGCATGGCTGCTTCAGTAATTTCAGATACCAGATGACCTACACCTGCGGCTTTGGCGAGTTCATCAATGACTTCTGCTTCGATTAATGTCGAATCCATATCGAAACACACCAGGCGGCGGTTGCGGCGATAAACCGTATCGCGCTGGAAGGCGACATCGATATTCAAACGTGCTGAGAGCTCCATAAAATCCGCGCGCAATGCCATTAAATCTGCAGGCATTCCACGCACCGAAAACTCCACACAGGCACTGCTTTTTTGCTCTTCGCCTGCATCCAGATCCGCAAGCGGGACGCGACCGGACAAGCGGTTGATGCTGTCGATATTCAATCCATGTCTGGAAGTAACGGCGGTTAATTCAGCAATCATCGCTGCATCAATTTGGCGTGCAAGCAAGGTGACTATGTGACGGGTTTTGCCCTGTTGCTCGGCCCAATGCTCGTAGCTTTCAGCGGTGATGGTCTGGAAGCGCACCTGTATACCAAGTGGCTGGGTAGCTTGTTGGATCTGGTCAAGCAGTTGCGCACGCACGCTAGCAGCAATACGCAGCTCGACCAGAATGCCCAGCGCGAGGGTGTCGTGGATAACGGCTTGGCCTATATCCAGTACACGTGCACCACACAGGGCAAGGACATTGGTAATAGCGCGGGTGATGCCGGGCTGATCCTGCCCCGATGCATTAATCAATAAAAGTTCGTTCACAGTGCCTCTCTATAAGGGGTAACAAACATACGTATTGGCCCGGTGCGTGCTAACTTTTACTACCGGTCACCGCCGCATGTACTTGGGGGCGATTGCGCAAAGCGCGCATTCTAGCGGAATTCATGGCCGCTCACAGCAGCTTCCAGATACGAACTGTGCCTTAGCACGCATCGATAACTTAGGCTAGAATGCGATTCCACACGACATATTGCTGCCATTGCGGCGAGCATGTGTCTGACCACCGACCCCGGCAGGAACTGGGGTTGAATCATGAACGCAACATGACGAGCACGGACTTAACAACAAAATGGCATTGATCAATACCTACCGCACCTACCCACAGCTCAGCCTTTGCAGCCTGCTTCTGATCGCACTCGGTGCCTTTGGTGCCTGGGCCTATATTCACAACAGCGAACAAAACCAGCGCGAGCAGATCAGTCACTATGGCCAGGTGCTCGCCAACAGCGCAGCACGGCAAGCTGTGAATGCCACCCTGCAACAGGACTTGGTAAGCCTGCAGGCGATCCTCCTCGAAGTCGGCCAATATCCCAATGTAGTAGGTGCGACCATCCACAATGTGGAAAACCAGTTGCTGGTGCAAAGCGGTTTTAAACCCAACCAGGAAATTAAAGGGCGTCGCTACAATTTTTCAGCGCCCATCGCATTGCACAATAATGTCGCGGGTTATTTGGAAGTGACGCTGGATATGCCGGTTCACACCGAGCGCGACTATCGCTTTTTTATGCTGTGGATGGCGGCGGTATTTTTCTCGCTGCTGGTGATCTGGTGGTCGATCCAGCGCCAGTGGTGGTCGCAATTAAAAGATAAGCTACCAACCGCGAGTGAGATAGTCACTGCGGTAGTGGAGAAAATGCCTACGATAAACGAAGCGCCCGAACCCGAACCGGAATTACCAAAGCAAGTATCGGTGCGGTTGAGTTTGGACATTGTGAATATGGGCAAGCTTTACCAACAATTGAACAGCGAAAGTTTTGCCACTGTATTGCGCCGTTTTGAAAAACAATTGCAGGGCGTGTTGAATTTATACAGCGGCCAGCGCCAGATGTTATCGGGCGAAACACTCATTATCGATTTCACCGGCGAGGCCTTTTACGAGTGCAGTTTTCGCGCGGTGTGTGCGGCGCAATTACTCAATAGCCTCGCTGCCAAGAGCGTCAGCCCACGCTTGCATTTGGCCGCTGCGGTACATGAATTATCGGCGCCGGTGAGCTCCAATAAATCGCTGCTGAAAGATTTTGTGGTGCAACACAACAATCATTTGAAACCGGACAAAGGCGAAGTCTTAATTAGCCAGCGTTTGATCGATAGTGATCTACAGGAGCATCTGGAAATTGTGAGCGACAGCGGCAAGCTTATCGGTTTGAAAGAGCCCTATGCCGCGTTGCTGGCGAAGCAGGAAGAGCAGTTAGTGGGGGCGACGGCTTCTTAATGATTCGTGTTGCGGATTGCGGTGTCCTGTGCGAGACGCGCCGTAAATACATCCCTGTAGGCTCGACTGCTGCCGCTAGCGGACCTGCCAACAGGTAAACCTGTTGTCGTTCAGCTACGCGCAAAGCACGCTTTGCAAATGCTTGCTTCACCCATGCAGCAGACGGTCTCGCACAAGACACCGCAATCCACCTGCAAGATCTTCGCAATATTTCGAACATCAGTGTCACACACCTGCAACAATTCCATCACATAACCGTCACTGATTAGTCATAGCCTTGCAGTATCGCCCATCGCAAGGTTGTGACTGCCATGCTCAATATCGAACAATCCATTACTAATAAATTCCCCGGTTTTAACCAGCAAGCGCCGATTGTGCGCAACTCCACGCTCAGCATTCTGCGCAAGCTCACCCACGAGCGCGAGATCAATGCGTTTTTGCGCGAGCATGAAGGCAACCGCGGGATTGATTTTATCGACCGGATTTTTGAATATTTTAATTTCAGTTACAGCATCTCCCAGCGCGAGCGCAACAATATTCCCTCTCAAGGGCGGGTGATTATTATCGCCAACCACCCCATTGGCTCACTCGATGGTTTAGCACTGCTGCGGTTGGTAAGCGAAGTGCGCAAAGATGTAAAAATCATCGCCAACGATATGTTGATGGCATTTGAACCGCTGCACGATTTACTCCTGCCGCTCGACAACATGACCCGCGCGGCCTACAAGCAAAGTTACAAAAATATCCTGCAAGCACTCAATAACGACGAGGCGATTATTATTTTCCCGGCGGGCGAAGTATCGCGCGCAAGCCCTACCGGTATTAAAGATGGAAAATGGCAGGCGGGCTTTTTACACTTTGCGCGCAAAACCAACGCACCGCTGCTGCCGATATTTGTCTCCGCCAAAAATTCCATGCTGTTTTACAGCGCTTCCATGATTTTCAAACCGCTCGCGACTGCCCTGCTCGCCCACGAAATGTTTAACAAGCGCTCGGCGGAAATTAAATTCCGCGTGGGCGAGATGATTCCACATCACGCATTGGAATCCGATCAGCTGGCTGATAAAGCACTGATTAAACGCCTGAAAAAACATGTATATAAAATCGGCAAGGGCAACTCATCCAAAAAAAATAACGTTCCGGTTTTTGTAACGGAAAAAACCATCGCCCACCCTGAAGATCGCTCTGCGCTGAAAAAAGAATTTAAAAATGCGCAACTGATTGGCAGTACGCGCGACAATCACAAAATATTCTTATGTGATTACAACCAACATCCGGTAGTGCTGCGCGAAATTGGCCGCCTGCGTGAACAGACATTTCGCATGGTTGGCGAAGGCACCGGCAGCCGCCGCGATTTGGATAAATACGATCACTACTATCGCCATTTAGTCTTGTGGGACGAAGAAAAACTCTGCATCGCTGGCGCCTATCGTTTGGGTGAAGCGCACAAGTTGATGAAGAAAAAAGGCGCTAATGCGCTCTACACCGCAGAGTTATTTGATTTCCATTCCTCGCTCACACCTTATTTGGAACAGGGCTTGGAATTAGGCCGCAGCTTTGTGCACCCGGATTATTGGGGCAAAGCCAGCCTGGATTATTTGTGGCAAGGCCTCGGTGCTTATTTGTCGCATCACCCGCAAGTGCGCTTTGTGTTTGGCCCAGTGAGTATGAGCGCGCATTATCCAAAAGCCCTGCGCGATTTATTGGTGTTTTATTACGAGCGCTACTACTCAGTCAAAAATGCGAATGATGAAAACCTTGCAGAAGGCAATCATCCGCATGAAATCGATGAAGACGTGTTAATCGATTTACAACACCGCTTTGCCAAACTCGATAGCGAACAAGGTTTTGAACTATTACAGGAAGAATTCAAGAAACACGACTGCAAAATCCCCGTGCTATTTAAACAATATGCAAGCCTGTATGAAGAAGGCGGCTACCATTTGCTCGCCTTTAGTGTGGACTCGGAATTTGGCAATTGTGTGGATGGTTTATTTATGGGCGATTTGACCTGTATGAAAGAAGCAAAACGGAGCCGCTATTTAAAACCCACTCAATTAACCGAGTAACCAAACTCTTCCGGCTGAAACCAATAGCGGGAATCTTTGGCGTGAGTGTCAAATGGCAAACGCGGATTATTGATTTCAATCATGCGCAACCCTTTACTACCGGACAAGGGAAACGCCTTGCGAGTTAATGGATGTGCGTGCATATAGCGAAGAAATTCACCTGAATCAATCATGGCTTCCAAACCCTGCTCAATCCAGAGCGCCAGATCTTCATTCTTTTGATTGACAAAAAAATACAACCCAAAGGGATAGTGCAGCACCAAGGATTCATACAAGATTAGATCAGGGTGCTTTTTTTTGCGGGCATTGATTTCAGAATAGGCCTCAAAAAAGCCACGGGGAAAATAATCGCACTTAAGCAGGTCGAGCTGCTGAAACATGCGTTCAAAGCTCGCAACTTCAATCACGCGCAAACCAGCAGCACGTAAAATAGGAGTGTCCGGCCAGTCTTTTCCCTGACAGGCTACTAATGGCCTAAGGCCGCTAAGTGAATGTACGCCATCAAATACGTGTGTCATTGATTGGCGGGTAATAAAGCGGCGGTAGCCCAATAAACCGCGATCCAGGGGAATCCGGATTGCGCGCAGCTTTTCTTCGCGTTCAGGATCAGTTCCCATCCAATAAACATCAATAATTTTGCCTCGCACCATTTCTTGCAAGCCCTGCTTTTGCTCCATCAAACTGACCTGCTGAATTGCCGGTACTGGCCGCCCTTGCGCGCCCAGCTCAAGCGCACGCTTAAGTAAGCCGACAAAATAATCTTGTGCAATCGCGAATTCGGCTTTAGCCGATGCCACCCTGACTACCTGAGGTGCCAGGCTCTGCGCCAATACCAGGCTATCACCACAAAAAGCAATTAACAGTGCTAGCAAGGCGCGGCGAACCAATATCCATAACGCGGGCATGAATGAAAACTCCTCTCACATTCGTCCACGGCGGCAACTTGCTGGAAAGTATAGGTGAAGCACCAAAAGTAAAATCAAAACATCCATGTTAAATGTGACTAAGCATGGGGATTGATATTCTCAGCGCATGGGTCATGCCCTGAAGAAAGGATGTTGACAGGGTCAATTTTGCGCAGGGGAAGAGGCGCTATCCTGAACCACAAAATCACTGGATTGAAACCAATAGCGAGGATTTTTTTCATCCGATAGCGCGGGTAAATTGGAGTTAGGGAGCGTTAAAAAACGTTTGGGCTCAGCTCCAGACAATGGAAAAGCGTGACGCGTATGTTCTTGCTCTTGCATATAAGCAATAAGTTCGCCGTCATCGATCATTTTTTCCAGCCCATCCTGCAACCATTGCGCTAGGGCGTGATTTTTTGGATGCACGTAAAAATAAGTCGCAAATGTGTAATGCAGCATCAGCGGCTCATAGACAATTAAATCGGGGAAAGCGGCAGCGCGGCTGGACACCTCAACCTTACCCTGATGAATACCGCGCGGAAAATAATCGCAGCGTCCCGCCGCTAATTGTTTAAACAAGCTTTCGTAATTAACACTGGTCACCAAGGGCAAGTGCGCGGCGCGCAATATTTCTGTATCGCCCCATTGCGCGCCATGGCAGGCTTTAAACTTGGCCAAATCTGTCAGCGTTTTTATTGCATCAAATTCTGCAATACGCTCTTTGCGAATAATAAATTGGCGATAGCCCACCAAACCGCGCTCAAGTGGCACCGGCACCATCAATAAATCACGCGCACGTTCCTTACTGCCGCCCAACCAGAAAATATCAATAATGCGATCTGCTCTCAGCTCACGCACCATGCGATCTTCTGCCATCTCAATCGTTATAACGAGTTGCGGCACGGCGCGCCCCTTGGCACCCTTCTCTAAGGCTTTTTGCAATAATCCGGAGAAGTATAAATAGGCAGGATCATCCGAAGCGCGCGGCTTGGCAATGTGCAATACCGATAGCTCTGCGGCACAAAGCCATGAAGGCCAAAGCAGCACTAAAACACAGAGATTGGTAAACCATAATTTCATAAACAAACATCCAGACCAGCAACGGCAGTGAGACCCAATGACCCCTAGGCTGATAATTATTGTTGGAGAGATTGCGGTAATGCGCTTCCCCTGTGGGATTCAATTGACATCCCGTCGGAGCAGAGAGTTGCAATCATCGAAAAAGTATAGGTTAATCCATGCCATTAATCTGAACCCTTTAATCAGCACCTTCTTTCTTCTCACAGAGTTTTCTATGCATATTCATATTCTCGGCATCTGCGGCACCTTTATGGGCAGCCTCGCGCAACTCGCCAAAGATCTCGGCCACCGCGTCACCGGCAGCGATGCCAATGTTTACCCGCCCATGAGTACACAACTTGAGCAGGCAGGGATCGAACTGATTCAGGGCTTTGACCCAATCTATTTGCAAGCACCGCACATGCAAACCCCGCCAGATCTGGTGATCGTCGGCAATGCCATGAGCCGCGGCAATCCGAGTGTGGAATATGTGCTCGACCAAGGCATCGCCTACACCTCTGGCCCGCAGTGGCTGCGCGACCATGTATTACAAGGCAAATGGGTATTGGCGGTGGCGGGCACCCACGGCAAAACCACCACCTCTTCCATGCTGGCGTGGATTTTGGAATACGCGGGAATGGAACCGGGTTATTTAATTGGCGGCGTGACGAAAAACTTCCCCACTTCTGCGCGCTTGGGCGGCACCCCCTTTTTTGTGGTGGAGGCCGATGAATATGACAGCGCCTTTTTTGATAAGCGCTCCAAATTTGTCCACTACAATGCACGCACAGTGATTTTAAATAATCTCGAATTTGATCACGCCGATATCTTTCCGGATCTCGCCGCCATCCAAAAACAATTCCATCATTTGGTGCGCACAGTTCCCAACAACGGCCTGTTAATTTCGCCGACCAATGACAAAGCCCTCGCTGAAGTGATCAAACAAGGCAGCTGGACACCACAACAACAATTTGCAGTGATCGACAACACCAGTGACGCGACTACCGAAACAAATAATTCTGCCGCCGAATGGCAAGCAAAGTTGTTAGCAGCCGATGGATCGTCATTCGCGGTGCTACATAACGGCGAAGAAGTCGCGCAAGTACATTGGCAACAAACCGGCATCCACAATGTAAATAACGGCTTGGCTGCAATTATCGCGGCGCGCCATGTAGGTGTAACACCGGAACACGGTGCAAAAGCTTTGGAACAATTTGCCGGTGTAAAACGCCGCATGGAAATATTGGCTGATGTTCACACCATAAAAGTCTACGACGACTTCGCCCACCACCCCACCGCGATTAAAACTACCCTCGCCGGTTTACGCGCAAAAGTCGGCGACCAAAAAATTATCGCCATTATCGAACCCCGCTCTAACACCATGCGCATGGGTGTACACAAAGGCGCACTAAATCAAAGCGTCACCGATGCCGACGATGTACTTTGGTATCAACCCGCCAACGTAGATTGGGCAATGGATGAAGTCGTCAACAAAAGCCCCGTCCCCGCAAAACTCTTGCGCGATTTGGACGAATTAATTCACTGCGCCATATCACTCAGTGAAGCGAATACGCATATTGTGATTATGAGTAATGGTGGGTTTGGAGGGGTGCATCAGAGGTTGATTGAGCAGTTGAAGAAGCATACTTTGTAACTCGCATGACGCAGCGATCGAACGCGATCCACCGCAAATTATCAATACAAAAACAATGGTTAAAGGAGAATGGAGATGACCGAGAACAAGCCACAAGACTCATGCGTCACTAAAATAAAAAAGTGGGGCATAAATTTTTATACAGCTCCTTGTTTTTGGTTGAAGACAATTCCACTGTCAGTTCTTTTTGGTCTAGCAGCTATTGGCTTGTATCAAATAGTTACATCAGCATTTCACTACTTTAGTACACCTCTTTCTTATTTTGATCCTGAACGACTAGGACAACTTGGTGATTTTTTAGGTGGCACACTTAATCCTATTTTTGGATTTGTAACAGTGTGCTTACTCCTTTGGTCTGTTTTTATTCAAAGAAAGGAGCTGAGCCTAACAAGAAAAGAATTAACCAAATCTGCTACAGCGCTAAATAATCAAGTCAGGCTAGCAACGGATGAATACAACAGAAAACAAATAAATGAATCACTTTCAAAGCTCTACGAAACACTTGGCACTTTACACAGTCACCACATATCACCACCGCAACCATTTGATTATGTGAGGGGAGAGTTGAAATCCCAAAGTATTTTTACATGCCTGAGAGACGTATCAGTACTACCCACCAATGAAAAAACAGGTGCTTTAATTCAAATTGATGGAATTAGAGAAAAAATAGAAATATATCAAGATGTGAATTTATTCGACATAAATACATTACCCAAACTGCTAGCAACAATTCATATGGTGTTAGAGAACATATCAGCTCTTACGCAAGAAACGATAAAGCTAACACAAGTAAAATCAATTAGAAAAGCCAGCCACCTAGAAATTCAAAGAGAAATTGAAAAATTTCGAGAAATAAAAGTAATATCTAATCAGCAAGCCATAAACTTTATGATTCCAATAAATTCACTAATTTGAACTTCATACCTATGAAAACTCAGAATATTAAATAAACAATGAATTACAAAAGCGTAAACCTAGGCCTAATCATCGTAGCAACCCTACCCCTAGCCTGCCTACAAATGGCTTTCATCCTGCCAGAAGGCCTGCTCGGCGCGGGCAATACAATCGCAGAGCGTAATGAATTTATCCAAAACAATCTTAGATTGTGGCAATTGGGTTGGTTCAACTGGATGCTCGCCGCACTTGGGTTACTCACCTTTTGCATAATGCTACTACCGTTTATTCCAAAATCCGAATGGCGAGTATTGGGAATATTATTAGTGGCGCTTGGAATAGTGCCGGACACTAGTGCAGAAGTTATTTTTGCGTTTGTGATTCCGTACGGCCATACGATCGACCCAACCTTGGCAACAATGCAAACACTGGAATTAATTGCAGTGCAGCTCACCGGCACATTGGGTAATGGTCTCTATAACATTGGTGGATTGCTCTTAAATGTTTTACTGCTCAGCAACCAACGCCTACCGCGCAAATTAATTTTAATCGGTATTCCCGGTTGGTTTTTTGGTTTTGGTTTAAGTATCACCTGTGCAATGCAGGCATTGGATGCGGCGAAATTTTTCACTGCAGCGGGAATGGTGTGGAGTACCGCATGGATGTTTGCGCTGACGATTAAAGTGTTTCCGCGCTCACAGGAATTAAAAGTCGATTACTGATATGGCAACTATCGATATATTCGTTGCACTAAAAATTCTGCATATCGGCTCACTGGTTTTTTGGCTCGGGCCAAGCCTGGGTACATGGTTTATTCTGATGGCGATGCGCAAACAACTGGGTGAGATTACGCCCGCGACACATCTGGCGTATCGTATTTTTATAAAAATGCTTATTCTTGAACACGTTGCATTTGTAGCTTTGATTGTCAGTGGTATTGGAATGGCAATTCTGGTTTTTGGATTTAGCCAACCTTGGCTGCAATGGAAACTACTGATTATTCTGCTGTTAATTGTACCGCTGGAGATACTGGATATTTGGTATGGCAACATCAAGCTGCCACAAATTTTTTCTCGATTGAATGAAGTGGGCTACGACACAAAACAAACTCGCACACTCCATATCTATCACGCTTTTGTAACGCGTATTGCCATCGCGATTATTCCGCTCAGTGTATTAGTCATTATGTGGCTAGTGATTGCAAAACCGAGCTTAGCTAACCTCTGGTGAATATATTGATAGGTTTTAAAGATAGATATCCCACAAAATAGGGCGCAGCAAGCAGCCCCCTACGGATGCAATGTTATTTGTAGGGGCGCCGCTTGCTGCGCCCTTATCATTAAAACCACCCCTTCCCTTCAATTAACCCGCCGCCCCCTATATCATTACTACTTCTGCAAAAGATCGGTCATTACCAGCAAACAGTGCCGAAGAGCCTGTCACAAAACCCCTTTTCTATTCTGAGAGAGCTTTTGCCATGAAAATTGCATTAATGAACGAATTCAGCCAAGCCGCGAAAAACGCGATTGTGTTGCAGCAACTGCAAGAAGTCGCCGCTGTACAGCAACACAGCGTATTTAACGTGGGCATGAGTGATGACAACGACCACTACCTGACGTACATCCATCTGGGAGTAATGGCCAGTTTGTTATTAAACTCCAAAGCAGTAGATTTTGTTGTGAGTGGTTGCGGCACGGGTCAAGGCGCGATGATGTCTCTCAATGCTCATCCGGGTGTATTCTGCGGTTATTGCATTGAACCGACAGACGCTTACTTATTCGCACAGGTAAACAACGGCAATGCGCTGGCACTGCCATTTGCCAAGGGTTTTGGTTGGGGTGCTGAGCTGAATATCCGCACCATCTTTGAAAAAGCATTTACCGGCGTGCGCGGCCAGGGTTACCCTGCGGAGCGCCGTGAATCTCAAGTGCGTAATGCGGGAATTTTGACCAATATTAAAATCGCAACGGCAAAAAATTATTTGGATGGACTGCGCGCAATAGATCCTGAAATCGTAAAAACAGCGGTGACAGGGGAACGCTTCCAGACATGTTTTTTTGAAAACTGTCAGGACGACAGTATTCGCGCATTCGTCAGGGACGTATTAGGGCAATAACAATTTATGATTTTTTGGAGGCGACCATCAATAAACGAAGTCGCCTCTATTAATATTCAGAATATGTAATTTTTAATTATTTTTGACTATGCATGTGATCGTATTTGATAAAGTATTTGCGCGCGATGACGACCAATTGCTCATCGCTGGGGTGATCGCTCGGCACCACGCCGATGATTGCTTTTGCAATAATTGGGTCATGACGTTCGCAGTGAGCGCGAAATTCATCTTTGGCCTGCGCCGGGCCCGTCACTAGAATTTCTTTTACTTCCGTTAATGCCTGCGCAATTTTATGGTAGTAATCCTGATCGACGGTAGCGTGCCCGCCTTCCGGGGAGTGATGCCCGTGTGCGCTAGCGCGCCCATGCATATTTTGATGAGTTCCCGCGTGACCTCCGGGCGCAAGATGGTGGCTACGCGATTTGATACGCTCCAATTCAACAACTCCTTGTTCAAACGTAATAATGTGAGCCTCTTTACGATCCAACCAGACAACTGCGTGATAACTAGTCATGAGCCTTGCTCCTTTGAGAGTAGTATGCGATTAAAACGCGATATCAGCCGTTCAATTATACTGGCATGGCTGCGGACTTGCCGCTTGATTAATATCGACATAAGTTGATTTGCAGCAAGGATAGCGATATATAACAAAGCCTCATATCATGATAAGTAATAAGACGACGCAGGGATTAAATTCCCTGCATCTATACATCAACGAAGCAAATCCTTAAAAAGCGGAGCCAATCATGAAACCACGCTCAGTCACCCTCGCGATTACCGGCGCTTCCGGCGCCCAATATGGTTTGCGTTTGCTGCAGTGTTTGTTGGCAGCGGATTGCAAAGTATTTTTGATGATTTCCAGTGCTGCAGAAGTGGTAATTCGCACAGAGACAGATCTGGATTTACCGCGCGAGCTGGAGGAGCAGCAAGCGATGTTGTGTGAAATGTTTGGTGCCGATGAAGAGCAACTGCAATTGCTTGCAAAAGACGATTGGTTTGCAGCAGTTGCTTCGGGTTCAAGCTCGCCCAGCTCAATGGTGATTTGCCCTGCAAGCGGAGGAACACTTTCAGCCATCGCACACGGCGCCAGCAATAATTTAATTGAACGCGCTGCAGATGTAGCACTGAAAGAGCGCCGCAAATTAATTGTGGTGCCGCGCGAGACGCCCTACTCTGAAATTCATTTGGAAAATATGCTAAAGCTGACGCAGATGGGTGTGATTGTACTGCCCGCCAGCCCCGGTTTTTATATGCAACCGCAATCCGTTGAAGAGCTGGTGGACTTTATTGTGGCGCGCATTCTCGATCAATTGGGCGTACCACAAGATTTAATGCCGCGCTGGGGTGAGGATTAATTTTTATTATGAATTTACCGAAAAAAGTTCGCATTGTAGAAGTTGGCCCGCGCGATGGATTGCAAAATGAAAAGCAAGCAATCCCTACCTTTGCCAAAATTCAGCTAATTGAAAATCTTGTCGATGCTGGTTTGACTTATATTGAAGCAGGCAGTTTTGTAAACCCGAAATGGGTACCGCAAATGGCCGACAGTGGCGATGTATTTGCGGGCATCGCACGCAAACCCGGCGTCACTTACGCCGCACTCACACCTAACCTGCAAGGTTACGAGCGCGCGCTTGCCGTTAACGCTAATGAAGTGGCGATTTTTGCAGCGGCATCGGAAGCGTTTAGCCAAAAAAATATCAATTGCTCCATCAGCGAAAGCATCCAGCGTTTTGAAACATTGATTAATGCGGCTAAAGCACAACAAATTCCCGTGCGCGGTTATATCTCCTGCGTTGTAGGCTGCCCATACTCCGGCGCAGTTGATGTACAAACTGTTGCGAATATTGCAAAAGAATTATTAGCCATGGGCTGCTACGAAATTTCGCTGGGTGATACCATCGGCGTCGGCACGGCCGGGCAAATCAAACACTTAATTGAAACACTCGCGCGCGACATCCCGATCGAAAAAATTGCCGCCCATATGCACGACACCTACGGGCAGGCACTCGTGAATATTTATGCCGCACTGGAAATGGGCGTAAGTGTGATTGATTCGTCTGTCGCTGGTTTGGGCGGCTGCCCTTACGCAGTGGGTGCAACGGGCAATGTCGCTACGGAAGATGTGGTGTATTTATTAAATGGTTTGGGTATTGAACACGGCGTGAATTTGGAAAAATTAATTTATGCAGGCAACACCATCAGCACCGCGTTAAATAGATCGAGCAACTCAAGGGTTGCGCAGGCACTGAGTAAACAATAATGACCAACGAAATCGAACAACAAATCAATTTGGAAACCGCGCAAATTCACTGGCACGAACTGCAACGTTTTTTCGCCAGCGGCAATGCCATCGCCGTAGACGCAATACTGGATTTAACTCATGTCGCTGCACAAATCGTTGCAGATAACGCCGTACAAATAAAAATCTGGATGGACGCAGGTTTAGTCGATGCAGTAAAAGATAACCAAGCGCAATTATGGTACGAGCAAAATGCATTGGTATGGGCAGTGGTGATAAAGCCCTGGGTGTTGGTGCAGCCGATTACCGAGCAAGCGAATTAAATATGCGCAGCATTCGCCGAGCTACCAAAGACGACGCCGAAGCTATTGCCAATTTATACCGCGAGCTAAATACACTCTCGCCTGTTTCAGTATTGCCGGAGCGAATTGACGCAGTCGCGAAAAGCAGCAACACCTGCTTGCTAGTATGCGATGATTCAGGGCAAATAATCGCCACTGCGCTTATCTGCCTGTGTCAGGATGTCATGTTCGACAACCAGCCTTTTGCGCTGATTGAAAATGTAGTGGTCAGTGCTAACTATAAACGCGAAGGCATTGGCAAAAGCATGATGGACTATATTGAAGCGTTTTGTTTGGAGAAGGACTGTTCCAAGATCATGCTACAAACCAGCAGCGGAAACCGAAATGCGCGGAATTTTTATACGGCTATGGGTTACGACCCGGATGCCAAAATCGGCTTTATAAAATACCGTCGATGCTTTTCGCAATAAAATGTGTGTTTAATAATCCCCCCGACTAAAAACCATTAGGAAATTATTATGAATCTCACAGCCAGCGGCGTTGCATTGCGTTTTTTGTTCGCGCTCTTATTGGTACTACTCAGCTATAACCCCAGTGGCTATTCCTATTTTCACTGGGTTCACTATAGC
This sequence comes from Cellvibrio sp. UBA7671, assembly GCA_002483145.1. Lineage (GTDB taxonomy): Bacteria > Pseudomonadota > Gammaproteobacteria > Pseudomonadales > Cellvibrionaceae > Cellvibrio > Cellvibrio fibrivorans. The sequence goes on from DLHJ01000003.1 coordinate 16,069, forward strand.
TTCAGTGATATTACGCCTTACGTTGTGATTGCGGGAATCATTCTGCTGATTGGCTGGGGCATTTATATTAAGGCCACACTGAATTCGCTCGGGCTAATCGGCGTAATTGCACTTGCAGCACTGTTTGCTTGCCTTGTGTGGTTGTTTATCTATTGGGGGTTTTTAAGCGTTAACGATATATCAGCCATGGCCTGGGTGATTGAAGTTTTATTAGCGGCAATGCTCGCCGTCGGTATGTGCTGGTCGCACTTCACTCGCCGTATGAGTGGACAAGTCGATGTAGATGAGATTGAAGATAAATAATTTTTAGCCTTGGCTTGCAAGCTTTACTAAAACTTAACAGCTGAACTTTTTGTAAAAATAATCCTCCGCTAGTTAGCGGAGGATTATTTGGAGTAACGTAAAGTACTTCATTAAATAGCTGATTTGCCAACCGCTGCAGCGGGTAAATCGTCGTAACTAACTGCGGGATCTGCAAACATTCGCTTAGCCAAAGTTGCACCTTTCAAACCCTGGATCGACAACGTGCACAGAAGCCCACCAATCATGGCGCCAACCACTCCGCAACCAAGCGCATCCTGCCCAGTTAGATAAAGCCCTGCTATCTGCGTTTTTGGACGCAACCAGGTTTGATTGAAACGCTCGGGTGTGTGATCGAGGCCGTAAAGCTCTCCCCTGCCATAACGAGAAAACCAGTTGGTAGAAAGCGGAGTAGACACTTCGTAATAATCAATTTTTCCACGCAATTGCGGTAATTTTTTATAAAGCTCTTCCAATAATTGTGCTGCAATTTTCTCCTTCAATGCGTCATATTCTTCACCTCTTTTTCCCCATGCAGTGTCTTTCCATGATTCAAATATTTCATAACTGGTGGGTGCAACAATCTCAATAGTGGAAGTGCCTGGATAGCGACGCGCGTAACTTGGATCTTTAGTAGAAGGAAAAGAAATATAGACTAGCGGATATTCCCCTGTTGGATTTGCAAGAAAGCGCGCGACATTATCATCGTGATGCTCGTCTTGATAAATCCAGAAATTGGTATTGGGCAAATTCAACTCTTCAGTCGTGCCTTTCAGACCAATATAAAGACCAATATGCGGCATGGATTGATCCACTCGTTTACGTTGTTTTGCATAACCCGAACGCTTGACGCATTCTTCTGGCAACAACTTTTCAAATGTGTTGATCAAGCCGGCATTACTGATAATGGTGGTTGAGCGAATAACAGTTCCATCCACCATACGCACACCAACAGCACGGTTTTTCTCAATTACTATTTCCTTAACATCAGCGTAGGTGAATACGTCGCCACCACTGCGTTGAATTATTGGAATAATTTTTCGCGCTATTTCCGATGCACCGCCTACAGGATAAAAACCACCATTGATGTAGTGATTGGCAATCACGGAATGGGAAATAAAACTGGATTTTTTTGGTGGCACACCACAATCCCCCCACTGGCCTGTAATCGCGCCGATCAAGGCTTCATTTTTTGTCAGCCCGGACAATACACTGTACGTCGTTTTATTAAACCAACGTGGCAGTATCATTTTCAGTGCACTACTTATAAAACGCGGGACAATTTTACTCACTGCATACATCTGCATCGCGATAGTCGCTTTATCCAACAAACCAATGTAACGATCAATTGCATCCTCTTCTTCCGGAAAAGCATCTACAAATGTTTTACGAAAATTTTCTTTTCCGGCACGCAAATTTATTTCGCGCTTATCAAGATAAAAACGATCGTAATTTTCATCCATTGATGACCAGGCGAGCTTGCCATCTGTAACATAGTCAAACAGCTTTCGTGGTAGCGACTCAGGTAAATTCATTTCACCAACGTAATGTACCCCCACTCCCCATTCATATCCATTGCGCGAATAACTATGTGTATAGCCCCCAGCCGTATAATGCTGCTCAAGCACTAACACTTTCTTTCCTTCTTTGGATAAACAAGCTGCTGTCGTCAAACCACCTATACCCGAGCCAATCACAATGGCATCGTAATTAGTGTCCAAACGACTCACACGATAACGCCGGCCGACACGCACATCATTGGGACCGACATCAGAAGCCGCAGTAGATGTTGCAAAATTATTATTCATAAACCTGCTCCTTGTAGCCACATTTAATTGGAGCTTTACTATATAGATTTTATGTGACGGCGGAAGGTAAAAGATGTTTGCGGGTGATTAATGTCACGTATGGATAAGTCAATTCGTAAATTTAAACGTCAATTTAAGAATGATAAAAAAATAATGCGGATTTGATTACAAAATTAGTTGAAGGATACGCCAAGCCACGAAAAATAATTGCACCTTTTTTACTGAAAGGCTGCGTGAACACTCTGACAATATCATCAAAGCGCGCGTCCGAATGAATTTCAATCCACAAACGAACGCGCGCAGGGGCGGAAAAATAATACGTTAACAAGCCTCCTTTGTTACAACCCTAGGTTAGTGTGCGAGCAAACGAAATTCTTTGCGCAGTTCCCGCCAAACCTCCAGCCCTATGGCTAGAGCGATAGTCATCACCACCGAATACACAATCATCACATAGGCATAGGGTGCAACATTGTTCCAGGGGCGCGCGATCCCCAGATAACATGAGTAGAGCCAAGACACGAGCGATATCACAGCAGTGACAAGCACCAAAAACTGCGCCATGCGACTAGCACCAATAAAACCGGCGGGGGACGTTAACACGCGAAAACTGTAGTGGTGCAAAAATAGTCCGTTGAGTGTCAGTATGCTTACGACGGTAAATTTAGCCCAGAGTTTTTGGTTCATTAGGTAAGCCGGATTATCCAGGTAGCCGATAGCCACTATCACCAACCCTGAAACCCAGAGCACAACCAGTGCGAGCGTGACCAAACCGGAGTTGCGATGAAGATTCTCGATAGCGGCAGCATCCATCGCCCGCCCGCGCCATTTGGCGAGCGCTATGTCTTGCACAAGGAGAACGCCGATGGCGAGGCAAGCGGCGATTAAATGAATGTAGACCAGGAGTGTTTTAAGCATCGTCAGGTTCCTCTTTCGTTATTATTAAAACCGCCACCATTATCAATGGCTGTTTCCAGAGGATTTTTGATCTAGCGCAATAAAAACTATAAATGCTGCAATCCCAACACGATTATTTCGCGCTGGTCATATCCCGCTCCAAGCCACTTGGCCCGGCGGGTTTTTTAGGCTCCCATACCCAGATTAATCCGCGCACATAACCATCACCTTTGATGCCGGTGTGATCAAGCCCTTCCATCGCATAATTAAGCAACTCCAAACCCTGATATTTGCGTGCGGCCAGCTGTTTTTGAAAGTCGATGATTGGATCGCGAAAGGCGGGATATTCAGTGGTGCCGTAGGAGATAAACATGCGTCCGTTTAAAGCTTTATGTTTTTTGGCATAGTGGCTATCCACTTTTACAAGCGCTTGTTTATCCCACTCTACCGCAGGGCTCAGGGCGATATAGCCGGAAAAAAAACCAGGTGCTTGATAGGCAGCAGTCAGCGTCAGCAATCCACCCAGTGAATTGCCTGCAATCACGCGGTCGGTTTTTTCGCCGCGATATTGAGCTTCAATAAGCGGGGCAACTTCTTGCTGGATAAAATTCAAAAACAAATTCGCCTTACCGGATTTTTCATCCACCGCAGTAAAGGTGTAATCAATGCGCCGTTCTTTACCGTAATCCGCAGTTGAAGGATAAGACAAGCCCACCATAATAAATTCAGGCACCTGGTTGTCATAAATTAAATTGCCATAGGTTGATACGAGCAGCGGCGTATCCCAGTAGGCATCAAGATAATAGAGGACGGGATATTTTTTAGCGGGATTGGTTTTGTAGCTGGAGGGATAGACCACCACCAATTCGTGGTCTCGTCCGGTAATTTTTGAATGGATAGGAATAATTTCGGTGTTGTTTAATACAAACTGTTTATGGGCTTGCTGTGCAAAAGCGTGTGCTGTTATTCCTAGCAGCATGACCAACAGGAACACATATTTTTTATACATAGACACCTCGTTTTAAATTTATATTGATTCTGGTGTGCTTGACCTATTTATCTACCCCAATTAAGTCAATCAAGGCTTATTGTATAACTCCCAAGTCTCCTGCTTTTTCTTCTCGCTCTTACGCAGCAACACATAGGTTGCACCGAGCCAACCGTGACGTTTTTGCGCTGAATGGAATGCCATAACTTCATCCAGCTGCGGCAACCAATGCGCCACACAACTTTTAAGCTGTGCTGGCTGCTCCCGCCCTTCCCCTTTACCGTGCGTGATTAGGGCGCAGCGAATGTCATGTGTCATGCAATCCTTAACAAATTGAAATACCGCGCTACGCGCCTGCTCGATGGTCATATTGTGCAGATCGAGCCGAGCATCAATCTGATATTTGCCCATACGCAGACTGCGGTAAACGCCGTGCTGCACACCATCTCGTTTAAACTCAACAACCGCTAACGGATCAAGCGGCTCTATGTATTCACCTGAGAGGAAATTTTTGTCTTTCGCAAGCTCGGCAGTCGCCGCTTTGCGCCGGGTTTCTACGCTGGTTTTATCCAGGTGCGGGGATGCCAGGGTGACTTTTTCTTCCACTTTGATGGGTTTTACATCCTTCATTTGTTGAAGGAAAAGATCAGCATCGGGGGTTTTATTGGTCATAAAAATAGACTGGAACAAAAAGATCGGGGGTAGAATTGTGCAGGATTTGGCGCTGAACTGGTAGCGCAAATTACCCGGAGCAGTGTAGGCAGCACATATCGCGATATGCGCTGCCTCCCACCTTAAAGGCGGGTGTTGCTGACAAACGCAATCTGGGAGCCGTCGGGCGACCAGCTGGGCACATTGATACTGCCCTGCCCGCCATACACATAAGCGATAATTTCCGGATCACCACCCTCCGCTGGCATTTCGCGCAGATACACATGGCGATAGAAAGGATGATCACCTGGATCTATATCATCCATGTAACTCAGAAAAACAATTTTCTTACCGTCAGGCGATACATGTGGAAACCAATTGTTGTGATTGTCGAAAGTGAGCTGCTGTTGATTGCTACCATCCGCGTGCATGCGCCAAAGCTGCATCATGCCCGTGCGATTGGAATTGAAATAAATATATTTGCCGTCAGGGCTGAATTCGGAGCCATCATCCAGAGTGGGCGTGTCGGTCAATTGAGTCTCTTTGCCCGTTTTAATATCGACACTGTAAATATCGTATTGCCCCTTACGTTCGCCGGTAAAAATTAAGGATTTATCATCCGGCGAAAAACCATGCAGGTAAGAATGACCAGCACCTTTGGCAGTAATGCGCGTAGGCTTTTTGGAGCCTGTTATCGGCAGGGTATAAATCGTCGAGTGATTATTTTCGTCGGCAACGTGATGGCTAATACCAATTAATTTACCACTCCAGGAAAGCACGTGATCGTTATTATTGTTGTTCGCAAAACCCGATTCCAGCACCGTGCTTTTGCCGCTTTTGATATCGAAATTAAATAATAAACCTTTGGAATTATAAATCAGCGTTTTACCGTCCTGCGTCCAATTGGGAGCCTGAATCGAATCGGACGAGCGATACACAATGCGCCGATTTTTGGTTTTCATATCCATAATTTCCAGATTACTGCCAATGTAATCTTTATAGGGGCGAAAATCTTTTGCGGCGGGAAGGATAATTCTTACATTGGAGAAAACGGCTGTCTCTACTGCATCGGGATTGTGTGCGCACAGACTTAGACCTGCATAAATTTTTTCACCGAGTTTGATATTGGAAACTGAGGTCACCTGAAACGGCTGCCCCATTTTTGCTGCGCTCATAATATAGGTATCGCCACGGCGCTCCAGCTGAATCACATCGGGAGCTTTGATCGCCATCGGATACTCTTGCGTATCACCGCCCGCGCTCGCGCGAAATTGCAAAGAGGTTAGACCATCACCGTGCACTGTTGCATGAACATTGGGTGAGCCCGTATCGAGACTGGTGCGTAAATTCCAACCCACTTTTCGATGCGGATCGACACCTGTTCCCTCAAAAGCAACATGGGCACGCAAAATAAAATCGCCCGTCAGTTGGGTGTAGGCGTAATGTAATTCGTCTTCGCCCACCCACATGTTTTTACCCGAACCACTCATGCGATATTGCTGGGAAGCTGGATCATAGATCGCGGCGCCCTTGTGTTTGACTGCGCCTATATCACTGCTGGCAGAAAATTGACCAATGGATCCTGCACAAGCAAATAAAGGAGGTAAAAACCAGAGCATAACAATCACCCATAGCTTGGCTATTCTTATCATCACTATCCCCTCAGTGCAAAACGGTCGCCGATTAGCTTACAGATACTGCTCTACTTTTCCTCTACTACTGAAACCTTTTACCGATTTTTACCCTAAGGCCTCATTTTTTGTTGATGGGAATTTCATGAGATTAAAGTGCACTTACTAATAAAAAATTCCATAAAAAAAGGATGCAATTTCTTGCATCCTTTTGAGCTATGACTCGCATATTTACAATAGTGCGAAATTATTTATTTGCGCGATTCTCAATTAACTCATTTACCACCGCCGGATCGGCCAGAGTTGAAGTATCGCCTAGCGAATCCAATTCATTCGCGGCAATTTTGCGCAGAATACGACGCATGATTTTTCCGGAGCGGGTTTTCGGTAAACCCGGTGCCCACTGGATTACATCCGGACGCGCGATAGCGCCAATCTCTTTTACCACTAACGCCAGCAATTCTTTTTTCAACTCATCGCTTGGCTGCTCGCCCGCCATCAAAGTGACATAAGCGTAAATGCCCTGACCTTTGATATCGTGCGGATAGCCAACCACTGCGGCCTCGGCAACCTTATCGTGCAACACCAATGCGCTTTCCACTTCGGCCGTGCCCATACGGTGACCAGACACGTTGATTACATCGTCTACGCGGCCGGTGATCCAGTAATAGCCATCGGCATCGCGGCGCGCGCCGTCGCCGGTGAAGTAGTAGCCAGGATAAGTGCTGTAATAGGTGTCTATACAGCGCTGGTGATCGCCATACACGGTGCGGATCTGACTTGGCCAAGCGGCCTTAATGCATAGATTGCCCTCGCCTGCACCTACCACCTCCTTGCCTTCCGCATCCAGCAATACCGGCTGCACACCAAAGAAGGGGACAGTGGCCGAGCCGGGTTTGAGGTCGATCGCACCAGGTAATGGGGTAAGCATGTGCGCGCCGGTTTCGGTTTGCCACCAGGTATCCATAATCGGGCAGCGGCTATCGCCGATCACTCGGTAGTACCACTCCCATGCTTCGGGGTTGATCGGTTCACCTACGCTGCCGAGTATTTTTAAACTGGCGCGCGAGGTCTTGGTGACGTAGTCATTGCCTGCGCCCATTAATGCGCGAATCGCTGTCGGTGCGGTATAGAAGCTATTGACGCCGTGCTTATCGATGACCTGCCAGCAGCGGGAAGCATCGGGGTAAGTGGGCACACCTTCAAACATTAGCGTGGTTGCGCCATTGGTGAGCGGGCCGTAGACGATATAGCTGTGGCCGGTCACCCAACCTACGTCGGCGGTACACCAGTAAACATCGCCCTCGTGATAATCGAACACGTACTTGTGAGTCATGGCAGCTTGCAGCAGGTAGCCACCGGTAGTGTGCAATACGCCTTTGGGTTTGCCGGTTGAGCCGGAGGTGTAGAGGATAAACAGCGGATCTTCGGAATCCATGACTTCAGGTTCGCAATCATTTGCCTGACGCTCGACGAGATCCTCGTACCAGAAATCGCGCTTTTCATCCCAAGCGATATCGCCACCGGTGCGCTTGACCACTATGCAGGTATGGACGCCGGGGCATTGTGCCAATGCGATATCAGCATTCTTTTTCAGTGGGACGCGCTTGCCGCCACGCAGGCCCTCATCAGAAGTAATTACAACCTGACATTCCGCATCCTGGATGCGGTCTTTTAATGCTTCGGGCGAGAAGCCTCCGAATACGATTGAGTGAATTGCGCCGATACGGGTACAGGCGAGCATGGCATAAGCAGCTTCCGGGATCATCGGCATGTAGATGCATACGCGATCACCCTTTTTCACGCCGCGTTCGCGCAGGGCATTAGCGAGGCGACAGACTTGATCGTGCAATTCTTGATAGGTAATAAATTGGTCTTCGGAAGGGTCATCGCCTTCCCAAATAATGGCGGTTTGGTTGGCGCGGGCGGGCAAATGACGGTCGATACAGTTAACGCTGACGTTCAGTTTGCCATCGATAAACCAGCTCACTTCGCCTTTGCGCAAATCGCTTTTGGTCACTTGTGACCAGGGTTGCTGCCAGGTCAGGAAGGTTTTTGCCTGCTCCGCCCAGAAAGTGTCGGGGGCATTGATCGATTGGTCGTACATTTCCTTATAGCGCGCCAGATTGATCGCTGCCTTGGATTTGAAGCTTTCAGGAACCGGATACAGATGTACTTCTGACATGGTTTTATCTCACTGCCGTTATCTTGTTATTGATCGAAAGGGTAGCGACGGATGAAATTGGTGACGCGCAACATCCACGCTGTGAACTGGGGTCAAGCTTAGCAGGATTGGAGCTAAAAGCTCAATGACAACGTTGTCCAAAACAGTGCGAAAAGTGTAAATTTCGCACTGCAATGAAGCGTAAAAATGAAAAACTTATCCATTAGGGTTTCTTGAGACCCGGCCCTTCGCGATCCAGGCGCTCCAGCTCTTTTGCGTAGGCATCTATATCCTCCCAGTCAAACGCAGTACCGGCATTGATATGATCAGGATGGAGCGCACGTGCCTTGGCATTTTCTTGCAGCGTGTGTTCTTTTTCAGGCTCACCATCAACCTGCAAATCGTCAAAGCGCTTGAGAATATCGTCTGCTTTAGTGGTCATATACCTACTCCAGTGACACAGTAAATACAACAAAAAAAGGGCCGCATCGCGACCCTTTTCAATCCCGCCATCCAGACCCTACGCGACTTGCATAGGAATCGTATTGGACGTGCGATTCACGGTGTTATCTTCATTGAGATACACCAACTTCGGTTTGTGGTTGATCAGCTCAGCCTCGGTGAAATGGCCATAAGTCGCAATAATCACTCGATCGCCCACTGCCACTTTACGCGCTGCCGCACCGTTCATCGAGAAAGTACCTGAACCGGGCTCAGCAAGAATGATATAGGTGTGAAAGCGCTCGCCGTTGTTCACGTTGTAGATATCGATTTGCTCGAATTCGCGCATGCCGGCAAGGGCAACCAAATTGGCATCGATCGCACAGGAACCGTCATACCACAGCTCCGCCTGGGTGACTTTGGCCATGTGCAACTTGGCTTTGAGCATATGTGAAAGCATGGAATCCTCCGGGGAATCACTTGTGTAGCCTGCTAAAAATTAGCCCAGCACTACAGAAACGTTGTCAATTAACCGCGCGCCTTGCGTGTACATGGCGCCGAGTATAGTGATCTCCCGATCATCGTGTGCCGCCATTTCCAGAGTGCGGCTATTGCAAATACTGATGTAGTCCACCCGAAACCCGGCCGCTTCAATCTGCGTACGCGCTTCGTCCACCAGTACCGTAAAATCACGGCGACCATCAGTTATCGCCTGCTTGATCGCATTCAAACTGCGGTTGAGTACCGCCACTTTCGGGCGCTCATCCGGGGTAATAAACCCATTGCGCGAGCTCATCGCCAAACCATCGGTTTCGCGGAAGATCTCACCGGCAGTGATTTTAATCGGAATACACAGGTCTTCCACCATCCGGCGAATCACCGCCAACTGCTGGAAGTCCTTGATCCCGAACACCGCTTCATCCGGCTGCACAATATTAAACAACTTGGTGACTACGGTTGTCACGCCCTCAAAATGACCGGGGCGGCTCGCACCGCAGAGTACGTCGGTCATGGTCGGCACAATTACACGAGTCTGCTCGGCCATACCATTGGGGTAGATTTCTTTTTCATCGGGGCAGAACAGGTAATTACAACCCACGGCCTCCAATTTGGCCGAATCCGCTGCGAGGGTGCGCGGGTATTTATCCCAGTCTTCGTTCAAGCCAAATTGCAGCGGATTGACGAAAATACTGGCCACAACAATATCGCAGCTGCGCTGGGCGATTTTCACCAACTCGATATGGGCATTGTGCAGGTTGCCCATAGTCGGCACAAATCCGATACGTTTACCGGCTTTGCGCTCGGCGGCCAAGGCTTCACGAAGGGAGTGGATATGGTGAAAAACCTGCATATTCATGCCTCAAACTGCCCTTGAAATAGGCTTGGATTCGGGCGCGCGATCATACACGGTCAGGATGGAGAAGTACATTTTAAGATCAAAAATTGACCAAGCTTTCCACGCGAGTCAATTTACCTTACTAAGGGAAAAGTCGCTCTTGGCTATCGATTACGGGCAAACGAATAACCGCGTCCCCGACGCTAAAAGCACCGCCCTGAATCACTTTCGCACACAATCCGCCATAACCGAACATAGCGGCAGTGCCGCCCTTGCCAAGTGCTTCATCCATACGTGAACAGGGATGGCAGAGGGCGTTGGTTTCGAGGATGACATCGCCGATTTGCAACCGCTGATAGCGCAGCAAATTCATGTTCATACCAGAGATCACCAGATTGCGGCGCAGCAGGCGGGGGTCTATCGAGGAGTGTCCGGTGTGACGGCAAATTGCCTCAATGTATTCACTACTGATCAACGTAACCTGGCGCGCGGAACCCGGCGTTTTTTTCATCCGGTGATCGCCCACTAAACCCAGACCTACAACCGCTTCGGCTTGATCGATGACCACCACTTCGCCACGCCGTTCACTGCGCAAACCAATCCATTCCAGTTTTCCAGGAGCGATATTGGCGCAGAGCTTATCCAGTAGACGGGCTTGGCTATTCATAACCACCTTGATGGAGATATTCAGGTGCAAGGTTATCGAAACGGGTGTATTTGCCGACAAACGCGGCGCGGCAAGTGCCGATTTCGCCGTTACGTTGCTTGCCGATAATCAACTCAGCCATGCCCTTGTCCGGGCTGTCTTCGTTGTAGTATTCGTCGCGGTAGATAAACAGGATTACGTCGGCGTCCTGCTCGATGGCGCCGGATTCACGCAAGTCGGAGTTCATCGGGCGCTTGTTGGGGCGCTGCTCAACACCGCGGTTTAACTGCGAAAGTGCGATCATCGGGCATTCAAATTCTTTGGCGATACCTTTGAGCGAGCGCGAAATTTCCGAGATCTCTTGCGTACGACCTTCACCGCCACCGGCTACAGTCATCAACTGCAGGTAATCGACCATGATCATCCCGGGGTTGCCGTGTTCGCGCGCGATACGGCGGATACGGGCGCGCATCTCCTGCGGATTCAAGCCACCGGTATCATCGATAAACAATAGTTTGTCTTTCATTTTGGCAACGGCGGATGACAGTTTCGGCCAATCCTCCTCGGTGAGCTTACCGTTACGCATCTTGCCCTGGTCGATACGGCCGATGGAGGACATCATCCGCATCACCAGCGCCGCCGAGGGCATTTCCATACTGAACACCAGCACCGGTTTGGGCTGATTAAAGAGCGCACCCTCTACAAAGTTGAGCGCAAGCGCAGTTTTACCCATAGACGGACGAGCGGCGAGAATAATCAATTCGCCCGGCTGCCAACCTGAGGTGCGCTGGTCGAGATCGGTAATACCCGAGGGCACACCGGTGATATCGCTGCCGGAACGGAACAGTTCATCGATTCGCTGTACCGTGGCTTTAAGGAGCTCGTTCACCCCCACCAAACCGCCTTCTTTGGGACGATCTTCGGCAATTTCAGCCACGCGTTTTTCAGCGAGCTGGAGCAGGTCGTCAGAATCCAGACCGGCCGGATTCATACTCGATTTACTGATTTCCTGCGCCGCAGCAATCAGCTGGCGAAGGGTCGAGCGTTCGCGCACGATTTTGGCGTAAGCGGCGATGTTGGCAGCACTCGGGGTGTTGTTGGCCATCTCGACCAGATAACCCAAGCCACCCACGCGCTCCAGCTCATCGTGTTTGTGCAATTCTTCAGAGAGTGTGATGACATCGAGCGGCTGACCCGCTTCCTGCAGTTCAATCATCATGCGGAAGATGAGCTTGTGGTCATCGCGGAAAAAATCGCTTTCCGAGACCACTTCCAGCACCGCATCCAGACGATTGTTATCGAGCATTAACCCGCCCAGCACTGACTGCTCGGCCTCAACCGAATGCGGTAATGCAGCGTGGTTGGATAGCTCGCTGGCGAGGCGATCCTCAAAACTGGATGATTCGAAACTGGATTCAGGCATAGGTTTGCTTAGTTATTCGTCAATTCAAGTGCAAAAAAAATCGGACACTAGCGGTTCAACCAAAAGGTTGTCGATAGTGCCCGATTTCATATTGCTTGTCAGCAGATGCTGACGCGCAATGCTACTGCTTCCGGGTTATTACTCGGGAACAACAGCCAATTTAACAGCTTGGATCACTTCAGCATGCAACTGAACGTCGATCTCGTATTGACCGATTTCACGCAGTACACCTTGTGGCAAGCGAATTTCTGACTTGGCAACTTCAACGCCAGCAGCAGTAATTGCTTCAGCGATGTCGCGCGTGCCGATAGAACCGAACAGACGGCCTTCGTCACCTGCTTTAGCAGCGATGGTTACTTCCAACGCAGCCAATTTCTCAGCGCGTGCAGTAGCACCAGCGATTTTGCCAGCAGCAGCAGCTTCCAACTCAGCGCGACGCGCTTCGAATTCAGCGATGTTTTTAGCAGTAGCAGCAACAGCCTTGCCTTGTGGCAACAGGTAGTTACGGCCATAGCCAGATTTAACGGTAACTTTGTCACCAATAGCGCCTAAACGGCCTACTTTATCGAGCAGAATAACTTCCATCTCTATACCCCTTACTCGTGGCTGTCAGTGTATGGAATCAAAGCCAGGTAACGAGCACGCTTGATAGCAGTAGCCAACTGACGTTGGTATTTAGCTTTGGTGCCAGTGATACGGCTTGGAACGATCTTGCCAGTTTCGGTGATGTAAGCTTTCAGCGTTTCAACATCTTTATAATCGATGCGCTTGGTGCCTTCAGCGGTAAAACGGCAGAATTTGCGACGACGGAAAAAACGGGCCATGGTTATACCTCCTGCTCTTCTTCAAAATCATCTGCATCAACACCGTCTTCGTCAGACAGGTCTTCTGCGTCATCACGACGTTCAGCGCGTGGTGGACGTGCCTTGCGCTCGCGGCCTTCTTTCTCAGCCTTCATGATGAATGATTCTTCAGTAACAGCGGCATCTTCACGCAACACCATGCTGCGCAAAACGGCGTCGTTGTAACGGAAGTTGGTGGTCAGCTCTTCCAACACAGCTTCAGAGCATTCTACGTTCATCAGAATGTAGTGGGCTTTGTGCACTTTGTTGATTGAGTAAGCTAATTGGCGACGGCCCCAGTCTTCCAGACGGTGAACTTGGCCACCATCGTTTTTGATAGCAGAGCTGTAACGCTCAACCATAGCTGGAACTTGTTCGCTTTGGTCTGGGTGAACCAGAAAAACGATTTCGTAATGACGCATTTATAGCTCCTTACGGGTTAAAGTCTCCCGCCTTATCTATTAATAGTGAGGCAGTGAGACAAGGAGTAGCCAGTTTTCCGGCCTGCACAGAATGCAGTGCCATTCCCCCCGGCTGGTTTGGGGTGCGGAATTGTACGGATTCACCCCGGCAGATGCAAGGATAAAGAATGATCACGCCAAACCAAGCAATCGATAGCAGCCAACAATATAATGACAGCGATGTCAGGAACCGGTTTCATCGATTAAAAATGCGTTTACCTGTGGGTGAATATGAGCAATAACACGCATAACCCAATGGATATTCCGGATTTTTAGTAAATAATCCTGCGTTACCCTTGTGGCACAATAATCATCATTTCAACTGCCTACCTATACTAGGTGGAACTCTCGGGCACAGGGAAGCCGATAAATAATAAGCCGCCCCACTGGCGGAGAAAAACCCACAGAGTCAACCTGGATCCAGCATCCTCTAACTTGCGGGATCTGATTAACACGGCAAACTTCCTCTGAGACTCTAATAATGAAAAAACTCTTAAATAGCCCGTTGGCAGGCATTTCCCATTCAATTCGCAAATTCACCCGTGTCGCTGCGACAGTCGCTTTGGTTGCCCAAGCGGGTCATGCCATTGCCGATGTAGCGCCCCTGTCGGTACAAGGCAATAAAATTCTTGCCGGTGGTCAACCCGCCAGTTTTTCTGGCATGAGCATGTTCTGGAGCAATACCGGTTGGGGCGGCGAAAAATTTTATAACGCCCAAGCAGTTTCCTGGCTGAAAACCGATTGGAACGCCAAGTTGGTTCGCGCCGCTATGGGTGTGGAAGATGCCGGCGGGTATCTAACTGATCCAGCGAATAAAACCCGCGTAATGACTGTCGTTGACGCCGCGATAGCCAATGATATGTATGTCATCATCGACTGGCACTCCCACAACGCCCACCAATATAAAACCCAATCCATCGCATTCTTCAAAGAGATGGCGACCAAATACGGCAACAAAAACCACGTAATTTACGAGATCTATAATGAGCCGCTGCAAGTGTCATGGAGCAGCGTGATCAAACCCTATGCACAAGATGTCATAGCCGCCATACGTGCGATTGACCCGGATAACTTGATTATCGTGGGCACACCCACCTGGTCACAGGATGTGGACGCCGCCTCACGCGATCCCATCGCTGGTACCAATATTGCCTACACACTGCACTTCTACGCCGGCACCCATGGCCAATCGCTGCGCGATAAAGCCACCACCGCACTCAATAATGGCATCGCCCTGTTTGTGACCGAGTGGGGTTCAGTCAACGCCGATGGCAATGGCGGCGTTGCTAACAGCGAGACCAATGCGTGGGTCAGCTTTATGAAAGCCAACAACATCAGTAACGCCAATTGGTCATTGAACGACAAGGCCGAAGGCGCATCGGCACTAGTGCCAGGTGCTAGCCCGAACGGTAGTTGGGCAACTTCGCAGCTGACCGCATCTGGAGCATTGGCCAAAAGCATTACCCTCGGGTGGCCGAGTTACAGTGGCAGTACGGGCAGCTCGGCAGCACCCAGCTCACGCAGGAGTTCAAGCATTGCAGCTGTTTCGTCTTCTCGTTCAAGCATCGCCCCCAGCTCAAGTTCGCGCTCAAGTGTAGCGCCCGCGTCCAGTTCACGTGCTAGCTCTTCAGTAAGTGCAGGAAGCGGCAAATGTACACAAGTCGTGAGCAACCAATGGAACAACGGCTTTACCGGTGCAATCCGCATCTGCAATACCGGGACCAGCGCAATCAATGGCTGGAACCTTAGCTGGAATTACAGCGATGGAACACGTGTTACCAATAGCTGGAATGCCAATGTGACTGGCTCCAACCCTTACACGGCGACACCACTGAGCTGGAACAGCAGCATTCAGCCCGGGCAATGTGCAGAAGTCGGGTTCCAGGCCAGCAAACCGGGTGCAAATGTCACCACTCCAACCATCACCGGTGCAGTCTGCAAATAAATACCTTTTTGTACCGTCAAAGCCCGGTTATTGCCGGGCTTTTTTAATTGTTGCCCACGCCTTTCTTGCCCTTTCCCAACGGCCCGATACCGTCATCATTTTGTCATCAGATAAGCCTAGCGTGATGCGAATAACCCGCAATCCACCCGGAGCCTGCCCATGCCGAATGATTCCCCCAGCTACAGCATTGATTATGAGCGCCTGTTACAAGAGGAAATGCTCGACAACCTGGACGAAGAGCTGGAGTTGGAGCTTGATGACGACCGGCTGGAAGCCTTGGCTGAAGGTGAGGAGACCGGTGCAAGCATGGATCGCCGTGTCTATTTCCGCGAACTGTTGCGCCTGCAGGCAGAACTGGTGAAGCTGCAGGATTGGGTGGTCGATAAAAAGCTAAAAGTCGTCGTGTTATTTGAAGGCCGCGATGCTGCTGGTAAAGGTGGCGTGATCAAACGTGTGACACAGCGCCTCAACCCTCGCACTTGCCGTGTAGCTGCCCTGCCAGCTCCCAGTGACCGCGAGCGCAGCCAGTGGTATTTCCAGCGCTACGTATCCCACTTGCCCGCTGGCGGTGAAATTGTGTTGTTCGACCGCAGCTGGTACAACCGCGCCGGCGTCGAAAAGGTGATGGGGTTTTGTAACGACGACGAATACGAAGAGTTCTTCCGCACCGTGCCGGAGTTTGAACGGATGCTGGTGCGCTCCGGCATCATCCTGATCAAGTACTGGTTTTCCATCACCGATAGCGAACAGTACAAACGCTTTTTAGCGCGGGTGCATGACCCGCTCAAACAATGGAAGTTATCGCCCATGGATATGGAATCGCGCCGCCGCTGGGAGCAATACACCAAAGCGAAAGAGGTGATGATTGATCGCACCCATATTCCTGAAGCACCTTGGTGGATAGTGGAAGCGGTCGATAAGAAACGCGCGCGCCTCAACTGTATCAACCACCTGTTGTCACAAGTGCCCTACGGCGAAGTCGATCATCCGAGGGTCGAATTACCCGCCCGTGTTTACAACCCCGACTACTATCGCGCGCCGATTCCCGATGAGCTATTTGTGCCCTCTATTTATTAAATCAAGCTGTGAGGAGCCCCGATCAACCAAACTCAGTCACCCCCAAAAACCTCACTCCAGTGGCGTCAATTCGCATGGCTAACTCAGCCAAATGGCGGGTTGGCACCGCTGGAAACAAATGGTGTTCGGCGTGATAAAACATGCCGCAGGTTAAAAAATTGACCACCCGGGAACGACAGGAGCGCGCATTGACAGCTGAGCCCTCACACTGGCGATGTACTGCCCAAATACCGACCATGGGCGCCGATAAATTGGCCACCAGCATCATCAAACTGTAAAGCCCATACACGGGCGATTCGAACCACACGAGCATCATGCACTGCAACAACGCACTGACGGCAAGCTCGGCCAGTATCCAACGTTTTTGCAGCTTGGGCGCATCCCGCAAAGCAACGATATGGATATAAACGGGATAAATCGGGCTTTTAAGCAATGCTCGCCCAAACGGCAGAGTGGCCAACTCGCCTTCAACATCGCCTTTTTGCATGCAGTGTTTATGATGGTACATGTGGGTGTAATTGATCGCATGGGATGAGCCCAACATCATCACACTGATAACCCCCATGACCCAATGATCACCGCTGGGCGTCAAACCCAAGGTGCCATGAAACGCATTGTGTGCTACCCGCAAACCCAACATAAACACATAGATAACAGCGATACCCATCGCAACGATCCAACCCCACTGTACCGAACCAGTCGCACCCACTGCCGTTGCTTGCTGCCCGCAGACGACCGCTAACAACAACCAGGGCAAGGGCAAGCACAACTCGCGCGCCGTTTCAAAACGCTGATACTTGACCAAATCCTTCCAGCGCACCGACTGCGTATCAAGCAGAGCATGGGCATGGGCATGGGCATGGGCATGGGAATGACGATGAGAATCGAGATTATTCATTGCGGCTCCCTTCACACAGGTTGGTCGCACCGTCGATGCGGCTGAGTGCGCCGGGGCGCAGGCGGGTAAATAAGCGATAAAAACGATCGCATTGGGCGGCGAGGCGCGGGTACTTACGCAACAGGCGGGCAAGGTGACGGTAGCCCGGTAAATACGACCACATCACCAAATGCCCCGCGAGGCCGATATGCATCTTGCCCTGAGCATCCAGTACATGCAGCAGTTCCATCGCCGCTTCAAATTCCGCGCCCATGCTCTCCGCTAGTTGGCGCTGGCTGCGCAGGTCAATCCAGTCGATGCGCTGGTCTTTATCCAGAGTTTTACAAAAAGCGACTTCGCGCCGGCAAATAGCGCAGTCGTTATCAAAAAAGACACTTATCACTGCGGCGGGGTTTGATGGTGTGGACATGGCAGTCTCCTGAAAAGCGCTAATACGCTGGGAATGACTGCACTCTAGGGAAGTGAACGAGCAGTAACTTCCTTTTTGATAAAACAGGTGCAGATATCTCGATTAATAAATTTAAGTGTTTAAAATCATAAGGTTAGAAAATTACAGAATGATAAAAATGGAGTGAGTCATGAACAACAGCGAATCTCTCCGGTGGAGAACTACTGCAGATATTTATGAAGTGGCACTTACCACTTTAGGTCGCAACCTAAAGTAGGTGGTTTGCCTCGAGCACGAGGATTGAAATGACATCACCTTGTATAGGCAAGGCCCCCTGAATTACAGGGGCATGTTCAATGACACAACCCAGGTGAATAATAATGAACAATAATCGTCACGGTTGCGCGGCCACAGGTGCGCACCACTCTCGTCCACGTAAAACGCTGTTCGCAAGTCTGGTAGCCGGTCTTACCAGTGTTGTTTTTTGTAGTGCGGCCATGGCTGCAGTCCCGGCCTTACAGGTGCAAGGCAACAAAGTTCTGGTTGGTGGCAAATCTGTCAGCCTTGAAGGTGTCTCCCTGTTTTGGAGTAACACCGGCTGGGGCGCAGAAAAGTTTTATACCGCCGCTGCGGTCAAACGCGCTAAAACCGAATTCAACGCCAACCTGATCCGCGCCGCCATCGGCCACGGGGAAGGTGGTGGTATCCAGGATGACTGGAACGGCAACATGGCGCGCCTCGATACCGTTATCCAGGCAGCCATCGACAACGATATGTATGTAATCGTTGACTATCACAGCCACAAAGCACACGAGAATTGGGGTTCAGCAGAAGCCTTCTTCAAACAAGTGGCGCAAAAGTGGGGCCAACATAACAACGTCATTTACGAACTCTACAACGAGCCATTGGGTGTGGATTGGCACTCAGTACTCAAACCCTATGCAGAGCATGTGGGTGGCAAAATCCGCGCGATCGACCCCGACAACCTGATCATCATGGGCACGCCTAACTGGTCGCAAGATGTTGATGTCGCATCAACCAACAAAGCCAACGTCTCTAACCTGGCCTATACCGTCCATTTTTATGCCGACAGCCACCGCGGTTCCTATCGCGCCAAGGCACAGACCGCGCTCAACAACGGCGCGGCGTTGTTTGCCACTGAATGGGGCGTAGGCCATGCCAATGGTAGAGGCACAGTGAATCACGCCGAAACCTGGGCCTGGATTGACTTCCTGCGCGCTAACGGCATCAGCCATGCGGGCTGGGCGTTCCACGACAAAGAGCGCGACCAGGCGACGGGCGAAGTGGAAACCTCATCCTTTTTCTGGGCCGATGGCTCATTGAAAGAATCCGGCAGATTTGTGAAAGAAATTCTCGCTGGCCGTAAGCCGATAGATGGCGGTGGCGGAGGTGGTGGTGGCGACGGTGGCTCAACCGGTTCCTGCCAAAAAGCTGGTGTAGGCGATACCTTGCAAGCTGAAAACTTCTGCCAAGCCAGCGGAATACAAACGGAAACCACTAGCGATGCCGGCGGCGGCCAGAACGTGGGTTACATCGACAACGGCGATTGGCTGACCTATTCCGTCAACGTCCCTGCAACCGGCACTTATAAAATAAGTTATCGCGTTGCAGCGTCTGCTGGCGGCGGGCAATTCCAGCTGGAAAAAGCCGGTGGAAGCCCCGTTTACGGCAATGTGAATGTTCCTGCCACTGGCGGCTGGCAAGCCTGGCAAACCGTTTCTCACAACGTGGTATTACCAGCGGGCGAGCAGTTAATCGCTATAGCCGCGGTGACTGGCGGTTTCAACATCAATTGGTTAAAAGTGGAAAGTACTGGCACTCCTCCGGATACCAACCCAGGCCAAGTGATCACCACCCTACAAGCTGAAGATTACAGCCAGCAACAAGGTACCCAGCTGGAAAATACCACTGATGCCGGTGGCGGTAAAAATGTGGGTTATATCGACGCAGGTGATTGGCTGTCTTACGCCGGTACGCCAGTGAATATCCCCAGCACTGGCAGCTATGTGATCGAGTATCGCGTTGCCAGCCAAAACGGTGGCGGCAGTCTGGCATTTGAGGAAGCGGGTGGCGCTCCAGTGCACGGCACAATCGCTATCCCGGCCACCGGTGGCTGGCAGACCTGGACGACCGTCAAACACACCGTCAACCTGAGCGCGGGTAGCCACAAGTTCGGTATTAAAGCCAACGCCGGCGGTTGGAACATCAATTGGATTCGCATCAGCAAAGCGAATTAACAACAACAGAGTCCAGTAAGTGAAGTCATTGGCCGCCTTCGGGCGGCCTTTTTTATTTTGCCTGTACCGGAATCGAATTGACTGGCTTCAACATCTGCTTGCGATACTCCGACGGCGTCATACCCACCATTCGCTTGAAAAACCGGTGAAAAGCCGATTGGCTGTTAAAGCCGGATTTATACAAAATGTCCAACACTGTATCGCCCGCACATTCCGGCGCTGCCAACAAGCGCTTGGCCTCTTCCACTCGCTGGCTGTTGATGAACTCAAAGAAATTCTGCTGGTGATGGTCATTGATAATGGTCGATAGCTCGCGCGGCTTGATGCCAATCTGTTCAGCAAATCGTTCCAGATTGATCTGGCTCTCCAGATGCAATCGCAATTCGCTGATACCGCGCTGTACCGCCTGACGCTTTTCATCAACCTGTGGCATCTCCTGCAAACGATCCTTCTCCGGCTCTACTGCCACCACCAATTCCTGCTGCAACAGCTCGCGGGTATTGCGCCAGCCAAACAGGAACAGGCCATTAATTAACAATACCGTCAGGTAGTTATTCACTATGCCGAGTAGGTCATTGGTTTCGCCGCTGACATATCCACCCAGAAAATAGGCGACAAATGACCAGAGCCAGTGGATAAAAAATCCACCCAACACCCAATCCGCTAGACGCAATTCGCGCTCTGCGATGCTGGAATACATCTGCTTCAACTGCTTACGCAAACGGTATTCGGTGTAGAAACAGGCAAGCACATAGATAAGAGGGGAGCACTTCACCAAAAACCAGACAAAAGCCAGCGCCGCTCGATCAGCCACTGACAAAGCTGCCCAATGCCAGGGCAGCCAATCATAGATGCTGAGGTCGTAGGCAAAAATCACCCCTACGGCCAACAAGGCAGGTACCAGATGCACCCCATGGTGCCAGTGCTGAAGGTCAATCGCGCGCGACAGCGAACGCAGATAAAAGAACAATACCGGCCCCTGCAATAGCAGACAGGCTGACAGCAGCGCAGGTATCCATGGGTAATTAGCAATCGCCATAGATTGGAAACTGGCATTCCAGGTGATCAGCGTAGTGGCCAGCGTGCCCACCACCAACAGGAAGAAAACCTGTAACAAACGCCGCGGCTGCTTCCTTCCACCGGGCAAGATCCCAAGTGCGATACATAGGATCAGGGCTTCCAGAATGGTCAGAGCGATGACCACTTCGTGCAGGTTGAGTAGTAGATTCTTCATTATTTTTGTCTCTTGAGCCGGCACCCCGGTGGTCCGGCAGTCCTGTTGTTTTTATGAGTGAAATTATAAGCGACAAGAGTGCAAGGATCTGGGTGATCCAAGTCGTAATTATCGCCATAACCTGGCCTTCCCACCCGTCCCACTTTGCATTTTTACTAAGTGGGGCTTCTCAGTTTTATCTGGTATGCAAAAAACAGGAGGATTATCCCTTGTGCGAGGTGAAATAGTGATCACCAATGCAGCGACTGAATGCATTCAACTCTAACAATAATGAGAGGCTTCACTAATGAAAAAGCTAGCCAATGCTATTGGGCTACTCCCTATTGCACTTTTACCCCTGCTTATTGGACAAGCTGCTCAAGCACAAACCTGTGGTTGGAACCAGGTTTGGAAAGATGATTTCAACGGCACTGCCATTGACCGCAACAACTGGTCGCAAGAAGTGAATGGCGATGGCGGTGGCAATGGTGAACTCCAGTACTACACCGATCGCCCCGAAAACATGTGGGTGAGTGGTGGCATGCTGAACATCAAGGCAATCCGCGAAGCCTACAATGGCAAAAGTTGGACCTCTGCCCGCCTGCGTACCAAAAATGCGCAGGATTGGACTTATGGCAAGATCGAAGCGCGCATGCGCATGCCCAAAGCCTCTGGCACCTGGCCTGCATTCTGGATGATGTCTACCGAATCGCAACGCGATAGCCACGGCTGGCCGAACAACGGCGAAATCGACATCATGGAAGCCGCGGGTACACACGAAGATATCAGCGGCACATTGCACTATGGCGCCTACTGGCCCTACAACGGCAACACCGGCTGGCCGAATCCCGACAACCTGATCGTGCCCGAAGCTGGCCGCACCAAGACCGATTTCCATATCTACGCGGTGGAATGGTACGAAGACCGCATGGTCTGGTCGATTGACGGTGTACCCAAAATTTCCAGCTCACGCACCAAGCTCGACGGCGTAAACCCGGTGCGCTCCAACTGGGATTCTTTCTACAACCGCCCCTTCCACGTGATCCTTAATCTGGCGATTGGCGGCTGGTTTCCCGGCTTCCCTGACGGCAGTGAAGGCCCTGAACAATTGATGCAAGTCGACTATGTCGCCGTTTACAAAAACGACGAGAGCTGGTCGGTTGAGGGCGATACCTATATGTATCGCGGTGAGAACTTTAAAAAATACCGCATCGATGGCCCTACTACTGCGAGCTACAACTGGTCTGTTCCTGCTGGGGTTACCATTGTGTCCGGCCAAGGCACGCGTGAGATTGTGGCTTCCATCGGCAACTCAGCGCGCTCCGGCAACATCAGTGCAACCTTCAACTCCGGCTGTAGCGTTAAAACGGTCAGCAAACCCGTCACCATCGAGCAAGGCCGTACCCAAACACTTGCAGCCTATGAAAGCGGGTTAGGGCTTACTCACCTGCAAAACGGCGTGGCACTTACCAGCGGCGCTATTGTTAATAACCCGGCACCGGGTTCAGTCAACACTTCCAGCAAAGTACTGCACTATGTGCGCGATGCCAGCCAGCAGTGGGATAACCTCAAGCTCACCGGGTTTGGCAAGCTGAACGCAGGCGAATTGCGCTCTGGCCGCGCCAAGATTTTTGCGGATATCTACTACCCCGCAGGCGCCACTAATCTGCTTGGCAAAGAGATCGGCGGCGGGCTGGAAAACAACGCAGTAGTTAGTGTAACCCCGAGTTGGGATGGCAATACCGGCCGCCTCGCGCGCTTCAAAGGCACCATTGGTAAAGCCGGTGAATGGCATACGGTTGAGCTGGGCTTTACCGGCACGCCGGACTCGGGTATCGCCGCAAGCCAAGCCGATAATCTGGTATTGATGGTGGAAGCAGGCTTCAATCGCCCCGCCGATTTCTACATGGATAACGTCCGTATCGTGTGGCCAGATAATGGCTACACCCTGAAACAAACCATCGCCAACTTTGATGGCACCAGCAACGGTGCGATCAAAGCTGCCCCCGCCACCAGCGGTGTGCGCACGATTGTCGCCAACCCGGCACCTAACGCAGTGAATTCATCGCCAAATGTGCTGCGTTATGTGCGCGATGTGGGTGCGACTTACGACACTCTCGCATTCAACGGCATCACCGGCATTCCCGATGCGATGGATGCCCAACATGGCATGGTGCGCGTCGCCGTGGATGTTTACACCACAGCGCCAGTGGGCACGATCATTTCCATGAACCTTGAAAACGAGCTGCAAGTGAGCGCGGTTACCCCGGCAGATTGGCAAGTCGGCCGCCACAGCTTCTACCAAACCGAGACCACCAAAACCGGCCAATGGGAAACCCTGGAGTTCAACTACAACTTCGCGGCCGCCTTGGGCGATTGGGCG
Source organism: Cellvibrio sp. UBA7671 (assembly GCA_002483145.1). GTDB lineage: Bacteria > Pseudomonadota > Gammaproteobacteria > Pseudomonadales > Cellvibrionaceae > Cellvibrio > Cellvibrio fibrivorans. Next base: position 39,816 of record DLHJ01000003.1, read on the forward strand.
AATAACAAAGCGTCTGCGCCTTTCACCGGTGTCGATCAATTGATTTTCCTCATTACGCCCGGCGTGGCCAGCAGCGGTACTTTCTACTTCGATAACTTCCGCGTCATGGCATACAACAAGGATGCACCGGCAACTGTGGGCACCTCGTCGTCTACCACCAGCAGTAGCTCGATCGCACCACCATCCAGCGTAGCAAGTAGTAGTCGCAGTTCAGTTGCACCGAGCAGTGTTGCACCTTCTAGCATTGCGCCTTCAAGCACTCCACTGAGCAGCTCGCGCAGCAGCGTAGCGCCCAGTTCTGTAGCGCCAACAAGTAGTATCGCCAGCTCAAGCTCTGTCGGTTGCACCAACTGCCCACCGGTATTGGTATCACAAGGTCGCACCGTCACTGCCAGCACCGCATTGACTGCAGCAGCTAATGCGGTGGATGGCGATGGCGGCACTCGTTGGGAGTCGGCACATGCGGTTGATCCAAGCTGGATCATGGTTGATCTGGGCAGTTCACGGGCGTTGTCGCAAGTGGTAATTGATTGGGAAGCAGCAAATGCCGCCAACTATCAAGTTCAAGGCTCCACTAACGGCACCAGTTGGACCACCCTCAAAACCGTTACCGGCGGAGCCTTTGGCACCCGCACGGATACGCATGCTGTGAGTGGCAGCTATCGCTATGTGCGCATTTACGGCACCGCGCGCAGTGCAGGCAACCAATGGGGTTATTCCATCTGGGAACTGAAAGTCTATGCGCAAGGCACTCCTGCAAGCAGTTCCGCTGCCAGCTCAAGTGTGGCTCCAGCCGCCCTGCTGAATATTGCCAGCGCAACCGCCAGCACCGCATTAACACCAGCGGCTAATGCGATTGATAAAAACAGCGGCACCCGCTGGGAATCAGCTCATGCGCTCGACCCCACATCCCTGACCCTGGATTTAGGCAGCGCCAAAACCCTAAGTAGTATTGCGATTGATTGGGAAGCAGCCAACGCGGCGAATTACACCGTGCAAGGCTCGAATGACAACACAAACTGGACCACCCTCGCCACCCGTACCGGAGGCAGCTTTGGCAACCGCACCGACACCCTCGCCATCGCTGGCAGCTACCGCTATGTGCGCATTAACGGCACCGCGCGCAGTGTGGGGAATCAGTGGGGATATTCAATCTGGGAAGTGCGTGTACTGGGTTGGTAAAACCCAAATTTAACAAGATCACATCAACAACAATATTTACCACAGCTCCCTCAATCCATTCCCGCTGACCGGGCGGGGATGGAGGCTTCACACCCGGCATTGCCAGCAATGCCAAGGCCGGGTGATTTTTTAACGGAAGAACAACAAGGCCAGACAGTTTTAACAATAGCAAGCCACTCGTGTAGACCCGCCTGAATGCAGTGCGGCTTTTATCAACTCCTTACCAAATAAAAAATAATTCCCTTGGAGGAACTATGCGTTTCCTACTACAAAAACAACCACTTACTGCGGTAATCATCAGCCTTGGGCTGGGCGCAAGCGCGACCCAAGCCCAAACCGCCTACAACGATGCCTGGTGGGCAAGCCCCAACGCCAACACCAGCTTTGTCGATCAATTTGATGGTGTGAGCATCAACCGCACCAAATGGCTGGTAGAAAAAAACATTTTCGTTAACGGCGAAGATATTGATTATCAAGATGTGGAGTACCCCGCCGCTGACTGGACTTTCCGCGTCGGCCAGCCAGATGCAGGCGCGAGCGATGGCAAGGTACTGAACCTGAAAGCCCGCTATATGGATGGCCAGATCCAAGACTACTACGGTGGCACCGCCGGGCAAGGCAAGCCGCTGTTTATCCGCGCCGGCCGGATCGAATCACAAATCGCCGATGACTCCACTTTTGTATTCGGTAAATTCGAAGCCCGTATCAAAATGCCACCGGCGCGCAACGGCGAATTCCCCGCTTGGTGGTTATTAGGTAATTTTCCGGATGTAGGTTGGACTGCCTGCCAGGAACTGGACATCATCGAGTTCACCGGTGCCAACGCCAGCAAAGCCCCGCAAACCCGCTGGTCGGCGCCCTACCCGGCTTATGGCGGCAATCCGTTCGGCACCACTTACGCACAATTGGGCATTAGCCCGAGCGACCAGTACATCACCTACGGCGTGATCAAAACCCCCGAATACATCGAGTTCTATATCAACGGCGTCAAGACCTATAGCTGGACCAAAGCCGAGCGCGGCGACCAGCCCTGGCCCTACCTCACGCCCATGCGCATGATCCTCAACCACGCCATCACCCATGTGGAATGGCCGGATGTAGGCAACTACAACAAGTTCAGCACCGACGCGAACGTGGCCAACAAAACCGGCTACACCCGTGTGACCAACGGCGTGACTGAATACGAATACCTCGATACCGCGAGCATGAATACCAATATCGGCCGCGCTGGTACGGATTTCCTGGTCGATTACGTTGCGCACTGGCCGCTGCCAACCACCGACAGCTGGAAAAAATATACCGACGAGGGCAAATACAGCTTCTTCCGCCCAAGCAACAACACCAAGGGTTTCTACCCGCTAAAAGGCTGGATGGCGCCAGTGTCGGTCACTGCGGATGCTTACTTGCAAGAGGGCGATAACGCCTACCGCGACAACAGCGCCAAAAACGCAGCCGATGGCTACGTGGGCTCCAAATGGGCAACACCACGCGACGACAATATGCACTCGGTCACTATCGACTACGGCATGGATAAACCGATCAAATACTTCTGGATCGAGTGGAGTTGGAACCTGCCCAAGTCCTATGACATCTACGGCAAAACCTCGACCGGCAACTGGGAATTTATCCGCACCTCCGACCAACAAGCCGTCGGTTGGGCGACCCACACCTTCGACGTCAACAAGACTTACCGCTACGTCAAACTGGTGACCAAAGGGCGTATCGATAAAGCTGAGCCAATTTGGCTGCTGGAATTCAAAGCCTTTGAAGATGTTGCCGATGTCTATCCAAAACCGGCCGGTACTGCGTTGGTTGACCGCGCCATTAACGTACTGGGCAATGGCAACTTCGCCACTGACCTGAACGGCTGGGTCGGCGAGAACTATGACGGTTCAGGTGCGGCTTATTCAGTCGTCAACGGCGAAGCGCGCATCACTGCAGCGGCGCAAGGCACTGGCGCTGGTTCCTACCAGTTGCACACCCAAGGCTTTGGTTTGAAACGCAATTACCGCTACCAAATCAGCTTCCGCGCCCGTGCAGCATCGCCACGCAACATTCAAGTGCGCCTGTCAGAAGACCAGTTGAACCCATCGGCGGCCGGTACCTATTTGTTACAAACTGTCGCGCTTGGCACCACTATGAGCAATTACAGTTTTAATCTGGATTTCACTGGCGGCGACAACGCTGGTCGTCTCGCCTTCCTGTTCGGCGCTATGGGCAATGCGACTACCTTTATCGATGATGTTGTTATCCGCGAGATCGCCTATATCGGTGCCGGCGATCCATTGGTTCCTGCGATCAGCGCGACCAATTTCACCGGTGCCAGCAGCGGTTGGGAAACTGAGTGGTGGGGTGCAGCAGCGCGTGCAGTTGACGGCTCAACCGGCAACAAAGCCAGCGGTAAACCCGGCATAGCAGACAATCAGGATCTGTGGGTAAGCGTGAATATCGACCCGGATTTTGAAGTGAAAGAAGTGTTGGTTGCAGGCGATAAATCCGCGCCGCGCAGTTTGGCCCAGTTCAAAGTGGAATACGGCACCGCCAACAACACCATGATCAACTGGACCAACAGCAATAACGATGGCACCTATGAAGGCTTCACCGGTTTCAGTGCTTATCCACCAGCGAACGAGCGCAACTTCCGCTTCTGGTTCCGTCCACCGGCTGGCCAAGTAGTTGAAGTCGCTGACGTGCAGTTGATGGCAGTTGATCTGAAACCGCACCGCATCTACACCATCAATCTGGATAACGCGGGCAGCATCGCACCAGCGGGCACCCTCCGTTACAGCAAAAACAACACTGACTCGGCGACTTACACCTTCAATCCACCGGCGGGCCAACAAGTCGCCAACGTGATTGTGGACGGTGTTTCTCTGGGCGCGATGAACAGCTACACGTTCAACGCGATCTCCGCGAGCCACACCATTGCAGTGTCGTTCACCGGTTCAGTGCCAGCCTCATCGGCAGCGAGTTCCAGTGCACCCTCATCAACGCCATCAAGTGTGAGCAGTTCAAGCGCACCAGCGTCGGTATTGGTATCGCAGGGTCGCCCGGTTACTGCCAGCACCAGCTTCCAACCTGCCGCTAACGCGGTCGATGGTGTGGCCGGCACCCGCTGGGAATCCAACCACGGCGTGAGCCCAAGTTGGTTGATGGTGGATCTGGGTAGCAATCGTTCACTGACCCAAGTGGTTATCGATTGGGAAGCAGCCAACGCCGCTAACTATGAAGTGCAAGGTTCTACCAACGGCACCAGCTGGACGACCTTAAAAACCGTCACCGGCGCCGCTTTTGGCAACCGCACGGATACCCATGTAGTCAGCGGCGCCTATCGCTATGTGCGCGTCTACGCTACTGCACGCAGCACCGGCAACACTTGGGGCTATTCAATCTTTGAATTGAAAGTCTTTGCACAAAACGCAGCAGCGAGCAGCAGTTCTGCATCAAGCACCGCAACCCCTGCCCTCTTAACACCGGTGAGCGCGAATGCGAGCACCGCGTTAACCGCGGCGAGCAATGCGATTGATAAAAATGGCGGCACTCGCTGGGAATCGGCGCATGCGATTGATCCGAGTTGGATTACTTTTGACTTGGGCAGTGCAAAAACGCTCACCCAAATTACGATCGATTGGGAAGCAGCAAATGCTGCGAACTACACAGTGCAGGGCTCCAATGACAATGCTAACTGGGTCGATATCGCCAGCAGAACCGGCGGTGCTTTTGGTACTCGTACCGACACCCTCACACTAAGTGGCAACTACCGCTACGTGCGCATTAACGGCACCGCGCGCAGTGCTGGCAACCAATGGGGTTATTCAATTTGGGAGGTGCGCCTGACAGGATTTTAATTAAAAAACAATTCATTAAAAAACAGTTTCATTATTCGGTCATACCACTAAGCCGCCCGTATTTTTGCGGGCGGCGTTTTTACATAACAACAGAAAGAAAAGTACAAAACAAAAAAGCCTTATTAAAAATCAACTAATGGACGAAACAATCATGCACAAGACCAAATCACTTTTATTATCAATGCTACTGTCACTCGGCCTCGGCAGTGCAATCAGCGCCCAAGCTGCCGTTATCACCTTCGACGATTTACCCGCGACCGAACTCGATGCAATCCCCGATGGTTATCACGGATTTAACTGGGGTGCATCACACATGGTGAACGTCAATTATTTCCACAAAGACCTGCTGCCCAATACCGGTTTTGAAAACGGTGTTGTCTCAGGCGATTACGCAGCGTTTAATTTTCTCGCTACTACCAGCACCATCACCGGCAATCAATTTGATTTTAACGGCGCTTATTTAACAGCAGGCTGGAATGATGGTTTAAACATTGAAGTCACCGGTTTTTTAAACAACGCCTTATTGTTTACCCAAACCGTAATCGTCAACACCAGCGCCGCGCAGTGGTTTGACTTTAATTTCCTCGGCATCAACTCCCTCAGCATGCGGGCCTGGGGCGGAGTGCCAATTGATCCTGCTAATGGTGGTGAGATGTTCATCATGGACAACTTCACCTACAACGAACCCACCGCAGTCCCCGAGTCATCATCACTCGCGCTATTACTGCTCGGTGTAGCCGGAATTTTATTAGGCCGCAAAACCAGAAAAGCCTAATCACACGTCAGTAATAGCGTCCCAGCTTTGCCGCTACCAAGCGATTGGTGGCGGCGTTTTTGTTTTTGGGGTAGGCTCCCCCTCACTTTTTCACAGCCGATAATTACTTGGAATAATCTACGCATCTTCGTGTTTATCGTAGAGTGTGTAATTACTCGCGGTATGTGTTGTTAATAAATTAAAACAGAAGGGATTAATAATGATCGATCAAAGTACCTGTCATTGCAGCGCAATAAAATCTGAAGTAAAAAACTGCAACGGCTCGATCCGCAATAAAAGCAGTTTTTTACATTCGATCAGGCTGCATCGTCCTTTCCTTCGATTGATTGTGATGTTAACGGGGCTCTTCGTCCTGAACGCTGCTGCGCAGGAGGAACCGCGAGTACGAGCACGTGATCTAGGTGTTGCACCGGGTATCTTCAGTCCTGGCACTAACAACGCGATCACCGACGTCGCCGGTGTACGTGTCGGCCAGGTGACGTTACGAAAAGGCGACAAAGTCCGGACCGGTGTTACTGCGATCCTGCCACACCCCGGCAATGCCTACCGCTCACGGGTGCCCGCTGCACTGCATGTGGGCAATGGCTTCGGCAAATTCATCGGCACCACCCAAATCAATGAGCTGGGCGAGTTGGAAAGCCCGATCTTGTTGACCTGCACCTTATGCGTGTGGAAGGCGGCCGATGCCATGGTTGAGTGGATGCTGGCGCAACCGGATATGGAGCAGGTGCGCTCGCTGAATGTGGTCGTGGGCGAGACTAATGACGGCAGACTCAATGACATACGCGCACGCCCGATCACCGCTGCTGCGGTACGCACCGCATTGGAAAGCGCAAAGAGTGGGCCAGTGCAGGAAGGCAGCGTTGGTGCGGGCACCGGCACTACGGCCTTCGGCTGGAAGGCAGGTATAGGTACGTCATCGCGCAAACTGCCCGAGAGTTTGGGTGGATTTACGGTGGGTGTGCTGGTACAGGCCAACTTCGGTGGAGTACTGCAGGTGGCAGGTGCGCCCGTGGGGCGTGAGCTGCATCGTTATGCGTTCCAAAACGCAGTCGCTGCGCGGGAAAATACCCGTGGATTAGCCGATGACCGCGGCGATGGTTCAATCATCATTGTTATTGCCACCGATGCGCCCTTATCGGATCGCAATCTGCAGCGCTTGGCCTCACGTGGCATGATGGGATTAGGGCGTACCGGCAGTTCCGCATCCAACGGTAGCGGCGATTACATATTGGCATTTTCGACTGCCGAATCGGTGCGACGCCAGTTTGATGCGGCGCGGCTGCAGACTACCGAATTGGCGAATGAGCAAATGAGCGCTGTGTTCCAGGCCAGCGTGGATGCAGTGGAAGAGTCGGTCTACAACGCCTTGTTTATGGCGACCACAGAGAGCGGCAATGGTCAAACAGTTGAGGCTATTCCGCTGGATCAGGTGCGGAAAGTGCTGAAGGCACATGGTATAGAAGTACCTGCGCGATAGGGAGCGCAGATGCCAAGGTAACTATCCCGCAGCAATATCCATAAAAGCATAGGCACAACCAAATAGAATTTGGATAAAGACCAGGATTCAAACAACATGAAGTTTATTGATAGTAGAAATTTCAATAGCAGCTTGTCAGACATGGCCCAGAGGCTAACCAACAAAGGAATTCTGGTTTCCACAACCGACGACTATGCAAATATTCCAGGCAAAACATATGTTGCCCAAAAAATCAAAATGGGAATTTGGATTCATCTTAATCACCAGTACGATGATGCTATCGCTGTGATTGCCAATCCAAAACACGAACCAACCAGCAGGCTTACATTTGAACAAATGGAAAAAATTCGGACAGAAGCAAAACACCAATTTGGCAAGATAGTAGAAAGTGCTTTTACAAAATGCATAACTTATTTTTTAGCCCTGGGACTTTTGTTTTTACTTGGTTATATATTGATAAACATTTTATTGTAGGCTGATGGTGATGAACGTCCCCAACATGATCATTTTGCGGAGATATTCCGACGTGAAAAATATGCATTACCAAGCAGCGTTTGGGAACGAGAAAAATAGATGTAAAGATTTATCATGGTAGATTTGCGACGCTACAAAATTTGAAATTGAAGCGCCGGGTGAAGCAGAAAGCACTATTTACGCAAAATAGGTTTTAACCTTTGCAACCATTTGAGTGGCGGTCAAGTTATCGACCGTCTCACATCCAACAATACGGTTAGCAAAGCCCTTGAGTTCAAGACGTTTTTTAAATTCGCCTTTTGCTTCACCGGGGCCAAATATTAAAATAGACGTAGCGTCTTTCAAATGCGGTATGACCTCATCGTAATATTGATTAAGGCGATTAGCGTGGCGCCTTTCGCGCTGATCTTCTGATGGACTTGCGCCTTCTGTAGCATGTTCGGAATAACGAATATGCTTATCATTAGATGATTGCGCATCGGCTCTATCATCACCGTTGAACAACACAAATGCTTCTTTGTGATCGATCCAAACACCGACTTCTTGCTTTACCGCTTGTTGACTGCTCATGTTGTGACTCACCGTTTAGTTAAAACACCTAACTTACACGGCCTTACAACAAGCCTCTGTGCGTGAGCACACCTAGCCAGTTAGAATCACCATATGGCAATTTGAAAAACAGGTATTACCAACCAAAGCTTGGGAACGAGAAACAAGAGAGATTGAAATGATTTACCAAGGCACTTGCCATTGCGGCGCAATACAATTTGAAGTGGAAGCACCCGACGAAGTGGAGGTTGAAAATTGCAATTGTTCAATCTGCAATATGACGGGCTTTTTGCATTTAATTGTGCCACAGCGCAATTTCCGGCTTATCAGCGGTGAAGACAACATCACCACTTACACTTTCAACACTGGCGTGGCAAAACACACCTTTTGCAAAACCTGCGGTATCAAACCCTTTTACATTCCCCGCTCTAACCCCGATGGGGTGGATGTGAATATGCGCTGTTTAACTACGCAACCAAAATCCGTAAAGATTGTGAATTTTGATGGGCAGAATTGGGAAGCTAATGCGCATACCGTTGCGCATAGGAGCCTGTAGCGCTTAGGCATCAAGGACGATGCCCAAGAATCCGCGAAGGCAAAAACAAGATCGCGCGCAGAAATTCAAACACTGCATCAAACGCGATGCCGAGAATTCGGAAGGGAATGGAGATCAGCCAGACAATTGGCCAGAGCACCAGAGCAAGCAGCGCCAACGGCCAACAGATAACCCACAACAATAACCAGCAGATAAACGTCAACATACCAAATCCCCCAAGTGAGTAAGCTATTGTTATCTTGGACGCGATTTAAGGCAAATTGGATTCAGTAGCCCGTAATAAATACAGGCTACTGATGAGCAGTTAAGGAGCGAGGGTCAAACTGCCTTGCATGATGGCGATATGGCCGGGGAATGAGCAGAAGAAAGTGTATGCAGTACCAGCCGCCAGTTTGCTCACCGGAAAGGTCACTGACGCCGTTTCGCCGCCGCCGATCAGCTTGGTGAACGCGATTACGCGCGCATCGCCCGGTTTGACGTATTGGTTATCGACGCCTGCTGCAATACCTTCGCTAGCAACCGCTTTGGCATCATCCGCCTTACTCAGTACCCAGTTATGCCCCATCACCGTTTTTGGCAGCGTTCCGGTATGCGCCAGATTCAGGGTAAATTCCTTACAGGTTTTGGCGACCACAATGGCTTTTTGGTCAAACTGCATGGCGTCATTACTTTTAAGTGTGAAACTACACTCATCCGCCTGCGCAAATTGCGCTCCTGCCATCAATAAACCTGCTAATGCAAATGCATATTTTTTCATCATTAATCTCCGTTACCAGTTGCTGTAGTTAGCTAATAGTGTATACGCTACTTTACCCAAAAGCGGTCAAGCCAGGCATGATTATTTGTGATTAGATTGGTTAATTGCTACAGACGTATCTTTACTGTTACTGATAGTGGCTTTTACGATTGGGAGATTACACATGTTAAGCCTGCTCGGTTAAACGCCACGACTCTTTATTGCACCATTAAGATAAGATATTTGGTGAGATGTGGCGCAATTAGTATATAACCAGCTATTTTTTGGCGCGATTATGGCGCCACTCTAAAAATCGCGCCAAATATCATGAGGTTTGACAGGTCAAAATATGAAGATCACCAACAGGGATTGGATAATCCAAAGCTTGGGCCACGAAATAATCACGATGCAGAAACGGCGATGCTGAGATTGTTCAGAACACAAATAAAAAAGCCAGGCAATAAGCCTGGCTTTTTGAAGGAAAAAATAACGCTTAAAAAGCGAAATTAATACTCAAAGAATACATATCCAAGTCATCATTCAGCATGGTGTATTCCAACTCAGAAAAAAACCGATTAGTTAACTTATAGCCAACACCAACGCCGCCAGAAAAATCTGAGTCTTTGTCAGAAACTTTTTCGACGGGCAATTGACCAAAATCATCGAATTCTTCATCGCCTTCAGCCGCTGTAAAAACGATCGGAGCATTACCTAACACTTCCGCATAAAAATCGAATGCTGATGGTTTAATTGTCAAGGTAGTTTTTTCAGAGAGATAACCCGCTTTCACTTTAAAATAGAGATCACCGCTTGAGCGATACACACCATAAATTGCCGAGGTTTCAATACTTGCATCAATATTTACCGCAAGGTCAATCACAGCGTATGGAAATACACCTTGAATTTCGTTGAGCGTTGTACCTGGATTCATTTCCAGAATTGATTCCCACCACTCATCAGTGACATCAATGCCCTCCTCGATATAGGTTGCCTTGGCATTATTGACTGATTTCGAGTATTGACCCTCAATAAAGAAATTTTCCGAGAGCTTGTATCCAAGCTGGATAAAGCCATTATCTGCATCAGAAAAACTGATTTCATCATCTTCTGGAACAGCAACAGTTCCGTAACCTACACCAGCATAAAAATTCAATGGTTTTTCTTGAGCGGCAACCACACTGGAAATAAACACCCCTAAAACCCCAAGCGACAACAATGTCTTTTTCATAAATCAATCCTGTTTTTCTGGAAAATATCCAAATTATTGCCTAATAATGTCCGCACACTAGCGCGCGCTGACTCTATCACAAATTCCGGTAACAAATCAGCACCGGCAATAAAACGTGATGCGCGGTATTAAATGAGGTCGATACAGTAAGTACTCTCGACTTTCCTCTTGCTTATTAAAGGAAAAAACATGCTAATCCGCCCACACAACTCCAACGACACCGCCGCCATCTGTGCCATATACAATCACTATATTGAACATACCGTGATTACCTTTGAAGAAATTCCGATAGCGGTTGCACAAATGCGCGAGCGTATCGCGGCCTACACACAACTTTATCCCTGGCTAGTGTGTGAGGATGCAGGTGAAATAGTGGGTTATGCCTATGCAAGTAAATGGAAAGAGCGCAGTGCTTATAAACACACCGCTGAAGTTACTGTGTATTTAAAGCATGATGCGACACAAAAAGGCTATGGCAGTGCACTGTATGAAGAATTAATTGCGCAGCTTAAAGCAAAAGATTGCCATGTATTACTGGGTTGTTTAGCTATTCCCAACGAGCCAAGCGCAAAATTGCATGAGCGTTTTGGTTTTAAGCAGATTGCGCACTTTACCGAAGTGGGACGCAAATTTGAACGCTGGATCGATGTGGGTTATTGGCAGAAAGTGCTGTAGCGCACCGAGCAAGCCGATACATCAGACTTATACTCAGACTTATACTCAGACATAGAGATATTCGACTATCTGGTTGTTAGTAATCGTTTATTTTATTAATTAAAAAGACAGCGATATTTTTTACTATCTATTAACAAAGGAATTTCACGATGAACAAGACATTCTTAGGCATATTATCGACAGTGGTATTACTTAACACTGCCTGTGGCCCAAAACAAGACGATGCCCCAAACAGTACAATACAAAGCTCCTCTTTGCCCACATCATCCGCTTCAGCTGCAGCTGCCTCATCGGAAATGGCTGTAACGCCAGCAGAAACACCTAGCCCGCCCAATGGCGAGCTGCTCAACACTTATTGGAAACTTATCCTGATCAACGACACTGAAGTCACTGTGGTAGATAATCAGCGCGAACCACACATTACCTTCAATGCTGAAAACCGCGTATCCGGCTCAGATGGTTGTAACCGTTTAATGGGCAGCTACCTGTTAGAGGGAGACAAGCTTACGCTAGGGGAAATGGCAGGAACTAAAATGGCTTGTGCAGAGGGGGCAGAACAAACCCAAGCTTTTAATGAGGCATTGACGAAAGTGGCAGGCTACACAGTGCATGGCGACCAATTGGAATTGCGCGATGCTAGCGGGCTGGTTGTTGCCCGGTTTAAGGCGGTTGCGCTGCCTTAGCCGTCGAGCATCAAACTTACCCATTAAAAAGCCCGTTAGATAAACTATCTATCGGGCTTTTGTTTGTGTCATTCAAGGTAAATCGGATTAATTAACTATATCACCACGCTGCCGGTATTCCGTTGGTGTTACTCCGACCATACGTTTAAAAAAGCGGTGGAACGCCGAGGGGCTGTTGAAGCCGGATTTGTAAATAATTTCCAGAATCGTTTCGTCTTTTAATTCCGGCAAAACCAACAAACGTTTGGCTTCTTCTACACGATAGCGATTAATAAATTCAAAAAAATTCGATTGGTAATGCATTTTTAGAATCGCGGAAATATCGCGCGGCTTTAATCCTATCTGTTCAGCAAAGCGCTCAAGGTTGATGTTGCTTTCCAAAAATAATTTATCTTCGTGAATGGCTTTTTCGATGATCGCAACCTTGTGATCCATTTTGGTTGGCTGCACCGGTTTAGCGGTTGGCACTACATGTACGCTGAGTAATTGGCGGGTGTTGATCAAACCAAATACAAACAAACCATTCACCAACATGACCGTGAGATAGTTATCGATAATACCCAGCGTATCGCTCACCGATGCACTTACCCACCCCTCCAACAAATAGGCGAGTAGCGACCAAAGCCAATGCAGACAAAAACCCGCGAGCACCACATCGGCGAGTTTTAATTCCGACATCGAAATATCGGCATACAGATGTTTTAAATTGTCGCGCAATTTATATTCAGCAATCACGCAGGCAATGATGTACCCCAGCGGAGAAAGCTTCACCAGTGCCCACACAAATGCGACCGCCGCATTTTCCGCACCTGCTAATTCTGTCGCGGGCTGCCATTCCAAACTATCGATATCAAATACCACCAACAACATCACGGCAACGCATGCGGGGAAAAGGTGAATTATATTTCGCCAGCGCAACAGCTCAACTTGCTGCGACAGAGAACGCAAATAAAAATACAACACCGGCCCCTGCAATAATAAACAGGCCGATAAGATCGTGATGATAAATGGGGAATGGTTAATCGGCGTGGTTTTTAAATCGCCATTCCAGACAATCAGGGTGGTCGTTAATACCAGCGCAATCAGCAAAAAAAATCCGGACAAAATACGGCGCGGCTGAACGTGTTTGGCAGGCAACAAATTCAGTAAAACCGCCAACACACAGCACTCCACTGCCGTGAGGACCAAGACCAGGTCGTGGATATTTAGAAAGTTGGTTTTCATTAGACCTTTCTCGTGTAAGCACGGCCAATTACCCTCGTGGCAGGGCAAGTTCTCTCTGGCTGTGGATTCTAATTATAGGATGCAACGGCCTCTGCAGGCCTATTTGAACACGCAGTGCTTGGCGTAATCCTTAGCCTCGTTCATGGTGAGCTCGCCTTTGGGTTTTTCTTCGATGGATTTACACCACTCCGGGCTGCCTACTTTGGGCGCGCAGGCGGATACCAGGTGAACCAAGGTCACAACCAATAGCAACTTAACCATTCTTAAAAAAGTGGGCATAAAAAAATCCGATTATTGGAGTTATGAGGTAGGAGCCGCTTGCCAAGCGCATGCAATGAATCCGTCAGGTGAATTCACATGGGCAAGAATAGCAGAGGTTATCACCAATAAAAAACGCCCGCGGCTAAGAGCGGGCGTTTTGGTTTGGAACTGTGAGGGAGCTATCCCTCACGAGGGAATTACTAAGGCAACGCTTTCAAATGATTACCAACAGGCACTGAGAAGATACGGCCATCTTTTACATCCCAGTTGATCGACCAAGTCATTACACCACGGAAGTCAGCATAGGCAGCCAGTGGAGTATTGCTACCGCAATTGGTGCGTTTCACCAAACAATCCACTGCTTTATTGATATCAGCGGTAGTCGCTTGGCCCGAACCGGCAGCGCGTGGGCCAGACGGTAAGCCAAGCGCGACTTGATCAGGACGCAAGCCCTTGAAGTTACCGGCAGTACCGTTGGCCAATGGGAAGCCTTCAATCAGCATACGCGCAGATGCCACCATCATATCCACTGTGCCCGCTTGATAAGCTTGCGCCGCATAAGGTGTTGCCAAGCCGCCGTTGTTGTACAACTGCACGTGTAACAAATCCAGCTCGTTGCGCAATTGGTCGATCATCGGCAAATAAGCGCCCCAGATCCCGGTGTAGGCTACATAACCACCTTGTACATAGGGATGCTCAGGCGCCATGGAGACATACAGATCGGGATACATGGCGTTGAGTTGTTTGATCGCCGACACCATGTTGCTGATAACCGGCGCGCCGTGCATCACACCCGCACCACTTTCCAGGTCGATATCCACACCATCAAAACCGTACTCATTGATAATCGCCGCGGTGCTGTTAACGAAGTTGGCGAGATTGGTGGAGTTGTTCAAAGTCACAGTGCCTTTTTCACCGCCGTATGACAGCACGATGTTTTTACCTTGCGCGCGTTTTGCAGCAACATCAGCAATAAATTGCGCTTTGTTCAAGGCAGGATCCAGACGGAAATCCACCGAACCATTACCGGCATCATCCACGAAGGCGATCACAATCACATCCCAGGATGCATCGACATCGGCCAAACGAATCACACCGCTGCCGTTGTCAAAGTTATGCCAGTAGCCTACCAACGCATGTTTTGGCAGCGCTGCTGCATCGCCCGGTACGCGGTTATTGCCGCTGACGCTGGATGATGAACGGCTGCTTGTGCTACTTGCGGAAGAGGTTGAGGAAGGCGCAACCGAAGAGGATGATTTTGAGCTGGGCGCAACACTGCTAAGCACACTGCTTGATGCGGCACCGCAGGATTTCACCAACTCCCACGCCTGTTGCCAGTGCGCGCCGGTACCCGGGGCATACGCCCAACCGGCAGTTGAACCGCACCAACCGGCAATGGTACAACGATACTCACTCCCCGCGTTCTGCACTAACTGACCCGCCGCATACGCGGTACCAGCAGCATATTGTGGCGATGAACAATTGCCACCCGAAATTGATGAGCTGGAAGGAGCAATTGAACTGGAGGATTTTGAACTGGGTGCAACGCTACTCGGCGCAGATGAAGACGGCGCAACAGAACTTCTGGGGGAAGATGACACAGCGCCATCACAAGCACCCAGCAGTGTCCACTCTTGCCACTGGCCAGAGTAGCTGGCCGGGCTGTGGCCCTGCGACCACCAATTGGCTTTGTAACCCTTTCCTGCTTCTTGTACCTGGGTGCCGCCACCGTAAGCAGCGGGGCTGTTCCACACCGGAAAACCAGCACAACTTACTGCAAACGCGCTGGTTGATAAAAAACTCGCGCCCAAGGCGGCAAGTGCAATGACTGAACGTTTCATAGACCCCTCACTGTATTTGTATTTTTTTAGACAAAAGAATGCCGTAAAGAAATTGCGAAAATTTCTTTTTTGTTGATGCAATGCAACGAGATTTTTTGGCGGTTCCGGGGATCAAGTACTCGACGCTGCAAGGCGCAACGCCCGTCCGTACTTTTGGACACACACCCATCCTGTTTAAACGGTTGGTGAGCTCCCTCTGAAATTTCTCTCAGGCCGTGAATCCTGACGAATAATTTCTGGCGCGGCTTTCATTTATTTTTCCGCATGACAACGTTGCCATATATATCACCCGTTTCAGGCGATGGCAATCAGGGATATGACCAAAAGATGACAATTACGCAAAGTTTTTATTTCATTAGAATAAAAATTTTGCGTAACCGCGAAAAAGAATGGGGGATAGATGATTGGGAAATAACGGCTTATTGAGTGGCTGGTTTAGTTAGTCGGAACACGGCGCTGACGCACCGCCTCAAACAGACAGACACCCGTTGCGACTGATACATTCAAACTACTCACGGTGCCCGCCATCGGAATATTCATCAAATGATCGCACGTATCCTGCGTCAGACGCCGCAGGCCATCGCCTTCAGCGCCCATCAAAATTCCAATCGGCCCAGTGAGATTGCATTCGTATACCGACTGCTCCGCTTCACCCGCCGCACCGAATAACCAAATACCTTTTTCCTGTAAATTCTTCAGCGTGCGCGCCAAATTAGTCACAGGAATAAAGGGCAGCACTTCGGCAGCGCCGCAGGCAACTTTGCGTACTATGGGCGTAATGCCGACTGATTTATCCTTGGGTGCGATCACTGCATGCACACCCGCCGCTTCGGCAGAACGCATGCATGCGCCGAGGTTGTGCGGATCGGTGACGCCATCGAGGATCAATAAAAAGGCCGGCTCGTTAAGGTTTTCAATCAGCTTGAAGAGATAAGCTTCGTCGTAGGTTTCACCGGGCGTGCAAATCGCCACTACACCCTGATGGTTTTCATCGCCCACCAACTCGTCGAGTTTATTACGGTTGACTACCTGGCAGTGAATGCCATTGCTTTGCGCCGCGTTGACAATTTTTTGCAAGCGTTGGTCATTGCGACCCTGCACCATGTAAATTTCAATCACACGTTGCGGTGCACTTTTTAATAATGCCTGCACCGAGTGCAGGCCAAAAATATGTTCACGTTTCAAAACACATACCTAACTTTTAGTATTAACACTTGCGCAAGCTTAACGCTCAGAGAGCCGCGTTTCACGCTCGCGCAAGATGCGATCTTTCACAACATAAATTTCACGGTTCAGTCTTTCGTCGAGTACAAAGTTTTCACTTTGTAACCAGCGATCAATCCTTTGCCTTAGTCTTAGCCACCGGTTTTTTAGCAGTTGTCTTCGCAGCCCCAGTGACAGCCTTGCCTTTTGTTGCCTTTGGCGCAGGCGATTGAACTGTTGTTGGCGCTGCCTTGCTTGCAGTTTTCGCATTTTTACGGCCATGATCAACCTCACCTTTGGATTTTGCACTTGCAGGTTTCTGTGCTGATACTTTTTTCGCAGCAGGCGCTTTGGTCGCTATCACTTTCTTCGCTGGCGCCGGCTCTTTTTTCGCGGGTGCTGCAGTAGCATCCGCCACTTTTTTCACCACAATCTTTTTAGCAACAACGGTTTTTACGACTGGCGCTTTTACTACCGGTGCTTTTGCTGCCGGTTGCGCTGCGCTGGTCTTTTTGCCACCGGCATTAGTTTTAACTGCTGGCTTTGTAGTTTTGTCCGTTTTTACTTTTGCAGCGGATTTAGCATCTGTCGTTTTTGCGGACGATTGTTTAGTTGCCGGTTTTTCACTCGAGGCTTTTTTAACAACAATACCTGATGACGATTTTTTACTGTCTCCAGTTACACCACCAGACGTGGTTACAACGGGAGCTGCAAAATGTTTTCCGCCGCCAGCTTTTTTACCTTCTGTCTTTTTCTTATCGGGTGATTGAGATGCACCGCGTTTGGCAACCTTGGGTTTAACGGCCGATTTAGGACGACGAACTGCATCCGCTGATTCGAGTTCAAAATCAATTTTGCGGTTATCCAGATCCACACGCACAACACGTACAACCAATTCATCACCAAGACCAAATACTTTGCGCGTACGTTCACCCACTAACCGGTGTTGCGCAGGTTCGAATCGATAATAATCGTGCGGCAGTGAAGTGATATGGATTAAACCTTCTACATACAAATCATTCAATTCAACAAACAGACCGAAACTGGTAACCGCACTCACGTGACCCGCATAAACAGCGCCCACTTGATCGCGCAGGTATTCACATTTCAGCCAGCTGACCACATCGCGGGTCGCTTCATCGGCGCGGCGTTCGGTGCGTGAACACTGCTCACCAAATACCACCATATCGCTCGCGGTATAGGGGTAAATAAATTTCTTGGGAATTGCTTTGGCTGTGTCAACACGGCGCACATGGGTAGTCGGTTCAGTGCCGCGCACTACCGAGCGAATTGCGCGATGTACCAACAAATCCGGATAGCGACGAATCGGCGAAGTGAAGTGGGTATAAGCCTCATAACCCAAACCGAAGTGGCCGTGGTTTTCCACCTGATACATCGCCTGGCGCAAACTGCGCAACATCACTGTCTGGATTAAATGGCCATCGCTGCGATCCTGAATCATTTGCAGCAATTGTTGGTAATCGCCCGGTGTAGGCTTATCGCCACCGGCCAAGCCCAAACCTAATTCGGATAAGTACGCGCGCAAATTGGCGAGCTTGGTTTCCGTCGGGCCTTCATGCACGCGGAACAAACCAATCAAATTATGTTTTTCAATAAATTGCGCGGCACACACATTCGCGCACAGCATGCACTCTTCAATTAATTTATGCGCGTCGTTACGTTTGATCGGAACAATACGTTCGATTTTGCGCTCTTCATTAAATTGGATGCGTGTTTCAACGGTATCAAAATCAATTGCACCGCGTTCATCGCGCGCAATACGCAGGCATTGATAAAGTTTATGCAAGAGTTCGAGCTGCGGAACAACCGCTTTGTATTCTTCATGCAAAGCAACGCGTGTATCGCCCTCACCAGTGAGGATCTCTCCCACTTTGGTGTAGGTCAGGCGCGCATGGGAATGCATCACGCCTTCATAAAACTGATAGCCGGTGATGCGACCTGAATCGCTGATTGTCATTTCACACACCATGCACAAACGATCAACATGGGGGTTCAATGAACACAAACCGTTTGAAATTGCCTCGGGCAACATGGGCACAACATAATCGGGGAAATACACCGAGTTGCCGCGCGCGCGCGCTTCTATATCCAGCGCACTTTCTACCGGAACATAATGGGATACATCCGCAATCGCCACATACAAACGCCAGCCGCCTTTGCGACGCTCACACAAGACCGCATCATCAAAATCGCGCGCGTCTTCGCCATCAATAGTGACAAAAGGTAAATGACGCACATCAACGCGATGTAACTTATCTTTCTCCAAAACCTCATGAGATAACAGCGCCGCTTCGGCAAGCGCAGCACTCGGCCATTCGCTTGGAATACCATGGGCCTGGATCGCCAATTCGATTTCCATGCCCGGCGCCATATGGTCGCCCAACACTTGAATCACACGGCCAGTTGGCAAGCGGTTTTTATCCGGCTGCTGGGTAATTTCCGCAACCACAATTTGCCCGTGTTTGGCACCACCGTAGGCGCCAAAGGGAATCATGATGTCATGGGTAATACGCGGATTTTCCGGGCGCACAAACTGCACACCCTCTTCATTGAAAAAGCGCCCGGCCAATTGCGTGGTATTACGGATCAGCACATCAACAATCGCGCCCTCCTCCTTACCTCGATACTGCTCACCCGAAAGCCGGACAATCACCTCATCGCCATCAAACACTTTGCGCATCTGGCGGTTATGCAGGTAGATGTCTTCGCCACCATCGGCGCGAATCACAAACCCGTAACCATCGCGATGCCCCTGCACACGGCCGCGCACCACATCGATCTTATCAAGGCGCACATAGGCATCGCGGCGGTTGCTGATCAACTGGCCATCGCGCGCCATGGCAATCAAACGGCGGCGCAAGGCTTCAATCTGGTCTTCACCAGTGAGCTTGAGCATGACGCACATTTGTTCATGGGTAACGGGCTGATCGGCGCTATCGAGAAGGTCGAGGATATACTCGCGGCTGGGAATGGGGTTTTCGTATTTTTCGGCTTCGCGCGCGGCGAAAGCATCGCGGGGCGGGGTTTTACGTTTAGTCAATTGGGCATCCTGTGGTCAATTTTGGCGGTTTTTGAACGTTCCTGAAGGTCATGAAAGGATTATAGGGCAGCAATCATGACAAACCTACAAATAAAACCGAAAACCCTGTTGACAGCCATAAGGCCGATATTTATAGTGCGCGACCTCAGCCAAGGCTGAGTACGCCCAGATGGTGAAATTGGTAGACACGCCAGCTTCAGGTGTTGGTGACGCAAGTCGTGGAGGTTCAAGTCCTCTTCTGGGCACCAAACATGAAAAAAGCCCCGTTACGCAAGTGACGGGGCTTTTTGTTTTGGGCCTATTTATATATTTCACCGTAGATTGGGTGGCAATGCAAAGCATACAAATTAAAGCGCGTACTGAAATATACAAATGATTGAATAAACCCCACAGTAATTTCAACTCTTCTTTGAATGGAATTTTACCCAGATATAAACACCAAATTTGTAGGAGAAGAGAACCGTTCAAGCACAATCCCTTGCCATACAAATTTTTACATATTGTAAACGTTTGCTACAACTATAAAATGCGCTTGAGATTGCTGCTCAAACAACTCTCTTAAGATTTTATTAGTGCAAAAAGCTGCTGTGGTGTGCATTTTCCACGATGAACATCATCATGGCAGACATTACATAAAGTGATCAGATTGCTTACTATATTTTTACCGCCATCAGCATGATGATCAATATGATGTAATTCCAATAAATTTCTAATTCGATCAGCATGATTTCGATTTGCGATATTCCATCCGCAAAATTTGCAAGAAAAAGAATCCCGCTCAAGCACTTCAATTCTCACCGGGTCAGGAATTCTTCGATCATGAACTTCGGCCTGCCTATCCTCCTCTAACATATAAACACCAACATCCAAATCAGGCCTACCAGAGGCCCGAGTCATAACGGGCCATCCCTCTTCAGTCCTCAACTCACGAATACGCCTAGCCCATTCAGACTTTCCATTCGCAAGATAAATTAGCTCTTCACCAGTAACCTTTTTGCCAACATTCTCACGGAGATAACGTAATATTTTATCCTTAACAGAACTCGCATCTTTTCGGATAGTGTTCGCTATATTCCAACGTAGAGCAGAATCCCTATCTTGCTCTATAGAGGCAAGATAGTAGGTATCAGTCTTTGCCTCTTCAACTTGTTCAGATGTTAAATCAACATCCACATCTCTAAGAGTGGAACCACTCAGAATTGCCCACCCAAATTCAACTCTAAGCTCACGAATCCTACGAGCATATTCACTTATGCCAGCAACAACCATCAATTCATCGCCATGAAGAAGAACCAGTGGATATTTTTTGAAATAAGCTAGAATTCTATCCCGCGCAGAATTAACTCCCTCTTCATCTACCAAAGAACTACCAAGATCCCTAAGCACATGATTAGCAGGCACAAGAGCCTTTACCTGATCACGTAAATTTTCCTCTCTCAATTTACTTTCAAAATCATTTAATAACTTTACCAGCTCTGAGCGTAGGGCTTCAGGGTTTTTCCGCCTAGATCGTCTTGCCAATTTATGCCACCTTTATTTTTTTTGAACTAACTCGACACTCTAAAAGAGAATGGACATAGTTAGCTATGACGCCAGCAAATATAGGAGGGACAGCATTACCAATTTGGCGAGCTATTTCTATTTTGCTACCGACAAATGAAAAATCATCAGGGAATGACATCAATCTTGCCGCTTCTCTATGAGTAATTGGCCGGTTAGCCTTCGGGTGTAAATACCGACCTTTTTCAGGCTTAAAAAACTCAGTTCGTATAGTCACAGACGGACGATTCCACCACAAACGCCCAAACAGATCCGTCCCACCTGATGTTTTATTGATCCAACACTGGGGAGTAATATCAGGCCTGTTTCGTTGCAAATCAAAACGATTTCCACCAATTGGAACGGCCTTATATCGTTCCAAACTCATAGGGGTTGGTTTGCGCCCAAAGTGTAAATTTAGAGGAGCCCCTTCACTAACACGAATATCTGTACCTTGAGGCTTACTGGGTAAATCGCCAATAAACTCCTTCACAGTCTTCCATGCCGGTAGATTCGAGGCCTTACCCGGAGCACAATATGTAGGATCGGGAGGAAATGATGGCAGAGCAGTTAAAGCGAAGTCTGATCGTTTAATTCCAATTGCAATCGTTCTCTTTCTAGTCTGCGGAACCCCATAATCTGCCGTATTCAATATTGCAGAGGCCAAAATTTCGTAACCTAACTCATAAGCTTTTGCACAAATATCAAGAAACTCTGGACTCTTTAATAATCCCGGCACATTTTCCATGATAAATACAGAGGCGCCAGAGAGCTTAACTATCTCAAGATATGGCTCCCACAATGCTCTTCTAGCATCGCCACTCCGATTCTTATTCAACAAGCTAAAACCTTGACATGGTGGCCCACCAATAACTACGTCTGCAGACGGAACTTCACCGTTGTCGAGCCAATCCTCAATATTTGCCTGAACACAATGTTCATTGCGCCCAAAATTACTATTATAAGTCTGGGTAGCAGCCAAATCGTTATCGATCGCAAATATGCTTTGAAAATGCCCACAATAGCGCTTATCAACAAACCCAAGCGTCATTCCACCAGCACCGCAAAACAGATCTATCAACTTATATTTACGTTTCATCTATATCACTTTAATTTGAATAAACTTGGCAGGGGAGATTACGAAGGCACTGTATAATAATACAGTGATTAAATTCCCCTGAGCAACTACTTACCAGCCACATTAGATTTTACCAGCCACATTAGATTGAATTTTTACCGGATGTATTAATGAATTTAGCCTAAGTTGAGTCGCCCTTTGTACCCTAATGACACCATTTAGCCAACCTCCTTTTGGGGGATTACAATTAACCCATCAATCTATTATTTATTCGACATATGCCCTTTACCATCAATGCTTAAGTCGTATTCTGGCTTGCGTTGACAACCCCACCCTCATCCCCTAACCTGCCCCCGCTGCGGTAAAACCCGCAGCCGGGATTGCAACCCCCGCGCTTCTAACCGGCACGAGACGTGAGTCTTAGTGTCCTCGCACAGCTTTGCCTGTTGTTATGGCGGCTGGGTGAGGCCGCCTTCGGGCGGGCCGGTGTGGTTAGAGCCGGTGGTTGCAACCTCGCTCAGTCCGCCTCCATGAATTGCAACCTCATGAGGCATTTGGCAAATCTAACCCTGAGATTTTTATTATGGATAATGCAACCTCTTCCCCCGCTTTCCCCAATTCCTGTTCCATCAAACTCGATCAATCCCAATACGCGTTTTTTCAACAATCACGTCTTGAAATTCATTCGCCCGAAGGCAAAGTGCTTACGGTGATGAAAAAGCCTGTGCCGAATAAAACAGATGCCGATGCGGTTTACCAGTTGTGGTGCCAGGCGTGTTTGTTGGAGGTAGTGTTTGATGAAGTTAGGGACAAGATAAAACTACCGCCGAAGGCGATTAATTCTATTGCGCATGTGATTGACAGGATTGATTTGCATCTTAAACAACAGATGCGGATGTAGAAAAATTAAAGGCGGCTTTTTTGGCCGCCTTTAGTTGATATGAGAGGGAATAACGCTTTACTTGTCAGAAGCAGCAGAAGCTAGCTGCCAGAGCACCAATAACATTATCACTACCACTAAGAATCCCATATCTCCTCCCAGAGAATTATCTTTCGATGACGTTTGTACAAACATACAAGCAAGTTCAACCTCTAATGGCTAGCTAGTTTAAGTAATTGTTGGGTCGAGCGACCAGTGGGCGAAGGACATATTTCGTGTGAGATATATCTTACAAGACTCGGCACATCGATCGTCCGGTAACAGTATTAGCTCACTCGCACTGCATCATTTCCTACGCCATCAAACTCGACCAATCCCAATGCATCTTTTTCCAACAATTTCATCTTGAAATTTATTCATCCGATAGCGGAGTGCTTACGGTCATTAGTAAGCTGTGTCGAATAAAGTTGGCGGCGGTGTTTGATGAAGTTCAGTGCAGAATAAAATTACCGAAGAAAGCGACTATTAGTATCGCGCATTTTGTTGACAGGATTGTTGTGCACCTCCATCAGGCTCTGGAGCAATTTTAACGGCGTTGACGGCAGCATTTGAACAGGTACACTCCCGCTCATAACTGCCAGAAATCTAACCCGGCCTTGGCCCTAACCGTTTTTCAGAGCGAGGGGCTTCATTAATGATTTTGTCTCCCAGATAACCACGGGCACAAATTTGCCGAATACCTTTCAAGCTTTCACGCGCTTGTGGCCCAATAATTAAAGCATGGGTTCCAGGTGCACCATTAGCTTCCCTGAAAGTTTCATAACTATACTTCGTTCCTTCCTCATCTATATCCACCTCGGTCTTATAATCAGGAAAAATCAGCACCTTCCCCATTTTATTTATCGCGCTGATTGAAGCATCTTCATCTACCCCTCTGGGATACCCTGAAGAATGCTGCAATATATAAATTAAAAAAGCGCCCAGCTGCTCGTCTCCGTTAACCATTTCGATCAGCTCCACATTGGCAATACGAAATTTCAAGACGTCACGAGGTTCTTTACCTTTCTCTCCGAACTCATTTCGAATACCTTCGGCCGCACCGTCCTCATGACCTGTGACCGTATAAAACCCCTGCCCAAGCTCACCTTTGCTGGAGCCGTAGGTTGTATCTATACGTTTCGTCATCCAATCGCCTTTTTTTGATACGTGTGCCAATTCTGTATGGGTAGCCGGATCCAGTGCCCCTCTATCTGCTATATCCCAGGCCGCCAATCTGTTATACCCGGTTGCCGATTTAGCGCCTGCTAATTTTTCGGTTGGGTATTGTTCATCCATCAGCGTAAGTGGCGTATCTGTTTCATCATCCAGCTTTAGCCTCAATTTTAATTTGGTTTCAGCGTAGGTTTCGCGAACGTTATCCCATTCAACCTCAACATCAGATTTCGCCTGGTCAGTAAAAAACTTCAGCAGTAAATCTTCCCCTTCGGCTTCCAATTGTTTTTTAGTTGCACTCACCCATTGGCGAAGTTTTTTCGCCTTATCGCCTTTCGCGGTGAAATAATGTTGCACAACACTATTCGCATGCGACGCGGTGTCGATAGATTTTGCCTGCAAGGTTCGTGCGTGTGTTGAGAGTGCCTTAGCCCCCATAACGTCTGCCTCATGCTCCAAACCCTCATCATCATTAACCTGCACACCCTCTTTCATTTGCATAGTAGGTTTTACCCTACCCTGCGCCTGCTGGACGACATGCCATGCCTCATGCGGCAAATGTTGTTCCTGACCTGGGGCCACATGGATATCACTACCCTGTGCAAAAGCATGGGCATTTAATTGAGCTGGTTGCGATGAGTTGTAATGCACCTTAACGTGATCCATGCTCATGCCTGAGAGGTTTTCGATTCCGCTTTTTAAATTATCTGGCAAGCCAGTGCGGTTAGGCACGGAGGCCTGATCAGCATTAAGTTGTGGAGGATTTTTCGTATCAGGTTGTTGCTCTGTGAGGCCTACACGCTGCGTAGGCTTGGACGCCATCATAGCTGCGGCCTGTTGGTGTGCGTTCACCCGTGCACTATTGTCCATTACAGCTTTTGCTGCTTGCATTTGTTTTATACGAGGACTTGCATTTAAAACTGACTGCAATTTCTGTTGAACCACTGCGTCCGAACGTGCATCCTCAAAAGAGGAATCCAATAATGACGTCAACTGAGGCTCGCCAATATTGGATTGATTTGCCTTATCTGCTGATGCCGGTACATGCGCTTTCATGGGAATACCTTTTTTGTAAATATGTTTATGCAAAATTGATGATGCACATTTGAAAATAGGTTTCCCACAGCGCTTTGGATGAAAATAGCAGCATATTTCAAGGCACTGCAACTCCTGCTGAACCGCCGCATTAACCTATTTGTGCACGGCGCGCTGCCAAATGCTGTAGAAATTCACTTTTTTGCTTGGGTGAAATCATGATGGATTGACCTCGGCCATAATCAATTCGAAGCCGATCTAGCGACAGTGCCGGGCTAGAAAATGGGTTGCGAGTGGGCGTAATGCCATTAATTTCTTGAATGGGTATCTGCCACTTGAATGGCCCGCTTTTCACCAGCAGAGCCGAATCAGTCAATGTATAACAGGTAGTTGTCATAAGCCAAAGCGGAATGCCTGCGCCGATAACAAACGCGGGCAAGGTGGGCAACAGCTCGTCACTATTTCCCGATATGAGCGACAATAAAAACGGAACGGTGCATAAAATAATCGCTGCGGCCAGAACAACGACCAACCATGTATCGATTTTTGATTTATATACCTGAACCATCTACTCCCCTCCGTGCCCACTAAAACAATAAATAGAATCAATATCTAATGATCATAACTTATCACACGCGCCAACTGCCAACCTTCACCTACTTTCCGCCATATATGCGTAAATTTGAAAATCGCGCAATCCTGCTTGCCATTGTTAAGGCTGCAAAATCTATGCTCCCCGATTTGTAATGCCCCGTAATCTTTAATGGGATAAACCTGCAAGCTCTCACGAATCAATTCACGCTGCAGGGTTTTATTATTAGCAAACATGGATTTGGAATTTTCCAGATTTTTCTGGTAATCGGAAAAGCCGCCTTTATCGTGATAAAACTCGAGGTCTTTAGCAAATAAACTCGATGTAATTTTCAAATCGCGCCGGTTAAACGCATCGAAAAAAAGCGTGTCCATTCTGAGAATTTCATTGTAGAGCTCGGTTTGTGAAGACGGAGAACTTCCTTCCGGCGCAGATTGGGTATCGCTTGCAAATGACGTATTGGTAACAAATAGCAGAGTGAAGATTAACAACAACTTTTCCATAGTTATGCCTCAGGTTGAAAAGGATTGGAGCGTATTTCAGTGAAATACCCTGCTTAGACACAGCAACCAATCAACTGGATTCACAAACATGTAGATCGCAGCGAAGAAACCAACTTCATACACCGATACGCTTGTTTTTTTACGGGGTCTTTAAACGAGCGATATCAAGAGTTTCACGCGAACCTTGTACAGCCCACACCCCACCCGCCCTACTCCTTCAACTTAAATCGATAAAGAACCTTCACGAACTCCGAAATTTTAAGTGCCACTAATAATGCTGTGTCGCCTAAATCTCTCGCATATCGATTTTCTTACCTATAACCTCCTCAAATACGAATAATTCTCATAAACATCTGCATTAAATTGTTATTTATAGCCATCCAGCAAGGGACAACAAATGTACAACGATGCCATTTATGATTTTGTTGCTGTGGGTGTTGGGCCGTTTAATTTAGGCCTTGCATGCCTGTCATCAGCCGTTACTGATTTGCGTTGCGTTTTTTTGGATAAAGAAGAGGAATTTAACTGGCATCCAGGCATGCTGATCGGTGGCGTTACCTTGCAAAGCCCCTTTCTCGCCGATCTGGTTTCCATGGCAGATCCTACCAGCCCGTTCAGTTATTTAAATTACCGAAAGCAACAGGGCAGCCTGTTTAATTTCTATGTGCGTGAAAATTTTTATTTGGAGCGGCAGGAATTCAACCGGTACTGTCGATGGGCAGTTTCCCGGCTGGACAATATCCGTTTTAACCACCATGTCGAACAAGTGGTTTATGAACCTGAACAGCGCGTCTATCGGGTAACGGGAATTGAAACCAAATATAAAAAACCTTTTAGTTTCCTGACAAAAAAATTGGTTGTTGGTGTTGGTATGAAACCGCGCATTCCCGATTGCCTTGGCGCTATTCACCGTGGATTTGAATTACATTCATCACACTATCTGAAGAACAAACCGCAGTTACAGAAACAGAAAAAAATAACGGTTGTCGGCGGAGGACAGAGCGGTGCAGAAATATTTTATGACTTGCTGAAAGACAGCGAACATTTTGGTTATCAGCTTGATTGGGTGACGCGTGCGCCAAGATTTTTCCAAATGGAAACAGCAAAGCTGACGCTGGAAATTTTGTGCGGCGATTACGGTACTTATTTTCATGCGCTGGATAAATCTACAAAACAAAAAATTATTGAAGAACAAAAAAGTGTTTACTGCGGTGCAAATCAATCGCTACTCGATGAAATTTACGATTTTCTGGACATGAGCCGACACAGTAATTTGCCACAAGTCCAATTACTGTCGTGCATGGACCTGATCAAGGTTGAGCCAGATATCAGTGTAGATAAGAGCGTAAATAACCGCGCAAACGGATTCTTGCTGCAGTTCGCTCATACCCAGACCGGCGAACAGTATCAAACGCATACCGATGGACTGGTTCTATCAAGCGGACACAAGTACGAAGTCCCCGCGTTTATGGAAGGTGTTTTTGACCGCATCGAACGCGATGAACAGGGCAAATATCTGCAGAAAGAAAACTGGGCGGTAGATATTCATGGACGGGAAATTTTTATCCAGAACGCAGGTTTTGAAAGCCACGGTTTGATCAATCAGGATCTGGGAATGTCTTGTTATCGCAATAGCCGCATACTCCGGGAAATTACCGGACGGGATATTTATTCCGTCGAGCGCCGCTTCGCATTCCAGAGTTTTGTTCCCGGAAATGAATCCGGTTGGGAAGCTATAGGTAGTGGAGTGCCACGATGACTCTACGCATTGCCATCCTGATAATGTCTGCGTGCGGCGTTATCAGCGACTCTATTCTCATCGCGTTTTATCCGCAATTTTTTGAACTGCGTTACGGGCTGACCAGCCCGGTGCATGTGGGGGCTTACATAGCGGCTATTTCGATTGCCGTCATGTGCGCCTTACCTTTTTGGGCAAAACTCACGCGCCGAATTGAAACGCTACACCTGCTATGGATAACGCAATTTTTAGCGGGATCACTGGCTATTGCCAGCGCACATGCACCGACAGTACAGGTGTATTGGGTACTGACCATGCTGATGTTCATTATGAAAGCAAGTTATCTGTTGCTTTTCCCCTACTTGATGCGCGCAGAAAAACCTGAAAATCACGGACTGGTAATTGGCATGGTGGCTGTAGTTGTCCATGTCGGTGCAATTTTTGGGGCTTCTGTGGGCGGCTCTGTATTGGAACATCTTGGCCCCGAAGCAAGTATGTACTTGATGTCGGCAGGAGATTTTGTGCAGATGGGCATTTGCTTTTTTCTGATTTTTTCCGTTAGCAAAGCCAGAACAAGCGAAGAGAAAACCAGAGCAAATGATGGCAACCCCGAAATAAATAAAACCAACACGCAAACGGAAAAAAATGAACCATTGAAACGCCCTCCCGGTGCATGGATTGCACTGGCGAAACTCAGCGGCCTGATGTTGCTGTTCGATATGAGTGCCTATCTGGTGCGGCCATTCTTTTCTGTCTATTGGGAGTCGATTTACACTTCCGGCAACCAGACTGTTACCGGAATTGTTTTTGCGATACCGGGCATGGTGGCCATTATCGGCCTGATCATCAACAAATCATTTTTGAAAAATAAATTTCGCAATCTGGATCATACCGCGGTGAACCTGCTGATCGGTGCAACCGGTTTACTGTTGCAAGCATCCTCATCGCCCTTGTTTGTACTTATTGGCCGCTGTCTTTATGGGTGGAGCCTGTTTCAAGTTGTCGTCAAGTTGGAAGTCACGCTATTTCGTATTAGTCAGCCCGCTTTTTATGACCGCGATTTTGCCGTTACCAATTTTTTCCAGAATTTCGGCGTGCTCCTCGCCTCATTCGCGGCAGGGTATATCGTCAGTTGGATCGGTGTGCCTATGTCATTCGCGCTGGCTGCCGCTGGATTTATTTTCACTGCCATTATCGACCGAAGTGTATTTGGCGTTGACAGGCATCATCAACGCGGACTGGCGGCGCATCAACCACATCAACAAAAAAAGTTTGCCCTGGAGGAAGGATGAATAATTACGTTGAAGAATTTGGCCTGAACCCCTGGATAGATATTCGCTTATTGGATGTGGAAAAAGATATCGAAACGGTTCACTCCTGGTTTCTGATGGATTATGCCGCGTTCTGGAATATGCAGAACGCCTCCCTGGAAGAAACCCGGCACATCTATGCCGAGATACAAAAAGGAAACCACATGGAAGTTTATCTCGGATTTTATAAAAACCGCCCTGCTTTCTTAATGGAATGTTATTGGCCGGAATTGGATGAGGTTGGCCAACATTATCCGGTGGAGCCGGGCGATATTGGCATGCACTTTATGGTTGGCCCAGCTGAAAATCCTATTCCCGGGTTCACCCGCGATGTGCTGCGCCACATTATGGCCTTTTTGTTTTTCAAAAAAAATGCCAGACGTGTGGTAGTGGAACCGGATGTGAGAAATGACAAGGTGCATAAGTTAAACGCATTTGTCGGTTTCCATTATGACGGCACTGTCCAGCTGGAAAAAAAACAAGCCAGCCTCGGATTTTGTTCAAAAGAAAACTTTATAAACTCACTACAGAGGGTAAATACCAGTGAATCAATTTAATTATCAACAACCAGAATCCGCCGTAGCGCACCTGTCTCCAGAGTCCTGGGCACTGGCTAATCGCCACCTGGTTTGCAAAGCGCTAAGTGAATTCAGCCACGAGCAAATCTTCACCCCCAAATTGATTGAACGTATGGATGGTGGATGGGCGGTTTATCAAATTCAAGCAGACGAACCCAATTGCAGTTATTTTTTCAATGCGAAGAAAATGTATCTGCGTCACTGGCGGATAGCGAAAGAATCTATCAAACGAGTGGTCGCCGGCGAGCCGGTTAATTTGGATGCATTGGTGTTGATTAATGATTTTAAAAAAACGCTGGGGATAGCCGAAGAAAAATTGCCTATTTACCTCGATGAAATCAGCAGCACCTTATACGGCGCTGCATACAAAATGCGAAATTCCGATATTCCCTGTAGCGAGTTGGTTGATGCGGATTACCAAACATTCGAATCGTCCATGACGGAAGGACACCCAGGCTTCGTCGCCAATAACGGACGGATAGGGTTTGATGCCTATGATTATCAAGCTTACGCACCGGAAACAGGCAGTGATTTCAATATTATCTGGCTGGCGGTACACCGGGGCCACGCTGAATTTGCCTGCGTGAAAGAGCTTGAATATTACAGCTTTATCAAGCGCGAAATCGGTGCGGAGCTATTTGATAAGTACATTAACAAACTTGTCACTATGGGTTTAAACAGCGATGACTATTATTTTATGCCGGCGCATCCCTGGCAGTGGTATACCAAGTTAAGTATTGCGTTTGCTGCTTATGTGGCAAACAGAAAAATTGTTCCATTGGGAATCAGTACCGATAGTTATGCAGCCCAGCAATCCATCAGAACCTATTTCAATAAATCGAATACTGAAAAGAGTTATGTCAAAACTTCGCTCTCCATTTTAAATATGGGATTTATGCGCGGCCTTTCTCCGTACTACATGAAAGGAACGCCCGCTATTAACACGGTTTTGCAGGATATTATTGCTAACGATAAAACCCTGAACCGTCTTGGCTTCTCCATTCTGCGCGAAATCGCATCAATTGGTTTCAGAAATTATTACTACGAAACCGCGCTCACCAAAGACAGTCCCTACAAAAAAATGTTTTCCGGGCTCTGGCGTGAGAGCCCCATTCCATTGCTGAAAGACGAGGAGCGGTTGATGACCATGACGGCTCTTTTGCACGTGGATTATGACGGTAGGGCGCTGATCGCAGAATTGATAGAGCGTTCTGGTTTATCGCCAGAGGCCTGGTTGACACAATATTTTGATGCTTTCTTACAACCGCTTTTGCATTGTTTTTATGCGCACGATTTAGTGTTTATGCCGCACTGCGAAAATCTGATTGTGGTGCTCGATGGCTACACCCCAAAACGGGTGTTTATGAAAGATCTGGCGGAAGAATGTGTCATTTTGAACAAGGATGCCAAAGTTCCTGAAGACGCTGCGCGGATGGTGGTGGACGTACCGGAAGATTACAAACTGCTGGGTATTTTTATCGATGTATTCGATGGCGTATTCCGTTTTATGTCACACATTCTGGAAGAAAGCGGAACCATTGAAGAAGAGCAGTATTGGCGGCTAGTGGCGCGATGCGCACAAACTTATCAGGCGCAGCATCCGGAGTTAACACATAAATTCCAGCGCTATGATTTTTTTGCACCGACATTTATGCATTCTTGCCTGAACCGTTTGCAGCTTAAAAATAATTTGCAAATGATCAATCTCGCCGACCCTGCTTCCAGCTTGATTATGGCCGAACCACTCAGTAATCCGGTTGCGCAATTTGCGGATGAAAAACAAACCGTTTATCGCCAAAAAGAAGCTGCATGCTGAGATTTGTGACTTTGCTGTCGCGCACGAAGGATGAAGCCAATCAACTGATTCCTGAATGCGCGGTAGGTGTCGATACTGAATCATCCGTATGGATTACGCGCTACAGGCCACATTATTTTATTGATTAGAGGGGCAAACAATGGGCAGGTCAATGTACAAGTTGTTGGATAATGTGGATCGATACTCCGCCAGTTACAACGATATATGGCTCGTTCCCGAAGAGCAGTTGGCGCTGCCCATTGAAGCCTACTGTTCAGAAGAAATATTCCGCCAGGAGCAAGAAAAAATATTTTCCAGCGCATCAATTTATGTAGGGCATGAAGCCATGGTACCCAACATCGGTGATTGGCATGCCCTGCCGCACGAAGAAAACTCGCGCGTACTTATCAGGAATGAAAATGGGGTCGAACTTATTTCCAATGTTTGCCGGCACCGGCAGGCCATTATGTTGGGCGGTACACCAGACCCTGACAATATTCGCCGGGGTAAATTGGAATCGACAGGCAACCGTATTTTTTGCCCCATACACGCCTGGAGCTACGATCAAACCGGGAAGCTATTAAACGCACCGAAATTCGCAAAACAACCGCCTTGCGCAAATCTGCAACGGTTTCCATTAAGCAATGTGTCCGGCTTATTGTTCGAGGGGAAACGCAACCCTGCTGCAGATATGGCAACTCTGTTTGCCATGCCGGAATTCGACTTCAGTGATTATGTGTTGGGACATGTGGAGCCGCATTCGTGCGCCTACAACTGGAAAACGTTTCTTGAAATTTATAACGATGATTATCACATCGCCGCATTTCACCCGGGGCTGAGCCGCTACGTTAATAGCAAAGGTTTGAAATGGGATTACGGTGACTGGTTTAGCATGCAGCGGATTGGTGTCTCGCCCAACCTGAACCGTGCAGGCACAAAAACCTATGAGGCCTGGCACACCGACTTACTCTCCTACAATCAGGGATTAACACCTGAGTTTGGCGCGATCTGGGCAACCTATTACCCCACACACATGATTGAAGTTTTCCCTTACGCACTGGTGTTATCCACGCTCTATCCGAAATCTGTGCACAGCACGTTGAATGTTGTGGAGTTTTATTATCCAGAAAAATTACTGGAACAATATCCGGACCTCGCTGAATCCCACCGCAAAGCCTACATGGAAACGGCTCTTGAAGACGACGAAATTGCTGAACGTGTCGAAGCCGGACGACGGGCGTTATATCGACTCGGCGTGAATGAAGTGGGGCCTTATCAAACTCCCATGGAAGATGGTATTCGCCACTTTCACGGATGGTATAGATCGTTGATGAAATGACATGTGCGATGAAAAAGCTAGCAGAATGAGCCCAATCGAGATGAGCTCAAACTGCTTTTTTAATTTAAGAACGCTGAACTCCGCCAGGTAATTCAGCAGCTACTTCCTGACCAACTTTCCGTGCATTACGCGCTTTGTATCTTTTATGCCAGATAATCACTCCTGTGATACTCAGCATCGCAATAACCAAGCCCATTATTGAAATCAGGATGCGCCCGGGCAACCCGAGAATACGACCTGAGTGCAACGGGAATTGAGCTTGTACAAACAGGTCAGCCGCAGTCCCTTTCCAAGGGGTAAAGTCACCGAGCAGCTCGCCACTTTTTGCATCCAAAAATACGGCTTTATGCCCGACACCACCAGCACCATGCCCCTCTGCTGCAGAAAAAAACTCAATCCGGTATATGCCAAATTCGCGTGAGTACCAGACACTGTTTACTGGTTGGGACCACCCCTTGTCTGCTCCCGCTTGTTGCCCCAAGGCGATAGCCTGAGTGAAGCCGTAACCCGGTTCGATAGGGTTGTCGTGATCTGATGGAGTACGTTGATCAAAAGGGGTTGGGGTCACATCGGACACCATCGACATCACCGGGAAAAATACTTCCCGATACAGATTCAGGGAGAAACCCGTGAAGGCGATGACAAACAACAGCACCCAGGTCCAGAGGCCGAAAGCGCGATGCAGGTCGAAATTCAATTTGGTTGGGCCGCCGCTCCAGCGAATCTTCCACGCCGGTTTCCAGCGTTGCCAATAGCTGCCGCTGCTATCGCCAATGACGGGTGATGCCACTTGAGCGCTGCGTTTGCGTCTGGGTAAAGTCAGGTAAAACCCGATAAAACAATCGATGGTCCAGGTCAGGGCAACCACACCGAGCAACCAAATACCCCAGTGATCAGTGCCCATAAACTCGGGAATGTGCAAGCTAAAATGCAATTTGTAGAGAAAGGAGACGAAGTTTTCGGTGGTGATCGGCCAAACCGCGCCCCACTCCCTTTTACCCAATATCTCGCCCGACACCGGATCGACATATACCTGGTTAAAACCTGGCTCATATAGCTCTGCGGTTTCCGGGTTAACCCTGGGTTCCACCCAATAGTAATAGGCGTGCCCGGGCTCAACCGATAACTCGTAGTAGGTTACCTGTACTTGGGGATATTGCCGCTCCACCTGTTCGGCCAAATCTGTCGCACTCTGCGGGCTGCCAACCGTGGTGGCATCCAGCAAGTGCGGATTCAGCCAATCATCCAGCTCGTGATCCCAGGAAAT
The DNA here is from genome assembly GCA_002483145.1 of Cellvibrio sp. UBA7671. Lineage (GTDB taxonomy): Bacteria > Pseudomonadota > Gammaproteobacteria > Pseudomonadales > Cellvibrionaceae > Cellvibrio > Cellvibrio fibrivorans. Next base: position 74,458 of record DLHJ01000003.1, read on the forward strand.
AATGGCACCGGTCAACCCGGTAATAACCAGAAATCCGGCAATCGCGAGCCCGAAATAACGGTGAAGCAAGGTAAAGAAAGTGCGCATAGATTTGTCTCTTTAATTAATAGCGCCAGGTAATAGAACCCATTACATTGCGTGGCGCGCCGTAGTTGGCCTGCCCCCACTGTGGACTCAACAGGTATTTTTCATCGCCCGCGTTATTCACATTCAGCGCTAAAGTCAGGTTTGTTGTGACGGCATAGCGGGCAAAAAGATCCACGAGGGCGAGATCGCCCTGCACCTGGGTATCGCCGTAATAGAGCTCATTCTGCCAGTTCACCCCTGCGCCCACACGCAAGCCTGAAATTGCCGCCACATTGTAAGCCGTCGCCAACTTAAACTGATGAGTCGGAATAAAGCGGCGGGTATCTTTGCCGTTATCGTCCTGGACATTGACGTGGGTGTAACCAGTGCTGATATTCAAACCAGCTAACACTTCACCGGCCAGCTCCACTTCAAATCCGTCACTGTCAAACCCGACACCGCGATAGATATTTAAACCGGATGTGGTATCGCGGGTTACCCATTCGCCAAAGTTTTCCTGTCTGGATTCAAACATTGCCAAAGTGAGGACAGCGTTACCGGCAAAAACTTCTTGCTTAACACCGATTTCAGAACTCTCTCCGCGCACTGCGCCCAAGAGCGCCAAGTCGGCATCAACCCAAGTCTGGGGATTGAACACTTCGCTGTAGCTGGCGTAAAGCATAGTGCCCTGAAGAATTTCGTAGGTAATACCGGCATATGGCACAGTCTCGTCGTCGGACGCCGCCTGCGGAGCACCGTAACTAATACCGTCTTGTTCGATATCCACTGTGCGGGCACCCAACAGAACGGAAAGCGCATCGGTGAGGTTCAGGCGAGTCGATACATAGTAGGAATCTTGCGTCTGATCTATGTAGGTGGACTGGGATGCAGCATCGTAAACATCAAATTCCGGCAACGCCGTTTTGCCCTCAGCCCAGGCTGCACCCACAGGGTTGTAATTCCATTCATCGGTGTAAATGGAGCGCCCGGTCAGGGTGATATCCGCCAGATTAATACCGGCCACCAACTCGTGCTCTTGCCCCAGGAATGAAAAAGACCCGCTGACAAACAGATCGACGATTTCTTCTTCGTCTGCGGCCTGATAGAGGCTGGCGTGCGCCAGTAATCCCGCTTCAGTCACAGGATCAGGTGCGCCCGCCAGATAAAGTGATGTCCACTCGCTATCCAGATCGTTGCGCGTGAAAACCGCTTTCGCCGTCCAGTTCGCGCCCAAGCCCTGTTCCAGCTCAGCGAAGCTGCGGGTTTGCTCAACATCCTGATAGGCCCAGTCCGGGGCGGTATTAGTGGATACATCGTAATCGGTCAGGGAGCCATCGCTGTAAAACAGCGGCAAGGCGCCGGATGAATTGCCATCGCTGTGGCTGTCGTTGATGCTATGGCCCAGGGTGAAACGCGTGCTATCGGTGATTGCGCCACTGACGATGCCATAGAACACAGTCAATTCTTTGCCGTAGCGATCCAGATAGGAATCCCCATCTTGCTTGGCCATCACCAATCGCCCATTGAGCTTGTCAGCAATAATCGGCCCAGAGATATCGCCATCCAAGCGATATTGGTTCCAGCTACCGGCTGAGCCAACCAGCGACGCTTGCGTTTCGACAGTGGGGCGTTTGCGCAAATAGTTAATAGTCGCGGAGGGATTGGCGAGGCCGGTGATCAAGCCAGTCGCGCCTTTTACCACTTCAACTTGTTCGTAAATGGCCGTGTCTTCGTGACCCTGTGTCAGGCCGTAAGAGAAGGGAACACCCATGCCATCGGTTTGAAAGTTAACGATGTCAAAGCCGCGCGCCGTGTAATAAGTGCGACCGGTCTCTACTTGCTCAACGGTGACACCGGGAACATAGGCCAAGAGCGAATTCACCTCGCGCAGGGAAAAGTCATCGATCTGGTCGCGGGAAATTACCGACACCACCTGTGGGGTTTCCAGCACAGTCAGGTTCAGTTTGGTTGCGGTTTTGGTTTTATCGGCCTCGCCGTAAACATAGGTAGTTTCAATCTCGCCTTTGCTGGCGTCGCCGTAAGGCTGGTTAGATGCTCCCGATTGCTGGTTGGTTTGCGCTATGGCACCAGCTCCCCAAATAACACCCGCAACAGACAACGCTAAAGCGCTGCGAGATAACTTACGCATAACCACTCCTAAATAACGCTTGTTTCAGGCTGAATCGCCCCGGAAAAACATGTGAAATGTTGATATAAACGCAATACTAAATCATCAGCAAATGAGAATCAATATCACAATCATTATCAACATAATCATAAAACATGCTTCCCGTTGTCTGCGCATGGAGTCTTGGGAGAGCCGCGGGGACAAAGAGTCAGTCTTAGGTTCGCCAACACGGATGTCACCCCAGTTCACATTTCTTGAATCGCCCGCCCCTAATAACTAGTCATCTATGCGTTTTTACGCGGATGAGTAGAGTAAATCGCCCTCTTAATTAGTATCTGCAACAGGTCAGCCGCGGTGTTTGCCGCGTTTTTTTGACCGCATAAGTAACCGATTACATATAAATCCGATAAATATTGTAATCGTATTCAATTGGTGAATAGGCATTTATATGCCCTCCGTATCGATCATAAAAATAATCTCTAGAGGTATCTATGCATAAGCAATTTGCAAAGTGGTTTCCCGCTTCTGTGCTTGCGCTGAGTCTCTGCTCACCGGCGGCTCTGGCAGGGTTTAGTGTGCAAGGCGGTAAATTGGTAGAAGGTAACGGTGTTCCGTTTGTGATGCGCGGGGTTAACCACGCTCACGTTTGGTACAAAGACACCACGCCCCAGGCGCTGCGCGATATAGCTGCCACTGGCTCCAACACCGTCCGCATCGTATTGGCTAATGGCACTGGTGGATTGGGTGGTCGAGTGGGCGGCGCGGAAGTCGCGCAGGTCATCCAATGGTGTAAAGACAACAAACTGATCGCGGTGCTGGAGGTGCATGACGCCACCGGTTACGGCGATGGAGGCAATGCAGAGAACCCGCTCAATACCGTTAATTACTGGTTGAGTTCTGACATCCGCAGTGCACTCAACAATCAGGAAGATTACGTCATCATCAACATCGCCAACGAGCCTTTGGGCAATAACCGGGCGGGCGAATGGATCTCATTACAAACTCAATCTATCCAAAGAATGCGTCAGGCGGGCATCAAACACACCATCATGGTGGATGCGCCTAACTGGGGGCAGGATTGGTCAAACACCATGCGCAATAATGCAACCACAGTGTTCAATGCCGACAGCGAGCGTAACACCGTGTTTTCCGTGCATATGTACGAGAGTTACGGCAACTCCTCTGCCGTTCAAAGCTATTTGCAGGATTTTAAAAATAAGAATCTGCCCGTGGTCGTGGGCGAATTTGGCGCCGACCACAAGGGCGCCAATGTCGACGAAGATGCCATTATGGCGGTCAGCCAACAGCTGGGCTTCGGTTATTTAGGTTGGTCCTGGTCGGGCAACAACGCCGAAACCAAATCGCTGGATATCGTCAATAATTTCAACGTGAATAGCCTCAGCTCCTGGGGTAACCGGTTGATCAACGGTACTAACGGCATTAAGCAAACCTCCAAATTGGCGACGATTTTCGGCGGCCAATCCAGCTCCAGTAGCGCATCGTCTACGGTTCCAAATATCGCCTTTGGCAAACCGGCCAGCGCTTCTTCATTTGAAGGCGCAGGTTATGAGGCAGCAAAAGCCTTTGATAACAATGGCGCGACCCGTTGGGCTTCGGCACTGACAGCGGGAACCGCCAGTTTGTCGGTGGACTTGGGGGCTTACTACGACATTACCGGCCTGCGCTTGAGCTGGGAGGCGGCCTATGCCAGTGGCTACAACATCCAGATCTCCAGCGACAATGTGAACTGGACCAACCTGTTCAGCAAAACCAATGGCAGCGGTGGGGTAGAGAACATCAGCATCACCGGCCAAGGTCGCTACCTGCGCATCAATATGACCACCAAGGCCAATCCGGCTTGGGGCTACTCACTCTGGGATATAGCGATTTTTGGCACAGGGGCGAACGGTTTTAGTTCAAGCGCCCCCTCAAGCATCTCGTCCAGCAAATCATCCAGCAGCTCGAGTATCACAAACGCCACGGGCCGTTTGGTAAGCCAGAATGGTCGCTTGCGCACCCTCAACGGCCGGCTGGTAAATGAGCGCGGTCAGGCATTCCAGTTGCGCGGCATGAGCACCCATGGTTTGCACTGGTATCCCCAGTTCGTGAACTCCAGCAGCTTCAAATGGTTGCGGGATGACTGGAATTCCAACGTCGTACGCTTGGCGATGTACACCAAAGAAGGCGGCTACCTCGATAATCCCGCCGTACTGGATACACTTTGGAAAGGTATTGATGCCGCCATCGCCAACGACCTTTATGTGATTGTGGATTGGCATATTTTGAGCGACGGTAACCCGCTGACTCACAAAGAACAGGCCAAAACCTTCTTCCAACGAGTCACCGCCAAATACGGCAATATCCCCAACATTATTTATGAAATTGCCAACGAACCTAACGGGGTAGATTGGGAATCCTCGATCAAACCCTATGCCAACGAAGTGATTCCGGTGATTCGCGCCGGTGCTCCCGATGCTTTTGTGATTGTGGGAACCGCCGTGTGGAGCCAGCGCCTGGATCAGGTGGTTGCCAGCCCGCTTACCTTCAACAATGTGGCTTACGCCCTGCACTTTTACGCCTGCTCGCCGGAACATCAGGAACCACTGCGCGCCATAGTGCGGGCGGCGGCCGATGCGAAGTTGCCAATCGTCTCAACCGAATGGGGCAACAGTGAGTACACGGGCAACGGCAGCATCTGCCCGGATCAAACCAATATCTGGCTAAACCTGCTGGATTCCTATGGCATTAGCTGGGTTAACTGGTCGCTGTCAGACAAGAATGAAACCTCTGCGGCACTCAGGGCTGGCGCTAGTGGAACCGGCGGCTGGAGCAGCGCGCAACTGAGCGATTCCGGCAACTTCGTGCGCAACCGTTTGCGCTCTTACGGAGTGAACGTGCCCTCGTCCAGCTCGTCCAGCAGTATCAGTTCTTCGCTTCCACCTTCCAGCTCCAGCAGCTCGATTATTTCTACCAGCCCGCTCACCTGTGTGGTCACTCAAACTGGCAGTTGGCAAGGCGGTTATCAGTTGGATGTGAAAGTCACCAACACCGGCGCTGCGGTGCAAAACTGGACGGTTTACCTGAATTATCCGCAAACCGCTGCGATCACCAACAGTTGGAACGCCACCCTGACCGGCAGCGGAACCAACCGGGTTACCGCAACCAATGTGAGCTACAACGGCAACCTGGGTTCAGGTGCATCAACCACCTTTGGTTTGACCGGCAATACCTCCGGCGCGCTGATTCTGCCAAGCTGTTCCGGCCAGCCGGTGGTGGTGACCTCATCGTCCGGGCCATCCAGCTCGGTTGCACCCAGCTCGCGCTCGTCGGTTGTACCCAGCAGTTCAGGTGTGACAACGACCTCCAGCTCAATTCCTTCCACTAGCTCTTCAATTGCACCCAGCTCTCGCTCAAGTTCATCAGTATCGAGTGTTGCACCGGGTGTACGTCTGGATAACCCGTTCGTAGGCGCCCAGTGGTACCGGGACCCAGTCTGGTCAGATAAGGCGCAGGCAGAACCCGGTGGTTCGAAGATCTCCGGCTACAACACCGCCGTATGGATGGACCGCATCGGGGCTATTGCACCGACCGACGGCAGCTGGGGCCTGCGCGATCACCTGGATGCCGCGCTGGACCAAAATGCCAACGTGATTCAGGTAGTGGTGTATGACCTGCCCAACCGCGATTGCCATGCGCTGGCGTCCAACGGTGAGTTAAGACAAGGCGCTGAGGGTTCAAACCGCTATCGCACTGAATACATTGATGCTTTAGCAGCAATTTTTGCCGATCCCAAATATCGCGACCTGCGCATCATCGCGATTATTGAGCCGGACTCGCTCCCCAATCTGGTGACCAACCTGAGCACACCCGCCTGCCAACAAGCGGCTGACGCGACCCATGGTTATGTCGCCAATACCCGTTACACCCTAAGCAAGTTGTACGCGATTCCGAACGTCTACAGCTATGTGGATATTGGTCACTCCGGCTGGTTAGGTTGGAGCGAGAATTTCGGCAAGGCCGTAACCTTGATAGGCGACGCGATCAAGGGCGCAACGGGCGGCGTTAACTCCATCGCCGGATTTGTCTCCAACACCTCTGGCTACACACCTTTGTACGAGCCCTTCCTGGATTCGCTGGCCAATAGCACCTTCCCCGGTGGTAGCAGCCAAACCCGTCAAGCCAAATTCTACGAGTGGAACCCGCACTTCAGCGAAGTCTCCTTCGTGCAGGCGTGGCGTTCGGCGATGATCTCGGCGGGCTTCCCATCCTCCATAGGTATGTTGGTGGATACCTCGCGCAACGGCTGGGGTGGTACTAACCGTCCAATTGCGCGCTCTACCAGCAGTGTGCTGGACACCTTTGTCGATCAATCGCGTATTGACCGCCGCGCGCATCGCGGCAACTGGTGCAACCAGCCCGGCGGTGTGGGCGAGCGCCCGCAAGTTGCTCCTCTGGCCGGTATTGACGCCTATGTATGGGTAAAACCACCAGGCGAATCAGACGGCGCGGCCTCGCTGGCATTGTCATACGACCCGCAAGATCCAGCCAAAGGTTTTGACCGCAACTGCGATCCCACCTTCACCAATGCTGCCGGTACCACTACCGGCGCACTGGCCAACGCACCCGTTGCTGGCCGTTGGTTCAAAGAAGGATTTCAGGTGCTCTTGAAAAACGCCTATCCACCCTTGTAGCCCCCCGGTCTTTCTTGCGCTGGCATTTTGCTCGCGCTTGATTGGCTTTCTTGAGCTTGCCCAGGGACGGGCTCTTTTTAATCTTCCCGGCCGCCCGCTGTAGAACAGGGCGGCGCATAAACAGGCAGACACTATTATGAAAAAACCATTTCTTGCAGGATTCATTATCAGCGCCGCCAGCAGCCTGCTGGCGAATAGCGCGCTTGCCCAAAGTAGTTGTGGCCAGACACCGGCTGATCCGGATGCAAACCTGCAGGCCAAAAACCTGCTTTGCTACCTGAAAAATAACAGTTTTATCTCCGGCCAAACCGATATGCCCGATGCCGATAAAGTCCAACAGTGGACCGGGCGTTACCCCGCAATCATCGCGTTCGATTTTTATCGCTACACCGACGGCGATACCTCTGAAACGCAAAAGGCCATCGATTTTGCCAAAATCAAAAAAGGCATAGTGGCCTTTCAATGGCATTGGAAATGCCCGCGCGGTGGCGAGTACTACACCGATTGCGCTTTTGATCAGGACATGAATAACCCCAACTCCAAGCTGTATCAGGATATCGACGTAGTTGCGCGCGAACTGAAAAAAATGGGCGATGCGGGTGTGCCGGTATTGTTCCGCCCGCTCCATGAAGCTAACGATAATTTCATGTGGTGGGCCAAAAAAGGCGCCGACAATTACAAGCGTTTGTGGAAGCTGATTTACGATCGCGTCAACGCGCAGGGCGTGAATAATGTGCTTTGGGTATTCAATGGCATGGCCAGCACCGGCGGCTATCGCAGTAATATGCGCGACTGGTACCCCGGCGATAACATGGTGGACTCGGTCACTTCGGATTACTACCAAAGCTGGACTGACTACAACACGCTCAAAGCCATCGGCAACAATAAAATCGTCGGCATCGCCGAAACCTTTAACGCACTCAATCCCGCTAACGAACCGCCCTTTTCATTTTCAATCGTTTGGGCATTTCGCGATTGTTATCGCACCCAGGGGCAACCCAGCTCTGGCGATGTAAAAGGTTGCGAAAACTCCTGGCGCACCGCCATGAGTAACAGCAAAACCATCTCCATCGATCAGTTGCCGGATTTCTCCGCCACCAGCAGCTCCAGCTCGTCCGCCGGACCGGTTAATTTAGCGCTGGGTAAGGCAGCAGTTGCCAGCTCCACAGAAGGTGCGGGTTACGAGGCCGCCAAATTGGTTGATGACAATGGGGCGACCCGTTGGGCATCGGCATTAAATGCGGCGAATGCATCGGTGACGATTGATTTGGGCAGCTATTACGACTTGTCCGGCGCGCGCCTGCAATGGGAGGCCGCTTACGCTACCGCGTATAACATTCAAATTTCTACGGACAATGTGAATTTTTCCAACCCCATTTTTAGCAAAAATAATGGCGCGGGCGGCATTGAAAATCTGTCGTTCGTTGGGCAAGGACGCTACCTGCGCATCAACCTGACCGGCAAAGCCAATCCCAACTGGGGCTATTCGCTGTGGGAGGTCTCAGTCTTTGGCGATTCGACCACTGCCTCCTCGGTGAGCAGCGCAGCTTCTTCGAACAGCATAAGTTCAGCGGCGATTAGTTCATCGGTAGCGAGCAGCTCATCAAGAGCAGCCAGCTCTTCTGTCGCCAGTAGCGCATCCAGTGCTGCGCCCAGCCAATTTACCTGCACGGTTACACGTACGGGCAGTTGGTCGGGCGGCTACCAGGCAGATGTGCGGGTTACTAACACAGGAGCTGCGGTAAATGGATGGAAGGTTTATTTAAATTTTGCGCAAAATGCACAAATCACCAGCGGCTGGAACGCAACACTGGCGGGTAACGGTACCACTAAAGTGACTGCAACCAACGTAAGTTATAACGGTACTTTGGCGAGCGGCGCATCCACCAACTTTGGCTTTACCGGAAATACTGGCGCTAATTTTTCATTGCCTGGCTGCTCTGGCACAAGCAACTAATACTACCGATTTGCTTTACTTGATCACGGTCGCACACATCTGTGTGTGACCGTTTTTTTGTGCGCAAAATTATTCTGTCAAAGCCGTAGATGAACGTGCGTTGCGCCGATATTCACTCGGCGTACATCCGGTAGCCCGCTTAAAGATCCGCTGAAAAGATGACTGGCTGTTGAATCCGGATTTATAAATAATGTCGAGGATGGAAACATCATCCATGTCCGGTGTGCTGAGCAAACGCTTGGCTTCCTCGACGCGCAAACCGTTAATAAAATCAAAAAAATTCAGTTGGTAATGGGTGTGCAGAATCGCGGACAACACCCGTGGTTTAAGGCCTGCAGCTTCCGCGAAGCGGTCGAGGTTGATGTTATTTTCCAGATATATTTTTTGTTCGTTAATCGCGCGCTCAACCAATGCTATTTTGGAATCATCCAGCGGTTGGTTGCCAATTTTTTTAACATCGTATTGGGTTACGTTCAATAACTCTTTGGCGTTAATCAAACCCAAAACCAATAGTGCATTGAGTTGAACGACGACGAGATAATCCTCCATATTGCCGATGACGTCATTCACTTCCTCACTCAGGAAATTGCCTACCACATATTGGAAAAACGCCCAGCTCCAGTGGGTGACAAAACTCCACAATACAAAATAATCCAATTTAAACTTAGCGGGTGATACCACCGAATAAAGATGGTGTTGTTGTTCATGCAAACGGCGGATAACGGAGAAGCAGGCCACTATATACACAATCGGCAAGCAGCGAATAATGGTCCATGCAAAGCGCGCTGCCGCCTCGCGCTCGGCAGGCATTTCTGTTTTTAAAATCCAGGAGACACCGTCTACATCAAATACAATCAAGACCAGCGTCACCAAACCAAAAGGCGATAGATGCAACCAAATTTTCCACTGTTTGAAATCAATAGTTTCGATCAATGAGCGAAAATAAAAATATAAACAGGGCCCTTGCAATAACAACGCGAAAGCAGTGAACACGGGCGCAACCAAGGTGGTGTTGATCCAGAGCACGCGCAGTTGGTCATTCCAGGAGAGCAGCGTCACCACCACCCAAATAGCGTTCAGCACAAAAAAGAATGACAAAAGCATGCGCGACTGGGGTCTTGCAGTCGGCAACACTTTAAGTAGCCCAACTAAAAACAGGCACTCAATAAACGTGAGAATTAGGACCGCGTCGTGAAGATTGAGAAAATTTGCATTCATTATTATTAATATCCAAAACGTCATTCCAGCACTGCCATAAACGGCAACTTCCGTAATCCGGGATGTAGCGCAATGTCATATTAAGATGTAGGCTTTGGTAAAACAATGAGATAAACCTGTAACAGGAAGATCATCCTCATGGCCGACAAGCGCCAAAGTATTCGCGCAGCTTTTTTGAAGGCGACATTTAGTTTTTTGGGGTATATCGCCAGTTGCGACGGACAAATCAACCGTGAGGAAGTGAATCGCATTAAAGTCCATATGAAAAAGATGCACTTGTCCGAGGATGAGCAGCGCAATGCGCTGCTGTTATTCAAATCTGGCACTGCACCCGACTTTAATGCGAGTCAGGCCTTGGTGGAGTTTCGCGCAGCAACAACCCCCAAACTGATCCAGATTTTATTGGTGCACCTGCTCACCATGGCGCGTGCTGATGGGTTCCTGATGGAAAAAGAGCTGCATGCGCTGCTGTGGGTCGCACGGGAACTTGGTTACAAAAGCATAGTGTTCAATCACTTGTTAAAAATGATTTACGAGCAAGACCAACTCGCCCTGAGCCGCAATCCGCCGCAGCCTGCACAACCCGATACCTACAGTGCACCACAACCTGAGCCAAATAAAGAACAGAAAAAAGCAAACACCAACGCCCATCAACCAACTGGCAATCGCCATCAGGACCTACACAAGGCCTACAAAATACTGGGTGTGACGACTGAGATGACTGAAGATGAAATCCGGCGAGCCTATAAAAAACTGGCGAGCCAGCTCCATCCCGATAAATTAATGAGTCAGGGTCTGGCGCAAGAACAAATGCATATAGCCACCGAACGTTTTAAACGGGTTCAGGCTGCCTATTCTTTTATTAAGAAACATCGCTCAATCTACTCCGCCCGTTAAATTGGCGCTGCCAATCACCCCCTCGGTATTTTCTAAAAAAAGAGCTGACGCATAAGCCTGTCTCTCTCAAAAAAAATTGTAGAAATATCGGTGTAACCGAAATCATTTGCTCATCACTAGCACACTAGTTCACCAGCCTCGAACGATTTACACACGCAATTGATTGATAAGCATATTGAAATATTGTATGTTTTAATTATGGTAATATTGACTACAAGATAGATTGATCACAATAGCTGTGCTTCCTGGATGATTTGTCAGGTGTATTCACATAGTGAGGATCGATTTGGAGGCGCAGAGAATTTTTGATGCCGCTTTTTAGCGATATATAGGCGTAATTTTATTATTTGGAAATCAAATGCTCAGCGTATCAGTCTACGATCTTATAAAAGTCAAAATCGCATCCATGGAATATGCACCCGGCAGCAATTTCTCGGAAATGGAATTAGCCAATGAGCTGGGCATACCTCGAGGAAAAGTAAGGGAAGCGTTTAATTTGCTGTCGCAAGATAAGTTGGTTCAGGTTATCCCGCAAAGATGCACCACTATCTGCAAACTGGAGCTGGGAAATATTTTAGATTCGATCTTTATCGTCAGGTCAATACTGATTGCGATCGTTAAAGATGTGCATCTCGCCTATCTTGACAAGACCTTGCCGTTGTCGCGATTACGGGAAAATTTATTAGCTCTGGAAAAGAACAACAATTTTTCAGAGGTAGCATTTTTCAAGCTCGATCACGACTTTCATCTAACACTGTCGGAGTTAAGTGGATTCCCGCGTTTAAATAAAATTATTTTTAAAGAAAAACTAAATATTGATAGAACCTTGAGGCTATCGGTAAAACGGCAGGCAGATTACGTAACCATCCTCAGGATTTATGGGAAAGTGATTGACACTTTACTGGCAGGTGCGCCCGACAAATCAATTAAGGCCCTGTGCGAATTAGCCAGCATGCTTGAGACATGCGCAAATGCCGCAGTCAAAAATCATCCGCATTTGTTTAAATAAGCTTATAAAAAAATAAAAGCACGTTTTTTTCCTCTCAACTATAAAAATGTTTGTTAATCGGAGTCCTCCCTATGCAGCGGCAATTTATTCGTTTTTTTCAATCGTTAGTCTTGGGTTTTTGCCTGGTCAGTAGCGCAGCATTTGCCCAGGATGGAAAAATGTACCCCATAGAAGCGCCGAAAGAACCTGGCGCTATTCCTCTGGGTACAGGCGGTGTCGATGATCAACCGGCGAAAGAATCCTGGTTTCGCCAATGGGGCGACCCTATGGCGAGAAATATTTCAACGGCAACATTAACGCCCTTTCTCGCCGACCCCAAAAAAGCAACCGGCACCAGCGTCATAGTTGCACCCGGTGGCGGGTTTATGTGGCTGTCGATGGGCAATGAGGGCTGGGAAGTTGCTGAAGCACTTGCAGCGCGCGGCATCAATGCATTTGTATTGAAATACCGGTTGCAACCAACCGCTGACTCATTGGAAGCATTTGAAACACAAATGACCCAGCGATTTGCAGAAGCAGCAAAAAATTCGAGCGATAAAACGCCGCGTGCAAGACCCGGTGGAAACCTTGAAAACCAATTGGAAGATGCGGAAGCCGCCTATGCGCTAATTGAGAGCCGCGCTAAAGAGTGGAATGTCGATATGAAGAAAATTGGCATGATGGGCTTTTCTGCTGGAGCAGGCTTAACCATGGCAACCACACTGCAATCGAAAAAAGTAAAGCTGGCTTTTATTGCGCCTATCTACGGCGGCATGAACGCGGTTGAAGTGCCCAAAAACGCACCACCCATGTTCGCGGCAATCGCGGTTGATGATTTCCTTTTCCATGGTGAATTCGGATTAATAAAATCCTGGTATGACGCCAAGGTTCCAGTGGAATTTCACCTGTACCAAAACGGTGGACATGGTTTTGGATTAGGCAATCCGGATCGCACTAGTAACAAATGGTTCGATGCGTTTATGCATTGGCTGGATGTGAATAAATTTATCCAACATTAAGATCATTCAATTAACGGAGCGGGCTTCTCTGTAAGCCTGCTCCGTTGTGTTAGCCTGCAATACAAATCCCCTCCTATAGATTACGCTGATTATCCACTTCACATTTCGCGCGCAAGCTATTTAACGCCTGTTATCCTTTTTTAAAATTTAAATAATAATTTTTAGTCAATTTTTACTTGCTTCAAAATCGGTAACTATTAATCTGGCTGACATAGACGCGGCATTAACTGCACACAATCACACCTGCAAAAAAATATTCACATTTCAAAACTAAAAATTGCGCAAAAATTTTTACCTTTAAATAATTTTTCCCTGGCAATGCTTTTTGATTATGCCTGGCACTTAAATAGTAGAACCAGATCATAAAAAAACACTTCCCATGCCCGATTTGTAGAACCAGTTTGCTAAACCGACACTTTTGTAAAAAACCCCAATATCCATATAAACATACAATATTTAAAATTCATGCGGTCGAGACAGATCGCCAGCCACAATTCTCCAGCTGACCCGCACATAACAACAGCATTCCAACTCTCGATTAAAAAAACCTGCTCCTACCGATCAGGATGCGTCAACACACCAGTTTCCATTCATCCGCAATGGAAGCCCTTCGGAGATCAATAATGACATTAACTACCCGGCAGTTTAATCACGCTTATTCATGTGGAGGTAATTCCCAATGAAATTGACAACACTAAAAAAAATGGTCGGCCTTTCGGCTTTGGGGCTCGCCACTTTGTGTTCCACCTCGGTAAATTCTCAAACACTGAGCAGCAATTCCACTGGCACCAACAATGGTTTTTTTTATTCATTCTGGAAAGATTCCGGCAGTGCAACCATGACGTTATACGGCAGTGGCCGCTATGCATCGCAATGGAATAACAGCACCAATAACTGGGTTGGCGGTAAAGGTTGGAATCCCGGCAATAGCTCAAGAGTCATTAGCTACAGCGGAAATTACGGCGGGAGCAACAGTCAAAATACTTATCTTGCACTCTACGGTTGGACACGCAGTCCATTGATCGAATATTACGTGATTGAAAGTTACGGTTCGTACAATCCCGCGAGTTGTTCTGGTGGTACTGATTACGGCAGCTTCCAAAGCGATGGTGCAACCTATAACGTACGCCGTTGCTTGCGTACGCAACAGCCTTCTATCGATGGAACCCAAACCTTTTATCAATATTTCAGTGTAAGAAATCCTAAAAAGGGATTCGGCAATATTTCCGGCACCATTACGTTTGCGAACCACGCTAATTTTTGGGCGAGCAAAGGATTAAACCTGGGCAACCATGATTACCAGATCGTGGCGACTGAGGGTTATCAAAGCACCGGTAGTTCCGACATCACCGTTAGCCAAGGCCCTATCAATGGTGGCAGCAGCAGTGTTGCGAATAACTCTTCAAGCGCGAATAGCAGCGCCACGAGTATTGGCGCAGGTAGCGTTGTCGTACGCGCACGCGGTGTTACTGGAACAGAACATATTTATCTCAGAGTGGGCGGCGTGAATGTTGGCAGCTGGACGTTAACCACCAGTTACCAAAATTATGTTTACACCGGTGCTGCATCCGGCGATATCAACATCGAGTACGACAATGATTCTGGCAGCCGCGATGTGCAAGTCGATTACATCCAGGTGAATGGTGAAACTCGCCAAGCGGAAGATATGACTTACAACACTGCGCTTTACGCGAATGGGTCTTGCGGTGGCGGTGGCAATAGTGAATTGATGCACTGCAATGGAGTTATTGGATTTGGTTCAACCACAGATTGTTTCAGCGGAAACTGTGGTGGAGGTATTAGCAGCACTGCTAGCAGCATCAACGCCACAAGCAGCGCACGCAGTAGTATCACAGCAACCAGCAGCAGTGTTGTCACTACAAGCAGCAGCGCAAATCAATGCCAATGTAACTGGTACGGTACTTTGTACCCAAGTTGTATAACTACGCAGAGCGGTTGGGGCTGGGAAAATAACAAAAGCTGCATCAGCAATACCACCTGTAACAGCCAGCCGACGAATCAGGGCGGCCTGGTGTGTAACACCGCCAGCTCGGTAAGAAGTTCGTCCAGTGCGATCAGTTCATCTCGCTTCAGCAGTTCATCAAGCGTGATGAGCTCGTCCAGTGTGCTTAGCTCATCAAGTTCAAGCCGCGTTTCCAGCTCGAGCAGTTCACGCGCGGCAGAAACATTTGTCTATGCCATTAACGCAGGAAATTCATCGGCGGCAACATTAAATGGCGTCGTGTATCAGCCTGATCGCTTTGCGTCTGGCGGTACAACACAAACGGTGACGGATGGAATTGCGGGAGTGACAGAAGACGCACTTTATCAATCCGAACGTTACGGCACTTACAGTTATGAAATTCCGGTGAGCAACGCTACTTATAATGTTGTGCTGCATTTTGCCGAGCTGTATCACAACGGTGCAGGTGCGCGCGCATTTAATATCAGTGTTGAAGGGCAAGCTGTACTTTCCGATTTTGATTTATTCGGTTTGGTTGGCCGTAACACTGCCTATGATCAACGCGTTAATAATATCGCCGTGACCGATGGCAAGCTGACAATCAACCTTACAACAATTGTCGATAACGCCACCCTCAGCGGATTTGCGATTTATTCAACCAATGGCGGAACCTTCACCGGCTCAACCGAACCCGAATGCACTACCGCAGATCGTCAGACACCCACTGCCATCGACTACAACAGAGCGGTAACGCGGCAAGAACAAAAGAATCCACCATCGGGTGCTTTTGGTTATGCCATCGAACATGCAACGCAAACCCTATCGAATCACACGATTTATCGTCCGGACTTGAATCGCGCGAATAATATCCCGATTGTGGTGTGGGGTAATGGCGCCTGCTCGAATGTCGGTACCGAACAAGCCGATTTCCTGTTGCAAATTGCGTCCAATGGCTATCTGGTTATCGCCAATGGCGGACCTTTTGGTTCAGGCTCCAACGACCAACATGAAACAGAACTTGTTAAGGCAATTGATTGGGCGGTGAAAGAAAACAGCCGCAAGTGCAGTCAGTATTACGGCAAACTTAATGTCGATAAAATTGCGACTATGGGTTGGTCCTGTGGTGGTGGTATGGCGCACTTCGCCGCCGTAGACCCACGTGTGGATACCGCAGTCGCATTGAACAGCGGCCTCGGTATTTACGGTGATAGATTCAGTTACTACCCGCGCTTCCACTCACCCATCGCCATTTTTAACGGCGACTCACGCGATGTTGCTTACAATCCAGGATTACAGGAATACAGCGAAGTGAACAATGTCCCTGTGTATCACGCCAATTATCCACAAGGCCATGGCGATGCCTATTTTCAGGATAACGGTGGCGAATTCGGGATAGTTGCCGTAGGTTGGTTAAATTGGATGTTAAAAGATGACCTGACGGGTTCAGGTAAAGGTATGTTCATCGGGACTAACTGCCGCTTGTGTCGCTCGCCTTGGGTGAGCAAATACAAAGGGTTTTAATCCGGAACATCACACCCTCTAACAACGCCCCGCAGCCAAGCTGCGGGGCGTTTTTGCAACTATATGCCCCGTGTTAAACCTGCCCGGTTCACAAACTCATACAACAAAAATAACCCTGCGCCAGACTTGTATTGCCCCCCGCTTATCGCATAAGGTCACCCCTTCCAAAATCCCGCATTACTGCCTTATTCGCCCCGGCTTATCAAGAGGCGCATAACGCTTTCATAATAAAAAGGAAATTCTCACCATGAATGAAGACCTAAAGATCGAAAAATTTCAGGAGGAAGTTTTCCCGCAGGAGCTGTTAGAAGTGGCAAAACGGCGAGCTAATCGCGCTGAAAACCAGAGTGCAGACTCCCTGAAAAATACTTTTACCACCGACAATGATCTGGTTGGACTTGCCTGCTCCGGCGGCGGTATTCGCTCTGCATCATTTTGTTTGGGCGTGATCCAACATCTCATCAGCCACAAGCTTTTTTCCAAAATCGATTATCTGTCCACTGTGTCCGGCGGTGGTTACATTGGCAGTTGTGTCAGTGCGCTGGCCAAAGATAATTCAGACAATCTACATCTGTTAACCGATAAAAATGGCCGCAATGAACCCGATGCCTTGAACCATATTCGCAATTACAGTGAATATCTGCGCGCGGGTGGATTTATGAATGGCCTTAGGACCCCCGTTTTATTTGTAGAAGGGGTTCTGCGCAGCGTATTGACCTTTTTTCCGCTCGTTATTCTGGCGGTATTTGCCACCGAATTATTTTTGGAAATGATTGGCCACTTCAGCGCGGAAATTCAATTTTTCTTTCCGCTGCTGCTGGGAATATTACCGCTGATTGGCGGTTTTATACTTCGTCCTTTGTATAAAGATAAGCTGAGCTGGTGCGGGCGCGACCGCGCCGATGGCCGTTTGGTCATCTACACCGTCATCGCACTCACTGCGATTTTAACAATCCCGCTGCTGCATTTCCTGCGCAATATTGTTGGCTACAACGCCACCACTTTATTGATCGATATTAATCACTTTGTAAAAACCCAAGCCAATGGCATCGCCATCACCGGTGTGGTGCTATTGCTGGCATTTGTGGTGGGCTATATAAAACTACGGGCAAAATTAATTCTTATACTCAGCAGTTTGCTGGCGCCGGTATTGCTGGTATTAATCTATCTTTTCTTTTGCATCCAGGCAGTCAATTCGCCCTTCAGTTATCACCAGGGTGATAAATTGAGCGATAAAGTGGGCTTGAATTACGCAGGCAATGCGTCGGGAGTACTCGACTACTATGAGCAAAACATCGCCTACCAGCCCTATGTGTTTGATGCCGCCGTTGCAGCGCAACTGCAGACATTGCTATTGCCGATCCTCACGAGCAAATATATTGATACCCAAGGCTGTGCAGTAACCGCTTATGGCAATAACACTATTCATTTTGATTGCCCACCCACACACTGGACACATATTTTTACTACCGAAAGACAAGCTGAAATCGACGTAGTAATTGCCGATGAGCTAAGTCTGGGTTTTCTACTGCGCCAAATGGGATGGGAGAAATTGGCCAGCGCGTTACACCTGCCCGCCAACAAAACCATGCTGCGTGTTAACCAATTGCAATTGTCACGCGGGCATGCCGAATGGTGGATTTATCTGATGGGGCTGGCCGTGTGGCTGTACAACTTTATCTGCATCAGTATTAACCGTTTTTCATTGCATCCATTCTATCGCGATAGGTTGAGCCGCACTTTTTTAATTAGCCCAAAAGATAAAAAGCTTGTACACGTTGATCAATTAAAAATGAGCGAGTTAAACGGCGCCAACAGTAGCGCGCCCTATCACATCATTAATACCACATTAAATTTACAGGGCAGCTCCAACCCACAATTGCGCTCGCGCCGGTCAATCCCTTTTATTTTGACCAAGCATTATTGCGGCAGCGATTTTACCGGTTACTGCCCCACTACCGCATTGGAGACAGCAGACAAACACTTTAACCTGGGCACCGCTGTGGCTATTTCAGCAGCGGCGGTTTCACCCAACATGGGTGTGGGCACTATTAATCCATTGCGCTTTTTGCTTACCCTGTTAAACCTGCGCTTGAATTATTGGTTACCCAACCCCGGGAAATTCAACCAAAAAGGTAAAAAATATAATTTCCGTTTCCGCCCACCAGGGCTGCCCTATTTGATACGGGAAGCGTTCGGATTTGCCAGCGAGCGCACCGCTTATATCAATTGTTCCGACGGTGGGCATTTGGAAAACTTAGGGGTTTACGAATTGCTCAAGCGGCAATGTAAAACCATTATTTGTATTGACGCTGAAGCGGATCCCACATTAGCTTTCGCTGGCCTCATTACATTGCAGCGTTACGCCGCAATTGATTTCGGGATCAATATTAAATTGGATGTGTCCGCCATACGTCCGGCTGATCGCATCTCCGCCAGTAATTTTGCTGAAGGTATTATTGAATACAGCAACGGCGAGATTGGGCGCTTGTTGTATTTGAAGCTGGCATTTACCGGGCGCGAACCGGAATATTTGCATTACTATCGCAATGCCAATCCCCTGTATCCACACGAAGCGACCAGCGACCAATATTTTGAAGAAACCCAATTTGAGGTTTATCGTGCACTGGGGCATTTTGTGGCGCATTCTGCAGCGGATAACCTGAAGAATTTGCTGCGCTAAATTTATTGCAACGACACTCAATCTACATCCAGTACAGGAGCAAACTGTGGATCACTGCGTTCAACCCGGCCTGCTGCCAATCGAAGAGGCACTCGCGCGTATTTGCAATCAATTAAATCCCGTGCAGGAAGCTGAGACGATTGGGTTGCACTCTGCATTGGATCGTGTGCTGGCTGCACCTATTACCGCTCCGATCAACGTCCCTGCTGGCGATAATTCCGCGATGGACGGCTACGCCCTGCGCACGCAGGATTGCACCGCAGCACTGAATGTTATCGGCCAGTCGCTCGCTGGCCATCCATTTACCGGCGCGCTCGGCAGCAATCAAGCAGTGCGCATTATGACCGGGGCGTTAGTGCCCGCCGGTGCCGATACAGTGGTGATGCAGGAGAATGTGCAGCGCACTGGCGATCACATCACCCTCACACAATTGCCTGAAGCGGGCGAAAATATTCGGCGTGCAGGTGAGGACATTAAATCAGGTAGCCAGGTGTTAGCAGCAGGGCAGCGTTTATCTGCGCTGGATATTGGTTTGCTCGCATCGCTCGGAATAGCGCAAGTGACGGTGGTGCGCCGCCTGCGTGTGGCAATTCTCACCACCGGCGATGAATTGTTGCCCGCGGGCGCGACACCCGAGCAAGGGAAAATTTATGATAGCAATCGCCCCCTGCTCGCTGCGCTCTTAACACGCATGCCAATTGATCTGATCGATTTGGGAATAATTGCTGACGATCTCCCCGCTCTGCGCAGCGCATTTACTACCGCCATGCAGTGGGCCGATGTGGTGATTTCTACCGGAGGCGTTTCGGTGGGCGATGCGGACTATACCAAAGACGTACTTGCAGAATTAGGTGAAATTGATTTTTGGAAAATTGCGATGAAACCGGGCAAGCCTTTTGCGTTTGGCCGCTTGGGGCAAGGTTGGTTTTTTGGTTTGCCGGGTAATCCGGTTTCTACTGCAGTGACTTATCACCAATTAGTCGTACCTGGCTTGCGCCATTTGGCAGGGGAGACAATCTCACCACCGCAAATGCTCAGCGCTATTGCCGGTCATGCATTAAAAAAACAACCGGGGCGCACCGATTTCCAACGCGGAATTCTCTCCAGCAATAACGGCATCACCACGGTGATTAGTGCAGGCTTGCAAAGCTCCGGCGTATTGAGCGCGATGGCGCAAGCCAATTGTTATATCCGCCTTGAAGCGGAGCGCGGGTCGGTAGCGGAGGGGGAGACTGTTAACGTCATTCCCTTTGACAGGTTTATTCGCTAGGAAAACTTCCCTGATTGTTTAAATTGTTCTACGGATTTTTATTTTTAAATAAGCGCAGCAAGGTAAAAGCATTTACCAAAAGACCCGGGTAGCGCACCGATAATTGCCGCACGGCAAGTTCAGTTAATAATTTCAAACCTGTGCGCCCAGAGAGAAAACGCATTGTGGCGCTGCGTGGGAACTGCTGTTCAGCAGCGGCAGATTCACACAACTGCTCAATAATTTGTTGCCTTTGTAAACGTAATTGTTGCTGCAACAAACAGCGTCGTGCGCTCAGGCTTGGCTCAACAGGTAAACTCATAACTGGCTCCGTATTAGCGCCAAATCGGCGGCAACTTCCTCGCGCGTAGCAGCAAAAGTCGCTGAACCGCGTGCAGCAAGGCAAGTAAAACGATAAGCGCACACACCGAATCCCACAGTGTAAAGTGCAAGCATCACCGCGATTGTATGAATGCGATAGTCAGAAGTCCAGGTGAGTGCAACAGCAAAAATCCCGACAAACAACAGCGCACAAAATAGGAAGATGAACCCCAGCAGGGAAATAGCGAGCAACTGCTGTAACCGCTGCCGCTCTTCCGCCCACTCGACACTCATAAGCTGCCCATGCAGCTCCAGCCGGGTCATCACGATTTTAGCCATTGAGCGCAGGCGCTTAATTATTTCCATGGATGTTCTACTCCAATGTGTAATCACTCAAACGCGGTGACTAAGGGATATTGCACATCCTTGATATCAAAAAAAATGCATTCAAAAGAATGCATCCTTGTTAATCACTGCCGGCGGAATATTTACGAGCGACGCGCCAACAAATAACCGAGCAACAAACCTACCGCAGCACTGGCACCTATGGCATTCCACGGCTGTTCATGTACGTAGGTATTAGTGGTTTCTGCAGTTTTACGTGCGCGATTAACAATTGTTTCGCCCATATCCTCTACAGTGGTTTTAGCTGATGCAATGCGTTGGTTCAATTTGGCTTTAGCGCGGTTTAATTCATCGCCAGTGAGATTGGTAGTCGCTTTAATGAGATCCTCTATGTCAGCCACAAAACTGTGAAACTCACGTGCAACACCTGAACTCGCGTCACCTACACTGGTGTCTTTGCTATTGGCGTTCGAAGCGGGATTATTTTGAGTAACTTGCATAATTAATTCCTAATAATAAGTTGTTTAAATAAGTATTCATTTCGTCCACCACAATCAGGTAATGCTCAATGCTTACCTCAACCGGGAACAGAATACTGATATTAATCCGCAAGCCCACCTTCGTCTGTTCGCCAGCGCACTCATCCGCTGCAATTCACCTAACCCGTTCGCCCAATCCATTTACCTATCCCATTTACTTATCCCATTTAACTAACCAATTCACCTAACCAATTCACCTAACCAATTCCCTTAACTAATAGCAGGGTGCGCCAGCGCACCGAAAAATGCGGCGCCCGCTGTTAACGTGTCTTTATCCGCTAATTCGCCTGTCCCACACACTGCAATTCAAGGTGTAGCCCAGAGAAGCTTCAACTGAAGGATCAGGTTATCCCCCCTACCTATTAATACGCATTTTTGTAGCGGCATAACCTTTCGATTTATTAACCCTAACCGGGTTCTTGGAGAAACACTTGAAAAACTCATTACATAAATTACTCACTCCCGCTGTCGCGTTTTCGCTGATCATTATGAGCAGCGCTTGTTTCTCCGCTACACCCTCGCAAGAGGTGGTTAATGCGCGTCAGGAAACACAGATCTGGACAACTTATGCACTCAGCCCTTATTTGCGCGCAAACGATATCAAAGTATCAGTTGATGCAGGCAAGGCAACTTTAACCGGTACCGTAGAAGAAGATGTGAATAAGGATTTGGCTACCGCCATCGCAAAAGGCGTAACCGGCATTAAAGATGTCGATAACAAAATTGAAGTGCTGGCCGATTACAAACCTGCCGCAACGGGACGCGGTTATGGTGATCACATTGATGACCTTACTATCACCAGCACCGTGAAATCAAAATTGCTGTGGAGTAAATACACCGATAGCCAATCCATTGAAGTGGAAACGAATGCTGGCAAGGTGACGCTCGTTGGCACCGCCGACACAGAAGAAGCTAAAGCGCTCGCTGGCCGTTTGGCAACCGGCACACACGGTGTTACATCGGTAGACAACAAACTCGTCGTCAATAAAACCCCCGGCGTTACCGGAATGGCCAAAGCATCCACGAAAGAAATGAGTAAAACCATTTCTGATAGCTGGATTACCACCAAACTGAAATCGACTTATATGTACTCGCGCAATGTGAATGGCTCTGACATCAACGTTAGCACCAACGCCGGTGTCGTCACCTTGAGCGGCAAACTCGATAGCGGTGTTGAACGCGCACTCGCCATTGAGCTTGCACAAAATATTCGCGGCGTAAAAAGCGTTCAATCAAAAGAATTGATTAATTAATCGCAACAAAACCGCCCACCCACTAAAGGTAAACATCATGAATCCATTAACACACACTACTACTGCCAGAGGTCCACGGATGTCAATCCTGCACCTCATGGCGCTAGGCACAAGCTTATTACTGCTCGCCGCTTGCGCATCAAAACCACTGCCACCAACGCAAGAAATTAGCGCTGCCGAACAATCCCTGACCGATGCAGAACAGGCGCGTGTTGCCGAATATGCATTACCGGAAATGCAGGAAGCGCGCGAACAATTGAGCGCTTCACGCGCGGCAGTATTAAAGGAAGATATGGTACTGGCAAAACGTTTGGCCCAGCAGGCGAGTATGAATATCAAACTCGCGGCCGCTAAAGCAGAACTTGCCAAAGCCGAAGAAGTGAATACGGATATGACTAAAAACATTGATGTTCTTAAAGAAGAAATGCAGCGTAAAACAGGGGATGCACAATGAAATCATTAAAACTGAACTCCACCAAAAACTCGCTGCGTTTGCGCACGCCGATATTGATCGCTTTCACCAGCCTGTTAATTCTAGGCGGTTGCGCCAGCGCACCTAAAACACCTGAGGGTGCCGTTGTTGCGCGTGAAAAACTCACGCAGCTGCAAAATGACCCGGCGCTCGCAAGCAAGGTGTCGGTCGCCATCCGCAACGCGGACACAGCCGTAAAAGAAGCGGAAATTCCGCGTAAAGATAAAGCGCTCTCTGACCACTTGGTGTTTGTTGCTGCGCGTGAAGTAGATGTCGCCTGGGCGCAAGCCAAAACGCGACAACTGGAAGACCAGCGCGCCGGCTTGACTGAACAACGCAATACTGAGCGATTGGATTCGCGCACCCGTGAAGCCGATCGCGCGCAGGACGCCGCTGAACAAGCCCGTCTTGATGCCGATATGGCACGCGAAGACAGCGATGCATTGCGTCGCCAAATTGCCGAGCTGAATGCAAAAGAAACCGAACGCGGTTTAGTGGTGACACTGGGCGATATGCTGTTTGAAACCGGCAATTCACAATTGAAAGGCAATGCGGCAGAAAACCTGGCGAAATTATCCAGCTTTCTTAAAGCCTATCCTGAGCGCACGCTGATGATTGAAGGCCACACCGACAACGTGGGCAGTGAAGAGAGTAATTTATCGCTCTCGCAACGCCGCGCCGAATCAGTTCGCACCTATCTATTAGAGCAAGGCATCAGTACCAGTCGCCTGGGCGCTTATGGCAAGGGAGAAAATTCACCCGTCGCAAGCAACGATTCAGTTTCCGGGCGCGCATTGAATCGCCGCGTGGAAGTGATCATCGCGAATGCAACAGCTGCACAATAAAACACTCGCCTGATCGATGCACTAACATCGGTCAGGTGAGACTATTCATTATTAAAAATTGAGGAAAAGTATATGAGCGTAGGAACAATTTTATTAATTGTGTTGATTTTAATGTTGATAGGTGCGATTCCCAGTTGGCCGCACAGCCGCAGCTGGGGCTATGGCCCGAGTGGTGGTTTAGGTTTGGTGGTAGTGATCATACTGGTATTGGTATTAATGGGTCGACTGTAATATTTTTGGAGGCAAGTGCACCATGTTTCGGCAAAGTTTTTTCAATCGCTATCCGCGTATGGTTCTTAGCCTTATTACAATAATGACGTTAGGTATTATCGGCTTGGGTATTCTGGCGCTTAGCGCTGGATACCTTGGTTAATCCAGCACTCGATTATTGTCATTCTGTATCTCGTTTATTGTTTGAATATTTATCTCCGTTTTTATTTTTATCTGCTTATCAATATTTTAAATTCCATTCTGGTTGTGCATTGACTTGCTCCGAGCGCAACAGCATACCCAAGCGATACATTCGCAGTAAGTGGTAAAAAAAATGTGCGCATGGGCTAAACCCAGCGCACATTACTTGACGGTTATTTATCAGGCGACTATGGCACCCATATCTGGACGTTCACTAAAACGGTGAGCGGCTACGGCATCGATAAATGACCTCACAAAATCGTCGGTTGGCGTATTGGGACCAGCGGTAATAACACCTGGCCCTTTAAATACATCCGACATGACTGATGAGCGCGCTGCACGAGTAATTAACATACCGCCCTCGTTGCTCGCAGCGATTGCCTTGCCATGCTTATAAGCTTCTTTGACAAACAGCACTGCGTTGGCATCCTTACAGAGAGCTTCAACACTACGGTGCCCACCGGGAATGTAGACTGCATCGAACATCACCGACCCGACGGTGGCGAGGCTCTTATCAATCTGCAGCGCACGCCCCTGACTGCATTTAACTTCACCAAGGCGCGAGCCAATTATTTTTACACTTGCGCCACCGGCCACCAATTCCTCGCGCAATGCAATGAGGCGCGCACCTTCGAATCCATTGCCAACCAATACCGCAACACACCGACCGACGAGAACATTCTTGCGTGTGTGCGCCATACTCAATGACGACTCTATAAATTCAATGTTCGCAACCGATAAAGATTCAGAGACCGGCAGAGTGATCCCCAAACCCTCAGCGACACGTGCAGCCAATGTGTTATCTACCTGCATCAGGTTAGCAACCATACGTTCGCGTATTTCTGGCACGCTCACCTTGGCCAATTCAAAACAAAATGCCGCAACCATATGGTTCTGCTCCCACGCTGACTGGCTGCGCCAAAACAGCGCGGCTTGCGTAAAGCGGTCACTGAATAATTGATTGGTTGCCAGTTTTTTTTCACTTGATAGCGTTTCTGGAAAGTTAACAGGATCGCCGACCGCCAAATATTTTTGCATTGGGTTTTCAACGGAATAAAGTTCGCAACTTGAGCTGTCGGAATTCCTGAATGCGCGCAACTGGATGTCGCGTTTAAGCTTATCAATCATCGTACGCGAACGGTTAAGTGGTAATTCTGTAAAATTGGCGCTGCAAAGACGCGACATTTGTATATCGGAATCAGAAAATGCTTTTACGGAGTGTTCGTTATTGAGTTCAATTCCAGGAACCAGATTGTCTGTATGAAAAGCTACCTGCTCAATTTCATCAAAATAGTTTTCCGGATTTTGGTTCAGAGTGAGCTTGCCGACAATACGCACAGGCACCAGGGATTCCGGAATCAATTTAGTCGCATCCTGCAGATCAAAATCAAATTTGTAGCGATCTTCTTCCAGAACTATCTGCAAACCCAATTCCCATTCGGGAAAGTGCCCTTGATCGATTAACTCCCACAGATGGCGCAAATGAAAATCAGCATCCTTGGCTGCCAGTTTTACCGCCTCATCCCACACCAATGAATGCACTCCCAGCACTGGCTTCCAATGAAATTTCACCCAATAGGATTTGCCGCGCGCGTTAACAAAGCGAAACGTATGCACACCAAAACCTTCCATCATTGCGAAGCTGCGCGGCAGCGCGCGATCCGACATAGTCCACATAACTTTATGCATGGATTCCGGGTTCAGTGAAATAACATCCCAAAATCGGTTATGCGCGGATGAAACATGGGGCGCCTGGTTATCCGTTTCCGGTTTTGCCGCGTGAATCAGGTCGGCGAAGGTTGCACCATACTGGCTATACATCACCGGCAGGTTACTGCCGACTAAATCAAAATTCCCCTCACCAGTAAAGAAGCGCACCGCAAAACCACGCGGAGTGCGCGTGCAGTCACCCGAACCACGCACGCTGGCAAGGGTAGAAAAACGTACAAAGACCGGGGTAGTAGTGGCAGGGTCCTGTAGAAACACTGCTTTGGTGTATTGACATTGGGACTCATACAGCTGAAATATTCCATGCGCCGCTGCAGCACGGGTATTGATTCTGCGTTCGGGCTCAAAACGCATTATTTTTTCGCTCAATGCGTGCCCTTCAACCATCTTGATTGCCTGGGTATCACCCTTGAAATTTGCCATTCAACTATCCTCGTAGAAACTTTTAATGCCACGCTCTTCATACCAAACAGTTAAAAATCAAATAAGGCAAAAAAACATTCCTAGTGTAAAAATATCCAGATTCAAATAATGCCTGATATTCATATTACAAACTGATGTGCCAAATTATCGCGTCTACCCGATAAAATCGGCATTTTTTAACTAAAAACTTTTAAAAAAACCGTGATTGGCATCGCGAAAAAAATTAACTAATAATTAATAAAATCCGCTAGTGAAAACCGTTGCGATAGTAACAGCAACATATGAACAAAATAAGAATCACATCTGCAAATGTGATTGTACTCACACCACTGTAAATCAAATGAATTAGAACTGCAGAATCCATAAAATAATGGCGTTTAAGAAAGACCATCCACATCGCACAATGTGCAACGAGACGATAAAAAGAAATGAAATCTGTGCGGTATCATCCAATCCAACTATTTTTCCAAACAAAAATCCTGCATTCAGCTTTGATTCAGAAAACAATTAAAAACTTCAATATTGTCACCGAAAAATACATTTGCCTTAATTTTGCTCTTTTATCCCCAGCACATCTTCCACTGACTCAACACCTGCCACGCCCCTTGCAGTTCTTACGGCGAGATCATGCTGTGCTTGATTATCCACAATGCCGCGTAAACTCACCTCACCATTGCTAACCATTACGGCAATATCAACATCAGCCAAGGATTCTTGCTCGGCCAGTGCTACTTTTACGGCGTGCGCCAATTCCATATCGACTACCTCTGCAGTCACACTGGCCAGAGTATCTTCTGAGCTGACAATACCCTCAGATTTATCGCAACCACAAAACCCCATTACCAATACGGCAATAACGGCTACATTCAAACCCAGTGATCGCTGCCGCTTGGTCATTTAATGTTATCTCCATTTACCGTTAACGAGTCATCGTAGAGGCAAGCATTAGACTACCTGACTCGTCGGTTTTCCGTGCGATACCGAACCCAAGGCACATATCTTGATGCCATTTGAGGCTATTGCTATATATCTTTCCTGCATAATTGGATGTAGCCTAGGGCTGCAGGACTCCTTTTCCCAATCCGCGAGAACTATCATGAGCAAAGCACAAGACAGCAAAAAGGAAACCAAGAAACCCGCCGCTAAGACAGCAAAAGAAAAACAGGAAGCAAAAAAGGCCAAGAAAGCAGAGAATGCACGTAAAGAGTTTTAATCGTGCTATTTAGCGATGCCAATTATTTATGTGCGCGCTACAGAAATTCTTGAACGATATATCCAGCATTCGAATAAAGAAGAGCAGACTAATGTCATTCGCATTAGCCTGCATTCCATTTAAACTTACGGCTGCAAATACTCGCGCTCGGATTCGCTGCAAAAAAAGTAACCGGCAGTGTGAGGGCAGTCAGTAGTTAAGCCGTATATTACAAAAGCAAAAAAAAGTACGCCTACAACAGCTACTGCTATTTTTAATCCTTTTGTCAGATGCATTGTCAGCTCCGGTTTTTCAGTTGATAACAAACTCACTTACGTTTGATTTAGGGAAATCATCTAACCAATCCGCCAACTCATCTGCATGCGACTCTTCCATTGCTAAAATTTCCTCGAGCATACGGCTGGTGGTAGGATCGTCATTGCCAAGGTATTGGATCAGGTCGCGATAGCTGTCAATCGCAACACGCTCGGCGATCAAATTCTCCCTGATCATTTCAACCAAAGAATTGGCAGAAGCAAACTTGACATGGCTGCGTGTATTAAGTCCATCGGGTGAAAAGTTTGGCTCGCCTCCCAATTGCACAATACGCGCAGCGATCATATCGGCGTGCGCCAATTCTTCGCTAGCGTGCACTAAAAATTCCTGTGCAATACCTTTGGCGTGAATGCCGCGCGCCATGAAGTGATGTGAGCGATAGCGCAGCACACAAATCAATTCAGTTGCCAAGGCTTCATTGAGATAATAAAGAACCTCATCAACATTAGCGGAATAACCTGCAGTAACCGCACCCTGCTCTAAATTCTCCAGCGCTTGATCGCGCAAGCTTTCTACAATGTTTTCATTGGGTTTAATTTTCATGATCATATTTCCTGAAGATGTACCCCAGCTTGCCCTGCGGAAAATATTGAGTCGGTGCGCAACCGCACAAACGGGGTCTCAATAGCGACAAACAGGTGCTTTGTGGTGTACCGAACAGAGGCATGTGAATTGATTCGACAAACTAGGGAAGCGAGATTGTACGGCACCTGTCTCGCGCCCTTGTTGGCGCCGCAGTGCTATATGGAAGAATTAAATGCACCAGCCATCGGACTCGCAAAAACCACAGCCATTGGAACCAGCAACCAACCGATTATTGCAAGGATTGCCACCAAAATTGCGCGATCATTTACTCAACTCTTGTGAACTGGTTAATCTACAATTTGGCACGATTTTGTGCGAAGCAGAACGTCCGTTTAAATACGTGTACTTCCCTCTTACAGCATTTATTTCTTTAGTTACCCTTATTGACGGGCATCAACCGCTTGAGGTGGGTTTAATCGGCAATGAAGGTATGCTGGGCTCAACATTGTCACTGGGTATTCCCACTGCGCCACTGCGCGCCCTTGTGCAAGGTTCGGGCAAATCATTGCGCCTGAGTGCGGCACAATTGCGCCGCGAACTTCATGCGGCACCGGCACTGGTTAACCAATTGAACCGTTATGTGTATGTGCAGCATGAACAATTAGCAAAAACAACAGCATGTATTCATTTCCATGAAACAGAACCGCGGCTCGCACGTTGGTTATTAATGACGCATGACCGCACACATGCTGACCAATTGCATTTAACACAGGAATTCCTTGCAGATATGCTCGGTGTACGTCGCAGTAGCGTTACCGTCGCGGCAGGTGCTTTACAAACGAAAAAAATAATCCACTACAGTCGAGGCGAAATAATAATTCTCGACCGCAAAGGTTTGGAATCTGCAGCCTGCGAATGCTACAACATGATGATTCGGGATTATGAAAATATATTTTCATAAGGAATGGCACAGCAAACCTGCAAACCTGCAAACAATCTTTAATGACTTTAACCACTTCGCGCGATTGGGCATGGATTAGATGGGCTTATATCAGCGCGGTAAAACTGGTAATTATTTCGCCCATAGGTTTTAGCGCAATACATAGCAGCATCCGCGTGTTGAAATAAACTCTCCACATCGTTGCCATCGTCAGGATAGATGCTCACACCAATACTCAAGGTCACGTCTAATTCACACTCATGGATAGTATGTGGTGCTGCAAATGCAGTAATCAGTTTTTCGGCAACTTGTGCTGCATCCTGACGTTGAGCTATTTCTGTCAGCAATACTACAAACTCATCCCCTCCCTGACGGCACACAGTATCGGTAGCACGCACAACATCCGTCATACGTTTTGCAACTGACTGCAGTAATTTGTCACCTACAGCATGACCGAGCGTGTCGTTGACAAGCTTAAAGTTATCCAAATCTATAAACAGTAGTGCGACTTGCTTTTTCTTGCGCTGGGCTAACCCCACTGCACGGGTTAAACGTTCGGTCAGGAGTGCGCGGTTAGCGAGTCCGGTAAGGAAATCGTGCTGCGCCATATGCAACATTTTTTGTGCCATTGCGCGCGTTTCGCTGACATCGTGAAACACAATGACCGCACCTGTCACCTGGTTATCGCGGTTGTGTATAGGAGCAATCGAATCTTCGATAGGTGATTCAGTACCGTCTCGACGCACCAGCAAACAATTCGTCGGCAACTTTACGGTGGTATCCGCTGTAAGTGCGCGTGCGATAGGATTTTCTGGCGTCTTGCGCGTTTCAGCGTCGATTAGGGTAAACACTTTTTCCAGCGGCAACCCCAAGGCATCTTTTAGCGTCCAGCCCGTCATTGTTTCTGCAACACGATTTAAATAACTGACTTTACCGGCAAGATTAGTGGTAAGCACACCATCGCCTATCGAATTCAAGGTAACCTGCGCGCGCTCTTGCTGCTCAAAAACTGTTTCTTCCGATAAACGCAAAATCATCTCAATGGATTTTCGGTCGCTGATATCTTCGACAATTTGCACAAAACCTTGCGATTTTTTTCCTTCGCCACCTGTACGAATTGCAGCGGCATTTAAACGTGTCCAGATTACTGATTTATCTTTACGCAAAAAACGCACTTCGGCGATAAAAGGGGTTTGGCAGCGCACCGCATCGCCCCACTCTGAAATAGCCTGCAAGCGATCATCAGGATGAATGGCGCTGGTCCAATTAGTACCGAGCGTCTCCTCAAGGGTTTGCCCGGAGATGGTGTGATAAGCGGCGTTAGTGTAAATGCAGTTTCCCTGTGCATCCGACACAAAAATGCCGAGCGGCGATGCATCGCTCATCGCCCGAAAACGTTCATCGCTTTCATGCAATGCGATACGCGATACTTTTCGCTCCAAAATATATTTCAGCGCACGCGGTAGCCAATGTGCATCGATATGACCTTTAGCAAAATAATCGTGTGCTCCGCGCTTCATGGCCGCGCGCATTAACTTGTCATCACTCGCCGCGCTCAACACTAAAATCAACGCATCAGGTGCAGCAGCAATCACTTTATCGAATACATCCAAACCTTTGCCGTCGGGTAGCGCAAGATCCAGCAAAATAACCTCAATGGAGTTTTGAGCAAGATGCTTCAACGCATCTGCAAGTGAGGTCACCCACTCCACCATAAACGCAGTGCCGTCGTCGCGCAGCGCATCTTTTATCAATTTGGCATCAGCGGGATTGCTCTCAATTAGCAATAAATGGGTCGCGGGGATCATCATGACAAAACATCACCCAATACAGGAAAGATGCATGAGATTAATGCGATAGGCCGTTGATGTCAGTGCGCTGACGTACGGAGATGATTTTGGCGATAAAGGGTGAGAATAAATAAAGCGGATCGCATTATTTAACCTGAACCGAGTCTCACCTCCACTCGTCGCTCCCTCCCATCTTCTACCAACGGAATTCCCGTACCTTCCAATGCGACACCATCAAGCAGGATTTTGCTTTCACCCCCATCACGCTGAATGATTTCAATACGATAAACCGTATTACCAAACCGATAATCCAGGCTGTAACCCGGCCAGTCTTTTGGTAAGCAGGGTTTAATGTGCAGCTCCGTACCTTGGCGAGTGATGCCGAGCAGGGATTCCACCATCAGACGATACAACCAACCCGCCGAGCCGGTGTACCAACTCCAGCCGCCGCGCCCGGTATGGGGGGCGATGGCGTAGACGTCGGCAGCGACGACATAGGGTTCGGCTTTGTAAAGCGCGACCGCAGCGGCACTGTTGCCATGGTTTACAGGGTTGATGATGTTGAACAGCTCCCAGGCGCGTTGGCTATCGCCCAATTCGGCGAACGCCATGGTCGCCCAGATGGCGGCGTGGGTGTACTGGCCGCCGTTTTCGCGCACGCCTGGTACATAACCCTTGATATAGCCGGGGTTCATGGCGGATTTATCGAACGGCGGATCGAGCAGTTGGATAATGCCCTGATCGCGGCGCACCAAATGCTTGTCGAGCGAGGCCATGGCTTGGCGCGCGCGCATGGGATCGCCCGCCCCTGAAAGCACCGACCAGCTTTGGGCGATGGAATCGATCCGACACTCATCGTTAACGGCTGAACCTAGAGCGACACCATCGTCGAACCAGGCGCGGCGGAACCAGGCGCCGTCCCAGGCGTATTGGTCGATATTGTGTTGCAACAGTTTTGCCTCGTGCATACAGCGATCAGCAAAGACCAGATCGTGGCGTTGATGCGCGATCTTGGCGAAGGCGAGCAGCACTTTGTAGAGCATAAAACCGAGCCAGACGCTCTCGCCTTTGCCGTGGATGCCGACCAGATTCATGCCGTCATTCCAATCGCCCGAGCCCATCAGCGGCATGCCGCGCTCGCCAAAGCGCAGACCGTGTTCGATGGCGCGCTGGCAATGTTGATAGAGGCTACCGGTGTCGGTGCTCTGCCCCGGCAAGTCGTAGTAGGACTCTTCATCCTCATTGAGCAAACGCCCGGTGAGGTAATGCAATTGTTCGTCGAGTACACCGGTATCGCCAGTGTTTTGCACGTAGTGGCAAGTCACCAACGGCAGCCAGAGGTAGTCGTCCGAACAGCGGGTGCGCACGCCGCGCCCTTGAGGAGGATGCCACCAATGTTGCACATCGCCTTCGTGATATTGGCGCTGGGCGGCGCGCAATAATTGCGCGCGCATCATGCCCGGTTGAGTGTGGGCGAGAGCCATAGTGTCTTGCAATTGATCACGATACCCGTAGGCGCCGCCGGATTGGTAATAACCGCTGCGCGCCCAGAGGCGACAGGCTAATGTCTGGTAGAGCAGCCAACCGTTGGCGAGCACATTGAAGGCAGGATCAGGGGTTTTGACTTGCACAGCACCGAGGGTGCGCGTCCAGTATTCGTGCACTTTAGCGAGCGCGGCGCGAGCCGAACCCAGATGACGCATCCGCTGTGCCAACGCGCGAGCCTGTTCGATATCCTGCCCCGCGCCGAGGCGGAAAATAATCTCGCGCGACTCTCCCTCGCCCAATTCAAACGGTACCTGGATGGCGCCGCAGGGATCCAACCCTGCGCCTAAACGCCCTGAAAGCCGCGCACGCGTGAGCGCATCCGGGTTGCCGAGCGAACCGTTGCGACCGAGGAATTCGGTGCGGTCGCCGGTTAAGGTGCGGGAGTTGTCGTCCACATCAAAAAAGCAGGCGCGCCCGCCAAATTCGCTGTTGTAGGCATTGCGGGCAAAGAGTGCGCCACTCGCAGAATCGATTTCAGTCACCGTATGCAACGCGGATTTGGTGCGCAAGTCGCCCAATACCCACTCCACGTATCCCGTTGCAGATAAGCGCCTCCTGCGGCCGGATAGGTTAGTGACTTTGAGTACGGAGAATTTGACCGACTCTTCCAAATCGACATAGACCCAGAGTTGCGAGCAGACATCATCTTCCGTGTGTTCAAACACACTGTAACCAAACCCGTGCCGGGTGACGTAAGGCGTATGGCCGCGTTTGGGCAAAGGTGTGGGCGACCAGAAATGGCCGGTGTCTTCATCGCGCAGGTAAATTGCTTCGCCGCCGGAGCTGCCCACGGGATCATCGCACCAAGGCGTCAACCGATATTCATGCGCATTTTCGCTCCAGGTATAGGCGAGGCCGCTCTCTGAAATCACGGTACCAAAGTTAGGGTTGGCGATAACGTTGACCCAAGGCAGCGGTGTCACTTGCGCTTGGGTAGTGGTAATGATGTATTCACGGCCGTCGGCGGTAAAACCGCCGAGCGGATTGGTGAGGATCAAATCCGCACGCGGAGCGATTTGTTGGGGACGGTTAGCCTCAACCGCCGGTTTGCGATTCGGCACCAAGCGCGCAACTTTCTTCTCTGCCAACCCTTTCCAATTGACCTGCTCCGCCAAACTGCCATTGGCACCGTCGATAATCGCCCGCGCCACAGATTGCAGCAGGATGCGGTCTTCATGGGAAATCTGTTCCGCCGAGCGCACAAAAATACCGCCGGGGCGGTCAATCGCATGGCTTTCGCTGCCAGTGGCGATCAAACCCATAATCTGGTCCTGCAGGCGCTGGCGGTAGCCGATGTGGTCTTCATTCCAGATCACCAGATCGACCGACAAGCCTTTCAATCGCCAGTAGGCGTGGCATTGGATCAACTGCCGCGCCAGCTCGATGTGTTCACTGGTGGCGATTTTTAACAACACGATGGGCAGGTCACCGGAGATGGCATAGCCCCACAAACCTGACTGCCCGCGCCGGTTCTGGACCAACACACTCGCCTCGGCCCGCAGGGCGGAGTGAGCGTAGAGCACGGCGCTGGCCAAGCGGCGATAAATCTGTGCATCGGCCTCGCTGGCGTTGATCTGGCGGAGTGTGACACCGCTATGAGTCGCGGCAAGGTCAAACACCCGATCGGCCAAATGGCGATCCTGATAACGGCCGACCAGGGTCATGCAAGACTCGCGGTTGTCGGCAGTGCCACTCACCAGATCGAGCGTCGCCACCTGCCCGGCTTCCAGAGTTATGCGGCAGCGAATGGCAACAATCGGGTCCAGCACCGAGCCTTGGCTACCTGAGAGTTCACCGCCATCGGTAACGGCTTGCGGCGCCATCAAGGTGCGGCCGCGGCCGGTAAAGCGCAACCGGTCAGTCTCGTAAGAAAACTGATCCACTGGACTGCCATTCGGTGAGAGCAGATGAAACA
The DNA here is from genome assembly GCA_002483145.1 of Cellvibrio sp. UBA7671. Classification (GTDB taxonomy): domain Bacteria; phylum Pseudomonadota; class Gammaproteobacteria; order Pseudomonadales; family Cellvibrionaceae; genus Cellvibrio; species Cellvibrio fibrivorans. The sequence goes on from DLHJ01000003.1 coordinate 109,421, forward strand.
TCCAGGGCGTATGCTCACCCACGGAACGCGGGCGACGGGTGCAAAGTAACGCACGTCGCTCGGGCAGCATTTCCGTCTGCACAAACAAATTGCCAAAGGCGGTTTGGGTCGCATCGGCCGCCGGTAACGCCAGCACCACTTCGGCATAGCTGGTGAGTTCCAGGGTCCGGGTGCGCGACGAACGGTTGGTGATGCGCAGGCGACGCAGTTCGATATCGTCCTCGGGGGAGACGACCAGTTCGGTATAGGTTTCGATGTCGTGGTCGCGACGGCGGAATTCGGCGCGGCCTTCCGAGAACATCGCCTCGTAATTGTCAGCGCGCTTGAGTGTGGGTTGATGGCTTGCCGACCAGAACTCGCTGGTGGTGGTATCGCGCAGGTAGACAAACATGCCCCAGTTGTCGCGCGTGGCATCTTCGCGCCAACGGATCACCGCCAGATCTTTCCAGCGGCTGTAACCACCACCGGCGTTGGTGACCATCACCTGGTAGCGGCCGTTGGATAACAACTGGACTTCCGGCGTGGGGGTATCCGCCTCCAAAGGCGCGTAGATGGCGGTTTCGACCTGATCAAATAGGGCGGCGCCATCGGCATGGTCAGCCACATGGGTGTGCAATACCGATGCTTTGGGTATGCGCTCCTGCAACAACAGCAAGGTCGCCTGTAACAGCGGGTCAGCTTCAAACCGGCGCTGCATGGGGCGATCCAACAACAGATAGGCGAGCGCCAGGAGACTCATGCCCTGGTGGTGAACCATAAACGAGCGCACACAGGCGCTGGTCTGGCCACGCGCCAAGCGCGAGGGGGTGTAATCCACCGCTTCATAAAACCCGAAGCGCCCTTCCACGCCATTGCCGGCGAGCCATTCCAGATTTTCGCAGGCTGCTTCGGGCGCGACCATCAAGGCCATCACCGAGGCATAAGGGGAGATAACCGTATCCTCCGCCAAGCCGCGTTTGAAGCCCAACCCGGGTACACCAAAGGCGTGATACTGGTAATTCAAGCTGGCATCAAAGGTGTGATAACCGGATTCCGAGATCCCCCAGGGCAGATTGCGCTGCTTGCCATAGGCGATCTGGCGGCCAACGGCGGCGCGACAGGTTTGGTCAAGCAAAGTGCCGTCGTAACTGGGCATCACCAGCATCGGCATCAGGTACTCAAACATGGAGCCGCTCCAGGACATCAACACTGGCTCGCCCTCCGCCATGGTGCGCAACCGCCCCAAAGCAAACCAACTCTCTTGCGGTACCTGGCCCTGGGCGATAGCGACGAAATTACACAGACGCGCCTCCGAGGCGAGCAGGTCGTAAAAGCTGTTGTCGCGGCGATAATCGTCGAGGTTGTAACCTACGGCGATGAGGTGGCGGGTGCGGTCGTACAGGAAGTCGTACTCCATCGCCGCAAACTCATTGGCCTGTGCGGCCAGCTCCATACAGGTGGCGATGCGCTCATTGGCACGCTGGCTGGCAGTGACTATCAAGCCGCGCAATTCGAGCAACCATTCCCGTTCGGCCACCGTACCGGGCCGCAACAATTGTGCATCCAATAGCGGCACCAGCCCCAGGTTGTAGGTAGTCAACAGGCGCAGGCTGGGAATCCGGTTCAAGTCGATCCCGGGGGTGAAATGCGCGAGGGTGGCCACAAACCCACCCAGTACAGGTGGCGGGGCGCGCAGCCCTAACCAGGGAGCAAAAAATAATAATTCATCGAGCGCGGAGCGGCTCTGTTGGGCAAGTGCTGCCCCCCAGGTTTTAGCTTCATGGGCAAGCCCCACATGATCAATCACCGGAGCGCCGAGCATATCGTTCAGAAGCGCTCCGCTCACCGCCAGTTTGACGTTAGGCTGCACGGCTAGATAGGCATTGATACTCACTGCCGCGTTCATAACCCCTTCCAGGCAATGCAAGAGCGCCGGCAAATTGTTGATACGCTCGGCGTGGGTGTGAGCACAAGCAGAATTCAACAAGCTGCGCAGGCGGATGATCGCCGCCTCTACCACATGCGGCAGATCGTCCAGCATATGCGCAAACTGCAAACTATCGGTGAGCACCGCGAGGGTATCGGCCAAGCCATGGAAGACACGTTCGTGGGGAATCGTCTGATCAGGCAGCGCCACTAACCCGGCGCGCAGGGTGAGCAGATGCCCGGCGAGGTTGCCGCTGTCCACCGCCGAAATGTAGCGCGGTGGCAATGGCCGTAAGGTGAGCGTGTCGTACCAATTAAAAAAATGGCCGCGATGGCGCTCCAGCTTGCCCATACTGCCAAAGGTATTGGCCGTGCGTTCGAGCAACAGGTTGGCGGAGATAAAACCAAAATCGTAAGCCGATAGATTGCCCAGCAGCGCCAGCCCGATATTCGTTGGCGAGGTGCGATGCGCAATCACCGGGCCGGGATTTTCCTGAAAGTTATCGGGCGGTAACCAATTGTCTTCAGCCACCACAAAACGTTCAAAATAAGCCCAGGTTTTACGGGCGATTTTGCGCAAAAACTGCGTCTGCTGCCCGGATAAACTCGCCTCTTTCCGCTCCAGCGGCAGACCTAGCCACCACACACTGAAGGGTGCGATAAACCACAACACCAACAGCGGCGCTGCGCTGGGCAAGGCGGTGGGTTGCAATATCACCAGCGCAGCAGTTACCGCCAGAGCAATCGCCGGCGCCGACCACAGCAGGTCCCAACTCGCCAGCAAACTGCCCTTGGTTTTGCGTTCCTGCTCAGCCGAAGCACACCACTCCAGCAGCAATCCCGGTGCACACCACAAGCGCCACAGGCTGCGCAGAATCGCCGTCAAACTAAAACAGGCTTCATGGGGCAAACAGCTAATACGGAACAGCGCCTGCAGAAAATGGCGCCGCGCATTGGCAAATACGGCGGCCAAATGTTCCGCCAGAAATATCTCGCGCGGCTTGCGCAGTGCATCGACCACGGTAACCAGCATCGGTGGCAACAGGATGATGCCCAGTGCAGCAAGCGTCCAAAGTTCGGGGGCGGGCAACAGTGTCCAACCGATCAACAGCAGCAACAGCAATGCCACGGGTGCAAGGCTGCGCAGCAAATTGTCGGCGATTTTCCAGCGCGACAAAGCCGACAGCGGATTCGCCAGCCGCTGGCCATTGGCGCCCGGTACGCGCGGCCACAACCAACTGGCAATTTGCCAATCGCCGCGCATCCAGCGCTCCCGCCGAGCGACATCCAACTCGTAGCGAGCGGGCGAATCTTCGTAGAGATGAACATCGCTCAGTAAGCCCGCGCGCGCATAACAGCCCTCGAGTAAATCGTGACTCAGGATGCGGTTGTCAGGGAAACGCCCACCGAGCACTTGTTCGAAGGCGTCCAGATCATAAATGCCCTTGCCGATAAAAGAGCCTTCGCCAAACACATCCTGATACACATCCGATACCGAGCGGGTGTAAGGATCAATCCCCGCTTCACCACCGTAGAGCTGCACATAGCGCGAGCAATTGGCGGCCGATAGCGTCGCCGCCATACGCGGCTGCAAGATGCCGTAACCACGGCGGATTACATGATGCTCAGGGTCGTATACCGGGCGATTCAGCGGGTGCGCCATAGTGCCAACACACTGGCGGGCAGCATCGCGCGGTAGCTGGGTATCTGTATCCAGCGTGATCACGTAGCGCAGTTTGGGCAGCGCTGTGATGTCGCCAACAATCAGTGAAAATGCTTCCGAATGCCCACGCCCTTCGCGCAACAGCTGGTTTAAATCAGCGAGCTTGCCGCGTTTGCGTTCATAACCCATCCAGCGTTTGACGGTAGGGTTCCACAGGCGCGGGCGATGGAAAAGGAAGAAGCGATTGCTGGCACTGCTGGATGGATAGGCTTTGTTGAGCCGCTCAATACCTGCGCGCGCGCGCGCTAACAATGGCTCATCAGCCGGTAAGGTTTCACTGTCCGCATCGCCAAAATCGGTGAGCAAACCAAAATATAACTGCTCATCGCGGTTGCCCAGGAAGCGCACTTCCAGCGCCTCCAACAAGTCATCGATACCCTGGGTGCTGGTGAGCAGCGTTGGCACCACCACAAGTGTCGCCAATTCTTCGGGAATACCTTGCACAAAATCCAGGCGCGGCAAACGCTTGGGTTTTACCACCAAGGTAACTACCCAATTGACCAGCGCCGAGGCGAGTGAGGTTGAAGCGATCAAGGCGAGCAAGGTCAATACACCTAGCTGCCAATTGCTAATGTTGTAACTCTGCGCCACCAGGAAAAATCCGGCTGTGGTGAGCAATACCAGTGACACTATTGCCCCAAGATACAGGGGCAAACGCACATGGGAACAACCGCGCCGGAATCGCTCTGCCAGTGGTAAACGCACCGCAACCGCGCGCTCCAATTGCGGCAAACCGCGATCAACCAGGTAGTAACCAACATGGCGCGTATGCGCGTCAGGTGTATCGCCCGCATGCTGCGCCAGTTCGATCGCCACGCGCGCAATACCCGCTTCAGAAATTTTGCTGCGCTTGGCAAGCCGGTCGATCACATGGCGATATTCATCGCGCGTCGCAAAATCCATGCGGCGATAAATGCCGTCCCTGTCCTCCAACAAAATCTGCTCGACGATGCTCATGGTTTCCACAAACACGCGCCAATCGTAAGCACCTAAAAAACGCAAACTGCCGATACTGTTGCTAATCGACACCTGATCAACCGCCTGCTGCTGGGTTTCCGCCTGCACCATTTGCTCAATGGTCAAACTCTCCTCCGCCAAGCGCTGTTCAATCCAGGTCAGCGGCAACGCGAGTGCGGGGCCATGCCCTTGCAAACGGCGCACTAATTCAGCGATAAACGCACTCACCATCGGCGGGTTAGAACGCGCCATATCGGCAATCACCACAATCAGATTTTTCGGATCGCTCTCGGCCACTTCCACCATCTGGCTCGCCCATTCGCGCGCCTGATTCAAATAGCTGCGCGCATGGGTAATACGCAAACTCACACGGCGCAAATTTTCAATCAGTGCGAGGCGCAACATGATCGGAATTGCCCAGAGTTCACCCAGTGTTAGTGGTGTGACGGTTTGATAAGCCGCAACAAAACGGCTGAGGATTTCAGCATCAATGCGGCCATCACCATGGGCGATAGCAGCGAGCGCCAAATCGTAAACGCGCGGCAACCCGGCAGATCGCCCCGCGCTTAAACGCGGCAATTCACGGCTGTAATTTTTGGGGAAATGGCGCTTGGCTGTGCGGATTTGTTCTTCAATCATGTAAAAGTTGTCGAGCAACCATTCACCCGCAGGCGCGATGCGCGAACGCGCTTTTACTGCAGCCGCGAGCAACTCGCAGCCGCTAATCAACACCTGCTCGTTTTCATCCAAGCGCGTCAGCAAACGGTCGCGCGTGCGCGCCTTACTCAGGCTGTGCTCACTCGCCAGCACTTTGCCGAAATGTTCCATCTGGTCGGCACTGAATAACTCCGCGCGCAGTGGATTGAGATCTTCCGGACGCTGTGCGCGCCGGTCGTACACCCGGCTGCGCCAGGAACTGATACCCGAAGTGAAAAAGCGGGACAAGGTTTTACCCCAGTTTGCGTTCTGCATAATTAAAACCTTGGGGGAAGATGGTTCTACCAAGCTTGGGCAATTCGCGGGGGGCTGTCTGTTCGTTAGCGAGCTTTGGCTTTTACATGCTAGTGATATAGACGCTCTATGCGACGCAACTGCACACGGACATGATTTTTATTCGGTTCATTGCGATGGCTGTGATGAGATTTTTTTTCGTCATCATCATAGCTTTGTGAATCCTGCGCATATTTATGCACACGGGCATCAGATCGACGCGGTTGCGCGCCTAATTCATGGAAAGATTTTTCACTCTGAACATGATTGTTTTTATTGCTATGGGTATCTCTTTTCATTTCTCAGTCCACCTGTGAATTTACTGACTATTATTAAGCGTTAATAAATAATTCAGAAAAAGTGTGCGCCAGAAAACAGATCGCACGCGCAAACAATAAGGTGGGAATTTACAAAGATCAGTGCGCTAACCCGCATAAGCAAAACAATGGGAGAGTGTGTGTTTTCGTACAGACATGAACAGTGCCAGTTTATATGTTAGCGATTCACAAACTGATGGGAGCTTGAAATGGAAACACAATTTGCACAACGCCCGGACAATAATTACCGCGAAGGCATCATTAGCACTCAGCCAGAAAATAACAGCGCCGTTGCATGGTGTGCTGTGTTTGCCGGTGCAGTCGCTTCTGCGGCCTTGTCGTTAATTTTATTATTACTCGGCACCGGTTTTGGATTAACGCTGGTGTCCCCCTGGTCGAGCGAAGGAATTAGCAGCACGAGTTTTGGTGTGTCGAGTATTGTTGGTATCACCTTGATATCGGTAGCCGCATCAGCGCTTGGCGGTTATCTCGCTGGCCGATTAAGAACCCGCTGGCTCAACACTCATAACGACGAAGTCTATTTTCGCGATACCGCACACGGATTTTTATCTTGGGCAGTAGCCACACTCGGTACCGCCGCCTTACTCACTTCCGTCATTAGCGGCATCATGGGCAGCGGTGTTAAGGCGGGTGCAGCAGTAGCTGGTGGCGCAGCGACGGCGGCCACCAGTGCGATTGCAAGTGGCACGGCGGCAGCGCTGGCTTCAGATAACAGTGAAGGCGATACCACCTTGCCATACCTGTTGGACACACTGCTGCGCAAAGATCCAAACACTGCTGCAGATACTTCCCCGCAACAGCCGGTCACTTCACCCGACCCTGTCGATGGTGCCCCCGCTACCGAACCAGCACCAGCACCACAAGCAAATGAAAATACCACTGCTGCGGAAAACGATGCAGCCAAAGGCGAACTCATGCGTATTTTTGTTCACGCAGTAGCAACTGATTCGCTGCCACAAAACGATGTGGAATACGCGGGGCAACTTGTGGCACAAGTAACTGGCACAGATCAACAAACCGCTGAAAAACGCGTCGCAGACAGCTTCAACACATTAAGAGAAAAATTAGACGAAGCTGAAACCGCCGCACTCGCTGCCGCTGACAAAGCACGTGAAGTAACAGCCTATACATCGCTGTGGTTATTTATTTCATTATTAAGTGGTGCGTTTATCGCGAGCTTAATGGCCATATACGGCGGACGCCAACGCGATCTTAATTAACAATATTTTTTCTTAAGGAGAAAAATATGCGCTCAATACTCTTGTACTTTCTCGGCATCCCAATTCCTATCATTATCCTTATCGCCATACTCTTGTAATTAAAAAAAATAGCCCGGAGGCAATTCGCTTCCGGGATTTTTTATTGCCACCCGAAATTTTTCTCAAGATCAAACTACTCCTACCTCCAGCTCTCCCACTCGCTCACATGCTTCAGATAAGCCTAACAACTTGGCTCCGCGCTTAATGCCAGCTGGCAAGCTTTGAATCGCTTACTGCGCAGACCCTTCGCGTGGGGAATATGTAATGGGCGGTAATTACATCGGTAGCGGAGATCTGTTATTTAGCTCACCTACCCTTCGATGCTCATTTACGTTCTTTACCATGCTCAAAAGCACTACCAAGATAAAAACTAATCCTTTATAGTCAACGGCTTAGCGTGTTGACCAGGGTAAATACCTTGCCCCCACAAGGTAAATAATGCGCATGCCCGTTTTTCACCAGTCGTTGTTTGACGCAACCGAGCTGAATTTTTATTTAAATCAGTTGCTTAGGCAGATTTTTTATAAAAATCAGAAATGAGAAAACGCGCATGCGCGGTATACAAATGTTATGCATCACAGTGAGGGTCTATCTTTGAATTTTCAGCTATTGGGTGGAATTTTTTTCATGGCTCTATCTTTAGCTATGTTTTTTCATTCAGTTAGAGAGTTAAATAAAGCTAAAAGTAGTATTAATTGGGTAAAAACATTAGGAAAAATTAAACAGGTTCGGTTATATGGAGTACGCATTGTGAATGGAAGCCGAAAAAATGCTGAAACCCTAGACTTAGAATATGAATATATTGCAAATGAAAAATCATACAAATCTAGTCGAATTGCGTTTTACACACTTCATTTCCCTGATTCATATAATTTTTCATTAGGTAAAATTGTTGGTGAAAATATAAATGTATACTATAACCCTGAAAATCATGGTGAATCTGTTCTAATCGTTGGCGCTCAAAGCGGAAAAGAATTTAGTGGGCATTACCTAAGCATTATCTGTTTTATTATTGGCGTCATTACCTTAATTTTTTCTTTTTAAAGCTTAGCATAACAAGCCGCTCCAGCACCGCACACTTCGTGTGCTCGACAGGTTGTAAGGTAATATTTTAGTGTTGTAATCGCACTTGGTCGGTGTTATGACGAAAAGCGTTTGCAGTTTCTATTGCATCACCTGCCGTCCGGTCTAACCTGTGGTCGAGTGCTGAAAGTTCACGTGGGTTTCACTGCCGTGCTAAATTCGCCGCAGTGTTAGTGAAATTTGAAATTGAATTAAAGTTAATCGCGCTCGGATACAGCTCCATCAAGTCCGCGCGTTGAACAAAATAATTGAGTGCGGTTTTCGTAAGAGTTTGCACTTTGTAGAAACAACTAAAGTCCAGCTTACAACAAGGCGTTGAATACGCGCACTGCGTGCGCTGGACAGTTTTTAAGTCGCAGCTTTGTGGTTTTGCTGCGCAAAAGTAACCCACAAAGCCGCAACTTAAAAACTGCCGTTGTACACGGCGTTGTAAGGTAATATTTTAGTTTTTTTCGCACTTGGTTGGTGTTGTGAATAAAAGCGTTTGTAGTTTCTATTGCATCACCTGCCGTCCGGTCTAACCTGTGGTCGAGTGCTGAAAGTTCACGTAGGTTTAAATATCGTGCTAAATTCGCCGCAGTGTTAGTGAAAGCAGAAATTGAATTAAAGTGAATCGTGCTTGGCTACAGCTCCATCAAGTCTGCGCGTCGAACAAAATAATTTGGTGTGGTTTTCGTAAGAGTTTGCGCGCTGTAGCAGCACCGGTTCGTCCGGCTTACAACAAGGCGTTGAATCCGCGCACTGCGTGCGCTGGGACAGTTTGTAAGTCGCGCATTTGGTGAATCGTTGCGGAAAGGTTATCGCAAGCGCAACTTACAAACTGCCCATTAACTAAGCGTTGAAGCTGTAGAAAAACCCCACAATTCGATTCAATTTCATTAAAATAGCGCAATCTCACAGGAGTGCGCTTATGCCAAAGTTTATTCCTTACAATCATGATCAAAACGCAATGGTAGTGATTAATTTTCGCGATCAGTTGCAACCTGGCACTTTCGAGCATGCCATTCACTACTTGATTCACGAGAAGCTTGATCTTTCTATCTTTGATTACGCTTATCGCAATAAAGATGGCGGCCGACCTGCGTATAACCCGGCTATTTTATTGAGCGTTGTGCTGTTCGCTTACTCCAAAGGCATTACTTCCAGCCGCGAAATAGAATGGTGCTGCACCAACAATATTATTTTCAAAGCGCTCTCCTGCGATACCGTTCCCCACTTTACCACCATCGCCAGTTTTATCAGTAGCCACCCTCAAGCAATCGAATCCTTGTTTGAACAAATCCTGTTGGTGTGCCATGAACAAGGTTTATTGGGCAATGAACTGTTTGCGATTGACGGCTGCAAAATGCCCTCGAATGCATCGAAGGAATGGTCTGGAACCTTTAAAGAATTGCAGCAGAAGCGTGCCAAATTAAAAAAATTGATTCGCCACCATATGCGTGAGCACAGACGTATCGATAAAACCGAATCTGCCGATGCAGAAAAGCAAAAGCGCACAACTCAAACCATTGAAACGTTGAGTAAAGCGCACGATAAAATTGATAAATTCCTAAAGACAGCAACCCCAAGGATGGGGCAAGCAAAACGTCCGACTGAAGTAAAAAGCAATATTACCGATAATGAATCAGCCAAGATGACGACCAGTAAAGGTACCATCCAGGGCTATAACGGTATTGCGACGGTTGATAAAAAGCACCAGATCGTTATTGATGCACAAGCCTTTGGTGCAGGCCAGGAACACCACACCTTACAGCCTGTTATTGAGCGTATTAAGGTTCGCTATCAAAAATTGAAAATTGCGCGCAATATCTATCGGAAGAACGTATTGGTCACTGCTGATACTGGTTTTGCGAATGAAGCCAATATGGAATATCTCCACGATAATAAAATTAATGCCTATGTTCCCGATAATAAATTTCGCAGTCGCGACCCCAAATTTGCAGATCAGAAAACGAAATATGGCAAGCGTCAACCCATTAAGAAAATACAAACCCGTTATAAAGAGGTCATTCCTGCCAGTGAATTCCACTTGGATGCGCAGACAAAAACTTGCATTTGTCCTACAGGGGAAACCATGTGGTTAAAGCGCGAAGGGACGGATCGTTATGGCAAACATCAAAAGTTGTACTTTGAAGGAAGGCTCAGCAAGTGTCGGGTATGCCCGTTAAAAACGCAGTGCATGCAAAATCCGGATTCAGCTAATCACCGTAGCGGCCATGGTCGGCAGGTATCTTTTATTATTGATAAGGAAAGAAAAAACAAATACACAGAATGGATGAAGGTGCGGGTAGATAGCGAATTGGGGAAAATGGTTTATAGTCATCGGATGTCCACTGTTGAGCCTGTGTTCGCTAATATAGGTACAAACAAAGGGCTAAAACGCTTCAGCTTGCGAGGCAGGGCCAAAGTTCAGGGGCAATGGCAGCTGTTTTGTATAATTCACAATATTGAAAAGCTGGCGAATTACGGTAATTTGACTAGAGCAAAGCGAAAATAGCAGTTAATAGCGGTTGATTTGACGTTTTTTGATTGCATTGCGTTAGTTGAGCAAGATTGATTGAAAATCAGAAAATAATTGGGCAAAAGTTAGTCAATTAAATATTAATCAATTGGCTGCAGGAAAAATTAGTGGTTATTAGGTTTTTCTACGGCTTCGTTAGGCAATACACTAATGAACTTCTTCGCAAGAAAATTAATTCCTATTCACTTGATAGGAACAGAAGTCTGATGAATGCTCGAAGGAACACAAAAAATGCCTACCGCTAACGAAAATCCAAAAATGAACAGTAATTTTCTTATTAGTTCAATTCTGCTTTCTCTATTTGTGGGCTGGCTCTGCAACAGAAGTTATGAATTGTTGCCGGGATTAATTTCAGTATTCTTCGGTGGTGCTGTAGTGTGGTTTTTTCTTGCATCTCCGTTTATGTATAGGTACTACACTCATAAATTAACTTTCATTCGTTATATTTCAATGGGTATAGCAATAGTGCTATTTTTAACACTCCAAAGAACGGTAATTCCTTGGCTAAATCAATTGGCCATATAAATGCCATACAAGCGACTGTGGTAAAAATCGATACCTGTAACGCAAATTTAGCTTGCTTACCACTCGCATTTATCCCGCACCATGGCATTTAAAATCGTCATCCTCTGCACTGCTTGCGCCCTGACTCGCAAGAGCGAATGAAAAAATCGATTTCGGCAATCCGTGTATTAAGACGCCAAGCGCTTAATCTCTTGCGTGATATCTGGCATCTCATCACCCATTTAATAACAACACCTTCTAAATATGCTACAAGAGATTGCTCCTGCCTTAATCTGAAATAACTCGCGTTTAAAATCTGTTTTCCACGTTGTACTCGGTGTCAGGCCTTAGGCTTGGCGTTATTTTTTTATAAATATAAGGATCATCTATGTGTATTAACAATCTGGCGATTAAAAGATGCTACGCATTTTTTAAGTCGCTTCACTCATCCAATCAAACGATACTATTTTTCTGCACACTATTTTTTTTCTCACTCTCTACTCATGCAGCGATTGTCACCTTTGACGTTGCTATTACGGCGCAAGGTCAAGAGACGCGTAGTTTTGAACAACGCACTTACTCTGGCCACTTTCCTTATTTTGATATTCGCGGCGGCACTTTTGGTGGATGGCCTTCACGCACTGAGTCGGTAGAGTTTTGTGTGCCGACTGAAGTTCGCCAACAATGTACGATTGATACCAGCAGAAGTTCCGGCATAGGCGGGCCAGGTTATGGTATCGATGTACTGAGCATAAACTCTCCCGGCGGTGACCCGGTTCAATCCTATTCTTTAAATTCCACGACTATGTGTTTGACCTCAACGGTCACTGTTCGCGCTAAACGATTGCAGCGTGGCTGGTACGAAGGCAATCACCAGATTTACGTCACTTGCCCGGTGCGTGCGAATTGGTCAAACACTGAAACCAAAGGCACATTCACACTCGATAGTGCGAGCGGCTACAGTTACATCACCAATTACACTGGCCCGATTGGCTCACCCCAGGCGTTACCCGGCACAGCAACTGTGAATGCTGTGAACGGATACACAGTGACACTGTTAAATAAAAATCCCGCGAATGCAGTAGTGACCTCAGGTATGTTTCAAAATACACCGGCACAAGGCAACAACGGCCCACGTTTGTACGCACTGTTTGCCGCCAATGATGTGATGGCGCGCGGTATGGAAGTAACACAAGGCGTACAAAATCTGAATAACGATATGCCCTTAGTCGCATGGCGCAGAACCTATGTGCGCGTGTATGCAAGCGCAACGAATGCGGTAACCGATATCAATGCCGAACTACGCGCATTCAGAAATGGTGTTGAGTTAGGGGGATCGCCCATTACTCCCGAAAATACAATTCCAGTGCGCAGTACTGGTATAGACAGAACGCAATTGAACCATGCATTTTTATTTAAATTACCACCGCAGTGGACAGCGGCAGGCAATATTGAATTGCGCACAACAGTTAATCCAACCGGACTAAATGTTGATGCCAACAGCATTAACAACACCTGGAGTGACTCTCTGCAATTCCAGAATGCGGCGATGAATGTTCACGTGGATGTGCCTTTGCGTATCCACCAAAATGGTGATCGCGATCAGCCTTATTTTATTTACGAAAACACATCGACAACCTTTTATCCCATCGTGTCCAACCTCACACGCATGCACCCAATTCCCGGACAAATCCATTTGGATTGTGGCATGAGGGCACTGCGCCCCACCATTGGACAATGGGATGTTTCTTCAAGCGGTGACTGGGGCAAAATGCTGTGGCGCGTGTCGCTGGCCAGATTCCTGAATGGTTGTGGAATTTCCGGTTCTTATTGGCATGGCATGGTACATCCTCTGCTGAACAACCCCACCAATAACGGTATTGCTTACGGCGGCAAACAAAGTTCAGTGACGCTCATGTCAGGCCAATTTAATGAGTGGGCCATGCCGCGCGGAGCTACGTTTGCGCATGAGCTAGGCCATAACAAAGGGCTTGATCATGTGTGCGCTATCGGCAGCCCCGACGACATGGACTCCGGTTATCCTTACAACGATCCTTGTTTGATGGCACAAGGTGCAGCGTCATTTTTTACAAATGGCAACGACGGCTATTTTATGATGGATGTGTATCACGACTACTGGGGATTAAATGAGCCTGCGATTCTGGGTAATTCTCCTGGTGTTGCATTCCCTGCCAATCGCCGCGCATTTCCGATGATGAGTTACAGTGCGCCGCGTTGGATATCGCCTTACAGTTATTGCAAACTGTTGAATGAGCAAGGCATCAATTGCAATAAAGCCTTAATCAGCGGCCGCAACAAAAAAACGGATAACGATGCGATTGTAAAAAACCATAGTGACTCACCGCATGGTGTAGCCGCGGATCGCAATCCTGGAGCGCCGGCTGTGCCACCTTACACTCAAGCGTATCCGATAGCTGCAGCAGTGTTACCAGCGAACTTTATACCAGCACTGGTACGCACGAATATGCCTGCATACCTATTAGTGAGTGGTCATTACAATGTGAGCAAACCAACACTCGACAGCTTTCAGGTAATGAAACTCACGAGTTTGCCGGGCGTGGCAGGCATAGAAGAAACCAATAAACTGCAAACCGCATTGCGTGCAAAAAACACCAGCGTGTATACCAATGTGGTGGTGCTCAACCAATACAACAATGCAACGTCGCGCAGCTTATTAAAGGCTGATATTGTCAGTGATTTTAATATCTCCGACGATGACTCCGGCATGCCGGATCGATTCATTACTGGCTTGGTAGAATTAGCGTCAGGTGCAACCTATTTTGAGTTGGCCTACGGTCCGAACGTGATTGCCAATTACGCAATATCGAACAACGCACCGACAATTAGCATCACGCCATTTTCAGAAGCTGAGTTGACAGCGAATTCACAGCTTCGTTGGACTGCACAGGACGCCGATAATAATCCACTCTCATTCACTCTCTATTATCGCCCCAATGCCGCGACAAACTGGCAACTTGTAGATACCGACATTACCGCTAACGTTTACACCATGCGCGATAATTTGCCGGCCACTGAAACCAATCCTTTGCGTTTTTATGCAGGCAGCCCGGCCGGGCAGTTCCGTGTGGTGGCATTCGATGGATTCCACACTGTAGCGGCTGATTCCAATCCAATTAGAGTCCCCTACAACGCACCGCGAGTGGCGATTATGCAAGGTGATGGATTAAGTATTAAACCAGGGCAAACGTTATATTTAAACGGTTCGGCTACTGACACCGAAGATGGTCCGATTCCATCGGTTAGTGAAATCCAGAACGCGATGTTAAATGGAACGCTCAATGCGTCTACTAAATTGCGCTGGACGTCCAATATCAATGGCCACTTGGGCTATGGTTCGCAATTGACTACCCGTGCGTTGTCGCAAGGTATTCATACCATCACCTTGTCGGTTACTGACAACAGTGGAGCTGTGGGTAGTGCGCGAATTACCGTGTACGTCGGAGTGGACAAAACAAGTATTACAAAAAATATTGCGCTTACAGCAACCGCTACTGCGTCATCTACTTATTGCCCCTCGCCCACAACGCCGCTGCATTGTTATTACGCCTCACGTATCAACGATGGCAGCACCAGTACCACACTCGGTGGCGTGGATAGCTGGGTTAACGTGGGTGGCGGTTTGCCCCAGTGGGTGGAGCTGCGCTGGCCGAACAAGGTGGCGATAATCAGTACCGAGCTTTATACGTCCGCTGGTTATCCAATCCAGGATTACGATTTACAGTATTGGAATGGCATTGAGTGGGTAGCGTTTAATCAGGTTCGCGGAAATACCGCCTTGCAAAACGCTTACACACTACCGACGACTGTTACGACTGACCGTGTTCGCGTGTTGGGGCTTAAAGGACCTGGAGTCCAATTAAGTCATGTCCGCGTGAACGAATTAATCGTGAATGGTTATGTGTTGGGTGCTACAGGTACCGGCCCTGCATTATGAGAAATGTTCAATGGTGTGATGAGACAGTACGCCATTGAATAAACACTTACTGATTACCCGGCCACCGGCCGGGTTTTTTATTTGACGACCACAACTGCTTTTATTAAATATGCCGCTGAACAAACACCGTCAACTAACCCCCAGCAACCGCTGTGTCTCCTTCCGCACTACCGCATAACACTCGCAAGAACATTTCTCCAAATCTTTGCGATTAATCACTGAAATATGTCCGCGCCTGTAACTAATACAACCAATATCCTGCAAGCTGGCCGCAGCGGCGGTGACACTTTCGCGACGCACGCCGAGCATGTTGGCGACTAATTCTTGCGTGAGTACAAATTCGCCCGAGGTGATTCGATCTAACGTGAGCAATAGCCAGCGGCTGAGTTGTTGCTCAACGGAATGGTGGCGATTGCACGCGGCAGTCTGTGATACCTGGGTAATTAACGCCTGGGTGTAACGCAACAAAATTTGTTGCAGTTTTCCGTTGCGATTAAATTCCGTTTTTAATTGCGATCGCTCCAAACGATAAGCGTAACCGCTGGTGTGAACCATAGCGGAACTGGGCGTGGTATTGCCGCCGGTAAATAGCGAAATGCCCACCATACCTTCATTACCGACGCCGGAAATTTCTGATGATGCGCCCGAGGCAGTTACATAGTGCAATGACACTATGGCGCTGGTGGGAAAATACGCATGCTGCAATTGCGTATTAGGCTCGTAAAGCATGTCACCGAGGCGCAAGGGCACCAGTTCCAAATGTTCTGACAGCGACGCCATGTCAGCCGCAGGTAAAGTGCCCAACAAATAATTCAGGCTGGGATTCTGCGCCTTTTCAGCGGCAAGGATGAACGCACCTTTGGGTTTTGCTGCGGCGGAATTCGCGGCCGCAGACTTGCGTAAATCCGGATTAAGAACTGGCGGTATTATTGATACTGGCATTGCTGTACACCATTTGTTTGCATTCCACGCCTATGCCGCGATAACCAATAAAACGGCATGATTGATCGAACATAGGTTCGCCACTCACGCGGTAATGCTGCTGTGAACCATCGGGATAAGTGCGACTGAATGCGAAATCGATAAAAGGTTGGCGAGCCTCTATGGCCGCATGTAATTGCGCGCGCTCTGCTGCATCCCAACCTTCGTGAGTATTTTCGTTGGCGCTGCCATCGAGGGTATCAACGCGGATGCCAAGCATATCCAGCACCGGGCCTGACACTTTTGTGAAATAGCCGTGTTCATCCTGCTCCCAATACCAGTCCGAGGCTAGCTCGGTCAGGCTGCGAAACCGCGCTTCACTTTCACGCAACTCCGCCGTGCGCTCTGCCACCTTTTCTTCCAAAATTTTGCTGTAATCCTCCAATTTTTTGTAAAGCAAACGCACTTCCAGCATATTGCTGATGCGCGTTTTTACTTCAAGTAAATCGAAGGGCTTGCTAATAAAATCTTTTGCCCCGGCTTGCAGCGCACGCAGTTTATGCGCGGGCTGCGCTGTTAAGACTATGACGGGCAAATAGGCATCGGTAATATTGGTGCGCAACCCAGCCATGACTTCAAAACCGTCCATACCCGGCATTTGTAAATCCAGCAGAATTAAATCGTATTGATGCTGGCGATGCAGTGCGCAAACTTCGGTTGGGTTGAGCGTTGCGGTTACATTTTTATAACCCGCTTCACTCAATAATTGCTCCAACAATTGCACATTGGTAAGTTGATCATCGACGATCAAAATCCTGGCGTTGAGCAGATCCTGAGTGGTGAGCATCATAACGCTTGCTCTGCTTGTGTTACCGGTGCTGGATGAGCATCCGCATATTTGAGTGTGAGATCGAGCGTGTCCATAAATTCATTCACTTTAATGGGTTTAGTGAGATAGCGAAAAAAACCCGCCTCCAAACCCTTGGCGATATCGCGCGGCATCGCATTAGCGCTCAGCGCCACAATGGGAATATGTTTGGTGGTGGGATCTTTCGCAAGAATAAGTAAAGCAGTAATGCCGCTGATACCGGGCAAATTAATATCCATCAAAATCATGTCGGGCAGAGCGCTGCGCGCCAGAGCAACACCTTCAAGGCCATCGCGCGCGGTAATTAATTTAATATCCGGGCGACGCGCAATCAGGTCTTCCACCAACATTAAATTCGCAGGATTGTCTTCTACATACAGCAGCAAGTGTTGCGCTGCGTCGGTTTGACGATAGGTTTTGGCGGGCTCATCGGTGACTGCATCCGCCTCGTGCATACGGGCATGGGTTAAATCCATTTCAAACCAAAATGTACTGCCTTGGCCGACAGTACTTTCCAAACCAATTTCACCGCCCATTAGTTCCACCAACCGTTTGGTCATCACCAAACCTATGCCGGTGCCCTCCTCCGCATTGGCTTCTTGCCCAAGGCGATTAAAGGGTTGGAATAATTGTTCGATTTGCTCGGGCGCCAAACCTGAACCTGCATCTTCAACGGCAATGCGAATACGACCCGGCACCCGCTCCTCGCAAGTTACCGTGACGCTGCCACCAACGCTGTTATATTTGATCGCGTTGGACAGCAAATTAATCAACACTTGTTTCACACGCGTGCGGTCGGCTTTTACAAAATGGCGCATACCTAGTGGTGGAAAAGTCACTCTGATACCGCGCTTGTGCGCTTGCGGTTCAATCATCGCCGCGCATTCCAGCATTACATCAGCAAGACCCATAGGCTCAAGCGAGAGCGATAATTTTCCTGATTCAATTAACGCGAGATCGAGAATTTCGTTGATCAATTCCAGCAGATACCAACCCGCTTGCAATATCTGGTCGATGCTGCGTTTTTGCGTGGCCGTTGGCGGTGGATTGCCCGACTCAATTAATTGTGCAAAACCTAAAATCGCACTCAGCGGAGTGCGCAATTCATGGCTCATGCTGGAGAGAAAATCGGATTTGGCAAGATTGGCTTTTTCTGCCACTGCCATCGCCTGGGTTAATTTCAACTCCGCTTGTTTGCGCTGGGAGTTGTCGGTGCCAATCAATAAATAACCGATCAAACCATCATCGTCATCGCGCAGCGGCGTAATCGATACTATCGCCGGAAAACGGCTGCCGTCTTTGCAAATGTAGGTGAGCTCGTAAATATCTTCAATGCCGCGCGATGCCTTGAACGCGAGCGCTTCAAAACCGGGTTTGATCTCCGTATTCAGCTCCAGGCTCAGCGCCTGCGCACGCTCCAGCTCCTCCTGAGGGTCATGAATATCGCTGGGGGTAATTTTATTGACGACATCGGCGGCAGCGTAGCCCAGTGTGCGCTCGGCGCCGATGTTAAATAACTGGATAATGCCGGTTTCATCAGTTGCGATAATGGAGAAATTTGCACTGTTCAAAATCGCATTTTGCAGGGCGCCAGTCTTCAACAGCGCCTGTTGCCGCTTGATTTCACTCATACTCTCTGCACTGCGTGTATTGGTTGGGGGAACAGCATTCTCTTCTGTATTCTTCATGTACCAATACCTAAAAATAAATGATTATTCAAATATAACCTGCAGGGAAAGTTGAAATTTGAACGCCTTCTCGAGGCAACCGCGAATAATCATGATTTTTTAAGGTGCTGTCTGTACGCTACCGAACATATGAGAAAAATAAATACCGCGCTAAATAGACCTCCAAAAATACAAAAAGCCAGCAATTGCTGGCTTTTTGTATCTCCCGGCTGCGCGTTAACACATGTTAACAGCGCAACGCAGAGGGATAATTACTTCTTGGGGTAAGTAAAAATCACATTTACACGGCGATTATCTTGCTGGCCAGCAGCACTGGTGTTGTACGAGTAACGACGGCTTTTACCAAAACCTTCCGCGGTTAAACGTGAACGTTCAATACCTTCGTTAGCAACCAGATAATCCACCACATTTTGCGCGCGCTTCAGGGAAATTTCCTGTGCGAGTGCGGGCGTTGTTTGCAAATTAGCAGTGTGGCCTTCAACTGTTGCAGTCACAGTTTTATTTTCTTTCAAAAATTTTGCCACCTTGGCCAATTCACTGTGGTACTCAGGCTTAACATTGGCACTGTTGATATCAAACTCAACCAGCATGCCCATAGTTACGCGTGCTGCAGCTGGCGACAGGCCTTCAATATCATTGGCACAGGCGATCACGGTATTAATGCGACGGTTGGCGCGCTTGCCATCTTCAGTTGAATTATCCGCGATCGGACGGGTATCGCCGTAACCGACGGCAGAAACACGGTTGCTCGCAACGCGCTGCTCGCGCACCAAATAACTCATCACACTTTCAGCGCGGTCACGCGACAAGCGCTGATTCGCTTCCGGCGTACCGACGTTATCAGTGTGACCTTCAACAACAGCTGTTGTATCAGGATATTTTTTCAGGAAAGTGCCAACAACTGCCAGGCGCTCCAAATCTTCGCGCTGAATTTCGTCGTTATTAATTTCAAACTGGATATCCAGGACGCTGCAATATTCTTCCGTGAGTTTTTCACTGCGCTTGGTAACAGGCTCAGCCACTACGGCTCTTGCCGGTGCTGCATTTTGCTCGCCAAAGCGATAGAGCGCACCGAGCGAATACATGCTGATTTTGCCGTTGTTACCAATCACATCATTGATCGCATAACGCTCTGCTTCAAGGCGCATGGCAAATTTTTGGGTGAAGTCATATTGCAGACCGCCGCCCCATTTAAAATCGACGTCGCGTTCGCGGCGATGCTGATCGCTAACGACATAGCCGTTGCCACCTTGAAAACGGTCTTTCGCTTCATAGTAATGCGCACCAGCACGAGCAAAAGCCGATAATTTTTCCGTCATTGGCAATGAGCCAACTAAATCCAGGTTAAAACCTCGGGTTTTAGCGCGAGTCTTTAATGAGCCTTCCGGACCTTTTACTGCACGCGAACCGAATTGACCTAAATCAAAATAACCAGCTTCTAGCGCAAAATTATCATTGAGGTGATAACCGGCAAACAATTTGTAACCATTGTCGCGGTCGTCATCAGTAAGCGATGTTAAACCGCCACCCATTTCATCAGTGGCAATCGCGCCATCGTTGATGCTTTCATGAGTTTGGCCGATGTTCAAACCACCGTACCAATTCGAAGTAAGGTCGTATTTGTTGCCGTCTTGTGCCAACAGCAGCGGGCTAGCCACCATCGCTGCAAGGCTGATAGCCATTGCAAGACGAGTTGGTTTAAGGAACTGGCTGCGCGAATGAATTTGTGTGTTTGTGTGTTGCATGTGTAACTCCGGGAGATGTGCCGTCCATGATTGCGCAGGTTGCGCAGACTGACCTTAGGCTCATTAAGTTGAGCGGCTTCTTCGGTGGTCAGTATCGGAGTTTTTAAAGGCGGGGTCGGTGCGCTGGCATACGCTGACAGCGTTATTTTTAAAGAGTTGCAATGATCAAGCAGAAATTTTTACATTTTCTAATAATAGTGATTATGGATTAACGAATAATTTTTACCAGCCATTGCGCGAGCGCTTCGTTTACGCGGGTTGGTTGCTCCAATGCAGAGAGATGTCCGCAGTTATCGATGATACTTAATTCTGCCCATTCAATTTCGGTCACCATTTCCTGATGCAAGCCTATAGGCGTAATCGCATCATCGCGCCCGCACAACACCAGTGTTGGACAGTGGATAAATGCCAGGGAGGGAATGCTATCGATACGACCGGCTATGGCGCGCTGCTGGCGAATAAATGTTTTATTGCCAAGGCTCATCGCCATATCGGTAATCATGCTCACCATTTCTGCGTCTGCCATGTGCTGAGGATGTAGTTGTTTGGGCATCAATTCTTCAATCACTGCCTGATAATTACTTTCCGCTTTCTCAATCGCAATACTGCGATTTTCCAATGCAGTAGGCGTATCTGGCCGCGCACTGGTATCAAGGAGCGCCAAAGCCAGAATCCGCTCCGGCGCCTGGCGCATAATTTCCAGCGCAACGTAACCACCCATCGACAAACCGGCCAATGCAAATTGCCCCGCTGGGGCACTGGCTAAAACGTCAGATGCCATTTCAGCAATGGTGTGTCCTTTGGTTAAATCACCCACAGACACACGTGCAATGTCCGCCAACCCGGAAGCCTGGTGTTGCCATAGACGTGAATCATTGACCAAGCCAGGCAATAAAACGAGATGCGGACATTGAGTGGTTAACATGTATTTCTCCAGCACGATTAAGAATAAATGGACAAGGAATTATTTAACTCGCATGTCATTCTTGACCGATTTAACGCCTTCGACTGAACGCGCAATGGTCGCTGCTCTATTAATGTCGCTTTGTGAGCTGACAAAGCCACTCATCTGCACAACACCTTTAAAAGTTTCGACATTAATTTCGGTAGCTTTTAATTCTTTGTCTTCCAATATCGCCGCTTTAACTTTAGTGGTGATCACCGTATCGTCAATATATTCACCTGTGCTTGATTGTTTGGAGGTCGATGCACAACCAACAATTGTCGCCAACAACATTGCCGCTAAAAAAGCAATGCCAAAAAATTTGAAAGTAGATTGATTAAACGTATTCATTATGAACTCCAATATTGATTAATAGTATTTCGTATAGTATGTCGTATTGAAGTCTGATGATTTAACACCAACAATTCTGTTCGCCAGAACACAGAGAGTGTAAAAAGGCAAAGATTAGCAGCCAATTATTATGTGCGGTTGCGCACCGACAGTAATTGGTACGGACGACAAACTAAAGCTGTTAATCACTAACCACTGGTCATTAACACCCATGCGGTTCCACCAGCAGGATGCAGGTCGCATACGCTCAATGCATGTCAATGGAATGGTAATGTGTTGTGTCATGGAAATGAGTACAGTGCGGTAAGAAACACTCTTCACTGTACACACGGAGGTAATCTGACCACACCAGGCCGGAGTGCCGGGCGCAGCGATGCAGCAGGTGTCAAAGGGCTTGGCATTAGCCGGTCAGTTTCTTTTTTTACCACGGCGTAACATTCACAGCTTAGATGTTCAAGTTGAGCGCGATCCAACACAGTAATTTGTCCGCGCGAATATTCGATTACGCCCAATTTTTGTAATTTGCCAGCGGCCTCAGTTACGCCTTCACGCCGCACACCTAGCATATTGGCAATAAGTTCTTGCGTCATGGTCAAGCGATTCGTTGGTAAACGATCAAGCGACAGTAGCAGCCAGCGACAAAGTTGTTGATCAATAGAGTGATGGCGATTGCATACCGCCGTTTGCGCCATTTGGGTAATTAGCGATTGTGTGTAACGCAAGAGCAACATCAGCATTTCACTGTGGCGATTAAATTCTTCTTTAAATTTGTGTGCGAGCAAACGATAGGCATAACCACCACTTTGGATAATGGCTCGGCTCGGCGTGCTTTCACCGCCCATAAATAAAGCAATGCCAATAATACCTTCCCGGCCGACCACAGAAATTTCAGCCGATGAGCCATTTTCCATCACGTACAAAAGGGACACTATGCAATCAATGGGAAAATACACATGGCGCATGGTATCGCCCGATTCGTAAAGCACTTTGCCTAAAGGTAAGGCTACCAGTTCAAGGTTGGGCGTTAGTCGCGCGTGCACCTCGTGGGGTAAGGCAGCAAGCAGATGATTGATCTGTGGTTTAGGCGGTTGAGGCATAGTTAATTCTCCAAGTGATGATAGTGAGCTTCCAAGTGCGCGAATAATACGGCAGCGCTAATGCTCGCTATGTACGCTATCGAACAGACTACTCCCAATTGACTGGCAGCAGTTTTTTAATTCAATTAAAGAGAGAAAAAAATGGCTGGAATGATTGGATTTATGCTCGTTATTGTTGGTGCTATCGGTTTTGCGTCGTCTTACGGCTGGAGTGGACTGTTCGGATTTTTACTCACGGCAATTATTATCGCGCTACTTTTACGCGCCAGAAAGCTACGCCGCATTTGATCCTCGACTGTTTTCGCCATCGACCTATTGAGTGCCCCCGCACTGGCGGTCACCAAAAAAAGCCTTAAAGGCATTTGGCACAATGCAAAGCGGTCGCTATGCTTATAAGAAGGTTACAGCAGTGCATTGCAACCTTGCGCGACCAAAAGATCCTTCCTTTACCTATCAGCGGAGAATCATTATGAGCAAGTCACACGACACCAAAAAAGAAGGCAAAAAACCTGCCACCAAAACCGCGAAAGAAAAGCATGATGCCAAAAAGGCAAAAAAAATCGAGCAAGCCCACAGAGAGTTTTAATACTCAACCATATTTTTCGATTATGAAAGAAATCAGGCTAATGCATTTGCATTAGCCTGTTTTTTTATAGCGAAGATTTTTACCCTATATGCTTTGTAATGTTGCCTTTTTATAACAGTTCCTGGCTTATAAGGGCTCCAGCGCGAAGGCGGCCAAATCTGATGCATCCAGATACGAGAGCCGATCATAGCCGTTGGTTGCCAGTGCGGTTACATACACATGTTCAGCAAAAGCAGCCTTTCCTCCAGCAACACAAACACCTAACAATTGCGCGGGCGAAAATCCCTCGCGGTAAATGCTATTGCTATCGCGCGTGTAATTATCCGCATTGCCAATCACCATGCCACTGGCATTGGTAAAGCCTTGTTGCAATGCATCATTGCAGGTGCCTTTTTTCACCACAAAACTAAAGGTTGCAAAATTGTGTGGATGATAGGCGCGGAAGGCAACTTCAATATTGGCATTAGGCGGATAAGGCACAAAGCCACAGCAGTCAGACGAAACTTCGCTGCCATTCACTTTGATTTTATAAATCGTCGCTTCACAGCGTTGGTTATCCACACGTGCACTCATGGTAAAGCCATCGGCATTGGCACCGTTCACTAACAAATACTCATCCGGTGCATCGATGGAAGGCGCAAAGCTGGTGTAGTGCGGCACTTGGAAAATGTGTTTTGGAATTACTGCCAATTTGTTGCCGTTGACATCAAACAATTCCAGCACAAATTCGTACAGGCCATCGGCAAATTGTGTTGAATCCACGCTCGCCGTAATGGTGTTTTGATCCCAGAGCGGGCTCAACTCCGGCGCATTAACCGGATTGGATGCCGGAAATGCAGGCGGGATTATGTATAAATCATCCTGGCCGTTGAGCGATACCGGACCCAACTTAAAGGTATTCTGGCCAAAATGTTTATGGTTAAGTGCATCAAAATATTCATAGGTATAGGCCTTGTGTAGCGCCTGGCCTTTATGCAGAGACATTAGCGCAGTTGCAGGCGAATTGGACAAATCCGCATTGCGCAATTGACGATAACTCCAGCGGTAATAGTACATGCCATTCGCGGGCAAACCGCTGCCAAATTGCACAACAAAATTGAGTGTGCCACCAAACGGCCGGCGATAATTATCCAGCGCACTGCTGCCACCGGTCATAAACACATCGGTCAAACCCACATGGTTAAATAATTTCCCCTGGATCACCGAGTATTGATCAGCCTGTTTGATATGGTTAACGCTTGCGCTGGAACCAATGGTTTTAATCCACACAATATCGCCATCAATGACATCATTACATTCCCAGCGCACACGCGGATCGGTAACGCGGATTGTGACTGAACTGCCGCACAGATAATCCCAATAAGTATTGCAAGGCACCGAGGGTTTATAAACGGTTGTCCAGACACCATTGATTAAATATTCCACCCAAAAATACAAATCCGGTTTGTCACCATCATTCCAATAATGGAAAGTGACATCAAAGGCGCCGTTCAAATCGGTATAAGCCAAAGCGACTTGGTCGTAGCGGTAAAAATACGGCCACAGCCAGGAGACATGGCAAAAATAGGGATGGAAAAGTGCAAAATTTTCCACAATCGATTTGCGAATGGCCGCTGCGCTACCTGAGTTTAATTGGTTAAGGATTTTTGGTGATGAGAGTATCGCAGTCTGCGCGGCAACCAATTGCGCTGGCGCACTGGCCGCCTCCTCTGCAGTTTGTTTGCGCTCAGTTAAACGGCTCAATGGCGAACGGGAGCGCGCGCTCAACTCGGATGCTGCATTAAAATTAAAAGCGCGCACACCCGGCGGTTCTGGTTGCGGATTCAGCTCAGCAATCACTGGGCCTACTGGATCGAATATAGATGGATCAAAGGGTTCTGGCTCTGGAATCGGGAACGGCCATTGCGGTGTTGCGATAATTTCGGGAATTTTAATAATGATGCGATCCGGAATTTTACTGATTAATAGCCAGATCCTGTCCACTTCGCATATATGCACCCGCGCATGGCAAATACCGCGATCTTGCGTGAGCGTACCGAGCGAAAAATTTTTAATTACGCGCCCGCGCACCCGGCAGGAGCGACGCAACCAAAGCAGCGGATAATCGCGGGGAATTAACACCGGGTTGAGAAGCCCTTCGCGGTTGAAATCCAACACCACTTCAAAAGGTTTGAAACGCTCAAGCTCAGCGATAGTGGCAATGTCATCTATCGCTTTATCACCTGCAGGAGCGACCAACACTTTATACAAGCGCGGGTTCGCGCCCGCCGTTTTAAACTCCACGGCTTCACCGCGCACGGCGGTTTTTTCCAGCAACTTACCGCTGCGGGAAAACAAAAAAGCAACCAGGGGAATATCTTCCTCAGGTTTTCCATCGAACCTAAGCGGAATAACAAGATTGTCAAATGATGTGTTCATGAAAAAATCCTCTCAAGAAAAATGTTGGCCTTAATAAGCAAGGCATAAAACACATTTACGTAGTGAGGAAAATTGCTGTATTCGCCAGCCGGATAAATGCTTCACCGCAGCTTTCCCAAAAGGAAAACCACGCTGCACTACAAAGGCGCGACGAATAAGAAAGATAAAAAACACTAACCGGCAAATTTCCTTTTACGACTGGTGAATGGTTCCACAGCCACTGGAAGTATCTCCTCTGGCGCTTCATCCCTGGTGCATCTGCGGAAGCGCCTTCATCCCAAAGGCAACGACTACCACACACTGTGATGCTAAGCCTCCATACACACAGAAAGCTGTGATTTATTCATATCCCGTTCGGGTAATTAATCACAGTAAACAGCGCTCTTTTTTCACCGCCATCGCTTGCAGAGAAAGAGAATAATTTGAGGTAAGGGCAAAACGCCTTTCACTAGCAAGGAGGCAAGTTTTGTTCTTTAATCCCATTAATCTTTTTAGGAGAAGGACCATGTCAGAAGATAAATCAGTAGATACCAAAATCGATGAATCTGCCACTAAAGAGCGTCGCGATTTTTTGCGCAACTCAGTGCTGGCAGCAGGTGCGGTGGCTACGTTGGCGGTAGCGGAATCTGCCAGCGCGCAAACCTGCTATGACGCGGGTGGCAATGTGATAAAAGCCACCGGCACTCAGGTTATCGATGTAGCCTTTAATAGCAGTGACCTGGTGATGGATGATTTGTACAGTGTTATCAAACAATTAGGCAAGCTGACCGGCTGTTTAAATTGCGGCTTTAACGGTTTTGATTTACGTTTTCGCATCAATCCGGTAATCCGCCTGGATACACGTATTCCCGCTGCTGCAACCCTGTCACAACGCTAAGCCTTTTATTGCGCCGGTAAGTGCCCAGCGCATTTATCGGCGCGATTAATGTCGGGAGAAGGAAATGCTGCCACAAAAATCACTGCGCAAACTCGGTGTAGGGGTTAATTATCACTGGGATTTTCAAGATCTCATCTACACTCACCTCGACCGTATCGATTACATCGAAGTAAGCCCGGACATTTTTTGCGAAGAAGTTATCGCAGCAAACAACAGCCGTCACTTTCAGCTGGATGCGCGTAAATTGCAGGACGCACTCGCACTGGGGCGCAAATGCCCGGTAATTGTACATGGACTCGGTTTATCGCTCGGTTCTGCCAGTGGTTGGAATGCTGACTATTTAACAATGCTCGACAATTACGAGGAACAACAACCTTTTTGTTGGCACAGCGAACATCTGGGTTTTACTCTGGTAAAAAATCCGGATGGATCGGAAGACCATGCTGGCTTGCTGTTGCCAATGCCGTTTACAGCAGAAGCATTGGATTTACTTTGCCCGCGCATCCAACATTTGTGTACACGTTACAGCGCACCTTTCCTGATCGAGAACACCACCTATTATCTGCCGCATTTTTCCAGCCATGCACAGGCTTGGGATGAAATTGATTTTTTAAACCAACTACTCGCCCGCACAGATTGCGGACTCTTACTCGATTTATATAATTTTTATTGCAACGCGATCAATTTTGGCTTTGATCCTTACGCGGCATTGGCCCGTTTACAGTTTGATCGTGTGATAGAAATTCATATTGCCGGTGGCGTTACTCATGAGGGTTTTCTATTGGATGTACACAGTAGTGAAGTGCCGGAAGAAGTATGGGCGCTGCTCGAATGGATTTTGCCGAAGTTGCCCAATCTTTGTGCCATCACCTATGAGTTACTTGAACAAGCATTGCCGCTAATGGGCGAGGCTCGCATTATCGCGCAATTGGATCGCTGCAAATCCCTGTGGAATTATTATCTGGATTGCCGCAAGGAGTTGGACAATGTCGCTGCTTGATGTACAGCGCAGTCTGGTGGGTTTGACGCGCGGCTCAATGGGTGCGTATGAAAATGCCCTTCAGCTCACACCGGGTGAGCAAGAATGGTTAACGCAGATTCTGGATTCAAAAGGGTTGCAGGTTACCCAGCAAATTCAGCAGTGGTGGCGCATGAGCCGCGTATGTTCAACTGCCCCCCTGACAATAGAATTACTCAAACGCACTGGCCTTACCGACGTGATTGTTGAATACATCACTAACCAACCAGTACGCACCTTATTTTTTGCGGCGGAGCTGGAACAGTTTAAACAATTTTTAGAAAACCACGCACAGGTCGATACCACTACTAAAACGCTGATTGCATTTGAAGCGGGCATAAAATCCGCTAGCCAACTGGCGTCTGCCAATTTAACGACACCGACTTTTTCACTATCGCTCAAATTTGAACAGAATCCGCTCGAACTTTTTACCGCCCTGCTCACGGGAACGCCGTTGCCCTCCGCAGATTCCCAAGGGTTTCAACTTGTTGTTGATTCAACTCTGGAGACGTTATGGCGCTGCTATCGCAACGGCGCCATCTCAACACATTCGCCTTATGAACAAGTTGCCGCCCGATAACACTGGGGGTACGCCAGCGAACAGACTATCTCTCCGCCAAAAATTACAATGAAATCTGTCTATCACAACGAGCAATACATCATGAACACTACAAAAATAATTGCCATCGCCCTGCTTGTCCTTGGCATATTAGGTTTGGCTTACGGCGGATTCAGTTATACCAAAGAAACTCACGAGACCAATATCGGCCCACTGAAGCTAAGCGTTAAAGAAGAGCAACGGGTCAACATTCCCATTTCATTGGGTATTGGTTGCTTGTTGTTTGGCAGTTTGTTGTTGGTATTGCGCAATAAATTTTAATTCTCCGCCTCGCCAGAGCGCGTACGCCGTGCGCGCAATAGAATAAAATCCAATCTTGTTAACAACACCTCTATGCGCTATCACCCCGGATAGCCTACACTTCGCTCACCAGTCATTTTCTGGTTGAATAAAAAACTACACCTCCTGTCGCTTCCAATTAATATCCGGGTTTTATTGAATGCACCAATTCATGTGGATACTTGTGCTGGCAATTATTGCCGGTGTTGCCAACGCTCAAGCTCCTGCAAATCCCGCCCCACAGACCTTGGTTGTGACGCATAAACTCCCCGATTTTGGCGATTTAAAACGCAAAACCTTCGAGCAGCAGGTTATTCAATTGGCACTGGAAAAAACCCAGAAAAAAGTCGGTGCATTTGAGATGGTGCCTGTGAACGTCATTTCCCGCACCCATGCCATAGCTGCACTCAGCCAAAACCTCTACCAAAATTTTGTGATGGTACTCAGCTACGAAGATGCGCTGGTAGAGAGCGGCAACCTTATCTATATTCCGTTTCCCGTCGAGTTAGGTGCGCTGAGTTATCGCATCTGCTATGCCAATAAAAAATTCACTACGCAAGTGCAGCAGATTGAAAATTTAAGTCAGCTTAGACACTACAAAATGGGTGTGGGCGCCGGTTGGCTGGATGCAAAAATTTTACAGCACCACGGCGTGCCGATTGTGGAGGGGAGCAATATCACCGGCCTGTTCCGTATGACCCAAGCCGGCCGCGCTGATCTATTCTGCCCCAGTCCGACCGAATATTTTCATGAGTTGAAGACGGCCAAAATATCCGATCTTCAATTGGAAAATAAACTCGCCCTCTATTATCCCCTGCCTAAATTTTTGTTTAGTCACAAGAGCAATCAAGTACTGATGGATCGCCTCAAAGAAGGTATTGAGATCGCCTATAAAGATGGCTCTTATCAACATTTATGGCGCGCAGCGCATGAGGAAGATTTAAAGCGCGCAAAATTGGACGAACGCCATTTTATTAACATGGACAATCCTTTTATTACGACACTGAAGGATGATTACAAACAGTATCTGTTCAATCCGCTTACATATTGAATTGATCGACCACCAGCCGGTGCTCGCCATCAAACACCGGCAGGCACCACCCCTATCTGCAAAAAAACCCTCCTCTCTGTAACCAAACGTCGGGAAATGTAAAAAGCATTGCGGGCTTATTCCTTGCATACTAGCCTCACAACTTAATGCGCCACGTTTCAATTGCTGGCTTTTCAACAGAAAGATTGCACCAGCAACATAAGCCGATTGTTTACTAAAAGAATTGCTTCAAATTAATCAACTGATGGATATGTTCATGTTTGCGTCTGTAAATCGTTTGTCGCGCGGCCAGCGCTGGTTAGCGGCTATCGCTGTGGTTCTCGTCTTGCTACTGGTGTGGTTTTTTGGTGTGCGTAAACCAGCGGAAAAACTACCGCCGCCACCGAATCCCTGGATGGGGCCTACCCCTGTACATGTGGTGAAAGTGACCAAAGAAGATTTGAAAGTGCACATAAAAGCGATTGGCAACGTAGCGCCACTCAATACGGTGACAGTGCGCAGCCGCGCCGATGGGCAATTGCTGCGAGTGTTGTTTGAAGAGGGGCAGCAGGTGAAAGCAGGCGAGTTATTGGCCGAGATCGACCCTGCGACTTATAAAGTCCAACTGGATCAAGCGGAAGGGACGCTGCAAGAAACCCGCGCGCAGTTAAAAAACGCGGAAGAAGACTTACGCTTATACGAACAACTGCTGACCAAAAATTCCATTGCCAAACAACAGTATGACAAGCAGGTTTCGCTGGTAGAGCAATTGCGCGGCACGTTAAAAAATCATACCGCACAGCTGGATGACGCGCGCCTGCAGCTGTCTTACACACGCATTACCGCCCCCATTACCGGGCGCCTGGGGCTGCGCCGCGTGGACGTGGGCAACCTGGTAAAAACCGGCGATGCCAACGGCTTAGTGACTATCACCCAAACCCAGCCGATTGCGGTCTCTTTCACCATACCGGAAAACCAATTGGTGGCCGTGCGTGGTGCATATCTGGCCGCTGAAAAAGCCTCTACGGCGTTAACGGTTGAAGCCTGGGATCGCACTGAGCAGAGTTTATTAGCAACCGGCAAACTCACTACGCTCGATAACCAAATCGATACCGCCACCGGTACCCTGCGCTTGAAAGCCCAGTTCGACAACACCGACGACAGCCTCTTTCCCAATCAATTTGTGAATGCGCGCCTGCACTTGAGCACACTTGATGGCGCTGTGACCATTCCTATCGATGCAGTGCAATACGGGTCCAAAGGGACTTATGTGTATGTAATTGAAGAAGGCAAAGCCAAGATCCGCCCGATTAAATTGGGCTCACTTGAAGGTCCGCGCACCTCCGTATTGGAAGGTTTGACCGAAGGTGAGCAGGTGGTGTTGGAGGGGATCGACCGCCTCTGGGAAGGCAAAGAAGTGAAGGTGATGGAATAACGTAGGTTGCTGCGGGCCGCGCAGGCTGAGGAACGAACCTCAACGTGACCATCTCGCCACCTGCACCGAAACTCTATTCAAAGCTCCATTTGGTTTTTGGTGGGCGCGGCGAGATGGATATGTTGCGGTTCGCAGGCTCAGCCTGCGCGGCCCGCAGCAACCTAAAAAGCGCCCTGTTTGAAGTTTCTTATTAATTAGAGATAACCAATGAGTTTGTCCCGCCCCTTTATTTTGCGCCCCGTCGCCACTTCGCTGGTGATGCTGGCGCTATTACTTGCCGGAATTCTGAGCTACCGCCTGTTGCCGGTCGCCGCTCTGCCGCAAGTGGATTACCCGATTATTCAGGTGTTCACCTTTAACCCCGGCGCCAGCCCCGATGTGATGGCGCGCACCGTGACCGCGCCGCTGGAGCGCAGCCTCGGGCAGATTCCCGGTTTGAAGCAGATGTCGTCCACCAGCTCCACCGGAGCTTCCATCATCACCCTGCAGTTTTCGCTGGAAGTGGATTTGGGAGTAGCTGAGCAGGAAGTGCAGTCGGCCCTGAATACGGCGAATAACCTGCTGCCGAATGATCTGCCCACCCCGCCGATTTATCGCAAAGTAAATCCCGCTGATGCACCGATCATGACTCTTGCCGTTACCTCGGCGAGCCTGCCCTTGCCGGAAGTTTACGATCTGGTGAACTCGCGCATGGCGCAAAAACTGGCGCAATTGCCGGGTGTGGGGATGGTTACTCTAGCGGGTGGCCAGCGTCCGGCGATCCGTATCAAGGTCAACCCCAATGCACTCGCCAATACCCAGATGAGCCTTGAGCAGGTGCGCAACGCCATAGTCGCCGCCAATACCAACCAACCCAAAGGCAGCTTCGACGGCGCGCAGCGCTCCACCATGCTCGACGCCAATGACCAGATGCGCTCAGTTGAGGAATACCGCGATTTACTCATCAGCTGGCGCGATGGCTCACCCCTGCGCTTGGGCGATTTGGCGACCGTAGAAAACGGTGCTGAAGACCGCTTCCTCGCCGCCTGGGCAAATGATCAACCGGCGGTGCTGATTAATATCCAACGCCAGCCCGGCGCCAACGTAATTGATGTGGCGGACAGCGTACAAAAACTGCTGCCACAACTCACTGCGACATTACCGGCAGCGGTGAATGTGGCCATGCTCAGCGACCGCACACACAGCATCCGCGCCTCGATTCGCGATGTGCAAAAAGAACTGATTTTTGCGATCTGCCTGGTGGTAGCCGTTACTTTCGTCTTCCTGCGCTCGGTGCCCGCCACCATTATCCCCAGCCTCGCGGTGCCACTCTCCTTGGTCGGCACTTTTGCGGCTATGTACTTCCTCGACTTCTCGATCAATAACCTGACCTTGATGGCACTCACTATCGCCACCGGATTTGTAGTTGACGACGCGATAGTGATGCTGGAAAACGTCGCCCGTCACCGCGAGCAAGGCGAATCGCCAATGAACGCAGCGCTCAAGGGCGCGGGGGAAATTGGGTTTACCTTGGTATCGCTCACTATTTCATTGATCGCCGTGCTGATTCCGCTGTTGTTTATGGGTGATCTGGTCGGGCGATTGTTTCAGGAATTTGCGATTACGCTGGCAGTGGCGATTGGGATTTCGCTGCTGGTATCGCTCACCCTCACCCCCATGATGTGCGCGCGTATGCTCAAACATGCGCCGGTGCACAACGACGCCCAACCGGATTTTATGGAGCGGCTGATCGCCAGCTACGGGCGAGGCTTGGATAAAGTCCTGCAACACCAAACGGCGGCTATGGCGGTAATGATCGGCACCGTATTGCTCACTGCCGGTCTTTATCTCGCCGTGCCCAAAGGCTTTTTCCCGATTCAGGACAGCGGTGTAATTCAAGCCGTAACCGAAGCGCCGCAGGATACCTCCTTCAGTGCCATGGCCGAGAAGCAGCAAGCCTTGGCGGAATTGATTCTCAAAGATCCGGATGTAGAAGGGCTTTCATCGTTTATCGGTGTGGACGGCAGCAATATCACCCTCAACTCTGGCCGCCTGCTGATTAACCTCAAGCCCCACCACGAGCGGGATGCGAGCGCGAGCGACATCATCGACAGGTTGCGGGAACAGATCAAAGGCGTCGCCGGTGTTACCGCCTGGTTCCAGCCAGTGCAGGAATTGAGTATCGAAGATCGCGTCAGCCGCACCCAATACCAATTCAGCCTGACCACGCCGGATTCCGCATTATTGGATGAGTGGGTACCGCGCGTGCTGGAACGTTTGCGGCAAGAACCGGCGCTCGCCGATGTCGCCGCCGATCTGCAAAACCGTGGCCTGCAGGCCTATGTGGAGATTGATCGCGACGCTGCGGCGCGCCTCGGTGTGCGTGTAAGTGATATCGCCGGAGCACTGCAAACCGCCTACGGCCAGCGCCAAATCGCCACGCTGTTTACCCAAGCGAATCAATATCGTGTGGTGCTGGAAGTCGATCCGGATTACGCCCAAGGCTTGAAAGCGCTGGAAAATACCTACGTCGCCAGCAGCTCCGGCAAACCGGTCGTGCTAACCACCCTCGCCAAAATCACCCAGCGCCCGGCGCCGCTGTTGATCAATCACCAGAGCCAATTTCCCTCAACTACCATCTCTTTCAACCTCGCGGGCGATGCGTCCCTCGGTGAAGCAATCGATGCAATTGAAGCGGCGCAGGCCGAGCTGGATTTACCCGCTGCATTGGAGCTGCGCTTTCAGGGTGCGGCAGAGGCTTTCCGTGCATCGCTAAGCAATACACTTTGGTTGGTGCTCGCGGCGATAGTCACCATGTATATCGTGCTGGGGATTTTGTATGAGAGTTTTATCCACCCTGTGACCATTCTGTCCACCCTACCCTCGGCAACTGTGGGCGCTTTGCTCGCACTTCTACTGACGGGCCAGCCGCTGGATTTGATTGCGGTGATTGGCGTGGTGCTACTGATCGGCTTGGTGAAAAAGAACGGCATCATGATGGTGGACTTTGCACTCGAAGCCCAACGCAGCCTCGGCCTCAGCCCGCGCGAGGCGATTCATCGCGCCGCGTTAATGCGCTTCCGCCCGATTTTAATGACCACCCTCGCCGCCTTGTTCGGCGCCATACCACTCATGCTCGCCAGCGGTTCCGGCGCGGAATTGCGCCAGCCTTTGGGTTTGGTGATGGTGGGAGGGTTGCTGGTAAGCCAGGTATTAACCCTGTTTACCACGCCGGTGGTGTATTTGTTTTTTGATCGCTGGGTTAACAAAAACCCCACCAACGAATTGATTCCGGAGGAGGTGTAGGTTGCTGGTGAGCTTGCGAACCGCAACATGGCCATGTATCCGCCCGCACCGAAACCTGATTTAAAGCTCCATTTGGCTTTTGGTTGGTGCAGCACATGGTCGTGTTGCGGTTCGTTCCTCACCAGCAACCTACGGTAAACCGTTATGTTCATCGCTGATCCTTTTATAAAACGCCCGGTCGCCTCCAGCTTGTTGGCGGTCGGCATTGTCCTGCTAGGTTTATTAGCATGGCGCATGCTGCCGGTCGCGCCCTTGCCGCAGGTGGATTTCCCCGCCGTGCAAATCTACGCAGGCTTGCCCGGCGCTAGCCCGGAAAGTATGGCGGCGACGGTTGCGACACCGCTGGAGCGCGCGCTCGGCAGTATTCCCGGCGTGACGGCGATCAACTCCAACTCGACCCAAGGCTCAACCTTTATCTGGGTGGAATTCACCCTCGACCGGGATCTGGATTCCGCCGCGCGCGATGTACAAGCCGCACTGAATGCAGCACGTGGCCAATTGCCTGCAGGTATGCCGGGCAATCCGGGGTATCGCAAAATAAGCCCCTCGCAAGCGCCGATTATGGCGCTCGCGCTCAGCTCGCCTAACCTCTCACCCGCAGCTCTGTATGACTCAGCCGCGACCATACTCGCGCAAAAACTGTCGCAGATTAAAGGCGTCGGCCAAGTGGGAATCGACGGCGCTTCCCTGCCCGCCGTGCGCATCCAACTCAACCCCAATGCCCTCGCCAATTACGGCATCGCCCTGGATGAAGTGCGCAACGCGGTCGCTAACGCCAATGTGATGCGCCCGATTGGCATGCTCGAAGAAAATGACACCCGCTGGCAGGTGCATACCAATGAAAGCCTGCGTTCAGCCAAGGATTACCAAACCCTCGTAATCCGCTACGGCGACGAAGGCGGTGTCGTGCGCCTGCAGGATGTCGCTACCGTTACCGACTCAGTCGAGAACCGCTACACCGATGGTTTCCACAACCAAAGTTCAGCGGTGACCCTGACCGTTAGCCGTCAGACCGGTGCCAATATCGTTGAAACCATCGACGCGATTAACGCTCAACTGCCCGCACTGCGCGCCCTTATGCCCGCCGATACCCAACTCAAAGTAGTAATGGATCGTTCACCCGGCATCCGCGCCACGCTCAAAGAAGCGCAGATCACCTTGGTGCTTTCAGTCTTGTTAGTGGTCGGTGTGGTCTGGGTATTTCTCGGCAGTGCGCGCAGTGCACTTATCCCGAGCCTAGCAATTCCGGTGGCGATTATCGGCGCCTTCGCGGTCATGTATCTCTACGGATTTTCGCTCAACAATTTGTCGCTGATGGCACTGATTGTCGCCGCGGGATTAGTTGTAGACGATGCAATCGTGGTGCTGGAAAACATCAAACGCCATATCGAGCGCGGCCTTTCGCCCTTTCAAGCGGCGATCCAAGGCACGCGCGAAGTGGGCTTTACGCTGCTGGCGATGAATATCACCCTGGTGGTGGTATTTATTTCGATTCTGCTGATGGGCGGCGTGGTGGAAAAACTCTTCCGTGAATTCTCCATCACACTCGCTGCGGCGATGATTATTTCGCTCGCGGTTTCGCTTAGCCTCACCCCCGCGCTCTGTGCTCAGCTGCTAAAAGCTGAGCCTAAAAGAGAACATAAACCCGGTATTTTTGATGACATCAAACAGGGCTATTCCATCGCACTGAGTTGGGCGCTGCGCCATAGCCGTATTGTGTTATTGATTCTCGCGGGCGTCATCGGCCTGAATATTTACCTCTACGTCGCCATTCCCAAAACCATGCTGCCCGAGCAAGACACCGGCCAAATGACCGGCTGGATTCGCGGCGACGACGGCTTCTCGTTTCAATTGATGCAACCGAAAATCCAGCAATTCCGCCAACTGTTATTAGCTGATCCGGCGGTAGAAGATGTGTTCGGCGCAAGTGGTGGCGGCAACGGCGTCAGCAACGCCTGGATGCGCATCAGCCTCAAACCCATGGCCGAACGCGGCGTGTCGGTGCATGAAGTGGTGGACAGATTGCGTCGCCAAATACCGAGTATTCCCGGTGCTATGTTGATGATCGGCCCGGATCAGGACATCCGCCTCAGCTCGCCCTTTAGCCGCAGCGAACAGGAACTCATGTTGCTCGCCGACGATTTAAAACTGTTGCACAAATGGGCCGCAAAAATCACCACGGCGATGGAAAAAATGCCGGAGCTGACCGAGATCGACGGCGTAAAAGAAGAAGGCACCCAGCAAGTCGTACTCACCATTGACCGCGAAGCCGCGCAGCGCTTGGGCGTGAATATGAACGCGGTCGCCAGCATGCTCAACAACTCCTTCTCGCAGCGGCAAGTTTCCACCATGTTCGACGAGATGAATCAATACCGAGTGGTGATGGAACTGGAGCCCGGCTACACCGCAACGCCCGCTGTACTAGAACAACTGCAAGTTATCACTAACGATGGCAAACGCGTTCCGCTCTCGACTTTTTCCAGTTTTAATTACGGATTGGCAGAAGACCGCGTGCGCCACAGCAATCAATTTGCATCCGAGAGCATTGGTTACGGCGTGGCGGAAAATTTCACTGAAGAACAAGCCCGCGCCGCAATCGAAAATAAAATCGCCGAGCTGATGGTTCCTAAAGAAGTCTACCTCGCACCCGCTGGCAGCAGTCGCCCCGGTTGGGGCCCGAGCACACCTGGCATGGCGCAAGATCCGGCGGTATTAATTGCCTGTGTATTGCTTGCGGTCTATTTAATTCTGGGGATTTTGTACGAGAGCACCATTCACCCGCTCACGATTTTATCGACGCTGCCTTCAGCGGGAATCGGCGCATTGCTCGCTTTGCGCTTGAGCGATACACCCTTCAGTTTGATCGCCATGCTCGGTTTATTTTTATTGATCGGCATAGTGATGAAAAACGCAATTTTAATGATTGACTTTGCCTTGGAATTAGAGCGCAAAGAGGGGTTGTCATCGCGTGATTCCATTTTCCAGGCCGCTCTCCTGCGCCTGCGCCCGATCATGATGACCAACCTCGCCGGCCTGCTCGGTGCGCTGCCGTTAATTCTCAGCTTTAACGAAGGCTCCGAACTGCGCACCCCACTCGGCATTACAATCATCGGCGGCCTCGCTGTCAGCCAATTGCTTACCCTATTTACGACGCCGGTGGTGTATTTGTATATGGAGAAGGTGCGGAATTGGGGGCTGGCCATAAGGCACATTTCCGAAACAAAAGAAAAACAAGCATCAACTAGCCATAACCTATAAACACAGTAAAAAGGATACGGATACATATGGGGGCTTTAGCAATTATTTTTGCAATAGATGTACTGATATCCACCTTATGCATTTGGCTTGCAACAAAATTCAGTTTCGTAAACTTAGAAATTAAGCTAGTACCTATAATCGTTTTACTCGCGTCCGCCGTCTCATTAATACCCGTTATTGGTTGGCTAGCAGGATTTTTATTGTTCGTTTACTTATTAATGCAACTATCGCAATGCTCTGTAGTGGATGCACTGTGGGTTGTATTATTCACGAAACTATTTTCATTTGTGGCGATATTAGTCACTACACCTTTGTTCAATACCGCAGTGTAGAAATACATTCCGACCCCGCAATACGTTCTACCCTCTTACGAGCGTAGCGGAAGTTAACAAATATTTACTGCCGTGTCGTACATGACGGGATTTAAGTCTCTAAAAACTAGACTAGAATCCCAGTCGTCGCACACTCTACAAAACTAACAAGCGGCGCTCTTCCACCTCACTAATTAGCCTGACAATCAGCTCGCACCAGACGGGCGAATAAAACCAATAACACTTACTGTCGACGACAAGAGAAC
Organism: Cellvibrio sp. UBA7671; assembly: GCA_002483145.1. Lineage (GTDB taxonomy): Bacteria > Pseudomonadota > Gammaproteobacteria > Pseudomonadales > Cellvibrionaceae > Cellvibrio > Cellvibrio fibrivorans. Next base: position 147,672 of record DLHJ01000003.1, read on the forward strand.
ACCACCATGAAACTATCAGTTACCCGCTGGTTGCAAGTCTCCAGCCTGCTTGTGCTCAGTTTAGGAATTTCGCAATTATCTCTCGCAGCAGAATTACCTTTACAGGCACAATCAATTCAAGCATATGGACGCGATGCAACCTCTCTCAACGGCGAATGGAAAATCATCGTCGATCCTTACGAAAACGGTTACTACAACTATCGCTACGAACCGTTTGACCAGCAGGAAAATCCGTCCGTTAATGCGTTCTTTACCGATTCAAAACAAAAAACACCCTCGGATCTGATTGAATACGATTTCGATAAAGCAGACACATTGCAAGTGCCCGGTGATTGGAATACCCAAAAAGAAAAGCTCTATTACTATGAAGGGAGCGTTTGGTATCGCAAAAAATTTGATGCGCCTGCTGCAAAAAAAACTGATCGCCAATTTATCTACTTCGGTGCAGTAAACTATCGCGCCGATGTGTATTTAAATGGTAAAAAACTCGGTGTACATATCGGTGGTTTTACGCCTTTCCACTACGAAGTAACCGGAAAATTAAAACCTAAAGACAATTCATTAATTATTAAAGTAGATAACAAACGCCATGCCGATGCCGTACCCACACTCAACACCGATTGGTGGAATTACGGCGGCATTACCCGTGAGGTAAAACTCTTTAATGTCCCGCGCACCTTTATCCGCGATTACAAAATCGCACTCGACTCATTGGAGCAAAAAACCGTAACCGGTTCTGTGTTATTGGATGGTGCCAAAGGCGGCGAGAAAGTCCAATTGCGTTTGCCTGAATTAAATATCAAACAGACACTCACTGCCGATAAAAACGGCAGCGCCAGTTTTTCATTCGCAGTACCCGATGCACAACTCTGGTCACCGGAAACGCCAAAACTCTATTCCGTACAAATCAGCAGCGGCAGCGACAAGCTAACTGACAACATTGGCTTACGCACCATCACCACCCAGGGCAAACAATTATTGTTGAACGGCAAACCGCTTTTCTTGCGCGGCATTTCAGTGCATGAAGAATATTCTGCCGATGGCGGTGGCCGCGTGAGTAATGCCAAAGAAGCGCAAACCTTATTGGGCTGGGCAAAAGAGTTAAATGCAAATTTTGTGCGCCTCGCCCACTATCCACACAACGAAGATATGGTGCGCCTCGCCGACCAAATGGGTTTGTTAGTCTGGTCAGAAATTCCTGTGTACTGGACCATCAACTGGAAAAACGAAGCCACTTACCAAAACGCTGAAGCGCAATTGGCAGCGATGATTGAGCGCGATAAAAACCGCGCCGCCGTGATTATCTGGTCGCTCGCCAATGAAACGCCTGTGTCGGATGTGCGTAACCAGTTCCTCGCGCGCCTTGCAAAAAAAGCGCGCGCATTGGATAACACACGTTTGTTAAGCGCAGCGATGGAAAAACATTACCGCAGCGATAATCCTAACATCGCAGTAGTAGAGGATCCCCTCGCCGATTTGGTCGATATGGTGAGTTTCAACCAATACATCGGCTGGTACGATGGCTTGCCCGAAAAAGCCGATAGGGTGACCTGGGAAATCAGCTACAACAAACCGGTCTTTGTCAGCGAATTTGGCGGTAGCGCAAAACAGGGATTGCACGGCGATGTAAACCAGATTTTTACCGAAGAATTTCAGGAAAACCTCTATCGTAAAACCTTGGGCATGATCGATAAAATCGACGGTTTTGTCGGCACCTCACCCTGGATACTCGCCGACTTCCGCTCACCGCGTCGTCTGCTCGATGGAATCCAGGATGATTACAATCGCAAGGGTATCTATTCCAATGAAGGCGTTAAGAAAAAATCGTTTTTTGTGTTGCAGGAATTTTATAAGCGCAAAGCAGAACAATCGAAAAACGCCGAATAATATGCAACATTAGCCAGTGCATACCGAGTGGATGCACTGGCTTATAATTTTTTACTTATTTTTTAGTGTTGGCTCGCTGCCAATAACGACAAGATATTAACGATAATAATGCGGATAAAAATAATATCGGTGCTGATGGTTCATCGATAGCTGTGCGGGTGATATCCAGTTCCCAACGTGCTTCATCTAACCATAAATTATCGGTAGATGCCGCAATGCCAATACCGAATTGCCCCGTTTTTACTGGATCATAATCACACTCAAACATACCCCAAATAACACAAGTATCTTCGCCGGGAAAATAATCGCGCACGAACTCAAAGCTTTCGTTATCGACATCGGGATACACATGCATTCGCGCACCGAATAGCATCGTATAAAATATCACGAACTCGCTGGTATCCGAGCCCGGCATATCTATATCGCTATCATCAATTATTTCGTGGACACGGACAAACAAGCGCACGCTGTTAACAATATCCGTTTGCGGGTTATAGCCCAGCGCGATCATATCTGTGGAAAAGCCATCATAGCCTTCCCTGATCGCGGCATCTTTGCGTACATCCGTAATTATTAGCGCATGGGATTGAAAAGAAATCAGTGTCAACAACACAGGAAGTATGAAAATTATATTTTTCATCGTAAGCACCATCCTTAACTAAAATCAGCTCTGTAGAATCCACAACAGATTCCGCCCCTTTCTATTGAAATCTTCAATTTATTAATCAAGAAAGTAACCACTCTTTTACACAATCCCGGGAGTAATAAATGCGATCGCACGCACGCTTGGCTGTACCTGTGTCACCCAAAATAACAACGCACGCAAATTATTACAGGGCATTACATCCCATCGTCTAACCAAGCTTTCCACAGGATCAAATAGTTATTAAAATTTATTAATATGTACGCCACAGCCATAAAAACAGACGTTTAATTAATATTTTCACGCAATAATAACGGTGCTCATCACTTTGGTTCTAACAATCCTAACTTACGCCCAAAATACTCTTGCAGTCACTTCGACACACTGATTAGCCGCTGCTATATTTCAACGACCAGCCTGTTAACCACAGAGTTACCCTGCATCAGGGAGTTTTGCGAGAAGGAATAGTTGAAATCAATGACAGCCGAATTTTCATCGGACAACTCAGAGCTTTATCGCCGCGCACTTGCCCAATGGCAGGCGAAAGATTTGCGCGGAGGAAAACCACTGCCCGAACTCAGCGGGCAGCAACAGCTTGAACGCGAACTGCAAATTTACAAAATGGCGCTGGAATTACAGCGCGAAGAACTGCAGGCACTGGAAAAAAACCTCACCGAACTCAGTCAACACCAGCACCATCAATTGGAAGCTTTGCGCACCAGCGCGCGCATATTAGAGGCATCCCAAGCCATCGCCCATGTCGGCGGTGTGGAAATGGATGTGACGACACGCAGTATTTATTGGACCGCCGAAACCTATCGCATCCACGACACCACTCCTGAAGAGTACACCCCTCGCCTCGACGAAGGTTTTTCCATGTATCCACCCGAATCGCGCGAGCGCATTTCGCGAGCCTTGCGCCGCGCCATGGAAACCGGCGAAGTGTTTGATATTGAAGTGGAAAAAATTACCTTCAAAGGTCGCAAAATCGATATCCGCACTACCTGCACTGCGCATATGGAAAATGGCAAGGTCGTGCGGCTGACCGGAATTTATCAAGACATCAGCGAACGCAAACAAGCGGAGCGCCGTCACCATCACCACAATCGCGTTTTGGAAATGCTGCTCGCCAAAGTGGCGCTGCATGACATACTTACAACACTTGCGCTCGATATTGAAACGCTATTACCGGGGAGTTTTTGCAGCATTATGATGCTCGATAGCGAAGAGAAACATTTGCATAACGCTGCGTCGCAAGGTTTACCTGATTATTTTATTCAGGCGATTGATGGCCTGCCGGTTGGAGAAGGGATGGGCGTGTGTGGCAGCGCTGCTTTTTTTGGCCACCGCGTCATCATCGCCGATGTACATAACCACCCTTGGACAAAAAGCTTCAGTGATATTGCGACCCGCGCCAATGTTAACTCCTGCTGGTCACAACCTATCATGTCAGCACAGGGCAAAGTGTTGGGCACCTTTGCGCTCTACCACAGCCACATGCGCAATCCCACTGACGACGAGATCCGTTTAATTGAAAGCGAAGCGCGCCTGACATCACTTGCCATTGAGCAATCGCTCGCCGAGTCGCGTTTGCATCTGGCCGCAAGTGTATTTACTCACGCGAGCGAAGGCATTTTAATTACCGATGCCCAGGGCAACATTATTGAAACCAATGACGTCTTCACTGAAATCACCGGTTATAGCCGCGATGAAGTCATCGGAAAAAACCCCCGCCTGCTGCAGTCCGGTCGCCACAATCAGGAGTTTTATTCATCGCTATGGCGCGATTTGATTAACAAAGGTGATTGGCAGGGAGAGATTTGGAACAAGCGCAAAAACGGTGAAATTTTTGCATCCATGATGACCATTAGCGCCGTGCAAGATATCCATGGTATTGCGCAAAATTATGTGAATTTATTTACCGATATTACTCCCATCAAAGAACACCAACGCCAGCTCGAATACATCGCCCATTACGATGCGTTAACCGGTTTACCCAACCGCGTTTTACTTGCGGACCGGTTAAAACAAGCCATGGCACACAACCATCGCACAAGTGGCTCAGTGGCTGTAGTCTATCTCGACCTGGATGGATTCAAAGCCGTCAACGACCAACACGGCCATGACATGGGCGATCAGCTACTGGTCAATATCGCACATCGTTTAAAAGAAGTTCTGCGTGAAGGCGATACACTCGCGCGCATTGGCGGCGATGAATTTGTGGTGGTGATGGTAGGTTTGGAAAACCCAAACGATTACGAAATTATATTGAATCGCCTGCTGGTTGTTGCTGCCGAACCTGTGATGCTCAACCAACAATTTTTGCGCGTCTCTGCCAGTATTGGCGCAACACTTTATCCACAGGATAACGCCGATGCCGACCAACTCTTGCGTCACGCCGATCAAGCAATGTATATCGCCAAACAAGCGGGCAAAAATTGTTATCACTTATTTGATGTCGCAAAAGATATAGCCACCAAAAATCAACGCGAATCGCTTGAACATATTCGCACCGCGCTCGATAAAAAAGAATTTGTATTGTTCTACCAACCCAAGGTCAATATGCGCACCGGAGAAATTATCGGTGCCGAAGCACTGGTGCGCTGGCAGCACCCCGAGCGCGGCTTATTAGCACCCGCCGCTTTTTTGCCGGTGATCGAAGACCATCCACTCAGTATCGAGCTGGGCGATTGGGTGATCGACGATGCGCTGCGGCAAATCGCTCTGTGGCGCAACTTGGGTATGAATATTCCGGTGAGCGTAAACGTAGGTGCGCAACAATTGCAGCAGGGAAATTTTGCTGCGCGCCTCGCCGCCCAATTGTCCATGCACCCTGAGGTTCCTCCGGATTTTCTGGAATTGGAAATCGTAGAGACGAGCGCGTTGAAAGATATCGCCGAAGTCGCGGAATTAATGCGCTCATGTCGTGCTCTGGGCGTGCACTTTGCGGTGGATGATTTCGGCACTGGCTATTCATCGCTGACCTATTTAAAACGCCTGCCCGCCGAACTGTTAAAAATTGACCAGACATTTATCCGCGATATGCTCGACGACCCGGATGATCTGGAAATTGTGAAAGGTGTAATCGGTTTAGCCAATGCATTCCATCGCAAAGTTATTGCAGAAGGTGTAGAGACTGTCGCCCACGGAGAATTGCTGATCCCACTCGGCTGCGAACTAGCGCAGGGTTACGGCATCGCCCGCCCAATGCCCGCTGCCGACTTACCTCACTGGGCAGCAACATGGAAGCCCGATCCTGCTTGGACAAAGCTGTACCGCTTGGTCTAAATCTCCTCCCAATCTATAACCCTGAGCAGAATTCTCAGATTGTATTATTAACGAGAAATCGTTAATCTTCGTCCATCTTTTTCGTCTAGTAGAGCAATGACAACGATGGCAATCCTCGACCGCAATTTCAACCTTTCCCAACGCATGGTACAAGAGCTGGGGCGCACAATTATTTGTGGTGAATTTCCGGATGACAGTTTGCCGACTGAAGCAGAACTCTGCGATAAATTTGGTGTAAGCCGCAGCGCTGTGCGCGAAGCAGTAAAAATGCTCTCTGCAAAAGGATTGATCTCCAGCAAGCCGCGTCAGGGCATCCGCATTTTGCCAGAAGATCAGTGGAATATTTTTGATCCGGATTTACTGCGCTGGGTATTGGAAAGCAAACCTTCGCTGCTGGTATTAAAAGAATTTTTGCAAGTCCGCATCGCCATCGAACCCGAAGCCGCCGCCCTCGCCGCACGCTACGCCGACCAAACCAAATTAGACAATATTGAAAAAGCCCTCGAAGGTATGCGCAAAGCCGAAGGCAATAGCAAAGAAGATCTGGAAGCCGACATCGCCTTTCACGTCAGCATCCTCTACGCCAGCAACAACCGTTTTTACATCCGCCTGCGCGATTTTATTTCCACCGCCCTGCGTGTCAGTATCAGCCACACCAGCCCCATCAAAGGCAACCACGAAGGCATAGTGGAAGACCACGCAAAAGTTTTCAATGCGATTAAAAACCGCAACCCTGAACGCGCGAAACAATCTATGCTGGCGCTGATCGATGAAGCATTGAATTTTATTGAGGATGCGATTGCGGCGGGGAAATAGGTTTTCGTTCTTTGCAAAACACAAAATTCAAAAGCCAACATTGCTAAACAATGTTGGCTTTTTTGTTTAATCGACCACAGCAATTGCTGGACATTATCTCGTTCCCAAGCTCCGCTTGGTAATGTATACGTTGTCATAATTAAGTCAACGGGTGCACTCACTGAGCAAGCCGCCGCAATGTATAGAGCTGCCAAAAGCGAAGGTTTTTCACTCAGCCCTAATTACCTAATCAGCAATGCAATCTCGTTCGAACAACATGCTATTTACACCATCTTCGCCGGCATGAACAACAGTATAGTTTGAATAAGCTTCGTTATGCTCTACGGATGTGATGAATTCAAGAGAAGTACCACCAGGGGCGATCACAGAAACCTGCCCTTTTTTTGCCAAAGCGATCACTAACGATTCGATTAAAATCCCATAATCCCAAGTCTCAAAATTATATTGAAGCAGATCTTTATTTTCAGTTAAATCCAGATCAGATTTTATCTTGTTGATTAATTTATAGGATGGAAGCTCCTTATTTTTAATATCAAACAAACCTAAATAGCTACCCATATCTTCAGGAGAAATAAACACCACCCAAGATTCGGCAACATAGTAAAAAGAAGGTTTATTTGAGAAAGGTTTTATAGCCACCTTTGTGACTATTTTACTTGGGTATGCAATTTCATCATTACAAGTTCCTTTCGTCTTTAAGGAAGTGCATGAAAACAATAAGAAAGGTAAGAAAATTAAAATTATATATTTCATAAAATCCTAATGCCGGAGATCAACGGTAATTGGTTATAACTTATTTAGCCTTAGATTTCAAAACCCAAAATGGTTAAAGTCAAACCAGTTTCTTCATCTCTTCTGTACCAAATTCAGAAACCACTTTTCTAATCTCATCCAAGTTAGCCTTAGCACATACATACCCGCATGCGATACAGCAAAAGGTTTGCGGACTAACATCAAATGACGACCGCTTCAGCAATGTAAGTTTAAATCTCTGCCCCTTTAGCGAGAGTCTGTTGCGGTGCTCCCAATAGGCATCTGCCTCAAATACACTATTTTCATGGCAATTGGGGCAGGATTGCAGATCAAACTTATCTCTTTGCAGGGAATCTTTTTCGCGTTGAGTCATAAAGTGCATAACTGCCGGAATCCCACCCAGCAGAACCACAAACACTACAATAAAAATGATAACCGTAATCACTGTATCCATATCTCATCCGAATGAACTTAATTATCAGGCAGAATATATAACTCTTTCCAAAGATAAAATAGAGCCTGCACAACCAGGGGGAGTAGAAAACAAAAAAAGCCAACATTGCAAAAACAATGTTGGCTTTTTGATGATTCAACTAACCATCCCTGGCGCTATCAAATTTAATTCAACGTCGGTGTAGTCCAATCCACCCAATCGTTGATATTTGCCGTTGCGTTTGAGCGCGCAGTTAAACCGCCCGTGGTCGCCGATTCTTTTTTCAGGAAGCGGCGGATGTTGGCTTGCATTGGTGCTTTGTGTTCCGGGCGAATAGCGCAGTGAGATCCGTCGGCTACGTTAGAGTGGTAGGTGATGGAACTGGCTGCACCAAGCGCTTTGTAAACTTCTGCACCAGCGAGTGCAGCAGCGTGCGCTGATTTTGGCCCGAGGTTGGCGATGTGTGGATTGTCCATAATGAACAGTCCGCGCGGTGCTACCAGTGCAATAATTTGATGGGTGTCTACCGGTAATCGTTTTGTATCAGCGGTGTAATTGCTGAAGGCATCTCCTAACCAATAGGTTTCACCGTAAGCACTGCTTGGGCTTTGTGCGCCTTCGCCTGGAATGCCGCGCCAGATCGGAACACCACCGCTACCAGATTCAAACGGCATGGTTAACGCGATGCGTTGATCCAACGCGCCGATTGCGAATGCGCCTTTACCGAAACGCGAACAACCTGTTACTCCGATTGCATCGGGCTTCAATATGGTTGCGCCGGATTGTTCCAAGACGTCGATGATACGGCTCACACCCCAACTCCATGCTGCCAATAATCCGGTTGTACTTCTGTTGCCGTAAATCGTGTAGAAGGCACCGGTTTTGTTGGTACGGCTGCCAGACTCGGCGCCGACAACATAAGGATCATAAGTAATGATTGCTACACCTTCTGCCTTAATGGTTGCAGTATCGCCACCAAAACCACCGAGCACAACAACCGCCGGTACCGGGCCGCTCACATTGCTCGGCATTTCTATTCTGGCGCTAAAGCTGGCAGTTTTACCTTGATGCTGAACATTCACGGTAATTTGCGAATTGCTAACGGTGCCGGTTACTGATTCTGGCTTGCCGGGTTTTGTGCCGTAAATTGATGCTTCAACTTGTTTTAACGTTTCCTGACGCTGGCAGCGCCAATCCGCTCTGGAAGTGATGCGTGTACCGTTATATTTTTTAAATGGATCAGGCAGTTTTGCGTTGCTGCTTGCTACGGGCGTATTACCGATTGCGCAATCTGCACCTTCATTTTCTTTGCTGGCAGTACCGGGATTAATTGGCGGAGTCGTTTCCACCAGTTTGCCACCGGTTGATGAATAAATCGCAAATCCTGCGAGCGTTGCATTATCGACCAGCGTAGCCAAATCAATATTCAACTTACCATCAGTCACTTGCACATCTTCCACTCTATAGGTGTAAGCCGCATTCGCGCCGATTAATGAATAAAGATCCACTTGATACATTTCTTGCTGGCCTTCAACTGCCACATTGAACGAGCGACGCCCCACAGTTGTTTGATAAATTTCCGCAAAATGTAATTCGATTGAGTAGGTCGAATTCGTCACCGGAATTTCATAACCGTAAGTACCGTAGCGCTCGCTTTGAAAGAGTGCGCCTTCAGCAACATTGCTGATGCTGCTGGTAGTGCTGTTCGCCGTACCGCCAGTGCTGTATTGGTCTGCCTTATATTGCACCCCGTTGTAATTGACTTGCGCACCACCAGAATTAATTGCAACAACCAATTGCGGCTGTGTCGAAATAATCGAACTGGAACTGGATGAACGCAATGAACTTGAAGATAGGCGCGAACTACTGGTGGAACTCGCGGGCACAATCACACTTGATGATGAACTGGAAATTACCACTGATGATTGACTCGATCTGGATGAGCTAGCGACTGAACTGGGTACAGAACTTTGGCTCGACGGGTTTGTAGTTGCAAGATAATTCATCAGCCAGGTCATCGCCGGGCGGAATGTTCCGTTGTCCTGGATCAGGCCGGTACCCTCGCGCCAGGTTTTTCCAACAACGTAGCCCCACAAGGTAATACCTTTCACTGAAGCGTGGTTATAGAACAACGGGAATTGTTGTTGCATCACCTGCAATTGTTCCTGGTCATTGGTTTTTTCGATGTCATATTCAGAAATATAAATCGGTAAACCCAATGCCGCGATTTGATTCAGTTTGGTTGTGGTTTCTGATAGTGGGCGATCAGCAAGACCGTGGGATTGCGCACCCAATGCATCCACTACACCGGCAGCGATAACAGGTCTGGCGAGCGTGATGAATTTATCGGTATCCCAACTTAACACGTTGTAGTCGTTCAAAATCAAAATCGCGTTAGGGCAATATTGGCGTGCGAGCTGGAAGGATTTAATAATCCAATCATTACCAAATGCATTTTGTGCGTAGGCAGCCGGTGCATGGCCAGGAATCGCTTCATTTACCACATCGATCATTGCGGTGTCCGGATAGCGCGCGCAGTAATCGCGAATCCACTCTTCAATTTCTGCCGCTTGTTCAGATGCACTCAAATTAGTAATCCAGCTTGGAAATTGGCTGCCCCACACAAAGGTATGGGCTTTCACTGGAATATTATGTTCGCGCGCGTAGGCATAAATCCGGTCGAGCGGCGCCCAGTTGTACTGATCGCGCGTGCCTTCAACTGAACCCCATTTGCCTTCGTTTTCCGGCGTAATTTGATTCCAATAATTAATAAAGTCTGGTCTCACCGCACCTGAAGTGGTGATGTTACCAACGAATTTGCGTGTAGTCGGTGCAACAGAAGATCGGCTACTTGAAGTTACTGCAATCGAGCTGGGCGCCACTGAGCTGGGGGCGATTGAACTGGGAGCAACCGAACTTTTTGGCACTGAGCTGGGTGCAACCGAACTGGGAGCAACACTGGATCTTACCGACGACGCAGTACCACCAGCACACACAGTGCCATTGATGGTTGGACGCTCCGCAGTAGCACCGTTTTTATTGCCCTGAAAACCAAAGGATATCGATTGGCCGGCAGCGATATTGCCATTCCAGCCAATATTGGTCGCTGTGTAAGGATTGGAACCGGTGAGGTTAGCATTCCAGGAACTGGTAATCCGGTTAGTGGAATAGCTCCAATTAATGTTCCACCCATTGACCGCTGCACCCGTATCATTTTTGATAGTGATGCTCGCGACAAAGCCAGTGTTCCATTCATTATCAATGGTATAGGTACAGGCAGCTGACGTACCTTGTGCTGTGATTGCCAGCAGAGCGCCCGCCGCAACCAGGGTGCGAGTTCGTTTAAACGCCTGCGTAATATACTCAGGAAAAATATTTATTGTGTGCATTGTCTTAATCTCCGATAAGAGTAGCGATGGAGTGATAGAAATTTTTTAACCAATAGTTGTTGGCATAAAGCTAACAATCGATGTGAGGGTTTGAGCGAACCGGTATTATTGTTATGTGACTAGCGAACCCACAATGAAGGGGTGGAGAGATGCGGACGATATAGAGAAATAAGCTGAAATCTTTTCATTTTTCGCACAACCTCTTATTGCGATGCGAAAAATGAAAGCTCTTGTGCGAAAAATGACAGAGAAGTAAGTGACCAGGCTTATTCTACGAGAGGGGAATATTAAAATATTTTTCGCTAATAAAACTGCTGTAGATTTTTTACTACAGCGGATCTTTTGACTGATATAAGGTTTTGAAGGTTTTTGGCGCGCAACCGTACTCTTGTTTGAACAGCTTATTAAAGTAAGGGACGTTGTTATAACCCACCGCGTAGGCGATTTCAGAGACGTTCACATGGCTGCTCTCAGTCAATAACCGCGCCGCTTCAGTCAAGCGTAACTTATTTAAGTAGGTAGTGAACGTCAGACCCAACTCTTCTTTTAAAATGTCATTAATTTTATTGCGGTTAATATTGAGCGATGCAATGGCTGCATCAAGGCTTAAGTCATGGTTGGTATATTCCGTCGCCATATAACGCAGCAGCGCATCTTTTTCTTTATCCTTTTGCGGCTCAATAAATAATTTCTTGTAGGCCATTAGCGGTTGGTCATCCTTCACCCGCGTGCGAATTTCCCGCGTCAACACTCGCGTATAGCGGCGCAATTGCCACACAAAAAATAGCACCCATAAACACACACAAACAGCAATGGCCGCATAAATAGTGCGCGGCTCGTAACCCGATAACTGGATATCGGTGAGCTTTACATTGGAGAGGGTGTTAGCAGGGCTTTGCAAGGAATTAACCCAGGCGAATCCCATGGATTTATCGAGCCGGTAACCTTTTTCACTGTAGTCAAAGCCGTATTGACTTAACCACCACTGCGGCGTTTCAAGATCATCCAGCGCAATACTGACCTTGGTCCAGCTCTGGGTGCAAGTGACTGCAGTGGAGGATACACGGCGGGTAACGAGATTTTTCAGATCGGTCACCTTGTCGTCAAAACTGAACAGAGTAAACAGGAGCACATTTTTGGGGTCGCAGATAATGTTAAACGACACCCTTTGGTAGCGCGTTAGATCGACCTGCAGCGAGGTTTGGATCGCATCGACAAAATAAATAGAATAGTGGGTATAAGGAAACCGCTGCTCAGGATCAAGGACAAAATCGTACTCGATATTACCGACTTCATTTCTGAGCGATAATTGTGTTTTTCCTTTTGGCTGCTCAGGCTCAACCGATGTTTTCCAAACCAAACCCTGATCGCGCGCGGGAAATAATGACGTTGCCAACTGTGATTTTTTATGGCCGATAGTCAACAAGCATGCCGTCAGGATCACCATCACTAATGAGCCGAGGGCAAAATTCCGGTAAAACGTTATCATTGATGAAAAACCAAGGGGTATCCGGCAAAAAACTGCCGATTATCGTAGATGTCATGGGAAGACATTACGAAGCAATTATTGTAGTTGGGTTAGTTGTTCACTTGTATACATGTAGCAACAGGGATTGTCAAATGAAGGGAAATTCAGGAAAAGATTAATGAGCGGTGAGCTGGCTAATAATTGGGAGGTGGTGTTGTGCACTCCCAAGCAGAGCTTGGGAGTGAGGAAGAGTTGCAAACTGGGAGCGAGGACCAATCGGTTTTTAATTAATCGGCTTTAACTGGAATTTTTGGCAATTGGAATTTAACCATTGGCCTTGTGCAAAATTGGTGTGGTTTGCCAAACCGCAGTGCGCTAAATCCAATACCAGATTACTTTTGCGGTTCGCAAATTTAACCGTGCCATCGCTTAAAAAATCCACCTGCCACTGGGTGTGGATATCGCCACAAGCAGCCAGCTCGACATTGCTGCCGGGCACTATGGATTTATTGGCAATCGCCATGCACAACTTGGCATCTACACTGGACTGAATGTAGTAGTAACCATCTTGTGTATTCACCAATAGCCAGCGTTGGTTCGCGTTGTTGTTCCACTCATTCTGTTCGATATTATTACCCGCTTTTGCAATAGCACCCGCTGAGGTAACTGCTTTACCACTTTGGATACTGGTGATGGCAACTTCTCCCAATGGTTGTACACGCCAGAGTGTGCAGGCCGATTTTTTCTCGATGAATTGTGGCACATCTTCTACGGATTTTTTTCCGCTCACCGCAAGTGCAGGTTCTTTGCAATCGGCAAATTGTAACTCCTGTTTTGATTGTGCATTCTCCAAGGTTAACCAACCTTTATCGTGCGGCACTAATTGCCATTGCTGGCAGAGTTGGTTGTGCCATGGAGCACTATTAAAATCGGCAGATGTGCTGGAAGTACATTGATCTCCGCCCTGCCCCAAAAATAATCCGGCCGCATTTACCAAACGGTAATTACCGTTGGTGGTGTAATCCAGAGTCCAACTCGCCTGCGTGCTGTCGCAATCGGCACTGCTGATTTTTCCATTCACATTGGTTACACATTGCTGATCGGCTTTGCTCACCAATTGCACCTGCGTGCCTTGCACTTTTGTTATCAATGGGCCATTTTCACCTGCAGGCGAAACAACCGGTTTCCCGGCTGCAACTGGTTCGCCAAAATTCGGGGTGCCGTCATCGTTCCAGGTGAATTTTTGCGCACGCAGCGAACGGGTACTGCTGCAGCCTTCCAACTCGCTAGCATTACCGTGATAGATCAACCAATCTTCACTGCCATCGGGCGATTTAAAAAAGCCGTTGTGGCCGGGGCCATAAACACCATTGGCTTTACTGAAAACGGGTTTATCAAATTTATGCCAGGATTCAGGTTTAAGTGGATCACTGCCCGTTAATTCAACCAACCCCAATTTATAATCCGGCGTGTTACAAAAACTCGCGGAATACACCATATAAGTTTTGCCATTGCGTTTGATAATTTCCGGGCCTTCATTTACTTTCATGCCGGAAAATTCCCATTCGTATTGCGGATGGGAAATCATTACCTTCTCGCCCGTTACTGTCCAGGGATTAGACATTTTGGAAATCCAAATGGTCTGCTCGTCTTTTACCCACTGCGACCACAGTAAATATAATTCACCATTATGTTCAAAATAATTGCCGTCGATATTCCAGATATCCGGCATAGGCGAACCTTTGTAAGTGTAAGGCCCAAGCGGATCATCGCCTTGGCTTTCAATCACACTTAAATGTTGTCGATCATAATTTTCGGCGATGCCGGAAGTGTACATCACATACCAGCGATAACCCTTTGGTGTATTCAAGCGATGGAATTCAAATGCCCAAAAATTACAGCAGCGCTCCAATTCGCTTTCTGACCAGATATGGATGGGTGTTGCTGTAGCGAGACCTGCGAGTGTGGGCGATTTGCGCATCACCAACTGCGATGTCCAGGTAGTGGTGGTTAAATAATAATTGCCCTGAAAATATTCCAACCAGGGGTCGGCACCATTGGGGTAGATGGGATTGGTGAAGGTATTGGGATCTGCCGTAATTTTATCGGGTGTTTTACTTGGCTCTTTGGTCGCACAACCGAATAAAATAATGGGCAGTAACAGGCCGGTTAATAATTTTTTCATACTTGTGTTTTCTCTCTCACTGGTTACATCTTTTTTTAATCTTTTGTAGGTTGGTGCGGCCCGCGTAGGGTGAGCCTGCGAACCGCAACATGACCATCTGTAAATTCACACCGAAAACTTATTCAATGCTTTTGATTTGCACGGCGACATGGTCATGTTGCGAATGCATGATCATGTTGCGGTTCGTTCCTCAGCCTACGCGGCCCGCTTTACCTACAGTAAACAATTACTTCAACACCACTACAAAACCGGCGTTTGGTCGCAAGGTAATTGTTTGTGAGGTTTTGCTATTGATCTCCTGCTGCACAAAACTGCGCTCGGTTTCACCGCTGCCAATCAACACCCCTTTTTGATCGCCCGCAAAACTCAAATCCAATGTCAGTGTTTTGCTTTCTGCTTCGGCGTTAATACCAGCGATATACCAAGCTTCATCTGCTCTACGTGCCAGCACCAGATACTTACCTGGATATCCATCAATAAATTTCACATCGTCCCACTCGCGCGGCAATTCGCGCAAAAAATCCTTAACGTAGTCCGGCACTGTCGCCATGCCTTCGGGAATTTCTGCAAAATGTTGGATACCGGAGATCATCAATACCGATTCCGCTAATTCAAATGAGTTTTCCGTTACACGCTTGATATTGGGAATATCGCCAAACGCCATAGGGGTAAAATCCATTGGGTCAAACACATTGCGCGCAAACAGCGCCATGGCAACATGTTTGGCGACCGGGTCTTGATCCGCCTGCGAGAAAGTAGTGAATTCAAACCCTTTGATCGATTCCATGGTCATTAAATTGGGATAAGTGCGCTGCCAGCCGCGCGGCAGAGTTGCACCGTGAAAATTCACCGACAAGTTAAATTCAGCCGCGTCTTTTAAAATATCCACGTAGTAGGCAATCATGGATTGGCCATCGCCGGCAAAGAAATCAATTTTTAAACCTTTAACGCCTATATCACGCAAACGCGTAAAAACGGCTGCTCGCTGTTCGCGGGTTAACAATTCGCTCTTGGGGCTATAGGGCGTTTGGTTCCAATCGCCTGAGGAGTTGAACCACACTAAAATTCCGATATTTTTTTGCGCAGCGTAATCCACCAGCTCTTTTAATTTTTCGTAGCCGATTTTTTTATCCCAATCAGCATCGATCAAGGTGTAATCCCAGTGCATATCCGCGGCGTAATCGATAAATTTTTTCTGTACATCAAAGGTAGTGAAATCGTCTTTTAAAATCGCCCAACTCCATGAGGCATGGCCGGGCTTTATAAAATCATTTTTTAAAGTAATGGCAGGGATTGCCAGATCAGTTCCTAACGTCGATTGCATAATCGTCGGCAAATCACCTATTGCCAAAATACGCCAAGGGGAAATTAATTTATCTGTACCACTTGCCAGCAATCCTCCATTGGTAAACACCTCTGGTGCCTGCGGCGGAGCGACAGTGTATGCGCCATTGGCAGATTCATGAGATAACCGCGATGCGTGCCAGCTGCCATCCATTCCTGTTTCAGAGACTAACACCCAATTATTATTGGTATTAAATAAACCGGGAAAAGCCCAACCCGCACCCAAAGTAGATGGAGTGCCGACGGGAATATCCATTTGATAATGCTCTTCGTAAGAAGGATTGGTATTGCTCCAACCAGTTTGCGCTACCGACATAGGTTGCAACCAAGCTTTTGCGGTTGGTGCAAAATGGAAGCCGGTGGTTTCTTTTACAAATTGTTTTTGTGCAATCACAGGATCGGTCACTGCATAGCGAAAGGCGACACCGTCATTGGAAACACGGAAGGTGACCTGTAATTTTTGTTGCTGTGCATTTTCAATAACAAAGGTTTGCTCATTGGCGCTGTAGGCAATCTTGCTCTTTTTGCCCACACGCATGCTGTACTCATCAGTTACGGGAGCAACTGGCGATTGGGATTCAATAGCAACACCCTGGGTAAAATCAGCAGCGGTTAATTGCAACCCTAAATCCGATTCGAGAATAACCGGCTGTGCTGCGCGATCAATTGAATAGGCAAGTGCACTTTGCTTTGTAACAAACACTTTCACGTGCAATTGTTTATCGGGGCTGGTAAGCAAATCAGGCGCGGGCTTGCTGCACCCGGCTAATACGCACACACTGAAGATGACCAAATAACTGCCTATTTTTTTCATTTTTACCTCGTTTTATTAAAGTCCATTAAAAAACTACAGCGCATTACATGCGCTGTAGCTTCTCTGATACAAAAAATCTATTTCAGTCGAGTCAAACTAAATTGCTGGTTCGTTGCACCAGTTGCAGTCCATTGAATAATTTGCGCTCCGTTAGCTGTGTTTAAATTCAACACATCGAGCGGCAAATTACTCAATTGCGATTTCACCGTGTAATAACCACTGTTGCTGGTCAGGCTCCATTTTTGTCCTGCCCCGCCCCAATAGTCCCACTGGGCGATATTCGCACCGGCGGCAGTGGAATTGTTATACACATCCAAACTTTTCAAACTCGCAGCATTAATCACACTGTAATAACCAGTACCTTGGTTGATCAGATACCACTGTTGCGCGCGATAACTATTCCAGGTTTCTTGCTGAATCATCGCGCCGTTTGCGCTGGATTTAGCCGCAGGCAATAAATCCTTACCGCTATGCCGTGCAGTGATCCGATACAAACCATCGCTTACACCACCGCAACTCGCCACCGAAAAATTGCGCGTTAATGTGGGCCAGCCATTGCTATAAGTCATTTTTAAAATATCGAGCTTGGCTGCACCGTTATCATTTAAATCGTAGTAGTGCGTAGAAACATAATTACAGCCGTCTTGTTTCAACACACCAATATGGCCGGGGCCTTTGTATTTGCCATCGGTATTGGGCAGCAGTGTGCGCACATCGGTGTAAGGGCCGGTGATGGACGTTGAGCGCGCCACTTGCACGTAATAGGTGCTGCTTGCACCGTTACAGCAAGCCCCGCGATTGATAAACAAATAATAATAATCGCCGTTGCGTGAAATATAGGGCGCTTCAATATCGGCATGGTTGCCGCCATAAATTTTGGTCACGCTGCCATTTAATTTGCCGCTGCTTTGATTTATTTCTGCGATACCTATCCCGCCAAAAAAGGAGCCGTAACTCATGTACACCTTGCCATCGTGGTCGCGGTAAAGCGCAGGGTCGATGGCATTAATCTCGGAGCTGCCGCCCCAGGATTCGACCACAATGCCCAAATCCGTCCAGCTGGGTGACGTAAGCGAGGCAGTGCGCGCAACACCAATCGCGGACACTGAAGTCCCAAACGTCGAAACCGAGTAATAGAGGTAGTAGTAGCCGTTCATGTGAATTACATCCGGCGCCCAGAATGATCCACTGAAGTTACTCACCTTGTTGTAAATCCATGACGGATAAGTAGTGAACACCGGGCTGGCGGCGCCCGTCCAAGTGGTGAGGTTGGTCGATGTGGAATACCAAATCCCCGTACCGGTCGTGAAATGGAAGTAAGTACTTCCATCTTTAGTGATAGTGCCGGGGTCGTGCGAGTTGATTAAACCGGAGAGGGTGATAGCTGAAGCGGTGAAGCTCAGCACCCATAGGCCAAGGCCAGCGAGCAAACGTGTAAACATAGTGATCACCTGCAAATTATTGTTATGAAGCGAGGTTGTGTTTGATATTGTCTTAATATTATAAGACAAATAGATTCTACCCAGAAATGGGGGATTAAACCAAGCTTTTTGAGCATATTTACAGTTTGAATAAGGGAAATATAAAACCCGCCCGCTATACCTTTTGTTCGCTAACGCACCGCCACTAAGCCCCCTTCCTTTGTATGATGCAGGCGACTTACGCGTCATGGATTGTTCGACAATAAGCATCCTTACCGGATTAAAAAAAGCACATGTAAATGACGTGCGCTCACCAATCTTTAGCCATTTTTAAAGGAAAACAATATGGACTCTCTTATTAACTTAATCGTCTATCTGGTCGTGTTCGGCCTTATTTGGTGGCTGGTATCCCTGCTGCCATTACCTTCGCCCGTTGCACAAGTGGTAAGGGTGTTGTTCATTATCTTGCTTATCCTGATTGTCCTCTCGGTATTCGGAGTTCTTCCGGGCGGCTACTTACCGCGACTTAGTCTCTAGCTTAGGTCGATAAGCGGCAACAAAAAGCCCCGCCTTTCAGTTGAAAGGCGGGGCTTTTTGTTGCAAAAGTTTAAAGTTTTATTCAGTAAAATATTCACTGACATCAAAGGAAAAGCTACCAGAGATACTCTTATTATCTGATTCATGCAGTAGGAAACTGCCTCTCATTCTAAGTGGCTCAATACGATCAAGACGCAACTCCCCGTGACTGACTGAAATATGCCATTGCGGATCAACATCTAAGCCTGCATTTGCCGGAAGCACTTCTACAGCAGCGCTATCAATTAACATAGGATCATTAAAATCATGTGGAGCCAAATCATACACACCAGACTTCCAAGCACTTTTAATATTTCTAAAATAAAATAAAACTGAATGCTTATTGATGCCTGTACGTAATTGAATGCCGTTGAATACATGGGCATCACTTTCAAGCTGTATATCCCTGCCCTGCGCATCCAAAGACCAAAATTCGAAATGAGACAGATTCCAGTTAAAACAACCGGACTGTGGCACTTGTGCGCCGCCGAGTATCAAACCATTATCGTTAAACGCCGCTACCGACGATACTTTGACCAAGCGCGTGGTAGCAACTAGCTCACTGCCGCAGTGATACTCAACCGTATAGGAACCATCTACCTCACGAAATAGATGATCGTCAGTTACACAATAAAGCTCATTGGCGACCGGCGTATCAAACAACATATTTCTAAACCCGTCCTTTGTTTGCTCAGGGTCAAGAGGAAAAACACATAAGCCTTCTGCAATCTCATTCGATGCTGGCGTAAATAGATACGTATTTACCGAGGTTTCAGTTAAGCGTGTTTCCAGAAACGGTTTTTGTGGATCATCCTGCGCAAAACGATTACGAGCATCCACTTTGGTATAACCTAGCCATAAACCCGCCTCTTGAAAAAATTTGGCTTCGCGAGGGTTAATTTGCTGCCGGATTGCTGTCGCACTACTAGAGGACGCTGTAACGCTTGATGAGGATGTCGTTGCTATCGAGTTAGCCAGAGATGAGCGACTTGAAGAAACCGAAGAACCGGAACCACCACAGGCGGTAATAAAACAGACACAAATAAGTAACGAAATGAATCGTATTGCCATAATAAAATTCCCTATTACTGGTTGTTGTGTAAAACCGCACGGTTGATAGCATCTAGAGTTTTATTGTTTTATGTGCGCAGACTATGCAAAGTCGATGCAGGAGTCAAATCATCAGTTTTACTCTATCTTTGGGGGAAATAAAAAACGCCCTGCACTTTTAAATACAGGGCGTTTTTTATTAGGGCTTCAGCTAAAACGCTTTTTAAGCGGCGCCAATGCGTAAAACAATATCCAGCAAAACCAGGAGAGCGCTAAACAGGCAAAAATCCACATCAGCTTTTCATCCTTATCCACTCTGGAAGATCTGGCTATATCAATAATCGTTAACAACCACACCAACAATATCGCCACTAACATACCTAACTGTAAGCTACTCATCACATCTGCTCCTTGATAAACAATTGAACCCTTAGCTTACCGAAAGTTTAAAAATCGTGCGAGTTTTATATTCCTCACCCGGACGCAAGACTATCGACGGAAATTGCGACTGGTTAATGGAGTCCGGTGCATGCTGCGGCTCCAAACAAAAGCCAGTGCGTTTTTGGTAGGTAATACCTTTGCCGGTTAATGTGCCATCTAAAAAGTTGCCGGAATAGAATTGCACGCCCGGCTCTTCAGTGAATACTTCCAGTGCGCGACCTGAAGTTGCTTCTTCAACACGCGCAGCCAAGGTTAATTCTTTGTAAGTTTTTTGATTGATCAGAAAATTGTGATCGTAACCAAAACCGTTTTTAATTTGTTCGTGCCCGGTATTAATTAATTCGCCGATAGGACGCGGGTTGCGGAAATCAAATGGAGTATTAGCAACTGGCATAGGTGCGCCAACGGGGATTTGAACTTCATTTACCGCGTTAATATGGTCGGCAAATATTTGCATTTTGTGATTAAGGATATCGCCCTTGCCCGCAAGATTGAAATAGGTGTGCTGGGTTAGATTTACTGGTGTAGCCTTATCGGTAGTGGCGAAATAATCCACGATGATTTCGTCATCATGCGTGAATTGATAAGTGACAGTTACATCCAGATTACCGGGAAAACCCTGATCGCCATCTTCACTCAACAAATGTAATTTCAAAATGGGACCATTTGCATCGTCTGCGGTAATTGCGCTCCAGACTTTTTTATCAAAACCAATTGGCCCGCCGTGCAAATTATTGCTGCCATTATTCGCGGTCAGTAAATAGGTTTCACCATTCAATGTGAATTGTGCATTGGCGATACGGTTGCCAACACGGCCAATGAGTGCACCAAAATAGGGGCCGATATCCAGATAGGGTTCGAGGGTATCAAAACCCAAGACCACATCGGCAAGCGCGCCGTTTTTATCGCGCATATGCCACTCGGTGATGATGCCGCCGAGGTTAATAATTTTTACGCTGCTACCGCGTTTATTGGTCAAGGTATATTCATTTACTACTTCACCGGCAGCTGTGGTGCCGAATGGTTTTTGGGTAATTGCCGTGGTGGTTGTCATTAACAATAGACTCTCAGATTTTTTCAATTTGATAATTAATGGGATTATTCGGTGTCCGGTTTATTCTGCCCAAAATCCGGAAAACCTTCGTTCGTCCAGCCGAGGCGGCGAATATAAGTATGTCGATTGGGATCGGTAAGCGGAGTGCCCTGCAGTTCTAAATAATCGCGTGCATGATATACCATAATGTCGGTTTGACCATCATCCGCCAGGGTAAAACTATTGTGGCCGGGCCCGTAACGATGCAGGGATTCATTGGTGGTAAACACCGGTTCCGGCAACTTATGCCAGGAGGATGCCGCGAGCAAATCGCTATCGGCGTCTGCCCACAGTAATCCCATCGCATAGCGGTGATCAGTGGCGCTCGCAGAATAACTGATAAAAATTTTACCGTTGCGCACAATCACCGCTGCACCTTCATTGACTTTATAGCCCTGGATTTCCCAGTCCAATTGCGGGCGGGAAATTTCAGTTTCCACTTCGCCGACTTGCGTAGGTGAAATTAATTTGGCGATGTACAGCGCCGAATTTAATTTTTCCTCTGGATCTTTTTGCGCCCACACCAGATAGCGCTGGCCTTTATGTTCAAAACTGGTAGCGTCGAGCGCAAAGGAATCGCGCGCGGTTTTTACGCGGCCTAATTCTTTCCACTCGCCTATTAATGGATCAACCGATTCATTGGCCAATACATACATGCGGATCAACCAGGGTTTTTCGGCATCGCCCGCGGCAAAATAGATGTACCAAGCGTTGTTAAAATAATGTAATTCCGGTGCCCAGATATTTGCGCCCATCGCGCCTGTGTTGCGTTTACGCCAAACGGTTTTGGTCGCTGCGGTTTTTAAATCCGCGAGTGAATCAGCAGCGCGCAATTCAATGCGGTCAAACTCCGGCGCGGTGGCAATAAAGTAATAGCGCCCCTCAGGTGTGCGATGGATAAACGGATCAGCCCGTTGTGCCACCAAAGGCTCCGCAACGGACAACTGAGCCGCTGGCGGTGGGAGTTCGCACACAGGCGTACATGACATCAACAATCCACTTACTAATCCAATCGCGGACAAGGCCGCTACACTCAACACAGACTTCATGGGATTACCTCGGCTACGCGTATCAACCTGGCCTGACCGGCTTTACACGGGTTAACTATTATTCTCAATAGATTAATATTATATTACATATTCTAAGAATTAGACCAATACGAGAGAGACTTATGCAATCAACCCAGCCCGCTACCCCTTCCCTAAACCAGCGCTTAGCCAGATTTCTTGGTGTTGCCGCCCTAATGATCACAGCGCCTTTCACGAACGCCAAACAAGTCGATGTACATGACCCGGTTATGGCGCGCGAAGGCGATACCTGGTACCTATTCAGCACCGGCCCAGGTATCACCATTTACAGCTCCAAGGATCGTGTGAATTGGAAGCTGTCAGATCGCGCCTTTGCCACTGAACCTACCTGGGCAAAATCCGTAGCACCCAGTTTTAACGGCCACCTTTGGGCGCCCGATATTATCCAGCGCAACAACCAGTTTTATTTGTATTACTCGGTTTCCGCCTTCGGTAAAAATACCTCGGCGATTGGCGTAACCGTTAATAAAACCTTAAATCCCAAATCGCCGGATTATCGCTGGGAAGATAAAGGCATAGTGATTCAATCGGTGCCCAATCGCGATATGTGGAATGCAATCGACCCCGCCGTAATTGTGGATGAACAAGGCGCCGCCTGGATGAGCTTTGGCTCTTTCTGGAGCGGGCTGAAAATATTCAAGCTCAATGATGATTGGACACGTCCTGCCGAACCACAAGAATGGCACAGCATTGCCAAACGCGATCAGGTGCCCGCAAGTGCCAGCAGCAATGCGGGTCCCGGAGAAATTGAGGCGCCATTTATTTTCAAAAAAGGTGATTACTATTATTTGTTTGCGTCATGGGGACTCTGTTGCAAAGGTGCGAACTCTACTTATTATTTAGTGGTCGGTAGATCCAAAAATGCGATTGGCCCTTATTTGGATAAAACCGGTAAAGACATGAATGACGGCGGTGGCAGCTTATTAATCAACGGTAATAAAAACTGGGTTGGCCTTGGCCACAACGGGGCTTATAGCTGGGATGGCAAAGATTATTTAGTGCTGCACGCCTATGAAACCGCAGACAACTATTTGCAGAAACTCAAAATACTGAATATCAGCTGGGATAAAGAAAGCTGGCCAATTGTAGACGAAGAAGAGTTGGATTTATATAAAAGCAAACGGTTGAAATAATCTCAGTAAAATTTATTACCGCACTTAACGGAATAAGTGCGGAAGATCACAAAAAAATACAAAATTATTTTTTCATAACTTTTTGATCATAAGCATTTCAGTTTATGAACATTAACTCTTTGTTTAAAAAACACATTGGGGCTAGGCTGTAACTACACATGGTAAACACCCCTGTAGGGAATGTGGTTTTTAACGGAGGTATATGATGACCAGAGAAGATATTTTACGTGAAGAGCAAGGCGAGACCGCGCGTGAACTGGCTGAGTTATTGCGGCTTGGACAAGAGATGGGGCGGCGTTTAAGTAACGAAACTCACGGCGAAATGTACGATGAAGTGCGGATGCTTATTTCATTACTCCATCAAACCCGCGCGCAAGCCGATTTAATTGATGCAAAATTAAATTCCGCCGACCCGGTGGCAGATCTTATGGCACGACGCCAACAACACTAAAAACCATAATCAAACTCACTTGCAGCATTATCGCTTCGCGAGGCAGGTAAGTATTGGCAAGGGGGATTAGGCAACTTATTCCCGCAGCAACCTCACACCGTAAACTCCACCGGCGATCGAACCGGTTTCGGCAACAAATTTCAGGGTATATTTACCCTTGGCACTTTTTACCAATTTCGCTGGAATTGCATAATCCACCGTAAAAAAATCCTGGCTATTAGCCTGCGAACGTACCTTGGCGATAACAACATCGTTCAGCCAGATTTCAAAACGGCGACCGCTATCGATTCCCGCATAGGTAATCCGCAGTGTTTTTGCTTCCTGCTGTTTATCATTTAATTCGTAACTAAACCAGGCGCGCGCGTGGCGCCAGTGGCGACCCTTGTAAATTCCTGTTTCGCTTTGCTCACCTTTATAAAAATGATCGGATTCAGGTTGTTGTTCGCCCGGGGCGACCTGATCAATCGTTTTTGCCTGCAATGTGAGGCGCGCTTGTTCATCGGCAGCGGCCTTAGCGCGCGACTTTTCCAAATTTGCTGCTGTGGTGTAGGGCCAATAAATCGCATAGCGTGATTCATGCAGCCGGAAGAAGGGGATTAATTCAATCTGCTGTAAATTCTGGCCATTGATTAAACCCGATGCGTTAAAGGTGAGCGGCTTACCTGCCACAGGTTTTAATTGTTGGATAAACTCGCGGCTATTACCCAATAAAAAGGGAGCAGCTTCCAAAGGGCACATTTTCCCTTGGGCGATGTGCCCCATGCGCGAATCGTCGGCAAAATAATTCAATTGCTCATTGGCAAAGGGTTGGGTTTTAGCGGCAAGTACAATTGGCCCATGCAGTATCGCGTAGTAGTTGGAACCATCGGGCATTTTTTCCAACTCGGTGTGCATCGGCAGGGTCAACTCAACTGTGTCGCCTTTTTTCCAGCGGCGTTCCAGTGCGATATAGTCACCTGGCAGTTGCGTTACATCGGCTTTTTTACCATTAATACGCAATTCTAATTTACCTTGCTCGACCCAATTAGGGTAACGCAAATGCAAACTAAAGCGCGCTGATTTATCTATTACGATTTGTGTCGCTGCCTCATCGGGAAAGAGTGTTGTTTGTGTCAGGCTTATGCCCTGCTCCTTCCATTCCATTTGCGATGGGATAAATAAATTGACGAATACATCCGGGTCTTTTTTAGGTCTTTTATCGCGCGCATAAATAAATTCGGCGTATTTTGAGTGGCTCTCCAACCCCGACCCCACACAACACCACATACCATCGTGCACTTGCGAATAAACGCGATAGTGATTGGGGCGCATAGGGGTAAAATACACAAAGCCGCCGGTAGTGGGATTTTGTGAACCTAAAATATGGTTGTAGAGTGCGCGCTCGTAATAATCTACATACTTAAGCTGCGATGAATTTTTAAGGCCCGATGCTTGATTGTCGAACGACTGGTTGCCAGAAGAAAGGTACAACAACTCGGTTAGTTTGAGCATATTGTAGGTATTGCAAGTTTCAGGCCCTTCAACCTCATTGACCATCGGCGAGAAATCTTGCGTATCGTGAAAATGCTCCTTTACGCTGTTTCCACCAATGGCAACAGTGCGCTTGTCGATTACCGTTTGCCAAAAAAATTCCGCTGCACGCTTCCACTCAGGGTTATTAGTCGCATCGGCATAGCGTTTAAAACCGATCACCTTGGGAATTTGGGTGTTGGCATGCAAGCCGGTTAAATGGTCATGCGATTTTTCCAACGGTTGTAAAATCGCTTGATGGGAAAATGCTTGTGCAAGGGCGAGGTATTTTTTATCGCCAGTAATTTCCGCTACATCGACAAATATTTCATTCATACCGCCATGCTCGGTGCGCAGCATGGCTTGCATCTGCTCAGGCGATAATGTTTTGGTTAATTCGATTGTCCAATCGGATAATTTCACCAACATTTTTTTTGCATCGACGCTATTCGCATAGATATAAGCATCGCGCAGGCCGGCGTATATTTTATGCAGGTTGTACCAGGGCACCCAGCGCTCATTGGTAGAGAAGTTATCCGCGCGGATATCCCCCTTCGCAATTTCGCTCCACATTTTGTTACTGGCGGGAATACCACCAATATAACCGGAACCTATTTTGTCCTGACATTTCTTTAATTCGGCGATGACATAATCCAAACGTTCCAATACAGCTTTATCACGTGTAGAGGCATACATCAGCGCAAGCGCGGAAACATAATGACCACCCATATGGCCATCCAATCCGGTCGATTCCCAGTTGCCGTAAGTTTCTTTAAAAGGCAACCCTGCCTCGCGGCGAAATGGCGCAAGCAATTTTTCAACATCCAATGCCATCAAGTAATTTTTATTAGTGTTTTGCGCATGTAGGAATGGACTTTCCAATAACTGCACATCGCGCAATGGCACAAGCTCCAGCGAGAAAACCGGAGCTATGTAAATACTGAAACCTAGCGCAATTACGCGACATGCATTAAGTAGATTCATTATAAAGTTCCTGAAAAATATTCCCACCAATAGGTGGGAATATAATGCTTATCGTTATTTCTGACACAGGATTAACGTAACTTTTCAACGAGTGAAGCCCTGTTAAAATTACTGCGCCTGCAAAGTAAACATTTGATTGGTGCTGTTCGCCACACATTGCCATTGATACAGATTGGCACCATCCGCTGTAGATGCACCCGCAATATCCAAACATTTTTCACTGTTGCGATTGATAATTCGATAACGGCCGGAACCCGCAGACTGGAAACGGAATTGTTGATTGTGGCCGCCAGCATATGTCCACAACATCAGGTTAGCGCCATCAGCAGTTGAGAATGAATTTACATCGAAAGCTTTGTCGCTTGCATTGGCAGGCGAGATGCGGTGCCACACATCATCAACACGCGTAACAATAAATTTCTGGCAGCTGTTATTGATCCAGCTCCACTGGCGCATATTGGTACCGTTAGCCACCGCACAATTTTCTACGTCCAACGATTTTCCACTGTGCGCAGGAGTAATACGATAGGTACCGCTAATGCGCGCATTACCATCGCTTTTTATTGAAAAGTTGCGATTGAATACCGGCCAACCATTGGCGAAAGTCATTTGCAATAAATCCAAACGTGCAGGCCAACCATTTGCAGTGCTGCCATCGTAGTAATGGATCGATGCGAGATGCTGGCCATTGTTATAGAAATAACCAAAGTGGCCTGGGCCGATATAATTACCATCGGACATTAATAGTGTGCTGCCGCCGTAATTCCATAAACTTTTACCATTTTTATCCAAAAACGGACCCGTTGGACTGGTGGAGCGGCCAGTGACTATGTAGTAATTGCTTTGATTGCCCAGACAGCATTCACCCAGATTCACGAACATGTAGTAATAACCGTTGATATATTTTACCTGCGCCGCTTCGTATTCATGCCACGCATAATTATTGCCTACTACCGGGTAACGGGTGCTATTCATCAGCTTGCCAGTGGCAGGATTAATTTGGCGAACAAAAATTCCTGCATAGTGTGAACCGTAAACCATCCATACATTATTTTGCGCATCGCGGTATAAACCAGCATCAATCGCATTCACTGGCTGCCCATTGAGAGTGCCCTCATCGACAGTAGACACTATCATGCCCAAATCTTGCCAGTTGGGATTATTCAGAGAGCTAGTGACCATAACTCCAATTGCAGAACGCATGCCCGAGGTGGATGAAAATGCGGAGTAATACAAATAAAATTTTCCGTTCATTTCAATCACATCCGGCGCCCAAAAATTTCCATCAAAGCCAGGCACTTTGTTGCTGATCCATGATGGATAGGTATTGGCGGGAATGGGCGATGCGCCACGCTTCCAATTAATCAAATCAGTTGAGTAAAGTGCGTTAATGGGGAAATTACTTGCGCCACCACCAGTGCCAAATGTCCAGTAGGTATTGCCATCTTTAATAATGGTCGATGGATCGTGAATATCGGTAGTGCCGGTGAACGTGATTGCAAATACATTAAAACTAATGGCTAAAATTGCTGCCGCAGAAATTATCGCTGTTGATATATACCTGAATAAACGAACAACGCTGTACATAGTGAGACCCTCGGTTATTAATTATTTTTAAAGGCACAAAAAAATGAGTTTCACCATTGCCTGTTGACATCAACAGCAAGAGTGAAACTCAACGACAAAGGCCAATGATTGACCTTTATGAGTTTGTTTAAACACTCAGCAGTAAAACTGCAAAGTGTTTAAACAGAAACGAGATAAAAATTAGAAGGTCAAACGCGCTCCAATAGCAAAGGTACGGCTGTAAAGTGCAGAACCAAAGTTATTGGTTTTTGAACCGTTTTCGCCGTAATAGCTTTGGTAAATTTCTTCAGTCAAGTTAGTGCCATCAAACGTCAGTGCCAAATTGTCATTGACCTGATAGCTAATTTGCAGATCCATACTTGACTCTGGTTTTCTCCAGACTTCCAGCGGGTTCGCAAACAATGCCGCTTCGTAGTTATTCAGGAATTCGCTGCGCCACGCGTAGGACAAACGAACACCGACATCGTATTTGTCGTAGGCCAACACAACACTGTATGACTCATCAGACACACCGAACAAATCTGTTTCTTTGGTCTCAATAATGACACCTTTGGAATCAGTGATAGGTGTTGACTGCGATGATTCCAATGCGGTGTAGCTCGCTTGAATACCAAAGCCATCTAACACATTGGGTAGATTTTCCGGGAACCACACTGCACCCAGTTCCAATCCGGTCAATTCCCCATTCGATGCATTGTAGGGTTGGCTGAGTACATAAGTGCCCATCTCACCCGTTGGTGTTTCGTGCTGTACTTGGCGACGGAAATCAATAACAAAGCCTTCAATCTCACGCTTGAACAAGGTTCCGTACACTGAACTTGCATCCGCAAAATACCATTCCAATGAGAAATCATAGTTTTGCGATTCAGTAGGTTTCAGATCCGGATTGCCACCACCGGCAGTACCGTAACCAATGCCGGTAACATCTTCGTTGTAAACAATACGCGAGTTTAATGATGCAAAGTTTGGACGACGCAAAGTTTCGGTGTAAGCCAAACGTGCAAACAAATCATCAGTCAACGCATAGCGGAGCGATAAACTGGGCAACACTTTAGTGGTGCTCGCTGAATCGTCATACACCTCTTTTGCTGCTGAGGCAGTATCAGTGAATTCCATATCGGTATCTGAGCTGGTGTAGCGCAGGCCAATTTCACCATCTAATGTTCTACCTGCGACTTCTGCTTCATATTTTGTCGTGACGTAAGCAGACGCCGTTAACTCGTCAATATTAAAACTCTCAACCAGTTCCAATTGTTGCAAGTTATAGGCTGCACGCATTGCATCGGCGTTTGAGCGCAGGTAATAGCCGTTGGCTACAGCCCATGTGGTAGGCACCTTGGCATTGCCATCGAAGAAGCCATTATTGATATAGGCCAATTCTTCAGTGATAGCGACATTCGGATTA
Organism: Cellvibrio sp. UBA7671; assembly: GCA_002483145.1. Lineage (GTDB taxonomy): Bacteria > Pseudomonadota > Gammaproteobacteria > Pseudomonadales > Cellvibrionaceae > Cellvibrio > Cellvibrio fibrivorans. The sequence goes on from DLHJ01000003.1 coordinate 177,430, forward strand.
AAGCCTTCCTGACGGCTAAATGATTCAGCTGCAGTGCGTTGGTCAACGCGAACACCGACATTGAATTGTTTAAAGATACCGGCATCCGCATCGTAGGTAGCATCGGTAGTGAAGGTAACGGCATCGCCTTCGTTTTTGTTGGCATTGTCATACAGCTGTGCAGTTCTCCAATTGGCCACGTCAGATACATCGGCTTCATTGAGTCCAGTAGTTGCAGGGTTATCGATAAAACTAAACGCAGGAATTCCACCACCCGCATTGAAATCTACATTCAAACCGTAACGGGCATTCTCAAAGCGCGCAGCGATAAAATCAGATTCAAAGGTACTTTCCTGATAAACAACTTCTGACTTCACCTGAAGGTTATCTGTCAGCTCCCAATCGCCACCCAAGGCGTACACAAAGCTGTCAGTTTTTCCGGTAGTTAAATCGCCGCTGGTGAATGACCAGTTATCTTTTACACTTCTGGATCTAACAATATTAGTGCCTTCAAACAGTACGATGTTCGCATCGGCTTTTGCCGTTGGGCTATTTGCGTAAGAACCCCACCAGTCGGCAAAAGAGAATAAAAGTGAATTGAATGATTCATTGCGATAACCGTTGTAGAAAGCTTCAAAGGTGTATTCCGATGTATCATTTGGTGCAAATTGCAAAGACACATTGGCAGCAGAGCGCTCGCGCTTGCCGGTAAAATCGCTGGAGAAAATCGCATCGCGACCAAGGATATATTCCATTGGTTGGCCATTTACATTGAGCGTTGAACCCGCCGCATTTGGCAAGCCATCTAACAGACCTGGAGTCCAGATAGGATTCTCAGCAACGCCGGGTTTATCGAGAAAAATACGCTCGTAATTACCGAACGGGGCAACCGGGTCATCAGTGGCAAACGGCACCATCGCACCCGCAGTGATGCTTTGGTCGCGGTAATTGGTTTCGGCATACGACAAGTTTACTAACGCACCAAATTCGCCAGAGCCAGTCTCCCAACGATTGCTCGCCAAACCACTAATGTTTGGATCAATCTCATCAGCCTGCTCTTGATTAATCGCACGTGCTGCAACTACAAATTTTTGGCCATCAAAATCAAATGGGCGCTGGGTTTTGATATCGACCGAACCGGCAATACCGTTTTCAATTTGCGAAGCAGAGCGGGTTTTATAAACATCGACTTGTTTGATCAAACTGGCAGGCACATCTTGCAGTGCTACCGCGAGACCCGATGCCGTAAAAATATTGCGACCATTCACAGTGGTGTTGATGTCAGTCAAACCGCGGATCGAAATGCCGGAAGTTTCACCTGAGCCACGATTGGTTACCTGCACACCGGTTACACGCTGCAAGGATTCAATCACGTTGTTGTCAGGGAATTTACCAATGTCTTCAGCAACAATTGCATCAACGATTTGGGTGTTGTTGCGCTTTACATCCAAAGCCTGCGTCAAACTGCCGCGAATTCCCGTCACTACAATTTCTTCCACCTGGTCTTCTTCCTGCGCAACTGCAACATAAGATGAACCTAGAGCGGCGATCATAGCGATAGATAAGCTAAGTGTTTTTTTCTGGAACATGAGTGATCTCCCGTGTTCGATTACTACTTGAGCCGAGGGGTTGGATCGGTGCAGTAATCGTTATTATTAAGTCGGTGCTTATATTTGTCTTATAAAAAAGTCCGGCTGCTACTGGTATCTCACAGAGGTGGGGATGGTGCTTACCCTTGTTAATAACCATAAACCGTCGAATTATTATGCATATTGTAAGACAAATAAAATACTATCCCTCTGAGCATTAATCGTCAACAGGTAAAAATATATTTTTATGTAAAAATGAAAGGCAAAAAAAAGCCGCCACAGCGAGCTGTAACGGCCTGAAAAGTGGCATAACAAAGGCTGTTACGCCATCCAACGACAAAAGGATAAGACTCCGGGCAAAACAACAACGAACAAGCTGGCAGATAGATAAATCAAATCACGCCTTATTTGTATTATTATATACAAGTATTAATAATATGCCAGTTTTTTCTAGTTAAAACGAGTAACGCGCGCCCACCGCAAAGGTTTTGGAGTAGATGGCACTGCCGAAGTTAAACAGATCCTCGTTGCCTTCACCGTAGTAGCTTTGGTAAACATCGTCTAACAGGTTGGTGGCATCGAAGGTGACTACCAAGTTGTCCGTGACATCGTAGCTAACTTGCAGATCCAAACTCTGCTCCGGGCGACGCCAGAATTGGATGGGGTTAGCGAAGATAGCGGCCTCGTTGCCAGCGTAAAATTTCTCGCGCCAGACATAGGACAAGCGCGCATCAAAGACATCTTTGTCGTAGGCCAACACCACACTGTAAGACGAATCGGATACGCCCGACATTTTTGAATCTACGTAACCGGAAATATCGCCCGCCAAACTGTACTCAGGTGTTTTTTGCGATGAGTCCAGCAAAGTGAAACTGGCTTGCACACCCAGACCATCGAGTGTTGTAGGTAAATTATCCGGGAAATAAACCAGCCCGACTTCCAAACCGGAAAGCTCACCATCAGCTGCATTGACCAGCGTAGTCAGTACATAGTCGCGTGTTACACCGTCGTTACCGGTGCGGTTGACGGTTTTTTTGCCGCCAATCACCAGACCATCGATTTCGCGTTTGAACAGGGCGCCGTACAGCGAACTGCCGTCGGCAAAATACCATTCAAGCGAAACATCATAATTGGTGGATTCGGTCGGTTTTAAATCCGGGTTGCCGCCACTGCCAGTGCCATAGGGAATTGAGGTCAGGGGATCCTGGAAATATTGCAGCGGATTTAAATCCCCAAAGTTAGGCATGCGCAGAGTTTGGGTATAGGCGAAACGCCCCACCAGATCGTCAGTCACATTCCAATTCAATACCAGACTCGGCAATACTTTGTCCGCCTTGCCGGTACCGGTATTGTTATTGAAGATATTGGTGTTAGTGCCCGTCTCTGACCAGAACTCCATATCCTGTTCGTAATTCACGTAACGCACACCGAACTCTCCGCTCAATGCATCGCTCAGGTTAAATTTGGTAGTTGCATAAAGTGCGGCAGAATCTTCAGAGACATCAAAGTTTTTATTGACGCTTTCTTTTTCCAAACCATACACGCTGCGCACTGCATCGGCATTAGCTAACAAATAGCTGCCATCAGCAGTAATAAAGCTATCAAAAATATTCGCGCGGCCTGCAAAATAGTCATCCACCGTGAAGATCAAACCGGAGCCATCGCCCGACGCACCTGCAGCAACCAAATCATCCATCAATTCAGTCACAGTGCCGGCGTAACTCCAGGAATCTTGTCCGCGCCCAAAATCTTGTGCATTGCGCTGCTCAAGGCGGCCACCGACTTTTAGCGTTTGGATAAATTGGCCATCCAATTTCCATTCAACATCGGTAGTCACACTGGATGAATCACCTTGATTGCCACCGCCGTTGTCCCACATGCCGGAGGCATTCCAATTGCCCACTGCAGCCATGTCCGATTCATCCAGTGCACTGGTGGCAGGATTATCTTTAAAAATAGCGGAAGGCACACCGTCGCGATCGTTGTAATCCACATCCAAACCATATGCAGTGCGCGCAAACCGCATCGCAAAAAATTCAGAGGTAAATTTACTGTCTTGATAAACAATTTCAGAATTGACCGTTACATTGTCACTTGGTGTCCACTTGGCACCAAGCGCATATAAATAGCTGTCAGTTTTGCCAGTGGAATAGTCACCACTTTGGAAGCCGCCGTTGGCATAACCCTGATGTTCTTTTACAACATTAGTGCCGTCATAAACGAGAGGGATATCGATATTGCCATTTTGGTGTTCAAGCGTGTTGGTAAACCACATGGCATTTTGCGATGTATTTCTGTAGCCCGTGTAAAAACCTTCTGCAGTCACTTCCAACTCATCATTCGGTGCCCACTGCAAAGAAACGCTGGCGGCCGGGCGCTCGCGATTACCGGTGAAAGATGTACCGAACACCGCATCGCGCATCAATAAATAATCGTAGTCTGCACCATCCAAGGTCAGGGTTGAACCTGTTGCAGAGGGAAGGCCATTCTCCAAACCGGCTTGCCACACGGGTGTATTGTTGTGCGAGTTGGGAATCATTTGGTAGGGCGCATAATCCAAATGCGGATTGGCACTGAAAAAAGGAAACACGGCACCCGCCGTCATAGTCTCATCGCGATAATTGGTTTCTGCAAACGACACATTCACCAATGCACCGAATTCGCCACCGCTTTCCAATTCCCAGCGATTGCTAAATAGCGCACTGATATTTGGATCAATTTTATCGGGCTGATCAGCGTAGATGCCGCGCCCCGCCAATACCATTTTTGCGCCATCAAAATTAAAGGGGCGATGGGTTTTTACATCAATCGATCCGGCAATACCGCGCTCCACCTGATCAGCCGAACGGGTTTTGTAAACATTCACATTGGCTAACAAACTCGCTGGAATATCTTGCAGCGCAACCGCGCGGCCCGCGCCGGTAAATACATCGCGGCCATTTACGGTAGTGTGCACATCAGTTAAACCGCGAATTGACACTGCCGATACTTCGCCAGCTCCACGGTTAGTGGTTTGCACACCCGTCACACGCTGCAATGCTTCAACGACGTTGTTATCGGGAAACTTGCCGATATCTTCGGCAACAATGGAATCGATAATTTGTGTGCTGTTGCGTTTGATATCCAAGGCTTTGGTTAAACTGCTGCGAATACCCTGCACGATAACTTCTTCTACTTGTTCATCGGCTACAGGTTGTGAGTTTTGCGCTTCTTGGGCGCTGGCGATTTGCGCCATCATTGCGGCCAGCACAGCGCTGACCAAGGCTGATTTCTTATACATAATAAACTCCAAAATTTTTTGTAAATTTTGAGTTAATGTTTTATCCATTAACTCCATCAAAAAGAATTCAAGGCGAGGGAGAATAATTTTCTCCCTCGCTACTGCGATTACTGGGCAGTGGAACCTTCTTGATACAGTGAGTTAATGCGTTCGTTGCTAATGGTGCCGGTGAACACTTTGAGTTCATCGATAGCGCCGTTGAAAGGTGTATCCCAATAGTTCACACCCAATGCAAATTCATTGGTATCACCCACCACTGTCATCACCCGTGGGAAGCCAGTAGATTCAAGCTGCTGCACACCATTCACAAAAATTTTGATGGTGTTGTTATTTTCGCCATCGACCATGATCACCAAGTGCGTCCATTGATTGGCGGGAATACGATTGCTTAATTCCGCGTTGTCGTAGAACGCCGGGCCGTTCGCCCATACGCGGGTTTTTTCCGTGCCGTTCATGGAGGGGACCAAACTCAACCAATAGTTGGCATTAGCTCCACCAAAAAATGCGGTGGTGTAATTGGTAAACGCAGTGGGTTTTAACCAGAGCGAAATACTGTAGCTAGCGGTGGTAATTAAATTGTCGGGCAGACGCACACCGGATGTGCCATCCAGATTGACCGCTGAACCTTTAACACCCTGCACGTAGCTCACTGCCCCGCCAGTGTTGTGCATAAAGTTACCGGTGACTGTGCCTGCCGCTGCAACTGCATTTTTCGCGGTTAAGTCACCATCAAAACTGTATTCCGCTGGCGCTAAGGATTTAATCGTTACAGTAAATTCTTTAGTGTCAGTAAAACCCTGGTAATTGATGTGTGCAGTCAAGGTGACAGTTTTGTCGCCCTCATCGGCTGTCGGTTGCTTAACGACCGCAATACCGTTGGTGGGCTTCAAATAATTTTCGTTGCTGGATGTCCAACTAATGCCAGAAACAAATGGCCCTACGCGAATCAATTCAAAATTTTCGCGCACGGCGGACATATCGCCCAGCTCCAATGCTTCTTTTACAAAACCGGCAAATTGTGCGGGATTGGTGAGATTGTTAATTGCTGCACCGTTGATATCCAAATTACTCAAGGCGTAGTCGTACACAATTAATTCATCGATTTGGCCGACAAACGGCAAATCCCAACCGAAGTTGACACCCAGTGCAAACTGTCCGCCACTCGCGCTGAAAATATCATCGCGCGGCATTGCACCGACCAGGGTACCGTCGATGTATAACTTCATTGTGGTGTCAGCATAGGTGATCGCCACATGTTGCCATTGATTTACCGGCGCTGTTGCAGTGTGTACAACCTGATTCCAGTTGCCGAGGAAATTACTCCAGATCAATGAGGTCGAGGTAAACCAGGCATTGCCCGGAATAAAACTGATCCAGTGATCAAAATCACTCGCGGCAAAAAAGGCGGGCGTATGGGTGGTGAGCGATTCCGGTTTCATCCAAAAGGACACAGTGTAGGCATTGGAGTGAATAATGTTGTCCGGCAAACGCACGCCGTTGGCACCATTAAAATCGTAAGCCTGCCCACTGTAACCGGCAGCAAAAGTGGGTGCCGTTGCATCGACATTAAACAGGTTGTTGTCAGTAGTTTTCGCAGCAGCAAAATAGCCCACTGAATCGGTTAAGGTATTTTCAAATCCATAATGCGCTACTGCATTTTTAAACGGCGGGCGTGCGGTTAAATGCACTGAAAACGTTTTTGTAGTGGTCTGGCCATTTAATGAAAGATTGGCAGTGAGCGTAACGGTTTTATCGCCGAGGTCTGGCGTTGGAATAAATACATTACCCATGGAGTCGATAAAGTATTCATTGCTGCTCACCCAATTAATCGCAGTGCCGCTTTTGCCAATGGTCGGCAGCGAATAACCTTCATCGGCAATAGTCAATTCGGTTTTGATATTCAGTGCATCTTTTACACTATTCAAAGCTGCAGTTGTGCCCGCGATGGAATCCGTGCGGGTGCCAAATACCGAGGCGCCATCTTTTGCCATTGCAGAAAACACGGGAACCAATTCTTTGCTGCCGTTATCCCACTGCCACTTGATCACACCAAAGTAGGTGCCGGAATCCAATACCAGTTTGATGGAATCATCGCCCTGTGACATCCAGGTGCCTTTTTCACTACCGGTGACGGTACGGTCTTCACGCAAGGTGATATAGCCGGATTTAATCGCGGTTTTATTAACGGCTTTACCTTGATTCACAAACTTATAGTGACCGGGCACTTGCGCGAGATCGACCAGGTTATTGCCGTTAAGCGGAACATAGCGCTGGGGCGAGACCACTAACCAACCGTCTTTACTCACAAACATTTCATGGGTGCGTACGGCATGGGCTTCGATGTTACCGGGATATGTAGTAGATGACGCCGGGAAGCGAGTGTGGGTTACCAGCAGATGACGCTTTGTTGCTTCATCGTAATAGGCCGAGTTGTGACCGGGTGATTGATAACCCCATGAAAGACCTGGCTCACCTAATGCTTGGGTAAATTCAAATCCGCCCAGCAACTTGCCGCCAATCTCCAAACCGATGCCCATAGTGGCGATGTCTACGCCAGCAGGATCAAGGTAAGGGCCTTTGGGCGTTTTGGAGCGGGCAATGCGGATGGAATAGCCGCCATTTGCATCAAAGCCAGCTACTGAGTAGAACAAGTAATAGTAATCAGCGACCGGGCTGTAGATCACATAGGCGCCTTCAATCGCGCGGAAATCGCCCCCGACCAAATGCTTGCCATAACCTTGACCCGCTTTGGGTTTACCCGTGGCGCCGTCCATTTCCAGAATAAAGATACCGCCAGAATAGGAGCCGTAGACCATCCACAATTTGTTGTCTTTATCGTAAAACGCGGTGGGGTCAATCACATTGGGGTCAACCGCACCATTCCAACTGGTTTGGCCGTTGTCGAGCGGGAAGCTAGTGAATTCACCGGCATTGCGGTAACCACTGCGCAGGAATACGCCTTTATCCACATAAGGACCTGCAACAGAGTCAGCCTCTGCCAGACCTAAGTAGGAGCGGTTCCAGCAGCCGCCATTGTCCGCTTCTACTTGGGCGCAGTGGTTGTAGTAGAACCAATATTTGCCATTGGGCGCCTTGATTACATTGGCTGCCCAGTTGCCTTTAAAGCCATCACTCCAGGCGATGCCTTCAGAGATTTCGCTGGAATAGGTATTAAACAGCGGGCTCTCATCAACCTTATCATTGGCTGACAGCACCGAAATATATTCCCAGTTAATCAAATCAGCCGATTTGGCCGCTGCCAGGTGTGAGCCGAAAATGTAGTAATCGCTACCGGCTTTGACGATGGATGGGTCGTGTACACCTATATCCAACCAATTGACCGAGCCGTCTTGCGCCAGCGGGATTCCGCTTGCCAGCGTCGGCTTGGAATAAACAGGTTCAGGGGATGCAGGAACTGGCTTGGTTGAGGCGTTGTTGTCGCTACCGCCACCGCAGCCGCCCAATAACAGCAGACTGCCAATGACAAGCGTAAGGCTTGTTAGCTTCATGTGTTTGACCTTCTCTCGTGTAGTTATTGCTTATTTATAATTCCCGGCGCAGCCACTTTTAAGACTTAGGATGAAACGCCACGTCGGGTCTAGTAGTCGCATGAACTATATGTCATACAATATTACTATCAAATATTATTGTCATACAATTAAACAGAAGTAAAGCTGCAGTCAGTGCTTTTTATGTCTATAAATGGTGCTCGAACGAAGGGCAATAAAAAAACCCGCACAAAGCGGGTTCTTCACAATATCTTTGGTCAGCGAATATATTAGCCCGCCGATCTCGCTTTAAAAGCACGTACAACCTGGTTGAAATCGTCAGCAAATTTTTTCAAATCATCCAGCTCTTTTTTCTCATCCGAGCGCCCCAGACCAGCACACCCCAGGTAGGCCTCCATGTCTTTTACATAGGCCTTCATATCATTGTTCGCTTTTACCATTTGTGCAGTAACCACAGTAGCTGCATCAGGAATTTCTGGTTTAGCGGCGGGCTTTTCGCTAGCTGCAGCAGCCATTGAAGTTACAACGCATGATGCAAAAAAAGTAGCAGCGATAACAAACGATCTCATGAATTTTCCTCTCAACAAAAGAACAAGATTACATAATTAACAAAACAAACATTCACAACAAAATTAAACCCGGAAACGCCCAACCAACTCCGCCATACGCGCCGCCATTTCAGCCAGGTTGCCTGTATTGGTAGTAATGCGACTGGAGCTTTCTGCCGTATGAGTAGCAACTGAAGAAATACGATCAATATTGTTTTCAATTTGGCGTGTAGCTGCGCTCTGTTGTTCCGATGCAGCCGCAATCTGATTGGTCCTATCGCGAATCACACTTACAATTTCGGTAATATTTTCCAGGGCGTGACTTGCATCGCTGGCTTGCACTACCGCATTGCCCGCCTGGTTAGTACCTGCCGCCATCATTTCTACTGCTTTTTGTGAGCCTGATTGCAAGCGCTCAATCATTTCGCGAATTTCAGTGGTGGAGCTTTGCGTTTTAGATGCAAGCGTGCGCACTTCATCGGCAACTACCGCAAAGCCGCGCCCTTGTTCACCGGCACGCGCCGCTTCAATCGCCGCGTTCAATGCGAGCAAATTAGTTTGCTCGGCAATACCACGAATCACATCCAGCACCGAGCCGATACTCACTGTTTCTTGACGCAGACGGTCAATTACATCGGCTGCCGTTTTAATATCACCCGACAGGTTGGTAATTTGCCCCATAGTATTGACCACTAGGGTTTTACCTTCTGCTGCTGCATCGTCAGCTTGTAAGGACTTATCAGCGGTTTCCGTCACACTCACAGTCACATCTTGCACCACACCCGCCATCTCTTTCACTGCACCAACAATGTGTTGGATCTCAGTTTGCTGGGTGCGAATTTCGCGTTCATTTTCACGTGATAATTGCGAGAGGCTCACTGCACTATCACTCACATCGCGCGCGGTATGTGCCACGCTGGCGATAATCGATTGCAGACGCTCTACAAACTGATTAAAACAACGCGCCAGTTCTGATACTTCGTCATTACCGGTTACCGGTAAGCGACGGGTTAAATCGCCCTCGCCTTCAGCAATATCGCGCAACGCAGTCACCACATTATTTACCGGGCGCACAATACTCAATTGCACCGCATAGGCGAGCGATGCCGCTATCAGGCTGATAATAAAAACCAAGCCCAATGCGGAGTAAATTGCATCAGTCACTATCACATCTACCTCGCTCATATCCACACGCAAACTGATGGCACCTATAGTGGCGCCGTCAGATTTAATCGTTTCAGTAATCAACAAAAGCTCGCCTTCAACTTCAATGCCAGTCGCGCGCGGAGTGCCTGATAATTCACGCGGCACTATTTTGGAGTCGGTATTTTTTTCATACCAGGCAAAAGGTTTTTGGGCGCTATATACAACCGCGCTCAACACGCGTGGGCTTACACGCAAAGCACCCAGTGATGCGTTAACGGTGCGCTATCGTCAAAAGTCATTGCCCCAACACTTGCCTCTCCTAACACCTGCGCAAGCGTGCGTGTGTCTTCAATAATGGCGGATTCTGTTGTGGCAATACCGGTGCGCACAGTTACCAAAGTTGTTGCAATAACAGCGGCGATACAGGTCAAGGTCACGCTGAGCAGAATCTTCCATTTAAGTGATAGATTGTTCACTTACACCTCGGTTAGCACATGAATAAACTAAGAAAAAGCCTTTGTGATGCTGATCACAATTTGCGCGTAAGACTAGCAGACAATTTTTTTAATGCATCTTTTTTTATTCCATTTTTTGAATAAAAAATAATAATTGTGCAATTGCAGAGCAGATCCGAAATAAGCAGATTCACTGCAGTCAATAAACTGGCGAACCGTTAACTAACCCAAGATGCAAGTGAAGAATAGACAGCTTTTCGACACCCCAATAAGTGAGCGCAACCCACAAACAAAAAATCCACTCACCGAAAAACAATGAGTGGATTTTTTGTTTGCAAGCACTAATGAAAATATGGTGCGACTGGTTTTAATCCGCCATAGAAGGCTTGCCAAATACCGGCATGCCTTTGTCATTCCAGCGCAAGGGTTTTACAAAAGTATGGCGATCAGGATTCCATAAAGGATCGCCAATTATTTCAGTATAAGTACGTGCGTGATAAACCAACATCACCGTGTCGCCATCTTCACCATAAGTAAAACTGTTATGGCCAGGGCCGAAAATTTTGTTGGGGATATCCGAACAAAGTACTGGTTCTTTGGATTTGGTCCATGATGCAGGATTCAGTAAATCGGAGTTTTCATCTGCCCACAATAAACCCATCGCATAATTTTCATCAGTCGCACTCGCAGAATAACTGATAAATATTTTTCCATTACGCTTTAATATCGATGGCCCTTCATTAACCCAGAAACCGCGAATCTCCCATTCGAACTCCGGTTTGGTGAGCAGCACGGGTTCACCAGCCAATTGCCAGGGTGTTTTCATCGGCGCGATATACAAATTGGAATTGCCGCGAATATTTACATCTTTTTGCGCCCACAAATAATAGAGCACGCCATCGTGGGTAAAGGTGGTGGCATCCAGGCAAAAGGTATCTATACCGCTATCGATCTGCCCCATAAATTCCCACTCACCTTCCAGCGGATTCGCATTTTTGTTGCGAACGCAGTACATACGGTGTTGGAACAAATCGAATTTTATTTCACGGCTGGGCGCTGCGGCGAAGTAAACATACCAAGCAGATTCACCGGATTCAGGATCTTTGTTGAAATGAAGTTCCGGTGCCCATAATAATTCGCTGTAAGGACCGGCTTCGGGTTTGTGCCATGCATCAACCGTCTTAGCAGTTGCCAATTCAGCAATTGTTTTTGCGCGGCGCAATTCAATGCGGTCGTATTGAGGCACTGATGCAGTGAAATAATAATAGCCGTCGGTGTGTTTATAAATAAACGGATCGGCGCGCTGGGGGATCAGGGGTTTTAATAATTCGCTCACAACATTCTCCAAACTCTTTTAATTTCGTATTTAATTCCGCGCAATATAACCTTTAAGTATCATGGTACCTTTCAGCTCGGCGTAATAGCGGTCATTAATGCGGTACATAAACATCAGCAGACCCATCAAAGCATGAAAGAATCCGGGTATGACGGACAACATAAGTGCAATACCCATCATTGAGGTTTCTGATTGCTCCTGGTTGGGCACATATTGGAAATAGGTCAGCAACCAACCCACCATCAAACCCGCAATCCCCATACCCGCTTTTTGTCCTACCGAAATACCACCATAGGCAAAACCGGATACACGCTTGCCATTTTTAACCTGGCCATAGTCAATCGTTTCAGAAATAATTGACCAGAATACTGGCGCATGCAGATCGACAACAAAGGACAACAGGAAATACAAAATAAAAGCCAGCAAGACATCTTGCGGATCAACAAAGACATAGATCGCCACACTCAAGCCAGCCACTATCAACTGGGTGTAGCGGAATAAATTAATCTTGCAATAAAACTTGGTGATCCAGGTGGATGCAATCATCGCCAGAATCGCCGCCACAACGCCGGTGGATATAAACGCTGATACAAGCGTGTCATCTCCGCCCAAGTAATATTTCGCGTAATAAATTGCAACTGAGCCGCGGATTACATAACCAATGGTGCCGGTAATACACACTGCCACCAGGATTAACCATTGGTCGTTTTTTAATAGTTGCAAAAACTGGCTGAGCAGCGGTTGCGGCTCGACGACATGCACAACACGCTCTGAGGTATTGAAATAGCAAAATAAAAACATTGCAGCGCCAATGAACGACATAATTGCCATCGCGATTTGATAGCCCAAGGCTTTGTCTTCCCACATACCTGATACAACAGGCACAACTGCAGCCACCATAAATGCGCCGATTTTGGCAAGAAATAAACGATATCCATTGGCCGATAATTTTTCTTTAGGGTCACTGGTGAGTGCGCTGGGCAAGGAAATATAGGGAATGCCTACACCCGACGTAATTAAAGTCATCATGATGTAGGTGGAATACGCCCAAATTAATTTTGCGTCGTATTCCCAATTAGGCGTGGTGAATACAAAAAACACGCTCACAGCGTAGGGAATTGCCAACCACAATAACCAAGGGCGGTAGCGGCCTTGCAGGAAAGTAAACCGATCAGTGATTTGCCCCATTACTAAATCGGAAATGGCACCGACGATTTTTACAGTGAAAAATAAAATCCCCATATCCATCGGGGTTAGACCAAAAATATCAGTGTAATAAAAAGTGATGATTAACATCATCGACGAGATCACTACGTTCAACGCCATGTCGCCAGCGCCAAACCCTACTTTCTCGGTAACCGATAATTTATCGGTTGCGTGCACATTGGAAGCTTGCATTTATTATAGTGACCTCGTGTTGTTATTAAAAAAAAACGGCAATACCAAACAGAGTTCTGCCGTATTGCCGCTTCCTTTATCTCTCACCGTTTTGTACGGTTTATAGTGTCCGAATAATCCGGCTCGCTCTAGTTTTTACAAAAAGTAATCGTTCTCTACCGCATGGACTAATAACACATCGATTCCTGCCATGCCTGCACTCGCTGCTGCTTGCAACCCGAGTTTTGAATCTTCAAATACCACACACTGTTTGGGATCAACGCCCAATAATTCTGCACAGCGTAAAAAGGTATCCGGTGCGGGTTTTGGATTTTTTACCTGGTCAGCACCGACTACAGCACTGAGGTATTTTTCCAAACCACAAATCTTCAAAATGGTTTCGGCTTCCTGGGTATAAGCCCCAGTACCAATCGCCATGGGTTTCACGCCGTGGTATTTCTGAGCAACTTCAAGCAGTGCAGTTGGTTTTACATATTTGTGCATATTCTCGTGCACGACCTGCTCTTTAAAATCATTCATTTCATCAAGGCTGGCATCGACCTTGAGATTGAATTTTTCGAGCAGAATTTCAATCGTTCCTTTAGTGGGAACGCCCGCCAATGAACGCATAAACGAGCGGTCAATGGGGATGCCGTATTTGTTCAGCATGGTGGTCCATGCAAATTCATGTAATTGGCCGCTATCGACTAGCGTACCGTCCATATCAAAAATCAGTGCTTCGTAATGGTCGTACATCTTTTGCTCTCATTTCATTGTTGCCGGGTAAGGTAGAAATTAGAGCACAAACCAGCGTTAAGTTCGAAAGGAAAAGACCTGACTTTACAACTTTCTGATCTTGACTGCGTATGCGAGCCGGTAGTGGTTTCCGGGTTAGGTAGAGGCATGTGCGACACGCCGTGAATACATCCATGTAGGCTCGTTGTCGACATCCATGTCGCCAAACGGTCTCACATGCCTCTACCTAATCCCTCACATATCAGTTCTTTTCAAGCTCGTTAAAAGCAAAAGCGCTTAAACACCATCTTTCAAATGAAAGTAAGCCGCATTGTGGCGCAATTCGGTTTTGAAATTGCGTACAGTGGTATCCGCACCAATTACCAGCGCTTCAATTCCTGCCATTTCCGCGTAGTCTACGATTTCGTCAGCAGTTACACCTTGGGTGTAGGCGCTGTGGTGCGCGCCGCCGGCTTGAATCCAGGCTGCAGCAGAAATCTCCAGATTGGGGCGTGGTTCCCACAGCGCTTTTGCCACTGGCAACTTCGGCAATTCTTGTGGTGGATTTACGGTGTCTACTTCATTGATGATCACGCGGAAACGGGTGCCGATATCAATCAAGGAAATGCACAGTGCTGGACCTGCTTTGCCGGTGAAAATCAAGCGGGCGATATCATTGCGGCAACCGATGGTGTGCAAATGCACTTCCAGTTTTGGTTTTGCTGCAGCGATCGATGGACAAACTTCCAACATATGCGCGCCCAGTACTTGATCCACAGCACCGAAGTGATAAGTGTAATCTTCCATAAAGGATGAACCACCCACACGGCCTTTAGACATCACTTTGCAGATGTGTACCATCGCAGCGGTTTTCCAATCGCCTTCACCGCCGTAACCAAAACCAGCCGCCATCAAGCGTTGTGTTGCAAGACCAGGAAGGTTGGTCAAACCAGTCAGGTTTTCAAAGCAGTTGGTGAACGCACCGAAGTCGCCGTCGGTTAAAAACTTCAACATGCCCAATTCCAAACGCGCTTCGTTTTTCAGCATTTGGTATTGATGCGCATCATCAAAAATCGCAGGATTTACATCGTATTCTTTTTTGTAGATTTCAATTTGTGCAGCAACTTGCTCATCGGTGACTGCATCAACTACTTTTTGCAGATCGCCCAAACCATAAGCGTGAACTTCGTAACCAAATTTAATTTGCGCAGCAACTTTATCGCCATCAGTAACAGCTACTTGACGCATGTTGTCGCCAAAGCGTGCCACTTTTAAATTCTGGCTAGCGTACCAACCCATAGCAACGCGGCACCAACTGTCGATTTGCTTTTGCACTGATTCAGTTGCCCAATGGCCTACAACCACTTTGCGCTCCTGGCGCAAACGTGTGCTCACATGACCAAATTCGCGGTCGCCATGTGCAGACTGGTTGAGGTTCATAAAGTGCATATTGATTTCAGCAAACGGCAGCTCAGCATTGAACTGGGTGTGCAAATGCATGTAGGGCTTGCTCAATGCGCTCAAACCGGCGATCCACATTTTCGCCGGAGAGAACGTGTGCATCCACAGAATCAAACCAACACAGTTGGGATTGCTATTAGCCGCTTGGCATACAGCAAGAATTTCTTTGGGAGATTTAACCGTATCCTGTGCAACAACTTTGATTGAAATATTGTTGGATTCAGTCAAACCCGCCGCAATTTTTTGACTGTTCTCGGCGACTTGTTTTAATACGCCTGGACCATACAAATCTTGTGAGCCGGTGACCAACCAGACTTCTTTATCGCCGTAGATTTTCATTTTGTTTTCCTCAAAAATATTTTGTATTCGTTTAAATAAAAATGTGGGTTTATTACTTCTGCCCGTAATAGGCATTTTTCCCGTGTTTGCGTAAATAATGTTTGTCCACAATGCCTTGTTTTAACGGCGGAGTGTTTTGCTGTAAGGTTTTGGTTAAATAGGCCATGCGCGCAATTTCTTCGAGGATTACCGCGTGGTAAACCGCATCGGCACCGCTCTTGCCCCAGGTAAATGGCGCGTGACCGGCCACTATCACCATAGGAACTTCTTTCGGGCTGCGCGTTTTAAAGCAATCGGTAATTTGCACGCCGGTTTCTTCTTCGTAATCGCGCTCGATTTGTTCATCAGTCATTACCGCGGTGCATGGAATTTCGCCGTAGGCGTAATCAGCATGGGTAGTGCCGTAGCAAGGAATAGCCTGTTGGGTTTGCGCCCAGGCAGTGGCGTAAGTTGAATGAGTGTGCGTCACTCCGCCAATCGATTCAAAGTGGTGATACAAATGCGTGTGGGTTTTGGTATCGGAAGAAGGACGCATCGCTCCTTCTACGATATTGTTTTCCAAATCGACAATCACAATATCGTCAGGCGACAATTTTTCGTAGGCCACGCCGCTTGGCTTGATAGCAATCACACCTTTGCTACGATCAATTTGCGATACATTACCCCAGGTATACACCACCAGATTGCGGCGCTGTAATTCCATATTGGCTTCGTAGACTTCGCGCTTTAATTCGGTGTAACTCATTAAGCGTTACCTCCAACACCACCAGCAGAGACAAAAGTGCCGAGCTTGAGATATTTTTGATACAAGCCTTCATAGATAGCGGCAGCATTGGCATTGGGCGTGTAGGTTTTGCACACACTGGATGCCATCACTTTTTGTGCACTTGCAACATCGGGATAAACTCCACCGGCAACCGCAGCAAAAATCGCAGCGCCCAGTGCACAGCTTTGCTCGCTCTCCAATACTTCGATGGGGCAGTTCCATACATCGGCGCAGGTTTGCATTACAAAATCCGATTTTTTCGAGATGCCGCCAATCGCCACAACAGAATTGATCGCCACGCCTTCTTGTTTAAAGCGCTCGATAATCGCACGCGCACCATAAGCTGTTGCTTCAACCAGCGCGCGGAAAATATGCGGTGCACTGCTGCCCATTTTCAAACCTGCGATGGCCATGGCGACCGACTGATCAGCATCGGGAGTGCGGCGACCATTCACCCAATCCAGTGCGGTAATACCCGCTTCACCGATAGCTAATTTGCTCGCCGCGTTACTCAATGCAACCAGCGTTTGATCTTCAATTTCTTGTGCGAGTTTTTGTTTGGTGTCTTCATCAAGCAATGAAGAGTTTTGCAAGATGTTAGTAACCGGCCAGTTCACCAGATTGCGGAACCAGGCATACAAATCGCCAAATGCTGACTGCCCTGCTTCAAGGCCAACGAATCCTGGCGTTACCGATCCATCAACCTGGCCGCAAATACCGGCGATACATTTATCGCCAATATCGTCGTAGGTTGCGACGGTAATATCGCAAGTGGATGTACCCATAATTTTGGTGAGCACACCCGGTTTTACTTTTGCGGCAACCGCGCCCATATGACAATCGAATGCGCTAAAACCGACAGGGGTATTTATTGGCAACCCGAGCTTGTCCGCCCATTTTGCTGAGAGGCCACCGCAGACTTGATCTGAAGTAAATGTCTCGGCCGGTAAACGGTCACGCAAACCATTTAATAGAGGATCAATGCCCACAAAGAAATCATTCGGTGGATAACCACCCCAGCTTTCATGCCACATTAATTTGTGGCCAGTGGCGCAGCGGCCCATACGCAATTTGCTTGGGTGCGTAGTATCAGTCAGCATTGCTGACATCCAATCACAATGCTCCACCCACAGGTAAGCGGCTTTGGCGACTGAAGAGTCTTCACGCAATACGTGCAGGGTTTTTGCCCAGAACCATTCAGAGGAATAAATTCCGCCTTCGTACTTTAAATAGTTCTCGGATGATTTATGTGCAGCCGCCGTAATTTCCTGCGCTTCTTTAATCGCGGTGTGGTCTTTCCAAAGCACAAACATAGCGTTGGGGTTTTCGGCAAATTCCGGTTTGAGTGCGAGCGCAACGCCTTCGCTATCGACCGCAACCGGCGTTGAGCCGGTGGTATCAAAACTGACGCCGACAACCTGCTGAGCAGCACCTGCTGGTGCCTTGCTCCACAATCCCCGAACAACTTGTTCAAGGCTCTCCAGATAATCGAGCGGATGCTGGCGGAATTGGTCTTTCGCCGGTACGCAGTACAAGCCTTTTTTCCAGCGTGGGTAATAGACCACATTGCTGGTTACTTCTTCACCGGTCAGGGCATCTACTAACAGGGCTCTGACGGAGTCAGTACCGTAATCCAGCCCCAAGGCATAAGAGGTCATAACATCACCCATTTTTATACTGTTGCCTCACCAGAGGATATTAATATTGTATGACAATATTATTCAGATTAGATATCCCCATGTCAATTGGTTTCATGGGGAGGCGGAGCGCTTAAACGCTTATTTCTGCAGCGGCTTGACGGCTTTATTTGCCGTTACGCCTTCGCTGGTCATGACAATACGCTTGATAGTGCCATCCGGGTTATAGAACAGCTCATCGATAGCCACCGAGCGGCGATATTGGCCACCATCCGGACGCCCTGCGCCGGTGTGATAAATGAAGTAGTGCTTGCCGTTAAATTCAATAATCGCCTGGTGGTTAGTCGGCGTATTGCCCGCGACTTCATTGAGAATCCCCTTGTATTCCCAAGGGCCGGTGATGCTCTTGCTCATCGCATAACCCAGCTTCTCGGGGAAGCCCATGGCATAGGAGAGATAATAGTTGTCGCCGTATTTGTGCACCCAGATTGCCTCGGTGAATTCCGGCAGGCCTTTGATATCCACAATCGGTCCATCCAGCTCGATCATATTGGGCTTGAGCTTGGCGTAACGCGGCTTGCTGTTGCCCCAGAACAGATAGGCTTGGCCGTTATTATCGATAAACACTGACGGGTCGATATCATCCCAGTCGTTGGGGGTATCAGTGGTCATATCGTTGGTTATCAATGCCTTACCCAGCGCATCTTTAAATGGCCCGAGCGGGCTATCTCCCACCGCCACGCCTATGGCAAAACCCGGCTTGGTGTCGTTGTGGCGCGCGGTGATATACCAGTAAAACTTGCCATTCTTTTCAATAATCTGGCTCGCCCAGGCATCACCTTTAGCCCATTTGAAATCTTTTATATGCAGGCGCGGGCCATGGGATTCCCAATTGACCATGTCATCCGAGGAGTAAACCAGCCAATCGTGCATCTCAAAAAACTTGGTGTTGTCTTTCGCCTCGTCGTGCCCCGCATAGAGGTACACCTTGCCGTTATGCACCATGGCCGCCGGGTCGGCAGTGAAGACATCGGTAAAAATCGGGTTGGCGGCCTGCGCGGCGCCAGCAAGCACGGACAAGGCTAAAAACATCGGTTTAATCAGGGTGCGCATTATTCACTCTCACTCTTATTGTTGGTGATACCCGTTTTTTGAAGGGGTTGATTTATATTGATATTATAATACAATTAAATCAAGTATTGGCAGTGAAAAGTTTTGTCCAAATCCGAAGCAGCGCCTGTATTTAAACGGTAAACCTGCGTAATTAGGATTGCGGCAGCTTAGCCCAGCTCTTATATTGTCTGACTTTAATAATAATTGATGCCCTGACTGGGACAAGGTTAGGGCTGATCCTGCCATAGCTGTGGCTCCATAAGATGTAGCAGCCTTGTATGAACCAAGATAATAAGACAAAAAAAGCCCCCACTTCAGCGCAAAAACCGCTGCGAAGTACCCAATGGTTCGGCACTCAGGACAAAAACGGCTTTATGTACCGCAGTTGGATGAAGAACCAGGGCATCCCTGAACATCACTTCCAAGGCAAGCCGATTATCGGCATCTGCAATACCTGGTCAGAACTCACCCCCTGCAACAGCCACTTCCGCGAACTCGCCGAAAGCGTCAGGCGCGGCATTTTGGAAGCGGGCGGCGTGCCGGTAGAGTTTCCAGTTTTTTCCAATGGCGAATCCAACCTGCGCCCAAGCGCCATGCTCACGCGCAATTTGGCGGCGATGGATGTAGAAGAATCGATTCGCGGCAATCCTATCGACGGCGTGGTCTTATTGGTCGGCTGCGATAAAACCACTCCCGCATTAGTGATGGGCGCCGCCAGTTGCGACCTGCCTACTATCGTTGTGACCGGCGGCCCCATGCTCAACGGTAAACATAAAGGTAAAGATGTCGGCTCAGGCACTCTCGTGTGGCGCATGAGCGAAGATTACAAAGCGGGAAAAATTTCCCTGCAGGAATTTATGGATGCCGAAGCGGATATGTCCCGCTCCACCGGCACCTGCAACACCATGGGCACGGCATCGACTATGGCCTGCATGGTTGAATCACTCGGTTTATCGCTGCCGCAAAATGCCGCGATTCCCGCAGTCGATGCGCGCCGCAAAACCCTCGCCTATATATCCGGTATGCGCATTGTGGAAATGGTGCAGCAAGATTTACGCATCTCGCAATTGCTCACGCGCGAAAGTTTAATCAACGCGATTCGCACTAACGCGGCGATTGGTGGCTCAACTAACGCAGTCATCCATTTAAAAGCCATAGCCGCGCGCATGGAGTTGCCGCTCACGCTGGAAGATTGGCAAACCTACGGCCAGCAAATTCCCACGCTGGTAAATTTGCAGCCCTCCGGCCAATTTTTAATGGAAGATTTTTATTACGCCGGCGGTTTGCCCGCGGTATTAAAACGTCTGGGCGATGCAGGTTTACTCTACAAAGACTGTCTCACCGCAAACGGAAAAACACTTTGGGAAAATAACCAGCAAGCGCCCTGCTATAACGATGATGTAATCCGTACGATTGATAATCCGCTGTGCAGCAACGGCGGCATTTGCATTTTGCGCGGCAACCTTGCACCGCGCGGCGCGGTATTAAAACCGAGCGCAGCATCGCCACACCTAATGAAACATCGCGGTCGCGCAATCGTGTTTGACAGTTTTGATCACTACAAAGAGCGCATTATGGATGATGCACTCGATGTTGATGCAAACAGCGTAATGGTATTAAAAAATTGCGGCCCCAAGGGGTATCCCGGCATGCCGGAAGTGGGCAATATGGGGCTGCCACCCAAATTATTGCGCGCAGGTATTACCGATATGGTGCGCATTTCCGATGCGCGCATGAGCGGCACTGCTTTTGGCACCGTAGTTCTGCATGTCGCACCTGAAGCACAAGAGTTTGGCCCGCTTGCTGCGGTAGAAGATGGCGATTGGATCGCATTGGATACCGATGCAGGCTCACTTGAATTGGAAGTGAGCGCAGCAGAAATTAGTGCGCGTCTGGATACCTTGCGCCAACAAAAAATCCACAAAAAAACCGGTGGTTATTTACAGCTTTATATCGAACACGTGATGCAAGCCGACGAAGGCTGCGATTTTGATTTTCTCGTGGGTTGCCGTGGCGCCGATGTGCCCGGCCACTCCCATTAAGGTGATGCGGCTATGACACTCACCAACCAGTATCCGAGCCTGAAATATAAAGTGGTGTTAATCACCGGCGGCGCTTCCGGTATTGGTGCCAATCTGGTTGAAGCATTTTGCCATCAAGGTGCGCAGGTGTGTTTTATCGATATTCTCGATGATGACGCGCGCAAACTTGTCGAGCAACTGAGTCATCGCCCCGATAACACACCGCCGCGCTACTATCGTTGCAATCTGTTAAATATTCCCAAACTGCAGGCGACGATCAAACAAATCTACAACGATGTTGGCCCCATCAACATATTAATCAACAATGCCGCCAATGATACGCGCCACGATTTCCGCGAAGTTACCATCGATTACTGGAACGAGCGTTTGGCGGTGAATTTGCGCCACCATTTTTTTGCAGCGCAGGCGGTGTATGAACATATGCTTGAACTCGGCAGTGGCTCGATTATTAATTTGGGCTCAATGAGCTGGTACGCAACCCAGGGCGGCATGCCTGGTTACACCAGCTCCAAAGCGGCGATAGAAGGTTTAACACGCGGGCTCGCACGTGATATGGGCGGCAATAATATTCGCGTAAATACGCTGGTGCCGGGCTGGGTGATGACCGACCGCCAGATGGCGATGCTCACTAAAGATAAATCTGCCAAAAATATTTTAGATAACCAATGTTTAAAAAAATCGGTGATGCCGGAAGACATTAGCGCTATGGCGTTATTTCTGGCATCGGATGATAGCCGTTTATGCACCGCCCAGCATTTTATTGTCGATGGTGGGTGGATTTAACCTAACAATAATTTAACGATACGAGAACTTACTATGAAAACGATTTTTAAAACCCTGACACTTGCCGCTGCCATTGGCATCAGCGCTACCGCAAATGCATTGACCGTTGGATTCGCGCAAGTGGGTTCCGAATCCGGTTGGCGCACCAGTTTTTCTGAATCGGTAAAAGCCGAAGCAGAAAAACGCGGCATCACATTGAAGTTTTCCGATGCACAACAAAAGCAGGAAAACCAGATTAAAGCCGTGCGCAGTTTTATTGCGCAACGTGTGGACGCCATTTTAATTGCGCCAGTGGTAGAAACCGGTTGGCAACCGGTGTTGATGGAAGCTAAGCGCGCGCGCATCCCGGTGGTTATTCTGGATCGCAATGTATCGGTTACTGACCAATCACTTTATCTCACACGTATCGCGCCAGACTTTGAAGTGGAAGGCCAACGCGCCGCCAGCTGGCTCACTGAAAAAACCCAGGGCAAGTGCAATATTTTAGAACTGCAAGGCACTGTAGGTTCAAGCGCGGCGATTGGGCGCATGAAGGGTTTTAACGATACCATCGCTAAATTTCCGGAAACCAAAATTGTGCGCAGCCAAACTGCCGAATTTACCCGTGCAAAAGGTAAAGAGGTAATGGAGACCATGCTCAAAGCAGAAGGCGGCGGCAAAAGCATTTGTGCAATCTGGGCGCATAACGATGAAATGGCGTTAGGTGCAATCCAGGCTGTGCGCGAAGCGGGTTTACAACCGGGTAAAGATATTTTAATCGTATCGGTTGATGCGGTAGACGATGCATTGAAATCGATTGTTGCAGGCGAGATTAATGTGTCGGTGGAGTTAAGTCCACACCTCGGTGGCCCGGCGTTTGATGTAATCAATGAATTCCGTGCAGGTAAAAAAGATTTTGAAAAATGGATTCGTATGGGTGGTTCTGTGTATACCGCTGAAAATGCGGCGGCTGAATTGGTGAAACGCGGAGCTAAGTAATTTAGCCGGGAGTCGTCATCCTCACGTAGCGGGGATCCGCACGATAACTACTGGATGCCTGCATTTGCAGGCATGACGAACACATGAGTAATTGTAGATACCACTGCGAATTGATTTAAAAAGGGAATCGTCATCCTCGCGAACGCGGGATCCACTAAACAGCAGCTGGATACCTGCGTTCGCAGGTATGACGATGATTGCATTAATTGAGAATAATCAAATGTCAGATCAAGCAACACCAGTCTTACAACTCAAAGGAATTCATAAAATATTCCCCAGTGTCCATGCTCTGAAAGGTGTGGACTTCAGTTTGCGCGCAGGAGAAATTCACGCGCTACTAGGTGAAAATGGTGCCGGTAAATCGACACTCATCAAAGTGATGACGGGTGTTTACCAGCGCGATGGCGGCGATATTTTATTGGAAGGCAATCCCATATTCCCCAACAACACTGGCGATGCACAAGACCTCGGCATTAGCACTGTGTATCAGGAAGTGAATTTGTTGCCCAACCTTACCGTTGCGCAAAATATTTATCTTGGCCGTGAACCGCGCCGCTTCGGCTTAATCAACTGGAAAAAAGTCAATCAAGACGCAGCGCAATTACTCAAAGGTTACGATTTGGATATCGATGTAACCCTGCCGCTCTCGCACTACTCCATCGCCGTTCAGCAATTAATTGCGATTGCGCGCGGTGTGGATATGTCCGCAAAAGTATTGATCCTCGATGAGCCCACCGCGAGCCTCGATGCAGATGAAGTGCAATCGCTATTCCGCATCATGCGCGATTTAAAAGCACGCGGTATCGGCATTGTATTCGTAACCCACTTTCTCGATCAGGTGTATGCCGTATGCGACCGCATTACCATTTTGCGCAGCGCAGAATTGGTAGGCGAATTTGTTGCCGCAAATTTATCGCGCACTGAATTGATTGGCCATATGCTCGGCAAAGAGCTTGCTGAATTGGGTGAGCACAAACCACAAATCGATTCAGCATGCGGAGATTCATTATTAAATGTGCAAGGTATTGCGCGCAACGCCACCCTCTCCCCTGTCGATTTACAAGTCTGCAAAGGTGAAGTTGTAGGCCTCGCCGGTTTGCTCGGTTCCGGCCGCACTGAATTATGTCGCTTGATTTTTGGGGTGGATAAAAAACACAGCGGCACAGTGATGTTTAATGGCAAAACCGTAAACTTTTCTTCGCCACGCGATGCAATAGACGCAGGCATGGGCCTCTGCCCAGAAGACCGCAAACACGATGGTATCCTCGGCCAACTTTCTATCCGTGAAAATATGATCCTCGCTCGCCAGATTAAACAAGGCTGGTGGAAATTTATTTCGCGCAAAGAACAGGAGGAGATCGCCAACCAATACGTTAAAGAATTAAGTATCGCCACATCGGATATTGAAAAACCAATTGAGCAGTTAAGTGGTGGTAATCAACAAAAAGTGATTCTCGCTCGCTGGCTTGCTGCGAATCCGTCACTGTTAATTCTCGACGAACCTACCCGCGGGATTGATATTGGCGCCCACGCCGAAATCATCCGTTTGATCCGCAAACTTTGCGACCAGGGTTTGGCCTTGGTGGTTGCATCATCGGAGTTGGAAGAATTGGTCGCATTCAGTAGCAAAGTGATTGTGCTGCGCGATCGCCATAAAGTCGCTGAGCTGGAAGGCAGTGACATTAATCCGCAGCGGATTATGCAGGCGATTGCGGCAAGCTAGATAATCGCTGAAAAGTATATATTTTTCGTCATACCCATGAACGGGGGTATCCATAACAATCAACACCTGGATCCCTGCGTCCGCAGGGATGACGACGGATATATCAAGCAGAATATAAATGGGAATTGTCATACTCGCGAACGCGGGTATCCATAGAAACGAAGAGAACATTATGAACCTAACCAAAAACCAAAACCTGCGCCGCTATTTGTGGCCCTGCGCCGGTTTACTGGTGCTGTTAATTATCAACGCCATTATTTCACCGGAATTTTTCCAAATTGAATTTAAAGATGGCCGCTTTTACGGCAGTTTGATTGATGTACTCAATCGCGCCGCGCCAGTTGCATTACTCGCTATCGGTATGGCTTTGGTTATCGCAACTGGCGGTGTCGATTTATCCGTGGGTTCGATTATGGCAATCGCTGGAGCAGCAAGTGCTTATTACATCACCAAAGGTGTGGATAATCTTGCGATTATTATTGGCGCAGGGTTAGTCGCTGGATTAATTGCCGGAATTATCAATGGCTTTCTAGTGGGCTACATGAGCATCCAACCGATTGTTGCCACCTTAATTTTAATGGTGGCCGGGCGCGGTATTGCGCAATTAATGAATGAAGGTCAGATAGTCACCTTTGATCACGCCGGATTTGCTTTTTTAGGTACCGGCGATTTTCTTGGGCTGCCCTTCCCTGTCGTGCTGGTGATTATCACATTTATTATTGTGCAATTATTAACGCGCAGAACTGCATTGGGTTTGTATATTGAAGCGGTGGGCGCAAATCCATCGGCAAGCCATTACATGGGCTTGAATGCCAAAGCTATTAAGATGAGCGTGTATTGTGTAGCAGGGCTTTGCGCTGCACTGGCCGGTATGATTGCAGCGGCCGACATCAAAGGTTCCGATGCTAACAACGCCGGTTTGTGGTTAGAACTGGATGCCATTCTCGCCGTGGTTATTGGTGGTGCATCGCTAATGGGCGGACGCTTTTCTATTTTTCTCGCGGTAATTGGTGCGCTGATTATCCAGACACTGACCGTCACTATTATCCTCAGCGGCATTCCACCGAAATTTAATCTGCTGATTAAAGCCAGCGCTATTATTATCGTGCTGTTAATGCAATCACCGCGTTTCCAACAGCAGCTGAGCCAGTTGAACTTCTGGGCAAAGAAGAAGGAGAGCAACCGTGCTTAAACTAAATCCCAAATTTATTCCGCTCGCCGTCACCTGCGCACTGTTTTTTGTATTGTTTGGTGTAGGTGCAATCCAATTTGATGGTTTTGGCAGCTCGCGCGTATTTTTTAATTTACTCAGCGACAACGCATTTTTAATTATTGCCGCTGTCGGCATGACCTTTGTAATTCTCTCAGGTGGTATCGATTTATCAGTAGGCGCTGTGATTGCATTAACTGGCGTAGTGTGCAGTGTATTAATCAGCAAATACCAATGGCATCCACTGGTGGTATTTCCCGTGGTATTAATTGGCGGCACTGCATTCGGTGCAATCATGGGTGCAATTATTCACTACTACAAAATGCAGCCGTTTATTGTGACGCTCGCGGGAATGTTTTTCGCACGCGGTTTGGCGAGTGTAATCAGCGAAGAATCCATTCCTATCGAACACGAATTTTACAATCAGGTTGCTGAATTTGGTTTTATGTTGCCCGGCGATGCCTGGATTGGAACCTCAACGATCATTTGTTTGCTGGTGTTATTCGCGGCAATTATTGTCGCCCACTACACCCGCTTCGGCGGCCGTGTTTACGCCATAGGTGGCGATGCAAATTCTGCCGCATTAATGGGCATCCCACTCGCACAAACCACCATCCGCATTTACGCCATCAGCGCCTTCCTTGCCACGCTCGCAGGCATCGTCTACTCCTTCTACACCTTCTCCGGCTACTCACTCGCCGCCGTCGGCGTAGAGCTTGATGCAATTGCCGCAGTGGTTATCGGCGGCACCTTATTAACCGGTGGTTACGGCTACATGTTCGGCACCCTGATGGGTGTACTGATTATGGGTGTAGTGCAAACCTATATTTCATTTGATGGAACGCTAAGTAGCTGGTGGACGAAGATTGTGATTGGATTGTTGCTCTTCTGCTTTATTGCGTTGCAGCAGTTGTTGGTGCGGGGAAAACCGCGATAGGTTTAGATTACTTCTAGTGAAATGAAAAAGCCCAAGGTGAAAGCCTTGGGCTTTTTTACTTTACATAAACATGATCATGCTGGGGCTCATCCATCGCCTGCGCAACCAGCACCAATCTACGAATCTCTTATTAATCCCCATCTGCCCCCAACTTTTGCATCTTCGCAAACCATTTCTGCGCAGTTTTTTCATCCATGTTGCCGACATTGCCAATCAAGGTTTCATTGATGGGGGCAATGCCGACAAAACCTAAAATATTGCGCTCTAATGATTTCAAACTGTGCGCGCGAAAATACCAGCGGTACACCAATGCCGGCATCCCCATGGTGACCACTACACGGGCGGAGCGGCCAGTTAAGCCTTTTTGCGCGAAGGGATTTTTACCATCGGATGTGAATGCAAAATCGGGGCGGGCGATTTGCTCTAAAAACCCTTTGAGTACGGCGGGCATATCACCGAGCCAGAGCGGAAAAAATAACACTATATGCTCGGCCCAATGAATATCATCTTGCGCAGGCTTTAAATTGACGGGGAGCAAGCCATGCTCCCATTCTTGCTGGCTGCGCAATAAGGGAAAATCGATTGCGGCGACATTGATGTGACGAATTTCATGGCCAGCATCAGTCGCACCGCGCGCGTAAGACCGCTCTAGCTCGTTACAGAGGTGATGCTCCTGTACATCGGGATGCCCCTGGATCAATAAGATATTTTTGCTCATAAATGTCACCTCAAATGTGGTGATGGAAAATAAAGCAGGAAGATCAATTGTTAGGCTACGCCAGAATCATGGAACTTTTGTTGATGCAAAACAAGTTTTACCGGCTATCGCTCGCAGATGCGTACCGATGGGCGGTAAGCTATGATGCACCGCATAATTTTGTAGGACATTCGTTTATCGAGCTTAAGATTTTTATAGCATCCAGCACTAATAGAAAAACTGTATTTAATATTTGGTTTTATCGTCCTTTATGCGCCACTTTTGTATGCCACTTGTTTTGTACATCACTAAATGGGAACACACATTGAAACAACTGCCCAGCTCCATTTTGACTCACCACCCTTGGCTATCAGTGGCAATAGTGATGCTCATTGCAGTGATGCCGCACAGCAGTATTGCCGAGCAGGCCATTGTGGCAGCGGTTGATGAAGACATTATTGCGGATTACCAATTGTTTGTTGGCGAGCGTGATCCATTGCAGATTAATTACTATGGCGGACCCGGTGCACGGCGCGATGTAATTGAAATCATATTGTTGCAGCAGGCGCTGGCCTTGGGTGGATTTAAAGAAAAAATCACACTGCGTCCAGAAAATAGTTATTTACGTATTTTAAAATTAGTAGCTGATGGAGATATAGCTTTATCCGGTGCACTTAAGTGGCGCGAAGATATAAAACCTTACGCATCGCATTTATTTAAAACCAAAGCAATAGTGAAAGAAGGAGATTTTATTGCCGGTCTATATACGCGTGCCGATAACCAACGCGCATTGCAAGCAAACACACTCGATAAAGTTAGCCACCTGAGCGCGGCCTCTAATAACCACTGGAATGCCGATGTAAAAACATTAACCGAATTAGGCATTCGAAAAATTCACTTCTCCACTTACTGGGTACAAATTGTGCGTATGGTGGTAGCAAATCGTGCAGACGTAACACTTGCTCCCTTTCAGATAAATCCTGATATGAAAGTAATGGTAGATGGTTTGGAGCTGGTACCTATTCCCGGAATTAAAATTGCACTACCTGGCAGCCGCCACTGGCCAGTAAGTAAAATTCATCCCAAAGGAAAAGCAATTTTTGATGCATTGGAGCGTGGCATTGAAGAACTGGAAAAGAAAAAAATTATCCAGCGTGCATACGAAGAGTGTGGATTTTTTCACCCACAAGTTAAGGACTGGAAATTATTGAATCCTCCCCGATAAACCACCACGAAGCAATTCACATCTATTCCAACCTCCAGCAAATCATTACATATTAAGGCTTAACAACGACTTGTTTAATCGCTACCCTTGAGTCACTTACATTCTTCCAATAACACTATTTTATGCCCGCCAGTATCGAAGCTTTAATCAATGGACTTTATCGCAGCGAATCGCGCCGAGTGCTCGCGACCTTGATCCGCCTGCTGAAAGATTTTGATCTCGCCGAAGAGGCCCTGCAGGACGCCTTTGCCGCTGCACTACAACAGTGGCCGGTTGATGGAGTGCCGCTGAATCCGCGCGCATGGTTGGTATCCACCGGTCGCTTCAAAGCGATTGACCATATCCGCCGCCGCGCGCGTTTTAATACCTCGCTCGACGATGTTGCCGAAGAGTTGGAAGAAGCATTGAGCGAAGAGCAAGAATGGTCTGACGAGCATATCGAAGATGACCAATTGCGTCTTATCTTTACTTGCTGCCATCCAAGCCTCGCACCCGAAGCGCAAATGGCGCTCACCCTGCGCGAAATTTGCGGCTTGACGACTGAGGCCATTGCGCGTGCGTTTTTAACCTCGCCCAGCACACTGGCGCAGCGCATAGTGCGCGCGAAAAACAAAATCCGCGAAGCAAAAATCCCCTACGAAATTCCTGCGCGCAGCGAATTGCCTGACCGCTTGGACGCGGTGCTGCACGTGATTTATCTGGTATTTAACGAGGGTTATTCTGCTTCATCTGGCACAGAATTAATCCGCCAGGAATTAGCACAGGAGGCGATCCGCCTCGGGCGCCTGCTCGCCACTTTATTGCCCGACCCGGAAGTGCTGGGTCTACTCGCATTAATGCTTTTGCAGGATTCGCGCCGCCACGCGCGCATCGATAACAGCGGGGATTTGATCCGACTGGAAGATCAGGACAGAAACCTGTGGGATCGCGATCAAATCGCTGAAGGCTCAGCATTAATCCGACGGGCATTAAGCGGTGGCAGCGCCGATATTTACTGCCTGCAAGCCGCCATAGCCGCACTGCACGCTGAAGCACCCAGCTTTGCACAAACCGACTGGCAGGAAATTTGTGGTTTCTACGACTTACTCTTGCACCTCAACCCATCGCCCATTATTGAACTCAATCGCGCTGCCGCTATTGCAATGCGCGATGGCCCCTCAGCAGGCTTAAACCTGCTCGACGACCTGCTCGCACGTAAGCAGCTCCTCGATTACTACCTGCTCCATGCCGCACGTGCCGACTTACTCGCCCAATTGGGGGAACTTGATGCCGCTACCGCCGCCTATGCCACGGCACTGGAATTAACCGGGCAGGAACCCGAGCGCCGATTTCTGCACAAGAAGATGAGCGGTTTGAAACGGTTATGATCCCTGCTTAGCTAAAACACCCGTAAAAAGTCGGCCCTTTTAAGATTCACGTAAGAATTGGTCGATAAAATCCATAGCAATGTCCGTTTAACGCACCTGTTAAATATACCTCTCATCATTGCCGTGGGTGATCACTGTGTACAACTTCACTACACCGCTGCTTGAAGTAGCGCCCTATGCAACCTTTTGCATATTGCTGCTCATGGTTTTTTCCACCCTTTATTTACGCAGCCAGATCCTCAAGTACGCCGAAAAAAACCTGCCCCAATGTTTTACGGAATTCAAACTCTATGAAGAACAACAAGAAGATACAACAAGCCTGGCACTATACCGCTACATTATGTCCAACACCTTTCTACAGACCAATGACCCGGTTTTCATCGCCCTGTGCCAGCGCTACATTCGTTGGGGGCAACTATTTATTTTGTTTTTTGTCGCCGCGATAGCGGATATTGATTTTATCAATGCCTTTTTTTAATCGGCGGGACGAGTGAGAAATTTTTAATCACTCGCGCTAAAACAGCCTCTTACAGCGACTTATGATGTCCAAACTCGCATCGTACACATGGGTTTGCAGGTTTAACATTCCCAGCACAGTGTGGAACAAATTGTCGTGAGAATATGGGTTTACACTGAGATCGCGCATACAATCGCTATCAATATGATTAGCCGCTGAGTAGCCCGCTGACAGCCACATAAAAAAAGGAACTTGCTTCTGCTCTTTTGGCGCAATCGAATAGGGCATTCCGTGCAAATATAAATTATTTTCTCCCAGAGATTCCCCGTGGTCAGATAGATAAATGAATGAGGTATTGTAATAGTCACCCTTGCTTTTTAGCCATTCTATTGTTTTATTGAGAAAATAATCGGTATAACGAATGGTATTGTCGTAGGCATTGACCACTTCGGCCTTCGTACAATTTTGCAACTGATTGCTTTTGCAAACCGGCGCATAAAATTCGTTACCCTGAGGGTAGCGCTTAAAGTAATCAGGGCCATGGCTACCTTTTTGATGCAGCACGATAACCTTACTGCCAGCAGCAGAAGCGACCTGCTCATCTAACTGATGCAATAAAATTTCATCAAAGCATTCGCGCCCAGTGCACAATTCCGGAACCTGCAGATGTTGCATTTCTTCATAATTAACCCGGTTACAAGCACCCTTACAACTTGAATTATTGTCCCGCCACAAAACAGAAATACCTGCGTGGCTGATTACATCGAGCAAGCCTTCTTGTGAATTGGCTTTGGAATCGGAATAACTACTTCGCCCGAGATTGGAAAACATACAAGGCACCGACACAGCAGTTTCAGTACCGCAGGAAATCACTTTCGGAAAATTAATTATGTTTTGCTGGGCAATCAATGGCGTGGTATTACGCTCATAACCATTAATCCCAAAGTGGTCAGCGCGTGCAGTTTCACCCACCACTAAAATAAACAACGTTGGCTTTTCCTGCGCTTTTCCTGCGGCGCTGATAGCTGCATCATTTTCAATTGGTTTTACTTCGATGATGCGATCATTCGTCGTCGCATAAGATAGCCCTGCATAAATGAAATTAAGCGGGTTTGCCATTTGACGGATTTCTTTATGGTTGCGAAAAAAAGAGGCATAATCCATCGACATACTCAAAATCAACGTCAGGCAACTTAAAAATGCAACAGCGATAAATTTAGATTTTCGCAACAACTCGACACTGAAGTTTCCGTAGCGGAGATTAATTTTCAGCAACAGCATTGATGGCAATACACCTAAAGCGACCATATACAACAACAGGTTCATGTTGATCAGATCTCTGGTTTCCGAATAATCAGTCTCCAGCACACTCTGGATCATCAGACGGTGAATCACCACACCATAAGCATCCATAAAATAAGCAACGCTCGCTCCACCAATACACAATACAGACAAAATAGGTTTGGCCAAATAGGGCAAGGTAGCCAAAGCAATAAAAATTGCAGTCAGCAGCCAGAGCACAAGGCTCACATTGGCAATAAAAATCACGCCCCTGAAACTGGATAGATCAATCAGAGCAATTACATGCTCAAAAAATGTGGCGTTATAAAAAATCACAAAAAATAGTGCTGCCGCTAGTGAAAACTGTGCAGAATTAAAACACTGCTCTGATTCTTTACACTCGACGGGTGCGACAATACTTATTGACATATCAACTCTTTTTGCAGGTCCAACTATTGCATTGAACAAAAATAATCCTTCACCATTCGATCAGGATCGACCGCTGAAATGTAAACGGAAATAGACAATAGCCCGAACATGGGTATTAACCCATGAGCGACCAGAAATGATTTGAAATTCAGCATCACTACTACACCAAAGGACGAAAGGCGTGCGTACCGGTAGATAAGCTATCGGTACTCTTAATAGCGATTTTAGGGGAGGAAAATTAAGAAAAACTTAAGACTGGTGCGAATGTAAAAAAGATAAGCAGAGGCCAGCAAAGGGGGCTGGCCTTACCTATAAAACAAAAAATTAAAAGGAATAACCAACACCAAGCATATACACAAGCGGATCAATAGCCACATCGACATTTGCGGCATGGGCGCCATTGACAGAAATATGCGCGGTGGTTTCGATATCGATTTTCCACACAGCCGCATTCAAATACCAGTTATCCGCGATCTGGACATCTGCCCCCAATTGGAACGCGATGCCTGTTGAATCATCCAAAGAAATATCGGTTGTGCCATTCAGTGCTGAATCCAAAGTATCGCTGGTATTGCTGTCAAAAAAGGTAGTGTAATTCAGGCCGACACCAACGTAGGGCTGAAATGTTTTTCCTGAGAGTGGATAATACTGCAGCGATAGGGTTGGCGGTAAATGCTTGGTACTACCAA
Organism: Cellvibrio sp. UBA7671; assembly: GCA_002483145.1. GTDB lineage: Bacteria > Pseudomonadota > Gammaproteobacteria > Pseudomonadales > Cellvibrionaceae > Cellvibrio > Cellvibrio fibrivorans. Next base: position 210,518 of record DLHJ01000003.1, read on the forward strand.
TATCGACTCCTTTTAATGCACCAGTACCCACTATGTCGTGTTCGAAGGGCAACGCAGCCAAGACTTCAATACCGATATGCGGCGAATAAAACCATGTGCCAGAAAATCCCAGGCCGGTTGCATCATCTACATCCACACCGCCACCCAATACGCTGCCGCTCTCGGCATCAGGCGCAACCTGTGCAGCACCAACACGCAGAAAATATTCCCCTGCCTCATGTGCTTGAACAACACCCGCCACACAACTGCTCCCCAATAAAACTGCCAGTACTAATTGACGCATTTGCTCTTCCTCTGTTGTTTAACGACAGAGGTAGTGTTACCAATATGCACATGCTTTCGTTTGATATATATCAAATACAAAGGCAACCCAGAAATATAACCCAGGTTGAATGGCAAGTTTGATCTAAAGCAAATACGTACATAAATCGCACACTATATTGATCAATCAAGATTTTTTCTGAATTGTATTTTTCATTACAGCTGAACATCCTTGCTAAATAACTCTTTTAATTCCTTCCGGCTTTTTTTCACTAGTTCCGCTAATTCTTTCGGGTCTTTACTAATCGCGATTGCCTGGTGAAGCAAGCTTTGGTCGTGTTCACGGAAAATATCAATGGCGTTTTGCGATTGCCCTTCGGTGTAGCCCACCTCTGTTAATGTGCGCATAGCGGCGCTGAGACTGGATTCATAAATTTCGCGAATGGGATTTTCAACACCCAGCTCCGCCAATTGATAAGCATGAGCGCGGTCTCGCGCACGGACAATTAAAGTGATGTGTGGAAAATGTGCTTTCACCAACCGAACAACAGCTAATGATGCTTCAATATTCACCAGAGCCACCACTAGTACTTTAGCAGCCCGAATTCCGGCTGCCTCCAGTAATTCAATCCGTGTGGCATCACCGTAATAACTTTTAACGCCGTAATTTTTCAGAAATTCAATATGGTCGGGATTTTTATCCAGCGCATTAAACGGAATATTGCTGGCGGTGAGGATACGACCAATAATTTGGCCGAAGCGACCAAACCCGGCGATGATCACTTCAGCTTTGGAGGCGTCCGGTTGCTCCAATTCTTTCAATGCATTTTCTGCCTGCAGCGATTCATGCTGAGCATTCTCTTGCATGGTTCGCTTGCGACTAATCAACTCATACAGCATAACTAATGGGCTTGTTAGCGCCATAGATATTCCCACTACCAACACAACATAATTGCCAATTTCTTTGGGGATAAATGCCGATTGCTCAGCAGTCGCCATAACAACAAAGGCAAACTCACCACCTTGCGCAAGCATCACACCCATTAACAAACTGTCTTTCGATGGAAATTTGCGAATGCGCAGGATGAGCGCCACCACTAAAATTTTCACTAGCATTAATGTGAGGGCGAATACTAAGATCAATAAGGGTTCGGCAAATAACAAGCGCAGATTTAGTGACATGCCCACAGCAATAAAAAATAAACCGAGCAGCAATCCTTTGAAGGGTTCTATATCTGCCGCCAATTGATGACGAAAGCTGGATTGGGCCAGCAGCATCCCGGCAAGGAATGCACCCATACTCATAGAGAAGCCGACCATCTGCATTAAGTAGGCAACACTCAACACAATTAATAACCCGGCGGCGGTAAGAATTTCGCGGCTGCCGTATTTAGCTACAACCTGTAACAGCGGATTAAAAATTCTCGCGCCAGCTAATAATAAAAAAGCAACAGTGCACAAGCCCAACCACCAAGGTACTTGATGCTCTGCATCGCCCGAGGGCGCCCAGTTGGCGAGCAGCAATAGAATAGGAATGACAGCAAGGTCTTGTAATAGCAGAATTGAAAATCCCTTACGACCAATCGGCACCCCCATGATTTTATGTTCTTCCATCAAGGGCACTGCAAACGCGGTGGATGAAAGCGCGAGAGCGAGACCAATCATAAATCCCTGCTGCCAGGTCAAATCCAGGAACACCGCAATCAATCCCGTAATCGCGAGTGCCGTGAGTAGCATTTGTGCACTGCCTAATACCCCGACATCCAACCGCATCTTCCATAACTGGTGCGGATTTAATTCCAGGCCGATAACAAACAACAGCAACACCACGCCCAACTCGGAAAATTGAAAGGTAGCTTCCGGTTGATAAATCAATCCCAATTCGTGTGGACCGATAATCGCCCCCGCCACCAAATAGCCGAGAATCGCCCCCAAACCCAGGCGCCGAAACAAAGGCACTGCGATGGTAGCAGCGAGCAAATAATAAATAGCGTGCAGAAGAGATTGATGCTCGTCCATTAAACTGACTCGGAATAAATTAATGAAACGGTTGGATTAAAAATCCCGCCCATTAAAATGGGTGACTGGAATTTTCTCCAGATCAATATTTTCGATACAGCGGATATTCACCGCAACAGAGCGATTGCCCTGCGGATCTTTTCCTTCTGAATAGGGGCTAATGCCGCAGACCTGACAAAATTTGTGGTCGATAACATGTTTATTAAACAGGTAAGACCCCACATTCTCACCCAAACTTAGCAGAGTAAATTGATCGCCTGAAAAAAAAGACAACAGCGAACCTTTGCGCTGGCAAATTGAACAATTGCATGACAGAGCGCCGTCAATCTCCCCCTCCACTTCAAACTTAATATTGCCGCAATGACAGCTACCTTGATATTTCATAGCGATGCTCCTTACAGAGTTAATGAATGCTGTTTTGATATTTCAAAAATAACTACTAAAGAAAATAGTGACTCAAAAAAATTTATGGTGGGTGTTTTGTGGTAGTCAATAAAATCCCTGGCAAGATTACCCAGGGATTTTCAATAAATCAGAAATTAATAGCGACCGACACTAACCTCGTAGCTGCCAAGATTATCGCCAATCTCTGCTGGTGTAGTTTTATCGTTAACGGCAAAAAATAATTCGCCGGCACGATCTGCATTTAATACATAATTTTCACCCGCAACCAACCAGCGCCCATAAGGGCCAATTTTCACCAACAGTGCACCTAAATATGCGCCGGGAAGGAGACAAAGCTGCCCGCAGTGTTCAGTACCTCTAGGTGAAGAAAGTGGATAACCTACATTGCTGGGCCATACATTAATCCGCCCGGCCGATTTGATTATTACGCGCTGACCGGCAACCACTGAAATATTGGCTGATGTATTGAAACTTGTCCCTCTCACTACAAATCGCTTCGGTTCTGGCGCACCCGCAAGATCATAGAATTTACGCTGGCTTTTACTGAGATGATAAGAAGCCTTGGCAACGTAAATTGGCTCATTAAATTGCTGAATGGAAATTTTTAATTCATTGATACCTTCAACGAAAGGGGTGTAATCCGAGCTTTTGCACAGCAATACACGCTCGTTTACCGCTAGTGCCCAATGTTGCTCTATACATTCATGAAACCAAGCGCTCACATCATAGTTATTAACTGACGCGTATATTTTCAACGCTGATGGCCCACGTTGCGGTGCCAGCGCTGGTGACGGGTAAGGTAGCGGGTAAATAGGCTCAAAATCGGGTCGATTTACCGGCAGCTGAATGTTATAGGGAAGGTATACGGCGATATCAAACTTTTGCCCGACCAATACATCGGCAGTCTTTGGCTCTATCCTTAAAGTTGGGTCTATCCCGGGCTCATCCTGCGCCATCAGGTGACTGCCTACTGTTAATCCTGCAATAACACCAAATAAAGAAAATATTTTCTCAAAAGTCATACTTATATCCTATTAGTTATCCAAACAATGGTTTTTTGAGCAATTCGATAATCCAAACGCCGTCTCCTTGCCCCATTACTCTCTTTTATTAATACCGCCTTTTTAAAAGGCGGTATTAATCTAGAGAGATTCATTTTAGCGGTGAATCCTGCTGGCGCATAAAGTTTTTCCAGATTCTGACCAAATGCACTCGTAAGGGAAAAACCCAACAATCGTGCATGTTAAGCAGCAATATGCAGATATTTATAATTTTCTTCACGCGGCTGTCGATTTCCCCCGACGCCATTCGACTAATCAGTGAAACACCTCATTATTAACCTGAAGGAGAACTACTATGAGCCACTATGTTGATGGTTTTTTACTGCCCCTCGCATCCGAAAAGCTGGCGGAATACCAGCAAATGGCGAATAAAGCCGGTGCCGTTTGGAAAGAGCATGGTGCTATTGCCTATTGGGAATGCGTGGGTGATGACCTGGATATTCAGGACATGACCTCCTTTCGCACATCGGCGGGCTGCAAAGACAATGAAACCGTTGTTATTGCCTGGATTGTTTACCCCTCGCGTGAAGAACGCGACCGCATCAATGCACTGGTGATGGCAGACCCGCGCCTGGCCGACATGTGCGACAAAGATAATCCACCCTTTGATTTCAAGCGCATGGCCTACGGTGGATTTAAAAGCATCGTACGCTACGAATAAAAACGTAACTATTTTAAACCGACTAGCAGGAGCAACCAGACTATGCCAACGCAAGTATTTATCAACTTTCCGGTTAAAGATCTGGAAAAATCCAAAACTTTTTTTGGAAATCTCGGCTATACATTCAACCCGCAATTCACTGACGAACATGCCGCCTGCATGGTGATTAGCGATACCATTTATTCCATGTTGGTGACCGAACCCAAATTTAAAACCTTTACATCAAAAGAGCTTGCCAACGGCCACGCAACCAAGGAAGTAATTGTTTGCCTCTCTTGCGAAAGCCGCGAAAAAGTCGATGATACGATAAGCAAAGCGGTAGCCGGTGGCGGCAAAGCCTGGCCTGCCGAGCCGCTTGATTATGGGTTCATGTATTACCACGGTTTTGAAGATCTGGATGGTCACCACTGGGAGATCATGTATATGGACCCCAATCACGTACAGTCCTGATTTTTAATTGTTAATGGAGTTGCTATGAAATATCTGTGCATGGTTTTTTATGATGAAAATATTATTAACAATATGACATCGAGCGAATGGAAATCACTGAACAACGAATGCGTCGCTTGCGGTGAAGGCCTGCGCGCGAGTGGAAAAATGATTGGCGGCAACGCACTGCATCCAACCGCTACCGCCACCAGCCTGCGCATCCGCGATGGCAAAACCGTCATTACCGACGGCCCCTTTGCGGAAACTAAAGAACAGCTAGCAGGATTTTATTTGCTCGATGCGCGCGACTTGAATGAAGCACTGCAACTCGCCAGTAAAATCCCGCCGGCGCGTTTTGGCACCATTGAAATTCGACCCATCCGCGAACTGGACCCAGAAAAAGATGAACGATTCCAACAGCATTTTGCTTGATCCGAACGCGGTCTTATCTCCGCGTTTTGAAACTGCAGGTCCGTTATTAATTGCCGGTTTGCGTGAACAATTGGATGAGCATGCCGCACAAAAAATCCCGCAACTCTGGCAGCGGTTGGTTGCCTGCTGGGATGCAATTCCACAGCGTGTTGGTGTTACAGATTATGGTTTGTGTATTCATCTGCAAGGACATGAATACTATTACATGGCTGGTTGTGCGGTATGGGATTTCACCGGACTGCCAGACACATTTAGCCCGTTTATTATTCCCTCGCAAACCTATGCTGTATTCACCCATGAAGGTCACATCAACCACATCAGGGATACAATTGGCTTTGCATTTGACCAATGGCTACCAAACTCTGATTATCGCCAGGCAACTGCACCTGAAAATGCATTGCATTTTTTTGAGCGATACGGCGAAAAATTTGACCCGCAAATTGGCAAAGGAGATGTTGAAATATGGTTACCGGTTACACACCGTTGATGCGACCAAATAAAAAAGGAGCCTTGCGGCTCCTTGGTAGTTTTGTGTGCTTCGGCTTAGTCTTTGGTGCTTGGTGCAGATAGCGTATTGAGTGAGACAATGCGCGTTTTGCTGATTTTGTGGCGATAGATTTCACGTAAGTATTTAATCGCCTTCTTCACACTGTCGCGCGACAGGCGAATATCGTTGATAGAGCAGAATTTATCGGCGTCATTGATCAGTTCGCGATATTTTTTCTCGTACATGGGTTTGATCGCGTACCAGTTGGTATCGAGAATCTTGGCAGGGTTTTCATACTCATTGAGCATTTTATCCACTAACTTTTCATCGAACTCTTCGGCGCGGATAAAATCGAGCATAGCCGTGTCCAATTGCTCATCAAACCGGTACGGGTCTTTGGCAAAGCAGCGTTTAATAAAGGCCACAATCAGGGTGAGGAAATCATCACTCAAGCAAGGGCTTTTTACGATCAATGTGGTCAATGAAATATTGGCTGATGCACCGATCACCAAGGCGTAGCGTTTCAATGTGGTGTTGGGGAATAAGGCATTCAAATGGGATTTGAGTTTATTCAAATCCATGTAGGACAACTTGTAATCTTTTGGCAATGAGATAATTGACACAATTGACGAGCAATTTTTAAAGAAATGCAGGTCTTTCAACTCCTCAGCGTCATAGCCTTTCTGTAAATATTTTGCCAGCGAGTCGCGGTAACGGCCGGATTCGATGGGCAGCAAACTAATGCCCTCAATTGCCTGGGTTACTTTGTTAAAGTGCGGCAAATCAATTGAGCGGTAGAACAAATCATCAATATTTAATTCGCCAATTTTTTTGGTGTCTATACCGCGCAATTTATCCACGCCCTGCGGCATCATATTCGGAATGACAGACTCGGCATAAGCAACAGCTACGGGGCCCGCCAAACTCATAAATAAATCATTGGCGTCGAGGCGAATGGTTTCGCCGATATCAATTCCCGCGCGACGGAAATAGTTCTCGTCGTAATCAGTCGTTACCGCCTGGGCGGTGAGAATGTTGAAAATTTGCTGGGAAATATATTGGTTGGCGTATTTCTCCATAGCGTTGACATCAATGTGCTGAATGTTGCCATCATCAGTTGCTTCAGCGTAGCGCATGATGTCGTTGGAGATCAGCATCATCGCATTCCAGGGGCGGATGCGATGCATCACACTGGCTTCGCTGCTGTCTTCGTTGTCGAAGTTGTAAGAAAAATCCCATTCTTCCGATAAGTATTTACACAGCAAACGTCCCGCGTTGATATGCAGCGCTTCCGACATTTCTACGCCATGATCAGAAATATTGGGCAATATGCAAATACCACTGGTGAAGATGGGCTCGAACACAAATGAGTGGCCGCGATTTTCTGCGTTTTCGCTTTGCGCGCGCGCATCGAAAGTTTTGCTCATGTAGGCATACTGCTGAGCCAAGCCAAATTCACTCGCCATGCCTGAACCGGTGCCACCACCAGCGCTGAAAATATAAAAATACAGGCGCGATTGGTTAGCTTTAATACCGCAGGAATCAATTAAATAGGAGTGCACAAATTTCCAATCGGGATTGGAAAAGCGTTGGGTATCTTTATTGAGAATTATTTTGGCGAGATATTGGCCGAGGATCGGCGCATTACCGGAACCACCGGCATGGACTTCAGACAAGTCCATGATTTTCATTTTGGTGTAATCCTTGAGGAAACCGGAGCGCTCACCTTTGTGCGAAAAACGAATCCGGCCTTCGATGTCTTTATCCAAATCGCCGAGCATCACCAACGGCTCGATTAAAAACACCGGCTTAAGTTGGTGGCCACCTTTTAAATGCAAACTGCGCTTGATCCAGCGCATGGGTTTATCTTGTTCGCGGGTTTCTTTTTCTTCGCTATTAAATTCGTTGAGGTAAAAATTGCGCGCGTTGTACACCAGCGAGGCGACATCCAATGCGATATTGGAACCGCAGCGACCAAGGCCAATGAGGCACACCGAGGGAAATTGCGGCTGCTTGAAATTCTCTGCATCTTGAATGTTGGCAAGATGCGGGTAGACGCTGGAGCGCAGGGTATCCAGGTTGAACAGGATTTTGTTCAGGTCCCGCTCGGTGAAATACATATAGCCATTGCTGGGCGCTGGCGTGAGCAGGTTAATGACCTCTGCATCTGGAGGTGAATCCAGGGTAATCAAATCATCCTGTTCCAGTGTCTCAGTCGTGCGCGAGGTCTTTTTGGTGGCCATTTGGTGTTGATCCTTGGTGAGCTATTACGCGTGGGACTTTTCTTACAAGCCGGCTAGTCAAAAAACAATTCGGCTTATGGTCTAAATTCCTATTAACGCTAGTCGCGACTTGGCATAAATACAAATTTGCATGCCGCGATCACTCAATAAGTCACCAAAATCTACTCTTTTCGCTCACTTTTCAGGCTAACTACGCTTATTCAGGGCGGCGAGTACCTTGGCGTCGCGCGCATAGATATCCGGCTTGAAGGCAATTTGGGTTTCGCTGACGGCATCTACTGTCCAATAGGCGAGCAGTATGGGCACACGTTTGGCCAGTGTGACATTGCGGGTTTTACCGGTTGCCAGAGCCTTGTTGATCGCCGCTGAATCCCAAGAGGGCGTCTCAGCGAGCAGCAATTCAACCAGCTCCAATGCCCGCTCCACGCGGATGCAACCCGAACTAAACGCGCGCTGGCTTTTATTGAACAGTTTCTGGTGCGGCGTATCGTGCAAATAGACAGCGTAAGCATTGGGGAAGCGAATCACCGCTTTGCCGAGCGCCGCATCCTCGCCGGCGTCCTGGCGCAGCGTGATATTGCCCGGCTTGTACCAATCGATTGTGGCGGGATCGAGCTGCTTGCCGCTGCTGTCCAGCACGCGGATGTTATGCTCGCGCAGGTAGTTGATATCCTTGCGCACCTTGGGCAGTACATCTTTGCGCAAAATCGTGGGCGGTACCGTCCAGGTCGGGTTGAGGGTGATGTAATTCACTTCTGACTTGAAAATCGGGCTGGTGCGATAAGCCATACCCACTTGCACGCGCGAACGCCAGATCGGTTGGCTGGCTTTGAAGTAGGTGATTTTAAACCCAGCGACATCGACCAACAGCATTTCCGGCGGGATGTTGTGCAACAACCAGCGCGCACGGTCGAGGTTGACGCGAATCTGGTCAATACGCGATTGCACCGACACATTGAGCGCCGCGCGTGTGGCTGGGCCTATAGCGCCATCTACTTCCAAATATTGCTCGCGCTGGAATTTTTTTACCGCTTCCACCAGATATTCATCAAATACTTCATCGGGATTCATTGGCGCAGCGCTGGAGGATTGTGCCGAAGACTGACTGCTAAAAACCGCTTCCTCAGTAAACACTGAGTCTACAGAACTGGATTGCCCCGAGCTGCGCATAGTGGGCGATAGCTCGTCGGCAACAGAACTGGCGGCTCTGCTAGACGCAGCCAATGAGGCCGCTTTAGCGTTGGCGATTAAACAGATCTGGGCAGGCGATTGATTCACTCCAGCATCAGGCAATACCGGATCGATATACTCCCCCGTCACCCGCAGACGCTGGCGCAATATCGCAACCTGCGGATCAACAGCGCAGGGTTTGAGCGTCGCCCCAACGGGCAAAGACGGCCAACCACCCAAGAGCGCCAGTTGGCGATACTGCTGTAAACCCGCCTTTAAGCTGCGATAAATCGGATGCTGTGGCCGGGTTTGCTCGAACAGCTGGGCAATTTGCCCGGTCTCAATACTATCGGCTACGCGCGCGCCATCGGCTACCGGAGCCATATCCTGCAATTCAAAATTCCATTGCGGGTCGAGGCCGGCGGGATCGACCTTGCCGTTATAAAGATGATAGAGCGCACGCAGATAGGCATTGGTCGCGCGCAGCTCATCGGCAACGCGCAAAGGAATGGCCTCGGGGGAATTGTCGCCCAACAAAGGCAAAGCATGGCGCAGCTGCTCAACCTGGTAGTCATCGGGCGTAAGGCCGTCCGCCTCCACTGACTCCAGGGCACCGATCAACTGCTCAAGACGCCCCGCTTGATCCCAAATCGGGCGATATTGGCGCTGCTCGTAAAAGCCGATTACCGCCTGGGTCAAATGGCGGGAGTCGAGTGTCTGGCGTCCCTCTGCGACATCCAACTGCAAAGCCACCATCTGCACCTCAATTTCGCGGGCGATTAAGGTAGAGGAACTGAGCATTTTGCCCAATTCAGTGGTGGTTGGATTACTCCCCTCAGCTGAGGTGGTCATTGCACAACAGCCGATTAACAACAACGACAATCTTTTCAGCAGAACCGAACCTGGCCTCCACCAACAACACACCCAGAAACCAATTGCCAGCATAAACGAGCGCTCCTGCGCGCTTAATACAACGAGGGTTTATTCCCTAAAATTAGAACGAAAACGCAAAATATGGTCTACTTTTTGAACTTTAGTTATTTGCTGCATTCCTATCTGGATGCTAGCATTCCAGCATCACCAGTATTAACTGGTACAACCATAAATTTCCATAGCAAGGCCGCTACAACTTTAATTACCCAGAGTATTCGGGGCTATCCATGTTGTACACGACCCTTAAGGGCCTGATTTTTTCGGCCTGCATAAGTTTTTTATTCGCGTTAAATGCCGCTGCGACACAAGATCGCCCTGCAAACCCTTTTAGCTACACCCCCTTCAGCAAAGACCAGACGCCCCTTGCACTGCTCAATAAACTCAGCCGCGCTGCGCCCGCCGCCAACCCCAAAGTGATTGGACTGGCATTGTCTGCACTCGATTGTGCACTAACCCAAGGCATGTCACCCGCGCGCAACCTGACAGTGATTGATTACTCGCTGGTCTCCACCAAACCGCGCCTTTGGGTGTTCGACTTGGTCACCGGCAAACTCCTGTTCCAGGAGCTGGTCGCCCACGGTATGAATACCGGCAAAAATTTTGCGCGCAATTTTTCCAATACCTACGGTAGCCGTCAAACCAGTTTGGGATTATTCCGCACCAAAGAGACCTATGTTGGCGCCAATGGCTACTCATTGCGCATGGAAGGTTTGGAAAATGGCTTTAATGACAAGGCAATGGAGCGCGCGATTGTGTTCCACGGCGCCGACTATGTGGATTTAAAGCTCGCTAAAAAATTAGGCCATCTCGGCCGCAGCCATGGCTGCCCGGCAGTGCGCAGAGGCGTAGCACGCAAAGTAATTGATACCATCAAGGGCGACCAATTTTTATTTTCTTATTATCCCGATCAGCAATGGTTAGCTAAATCCCAGTTTTTAAATTGTTCGGGCAGCCAACGCTGGGCACAAAAGTAATTTCCACTTCTCGCATTCCCCCTGTTTACGGCGCTTTTACAGCGCCAATCCCGCTCTGTAAAGCTGTGTTAACAAACCCTCTATTTATCAGATAATTTTATCAAGCTGTGTAAAAGCATTCGCCCAGTCTGCATTTAACCGCTATAACTAAAATCAAAAAACACAACCATAACAATCACCACAAAAAACTTCAGGGTCAAACTCCATGAACAAGCGTTTTTTACAGCGAGGATTAGTCCCCGCCATCGGCATTATCAGCACTGTATTTGTTTGCTCGGCAACCTGTGTAGCTGCCACAGAAAAAAAAGAACCTTGGCAACTCGCCGAGGAGACCGAGGTATGGGAACCTGTTCCCGCTGTTATCAGTGTACCGTCATCGGGCATCCCCTCTGACGCGACTGTCTTGTTTGATGGTAAAAACCTGAACCAATGGCAAGGCGCTGAAGGTGGCGAAGCCAAATGGAAAGTGGCCGATGGCACCCTGACCGTTGTCCCTAAAACGGGCGACATTAAAACCAAAGAATCTTTTTGCGATGTGCAATTGCACGTTGAATGGAAAACCCCAACGCTGATTACCGATGAAAAGGGTAAATTGCTAGAGAGCCAGGGGCGCAATAACAGCGGCGTATTTTTGCAAGAGCGCTACGAAGTGCAGATGCTGGATTCCTACAACAACAAAACCTATCCCAATGGCCAGGCAGGTTCGATTTACAAACAATCGATTCCGTTGGTGAATGCGTCGCGCGCGCCGGGCGAATGGCAAACCTACGATATTATTTTTACTGCCCCCAAATTTGATAGCGCACAAAAACTTACATCACCCGGTTATGTGACTGTGCTGCACAACGGTGTGTTGGTACAAAACCATTTCGAAATCCAGGGCGCCACCGAATGGATTGGCAAACCTGTCTATAAAGCCCACGGCTGCGCCCCTATTCGTTTGCAAGATCACGGCAATGCGATGAACTTCCGCAACATCTGGGTGCGCAAACTCTAATTTCCCGCTCTATCCGCTGACAGTTACTTATTGCTCTAACTGTCGTCTGTTTGCGCCGCAGTGAATTCACTGCGGCGCTTTTTTAATTAGATCACAGGTATAGATTATGTCTCTCCTGAAAAAAATATTGCTCGGGTCCTTTGTGATTTTCAGCACACAGGTTTACGCACAAAACCCCGCAGATTATTTCAAAGCTAACAGTAACTGGATCAATGCCAGCAAAGTCAGCGCAGTCGGAAATAAATTGCAAGTAACACCAGCCAAAGATGGCAATATTCTTGTGCTTAATGCCAAAGGCAGCAGCGAACACTTGAATGCGAATGAACATATCGGCGACTCAGTATTAGAAACAGAATTTCTGGTACCCGAAGGCAGTGACGCAAAACTCTATGTGCAAGGTCGTTACGCAATAGACCTCAAAAATGTCAACAATGAATGGCAACGCCTTTACGTTACATTTCGCGCGCCGCGCTATAACGAAGCCAGTGCGAAGGTCGATGCGGCATTAATTATGGAAGTGCGTGTCAACGGTGAAACTGTGTTGGTAAATGATATCCGCACAGGCATGAGCGAAAACGCCAACATCGGATGGGAGAATCCTGCTGGCCAAACCAGCTTTCTGGTGAAAAAAGGCCAGCTCGCATTGCGCAATTTCTCCATTGCGCCTGCAGATTTTTCATTGATCACCATGCCGAAAAAATCCGGTGAGGTGACCAACGAAAAAGAGCTGGTCGATTTTGTTGCGCTCGGAAAAGAAACCTTCGAATCAGTTGGTTGTAACGCTTGTCACTCAGTGATAAAAAACGATTCCGGTGTAAGTACCGGCCCCAACCTCTACGGTTTGTTTAAACGCGAACCGCGCGACCGCGAAATTGTGGAAGGTGGTGAAGGCCATAGATTTACGATAAAAGCAGATCGCCAATATCTGCATCGCAGTATTCGCGCCGCTACCGATCAGTTAGCCGTTGCTGAAAGCGGTGCAAAAAAAGGCGAAGCCTTTATGCCAATCATGCCCGCATTTTCAGCACAGGTTTTAAGTGATTTACAAATCAGTGCAATCGGTGATTACCTCGCCACACTCAATGACCTACGCGACCAAGGCCCAATCATTAAATTGCTCGCGCAATCGGGCGCAGAAGAATACGACCCGCTTGCTGATCGCTTGCAATTGTTGGTCGATGATGAAGTGCGCATCCAACGCGGCCCGCTAGTTGGTGTTTCCGGCCGTGCAATTCACGTGGGCTCCCCATGGGGCGTTAACTATTCATTTGATCCGCGCCTGCTTGCCATTACCAAAATTTGGCAAGGCGGCTTTTTGGATATGACCGGCGAATTTACCAATCGCGGCGGCAAAGGGTTGAAGATGGGTTTTGAGAGCCGCGAAATTAATTTTGGCGGTCAGGAGTTTTTATTCGCACCATTAAATGCGCAAGGCAAGATAATCGACTTCTCGTTTAAAGAGGCAAAATTCGGCGATGTAGAAACTATCAAGGCATCGCTCAATAGCAAAGAAGATCACCTGGCCCGCGTCGCGTCTATGGATGCGCAATTTTTAGGTTTTACGCGCAACTCCAAACAAAAAAATGAGCTGCCAACCTTTAATTATCGCGTCGGCAAAAACACCCTGAAAGTCCAAACGGCAATTGCCGCCAATGGCGATGTAAAAATCACCTTGAATGGCGATATAAAAACGGCGCAGCAATTTTTACTCAACACGCAACTCCTGCAAAACGTAGCAGTGAGTAAAGGTGAAATCAGCAACGGCCAATGGACTTTACCTGCGGGCAGCAACTCCGCGACGCTCACTGCAAAAATGCAAGTTGCGGCCAACGTCTGGCATGCAAAAAAATCAGCATTTGATTACCGCAAACAACCTATCAGAATTACCGAAGCCAAAGCGGATTTGCCTGCAGGCTATAGCATCGAAAGTTATTATCCGCCCAAAGATAATTTTGGTCGCGAGCAATTATTTGAAGCACTGGGTTTATCGCTAACGCAAGACAACACGACGGTCATTGCTACACGCACTGCGGGAATCTGGCGCATGGTGAAAGGCCAATGGCATTTATTCGCCGAAGGTACTTTTGACAGCCTTGGTGTATTAGTCGAAGACAAAAAAGGCCTCACGGTTATCGCAGGACAAAAAGCGGAACTCACGCGCATCAGCGACACCAACGGTGACGGTATTGCTGACAGTTACGAAACCTTATTCGATGCCCACTCCTATCACGGCAATTACCACTCTTATATGCACGGCCCTGTGCGCGGTGGCGATGGTGCTTACTACATCAGCATCAACCTCGCCGATGGTGGCGACGGCTCCACGTATAAAGCCGGTGGTAAATACATGGGGTCTCAAGGTGGTTTATCTGGCTGGAATATTCGCGTTGAACCCAACGGAAAATTCGCACTCTGGGCGAATGGTTTGCGCAGCCCTGCCGGTTTGGGAACTGGCCCTGATAATCGTCTCTGGTATTCCGATAATCAGGGAGAATATATGGGCACCTCGAAAATTTTTGTGATTGAAAAAGATAAATTTTACGGTCACCCATCAGGCCTTGTTGATTTGCCAGGCATGACACCTGACTCGCCCGACATTGCCTGGGATAAAGTCCAAAACAAACGCACCAATGCAGTTATTTTGTTGCCGCACAACCGTGTTGCCAACTCACCGGGCAATCCTGCGTGGGACACCACCAAAGGAAAATTCGGCGCGTTTGCCGGGCAAATGTTAATGGGCGACCAAACCCAGTCGAATTTGTTGCGCATCGCGTTTCAAACAGTTGATGGAGTTGAGCAAGGTAGTGTGATGCCGTTTATCGATGGTTTGGAATCCGGCGTTATGCGCCCGCTCTTTTTGAAAGACGGCAGTTTACTGCTCGGCCAAACTGGCCGTGGCTGGCAGGCAAAAGGCGGCCACGTTGCGAGTCTGCAGCGTATTGTGTGGGATGGAAAAACCATTGCTCCAGCAATTACCCAAATGCTTGCAACACCAAGCGGTTTTGCCATAGAACTAACGCAAGCGGTTGCAGCCAACATCGACGCTGAACAGTTGAAATCCTTGCTGACAGTTGAATCCTGGGTCTATCGCGATGCACCGGATTACGGTTCAGATGAATTAGGTTTGCAGCAAGATGCCATCAAGTCAGTTGCCCTGAGCGAGGACCGCAAAACTATTCGAATTGATCTGGCATCACTGGCGCAAGCAAAAATTCACCCGCAACAAACCGCGCGGGTTTATCATGCCCAGCTGAAAACCAAAACGCTGTTCACTGGCAACGCACCGGAAAAAATGGATGCGTATTACACCTTATATAAGTTTCCTGCTACAAAAAATTAATCAGATAAATTACCCAAGAGCGATGAAAATGGATTCCGGCATTTGCTTTGAGACCGTGCGCAGCATGGATGCTGTGCCCGAGCCTACAGGGATGTATTCACGGCGAGTCTCAGAGTGAATGACGGAGTCCATTTGTCTCCCAGCTAAATACCAAATTACCAAACACAGAAATTAAGGCTTTAAATGAAAAATTTCCGTTCATCTCCATTATTCCTTGCATTAATCGCTTTACCCGCTTTCTCCGCCACCGAAGAACTTATCGTCACCGGCAGCTATAGCCCGGTGACTAATGAACAATTATCCTCTTCTGTTTCGGTTCTTAATAAAGAAGATTTGCTGCAACTCAGCAACCACAGCTTGATTGATGCATTGCGCCAAGTGCCCAGCCTCTGGGTGGAAGAACAAGGTGGCCCCGGCGGTATTACTTCAATCGCATTGCGCGGCGCTGAAGCAAACCACACATTAGTATTGCTCGACGGAGTGCAACTCAATGATCCCACCAATACCCGCGGTGGCGCATTTGATTTAAACGGAATTAATATTGAATCTATCGAGCGCATTGAAATTATTCGCGGCGCACAATCAGCGGTATACGGTTCAGATGCCCTCGCTGGTTTGATTCATATCATCACCCAAACACCTGGGAAAAAATCCACCACATTAAATGCCAGCCTTGGCAGCGATGATTACAGCAGCGTCGGTGTATCCACCAGCGGCAGCATCAACAAACTCGGTTACGCATTCAGTTTGCAGGGCAAAGATGCAGGCGAACCCGTTGAAGGCAGTACCGCAAAAAATACCGAATTTACCAGCCGTTTAAATTGGCAAAAGGATATCCACGCACTGAATTTCAGCTACCGTTATTTTGACGGTGAACGCACCAGCTTCCCTGAACAAAGTGGTGGACCGGAGTTTGCTGTTGGGCGCGATTTGGATGTCAGCGAATATAAAGACCAAAGCGCTGCATTAAATTGGGTAGCGCAAGTTAACAACATCTGGCAAAGCAAGGTGAGCGCCAGCTGGTACCAACGCGATGAAGACCTTACCTCCCCCGGCATAATCCCTTTCGATGCAGTTCCGCCCAATGGTTCTGTAATTGACTTTAATCGCACCCAATTTAGTTGGGTCAACACCCTCGGCGACCAACAAAAAATCTGGGCAAACCTTGGTGTAGAAACCAAGCAAGAAGATGGCACCAGTGAAGGATATTTATATTCACCCGATGTATATCCCATTAATTTTGCACTGGACCGCCAGATCGATAGCGCCTTTATCAATCTAAACACCTATGCAACTGAAGCCTGGTTAGTTCAAGCCAGTATTCGCCGCGATGATACTGACGGTTTTGATGCAAATGATAGTGGCCAAATCGGTACCAAATTTACGCTAAACGATAATTGGACGTTATTTGCTAATTGGGGTGAAGGCTTTAAATTGCCGAGCTTTTTTGCACTCGGCCATCCGCTGGTTGGCAATCTTGATTTGCAACCTGAAACAGTAACGACGCGCGACGCCGGTTTTGAATTTAATCAAAATACATTCAGCGCACGCGTCAGTTATTTTGACCATCACTATCGCAACTTAATTGATTTTGATTCCGAAACGTTTAAAAACGTTAACCGTTCACGTGTAGAAACCAGCGGTGTGGAAGCTGAATTTAATTGGCAAGTACAACAAGACCTCAGCTTACGCGCACATGCGAGCTACACCGATATCGATATGATTTCTTCTGACAATCATTTGCTCGGCCGCCCACAAGTAACTTACGGCACATCCGTTAACTATCAATTAAATGATGCATGGAGGTTCGACGCGCAGTATATGCGCGTAGATGAGCGCTTCGCCGTGAGCCGTTACACCGGTACCGATATTGAACAAACTCTGGCTGCTTACAACCGTTTTGATGCAAGCATACACTGGCAACTCAATGCGCAAACCCGGCTGGGTTTAACGTTGGAAAACCTTGCAGATGAAGACTACTACACCGACATAGGTTTTCCCGCATCAGGGCAGCTCGCCAAATTGAACCTGCGCCTAAACTTTTAGGTTTTAAGCCACATAAACAAAAACGCCCAAGTACTGTTCTTGGGCGCTTTCATCTGTAGGTTGTACACGCCTCGCAAGATGAGCTTAAGAGCAAGCATCCCCTTCGGTCATGTCAGGTAGACAGACCCCCTTCGCTTCAGATCAGCGCTATCCAAAACACCTCATCCCGCCGCTCAAATTTCAGTCGAAAAAATTTACATCGCCCCTTAAACATCCTCCTCAACAATATACTAACCATTTGTTTTTAATAGTAAAAAATCACATGGCACACATTATGCTGCCAGCACCGTGGCTTAGGCTATTTTTAACTCACTCATTTTGGCTAAAGTAAAAAGGACGACTAACATGAAACTTATCAAGATCGCAGCTGCGGCGCTCATTACATTGAGCTCATTCGCAGCACAAGCAGGACTGATGTACATTGATGGGGGCGCCAACTTACCGGTACCCACAAACAATTACTTCAAAAACGTGCTCAACCCACAGACCTACAATATCGGCGGCAACCTCAAAGCCAACCAAACAGAATCCCTGTTTTTAAGCTTTGAATTCCTGGGTAAAGAAGCTGGCTGGACCAACACTTTCACCTCTGAAGGCAATACCATCACCACCAGTGGCGGCTCCTTCTCATACAGCAAGGCTTACACCCTGGGTGAATTGATCCAATTCACCTTCAAAACTGGTGGTGCCGTTGTCCCTAACACTGTAGCTAACGGCAACAACAATGACGGTGAAGAGCTTGTATCATTTGCTATTGCATTGGACACTGAGTTTGACGGCGTTATGTATGATGCCATCCTGTTCTTTGATGACACAGGCGGCTACAAAGATGACGACAACCACGACGACTTGGTAATCGGCATCAAGGCAAGTGTCCCAGAATCATCAACTTTTGTATTGATGTTGATGGGCTTGGCGGGCTTGTTTGCGGCGCGTCGATTGAAGGCTTAGTTAATTTGAGCCGAAATAAAAAACCCGACTTCACGTCGGGTTTTTTAAACGTTATTGATATTGGATAAATAATTATACTTAGCAAGTGCTGCAAGAAAACTAAAATCTAGCTAAGTCTTAAACTGCTAGATACTTATGACTATCAGCTTAAATTTAAATTAGTGCATACACTCATGCCCGATCACTCAATCTATTTTTCTGCTTTACAGTTCTCCGCAATGTATTGTGCATGGGTCGGCATGTAATCTACCGATTTATCGATGACTCGCTTGACACTTGCGAGCCGCTGGGAAATCTCTTCTGTTGTCATTCTATCCACTAACGGGTGATACGAACGAGGACGAATACCTTGTCCATGCATCACCTCAAACCAACTAAGATCATTAAACATTTCATTATTGTTGCGATAAATGCGTCCATTTTTTTTAAATTGCTCAATCTTCTGAGTAAGTGATTCGGGCACATCCATTGTCCGGCAATAATTCCAAAAATCTGAGTCATTGCGTTCGGTCGCATGATAATGAAGTATCAGGAAATCGCGAATTTTTTCAAATTCGAAATCAGCCTGACGATTGAATTCGTCGATATCCTCTTGATCAAAATTTCTATTCGGAAAAAAGCTCATAAAGCGCGCGATAGCCGACTGAACTAAATGGATACTAGTAGATTCCAATGGCTCCATAAATCCGCTCGCCAAACCGATAGCTAGACAATTTTTATTCCAGAATTTTTTGCGTTTACCCGTTAAAAATTTCAATAGCCTGGGCTCTGCCAAAGGTTTGCCATCCAGGTTGTTCAGCAATACTGATCTAGCTTCATCTTCACTCATAAAATTATTTGAAAATACATGTCCATTACCAATGCGGTGCTGCAACGGAATACGCCACTGCCAGCCGGCGGCATGCGCAGTTGAGCGGGTGTATGGAAGGGGGTCTCCGGCACTCTCACAGGGGACCGCCCATGCGCGATTACAAGGCAACCAATGACTCCAGTCCTCATAGCCAGTTTTTAAAGCCTGCTCAATCAATAGTCCACGAAAGCCCGAGCAATCAATATAAAAATCTGCTTCATAGTTTTCGCCAGACTCCAACTGTAGGGATTTTATAGAACCGGTGTCCGAGTTTAGAATGACATCGACGACCTTACCTTCAGAGCGAATTACACCGCGCTGCTCAGAGTACTCACGCAGAAAGCGTGCATACAAACCTGCGTCAAAATGGAATGCATAAGCAATGTTGGATAAGGGCGAATTGCCTGCATCAAATGGTCGCATGAATTTACCCTGCTCACTTGCAGCACCACTGATGGTGTAACTCCCAAGTTCCTGTGCATTTCCCTCCTGCGCCATTTTCAGCCAGTAGTGATAGAATTGAATTGACTCCATATCCTTACCCAAATCACCAAAGGCATGAATATATCTATCTCCTTTGCGCCCCCAGTTTACAAATTGAATGCCCAACTTAAATGTACCTTGAGTTTTGCGGACAAATTCATTTTCATCCAAATCCAATAGCTTATTAAACAATTGTATCTGCGGAATTGTTGCCTCACCCACACCCACTGTCCCTATCTCTTCAGACTCGATAAGTCTTATCTGACAATAGCCAGGCTTAATCAATTTAGCTAGGGCGGCGGCAGTCATCCAACCCGAGGTTCCACCACCAACAATAGCTATGCGTCTAATATTATTATCTTGCATAAAACCCACCTAATTGCGTTACAAACGTAACTCTGAAGAAAAAGACTAATTTCTTAAAAAATAATTAATGTATTCATCCAACGACGGTGATCGATCGCTGGCACTCTTCACTTGAGTTTGACGCTGAGCCGCCAGCGATGCAATTTTTTCCAAAGGGATTGAATCGAAACACAATCCTCCAGTCATCGGAGCAACCCCAAATCCAATAAATAAATTAATCCATTGATCGCGAGTCAGTAAGGGGGACAAATAGTTCGAAATAACAGCACCGGACTTGAACAAATTTATGCTATGCACCGCATCTTCATAAATTGCTGGTTCAACTAACGCTTCTACCTGCGAACTCGTTAAAGCCGCAGTCAGCAACAAGAAAATAACAATCAATTGTTGATGTTCCCTCGTCGTGATCAACGATAACCGATTAAACTCTTCACTTGCACCTGACATCGCTGCCGAGCATGCATAGCAATCGAGTAAATGCATCATGCTTTGACGAGCGGCTTCTCCGTACCCAGAAATCATATCCCATGGCACGTTGACAGCAGGAGGTATGCGAACATAATTCCCCTGCCAACGAGCAGTATCATTAAAATCAAATTTACTCTTCTGTTCAGTTTTTACTCCGGATAAATCCAGACAAAGTTCCCGCACATTATTAATTGCAAAATTGTTATCGTTATTCTGAGTCTGGGTGCCCTCTTGCTGAAATGCGTAAAGGCGCATGCAAAATGTTGATTCAATATGCGTACGCGAAAAAAAACGTCGGCCGCGCACCCGCATGTGAGCCAAAGCTCCACCACCATTTTCAATGCCGTTATATTGCCTGCAAGTAATATTTACCGACGTCAACGATTCACTATCATCCCTTGATAAACCTGCAGATGAGAGATCAATAAAAAGTTTCGCAGCAACATCTCGCTGCTGGTCCAGTCGCAGAAAATCGATATAAGTTGCAGAGCTGTCACCTGCGGGAGTTACCGTTTGCGCCCTGCACTCGGTCACTCCCAGAGCCAAAGCCCGCTCTCGCAACAGGTCAACATAACTTGCCAAGTGTAATTGCAAACCCACACCGAGCGATTGATAAATATCATGAGGCACCCGCTCTGGATCGATAAATTTGCCAGCGCGCGCCATAGTTGCGGCCAGCGAAAGCTCGGCCTGGTGGAAGTCACCATAGGCAAGTAGTGAAGCCATAATTGACCAATCCACTTCCGCAGATCCAGCCAGGCTAGATCCATATGAGTGAAAAAAATAGCGGGCAGGTTCTTCAGCTGAAATATCAATACCCAACAACGGACGGGCAATTGATCGGCGCACTAATTCTTTTGCACTGATACCTAACAACTGATGAAATCGCCGAATAGACGGCGAAGCTGAAACGATTACCGCCTCATTTACACCTTCCGCAAAGCTGATAACAACTATTCTCGGGTTGAGCATATTTAGCTGTTTCGCCAGCAAGAGCGCCAGTGTCCAACAATCACTGGGGCTACCCACTATCGCAACGTCATATATTTTTTCTGCCATCAACTATGCTCCTCGTTGTTCAGCAGATGATTTATAAATAACTCGGCGCTCGGCATCTCATCAACTAATTGAGCTATTTCGTTGCGCATCCTCGCCAAATACCCCGCAACTGTAGCCTCCGAATATCCACCTACCCGCGGGTCAAAATGCTGAGGAATAACACCCTGGCCGATACAAACTGCTGCATAAACACCATATTGCAGATGATCCACATGACCAACCTGCTGAAATATATTTTGTCGCTGCACAAGAGAATCTGGCAGGCTCATCGTTTGGCAATAGCGCCAAAAAGCGGAGTCGTCACGTCGAGTTTCGGCATAATGCATGATTATAAAATCGCGAATACGCACATATTCTGCGGTGACTCGCGCATTGAATTCGTGCTGCAACAATTGCTGATCGGCTCGAGGAGAAAATAAATCGAGCAACGCTTTTATACCGACTTGGATAAGATAAATACTGGTCGACTCCAAAGGCTCCAAAAATCCTCCAGAGAGACCAATCGCAACACAATTTTTTCGCCACTGCTGCTGACGCATACCCGCCACAAAACGAAACTTGCGCGGTTCCTCAAGCAAAGCAGCCCCTTCGAGCTGGGATAACAAGTGTTGGTATGCCAGATCATCCTGCATAAATTCGCTCGCATACACACAACCATTACCAACACGATGCTGTAAAGGTATTTGCCAACACCAGCCTGCAGAATGGGCGGTTGCTCGGGTATAAGGGCTTAGTCCAACCACTTTGGTGGAGGGCATTGCGAGAGCGCGATCGCACGGCAGCCAATGTGCCCATGATTCAAATTCGGCCCCCAAAGAACCGTTGATTAACAGCGCACGAAAGCCTGTGCAATCAACAAAAAAATCGGCCTCAACAACCTCGCCTGACTCCAAATGCAGTGAACAAATATTCCCTGTTACTGGATCACACTCAGTGTGTTTAACTTTTCCTTCCAGACGCACTACCGAACGATCTTCGGCGTAACGTCGTAAATAACTTGCGTAAAGTGCTGCATCAAAATGAAACGCGTAGTTGTAGCTGCCTCGCCAACCTGTATCATCGGATTGTGGATAGGCAAAACGATTTTTTTTAATTGCAGCAGCGGCTACGGAATAATCGTCGAACGAAGCCGCATTGCCCGATTGATAAGCACTCACCCAGAAATGTTGGAATTCAACACCATTTATATCGAATCCTACTGAGCCAAAGGGATGAATATATTCCTCACCAAGCTCACCCCAATTACGAAATTGGATACCCAATTTGAATGTTGCTTTAGTTGCACGAACGAAATCTGCCTCATCAATACCCAAAAACTGGTTAAAGTGACGGATGTGAGGAATGGTGGATTCTCCAACTCCTACAGTCCCGAGCTCTTCGCTTTCGATTAGCCTTAAAGATAAGGGCATACCCGAAAATTTTTTCGCGAGTGCAGCCGCGGTCATCCACCCTGCTGTACCGCCACCCAAGATCACCATCCGAGCATTATTGGTGGCCATATTAGCGCTCCGCATGATTATTTTGACTGCGCAACAGGTCATTGATATGCGCTACCTGTTGGGGAGCATTGGCTACAATCTCCCGAACCTTATTGAGAATGCTTTGGAAAAAATCCGGGAACTCATTGTCAGCTCGTTCAAGCCTTAACGGCGGAAAGTGGATTGGCCATTTTTTTAGCCCCATGAGTAATGAAATCCATTCTGCCGCAGCTGGGTATCGCTCATCACGGTGAGGTAGTCGCGAGGATGCTATAAATACTTCTACCTCCTTGCGTAGTTCGGTCGGAAGAGATTGTAGATCGGACAGTTCGCCACCTTGAATCAACCAATAGCCTAGCAAATGCATATCCCTAACCGAACAATATAAGGTAGTTGCAAGGCGGTTGTACTCTTGCGCAAGGCTCGGTTGGAATGGAACAGAAGGCCAGAGTCCAATCAATAGCGCCAGCTCTTGCATAAGCAAATCCAACTCAGATACTAACAAGTTGCCAGGACGAGCGGCAGCAAGGCCAAGAGCCAATTTGCGGCCCTGCCAGGGCCGACAGAGGCAACCGTATGTATTTTGCCGCAGCGTTTTTTTCGCCGCTGAATGCGGTGACTGAGTTAAAAATTTGTCAAGCACGATTTTATTGCCAAGGTATTCGTAAGCAACCCCCGTGCGCAACGGTATTGCGTTGACAAGACTATCAGAACTAAACACAAGACTTGAAGTTGGATTCGGATTAAAATCGTTAGCAACAAACAGACGAGTAGCGTACTGATTTCCAAAATAATGAGTCCAGTCATGAACATCTTGATTGGGCTCGCTGGAAATACCCTCCTGAATATAGGATGCATCTATAACGAAATCAGCAGTGTGACGCGCACCAGCTGAATCCAAAGCCTCCCCTTTCACTGCCTCATTTTTTTCTTTGCAAGGCGCGGTAACTTCATTTACAACTGTGATGCCGAGGTATGTCGCATAGCGAAGCAGTAGTCGGGTAAACGGAATTATATTTAAGTGTAACCCGGAGTAATTCTGCTCTTTTTTTTGCGCACCAGCCGCCGATACATGCCGCTGCAAATCAATTACTTTCCCATATTTTGATAATTGGGCAGTTACACAAAAATCATCATATCTGGCTTCCGGCCACAGAAAACGCTCAAAAAGCTGATGAAAATCCTGAACCTCATCTGATATACCGTAATCATCAACCGACCAATAGAATTCTCGTCCATATGACTCATCGACAATATGATGAGCTAAAAAATAAGTACCGTCACATAGTCTCAGCAATGATTCCTGAGTGAGCTCCAGCACAGATAACAAACTTGAAAGCTCTCTCCTGACACTGACCGCACCATTGGTCTTCAGCTCGTTGTAACTCAGGGTTACTTTCAGGTTAGCGATTTTCTTTTTTAACGAGCAGGCTACGAGCAATGAATGCCACGAATTGCCTAACACCAATACCGACTCAAGTCCCCTCATACCACACCGTAAAGACTTGCAGCAACGGGCTGCTGGTTAATACCAGTCGCGCTTAGCTCTGCTTCCAAAACATCATTTGTCATAGGCATCGCCTGCACCTGCAATTCCAGCTTTTCCCGCATCTTTTGCATTTCACCGAGCACAAAGGCGTCGGGATAATTAAGAACACGAGTATCGAAATTGACTTTACCAACTCCCTGCCCAAGATATACAGCAAGCCAACTCGGCGACATAAAAAGACCATTTTGATAACGTTCTACATGCCCGGTAGCTCGGAACAATTCAATACTACGTTCAAGTGACTCAGGCAGTGCCATATTCTGGCAGTAACGCCAGAACTCTGAGTCATTACGCTTGGTTATTTTATAATGCAGAATTAAAAAATCGCGAATCCGGACATACTCGGTTTCCATTTCATTATTATAAGCATCACGCAATGTAGACAGATCACCCGTCCCCGGAAAATACTCGAGAAACTTTAGAATCCCCTGCTGAATGAGATAGATACTGGTTGATTCCAGTGGTTCAAGAAACCCACTAGACAAGCCGATTGCAATGCAATTTTTTTCCCAATTTTTTTTTCGTCTTCCAGCAGTAAACTTCAAGAAATTTGGATCCGCCAGCGGGTAACCATCAAGATTAGTCAATAAGTTTTGCAAGGCATCTTCATCAGTGATCGCCGAACTGGAATACACCATTCCGTTACCCGTGCGATGCTGAAGCGGGATTCTCCATTGCCACCCCCAAGGCTTGGCATGGGCAACGGTATAAGGTTTTGGCGGTTCTACACGCTCACAAGGAACGGCGACAGCTCTATCGCAAAGCAGCCAGTTTGACCAGTCATCAAAAGGTACTGATAGTTTTTCGGCCAATAAGATTGCGCGAAACCCCGAGCAATCAATAAAAAAATCCCCTTCTACAGTTGCGCCGGAATCCATTTGCAAACTTGAAATGGCACCGCTAGTGGCATCGGTCATTACGTGAGACAAGCGCCCCTCAATACGAACGACGTTACGCTCCTCTGCATATTTTCGCAGAAACTTTGCATAACGTCCGGCGTCTATGTGATACGCGTAACTGAATGCATTCTTGCCATTAATTGCGTTGGTTTCAGGAAAAGCAAAACGTTTTTTTTCTGCCATCACCACGGCAAGGGAAAACTGATCAAATGCCGGTGCCACACCTGAAGCCATAGCGGACAACCAGTAGTGATGAAAATCAATACTCCCTACAGGGTAACCGTGCGAACCAAATGGGTGGATATAAGCAGCCCCTAATGAACCCCAATCGATAAATTGAATTCCTAGCTTATATGTAGCCTTAACCGCTGAAAGAAACGCCCGCTCTTCAATACCCAACATATTATTGAAATAACGAATATGGGGAATAGTCGCTTCGCCAACACCAACGGTACCAATTTGCTCGGATTCGACCAAGACAACTTGATAGTTCTCAGGCAGAAATTTTGCACAAGCTGCCGCTGTCATCCAGCCAGCTGTACCACCACCCAAAATTATTATTTTTTTTAGTTCATTAAACATGGAAGAACTCTCTA
The DNA here is from genome assembly GCA_002483145.1 of Cellvibrio sp. UBA7671. GTDB lineage: Bacteria > Pseudomonadota > Gammaproteobacteria > Pseudomonadales > Cellvibrionaceae > Cellvibrio > Cellvibrio fibrivorans. Next base: position 236,675 of record DLHJ01000003.1, read on the forward strand.
ACCCAAAGCACTATTCCAGAATAATAGACTGGAACTGTCAAATCGGATCATCGGGGGATACAAATGCAAAGATTTGGAATAAAAAAAAGCGCACAACTTCCGTTGCGCGCTTCTCCTAGCGTATTAAAACTTAGAACGTACCCTTCAACAACAGCGCTACACGTCTGTCATTGACAAACCATGAGCGACCAGCCTCCAAACCTTTGCCATCGAGAATCATGATAGTTTCAGTTTGGGTATTCAACAGGTTGGTAAACTGCAAACCTACTGTCAAATTATCGTTAAGCTTGTAGAACGCTGAACCGTCAAGGAAGCCAGAATCATCATTCCACAGAGGATAACGACTGATTACGTCACGGGTAGTCAACAAGTAGCGTGAACGCCAGTTATAGGCCAAACGCAATGAAATAGCATCCTTATCGTACATACCCACGATATTGAACGTGTCTTTCGATTGCCCCTGTAATGGCAGGCCAGAAAGATCTACTCGCGCACCTGTATCTATATCACCACCATTATCTGGATCAAGGCTTCCTGAATTGGGAATAGCTTTGGAATCAATATAGCTGTAGGTCACTTGCAAACCAAGACCATCAAAAGGAGCTGGCAACATGTCGTAGAATTGCTGATACGCAAGCTCAAACCCTTCCAACTCGCCCTCACCGTTATTGATGGTACCCTCGACTGTCGCAGTCTGCGTCACGCCAGATGTTGGGTTGGTGTAGACACGATCAAATGCACCGTTCACAAAGAAGTTGGTCAGATCTTTCTTGAACAACGATAATGTCAAAGACCCTACATTGGCAAAATACCACTCCAGAGAGGCATCGTACTGCTTAGACTCCATTGGATTCAAATAAGGGTTACCAGAACTGCCCGCCCAAGTGTTAATAGCTCCGCCAACAAGCGTCGTTGAAGGTGGAGTTACCGACGTATCAGTCAACACAGCTCGAGTAGTTTCAAACGCTCGCAGACTGGTAGTATTGCGCACCAAGTCCATGTCAGGCATTGCGATTGCCTTTGAAGCACCAAAACGTACCAACAGGTCATCAGTTAACTCCACTTTCAAATTAAAGCTCGGCAACCATGCATCATAGTCATGGACTGAGTCCTCGATAGATGCACCGTTGTTACCAAACCCAAGTTCAGTTGGCGAGAGGAAGTTACCAATGTCACCGGCGTACTTCGTTGCAGCATCATAATCCGTCTTGATGAATGCATTGTCATACGAACGACGAGCTGAAATCTCCTCAGCAGTGGGCGTAGCACTTAACGGCGGAGGATTGTATGCAGGGTTACTTGCTGCCGCTGCTAACAACTCGTTTCTTTTACCCTCGAGGTAGGCCAGGTGCGCCGCAGTGTTGCGCGGGTCTGGGGCACCTGCAGGAGGAAGATCGCGAGGGAGAACGTCGGGGTACTGTACCGAACCAGTGGCAACGCGCTCAAAGTTTACGTAGCGTAAGCCGAAGTTTCCGTCAAATCGATAGGAATAATCCTCCGACCCAAAATCAACGCGCACGTAGGCAGCCTGATTGGTCTCTTCGGTAATAAAGACTTCTGACGGCAGGAAATAAGAACCGGTAGTGCCTGGACGATCAGCAGCATTTTCCCAAAGATTGCCACTACCACCCGTCGGCAACTCACGTTGTTCTTTTACGATGGACTTAACCAGCGCATCTGAAGGATGAAGCATCGTATTTCCTGGGATAGTAATAACGCCACCACCATGGAAATCCGACCAATCCACCTCTTCCCACTGACCACTTATCTCAGAGACAATTGGAGTATCCGCCCAGCCGATTTGATCAAACGGCTGCGCCCAAATAGGAGTTAATTGACCCCAGTTGTAGGCTGTTGAACGAACGGTTTGCTCGCGATTTGCATGGCGTATACCTGATCTAACTGCTTTTATAAAACCAGCGTCATCGTCGAAGGTGTAAATTCCATCCAAGCGAGCCGCTTTAGAGTCACCTTCTGAGCGCTCGTAATGGTCCATCGCCGACTGCCACCAGTATGAAGTCGGATCTTGGAACCAGTTAGAATCGCCGGCAGGGTCATTTGAAAAGCCTGGCAGCGCCTTACCGCCAACCAACACACCCGCACCCGCAGCGCCAAATGGGCCAGTGCCCTCGCTACCCTCCACTACCAAGGCATTGCTATCTACGGCCATATTGTTATCGCGAATACCATGCCATGGTTCGATCAGTGTGAGGCGAGGCGTACTGCCTGACACATCGAAATCCTGAATGGCGTGAGTTGCCATCATTACAGTCACATCATCATCTTCGGTATTGGCCTTGATGTACTGCAAATCTAAACTCAATTCAAAATTGTCGCTTGGAGTCCACTTGAAGTTAGTGGCAAAGTCATCGATTACCGTGCGAGTACTCTTATAACGGTTATCAGTCTGGAAGCGAGAACCAAACTGTGCGACAGCAGGGTTAGCCCAGCTGGCGGCGTGAGGCAAACGCAGCGCAGCCGGATTATCTGGGTCAGCAGAGCGCCAGCCGCCATCACTGAAGCGCCCATCCTGAGTGATAACACCACCCTGAAATAAGCCGTCATCGTCAAACTCGTACTCGGTGCCTTGCAGAGGAAGTGCTTGACGACGCTCGTAACCAGACTGGTATTTAATAGCATTTTCTGTCCAAGCCAACTCAGCATCTGAACGCATAAACTGCACAGTGGCCAGAAAGGTATCTTCGGGGTTTTCCCACTGCAAGGCAGTAGCCAAGCCTTGACGATCACGATCATCAAATTTCATGGTAGCGTTCGAGCCTTGAGGCATCCAAACAGAGCGGCCAGCTTCCGCAAAACGCTCCGCTCCAGCTATATCATTCGGCCCGGCATGCCCGGCACCTGGTGCAGACAAAGCGCGAGGAAAGTCGCTATAGTCGTCGCGATATTCAACATAAGCATCCGACTGAATACCATGGGAAATACCCTTCAAAGATGATTTTGATGCGTTGATTAAAAAGCCAAACTCTCCCGCCTCCGTTTCCCAGCGATCGCTGTAAAGACCAGAAAAAGTAGGTGTCCACTCTTCGGCCAAATCACCATACGAATAGTCAACGTTAAATGCCATAACGCGATCATTCGAATCGAAAGGCTTGCGAGTAATCAAGTTCACTGTACCGCCAATGCCACCTTCTACCATATCAGCTGATTGGTTTTTAAACACCTGAACGCCAGCCATCAACTCTGGTGGAACGTCTTGAAAGCTCAAACCGCGCCCTGAGTTGGCTGTGAACGAATCGCGACCGTTGAATTCTGAACGAGTAGCGGACATACCGCGAATTACAGCACCTGAACCTTCAACCCCGAAATGGTCAGGGTCGTTTGCGGCAGCAAAACGTTCGATTGATACACCAGGAATACGTTGCATCGCCTCCAGTACGCTACGATCTGGTAAGGAGCCGATGTCTTCTGCCGAAATAGCATCTACGAAGGTATCCGAGCTTCTTTTAACATCCTGCGCGTTTTGCAAGTTAGCACGCACACCAGTTACAACAATTTCCTCAACACTGGCATCTTTTTCTTCTGTTGTATCTTGCGCAAAAGAAGGAGCACTCAATGCCATGATGCACATAGCCAACATGGATTTTTTGAACTTAACGCCCTGCTGTTGTGCGGTTTTTTGATTTTTATGGAAAACCATAGCCAACCCCTTTGTTAAATTTATCTTTAGGTGATTTTTATATTGTTTTGTATTTCAGGAAGAAATCAAAACTCCTCAAGTGTAGATCAAGGTTTTGCTGCTAGAGCTGATCTTGCATACTTGTAAGCAAAAGAAAGCAAGATACTCATATCCTACGCCTATGATGATTAATGTGTCAATCTGACTATAAGTCATAACAGAATAATAAATGATCCATCGCAAGATGAATTGACAGCGCTATCAATTGAAACAGAGATTATCAATTACCCTTGATTTGAAGTTTCGCAAATAAAAAAAGCCCGCTTCGAAAAGCGGGCTTTTTGACGACAAAAATTCGGGATTTTATGCCAAGAATGGATGACGCAAGACGATAGTTTCGATCCTGTCAGGACCAGTAGAGATGATATCGATTGGCGCCTTGATCAACACCTCAAGGCGATTAATGTAGGCACGAGCATTGGCTGGAAGCTCTTCCAGAGTTTGAGCACCCACAGTAGATTCGCTCCAACCTGGCATTTCTTCATAGATTGGTTTAATGCCAGCCCAACCATCGGCGTCATAGGGCATGCCAATGATAGAATTGCCTTTAGCATCCTGATAACCAATGCAGATTTTTACGGTTTCAAGTCCATCAAGCACATCAAGCTTGGTGAGGCAAATACCAGTAACACTGTTGATGCGGTTGGCGTGGCGCACAGCTACAGCATCAAACCAGCCACAGCGGCGTTTGCGACCAGTGGTTGCGCCAAATTCGTGGCCTTTTTTGCCCAGATATTCACCAATCTCACAACTCAATTCAGTCGGGAAGGGGCCTGAACCAACGCGGGTGGTGTAGGCTTTGGTGATTCCCAGCACGTAATCAAGATAGAGGGGGCCAAAACCGGAACCGGTAGCAGTGCCACCAGCGGTGGTATTAGATGAGGTTACAAAGGGATAGGTACCATGATCGATGTCCAACAGCGAACCCTGCGCACCTTCAAACAGGATGCTTTCACCCTGCTCGCGAGCAGTGTGAAGTAACTCGGTCACATCAGCCATCATCGGCAACAACTGCTCCGCCCAGAGTTTGCAGTCTGCCAGTACCTTGTCGAAATCAACGGCTTCGACCTTGAAGTAGTTGGTCAATACAAAGTTGTGGTAGCTGAGGATTTCTTTGAGCTTAACAGCGAAACTTTGCAGATCGACCAGATCTCCCAAGCGCAGGCCACGACGCGCAACCTTATCTTCATAGGCTGGACCAATGCCGCGACCTGTAGTGCCAATTTTTGCATCTCCGCGCGCCAGCTCACGCGCCTGATCCAACGCAACGTGATAGGGAAGAATCAGTGGGCAAGCGGGAGACAAACGCAAATTTTTGCGTACCGAAACACCAGTATCTTCCAAGCCTTTGATTTCTTTGAGCAAAGCCTCAGGCGATAGCACAACGCCATTGCCAATCAGACAGGTGACTCCTTCGCGCAAGATGCCTGAAGGGATCAAGTGAAGAACGGTCTTTTTGCCGTCGATCACCAGAGTGTGCCCCGCATTGTGGCCACCTTGAAAACGCGTCACCAGGGAGACCTGATCGGTCAACAAATCCACGATCTTGCCTTTACCTTCGTCACCCCATTGGGTGCCCAATACCACGACGTTCTTGCCCATGACTGGTTTAACTCTCTGTGCTGGATAAAAAGAAAACTAACTGATTAAAGCGCTACGACCTTGTAGCGACCATCCTGTAACAATAATTGGCGATCGCAGCCCAGCTCTGCCAGGTTGGCGCCTTCGCTAACTGCGATAATGCGCTGCCCTTGACTGCGTAGGTTTTGCATCATCTCCCACTGCTGCGTATTACCGGTTTCAATAACCGCAATGGCGGGCACCCCACCCTTGTTGAGCAAACCCAGTTTGCTAATAGCGGTAATATCGACCGCAAAACCGGTTGCCGGACGCGCGCGACCAAACACTTCACCGATATGATCATAACGGCCGCCGCTGGCAATAGGATTGCCATAACCTGGCGCAAAGGCCGCAAATACCAGACCGGTTAAGTAGTGATAACCGCGCAACTCGCCCAGATCAAAATACAGCTCAGCGGCGGGATAGCGCTGTTCGATAACCCGCGCAACTTCATCCAGTTGATCAACTGCAGCTTGCGCCGCTTTCACTCCACTGAACAAGTCACGCGCTTTCTGCAAAACGGATTTATTGCCCGCTAACCTTGGCAAGCTTAAAAACAACTGTGCTTTTGCCGGATCGGCAATATTGGCATCGACCCACGCGCGAATTTCAGTGCTTGCCTTGCGCTGCAACAACTCAAAAAAAGTATCTTCTTGTCCCTTGGTCAAACTGGCATCCGCAGCGATCGCGCGATAAATACCGACATGGCCTAAATCAATATGTAAGCGCGGGAGCCCCGCCACTTGCAATGACTCCAACAGAAGTGAAACAACTTCGATATCAGCCGCAACACCCGGCTCACCGTAAAACTCAAGCCCAGCTTGGATAGGGGTGCGGGTTGCAAGCGGATTTTTGGGCCGGGTATGAACCACATGACCGGCATAACACAGGCGATTGGCGCCGGTGCGGTTAAAACTATGGGCATCCATACGCGCGGTTTGCGGGGTGATATCGGCGCGAATACCCAAGGTGCGGCCACTTAACTGGTCGGTGACTTTAAAGGTGAGCAGATCAACATCGCGCCCCAAACCAATCAGCAGTGAATCGGTGTATTCCAACAGTGGCGGGATCACCATGTCGTAGCCCCAAGTGCTGTACAGATCCAGCAAGCGGCGACGCAAACTATCTATGGCTTTGGCCTCGGCGGGGAGAATTTCCTCCACTCCGTCCGGTAATAGCCAACGATCAGCGTAGGTCATAAGCGACTCTAGGTTAAATGCAGGGTTAAATGCGCACTTTAGAGGTAAAGCATCTGGCAAGCACGCATAAAAAAACCGAGCGGCTGGCTCGGTTACGGCATTTTAACACTGTTTGCCGGAGGATTTGTAGGCTAATCGCAATAAGATCAGCCGTACGAAAAAATCGCCCGCACCGCGGGCGACTTGCTAACGGATCAGAGCTTAGTTTTTACCCTTTGGATCTTTCAGGTACCGGAAGAAATCACTCTGTGGATCAACCACCATCAAATCATCCTTACCGCTAAAGCTGAGCCGATAAGCATTTAGGCTGCGTACAAAGCTGTAGAACTCAGGATCTTTACTGTAAGCCTCAGCGAAGATTGCAGCTGCTTTGGCATCGCCATCACCGCGAATGCGCTCTGCGTCGCGATAGGCATTAGCTTCCAGTACAGCGCGCTGTTTATCGGCATCTGCACCAATCACTTCAGCCTGCTCCTTACCTTGCGAGCGATATTCACGCGCTTCTTTTTCGCGGTCAGCGGCCATACGGGCGAACACAGATTGACTAGCTTCGGGCGGGAAATCGATGCGTTTTACACGAATATCCTTGACTTCAATACCGAGCAATTTCATTGCATCAACATTGATGCTGGCAGTGATCTCACTCATCAACTCATCACGCTTCCCGGAAACCACATCGTGCAGGGTGCGGCGACCAAACTGGTTACGCAAACCGTCCGCTACACGTTGGGCAAGGCGGCTCTCTGCAGTAGCCTCATCTCCTCCGGTGGCTTTGTAGTAGGTTTCCACATCTTTAATTTGCCATTTGATGTAAGAGTCAACCACAAGACGCTTCTGTTCCACGGTAAAGAAACTTTCGGGGGTCATATCGGCCGTCAGCAAACGACCATCGAATTTACTCACTTTGGCCCATGGCTTTTTAAAATGTAAACCGGGCTTGATGTCAGCCTGAACCATACGTCCGAACTCCAACATAATGGCGCGCTGGTACTCAGTAACGACATAAATAGAATTGAATGCGAGCAACAATCCAACAATCAATGCAATGATTGAAACAAAACCTTTAGTAGACATTAGCGAACCTCCCGACGAACAAGGGGCTTGGGTGACTCAAGCGTCTGGGCAGCCCGACTGTTGAAACTATCTGCTTGCACTTGTGGCTCAGCCACTGGCGTACGCGACCCCATGCGATCAAGCGGTAGATACAACATATTGTTGCCACCTTCGACATCCACCATCACTTTGGAGGAGTTTTTCATCACGCTCTCCATGGTTTCGAGATAGAGACGTTGACGGGTTACTTCAGGTGCGCGCTTATATTCAGTCAGCAAGTTTTCAAAACGATCTGTCTCACCTTCCGCGCGAGCAATAACTTCTGCTTTGTAGGCTTCAGCCTCTTCGATCATACGCTGGGCGCGGCCGCGCGCTTCCGGGATGATGCCGTTGGCATAGGCCTGCGCCTGGTTTTTCAAGCGAGCCTCATCTTCTTTCGCTTTGATCACATCATCAAATGCGGAGCGAACCTCCTCGGGAGGACGAGCATCCTGGATATTCACAGTATTTACCTGAATACCTGCACCGTAAGAATCCATGTAAGTCTGCAAACGCTGTTTCACTTCTGCTGCAATCGCCTGACGACCTTCGGACAAAACCTGATTCAATTCGGTAGAACCAATTACATGGCGCACAGCCGAATCAGTTGCATGGCGCAGACTCACTTCAGGGTCTTTTACGTTGAGCACATAGGCGCGCACATCAGAGACGTTGAACTGCACAGTGATTGGCAATTCAACGATGCTCTCATCTTCGGTCAGCATCAAACCGCGCGAAGGATACTGCCGCTCGCCAGTCACGTTGACGATATACACCTCGGTAATCAAAGGCGCATTCCAATTCAAACCTTCTGTTTTGATTTCGGAGAAAGCACCAAATTTCAGCACCACAGCACGCTCTTTGGCATCCACCTGATAAACACCGGCGCCAACATAAAACACGGCAGCGATGATGGCAGCTACAGCAAACAGAGGGCCAAAATTGGCGCCACCAGATGATTTACCGCCACCTGATCCGCCACCAAAAATACCGTTTAGTTTGTCTTGCAGCTTTTTAAAGGCTTCATCGAGATCTGGCGGGCCATCATTATTTTTGCCGCTATCGCGTCCACCCCAAGGGTCTTTATCTTTTCCCGGTTCATTCCAGGCCATAGTTTTTCTCCACGTAGAAAGTAAAGCTGTATTGGGGATGATTCGTGCGTTTACAACTCCCCCGATAAATCATCGGGCACAGGTAAAGCCTGATCATCCCAAGTCAAATCCTCAAAAGCCAGAGAAGCGGCACTGAGAATTCGCAATAAATCACTTTTGGGCAGGCGTATTCGCAAGAGGCTGGCGCCATCTTCGCGATAATTTTCTTCCACAACTGCCTGCTGGGCGTAGAGCATAGCGCGCAAACGCCCTTGAGTGGGAGTTAACACCAAACATCCATTAACAACTTCTTTGCCTAACAATTCAGAGACGGCTTCAGCCAACAACTCACAACCAGGACCAGTTTGCGCAGAGAGCCACACGGCTATGGGTTTACCTGTCTCGTCGCGATCAATTTGCGGCTCCGCATCGGCAAGCAAATCGATTTTGTTGTAGACCCGCAACTGCGGCAAATCAGCCGCACCTATCTCTTCCAACACCAACTCAACTTGTTCGGTATTGCGCATCCGCTCTTCCGCTGCGGAATCTATCACATGCAAGAGCAAAGTTGAGTTACTCGCTTCTTCCAATGTCGCACGAAAGGCTTCAACCAATTTATGGGGAAGGTGGCTGATAAAGCCTACGGTATCCGCCATAACGACGGCACCTATATCGGACAACTCAATGCGACGCATAGTGGGGTCGAGCGTGGCAAACAATTTATCCACCGCATACACATCTGAACCGGTTATGCGGTTAAACAGGGTAGATTTACCGGCGTTGGTATAACCCACCAAAGATACAGTAGGAATTGCAGCGCGCTGGCGGGAGCGGCGCCCCTGTTCGCGCTGCGAACGCACTTTTTCCAAGCGCTGCTCGATCATACTGATACGGTTACGCAACAATCGGCGATCTGTCTCAAGCTGGGTTTCGCCGGGGCCACGTAAACCTATACCACCTTTTTGGCGCTCAAGATGGGTCCAGCCGCGAATCAAGCGTGTGGCCGTATGACGCAACTGCGCCAATTCCACTTGCAATTTACCCTCAAAGGTACGCGCGCGCTGGGCGAAAATATCCAGAATCAAACCGGTGCGATCAAGCACACGGCACTGGAGTACTTTTTCCAGATTGCGCTCCTGACTGGGAGTGAGAGTGTGATTAAAAATCACCAGCTCGGCTTTGTGCTCAGCAACCAAATCGGCCAACTCCTGGAGCTTGCCCGTACTGATCAGAAATTTAGCGGTGGGAATAATGCGTGAACCACTGGTAAGAAAGGCAACAGGATCACCACCTGCGGACAATACCAGCTCTTCAAATTCGCGGGGATCTTCGGCATCTTGGCCGTGAGATAAATTCAGGTGAACCAGCACAGCCAGTTCACCCGATTCAGGGCGATCAAAAAACAATTAGCGACCTCGAGGTTGTATCAATGATTTGATAAATTACTCGGCTTGCTCGTCTTCTTCGCCTTCGATACCACCTGCTTCGTTCAACAGAGGTACACGTACTGCGCGTGATGGTACTACAGTGGAGATTGCATGCTTGTAAACCATTTGGCTTACGGTGTTTTTCAACAGCACGACAAACTGATCAAATGACTCAACCTGACCTTGTAATTTAATTCCATTTACCAAGTAAATGGATACAGGTACACGCTCTTTACGCAGAACGTTCAGGTAAGGGTCTTGTAAGCTATGCCCTTTTGACATGTTTATCTCCTAGGGACAATAAAATTATAGTAATTACCCACCCGAGACACCTAGTACATCCAGTAAGGAGAGGGTGGAAGAAAGCATGAAAATCTGACTAGGGTTCTCACGTAGGCATTATATGGCTGCGGACCCTATAAAATTCAAGGCGCAACGCACAATTTCTTCCTTTGTAAGTGAAATTCCCTGCTCAGTCTCAGTGTATACCCAGTGTAGTTCACTATTTGGTGTTGTCGACCAACCGCGCAGCCAGGTGGATTGGCGCTTGGCTAATTGCCGCGTTGCAATAATTCCGCGCTCTATCATCTCGCTGTAATTCAAGCGCCCATCGAGATAATCCCACACTTGGCGATACCCCACCGCACGTATCGCAGGCAAATCCGGATGTAAATCCCCGCGCTGATGCAAGAACTTCACTTCATCAACCAAACCACTGGCGAGCATTTTCTCGAACCGGTTAGCTATACGCTGATGCAAGATGACGCGATCACGCGGCGCTATGGCAATTTGGCAAACATTGTAACGCTCGCAAAACGATTGTTGCGCTGAAGGTTGACGTTGAACCTCGCGCAACTGCGCCATGGTTTTACCGCTCACGCGATACACTTCCACCGCGCGACTGACTCGCTGTGAGTGGTTGGGATGAATTTCCGCAGCGGTTTCCGGATCAACCAACGCGAGCTGCGCATGGATATGCGGCCAGCCAAACTCCTCCGCCTCGCGCTCAATCTGCGCGCGTACCTCTGCATCTGCCGCAGGCATTTCAGCCAAGCCATCCAGCAGCGCGCGAAAGTACAGCATAGTGCCGCCGACCAGCAGAGGAATTCTCCCCTGCGCGTGAATTGCCGCAATTTCGCGCTCAGCGTCCACCAAAAAATCGGCCACAGAATAAGGCTTCGCAGGATCGCGAATATCAATCAGGCGGTGCGGCGCCAAGGCCTGCTCTTGTGCCGAGGGCTTGGCTGAGCCGATATCCATACCGCGATAGACCAACGCAGAATCCACACTGATTAGTTCAACCGGCAAATGTTGGCGCAAGGCGATCGCAAGATCGGTTTTGCCTGAGGCAGTTGGCCCCATCAAAAAAATCACGGGTAATTTTTGCGCAGAGCTGTTCATGTTCACTATTGTCCGCGCATAAACATTTTGTCGAGTTCATCAAGCGATTGCAGCAACCAAGTTGGGCGGCCGTGATTGCATTGGCCGCTGCGCTCGGTCGCTTCCATATCACGCAATAGTGCATTCATTTCGGGAATTGTCAGTTTGCGATTGGCGCGCACTGAACCGTGGCAGGCCATGGTGCCGAGAATTTCGTTAATGTGATGCTGGATACGCTCACTGCTGCCATGCTCGATTAAATCCGACAATACATCGCGCACCAATTGTTCGACTTTGGCGCGATTTAAAATTACCGGCAATTGGCGGATCAATAATGTCTCTGGCCCAGCGCGCTGCAATTCAAAACCGAGCGATTTAAAAATATCGTAAAAATTTTCAGCGCAGTCAGCTTCTTTTTGGCTTACAGCAATACTCTCGGGCACTAACAGTGGCTGGGTTTGGATACCCCCGCAGGCGAAGGATTCTTTCATACGCTCATAGGTGATGCGCTCGTGCGCCGCATGCATATCCACCACAATTAAACCCTGTGCATTTTCCGCAAGAATATAAATTCCTTTGAGTTGCGCGATGGCATAGCCCAGCGGTGGAATATCCTCGCTGCCGGAATCAGGCATCGCATAAGTTGCTGTAGGATTCGCAGGGCGATGCAATTCGCCATAGCTCGCCATTTGTTCGCGCACAGCACCGGGACTAATTGCGGCTGGCTGATAATTGGATTGATAGCCGGATGAATAATTCACGTTGGCAGCTGCGCGAAAGCCTATACTCTCCTGCCCTTTAAATTCGCCGGCGGCAATACCTTGAATCGGTTTGGCAGATGAAAGCGCGAACGGATTTACACCAGCAGCTTCATCGGCGCCCTCGCCCAGTTCGCGTTTTGCCAAGGTATCTTCCGGACGAACTCTTGCTAAGGCGTGATGCAAACTCGAATAAATAAAATCGTGCACACTGCGATTATCGCGGAAACGCACTTCGTGTTTGGTGGGATGCACATTCACATCAACGGTTGATGGATCCAATTCCAGATACAACACAAACGCCGGATGACGGCCGTGATACAAAACATCCTGATAAGCTTGGCGCACGGCGTGGCTGACGAGCTTGTCGCGAATCGCGCGACCATTCACATAAAAGTGCTGCAAGTCGGCCTGGCTGCGTGAAAACGTCGGCTGCGCCACCCACCCCCACAGACGTAAACCACTACGCTCCATTTCAATATGCACTGCATTTTCCATAAATGCAGGACCACACACTTGTGCCACGCGACGCTCTTGCTCAAGCTGCGAATCACCGGCGCGCCACGAATAAATCGCGCGGCCGTTATGGCGCAAATTAAACGCGACATCAAAACGAGAGAGAGCCAAACGTTTTACAACATCTTCGAGATGTGTGTATTCCGTTTTATCGGTGCGCAAAAATTTACGGCGTGCGGGTGTGTTAAAAAATAAATCCCGTACTTCAACGGTGGTACCGCGCGGGTGAGGTGCGGGAGACAACTGTGTTTCCATATCGCGCCCTTCCGCAACCACTTGCCAGCCCGCGCTTTCTTCATTGGTGCTGCTGATTAATGCAAGGCGCGCAACCGAGCTTATACTCGCCAAAGCTTCGCCACGAAATCCTAAAGTCGCGACTGCTTCAAGGTCATCCAACTCATAAATTTTGCTGGTGGCATGGCGGCTCAGTGCGAGCGGCAAATCATCTTTGTCGATACCGCCGCCATTATCGCGCACGCGCATTAATTTGATGCCGCCCTCTTCCACATCGATTTCCAAGCGCGTTGCACCGGCGTCGAGGGAATTCTCCAGTAATTCTTTAATCACTGAAGAGGGGCGCTCCACTACCTCACCAGCAGCAATCTGGTTGGCGAGGCGCGGGCTGAGCAATTTAATTTTTCGCATGGGGGAAACCGGTAGCCTGAATCAATCAGGACGTTGGAATTTTGAGGGTCTGGCCAATTTTTACGGTGGGATTTTTCATATTGTTGTGTTTAATAAGCTGCGGCACAGTAACCCCATAACGCACAGCAATACGCGATAAAGTATCGCCCGCCACTACACGATGCTGGCGCGGCAGCGCAGGTGATGGAGTATAGGTTGGGCGAGCGACTGGTTGGCTGGCAACAGTGGTAGCAGCAACAGCATTACTGCCGCCGCCTGGAATTTTTAACGTCTGCCCCAACTTCACGGTGGTGCTGCGCAAATTGTTGTACTGCATCAACCGCTGCGAACTCACACCATAACGCGCCGCAATCGCCGATAAACTATCACCCGCCGCGACTGTATGTTGCCGTTCGAAATCTTTAATCGCACCCGATTCCAATTGCGCCGCAACATAAGTGCCCGCCGGTGGATGCTGATAAAAATGTTGTTTAATCCCTTTAAATACCGATTGCGCCATTTGTTTGCGATACGCAGGCGTCGCTAATTTGCGCGCTTCTTCAGGATTGGAAATAAATCCCGTCTCTACCAAAATCGATGGCACATCCGGCGATTTGAGCACCATAAAACCCGCTTGCTCGACATGGCGTTTATGCAGATGCGCAATGCCACCCATTGAATTCAATACGTGATGGCCGACTTGCAAACTGGAGTTCAGCGTTGCCGTCATCGATAAATCCACCAACACTCCCGCCAACACCTGGTCTTTATCGTCGAGGCTGATATCGCCCACACCGCCAATCAAATCTGATTCGTTTTCGCGCTGCGCTAAAAAGCGTGCAGTTTCAGAGGTCGCACCGTTTTGTGAGAGCGCGAATACCGAAGCGCCGCGCGCGCTCGCTTTAGTAAAAGCATCGGCGTGAATGGACACAAACAAATCTGCTTTCATGTTGCGCGCAAGATCGCGGCGTTTTTTGAGCGGGATAAAATAATCGCCGGTGCGGGTTAATTTTCCGGTAAAGCCCGGCTGCGCATTAATCGCTGCGACCAATTCTTTAGCAATGGAAAGTGTGACTTCTTTTTCGCGGATGCGATTCGGCCCCATAGCGCCAGGATCTTCACCGCCGTGCCCGGCATCAACTGCAATCACGATAAAACGCTTGCCACTCAAATCTGCGCGCGCGACCGGTTGGGTGGTAGTTGCTGCAGTGGGAGTTGATGCAGAAGGAAGCGGCGCGGCTTGAGACGTTGATGGCGCAGCGGCCGGTTTGGCGACCTGCTGGGTCACAACCGGCTTATTGCTGGACGCTGGCGCAGTTGTCGCTGGTGCTGCCGGTAGTGTGGCAGTGACAGCAGGGGCCACTTCATCGTACAGGTCGATCACCAAGCGGTCATGCATACCGGCACTGGCTTTGAGCGAAAAACTGTTGGGGGCAACCTTGGCTTTTAGATCCAACACCAAGCGCAGATCGGTTTTGTTGTGCACGTAGCTGCGAATGACAGTCACTGGAGTATCAGCCAGTGGCAGCTTGGCTAAATCTCCCAACAATTTGCTGTTGGGTACATCGAGAATAATGCGGTCGGGGTTACCGGCGAGAGTGAGGCTGTGTTGCACCGGCGCATCCAGATCCAACACGATGCGGGTGTGGTCAGGCGCGCGCCACACGCGCACACCATTGACCGTCGCAGACTGGGCGACCTGGGCAACCAACACAATGCCCAAGCAGCAAATAGCACTCAGCCAGCGGAAAAAAACCATACGCGATCTCAATAACATCAACAATTGTAATTATGGGGCGGAGCTTAGGTGCATCACCGCAGGCGCCATCGATAAGAGCGCCCTATTTGGCACAAGTTCGCACTTTACCGCAAAACCCTGTTTTCGCTCTAGCACAATTGCCTTTGCGTTCAATAAATGACCAGAAAAACAACCTGGGATTTACCCCGATTTTGTGAACCAGACACGGCTATACTCAAGCCAGTCTCTGCATTATGGCGACACAAAAACATTATTTCGGTGCCCGCTATGCCATCAACCATCCGCATCACCCCACTTCGTCATCCGCTTGCCGCCGCCTGCTTAACCTTGATGAGCATGCCCGGCATGGCAATCAGTTATGGCGTATACGATTCCCGCGCGCTGGCGATGGGCGGTTCGGCCACCGCGATTGGCAGCCATGCGCAGGCAGCATTTTACAATCCCGCCCTGCTCGCCTTTCACGATAAGGAAGAGGAGGCCGGGCGCGATGGCCGGGTGTATCTGCCCAGTATTGTGGTGCAGGTGTCCGATGCTACCGAAGCAGCCGTAGATGCCATCGACGATGAACTGGACACACAGCTCAGCAGCGCGATTAACGCGTTTAACGCAGCACCGACTACCGAGAGCGCCGGACAAGTCGCCGCTTCAGCGCAAGACCTGAGCGATGCGCTGGACGATATCGCCAATCAAGATTTGAACATCGACAGTTTTATCGGCTTCACCATCAGCGAACCCAGCAACCGCGAAGGTGGTGCATTTTATTTCGGCACACGCCTGATCGGTGGCGGCCTCGCCAATGTCACCGATGCCGATAACGCCCTGCTCAATGACTATATCGACTCCATGAATCAAGTCGCCGCTGGTGCTGATCCCGCCACCGTCGCCGCGCAATATCCACAGCTGATTAACGCCAATGGCCAGTTAATCGATCCCACCAGCACGCTCACGTCCAATGCTGATATCAGCGCGCTTGCCATCAGCGAATGGGGCATGGCGATGGCAAAACAATTTGAATGGCGCGACTACACATTAGCTGTCGGCATCACCCCCAAATTGATGCGCGTCGATGCGTTTCGCGATACCGCCGACTTTAATGACAGCCTGGATTCTGCCGATGAAGGTGTTGATGAATTTTCAGATACCCAGGCAACCCATATCACACTCAATGCCGATTTCGGTGTAGCCGCCACCATCAAGGAACACTACCGCGTCAGCCTCACGCTCAAGGATGCATTTGAAAAAAGTTTTACCACCATCCAAGACCCAGATCCCGTTACTGGCGAACCAGCACCTGATCTTAGCGTCACGCTCAGCTCGCGCTCGCGCCTCGGTGTTGGTTATGTGAATGAAAAATTCAGTGTGGGATTGGATTACGATTTAGGCGAGGCAAAACCCATGGCCAATGAAGCGGGCACGCAAGAGTTAAGCCTGGGTGCGGAATATGTATTATGGGATTCGCTCGCACTGCGCGCTGGTTATCGCAACGACCAAACTGGCCTGCGCGACAATTTAATTAGCGGCGGTATCGGTTATCAGTGGAGGCGTTTTGTGATGGATATCGCCTATACCAGCGGCGGAGATTATCGCGGTGGCGGCTTGCAATTAGGTTGGACATTCTAACAAAAGGTACACCACACTCGTTGGCAAGTAGCCTGCAGCCACTTACCAACGATTTGTTTTTAGCAATCAACAATCGAAAAACTTTTTAAATTTTCTGCCGCTTTGCGCAAAATTCCCTGATCCTGCTCTCCGCGCACACCGCTGAAGGCTACCACCAAACGCTCACCACTTGCGGTGCGCGCTTCAAGCCCACCGAGCCAGCCAATATATTCCGGGCGCGCCAAACCATATTTTTCTTCATCGATTTGGCCAGCATACGCCAGCTTCTCAAAGGTGCCGGTAGCAAAACCGGTGAGCCAAACTTGATTGGCCTTTTTCCACACGACCATTGCCGACTCGCGCTGGCGCGGTGGAAAGTCTCCAAACAAACGGCCATAAGATTCACCCGCCGCATTCATAATGGCCAGCGCACAATTGCCGCGCGCGATATTGAAATCTTCAGGTACTTGTAAAAATTCCGGCAGCAAACGCGCTACCTCATTGCCAATGCTATTGCACAATGCCTGAAATTCAGTGGTCATGATGATTTCTCTGGTTATTAGTAGTGAATTCGGAGCGGGGAATTATAGGGAGCGCGCGTTTATAGCGAGGAGATTTAACAAAACTTTTCGAGCAGAGAACCCTCCAGCTTTACTGGTGAAACCCTATTTCATAAATTGGCTCATATCAAATACCTGCGCCGCGTGGGCGCGCATAAATTCGATAAATTCTGCCTCTGGCAATGGCCGCGCAATAACATAACCCTGGGCGATATCGCAGCCGTCTTTTTTCAACATTTGCAATGTCTGGTCATCTTCCACACCTTCGGCGACAGTCACTAATCCAAGTTCGCGCGCCATTAAAATTGTTGAGCGCACTATGCTGTGATTGCGCGGATTGCCAAGCATATCGCTGACAAAAGTGCGGTCGATTTTTAATTCGCGGATAGGGAACATGCTTAAATAGGAGAGCGATGAATAACCTGTACCAAAATCATCAACTGAGGCATAGATACCCAACTCGCTCATTTGCGTAAGCACTTGTTTTACGCGCTGCGGATCTGACGCAACCGAGGTCTCGGTGAGTTCTAATTTAATATCGCTGGATAACCCCTGATAACGCACGAGTGCCTGACTTACGATACCGGCAAGATTGGTTTCAATTAAATCATAGGCGGCAATATTGATGCTAATGCAACAGGGCAAATCGCGTTTGCGCAAGATTACCGCCACACGTACTGCTTCGTCGATCATCTGCTCAGTCACTTGCTCGATCAAGCCGGAATTTTCCAGCAGCGGAATAAATACATTGGGTGGCACCAAACCCAAGCGCGGATGCTGCCAGCGCAC
This sequence comes from Cellvibrio sp. UBA7671, assembly GCA_002483145.1. GTDB lineage: Bacteria > Pseudomonadota > Gammaproteobacteria > Pseudomonadales > Cellvibrionaceae > Cellvibrio > Cellvibrio fibrivorans. Next base: position 254,786 of record DLHJ01000003.1, read on the forward strand.
TAACACTTCGGCTGAGGTAATTTTTCCTGAGCGCAAATCCAATTGCGGTTGAAACACAGGGAAAATACCCTGCACATTGCCGTCGATAAAAATTGAAATAATATCCAAATCAACACGGCTGGGTTCCATCGCTGCTTCATAAGCGAGCCAGCGGCGGCGGCGCAATTCGCTCATCGCCAGTGCAGTTTCGGCGTGCCGCATTAATTTCCCCGCTGAGCGTCCATGCTCTGGCCAGTAGGCCGAACCGCCGACAAATTGCGAATTTAATCCCGGGTCTGATACGGCCATAGCGCTGCTCAGGCGATCGAATAATTCGAGCGCGTTGCTCTTATTAATGAACAACGCAAATACACCGCGCCCTAAATAAGCGGCCAAAGCATCGTCCAATTTGAGCAGATGATTCGCAAATGCGCTCACAATCATTTCCGCGCGCGCGAACCCGAAAGTACGCACAATTACATCGAGATCAGCGAGTTTTATTACCAGGATTTCTTTTTCTTGTTTAACCGGCTGTTGATGAGCGTGAAAATAATCATCCAGCTGATCGATAAAATATGGCAGCTTGGCAAGGCCAGTCTGTGCATCATAATGGGCGACGCGGAGCAATTCCTGTTCGGCAATTGCGCGCTGCGCCAGCGCTTCGCTCAACTCCTGTGTGCGCTGCTCCACCTTGCGTTTTAAACTCCAATACCAGCTGCCGCCCAGTACGAATGCCGCCAACAACAGCGCAAATGCGCTGGAAAAAAATGGCAGCCAACGGTTGTCGGCTTGCGCTGGCTCCAGATCGTTTTGCCATTTTTGGTAAAGCGTTTGGTAATTGCCATTGGCAATGGCGGTACTCAGGGAATCCTGCAGCCATTCTGCCAATTCCGGTTTATTTTTATCGACTGCAAACGCGTAACCGCGCGACCAAAATGGCGGCCCCATCCGCGCCAATTCCCACTCGTGCTGACGCAATAAATTATCGGCCGCCAGGCTGGACAGTACTGCGTAATCGGCACTGCCCCGCATGACCGACTCTATCGCTGAGAGTGTATTCGAGGTCAGCACCAAGTCCGGCTTTTTCGCCAGATGGCGCAGCTGCTGATGGGCGAAAGATTCCTCTTCTACCGCCACTTTTTTATCAGTGAGATCGCCAATCGATGATACGCGCGCAGTGGTGGGCAGCGCATAAATCGCATGCGAGGAATAGAGGTAAGCCTGGGTAAAGATAAACTTGCGCGAGCGCTCCAGTGAATAGTACATAGGCACTACATCCAGATGCCCTTGTTCCAGCGCACGCATGGTATCCGGCCAGTTGCCCAGGTGATGCTCCGCCTTGCTGCCGCCAACTCGAGCGACCTCGCGCGCCAGATCAACGTTAAACCCATTGACTTGATTTTTTTCCATCCACTCCAGCGGAGGATAAGCAAGATCACCGCCAAATAAAATTTGGGGCGGAGGCTCATAGGCGTAAACGGTGGGCGCAAGGAATAAACACAAGAATAAAAAAAAACTGGCGCTGCCCGCCGGAAGTCGATGACTCAGGTACATCCTTTAACACTCGATTAATGGTATTCCGATTGGTCACACAGGAAAGATCCACTAAGCCTAGGGCATGAATGAATTTTTCACCAATTGAACAATGAACCGGAGTGTATGGGGGGATAAGAAAACGTCAGGCGGAGGGAAGCAATCTGGCCAGGTCAGCAGAGTCAGTGCGCACTTCAATGCGGCGCCCTTCGCCAGCGACACTGATATCAACCACCAGATCCGGCGTGGGTAAAACGCCTGCACCGCGCGTTGGCCACTCAATCAAACAGAGTGTGTTAGCGGCAAAATAATCGCGGATGCCCATGTACTCCAACTCTTCCGCATCACCGAGGCGATAGAGGTCGAAGTGGTAAACAGTACGCACTGGAAATTCATAGGCTTCGACCAAGGTATAAGTCGGGCTTTTCACCGCGCCCGTATGACCAAAAGCGCGCAGGATTCCGCGTGTGAGCGTCGTTTTGCCTGCACCGAGATCACCGAGCAAATGTACGGTAAGCGCATCGGGATACAGGTTAAAAGCGCGCCCCAGCTGCTCACCCAGAGCAACCATTTCAGTTTCGTTATTTGCGAGATAGGTCTGCACGGCAAGATAGGTTGTCATAGAGGGTTTTGACCTTAGAGCAATTGTCCAAGATAGGGGATCAAATCAGTCGCCAGCAGGCTGCGCTGGCCGAGGTCTTCAGCGGCCAGATCCGCTGCGCAAGCATGGATGACAGCCCCCAACCGCGCCGCATCATGCGCGCTCAATCCCTGCGCCACCAAACCGCCCAAAATACCGGAGAGCACATCACCCATACCGCCGCTGGCCATGCCGGGGTTGCCGTCGGTCACTACACCAATCAGGCCATCGGCAGAAGCGACCAAACTGCCTGCCCCTTTTAAAATCACGCTGGCGTTATAGCGCGCGCTAATCGCCCGCACCGCCGCAAACCGATCAGCCTGCACTTCAGCGGTGGTGATGCCGAGCAAACGCGCGGCCTCTGCCGGATGAGGGGTGAGTAACCAGGGACTGTGTTGCTGATGACCGGCAACCGGAACAACACGACCTTCAGCGAGGATATTCAACGCATCTGCATCCAATACCAGTGGCAAGCCGGATTTGATGGCCTGTTGCAGCATCTGCTCCGACCAAGGCGTGCGCCCCAAACCCGGGCCAACGACCAGCAGAGTCGGACGTGCCAACAGCGGTTCAAGCTCCTGCCCGGAGACCACACCACAGGCCATAATTTCTGGACGCCGCGCGAGAATGGCAGACACATGTTCAGGGCGCGTGGCCACGCTAACTTTGCCGGCGCCAGTGCGTGCCGCTGCCTCGGCCGCCATCAGTGCAGCACCGCCGTAACCAGTATCGCCACCAATCACCATCACATGGCCAAAATCGCCTTTGTGGGCATCTGCAGCGCGCGGTGCGAGTAGTGGTAATAACGCATCCAAGGTCAAGCGTTCTACGCTGGGGGAAACTTCATTATAAGTAACGGCGGGGATATCCAGATTAGCAAGGACTAACTCACCACAGACCGCCGGGCCACGGCCAGTCAGTAATCCGCGCTTTAGAGCGATATAAGGGATGGTGATTTGTGCTTGCACGACAACACCGGCAACCGCGCCGGTATCGGCATTTAAGCCAGAGGGAATATCCAGCGCCAACACGGGTAAACCCGTTTGGTTAATCTGCGCAATCGCCGCCGCAAACTCGGCGGTTGGCGCGCCGCGCAAACCTATACCGAGCAGGGCATCCACTATCACGCCACTCGCTGGTGCTGCTGCTTGGGCAAACGGCAGTATGTTCACGCCTTCTTGCACGGCAAAATCATAGGCCTGACGCGCCTCACCGGTTAGCTTTTCAGCAGCGGTCAATTGGATCGCCTGTACCGGCAACTTGCGCTGTGCCGCCAAGGCCGCGAGCACATAACCATCGCCGCCATTTTTGCCCGCACCGCAATAGACACTGATCAATTCCGGCGCAGGAAAGCGCTCGATCAGCAACTCAAACCCGGCCCGGCCCGCGCGCTTCATTAACTGGATAGAGGGAATACCACCGGCAATCGCGGCTGCATCCAGTGCATAGACTTCACTGGCGGTGTACAGATAGGGGGATGAAGCGGTAATTTTCATGGAGCGCAACCAATAGGGGGCAGGAATGGGGCGCGATTATACGCAACTTATCTGGATGGGGTTAAGGCTTCGCCGGTCTGGATGGGGGTTAAGGCGTTGCCGGAATGGCAGAGAAAATGCAGCAGCTCCCAGCCAAGTTGACTATATTGAGCAGGAGATTCTATTTACTGATGCCACTGCTGCCTTATTCTACGACCACGGAACTGCATGTCTGAATTTACCCTGCAAGCGATTATCGACGGCGACTCACTGCAACTGAGCGAAGTCTTTGCCAGTATCGCCGCGGCCGAATCGGTCGATCCCGCTGGCCTGCGCCTGCAATTAGCGGCTGAATTGTTGCGCGGATTTATCCACACCAATTCTTGGGATACACGCCTGCAACCGTTGTTAGACGAATTCACATCCGCGGCGCGCGCGCAGATCGCCAAGGACGATGAATTTTACTGCAGCGCACAGCATCCGCTGCGCGTGTTTTTTTCTACCATCACACCACCCGCCAGCCATTGGTGCAAGCGCGATTCCAAACCTAACCAGCAATTGTTCGATAAACTCAGCGCTTTGTTGGCATTCGCCACCACTTATTGGTCCGCTAGTGAAGAGCAGCAGATCGCCGGTGCCGCCAATTTGCAGCAACAGCTAGATGACTTTACCAACTGGCTCGCCGCCGAAGACAAGCGCGCTACCATGCTTGAAGCACGCCTGTGCGAAACCGAATTGGCCAACCTGAAATTAATCAGTGCTGAAGCGCGCGTCGCCGAGGCCATCAACCATAATCTGGCCGAGCGCCCACTGCCCGTCGAATTACACAACACTATCGCTATTACGCTCAAAAGCGAATTGCAATATTGGGCGTTTAATACTGATCCAACCGAGCTATCGCAATTACCCCTGTGGAAAAGCTGGCAGCGCCTCTTACCTGCGCTGGGGCAATTATTTTCTGGCGATGGGATTGAGGTTGATGATCAACTGCTCTACGACCAAATCCCCTTAGTGTTCGCCGAATTGGAGCGCAGCCTGCAATACCCGAACAGCAACGCGCAAGCTTATGTGCAATTGGTCGAACAATTAAACCATTGCTTGATGAGCGCAATCCAAAAGCAAGCGCAAGAGTGTTCACTGTTTTCCGAACTCGCCAATCCCGGCGGGCAGAGCGATATGCACACTCACATTCCCAAAACACTGTTGCAGCAAACCGACAGTATTAATGTTGGAGACTGGATTATCTTTAACGTGGATGGTGCAGACAGTATCCGCTGCAAACTTGCGCTAAAAAATCCGGCCATCGACCAACTGTTATTTGTCGATCACACCGGGCGCAAGGTGATGAACAAAAACACCAAGGATTTTGCCCTGTGTTTATCTACCGGCATTGCGCGCCCGCTGCTGACACAAGACCTTGCTGCCATCATTCGCTCGCTCTTGCCGCCCTTGATCGAACGCGCTAACCGCAGTGTGCAGGCGCAATTATTGCTGCAAAAAAACAAAGCCGAACAAGTCGTGCGCGCACTGATTGCCCAACAACAAGCGGCGGCCGCTGCAGCCGAGCGCGAGCGCGCCGCCGAACAAGCGCGTATAGAAGAACAGCTTGAGGCGCGCCGCGCCGCTGCGCGCAAAGCCATGATGGAAGCGCGCGCTCTAGCCGATGAAAAAATGCGACGCGAAGCCGAACAAGCCGCCGAAGCCGAGCGCCTGCGCATTGAACAAGCGGCAACCCAAGCAGCAGCAACTATTGCCAAACACCAGCAAGCCAGCCAGAGTATTAGTGAATTGCAAGTCGGTGCCTGGCTGGAGATCAACAGCGAGCAAAATGCCGACGAAAAATTGCGCGCGAAGCTCTCTGTGATCATCAGCTCCACCGGAAAATATATTTTTGCCGATCAAGTCGGGCGCAAACTGGCCGAATATACACGCGAACAATTAATTACCTTGATGGTAGAAGAGCAGATAAAAATTTTGCGCAACGGCGACAATTTTGAAGACCAGTTGGCCAAAGTGATTCGCGGTTTGCGCCGCGACGTCTCTTAAATAAAAAAACCAGGCACCCATAAACAGGCACCCATATAGGTAGCAGTGCGATGGAAAAACCTATGAATAATAATGATCAGCGCCAGGAATACCGGCTCGATAATCAACTCACGGTGATTATCGAGCTCGACTCATCTGCCAACGGCGAACCAACCCTGGTGGTGAGCAAAAGCCTGGACATTTCCGCCAATGGTTTGCGTGCGATTGCCCACGAAGCGGTTGCTACCGATATCATCCTGCGCTGCTGCATTCGCGATGAAGCCAGTGACCGCCAGTTTTTGCTCGTCACTGAAGTTAAATGGTGCCGCCCCCATGAGGATGGCGACTATCTAATTGGCCTCAGCCTGTTTGATTCCGATGGCACCGATATAGTGAAATGGAAGGAATATATTGCGCAGAGTTGTGCGGACTGAACCGTTGTTACAATCCACACTGACTGCCCTACCGCTCGCCCTTTTTTTTGACCGCTAGCCACGGCTCACAACCACTGTCACGAAACCCGCCCACACTTTTTTACACAGCTCATATAGTGATGTTGAGTTAATCAAACCAACCTCAGGATAAGGAGCAATATATGTTGTGTAAAAAAAATGGTGGACTTATGGCGGTCATGATCGCCGTACTGGTCTGCATGGTGTCAGCTAACCAAAGCCATGGTGAAACCTCATTACCAATCAAAGGTTCACTCTCCGTTGAAACCAAAGGCAGTGGCCCGGCGCTGATTTTTATCCCCGGGCTTAACAGCGGCAAGGAAACCTTCCGCGCTACCTGCGATCACTTCCAAAAAAATTACCAGTGTCATCTGTTGCAATTGCCCGGCTTTGCTGGTCATCCTGCAAAACCCGGCTTGCAACAGGATTTTTTAATCGCCATGCGCGACGAGATCCTGGCTTATATCAACACGCATAAATTAAAAAAGCTCACGCTGGTGGGGCACAGCTTAGGGGGTACACTCAGTTTGATGCTTACGCTGAAGGCGCCGGAATTGGTTGATAAGCTGGTAATTGTCGATGCGCTGCCGTTTTATCCCGCCATTCAAAATCCGGCCTTGACGGCCGAGTTGATGCGCCCGCAAGCGGAGCAAATGCGTGTGATGATGAACAACCAAAGCCAGGTAGATTATGAAAAAAATGCCACAGCCAATATGCAGGGCATGAGCAATAATCCTGCGCGCTTACCGCTTTTGATCGAGTGGAGTAAAAATAGCGACCGTGCAACCACCACCCAAGCGATGATCGCCCTAATGACCACCGATCTGCGCAATGATATAGCCGCAATCAAACAACCCACATTGGTGTTAGGTGCGTGGGCCGCATATAAAGCCTACGGGTCAACCAAAGACAGCACAGCCGGAATTTATCAACTGCAATATGCAAAACTGAAAAATGTTGATATACGTTTGTCCGATACTGGCTACCACTTCTTAACCTGGGATGATGGCGATTGGGTCAACCAACAAATAAGCGAATTTTTGAGCGCAAAATGAATCAAGGACACGTTACGAACTACCCGCGCCAGTATCTGCTGGCGCAAGGTTTTTTTTGGGGCAGCTATTTGCTGCTGAATATTATTTTTGCGGTGCTCTGGAATAGTTTTTCCAACGCGGCAATCGGCATTTTTGTCACACTGTCATTTATGCTGTTATTCACCAGCCACCAATTACGTGCACTCTATTCGCGCGCACAGTCGCAGCTCACTTTTTTGCGCACCTGCCTGCATTTAGGTTGGTTGATTCCGCTTGCGGCACTGACTATACAAATAGTATTACACCTACTGATTTATGCAGTTTTCGCGCTAGCGCCAGAACACAGCGCCGGCATTCACCCGTTTAGCGCCAGCAGTTTTGTTTTATATACGTTTAATACGGCATTTATGTTAGCGCTCTGGTCGATGCTGTATTTATTGCGCAGTGAATTTAAAAAACGGCGCGAAACAGAAATCGCCCACTGGCGTGACCAAGCGAAATTGCGCGAAATTGAATTACAATTTTTGCGCAGCCAAATCAATTCCCATTTTTTATTTAATTCACTCAACAACCTGCGTGCATTAATTCTGGAGGATCCACACGCAGCGCGGAAAGGCTTGGCCGATTTAGCGACCTTGCTGCGCGGTTTATTGCAGGCTGAAGCGCATACCACCGTGCCATTGCGCGAAGAACTGGATTGGGTGCGCGGGTATCTCGCATTGGAAGCATTGCAATTTGAGCAGCGCTTGCAATACGAATTTGCAATTGATGATTCGCTACTGGATGCCAAAGTGCCACCACTGCTGGTGCAGACACTGGTGGAAAATGCGATCAAACATGGCATTGCCGGTCGTCGCACTGGTGGCTTGGTGAGCCTGCGAGCACAGCGACTAAATGACAGCGAGTGGCAATTGGAGGTGGAAAACCCTGCTGCAGAATTACCCGCGCTACACCAAGGTAATGGCATTGGCCTTGCGAATGCGCGCGAACGACTGGCAATTGCCTTTGGCGAGCGGGCAACACTTGAGTTGCAACTCGGTGAACACGTTGTCGCCCGCGTCTGCATGCCATTGTAAAAAAAAATGTGTCGCGCCCTAAAAAATTGGAAGAGTTAGCATGAATATAATCATCGTTGATGACTCACGCCTTGCACGCAAAGAATTATGCGGTTTGTTAGCAGAGCATCCGCACTGTAACGTTATTGGGGAAGCGGGTGATGTTCAATCCGCACTCGCGCTTGTCAATGAGTTACAACCGGAATTTCTGCTGTTGGATATTCACTTGCCTGACGGTAGCGGTTTTGATTTGCTCGAACAATGCGATTACACCCCCAAGGTTATCTTTACTACTGCGTATGAACAACACGCGTTGCGCGCATTTGAAGTGAATGCGCTCGACTATTTACTAAAACCGGTAACACAAGAACGGCTGGCAATTGCGTTGGAAAAAATCGCACCGAACGCAGCCCGGCCGCATGCAAAAATGGAATCCACTCGCGCACCTAACCAGGCGTCACCGGAACATGTATTTATCCGCGAAGGTGAACGCTGCCACTTTGTAAAATTCCGCGATATAAGCCGCATCGCAGTCGAGGGAAATTACGCGCGCGTGTTTTTCCATAGCCAAAGTGCACTATTGCCGCGCTCGCTAAATTATGTGGAGGAACGCCTTGAATCCAATACCTTTTTTCGCGCGAATCGCCAGGAAATAATTAATTTGAATTTTATCGTCCGCATAGAACCCTGGATCGGCGATGGATTGAGGATTGTGATGCAGGATAAAACTGAAGTAATCAGCTCGCGCCGACAAGCACGCGAGCTGAAACAGAGAATGGAGTTTTAAATCATCACTGGCGGATATTTATTTCAACAGATAAACCACATACACCTGTGCACTGATTTTCATTACACCCGGCTCAAAAGGTTCCGCTGAATCGGCCATACGCATAGCGCCCACTTCTTTGGCAGAACTTCCCATCAACTGGCGATTGGGGGTCAATTCCCAGCGCTCATTGCCGCGATTATTAAATTCTGAAATAGACCAGGGCGCACCCAGTGTTTGCCCTTGCGATTTTGCCAAGCGACCAGCGCGGGCTTTGGCATCATCCATTGCCGCAGTTTGCACTTTTTCTTCCACGGCTTTTTTATCGGCTAGGGTTAAATTGGTATTGATGGTCTCGGAAATTTTGGCATCGACCAAAGCTTTCATCATCTCCGGATATTTTTTCAAATCGCGCAGATTGATATCCACCTGACGCGATACATTGTTGCCGGTCAATACACGTTGGTTTTCTTTGTATTCGTATTCGGGGCGGATATTTAATGCGGTAGTGGCAACATCATCGGCTTTGATACCAAATTTTTTGACGATTTCAATGAGCAAACGCGAGCGCGCATCCACGTCGGCTTTCGCTTTGGCAAGATCAATATCGACGGTTTGGATACTGAGCGTAAAGGCCATCATATCCGGCTCGACCTCGATCTCCGCAGAGCCTTCAACATATACGTGAGGCTGTGCAGGTAAGGGGGTTGCCACTGCAGAAAAACTGAACATTCCCGTCAACACACTTATCAACAAACCGGAGATTGCGTACTTCATAATAAACATCCTTCAAAAAAATGAGTCCCGACTATAACAAAAGCGGCTGAACCGCTGCCCAACAAAACTGTGAAGAATTGTGCAGCGTGCACCAAGTTACTGCAGATTATTCACATCCAACCACAATTCTGGCCGATCAACCGGTGTTTCTTCAGGTAATTGCGGATTTTCCAATTGAAAGACCAGACGATTCTTCAAATCTGCTTTTTCCACTGCAGTGCGGATCGCAGGGTCGCTGAAAAAAGCCTTGTCAAAGCTACCATCAGCAATTGCGCGGTTTAACCCCAATTCAAGATCTTTTGCTAATTTTTGATTGTTTTTGCTAACAAAAAAATAGAACGGCATTTTGTACACCAGCATTATTCTTTTTTCGACCTCTAACTCCAGACCGGAAATAGAATTGACCTCTGTCCATGGTTCCTGCACACCGCGCGGAAACGCATCAAATCGGTTGCCGTCGAGCATGTACAACAGACTCGGGTATTTATTGGTTTTTACTACGGTTAATTTATTCGCCTCAAGAATTTTGGTATCGGCCCAGGTAGTGCCCTGACCTAACTTGAGATTCTGTAAATCTGCAAAGGTTTTCACCCGATCAAATTTGGCTTGATCATTTTTGTGGATCAAAAAAATGCGGTGCCCCAACAATCCCTTTAGCAGTGGAATACGCACCGGCTGCAGCTTATTTTCAATGTCCCGATCCGTTGCCGCCCACATCAAATCCACTTTCCCTGAGATCACATCATCTACATAACGACCTTGCGTGCGCTGCTCACCGGTATCTGGCTGGACTTTGTAGGGTGTATCTAAATGGGACAGCGCCAGTTCCAACATTTTGAGCGAATAGCGATCCATATCCGTTGCATGGGGAATAGTGTGAATAACACTGGACGTTTGCGCCTGTACAGACGTCGTAAACCACAGAATCAAAATTGCAGCACTGCCGATAATTGCTGACTTGGAGAGCATGTTGACCTCGGGATTTATTGGTTTAGTTGTGTACTTTTCAGTCTAGCCAATATCAGAATTGGCGCTTATTACACTTGTGTCTATTAATTCTGGCAAAATGCACAATCCATCCTTTCAGTTGCAGCCCATGTCAGATTTCGATCTCCATCAACTTGCCGCGAATATCAAACTTTGGGGGCGCGAACTCGGCTTCCAGCAAGTGGGTATTACCGATATCGAACTGGGGGACGCCGAAACGCGCCTGCAAGAATGGCTTGCAAAGGGCTATCACGGCAGCATGGAATGGCTCGCCGCGCATGGCAATAAACGCTCGCGCCCGGCGGAACTGTTGCCCGGCACTGTCCGGGTGATTTCTGTGCGCATGGATTATTTACCGGGCGATACCCAGCAGATAAAAATCCTCAAAGACTCAACCAAAGCTTATATTTCACGTTATGCGCTAGGGCGCGATTACCACAAGCTGATCCGCAAACGCCTGAGCGTGCTCGCGCAAAAAATCGATTATGCACTGCCGGAGGACTATCCCCACAAAGGCCAAAACCGCGCCTTTGTCGATAGCGCCCCGGTCATGGAGCGCCCGCTCGCTGAAAAGGCCGGCTTGGGTTGGACGGGCAAACACACGCTGATCATTAACAGCAGTGTGGGTAGCTGGTTTTTCCTCGGCGAGATTTTTACCTTTGTCCCGCTGCCGATTGACCAACCCGAACAAATCAATCAGTGCGGTGAATGCACAGCCTGCTTAAAAGTCTGCCCTACCGATGCCTTCCCGCGCCCCTATGAACTGGACGCGCGCCGTTGCATTTCTTATCTCACCATCGAAAACAAAGGCAGCATCCCCGAAGAGTTCCGCGAACCCATGGGCAACCGCGTATTCGGCTGCGACGACTGCCAAGCGATCTGCCCCTGGAATAAATACGCGCAATTCACTGGCGAGACAGATTTTTTGCCGCGCCACGGTTTGGCCGATAGCGATTTGGTCGAACTGTTCAATTGGACAGAAGACGAGTTTTTAGCCAGAACCGAAGGCTCGGCGATCCGCCGGATTGGCTATGAGGGATGGCTAAGGAACTTGGCGGTGGGCTTGGGCAATGCTCCGAGTGAGGAGCGCATCATGGCCTCATTAACCGAAAAAAGACGGACTGCGAGCCCATTAGTGCAGGAGCATATCGATTGGGCCTTAACGCAACAGGCCACGCCCAATCGCCGCCGTAAACGCAAGATCCAACAGTTACGCCCCTCAAATTGAGCAAAACAATCACCAAAATAGCCATAAGTTTTCCCCATTCAGCTGTTTTTTTGGCGCACAAACGGGAATAATACGCACCCCTTCAAGAGCGCAGCCGTTAGAGCAGCGCCGTTACATAGAAATCGGTCAATCACTGCTCCCTGGAATTTTTCAGGTCAGCATTCGGGTGACATTGGCGACCGGAACTGTCCTGTTGAATTGTCCGTGCGGGTCAGGACATCAACCACAACGATAGGCTATTACTACTATGAAACCACTTTCCGATATAGGCTTAGTTGGCTTGGCTGTGATGGGTGAAAACCTCATCCTCAATATGGCTAGCAAAGGCTATACAGTTACCGCTTACAACCGCTCAGTTGAAAAAGTAGACAGCTTCATCGCTGGCCGCGCTGCAGGCAAAACCATTCGCGGCGCCCGCTCGATTGAAGAGCTGGTGCAGTCACTCGCCAAACCACGCAAAATTATGCTGATGGTTAAAGCCGGTAAAGCAGTAGACGATTTCATCGAACAACTCATTCCGCATCTTGAAGCTGGCGATATCATCATCGACGGCGGCAACACCCACTTCCCCGATACCGACCGTCGCACTGCTTACCTTGAAAGCAAAGGCCTGTTGTTTATCGGCACCGGCGTTTCTGGTGGTGAAGAAGGCGCATTGACTGGCCCATCGATTATGCCCGGCGGCTCACCGGCGGCATGGCCACACGTTAAAGACATTTTCCAAAATATCTCCGCCAAAGTTGCAGACAACAGCCCATGCTGTGATTGGGTGGGTGAGAAAGGCGCAGGCCACTTTGTGAAAATGGTGCACAACGGTATTGAATACGGTGATATGCAATTGATTTGTGAAGCCTACCAAATCATGAAAGAAGTGCTCGGCATGAGCACCGACGAAATGCACGATGTATTTGCCGAGTGGAACAAAGGAGAACTCGAAAGTTATTTGGTTGAAATTACCCGCGACATTCTCGGCTACAAAGAAAATGGCGAAGCCTTGGTTGAGAAGATCCTCGACACCGCTGGCCAAAAAGGTACCGGTAAGTGGACTGGAGTTATCGCACTGGATTTAGGCGTGCCTCTCACCCTGATTTCTGAAGCGGTATTTGCACGCTGCTTGTCATCACAAAAAGACGAGCGCGTTCAAGCATCCAAACTAATCAGCGGCCCAGCGGTTAAATTTGACGGTGACAAACAAGCGTTCATCAATGATCTGCGCAATGCATTGTTCGCATCAAAAATTATTTCTTACACCCAGGGTTATTTGTTAATGCGCGAAGCTGGTAAAGAATACGGCTGGCATTTGAACTACGGTGGCATTGCCATGATGTGGCGCGGCGGCTGTATTATTCGCTCATCTTTCCTGAGCAATATCAAAGATGCTTTTGACAAGAATCCTGAATTGAACAACTTGTTGCTCGACGATTATTTCAGAAACACCGTAGAAGCAGCGCAAGCTGGCTGGCGTCGTGTTGCTGCAGCGGCGATTGTAAACGGCATCCCTGCTCCAACAATTACTTCTGCCCTGACCTACTTCGACGGCTATCGCACTGCCCGCTTGCCAGCAAACTTGCTGCAAGCACAACGCGATTACTTCGGCGCGCACACCTACGAGCGCACCGACAAACCACGCGGTGAGTTCTTCCACACCAACTGGACCGGCCGCGGCGGCCACACCTCATCATCGACTTACAACGTGTAAGTTTTTAGATGTGGTGAGAGAAAAACCAAAACCCGAATCAGAAATGGTTCGGGTTTTTTGTTTAACGTCATTAATTCAAATAACGAGGCTTAATCATGCGTTCAATAATGATCTGTTTATTTGCAACACTACTGCTAGCAGGCTGTATGCAAACGGCTCCAACCAAAATTACACGCCATACAATTAACTCTTGGGAATCAGACATCGGTTACGCAGCAGTTGTCCAAACGGGAAACACTTACCACATCTCGGGGGTGACTTGCGGGGGCGCCAATTATCAGGAGGCGGTAAGTGTTTGCTATAAAGAACTTGGCGGAATTCTTGCCCGCTACCAGCTGACATCACAGAACGTGATTAAAGAAAATATTTATGCTTTGGATATTGAAGCACTGCAACAACAAATTCCTGAACGTAAAACGTTTTATGTAAATGGTCAATTTCCAGCGGCAACCTGGGTACAAGTTTCACGCCTTTATAGCCCTGAACACTTAATTGAAATTGAATTAATTGCAGTGAAATAAATCATGCTACGCGGCTTAAATCACATCACTATTGCAGTCGGCGACCTTGATACCTCTTTTGATTTTTACATCCAGCTATTGGGTTTTAAACCCCTCGCCCGTTGGGATGCAGGCGCTTATTTAAGTTTGGGGATTTATGGCTCTGTTTATCTTGCGATACAGCAATCCCCAGCCAGGACTATTCGCATATTGCGCTCGACTGCGCAGAAGATAAATTCAATCTAATCGCCGCGCAATTACGTGAAGCTAAAGTGGTTGAATGGAAGCAAAACACCAGCGAAGGTGATTCTTTGTATTTCCTTGATCCCGACGGACATAAATTGGAAATTCACTGTGGGAATTTGCAAACCCGTTTGGACTCATTGAAAGAAAGCCCCTACAAAGGGTTGGTGTGGTTTTAACCGTCATTCCTCTTTTTGATAAAAACTAATCCAGCTGTCGAATTATCTTTGGCTCAATCGACTAGTAATGAAACTTGCGATTTAGCAAGCTTGATAAATATCATCAGACTTTAGGAGACTCCAATGTCCAACACTGAAAAAGTAAAAGGCCCTGCATCCTATTTCCCGGCCATCGAAGCCAAATATGGCCATCCGATTGAACATTGGTTCAAGCTACTTTCTGCGCAAAAGCAGATGAAACACATGGAGATGGTTAATTGGCTGAAGCAGGAACACGAGCTGGGGCATGGCCACGCCAATGCGTTGGTGGCTTATTTTCGGGATAAGGAAAAGTTGTAGTCGTAGGTTGCTGGTGAGCTTGCGAACCGCAACACTCACCATCACAAACGGCACATTGTTGTATTTGCACGAAAGATTAACAGCACACGAATTGGGTATTGGTGGTTGCGGGCATATGGTCATGTTGCGGTTCGTTCCTCACCGGCAACCTACAGTCGCAATAAATAATTAATCGAAAACTTTAAAGGAATACCATGAACAACCCCTGGCTTTACGAAACCACATTAAAAGGTGATCTCGTCACCCTCGCTCCACTAAATCGTGAGCATGCCGATGCATTACTCGCAGCAGCCAGCGATGGCGAATTATGGAACTTGTGGTTCACATCCGTTCCCAGCAGCAACTCTATTGGTGCTTATCTTGATCAAGCGTTTAAAGATCAGAGTGACGGCCGCGCGTTGGTATTTGTGGTGATTGATAATGCCACACAAAAAATTATCGGCAGTACGCGCTATTGCAATGCAGATACACTGAATCAGCGTGTGGAGATTGGTTATACCTGGTATGCAAAATCGTTTCAAAGAACCGGTATCAATACTGAGTGCAAATATTTGCTGCTAACTCATGCATTTGAAACGCTCGATGCAATTGCCGTTGAATTTCGCACTCACTGGCACAATCACGCATCGCGCGCAGCGATTGCGCGGCTGGGCGCCAAGCAGGATGGGATTTTACGCAACCACCAGAAGAATGCGGAAGGCGTTTATCGGGATACAGTAGTGTTCTCGATTATTGATCAGGAATGGCCTTGCGTTAAAAAGAATATGGAATACCAAATAAGTCGTTATAGCTAGCTTTTGCTGTTTAACAATTACGGCAGAAACACCGAGCAAAAAAATCCGAACCAGCAATGATTCGGATTTTTCTGGGATTTCACTAAAATTCACGCACTGACTTTCATGTCCTTATGTTGCATAACCATAACTTCACTCAAATATTCTGCATCGCGCCCGACCTGATAAAAACGGCCTGAGCCCCAGGTGTGCATCCAGTTCAAACCGATAAAATACAAGCCAGCTGTATCAGTGACACCGCGTTTTTGTTTGGGGTGACCCGATTCATCAAAGACCGGCAGATTAATCCAATCAAAACGCATTGCGAAACCGGTAGACCATACCACTGAGTTAATACCGGATGATGCAAGTTCAAGTTCGGTCACGATATCTGGTAAATAGTCGCTGTGGACATTGTCGTCCTCAGGAGCCGCAATGCCATTTTTCTGAATATATTCTTCAATACTTTTTACGATACGCGCAGCGACTTGATCAGCGTAATCCAGATTTTGTTTTAAATCGTCTTTAAAAAATAAGCGCTCACCATCGGTGTCTTTTAACACGCCGTACAGTTTCATGCCTTGCTCGGCAAAAATACGCAGATTCAAATCGCGGCCACCATCGCGACCAGTGACGTAGTGATTGGTGGAGTGAACTGCATTTTTTCCATCGGGATGGGTTTCCAATGTGGTGGTGTAATAGCCCATATCGTCTAGCCAATTCACCACATCCCTGCCGCGATAGCGACGGTTGACGCGCGGCGCTGGGCCAACGCACAAATGCACCTTGCGCCCAGCCAAATGCAAATCTTCAGCGATTTGGCAGCCCGATTGACCAGTGCCCACTACCATCACTTCACCCGGTGGAAGTTGGGCGGGGTTTTTATAAAAATTGGAATGCACATGCGCGATATGTGCTGGCATTTTTTTGGCGAGTGTAGGAATACGCGGCTCGTGATAACTGCCGCAAGCGATTACCACCTGATTGGCAGTGTAAATAGTGTCAGCCGTAACAAGGGTAAACAATTCGCCATTTTTACTGAGCGAGATAACCGGGCTGTTAAAAATAATCTGTGGATTGAAAAAAGCGCGATAGCTTTCCAAATAGTCCACGATTTCGTCCTTTACCATAAATCCATCCGGATCATTTCCCCGATAGGGAAATCCCGGCAACTGGCATTGCCAATTGGGTGTGACCAGACAAAAGGTATCCCAGCGCTGGTTGCGCCAGTTATCGGCAACCTGGCTGGATTTTTCCAAAATAATATTGTCGATTCCCTGCTGTGAGAGACAGTAGCTCATGGACAGCCCCGCCTGCCCAGCACCTATAACAATCGCGCTGTGATGTTTGCGCAGTGGGGATGAGTGAATATTTGCTGCCATGTTCATACTATTTCCTATAACAATAATTTAATTAACGTGCGAGACGCGTACATCGCCAGCAATTTCTTGCTCGCGTAAAAATTGCAATTTGCACTGGATTCTTTCCAGCTCACCGCTGGCGGCAGTGCAGTAATAACCAAAGCGTTGATACACTCGCTCGGAAGCGGCGTTGAGCGCAGCCTGAATGCGCTCATCAAATTCGCGCTGACTGTATTCGCTGCCCGCCGTTAAATGTTCACGCACTATGGTGGAGGGCGAGTAGTAAGTGACTTTATCGCCGTCGGGCCAGATCACATTAAAATTAACCGAGGGCATGCTTGCCTCCCATGGCGGTCAGTGGTTGTTGGTTAACATTCCAAAATTCGGCGGTGGCGCCGAGGTAGTCGAGCTGAATTTTTCCATCGCTGGTGAAGCTCCCAATAGGCGCACAACTTAAATGTGAGTGCTGAAAATAATTCAGCAGAGCCGATACTTTTTCTGGTTCCACCGCGAGCAAAAAACCAAAGCTTTGAAAAGCGCGCAGCCAACGCAACAAATTCCCTTCAGGGCGCGGGATTGCACTTAAATCCAACAGGGCACCGCAACCGGTTAATTCCAACATCATGATCAAGGTGCCAAGCAAACCACCGTTGCTAATATCTTTTGCAGCAACGGCTAAATCCGCCTCTGCCAATTCCGCCGGTACATTCCACTGCGCGCGAATCTGTTCCGGTGTTTTACCTTGCACGCAACCCCAGTAGGGCAAATCGCCATGCCAACTGCCGGTTAAATCCGTCAACATAAATAAACGCTGACCGGGTTTGATGTGATGACAGGACAACAATGTTTTCGCCTGCCCGGTAATCGCCACCGCCAGATGCGGCGTAAAACCCGGCTGAATACTGCTATGTCCGCCCGCAAAATGAATTCCAAAAATATCGCAGGCGCGCTTCATGTGTTTTAATAAAATTGCGCTGGCTTCTTCATCGCTATGCCAATAAGCATTGACGATTGCGGTTGGCCTGCCGCCCATTGCGGCTATATCGCTGATATTGACCATCACCGACGACCAACCTGCTGCACGCGGATCATTGCGCACAAAATCCGGCAACATGCCTTCCATCGCCAACAGCTGAAAACCTTCTGCATTTTTAAATGCAGCGCAATCATCACCCGGCATTGCATAGCGTTGCTCAAGCGATAAATCGGTTTGGTCGCTGCAAAAACTGGCAGCCAATTTGATCGCCGTTTTTGCAGCAATTTCAGGTAGTGCGCGTAACTCATTGCACAGCGAATCCAATTCACTTTGTTGGTGATGCCCCCAACTGCTGCACACGGATTTTTTGTTTTTGACGGTTGCAAGGCTATTCATCACCATCACCTCAAATGCCTTGGCATAAACGGATAGTGTTCCAACTCTGCCTGCATACGCACATGAGGCCGACCCGCAACCTCAATAGTGCCCAAGGTTTGCCAATGCACTGAGCGAAAATAAGTTTCATTTTGTGGCTGCACGTTGGCGAGAAAACGTGTGCAACCTGAATCTTTTGCGCGCGAGACAGCTTCATTAATCAAGGCTTTGCCGATGGATTGATGACCGCGATACGCGCGTGCAACACACAAGCGGCCGCCAAACCAGAGATTGTCGTGTTCATCATCGACTTGATAAATACGCACCGCGCCCACTACGTCGTCGGCTACTGCACAATTAGTCGCGAGTGCAACAATAGCGATAGCGCGAAAGTCCTGTCCGTCTTGTTCATTGTCCGGCAGGATCTGTTGCTCCTGCGCGAACACCGATTTACGCAGTGCAAAATACCGCTGCTTTTCCCATGAGCTTTCAGCCACTTTTACTTGAATATGTTGCGAGCGGAAATCGGTAAACTGTTGATCATCAAACGCATACTGGAGCCGGGCCATGAGCCACCTCCTGTTCGTAACTTTTGAGTGATGAGCAGGCGCCGCATTTCGCGCAACCTGCTTTAAGTGAATCTGATTGAATACCCGCACGCACTAACGCTGGGCCAAGCTGGCGAAATAATCGGTCGAGCATTTCTGCACTGGGCATGGGGTGACGTTCCAGTGGCGTGCCCGCGACAGGCACAAACGGAACCACGAAGGGATATACACCGAGATCAATTAATTGTTTGCTCATCGCAATAATTTCACCTTCGGTATCACCTAATCCCGCGAGAATATAAGTGCTGACATTGCCGCGCCCAAATACCGCAACCGCCGCTTTAAAAGCCGACATATAACGGCTGAGCGGTACTGTTGCTTTGCCCGGCATAATATTTTTGCGCACGCGTTCGCTCACCGCTTCAAGATGCATTCCGAGCGCATCTACACCAGCCTCTTTTAAACGCTGGAACCACACATCATCATCGGGCGGCTCGCATTGCGCTTGAATCGGAATATCCACTAGCGCACGCACTGCTCGTGCAGATTCGACTAACACTGCCGCACCGCGATCCAATGTTTTGGGTGTACCAGTGGTCATAATCATTTGGGTTACGCCATCCAACTCCACTGCGGCGCGCGCAACTTCGGCTAATTGTTCTGGCGTTTTGTGCGCGATGGTTTTTCCGTTTTTTAGCGACTCTTCAATCGCACAAAATTGACAAGAGGTATCGCGGTTGCGATAGCGTACGCACTCTTGCAACACGGTAGTCGCAAGCACATCTTTACTGTGCAAGGTGGCGATCTTCCAATAGGGAATACCGTCGCTCGTCGTTAATTCATAAAATTTCGGACGCCCCGGCATAGCCGCTTTGGCAATTAATTTTTCGTTTTCGAATATCAATACCTGCTCGTGATTCGCATCCGCTTTGGCACTAAATGGCGAGCGCCGCACCTGCTCGTTAAACACCGGAATCATGCTGGTCTGGCTGACAAAATCGAACGCCTTGTGATCCGTTGGCCCGGCACCGCCAGTGCGCGTTAAGCCAAGATTTTTTTCATCGACCCAACGCAACCCCTGAGTTTGGATTTGCGTTAATTGCTGACTGCTCAGTGCCATGACCAGAATCCTCTAATTGCTTGCGCTGGAAAGGTGAGTATTTGCAACAGCGGACACCAGCGTTAAACCCGTAGCGCTTTCATCCGGCGATTTTTTCTCATTCGCTGCGCCGGGTTTTTTCAATGGATGGGTGTGACTTGTGGGTGTTTTATCGATTAGTAAGCTCAATAATTCGGGGCGACTGTAGTGCCCCACGGAATCCATCATGCGTTTGCGCTTGTTGATGAGATTAAAATCCAATTCAGCAATGCATGCGCCTTCACCTGAATCACTGCGCAAGGGCGAACCGAGTAATTTTCCTTCCGGTGAAACAATCGCGGTAAAACAGCCGCCACTAATCGCAGCGATTGGCCCGCCGGTATCCGCAACAATTTGCGCTTGCTGCTCCGGCGTTAACCAACCGGTGGCATTCACAACAAAACAGCCGGACTCCAACGCGTGATGGCGAATCGTAGCTTCAATTTGTTCCGCAAAAATTTCGCCGACCAATGAACCAGGAAACATACTCACGTGAATTTGTTCGCGGTCCGCCATCAGTGCGTAACGCGCGAGCGGGTTGTAATGCTCCCAACAAGCGAGCGAACCCACGCGGCCAACGGCGGTATCCACCGCGCACAAACCGGAACCATCGCCCTGCCCCCACACCATGCGCTCATGAAAGGTCGGCGTAATTTTGCGCCGATGCTGTACAAGCTGGCCGTCGGCATCAAATAACAATTGCGCGTTATAAATCGAACCGCCGTCGCGCTCGTTGATGCCGACAGAGACCACCATCTTTGCTGCTTTGGCAGCAGCAGAAATTTGCTGCGTGTAAATAGAGGGCACCTCTACCGATTCTTGCATCAGCAACAAATGCTGTGCGCCCATCGCGCAGGGTGCCTGGATAAATGAAAAATACGGGTAGTAAGGCACCAGGGTTTCTGCGAACACTGCCAGCTCGACTCCTTGCTTGCCGAGATCTGCAATTAATTCGCAAATTTTATTTACAGTGCCGGCGCAGGAGTAAAGCACCGGGCTGCACTGGACGGCAGCAGCCACGACTTTGTTCATAGGTAACCCTGATTGTGTTGAGTGTTAATGAAAGAACAGGTTAAACATCGGCAAAAAAATCAGGTCGTCCAGGTGTGAACAACAAACGCATTTTCACGTCGCATCAACAATTGCAGATCCATCACATCGAGCGGATTGATAGGACGGATACCTTCGATCAAGGCTTTTTCGGTTTGCCCATAAAGCGCTTGCAAAGCAAAACGGCAGGCATAGACCTCGCCACCTTCTGCCATAAAGGCTTTCAGTTGCGCGTTGTAGGCAAGATGCCCAGGGAAAGCTTCTGCACCCAGCGTTGGGAAACCGCGCTGCACACCCAACAACACACCTGGGCCGTACAACAGGATTTTGGTTTCAAAACCTTTGCGCAAAATACGTTTGGCTTGCAGCAAATTCACCAGGCCAATCGAGCCTTCAAAGGCCACGGTATGAAAGGTCAGCAGCGCTTTTGCGCCGGGTTCAGCTTGCACATCCTCAAACACTTTTTCTTCGTAATCGACCAGAAAGTCACCGGTTTGATAATGGGGGATATCCACGACTGGCATAGCTGTTTCCTCAATGTTGGTAGTGCGATAGACGCGGTTAGGTTGAGCGACTTCGGTTAAGTCGTACTACCCCTATTGCGATAGACGTACCAGCTTTGAAAGAAAATCCCGTGCGTCGGACAGCTAATTTTTTTATTTAATCAATTCAATGAGTTAAATCGGAAAAAATATAGGCAATGAGGAGCCTGAGCACGCACGGGCTTAAAAACTCACAACGCAATTGCATAGTAATACTCAAGTGCGTAGCATTGAGTTACGCATTTGAGTAGAACCATATGCCAATTCACCCAAGAGAAAACCTTCATGTTTGATGCTGATTCATCTGAAGAGTGGGGCCGCCTCGCCTATTGGATGCGCAATGCCGCGTTTGAGCAGTGCCCCGAACCGCTGATGCTGCTCGACCCGCAGGAAAACAAATATATCGACTGCAATATCGCGGCCACGCAGATGCTGGGGTTTGACCGGCAAGACATCCTGAAAATGCCCATCTCTTACATCCACGGGCGCGAGCTGGGTCAATTGATTGTGTTCACCCAGGAGGCGCTGCAACGCGGTCACGCCAAAAGCAAACGCATTTCCTGTCGATTAAAAAACGATATGCATATTCCGGTGGAGCTATCGGCGTCGCGCACAGTGATTAAAGGGCGCGAATATTTGGTGGTGTCGATTAAAGATATTGATTCTGAAGAGCGCCAGCGCGATAAAGCCGATGCCGATCGCCTCGCCCGCAACGGCATTCTGGAATGGAAACATTTGCAATCGATTTTTCAGCAAGGCGAGCGCGATAATTTATTAATGCTCACATCCGTCGGCGACGGTATTTATTGCGTGGATACCAACGGCCTTTGCACCTTTATCAACCCCGCCGCGAAACGTTTGCTGGGCCGCACGGATGGCGATGTGCTCGGGCAAAATATTCACTATGTACACCATCACACACACGACGATGGAACTCATTATCCGGTTGAAGAATGCCCTATCTATGCCGCCATTCGCGATGGCGTAGTGCACGAAGGGATTCAGGAAGTATTTTGGAAACACGACGGCACGCCCTTCCCGGTTGAGTTCACCAGCACCCCGATTATTTCTGGCGGCAGCATTATTGGTGCCGTGGTGGTGTTTCGCGATATTAGCCAGCGCATGGAAACAGAAAAACAATTGCGCGATGCGTTAAAAGAAGTCAGCGAATTAAAAGCGCGTCTTGAAGATGAAAACGCCTACCTGCAACAGGAAATCTTAATCGAGCAGCGCTACCACGGCATTATCGGTGAAAGCACCGCCATCAAACGCATCCACCAACAAATTGAATTAGTAGCGCAAACAGAAGCCAACGTATTAATTACCGGCGAATCGGGAACCGGCAAAGAATTAATTGCGCGCGCGATTCACGATGCCAGCAATCGCAAAGACAAACCCATGATTCGGGTTAACTGCGCCGCAATTCCGCATGAACTTTTTGAAAGCGAATTTTTTGGCCACATTCGCGGCGCATTTACCGGTGCTGTGCGCGACCGCATTGGCCGGTTTGAATTGGCCAATGGCGGAACCTTATTTTTGGATGAAGTGGGCGAGATTCCGCTCGAATTACAAAGTAAATTATTGCGCGTATTACAAGAGGGACAACTCGAACGTGTGGGCGAAGAAAAAACCCGCAACGTGGATGTGCGCATCATCGCCGCCACCAATAAAGATTTGAAAAAAGAAGCCGAGGCGCATCACTTCCGCGAGGATTTATATTTTCGCCTGAATGTATTCCCTATTCACTCACCCCCATTGCGCGAGCGCGGTAACGACATCACCCTGCTTGCGACACACTTTCTTGAACAGGCGAGTCAAAAGTTCAGCAAGAAAGAGTGCAAGCTGCGGCAGAGCGATCTCAAACCCCTGCTGACTTACAACTGGCCGGGCAATATTCGCGAACTGCAAAATGTGATGGAACGGGCGGCAATCACTTCACATCAAGGTCGCGTCACCATCGACCTGCCGCTCACCGCATCCGCGACCGAAATGACCATCGCAAAAGAATCACCAAGTGAGACCGGCATTATCGGCGATGACGAAATGCAGGAGCGGGTAAAGCGCAACATGCTTGCTGCATTGGAGCGTTGTGATTGGAAATTGTTTGGCGATGATGGGGCAGCGGCTTTGCTGAAACTAAAACCCACCACCCTGGCATCGAGAATAAAACGGCTGGGCCTGAAGCGATAACACGCATCATTGACTCCTAACTAGCCTTGCGCCTTTTTGAGGCCTGCAGCCCAGCGGCAAAACTGTACCGCCCGCCTTACAAAATCCACCAAGTCCGCTAGCACCTGCTATAACTAAACCAGCTCAGCCAAACAGAGCCGCGCCCGGACAAGCAAGGTGTGCGGTCGGCTAGCAGGACGCCCACCACTACAGCTAACGACATAAAAATGAATAAGAGCTTGGTTTTACTCCTGACAATTGCCATCGCGCAGTTTGCGCTGATCCCTGCCAGCTATGCGGACAATACGGCTGCAGCATCTGACTACCCCAAAAAAATCCACTTTCGCAACATCATGCAAAACCAGGATATCGCGCTGGGTGAGGTGGAATCAATTATTCAGGATTACCAAGGCTTTATCTGGCTGGGTGGGCGCAATGCGCTTTTGCGCTACGATGGCTACGAGTTTTTGCCTATTCCCGCCGCCAAGGACCCGGCGAATGTGACCGATACAGAACCAGTCAATCAGGTATTGGAATTGCTGGAGGACAAACAACAAACCCTTTGGGCGGCGACCCGCTCGGGGCTGTATCGTTATGATCGCGACCATGAGGTTTTGCTGCCGGTCAGTATTCCAGGCAACTTGCTGAACGAGGGAGGGGCGATTAACGCGATTGCCGAAAGCCTTGCGGGCGATATCCTGATTGGTACTGCCAACGGCTTTGGCATCCTCAACCAAGTCAACGGCAACGTAGAAGTGTTAACCCTGCAAAATGGTGGCCTGCCAAGCAATCTGGTCAATGACATAGTGGTGGAGAAAGACAATCTTATTTGGCTGGGGTTGGATACCGGTTTAGCGCAGCTGGATCTGGTAAGCAGAAAAATCACCTTGCATATTCCCAAGCCGGAAAACCCCAAATCCACACTGGAAAACAGCATCAGGACCGTGGCAGTGGATCACTCAGGAAGAATCTGGGCGGGCAGCGACAACGGCATTTATCGTTTGGATAGGGTGACAAACCAATTCACTCATTACCAACACAAAGCCAACGACCTGACCAGCCTACCCAATAATTTTTCCTGGCAAATTTATGTGGATCGCAATGGTTGGATATGGACGGGGAGTGATGGCGGAGGCTTGAGCCTGTACAACGAACCGCACGATAACTGGATTCTGTTTGACCGGGGCGACGGTGGTGCGGGCAAGCTAACCAGCAATACCATCCGCCGTATTTATGAGGATCGGATTGGCGACCTCTGGATAGGCACCTATCCCTCAGGTGTACATATTTATGATCGCTCCAGCGCAGCAATCCGCGTTTATCAGAAATCGATCATCGCGAACCAGGGGCCAATGGACAATAACGTCGAAGCGCTGGTGGAAGATAAAGAGGGCAACCTCTGGATAGGTTCCAATGGTGTTTCCCGTTTTGATCCCACCACTGATTTATTTACCCACTACCAGCACACCACCGGTGAAGATTCGCGCGTAGGCACCACCGCCATACTCAATGGCACTATGGATTCCCGGGGCCATTTATTATTTGGTACCTGGGGTGCGGGGGCACAGCAATACAATCCCACCACCGATCGCTTCGATACACTTCCGGTGGACCCGGACCAAAGTAAACGTGGTGAGCAAACCGGTCGCAAATTAAATGATTTGATGGTGTGGAATATTCATGAAGACCGGCAGCAAAACCTCTGGTTCGGCACCCATTACAACGGTCTCACCCATTTTGATCGCAAGACCGGGACTTACCATTTTTATCCTCACAGTGAGACCGGGCCACAGAGCGTTTCCAGCGCAGTCGTTTGGGTATCCTACGAAGATTCGCAAGGGCGCTTTTGGGTCGGGACCGCATACGGTTTAAATCTGTTGAATCGCACTGACGGCACCTTTAAACGCTACCTGCCCGACGCCGATAATCCACGTAGCCTGGCCAATGGCTCAGTGCTCGCCATTCGCGAAGATGGTAAAAAGCGCCTATGGTTTGGCACCGATATGGGGCTTCACCTCTACCACCCCGACACCGACGATTTTACCCGCTACGACACCAGCCACGGATTTGCCGATCAGGGTATCCGCGCCATCATTGAAGACCGCCACGGAATTTTATGGTTGGGCACCAATAACGGTGTAGTACGCTTTGACCCGGATACGCTCGCCGTAAAAAACTACACCCGTTTTAACGGCGAGCTAATTGGCGGTATTGCCACGGGCGCTGCGTTGGTAACCCATTCGGGCCTGCTGGCATTTGGTTCGCGCAACGGCTTGTATTTCTTTGATGTTGATAAGCTCGAAAGCAACCAAAACAAAATACCGCCTGCGGTTGCGATTACAGATTTCCGCTTATTCACCCAGAAAGTTGCGATTCATGGTGCAGATAACTTATTAGAAAAGGTAATTACCCAAACCGACAGCATCACGCTGGATTACACCCAATCGATGATTTCATTTAGTTTCGCCGCTCTGAATTACCGCGATACAGAAAAAAATCAGCACGCTTACAAACTTGAAGGCTTTGATAATGATTGGCGTGAGGTTGGTAACCAACGCACGGCGTTCTATACCAACTTGCCCGCAGGCACTTATCAGTTTCGGGTGAAAGCCAGTAATAACGATGGCGTCTGGAACGAGCAAGGGCGCAGCATTCAGGTGACTGTGTTGCCACCACCCTGGAAAACCTGGTGGGCCTACAGTATTTACGCCGCCACCATCATCGGCATGCTGCTATTGTTTGTGCGCAGCCAACACCAAAAAGTGCTGATCGCGCGCAAGATCAGCCGCGAGTTGGAACAGAAAGTCGCCGAGCGCACCGCTGAATTACAGCATAAAAATGCTGAGTTGGAAGGTGCTTACGCACAGCTGGAAGCGATCAGTTTGTCCGACCCACTCACTGGATTAAATAATCGCCGCTACTTACAAAAATTAATTCCGATGGACATCGCCAAAGTCCAGCGCGAATACGCACCGCCAACACCCGATCGCCAACCGCGCAAAAATACCCGCGACCTCACATTTTTTATTCTGGATGTGGATTTTTTTAAATCCGTTAACGATACACACGGCCATGCGGCAGGCGATCAATTATTGGTTCAGCTTTCAGATGTGCTGACCAAAATCTGTCGCGAATCCGATTGCGTGGTCCGCTGGGGCGGCGAAGAATTTTTAATTGTGAGCCGTTTTGCCGACCGC
The DNA here is from genome assembly GCA_002483145.1 of Cellvibrio sp. UBA7671. Classification (GTDB taxonomy): domain Bacteria; phylum Pseudomonadota; class Gammaproteobacteria; order Pseudomonadales; family Cellvibrionaceae; genus Cellvibrio; species Cellvibrio fibrivorans. Next base: position 281,826 of record DLHJ01000003.1, read on the forward strand.
GATGAAGCACCACTTATGGCCGAGCGAATCCGCAACAGTATCGAGCAGTATAATTTCACCTTGCCCGATGGCGGCATCCTGAAAAAAACCTGCTCGATGGGTTTTGCCAGCTTCCCCTTCTTGCCCGAGCAGCCTGCAACCTTATCCTGGGAGCAAGTGATCGATATCGCCGACCGCGCGCTTTACGCCGCGAAAAAATCGGGACGCAACCGCTGTGTTGGCATTGCTGCCAATGCCAAAACGATTATCAACACTAATAAAGACCGTTTGTATCTACGCATCAGCAGCAATCTTCCAGCCATGATCGAGAACAATGAATTAACCGTGATCTCAACAACCGAGAAATCATTAGTGTGGGATTGATTTCCCCCAATCCCGTCTAAACTGGCGTTCCCGCTCTTGTGCGCCTGTGCCGTCACAAAACTGTAAAAAACCAGCACACCAAAAACCGCTATGCTTTGGGAAACCAAGGATTTATCGCATCGGCATTCACATGACCAACCTGAACCACACGCCACCTGACGTCACCGCAACGGGCGATATCACCTCATCCTCATTGCGCAGCGCTGAATTACGCAAAGATTTCAAACAAAAAATTCCTGAACTGCTACAACTTGAACGCTTGATGCGCGAACACAACAATCTTCTGCACGCCAACTGCGAAGCAAAATTGTATTACGAGAATATGGAGTTTCCACTCTATTCACTTACGCTCGGTTCGCGTGCACCCAACGCACCTACAATGTTATTTACTGGCGGAATTCACGGCATTGAGCGGATTGGCAGCCAGGTATTGATCGCCTGGCTACAAACGCTGTTGGAGCGCTTGCAGTGGGATGCAGGTTTGCAGCAGCAGTTGCAACAACTGCAATTAGTAATTGTGCCGATTATGAATCCGGTTGGCATGTATTTAAATCAGCGCGCCAATGGTAATGGGGTAGATCTAAACCGCAACGCGCCGATTGACGCCGAAGGCCCCGTGCCCCTGCTCGGCGGTGGCCATCGCCTCGGACCGTTTCTGCCCTGGTATCGCGGGCGCAAACGCGGGCAAATGGAAGCAGAAAATATCGCACTGGAACATGTAATCCAGCGACAAGTTTTTAATCGACCTTTTGCGGCAGTACTCGATTTGCATTCAGGCTTGGGCATGCAAGACCGGCTCTGGTTTCCGCACGCCTACCGCAAAAAAGCCATTGGTAATATCGCCGACTATGTTGCATTGAAGATGTTGTGGGAGCGCAGTTATCCGAACCATACTTATTTATTCGAGCCACAGTCGATTCATTATTTATCCCACGGCGATTTATGGGACTACTTTTATTACCAATCGCGCGCGCAAAACCAAGCGCACTTTTTACCGCTCACATTAGAGATGGGTTCCTGGCTGTGGGTGAAAAAAAGTCCCCGCCAATTATTCAACATGGCAGGATTATTTAACCCACAAATTCAGCATCGCCATACGCGGGTGCTGCGCCGCCATATTGTGTTGCTGGATTTTATGTTGGCTGCCACACTCAATCACCACAACTGGTTGCCCGATGAAAAACAAACCGGGATATTAAATCAAACGGCCAAGAGCCTGTGGTTTTGAAAAGTGCAGTTCTGAAAAGTGCGGTTCTGAAAAGTGCAGTTTTGAATGAGCATCGAATTGTGAAAAAACATTTGGTTTTATTGCGCGGCCTTGCGCGCGAAGCGGCGCACTGGATGGACTTTCCCCAGCAACTGGCCCAGAAACTGGGCAGTGACTGGACTATTCATTGCATTGATTTTCCCGGCTGCGGCAGCCAGTTTCAGCAGCCAGCGCTGGCCTCAATCCAACAGATGACCGACTACGCGCGCGCGCAAATCAGCGCATTAAAAATATCGCAACCCGTTTATGTGATCGGCATTTCCATGGGAGGAATGATCGCGCTGAATTGGGCCCAGCAATTTCCGCAAGAGCTTGCCGGCACAGTTCTGATTAATTCAAGTGCGGGCGATCAGCCCCTGCACTGGCGTTTGCGCCCGCGCGCCTGGCCGGCGATTATCGCTGCGCTCTTACTACCCATTCGCTGGCGCGAACACCTGGTGTTGCGCCATGTCAGTAATAACCGTGTGAATTTCAATGCCCATTTGCAGCAGTGGCTTGCGATTCAAACGCAACATCCGGTTTCGCGCGCAACCATCATTAGCATGCTGGGTGCCGCTGCGCGATTTCGCCCGCAGCGAGATTGCACGGTGCGCGGATTAATTATCGCCAGCGCGGGTGATCGCTTTGTTAATTGCAACGCAAGCAAAGACCTCGCACAGCGATTTAATTGGCCACTAGCGTTGCATCCGGATGCAGGTCACGACTTACCAATAGACGATCCCGAATGGCTCTGCCAAGCATTAGGAGCCTGGCTCAGTTAATTTTCTGTCATTCATCAACAGCGCTTTATGTGACGGAAAATTCAGCGCGCAGCCCTCAACAAAATTAGCGACTTCGCATTCGCGATAAAGATCACCTTTGCCCTGCCCCGGCTGATTGGGCGCAAGCGGCGGAAACGCCCCGTAGCCTGCCAGTAGACAATGCCAGGATGCGGCATTGAAGGCGGGTTTGATTTTTCGTTGCGCAAATTCCTCCTCCAGATCACCGCAGCGAAACCACACATCCAATAATTGCAGCAAGGATTCGGGCATGTGTTTATTGTCGCGGTTCGCGCGCCAATAACCTGCGTCGTCCCCCGCGCCATTAACCAACCCACGCGTGTTGAGTTTGTAATGCGCGAGAATGTAATCGCGCACGCCTTCAAAATGATTATTCACTGTGCGATTAAATTGTTCGCGCCCACCACAGGTGAATTGATGCTGGTCCAGCGCATCGATTAAAGCTTCAATCGTCAATTGCACCAAATGTAATGCGGTGGCTTCCAGCGGTTCGATAAACCCTTGCGACAATCCCAAGCCAACGCAATTGTAGGCCCAGTGTTGCTCCAATTGCCCTACACGCATTTTCAGATGACGGCACTCCTGCGCCGAATCACTCACCCCCAGGTGCGCGCGTAATTCTGCCTCTGCCTGATCCTTGCTAATAAATTGACTGCTGTAAACATAGCCATTTCCGCTGCGGTGCCTCAGCGGAATATGCCAACACCAGCCTGCAGTTAATGCGGTAGAACGGGTCTCCACCGGAAAATGTTGCGCGGCGGCACTGGGCATAACCACGGCACTATCGTTAAATAATTGCTGTGCGTAAGAGCGAAACGGCACGCCCAAACCCTGTTGCATTAACAGCGAGGCAAAGCCCGTGCAGTCGATAAAAAAATCACCGTCGATCACATCGCCGGCGCGGGTTTGGAGCGCGCTAATATCTCCCGCGTCATTGCGCAGCACCTGCGCAAAGGTTGCCTGGCGATGCACTACACCGCGCTCTGCAGCAACCCGCGCCAGATAGCGCCCGAGCAATTGCGAATCAAAGTGATAGCCGTACTCCATGTGAAAGGGAAAACTTTTTGGTGCAACAGGCGCTTTGCCTTGCCGCGCCAATTCACCATTAACAAAAAACCGCTCAGGCTCCGTTACCACATTCAGACCCAGACGACGTGTGCGGCAATTGGTAAAAAATGCGCGCTCGTTAAAAACATCCGGCTGGGAATAAAAGGGATGGGAATAATTGCTAAGGCCGGAAGCGGGGCTCCAGCCAACAAAGCGAATATTGGCTTTGTAAGTCGCCTGGCATTCCGGCATCCATTCGCTCTCGGGAATGTCGAGCGTTTTAAAAAAACGCTTCAGCGAGGGAGTAGAACCTTCGCCTACACCAATAATAGGAATTTCCGGCGCTTCGATTAAGGTTATCTGGACTTGCTCACGCGGCCATTGTTTTGCAAATAAATTCGCTGCCATCCAGCCAGCAGTGCCACCGCCGAGGATTAGGATGCGCCATGGTTTATCCACCTTGGGTCACCTCGCGCGTGACACCGGCGTACTGAAATAAAAAATCGTCATGGGTTGGCAATTGCGCAAGAGGCTTGCGCTTGGCCGTCGCAATTTGCTCAAGCATCGCGCTCAATTCACTGGCGGGAGGCAAATCAGCACTGGGGTGATAATCGCGCGGCACGATTCCCTGCCCCAGCATGACTTGCAGCCAGGAAGAATCGAGAAAAATATCGCCTGCATCATTGACCACTGAGCCAGTCTCGCGAAACAGCGCCATTTTGTGTGCGAGCCGTTCCGGAATCGGCATGTTGCGTAAATACCGCCAGAAGTCGTTATCGTCACGCTCGTTCAAGTGGTAATGCAAAATAATAAAATCGCGCACGGTTTCGTATTCGCGTTTTGAGTCCTGATTGTATTCATTAACCTGCGCAGCGCTGAAACCTGCATTGGGAAAATTTTTGGCGAGGCGCACTATGGCTGATTGGATTAAATGAATACTGGTGGATTCAAGTGGTTCCAAAAATCCGCTCGACAGGCCAACGGCAATAACATTTTTATTCCACTGTTGCAGTGTCCGCCCGGTTTTAAACTGAATGGGTTTGGGATCGGCAAGCGCAACTGAATCAAGGTTGTTCATTAAGATATGCGCAGCTTCATCGTCACTTAAATACTGCGAGCTATAAACCAATCCATTGCCGTTGCGGTGGGTCAGTGGAATTCGCCACTGCCAACCCACCTTATGGGCGATGGCGCGAGTATAAGGCAAGGTTTTTTCAAAGCGCTGCGAGGGAACTGCCAGCGCGCGATCACAGGGGAGCCAATGTCCCCACTCTTCGTAACCGGTACGCAGCGCGCCCTGAATCAGTAAGCCGCGCATACCGCTGCAATCGATAAATAAATCGCCCGCAATTTGCTGACCATTTTCCATCTGCAAGGCTTCAACAAAGCCGGAATCCGGATTGATTTTTACCGAACTGATTTTCCCCTCGGTGCGCACCACACCAGCCTGTTCGCTCAACTTGCGCAGATAGCGGCCATAGAGGGCAGAATCAAAATGATAAGCATAAGGGAGCTGGTAGAGCGGATCGTTGCTATTAAATTTTCCAAACACACCTGCGTTACAACACAGGTAATTTAAATCAAATTCCCACAGCGCAGCGGAGCTCAACCCCTGCTGACGCGCGCGCAACCAATAGTGCTGGAATGAACTGTAGCCAAGGGTAGCTCCCGGCGCACCGAAGGTGTGAAAGTAGCTCTCGCCGCGCTGCTTCCAATTATCGAAACGTATGGCCATTTTGATGGTGGCCCGGGTCTCGCGCAGAAACTCTGCCTCATCCAAGCCCAGCACCGCATTGAAAGTTTGTATCGGCGGAATTGTTGCCTCACCCACGCCGATGATACCGATTTCCTCTGATTCAACTAATTCAATATCAACGCGCTGCTGCAACATTTTTTTTAACAGCGCAGCACTCATCCACCCCGCTGTACCGCCCCCAGCAATAACTATTTTTTTGATTGGTTTATTCATTGGTTCGCAATTCCTTAGACTGCGCGTAACGGCGTCGCTATGGGTTAATACCAAGCCGGGTCACACTAAAGATAGCCGCTTTTATCGCAGCACATCGCTAAAGTCTCACCCATCAACAAAAAAAGCCTCCCGGATTCCTCCGGAAGGCCTTTTTAATCATCGCGCTTTAAAACGAGTAGTTGGCGTTCAACATATAGGTTGGACCAAATTCGCGGCGCGCAGTGACTATGCCCTGATCGCCTACATCTTCTTCGTCTTCATCGGTCAGGTTGGTACCTTGCAATGACAGACGCAAGCCATGCAGCGACTCCCAATCGGAATCAGAGAAATCGTAGCTGATTTGGGCGTCAATCAGTTGCACACCCTTGCGATTGGCATTTTCAATTTTGTTACTGCCACCGCGCTGATAGGTTGCGAAATCACTCCGGTCCGTACCCGCGACACGCACTTCGAATCCACCGGTCGCGTAGTAGATGGTTAGGGAGTGAACCTCATCCGACTGACCGGGAATGGCGGAACCATCATCCAGTTTGGCGTCAATGAGTGAGCTGGACGCAGCAAAACCGAAACCTTCCAGTGCATCGCTCACCAAGCCCAAGGGCACGTTAGCAGTCAGCTCCCAGCCATCCACAGTGCCTTTCAGACCATCTTCAAAGGACGATGAATAACCCATGAATTGGGCAGGAGCAACCACAGTACCCGCCGTCAGGAACACATCATTGGGGCCGTAGGTGCCATCGGTCTGCACCGTTTTGTTGTGGAACGCCGGTATGTAGTAGTTTGCTCCGCCGTTGGTTGCATCGTTAGTAAAATCGATAACCGTCTGACCTTCGCGCGTCCAGTTGACCAGATCTTTGTAGAAGTAGGTCAGGGAGATATAGCCATCATCCGCAAAGTATTTTTCGTAGGCCAGATCGAAATTATTGGACTCTAACGGCCGCAAGCTGGGCGCCCCCTGGAACTTGGACCAGGGCGTGTCCGCGGTGTAATCCGTAGAGAGCAAAATATCGATGTTCTGATCGTACTTCACAAAACCGGAGGCTTTCATTTGGTCGATACGCGCGCGGCTAATCGTTTTGGACGCCCCAAAGCGCACAAATTGGGATTCAGCCACTTCCGCACTCAGGTTCAAGCTGGGCAGCACTTTGGTGTAGCTCGCCCCACCCTCGGCGGTACGTGTTGGATCCACACTGAAGGTTTCATCCACCAGGCCGGTGTAGCCAGTAGAAGCCTGGTCGGTATCCACTACCTGCACCCCGGCATTACCAACCAGATTGATTCCGCTCACTTCGGTATTGATATCCGCTTGCAGGTAGAAGGTAGTCACCTCTTCTGTGACCACATAGGTGTCACCCAAGCGATCCGGCTCGAGTTCGGCCGCCGAGGTTTGGTAGTAATAACCGTCTTTGTAAGGGGCATAACCATCATAGGCAACCACTTTACCCAAGCCCGCCCAGCTCAGATCCGCAAGGCCGAAGCGATATTTCTCGGGAATAACTTCATCCACTTTTCCGGTGCCATTTCCGTAGGGATATGTGGGTGAAGTGGCGAAGAAGCCATCGTTAATTTTGGATTTTTCACGATCACTGAAATAGGCACCAAAAGTCACACCGCTAAGGAAACTCGTATCCAATTCAACGGCAAGCTCGACCTTCACGGTAGTCAGGTCTTCACTGAAACGCCCTGCATTAAGGAAGCCGTCCTGCGCGTTTTCGTAGGTATAAACACCGCCACCGGCTGCCTTTTGCACGTTCGAGGCAAAGACATCAGCCTCGGCGGCCAAGGAGCCACCCCACCCTTGCGGGCCGGTCAGCTTGATACTGTTAAAGTCGCTGAAATCCATGCCCGAAATGCCGGTGAAGTAGACACCGCCCTGACTCATTTCAAAGTTGCGCGAGCCTAATTGCGCATTGGTCAGGGAGCCGGAGCGGCCCAGACCGGCATAGCTTTCGCCACGGGTATCGGTTTTGCTGGATTCACTGTCGGCAGCATCCAAATGGAATGACCAGATTTCGTTGAATTTGTACTTGAGGTTTACGCCCACCGTTTGCAAATCACCGAGGATTTCTTTGGGGTCGGTACGCAATACAGGGTTGGCATTGACCTGAACCCCGGTCGCATCAAATTCGCCCGAACCCGCTGTAATACTGCCGACCGAGAAGGGTTCGATAAATCCGCGAATCACACCGTAATCGCTGTAATCGATGTCCAGGGCATCAATTACTATGTCCAGATCTTCATTGGGGCGGTACTGGAAAATCGCGGAAACGGTATCGCGCTCCAGCACCGATGAAATCGCCATAATGTCGAGGCCCGAGGGCACATAGCGGTCGCTGGCAGCATTTTTGTCATAGCCCCAAACGCCATACTTGCGCTGGTTGGTAGGCGATTCAGTAGAGGCATAGGCCATCGCCAAACCTATAGTGTCATCGGCAAACTTTTGCGAAAAACCTATGGCGTAGCGATTGCCGTTGTCATCAAACTCGGGGTTATCCGAGCCCTGGGAATTCACTTCGTAAGACCCGTTCAGGGTAACCGTGGGCGCAGAGTCCAATGGGCGCGCCGTACGCAAATCCACGGTTCCGCCAATTCCGGTAGTGGTCAATTTGGCTTCGGAAGATTTGTAGATGACTGCACCAGACATAATTTCAGAGGGGTATAAATCGTATTCAGCACCGCGGTTATCGCCAATACCGAGCAGTTCGCGACCATTCAGGGTGGTGCCAACAAAATCCTCTTTAAAGCCGCGCACGGAGATACCGCTCACGCGCCCTCCTTTACGCTCACCCGCCAAACCGGGCAAACGTGCCAAAGATTCTGCGATCGATGAGTCTGGCAGCTTACCAATGTCCTCAGCCGCCAATGCCTCTGATATGGAGGCGTTTTCCATCTTCATTGACTGTGCACGCATCAAGCTTGCGCGGATACCGGTCACCATCACCTCTTCAACGTCCGAGGTGGTTTCATTGTCGGAATTTTGTGCATGGACCAGACCAGTGCTTCCGGCAGCCGTCGCCACGGCTAAAGACAAAATCGCGGGCTTGAATATGGGGTTGTGTTTCATGTCTCTCTCCAGTTGAGCTTTTTAGGCTGTAAGAAAATCTTTGCAACCGGTTGTAATTTAGAACACTCACGGACGAAAGCCAAAAAAAGTTCCATTTTTTTTGCGCTCGCTACCAAAGGTTACATTTTAATCAAATACAGCCACTCAAAATCTGCTACCGACAGAAACAACCGGTTGCAAAACACGCCACTAAATAACATTGGTTACATTAGTTGTCATTTGAGAATAAATCGCATAGCAACTTAAGGCAGGTGTTGCACATGGAAAAAGAGGGGAAAGCAACGAAAAACGGCGCAGTAAAAACTGCGCCGTTTAGTATCTAGGAAGGGGGAAATCTAGCTCAGGGTACTATTGCGAACGATGATATCGGTGGGTAGGAATCCGGAATCCACCCGTTCACCATCAATCATGGCGAGCAACTTTTCCACCATTAACCGGCCACCCTGCTCCCGATCCTGACGGATGGTGGTAATCGAAGGGGTGTAAAAGCGGGCCAGGGAAATATCGTCATAACCAACTACCGCGACATCGGTCGGTACGCGGAGGCCATGCTCGGTAAGCGAGTTAATTGCCGCCATGGCTATGGCATCGCTCAAGCAAAACAATCCATCAAATTTGTGCCCGCTGGCGATGAGACGCTGCGCCGCCTCCCGGTGGCTGTCGCGACCAACCCCTAATGCCACTTCCAGCACCGGGTTGGGGGCCAGACCAGTATTCATCAAGGTTTGGTGGTACCCCTCATAACGCAACCGGCCTTCGGGGGTCGACCAATCGCCGATAATGGCAATTTGCTGGCGGCCTATCTCGAGTAGATGACGAGTGGCCAACGCCCCGCCCAAGTGGTTATCGCCGCCCACAGTGCAGTAGCGCTGATCCGGCAACTTGGCTCCCCAGACCACTACCGGTGTATTGCCATCTGCAATGCGGTTTAGGTCCTCATGGCAATCCGCCTGACCGGCCACAATCAGGCCGTCGCAGTTGATCCGGCGCAAACCATCGTGGCCGCTGGCTACCGCATGCAAGCTCAAGCCAGACAGGAGCATTTCGTGCCCTTGCTCAATCAGGCTAAAAGAGATGGAACCCAATAATTCCAGGAAAAATGGATCGGTAATTTGCCAGCGGGCTTCATCCGCCGAGGGAATAACAACGCCGATAGTGAGGGATTCTTTGAGCCGAAAATTGCGCGCCTGGGTATTCAGGCGATAGTTATGCTCCTTGGCCAGCGCCTGAATTTTCTCGCGGGTCTCCAAATTGACCAGCTCACTGTTTTGCAATGCACGCGAAACAGTTGACTTGGAGACCCCCGCCATTTTCGCCAGATCCACCATTTTCAACGCGGTTTTTTTTATCGTTGTAGTTTCTTTTTTCATCGCCAGCCACTCGTTGAGCAATTCAGCGGAAACCTGCCGCTACACCAAATTGGCATCATAGTTTGTTTTCCGGGCAATCACCATACAACCGGTTGTAAATCGAACCAAAATCCAATCTCAAGCACTTGCCCCAATTTAATAACACTGGTTTAATTAGTTGCTAAAAAACGCTCGTTTTACTTTCCGGCAACTGCGATGCAGTGCAAGGGGCTCCGATGAAACACCTGTATTCCAACCTTGTTATGGGGCTGGCCCTGATCCTTTTGATCTTGCCTGGCAAGGCGGACACTACACAAAGCTACCAGTTGCGGTCACCCGATAACTCCCTTGATGTGCAGCTAGAGGTGCGCCCGGAGGGGGTGTTCTACAGCCTAAACTACCAACACAGATCGGTAGTAAAGCCCTCTCGCTTGGGACTCAATATTAAAGGGCAAGAACCTCTGGCCAGCGCATTTGAGGTCTATAAACACAGCGAGCGCGAGGTGAACCAGCAATGGCAGCAACCTTGGGGAGAACAACAGACCATCAGCGAGCACTATCGTGAGCTTCGTCTGGAACTTAGCGAAACCAGCGCCAAGCCCCGGCGATTACATCTGGTGATACGCGCGTTTAACGATGGTATTGGCCTGCGCTACGAGCTACCTGATCAGCCGCACCTGAAGAATTTCGTGATCGAGGACGAGCTGACTGAATTTGTATTGGCCGAAAATAGCCACACCTGGTGGCTCCCCGCCTATCGCAACTGGGGCCCGGAATATCAATACCTCAAATCCGCACTCAGTTCAGTCGATGTGGCCTTCACCCCAATGACTCTGGAGGCGCGCCACTACGCGCTGGCGATTCACGAGGCGGCGCTGGTCAACTACGCGAGCATGACCCTGCGCCTGCAGGGGGATAACAGCAAAACCCTGAAAGTGGACTTGGTGCCCTGGCCGAACGGCGACAAGGTGCGCACATCTACCCCCATGAAGTCCTCCTGGCGCAGCATTCAAATCGCACCAAAAGCCATAGATCTGTTGAACTCTCACCTGACCTTGAACCTGAATGAAGCACCCACGCCCGAGGCGCTCGCTAATGCCGATCGCTACCTGAAACCCGGGAAGTACATGGGAATCTGGTGGGAAATGCATATCGGCGAAAAGGATTGGAGCCCCGGCCCCAAACAGGGCGCCACCACGGCGCGCGCCAAACAATATATCGACTTCGCCGCGCAACACGACATTAGTGGCCTGCTCATCGAAGGCTGGAATAAAGGATGGGAGGGTGAATGGTGGCAGCGCCCGCCGACATTTATCTTTGATCAACCGGTGGACGGGCTGAATTTGGAAGAGGTGGTGCGCTACGGCAGAGAAAAAGGCGTGGCTGTTATCGGTCACCACGAAACCGCGGCGGGCGTTACCTATTACGAGCAGCAAATGGAGTCAGCCTTTGGTTACTACCAAAAGCTTGGCATTCACAGCGTAAAAATGGGCTACGTGGGTAAGCGTATCGACGGTGACCAGTGGCACCACGGCCAATACATGGTGAACCATTTCCAGCGACTGGTGGATACCGCCGCGCGCCATCAGGTGATGGTTAACGCCCATGAAACCGTCACCGATACTGGCCTGCGCCGTACCTATCCCAACTTGATGACCCGGGAGTGCGTGCGCGGTATGGAGTACAACGGCGGTAGCCCTGACAGCGGCAACCTGCCCGATCACACCACCATCATTCCCTTTACTCGCGGCCTCTCCGGCCCCATTGATTTCACCCCCGGAATCTTCAATTTCGACTACCAAAAATATCGCCCCAATAACCGGGTTCCGTCGACGCTCGCCAACCAGCTGGCGCTCTACGTGGTGATCTACAGCCCATTGCAAATGGTGGCAGACTTGCCGGAAAACTATGCAGGACATCCCGCCTTTCAATTTATCGACGATGTGCCCACTGACTGGCGCGAGAGCCGGGCCTTGCAGGGCGAGATAGGTGAATATCTGGTGGTCGCCCGACAAGATAAAAACAGCGCCGACTGGTACCTGGGCGCTATCACTAACCAAAAAGCGCGCGCGCTCAGCGTAAAACTCGATTTTCTCCAGCCCGATGCTGACTATGAGGCACAGATCTATCGCGACGGCAAAGATGCAGATTGGGAAACCAATCCTGAGTCCTACGAGATTGTCCGCCTGCGCGTGAATGTGAAGACTCAACTCCAACTGGATTTAAAGCCAGGCGGAGGTACCGCTATACGGCTAAAAAAACGCTAGTCGATTAGCGGACAGAATTACTTTCTTTATGCCTAATTTTTCGGGTTAGATTGCACTTGTGAGCAAAGCCTTCTAACCCGTGCAAATAAGCAGAAAATTCGCGTAAAAAGCATCTGCAATCGATTACATATTTACAAATATTGACCCCTCTTAACCGGATCAGCAACTAGACTTCAAAGCACATCTCCCAGCAGGGAAAGCCATACACCCACCCAGGAGAGAACGGGTGAAGCAACCGCCAAGGCCGCGCACAACCCCAAAACAATACAATAAGCACGAGGCTTACATGACCCTACCCGCTCTACCGAATGGCGCAACCGGTGTTTCGCGCCGCGACGCCATTAAACAACTTGCACTCGCCTGTGGCCTGGTACTCTCGGCTAATTCACTCTCAGCGCTGGCCGCTTTTACACCACCAACGGATTTAACGCGCAGCAAAAAGACCCTGCTTAACACCGACCAATTAGCACTGGTGCGCGAACTGGGTGAAATCATTATCCCCACTACTGACACTCCCGGCGCCATCGCCGCTGGCGTACACGATTTTATCAATCACTTTGCCGTTTATTGCGCGAGCAAAGAAGAACAGCAAGGGCTGCTAGCGGGATTGAAACGCATCGATGATTCCGCACAAACGCGCTTCAGCAAACCGTTTATCAGCGCGAACAAAACACAGCAAATCGAACTACTCACCAACATGGAAAAGGCAGCCGATGGTTTCACGGCCGATGACCGCACCTTCTTCAAACAATTAAAAGCGCTGGTGACCTTCGGTTACTACACCTCGGAAATTGGGGCAACGCAAGAATTGGCTTACCTCGCCATCCCCGGCGGCTATAAGGGTAATGTTAAATTCAAAGAAACGGGCAAAGCCTGGGCGCTCCCGTATTAACAGGAATTGCCCCTGATCACCTTTAACCTCGTTGCCCCGTTAATTTCTTAAGAAGTCATCTCCATGGATAAAAATATTTACATCATCAAAAGCACCGAAATTTTTGATGCAATAGTTGTCGGCTCTGGTATTTCCGGTGGCTGGGCCGCTAAAGAACTCACTGAAAAAGGGCTGAAAACATTAATGGTCGAACGCGGCCGCCCGGTAGAACACCGCAAAGATTATGTCGGCGAAGGTGTTAAAGCCTGGCAAATGCCTTTTCGCGGCAAAGTCGAAAAAGCGATTGTCGATGAACAGCATTACGTGCAACAAAAATGCTACGCCTTTAACGATGCCACCAAACATTTTTTTGGCAACGACAAAGACTATCCCTACAGCACGCCCAAAGATAAACCCTTCGATTGGATTCGCGGCAATCAATTAGGTGGAAAATCTCTCTTGTGGCATCGTCAATCCTATCGCTGGAGTGAACATGACTTTACTGCCAACGCGCGCGATGGCCACGGCGTAGACTGGCCGATTCGCTACAAGGATATTGAGAAGTGGTATGACCACGTAGAAATCCATGCGGGCATTAGCGGTTCAGCCGAAAATCTGGAGATATTGCCCGACAGTAAATTTTTACCGCCGTTTGAAATGAACGCGGTCGAAAAAGAAATGAAAGCGCGCATCGAAAAGAAATGGAAAACGCGCAAACTCATTATGGGTCGCACTGCACATTTATCAGTGCCAGCCCCACACCACACCGCACAGGGGCGCATCCAATGCCAGACGCGCAATGAATGCCAAAAAGGCTGTTCCTTCGGCGCCTATTTTTCTACCCAAAGTTCAACCTTGCCATCGGCATTGGCCACCAATAATTTAACTATCGCGACTAACAGTGTTGTGCACAGTGTTATTTACGACCCCAAAACCAATCGCGCAACCGGCGTGCGGGTGATTGATGCAGACACGCTGGAGACGCGCGAATATTTTGCCAAAGTGATTTTCCTGTGCGCATCTACCCTCGGCACAACACAAATCATGCTGAACTCAAAAAGCGAAAGTTTCCCTACCGGTATCGCCAATTCATCCGGCGCACTTGGCCATTATTTGATGGACCATTTGTACGGCGCGGGTGCATCCGGACGCGTGGAAGGTTTTGAAGAAGAATATTATTCCGGCCGTCGCCCCACCGGTTTGGTGATGCCGCGTTTTACCAACTACAGCGAAATGAATCCCAAGTTCCTGCGCGGCTACCAGATCACCGGCAGTGCTATGCGTCAAGGCTGGGACACATTTAGTCAGCAAGACGGTTTTGGTGCAGACTACAAAAAAGCAATCCGCAGTGCAGGCAGTTGGATATTCAATCTGGGCGGCTCAGGCGAAATGCTACCGCGCTATGAAAATCAGGTTTCCCTGCATCCGACGTTGAAAGATAAATGGGGCATTCCACAATTACATATTGAGTGCGACCTGTCAGAAAACGATTGGAAAATGTTTGAAGATATCGCCGACACCTGTGCTGAAATTCTGGAAGGCATTGGAGTGAAAGATATAACGAAAAAAATCGATGCGAAAAAAGATTGGCACCCCGGCCTTGCCATTCATGAAATGGGTACAGCGCGTATGGGTAAAGATCCCAAAACCTCGGTACTCAACGGCTGGAATCAGGCACATGATGTACCTAACTTATTTGTCACCGATGGTTCTTCCATGGCATCCTGCGCTTCGCAAAATCCATCACTGACTTATATGGCGCTCACTGCGCGCGCCGCTGATTATGCAGTGCAGCAATTGAAGCTCGGAAAGATTTAGGAAAATCCTGAAAAATATACTTTCGTCATACCCGCGAACGCGGGTATCCATAAAATCAACATTCTGGATTCCAGCTTTCGCAGGAATGACGAGTTCCTAGTAAAAAAGCACCACCACAAGTACGACGACTACAGCACTATAAAACACATAACCCGTTCGTTATAAAAAAAGGAAACCACTATGAAGCTATCCAAAACAATAATGGCCAACGCAATAAAAGCCATCACTATGGCCGCGATTGCGAGTATCAGTGTAGCGACTTTCGCCGCCGATATTGCGCCCACCTCACCACAGTTGAGCGTGCAGCTCTGGTCAATTAAAGATGATGTCGCCAAAGATTTTGAAGGCACATTGAAAAAACTCAAAGCCATGGGCTTTAACGGTGTGGAATTCGCTGGCAACTTCGGCGCTTATGAAAAAGATCCAAAAGGCTTGAAAGCCTTTTTGGAAAAAACCGGATTGAAAGCCTCAGGCGCACACGTACATTTTGATAAATTGTCGCCCGAAAATTTTGATGCAACGGTTGCCTTCTACAAAGCGATCGATTGCAAATATTTAATTATCCCAATGGACAAACGCGCATTTACCCCAGAAGGTGCCAAAGAAGTTGCCGCCGAACTGGAAGTGATCCAGAAAAAATTAGCGCCCCATGGCATGCACACCGGCTACCACAATCACAAACCAGAAATGCTCGGCGACATGGGTAAAACACCTTGGGATGTGATCGGCAAAGGCACATCGCACGGCGTAATTCTGCAGCAAGATGTGGGTTGGACAGAAGTGGCGGGCAAAAATCCAGTGGATTTTGTTAAGGCTTACCCTGGTCGCACTATTACCACTCACTACAAAGCAGCCGCGCCAGATGAAGGCAATAAAGAAAACCCGATCCTCGGTAAAGACACCACTGACTGGAAGGCATTGCTTGAAGCCAATAAAACCGTCGGTGGCACACTCTGGTTGGTGGTGGAGCAAGAAGTCTATCCAGAAGGTATGACGCCAATGCAAAGCGTAGAAGCGTCACTGAAAGGCTTGCAAAAAATTATCGCCGATACCAAATAATTTTGCCTTTTATTTTATTAAAACGCCGCCATGCGGCGTTTTCTATTTTAGAAACCACAATAAAAAAAGTGGAGCAAACATGAACCTGACACGTTTTTCTATCGCATTAGTTAGCCTTTCTTGGATTAGCCTGAGCGCACACAGCGCCGAACTGCAGCAATTGCCCACCCATACCAGCAGCCGCGTATTGGTGACCAGTGACGAGGCAGGAAATAAAGCCTATGAATATTCATGGCCTGCCATCTATTTTGAAACTGCTTTTAACGGCGATTCACTAACGATAAAATTTGATGATGACCAAAACAATTTTCACCTGATTATTGATAGCCAAACACCGATCGCAATCAAAAAGCCCGGCAAACAGGATTATGTTGTACCTAACTTAACCCCCGGCAAACATCAAGTAAGGCTGGAAAAAATCAGCGAGACGCAATCATCCACTGGTCGCTTCCTCGGCTTCTACAGCGACGACAAAGCCGCAAAACTTCCAGAGCGCAAACGCCAAATTGAATTTATCGGCGATTCATTTACTGTGGGTTACGGCAATACATCCAGCAGCCGTGAATGTACCAATGAAGAACTGTTCAATACCACCAACTCGCAACTCGCTTTCGGCCCACTGACCGCAAAACATTTTAATGCGGACTATCAAATAAATGCCTCGTCGGGCTTTGGCATAGTGCGCAACTACAATGGCCACTCACCCGATAAAAACCTGATTGGTTTCTATCCATTTACATTGCACAACAACAGTTATATCTATGCTGGCAATTGGAAGCCGCAAGTGATCGTTATAGGTTTGGGCACTAACGATTTCTCTACCAAACTCAATGACGGTGAACGCTGGAAAACGCGTGCAGAATTGCAGCAGGATTATGTGAAAAAATACACGCAGTTTGTCAAAACACTGCACACGAAGAATCCGAAAGCGCATTTTATTTTGATGGCATCAGACAAGATGGAAGGAGAATTGGCTGCGCAGGTGGGCAATGTAGTCGCCACGCTTAAAGCCGATGGTTTAAAGAAAGTGGATTCAATTATTTTCAGTGGATTGGATTATCAAGGCTGCCACTGGCACCCCTCGGCAAAAGACGACAAGCTACTCTCTGATTTGTTGATTGATTACTTGAGCAAAAACAAAGCTTGGTAGTTGTGTAAGCAAAAAAATAAAAAACGCCGCGAGCAAAACCAGCGGCGTTTTTTATTTACCCGGTTAAAAGAATTACACTTTATTTCCCAACGGTAATTTCGTCAGCGGCTTCCCTGTGGCGGCAAACAATGCATTCGCCACCGCACCAGCAATTGGTGGTAACCCAGGCTCACCGACGCCCGATGGCATTTCAGCTGAAGGAACTATGTGTACTTCCACTTTCGGCATTGCATCAATACGCAGCAGCGGATAATTATGAAAGTTGGATTGCTCCACTACACCTTTTTTGAGGGTAATGGCTTCGCCCAGTGCTGCGCTTAAGCCCATGCCGATACCGCCCTCCATTTGCGCGCGGATCACATCGGGGTTTACGGCAACACCGCAATCCACTGCGCAGACAACACGCTCGACTTTAAAACTACCATCGTCTTTCACACGCACTTCGGCAACTTGCGCAACCCAAGTACCAAAGGATTTGTGCACCGCAATACCACGCGCTACACCTTCGGGTAATGAATTTCCCCAAGCACTTTTTTCCGCCGCGAGATTTAATACACCCAATGCGCGCGGTGTATCGGCGAGTAACTTTCGGCGAAAAACAACCGGGTCCTTATTTGCTGCCTTAGCGAGCTGATCAATAAAAGTCTCAACAACAAACGCATTGCCCGAGTGCCCCACAGAACGCCACCAGAGCGTGGAAACTTTAATGGGAATCTCGGTGGCCTGCACTTGCAGATTGGGAATTGTGTAATGCATGTCCTCAATACCTTCTGCAACTGTGCCGTCCACCTCACCCTGGATAAATCCTTCAAAGGGTGTGCCGCGCAAAATTGCTTGCGCAACAGCATGATGCTGCCAGGCAACAACCTTACCCCGGGACGAAACTGCCCCGCGGATATGATGAACCGCCATCGGTCTGTAGCGCGCGTTGAGGATTTCATCTTCGCGCGTCCACAGCATTTTTACGGCGCGCCCCGGAATTTGTTTTGCGATATTTGCCGCATCCACCACATAATCACTCGGGCAGGCGCGACGACCAAAACTACCACCAGCATAGAGGGTATTAATTTTTACATGCTCGGGTTTAATGCCCGTAGCCGCCGCCACTTGCTGTTGATCTATCGTGGGCATTTGGCAGGCGAACCAGAGTTCACAGCTATTCTTTTCCACTTTAACAACACAGTTAATCGGTTCTATCGCCGCGTGAGTAACATAGGGCAATTCGTATTTTGCCTCTATGACCTGTTTTGCTTTGGCCAAGGCTGCAATGGCATCCCCCGCATTTTTTACACTGATACCCGTTTTACTCGCTGCATCATGACAGGCTTTAAATAATTCATCGCTGCTACGGGTTTCACAGGCCGATAAATCCCATTCAATTTTTAACAACTCACGCGCTTTTTTTGCCGCCCAAAAATTCTCGGCCACCACCGCAACACCACGCGGAAACTCCACTACGGCAACCACTCCGGGCGATGCTTTGGCTTTTGCTGCATTGACTTTTTTAACCTTGCCAAACACTTGCGGTGGATAAGCAACTAATGCAGTCAGCATACCGGGCAGTTGGATATCCTGTGTATAGATTGCTTTACCGCTGGTTTTTTCATTGCTGTCTTTGCGCGGAATGGTTTTGCCAATTAATTGAAAATCTTTTGGATCTTTAACTGCAGGTTTTTGTGGTACAGGCAAGAGTGATGCTTTCGCAGCGAAAGCGCCGAAGTTACTGCTGCGCGTGCCGTGGGAAATGATTCCATTACTCACACGAATTTCTTCCGCAGGTACTTTCCACTCTGCGGCGGCGGCGGCAACTAACATGGCACGCGCGGCCGCGCCCGCCTCACGCAATTGCATCCAGGAGTTGGCGATTGATGATGAACCGCCAGTACCCTGTGTTGGCCCCCAAAATAAATTGTTGTAGCGGTGATTATCTGCAGGTGCAAATTCCCACTGCATTTGCTCCCAACTTGCATCCAACTCTTCTGCAACCAATGAGGTTAAACCCGTACTCACGCCCTGCCCCATATCCAGATGTTTTACTATCATGGTGACTTTGCTGTCGGGGGTAATTTTTAAAAAGGCGTTAAATACCGGAGCATCCGCTGCTGTTGTCGATGCAGCCGCTATTGATTTATCTGCCGCTGCAACTGATGCACTGCCAATAAGAAAACCGCTGCCAAGTAATAATCCACCACCGGCACTTACCGCTTGTAAAAAAGTGCGGCGCGATAGAGCTGAAGATCTGGAATTTTGTTGCGCTTGGATAGTTTGCCGTTTGAGGAAGTTCATCAGGCTTTACCTCCCAATTTGTCAGCGGCTTGATGGATCGCACCGCGGATTCGGTGATAGGTTGCGCAGCGGCAAAGATTACCACTCATAGCAGTATCGATATCTGCATCGGTGGGGTTTTTATTGGTCTGCAATAGCGCAGTAGCCGACATGATTTGTCCTGACTGGCAATAACCGCATTGCACCACATCCAGCTCGCGCCATGCTTGCTGCACCGCTTGAAACGCGGGTGAATTTATGCCCTCGATGGTTTCAATTTTTGCACCCTCTGCAGCGGAAATGGGCAAGCTGCAGGAGCGTACCGGGCTGCCATTCATGTGCACTGTGCAAGCTCCACAAAGCGCCATGCCGCACCCCAGTTTGGTGCCGGTCATGTGCAATTTGTCGCGCAGCACCCAGAGCAGAGGGGTATTAGGATCCATATCCAATTTGCGTTTTTTACCATTAATCGTAAGCGAAATCATGGGTAACTCCTTTGCAATAAATTCAGTCGGCAAGCAACGGTTACATTTAGCTGCGCTGATCGGCGGCTCCTGCTTTCGCTGGAATGACGATCAATTCAAAAACATCTTGAATAATTACTAAATGGTTTTCGTTAAATCGCTTTTTTCAAATAGGTAGTGAGATCGGCTGGTGTATCTATATCAAACTCAGCAGAGGGCATAGCAACAGGAACAATTTGCTTGGTACAACCCAACAGCAAATTTTTTGCACCGCGATCGCCACGACACTCATACAACCGCGCTTTAAAGCGCGCCGGAAAAATCGCGGGCACGCCCAAGGTATTGGCAAAACTCGCGCAAGCTATCTTGTCCGGGTTTTTACACCAGGTGCGATATAAGTTGCGCAAATCCTGCGCGCTGATTAACGGCTGGTCGCTCAACAATACCAATACCGGATTACTGTTTTGCAAATGTTTAATGCCAAATGCGAGCGAATTTCCCACGCCCAATTTCCACGCGGGAAATTCCAGCAATTCGATCGGGCGATCGGTAAATCTTTTTGATTTTGCCTCCAGCTCTGGCTGCGCTTGTAATAGCTGGGGATAAAAGGCTCCACCTACAACAAAGATACGCTCGGGTTCAAGCGTGCGTGCAGTGGCGATACTGGTGGCCAGCAACGGTCGCCCCTGCCAATCCGCCAACTGTTTGCATCCGCCAAAACGGCTCGCGCTACCGGCCGCTAATATCAGGCAATCGATTGTTATCTTGTCAGCCATCATAAGGATGCCCTCATGTTCGATAAAATAAAGGGCGCATCTGCTTCGCGGGAAACAATAGAATGCATCTGCATTTCGTCTTGAGCCATTTCACTTAAAGGCAACGCATTGCTACCAAAGACTTTTGCATGGCATTCAGCCAATACCGATAGCGCAATACTCTCAGGTAAATCTCCTCCCAGCGCCAAACCCATAGGCCCTGCGATAGCGTAACGCAATTGTGCTTCGTTCAGTCCTGCTGTCGCCAATACTTCTGCCTTACGTTTGGCAGGGCCGAGCAAACCTATGTACGGATTTACCAGCTCGCGCGTTTGTAGCGCCGCAACTGCCGCTGCATCCAATCGCAAATTGTGATGGGCAATCACGACGCCATCGATTTGGTGCAATAAATCGCTTGATAATTCCGCCACCGATTCATTCAGCGCAGTAATGCCTGCTGGAAAATTTTCGCGCTTACTGGAATTTAAACGCTGGTCGGCCAAAGTCACCCGCCACCCCATCACCAGCGCCAAATGGCACAGGGGAATAACATCCACACCACTGCCAAGGATTAATAAATGCGGCAGTGGATTAATTAAGGTGACAAGATTTTTTTCTTCACTGCCAGCGCTATCAAGCACTACTGGAGGGGATTGCAAACTACCGTGTTGACGCTGTGAAAATTTTCGCTGGCACGGCGTAAAACCGGCGTACGCCTGATCAAGTTGCAATGCATAATTGCACGCCTGATGCTGTTGCAAACAAGCGAGCACCGCAGGTAATTGGAGAAAATCATTGCGCGCATGGCAGGGGTGCAACAAAATTTCCGCTGCGCCACCGCAACCTATACCAAGGCGCCAGGCAATATTGCTGTCATCCGCCGCGTCGTAAACCACACGGCGCGACTTACCCAAAGCTACCACCTTGCGCGCTTGCAATAGCAAATCTGATTCTATACAGCCGCCGCTTAATAACCCTAGCTGATGCCCCGCATCGCTGAGCAACATGAGCGCACCGGTTTTGCGATACACCGAACCGCGCGTATGAATCACTGCGCCCAAAACCCAATTGGCCTCATCTTTCAGCGGCAACCAGGAAGCGAGCAGATGGTAAAAATGATTGGACATAAACAGGCATCCGTATTGTTACAGTTATCGGACTACTGAGCCGACAGATAATCCCACCAGCGCGGTGATAATGAAAGCGGGATTAACAAAACTAAACAGCACTATGACAATTGGCATCCACAGAAGTTAACTTTGGGCATAATGGGTGGCTGCCATAAAACCATAATGCCACCTACAACAATCATCCCCGGAAGTCCCCTATGACCGACAAAATCAGAAATATCAGCAAAACCCTTCTTTCAAATAATTGGTACACCTTGAACAAATATTCATTTGAATATCAAAAACCCAATGGCGATTGGGAACAGCAACATCGGGAAGCCTATGACCGGGGCAATGGCTCAACCATACTGCTTTACAACTCCTCCAAAGGCACTGTCATACTGACCCGCCAATTTCGGCTGCCCACCTATGTCAATGGCAATAGAGATGGCATGCTGATTGAAACCTGTGCCGGCTTATTGGATAAGGACAATGCAGAGGACTGCATCAGAAAAGAAGCCGAAGAAGAAACCGGGTACAAAATTAATCAGGTGAAAAAAATATTCCAAGCCTATATGTCGCCCGGTTCGGTGACAGAGATCCTATATTTTTTTATTGCCGAATACAGCGATGATATGAAAGTATCTGATGGGGGAGGATTGGAGCATGAACAAGAAAATATCCAGGTGCTGGAACTCGAGTTTAATGCCGCTTACCGCATGATTGAGTCAGGCGAAATCATGGATGGAAAAACAATTATGCTGCTGCAATATGCAAAATTACATAATCTGTGCTCATAAAATTCGCCAGCTAATGGCGCTCCCATGGATTAGATACAGTAGGATAGATAAATAATCAAAACCTTCATCAAGGTGAAGCCGGAGATTGATTCTACAGAGACAGAAAAAATATTTAGGCTGTAATGATTAGTGGTCACCGCACTATTTTGTAGACAAAATCAGAATTCGCGCAAAAGTGCGTGGTTGGGCGTTCCTAAACTACCGTCGTCATCGGGATTGGATAATTCAATCAGCGTTCGTTCGGATAAACGCAAGCGATGCAACCGCGCACCGAAATGCTCTTTGAAAATCGTATCCATTTTTCCACTTTCTTTTATATAGGTTAAACCCACCGTAAGCCGCTCTGCCAGTGCAGGATATTCCGGGCTAACATAAAAATAAACCGGCAAGGGCATATAGATCAGCAACGTTTGCTCGGGTACCAGATTCTCTACCCGTGCACCTTCAATTTCATAATGGTCATCAATTTCAATCACACTCAGTGGCACAAAAAAATAGCGTTTTCCTGCAAGCATTTTTAACAGCGATGTCATAGTGAGAGGCTCGGCCACTGAAAATCCATTGTGTTTGTACACATGCCCCTCCCAGCCCTTACCAAACCCCATGGGTAATTGGGCTAACTCGGAGAGGGTTTTAATACTGCGAAAGCGCGACTGGTCTTCTTTGCGGATCAATAAAACACGGTAACCCATAAAACCATTGAGCACTGGCACTGGCACACGAATCAAACCCACGCGCGCGCCTTTTTGGGTAGGAAAACCAACCAGCCGATCCACATTCATTTTTTCGCCCGCCACCAATAATTCGTGTTTACGTTCGGAGCTTAGCGGCTCTTGGGTAAACACCAGTTGATAGGCGCCATGACTTGATTCAGTGGCATTAAGTGCAGCCGTAATCAGTGCGAGGTAATAATCCTCACTCACCAGATCAACATTATTGCCCAGGTATTTGACCTGCATGGGCTCCTCGGCCAATGCAGGGCGCATCAGCCAACAAAGAGCGTAAGTTAGCAAAAATACCGCTGTACGGACGTTCATAACGTCCTCCCCCTTTGTGGGTGTAGTTATTAATACTCACTATAAACAATGCTAGCAGTTGCTTATTACGGCGCCACAGTTTTTGTGGGCACTTGCTTTTTTTGTCTTAAAAGAAAAGATTTCATGGCAGGAGGATATAAAACAACAAATGTCAGGCACATTATACTGACCACCTGAGTAGCGCTACCGTCTACACCTGGATTGAACATGTCACTCTTTGAAACAGTCAACATTATCGGCTACACGCTCTACTTCGGTTTTGCCGTGCTGCTGTTATGGCTTAGCCGTATTCCGCGCACCAATGCCGGGGCCGGTTGCTGGGGAGTTGCCATTTTTTTGGGATTTTGCGCGCGCCTGGCGCTGTCTTTTTCCGGCTCGCTCTTTACCATTAATGCCGCCGAACATCTCTATGCGTTTTTTATTAGCCTGGAAAAATGTTTTTTGTTGTTGGGCGCATTCCGCTTTTTTAGTTTGCCACACTACACCCGGCCTTATTTGATCCTTGTTGCGCTGATAATGCTATGGCTTACCAGCAGCTGGCTTGCCGAATTCAGCCGTCTGCTATTTTCTGTGGGGGTTGGACTATTCAATGCAGCAGCGCTGCTATTTTTTGCTGTTATCGCCTACCGTGAGCGCAACACCATTCCGCACAAAGTCATGCTTTGGGTCGCTATTATTTGCGCCTGTTTTGCACTGCACTGGCTTACTTATCCAGTATTGCGCTTTACCGATACTTGGCTCGTGCCCGGTTTCTTACTGGGCACAACCATGGCGGTACTGCTGTATTTAAGTTTAATTTCGGCGGTGTTATTGCAATTTCAGAAACGTTTGCAAGATGCCGAAATTTACGCGCTCGATCTCGCTTATCACGACCCACTCACCGGGCTCAATAACAAACGTTACATGACCACACTGTTTGATCAGGCACTGATACTCGCCACCCGCCCACACCAAATGCTCGCCGTTATTTATATCGATCTGGATAATTTCAAACCCATCAACGATACCGCTGGCCATACAGTGGGCGATGAAGTGTTAAAAATTATTGCCAAGCGCTTGGTCGATAACACACGCAGTACCGATATTTGCGCGCGCATCGGCGGCGATGAGTTTGTTGTTATCGCAACACAATTGGAAAACGCTGAACACGCCAATCAAATTGCCAGTAAAATTTTGCAGCAATGCTGCAGCCCGGTCGAGATAGGACACAGCAATTACCAACTGGGCGCCAGTATCGGTGTAAGTATTTATCCTACCCACAGCAACGACCTACACCAACTACTACAACTAGCCGACACAGCCATGTACGAAGTGAAGAAAAATGGCAAGAGCGGATTTCAGGTGCTGGGGAATTAAACAATTCAACTCTGCAGTGCCCAGACTTTTCCAGCCAGTTGAGGGATAGGTAATGTCGCGTAATTCACCCCACTGCAAGATTTAGTGATAATCTAGGACCGCTCAAACATTGACCGTAGGGCGCACCAAGCGCAGTTACCCGCCGCCTCAGCAGTAGGTGGCAAGGAGTAGTATCAATGCGTAGACCTATCCTGTTATTGATCATCATGGCAATCGCCTATTCACAAAGCGAACTCATGTCGCAAGACATCGTCAAGGGCGTGATGTTTCCCCTGTTATTTTCTGCCGCTTTATTGATATTGCTGATCTGGCTTGTGCGTCGATTCCACAGTACTCGCAGAGGCGATGGTGGCTCGGGGGATTCAGGCGATGTTTTTCACTCCAGTGGAAAAAGCAGTGACAGGGATTTGGGAGATGGTGGTGGGGACGGCGGCGGAGAATAATGGCTCTAGAATAATAAATTTTTCAAAAAAAAATCGTCTAACGAATCAGCCTATTACAAAAAATTACGGTGATAGAACGAGTGATGCATTTAAGAAAATGCAGTTCTAAAGACAGTAACTCCACATTGACCTCTTAATTTTACTTAATACTTATTGCCCAACCAATTTTGGTCTCATCACTCGCCCAAGACACCTCAATCTACATAAAAATATAATTGTTAGCAATTTAAAATCCTTTGAGACAATTGTCATCCAAATTAGCCGACTAATGTGCGGTAACCGGCACTCATCGCGCAAAATTGAATGGTATTCTCCTTTTACAAATAAATTCTGAATGTGAAGGAGGCAACATGAAAATGGGGATAAGTGCATCTGTGGGAAGATGTGGAGTAAATAATCAGGAAGATGTTTTGTTCGTGCAATCAGCGTTAAATGCCTACGCAAAGAAACATGCGAGCAACACTTTTTTATTAAAAATCGATGGGATTTGTGGCGAAAAAACTACACAGGCGATATTTAATTTTCAGAAAAATCATGTGGGCATTGCTATTCCGAGTGCCAGAATCGACCCACAAGGGAGAACTTTGCATTATTTGACAGCGCATCAACCGCACCTTAATGCCTCGCGGTATCAAACGCAGATTAAAAAATCAGAAGCGCGATAATTGCATGATTAATCTCTGACATTAGCGAACATGTCAATACAGTAAAAAATTACGCAAATAAAAAAAGGCGACTAAAAAGTCGCCTGCGTTTTACAAAATTTCTGCTTACTCCATCTTAAAAAACGTAGCCCGATAATGCTGCAGTTCCGCAATCGAATCCTTAATATCATCCAACGCTAAATGTGCGCCGGATTTTTTCACGCCGGCGATTACATCCGGTCTCCAGCGGCGGGCTAATTCTTTTACGGTGCTTACGTCTAAATTGCGGTAGTGGAAATAATCTTCCAATTTGGGCATGCCGCGCACTAAAAAGCGGCGATCCTGGCAGATGGAGTTGCCGCTGATGGGCGATTTGCCTTTGGGTACCCATTGCTCCAGGAATTTAATCGTTTCTGCCTCCGCTTGTTCAATGCTGATTTTGCTCTCGCGCACGCGCTGGGTGAGGCCGGATTTACCGTGTTGGTTGGTGTTCCATTCATCCATATTTAACATGATGCTGTCAGGCTGATGGATAGCGAATACAGGGCCTTCGGCGAGGATGTTGAGGTCGGCATCGGTGACTATGGTGGCGATTTCGATAATCACGTCGGTATCCGGATTGAGGCCAGTCATTTCCAGATCGATCCAGATCAGGTTGTTTTCATTCAGCATAAGTAATTCCTCGACAACATGGGTTTTTACTCCGTAAATAGGGCACAATTGCGCGCAGCTTAAAGTAATTAAACAGTCTAGCCAAACATCACCCACCTCACAGGGCAAGTTCATCAACGCATGACCAAACGCAAATTGACCCGCCGCCAGCAATGGCGCATCGACAAAATTCAGGACGAACGCACCGCCCGCGTGGCGAAACGCGACAAAGTCACCGATGAACAAATGCATGAGAGCGATTTGGGGCCTGAGCAGCTGGGGTTGATCATCACCCACTACGGCACCCAAGTGGTGGTTGAGGCGACTGAAGGTGAGCAAGCGGGGCAACACCAGCGCTGCCATTTCCGCAGCAACCTCGGCTCATTAGTGACGGGCGATAGAGTGGTCTGGCGCACGGGTAACCCGATGGGTGTGGTAGTTGCGGTCATGCCGCGCGACTCTGCCCTGCAACGCCCCGATCCACACGGCGATATGAAAACCGTGGCCGCTAACATTGACCGCATTATGATTGTGGTCGCGCCCTACCCCGAACCCCATGCGAATTTGATTGACCGCTATCTGGTCGCCGCCAATGCCATCGATATCGAACCGGTATTGGTGATCAATAAAATCGACCGTATTGATGACACCACGCGCGAAAAAGTCACTTATCTGGAAACCACTTATCGCAAGCTGGGTTACACGGTATTGATGGTATCCACCAAAACCGAAACCGGGCTGGACGAATTGCGCGAGTACCTTGCCGACTACACCAGCGTATTTGTGGGGCAATCGGGTGTAGGCAAATCCTCACTGGTAAATGCGCTCTTGCCTGAATCGAACTTGCGCGTGGGCGATTTGTCCGAACGACAACAGGGCACTCACACCACCACCAGCGCCACGCTTTTGCACTTCCCAGGCGGTGGCCATTTGATCGATTCGCCCGGAATCCGCGAATTTGGTCTGTGGCATATGGAAGAAGGCGATGTGCTGGAAGGGTTTATCGAATTCAAACCCTTTATCGGCCACTGTAAATTCCGCGACTGCTCCCATCGCCACGAACCTGGCTGCGCCATTTTAAAAGCGCTAGAAGATGGCACAATCAGTGCAACACGTATGGATTCGTACCGTTATATTTTGCGAACGCTCAACGAGACTTAATTAGTAACAAGCAGCATCGGTCTTGATTTTATTTTTAATACTTATAAAGGAGTAACTCCATGGCACTTCCCTTTGTGATTGAGCCCACGCAACTTGCTGCACTTTTAGCACAACCGACGAGCAAGTTATTAATTATTGATATGTGCGCCGAACAAACTTATTTGCAGGGCCATATCGATGGTGCAATTCATGTACCGCCGCATAAAATCCTCAGCGGCCAACCGCCGGTGCCAGGCAAGATCGCTCCGATTGAAACACTCAATCGGGTATTTTCCTTTTTGGGTTTAACACCCGACACTCACGTTGTTGTGTACGACGATGAAGGCGGCGGCTGGGCGGGCAGAATGATCTGGACACTCGACGCCATAGGTCACAAACACTACTCTTATTTGAATGGCGGTTTGCATGCGTGGCTTGCATCCGGCCAATCACTCACCAAAGAAATTCCCGTGCTCACGCCCACAAAAGTTGATTTAAAAATTGACCCGATTGTGGTGATTGAAATTACCGACATTCTCGGCGAATTGGATCGCGCGGATTTTGTCGTATGGGATGCACGAAGTCCGGCAGAATTTACCGGCGAACGCATTACGGCGCAAAAGAATGGCCACATTCCCGGTGCGATTAATTGCGAGTGGACAAATTTAATGGATCGCAATAATGCCTTGCGTATCCGCACTGATGCACGCGAGTATTTGGCATCGCTGGGTTTAACCGCCGACAAAAGAATTGTCACCCACTGCCAAAGCCACCATCGCTCGGGCTTTACTTATTTAGTGGGCAAAGCAGTGGGATTAAATATTCGCGGTTACCACGGCTCCTGGGCTGAGTGGGGCAACCACCCGACCACGCCGGTATCGCAAGCGTAACGCAAAAAAAATTGCTTTTTGATGTGCAAAAAAGCCGCTGATA
Source organism: Cellvibrio sp. UBA7671 (assembly GCA_002483145.1). GTDB lineage: Bacteria > Pseudomonadota > Gammaproteobacteria > Pseudomonadales > Cellvibrionaceae > Cellvibrio > Cellvibrio fibrivorans. The sequence continues at coordinate 310,426 of DLHJ01000003.1, forward strand.
ATAGCGGCTTTTTTTATGCATTCCCCAGCTGGAGCTTGGGAACGAGAAAATTAATCTAATTACAATAAATGCGTTACAACAATTTTTTCATCTCCACGCAACGCTCATCCTCCTGCACTTCCACACGCAGCATACGATAGGTCAGCGGATGTAATTGCAGTGACTGGTCGCGCGTTTGTGTTAGCAGAGCAACCGATGCATCGCTACAACCGCGTAAAAAGATTCCACGGAAAAAACCTGCCATAAAACGCTCATAGCGATTTTTACTCATCTCAGGCAAGGCCGCTAATAATTTAGGCACATAAACACTGCGCAGTTGCGCCTGTGAAAATGGCAAATAATTGGCCATCACCAACCGCATAGTGGCCAGTTTATATTCTTGCTCAGGAGCGATAATGTTGTTCAACCATCGTTCTTTAATACCTGCCTGCGGGCGCACCGCTTCACTCGCCAGTGCCATTTGTACCCCCATGTCCGAACCGTCTTTTTTCTGTTCAGCAGCAGTCAGCGCGAGATAATCCTGGTATTCGTATTGATTCAAGCGTACCAACAGTGCCCAACGACGGTCTTGATCCAATACCAAACCGGGGAGTTTTTTATGTTTATCACCGATTAATTGCACGCGCATCCAAGCCAAAGCGTCGTTACTGGATGCAGAATACACATAGCTATCGAACCACAACTTTTGCACATCGGAACCTGCAGCTGCGGCATTCATATTGGCGAAAACAAATTGCTCCAATTGCTGCTGTGCGCTGGCTAGATTTTTTTCTGGTGTATTCATTAACTGCAGGTAATCGCGCACTAATTTTAATTTGGCGGTGATTGCTGCCACCACTTCCACCTGAGTTTCCTGCACACTGTGCCGCTTCGCTAGTGACAAAAAATCAATCAGTGAAATGCGCGAATCAATCACTTCATCCCACAAATTTTGCCAGAGCATAATGCGCAGGCTCGCGTCAAATAAATGAATTTTTTCACGTACCACTTGCAGGGATTTTTGATCCAGCTCCACCCGCACATAACCCCAATCATCCAGATTAGCAAAAACCAGATCCGGGCATGCGAGGCCTTTTGCTGCATCAACACTAGTCGCTGCACCACTGTAAGTGACTGGCAAGCGCTTCACTAACTGCGCCTTGCCCGCATCGATTTTGTAAAAACCCAACTGCACCCGCTGCTCGCGCAATACGGGCAAATCAACTGGTGAAGATTGTTGGAGCTTCAGCGAAGTAATAGAAGTATTGGTAGAATCGCACTGATATTGCACCTGGATTTTATTTAATCCCGCCTGCGCTAACCAGGTGTAGCTCCAACTGGATAAATCCCTTCCCGATGCACGCGCAATCTCATTGATAAAATCATCTTGCTGCGTATTTTGATACGCGTATTTTTTTAAATAACTGGCGACACCTTGGCGGAAATTTTCTTCACCCACCAACTGTGCCAGTTGTTTTAATACTGATGCACCCTTGCCGTAGGTGATAGCATCAAAATTGGTAAACGCCTCTGCTGTATTCAGCACAGGTAACTCAATCGGATGAGTAATAACTTGTTGGTCCATGGTGTAGGCCAACTGCTTGTAGTTGGAATAAAAAATATCCCACACACTTGCGCCAAATTCACTCGCTTTGGCTTGCTGCAAATAGGCCATATAAGTCGCGAAACTTTCGTTCAACCACAAACCATTCCACCACTCCATAGTGACCAAATTACCAAACCACATATGCGCCATTTCGTGGGCGATCACATTGCCATGGCGCATGCGCTCCACCCGGGTTTTTACACCGCGGCTAATAAAGAATTCATTAAAAGTCACTGCGCCCAGATTTTCCATGGCACTGCTATTAAAATCCGGTACTACCAATTGGTCGTATTTCACAAAGGGATAGGGCTGTTCAAAATATTGATTGAAAAATCCAAAACTTTGTTGCGTAAATAAAAACCATTCCTGCGGATTGACGTACTGTGCCAATTCCTGGCGGGCAAACAAGCGCAGGGGCACGCTGCCGGAATTATCTTCCCACACGCGATAGGGGCCAGCGTGAAGCGGAAAAATGTAGGAGGGAATGCGTGCAGTTTGCGGAAACTCCCATAATTGCTGCGCGCCGTTGCGGGTAATTTTTTGCTCGCGCAAAGCCGAGATAACTTGCCAATCTGCCGGGACATTGACTAGTAATTTATAAGTCGCTTTCATATCCGGCTGATCAAAGTGCGGATACATTTTGTTGGCGTTGTAGGGCTCACAATTACTGTAAAGGTAAACCCTCCCTGTCGCTGGATCTTTAAAGCGATGCAAGCCATCACCCGCTGTCGCGTAGGGGCGCTGGTATTCAATTTCCAATGTATTTTTTCCGGCGCGAAACAGTTCCGGCACAAATTCGATAAACCATTGCTCGTAGCGCCATTCAATAGCTTCGCCATTCAAGCGCACTGATTTAATAGTGCCGCTATTAAAATCGACAGTGACGGGGGCTTTATTGTTATCAACCAACTCAAAATGAATAATCGATTTACCACTGAAGAAGGCATTGGTTTCATCCAGCGTAAATGCCAGCTCGTAGTCGACATGAGTGATTTGTTGTGCGCGCTGCGCGGCATAAGCTTGTTCAAGCGATGCCTGGGGTGCGCGGGCAATAGGCTGCAAAGCTACTGGCGCTAATTGACGCGTTTGGTTACACGCTGCCAATAGCAGGGGGCACAATAGCAGAATTACCGCGCAAGATTTTTTGATACTAGCAGGGTTCATATTATTCAAACGCTCCGTCGCTATACAGCTGGGGGAAGGGAAAACAAAAACAAGCAATGAACCGAATGGATAATAGCGGATTTTATGGCGCCCATAAAAAAACCCGGAAGCCAGTTCCGGGTTTTTAGCACTGAAGTCTCACATTTTGAGCGTTCACACAATCGTTTTACTGACGACTGCGCTTCACTCCCAAACCGATTAAAGCAATACCCAACAATAACAGTGCCGATGGCTCGGGAACGCTGACTGGAGGTGGAGTTAAGCCTCGCACAGCTTGTAAATTACCGGAAATGCCGGCACCCAAAAAGCGCACGCCATCCAGATTCAAACCATCACCCAATTGCATATAGGCATCAGGAGAAATGTAAGTACCTTGCATGGTGCCTGCCGCTACGTTTACGTGGCCGTTATTCAATGCGCCGTGCATATTGAACAATACGTTTTCAGCGCTCAGGCCATCGAGAATAATCGCGGCGCCACCACCCAACATAAAACCAAAATAATCCACGTTGATAATAAACACATCGTCGGCGTCGCCCTTCAAGGTCAGACTATGGCCCGCGCTTAAATTCAAGCCGGTGATACTGAATACCGATAGATCGCCCTGCGAATGAAAAGTTTGGGTGGAGTTAATGTAGCCCGCATGTGCACCGCCAAGAGCTTTGGCAGCCATAGAGGCACTTTTCAGGTTGGTGTACAGGGAATCCCAAAATGCGGAGCCTTGCTGCGTGGCATCACCTTCAATGGAAGAACCCGGGTTTTGGTAGAGGCCGCCAAAATCCGCATCGCCATAAATCACCGCTCCGTGCGCCATATTCAACGTATTGCGCGAACCCACGTTGCCGTGGATATAGGCCTCTGAACCTAACTCCAGATTGCCGTACATGGGGATGCCGTGGTGCACATTGGTGCCGGTAGCCAGAAGGGTGTAGTTGCCTGCATTACCCAAATCCACCGGCAGTGCAAACACAGCGCTGGACGTTAATGCACACGCCATCACCGCTGTTGTAAAAAGTTGTTTAATCACATGATTACCTTTAGTTGATTGTTAGGTCTCATGCCGTATTTATAATATTTGTATGTAAGAGATTTTGTTTTAATAAGTAGCGGCCATTACGGCGACGCTTAAATCAGCAATTTTTGCACCATTTTGGGAAGCTTTAGTAAAAACAGTGATTTAGGTCACATTCGTTGTCGCCAAAATTTGAAGCGTGTAAATAGTATCGACACTGCCTTTGGCAAACAGATACGGGGCAATCGGACACAGGGCAGCCAATTCAGGATGGCTGCCCGGAAGAGCGCGCTAGCGGAGCGTCTTTTATTGCAGAGCCTTTTATTGCAAAGCTTTGGAAACACCGTAAACCATAACGGCGGGGTACCCCAGGGTAACGAGCCAGGTGATAACAATATCGATTTTTTGTGCGAGCGCCTCCATTCCCTTTTTCATCAGCACCACCAGCATCACACTGCTCAGCAGGCCAACGCCAACAATGACAAAGGAGGCCACCTGTATCAGGTCCGACAGGGTAAAGACATCATTGGAGGGCAGTAATAAATCCACCGTGTATTTGTTACCCACACAGGCAAACAAGGCGGTCATGATCAAGCCCACCCGACTTTCAATCAGCTCGCCGCTAAAGAAATACAAAATGCAGATAATGATGTAAGAAACAAAGAAACCTAAAAAGTAGGTCCAGAAAATCCGGTGACCGTAGCGCTCGATCGGAACCACAAACGACATGCGCGGATAGATACCCTTTGCACCGCTTTGGATTCCAAAGGTGGTGGGGTATTTGTAATCAAAGGCGCGGATTTCAATAGGTAATATATTCCAACCGGTTAAGGTCAATTCATCGCCCACCATACTGTTGGTAGTATCCGGCACAAATTCGATTTGTTTTGAATCCAGCTCAATACTTTCTATATGAATCGCGACTTCTTGTTTATCGAACGGAAAGTATTTTACATCCCAGTCCTGATTAATTTCGGCGGTAAACTTGGTCATGGTATGCACGGTGCCATCACTGTTTTTGATCGAGAAATTTTCGTTCTCGATAATCGACCAGGTACGTGCATTGGTGATTTCAATTTTGTTGTAGAACTTGTAATCCTCAGGCATCAAGGCCGGGTCATAGGTTGACCAGATCCAGGCTGAGACGGTAAATTTTTTGGCTGGGATATCCAAGTCATACAAGGAGGTGATGTAAATCCCTACCGGAATTTCAATGCGCTTATCATTCGCATAGGTAACCTCTTCCGCCCTTGTACTGAGCGCAAGAAAAAACATCACAACAAGAATAAATAATCGGCCAATTTGCTGCATGGTGTTATACCAGAATCATTTTTTTATTAATTTCGAGCGCCATGGCTTCCTGCTGCAGCTCATCTTTGAGTAATTTTATAAATTCAATCACTTCATTGGCAAACCGGTTGAGGTCATCTTCTGTGGTGTAAGACACCACCAGATGGACAACCTCGTTGACAATGCCGGAGTCATCGCTGTTCCATACGCCACGCGCTTGCGAAGATGTAGCACCGCCAAATTTTTCCCCCAGAAACACCATGGTTCTATTGACGTAAATGGATGAATCAAACGGCTGGTCAATATTAATCGTGGTGGGAATAAATATACAAATTTGATGCACGCGCTCAATGCGCTCAACAATTTCATTGATGGCTTTTGCCGCAGGTTCAGGGATGCTAAACGCTGCACTGGTAACAGGTGACAAGTCAGCAATATAGGGAATGTCGAAATTTACTTTTACATCAAGTTCAAGATTTTCATTTACGCGATTCAAAATAGTGTAGAGCGTAGTTTGATCCTGACGCACATGGCGCTGGATACTCTTCACCACTGCCGCCGTTTTTTCGCCCGTATTATCGGTATTGGGCACCATCACCACTATGGCTTTGGTATAACGAAATAAGGGCTCTAGATACATATCAATAAAGCGATCAATATCGCCTTTCACCGTTGCATGCATAACGATATTGGCATACTGGTTTAATATCTTGGTCATTAACAATGAAGACTCGGCTTCTTCCGGCACTTCGCCTAGATCAAAGTCATTCCAAATATCAAAACCATTTATATGCTTGTGCACCCGCTCACTTTCATCATAGCCAAATGCTGCACTCATGTGCGAGTTGGCCGGATACTCCATATACACGGTTTTTTTGTCGATGCTGTTTTTCGCCAGGCTGCTGGCAAAATAACTCCCTATATTGGTAGCGCCACAGCCTTCATCCAAACTTACCAAAAGAATAAATTTGGGCATATAGCGCTCAAGGGCGATGTTGAGGTCGGTCAGCTCAGTATTTTTTTGTTTAATTTCATTAATCAGGTTTCTGTTCTGCTGGAAGGTTTCACTGATTTTTGCAAACCACGGCAACCAGGCAGCAGGCACGCGCCGATTAGGTGCCTTGTCGCCTACACCTTGTTTAGAAATATGCCGGACCAAAGACGCCGCAGGGTAGATAAATTCGCGGAAAGTAATTTTTTTAATGAAATAGAGCAAAATGCCTAAGGAGGTTAACAACACCACAAACACAGTCCCGATTGACGAAAATATACGGCTTAAAAAAGACTGGTTTTTTTCAATATACAGAAGCTTCCAGGGCGCATTTTTTAGTTGGATGCAAACCATTTGGTAGCCCTGGTTAAGCTGTACTAATTGCAGATCAGCGCAGGTTGGTGCGACCGCATCGAGATTAACCCCGGCGGGTATTGCGTCTTTAAAAACCGACGTTTCAGTCAGTGGTAGCCTGGTATGGGCGAGTAATTGCCCTCCGGCATTGATAATAGATAACTCACCCAACTCAGGACGAAAAGCTTTGACATAATTACCCAGCTCTTCCAGGGTGAAATCAATCGCGACAGTCCCCAGAAATTCATCGCGGTTATAAACAGGCTTGGCCGCAGTTACCATAACCCCCTTGCCCGCCTCATCCAAATACACGGAAGTCCAAAAAATAGTTTTATCCGGGTTCGCTGCAGGAATACCGAGTGTATAGAATTCTTTTTTATAGAGTTTATCGGTGAATTTAAATTCAGCAGATGGTATCCAAGGGTAGATATTGATAAATCTATTTTTTGAGGTGTAATACACCCAGGCGGCATTGGGCACACTTTTCAAGGTGGATTTGAAATCGCTATTCAGATTGAACGCCATTTCAATTTCGTTTTTTATCGCCGGTGATAATGCAGCCAGGTCACCTTCACCGGTCAAGTTACCTGCATCCACTACTGAATAAGGTGCTGGAATATTGTCCAGCCCATATTCGTTCGTCCCTACATCGGCAAGTCCATTAAAATAAATGCTCGCTGTGGTGCGGGGATTGAGAAAAAAATCTTCCGCATTATTTTGCATTAAGTCCAGTAGAACCGTAACACGCACGATCAGATTATCAATCGCAATCGCTTCGGTTTTGAATTGTTCAATCAACTGCGTATTTTTATTTTTTGCTTCACTGATTGCCTGGATGCTAATGAGCAAGGCTGAAACCAGTAATACTGCCAGAAAGGTGTAAAGCATGATTTTGTTGTAACGGGCCGTAAATTGACGCGCCTCGAACTTTTCCATATTCATCTAACCTATTATTGTATTGAGCTTGTATTGATATTGTATGGGGGCTGCGTCCGCACTGCAGGCGTAATTCTTTATCTATGGGGGGCTGTTTGTGCGGTGCAATTTAGCATGAATCCTTATTACTCGCGATTACACGCGCGGAATTTTTAAAGGCAGTAATAAGGTAGCGGAGACGGCACCATATTGGTGCTAATGATGAAAATAGTTACGTAGATCCGAAAAGTTTATTGTTCACCGGCGAAAATGACACTGACATTCAAGCCACCCAATTCTGCCGATTCGGTCAAGGACAACTCTGCCCCATGCCACTGGGCAATGCGCTCCACAATCGCCAAACCCAAACCGTGACCGCGCCCCTGGTGATGGCTGCCCTCGCTGCGATAAAAAGGCTTGAGCACTTTTTCGCGCTCGGCAGGGGGAATGCCGGAGCCGTTGTCTGCGACTTGCAATTGCAACAGGCCATCCACCAGCAGCACACTGAGCTGCACGCGCCCACGGCCATAGCGCAGCGCATTTTGCACCAGGTTGTGCACCAACATGGCGAGATATTCAGGCTCACCTCGTATATATGCACTCTGCGCTGATACGGCGATAAATAACTCCACCTGCGCGCGATAAAAATCCTCGCACAATTGCGTCACAAATTGTGCGAGCAGGATTGGCTGCGCGGTAAAGCTAATAGTCGCCTGCTCCAGACGCGCATAATTCAGCAATGCTTCCACCAAGGACTCCATCGCTACCAGATCGCGATTTAAATGCGCGAGATTTTTTTGCTGTTCAAGCGTTAACTCGGCCTCCTCCAACACATCAAGACCAAAACGCAAACGCGCAAGGGGTGTGCGCAAATCATGCGACAGGCCGCGCGACAATAATTTATTGTCAGCGACCAACTGCTCAATGCGCTGCGCCATACGATTAAAATCTTGCTCGATAGTTTGGATATAAGAATGTTTGTCGGCGGCGATGCGCACCTGCAAATCGCCCGCACCAAAGGCCTGCGCCGATTTGCGCAAGAGCGCCAGACGGCGTAATAAGGGGTACAACCAGATCAACACCATTGCAATAACACCGCCGTAAAACAGCAGCGTCAACAACCAGCGCAGTGCATTGTTGTTTTCCTGATGCAATTCATCCGGCAGTGCGAACGACAAAACCTGCTGTTGATTATTGAGATAAAAATGCAACGTAAGCTGATCGCCCGTTTCCAGCAGCAGCGGCTCGCCAGTTTCAAATTGTTTTTTTACATCGTCCGGCAGGGGAAAATCGCTGTACGCAGTAAGCTGCGGCTGCAAATGCGAAGCGGTCAACCATTGATTAGTCTGCACACCGGTATCAATCAGCTGCGCTAATTCGCGCCCCAGATTTTTGTAGGCACTGAGTTCGGGATCTTCCACGTCCGCAAATTGCGCGCTGTACCAGCGATCAATACCCCAGCCGAGGCCGACCACCGCGGTGAGCACCACTAACAACAACGACAGGGTTAAACGCTGCACAATTATTCCCAAGCCTCGGGCGAAAATAAATATCCCTTCGCCCAAATGGTTTTGATACGAAAGGGTTGCTCGGTGTTATCGAATAATTTTTTGCGCAGGCGCGAAACGCGGATGTCGATCGAGCGATCAAAACCATCGTATTCAATGCCGCGCAATTGGGTCACCAGAGCCTCGCGACGAATCACTTGCCCAGCCTGGCTCGCCAACAACCAGAGCACATCAAATTCATTGGCAGTGACCGGAATCAATTCGTTGCGATAAAAAACACTTTTGGCATCGCGCAGGATTTTTAATTGCCCAAACTGTAACAGACCTTCCTGTGCCAAAGCGTCTACCGGTTCGACAGCTTCGCGCCGCAGCAACGCTTTAATACGTGCGAGCAAAACGCGCGGGCGCACCGGCTTGGTTAAATAATCATTAGCGCCCAATTCCAAACCGAGAATTTCATCCGTTTCTTCACCGCACGCAGTGAGCATTAAAATAGGCCCGGAATAAAACGCGCGCAATTCGCGGCAGAGATCAAAACCATTTTTGTAGGGCAGCATCACATCCAGAATGATTAATTCCGGCGGCTGTTGTTTAACACTGGCGAGCACCTGGTCACCGCGGTCAATATGTTGTAACTGGTAATTATGGCCACGCAAATACTGCAGTATCCATTCAGCTAACGAGGCGTCATCTTCCACTAATAAAATGCTGGCTTGGGCTTCTGTATTCATAATTAAAAAAGTCGCCAATGGGTTTTGCGGCGGGTATTGGCTTTGTAAACCCAAGCCACCTCCACCAGTGTTTCTGCCACCAAGGTCTTAGTTTGCGCGTTGACTAGCTGCAGTTTAACTGAAGTGTCGCTGGCAAATGCGTAGCTATATTGCCCCGAGGATACGGATTGCCAGCAATGGAGTGGCTGTTCTGCGTGTTGTTGATAGAGGCAGTATTCACTCGCTTGATCAACCTGCCAAGACAACACTACATCCTGATAGCAAACCTGCCCCTGGTGCAAGGCGACGCAGCGGTTGGGTTTGGATTGCAGTTGCGCTTTTTGCGCAGGCGCAGGGTCAGCAGCCCATAGTCGGTTAGACAGCAATAACAAAATCATCAGGCACACACGAAAACAAAAACGCAGTGCAGGTGGGCGTGGGCGAATTGCACAATTATCCATTTGCAACTCCGTCACTAAAACACGTAGCTGATCGCAGTGGCGATCATTTCACTACGATCATCCAGAATCAGCGGACTGTCATTGGCATTTCTGTCCAGATCAATGCGCCGGATAAAACCGCGAAACACCCACTTTTCGCTGAGCGGATAAGTTGCGCCCAATTCGGTCACATATGACATGCCCGCGGGCGCATTGTATTCAGGATATTTTTCCGATGCCTCGCTCGCATCGATGGAATAATAATAATCAGCAATTTCGCGCGAGCGATAGGTCGCGCCGACAATGCCGTGAAAATTCCAGTTGCGATACTGCCAGTGACGCGCAAGCTTTAACGAGTACAGCTCGCCGTAATGGGTGCGGCTAATATCAGTAAGCGCATGCAACTGCACAATATAATTATCGAGATAAGCCGTCGCGCGTGGGCCTGACATAAAATCACCGCGCCGGGTTTTTAAGCCGCGATAATCGTTACTTTCATCCGCGCTCATTTCATCGTGTTCAGCGAGCGCGACCCAATCCAGCGCCCAATTGCCTTCATTATTATAGGCGTTGCTACCATTGAAAAAATTGTAGCCCATAGTGAATTGTTCGAGGCTTTGCGAAAACAATTCCATAAACCAACCGTTGTATTGGTAGCGCGCATTGATATCTAAAAAAATCTCGGTGTGCACTTCACCTTTTTTATTGCCTTCCGGCAACCCCACTATGGGGCTGGTATAAGTGTTAAGGCCAGCCCCCACCTCAACATAACCACCGTTGCCAGAGTCAGGACCAGATGCACCTTTGCGCACATCGCTGGAGAGATCGCCCGCAACACAAGTAATCGCATGGCTTGCAATCACCGCCACACTGCCGATAACAAATCTGCGCAACCTGATCCACATAACTATTTAACAACCTGTACTCAAAAAGATTAAAAACAGAATTTAAAACATAGAATCTAAAACGTAAGCGACATGCCCACTGCCGGAATAATCCCCATGCCCACTTCATCTTCCAACTTAACGTCCTGTGGCGACTGGGTGCGTTTGTAATCCAGGTTGCGGCCAGTGACATTGCGGCGATTAAGGGCGTTGAGGATATCAATATTGTAAGTACCTGAGTAACCCCAAAGTGTCATTTCGCGCTTAAAACGCAGATCCAGACGCGCATAAACCGGTAAGTTTTCTGAATAGGGTTCGCCGTATACCGGCAGTATGCGATTCTCAAACCAGGGATTGGGCTGAATGCCAATGATAGGGGTAATCGCACGGCCAGATTGCGCGGTCAAACGTGTGCCGACTGTCCATAATTCGTTCATTTGGTAATTCATTACCCAGTTCACCACCAATGGTGTATCCAGATAATAGTCGCGTTCGATTCCGGTGAGTTTATTAGTGCGCGTACTGCGCGAGGCGCTAATTGCCAGCCAACCGTACCAGCGATCGGTTAAACCTTTGTTGATAAATAAATCCACGCCGTAAGCTTCACCCTCAATATTGTTGGTGTAAAACGGCTGGGTGTTATCGTTGGTATCGCTGGCAAGCGGTAACTCATCCATGGTTTTGTAATAGGTTGTCACCGACCAACTCCACTCATTGGCCAACTCCTGTTTAATGCCGAGCGTATAGTGATTGGATGTTGGCGACTGCAATTGAGTATTGCCAATTTGCGGAAATGTTTTATCAATGTCCGGCAGGCGATTGTAACTGCCCGCCGATGAGCTGAGCGTCCAGTTGTCGATAAATTCCCATGCAATTGCCATGCGGGGATGGGTAAATGTCTCTTCAGTAAAATCGTTGTAGTGAGTTTGCAGGCCCAGATCCAACGCCAAGGCGTCGGTAATAGCCCAGTGGTCATTGATATAGGCAGAATGCTCTTTAATCGTTACCGCGTCTTCAGCAACAATTAATTCGCCACGGCGTAATTCACAATCAGGATCAAACTCGGTACACACATAATTGATAAAACGGGCATCATAACTGTATTGCGTATTATGGGTTTCTACCCCGAGCGAAATGCTGTGGGTTTTCCCCACCACAACGCTGTAATTAGCCAACGCATAAGTATCTTCCGCAGTGAAATCAAAAAAATATTTTTCCCCACCCCAAAAGGTATCGTCATTTTTTTGGTAGTGACCAATTTGTACACCCAACTCACTGCTGGCACTGGCCGCAAACTGCCAGCGCAGACTTTGGTTGTTAAAGGTGTTTTTGATTTTGGCATCGCCGGCAAAATCCGGCTCTTCCAATACCTCGGTCGAAAATTCGGTGAATTCGGCGGCAGCCAGGTCACTCGCACCATTCGCACTTAGCGTCAACTTGTGATCGTCACCTAAACGGTATTGGTATTTGAATTGATAGTCGGTGTCTTCGGGTGCGTCCTGCACCTTAATACCTTCCTCTTCTTCCAACTCATCGCCATCAAAAAAATACTGCAGCAAACTGCTGCGGCCCGACAAATAAAACGCCGAGTTTTCACTCAGTTCACCTTCAACAAACACACCTGCACGCAACAGGGAAAGATCAACCTTGGTGTACATATCCTGGGCTTTTGGATCGCGCAATTTGATATCAAAAATTCCACCAATCGCATTGCTGTAGCGCGGACCAAATCCGGCCGAAAACAACTCAAAATCCTGAATGATATTTTCATTGAAGATAGACGTAGAAAACGCATGGAAGACATAGGCAGCAGGTGCGCCATCCACCAGATAGCGGTTGTCGCTCGGCGATGAACCGCGCACGGCCGGCGCACCGCCCCCATCACCCTCACTGATCACCCCCGGCAAACTGAATACCGCCATCAGCGGGTCGCCGAGGGAGCCGGGCACATCGATAATTTTTTGTGCATTTTCGGTAATCACCGAGTAATCGCTTTTGCGTCCCTGCACGATCATTTCTTCAACATCAGTGTCAGCGCGCGCGGGCGCAGTATCACTTGCTGCAACAGGCAGGGCGACAAGGGAACAGATCAAGACATAGAGGGTGTTGGGCGAGAAGCGCATGACAGTTTCCTTTTTAACGTATAGCAGCGGCTATTATTGATGGAGAATGAGCGCGCATAGCCTAACGCCGGGTGACAAGCTTGGGTGTAACAGAGCGCATGCGTCTGTATCAGTCTGTAACAAGAACTAAAACGCATATGGAGTTATTGCAAAAGCGCCATTGGTTGTGAAAACGAATTATCAAAACGATCTAAAGAAGCGGCCACTCGAATTCAGGTAGCACCTATACTCTGTAAATAATAGGGAAGGACAACAATGAAATTTCTAAAGCCAGCAAGCCCTTTGGCACCCCATAAAAGCGTACAGATCAAACCCTGGAAAGTCGCGATTATCGATGACGAGCAACAGGTGCATGCAGTGACGCAAATGGTGCTGAAAAATACCCCGGTTGATGAGCAACCGCTAGAGTTCCTCAATGCCTATAGTGCAGAGGAAGGTCTACGCCTGTTTCAGGATCACCCCGATATTGCGCTGGCTTTTATCGATGTAATTATGGAAACCGATAACGCCGGGCTGGAATTAATCCATCAAATTCGTAACGACCTGCAGAACCATGCCACGCGTATTGTGTTGCGCACTGGCCAGCCGGGCACGGCACCTGAAGAGACGGTGATCCGCACCTACGACATCAACGATTACAAAAGCAAAACCGAATTAACCGATACCAAATTAAAAACCTGTGTCTATTCCTCCATTCGCTCCTACCGCGACATAGTGACTATTGAAGCCAGTAAACGCGGCATGCAAAAGGTGATCGCCGCATCGGATTCTGTATTGCGCAGCCAAACGCTGTATCAATTTGGTAACGCCATTCTCAGCCACACAGTGCAACTGCTCGGCATCAAAACTGCAGAAATGTATTTGGTCAGCCAGCACGTGGATTTATTTGGTGATGCCGAATTAATTTTACTTGCTGCTACTGGCGATGAAGTCAAACTCAACACCCAATGGGATACCGATATACTACCCGCCGATGTTAAACAGGCCATTATCGATACGCTAGAGAGCCAGCAACCAACAGTGACAGAAGACGTATTTATTGGTTACTACCACACCGATGAAAATACCCGCAGCGTGCTCTACACCCGCTTTCGCGAAGAACACAATGCCGTGCAAGATGAAATACTGAAACTATTTGCCGCCAATATCACCCTGATTTTCCAAAACCTGCACAGCCGCGAACACATCCAGGAAACCCAAAAAGAATTGCTGCTGGTACTGGGTGATGCCATTGAACAGCGTTCAAAGGAAACCGGCTCCCATGTGCGGCGCGTTGCACTCATGTGTGAACTCATGGCGTTGAAACTGGGGCAAAGCAGTGAATATGCGGAGATGCTGCGCCATGCATCGCCACTGCACGACATTGGTAAAATTGGCATACCCGAAACTATTTTGCACAAACCGGGTAAATTGAATGACACTGAGTGGGAGGTGATGAAAACCCACGCGCAAATTGGTTACGAATTACTAAAAGATTCCACTCGCACTATCGCCAAAATGGGAGCGCGTATTGCGTTGAGCCACCACGAACACTGGGATGGCAATGGCTATCCCTCCGGGTTAAAAGGTGCAGACATTCCATTGGAGGGGCGTATAGTCGCCATTATCGATGTGATTGATGCACTTGGATCGGAGCGTGCTTATAAAAAGCCCTGGCAAGAAAATGCCATCATCCAATATGTGAGCGAACGCAGCGGCAAACAATTTGATCCGGCACTGGTTGAAGCTGCGCTATCACTGTTTGACAACTTCCGCGATATTCGCCACCACTTTCCCGATCACCCCCAGCATTGATACAGCCGTTCACTATGGAAAATACGCTCTACGATATTTTGCTCGATGTATCCAAATCATCAATGATTGACGAAGGCGATTTGCAAACTGCAGGCCTATTGATCCTTTCGGCTGCAACACAGGGTTTGCAAATCAGCCGCGCAGGCATCTGGTTGCTCTCGGAAGACAAACAAGCTATTTGCGGCAAAATGTTGATTGATGGCGACGACTGTAAACTGGATACGGATTTATGCCTCGCCCGCAAGGATTTCCCACACTACTTCAATAGTCTGGACAGTGAGCGCGCCGTGGTTGCCCACGACGCCCAGCACGATGAAAACACCAATGAATTTCGCACGAGTTATTTAATCCCATTCGGGATTACCTCCATGCTCGATGCGCCGATTCGCCACAGAGGTGAAATGCTCGGCATTATCTGCTGCGAACATCAAGGTGAAATGCGTACGTGGAGCAATGAAGAGATCGCCTTCGCCAGTGCCTTGGCCGACACCTATGGCCGCGCAATTAGCGCCGCCCAGCGCAATGATTACGAGCGGCAATTAAAAGAGATTAACGAACAGCTCGAACAAAAAATTAACGACCGCACCAATGTCCTGCAAGATGCACTGCGCAATTTAAACCACACCCAGGCAAAACTGATCGAGAGCGAAAAACTCGCCTCGCTCGGCCGTTTGGTCTCTGGCCTCGCCCATGAAATTAACACTCCGCTCGGTATTGCTGTCACTTCATCGAGCCATTGCGCCAGTGAATTAAAACGCGTGCAAAAACTTTACAAAGATGAAGCGCTCAATGAAGGAGAATTCGCCCAATTTTTAGCAGGGTTAGAAGATGGGTTAGGCTTAATTAATACCAACCTCACCCGCGCCGCAACGCTAGTGCAGAATTTTAAATTATCTGGCTCCATCCACACCGCCAACGAAGAAGAACAATTTGAACTGCGCAGCTGTATCGACCTCACCTTAAAAAGCCTGCAACCCCTACTGAAAAAAAACCACATCAATTGCGTACTCTTGCCAGGCGCAGATATAACGCTCAACAGCTACCCCGGCGCCATTGCCCAAATTGTCACCAACCTGATCACCAACTCCATCCACCACGCCTTCCATCACACCGCCGACAAACAAATTCGCATTGAACTTAACCAAACACCTGAACAGATCACAATTCAATACCGCGACAATGGCTGCGGCATCGCCGATGATATTCGCCCCAAAATTTTCGAGCCCTTTTTTACCACCGCGCGCCGCACTGGCGGCTCGGGCTTGGGCTTGTCGATTGTTTATAATTTAGTGACGCAGAAATTGGGTGGGGACATTGTGATAGATGCGGACCAAAGCCAAGGGGCGGGGTTTAGTATTGGGATTCCCTGCCGCGCCTGATGGCCGCACTTGTGAATCAGTATTAGATTTCCAATAAAAAGGCAGGAAAAAAGCCCGGCAAATTTAGATATCAAAGGAATTTTTATAGAGGCCGGATCATTTCTTCATAAAATTTGATAACCGATTCAGGAACACTGTTATCAAATTCGCCGAGTCCTAATTCATTTCTTTCACGCTGAATGTCAGCATATATTTTTTTTGCATTAGATTGAATTATACTTTTATCATGCTGGGTTAAGTCATGGGAATATCGCGTTAAAAGACTTTGACCTCGCACAATATTGCCCCACCAATCACCTCTCAATTGAGCAGCATCGTAATAAGATAGGGCATCAATAATCATCTGCTTTCTACTTTCAGCACTCATGCTATCCAAATCATCAGCTTCACTAATTGCCCCCATTCGGATGAGAGCTTCTGTGGAACCCCAAACCGACGCTTTATATAACGTGCTTTTAAAATCTTTAATATTTTTCGATCTATCAGCAAGCGTGTGCAATGCCCTTAAATCACCTGCATCACCGAGCTGATTTAAAGTAGCATCATCATATGTTGCATAGTCATTTAATTTTTCATCCCCCATGAAACTAAAGTTACCACGTTGCGCAAACCAGTTTTTAATTTCTGCTGCATCTGCTGCAGATCCCATTGGGTTCCATTTCTCCTGCTCGTTACGCTTAAACGAATTTACATTTTGCACTTCGCTCGATCGAGCCTGATCCGACGACGACCCACTAGGAATAGGCATTTTTTTTACGTCATGGCCTTCGTCGCCCTTAAAGAAAGACTTATAACTATTTACAAATAGTGCCGCAAAAAAAACAACCGGGATGAGCACCATAACAATAGGAATTTTTTTCAGAATCACCTTGCTCATGTTTCATACTCTCATCAAAAGGAGGCGCAATAAAAAATTGTACTTTGAAAATTTAATTCACATCTTGGCAATTTTTAGCGAGCGCATGCCGATATTCATTACCGCTTAACTTACAACTACTACGTGCATACATCATCGCACCCTCAGCGGTTGCCCGGCAATCTGATGGCGACACCCCCATAGATACTGAAACAGTCGCTCGATCTTTTATATTAAAGCTAAAATCATATACACCTGAGGAACACGCAGTTGATAACACCATACTGTATCTGCCAATAGCAGCATTTTCACATCGTTCTACAGCCAACGTAATTTCAGCAGGAAACTCCTTACAAAACTTCACATGCGCCTCTCGCTCAATTTCTTCTACAGTTTTGATTGGTGGGGCTGGTGGTGCTGGCACGGGTGGAGCTGGTGGCGGTGGCGGTGGCGGTGGCGTCGCATCAGGCACCCAATTACATTGCTGTGTTGGTTTACACACTCGCTCCCAATAGTATGTCCTATCAATCATGGCGCAAGATTCACCCATCTTACAAACCCAAGCAGCATTGACAGGCATCACCGTGAGAACAATTGATAAGGGGAGCAAGCACAAAGCGCCTCTTATTAGAAAAAAGACATACTGTCTGTACTTTGGATAAGGCCTAAATTTAACTTCCATTTTCACACTCCATTTGTGTATGTAATCGTTTACCTAACCTAGGCGCAGGCATCCTACCCCCCCCCATTCCATATGGTCAACATGCCTATTTGCTTAATTTATCCTGCTTTTGAAATGCATCACCGAATGGTAATTCAGCGCCGATGTCCTACATAAAAATGGCCACTTGCCACTAGACAGATCAGATACTTGCCCAGTGATGAGCTATGTGGATATAGCACAATAGGGTTGATCGATACGCTAGTTTCACTGGAACACTGCCCCCTATCCGCCTACAATTCCCACCTTTGCCGTTACTTGGTCAACTGCGACCTGAGAGCCATGAGTTCATCGCTGATTCCCGAACGCCCGCTGCTGATTTCCCCTTCCCTCGCCGCCACTATCGGGCTGGAGGAGGCGTGTATGTTGTCGATTTTGGGCGATATGGCGACCTATTTACCGCTTGTAGCGTCCAACGGGCGCGAGTGGCTGGATTTGGATGAAACCTGGGTCAGCCGCGCTATGCCGTTTTGGACGGATTACGATGTGCAGCGAATCAGCCGCAACCTCAAGGATAAGGGCATCATTGTGCTGGCGTCCGCACCCTATGTAGAAAGCCGCCGCCTGACGCTGGCGTTTGATGAAGTAGGCCGAGGCAGCAGCGATGCAGTGGTTGCGACACCCGCGATCAATACCGGTGCTAATTTGATCGCACCCTACTGGCAGCCGGATCAGGAATTGCTGCGGCAGATCGCCCAGCACAATATCCCGGCGGAATTTGTCCGTCAGCAGGTGCCGGAGTTTGTGACTTACTGGCGCGAGCGCGGCGAGACCAGTCACTCATGGGGTGCAAAGTTTTTAAAAGATGTGCTGCACAAATGGCGCAGCCATGAAACACAAATCGCCCGCCAAAAGCGCGAAGAGAGCGAGCGACAAGTGCGCGAACGCGATACGGAATTTTTAAATCGCGATTTGGAAACAGCAATGCACAGCCAGTGGCGGCCGAGCAAAGACGCGCTTGAAGTACTGGTGAAACACGCCAACATCAGCCTCGCGTTTGTGGAGGATTCCATCCCGGAATTTGTGGTCTATTGGCAAGAGCGCGGCGACGTTGGCCGCACCTGGAACAGCAAATTTATCCAGCACGTTAAACGCCAGTGGATGCGCTACAACTCGGCACTGGAGCACGACACCGAACCCAAACGCATTCCCGACAATTGGCAGCCGGGCAAAGATGTTTACGATGTACTCAAGCTCGCCAATATCGATTTAAAATTTGCGCAACAGCAAGTGACCGAATTCGTTTTATTCTGGCGCGATAGCAACCAGGTTTATGCAAGCTGGAATACCAAATTTTTGCAGCATGTGAAATATCACTGGGCCAAACAACACGCATTAACAACCGTCAATTCGCAGCAGGTTAATCATGCAGGACAGCAACTCCCTCATTCAACAGGTCGCACAAGAGATAGCAGCCTCGCAGAACAACTCAACGACCGCAGCTGGGCAAGCTGATTCAACGCAATCACAACGCGAGCAGCCTGCGCCGGGCGAAGGCCATATCGATGCGATCAATCAGGTGTTTGCGTTGTTTCGCATCAACTATCACAACCAGTATTACGCGGCATTTAAAGATAATGAACTGCTCAATCAGGCGCGCCGCCTCTGGTTGAATTCACTCGCGCAATTTGCGCCGGAAACAATTTTGCGCGGTGCGCGCAAAGTGATTGAAGAGTCAGAGTATTTACCCACGTTGCACCGTATGATTCGCGCCTGCCAAGGCGAACCAGGCAAATTCGGTTTGGTCGATGCACATCAAGCTTATGTAGAAGCCTGCCGCGCACCCAGCCCTAAAGCGGCCTATGCATGGAGCCACCCGGCGGTGTATCACGCTGGCTGTGCGAGTGATTGGTATTTTTTAACCACCAACGCCGAAAAAGTCGCCTTCCCGATTTTTGAGCGACACTATTTAAAACTGTGTGAGCAGGTAATGAATGGCGCTACCTTGCCAGCACCGAATGTACCAGCACTGCCTGAGACAATTGAAAGACCGCTCAGCAAAGAAGAAAACGCAAAACGTATGGAAGAGTTGCGCAAACAACTCGATTTGTAACTCACCCGATATTTTATTGTTAATTTTTGGATAACCCGTTTTATGAACAAGAACGCTTCGCAGTGGCTACTGGGCTTTTTACTGGTCGCCTTTCCACTCGCCACTTTGGTCTTGGTACTCGCGCTGGCGAGCATCCCTGCACAACAGCTTTTTATGGATCAGGATGAACTCACCAGCAGCACCCTGCTACCCGACTTCGCCGCGATCGAACAAACACCCGAGCGCAAAGCGCAATTCCTGGACATGCTGCGCCCGATGATCGCGGAAAAAAATGCAAAATTATTAAAATCCCGTGAACGTTTATTAAAAATAAAAGCCGAATGGGATGCGTCGCAAACTATCTCCGGGGTGAATAAACGCAACCTCGAAAAACTGCGTGAGAAATTTCACGTGACTTATGAAACCTACCCGGATGACGCCAAAGCCGTGGAGATTTTATTGCTGCGTGTGGATGTCATTCCACCGGCAATGGTGATGGCGCAGGCGGCGGTAGAATCCGGCTGGGGCACCTCACGCTTTGCTGAAGAGGCGCACAATTTGTTTGGCCACTGGTGCTACAAGCCCGGCTGCGGCATAGTCCCCAGCAAGCGCCCCGCTGGCGCCAAACACGAAGTTAAGAAATTTAACAATGTGGAAGAGTCGATTACGGCATACTTCAACAATATCAACACCCATAACGCCTATCGCCCCTGGCGGCAGCTGCGCGCGCAGTTACGCGATGCACCGCAACAATTTACCGGCAGTGCGATGGTGGCCGAATTGGGTAAGTACTCCGGGCGCGGCAGTGCCTATATTCATGAATTGCGCACCGTTATTCGCAGTAACAATCTGGAATAATGTGCAGCCAAACCGCTAATAATCACTACAACATCACACAGCAAGGAATACTTATGTGTAAACGATTGGCACTAGTTATCAGCGCAATAAGCGGCCTCGCCAGCTTGGGCGCGCAGGCCGATGTCCCAGTGGCATTTCACCTGTCGGGGCAAGGGGTTTATACCCAAGTCAAAGCATCGAGCGAAAAACTTTCGCCCTCATTGTTCCAGCTTAAAGCGGATGTCGAATTTACCGATGGATTGCTGGATGGTATCGGCTTACAAGGCATGGTCGCGGCACCCATGAGTGATGACAAAGCCAATGAGTTAACGCTGGAAATCGCTCAGCAGAGCGGGATCTATCTAACGCTGACCAACCCTGATACACAGCCAGAAGATTTGAAAGTGAGTATTTTGCTCGGTTATGCATCGACCGAGATCGAAACTTACTTGCCGGCTTTAGGGGAAAGCGGGCGTAACAAAGATACCTTTTCTGACTTCAGTTATGGCATCTCCTTGCAGGATCAGGTCATAGAAGGCAAACCTTTCTACTGGACGCTCGATTACCTGCGCTACTACAACGATGACAATTTACGTGTTGATGGCCTCGGCCTGGGAGTTACCTATGCGTTCTAAAGGAATACATTTATCACTCGCCCTGTTAGTAAGCATGGGCGCATTCAGCTTAAGCGGTTGCGGCGGCGGTGATGGCGACAGCGCACGTGTTGCGCAAACGGTTGATGCGAGTAAAAACGGCGTAACTGAAATAAAAATCACCGAAAACCTCGGCTATGTTCATTTCAAAAGTTTTTATCAATTCGAACTAATTGGTGTGGATAAAGATGGGAAAGAAATCAATCTAACCAAAAAAGCCACCTGGAAAATAACGGATTCCGACGTAGAAAATATCGGCAAGATTAAAGACGGCTATTTTACTGCCGCCGGAGTTAAAGGTAATTTCACATTAGTTGCCGAGTATGCAGGCCTGAAAGCTACACCTAAAGACATTACCGTATCCGATGCAAATCTTACAAGTGTAGCCATAGAGACCACGTCCAATGTAGTTAATGAATGCCAGAATCTTACGCTTGTAGCAAAGGCAACGTTTGACGAAACATTGGTTCTGCCCTATGCAATTACTTGGAAAGTTGTCAGCGGTGCCAATCTAGGGAGTTTCAAAGACGCCACCAAAGGAATACTAAGCACTATTAACAGCGGCACAATTACATTGGTTGCCACTGGCATTGACAACAACAACAAAGAAATACCATCACCCCAGTTCAACGTTACTGTCGACGACGGATTAGCGACAATCGTAGTCGCAACGACTCCTGCAGTGACTGAACTCCGCGATGGGGAAACTGCAACCGTTAAGGTCAGTGGTATTTACACAGATCCGGCAAACCCAATAGATATCACTGATAACTCCACGATTACTGCATCTCCTAGCGATCTACTGCTAATCGAGGGCACCAAAATTACTGCGCGAAATGGCATCGCCAACGGTAAAATTGTTACGCTTAAAGGTACTTGCGGAGGTGAAGAGGGCACAAAGAATTTGACCATTTCGGAACGCAGACTTAAATCTGTTGAAATTGAAAATGAAAATGGTGGCACTTCAAATTTATCTTTGTCGGAAGGTAGCAAATTGAATCTGAATCTTACTGCTACTTATATTGATAACTCCACCAAAGATGATTACACGAATAACGTTGTATGGAAGATTGATGACCGCAACAACAACATTACTGACGATAGTAAAGTTACTATATCTTCGTCAGGTGAACTCAGTGTAAACACCGACCTTAACCTTACTACTGCCGCAATTATTTATGTAATTGCCGAAGTGCGCGATGGAAGCGGCAATGTCATTCTCAACCCTAGTGGCGAGAGGGTCGAAGACGAAATTAACATCACTATTAATCCCAACTAAAAAATAAGGGCGACTTTAAAGTCGCCCTTATTTTTTCCTCAAACTTACCGCTCTACCCACTGTTGACAACTCCTGCACCGCCCTCTATAAACACTCAACAAATCATCAATACGGTATTCTTCGCAAAAAATGTTGAATTCGGCGATTAATTTAAGCACCTATAAAACAACAATTTCATGTGCAAAATTTAATTGCAAAAATTGAATGCGAGGGGAAAAAATAATCTCCTAAACTCACACCAACAATAATAAATAGAAATATTTTTTCAGTTTTAAAACCTGCATCACACTTATAACAAGATCGGCCCATCAACCAACATTTAGCTATTTTTTTCGATCACATGCCAATTCTGGTAGGGATTCGTCGTGCCAAAAAAATGGCTTACTTTATTGCAGTTCAACAAGGAGCTTAATTGTGAATTTAAAAAGTTTATCGCTCTTATCAGCAGCGGGAATATTGATGACATACACCGTCAATGTAAACGCGCAGTGCGAAGTCAAATACTCTATCAACTCTAATTGGGGCAATGGTGCAACACTCAGCGTAGATATCGTCAATTACGGCGCCCCAAAAACCACCTGGGAACTGGCGTGGAACTTTTCCAATGTAGAGAAAATTTCCCAACTATGGAATGGCGCCTACACCCAGACTGGGCAATCGGTGCGCGTTAAAAATGCAGCATGGAATGGCAACATTAACACCAATCAATCGATTAACTTTGGTTTTAATCTATCCTTTCCCGGCGGCACTACTCTAACCAAACCGACTGAGTTTTTGCTGAATGGTGTTAAATGCCTTGGAAAAACCAGTTCTAGCGCATCCAGCAATAAAAGCGCTAGCAGTATGAGCTCATCCAGTAGTATGAAATCATCAAGCTCAGTCATTTCCTCCAGCAGCCTGAAATCGTCCAGCTCAGTAATCTCCTCCAGCAGTATAAAATCTTCAAGCTCTGTTATTTTTTCTAGCAGCCGGAAGTCTTCCAGTTCTATATTGTCATCCAGTAGCAGTGTGCGATCTTCCAGTAGTATTTCTTCCAGCTCGTCATCCATTCCGCCGCTGGCAAATTGCACGAACGAAATTACCTACGGGCCGCGTCTGCTGCGCGTGTTAACCCGCGCTGAGTACAGCAATAGTGTGCGCGACCTCACCGGTGTAAACATCGCAACCGATTTACCTGGCAGTCTGGATTTTTTGTTGGCCAACACTTACGTCAACGGATTTGAAAACAACACACAGGAAATCATCAGTAAAGCTGTGCAACGAAATTTTGTGAGCCTGGCCAATCGAATTTCCAGCCGGGCCGCGGCGACCAACTTTTCGGGATTCCTGAATTGCTCCGGATTAACGGCGCAACAATGTGCTGACATATTCACACAAGAAAAGCTTACGAACATTTTCCGTCGCCCTGCTACCACGATAGAAATTCAGGAATACCGCTCCCTGTTTTCTGATGCCACTACCACTGAGCAGATTACTCAGGCTTTGCAATTGGCTTTAAGTACCGCGTTGTCCTCACCGCAATTTTTGTATCGTCAAGAAACCGGGATAGCGGTGAGCGATATTCGTGCTGGCAATACCGGCGCAACCTTACCCACGCAAACAATTGACAACGATAGTTATGTGCTGACGCCCTACGAATTGGCCTCGTTCCTCGCATTTACATTTACTGGGAGTACACCCGATGCAGAGTTACTCAGCGCAGCAAAAAATAGCGGATTGACAACAGATGCGGCGATTGAAACAGAAGTTAATCGTTTACTCAGCAAAACCAGCGCGCGCGCGCACTTTGGCAGGTTCGCGAGCCAGTGGCTGGAGGCGGGCGCAACCAATAACAACCTGTTCCCGGTGACGGTTAGCGGTTTCAATCCCAAAGTTGATGAATCCATGCGTATGGAAATGCAGGAATATTTCAATCATATTGCGTTAGATGGAGCGGGACCATTTAGTAAATTATTGGCGAATAATTACGGCATAGTTAACGAAACCCTGGTGAATTTTTATGGCTTGGGTAGCGTCATCGTTAATCAGGACAAGTTCGTCAAAACCAATTTTCCCAGCCATATTCGCCAAGGGGGCTTGTTGACCAGCGGGGCTTTTGTGGCCAGCAAAAGCTCAATGACTGAACCGTCGTCACCGGCTTTTGCACTGGCAATCCGCAACCGCCTGCTGTGCCAGAATGCCTACAGCTACAACTTACAGGACACGCCAGAGTGGCGAGACAACCCGTTCCTGCAAGTGGGATATGCCTATCAAAATCTGGACGCCGGTAGCCGCCGACGCACCCACAACTTGGATGACATTCCCATTAATTCCGCAGGCGTCTTTACCGGAATTACCAGCCCTACCGATGGAGCCAGTATTGCGTTTGCGAATGCCGAAGACCTTGCACAAAAAATCTCTACTCTGGATGCAGTTCGCTACTGCTTTGTCGAACACAATTTCCGCGCTGCGTTCGGCACGGGGACACAATATTTTGATCCAACCAAAGCAGGGGCAACAAGGTTATCAACTGCCGAACAATCTGATTATGCCTGTGAAAAAGATCGTCTGGACTACGCGCTAACCAGCAACGGCAATAACGTTCGCGCGCTGCTGAAACGTTTAGGCAGCTTGCACGCCGTGCGCTATCGCAAAGATCGCAGCCAATAATTTTCACACATTCACTTTGTGACTTAAGGAAGGTTTGAATCATGAAAACCCAAGAAAAAAATTTTCACAACAAACGTCGCCAGCTGTTAAAAATGATGGCTTCTGCATCACTTATCAATACCGGCTTGCTCACCGCAGGTGCTGGTTTTGCTAATGCAGCACGAGCAGCGACATCGGTTAAAAATGTTATTTTTGTCTTTATACCCGGTGGTGCTCCACGCGGTGCTGCGAGCATCTCACCCGATGCAGCATTCAATTTAAAACCCGCTTCAGCACCGCTCGAACCGGTAAAAAATGAGTGCGTGTTTTTCGGTGCGGATATGAACGGTCATGGCCACGGCCTTGCTCAAACGGCACTTGGCGGTTTAACCAGAGCGCCAAAAACGATCGACCTGGCATTAGGGGATGTACTCGGTGGCAGCACCCCCTTTAAATCCATTCAATTAGGCGTGCTATCGCGCGATACCTCTGTGTCCGCCATCAACAGCTGGACACGAACACCTGTAATTACCGATCCAGTGCGCGCATTTGAAATCTTGCGCACCGGGTCGTCGCTTTACGGTACCGGGTTTGATCAGCAACAGAAACAACTCAGTATTAACTTGAAGGCAGTGCAACAGCTACAACAGCAGTTAAGTAATTTTGCAAGCACGCGCTTGCAGGCAAATCAGGATGCAATAGCAGAATTGCAGGCAGAACTTTCGCCCGGCGGTTTTGGGCCTGACTGCGACTTGCAACAGCAAAGTTGGCCAACAGGAAGTATAAATCCTAACGACGGTCAGCAATTCACCCGCCTGTGGGAGTTACAAACAAACAACGCTGTTACGGCGATAAAATGTGGATTGACGCACGTAGTTACTATGTTGATGGGTAATGATGAGGAAGACTTTGTTGCTACCGGCTTTAATTATTCTTACGCGCAGGCGGCAAATGGCTTTCCGGGTTCGGCTGAATACACGGCTTATCGCGCCTATTTAAGCCAAAGACTCACCCATTTAATCCAACAACTACAAACCAACACGGATATCAACGGAGCCCCCTTATTAGACTCCACATTGGTAGTGCAAGTGACCAATATGGCCGACACCAGTGATAACACCGGCATCAACGCGCCGTTTATGTTCGCCGGTGGTGGCAGTTCTATTCGTAAGGGGCAAGTCCTGAGAGCAGCTGAACATACGCAAATTATGGACACGGTTGCGCTCGCTGTAGGGGCTTATGGAATTATTGCGCCCTATAGCTCCCAAGGTCCAATTCCCGGGGTTGTGGTCTGATTGACAGTGGGATGATAAAAAACGGAACCTGATGGGTTCCGTTTTTTTTGCAGACAAACGATTTTAAACAGATAGAGAGATGCACAATATTAATTAATCGCTGTAGCTCCACTCGCCATTTTTATCGGTTGCCAACCATTGCTGGGTATACCAAAAAAATCGCCCTTTTTCGCCCGCATAGGCAGTGCAGTTGTAGCGAGTGCGCCCGGATTTGAGCGGCTGCTTCGCTTGCACCCAGAGTTTATTGTCAATAATTTCAGTGGTGATTGCTCCCTGTCCGGTGGCGAAGCAATTTATTTTTTTCAGCAAGCCAGAATCTTCTAACTCCAACACCAACCAGGGTTTAGCACCCGCTTTTACAATCAGATTTTCTTGCGGTGTTTTTTTATCGCTATAAAAATTCACTGTTTTTGTCGGCATCGAACGCGTGTTGACTTTCATAATGAAATCATCGAGCTCGGTAAAACTGCCGCCAAAAGGAAAACGTGGTACAGATTGTAAATCCCCTTTTTCATAGAGCGCACCCGACTGTTGTCCAAAAGCGATATAACCCAGCTCTTTGGCAATCTGTTGTACATCTACATCATATTCACCAAAAGGATAAGCTAGTATGTTAGGAGCCCTACCAATTTCCTGTTCAATTTTCTGTTGCGCGCTGGAAATTTCCTCAGCGATACGTGTACGCCATTGCTTTAGCGTTTCATTTTTTTCGCGGCGCGGCAAATGACTGTGCCGGGTGGTGTGATTAGCAATAGTGACGCCGTGTTTTGACATCTCACGCAGCTGATCCCAAGTGACAAATACTTTACCGGTACCAACCGAATCGGTATTCACAAAAAAAGTGAATGGCCAGCCACGTTTTTTTAAGCGGGGGAACGCAGAGTCATACACTGACACATAAGAATCATCAAAACTGATCGCGACAGTTTTATCGGGAAGGCTTTCACCCTTGCGCAATTTTTCAGTGAGTTCCAGCAGCGGCACAATCTTGAAATCATTTTTTTCCAGATAATCCATCTGCGCCTCAAAATGTGCGGGGCTGATACTGGTTGATTTGGGTGTAGTATCGCTGACGTGGTGGTACAAAATCACGACTGCAGCCTGACTACTATGTGCAAGCAGCAATGCAGGCAATAACAGGATTAAATAAAATATAGTCTTCATGAAAGAAAAATAACCCCGTGTACGTAACTTGCGATAAAGTTGAAATAATTATAATGCAAAGCCATAGTTAAAATTCAAATTCAATTCCACCACGCAAACTGGTTTCCGGTGTGTCTGCATCCAGGCCAAACAGCAACCCCAACTCCCAGCGCATTTGTTTACGACCAGAAAATTTTACTGTGCCCAGCAAGGCGGGGCCTGCGGCCCAATCCTGATCATCCAGATAAAACTCCAGCGCGGGTTCAAACGCAATGCTGTAGCGGTAGCGCAGCTGGCCACGCAGGGCAGTTTCAAACTCATCTTCAATATCGCTGCCATATTCGTATTCGGCTATCGCGTTGGCGGTTGCCACCCAACGGCTTGCCAATTCTTTTTCCCACAAAATTCCTGCTGCAAATTCATGGCTGTTGATATCCCTGGCGGTACCGGCTTCCAATAATAAGCCCCAGTCTGCCCAGTACTCGCCCTGTTCGGTGATTTGCCATTTCACTTCTGCTTCATAGCCGCGAATTTGTTCTCCTTCATGGGTGAGGGATTCGGTCAACAAATACACCTCCGTAAATAGCTTATCGTTCCACGCATAGCCCATTCCTGCGCGATTTAATAAAACCTCGTCACCGCCAAGGTCGCGCAAGACAAAACCATATTCCAATTCGCGTTCATTCTGCTCTACATAGGGGTGATATACACGGTTCATCTCCGCATGAACCTGAGTCGCTCCAAATGCGGTTAATAAGAGAGCACTACTGATAACATATTTATTCATGTGCATTGCCCCGCAAACGCCATGCATGCCAAATAGAAGCAAATAAAATAGGTGTGATTGTTAACAGATAAAAAATTCCCTGAATCGGTGTAGGGCGGGAATCGTAACCCACCAATGCATAAAGTAACTCGCCCAACCAAGAGTGTTCATTGACTAAAAATGAGCTGTCCCACAGTGGAGCATCAGAGTCGAGTAAGCCAATTTGCATCAATTGTTTTGCAACTTGCATTGACAAACCACCTGCCAGCAAAGTGATCACAGTGATAAAAATAGGTAAAAAATAGTTCCTGCTTAAAAAGGCAAATACATAGTAGATAATAGCGCCCAAACTCATACCTATGCCTGCACCTACTGCAGCTCCGATAAGTGCAGACGACATTGCCTCGGCTTTATGATCAAAAGCAGAAAGGTAAATCCAAATCTCGGCGCCTTCGCGCATCAGCGAAAAGCTAAAGATGATAATAAACAACAGGTAGAGCAATCTGTGCTGATTGGGAGCGACATTACGGGCGGGCGAGATGTTTTTCGCCGGAGCAAATGCAAGCGGTAAAATCAGCATACCAAGCAAGATCACACTAATTATTACAGCGCAATAAAGCGCAGCATTTAATAGTTCTTGCCCGGCACCATCTATCGCGTCGGCAATGTCATAGGCGTAATGCGCGAGCAGCCATGAGCCTGCAACACCGACAAGTAACGCAAAAAAGCTCCAGCGGTAACTCAGTTGCAATTTATTGCTGAGCGCTAAAAGCAAACTGAGAATCAGCGCCGCCTCAAGCACCTCGCGCAATATCAGCAAAACGGCATCGAGCATATTAGTTCTCCACCCGAATAATGCCCTGAGCTGTTTTTGGATTAAATTCCCCAAAAAAAGGATAGTCGCCCGGCACTAATGGGCCAACAAAGATAATGGCTTTGGCACCGCCCATAATGACCTTTTCGCGGTTGAGTTCATAACTTTCAAATTCTTCCGGCGTGGCATCGCGATTAATGACAATCAATTTCACTTTGGTATTCGCCGGAATAATCAGCTGGGATGGAAAAAATAAATGGTCGCGTATTTCAATCGTAAAGGTCGGCACTTCTGCGCGAACAATAGCGCAGAAAATTAGACACATGAATGCTATGCAGTTAATTATTGGTTTCATTGGTCGCGGCCTTGTGATCAAGTGATTTATTATGATTCGCTTTTTTTGCATCGGCATCTGTTACAGCGCTGGCAACAAAGGTTACCATCACCAGCAAACCTTGACCGTAGCGCGACTGCGTTAAGGCAATATGGGCAGCATGTAGATCGACAACCTGGCGCACAATGGATAAGCCTAACCCACAGCCCGGCGTTTTTGAATTGTGGCGATCACCACCCAGACGATAAAAGCGATCAAACACCCGCTCGCGTTCGCCATCGGGAATGCCCGGTCCATTATCCATTACCTCCAGCACTACATCCCGACCACGCAACCAGGTATTGATAGCAATTCGTCCCCCATCGGGGGTATATTTAATCGCATTGCCCAATAAATTATTTAGCAAGCTGGTCAATGCAGCCCGGTCACCGGAAACCCAACATTCATCACCATTGAATTCAATGCGATGGTGTTTTAATTCCAGCGCGTCACTCTGGTCAACAATCGCTTGTTTTGCTAATCGGGTTAAATTGACGGGTTCAAAGGTCCCCATAAAATGATCGGGAGCGGTACGGTTGAGCAATAAAATTTGCTCTACCAAATAGCTCATTCGTTCGATTCCCTGTTTTAATTTCAGGACCGATGCGGGTGCAGGTTGCAATTCCTGCATTAAATTGTCACAGTGAATTTTTAATGCTGCAATCGGTGTACGCAATTCGTGGGCGGCATCACCCGAGAAGCGTTTTTCACGCGCGAAAGAGGCATCGAGACGGCGCAATAAATCATTGGCGGATTGTGTCAGTTGCACAAGCTCTGCAGGCATGTCCTGCTGGTTGAGTGAATGCAAATCGGTTGCTTCGCGCTGGCGTAATTCGTGCGCTAGATTCGTTACAGGCTTTAAACCAACACCCAAGACCCACCAGATAATCAGGCCGATCACAGGAATGGCCAACACCATCGGGTACACAGCTTGTAAAATCATCGACTCTGCCAATCGGTAACGCTGGTCGGCGCGCTCCGCGACAATAAACCAACTTTTTTGATCTGCGCTGGGTGCTACCAATACATGCCAGCGATAGTGATGAAAATTAACAAAACGAAAACCTTCCACCAAAGGCACTACTACTTGCTCAGGCATGGCGGCTGATCGCGCCAACAATTTTCCATCCTGAGTGACCCATTGAAATTCCAATGAAGCTTCTGCGTCTGAGGTGCGTGCAGGAAAGAGTAAAACATCCGCACGCGCGCTAGTTTGTTCGCGCCATTGCGGTAAGGTGTAATTTAATAAATCCACTTGCTGCAGCATTCGTTGGTTAAACAAACGTTCAGCTTCATCCATACTGCCTAAATAACCGCGCAACGCCGCTGCAAAATTAGCGAGTGTGACTATCGCTAATAACACTATGACTAAAAATCCACGAATGGATTTCATTGGCGCGGCACCATATAGCCAATACCGCGTAGGGTACGAATAAAATTAGGGGGTAATTTTTTGCGCAAATTGTGGATGTGAACTTCAATTGCATTGCTGGCAACTTCATCGCCCCAGGAATACAACTTTGCCTCCAGTCCTTCGCGGGTTTGGATAACTCCGGCATGTTCAACCAGCGCTTTTAACAACATATATTCGCGTCGTGATAGCACGAGCGCAGCGCCATCTAACAAGACTTCATGATGTGCCGTATTTAAACTCAGCGGGCCAATATTAATTAGTGATGATGACGAGTTACCCAGACGGCGCTCCAAAACACGCAAGCGTGCAAGTAATTCATCCAGTTCAAAAGGTTTGGTGAGATAGTCATCGGCACCGGAATCCAGACCAATGACTTTGGCGTTTGTGCTATCGCGCGCGGTGAGGATGAGCACTTGTGTGGGCAATTTTTTTTGCCGCACGACTTTTAAAACTTCGATGCCATCTATATCGGGCAAACCGAGGTCGAGCAACATAATATCCGGCGGCTCTGCCACCACCTGCGTACAGGCTGCTTTGCCGGTGGACAACCAATTCACTGCAAAACCTGCTCGCGATAAAGCACTGACTATACCTTCCGCGAGCAGTTCATCATCTTCGACTAACAATATTTGCATTGATTTATTAATCCATCATAAATGTTTTTTCGCTTTGGCCATGGCTGCGGCAATTTCACCTTTGCGCCCCGCATCAGCAGATTCACGCCCCGGGCGAGGTGCGGCCTTAAGTGCTTTTTCAAACGCGGCAATTGCCTTCTTATAATCTTTCTGTTCCAACAGATAATCGCCGTAAAAGTAATTGGAGTCTATGCCATCAGGATTATAGCTCAAGCCTTTTAACAATAATTCTTTGGCTTTTTTATGGTCGCCAAAACCCACTGGCCAACCCGGAACTTGATAATAGAGCGAGCCGAGGCTGGTATAGGCCGAGCCATTCATCGCCGCAGGGTCCATTTTAATTGCTTGCTCCAGTAATTTTTTTGCTTGCTTAACCTGATCTAACGCACCCAAACCACCTTTAGCGCCAGCATAAGTCGAGCGGATAATCGCCTCCCAGATCAAATAGGGCGCACGGGTATTGGCAGCGCGCAACTGTTCCGCTTCCACAACCAGACTGGCAAATGCTTTTTCCTGCTCGGCTTCCGGGGTTTGATATTTAATTTCCGCCCAGCGCGTTTGCAATTTCTGGATATCGGCAGCCTCTTCGGCATAACCAGTTAATGCGAGACAAGAGAGTGCCGCGAGTGCAATGAATTTCAGTGTGGTGACTTTCAGTAAAGTGATTGTTTTAAAGAAAGTTCTCATCGTTGAATTTTTCATGGTGGTACCTTCAGGATAAATGAATGGAAATGTTATTGTCTGCGGTTGCAGAAGCCGATACAGGTTGTGCATGGCGGCGGATAATGGGTAATTGGCTGCGCAAGGCGTTATCGATAACGCGCGGAAATAGACTATTAATGCGCAAAAAAAGTCGCTCGGGCCAACCGATGTTGCGGTCATGCATGCGTTTGGCCGACAACATGAATTCCACCTGCGCAGCGACTACTTCCGGCTCATCCATTGCTGTTCCCAATTCGCGATTCATTGCATAAACCGCATCGCTATTGAGATTGGTGTTTGTGGCGCGTGGTGCCAGATGTGCAACTTGAATTTGACTGTCGCTTAATTCGCGCCGCAGTGCTTCGCTAAAGCCGCGCAGTGCAAATTTACTTGCGCAGTAAGCGCTAAACCCGGGGTAACCCAAACCGCCGAAACTGGAACCAATATTAACGATGCGCCCGGAATCTTTATTTAAAAAAGGCAGCGCCAACTGGGTTAACAAAATAGTTGCGGTAACGTTGGTATTGATTAACTGTTCAATGGCTTCCGGATCGTTATCTTCCAGCAGACCAAATAAATTGACTCCTGCACAATTAATTAACGCATCCAAGGGTTCTTGAAGCGCGAGCAACGCGGTGCGGATGGTGTCGCGCCCGCTGCGGCTGGTAATATCGGCTTGCAGTACAAAGCCTTCATTTACCAGTACATGTAATTCACGCGCAAGTGCATTCAGCTGCTGTGTTGATCGGCCTACCAAAATCAGGCGCGCGCCCTGAGCTGCCAGTCGCCGTGCAATTGCTTGCCCTATGCCGCCGCTGGCACCAGTCAATAAAATGAGCTTACCTTTGAGTTTCATTGTGTGCTCCTCTGTACGAGTGGCGTTTTCATCATGCTGCTTGTGCAATGGTTTGCTGCTCAATCGACCGGAAAATATTGCCGTAGAGAGTGAAAAACATTTTTGCAGCATGAACTATATCCTCCTGATCTTTTTGCTCAGTCAGGCCGTTCATTAATTTCTCAAAAAACACCATGTGCTCCAAATCCAGGCTGCCGTGTGAACGCAAATAGGAGAAAGCTTTGTTCGGCAAACCTAAATGCTTCTGGATAATATCGGCTGCCTGACTTGCCAAATTAATGCTGGTACCTTCAAGCACAAACACCATGCCAAAAAAGGCCATAGGGTTGTTGCGCATTACGGTGTCGTAAGCGTAAGCGACCATCAATTCCGTCGCTGCATTGGGGCGGCCATTGCGCACGGCTTCTTTGTCGGCATCACAGGCAGCGATATCATTTAAGATCCACTCCTGATGACCCAACTCTTCTTCAATATATTCCGCAATGGCTTCGCGATAATGTTCTTTTTCTGATGGCAAACGGCTACCTACTGCCATCAATAACGGAACTGTATGTTTTACATGGTGATAAGCCTGGGTTAGAAATTCGCGGTATTCATCCAGGCTAAATTGGCCAAGGCCAATGCAACGTTGAATAATCGGAGCGCTTAACAAATAATTGCGCTCAGCTTGTGTTTCGTTTTGCAAGCGTTCAAAAAATGTCATAAACAACTCCTGAGGGTTGTTGTGAAGAGGATGGCTGAGTAGTGGTGTCGGAATAAATTGCCGCAATCGCATTCAGGTACTGGCCAAGAATGGCTGCACGGCGCAAACGGCCATTGTCGGTAAGCAATTGGTTGGCTGGTGTAAAGGGGTCAGCGGCGACAATAAATTTTTGCACGCGCGCGTAATCCGGCAAGTGTTGATTAATGCGGCGGATATCTTGCGCAATTTGCTCAGCAATAATTTCTACGGAGGCGGGCACGATTATCGCGCTGCAAAAAGGTTGTGAATCACCAATCACCATTACCTGTGCGATTGACCTGCACAGCGACAATTCCGCTTCGATCCATTCGGGAGAGATATTGCGCCCGAAACTGCTGATCAACAGATTTTTTTGGCGTCCGGTGATAAAAACAAATCCTTCGCCATCGATGTAACCCAAGTCCCCTGTGTCCAGCCATTCGTCTTGCGTCTGCGCAGCTTGACCGAGATAGCCGTTAAACACATTGCCACGCACTTTAATTACACCATTATCAATTTTTATATCGACATGATTCAGCGCTTTACCCACGCTGCCAATCTTGTCTGCAACGGGCGAATTCAAACTCACCACCGACGCGCATTCTGACAAACCATAACCTTCATACACAGGGATTTTCACTGCGCGCGCTTGTTCAATTAGTACTGCCGGTGTGCGCGCACCGCCTACTGCAATAAACCACAGCGATGCAGGTAAACCAAAACCCTGTGCACTCGCGGCAACAAAACCCTGCAAAATTTGCGGCAACACAATCAGACTATTTGGCTGGTATTGATGCAGCGTTTGTAAAAGAGTTGGCAAGGATAATTGCGAGCTGCCGGTCAAACCCAGTGCAGCACCGGGCAAGACGACAACGCGTTTGCCGAGATAAAGTGGAACATAAACGCCTGCGACATTTTCCAGCAATGTACTTAAGGGTAATAAATTTAGATGGGTGTTTAGGTCGCCGGTGTTTATTCCGGAGTAGATTCTTTCAGCCAGAGCCAGCGTGACGTTTTCCAGTGCGGAGGTGGATAAACACACACCCTTGGGCGTTCCCGTTGTGCCTGAAGTAAAAGTGATTTTGGCAACCGACGTAATTGCCGCCGTGGTATCAGTTACATTTAGTTGATCGAGATAAATTGACGCAAGCGGTGAATTTTTTCGTTCGCTGATGTCGGTTATTTGCTCTATATCGCCACACACTAACAGGCAAGGTAATTGCGCTTGTGCAATCACATGTTGCAATTGTGTGCGAGAAAAAAAGCGTGGCAGCGGCACTAAGGTTAT
The DNA here is from genome assembly GCA_002483145.1 of Cellvibrio sp. UBA7671. Taxonomy (GTDB): domain Bacteria; phylum Pseudomonadota; class Gammaproteobacteria; order Pseudomonadales; family Cellvibrionaceae; genus Cellvibrio; species Cellvibrio fibrivorans. The sequence goes on from DLHJ01000003.1 coordinate 345,588, forward strand.
GCCGGCTTTCCAAGCAGCGAGGTCGGCAACAACCCACTCGATGGAATTCTCGCCCCATAAACCGGAGCGACCAATATTCTGTGTGCTCAACCAGGTTGCCAACTCATCAATCTGCGCAGCGAGTTGTGCATAAGTGAGCTGAGTTGTCTGGCCCGTTAGCGCAATTTTTTCTGGTGTGCTACTAGCGTGCTGGTAAATAGCGGCAAGAATTTTATTCATCATTCAGCTCCGTAGAATGTGCAGTGTCCAGCGCTGTTAATTGGTTGGCCGCACGCAGTTGCGCACAGATTTTTTCAATCGGACGGCTGATAGCGGCAACGGTTGCGCGATACATTGGGTTTTTGCGTGCGGCGGCCATCGCCGGGCGGTTATCACCAAACATGACTTGTGGATTATTGGTGTAATAGCTGCCCCAGCTGGCGCCACCATCGGGCAATCTCGCGGGGTCAGCTTCGGCCAGCACGATGGGTGAATAACGCAAGCGTGCGAGCAGCGCTTTGACTTCGCGAGTGCCCGTAAACATCACATAGTTATAACCCAGGCGCTCCATCACTTCACCAATCACTATAAACAGTAATAAGCTGCTGCCTTTCCAGGTGGACACTAAATTGCCGACTTCAATAATTTGATCGCGTGCGACTTGCATGCTGAGTTTTTCGCTAATTACCTGTTCAACCGGCGCATTCAAATATTGTTCAGCAAACACCTTGCCGTTACCGGCGGACGCCAAGCCCACGGCCGCTGAATATTCACCGCCGCAGCGCAGGCTGATAAGGTTGGGCAGAAAATGAGTAACCTCGGCGTGATGCACGCCGGTAAAACGGTCGTGAATATAAGCTTCAACCACTGCACGTTCAGGTGAGCTGGGAGTATGCAACCCAAAACGGGGAATGCGGATCTGCGGCAGGCGCGGCATATGCCAGCTAGCTATGGAGGCTTCAGGTAGGGTAGCGGACAGATCTTTCATACTGCATCCTCGGATTTGGGATTTCTTAGGATGTAGATTAGGGAAAGAAACTTAAGGGAAAATTAAGCCAGGGAAATTACGCCAGAAAAGAAAAATAATTGCCTGAAGCCAATCAAGCTGTTAACAATACGCAGCCGTTAACCAGTCTTAATAATAACGAAAGCAAGGAGAACATCATGGGCGATAGATTTACCGAAATAACTCACACATCCTGGTTTAGCCGAATTGGATCATCAATTAAAGGGTTGCTATTCGGCATCCTGTTTATTGTTATTGGTGTATGCCTGCTGTTCTGGAATGAAGGGCGTGCAGTCAAAACTCACAAAGCACTGGTGGAGTCGCAGGGTCTGGTTGTTTCCATTAATGCGCAGGAGGCAGCGCCGCAGATGAATGGCAAGTTGGTGCATCTAACCGGTGAAGCCACTAGCACACAAACACTCAGCGACAATCTCTTGCCTGTGAGTGTGCAAGCATTGAAATTGCAGCGAAAAGTGGAAACCTATCAGTGGGAAGAAACATCGCACAGCGAAGAGAAAAAAAATATGGGTGGCGATACGGAAACCATCACCACTTATAGCTATGAAAAAGTGTGGTCCGAAAAATACATCGACTCATCCGCTTTTAAAAAACCTACCGGCCACCAAAACCCGGAAAAATGGCGTTACCAATCTGAGCTTTGGACAGCTGATCAGATTAGTATTGGCCAATACCAATTATCGGAAACCCATAAAAATAAGATCAATAATTTTCAAACCCTGGTAATCCCACGCAACATTGAATTACCAAAAGGTGTGGCGCAAAACAGCGATGGCTTTTATTACGGGAAGGATGAGCGGCAACCCAAGATTGGCGACCAACAAATCTCATTTAGTTATATTCCCGCACAAACCTATAGTGTGATCGGCGATCTCGCGGGGACAACGCTCACGGAACATATCGCTAGTAATGGACGTTCAATTGCCTTATTGCAAGCGGGCATGCATACCGCAGATGCCATGTTTGAAAAAGCCAAAAGCGACAATGCAACTTTGACCTGGATGATTAGATTGGCAGGCAGCCTATTGCTGATAATTGCATTCAATATGATTTTCAAACCCTTATCGGTACTGGCAGATATTGCTCCGCTATTTGGCAATATCGTTGCGATAGGCACAGGCATTGTCAGTTTTTTATTGGGAATTATTTCGGCGTTAACTACGATCAGTATTGCGTGGATTTTTTATCGCCCGCTCGTGGGGCTCGTGCTTTTAGTTGTTGCAGCCGGATTGGTTTATTTGCTGAAACACAAATCAAATCAAGTAGCGAAACAATCACTGCGTCAACACTCCATCGACGAACCCATACGCGCTGCGGGAAATTGATATATCAATAGCGGCAACGCTTAGGATTATAAGCGCCAAAAAAATCCCGCATTTATTTCCATAAATGCGGGATTTTTCTGACTGAAAATCATCCATTCAGTTTTCTACGTGCACAGATTAGAACGTGAACTGCAAACTCACACTGGCATAGTCAACATCCATATCAATATCATCTGGCTGCAGAACGTTGATTTCATCACGTGAGATTTCGAAATTAAAACGCTCATACTCAACACGCAAATCCAAATGTTCGGCTAGACGAAACTTGGTGCCGACCCCCCAGAATGTCTCATCACCATCTGAATCGCTACTGGTAATGAATTCGGATGTATCGATATTCGTGTCTGCATCCCACCACATTTGCCCGCCTTTCGCATAGATTGAAAAGCTTTGCGAAATCGGCAACTCAAGAATCAAATCTAGCGTTTTACCTTTGATATCAATATCAAACGCTTCATTACCGGATTCGTCAAAATCGATGTAGGCTGCTTCAATACCAATAAATTCGTTTATTTTAAAAACGGCGAAGGCTTTTTTCGCCGCTTCCTCTTCATCAAAATCGCCATCTTTCAACTTGGTCAAACCGTAACCGCCACCAATGGAAAACTCGGGACTATATTGCCAGCCATTGCCTGACGCCCTGTCTTCTTGCGCAACAGCAGCGGTTGACAATGCACTGACACATAAAATGGCTAATAAATTTTTGTTCATAGTGATAACTCCATTAATTTAAAAGACGTCATCACAATATAAAAAACTATTTTTTTCGTCTGTACGTTAACGCACTCAAAAAAAAGCCCGCATGTTGCGGGCTTTAATCGAACCATTGCGCGAGCAAATATTACATAGTGTAAATGCCCTGACTGCGCAAATAATCTTCATAGTTACCGTGGAAATCGATCAAGCCTGTCGGCTGCATATCAATAATTCTGGTGGCCAGTGACGAAACAAATTCGCGGTCATGGCTGACGAAAATCAACGTGCCGGGATAATTTTCCAGCGCGAGGTTTAAGGCCTCAATCGATTCCATATCCAAGTGGTTGGTGGGTTCATCCATCAACAATACGTTGGGGTTTATCAGGCTGAGTTTGCCAAACAACATGCGGCCTTTTTCACCGCCGGATAATACTTTTACATTTTTCTTTACTTCATCGTTGGAAAAAAGCATGCGACCCAAGGCACTGCGCACTAATTGCTCGTCGCCTTTGGTCCACTGTTTCATCCAATCAAACACAATTGCATTATCGGCAAAATCAGCAGCATGATCTTGCGCGAAATAACCTATTTCCGCCTGCTCCGCCCATTTCACTGTGCCCGCGTCAGGTTGTAAGTCGCCATACAAACAGCGCAGTAATGTGGTTTTACCGGCGCCGTTCGGGCCGATAATCGCGATACGCTCACCCGCTTCTACCTGCATATTTAAATCAGTGAATAGTGGACGGTCGTAACCCTTGCTGACACCATCCAAGGTTACCGCTTGACGGTGCAATTTTTTGTTTTGGTTGAAGCGAATGTAGGGGCTTACGCGGCTCGATGGCTTGATGTCATCCAACTGGATTTTATCAATTTGTTTTGCGCGCGAGGTGGCCTGCTTGGCTTTGGAGGCGTTAGCAGAGAAGCGGCTTACGAAAGTTTGCAGCTCGGCAATTTGCGCTTTCTTTTTCGCATTTTCGTTTAATAATTTTTCGCGCGCTTGCTCTGACGCCATCATATAGTCGTCGTAATTGCCCGGGTAAACGCGCAGCTCGCCGTAATCCAGGTCCGCCATGTGGGTGCACACGGAATTCAAAAAGTGGCGGTCATGCGAGATGATAATGATGGTGCTGTTGCGCTGGGTGAGCATGCCTTCCAACCAGCGAATGGTGTTGATATCGAGGTTGTTGGTTGGTTCGTCGAGCAGTAATACATCGGGATCAGCGAACAATGCTTGCGCGAGTAACACACGCAATTTCCAACCTGGAGCAACGGCGCTCATAGGGCCAAAATGTTGTTCGATGGGAATATCCAGACCGAGTAATAATTCGCCCGCACGGGATTCGGCGGTGTAGCCATCCATTTCCGCAAACGCCACTTCCAATTCAGCAACGCGCATGCCGTCGTCTTCGCTCATATCCGGCAAGGCATAAATGCGGTCGCGCTCAGCCTTCACCGCCCAGAGTTCGGTATGGCCCATGATCACGGTATCGACTACGGAAAACTCTTCGTAGGCGAATTGATCCTGCTTCAATTTACCCAAACGAACGTTGGGTTCGAGCATCACCTGGCCGGCAGAGGGTTCGAGATCGCCACCGAGGATTTTCATAAAGGTGGATTTACCGCAGCCGTTAGCGCCGATCAACCCATAGCGGTTGCTGTTGTTGAATTTGACCGAAACGTTTTCAAAAAGCGGTTTTGCACCAAATTGCATGGTGATGTTGGCGGTGGAGATCACGGGTATTTTCTCTGCGACTGTGCGACTAAAAAGGGATAGATTAAAGAGCAATAAGGATAAGTGGGTAAAAAAGGCGCGCATTTTAGCCTAATTACATCAGCTTAAGGGATTTTTGTGACGGATAAAAAATGCCCGCACGCGGCGGGCATTATGTACAACGGGTTTACCAGTAAAGATTAAGGCAGCTTGAAGACCACTTTCACGCTGGCATCAACCGCACTGGCGTCCACGTACCCGATCATATTGGGGTTAGCAGCAACCAGTGCTTTTACTGCGGCATCGTCACCCGCGTCTTTGGGTGGCGTACCCTTGCCGGTGAAGACTAACTGCGACCAGTAAGCTTTGTACTGGCTAGCGTTTTTCTTGCATACAGCTTCATTGAATTTATCGCGCGCCGCCGAGCCTTCATTTTGATTCACCGGCACAGCTTGGCCACCCGAGGGGAAGCTTTTGCTTTTGCCAAGGAACAAGCGTGATACATCATCTTCAGTTAGGGAATCAAAACCTGCTGATGGGTGCACAATAACGGCGACTTCGGCAAAGCAGAAGCTGGATAAGCTAAGTACAAGGCTGGCTGCCAATGATTTGAATACAGTTTTCATAGTAGCAACTCTCCTTAAAACACGGCTTGTAAGGCAACAGACAACACTTTCTGCTCGCCTCTTACATCATCAACATCATCGAGCTGCAACTTGAGCGCAGTACCTGAGGCAACATCCCAGCGGGTACCAAGACTGATAACGTCACGCTCAACATTGCGCGCAGCGGCGATGGCATCGAGAGTGCCAATCAACTGTGCTGTTTGGGCACTGGCGGGTATACCAGCCGAAAGCGCGGCAATTTCATCATCCGCTTTGGAGCCAGTCACATGGAACAGGAAATCCCCAAAGCGCAGGCCAACCATTACGTAGTCGCGCACGTTTTTAGCCAACATGGTTTCCTTGACTTCAAACTCTACGTGCTCTGCTGCCGCAACAAACATACCCGTGTCGATATTAAGACCTATCTGTGCAAAGGTGCCCTGATCGTCATCGATAGTGATGCGGGGTGCCAGATAGGCGAAATTTGTATCAGCCTCCAGTTGCGCTACAAAACCATCCAATGTCGGGCTAAATACGTCCACGGTCAGATCCGACTGGTGATAAGCGGCACGGAAGTTCCACCAATCTTTGCCAAAAGTAACAGCAACACCCATTTGGTTGCGCAGGCTGGCGTTGCCCTGGGTACCATCTTCAAAACTGAAATCGGAATCAAAGCTGCCGAAATAGGCCTGGAAGCTGGTATCGAAACTCCCCAGGGCTGCCGTCAGGTAATAGTCGATGCCATCAACACTATTAAACGGCAAGTAGTACACCTCGTTGGGTGCACTAATCCAGGGATAGGAATAGCCTACATCCAGGAAGTCTGAATACATGTACAACGGGGTGCGCAGACGGCCAGCGCGCACCTTGCCGTTGTCAGATGCCTGCCAGGTGAGGTAAGCCCATTCGGCATCCACCTGGTAGTCATTTTCACTGCGTGCGAGCAACTGGGCAGTTGCGGTAATTCGCTCACTCACCTTGCCCGTCACCTGCAAACCCAACAGGTTGCGATCAAAGGTTAAATCCTCTTCGCTATAACCATCGTAGCTAACGCTGGTTTCATCATCGACCATGCCACCACCAACCGACAAAAAGCCGGAGATGCCCACATCGGACGCTTGCGCAAGAGGCGCAAACATCACGCTCGCCATGGCAAGCGCGATGCCATGTTTTTTGTGTATTTTGTTAATTAAACTCATCAATAACCTCTCCTAAAGTTAGCCACAATTTTCCACAACACATTTCAAACAACATCAATCAGCCAATCGAAAATAAACCGCTTTCAGGATTCGCTTATGAATTTTTATGCGATGGTTTTTTATCGAACCTTCACTTCACTCTCACTGCTTTATAGTTGCACGCATTTCATCGAGCATTTTTTTTGCTTTGGCATTACCTTGGGCGACCGCTTTTTGTAGCCAGTCTTCTGCTACAGCGGAGTCTTTTTTTGCGCCTTTGCCAGTGAAATACATGTAACCAACAATTAATTGGGCCTCGTCATAACCCTGGTTAGCCGCCTTTAGATACCACTCGAATGCCGCTGAAATATTTTTATCAACACCCATGCCCTGGTCATACATGTAACCCAACATGTATTGCGCGTTGCGATTGCCCGTTTGGGCGACTTCATTAAACAGGGAAAAAGAGAGGGGATAATTCTGCGCTAATATCTGGCCATTCAGATAAAAATACGCAAGGGTGTATTTAGCATCGAGGTGACCTGCATCCGCTGCCTTGCGATACCATCCTAACGCGGCATCAATGTCCTGTTGAACACCATCACCTTTGTACAAAATATTGGCGAGTTCATATTGCGCATCGAGATTGCCATTAGCGGCGGCAGCCTGAAACCATTCAACAGCTTTGGTGATGTCTTTTTCGTGCAGCTTGCCCTGGTAGTACACGAGCGCCAATTCATATTGCGCTGCGAATGAGCCCTGTTCAGCCGCTTTGTTCAACCACTCGATGGCAGCGTCTGTATCCTGCTCAACGCCTTCACCCGCAAGGTACATCTTGCCAATCTGGTAACTCGAATCGATGTAGCCCTGGCTGGCAGATTTTTTAAACCAGGCCATTGCCCGACCGGCATCCTTGGGCATCCCCAAACCGTCCTTTTGCATAAGCCCCAGATAGTATCTCGCCTCCGCATTTCCCACCGATGCCAACTGGCGGAACTCTGCCAGCGCGATATCGTATTTTTGTTTCTTAAACGCTTTAATGCCGTCAGTTAAGGTGGCGGAGGCTGCCATGCTAAATACACAACCAACGAAGATCAGAAACCATTTCATGTTCAAACATCCAGAGTGCTGTAGTGGTTTTATAGGGTGCAACTGCGTGCAACCTCTTATCCAAGTTACAAATAGTTTCCACGCAAACTCAGCCACAGCGAGGTTCATAGCGCGGCGATGAGGGCATGGGGGATTGAAGTTATTATTAAAATGGGGAAAAGCGCAGGCGTTAACTATTTGACCGACTTAGATATAGTCTTGTCGCATATATCATATTTTCATATGCAATCTAAATTGTCGCACAACTGGTTCTCGCATGCATATTTCAGTGCCAAAAATGTGTTTGGGTATACATTTTAGACGACTAACAAGGCCCCGCTTGATACGGGGTCTTGTTAACCAGTGGTGAATATCATCGTTATCAACCGGCTTCACCAGCCCACAGTCAAGGTATTTTGAATACCACCTTTACAGTCGCATCTACCGCTCCGGCATCGACATAGCCAATCATATTGGGATTGGCGGCGATCAAGGTTTTCACTGCGGCATCATCACCAGCATCTTTGGGTGGAGTGCCTTTACCGGTAAACACCAGTTGCGACCAATAGGCCTTGTACTGGCTGGCATTTTTCTTACAAATAGCTTCGTTGAATTTATCGCGCGCGGCTGAACCTTCATTTTGGTTGACCGGTACCGCCTGCGCACCAGCGGGGAAGCTTTTACTTTTACCGAGAAATAAGCGCGCGACATCGTCTTCAGTGAGCGAATCAAAACCGGCCGACGGATGCACAATTACTGCTACTTCAGCCCAGGCAAAACTGGCAATACCGAGTGTTAAGGTTGCTGCCAGCGAACGAATACTTTTTTTCATGATGGCATCCCCCTAAAACACGGTTTGCAAGGCGACAGAGAAAACCTTTTGATCACCTGCCGTTTTGTTATCAACGTCATCGACCTGAAACTTGAGAGCGGTACTGGATGCAACATCCCAACGAACCCCGAGTGATAGCACATCGCGTTCGGTGACTTGTGATTGCGCGATTGCCTGCAATGTCCCAATCACCACATTCGTGTTACCAAACACCGGAATCGTCTGATTTGCGGGAATGCCGGCTTCAGGGTGGGTCGCTTCGTCTTTCGCCTGCGAGCCGGTCACATGAACCAGCCAGCTTCCTGCACGCACACCCGCCATCACATATTGGCGAATATTTTTGGAGAACACCGCATCGCCCGGATCAAATTCCACATATTCTGCCGCGGCAACAAATCGCCCTGTATCAATATTGAGCCCAAATTCAGTGAAGACAGCATCATCCTCTTCCACTAACAAACGCGCTGCATTGTCGGGATAGCCAAGTGCAGTCAAGGTCGTTGCAAATCCTCCCATGGTAGTTGTGGGGCTAATGGGAATACCGCTCACATCAACAGTTAATTCCGCTTGGTGATAGGCCGCACGCAAGGTCCACCAATCTTTACCCAAGGTGCCCGCCACCCCCATTTGATTGCGCGTTTTGGCTTCAGAAGGTGCACCACCCAATGTCAGCTCATCATCAAAACTACCGAAGTAAGCCTGGAAGCTGGTATCAAATATTCCCAAGGTTTGGGTCACATAAAAATCAACGCCATCCACATTATTAAAGGGTAAGTAATAAACTTCACGCGGCGGAGTAATCCAGGAATAGGCATAACCCACATCAAGAAAATCAGAGTACATATAAAATGGAGTGCGCAACCGACCTGCACGCACCTTGATGGAATCAGATGCCTGCCACGTCAAATATGCCCATTCTGCGTTCACTTCATAATCTGTTTCACTGCGCGCAATCAGCTGTGCAGTCGCGGTTATTTTTTCACTGACTTGCCCGGTCACCTGCAAGCCTAAAAGGTTTTTATCAAACGTTAGATCCTCTTCATCGTAACCACCATAACCGGGGCTGTCTTCGTCATCGATCATGCCGCCGCCAACCGATAAAAATCCCGATAAGTTAAGATCGCCCGCCTGTGTTAACGGCGCCGCCATACAAAGTGCAATGATCAAAGCAAGACTGTGTTTTTTGCGTATTGAATTCATTTTTTTCATGTGCGTGTCACTCCTAATGTTTAGCACTGCCTGTGCTTGAACTCCCTGAATACATAGTTAACGCTGCCATGCGGCGCTAAAACGACTGAAAAATTAAACGCAACGATTAAATACGACGATTAACCAAAGAAACTAAACACGGAATTGGCTGGCGACTTTGCGCAGCTCCTGACTGATGTGACCAATATCGTGGCTGATTTCATTCAGCTCATTGGTGCTACTGGTAACCAATTGTGTGCTGTTATAAATTCCGTTCACGTGTTCAGACACATGCGAAAATGTCACCGTTTGCTCGTGTGTGGCCGCAGCGATACGCTCATTAATACTGCTGATGGTTTCCACATTATTCAAAATAGAATTGAGCACTTCGCCCGATGCGACCGTTGCTTCAACCCCGCGATTTGCACGCTCAACACTGCCCTGCATGGCAGTCACTGCACTCGCTGATACTGAGCGCAACTCGCTAATCACTTTATGAATTTCTTCTGTGGCTTGGCGAGTGCGCACCGCAAGGCCGCGCACCTCATCAGCGACTACTGCAAAACCACGCCCATGCTCCCCCGCGCGCGCTGCTTCAATCGCTGCATTGAGTGCAAGCAAATTGGTTTGCTCTGCAACATTTTGAATGGTGTTAAGCAATTGCCCCACATCGGATGAAAATTCTTCAAAGCGATTCACTACACCCGCCGCACTGCGCACCTCTTCTGCCAGAGTGCTGATAGTGGATACATTGGCTGCGAGAGTTTCTTTTCCACGTGCGGCAGCACTGCTGGCATCCTGCGCCTGGTGCGATGCATTACCTGCAAACTCGGCAATCTCACTCACCATTTTCATCAGGTCTTCAATCGACGTGCGCATACTGGAAATTGCAGTGGCTTGTTCATTAATGCGGCCTAAATTTTGACTGCTGGAGTTCGTTAAACGCGCTGCTACTTTGGTGAGACCACCCACATCCTGGCTGACATTGGCAAAAGACCCATGTAATTTTTCAACAAACGCATTGAAATATTTCACCAGATAACGAATTTCATCGTGCCCTGGGTAATGAATTCGCTTGGTTAAATCGCCCGCACCTGAGGCCATTTCTTTTAACGATTCAGTCACTTCATTAATACTGGAGGTAATTGAGCGGCTGATAATCGAACTCACCACTAACAGCGCCACTACCGAACAAATTGAAATAATTAAAATAATACGCGCTGCACTTTTGGAAGAATCCACCGTTTCACTAATTGATTCGTTAAACCGCTTAGCGGTTTCGGTTTTCATGCTGGATAAAGATTTTCGCAACGCTTTTAATTTATCGGCATTGGCTGCCGCCTCTGCGCCGATTTGATTAAGATCCACAGTGCCCGCAATAAAACTTTTGGCGATGCGTATTGCCGTGGTGTACCAATCTTGCAACTGTGCATCTATATCTTTTACTTGCACTGAAAGATCAGCGCTGAGGCTGGATAATTTTTCCAGATTTTTGCGGATTTCCTGATAATGTTTATCGGCATCAGCCAGTACTTGTTCATCTCCCGTGGTTACCGAACTGTTAATTTGCTGCTCCATCAGCAAGAGCGAACCTAAATTGATCGTGGTTAATTCCAGGGTTGGATAAATACGCTGCTCAACATCTGCCAATCGTCCGCTGTTAGCGCGTTCAACCCACATGGAATAACCCTGGCTAATCACAAATCCCAAGAGCGCAATGGTTACCAGCAGCATTAATTTTTTAGCGATGGTCAAGCGGAGCATTAGCCTTGCCTCAATAAACGCAGTGTTTTAATAGTCATTTTGGTATAGCAGTCGCTCATAGAATGCGCAAACGCGATAAGGAATTTAGCGCCTTAAACGCCTGAGTGAATTTACTTATCAGCACTTATGACGCTTAAAAAAAAACGCCTAATTACCAATGGTAATTAGGCGTTTTTTTATGCAAACATTTTTCTGAATGTGCAGATAACTGTGCGCGATACCGCTAAAACAGGGACTTTGGTTTGAAGATCAATAGCACCGGCGCAATTAACAGGAGTGCGGCCATGACCACACCAAGTATCACAAGGCTGTGCATGTCCAGCGTGAGCACCCAACCATAGGCAGGCTGGACCAGCTCGCGCACGGAAAATTGGCGCAGCACTAACACCGCAATCAGAGTGACCGGCAAAAGCACAATCAGTTTTTCCAACCAGGGATTCAAGCGTTTGGGCGCGGGTAAGCTTGCCAATACGCGCGCGCTGAAATCGCCATCATCGAGATAAGGGCTGGAGCCTTGCAGCTGCAGCCGCAGGAAATCATCAAAATTCTTGTCGTTCATAGAGCGACCTCGTTTAACCACAGTTTCATTTAACAAAAGTGTTATTTAACAAAAGTTTCACTGGGGTAACGCATCCTGCCAGGATGCCAATAAAGTTTGCAGTTTTTGTTTGCCGCGCGCTATATGTGTTTTCACAGTTCCGAGCGGTATACCCATAATCGTCGCCGCTTCTTCATGGGAGAAACCATCTTCATAGCATAGCCGAATCGCCAGCTGCTGGCCTGGACTCAGGGTTTGCATAGCGGCCTCCACATCTTTTTGTGCATGATATTGCTTTACGCTGCACTGCTCAGCTTCGATCTCTTCATTTTCGTCGAGTTCACACCATTCAATTTTTTTCGCGCGCCAGCGGTTGGCGGCGATATTAAATGCAATGCGATAAAGCCAGGTGGAAAACTTGGCTTCTGCACGAAACGCGCCCAGCGCAGCATAGGCCTTCATAAAAGCCTCCTGCGCCAGATCGTCCGCGAGGTGCGTGTCGCCGTTGCACAGGCGTCTTGCCCAGATGCGCAACGGCGACTGATAGCGCAAGACCAGCTGCGCGAAGGCGTGCTGATCCTTGCGGCTAACCACCCGCGCAATCAATTCCTGATCGGAAAGGGACATTGCTGGTTAGTCCTGCTGCCCAGCCTGTTCACTCGCATTAGGTCGGTTCAGATACCAGATGACTACTTGGGATGCCCCAAGAGCGATCCAGATAAATCCGGCTGACCCTATATCAAAACCCACCATGATCGTCAGGAAAACCAACCAGCCAGTACCGAGGAAGATATTGCGAATCCCCTTGTCGCGGCTGCCCACCGGCTCATCGCGCCGTGGCTCATCACCGCGCAACAATTCGACGGGAATATCGCGTCCCGCAGCAAGCAACTTGTCGATATTCATATTGATATCCTGCTGGCGGCGGCGCTTGGCGCCAAAGAAAAACACCAGGATCAAGATTAATAAAAGAATGGGGCCGCCAAAAATAAACAGGATGGCAAACAGGGGAATCAATAGCGCCGGGTGAAAATCTCCATCATCTTCGTGATCGCCACCAAAGGCTTGGCTAAGGTTTTTTTCCCAGTCGCGCTCCCAATTTTGGTTGTCGCGCACCCAACGCTCGTTGTCTCGTTTCCAGCGTTCATTGTCCTGCTTCCAGCGCTCGTGATCTTCGGCACTGGGAGGCTGAGGGGGTTGTTCAGGTGCAATGGCATCAGGGCTGGCCGGAGCGGATGCCGGCTGGGGAGCGTCCACTTGAACCTGGACGGGCGCTGAGCCATCGACGGTTACTACTGTGCCCTCAAGTTCTGCCGCAGAAGCGGCCATACTGTAGGCAACGGGAAAAGCACAGACCAGCGCGAGGCCGAAGGCACTCATCAAGCGACGCGGCAAGCTTAGGAATAATGTCATGGGAAAAGCCTCTCAGGAAAAATCCGGGCAGGATTACATCAATATTGCCCCCAACTCACAAGCTAAGACACAGTCTAGTGAGCTTCAGATTCACCTGAGAGGTTTATTTTTTTGACGCACAGAAAGCCGGCCAGATCACCGGCTTACGCAGATCAGTTCAACAGCTTCTGCCAGAGGTTCTTGATCGGATTTTTGCCTGCCATATCGCAATCCGCAGATTCGAGTGGGCGGAAATCGTCACGTAGTGGCAACCAAACGGAGCCTTCGCAGGTCTCGGCGCCGAGCTTGCCGGTTTTGTCGTCGACCCAGTCAAAACTGACACCAGCGGGTGGTTCCTGCTCCAAACTGCGGGTTGGCAACTGCTTCATAAAATCCGTCCAGACTTGTAAGGCGCCGCCCGCGCCACTTAATGGCGTTGCGCTGTTGTCATCGCGCCCGAGCCACACAATCGCCAAATGTTCACCACTGAAGCCCGCAAACCAGCTATCGCGCTGATCGTTGGTAGTACCGGTTTTGCCGGCCAAGTCAATGTGCGATGGGATCTGATTGTAGGCGCTGCGCCCAGTGCCCTCACGCAAGGTGCGCTGCATCGCGTATTGCAACTGAAAGGTAGATTCATTGGAGAAGCGCTGCTCCAACTCAAGTGGATAACGCTTGAGCGGTTTGCCATCAGCGGTGAGCACTTCCCGGATCGCATGCAGTGGTGTGTACACCCCTTCAGCGGCGATGGTGTGGTACATACCCGCGACTTCCAGCGGCGACATATCGATCGAACCCAGCAACATCGCCGGCAGTTCCGGTACATCGCCTTGATAGCCCGCGCGCTTTACGGTTTTGGCAACCGCACCTAAACCGAGTGTCATACCCAAGCGTGCAGTGGATTGGTTGTAGGAATAGGCGAGGCCTTTGTAGAGCGGAATATCGCCGTGATCTTTTTTGTCGGCATTTTGCGGCGCCCACCATTTGCCACCAGATTTATAACTTACTGGCGCATCGCTGATGATGGTCCCAAGATTATATTTCTGTGGGATTTCCAGTGCGGTTAAATACACAAAGGGCTTCAATAGTGAGCCGATAGGACGTTTTGCATCGAGCGCGCGATTAAATCCGGTGAAGCGCGGATCGCGGTCGCCCAGCAGTGCGAGAATTTCACCGCCGCCCACTGAGGTGACCACCATACTGCCCTGCACGTTTTTGGTTTTGAATTGTTTCTCCAACTGCTCTACACGGAACTTCATCGATTTTTCCGCCTGGCGCTGCACCATGGGCGAGAGCGTGGTGAAAATGCGCAAGCCTTCGCTGCGCAAATCATTCTCTTTGTAATCCTGATTTAACTGGCGCTTCACCAAATCCATGAATGCTGGATAGGTTGTTGAGCGCGATTCACCTTCGGCCACAATACCGAGCGGTGCCGCCTGTGCACGCTTGAGTTGCGCATCATCAATCAACCCTTCCTGCTTCATCACGCCCAATACCACATTGCGTCGCTCTTTCGCGCGTTCAGGATTGCGCCAGGGATTGTAATAAGATGCACCTTTTACCAAACCTACCAGCAAGGCTAATTCATGGGTATCCAGTTCACGCAGGGGTTGGCGGAAATAATGCTGCGCACCCAGCGCAAAACCGTTGATCGAACGTGAGCCGCTCTGACCTAGAAACACTTCATTGATGTAGGTTTCCAGA
This sequence comes from Cellvibrio sp. UBA7671, assembly GCA_002483145.1. Classification (GTDB taxonomy): domain Bacteria; phylum Pseudomonadota; class Gammaproteobacteria; order Pseudomonadales; family Cellvibrionaceae; genus Cellvibrio; species Cellvibrio fibrivorans. Next base: position 360,613 of record DLHJ01000003.1, read on the forward strand.
ATTTCCGATTTGCTGTAATGCACCTCCAGCAGTACCGCCATGATCGCTTCCGGAATTTTGCGCCGGAAAATGCTCTGCTCGTTGGTGAGATAAAAATTCTTCACCAGCTGCTGCGTAATTGTGCTGCCGCCCTGCCTTACACCACCACTGCTGGCGTTCACCCAAGCTGCACGCAAAATCGCCAGCGGCGATACGCCGTGGTGATCAAGAAAATGTTTGTCTTCCACCGCCAATAAAGTTTCACCAAGTAAGGGTGGCAAATCTGCAAGGCGCACCAGCAGGCGATCCTCTTTATCGGCCGGATAAAAACCGCCGATCTCTTCGGGTTCCAAACGCACCAGCGGCAAATCGGCACCGGCCAAATCGATCAGGCCCTGCACGCTACCGTTGTTAACACGCAGCATAAATTTGCGCGCAACTTCTTTTTTATCCCAAAAATCAAAGCCGCGACTGTGGATGTGGTACACCACCTCATTGGAACCCGCGCTAACTTTTTTCAACACCTGGCCGGGTGTATTCGCATTGCCTTCAAAACGATAACCCAGGGCACGCAACTCCTGTTCAAACAATGCTGGCGTCAGCGATTGTCCTTGATACAACTCCAGCGGCCGCGCATAAACGCGCGCGGGCAGCGACCATTTTTTGCCCTCAAATTTGCTGCGCACTACTGAATCCAGATACAGCGTCCAGATGCCCATCAACGCCACCACCAAAAGCAGACTATAAAAAATCCAGATACGCGCCAACGCCCAGCCGCGACGGGGGGCAGAACCGGATGATTTAGTGCGACGGGTAGTAGAGCGGCGTTTAGTCATAGGCAATCTTAGTGATGAGTGAAGCAAAGGAAGGGATGCACCAGGTGCAAAAATTCGGGCGCCAGTTTAACCGCCACACCCGGTGAATGCGAGGCAAAATCCATGCGATTGGATGCGATCTACGCACTTCTGCTTTATCGGGCGAGGCGAATTTTGCATAATGCCGCGCGAGTTCACACTCCCCCTGTTATCCGACTATCACCCCCAATCAAAAGGCATATCGGCTTATGAGCAAGCAATATCACATTTATGGCATAGGCGCGGCCTTGGTCGATACCGAAATCACCCTCACCGATACCGACCTTACTACCATGGCCGTTGCCAAGGGTGTGATGACCCTAGTGGATGAAGAGCGCCAAAACGCGCTGATCGATTATTTGCAAAACCATCTGGTTGCCTCGCATCGCGCAAGCGGTGGATCAGCGGCTAACAGCATCATCGCCGCCAGTTATTTTGGCTGCAATAATTTTTATTCGTGCAAAGTCGCCAACGATGAAAACGGCGCATTTTATTTAAACGATATTCACGCCGCCGGTGTTGCAACACCTGCGCATATCACTCCACCGGCAGGCATTACCGGAAAATGTTTGGTGATGATCACGCCCGATGCCGAACGCACCATGAACACATTTCTCGGCATCAGCGAAACGCTTTCCGTCAATGAGCTGGATATAGCGGCAATTGCGCAATCGCATTACGTGTATATCGAAGGTTATTTAGTCACCTCTCCTACCGGCCGCGCCGCTGCGATTGAATTGCGCAAACACGCCGAAGCGAACAACACCAAAACTGCACTGAGCTTATCAGACCCGGCGATGGTGCAGTTTTTCCGCGATGGTTTAGTGGAAATGATTGGCGATGGTGTGGATTTAATTTTCTGCAACCGCGACGAAGCCATCGGTTTTACTCAAACCCATTCCATTGAAGAAGCTGTTGAAGCACTGAAAAAATATTGCACACAATTTGCCATCACCTGTGGTGGCGATGGTGCGTTGGTATTTGATGGCGAACATTTAACACAAGTGGCCGCACAACCGATCAAACCACTCGATACCAATGGCGCAGGCGATATGTTTGCCGGAGCATTTTTGTACGCACTCAGCCAAGGCAAAAACTTTAAAACGGCCGCTGAATTTGCCAATCTCGCTGCAGCAAAAGTAGTGAGTCAGTTTGGCCCACGCTTAAAAGCCGAACAGCATGAGGAATTAAAGAAAGGATTTTTTAACTAAGCGCCTTTCAAATCGCAGCGTGAGTGGAGCACAAGGTTAAGCTCCACTCATGCCACAAAACCATTGCTTTACTTGGGGCCAAACAGGAACCATAAAATAAAACCAAGGAATGGCAGCAACAAAAGCACCACAATCCAGATCACTTTATTTCCCGTGCTTGCACCGCTTTGTGCTGTTTTTACAATCGCGTAAACAACGCAAATCAGCAAAATAAAACCTAAGACACCACCTACTTCAACATTCATGTTTTGCTCCTAGTTGTATGAATTCATTATAAAAACCGGATTCGAGCAGACTAACACTTATCCCCTCGGAGACTACTAACTAAAACACCCGGCAAATAGGTATTGCTACATTTTGTGGCTGATTTATTACGCTGCAACAACCACACCATTACCATATCCAACCGGTAATAATCTCTTCCTGCCAAATAATGTCATTTAATAATTTATACCTTTCGTTAATGATAATTAATATTATTTGTGAAAAAATGCGCCTCTTTCTAGTCTTGTCCACTATATGGAATGCCTCATGAAATTTACGCTATTGCCTCTCTCTGCTGCCATTTTGCTGGGTTTTCACGCGCAATCAGGCCTGGCGCAGGATACTGCCAAGGATGCATCAACCCAGAAAAACCCAAGTTCACTCGAAGAAGTCATCGTGACCGGCAAGTACAGTGTTGGGCAAACCAAGACGTTGGATACCGCAACCGGCTTGGGGCTGACCATAGAAGAAACACCACAGTCAGTATCAATTTTGACCTTTGAGCGGATGCAGGACCAGAACATCACTTCCGTTTTAGAGGCAGTGAATAATGCTGTGGGCGTTACCTCCGAAGAAGTGGACAACGTGCGCAACAGCTTTTACTCGCGCGGCTTCCAGATTGACAGCTACCAAATCGACGGAGTGCCTACCTCCTGGAGTTTGGGCGGCGATTCGGGCGAAACCGTCGCTGATACCGTCATTTACGAGCGCATTGAATTTGTACGTGGAGCAACGGGTTTAATGACCGCTGTAGGAGACCCATCGGCCTCTATCAACCTGGTTCGCAAACACGCCAGCAGCAAGGATTTAACCGGGTTTGTGGATGTAGGCACCGGCAGTTGGGAAAAAAGAACCCTTGCAGCTGACGTATCCAGCGGATTAAACGAAAGCGGTAGTGTCCGTGGTCGTGTAGTGGGCCGCTATTTGGGCGGAGAGTCTTTCGTTGATTATTACGAAGACAACAAAAGCACATTCTACGGTGTACTGGAAGCTGACCTGACCGACGCGACCTTGGTGCGTGTGGGTGCGAGCTATCAGAACAATGACCCTACTTCCACCGTATGGGGCGTATTGCCCGGCTTCTTCTCCGACGGCACCAGACCCGATTGGGACGTTTCCAAAACCACCGCGATGGACTGGAACCGCTGGGAATCAACCAACACCAATTTCTTCGCCAGCATCAACCACTCTTTCTCGAATGGCTGGGAGTTGCTCGCTAACTACAACAAATTACACTACGAAACAGAGGCGCGCCTGTTATATGTGTACGGCTCGCTGGATAAAACAACCGGTGCCGGCCTGAACGCCCAACGCTACCGCAGTGATGGTGAATCCAAACAAGATAGCTTCGATATCCAGCTAAAAGGGGATTTCACCCTCTTTAACCAAACCCACGATCTGGTCGTGGGCGCCCTGCGTGCCGACCAGGCAGCAGAAACCTTTACCCAGCTGCCCTTGGGTGGCGGCTTATGCTGGGGTTACGACTGTGTTCCAGTGGAGAATTTTTATACGTGGGGCGACCTGCATGAACCCGAGTGGTCAGAGGAGCGCACCCAATCCCAGGATATTGAAACCGAGCAGCGCGGCTACTATGCAGCTACCCGTCTTTCGGCTACCGATAAGCTCAAATTTATTTTGGGTGGACGTGTGGCAACCTGGGAACGCAACGGTTTTGACTGGAGCGGCGTAGTTGATTACGGCAATGAAGATGAATTTATCCCCTACGCAGGTGCACTCTACGACCTGACCGATGCGCACCGGGTCTACGCCAGCTACACCGAAATATTCAAACCGCAGAACAATCGCGATGCTGACGGGAATTTTATTGACCCGCTAGTGGGCGAAAGCGCGGAGATAGGTTTGAAGAGCCGCTTCCTCGATGATCGCCTGCAAACCACCATTGCCTACTTTGATATCCAACAAGACAATCTGGCGCAGCTCGACACCGCTTTTGTCGGCACTCCAGAGCAAATGTATGCCTATATTGGTGCCGAAGGCGCACAGAGCAAAGGCTTTGAGATTGAAGTGGTTGGCCAACCAATCGATGGCTGGAACATTAGCGCAGGCTACTCACAATTCACCATCGAAGATGCTAACGGCAACGATCTAAACACCGACAACGCGACCAAATCCATTAAGCTTTTTACGTCTTACCAATTCGGAGGTGCACTTGATAAGTTGATGGTAGGTGGCGGTGTTAACTGGCAAAACGAAACTTACTCAGAAGGCATTAATCCTGCAAATAAACCCGACAGACTCACCCAAGATGCCTATGCCTTGGTCAGCCTGATGGCTCGCTACGCCATTACCGATGACCTGAATGTTCAGTTCAACGCGGCCAATGTAACGGATGAAAAATACTACTCACAAGTGGGATATTTCAGTTCATACCGCTACGGCACACCACGCAACTACACGCTGAGTTTGAACTACAAGTTCTAACCAAAAAAATAGGCGGCCATTTGGCCGCCTATTTTTTCCATCTTATGAATTAATGACCCGCTTTATTCGCCGAACTCACTCGTTGCATCAACAAATCGGTGTAAGCAATACCGATCGCGGAAGCAATAAAGGCCATATGAATAATGGTCTGCCACATTACGCCTGCTTCAGTAAATTTTGCACCGGGCATACCGATATTGCCAGCCTCGATAAAGGTCTTTAACAGATGGATTGAAGATATGCCAATAATTGCCATTGCCAGTTTTACTTTCAACACAGTCGCATTAACGTGACTGAGCCACTCCGGCTGATCCGGGTGACCATCCAAACGCAAGCGGGAAACAAACGTTTCGTAGCCACCGACGATCACCATCACTAACAAGTTGGAAATCATCACCACATCGATTAAGCCCAGCACGATCAACATAATTTGTTGTTCGTTCATGGAGGTAACATCAGTAACCAAATGGAGAAGTTCTTTCAAAAATAGAAATACGTATGCACATTGCGCAATTATCAAGCCCAAATAGAGCGGCAGTTGCAGCCAGCGCGAGCTAAAAATTAATGCGGGTAAAAAACCGCTTTTGTATACAGTAGGGACATCACTCATGGTTACACCTTTCTCTCAGTAGATTTTTTGTTAGCGTCAATATAAAGACGTGATGATAAAAAACAAGCCCTTTACACAGTCTTACCCTTTATACCAAGGCAGTTTGGCATACCGGACAATTGTGATCTTTGGGCAATTTCAATTCGCGCCATTGGCTGTGGCGTGCATCCAGCAGTAACAAACGCCCGGCGAGATTAGTGCCGAAGCCGCAAATTAATTTAATCGTTTCCAGCGCCTGCATTGACCCGATAATTCCCACCAGCGGCGCCAATACACCGTTAGCAGCACAGGTTAAATCATCGCTGTCTTCTTCGTATAAGCAGCGATAGCAAGGGCTGTTTTCGTCACGCGAATCAAATACTGCAATTTGCCCTTCCAAGCGAATTGCAGCGCCCGATACCAGCGGTACTTTTGCCGCAACACAAGCCGCATTGATAGCAAAACGGGTTTGGAAATTATCGGTGCAATCAACCACTACAGTTGCCAATTTCACTTGTTCGAGCAACTGGTCTGCATCTAATAATTTTTCGATGCAAGTAATCGTAACCTCAGGGTTTAATTCATGTAGGCTGTGCGCCGCCGATGCCGCTTTATTGTCCCCAATACGCGCGCTGGTGTGTGCAATTTGCCGCTGCAGATTGCTGAGATCAACTGCATCAAAATCTACTAGCGTTAAATACCCGACACCTGCCGCTGCCAAATACATAGCGACCGGCGACCCCAAACCACCAAGGCCGATAATTAATACGCGTGCAGCCAATAATTTTTCCTGGCCATCAATATCCACATCGGGCAGCATAATTTGGCGCGAGTAGCGCAGTAGTTGTTCATCGTTCACGCTGACTCCCCTTTTCTGCCCAATGTGACTCGCTCGTTACCACCCAAATCAGTGCGGGTTTCTACTTGTACAAAGCCGCGCGCAGCAAATAATTCTCGCACCGCCTGACCTTGATCGTAGCCATGCTCAAGCAACAACCAAGCTTGCTCGCACAGAAAATTCCAACTTTGTTGAATGATCAGCTCGATATCCGCCAAACCTTTATTGTCCGCAATCAACGCGGAGCGCGGTTCAAAACGGACATCACCCTGCTCCAGATGCGGATCTTGCGGATCTATATAGGGCGGGTTGCTGACAATAACATCAAATTGTTGCGCGGTAATGGCAGAGAACCAATCGCTCTGTTTAATCTGTACATGACTAAAATGTAATTGGTCGCGATTTTGTTCGGCGAGGGCAACCGCATCAGCAGACTTATCCACCCCCACTAATTGCCAATCCGGCTTTTCACTGGCGATGGCTAACACAATCGCGCCCGTTCCTGTTCCCAAATCCAAACAACTGCGCTTTTGTTGCGGCACATCACCAGCAAACAATTCCAATACTATTTCGACTAGCAGTTCGGTATCCGGGCGTGGAATCAAGGTGGAATTATTGACCGCCAATGGCAGCGACCAGAATTCGCGCTGACCGAGGATATGGGCAATGGGTTCGCCGGATTTGCGACGATTGAAAAAAATCTGGAACGTTTCTGCCTGCTCGGGCGATAAAACTTTATCTGGCCAAGTGAAAAGATAGGTGCGATTTTTTTGCAGAACATGGCACAGAATTAATTCGATGTCCAAACGCGCAGAATCACTTAGGGATTCAAGTTCGTGTGCGAGTTGTAGGCATTGTGCGATGGAGAGTGTATTCATGTGTTCCCGTAGGTTGTGGCGGGCCGCGTAGGCTGAGGAACGAACCGCAACATATCAATCCCGTTCAGAGTGTTGCGGTTCGCAAGCTCACCAGCAACCTACGAAGTCGTTTACCAAATTAATCCGCAATAGCCGCCAACAGATCAGCTTGGTATTCATTTGCCAGCGGTTGCACCACCGGATTTAAATCGCCTTGCATAATCGCATCCAAGGAATAGAGCGTGAGGTTGATGCGATGATCAGTCACACGGCCCTGCGGATAATTGTACGTGCGGATGCGCTCGGAACGGTCGCCTGAGCCAACCAAACTACGGCGCTCATCAGACAGCGACTTATGCGCGGCGTCTTCCTGCGCCTGTTTTAATTTGGTGGCGAGCAAACTCATCGCGCGCGCGCGATTTTTATGTTGCGAGCGCTCGTCCTGACATTCAATCACCAAACCGGTGGGCAAGTGCACAATACGGACAGCCGAATCGGTTTTGTTAACGTGCTGACCGCCCGCGCCGGATGCACGAAAGGTATCGATGCGCAAATCGGCTTTATTGATATTAATTTCTTCCATTTCATCCGCTTCAGGCATCACCGCCACCGTGCACGCGGAAGTGTGGATGCGCCCTTGCGCTTCGGTTTCCGGTACGCGCTGCACACGGTGCGCGCCTGATTCAAACTTTAATTTGGAATAGACACCCTGCCCGCTAACTAAACTGATAATTTCTTTAAAGCCGCCGTGTTCGCCTTCATTCTGACTTAAAACTTCGACTCGCCAGCCCTGGGTCTCGGCGTAGCGCGAATACATGCGGAATAAATCGCCAGAGAAAATGGCGGCTTCGTCGCCACCGGTACCGGCACGAATTTCGAGATAGCAGTTTTTCTCGTCGTTAGGATCTTTTGGCAGCAAGAGTTTTTGCAATTCCAACTGCATAGGTTCGAGTTGCGCTTCGCAGTCTTTCAACTCTTCTTCGGCCATTTCTTTCATATCGGCATCACCATCCACCAATAGGTGTTTGGCTTCTTCGATATTGGCGAGCAGGTTCAAATAGTTTTGATAACCCTGCACCACCGGTTCTAACTCGGCGTACTCTTTGGAGAGATCGCGGAATCGGTTTTGGTTATTGATGATGTCGGCTTCCGACAGCATCGCGCTCACTTCTTCGTAGCGCTCTTTAAGACGATCCAGTTTTTCTAAAATAGACGCTTTCATTATTGCTCACTTGCATCGCTGCTTATATCAGCAGCAGGGTTAACAGACAGCTCAAACAGTTCTTGCGCCACCTGGATAACATGGTGACGCGAACTGGCACTCGCCTCTTTTAATACAGCAGTGGGCGAGTGGATTAATTTGTTGGTGAGGTTGCGCGCAAATTGCTGCAATACTTGCTCGGGATTAACACCGGTTTGCAAACTGCGCAGCGCTTTTTGCAATTCCAGATCGCGCATTTGTTCCGCTTTGTTGCGATAGGCTTTTACGGTTTCAACCGCACTGAGTGCGCGCTGGTGACGTAAAAATAATTCGACACCTTCGTTAATAATTTCTTCGGCTTGATCGGCAGCAGCGACGCGGGATTTTTTGTTTTCATCAATTACCGCGTGCAAATCATCCACGGTGTAGAGATACACATCATCCAGTTCGCCCACTTGCTCTTCAATATCGCGCGGTACGGCGATATCGAGCATAAACATGGGTTTGTGTTTGCGTTTTTTCAGCGCCGATTCCACTGCACCTTTGCCAAGCAATGGCAACTGGCTGGCTGTCGATGAAATAACAATATCGGCACGATGCAACTGCTCGGGAATATCGGCCAGTAGAATAGCTTCGCCGTTAAATTCGCGCGCGAGGCGTTGGGCGCGGTCAAGGGTGCGGTTGGCCACAATAATGTGTTTGATGCCCTGCTCTGCCAAATGGCGTGCGACCAGTTCGATAGTTTCACCTGCACCAATCAGGAGCGCAGTATCCTGTTTGAGGTTGGAGAAAATTTGCTGCGCGAGGCTCACCGCCGCGTATGCCACTGAGACAGGGTTCTCACCAATCGCTGTTTCCGTACGCACACGCTTGGCGATATTAAAAACCTGCTGGAAAGTTGCGTGCAATTCCGCACCTAAAGTGCCCGCTTCTTTGGCAACAGCAAAAGCTGACTTCATTTGGCCTAGAATTTGCGGTTCACCCAGCACGAGTGAATCCAAGCCGCCAGCAACCTTCATCATATGGCGCACGGCTTCATGATCCTGATAGCAGTAATAGCTATTGGCGAGATCTGCCGCCTCAATCGCGGTGTGGTCGACCAACCACTGCTGGATCGCAGTCGCATCACTTTCACTCGCCGCATAGATTTCAGTGCGATTGCAAGTGGAGAGAATGGCGACTTCGGTCAACCCCGCGTGGGCGCAGGCCTCTTGCATCGCGCCCTGCAAATTCTCCGGCGCGAACGCAACCCGCTCGCGCAAGGCAAGAGGAGCGGTAGTATGGTTGATGCCAAAGGCTAACAGGGTCATGGATCAGGCTAATCGTTATAAAGGCCGGTATTGTCCGGTCACAGAGAGGGCGTGACAAGAGGCAAGTTCTTAATCCTGCCATAAACAGGTGCTATTACGCCGATTCATCGCCCAGTTACATCTGCATCTATACTCAACCACAGCCGCAGCCCAAGGAATTTTTATGCGCCGACTGCCCAACCCGACCATTATCGACATCGAAGCCTCCGGTTTTGGCTCGCGCAGCTACCCGATTGAAATCGGCGTAGTCAAAACCAACGGCGAGCGCTACTGCGCGTTGATCGAACCGCAACCTGAATGGGATCACTGGAGCGAGAGCGCACAAGCCGTACATGGGATCACCCGCAAACTGATTGAAAACCGCGGGCGCAAACCACGCGACATCTGCGGAGAACTCAACGAGTTTTTGGGTGATATCACCGCTTACAGTGATGCCTGGATCCACGACAGTCCATGGCTCAACCGGTTATTTTTTGCCGCGCGCATCAACCCCAGCTTTCACCTGAGCCCAATTGAAATGATTGCCACCGAGGCACAGCTGCTAGTGTGGGACAAAACCAAAAAGCGGCTGGAAAAGCACCTCGACATCAAGCGCCACCGGGCGAGTGGCGATGCCTATTTGATCCAGCAAACCTTTCTTGAGACACGCCGGCTCATCGATACGCAACCCGCTCTGGCACGGCGTACCGGGCTATAGCCGAAAGGCGCGGGCGGGATCTTTTCACATCAATACCAGAACGCCCTTTTTATCATCCTCCTTCACGTTTATGATGGCAGGCCGCGCAGCCTAGTTTGCGCCCACCCTTCTGTTCCGTTACCGGTCGCGCATGATCAAACTCCGCCCTATTATCCTGTCGAGCATGACCCTTTACTGGGTACTGAGCGGTTGCAGCCTGCAATCGGCGCGCACAGTGGCGGCACCTGAACCCCAGCCGGAAATCCTTATCCAGACACCGGCTAAGCCCTTTCCCACCGAGACACTCTATTCGCTGCTCACCGCTGAAATCGCCGGCAGCCGCGCGCAATATGACCTGGCACTGAGCAATTATGTACAGCAGGCACGCGAGACGCGCGACCCGCAGATCGCCGAGCGCGCCACTATGATCGCGCGCTATCTGGGCAACAATTCGGTGGCGTTGGAAATGGTACAGATCTGGGTCAAAGCCGCCCCACACAATAAAGATGCGCTCGCCAACACCTCCATGGCCTATATGCAAGCTGGCCAGTTGCGCGAGGCCTTTGAGTTTTCGCGCCGTCTGCAAGATGAAGGCGGTGAACCCCTGTTCCAGAATATTGCCGCCAATGCTGCGAGTCTGGACGATATTCAACGCGCACTGTTACTAAACGATTTTGTCACCGAGCTGCAAAGCCATCCAGAGGATGAGCAGCTGATGGTCGGCACGGGCATACTGCTCCAGCAACAGGGCAAATATGATGAGGCTATGAACCTCACCCATCAGGCGCTTAAAATCCATCCGCGCAGTATTCCCGCTGCCATACTGGAAGCCAATTTGTTGCATCAGTTAAAACGCGACCAGGAAGCGATTGCCAAAATGGCCGCACTACTGGAGTTTTATCCGGACAACACCAGCCTGCGCCAGCAGTACGCGCGCATTCTTACCCATCACGATATGGAATTGGCGCAGGAGCAATTTACGATTCTCACCAAGCAGTTGCCGGGCAATGGCGATATGTTGCTGTCACTGGGGATTATCGCGCTGGAGCGCAAAGATACCGAAACCGCCCGCAAAACCTTTGAAGAGCTATTGGATCGCGACCTGCACATCTCTACCGCCCACTATTATTTAGGGCGCATGGCCGACGCGCGCAACGACCTGCCCGAGGCCATCATTCATTATCTACAAGTGGAAAGCGGTAACGACTTTCTCTCTGCTACCATCAATCTGCTGGATATATTTGTGCGCCAGGAAGATTTCCTCAGTGCTCAACAGCATATGAATCGCCTGCGTTTGCGCTTCCCCGACCAAAGCGAAGCGCTCTATGTACTACACGGCCAGACACTGGTAAAACACAATTACCTACTGGAAGCCGACGTTGTATTCAGCGAAGGCCTGAACAATTTCACCACCAGCACTCGCCTGTTGTTTGCGCGCGCCATGCTCAATAACCAGCGCAAACGCATCGCCGCCGCCGAGCGCGATCTGCGCCAGATATTGAAACAGCAGCCGGATAATATCGCCGCGCTCAACTCGCTTGGTTACATACTGGCTGATCGCACGCAGCGTTTTGATGAAGCGCGGGTATTGCTGGAAAAAGCACTCAAACTCAAACCGGACGATGCGGCCATCATGGATTCCATGGGCTGGCTGCAGTATCGCACCGGTAAATACCCCGAGGCACTGGAGCTGTTGCAAAGGGCATTTGCTGCCAGCCCCAATGCTGAAATCAGCGCCCATCTGGGTGAGATTTTGTGGATGCTGGGCAATAAAGAGGAGGCGCGCCGGGTGTGGCAAGCAGGGATAAAACTGACCCCCAATGACCCGGTAATCCAGGAAACCCTCAACCGCCTCAAGGCCGATTTATGATGCAATACCGTTTTCTTCTCATAGTGTCACTGCTGTTTATCAGTGGATGCGTGCACCGAGGTTCGCTAACACCCCCACAAGATGTCTTGGAGCACCAGCGGCAGGTGCAGGCGATTGCTGATTGGCAACTGACCGGGAAATTGGGTATTCGTACCAGTGCCGACAGCGGCAGTGCGAGCGTCAAATGGGCACAACAACTCGCCAGCTACCAAATCAACCTCAGCGGTCCGCTGGGGCAAAAAAGCATGATCATCACCGGCACGCCCGAGAAAGTGCGCCTCGAACAAACCGGTGAACCAGTGCAAGAAGCCAAAACTGCCGAGGCGCTGATCAAAAAATCTGCCGGTTGGACCCTACCCGTTGCACAGCTCGCCTACTGGGTGCGCGGCGTGCCGGCGCCCAAGTTGCGTATTACCCAACTACAACAAAATGAAACTGGATTAATCGCTCAGTTGATTCAAGGTGGTTGGAGCATTTATTACAGCAACTACCGCGATCAAACCTTCAACGGCATTAATTTACCGCTGCCAGGAAAAATCACCGCCGAATATAAAGATGTGCGCTTGGTATTGGTGATCCGGGATTGGCGCTTGGGAGCCGCGCAATGACCAGTCTGACGCTCCTATCGCCCGCCAAACTCAATTTGTTTTTGCACATTACTGGCCGCCGTCCCGATGGCTACCACAACCTGCAAACCCTGTTTCAACTGCTCGATTACGGCGACACTTTGTCATTTAACACCCGCATCGATGGTGAAATCACACTTGCACCGGAATTGCCCGGGGTCACTTTTGAGCACAACCTAATCATCAAAGCAGCGCGTGCGCTTGAACCCTACAAATCCGCCCACGCCGGTATTGATATCCACCTTGAAAAACGCCTGCCGATGGGCGGTGGTATTGGTGGCGGCAGTAGTAATGCGGCCACCACATTAGTTGCACTCAACCATTTATGGGGTTGTGGCCTGAGCAAAAGCCAGCTGCAAACAATTGGTTTACAGCTCGGTGCCGATGTCCCGGTGTTTATCAATGCCCAAACTGCCTGGGCGGAAGGTGTGGGCGAAGAGTTACAAGCTATTGAAATGCAGCCAAAATGGTTTCTGGTTATACAACCTGATTGCCATGTATCCACTGCTGAAATTTTTTCTCACAAAGATTTGACAAGAGATACTTCGGCCATTAAAGTGGCGGCCTTCCTTGAGCGGGGTGGTCAAAACGACTGCGAAGCCTTGGTGAGAAAGCTCTATCCGCAAGTCGATAACGCACTCATCTGGCTCCAAAATTTTGATCGCAACGCGCGAATGACGGGAACCGGAGCCTGCGTATTTGCAAGTTTCGCGTCGGCAGAAGAAGCACTTAACGTGCAGGCACAATTGCCCAAATATCTGCCCGGTTTTGTAGCCCAAGGTGTAAATCAATCGCCTCTCTACAAACTGCTTCCGTCACGCTAATCAAGAACTGTGTTTTTAACACAATAGGGGCGTCGCCAAGTGGTAAGGCAGCGGGTTTTGATCCCGCCATTCGTAGGTTCGAGTCCTTCCGCCCCTGCCATCTATTTTCAGTCATTGTTTCAGGTGTGTTCACAATTTAAATCGCACCACTAACACGAATCCTAAACGATGACTATTCTGATTAATTCCCTTTTGATACAGCTCAATCCGCGCAGCATCCTAAAATTTCCTAGGGTAAAAAACGCTGCTTTGCGCAGACAGACTTTTTACAGAGAGAAAATATCGGCTCTGGCATTTAACCACCAGCAATCACCCCAGCCATCACCAAAAGGTATCTGACGTGACTGACTTAATGGTCTTTACCGGCAACGCAAACCCCGATCTCGCTAAAAAGATTGTGGATCACTTAGGCATGCCACTTGGCAATGTTTCCGTGTCGCAATTTTCCGATGGCGAAATCGCCGTCGAGCTGCACGATAACGTGCGCGGCCGCGATGTGTTTGTAGTCCAGTCAACTTGCGCACCGACTAACGACAACCTGATGGAATTGATTGTGATGGTGGACGCCCTGCGTCGCGCCTCCGCTGGCCGTATCACCGCCGTGGTGCCCTACTTCGGCTACGCCCGCCAGGATCGCCGCGTACGTTCAGCGCGTGTACCCATCACCGCAAAAGTAGTCGCCGACATGATGGTTGGCGTAGGTGTTGACCGCGTGCTCACTGTTGACCTGCACGCGGAGCAGATCCAGGGTTTCTTTGATGTACCAGTAGATAACGTCTACGGCTCACCCGTGTTACTGGAAGATATAGAAGCGCAAAAATTTGAAGACCTGATTGTAGTGTCACCCGATATCGGCGGCGTAGTGCGCGCCCGTGCGGTAGCTAAACAATTGGGCATAGATCTGGCGATTATCGATAAACGCCGCCCGCGCGCAAATGTTGCGGAAGTGATGCATATTATCGGTGAAATTGAAGGCCGCACCTGCCTGTTGGTGGATGACATTATCGACACCGCCGGCACCCTGTGCAGCGCCGCCAAAGCACTGAAAGCGCAGGGCGCCAAGAAAGTCGTCGCCTACTGTACTCACCCGGTGCTATCGGGCAAGGCGATTGAAAACCTGAACAACTCCGAGCTGGATCAACTGGTCGTTGCCGACTCAATCCCGCTCAGCCAGGCCGCCAAAGACTGCCCACGCATCCGCAGCCTCACGCTGTCGAAAATGCTCGCCGAAGCCATGCGCCGCCTGAGCAATGAAGAATCCCTGAGCGCGATGTTCCGCTAGGAACCCTTTAAAAGGTTCCGCTAGTCGGAGCATTACTCTCGGTAAACCACCGGAATACATTCTGTACTCTGGTTACTGAAACCCATCAGGTTCTGGTCGCGGATCTGAATGGAAAATTGAGGACGATAAAATGTCTGAAGACTTTAAATTAGATGCAACAGCCCGTAACGATTTAGGGAAAGGTGCGAGCCGCCGCCTGCGTCGTTTGGCAAATCAAGTTCCTGCTGTAATTTACGGCGGCAACGTAGCACCTGCTAGCGTTTCTGTTTCTCACAATGAACTGATGAAGCACTTGGAACACGAAGCTTTCTACTCGCACATCATTAGCTTGAACGTGGACGGCACTGCTCAGGACGTGATCCTGAAAGACGTACAACGTCACCCGTCCAAGCCAGTGGTTTTGCACTTGGACTTCTTGCGTATTGATAAGTCAACCAAGGTACACACTCACGTACCTCTGCACTTCATCAATGAAGCAATCTCCAAAGGCGTGAAAATCCAGGGCGGTAAAGTGGTTCACAACCTTACCCAATTGGACATCATCTGCTTCCCACACCAATTGCCAGAATTCATTGAAGTGGATTTGGCAAACGCAGAAACCGGCACCATCATTCACATTTCTGACCTGAAATTGCCAAGCGGTGTTGTTTCTGCTGACTTGCAAAAAGGTGCAGATCACGATTTGGCAGTTGCCACTCTGGTTAAGCCGAAAGGCGCTGCAGAAGGCGAAGAAGCGTAATTTCTTCCTCACCTTTCAAAAAAGGGCTGACTCTTCGGAGCCAGCCCTTTTTTTATGGCGATGATAAAAGGACAATTCCCAAGCTCAATTCCCAAGTACAATGCGCGCCGCAATAACTATCACCCATTCAAGCATGAGATAGATTCATGGCCAACACTGAAATTCAATTGATTGTCGGCTTGGGCAACCCCGGCAGTGAATATGAGCGCACCCGCCACAATGCCGGAGCCGATTTTGTCGAGGAGTTCGCCCGCTCGCTCGGCGTATCTTTGGTGAATGACAGCAAATATTTCGGCCTCACCGCACGAGTGAATTACCAAGGGCGCGACTTACGCCTACTGATCCCCACCACTTATATGAACCGCAGCGGGCAATCGGTCGGCGCTATGGCGAATTTTTTCAAGATCGAACCAGCCGCGATTCTGGTCGCCCACGACGAACTGGATTTAGCACCTGGCATCGCCCGCTTTAAACAAGGTGGCGGCCACGGCGGCCACAACGGCCTGCGCGATATCATTGCCGCACTCGGCAACAATCCCAATTTCCCGCGCCTGCGCTTGGGTATTGGCCACCCGGGTGTCGCGGCGATGGTCGCCAACTTTGTGCTCAAACGAGCACCCGCCAGCGAACAGGAACTGATTGATGATGCTATCGCCCGCGCCATCAAATGCACTCCTGACGCGCTCAAAGGCGATTGGAATACGGCGATGAAAAACCTGCATACCGATCCCAAAAAGTAGCAGCAAGGGAATGCAGCGCAAACTTCGTCTAATGGGCGCCGAGCATGTATAATCGCGCCCTCTCGATTTTCACCCCTTATTTTCATACCTCTCATTAGCGGAATAGCATCATGGGTTTCAATTGCGGTATCGTCGGCCTGCCCAACGTCGGTAAATCAACACTGTTTAACGCCCTGACCAACGCAGGAATCAGTGCCGAAAACTTTCCCTTCTGCACCATTGAACCCAATGCCGGTATCGTGACCGTACCCGATCCACGCCAGGACAAGCTCGCGGAAATAGTTAAACCCGAGCGCGTTGTCGCCACCACTATGGAATTTATCGATATCGCCGGTATTGTTGCCGGTGCATCGCGCGGCGAAGGCTTGGGCAACAAATTCCTCGCCAACATCCGAGAGACTGATGCCATCGCCCACGTAGTGCGCTGCTTTGACGACGACAACGTGATCCACGTTGCCAACGGTGTAAATCCCGCGGCCGATATCGAAGTGATCAATACCGAACTCGCGCTCGCCGATCTGGAAGCGGTAGACAAAGCCATCAACCGTTACGCCAAATCCGCCAAAGGCGGCGACAAGCACGCTATAGCGATCAAAGCCCTGCTGGAAAAAGTTCAGCCTCACTTGAACGAAGCCAAACCACTGCGCTCGTTCGGTTTGGACAAAGAAGAAGTGGCAATGCTGAAAGAAATCAACTTGCTCACGCTCAAGCCGACCATGTATATCGCCAACGTTGCGGAAGATGGTTTTGAAAATAATCCGCATCTGGATGTTGTGCGCAAAATTGCTGAAGAAGAAAAATCTATCGTCGTACCAATTTGCAATAAATTGGAAGCCGATATCGCCGAACTAGAAGGCGATGACAAAAAAGAATTCCTCGACGAGATGGGCATGGAAGAACCAGGCCTGAACCGCGTCATTCGCGCTGGCTACCAACTACTCGGCCTACAGACTTATTTCACCGCCGGTGTAAAAGAAGTGCGCGCCTGGACAATTCCCGTAGGCGCAACTGCACCGCAAGCGGCTGGCGTGATCCACACCGATTTTGAAAAAGGGTTTATCCGCGCTGAAACAATTTCTTACGAAGACTTTGTGCAATACAAAGGTGAGCAAGGTGCGAAAAATGCCGGTAAGTCGCGCAAAGAAGGTAAGGAATATGTGGTAAAAGATGGGGATGTGCTGCATTTCTTGTTTAACGTCTAATCCCAGTCGAAAGAAGTAAATATCCGTATTCTTTGCTCTTGGTTTTGATTATCCCCCCTATAATTTTCATAGGAGGGATAATCAAATTATAGAGCATTGCTTTATGCATTAAGAAATTCTAAAAATAAAATTATGGCTTATTCTTATAGTGACTATACAGTGTTCGACTTTTATTTCGAGCCCGGTATATACCAATTCAAACTCAATGCTAGCTCTTTTTGATAAGTTTTCTCCCCAGCTACGGTAGCTAAAGTAAAATTCAGTGTAAATTATCGCGTTATTTGTGAAAAAATAAAGTCGATGAGCAGGATGAACTAATATTAGAAACTCTCGTAACGACAATAATTAAAAAAGACACGATGGAAATACCATTCATTTCTGAAAATACATTGAAAAACAGCTACCACTCCCGAAGTGATAGCCATACAAAAGCACTACGGCAATAGATCTAACTCACGCTGTGCTACCTCTGCACTATCGCGCAACTGTGTTTTCCCCTTCCGTATCCGTCGCTCCCCCAGCAACAATAAAATCGGTGCGGCAATTAATATCGATGAGCTGGTGCCGATCACAATACCAAACAACATCGGCAACGAAAAACTCGCAACCGCATTGCCCCCGGCCATCGCCATAGGTAAAAGCGCAAGAAAAGTTGTAACTGAAGTAAATACCGTGCGCGTTAACGTTGAAGTAATACTTTCATTGAGCAATTGCACCAAGGGTTTATTGGGCGTAAGGCGCAGATTTTCGCGGATGCGGTCAAACACCACCACTTTGTCATTTACCGAATAACCAATTAATGCCAGCAATGCCGCTACCGCAGTGAGATTAAATTCCACACCGGCCAACGCAAAAAAACCGATGGTTTTGGTGAGATCCAACGCGAGTGTGAGTGTTGCTGCCAGGGCAAAATGCGATTCAAAACGAATCCATAAATAACCGAGCATACCCAAGCCAGCCAAAATAATCGCGAGAATAGTCGCATCACCAAAATCGCCACTCACACGTGGGCCGACCATTTCTACGCGCGGAAATTTCGCATCCGGCGAGATAGCTAACACAGCTGTTTTAACGGCTTGCACACTGGTGCCGTTCGCCACATCCTCTGCCGACTGCGCTGGCATGCGCACCAGATAATGGCCTTGCGCACCAAACTCCTGGATCGCCAGCTGCGCAGCGCTTTGCTGCTGCAAGCTTTTACGTAAATCCGCCACACCCACATCCGGTGCGCTCACTTCAATTACAGTGCCACCACTAAAATCGACACCGTAATCCAACCCCGGGTTGAAAAATAAAAATACCGATGCAAACGATAATACCGCTGATGCTACCAAACCAAAAAATCGCGCGCGCAAAAACGGAATCGTATTTTCACTGATCCGATCCAGCAACTTAATGCCGGAGATAATCAAAGGTTGCTTACCCAATTTTTCAACACGCCACTCCATCACCAAACGGGTAAACGATATCGCGGTAAACATAGAGATTAATAAGCCCACCGCCATGGTCACCGCAAAACCGCGCACCGGCCCGCTGCCAAATAAAAACAACAAGCTAATCGCAATTAACGAGGTGACATTGGAATCGAGAATGGTGCTGTAGGCGCGCTGGAAACCTGCGCGCAATGCTGCCATGGCAGGTTCACCGCGCCGCGTTTCTTCGCGGATACGCTCGTTGATTAAAATATTCGCATCCACCGCCATGCCGATACTTAAAATAAAACCGGCAATGCCCGGCAGCGTCAATGTCGCACCCAATAAACTCAGCACACCAAAACTCAAACCGATATTCACTGCCAAACCAACACAGGCAATAAAACCCCAGCGACCATAAATGCCCACCATAAAAGCGAGCACTAATAACGCACCGACAATGCCGGTGCTGATGCCCATAGAAATCGCATCGCTGCCCAGATCCGGCCCCACGGTTCGCTCTTCAATGACTTTTAGCGGCGCAGGTAAAGCACCGGCACGCAACAGCAGCGCAAGATCATTTGCACTCGCACTGGTAAACGAACCGCTGATTTCACCACTGCCGCCTTGAATTGCACTGCGAATTACCGGCGCGGTGACTACACGATCATCCAATACAATTGCCAGTGAGCGGCCGATATTGTGTTTGGTCATATCGCCAAAGCGACGTGCGCCTTCGTTGTTCAATTTAAAAGTAACAACAGGTTCGCCGGTTTCTTGATTAAATGCCAAACGCGCATCGCTGATATGTTTTCCCTCCAGCGCTACGCGCTCTTCAAGTTGATAGCGCTCGCTTGGAGTATCGCCTTGTACTGAAATAATTTTCCCAAGCAGCGCCGATTTTTCATTCGCCGCCCAATGAAAAGTCATACGCGCCTTAGTGCCCAACAATTCGCGGATATGTTGCGGATCATTCACGCCCGGCAGTTGCACTAAAATACTGTCGCTGCCCTGCCGCGTAATCATCGGCTCCACCATGCCGGTTTCATCCAGACGGCGGCGCACCACTTCCAAACTTTGTTCAACCGCATCGCGCACTATCTGCTCATGCAACGCGGGGTTTTTATTGGCCACCAATTCACTGGTGTCCACTTCCAATAACAAATGCGAACCACCGCGTAAATCCAAACCCAGTGTTAACTGATTTTGCGTGTACCAATCAGGTAATTTTTGCAAAACAGAATCCGGTAATACATTGGGCAACGCGCTAAGCAGCCCAAACAAAATAATCAGGCCATACACAATAGCCCGCGAAAAACGTGTTTTCATCGCCAATACCCCACCATGCCTAGGCTCGTCACTGTTTTAATGCAGCGAGAGGAAAGCAAAAAAATTAAATTGTTTTTTAACGGAAGTAATTAAACGAGAGGTGGCGCGCGGGAAATATTGAGCGTCTGTAATTGATGAAGAGCGATATGCGGACGTTGTGTAGCATCATGCGACCTTGCCGGCACCAATGGCAACGAGGCAATAATGTCATTCGCTGTTAATGCCCAAATAGGCTCGGGCGGTTCAGCGGACTTGGGCTGATCTTTGTAGCGACTGAAAAAGCGTTTCAGCGTGAATGAATGTTCGCTGTTGGCGTGCAGCGGCATATCCACAGACACCGCACGGCTATTACGCCCGGCATCACTGCTGGAGTAATCCGCTGACGACTCCAAACTCCAACCCGCTAGCAGACACAAAAAGCCAACAACCAAAATCCCGCCCCACAAGAGCCGAATAGTAGATTGTTGCTGCAGGAGTGGTTGGAGTGGCATAAATATCACGGATTGTAGTAATTCATCACATATGGAGCAATATCTGGTACTTTCAAGCCCTCATCCTTGCTCGCCGCAAAAAATAAATTTTCACTTATGAAATATTAACTAGTGATTTAGCACCTAATAAGTAGCGGCTCCACCACATTGGCATCAAAATCCATAGCTTTATAAATTTTTTAATCTGTGCTGATTTTTTTTATGCGTGCAAAAGTCTCACACCAGAAAAACTATTAAGCAAACAACTGCAAAGCAACCAGACTCACCCTAAGCTTGGAAACTCTACCCACAACATGGACGCTGGCAGTGGGTTGACCGCTCGCTGAAAATTCAATTCTGGTTTTATAAAGGCGAAAAGCTATGCAAAAAGTTATTGTTGCACTCCTGGGGCTTCTCAGTTGCTCTGCGCTCGCACTCATTGACACTCGCTTTCCTGAATCGCCCACCTATATGTCAAAAGCGAACATGATTCGCTTTCAATACATGTCCCATGAGGGCGCCCAATGCACGACTGGCATCAACACAAAACTGATATCGCGTGTACCCTATTATGTGTACGCACCCGCTACCGGTATTACGCAAATAAAAACGGGAAAATATGCTGCCGTTATTTTTTTACACGGTATGGGTGAACAAGGGTCATCTGTACTGAATATGTGTTACACACGTGATGATGCTTATTACGCCAGCATCGCCACTAATTTAATAAAAGTAGAAAACCAGGCTGGCGGCCCGGGAGCAGCCATTCTTAACGGCCAATTTATTCCGCAAGAAAATATGGTGGTGATTATTCCACAGTCAATGCAACGCGGGGGATTTTCTACGGATGTGATTCGCCGAGTAATCGCCGATACCACCGTGCAACTGGCAGCAAAAGGGATTGAGCTGGATGCAGACCGCATTTATCTCACAGGATTGAGCATGGGCGGTGGCAGTGTCTTTAACTATATCGCCGCAAACCCCACCCATTT
The DNA here is from genome assembly GCA_002483145.1 of Cellvibrio sp. UBA7671. Taxonomy (GTDB): domain Bacteria; phylum Pseudomonadota; class Gammaproteobacteria; order Pseudomonadales; family Cellvibrionaceae; genus Cellvibrio; species Cellvibrio fibrivorans. The sequence goes on from DLHJ01000003.1 coordinate 382,320, forward strand.
TTCCGCCGCAGTTGCGATAGAAGCGGCCGGTGGAATTGATCCCTGTTTAGTGCGCGCGAATAATGTATCGCTGTGGGGATTTGCAGGCGGCGCATCGGGCAATATGGGAGCGGGAAACTTACGCACCATTATTAACAGTAATACCAGCTGCCCCGAAGCGACCATTGAATATACAAATCCTGCCTATACATGCCGTTACAACAACAAAAGCTGCACATTGTTGTCTGCATTGCGCCCGAATAATTTACGCGCGACCTTTATGCCCAGTAATGGCCACAGCGGTTGGCGAGAAGTTTACAACGGCACTCACAGCGCGCTGCCAGCAACGGAAAAAAATATTTACAACTGGATGTTGTCGCAAAAAAATTCCGATCAGGGAAAACCTTTATTTCCGCTTGACTATGACACTGTATCAAGCAGCAGCGCGGCATCGTCCACTGCCCTGTCATCAACGCCATCATCCGTTCCCACTTCAAGTTCGAGTTCATCGATAGCAAGTACAGCATCATCGATTGCCAGCTCGGTTGCATCAAGTACCAGCTCAACCGCGTCGAGTTCAATTATGTCATCGGCGAATTCTAGCGCGGCAAACGGCGGTACACCCGCACCTATTTTATTATCACCCGCAATGATTCTACCCGGTGCAATAGGTAATGCTTCCGCATTGGTGGACGAACAGAATGCAACTGCACCTACAACTTACTGGTTCGCCGGTTGGTCAACAGCCATTTATCCGGTTGAAGCGATTATTGATTTAGGTCGCGAATATACACTCACCGAAATCACCCTTTACGATGCAAATGGTACAGGTTTAGTGGAATTTTCTGATGGCGACTTATCACACTCACAAGCGGTGATAGTGTCTGATTCTCTAACGCGCTATTTGAAATTTACGAGTTACCCAATCAACCTCACTACGCGCTATTTACGGGTTAAAAAATTCAATGCTGCGAATATGAACGAGGTAAAACTGATGGGTTATTAACGAATAGCTTACTAACGGATAAGTTATCTGTACTCAATTTTATTTTTAAATCGCCAATAAAAAAACGCCGCAAAAATGCGGCGTTTTTTGTTACACCATTAAAATTAACAACCTAAATTATTACCCGCCGTTCCGCCAATAATTTGCAGGATACGGTTGAACTCATTGATCCGGCTTTGTACTTGTGCAGGGTTTCCACCGTTACACTCGATTGCACCGTTGATAGTGCGGATGGTTTCACCGAAACCATAGTTGTTAACAATATTGTCGTGTGCCGGGCGATAACCCGAACCGCTCTGGGTCATCCAGAACCAAAGTGCTGTTTGCCAAGCCACTGTCGCGTTCTGCTCAACAATCTCAGGGTTGCGACGCAAATCCAAACCAAGAGCGGCGCCAGCAGCACAGTAGTTACCGTTATGGCTCAATTGGATAGGACCACGGCCATAATATTGCTTGCCAGGCTCGCATGGACAAGTTGCCAAGTTGCCCCAGTCACTGCAGTACAAGCCGCGCGCAATTTCAGTGACGTGCACAAAGCTGCCAGTCTCATGCGAGAAGTTAGCAAGTGCCGCCGCTGCTTCGCGTTTTTTCAACTGGAGATCACCAGTTCCTGCGAAGGTTGGATAGGTTTTGGTAGCAGCCACTAAACCAGCATAGGTGTAGAAAGGATTGCGGCCCGGGAACATTTGATTAAATTGTGCCTCGCTCACTACTGCCGCAAAACCGGTTCCGGGATTGGTGGTCGATGACACACTTGAACTGGCGCCGGTGCCATTACAACCACTGGTTGGCTCCCAATACCAGGTGCTGACCAACGGATCGTAACCCGGGTTGTCATACTTCGCGCGGAAGGTGCCACCGTTGTAACTAACGGTATTGCCTGCGTAATACATTCTTCCAGCAACCCATACGGCGCAAGTGCCGTTATTACCCGAACTGCTTGATGAATTAGTGCCGCCCGGGCAAGAAGCAACTGGTTCCCAGAACCAGGTACTGATCACCGGATCATAGCCAGGGTTTTCATTCTTCGCACGATAGAAAGCGTTGTTATATCTCACCACCACACCAACGGTGTAGTTGGTACCAGCAGCCCAGTTAGGGCAGTTGCCGCCGGTGCTCGGAGTACTGGATGTTGTGTTAGAAGGAGTGCTTGAGCGAGGCGTTGAACTGGTTGTTGTAGTGCCGCAAGAGCCAAGGTTAATCCAGGCATCGCCCGCTGCCCAACCTGTGCCGGGCGCGTAAGGTCCGCCAACCGTACACCAGCCGCCCACTTTACAGCTAAAAGCACTACCCACGTTTTGCACAATCGCATTGTTATTGTAGGAGCGGCCATCCACATATTGAGCCACGCCGTTACAGTTGTAAGCGTAGGCCTGTGTCGATAAGAGAAGTACGGAAGTCATTCCGAATATTTTTCTGAGGTTCATTTTGCAATCACCCGTCCGGTTTTATTTCCTAAGAGGAAATATTTGATTATTAAAAAGGGTTCATCTACCGAAAAGCAGGCTATGCGCGATGGACAACGTTGTCAAATGATTGGAGAAAACTCGAACGTGGCACTTTTAAAAGATCAAAGTGGGAAGGAGAAGTGCGGATTTATTCAGCGAAAAAGAAAAAAGAATTACTTATTTTTCGCTTCAATCCACTGCCCCATATATTGGGTGCTTTTGTGGGAGTGATGGCGGAGCATTTGGCCGATAAAGTTATCGCCACGCTCGCGTTGAAGATTGTGAAGCAGTTCCGTCAAACGCGTTTGTAACGAGAGGGAGTGATCTGTGCGATGAAAATAATCGCGCAGAATTGCAAAGCCCTGTTGCTGTTTTTGTTGCCACAAGGTTTCATCTTGATAATGCGCAACTGCCGCTGCAACAAATGTTTCAGCACTATCTGCAACCGCCCCGCCCCATAGCAAGCCTCCGTGCATGGACTCAACACCAATAGATGTTGTAATCGAGGGTGTACCGCAGCGCATAGCATCCATCAACTTGCCTTTAATACCTGCACCAAACCGCAGCGGTGCGAGGCAAACGCGCGCGGACTGCATTACTGCCTGTGCATCTGCCGCCCAGCCTTTGACATGAAAGCCTTCTTTCGGATTGTGTAATTGTGTGGCCTTGGGCGGTGGATAAGCGCCATAGATATGTAACTCTGCCTGCGCCATTCCCACCGCAGAAAGTTGCGCGCGGATCATCGGCCACAATTGATGTTTTAACCAAAGCACCGAATCCCAATTGGGTTCATGACGAAAATTGCCGATAGCAATAAAATGTTGCCTCGCTGAAAAACTGTGAGCCGCTTCCGATTCAATTGCAGGCAACGAAAGGAATGGGCAGTAAAAAAGTAATTGGGGGGAAACCGAAAAATAACGCTGCAATAAGTCGATTTCCACTTCAGAAATCATTAGCGATAAATCACAACGAAAAATCGCTGCAACTTCGCGCACTGCCATATCGCCCTTACACATCTGCTGATAGAGCAGTTCGCTGTCGGCGGTGATGGGGGCAACCGATTGTTTTTCTTTTTCACTGCCACAGAGTTTCTGCGCAGATTTTAATAATTGTTGGCGCGCATGGCGCAGGCTGTGCAGATCTTCAGTATCGAGAATTCGCAACGCATCCGGACAAGCTTGCTCAACACGCCAGCCAAATTGTTCTTCAGTAAAAAAGCGATCAAACAACACCAGATTGGGATTTAAATCGCGCACAAACTCATCGAAGCTACTGCAATTTAATGCAATCGACTTTTCGGTAACATCCAAACTGTTTAAATCAAACCGATGTTCGGATAAAGCTGCGGCCGATGCAAATGTCACTTGATAATCCATACGCACAAGCAGCTGCACTAACTCCAACATACGCGTGCCCGCAGCAGATGAAGCAGGTTCCGGCCAGACATAACCCACTACCAATGCGCGCATCAAGTCATGTCCCGCAAATATTTCACCACACCTAAACCAGCCGCGCGCCCGCTGGCAAAACAGCCGGTAAGCAGGTAACCGCCGGTAGGCGCATCCCAATCTAGCATTTCGCCTGCGCAAAACACACCGGGAATTTTCTTGAGCATAAAGGCGGCATCCAATTCTTTTGCAGCAATACCACCGGCACTGCTAATGGCTTCATCAATAGGGCGAGTAGCAGTTAAGGTCAGCGACAATTTTTTCATCGCCATGGCAAGCAGATCCGTATTTTCAAAGGTGTGTTTGGTGGTGAGTTCACGCAACAGGGCAAGTTTGGCAGGCGACAAATTTAATTGCTTGCGTAAAAAATTACTGAGCGAATTTTTCTCGCGCGGCTTATTCAAGCGCTGCACAATTTTATCCAGCGATAAATCCGGCAGCAGATCAATATTCAACAGGGCAGTACCATTTTGCTCCAACTGCTCGCGCAAATATTTTGATAAAGCATAAATACCAGTACCCTCTATACCGTAAGCACTGATAATTGCCTCGGATAAAATACTGCGCGGCATGTTCTGCGCATCAATACAGCTTAATCCAACACCATGCAAAGGCGCACCTGCATGCTGCTCGCGCAACATTTCGCTCCAGGAAACATCAAACCCGCAATTGCTCGGCACCAATTCATTCACGTTGATATTGCGCTCGCGCAGCAAAGGCACCCATGCACCGTCGGAACCCAAACGCTGCCAACTGGCGCCGCCCAAGGCTAAGACCACCGCATCTGCAGTTATCGTTTTGGAGATGACATTTCCGTCTTCCGATGTAGAAAAAATTAACTCTTTATTATTTTCAAAACCCAACCAACGATGGCGCGGATAAAATGTTACACCCAAGCCACGCAGGCGATGCAACCAGGCGCGTAACAGCGGCGCCGCTTTCATATCCGCAGGAAACACGCGGCCAGATGTACCCACAAAGGTTTCAATACCCAAGCCATGCACCCAATGGCGCAACGCAACGGAATCGAATTGCTTGAGCGTATTGATAAACTGTGAATTCGCTGAATAGCGTGCACGAAAATCCTCAGCTGGCTCCGCATGGGTGATATTCATCCCACCCACACCAGCCAATAAAAACTTTCGCCCCACCGAGGGCATTGCATCGTAAACCGATACTCGATGACCTGCAGACGCAATTTCTTCAGCCGCCATTAAACCTGCAGGGCCACCGCCAATAATCACAACCGTTTTGGTTGGGGACGTATCAAAAATATCGAATTGTTTCACCATAAAAAACGCCGATGAGAAAATGATTTCTGCATCGGCGTTTGCTGTTTTTTCCTATTTGAAACGCATAGGTAGCAGCATGGATTCCGGAGTCTTTTTAGAGACCGTTGCCCGCAGGGATGCGGGCAATGAGCCCCCATGGATGGGTTCACGGCGAGTCTCTGAAAAGACTCCCGGAATCCATGCGGCGGGGGCACAGCAAAAACTAATCCAAAACACGAGCCTCAAACGGCGATGCAGGCAGACCGGCGCTATTATACAGATTTGCCCCCTCAGGGTTATCGGCCCATGCATAACGCACCCATTTAGGCTCAGCAACAACATCCGCCCACACCATCAGCTTGTTACCCTTCACCTCCGCCTTGGCCCACACAAACTTTTTATCCGCGCCCGCAAGCGCAATATGCTTTAACTCGCCACCAACCGCTTGCAGCCCCTTACCCACATCCGCAAACGTTAACTCTACTTTATTGCCCTTCGCCTTCACTTTTTTCAGCGATGGCCCGGATGCAAGCAGCGATTTTTTACCATAAGCCACTTTCAACGCGCCCAACGCCAAACGTTCACCCACTTTTTGTTTATCCAGCGGATGTATATCGTTCCATTCACCCGCATCAATCGCCACCGCCATCGCCGTATTTTTTACCGCGAGTGTTTTACGCTGTGCCTCACGCAATTCAGCCCATCCACTCTCACCCGGTTGACTCGCAGCAGGAAGGAAATTGGCTAATTGAGCATAGATAAAAGGCAAATCGGATTGTTGGAATTGTTTGCGCCAATCGCCAATTAAATCCGTCATTAATTGGTGATATTCCGCTGCGCGATCTACGTTGGATTCGCCCTGATACCAAATTACGCCTTTTATTTTTAGCGGCAATGCAGGCGCCAGTTTTGCGTTAAATAATGACGATGGAAGATAATGCAAAGTCGTACCCGGTTGCATAGCGCCCGCAGTGGCGGCGATCCGATACTGCCACTCACCGCGCAATGAAACTTCTTCATCACCTGAATAAGCCGCACCAAATTTACTTTCGCCGAACATCAGCGCGTAGCGTTTATCTTTTACAAAACCGGCATTAGCGGAATAACTGGTTACACGAATAGCGATGCTATTTTTACCGGATTTTAACAGTCCCGCAGGCACCGCATAAATACGTGGAGGATATTGATACCCCGTTTGCCCAACCGCTTGCCCATTCACGAAGACCTGGTCGCCATCGACAATGCAACCCAACCAGAGCACCGCTTTTTTTTCGACTTGAGCTTGCGTCAGCTCGACGGTTTTACGCACCCAGAATGCACCATTAGTAAAATCGATGCCCTGCTCTTTTAAAAATCCCGGCACTTGCAATGTTTTCCACGCGCTGGTATCGAGCTTTTCTTGCGACCAATTATTTTTCAATCCAATGTCAGCAGCTCCCAAATCACCATACCATTTGTCGCTATTGGCTTCGTCTTTAGCGATAGTCGCCTGCACATGGGCATCATCTTTAAACGGTTGCAGCTTCTGCAAATATTGCGGATATTTTTGTAACACGGATTCGCTCACCCAAGCCTCTGCCGGTGAACCGCCAACAGGAAGCGTGATGATACCCACCGGTACTTGATTTTCCGCCAATAATTTTTGTGCGAAGAAAAATCCTACCGCAGAAAAATTTTCCAAATTTTCCGGCGTCGCCATTTTCCAATCGCCTTGGGTGAAATCGCTCAAGGGACCTTTAAAGGCATAAGTAACAGGCACATTAAATTCGCGGATGTTGGGCTGCCGTGTAGTTTCAATCAGCCCCGGATATTGGTATCTCACACGGCGCAAAGGCAATTCCATATTGGACTGACCCGATGCAACCCACAGATCACCCAGCAAAATATTGCTGCGCTTAAGCTGATTCTTCTCACCCATCACCACTAACTCATAAGGTCCACCCGCTTTGCGCGAGGGAAACGTCACTTGCCATTTACCATCGACGGCCTGGGTTGATTTTTGCTTACCTGCAAAACTCACGGTCACCTTCTCGCCTTCAGCCGCCCAACCCCAAATCGTTAAAGGTTTATCGCGCTGGAGAATCGCACCGTCATTTAACAGGCGCGGCAAAGTGACATCGGCAAAAGCATTGGAAATAGAGAGTAAAGAAAGGCAAATCAGCTGCAACAGCTGCAAATAAACGGCTCGTGGGTTTCTCATAAGTAGTGGCTTTTATGGTTATTGGAGGATAATCAGAAAACAATCAATATACTTGTATACAAGAAAAAGATAAACACACATTATTTCCGCATGCACCAGTTTTACACATATTTATTTGGACAAATAACAAAAAAGCAGCCGAAGCTGCTTTTTCAATACCAAACCGATCTATTCTTCCGGCAACTCCCTGTTGCCAATTAAGGCGGTGTAATTCTCGCGGTAATCTTCCATATGTTCTTTAAGGAAATCGCGGTAACGGCCAGACAAATAATTCGTTGTGCCTTCCACGTCTTCAGCAAACTCATTTTTATCGAGCGAGCTTTGGGCGACGACGAAGGCATTAAAGCGCGCTGCCGCATTCATAAGCGCGGCGCTGACAATACCGGGGTCAGCATCTTCGCAGGCGTCATTGGCCTGCTCGATAAATTTTTCAACCAACTCCCAGAACAGATCGTCGTCGTTTTTGTCGCTCATGGTTCACTCGCTAAAATTAAATAAGATTTCTATTTTAATCCAATAATCCCCGAATCCAATAGTCCCTGCAAATACATTGCAGGGACTATGTCAGAGTTATAACAAATGCTCTGGCAGGATTATTTTGCCAGTGCAAAAGGTTTTGCTTTGAAGTTGGTACCGCGCAATTGAAGGAGCGCTTTGCCCACTTTATCGCTGAGCAATAATTGTTCGTAGATTTTAACCAAATCGTCTTTAGTGACTTTTCGCAGCGAGGCCAAATAACGATCGCGAGCGTCAAATTGATATTTACCATGCCAGAATTCGCCTGTGTAGAGACCGGCTTCAGCATAAAAATCCGTTGGCTTTTGCAGCACATTAGCAATCATTGCCTGTTTGGCCTGTTCGATTTCCGCTGCATCAGTGGCTTTTAATTTGGCCAGATATTCGGTGCGGAATTTATCCATACGCGCTTTAATGCCAGGCAAATCCGTATTGGAACTTTGTACCAACATCACAAAGCCGGGAATGTCATCGACCGGATAATTAAAGCTGGTGACCACATAACCCAATTGTTCATGGGTACGCAACTGCATAAAAAAGTCATTGCTGAACAGCGAATTTAATACCGCCAATTGCGCCTGTTCATCATCAGATTTTTTACTGCCAAACCAGGCTTGCAAAACCGCGCTATCAGCCAGCTCAACATCATCGCTGAAGTTAATAGCCTTGCCGGGTGCAGGAGTCACATATTGATTGACTACACGCTGCGCCGGTGTACGAGTGCCGGGAAGAATCGCAGCCGCTGCCAAAGCCATTTCTTTTATTTGCGCGTCGGTGTAATTGCCCACCGCAAAAATGCGCAACAGTGGATCGCGTTTAATGGCGGCATGATAAGCAACTACATCGGCTTTGCTAATTGTTTTTGCGGCGGTAAGCAGCTGCTCATCGGTCCATTGCACTTTACTGGTCAAACGCTGGCCGTGGCCAAACAACTGGCGGAACACATGGTTCTTTTCTTTGTTGGCAACATTTTGCTGAAAGCTATCCAGCGCTTCATTAAACGCTTTATCGCTAATATCCAACGTGGAAAATTCTTTCAGCATTTGCGTTAACAGCAATGGATGTTTAGTGGTGTAACCGGAAATGAAAATACCCTGACTATTGGCATCCATCACGGTCGCCGAAACCCCCAGGGATGCGCGCCCGGCGCGATCAGCCAGGGTCATGGTTTGTTTGTTGTAAATATCATTAATCAACGAAGAGAGAACAATCTTTTTGGGCGACTTTAGTGAAAAATCGACATTGATTTGCACTGATACCTGGCCCTTGTCTTCACGATAATGCTCAGCGTGAGTCAGATAAGCTTCTACGCCCGCTTGGCTAACAACCTGATGAGGCTTGAGGTGAAGGTTATCAACAATCGGCGCAGGTTTATCGGTAAATAAATCATTCAGCGGTGGCAAATTAAATTTATGTTTAGCAGCCAATGAATCCCAACGCGCAAATTCTTCGGCACTAATAGAGCGGATTGCATATTTTCCATCAAAGAAGGGTACAGGGGTTTCAGCTTTTTCAGTGGGATTGATGTACCACACCCGGGCGTTGCGCTCGTCCAATTGCGCTAGCAGATTTTTAATTGATTTGGCGTCGTAACGGTCGTAGATGTAATCGGCATTTAATAAATTTTCTACCGGCAAATCGAACTGCAACATAGTCAATTCCACCGCTTGGTCGAGTGGCTCTGACTTGGAGGCGTTGGCAAAATCTTTGGTACGCATGGCTTGCAGTTCGCGGTAGTAATTGGGATTCAAACCATCGCGCTTGATCAGATCGATATAGGAAAAAATCGCCGCGATGATTTCATCCTGCTGTTGCAGCCCCGCATCGGTTAACTCTGCTTGCACGCGCAAGAAGCCATCGGGGCCATAACCCTCTGCGTCGATATAGGCGGTAATCATTTTTACCAAACCTTTACTGCGCAACTGCTCACCCAAGGTGCCCTGCTCTTCCGAAGTAATTAAATTGCGCACATACTCATTGGGCTTCAAACGCCACTGGTGTTTGTTAGATTTCACTGGAAAATCCACATAGAGTGCTTTCAATTCTTTAATCGGCTTATAGTGAATGCTCTTGCCCATTTCGGTTTTGGTTAAACCCGGCACAGTAACTTCAGGCAAGGTCACATTCTTATTGGGAATTGACGAAAAATGTTTTTCAGCGAGGGCTTTTAATTCAGGCAGGGATTGTTTACCCACCAAAGTCAACTTCATGATATTGGCGGAGTAATAGCTGTTATAAAATTTTTTCATTTCATCTTGCAAAGTTGAACCCGGTTTATCTTTCAATGTATCCAAATTGCCAATGTTAAATTTAGCGGCAGGACTTTCTGGATTGGCGGTAAAACCTTGCAGCGCAAATAAATTCCAGCCGTCTTGCGCTTTTTGCAGCGACCACTCGTTGTTAACCGCATTGCGCTCTTTATCACTGAAATGCGGATCAAAGGTCGGCTTCTTAAAATAGTCGCTAAAACGATCCAAAGCCTCATCAAACTTTCCGGCATTAATCTGGAATAAATAATTGGTTTTATCATACGCAGTAAAGGCGTTGGTCATACCACCATTAGCCTGGGTGTACTTCATAAAGCCGTCGGGCTCAGGAAATTTCTCCGTTCCCAAAAACAACATATGCTCAAGATAGTGCGCCAAACCCAATTGCGTTTTAGGGTCATGTGCACTGCCCACGCCCACGGCAATCGACGCAGCAGAATTTTCCAATGTCGGGTCAGAGACCAAAACCACCTGCAAACCATTAGGCAACAAAAGCGCCGAATACTGGCGATCATCATTAGGGCTCTTAATGATGGTGACTTGTTCAAGGTTTTGTACTGCAGGCTTGGAGCTGCTGGTGGATTGGCAGCCCACCAAACTGATTCCGCCCAGCAACAGCAAACTGAAGGCATAGGCCGAGTAGCGCTTTAACATAGCGTAGTTCCTTTAGGGTTAGAGTTGGTTCAATTGGCGGGCAAAGCCTAGCAGAGTTTGGGGTGGCACGCACAGTGGTGCTCGCACAGGGGCGCCAGCACAGAGCCATTCGCACAAGGTGGAGTACGGGCGATGAAGAGTTTTTGCAGCAGACTGCTATGCCCAGCCAATATGACCATATTGGCTGGGCATAGGTTCCTCTTGCCGCTTAGTTAACTAGATTCACAGTGGCGATAAAATGCCGCTGGCTTTGCATAGTTGCACCCGAGCTTTCATCTTTTACTTCGCGTTTTACGGCGATTAACCGCCCGTTCTGCTGACGATATTCGGTGTAGATTTCATTCTTGAAGGTAAAACCAATCACGATAAATATGCGCCCAGAACCCTTTTCAGTTAACTGGCTAGCGAGCGGGACGCCTTTATCGTCAATCCATATCTGCAAATGGTTTTTGTATTTCTTTACATATTGCCGAAAGCTTTTATCGATTTTTTCTTTAGGCATACTAAAGGTGAGCAATCTGGTTGGACTGCCGTTGAATACATCCATTTTTTCGCTAACAAAGCGGCAGCGTCCGAGCATCAGCTCCATTTGTGCTGCAGGATACAAAAGTTCGCGCCATTCCCAATATTGAAACTGCCCAACCGCATTGAGTGCTGAATTCTTTACATTTTCATCCTCAATTTTTGCCAGCTCTTCTGCGTGTAATTGCCCAATCAGTGCTGGGGAATAAACCGCTTGCAACCCATTCGCGCCATCCTCCAAACGCATATTAATTACGCCTTCACGTTCAATTAATTCGTCGTGCTCGCCGCTGCGGCCAAATAACTTGAACTGCGCATTGACGGCAATGGGGTCAGTAGACTTTAGCTGTGTTAAGGCGCTGCGAAAATCAGTAAGGCCATCGGCCATTACCGTAGCAGAAAGGCTCATCGCACAAAACATGACGAATATAGGCGAGTAGCCATACCAAAAAAAACGTTTGATCATTAAAATTTCCTTTCTATTATAAAACTACACCAATGATTAAGTGGCCTCGCGCAGCACCACTGCAGGAGGTGTAACAACGACAGTGCGACAACAAACAACACCCAAGGTTGCAATAAATACCATTCCAATAAGTGGCGATGCCAACCAATACGCGTAGTGAGGTTGCATTTCATTCTTAAACACAAGATGTTGCAAAGCGAACAAAAATGATTCGGCACCAGCGATAGCAATTAAACCCGATAAAAAGCCCAGAATGGCAAACTCGACCAGCACGCTGCCCAACATTAAGCGGCGCGAACTTCCCAACGCACGCAGCAGGCCTGCTTCTTGTTTGCGGCTTTCAATACTGCCCATTACCGCCGCAAACAACACCAGACACCCGGCGCTCAGGGTCAACCAAAGCACCAAGCCAATACCGTTACTAACCTGACTGATAATTTTTTGGATATTTTCAATCATGCTCCCGAAATTCAATACCAATAAATTGGGATGTTCGCGAGCAAAATGGTTAAAGTATTGCGTATCGCCTGTTGGAATAAACGCACTGGTGCCATAAATCGGTGAAAAACGGTCAAGTGCAGTTGGCTCAAATATAAATAAGAAATTTTGATTTAACGACTCCCAGTCAATACGCCTAAAGCTGGCCACTTCTGCATTCAAGGCTAAGCCCCCAACAGAGAAAGCCAGTTGATCGCCGATATGTAGTCCAATAAGTTTTGCGAATTCAGCATCGACTGAAACCCCCACGCTATTGGGTGCAGTTTTTTGCCATAAATCCCACCATTGCCCCTCCACAATCTCATGATCACTTGCCAATGAAGCGAAATCAGTGACATTTAACTCCTGCTTAAATGCAGGATGGCGATTACGCAATTCCGCACTCGGTTCGACCGTATTGATTTTTGCGATTCGGACTCTTACGACAGGATAAATGGGGTTCACATTAATACGTCTATCGAGCAAAAACTGCTTGAAATCTGCCACGTCAGCAGCATTCATATTGCCAATAAAATGATTCGGTGAATCAGCGGGAATTTGCCTCTGCCATTCCGCAATAAATGAGGTACGAATAATCGTCATGGTTAGCAATAGCATCAAAGCCACGGCAAAAATGGCCACCTGTACAACACTTTGCCCCCTACGTTTTTGCATTCCCGCAAATGCAAGCCGCCAGACCCCACCTAAATTGCTAATAAATAGCTTACTGATTTTCAACAACAACCAAGACACAACACAGGCCACCACTAAAACAACCAGTAATCCCAGAGTTGAACTTAAGGTGATTTTTATATTGCGACTAAATAGCCCCACCAACGCCACCATCGCAAACACTGCCAAGCCTATTTGCAACCACACCTGCGGCATATTCACCGCTAATTCCCTGCGTAAAATTTTTAGTGGGGGAACACCAGGCAAAAACCAAAGCGCAGGCAATGCAAAACACAACACACAAACCAAACCTCCGATAAAACTCAGCACATAGGGATAAGCACCCGATGACGCAAGCGTAATGTGGTACAACTGCTTAATGTTGACTGCGACAATTTCCTGAATCCCGTAACCTATCACCAAACCAAACAAAGCCGCCACCACACCCAACATCAATAACTGTCCGAAATATAATAGCCGGACACGCACAGCACTAGCGCCCAAGCTTTTCATAAGCGCAACCTGATTAGTGTGGCGCATTGAGAACTGGCGTGCCGCAATAGCAATTGCGACACCAGCCAGGAGCACCGCCATCACCGATGCAATTATCAGGAAGTTTTTGGCGGTTTTTAAATTGGCCGTTAACTGTTCCTGCGATGACTCAATGGTTGCAATACTTTGATGTTGATTAAGCTCAGGTTTTATTTTTTCAAGAAAGCCAGTCAACTTTTTGCTATTGCTCGCAGCAAGCAGCCATTGATAATTCTCTTGCGGAATATTGGTTTTTGGCAGATCAGCAATATTCATTATCAAGCGCGCGCCAAAGTTAAAAAACGGATTCACGCCGACCGGCTCATCAATAAGTATGTTAGTTAGCGTCAAATCCACATCGCCTACGGAAACCCTGTCACCCATGGCTACTTTTAATGCGGAGAACAATCGTGAGTCTACCCACACCTCACCGGCGGCAGGAGCTACACTGGCCGTTCTAATATCAACTGCATTTTCCGCATAAGCCACATGGCTAATGTCCAATTGCCCGCGCAATGGGTAATACGAATCTACGACCTTAATCGATGCCATTTGCATCTCATCGCCGGCATAAACAACTGACATAAACATAGTGGAAAATGATTGCTGGAATTTGTCTTCTGTGGCGCGGTCAATCCATTCCTGACTTATCGGCACAGAACCACTTACAACAGCATCTGCACCCAAGATGCTATTACTTTGTAACAACAGGGTTGATTCAAGTCTTGCCGAAAAAATAGAGATGCCACTTAAGACAGCCACCGCAAGAATAAGGGAAACAGCCAACAGCTTTAACTCGCCACTGCGCCAATTACGCAGCAATAATTTTAATGCCAACATTATTGTTTACCCTGCGATGGCATCATTTCGCCCGCCGATAATTCAATACGTGTTTGGCAACGCGCTGCAAGCCGATCTTCATGGGTGATCAGAACCAGTGTTGCGCCCTGTTCAGCATTTAACTCAAAGAGCAAATCAATAATGCGTGCGCCTGTCGCAGAATCTAAATTGCCGGTCGGCTCATCGGCGAAAAGAATTTTAGGTTGACTGGCAAAGGCGCGTGCGACCGCAACCCGTTGCTGCTCACCACCAGAGAGCTGTTGCGGGTAATGGCTCATACGCTTATCCAATCCCACCTGCGCTAAAAAATCCAGCGCGAGGGATTTTGCTTTTTTATTGCCGCGCAATTCCAGCGGTAGCATGACATTTTCCAGCGCCGAGAGCCCAGGCAATAGCTGGAAAGATTGAAAAATAAAACCCACATTGTCTGCCCTGACTTGCGCACGCCCCTCTTCATCAAGACAGGTAAGCGAATGATTATTTAAGCTGACGCTACCTGTGGTTGGCACATCCAATCCTGCCAAAATGCCCAAGAGGGTTGATTTGCCTGAACCCGATGCTCCGGTTATCGCAAGTGATTCTCCCTGCGCGACAGCCAATGAAATATCCCGCAAGATAATCAAATCGCCTTCCTGGGTTGCAACTTTTTTGGTAATTCCTTGAACCTTAATCATATCGATTAAATCTCGTAACGGTTATTGCGCAGCCAAATAGTGGCTGCAACCAAAAGCACAGAAATAATTATCGCGATTGAGGAGATTTTTGGATCCACCGCAGACGCCAGATTAATATCCAATATTCTATAGCCCTCAGAGCCCCACAACTTACGAAAAGAGGTGGATGCAAATTGCCAATAGCCGCCTAACAACGCCTTAACTCCTAGACTAATCTCAGCATATTTTTGCAGCAATACATCGGCCAACCATAAGCCTGCCGGAATTGCGATGCTGATAGTGACCGGTGAACGCTTTGCAAATGCAGAGGCAAATAATCCCCAGCAGATAAAAGGCAGTATCAGCAGCACAACTACAAAACTACTGCCTAATATTTTGAAGCTGAGCACTCCCATTTTTAGCGCTGGCCACCACTGTGAAAAATCTTGCCCCATGAATAGTGCAGTTATCATAAACAAAGCAAAACTCAATAAATTGCAGAGCAGGATCAACAGTGGTACAACCAAACACACCATTAATAATTTCGCCATTACATTGGTGGTCTCGCTTACCGGCATGGAGCGCCAAAATAAAATCTCCCGGCTTTTTCTGTCGGCGATTAAGGTGCTATGGACGTAGTTCGCAATAGCCGCCGCAAACATCAACGCAAAAATCCCCCAGGCAACGATTTGATGCAAGCAGGCAATTAATGCCAGTGCGTCAGGCGTATTGAAATCCAAATGTATTTTGCCGGTAGCAGGATCAAGTGATGAATAGGATTTAACAGTCAGCGTATCCAGCGTTATAGGCACATTCTCGGGAAAGTGAAGATTCTGTGGACTGACCATTACCCCAATAGAGAGCGCTTCAACCAGAAAAATAAAAATCAGCGGCGCCCATAAAAAACTGACTCGCTGCTCCCAAAATTCACGCTTCATTTGCGCCGCAATAGTTGCGATCATCACACATCTCCCTGGACAAACATTTGTGGTTTTACCTTGGCGACAAATAAATCACTCAGGCTGGGTGTGGCCAAACGCCCCAAGGCTGCCAGCGAATCGCGCTGGTGATGGGCGCCTTCATATAACATACCGAAACCACCGAGTAGATTTCGCACATGAATCGGATTGTGTGCCAGCGCATGCTCTTTATAGTGCGCATCCACCTGCAACTCCACATAGGTCTCGGCGATCTCGTCCATGCTGCTATTCAGAACTAGCTTGCCCTGATTGATAAAAATCAAATCGGTCAAGATAGATTCAATTTCCTCCACTTGATGAGTAGTAATTAGAATTGTTTTCTGAGCATCGTAATAATCATTCAGCAACCGCTCATAAAATTGTTTGCGATACAGAATATCCAGGCCCAAGGTGGGCTCATCCAATACCAACAACTTGCTATCAATCGCCATAATCAGTGCCAGATGCAGTTGCGTCACCATTCCTTTGGAAAGTTGCTGCACCTTATCGTTTAATTGAATATCCGTATTCGCTAAAAACGCCATGCACTGCGCGCGACTGAAACGCGGATGCACGGCTTCGGTGTAAGCGATTAATTCACGTACCTTGATCCAGCGCGGCAAAGTGGCGGTATCCGCTATAAAGGAAACCTGCTCCAGTAATTTCACCCGCTCCCGCTGTGGGTTCATCCCCAACACTGTCAATTCGCCCGCTACCGGAGCCAAACCTAAAATCCCTTTCAACAAGCTGGTCTTACCCGCACCATTAGGGCCAATTAAGCCCACAATTTTTCCCGCGTCGATTTGTAGATTAATATTATCCAACGCCATTTTTTTTCCGTAATGTTTGTGTACCCCCCGGGCACTAATTACTGATCTCATATTATTCTCCTTGCGCGGCTTGCAGCGCGGCGATCAATTCTTTTTTACTTACACCCAATTGCCGCATACGCAGCAAAAGTGCAGGCACCTCGGTAGAGATAAATTTTTCTTTTTCGATGTCATGCAGTTTTTGTTGTGCCCCCTGCACCACATACATACCCATGCCGCGCCGCGCTTCCACCAGCCCCATATCCACTAGCTCCTGATAGGCCTTACTCACGGTAATGTGATTAATTTGATAGTCACTGGCGACCTGCCGCACCGACGGCAATGCGTCACCCTCTTTGAATACACCCGATAAAACCAACGCCACAATTTTTTCGCGCAGCTGTCGATATATGGGCTGATCATCATTCCAATTCATATCTTCTATTCCGGCTTAGCGATTTCATTTCACACACCAACACAGTGTTATACATAACTATAACAGCATAACAATTTTAGACAAGCCCCCTACGCACAAATCGCTAGCAAAGGTTTTACAAGCCCCCTCCGATCTGACTATGCTATGAAGACAACAACGCCAACGCCTTGAGTGATGGCGATTAGAGACGGATATACGCTATGAACTCCCTCACCTTCCCTGCGCTGGGCAAATATATTGACCTGTTAGTCGATGCCGTGTGCGTAGTGGATAAAAACGGGCACTTTCTTTATGTCAGCCCCAGTGCAGAGCAGATTTTTGGCTACACCCAAGCCGAGATGATGGGTAGACAAATGCTGGAGCTGGTGCATCCGGATGACCGCCAGCTCACATTGCAAACTGTGGATAGGATTGTTGCCGGTGAACCCCAGCCACATTTCGAGAATCGCTATATCCGCAAAAATGGCGAGACGGTCCACATTATGTGGTCGGCGCGCTGGTCGGAAGTGGACCAATGCCGCGTGGCGGTTGCACGCGATATCACCCGGCGCAAACAGGCTGAGAGCATTCAGCAGGCCGTTTTTGCGATTGCTGAAGCCTCACACAATACACAGGATCTACATGCCCTCTTCGCGCAAATCCATCGAATTATTAGCGAGTTGTTAGCCGCTGAAAATTTTTCGGTGGCACTGCGCGATAGTAATTCCGCATTAACCAGCTTTCCTTACTCACATGAGCAGGTAGTGCTTTCGTTTAGCAATGACGGGACCGAGATCGCCAATCAATTATTGGCGCAGGTGCTGGATACCAATAAAGCGCAGCTCTACAACGCTTCCTATGAACGGCAGGCGCTGCAAAGTTGGCTGGGCGTTCCACTGAAATCCCATTCGGGGGTATTGGGCGCATTGGTATTAAAAAGTTTTTCACCCGAGCACCATTACAGTGAAAAAAATATGGAGTTATTGCAATTTGTTTCTACGCAAATTGCAGCGGCGGTAGAACGCAAACAGATGATGGCGCGCCTTGAGCACCTCGCACTTTATGATCAATTAACTCGCCTGCCTAATCGCACCTTATTTTATGATCGCATTCACTCTGCGATGGCACGCGCAAAACGCAACCACGGCATTTTTTCACTCTTGTACCTGGATATGGATAAATTCAAAGCCGTGAACGATAACTACGGCCACAATATCGGTGATTTATTATTAGAGCAGGCATCGCGCCGCCTTGAACACTGCGTGCGCGAGTGCGATACCATCGCACGTTTTGGTGGTGATGAATTTGTGATCCTATTGGAAAACATTGAGCGACCCGAACAGAGTACAGCGGTTGCCGAAAAAATTTATGCGGCGCTTAGCCTACCCTTTGCACTTGCCGAACACACCATCACCATTTTACCGAGTATTGGCTTGGCGCATTTTCCGCAGCACGGCGACAACGAGAAAGACCTGTTGCGCCATGCAGACGCGGAAATGTACCGCAAGAAAAACCAGTCATCGTTTACATGATGTTCTTGATTACCAACCGAGGCGTGAGTTTTTACATATCCCGCACAAAACGCACCTCAGTTATCAAACCATCAACAACTTTATAAATCGAGACATAATCCGTTTTTTTATCCGCGTGGATCACTGTCTCATGATTAATCACATAGCTGTCCTTTTCGATTTGCTGATGTATTTTTACGGCAACATTCCCCTCTTTAAACATGGGTTCAAAAATCGATTGTAAATGCGCCTTGCCGCCGGCGAGCTGTTTGTCGGGGTATGTATACACTTGAACAGTCTCAGCATAGGTGGCCAAAAAAGCGTTCAGATTGTGTTGGTTGTAAGCATCCATGCGTTTGTTGACTACTGCCAGTGGCGACAAATCTGCCTCACTTGCACTGATTGACTGAGCAAAAGCAACCATCAACAGAACTCCATACAATATTGGTTTCACAATTACTCTCCTTATTTTATTAAAGCACTTATATCTACAGATGTTTATTCAACTGCATGCGAATTGACATGGCTTGCGCCACTTGCATCGGTCTTCGCTTTGGGGCTGCCGTAGTAATCAACACTTGACGCACCACTGGCATTGGCATCCAGCATTTCCGTCACGGATGCTTCTATGTGTGATGCGCCGCTTGCTTCCAAATGAGCTCTTTTAGCGATGAGATTTTTTGCGCGAAAGTTACTCGCACCGCTCGCGCCTACATCCAACTCCTGGGTATTGCTTGCGGATTGAATTTCGGCGTTTGATGCTCCCGATAAATCATAATCCTGTTCCTGGCTATTGACACTGTTAATACGCACATTGGCGGCACCGGATAATTCCATGCGCAACAGTTTTGCATTTAATTCCGCAAAATTAACATTGCCCGCACCACTGACATTGAGCTGGAATTTTTCACCTTGCAAATCGCCAACTGTGGCGCGCGCGCCGCCAGATATTTCCAAATAGTCCAATTCTTTTACACGCAAGACTATGCGCACAGGGTCATTGCTGTGACCGAACCAATTAAAAAAATTTCCGTCGCTTTTTACCCACACACTCACACGCTTACCGCTTTGATCCACCTTTACTCGCTTCATCACTTCAGCATCAGCTTCAACGCGCAAGTACTCAGTACCATCCTGGCTAATTTCTACCGCCGTATTTCCGCCGGAGACAAATTCAGTAAAGTCTTTTACAGGGTAAGTTTTGGCAATGGTTTCGGCAAACGCCATCGGCGCGGCCAATGCAACCATCGCAGTCATTATTAAGGCACGAATAAACATAATCAGCTCCTGTCTTTATACAAAATAATATTGAATACTATTAATCAGCAAACAATTATCACCCATTATATTTTGTGCTGGGCAATGTCGGTTTCCGGCAAACTGATGCGAAGAATATTAAACGACTCAATCGCCGGCACAGCGTGCTTTAACTGCTCTTCCCTTGCATCAACAGCACGTATAGTCTTGCAAAGCTGCTCGCCGCGCGCCTCCATACGCACTGCTTTAGCATTCATCTGCACCTCCATTTGCTCGCCGAATTTATTCATACGCGCTTCAAAGGCGTTCATATCACCACCCGATGCCAACACCTCTTTACCCATTGCAATCATGATGCTGCCAATAGAGTTTTGTACTGAAGTCTCCACAATACGCTCGATCCGGGTTTCAAAATATTTACCTAAAAATTCGGGGGTGTCTTCATTACCGCGATTAAAGGTGATGGGATTACCCGCGCTAAAATAACGGTTCACATCACTTTTTACATTGTTTAACTCTGTAAGTAATTGCGCTGAGACCTGATTCTTTTCGCCGAGCAAACCATCGAAAGTAATAGTGATAGCGTCAATCGCCAGATCAATTCCATCCAGCGCCATGCTGCGTACTTCCGGCACGGCGGCGCGGATACTGGCGGCGTAGCTTGCGACCATCTCTTGTTGCATCTGATTGAGTTTGAGCACACGCCCTTTCACCACCAGATATTGGTCCTCAACAATTTTGTAGGCCTGCTGATCCTCGTTATAAAACTCAATGCTGCTATCAGTGATGCGCACACCCGCATCCAATTCCAGATTGCACGAGTTGTGCGCAGCAGCAGAGCCTGCGGCAAGCAGTAAAACCGAGGCAATAAGTGTTTTCATGTCCAGCTCCTTTCGGTTGTCATACATCGATCAATGGATGTTCAGTGGATGTTAAAAAGCAAGGCTTCTTTCGGTTAACTCACGGCGCGGTTATTGATTGAGACGCAGGCAGTGCCGAATCGGATTCACCCGTTGCAAAATATTCTTTTCCGCTCATAAACACCGGCTAAAAACAAGTCTGGCAGGCGCCCTGAATATGGGGATAATGGTGCCCTTTCCGATCCAAGCCGCAACACGAGCATTTCTTCTATGACCAGCTTACCCAGTATTGCCAAACGCATTGCCGATGAATTAAACGTTCAGGAACAACAAGTTAGCGCCGCCGTCGGGTTGCTTGATGAAGGCGCGACCGTGCCCTTCATCTCCCGCTACCGTAAAGAAGTGACTGGCGGGCTGGACGATACGCAAATGCGTTTCTTGGAAGAGCGCCTGCGCTACCTGCGCGAATTGGAAGAGCGCCGTGCGGCGATCCTCAAATCCATCGCCGAACAAGAGAAGCTCACGCCGGAATTGGAGCGCGAGATCCAGATCGCCGATACCAAAAACCGCCTGGAAGACTTGTACCTGCCCTACAAACCCAAGCGCCGCACCAAGGGCCAAATCGCCAAAGAGGCAGGCCTTGAACCACTGGCCGAAGCACTGCTGGCCGACCCGACGCTCGCACCGGAAGTGGAAGCGGCAAAATACTTCAATGCCGAGCACAGCATTAATGATGTGAAATCCGCGCTCGACGGTGCCAAATACATACTGATGGAAAAATTCAGTGAAGATGCCGAATTGCTTGGCCGCCTGCGCCATTTCTTAACCCAGGAAGCAACCTTTTCTGCACGTGTTGCCACTGGCAAAGAAACGGATACATCGCAAGAGGTGCAAAAATTCCGCGATTATTTTGAACACGACGAACCGCTTAAATCGGTGCCTTCGCATCGCGCACTCGCCATGTTCCGCGGCCGCAACGAAGGCGTGCTGACCATCAGCGTCAAAGTGGGCGATGAAGAAGCACGCGTTGGCCACCCCTGCGAAACCATGATCGCCGAACACTGGCAGGTGCAAGATAAAGGCCGCGCTGCAGATGGCTGGCTCGCTGAAGTAGTGCGCTGGACTTGGCGAGTAAAACTGCTCACGCATTTGGAAACCGATTTGCTCGGCGAGCTGCGCGAAAAAGCGGAAGAAGAAGCGATTAAAGTATTCGCATCCAATTTAAAAGATTTGTTGCTCGCCGCACCCGCAGGGCAAAAAGCCACTATCGGCCTCGACCCAGGCATGCGCACCGGTGTAAAAGTTGCTGTAGTTGATGCGACCGGTAAAGTGCTCGACCATTGCGTGATGTACCCAACTCCGCCGCTGAATAAAATTGCCGAATCAGAAGCGATTCTGGTTCACCTGTGCAACAAACACAATGTCGGTTTGATTGCGATTGGCAACGGCACCGCGTCGCGCGAGACTGAAAAATTTGCTAAAGATGTGTTGAAAAAGCACACCGACATTAAAGCCAGCACGGTGATTGTGAGTGAAGCCGGGGCATCGGTTTACTCTGCCTCTGAATTTGCAGCGAAAGAATTTCCGGATTTGGATGTAACGATTCGCGGTGCAATTTCCATCGCACGCCGCTTACAAGATCCACTCGCTGAATTGGTAAAAATCGATCCAAAATCCATCGGGGTTGGCCAGTACCAACACGACGTTTCGCAATCACAACTGGCGCGCTCGCTCGATGCGGTAGTTGAGGACTGTGTGAACGCGGTGGGTGTGGAAGTGAATACCGCATCGGCGGCGCTGCTTGCGCGTGTATCCGGTCTGAACACGACATTGGCAAATAACATCGTTGAATTCCGCAACCAGAACGGCGCGTTTAATTCGCGTGCCGCATTGAAAAAAGTACCGCGCTTTGGTGAAAAAACCTTTGAACAAGCCGCAGGATTTTTGCGTGTTGCCGGTGGCGAAAATCCACTCGACGCCTCTGCTGTGCATCCGGAATCCTATTCCATTGTTGAAAAAATAGCGCAAAAAAATGCGCGTGAAATTAAAGGTCTGATTGGTGACTCATCCTTCCTGCGCGGTTTAAAAGCAGCGGACTATACCGATGAAAAATTCGGTGTTCCCACCGTCACCGACATCATCAAAGAATTGGATAAACCCGGCCGCGACCCGCGCCCGGAATTTAAAACCGCCCAATTTCAGGAGGGCGTAGAGGAAATTACCGATTTGGTGCCGGGAATGATTTTGGAAGGTACTGTCACTAACGTTACCAATTTCGGCGCGTTTGTGGATATAGGCGTGCATCAGGATGGCTTGGTACATATCTCTGCACTCTCACACAATTTCATTAAAGATCCGCGCGAAGCGGTAAAAGCTGGCGACATAGTCAAAGCCAAAGTGATGGAAGTGGATGTACCGCGCAAACGTATCGCCCTGTCATTGCGTCTGGATGATACACCTGGTGAAAAAGTGGAAGGCAAGAAGGGCGGAGAGCGTCCACAATCGCAAAACCAACAGCGCGCGGCGCAGAAAAATAATCCTGCTCCAGCGGCAATGGGTAGCATGGGTGCGCTGCTACAGCAAGCATTGAAAAAGAAATAGCTCTCCCACCAATACGCCCCTCCCAAGCCCTGCTTGGGAGGACCACACCAATTTGAAGAAAATTATATGAGCACACTTCCCACTTGCCCCAAATGCAATTCCGAATACACCTATGAAGATGGCGAATTATTTATCTGCCCCGAGTGCGCACACGAATGGCCAAAAGCTGCAGCAGAGGCGGCGGGCGACGATGTATTAATCGTGCGCGATGCCAATGGCAATTTATTAGCCGATGGCGATTTTGTTACGCTGATTAAAGACTTAAAAGTAAAAGGCTCATCTTCGACCTTAAAAGTCGGCACCAAAGTAAAAATCAATCGTCTGGTGGATGGTGATCACGATATCGACTGCAAAATCGACGGCATAGGCGCGATGATGCTGAAATCGGAATTTGTAAAAAAGGTGTGAAGAATCCAGGTTCCGGATAAAAAAGCAGCGAGCAGTTTAACTCGCTGCTTTTTTTTGGCTTATTTTGTATAGCTACAGCACACAAACTGGCAACTCCGCCAACCAGCCGAGGTCATAACAACTACACCTTGTGCTACCTTTAATCACAGCCCTCGCACCCTATCCATCATGGTAAACATTTGAGTTACTGTATTTGAGTTACCGCACTTGAGTCACAACAAGGAGACACAATGAAAGCGTCCGTTGGGGCATTGCTGATGCAACTTTGGCAGCAGCGCGCGGTAACATTACTATTTCGCGTCTACGCAATTTATCTCGTCGTTTGCATACTGGTGGTGTTGCCACTGCTTAATTGGGGCGCGGGTGCTATTTACCAACAACAGATCGGGCGCATACTGCATTACGACCTGATCCATTTTAATCCGTTTACCCTTGCGATAACTGCGCGCAACATCCAAGACAATAACTCCGATGGCACCCCGCTCTGGTCAGCGCGCCGCATCCATATCGACCTGTCGCTGCTTCAAACGATGATTCATTTCGCACCCACGCTGGATGAAGTGGAGCTGGATGGGCTTTGGCTGCATCCGCAAAAGCTGGCCAACCACACCTGGAACTTTGATGATATCCGCCAATATCGCGCCGCCCAAGCAGCTGCAAATCCAACACCTGCGCCCGTTACCGATGAGAGTGAGCTGCCGGCGCTGATCATCAACCACACCCGGGTGACGATAGAGTCACTGCAATTTACCGATAGCACTAGCGCGGAGCCGTTTCACACCAGCCTCGATAATATCCAGTTTGAATTGCAAAACTTTTCCACGCTCGCTGACGAGAACCAGCCGTATCAATTGCAGGCGGCAATGGGAGATGGCGGTGAACTGATCTGGAAGGGTAATTTATCGATCAAGGGCGCACGCAGCCAGGGTGAATTGGCGCTCAACAATATCGACCTGCAACCGGTGTGGAAATATTTTAAATCGCAACTCAATTTCACCCTGCAAAAGGCGCATCTCAACCTCGAAGGCCAGTATCAATTGCGCTGGAAAAAAGACCTCATCTGGTCGCTGGAACAAGGTCAACTGGTTCTGGCAAATAGCAAATTGCGCAGCGGTAAAGCTAGCGCACGCGATGTTGAAATGAGCCTAGGCGAATTGAAACTGAGCGGGATTAGCGCCGCCAGCCAAACCCAACAACTGGCCGTAGCCGATGTGCAGGTCAACGGATTGCAGCTATCCAGCTGGAACCTCGGTGAGAGCAACGGTCTGGCACGCGCCTTTATCCTCAAAAGTATGGCGGGCGATGCACCGGCGGTTGATGCCAGCAATACACCTTGGGTAGTTATGGTTAACAAATTCGCACTCAATGATGCGGCCGTCGATTGGCGCGCTGGCGATCTGGATCAGCACCTGTTCAAGGCGCGCCAGTTAAACCTGACCGCTGCCAATATCGATACAAGCGGCGCCAGAGCAATGACCATCCAGCTCGCTACCAGTATCGACGAGAGCGCCCAGCTCGACCTCGCAGGGGAATTCAACCTCGCCAGCCGAGACGGCCAATTTGCAACCGAACTGACTGCCCTGCCCGCCGCCATTGCCCAGCCTTTACTCACCCCCTATGTGCGTGTCGATATCGTTAACGGGCAATTGCATACCAAGGCCGATGTGCAGATACGCAATGCGACCCCCACCCAAATTAAGAGCAGCGGCTCCATTACCGATATCAAGCTGCGACCAACCGCTGCGGCACAGGAGCTGCTGACCTGGCGCAGTTTGAAATGGAGCGACGCCCAGTTGGATTTAACCACTCAGCAAGTGGAAGTCCCATTGCTGGAATTAAGCGGATTCGACAGCCGTTTTGTGATCACCAAAGAAGGTAAAACCAATTTGCAGGCGCTCTTTCCCGAACCGCCCAACACTACCGCAACGCCCGATGCCGCTGCGCAAAATGGATCAATCCATCCATCAACCAATTCATCAATCGATTCACTAACCCGTGCCCGTGAACCCGCTGCGCCCTGGCATTTCAACCTGCACAAATTTGTGCTGGATAAAGCCTCGTTCCGCTTCAACGATGAAACCCTCACGCCTAACTTTACGGCAGCCGTGCAAAACTTTAGCGGTACTATGACCGGCCTCTCATCGGATACCAGCAAACCCGCGCTGTTCAAATTCCACGGCGATGTGGACGGCTACGCACCGGTCAACTTGCAGGGCAAAACCCAACCCTTCCTCACCCAACCTTTGCTGGATGCACGGCTCGATTTTGAAAACCTCGACCTCGGCGGCTTTAGCGGTTATTCCAGTACCTACGCTGGCTGGCGCATTGAGCGCGGCCTGCTCACTGCCAACTTGCACTACCGTCTGAACAAAGGCCTGATCCAGGGCGACAACCATATCGAGATGGACCAACT
Source organism: Cellvibrio sp. UBA7671 (assembly GCA_002483145.1). Taxonomy (GTDB): domain Bacteria; phylum Pseudomonadota; class Gammaproteobacteria; order Pseudomonadales; family Cellvibrionaceae; genus Cellvibrio; species Cellvibrio fibrivorans. The sequence continues at coordinate 408,503 of DLHJ01000003.1, forward strand.
GCAATTGGGTGAACGGGTAGACGACGCAAAAGCGATGGACGTCCCCCTGCGTTTGGCGCTGGCGCTATTAACCGATGAAAACGGTCTCGCCACTTTGGATATAGGTGTGCGCGGCAACCAGAATGACCCGGGGTTTGATATCGGCAAAGTCATCCGCCAAGCGGTGCGCAATTCACTGGTCAAAATTGTGAAATCCCCGTTTACCTTGCTCGCCAAATTGGTTGGCAGTAAAGAGGATCTCGGCTACCTGCCGTTTAATTCCGGCTCATCGCAATTGCTCACCACTGCCACACGCAAACTCAACGCGCTGCAACAAGCGCTGAAAAAACGCCCGGAGCTGCGCATCGAACTGCGTGGAAGCTATGACCAAAATACCGATCTGCGCGGTTTGCGCCTGGCACAGGTCAAGCAGGTTTTACTGGAAGAGCATGGTTTGGAAAATAAAGACATCAAGTCCCAAAACGAGCGCTGGCAAAAAGCGGTGCTGGCGGAGTATCGCAAACTGGGTTTGAAAAGTGATACAGGACTAAACCCGGTACAGGTGCATGAGCAATGGCTGCAAACCGTCGTAATCGCGCCGGAAGCACTGATCCAATTGGCAGCGCAGCGCAGCATCAACGCCAAACAATTTTTGGTGCAACAGCTGAAAGTCGATAACAGTCGCGTGTTGATCAACTCCAATCTGGATTGCACCCAAGCCGACACTTGTAGCCGCCGCATAGTGAAGTTGGACCTGTCTGATTTGAACCAGACGCTAGCAACAGCTACTGACCGCTGAGTATTAATAACCGCAAATCTGATCGGATAGAGCCAGAGCAGCAAGACTCGAGTCTGGCGCATATTTTTGTAATTTGTGACGCAAGTCGGTAGTATCGCCGCCGGAATGTTTTGTGAATAGATAGATTGGTTCGTGCCCATAGGAGAAAAAGGCAATGGAGCAACATGTGAAAATGATGATTGGCGGTGCGGCCTTATTTGTACTGGGAGGTATTTCAGTTTACCTCCTCACCAGCCGGCCTGACGCTGCAATCCCACCCACTTACACACAACCCGCTCAAGCTACACCTGTTGCGGAGGTAGAATCTCCCGCCCCATCCAGCGCCGATGCAGAAACCAGCATTGCCAATGCCGAATCTTTTTACGAGGAGGCTGAAGCACGCCGCGAACAGCAACTTGCAGATAAAGCTGAAGCCGATAGGCTCGCCAAATTAACGGCAATTAAAGAGCGCAGCGTGGAGTGTAAGTTTTGGAAGCAACAGCAAAAAACATCCAGTGCTGCAGCAAAAATAGAAGAGAAAATTATTCAGTACTGCACACTGCAAACCAGCAGTAGCACATCGAGTGATAGCAGCACGCCCAGCAGCACTCCTGAATCAACAACTGCAAGTGCAGGCGCTTAACGGAAATCCACACCGGCACACATCCCTGTGCCGGTAACACAGATTAAAAGCGGTAATTAACGTTAGCTGACACGGCAGTGAAATCCCATGTCTCGTCCTCTTCGTCAACTTCGCCTTTCAAGTCATCGCGCACCAGCAAACGGTATTCAAGCCCAGCACTCAGCTGCTCGGTAATCGATGCACTCACACCTGCACCCACAGACGCGCCTGAAAAACTGAAGCTTTCTGTTTCGCCCTCAATCAATTCCTCATCATCGTAATACGCGTCTTCCTCAAATTTGAGGCGTACAGATGAAAAGCCAACCAGTCCATACAACTCTATCTGGCTGAAACTGATGCTAGGGCGATAGTAGAGCGACGCATAATTTAATGTCAGGTCAACACCCTCTTCACCGGCGTTGTCGGTGGTCCCCAATCGCATCTCAACGGTGGCCCATGGACTGTGGCTATAACCACCTATTAATTCAACGGCATTCCAGGAAGGTTCATCCCCTCCCTCATCCTCCTCCATTTCTTCGTCATCACCTTCATAACCAGGCTCATCGACTTTCAAATCGATTTTGGCAATTCCGAGTCCCGCATAAAAACCGCGGTCTTGTGGGTTGATATATTGGGAGCTGGAACCAGAGTCAGAGCTTGAGGATCTTCCACCCGAGAATCCAGAGAAACGATAATCCAAGCTGGCAGTGAAAGCATTAAGGTTTACATGCTCATCGCTATCATCCACGACCACACGGTACTCAAGATTAAAATTGAAGTTTCTGCTCACAGGAAAACCAACACCTGCTCCATAAGAAGGCCCAGCCAAAGACAGATCACTGCCCGTTTTGGCTTTAATATTTGCGCCGGCGAAGCCTAATAACAGATAGGTTTTGGCGGTGTCATTTGCACTTTCAGTACGATAGTAAAGCCCACCGTATAAAAGCTCGGGCGAACCGCCCACACCAATTCGAGACTCGACCCCAACAAAAGGGTTGTGTTTGTAACCGCCAGAAAGTTCCAATGCAGTCCAGTCCGGCTTTTCACTTATAGATGCATGTGCCTTGCCTGAATAATCAATTTGGCTTACACCAATACCCGCATAAAAGCCGGCAGGCTCAGTATTAACCGCTAAAGCAGTAACAGGTAAGGTTAGCAACCCGGCCGTTATTATCACTCGCATATTCCATTTTCCTTCTTAATTCAGTTGTTTTTTTGCTCTAACCACACTCACTCGCGGGCGAATCATACCCAATTCATCAATAAATACCAGCCAGAGCAATTTATCCCCATAATCCCCATGCGCCCTCGTAGGTCAACTTGATCCCCGCCAACAATAAAAACCCATAACTGATCCAATAAAAAATACGGTCAGATACGCGATGATGTAAATAAACACCGAGCCAGACGCCAAAAGGAGCAAGTGGTAACAACGCAAGCGATGTGAAAAATGACCCTCCACTGATCTGACCGAGCCAGACATAAGGAATCAGTTTTATAAAATTGATGATGGCAAAAAATAAAATCGTAGTGCCCGCCAATACGGATTTGGATAAATGTTGCGGCAATAAATAGATCGCAATTGGCGGTCCGCCCGCATGTGCAATGTAACTGACATAACCGGCAATGCTGCCCCAAAAACTGCCTGCGATTTTGTTGGGCCGCCGCTGCTCCAACCGTTCTAAAAAATGTTTACCCCATAAATAATGCGCAACAAAATAAATCGATAAAAGACCTATTATCACGCGCACCCAATCAGCATTGGTCATTTCAAATGTCAACGCCCCTGCAATAGTACCCAGCAATGCACCGGGTAATAAAATTTTTAGGTTGAGCTTGTCCCAGGTGCCACGAAAGCTCCACAGGCTGAACGCATCCATACTGCACAAAATCGGCAATAAAATCGCAGCAGCAAGACGGGGATCGATCATCAGCGATAGCAGCGGTACGGCGAGCGTGCCAAAGCCGCCGCCAAAACCACCTTTGGACATGCCGACTAAAACCACTACGGGAATGGCGAGCAGGTAAAACGAGAGATCACTGATCATAGGAAGGGCTGCGCAAGCTGATTGACTAAAGACCTTGGCAGCATGATGAAATTAAGCAAATTTATCCAGCGCTTCCCTGCGTCTGAACAAAAATTTATTGGCACACAATTATCTCTTCATTCTATTCGAGAGTGACGGGATAGTAGTCAAATTCGCAATAGCCGGAATTGGAATCGCAGACTTCGATAAACATGTACACTTTTTGCGGAATTTGATCAATCAGCGGATAAATATCTGTCTCATGCACAAATCCATCGCAGGACATATAAAAATCATTTGCATATTCACATACCCAATTGCCCGATTGATCGCAAGCGCGCCCCGCTCCGCACCGCTGCGAATGAATTAACAAACTGCCATTAATAGACGCCCTATCGTTAATTCTTAAAGATACCTGATAGTCTTCCAAGCTATTCACATCCCAAAAAATTTTGTAGCGTCCATCATTAATGAAAGGATTAAATGCGAGCGCCGGATGCTGAGGAGTAGCCGTGTCTGTGTTGTAGCTATCGACAATATCGTAAGCATACAATTCAGGAACATAGTCTTCATGAGGATCATCAACCGCAACAGTGTCACTGCCACAGCCGGACAAGAAAACAGAAAAGGAAAATAAAATTGCAGCGGGCAGGATTTTTATCATGGCACAGCTCCGTAGAAGTATACGATGTTAATGCTAGAGCTGAACCACTGAATCCCGCCTGAACAATTTAGGCCACAAAAAATTAATGCCGTAAGTGCAGTTGTGGTTTTAGATTTACCGAGCCATCTTCCTCCAGCTGTGCATGCTGGGTTGATTCCGAATTAGCAACCATCACTATCGGCTGCATAAACAATGGCCGACGCACAAACCACAGATGCCAGCCAAAACTCTCCAGGCTATGTAAAGCGAGCAACTGGGATTCATTAAGATAGCGTCCGAGATCGATAGGGACTGCTTTCTGGACACCACGCCGATTGTCAACAACGTGCTGTAAACGCTCAGCGAGAGTGGATTTGAAGGGTGATTTTGATGTTCCAGGTTCCGGCATGTTGCAACTCCCTTAACCAATTAACTAACCCTGTAGCAATTTTCATAGTGACGCGTGATAGGATTCACACTAAGTGTCGCGAGAATAATCAATATTGTCAAAAACCGTGTTGGAATATCCAGATGGGCTATCAGCATGCTTTTACATAATTGATATGCACAAATCACCCCGCTAACCGCTAGAATCAGCCCCATTATAAGAACGTTAACTCGGTCGCTTCACTCACACCAGAACAGGGTTTACTCCATGATCCACGCTTACTTAAACCACCCGGTTATCAAAAGACTTATATTCATCACCAGCCTTTGCATAAGCACCACAGCAATAACCAACAGCGCGATGGCAGATAGCTCCGAAACGGAACTACTTACAAACAAAGTCGAGCAGTTACGTCTGGCCATGGTTGACGGTGACGGTAAAGCCCTGCGCGCATTGTCTGCACCACAACTCAGCTATGGTCACTCAAGCGGCAATATAGAAGACCAAGCAGCATTTGTTGAAAAAATTGCCAGCGGCAAATCCGATTTCGTCACCATGGAATTGACGGACCAAACCATCAGCATTTCAGGTGATGTTGCGCTGGTGCGCCACAACCTGAATGCGGATATTAAAGATGGTGGTGTACCCAACACCATTCATTTGGGTGTATTACTGGTGTGGCAAAAACAAGCAGGCGATTGGAAACTACTCGCGCGCCAGGCATTTAAATATCCACCTAAAGCCCAATAAATAATCCAGAGAAAATGCTATGAAACTTTACGGCAGCTACACATCGCCTTTTGTTCGCCATGTGCGAGTGGTGTTATTGGAAACAGCGCAGCCTTGTGAATTTATCGAGACCGACCAAGCAGGCAGCACGGCAAAGTCACCCACGCAACGGGTTCCTTTTCTTGAGGATGGCGATGTGTTTTTAACTGACTCTGCATCGATCACCAAATACCTGCGCGAAAAAGCCGGGCAAGATTATTGTAAAAGCGCAAAGGAGTTGGATGATGTGTGTTTGGTCAATACACTTATGGATGCAACGGTAAATTTATTTTTTATCAAACGCGACGGCGTGGATGTAACTGCCGTACCTTACCTGCAACGCCAGGCAGCACGCATCCAGTCAACACTTGCAGAATTAAACCAGCAACAATGGCCGGCCAGTGCACCTTACAACGATGCCCAAATACGACTCGCCTGCTTTATCGGCTGGGCGAAATTTCGCAACCAAATTGATTTCTCCAGCTATAACAATTTGGAAAAATTTTATTCGGGCGCCCTTAACTATCCTCACTTTATAGCAACACAACCGCCGCAAGGTTAAGACAACCCTGACATCTTCACTTGTATGTCATACCCGCGAGCGCGGGTATGCATAGTACTAAAACACCAACCGTGATACCCCTTTTCTTAGCTGTTCAAAAAACACCCTTGCATTTCACATGACACTCAATATAATCAATAGTGTCACTTGATACGAGCACATTCCATGCACAGCAAAGCGGTTTCCATCTCAGACCTCAACCTTGTTGGCGACAGCGTCATTAGCGCCGCTGACGCCTTGGGACTTGCCCGCGAGCAGCTAGCCGAGGCGATTGGGGTCTCAGTGTCCACAGTTGCACGTATGAAAAATGGCTCATCACCCGTACCGGAGCAGAAGCCGTTTGAAATGGCGCTGCTGCTAATTCGCGTCTATCGCTCACTGTTTTCGATCCTCGGTGGCAATAGCGAGGCAATGAAGCATTGGATGAGCACTCCCAATCATCATTTAGGTGAAGAAGCACCCGCTGAACTTATCCGTAAAGCCGATGGGCTGACACGTGTGCTTTGGTATCTCGATGCCATGCGCGGGCGCATTTAAACCCCAAGCTAAGGATTGCAATGAAGGATCTGGCTGGATTGCTCGCGCCACATGTTATCGGCAGCTGCTGGCGCGTAGTTGAAACGCAGGAGACAGCGGCGACCATGGCGATCACCCACTCTGCTGCCGAGCAGAGCCGCCTGGAAGAATTATTGGATTCATCCAAACCCAAAATCCCGGCCGATTGCACAGGTCTTTCCTATCTGTTGATGACCCCTTTCCGCTATCCGCCACTGCGCTACGGCTCACGTTTTGGCACCACTTGGGAGCGCGGCATTTTTTACGGGTCGTGCGAATTAAAAACCGCCTTTGCGGAAACTGCTGTTTATTTTTGGCTATTCCAGCAAGGCCCAACAACACTGGGACCACTGGAGCAAATCCGCGATCAGCGCACCGCGTTTTCAGTGAAGTTAATTAGCCAGAAGACGCTGGATTTGCACAGCGATAACTTCACGCTAACACAGGATAAAATCAACCGCCCCGACTCTTGGGACTTCACCCAACAACTTGGCAAACAATTGCGCGAACTGGGCACTGAATTTATTGTTTATCCCTCAGCGCGGCTTGCCGGCGGAAAAAATATCGCCATATTTTCACCGCTCGCTTTCGCCGAAAAAGAACCCGCGCAACAACAGCTGTGGCACGTGCGTTTCACCACGGATTCCTGTGTATTTGTGCGCGCGGGCATTAGCGATGGATTTGAATTTTATCGCCAGGATTTTTCAGTGAATGGCAAAATTCCGCATCCATCACTATTGGGTTAGTTATCCAAACACCCGCTTCGCCCAAACCCCCAAACCCGCCGCCACACTGCCAAAGTGATCGCCATCGACAATCGCGATTTCATCGCCGAATAATTCGCGGATCAGGTTGCGGATTAACGGCGATTTAGCGCTGCCGCCGGTGATGTAGACGACATGCGGTTTTATACCCGCCTGTAGGGTTGCCTCACTGATTAACGCGGCAATTTTTTGCAGGAGTTGTGCACTGGCTTCAGCGTAATCGCCTGCGCTGCATTCAGGCGCTAAAGTTGGTTCAATAAAATCCAATGGGAAACGATGCCGTGCTTGTGATGAGAGCGCGATTTTCCCCAGTTCCGCTTCACGCACTACAGCAAAATTATGTCTGCCTTCGCGCATTTTTATAAAGCGCTCCAGCAATTCCAGCTCATAGGTTTCACGCGTTAATCGCTCTAGCAAAAAACCAGTTTTGGCATCGTAAAATTCGGTTTGTGCACCTATATCATTAATTGCCATCGCATTGACAAAGGGCATCAAGGGCATAGGCAAGCCGGTTTTTAATGGCGATAACATACCGAAATGCGGCATCAGTATTTTTTGTGCGAGCTGGATATCAAAATCATTGCCACCGATACGCTCGCCAGTATGACCTAAAAAATCCTGCGCACGATCCAATTGCTGAATATGTTGCGGCCCCATCAACACCATGGAGCAGTCGGTAGTACCACCGCCTACATCCACTACTAACACGGTTTTGTTTTCAGTCAGACGCGTTTCAAAATCAAAGCCGGCCGCGAGCGGTTCAAACAAAAATTCGATATCGGTGAAGCCGACACGCTTGCCCGCCGCTGCCAAAATAGTTTGCGCTTGCTGGTTGCTCTCTAGTGCATTAATACCTTGGAAATTTACTGGGCGTCCAATTACCACCTGGGTGATATCTGCTTGCAAATGCTGTTCAGCACGATTTTTAATATTGAGCATCATAGCCGCAACAACATCTTCAAAAAAATCGACCGACTGCTGGCGCAAGCCGCTTGCGCCTAAAAAAGATTTTGGCGATTTAATAAAATAGCCTTCACCGGGTGCGCTGATGTAATGCGCGATTGCCTCACTACCAAAAAAAATACCCTCGCCTACCTGATCGAGATCATGTTCGATTTTCCCCGCACGCGCCTGACTCAACAGTGCCGCACGGCTCTGGGCATAGCTGAGCTTGTCGCTCTCATCCGTCAACTGCGCTGCAATCAGCTCTGCGATAAATGAGCGCTCCAGCGCATAAAGTGTCGAAGGCACAAATGCATCGCCACCATAGAGTGGAATTAATTGCGCCGTGCCATTCTCAATAAATGACATAGCACAATTGGATGTACCGTAATCAAAGCCAACAAACATAAATCAATTCCAACAACTGCAGAGATAAAAATAATATTCAGCACAACCTATTCTGCCGATAAATAACGGCGTTCAAGATGGGCTTTAAAATAACGTGCATTCAGTGGTTCACCGGTAGCGGCAGTCATCAACTCATCAGTCGATAACAAACTTCCCTTGGCCCAAATATTATCCTTGAGCCACTGGAACAATTCACTCAAATTACCCGCAGCGATTTTTTCCCGCAGCTGCGGAATAGCGCGATCTGCCGCAGCAAATTCTTGTGCAGCATACATTGCGCCCAATGTGTAGGATGGAAAATAACCGAAAGAGCCACCTGCCCAATGGATATCCTGCATACAACCGTTGCGATAATTTCCTTCCGTTGATAATCCCAAATAAGCCTGCATTTTTTCATTCCAGAGTGCGGGAATATCATCAACTTCAATATCGCCTTCAATCAATGCACGCTCAATTTCGTAGCGCAAAATCACATGGGCAGGATACGTCAACTCGTCGGCATCCACGCGGATAAAATCGCGTTTCATACGTGTATTAACCGAGTAGAGATTAGCGTCAGTAAACGCAGCATCCTGCTCTCGCCCGAGCAATTTTGCAGCCATGGGCGCTAACAATCTGGTGAATTCTGGCGAGCGCGCCAATTGCATTTCAAAAAATAAACTTTGCGATTCATGCACACCCATTGAACGCGCCTCACCCACCGGCAAACCCGTCCATTGCGCCGGCAAATTTTGCTCATAACGCGCATGGCCGGTTTCATGGATCACACCAAACAGCGCTTTCATAAAATCGCTTTCATCGTAGCGCGTGGTAATACGCACATCGGTAGGCACACCGCCGCAAAATGGATGCGCGCTCACATCCAAACGGCCGTGGGTAAAATCAAAACCAAGCAATTGCATGACCGCCATACCCAATTCTTTTTGCTGCGCAATCGCAAAAGGCCCCTGCGGCATTATGAACGTTTTGCGTGCTTGAATATCCGCTGCGCGCTGGATAAATTCCGGCAGCCAGGTTTTGACCTCACCGAACAATACATCCAATTTTTCACAGTTCATGCCCGGCTCATAAAGATCCAGCATCGCATCGTAGCGGCTCACCGATGTGCCCGCCGCACGAATTTTCGCCTCTTCACGCGCTAATTCCACCACTTTCGCAAGGTTGGTTTTAAAGCCCGACCAATCATTATTTTTGCGCTGTTCGCGCCATGCATGTTCGCAAGTCGAATTAGCGAGCGATTGCGCCATCACCAAGTCTTCCGGTAATTGATTCGCCTGTTGCCAGCGGCGTTTGATCGCAGTGAGGCTCACTGTTTGTTGTGCATCCAGCGTTTCCGTTTCTGCAGCCGCAATCCAGTCCGCCAATTGCGGTGCAGTGGTGAGCTGATGAATTAATACCGACAATTCCGCCATAGCCGCACCGCGTGCGTCATTGCCGCCGTCGGGCATCACCGCGGCCTGATCCCAGGAGCAAATTGCATCCAAATGATTGAAGTGCGAAATTTTTAAAAAATGTTGGTGTAACTGTTGGTATGACATAGAAACTCTCATCCAGATAATAATGTGCAAGTGCAAAATACACACTGCAATTTAATCGCCATTAGATCAATTCAGCGATTTATTTGCACGCAATCGTTCGGCCATCAAATCAATAAAGCTGCGAATTTTTGTCGCGGCATAACGGCCTTCGCGATGCAAAATATGGATCGGCACCGGTGCTGGCTCAAATTCACTCAACACAATTTTCAACTTGCCGGATTCCAACTCAGGTGCAACCTGATATGACATTACGCGGGTAATACCCAAACCGCGCACCGCCGCTTCAATCGCAGAATCATTGCTGGTCACACTTAAACGCGGCTTGATCCGCACAGTGAATGGCTTGTCATCCTGCATAAAACGCCACTCGATATTTGTACCCAGATTGGTCGCCACGATAATGGGGTGATTGGTTAGCGCCTCCGGATTGCCGGGCAAACCATTGCGGGCAAGGTAATCCGGCGAGGCACAGAGCACCCGGCGCACACTGCCCACACGCAGCGCTTTAAAACTGGAATCGCCCAGTTCGCCAATGCGCAGCGCAACATCCACACCCTCTTCCAATAAATTCACCACGCGATCCACAAATAACGCCGACACTTCAGTCGCCGGAAAACGCTGCAAATAATCCACTATGCCCGGCATCACATAGATGCGCCCGAACAGCACCGGTGCGGTCACCGTCAAATGCCCGCGCGGCTCAGTGTTGATACCGATGGCAGCCTCATCTGCTTCATCCGCCGCCACAAGCACGCGCCGCGCGTCTTCCAGATAGCGCTGCCCGGCGTCGGTGACGCGCACATAACGCGTGGTGCGATTCAGGAGCCTAACCCCGAGGCGCGCCTCCAGATCGGCCACCGCGCGCGTAGCAACTGGCGGCGATATGCCCAAACGCCGCGCCGCCGCTGCAAATCCTTCGGATTCAGCGACCGCAACATAAATCTGCATTTCGGTGAGTCTATCCATGGATTATTCCAGTTTTGAAAACAATCAATTAATAAACGTGAGTATTCTTCACATTGATGGCAATTGGCAATATGGGTTCCACAGATTTGTTAGTCACCTTACGAGGAACACACCATGAGCCGTATCAACACCGTCACCAATCAAACCGCCTCTGCCGAACAGGCCGCACTGTTTAGCGCTATCGAGCAGCAAATCGGCAGAGTGCCCAATTTCCTGCGCGTATTTGCCAACTCCCCCGCCGCGTTGCGCGCATTTCTCGGCCTGTACGGAATTGCCAATGAAGGCAGTTTGAATGCACAAACCCGCGAGCGAATCGCACTCGCATTAGCGCAACAAAACGCCTGCGAATATTGTTTATCGGCGCACACCGCGATTGGTAAAAATGCAGGATTAAACGGCGCCGAGATTGAAGCTAATCGCAACGGCACCAGTCAGGATGCCAAAGCAGCCGTAGCCGTAAAACTGGCGCGCTCGCTGGTCGAGCACAAGGGCGACATCACCACCGCTGAAATAATTGAAGCGCGCAATGCAGGCTATTCCGATGCAGAGATAGTAGAAATAATTACCCACGTTGGCATGAATTTACTGACCAATATTTTGGGCAAAGCCAGCCGTGTGGAAATTGACTTCCCCAAAATTGCACTGAATGACTAAACGCAAATCGATGCTGTGAATATCCGCGTTATCAACGGAGGAGCTAATTATGTCGCGCGCATTTTCTGATATCACTTTCACACCAAGCGTTAAAGCCACACAGGAACAATACGGCACCCGCGAAGGCAATCGCAATTTTGAATTGGCGGATGATCCACGCAATGAATTAACAGAAACTGAAATTCAATTCATTCAGGCGCGCGACAGTTTTTATCAGGCGACAGTAGCGGAAAATGGCTGGCCGTATGTGCAACATCGCGGTGGCCCGATTGGCTTTTTAAAAGTGCTGGATGCGCGCACCATTGGTTTTGCCGATTTTCGCGGCAATCGCCAATACCTGAGCGTGGGCAATATTAATGCAGATGATCGCATCAGCATGATACTTATGGATTATCCACGGCGCCGCCGGTTAAAGCTTTGGGGCCGCGCGCGTATTGTGCATGAGAGCGAACAACCGGAGATTATTGCTGCGCTGGAAGATCCCACGTATCGCGCTCGCATCGAGCGGGCGATTGTAATCACCATCGAAGCGTTTGATTGGAATTGTCCACAGCACATTACGCCGCGTTTTAGCGAAGATGAAATACGCGCGTATGTGGAGCCCATCATTACCGAGAATGAAAATTTAAAAGCACAATTGCAAATATTGCTAAAAAACCAACCAACCGATTAATCAGTCACTGAAAAAAGGAAAGACAACCCATGCTGACACTTTATGAATTTGGCCTATCCGGCAACTGCCACAAGGTTCGCCTGTTGCTATCGCTATTGGGTTTGCAATACCAAAGCAAGTTGCTGAACAGTGCTGCACGCGAACACAAACGTGACGATTTTTTACGTTTGAATCCTTTTGGACAAACGCCAGTTTTAACCGATGGCGATACGGTTGTGCGCGATAGCCAAGCAATTTTAGCGTACCTCGCGCGCACTTATGGTGCTGATGACTGGTTTCCACAAGATCCAGCGAAGGCAGCCGAAGTGATGAGCTGGCTTTCAACCGCTGCCAATGAAGTGGCGCGCGGCCCCAATGCAATGCGCCTGCATCACAAATTTGGCCGCGCCATAAATATGGACGAAGCCACGCAAATTACCGCTCAACTATTATCGGTATTAAATTTGCATTTACGCTCACATCAGTGGCTCGCCAATAACACACTGACGATTGCCGATATTGCGGTCTATCCCTATATCGCATTGGTCAATGAAGGCAAGTTTGATATTGCACCTTATGTGTATGTGCAAAGCTGGATGAAGCGAATAGAACAGTTGGCCGGATATGTCAGCATGCCCGGCATACAACATTTTGCAGAATAATCGTTTTAATTTTCTTGTAGAGGTAATTACGCATGACTGAATCACGCCCACCATTACCACCCTTCACCCGCGCAACTGCCATCCAGAAAGTGCGCGCCGCCGAAGATGGCTGGAACAATCGCGACCCACACAAAGTATCACTCGCTTACACAGTTGACAGCCAATGGCGCAATCGCCATGAATTCCCTAAAGGCCGGGCGGAGATTGTGGAATTTTTAACGCGCAAATGGACGAAAGAAAAAGAATATCGATTAATTAAAGAGCTGTGGGCTTACGAAGGTAACCGCATCGCCGTACGTTTTGCCTACGAATGGCACGACGATGCAGGCCAGTGGTTTCGCTCCTACGGTAATGAAAATTGGGAATTTGATGAAAACGGCTTGATGCAAAAACGTTACGCAAGCATTAACGATTTACCTATTGCAGAAAGCGAGCGGAAATTTCATTGGCCGCAAGGCCGCCGCCCCGATGATCACCCAGGCTTGAGTGATTTAGGGTTGTAATATTCTTTAAATTAAACCATGAAAAATGCCGCAACATATGCGCAATGCTGTTTACTTAAGATTATTTTCAGCTTTGTTTAGTCGTCATCCTCGCGAAAGCGGGGATCCATAAACCGCGATTGTTATCGTAAAGCTGGACTCCCGCGTTCGCGAGAGTGACGACAAATCCTTAAGTGAACAGCATTACGCAACATGTGCGGCATTTTTTTTGCGCTAAACAATTAGCAATCAACAAATTGTTTATTTAACGACTGAGCCAAACACGTCAAAGTAGGTCGGGAAAGTTTTGGCTGTACATTTCGGATCATTAATACGCACAGGTACGCCGCCAAAAGTCGCGAGCGAAAAACACATCGCCATACGGTGATCGTCGTAGGTATCAATCGCCGCATTCGCAATTAAATTTTTCACCGGCGTAATGCGCAACCAATCTTCACCTTCTTCCACTATTGCGCCGAGCTTGCGCAACTCCGTCGCCATCGCCGAAATACGATCGGTTTCTTTCACACGCCAGCTGGCGATATTGGTCAAGCGCGAGGGGCCATCGCAAAAGAGCGCAACGACGGCGAGCGTCATGGCCGCATCGGGGATGTGGTTGAAATCGCGATCAAAAGCTTTGAGTGGCAATGATGGAGCGGAGGCTTCAATCCAGTTTTCCCCTTTGGTAATGGTCACACCGATTGCTTCCAGCGCATCGGCAAACGCAACATCGCCCTGGATACTCTTTGCGCCCACACCCTGCACACGCAGCGGGCCAGCACCCAGAGCGCCCGCAGCGAGGAAATAAGACGCAGAAGACGCATCGCCTTCTACATATACAGTCGTCGGGCTGGCATAACCGGTCGCCGCTGGAACAGTGAAACGTTCCCAGCCATCGCGCACTACGTTTACGCCGAACTGCGCCATCAACTTGAGGGTGATTTCAATATAGGGTTTTGAGATCAGCTCACTCACCAATTCGATTTGGGTTTCTTTGCCAGTCATCGGCAATGCCATCAGCAAGGCCGTAAGGAATTGGCTAGAGACGTCGCCACGAATTTTGATGCTGCCATTAGCAGCGATTTGCGCGGGCTTGATCAGCAAGGGTGGAAAGCCTTCCTGCCCGAGATAAGTAATGTCCGCGCCGATTTGACGCAATGCATCCACCAGATCGCCAATCGGGCGCTCGTGCATACGCGCAACGCCGTGCAATTTGTAAGTCCCGCCACTCAGCGCCAGCGCTGCCGTCAGCGGGCGAAACGCAGTACCGGCGTTGCCAAGAAACAGATCCGCCTCTTTATTAGGAAAGCTACCGCCGGTGCCTACCACGCGATAATCGTTCTCTCCCGTTTTAGTCACACTCACGCCCAAAGCCGCCAAGGCTTCCAGCATGCGGTCGGTATCGTCAGATTTCAGCAGATCGCGGATATCCGTCTCCCCTGAGGCCAGCGCCGCCAGCAACAAGGTGCGGTTGGAGATACTCTTGGAACCGGGCAATTGCACAGTGCCCTGGGCGCGGGTAACGGGAGCGAGATCGAGAAATTCCATCGTGGACCTGTTTAAAAAGTGGAAGGCCGAGGGAGGCCAAAAAAAGAAAGTGCGCATCATACCCGCATCAGTCCTCGCCCGCACCCCTGAAGTTCTCGCCAACCACGAATTTGGGGTTGACAGCCCGCCCCTCTATCGCCAAAATGCGCGCCTCATTTATGGCTAGATAGCTCAGCCGGTTAGAGCACAGCACTCATAATGCTGGGGTCGGCGGTTCAAGTCCGCCTCTAGCTACCATATAAGAGAACCCATCCCGCATCTGCGGGGTGGTTTTTTCAAGAGACTTGTGTCTGAAGATGCGTTTCGTTAACTAACTGTTAATGAGGACATCGAAGATGCCAGCAAAGTCTAAAATCTACGGAATAATATGCACTAAAGGCGGTGTGGGTAAAACCACAATTACGGCTAATCTCAGTGCAATATTAGCGGATATGAACCAGCGTGTTTTACTGGTTGATGCCGACCCCCAGCAATCCCTCTCCCGCGTTTACCCACTTGAATACCAAGCACCGTTTGGCCTGACCCAGGTTTATCGGTCTGCCAATGCCGACTCGTGTATATCCAAAACCAACATCCCCAATTTGGATATCGTAATCAACGATGACCCGCAAGGCGAGCATATAACCACCTTTTTACGTGAGTCAGTCACTCACTTTCAGCACCTCTATGTTGCCTTACAAGCACTGGATTACGACTACATCCTGATAGATACACAGGGTGCTAAAGGAATCATCCAGGAATCTGTAATTTTTGCTGCCGATATCCTTATCTCCCCCATTAAACCCCAAGTTCTCGATACCCGAGAGTTTCTGCACGGCACGATTGAGTTAGTGAATAAATTCAAGCCGCGCCCTGGTTTTATGAGCGTAACTGGCCGCCCACTTCCACCGATCAAAGTTTTGATCAACATGTGGGACAGAACCAGCACAGCCTCCGGCATTGCCAACGAATTACGCAGCCAATTTGATCAAGCGGTCGATGGCCAAGTCACCGTACTCAATACCGTTATCCCTCTGCTAAAGCCCTATTCAGAAGCCAACGGCCTAGGTATCCCAGTCCATCGCCATGAAGTGGCTCGCTCAGGTCCTACAAAATCAGCGCTCTACACCATGCTGGAGCTGATCCAGGAGCTTGAGCCAAAACTGCTGGGCATCAAACCCCAGTGGAAAGCAGTGTAAGGAGACGAAAAATGGACAAGCATGTCATCAACGCTTCACTGGTCCCTGCTCATGCAGAGGAACAATTGGATTGGGTTCACTCACTGGAGCCAACCCATATCAATCTGGTACCGGACACTGTAGCCCCCATAACACGCATCGGAAAATCGCGCCTCTTTGAGAACTCGATTGCAGGGAGCGCCGCTGATGAACGATAAAAATAAAAGTGCCGCTGCAGGGATCGGAGCTTTACTGCAAAAGCCTCACTTTGGCGGCAACACCGCTGGCGCAATGCCTCCCGATCCGGCCATTCCAACACGAATCATTGCCACTCTCGATGAGGTGGTGGCCTACGTGGACAACCCGCGCCAAACACAAAACCCAATGTTCGATGAGATTAAGGAATCCATCCGAAATCGAGGGCTTGACCATGCACCCAATGTGACCCGTAAAAATCCAGCTGACCCTTACATGATTAAGGATGGTGGAAATACGCGATTGCAAATTCTCCGGGAGCTATGGGAAGAAACGGGTGATGAAAAGTTCTATCGGTTGAACTTGATGTTTCACCCTTGGAAAAATCAGCTGGATATGCTGATTGGTCACGCCGTTGAAAACGAATTGCGTGGCGGGATGCTTTTTATTGAGCGTGCATTGCATGCGAAGAAAATTAAACAGGAGATTGAAGAAAGCGAAAATATTTCACTTTCTACTAATGCGTTTGCTAAGCGCCTTACTGCAGAAGGTTGGTCGATGAATGATTCCAACCTTGGACAGATGCTCTACGCTGAGGAAACCTTATTTCCAGTTATACCTGAGGCGTTTTGGTCTGGGATTGGAAGGGACGCTGTAAAAAAAATTAGGAAGCTGCTCGACAGTTGCCGCACCTATTGGGAGTCAGTAGCTCAACCGGAGGAAGGTGATTTTGATGGAATCTGGAAAGCTGTATTCCAACGATTGGATGGCGATGGATTCGATGTGGAAACTGCCGAGTATCAATTATGCGGCGAGATGGCGCAGAAGCTGGATGGCCCCGTTTTATCTGTCACTGCGCAAGTACAAGCGATTGGCGGTGGCCGCAAAGATAATCTGACGCGCCCCACCCATCTGGTGATCGAGCCACCCACGGAGCCAGAGCGCAAACCTACGCCACCAACAAAGGGAGCTAGCGCAAATAAACCGGAAACTGCCGTTCAGCGTGGAACTGAACAAAAAACACAGGAAGCTGGTAGCGATGAAACCTCAGTCGGAGTGCAGAGCACATTTGCTTCGCCTCCGGAGAATGTAAGAGCGACAGAGGAAGCTGGTGGAGTCCCGCCGATAGCCTCTGTGCCCTTTCAACCCAATATGGATGGCCCATCGATAGATGAAATTTTGGGCTTCCGCAAGTACGGCCTCGGGGAGATTCCCGCTGGTACTCCTCTACTCTATCGGCTTTACCCGCAAGACGACACGCTCACACTGCAAGAGCGTGCGGCTAATGCAGCGTATCAATATGCCAAAACATTTCAGCTTGAAAGCGCACTGGTAAACCTTTGTGGTCAACCTGGCAGGCATATCGGTTTTGATGTGTTACCTCGCGGGATTACGCAGATGGATGCGCAGGGCGCACATTGGGCAACACTGCATGTATACGCCAACATTTTATCGTTCGATCGACACAATAAATTAATCAACGATTGGGCGGCCATGAATGGAGGCGAATTCAATATCGATGATTTTGTCGAGGTAATGACACTCATCACCGTTGCTCGCTCAACGATGATGGGCATTTTGGCTCGCGACGAGAACAACAAAGCCTATGGTCAGCTTTGGGAGTGCTTGTGCGAACTAGAAGCGGTTAGTGGTGTTCTTTTGACCCGAACACTTGAAGAATCTGCACGCTTTGATGATGAGCCAAATCCTGCCTTTAGCAGCACTCAAAGCAATGGAGGTGCATGATGCAAAATCATTACCTCGCATTAATTAATCAACAAATCCTGTTAGCGGCGGCCGATGCGCTACGCACGCAGGATGCCCACCTCATTAATCAATTGGGACTCGGCTCGATTGATGAAACTACTGCAAACCAACTCAAGCAAGTCAGTGCGGATCGCTTGGCATGTTTAAGCAACTTTCGCGGCACCTTGCTGGATGTGCGCCTCAACGCGCAAAACCTGCGTATTTTTCTCGGTTTCGCCAATGACAAGGTGGGCGAAGATGACCTCATCAACAAGGCCATACGCGCCGGTATGCGCCAGACCATGCTCGAAGAACTGAAAGGTATAGGCCGTAGGGAGTTTTCCTCCCGGCGTGAACGCATGGGGTTACCGGAACATACACGCGGGCGAATTGAAGTGCTGGGCGAAAGTGATGAACTCAAGGTTCTAAAAGTTTGGGGAAAGTTGACGCATATCAGCGACCCCTTGGAACGATACCTGGCACTACACAGTGAGACCGGTATTGGATTGGATCAGGCCTATATCACCATCAAACAGTTAGCCTGACCTAATAAGGAATGTGTGCGATGAATGTTGAGCAATCAGACCTATGACACCAAGTAAAAAAATAAAAACGGAAAAACCTATATCCGATACGGAGCTGGTTCTTCCGAGCATTCAGCGACAGATTGAGCGCGCGCAACGCGAGCTTATTGAAAACAGAACAACGCTGGATGGGGATGATGGGATGGCGGTGCTGTTTACCGGCAATCACCATGATGCGTTTCCGCGCTTCCTTGTTACCAATTCGGAACTGTCGCCCAATGAAAAAATTACATGGCAAGTGATTCGCCTTTCTATCAGCGATCCAAATCGCCCTGGTTCAACGCCTCGACGCGATGATCTGGCGGCAATGATTGGTTGCACTGCCCCTACAGTGACAGCGTGTAGAAATATGCTGCGCATACGTGGGTGGATGGTGTTTTGTCGCTCTGTGCGTGAACGTGGACGGTTTGTGGGAAATATTTATCTTCTGCACGATGAACCCCTCGCACTGCAATCCATCCTTGAACTGGATCATACCTATGTTGAATTTTTGGAGACGCAGGTCGCATCAACCAGTCGTCGCCACAAAACAGCTGCCGCTGAGGTGTTGCGTCGCATTGATGAAATGAAGACCGGTTTACAGCCTACAGAAACCGATATGTTGGGCATGCGAATAGCACGGACAATGAATAACACCAGCACACCGGTGTCGCATAAAGACCAGAGCAATTTATTTTCTCTGGTGGATTTCGAGGAAATACAGAGTGATGAGAGTGACCTCAACGAAGAATCAATAGGTTACGGCACGAACATAAACGACCAGAGCAAGTATTTTGCTGTGGAAGATGGTTCGAAAATAGATCGAAAAACCAACCAGAGAAAAAAATTTGCTCCGGTGGAAAAAGAAATTATTTTTTCGCAGGGTAGTAGTGGTAGTTATATTAATAATAAAAATATATCTACTGCGCGTGTGCACGCACAAGGCGAACAGCAAAACACTTCCGCTCCTCAGCCAACAGATCAAGAAACACAATCGCCGCCCAGTTCGTTGGATGACTATCGGGAAATTACCGCAATGGGTCGCTGGGGTGGCCCTTATGACGAATCCGTTTGGATTCGCAAACATATCCCGATACTCACCGCAGAACCGCTTGAACGATACGTCCTAAGTTTGTACGCCGGTCGCTCAAACCTGCTGCCTGCGATTTACCGAAAATTAAAACACTTGCAGCCGCATGACCGTGAAATGTGTCTGTACCAGCTGCTTGGACGTGTTGCAAAACAAGATCATGGGTGGGTACCGGAACCCCTGCGAGATCCAATCGGTTATTTATCGGTATTGGTCAATATTCAGGAAAAAAGTGGGCTGGTGCCGGATGAGTGGGCATTGGAGCTGATCCGTTGCGTGAAAGAAAAATCAAAACCGAATTTTGTAGATTCACCAATGTTGCTTGCGATACGGGGAAAGTGGGAAGGCGAATTATGAGCTACGGATTTAAGTTGGGTTGGTTACCCAATCTTTGGATTGCTAGTGGTTAAAATCCGGTCGCCGACCGAGCTTTAAAATTAAATTTGTGGTTCGGTCGGCGACCGGATTATTTGAATTTGGTGCTGAGCAACTTTGAGGTGTAGTGATAAATGGGGGTTATGACTTCGGTCGCCGACCGAACATTAAGGTTTAAATAAATTTAACTAAACAATCAACAAAGAGGATTGATGCGATGGATGATCAAAAATCACAGAGTGGTGAAAGTGTAAGTGCGAGTTCAGTTGTGGTTGGTACTGTTGATTCTGGTGCTGTCAGCAATTCGAAAGTAAACATTAAAACGAGAGCTGGTAGTGGCACTGATACAAAAGTGCGAAAGTCGAGTGGAATGGGAAACAGTAAGTTGTTTTCTGCTGTTATATCTCCTGATGCTGAGGCGGAAGTGACTGAGTTTGATTCTGCAAAACCACAATGGAATCGACCTGGTGTGAGCGATGGCGTCGTGCGTAGTAATCAATCAGTACCAAAGGCAATGCAAATGGGTGCATCGATGAAGCTGCACAGTCATCTTGCGATCAACATGTTTCGTGGTCGTCGCGGTGATTTGGCCAAAGGACAACGACCCATTATTGGCTTGGCACGATTTGCACGGCAGGTCTCTTTGGTGTGGTCGGCGGCCGAGCAGGATGATCCCTATGCGGATCAAAGTTTGATTGAGGTCGAGAGATTCCATGATGAGACAAAGAAAATATTGAGTGGGAGAGAAAAAACCTTAGGTGAATTAATTTCGGGAATGGAAGGCCTTACGGTGGGCTTGCAAACCAGCACTCAACCAGCAGCAATTGATTTACAGTTTTACTGCCCGTGGTCATATAGAGCGGCATTGCTGTTGTTGCAATTTGACCGAATAGTTCGTTTGGGTCTGACTGCGAAGCATGTTGGGTTTATCGGTGATGAAGAATGGAAAGGCGTGGTTTCGGATTCAGGTCGCGCACTACGTCACTTGTTCGCTATACCAAATCACTGGATAAACACCGGTGCAACCCGAGATGATTTGCGCAAGAACACAAAGGTGGCAAAACGCGCAATCGCTATGTACAACGATGTTAAGGAAGGTCGGCTGGTGTTGAGTAAGGATGTTTTGAGCGGTAATACTAGGGCTGCACTTGCACCGCAAAACCGTGCACTGGAAAAATTCCTTGCCAAAAGTAAGCAAGAAGTAGCGACGAATTAAATAGCACTGGGTAGTTTGGGTTTTTATGCACGAAAATATTTCGCAGCAGAGTATGAATATGATTGATTCACAAGTTACGAATATGTTGTTGATGGACCGTTCTTTAAAAGGCCTTTTAATGGATAAGGGCGGTGAAGGTCTGGAAGAAAAGATTCAAACGTTACTGCGAAAAATTGGATTAATTCAATTGGCTATGGAAAGTATTGTAGAGCAGCAACGCTATAGCCGTGAGCAATCGAATTGTGATTGTCTGGATATGTATCTTGCGCTGAATCTGCGAGCAGGCTTAGGCAAGCAGGAGGCTGAGTATATTAAGGCGCAAGGAGTTAGTGTGATCCAGATCAGCCAAACACGCATGGCACCAGTCTTGGAGTGGCGCGCGCGTAAGGGTTTTGCGGATGAATATGGATATGCCAGCACTCGACGTATTCATGCGTTTAACAAGGTGCATCCACATTACACTCAGGTTCGGGAGTATGTGGAGAAAACATGTCCTGGGTATTATGAAAAACTAGCTGGGTATGACGCAGTCCGAGTAACGTTAAATAATTCACTCAAGAGTATTCGAAAGTCTGTTGTTGATTTAACAGTATTAGCAGAAGAGTCGGGATATCCCTCTGATGTCGAGCGGGAAGCTGAGAAGTTGTCCAAGCGAATTTTTAAAAGTCTGCCGGACAGTGAGGCGATTGCCCAGGTATTGAATCAATTGTATTGCTAGCGAAAGATAAAGTGTGTCTCGGGACACGAATAAACGGTTTATTAGGAGCTGGCGTTATTGGAAACTGATCTTGTTTTGATGTACAGCCCATTAACCGCTGGCGCGGACACAACCGACGATTACAAGCCTAGCAACCTCTTTGAATGGAAAACAGCGTAATGAATAAAGTTCTAAACACAAACGACATTCCTTCGCTAACTGAAAGTCAAAAGTCGGAGCTTTTCGATTATATGAATTTTCTGGTTGCACGAAACAATGCGGTTTTTAGTTTAGCTCACATGGTATTTGGATTGGTTTTGATAGTCATAGTTTTGCTATATGTCAGACCTACCCTGAACGCACTGGTAAATAATTACGAGTTCACACCAGTTATGCTGGTATTTGCTTTATGGATGGCTTTACCTGCTGCCATTGCGATTCTGGCCGTCGCTCTTATAGGCGTCTGGAAAAATCGAGCATGGAATTTCCCTTTGTATAATTTTGGAGTAAACCAAGCTCGCGCAAATTTTAATGAAAAATATGGTTTGGATATAAGCGAACTAAGTGTGAAAAAGATATGGGCAGGCACTGTTGGCAAAGATAGATGATGTCGGCATCATCTATCTTTGCACTATGCAAATCAGAGTCAAAGAGCAACACTTTAAATTTTGTATTTTTCATTATGGGCTGCAATTATGAAAAATGGTGACTTAATAAATTCAATATTACTTCTCATTGTTGTTTTTGCAGTTCAACAAATTCCCGCCGTTGTCTCATGGAGCACTGCATACCTTGAAGGTAAATTCTTTCTCTCTTTTATTTACATGATTTTGCCCGTCTTATTTTCGGCAACTCATTTCGTCGGGAAAATCTATATTGATATTGTTGATCGCAAATATGAGGAGCATGCTATGAGCAAATTTTCCGATCAAGTAATGGCCATGACGCCGCGCGAACTTGAAAATGGAGACTGGAGAATAGTGATGAACGCGCTCATTGAAGCCAAGGAACGATTTGCACACCTTGACCTTGGAAATCAAAGTTGGCTTGATGCACCGATTGCAATTGCAAAGGAGCGTTCAACTACTGTTGATCCAGTTTTCACTAAATCAAACCTATGCTAAAAACAGATATTTATTGTGGGACTCTACCAGCAGAAGTTACTCGGTCAACTTAAACAGTCTTCACTGGTGACTGAGCAGTACCGACTTATCGCCGAGCTGCTGGATGAAGGATTAAAAGCTTCTGAGATAGCCAAAAAATCAACTCTTAGTGACTACACGGTACGTCATCACGCAAGGTTACACCGAAAGTTAACTCAATCTGTAAAAGATTTATTCCTCTCTGAAAAAATTACCTTTTCATTGGCAAGGGCAATTGCAGGACTACCCGAGGAGCAGCAAGAGGCCGCTGCGCGCAAAGCTTTAGCAAAACACACCAGTGTTAAAAACTTTCGCAGTTCATTGCGACAAAATGATGACCAGCAATTAGTGAGAGAGCTTGAACGATTATCCGATCAGCTATCGTCTCTCTCCGGATTAGATATTCAGATTACTGCGGACAAAGGCAATAGCCGCGCAGGACGCTGGATTATTCGTTATACCGATTTATCGATGTTTGACACCATTACTGAAAAAATAATAGGCAAGCGTTCACTCGATGAATTTTGAACACGCCTTATACGTTTTGATTGCCGCATTAATTACTCCCTCCTAATACACTGCAATTGTTGCAGGACCCTCAACAATCCGACGCAACAACATTGTCTTTCCTTGGCGCTGCATAAGCGCCTTTTTTTCGCATAAAAAATGAAAGTTTAATTGCACAGACCAATGTGGATTATCGGCTTTTTATTGCACGTTAATCCTTGGAAGATAAAGCGGTTGTATCCCAACTCTTTTCTATGTTCTATGGATGATAAGTTATGAAGAATTTCTTTTTTGGCGAAGGCAATATTGGCCGTGATCCTGTATTGAAATACATTTCAGTTAAGGGAGCACAAAAGCCCGTACTGGAATTTGATGTGCGTTTTTCTTACGACAAGCTGAATGCTGAATCGGGTGAGTACGAAGATAACGGTGGATTTTGGGCAAGCGTAAGCTTTTGGGGCAAGCGCGCCGAGAGCGCACACAAGGTTTTGAAATCAGGTGTACGTGTTTTTGTGATCGGCGAGCAATCGCAGGATGAATTTATTGCCACCAAAGGTGAGCGTACCGGGCAGGTACTGACTTCGACCAACATCAGCGCATCGCATGTTGGCCTTTCTCTGTTGGGTATTGAGTCAGTCAATTTTACCCCTCGTAAAACCAAACCCCTTCCCGCTGGTACCGGTACTGATGCTGATGGAGTTATTGATACTGCTGGCAATGTCGATAACACACAAACTGAAGCCGAGTATTACGCACAACAATCAGGTCGCTAAGACTTACAGGGAGCTGAGTCATGCCACAACAACGTGTGTTGATGATTGTTGAGTCACCAAATAAAGCGAAGAAAATTCGTGGATATTTTCCCGACTTCAAACTGATTGCAACTGTTGGGCATTTTAAAGATCTGCCCCGCGAGAGCATGGGTGTAGAGCCGCCTAAACACCAACCGGAATATGTTGTATCGGAAGGTAAACAATCGGTAGTTACGCAGCTAAAAGCAGCGGCCAAGGATGCCGATATCATTTATGTTGCGACTGACCCAGATCGTGAGGGGGAGGCAATTGCGGCACATGTTGTTAATACATTGGGTAAGGCATTCAGCAATAAAATTTCCCGCATTACCTACACCGAAATTTCCAAGAAGGCAATCGAAGGTGCTATTCAGGCCAAGCGCAATGTTGATTGGCCTTTGGTGCGTGCCCAGGAAGCTAGACGTGTTCTGGATCGCTATGTGGGTTACCTGGTTTCTCCTGAGTTAACCAGAAAGTTTAAGGCCATTGGCGTTAATACGTTTTCCTCAGCTGGTCGAGTTCAATCCGTAGCGGTAAAACTAGTCGATGAGCGTCAACGCGAGATAGATGCATTTAAACCAGTGAAGCACTTTGGTGTAGTTGTTTCCCTGGTAAAGGCGGGCATCGAGTTTGAAGCCGTCTGGAAGCACGCATTAAAAACCGGCGAGTTGGTTACGGATGTAAACCTCGCTAATGCAGTTATCGCTCGTACACACACCCTCAAAGTCACTCAAGTCGCGAGCACGCCTCGCAGAGTGCCTGCACCTAAACCGCTAATAACCAGCTCCTACATTCGTTTGATGGGTGCTGCGCTGAGGATGACAACCAAAGCTGCGATGGATTCGGCGCAAAAGTTGTTTGAGGCTGGATTAATAACCTACCACCGTACTGATAGCCCCACCATGTCCGCTGACTTTGCGGCTGATATCCGGGCATTTGCGTTACGTAATCAATTGCCGGTGCCTGGAACAATCCGCGAAGTCAAATTGGCGGCTAACGCACAGCAGGGGCATGAGTGCTTACGTGTGACGGATATTGAGCTATCAAGTCCTGGTGCCGCAGGTATTGATGATCCCCTGTTAAAAGCAGTCTACGAACTCGTGTGGATGATAACGCTGCAATCGCAGTTATCAGATGGGGAGAATCTTTCCACCGCAATAACGTTCGAAAATGGAGCCAAGGATTCTTTTATCAGCAAGGCGCTTCGAGTGAAGCACCTCGGCTGGCGCGCGGCCGCAAATCTGTTTAAACAAAATAATGAGGCGAAAGCGGCGACTTCCGATTTGGATAGTGAGAATGAGGAAAAGCTTACCCCTTCATCCCTACCGGAATTATCCTCTAACGAATCATTGACGCCACGTTCAGTGACACTTCAAACGAAGCTCACTGAAGCACCAAGCATCTATACCGAAAAAACCCTGGTTGAAAAACTGGAAAAGCTAGGTATTGGTAGACCAAGCACATACGCCTCAACCATAGAGCGGATATTGCAACTCAACTATGTTGATCGCAACAAAAAGACCCTGCAAATAACCCCATTGCCATTTGGTACAGCAATGGTTAACGCGCTCGATAAAAAATTCAGTTTTATGGAGTATTCATATACAGCTGAAATTGAAATGGAATTCGATTTAATTGCACAGCGCAAAGCAGAATACCTTCCAGTTGTAAACACTGCTTTTGAAGCACTTCAGCAAGAGCTGGAGCGATTTAAGTCCTCTGATCTATCCAGTAAAGCACAGGAGCATTTGGCAAGTATGAAGCCAAGTCTGGCTGCAGCACCAATCGCTAAATCATCCAAGGCTCCATCATCGGCATCGACGCAACCATCAACTAACACGGCAGTCTCCCGCAAACAATGTATGCCTGGTGATAAATGCCCTGAATGCAAGACTGGAACTGCCTCCGTAAAAAAAATTAAAGAAGGAAAAAATGTAGGCCGATCGTTTATTGGCTGCAGCAACTTTCCAAACTGTCGTTTATTCAGCTGGCTTCATTAATTTGTGGAGATTGTGATGGACTTTATTTCAATATTTTTTGGCGAACGGCTGACAGCGTCGCAGACGCAAAAAGTACTACGCTTGAAACCAGTAAAAATAAATTCGTTCAATCCATTTCCTGCTAGCAGAAATCGGATTTTAGGATTTGACGGGACATTGATTTCATTTGCCGCCTCTGGAAACCACGATAAGCTTGATCGATCGCTACAAACATTCCACTCCGAACTCACTGTTTATAACAGCAACATAAGTCGCTATTTGGTCAGGGAGTATAAACAGCGAGGAGCAAGGCTTAATGCTGATCGGTTAGACCTAATTCGCGCCCAGGTCGTTCAAGAGCATTTTCTTGAACATAACAAGGCCTACATCAGTATTAGCAGCCAGATTAAACAGCTGCGCGAGGATGCTCCACTACTGTCCCAATCAACGCTGCGCATAGATGATTTGAATCTTCTGGATGAATCACAAAAGAAGGCCGTTTTTTTCCCTTTGTTAAATATCCGGGTAAGCCTTTCTGTTATGGAAGATATCTGGGAAAAGCTAATCCCCTATGAACAACAATTATTCAACTGACGGAGTGCAGCATGCTTAACTTTCTAATCAATCGATCGATTTTGACTCAGGTCGGCTTTCTCTTTCTGATGCTGTTTGTATTGTGGTTTTTCGGAATATCGTCACTTCTCAATAGATTGACGCAACAGCAACTGGAGATTCAGGCGCGTACCGTTGTAGACAATGTAAATACCTTAGGTCAATTAATATCGGGACATGGTGGCATGTGGGTTAAAGCCGGTCCTGATTTCAATGAGCGCTACCTAGATAAAATTGATGCGGGTAATGGCGTGTTTTTCTATTCCAAAAACCCGGCGAGAGTACAGAAAGAGTTTTCTGACAAAGGCCTGTCCAACAAGTTTCCTGCATCCTTTCGGATGGTTTCACTTAACCCAACTAATCCAGAGAACCTGGCGATGGGTTTTGAAGCTAAAGCACTACGCGAAATGACCC
Organism: Cellvibrio sp. UBA7671; assembly: GCA_002483145.1. Lineage (GTDB taxonomy): Bacteria > Pseudomonadota > Gammaproteobacteria > Pseudomonadales > Cellvibrionaceae > Cellvibrio > Cellvibrio fibrivorans. Next base: position 435,925 of record DLHJ01000003.1, read on the forward strand.
GCGATAAAACTAATGGAAAAAATATTCACAGTATTTCTCGTCATAACGATAGCCAATATGAATTTATTGAACCGGTAATTCATAGCGAAAATTGCATCGCATGCCATGGTGATCCTGCGAAAGCGCCGGAATCTGTTCGTAATGCTTATGGAACCACAAATGGTTACAACTACAAGGCAGGTGATTTGGCGGGTGCTATAGCAGTTACCATCGACTTCAACAAATGGGAGATGCTATCAACTTTGATAAACGCCCCTCTTGTTCTGCTTTTATTGCTACCCATCATTGCCATTCTCCTTTTTGTTTACCTTCAGTCAAAAAATATTTCTAGCATTGCTAGGCGAATTGGTTCGTACCAACGAGGGACGCCTATCGGTGTTGATGCGAGAGCCATCCCGGACAACACCCGCAATGAGGTATTTATCTTGATAAAAGCCGCCGCGAAGATGACAGGAATAGTAGAAGGTACTTACGCACAACTTAATGCCTACATAAAAGCTGCAAAGCATTCAAAGTCACAACCCAAAACCAACGCGGTGAGAGATTAAAAAATGGAACCTAAAAACCATGATTTTTTGCTTAATGCAAAGACCTTGCGCCTGGTGATCTATTCAAGCCTGGTAATAGCAAACCTTTTATTTATTTTACTGTATCCAGTACATGCCCTTATTGGCGTTATTGGTGCGCTGTTCTTTTTTGTGCTGTTGTTGTGGTTTTTGTGGAAAGACGCGGCAAAAACATCAACCAAAATTTCCAATGCGTCGCAACCTAGAAAATCTACCCATTAAGGAATCAATATGAGAAACCTATTTTTACTGATATGTGTTTTTGCGATCGGAACAGCATCGCAAGTGGCAAGCGCACTTAATGAAGTGGCACGAACTGATCGCTATACCCTCACCAAAATTGAAGCCACCAGTGATCAACAGCGTCCGTTGATGGCGATAACAACCCTCTCATTTGGCAAAGAAGTTCTTACGGTCGGTGATGCGATTAAGGAAACCCTAATGGGATCAGGATTTAAGTGGCAAAGCCCTGATAGCCAGGACCAGTTATTAAACAGCCTGCCGTTGCCTGCAGTAGTTCGTGTGATGGGTCCTATCCGACTAGCGGAGGCATTACAGACGATTGCGGGTGAGGCATGGATATTACGAACGGATAATCTGCATCGTGCGGTGTGGTTTGAGATGAACGAAAACGCTGTAAATACCAATAACCTAAAGGAGTGATCAAGCATGTTAATTCTAACCCGGAGACCAGACGAAACGGTTGTAATTGGCAACAACATTCGAGTGAGAGTCATGGGCGTAAACGGCAACCAAGTACGAATTGGCATCGATGCACCAAAAGACATAGAGGTCGATCGAGAAGAGATCCATGAGAGAAAACAACAAGAGCGCTCCAGTAAAAAGCGCTTGTAAGTCATCTGATTAAATTAACTATTTCACCCTTACCCTAATACATCGACGGAGTTGATTATGGCCCCATTGTTTAAAAATATTATCTCAATTGGTTCAGCTGCTGCCCTTACCCTTTTGACCGGTTGTGCTGCCACCAATACAGCCTTAACAAAAAAGGAACTGGATGTGCAAACCAAAACAAGCACAGCCATTTTTATTGAACCCGTAGCTCCTGCGAAACGAACTATTTATGTGGATGTGAAAAGTGGTGTGCAGGAATTTGATCGTGCCATTTTCAAAAAACTGCTTAAAGATAGCTTTGCAACAAACGACAATAACTACAGGATTATCGATGACCCAGAGCAGGCACAGTTTATCTTGTCCGCATTTGTACTGAACCTGGAGAAGGCTTCCCCTAGCGCCTCAGCACAAGCGCTCAATCGTGGGTATGAAGGTGGTGGCATCCTCGCCGGTGCCGCGATTGGTGGTGCTGCCAAGGGTGACTGGCAAGGTGCTGTCGCCGGTGGTGTGGTAGGTGCTGGTGTTGACATGATCAGTGGTGCCCTGGTTAAAGATGTGACCTACATGTTGGTGTGTGATGTGCAAATCAAAGAGCGTACGAAAAGTGGTGTGATAGTTAAACGGGCCACTGATATTTCCACCAAGGTTTCAGACGATGGTTACACCAACCAACAGGTAGACGAAACCAGCAATATGAAAGAGTACCGCACGCGCATCGTCACCACAGCAAATAAGGCTAACTTGAAATTGGAAGAAGCTGCATCACCGATTTACTCCAAAACTGCGGCCGCGATGAGTGGATTTTTTTAATTGATCGCTAGCGTGATCAGTCTTTGCCACCTTTCGGGGTGGCTTTTTTTAACCCAAATTTCGTTGACATGAGTCATTTACATCAGGAGATATAAAAATGAATTTTCCTCACATATTCATCCTAGTCTGCATTCTCGTCATCGCCTCGACCATATGGTTTAAGAGCCCCGCCTCTAGTGAAGATATGACAAATATAATTTCTCAGGTTAATAACTCTTCATCAGAAGAGGTCAAGAGCAAGCTCGTTGTTTTCCTGAAAGACACTCCGAATCCAACACGCCAACAACTATCTGATTTTCGAGATGAAGTGGATCAAATTTTAGTGGTCGATTTAGCAAGGCAAGCAACTGGTGATAATTCATTGCAGGCTAAATCGCCTGAGACAAAAGCAAACCCAGCACCGCTTAAAACGTCATCTTTTATCGAGCGTTTTATGGTTTGGATGTTTTGTTTGGGTTTGGCAACCATCGTCACTTTGAGTGTCTATCGGATATTTCAAAAACGTAAAAGCGATCAACTATGAATATCAAAAAAATTCTATATGCCCTAAAAAATCCCATTTTTTATTAAATTCCGGTAATTGAAATGACCTCACAACAACCGAAACCACAATACCTAACAGTCGTTTACACCATCAATAGTCCAGAAGATTTTTTGGAGGAGAATAATAGACTGCAATCTTTGTTCACTGAACCAGACGGGAAACCTTGGGCTATAACCGCTATGTCTGTAGATCACGAGATCCACCGACTGGAACTGATAGAGAGTGCACTGGACTCTGACCAGGACGAGTTGATAGAGGTAATTATTAGCCATCCAGCAATTGGGAACGTTTGCGACCTGGACGCCCTGGAGTAAACGCAATGACAACGAATTCTAAAATTTTAGAAAAAATTAAGAAGTGCCTTGCGTTAGCTGGATCATCTAATCCACATGAAGCAGAAACAGCATGGCGCCAGGCCAGGAAGCTTATGGAGGCACATAAGCTGGAAATGCTTGACGTGCAGGCATCCGAAGTTAATACAACAAGTAGCTACGCAGGTAAGCGCCCTCCTGTTTGGTTACTGTCGCTAGCGCAGGCATGTGCCAAAGCGTTCTCTTGTAGTCTTATTACTCGTTCATCCGTTCATGGCTCCCAGGTTGTTTTTATTGGCACTGGCAATGCATCAGAGTTTTGTGAATATGCGTTCACCGTTTTACAAACCCAATTGAAATTTGCACGAACCGGATATGTAGCCACCTTATCGCGCTGCAAGCTCGCGACCAAGAGACGCAGGGGTGAAATATTTGCGGAGAACTGGGTTAGCGCGGTGTATTCAACTGTTGCCAGGTTCGCGCAAGTTGACCCTGAAACGACCGCATTAATTGAAGCTTACTTTCAAAAGAACCTTTCGGAAATTAGTACCTATAAGTTAGAGCCAAAGAAAGTTACTAACAAAGATCGATCGGCGGCCTACGCGGGTTATAAAGCAGGACAGAGTGCGAAGCTACATCGAGCTATGGGTCAGGATCAAAGAATGGGGATTTCCCATGGCTGAAAAAATGCAAGCTAGCCTCCTAACTGAAGAGGACAAACTTTTCCTAAGCAACCTTCAATCCTGGATGCGGTCATCGATGGAATTTTCCATCTTGGGCATTCAACCCAAAGATTCCGATTTGGTTCGTATCGACGGAAAGCTATCACCCTATCTGGCATTAATGCTCGGGCAAAAGTCTGCGTTTGTATCTTTAGAGGAATTGCGCCAGCTATGCGAGAATTCTGCGCAGAACGGATTGATTTATGAGGCTTGGATGGATAGCGCGCTGCAGAATGCGTACATCTTTTCGAAACCATTACAGACAGAAGATGCTTTCCGCTTCATTACGTATTTTAAAGCCTATCACGAGATCGATAATGAAGAAGCTTTGGCAGCAGAAGCAAGAGAAGCTCTCGATCGTGCGCGTGAAGAACTTTATGGGTATTAGGAATTCGTTCAGATATTTTAAGCAATTCCGTTGAATTCTTGACCTGTTCAAGTAAACTTAATTGGACTTCAGCTTTAGCTGGATCTATATCAACCACCAAAGGCACACAGAGTGGTTACGTCGAAAGACGGTGCCTACATTCAATAAGGCTTTTACGCCTACATCAACGACCCACGGGGATAACTTATCCTCTGGGTAGGTTTCCCTTTTTTCCAGGAGACCTAACTCATGTCACAAAACTCACCTTTTGGTTCTTTGGCCGCACAATCTTGTGGTCCGTTGCTTCCGCTGGAAGTTCTCAAGTCGCGTGCCGGATTTTATATCGGAACATCGACCGATGAAGGCCCATATTCGCGGGAGTCCGTAGAATATTGGCATGCCGAATCAGAAGCATGGTATGCCTTAAAAAATCAAACCTGGACACAAAGACTTCATCCTTAGTGGAGATGAAATTATGACAAGTCATATTGCCAATTTATTTTCCCCCAAGGGGCTTGATTACTATCAGGATCTCACCAGAGATATGAAGTGCTCAATTGATGTGACTCGTGATGAGTCTGCAGCCGTTTTAAAGGCTTACGATCGTGGCGTGGACGTTTTGAACCAAGACGAATTGCAATTACTGAACTCTGTGATCGCAAAACTGAAAGATGTAATTCACCCTTGAGTAAACTGATATGACGCCATTTCCAGATCACTACGTCGGTAATATCACTCGTGTAGACAAACTTGCAGATGGGGCAATTTCAATTTGCTTTTGGGCGAAAAGAGAAGAGTCAATAACCGAGGTATTACACGCAACACCCGAAGACTATCTTGCAGAGTTTCCTGGTCATGCTATCGAAGTAAAACCTTGGCCATCTCAAACTTTACCCACTCAATGAGTGGGTTTTATTCCAGAGCCTTTTCATCGAGAAGGCTGCGGAATAAAGATTTAAGTACAGCCTAAGCTGCCCTTAAAAAGCTATCCACTGGATCTGCGGAGTTTACTCCTACGATAGCGCGGCGAAAGCCTGATCCTATACTCACCCCACTGGGAAACACACTCCCATTGGGCGTGGTGTTTTTCTCACTGGGGTTTTCTTTTTTCATCCCTAGCTAGGAGAAATACCATGTCACACTCAAATAATATTGCCGATCAAAAAATCCGTTGGTTCAATGCTCACACCGAAGCATGCGGTTACCTGAATGGCCTGAAAGAAGTTAAACCTTCTCCCGGTCAAACATTTAAACCATTCTGGACAACCACCTTCTGCAAATTAGAAGGTAATCCAGAAAACCCTCGGAAAACCTATATCAGCATATCCATCGCCAACCCCAAAGTTGTCGAGATATTGAAACCTCATGCCAACCAATTGAATATGGAAGGCTCTCGGGTTTTTGTTACTGCACGAATCTCTGATCTTGAAGTAGAACCTTTTATCTACGGAAATAACAGTAGCCGTGCAGGTCAGTTGGGCGTTAATTGGCAGGCCAAACTTATTTCACTCATTGCGTTAAAGGTCGGTGACATTACGATTGACCTGAAGAAAGAAACGACCACTGACTTTGGTGTGAATGCAAATCAATCTGCAACGAATCACCAGCCACAAAATAGTCCTTCACTTTTTGATTTGCCGTTGATGGTTACCCTGGATAAAAACGAAGCTAACTTTGAAGTAACCAAGCAACGTTTGAAAGACTCCGGGTATCGTTGGAATGGCGAAAAGATAGCGTGGTACCTGGCTACCATTAAAGTGGAAAATAGCGATCCAGCTATCAATGAGAAGCGCCAAGCTTTGAATGATGCAGGATATACATTTTCCAGTAACGATAATGTTTGGAGGATGCCAACTGCCCCAAAGCAGCAAAGCAATCCCCCGAGTCAACCAGTCGGCCTCCCAGGTCGGCACCATCAAGACAGTCAGCAACCAAGCAACCAACGCCAGCAGTAAGGCAGCAGTCGCAAGGTAAGAGTGTACTATCAGTGTTTCTGATGCTTTTAGGGATGGTGTAAACCATCTCTGAAGGCGTCATATCAGAGCCATTCGAAAATACCAGGATGACTGTGATATGATTTACGAACTCCAGACGCGGCTGCCTCCGCGCCCCTTAGCCCTTCGGGGTTTGGCGGACCAATCGAGGTTAAACGTCCGTAGGCTAACGCCTCCTCGTATCTTCAAGCTGGGTTGAATCATGTACGTCTTGCTGGCGTCCTCAACATGATTCTATCTGCCCCCAGAATGCCTTTCGCAGTGAGATGCGAAACACTCCATCAAAACAGTGACCTTACTATTGATGCTTCGGCGTCGGTATTAGGGTCACTCTTTATCAGGACGCAGTGCTTTGACACAGCGCCATAGCCAAGTAAATTTTCTTACTGTGGCGCCCTATCAGAGCATTGCTCACAATCCCTCAAAAGTGCGCCCGCCCGCATCAAAATAGGCGGCATCGTTGTGCAGAATTGACTGTGCGCGATTAATGGTTTGTTGAGATCCGACCCGTCAAAACAAACAAAGCACTGCGCATGGACGCGCATATTTCTTGAGAAATGATGCACTAGCTTTTTGTTATACAGACAACTAGTTCATCGTTTTTCGTTTTAAGTCCAGCGTCACACGCTGACCTTAATAACGATCATCCATAAGTGCAGCGATACATTCGTATCTATGATGATCTCACCGCAAGGTGGCACTTACCTTCAATCAGGGTTTAATCCCTTTCAGTCAAACAGCCCGTTGGGAAAATTCATTCCCAGCGGGAGTCAATTTTCTTCACGGGCTTTTTTTGTGGAGAAAGACGATGGGTAACCAACAAGCATTTAATTACTCGACAGCCGATGAAGTCATCAATGCAGCAAAACACATTATGGAATCCATGATGGAGCAGCGCGATACATTGTTAACCAGCCCTGACCTAGTCAGGCAGTATTTAATGATGAGATTGGGCAGAGCAGAGCGCGAAATATTCTGCGTAATATTTCTGGACAATCAAAATCGTTTAATTGCTGCTGAAGATCTGTTTATGGGTACGATCGACGGAGCCAGTGTTTATCCAAGAGAGGTGCTTAAGGCAGCTCTCAAATATAACGCTGCCGCCGTTTTGCTTGCACACAATCACCCAAGTGGTGTTGTGGAGCCAAGCCAAGCTGATCAACGAATTACACAACGGTTGCAAACTGCTTTAGAGCTTGTAGATGTTCGTGTGTTGGATCACTTCGTTGTATCAGGTACCGAATCCACCTCATTTGCAGAACGTGGTTTGTTGTAATTTCAATCAAGGCTTACGCCACTCTTACCCCAGCGGGAATTATTCATTCCCGCTTCGGGCGTGATGATTTTCCAATGGGTTTTCATTTTTTTTATCCAAGGAGAATCATCATGAGTACAGCTACTGCTTCACAATCAAAAATAGTCGCTACCGTTGTTCCAGGTCATTTGCGGGCGGCCACACTGCCAAAGCGCTTTCCTGGTATGTTCCTAGTGTTCGAGTCACTTGTGTATCGTTATTTGGAAGTATTTTCAGATAACTACAAAGGCGGATACTGGGAATTTTTTGATTTGAGCAATGGTGGTTTTTACATGTCGCTGAATTCAAATGCCCGGTTCTATTTGTCCATAGCCAGCAATGGTTTTGAAGGCGAGATGACGGCGGATGCAGCAAGCCTGGTAGTAAACATGTTTGCTATTGGCCAATTGGCTAACCAGCATAAAACAGACTATCTCATCGAGTTGTATCACCTGCTGCGTACTTTTGTGAGTGAGCATCCTGAGGTTAATCGAATTCTTTGTGCCATCGATTGAGGTGAAGTATGAGTGATCGTGTGCAGATCGAGGTTCGTGCGTGCTTTATTAATCAAAATACGGGTGATGTGGTTGAAACGACATCACCTGACCCAGCCTTAACGCCAAACTTGTTTGGTGTTTACATGCGTCCAAGCAATGGCGATCAAGACTGGGTTTGGTGTGCAGATTTTGCCACCTATGAGTATTTTGAATTTTTTATCGATGCTTTTGTATTGAAGTATCACAATGATGGTTCTGGATTTGATTTGGACTTAAGCAAAATCAGTAACCATATTCATCGTTAAATTTCAATTTTTACTAATCCGCCCGGTGGGAATTTACTTCCCACCGGGAGTGGATTCTTCCGGGCTTTCTTATTTTCTCGGGAGAATTTTATGACTCACACAATTCGTGCTCAATATGACCTGATTGCCGGTAAAGAAGCCTTGGCTTCCGATTTCGGAGCAATGTTGGATTGGATTGAGCAATGGGATATGAAGCCCTGCAGTAGTGTTTATTTTGGTGAAGAGGTCAATGCTTTACTGGTGCGTAACTGGATTGCATTTCGTAATTCGTTGACTAATACACTAAATCAATATAACCGTAGCTTTCTTGAAGATTGCGCGCGTGAAGCATGCGAACCAGAGGATTTTTATGAAATCCAGGATTGCATGGATGAGATCACGGATGGTCAGCTGATGGCTTTGGGACGTTTGTTTTATCCCGGTGGAAAGGCCATAGTAAAACAACCTGAAAGCATTACTTCCATCGCGGTTGAGTGGTGTGTGGAAGATATTCAATCTATCAGGCCCGACTTAACGGATGAACAAGCCGGTGCAGTTTTACAAGCTGCTGATCGTTGTCACAATGCTGAGGTTGGCATTAATTGGGATGTACTTCGATTTCATGCAGATGATCTATTTCCGGAGGAGGATGAGGATGAGGATGAGGATGAGGATGAGGATGAGGATGAGGATGAGGATGAGGATATTGACCTGGCAGATGAGTTATTGCCCGAGTCTTCTGAAGTAAATAGTAAGTATGCTGATTCAATAATTGCGGTCAACCCTTCCAATTATGATGCTATTGAAGTTCATGGAGTTCGCAACATCAACGACGCAGATGATCCTGATGGGACACATTACGAAGTTGACGATGAGAACCCTGAGCTATACAGCGTGTATTTGCATTGTGTTGGAGGCGGCATCGAGTGTGTTGGTGACTTTTCATCTAATGCTCTCGCCGAAGAATATGCAAGCGAGCTTTCCATGCTCTACTCATGGAAGGTCTTGCACTTTCCGCTAGTCGTTATCGGTGAGGAGGATGAATCTGCAGAAGAGTTATTGCCTCTGTCTTCTGAAGTGACCACTGAGAGTGAATTTTCAACTAATGATCTCCCTGTGTTCCGTTGCCTCCGGGGTTTTCATACCGAGCAATTTGTTACAGCTGATTGGGATTTAATTTATTCAATAGACCCTTTAGAAAGTTGTAGCGGCCAAGTTGCCTGTATTTTTACTGACAGCTACGATGATCTGGAAAGCGCTGCTATCAGTGGTGCAGTGTATTTTGGAAGCCAGCCAATTTGTAGTCGTGCAGAATTGGAGGGAGCATTGATTGGTCATGAAATGACTCTCAAGGCGACTGGTGTAAATTCAATTCTGTTTTTTGTTAGAACGCGTTAATTCTTTTGCCCCCGATTGCTTTTGCATCGGGGGCTTTAGAGGTACTCATCTGCAACCCCGAGCTGGTGAAAACCGGTCTGGATCTGCTGGAGTTCCCGTCCATCGTCTTTATGCAAACGGGTTACAACGTCTACACCCTAATGCAAGCCGCTCGCCGCTCCTGGCGAATTGGTCAGCAACAGGGAGTAGAGGTCGTATTCTTGGGTTATGCCCAATCAGCCCAAAGCCGTTGTTTAGCGCTGATGGCTGAGAAGATTGCGGTAAGCCAATCTACCTCTGGAGATATTCCGGAGTCAGGCTTGGATTCACTCAATCAGCGCGGGGACAGTATTGAAATGGCGATGGCCAGGGATTTGATAGCTGCGTAATTGTTTAAAATTAAGCCCTCTTCGGAGGGTTTTTTCTACCCGAAACAACTGTGAATTATTGCTTGAATTAGCTTTTCGCGCGAATGACCAGATATAACCGTCAAGAAAAGCAGTCCAGTATCGTTCCAATCGGACTCGTTTGGAGTTATCGACTATAGATTTTCAATGATACAGTGCAGTTTGGTAATTTTTGAGTGTATGTATTTTTTGCTTTGTTTCCATCGACTGGCTACCAAGCCAGCATGAATACTAAGAAAGAGCGGCATTTATTTCTGTCAAAAATTTACAATCCCGACTAGTTAGATGTTAGGAATAGTGAACTCTCAGAAAGTAATTAGAAGGCCGCATCACCTTGAGATATTAAGATCGCATTCGATTGAACACCTTAAGCAACTTAGTCACCAAGCGGGGCAATCCTCTTTAAGGTTATCGAGTATCGAAAATTTACTCACAACAGCACATAGCTTCCTTAACTTTGAGTAAAAAACACTCCTGCTGAAAAAAGTCAGTGTCATATTTTGGAATTTTTATAAGACGATTCTTGGGTAAAGCTCGTAATTCGCACATGTTTAATGTACATTAAAGTACATTAAAGATCGTCAATATCCATTGGTTACTATCTATATGATCGCCGAAAACGAAGAAACAATGATAACGTTAAAAGAAGTTGCGGAATGTTTAAACGTAAATGAACGGACCGTATATCGATGGGTTACAAACGGTGAATTACCTGCATATAAGTTAGGAAAGGTGTGGAGAGTGAAACCTTCTGAGCTAAATGATTGGGTAATTAAGAACAAAAATTCGGGAGGAGCCGGACGTTGACCCTTAAAGACATCGATGGCCTATCAATTTACAGGCCAGTCCAGTATTTGGGGGCAAAAATAAGAACGTTACCAGCCATTATAGAGGCCACCGATTATTTGCTGGGCTCCAATGGAACTTGCTTGGATCTGTTTTCCGGCTCTTCAGTCGTTTCACAAACTTTGCATGCTAAAGGATTGAAGGTCATCGGTAATGATGCGTTACGTTTTTCGTTCCTAATTACGCATGCCTTAATTTCTAATCATCAGCTTTCGAATGTTGAAAAACTGTTATCTAGATTTGTAAATTCAGATAGCGAACTTCATGGAATCGAGAAAAAAATATCGGCAGAAAAAAATGCAATCAATAAGAAAGATCCCACTGTCCTAATTAAGCAAAATATCGAAACATTAATGGATTGGGATAAAAAAAGATTAAACCTTATAGCATCATTAAACGAAACCGAAAAGTGGAAGAACACGGCAGTGCTCCTCTATTCAGGTACTTATTTTGGATTTAATCAGGCCAAGCATATTGATTTAATACGGTCAAAAATATTTGATCTTATTCGCAAAAAAAATATAACACTTTATGAGTATTCATTATTAATGACAGCTCTTTTTTCGACCATCTCTCAGTCAGTTTTTTCAGCTGGAAAACATTTTGCGCAGCCTCATTTAATAAAGACAGAAAAAAATCTACCTTTCATATCCAAAAGAATAATTCAAGATAGATCTTATGATGTTTTGGAAACATTTAAAATTAAAGTTAAAGAGCTTGTAAAAATAAAGTCAGAATCAAAAAACAATGACTCATATGCAACGAATGAAAATTTGGAATCATTAGTTAAAAATAGAAAGCTTGAAAAAATTGACTTGATATATGCAGATCCGCCTTATACGGCTCAGCAATACTCTCGCTTTTACCATATTCCGGAGGTGCTATCTGAAGACAAATTTCCCGAACTTCAATTAGTGAATGGAAAGGTCACTAGGGGAATTTATCCTGTAGATAGATTTAAATCCAAGTTTTGCTCAAAAAAAACAGCCCATGAAGCATTTGAAGATATTTTTTTATTATCAAAAAAATATGATTCATCATTAATACTAAGTTATTCGTTATCGAAAAACTCAGCCACAGGCAATGAGAGAATGATCTCACTAGATAAGCTTCTTGATCTTTCTCGGAAATTCTATGGAAAAAATGTACATCTCATTGAATTTGCGCACACATATCGTCAATTCAATAATATTGCCTCCGTAGTTAACAAAAAAGAAGATAAAGAAATTCAAATAGTTTGCAAGAAGTAGGTTTTATTGAATGCTAAATAGATACATAGGAAATAAAAAGTCCATTCTTGAGCCCATCATCAGTCAGGTCAAAGAAAAGCTCCCAAATGGTGGCAGAGTATGCGATGCATTTTCTGGCTCATTGGCAGTAAGTTTTGAACTGAAAAAGGAAGGGTATGAAGTTTCAACAAATGATATAAATTTATTTTCTCATTTTTATGGAAAGCATTTAATTGAGCAATGCAGCTTGCCAGAAATAGAGCTTGCATCATTTAATATAGACAATGTTGATAAGCATATAAATCAAGCTCAACTGATTTTGGATAGAGGGATTTCTGGCGCAGAGGATTACAGTTTTCTAAGAAACAAAAAAAACTCACACCGCTTTCAGAAACTGCTTACTGTGTATTTGTATTTAAATAATTTAATGGATGGCAAACCAAAAGGAAATAGTTATTTTTTTGATACCTATACTGAAGAAGGTAAAAATTCTCACTTTGAGAGTCAGAGAGGGACAATAGGACGCCGTAAATTTTTCACTCCATCCAATGGACGTAGGCTCGATTTGGTAATGAATCAGATACGAAAATGGAATAAAGACGGCGTGCTTGAAGATGGTTACTTTAAGTATACATTGGTTTGCAGTGTTATTGATGCTTTAGAAAAAGTCAGCAACACTCAAGGTACGTATCATGATTTTCCAAGAGATAAATATGACTCGCGGGCTCATATTCCGTTGATGCTATACCCTCCAAATTTTGATGGAATAATTTCAAAAAAGAAAAAGCATATAATTGGACGCTGCGAAGACTCGATAGAATTTGTATCAAAAATTCCAAGCCAAGATCTACTATACTTAGATCCGCCATACAACTTCAGGCAATATACAAGTTATTATTTTTTACCGAATGTTTTATGTGAATACATTGATATGGATGATTTGAAGATCTATTTCGATAATGTGCAGTTTGTAAGAGGTCAAAACATGACAAACGATTTTAATTCATCTTTTTCTAAAAAAAATGAATTTATTAAATCGTTATATAATTTGGTAAAAAACTGTGACACAAAAAACGTATTAATGAGCTATTTTGATGGGCGAAATCATTGGAATAACACTGCGGATGGTACGGATGTTGAGGGAAAAGAAGTGCTACTAAAGTTTTTCAATAGTGAATTATTTATAGCTGGCACATGCGATCTCATTCCATTTGATAGACTTAATTATCAGAGTTACGGCGGCCACAAGGCTAAGTTTATAAAAGAGTTTTTGTTCTCAGGAGTAAAAAAATGATGTTTTGGAATACATTGTTAAGCGGCAAGGCTCTCGCGGACTGGATTATGGCGTTAGTAGCAGACCCTGTTGCTAATCCAAATGCAAGATTCGATAAAGGACAAAAATTAGATCCGTTTCAAACATCCATGAGAGATGCAAAGGGTATTTCCGCTTGGCTTTCAGATGTAGAACAAGGAAGGTTAATAAATAGAGGGGGTAATGGAAATCAAGCCTATACCGATTTAAAAGGAGCTTTTCTTATTGAGGAGCATCAAGGTGCTCATGTATTGAGTATATTAGGTCGAAATGTGCTGAATAAATGGAGGCAGGCAGGCATCGACAATTCCAATGAGAACGATGATTTTTCGCGAATGTTGCTGCTTGTTTTGGAGGCCAGAACACTATCTATACAGGCATATCTAGATATGCTCACGTTTTGGTCGGAAATACGGGAGTCAGGCTCACCAATATCATTCATATTAAATCCAGAATCATTATATTTAATGGGGCTGCTCTGTAACGAGCTAACCGGATTTAAGCCGTGGGACGTAATCAAAAGAAACTCGTTGCAATTCCAAGCCAATGGAACAATCGATCAGCTGAGGGATGCATATAGAACTAATAACAATATTCTCTCCAGATTAGATAAAATTGAAGTGTGGTTACAAAACTCAGCTTCACGAGCATCAGGTAGGCAAAAATTTTGTTTGGCTATGGAATGCGCTTTTGCTCCAATTGGAGAGGCAACCGCTCTAATTGAATCGCAAAATGTCACTGATCTTGTAGGAGTCTGTACCGGTGATCGACTAAAGCTCTTTTTTGATGAGTATGATTTGTTTAATATTAGACAAAATTATGCCATTAAAGGCGAGAATAGAATATTTTACGGTGCTCCTGGCACAGGAAAAAGCACGCAAGCCAAGAAAATAATTAGAGGTTCAGTATTCGAGGTCGTAACATTTCATCCCGCTACTGACTATTCCAGCTTTGTTGGATATTACAAACCAATATCCATAGAAAACAATGCCGGCGAGCAAGTAGTTCAATACACTTATCAAGCACAACACTTTCTCCGCATTTATGTAAAAGCATGGAAGGATCTGGCAAATAAGCATTATTTGTTAATAGAAGAAATTAACCGTGGAAACTGCGCAAAGATATTTGGTGACATATTTCAATTGTTAGATCGTGATGATCAAGGGTTTTCTGATTATGTAATAAATGCAGATTCAGATGTTTCTGAATATCTTCGAAAAAACTTAAATAATGCGGAATACAAAAGCTCAATTAGAGAACTAGTCTTACACAAAAATAACGTTTCGTTACACGAAGATGAATTGTTTTCCGTTCTAGCTTTACCAAATAATTTATCAATAATTGCCACAATGAATACCTCTGACCAATCATTATTTCCTATGGATAGTGCCTTTAAGCGTCGCTGGAATTGGTCATACACACCAATTATTACTCCGATGGGGACAGTAACAATTCAGGTAAATAATGAACGATATGATTGGTTTGATTTTGTTCAGAAGGCAAATAAAAAGATATCGTTAGTTACAGAAAGTGAGGACAAAAAAATTGGAAATTATTTTGTTAAGCCGCTAGATCAGAGGATTGATGTGGATACTCTGGTGAATAAAGTCATGTTTTATCTATGGAATGATATTTTTAAGGAAGAGTATGGATATGATATAGAAAACAATATATTCGTAATAAGTGAAAATGATGAATTGAAGCCAATTTTATACTCAGACCTATACCAAGAAGCCGGTATAAATGAAATTACCCTTCAAAAGCTACTAGAAGCAAATAAAATAGCCAAGATTAATTGATATGAAAGTATATTTTGAAGGTGAAAAGTATAGTAAGGCATGCATTGACAATCGAGTAATTGATTATTTCAATGAGCTGAATGTAACTGGTGAATATATCACCGAGTATGTGGGCTATTACTCAGATCACATACATGCTCCTGTATTTTTTTTGCCTAAAATAGGTACTCAGTTAGTTAACAATGACAAAGACATCTATGAATATTTAGCCAAGACAGGATTGCATGTAGGGAAGACGCACATTAAAGGTATACAAATTCCGTTTTTATCCAAAATTGCGTATTTATTATATCTGTCGCTCATTAAATTTATTAAAAGAAAACCCGAAACACAATTATCTATGGAGGGGCGAATATTTGATATTAAGCTCAAAAGGTCATCCATGGGAACAACTGAGCTAGAAACCGTAATAGCGCTCGAATCTTTCTATAAGCAACATGAAGATATGCTTGCCTTTAGCTTTCGAGAGGCCAATGAAAAAAAATGTGCCAACGTGGATTGGGGGAAAACGATTCGCTGTACCAGCCCCTATATATCTAACCAAACTGTGATTTACGCATATCCAATTAATCAGGAAGAGGATGCCGACTATTCCAATAAAATTCTTATTGTATATTTTTCTCTACTTAGTTATCTATCAAAACAATATGGAAAGAAATTTACAATTGATCATAGGTTAGAGCTAATTTCTCATAAAAATTTCAATTCATTTTCAAATAGATGCAGAAAATTATTGAAGAAAACTAAAGGTCAGAATTTTGATGATAGATTCATAAGGCTCTCTAAGCTGCTAACTGCATATTTTGACATTCAATCATTCGAAAGGAAAAAATCCTTTAGCGAGGATAAGCTTTTAATAAAAGGATATAACTTTATATTTGAAGACATGATTGATTTATTGCTCTCCGACCAAGCAGTTATTAGTGACTTGAAAAACCAAAGAGACGGAAAAATAGTAGATCACATTTATCAATACAATAGCTTATTTGATGGTGACGATATTTACTACATAGGAGACTCTAAATACTACAAAGATAGCACTAGTTTTTCTAAACATTCAAAATACAAGCAATTTACATATGCTAAAAATGTAATTCAATTCAATGTAGATCCTTTCGGTGAACAAGAGCAACTGACCTATCGAGATGAACTTACAGAAGGTTATAATTTATCACCTAACTTTTTCATTAATGGCTACCTCTTGGATTCAACGTTGACCAATCCTCAACCTGGTTTTATGGTCGATCATCAGGGGTTAAAAAACCCCACCTTTCTGTGTCAGTTTAAAAACCGAATATTTGATAGAGATAGCTTATATCTTTGTTATTTTAAGCTTAATTTTTTATTTATTCTTCAAAGCTACGTTATTGAGAATAAGATAACAATCATAAAATTTAGAGAGCAAACATATAAAGTCATAAGGGAGCATTTTATAAATCTTTATAATGAGCGTTACAAGTTTTTCCGCTTGCAGCCACATGTCGAACTGGATGCATTCACGGAGGCTTTTTTCCGTAAGTTGCACGGTAAAACTTATAGAAGTTATAAAGACATTCAAGAAGGCACGATTACATTGGGGTTAGATTGGAATGAGGCTTTTACAATAGAAAATGCTGAGCTATTAAACTTTTTGAGCATGCATGCAAATATTCTTGAATTTCGATTGCGATAAATTTTTTCACAAAATCTATCTCCTCTGAAGTGACAATACCATCCTGTCTTAAAAAAATTTTTATTTCATCGCCTCCTTCAGCTCTTGGCCGAAAAGCGAAGTGGCGAAAATTCAGCGTTAGGTGCATGCAGCCAATGGAAGGTCGCACCAGCTCCCTGTAAACATTGGCGAACGCTTCGCTTGTTTCATGCTCCACTTTTTTTTCGTTCCTTCGGCCGCACAGAACAGCGTACCCCGTCCAAAACTTGAGTTAACCTGGTCAATCAGTGACATTAATTTATCCGATCTCACCGATTGTACTGGTGTAAATAAATCAACTTGAATATTGCTCTTATCGGTAATGTCGATCAGTCCAACACCGGCTTTTTGGAATTGATAGCCTTTTCTGAATAGCTGCGAAATCGCAAATGTAGCATAGGCAATTAAAACGCGAGTATCGTCTGTTGGATAAGGCAGTTTAATGGTTGCACTTTTAGAATAATGATTTTCACCAAATGGCGATGTTTGCAAAAACACCAACATATTAGTAGCCAAACAATTCTGCTTCCTCAGCTTCTCACCAGCGCGGCTTGCATAGAGTGCGACTGCTTGTTTGATCGGCTCTAACTCCGACTGTTTTTCACCGAAAGATCGTGTGCAGTAAATTTGTTTTTTGGGTGATGGTTGCTCTTCTAGTTCCAGGCAGCTTACTCCATTTAATTCTTCAACTGTACGCTCCAGTGTTACATTGAACTGTGTTCGCAAGTGCTTTGTATTGGCGTTCGCCAAATCCCATGCGGTGTGAATCCCCATATCTGCTAGCCGTTTTGAGGTTCGTGATCCAACGCCCCACACGTCTTTGGTCGCCGCCTTTTGCAATAACCATTCGCGCTGATCTTCACGTTCCAGCACGCACACATGATTAAGTTTTGGAATTTTCTTGGCTGCTTTATTGGCGAGCTTGGCGAGTGTTTTCGTTTGAGCAATGCCGACGCCCACAGGAATTCTCACCTGTTTCCAAATAGCCTTTTTTATTTGTTGGCCGTATTCCTGGTAATTACCAAATAACACATCAATTGGCCGCACGAAGGATTCATCGCAGCTGTAGACTTCTACATCGCTCGCAAATTGTCGGATGGTATCCACTACACGCGCGGATATATCTCCATAGAGCGCGTAGTTTGATGAGAACACGTGAACACCATGCTTTTTAAGTAACGGTTCTAATTTGAAGTAGGGTTCGAGATCTGGAATCCCAAGTGCCTTGGCTTCCTTGGAGCGAGCCACAATGCAGCCGTCGTTATTTGAAAGCACAACCACAGGCTTGCCTCGCAAATCCGGGCGAAAGATTTGCTCACAGCTACAATAAAAAGAATTGCAGTCTATTAAACCGAACACCGGTGATACCTCAATGAATGTGTGACCACACCTTCGATGACCAGGTCCATATCTTCCAGGATCGATATAGGTGGAAACTGCGGATTCCCAGACAAAAGCTGACGCCGCCGTAAATCCAACACCTTACAAACTAGGCTTCCATCAACGACCGCGATCACCACATCTCCATTGATTGCCTCCAAAGCACGATCTACGATCAACAGGTCGCCATCATGGATGCCGTGCTGCTCCATAGAGTCGCCCTGGGCGCGCACGTAGTATGTGGCCGATGGGTGTTTCACCACATGCTCATTAAGGTCGAGCCTACGCTCCAAATGATCGTCTGCAGGGCTTGGAAAGCCTGCGCGCACCCGGTGGAGGTAGAGTGGTATCGGGAGTGGCGTGGGCGGGTCAATCGGAAATACTTTGTTCATGGCTAGCGCTGCTATACTGTTGTTATATACAGTATAGCGTCAGGCTGGCTAGGAGAGTCAACAGAATGCTTAGAACTCTTTGGAGCAACCATGTGTAGTCGTATCTTTGTCACTCCTGGAAATCCCCTCAAATTACTTTTGGCGCAGTTTGGGATGGATGGAGTGGGCTTACCTGAGATAAATAACTTGGCACCTACAGAAGCTGCCCCGGTGGTTTATCGGGATGGCAGTAGTTTCAATATTTCGCCGATGCGCTGGTGGCTGCATCCATCATGGTCACCAGAGCCGCCCAATCAGAAATTCGCCATGTTTAATGCCAGGATCGAGACAGTTCTCACCAGCCGCGCATTTCAGGGGCCGGTGCGGCACAAGCGCGCAATAATCCCGGTGTCTGGCTTTGTGGAATTCAAAATGCAGGGCAAACAAAAGCAGCCGTTCTATGTACAGGCTGCCTCCGGAGAGACGCTGGCAGTTGCCGCGATGTGGGAGTGCTGGCAGAACCAGGTGTGGAGTACCGCAATGATTACCCAGGCGGCAAGTGAATCATTTGCAGAGGTTCATGATCGGATGCCTCTGTCATTAAATGCAGAGCAGGTCACTCGATGGATGAATCCAGATGAGGAGGTTAAAAAACTCCTGCAGGACTTGCGCGGACAATCAGCGGAGCTTCACTGGAGCCCGGTTGATCCGCGCGTGAATAATGCTCGAAACAAGGAAAGTGTTCTCTTTCTTTGAGCTGAGATTGTGGTTGAGCGGCGCTTGTGGCAATCAATCGCAAATTGCTCAACTATTTTTTCAAAACTCAGCATTACACCGCTCAAATGGTTTGATGTGGAGCTGTTACTGGTCCATGCGTGAAAAATAAATATTAATTTTTAAAATTAGATAAGAACTAGCGGCTACGTGAATTCCATCGGTTTCATCTATGACGAATCAGAAAGTACTCGAATAGGAACGCGAAACAGTCTAACTTTTTCTAATAATATTTAGTTGCTCAACAGTTTTTTGAGGTTTCACACAGCCTCGGCCAAGAGCTGAAGTTAGGAGCCGCCATGACAATTGGCAGGCCAGGTAATTTGCTCAGAATTTTTAACGCAGTCCTTGTAATGCGCTACCGTGAATAAACTCTAGACATATACCTAATGAAGCAGGTAATACGCTCCAACCAATAAAGAGCTTCTTCATCAGTAATGTCGGATTTCTTCGGATTTCCGTGCCTTATATCAGGATACAGGTCGTGCACTCTATCCCATATAGACAGACCATCTTTCACTATCACATCCATCCCCCAGTTTTTTTCCGTGCGCAGTTTTTGGGTGGCGCTCTTAATGTCTTTTTCACCAGAGAGGTTTTTGAGCATTGACTCCATTGCAGACATACAATCTCGAACAGCATCTTTCCTGTCTCTGTCGTTCTCAGTATTTAGCAGGTGTTCCTTTGCTTGTTTAAGATGATCAAGAGCTTGCTCACAGATTCCCTTAACGTATTTCTCGGCGTCTTCTACCTCCTCAACTCTAGAATCAACATTATCCCTCAGAACCCAGGAAGAGCTTTTTGACCAATTATCAAACTCTAGAATATAACCAATCTCAAGATCCTCTAAGAATTCATTTAAATCATCGACAGAGAATAAAAGGCTATTTTTGGAGCATGCATCGGCGAGAAAATCCATAATTTTTGGAAAATCCTTTTTACATAAGCTACCAACATAAGAAGGGAGGTCTTCTAACAGAAAACTCCATCCCCAGTTTGTTGTTGGTTCTGTTGGGATTCTACTCGCAATATCATTAATTACAGCTTTCAGTTCTCGCTCGTCTTCGCATTGACGAATGAGAAATCCTTGTAAAGCCGAACTAAACCCATTCGGAAGATCTGAAACATAAAATTCATTGCTTTCATAACCTTTGTAACTCTTGTGCTCTGCTTTGAACCCCATGCAGAAACTCCCTATATAGCAAACAGTTTTTTAAATTAAATGGCTAAGGCCTTGTATATATGGATAGGTCAGCCCAGCTCATTAGGGATGACTGAATTAAGCAATATCTTAGCAACCAATACAGTTAACGTTGGAAATAAAGCGCTTAAACAATTCGGGGATATGCAGCCGCTTCTTTTTTACATCTGCCTCAAAAATGGAATTTGTTAATAAAAAATAACGACCTGAGCCAGTTGTTAGTCTATCTAGCTTGAAGATCAGTTATTATTTGAATTGGACCATCATTAAAACCAACCAGTTCTCCTCCATCTATGAAACTCTCTAAAAAAAAGAAAACTTGCTCTATTGGAGTGTTCCAGTTTTTCCTGACGAATTCCGAAAAAAAATTAAACTCTTCATCTGTACTTGGATATTGTCTTTGCGGCCCGCTTAAAAAAAACCACTGAAAACAACCTAATACATTTAAAAAATCACGTATAATGAAATGGGATTTTTCAAAAAATAACTGTACCCTAGCAATCCCATGGTGATGAGATTCTTCAAAATATACAAGCTTCTGATTTCCCTCCACTACACCAATACCAAAAACACAAAACTCGTTCTTTTTTCCCCAATAGCGCTCTGTTCGCAATTTATTACCATAAACACCCTCAACCTCACCAAATATAGCCACAGATGAACCATTAAAAGTATTTTCAACTATCAAACACAAGTCTGAGCGTGCGACAAGATTATTAACCAATTCGCTTTTTACTTCAAAAGGAAAGACCTCTGTAAATCGGTTAATCAATTTATAGCTTAGTGAAGAATCAATACCTGAAACATAAAATGAAAATGCATCAAGATTTTTGTTGAAACAAACTCCGTATAAATCCTCCAGCCTTTCAAGTAGTTCAACGATAATATGTCCACCAAGTTTTTGATTGAAAAAACTTGCAAGAAAATACTGAACGCCCCAGTTATTAATATAAGTTTCGACTTGTGCAAAAAAATTAACTGGTAGGCCACCCCTCATAAGGTTTAACGTCCACGCTGGAAATTCATTAAATTTTCGAGGAGAGTGCATCAAATTAATATGCGAATCAATGCACTTCAAGACGCTATAAAAATGTGTAGCCCAGTATGACTTAACATCAGGAATAATAATTTGACTGACTGGGGCAAGAATACTTCTCTTGTTACTTCTCATTGGGAAACCAGTTAAAATATTTTAGAGAGTTGATTTATATTAATGCCGAGCTAAAGGAAAAATTTTTAGGATTTTGGAGACTTTTCTCTCTCAAGTATTTCTCTAAGAACTTTATATGACCAAAATACACCTAACCATTAATAAGTTATGATTAAGTATAGGAATAAACTCGAAGATACATGCATAAATATATTCGAAAATATACGGCCAACTAAATACAAAACTCTGACTCCCGCTTTGGGCTCAATTGAGTCAATCTGGCTCCATTGAAATTTGAATCAGATTAATTACATCGCATAACAGCAAAGCTAAAAAGGGAACCATCAGGTCGGAATCTGCTTCAACTCATTATATAATTCATACAACCTATGAGCCGACATATCCAAAATTGGCTCGTACATAAAAGAGTTTAAATGTATATTTTCCGGCGTCATGAGATTGACCTGATCAAGCAAACTAATCGTCATTATTTCACTAGGGAACATTTCAACGAATTTATCAAATAACGCCCTAGTTTGATTAGAGTCAATGCCATCTACGAACGCTTGATCGCTGATTTTTGCAATCATGAACCCTTCAGCCTTCAATCTGATCGCCATTGCAACAATAACTTTACACTCAAGATCTGGAGATTCATGAGCAGCAAGAGATAAATCATCGCACTTCTGAAAAACTTTATTAATTACACTTAGTGTTAAATCTGGAAGAGTTAAATTTGCCTTATCTGCAAAGATGCCACGATAAATTGCCTGCAAATCCCCAACCGTAATATTTACACTATCTGACTTCAAATGCAGAAGTGAGGTCAGCTTTTCATAATATTCTTTATGTCCACAATACTCAGCAAGATTGCGGGCAAATGGGATACTAGCAAGCATATACAAGTCATTTTGATGCATCTCACGTTTCCATGCGTTAAACACGTCGTTCTGATACTTTTCGGGATTGAGTTGAATGCTGGACAACGTTTTTGACGCCAGTAACCGCTTTGCTCGGGATGTCGAGTTTTTACTACCAATAATTCTACTACCGATAATCCTGTGAAAATCAAAGTTATGAGTAAGCAAAAGAATATAAAAGTGTTTTATTTTCGCGATATCACGCAGATACTCGACAATTGCATACTTATTTTTATAATCAAATGAGTCCGCTATATCATCGATTACAATCAGGATGGGGAATCCGGCATTCCTTCTAACTTCGATTTCGAAAAGTATATTCAAAATATATAATGCGCGCTTTTCTCCTTGACTTAAAGTGGAAATTAATGCGTCATGATTAACTAGCTGCGATTCACCCCGTCCATCATTGAAGCTAAATTGAATAGTAGGTGCTGCATCGTTAAGAATTACTTCATCTTGATTATCAATATGCAATTCAAATGGAACCGTAAATCGCTCATTGAATGTATCAGTTACGTTTTTCCAAATTGTCTCTTGCTGCCTTGCCTGATCGATAATATCTTTGACTTTTTGTTGATTTAACAGATAGGTTGTAACCAAATCCTCCCATGCAGAACGATGCGATTGAAGATAACCTATTACAACTTTTTGCTTGAATATCTGGACGCTCTTATATTCTGGCAAAAGTTCCTGATGCTCGGCTATAAGATCGCGAAAGGCTTGAGTTTCCTTCGTTGTTAGCTTTTTGTCTACCTTACTGAATTTTTCTTTTAGCTCTGGGTTTTTGAAAACCTTATCCTGTTCTTCCTGCAAAATTTCATCTAATCGGTCTTTTGATACCACTTCTTCTTTTATACCATGTACTAATATGTTGACGCTATGTGATGCAGTAAAGAAGCCAGTTTCTGCTAGGCTTTTCGAAACCACACCAGCTTTTTGATGATTGAATATCTTTGAAAGAACAGTCGATTCAGTAATAAGCTTCTCATATGTATCAACATACTCAGCAAGCTCCACCCCAAAGCTATCTGTTGAAGCAAGCTCTAAGACTTTTGGATTAAACAGGTCGCCATATTTAAATTCATTAAGTCCACTAAAATTCTGATCCTCCTTATGAAGTAGCTCAGTTAAAAGCTCAAGTAAATCTTTTATAGGTCGATTGAATGCATCACAGATTAACTCCGGAACAGACTTTGCTTGCTTACCTGATGACTTCGCAAGCTCCTTAATTAGCAACGCCCTCTTATCATCAACTTCTTTTAATACCTCGTCGTAATTGCGCTTCAGAGATTCATTAACCAGCAGAGTCGAAAGTTGTTTAGAGCTGTAGCTTTCATCGTAGGAGTCAATAACCAGTACTTGACCCTGTATCATTGGTTTACCATCCACTTTGATATCTCTTTTTGTTTGTCGATCAACAAAAATAGCATCAGTGGTCTTTGTATTTGATTCAATATCCTTGAATGTTTTAGCCAATGATGTTTTCAGAGTACCATTCGGCGCATATAAGGAACAAAACCCACCAATATCATCCGACTTCGTCAAATCGAATTCTTTTGTCAGTTGATTTATGCCGTAACAATTCTCTAGATCTAATTCAATCTTCATGGAAACTTCCTGTTTAATTATTTTTTAGCTACAAGTCAGTACTGAGTTAACCGTTCGCCTTGAACTTATCGGACCATTACCAGCCTCTTTCTATTTTGATTTTTTCCGCCAATCCCAGGGCGGGATAATCTGATCTGCACTCATTGACCACAATCCAGCTTTTTGTGTTTTAGCGTGATCCTGGAGGAGAAAGTACTCTTGGTCTGCAACATATTTGGTGTATGCCCATGCATCACCATTCTTAACCATTAGCTTATTAACATTTTCCTCCAGCAGGTAAATGGTACCCAATGTTCTGCCATACCTGTCTTTGCCAGTGGTGCTGACTGTTACGTTTTTGGTGGCTATGAGCAACGAGAGGGCTTGTTTCGATTTGTTGCCCCAAGGTTGATTTGTTTCGGGCGCATCTATTTCGGAGAGGCGTACATTGATGGTTTCAGAGCCGTTCACAAGGAGAGAGACCGTATCACCATCACTTACTTTGACGACTTTTCCTGCAATTTGGTCTGCAGCGGATACTGCTTGGATAGCGAGAAGAAGCGAGAGGAGGGAAACCTTTAATATATTCATAAGCATCCATGTTTGAGCTTTATTACATTTAAGAGAGGGAGATTACTTGCTGTTATTTGTATGTCAATTACTCGATATTACGCAACAGATACCCATTCGTCACCCTTTTGGTCTGAAAAATTCAGCTGAGATATTGCACCCTACCGAAGAACAAACTATCTTTATGGGGCTATATGCCCAGTGACATCTTCACTGACCCTTAATTTAGCTGCACACAGGTCCGCAATGCAGCAAGACGAAAGTCTGTCCTAATCCTTACCACCCATCGGGGAGTCTAATCCTCCCCGCCCGGGCTGGCCTTAGCTCCTTCGATTTATTTATTTAAATCCTGGAGCACCCCATGAAATCCACATTCAATCTTTCTGAATTTCGCACTGTTGAAGCAGAGTTTGGAGAAACAATCTCCATTGTGTCTGTTGATTCGCGCGTACCTGAGAATCCGTTTAAAGCCACAAGCCTAAAGCTTGAGGAATATAACGAGCGTGTTGAATTCTTGAGAGAGCATGACCACATCTTTGGAATGAACATGGCCAAAGAAAAATTTTGCAAGTAAGTTTGAGCTTTCCCTGATTTCGCTTTCGGCGATTAGGGAATCCTCCTAAAGGCCTTTCAGGAGGGCTTTTTGGGGGATTCCCTAATCAACCAAGCCTGGAGCTTAATCATGGTAAACGCAAATAAGCAAACTTTCGATGTGAACAGTCGTCATGTAATGTGTGTAAATTTCAATGGTGCTAGCGGTTTGTGCGATGTGGTTGTAAGCGAGAAGAAAAGCGACCGCACCTTCATCAAATCAATGGTGCTTGATCAGTACAATCAGTTAGTAGACTGGCTTCGTGAAAACGATCATGGGTTTGCAATGAATTCTATTCGCTCATACTTTTGATTGTTTGAGGTAAATATGCTGACAAATAAAAAAGCCCCTTTTCTAATGATTAGGGGCTTTTTATTGAGCATTGCAAATTATGAGTTTACTTCCCACTGTGCAATTTGCTCTGGTGTCACTACACCCGTTTCGAGGGCAGATTTTTTTAATGACTCTCGAACATCATGGGTTGATAACCCTTCATCCAGGCGTAGTTTTTTTAAAAGCGCTGCACGAAACAGGGGGTCGTTGTTAAATGCCTCGCGCTCCTTTGCACACTGATAGCTGAAACCGCTTGGATCTCCGAATAGCGTTTCGTAATAACTGATTATTCCTTGGCGGGTACCAGGATACTTGCGGTGAAATTCCCCAATGATCTGACCAACTAACTCGGTGTTAGCAAGCTGGGACTCCTCCAGTATTCCATCTTCCAGGTAACGACGCAGTGCCTGTTGGCGATATTTAGGAGAGTTGTAAAATTTAACTCGCAAGCGCTTGTGACGAGTATCCAAAGCGTTTTCATCACCATAGAACCATTCAAAACAATTGAGTGGGTCTTTACTTGGCTTATCGTTTTTTGAAAGGGCTTCCAGTTTACTGAGAAATTCCATAGGCTCCAGTTCAGCGCCCGCGTTTAGTTCGATCACCTTCTCACGTTGCTTTTCCGCAAGCCGCGCCTTGCGTTCTATCTCCGACTCTTGAAAAATATCGAACTCAGGTGCATCAAGTGCGAGCGCCCTTCCCGTGTAAGCCATAAACATGCTTTCAGCTAGCCCGCCTGACAAGCCACGCTCTTCATAGATTACTCTACTGACAACAACGCGCTCGTTATGATTAAGAGGCCTATAGGTCATCACAGTTACCTACTTCAGTTTGAGTTTGTGCAAGCACAATACATTGACATATTTTCAAAGGTATTAGCCATCCCTGTATATTTTTAATTCCCTAGCCTCGGCACTCAATTCAAAAATACCCACCCTAAATTTTCATTACAAAAATCAACGTAAAGGTAATGCTGTGTATAAACGTAAAGCTTTGGCCACCTGCCTAATCAGTGCATCTCTTACCATCAATCGCGTAGTTTCATTCTGATCTTCGGGCACCCCGTTAGATTGAACTATACCCATCCATTTTCCATCCACAATTCTGCCCTGCCATTCAGCACCCATAGAAACAGGTGGGGCAAAATATTTATTCTCGTGCTCATCCAACTCTCTAAAAAACCTAGCTGATAGCTTTGGAAGCTGAAATAACACGTTCTTATTTGCAAGCCCAGCAAGCAACTCAGTATCTACAATTTCGACCTCAACCTGAAACACCCCCCATTCAAAATCCTTGGGCTGGGTTAGCGTACAGCGAATCGATTTAATAGTACTGCCGAGATCAGCTCCAACCATGCGAATAGCATCCTCCAACTCCGAAGGAACAATAAACCATGTTGGCCAACCAGTAGACTGTGGTGCACCGCTGCCGCCACTAAGATCATCCCCATTCCAGCGCATGGCAACGCATGGGGCACCATCCCAAATACCTTCAACAACACTAAAGCCATCTTGACCTGTATCACACAAAGTCACCTTATGACGCCACCTATCTTTAGGGGAAACAACCTCTTCTGGACGCTTATAGCCCATATCAAACCTCACTGAATATACTGATAACGATTGTGATTGACTGCTTAGCTATACATAGTTAAGTGTAGCTATAGATAACTATATACTGCATTGATGAAAATGCAATGTCCTTACAAAAATTCGACTACCTCTAGAGAGCATGGATGAGAGGTTTAATAGAGACCGGTACTCGCACTGGTTAAAAACAATGCAGAAAAATCTATTTTTGACCAACCTCTACTGGTGTATGGATAACCAGCGTAGTAGTCTCGGTAGCTCTAATGGGAACCATGAGGATGGACGTTTTATGGCAGGTACAAATGCAGATGATATGAGGTTTGAGGCATCAACTAGTTATTCGCGCGTCAACTATAAGCACTAACGGTTGGACGCAGTTAAGGCAAGCAGGGAATCCAAATGGCTAGTTTCCCGGTTCATTCATTGGTTCGTAATCAGGATAAGCCAACGTAATTGCATCACGCATCTCATCTGTGTAATTTTCTTCAATTTGATCCAAGTATCCATGAAAACCATCCCAATCCAACACTGAAAAAATTTGTGTTCTGTAAGGTGCTAACACTCTCGCCTGGGGAAAGTCGCACCACTGCTTCATCACTTTATCAACAAAAATAGCGTCACAGTACGGCCCAAAAATTGAGATGCAATTTGAGTCATAAAAAAGGCCAGATAGCTTTTTCCGCGCAGTATTTTGGTTTGTGTATGCACCTTCTTTAACACGCCTTCGTAACATCGCAAAAATACCGCAAGATATCCTTAAATGCGGAATCATCTTGAAATGTGGAGAGACAAAAAAATCTGCAATTCTTGCCAGTCGCTCATCCATCTGCATTGTATCTTCGTCATAATGCATTAATGATTCGACATACATTACGTCAATCGGTGCGTCCATATAAGCCATTAAGTTACCTCGCGCTAATTTACTCCACATTTCCAGATATTGGTCGATGAGAGATCGACCATATCCCTCTGCTTCTATTTCCATGTCCTCTTCATACGAGGTGGTAAGTTGGGCCCAGTCTGGAAAAAGGGTTACTAAAGTAGCAATTGCATCTGTTTTTCCTTGCCGCATTGCTTCTATATTTCCTAAAATTGGACGCATATCAAGCCAAAAATAATCGTCCCACGAGTGAATTTCACCCGCAAACACCTCGGATTCGTCAACCAATTGAATGACGTCACCATTTGTTCTAAAAGCCGCAAAAGCACGCTGTAATTGAAGCCGTTTAATTTCAAAGTCATCACTGAATTTATGGCCACGAGCTGTTTGTTTAATAAACTTAAAAAGGTTTTCCTGTTGCTCATGCCGCCATAAATGTGTTTCTTTGGTATGAACAGAAGAGTATGGGCAAACGATGAGCTGCCTTGCTGCCATATCTTCAATTCGATGTGCAGCATCAACAAAAGGTTTTTCTTGAGCTCGAAAAGCATGAGATAAAAAGAATTGATCGAGGTAGATAATTTTTTTTCTTACCTCTGGGAGAGAATAACGTGTCCACTGGCGGCAATGGTTGCAACCCCTCCTTAAAATATTTCTATCTATGTTCACATTACCGTATTTTCCAGCAACGCCACATCTTGGGCATGGTTCATCAAGATCGTGAGCTATCAACATTTTTTTACGCTACCTATATTTTAGTTATCGAAACAATTTTTCCAGTCGTACTACCACTCACAAGATCGTCGTATGCAAAAGGTTGCGTGTAGTTCTCTACCATGGCTAAATCATAAATCGCTTGTTGTCTTTGTTTATCAATACCTGTCCACCAATCCAATCGAAAATAGGTATTCTCGGAGTGAGCGAAAATGGATTTGGTGAGCCATTGAATAATGAATTGATAATCCCTGGAGAAAAGGGCTTTAAGGTAAGCGATGATGATGTGATGGCTGTCTAAGTAAGAAATAACATAAGCTGCATTTCCACTCATGGTTACCGTTGAAATGAAAAAATGCTCAAACAGTTTATGTGGATCGCCTAGATTTTGAATCTTTTTGCCAAGCAGATCATGGAATGGTGCCACTGTTCCACAAACAGCAATATCGAGAGGCTTGTCTAGCTGGATGACATAGCTGGTAAATCTTTTGTATTGAAAGTGGGTTCTTATTTTTTCAAATTCAATTTTTATTCGATGGATATCATCAAATCCTTTATGGATATCAATTTCAAGAAGAGCCAAATTTTCCTGAATCATCAGTTGTTCATATAGCTGGCGGCCCTTGTCAAGATTCTCCTTCATCCACAATACTGCATCTTTTGCTGCACTCTTTTGATAATACTCGTGGCATATCGCTCGATAAGAGCTAGCCCAGCAATTTTCTACCGTGACGGTAAATTCACTAACCTCAAAACCCTTAAATAAATCAACGTCATGAAAATCGCAGAATCCATAAAAAATTGAAGCCTGATGCTTTATTCCATTTTGAATGCTAATGATTTTATCAAAACCAAATCTATTCCTATAAAAGGTACCTACATGATTGTCATTGGTCATGCTTGCCAGGACACGCCCCCGTTGAATTGTATGGGCGCCTTTTATTATGCCATTGCAATTATTGGAATCGAATGTTGCACAGCAAAATTTCGGATCATCCATTATTTTGGATATCTCAGAACGCATTTGACTCTCTGAAATGATCCGTTCGCTTTCTCTTCCTGCATGACAGTCAATAAATCGCTTGTTGCTGCCACACCAACAATTATCCTGGCGTTTGGTTTTTGCAATATGAAAAAGATCAGCCACAAATTGATTTTTTGACTCTTGATCAAAGACGGAATATTGCTTGCTCATTGACTGCGAGAGTTCGTCCATTATTTTTCCTTTTGTAAACTTTGATATTTCCATACTGCCAATTGGTTTTCATCAGCAACCGGTTCTCGGGCTTATGTTGCTCCGCGTGCTATCAGGTTTCAGTCAATCGCTGACAAAAACGTCGCGCTTCAGGACACACAATATCGAGATGCTCTTTCTCTTCACTGCTTGTCGTGAACCAAATGAATCGGTACTCGCCCTGATGAGCAAATTTTAATTGTTTGATGAAAAATGCCGCGCTCGATTTTTCGGCCACATATTTGTCGTATTCCTTCGCCCATTCCTCAGGTGAAGCAAATTGATCCGGGGAAACTATAGATTTTTCATCATAATCATTAATTAAGAGGCTGTCCCTGTAAGAACAAAGTCCCTCCACGCCACCAATGAACCCTGGAATATACCTAGAAATTGCATCTGCAAAGGCTAGTGTGTTTATTATTCTAAAACCATCAGCGGTTTTGAAACTGGCTTCCATGTTCTTGTTTTCAACTGTTCCACCACACAGAACATATGCTTCCTGCCCATTGGTCGCCAAAATCGTGTGATTTCCGTTTGGGGTCGCAATTTTCATATTCGCCCTACCTTCGGCCACATCTCCTTGTTGTTCATCCGGGTTATTTCTAAATTTTTTGAATGAGGATAAACGAAGTTTTCCCTCATTGAAGAAGTCATCGACAAATTGCGACTCCATGTAGCGGGTTATCACAGGAAGCCTGAGATCCCATCTTCTTGAAAAAACTGTCGATATCAATTTTCAATTCTCTTTAATTGCCACATACCAAAATAATACCAATTTTCACGTCAGTCGTGGGTTTGCCCTCATCCGTACGACTTCTCTAGCTTTTAAGTCGATTTACATGTCTAACATCAGATAAGTCACGCTGAAAGCCTTGCGGCTAGCGGGCGCTGTGCGAGTTATGTAACATTTGGCGGAAATGCTCTGGAACCCCTTATTAAACAGCCTTCCGTGATACGTAAATAAAAAAGGCCACATAAAGTGGCCATCAACAAAATCAAACTTTTTAACTAAATAGCCTGTTCGAAAACTACTATTCCACGGCAACAGTCTCGGAATCAGGTAATTCAGTTTGAGCATAATAGGCATCGACCTTTTCGGCCACTGCTGTCATAAGCTCAACATGAAACTCCAATTCAATTTTAGCGCGCCGCGTAGCAAGGGTTTCCTTATCGGTTATTCCTGCTTCAAACAGTTTTTGCTTATCAGCATCAATCCTGGGAGCAAGCTGCTCCTTAGGGCTGAGTGATTTGATCTCAGATCCATTCTGACGAAGGCTAGCTCCGTGGTCGGCGTAAGCACGTGTAGCACCTTCGCGCTGGCCATAGGTTGCAAACATGTTGAGTTCAGTGTGGGCACCAAATTCAGCGTTTACCAACTTGCGGACCAACATTTGCGCCGCCTGTTGAGAGAGATTAACGGAGACAAAATAGCGCTCGTCACCGTCTTTCAATCCAACATTGAGATAGGGAGTTGGTCTGCCATCAACATCACGCTCAATTATCCGGGCACTGCTTAAAACACCCGAGAGAGTTACTGGTGTGATGCCTTTTTGACGCAGATATTCAAGCGCCTTTGCAGATGCCGAATCACCTTTGTTGCCTTTAAAACCCTTCTTCGCCTCGTCTTCACCAACAAGTGCTTTTGCCTCGCTGACGAATGTTTCTGACTCCGGGTTTGAAATGTATAACATTCCCAAAAACGCACTGTAGCGCAGATTAAAAATGGAATGGTTAGTGCCAGTAGATTGAATAGCCATGATGTTTTCTCCAGGGATAGAATGAAAAAACCCGAGGAGATAAACACTTCCCGACGGGAGTATTTTTCCCGACGGGTAATTGAGGGTGAAGCCAATGCTTCGATTGTGAAAGTAAACGCTGTCTTACGACATGATCCCATTGCGGCGCTTTTGGGGATCTTCTTAAAGGCTCAACGAGAGTCGTTGATGCTTTACACCCGAAGTCTAGCCGTAGTTGGTTTTAAGATCAATATTCAGACAGCACTCAATTTAAGCATTAATGAAGCTCCATCACAAAAACACAAACGTGTAACACTGACTGGACACTCTCCGCAAAAAGCGAACTTCAGCATCAGCTATTCATTGGCTGAATTTTCATGTTCCTTTTCCTCCCCCAATGTTTTGGCGTTGGTAACATACCCACGCGCCATGCTTGCAAACACGTCATCACGGCGCACCCAAGCGTGGAACAACGCAGCCGCCAAATGCATCAGAACCGTGGCAAATAGCAGTAGCGCCAGCCAGGTATGAGCGCTGCGAAATACGGCATAAACGGTGGCGTTGTGGGGCGCGATGGCTGGCAGTGCAAAACCATTGAACATCGTCACTGGATAACCGCCCACCGACAGCATGCACCAACCAATCAACGGCATGGCAAACATCAGCGCGTACAGCAACCAGTGTGAGGCCTTGGCCGCGAACACCTGCACGGCGGGCAGATCGGCGGGCAAAGGTGGCGGTCGATGACGCAGACGATTGATCAACCGCACAATTACCAACAGCAAAATAGCGATGCCGAGCGGTTGATGCAGACTGATTAGCGCGGGACGCAAACTGAGCGACGAGACCATGCCGATGCCAACAAACAACATCGCCAAAATCATTAGCGCCATGCTCCAGTGCAGAACGCGCGCTGTAAAGTTGAAATGGCGCGGATCAGGACAAGACTCTACGTGGTTTAGCGGTGCATGATTCTCGGGGACGTTTGCGGTGTCATTCATGGAGAAGTCTCCTGTGAAGAGGCCTGACCGATGGCAGTGTCAGCTTTGCCGGTAGCAATATCGTACTGGCGACGATTAAATGAGACCGAATAGACAGCGGAGCGTGCCGCCAGCAATGGATCTTCCGAGCCGTCTACGCCCTTTGGCAGTATTAGCGGATCGTAATTAATATCGCGGCACGCGCCGCTAGTTTGTGGCGATGAACTCTCGATCACCACACTGCCCACGGTCACTTTCCGGCGATCTTCCGGCCAGATTTTCGATGGATCTGTAATCGAATCACCCGGTGCAGCTATTGTCACCACCATGTCCCAGCGCAAGGGTCCATGCGCGAGTCGCGCCATAAGATCTTCTGTAAGAAAGTTATCGTCGGCTGCCTCTCGCTCTTCAGGCGACATAGCCACGAAGGCTGTCTGCGGCTGCATTGACCAGCGCACATGGTGCTGCTCACCGGCAGGGTTGCTGAAGCGAAAGGTGTTGACGCTGTTGTATGCAGTATTCGCCCAACTGGTTGACCAAGGCGTGTTCTTGGCCCACTCCGCGAATCGCGCGAACTCCGGATGTGCTGCTGCAAACGCGGCCACTTTAGCGGGGTCGGGTTTGCCTGTGGCGGGATCGGGCGCATTGGCCGCTGTTTGCTCATAGAACGCCTCAACCGACGATACTGCAAAAAACGGAAAGCTATTCATCGCCATACGCCATTGCTGGCCATCATCGCTGTTAAGTTGGAGCGCCATGCTGCGCACGCGCGCCTTGTTGTCCAACCCGTAGGGCGAGCCGCCGCCAATCGACATACGTCCGATAAACGGCGTGCGTACCGTCGAAAACAAACGCGCGCTGGAGAGCTCAACGCCCTGGCCATTACCCTCAAAATAACCTGCCACGCACACGCCTTTAGCATGCGCGCGACGGAAGCCGCGATGGACTTGCCCGTTGCTGGTCTCAATCGCATTGGTGAAGCGCGCCGGGGTAAGCCTGTCTGGCGTAAGCCACCCAGCCACCCACGCAAAAGCGAGCACGATCGCGGCAACGATGAACCCAATAGCAAGTAGCGGGAGCCAAGTCAGGCGCCGCGATAATAGATCAGGGGTAGATGTAGTGTTTTGCATGGAAGGCGTTTCTCATCTATGGCTTGATTGCATTATTAATCAGCTCACTTATCAACGGATGTTGTATTTGTCGCTTTACCCTTACTGCATAAGAGTTTTCATACACGTTGGGTAAGATTAAATAATTCATTCGCTTACCTTAAGTATGTCCTAAGTTTTTACGGCTAAGATTGCACAATGAACTTAAGAGTATCCTACCCTTAACTTACGCCCTCAATTACTGCTCAGGGATCGAAAAAAAAATATGTCTTTATCCTCTTATGTTTGAAACAGCACCCTATACCATTTTTAGCATTTTACTACTCATAGTAATCGCTACCGTGTATTTACGTAGCTTAATTCTTAGTTACGCTGAAAAACATTTCCCGGATATTTTTATTGAATTCAAGTTGTATGAGGAACACGAAGACGATACATCGACCTTGTCGTTGTATCGTTACATCATGTCAAGATCATTTGAAAAGACTAACGACCCAATTTTTATAGCAATGTGTAATCGTTATATGCGGTGGGGGCAGTCATTTGTCGTTTCTTTCGTCATTGTAATAATAGATATCGATTTTATTTACAAAATATTTTTGTCTTTTCATCGCTAATGGTGGGCTAAGTGTCGTTTATTAGAATGAGCATACATTCGATGTGAGCTAATCTCACGGAGCTTCATATGACTCGTTTACAAACCATTCAATCTTCCCCAAATTCACCCAATAAAGTCGCAGAAGTTACCTTGGTATTCTGGGCCATCAAAATGATGTCCACCACCATGGGTGAGACGGGCGCTGATTTTTTAATTTTTAAATTGCACTGGGGTCTTATTATCACTTCATGTGTCATGGTACTACCATTGCTCGTGGTATTGCTTGCTCAAATTCAGATTAGAACCTATCAACATTGGTTGTATTGGTTGGCAGTAGTACTGGTAAGTATCGTGGGAACGTTAATTACCGATATGTTGACGGATTATTGCCATGTTCCTCTCGCCTTATCTTCCAGTCTTTTTAGCGTGCTACTGATAACAGTGTTTATTATGTGGTATCGACAGGAAGGTACTTTATCCATTCGTAGCGTTAATACCCGGAAGCGTGAATTATTTTATTGGCTAACTATATTAATCACTTTTGCGTTGGGTACAGCACTGGGTGATTGGATCTCGGAAGGTTTGAATTGGGGTTATTTGGTCGCCACGTCAATTTTTACTTTATTGATATTACTTGTCGCAATTGCCCATTATAGATTTAAGGTAAATACCATTACATGTTTCTGGATCGCCTATGTATTAACACGACCATTAGGCGCTTCTATTGGAGACCTTCTTTCTCATTCAGCCAAGAATGGCGGATTGGGATTTGGCACTACTAATACAAGCCTTGTTTTTCTGATAATTATTATAGCCCTGGTAATGTATCTAACAATTGTAGATAAAACTGCATCCAAGAATAAGACGGTATCTATGGGAGCAGACGCATGAATAAGCTTCCCGAAATTACAATTTTTTTCTGGGCAATGAAAATCTGCGCAACCACCCTAGGAGAGACCGCTGGTGATCTCTTTTCAATGACAATGAATTTAGGTTACGCAGTCAGCTCTTTACTTCTATTGTGCATTTTCCTCATCAGCTTGGTTGCGCAATTGAGAATCAGATATCACCAACCGTGGCTTTATTGGTCAGTTATTTTATTAACCAGCACCGCAGGAACTACGGTATCGGATTTTATGGATAGAACACTGGGTTTAGGTTATGGGGTGGGCGCGTTGCTACTGGCGAGTTTACTTGCTGGACTATTGGTATTCTGGAAAATTACCCAACACAACATTTCAGTATCCAATGTCAGCGGCACCAAGCCTGAGATCCTCTATTGGTTGGTGATATTGGTGTCGAATACTTTAGGTACAGCACTGGGTGATTATTTATCAGATTCATCTGGATTAGGTTTTTTCGGTGGTGCCATGTTAATTAGTAGCGTTATTACCATAACCGCTATTGCCTATTGGTACACCACAGTTTCTAGAGTCGCTCTTTTCTGGATTGCATTTGTATTGACAAGGCCGTTAGGCGCAACGATTGGTGACCTAATGACTAAACCCATCGAACATGGCGGTTTAAATTGGGGGACGCAAGGCTCCAGTTTTGCGCTATTTATTATATTGGTTTCGATCATACTATATACCAGTAGAACGGCTAAGCCATTAGCGACTCACAATTAGCAACCACAATAGAAATGCAAAGATGAATTACGGAGATTGTAGATGCGGATTCTATTAATCGAAGATGATCAGATGATCGGTGAATCAGTAGCGGAAAGTCTGAAAGATTCCGGTTATGCGGTTGATTGGGTGAAGGATGGTGATTCAGGTCTGTCAGCAATTGGCTGCCAGCACTATGATCTCCTGCTTCTGGACTTAGGCTTGCCTCGCAAAGATGGTATTGATGTTTTAAGATCGGTACGTCAACAAAAAAAGTCACTTCCAGTTATTATTTTGACCGCACGAGATGCTGTAGAGGATCGCATTGCTGGGCTGGATACCGGCGCAGACGATTATTTAGTAAAACCATTTGCGTTAGGTGAATTGAGTGCACGCATACGTGCTGTTTTACGCCGCCAATCAAGTAGTTCGGGCCCTCATCTCACTAATGGTGTTATCTCTTTAGATCCCGTTACGCGCGAAGCATGCTTGGTAGGCGCAACGCCGCTTCGGTTGTCTGCTCGTGAGTTTGCGTTACTCCAAGCCTTGTTGGTGCGCCCTGGAGCTATTCTTTCTCGCGGCGAATTGGAGGAGAAAATATATGCATGGGGTGACGAAGTAGAAAGTAATGCCATTGAATTTTTTATTCACTCATTACGAAAGAAATTTGGCAGTGATATCATTAAGAATGTTCGGGGGTTGGGGTGGATGGTCGCAAAGGTAAGTTGACAAACTCATTACAATTCCGTTTATCGATAGGAACAGCTATTGCAATTTTGGGAGTTGCATTATTCGCAGGTTCTTTTTCCTATTGGTGGGCATTTGAGGAAGCCATTGAGCTACAAGATGAGCAGCTCATTCGTTTGGCTGCATTGGTCAATTACCAGCGTATTGTCCAGCCTAGTCAAGATAGTCCAATATCCAGCGCTGACCCGGAGTCTCACTTTGTGGTGCAATGGTTAGACCCCGCGTCAGAGCAAACCAACGTTGAGTTGCCAGGAATACCTGTTGATCTACCCAATGGATTACAGACACTGTATGTAAATGGTGTAAGTTGGCGTCTGTTAGTCAAAGAAATGAGCAATGGTTCGCGTGTACTCGTCGCTCAACAAACAGAAGTGCGAGATGAGATTGCACGTAGTAGCGCCTTGAATACTCTAGTGCCTCTCATCATTTTGATACCATTAATACTGTTATGGGTTGCTTATTTAATCCGTCAGGTCTTTTCACCATTAAAGAAAATGGCGGAGCAACTCAATCAGAGTACTGACAGTGATTTGATGCCCTTGCCGGAAAATAATTTAGCCACAGAAATTGCCCCCTTTATTGCTTCCATTAATCATCTACTTGCGCGTGTGCGCGAGTCCATTACGCACCAACGACAATTTGTACGCGATGCGGCGCATGAGCTAAGGTCGCCGCTAACTGCCATTTCATTGCAAGCTGAGCGCCTGGTAGAAGTCGGACTGGAGCCAGGCTTGCACACACGCTTGGTGAAATTACATCAAGCAACTGAGCGCACTCGCATACTTATCGAACAACTTTTAACGATGGCAAGAGCTCAAGACGAACAGAGTCTAGCCAGCATAGCCATTCCCGTAAAAACATTACTTCGTGAAATTCTTGAAGATTTATTGCCATTGGCAGAAGTTAAAAAAATTGAAGTAGCGGTTATTGGTGAAGATATTCAGGTCCATAGTCAGCCAATCGATTTACAAATTCTAATTAAAAATCTGATTGAGAACGCAATTCGCTACACTCCGCAGGGTGGGCATGTTGAGATCTTGTTGAGTGATAAGAATAGCGTCGCAGAATTGATAGTCAGAGATTCAGGCCCAGGTATTGCGGATGAAGACCAAGCACGGGTATTCGATCCCTTCTACCGAGTCCTGGGTAATGACCAACCAGGATCAGGACTAGGGCTGTCAATCGTGCGGACAATCGCAAATCGATTGGGTTTGATCGTAGAGCTTTTCAATAATGACCTTTCGAGCCAGTCAGGACTATCAGCACGTCTGGTGTTTCCAAAAAGAACAACAATGTAAAAACAAATATTGGTACGGAAAAAATATTCTCTTGAAATTTAATGTACTAATTAAAATGAATGTTTAACTTTTACTAACCACTGTAGCTGAGATGTGTCCGGCCCCGCGTCGAGCGGCGTAGCAATATCAATATGAAGCACATTATGACCGCCTTCATCTCGACTACCGTTGCGTGTGCCGGAAATACGCAACCCCATACCGAAATCGCGTAACGTTCCCGTTTCGGATTGCGGGATTAAACTATCACCCCAAGCGCGCCCTTGATCATAAAAAATGGCGTACCCCATATGAAACAGCGAAAACCATTCCTTTTCACCATAAAAGCGCTGCTCCATCGTTAACAAATAACGCTTGTCGCCCGTTTGGTAATAGGCCGGGTATCCACGCAGACCATTATCGCCACCCAAGCTCAGCGCCTTATCCCCGAAAAGACGCAATCCGCGCGCACCCTCAAGTGAAAGATAAAATTGACCTGATTCGAAATTTTGCCAATGATAATTAATGTTTCCTTCAAGTATCCCATTGTAAATTTTTCCTCCGTTATAAAGTCCCTCATAACGAAACTCGGCGAGCAGTAGGCTTGCTTCGCTTACAACAAAGCCCTGAGTGATATTGTGAGAAAACTGATAACTATTGTCATATTCTTTATAAGAGGAATTGGCAAATCCCAAGCGCACTCTGGATTGAAACCCGAGGTTAATATCTTCAATACGGTTGATTTGTTGGATATTGCTCGCCTCAATGTAGCCATCATGGATATACGCATATTCAATCCAACTAGTATTAAAATCGCGATTATGTGGGAGCAGATTGTCACTGAGGTCAGTGTCCAGTGGAAAAAATATATCTTCCTCTTGTGTGTAGCCAATATTCCAGCGATGAATATTGCGCTTATCACTCAGTGACATTTTTGCACCATAGAAAAACTCCTGTTTTTCAGAGCTATGGCCAAACGTCTGTACTATTTCTCCTGCATTATAAAGACTGTCCTCCTGATCGAACTGCTCGTACGTAATGCCACCCGCATTGACTGTGCTCAAAGCAAAGTAAGGGCGAACCCACTCGTAATACTGATGCTTACCATCACTATTATCTGCATAGCTTAGATTCAATGCCGTTTGATGCCAACCCGTATTAGGATCACGGTAATTAAATAATTCTCCGCTCCGTTCTGCTGAGCTAGTGTGAAGTATATTAATGGTTTTTCCATAACCCAAAAAATTGGAATCATGCAAACCGAAACCGGATGTACTTTCACCCCCCGCATGAGAGTAGCTTAATGAGGGAACGAGCGTCCATACCTCGAACACATCCACATCGACCTGTCCATTATCTTCATCGTGTGTTGTTATACTTGCGTTATTAAAATAGTGGCGGGTTCGCAAAATTCGTTCGCTTTCAGCAAGAAGATCTTTATCAAGATAATCGCCATTTTCCACCAAGAGATCCTTGGCAACTACTGATTCGTGCGTATCTATATGAAGTCGGTTGGCCAATCGAAACAAGTAGTTATTTTCTTCCGGTTTAGACTCATCGAAAATTGGATGAATTTTAATGTTGATATTTATCGGTGTTATATTTTTCTGTGTGGTCTCGAGTGCTTCCGCGCAGGGGGCTTCTACACAAGGAACGTCTAATTCGCTTGCATCAACCAGTGCAACTTGAAAATCCAAAAAAACGGACGCTATTGATACCAAACATATTTTTGGATTGATTTTCACGGTAGGACCTCACAGCATCGCTAATTCAATATTTTTCACAATAAAAAATATTGATTATGAAGTAGCCTACCAAATGACACTTAAGGGATACTTAAATAGATTATTTTTCAGAAATATATTTAGTTAATAAAATACATTTTTAATTTCCCATAGATGTCCTGCAAGGTTTAACGATATCAAGATCAGGGTTATAGATTTGTGTCTGTATATTCAGCATACCCAGTACAGTATGAAATAGATTATCGTGCGAGTAAGCCAGTGTATTATTCTGTTTAAGGCATTCAGTATTGATAGCATTGGCTTTTGCATAGTCATCTGATAGCCACAGAAAGAGCGGCACTTGTTTTTGTTCTTTAGGAGCAAGGGCGTATGGCATACCATGTAGGTATAGGCCGTTCTCGCCCAGAGACTCACCATGATCTGACAGGTAAAGTAGCGACGTATTGTATTGGCTACTTTTTGTTTTCAACCATTCGATGGTGCTATTTAAAAAATAATCGGTGTATCGAATGGTGTTGTCGTAAGCATTAATGACTTCCTCAGTGGTACAGTTTTGTAATTGATTGGTTTTACACACCGGAGTGAAAACCTCTTTATCGTCTGGGTAACGATAAAAATAATCAGGCCCATGACTACCTTTTTGATGCAACACAATTACCTTACTACCGTTTTCGGCGGTAATCTTTTCATCCAAAAAATGCAACAAAATTTCATCAAAGCATTCGCGATCATTACAAATATTTGGTATCTGAAGGCGCTGCATGTCTTCGAAAGCGATACGATTACATGTACCTTTACAACTAGAATTGTTATCACGCCATAAAACACTAATTCCTGCATGATTAATTACATCTAAAAGCCCCTCTTGTGACTTAGCTTTAGAATCTGAATACCCGCTGCGCCCGAGTGCAGAGAACATGCAAGGTACAGATACTGCGGTTTCGGTGCCACACGAAGTCACTTTTGGGAAATTGATGATATTTTGCTGGGCAATCAGCGGAGTTGTATCGCGTTTATAGCCATTTATACCAAAATGATCGGCTCGCGCAGTCTCTCCAACCACCAAGATAAATAGTGTTGGTTTGGCAAGGTATTTACCAAATGAATTAATCGCCGCATCATTCTCAATAGGTTTTACTTCAATAATTTTATTACTTGTAGCTGCATATGAAAGACCTGCGTAGATAAAATTTAGAGGATTGGCCATTTGACGAATGTTTTTGTGGTTACGAAAAAAAGACGCATAGTCCATTGACATACTCATTATCAATGCAAGACATCCAATAAAAGCGATAGCTATAAACTTGGTTTTTCGCCAGCACTCAGTTTTGAATTCTTCATAACTAATTTTAATTTTTAGTATTAATAACGCCGGAAGCAACCCAAGTGCAACAACATACAAAACGAGACTCATGTTGAATAAGTCTCTGGTTTCAGAAAAATCAGTTTCCGCGACGTTTTGGATCATTAGACGATGGATTACAACACCATAGGCATCCATAAAGTAAGCAACAATTGATGCAGTTATGAATACAATCGGAAAAATAGTTTTAACTATATACGGCAATGTAATAAGTGAAATAATTATGGATGTGAATAACCATAACACTAGACTTATATTCGCGATGAATATAAAACCTCTGAGGGTTGAGTAATCAACCAAGGCAAAGACTGTCTCAAAAAATGAGGAGTTATAAAAAATAACAAAAAATAATGCGCAGAATATTGAAAATTGAGTTGCACTTAGTTTCTGATCTAAGGTTTCATTCTGCGCTTTCGCGGAAATACTAATTGACATGTCAATTCCATGGTGACTGATTTTTAGATTTTTCTTTAAAGAAGAACAGAAACAACGCCAGTGAGAAAAACCAACAAATGGCAAGTGTCCATAGATCATGTGAAATAAAATGTGCGCCTCGGATTTGTTGCACAAAGCCAAACACGGCACCAGCAATCATAGAAGCTCCTAGTCCTACCCAGCGCCATCTGGATTGATAATATAGGCCGAAAAAATAACTGGAAATCCAGGCATATCCTGCACTCGCATGTCCTGCAGGAAAGCACCCAGCACCATTCCGCAGAAGCAACTGCTCCACTACTGACTTATAAACAAGTTGGCCGCCATATCGATTAAATTCCCAAGGACATGATATGGCGAGGCTAGACTTTAAAAATCCGATAAGTAAACTACTACCGGCGGTTGCTAAAAATAGATAAAGGAGAGGCTTTTTATGAGCGGCCAATGTCAAATTGAAAAAAGATAGGCCTAGGAGCACCAGTGATATCAATGCAAGAACAATAGACGCACTGCGCCCACCCTTATGAAAAAACACTTCGGTTAGCCAGCTATCTTTCCAAGTCCAACTATTGCCTTGAATAGCATAGAAATAATCAGCCATTAATCGATCAATATCAGCTATGTCGATTGCTATCGAAAGGACAACCAGAGTTACAAGCGGTATTAGAAAGTGCGACGCCAAAAATCTATTGGGGCTAACTATCATGAGATATATCAATTAATGAAAGTGAGACATATTAAAAAAGAAAACTTAGTTAAGACTTAGTTTTGAACAAGATCTTGTCGTCTGAAAAAGTGAAATCTTATTCGTATTTCACTTACGAAGATTATCGGAGGATTATTAAGGGAAACTTAAGGTTTAATAAGGTGAGTATTTTGGCCACAGTGAAGCTGTGTGCTAGTTGCTAATTTTTGCCTTTGATTGAGCTCGAATTACACCAGTGGCTGTTCTGCGGTTAAAAGCGCCAATGATAGAGTAATCTCCCTCAGGTAAGGGGCCAACAAATAGGAAGACTTCCGTTTTACCCATTATGATTTTTTTTAATTTGAGAGAGCGACTTTCGATTTCTTCTGCTGTCTTATCATGGTTATGGACGATTAGTTTTATTTTTGTATTGGCTGGAACCACCACTAGGTCTGTATCAAAGACATGTTTATTTATATCGATTTTGAATGTAGGAACATCATCAGATGCAAATGTGGCGTGTGCCAGCACCATTACACAGCATGAATGTCTGTAAAATTTCCATTTCATATAGGGGCGGAGGTGGCATGAGTGTGTTCAGCCTAATCTAAACGAATAAACTTAAATAAGACTTAGCAAAATCATTTACGTTGATGCGATCCACATGAGACTCAACAAATAATCCGATCTGGCGGACCTTATTTTTCATTTATAAAATAGCAGCAAGCTCAATCCACAGAAGGCGGTCGCCAGTCTCTTTAAGAAATCAATCAATACAGTCTCATTCCTACAGCGCGTCTGACCATAAGAAACCTTCGCTATAATTAAAGAAGCACCCAATCAGTTGATAGATGCGACAAAATGCCAGTATTTAATGCTGTTCACTTTCCATTCATCCCAAAACTGCTATATATTCAAAAACAACAGTCGGACCATAGGCTCCCCCAAATGGACAACAAAACCCTTGGTATAAGAATCCTCAAATCTACCGCACTCTTTACGGGTAAAGCGGTATGGTTCCTGTTGTGCAAAGGTTGTCTGGCAGTGCTGCTGATAATGGGATTCATTGTAAAAGCAATCACTGCACGCAAAGATGACGACGATGAGCAAGTTCGCCCCATGGGGCACTTGTATGATGAAGGAGACATTGATAACCCCTGCAATCCCATCTCCCCATTTTTCTTTCCCGATAATAAATGAGCCGCTTTAGTGCGGCTTACTTCTTCAATAGGGCGCTACTTTTGCCTGCACCAACACCACCTAGGCTGTTTATTGCTGTGGCCACCTGTGTACCTGCTGACATTCCTATTGCCCCCAAGAAATAAGTAAAAAGTAATGGAAGAAGGTAGTAACACATTCTTACTACCCAACTAATCGCCATAGCATCCGGATTATGTATCGCATCAGGTAGGACATAACCCACCACCGTTCTCCCGTCATCTCCAAAACTCAGCAGTGAATCCAGCAGAAAATTATCTAACCACGCAGCGAAAGCGAATAGGAACGACCAGAAAATAATACTGAACTGTAAGATGCTGAGCGTGACAAGGTTGCCCAGGTTAAACGAACCCAGCGTGAGTAAAATGGGCAAAACCACAATAAAAATCATCAACGTAATGGCTTGCAGCGCGGGTGCAATTTTTCGATAACTTTCAGTTTCGACGGCATTTGGAATCGAGGTGAATGCAGCCCCCAGGAACGCAATACCTGTTTTAACGGCGCTGACCGTATCAGAGCCGAGATTATCACCTCCACCTGAAAGCCCATTTCCCAAATTTAATTCCATCGAGCTTTTAGTATTAAATAATGCAGTTTTTATCAATGTGTTATCCCGATCTTCTGAAGTCGCAAATTTATCTTCGGACCATAAATTCCACCAGGCTCCGGTGCAATCACCGCAATCATCTTCAGCGCCATTTGCTTTCACATTGCTCAAGAGTCTTGTGCGCAACCCATGATCACTCGCAACACTAACGCCATCGGCCGGATAACCTAGCCACCATTCATGGCACGTGGGAAAACCACCTATATCAACACCCTCTGGCGGTGGAGGAAGCTTTACAGCATCGCGCGATTCCGAGTAGGGAAAGTGCTCGGGGGGCAACGCAGTAGAGGTTTTTAACGTATCGTAATAACCTGCACGCGACAAAAAGAATTCTGAGCCCGGCCATGAAATATCATCATAGATGGCGCCGTCCCGGAATTTTGCTGGCAGCTCAGAATCAGGTAATCGCTGGCTGCCAAATATATTCACGGCTGGCTTCCAGCATTGATTGTAAAAATCGCCTAGCTCATCCTTCAGGTTTTTATCCGGCACATCCAATTCTGATAG
Source organism: Cellvibrio sp. UBA7671 (assembly GCA_002483145.1). GTDB lineage: Bacteria > Pseudomonadota > Gammaproteobacteria > Pseudomonadales > Cellvibrionaceae > Cellvibrio > Cellvibrio fibrivorans. The sequence goes on from DLHJ01000003.1 coordinate 480,738, forward strand.
ACCTGACACCATTGTTCTTAAATCGGCCTGGCACGGCAGCTCCTGCTTAGCCGCCTGAGAAATAGCGTGATTTAATAAAGTTACCAGGTACCACCAAAATGGAGCCTCCGGTGTTTTGCCATCCAGCATTGAAGAGAATGCAGCGGCTTTTTTATCGAGAGTACTTCCAGAGTCACCAAAGGACTTTTCTGTCGCCGTCTTTTCCAGTACGCCACTCTCTGTGGCCTCACACCGATAGTGCGTATAGGTTGTTTTTGAAAGCTGCACATAGATCATCGGTTGTGCCGCCATAAACACAACAAATAGCATTGGGTAAAGTCGGGTTTCAAGAATGCGAACAAGGCCTTCAGCACTTATCTCTACGGCGGAATCACGAGTATCGATTAGGACTTTAATAATAGCGGCGGTGAATGGAATCAACACCACGCCAGTGCTCACTAGAAGCGCCCATATCGCACCGTATAAATTCCAGGCCAATACACTTGTATAGAGTTCTAACACGCTACCCGTTGGCATTTATATCCCACCTCAATTAAATCAAATAGCCGATAATATTTGATGCAAAAAACAACTCATAACAAATCAGCAATACGAGTAAGGGCCGACGTGTAACGCGCACCAACTCCTGGCTGCAATTCTTGATGAACATCGCAAGTAACTTTCTCCAAAAATGCCATAGAGATACATAAAGAGACATGCGGAACAGTAGCAGCCAAGGTGAGCTGGAAAACGCATGAAGCGATTCAATTCGCTCACCTCCACCCGCCAGTAAAATTCTCAACAAAAGAAACCCAACAAGGACAGTCAAAAGAAAGCCAATCAGACACAGTGCCAACCTTTTTAACTTGTGCACCTTTGATGATTTTGCGGCTTCCGATGCATCCGAAAATGGAGAGCTGTTATGGCTCATTGATCGCTCCTTCTGTCATACCCTGACGCGCTGGTTTGATGCGGACGTAATCAATAAACGCAGGATCTTGTTTGCGACCCGAGCCGCGCTGTGCAATTGCACCCGCAGCATTGGTGATGACTTTCTGACGAACTTCCGTTTCAAATAAAATGTTATCGATTTCTGCCTGCAATCTTTTGCGTGAGTATTCGATTTCACTTTGTGCGGTGTCACCTGATGCGGAGATATTAGGCTCCTGTGCACCCGCATTTAACAGATCGCGAGCGATCAATGCTTTTTCCATTGTGCGCGCCAAGGCAATTTCACCCATTAATTTGCTAGCCAATATTTGTTGCTCATCGACCGGGGCGCGCTTCAGGTTTTGGATTGTCGAATCATTGATTACTACACCCATACCAGGAGCAGATAATTTGTTTAAGTCCGCTGACGTTATTTTGTAGTTCATGGGCTGACTCATAATGGCCGCCAAATCAGCCGCAACAATTTCACGCTCAACACGAAATTGATAACGCAAGCCTTGTCCAACCGTGGTTTTTAATTTGTCGCAATCGACACAGGTGCGAATTTCGCGCTCACCCACGACCGCTTTAGCCCAAGTAGTTGCTGCAGTAGCGTTTGGAAATACCCGTGTAATATTTGGATCGCCAATTACATCATCTTCATCCAGCGGCGTAGCAGTACCGACTAAGTGTGTGTATCCAGCACCAACTGTATCCTGGACTATCTTGATGGGAGGCTGCCCAATACCACCCTTCTTGGTGCCACCATCAAACATCACTCCTGCGTTACCTGCAGTAGCTTCAATAGATTGTTCTGCATCAACAGGGTTATCACCGGCAAGACTGGCTTTGTCCCACGAGCTCTTACGGGTGACAGCAATCCAGCCCTCTACTGGATCACGCCCGGAGCGCAAATCGGCTTTAGCATCACGGCAGGTTTTGAGAGAAAGCGTGTAGGACTCCTTAGCGTCTTTAAGACCCTTTGTCAGCGTGTCATAAAGCCCTGGCCAGTTTTCTTGTATCTTGGATAACCCCCACGCCGAGAAAACCGCTGTAGCAGCGCCTAGAACGTCTTCCGTGAGGCCGTAGACGTTATGCTTGATATTGCCGAAGGTATCGCTGATTCCAAAGCTGGGGTCGAATGAGCAGCCACGAAACATATTCCATTCCGCACCGGCCGATAAATTCAGCGTGGTTTTGTTGGACTGGTTGTAATACATGTAAGGATCGCCACCACCAATGGCGTAATACCATGCCCCATCACCTGTAGGTCTCACCATGTCACCTGCACTTGATGTGCCGGGTACCAATGCAGTACACATAACCACAGACAAACATAAATATTTTTTGAGTTTGTTCATCACATACCCCTTAAATTAAAAATCGATTTTGCCGATATAGGCGCCTTTGGCTTCGCAGCAGGCGTAATAGCGCCAGAGAGCCCACAGATAACTTTCGCGGGTTTTATTTTTGCCATTAGCCCAGGTAGCTGAACCGCCGAATATTCGTGTTGAGTTTTCTAATGACGGCGCCAACATTTGAAAACGATTGTCGTGACTTTCGTTGACGGTAACGGGGTCAGGTGGCCAACAACGATTTTCACAGCTGCCCGTTGCGGGCAAATAAATATGTGGTTGCGCATTTCGCGTAACAATTTCACTGGCGCGGTGGGCTGCGACAGCTGCATTGATAGGGTCGTATGGGTGAGCGCCCCAACCGCAGCGAGGATAGAGCGGTGCCCAATACCCTTGGCCAATACCTGGCAACCAGGCGCTGGTTTCAATTTTGGGAATGCCCAGGATTGATTGCGGAAAAATCTGCTCGATGCCTGGATCATTCCAAGATGGGTCAAGGCTGCTTTCGAAATGCGGTAACATAGGGATGCTCAGCATTGACTGACAGAAATATTCTTCGTCGCCCAGTGCGTTATAAAACGGCAAGGCAGGATGCGAAATAATTTCAACATGCTTAAAGTCCAGAGGTGTTTCCTGGTTATCTGCATCTTCTGTCTGGCTGATTGCGCCACTGGGCGTATCATTCCAATCCTTTATTTCATCCCACTCGGTTTGATAGGTGTAACTCGCCACCACAAGATCAGGAATGTAATGACCAACACGAACAGACTCTTCAATGTCGCAACTAAATAAGGTGCACTTTAACCAGAAACAGATCCCCAAAACTTCCCAGTCAAAACAATCAATACAATCGATCGCCGCCTTAATAATGTCTTCTGTTTCAAGAGAGCCATGCTTGGGGCCGGTGGGCACAGACTGCGAAACCGCACTCGCGGAACAAGTAAGCAACAACAATAGCAACGTAAATTTTTTCATCGCTACTGCTCCCGAATAGATTCAATATGTTGACGGTATAGCATTGTGGCTTGAGCAACATCCGTACTTCCGTAAATCACATACTTACCATCATCAAACACAATCGCCGGAATTTTTTTTAGTTGGTATTGCATCATTTTCTGACGACCGCGATAGGCATCACGCATGGCTATTTGGTACGCCTTACCTTCCTCTGATGTAAAAAATTGCTTCGCTTTTATCAAAGCTAGTTTTTCATCGGCAGGCAACTTGGGAGCAAGGCGTTTTTTTAAGCGCGAGGGTTCGCTGAGATCATAATGAATGACTTCTACCGCATTCACTGAACCCACATTTGCGGGTGACTCGGTAAACATCTCTATCCGCTCTTGAGCAAAAGCGGGAGCTGCAATTAACACCATGAGCAATATGCATTTATTTGCTAGGTACATGCGGAATACTCCAAACCCATTTACCATTGACCTCTGCACCAAATGCATTGTCGGTTGCCTTGAATAAGTGGCTTTTACGCGCATCAACTACCAAATAATAAACATCGTCTTTTTTAATCTCGCTTAAATGACACGGCGTTTCTTTGCCTGCATCTATGCGAAAAGCGTATTGGATGCACTCACTCATATATCACTCTCCTGCATTTTCAAGATGCTTTGCGACGGCCTTTGGCAATCATCTCGCCAATCATGGCAGCCGCCTCAAGCTCAGAAATATTGTGTTGCTGCATGAGTTTAAACCGCGCCGTTTTTTCTTCTTTTTCAGACTGCCCCAATGCCAGGCAAAGCCCCGGTGGAACAATTCGAAACAAGCCTTGTACGGTGTCACTTAAGATGACGCCTTCAGTGTATTTGCGCGGCGCTTTAGTGGTGGAGAGCATCATGGTGCGCTGATCAGGCGTCAGCTTTTTAAAACGCTCGATATTGGCAAGCTCTCCCTGATCCACAAATAAACACATCCACCACTCAAACATGGCAAGCATTTTTTCTGCATCATCGGGATAATCCTTCATATTTTGCGTGGCTTGCCAGAGCCATAAACCCATACGGCGTCCCAGAAGTTTTGACACCACAACCAAATAGGAGGCGAGTAATTTATCGGTGGTGATTACGTGCGCTTCGTCGGTAAGATTAATTGTGGGGCGACCGTCCCGCTGTGTGCGCTGAGCGCGCGCAATAATTTGATTTACGATGGAAATATACGCGACCGACAACTTATCTTTATTCGCGCCACCGGTGGCCAAAGTACCCATTTCAATTCGGATAAAATCGGCATCCGGTAATTCACTACCTGGCCGATTAAACAATTCACCAGCAAAGCCATCGATAAACAAGCTCATGGCTTCCACCATTTCATCGATACGACCAGCGCGTTCAGGCTTCTCTGGTTTTAGTGCTGCGAGCGCATGAATTACATCTTCAGTGAGGAGATCTTGTTTTCGCGCGAGCTTTGCTTGCTTTGCGGAATTGAGAATCGCCGTTTTTAACAAGCCAACATCAGAACGACTCATGCGCTCTTCTTCGCGCGTTTCTCCTCCGGTGACCATGAGCCGAGCAATAATCAGCATTTCACCCAAAATATCGCGCTGCCCACCGTCAGTAGTATCCGTATCCTTAGTAGCCGATTCCAACTCAGCCTCACCCTCCAATACTTCCTCCATAACAGAGTGGGCTTGAATTAAATTGCCATCGTCATCAATTAAATCTAGTGCGGGTTTAAAGGGCGGAATTGATGGAGCTACACCCGGGCGCAAGACAATATCCACAACTGACTTGCCCCATAATTTGAAAAACTCGGATAATAAATTGAATGAGTTACCGGCCTCGATCACCACCCAACGTGGATTGTGAATCGCTGTAATGAGCATTTGCAGCCACACCAAGGTGGCGGACTTACCGGCACCGGTGGGACCAAATAAAAACAGGTGTCCGTTTTTGGTTCGATCCTCTTGATATAGGGGGTCGCACATGAATCCTTCACCGCCACGATTAAAGCCCACAATCCCAGGATTGCCGGTACCAACGCTGCGACCATAAACCGGTAAGAGATTCGCCAAGTGATGCGCATAGACAAGACGCTGGCGAATTTCCACTTGAGCTAAGGTAGGGTCGTATGCACCAGGCAAAAACCGGATATAGCGATCGAGGCGCACTTCGTCGTATTCCGGATCAATAACTTGCAATCCATTTGCACTCAACTTGGTTTCTACTTGCATGATGACGGAATCAAGTTCGTCATCATCTGATGCACGCAGTGCAACTCCAATACTGTAGGGATAGAGTTTATTTCCTCGTGCAATTTGCGCACGCGCATAATCCACTTCATCACGTGTCGCCTCTGCCTCTGGTGTATCACCTTTAGAGTTTTTAGCCAGTTTTTCCAAATGCTTCCGCACCGCGCTTTGCTGCTTCACAACAAAGTTGGTAATGACTAGCGAACCTTCTGGCAATTCATCAATCAGGCAGGTAATGCGCGCGTTTGCACCACTGACTTCCTCTTCGCTAACGTAGCGTTCTGCAGTGAGCTGACCTATCTTGGGGGCATGATTCATTTGCTCGATCGATAACACTGTGTGCGGCATTCCATCAAAATACCAGCAGCGGGTTTTTTCATCGGAACGCACATCGCGCGTCATCACATCATTGGATAAATCATATTCAGCCGTTTTTTCGTCTTCGTTGTGTGCGTAGGGATTCAGGCGAAGCCATGCCTCTGTGTCACCCTGTGTCTGCTTGGGTTTTGGATTAAACCAACGGAATAACCAATTACGAATATCTTCGCCTTTTAAGCGGCGACCATTTAACCCGGCTGCCTTTAACATTTGATAAACGCGGTCACATTGCGCATCCAATTCTTTTTCCGGTGTCATCCCTTTTCGGCGCGAGCTTGCACCATTGTGACGACGATAAAACACCATGTAGGTTTTGCGGCGGGAACCACCCCAATTGCGATCGTTCGCCAGTGGATCAGTAAACAAGCCGCCTTTGCGCGACATATCCTCAATGTGTTCACGAAAAATGGTATCGATAAAATACTCAGTGTACTTATCGATGGTGGTGTCGCGCTGTGCATGCACCTTGATCGCATGTTCACGCAAGCGATCTACAATTGAAGTAAAAGACGCTGAGTCCAACCATGAATAAGTTGTGACCACCCAAGGTGAATGATTTAGCTCTTCAAAGGTGCCAGTAATAAAATCTCGAATTTGATTGCGCTGTTGCGTCATAAACTCTTTTGAACGAGCCTCAGTAGGGACAGGCTGTATTTCAAATACCGCCGCCACACTCCGCCCGTCTTCAAGCAATAGTTTGTCGTTCTCAATAATATCTAGCCATGGCAAATAACCCGCGATCGATGATCGTTGTTTATAGGCACGCTTCAAATCATTCGCAGTAACGTCTTTACCGTGAATGGGAGCTCCGCGCAATAAATAATCCTGAATACCTTGCGAAACTTTCGTAATCAAGTCGGCAGTCATCTGTGAGATAGCTCCTGCACTTGATGTTGGGTATTCGCCTTAATGGCGGATTTTTTTCGATCTTTCTTCAGTGCATCATTTTGCTCATGAACCTTCTGCACCTGATAGTCAGACAGGATCTTGGCTGCATCCAAGGTCTCACCTGGTAAGGCGTAGGGTTGTCGTTCGTACATTGAGAAGCGTGTAATGTAAGCAGGCACAGGGGCGCCGGTGGCTCCTACAGCATGAGGGCGAACGTACATAAACAAATCGGGATTAGGCAGTCGCGGATACAGATGATCTAAACGCTCTGGATAGGGTGGCAACCCCAATTGCTGATCTGAGGGAGCAACAGCTGGGCGCTGCATGAGCGTTGCCTGGCGCTCTGCAATTTGTTCCTGGTTCGACCCGGTATAGTCTTCATAGACTTGTTTCATTGTCGGCGCGTTAGGGTTGGCCACATCTTCGAGCTTTGAAGCACAACCTGTTACCAGTAATGCAGATAACACCGTCAGTAAATTAATCGAGCGCATTAACATTATTGCCTCCGGTCGCATACGCTAATTTGCGTGCATCGCTGTGATAGTCGATGTAAAGATCCTGGGTGATATTGAGCGAAACCATGGCTGAGGGATCGACGTAAATAACATCAAATGTGTCACGCATACGTTTGCTGTAAAAATCCATCACGGTTTCCATAGAATCTGAATAAGTTTGATTGGTAATGAAGGCTGATTTGTCGCCGGTCACACTGGTCGAGCCGCCCCCCAAAGGATTATCGGTAGTGGTCGTTTCAGCAGCCGCTTTTGCATCAAAATAGGATTTGGCTGTACCCAACAACCCCATCGTAAATAATTGCTTGTGCGCATCTGTAACCCTGCGTCCAGGGATGCAAGGTACACCTTGAGGATTCGTGACATACCCGATACTGGCTGACCCTTCGCTTTCAGCAAACGGTGATGTAGATTTACCCGATTTAGAGCCACCACCTCCTTGCTGTTGGTCATAACGCATATGCTGAATTCGTCCATCGGCAAATGTGTATGTGGCCGCAGTTAGGCTCACAGCAGCACATGATAGATTCCAATTTCCACGTACAATCCCTTCAAAAACAATTCCTTTCAAACCAGGAATTCGCAGGCCATTCGTTGCAAGGTTTTCTTCACCCACAATAAATTTAGCGGGAAATGGGTCCGACACTTTTCCGCCAAGCGGCACAGTGCCGATGAGAGCAGTCATTGCTACCGCTTTAAAAATGGTACCGCGCGCAGGAATGGTGTAATGCGGAGTGATATCCGGTGCAATTTTGCCACCTGTTTTTTTCAGGGTATTGGTGACACCGTATTTACTTGCAGTCTGTGATGCACCAGCAACACCTGACGACATTTTTTCTTTGAGCATGGATTCGGCAAGTTTGGGATCAAACCCCAAAAGCTGTGTCCGTGTCATTGGCCGAATAGTGACGTAACCGGGCAACGAGCGCGGACCTTCGACCACACCCTTTTTATTTGAGGATTTACCATCTGTTTCACCCCAACCCAAATCATCTTCAGTTACTTCATAGCCATTTTTTTGTGCAGCTTTTTCCTTGCCATCCTTGAGCATGTTTTCAGACAGCACGTTGAAATCTTCTTTCATCTTGCCCAGCTCGCTGGTCAATTGCTTAAATAAAGGATCTTCAGTGACATTAGTTGTTGTGGTGCTGGATTGCGGTTTTCCTTCAAGCAGAGCAAGACGACGATCCAATTCTTCCTGGTTTTTTTTCAAGCGCTGATTTTCATCCACTTGCGCGGTATAGCGAGCTGAAACCTCTTTGATAGTTTCAGAAACAGTATCACCATCCTCGCTAACAGCAGACGTAGGTTTTGGAGCCGCCGTTTGTATTGGAGTGGGCTTAGGCTCATTTTTGGAGTTGATAATGGCTGCTCCAACGGCCACACACAAAATAACGACAATGACCCACACCAACTTATTAGTGCTCATATTAGTAGCCATAACCATCCTCCATAATTGCCGAAGCAAATGGTGTATCTGAGACCAGATATAAGGTGGTGCGATCTTCAAGTGTTCCGGCAGCACCCAGTGTCAAATGTTGAGGAGTAATATGCGTGAAATTCCCGGCCACTAATCCAGAGTTGATATGAATCGCAATAGGGCTTGTATTGATCACCATCACCGCCGTCACGTAGCGACCATAACCCGACCACGCGCCGACAATCGAAAAACGATATTGCTCACCGGCTTGCGAACGCATCAATGGAAAGTTGGCAGGCAGTGCTGATATCGCCTGTGCATTAACATCCGGATTCACCGGAATTAATCGACGTGGTGCATAGAGCGATTGAGAAGCGAAACGAGTCAATATAAGCTCAGGTGGATCAAGTAATTCCTGAATACCACTTGAAAACTCAGCGCTTTCGGAATCCTGACCTTGTTGTGCCACAACACGATCGGGATCTTCGATGATTAGAGATTCCACGACGGCATTTTGTTGCGCAACCAAATCCACCAAATAAACAGTTTCATTGTCTGTGCTGGTAGCAATAGCTCGCACTGATTCAAATTCCTCAGTTGCCTTCCAATAAACAACACGCTGGTTGGGTGCAAGTGATTCCAGTTTTTCAGTTACTTCCAATGGCAGTTGCAATGCAACATCTGCTGGAAAAGTTACCCGAACTTCCTCACCGACGGGCAACACAATTGTGATCGGGTATTTGTCCCAAACGATGGTGCGATCAGCCAATGCCAATGAAGCACACAGCAGCTGCATGAGCAGTATCACGGCTAAAATTTGGTTACGTTTCATTGGCTTTTATTCCTCGCTTTTTTACTGTTCTCTTCTGCTTCCTGCTCGGCGCGAGTAGGGTCAACCATGAACCCATCGAGCGCCATGCCCATGACATTGCACTTACGTGTGTCAGGCACAACACGAAGTGAATAACTCATGCCAACGTCTTTAATAACGACGCCTTTAACCCGCTCTTGTATTGTTGTCAGTAGTGCAATCGAAAAAATATTGCCGCCAAGCGGTGTCACAAACTCCGGCTTATAAAGACCCAAGTCTGCTAGCACACGAGTTCGATCTAGCTCTCCTTGTCGCCGTTTCAGCGCTTCATTTTGTTTTAACCATCGCTCGAATTCAGGCGTTACCAGACATTGATACTCAGTGATTAATCGTGAATAATCTTCTTTGCCTGAAACACTCCAGTCATTCAAATTCCGCCACACATACACCGCAAAAAAGAATGCGTTTGCCGCTTGAAGTTCTCCAGGGTTTAAAACTGCACCCTTCGATAAATCCGGCGGAACATGCACTGTGATTTCATTTTGACGCGAATAAATGACCAGTGACTGCAAAAACAGCAGCCCCATTAATACCAATAAAACAATTCGCAGCGTCCAGATATGTGAATCGCGCGAATGTAATGCGTTGCGAGCATCACCCACGTCGTGCCCCCTTACCGAATCTTTCCGAATGACCTATGAACTTTCCCGAAGCCATCCCGATACTTAACTTAAAAAGAAATAGTTTTTCTTTAAACCAAGTGAGATAAAATTTTTGCCGAATGTGTTTAAGCCAGTTCATTGCAAACCAGGACACACCCACAGAAATGATCAAACCAATGATTATGCCGAACATGATAAATCCGATGACAATCCCCACAACGACACCAATGGTTAAACCGATAAACGCTCCGATAAAAAATGACCCCATCAATTCAGACTGGGTGCAATCGTTGTAGACAATCGGTTCTTGATTAACAGCATCTGCCAATCGATCATCATGTTCAGACATAAGGCAATCTCTTGGGATTTAACTGAGGAAAGATAAAACCCAAGTGCCCACGGCAATAACTAAAATCACCATGATCACACTACCCAGTGAGTCGCCCACAACGGCTCCCCATTTTCCTTGATCGTTACTCTTCTGTTCATTCCAGCTTTTCAGAACTGTTTTGAGTGCAACAAGGCCTGATAACAACATCGCAATCCAGATTGCAATTCGCGCGATGTATTTCAGAATGATCACCAAAATAGACGCACCGTCAGAATCAGCGTCGATACCATCAATTTCGACGGTTGGCATAGTGATATCCACTTGCGCATTAGTAAGGCTTGTAAAGAAAAAGCCTGTCACCAAGATTAGTGAAGTGAGGATAGATTTTTTGCAGAGAGCGATTTTCGCGCGAGCGCGTGACCGCCATAATTGACCAAAGGAAACGAGCTGTAACATAACAAAACTCCGTGATGGTTAATGAGACATGAACACTGCGATCAGTAGTAGCAGCAGAAACAGTCCTCTCAACACAATCCAGAGCACACCAACATCATCTTTATTTCGATCTTCGCTTCTATTTTTAAAAGCTTTAATAATTATGATCATCCATGCAAGAGCCATTACCAAAAACAAAAATCCTGCCAGTATTGTATAAAGCACATCGGGTGAGCCAAAGTACGCAACAAATACCTCTTTTGCGGCAGCGTTCATTCCTAATTATTTCCCGCCAGAGTTAGCCCTTCCAACTTTCTTGGCGAGCGTGATGGATTATTTATATGCGCCTCCAATGCACGCTGCAGTTCTTGCAAATCATGGCGCAACGCAACATAGTCGAGCGTTACTCGCGCATCTGGATCTGCTTTAATAGACGCTTTTGCGGCCATTTCATCTACATGCTTTAAATCTTGCACAATTTTTATTAAGTAACGTTTTTCATCTTCAGTAACGGTATCGGTTTCGGTATCGGCAATACTGTTACCTACACTTAGCAGCCCGATAATTATGATTAAGTATTTCATTGCGTGACCTCCTCTTTAGTAACAAGCACGGGATAAAATTCCAACCCAAATACAGCCGCTATTGATTCAACCGGTATTGCATCCAACGATAAATCACCGCCGTATTCGCGCAGTATTCTCATTTGCTGATCGGACTGCACATTGGTGACCAGTCCCCGAGCATTAATTTCAATCAAATACGTGCGATTAGCTTCAAGCCACTCAGCCGAATGCTGATCGTAGCCAACAATAAAAAATGGGCGTTTGACAGGTTTGTTGTGGACATGGGCATCAATAACTCCTACTCGCATATTTGATTCCACCGGGAACCTCTCCAGGATTGGTTGCCGCACTATCGCTGCAGGAATTGAATTTTTACTTGCTATAGTCCGCAATCGCTCAGAGGGTGATACCAGACCAGTTTCCCTACCTCCAAAATCGGCAATCACTTCCGGCTCTGCCATTACCATCGGTGCAATCATTAACCCCAATAAAACGCCCTTCGGTATCATGGTGTAATGGTCGCCATTTGAGTTATTAAACCTACGGACGCTCTGCCATAAGAATGGCAGCGTGAACTTATGCGTAAACATTTCTTAAGCACCAACTGTTGATAAGCATTTGCCAATTTTTTATTGCTGGGGCTGTGATACCGACCCACTGCAACCCACCAATCGGGAGAACCTTCACTCAGGGTTTTTATATAATGGTCTGCCAGTAATTTTGCCGCGTAATTTAAATTCTCTGTTGGATCGAGTGCCTGGAGTGGAGATACAAATTGGCTGATATGGGAGGGCATGTATATTTGTCCAATCCCAACTGCGACGCGCCCGACCTTACCTTCGCGTTGCGCATGTTCCATTGCTGTAAGCAATGCCATTTCTGCCTCCTCGCGGGTATCAAAGTAATATCCTTTTTCATCGATATTTAATGTCCACGGCCAAGGTAAAAATTTATCCTGCCCTGACTTACCACTCTCTTGCAACGCGATCGAAAAAAACACCTCCACCGGCACACCGTATTGATCGGCTATGATTCTGTAAGCGCGCGGAATTTCCGCGTGAACAGTCATGGCAATCAAACCGATACATACACTGAGAATAATTTTCATATCGCGACTATCTGGTCCCCGCCTGCAATCTGACGAAATAAGCTCGGCAATTTGGGGGTTGGAATTCCCAAACTTCCCGTCACCAAACTAAATACCCCTTTATCGTGATTGAGCGTGATCTCTTTGGTTTTTACGCGCTCCACCGGAACGCCTGCGCTCTCAGCCCATTTGAATATTTGCTCATCGGTTGTTGCACCCAGCACAAAAATATCCACCTTGGCTTGTGTTTTTAAAACCCGAGACATCAGTGAACGGCAATGCACATCACAACTACCCACTTGTATGAATAGACGTAATTTTTCATAGGGCTTGATAGTGGCAAGAGTAGGAAGTCGCTTTTGTATCCACTCCACATAGCGCTCATGCACAATCGATCGCTCTTTGTCATAGAGTGTCTGAAATTCAGTAACACGATATTGTCGCCAAGTGTCCAGCTCCGCCTCTATGCGTGCATAGCGACGCTTTTCTTCCGGAGACTCTGCATAGTGAGCAAGTATTGCAAGAGGTGATGCATTGTTATCCCACAATGCCCACGGTGAGTTTTTCTTTAACGTTTCATAGAGTGACCACTCTTCGGTGGTGAGCTGCCAAAATTCATTGGGTTGCGTATGCACTTGTGAATACCGATCCAACAGCGACTCTGTACTGGTCGTCGGCTTATATACAACCGGTGCATTATTCAATTGACCACTGGCCGGAGCACTCTGAACACCAACTAGCAGCCAGAACCATACAGCCAGATATAGAGTTGATGATTGACGGATAGTCAACATTAGAGCCGTAACTCCTGCACTTGACCATTCACGTTAAAACGAGCAACTTTTGATGCCGGGTCTGCTTCTAGAAGCGTCCAGCCGCGCCAAGCATCTCCTGGCATTAACAAGTCTGATTTATCCAGCCCATCACGCAAGGACACCAAGGTTGTACCGGCTTGATTGCGAATGGATACTAATACCACTGGAATTACAGGAGCAGGTTTCGGTTTGGCCTGTGTGACTTGCTTCTTTTGTGCAGCAGCTTGTATTTGCTGTGCTCTTTTATGTTCGGCAATTCTTTTTTCAAGATCTGACGTAAAACGCTCTATATTAGTAACGCGCAACGCGGTTTTATCGATTGCAAAGGAATTGGCATCGACTGATGAAGTGAACACTTCTTGTTTTTGTTTTATTTCATCTAGTGACTGCGAAAATAGCTGCAGCTGCGCACTTAACTCTTGAATTGCAATGGCAGTTTTGTCGGGTTTCGATTGTTCCGACTTAGCACCCACCCACACAAGCAACTGATCTTTACCTATCACAGTGAACGCACCCGATATCACTATTGCAAGCATCAGCACAACGAAGCTACTTGCGAAAATTGTGGCAGAAGATGATCCTCGCTTTGTGTCCGCCCTGTGAGTTACCCCACCACGCAATTCTGGTTCAGCTGTAATTCCGGGTAAATCCGGCAATTCCGAATGGCTCATTTCTTACCTCGACCTAAAGAAATTTCTTAAATGTCTTCGCTGTTACGAAAAGCGAAAACGCAAACAAAGCCATCACCGGCAAAAACACCAACGATGGATGAATTGATATCGGCGCGGTTAAATACCCACCGAACGACAGAAACAAAATTGGCACAAGTAATCGTTTGGCTCTGTGGTACAACATGGCCGATTCAATACCACCACAGGCTCTACGAATATCACGCTCCACTAAACCATCCACAAATGCCACTAGCCCCACTAACACAAAGCCGGTGAGCGCACTAACACAGATGGCACTGCGTACCGCAAAAATAAAAATCGTATTGACCAGTGCATCGATTCCATAAATCGCTATTTGCGTAGCACCACTGATAACACCATCAGCAAGATGATTGGATAGTTCGCGCAGTTTCAGAAAGGAAACGATGGTATTGGCTACACCAACAAATTGAATACCAAGATCACTGGGATAAAATCCGGTAATTAAATTTTTGTTGTAAGCACCCAGATATGTCAGTTCCTGAGTCAACATTTCTTTAGAGTGATTTGGCCCCCAAAGCCAGATCATGCCCGCCCATTCAATTAGCACAGATGCACCAATCGCCAGCAATGACCACCAGCCAAGCTTGAACACATTTCCGACTGTTGAGCCAAACAACCAACCCCAAATTCCAGGACGCTTGGGTGGTGCAGGACGTTCTGATCGTGTGACCGTCATGCTACTGCTCTCACCTCACTTAAATTAAACCATTCATCATTTGCACCATTGCTGTCGTATTTGGCTTGCATTTGTTTGCACAAGAAATCCAAATTTTTTGGCAATTCCCCCGTTTCTTTGAATAGAGGCAAACGTAACTTGTAGAGTTTTCCACCCAGCATGGCGTAAGCATGACCTTTGGGCAGGCGAGTTAAATCACCAGGGGCAACCAATGGGACTTTTTGTGTGGAAATACGCTGTTGTGTATTAGAACCAAAGTCATTCGGCGAATCAGGATTGGTGTCATCCGATGTACCTGAAACTAATGTGAGCTGATTTACTTCAACGTCTTGCAGAAGATCAGTTAGCAGCTGCGCTGTTGCATGCTCTTTCACGCGCAACATAATCAGGTTGCCTAAGTTACCGATTACCTGACCTGCCTTGGCATCGTTGCCAAATCTGGCTTTGATATCGCTGAGCGTTTGTGTGTAAACAGTCAAACGGAAACCTGCACCACCAGCTTTGTTCGCCATAGGTACAAATTCTTTTCCAACGAGCTCATTAAACTCATCGGCATGAATGCAAATCATGCGACGTGTCGCCAATTGCGCAAGCTCTGGCGAAAGACCGTGGGTCTGTCCAAATTTATAAAGAGCACCTGCGCGCGAGGTGAGATCAGCAAACATAGAGTTGCCAACAGCTTGTGCAACTTCTGCATCCGTTAGCGCGTCCAATCCCACATAGACAATTCCGCCTGTACGAATAACTTCGTCCCAATCGAAAATCGGACGCGGATCATCCATATCAAAATAATTCGGTGACAGTAACTCTGCCGTGGGGCCTGATGTAAGTTTTTCCAGCAGCGGGAATAGTGATGCGACTAATTTGTCGTAGAAACTTTTTTCGTACTCAAAGGTTTTGATCAAGGCTCCTGCTACTTGATCCATCAAGCCTGCATCTTTATAAAGTTCCGCCATCGCCCAGGCACGGCGATCACGCGATGCCTGCGCCTTATCTGCTTTACGATCAGATTCAATTAAACTTTGCGATGATTTACGCCAATTGGAGTGCCCCGCTCGACGCAATAACTCTTCTGAGCTTGGCAGATCGAAAACTAACGTGAGGTATTCGACCAGCAGCGGATCGATATTGGAACCGTAATGCAGAATGTTGTCGTAAGTTATTGGCTTGCCTAAAGCAGTTAAGGCTTTGGCAATCACGTTCACGTAACGCCAGGCAAATTCGCGGAATGCAGCGCTATTCCCTTCGCCAGGTAATTGACCGGCAATACGGGAAGCAGGCTCGGTGATTCGATTGAATGAACCCACTGGGTTGTAGCGTGCAGATAATTCTGGATATCCCAAATGAAAACAATAAAATTGGTGACCGCGACCAGCTTTGACTGCCTCAATGTAGGTGCGCTTTAGTAAGTCCGCATCACCCTTTGGATCAAACACAATGACCACTTCACCATTGTGAATGTCTTGAGCGATTAATACCTCAGCTAATCGAGTTTTTCCAACGCGCGTCGTACCGACAACAAAAGTGTGTGCGACACGCTCGGACTGCCGCTCATATACCGGTACCTCACCTTCCCATAATCCAACAGCGTGAATTGCGGGAATACCCTCTACATAGGGAATTGGTGCGACTGGGTTGTACCAGGCTTGTGCGGAACTTGCCCATGCCATCCAAGCCGTTATTGCCGAGCGGCGCAGCACTCGTTCCAACGTGCGCGCAACTTTGTATTTATAAGTTTGGTGTCGGTATTTATGCCAATCGAATTCCTGCCGATCAAAATCCACACGACGCTGCGTGTGACGCGCTGTCCACTCAAATCCTAATCCTAAAAACAAATTTTCTTTTGATACTGGTATGTCATTGCTGTCGATGGTAAATCCCGGCAGCACATGCATTTCATATTGGTATTTCAATAATTTCCGAGTTTGATAAAAACGTTGAGCGCACCGACAGAACATGCCAGCTGCAATGCCGTAGGTTAGTGAGGGCGTGCTTAACGCACCCATTAGCACCGCTGGTGAGAGCAGTGTGAGTGCACCTGCGAGACCGTATGCAGCAGCAGACATAGTCTCGTAGGCGGGGCGCAATAAATTTTCAACGGGATGCTTTCTGTTCATGCGGAGGATGATAGCGATCAGTTTTTCAACGTCATGCATCAAATTGAACTAGCCGCGTGCAATTTGATTGCTGCGCAAAAAAGTCAAACCCATTACAAAGCGCACAAGCATGGCCAATGGGCTTATCCCAAAAAAAGCGCGCGCCACCTCCCGATAAATCGTCCGGCGGCGCGCGCGCTAAAACGCTAGGGGTAATGGATCACAAGGGGTTAATCAGTGAAAGGAAAATGGCCGTTAATGGTTAAAGGGCAACTGAAAAAAGGCTGAAAGAGCAATGACTGACACCTGCAACAACTTTGAACAATCACTAATTTTGTTACTGACGAAATTACACAAAAAAGACTGGGCGACCCCAATCAAAGGGTTGGAAGAAAAGTTTCGGCAGATTCCCGACACAGAGAACAGCTTCTGTATTGAAATGATTAATCTGTTGCATCAGCTCTGCGAAGCTCGTGAAGTTGATAGCGATATACCACTTGCGCAGCTGGCCGCTATTCGCCTTGCCTCGTTGGATTGCTGGACTTATCGGTTTTTTCGCGATGCTACCGATGGGCGACATTATCTTGATCCTCTGACTGCATCCTCCTCTGATTTTTCACATGGAATTGCCATTACGCAAAGCAGCACTGCTTATCCTGCGACAGACATTATCAAGCGCTGGGCGCGCGAGCATTTACGATGAGCCAGCTTCTGCCTATCTGCACGGCGGAGCAGTTATTTGCCCAATGCAAGCTTGATCCAACTTTGGCAGAGCTACGCACTCTCGCCGGACTTGATGCACCCGTATTCGATTTATTAATAAAAACGCCCATATATCAATTTGCTGAGTTGGTTCAACTCGCACCGGCTAGTGAAGCTCACCATCACGCAGGTCCCGGTGGATTGTTAAAACACACGCTAGATGTGATTACGCTCGCGTTAAAAAAACGTCGGGGTTACCAACTTCCCATTGCAGGTTCTTTGTCAGAAATATCTACGCAGCGCCATTTGTGGACTTACGCCATTTTCGTTGGCTGCCTTTTGCATGACATTGGAAAACTTAGTGCAAATACACGCTTGATCCTCATTGCTAAAGACGGATCTGAAAAATCATGGACACCCCATAGCGGGACAATGACCCACTTAAAAAACCTGAAGGGCTACCGTATCGAATTCAGGAAGACCCCTTATCACTATCACGCACACTTGGCATTAACTCATTGGGATTTGATACCAAAGGAAGCGCGAACCTGGCTAATTGAAGCCAGCAATATCATGGCCGAACTAACGGCATGGCTGTGGGGCGATAAATTTGAATCAGGGACGATTGGCGACATAGTGGAAGCTGCCGATAGGGAATCAACTGCTAAAGATTTGCAATTACCTAATGAGCCACGTTTCAGTAATGCCATACCTGTAATCGAGCGCTACTTAAAAATTATTCGCCACTGGATTCAGGAAGGCGGTATAAAAATTAACACCAATGGCGGGATGGGTTGGGTAGATGGCTCAGGACACCTGTACCTGGTGTGTCGATCGCTCGCAGAAAAGCTAATTCAGGAATGTAATTCACAGGGACTGAAACATCTCCCGCAAGATCCTGTACGCGTATACGACATATTGCAGGAACATGGCTATGCCCTACCAACGGATGATGGCAAAGCCATCTGGCCGATACGGGTAAAAACTTCAGGGTATGAACACAAATTCACTTGCCTCAAGTTTGAGGCGAGGAAACTGACCCTTCCATCCAGGCCACTGAGGGCATTGGAAGGTGAAATATCGATTGTAACTACGGACATACAGGAAACAGTCACAACCCTTCAGGAAGCTGAGTCAATTGAAACTACAGCATTTGAATTGGAACCTGCAAAAGAGGATTTGAATAATACACAACGTGAAATCAGTAACGCCGCTAACGCAAAGGAATCGGACGAGGAAATGCCATCGGATGAGGACATCCTTACAGCTGAAATCAGTGACTATATACCCGATGCAATACAGGAAAGTGCTCCTATGCGGGACACTGTTGAAGACAATTCGGCAACTGCCATCACTTCACATGATTCAGAGAAATCACCATTACAGGAAACTGAGGCGGCGGTAGCCGATCAGGAAACTGGCGCCGTTGCGGAATCTGCAATCGGACTTATCAGGAATCTGGATTTTGAAGCACCGGATACTGGGCAAAAATTTTTATCCTGGTTACAGCGCGGGCTGATCGAAAAAACAATCATCATCAACAACATCACAGCCGAAGTGCACATTGTTGATGAGGGAGTGTTTTTGCTTGCACCAGCAATTTTTAAAACATTTCTTCGCCTCCATGGTGTTCCCGAAGAGAAACACAAAAATCTCTCAAAACGCTTCCAAAACCTCCGAAAACATATTCGGAACGGCGATGTAAACATTCATCCCTACTGGGTTAGCTCCACCAACCGAAAAACCAAGATCAACGGCTGGCTGTTGCCGTTTAACGTTATTTACGAAAACGACTACCCAGTACCAAAACCCAACAAGTACATCAAAAAAGAACTGGGGTCGGGAGGTGAATAACATGTGACGCTTAAAATTACATTCCCAAACGTTATGAGAACTGCATCACAATGTAATGGCGTCGAAATACTCAAATTTTTTTCTATGGGTATATTTGCGCCGCCTATAAATTAGCCACGGTTATGAGGAATTCACATAAGAATTCTTATAAGGGCTTGAGAAGCACGGAGTGACCTTCATGATGAAAATTATAGACTTAGCGAAGGAATTCGCCGATTTGAACATATTCAACGAATTTACCCACGCTACCCTCATGGATAAAGTGAAGGTGTTTTGTCAGCGAAGCGGTGTCCATAGCATCGATGATCTTACTTTAGATTCCATCGCGCGCTTCAAAAGAAAGACGTTGGATATAGCTCAGCCAATCACCTATAACGGGTATATCCGGTATATGCGGTTAGTGATTGACCATGCCATCAGCAGGAATCTTACCGATAAAAATCTGTTTCGATCGGTGCGGTTGGCGCCAGTTGGCGCGGTCCCACGTAAAGTTCTGGAGAGAGAGACAATTGATGAGGTGTGCAAGCACATCTACAGCAACCCCGACTATTACAAACCGAGCTGGTTTTGGCTCACCGTAATTTATGCTCTTTACTTCACGGGTATGCGCAGACGCCAGTTAGTCACATTAAAGTTGGGCGATATCAATTTTTCTGATGAACTCATCCTATTAAGCTATGAGGGCTCTAAAACACACAGAAGTTGGTCGATTCCAATGCATGAAGAAGTTTCATCACGCTTACAGGATCTAATTTTAAGGAATGAACAAGTGATGGGGCGAAGTATGAGACCAAATGACTATCTGTTTGTTGCCTCACGGTTCTACCCTCGCTACCGTGTCACCAGCAAGGGAAACATGAAGCCAGAAGCAATAACAGGGTTTTTTAAGAGGCTAAGTAGGGATTTAGGGAAATCAGTTGGGGCGCACAGATTTAGGCATACTTTTGCAACTGAGTTGTGCAACCCATCTGACGATAGCACGCCTGATATTTTCGCGGTTCAATCAATTCTGGGGCATACAAATGTTCAAACAACCAGGAACTATGTACAGACAAGCACGGATAGAATGGAGATCACAATCAATAGAATAAATACCCCTTTTAGTCGTACGTATACGTTTTGAGTTGACATTTAATTGATGACAGGTAATCTTATAAGCGATTCACATATTACTGCGATGTGAGAAAGGCTTTTCATACAAAATACAGAGGCAGATCTGTATAGCTCGAAACAGTATTCCTCGGACACATGTCTCATAATGCTGGGGTCGGCGGTTCAAGTCCGCCTCTAGCTACCATATTTGAAAAGCCAGCTTGGTTAATACCTTGCTGGCTTTTTTATTGGCTGCAACTCCCCTTCGCCCATGTCATCACACCCGTCATCCATGCTGATAATCCCCTCGCGAAAAAGTTGTCTTGCCTGCCTTTAGGTCATCAACAAGTTTCACGATATTAATAAACCGCTGCCGACCAATTTTTACGTGAGGGAGCGCATCCGTTTCTACGAAACCACGCACTGTCGCTTTGGTTACACCAATTAAATTAGAAAATTGTTCTTGCGATGCAATCGGAGGCAAAACCGAAAGCCCTGCCCGCGCCTCTGAATCAGGAATCATTACAAACCCGGCCTTGCTGCACGAGCATGCTGTAAGAAGTGTTCGAACTTTTCTAATTCAGAGAGTGGAAGAGTAATGCAGGCGTGAGTGAAATAGATGGTGAAGTGCTTTTTGCTGGCAGCCATGTAGTGCGCAACATAAGCTGAAGAAAATGAAAAACAACCAGAATCGAGAAAAACGAAAAAGACATCAGCAACCGTATAAGTAAATCCCCACCCTATTCCATCGGTAGCGACTAACTGAATTGATAAATCCCACATACCCACCATCCCTCTTCCCTATTAAAGCCTGCCGAAAGCTTGGTTTTTAAACCATGCTGAGCCACAATAAACCACGATCAACAACACTAAAGGTAATATTTACAGGTAACTATTACCAGTAATAAGTACTTATGACGTCATATGATGTAATAGACAGAATTAATTTAATTATTGAAACTGAGCAAATCAGCAGAGACGCACTTAGCCAAAAAACTGGCATTGGCTACACTCGATGGACAAATACTCTTCAACGAAAAACGAAGCTTCGACACGAAGAAATTGAAGCAATAGGCAATGCCTGGCCTGAGTACATGCTTTGGCTTGCATACGGAATTGAAAAACCGGAGATGGGACAAATAAGCCCGATGACGAAGAAATCTCTAGGGGACTAAGGGGCACAACGGAAGCGTTAACTAATACCGCGAAGGTTGCCACTAGATGGAGGAAGGTGTGATAAAAATAATAATATTATCAATGCTGTAGTCGGAGCAGTATCACCATTGATATCGTTAGCAGATAACTGTGGGCGCTGAAAAAAAATGAAATTGAACGGAGCGATGGAAACTCAATCCAGATGAAGCACTGGCAAAGAGAATAAATTATTACGAAGTACAATTAGATCGCTGTGAAACAAGAAGCAGGCACAATCCTCCCTAAAATTACGATTTACACTGGCGAAAAAAAATAACTATGAAAGTGAAAAACTCTTTCAATACGATATGAACAATTACGAGTTACAGTAATTAATAAAAACCTGCAACTATTGGATAAACGGATCCAATCGAAGTCCCTCGCCTGAAAACTGATCATTCAAAGACAATGCATGCCGTGACAAAAAATGTGGAAAGTGAAATTATTTCATCAAAAGAAAAATAAGTTTTATTCAAATCAGAACGGTAAAAGACTGCATCAAGCCTAATAATGTAATTGATGAAGATGTGAAGCGGTATGTGCAGGGAACGATAGAAAGACATTTGCAACCTACAAAGCAGATCTAATTTACTTGTCAAATATAAAAGAGGAAATAAAATTGAAATCAAGAATTTTTTTGGCTCGTCCAGCGAAGGAACTGACATTGCATTTGCAGTACAACAAAATCTATCAGATGTTGCCGAATCCACGGTTTGGACACAAGGAATTTTTGAAATTTCAAAAACAGCAATAGAATCTTTGGATGAGACTCTAGAAAATATGGACTTTGCAATTTTTGTATTTAACCCTGATGACATAGTAATCATGAGAGGGAAAAAATTAAAGAAGGTTAGAGATAATGTACTATTTGAGCTAGGCCTTTTTATAGGAAAACTAGGTAGAGATAAAGTTTTTATCATTGCACCACAAGGCAATACCCCAAACATGCCATCTGATCTTATGGGAGTAACTATCGGCAAGTATGAAAGTGACAGGAGCGACGCAAACTTACAAAGTGCCACTGGATCCGTATGCAGCATAATAAAAAATAAGATCAAAAAAAACCTACCTGTAGATGGCACAAAAAAGAAACAGCCTCCAGAATCTGAAAATGAAGAAAAGAAAATAGAACAGTTAAGTATCGAAAAAGAAAAAGAAAAAGAACATGAAAGCGAAAGTGTTAACTGGATAGATCACTACCTAAAATCCGAATACACCAAAGCTATAGAAAAATTAGAAAATGAGATGTCAGAAAAGCACGGAAAAGAAAAAATAAACCTAAAAATATGGAAGAGCTATATTGAACTAAAGAGCAACGGAAAGAAAGAAATAGGCAATTACAAATCACTAATTAACGAATTACTATCTTATCCAGATCTGCTACCACTAGCATTAAATTTTTTTAGCTTTGAGTATCCAGATGATGCGAAATCATTAGCAGAAAACCTTTTTGAAAAAGACAAAGAAAATACTCAAATTGGAAACGCACTAGCAAATTTATATATCAATCACGACAACATAATTGAGGCCAGAGATTTATTAATATCGCTAAATCCAGAATTAAACCCAGACGTAGCTATTAATTTAATTCGAACGTATCCAGAAAAAACCTCTGAGAAACTACACCAGATACGCTTATGTTATTTAAACCACCCTAATAACAAAGAAATTAAAGCTACCTATGTAGCCGCCTTGTACGACAACAACCAATTCAAGGAAGCACTCCACTTATATGATTCATTACTTATCTCTGACTCCAACAATACAGATTACCTTGGGATGATAAGTAATACATGTTTAAGCTTAGGGTTTTATGATATCGCAATAGCGAAGGCAAAAAAGGCTTATAAATTATCAGAAGGAAGCCAAGGTTGGATTATCCATAATGTTGGCAATATGCTATCGCACAAGGGCTTTCATACTGAAGCGATAGAATGGCTCAAAGAAGGTCTGGAGGTGGAAAAGGAGTCAGCATATGCCCACGAAAGACTAGCGTTCGCAATCAAGTCGCAAAAAGAAGAGCTTAAAAAATACAACGAAGCTTGTGCAGAAGGCAAAAAAATGATTAAAAACGCCACAGGCCGTTTAGAGGGGCAATGACACAAGGACTCGAAACAGCTACTACATTTAAAAAGCCAGCTTGGGCGATACCTTGCTGGCTTTTTTATTGGCTGACCATTTAACAAATCAGTCAGTCAGCTTTCAATTTTTCCAAAAGCGCGAGGATGAATTAACCATCCTCGCACACAATTCCTCTTTAATTACTTAGCAGTTCCCTGAATTGACCAAAGGAAATCTAATTGCAGAAAGCCTTTAAAACTCTGGTCTTCACGCGACACATAGAAGTTCGTGAGATAAGGCAATGCATTGGTGTTGGGGTTAGGATTCGATGGATCTACAGTTGCGTTTCCGTGACACGTCATGCAATTAGTTTGAATGCCTACCGTTGCCATATAAGGCGTTTGGCTTCCGGGCGCTAAAATTCCTACATTCACAGGAGGAGTTCCAAACGTAGCTGCATTAAAACCCGCCTCGAGGTAAGGGTTGTAGGCTACGACCGGACCACCGACACTTTGCCCTCCGACTGCTGGTTGATTGGGCGTTACCATTTGATATCCAATCGCCATCGCATAATGCGCAGCAGCGCCCGTCAATTGTGCAGGTCGTGCACTGGCAATTGCTGATGAACTAGGGAGTGGAGGAGAGGTTGGGTCCGGCGTCCAGAAATAGGTTTGCCAAGTCCATTCGTCAATTTCCCGCGAGGTCACATGCATCGCCATTAAGACAATCACATCACCAACCGCTAATTTTTCTTGTCCGCTAACGAGTACTTTAAATGCTGCAATATTGTCTTTGGTGACAGGGTAATACACAAAATCACCTAGGCCATAAGTATTCGAAGCATTAGAGCCAGCAGTACAGTCTTTATCGACAGATGCAGCCGTAGACGTTCCGGTATTTTTGGTATTGATATACACACAACCAGGCCAAGATGTTTCGGGAAAACCGTTTGCACTAATTTCCGGGGTCACAACAGGTGGTGTACCTGGCCAGGCGGGCATCACATAAATAGAGCCATTAAGCATACTCGCTTTGGTAATGACTTTGTAAGTTGGTTTAACGGTAACGGCATTATTTGGAAACACAGGAATCGAACGAATATTACCGCTTCCACTGTTATAGAAAGCTTGCAGCGCTTTCAAAGAAAATAGATTGTTGTGATAGGCAAAATCCTGTGCTGCCGGATCGTACCCCATGGTGACAACAATATTGGTATCACGGATAGACAAAGGAGTAACTGAGGAGGAAGCAGCAGAAGACTCAACTCCCGTAGCCGCTTGTTCAAGCCCTTTTGCTTTGTGCGTCAACTGCCGGGGTTTTTCCAATAAAAAAGTTCGCTTAGCAGGCAAATCAACTTTCTTTTCCGTGGCTTTCAAGCGCGGCAAGGCCGCAATTTCCGCTGGTGTTAACCAAGTCATATAAACAGGAACATTCGTTAATCCGTATTCATTTTGCCCACTCGGTGCCGTTAAGGACGTCCACAACCCCCAACCATGCAAATAAATTTCATTGGAATTACCCGCATTAATCCACCCCATTAATTTTTCTTTATCTTCGGGAAAGTTATAACCTTTAATTCCCGGATCAGGCAGAGGCACCGGTTTTGCCGACGCAGCAGCAGATATCGACAAAGCGATTAGCGAACAAGATGACACCAACAATTTTCTTAGTTTCATAACACCACCCTTGATGATTAAATGAAACTAGAGCGTAGATAACTATTTATGTGTTGGTTATTACACTTGATTACAAATATTAAAAATAAATATTGAAGCGACAATAATTTATTTACGCGTATCGTTTCTACACAGCGGTATCACCACCCATCCCGACTCACGTTAAATACCACACATTATTGGACAACTACTTTTTTGTATCCTAACAATACAGACCAGTTCAACCGTATGACGCATGAGGATCTAAAGATAAAACAACAAGCGTCACCGCCGAACTTTTAGCAAAAACGGTAGCCACAAGATATCGATAAATATCTTTATCGATCTGCGGTACCGGGTTGCCCTTCAGTATATTCTCATAATCCGCCGCTGATTCTGCAACCCCCAGAATGCACCAGTTATCGACAATTAGGTGATGTTCACTCTCTCCCTCTTGGGTCTTTTCCACTAGCGCAACCGGCCCTTCATAAGGCCACGTCTTTAGTGATAAAGCAGAAAAACCTTGGAGCAGGTTTACATTGTGAACCAATGCAGGTTGCTTACCTACGCAGTAGCCGTTGCATTTTTTTAACTGATGACTTGTGCACGCACGGTTGGTAGGTTTTTCTAATCCGCATACTTGATAGCACAGGCTATGTTCGTCGCTAATGGATTGAATCGCCTCTTTCGCTTTTTTAACTGACGGGAACAAACCATAGAGTTTTTTTGTGCTGCGGGGCATTTCAGACACTGAAAATATATGTGGCGCTAACACTCCATCTTTAGCTTCTGCCAAACCAATACTGTAAAAATTACTAACCCGACGCAGCCTGCGGTTGTATAGCGGCTGCAACTCCTTCACTTTTTTTGATTCGAGAATCAGTGCAGATAGCTCGCCAGCCGTTTTGTCGAAAGTAATATTGCGGGTTTGCTGGCATATTTTCATTTCCCTCGAGGATTTATGATCCGCAGTGAAATGGGAAAGTACTCGCTTGCGAATATTGATACTTTTTCCAACATAGAGAAGCTCTTTGTTTTCACCCCAAAAATAATACACACCGGGCGAGTTAGGTAGACCATCAATAATGGAGGCATCAAAACCGGCGGGTATACTTTCTTTGCGGTATTGATGTTTGACGGCTGCACGGATCAACTCTTCGCCTTTTTCTTCTTCAGCTATTGTCAGAAAACGGTAAGTTGTTTTTGCATCATCCAATGCGCGATGGCGATGTGTTACAGCAATTTGGTGCCTTGCAATTATTTTTTCCAGACTGTGCCCTGTGTGACTCGCATACAAATGGCGCGATAACCTGACTGTACACATCACCTTTGCTTTAAAACTGTATGCCAGCCGTGCAAATTCATTGCGAATAAAACCGTAATCAAACCGCGCATTATGGGCGATAAATAATTTGCCTTGCAGGCGTAACAAAATCTCTTTTGCCACCTGCTCAAAATAGGGAGCGTCGGCGACCATCTCATTAGTGATGCCAGTGATCTGCTGAATTCCCTTGGGGATCGGAACGCGCGGATTGATCAATGTTGACCATTCAGTGATGCCGTTTTCGCTAACCTCCACAATACCGATTTCGGTAATGCGGTCATAGGTAACGTTACCGCCGGTGGTTTCGACATCAACAATGACGCAAGGCACTGGAATATATTTGAGCATAAAACACACAGCAAGGAAGTGTTGAGACAACGATTAATTACCTGTACGTAACAACATACACCGTTAGATGGGTACAACTGCTCAGAATTATCCACAAGGCAATTAGATAGCCAACAAACTTTCGGCTTACGGATTCGCAAGCCCACGCTGGCAGAAGAGAAATGACCGCTATTCGCGCAAAATAGGCCGTGCGCGAAACAATTCAGTGCACCACTTACCCTTAATTCGGTCAGGATTTTAATTTCCTGCCCAGATGGTCAGCTAATTTCCCAAATCTGATAAATCGGGAACGGAATTTGCTGTAGAGCCAGCAGTGATGAATTAATCAGCCTTTTGCTGCGGAGCTGCGTATGCAAGCGTTTATCGAGAATATGCCGAAAGCCGAATTACATGTGCATCTGGAAGGCACCCTTGAGCCGGAACTCAGTTTTGCCCTTGCACGCAAAAACAATATCGAGCTGGGTTATGAGACACCGGAAGAATTAATTGCCGCTTACGATTTTTATGATCTGCCATCGTTCCTGACAATTTATTACGGTGCGATGAAAGTGTTGCGCGATGAAGCGGATTTTTATCAGCTGACCTGGAATTACCTGAGCAAGGCCTATAGCCAAAATACACTTTACGCCGAATTATTTTTTGATCCTCAGGCGCATACCAGTCGCGGTGTGGAATTTGGTGTGATCATGCACGGCATTCGCGCCGCACAGGAAGATGCTGAGGCAAAACTCGGCATCAAGAGCCAATTGATTATGTGTTTCCTGCGCGATATGAGCGCTGAGTCGGCCTTGGAACATTTATTAATGGCTGAACCTTATCTCGCATGGTTTGTGGGTGTAGGGCTGGATTCCGATGAAAAAAATAACCCTCCGGCTAAATTCGCTGAAGTATTTAAGAAAGCGCGGGAGATGGGTTTGAAACTCACCATGCACTGCGATGTTAACCAACAAAATACCTTACTGCATATTGGCCAATGTTTGGATGAAATTGTGGTAGACCGTATTGATCACGGTGTTAACTCGCTGGAAAGTGACGCGCTCTGCGAAGCGATTAAAACCAAAGGCTTGGGCTTGACTGTGTGTCCGGTATCCAACCGTTTTGTAGTCCAGTCGCTCACATCAAATGAAATTCGCCGCATGCTCGAGAAAGGTATGCTCGCCACCATTAATTCCGATGACCCGGCTTACTTCCGCGCCTACCTCAATGAAAATTTAGTCGAGCTTCAGCGCGAAGGTAATTTTACTGCCGAGGAGATTGCCATTTTGGTTGGCAACGCATTCCGCGTAGCCTGGTTACCGGATGAGGAAAAAATGACTTACCTACAAAAGCTGGGCGCTTATATACAGAATGCGTCCATTCAATAATGTTTTATGCAAGAGAAGCATGATGACTATTTTTTTGCGGCTATTGGTATCTATCACGCTCTCGGTCGCTGTAGCGACTATCAGTTATGCGAATGACACACCCAAATATTATGAAGCTACCGATACCATTGTTATTCTCGGCGCTGTACCACAAGAAATTCCGGTATTGACCGAAGCATTGGAAAACCCCGAGAAAAAATCTCTTTGGGGTATTCCCTATTGGCAAGGAAAACTTCACGGCAAACCGGTAATTATCGCCATTACCGGTATAGGCAAAACCTTTACTGGCATGACCACTACGTTATTTATCAAAGAATTTAAACCTCGGCTGGTGTTGATGACAGGAACGGGCGCACGTATCAATCAGCAATTACGTACGGGCGATGTGATTGTCGCCACTCATACCTACGAGCACGATTACGGCAGCCTGACCAAAAACGATATGGTGTATCGTCCTATGAATAGCCCGGACGATGGCAAGGAAGTGGAAAATGAGTTCAAACCTACAGCGTCGCTTTTAGTGATTGCGCAAAAGGCAATGGAAACTTATGAGCCACAAACCATTACTGCCAACGGCAGCACCTATAAAAATTCTGTGCGCTACGGCGTAGTTTCATCATCGGATTTATTTGGCGTGCCACAAGTGCGGATTGATTCGCTGCGCAATAAATTCAAAACTGACATTATGGAAATGGAATCTGCGCCGCTCGGCCATGTGTGTGAAGCATTGGGAGTACCTTACTTGATTGTTCGCTCCGGCAGCAATGTTGCACAGGAAGCGCCCAATGATGACTACCTGCGCCTCGGCCCGATTGCTGCGCGCGAAGCGGCAAAGTTTTCACTTCATTTAATGAAATATTTGTAACTCTTTTTATCCATACAATTTTTGTGCTGTTCTTGTAGTTGTTGTTTTTGATGTTCTTGTAGTTGTTGTGTTCTGTAGTTCTCCTCCGTAGTAGTTTTGCCCGCTTTGCGGGCTTTTTTATTTCAGCCGCAGGATTTCCCTATGCCCAACCGATTTATTAATACCCAGTTGATTCGTATCGCGATAATCTTTGCCTCAGCGTCGTTCGCCACTGCAACTTATGCCCTTAGTTATCAAGATGCTGTCACGCAGCTCGGCTATAGTGAATTGGCAGCGACCTTTAGCCGCGAAAAAGCCCTCGCTATCAGCACCCTACCCGAAGAAGAAAAATTATCCCTCCCGGAATTAAAAGCTGCAGCGACATTGCAACTTATAGGCGCGCCGATAATTGGCTCAACCACCGACTCAAAAGCACTGACTGAATTTATCGTCAATTACAATCAGCCAGATACCGCCTATCTCGGACAACTTAATGAGAGTTCACTTTATCAGCGCATCGAAACCCAATGGAAAACACAAAGTGCAGCCAAGCCTTCAGTATTTGCGTTGGAGTTGCGACAGTTAATCGGGCAGGGCATTGCAACCGGCTATAACCTGGTCACCACATCTTGGCCGCTGTTTGAGGCGGATCGGCATATTATTTATGGCCACAGCGATATTGACCACGCGCAACAGTTGCTCGCGCTTTTGGCAAGTGAAGGTCTACAAGCGCGCGTGGGTTTCTCGCGTAAAACTTCGGCATTTTTATATCGCGATGATTGGGGCACACTGAGCCAATCGCTGATTGACTTGGGCAATGGTCGCCGCTTGGTTGAAGCGAGCGAATACGATCTGCATTTTGAATTTCCAACGGCGGCCGATAAAACAAAATTTGTCGCCACGATTGATCGCTACGCTAAAAAAGATACAGCTAATCAAACCGGTTTAATTCGCGGTGCCTGGTGGCAACCATTTTATCGCAGCAAAAATGCCGCTGAGGGTTTTGCCAGCGCAACACAAATTGCCGTAAGTGATGGTAAAGAAACTGCGCTTTTGTTGGCACTGCCCAATCAAGCACCCGCGTTGATAAAAGCAATCCAGCAATTAAATCCCACCTGGTCAGTTTCGCCTGAGGCAATTTGGGTCAATCTTGCGTTTCATCGCTATCTGCAAGGCGGTTACAAATAGGCAACCATCACTAAACATAACTTTGCGCAGTTTACTGTCCAAATGGTCAATTATTTGCATAGCAAAAGCATCTGCACTTTATCGCTAATCGATTCAAAGATGCAGTGATGAACATTGAATGCAATTAATTGAGGTAGCTATGTTGAATTTCGTTCGCAGTGCTTTTGCAATATTCGCCAGCTTACTGCTGGCACTCAGCGCCAGCGCTGCTATTCCGGTGAAAGTGGTAGTGGTAAGCATGTTTGAAAACGGTGAAGTCACTGGCGATAAAGCCGGTGAATACCAACTCTGGATTGAACGCCAAAAGCTCGATAAAAAATTCGCTTTTCCACTCGGCGCTTACGACTTGCACATGAATGATGCAGGCGTGCTCGCCATTTGCACCGGCGGAGGCGTTACCAATGCAACTTCATCAATTATGGCGCTGGGCATGGACCCACGTTTTGATTTATCCAAAGCTTACTGGGTGATTGCCGGTATCGGCGGTGGCGATCCACTCGATGTTTCACTCGGCACCGGTGTCTGGGCAAAACATGTTGTCGATGGCGATTTGCTTTATGAAATTGATGGACGCGAAATTCCCAAAGAATGGAAATACGGTTTGATTCCACTCGGCGCCAAAGAACCGAACCAGGAAGCAACTGGCTGGACAGTGGATACCATTGTGTACAACCTGAATCCCACTTTTGTTGATTGGGCTTATCAACTCACCAAAGATTTTCCCGTTGCCGATACACCCGCGATGAAATCGTTTCGCGCACAATACAAAGGTTTTCCGCAAGCGCTGCGCGAGCCCTTTGTCACCATCGGCGACACACTCGGCTCCAGTACTTATTGGCACGGTGAATTATTAAATACTTGGGCAAATGATTGGATGCATTTACACGCGGGCAAAAAAAGTAATTTCATGACGACCAATATGGAAGATAACGGCAGCCTCGCCGCGCTGCACCGTTTAGCCAAAGCAAAATTAGTGGATACCAAGCGTGTGTTGGTGTTGCGCACCGTGAGCAATTACAGTTTTCCTCCACCAGGAAAAACTGCAGCTTGGAGTACAACTGCGCCCTACCCTGACGATGGCTTACCAGCAATTGAAGCGGCCTATGGTTTAGGCAATCGTGTTGTGCAGGAATTGTTGCGCGGTTGGGAAAAATACCAAACATCTATTCCGTCAACAACTCCCGCAAAATAATTTTTCCGCTGCACTTGTTAATAACGAGTGCAGCGGCTAACTCCCGTGAACATCATGATGAATAAAATTTTATTGTTTACCCTGTTATTAAGCACAAGTATTTTTGCTCAAGCCAAACCCGTTATTTTCGATAATGATATGGCGATAGATGACTGGGCAGCGCTGCTGTATTTATTGCATCACCCCAAAGCCGATGTGATTGCGGTGACTATTTCAGCGAGCGGCGAATCGCGCTGCAAACCCGGCCTCGCTAATACCCATTCACTGCTGGATTTGCCCGGCAATATCCAAAAAAATATTCCCGTCGCCTGTGGTGATGCCTACCCACTCGATGGCTATTTTGTTTTTCCGGAAGCCTGGCGTAAAGATTCGGATACACTTTCGGGAGTACCAGTAAAATCAAGCTCGCACATTGCAAGCGATAAACACGCCGCCGATATTATTCACACAGCACTCACCAACGCAAAAGAACCCGTCACGCTGATCGCCACTGGCCCGCTGACCAATATTGCACAATGGCTGGAGCGCTACCCGAATGACAAAAACAAAATTGATCAGCTCGTCATTATGGGCGGCACTGTAGATGCACCGGGCAATATTATTGTGCCGTTATTTACCAAGGGGCATCCAAATACAACAGCTGAATGGAATATTTTTGTTGATCCACTAGCAGCTGACAAAGTATTTGCGGCAGGTTTACCGATTGTATTAGTCGGCTTGGATATCACCAACTCTGTACGCGTGACCACCAAAGTCGCCGCTGATTTTAAGCAGGCAGTGAAAACTGATTCCGCGAAATTTTGGGATGCGGTGCTGGATAAAAATGATTGGTTTATTGCCAGCAACGAATATTATTTTTGGGATACCTTGGCGGTGATGATCGCCGTTGAACCGGAGTTATGCGAGGGTGATAGGCAATCGCTGCGGGTGGATTATCAAATCACATCGACTCCCTGGCAACAAACCACCGACAACAGCATGCCCAACAAACGCTGGGATGGAAAAGCACGATCGCATTTGGATGCAAAAATAGCGGGGAATTTAGTGAAGGATGAAAGCTATCCGGAAATAAAAGTGTGTAGGAAAACCAATCCCGAGAAAATTTTTAAAGAGTTTCGTGAAGTATTGAACGAATAAATATCTACGGAACCTATGAATTATTCTTGATTCCGGCGTAAGCTGGAACCAAGGCTATTGATTTTATGGATACCCGCGTTCGCGGGTATGACGAAACGCGAATATTTCAGAGCTTTACCAAGTTATTATTTGTCGTCATGCCCGCGAACGCGGGTATCCATAATTTCACTCTATAAACTTGCTCGCATCACTCGCGCGCGCCAGCGTATCGGCAATTTCACTGCCTTTACCCTGCAAAATTTCCTGCGGTGTCAATCCGCATAATTCATGTGGAAACACTAACCAGCGGTCAGTGGCGTGCACGTAAAAATCTGGTTTCAAATCAGTGACGTTGCGCGTTGGTTTGTACCAGGGGCAGGCAACCTTAATGACATTGGGAGTGTTGCGGCGTGACTTGCGTTTGATCTCATCGATAATCGCTTGAATAGAGCGACCGGAATCAAATACGTCATCGACAATTAATAGTTCCTGATCTGCATCGACATTTTTAATAATGTAATCCAGACCGTGTACGCGGATATCTTTGCTCTGCTTGTCTATGCCGTAGTAGGACGAGGTGCGGATCGCAATATGATCAGTGGAAATTCCCATGTATTCCAGATATTCCTGAACAGCAATACCCACTGGTGAGCCGCCACGCCAGACGCCGACAATAAAGTGCGGACGAAAGCCGCGCTGATAAATTTGTTCGCCCAGTTTAAATGAATCGAGCAAGAGTTCATTGGCGGTAATAAAATGTTTATCCATCGCATTTACCTGTAGCAGTTATCCAACATTTTTTATGGTGTGTTTTTACATCGAACAACAATTATTGAGCCAATTTTTTTAAGGTATTACCGAGCGCTTCAATTGCCAAAGCGACGTCTTCCACCGTCACCGACT
This sequence comes from Cellvibrio sp. UBA7671, assembly GCA_002483145.1. Taxonomy (GTDB): domain Bacteria; phylum Pseudomonadota; class Gammaproteobacteria; order Pseudomonadales; family Cellvibrionaceae; genus Cellvibrio; species Cellvibrio fibrivorans. The sequence continues at coordinate 514,425 of DLHJ01000003.1, forward strand.
CATCGGGGTGGTGACTCACGCCGCCTTTGCAGCGCACAAAATACATAGCGACATCGCAAATATCGGCCATCGCCATGGCATCGTGACCGGCGCCGCTCATTAACTTATAGGGATTTAAATTCATATCGCACAAGACTGATGCTTGCAGTGATTGCATCCAATCAGCGCAGACGACGGCAGGCGCGTTGTGAATCTCATTCCAGCTAGCGGTGAGATTTCGCTCAATACAAATCAAATCCAATTCGTGCTGAATTTTCGCGAGCGCCTGATCGCGCAGTTGATCGTCGCCTGAGCGAATATCAATCGTGAATTTGGCGTGACCTGGAATGACATTGACGGCACCGGGGCCGCATTCAATTTTTCCGACGGTGGCGACAACATTGAATTCTTTGGCAACATCTTCTACGAGCACAATACCGAGTGCGGCGCCGACGAGTGCGTCTTTGCGCATGGGCATGGGTACTGTGCCAGCGTGTCCGGCATAGCCTTGGATTTCGATAGCGAAGCGGCGCGCACCGGCGATAGCGGTGACGATGCCGAGTGCGAGATTTTCATCCTCTAATACCGGGCCTTGTTCGATATGGACTTCAAGGTAGGCAAGCAGATCGTCGGGATTGCGTGCAGCGCTGTGAATATTTTCCGGCTGCAAACCGAAATCGATAAAGGCTTTTTGCAAACTGATTCCGGCGCGATCTTTTAATTTCCACCAAGCGGGATTCCAGGTTCCGGCGACGGCGCGGCTGCCTAAGAGTGTGCTACCAAAACGTGTGCCTTCTTCATCGCCGAAGCCGATAGTGTCTATCGCGTAGGGCAATGTAATATTGTTTTGATAAAGTTGTTCAACTACGGCAATCGCAATTAGTACGCCGAGAATGCCGTCGTAAGCGCCGGCATTGGGGATGGAATCAAGATGCGAGGCGAGTATTAATGTTTTGGCGCAGGCGTCTTGGGCATCGTAACGGCCGCAGAGATTGCCCGCTGCATCGACCCAGGTTTCCATTCCGGCTTCTTGCATCCACTGGGCGACTAATGTGTTGCAACGCTTATGTTCGGGCGTTAAATAAAAGCGGCTGATGTTTTCAGGGTTCGAGCTGATGGCGGCGAGCTGATCGCACCAATTCATAACTTTTTTTGCTAGCGCTTCGGTGGTGATTGCGTTCAAGTTTTTTCTCTCGGCCTGAATGGGTGGTGCTGCGGCTGGCGTTATGTACTCTGAGACTTGCCGGTAAATATTTTTTCGTCATACCCGCGAACGCGGGTATCCATAGGTCTTACTCTAAAACTGGATACCCGCCTTCGCGGGTATGACGAACGTATTTTTTTCAGAGATTCCTTAGTGAAAGTTTTTGGCATAATTTTTTAGCTGATCGATAAATTCTTGCTTTTCAGCATCGCTAATAAAACTCGACGTAAAACTATTATGCGCTAATAATAATGCCTGTTCGCGCGTCACCGGAAACGCGTCGGCCAATGCAAAATAATTGTCATTGAGATAACCACCAAAATACGTAGGGTCATCTGAGTTGATCATTACCCGCAAACCCGCATCCATTAACGCAAATAAATTGTGATCGGCCATTTTGTCGAACACACATAAGCGCACATTGGAGAGCGGGCACACAGTGAGTGGGATTTGGGTTTCGCGCAGATATTCCATCAACTTGGGATCTTCATCGGAGCGCACGCCGTGGTCGATGCGTTCGACTTTTAATAAATCAATCGCTTCCCAAATATAACTCGGCGGGCCTTCTTCACCTGCGTGGGCGACTATGCGATAGCCTTCAGCGCGGGCGCGGGCGAAGACTTCAGTGAATTTGCTCGGAGGATGGCCGAGTTCAGAGCTGTCCAAACCTACGGCGATAATTTTATCTTTCCAAGGTAGGGATTCTTCCAGCGTTTTCATCGCGCTGTCTGCGCTCAAATGCCGCAGAAAATCCATCACTAATTTTGAGCTGATGCCCCAGTCTTTTTTCGCATCATCCATCGCGCGCAAAATTCCACCGATCACGGTTGCGAAAGGAATGCCGCGCTCGGTGTGACTCTGCGGGTCAAAGGATAATTCGGTGTGCAACACATTATCGGCTTTGCATTTAAGAAAATAATCGCGTGTAAGGTCGTAAAAATCCTGCTCGTGTTTTAGTACCGATGCGCCTTGGTACAACAAATCCAAAAAACTTTGCAGATTGGTAAATTGATACGCGGCTTCTATTTCTTCTACGCTACTGTAGGGCAGACTGACCTGATTGCGCTGACCGAGGGCAAACATCATTGCGGGCGATAAGGCGCCGTCGAGGTGCATATGCAATTCCGCTTTGGGTAGACCCGCTAGAAATTCGCGAGAGGCGAGTTCAGTTAATTTCGGCACGCCGGAGAAATCGGCGGGAATTACAGAAGGAATCATAAGCGCTGCTCCTTTACCTTCATGAATATTAATAGCCTTCTTGAGTGTAGATGTTCATGGCAGTATCCACACCCGCATTTGCCGTTTGCGAATGTCCGGCGCGGCGCAATACTGCCTCTAAGGCCGCAAGCGTTTGCAAGACTGCATCTTTGCGCGCGTTGTAGCCCATAGTGCCGATGCGCCAAATTTTTCCGTGCAAAGGACCGAAGGAGGTGCCGATTTCAATTCCAAAATCGTTGAGCATACTGCTGCGCACTGCTTCACCGGCAACACCCTCAGGGATATATACACCGACGACGTTGTGCATTTTGTTGGATTGATCGCCGAATAATTTCAGATTCATCGCCGCCAAACCCTGTGCCATCGCATTGCCGTGAATACGGTGACGCTCGATGGCATTTTCAACGCCCTCTTCCAACAAGATGCGTGCGCATTCACGGGCGCCGTAGAGCATGGTAGTGGCTTCGGTGTGGTGATTGAGGCGCTCTTCGCCCCAGTAATCCATGATCATGCCTAAATCAAAATAATTGGAAGCGATGCGACGACCACTACCGGCGACATGATTGTCGGTGCGAATACCGGCTTCGATATGACGGCGCTTGCGAATAGTAGCAACCGCTTTTTCGCTAAGTGTAATTGGCGCACTCCCTGAAGGGCCGCATAAACATTTTTGCAAACCAACAGAGACGGCATCCAATTGCCATTTGTCAGTTTCAAACGGATTGCCACCGATGGAGGCGGTTCCGTCGGAATAAAATAAAACGCCGTGGCGCGCGCAAATGTCGCCGAGGTGACCGAGCGGTTGCAGCATGGTGGTGGAAGTATCGCCCTGCACTATCGCAAGCACTTTGGGCTGCACCTGTTTAATCGCAGTTTCGATTTCGTCGGGCGTAAATACTTCGCCCCACTCTTTGTGAATTTTGTGTACCTCGGCGCCGCAACGTTCAGCGATTTCACACAGCAGATGACCAAAGCGACCAAATACCGGAACTAAAATTTTATCGCCCGGTTCGATCAGCGATATTAATACGGCTTCGATACCCGCGCGCGAAGTGCCATCGACCAATAATGTCCATTGGTTTTTGGTTTTGAATACGCCGCGATACAAAGCCATGGTTTCATTCATGCACTGCGTCATGGCCGGATCATATTGGCCGACCAGTTGTGCAGACATTGCGCGCAATACACGCGGATCAACCGTGATGGGACCCGGCCCCATTAATAAACGCGGCGGTGGTGAGAAGGGGCGCAGTAGCGCTGGATTGACGCTGTACTGATCTGTCATTTAACGGCTCCTAACAACTACTAATAACGGCAAACAAAACACGCATAACTCATGCAGAATTTTTATTGCTACGCAAATACCTGCATCAACATACGCCCACCGCTGATACATAAAAAAATCGCGAACACGCGTTTTAACATTACAGGTTCAAGTTTAGATCCAATCCAGGCACCCACAGGTGCGAGCAACACCGTGAGCGGCACAATCAATAAAAATCCGGGCAAATTCACCATACCGATCATGCCTTGTGGTGCATCTGCAGGAGTCTCGGCTAGCAACATCGCGGCCGCGCCGGGAATGGAAATTAATAAACCAAAACAGGATGCGGTGCCCACTGCGCGATGCGGCGGATAATTGCATGCGTTGAGTAAAGGTACGCCGATAGTGCCACCACCAACGCCCATCATCACTGAAAAAAATCCGATGGTGCCCGCCATTAGCCCCTGCCCCGCCATGCCCGGTAATTGTTGCGCTATGGGCGCGGCTTTTGCGCGGAATAACATATTGGCGGCAACGAGTAATGCGACTACACCAAACACGGCGCTGGTCACTTCGCCTTTTACTTTCAACGCTAAAGCACTGCCTGCAATTACGCCCACCACCATAAAAGGCCACCAGCGTTTGAGCAGTGCCCAATCGACATTGCCGCGTTTGTGATGTGCGCGCACAGAAGAAATGCTGGTGGGCACAATGACCAACAAAGACGTCGCGGTGGCGACTAACATCGCCGTCGCTGCGCTGATACCAAAATGTTGCAGCACAAAAAATAATACCGGCACGATTACAATGCCGCCGCCCACGCCGAGCAAACCGGCAAGGATTCCTGCGAAGGCGCCGGTCAGCACCATCGCGATCATGGTAGGCAACCACTGGCTTAAAAAATCACTCATTACGCGCGCTCCGTCATTACGGATGCGATGCCTGCTCCGTCGCTGCGCGGATCGCTCGCGGCAATGGCACTGCCATCGCCAAAACTCACAACTGCTCCGGCATGGCCCATGATTTCGCTGCGTGCTGGAACCGCTTTAATTGCGTGATCGCGCGCGCGCAAATTATTTCCAAGTAGATCAACCAAATCCTGCTCCATTTTTAAATCGTGATTGTTATCGCCCCAGGTGCGACCGAGCAGCCAGCGGCCGCGACTGATCGCCTCATCGAGCGAGCGCGCATCGTACAGATAGCGGCTCAATAATGCTGCTTGTGTTTGCGGTTGGCCTTCACCGCCCATGGTGCCGTAACTGATACGGCGGCCATCATTCAAGAGTGCAAAGGCGGGGTTGAGGGTGTGAAAAGGTTTATAGCCGGGCGCTAGCGCATTGCGATGATTGCGCTCCAAACTAAAACCCACGCCGCGATTATTCCACACCAATCCGGTGCCAGGGATCACTACGCCCGAACCAAATTCCCAATAAATACTTTGGATAAAACTGACCATAGTGCCAGTGTTATCCACGCAGCCCATCCACACGGTATCGCCCGGTTCAGCGATTTGCGGCCAGGGCAAGGCTCGCTCGTTGATGACGGCGGCGAGTTGGTCGATATGTTCATCATTCAACAAATCATCCCAGCGCTCGCTCAACCTGCGAGGGTCGGCAACTTCGCGGTCGCGCACAATAAACGCGAGCTTGGTAGCTTCAATCAAACCGTGAGCGCGCGCGGCCTCATCCCATTCGGGTTTAAACAGACGATCATAAATCGCCAAAATCAGTAGCGAGGCAACGCCTTGCGTCGGCGCAGGCAAGTTAAAACATTGGCCAAAACGGGTTTGCACCGAGAGCGGTTTTACCTCTTGTGCACGGTAATTTTGCAAATCCGATAGCCGCAACGGACTGCCGAGTTGTTCAATTTGTGTGGCGATGTATTCTGCAAATTCGCCGCTGTAAGCCGATTCCAATCCGTGATTCACCAACCAGGTGAGCGTGGTCGCCAAATCGTGATTGGTGAGCATTTCGCCTTCGATCAGCGGGCGGCCATTGGGCATAAATACGCGCTGGTATTCCGCCTGCTCGGCCAACTCCACCTGCACTTTGCGGCTCGCTGCTGCAAGGCTGTGAGTGACTTTAATGCCTTGGCTAGCAAGCGCAATCGCGGGCGCTAACAAACGGCTTAAAGAAAATTGGGCAGATGATTCGGCGGCTATAGCGCGCGCCTTTTGCCAACCGGCGAGCGTGCCGCCCATAGTGACAGTCGCGAGTGCGCCACGACTGGGGATTTGCTGCAAGCCTTTGTCGCCATACCAATCGATACTCGCCAATTCCGCTGCGCAGCCGCAGGCATCTATCGCACGCGGCGCTTCACCGGGTTTATGGATCAACCAGAAGCCATCGCCCGCCAGACTGTTCATGTGCGGATAAAGTACGGTGATGGCGGCGGCGGCGGCGATCATTGCATCTACCGCACTGCCACCTTCACGCAACACATCCAGCCCGATTTCAGCGGCTTGGGCGTGCGGAGCACTGAAGGCGATGGCATGTTGCGTCATGAGTGAGTACCACATAAATCGATTGCCAGTTGCAGTAGTGCTTTATCACTGCCGCGTTTGCCGAGCAGCGAGACACCACAAGGTGCTCCTTGATCATTCAGCACCGGTAGATGCACTTGCGGTAATCCCGCTAGCCCCGCAGGTGCAGTCAGCCCCATTAACTGGCTGCGATAAGTATCCATCCAACTGGCATCAGCACCCAACAAAGGTGCTGCGCCCGGTGTGGTAGGCAGCAGGATTAAATCGACATCGGTAAACCAACTGTCGATGTCGGCTTGCAAACTGGCGCGCTCAATTTCAGCGGCAGACTGATCAGCATCGGTAAGCGTTGCACACCATTGGAAACGGGCGTGGATATCCGGTGCAAATGTCGGCTGGTTTTGACTGATCCACTCACCATGGGTTTGCCAAATCGCCCGGCCTTGTAGCATACGGAAGCATTGGCTGGCACGGATAAGCCAGTCGCTATTAATCACTATTGGTTTAAAGCCTTGCAGTATTGACTGACCTTTAAGCCAGGTTTGATGAGAGGGGGTCCAAAGCGCACCGTTTTGTAATGGCAACAATACGGCGATGCGCAATGAGCTGCGTTCAAACTGGCGCGGCAGATTATCGGGCAGCAATACCTCGCCGACTTGCGCGAGTGTCCTGGCATCGCGCGTGAGCCAGCCGACGGTATCGAACAGCGGTGCGAGCGGCACCATGTGTTCGCTACTAATCAAGCCGTGACTGGTGCGAATCCCGAACAAACCGTTGTAGCTGGCGGGCACACGGATGGAGCCGCCGGTATCGGTACCTAAACCTATATCGATATCGCCCGCCGCAACCGCAACGGCGGAACCACTTGATGAACCACCGGGCAAACGCTCGGGGCTACGCGGATTAATCGGCGCGCCGTAGTGGATATTCAATCCATTAAGACTGTAGGCGAGTTCATCGGTTTGGGTTTTGCCGATCAGTTCAGCACCGGCGCTGAGCAATTGCGTTACTACCGGCGATGTGTGTTCCGGTATTGCGTGACTGGCCAGCCAGTCAGGATTTCCTGCGGCTGTGGGTAATCCGGCGATATGGAACAAATCCTTAACTCCCAGCCGCAAACCAGCAAGGCTGCCAGAGCCTGCGCGGGGATTAGGATAGTGACCGCGCCATGCGAAGACGCGTTGATCGAGCGACATGTGTAAAACCTTAAGAAAGCAAATCACCTGAGCGTCAGGGCTTCCGGCATTCTCTCTGAGACTCGCCGTGAATCATCCATGTAGGCTCATCTTCGATCACGAGTGAACCGGCCAAGAACTAACGTTCTTGTCGTTCGGCTGCGCGCAAAGCATGCTTTGCTAACGCTTGCCTCACCCATGTCTCAGACGGTCTCAGAGAGAACACCGAAATCCCTCCAAGACCGCGCACTGAATAAACCAACTATTTCAAATCCGCCGGCACCGGAACCTTATCTTTGTAAACGTCCCAATTGCCGAGAATTTTATCCATCACCGCCGTACCGACAATGTAAGCCGATTCTAACGAAGCATCTAATCCAGCATAGCCTTCATTTTCAGCGAGGAGGTTTTCTGCTGCGGTAACACCCGGTGGTGGCATGGTGTAATTGCTGCCAGTGCGCAACACCAGCACGCGGTTTTTATCCACTTTGCCGATATTGTGCAAATAAGTAAGCGACAAATAAGTACCTGTATCTTCCATCGCTGAAGTCACGAACTCACCTTTGCCTTCAGTCCAGTAATCCGTCCATTTGTTCGCCCAGGTATTCATGATTTCGCCGTGCCAAAACGTCATAGCCGCGAGCTGGTCACCTTTCAACACAAAAGGTTTGCGTTGCGCATTCGGGTGATTTACATAAAGTTTGCGCGTAGCTTCAAGGCTTTCAATATCGGGCAGTTGAATATCTTTCGTTAATTGAAATGCCCACTCGGTCAAATCAGGATTCACGCGCAACATTTCACCGGTGGGAGCCGGTTTTTTCGGGTCGTAGGGCTTGGATGTATAACGCGCAAAATAACCTGTCTCCCAATCCGCGGGAATTTCACGCGCATCAATTTCATGCGCGAGGTCGCCGTCAACCAAATATTCTGCCCATGCGGCCGAGCCGATGGACGCATCTTCCGGGTCGATACCCGCAATACCTGCCACCAACCAATAGGCATCAGAAAAATCAAAACGCGGGTCCATGCCCAGCGCCATAGTCGCCGCTGTGGAATGTGCAGTGCCGATACCGGTCACAATGCCCATTACACCGGTTTCCATATTCATATAAATATCGTGATAAGAATTGGGAAATTCAAATTTAGTATCGAGTTTTTGGCGCTCTTTCCACAATTGGAATTCACCGGCTTTATCACCCGAGTCTTCACCAATTTCAAACATGGTAACAACAACAAATTTCACTTTAATTGGCGCCGGTGCTTGCACACTCGCTGCTGGCGTAGCAGCCACTTCAGTCGCAGGCTTTTCACAACCCGTCATTAAACCTGCCGACATTAACGAGAGCAGCGCAACAGACAATAAACCCGGTTTACATTTTTGCATTGGAAAAATCCTGTCATAAATTCAGTTAACAATAACGAGAAAAGCTCTGAATTATTCGCCACTCCTGCGAACGCAGGAGTCCACTATTTTGATTGCTATGGATACCTGCGTTCGCGGGTATGACGAAAAGTGTATCTTTCAGAGATTCCCTTGCGCGCGGCAATTATTTCTCTTTCTTTTTGGAGGTCATCTCGGGATGGTTAATCAATCCATTGGACACGCGCGGTTTACCTTGCAGCGCCGCAATTGGTTTAAGCGATGCTAACACTATCTCCAAACTAAGTGGATTAACGCGCGGATACAATTCTTCCATCAGCGAAAAATCCCATTTGCCCACACCTTCAGCCGGATTGGAAATCACAATAATCGCTGCGTAATTGATTCCCAGCTGACGCGCATAAACAATTTCGCTCGGCACATTCATGGTCACCACATCGCCGCCCCACTGGGCAAAGGCTTTAATTTCTGCCACTGATTCAAACCGGCCACCGCGCGCCTGCACAATCACACCGCCGTCGTGCACTTTATGCTTTTTAAAATCACTGTTACTGCTAAAGGCTTTTTTGGTTTCAGCGAGCAGGATGTTGCGAATATCCGTGTCCATCGCCGGTGTAAAACGCGGCAGCGGAATGGCGTTGGGGTCGCGATAAATTTCTGGCGGGAACCCGAGCGCGCGATCCACATTCATATCTATAAAGTCATCGGGGATCACATAATCATAAACGCCCATATTGGGGTTGATGCCACCGGCAGTCGCACCACCGATCGCTTCTTCCACACCTAAATCATAGAGCGCTACCCAAGTCTCCAACCACTTACCCTCGCCGTGGGCATGCACGTAATAAAACGGGATACCTTCATATTCGGCGTAATAAATTTTAGGTGAGGTGCCCAGCTTGGTTTCGATGGTGAATTCTTTTTTGATCAGTTTGCTGGAAAAAAGAATGTCATTTAAAAAAGTCCCACCCAATACGGCAATACGCGCTTTGGGCGTTCCTTCAGGAATTTGTGCTGCACCAGCGGCAACAGGTAAAAACAATGAGCAAAATAAAACTACAGTAGTGATATTTTTTAGTGCGTGAATAAACATTGGATAGCCCTGTCGTTTTGTAAGCGCGGGCCACTGCAATTAACAATGGCCTGCGCGCAACACCTACGTGATAAGTCAAATACTAACTTAGAACTTAAAGGTCACCTTACCGACAAAACTACGCGGCAATTCTGGCAACACAATGGTGCTACCAAAAAGATCCGGGAAGTTTGCACGGAAGTAGCGTTCGTTCGTCAGGTTTTTGCCTTGCAAACTCACAGACCAGGCATCGGTACTGTAGGAAATGCCAGCGTTAAATAAGGTGTAAGACGGCAATTTAATAGCACGGGAGAAACCAGAGTAAGTTGAATCAGCGTGCACCGCACTAGCGGTAAAGCTGTAACCATCGCCAAAATTGTAAGCACCAGTCACACTCATCATGTTTTCTGGAATACCCGATTTTTTAGCATCTTCTTCGCTGCTAACGGGTGTTAAACCCTGCATGACATAGCCGTAAAACAATGACGGGTCAGTAACATTTACCAAATCACCGGCACCTGCAAAACCAAATTGGCTGCCACCATCCAACGCTGTCAGGTTAGTAATTTCCAAATGCGTTAAGGCTGTAGTGATGGTGAAATCTTCGGTGATTAACAAGCGTGCTTCCAGCTCATAACCCTCACTCTGTGTTGTATTGTTACTCACCAAATCCTGCGCACTAAAATTGGTACGGGTTTGATCAAAGTAAGCAGCAGAAACATACAAGCGATCATCGAAGAAATTACCCTTTACACCAACCTCTTTCAGCGTCGAATCCGCAAGCGCATTACCCGCCTTAGTACCGTCAGCATTTTCGATCAAACCGGGAGAAATTTCTGAACCCTGCCCCATTACGATTGTGGATTGCGTTGAACGAGTGGCGTAAGGAATAAAACCATAGGGTAGCTGGTAGGACACGCTCATTGTCCATGAACCACCATCAACAGAGTCTTCCGCAGTAAAGTCAGCAGTGGGTACATACAACTTTGAACCAACACGTGTTGACGTCATATCGATCAGATCATAGCGTCCACCCAGCAAGACGCCCAGATTTTCGGCAATAGTGTAATCCGCCAAAATCGCAAAACCGTAATCAGTAAAATCACCCACTACATAATTGGCATAATCCGAATCAGTGCGAGTTGCTAACAGTTTGCGATCCAGACCAGTTGATGTACCCGTTAAATCGCGACGATCAAAGTATTCGAAATCAAAATCATCGCCTTGTTTGAAATCGGTGTAGCGAATACTGGGCGATACTTGGTAGCTGGCTTTTAGCCAATCCGTATGATCCATATAGAATGCAAACACCACTTGATCTTCAACCACATAGGTATCAACAAATTGCGAAAAGCCGTAGGCATTTTCGTTAATATTCTCTAATTCTTCATAGAAGAATTTATTGGTGATGGTGAGTGCGTCTGAGGCTTCGTGAATTGTATCGAAGAAAAGCGTGCCTACAGTGGTCACAAGCTTGTCATCCGGTGCTACTAATGTTTGACTGCCATCCAATTTCGCCGTACCAACATTTTGCAGCGCCCAAGCAGGATCCATCTGGGCATCGGTAGCCTCGTCTAGCGCCACAGTAAAAGGGACTCCAGGCATAAAGAAATTGCCTTTGACAAAAGTACCTTTCCAAGCCGTGTATTCATCCGGTGAATTAAAACCATCGCCGTCGGTATCAACTGAGGTAGGTGACCCTGTAATGTAAGTACCATGGTCAATCAGATCTTGAGTTACGCGGTTCCAACCCGCCACCTGATTGCCATCAAATTCGTGATACATCCCACCGAATTCAATACGGGTAGAAGGAGACAGCTCCATATTAAACGCAGCCTGCAAAACATTCTGGTCAGTACCTGAATTTTCGTAATAACTGCCGGAGTTTTCCGTTTCAGCGTAAACGTAATAGCCCAAATCTTTTTCTCCTACAGATGCTGGGCCACCAACTTCTGCAGTCACAATATTCTTATCCCAACTACCGCGCGTTACCGAGAATTGACCTTCTGGCTTATCGAGATATTGACCTGATTCAGCGCGAGCAGACTTGGGTTCAAAGTTGAGGTAACCACCGATTTTTGATGGACCGAATATGGGAGATGCAGGGCCGCGTACGATATCAATACGATCAGACGCACCAATAGGCGTTGGATAGTTGCCAGGGTTGTTTACGCGGCGCATACCGCGAAAATACACTTCGCCCGGAGTTCCGCGCACATCTAAAGAACCAGCAACACCAAAAAACGATTGAGTGAAAGCACCAGGAGAAACCAACACCAGATCATCAATATCGCTGATGTTGTAGGCCTCCATCATGTCGGCGCTCACTGTAGTCAAACTACGCGGGGTTTCTACAATGGTCTTGTTAAAACCAAAAGCAGATTTACCTTGTTTGGTCATCAAGCCCATGGTGTCACCGATCACCAGGGTTTCTTCCACCGCACCTGCTGCAGCTATGGGTGCAACAGCTTGCGCCGCCACCTCTTCAGCTGACCACGCTGGCGCTGCAACAACACAACCCATGCTGATAAGTAACGCGAGTTTATTGCGGGTAAAACATTTGTGTATGGTCATAGCAAGTGCACTCCAAGGGTGTCTAATAATATGTATCAGGAAAGCTGTGCGAGAAATTGCAAGCGCTGTGCCATTTCCTGTCTAAATGGTTAACTCTTTAAAAAATACATATTAATTTCCTTATTTTTCAATTATTTAACTAATACAAAATACAGTTCAATCGTTTATATATTGAAAAATTACACTCTCAAAAAGGCGCTTGGAGTAGATCGGGGCACAGGGGTATTGATGCAAAATAATGCGCCATGCACGCTCACTTGAACCAATATGTTGCACCCCGATTACCTAGTTGAAATTACAGAGGGAATAACGCTTGCAGGTAAAGCCGTAAGAAATAGGCTTGGTATTTTTCAAACTGCTAACACCATTTTTCGCAAACGATTTTTGAAAAGTATCAACGCGCGCGTTGTAGGTTTTTAACAGCTGGGCTTTTACATCCTCCTCCACAAAACTGTATTGCAGCGAGTTGCGACTGAGCAGCAACAATTCATCCCAAGACAAATTAAATTCTTTTACTGCAACAAAAAATTCGTCAGTGATATTGGAATCCCACATGCCGCGATCATCCGTTGAGAGCGCAACTGGGATTCCCAAACGTAAATATTCCGGGAAGGGATGCTGCGCATAATCGCTGACATATTCGAGCAACAAATTGGAAATTAAATTGATTTCCACCAGATAGGGGCCGTGGCGCATTTCGCGCAGCAATTCCGGATCGCTAATTAAATTCACACCGTGGCCAATGCGATCTGCACCGAGCATTAAAGTATCGCGGATATGGGAATTGGGTTCGTCTACTTCGCCAGCATGCACCGACAGTCGCACGTTGTTATATTTGTGGCGCAGCTCGCGCAGGGTTTGGGTAAAACGCAGCGGATAACCTTTATCGTTATCCTCACGCCCTACCATATTCACCGCCACATACAAATCGCGATGGCGTGAGACTATGGCGTAAGATGCGCGCAGTTGTGCTTCCGCACTGGGAACGAAACGTAAGATTGAATCCTGAAAGCGCACAGTAACGCCGGTTTTTTTTGCATCAGCCTGTGCAAGCCGTTTGCGAAATATAGCGACTGCTTCGTCCTCACTGATCGGGCTACCATCGGGTTTAAAGTAACCGCCCGCCTCCAACATGGTCTCTAAATAGATCAAACCTTCATCGCCAAAGGCCTCCATATTTTTATAGAGGATTTCTGCAATCAGATACGGACTGTAGAGCAATTGATCCAAACGCTGCCAATGAGTTTGGAAAAATTCATCGCGCCCTTCATGGTCATGGCTCAGGGTTACGCTATTGACCCAACCCGCTTTTTCTTTTTCGTCCAGGTCTTCCAAGCGTTTGTATTCTGCTTTTTCACACTCGGGCAATTGGTTATAGGTAGATTCCATAACATTGTTGAACAACATCAAATAAGGGCGATAACCGAAATTGTTGTCGGCGAAATCGCGGCAATTATTAATGCGCACTTTGGTGTAAAACCTATAGCCATATTCTTTTTGCGCGAGTGCAACCTCATACCACCAACCGGACATGACCGAGCCGCTGATATGGTTGTGCAAATCACCGCCTTTAGGCATCGCATATAAAAAGCGGTACAAATCTTCATCGCTGGCAGTGGCTTTGAATTTTTCGAACCAATCGCTGCTGGTCGCAGAACCTATTGCCGGGCTTGCGGCAGAAGCAGCTAGACTCAATGTAGCCAGCAGGCAGCTGGCGGCGACTAAAACAGTACTTGTGGCACCGCGCCCTGCGCGGATAAGGGTCTGAATACTGGGCAATAACATAAGCAGAGTCTCTGAAAATCCAGGAAGTTGTTTACGAGGGAGGAGCAAGGCGGAGGGGCTAATGCAATTGTGATACCAGTAGGTGCGATTCCGCGCCAGCTGCGGAATAGCCTTGGCAATATCCTGTCCAAATGGACGGGATTTGTTTTAATCTGGTGCAAGCCGGGCTTTTTTGCCCAGTAATATTGCGGGTTTTAAGACGATTCGCGGGAAAACCCTAACCTTGAACGATGGCACAGAATTTGATGATGCTTTGACGAAACCCCGGTATTTATTAAAGTTTTGTTAAGCACACTTTTATTAGCGGTAAAGCACATGAGCGATAACAACAACCCAGCATCCTATCCACGCGACCTGCTCGGCTACGGCAGCAATCCCCCCAAAGCCAATTGGCCGGGCAGCGCGCGAATTGCCGTGCAGTTTGTGATTAATTACGAAGAAGGTGCAGAAAATTGCGTGTTGCATGGCGATGCAGCATCGGAAACTTTTTTGTCTGAAATTATCGGCGCACGCGCTTTTGAAGCGCGCCATATGAGCATGGAATCGCTTTACGAATACGGCAGTCGCGCGGGCTTTTGGCGCTTGCATCGATTGTTCAACAAATATCAGTTGCCGGTAACCATCTACGGTGTCGCTATGGCACTGGAACGCAACCCGGATGCAGTCGAAGCAATGCTTGAATCCGGCTGGGAAATTGCCAGCCATGGGTACCGCTGGATCGACCACCAATTTATGCCAGAGGAAATTGAGCGCGAGCATATTCGCACCGCGATTAACATACACACGCGCGTTACCGGCTCGCGCCCACTGGGTTGGTACACCGGCCGCGACAGTCCTAACACGCGCAAATTGGTCATCGAGCAAGGTGGATTTTTATATGACTCGGATTCTTACGCCGACGATTTACCTTACTGGACGCAGGAATATACGCATATCAATAACGGCAAACCACATTTAATTATTCCCTACACGCTCGACAGCAACGATATGCGTTTTGCGGCGGCGCAGGGATTTAATTGTGGCGACCAATTTTTTACCTATCTCAAAGACAGTTTTGATACGCTCTATGCCGAAGGTGAATTTGCGCCCAAGATGCTGAACATAGGTTTGCACTGCCGCATTATCGGCAGACCGGGGCGCATTCAAGCGCTGGAACGATTTATCCAATATATTTTGCGGCACAATGATGTATGGGTATGCCGCCGCGATGCAATTGCGCAGCATTGGCACGAGCACCATTCACCCTCTTGATGCAGAAAATAATTCTGCTTACTGATTAATTATCTTTATATAAAAATGGTACACAAGGGCACTCAACGCTTAACAAAGACAAACAATTACGAACACAAACCCTTGTAAGCAACCTGACAATGAGAAAATTATGCCGACTACTTCGTTAAAAAATCTATGCCAAATCAGCCTGTTGGCCGGTGCCTGTTGCATTAGCGCCTGCGGTTCCATCGACACAAAAAACAACGCGCAGGCACAACCCACTTACGAGCGACTTAACGCAGTATTGTGGATGCAAACCTCGGCTGAATATTACGCCCTCACCCAAAGTGCTTACGCCCAAGCCACCAGCATGTTAGGCAAAGGTTTGGCCGATAAAAATTGGACTGCTGCGCAAGAACAAACGGGCGATTACCAAAATTTACCTCCAGCGATTATTTTGGATATTGATGAAACTGTGCTGGATAACTCGCCGTTCCAAGCGCAATTAATTAAAGACAATGCCATTTTCACCCAAGAAGCCTGGGACAAATGGACGCAACTCGCCTCCGCCCAAACGCTACCAGGCGCTAAAGCCTTTTTGGATTTTGCCGATTCACAGGGCGTGACGATTTTTTATGTCACCAACCGCGAAGCAAGCCAGGAGCAGGACACGCGCAAAAACTTGCAGCAACAAAACTTACCGCTGCGTGATGACATCGATGTAGTGCTGACCAAAAATGAAAACCGCTGGAGTTCATCCGACAAGGGCGCGCGCCGCACGTTTGTCAGCAAAGACTTTCGTATTATCGCGCTGATCGGCGATGACTTTGGCGATTTTGTCTCAGGCGCAAAAAGCTCACCGGAAACACGCGTTGAACTGGCTAAAAATGGCCAGACCGCATGGGGCACCAAATGGTTTTTAATTCCCAACCCGGTTTACGGTTCATGGGAAGCGGCGCTGTTTAATCACGATTACGCCAAACCGGCGAGTGAAGTGACTGAATTGAAATTAAAACAGCTGAAGGGGTTTTAAGCCAGGCCCTCCACTCTCCCATAAATCAATGCTCCTTTAGGTGCATTGATTTATTAAGGTTCAGAACCTTTATTTCCCGTTAATTTCCCACTCCGCCTCACCCAAACGACCCAATGCAAAATTATGCATTTTTGAACGCGAGCCCTCACCGAGTGCTTTGGGTGGATAAAAAAGTGTTTTACTGTCCGGATGGTCGATAAATAATTCATCCAATGCTGCGCGAATTTCGCTTAGCATTTTCTCAAGGTTCGCATCAAAATCCGGGCGCTTGCGGATGGTGTGGCCGAGCACAACAAGACGCATAAAATATTGATTGGCTAAGGTTAATAATTCGTCCGGCAATATGGCATGTTGGCATAGGCGTACACCCGGATGTTGCTGACAATAATTCAGCAGCGCGGCATAAAAACACAAAGGTTTATTGGCGAGTTCAACTTTATAATCAGTGCCGCGTACCGCAATACATTTTTTTTCCAGATCTAATACCAACCCAACATAACGGGTTTGAGTGGCCACAAAATTTGCCGCAGCCGGAACGGATTTGCGCTGCAAATAAGGCGATAATAAAAACACCAGCAAAAGCGCCGCCAGTAACGGATAAATCGATGCGCTCTGCCACAAGGTCGGTTGGCATATACCTAATTTCAAACTGATAACTTGCCCCGGCAATTGCAGCTGGCGCTCAATAAACCTGTGCGCGTGTGAATTTTCACCGGCAACATCGACGGCAGAATCCAGCAGCGATTGCGCATCAAATTGCTGCAAGCTACTTACGCGTACCGATAAATTTTGTTCAATTAGCAATGTATTTAGTTTTTGCAGGTATTCGCGCACCTGCGCCGGATTACCTGCGATATTCAATGCAGGGTTTGGCAGCGACAGGCGCGGCAGATCCAGTGATACGCGATTTTCAACGGCGAGAATACTACGTTCCAGATTAAAATCCCGCTGCAATGACATACCAAAAAAATACGCCAGTTGCAGCGCACAAAAACCGCCGACCAATAACAAGAGATGATAATAATTGAGCGTCTTTTTAAGTGAATCCAGACGCAATTGTTTAAACCCCGGCAATTTTATACCCAGGTGATTGATACGCAGCGTGTGCATTAGCGTTTCACTATGGATTGCGGACAACCCTCGGCAAAACTGAGTTCACCAAAATAGGTGGACTGCTGCTGTTGCGCGAGATTGCCCAGAGTGGCTTGCAAGGCACAGAACAAATCCGTGTTGCGCCCATTCATTTTTAAATACCAACTGCTACCGCGAATATCGCTATTGCCAATAGCTTGAATATAATTTTCGGAAAATCGCTCAGCATCTTCTGCGGCCCAATAACTGGCGATCATATCCACTTTGCCACTCGCGAGTAATTCGCGCAGGCCGGTGTGGTTGTGGCTGTACACAATCGAAACATGTTCTTCACGCAAACCCAATTCGCGCAATAAATGCATGGGAATAATGTGGCCGGAACGGCTGGAGGGATAATCAAGTAAACCAATGCGGCGGCCGAGTAAATATTCGCGCGTTAAAATCGGTTTTTCATCGCGCCCGATTAAATAGGCTTGATACTGCGAATAACTCGCGAGGCGTTTATAGCCGTGAGTATTTTCTGCATCGAAGGCCTGCACAATATTATCTTTGGTGTTAACCAAATCGCCGATGCCTTTGCCGATAAAGGTGATATCAGAAACATCGCCGGTGCCCCAATAGGCTTGCACTTGATGATATTGCCGCTGCACAACCGGATCGCCACACAATAAATTGGCGAGATTGCGCGCAACGACTTGCGTATTCATATAGACCGTTAATTTTTCAGCGGACGAGTTGCTGCCCGCCGTGCAGGTGTAGCTGTCTTCAATTAATGATGGCAAATGGTAGTCGAGCTTTGCCTGGCTATTTTTGCCCACAAACCACATAGCTAACACCGCCAAAAAAAATAGCGTGAAGGGAAAGCTGATAGGTGCAAATAGTTTTAAGTCGTTCATGATGTTTTCAGAGTGCCCATATCTGGTATGCCGCAACCTTTACCAGCTTACTTTAAGAGAATATCTGCTGAGTTTTTTGATGTTTTCGGCAGCAGTATTTTTGCAATATCCGTACCTTTGGCGCAGCAAATCGCAACCACTTGTCTGATTTTGCTGTTAATCCCTTATTTGCTTCACAAACTCCCTGAATTCATTCACAAGAATGCATTTTTCTCTGATATCTCGGGGTAAATCCCGCCGCAATAAATCCCTGTCCAACCGGACAAATATTAATTTCTCACCACTTAATGTTCTGTCTGGCCGCCCAGCGCACCAAAGCAGATCAAGCACGCGCCAGATTGGCGAAAAAACGCCGAGTCCTGCACTGATTCCCTGTGATTTTTTAGATTTATCAGGCTGTGGCGTAGCTCCTGCTGCCGCTCCACACCCCCACAAACCGGATTTATCGCCTTGAATAAGCTTACTTATTAACGGTAACCAATTGATGTTAAAGATTTATTAACCAGTAACTTTGAATTTGGATAAATGCTTTCTAGCACGTGACGCAAGTTTGAAGATAAGCCCAACACAAGTGGTGTTGAACCGTTTTGGATTTCCGGAGTTTGTTATGAAGATTGCGCGATTCGTTTGCGGCCTGTTGTTAATCACCACCAGTGCGCAAGTATTGGCCTGGGGCCAGAATGGCCACCGAATAGTTGGCCAGATAGCCAATGAGCACCTGACCAAAAAAACCCAAAAGGCACTGCTGCCCTTACTGGCTGGCGACCTACTGCCCGAAGTTGGCACTTGGGCGGATGAGATGCGTTCCGACCCGGCTGAGTTCTGGCAAAAACACTCCTCGCGCTGGCACTACATCAATGTGGCTGAGCCAGACAAGTTCGATGCAGAGCACTACCACACACCGCAATCAAAAGACGATGTGAAAGATATTTACGGCGGCATTCTGCGCTGTATAGCCGCCTTAAAAGACAAAAATACCCCGCTCGCCGAGCGCCAGTTTTACTTGCGTTTTCTGGTGCATCTGGTCGGCGATATTCACCAGCCGATGCATGCAGGCCATGCGGAAGATCGCGGCGGCAATTTGGTTGAAGTGAAATTTTTTGGCAAGCCGACCAACCTGCATTCGCTCTGGGATACGGATTTGCTCGAATCGCAAAACCTGAGTTTTACCGAATACGCCGCGTTTATTGATACGCAGGATAAACAGCTCATCAAAACCTACCTGACCAGCACCCCAGCAGACTGGCTAAAAGAATCCATGGCACTGAGCGAGACGCTCTACCAGAGCGCCGCGCCCATCAACAATGCCAGCCCTGACCTGAGTTACGGCTACATCTACCAGCAACTCCCCATCGCCCAAAAGCGTTTGCTGCAGGCGGGCATTCGCCTCGCCGGTTTGCTCAACAGTATTTACGACCCCAGAGCCAAGCCGGGCCTTACAGCCTTGGCGGCAAAACCATAGCGCTTTGGCCACCAGACCTTAGCACTTTGATCACTAAACCATAGCTCGGTAGCGAGCACTGCTATTCACATCATTACCATTGCTTAGGGAACACACTATGAAACCGCTCATAAAAAGAAGCACACTCTGCCTGGCGATTGCCGCCGGCATTTCCGGTTACGCCCATGGCCAGGACACCAGCTCGGCGATCCTCGGTAAAATCACCGCACCCGATGGTTCACCCGCTGCTGACACCCGCATCATTGTTTTGCACGAGCCGTCCGGCACTGTTAGCGAAGTAAAAACCAACAGCTCCGGTAGCTATTCGATGAAAGGCCTGCGTATCGGCGGCCCCTACAAAATCACCATTGATTCGGATAGCTACCGCGATGCGGAAATGCGCGATTTGTTTCTGCAATTGGGTAAGACCCTGCGCCTCGACCAAACCCTCGAAACCCTTGATGCCAGCGATCTGGAAGAAGTGGTCGTGATCGGCACCGTCATCCCCTCCAGCACCAAGGGCGCCAGCTCGGTATTCGGTGAGGATGACATCAACAACACCCCGGCATTCGGGCGCGATATTAAAGACATTATCCGCAGCAACCCGCTGGTCGTTATCCAGGATGGCCAGCTGAGCATCGCCGGTAGCAACCCGCGCTTTAACAACATCACCGTGGACGGTATGGGCCAGAACGATGACTTTGGCCTCAACTTTGGCGGCTACCCAAGCTCGCGCCCACCCGTATCGCTCGATGCGGTAAGCCAAATCAGCGTCAACACCGCGCCCTTCACCGCAAAAGTGGGTGGTTTCTCTGGTGGTTTGGTGAATGTGGTAACCAAGTCCGGCACCAATGATTTACATGGCTCGATACGTGCTGACGGCACTAACGACAGCCTTTCGGGCGACCCTGAAACGGGTGACCTGGATCTAGGCGAAGAAAACTCTATGGGGCTCACACTCGGCGGCCCGATTCTGCAGGACAAAGCGTTTTATTTTGTCTCTTACGAAAGTCTGGAGCAGGACAACTCCGCACTCTTTGGCGTGAATGGCTCGGGCGCCAACACCAGCAATGTCACCCCGGCTGACTATGCGCAGTTTTTGCAGACACTGAACGACGTCTACGGCCTGACCGACTCAGTCGCTGGTGGCGTGGGTGAGCGCGACGAAAAACTGCTGGTCAAGTTTGATGTAAACCTGAGCGATGCACACCGCATGGATTTCAGCTATCAGCGGCAGGATAACGAACTCGATCGCAACAGCCCGGATGCAGCCTTCCAACTGCGCATGGACTCCAACTTTTTCACCATCAAGACAGTATCGGACACCTACAGTACCCATGTTTTCTCTGACTGGACTGATGCATTTAGCACCGCGATTGGCTTGTCCTACAAAGACCTGACAACGGATTCACAGAAGAAAACTGACCTGGGTCAGGTAACGGTCAATATCGGCAGCAACGCCATAGTGTTTGGTACCGATGCCGCGCGCCACGCCAATGTCGCCGACACCCAAACCTTGCAATTGCATCTGGATGGCACCTATTTGATGGGTGACCACGAACTGCGTTTTGGCTATCAGGGCCAGAGCGTGACCTACTACAACCTGTTTGGCCAACACACCTCAGGCACCTGGGTGTTCAGAAGCCTCGCCGATTTTGCGGCCAAAAAACCTTCCCAGCTCACCTACCGCAACGCCTATACCAATAATGCCGAAGATCTGGCCTATGAAGCGGAACGCACTACCCACGCGCTTTATGGGGAAGATAGCTGGACAGTCACACCGGATTTGTTACTCACCTTCGGCCTGCGCTATGAGCAGATCGCATCCGATGATGTACCCGCCGAAAACCCACGCTTTATGACCAGCTACGGTTACACCAATACCGAAAACCTGGACGGACTGGACATCATCCTGCCAAGGATCAACTTTAACTGGGACTTGAACGAGACCATGACCCTGCGCGGTGGTATCGGCCGTTTTAGCGGTGGCAAACCCAACGTCTGGGTCGCCAACTCCTTCACTGCCGATGGCATGACCGCTGTAGCTGCACCTAACAGTGCCACCAACGCTGCGATAGCTATTCCCGCTAATGTCGATTTCACCCAAGTGCCCGACTCGGTCGAAGCCTCACTGGTCAGAGGCGCTGGCAGCACCGCCTATGTCGATCCGGACTATGAGCTGGAATCGGATTGGCGCTACCAATTGGGCTGGGATCAGGAGCTGAACATTCCCTACCTGGGTGATGGCTACCTGTGGAGCACCGAGCTCAACTATATCGACAAGGAGAACTCCTCCTTCTGGGTGGACACCTCGCGCGAGGAAGCAAGGCGCACTGCCGACGGTAAACGCATAATTTATCGCAGTAGATACACAGGCAATCTGGCGGAAATTTCCGACATCATGCTCACCAATGCCGACAAAGACGGCCGCAGCATCATCTGGACCACCAACGTGAGTAAGGATTGGGACAATGGCGTGAACATGTTCGCGGCCTATACCCATCAAGACGTGACCGAGGTCAACCCCGGCACCAATTCTACCGCCGCCTCCAACTACAACTTCAACATGACCATCAACCGCAACGAGGAACTGGTGGGCACCAGTAACTACGAAATTGAACACCGTGTTGTGCTCAACCTGGGTTATACCGCCAACTGGTTTGGCGACAATGAAACACGCATCAACCTCGCCTTTGAACGCCGTTCCGGTCGCCCGTTGAGCTGGGCGCTGGATTCGTTTAACGACAACGACCTGGGCGATCAGCGCGAATTCCAAAGCAGCGATGCCTACCTGCCCTACATTCCCACCGGCCCCAACGACCCTAATATCGATTGGGCGGGCAGTGACTGGCCGGGTGCAACAACCCCCGAACAAAAATACGCCGCCATGTTGGACGTTATCAAAGGCGCGGGTGTTGAGGGTTACGCAGGCGGATATGTACCTAAAAACATCGCTACCCAACCCTGGGTGACCGACCTGGATTTAAGCATCCAGCAAGATATCCCCGGTTTTGCGGACGGCCACAAGGGCACCATTTACTTCACCATCGACAACTTACTCAACCTGCTCGATAGCAGCAAAGGCCAGGTACGCCGCATGGAGTTCCCACAGCAAACATTGTGGGATTACGACGTAAACGCCACCACCGGCCAATACCAATACGACGTGCGCTTCAACGGTATCAACACCAACAACTGGACTGAGTACGTGCCAGAAGAATCGGTGTGGCGCTTGAAGCTGGGCGTGAGTTACAGCTTCTAACCCTACCTCGCTTTCCCGTTAACGAACGCAGCTCCCGCCCTTTTGCCTCCCGGCAAAAGGGTTTGGGCAAGCTCGCGCTCAATTCCGGGCTTTTCACCTGTTCCACCGTTATTAACCCACCAATGCAACCTTTATTAATCCGCTGATATAAGGAGTTACGTGTTATGAAAAAGCTCGCCCTTGGTTTGATCGCTTTCGCCGCGCTCTGCTCTGCCACGACCCAAGCCGCCAACTGCGTTTACGGCTGCCCCACCGGAAAATCCGGTCAAGTTGTCACCCGCTCGATTTACACCATCAGCAATAACGCCACCACCAAGTTCGCCGATTGGGCAGCCTACCAAGTGACATCGGCCACCATTGATGGCCCCTCGCGCACCCGTACCTGGAAGGCCGACCCCAGCATCACCGCGGCCAATACCCTTGAACCGGCTGATTACACCAACGCTGCGGCACAATTGGGTACTGATCGCGGCCATCAGGTTCCCCTCGCTGCCTTTAGCAATACGGCCGATTGGGCGACTACCAATTATTTAACCAATATCACCCCGCAGGCCGCTGAATTGAATCAAGGCCCATGGGAGCGATTGGAAAATGCCGAGCGAGTTATTGCGCGCAGCGGCCAACCCGTTTTTGACGTCACCGGCCCACTGTATGAATGGTATTTCGGCTCACTGCCGGGTGCCGATGAATCGCACATCATTCCGTCCGGCTATTACAAAGTGGTCATCGCCGTTATCAGCGGCACAGTAAAAGCGTCGGCCTTCATCATGGAACAAGACTCTGCGCGCGCCGACAATTTCTGCAGCAAAGAAGTGACTATCGATGAAGTTGAACTGCGCGCTGGCATCAACGTGATGCCTACTTTATCCACCAGCATCCAGGCTCCGGTTGAACGGAGTTATGGCGGCCTGAAAAGCCAATTAGGTTGTTAACCGGGTTCGTGTTGTTCTCATGAGTGCCCCACTTGAGCGGGTCCGCCCGCTCCTTTTTTTGCGCAGGTTTTATTGAAATTAATGGCACTAAATTTGATGTGATTCTGTGGTCAGCTTTTTTAACTTCGCCAACACTGACACACGCCCAATGTCATTCAATACACTGCACAGAGATGAGCAATCACAATGAGAATTAACCATTTTCCGCACCTTTTTATTACAGCCACACTCAGCTTTTTGTTAGCCTGCAACTCCACCAGCACAACAAAACGGGACGCGAACGCTAACAACACTATGAACACCGCCAAACCCAGTGCAGAAGACGTTGCCAAAGCATTGAACCTCTCCGGCCATCTTGAAGGCGGATTTTTCCGTCGCACCTATCAAGCCGATGACTACGCAAAGCTTTCTACCGAGAAGGGCGAGCGTTTTATCCTCACCTCGATTTTTTACATGCTAACCAGCCAATCACCCATCGGCCATTTTCATTTGAACAAATCCGACATAGTCCACTACTACCACATGGGCGATCCGATTCGTTACACACTGATTTATCCCGATGGCAAACTCGAACAAGTAATTATGGGCAGCGATGTTACAAAAGGTGAATTGTTACAACTCACAGTGAAAGGCGGCATTTGGAAATCATCGGAATTATTAACGGGCGAGCACGGCTACGGTTTGATTAGCGAGGCCGTATCACCGGGGTTTGATTATGCGGATATGACCTTGGGGACAAACGAATTGCTGCAGGAAAAATTTCCGCAGCATTGGGGATTGGTTGAGCGGTTGGTGAAGCAGTAAACCCAAGTAAATAACTAAACCAGCTTTTTAGCAAAATGGATTTTTTCTTTGCCCTGCGCATTCACATGCACTCCTGTAATCGCATAACCCTGCGCGATTAACAGGAGCAGCATGGACCTGTATTGATTCATACTCTTGACCCGAATTTCTTTTGTTCCCCTTTCACCAACATGACGCTCCTGTTCTAATAAAAGCGCCTTTGCTATACCTCGCTTCCGATAATCAGGGTGAACACCACCGAGCCAACTGTAAAAGCAGTTATCATCTAGCCAGTAACCCAGCTTGTAGCCAACTAAGGCATTATCAATTTCAGCTACCAATAAAAGAAACTTTTTATCGGCAATACGCTCAGAAAAATAGCAACTATCGGAAATAGGCAAAAGCTCTTCAATTTGATTATGCACACGTAGAGCTTCATCAAGTGACCCTAAACGGATTTCCATAAACCTGCCATTACCAATTAACCACATCAATTGCATTACCGCTTTTTATAACATCAACCTTTTCATTGGCGCTGTTGACCTGCAATGTATGATAAACCGCAGCGCCCAATGAATCACCGGTGATCGTCAGATTGTAAGTACCATTGCTGACCGGAATCGTGTACGCACCGGTCGCGTAAACCGGATAAGACTTGCCATTGAAACTAATGGTGACGCCACTCATGCCTTCACCCACATCGTAAAAATCATTGTTATTGTTATCGCTATACACAACGCCAGTCAAATAATAACTGGAACCGGAGCGGGCAAAGTTCTGCGTTAACATGGAGGATAAATAATTAGTGCCATTCGATAAAAAATATCCCTGTTTCTGCCCAACTCCCAATTCGCGAAAATTGCCATTCAGGATATTGACTCTATGGCCCGGCGATTTAAATAAACCTTCGTGTTGCGAAACGGCATAACTGGTTAAATTAATACTCGCACCGGTAGTACCACCCCAGGCGATATTTTCGCCGCTTGTCCAACTACCCGAAAAAACATAACCCGCAGCAATCATCCGCTCAGTAGCGCTACTATTATTGTTACCTGTGTGCGAAAAAATATCCGCATCCAACATCCACTGCGAATGGATGCGCGCCGAATCAATTAACAATAAATTGTGTGCGAGTGGCTGTTTGGCAGCAGCGGTAATGGGCGTTCCGGTAATGCCATCATTTAAACCAATCCCCAAACGTGTAGCTTCGGCCTCCGGATTGGCGCGCGCACGGTTTACCAACTCAACTACCAACACTTCTTGCGCTGTCGGCTGTTTAGCTAAATCAATGAGTGACGGTGTTGCACTGACTTCACTGCTCGCCACACTTTCTGCGCCCGCACTTACCGCTGTGACCACGAAATAATAAGTCTCATCGTTGCGCAATGAACTAATCACACGCGGTGATGTAACATTTTGCAGACGGGTGCCATCATCAAAACTGGCGATATTAGCAATTAAAATATTCGCTTCAGATGCGTAGTAAATATTGTAACCAGTTGCACCAACCACTGGATTCCAGGTGAGCGTCACCGAGCCATTTGCGGGAACAGCTGAAATGTTTTGCGGCGCTGTAAGAGAAATAATTGATGATGCTGAAGATGAAGACGGGATGCTACTAGCTGAACTCATACTGCCAGGTGGCTGACTCGACAGGGTTGCACTGGAAGGCACAATACTCGCGGCGGATGACGCTGGCCTCGATGATGCGGGAGTATTGGAACCGCCCCCCGAACCACCACAAGATATAAGCGTTAATAATATAAAAAAAGAAAACAACCGCACTATTAGTGATGAGAAATTCATTGCGACACCTTGGACTCTATTCAGTGCCAAGATGGTAACAATTGCAATGAGATCTAAATGAGAAGGGTTACTCAGCTTGCAGTGAAATCCACACTCCCCTCCACAATAATCATATTCGCACTGGCATTGGCATTGCGCAGCGCATGGATGGACGCATATTCAGCACAAGTCGCCCAATGGTTGGCGGTGGCGAGATCGGGGAACTCCATCACCACCAAGCGTTTAGGTTGCCAATTACCACTGACCACTTGTGTCTGTGCACCGCGCACTAGATAGCGGCCGTTACAGGCAGCAACAGTGGGCGTTATTTTAGCGAGATACTCTTTATAGTTTTCCGGATTGTGCACTTCTATATCGACAATCACATAGGCAGCCATCATTTTTTCCTTACAAAAATATTATTGCGCACTGAGCCAGTCAATTAATGTTTTGCGTTCAAGCTCAGTCATCTGGTGAAAATTACCAAGCGGCATATAACCAGATTGTAATGCGGGCAAGGCGCGAATTTTTTGTACCGCAAGGCCAGTTGCAGAATCAATAATCAAACCGGCTGGTGCTGCTGCGAAACCGGGTTGCGATGGTGTAGCTGCATGGCAATTAGTACAGTGCACCTGAATGAGCTGGGTGATTTTTGCAGTCTCTATTGAAGCGGTTTCTGCGGTTTTTTGAATAGCACTGCCACCACCAACTGCACTGGTGTTTGTCGATGTGATCGACATCAACACAGCGATTACAATAATCCCAAGTAAACTGGTCACTAAAATGATTGGCTTCACATAACCCAAATGTTTAAGGTTAAAAAAGTGTCGCCCCCACGCCAAACATACACCAATTCCCACCAACACCAACCACGAATAAGCGTGACTATAGAGAAACGAATAGTGATTGCTGAGCATGCAAAAAATAACCGGCAAGGTTAAATAGTTATTGTGCGTAGAGCGCAACTTTGCAAATGCCATGGCGCAAGTATCAGGCGCTTCATTATTACTGACGGCGGCAACAAATTTACGCTGTGCCGGCATAATCCCCCAAAACACATTACCGGCCATCCAGGTCGCAATCATCGCCCCCACATGTAAATAGGCTGCACGCGCTGAAAATAATTGATGTGCGATATAACTCGCGAAGCTAATAATAACCAGCAGTGCGACGGCGATAACCAAACCACGTTTTACTAAAGGTGTGCGCAATAGTAATTCATAAACCAATTGCCCACCGAGAATAAACGCAATGCTGGCGACCACCGCCAACTCCGGCGATTGAATCAGCGTGTTGTGACCCACCAAATAGGTTTGCGCTTGCAGGTAGTACATTAAAATTAATAAACCGGTACCACTTAACCAGGTGCTGTAAGCCTCCCACTTAAACCAATGCAACTTCACCGGCATTTCGGGGGGGCGCAATTGGTATTTGGCGACCTCATAAATTCCACCGCCGTGAATTGCCCACAAATCTCCTTTCACCCCTTGATCCGTTTTCCATTGCGGTGGTGTGCGCAAACTTAAATCCAACCAAATAAAATAAAATGATGCACCTATCCAGGCAATGCCAGCGACCACATGAAACCAGCGAAAGGCGAGGTTCAACCACTCCAGCACCAGCGGGTTAATTACTCCATCCATACTAATGCTCCCTGTGTGCTATCGGTGCGGCGAAATGCCAACTTGCCCATAACGTAAGCGCGCGCGATATTGTGCTCATCGCCCAATGTCATTAATGCAAAGAGTTTTTCCGATAAGCTCTGCGCGGTTGATTGCCGCAGCGCTTGTAAAGGTGTTGCACCCAAATTGATAAGAATAAAATCTGCTTCCATTCCCTTTTCAAAATTGCCGATGCAATGATCCAATTGCAGGGCGCGTGCATTACCCAATGTGGCCATATAAAACCCTTTTAACGGATGCAAACATTGCCCTTGCAGTTGCAATACTTTGTAGGCTTCAGCAAGGGTGCGCAATTGCGAAAAACTGGTGCCACCACCAATATCAGTAGCGAGACTTACGGGAATTCCTGCGGCCTCCAAGCGCGCCATATTCAGCAGACCACTGCCAAGAAATAAATTGGATGTAGGGCAAAATGCAACACCGGATTGTGTCTGCGCCATGCGCACAACTTCTGCATCACTTAAATGGATACCGTGGCCAAATACACTGCGCGGCCCCAGCAAACCGTAATAGTCATAGACATCCAGGTAATCGCGCGCGCCCGGATAAAGTGATTTTATCCAGGCGATTTCCTGTTGGTTTTCCGAGAGATGGGTTTGCAAATAAATGCCGGGATAATCGCGATACAACTGACCCGTTACCATTAATTGTTCTGGTGAACTGGTAGGTGCAAAACGCGGCGTGAGCGCATACTGCAAGCGACCGGTATTGTGCCAGCATTCAATTAATTCGCGGCAATCTGCATCGCTGCTCGCAGGCGTATCCAATAATTCTGCAGGCGCATGGCGATCCATCATCACCTTACCGGCAATCATGCGCAGATTCATTTTTTCGGCGGCCGAAAAAAATGCATGCGTTGATTGGGCAAATACACTGGTATACACCATCGCCGTAGTGGTGCCATTTTGTAACAGAAATTTTAAGAAGGTATCGGCAGCAACAGCAGCAAAATCAGGATCAGAAAATTGCAATTCCGTCGGAAAGGTGTAGTTATTCAGCCAATCCAATAATTGTTCGCCGTAAGAGGCAATCACGCTGGTTTGCGGATAGTGGATATGGCTGTCGATAAACCCCGGCATCAATAAGTACTCGGGCGTATGGCGGCACTGCTGCAAATCCAGCCCCTGCCGCGCCATATCCTCGGCACTACCCAGCGCTTTGATGCGGCCGTTTTCCACCAGCAACACGCCATCGTCAAAGTATTCCATCCCCGCACCCGTAAGCGGATCAGGCACATCAGTGAAATGTAAAATTTGCGCGCGAAATGCACTTACATCAGAAGCAGTCATAACCAGCCTTAGAACTTAAAATATTTACTTCGTCATACCCGCGAACGCGGGTATCCATAACTGTCAACAACATGGACTCCTGCTTTTGCAGGAGTGACGATTCCCATCATCAATCTAACTGCCGCGATAAGTTGAATAGCCATAAGCATTCAGCAGTAGCGGCACGTGATAATGCTCGTGCACATTAACCACCTGAAAACTGATTTGAATTTCCGGATAAAAACTGTTTTTCCCCTGTTGCAGGTACCAATCGCCGATGGCGAAATACAACAGATAGGAACCAGCTTGTAATGTGAAATCATTTTCCCACTGCATGATGCGACCATCAGCATCGGTTGTGGCGCTGGCAATGGGCAGATTGGTGTCCAGACGATGCAAAGTGACCCGCACATCGGCAGCAGGCTTGCCTGCGTCCAAATTTAAAATGTGGGTGGTGATAGCTGCTTTTTTCATAATCTTTTCCGTCAATCACTTATTAACCATCAATTAATTTGGCGATCCGCAAACGTGTAATCTCCCCCTGCTCACGGGCGCCATTTTGTAATTCCACTTCACGCGGGTTATCAATTCTGTCTTGAAGTAAACGCAACATTTCTTCTGCGGATTTTCCGCTGGCGCAAACAATAAAAATAAAACCGTTTTTTTCTTCATACTCTTTATTAAGACGATATAAATCCCGGATAACGGATTCGTTTGCCTGCAAGACCTGCCCCTGCTCTTGCGTAGCACGCCCCGCATAACGGGAGCGGAGTAATTCGATATCGCCAATGCGCGCATGACCGGAAAAAGCCTCAAGAATTTCCTTTTCCTCCACACCCGTCCAAAAACAATTGGCAGTGGTCAATAGTTTTTCCAAATTAGCAAAGGGGCGCCGTTCAGCTACATGTTTTGCCCAGGATTGACAATGGCAACAACCGTAGAGCGCCGCTATAGCGTCTTCTTTTGGCAAGGCGTTAAATTCAGTTAGCGTCATCATTCAATCCTTTTAAAAAATCGCACTCTATTCACACAAAATTCCCGTTGTCTTTTGTACTTGCATAATCGTTTTAATTTCACGCCATGAAGTTGAACGCCCAACGTGTACCGGCACACGCTGGTAATACAGACTTTGCAATTGCGCAGCGATTGATACAGCCACCTCCATTGGCAATTTCCCTTTCACATCGGGCAAGCCAATTGGGCTGTACATTTTTTCGATTGCTTGTTCAGCAAAACCGGCATCGGCCAAACGTTTACGAAAACGTAGTGCTTTGGTTTGCGAACCAATCATCCCCATATAGGCAAAGCGCTGATCGGCCAGCAATGTTTTACAGAGTGCATAATCCAAGGCGTGATCGTGGGTAAAAATAATCACCCAGGCATCATCCGGTAAGTGCGCAATTGCTTCGGTGGGATCGGCACAAAATTCGTAGCGGCAATTCGCTGGCAAACTATTGGTCATTAATTCCGGGCGATTATCGATAACCCGAACCTGACACGGCAGCCCCGCAAGAATAGTCACCAGAGATTGGCATACATGCCCTGCACCGAAGAGTGCAATCTGCCAACTGCAGGCCGCAAAGGCTTCAAGCATTACCGTCACATTGCCACCACAACATTGCGCCGCTTCGGCTGCAAGCGGGATGGGTTTTAATATCTGACAGGTTTTATTTTGCGCGAGCAATTCACGCGCCTGCTGCACCAATAAAAATTCCAACTGGCCACCGCCGATAGTGTCGTAAGTAGCATCAGTGGTGATCACCATTTTGCTGCCGCCATCGCGCGGTGTTGAACCCTGAGTGTTAATAATGGTGGCGATCACATAACCACTGCCACTTTGTTG
This sequence comes from Cellvibrio sp. UBA7671, assembly GCA_002483145.1. Taxonomy (GTDB): domain Bacteria; phylum Pseudomonadota; class Gammaproteobacteria; order Pseudomonadales; family Cellvibrionaceae; genus Cellvibrio; species Cellvibrio fibrivorans. The sequence continues at coordinate 545,788 of DLHJ01000003.1, forward strand.
GCAGTGTTGGATTGCCGCTGACCAGTTGAGGATTGCCATTAGATTGCACCTCTTGTTACTAACGCTTTTGATTCACTAGGTTGATTAAACGCAATGCACTCTTGCAGCGCCCAATAAACTCGCTCGGGTGTTGCGGGCGTATCCAGACGCGGGCTGAATTGATAATTAGTCGTACTGCTACAGGCATCGCGCAGTGCTGCCCAAACTGAAATCGCCAACATCAACGGCGGTTCACCCACCGCTTTGGATAAATGTATGGTATTTTCCAAATTTGGCTCATCAAATAATTCCACATTAAAAATGTCCGGCACGTCAAACGCCGTGGGAATTTTATAATTTGCAGGGCTATTGGAAATAATGCGGCCCTTTTCATCCCACAATAATTCTTCTGTGGTCAGCCAACCCATACCCTGGATAAAACCACCTTCAATCTGGCCTATATCAATGGCAGGATTTAATGATTTACCAACGTCATGCAAAATATCCACACTTTCAACTTTATATTCACCCGTCAAACAATCGAGCGTCACTTCAGACACAGCTGCACCATTGGCGAAATATAAAAACGGCTGACCTTTAGCGGTAGCGCGATCATAGAAAATTTTGGGCGTGCGATAGTGCCCCGTTGCCGACAGCGCAACGCGATTGAGGTAAGCAAGTTTGATAAACGCAGGAAAAGCCAACTCCTGTTCACCGAGCACAACCACATCATTGTTAAATTGGATTTGTTCCGCCGTGATTTTAAAATGCTCGCACGCAAACGCTATTAAATCGGCTTTGATTTTATCGCAGGCATCTTTGGCGGCCATCCCATTTAAATCGGTACCCGAAGAAGCCGCTGTCGGAGACGTGTTAGGCACTTTATCGGTACGTGTCGATGACACCATTACGCGATGCACGCTCACTCCAAATGCACTGGCAACAATTTGCTGGATTTTGGTGTAGAGCCCCTGCCCCATTTCGGTACCGCCGTGGTTAATCAGCAAACTGCCGTCGGTATAAATTTGCAGAAGTGCACCAGCTTGGTTGAGATGCTTGGCAGTAAAGGAAATACCAAATTTTACCGGCGTTAAGGCAATACCTTTTTTAAGCGTGCGATGGGTGTTATTAAATTCGGTGATGGCGACGCGGCGCGCGCGATAATCAGAACTTTTTTCCAAGCGCTCAATTAATTCTGGCAATACATGTTGCTCGATTTTTTGTCCATAAGGCGTTTCATCCGCACCCGGTTGATAGAGGTTAGCTTTGCGTACATCAAGCGGGTCTTTGCCAAGTGCGCGCGCTATATCCTCTAGCAGGGTTTCAATCGCCATCATCCCTTTGGGGCCACCAAAACCGCGAAAGGCGGTATTGGACACTGTGTGAGTTTTGCAGCGCAGGCCGAGAATGCGCGCGTTATTTAAAAAGTAGGCGTTGTCTGCATGGAACATGGCGCGATCGACAATGCCTTCCGACAAATCCGGTGAGAACCCGCACTTGCCCGCAAGCAACATATCCACACCGAGTAATTTTCCGTCGCTGTTGAAACCTGCTTTCCAGCGATTTAAAAAATCGTGACGCTTGCCAGTTTGGATCATGTCATCGCGGCGCGGCATGCGGTAGCGCACCGGGCGGCGATTGCGCTGTGCAAATAATGCGGCGATACATGCGAGCGGTGCGGCCTGACTTTCTTTGCCACCAAATCCCCCGCCCATTCGGCGAACTTCAGCGACCACCAAATGAAATGGAATCGCCAATACTTCAGCGACTAATTTTTGCAGTTCCGTGGGATGTTGCGATGAGCTGATAACATGAATGCCGCCATCTTCCGTCAGTCTCGCTTCGCTGATTTGTCCTTCCAGATAAAAATGTTCCTGCCCACGCACATAAATCTCACCGCTTAGTTGATGTGGTGCGGATTCGATATTCGCCTCCGGGTCGCCAAGCAACAATTGGTGCTGCGGCAAAACAAAACTTTGTGCGGCGAGTGAATCTTCCACCGTTAATTGCGCTGGCAACTCTTCATAATCAATCTTTGCCAGGAGTGCGGCGCGTTGCGCTTCCACAAAACTGGTCGCAGCCACCGCAAAAATCGGTTGCCCAATAAATTCCACCACATCACCGGCAAGCAAGGGGTCACCCGCATACACAGGTGCGACATCCACTTTGCCGGGAATATCGCCTTGCACAATGACATCAATAACACCGGGAGCGGATTTAACCGCAGACAAATCCAGCGCACGAATACGCGCATGGGGTTTACTGGATTGGCCGGTGGCGACAAATAAAGTGCCGGGCATAAGCGGTAAATCATCCACATACTCCGCCGTACCTTGCACATGTTTGTGTGCGGATTCATGCGCGATGGAATGGCCTACTCCACCGGCGGCACTGCCCGTATGAGTAGCGGGCGATAATTCGGCATTAACAACGATTCTACGCATGGCTAAACAACCTCGTTTCAAGCGCTTTGCCCGAGGCTTCAGCCGCAAATTCATAACAGGCTTTTTTGAGCAGATTGCAGGCCATGGCCATGCGGTAAGCAGCGCTGGCGCGCACATCGCTCAAGGGCGAAAATTCGCTGTGCAACAAATCACAGGCTTGCGCAAGAATCTCTTCATCGACATCACCCGCCACACACCATTCCGTATTAGATAAAAATTGTTCGGTCATGCTGGCACGCTTGGGAATCGCGGCCATTCCACCAAAGGCAATTTTAAATTCGTTAGACGTTTGTCCACCCCAACAGAATGCCCCCATCACTGCCGAAATATCGTCTTCATAGCGTTTGGTGATTTTGAATAATTTGAGTGGCTGTGCGAGTTGCGCACGTGCAATGCGAATACGCGCGAGATATTCACCAACGCCCAGCGTTGTTTTTTTGTAGTCGCGATAAAAATTCGTCAGCAATTCACGACGAGCATTACCACTGCTATCAACTATTTCCAGCTCGGCATCCATCACCAATAGATAAGGCGGAGCATCGGCAATCGGCGAGGCATTACAAATATTGCCTCCTAGCGTTCCGCGATTGCGAATTTGGCGCGAGCCCAAACGTGCGAGCAATGCAACAAATTCCGGCGAGAGCTTCGCTAGCGCTTTTTCGATAGTGCTGTAATTTGCCGCTGCACCTAATACAACCTCATCGTCACTGATGTGGATTGCGCAGAGGCTGTCGATGCGATTAAGGTCAATCAGTTGCGGAAGTGACTTGTATTGCTGGGTAACTTCCAGCATCAAATCGGTTCCACCGGCAACAAGGCGCGCCTGCGGATATTCAACCAGCAAATGCTGTAGTGCCGCTTCGGTATGTGGCTGCCAATAATCGCTGACGCCATCGGACAAGTTTCTGCCGTAAGCGCGCGCAGGCTCGCCATCTATGCCCGCTAAAGGTGCATATGGCACCCAATTTTGCACAAAACTGGCCACTTGGGCAGGTTTTTTAAGGGCGGACAGGCCGGCATCGATAATCGGGCGATAACCCGTACAGCGACACAAATTGCCCGAGATTGCATCAATCACCGCTGCACGTTGCACCGCAATATCAGCCTCGGCCAAATCCGCGCCGCCCGCCAATTGCAGTCCCGCGAGCGACACAACAAAACCGGCCGTACAAAAACCGCACTGGGAACCGTGGCATTCCACCATCGCCGTCTGCACAGGATGCATTTCTTGCGGCGCTGCCGCCAAACCTTCTACCGTCACAATATGGCAATCCTGCAGACTGCCGAGCGGGCAAATACAGGCGTTGACTGTGCTGTAAGCCATAACATCCACGCCTTTGCGGCCAACCAACACAGTGCAGGCGCCGCAATCACCCGAGGCGCAACCCTCTTTGGTGCCCATCAGATGCTGCTGGCTACGCAGGTACTGCAACAGTGTCAGATCTGCCGCTGCCTCCGCCAACTCAACTGGAACATTGTTCACCACAAACCGCACAGACTTTCCTCCAACAGATCGACCCATGATTCAGGGCGAAGAACCTTTAAATGGTTATAGCCGATTTCAGCCAAACCGCTTTCTCTCCATCCTCGCTTTATCACCCAAAGCAAAAGTCTGGCCAGATAGACAATTTTTTATGCGTTTTTTGTCAAGACTGGTATTTCACAGTCGCTGGCATGCAATTTGCTCAAACCAGTCTATCTTTTTGTCCAGATAGTCAGGTTTATGAGCGAGTTGGTTTATGTCTGAAAAAAAGGCCATGCGCCTTGAATTGCTTTCCCTCACCAAAGCCTATCCGGGCTGCATCGCGAATGACGCGGTGAGCCTGCAAGTGGCTCCAGGGGAAATTCATGCGCTGCTGGGGGAAAACGGCGCGGGTAAAAGTACGCTGATGAAAATGATCTACGGTGTAGTAAAACCCGATTCCGGGCAAATGACCTGGAATGATCGCGAGGTCAACATCACCGGCCCGGCTCACGCTCGCCAACTCGGCATGGGCATGGTGTTCCAGCACTTCTCGTTATTTGAAACATTAACAGTGACCGAAAATATCGCGCTCTATTTAACGCCTGCAGAATACGGCACGCTCGATTTATTGCGCGCACGCATTCTTGCGGTGGGCGATGAATACGGCCTCGCGATAAATCCTGACCGCCTCGTACACAGCCTCTCGGTCGGTGAACAGCAGCGCGTGGAAATTATTCGCTGCCTGTTGCAAGACATCCAACTTTTAATTCTCGATGAACCCACCGCCGTGCTCACACCACCCGAGGTGGCGCAGCTGATCGAGGTATTAAAAAAACTCGCGCACAAAGGGTGCAGCATTTTATTTATCTCGCACAAATTGCACGAAGTAAATGCACTCTGCGACAAGGCCACCATACTGCGCGGCGGCAAGGTGACGGGCACCTGTATTCCCCGCGAAACCAGCCCTGGCGAAATGGCGCGCTTGATGCTCGGCGATGAATTGGAATTACAAGACACCATGCCCGCTGGCAACGCCGGTGAATGCCTGCTCGCACTCGATAAGATTGAAGTAAAACCGCGCGATGCCTTTGCTATTCACTTGCAGGATATTGAATTGCAATTACATGCGGGCGAAATTCTCGGCCTCGCTGGGGTTGCCGGTAACGGGCAAGATGAATTGGTGGATTTAATTAATGGCGAGCTGGGCAGCGATAGCGGCAGTTTAATTTTTCACGGAAAAGATATTGGCAATACCAGTGTGCAGGAGCGGCGCAATATGGGGCTAGGCGTTGTCCCCGCTGACCGTATCGGGCGCGGCGCTCTCGGCAATATGAGTCTGACCGAAAATAATTTGTTAACCAGTTATATCAACCAAACCGGAAAATTCGGCTGGCTGAATTGGCCCGCAATAAAAGCGCGCGCTGCCGAGATCATCTCAACTTACAAAGTCAAAGCAACAGGCGCCGAGGCCAGCGCCAAAAGTCTCTCCGGTGGTAACTTGCAAAAATTTATTATCGGCCGCGAGATTTTGCAGAATCCAAACGTGTTGGTGTGTTTTCATCCTACCTGGGGCGTTGATGTAGGCGCTGCGAATTTAATCCACCAGGAGTTGATTAAATTGCGCGACAAAGGCGCCGCGATTTTGGTGATCAGCGAAGACCTCGACGAACTCTATTTATTGGCTGATCGACTCGGCGCATTGTGCGGCGGGCGCTTATCACCGCTCGCACCAAAATCTGCTGTCCCACTCGCGCAACTCGGCCAGTGGATGACCGGGAATTTTGGCACTCTATCTACAGGCATCTCTACAGACACTGCTGCGGCGGAGGTGGCCCATGCGCATTGAAAAACGCCTGCACGATTCGCAGCTGATGGTGTATTTGTCGCCGCTGCTCGCGCTCTTATTAACGCTAATTTCCGGCGCCTTATTATTTGCATTGCTCGGCCGCCCACCGCTCGGCAGCCTCTACACGTTTTTTATTGCACCGATCAGCGACCTCTATGGTCTTTCTGAGCTTGCGGTAAAAGTCACACCGCTGTTGCTCTGTGCAATTGGTTTAACACTCTGCTTTAAAGCAAAAATCTGGAATATCGGCGCTGAAGGCCAATTTGTTTTTGGTGCATTAATTGGTGGAGCGGTGACATTACAACTGGCGGAGAGCGAAGGCTTTTGGGTACTGCCGGTGATTATCGCCAGCGGTGCACTCGCCGGTATGGCTTGGGCGGCAATTGCGGCGCTTCTACTGACACGATTCAACGCCAATGAAATTCTCACCACGATTATGCTCAATTATATAGCGGTAAATTTATTGCTCTGGGCAGTGCATGGCCCTCTGAAAGATCCAGACGGGCTTAATTTTCCCGAGTCAGCACTGTTTGCGAGCCAGACATTATTACCGGTGTTATTTGAGGATTATCGCGTGAGCATCGCCATTTTTATTGCGCTGTTTATGTTGGTGGTGATTTGGGTGGTGCTCACGCGCACGCTACTCGGCTTTCAATTGCGTGTGATGGGCGAGAACCACAACGCTGCGCGCTTTGCGGGATTTAATAGCAAAAAATTAATCTGGTTGCTGCTGTGTTTCAGTGGCGCCATGGCCGGGGTAGCAGCGATTTCTGAAACCAATGGTCCGGTAGGGCAACTGATCCCCACGCTTTCACTTGGTTATGGTTACGCCGCCATTATTGTGGTGTTTATGGGGCGCATGCATCCGCTCGGCATTTTGCTCGCCAGTTGTTTACTAGGGCTGACTTATCTCGGCGGCGAGATGGCGCAAATCGATCAGGGTTTACCAAAATCCATCACCGGATTATTCCAGGGCATGTTGCTGTTCTATCTGCTTGCCTGTGACTTGTTGATTAGCTATCGCGTGGTACCGAATTCGCGCAGCGTTAAACCTTCAGCTATCACTCAATAACTCGCAATAAAATTAAGAACACAGGTAAGATTTTATGGATATAGGTTTGATCGAAAATATTCTCTTCGCAATGGTGCGCACCGGCACGCCGCTGCTGTTAGTGGCGCTGGGCGCGATGATGTCGGAGCGTTCAGGCGTATTAAACCTCGGGCAAGAGGGCATGATTTTAGTGGGTGCCGCCTGCGGATTTATCGCCGCTTATGCGGGTGGTAGTTTGGGTTTGGGAGTGCTCGCTGCCGTTGCAGCAGGTATTTTTGTCTCATTAATTTTTGCGTTTATCGCACTCACTTTAATTTCCAATCAAGTCGCCACCGGCCTTGCACTCACCATTTTCGGCACAGGCTTAAGCGCTTTTCTTGGCGCCGCTTATGTAGGCCAAACCGTTACTGGTTTTGCGCCAATTGCGATTCCGTTTTTAAGCGATATCCCACTTATCGGCCAGGCATTATTTGCGCAGGATTTATTGGTGTATCTCTCGTTTATTTTATTTGCCGCTGTATTTGTGGTGATGCGTTACACACGTTTGGGATTAATTATCCGCGCCGTCGGCGAGAACCCAGAAGTTGCCCACGCACTGGGCTACAAAGTAATGGTGGTGCGCTACTGCGCAGTCATGTTTGGTGGAGCCATGGCGGGATTAGCGGGTGCTTATTTATCTCTCGCTTACACGCCCATGTGGTCAGAGGGGATTGCGGCCGGGCGCGGTTGGATTGCACTGGCGTTAGTGGTATTTGCCAGCTGGCGCACCGAGCGCATTTTATTCGGCGCCTGGCTATTTGGTTTTGCGAGTATCCTGCATTTGTTATTGCAGGGTTACGGTTATGAAATTTCGCCCAACCTGCTCGCCATGTTGCCCTATGTAATCACGATTATTGTGTTGGTGATGATGATGTATCGCCAAAAAAATCAGGGCTTATTTGCGCCGCGCTCGCTCGGGCAACCCTATCATCCGTTGAAATAAATTGGCATCCACTCAAATAAATTTGTAACAGCTAAATTTTTAAAAAAACCAAAACATCACAAGAGGAACCATCATGACCCTGTTAACACGAAAAACATTTCTCCGGTTGCTGGGTGCAGCCTCGCTGCTCACTCTTAGCGCCAGCGTCTTCGCTGCGCCGTTAAAAGTCGGTTTTGTTTACGTCAGCCCGATTGGCGATGCCGGTTGGACTTACCAACACGATGAAGCGCGCAAAATTGTGCAAAAAGAATTTGGCGATAAAATCGAAACCACTTTTGTTGAAAGCGTGGCCGAAGGTGCAGACGCCGAGCGTGTGATTCGCAATATGGCCTCACGCGGTTACGATTTAATTTTCACCACCTCATTTGGTTACATGAACCCCACTATTAAAGTGGCCAAAATGTTTCCCAAAGTAAAATTCGAACACGCCACCGGTTATAAAACTGCCGCCAACGTCGGTAATTATCAAGCGCGCGATTACGAAGGCCGCTACCTCGCCGGTATGGTCGCTGGCGCTATGAGTAAAAAAGAAGTGATCGGTTACGTAGGCGCATTTCCGATTCCCGAAGTGATTCGCGGCATCAACTCCTTTATGCTCGGCGCGCAAGCGGTGAATCCGAATGTCAAAATGAAAGTGGTCTGGGTCAACACCTGGCACGACCCAGCCAAAGAGCGCGAAGCGGCGGAAAGTTTGATATTGCAAGGTGCCGATGTACTCACCATGCACACTGACTCTGCGGCCACCATTCAAGCTGCAGAAGCCAAAGGCATTTACTCGGTTGGATTCAATTCCGATATGAGCGCTTATGGCCCCAAAACCCATTTGACCTCATCTACCCAACACTGGGAGAGTATTTACAGCGCAAAAATCAAAGCGGTATTGGATGGCACCTGGAAGCCAGAGGCAATTTGGCATGGCTTGAAAGAAAATGTAGTCGCACTCTCGCCGATGAATCCGGTAGTGCCGAAAGAGGTTGTCGCCAAAGTAGATGCGTATAAAATGGAAATGATCGCGGGCAAGCGCGCTGTCTATCAAGGCCCTATTTACGATCAGGCGGGCACACTGAAAGTCGCGGAAGGTAAAACCCTGAGCGATGAAGAATTGCATCAACAAAATTGGTATGTAAAAGGGATCGACGGGAAAATCCCGCAGTAACACTAACAACGCGGCTGTATCAACGTAAAGATTAGTTGCGTGCAGCCGCACTTTAACGCGAGAAACAATAACAATGGCAACCAAGACCACAGCGGTAAAAACAACAAGCGCAAACAATGCAGTAGCGGCACCCAGCAACAAAAAGACAACGACCGGCAAAGCCATCCCTACCAGTAAGAGTGCGGCGGTAAAAACTATGGTGACTAAAAAGGCAGAAACATCGCTGGATTTTAATCCCACTGAAACGCCCACCGGAAAATACAAACCGGGCAAAATCCGCGATCGCAATCTCACCAATATTATTAACGCGGCAGAGGAAGAATTTGTACACAATGGCTTTCGCGGCGCGAGTATCCAGAACATCGCCGACCGCGCGGGCATCCCCAAAGCCAATGTGCATTATTACTTTAAAAGTAAAACGAATTTGTACGTCGCGGTGCTCGATAACATTATTAATTTGTGGAACGACCTGCTCGGTGAAATCACGGTAGATGATGATCCCGCTGACGTATTGGATCGTTTTATTCGCAAAAAAGTCGAGCTGTCTTATACCCATCCACGCGCATCCAAACTTTATGCGATGGAAATGATTCAGGGCGCGCCGCATTTGAAAGGTTATATCCGCACCGAGATGCGCCAGTTCGTACGCCGCAAGGTGCAGATAATCGAGCAGTGGATTGAACTCGGGCGCATGGACAAGGTCGATCCTATGCATTTGATTTTTTTAATCTGGTCATCGACGCAACACTATGCGGATTTCGATGTGAAAATTCTCACGGTGATGAACCGGGCAGAATATGAGCCGGATATGATCAAAGATATTTCCGATTTTTTAAGCCATATGATTTTAAAAGGCTGCGGCCTCAAACCACCCGCGACAGAACCACCTGCCGCCTAATTTTTCACTGCAACCAGTAGTAAACCCCAATGACATCTTCTGCTTACGGCAGCACACACAGTGCTGCCATCTGGATTAAACATCCGCGCGCCTGTTGGACAGGTAATTCACAAGACGCCAGCAATGGCTTGGTGATTCAAGGCAATAACATTATTGAATTGGTTGCCGCAGGGAAATCACCCGATAGCGTTTACGATTACAGTTTCGATGCCTCTGACCATGTGGTTTTGCCGGGTCTGATTAATTGCCATCACCACTTTTACCAAACGCTCACCCGCGCACTGCCCGGCGCACTCAACAAAGAATTATTTCCCTGGCTGCAAGCGCTCTATCCGGTCTGGTCAAATTTAAATGACGAGGCAATTTTTGCATCTACGCAATTAGCGTTAAGCGAATTATTGCTGTCAGGTTGTACCACAGCCGCCGATCATCACTATGTATTCAGCAGCATTATGCCGCACGCGATTGATGCGCAAGTTGCCGCCGCCAAAACCATCGGCAACCGCGTAACCTTAACACGCGGCTCCATGAGCCTCGGCCAATCCAAAGGGGGTTTGCCACCGGATTCGGTGGTGGAGAGCGATGAAAAAATCCTCAGCGAAAGCGAGCGTTTAATTAATAGCTATCACGACACCAGCGAAGATTCCTTTTGCAAAATCGCCCTCGCTCCTTGCTCACCTTTTTCTGTAACGCCAGATTTAATGCGTGCAACCGCTGTGCTCGCGCAACAAAAAGATGTGTTGCTGCACACCCATCTAGGTGAAACCGAAGATGAAAATAATTTCTGCCTGAAACAATTTGGTATGCGCCCGGTGGATTATCTGGATGATGTAGGCTGGTTAAACAACCGCGTCTGGCTTGCCCACGGCATTCATTTTAATGAAGAAGAAATTGCACGCTTGGGCCACGCCTACGTCGGCGTCTGCCACTGCCCCACCTCCAACATGCTCCTCGCCTCCGGCATGTGCCACACTCGCGATTTACAACGCGCAGGCGCACCGGTCGGTTTGGGTGTCGATGGCTCTGCATCCAACGACGGCTCCAATATGATTCAAGAAGTTCGCCAAGCCATGCTGCTCCAAAAACTCCGCTACGGCTCCGCGAATTTCACGCATATCGATGCTCTAAAACTCGCAACCTCTGGTAGCGCAAAATTATTACACCGCCCCGAACTCGGCGAACTCGCCGTCGGCAAAAAAGCCGACCTCGCCCTATTTTCCCTAAACCAACCCCGCTTCTCCGGCCACGGCGACCCACTCGCCGCATTAATTCTATGCGGCGCCCACAAAGCGGATTACGTGATGGTTGCGGGTGAATGGAAAGTGAAAAACGGTGAAATGGTGGATGTGGATATTAATGATGTGATGGCACGACATGGGGTTGTGGCAAAACGGTTACGCGAGATGGCGGCGTAATATCGTAGGTTGGGCAGCAATGCCCAACATGACACATGTCCGCAGCCTACCCCCCCTTATAAAACACTTTTTTTTGCAAAAATCCAGAATGAAAATTACATTCACATTTAATTGCTTGTTGCAATTTAATTCGGAACCATTAGCCACTTTCCATCATCAAGCTTAAGGCTATAACTTTCTGACTGAAAATCGGGTTGACCTTCTTCAGCCCACAAAGGGTTCCATTTGACTCTTTCAAAGATGAACTTTTTTTCTCCTTCCCATTTTACTTTATCAGACCACCACTCATTCCCCATTTTTGCATCAAAAACTTCTTTTATTGCAACCTCCCCAATTTCATAAATCTGAAGACATGTGGGAGTCATTTCCGAATATGGATTCATTTCAGAAAACGCGATATAACCCTTTTTTGGTGAGAAAATAGGGTAACCGCAAACATTAGTTAAAATACTCGTATTTCTATCAAAAATTGCCCATGAATTACCTTCAGAATATTGAACAAATAGCGACACAAATCTCTTATCGTCGGATATTCCGACGGCCAAGTAATGCTCCATGTAATCTACATCGTCTTCTCCGCTATTCTCCTTTACTTTATAGAGTTGACCTGACAAGGAACGTATTTCGAGAACACCATCTGTTCTCGATACTATTTCTTTGTTCAATTCAATAATACTTTTTTCGATCCTTTGTGCACACATAAAACTATTATCTAGCTCTGGGCACGAAACTCTATTTGAAGGGTCGCTAAGCTCAATCGCACCAACTTGAAAGGAAATAAGTGCAAACAAGAATAGAGCGAGAGTTTTTTTCATGATTTTCCATTCGTAGAGTCGTGATAAACGGCAGTGTTTAAGTCGCCTAATAGAGCCACTAGGTAAATCAACTGAAACAGATTTGCTACGATATAGATATAAATTGATAATCTCTTCAATTTTTAATAATTCCATTTTTTGATATCTCTTATTAGTTAATGTATAAAATCTAAAATCCTGGCCAGTGGTGACCGCATTTGGATACAGCTACATGAGATGATGTTTTATATTTCTGCTGTATTCACGGCGCAAACACTGCAACAATAATACCCCAATATGCTACGCAATACAGGCCTACCCCATGACCACCACCCCAAACAAACTCCGTATAGACATAGTGTCCGATGTTGTCTGCCCCTGGTGCATTATTGGCTACCGGCAGCTGGAACGCGCTCTGGCGGAAACTGCAATACCCTATGAACTTCACTGGCAGCCCTTCGAGCTGAACCCTGATATGCCCGCAGAAGGCCAAAATTTGCGCGAGCACTTGGCAGAGAAATATGGCTCAACCAAAGAGCAATCGGATGCTAACCGAAACCATATAACGGCGGTTGGCGCCGAGTTGGGATTTGAGTTTTGCTTTACTGATGATATGCGCATGCACAACACGTTCAATGTGCATCAACTACTACATTGGGCCGAACAACAAGGGCGCAAGCATGATTTGAAACAAGCGTTTTTTGCAGCGCATTTTACCCATCTCCGAAACTTGTCAGACGATGAAGTGTTGGCCGATGTAGCTGCAGAAATTGGCTTTGCGCGAGACGAAGCCTTGGCCGTATTGCAAGATCAACGTTTTGCAAATGATGTGCGCGCTGCCGAAAAGTTTTGGATAGATGCAGGCATCCGTGGTGTACCGGCAATCGTATTTAATCGCCGCCACCTGGTGACGGGTGCGCAAGGTACTGAGAATTACAAACAGATTCTGACGCAATTAATGCAAGAGACTACTTAAGTAATGACCAATCGACTCAATGCAGATTTTTCACAACGCATCGTGATTCGGCCTGAAGATTATCGCTGGGTTGCATCGCCCATGGCCGGTGTTGAGCGCATGATGCTCGACCGGATTGGCGATGAAGTTGCGCGCGCGACATCGATTGTTCGCTATGCGCCTTTTAGTGAGTTTTCAGCGCACACGCATTCAGGTGGAGAAGAATTTTTTGTTCTCGATGGCGTTTTTTCTGACGAGAATGGCAGCTACGAAAAAGGCAGTTATGTCAGAAACCCTATAGGGACAACGCACACACCGAAAATTGGTAAAGAAGGCGCGATTATTTTTGTCAAATTGCAACAATTCAACGCAGCCGATACCACACAAACCGTCATCGACACCCATACAACCCCATGGCGCCAAGGGCTAGTAGATGGATTAAGCGTAATGCCCTTGCATGACTTCGAAGGTGAACACGTCGCCCTAGTAAAATGGGCACCGAATACACAATTCAGCAGCCACCGGCATTGGGGCGGAGAAGAAATATTTGTAGTGGAAGGGACATTTCATGACGAACACGGCCTATACCCGAAAGGCTCATGGCTCCGCAGCCCACACCTAAGCCAACATCACCCCTTCACAAAAGACGATGGAGCATTGATTTATGTGAAGACGGGGCATTTGTTTTTATAACTTTCTTTACGCAATAGAACGCTTTTTTGCAAAATCGATAGCGAAACTCAGAACTTGAAAAAACATTATTCTTTCAAGAAGACATCACACCAAATAGGTTTAATGGACTCAATATGCGGTATGGGTGAAGGACGACCAAAATAATAACCTTGCATAGCCACCACTCCCAAGCTAGACAGTTTTTTCAACTGACTAATTGATTCAACGCCCTCGACAATGACTTTCAAATTCATGCGCTGTGCAATTAACATTGCGCTCTCGATAATAACAACACCCTGACTATCCACCTGCGCGGTAAATGATCGATCAATCTTAATGCCGGTAACAGGGAATTCATGCAGGCGAGAAAGTGAAGAATACCCCGTTCCAAAATCATCGATATATACGTCTATTCCCATCTCACGTAGCGTCACTACTGTTTTCAAGGTTGCATCCAGATGCTCCTCACCAAATAGACTTTCCGTCACTTCCAAAATAAGTGATTTAGCAGAAAAATCCGTTTCTATTAATATGCTATTGACGCGCGCCGAAAAGCCGGGAGTGAGCAACTGTTTTATTGAAACATTGACCGCCAGTTTAATTGCAGAACCTTGCGGGACCCACTCGCTGAACTTAAGACACGACTCATACAAGACCCAATCACCTAATGCGTTGATTCTATCGGTCTCTTCAGCCAAATTAATAAATTCGCAAGGGTCGATTACACCAAGAGTTTTATGATGCCAACGAGACAAAACCTCTAAGGCTTCAACATCACCGGTTAACACATTCACCACCGGCTGATAGGCAAGTGTTAATTCATTTTGCTTGAGCGCCTCTGATAAGGCTCTACCCAAATCAAATCGACGCTTCTGGGTTTGCGCATATATATCGTCATAGATAAGACTACGCCCGCGCCCACTTCGTTTGACTTCCGCAACCGTCAAATCTGCAGCGTGAATAACATCCTGAAAATCAGCGGCATCTGTTGGAAAATAAGCCATTCCTACACTTAAGCCAACGCCTAAGGATTCATCGCATATTTTAAATTGTGCAGTGGCGACCTCAATGAGTTGATGCGCGATCAGATCAGCACGCTCACGCGCATTAGTAGACTGCTCTGTAATCAATAGAAACTCATCGCCGCCCCAGCGGGCAACAATCGCATCACTTGGGCACACATCGTTAAAACGATGCGCAATCATACGCAACACTTGATCACCAATTTCATGACCAAGTGCATCATTAATTTGTTTGAATCTATCCAGATCAAGAAACAGAACCGCTGCCTCATGTGGATTTTCAGCACTGAGATTTTTCTCCATCCAATCAATTAATCCCGGCCGATTTAGCAACCCGGTAAGCGCGTCATGATGCGCGATCTGTTTAAGCGCTTCAGTTCTCTGGTGAACTCGCTGCTCGAGGTCTGCATTAAGAGTTTGTAAATTATTGATGAGTTGTTTATTTTCCAGTTGCAAGGTCAAACTTTTCAACAGCACGCGGTGGTTATTGCGATGATTAACAATCATCGCTCCCCAAAAGACGATGGCCAAAGCGGAGAGAACCCAGTATTCATTCGACGCCGAATAAATAATTATTGAGGAAGGAACCAATAAAATTGTTATATAGATTCGGCCTGCATATTTTAGCGGCGCAGTAATACCTGTGGCGCCACCGGCAAGCGACGAGATAGTCACTATAACAATGAATTTCACTTCTGAGGCGGTCGACTGGAATGTGATATACAGCAGCCAGACCCAAATAAGTGCAGCCGACAGGAGCCCTAGTGTATAAAGCAACATCCATGTAGCTGAATATTGACGCGAGCCATTTGCGGTTAACTCACTCGCAGTTAAACCATTGGCGACCGAACCATACTTTTTAAACAGCACCCAGGAAATTAAACGCAACATACTCAGCAGAAGGACCAATCCAAACCAAAGCCGGATACCACTCGCACCCGCTGCATGCAATAAAAACACAACACCCAGTGTTGCAGCTATATTTACAGCCACCATCGCAGGAAGATTTTGATAAGCCAACTCAACTAGCTGGGCATCGATCAACGTATCCTGATCTGATGCTCGCCGCCGAGGGAAACCAGAAAATCTATTAGTGGGCATGATAGGGTTAGTTACATGATATTTGAGATTAATGAGTAGGTTTTTCGACCGTTTCGACTATCTAAGCCTAGCCTATTTCCACCTCAACACCGACATATTGATTATCTAAAAAGCCTTAATAGTCGCGAATCAACTCAAACAAATGCGTTATATTTGTGCACTCTTTACAGTAAATAGGCATATAAATTGACTACCACCCCACTCTACGGTTTTTCCGATACATCCTTCCAAGCAGCCGGGGGCATCGACGGTATACGCCAATTGGTTGATGATTTTTATCAGGAAATGGATGCACTACCGGAAGCAGCGACTATCCGCAAGATGCACAAAACGGATCTCGCTGAATCACGCGATAAGCTAACACTGTTTTTGTGCGGATGGATGGGCGGGCCGAGTCTTTATCATGAAAAATACGGCAGTATTAATATTCCCCGTGATCACGCTCACTTACCGATAGGTGAAGCGGAACGCGATGCGTGGTTGCTGTGCATGGAGCGTTCAATTGAAAAACAAGGTTATTCGCCGGAATTTTCAACGTATCTACTGCAACAACTGCGCATCCCTGCCGAGCGGATTTTTGCTACGAGTAAAAAACCGGAAATAAAAGGTGAATAGGTGGCCACTTACAAACTCACAAAAGATCGCGTATCAATGGAGAAAAAATTGAATAGAGTCATTATCACAATACTTTTTATTGGCAGTGTTATGCCATCGATTGCAACTGCAAATGACTGCACTTACTGGAGACAACAGATAAATCAAGTCAGCCGATGGAGCAACAATGGCGGTAATGCCGATCAACAACGAAGGCTGCAAAAACAGAAAAGCTATCTGCAAAGTCAACTCGCGAAATGCCAAGGGACTACCCCGGGACCTATATCTGTCGCACGAGGGCAGCCGAGTAACACCACTAGCTATACCCCGATAAACCATTTAAGAAGTGACAATAAAGATGCCGAGCTGCAACAGCTGATTGCCACCTGTAATCGCTGGATCGATATTTCCAACAACAATGCTACGTTTGAAAATCAATCTACGCGAGACACAGCTTGCAGGGCCGCCACCAATAAGGAAGCCCTACTTAAAAACCCGAAACACACATCTGAAATCAAAATAAAGCGCAGCATCAAAGATTGCATTAAACCCAACAATATTATTGATCATGAAGTGAAAGCCTGCATGCAGGGTTTGAAAGAACCGGATTGGAATGCCACTAAAAATTAATCCGCTGCTGTCGCGACGACAAGAACTTACAAATAATTTCCCTCTTTGCTACTTCTGCAAATAGGTCACACGCGTTTTGTTAATAATCGCTATCACACCCTTACCGCACAAATCCTTCACCACCATTTCCACTTCATCTTCACTCAAGGTTTTTTGAAAAAGTGCATTGATGGTGCTGGAGAGGGTTTTTACGGTGTTGGGTTTGCCTTCCATTTGGGCGAGACGGGCTTTTACAACGCTGGTTCGTTCGGGCAAGGTTTTTAAGCTGGACGTTTGCAAGATGGAAATTTCGCCAATGCTGCTGGAGCGAGAAGCAAGGATGTTGCGGTCTTTCAGATGTTGGATCAGCGGGTCAAAACCTGCGTCTTTGGAGACTATGTGAAAGTAAGCATCTGGCTCGATCGCAGCGCGCTCCCCGATGTAATACGCGATGTGAAAATCGAGTGCGTTTTTGCCGTTGCCGGAGAGAATGATGTATTCAACGCGGGTTCCCAGAGGCTGTAGCGAGCGGACGAGCTGAGTGTTGAGTTTGGATTGGTTGGCGCCGAGGAATATGAGGATATAAAAATTGCCTTTTTCCAGACCGGCAATGGATTCAGGCTGAACATTTTCGTAGTCAATAAAAAGATAGTTTTTACGCACATCGAGCCTCCTTTATCTGCCTTAAACCTATGTATAGCATCAATCCGGGGTTCCAGCTCAAATGGTCGTTAGATTGCACCAACCCCACCCTCATCCGACAACATCACTTTCCCCTGGTTCACGAACGCTGCGCAGCTTGCGATAAACAACCCACTCTGGTTAAATGGCATAGTGGCCTTACCACCTTATTGGCCGTATCACCAAAATATCCAATTCCCGGAGCGAGAGAGCAGAGATGATAGAAACCTGGCGGTGGTTTGACCTGAAAGACCCGGTAACACTTCCCAAGGTGGCGCAGGCTGGCGCTACCGGCATTGTGAGTTCCTTGAATGAGGTGGCGACCGGGGACGAATGGCCGCTGGATAAAATCCTAGCGCGCAAAAATATCATCGAAAGCTTTGGCCTGAAGTGGGCGGTAATTGAAAGCATTCCTGTACACAACGATATCAAAACACGCACCGGTAACTATGCGCACTATATAGAGAACTATAAAAAATCCCTCGTCAATGCCGGTAAAGCCGGCGTGAAAGTCGTGTGTTACAACTTTATGCCAGTCATTGACTGGACGCGGACTAACCTTGATTACCATTTGGAAAATACCGGCTCGGCACTGCGTTTTGATATGGTGGATTTTGTTGCCTACGACGTGTTTATTTTGCAGCGTAATAATGCCGCGCAGAACTACAGTCCCGAATTAGTGGCCGAAGCAGAAGCCTATTTCAAAAGCATGAGCAATGCCCAAGTCGCCTTGCTGGAAAAAAATATTATCGCAGGGTTACCCGGCGGCGAAGGCAGTTACACGCGCGCCTCAATCCGTGCCGCTATCAGTGAATTTATCGCGCTGGGCGAAGACGGCCTACGCAATAATTTGTGGCAATTTCTGAAAGAGGTAATCCCCTCGGCCGAAGCTGCCGGGGTAAATATGTGTATTCACCCGGATGACCCACCATTCTCGCTGTTTGGTTTACCGCGCGTGGTATCAACCCGTCAGGATGTGAAATTGATTTTAGATGGCGTACCCAGCCCGGCCAACGGCCTGACGCTGTGCGCAGGTTCTTTTGGCGCGCGCGCTGATAATGATTTAGTCGGCATGGTAAAAGAATTTGGACCACGCATTTATTTCACCCATCTCCGTAACGTCACTCGTGAGGAAAATGGTTCCTTTTATGAAGCGGAACATTTGGGCGGCGATAACGATATGGTCGGTTTGATCGATGCATTACTGGCAGAAGAACAACGCCGCAAACTCAATGGTGTTGCCAATTATGAAATTCCTATGCGCCCTGATCATGGCCACTTGTTATTAGAAGAAGCAGATCAACCTAACGTTAAACCCGGTTACTCGTATCTGGGCAGAATGAAAGGGTTGGCAGAGTTACGTGGTGTTATTCACGCACTCACCCAGGTGCGCGCCAGGAGTTAAGTAAAGACTAAATATTTTAATAACAAAAAAACATCGACGGGTCAGACAAAATGATAAACAAAGAACATAAAAAGTTAGAACGTTTGATGTTGTTCAGTGAGGTAGCCCAGCACCTCAGTTATACCGTAGCCGCTGAGCGGCTTGGAATTTCTCGCGGTCATCTTTCATCGCAGGTGCGTCGCCTCGAAAAAGACATGGGCATGACATTATTAATTCGTTCCACCCGCAGTGTGCGCCTCACCAATGAGGGGCAATGGGTCATGACCGGAATGGAAAAAATTTTTAATGACTTGCAAGAACTTGAGCGCAATGTTGAAAATGAAGGGCAAGCCATTGAAGGCCTATTAAAAATAGCCGCACCATTGCAATTTAGCGAGCGTTATTTACTGGATATATGTGCGCAATTCAAAGCATTTCACCCGAATATCGAGTTTTCGATTGACTGCAACTCCCCCTTTCAAGATCTGAACCGCAGCGATTTTAATATCGCCTTTCGTGGCACCAATGAGCCGCCACAGAATATGATCGCAGTGCCACTATTTACTTATCAATACTATTGCTGCGCCGCGCCGGAATATTTTATCCAGCACGGCAAACCACAAACCGCGGCGGACTTTTCCCGCCACCAGTGTCTGCGCAGCCATGATCAACCCGATTGGACTTTTGCGGGCAAAGAAATAGAGTGTAAGGGTTGGCTGCAAATTAATAATAGCCACCTGTTAAAACATCAGGCGTTAAAAGGGGTGGGAATTATTCGCGCACCAGATTATATGGTGGAAATTGATATCGCCGAAGGTCGCCTGGAGTTTCTGCAAGATGAAGCCCTGACAACCAGCAATACTATGCACATTATTTATCCGCAATTGATTCATCAATCGAAACGTTTATCGGCATTTATTCAATTTTGCCGTCAGTATTTTGCGCAGGTGCGCCCACGCATTAACTAATATAATTATTATTGGCCGCACAAAAAAACGGGAACCAGATGGTTCCCATTTTTTTGGATGCTCGCTTGTGTGGGATAAGCCCAAACAAGCTTGAGACATTAATCGTAATGTTGTTTGGTTGCCCGCAGGTGGCGCCCCAGCATTAACATCGCCATCAATGCCAGCATATTTAACAGCGACAAACTACCACCGCCGCCAGACGAACCACCACCAGCTGCAGAGCTTGCGGCGACAGAACTGATAACTGCCGAGCTAGAGGCAACTGAGCTTGCTGCTATAGAGCTTGCCGCTATCGAGCTCACAGCAATTGAACTTGCGGTTGATGAGCTACTCGCCTGTACTGAGCCACTAACACAGGTACACTGCACAAAAGAGCCGTCGTCTTGTTTTACTTCAAACCAATCGATATTGGTACCCGAGCCAGTGTAGTAAATACGCAGCTTCTGCTGCCCTTGCGGCAAATTCGTTAACAACGTAATAGTTTGATAGGTTTGCCAACCACCTGTATTAGCGACGGTGATTTTACCTAACACTGTACCGGCATCGTTGCGCAGCTCAAACGTTGGCACTGTTGCCGCTGCACTCGCAATTCTGAATTGGATTGCATAATTACCCGCGCTTGGGACATTAATATAGTAATCGGCGAAATCATTATTGTCGGCATAACCTAAATGTCCGCCTTCATCGGTGTCACTATTGCCCAATACCAAACCTGAAGCTTCGTTATAATCTTCAACCTGGATTTTTGCCGGTACATTAACACTGTTGGCGACTAAAGCATTAAACGAAATTGTTTTGCTTACGCCCGCGCAATTGTTTGCAGGAATACCCGAGTCTTGCACTGTAATATTGATGGTGGAATTACCTACTGCGACCGGTGACAAACTTACACTTGCCGTAGCCGCGCAACCTGAGTGAATAATATTATCCGCCAATACTGCTGCTGGATTAGTGCTAGTTGCTGTGAGCGTGAGCGTTTGGGTGCACTCATTACCATCACTGATACCGGTTAAATTGACAACTTTTGCTCCACCGTTCGCCTCAAGGAATACCGGAGCAACCGTATCAATTGTGGGACGATTATTGCCACAGAGGGAAACCAACTCTTCAGTGGGTGCCAAATCAGCAAGGAAATGTGTTTTGCTGTAGGTGGATAGGGTGACGTTTTGCTCACCAAATACCAGGAAAATAGATGTATTGGGGGCAATAGTATCGCTGTATTCCTGCACGCTACCCGCATCGATATTGATTTTTAAATCACTTGCACCGCCAATAGCATCATTATTCAAACGAAGCGTGTAATTGTACGCAGCGCTGGTACTGCGATTCATAATCATGACCGCACGCTGACTGCCATTCACCGCTCCAAAGGCAACCACATTGGCATTGCTGGAAATGCCTTCGGCATAATTACCCTTCATGTGTTTTGCAATAAATTCCATGTGGCGATATGACGAGCGCGGAGTACCGTTGCCATCAATCATGCTGAAGTCGGTGCCCGAACGTGAACCACCATTTTCAAACATCGACCAGGTCGCTACATAGGTTGCCTGGTATTTCATGGCCGCGCCTAACACCTGCGCAAACATCTGACCATTTTCAAATGTATGCACAACCGATCCGCCTTTACCGTTGTACTCACCGATACTCCACTGCAACGCATTGGCACCGGTGCGGTTGTGGCGAGCATTAGCGGCATCAACCAGGGCTTTTGCTTTTACTACACGAGAAACTATATCCGCCGCTCCGGCCACCGCCGGATCAACATTATCTTCCTGTGGATAGCGATGCCATGAAATACCATCTACATAATAGTAATTTTTTCCAGGAACCAATCCGCCAATATCATTCGCACTGCCGCTGTTAAACAACTCGGTGTAATAATCATCAAAAAATTCCGCTTCATCCGGACCAAAAATTTTAATGCTGGGGTCAGCCTCTTTCATCGCTGCTGCAATCGGTTTTATGTAGGCTGCTACAAGCGCCGGCATTGTCGAAGTTGCGGGACGTTCCGCTTCAAGCCAAGGCTCATTACCGATATTCCAATATTTAACGTTAAGTTTTTTGGTCACATTAAGGTATTCGACCAAATTTTTTGCGGCAGCAACGCGATCATTCAGCGGCGTCGCATTGTCGTACTGTGATACCTGGATAATCGGTTCCGCACCGTTGGTGCGAATGAGATTCACCCATTGCTCGACAATGGCATTGGACGGCATATTATCGTTGTACGCATTGCCACCAATGCGAATAACCTGCGTACCCATCTCTTTAGTCTGCTGCCAAACCTTATTGCTGGGGCCTACTCCGGTAGTTTGGTTTGCATACCAGAGATTATTGCCGACCAACAGCGGGCTGATCTCTTGCGCAACGGCGCTAGATAAACAGCCAACAATGAACAGCCCGATAGTTGTGTGAGCCGCTTTTGAAAGCCAGGATCCTGTCGTTATAAGTTTTATCATTAGAGTGTTTCTCCTGTTAGGAATACGAAGTTGTAATTTTTTATTGGATTAATTATCTATTTAACACTTTTGCTTTCTATTTGATGGCCTATTCAACCTGAGGAGCTTTAAAGACCATATTGTCTTGCAAGCTGTAGCTGATGGTTTTTTGCAAGCTACCATTTCTATCGAACACATATACCCGCGTACTTTGGGCAGCGATATGTGAGCTGAAAGTCTTATCCAAATTTGCAGCGATATTAATCTGCAATGGACTTTTTACACCAGCCGATGACTTGCTAAAGGAGAGGCTAAACTCAAAGGTGTCAGTTTGATGCTGATTCATTATCATGATGGCGATAGTGCCGGCGTCCCGTGTAGCGATAGTTTTTACGTACGCCTGGTTATCGCTGCTGGCAATAAACTCACCCAGCAAGTAGGTACTCAGTAATTGCATGTGGTAATAGGATGAGCGGGGATAAAATTCACGCGGTAAACCCAGGTAGCCAAAATCGGTAGCCACCGCATCAGACTCGTTGATGCACCATGGATTTAACATATAAGCGCTGTACTGCATGCCATAGCCAAAAATTTCTGCAGTGAATTGACCAGCCAAAAATGAGGTGTTGCCATACCCGGACACTTCACGATCGGGATTGTGATAAGTGACATTAAATTCTGTTAGTCCCCACAGCAGTGCAGCATCACCCTTACGCTGATATTTTGCATTGGCGTTTTTAATCAGCCTTTGTAATTCAAGGACTTGATCCAATATTTTCTTGGGGCCAGTAAACACGACATCATCACGCACAAATTTGGGGCCATTGGGATAGCTGTGAAAATTAACCCCATCAATTAACCAACGTCCATTTTCTTTAAGACCCACTACATCCAACCTTCCGCCGACCAGAGCGCTGTACTCCGGAATACGCAGCCATGCTTCATCAAACATAAATATTTTTATATCTGGTCCGGCACGACGCATGGCTTTGGCAATCCGCACCAGATATTGGTGAATCTCTTCAATGGTGTACTCTTCATGCAACATAGGTTCATTGCCGATCGACCAGAATTTTATCTGGCGATTGCCTTTGCGCGTGTAGTAGGCCACCAGCTCTTTAGTCGCCTCATCAGAAAAATGGCGCGGAATCTGCAGCAGAGGTTCAGCACCTATGCTTTTTATATTATCGACCATTTTATTGAGTTGATTGCGGCTGGGAAAATTGCGCTCATAGCCGTTACCGCCAATACGCACCGTTTTTACGCCGCTGGCTTTCACCTGCGGCCAGAGATTGTGGATATAACCCACACGTCCTTCGTCGCCATCGGCCAGCCAATGGTTTTGGCCATACAAATAAGCGCTGATTGGTTGCGCTTGCACCCCTGCCCCTGCGAATAAAAATGCAGACACGATGAAAAATGTGCGTGCACACCATTTATTACTAGTTACCGTCATGCTGCAGCCTCTGCGAGTAGATAAATTATTTCTAATGATCCTGTTTGTAATCACCGTAATTTTTGGTCTACACGCATTATTTTCCCTACACTCATCAATGAAAATGCACCGCAGAAAAATTGATTGATCGCTATAAATTACAATCCGATAGTATTTGGATACGAACTCGTTTTATTGGGATAAAAAAACAATAATTAGCAATTCTTATCATTGAAATACCCAACTAAAAATAGTTGCCATAAAATCCACCGTTAGACTCTTATTGACCATAAGTAAATGCAAATTTACGCTCTTAAATTTTGCGCCATGAGAATATGATTAATAAAAAACCCATTATTTTCTTTAGCAAACAGTCAATTTTTTAAGGTGCATTGCATGCATTCCTATTTGTGCTTAGGCTGGCTAAAACAACAATAATTACGTTACCTGACGCCAATTTTTCGGGCGAAAAAAAATCCTTCACACCACCCACTAGCGCTGCCGATTGACATCACCCAGCAATTGTCGCGCGCAGCTTACTTAGAGAAAAATAATTATGAAAAATTACCAACACAATAATGGGCGCTTTATAAAATCCATTGGTACTACACTCGGGCTGCTGATTGCTGGCACCATGTCATCAGCGTTACTTGCACAACAAGTTAGCCCGATATTGGTAGGCAATAATTTATGGTATGCAAACGAAGATACCGGTGCTACTCCCAGCGAAACGGTATGGCAGCAAACCAAAGATATGAACACCAAGCTGATTCGCATTGGTGGCCACCAATTTGATGAAGACATGCCCAGCAATGAAATTATGGAACAGTGGATTCTCAAAATCAGAGCAGCCGGTGCAGAGCCGCTTGTTCAGGTTTCACAATACAACTATGCCACACCATTAAATGACCGCGTCGCCGCTGCTGTCAGCATGGTGCAGTACCTCAACGTGACCAAGAAGCTGAATATTAAATATTGGAACATTGGCAACGAACCTTGGCTGCAGGCGGGCAAACCAGCGGACAACGCCGCCCTGGCGGCAGTTGTCAGCGGTTATATCAAACCCCTTTCTATTGCAATGAAAGCGGTAGACCCGAGCATTAAAATTTTTGGCCCGGATGAAGCCTACTTCATGAATTATTTAGGTGAAATGTTTAACAGCGGCAGCGCCAACGATATCGGCGGAAAGATTCCCGGCAAAGATTATTACTATATCGATGGCATTTCCTGGCATTCATACCCGCAGGACGCCGGTATAGATCCTGCCATTCAAGGTGCAGCAAGCTTTTTAAACAGTATCAAAAATAGCAAAGCATTGGTTGATGCAGCCAATATTCGCCACAACCGCTCCGGTGCCAATGCGCTGCAATGGGGGATTGGTGAATACAATTCCAAAGACGGCACAGTGGTACACACCTATGAAAACGGCCAAATGTTTGGTCAGGTTCTCGGGTACGCTATGAAATATCAAGCTACTTATGCGGCAACCTGGTCGATGTTTGAAAATGACGGAAAACGCTCCGGTTCAGATTTCAGCATGATTGATGGTAACGGCACACCGCGCTCCTCATATCATCACATGGCATTTGTTAGCAAATTCATGAGCGGAACTTATGCGGATGGAGTATCGAGCAATACCAATGTGGTGGCCTATGGTACCGTGAATGGTACACAGCGATCAGTGATGGTAATGAACCGCGGCACCAGTGCGCAAAATTTCACACTGCGCCTCAATAACGATGCAATTGCATCAACCGGTGTAAAAATTAATATCAATGCAAACAGCACGCAGCAATACACTGCCAACATCGGTGCGAATACTACATTGCTGTTAGTGTTTAGCGGTGAAAGTCTGCGCAAATTCACTTACAGTAAAACGCATTTCGCCAGCGGCATGTCGCCCGTTGAAGAAATCATTGATACCTCCGGTGGCGGCAGTAATGGCTCTACTGTACTTATTAATGGTGAATTTACCGGCAGTGCCAACGGCTGGAGTATTTACTCCTTTGAGCCAACCGGTGATCTGCGCGATGTGCGCTACGAAAATAATAGTGTGCGTTTTTATACCGACAGCACTGAATTAAATTGGCACGGCCAGCTCTACCAAAAAGTCGATACAGTTGCGGGGAATACTTATAGCTTTGCATGCGATGTCGCGACTACGGGAACAAATGCCACCAAGGTGCAATTATTTATTGAAGAAGATGTTGACCTGACTAATATCGTCACCAGTACTTGCGATGTGGCTGGCGATGGCAGCACCCGCTGTACCACTTCCGCAAAAATACCCGTGGGAGGCGATAACTACGATAGCAAATTTGGTGTACGCCTCGCGAATACTGCAGATAACCCCGGCTGGGATTTCACTGTTGATAATTGTGCGCTCACTGTGACTGCCGCATCGTCGTCGATGGCATCATCGAGATCAATGTCATCAGCACCAGCTTCATCCAGATCCAGTGTTGCCGCTTCGTCCATACCGGCATCTTCAACACCAGCATCATCTATACCCGCATCATCCAGACCGGCCTCGTCGATTGCAGCATCCTCTGTTCCTGCATCGTCAATGCCAGCTTCGTCAACATCAAGTGCAGCGTCTTCACTTGCCGCATCAAGCCTGGCTTCTAGTACTGCAACGAGTAATTGCCAATATGTTGTTACCAATCAGTGGAACAACGGTTTTACCGCCGATATTCGCATCACCAACAATCGTACGACTGCAATTAATGGCTGGAATGTCAGCTGGAGCTATAGCGACAATTCACGCATGACCAACAGTTGGAATGCCAATACAGCGGGTAACAACCCTTATAGCGCGAGCAATTTAAGTTGGAACTCTACTATTCAACCAGGACAAACCGTTATTTTTGGATTCCAGGGCACTAAAGGTACTGGTGCGGCAGTGATACCGCAGGTAGCGGGTGGCGTTTGCCAATAGCCGGCATTCCTGTAGGCAAAAAAAAATCCGGCAACTGCCGGATTTTTTTTGCTCTTTTTTTGCTTATCCCACAAGAGTTATAGCATGCTGTGAATGCACTTTTTATTTTTCAACTCAACTAACACAGGAATATTTTCCAGCGACGATATCATATAGTGGGCCGCCTCCAAAAAGCCTGCCGCGTTCAATCTAGCTAAAGGGATAGACGCCAGAGCCGCCAGCTTTTGTTTATCCACAGTGTGATAACCATGGATACGATATTCATGGTGATTATCGAATTGCACTTGCAGGTTCACAGGTTCAATTAAATCCAATTCAGAAAATGCTGCAATCATTGCGTCATTTAAAGAAAGCCCCTGAAGAATTAATTGCAACCGATGATTCACTGCATTTAAATACTCACTGTTACCACCCAACGGTAAAAAAATCGCCTCACCTTCATGCTCGCTCAAGCGTTGATCATCTATATCCAGGTGTATCACGGGAGTATGTTCATCTCCACCATCTTTTAGCTGATTCTGGAAACCAATTAAAAAGGGACCGCGCGCACTGAAAGCGGGAATATAACGTGCGCGCCAACCGTTGGGTGCCCCATGCTCATCCAAAAATAGATTTTCATTATCATCAAAGCCCAACATTGCCACCGGGCGCAACTTGTGTGTCTTGGGATCTGCGTGAAAGAAAATCGGATACTCTTTGTGCACGGCAGAAAACTCCGTTACAAAAGTCAGGACATTGGAAACGTCATAACCAAAAGCGGCGGAATAGCGGGTAATCACCTTTAAATCTTTATGCTCGATATTATTTAATACGACATGCCTGCCCATGTTAAAAACCCCCAGTGTATGTATAAAAATAAAGCCGCTGGTAAGAGCGGCTTTATCGTTTTTAACCCAGTGAACACACCACTCAATTAAAAATCATACCGCGCGCCAAGTTGGTAGCGCGGACCAAGGTCA
The DNA here is from genome assembly GCA_002483145.1 of Cellvibrio sp. UBA7671. Lineage (GTDB taxonomy): Bacteria > Pseudomonadota > Gammaproteobacteria > Pseudomonadales > Cellvibrionaceae > Cellvibrio > Cellvibrio fibrivorans. Next base: position 573,577 of record DLHJ01000003.1, read on the forward strand.
TATATATTCCACACTAACAATTCTGTACGGCCATGGGCGCGACTATCTTCACCAGTGAGATTCAAACCTTCGAATGATAGCGTGATGTTATCCGTCACCTCGTAACTCACGTTCATATCGATTTGCGCATAATCCTCAACATAGGTCGGGTTAGAACTGGTATATCCAGCTAGATACGCGTCGCGCCAGTTATAAGCAACACGTGCCTGCAATACTTCATTCTCATACATGAGCACGAGGTTCGCGGTATCGCTCAACCCCGTTAATGCAAACTGGGTAATATTAGTGGGCGATGCATCGTTGTAACCAATATCACCATTTACGATGGTGTAGTTACCCTGAATACCAAAACCGCTTTCACCAAAGAAGTGTTGCGCAGCAAGTTCAACGCCATTAATTTTTGCTTCTTTGTTATTAATAGGTTTGGTAGTCAAATACAACAACTCAGGATCACCTGCCTCCGGCGAGATATCATATTTAGTCGCCACGCTGCCCCAAAAGGTTGGATCTTGTGCTGGCGTTTTAAAATCCGCTGCGCCATTCGGGAAATCTTGTGGGTTATCCAAAATTGCAGTCATCACAAACAAGCTGTCCTCAGTCACAGGCTGATTAATTGCTTGTAACGCGGCGGCAGCTTGTTGCGCACGGGGGCCAGCAGTCGCATCTAACAAACCAAAATGGTTTTCATAAACTTGCTCGGAACCAATAAAATTCTCAACATGTTTTTCAAAAAAGCCGATCGACACATAACTGGCATCATCAAAATAATATTCAACTGAAACGTCGAAGTTATCTGACTCCAAAGGCAGGAGCGCCGGATTCTGCGAACTGGCAACTGGCTGGCCGCCCAATCCTGTTGGCTGGTTCAAACCACCGGTAGCACTGATAGTAGCGCCGGAGGTCAAATTACCGTAACCCGCACGCGAAATGGTGGTGCTATATGATGCGCGCGCTTTAATTTCACTGGTCAATGCAATATCAAAATCAACACTCGGTAACAGGTTATCGTAGTCACTTTTTTGTGCATACATAGTAGGTGTCGTTGAGCGAACCAACAGAAAATCATTATTGTCCGTCCAGGTAACTTCTGTTGGAACCAACATTGAATTTGATGACGCCACATCGGTAGTTTCATAGCGTACACCGCCAAGCAAATTAACAGGTCTGCTAAATAATTCCGATTCAAAACCAAACTGCACATAAGCGGCTGCAGTTTCTTCCTCGATAATGGTATTGGTAGAAAAATTAGGATTATATGCAACCCCCCAAGGTACCGCAGCTTTAGCACCGTAGGTTGCCGCACCCCACTCGGCTAACTTGACTGCATCAGCCCGGAAGCCATCTGTCTGGTAGCCCGCCGTATTAAAATCATCAAATCCACCGACATAGTTATAGGTTTCGATTAACTCATCCGGAATATCCATGGGAAATGCAACGCTATTACCACCACCCTGCTTTTGCCAACTGGATTGTTGCTGCGCGCTTTGCATATTGCGTGTTTCCACCCCACCCTCCAGGATGAAACTGTCAAATTCATATTTAGCGTCGAACTTAACTTGACTGACATCCATTTTTTGGCGCGCGTAGGTAAAATCAAAAACAGTTGAACTGACATCGCCAATATCTGCAATACCATTGTTATTACCCTTAACTGAATCATTAATCAGGTTGGTAACTTGCGGCAATTTTTTACTGAAATCGAAAGTTGTATAAGAACCAATAGCGACTGCCATACCAGAGCGAACCGCACTGCCGTAAGCTTCTTCCGGACCACCTTCCAACTCTGAGTCGTGCGCATCAACCATCAGTGTCAAACGGTCGGTCGCTTCAAATTCCAAATTGACACCGAGCGATTTTAAGGTGTTGGTTACGTTGCCGCTGGTTTGGGCGTAGCTGTTATCCTTAGGGAAATTCCACGCCTGCTCAAGTGATAGTGGACCGGCAACATCGGGGTTTTTATCAAAAACAATTTTGGTAATATTGCCCTGCAGCCAAACTGTTTTATCACCACGCGCCTCTTCAATCTGGTTCTCAGCATAAGTGTAATCAAGCGTGCCCAATAATTTTTCTGTCGGCTTAAATTGCAGCGTTAGCTGTGCATTGTTGCGCTCGCGATGATTATCAACAAAGTGGTAACGCAAATCGTTGGGCAATGCATATAACTGGCCTACTTCCGGTGGGTTAATAATTTCAGCGCTGTTTAATGTGCTTAACGAACCTGGCTGCCCCGGAGTAACCCACTGACGAATATTCCAATTGTTTTCCGTGAGCCCAGACTGTCCGCTGTCGCGTACTTGATGACTTGCCGAGAGCGATACACCCAGAGTCTGATCATCATTAGCGAAACTCACCAGGCCAGATAATTCCGGGGTAATATCATCGCCTCTTTCATTCGTGGAGTCATTCACGAGCTTGCCGCCAACAGTTCCCACCAAACCATCAGTCTCAATAGGTTTGTTAGTAATAATATTAACGGTTGCACCAATGCCGCCAGTGGCCACACTTGCCTTACCCGTTTTATACACTTCTACCGCTTTTACACTTTCCGATGCGAGATTACCAAAATCAAACGCGCGACCAATGGTGCCGCCACCGTAGGCTGCCGTAGATCCACCCGACGGCAAGGTGCGGCCATTGAGGGTCACCATATTGTTGGAGCCACCAAAACCCCGCACAGTAATTTGCGAGCCTTCACCGTTACTGCGGCTAATGGAAACGCCAGTGATGCGCTGCAAGGATTCGGCAAGATTGGTATCAGGAAACTTACCCATGTCCTCAGCAGATATGGCATCCACCACACCCGCCGCGTTGCGCTTTACATCCATCGCGCGCTGCACCGAGGCGCGAATTCCAGTGACGACAACCTCTTCAACCATTTGCTCTTCGGCGGCAATCGCGACTCCCCCATAAAGACTGGATGAAATGCTGAGCGCCAGCAGGGAACGGGCAAATACCCGACTTTTATTGTTGTGTTTGAATGAGTTCATAGCATCCTCTTTTATATTGATTTTTATCATTAATATCTGCTGTGTCTTTCTATTTACTATCTTTGGCAAACCCACCAAGCCGCATTATGGACAAGTGGTAAGGCCACTTACCCACTAAACCACATTACCTAACGAACTGCAAGCGATGACTGGCGGCTAAATAGAAGTTTTTGGACTTAGCAGAGAAAATATTTAATCCAGCGATAGGGCAGCATCCGTCAAGGATCAATCTAAAGCTGCTACAAGATAGCGACGACCTAAAGCAGAAAAATTTCTGCAATTGCAGAAATAGGCTGAAAAAAATCAACCGGGAAATGAAGTCGAATCGACAATAAGATAGGATGAGAAATAAAAAGGCGAATCAGTTTTACAACTGATTCGCAAAGCGGGTATCAGTGAGCATACCCTCGGAATAGTCTGGAGAACACCAGAACATAAGGTCAAACATGCACATCATTCAGAGTTGCCGCACTTGTAGCACCAAGTGCGGCGACCATGAATTATTCAGCGCTAGACTCTTTCTTCTTATAATAATCGCGCAATACATACCAGGCCTGCTTACGAACACCAGCCTCAGATACCAGACCTTTACGATTATAAAAATCCTGAATGTCGGGCAATGAACGACGCGGCGACCGGAAATCTTTCAGTATCCAGGGGCTTACACCGCGCAACGCCGAAATATTTTCCATCATAGCGATATTTTGTCTGAATACTTCCGCTTGATACTCCTCAGTCCAACGTTCAGTTTTATCACCCAATTTACCTTGTAGTGCATCTGCACCGACCTCGCTCATAATTAGCGGCTTGTTGTATTTTGACGCCCACTTTTGACTTGCACAATTTTCTGGAACTTCGTAATACCAACCACAATAGCTATTGATACCAATCACATCCACAACACTTGCCAGAGGATCATCAATAACCTTGCCATCCTTCGTTGTGGTTTGTGTATCCATCGCCGCAGTTACCAGACGAGTGCTGTCCAGCTCACGGGTTTTATTAATCAAGCCAGAGAGAAAATCAAGACGCTCCTGCTTTACTGGCGTTTCATTGGCAACCGACCAAAGAATAATAGATGCGCGGTTTTTATCGCGTACGATCATTTCTGTTAGTTGTTTTTCTGCTTTGGCGTAAACCGCTTTGTCCTCAAACATCACCGTCCAATAAACCGGAATTTCAGACCACACCAGCAAACCCATTTCATCTGCTATTTTCAGCATGGTTTCGTTATGGGGATAGTGTGCGAGACGCACAAAGTTACAACCCAAGTCTTTTGCCCAGCGCAATAAGGTACGCGCATCATCTTCACTCCAAGCGCGACCGCCGCCATTAAAGGGAGATTCCTCATGGATACTGATGCCGCGCAAGAAAACAGATTTTCCATTTAATTCGATATTCTCGCCTTTAACCGCAACAGTTCTAAAACCAATGCGATCGCGAACCACCTCGCCATTAAAATTGATTTCAACATCGTAGAGTTTTGGGTGCTCGGGGCTCCACAATTGCGGACTGGCAGCCAGGGTTAACTTCGCTTGGCCATCAGCGCTAATCTGCATTTTCTGTTTGATATTTAATTCAGGAATCGATAACAACAGATCACCGTGTTTCGCCTTGAGATTGCCCGCGAGCGTTACACTTGCATTGATCATTTTGGAATTGGCATTGTCGAGCTGCACCGAGTAATCGGCCACATAAGTTCCTGGCAATTCCAAAATCGCTACCGGACGCGTTATACCGCCATAGTTCCACCAGTCCGTGTTTACCGTGGGCACTTGATTGCGCTCGCGACGGTTATCAACTTTTACGACAACAAAGTTTTTCCCATTAACAAGCTTGTCGGAAATATCAAATTGAAATGAAGTAAATCCGCCTTCATGGTCCCCCACTTTTACACCGTTAACATAGACAATTGCCTGATAATTCACCGCGCCAAAATGCACCAGGTAGCGGTGACCGACTTTTTTATTGAGTGAAAAATCTTTGTGATACCACACCGTGCCTTCATAGAGAAATAGTTGACTCTCTTGGGTATTCCAATCACCAGGTACGTGTAATTTGTCGCTAGTAGAAAAATTATATTCAAGTAATTCTGATTTATTTTTTACTTGAGCATTTTTAAAATAGCCATCTTCATGGGGCAAATAACGGTGGTTGTAATAACCATTTTCGTAGGGGTCAATAATGCGATTCCAGTGCCCGTCAAGACTAATTAAATCCCGCGCGTAGGCGTTTTGTACATATACATCCTGCGCATTGGCTTTGCCTACAAAAACAAGTAACGGCAATATCAGGAATGCCACCCATAGGTTCTTATAATTCATAACTAACACCTTTTCTATTATCGTTAAGAATGGCGGTAGGGTTGGCCATTAGCCACCCAGAGCCGCCATAATTATTTTCCCACCCAGGTATCAATAGAGATGTACAACACCTGACATCAAGACCAACAGGCAGCAAAGCAGCAATCTGGCCTTACCACTTTACCATTCATGGATGCTAGCAGTGCCACACCTTGGCAAGCAACAAATATTTCCCGTATTTACACATTTTTATGTTTTCATCCAAAAAAACTTGGTTAGAATGACGCGACCGGTTTTCATTCATAAGATAAATATTTTACTGGTACCAAAACATTCAGTTTGAGGCAGCAAAACGATGGAATTACAGGCAATAAAAACATCTCGCCTTTACGTGCAGGTTGCAGAACAGCTGTCAAAGCTGGTTAGTGACGGCACTATAAAAGCGGGCGAACGCCTCCCTTCAGAGCGGGACTTGGCAGAGAAACTCAATGTCAGCCGCCCCACTATCCGCGAGGCGATGATTGCACTGGAACTATCGGGCATTATTGAAATTCGCACTGGCGCTGGCATTTTTGTCACCCAGAAAAAGCCGCGCCTCACCATTGACGATAAAGGCATAGGGCCGTTTGAGATTCTGGAAATTCGCCATATTCTGGAAGCAGAGGCCTGTGCGTTGGCCGCAAAGAAAATTACCAAGCAGCAAATCAGTGAACTGAAGAAAGCCATTATTGAGATGGAAGAAGAGGAACTGCGCCCCGATAGCTCGGAGAAGGCTGACTGGAAGTTCCACAATATTATTGCAGCGGCTACGCAAAACAGCGCTATCTCCACAGTAGTAAATTGGCTTTGGGAACTGCGTAGCCAATCTGACCTAAGCGCCGCTTTTGCTGCACGTCTGCGCGAGCGAGGCGTTCATCCTTCTATCAAAGACCATAAAGACATAGTGGCCGCACTTGAAAATGGCAACCCCACTGAAGCGCGCGCTGCGATGAAAAGACACATTAAAAATGCTACACAGGATGCGGCGACTTACTTTAATAGTAACGAAGCAAAAAAATAAAAACCTTTTCCCCAAACATAAAAACGCCCACCCTATTACAGGGTGGGCGTTTTTATTTTCCAGTAACAACCCAGGTACACTTTAATACTTACGGCAAGGTCAGCACCAGATTTTTTACGCTGATCGATTTCGCTGCCGAAGCGGTAAAGGTTTCACCGTAGGAAATACTGGTAGTGGTCACGCCGATACTAGCCGTAGTCACCAGATTGGGAGCCTTCACTGTCCAGCTCACCGTTTTGGTTGCACCATCCGCGATAGTGCCGGTGTTTTGGGTTACCGCACCGGATACCAGCGTAAAGCCTGCGGGCAAATTGATTTTTACGTTGACATTGTGCGCATCCAGATCACCGGTATTTTTTACTGCAACCGAGTAAGTGAAATTAAAATTGCGAATCACACTCGCGGGTGCAGTAATCGTATTGGTGAAAGCAGGGCCGCTGGCAAGCGCAAAATTCTCTTCGGTCGCTAAGGTGTATGGCTCGCTGCTGGCACCATCAAACGATGAGCTGTAGGCGTAAACTTTTACAACCGCTTTCTGGCTTGCACTCGCCGCGACTTGATGCACATTGTCCTTCACGGTGGTGTCAGAATCCAACTGCACGTTAGTCGTTTCGGCATAGAGTTTTAAGTCCAGGTCCGACAAGTTGCGGTAAGTGGTTGGTGTTGCGGCATTGTTGTAATCCACATCGCGCTCCCACACCAGCGTTGCTTTATCGCCGTTAAACATATGGCCTTTGTAAAGCTTGTAGCTGCCCGTTTGGTTTTTGGGTTTTACACTGCTGGAGAAATAATCGTTGCGATGGAAGTGGGCGTGCCACAAATCCAGATAGCCCCAACCGTAGGTTTTGTTCCACTCCTTGCCGGTTTTAGCCGTGTCATCGGCAGCGGTATCGGTGTTGTTGTCTTCCCAGGAATCCGCCGTATTGATCAACACTGCTTTGATTGCGCGTGGGTCCCAGTTACCGCCATCCATCAACAATAAAGATGCTGCACCGACTTTAGGTGCCGCCGAGCTGGTGCCACCAAGGTTGGAGTAACCACCTGAGCTGTTGCAGGTCATGGTCTGCTCACCGGGCGCTGCAAGGTCGGGCTTTTTGCGGCCATCGACGGTTGGGCCACGGCTGCTTTCAAACCAGATCACGTCGTCGCTACGGCTAACTGTGTTGTTGTCGAACATATTGGCGACGGTGAGGCCGTTGTAATTATTGCCCGGCACGGTCATGGTGTTAGTGCCAACGCCCTGATTACCGGCTGATTTCGCCCAGGTAGTAGCGTAGTCAAATACCACGCCATCAACAAAGCGTGAGAGCGGATGCCAATCATTCCCCGTGGCATTGCCGTTACCCCAGGAATAGTTGATGACTTCCGGATCATCGCCCGCCGTGCGCAACATCCAATCGGCGCCCGCCATAGTGGTGGCATCATCACCTGCGTTATCGACTAATATCGCGTTCAAGCCAAAGGCGAGACCTTTGTGGGTTGCGTTAGTGCTGGCATACATACAAGCAACGCCCGTCCCGTGATTGCCGTTGGTGGCATAGTTTTCGTAAAAAGTATGGCTTTTAAGTGCATCGTGGGTATCTAACACGCCGGAATCCAGCACGCCCACATCCCACACACCGCCATCAAAACCCGATGCCCACCAGGTATCGGCACCCAATGATTGCACCTGATTGCTCAACTCGGCCTTGCCAGGATTGTTATACACAATTTCTGCGACGCCATTGAGTGCGGCAATTTCTTTTAATGCAGCGACCGGAATTTCTGCGCTAATTGCATTGATAGTCGCGTAATTTTCATGGATTCTTGCGCCGAGACTTTTGATGCGATCTACATAGACCTTTTGCACTTCTGCAACCGCCGCACCTGATTGGCGACCAATTTGCTGGCGCAATTCGCGCATTAATTTTTCACGGGATTCATTCAGCGCGCGGATTTCTTTTTTATCTGCATCGGTTACGTACTGGCTCAACAATTTACTTTGTTCAGCTTCTTTGTCCTGGCCTTCAATTGTATCTTTAGGCAGATATTTGTCGTAAATACCGCGCACACGCGCAGCGAGGGCATCAATTTCACCTTCATATTTTGCATTTAATTCACGGGCGATTTTGCGCTGCGGCTGCTCACCGAACACAATCACTACCGGCAAGGTAGTTTGCTGCGCAGCCAAACGCTCCAACGTTGGGTCGATACGCACTACGGCATCAGGCTTGGTAGTTTCGGTTTTTCTGTCGTCATCGGCATAACTGACGCCAGCTGTAGCCGCTATAGCGATGAGCACAGCGCGGGTGAGAGGTTTAACAAGGGCGTGTTGAATAGAGGAATTATTTGCAGTTTTAATAATAAGATCCTTCCTGAGAAAAAGTGATTAGTCCATCCGGTACAGTTCAGTCCCTGTCACTGGATAAGGCTATTGTGCTGCACCAATGGCGGCATTACCGTGACAAAACACCGGGGCATTTGTGAAAAATTCACATGCGAAAAATGCGGAAAAAACAAAAGCCCCACCGCAACGCGGCAGGGCTTGTGCGAAATTAAGGGGGACGCCTGATTATTTAGTCGAGGAAGATTTACGCGAGAGAAAAAACACACCCAATCCAATGATTAGCATCAGCAGCGCCAGAGACTGCAAACCACCTTCATCATCCCGCACGGCAAACCAATCGCTAACGGCGGGCAAGTCGGATTTAGCAGGTGCTGCGTCCACATCAACATCAGCGAGAGCTTCAGCGACATCCTTGTCGACATCTCCTCCTTGCAGAATCACATAGTCCTTGTGCAAAACCGCGTTGGGGGTAGCATCGACTGCTGCCAGATCCGCATCCATAGGGATCGCCGCAGCACTGGATACTATGGAAAAAGAAATTAACGCGAGGAACATGAGTGAGTGGTTAAGCATTCGCGTAACTCCTTTTTCAGATCGCGCAAACGTGTTTTTGCACTTTGCGTAAACGCTGGTTGTGGTCCTTGTTACAAAGGTGAAGCGGTTCAATAGTAGCCGGGCGCCATGCCATAAATGGCGTAACGCGGTGATACGGGGCTTAAAGCAATTGGGGGAGGCATTATGCCTATAGCGCATCCTTGCAACCCTAAGCTCGTGTCACTGAGCGCAGTCTTATCCCTGGCTTGCGAAACTCCTCGTCCCGCTCGCTTATCCTTGCTGACGCCCTGCTACATTGGTTAAGTTACTGGGTTTTGATGGGAGGATCTGTGAGCTAATGCAGGGGGGATTTGTGATTTATTCACGCATGCTGCTGTGCATCATCGACTGGGTGCATATCTACTCTACTCGCAGGCCTTACAATCGCAGATCAAATAAATCTAATTATAACTAAGGTAGGAGAAGGTGACTTATATCAAAAAAACTCACTATGAATCAGTAGGAACGCGCCTGAGTCATAGTGAGCTAACAATTACCGTGGACGAACTTTAATTTCCGGGTCAGTCTCTTTACCATTCGCTTTGATTCCATATTTATAGGAGATCTCATCTTTTCCTATATTGGTACGATCATCTTTATCCTCTTGAGCAAACACATCTCTCGGTATATCAAGAATTAAAACTCCATCTCTAGCTGAAAGCTTAAACTGCTCGACAGGAGATTTCTCATTCTTAAAAATTATGTCGAATTTCTCAGGCCCAACAAAAATAATTCTTTGACCTGGCGCCACCACTACTGTTTCCACACTTGCTTGAGGATACCCATTTCTGTCGATATAAAGCCCAACCAATGCCGTAGATGTACCTGGCAACACTTCCTCCGTAGTTTTTTTAACGCACTCTACACTTGCACACCCCGATAAGGATAATAAAAAAAAACTTCCATAAACAATTTTTGAAGAAAACATAGAAAACTCCTATTTATTTAAATTAACTTCATCTTTTAAAACACCGTAAAACCTTTTATCCTTTTGTAAAACCTTAAAATAAGGATCTGCAAGAATCAACTTTTCAGAATAGCCATTCAATTTAAGTTTTTTTGACTCATTCACAATATCATTATAATTTTTTTCAGCCACTGCTATTCTCAAACCAACATAGTCAGAAAAATAATAACCAGGATCTAATGCTACCGCCTTATCAAGAGCAACTTTTGCTTCAGCAAAGCCACCAAAATGAGCATAAGCCATAGCCAAATATAAATGTCCAGAAACTCCCGACGGGTTATCAGCAATTTCTTTCTCTGCATAAAACTTAACTCTTTTTCTATAATCATGAGAAAGGTCTTTTTTGCCATCAATAAAATAATAAGCATCAGCAATATCATTTAAATTGCTAACATCTGACGGAGACAAATCGATTGCTTTTTGATAATACTCGACCGCCTTACTAAAAAAACCCAAATAATAATATGCCGTTCCTAAGTTAGAGAATGCCGCACTACTGGGCGACAAAGCCAGCGCTTTTTCAAAAGCAGGAATAGCATTTTCGAAGTCGCCAAGAAACAAATAGGATGCACCCATGTTATTAATAGCCATTACATTATCAGGTGTCAGGTCAAGAACTTTTTTATAATTAAGAATAGCCTCACTATGACGAGCATGCTGAATAAGAAAATAACCATAGCCCTGATAAACCTCCCAATTTTTAGGCTCCCTATTAATTAAATCAATATAGATTTTTTCTGCAGCTGCACTCTCCTGCATCAAATCATAAGTTTTAGCTAAAGCAATGGCAGCCGAAACATTTCTTGCATCTTTTATTATAGCTTTTGTAAGGAAGTTGATTGCATCAGGATAGCGTCCAACATTCCGATAAAATGAACCAACTGCAGCATTAGATTTGGCTGAATCACCATCTAATGATAATGACTCAAGGCAATATTTTTCAGCTCTTTCAATCCAAACAGATAGCAAAGTCAACTCATATTTCAAGCGATAAGCATCGCACAATCCAGAACTGGCCAAAACAAACTTATTATCGTGCACTAAGGCTTGGGAAAACTCCTGAATAGCAGAATCAAAATTTTCTTGCGAAGATTGTTTATTTAAAAACTCCAACCCCCTCAAATAATAATCATAAGCCGTAACATCCCCTGTCAACCTCAACGGCGCAGGCCGAAAATTCTGCAACTCAAATTCATCCGCTAAATACCGCGCAATCTCCCCCACCAACCTATCTTGCAAAATAAAAATATCTTGATAAGTACCATCCAACTTTCCGCCAGCAATTTGCACATTATCTTTGCGACGGAATAAGCGGTAGGCGATGCGTAAATTATCGCCCAAACGCTGCACGCTACCTTCCAATCGGATAGGTGCATGAATACCTTCTTTTGCATCCACGATATACACATCGCGCATATCCGCTAATTGGGAGCGCACAGCTTCGGTTATACCAGCGGAGAAATAATCGGCATCGCCTTTTTCATTCATCAGATTTTGGAAATCGGCGATTTCTACATAATTGGCCGCGTAGCCCGGAACTAACCAGCGGGGGATAAAATAAAAACCGGCGACGATGAAAGCGAGTAAACACACCGTTAATGGGTAGCGGTAGGCGACGATTTTTTTATTGAGGCCGCGCAGGAAATAGAACAGGTGATCGCGCCAGCCGATACCGGAGGGTTTGATTAAGTAGACGCGAATTTTTTGTTCGATATTTTTTAACGCTTGCACACCCAAACGTTTTGCAGGTGATGAGAGAGTGAAGCGGATTTCGTCGTACACGGTTTGCGATATACAAATGCCATCGGCTACGGCGAGAGGTTCAAGGCGCGCAGCAATATTTACGCTATCGCCAAAGACTGCACCATCGCGGAGCATAACTTCGCCTTTGTGCAGGCCGATGCGCGTTTGTAGTGGCGGTAATTTTTTATCGCGCACTTCATTAAACGCTTGCAGGTGTTGCTGGATGGCGATGGCGGCTGCAGTTGCACTGGCGGCGGAATCAAAGCGCGCGAAAATCGCATCGCCGATAAATTCAACCAACTGTCCGTTTTGTTGCTCAATATGGGAAAGCAGAATTTTGCGGTAGTCGCCCAACATTTCTATCGCCATAGCCTCATTGCGCCCCATAAGGCGCGAGTAGCCGACTATGTCGGTGAACATAAGTGTCTGTTCACAATGTTGATTGTGTTCGGCGACCATGATGCAGTCGGCTCTCCGTGCGATAGCGTTTGGTGGTGAAAAAATGATAATCCTTGCCGCTCAAAATAGGGCATAAGTGGCGGCGATTATTGTGTGTTTTAGTGACAATAACAACAAATCAGCAAAAGAGATTCCACGCAGTGAAAAAACGCACAAAATTATGCAAATTTTGGCGCCAACATTAGCCCTGTCACACCTCAAGAGTTATGATGAGCATCACGCCAACATCCATAACAACAGAAGCCACCGCCATGTTAGAGAACGTACGCCTCTTTGCCGATGTGCCACCCGAATATCTCCAACAATTGGAAAAACTCAGTATTCCGCGCCGCTTCCCGAAAAACACGGTGCTGGTCACCGAAGGCGATGAATCGTCGCATTTGTATATTATTCGCAAGGGAACCGCGAGCGCATTTCTGACCAATGAAGATGGCCGCCAGGTGAACCTGAATTACATGCAAGAGGGTGAATATTTTGGTGAGTTGTCGCTGCTGGATGGCCAACCGCGTTCGGCGTCTGTGGTGACTGTGACCGATTGTGAAATGGTATTGGTGCCACGCGCGGGTGTACTGGAGCTGTTAAATAAACATCCGGTATTTGCGATGGTATTGATAACGGAACTTACCCGCCGCGTGCGCGATTTAACTGACAGCGTAAAAGACATGGCACTGCTGGATGTGTACGGCCGCGTAAGCAACGCACTGGAAAAACTCAGCGATGACAATAAACGCATCCACAACCCGAAAGTGACGCATCAGGATATCGCCAATATGGTCGGCTCATCGCGCGAAATGGTTAGCCGAATTATGAAACAATTATTGATTGGCGAATATATCGAGCAATGCCCCGGTTACATTGAAATTAAAAAACAATTGCCGCGTTATTGGTAACTTTTTATTTTCCTATCGTCACTCCCGCGAACGCGGGAGTCCATTTTCGCGAAAGACACACAGCCTATAGATCCCCGCGTTCGCGAGGATGACGACCAACCAGAATAAACAAACCGCATTTAGCAGAACTTCAGCTGTTTCTATTGCAGAATCCCCGCTTTGTTAAATCAATTAAACGCACCCGCCTGCACCAACCAAGCCTTCAATTGCTGCATAGGCATAGCACCAGAAACACGCTGCACTTCTTTACCTCCTTTAAATAAAATCAACGTCGGAATACTGCGAATCCCCCAACTCTGAGCGATGGACGGAACCGCTTCGGTATTGAGTTTGGCGCAGCGCAAGTATGGTTCGGATTGCGCCGCTAATTGTTCAAATACGGGGGCAAAACTTTGACAAGGACCGCACCAGGGGGCCCAGCAATCGACTAGGACTGGAATGTCATTTTTTTCAATCGTGTTGGCGACATTGCCGGGGTTTAACTCCAGCGGCTTACCAACAAAAAGTGGACGTTTGCATTTGCCGCAGCTGGGATTATCGGCCAAGCGCTCGCCCGGCAGGCGATTAGTGGCAAAGCAGTGGGGGCAATTGATTTGGGTAGCGCTCATAGTGATTCCAAATTATCGATTAACAGTGGCATTAAGATGGTCGCTCACAGTGAAATTTTCAAGCCAAATTATTTCGGCACTGCAAAAAAATACAGATAAAAAAGCCCGCCGGTGCAAAGGGGGCACCGGCAGGCAAAAGGGTTACATCAGGGTTTCCAAAAACAATAATGACTACTGACGATTGGCGACAGCTTCCTGTGCAAACTCCCAACCACCGCCGAGGGATTTATACACAGCAACCAAATTCAACAACACTTGCATATCGCTCTGCGCCAATTGCGCACTCACATTCAATTGCGAACGCTCGGCATCCAACACGGTTAAAAAATCGCTACTGCCCACTTCAAAACGTTTGCGCGCAAAAAACGCTGCCTGATTACTCGCATTCAATGCGCGCTGCAAATCAATGCGCCGCTCTTCTTCGCGGGAAAAATTTTGCAGGGCATTGTCGGTTTCTTCCAAAGCGACCAGCACTTGCTGTTCAAACTCGGCAATGCGCGCTTGTGTGCGTGCGTCAGCCGCGTCGATTTGTGCATCTACCCTTCCGAGATTAAATGCCGCCCACTGAATGCGTGGCGAAAATGAAAAGGTATCGGTACCGCTATTGCCAAGGCGAGTCCAATCAGTCGATAAATAACCCAGTCCACCCGAAAAAGTTACACTGGGATACATATCAGCAACGCGGATATTGTATTCCGCTACTGCACCGGCGAGGGCTTGCTCTGCGCGGCGAACATCAGGGCGACGCTTTAATAAATCTGCAGGATTGCCCACTGCAAAAGAAGCGGGAATTTCCGGCAGGGATTTCACCTGCGTCAACGCGGTTTTTAATTCCGCAGTGGGTTTACCGGTTAGTACACCGATGCGATTCAATGCAACGTTCACCTGCGCATGTAAAGTGGGAATACTGGAGCGCGTTAATTCCAACTGCGATTCTGCACGCGCCACATCCAATTGGTCGCCCCGCCCTACCTCAAGAAAACGCTGGGTGAGCTGCAAGGTTTCCTGTTGGTTAAGTACATTGCGCAGTGCGACATCCAACAAATATTGGTTGCCGCGCAAACTGATGTAGGCACTGGCCACTTCAGCAGCAATACTCACTTGTGCTGCTTGTAAATCGGCTTCTCGCGCAGCGAGCTGTGCCTTGGATAATTTCACCCCGTTGCGCACGCGGCCAAAAATATCCAACTCCCAACTTGCATCAAAACCGGCTTGATAAGATTCACTGATACGCGAGTCAACATCACCCACCACATCAGCACTTTGTTTCTGCCGCGTACCACTCGCACCGGCTTCCACAGTAGGGTAGCGATCCAATTTGCTATTGCGTAAGAGCGCGCGCGATTCTGCGAGCGATGCCTGTGCAATACGCACAGAATGGTTTTGCTGCAATGAATCTGTAATTAATTGATTGAGTTGCTCATCATTTAATTGCGACCACCAGGCCGCCACCGGTTGTTGCTGATCCATGCCTTGCTGTAACTCAAATGCCGCAGGTGCAGCTGGCACATTGGCCAGCGCACGTGAATTTTCTACCGATTTAAATCCGCTACAAGCGCTGATAACCAAGGGCAACAATGCCAGGCTAAACAGTTTGATTAATTGTTGCTGTTTCATACTTGCACCTCTTTGTGATCAAGAGCTGATTGATGTGAATGCGGCTCATTTGAATGCAATTGGTTCTCTAATTTTTCTGCAGCTACTTTTTCTGCAACCGCATAGCTGCGTTTGCCTTCCAATTTGCGCAGTAATACATAGAACATAGGCGTGAAGAACAAACCAAAGAAAGTCACACCCAGCATGCCGGAGAAAACCGCAATCCCCATAACGCTGCGCATTTCCGAACCTGCACCAGTGGAGAACACCATCGGCAATACACCCATAATGAACGCGAAGGATGTCATCAAGATCGGACGCAAACGCATACGACTGGCAGTAATCGCTGCTTGATAAGTTGCCATGCCACGCATTTCCAATTCGCGCGCGAATTCAACAATCAGGATCGCGTTTTTACTCGCGAGCCCTGCGAGCACAAACAAACTGATTTGTGTGAAGATATTGTTGTCGCCATTAGTAATCCACACACCAAAGAGCGCAGACAAAATCGACAGCGGAACAATCGTTACTACCACCAGAGGCAGAGCCAAGCTTTCGTACTGTGCAGCTAGCACTAAAAACACCAACAACAAACACAGCGGCAAAATATAAATTGCAGTGTTGCCTGCAAGCACTTCCTGATAAGTCAAATCCGTCCATTCGTACACAATGCCTGAGGGCAACACTTCATCCAGAATTTCGTCGATCGCATCCTGCGCTTGACCGCTGGAATAACCGGGTGCAGCGTTACCATTAATATCTGCAGCCAAATAACCGTTGTAATGTGCTGCGCTTTCCGGACCGTAACTTTCTTCCATAGTCAGTACTGAACCCAGCGGCACCATATCGCCCTGCGCATTGCGCACTTTTAAATTGAGCGCGTCTGCCGGTGTGTTGCGATATTCCGCATCTGCCTGGGCGATAACTTGATAGGTGCGTCCGAATTGGTTGAAATCATTGACATAGAGCGAACCCAAATAGATTTGCATAGTGTCAAAAATTTCTTTTACATTCAGGCCAAGTTGTTTGGCTTTGGTGCG
This sequence comes from Cellvibrio sp. UBA7671, assembly GCA_002483145.1. GTDB lineage: Bacteria > Pseudomonadota > Gammaproteobacteria > Pseudomonadales > Cellvibrionaceae > Cellvibrio > Cellvibrio fibrivorans. The sequence continues at coordinate 590,150 of DLHJ01000003.1, forward strand.
GTCCACATCGGCATACAATTGCGGCACATTAATTTTGTAGTTGGAAAATACACTCGCCAACTCAGGGCGCTGCATGGCTTTTTGTTGCACCTGCGCAACCACTTCCGCTAATTTTTCATAACCGAAACCAGCGCGATCTTCGATCTGCAATTTAAATCCACCAGTAGTACCCAAACCGCGTACCGGTGGTGGTGGGAACACCGCAATAAAGGCTTCCTCAACACCGGCAAATTTCATTTGCAGTTTTTGTGAAATAGCCGCTGCAGACAATTCTTTGCCTTTGCGCTCTTCAAACGGTTTTAAGGTTAAGAACACAATACCGGCGCTGGAGCTGTTGGTGAAACCGTTAATGCTCAAACCGGGAAATTGCACCGCACTTTCTACGCCCGCTTCTGCCAAACCAATTTCACCCATTTCACGGATAACCTGCTCAGTACGAGACAAGGTTGCACCATCAGGTAGTTGTGCAAAGGCAATCAAGTATTGTTTATCCTGCGCGGGAACAAACCCTTTGGGGATAATATTGAAACCTACCGCGGTAATGCCGAGCAGCAAGGCGTAAACGCCAATCGCCAAAGTTTTGCGACCCAATAATTTACCCACTTTGCCAGAATAATTACCGGATGCACGATTGAAGCTACGATTGAACCAGGCAAAAAAGCGGCCGAACAACTTATCCATAATGCGCGTTAAACGGTCTTTCGGTGCGTCGTGACTTTTTAGTAAGAGTGCGGCCAGAGCAGGGCTTAAGGTCAATGAGTTGATTGCGGATATCACCGTTGATATTGCAATCGTCAACGCAAACTGCTGATAGAATTGACCAGTCAAGCCGCTCACAAATGCAATGGGAACAAACACCGCCACCAGCGTCAGCGATATCGCAATAATTGGCCCACTCACTTCTTGCATCGCTTTATAGGTTGCCGCAAGTGGCGTTAAACCTTCTTCAATATTCCGCTCAACGTTTTCCACTACGACAATCGCATCATCTACCACAATACCAATCGCCAATACCAAACCAAATAATGACAAGGTATTAATGGAGAAACCAAATGCCCACATCAGCGAGAAAGTACCAATGATCGATACCGGAACAGCGAGCAAGGGAATAATTGACGCGCGCCAGGTTTGCAAAAACAACACTACGACCACAACGACCAACGCCAAGGCTTCAAGCAGGGTTATAATTACGGCTTTGATCGAACTTTTTACGAAAATCGTCGGATCGTACACCACTTCATATTCAACACCTTGGGGAAAACGCTCAGACAATTCCGCCATGGTAGAACGCACTGCATCGGAAATCTGGATCGCATTGGCACCGGGTGATTGGAAAATAGGGATAGCCACTGCAGGGCGACTATCGAGCATCGCATTCAAACTGTATTCCGATGGCCCCATCTCCACGCGCGCAACATCTTTCAACCGCGTAATTTCACCTGTGCTTCCCGCGCGAATAATAATTTCGCCAAACTCTTCCGGATTATCCAAACGGCCTTTGGCATTAATTGGCAATTGCACATCGACCAAATCAGTAACCGGTGCACCACCAATCATACCGGCGGCCACTTGCACGTTTTGCTCGCGGATTGCATTGACTACATCATTGGCAGTGAGATTTTTCTCGGCAATTTTTTCCGGATTCAACCAGATGCGCATCGCGTAATCGCCCGAGCCAAATAAACGCACCTGGCCGACACCGGCAACTTTGGCAAGCTCATCTTTAATATTCATCAAGGCATAGTTGCGCAAATAAAGTTCGTCGTAACTTTTGTCCGGCGAAATTAAATGCACCACCATGGTTAAATCAGGTGAACTTTTTACCACAGTCACGCCGCGTTGACGGGTGACATCAGGCAACCGCGGCAGCGCTTGCGATACACGGTTTTGCACCATTTGTTGTGCAAGATCGACATCCGTACCGATTTTAAAGGTGACTGTCAGCGTTAAACGGCCATCGGTGGTCGCTTGCGAAAACATGTACAGCATATTTTCCGTGCCGGCCAATTGCTCTTCCAACGGTGTTGCAACAGTCTCTGCAATCACTTTCGGGTTGGCGCCAGGGTATGACGCATTGACCACTACCGAAGGCGGTGACACATCCGGATATTCCGAGATGGGCAATTGAAACATTGCGAGTAAACCGGCGATAAAAATCAGTAACGAAATTACGCCGGCAAAAATGGGACGATCCACAAAAAATTTGGATATGTTCATGATAAGCCTGCTTGCATGGCTGCAAAAAAGTAGAAATAAAAATAAGCACTAGATCAAAAGTAACAGACGTGTTTAGAGACTGCTGGTGCATGGCACCAGCAATACTCGTTATACAAACACTATCGGTTGTGGTACTGAACTGTACCGGGGTATACGGAGGTGCACCTAGTGATTGGATGCAACCGCTGTTGCACTAATCGCTTGGGTTACACTGGGGTTGACCGTGCTATTCGGTCGTACATGAGACAAACCATTGACGATAATTTTATCGCCGGCATTGACGCCCGCCAGTATCACGCGCTGCCCTTGGTAATGTTCACCCAGGGTAATCTCGTGATAGGTAGCGGTATTTTTTTCATCAACGACTAATACAAATTTTTTGCTTTGGTTGGTACCAATTGCACGCTCGGGAACTAATAGCGCCTGAATTTTTTCCGCTGACCCCAAACGCACATTGGCAAACATTCCCGCCGTCAAGGCACCATCCTTATTATCAAAAATGGCGCGGGCACGGATGGTGCCGCTGTTGGTATCCAAGCGGTTATCGAACGCGGAAATATTGCCGTTGTAGGTCACGCTACTGTCGCTCGCGAGAATTAATTCCACCGGCATATCTTGCGTATTTTTGGTGTTGCGCACGAACTGGATGTAAGTGGCTTCATCCACATTAAATTCCGCATAGAGTTTGTCGTTAGCAACTATTTGTGTCAGCAGTGGCGCATTTGCACCTGCCTCAACGACGTTGCCAGTCGTTAACTCTGCACGACCAACACGGCCGCTAATCGGCGCACTGATATGTGCATATTCCAAATCAAGTTTTGCCTGGCTCAGTGCCGCTTCCGCTTGTTTTACATCGGCCTGCGCCACTTGATGGGTACTCAACGCGGAATCATAAATACTTTGCGACACCAGTTTGGCAGCGATCAATTGCTGCGCGCGATTCAATTCATCTTGCGCTAGCTTTGCGCGGGATTGTGCCGTCGCCAACTGCGCCTGGGCACGCTGCACAGAAGCTTGATGCGGACGCGGGTCAATCACAAATAACGGCTGGCCTTTTTTCACTTGCTGGCCTTCCGTAAACAGCACTTGCTGGATGGTACCGCTCACCAGCGGTTTGATAGCTGCACTCTCAACCGGAGCCAAACGGCCAGAAAAACTGGCCCAGGTGCGGATCTCTTGCGGCTCCAGTACCACCACATCGACCGCCGGGGCGGGCGGTACGGCAGCAGGTGTTGCAGCATCAACACCGGACACGTAATAAAAACCCACAATACCTGCCAGTATGGCCGCAGCCGTGTATTGGTAAGCCTTGCGGGGAAAAGCAGATGGATTAGCGCTATTCATGGGAATCTCCTGGTATTCGTTAGCAAATAAATGACTATTTGAAACTCCTTGGAGGGGTCTAAATCGGCATTTGTGAAAATCATACATACCGGTTGGTATGCTGGTCAAGAATAATTTTTGCGTTGCTTTCACAATCATCCCTTTCGGACGCATTAAAAAGCCATAAAATCCAGCAAAATCAACAAGCTTTGTAGATTGCAGGTTTTTACACCATTGGGTATGTTGCACCTAAAACAGGCTAGCCCCTATAAATGACCGATTGAAAAACATACCGGCCGGTATCATAATAACCATAACCTTTGTACGAGAACCCGCGTCATGAGCCCCACAGATACCCGCACACTGCTACTGGAAACCGCGCTGAACCTGATCTGGAACAGCAATTACAATTCCGTGGGCGTTAATGAAATCTGCAAGCAGGCGGGCGTCACCAAAGGGAGCTTTTACCACCACTTTGAATCCAAGGCAGAATTGTTTTGCGAAGCAACGACCCATCACTGGGATCACATTCGTCAGGATCTGGATTGCATCCTCTCGCCGATCAACACCCCACTCGAACAATTGGAAAATTGGATCCAATTTATTTACATCAACAAAGTGGGTGAAGACAAAGATAATGTACCCGGCTGCGCGTTGTTTAGTGCAGGAATGCAAATTGGCTGCGGTGAAACACGCATCACCGAAACACTGCAACTAATGACTGAACGCGGTGCTAAATACAATCAGGCGCTGGTGCGCAGTTTGTTGAATGGCAATTATTTAAATGGGGCACAGGAAAAGGATATAGAACAGATTGCGCGCCTGATGCAACAGTATGTGCAAGGTGCGATTAGCCACGCACAGGTGACGCGCAATATCGACAATGTGAAACTGGATTTACCGCAAGGGATTTATCGTTTGATTGGGTTAAAACCGGAATTTTGGTATAGCGCGAAACCGACTTGGCCGCGCAGCGAGGCGACGGCTTAACAGCATCATTGAATGATAAACTCTTAACAATGCCAGCTGCTGTTACAGCTGGCATTGTTTGATCACGATTTAAGTTTAGTTAGTTAGTCTTCCATTCATCACCATCCAGCACACCATCCTCATCGCGATCAATCCCCATCCGTAAACCCGTACCTGGTGGTGCACAAGTAAAGGTTAAGGTATTGCCACGAATTGCAGCCAGTTGATAGATAGCACTCGCATTTATTGGTTTTGTCCGTGCTTTGTCAGCAATAAAATTACCATCATCATTCATAACTGCCGCAAATGATTTACCGAAAACATGACCTTTCACAATCAAATCACATTCCGGACGCGGGTTTTTTACAAAAGCACGCGCCATCAATAATTCCAGCCTTTCGCGGCTAGCTGGACGCATATAATTTTTGTAGTCAAGCGTTAATTGCTGACCAACAATCGGAGCCATCTCACCCACCATTCCCAAGACGTAATCAACAACATTTTCGCGATCTTCAGGTGTCTCGAATTGAAATAAATTAAATTCGAGTGTAAGAAATTGACTTACGGTATCAATAGTTCCATCACCCTGATAGCCAAAACCGCGAATTTGTTCACCAGTATGTTCGTAGCCATCTTGCGGGTTGCCAGTACTGCCAAACATACCCACCTTTTGATACAGATTACGTAAATGTGGCGTCTTGAAATTTTCTGCCAAACCATCACCTTCCACTGCCATTAAACTTGATGAACCAAATTTTCCGCTAGCGTAATCGACGGTATGGCAGTCATTACAGCTCATCAACCCCGGGCCCGTACTTAAAAAATTAAAGAAGGTATTTTCACCAGCGGATTGAGATGCTGTTAATGCATTATCGAGACGGCGAATGGGGCTTGGTGGATAAGTTAACTGTAAAGAAAAGTCGGTAAATTTCTGCATCTGCTCGTCGGTTAATGGCTCTGCCCTACCCAACAAGCCGGTAAACGCTACATTAAAATCCTCGTAGGATTGCTCTTCAATAGACTCATCAGCGTCGCGGGTTTCGCCGGTGCGATCACCCCGCCAATGCATAGGTCCGTTGCCCGCTATACCACGTAGACTTTGGGTGGTCATAGGCCCTTTCATCGGATTGAAAAAAGGTTTGGTAAATTCGGGAAACATTTCAAATAGTGGAACATAACGTGCCGGGTTACTTTTAGTAAAACTATCCGGATTGCCAAGATCCCAAGCAAGATGGTCCATATCACCAAAAATGTGGCACCCAGCACAGGATGAATCGCCGCGACTGGACGTTAGATTGGCGTCGTACAAAAATGCCCTGCCGTTAACAATGGAATCAGGCTCAGGATTAAACAGGGCTAATTTGGCAATTTCGCGTTGATTTTTGGTGTTAATCATCGTCACCGAATTATCAAAACGGGTCATCACAAATAGACGATTGTTAGCGTCATCCAGAACCAAACCGCTAGGCCCTCCACCGCTCAATTGGATTTGGGCATCTGCACTAGGAGTAAATGAATCCCGATCCAATGCGTTAGTTTTATAAACACCAATTTTTTGTGAGCCAAACCCTGCCACATACAATGTTTTGCCGCTATCTGATATCACCATTTCAAGCGGAGTGGCGATACTTAAAGCACGCTCGGCATCGGTGCCTATATCTTTATCATAGGATTTAATATGCTTATTCAAATGTCGAGGTTTCACGACACCATCCTCAATGACAGTAATTCTGCTTTGCACAAAATTACCGCGCACTGTTGTTGAATTCGTGCCTGGACCTTCAAAGCGAATATGATTACGTGCGTCGGTGTTGGAAATATAAAGGTTATTACTTTTAGGATTTACAACCATATTAAATAATGTTGTACCAACACCTTTATACTCAGTAATTTTTTCAGGTATTTTTGCATTCGCATCAATAACAAACACATCGTTATCAGGCAGCGAAAAACGCACGCGATCATTCCATTTTTTTGGAGCCTCCCCCGTTAATGGATTGCCTGCATCAAGCCAATCTTGACCGTTAAATTTTACGATTAAGCCTGTTGGCACCGCTGGCTCACCCGCGGTAGTCATGTGAGGTGAAGGTTTTGCCAACCCACCATTGGGAAGATCGCCTTGCAGCACCGTCGTCTGGTTGCCCGAATTAAATACCGCGGCATAAACACGTGAGCCATCTTTATTAACAGCAAGAGCACGCGGTGTATCACCGAACAAATTTAAAATAGTCAGTGGCTTACCGCCAATACCGTTACCCGTGTCATTAGCATCAAATACCCAAACGTCTGCACGACCAATACCGGCCGTTTTCAACTGCGGATCAATCGGAGAGTTTTGTCCTCTGTGTGCGGTGGTGATAAACGCACGGCTTTTATTTTTCCCGGCAAAGACCAAATCGCGCGGTTCATCGCCAACCAATAAGGTTTTTACTACACGCGGACTATGATCATCAAGGCTCACAATACTGATACTGTCGGATAGATGATTCACTACCCAAACCTCTTTCTTGTTGCGCACAGCCACAGCGACCGGCTCCATACCTACTGGAACCGAATGAAGTAGAGTCAAGCGATCATCCTCTACACGCAAAATTTCCAAACGGTTGTCTGGAGTATTCACTGCGAAAACGAGGGACTTATCAGCAGACATAGCCAATGGCCGTACTTGTCCGCTTTCAAATGCAACAAACGATGAATTTGCCGAAGCAACATTAAATGGAGCAAAAACTGATAATAAAACGGGAACTACTGCTGCATTAAATACAGCCTTAACTTTTTTGGAGATGCGCATGTCAAAACCCTGCCTTGGCTATTGATTATAAAAAATTAAATTTAAGTGATTACACTTTCCTTGCGTGCTTAATCACCGCTTGCGTCCACTTCTCGCGTTGCTCCGGGCTTGATCCGCGCAGAGGTCCGAAAGAACTGATTTTTATTGGCTTGATGCCACACCATTCAAGAATGGTAATTTTCATCTGATTGTGCCCTGGCATTTTGTAGATCCAGCGGTAGTACCAAGGCGGCGTGTCCATAGTGACAATCAAATGGGCACTTCTTCCTGCTAACAATCTGTCCCACCACACAGAATTCTTGCGATAACTAAACGCGTATCCCGGCAAAAATGTTCTATCAAAAAAACCTTTTAACAGGGCTGGTATAGACCCCCACCAAATGGGATAAACAAATACCAAGTGCGAAGCCCAGAGTATTGCTTCACGTATAGTCACCAGATCCGGTTCCAACTCCTGCCGCTGGTTATGTCCGTGGTGGAGTATTGGATCAAAATTGGCATCTCCCAACTTAAACAGTCTTACGTCGTGCCCCTCTTCTGTGGCGGCTTTTACGTAATATTCGGCTAATGAAGCGCAGTAACTGTTTGAATCTGGATGGCCAACAATCACCACAATATTTTTTTTCATGAATACTCACCTGCGTTGACATTACCCGCTTCAAAAGTTGGATTGGATAGCGGTGGTTTTTCCTTGCGCATAAACCAGGGAGCCAACATTGAGATAAGAAAAATAGACATAAAACCACTGATAGTAAGCGCCAGTGCGACCAAGCCACCCAAATAAGCAATAGGTTTGAATTGCGATAACAATAAAGTGAGGAAGCCTAAGGAGAACAACGCAACGTTAAAAACAATTGACGATCCTGAGTGGCGAATTGCATACAAAAGGGATTCATCAATACTGGCATTTGTCGTTGCCAAATGGTCTTTCACCCGATGCAAGTAATGCACGGAATAATCCACAATACCAACCACAATAAATGAAATCAGCGCAGTGCCAATATTCAACTCAATTCCTAGAATTGCCATGATGCCATAATAGCTAACCATAGTAGCTGCCAGTGGTAATGCCGTAAGCAGACCCAGTTTAGGCGAGCGCATCCACAGCATAAGCACCACACAGATCGAGCTGAAAGCTAACACAAAACTAGTGAACTGGCCTTTAATAATTTCGTGTAACACGCCTGTCCATATCACCGGCGTACCCGCCACTTGAACGTTCACATTTGCCGGTTTGTTCTGCGCAAGCCACGCATCCAGATTATTCAACAAGGTTTGATATTCAGTAGCACGCGTCGTATTCATAGTAAATAAAACTGCAGCCTTGGAAAAATCGCGCGTCAGTACGTTATTTAGATCGCTACCACCGCCATTTTCATAAAGCAGAACTAATTGCGATACCAAATCATCACCGTGAATTGTCTCACTAATTTCCTGATTGGTCTCAGGATCTATCGAAGTCACTGTTTCGGTACGATTAGGCAAGCGATTAAATTCCGGATTCATATCATGCAATGCAAGGTTCATGCGCTTGATATAAGTTGCAATCGAATAGGTGTAAGTAACATTTTCCTGAGTCAATAAAAATTTATCCAACTTATCAATAAAGGCTACCGTGTCCGTATTCAATATTGCGTTTGGCTCGCTACCGGCAATCTCCACCCAGCCAGGGCTTGTACCGGCTATGTGCGAATTGACAAACTCATCGGATTTCCGGAATTCATTCGTCGCAGAGAAATAATCCGACCCAGCATCTTCAACCACAATTTTGGTCGCCATGAAGCCCAATCCAAGCATAAATAACGTAAAGGTAAGCAGTGATGCCTTACGGTGTTTGATCAAACTACCGAAAAACGCCTCAAGTGCCGAACCCAGACGTTCCCGTCCGGATGCTTTGGATGAACCAATTTTGCTTTTTGCTTTAGTGAGATTTAACCAGGCAGGAATCAACAATAAGGAAATTATTTGGGCGGAAAATAAACCTACCGCCATAAAAATGCCGAACGATTGAATACTGGAGATATTAGTCGATGTAGAAAATACGAACCCGGCAACCGTGGTAACAGTGGTTAATACAATCGGTGAGAACATAGCTCGCAGGGATTTCTTAACAGCTTCTTTCGGGGTCAGGCCAGAATTATGTTGGGTGTAGTATTCATTCATCATATGAATAGCATCAGCACCGCAAATAGTAATCAGGAACACGGGCAACGCGCTGGTGACTAAATCCATAGGTACACGAAATAAACTCATCATGCCCAGAGTCCAGATTGTACACATCACCACATTTAGCATAGGCAGTACAAATCCCATTGGCCTGCGAAAAAAAACGACCAGAATGCCCCCGACGATGAGCAAGACCATTGGGAGCAAAGTCGCCAAATCGTTATCGGTTAACTTTTTTTGCTCCGCAATAAAAATAGGTACGCCTGCAATGTAAACATCATCCTTAAATTCAGGGTGACGAGCGCGATAGTCATCGACCAAATGCTTAATTGCTTCATAAGCGCGCACCTGGCCGTCGGCATCATCTTGTTTAACAAATAATTCAACCGTGATCATGGTGGATTTATTATCAGCAGAATACACGCTGTTGAGCATTAGCTCATTGCCCATCACTTCCTGTTTGATTTGCTCGGCAGGAACGATTTTGTTGTGCAGACTTTTGAAAATTTTAAGCGTACCATCCTGGGTAATAATATTGTCCGACGCTGCCAAGCCTGCCATCTCTTTAATCGGGTTCAACCGACGTGGCAAATAATTAACAAATGCTTTTTCAGCGTGCGACAAAGGCAGGGTTTTACTCAGCGCCATTAGTTGATCTGCAGCAAAAAAATCACTTTGTGCAAAACCATCTTTAAGGATGTCAGTAGCCAATTTTTTAAATTCGGGATTGGCCTCACCATACTTGCCAGCCAGTGCACTGAGATAATCAGCATCGCCTTGGGTGGCAAGCATCAGCTTGCGCGATGACTGGGTCAGCTCGTAAACCGCATCCAAGGTGATACGATTAAAAATATCCTGCTCGTTGTGAATCACAATCATGGCGGCATCAAACGTACCGCTAAATTCTTGCTGCATATCCAGAATAGATTTTCGTGCAGGATGTGTCTCTGGCAATAAATAAGGGTTGCTGTCATTGGTTAAATTACCTAACTGAGCAGCAAAAAACACTGTTATTGAAAACAGTATTAATAAAATCGCCTTAGCCCAGCGATCAACGAATTTTAGGTAGGTTTCCACTTTTCACTCCTGTCTTCATAATATTTTGTTGGAACAAGACGTCATCCAAACCTACGTCATAACTTACATCACTAAAAATAAGATCTGATGCGCGGTTATTTACCAAATCACGCATTTCACTGTGGGTCACCGTCCAGATGTTTTGAATAATTTCCATTTTTTTCGCCTGAAATTCTTTAAATGGAATTCCTTTCGCATCGAAATACACTTGCTTTATCACTACAAACGATTCTTTATCGACCCACACATGAATTTTGTGGTAACCAGTGCGGTTAATCACCTCCAGCGATGCAGGAATTCGTTCAATCAGATAACTGGCGCGTTCATTTATGGTTTCTTCACCAAGGATTTTTTGTTGGTAATCCGTGATGCGTAATTTATCCAAATCGATATAGGAAAATTGGCTACCCATAAAAGATCCACGTTTATCAGTAGCGGCAATACGGCGCACTTGGCGAAAGGCGGGCAAATACATCCATTGATCGTCTTCCCTGGCAGCGGCTTCGTCGTAATTAATACTTTGCAAAACCACACCTTTAACATCGGCAGGCTCAGTGAAACTCAAGGTGAGCTTGTCATCTTTACCGTAATCTTTTTGCAGGAATAACAGATTGCGTGTACGTGCTGACCCATTTTTTTCTTTTAATACCAAGCTGGCTTTGGCGTAGTTGTCGGCGCCATCAGCGCGGTTACGTACCTTACTTAATATGTCATCAGCGGTTAATTCAGCAGTATGCGCAACTGATGAAATAATCAGTAACACGCCGATGCCAACTAATTTTCGGGAAAACATTACCATCTCCTTTGTGAGTCACACGATATGAAAAAAAATAATTAAATTAAAAATTGCGCTGCACTTTTAGCCAGACACGGTCTTTGCTTTCAAATTGGCCAAATACGCCGCCGACAACACCGCTAAACCAATCTGCGCCGAGCGAGTAGGCCCAACGATCGTCGGGGCGCCAGGTAGTTCTTATTTGCAATAGCTGTTCATTGCTCTCTTCAATAAAGCGTGCGATTGCAATACGCGAATCCAAACGGCCGGAAAAGGATTGACCAGTGGCTGAGAAAGTGACCAATGGTTGATGTTCCACGACACTAAGCTCTGAGTTCCAGTTATCAATGTAACGATCATTAGCCTGAGCGGAAAACAACCAATCGCGCCAGCTATAATCAATTCCCACTAACGCATTAACGGTTGTCTGTTCGATCAGCCCACCCGCTGCATCAAGAATTCCAAGCATATAAAAGCTGTCAGGAATTACTGCCACTTCCGAGCGCAATACAAAACCGTTTCCCAGTGCGTATGCCGATGCAGCACCAAGCATTGTTTGACGATGATATTCAGGCTGCAAATTGGCGATAATGTTGCTCTCATCATCTAACGCATACATTTGTCGATACACGGGATTATCATCCCAGCCATACAACGCAAAAAAATTGAGATCAATTCCGGAAAAACTGCGTGCGAGCTGCATCCCGAACTCACCATTATTAAAACTGCGGCCGGGTTGGTCCTCTTGTAGCAGGGTAAACATTTGAAGCAGTGCAGGATCAAGCGTTGTGTATTCGTATTCGCTTCCCGGCTTAGCAAAATCGTTAGGTTCAAAAAACGGGATATATAGTGTTTGCAGAGACCAATCAGCCAAATAATATTCGCCCTTCAACATCAAAACCGGTTTGCGATAATCATTTAAATCCGGCAAGACAAAATCGCGGTAATCCAGCGGGTTTACCAGATCGACTACACGCAGGTTATCGGCCTTACCCCAGACTACTTGTTGTAAACCGAAGCTGATATTCCAATCACGAATGTCTTTTGCGATGTAGAGCTCTCGCCAATCGGCACTCCACTCATAGGCATCGCGCGCTGACTCGCTGTATTCGCTACTGTTGTAAGCATCATTCCAACGTGCACGCCCCTCGCCCGTGAGAGAGTACTGAGCAGTATCCTGCGTAAACTTGAGGATAAAGTCACCGCCCTGCTCACTGAAGTCTGGTTCTGCACCGTCGATATGTGCAGCGAGATTTAGCCCGACAGCAGCATCCCACTCGATCTCTTGCGCATTTATCGATAACGACAAACTTGTAATACATGCGACTAACGCTCTTAAACACCACATGTAAAACCACCATCGATAGTAAAGCTTTGAGCGGTAATACTGCTCGCCTCATTTGAGGCCAAAAATAGAATCAGGTTTGCAACATCCTCGCTTTTAGTTAGGCGCTTAAGTGGAATTTTCTTTTTGGCATTGCGCAGCATTTGCTCTGGATCAACCCCAATTTTTTCTGCATTCAGCGCAATTTCATTGCGCAACATGGTTGTGTCAACCCAAGCAGGCAAGACAGCATTTACAGTGATTTTTCGTGGGGCAACGAAACTGTAGAAAAACGCGT
>DLHJ01000010.1 GCA_002483145.1 Cellvibrio sp. UBA7671
ATTACAATTGTCCACCGTGCATGTGTACCTGACTTACCCCTTTGTGTTGAGTTGGAGTTTGCTGGAGGCAATGAGTGTCGGTTGTGCGATTGTGGCGAGTGATACGGCGCCGGTGCGGGAAGTGATTAAGCATAATGAAACGGGTTTGTTGGTGGATTTTTTTGATGTAAATGCAATTGCACAGCAAGTGAGTTATTTATTAAGAAATCCAAAAGAGAGGCAGCGATTAGGTGAAATAGCGAGAGGGTTTATTGTACGACAGTATGAATTAAAAACGATATGCTTGCCAAAACAGGAGTTGTGGGTGCGCGAGTTGATTGATTGAGTTGGTTTTAATAGAGGTTTGAAATTTAACTAAATGTTTAGTTGGAGGTTTTATGTCTAAAGTGGTTTTTGTTTTTATGTTTTTGATTTTCTCTGTATTTGCTTTTTCTGAGGTCGATTCAAAAGATTCTGCGACTACAAATAATAATGAATTGTCAGAATTCGAGGTTATGTTGGAGGGTATGAAAACATGCTCTGGGTTTGATCTCTATTATGATAAAAATTTGAAAAGATCCATCCATCCATTTTTTATAGGAAAAACCCCGTCATACATTGATGATGACTATGTCGTATATGATGTTGAAGAGTATTACTACGGAATGAAGGTATTAAAAATTACTATTCCAAATCGTTTTCCTGTTGTTGATATTGAAATTGATGAGGATGTAGAAAGTGTAAAGGTTAAGGTTGGTAAATTATTTGTTAATGGTTTTCATTTGGTATATCCACCTGATGAAAAATTAGATAAGCCGGTAGTGGAAAAATCTAGCTCGGATGACAAAAGAACAAACATTACTTGTGATTAAATTAATCTTCTAAGGGAGTTATCGAATGCCTAGTACATACAATCCAGGACCTGAATTTACACGCGAGAGCCCATGGGATCCAAAAAGATTTCACCCAATTAAAAAAGTAATTAAACCACATAGAGGCGATGATTGGTCTGCCCCAATTGGTACACCGATTCCGGCAGCTGCAGCGGGCAAAGTCGTGTGGAATGCAGATTTCTATGGATATGGGAATTTGGTGATTTTAGAGCATTTGATTAATGGACAAATAGTCCATACCTGGTACGCGCATCTAAAAGAAAAACCCTCATTTGATGACCCCAATGACGTTAAGGCGGGTCAGACAGTGGGGCTTACAGGAAAAACAGGGGATGCTACTGGGCCGCATTTGCATTTTGAAGTTGCAATTGGCGGTGTAGCTGGTGCACCTAATATGGTGAAGACCCACCCAACGGTTGACCCCAGTACATTTGAATTTCCTGATTTTGATTCTGAACCTAATTCTGAACCTGAACCCGGTTTAAGGCCTTTTACTTATGAGGTTATAGATTCACTTGGTAACTCCCACAAGGGCACTCTATTTGGCTTTACAGATGAGTGGTTTGACAGAATGTTGGTTGATATACATGAAGAAGTTTTGCGAGATAACTCACCAGAAAACCTAGAAAGACTTGTAGAAACATCTGTTGTATCAACACAAGCTCAGCGTCCCGAATATCTGTATGTTTATGTAAATCCATACGCGGACATTTCGGACGATCAAGAGGTTTCTGGCTCGCAAGATAAAGATAAGTTATATGGCAATGATAAAAATAACATATTAGATGCGTCAGGTGGCGATGACTATTTGTATGGCGAAGATGGTGACGATATTTTATTTGGTGGTACTGGGGGAGATGTACAAAGTGGAGGGCAAGGAAATGACCTACTGTTTGATGACAAAGGATACGACACCTATGTCTTTGAATCAAACTTCGGAAATGATGTTGTTTGGGATAATGATGGAAATGGAAATATTGTAATTGACGGTGTCATTTTAAAGGGCGGTGTCAGCATAACGGATGATAATACCCAATCCAGTGATGCTAGCTATTGGGAATCTACTGATGGGCGTTTTAGGTATCAGTTGATTTCGGATGCAGGTAGCGATCAGCGAGATTTATTGGTTACGGATCGCACATCTGAAGGGACTATATTGATTAAAAATGTACCCTTACAGCCCAACGTTCTTGGGTTGGAGTTTTCAAGTGCGACGGCTCCTACTCCAATTCGCCTTGAGTTGGATACTATTGCAAATGGTCGTTACGACGAAGTCCATGGCAGTGCTGTTAGCGATGTGATTGATACCGGTAAAGGGCGTGATTTGGTGAACGCCAATAATGGCGATGACAACATAAAGCTGGGTGAGGGCTATGATGTTGCTAATGCCGGCTTAGGTAATGACACAGTATATGGTGACTCGGGGAATGATTACGTTCTGGGTGGCTCAACAGGTACGGCTCGTGATGAAAATGGTAATGCCATATTAGTAAATGGTATCGCGCTAGCAGATCAAGAAAAAGATATGTTGTTTGGTGGGGAGGGTAACGATCTGCTTAACGGTGGTGTAGGGAATGACAAAATTTATGGTGAAAATGGCACTGATGTGGCTGGTAGTGGTGAACCAATTCTTGGTGCAGAGTTGCTGAAGCAAGGCGACTGGTTACTGGGTGGTGAGGGTGACGATGAAATTTTTGGTTCCAAGCGTAGGGATATGCTAAATGGCGGTGCTGATAAAGATTATATTGTTGGCGGTGACGGTGACGATATTATTTTAGGCGATGGCGATTACAGTTTTTTGGCCCTAGACGCACCGAGTGTCAACAACAATTCTCGCGCTTATGGTGCGCTGCATAATTTAGACAGCAACTATAATCCGTTAATTGATGCGGAAGTTGCAGAGACGCTCAATCGCAAACTGCATAACGCATTTGATTTCACTATTGATACATCGGGAAAAGATTTTGTTTTCACTCCAGCGGTGAAGCGTGATCGCAGCCTTACTCAGCGGCGTGTAGAAAATGGTGGTAACGATACTATTTTTGCGGGTAATCAGAATGACTGGGTTGCCGGGCAAACAGGGGCGGATGTGATCTATGCCGGTGACGGCGATGATGTTGTTTATGGTGATGATTTTGTGTCGATGCCTTCTTCTTTAGAAGGAGATGATTGGATTGACGGTGGAAGCGGAAACGATTCACTTTATGGTGGAGGCGGTGACGACACGTTAATTGGTGGAAAAGGGCGTGACACAATGAATGGAGGCATAGGCTTCGACACTTATAGATTCTCTGTTGGTGATGACGCCGGCTTGACGAGTGAAGTAACCGACAGTAGTGCTTCTAACCTTGTGGCACTGAATGACGCTGCGCTTGGCGATATGGATCTTAAGCGAAATGGAAGTGGTTGGTTGCTTAGTTATTCTGCCAACGATCACTTGCAGCTTAATGGACAATTTTTTGTGCGAGTCGGCGGTGTGCAATATACATTGACGGATTTATTTAATGTATTGGCTGAGTTAAATGAGGATACCAATGGAAACCCGAATGCTCCAGGGAATAGTGTGCCTACTTTTATTGCGGGAACTGATCAAGTAGACCTTCTAGAAGGAAATGATAGCAATGAGGAAATTGCCGGTCATGGCGGTGATGATGTAATCAGTGGCGGCCAAGGCTCTGATACTTATGTATTTGACAGAGGTGATGGTAACGATAGTATCAATAATGCGGCCGTCGATAGTGCTATAACGCAAGATGTATTGCGTTTAGGTTTAGGTATTAATGAGTCAGATGTATCTGTACATCGTAGTGGTGACGATATTGTTATTAATATTGCCGCCAACGATAGCATCATGCTCAACAAGACTTTTCGAAATGCTGCAAAATTTAACAGCACCTCCCGCGATAGCAACACACTTAAAAATTATGGCCGCCAAACAGAGAAACTCACCAATATCTCCATCGATAGCATCACGCTTAAAAATTATTATTCAACAATTTCAGATAATAAAATTGATTATATTGAATTTGCTAATGGTCAACGTTGGCGCCAGATCGATATTGAGAGTCGTATTTTAGCGTTAGACGGTTCTACAGGCGGCGCAATAGATGACGAGGCAAATGAAGTTTTAGCAGGTGATAATGTTTTAATCGGAGCTGATGGTGACGACGCTCTGTATGGCATGGCGGGGAACGACACCCTACAAGGCATGGGTGGAAGTGATGTGCTAGATGGTGGTCTCGGTGCTGATAAACTTGAGG
Source organism: Cellvibrio sp. UBA7671 (assembly GCA_002483145.1). Lineage (GTDB taxonomy): Bacteria > Pseudomonadota > Gammaproteobacteria > Pseudomonadales > Cellvibrionaceae > Cellvibrio > Cellvibrio fibrivorans. The sequence goes on from DLHJ01000010.1 coordinate 4,133, forward strand.
GCGGCTTAGGTGATGATCGCTACATTGTTGATGATGTTGCAGACGTTGTTGTTGAAGCTAACTTTGGTGGTCATGACATCGTTCAAAGTAGTGTAAGTTTTAAATTGAGTGATGCAGTTGAGGATTTAACATTAACAGGGAGTCTCGCGATAGATGGACAAGGAAATAGCGAAGCGAACCTGTTAAAGGGTAATGACGCTGCCAACATCTTATTAGGGTTGAGTGGTGGTGACACTCTGTTGGGCGGTGGCGGTAACGATTCTCTTGATGGTGGGGTTGGCAATGATGAGCTCGATGGTGGAGCCGGTGATGATGTATTAACCGGAGGTACGGGACGTGATGCACTGCGTGGAGGCGCAGGCAATGACGTTTATTATTTCAATTATGGTGATGATTGGGAATTTAATTCGACGATTCACGATTCGGAAGGCGTGAATCGTGTTGTTCTTTCCGGCGTGTCTATCCTGTCAATGGACTTAAGCGGAGCGGGTAGCTATTGGGACTTTAGTTACAGCGCTCATGATCGTGTTTTACTTTACGGCACATTTGTCGTTGAGATAGCGGGTGTTGAATATTCTCTTACAGCCTTACAGGCTGAAATTGCCAACCAGAAACCTCCCTCGTCAGTTACCCGCACGACCATTCTAGGCACAAGCAATCCAGAAATCTTGGTGGGAGGAGTCTTTAAAGATGAGATTCGTGGTGCGCAGGGAGATGATTCAATTTACGCAGGAGATGGCGATGATTACGTGCGCGGTGATGACGGCAGTGATCAAATATTTGGAGAGCGAGGCAATGATGAATTAACTGGTTGGGCCGGTAATGATCAGCTATTCGGTGGTGCAGGAACTGACCATCTGCATGGAGGTGATGATGATGATACGCTTGATGGCGGCGCAAACGCAGACATGTTGATGGGCGGAAAGGGGGAGGATACCTATATTTTTGGTCGAGGTTATGGCCAAGACTCAATTTTCGAGTCTGATTTTTTAGGTGATAAAGACGTAGTGATTTTTGCTGCGGATATTGCACCAGGGGATGTAGAGGTTAAACGTCGGCCGCTTGATGCTGGATCGGGCAAATACCAACTTATTCTCGCTATATCGGGAACAGATGATCAACTAACGATTTTCAATCAATTTTATCCTGGCGGCATTTCTCAGATAGAAGAAGTGCGTTTTGCTGACGGAAGTGTGTGGTTAGAAGATGAGTTAAAGTCTATGTCGGGTTTGGGAACCTTGGGCAATGATTTTCTTTATGGCGGTGATTTGGATGATGTAGTTAGTGGACTGGATGGGAATGATGAAATACATGGTGGCTTGGGCAATGATCACCTCAAAGGCGGAATTGGTAACGATATTTTAGGTTCTCAGATTGAGTTCTCTCCCGCCGATGCGTTCGCTACCGGCTATATCGGCCTAACCGAAGAGGGGAATGATACGTTAGATGGTGGTGCGGGCAATGACACACTCTACGATGGTGCTGGAGATGATTTGCTGATTGGCGGAGATGGTGATGACACTTTTTTAATTGGGTCAGGCAATGATGTAATCGACGCTGGTTCAGGGAATGATACGAGTTATCTCGGGGCTCCTACGGATGACCCTAACGGCAGTAAAACCTATTTATTCAACCGTGGTTATGGGCAGGACGTGATTGTCCATATACGTTCTCAGCCCGGTGAACGGACCGATGTTCTTCAATTTCTCGGAGGTGTTTTGCCATCGGATATCACTATATATCGCAATGATACCTACGGCGATAACCATGAGGCAAATGGTCAAAGTCTCAATTCGAATTTGGTTTATGTCCCCGATGTAGATAGCGTAGGTGATGACCTCATACTTATTATTAATGACACCGGAGATAGTGTAAGGATTGCGCAATATTTTACCAAAAATGAAGAGGGTTTAGATGCTGAAGGAACTCATAAGCTTGATGAAATACGTTTTGCTGACGGTACTGTGTGGACCCCTGCGGTTGTCAGACAGTTGCTCACTGTGCCAACCAATGAAAATGATGTCATCTTAGGTTACGAAGCAACAGATACCCTTTCGGGTGGCATCGGTGATGATGAAATACAAGGCTATGCTGGTAGTGATACTTTAAACGGAGAGGCGGGTGCAGATACTCTTTACGGCGGTACCGGAGATGATTTGCTACTGGGCGATCTCGGTAATGATAGCCTTAATGGCGGTGTGGGGAATGACAGTCTACGTGGTGGCTCGGGTAATGATACGTTGTCAGGTAGCAAAGGCGATGATCTTTATTTTTTCACAAAAGGTGATGGACGTGATGTGATCAACAACAGCGACGCGACTGTCAGCAGGGAAGATGTTCTCGTGTTCAAAGAAGGAATTGATCCTTCCGAAATCAAATTGATGCGTTACAGTAGTGAGTTGCGGCTAATTATTGTATCTACAGGTGAATCTGTTTCCATACCAAATTATTTCTCTGGGAATAATTTAGCACCAGACACGATTACCAAAGTACGGTTTGAAAGTGGTGCAGAGTGGAACTTTGACTTTATAAAATCTCATGTCATATCAAGCACAGCGGGCAATGACTTTCTTTATGGTGATTCTCGAGATGACTATATTAACAGTGGCTCAGGCGATGACACCTTGTCTGGTGGTATTGGTAATGATGACCTCGTTGGTGGAACTGGTACCGATAGCTATTTATTCAATCTGGGCGATGGACAAGATACTATCTTTGATGTTGATGTGACTGCAAATATCAAAGACCGTGTTGTGCTTGGCGAGGGAATCACTCGTGACAACATTAGTTTTGCTCGTAGCGGTAATAATCTGGTGATACTAATCGGAAATGCCGATGACCAAATAACTATTAACAGCTACTACTTAACTAATAACCACAAAGTAGAAGAGGTAGAGATAGCTGGAGAGGTCTTGGTATTGGACAGCTTGCTCAACGGCTATACCGTAGGTGTGCTGGGAGCAACGGATGCAAATAACTCACTTAATGGTACAGGTCAGAAGAACCTGATCAATGGACTGGGTGGTAATGATTACCTCTACGGTGCTGGTGGCGACGACACCTTATTGGGTGGTTCAGGTGATGACTTGCTCGCCGGAGGTGATGGTGTTGATCAATTGGAGGGTGGTGAAGGTGATGACACGCTCAAAGGTGAAAACGGTAATGACATTCTGAATGGTAGCTTGGGTAAAGATAGTCTCGAAGGTGGCGATGGTGCAGATACATACGTGTTTAACCTAGGAGATGGCCAGGACACCATTAGTGATTACGACACGACAGCCAACATCAGGGACCGCATAGTGCTAGGAGCAGGTATTACCCGTGACAACATAAGCTTTTCCCGTAATGTCAATTCTTTAGTGATGGTCATTGGTAATACCGGTGACCAAATCACCTTCATCAATCATTACTCCGGTAACTCCTCCAAAGTTGAAGAGGTAGAGATCGCCGGCGAAGTGGTGGTGCTGGATACCTTAATCAACAGCTATGCCGTAGGTGTGTTGGGAGCAACAGATGCCAATAACTCGGCTCTCAATGGAACTGAAGAGAAGAACCTGATTGATGGTTTGGGGGGCAATGATAACCTTCACGGTTATGGTGGTGATGACACTCTACTGGGCGGATTAGGTAATGATTTCCTCAATGGTGGTAACGACAATGACCAACTGGACGGAGGTGACGGTACTGATACTCTACTTGGAGAGGCCGGTAACGATGTTCTGGGTGGTGGTTCTGGCGACGACAGTTTGAATGGCGGTGCGGGTAGCGACATCCTGAAAGGTGATTTGGGTAAAGATAGTCTCGACGGTGGCCTAGGCGCTGATACCTACTTGTTCAGCCTCGGCGATGGTCAGGACACTATTAGCAACTATGATCCAACGGCAGGTATTAACGATCGAGTAGTGTTTGGTGCTGGAATTACCCGTGACAACATCAGCTTTGCCCGCAGTGGCGACAGTCTAGTAATGAGCATTGGTAATGCCGATCAGATCACCATTAGCAGCTATTTCTCTAACAACATTTACAAAGTAGAAGAAGTGGAAATTGCAGGAGAAGTCGTTGTGTTGGACTCCTTGCTCAATGGCTACACCGTGGGTGTGCTAGGAGCAACAGATGCAAATAATACACTTAATGGCACTGATCAGAAAAACTTGATCAATGGTTTGGGTGGTATTGACTACCTCATCGGTCATGGTGGAGATGACACCCTGCTGGGTGGCTTGGGTAATGACTTGCTTTACGGTGGTGCTGATAATGATCAGTTGGATGGCGGTGACGGTAACGATGCCCTCAACGGTGAAGTGGGTAATGATGTTCTGGAAGGTGGTCTGGGTGATGATACTTTGGACGGGGGTGCCGGTAGCGACATCCTGAAAGGCGGTCTGGGCAAAGATAGCTTGAATGGTAATTATGGCGCTGATACCTATCTCTTCAACTTGGGTGATGGTCAGGACACTGTTAGCGACTACGATCCAACGGCAGGTATAAAAGACCGCGTGGTGTTTGGTGCGGGAATTACCCGTGACAACATCAGCTTTGCCCGCAGTGGCGATAGTCTAGTAATGAGCATTGGCAACGCCGATCAGCTCACCATTAGCAGCTATTTCTCTGGCAACATTTACAAAGTAGAAGAAGTGGAAATTGCTGGAGAAGTCATGGTGTTGGATACATTGCTCAACAGTTACACCGTAGCTGTAATGGGAGCCACGGATGCCAACAATACCGCGCTTTATGGTACAGATCAGACCAATCTGATCGATGGTCTGGGCGGCAATGACAACCTCAATGGTTATGGTGGCAATGACATCTTGTTGGGTGGATTGGGTCACGACAATCTGAGTGGTGGAGATGGTCTGGATCAACTGGACGGTGGTGAAGGCAACGATACGCTCAGTGGTGATGCTGGTAGTGACACCTATATTTTCGGTGGTGTATTTGGCCAAGACAGGATTAGCAATTACGACAGCAATACTTCGAGTATAGATATTGCGCACTTTAGCAATGCGTCGGTCGAAGACTTATGGTTTACTCGCACTGGTAATGACCTAGTCATTAGTAGGGTTAGTTCAACCGATAAAGTAAATGTCAGTAATTGGTATTCGGGTGCATTATATCGACTCGATAAAATCGAGGTGGATTCTGCAACGCTATTGAATAGCAAGGTTGATCAGCTTGTAAATGCAATGGCTGCATTTGCACCGCCGGTCGGAGTTGGGGCTGTCTTGTCCCAAGAAATTAAAGACCAATTACAACCAGTATTGGCTGCAACTTGGCAGCCAGGTTGACCTTTTGAGATGCACCTAGGCAGAGATTGCCTAGGTGCATTTTTAATTGCAAAAGTTCCCAATTCGGAGCTTGTCCTCGCCTTCTGCATTAGCTTATTAATCCCAAGTGTCTCTGTTGATTGATATCCCAATAAATAAAAAACTTACTCTCTGCGCACGTAAAGGCTGTTGAATTTTTCTGGTCTATTTTATGCGTCTATCTTGTTTTCATAATGGCCTAAAGTCCGCTTTCGGGAATTTTTGCTTCATTTATCCGAAAGGCTCGAACGTCTGGTATTGGCCGAAGGCGGTCTCCCGACCGCCCTCAAAAAAACCTACCCAATCCTCTTCTCACAAAACTCCTGCATTTCAATAAAAACTTCGGCAAACCACCAACACCCTGCACGAATAAATATAGGAGCGCAGCAAGCGGCGCCCCTATGTTTGATATTTAATCGCGAAATTGAATATCGTTTTTAAGTCACCCGATCAGCCGGGCCTACACCGCGACTAATATTGTCACCATCATCTTTATGCAGCGACCAGAACGACAGCGATGAAATAATTGTCAGGCAGCCAAGCGTGATGAATGCGTGGTGCAATGCGCTGGTAACGGCGGCGCTGTTTGATTGCGGTAAATCGCCGAGATATAAAGCTGCAATAATGGATGCGAATGCCAGCCCGAAGCTGACGGATAATTGTTGTAATGAACTGGCGATGGTGGCGGCCATGCTGGCTTGTTCGGATGACATGTCGGCATAGGCCATGGAATTCATGCTGGAATATTGCAGCGAATTAAACAAACCTTGAGCGAGGCTGATTGCGACTATCCAGCCAAGCGCAGTCTCACTATCGACAGTGGCGAATAACATAATGGTGATGCCGATCAAGAGTGTGTTGATAATTAACACTGAGCGGTAACCGAATTGTTTTAGCAGGCGGATCGAAATCACTTTCATAAACATTGCTGCCGCTGCGGCGGGCATTAGCAATAAACCGGATTGCCATGCGGGGTATCCCAACCCGACTTGATATAGCAGCGGCAATAAAAATGGCATGCCACCTAATCCAAGTCGAGTGATAAATCCGCCTGCTACGGCAACGCGAAATGTTCTGGTTTTAAATAATGAAAGTTGCAGCAGTGGATGCAGATGTTGGCGCGCATGCCAGCCATAAGCTGCCAATAGCGCGAAGGATAATGCGACTAAAATACCGGTCAGTGTTGCATTCAAATAATGTTCGCCGAAAATTTCCAGCACCCACGACAGCAATGCAATTCCGCAACCGAATAACACACAGCCAATAATATCCAGAGGCGGTGGATTATCGGCGCGGTAATCCGGCATATGGCGGTGAATCAACCAGAGCGCAATCACACCCACTGGCACATTAACTAAAAAAATAATTTGCCACGGCAACCAATGCACAATGAGTCCGCCAATGGTGGGGCCGAGCAGGGGGCCAATTAGCGCGGGAATGATCACAAAATTCATCGCGGCTAATAATTCGGATTTCGGAAAAGTGCGCACTATGGCGAGCCTGCCGACGGGTAACATCATCGCGGCGCCTATGCCTTGTAAAATTCGTGCAGCAACCAGCATGGGTACATTCTGCGACAAGCTGCAGAGAATGGATGCGAGGGTGAATATACCAACGGCTGCTGCAAATACACGCCGGGTGCCGAAGCGGTCGGCCATCCAGCCGCTCACCGGAATTCCCACCGCGAGGCTTAGCACATAACAGCTTACAACCGCTTTAAGGCTCAGGGGGGTGACAGAAAAACTGGCGGCGATGGCCGGCACGGCGGTGTTGAGGATGGTCGCGTTCAAATGTTCCATGAACAGTGCGATCGCTACTAACCAGGGCAGATAACGTTTTACGACTGCGATGTCTCCCGAACGCTTGACCAAATTTTCCACCGGATGTTGTGTAGCAAAATGCAGGGATATTGAAACGTAAAGAATATCTGCCCGTGTGAGACATCTGTAAGTTTCGAACGGGGATTGTAATCTAGCGCGCCTACTTTTGCCGTTTGATTCTGCACAAAGTTATTGGGTTCGCCAGTAGTAGAATGTCTGGGTGATTTACCGCACGGTTCATTAATCGAGGTTGTTATAGGGTTCGCTGTGGCGAGCATTAAAGTTTCATAACGGAGAATTGATATGACTACGCACGTAAAAAATAGAATTTGTCGTTGGTATGTTGATGACGCTGAAGATGCAGCGCGGTTTTACGCCGAAACATTTCCTGATTCTTCCGTCGGTGCGGTACTTCGTGCACCGGGTGATTATCCCTCGGGAAAACAAGGCGATGTATTAACGGTGGAATTTACGGTAATGGGAATCCCATGCCTGGGTCTTAATGGTGGCGATACTTTCAAGCACAGTGAGGCGTTTTCTTTTCAAGTCGCAACGGCTGACCAGGCTGAAACCGATCGCTATTGGAACGCGATTGTCGATAACGGGGGCGTAGAGAGCGAGTGTGGATGGTGCAAGGATAAGTGGGGGTTGTCATGGCAGATTACGCCGGTGGTGCTCAGCCAAGGTATAGCTGATCCGGACCCGGCGGTCGCCAAACGTGTTTTTAATGCAATGATGCAAATGAAAAAAATCGATGTTGCCAGAATTGAGGCGGCGTTGCGTGGGTAAAAACAACAACCTGACCCGTCGAACATTTTTACATTCCTGTCCTATACTTCCCCTGTCTTTCATGCGGAATAACAAGAATGAAATATGACATTGTCGTCATTGGGGCGGGGATTCAGGGGGCTGGTGTTGCACAGGCGGCAGCCGCTGCTGGCTATTCGGTTTTGGTGGTGGAGCAAACGGCGCCGGCAGCAGGTACATCGAGTAAATCGTCCAAATTAATTCACGGTGGTTTGCGCTATTTGGAGACGGCGCAATTCGGGCTGGTGCGCGAGAGTTTGCGCGAGCGGGCGTTGTTGTTGCGTTTGGCACCGGAGCTGGTGAAGTTGCGCCCTTTGCATATTCCTGTCTATCAGGATTCAACCCGCTCGGGATTGACGATCCGCACCGGGCTTAGTCTTTATGCTTTGCTCGCAGGTTTGCATAAAGAGTCGCTGTTTACCCAATTGGGTAGAGACGAATGGAAAACCTTGGCGGGGTTGCGCCAGGATAATCTCAAAGCCGTATTCCGCTATTACGAAGCCCAGACAGATGATGCCGCGCTGACCCGTTCAGTCTTGCAATCGGCTGTGGTATTAGGGGCTGATTTGTTGATGCCTGCGCGGTTTGTCGGCGCTGAGCGCAATGGCCAGTGCTGTAAAGTCGAAATAGAAACTGCCACCGGCCATGAGTCAATCAGCTGCCGGGTATTGGTCAATTGCGCGGGTCCTTGGGCGGGTGAGGTGTTGGCGCGCATCAAGCCCGCATTGGTATCGCCATCAATCGAACTGGTACAGGGCAGTCATTTATTGCTGCCGCCAGTGTTGGACCAGTATTTTTACCTGGAGGCGCCGCAGGATAAGCGCGCCGTCTTTGTTCTGCCATGGGAGGGGCGTTTGCTGGTGGGTACTACTGAACGGGTATTTACCGGTGCGCCAGAGCGGGCAGTTTGTTCACCGGACGAGCGTGACTATCTCCTCGCAACCCTCCGCCATTATTTCCCACAACTTGCTCTTCCTGTGTCAGGTGCGATTGAAACCTTTGCTGGCCTGCGTGTGCTGCCCAAGAGCGATAAAAATGCGTTTGCGCGCCCGCGCGAGGTGATGTTTGCCGTGGATAATGAAGCCCAGCCGCGTGTGCTATCCGTTATGGGGGGGAAGTTAACGACCTATCGCGCTACTGCGCAGGCAGCATTGGAGCGGCTCGCGCCTTCTCTACCCACCAAAGAGCGTCGCGCCGATACCGCGCTGGTCAGTTTGATTCCTGTCCATTGAGTTGGCTATTTGGCTGGTTATTGATGTTGTTGGATTGGCATTAAGTTTTTCTCCGATGGCGTTGGTATCCCAGCCGCACTGCCGCTAAAATGGCGCCCGTTTTACCTCGTACTCTTTCAGGCTATTGCCTTTCCTGGCCAGCGGTCTCCGCTAAGGAATTCTTGTGAACTTTACCGGCGCGCATATTCTCTCCATCAAACAATTTGAACGTGCTGATATCCAGCGCATTTTTGACGTGGCTGATGCCATGGAACCTTACGCCCTGCGCCGCAAGGTGACGCGGGTATTGGAGGGGGCGATCCTGGGCAATATGTTTTTTGAACCGAGCACGCGTACGCGGGTGAGTTTTGGTTCGGCATTTAACCTGTTGGGCGGCAATGTGCGTGAGACCACCGGGTTTGAAAGTTCGTCGCTCACCAAAGGTGAATCCCTGTTTGATACCGCGCGCGTGCTCTCGGGTTATAGCGATGTGATTTGTATGCGCCATCCGCAGGCGGGATCGGTGGCAGAATTTGCTGAAGGCAGCCGCGTTCCCGTCATTAATGGCGGCGATGGTGCCAACGAACATCCGACCCAGGCGCTGTTGGATTTGTACACCATCCGCAAAGAATTGCGCTCCAAAAATCGCACAATTGATAATTTGCGTATCGCCATGATTGGCGATTTAAAACACGGCCGCACGGTACATTCACTGTGCAAACTCCTGTGTGTGTTTAGCAATATCAGCGTGACCCTGGTATCGCCCAAAGAATTGGCGATGCCGGAATACATTGTGGAAGATCTGCGCGCGGCAGGCCACCATGTCACGGTTACTGATGAATTGCACTCCAGCATTAGCAATATCGATATCGCATACTCCACCCGTATTCAGGAGGAGCGCTTTGCGAGCAAGGAAGAGGCCGACCAATATCGCGGACGCTTCCGCTTGAACCAATCGATCTACACCCAATACTGCGAACCTAATACAGTGATTATGCATCCACTGCCGCGCGATTCGCGCGCCGATGCCAATGAGTTGGATAACGATTTGAATGCAAACCCCAACCTCGCGATTTTCCGCCAAACCGATAACGGCGTATTAGTGCGCATGGCGTTATTTGCGCTGGTGTTGGATGTGGCGGATCAGGTAGATAAATTTTCGCGCGAGGTGAATTGGTATAATTCATTGCGCTCGAATTGATTGCGTTCGAATTGATTGTTAAGCAAGTTTATTTGTCTTCAATAAAAAATCCGCTTGTGGCGACACAAGCGGATTTTTTTATATCAGGGAATATTTTTTAAAAACGGAATGGAAAATTAGTCAGTGAATAACCTGGATAATTTTATTTAACAGTGCAGGAGCGCTCAGGCTTTTATCAAAACTGTTAGCTATGCCGAGTTTTTTGCCGATTTCCACATCGCTGCTATTGGACGAGCTGCTGACCAACGCGATTGAAATAGCTGCCGTTTTGGGTGTGCGGGCCAGTATTTTGCATAACTCCATTCCCGCTTCAGTGTTGGCGATATTGGTGCCGAGTAAAATTAAATCCGGGTGCAAATCTACCGCTAGCTCCAAACATTCTTTTTGCGATTCAGCTGTCAATAAATTGAAATGTGGTTGCAGGTGCGCGCTAAAGTGACGCAGCAATTCCTGGTCGGTATCGGCCAACAATAACGTCTTGTGGGTGGCAACTTCATCAATCCAACTGCGGTTGCGCCCCGCACGTTTTGCTTTGTAGAGCGCACGGTCGGCATTTTTAATTAATTCTTCCAAATCATGGCCGGTAGTCCGCAAACAGGTAGCGCCACCGATGCTGGCTGTTACATAGGTGCTGGAGGGCGAAACGTCATGGCGGATCTGGATATTTTCCAAGGCCTCGCTAATTGCCTGTGCAACGCGCATAGCACCTTTGGCATCGGTCTCGGGCAATAGCACAATAAATTCTTCACCGCCGTAGCGCCCTAAAATATCCGAGCTGCGGTGCAAACAACTTTTTATCGCGTGAGTTACTTTTTTCAAACAGGCATCACCAGCAGGGTGGCCGTAGTGATCGTTGAATAATTTGAAATGATCGACGTCAATCATCAACGCGCTAATGGGTTGTTGGTGGCGTTTGGCCAGCGCCCACTGCTGCTGCGCCAATTCATTAAATGTGCGGCGATTATAAATTTGGGTGAGGCTATCGAGTTGGCTCAACGCCTCCAATTCAGCGTTGAGTTGGTTGAGCTGGTCGCGCATTTCGGCAATACGTTCCATTGCGCGAATTTTCGCCTTGATGATCATAAAACTTACAGGCTTGATTAAATAATCGTCGCCACCAGCTTCAATTCCTTCGCGATAATTTTCATCTTCATTTAAGCCGGTGACAAAAATAATAGGAATCCAGTGACCGGCGAGCCATTCGCGAATCAAGCGTGTGGTTTCAAAACCGTTCAAGCCCGGCATTTCTACATCCATGATGATCATATCAACTGGCGTATTTTCAAGCAGTTGCAGGGCTTCTTCACCGCTGCGGGCAATCAAAGGTTCGTGGCCTGCATCAATAATATAATTGCGCATGGCAAAGCGGAGAGTGGCACTATCTTCAACCAGAAGAATTTTCATAGTCTTGCTTAAAAGGCGCTGTATTCAGGGAGACAAAATGAGTGTAGTCGTTTTTATTACTTTTGTAGTTTATGACCTGCCGCGCAGTGTAAGCAGCGAATGTCGATGAGTCGAATGGATAGCGAGACGAATGGCGAATTTTTGTCCATATCGGTGGTTGTATCACAGTTCCTTACGATGCGAGTCGGCTTTATGTCTGGTGGTCTACATAAAGCCATTTACCCAAGATCTTTTTGAATTGTGACACTTCGTGGTGTTGATGCATTTTCCCTTGCTGACGGAATAAGGCAATAAATTCCACTATGCCAGTATCATCATTTGTGCCGCCTTGTTGGGTCCCAAGAATTTGCAGACCCAGCCAATCGCAACTTTCAGCCCAGGCGAGGATATCGTCCTTACTGGAACGCAGCCGCTGTTCGGGGCTCCATGTGTCCCACAAGTAATCAATTGCCAATAGCGCGTGGGCGCTGTAGCGCGAGCGCATCAGTTGCTCAGCAGTGAGGGGGTTGTTGGAGCCATTGATAAAGGGCAAACAGCAGTCGCGCAAGGGTTTTTGAGTGCCGCAGGGGCAGAGTGTGTCGGGGGCGGATAAAAGCGGTTTTGGTGGCATTTTGCGGCTCTTTTCGGTATTTTGTGCGCCTATTTTCGCTGGGTTGGCGGTATAAGCCAAGCCTGTAGCGCCATTTCAAGTCGACAAACCTGCCTGCAGTTTTGTGCCAGACTTAACGTCTATGTTTGACCTTCGAGTGATGACCTCCCGCTATGAATGAATTTGATGATATCCGTCCTTACCGCGACGATGAAGTCCGTCCAACAATCGATCGCATGCTGGCTGATCCGGAATTAACCGATGCGGTAACTCGCCTTAAGTTTCCGGGGCTCCATGGCTGGTTGGGATGGCTACTAAAACCGCTGGTGCGCATGAAACTTGCGCAACAATTGGCGGGCATCAATGATGTCAAAGGTTTTCAAGGTGTGGTTGAAAAATACATGGCGGGCATGATCAATACCCGCGTCAAATCGCTCACCGTTTCCGGTTTGGAAAAACTCGACAAACACACGTCCTATTTATTTATTAGCAATCATCGCGATATCGCTATGGACCCTGCATTTGTGAATTGGGTTTTATATCACAACGATTGCAATACTCTGCGCATTGCGATTGGCGACAATTTGCTGACCAAACCGTTTGTGTCAGATTTGATGCGCTTGAACAAAAGTTTTATCGTCAATCGCTCCGCTAAAGCACCGCGTGAAAAATTAAAAGCGGCTAAATATTTGTCGAGCTACATCTACCATTCGATTTGCAATGAGCACTCCAGCATCTGGATTGCACAGCGTGAAGGCCGCGCCAAAGACGGTTGCGACAAAACCAATTCTGCAGTGTTGGGCATGATTGCGCTTAACAAACCGAAAACCGAAGAGCTGGCTGATTACATTAGAAAATTGCGCATAGTCCCGGTCTCTATATCCTATGAGCTGGACCCCTGTGATGCCGCCAAGGCGCGCGAACTTTATTTGCAGCGCACCGAAGGCAGTTACCAAAAAGAAGAGCACGAAGATGTCAAAAGTATTGCAATGGGCATTGCCGGCAATAAAGGCAATGTGCATTTAGCCTTTGGTGATGTGCTCGATGGCAATTACGCGGATGCCGATGAATTGGTAGCTGCGCTGGATCATCAGATCCTCGGCAACTATGTACTGCATGCGACTAATTGTATTGCGTATGAGATGCTTCATGGAAAAGTCCCTGCCGTAAATTACGGTGCAAACAATATTCCCTATGATCCTGCGCAAGTTATTACAGAAAAAATGGAATTTGATGTACGTATGAAAGCCATTCCTGGAGATCAGCGAAATATCGCATTGGCAATTTATGCCAACTCTGTGGTGAGTAAAATCGCTAATGCTGACTGATGCGCTCAAAAAACAAATTCAAGGTGCTTATAGCCAGTTTTTGGAAAACAAGGGCTTAAAATCCCGCTACGGCCAAAAATTGATGATTGCCGAAATTGCCAAAACCCTTGGCAGTATCGAATTGGATGACGAAAATCACCGTGAAATTGTTGAGGGTGCGGGCGGCCTGCGTACTGGCGGGCATATCTGTGTTGTAGAAGCGGGGACGGGCACAGGTAAAACCATCGCCTATTTGTTGCCCGCTATTGTCATGGCGAAAGCCTTGGGAAAAAAACTGGTCGTCTCTACGGCAACTGTTGCACTACAAGAGCAAATTGTTAATAAAGATTTACCCGAATTGCATCGCAATAGCGGCTTGTCATTTTCGTTTACGCTGGCCAAAGGCCGCGGACGCTATCTGTGTTTGAGTAAACTTGACAATGTTATTGCTGAATATGAAAGCGGTATTAATCCCACGCGTGCGCTTTATGAGGACGAATTTCCGAGCGTATCAGCACAGGGCATTAAACTGTATCAGTCGATGATGGATGCGTTGGCAGGCAATAAATGGACAGGTGAACGCGACACCTGGCCGCAAGCGCTGGAACAAAACGAATGGCAGATTATTACCACTGATCATCGCCAGTGCACGGGGCGCCGCTGTTCAAATGTATCGGCGTGCAGTTTTTTTAAAGCGCGCGATTCTATGCATTCCGTCGATTGTATTGTCACCAATCACGATTTGGTGCTTGCCGATTTGGCGCTCGGTGGCGGTGCGATTTTGCCCGCACCGGAAGATACCATTTATGTCTTCGATGAAGGTCACCATCTTCCACAAAAAGCACTCAATCACTTTGCGCACCACAGCCGCATGATCTCTACCAGCAAGTGGTTGGATCAGTGCAACAAATCCCTCGGTGCTATGCTCGGTGTTATCAGTGGTGCTGGTAATGTGGATCGCTACGGTGAGCAACTACCTGCCGCATTGATCGATTGCAAGCAGCGTCTCGACCAGCTTTATCCAGTATTTGAACAGCTCGCGCAGTCTATCGCGTTTGATGATCGCCAATCCCATTATCGTTTTAACAATGGTGTCGTACCCCAGGATTTATTAATTCCCTGTGTAGAGTTATACAAAGGCTTTGATCGCTTGAGCGAGCTGCTCAAAAAAATGTGCGACGAATTAAATGAGGCAATGGAAGATGCGCATTGCCCTGTGCCCAAAATTGATTTGGAAAATCACTATCCGATACTTGGTGCCTGGCAGGCGCGTGCTGATGCCAATCGCGATTTATGGGCAAGTTTCGCCACGCCAGATACACCTTCATCTGTTCCTAAGGCTCGCTGGCTAACACCGGTGGATAGCAGCGGCAATATGGATCTGGAAGTCTGCTCCAGCCCCATTCTCGCGGCAAAAACGCTCGAATACAGTTTGTGGGAAAAAGCATGCGGTGTGGTAATTACCTCGGCAACCTTAACGGCTCTGGGAAATTTTTATCGTTTCCAGATGCGCGCTGGCACCCCTAATGATGCAAATTATAAAGTAGTACCCAGCCCATTTAATTTTCAGCAGGCAACGCTGGAAATTCCTGCGGCGACTGTTGAAGCCACCAATGCTGACGTGCATACCTTGGCGATTATCGACGACCTGCCGAATTTAATTGATCCGAATGCGGGCACGCTGGTGCTATTTTCATCGCGCAAACAAATGCTCGATGTATTTGAAGATATGCCGGAAGAATTGCGCGAAATTATTTTATTGCAGGGCGATAATTCCAAGCAGGAAATGTTGGTGCAACACAAGAAGCGGATTGATGACGGGCAGGGCAGTGTGTTGTTTGGTTTGGCAAGCTTTGCGGAGGGTGTGGATTTGCCCGGCAAATATTGCACGCACGTGATTATTGCCAAATTGCCATTTGCCGTGCCGGATGACCCGATTGAAGCGGCGCTATCGGAATGGATTGAGGCGCGTGGCGGCAATGCCTTTATGGAAATTACGGTGCCCGACGCGTCGCTGAAATTAATCCAAGCCTGTGGCCGTTTGCTGCGCACTGAAACCGATACGGGGAAAATCAGTTTGCTGGATCGCCGGATTATTACCAAGCGTTACGGCAAGGCGATATTAAATTCGCTGCCGCCGTTTACCCATATCATCCATAAATAACAATATGAACAATATCCACATCGCCATTGCTGAAGTCTTAATTGATATCGAAAAAGAGCTGCGTGAATTGCAGCTCTGGGATGATGAAATGATTTCTGACGAAGCCTTGATGAGCGAGCAACCCTTTGCGATAGACACCATGACCTTTCCACAGTGGTTGCAGTTTATTTTTCTGCCGCGAATGTATTTTATAATCGAACAGCGACTGCAATTGCCGGTAAATTGCGGCATAGCCCCAATGGCTGAGCAGTATTTTTCTGTGCTCAGCCTGCCTTCATTGCCGTTAATTGCGCATTTGAAAAAAATGGATACGTTATTAAGCGTGAGCTGGCAAAGTAAATAAAAGGGCGCTGTAAATAAGAAGGCTGCTATAAAAAAGGGCGCAATAAATCGCGCCCTTACACCTTACATTCACAAAAACTACTCAATGTAACTTGCAATACTCGGGCATGAGCACACCAAATTCCGGTCCCCATACACATTATCGATACGGTTTACCGTTGGCCATACCTTGTGGTTTTTCAACCAAGGCGCTGGGCGACCTGCCACTTCGCGCGAGTAAGCGCGTGTCCAATTTTCTTCCAGTACATCATCTTGTGTGTGCGGTGCATTATGCAATGCGCTGGCTTCTGCGGCAATTTCACCGTTGATCACTTGCTCGATTTCGTTGCGGATTATCAGCATGGCTTCAATGAATTTATCCAATTCGATTTTGGATTCAGATTCAGTTGGCTCGATCATCAATGTGCCCGCGACGGGAAATGACATTGTCGGTGCGTGGAAGCCGAAATCCATTAAACGTTTGGCGATATCTTCTTCGCTGATGCCACTGGCTTCTTTTAATGGACGCAAATCCAATAAGCATTCGTGCGCAACGAAACCGTTGGTGCCTTTGTACAAAATCGGATAAGCAGCTTCCAATTTTTTCGCTACATAGTTTGCATTGAGCATCGCGAATTCAGTGGCCTGGCGCATACCAACCGCGCCCATCATTTTGATGTACATCCAACTGATAGGCAGAATACTGGCAGAGCCCCAAGGTGCGGCAGAGATAGTACCGTTGCTGACATCAGTGCCTGGAACCGCTTGTACCGGGTGCGCGGCAAGGAAGGGTTCCAAATGTTTGCCAACGCCAATTGGCCCCATGCCTGGGCCGCCACCGCCGTGTGGGATACAGAAAGTTTTATGCAAATTCAAATGCGATACGTCGCCGCCGAATTTTCCTGGCGCAGCAACGCCTACAAGTGCGTTCATGTTGGCACCGTCGATATATACCTGGCCGCCGATAGCATGGATCATATCGCAGAGTTGCGTGATGCCTTCTTCAAACACGCCGTGCGTAGATGGGTAGGTCACCATGATGCAGGCAATTTGATTATTGTAAGTGGCGATTTTCTCAGCGAGGTCCGCAAGATCGACATTGCCTTTGTTATCGCAGGCGACCACTACTACTTTGTAACTTACCATTTGCGCTGATGCGGGATTGGTACCGTGCGCTGATGCGGGGATCAAGCAAATATCGCGTTGGGTTTCGCCTTTGCTTTCAAAATATTTTTTGATCGCCACGAGGCCTGCGTATTCGCCTTGTGAACCGGCGTTGGGTTGCAGGCTGATAGCATCGTAGCCGGTACAGGCTTTGAGCATTTCTTGCAGTTCTTCAAATAATGCTTTGTAACCTTCGGCTTGATCGATGGGTGCGAACGGATGCAGTTTGCCAAATTCTGGCCAGGTGACGGGAATCATCTCAGCAGTTGCATTTAATTTCATGGTGCAAGAGCCGAGTGGAATCATCGCGTTATTGAGCGCGATATCTCTTGATTCCAGACGCTTTAAATAGCGCAGCATTTCAGTTTCGCTGTGATAGGTGTTGAATATCGGATGCGACAATACCGCATCGCTGCGCAACAAATCAGCTGGGATTGCGTTGTTGGCGGTGATATTTTTTCCTGCGAGCACTTGTTCGTCGAATGACGTCAGTTCAATTCCGGTTACGCCAAACACAGCGAGTAAAGCTTCCACGTCAGCAGCAGAAGTCGTTTCATTCAGGCTGATACCCAAGGAATCGCTGCCCACCAAACGTAAATTAATTTCTGCATTTAATGCGGCTTGATAAATCGCTTTTTGATTGTCGCCAACATTGACAGTAATAGTGTCGAAGAACTGGTTGTTGGTAATGCCGAAACCTTTGGCTTTTAATGCCGCAGCGGCAATCGCGGTTAAACGATGGATGCGGTTAGCGATACGTTTCAATCCGTCGGGGCCGTGGTAAATCGCGTAGAACACGCTCATTACTGCGAGCAATACTTGTGAGGTACAAATATTGGAATTGGCCTTTTCGCGGCGGATGTGTTGCTCGCGGGTTTGCATCGCCATACGCAGTGCTTGTTTACCGCGTGTATCAATAGATACACCAATAATGCGACCGGGAGCGGAGCGCTTGTAAGCGTCACGGAAAGCGAAGAAACCGGCGTGTGGACCGCCAAAGCCCATAGGTACACCGAAGCGTTGGCTGGTGCCGACGACGACGTCAGCACCCATGACGCCGGGTGATTTGAGCAGCATTAGTGCCATCAAATCCGATGCCACCGTCACCAATGCATTGTTGTTGTGAGCGGTTTCAATCAATGCGGTTAAATCGCGCACCTGACCGCTGGAGCCGGGGTAGGAGAGAAGGGCACCGAAGTAGTCGCCATTGGCCAGTTCATCTGCCTTGGCAACAAATACTTCAAAGCCAAAATGTTCGGCGCGGGTTTTAACTACAGCGATGGTTTGTGGGTGGGTGTCGGCATCCACAAAAAACACGTCCGAGCGGCTTTTTTTGTTTTGGCGTTTGCACATCGCCATGGCTTCGGCGGCGGCGGTACCTTCGTCCAAAACCGAGGCGTTGGCCATTTCCATGCCGGTCAGGTCGATGATCATTTGCTGATAATTAAGCAATGCCTCTAAACGACCTTGGGCAATTTCTGGCTGGTAGGGGGTGTAAGCGGTATACCAACCGGGGTTTTCCAGGACGTTGCGCAGCACGACCAGCGGCACGTGTGTATCGTGATAGCCCATGCCGATGTAATTTTTGAAGATCTTGTTTTTGCTGGCGATAGCCTTCAATTGCGCTAAGGCATCAGCTTCGCTGACGGCATTGCCCAGATTCAGTTCGTTTTTCAGGCGGATATTGTCCGGTACGGTTTTGTCGATCAGGTCCTTGACTGAGCGGACGCCCAGGGTTGCCAGCATAGCGGCAGTTTGTTGGGCGTCCGGGCCGATATGACGATTTACAAACTCATCCTGATTGGCCAATAAGGACAGGGAAGCTGAACGAAAATCAACTGACATAGAAACTCTCTGTGTAAGGAAATCAAACAATAAAGAAGGGAGAGGGATGAGGCTGGAGGGTGCCTGCTTAAAAAGGCGGCAATGGTATCAATTTGGTGCTTTTCGGGCAATCGAGCAGTGACCTAATCGCGGTTTGGGGGGCTGTTTTTGTTTCTGCTGTCCACTTTCAAAGGGTTTTAAGGGAACAAGAAGGTAACAGCCGAATCTTAGGCCTGCTATGATTCAGCTCCGCTCTAATGCGCACTCATAATAACTTTGTATTTATAGGCCTATGTATCACGATTTTTTCGGGCTCAAAGAACCCGCCTTTTCCATCGCCGTGAACCCGCGCTACCTCTTTATGAGTGACCAGCATCGGGAGGCCTTGGCGCATCTTTTATATGGTATCCAGAACGGTGGTTTTGTGATGCTCACAGGCGAGGTAGGTACGGGTAAGACGACCATCATCCGCTGCTTGTTGGAGCAATTGCCACCCAATACCGATATGGCGATCATCCTTAACCCCATGGGCAGCGCGCCCGAGTTGCTCTCGACAATTTGTGATGAGTTGGGTGTAGGTTACATCGCTGATGAATTGACGGTAAAAAACCTGACCGATGCACTCAACCAATTCCTATTGGACAACCATCGCAAAGGGCGCAAAACGGTTTTGCTAATTGATGAAGCACAATTATTAAAAGTGCCAGTGCTGGAGCAAATCCGGTTGCTGACCAATCTTGAAACGA
Organism: Cellvibrio sp. UBA7671; assembly: GCA_002483145.1. GTDB lineage: Bacteria > Pseudomonadota > Gammaproteobacteria > Pseudomonadales > Cellvibrionaceae > Cellvibrio > Cellvibrio fibrivorans. The sequence goes on from DLHJ01000010.1 coordinate 23,994, forward strand.
CCACTGAAAAATTATTGCAGATTATGTTGGTTGGCCAGCCAGAGTTAAAAAGATTATTGGCGCGCCCGGCGCTGCGGCAATTATCCCAGCGGATCACCGCACGTTTCCATCTTGAGGCCTTGAGCCTGCCCGAAACCAAAGCCTATATTGCCCACAGGTTAAAAATTGCGGGGCTGCCTGATCATCAGCGGCCATTTAGTGATGCGATGGTCAAAAGAATTCACGCATTTAGCGGAGGTGTTCCGCGTTTGATTAATGTGATCAGCGAGCGATTATTGTTGGGAGCCTATGCGCAAAATCATCACCACATTGATAAGCAGATTTTTGCAGCAGCGGTGAAAGAAGTTGCAGGTACTACAACGCTGGAAGAAGAAAAACTGGCGACTACACGCACCTCATGGCATGCGCTATTTGTGGTGGTGGTGATCGGTATTATGGTGGCGGTTTGGTTTCTGGTGCCGGACGAGGCGCCCTTGCCAGTTGCACCTGCGGTGGCGCAGACAGCGAGCAGTGTAGCCTCGTCTGCGGTTGCTCAATCAAGTGCAGCGCGGGAGTTGGCTTCCGGTTCACTGAGTGAATTGCGCAGCCAGCCAAAATCATCGCCAATACCCGCAGTAGTTGCTATGGCGACCCGGGATTTAGTTGCAGCGCAATTGGCATTGTTTAGCCATGTGGGAATTGCTGCAGGTGATAAAAAAAATCCGTGTCTAGTCGTGACTGATGCGGGATATGTGTGCGAAAAAATCCACATTACTTCTTGGGATGAATTGAAAGATATTAATCGCCCTGGATTGATAACGCTCGCGACTCCGGATAAAAAATGGGTCTACGCCCTGATGGTTGGTTTGAGTGAAAACCATGCACTGCTGATGGCAAATGGAGTGCAAAAAATTGTGCCATGGAGTGAAGTTGCCAATGTGTGGAATGGTGACCTGTTGTATGTTTGGTCGCGGCCAAAGGGTTTTGAAAATAGTTTGCAGATGGGTGATAAAAGCGATCTGGTGACATGGGTTGCTGAGCAGTTTGCCAAACTCGATCAACAACCTGCACCGCTGACGCGCCAATTTTTTACCGAGCGGTTACAAAAGCGTGTAGAACTTTTTCAATCGACACACAATATTCTTCCTGACGGTGTTATCAATGCGCAGACCTTGCGCCGGTTAAACGAAGTGTTGGGGTTGGACAAACCTCTTGTAGAATTGGATGAGCAAAAATTACTTGCTCCGATAAAGACGGAAGGGCTGTAGTGGTATGTCATTAATATTAGATGCCCTGAATCGCGCAGAGCACGAGCGTAAAAATCAAAACGCAGTGCCGGATCTCAATACCCTTCATCGCCCGCAGGAGTTAAATACTGCCCCAAATACGCATCGAACCTTGTGGTGGGCAATAGGTGTGGTTCTAGCGTTAATGGCGATTATTATTACGCTGGTTGTACTGCTGCGCCAGGAGTCGGTAGTACAATTAGCGGCAACAAATTCTGCTCCTGCGCAACAATCCCCTGCGGTCGTATCCCCCAATCCTGTTGTTGTTCAAGCAGCACCGTCTGGTGAACCAGCTACTGCATTTTCCGCAACTGCAATTCCTGTTGTAGAAACGACCCCTGAAGTTGCCACTCCGAATGCAGATGTTAATCAACTCTATGCTGCAAAAGATACCGAGCTCGCTGCGGCAACTGATGCAGGTGTCAATGAACTTTATGCAGCGGAAGCGGCCACGACGGCTGCCTCGGAAACGATTGTCGATCCTTTTAATCCTACAGGTGATGCTGCCGTTGCAACTGCTTCAATTCAGGAGCAGGCACCGCCACGCACTTTTGATAGCATCAAAAATATTCCTGATTTTAACGCGTTGCCTTGGAATATGCGGCAGCAGATTCCCACGATTTCTTACGCGCGGCATAACTATCTTGCCAACGGTGTTAGCAGCGTAGTGATCAATAATCAGACTTCGGGGGTGGGCAATATTATTGGTACGGGGCAGTTTATTGTGCAGGAGATTTTTGTAGATGGTGTGATTCTAAAACACGGTAATGCAGTGTTTAAATTGCGCGCGCTCAATGGTTGGATCAATATGTAATTTTGCCTGCTGGTGCAATGAAAAAGTCATATTAAATTATGGGTAAAAAAAGGAGCACACAGCTCCTTTTTTTCTTGATACAAAATTATTTACGATGAGGAAGCCATTTTAGTTTGCAAGTAATTTTGGATACCGACCTTATCGATCAACGATAGTTGCGTCTCCAGCCAATCCACATGCTCCTCTTCGGATTCAAGAATACTTTTCAGTAAATCGCGACTGACAAAATCGCGTACACTTTCACAGACTATAATGCCGTCGCGTAAATCGGGAATCGCTTTCATTTCAAGTTTTAAATCGGACTTGAGCATTTCCAGTGTATCTTCCCCGATATGTAATTTACCCAGGTCTTGTAAGTTGGGGAGGCCCTCCAGAAACAAGATGCGCTCAACTAAGGCATCGGCATGTTTCATTTCATCAATTGATTCATGGTACTCATGGTCGGCTAGTTCTTTGAAGCCCCAATCTTTGTACATGCGCGAGTGCAGGAAATATTGGTTAATGGCAACCAGTTCATTCCCCAGAACTTTGTTTAATACGGCTATGACTTTCGGATCGCCTTTCATAGAGTTCTCCTTAATGATGCGATAAAAACAAGAGGAGAGTCTGGTCGCCGAAGGCGGCTATGTCAAGCGTAAGAGCTTGCTAAGTATTTGATGGGGAAGGAAAATATACTAAAAATGGTAATGATTTAGATTCTGTTTAATTTCATGCAACGGTTTAGGCAACCGCATAAAACTGCGGCAAGCCATTAATAATTGGGGTGTCGTTTAATGCTTCATCGAGTATTTCGCGTGTCATTACCGAACATTTACCGCATTGGCTGGCAACGCCTAAGGTTTTACGTAATTGTCCAAGCGAGCTTGCGCCATCATCTATAGCCGCTTTTATTTGACGATCAGTAATACCTTTGCAAATACAGACGTACATAGAGCTTTCCCGGATTGTTACTTTGGATGCGATCAAATCACCTACAAATAAACTCTAATGCTAATGAGAATTTGTGTCAATAAATTATGGGAAATTATCTCGTTTGACAGGAGTTTAGATTCGCACTTATAACTCAGTCATTGGTTGATGAATAATGCGCCAGCAATTTCGTCATAGCCTCAGTTTTGGCGGCGCCATATACAAAATCAATATGACACCCTTCGATCCCTGTGTATGATAGCGACGCACTATCGATAAATATCAGCCGATCAATAACTGGCCATAAATTATTCATACAATTTGAATAAACTCATGGCCGCTAACGCGGGTATTTATTCCACCAGTTAACCTATCAATCATCAGGAGTATCGTTATGGGCGTATTAGTAGGTAAAAAAGCACCGGATTTCACCGCATCGGCTGTATTGGCTAACGGTGAAATTGTGGACGGTTACAATTTTGCAACAGCGACCAAAGGTAAAAAAGCAGTCGTGTTCTTTTATCCATTGGATTTCACGTTTGTGTGTCCATCAGAGCTGTTGGCATTTGATCACCGTGTAGAAGAATTCAAAAAGCGCAATGTGGAAGTGATTGGTGTTTCTATCGATTCACAATTCACCCACAATGCATGGCGTAACACTCCAGTTAATGAAGGCGGCATTGGCCCGGTTCGTTACACTTTGGTTGCTGACATCACCCACTCAATTGCAAAAGCTTACGATGTGGAGTCAGCTGATGGTGTTGCTTTCCGTGGTACTTTCATTATCGATGAAGCCGGTGTGGTGCGCTCACAAATAGTTAACGACCTACCCATCGGCCGTAATATCGATGATACCATCCGCACTGTTGACGCCTTGATTTTCCACGAGCAACACGGTGAAGTTTGCCCAGCAGGTTGGAAAGAAGGTGATGCGGGTATGGATGCATCTCCAGCGGGAGTTGCCAAATACCTGGCTGAGCATGCTGCAAAACTCTAAGTTTTACTTTCTATTGTAATTCTTGTAAAAAGCCCAGCTCTTTAGCTGGGCTTTTTATTTATTAACGGTGGAACATTAATGGCGGCACGTGACAAGAAAATTGATCTTCATCCGAGTTGGCTTGTGCATCTTGCCGGTGAGTTTGATCAGCCGTACATGCAGCAGCTAAAGCAGTTCTTATTGCAGCAAAAGCAATCGGGAAAAGTAATATATCCCGAATCTAAAAATATCTTTAACGCGTTTAACTCCACACCACTAGATCAGGTCAAGGTTGTGATTTTGGGGCAAGATCCCTACCACGGCCCAGGTCAGGCCCATGGATTATGTTTTTCAGTGCAACCGGGCATCCAGCCACCGCCATCACTGCAGAACATGTTCAAAGAGCTGCGCCGTGATCTGGGGTTTACTATTCCTAAGCATGGTTGTCTTCAGGCTTGGGCTAATCAGGGAGTTTTATTGCTTAATGCGACTTTAACGGTAGAGCAGGCAAGGGCAGGCTCCCATCAAGGGCAAGGCTGGGAAACCTTCACTGATAAAGCCATTCAGTTGGTCAATGACCAGTGCCAGGGTGTCGTTTTTCTCCTGTGGGGCAGTTATGCGCAGAAGAAAGCTACCTTTATTGATGATCATAAGCATTTAGTGCTCAGGGCTCCGCATCCTTCACCTCTTTCTGCGCATCGTGGGTTTATTGGATGTGGCCACTTCTCTGTTACTAACCAATACCTGCAGCGTAACAACAAGGTGCCGGTAGATTGGCAGCTCTAGCGTATATCTATGATTTTTGTGTCTTTTTGACTATAAGATCGCAGTGACTTCCCTCTCATAAATTTATATGCCAAACCTCTTGCAAGTATTTGACAGCGCTGTCACATAGTAGTAGTTTTGTGCGCAACTCGGGCGAAGCATTTGCGGCTTCATCTGCCAAAGAGTCTTTTTTACACTGTTTATATGTAAAAAAATGGCCAATAACTTTTATATTTGAAAATACGTTCTAGAGTTAAGCCCAGAAAAAGATAATTAGAACGCTAAAGAATTCGCCTTCATTCTGAAAGCGAAAATGTTTGAACCTAGGCCTGCCCAGGCAGCGGTTCAAACATGTGTGTACCGGAAAACATAATTCCTGTCGATAATAAAGGAGAGCTCCATGTACAAAACAACAAGCTTTAAGAAAAAAGTGCTGACTACCGCAATTGCCTCTGCAGTTGTGGCAGGTGGCTTTAGTGGTTTGGCTTATGCGCAAGGTGATGTGGTTGAAGAAGTAACTGTTACCGGTATTCGCGCGTCGTTAGAGCGCTCAATGGATACCAAACGCAATTCCGCCGGTGTTGTTGATGCCATCAGCTCGGAAGACATCGGTAAATTCCCTGACACCAACCTTGCTGAATCTCTGCAGCGTATCACTGGTGTATCCATCAGCCGTTCAAACGGTGAAGGTTCGCAAATAACCGTGCGTGGCTTTGGCGCAGACAACAATATGGTGACCCTGAATGGCCGTACTATGCCAGCGGCATCAACCAGCAATGGTGGTGGTGGTGATTCCAGGGCG
>DLHJ01000006.1 GCA_002483145.1 Cellvibrio sp. UBA7671
GCGTTTTTCTACAGTTTCGTTAAGCATAAGGAGGTAACGTGTTAGAAATTATAAGGAATCTGCATTTGGGTGAATGGGCAACATTTGTTCTTGTTGCATATCTGCTTTGGAAATTTGTCATCAAATCATTTGTTGAAGCTTGGTTTAAAAATAAACTAGAAATGCAAAAGCAAGAAGTTGGTCTGTCACTTCAATTACAAAAGGACTTGGCTTTAAAACAAGCAGAGTTTGAGAAGATCAAGCTTGAAAGGGTGCTGCCTTTGCTTGAAGGAATGAACGCCTCACTATCTGAGCATAAAATGATGTTTAACTCTTATATTAGCTACATTATAAACAAAGGAGGTTTGCCTGAAGATTTTGAGGATATAAGGCTAGAACAAGACAAAAAAATAGTTTCTAATTTGTCTTCGTTATCAATCTATTTACCCGAAGAATTTAGGAATTTGTTATTTCAACTTAGAAAAGTTATTAGCTGTTCGTGGCATGAGCCAATAATCATTTATCGAATACTGCATTCTTTTAACGCAGTACAGCAAGTACCTCTTGCCGCACAAGATCTATACATTGATCTTTTAGAGTGCTTTTATTCCATGTGCAATAAATATTTAGGATTGGGTAATGAAGCTCTATCGTACATAGAGATCCTTAACGCTCACAACCTTAACCATGAGGCAGCAACTACAAAATTAGACCCTGTAAATCAATTAGCATATAAATTTATACTGTTTCACGAGTACTTTGGGTCTGGTGAAAAAAGCGAGGCCCAGTCAAAGGTGGAAAATCTATTTGGTGCATTTTCAAAAAACAATCAGGCTTAACAGTATTATCCGTTTATCACAGCTTTAGGCGACCGAGTTACCGACGAACAGCAGATGCAGAATGTCCGCAATTAGCCGTTAGCTGCCCTTAATAAAAAGAATTTAAAAATCTGGATTGAATCAGAGGTAAGTTTACAAACACTTTTGAACGTGTCCCTGTTCATCGCAACCTATATTTAGAATACAGCGGGTTGGCCAATCAAGCCAGCCCGGGCAGTTATATTTTTCGAAAATATTTAATCCCGTTTCATCGCAGGCAATAAAATAGTGATGATTCCCAACAATGGCAAAAACGCGCAGTAATTAAACATATTTTCAATCGAAGTCGCATCAGCAATCGCGCCCAATCCCGCCGCCGCTATACCGCTAATCCCAAACATCAATCCAAAAAACACACCGGAAATCATACCTATTTTACTGGGCACCAATTCCTGTGCGAGCACCACAATGGCGGAAAATGCTGAGGATAAAACCAAGCCAATCACGACCGACAATACTGCTGTCCAAAACAAATTGCAGTAGGGGAATAGCAGGGTGAAAGGCGCCGCGCCGAGAATGGAAATCCAGATTACTGCTTTGCGCCCCACCTTATCGCCAATCGGGCCACCTGCAAATGTCCCTACTGCAACGGCAGCGAGAAACAAAAATAAAAACAATTGTGCATTGGCGACTGAGGTTGAAAATTTTTCGATCAAATAAAAGGTGTAGTAGTTGGTAAACGCGGCCATGTAAATGTATTTGGAGAATACCAGCAGCGCTAATACCACGAGTGCGCCTATAACTTGCTTGCGAGTTAAGTGCGCAAAATGTGGATGTTTTTTGACGCTTTTAAGTGAAGCTCGTGAACGGATTGTCCAGCGGCTTACGCCAAATAAAACGCTGAAACCGAGAATCGCAAAGAGCGTGAACCAACCAATCGCACCTTGCCCTTGCGGAAGAATAATTGCCGCTGCCAACAGTGGCCCGAATGCAGACCCAGCATTGCCACCCACCTGAAAAAAGGATTGTGCGAAGCCAAAACGCCCGCCCGATGCCATGCGCGCAACGCGCGATGCTTCCGGGTGGAATGTTGATGAACCCAAACCAATCATGGCCGATGCAATTAACAGCCAGGTAAAACTATCGGCCAGCGCCAGCATCACTAATCCGCACAAGGTAAATAGCATTCCGGTTGGCAATAAATAGGGTTTGGGATGTTTGTCGGTATAGAGCCCAATGCCTGGTTGCAGGAGTGAGGCGGTCATTTGAAAGGCGAGGGTGATCATCCCGATCTGCGTAAAACTCAACTCGTAATTGGTTTTCAGCATGGGGTAGATCGAGGGCAAAATTGCCTGGATTAAATCATTCAGCAAGTGCACAAAACTCACCGCTCCCACGACCGGCAAAATCGTTTTGGTGGGATCAAATTCGGTGGGCGTGAGAGTTTGGTTTGGAATGGGTTCCATCTTGCTCATGGCTGTGGGTATCTCCGGGGCGGGGCGTAAACAGTAAATGCAGTCGCACAGTATAAAATAACGAAAAAAGCAGATATGACATAAACTGTCGAATAAGTGACAATTTGGTCAACGCTTATTTGGAGCCGTTATGAGTAAACTTCTGCCTCGCAGTCCGGAAGAGTTGCAACATGTACCGCGCCCGATTGTGGCGTGGGGTGGGCATTACAAAAATGGAGATGAAATTCCCCCGCACACCCATCCGCGTGCGCAGTTGCTCTATGCCGTTGAAGGGGTAATGCGGGTGTTAACGCCGAATAGTGTGTGGACAATTCCATCGCACCGCGCGCTCTGGGTGCCGCCGAACGTTGAGCATCATTCATTTATGATGAGCGACCTGCAAATGCGCACGCTTTATGTGAGCGCCGATATTCCGCTTTCGCTCGGCACAGAGTGCCGCGCAATTTCGGTCTCGGGTTTGCTGCGCGAACTGATTTTGGGGTTGCTGCAGGAGCCGGCGGAATATCCTATTCCGGGGCGCGGCGAACATCTGGTGGCGTTAATTTTGATGGAGATTAATCGCGCTGCAACCCAAGCGGTAGAAATCCCCTGGCCTCAGGATCGACGCTTACAAACGGTTTGCCAATTTGTGATGAACTCACCCGGTGTCAGTCACACCATTGATGATCTCGCCGCTATGGCGGGCGCAAGTACGCGCACGCTTATCCGGTTGTTTCCCAAAGAAACTGGTTTGAAATATCACCAGTGGGTGCAGCAAGTCCAACTCGCCGAAGCGCTCTGCCGTTTGGGGCGCGGCGAGAGTATTGCACGCATCGCCAGTTTTCTCGGCTACGCCAGCCCCAGCGCATTTTCGGCGATGTTCAAACGCAATTTTGGAGTGACACCCAATCAGTATTTTCAGCGCGCAAGCACTAACTAAGTGATCGACATTGGCTGTTGTTGTTTTAGGACACTATCTTGTCAAAAAGCATTCTTCCGTTATTGTTGCCAGTGATTGAAACGAGGGGCGAGCAAAATAATATCCCTGGAACAATTCAACGCCCATATCTTGCAACGCGGCAAATTCTTCGTATGTCTCTATACCTTCTGCTACAACCGTCATTCCCAGTTCGTTACAAACTTGAATGATGCCGCGCACGATAATTTGGCTTGAGCGGCGTTTGTCGATATCACGCAGCAAGGCCATATCCAGTTTCATAATATCGGTTTGAATTTCAGCAAGCAGATTCAAACCTGCATAGCCTGCACCAAAATCATCAATGGCGGTTTTAAAGCCGCGTTGGCGATAGTAGTCAACAATATTACGCAGGTGCGCAAGGTCATCGACTTTTTCACTTTCCGTGATTTCAAAAATAATTTGCTCGATAGGAAAACCGTATTTTTCAGCCGCCGCAAGCGTGGTGCGAATACACAATTCAGGGCGATAAACTGCATTGGGCATAAAGTTAATACTGAGCAGCGATTGCATACCCAATTCAGCGGCCAACTTGATCGCTGTAGTGCGGCAGGCTTGGTCAAAACGATAGCGATTAGCGTCATTTACATGCGCAAAAATGGTTCCGGCGCCTTCGTTGTTTAATCCACGCACGAGTGCTTCATGCGCATATATGCTGTGAGTGCGCGCGTTTACTATGGGTTGGAAAGCCATAGTGAATTCAAAGTCCAAACCTTCGCCATTGGTGCATTCTTCACAGCCCGTGGGGCGGCATTGTTTTTGGTCTGTCATTGTAAAGATCTTTTTTGAAAGGATTTGTAAGCGTTAAGAGGGGAGTTTGTTGTTGCCCTCAATCATGCAAGGGCATGAGGGGATATCAACTACCACTTTTGATCATAGACCGAATGCCGGGATTTGCCATTCGTGAAGGAGTTTTGTTGTTTTCGATAGGTTGTCAGGTTAGCGGCTGGCCGATAGGCCACCGGTCCATTTTTTAAATGCGCGGCGCAAATTGGCAACGTCGTAGAAGTGAAGTGCCTGTGCCACTTGGTCTTTACTCCAGCCTGCTTGATGCAACCAATAGAGCGCAAGATCTTTGCGCACCAGATCGTATTGTTCCTGAAAATGGCTATGGTGTTTTTTCAGTTTGCGTTTGAGGCTGGCGCTGCTCATACCAAAGGCATCGGCCGTTTGCTCAAGGTTAGGGTTGTGCTGGATATTATGATGCAGGTAATGATACAGCTCGCTTAAAAATCCCCGCTGCAAAGGCATTGATTGTGAGGGCACATTAGCAATTGCAAAAGCATCTGTAATCCTTGATACACAACGATTGTTCCATGGGCGGTGTAAATAATCGCGCGCAATCGCCATGGCATTCGCTTGACTGGAAAATTGCACATGATTGTTTAGATGAACTTCATATTGTTCAATGTAATGGGGTTTGCTGTGGGTAAAATAAAATTGCCAGGGTAAATTTTCTCCATTCTGCCAGCGCGACAGTGAACTGAATGCGGTGAACATCATTTCGAGTAAAAAGGGCATAGCCTTCTCGGCTCCGCAGGCATCTTGTCCGTATATGACCAGACGATCGTGTTCATAACATACGCGTAAATTGAGCAGTGGCATAAGCTGTGTTTGGTGTTCAATTAACCTATCGATTGCTGCCTGTAAGTTGGCGACCTGGGTGAGCGCTGCGATTGCAGGGTTATCCGGTGAAGAAAAAAATTCATGCCCTAATAAAAAGCCCAGTTCATTGCTGTGAATCTGCTTTTGCATATTGTTGATCAGCTGGAAACACTGCTGCGGCGCTAGTTGGCTATTTTTATTTGCGATGTCTTCGCGAAAAATTCCGGTGCCGCGCAACAATTTATATTCTTCCACACCACGGCTTAGCGCCATATCAATAAGCGCGAGTGGCCACTCATGGCCAGGAATAAACGGCGTATCAATTTCAAAGTAGGGTGCTGGGTGATAGTAATGACCCACAACGCCAGCGGATTCATTGACTGTATTGTGCATGCTGTTCATCACGCTGCACACTGTAGTGTAGTGCGACGTTTTTCTTTGGCGTGCAGCAGTGCCCGATTGGCGCGCTCAATCAATGTTTCTACCGAGTCGGTCGTTGTTGCATCACTGCTGGAGAGTGCAATACCTATACTAACCGAATGAAATAAACTTTCATCCTGATTCTGGGGTTTGTAGGCCAAATGTTGCACTGCAGTAGCAATTTCGCTGGCAAGATTTTCTGCTACTGCTCGTCCGGTATTGGGCAATATCAAGGCAAACCTATCACCCGCATAACGGCACAATACATCCCCGCGGCGAATATTTAATAAGATCAATTCGCTCAGTGACTGCAATAAGTGATCGCCCTGTTGATGGCCGTAGCGACGATTGATTTCGCGAAAGTTATCGACATCAATAAACAATAGCGCCAGCAATTTTTCTGAATGGCGATGTTCAGGCAGCGCCTGTAGTAGTTGCTTGCGTAAATAATCGGCTCCGCTCAAATTGGTAGTGAAATCCAGGCTGCGGTGTTCGCGAAACAATCGTTCACGTTTGCGCAACTGTTCATTAATGCTGAGTTGCTCTTTATGCCAGTGGAAAATACCGAGTGTGAGCAACACCAAGCCAATTGGCATACAGCCCGATTCTATCCAATGATCCCAGCGAGTCGCTTCAGGGAAACGAATAAATTCATCAAGTAGATCCTGAAAGCCTGCCAAAAAAATTCCGCTTAATCCCAAACTTAAATATTGCGTGACGCGTCCGGCGGGGCGACTATGCAAAATCAATCCCAACCATACCAGCGCGAGCATCGCGGCTCCACCCTCACTGAGTACATCAAGCCAATTTATCTCGGCCAATACTTTTAAATCGGCGACGGCAAGGCTGGCGATCAAAGCCACATTGGCGCCCATGCCGACAAAAAACAGTTTCCATTTATGGTGTTTCAACATAACGGCTCGCAACCCATTGGGATAAAAGTGCTGCACCGATAACAGATCAATATGACAGTTTTATGAATGTTGGTTTTATCAAAAAAAATCGCTCGATTAGTTGCAGGGAGGCAAATCAGCTCAGCCTATTTGTTGGCTGCAGAGCCTGCTCGTCACAGAAGTGTCATTTATTCCCCCTAGTTTGGCGTCGTCTAAATCTCTTGGCGTTTTAACTATCGAGTCTTTTAAAAAAGATCGGGGAGCACACTGTGAAAAAAACTGTATCCATATCCAAAAACAAAAATTTTGTTAAGACGGCGTTGGCGGTAGTGGTTGCTGGCCTTGCCGGGACTGTTCTGGCTGACGGCCGCATTGAAGGGCAAATTAAAGCTACTGAGCAAGGTATTGCATTACAGGGAGCAAAAATTCGTATCCTGGAATTAAATCGCGAAGCAGTAAGTCAACGCGATGGGCGTTTTGTGTTTTTGGATGTGAAGGCGGGTAATTACACTTTGGTCACCAGTTATATCGGTGCGGATGATATTAAGCGTTCGGTGGTTGTACAGGATCAACAAACCACACGCGAAAATTTTCAATTAGTGGGTGTATCCGGTCTGGTTGAAAATGTCATCGTGATTGGGCAAGCGGCAGGCATTAACAAATCGCTGAATAAACAGCGCAGCGCCGACAATATTCTCACTGCGGTATCAGCGGATGCGATTGGCCAATTTCCCGATACAAACGTTTCCGAATCCTTGCAGCGTTTGCCGGGTTTATCGATTGAGCGCGATCAAGGCGAAGGCCGTTATGTGCGCGTACGCGGAATGGGGCCGGATTACAACGCAGTGACTATTAATGGTGTGGGCGTGCCGGGGCCGGATGCGGATCGTCGCGCAGTTGCACTGGATGTAATTCCATCGGATTTGTTGGAAAACTTAACCGTGACCAAAAGTTTAACGCCGGATATGGATGCCAATTCACTCGGCGGCAGCATTGATGTACAAAGTTTGTCAGCGTTTGATCGTGATGGTTTCTTTTATCAACTCACTGCTGAAGGCAGTTACGATGAAAATACCGAAGAGACTAGCCCAAAAGTGGCAGCGACTGCGAGCAACCAATTTAGTCTCGGTGGCGACGAAAATAATCTCGGTGTTGCATTTGGGGTAAGTTCGTTCAAGCGCGAATTCGGTTCCGATAACGTCGAAACTGGCGGTGCATGGGATTTTGAAGATGGCGAAGCGCGCTTGGAAGAAATGGAACAGCGCGATTACCGCATCACTCGTGAACGTTCAGGTGTGACCTTAAATCTGGATTACAAGCCAAGTGATGACACGGATTTATATTGGCGCAATCTTTACAGCGAATATACCGATTCAGAAATTCGCTTGGCGAATGTCATTGAGTTTGAAGATGCGCTTGCCGAAGGTGAAGGAGGTTCGGCTGAAGTGCAGCGCGAATTAAAAGACCGCACTGAAACACAAAAAATTCTCTCGACTTCTTTGGGCGGTCAAACCCGTTTGGATAAGTGGACCGTGGATTATCGTGTGGCCTACAGCAAATCCAGTGAAGATGAACCGCAAAATGTCGCCGGTGCCGTGTTTAAAATAGATGACGATGTTATTGCTGATGAAACTTTCGATCTTTCCTACACCAATACTGGCAAGATATTGATTTTCGCTCCGGCTGAATATTATCAATCCGCCAGCTATAAATTGGACGAAGTGGAATTGGGTAGCACCAACACCAATGATGAGAGCACTGCGATCAATATGGATTTTACGCGCGATCTCGAATTAGCAGGTAATTCAGCGCAATTGAAGTTCGGTGTCAAACACGCTGAGCGTGAAAAAGACAATGATGTTGATATCTGGATTGCCGAAGATTTTACTGGCGATACGTCGCTCACTGAATTTTCTGGCAGTGAAGTGGATTATCAAATGGGTCAGTTTGGCAGCACCATTAATGCCGCACAGGTGAAATCCGCCATCGAAGATGCTGAAGAAGACGAAGTGGAAAGCAGTATCGGTGATTATCTGATTACTGAAGATACCAGTGCTGCCTACGTGATGGGGCGCGTGGATATTAACGACTGGCGTATCCTGACTGGTGTACGTTATGAAAATACCGATTTTACCGCGCAGGGCAATTCATATGATGGCGAGAACGAAGAATTAAATGCGCAATCGTTTGAGAATTCCGATGATTATTTTTTACCAGCATTGCATATCCGCTACAGTATCAGCGATAAAACCCAAGTGCGTGCAGCCTGGACTAATTCAGTGGTGCGCCCCGGTTTTGCACAGTTGTCGCCCGGTCGTTTAATTGAAGAGGATGATGGCGATATTGAAGCGGAATTTGGCAACCCGGGTTTGAAATCACTGGAATCCAGCAATATCGATTTTGGTATTGAGCATTACCCTGGTGTAGCCAGCGTTATTTCTGCGTTTGCGTTTTACAAAGCTATCGATAATTTTGTTTATCAAACCGATTTGGGCGGCACAGCGGGCTACGAAGATTTTGATAAATCGGTAACCTTTGTTAATGGCGATAAAGCAGATATTCTGGGGCTCGAATTGGCTGCATCCAAACAGTTCACCAGTTTGCCGTCACCTTGGGATGGCCTGTTAATTGGCGGTAATGCGACCTTTGTTGATTCGACTGCAGAAATTGGCGGTTATGACGATGGTGAGTTTGTTGCGCGCGATATTCCCATGCCCAGCCAATCCGATACTTCAGCTAACTTTATGATCGGTTATGAGTCAGACAAAATTAGCATGCGTTTGTCAGCTAATTACAAATCCAATTATTTGTTGGAAGTGTTAGAACCGATGGAAGCGGATTATGATGCTTATGTCGATGATCAAATGCAGCTGGATTTTTCACTGCGTTATTATTTGACCGAATCTATCAAGCTGCATTTTGAAGCGCTGAACTTGACCGATGAAGTTTATTATTCCTACGTGAAAGATACCCAATACAATGCGCAATACGAAAGCTACGGTGCCACTTACAAACTCGGCATTACCTTTATGCAGTTTTAAGTTTTGATTAAGTGTGTATTTGTAGTCTGAATGGCTCCTGCTGGAGCCATTTTATAAAAAGGTCTTGATTATGATCAGTTTGCGTAAATCCTTGCTTGCCTGTTTGTTGACAGGTTTTTGTTCGTCAGTTATTGCAGATGCTAGTCCGCCACCATCATTAAAAGATGGGGTGATCGCGCCTCTGCCCACCTTGCTGCAGCACCAATCTACTTTTTTGGCGCTGGGCGATAACATTGACTGGCTCGATGCCAGCGGTAAATCTCTCGCGCAACTCAAACTGCCGGCAGAACTTTTGGATTGGCGTTACCCAGTGCAATTGCAATCTGGAAAAACAATATCATCCGAATTGGTCGCGGCCACGGTATTTTTGCCGGAACAACAACCGGGGCTGGTTGCGCTTGATCCTGAATCGGGAAAGTTGCGCGAATTGCTGCGTCTGCCCACGCCGGAATTTAAAATCGAGAACTTGTGCCTCAGCCGCGTAAATAACCATCTTTCTTTATATCTATTGGATGAGCGCGGCACGGCGGAGCATTGGTTGGTCGTAGATGCAAAAGGCACGGCGAATGCAAAACTGCTGCGCCGTTTACCTATCGCACCCAACAGTAAATCCTGCGCGGTCGATGATGAACAGGATTTATTGTTTATTGCAGAAGAAGGTATTGGTATTTGGGCGCAGGGTGCATCAGAAGAATCGGCTCCCGGCCGTGTCGCGGTCGATTTGCAAAAACCTTTCGGTTCATTATCCGGCAGTGTGGAATCACTGGTAGTAATTCCACAAGGTTTCGTTGCTGCGGTGGCAGAAGAAAAACAACTTGCGCTCTACAGCACCAAAGAAAGTAAATTCAAACAGCAGCAGTTAGTTGATCTCCCCAATACCGATGAGCCGGAAGTAGTTAAAGCAGCTGTCGGTGCTCCTGACAAAAATTCACTTGCACTGGTAGTCGGCGATGAAAAAACCGGGAATCATTTTTTATCCTTGCCTTGGATGGTCGCGCCGCAGAAAAAATCAGCTCACGCCATAGTGAGCGTCACGCCCGATGTGCAGACCCAGGTTATGGCGAGATTTGGTGATGCGGCAGATGATCCCGCGATTTGGGTCAATAAAAAACGCCCACAAAAAAGTCTGGTGATTGGCACCAACAAACAGCAAGGTTTATTCGTGTACGATATGCATGGGCGCGAAGTGCAGCATTTCAATACGGGCAAATTAAATAATGTGGATGTCCGTTATGGAGTGCGATTGGGTAAAGAAGTTGTCGATATTGCCGTAGCTACCAATCGCGATGACAACAGTTTAGCGATTTACACGATTGATCCTAAAAACGGGAAATTACGTTTTTCTGGCAGTGTCCCAACGGATCTTAAGGAAATTTATGGTTTTTGTTTGTATCAAGATGCCAGCGGAGTTACCTATGCGATTCCCAATGGAAAAAGCGGTGAGTTTCAGCAAATTCAATTAAGTGCTGTGATTGATCAACAAGATAAAAATTCTCATGTCTGGCAAGGAAAGAAAGTACGCAGTTTTTTTGTAAAGAGCCAACCGGAAGGTTGTGTAGCTGACGATAAAAATCAGCGCTTATTCGTCGGTGAAGAAGACGAAGCTGTGTGGACAATTGGCGCTGAGCCAAACGCGGGCACACAAGTGGAATTGGTATTGCGTGCCGGTGATGTGTTGGTTGCCGATGTGGAAGGCATGGGCATCTATCAAGGTAAGAATAAAAACTATCTTGTAGTATCCAGTCAAGGCAACAATAGCTATGTGATTCTGGATGCAACAGCGCCCTATAAAACGCGCGGTGTGATTAGAGTGGATCTGGATGCAGAGCGTGGCATTGATGGTGTGTCGGAAACGGACGGCCTTGAAGTTACCCATGCCAATCTCGGTGGTGCTTTTGGCGAAGGTATGTTGGTGGTGCAGGATGGTCATAAAGTGATGCCGGAAGCGCCGCAGAATTTTAAATATGTGAGCTGGGAAAAAATTCGCACAGTATTAGCACTCGAATAATGGTGATGGCCAATGAGTAATAAAAATGAAATGCCGGTGGTGGATATCGATGATATTCCGGTAAATCCGTCCAACAATCCCTGGTTGTCAGAGGTTATCGCCAGCCGTCGCAATTTATTGAAAGGTGGATTGGGTTTGGCGCTGGGAGGATTTTTGGGTGGACATTTATCGGGCTGTGCAGCAACCAATGAAAAGGCATCGCCATTCGTTGGATTAAAAAATACATCGCCAAAAATTGGGTTCACCTCAGTTCCTCTTCAGCACGCGCAGGATTTTGACCGTGTTCTGGTCGCCGATGGCTACACTGCGCGCGCGTTTTTTTCATGGGGTGATGAAGTGGTGACTGGCGCTGTGCCCTGGAAGGCTGATGCGAGCAATAGCTGGCAGGAGCAGCAATTGCAGGCAGGGCAAAATCACGACGGCATGGCCTATTTTCCTTTTTCCGATGCACCGAATGATCATGGCTTGTTGGTGATCAACCATGAATACACTAATCCGACCTTGCATCCTAATGGTCCCACAGAAACGCGCGACGCACAGGGTGTTATCCGTCGCCCAGAGCATGAGGTATTAAAAGAGCAGGCGGCGCACGGTGTAAGCGTGATTGAAATTAAACGCGACCAGAAAAATCTTTGGCAGCGAGTAAAAAATTCTTCGTTCAATCGCCGGTTGACTGCTAATACGCCAATGGGAATTACTGGCCCGGCCGCTGGATCGGAACATTTAAAAACCGCGCAAGACCCTACCGGTACGCGCGTGCTTGGCACCTTAAATAATTGCTCTATGGGAAAAACCCCTTGGGGCACCTATTTAATTTGCGAAGAGAACTGGAATAATTATTTTGTGAACCGCAATACCGCCGATTGGCAGCAGCGCGTATCCCATAAACGCTATGGTATTTCCAACGGGTTAAATAGCAGTAAATATTATTGGGAGACGGTTGATCCGCGTTTCGATGCAACACCCACCGACAAACAATATTTTAAGGGTTTTGTGAATGAACCTAATCGTTTTGGTTGGGTGGTGGAGTTTGATCCTTTTAATCCGGATTCACTGCCACAAAAGCGTACCGCGTTAGGCCGCTATGCACGCGAATGCGCAACGGTGGTAATTGGCGATGAGGGTGAGGTAGCAATTTATTCGGGTGACGATACGCGCGGCGAATATATTTATAAATTTGTTGCGCAAGAGCGTTTTGATAAAACCAATCCCAAAGCAAAATCCGATTTATTGGATGAAGGGATTTTGTATGTTGCGCTATTTCACGCTGATGGTCGCGGTGAGTGGTTGCCGTTGTTGTGGGGTGAGCGAGGTTTAACGGCGCGCAATGGTTTTATGAGTCAGGCCGATGTGGTGATAAATGCCCGTGCTGCTGCCGATATTCTCGGTGCAACACCGATGGATCGCCCTGAGTGGGTCGCGGTTGATCCGCATACACGCGAGCTTTATGTCACGCTCACTAATAATGTTGAACGCGGTATCAAAGTGGATCAGCCAGTCGATACAGCAAATCCGCGTAAAGAAAATCATCACGGACAAATCCTGCGCTGGGTGGAAAAAAATTCTAATCCTGCGGCGACAGAATTTAACTGGGAGATTTTTTTGCTTGCGGGTAATTCAGCGCAATCTTCTGTACCGGAAAATCAACAGGGCAATATTCGCGGCGATATGTTTTCCTGTCCGGATGGGCTTTGGTTTGATGCGGATGGTCGCTTGTGGATTGAAACTGATTTTGATGATGCAGAAGATGTGTATCAGCCCATGGGGTGCAATCAACTGCTCTGTGCTGATCCTTTAACGCGCGCTGTAAAACGTTTTTTAGTGGGACCGCGCGGCTGCGAAATCACCGGGTTGACTGGAACGCCGGATGGCAAAAGTCTGTGGTTGAATATCCAGCATCCCGGGATTAGTTATCCTGCCAGCGATGGAAAAACCCGCCCACGTTCCACTACAGTGTTGGTGACAAAAAATGATGGAGGGGTGATTGGAACTTGAATAAATAAAATGGCGTAATCAATAAAAAAGCTCGTCAAATGTGCGAGCTTTTTTATGTGGGCTTGATATCCCAGGAGGGTTTTAAGACATAGCCTTTTTCAACGTCACCGCGAAACCCTAAGTTCTCATAAAATCCATGTGCTTCAATACGCTGAATTCCCGACAATAGCATCACTTTATAACAATCATGTTGCCACGCAAGATCAATAACAAAGCGCAGCATCTGTTTGCCTATTCCCTTTCCGCGCACCGCATTGGTGGTGACAACATGTTCGATCATGCCAAATGGTCGCGCGCCATTGGTTAGTGTCGGAATCAGGCCCAGCATGCAGGTACCAACCAGCTGTTCACCGTTATCAACAACAATTAAATGTGTTAATGGATTTTCAATCAGCTCGCGCAAACGTTGTTGCGCGAGTAATTGGGGTAGGTCTGGATCGGCAGGGCGAAGCTCGCGGTAGAGTTCGAGAATGCCCGTCAAATCTTGTGTGCGGGCGCTACGAATATCAAGCATAAAAATTACTGGCCTTTCTGTGATTCGCGGATATAAAAGCGTGCGTCTTTGGCTAGGTTGTAGCAGTTGTCAAAATTCTCTACGGTTTGCATGGTGCCCGCCGAGGTAATTAAAGTCAGTGCTTTTCCGTAACTGGCTGTGCCACCAAAGCCTTTTGCTTTTGAAATGGATAATTCGCTCCAGGCGGCTTCGAGTTCTTGATCACAGGCGCTGCGGTATTGGGTTTTCCCGGCGCAGGCGGAGAGGGTTGCGGCAACTGCTAATAGGCTACAGACAAGAATAACTTTGGAAGATGGCATCTGTGATTCTCCGTGGGTGATGTTGATCATTGGATCAAGATCCGGCTCAAGAGTTCACATTCTCGCTGGTGTGGCGCCTAATGCCAAGCCTGATCTATCAGGCGAGCAGTGCATCTGCCTGATGATGAAGCTCGCGGTCAACCACGTGAATCGCCAGTGCCAGCACTTGATCCAGAGGAGCGTTCACATCAATGGTGTAAACATCTGCTTCATGGCGCGGGTCTTCAAGGCTCTCGAATTGACTATCGACCAGACTCGGTGCCATAAAATGCCCGGCGCGTTTGTTGACGCGGGTTTGAATGGTGTCTTTATCGCTGTGCAGGAATAGGAAAATCGTTTTTAGCCCGGCTTTGCGCAGTTCATCGCGGTGGGCGCGTTTAAGGCCGGAAAAGGCCAGGGTCGAATGCTGATGATTGCGCGCAGCATTGCGGAAGTAATCGCGCATGCGGATGACCCAAGGTAGGCGCATGGTGTCGGTCAACGGCAGGCCTTTTGCCATGCGGTCGCGCGCTTCCTGGCTGTGAAAATCATCGCCATCCAGATACTCATAACCATAGTGATCAGCCAGTGCTTTGGCCAAGGATGATTTACCGCTACCAGAAACGCCCATCACAATAATGAGGTTGGTATCGGCATCAGGATTGGTGATGGCGGTTAAGTGCGGCATATGCAGGTTTTCTCGTGTACACCTAATGACCAGCAAGGTAGTATACATGCTGATGATAGCGCAATCATTACGCTTGTGGTATGTTAGCAAAAAATAATAGCCAAGTGCAGATATTGCCTATGAGAACAGCAAAAAAAAGAAGTTCAGATAAGAAAATTACCCTGGTTGATGTCGCCGATGCATCGGGTGTTAGTGCAATCACTGTATCGCGGGTGATCAACCAGCCGGAAAAAGTCTCGGAATCCCTGCGGATTCAAGTCCAAAAAGCCATTGATTCGCTCGGTTATATACCCAATCAGCACGCCAGTTCCCTGGCTTCATCCAAGTCCCGGGTGATAGGCGTTGCCATTCCATCATTAAGTAACATCGTGTTTACCGAGGTCTTGCGCGGTATTTATGAGGTGATGGGTGCGGCGGGCTACAAGGTGCTGTTAGTGGACACCCATTACTCGCCGCTGGAAGAGGAAAAAATGGTGCGCACCCTGCTGAGCCAATCCCCCGAAGGATTGATCATTACCGGTGGCGATCAGACAAAGGCCTGCCAGAACTTCCTGCACAAGGCGCGTATCCCGATTGTGCAGATCATGGAATTGCTTGCCGATCCTATCGATATGAATGTCGGTTTTGCCCATGGTCGCGCCGGTTTTGATGTGGTCAAGCATCTGTTGGGGCAGGGGTACGAGCGCATTGGTTTTATCGGCGCGCGTATGGACCCGCGTGTGCAACAGCGTATGCAGGGTTACAAATTGGCATTGGAGCAGGTGGGTAAGTTTGAGAAAAACTACATCGTCACCACGCCTGAACCTTCATCCATAGGTGTGGGCGGTGAATTATTTAAGAGCCTGATGGCGTCAACGAACGGTGTTGTCGATGCGGTGTTTTGCGTGAACGACGACCTGGCACTCGGCGCATTGTTTGAAGCGCAGCGGATGAATATTCGTGTCCCGCAGGATATGGCCATTTGTGGCTTTAACGATATTGAAGCGGCTGAATATGTGAACCCTTCATTGACCAGCGTGTCCGTTGGCCGTTATGAGATGGGTGTAAAAGCATCGGAAATGATTATTCGTGTGCTCAATGAAAAGCCAATCGAATCGAAGAAAGTCGATATGGGTTACGAAATTAAAAAACGCGCTTCGACCAGTCGTTTGTAGTTTCTTTTTGCAATTACATAATAAATCTATAACGGGGTTTTCTTTTGACTAGTCGCAATAGTGATCGTTTGGCCAAGCTCTCCTCGCGTGAACGCATCGGTTACGGATTGGGTGATGCCGGTTTCAATTTCTACTGGGCAATAATCGGATCTTATCTGGTATTTTTTTATACGGATGTATTTGGTATTGGCGCTGCGGCAGCGGCGACCATGATTACCGTTACCAAAATTATTGATGCGATTACCGACCCGATCATGGGGGGTATTGCGGACCGCACCAATACTCGCTGGGGTAAATTTCGCCCCTATTTGCTTTGGGGTGCACTGCCGATGATGGGGGCAGGCATTTTAACCATGAGTACGCCCGATTTGGATGAGACGGGCAAGCTGATTTGGGCTTATGCAACTTACAGTTTGCTGATGCTCTGTTATACCGTATTGAATATGCCTTACAACTCGCTTTCGGCAGTGTTAACAGCTAACACACAGGAACGTAACAAACTCAATAGTACGCGTTTCTTCTTTGCTTATTTCAGTAGTATTTTTGTCGGAGCAGCCACGCCGGAATTAGCGGAGTATTTTGGTGATGGTGATCGTTACAGTGCGCGCGGTTGGCAATTGACTATGGTGGTTTATTCAATAATCGCTAGCTGTTTATTTGTCGTGACTTTTTTGACTACACGCGAGCGAATCCAGCCATCGATAACCCAGGAAAAAACCAATCCGCTGAATGATCTTAAAGATTTATTCACCTGTCGCCCATGGTTGGTGCTTTTTGTGTTGGCACTGGTATTCATGATCACTATGACACTGCGCGGAAGTTCAGCGGCTTATTATTTTCGCTATTTCGTCGAGCGCCCGGATTTGCTTGGCAATTACATAGGTTTGCAAATGGCGGGCTTGATGGTCGGTGCAATGTTCGCGTCAACAGTCACTAAATACATTGATAAGCGCAAATTGATGATGTCGTTGCTCTGTGTGGTGGCGATATTATCGATTGCATTTACATTTGTTCCCAAACCGCAATCCAATGGTGTGTTGGATGTTGCATCAAATGAGATTCAACTTGATGCGGGCACGCTGCTTGGGCAGTCACATGTCGAAGGTGATACCTATCAGTGGCTGCGTCACGACAAAATTTTCTGGATTATTAAAGAGCGTGTTCCTCTGGGTGAAACCGGACCGAATTTGAATCTGGCTGATGCGAAAGGGCAGGTCATCAGTGTGATACGTACTGGGGCGGATGGCAGTGTGCGCGATAGCGCAGAATTACCGAAAGAAATTATCTGGATGTTTGCGTTGAATATTTTGATCAGCATTGCGCTGGGCTTTAAACCGCCAATTACTTGGGCGATGTATGCCGATGTCGCTGACTATAACGAGTGGAAAAATGGGCGCCGTGCGACCGGTATGACTTTCGCTGCAACGACCTTCTCGCAAAAAATTGGCAGTGCAATTGGTTCCGCATTAATGCTCTCTGTGCTCGCGGTGATGGGCTATCAGGCGGGCCAGATGCAGGCGGGCGCATCGCTCGACAGCATCATCTATATGCAAACACTAGTGCCCGGATTATTTGCTTTACTCACTGCATTGTCGCTGGTGTTTTATAACCTGAGTGATGCAAAAGTTGAATCGATCCAACAGGATCTTGAAGCGCGTCACTCCTGATTTTTACAGCTTTAATCAAGCGCCGCGCTGCGGCGCTTTTTGTTTTTGGCCCTCTTATTATTTGTTTTCGATAGGACACCTTCATGACTAACGCTTTACTGAATCCCAGCCAGGCTGGCGAACGCTATGATTTGTTAACTCCGACAGCTATGCCGCGCGCTGCCGGGTTCCTGTGGAATCAGCAAATGATGATCCAGGTAACTTGTCGCGGTTATGCAGTTGCACAATTTATGCAGCCAGAACCTGCCAAATATGCGTATGCTCCAAATCTGGAAGCAAAAACATTTATGCAGCCGGAGCAGCCATATTACGCACATCATCCGGGCCGTTTTTTTTATATCAAAGATGAAGATACGGGTAAGATTTTTTCTGCGCCTTATGAGCCGGTGCGTGCGCCTTATGACGATTATTCTTTTTCCGTTGGCAAAAGCGATTTGCAATGGGCGATTGAGTGCGATGGTGTGCGCGCCGAGTTAATGTTGTCACTGCCAGTAAAAGATGTGGTGGAGTTGTGGCAATTGCGTGTGATTAATAATTCCGGTCGTGTGCGCAAGCTAAGTATTTACCCCTATTTCCCTGTTGGCTATATGTCCTGGATGAATCAATCGGCCGAGTATCGCGCTGATCTGGGCGGTATTGTTGCTGCTTGCGTTACTCCTTATCAAAAAGTTGCCGATTACTTTAAAAATAAAAACTTTAAAGACAAAACATTTTTCCTGCATGAAGTTAATCCGGTTGCATGGGAGGCCAAACAGGAGACTTTTGAAGGTGAGGGCGGTTTGCATAATCCAATGGCATTGCAAGCTGATGTGCTTGCCTGTGGCGATGCGCGCTATGAAACACCTGCCGCAATTTTGCAGTATCGCTTGGAAATGCCTGATCAGGCGCAGCAGGATTATCGTTTTATTTTTGGCCCGGCGTTTGACGATGCGGAGATTACAAAGCTGCGTGACACCTATTTAAGTGCGGCAGGTTTTGCGAAAGCCCAAGCTGATTACGCAGCTTATATCGCTACTGGAAGTGGCTGTTTGCAAATCGAAACTCCAGATGCTGAGCTAAATAATTTTGTTAACAATTGGCTGCCGCGCCAGGTGTTTTATCACGGTGATGTCAATCGCTTAACCACTGATCCGCAAACGCGCAATTATCTGCAAGATAATATGGGCATGACGTTTATCAAGCCTGATGTTACCCGCGCGGCATTTCTGCATGCGTTAAGCCAACAGGAAGAATCGGGCGCAATGCCGGACGGTATTTTGTTGGCGGAAGGTGCCGAGCTGAAATATATCAACCAGATTCCGCATACTGATCACTGCGTGTGGTTGCCGGTGTGTTTAAAAACCTATCTTGATGAAACCAATGATTATGCGATCTTGCAGGAAATGGTAGCGGGCCACGATGGCAAAACGCTGTCTGTTTTTGAACGCATCTCCAATGCCATGCGCTGGCTGTTGCAATCGCGCGATTATCGCGGCCTGAGTTTTATTGCGCAGGGCGATTGGTGTGATCCAATGAATATGGTGGGTTACAAAGGTAAGGGCGTTTCCGGTTGGCTGTCAGTGGCAACCGCGTACGCGTTAAATTTGTGGGCGGATGTCTGCGCGAAAAAATCGTTGCCTGATCTGCAACAAGAGTTTATTGCGGGCGCCCAAGAAGTGAATGCTGCAGTGAATAAATATTTGTGGGATGGCGAATGGTTCGGGCGCGGTATTACCGACGATGATGTAGTGTTTGGCATCAGTAAAGATAAAGAGGGGCGCATCTTTTTAAATCCACAAAGCTGGGCCATTTTGGGTGGTGCCGCAAATGCAGAGCAGCGCAAAAAAATGATCGCTGCAGTAGAAGCTCAATTGGAAACACCTTACGGCGTTACTATGCTTGCACCTGCTTATACCGCGATGCGTGATGATGTCGGCCGTGTTACGCAAAAGCATCCCGGTTCGGCGGAAAACGGTTCGGTCTACAATCACGCGGCGATATTTTATATTTACAGTTTATTCACCATTGCTGAAAAAGATCGCGCCTATAAGCTGCTGCGCCAAATGATTCCTGGTCCAACAGAAGCGGATTATTTGCAGCGTGGGCAATTGCCGGTGTATATCCCCAATTATTATCGCGGCGCTTATCATCAGTATCCGCGCACTGCAGGTCGTTCATCGCAATTGTTCAATACTGGAACCGTTTCCTGGGTGTATCGCTGTTTGGTTGAAGGCGTGTTTGGTTTGCAGGGTAGTGAAAGCGGTCTGCAAATTGCTCCGCAATTGCCGTCAAGTTGGCCGGGCGCAAAAGCAGTGAGGCAATTTCGTGGTGCTGAGTTTCATGTGTCGATTGAGCGGGCAAATATTGCGGCGACCGAAATTCGCTGTGAAGGTGAATTGCTCAGCGGTAACTGTATTGACAATATCCAAGCAGGGCGCAGCTATTCGGTGCAGGTATTGATTCCGCTCTAGATTGCCAGTGTTGCTCCCGAAAAAATCAGCACAATTAAAAAGCGCACAATCGAGTGCGCTTTTTTGTTTTGCGAGTGTGCATTTATTCTGTTTTGGCGGTTTTTTTGGCGGCTTTTGCCTTTGCGGGTTTGGCTTCCGGATCGGTAGCTGCAGGTTCTGCCGCTGCGGGTTCGGCTGGTTTTGGTTTTGCCTTGGTTTTGCTGGATTTAGCTGGTGCTGATGCTTGGCGCGCTTTAACTATGGAGAGATATTTAGTCCAGGCCTGCTCAATGGGGCTTTTGGGGGCGCTTTGATTGGCAATCACTTTGAGAATGTGTAAGTCATCCGGTGTTGGATCCGAGACTTCATCCATTGTCAGAGCATTAACTAGCACCCCTTGTTTGCGTATCAGACGTGCCTGAATATCCGAGAGCCCACCTTTTTCAAAACCATCAGGAAAGTTAACAGTGTCTTGAAAAGTCTGTTTCAGATAATGATCACGCGGCAGCATAGAGTATCTCCATTATTAGTATGTGCACTTCGGGGTGAGGCGTTAACTGCAAACAGCCGCGTCTTGGTTGTGGTTGCTCGCTGGTGATATCGCCCAACCCCAGCTCTCTTTTTGTAATGCCGGAAAAGGGTTCCGGGCAAAAGTTGCTGCCGAAGATAATCTGTTTTTGTGACAGTGTATAGAGCTAAAGTTATGCTTTGTGGTGCCTAAGGCAGCACTTTGACCAAATTGCGGGCATAAAAAAACCGGCTTGAGCCGGCTTTTTCACGCTTGAAACCAAGTAGGCAATTAGGCTGCTGCCAATGCCTTGAGCTTGGCGTTCAAGCGGCTCTTGTGACGAGCTGCCTTGTTCTTATGGATCAGGCCCTTGTCAGCGATACGATCGATCACTGAAACAGCTGAAACATAAGCGGCTTGGGCTGCTGCCTTGTCACCAGTTTGGATAGCGGCAAGCACTTTCTTGAGGTAAGTACGCCCCATAGAGCGCATGCTTGCGTTGTGCTTGCGAGCTTTTTCATTTTGACGCGCGCGTTTTTTGGCTTGGGGTGAGTTTGCCACCTTAGTGCTCCTATAGATAAATTCTGGACAAAACTGTCGAAAAGGGGTCGGGATTCAAGGACGCGACATTATGCCGTGTTCGATTCGTTTGTCAACCGAAGAAACTGCGATCTTTTACTGGAGTTGGTACTTGGCGGGGCGCAGGCCTACTTTGTCCCGCTTGTTTATTCGTCGGTGTTACCGCTTGGAGCAACATGCCGTAAAACCCGCGGCCGTGTTAGTATTCGTGGTTATAAATACGCCAAAAGCTCAGGGGATTTTTGCGTGGCCGACAACGAAGAATCGAATAAGACCAGCCTCAGGGCCTCGGTTGAAGAGGGGGAAACACGCGTTGCACTGGGGCGCCCGGAACCCTCGTTGCCGGTCGCCGATACAGCTTACGCCACTCAATTCACCCAATATAGTGCTCCACACAATCACTCGACCGGGTTTGCGCAAGCCCGCGAACTGGTTAAGCAATCCCAAAGTGGTAAAGGCAGGCTGCTGAAAAAGCGTTTCCTGTTAGAAGATGTGCTGGGGCACGGCGGTATGGGGACCGTCTACAAGACCAAAGATTTGCGCAAAGTCGAAGCAGAAGACCCCAATCCGTATATCGCCACCAAGATCCTCAACCAAGATTTCAAAGATCACCCCGACGCGTTTGTAACGCTGCAGCAGGAAACGGCTAAATCCCAGACGCTCGCACATCCAAATATAGTTACGGTGCACGATTTTGATCGCGAAGGCGACACGCTGTTCATGACCATGGAGCTGCTCGAAGGGCAGCCGCTGGATCAACTCATTAAAGCGCAGCGCAGTAAGGGCTTGCCCAAAGAACAAGTGTGGCAAATAGCTAAAGACCTTTGTGCCGCCCTGGCTTATGCACACCAGCGCCAATTAATTCATGCGGATTTCAAACCCGGCAACGTGTTTGTGAACACCGACGGTAGCGCCAAGGTGTTGGATTTTGGCATCGCCCGCGCAGCCTCGAAGGAGGCGCAAAAACACAAGTTTGATGCTGGGCAATTGGGCGCGCTGACGCCGGCCTATGCCACTATCGAAATGGTAAAAGATGAGCCACTCGGCTTTAGCGATGATGTCTACGCGCTCGCCTGTGTGATTTATGAGATGTTGGCTGGGCGCCATCCTTACAATAATCGTTCCGCACTAGAGGCATACCAGCAAAAACTGGTACCTAAACGTTTGGATAAACTCAGCGCGCGTGAGTGGAAAGCCTTGAGTCATGCGCTCGCGCTCACCAAAGCTGAGCGCACTGCGAGCATTACGCAATTTGTCGATGAGTTATTTCCCCGTCGCAACCCCTTGATGTTGACTGCCGCAGTGGGGATGGCGTTGGTGTCGCTTGCAGGTGCGGCCTGGTTTGGCTTTAGCCAGCATCAGGCGCAGCAAAAAGTGCAGGCAACCATCGCCGAAAAAATAACACAAGCGCAAAGCTGTTTTGCAACTCAGGATTTTGCCTGCGCAATTGAACAGAGTTTGGTGGCGACCAATCTTGCCCCCGATAATTCTGTGGCGCGCCAGTTATTGTTGGCCGCCCAGCAAGCGCAAGAGCAGCGTCTTCAAGACGATAAAATCGGCGAACTGATTGGTGAGGCGCAGCGGTGTTTACTACAACAGGATTTGGAGTGTGCGGCTGTGTATTTGCAAAAAGCCGAGGCAGTCGGTGTGCACAATTCGCAAGTGGTCAGTTTTCATGAGGCGTTAAGTGTGGCGCGCGCGCAGCAGGCGCAATCGGCGACACAAAAGCAGGCGGAGATAGATGATGCCTTGGCGCGGGCTAACAGTTGTTTCACCGCCAGGGATTATACGTGTACAGTTAATTCAGTTGACCGCATTTTGGCGTTGGACCCAGCACATGCCGAAGCCATCGCACTGAAGCAAAAAATCGCTTCGGCCAAGGAGCAGGAAGGTGCGTTAGCCGGAAAAGTCAGCCGCTTGATGGTCGATGCCGAAAACTGCATGGCTAAGAAAAATTATTCCTGCGCTATCGCCAAAGCAGAATCGGTGCTGGAATTGGATGCGGGCTACCAACTGGCGACAAGTTTAAAAAGCCGCGCACAGGAAACCCAGCGCAAGCTAAAAGAAACAGGGTTTACCATTAAATAAGTATTCAATAATCAATAGGTCAAGGTGCGGCAATTATGAAAACCAAAGCGATAATCTTTATGTTGTTTTGTGTCTTGGTTAATCCGGCGCAGGCATTTAGTTTGGGCGATCTGAAAGACAATATTGACCGCTCGCATAAATGTAAAAGTGGTGACCAGGGTTGTAAAAATCGCGAGCATCTTAAAGCGGTTGCGCGTGTGGCGGCGGTTGCTGTTGCGGTGACAGTACTCACTAAAATGATTATCAAGCATCGCTCCGAGCGCATTGCTAAAGAAGAGCAAGTTGCCGAGGAATATAAAGCCCAAAATAATAACTTGCCGACCGAACCTACCGCGACTGAATACACCACCAAAACCCTTCCCGGCAACGTGGTTGAGCCTGGCAAAGAGGTGATTATCCAATCCGATATAGTGGTAGTGCCGGGCACTAAACAAAAAACAGCATTGATCGAAGAAAGCATTGTTATTTATGACAATGAAGACAACACCAAAGAGTTAAAAAACTTCACCAAACCGGTCAATGAAAAAACTAAAAAAGGTGGGCGCTACCAAAATGAATTTTCATTTACCTTGCCTGAAGGTTTGCCGCAGGGGGTATATCCGATTAAAACGGAATTGCTGCTCAATGGTAAGGTGGTGGATACATCAAACAACGATATTCAATTGGTCTTACATGTCAATGAGCTGGGCGCAATGCAATTGTTGGCGATGAATTAGTTCTTCTTGAAGCAGATCAACATCGAATATAAAGAGGGCGCCGATAAGGGCGCCCTTGTTGTATCTTTCGCAAGAGTTTCTATTTGTTGGCATTAAAAAATGGCAAGGTGCCGTTGGGCAGCATGGTTTTTGGTAACTGTCCGTCCCATTTTTCTGCCTTGGTCAATTCGATCAAATTTTGGTTTTGCGCCAATGCTTCCGCGCGGCTTTTAATTGCAGAGGCTTCCGCATCACCTTTTATCCGAATGCTTTCCGCCTCGGCTTTGGAGCGTGCAAGTTGTGAATCTGCCTCGGCCTGTGCTTTGGTCACTGCAATTTGCGCACTCACACGCTCTTTTTCCAAGTTTTGTTTTTGCGTCTGTACCTCCACCTCTGCGCGCATACGGTCTTCAACCGATTTTTCATAGGCCGCGCTGAAATCGATATTTTCAATCTGCACCGAATTGATCACTATAGGGCCGTTAATAGATTTGGTGATGGCATCGGTGACATCGATACCGAATTTAACCCGCTCTTGCACCACCGAGATGGCGGTGTATTTACCGAAAATATTTTCCACTTGTGTCGGCACTTGGCGATCTACAAGGCGCGCGATCATTGAATCGATACTTTTGAAGTTTTCATACACTTCTTCCACTCTATCTGCAGGGACACTGAAGGTGACTGAGGCGCGGATGGTGGCCGGTTGTTGGTCGCGGCTGTAGGCCTGTAATTCTTGATAGCTTGCCGTGTGTGTTTGGGTGGATATTTTTACCACTGAATCGATAAGGGGAATTTTAAAGCCCAAACCCGGTGCTGCAGTGCCGATGATTTTGCCGTTGCGCAAATGTACGCCGCGCTCGCCCTGGTCAACGGTGTACCAGCTGCCATAAAGCACGGTGATAAGAAAAAGTATAACAATCGCGGGAATAATTTTGCCCAAGCTGATTGGGTTGGGTGAACTGAAATCGGCTTTTAACATGATGCGTCCTTTTTGTGTTGTGGTGGTAGAGATTGATTATTTATGTTCGGTGTTGATTAATTTGGCTGACAGATAATCTTCCAGTAGGTGTAATCGCACCGGGGTTCCAACATCACTCCAGTGTCCGCGATGAACTTGTCCTGTGATTTGCTCGTTGCTTATTGCGCGGCGTAACACTTCTACCAAGGGGAATTTTTGGCGTTTATCCGGGTAGGCGGCGATTAATTCCGGTTTGAGCAAACTGATACCACCAAAAGTGAATCGCTGTTGGGCTATTTTTTTGGGGCCATCAGGTTTTTCGGGATCATTAAGTAATAGCCCGCTACTGGCAAGTGCAAAATCACCCTGCGGATGAAATTCCGGATTAGGTACCAGCAGCAAATGCCCCAGCTGGTTTTGCGACAATATATTTTCAGCAATAGGCTGGTGGATAAATTGTGCAAACTCCAGATCGCACCAGACATCGCCATTAATCAATAAAAAAGGTTCTTCACCGAGTAAATCCAACGCATGCAAAATAGCGCCGCCGGTTTCCAGTGGCTCGGGCTCGGTGGAATAGCTGATCTTTAATCCAAATTGTTGGCCATCACCCAAGTGCGAGCGAATTTTTTCGCCTAGATAGGCGAGGTTGATAATGACTTCGCGAATACCCGCGCGCTGCAGGTTTTCCAAATGGTATTCAATCAGCGGTTTGCCACCCGCACACAGCAGCGGTTTGGGGGTGTGATAGGTGAGTGGGCGCATGCGATTGCCGAGCCCGGCAGCGAGGATCATGGCTTTCATTGGTCGCCTGCTGATTGATAGTCCCGATACCAGGATTGTTGTTGCGCGAGTGGTAATAAAGTCTGTTTAAACCAAGTCACAAAGGCTTTTAGTTCCAGATATTGTTCGGCGACTTCCAGTGTATAGCGAATCACTAGCGGCAAATCATTCAGGTAGCCGGTTTTGCCATCGCGCAGATTTAAACGTGCAAAAATACCGAGCACTTTTATATGGCGCTGTAAGCCGAGCCAGTTAAACCAGCGCAGGAATTCCGTTTCACTGACATCCGGAATAATGTTTGCGCTGATTGCCTGTTGACGATAATCCAAAGCCCAGCCTGTTACCTTTTCCGCTGGCCAGTGCAGATAGCAGTCGCGCAACAGCGAGACCAGATCGTAAGTCACGCCGCCCCAAAGCGCGCCTTGGAAATCAATTACACCAAGCGCGTTATCATCCAGCAATAAAAGATTGCGCGAATGGTAGTCGCGATGCACAAACGTTTGCGGTTGCGCGAGTGCATTGTCCTCCAGCCGGATAAATAATTCATCGAGCAATTTTTTCTCTGCAGTAGCGAGTGGATGACCGAGCAGTTTACCGGCAAACCATTCGCTGAAAATTTCCAGCTCGCGGTGCAAAAGTGCGCGGTCGTAACGCGGGATTAGTGCGGCATCATCCTGAATGTGCTGAAGCTGCAGCAGGGTGCTGAGCGCCATTTGATAGAGGTCATCGACGTTACCGGTGTTCACTGCGCGGAAGAACAAGCGGTCGCCCATATCTTCTACCAGCAAAAAGCCCTGGTTTGCATCCGCGGTGGCAATACGCGGGCTGCGCACGCCTTGTTGCTCGATAAGGCGGGCGATAGCGAGAAACTGGTGGGTGTCTTCGCTGGCGGGCGGTGCATCGACTGCCAGCCATTGCGATGGGGTTTGATAGCGGAAGTAGCGGCGAAACCCCGCATCACTGCCCAGGCTAAACAGTTCTATCGGGTGTTCCGCGAAAGATGTTTGCTGTGTGACCCAGTTGGTGAGGGCTAACTTTCGGGTATCGATTGGCGCGCTGGGGCTGTCTCTGGTGTGATTGGTGGTCATGCGGGATCCGGCGTTATGTCAATTATTAGTTGGGCGTTGGGTGTGGGTGCCTCAGTGGTCGGATTCTACCCCAGTCAGGTGATTTCCCCCAATTCATTCCCAGTACAGACGGTTTACAGTAGAATCGCCTCAATTTTTCGGCGGCATATGTATGGCGCGCCTATTTGAGACCGCGGTTAATGGCTCCAACCCAGAATCATTCCAAACAGAATCTGCGCAATAAATTCCTTCGCTCCCGCCTAGCCCTGTGTGTTGCAGCCCAGTGCGCGGGGATTTTGCTATTGTCTGTGCCTTTAACCTGGGCTGATGACACTGCATCGGCGCCTAAAAAAGACCCCAACGAGCAGCTGCGCGAATTGGATTGGGTGCCCATGGAAGAGCTTACCCCGGAGCAGAAAGCGCAGGTGCCCACCGCCTGTTGTGGTGCCTATGTGGCGCCGCCGCGCGACGATGTTGAGTCGGAGATGGATCCGGAAAAAGCCAATATCTTTGGTACCGCCGATTACTCGGAATCCGAAAAGCAAACCAAATTCATCATGCGCGACGATGTGCGCCTGACCCAAGGGCGCCGCTCGTTCCGCGCGGATACCTTCACCTTTGATAAAACTACGCGAGAAGCGGAGCTGGATGGTGACATCCAGGTGCGCGAGCCGGGAGTATTGTTGCGTGCTGACAAAGCTTATGTCGATACCAACACCGGCAACGCCCGTTTGGATAACGCCCGTTTTGTGCTCTATGAAACCCGTGTGCGCGGTCGCGCGGAGAGTTTGGAAAAATTTGGCGATGCTGTTATCAGCCTTGATCAGGGTACATTTACCAGCTGCGAGCCGGGCGATAATACCTGGCTGATCAAAGGCTCGAATATCACCCTGCACAACGATAAACATTACGGCACGGCTAAACATATGCGCTTGCATATCAAAGATGTGCCAGTTGTCTATGCGCCTTATTTTCGTTTTCCGGTAGGGCCAGACCGTCTGACAGGCTTTTTGTTTCCCTCGATCGGCTTTGATGAGAGCGATGGTATCGGCGAATTTTCTGCGCCCTTTTATTGGAATATCGCCCCTAATTACGATGCCACTATTACGCCGCGCTACCTCGCCGAACACGGTTATATGCTCGCGACTGAGCTGCGCCACAAATCCGAATTGTTTGATAGTGAGTTGAGCGGCAGCGCGCTGAATAACGATCGCAGCGGAGATACCGGCCGCGACGACGATGAGATCAACCCACAGTATCTCGGCAAAGATCGCTGGCAGTACAACCTGGTGCAAACCGGCGGGCGCAACCAGCCTTGGTCAACTGAAATTGATTACACCGATGTCAGTGATACCGACTACATCCGCGATGTAGACGGCAGTGCCGTGGATTTAAATCGCCAGGCTTACATCCGCCAGCGCGCAGCCGCTGGTTACAACAGCGAGCATTGGCAACTGGGCGCCAAAGCGGAAGAGTTTCGTTTGTTGACCAGCACGCAATTACCTTATCGCGAATTGCCGCGTCTGCATGCCGATGGTCAATACCGGGTGAATGACTGGCTGGTCGAGCTGGATAATGAATATACTCACTTTGGTATGAACCGCTACTTTGAGGGCGATGAGGCCAACCTTATTGTTGGCGAGCGTTTGCGCACCAATTACAAACTGAGTTGGGATAAAGAATACACCGCTGGTTATGTAAAACCGGGCGTGGGTTTGAAAACCCTTGGCTATGAATTAGAAGCCACTAACCTGCGCACTGATGCGGAAAGCAGCCAACAATTCACTGCCCCGCAAGGCTCGCTTGATATGGGGCTGTATTTTGAGCGCGACAAAGCCTTATTTGGTGATGCCTTTACCCAGACTCTGGAGCCGCGCGCGTTTTATCTCTACCGCGATTACGAAAATCAGGATTCGCTCTACGCTCTCACCTCTGATGCCAGCTATGTCAACTTTGACACATCGGATCTGATCTTCACCTACGAGCAGTTGTTTCGTGACTCGCGCTTCTCTGGTGGCGACCGTATCGATGACACCAATCATCTCGCATTGGGCCTTACCAGCCGCTTCGTGGAATCCGACACCGGCGTTGAGCGCTTGCGCCTGAGTATTGGTCAGATCACCTATTTTGAAGACCGTGAAGTCAGCATCCTCAATGACGATGACGCCTATGCCAATACCCGTACCAGCTCGGCAGTGGCAGGGCAGGCAAGTACTCTGATTGGCGATCACCTGCGCATCAGCAGCGATGTACTTTATGATCACCAACAAGAGCAGGTGAACACCGTCAGCACCAGCTTGAATTATATGGATGAGCAGTACCGGATCCTGAACCTTGGCTATCGCTACAGCCGCGATCCGGTATCGCTCAGCCCACTGGAAACCACACCGAACATCGGTGAAACCCTGAACCAGATAGATGTCACCACACTCTGGCCAGTTTCCAGTCAATGGTCAGTAATTGCCCGCGCCAACTACGATTTTACGTACAATGCGGAACTCGACACCTTTGCCGGGCTCGAATACACCGATTGCTGCTACCGCATCCGCGTGCTAGCGCGGCAGTGGGTGGATTTCGATTTTAGTCCCGACTTTATGGAAAACCTCAGCAGCGACGATTATGACCGCGGTGTGTTTATCGAAGTGCAATTGCGCGGCTTCGGCAGCTTGAGTCAACGTATTAGTAACCTGCTCGACAAAGCTATGTTTGGCTACGGCGAGCGTGAAGCATCTCTACAATAAAACAGTGATTGAATTATGAGTAAGAACCAAAACAAGCCACATTCATTGCATATGGGCTGGACGCTATTGCTGGGCGGTTTGCTTCTGGCGACCAGCCAGCTCGGCCTGGCCCAAAGCAATGCGGTATCACTGGATCGCGTGGTGGCGATTGTCGATAAAGATGTGGTACTGCAAAGTGAGTTGGATGATCGCAAAGCATCTATCCTGGAGCGCTTGAAAGGCCAATACCAACAGCTGCCGCCGGAGGATGTGCTCAATAAACAAATCCTCGAACAATTGATTATTGAACGTATCGAACTGGGCTTGGCCGAGCGTTACGAAATTAAAGTGGATGAGGCGGAAATCGACCAGGCGATTGGCCGTGTGCTGCAAAAAAATCAAATCACCTTGGCGCAGCTTGAAGCTGATCTAAAAACCCAGGGGTTAAATCTCGATGGTCTGCGCAAACAAATGCGCAACGAATTGACCATCAGCCATTTGCAACAAGGTGTTGTGAATAGCCGCATCAAAGTGACCGATCAGGACATTAACAATTTCCTCGCTTCAAGCGACGGCAAATTTGCCACCTCACCGGATTTTCATATCGGCCATATTTTAATTGCAGTCTCCAGTAGCGCTGATGCTGACGCGATTGCCGCTGCTGAAAAGCAAGCTAACGATATTTATCAAAAACTGCAAAGTGGCAGCGATTTTTCGCAGATGGCGATCAGCTACTCCAACGACCAAGCCGCCCTGCAAGGTGGCGATATCGGCTGGCGTAAACTCGCGCAATTGCCGGAGCTGTTTGGCAATCAAATGGCGAATTTAGCGGTAGGGCAAGTCTCCAAACCTTTCCGCAGCGGTGCCGGTTTCCATATCCTTAAAAATATTGAACAGCGCGGCGGCGGCGAGCAATTGGTTGAGCAGACCCATGCGCGCCACATATTGGTAAAGACCTCGGAAATTATGGACGATGCCCAAGCGCGCCAGAAACTGTTGGATTTAAAAGCGCGGATCGAAAAAGGTGAAGATTTTGGCAAGCTGGCCCGCGAGCATTCAGAAGATACCGGCTCTATGTTGAGCGGCGGTGATTTGGGTTGGTCTACACCGGGCATGTTTGTACCGGAATTTGAAGAGGCGATGGGCAATACTTCCATAGGTGGCATCACCCGCCCATTCAAAAGTCAATTTGGCTGGCATATTTTGCAAGTGATCGAGCGTCGCAAAGAAGATATGAGCGATAAAATGAAGCGCAACCAAGCCGCCAACGTATTGCGTTCACGTCGCTTTGAGGAAGAATTCCAACTCTGGCTGACACAAATCCGCGAAGAGGCTTACGTCGAAATTAAACTCTAAGCCAGCGCTCTTTTTTACCGGCGGCTAAAAATAGATTGCACGAAAAAATGTGCAATTTGTTTTTAGCCGTTGTGCATTTTGAATCCTGTGTTTTTATCGTGACTTTTTCAGGCTCAGATGATTATGGTTCCCTGTTATCGAATTGCACTTACCCCCGGCGAACCGGCAGGTATAGGCCCGGATCTTATTATTGCGCTCGCACAACAGGCGCAGCAACATGAAATTGTCGCCATTGCTGATCCGCACTTACTGCAAACACGTGCACAGCAACTTGGGCTCAGCCTGACGTTGCGCGAAGTTAACCTGCAGGATGCGCCGCGTCCGAGTGCGGCGGGTGAGTTGGCAATACTGCCCGTTACACTCGCTGAACCTGCCGTGCCTGGCAAACTTAATGTGCACAACGCGTCCTACATTTTGCGCACCCTGGATGCGGCTATCGAAGGCTGCGTTGCCGGGCATTTTGCCGCGCTGGTTACCGGGCCAGTGCAAAAAAGTATTATCAATGATGCGGGTATCGCTTTTAGTGGCCATACCGAATATCTTGCTGAAAAAACCCATACCGAAAAAGTAGTGATGATGCTTGCCACGGAAGGTTTGCGAGTGGCACTCGCGACTACCCATTTGCCGCTGAAAGATGTCGCGGCTGCTATTACGGAAGATGAACTCACACAGGTGACGGAAATTTTGCACCGCGATATGCAAGTGCAATTTGGCATTGCACAGCCGCGCATTTTGGTGTGCGGATTAAATCCCCACGCTGGCGAAGGCGGGCATCTCGGGCGAGAAGAAATTGAAGTCATCGAACCGGTACTTAAACAATTGCGCGCGCGCGGCATGAATTTAATCGGCCCACTGCCAGCAGATACACTGTTTACACCAAAATATCTGGATCACGCTGACGCGGTACTTGCGATGTATCACGACCAGGGTTTGCCGGTATTAAAATACAAAGGTTTCGGCCAAGCGGTGAATATTACCCTCGGCTTGCCAATTATCCGCACCTCGGTAGACCACGGTACCGCATTGGATTTGGCGGCGACTGGCAAAGCCGATTTGGGCAGTTTACGCACCGCATTAAGTTATGCCCTTGCGATGGTGCAAGCAAAACACGCGCGCTAATTATTGGAACATGTGCATGAAAAAATTTCTTAATGACGAATCCCAGCACAAAGCGCGAAAACGTTTTGGCCAAAACTTTTTGATTGATCACGGCATCATTCGCGACATAGCGCGCTCTGTTCACCCGAAAAAAGACGATCTGATTGTCGAGATTGGGCCTGGCAAAGGTGCAATTACGCAATTGCTCGCTGACAGCTGTGAAAATTTAAGCGTGATTGAATTGGATCGCGATCTGGTGCCCTGGTTGAAAGTGAAATTTGAGCAGCATCCCAACTTCCAATTATTCCAGGCCGATGCGCTGCAATTTGATTTTGCACAATTAATAAAAAATGGCCAACCGCTACGTATCGTCGGCAACTTGCCTTACAACATATCTACGCCGCTGATTTTTCATCTGCTTACCTATGCGAACCGCGTGCAAGACATGCATTTTATGTTGCAGAAAGAAGTGGTCAAACGTATGGCGGCGCAACCGGGCGATAGCGCTTATGGCCGCTTGGGTATTATGGTGCAATATTAT
Source organism: Cellvibrio sp. UBA7671 (assembly GCA_002483145.1). Taxonomy (GTDB): domain Bacteria; phylum Pseudomonadota; class Gammaproteobacteria; order Pseudomonadales; family Cellvibrionaceae; genus Cellvibrio; species Cellvibrio fibrivorans. The sequence goes on from DLHJ01000006.1 coordinate 32,316, forward strand.
TGCGCCGTAGAAGATTTGTTTGATGTACCGCCGACATCATTTGATCCTGCTCCCAAAGTCGATTCAGCCATTGTGCGTCTGACTCCGCATGCACAATTGCCACATGTCGCCAATAATATAAAAAGTTTAGAGACGCTGGTAAATGTGGCGTTCCAGCAGCGGCGCAAAACCCTGCGCAATTCACTCAAACAATTGCTGACCGCCGAGCAAATGGAAAGCCTGCCGGTGAATTTACAATTGCGCCCGGAAGAAATCAGTTTGCCTGAGTATGTCGCAATGAGTAATTTGCTGGGCGAACTTTCATTGAATGGCCAACCATTGAAAGAGGTTGATTAACATGTCGAACATCCAGGTCCTGGTGCGCACCAATTATGTCGAAGCGCAATCCATCCCACTCGAACACCGCTATGTGTACACCTACACCATCACTATCGCGAACAAAAGTGATGTGCCTGCACAATTAATCAGTCGTCATTGGCGCATTACCGACGCCAATGAAAAATTACAGGAAGTGCAAGGCATGGGGGTGGTTGGCGAGCAGCCGCATCTCAAACCGGGTGAAAGTTACACTTATACCAGTGGTGTAATTCTTGAGACTGAAACAGGAATAATGGAGGGCACTTACCATATGCGCACTGACGAAGGCGCTATGTTTGATGCACCTATCCCCACTTTTGCTTTAGTGCCGCCGCACGCGGTACATTAGTTTCTCTCCAAACATTTTCGATAAAAAAGTTAGCAGGTATTGATATGGCAACCTATGCAATTGGGGATATCCAAGGCTGTCTTGAACCGCTGCAATGCCTGTTACAGGAAATCAAATTCAATCCATCCAAAGATAAGCTTTGGCTTGCAGGTGATTTAATTAATCGTGGGCCGGATACGCTAGAGACACTGCGCTTTTTATATCGGCTGCGCGATTCCATTACCATCGTATTGGGTAATCACGATCTGCATTTTATTGCCGTGTATTACGGCCAGCGCAAACGCGGTAAAAACGATACGCTGGATGAACTATTACGCGCGCCCGATTGCGCCGATCTGGTTTATTGGTTGCGCCAGCAAAAATTAGTGCATCATGACCCGCTCTTGAATTTCACTATGGTACATGCTGGCATCCCGCCCCAGTGGGATTTATCTGAAGCCCTGGCGCATGCGCGCGAAGTGGAAAATGTGTTGCAAACCGATAAGGTCGAAATCTTTCTCGCTGGTATGTACGGTAATTTACCCAATCGCTGGAATGATAATCTCGCCGGTGTCGACCGTTTGCGTTTAATCACCAATTACTTTACGCGCATGCGTTTTTGCAGCGCCGACGGTGAATTGGAATTGCAAACGAAAGAAAGTGTCGATGCAGCGCCTATTGGCTTTGCGCCCTGGTTTTCATTTGCCGAACGCAAAACCTGGGATCAACGAATCCTGTTTGGCCACTGGGCTGCCCTCGAAGGCCGTACGGATGTAGAAAATGTTTACGCACTCGATACCGGCTGCGTATGGGGTGGTTCGCTCACTGCATTGCGTTTGGAAGATGAACGTTGGTTTGCATGCGATTGCCTCGCGTAAATTTTTTCTGCTCTTAATGTACGCGTTCCGCACAGTAAATAACCTTCATTTGTAACACTCTGTAACGTTCAGGTTCAATTCAATTTTCTTCCTCTAGTATGACTCCAAGCATCACTACAGATGCTGTTGTTTATATCAGAGGATAGATTATGAAATTAAAATTATTGCCTGCCATTATTGCTGCTACCGGTTTTTTAGTTGCCCCTTTTGCACTTGCTGCAACCTATCAAAGTGAAATATCGGCGTCTTATGCGGATATTGATGTTAATGATGATTCCGAAGAAGGTTATTTTGTTGGCCTTGAAGGAAAATATTATTTTTCTCCTGTAGATACTGCAAGCCATCCACTCGCTGAAGCCGCTTTTATTGAAAAGGCGAGCAATGTCTATTTGGGAGTTGGTAATTACGAATACAAAGAAGAGGGTGATCGTCTCGATATTTATCTGCGCACATTGGGTGTGGATTTTTATATTCCCAATACCATGTTTTATGTGGGCGCTGGCGTTAATGAATACAAATCCAAATATTCCTGGCCAGCAGAGGGCAGTTTTGACGGGGGCAGTGAATCATCCAAATGGGACTCTAGCTGGTTTGTAAAAGCCGGTATAGCACCCGTCACCGGTTTGTTAGTCTGGTCTGAATTTACTGAAGATGTTGATGTGTCAGATGAGTGGAATATCAATGGTAAATACGTGATTCCTTTGTCTGGTGAACAGGCGTTGAATGTTGAGGCCAGCTATGAGAAGTCGGATATTAGTGATACCGATGACATTATTACAGGTGCAGTAGATTATTACCTAGACAGGCATTTGAGCTTGGGTGCTGGTTTTATCAATAGCTCTTATGATTCCGGTAGTGATAATGAAAGCACCACCGACTACTTTATCCGCGCTCGTAATTTCTTCACCGACAATATAAGTGCGGAGCTGAGTTATACCGATGGTGATTATGAAAGCAGTTTGATGTTGGGGGGGGCGATTCGTTTCTAAGTGCAACGTTTCTAAATTTAGCGTTTCTAGGTCTTGCACTTTCAAGTATTTGGTTTCTGTGTATCTTGCTAATTCATTAAATGCTTTAATGGAGCGCCAATGCTGTTAACGATTGGCGCTTACATCAACTACAGGATAGCGATCATCATGCGTATAAAATCTGTGTGTGCAGCAATAATGGTGTTGGTTTTTGTGAGTGCAGGTAACAGTTATGCTGACCAAAAAATAAAAACGAAGAGTAATATTAAGAATGACCGTGTTGTACAACCTGTTGCGAGTTCCGAATGCACAGAGATCTGTGCCGAAGGTGAACAATGTGTTAAATCTCCTACAATTGAGGCAGTCTCATCTGATGCAGTTAAAAGTTATTGTGTTGCCGTGAGTGAGGAAAAAAGCTCTGCTGCCAGTGCGGAAAGCCAATAATGCTGAGTTTATTTTGTTATATAAAAAAATGTGTTTAGTGCTGATGTTTTGTTTAAGTGTTACTCCTTGCGTTTTAACTCGATGGGTTTATAGTTAATCCATCGGGTAGCTTTTTATTCTCAGTAGTTTTTAAGCTTAATCACTCGCTGTGGCTCAAGTTTCCCGATGATTGTTGGAATTGAGGTGTCCGGTTTTCTGGTACGTCCTGTGTTCTGGCTGTGTGTCTTTGTTTTCAAAGACTTGGGTATTTGAAAAGCGATTGATGAACGTGCTTTTCAGTAGCTATCCCCGCTTTTTGGCCAGTTGGCTATTTCTGTTGTCAGGTCGCACCTTGTTCTGGTTTGTTGACTGGATTTGTTCACCTGATTCCCGTTGCTGGATGAGTTCCAGCGTCTGTGTGTTGCTACTTTTTTACTACAAAGTGGTTACTAAAAAAGCGGTGCAATAACAATGGCCAATATTTAGGTCATTCTCTTTGGTTATTGCCGTTCGTTTTGTGCACATGATTTTTAATATACCGTTTTATGAATTGTTGTGAGTAGAACAATATTCCTTCATTGATTGTGGGATGGCTTCGCTCATCTGTTCGTTTACACGTTTCCACACTCATAAGATCAATGCCATAAGACCAAAGCCATAAGAAGGAGTCGTGCAGTGAAACGCTATTTATCCAGCTTGAGATGCGTGGCGAATTATCCGGTGCTGATGTGGATGTTATTCATCAGCACTCCGCTACAGGCACAAACTGAAAAATACAATATGACGCGCGGCGCGACTGATATCAGCCATCAGGTGTATGACCTGCATATGGCGATTTTTTATATCTGCTGTGTCATAGGTGCAATTGTATTTGCGTTGATGTTTTGGTCGATTATCTATCACCGAAAGTCCAAAGGTGCTAAAGCTGAACAGTTTCACGGTAGTTTAAAAATAGAATTGTTATGGACCGCTATACCGGCGGTAATTTTGGTGGTGATGGCAATTCCCGCAAGCAAAACCCTGATTGCCATGGAAGACGCTTCTAAAGCGGATCTCACGGTGTTAGTCACAGGCTCGCAATGGAAATGGCACTACAAATACATGGAATATCCAATTGAGTACTATTCCATGCTCGCCACGCCGCGCGACCAGATCGATAACCTCGCGGAAAAAACCGAATTATATTTGCGCGATGTTGATAAGCCTCTCGTACTTCCCACCGGCAAAAAAATTCGTTTTCTGGTGACTGCTGACGATGTAATCCACGCCTGGTGGGTGCCTGCATTTGCGATAAAAAAAGATGCCAACCCCGGATTTATTAACGAGACCTGGACCAAGGTGGACAAACCCGGCATTTATCGTGGCCAATGCGCTGAGTTGTGCGGTAAGGACCATGGCTTTATGCCAGTGGTCGTCGATGTAAGGACACCGGAAGAATTTGATCGCTGGGCGGCAGAGCAAGTAGAGCTGCAAGCACAGGCAAAAGCCGAAGCTGAAAAAGCAGCGCAACAAACCCAAAGCATGGAAGAGCTGATGGCGCTCGGTGAAAAAACATACGAAAGCCATTGCGCTATGTGCCATCAAATTTCAGGTGAGGGTTTGCCGGGCGCTATTCCTGCACTTAAAGGCAGTGCCATGGTCACTCAGGATATTTCCGCGCACATTCACATTGTGGTTTATGGCAAACCGGCAACGGCCATGCAGGCATTTGCAAAACAATTAACGACCAGCGAGCTGGCGGCGGTGATTACCTATGAGCGCAATGCCTGGGGAAATAATACCGGCGACTTGGTGCAAGTGGCGGATGTTGCTGCCGCTATAGAAGCAGGGGAATAAGTAATGAGCACAGAAAATTCAAGCGCCCTCGATATTAATGATGGTCATCACGATGACCACGATCACAAACCCAAAGGTATTACGCGCTGGTTATATACCACCAACCACAAAGATATAGGCACGCTCTATTTATTATTTGCACTGCTGATGTTGTTTATCGGTGGTAGTTTGGCGATGGTCATTCGCGCAGAATTATTTCAACCGGGATTGCAATTTGTCGATCCACATTTTTTTAACCAGATGACTACAGTGCATGGGTTGGTGATGGTGTTCGGTGCGATTATGCCCGCATTTGTCGGCCTCGCCAATTGGATGGTGCCGATGATGATAGGCGCACCGGATATGGCACTGCCGCGCATGAATAACTGGAGTTTTTGGATTTTACCTTTCTCGTTTTTTATTCTGTTATCGACTTTGTTTATGGAGGGTGGTGGTCCTGCTGCGGGCTGGACTTTTTATGCGCCGCTCTCAACCACCTACAGTAATGACAGCACCGCATTTTTTGTATTCTCTGTGCACTTGCTCGGTATCTCGTCAATCATGGGCGCGATGAATGTCATAGTCACCATTTTTAATTTGCGTGCACCGGGTATGACCTGGATGAAAATGCCGCTGTTTGTGTGGACCTGGTTAATTACAGCATTTTTATTGATTGCGGTTATGCCAGTGCTTGCCGGTACTGTGACTATGGTGCTCACCGATAAATATTTTGGTACCAGCTTTTTTAACGCCGCGGGTGGTGGTGATCCGGTTTTATTTCAGCATATTTTTTGGTTCTTCGGACACCCTGAAGTGTACATTATGATTTTGCCTGCTTTTGGTATCGTCTCCAGCATCATTCCCACTTTTGCACGCAAACCTTTATTTGGTTATGAATCTATGGTGATCGCAACGGCGAGTATTGCGTTCCTGTCATTTATTGTGTGGGCGCACCATATGTTTACTACCGGTATGCCGGTAGCTGCTGAATTGTTTTTTATGTATACCACTATGTTGATCGCCGTGCCCACAGGAGTAAAAGTATTTAATTGGGTGGCGACTATGTGGCGCGGCTCCATGACCTTTGAAACACCGATGATGTTTGCCGTTGCATTTATTGTGCTCTTCACCATTGGTGGTTTATCGGGATTAATGCTCGCCATTATTCCTGCAGATTTTCAATATCAGGATACCTATTTTGTCGTCGCGCATTTTCATTATGTGTTAGTGACTGGAGCGCTTTTTGGCATCATCTCGGGAGTTTATTTTTGGATTCCCAAATGGACGGGCGTGATGTATAGCGAGCGTTTGGGGCAATGGCATTTTTGGTGTTCATTAATATCAGTGAATATGTTGTTTTTCCCGATGCACTTTGTTGGCCTAGCAGGTATGCCGCGCCGTATTCCGGATTACGCATTGCAGTTTGCCGATATGAATGCCTTTATCAGTATTGGCGGTGCCCTGTTTGGTTTGTCGCAGTTAATTTTTGTATGGTGTGTGGTGCGCTGTATGCGGCGCAAAGGTGAAAAGGCAAGCACACAAGTATGGGAAGGCGCGCATGGGTTGGAGTGGGAAATTCCGTCCCCCGCGCCTTACCACACCTTTCAAACACCACCTAATGTGAAATGATCAATTAACAGATTGATGCACGTGTGGCGGAGAAAAAAATGGTGTCGCACAGGTTACTGGTACGCAAATTGGTATTGATTTGTATTGCCATGTTTGGTTTTGGTTTTGCATTGGTGCCTTTGTACGATGTGTTTTGTCGTTACACCGGCATTAATGGAAAAACGGAAAATACCGCTGCACCCGCATCGCGCCGCATCGATGAAAGTCGTGACATTTCGGTGGAGTTTTTAGCGAACCGCGACGCCGGTATTCCCTGGAGTTTTGCACCGGAAATTACCCGTATCAGTGTGCATCCCGGGCAGGTAAAGATCGTTAATTTCTTGGTGGAAAACCTGAGTGGCGCAGCGACGATTGGCAGAGCAGTGCCGTCAGTATCACCGGGCGAGGCTGCACGCTACTTTAAAAAAATAGAATGTTTTTGTTTTGTAGAGCAACCGCTGGATGCGCATCAGGCTAAAGCCATGCCCGTGCAATTTTATATAGACCCGGATTTGCCGAGTCATTTTACGACTATCACTTTGTCTTATCGTTTGTATAACAATACGCCGCAAACAGTTGGGCGATAGGCTTCGTTAGTAGACTGTTCATCTGTGCTAGTGGAGGAATTACCATGGGTACTGTTTATCAAAAATATTATGTTCCCCATCAAAGTAGTTGGCCAATTTTAGGGGCAATAGCGCTTTTTTTGCTCGGTTATGGTGCTGCAATCTGGATTAATGCGCTCGCCAAAGATCAGCATGGTTTTGGCTGGCTATTTATTATTGTTGGTTTTGCCTTGTTGTTTTATATGTTGTTCGGTTGGTTCAGCAATATTATTGATGAGTCTATGGATGGGCTATACAGCCAGCAAATGGATCGCTCTTTCCGCCAGGGGATGAGTTGGTTTATTTTTTCCGAGATTATGTTTTTCATGGCGTTTTTTGGAGCGCTCTTTTATGCGCGGATGATTGCTGTGCCCTGGTTGGATGGAGCGAGCAATAATGTGATGACTGCTGAAGTACTCTGGCCGAATTTTGAAGCTATCTGGCCGCTGACTAAAACCCCGGGTGGCTTAGAAACCCAAGCTATGCCATGGGAAGGGATCCCACTCTATAACACCCTTATTTTGCTTGCCTCATCGGTCACCTTGCAATTTGCTCATGTTGGCATAGAGCAGCGCAAATATACCCAGTTAGGATTTTTCCTGTTGTTAACCATCATCCTCGGTGTGTGCTTTTTATATTTGCAAGGTCATGAATATGTTCACTCTTATCAAGAGTTAGGCCTGCGTCTTGACTCGGGGGTTTACGGTAATACTTTCTTTTTGCTTACCGGCTTTCACGGTTTACACGTCACGCTTGGGGCGATTTTTTTAACTGTGATTTTTTTGCGCATTGTTATTAAAGGCCACTTTACCCCTGAACGTCATTTTGGTTTTCAGGCAGCGGCCTGGTATTGGCATTTTGTCGATGTGGTTTGGTTAAACCTGTTTGTGTTTGTCTATGTGTTGTAAGGGTTGTTGTCAGTATCCAGAATCAATAGGGGCGTGGATGGGGCGTAATAACACCGGTTAGTAACAAGATGATTAAAAATAAAATGACGACGGCGGAGAAGATCAGGCGTCGCCCCAAAAATTTTGACATCTTGGGTGCTGCCTCATCGTTTTTCAGCATCACAATCAATGCCTGAAATAAACTGAATACGACAATTGCTAATAGCGTTACCAGAATTATTTTGATCCACATGGAAACACCTCTGTAGGAGTGATGAGTGTATGACCATTATAGCGTTTAATCGCTATTGGGTAGTTCGCTGGCCATGGGTGTTGATTAATCTATTGGTGCTGGCGCTGTTGTTGGGCCTGTCGTTTTGGCAATGGCAGCGCGCCGCAGAAAAAACGCAGACCCTCGCACGCATTGCCAAATGGCAGCAGCAGGATGCGGTAGACATTGCACGCTTAACGACAATAAATGCAATTGGTCGCGATGGAGTACAAATGGATTTTATGGGCCGTTGGTTAGCGCCCATGGTGTGGTTAGTGGATAACAAAATGGTGAATGGCCGCATTGGTTACGATGTCATTATCGCCGTTGAAGATGTCTCAGCATCAGACCCTGTACATGGCGCTTCACAAGAGAAGTCTGCTGCGTTACTGGTCAATTTGGGTTGGGTTGCAGCGCCGACGCAGCGCGATTTTTTGCCGGCAGTTGATATCCCCGCAGAATTACGCGTGCAAGGAATTTTCCGCACTCGCATCACAGGGGTTTTATTGGGCACCAATATCGAAAATAAAAGTGTATGGCCGATGCGCATCCAACAAGTTGACATTGATTCCCTCTCTTTGCAGCTCAATCGCACACTGGTGCAGGGACTTACCTATCAGGAAAAAAATTCTCCTTTTCTCATCCATTATCGCCCGGTAATTCTGCCGCCGGAGCGGCATAAGGCGTATGCACTGCAATGGTTTTTATTAGCCGTCGCGGTAATGGTTATCGCATTGCTTGCCAGCGCCCGCAAACATCCGCAGGGAATTGAATTATGAACAGTCGAAAATTTTTTATATTATTTATTGCCTGTGCGGCAGTGCCCTTGGTTGCTGCACAGCTCAGTTTATCCATGGGTTGGTTTAGCCAGGGAGGTAACAATAAAGGCCAATGGTTGCAACACGAAATTCAATTGTTGCCTGATGCAAGTCATTCAACGAAAGGAAATTCTGTCAGTAGTAATGTGCATTGGCATTTGGTTTATGTACAGGCTGCCGCGTGCGACCAAGAGTGTGAGCAAGCGCTTTTTACACTGCAACAACTTTACGCAGGTATGGGGCGCAAACAATTAAAAATTAAACCGCTGGTGATGGCAGCACAAGAACCTGCGCAACTAAAAAAATTTCCGGCAATTGGTTGGCAATCCGAACAACGCGTAGCGACTGAATTGCAGAACCAGATAGTGATTGTTAACCAGCGTGGTTTGGTACTACTACGTTATCCCGTTGATGGTAATCCTGAACATATGCGCGATCTCGCACGCGATATTCGCACAGATTTATTGCGCTTGATCAATTACGACAGGAGTGGAGCATGAGCCGGTTTGCTACGCTGATAAATTTTACGCTCTTGTTAACTCTGATTGTTATCGCCTTGGGCGCTTATACACGCTTGACCGATGCCGGGCTGGGCTGTCCGGATTGGCCGGGCTGTTACGGAAAATTAACGGCGCCACTCCACGATGGGCATATCGCTGAGGCGCAAGCAAAATTTCCCGATGCGCAAATAGAACCGCACAAAGCGCACAATGAAATGTTGCATCGTTATATCGCCGGCTTATTAGGCTTGTGTGTATTGGCGATTGCGATTGTTAGTTTTTTCCTTAAAAAATTCAGGCTGTTGAGTGGAATTATTTTACTGTTGGTAATTTTTCAAGCGGCTTTGGGTATGTGGACAGTCACATTGAATTTATTACCGCTGGTTGTTCTTGCCCATTTGCTGGGTGGTTTTGCACTCTTCACGCTGTTGGCCTTATTGCGGGTGGAGCTTGCGTGGAAAATAAAAGTAATGAATACCGATTCAATTGGGCTCGATGTAAAAAAATATCGGGAACCAGGGTTGAATTCACTTTTGCCATTAGGCTATCTGACAGTCTTGGTGTTGGTGCTGCAAATTGCACTGGGGGGATGGACATCGAGTAATTACGCCGCCGCGGTCTGCTATCAATTACCCGTGTGTGAAGCTGGTTGGAGTGACAGGTTTTCATTGCAGTCGGCCTTTAGCTTGCCGCTGGGGCACGACACTTACGAATATGGAGTGCTGCCCTACGAAGCGCGTATGAGCATCCATGTTTTGCACCGTATGGGCGCGGTGGTGACGTTGCTGTTGTTGGGAAGCTTTGCCTTTTTATGTTGGCGCAGGGCAGTGACTAAAACTATACGTGTCATAGCGGCCAGCATTGGTGGATTACTCTTGCTGCAATTAACACTGGGGTTGATCAATATTGTTGCACAGCTTCCGCTATTAAATGCGGTTATGCACAATCTGGTGGCGGCCAATTTGCTGATGCTGACGGTGGTTTTTGTGCGGCAGATTTATCTGCGGCGAATAGTGAGAGAGCCGTTATCGGAAATGAAAAGTGTGCAGAAAAATCATTTCGTTACTGATAGATAAAACATGGTGTAGCGGCATCGAGTAACTGCATTAAATAAAAAATGGGAGCTTGTGATGGCAACAATAAAAAATTCCCTGGCACCAGTATTGGCGCGTACCGATATTGCTGGCTACTGCCGCGCTTATTATCAACTCACCAAACCCAAGGTAGTGGCGCTATTGGTGCTCACCGCATGGGTAGGGATGATGCTGGCGACGCCCGCACCACCGGATATGTTATTAGTCATAATGGCAAGTTTGGGAATAGCTCTGGTGTCTGCCGCAGCGGCTGCATTTAATCATGTACTCGATCAAAAAATTGATGCGCAGATGGCGCGCACCTATATGCGGCCATTACCGAAAGGCAAGCTGACTACTGGGCAGGCAGTAGCCTTTGCTTGCACCTTGGCGATTACCGGTTTTTTAATTTTATTGCTGGCCGTCAATACCCTTACCGCTCTCTTGACCTTGGTTGGTTTGTTTGGATATGCGGTGGTGTATACACTTTTGCTAAAACGCGCTACTCCGCAAAATATTGTGATTGGTGGTGTTGCCGGTGCGCTGCCACCGGTATTGGGTTGGACTGCCATCACCGGTAGTTTGAGCGGTGAAGCGCTGCTGTTGATGATGATAGTATTCACGTGGACACCACCCCATTTTTGGGCGCTCGCGATTCACCGCTGTAACGATTATGCAAAAGCCAATATACCCATGTTACCTGTCACTCATGGGATTGAATTTACCAAAACGGCTATTTTGCTCTATACATTCTTATTGTTTCTTGTGTGTTTGCTGCCCTTTTTGGTGGGCATGACAGGCGTTATCTATTTATTTGCCAGTATTTATCTCAACGTTAAATTTATTTATCACGCCTGGATATTAAAATTTAATGCTCAGGCTGACACCGCAATGGCAACCTTTCGTTTTTCGATTGTGCATTTGATGGTGTTGTTTCTGGTGCTTTTAGTTGATCACTATGCGAAGTGGAGTTTCAGTGAATTATTACAATAATTTTTTCGCGTGTGTTTTGATGGCGCTGCTGGCTGGTCGTTGTGCGGCACAAGTGCAGGTGGAAAATGCCTGGATACAATTGGCACCACCGGCAACTGCCGTAAATGCTGCCTATATGACGATCCACAACCCACAATTGCGCGAGCAAATCATTGTGGGTGTGAGTGCTGATTGCTGCGCGGGGGTGATGCTGCATAAGACGCACCGGGAGGGCGACAAAGTAGTGATGGATCATCTTGAGTCTTTGGTTGTCCCTGCACAAGCCCGCGTGCAATTGGCACCCGGTGGCTTGCATCTCATGTTAACGGAGGCGCAGGAAGAATTAACTCTCGACAGTAAAGTGAAAATAACCTTTAGCTTTGGCGATGGCAGCACCCAGGAATTTGGTCTTGATGTTAAACAAACCGGGCCATAAAAAACGCTGGCAGCTGTTATATGCCGTGGCGATTGTAGCCAGTTTGGGGCTGGGAGTGGTGTTGGGTGCACAGCAATTTTCTGCAGCATCACCACTGGCTGCTGCGCAGTTATTACCTGCTCCTAAAACCTTGCCTGAATTTACGTTGGAAAATCATCGTAGTGAAGCTGTTGGTGTGAATGTGTTTCGTCATCGCTGGAGTTTGGTTTTTTTTGGGTTTACTTCCTGCCCGGATTTTTGCCCGCTGGAATTGCAAAAGTTAGCCAAACTATTGAACTTGATGGGCGCTGGTGACGAGCTGCAAGTGGTATTTGTGAGTGTTGACCCGGAGCGCGATGGGCAGGAAAAACTCGCTAACTACGTAGGTTTTTTTCATCCACAAATTCTCGGCCTGCGCGGTAGTAATCTTGCGTTAGCAAATTTTGCCCAATTTTTTGGTGCGGCCTATGATCGCTCGGCGATTGTTGAGAGTAAATTAATAACAATTCCCGCTGGCATCAACTTGCCAACCAATGTGGGGGAGCAGTATCAGGTAAACCATTCTACCCGGGTATTTGTTGTAAATCCCCAAGGCGAATTTATTGGTAGCTTTACTTCCCCTTATGAGTTGGAAGAGATGTTATCTGATATGCAAAAACTGATGGGAAGGTAATTTTTTTTATGTGGTTACGATTCATCAAACAGTTAATAAATATAGATGTTGTAGTTATGGAGATTTTTTTTTTGAAGTTGATTTAGTCTAACCACTCTCAGGAAGATAGCGGGTTGGCGCTATATACTCAGTAGACAAGACGATAGCAGTTCTTCGCCGTGCGATTATTTGTGTAGCCAAATTAATGGTCAATACCTAATAACAGTGTTGGAGAAAGAATATGATTTCCCATGTTGCCGGTCTTTTTACCCATCCCCACCAGGAGTGGGAGGAAATTCGCGATACGCCCGAAAGCGTTTCTCATTTGTATTTCGCCCACGTCCTGTTCCTCGCCCTGATACCGCCCGTCTCAATGTACATTGGCACAACCAAAGTGGGGTGGGTAATTGGTAAAGGTGATCCAGTGATGTTGACGGAATCCAGCGCGTTAATAATGAGCGTGCTGATGTATTTGGCAATGTTAGCTGGTGTTGCGGTTATAGGTGCATTTATTAATTGGATGTCGCGCACCTATGATTCGGCTCCCGGCTATGCCCGCTGCGTAGTGTTCGCCGCTTACACAGCAACTCCCTTGTTTGTGGCGGGGCTCTGCGCGCTCTATCCAAATGTCATTCTCACAATGCTAGTGGGTATAGCGGCGGTGTTTTATACCGTGTACCTGTTGTACATGGGCATCCCGATTTTTATGAAAATTCCTGAGGATGAAGGCTTTATTTATTCCAGCTCGATTCTCACTATTGGCTTGGTGATGTTTGTATCGATTATGGCTATTACCGTATTGATCTGGAGTTTTGGGTTTGGTCCTGCCTATACAGGCTGATCGATGGATTAATTGTGGGTAAATTTTTACATCAAAAAAAAGCCGGTGCAGTTGTTGCGCCGGCTTTTTGTTTTCCGCGTCCAGGTGAACTTATTTCAAGGTTGCAAAAACCTCGGCGGCAATCTTGAGTGTGTTGTTAATATCGTCTTCAGTGTGCGCACCGGACATAAAGCCCGCTTCGTAAGATGCCGGTGCCAAATAAACACCGCGCTCCAACATGCCGTGGAAAAATTTATTAAAACGTGGAATGTCGCAGGCCATCACTTGCTTGAAGTTGGTGACTTTTTTCTCGCTAGTAAAAAAGAAACCGAACATGCTGCCGATATGATTGGTGGTAAAGGGAATGCCTGCTTCATCCGCTAATTTTTGCAGCCCTTCAACCAATTGCGTGGTGCGTGCGCAGAGGTTTTTATAAAAACCGTCTTGCTCCAATAACTCCAATGTTTTTAAACCTGCTGCCATAGCGACTGGATTGCCGGAGAGGGTTCCCGCTTGGTACACAGGGCCGGAGGGCGCAATCATTTGCATAATATCGCGACGGCCACCAAAGGCACCCACTGGCATGCCACCGCCGATCACTTTGCCGAGCGTGATGATATCGGCATTTACGTTGTAATGCCCTTGCGCACCTTTGTGTGCGACGCGGAAGCCGGTCATCACTTCATCAAAAATTAATACGCTGCCATATTGGTCGCACACCTCGCGCAGGCATTCCAAAAATCCTGGTACGGGTGGAACACAGTTCATATTGCCCACTACAGGCTCAACAATAATGCAGGCGATTTGGTCGCCCAGTTTGGCAAAACATTCACGCACTTGTTCGGCGTTGTTGTAATCGAGCGTGAGTGTGTGATCGGCCAATACTGCAGGCACACCCGGTGAGCTGGGTACGCCGAGTGTCAGTGCACCGGAACCCGCTTTAATTAATAAAGAATCTGAATGGCCGTGATAGCAGCCTTCGAATTTAATAATTTTATCGCGCTTGGTGAACGCGCGCGCGAGTCTGATTGCGCTCATGGTTGCTTCGGTGCCGGAACTGACAAAACGCACCATATCCATATTGGGAATCAGGTTGCAGAGTTTTTCTGCGAGTGTAGTTTCGCGTTCAGTGGGTGCACCAAAACTCAAACCAAATTTTGCAGTTTCAATAACGGTGTTGATCACATCAGGGTGTGCGTGGCCGAGTACCATTGGTCCCCAGCTTTGTACGTAATCGATATATTGTTTGCCGTCTGCATCCCACACATAGGCGCCCAGCGCGCGCTCAAAAAATACGGGTGTGCCACCGACGGCTTTAAACGCGCGCACAGGCGAGTTGACGCCGCCGGGAATGGTTTTTTGGGCTTGTAAAAATAATTCTTCTGAGCGGCTCATAATTAATCCTGATCGGTAAAAGATAATGCAATAAATTTTTTGGCTTGTGCAGTAATGTCATCCGCAGAAAATAAACTGTGGCAGACAGCGAGCATATCGGCGCCCGCATCTAATAATTGCTTGCCGTTATCCAGAGTAATTCCTCCGATAACAACGATAGGTGTATCGCTAAATGCTTTGCGTGCATCGCTGATTAATGAAATCGGCGCAGGGCGTGCATCAGGTTTTGTATTCGAGGAAAAAAAACGCCCAAATGCAATGTAATTGGTACTGTCTTTTATAGCCTGCTGCGCAAGCGCCAGTGAGTCATGACAGGTGACGCCGATAATTGCGCGGCTGCCGAGAATAATCCGTGCAGCAACAGGATTGGTATCACCTTGGCCCAAATGTACGCCGTGTGCGCCGACTTCTTGCGCGAGACTCACATCATCATTGATTAATAACTGCGCCTGATGCTGATTGCAGAGATCGAGTAAACGTTTGGCTTCAAATAAGCGGCGTGCATGATCTGCTGATTTATCGCGGTACTGCACCAGCTTGCAACCGCCTTTGAGCGCAGCTGAAACACCGGTGAATAATGTATCGCCGGGCAGCAATTGTGAGTCGGTAATTGCGTAGAGGTTATTGTTCATCTTAAAAAGGTTTTACCACCACCAAAATAACAATACCGATTAATAGAAACACCGGTAATTCGTTAAACACGCGGAAAAACTTATGGCTCTTGGTGCATCGGTCATCGCGCAGTTGTTTGAAATAGGCGATGCAGGCGTGGTGATATCCGGTCAACAGCACTACCAGTGCAATTTTGCACCAGTACCAGATTTGTGTGGAGTAATACTCCCAACCGAGCCAGCTCATCCAGATGCCAAAGGTATAGGTCGCAATCATCGCGGGGTTGGCGATGCCGCGCAGTAATTTTCGCTCCATGATTTTAAAGCGTTCGCGGCTGATCTCGTCTTCGCTCATGCTGTGGTACACAAACAGACGCGGCAAATAAAAGAGCGCGGCCATCCAGCTGACAACAGAAATAATATGGAAGGCTTTTATCCAGAGCATAGGAGCATCTCAAACGTTAAATACGGTAATAGTCATCGATTTTTGCGCGGCTGATTATACCCAGTGGCTGATGGGAATCGCTAAGTGATTCCACCCAGAGTGCATCGATTTGCTGGCGATTCATCAAATCGAGCGCTTCAAATAAATTAGCATCGGCAGTAATACGCGCAAGGTCGTAACGGCGCGCGGGAATATCCTGCAGGTTGATGATGCCATCTCCCGCGATGTCTTCTGCTTGTTGTAGATAGCTGTGCAGGTCGGCGGGTTGCAGTAGCTGATTGGTATCACGTAATAAAATCCAGTGTGGATGATGGGCAAGTAATTGCTGGGCACCGGTAATGCTGATCTGATTTTGTGCCACTACCAAATGTCGGTCCATTAATCCGCGCACGCCGGTACGGCTGAGCAGTTGTTCCATTGCCTCTGCACTACGGAACTTGCCCTGAATTCGCAATACATGCTGAAACAGCCCATCGCAGCGAAATACCCAGCGAGTTGTGAGGCAGGCGGCAATTACCACTAACATGCTAGGGAAAATAATATTGGGGTTATAGGTGAGTTCGAGGATTGCCATCATTGCTGCAAGTGGAGCGTTTAGCGTTGCACCCATCATCGCGCCCATTCCCAAAATCACATAGAAGCCGATAGCGCTTGCTGAGCCGGGCATAAGTATTTGCGCTGCACTACCGACTGCGCCGCCAACGCAGGCGCCGATAAACAGCAGCGGGCCCACCACGCCGCCGGGCATACCTACGCCGAGGCTAATCGATGTGGCAAAGAGTTTGGTCACTGCAATCGCTAACAACAACGCAAAACCTATATCGCCCGCCAAGGCGCTACTGATGGTGTCGTAACCCACACCCATAATCTGTGGAATCCACAGGGCGCAAATACCGGTGAATAATCCCGCCAAGGCAAGGCGCAAGGCGATAGGACGGTTTAGCGCCCAACGGCAACTGGCACCGTGCAGGCGAATATAAGCAGCGGCAAATACAGCAACTACTAGGCCGACCAATCCCATCAACGGCAGTTCGCGCAAGTCGCCCATGACCGATTGCGCGTTAATAAAAGCGATCTCCGGCCCAAAGGCGAGGCGAGTCATAGTTGCACCCGCGACTGCAGCAAGAATGACTGGGATAAATCCGGCGATGGTGTATTCCATTATCACTACTTCCATAGCGAAGATGACGCCAGCCATGGGTGTGTTAAAGCAAGCAGCGATTGCCGCTGCAACGCCACAGCCCGCAAGTGGCCGCAAGGTATTTGCAGGAAGTTTTAACCATTGGCCCAGCAGACTGCCACTAGCGGCGCCCATATGCACGGCAGGGCCTTCGCGCCCGACAGATTGCCCGGTTAATAGGCAGGCTGCTCCGCCAAAAAACTGGGTCACCATATTGCCGGGAGGCATACGCCCCTGATGGTTTTGCAGGCGGTCCAACACGTGGCCAATACTGGTTGCGTGATGACGTTTATCAACGCATTGCAGGATTAGTCCCAGCACTACTGCGCCGGTTAAAGGCAGGGCAACGTGCATGATTGAGCTTATCGCTTCAAAATTTTCAAAGCTTTCCGGCAAAAAATAGGCGAGTGGAATTTCTACTATCCAGCGAAACAGCACAATCACCGCGCCAGCGATTAGCCCCGTCAAGAGTCCGAGTAGGGTCAATAGTGGAAGCGAATCTGCGCCTGCAAGCTGGTCGCGCATGGACTCGACGTGCAGGCTCATGCGTTTGCTGGTCGTTGGGGATTGCGATGGCTCTGTTGGCACGCGGTTATACCTATTGAAGTGGCTGCTTTTTAGGCGGCACTGACCAGATCTTCTGATTTATCAAAGGGCTATTATCAACACCCGTTAGCTTTTGCTTTTGATTTATCGATAAGGCTCTTATGATAGCCGTCTTTATTTTTCGCCAGCATCGGTTGGCGGGTGCTCAGGATAACAGAGTCTCCGCAACTGGATTAACCGCGATAACATTGAACAAGATTGGAGGAGACTGAGGTGATTAAAGCAGCGATTGTCGGTGGGACTGGTTATACGGGCGTAGAACTGTTGCGCTTATTGGCCAAACATCCACAAGTAGAAGTGACTGTGATTACCTCGCGCGCGGAAGCGGGCACCAAAGTCGCCGATATGTACCCCAGCCTGCGCGGCCATATCGATCTGGCATTTACTGAGCCGGATGTGGCGGTATTGGGCGAGTGTGATGTAATCTTTTTTGCCACGCCCCACGGCGTTGCGCAGAACATGATGGGTGCGCTGATGAATACCAAAGCGCGCATTATCGATTTGTCGGCTGACTTCCGTATCCGTGATGTGCCCCTGTGGGAGAAATGGTACAACCAAACCCATGGTGCTCCAGATCTTGTGGCTCAAGCTGTTTATGGTTTACCAGAGGTCAATCGTGCAGCGATCCGCACCGCCAAATTAGTGGCTTGTCCTGGTTGTTATCCCACCGCGACCCAACTGGGCTATTTGCCGCTGATTGAAAACAATCTCGTTGATCCGACTCGCCTCATCGCCAACGCCGCCAGCGGTGCCAGCGGTGCCGGGCGTCAGGCCAAAATTGATAATCTGTTGATGGAAATCAGCGACAGCTTTAAAGCCTACGGTGTTGCCGGTCATCGCCATTTGCCGGAAATCGAACAGGGCTTGCGCGATGTGCAGCCTGCCGGTGTTGCACCGGTTGCGCTGACGTTTGTACCTCATTTGCTGCCGATTATTCGCGGCATCCACGCCACGCTTTACGCGACACTGTTGGACGCGAATAAAGTGCCGGATTTGCAGTCCCTCTACGAGCAGCGCTATGCCAATGAGCCGTTTGTGGATGTGCTACCTGCAGGGGAATTGCCACAAACGAGAAGTGTGAAGGGTTCGAATGTCTGCCGCATCTCGGTTTTGCGTCCGCAACAGCGCGATACTGTGGTCGTGTTGTCGGTTATCGACAATCTCACCAAAGGCGCTTCCGGCCAGGCTATCCAGAACATGAATATCATGTTTGGGTTCGATGAGAAAGCCGGCTTGGATGTTGTGGCTTTGATGCCCTAAATTTTCCGGGCTGATCCTAACTGCGCGGGATGGTGTAATTCCATCCCGTGAATAATAAAAATGGTAGCTATGAATCCTGCTAAGACCAAAGTAAAAGGCTCCCCGGTTTACCGCATGAAAGTGGTACCCCATCGGCCGCTTAAAAATGCATTTATGACCCTTGCGTTGCTCGCGTTGATCGGAGCGGCGCTCATCGCCACCTATTTCTATGCCCTGAATCAGGCAAGCCGTGAACGTCTTTCGCCTCAAGAGGCGGAGGAGCTGCGTGCGCAGCTGGAAAAATTGACGCAAGAGGCAAGTGAGTCAAAGCGCGAGCTGGCCAAATTCCAGTTAAGTGCAGAGGTTGATCGCCAAGCGGGCGAGGAATTGCGCAAGCGTGTAATGGTTTTGCGCGATGAAAAAGCCGCTTTACAGCGCGATGTCGAGGTTTATCGCATCCTTACCTCGAAAAAAAGTACCAATCCCATGGGGATCAGTTTCGGTATTTTTTCCGTTTCAGCACTGGCGGACAGCAAAAAACAATTCAAATTGGTCGTGCAAAAACTGGCGGAAGGCGATGATGATTTCTCAGGTCAGTTGCGGGTATTTGTGGTCGGCCAAAAGGATGGTTCTGAGACCAAAATATCGCTTCATGAGCTGACCGTTAGTAAGATTGACGCCGAACCTATGGCTGAAGATATTCCACTCAATTTCAAGTTTTTCCAGAATATCGACACCGAAATTGTGCTGCCGGACGGTTTTGTTCCTGCGCGGGTTGAGTTAGCGGTGAAATCCAGTTCAAGGCGTAATCCAGTGACCGTTGAATCAGAACTTGAATGGCCAGAAATTAAATAGCATTTGCTAAGGAGTCTCCCTGATGGCTTTTTCCAATAATCACACTCTTATTTCACGCGCGACCAAGGTAATTGGTGACCTTCACTTTACCGGCGAGCTGCAATTGGAAGGTAAGGTAACCGGCAATATCATCGCTGAGGATGAAAAGGACGCAAAAGTGGTGATCGCCGATACCGGCGTGGTGGAAGGGGAGATTCGCGCGCCGGTGGTGATCGTCAACGGTAAGGTGCAAGGGAATATCTACTCCAGTAAACACCTGGAACTGGCGGCCAAAGGAAATGTGACCGGCACCGTGCATTATCATTCGATTGAGATGGTAAAGGGAGCGCAAGTGAACGGCAGCATGATCAATAAACAACAAGAGTCTGCCAGTGTGTTGGATATTGCAGTCGCCAAAGCTTAATAGTTGACTGTTTTACTAGGGTAAAGGGATAATAAAGATTGCCCCGTCGGGCTTGCTAGTTATCCGGAGTATGTATGTCTACCGCTGAAATCTATGTCCCGCAGGTTGTTACTGTCACCGAAAGTGCTATCGCCAAGGTCAGAAGCCTAATCGAGGAAGAGGATAATCCCGATCTTAAACTACGTGTTTATGTTACCGGTGGTGGTTGCTCAGGCTTTCAATACGGGTTTACGTTTGATGAGGCGGTCGCCGATGACGACTCAGTTGTCGAGCGCGATGGTGTGAAAGTGGTAGTAGATGCAATGAGTTATCCCTATCTAGTTGGTGCGGTAGTCAATTACGAAGAGGGATTGCAAGGCTCCAAGTTTGTGATCCAGAACCCCAACGCTTCCAGCACCTGCGGCTGCGGCTCCTCCTTTACTGTCTAATCTACTCGCTTAAAAATCCTGCGCGGTTGTTCTATCAAGCGTAGTAAACGCCGCCCAAAATAACTTCCCGCTTGGCTCCCGTCACTGCGCGCAGATTGCCAGCGCGATGATTTATGGTTTGCTGTGCCAGCCAAGCAAATGCCATAGCTTCTATCCATTGTGGATCTATCCCCAATACTGCTGTACTTGCCACTTTGTCGGTCGGCAGTAAATCCTGTAATCGCTGCATAAGCCTTGGGTTGTAAGCACCGCCGCCGCATACATAAATTTCTTTTGCTGTTTTGCCAAGGCAAGAAATGCTGTTTGCAATTGTTGCGGCGGTTAGTTCCAGCAAGGTCGCTTGCACATCTGCGGAGGAGGGTGCTGTTAGCAGTCTCGCGAGACTTTTATTGAGCCACGCGCGGTTAAAGCTTTCTCTGCCAGTGCTTTTTGGTGCGGGCAATGTGAAATACGCATCAGTCAATAAAGCTTCGAGGAGTTCCGCGTGCACCTGGCCGCTAGCTGCCCAGGCTCCATTCTTATCGTAGATATCTCCTGAGTGAGAATGTATCCAGCCATCCATCAATACGTTGCCAGGACCAGTATCAAAACCCGTTGTTTGGCCTTGCGCGGGCAGGTATGTGATGTTCGCCATGCCACCAATGTTAACAATGACGCGGTCATGATCTTGGGTATGAAAAATAGCGCGATGAAAAGAGGGAACTAAAGGCGCCCCCTGGCCCCCTGCCGCCATATCGCGTCGGCGAAAATCAGCCACTGTAGTAATTCCGGTCAATTCGGCAATCAGATTGGGGTCGCCAATTTGCAGGGTAAATGTGCCCTCGCTTGAGCCGGGTGGGCGATGGCGGATAGTTTGGCCATGGCTGCCGATAGCGCTGATTTGTGTGGCACTAACGCCAGCGTTGGCGAGTAATGCCAGAGTGGCTTGGGCGAAGAGCTTCCCTAAATCCGTATCCAGTGCCCCCATGCGATCGATTTCGTTATTGCCAGGGAGCGAAAGCGAATGGATTTGTTGGCGAGTCTTTGCTGGGAACGGTAGCGTATGTTGTGCAAGCAGTTGCGGAATGGATTGTAAATTGACGAGTGCTGCGTCAATAGCGTCTGCGCTGGTGCCCGACATCAAACCTATGTAGAGCTGGGGCTGCTTCATGAGCTATTTGACTTAGTTGCTATTGCTGCCGCCTTTGGCAACTGCCAGACGGCTGGAAGATTTGTATTGATCCAATTTGGCAATCAATGGCCGGGTGGTTTCGTTAAAGCGCGCCAGCTCGGTTTTTTCGATACCAATTGATTTGGGTAGTGGGACGGTCACAGGGTTGCGCACTTGGCCGTTGACATGGAATTCGTAGTGCAGATGCGGACCGGAGGCCAATCCTGTAGAACCAACATAACCAATCACATCGCCTTGGCTGACACGTGACCCTGAGCGAATGCCTTTGGCAAATCCGTTCATGTGCCCATACAGTGTTTCAATACCTTGGCCGTGCTGAATAACAACAGTATTTCCGAACCCATTTTTACGGCCGGCAAAAGCTACCTTGCCATTACCGGTAGAGCGTATTGGCGTTCCCCGCACGGCAGCGTAGTCAGTGCCTTTGTGTGCTCTGATGATGTGTAGAACTGGATGCTTGCGCCCCAAACTAAAATGAGAGCTGATTTTGGCAAATTCAATTGGGCTGCGTAGAAAGGCTTTGTGCATACCGCGACCATCAGGGGTGTAATAGTTGCTTGCACCTTGTTTGTCGGTATAGCGAACAGCTTTGAAAGTTTTTCCAGCATTGGTAAATTCTGCTGCCATTATCTTTCCTGTACCGATTCGTTTGCCCTCAAGAAATTGTTCTTCGTACATTACCTTAAAGCTATCGCCTTTCTGGATGTCAAGCGCAAAGTCGATATCCCAACCGAAAATGTTGGCTAATTCCATGGTCAGATTGCTGGGCATCCCTGCGCGTTTTCCTGCCATGTAGAGGGAGCTATCTATAGAGGCTTGGCGGAAGGCATATTTAACATCGGGCTTGAGTGCAATTTCTTTGCCGGTGAAGCCCTTGGTGCCGCGGGTAAAGTTCAGGCTATTCAATTCGTCGATAATATAATTCAGGCCTTGCAGCTGCCCATTTTCCACCAAAAAAGCCATTTTTTGGCCTGGGCGGATATTGCGTAAATCTTTGGCATCCTTGGCGTCGCTGAATAATTCGTAGATAGTGCGATCATTCAGACCTGCGCGTTTAAATAAGATCGATAGGTTATCGCCATTTTGTACTGTGAACTCTTTCCATTGTGGTACTGCTGGTTTTTGGTCCTGTACTTTTACTGCTTCAGGAATTGCCGCAACTGTTTGGATAATGGTTTCTACTGCGGGCACTGATATGGGGGTGGCAGGGGTTTCTATGCCTTGTATTTCCAAACCGGGGATGTTTTTGCTAGGGATACTTACGATTGCGGAGTTTTCTTGAGAGTTGCTGCCTAAAATGATTACCAAACCTGCCGATAGCACCACTGCGGCCGCGAGATGTCCGCGCGGCACGTATTGAAGCAGGGTCGATCGAATGATTTTGTAGTAATTTTTTATTTGGGGCATGGGTAAAAATTTCGCAATTTTTTATAGATAAGTGATCCAAGAAAGAGCATTTATAGCAGAAAAAAACACCATTAACACCCCAAAATTTCATCTTGCTGCAACAAGCGTCTGGTTTTGTCTTGTAATTGGAACAAGATGCGGTATCTTTGCCGCCTTTTTGTTCCTAATCGAAACACTTTTTACAAGCTTGGTTGGTGCGTTATGGCAGCTATTGACACTAATTTCCTGCAAGAGTTGCAGGATCGCGGGCTAATTGCCCAAATGACTGGCGGTGATGCTCTTGCGGAGCATCTCAATTCAGGTAGTCGCACGCTTTATTGCGGCTTTGATCCGACGGCAGACAGCTTGCACATTGGCAGTTTAGTGCCCCTACTAATGCTGAAGCGTTTCCAGCTTGCGGGTCATAAACCTATCGCTCTTGTGGGCGGTGCAACTGGCCTGATTGGTGATCCAAGCTTCAAGGCGCAGGAACGAAAACTCAATACTGCTGATGTGGTTGCCAATTGGGTGGATAAGTTAAAGACGCAGGTTAGCCAATTTATTGACTTTAACTGCGGTAGCCAATCGGCCGAAGTAGTTAATAACCTTGATTGGGTTGGCAAAATTGATGTGCTTAGTTTTTTGCGCGATGTGGGCAAGCATTTCTCTGTCAATAACATGATCAATAAGGAATCGGTAAAGCAACGAATTGAGCGCGAAGGCGAGGGGATTTCCTTCACTGAGTTTACCTACATGCTTCTCCAGTCGTACGACTTCGCCGAGTTGTATGTGCGCAACAATTGCACCCTGCAGATTGGTGGCAGTGATCAGTGGGGCAATATCACTGGCGGTATTGATTTGGCGCGCCGGATGCATGGAGCTCATGTGTTTGGCCTGACTATGCCGTTGGTGACCAAGTCGGATGGAACAAAATTCGGCAAAACTGAAACGGGCACTGTTTGGCTCGATGCCGCGAAAACGTCCCCCTATGCCTTTTATCAATTCTGGCTAAATACTGCGGATGCGGATGTCTACAAATTCCTGCGCTACTTTACCTTTTTATCGGTTGCTCAGATTGCATCTATAGAGTCTGATGATACGGCTCGCCAAGGCAAACCGGAGGCGCAGCGTATTCTGGCGGAAGAGGTGACCAGGCTTGTGCATGGTGACGCTGGTCTATTAGCTGCCCAGCGCATCACACAGGCCTTGTTTAGCGATGAGTTGTCTAACTTGAGTGAGTCAGACTTCCTTCAGTTGCAGCAGGATGGATTGCCTTCGTCAAAATTAATCCGCGCAGAAATTGCTGATTTACCGCTTACCCAGTTATTGGCTGATGCTGAATTGGCTGCTTCAGGAAAGCAAATTAAGGATGCGTTGGCTAGAAGTGCCGTGTTCGTTAATGGTGTTGCCAAATCCATCGGCGACAATATGCAATCGGCTAATTGTTTTGCGGCAGGCAGTGCTTTTTTTGATCGCTTTTATCTCGTAAGGGTGGGTAAAAAGAAGTATCACTTATTTGAAGTTGTGTAGTTTTTGTTGCTATTGGTTGTCGATTGATCGCATATGAAATTAAGTATGGTTGGCGCTTAAAAAGAGCTTGCGCAGGTGCGGTCGGATTCGTATAGTGCGCGCCCTT
>DLHJ01000016.1:0-453553 GCA_002483145.1 Cellvibrio sp. UBA7671
TTCATAACCCTCTGTTCCAGCTGTAATCAAAGTAAGGCCTTATATAACGTTGATATTTTTAACTGTAACTTGGGCCAAAGCTCAAGCCAATTTTTATCTTTAACACATGACAGGAAAATTTCTTTCTCGCGATTTCTATTATGAGTTATATAACCATCAAATATAGCTGGAATATTAAACGGAGATGCAAGCACCAGCTTGGAATCCGAACATAATCGTAAGCGTCCGTAAATCCGCATCTGGCTTATTTCTTTAAAGCAGCGCTCAATATCTCCACCCAAATCCAGTGGAGAACCCCCATGGCACATGCGTCGCCCCGCAAATCGTTACGCATCCGAGCACAATGGCAAGCGCACATTGATGCTCAGATGATATCTGGCTTATCGCAGGCTGTTGATTTGCACCGTAGTTTGACCCACTTTTGCATCCAAAAAGGACCCTGAAAAAATGTGCAGAAACTCAACCGACTTATAGCTTTGCAGTTATTCGCTATGGGTCAAAATTCAATGCAAAAGCGGGTCAAACTACGATGCAAATCAACATCATCGCCCAATTAGCGCGATTGATTGGCTCTTGGTTGTACTTTTTGCGCATCAATAAATTTCCCGCGCTAATGCGTCATACATACGTTCGTGTTACGCCAGTTTCGTAATAGACCGTATATCGATGTAAATAATGGCGTGAAAATTATTATGCTGACGCCTAAATTCGTAGTAAATATATAACTTTCTGGTAACTTGCGCCCCCTTTTTATAACTAACGAATAATCGATTTCGGTTCACTTTTTGACATCGGCAGTTTTTGTCGAGTATTGAAGCACTATGTTTATTGGAGATTTAAAATGGATAACCACGGGATTGCAGAAGCCATTGCTGACGAAGGGCAGCATTCGATTTTTGAAAGCATGGCGAGAAAAGTTAATAAGCGTTATCGCGTTTCAGAAGTGCTGTTGCGAGAATTAAAACGGCGCGGAATAAAACGTGTTTTTGGCGTTCCAGGGAGAGAAAATGCATCGATTTTATTCAATGAAGTCGAAGGCTTGGAGTATATAACGACCCGAGTAGAATTTACTGCCGGCATCATGGCGGATTTTACAGGGAGAATGACTCGAACTCCTCAAGTTTGTTTTTCCACGATGGGCCCGGGTGCAACTAATATGACCACGGCCGCTGCCTCTGCAATGCTCAATCATTCATCGTTAATATTGATTACCGCACAACTGGAAAGCGATGATAGAAATTATAACTTAACGCACCAATGCGTTGATCAACGAAAAGTAATGGAAGGAGTTACAAAGTGGTCGTATGAACTCGGCTGCCCTGAAGACCTTCCTTGGGTGCTTGAAAAGGCTTTTAATATAGCGCAAACAGAGCCTGTCGGACCGGTGCATATCTCTATACCAACCGATTTTTTCAAGAAAGAAATTTTGGTGAATTACGATTTAAATAAACCAATATTGCCACGCATAATCAACGAAAAACTATTTCATGAAGCTGACGCGCTCGACGCAATTAGACAGCAACTGCTAGATTCAGAGTATCCATTATGTTTAATCGGAGAAGCTGCTGTCAGAGTTGGTGCTCAAGAAAGTATTATGAAATTTTGTACAGAGTGGAATATTCCCTTTGTTACCGCAGCAAATGCAAAAGGATTAGCCAACAGAAATAATCCGCTCAATTATGGAGCGGCAAGCCCATACATGGAAGGTATTCTTGGGTATCAGGCATTAGAAGATATTTATACTCACATAGATACGTTAGTGTGTGTCGGGTATCAATATGTTGATGACCTTCTTCCTAAAATGTGGGAATATGGAAATCGTAAAACCATTATCAGTATCAACAGTCACTACATTCGTGAAATCCATAAAAAGTTTTCTCCGGATTTAGAGTGTGTGGGCGATATATCAGAAATGATGGATGAGCTTTTATCAGGAAAAATAAACAAGAAAAATTATAAAAAAATGGATGCGTTGAAAGATGTTTATGAAAACATCGCAAAAGATAGGCGTATTGTAAATGATCGCCTTACTCCGATTCAGGTTATTAACTCTGTAAACACACATATCGGTGATGGAATTCTGTGTACCGATATTGGCTATTACCGTCACCATGCCATTCTATTTAGTGATCCTCAAGCCGTGGGTCGCTTTTTCACCGATGCCGGTCTATCAAGCTTTGGAACAGGTTTGCCATACGCTATTGCGGCCCAGGCGCAAGAACCCGATAAACAAATCTTTTTAATTTGCGGCGATGGCGGTTTCCATTCCGGTAGTGGAGATTTGGAAACACTTGTGCGTTACAACCTTCCGGCAATTGTCATTGTAATGAATAACAATGCTTTTAAACTCATTGAACTTTATCAAGCCAGAAGCAATGAACCTAAAGATCAAAATAAACAGGTGGTAACGCTTGGGTCGGTTGACTTTGTCATGCTTGCTGAAGCGAATGGTTGCAGAGGTATTCGTGTCAATAACGTAGACGAATTAGACGTAGCAATTCGAAGCCATGATCGTTTGAAGCCACTTTTAATCGAAGTCCCGATGGAATACAGAGACCGTGATTCTTTCAGGGAATCTTTTTAAGGCGTAACTCAAACAGGAGTTTGTTATGTTGATATCTGCATTCGATAAAATTGCCTTATCGAACAAGGACAAGGTCGCCATTTATGGCGACTGCGGTTCCTACACCTATGGCGAGCTTTATGAACAGTCAGTGCAATTTGCCCAGGCTATAGAAAGTGCGGGCCTAGCGAGACGAGTGAGTGTTGCAGTAGAAAGTCCGAGTCGGGGTGAGTTTGTTGCAATTTATCTCGCTTGCGCCCGATTGGGAATTTGTATTGTTCCAATTGATACACGTTTATCGGAAGAAGAACTTTTAGTGATTATTGAGGATGCTAGCCCTGCTGGTGTCATTACCTTTTCCAATGAGGGAAATCTGTCAAAGGCTCTTGCAGGGATGCCATATCGAGACTCTGCGGTTGATATTCATAGCGCATGTTTGTTGCGTGTGAAAGAAGAAATTTTAGATAACTCCCTTCTTCAAGACGGGGATCTGGTTATCCAATATTCATCGGGTTCAACCGGAAAACCTAAAGGGGTTGTATTAAGTCGCGATAATATTTATCACAAAATTAAGAATTGGAATGAAACCATTTCTGCCAACGAAAATGATCGGTATTTAAATACTTTAACCTTGGGGCATTGTTACGGCCTCTATGTTCATACGTTGTCGGCAATTCTGGCGGGCGCCCAGGTTTTTATGATGGACGTCAATTCCGTTATCCCTAACCGAATTACGAAAATTATTAAAGAAGAAAAAATTTCGGTATTTGGCTCTTTGCCATACATGTATCAAATGTTTAATCGCATGAGCCCAGCAAGTGTTGATTTCAGCAGTGTACGTTATTTGATTAGTGGAAGCGCTCCTCTTTCTGCTAACACGTGGGAGCAGTTCGAGGAAAAATTCGGGCGTGGAATAAACCAGGTTTATGGCTTGACCGAAATTGGGCTCATTATGTTCAACGTAAGCAATGCGAACAGTGGCTCGATTGGTCAGCCCACAGCAAACATGGAAGTTCTTATCCTTGACAATGAAGGGCGTGAGTGTCCGTTAGGGGAAAGTGGTGAGATGGTGGTCCGTTGTAAATCCATGTCTCGAGGTTATCTTAATAATCCGCATGATCAAGCATCTATGTTTAAAAATGGATGGCTATACACGAAGGACATAGTTAAGCAAGCAGAAGCAGGAAACTATGAAATTTGTGGGCGCATTTCGCAATTTATTAATGTATCAGGCAACAAAGTTTCTCCACTGGAAGTTGAAGAGCATATATCCAGGCATCCTGAAGTAATTGAGTGCGCGGTGATCGGAATGAGAAATGAAAATACCATTGAGCAGGTAGTTGCATACGTTGTTAAACAAGAAGGATCTGTTATATCCGCAAAGGATATTATGGTTTATAGCGGCTCAGGACTTGCAAAATTCAAAGTTCCCACCAAGGTTCTATTTATTGATATGTTACCTAAAAGTCCATTAGGGAAGATTCTTAAAGCAAAGTTGGGATAACAAAATGTCGAGCGAAATTTTTTATAAAAAAGTAATTGAATTGGTTATTCGTTCAACAGAGAGAGAATTATCTGATGACGATATAACGCTTTCCTCCCATTTTCAAAATGACTTAATGTTTGACTCAATATCGGCAATGACACTGGCTGTTTATATACAGGAAGAGTTTGGTGTTGATGTTTCAGAAGACATTGAGCGCTATCACAATGTTCAGACCGTAGAAGAACTTGCTGGCTTTATTAAAAACAAAATGGAAGTAAATAAATGAATCAAGATGGAAAGAGCTGTTTAATCGTTGGTGATATTTATTCTGAATTCGCCAAAGTTAACAATGCAATAATTGAAAGCGATTTTATAAAAATGATTTTCAATGGCATGGATTCTCTCCCGTTTGACGAGTTGGTGTTGGGACAGGGATTGGCTAGGGCTTCGGTGTCAAAGATTGTTGATTTTGCACAACGCCACGGCATTAGGTGCAATACAGAGTTAATGTTAGAGGCAAGCCTGACATTGACTCACAAACACGATATTCAAAATGTAATGATATCGACCCCGGTTTGTTTGGGGCGGGCAGTTTATAAGCATCAGTTAATCATCAATGAGCTTTTTGATCGCTTGTCTGATCATGTAACTGGATACCATATGGGCGCGATGCTTTTAATGGAAGCTGCGCGGCAAGGTGTTATTTCTACGCTGGAATTGGAGTTTCCTGCTCAGAAGGATTCCCGATGGGGTTATGTCTTGCAGCGATTTAACACCGAGTATTTGAACTACGCATTCCCCGTGCCGACAGAAATTGTGGTTACCCTTGAAACATGCGATGAATCCAATAAGCGTCAAATTATGACTTCATTAAGCATAGTTTTTAATCAATCGGAAACGTGTATTTCAAAAATGACAATGGATGTTCTGCTTATCGAAGACGGTATGCTCAAAAAACTTGAGGGAAAGAAGGCGAAAACAGTTCGCCCTTACACCTCGAAAAAAGAAATAAGAAATGATGAGTCGATGAGTATTTAATTGTGGAAGTCGAGTCTTCAGGTTCTAAAGTCCTTGTTGTCGGTGCCGGACCCACCGGGCTGATTATGGCTGCAACGCTACAACGGTTCGGTATAGATTTTGAGATTATTGATAAAAAGGATGGACTGACCGATACGAGCAAAGGGTTGAGCCTGAACGTTTCCACACAAATAGTTCTGTATCTTCTAAATCTTGCAGAGCATGTTGGTGTGAATGGACAAAAAATACGTAAGTTAAATCTTGTCCACGAAAAAGACAGAGTAATGTCTGTCGATTTTCGTAAGCTTAGCGGTGATCGCTATTTGATTACTCAACCGCAATCGGCCACAGAAGCAGAAATATATCACTGTTTACAATGTCGCGGTGTTGAAGTGCAGTGGTCCAGCGCTCTCCAATCTATTGATGAGTGCGCCTCCGGATATTTTGTAAATATTGTTAAAAATGGTTCCGAAGTAATAAAAGGGCCATATCGATATGTAATTGGATGCGAGGGGAAAAAAAGCCTAGTAAGGGAAAAAATAGGGGCTCTTATGGAAAGCAAACAATATTCACACTATTTTTTGCTGGCTGACTTCAAGGTTAAAAATACCATTGATAATGATGAGGTCAATTACATTGAGAGTGGCGGCGACTTTTTTATTATTGTTCCATTATCGAACAATATTTGCAGGGTGGTGATGGTCACTGATGTTAAACCATCGTCTGAATACGCTTTAGGCAATGCATTAAAAAACCTTGTCAATTCATATTACGATAAAGACATAATTGTTTCCGAGGCAGTGTGGACATCATCTGCTCAAATTTACTTGAGTGTCGCAGATAAAATCCAATTAAACAGATTGTTTATTTGTGGTGATAGTTTTCATCTGGTTAGCCCTATTGGTGGAACCGGGATGAACATGGGAATCCAGGATGCTTTCAATTTGGGGTGTAAAATTGCTGCTGTCATAAACGGAATTCAAGATGAGTCGATCCTGCACAAATATCAAACTGAACGGCTAAGTGTAGTGAAAGAAACGTGTGCAAAGGTTGATGTTACAACAAGGATGATATTCGACAAAATTTTCCGTGATGAAAATTCAGGATTTTTTGTACCTGATATAACCAAACGAAATTTGTTCAAGAAAATATATCCGGAATCCTATTCCGGACTATCTTTGCGCTACCCGATGAATTCACCGGTAGAAATAAACGAACAGTATAAGAATCAATATGTCGGTTGTCTTTTTGAAAATACCAATATTTTCTATTCTGGCCCATTTAAAGAAAAATTATTAAAGCCAATTCTTATTTTTAATGTAGATGAGTCTTCGGATTTTTCTGCAGTGCAGAACATGGTTTCATTGGTTAGAGCTTTCATTGATGCCAAATATTCATCTGTATTTCATCTGATTAATATCGGAAATTCCTCCGAAATATTTACAGGGTTTATTAATTTCCCTATAGATTGCAATCTTCCTGTGGGAACCTTCACGCTCCTTACCTGTGAAGGAATTATTGAGTTTATGTGCGATATCGAAAGTGGTGGATTGTTGCTCGCTTACATTGAGTGTATGTATGTTAAAACGTCTGGCATGCTTTCGTCTGTTGGTGTTGGTGTATAGATATTACTAAGAATAGGTCGGTGCACGTGGAACAATATAAAACTGAAATTGTTATTGGGAATTATAAAGTAGAGGTTCTTGATAACGGGAAATCCGGTGATCTCATCCTGATATTTAATCACAATTCGGGAGCTGCGATATCTGGACTTGGATTGTTTAATGAAAATGCATTGTCTGAATATCGCTTGGTCAGTGTATCCCTATTAGGGCATGGCACGTCTGCTCGTTCCACGAATACAAACAGAGATTATAGTATTTCCGGAATCGGTAACTTCATTTTAGATGTTGTCAATTACTATAAGCCAAATAAATATTGGCTTATAGGGCAGAGTGCTTCTGGGCATGCAATTATCGAAGCGCATAATCTTTTTGAACGTTGCTCTGGAATTATTTCGGTATGTGCTCCTCCCATATCCTTGGAAGCTTTAGAAAAAGCATTTATTCCATCAGCCGTGGTGCCATTGCTCTTTCAAGAGGAGTTATCGGAAATAGAGCTAAAAAATGTTGCCTCTGCGTTTACTATTTTCGAAAAAAATATTCCGCTGATCGCCAAAGGATTTACCCAATGTGATCCTCTATTTCGATCTGGATTGGGTCGGAGCATAAAAGACGGCCGTTTACTGGATGAAAAAAAGTGCCTGAAAAGTTTGAAATGCCCAATTATTTTTATACGAGCGGATAAGGATAGCTTCATAGATTCTGGTTATTACGATTCTATCAATACTTCTATTGACTCATCAATTGAAATTAAAAATGTTTTTTCCAGCGGGCATGCAGCACTAATTGATAACCCACATCAATGTGCAGAAATTATCGCTGGCTTTATAAGCAGGCATAAATAATGTTTGCCTTTTTTGATCTCGATGGAACTTTAATTAAAGAAAAGAGCATCATTTCTTTTTATAGGTTTTATTTAGGGCTAAATGAAAAATCTGGCGCTCAATTGGAAGAGAGTTTTCTGAAAGAGTTAGAGTGTAAGTCCAGCGCTCTTGCTTCTCGCTCGAAGCTAAATGAATGGTTCTACAATTCATATTTTTCAGGGCTATCTAGGGATTTGTTAGCAAAATATTCAATGTTGTGGTTTAAAGAAAGGGCTGATGAGAGTTTTTTTAATCAGTCAATTGTTAATGAAATGGGGTTGAGGAAAAACGAAGGCTATGAAGTTGTTATCTTGACAGGATCATTCTATGAAGTTGTCAAGCCAATTGCTGATTTCCTGAATATTGGCAATATTATTTCAGCTCCATTAGAGGATGTTTCTGGAACTTATACCGGTAGGTTAGTAGACCTGCCTACGATTGGGCCTGGCAAAGTTAAAGCAATGCATCACTTTCTTAAGTGTAACGAAGGCTCCCTAGAAAAAAGTTACGGTTATGGTGATGATATTTCAGATTTTGATTATCTTAGCGTTGTTGATAATCCAATTGCTTTTAATGGAATTGAATTACAGCGTGTAGCAAATGAGCGTGGATGGAAATATATTTTTGAATAAAGGATTGGTAGTCATTTGATATGTCGGTAAAGCTTGCGGATAAACATCCTTCACTCCATAAATGGTTAATAGCAATTTCGGTTTTTACCGGTGCTGTTATGGGAACAATTGATACATTCATTTTGTATGTCGCAACTCCTCATTTGCGCGGTGTATTTTCAGCAACGATTTCGGAAATTAGTTGGGTTAGCACATCCTACGCAACATCCTCGTTGATATTTATGCTTTTGTCAGGATCAATATGCAGGCGTTATGGCGTAAAAACATCTTATCAAACTGCATTGCTCCTGTTTATCGCCTCGTCCGTTTTATGCGGTGCATCAGATACACTCGGCCAATTAATTCTCGCTCGTATTATTCAAGGTGCTAGCGCTGGGATTTTAATTCCATCCGAAAATGTCATTTTAAGGAAAACCTTTCCTGTATCCGAACACGCTATTGTTATGGGTATTTACAGTGCAACTATTATGGTTGGCCCGGCGGTTGGTCCCTTGGTGGGAGGATTTATAATTGATAATTATCACTGGTCGTACATTTTCTATATAAATGTCCCTATCGGTATTTTCGGTTTTTTAATGGCTAATTATTTTGTCCCGAAAGATGAAAACGCGGCTGTGAATACCGATATTAAAACGAGTGGTGGAAAATCAAAACTCAGTATAGATTTTGGCGGTATCTTTTTATTAATAGTTGGTATGTTCTCACTCATCTGGCTTCTTGAACGAGGTGAGCGGTTATCCTGGTTTGAGGATGACTTGAATGTTTTTTTGATGTGGATAGCACTATTTTCCATTGTGCTTTTCTGTGTGCATGAAGCCACAGCGATCCATCCCTCTGTGGATTTATCGGTTCTGCGTTTTAAAGTATTTAGAACAACTGTTTTCCTGAATTTTCTACTTGGATTTATTGTTACTGCAACCTTATTCCTATTACCAATTTATATGCAAGAGTTGTTGAATTTCTCTCCGACTCAGGCAGGTCTTTCAATGGCTCCACGGGCTTTATTTATGATGATAGCTTTTCCTTTAGTGGGGCATCTCATGAAGAATATTGCTCCAAAAACGCTGATATACACGGGAGCTATATTGGGGATTTATAGTTCTTATCTAATGTCTCTCTTTACCCATGAGACAGGAATGGACGACATGTACTTGCCGCAAATACTTCAGGGGTTGGCAGTGGTATTGATTCTACTGCCGCTTACAACAATTGGTTTGATGTCTGTAAGCAAAGACAAACTGGCAGCCGCTGCGGGATTTGATTCAACCGCGAGGCTTTTAGGTGGTGTGTTTGGCATCGCAACCTTTGCAAGCCTGGTAAGTTATTTCCAGGAAACGACTTGGGGGATTCTGAGAGAAAACGTTTCGTTTTCCTATCCGGTTCTCTATAAGCGGTTTGGCGACTTGATTAATTTTTGGTTGACAACCGGAGCAAGTCTTCCTGAGGCACAAGCGCAAGCTGCCTATTTGCTTTATGGGCGAGTGACTGAACAAGTTCTTGCCATTACTTATATGCGTTCGTTTCAAATTATATTGGTTCTATTTTGTGTAATGTTTTTAATTTCTTTATTCGCAAATATACGCAAACCAGAGGTGTAGTGGGTTATGTTTGAATCATGGAAAACGTTTCCGGGAAAAATTAGCCAGTTTGTGCGTGAAGGTGATTCACGACTTAAAGCATTAGTTGTGCTCATTGCTTTTCTCTGTGTCTACGTATCCTTGAGATTCTTAGGTTCTGATTCGGAGTGGACAGATAATGCAATTGTACGCTGTGACATTATTGATGTTGTAGCGGAAGTGGAAGGTGTTATAAGCGCCTTTCATTTTAAGGATAACCATCAGGTAACCAAAGATAATCTGTTAGTAGATATTCGGGATGATGTGTTTAAAACGGCAGTATCTGTAGCAGAAGCCGAATACCAAAAAGCTTCAGATGAGTTGGAGTTGGCTAAAGATAAGCGTTCACTTGAATTGATGAATATTGAAAGCCAAATTATAAGTTTCGAGGCTATCCGTGATGCTACTGCTTCTCAATATGAGACAGCAAAGTTGGAATTAAATGAATTAAAAGATGGGTTGAAAGTCAGTGCTGTCCAACTTGAGTACAGTAAAGCTGATTTAGATAGGCTTCAGCCATTGCTGGCCTCTCAGGCTATCAGTAAAAAGATCTTTGATGATTCTTTACGGGACTATAACGTTGCGTTATCGAAATATAATGAGGCCAATTCAAAGGTGAAAACAAAATACAGTGAGATTAAGACGTTTGAATCGTTGAATAAAAAGGCTGGAATCGACTTTAACTTAATAAAAAGTTCTAAAGAAATAGTTTCAAAAAAACTGGATGGCGAAATAGAAACTGCAAAAAGTAATATTGCTATCGCATTCGCTAAGCTGGATGAGGCAAAAATAAAACTGAATAGAACAAAAATTCCTGTGCTTCGCGAAGGCGTTATAACGAATCGGCGGGTTGCTATTGGTGATTTTATTGAAGTGGGTCAGCCTATCGCCAGTATTACATCCTGTGGTGAGAATGCCTGGATCGAGGCTAATTTTAAGGAAACTCAAATTGGAAAGATGCAGGTAGGACAAAAGGTTAACGTCAAAATTGATACCTATCCGGATGAGCAATTTCTAGGGGAAGTTGAAAGTATTTCAACGGGAAGTGGTTCGATATTCAGTGTTTTGCCTCCTGAAAATGCTACCGGTAATTTTACTAAAGTGGTTCAGCGTTTTCCGGTAAAGATTAAAATATCAGACAATAATCTGGACAGATTTAAAATAGGAATGTCAACCGAAGTTACCGTTGATG
The DNA here is from genome assembly GCA_002483145.1 of Cellvibrio sp. UBA7671. Taxonomy (GTDB): domain Bacteria; phylum Pseudomonadota; class Gammaproteobacteria; order Pseudomonadales; family Cellvibrionaceae; genus Cellvibrio; species Cellvibrio fibrivorans. Next base: position 10,992 of record DLHJ01000016.1, read on the forward strand.
TTACTAACTAATATGTATAGGAAAAATAATATGACAGCTGACAATTGCCCTGCATTGATGAATACTTATGGAGCGCGAAACTTGAAAATTTGTCGCGGCGAAGGGGTATATGTATTCGACGAACATGGAAATCGATACCTGGACGCTTTATCAGGGATCGCCGTGAATGGTTTGGGACATTCACATCCAGCTGTTTTAGCTACTATAGAGCTGCAAGCAAAAAAAATCATTCATGCTTCAAATCTCTATTACACGGACTCTCAGCAGAAGTTGGCCGAGAAACTTTGTTCAATAGCAGGGATGGAGAGTGTCTTTTTCTGTAACTCCGGATCGGAGGCTAACGAAACAGCAATCAAAATTTCAAGAAAGTATGCTATGAAAAGGGAAATTTCATCACCCAAAATACTAACTGCTTTTAATTCATTTCATGGGCGATCATTGGCAAATATCTCGGCATCGGGAAAAGCTAAATATCGCGATAATTTTTTTCCGCGAGTTGAAGGTTTTGATCATATTGTTTTCAATGATATCAATAGCCTCTATGATCAATATACTGATGACGTTGTCGCGGTAATGCTTGAACCTATTCAAGGTGAAGGTGGCGTTATTCTTCCAGATAATGACTACCTGAAAGCAGTTAGGGAATTTTGTGATAAAACCGGGTGTTTACTTATCCTTGATGAGGTGCAAAGTGGAAATGGGCGCACTGGCAGTTTTTTTGCTTTTCAGCAGCTTAATTTAACGCCTGATATTCTTACCACCGCTAAAGGGCTAGCCAACGGATTACCTGTTGGTGCTTGTTTGGTTCGGGGTGCTGCCAAAGATATATTATCTCCCGGCGATCATGGTTCAACATTTGGTGGGAACTCTTTAGTGGCTGAAGTCGCGTTAACTGTTATTGATGAAATTATGAAGCCCTCAACATTAACAAATGTTAAAAGGCAAGGGCGGCTCATTGTTGATTCCCTTAAGGAAGCCTTTTTAAACAACTTGAAAGTTAAAGATGTTCGAGGAATTGGTTTAATGATCGCGATTGAGCTGTTTGATGAATATCCGGATTTGATGGAGAGAGCTCAGGCAAACGGGATACTGATTAATGTTATTGATAAAAAAATTGTGCGACTGTTGCCACCATTGATTCTTACCGATGCTCAGGCCGCTGAGATTTGCAGTGCGCTAAGCCGTATAATTAACGATGGGGCTCTTTAAAAATATGATTGCTGTCGAACCAAGGATTGTTAAATTTCCATATGAAGAGGGTACATATTGGCGCAAGGGAGCTAAGCAAGGGCCCGATGCCATTATTGAACAAATTGGAAGAATGCGCGGTTACTCGTTGCGATCAAAAAAAAAGTGTGCGTATAAAATTGAAGATTTACTTGTCGCCAGTACATATATTCCGGTGTATTCAAAAATCAAAGCGTTGGACGTAATTGAGTCAACTATACGAAGTATTATCGACCTTGGTGCTGCACCTATTAGCCTTGGTGGTGATCACTCAATTACTTTACCGATAATCCGTGCTCTTAGCGCAGCTTATGGGAAACAACGCTTTGGATTGATTCATTTTGATGCGCATTCCGATACGTTTGATGAGGTTGACGGCTTTGAATACCATCATGGTGCATTTGTTCGTCATGTCGTTAATGAAGGCCATGTAGCAGCAAAGGATATTATTCAACTGGGAATTCGAGGACTCGTACGTGGTGATGGTTTGGAGTTTTCTGACAGTTCAGGTATTCGCTATCATTCTGTAGACGATATTGCAGCTAAAAATTTTGAACTAAAAGATTTTATCCTCTCTCGCGATATTCCATATTATGTTTCAATCGATATTGATGCGATAGATCCAGCATATGCGCCAGGCACTGGTACTCCGGTACCTGGAGGTTTCAGTTCGCGGGATATGATGAAAATGCTTTCGCAATTGTATGATCTCAATATCATAGGTTTGGACATCGTCGAGGTTGCGCCTATTTATGATAGTGCAAACATTACCTCATTACTTGCCGCTTCGATTCTTTATGAATCGTTAATTGGTTTTAATTTTAAAGGATTACAAAAAGGTTAATTTATGCTTCTAGGCTTTCGTGCGCTTTTTTCTTTTGATGAAATTCCCAGTGAGTCTCCCAGGTTCTGTGTTCGCGGAGAGCAGTCTGGTCAAAGTGGACAGATCGCTGACGTTGTATATAAGGTAGATATCATTTCAATTAACGGGTCAGCTAAACATAAGCTAAATGATCACTTTGCATTAATTTGTGGTCAGATTACCAATGCGTCAGAACTTCGAAAAATGTTTCATTCCAGAACTGGCATATTACTCGATAGCGATGAGGCAATTATTGCCAGTTTTTTTGAGAACTATGGCGTTACCGGTTTTAGTTTCTTTGAAGGGCTATTTGTTGCTGCTTTTATTTCTGGTGATGGCACTATCAATGTTTTCTCAAGCAAAACTGCCGGTCCTACAGTTTATTATTCCTTTGACGCGCAGGCCAGAACACTATTCCTAGCGACGGAATTAAAGGCATTTCCGTCTTCGGTGCGCAAGGTTCGGGAGTTTGACGATTTTTCTGCAGATACGCTAAGTAATCGGAAAATAAATACAATTTTAGAAGATGTTTTTCGGGTTCCTGCCGGACATGCCTTCAGTTTTAATTTACGGGATTCCGCCGAACCCCAGCTTCAGCAGTATTATTCGCAAAACCGGAGCATTGCTTATTGCGACGAGGAAAATGCCGCAAGTATGGTGGAATCTGCGCTCAGAAAAACTGTATTCGCTTACCAGGGCGAGCGTGCCAATTGCTTGATTTCAGGGGGATTGGATTCCAGCGTGGTTGCCTATCTTGCCAATGAGCGCTTTTCAGAGCTAAATTTGTTCTCTATTGGTACAACCAGTTCGAATGAATTTGAATTTGCCGATAAATTCGCCCGAAGTATAGGTAAAAATTTTGAGCGAATTTTAATCGAGGAAAATGACTTTTTAGCTCATCTCCCCGAACTTTTGTGGCTTACAGAGCATCCTTATAGTACCTTCAATGAGTACCTGATTCCTGTGCATATTGCTCATGCAAAGGTCAATAAAGAAGCTGATATCATGCTTTCGGGATATGGGTCGGATGTTTTGTTTGCTGGATTTGCCAAACCCGAAACCTCTCTTCTCGACGTTACAACGTTAATTCGGGAGGAGTACGAGACTACATTTTGGTCAAATGAAGCTTCTCAAACATTGGGGGGCGTTCATGGTTTTAATGTCGGCTATCCATTCTTTGATAGTTCTGTAGTTGACCTTTCATTCTCAATTGATCCGTATCTTAAGCATAAGAACGGGATTGAAAAATACATTTTACGCAAAACATTTGAGGGGAAAATACAGCACGATGTTTTGTATCGGAAAAAAATAGGGATTCATCAAGGAACGGGATGTGAGGCTTATTTTACGCATCGTCTTAACAGTTTAGGTATTTACGACAACATGAGGCTTGAAAAGGATCGCTATTGTTATTCTATTTTGAGAATTCTCCTGGAAGGTAACTATTTACCCGATGATATTATATTTTCAGAGGTCGATGTTCTGTTCCTACAGAGTCGCGACATCCCCACTAACACTTAGCACTATGGAAGATTATTAATGCATTTTATCAACAAAGATGAAAAAAAATTACCGCAAGGTTTTAAAACGGCCGTATCCAATATCGGCATTCGAGATGAAACCGATGACTTTGTGTGTATCCACTCCTCGACTCCCTGCAAGGTGGCAGGTGTTTTTACCAAGAGTCGATTTGCCGGGCCTAGCGTCAACATTTGTAGAAAGCATATCGCTGATGGACAAGGACAAACTATTGTAGCTATTTCTAAAAATGCGAATGTAGCTAATGGAGAAAAAGGCGCCCAGGATGCCCAAACTATCGTAGAGCTATGTGCTCTTCAGTTGGGCATTGACAGTAGAAACGTGTTTATTGCATCAACTGGAGTCATTGGTCGGCTCTATCCGATGGAAAAAATCATAACACACGTAGCAAGTCTCTCAGCTCAAATGACAGATGCTGATTTCTCTGCTGCCGCCCGTGGAATTATGACGACAGATACTGTACCCAAAATTGCCTCGATACAAGTGGGAGACGCTTCTCTGGTTGGTATTGCGAAAGGTGTGGGCATGATGGAGCCAAACATGGCTACATTGTTAACTTTCTTTATGACTGATGCGAATTTGCCTGATGAAACACTTTCCATAATTTTCAAACGAGTTATGGACAAAACTTTTAATTGTTTGAGTATTGATACTGATACATCCACTAGCGATTCGGCAATTATTTTGGCTAATGGATTGGCTGGTGATGTGAATGTTGATGAATTTGAATCTGCGCTCTACAAAGTTTCAGAGTATCTCGTAAAAGAAATTGCTAAAGATGGTGAAGGTGCGACAAAGCTTATTGAAGTGAATGTTGATACTGCCAGTAGTGAGCGCCAAGCAAAGCGTATTGCAAAAGCAATTGTTAATTCTCCCTTGGTTAAGACCGCCGTCCATGGTGCAGATCCTAATTGGGGGCGTGTTGCAATGGCGATCGGAAAGTGCGACGAAGAGTTGGATATCAATGCAGAGTCCACCATTATTCGGTTCTGCGGATTTGAGGTTTATCCAAAGTCTCTATCCCAGGTTGATCTGAATGTACTGACACAGCTTTTGCACGGAAAAGAGATTGATATACATGTCTCTTTAGGAAACGGTCAGCATTCCGCCAAGGTGTGGGGATGTGACTTGGGCAAAGGTTACATTGATGTTAATACGACATATTCGACTTAAAGGATCCTGGACATAATGACTATTAATAAGGAATTAATTGATAAGCAGTTAATTAATAGGCAGTTAGGATACATGGAAGCAAGAATGCATTATATGCAAGCTTGTTTAAATGGAACCACACAAGGCTGCCTCGCACTTAAAGTTAATGGATGTTTCAATCAAGAGCAGTTTTCCCTCGCAGTTGAAAGCGTTGTTGCTCGTATACCTCACGCTCGTTGCATTATTGTCGAGCGTGGAAACACTCCGTTTTTTTTGGGGGAAGCAACGCCTACGTTGCCGTTGAGTTTTGAGTCTGGTGTGCGTGCAAAGCAATGGTTGCAGATTTTCAATCGGGAAAATAATTCTGCGCTTGATCATTCATCGGCATTGTGGCGTTTGACTGTGTGTCCGGTTGAGGACATGGCTGATCTCACTTATATTTATATGAGTTTGCATCACTCTATAGCAGATGGAACCTCAGCAGATATTTTTATTGATGAGATTTTTAAAGCGTATGCTTCAATTGATGGCGCGATTGCACAAACAGACTTCGAATTTCTTCCTCCTGCAGAAAATTTGTTGCCTGCCGGCTTAACTCAATCTTGGGAAGATTTCAATTCTGTATTCAATCAAGTTGCGGCCTCCCCTGTCCAAAAAATGGATGAATTTGTATCTTCAGTTGATCTGGCGCAGCGTGCTACTAAAACTCTTGAATTAACAATAGCCCCTGAAAAATTGGCAGATATTGAAAGTTACTGTAAGGATATCAATCTGCCATTGAATTCGTTTTTATCAACGGCTTTGTTAAGAGCCTATCATGTTGTAAAGTACAATATGACAGGAACTCTTCATCCAGTTTCGTTCCACACTACATTTTCACTGCGAAGACTTTGCGGGCTAGGCAAGAACAGCTTTGGTTGTTACATGTCTGTAGTTCCAATGACATTTACTCACGAACAGTTAAGTTGTTCTTCGCATGAACTTATCAAGGTTCACCATAAGAAAATATCTCAATCGATATTGAAATTATCTAGGCAGCCAGTATCGTTTGATACGCAAGCAATCAAAGCATCAGTTGCTGGTATTGCCAATTCCCGCAACTTTGCATGCGATATAGGATTTACATTCGGTGAAAGCAATGTGCGTCGTCAATATAATCAATTGTCAATCGAGAATATATATCCAACGGTGAATCGATCAGCAGGGAATATTGCTTTGGTGGTTCATTGTCTAAAGTATAATAATTCCATCAATATTTCGATTAATTACACATCGCCTAATCAAACAGATGAATTTGTGAATAGCGTACTTGCTAAATTCACAGATAATCTTTCCATCCATAATGCATCGGAATGGATTTCAGAAAGTGCCATCTTCGCATAGGAAAAGCAGAGTTTATTTATGAAACTAAAAGAATTAAGTGGCAAAACAATTCCAGCTATTGGTCTGGGCTGTATGGGCATGAGTGAGTTTTATGGTAGCTCTAACGACCTGCAATCAGTAAAGCTTTTACATGAGGCCTATGAGCTGGGTTATAGGCACTTTGACACGGCTGATATGTATGGGCGTGGACACAATGAACAATTGCTGGCATCTTTCCTATCGGAAACGTCTCATGAATGCCGCGAAAAAATTATAGTTGCTACGAAGGCTGGCATCGTCAGAGACGATAAAGATAAGTATGCTATATCTTTTAATAATGGACGTGATTACTTAAAAAAAGCGTGTGAAGACTCATTAAAGCGTTTGAATATTGAATATATTGACCTCTATTACTTGCACCGATTAATTCCCGGGCAAGATGTTGAAGAAGTTATTTCAACATTCATGGAGCTTATTAAAGAAGGAAAAATTCGTACTATTGGACTATGCGAAGTTGATGCTGCAACTCTTGAAAAAGCAAACAAAATCCATCCTATTGCTGCACTTCAGAGCGAGTATTCCTTATGGACTCGTGAAATTGAAGCTTCAGTTCTGCCAATGTGTGAGAAGCTTGGGGTTTCCCTGGTAGCCTTCAGTCCGCTCGGTCGTGGATTTTTAACTGGGGCTGTTACAAAGCAAATGCTTTCTGAAAGCAACAATGACGACCTTCGTAGTAGGCTGCCTCGTTTTAACGGAGATAATTTTGAGAAAAACGGAGAATTACTCATTCGTTTGGATGAGGTAGCGCAGTCGTTAGATATTTCAAAATCGCAACTAGCATTATCGTGGATACTCGCCAAGAGTGAAAAAATTCATATAATTCCTGGAACGCGAAAATCGCATTACTTGCAAGAAAATTTCGAATCCCAAAAAGTCGACTTGACGGCGGAGACACAAGCTCTGTTGGAAGAAATATTCGACGCTGATAATATTTTTGGTGCAAGGTATCCTAGCGCCATTAACCCGAGCAATAATCGTTGAATTAATTCTAGTTAGCGAAAATACTTGACGTATCTATTTTTACCTGCAGCGTCGAGTTCTGATTTGGACTTCTAGGCTATCTTAGACTTGTTTATAAAGCCTCCGAAGTCCAAATTATTTATTTACAGAAAAGACAGATAGCTTAACCCGCTCCTCTTGTTGCAGTTCGGCCAAGAGCGGAAGTTCGTACCTAATGTAGGATGGGCAGTAATGCCAAACCTTTTTATGATTGAATGCCATTATTGGGCATGGCTGCTCAACCTACGAGCTACTTGTTTTTATTTTCTTCAATCTGATTCATGAGTACTTTAATTTTCAAATGTGCATCGGCTATTGCTTCTGGTGTTAACTTTAATGCAATTTGGTCGCGAAAAATCGAAGCATTATTATTGCCGCCAGTTGCAGCCAATGAGAGCCAGATAAAAGCCTGCTTGTAACTCTGAACAACGCCACGACCTTCAGCATACATAAGCCCTAAACCGAATTGAGCATTAACATCACCTTTATTTGCAACCTTTGCAAACCAGATTGCGGCTTGCTTGTCATTCTGAGGGACACCTAAACCCTTCGAGTAAATAAGCCCTAAACTATATTGGGCTTTAGTTTCACCTTGCTCGGCTGCTTTCGTGAACCATGAAAAAGCTTGTTTATAGTCCTGTGGTATCTCACGACCTTCAGCATGCATAAGCCCTAAATTATATTGACCACCAGCATGACCTTGCGTCGCCGCTTTCTTGAACCAAATAACAGCCTGTTTGTAATCCTGCGGCACTCCGAACCCCTGGTAATACATGAGTCCCAAATTATATTGAGCACTAGCAAAATCCTGATTTGCTGATTTGGTATACAGGATAGCGGCTTGCTCGTAATTCCGAGGCACACCCTGGCCTTCAGCATACATAAGCCCTAAATTATATTGGGCGATAGCAAAATCTTTGTTTGCTGCTTTAGTATGCCAAAAGATAGCTTTCTCGTAATTCTGAGGCACCCCAATGCCTTTCGAATACATAAGTCCCAAATCATTTTGCGCGCTAACGTCACCTTGATTGGCTTTAGCTGTTAATTCCTCCAGCTCGCCAGCAAAAGAAGAATTTATCATCAACAATGATGAATACAAAAAAAGTGCGCCTAATACGCGACAATATGTGAAGCAAAAGTTATTCATTTAAGGCCCTTTTCTTTAATTGCTATTTCAATATTTCTTAAGTTTTGGAATGGAAACAACTTCGGCAGAACTATAAAGTGCAGGTTCCGCAGCTTCAAACATCCCTAAATGGGAAGGCACGATAATTGTTGTAGAGTGACATTAAACTTCCGCTTAGGGCACGCTGCCGTCCCTCAATCTGTTGCGGTTCGTAAACTCAGCCTTCGACGGCTTGCGCGAAGCACGGTCTACGCGACCCGCCCTAAAAACAATTAACGCGAAAACATACTCTAAAGCAATTACACAACATAACGAGCTTCATCAAACTACCGGGGTCGCCATGATCAACCCTCTTTAATCTCAATCCACTTTTTATTCGCCGTAGCCATAATCGCCAAATAGCGTTTTTCAAAAGCAGCGGGGTCATACTTGGCGTTGCGTGTGATTAGGAGATTTAATTCGGTGTGTAGGTCAAGCAGTTGATTGCGGATATTGATTTCGTGAATCCATAATTTTTCGGGTGAGCGCAGCACTATGTAGCTGGTCACCATCGGCAAAATAATGGCGAATAATGTGGCGATATTTTTACTGGGAAAATTGAGTAGGGAAAAATCAAAGGCGGTGGCTATGGCGACGAGTACTGAGGCTATGGATGAGGCGCCCCACAGGCTTCGGTGCAACATTTTATGCCGTGAGGCTTCTGTGCTGTGTTTTTTAGCGGCTGCTTCGATGGTTGAAAGCAAAGGGTTGTCATTGCTCATGGTGCCTCCGTACAGTGGGATTTATGTTTGTTGAAAAACAATAGCGATCCTGTGTGCTGATTGTTCCCTTGATCCATGACTAAATCAATTGTTGGGATGTAAAAAAACGCCGTGGGATAAAATCGCACGGCGTTTTTTTAGCACTTTGGTTTATTTGGCTGCTGCGTCCCACACTTTGCCCGATGCAGTGCCGTCTTTTGGTGGGTTGAAAACTTCAACGGCCATGACCTGATAAGTGGGGTCATCGCTTGCGTTGAAGTTATTCATATCCGGAAGAATCCAACCGCTCTCGGCCCAGGCTTTTACGTGATCGGCAAAAATAATTTTATGGTCTTGCCCCAGTGGCATTTGCGTTTTGGGTTTACTCCAATATTGGTAAAAAGTAGTTGGGCCATTGATGGAGGGTTTTTGCTCGCGGATGGACCGGTAGGTGGAATACTCAGTGCCATTGCTCACGAAAGTTTTGCCGTAAACGCCGTCTTTACTTGGGTCGTAAGTCCAACGTTGCAGTATGTAGTATTCAACCAAATGCGCGGGGTTAGAGGTGGGCATATTTTTGTCGAAGCCCCAGCCGTACAAAGTGATGTAACTTGCACCGCTGTCCTCGTTGAAGCGATAACCAATCACGCGATTTTTATCGCCATAATGCCAACCGGGGCCGCCGACATAATTGTAACCACCGCCTTGCCAGCCCACGCTGAATGAACCATCGGTGCTCATCGTCAACGAGGCGGCGCCGCCATCTTTCCAGTGGGTGAAGAAAAGGTTGCCCACATGACCAGTTGCGTGGTTTTGAGTGATGGTGGTGTTGCCGGTGAATTTTTGGGTATAGGCTTTAAATTTTTCGATGCCGCTCGCCTGAACCTGAGCGGCCGAATTCATCGCAGCCGTCTCCGCTGCTTTCTGTTCGGTGGTGCAGCCAGCCATGCTGATTGCCGCCAGCAATAGTGTAGTTTTGAAACCGAAATGATTTTTCAAACGCATATCCCCCGTCTCTATTTATGTATTTTTTTGGCACGCGCTCGCAGTGAATGCGAGTGTGCGGTTAAACACACCACAGCTGTAGTTGTGATGGTATTGAGTAAAGCGGTTATGTGGATCAAATCCACTGCTTCAGTCATGTACGCTACCACGGTGGCCTGCCTGTGTAATCTAACTTAACTTGAATTATCTTTGCGCCAAAACTCCACAAAACCCGCGACTTCATTGGCGGGCATTGGTCGTGCCCAAAAATATCCCTGCGCTTGCGTGCAGCCCAGGCTGCGTAAGAGGGCAGCGGTGCTAGCGTCTTCTACGCCTTCGGCGATGGTTTTTAAACCGAGGCTGGCTGACATTTGGATGATGGCGCGGACGATGGCGGCATCACCGGTTTCATCATCCATTTTGCGTACGAAGGATTGATCGATTTTAAGTGCTTCCACTTCAAATTTTTTCAAATAGCCCAGATTGGAATAGCCAGTGCCGAAATCATCAATCGATAAATGCACACCTTCTGCGCGCAAACTCGATAATGTATTGGCGAGGCGGTCGCTGTCTTCAATCAATAATGATTCGGTGAGTTCCAGTTCCAGATATTGCGGCGGTAAGCCGCTGGTAGAGAGCGCGCCTAAAACAATCGCATCGATATTGCCGCGCTTGAATTGGATCGATGAAATATTGACTGCAACAGCAAATTGCAAAATGCCTTCATCATACCAGCGCTTGGCTTGCTCACAGGCTTCGATGATAACCCATTCGCCTAATTGAATAATTAAACCGGACGATTCCGCGAGCGGAATAAACGTTGCTGGTGGAATGAAACCTTGTTCCGGGTGATGCCAGCGTAACAGCGCCTCCAGGCCGCAGATATCGTTGGTTTGCAAATCAATTTTAGGTTGATAGTACAAACTGAATTGGTTTTCTTGCAGCGCCTTGCGCATACCGGAAATTAAACTGATGTGCTCCAGCATATTGCGGCTGATGGCTGGGTTAAAAAAGCGGAAGCTGTTGCGCCCGGAATCTTTTGAGTGGTACATGGCGATATCGGCTTTTTTTATCAGCGTATCCAGGTCTTCGCCATCTTGCGGTGCGAGTGCAATACCAATCGAACAGGTGCAAAAAATTTCAATATTGCGATAGAGATAATTCTCTGACACTAACTGCAAAATCTCCAGACTCGCTTGCGATACTTCATCGGCGGAGTTGATGTGGGGCATAAATACAATAAATTCATCGCCACCGTAGCGGCATACCAAATCGACTTTTTTGGTGTAACTCAATAGGCGCAACGCTACTTCTTTTAAAATTTGATCGCCCGCTTGGTGGCCAAGTGAATCGTTAATCGGTTTGAGGTTATCCAGGTCAATAAAAATAATGCCCAGCAATTGTTTCTGTGCTTGCGCCTTTTGAAAAATGCTGTCGAAATTATGCTGCGCCATAATGCGGTTGGGCAAACCGGTGAGGGGGTCATGCATCGCCATATGTTCGATATGGCTTTTGGCGGTTTTGACGCGTTCGTTTTCGCGCGCGAGTTCATCCAGTGCGCCGCGGTAGTCGTGCGCAAGCATCCAGACTGCAAAACCAATCACAGTGAGAATCACAATAGTGATGGTGCCGGTCGCTAAATTGATAGGTTCGATCTGGTTGAGGACGATGCCGTATTCATTGACATAGGCAATAGCCATCAACACGGCCACCATAATCGATAGTAGTACCAGCAGCAGGCGTTTATTGCCGAGCATGGCTGCAAAAATCAATACGCCGCTATAGCCCAGCACCGCGCTATCGCGAATGCCGCTACCGACCCAAATGAGATAAGAGAGCATGAGCGTGAGTGACAATAAAAAAATGGCAGCGCCAGTCACCGGGTGTTTTTTATGAATCGCCCAATCCACACTGAATAAAAAAATACCGGTAGCGAGCATGACAATGGCATCGCTATAGCGGCCGGCACTGATGGTAATAATACTGACGAGTAGCAGGGCGATCTGGGTGATGCGCAGGATTTGGACGAGCCGTTTGATTTTTTGTCGGCCAAAATCCTGATAGGCAAGAGATGGCTGATGTACATGAACCTGAGTGCGAGAAGATTTATTGGAGTTTTGATTGTGCACGCTAACACCCTGGAGTTGGTAAGTCTGGCTAACCTGCGGGAATACAGCGTATCTCCATAAAAGTGGGTTTTTCCAACGAGCTAATCCGAGGTCAACTTTATGTATAGCTGATTTATGCCAGAGTGCTACAGCGGCAGCCGGTTTTATCCTGACATTTTGTCTCTAAACATAAAGAAAACTGCACCCAAAAGGCATAAGCCTGCCCAGAGGTAATCCAGCTTCAGCGGCTCTTTCATATAAAACACAGCAAAGGGGACAAATACGCTCAGGGTGATGACCTCTTGCAAAATTTTTAATTGGCCGACACTCATCACGGTATAGCCAATCCGGTTGGCGGGCACCTGCAATAAATATTCAAACAGGGCTATGCCCCAGCTGATCAGTGCAGCAATGATCCAGGGTTTGTGGTTCAACTCTTTGAGGTGTGCGTACCAGGCAAAGGTCATAAAAATATTGCTGCAAAACAATAGGCCGATAGAAATTAATGAGGCTTGCATGGAGGCTCCGATTACTCTGTGTGCTTGGCCAGATCGGCTTTTTTGCCGGCGAAATAAGAGCTGATAATACTCAAGATCCAACTAGCTAATAATATCCACTTACCTTGCTCCCAATAAGGTGATGTAAACATTGCGCCGTGGAGTGAATTCCACATGTGGCCGATATCGATTGCCATATTGCCTTTTTCGATTTCAGCAGCCATCTGTTCATTGAGTTTGAATGCAACGGCAAATAAATTTTTGAACAGCATAATAATCACCAGCGCTGCGGGAATAGCAAAGATGCAACCGCGCAAGTGGTGACGTAAAAAAAATAGGCCTGCACCGGGGAAAATCGTTGCCGATAAAATTGCCGCGCGTTTTGCTTGGCTGAAGGTCTCTGATGGTTTTGTGCTAGTCATAAAAATGTGCGCTCATTATTTTTCAGGTACTAATTGTTCCAGGCGATAAAAGGCTTCGCCTGTTTCGCCGCCGAGATTTTCGGCCAGCCAGGGTAATGTTTCTTCCATTGCACCCCAGAGTGTCCAGGGCGGGTTAATCACAATCATCCCGCTCGATGTCATACCGTATTCAGGGTTATCGGCGCGCAGGCCAAATTCCATCAACTGAATATTTTTAATGCCGGATTTTTTTAATGCCAGTTCCATTTCATCAATACGTTGGCGCAGCACGACCGGATACCAAATCGCGTAGGTGCCGGTGGCAAAACGTTTGTGCGCCTGTAGTAATTGTTTGATCAAATGTTGGTAATCACTTTTCACTTCGTAGGAAGGGTCGAGCAGTACCAGAGCGCGACGCTCCGGTGGCGGCAGCAGGGCTTGCAGGCCGGCAAAGCCATCTTCATGTTCTACTTTAATGCGCTTATCGTCGCGCATGCAATCGCGCAAAAATTGAAAATCGGCGGGATGCAATTCATGCAAAAACAAACGGTCAATCGGGCGCATCAATGTTTGTGCAATTAATGGCGAGCCCGGATAGAGTTGCAATTGTTTGCCGTCATTAATAGTCCGTACCAAATCCAGCAAGCGGGTGATTGCCGCCGGCGTCTGTGCGGTTGACCACAGATGGCCAATACCATTATCAAATTCGCGATTTTTTTGCGCTTGTGGCCCGTTCAATTTGTATACGCCCGCACCGGCATGGGTATCAATAATACGCAGCGGTTTATCTTTTTGGGTCATGTACTCCAGTATGTGAACCAACACTGTGTGTTTGAGTACATCGGCAAAATTACCGGCGTGAAAGCCGTGGCGATAGCTGAGCATAAAGAAATTCCAACGATAAGCGGTGTGGCTGCGGCAAGGAATAGTTCCAGCGCAGCGCAAGGAGCTGAATTATAGCGACCTGCAGGAACAATTGCCCCTACAAGATTGTCACAAAAGAAGCCTTTTAGCCGTGGGGTTTAGCAGTTAAAGTAGCGCCTGACCCCACCACACCAAGAAGAATCCGGAATTGCTGACTTCTGTCTCTCCCTTTGCGCGCGGATTTGCGCTCTTGCTTGCGCTGGTTGCCTTGCCACTTATGGCGGCGGAACCTGAGATCGAGCTTGAAGGCGGCACCAAAAGCCTGCGCGAAAATATTCGCCAACACCTCACCCTCGCTGACGAGAGTTGTAAAACGCCCTTGTGGCGTTTGCACGCGCTGCTCACCGATGCTGAAAATGAAATTGCGGTCGCTGCACAGGCGCTGGGTTACTACGAACTCGAATATGAAGCTAAATTGCGCAACGATAAAGAGTGTTGGGGCTTGGATATCACGCTCACTCCCGGTGAGCCGGTGCGCGTTAAAGAGGTGCGCATCGAGATTAACGGCGAGGGCAGGCAGGACGATATTTTTAAAAGTCTCTACGAGAAACCCGGCATCAAGATTGGCAATAAATTAAATCATGGCAATTATGAAGCCTTGAAAGCGCGCTTTGGCACCTTGGCGGCAATCCACGGCTATTTTGATGCGACTTTTGAGCATTCCCGGATATCCATTAATACCGAAGAGAAATCAGCCATTATTGAATTGGTGTATAACACCGGTAATCGCTACCGTATCGGCGCGATTAATTTGCAGCACGATATTCTCAACGAGAGTTTTTTGCGGCGTTATTTTAATTTCGCGGAAGGCGATTATTACGATTCAGACCAATTACTCGAATTAAAAAATTTATACAACGCCAGCAATTATTTTTCGGTGGCGAGTATTGCACCTAACCTGCAGGAATTAAAAGATAACAAGGTCACCGTTGACATGCAGCTGGAAGCGCGCAAGCGCCGCGAATATTCCGTGGGTGCCGGTGTGGATACGGACGCGGGGCCGCGCGTGTTGTTGGGCTTTGAGGACCGCTATGTCAATTCGAATGGACATTCCATTGCCGCCGATATTAATGCCGCTGAAAAGAAAACTAACGCACTGCTTGCCTACACCATTCCCATGCGCCGCCCAGCCTATGAATTTTTGCGCATTTACACCGGTTATGAAAAAGAAATTACCGATACCACGCGCAGTTACAAGGATACTTACGGCACCAGCTATACCTATTATCAGGATAATAAATGGCTGCAAACCTATGCGCTGGATTATGAGCGGGAAGATTCCACCATTGGTACAGACCCGGAAACCAGTACCGATTTGATTATCCCCTCGGTATCGATTACGCGCACCAAAACAGATGGCAATCCCTATCCGTTATCGGGTTGGACGCTGTTGGCAAAATTATCCGGTTCACCGCAAAGTCTGGGCTCGGATTTTAGTTTTGTGCAATTGCATCTGCGCGCAAAATATATAAAAGGTTTTTCATTCGGACGGATTTTATTGCGTTCGGAATTGGGTACAACCCAGCTGGACGATTTCAGTGAGCTGCCTGCATCGGTTCGTTTTTTTGCCGGTGGTGACGCCAGTGTGCGCGGTTATGATTATAAATCCCTTGGGCCGACCCGCGATTTCAGCGGTTTTACCGGGCCGTTGGAAAATCCGAAGTTGGCTGATGAAGTGATTGGTGGTAATAACCTGCTGGTAAACAGCATCGAATACGATTACCGGTTTGAGGATTCCAAATGGGCTGCTGCCGTTTTTTTTGATGCGGGTAATGCGGCTAACGATACCAAAATTGAGGTCAAGCGCGGCGCCGGTGTAGGCGCGCGCTGGATTTCGCCCATAGGCCCCATCCGCATTGATGTGGCCAAAGCCTTGGATGGCGACGAAGGCTGGCGCCTGCATATCAGCATGGGGCCGGATCTATAATGCACGCTGATGTTTTGCATATGATGTTACGAAAAGCACGCAGTTTTTTGTTTAGTCTGCTGGCGCTGATAATAATTTTGCTCGCCAGCATCAGCGCGCTGGTTGAAACTGAAACCGGCAGCCGTTGGGTAGTCACACGTATCGCCAGTTTGGTGGATATTAGCCTGGGTGATATGTCGGGCAATTTGCGCAGCGGTCTGGATATCGATTTTATTGATTACGCCCAAGGCGAACACCACTATCGCGCGGAGCAGATTTCATTTCGCTGGCGCCCCGCAGCCTTGCTTTACAGTGCGGTATCCATTCAATCGTTACGCGCAAAAAAAGTATTAATTCAAGTTCCGCCTGCAAGCGAAAAAAAATCCACCGCACAACCCTTCAGTCAATGGCCATCCCTTGCCTTACCGGTGCGTATTCGCCTCGACCAATTGACGGTTACTAATATTGATTACGTGCAAGGCGCTACGCATTTGCACTGGAAAAAATTAAGTGGCTCGCTGGGGCTGGGTACCTTTCATCTGCGCTATGACAACCTCGCGTTGCAACACGCCGACTATGCACTTCATTTAAGTGGCACAACTAATTTACGTTTTCCCTATGACACCGAAGCAATGCTGCAGTGGCAATGGCAAGCTCAGCCGCTAGACGCGGACGGTGCAGCCCCCCTTGCCTATATGGGCGTAACTGAGCTGAAGGGGGATTTGGTTGATTTGCAATTGCACAACCAACTCAGTTTGCCGGTGGTGTTGAGTGCTGATGCTACCGTGCAGTTGGTCGATAAAAAACAACAGCTGCAGACAACTCCACCTATGACGCTGTTATTACGTTGGCAACAGCAAACCTTGCCCGCACTCTGGTGGATTCCTGCCCAGCCACTACCTATCACTAATGGAAAATTAACGGCAACCGGCACTTGGCGGCAATACACTGCACAGCTGGATGGCGATATTCATTTACCCGAAGCGCCTGCATTGGCGATTACCGCAGCGGCCAATGGCGATTTGGAAAAAATTAACGTCAGCAATTTATTTATCCGCGAATTGCACAAGGTCATTACCTCAGACCCTAATGCAGTGCTTGATCCGTCAGCGGATTCTGCCAGCGTTGCAGCGGGCAGCGATAAGGAAACCGGATTGCAGCTCAGCGGTGATGTGCGCTGGTTGCCACACGTGGAATGGCAAGTGAATGCCGATGCAAAACGGTTAAATCTCGCCAGCGTGATTGACGATTGGTCGAGCGATATCAACCTGTCTTTTACCACCAGCGGCGCGCGCACTGGGGGTGTATGGCAAGCGGCGCTACAGGATTTCCAATTGTCGGGCGAGTTGCGCGGCGTTAATGTCCGTGGCGAAGGCGACGTATTTTTTGAAAAAAATGCGCTGCGTAGCGATGCCTTCAATGTGATTGTGGGCGCTAACCGTTTGCAAGTGAACGGTGCAATTGGTGAACAGTTTAATCTCGATTGGAATCTCAATGCGCCTTTGCTGCAGCAGTTGGATGAAAGCCTGAACGGCAGTGTGATCAGCAGCGGTGAATTGCGTGGCGATTGGAAAAAACCGCGCGTGCAAATGCAGGCAAGTGCAGTAAAATTTTCCTGGGGCAATTATGCCGTCGACAAACTCGACCTTTCATTAATTCCGGCATTGGCTGATACAGTCTCGGGGAAAATAGCCCCGGAAAAAACTGTCTCGAAAAAAATAATCCAGGAAAAAGCAGCGCCGGAAAAAAATACTACTCAAAAAATTACAGATCCAACACCGCAAAAGCCAGCGGATGAAAATGGCTTGGCTGGCATAGTCAGTGAAATCGTCAATGAACATTATGTGCTGGCGTTTAATGCCAAACAGTTGCGCGTTGCTCAGCAACGTTTTTCTACCCTCAAGCTTGATGGCACAGGTTCCATTAACCAACATCAATTAGCTGCAGTGATAAAAAGTACGGCCTATGGCCATGCGGATTTTAAATTGGTGGGCAATTATGATGGCAGCGAATGGCAAGGCAAATTAACGCAGCTAGCGATCAAGGCAAAGCGTGTACCGCGTTGGTGGCTCACCGGCAGTAAACCGATTCGCGTCAATAAAACCTCAGTGCAGTTGGGCACACAGTGTTTGACCACACGCAGCAATTTAACAGCGGTGGTGGAAAATGCGGAACTGTTAGAGCGCGAACAATTGATCGGCGAGTGGCTGCCCAATCAATCGCCGGTTAAAAGCCCCTATGCATGGTTGGATCAGCATCACGCGTTGCCTTCGTCTGGCATAGAAAAATATTCGCTGCCGCAATTGTGTATTGATGGCGAGTGGGCGCGAACCACAGGTGCGAAATTAAATGTGCTGGTGGATTCTGTTCCTCTGCGCCAATTTCTCGCGCTCTTTAAAGTGGAAGTGTATTTCGCCGGTGTGATGGACGGCTCGCTGCATGCAACCAGCCAGGATTTTTCGCTCGCAAACACCCAGGTCAGTACCAATATCAGCACGCGCAATGCCGAGTTGCGCTACCAATATTCTGGTGGCACTACGGAAGTTTACGCCTGGCGAAATTTTGGTGTGCGTGCGACGTTGGATAAAGCATTGCTCGATGTTGTTGCCGGAATGGAGTGGGTTGGCTATGGCAATATCGATGCAAATAGCCAATTGGATTTGGCGCAGAAAAAAATTAACAATGGCAAATTGCAGGCGCGATTTGACAACCTTGCTCCGCTGGAAACACTGCTGACTTATGCCAACGATGTGAAAGGTGATTTCCGCGCGGATTTAACCGCAGGCGGAAGTTTTACCAAGCCTTACGTACTGGGCGATATTAGCCTGCGCAATGGCACGGCTAATTTGCCGCGCCTGGGGTTGGACCTCACCAATATTGAATTGCAGATTAACTCCACCCAAGCGGGTGATATTAATCTGGTGAGCCAATTGCAATCCGGTGACGGGCGTTTATCGCTGGTGGGCGATTTACATCAATTCGGTACACCCGATTGGAACCTGCAGGGGTTTATCAATGGCGCCGATTTTAAAGTGATCTCGCTACCGCAATTAAAAGCAACGCTCAGCCCCGATCTTAAACTCACCGCGAATCGCGAGGCGATGCACATCTCAGGCGAGGCCGTTATTCCCTGGGCGCGCGCCAATATCAAACGTTTGCCGGAATCCGCCGTCCAGGTATCGAACGATGCGGTGATAGTGAATGAAAATTTCTCAACGGATGGTGAAGCCCCGCCCATCGAATTTTTTACCAATTTAAAATTGTCGCTGGGCGATGATGTTCAATTCAAAGGGTTTGGTTTAAACAGTAAATTGTCGGGCAAGTTAAGTTTGTTAAAAGAATCCGGACGGCAATTTTTTACCAGTGGTTATGTGAGTGTGGCCGACGGTAGTTATAAAGCTTACGGGCAGACCTTGACCATTGATCGCGGCCGTTTGGTATTTCAGGGACCTTATGAAAATCCGGGGCTGGATATTCGCGCCTCACGCGTCATTAAAGATGACGATGAAACCAAAGTAGGCCTGGAAATTGGCGGTACCTTGCAGCGCCCAATTGCCCATGTTTTTTCCGTGCCGACCCGCTCTGAAAGCCAGGCGATGATGATGTTGCTCACCGGCAAGCCAGCCAATGATGTGACCAGGGCTGACGCATCAGTGCTGCTTGGGGCGATGAGTGGATTGGGTGTGGATTCCGATGGCTCCATCGCATCGCAAATTACCCAGTTATTCCGGCTCGATGAGCTCGAAGTGAAATCGGACGAAGGTATTGATCAAAGCCAATTGTTTATTGGCAAATATCTCACGCCAAAACTGTTAGTGCGTTATGTGGTGGGCATTTTTGATCGCGCCTTTAGTTTGGGTATGGAATATCAACTGACCAAGCATTTGCGCCTGGAAGCTGAGTCCGGTGAAACCCAAAGTGTGGATGTGGTATATAAAATCGAGCGCTAAAGTATCCTGCACCCAAGCGGGTAAACTTGCGTTATTCACGCTGCATTGTGTTTTCATTTATGTTATTTCTAGCGCCTCTCACACATATACCCAATAAGAACTTACGAGGCGCTGCTATGAAATCCCCGCATCACTATTTGAAGCTATTTTTATTTCCGCTGTTTATTTTTATCAGTGCAAATGTGCTGGCCGACGATGCCTGGCAAAACGCCAGCGGTTGGTGGAACGCAACGGATATTCCCGCGTTTGATAAAAGCAAAATCACCCAGCAACTTTCATTGGTAAAAGTGCAGGGCAATAAATTTGTCGATGCCAAGGGCAATGTGGTGATTTTTCGCGGGGTGAATATTGCCGACCCGGATAAAATCGCCAATGACAAACGCTTTACCAAAAAACATTTTGAAGTGATCAAGGCCTGGGGCGCTAATGTGGTGCGTGTGCCGGTACATCCATCGGCCTGGCGCAAGCAGGGTAAAAAAGCCTATTTGGCACTCCTCGACCAAACCGTTATCTGGGCGAATGAATTGGGTATGTATGTGATTATCGATTGGCACTCGATCGGCAATCTCAAATCGCAAATGTTCCAAAACAATTCCTATTACACCGATAAAGGTGAAACCAACGATTTCTGGCGCACCGTATCCGAACGCTACGCCGGTGTAAATGCCGTGGCTTTCTATGAAATTTTTAATGAGCCGACGGTATTTAGTGGCCGTTTAGGGGTGGTGAGCTGGGCGGAGTGGAAGGCGATCAACGAAGAAATTATCACGGTGATCCAAGCGCACAACCCCAATGCGATTTCACTCGTTGCAGGGTTTAATTGGGCTTACGATTTGACCCCGGTGGCGACTGCACCAATCGAGCGCGAGAATGTGGCTTATGTCAGCCATCCTTATCCGATGAAAGTGGGCGCTCCCTACGAAAAAAATTGGACGCGTGATTTTGGCTTTCTCGCGGATAAATACCCGGTGTTCGCCACTGAAATTGGCTACCAGTTAGCAACCGATAAAGGCGCGCATATTCCGGTGATTGACGATGGTAAATACGGCAAACGCATCACTGATTATTTTGGCGATAAAGGTATTAGTTGGGTGGCTTGGGTATTTGATCCGGATTGGTCGCCGCAACTGTTTACCGACTACAACACCTACGAGCCAACCATGCAAGGCAAGCATTTCCGCGAAGTCATGCAGCGCGAAAATAAGAAATAGTTTTTATATAACCCCCTTCCTTACAATCTATGAAAGCAAGAGGCAGCACACAATCATCTTGTGTGCTGCGTCCTGATTTCACACATTGTCACTTAAGTACAATTGTTTTTTTGCGGCGAGCGCGTAGACTCGCCGACACTTGTTGCTACAGCGGCAATAGTTCCAATAACAATAATGAAATAATGTGTTAGTCGGCGTGGTCTCCCAGTTTTTGCAGTTTCTGTTGGTTCAATACCTCATGTGTTTTTGCGGCAGTAGTTTTCGCTTGAAAGCTCAGCCTACTAAATTTCATCGAGGGATTTTTTATGCGTATCAAAATTTTATTGTCCGGGCTGGTGCTCGCCACGCTCGCATCCAGTGCGCTAGCGGCGAATCGCCCCGCGGGCTATGTCACTATCTGTTCTGAAAATAAAACCTGTTCGGTTGCGAATGCAACGACGGTGGCCTTTGGCCGCGCGGATAAATTTACCTATAAATTATTGTCGGGCAGTTTTGTGTGCTCTGAAGCGGTATTTGGCGCGCGCGTTGCCGGTGGCGTAAATGAATGTTCGATAGCGCGCACCACAAATTCAAGCAGCTCTGTACCTGCGCAGTCGTCATCCAGCAAACCGGTAGTGAGCAGTGCGCCCAGCTCGGCACCCAGTTCAAAAAGTTCAGTTAGTAGCGTGAAAAGTTCTGTGGCCAGTTCGTCATCCAGTTCCGTGACCAATCCTCCGGTCGGTAGTTACTATCCGGGTTGTGAAAAACCCGAGCCGACAGAAACTGTGCAATTGCCGGCTACACGTGTTGTTGTCGCAGGTGAAGTGTTTGATGGTTTAAATAAGCGCTACAACCTTTCTGGTGGTGGTCAGGGCGAAGGCCAACCACCGTTGTTTGATGTGCAGGAAGGCGGGGTGGTGCGCAATGTCATTATCGGTTCTGCAGCTGCTGATGGTATCCACTGTAAAGGCAACTGCACCATCGATCATGTGTGGTGGGAAGACATCGGTGAGGATGCAGCAACGGCAATGGGACCAGCGGGAACCATCATGAATGTGACCTGCGGTGCAGCCTTCAATGGTTCGGACAAAACTTTCCAATTTAATGGTCGCGGCGAATTGCACATCAGCAAATTCTATGTGCAAAGCGCAGGTAAATTGGCGCGCACCTGTGGCGACTGCACCAACAACGGTGGCCCGCGCAAGATTGTGATCAACGATGTGATTACGCGCGATGTCAGCACGATTGTGGGTATCAATACCAACTTTGGTGATACCGCCACGATTCGCAATTTAACACTGAACAACAGTGGCACCTCGAAGACCAAAATCTGCCAGGTGTACAAAGGTGTAGTGAAAGGTTCAGGCAGCAGTTCGGCGCTCGGTGTGGAGTTTGATACTCCCAATTGTGATGTACGCCAAGCCGATGTGACCTTGCTCGGTGTCAGCCAAATGAATACCTCTGCTTGTGCGGGATCTTGCCCCATTCCCTAAGCGCTTCGTCGTCCGTAGCGCATCGCTTCTGCCCAATCTGCAAAGATTGGGCAGTTTTTTTATGTGGGCACGGCATCTGGGCAACTGCATTATTTTGGAAAGTTCAGGGGTTTTTCGCATTGACCCTGTTCAGGTAAGTAGGGCGATTTCAAACAAAATATTTTGCGTTGGTTGAGATGCAACTGCGCTATATCAGCGGCGTGATGCTGTTTGAATAACCGATCAAACTCACCGCTGCGCTGCAGTTTTTGCAAACCCAATTTCACCCGCTGCGCCAACTCTGGAAATTGTTTGCTGATGTGCAAATAAATTGGATAGTCGTAGTAGATCAACACATGTGGTTCTACCGCTAAAAACGGGAACTTGGCTTTCTGGTCGCGCCAGGTGTACATCACCTCGTCAGCCCCCAGTGGTAAGCATTCAAAACGTTTGGCGGCAAGCATTTCAAACAGTGCTTCAAAGGTGGGCGCCTGTTTAGGGTGGATGCCATTGTGTTTGTAAATTTCCACATCGGCCCAGTTGAGCCCCTGGGCGATTTGCAATTGGTTGAGCGAGTGTAATTTATCGCTAGCGGGAAAGTTGGCGGGATTGATCAGGCACACGCGATAGCCGAGCAGGCCGCGCAGTATATCGACCGGTACAGTAATCACATCGGCGCGCGCGATCACTGTGCCCGGTGACGCCCAGAGCAGGTTGAGGATTTTGCCCTCGCTGATTAGCAATGCCTGGCGTTTGGCACTGGGCTCCTCACCAAAGGGGACGAGTTGGTACTCGCCAAATTCAGCGCGGGTCACATCCAGGATTTTGGCAATCAATTCAAATTTGTAGGCGTGGCGCGCATCTTTGGCGCCGCGGTCGTAGTAACGCACTACAATCGGATTCGGCGTTGTGGTGGCATCTTCCGGGGGCGCTTTTGCTGTAGTCGATGAGGGCGCGGCCAGTGTGGGCAGCGCCATCAGCAAGATAGATAGGAGCAGGACGTATTTCACGATAAGTCGCTCTTTAGTGGTGGCTTCATAAGCTGGCGCTACCAGGTTAGTCGGGCAGTGATATACCCACGGCGCCCGGCCACATCATAGGTCATGGTATCGGTATTCACATCCAGCCAACTGGCCACGTAAGGGGCGCGCTGGTCGAACAGGTTGTCGATGCCGAGGGCGAGCTGCAACGCCTGGCTGGCCTGATATTGCAGTTGTACATGATGGTAGGTAATGCTTTCCTGGCGTGCGCCTATGGCTTCGGGCGGGGCGCCCAACTGCTTGCCGCTATCCAGATATTGCACGCTGTAGGCGCCTGACCAGTCGCCGCGCTCCAGGGTGAGTCGAGCGAGTGAGCGCCACTGCAAATAGCTGCCGCGACCGCTGGTGACCTTACCCGCATACTCGGTTTTGGGCGCTTGTTGGTAGAGCTGGATTTCATAACTGCGCAAATAGCTGCTCTCCCAATCCAGGCGTGCCTGCCAGCTACCCACTGCAAATTCGCTAAATACGCCAATATCGATGCCCTCTTGTTCCTCTTGGGCAGCATTCATCAAACGGGTCGAGAGAAAGTTGACGTCGCCGGAGTTGGGATTGCGGGTGAAGTGCCGATCGCCGCAGAACGGCAGGGACAATAAAGTGGAGTTATAACAGGCGGCGAGACGGGTATTGCCATCGATAGTGACAATGGCCTCGTCGATACTGATGTTGAAGTAGTCCAGACTGAGGGTGAGTGGCACAGCGAAGGCCGGTTGCCACTGGATTCCCAGAGTGCGGGTTTGCGCCTCTTCCGGTTTAAGGTCCGCGTTG
The DNA here is from genome assembly GCA_002483145.1 of Cellvibrio sp. UBA7671. Classification (GTDB taxonomy): domain Bacteria; phylum Pseudomonadota; class Gammaproteobacteria; order Pseudomonadales; family Cellvibrionaceae; genus Cellvibrio; species Cellvibrio fibrivorans. The sequence continues at coordinate 35,299 of DLHJ01000016.1, forward strand.
CCGCCGAGTGTCGTGGGGATGCTGGTGGTTAGCTGCTGGAAATTGGCAGGCACACCATCGGCCAGACAGTTCTGGTAGACAGCTGAGCTGCTGGGCAGGTTGCTCCAGTTACTGCAGGGGTCGCGGGTGATTTGAAAGAGTACTTGGGTGCCGGAAAACAGTTCGGGGATATTGGGTGTGCGAAAGGCACTGGCGAGGTTGGTGCGCACTTGCAGGCTGGGGGTTAGCTGCCAATTGAGCCCCAGTTTGTAGTTGGTGGTATCGCCAAACTGATCGTAATCGGAATAGCGCACCGCGGTGCTCAGTTCCAATGACTCAATACCCCGCAATCTATTTACAAGCGGAACCTGGGCTTCAATAAATCCTTCGATCGCCTCTAGCTGCCCCATGACCGGCTCTTGGGGATTGTTGTTGGCGATACCGGCGCGGTTGAGAGGATCGGGTGTACGCCAGGCCTTGTCGCGCCGCAGCTCCAGTCCGGTCGCCAGCATCAGCGCACCAGCGGGGACTTGCATCAGTTCGCCGTTCAGGTTGGCACTCAGGCTCTGTTGTTCATTGCCGCCATGGTCGGTGGTATCGAGCATCAGGAAGTCGAGCAGCTCCTGGCTCAGGTCGCCATAGCCCAGGTAGTCACCACAGGGAATACTGGCTCCGGGGGCATTGCTACAGATACTGGTATCGAGCGATTGCTCGACTCGATCGAGGTTGGCGACATTGGTCCAGCCATCGGTGCCGGTATTGCGGCTCCAGTTGATGGCGGTCTGCCAGTGCCAGAGATCGTTGAAGGCGCCCTCCAACCCAATCAGCCCATAGTAGTAATTCACATCCTGATAAAAATCCCGCGTACCCGCCTCTAACAAGCGCCTCCGCTCCAGTACCAGCGCCTGCCCGGTCGGGTTGGTGGGGTGATCAGCAGCCAGTGAAATCGGGCGATTGGTGCCCAGGGTGCCGGGCGAGGCCAGTTGTTCTGAATCGCGTTTGGTGTAGATAAGTGTGGAGGTGAGCCGCGTTTGCTCATCGAACCGGTATTCGCCTTTTCCACTTAGACTGAAGCGCGCAATCGGATTGACGGCGTTGAGATAGGAGTTGGCATTGAAGTTGTGTTTGCTGGCGGAGTAGGGCTCGTAAAAGTCGCCGTCGCCACCCGCGGTCTGGTTGAAGTTGACGCGCTGGCCATTGGCGAGCCGGGCGCGTCCGCCGATGGTATTGCCGCTGTCCACGCAGGTTAATTCGCCGGCGACTTCACCCAAGCCGCAGGGCGCACGATCTGCCATGTTTACGGCGTCGCTCTCGAAGTGGCTGAGATTAAGCAGCAGCGAACCCTGTTCGCCGCGCGTGCCCCAACTTATTTGCGTCGCTTGCTCGGCGCCATCCTGCTGGCTGGTTTCACCATAGCGGACACTGGCCTCACCACCTGCAAGCCCGGTGCGGGTGATGATATTAACCACCCCGGCGACCGCGTCGGCACCGTAAATTGCCGAGGCGCCATCGCGGAAAATTTCAATCCGCTCAACCAGTGCCAAAGGGATTGCATTCAGGTCAACCGCCGCGTTGGCGCCGGTGCCGCCATTGGCCAGACGGTGGCCATCAAGCAAGACCAGGGTGCGGTTGATGCCTAACCCGCGCAGATTGACATGGGTACTGCCATTGCCATTGACTGCCCAGTAGGCGTTGCTCTGGTTGCCGGCATAACCTGCCGATAGGGGTAGGCGTTGCAGCAGTGCTTCCAGTGAAGTGGCGCCGGTGCGGACAATGGTATCCCGGTCAATCAGGGTAATAGGGCCGGTGGGTGAGGCGTTGGCAGCAGAGATATGGCTGCCGGTAATGCGGGTTTGCATCAACTCGCTCAGGTCCATATTCAGGTAATCATCGATGGAGCTGGCGGGTTGGGCGTAGCTGCCAGAGGTTAGCACCAAGCCTGCCAGAAGCATCAAAGCGGCCGGTATTGGTAATTCTGGATGGTGATAACGTATTAACGTATTACTGGGTGGCATAAATGGGGGTCCGGGGATGAACTGGCTGATCTAAGCCTAGTCGCTTAAAGAATAGCAGCCGAAATATGTGCTGGCATTAGCTGTCACCAAACATTCCCTCTTCACAAAAACGTAAAGTGAAACAGGCCCAGTTTGCATTTTAGCGCCAACATGGGACGACCGGACTTAATTTCAGGTAGACGATAACCACACTGGAGCACAGTTTCCCCCCAGTCTCAGGGCAATCCGACAACAGGAATCTAACAACAATAACAGTGACGTAGTAATCCACCAGAGACGCTTGTGCTCCCGGTTCAAATAATCAATAACAATTATTGGGTCACTAATATGAAACGATTCAAACGAGTCCTGCTTCTGCTGGGCGCGCTGGGTTTTGCCCATGCGAGCCAATCTGCAATCCTCAATTATGGCGCCGGTAATATCAGCGATACCATTAACACCGCGGGCTGGAAATGTACCGTCGATTACGGTAACTGGATCCACAATGCCGGTGTGGTCAAGCCCGGTGTCAGCAGTTGTAATCCCATAGGTGCGCCTACCCAACTGTATCCGCAAGAAGTCGCACCCGCGAGCACCAAGCCCACCATGACTCACCGCTGGTGGGGTTCAATCCCGTTTATGGGTGAGATGAAGGTCGGTGCTTCAACGGATTCTGGCTATATCACCCCCGATCCGATCACTGCACGTATCACCGAGCGCGGTGTGCGTATCCTGGGGATTCCCGGTGGCCTGCGCACCGGTACCAACGATACCCTCTACTCAATTCCCGATCCGTTCAGCGAAGTATTTGACGGTATCGCGGTTGGCAACTCGGCCTATTCCAATCTGGAAGCCTTCCTGAAAGATTACAGCGATGGTTCGGTCACTGTGCAATGGAAAAGCGGCGCTACCGCCGTAATGGAAGCGACTTTCGTGCACGGCTCCCCCTACGTGTACTTCACTGCCCTACAGGGCAATCTGGTTATTCGCACCAAGTCGGCTGATGGCGGCGAGAAGGGTGTGTTCCACCAAAGTGGCAACAACCTGGGGATTTGGACTGATGTGGCGGGCAACCGCAATGCCTTCCTGATTGTCGGCCACGATGCCACCACCTATAGCGGTGTGAATACCAATAGCATCGGTGTTAACAACAGTACCAAGCGCATGACGGTGGCCTGGTTGCCACAGCTGACCGGTACTCCGGACGCGGCAATGATCTCAGCCTTTGCCCAGTACGCTGCCCAGCGCGTAGACAAAGTGAACATCAACTACACCGTTGATCGCGCGGCCAACAAAGTGACCGTCAGCCACCAATACCAATTCAACGGTGCCAATGTGACGACTATGGCGGGCCTCTTGCCCTTGCACTGGAAAAACTCTACGCAAGGCGTCACCAGTTACAAAGTGCGCTCTGCGCGCGGTGTGACCAAGTTTGCGGCGACCAGCAACTTTAGTTACACCATCCCTTATGTGGGGGTGTTGCCTTACTTCCCGGAAAACATCGGCGATTACAACGCGACCCAATTGCGCGCGCTGGTGACCGAATTTGTTAATCAGGGTACATCCAAGTGGAACACCGCGACCGACACCTACTGGGCCGGTAAAAACTACGGCAAAGTCGCTGAACTCGCAGCGATTGCCCGTTCCATCGGCATGACCACCGAAGCCAACCAGATGATCGCCTGGCTCAAGGCTGAGTTGCAGGATTGGTTCCGCGCCAATACTACCGGCGCCCTGGATACCACCAAATACTTCGCCTACGAAAGTAACTGGAACACCTTGCTTGGGTTTGATGAATCCTTCGGCGCGCAACAACAGCTGAACGATCACCACTTCCACTATGGTTACTTTGTGCGTGCCGCTGCGGAAATCTGCCGTATCGATGCTGCCTGGTGTGGATCTACCCAATACGGCCCCATGGTCGAGTTGCTGATCCGCGATTATGCCGCTGGCCGCGACGATGCTATGTTCCCCTATCTGCGCAATTTTGACCCTGCCTACGGTTTCTCCTGGGCATCTGGCCACGCCAACTTCGCCCTGGGTAACAACAACGAATCGACTTCAGAAGCCGCTAACGCTTATGGCGCCATCGTCCTCTACGGCATGATCACCGGCAACAACGCCATTACCGAGCGCGGTATGTACCTGCATGCCTCATCGACTGCGGCCTACTGGGAATACTGGAATAACATCGACCGCTACAAAGGTCTGGGTGGCGATTACGACAACTTCACCTCGACTTATACCAAGCCGACTACCTCAATTATCTGGGGCAATGGCCATGTGTTCTCTACCTGGTTCAGCGGTGCCTACGCGCACATCCTTGGTATTCAAGGCCTGCCACTCAGCCCGCTGGTACTGCATATCGGCCAACACCCTGGCTACCTGAATAACTATGTGACCTTGGGCTTGAGCGAGTCTTCCAACGGCAAACCGTCCGGCCTGCCCAACGGCCAATGGCGCGATGTCTGGTGGAATATCTGGTCCATGACCAACGGCCAGGCGGCGGTGGACGATATGTTGGCCTACGGCCTGAACAATCTGATCCCGGAAGAAGGCGAGACCAAAGCGCACACCTATCACTGGGTGTACACCTACAAACAACTGGGTCATCTGGCGACCGGTACTGGTGCGCTGACCGCTAACCACCCTGCGGCGGTAGCATTCAACAAGAATGGCATCCTGACCTATATCGCCTACAACTTCGGTTGTGCAGCGATCAACGTGGCTTACTCCGATGGCACCAGCTTCTCTGTTCCTGCGAAAGGCTATGCCTTGAAGCGCACTGGTCAATCGGTAGTATCCAGCGGTGCTGGTTGTGGTGGTACGAGCAGCTCAGCGCCAAGTTCGGTGCCTCCGAGCAGTGTTGCCCCATCCTCAAGATCATCGGTAGCACCGAGTTCGGTCGCCAGTTCAGTCGCTGCTACACCATACGGTCACACGGTGTTAACCAGCAATAGCGTGCGTTTCCATGCGAACAATGCGGCTTGGGCGGATATTCACTACACCATCAACGGTGGTGCGCAGCAAAACATTCGCATGACCAATGCGAGCAATAACAACACCTATACCCTGACCAACATTCCGGCAGGTGCGACCGTGCGCTACTTCTTCACCATCGCCCAGGGTGCAGGTGCAATTGATACCGCATGGGTGCAATTCGGTTGCTGCTCCGGCGGCACCTCAAGCACTCCCGCTAGCAGCACTCCCGCTTCCAGTAGCCGTAGCTCTGTAGCCAGCTCGGCTCCAGCGTTCAGCCAGCTTGTTCAGGCGGAAGCATTTACGGCGATGAGCGGCGTACAGACGGAAGCCACCACCGATACTAACGGCGGTCAAAACGTGTCTTACATAGATGCAGGTGATTGGATGGCCTACGCCAATATCACCATCCCGACCACCGGCAGCTATCGCATCGAATACCGCGTCGCCAGCCCTTCAGGTTCATTGCTGTCATCTGACCTGAATGCAGGTGCTATCCAGCTGGGCAATGTGACAATCCCGGCGACTGGTGGCTGGCAAAACTGGACGACTGTAAGCCAAACGGTGACCTTGAATGCGGGCACCCACAGCTTTGGCATCTTTGCCCAGCAGTCAGGGTGGAATTTGAACTGGTTCCGGATTACCAAGTTGTAACTATCGCTTAAAACAACCAGTGGGATAAACCTGACCCCTGCCAGAGCCAACTCTGCCAGGGGTTTTTTATGCGTACCACTTTTTATGTTGTGTAGAACTTACACACCCCTGGTAATGCGTAAAAATTAATTAAGTTATTGAAAAATAACAATATTAACTCTTCCCACCCAGAGTCGCAAAAAGTGATATGCCTCAGGTTGGCGTATTTTTCAAGGTGGGACGACACCTTAGGCGTCAGTTGTGATTATGGAGTGGCTAGAAAAGCAGTTGTGATCCGGCAGAGGGGGATTTGTGAGAGAACCGCCTACATGCTCCGGGCCGACAAATAAGTCCATACCAATAAATAAATGGAGAACTCCATGAGTAAGACACTAACAATGACACAATCAACTGGCTTTAAGAGAAAATTGATCGCAACCGCCATTGCATCCGCCATGATTGGCGTAAGTGGTATTGCGCTCGCACAAGACGATAACGTGGAAGAAGTTTTGGTTACCGGTATTAAAGGTAGCTTGCAGCGCGCGATGGACACCAAGCGCGAAGCCAAAGGTGTAGTTGATGCCATCTCTGCAGAAGATATCGGCAAGTTCCCGGATACCAACCTGGCGGAATCTTTACAGCGTATTTCGGGTGTATCTATCGACCGTCAAAATAACGAAGGTAGCAAAATCACCGTACGTGGTTTTGGGCCTGACTTTAACCTGGTAACCCTGAATAATCGTCAGATGCCGACCAATGGCTCCAGCCGTAGTTTTGAATTCTCGGACTTGGCTGCTGAAACCGTTAGCGGTGTAGAAGTTTATAAAACCTTCAGTGCAACCCGTGCAAGCGGTGGTATCGGTGCACTGGTCAATATTAAAACTGCTCGTCCTTTGGATAACCCCGGCCTGAAGGCGTCTATCGGTGCCAAGGCAGTAATGGATACCACTAATGAAGTGGGCGACGACATTACGCCGGAAGTGTCCGGTATTTTCAGCAACACTTTTGCGGATGACACTTTCGGTATTGCGCTTTCCGGTTCTTATCAAGAGCGTGACAACCGTTCAGTCAATGCAGATATCGCCAACTGGCGCAATGGCATCAACTTCCAAAAAGCAGTAGCTGATGCTGGTCAAACTGTAAATGTGGTGGATAACCGCGCAGACAAAAACGGCAACGTCTACTACCCAAGAAACTTTGGTTACGGCATTGAAGATTTCCACCGCGAAAGAACCAATGGTCAATTGGTATTACAGTACGCGCCAATCGACACCCTTAAAGCAACTCTGGATTACACCTACTCAAAAGTTGATCTCACTGCACTAAATACCGGCGTAGGTATTTGGTACAACGACTCAGGTTCTGATGCGCGCGATGTGGTGATCGATAAAAACGGTACTATCACCAAACTGACTGCTGCGGGCGATGACTTTGCCTCCAACATCCGTTTGAACACCTCTGAAACTGAAAACAACTCTGTTGGTTTCAACGTGGATTGGGAAGCATCAGATAACCTGACGCTGACATTTGACGCACACAACTCTACCAATGAAAACGGTGGTGTTGGTCGCGGCCACAATGCATTCCTGATTCTCGCAGCACCGTTTATCGATAGAAAAACTTACGACGCTACTGCTGGGGACGATATTCCCTTTATGCACGTGACCTTTAATCCAAATGGTAAAGGCATCGTCAATGGTGTACCCACAGCAGCTTCCTACGATTCGCTTTTCGGTGAAGCGAATTTGGATCTGAAAAAATCAGAAATTACGCAATTCCAAATCGACGGTACTTTTGACACCAATGCCGATGCTGGTATTACCTCGATTGATTTTGGTATTGGGCAATCTGATATTGCCAACCGTTGGCGCAGCTTCAGTACTGGCCAGATTGCAGCGGGTTGGTACGGTGGTAATCAGGATCTATTCCCGGATGATATTTTTGAGGAGCATAACCTCAACGGTTTAACACCTTCCTTCTCTGGTGGTGGCTCGAATGTACCCGTGTACCACTCATGGGATTTTGAAAAAGGTGTGGCTATTGCTGAATCCGAATGGAATATCCCTGGTGGATCAAAAAGACCTTGGGGTTGGGGCACAGGTAACATGCGTCCTGATTTGAATGGTAATCCGACCAGCGATCATAAAGTTACGGAGGAGACTACCAGTGCATATATGGAGTTTAACTCTGCAGGTGATCTTGTTGGCATGCCGCTCAAGATAACAACCGGTATGCGCTACGAAAGTACGGATATTGAATCCAACAGCTTCACCCGTGACCCATCTCAAATTGTGTGGATCAATCAGACCGAGTGGAGCCTTAACCTAGCACCTAGCAGCTACTATGGTTCAGAAGCGGGTAGCTACGATGTATGGCTACCCAATTTGGATGTGAGCCTGGACGTTAATGACGATGTTGTTGCGCGTATGAGTTACAGCAAGTCGATCACTCGTCCTACTCTGAGCAAAATGATTGGTACCACTAGCGTAACCACACGTCCGAAGCCAGGTGAGCGCACCGGTACCGCAGGCAATCCGGATTTGAAGCCTTTCATGGCAGATAACTTCGACCTTTCTGCTGAGTGGTATTACGATGAAGCCAGTTATGTGTCTGCTGGTTTCTTCATGAAGCAAGTGGATGACTTTATTGTTGATGTTATTGAAGAGCGAGAAGTATTTGGTCTGCGCGATCCATCCCAAGGCGCGCGCGCAGATGCTGCCCGGGCTCAGTTGATCGATGAGGGTATTATTCCAACAGATGCCAATGTAATTAACCGCATCAAGTCGAATGCCGGCATTCCTGCTAATCAAAATATCGTACAAGACAGCAACGATCCTTTTGCGGTGTTTAACATTGCTAAACCAATGAACCAGGAGCAAGCCAAATTCCACGGCTGGGAGTTGGCAGCTCAACATATGTTTGGTGAGACTGGTTTTGGTTTACAGGCGAACGCTACTTTCGTTACCAGCGACATTGATGTAGATAACTCTTCAACCGACTTCCAATTTGCATTGCCTGGTCTGAGCGACTCTTACAACCTGGTTGGTTTCTATGATGCCAACGGTTTGCAAGCGCGTATTGCTTATAACTGGCGCGACACTTTCCTCAATGGTTTTGGTGAAGGTAACACGCCTTACTACACCGAAGAATATGGCCAAGTTGACGTAACAGTGAGTTATGACTTGCCATTTGTTGAGGGAATGACGGTGTTTGTTGAAGGTATCAACGTAACTGATGCTTCCCAGCGCGTCTACGCCCGTTACGAAAACCAGTTTAAATCAGCCTACCAATACGGCGCGCGTTATAACCTGGGTGTTCGTTACAGCTTCTAATCTGTTATCAGGTTAGTGCAAGACAAGGAAAAGCCGCTGATATTTTGGCGGCTTTTTCTTTTCTAAATTTCATCGTTTTATCAATTAGTTTCCGGGAGCTGTGTGTGGCCAAGAATGAATTGCTCAGTAATGTTACCCATAAAGATTTAAAAATTATTCAGGGGCACACTAGCCGCGGTGGTGACAACGTTGGTTACGCTGCAATTATTCCCTGGGAATTTCGCCAGGCAGCAGCTTGTTACCCGATTTTTTTTCGTCGAACAAAAAGCGATAACCAATTTGAAGTGGTTGCTTTGTTTGGTTTCGCACCTGATGAAAATCTGTATGTCAGCGATCAGCGCAAAGAGGATATTTATATTCCCCTGTCGGTTGCGCGAATTCCGTTTGCGATTGGCTATACTCAGGATACTGAAACCGGCCAGCGTGAACCTGTGGTGCATGTCGACATGGATCACCCGCGAGTCAGTTTTACTGAAGGCAACCCGGTGTTTCTGGAACATGGTGGCAATTCTCCTTATCTGGATAACATCAACAGCATCCTTGCAGAGTTAATTAATGGGGTGAATGTATGCAAGCGCTTCACCGATATTTTGCAGGCGGAAGATTTGCTTGAACCCTTTGTATTAAAAATTACTTTGGATAATGGCCAGCAAATCGAAATGGGTGGCTTCTATACGATCAATGAAAAAGTGTTACGCGATTTAAACGCTGAACAATTAGCGCGTTTGCACAGCCAGAATTTTCTGGAATTGATTTATATGTCCATCGCCTCATTGGCCAATATTAAAAAACTGATCAATAAGAAAAACGCCTTGTTAAAAAATAAAATTTAAAAAAATTGAACGCTTCACACTTGAAAACCAGTGCAATTGAAGCAGAGATTGATACTGAGAGAAGGTTTCTATGTTGGATAACATGCAACCGATCAAAACGCTCAACGGTATTGCACCTGACGCAATTCCTCAAGCGGTTTTGGAATCGCCCGTGCCGCTGGTATTAAAAGGTTTGGTAAAAGATTGGCCAATTGTGAAAGCGGCAGGGCAGTCAGCTGAGGCGGGTTACAACTATCTATGCCAATTTTATAATGGCGAATTGGTCAATACCGCGATTGGGGATAGCGATAATAAAGGTGCTATTTTTTACAATCAGGATTTCAGTGGTTTTGCCTACGAGCGTGCGCGTTCGTCCTTAACCAATGCCTATAACAATATTAAGAATTTGCACGCTAGCGGTTCAGCGCGCGCCTATTATGTCGACTCAGCGCCTGTTGATATGTGTGTGCCCGGTTTTCGCGCGCACAATGATTTACAACTCGGGCAATTTGTCCCGCGTGTCAGTTTGTGGATGGGCAATAAAACCATAGTGTCAGCGCACCATGATATTCCCGACAATATTGCCTGCGTGGTCATTGGCAAACGCCGCTTTGTACTCTTTCCTCCCAATCAATTAAACAATCTGTATATCGGCCCACTGGATTTTAATCCTGCCGGCCCCGCCATCAGCATGGTGGATTTGCACAATCCGGATTTTGAAAAATATCCCCGCTATCGTGAAGCCTTGGCGCACGCACAGATAGGAGAACTGGATGCAGGCGATGCGATATATATTCCCAGCATGTGGTGGCACCATGTAGAAGGGTTGATGCCTTTTAATTTGATGGTGAATTATTGGTGGACAGCCTTTCCCTCTTACGTGGGTTCACCGCAGGATGCTTTCACCCATGCATTGATGAATATCCGTACCCTGCCGGAAGATGAGCGTCAGCATTGGAAAAATATGTTTGATCATTACATTTTTGATTCCAGCCCCGAAAAGTTTGAACATATTCCGCAAGAAAAACTGGGCATATTGGGTGACATGGATGAAATGGCTGTGCGCCGCTTGCGCTCGCAACTACTCAATCGTTTGAATCGTTAACAGCATTTTTGCTAATACTGTTTTTTACTCCGGGCAATTCCATGAAAAATAATCAAAGAATCATTATTGTCGGCGGCGGATCGGCAGGTTGGATGGCTGCTGCGGCTTTATCGAATGCCTTTGGCACCACCAAAAAAATTATCCTGATCGAATCGGATGCTATTGGCACTGTGGGTGTCGGTGAAGCCACTATCCCGGCGGTAAAATCTTTCAATAAATTATTAGGCATAGACGAAGCTGAATTTATGCGCAACACCCAGGGCACGTTCAAGCTGGGTATTCAATTTGAAAACTGGGGTGCAAAAGGCGATGTCTATATGCACCCCTTTGGTTTGGTAGGCAAAGATTCGTGGATGGCCAACTTCCAACATTTTTGGCTTAAAGCCAACCGCATGGGGGTGGCAAAAAGTTATTTTGATTATTCCCTCAATATTCGCACTGCCAATAGCAATAAATTTTTTATAGATCCCAATTCCGGTGTGGACTACGCCTATCACTTTGATGCTGGGCTCTACGCTGCCTATTTGCGTAAATACAGCGAAGTGCGCGGTGTTGAGCGCATTGAAGGTTTGATCGACACAGTACAAACCCATACCGACAACGGCTTTATCCAGTCAGTCACCTTAAACTCGGTTCAAACAATTGAAGGCGATATTTTTGTTGATTGCTCCGGGTTCCGTGCGCTGCTGATTGAACACACCTTGCATACCGGTTTTGAAGACTGGTCGCATTGGCTCCCTTGCGATAGAGCCGTTGCTGTGCAAACCGAATCAGTTAGTGAGCCAATTCCTTATACGCGTTCAATTGCCCATCAAAGTGGTTGGCAGTGGCGTATTCCGTTACAGCATCGCGTAGGCAATGGGTTGGTATATTGCAGCCGGTATCTTAACGATGAAGATGCAAAAAAATTATTGTTGGGAAATCTGGACGGTGCAACAAGGACTGAGCCGCGCTTGATTAAATTCAGAACCGGCCGCGCCATAAAGCAGTGGAATAAAAACTGTATTGCAATAGGCCTGTCGAGTGGTTTTTTAGAGCCGCTGGAATCTACCAGCTTACATCTTATCCAAACGGGTATTGTGCGTCTGATTAGAATGTTTCCCGGCGACGATATCAACCAATCAGAAGTGGAGGAGTACAACCGTCAATCGCAATTTGAATACGAGCGCATCCGCGATTTTATTATTTTGCATTATCACGTCACCCAGCGCACTGACAGCCCCTTCTGGAATTACTGCCGCACTATGTCTATTCCGGATACGCTCGCGCGCAAAATCCAGGTCTACAAAAATACCACCAGCGTATTTAAAGAACAGGATGAATTATTCCACGAAGGCTCCTGGCAACAGGTGATGTTGGGGCAGGGAATAACACCGCATAGCTATCATCCGGTGGTGGATAAATTATCCGATGATGAATTGGTGCGCTTACTGAAGAGTATCGAAAAGGAACACGACCAATATTTGGCACGTTTTCCCAGTCACCAGCAATTCCTTGATCACTATTGCAAAGCATTGGCGCCTTGAGTTGCCAGTGATAATCCGGGTGATTATTCACCACCCGGATTTACCTGTTTCAATCGTGCGTTAACAAGAGCGTATTAGAGGCAGGTATATTTTAACGGCGGAAAAGAATAGTTTGCTTGAGGTTGTACGCTGTAAGGGCAACCTGTACCACAGAATGCAGCAACGTTGAACGCTGGAGTTCCTGGGCCGGGCTGATAAATGGTGCTTGCACCAGTGTTGCAACTGGTTGGTGATACAGGTACCACTTTAAGAATTTGGGCGCTGTCGCACGAGCCGCTCCAGGTATAGCCCGATGCAACCCATTGAATGCTACAGGTGGCAGGGGAATAGGCACTATAGCGTTGCTCGCGTGTTGCGAGTGAAACACCATTTAATTTACAAGCCATGGTGATAATAGCGCTACTAGGACCGGATTGTTGACTGACGAGTGTCCAGCTACAGCCTGAAGGTACAGTGGTAGTTTGTGCGCTTGCACTAACTGCCACGCTACTGAGAATGGCAAAGCCAAGACTTGCGATTATGTTTGAAAATCTCATAAAAACTCCTATTAATTTTAAGGTTATTGTCCAAGTGAATTCGCACTGGGCTCCTGCCTTGTGTTCACGGTGACGGCTGTTATCATCACTGCTGATATTTCAGCGAATTAGAAATCCTGTCTAATTTTTTGATCTTAATCGGTTCCTAAGGATTCAATTAAAATCAAAACTGGTTTCATCTTTCCCTATATAGAGTTTGGTGATGCCCTGTTGCTCGTCGGTGGCTGCAATAATTATTGGATATTTATTTTTTTGGCGCAGTACCGACGCCATTTTTTCAGCCAGTTGATTAGCTTGATCAAGGTCAGTAATGCTGACGGTTATTGCGCACTGTTGCGTGCGGCATTGTGTTTCGCGCAGTGCCAAACCAGACAATTCCGGGTTTTGGCTAAATAACGAAAAATACTCCTGTTCTTCCTCTGCTGCCCAAACGGGATCGATTGCTTCTGCATCAAAACGGCGCTGCATCTCTTTATTCAAATCAACATTGCCATTCTCTTTAAGGGTGTCTTCCAGCCATTTGCTGAAACTCTTTGATTTGTGCAACACGTATTCGTCTACGTTGTTGCTGTCTGACAAAGATTGACTGCTCTTTGCCAGCTGCTGGTGCTGCGCTGTGTCTGCAATTGGGTTGGCGGGTGGGGATGTGCGAGAGTTCTGCTGCTTAAGCTGAGCGCTTAACTGCATGTTCTCTTGCTGCAGTTGTGCAATTTTTTCTTCCGTCAGCGTGGCCTTCTGCTGGGATCGAATATCAACTTGGCAATAATTATTGTTGTACTGGTTTACCAGAGCCGCACCTGCGATGGCAGATGCAATAGCAATTAAGGTCATTTTCAGCGCTTGTGGCATATGCCGTTATCTCCTTAGCAATGCATATTGAGTTGGATCTAAATAGGTGCTTCATATCCTTCGGCCGAACTCTATCAAAAACAAAATGCGTAAGTTGTCCCACTTTGGGCGGATATTAAAACTGGGTTGCTACACAGCATGGAGACGGTGTTTGATCGCATGTTTAATAGGTTGAAGATGGTGTTTTTTGATAGGCGTTCGACTGGATGTTTGCGATGGTTTTTAAACGAACGCGAGCAGCGATAAGCGCATGTGTAAAAGTGATGCGCCCCATGTTGAGCTGCGAGCAAAAGTGGGACGACAGTCTTTGTCATCTGGTGCCACTATGGATTCACAAATTCTTGTGCAGTGCCCGTGGTTGAGCCGCATGAGAGTTGTTGCTGGTGTGTTTTTTCTCATTAGCAGATGAACCCCTGGGTGATGTCAGGTCCCCATGGGTGTTAGCAAGTTTAGTTAGGTAGACAATGCCAACCCTAGCTATTTTTGTTAATTCTCCTTGTTTAGCCTCCGCGTTCTTCCTCTCAGTAGAAAGCGGGGGCTTTTTTACTTCAGGGTTCATTATTGTTTTTCAATCAACCTCTGCTACTGGCTCAGACAACAACAATATGCTTACAACAACATTTTTTTGGCGAGGTAATTTATGCCTGATTTTTATAAGCCGGGTACTTTTGCGGCCTGCAGTTTAGTGGTGCTAGCCGCATTGAGCGGTTGCGATCAAAAATCTAACGAGGCAACGGTTGCTGATACTGTGGTCACACCAGCAACGGCGACTGAACAATCGCTTTGGCCTCGTGTGCAAAGTGCGGTTAAAAAAGATCCGGCAATAGAGGCAAAAATTACCGAGCTGTTAGGCAAGCTCAGCCTTGAACAAAAAGTAGGGCAATTGATTCAGCCCGAGTTACGTTTGGTAACGCCTGCTGATGTGACTGAATATTCACTGGGTTCCATTTTGAATGGCGGCGGGTCGTTTCCGGGAGAGAACAAACACGCCAAAGTGGAAGATTGGATTGCCTTGGCTGATGCATTTTATAACGCATCCATGAGCACTGAAGGTGGCCGTGTACCAGTGCCAGTAATGTGGGGAACCGATGCAGTGCACGGCCACAACAATATTATCGGTGCAACCCTGTTCCCGCATAACATTGCCCTGGGTGCAACGCGCAATCCTGAATTGATCAAACAAATCGGTGCCGCGACGGCGGCAGAAATTGCAGTGACGGGAATAGACTGGAGTTTTGCGCCAACACTTGCAGTAGTGCGCGATGATCGCTGGGGCCGCACCTATGAATCCTATTCCGAAGATCCTGCGGTCGTAAAATCCTACGGCGGAAAAATGGTGGAAGGTTTGCAAGGTGTTGCCGGTGCGGATTTGTTGAGTGAGCGCCATGTGATCGCCACTGCAAAACACTTTCTTGCTGACGGCGGTACTGAAGGTGGTCAGGATCGTGGAGACGCCAAGATCAGCGAAGAAGAATTAGTAAAAATTCACAATGCCGGCTATGAAACTGCATTGGCGGCGGGCGCACAAACGGTGATGGCATCGTTCAGCAGTTGGCAAGATGTGAAAATGCACGGCAACAAATACTTACTTACCGACCAACTAAAAAACCAAATGGGTTTTGATGGTTTAGTAGTAGGCGATTGGAATGGCCATGCATTTGTCTCCGGTTGTACGCCAGTAAGCTGCCCGCAAGCGATCAATGCCGGGCTGGATATTTTTATGGCGCCGGATGCGAACTGGAAAGAGCTGTATCACAACACGCTGGCGCAAGTAAAAAGTGGCGAAATTTCGCAGGCGCGTCTGGACGATGCTGTGTCACGTATTTTGCGGGTGAAATTGCGTGCGGGTTTATTTGAAAAAGGTGCGCCATCAACACGTGAGCTTGCCGGTAAGCGCGAAGTAATTGGTTCGCCAGAGCATCGCGCGGTTGCGCGTCAAGCGGTGCGCGAATCGGTTGTGTTGCTGAAAAACAATGCGCAGGCATTACCGGCAAAAGCGAGCAGTAAAATTTTGGTGGCGGGAGATGGCGCTGACAATATCGGTAAACAATCCGGCGGTTGGAGTATTACCTGGCAGGGCACTGGTAATGTGAATGCCGATTTCCCCGGCGGCACGTCTATTTATCAAGGTATTGCCGATGCAGCAAAAGCCGCTGGAGGTTCAGCAGTGCTAAGTGTTGATGGCAGCTACAGCGAAAAACCCGATGTTGCCTTCGTGGTATTTGGTGAAGACCCTTACGCGGAAATGCAAGGCGATGTAGGTGCGTTGATTTATAAAAATGAAGCCAGCCTTGCACTGCTAAAAAAATTAAAAGCCGATGGCATTAAAGTGGTTTCACTGTTCATCACTGGTCGTCCGCTCTGGGCCAACAATTTTATCAATGCGTCTGATGCATTTGCGGTGGTTTGGTTGCCGGGATCAGAAGGTGTTGGTATCGCTGACGTGGTGCTGACCAAAGCTGATGGTTCAATAAACTTTGATGTAAAAGGCAAATTGCCTTTCTCCTGGCCAGCATCGCCTGCGCAATCGCCATTGAATGTCGGTGATGCCGATTACAAACCGCAATTTGCCTACGACTTTGGTTTGACTTACAGCGACAAAATCGAAACCGGTTTGCTGGACGAAACCGCTGCACAGGTTGTTGCTGCCAATGCGCCGGACACAGCGTCGATTTTTAATCAGCGCGTGATGAATCCCTGGACGCTGGTATTGCTCGATCATATGAACAATATGTTGCCGGTGACCACCAGCCGCGGTGAGTTGGGTGCAGTCGTTGTTTCATCGGAAGACAAACAAGTACAGGAAGATAGCCGCCGTTTGCAATTCAACGGCACTGCCAAAGCAACCGTATCGCTTGGCTCCACTACCCGCACTGATTTTTCTGCTTATGCGCAGAGCAAGGGCGCACTGGTATTTGATGTGAAAGTGAATGCAAAACCGGGCACTGCAGTGAACCTGGGTATGTATTGTGGCAGTGATTGTGTTGGTGAAATTCCGGTGACTGAACAATTGAACGCTGCCGCAGTCGGAGAATGGACGAGCGTCAGTATTGCGCTGGAATGCTTCGCGAAAAAACGTGTAAAGATGGATATGGTTTTGGCGCCATTTATGTTGAGCACGGCGGGCACCTTGGATGTGTCCATTTACAACGTGCGCATCGAAAAAAATGCAACGGCACCTGCCTGCGCAGAATAATGTGTGATGTGTTAAACCCCTGGTGCGATAGCTATCGCACCAGATGTTCGTAATAAAAACTACAGCTCTTTGTATTTTCTGTTTCACCCGGAGGTATCCGGTTTTTTATCGATACGGCAACAAAATCCAGGTTTTTTACACAATAACAATAGAGGTAATTATGAAAAATCACGAGTTAGACTTTAAGCCATCATTAACAAATGTCTGCTTGGGTATCGCATTGGCCAGTTTGATTGGCTGCGGCGGCTCTGGCGGGTCGAGCAACAACAAATCCAGTGCAGCGGCATCCTCTGTTGCACCCGCGTCATCAACCCCGGCGTCTTCGATGCCTGCATCTTCAATGCCCGCATCTTCCTCTGCCGCCAGTTCATCCGCACCACCTGAATGGAAATTGGTATGGAGTGATGAATTTGATGGCACTAGTATCGATACCAGCAAATGGAATTTCGAAAAAAATTGCTGGGGTGGCGGTAACAATGAACAACAGTGTTATACCGATCGCCCAGTCAACGCATTTGTTGCTGACGGCGCATTAAACATTGTGGCGCAGCGCGAAGATTTTACCGGTTCTGATTCGCCGGAAGGCGAAAGCCCGACTACTAAAACATTGCCATACACCTCTGCACGTCTGCGCACTAAAAATATTCAAGAGTGGACCTTCGGCCGTTTTGAAATCCGCGCAAAATTGCCCTTCGGACAAGGCACCTGGCCGGCGATTTGGATGCTGCCAACCAATTCACCTTACGGAACCTGGGCGTCCAGCGGTGAAATTGACATTATGGAAGCGGTGAATTTAAAAGTAGTGACCAATGGCAGCGAACCCGAAGCCGCTGTTCACGGTACGTTACATTTTGGCCGCAACTGGCCAGGCAATGTGAACTCTGGTGCAGATTATAAATTGCCTAACAATGCCAACCCTGCGGATGATTTCCATGAATATGCCGTGGAGTGGGAAGAGGGCGAAATTCGTTGGTATGTTGACGACGTACATTTTGCTACACAGCGCGACACTGGCTGGTACAGTCAATATATGCAAGACGGTACTTTGAAAGATGCACCTGTGGGCGCTCCCTTTGATCGCTTCTCTAAATACCATATGTTGTTGAACCTCGCAGTCGGTGGAAACTGGGCTGGCAACGTTAACAATAAAGGCGTCGATGAATCCGTGTTCCCGCAAAAATTGTTAGTGGATTATGTGCGCGTGTATGAGTGCAGCGCTTCACCAACAACGGGTAAAGGTTGCGCAACAATTGGTGCAAACGCAGAATTAGTTGCTGGCCATCAGCGCCCGGTCATTGGTCAGGTTGAATTACCCGGACCACCACTTTTTGTAATGTACGACAATAGTCTGGCGAGTGTGCTGCAATTTGATTCCTACAATCCTGACGGCAAAATCAGTCACTCCCAAGTAGAGGAAGCTGGCCGTGGCAACGTATGGAATGTGGTAAAAACTGGCGCAAACGGTAATGCCTATTTCAAAATAAAAGGTGACCCCGCCGATATGCGTAACTGGGCAACCGATAGTGAATTAGTGTTTGATGTAAAAGTTAACAGCAAAGCCGAAGGTGCAAAATTACTGGTAAAAATTGATAGTGGATGGCCGAATGTGAGCGATGTCAGTGTGCCCTTGGCTGCTGATGGTGAGTGGAAAGAATATCGCATCACTCTCGCCGATTTGCTCGACAATGGCAATTCACTTGCCGGTGGACAAGCAACACTGGCATCAGTAGTAAATAGCTTTGTGGTTGATCCTTCGGCGGAAATGAATGTGTCTTTTGACAATATTCGCATTGAAGGTGAAGAAGCTGATGGCGGTGTGACTGAGTTTGCCCCCTTGCCGTTGTTTAACATGTACAACGACAACATTGCTGCTGGCTTGCAAGTACAAAGTTATAACCCTGCGGGTCATATTACCTCGTCCGAAAAAGCAGAAGCCGGGCGTGGTAATGTATTTAACGTGGTAAAAACAGGTACTGATGGTAATGTGTTTTTCAATGTGATCACTAATCCAGTGAATTTGAGCAAATGGGGAGCTCAGGGCAAACTGAAGTTTGACTTTAAAATCAACAGCAAAGCCGAAGGTACTAAGTTGTTAATCAAAATGGACAGCGGTTGGCCAAATGTGAGTGATGTGAGCATTCCATTACCTGCCGACGGCGTTTGGACAGAATACACTATCGGTGTCGCTGATTTGATCGATAACGGCAACTCGGTTCCCTGCTGCCCTGGCATCGCCAAACTTAATGCGATTACCAATATTTTTGTGGTGGAGCCGTCGGGTGCAATTGATGTTTCGTTCGATAATGTACGTTTGCTAGTGGAATAAAAGCGGCAGCTATCGTCCTAAAAGGATTGTAGCTCAAGCATAAAAAAGCCGGGTTTTTCCCGGCTTTTTTATGAATAATTGTTTGGCTGAAATATTTTTGCAGTCGTTTTACATTTATTTGAACGGCAGTGAAGCACGCGCCTCATTGGCGTAGGCACGAATGCTAACTGACTCCTGTGCAATAAACTGTTTAATCGCTGGACGAAAATCGGATGAACCAATCCAGTGGTTGGAATAGGTCAGCACCGGCTCAAAACCGCGGGCAATTTTATGCTCGCCCTGCGCACCGCCGTCAAAACGTGTTAATTGATTAGCGATGGCATAATCAATTCCCTGGTAGTAACAAGTTTCAAAATGCAGGAATTGATACTCTTCAAAACAACCCCAATAACGCCCATAAAGTGTTGTGCCATCACGCACAAACAGCGCAGCTGCAATGATGCTGTGTGATCCATTTTCTGTTGGCTGCAAAGCGTTGATGAGCACCAAGTTGTTACTCATGGTTGCACCCAGCTGCTGAAAAAAATCAGCGCTCAAGTAACCGCTGTGGCCGCTGCGTTTTAAATAAGTATTGCGATAAAGTGCATAAAATACTTCCCAGTCTCGTGCAGTCAAATCAGTTCCATTTTTTACTTCAAACACAAATCCTTGCTCGATAACCTGGCGCCGCTCCTTGATAATGTTTTTGCGTTTGCGCGAATTCATCTGCGCGAGAAAATCTTCAAAGCTTTTATAATCGCGATTAAACCAATGAAACTGGCAGCCTAACCGTTGGGGAATATCCTGCTCACACAGTTTTGTACTGGTTGCGTTGTCCGGAAATAAACAGTGCCAGCTGGAAAAATTCTTCTCAATAGACTCTGTTATTAAGGCTTGTGCCGCAGCATTAATAAGTTCTGTTGTCTGTGTATCGGCTTTGCTTAACAAGCGTGGGCCGACGCAGGGAGTAAAGGGAATGGCGTTGATCCATTTTGGATAATAATCAACGCCATAGCGGCGATAAGCATCCGCCCAGCTCCAATCAAACACATATTCGCCGTAGGAATGGGTTTTTATATAACCGGGCATGGCAGCGAGCAATTGCCCATCAGCATGCATCACCACATGATGCGCTTGCCAGCCGGTTGCGGCACTGGTGCAGCCGCTGTCTTCCAGTGCAGCAAGGAATTCATGACGCACAAAAGGGTAGTCGGGTGGGCAAAGCTGATTCCAATGCGCAGCGCTAATCTGGTGAATTGAATCGATAAAACGAATCTGCACAGTTGTATCCCTTGGTCGTAAGATAGAAAAACAGGCGGTTAGATTAATACCTGCAATACGGTTGTGGGTGATTTTGCGTTGCATATGCGTAAAGTTTCGCAACGGCAAACCCCTCAGCTGGTCATTGTCGCTCTGACTACAGTAGAATCCCGCCATCTTTATAACGTCTGGTTTCTCAATGCCATCGTCTGAACCCGACCAAAGGCCAGCTGCTTTGCGTCACTCCAGTGCCAGTTTATCTGCGTTACTCATCGCTTTTGCCGCGAACTTCACCGCTGAGCGGGTGCGGGTGCGCGACATTACCGAAACCCTTGGGCAGCGCTCCTTTGGTTTTATCCTACTGATTTTCGCCTTGCCAAATTCGTTGCCAATTATTGGTATTCCAGGTGTATCGACCATTACCGGCTTGCCGATGCTGTTTATCGCGGTACAAATGGCGCTAGGGCACAAGCGCGTCTACTTGCCGCGCTGGATTGCCGACAGCTCTATCGCCACCGTTGATTTCCAAAAATTGGTCAATAAGGTTGCTCCCTGGCTAAGGCGTATTGAAAAGCTGATGCGCCCACGTATTTCTGTCCTGACACTTGGCAGCGCTGAGCGCTGGCTGGGTGCATTTTGTGTCCTGCTGGCGTTTTTGCTGGTGTTGCCAATTCCCTTAGGGAACTTGCTGCCCGCATTAGGCATTCTGTTTATCGCATTGGGTCTGATCGAAAGCGATGGCGTATGTGTGCTGGTGGGCATTGCGATTGGCATTTCAGCCTGGGTGCTTTTGAGCGGATTGGTGTGGGTGGCAGTCCAGACCGTGCTGGCCATGCTCGATCAAATGGTGTGATGGGGATATATCGTGGAATGGATGGCTGATCCCAGTGCCTGGCTGGGGCTGTTAACCCTGATAGTGTTGGAGATTGTGTTGGGGATCGACAACCTGATCTTCATCGCGATTTTGGCTAATAAGTTACCGCCACACCAGCGCGACAAGGCGCGGGTCATCGGTTTGGGCTTGGCGCTGCTGATGCGCCTATTGCTGCTGGCTGGCATTTCCTGGTTGGTGACACTCACCCAACCGCTGTTCAGCATTTTTGATAAAAGTCTTTCGGGGCGCGACCTGATTCTTTTGTTGGGCGGCATCTTTCTTCTGTTCAAGGCGACGGTTGAAGTGCATGAGCGGCTGGAGGGTAAGATCCACCTGCCGCGCAATACCCGCGTCCATGCCGCTTTCTGGGCGGTAGTGGCCCAGATTATAGTGCTTGATGCGGTCTTCTCCCTCGACGCGGTAATCACAGCGGTTGGTATGGTCGATCATCTGGAAGTCATGATGATTGCGGTGGTGATCGCCATGCTGATCATGATTATCGCCAGCAAGGCATTGACCGATTTTGTGAATCGCCACCCCACCGTGGTTATGCTCTGCCTCGGTTTTTTGCTGATGATCGGCTTTAGTCTGGTGGCAGAGGGCGCGGGCTTTGAAATCCCCAAAGGCTATCTCTACGGCGCTATCGCCTTCTCGGTGCTGATCGAAATATTCAACCAGTTGGCGCGCTCCAATCGCACTCGCCATTTAATCGGCGAACGCCCGCTGCGCGATCGCACCGCCGAAGCTGTGCTGAAATTGTTGGGTGGGCGTAGTGATGCTGATGAAGTCGGCGCCGATATCGCCGGCATGACCGCCGCTCCCCATGATGAAGAGCTGGCATTTGAACACAGCGAGCGCAGCATGATTCGCAGCGTATTGCAGTTGTCGGAGCGCCCGGTGCAATCGCTGATGACACCGCGCCCGGATATCGTGTGGGTCGATGCACAGGCGACACCAGCCGAGCTCCTGGAAATCCTTAAAACCACTCCGCAAACCCGTCTGCTGGTAGCGCGCGATGAGCTTGATAACCTGCTCGGCGTAGTGCAAAGCCGCGATCTGCTCACCGCCGCGCTCAGCAACCAACCGCTTGACCTCGCCAAACTTGCGCTCTCTCCCCTCGCCGTTCCTGAGGGTACCAGCGCGCTTAAGGTGCTGGAGATGCTGCGCCAGGAGCCATTACCCTTGGCAATAGTGATCGATGAATACGGCAGCATCAAAGGGGTGGTGACAACGGGCGACCTGCTCGCTGCCATTGCAGGTGAACTGGCGGATACCCACGATGAACCCCTCGCTAGCGAAACCGAAGGCGGTTGGATACTTGATGGCAGCATATCGCTGGAACAAGTAGAAGAATTGCTGCGCATCAGACTAACGCGCGGCGACGGCGATTATTTTACGCTCGCTGGATTATTGCTTGAACAATTACAACATGTTCCGGTTGCTGGTGAAGCCATCAGGCTCGCGGGCTACGAATTTACTATTAGCCGTATGGAAGGGCGCCGTATTTTGCAAGTCCATGCAATATTGTTGCAAGGTGATCCCGGTATCACGCAAATCGGCTATTAATTTATTGATGAAAATTAATTCATATCATTATGTTGCAGAGATAATCAATTGCCGCTTTTTGTTGGCAATGGCACCTATTTAAGTCCAAGGGTGGAACAGTAAATAATTTAACGTGACCTACCGCACCGTCAAATCGATAACTTCCATCGATAATGCGCGCAGCAAATTCCCCACACAATTGTGTTCAGGATTGATTCATCCACAACAACTAGTATCACCGTGAACGACCTTACTGGAGAGTAAAAATTATGAAAAACACACTGAAAAAAATGAGTTACTTCGTTGCTGCTGCAGGTTTAGCGGGTAGCGTAAGTGTTAATGCAGCACCTGGCATTAGCTACAATTACGCTGCGCTGCAATTTATTGATCAAGATGTTGATGATTACGATTGCAACCAGGATGGTTTGCGCTTGAGCGGCAGCCTTGAATTAAATGATGATTTTTTTGCGATAGGTTCTTACAGTGATGTGAGTGGTGGTCGCTGCGGTTCAGAAGCAATCAGCGCCGGTATTGGATATCACACCCTGTTTGGTGCTGACTCCAGCATGTACGGCACGCTAAGCGCGGAAAATATTTCCCCGGACTCTGGTGATAGCGATTCAGGTTTGATTGTTGCTGCAGGCTTGCGCGGTTTTCTCAACAACAATGTTGAAGCGAAAGTAGAACTCTCCCACCACACCGCATTTGATGGCAATACAGTTCTCGGCGGTGGAGTTGCTTACTGGTTTGCACCACAATTTTCAGTGACTGCCGATGTTGGCCTGGGTTCAGAAGCCTCAGAAATTGGCATTGGTTTGCGCATGAATTTCTAATGTTGCAGTAGTAATAAAAAAGCCGGAAATTTATTCCGGCTTTTTTATTTTCAGATGATATATATTCGTTGATAAACTTATTGGCTTGCCGCCTCTAATTCTTCGCTGACCATCAGCCAGTTTTCTTCAGTCTCTTCCAGTTGAGCTTGCAGCTTGCCTTGTTCGGCCAATAACTCTTGCAGTTTGGTTTTGTTTTTATCCTCGTAAATACTGCTATCGCCCAATAAAGTTTCGATTTCGGCTAAACGCTTCTGCAGTTTTTCCAGCTGGCTTTCGAGGTTTTTTAATTTGTTGGTGAGTGGTTTCAACTGCGCACGCTGCGCTGCCGACTGTTGGCGCTGGGTTTTTTTATCGACTTTGCTGTCGCTCTCACTGGTAATGGCGGTTTCTTTTTCAGCGGTAGCCGCATTGGTTTTTTGTTGCTGCATCCATTTGTAATAATCTTCCAGATCGCCATCAAACTCACTCACACTACCATCTGCAACCAGCAAAAATTCATTCACTGTATTGCGCAACAAGTGGCGATCATGCGATACCACAATCACCGCGCCTTCAAATTCCTGCAGCGCCATGGTGAGCGCGTGGCGCATTTCCAAATCCAAATGGTTGGTGGGTTCGTCGAGCAATAATACGTTGGGTTTTTCCCATGCGATTATCGCTAATGCCAAACGCGCTTTTTCGCCGCCGGAAAAATGGGTGATGGGTTCAAAGGCGCGGTCGCCGTGGAAATCAAAACTGCCGAGGAAATCTCGGATTTCCTGCTCGCGTGCCTGTGGCGCCAAACGTTGGATGTGTAATGCCGCGGAAGCATTAATATCCAGTGCTTCCAATTGATGTTGCGCAAAGTAGCCGAGCTTAAAATGTTCGCCGTTAGTGCGATCACCAGCTAACAAAGGTAAGGAACCGGCGAGGGTTTTTACCAAGCTCGATTTACCTGCACCGTTGGGGCCGAGCAAGCCTACGCGGGTTTCGGCGCGAATACTCAATTCAACTTTATTTAAAACGACTTTAGTGCCGTAACCAATGTCGGCGCGCGCGATGTGCACCAGCGGCACCGACATCTTGTCGTTGCATTTAAAAGTAAAGGTGAATGGCGAATCGATATGCGCAGGCGCAATTTTTTCCATGCGCTCCAATTCTTTGATCCGGCTCTGCGCCTGACGCGCTTTGGTCGCCTGCGCGCGGAAGCGGCGGATATAATTTTCGACGTGCGCAATACGCTCTTGTTGCTTCTCAAAGCTCGCTTGTTGCTGCGCAAGTTTTTCCGCGCGCTGGCGTTCAAATGCTGAATAGTTGCCGCTGTAATTATCGAGTTTTTGTTTTTCAATATTTACAATGCGATCGACAATATTGTCGAGAAAATCGCGGTCGTGCGAAATAATAATCAAGGTGCCGGGATAGCGTTTGAGCCACTCTTCCAGCCATAGGGTCGCATCTAAATCCAAATGGTTGGTCGGTTCATCGAGCAGCAATAAATCCGATGGGCACATCAATGCTTGGGCGAGATTTAAACGGATGCGCCAGCCACCGGAAAAATCCGATACCGGGCGTTTATCATCGCCTGGTGCAAAGCCCAAACCATTTAATAATTGCTGCGCGCGCGAGGGTGCGGTGTACGCATGGATATTTTCCATATCGCTGTACAAGTGCGCGAGCTGTTCGCCATTGTGTTCCGGATCTTGCAGCGCAGTGGCAATTTCCTGCTCCAGACGGCGCAATTCGCTATCGCCATCGAGCACATAATCGAGCGCGCTGCGGCTGGTGTGCCCCACCTCTTGCGCCATATGCGCGACGCGCCACTGCTTGGGGATATCGAGCGTGCCGGTATCGCTGTGCAGTTTGCCGAGCAACAATTGGAACAAGGTGGATTTGCCAGTGCCATTGGCGCCGATCAAACCGACTTTCTGGCCCGGATAAATAGTGAGGTCGGCGCCATCTAATAAAAATTTGGTGCCGCGCTGAACGGAAGTGTTTTGTAATTGAATCATGGCGCGCATTCTAGCAGACTTGCCCCAAACCTCTGCTAGCGGATTTTGTTATGCCCACTGCGTCACTCGATGATAGATCCAATCTGTGGGATTTTTCCCTGCGCCAGTATGCCCGCGCCGGTGTGGCGGATGCGTGCCTGCGCCTGCAAGATGAGCATGGGGTAAATGTGAATGTATTGTTCTGGTGCCTCTGGCTGGAACAGCGAGGATTAACTCTGGATGCAGCGCGTCTGCGCAACGCGCAGAAGCGTATCCACGCATGGGACGAGCACTATGTTGTACCGTTGCGACAATTGCGGCGGCGGATGAAAGCAGAATTTGGTGGTGCGGATCCGGATATCGAACAAGTGCGCAGCCAAATTAAACAGGCGGAATTGCTCGCGGAAAAACAATTGCAGTCGCTATTGCAAGGATTGGCGCACACTTGGGAGAATCCAGGCACAGCCAATACGTATCTATCGGCTGCTGGTGAAAATCTGCGCTTTTACTTACGGCAACTTAATGTTGCTGATACAGCGATTTCGGAATTGCTGGCATTGCTCGGTAAATAGTACTGACTCAGTGGCGCAAGAGCGCATCCAACTGGTCGACAATTTCACACCAGTCGGAATCCTGTTGCAGACTATCTTTGATAAATTGGCGTTGCGGTTGGGTCCAAAAATCAGCGGCTTGCAGCTTAATATCATCAGGTAAATGATGATGTTTGATAAAGCGCGCTATAGCCAGGTTGCTGGAATCCAACCCTAATTGCTCAAACAGTTGCGGCATTGTGATAGCGGATGTGTGCATGACGAAGCTCTCCTGATTATCCTGCTTGAGTATGACCGAGATTTTGTGCATAGGTTTGAATCTTTTGTTATTAAAAAAGGGCGCCGTTGGCGCCCTTTTTTATGTAACCCGACGTGATTCAGCTGGCACTTAATTTAATGAACCTTGGTCATCATCGAAGGGCAGTGTGGCAGTCGAAGGTGATTCGATGCTCGCCGCGACTGCCGGTGTTTCAACAGCAGATGGCTCGGTAACCACAACTGGTGCTTCAACTGCTGGGGCAGCAGGTGCCTCAACAACAGCAGTTGGTGCAGGTGCAGCAGTTTCAGTGGTGCTTTCTATTTTTTTGGCTGGCGCTTTTTTAATAGGGGCTTTTTTTGCGACAGGTTTTTTAGCGGCTGCAACTTTTGGAGCTGGCTGTTCGGCAGCAACTGCAGCGTGGGCAGTTTCAGGTGTTGCAGTAGGCTTGATTTTGGTCGCTTTGGCTTTAGTCGCCTTGGTTTTGGTTGCGGCGCTTTTTACTGGCTCTGTTGTTTTTGTTTCGGGCTTTTTCGCTACTTTTTTGGTTGCGGTTTTTTCAGCTTTGGGTGCATCAACATTTGCTGTAGCTGTTTTTGCAGGTTTTACTTTGGCGGCCTTACCGGCTTTTTTAGCATTGCCTTTGAGCTGTTCTGCAACCGCCTTGGCAATTTCTTTGCTCGCCGCTTGCGCTGCTTTTAAGCTGTCCAGCAATGCTTGTGCGCCTGCAACCACTTTGGCTTGCGCGGCTAAATCTTTTTTCGCCTGGCTCAGGCGCGCTTTGGCAGCGGGCGTTTTGCTTTCTTTTTTCGCCAGGTCAGCCACTTTTTTCTTGGCGCTGACCAGCGCTTTGTTTTCCGCAGCAACTGTTTTTTCTGCAGCAGCAAGTTCTTGCGCGCGCGCTTTATCCAGCGCAGCACCTAGCTTGGCGATTTCTTGTTCCAATTCAGCAATTGAATTTTTTGGAGTTTTGGTGGCGGCCATAAAAAATACCTGTATGAAAAAAGCGTTGAAAACGTCTAATGAGTGGCACAGCAAATTGTTGATGCATTTCGGGCGAATTGTAGCTGCGCCCCACTAAAAAGTGTATGCCTCTATGCGGGGCGATGGGCTTGTACTTTAGCTGGCAATAACCCTGAGCGATAGAGGGTAAAGGACGTGAACTTTGTGAAAAGCAAGCAGTCTGAACCGGTTCTGATGCTAGCCGCTTAAGCGCCCTGGAGGTAAATGGGCTGCAGCACACACTTTGGCTAGCGGTTTAACATGGGTAGGCGCTAAAAACGCGCACATTTGGCTGGAGTTGGTATACCATTGCCGCCTGCTCTGGCGCCGCAGTATAAGGTGTCGGCTAGGACCAAGTGAGCGGCACGCTTGCTTCACACAGACAACGATTACAAATCAATGATTACTAATAAGGTGCATTATGTTTAACAAACGTTTATTGGTTGTTGGCCTGATGGCTGCTACTGCTGGCTTGATGGGCTGCAACAAAAAAGAAGAAGCAAAACCGGTTGATGACAGTGCAAAGCTGGCGACTCTGGAGCAAAAAGCGAACTACATCATTGGTCAAAATTTGGGTAAAAACCTGCAAAATGGTGGCCTGACCATTGAGCCTGACTCATTGTCATTGGCGCTGACTGATATCCGCGATGGCAAACCTTCTCGCATCAGTGAAGAAGATATGCAAAAGATCATGCAGGAAGTTCAGCAAAAAGCCATGGCTAAACAAGAAGAAGAACAAAAGAAACTGAGCGAAACCAATATTGCTGAAGGCAAAAAATTCCTCGAAGAAAACAAGGCTAAAGAAGGTGTAACTACCACTGCAAGCGGCCTGCAATACAAAGTAATCACCGAAGGTAAAGGCGCCAAGCCAAAAGCGACTGACACTGTTACTGTTAACTATGTCGGCAAGCTGATCAACGGTACTGAATTTGATAGCTCTGTTAAAAATGGCCAACCAGCAACCTTCCCGTTGGATGGTGTAATTCCAGGCTGGACTGAAGCCCTGCAATTGATGCCACAAGGCTCCAAGTGGGAAATCGTAATCCCGTCAGAGTTGGCGTACGGCGCTGGCGGTCAAGGCCCAATCCCACCATCATCAACCTTGATTTTTGAAGTTGAATTGTTGGAAATCAAAGCGCCTGAAGCTGCGGCAGAAGCTAAATAAGATTTGACCCGATCTTATGACGATAAAAAAACCCGCTCATGAGCGGGTTTTTTTATGGCAGTAATTTTATGGTTTGACTAATTAGCTAACCAAATCTTTGTGCGATGTGTGCAGCACCGAGATAAGGCGGTCTTCGGTACTAAAACGCACTTCGAGTGCTTCGCCCAAGTGCGACAGGTCGGCCGTGAGCGAGCTGATGTCATCGGTTTCTAAATACTTATCATTGAAATCCAGCAGTCTTTCGGTGGTGGTATCGATAGTGTCATAGAGTTTGCTGGCTTCTTGCAGGGCTTCTGCGTCATCAAACTCGCGCCCTTCTTTGATCAATTGATCGTAGACTTCAAAGTGGCCAGCGGATACATAGTCCACCAGGATCTGGCAAAAGCTGCGCAATTTCTCACCGCGCTGCAGGTCACTCAAGTCCTGGTCCAAGCCGCTCAGTGCACAGTATTGCACCAGCATTGCCTGACGCTCTTCCAGCCAGCGATCAATAATTTCACTCACACCGCCCCAGCGTTCTTTGGCACTTTTGCAATTTTCTAACATCAGGTAATCCTATGCGTTGTTCGACGCAGTGTGTTTTTAATGAGGCCGCACGCTGGCTTCAGGAAGAGTCAAACACACTGCTGTTGGTTTTGAGTTTGCCACAATAGGCCATCTTCTGCGTGAGGGCAAGACACCTAGACCAGTTTGTCTTGCTTGCGCAGCAGTTGGTATAGGTTCACTGCAGCCAAGCCGATAAAGGCCATAAACGTCCAGGCGGCAAGGCTTAGACCAAGGATTTTATCGACGTGGGCACAGTTGCCATCGCCCTGCAGTAGCAGCTCCAGCGCTTCCATAAACGGGAACACTTCAAACATATAAGCCAAACCGGGTCCACAGGCGGGCACCTGATCGGCAGGTAAACTTTGTAACCATAGTTGGCGACCAGCAAAACAGGCACCAAGGATGGCACTGACAATACCCAATACGGCATAGGTGCGCCGGCCAGTGAGCGCAGGATTATGCAGTGCTGCAGCCAGTGCCAAGAGGCCAGTGAGGACCACGAAACCGCGCTGGGTGATACACAGCGAACAGGGGATCATCTTCATCACGTGCTCCATATAGGAAGCGGCGAGGATCATTAATGTGCAGGCGATAAAGATAAGAAAATTGGTGTTGCGAAAACTGGGGATCATAATAAATCCTTAAAAAGGGATACTGCTTATTGTTGGGTGTGCGTTTGGTCGATAAGGGGTGCGGCTAATGGTAAGCAATAAGCCTGCACCAGAGCCAGTAGTTTTCTGCTCTCGATTGTGCAATGGCAACGCAAAAGCGCAGCCTGACGCCAGCGGAATAGTCTATGCTTTGGGGCAGTGCGATTATCGCGTCAGTTGGAGCGCAAAGTAGCGCGCAAGTTCAGATGTTTGGAGCGAATATGAAAGTGGCTGTTAAATATTGTGTTGCAATCCTTGGGTGGGTATCGGCGCTGCCGACCTTGGCCAGTGGTGGTGGACCTGCGGTAGCGGAGGGGGTTAATTATATTCCGCTGGAACCTGCGTTAGTGGTGAATTACGGTGGGCCGGGTAAGGCGCGGTTTATCAAGGCGGAATTATCGATTCGCACAGAAACCGGAGAGGATGCCACTGAGGTGATGCATCACTTACCATTAATCCGCGATCGTCTGGTGAGTATCCTTAGCGCGCAAACGGAAGAGGCGATCAGCACCGCTGAAGGTAAAGAATATTTACGCGTGTATGCGTTGGCTGAAATTAATAAAGCGCTCTTGAAAGTGGAAGGGCACGATCCCGACGAGCATGACGAAAAACACGGTGCGGATAAAAAGAAAGATGCCGCTAAAAAAATTGCCAAGCACGATGATGAAAAAGAACCTGAGCATAAAATGGAGGATGCTACAGCATCGGCGGCACCTTCCCTCGATTCTATCAAGCCAGTCAAAGGCCCTGCGTCTGATTTGTTTTTCAATAATTTTGTCGTGCAGAAATAATGCAGTGAATCAGTCGCTCGTTGCGGGCGACTGATTCACTATTTGCGCCGTAATAATGCCTGCCTTAACTTCCGCAACCGGTACAACCGCGATACTGGGCGTAATAGCTTTCCAGATAGGTATCAAAATTCACTTGTTGCTTAGTTTCCAATTCCGTTTGTGTTTGCAGTGACTGCGCGCTCATCTGCGCAAATTCTGTGTAGTCTTTTTCTGCCAATGGCCGCGTTGCAAAATAAGCACGATGCTGTTCAGCCAATGCCAGTGTGTGCGCGTAAAAACTTTGCTGCGCGCTGGTCATATCGCGCAGTACACGCGCTGAAGGCGTCAGCTCGGGATTTTCCAGTTTGGCAAATTGCAGGGTGAGTGACTGACGATAAGCATCGCCACCTTTAGCCTGGTCGAGCAATTCCGCACAGGCAGTGCTGCCCTGCAAAATTTCCTGTGCCCATATGCGCATGGGTACGCTGTTATCGCCGCGCAATAGTTCCAGTGCTGGATCGCGTCCGCTATTGACGATGCGCTTTTGGTTCTCCTGCCCCTGATAAAATTCGCGCTCGTCAGTTGCCGGGCTATCGCTCAATAAACAGTAAAGTAAAAATGCATCCATCACTTCCATCTGCTCGATGGTAATGCCGAGCGGCTCGTACGGATTTAAATCCACACAGCGCACTTCCACGTATTCCACGCCGCGCAAGCGCAATGCTTGCAATGCCGTTTCGCCCCGCTCGGTGGTGCGTTTGGGGCGAATGCTGGAATAAAATTCATTTTCGATTTGCAGCAAACTGCTGTTGAGTTGCTGATAATTTCCTGCGCTATCTTTTACGCCGATTTGCTCATAAGCTGGATGGCTGTGGGTAATCGCACCGCACAATGTTTTTAAATAATCGCTGAGGTTGTTGTAATTCACTAACAGGGTTTTTTGCGCATCACTCTGGTAGCCCAAATCGCCCATACGCAGCGATGTTGCATAAGGCAAATACATGGTTTCTTCAGCGGCGGGAAACGGCTGCAATTTGTGCGCGCGATTTTTTACAAAACAGGAACAGACTGCAGGCGATGCGCCAAATAAATAAATCAGCAACCAAAAATTGCGGCGAAAATTGCGGATCAAGCCAAAGTAGCGTTCGGTTTTAAAATCCTGTAGTGATTGCTGGTTGCCGCTCTGTGTTTGCAGCGCGCGCCAAAAATCATCCGGCAAACTAAAGTTGTAGTGGATACCCGCAATGGTTTGCATGGAGCGGCCATAGCGATGCCCCAATCCTACGCGATACACCGTTTTCATCTTGCCGCTGTTGGATGTGCCGTAACGCGCAACCGGAATTTCCGCATCGCTGCCTAGCGTGCAAGGCATACTCGCAGGCCAAAGGCGTTCGCGGTTACTGTCGAGTTGTTGATAGGTGAAGCGATGGGTGTTATCCAGTTGCTCGAGCAAATGTTCCACATCAGTGAATGGCTCGGTGATGAATTCGAGCAGCGCTTCGCTGTAGTCAGTGGTGATATGCGGGTGCGTGAGTGCTGAGCCGAGTGCCTGTGGGTGATCGGTCTGCGCCAGTGTGCCTTCCGGTGTAACGCGCAGGCTTTCTTTTTCTAGCCCGCGCAATATTCCCCGCAAGCTGGCATTGTTGGCTGGCTCAGCGAAGGTGGCGAGCAGTTCGTGCGATAGGCGCTGGTCTAAGCCTTGGGATACAGACACTTCAGATTCCTTTAGCTGCAAGAGCAATCGGGTAGGCCGCAGGGGGCGTAAATAACGGGATAGGGATAAGTGGACAAAGTTTAGGTCAAGTCAGCCTGTGGTGCCGAGGATTCATCCGGTGCGCCGGGTGCTGCAGCCTGCTCCAGGGTTTCAAATAAATCTTTACCTGCTTTGGGCAGTGGTTCGGGCATCAATTCCGGGTCGATCACTGGCAAGCCTTTCTCATTGGCGCTGCAACTGAGCACTTTAATGCGCTGCCGGTAGTCTTTGGAGCTGGCTTCAAACATCTGGTTGATGGCTTCATCCTTATGTACGGTTTTGTAGAGCGCAGCCAGATCGCGCCCATCCAGCCAGTTGTTTTGGCGGCCGAGAAAAAGTTTGTCTTGGTTTTGCAGAATAAATAGGTCACTCATAATCCACCCACAGTTGATCAAAAAATGCCAAGCGCTTTTAACAACAAGTTGAAGAATAGTAAGGCGCCGATGTGGGGGTGGCAGCGCCCAACTTCAAGTTATTTCTTACCCGGCGCAGGCCCGGTGCTTTTGCGGATAATAAATTCCGTTGGCAATACACACTCGCGCTGGCTCAGCGGTTCACCCTCAATCACTTTTAGCAGCATATCCATCGCCATTTTTCCCATCTCTTCCGCCGGTTGCGAAATAGTGGTGAGGCTGGGGTCGGAATATTTGGCGTAGGCGATATCGTCAAAACCAGTGACCGACATATCTTCCGGAATGCGGATGCCCTGGTTTTTCAGGGTTTGCATAGCGCCTATCGCCATTTCATCGTTCATCGAGAAAACCGCTGTTGGGCGAACTTTCATATTGCAGAACTGGAAGGCAGCGTTGAGGCCTGACCACATGGTGAAGTCGCCCTCGGCAATCAGATCCTTCTCAAAGGGTATACCCGCGTCTGCCAGAGCTTCTTTGTAACCCTCGAGGCGGTCGATGGCGTGAGGGTTGTCCTTCAGGCCAGAGATCACCCCAATGCGCTTGTGGCCGAGGCTGATCAGGTAATTCACCATAGTTTTGGCGGCGGCGCGGTTGTCGATGCGGATCGCCGGGCCGGTGGTGTATTCGCAGCCGCAGGCGTTGACGCAGGGGATATCGGGCGGAATGTTGTTCTGGCTTTTTTCCGAGCTGGGGCGTAGCTGCACTATACCGTCAGCCAGACGAGTTTCTACACGGCGGATGTACTCCATTTCCCGCTCAGGTGTGCCACGGGTATCGCCCAGCAGTACCGCGTAGCCCTTTTGTTGGGCGCGGTCTTCCAGGGCACGGATAAAAAGGGAATAGAAAGGGTTCGCGATATCGGGAACCAGCACCACGACCGCATAGGCGCGCGCCGAGCGGAAGTTGCGTGCGAGCATATTGGGGCGATAGCCGACTTGCGCGATTGCGTTGTGAACTTTTTCCAGGCTTTCGTCGGAGACTTTTTCGGGGTTGCTCAGGGCTCGTGAAACAGTTGCAACAGATACGCCAGCCAGGCGAGCAACATCGCGAATATTGGACATAAAAACGACCTTTAGGAGCCGATATGGGGGTGAGTTGAGATTGGATTTATTGAAGATTGACTTATTTGCCGGAAAATTTACTACAGCTCGTCAAAAGAGACTAGAAAAATAACATGTAAACGGTTACATTAGTTTGCCATGTCGGTGCTTATGGTCACTCTTGATATATGCTTGGATGATCTGACACTGACGATTGCCGTTTTACCCTGAGTCTCAGCCCCTCTGTTAAACATTATTGTTGATGAGTTGCCGCACGGAAGTAATGGGATCAGATAAGAAAAGCGATCATTCGATCTACATAATAAATTCGGAATCTGTTCATGAATCTTCCACTTCTGGATATAGCCATCATCCTTGCCTATGTCATTGCAACCCTGGTGGTGGGCTTCTGGATTTCCAGTCGCGCGTCAAAAGATATTAAAAGTTATTTTCTCGGTGGCAATAAACTTTCTTGGTGGCAGCTTGGCCTGTCGAATGCGTCCGGCATGTTCGATATTTCCGGCACCATGTGGCTGGTGTATTTATTGTTTGTGTATGGGCTGACCAGCGTGTTTATTCCCTGGTTGTGGCCGGTGTTCAACCAGATTTTCCTGATGGTATTTCTCTCTGCGTGGCTGCGCCGTTCTGGTGTGATGACCGGCGCAGAGTGGATTACTTTCCGCTTTGGCGAGGGACGCGGAGCGCGCCTTTCGCATTTAATTGTGGTGCTGTTTGCGCTAGTCAATGTGATCGGGTTTATCGCCTATGGATTTATCGGTATCGGAAAATTTGCGGCAGTATTTATGCCTTGGCAATTGTCCACCGACTCGCACATGAATGACGTGTTTTACGGTTTGATCATCACTGCGATTACGACGCTCTATGTGGTGAAAGGCGGCATGTTCAGCGTGGTATTCACTGAAGTTTTCCAATTTGTGATTATGACCATTGCCTGCATTGCGGTTGGTGTTATTGCCATGCAGCGCGTCTCACCGGAAATGCTCAATGCCGCCATCCCGGAAGGTTGGACCAGTATTTTCTTCAGTTGGGAATTGAATCTGGATTGGTCAGAAAAACTGGCAGCTGCCAATGACAAAATCGACGCCGATGGTTATGAATTATTTGCCATCTTTTTTATGCTGATGTTGTTTAAAGGTACTTTGCAAAGTTTGGCCGGGCCGCAACCCACTTATGATATGCAGCGAGTGCTCTCCTCAAAATCACCGAAAGATGCTGCCAAAATGAGTGGTTTTGTCACCATCGTTTTAATGTTCCCGCGCTACATGCTGATTGCCGGTTTAACCGTGCTTGCGCTGGGTTTGTTTATGGGCGATTTAAATGCGATGGGCAAAGACGTCGATTTTGAACAGATATTGCCAATGGTATTGGCGGGTGAGATTTTGCCGAGTGGATTATTGGGATTATTAATTGCCGGTTTACTCGCTGCGTTTATGTCTACCTTTGCGGCAACGGTAAACGCAGCGCCCGCTTATGTCGTGAATGATTTATATAAACGCTATATCAATGCGGATGCAGCGCCAAAAACCTATGTGCGCATGAGTTATTTTATTTCGGTGTTGTTTGTAATCCTCGGCGTAGCGATCGGCTTTTTTATCCCCACCTTGAATCAAGTTATTCAATGGTTGGTAAGCGCGCTCTATGGTGGTTACACCGCATCCAATGTCCTCAAATGGTATTGGTGGCGCTTTAATGGGTACGGGTATTTCTGGGGAATGGTCGCTGGTTTTGCCATTGCGTTCCCACTGATTTTTACCGATATATCTCCCATTAATGCATTTCCGTTTATGTTCATTGCCTGTATCGCCGCCTGTGTAATTGGATCGCTGCTGACCAAACCGGATGATATGGACGTGCTGAAAAAGTTTTACACCAAAGTTCGCCCCTGGGGTTTCTGGGCGCCAGTATTGGCCGAAGTGCAAAAAGACTATCCGCAAGTTGGCGCCAACAAAAATTTTGCGCGTGATGCAATCAATGTAGTGGTGGGAATTGTATGGCAAACCTCACTGGTGGCGGCGCCGATTTTCATGGTGATCAAACACTGGCCTGAATTTATTATCGCTATGGTTATTGCGGTTATTACCAGTATTTTCCTCTGGTTTAACTGGTACAAAAAATTGGAAGACTATGCAGCAGATACACCTGCGGTGCTATTGCAAGGCACTAATGACGAACATTTATTAACTAAATCCTGATAGTTATTTTTTGCGCTGCAGATTTTCCTGCAGTGCAAAAAATTTTAACTACCGGTGTAATCGATTACGTTTAAATCCGTTGGGTGATGAAACACCTATCAGAACGACACACTAGCAAAACTCATTGGAGTATTGGGAACATGAGTAGTTTTAAAGAAAAAGCCAAGGCGCTGTTGCAACAACACGAAGTGCTGGTCACCAAAAAAAATACTGTGAAAGCGCAGGGCAATGGTATTTACGATTGTTACGAGAACCCGATTCTCACCGCAGAACATGCGCCTATTTTTTGGCGTTACGATCTGAATGAAAAAACCAATCCGCATTTGATGGAGCGCCAGGGCGTTAATGCCGCATTTAACTCAGGTGCGATCTTATGGAACGGTAAATATATTTTGGCCGTGCGTGTTGAAGGTGTTGATCGCAAATCGTTTTTTGCGATTGCTGAAAGCCCGAACGGCATCGACAATTTCCGCTTTTGGGATTATCCCATCACCATGCCGGAAACGGATCGCCCGGATACCAACGTCTATGACATGCGTTTGACCGCGCATGAAGATGGCTACATCTACGGTTTATTTTGCACCGAACGCAAAGATTTAAATCACCCTAACGATACCTCTGCAGCAGAAGCCCAATGCGGTATCGCGCGCACTAAAGATTTAATTAGCTGGGAGCGTTTGCCGGATTTAATTACTTACTCCGGCCAGCAGCGCAACGTGGTTTTGCATCCGGAATTTATCGATGGTAAATACGGTTTGTTCACGCGCCCGCAAGATGGTTTTATCAGTGTTGGCGGTGGCGGCGGTATCGGTTGGGGTTTAGTGGACGACATGACCCGCGCTGAAGTGAAATCGGAAGTGATCGTAGACGGCAAGGTTTACCACACCATTAAAGAAGTCAAAAATGGCCAGGGCCCGGCGCCAATTAAAACCGCAGAAGGTTGGTTAAACCTCGCGCACGGCGTGCGCAATACTGCTGCAGGTTTGCGTTACACATTGTATATGTTCATGACGGAATTGGAGCGCCCCTGGGTTGTTACGCACAGCCCGGCAGGCCATTTTATTGCACCGCATGGCGCAGAACGTGTGGGCGATGTTTCCAACGTGGCATTTGCCAATGGCTGGATAGTGAATGAAAAAAATGAAGTATTTATTTATTACGCGTCATCCGATACGCGCATGCATGTTGCTACTTCAACCGTGGAAAAGCTGATCGACTATTGCAAAAACACGCCGGCAGATGGTTTGCGCTCTGCTGCCTCTGTTGCGGTGCGCAATGAATTGATCAGTGCAAATTTAAAAGTGCTTAAGGACTTGGTGTAACCCATGCAGGTCGCAAGTCTTCCTGTGCGTTCTGCACCACTGCAACAAGAATTTCGAGCAGAGTTAATTGCTATTGCTGATTGGTGGGCTGCACATACAGTCGATCATGAGCAGGGTGGCTTTTACGGCGAAATTGATGCGCAGAATCAGCCGGTCAAACATGCGAGCAAGGGGATTATTTTAAATGCGCGTATTTTGTGGTTTTTTAGCGAAGTCGCGCAGGAGGTGGATAACCCCGTTTATCGCAATTGCGCGACGCGCGCCTACGATTATGTGATAGCGCACTTTTTCGATAATGAACACGGCGGTGTATATTGGGAATTAAATGCAGCTGGCATGCCCATTAATACCAAAAAGCAAGTTTATGCGCAGGCGTTTACGATTTATGCGCTCTGCGCTTACTACCAGCTCACGCGCGACGAACAGGCACTCGCGCATGCGCTGGAATGTTTTAATTTAGTTGAACGATACGCAATTGATCACGCGCATGAAGGTTATCTTGAAGCCTTTACACGCGAGTGGGGCGTGATTGATGATTTGCGCCTCAGCGAAAAAGATTTGAACTACCCCAAATCCCAAAATACGCATTTGCACATACTGGAAGCCTATACAACCTTGTATCAGGCGCACCCCGGCGCAGAAGTCAAAGCAGCGCTTAGGTACAATATTGAGATGTTCGATAAGTACATGATCGATAAAAATACGCATCACCTGCGTATGTTTATGGATCTGGAGTGGAAAGATTTTTCTCCGGGTTATACCTACGGGCATGATATTGAAGCCAGTTGGTTAATTGCAAAAGCATTGGAATCACTCGGTGATGCAGTGTACACCTCCAAATTAACGCCGACACTGATCAGCATTGCACAGGTGACTGTAAATGAGGCTATTGGTGAGCACGGGCAGGTGATCGACTCGTTTGATTTTTCTACCCGACGTACTAATGTAGATACTGTCTGGTGGGTGCAGGCTGAGGCTCTGGTTGGTTTTCTGTATGCCTATGCCACTACCGGTGAAGAGCAGTATTATCGCGCGGCTGAAAATTGTTGGAGGTTTATTAAAACCTATCAAATCGATCATGAGCGCGGCGAGTGGTTTTGGTTATCCAGCCTGAATAAACTGAATTCTGATTCTTACTATAAAGTGGGTTTTTGGAAATGCCCCTATCACAATGGTCGCGCAATGATGGAAGCAATTCGCTATCTGCAAAAAAGTGTTTGAACTGGTTACTTTTCTCAGCGGAAATAAATAATGAATAAATACAATCGATTTTCAATTGCTGCGTTTTTGATGGCGTGTTTGTTTGCCTTGGTCGCCTGTAATAACACCCAATCTGTGGCTTCTGCCGGGCCCGCTGCGGACGGTTTTGTCAAAGTTTCGGGTACGCATTTCCAGAAAAATGGCCAGCCCTATTACATCGCCGGTACCAATATGTGGTACGCAGCCTATTTAGGTTCGCCCAGTAAGGTAGGTGATCGCGCGCGCCTGGCCAAAGAGTTGGATACGCTCAAGGCAATGGGTGTAAACAATTTGCGCGTACTGGCAGTATCGGAAAAAAGCGATATCAATTCATCGGTAAAACCGGCCACGACAAATGGCTTTGGTAATTACGATGAAAGCTTGCTGCAAGGTCTGGACTATTTATTGGTTGAATTGGCCAAGCGCGATATGACGGTAGTGTTGTACTTTAATAATTTCTGGCAATGGTCTGGCGGTATGACGCAATACATGAGCTGGATTGATGGCCAACCGGTACAGGACCCGAATGTCACCAATGATTGGGAAGGCTTCATGGCCAAATCTGCCAGCTTTTATCAGAGCGAAAAAGCGCAGCAGGAGTATCGCAATACCATTAAAAAAATTATCACTCGCACAAATACTGTCAATGGCAAAGCCTATGCGGATGATGCAACGATTATGTCCTGGCAATTGGCCAATGAACCGCGTCCGGGCAATTCCAAAACCACGGCGAAAGAAAAACAAATTTATATTGATTGGATCAATGGGGTTACCGCTTACATCAAAAGTCTCGATCCACACCATTTGGTTAGCACCGGTAGTGAAGGCCTGATGGGTTCTGTTAACGATGCAAAATTATTTGCCGATGCGCACAGTTCAGTGAATGTAGATTACCTGACTTACCATATGTGGATCAGAAATTGGGGCTGGTTTGATAAGACCAAACCGGCTGAAACCTGGGATACCGGGTGGGAAAAAGGTAAAGATTATTTGAATTCGCACATCGATGCTGCCAAAGCGATAAATAAACCTATCGTATTGGAGGAGTTTGGTTTGGATCGCGATATGGGTTCATACGATATTAAAGCGACTACGCAATACCGCGATAAATTTTATCAGCAGGTGTTCGATGTGCTTCTGCCGCGCATGCAAAAAGGCGAGCCAATTGCCGGTTACAATTTTTGGGCATGGAATGGTGCAGGGCGCACGACGCGCAGTAATTATTGGTGGCAGGAAGGCGATGACCTGAATGGCGATCCACCACAAGAGCAGCAGGGTATGTACGGTGTGTTCGATACAGATACCTCGACCATTGCGATCATCCAACAATTTAATAATAGTATTCACGCTCTCAATAAAAAATAAATGATTGAACAGTAAAAAACTGCAATGTGAATTGCAGTTTTTTTTACAAATCATTTAATTTGTATGATTAGTATTATCCATAAATAAAAACACCGGCGTTCTTAAATTAAAAACGACATTCTCAAATAAAAACTGCAATTACACAGGTAAATTTTATGACTAACAAACTATTGCTCAGTCTCGGTTTTATTGCCGCAGCGCTGGTGCTGGGTGGCCAAGCCCATGCGCAAAAATTTGATCAGCTCGCCAAAACGCCGCAGTTGGGTTGGAACAGTTGGAATACTTTTGCCTGCAATGTAAATGAAAACATGATTCGTGAAATGGCCGATGCGATGGTGTCATCGGGCATGAAAGAAGTGGGTTATGAATACATTAATATCGATGATTGCTGGCACGGTGAACGCGATAAACAAGGTTTTATCCAAGTTGATAAAAAGAATTTTCCATCGGGTATGAAAGCGCTTGCTGATTATGTGCATTCTAAAGGATTAAAAATCGGACTTTATTCTGACGCAGGCGCAACCACCTGTGCCGGTCGTGCGGGTAGCCGTGGTCATGAGTATCAAGATGCAGTTACTTATGCGAGCTGGGGAATTGATTACGTCAAATACGATTGGTGCGATACCAAAGATATCAATCCCAAATCGGCCTACGCCACTATGCGTGATGCGATTTATAAAGCGGGCCGCCCAATGTTGTTTAGCATTTGCGAGTGGGGCGATAACAAACCCTGGGAGTGGG
The DNA here is from genome assembly GCA_002483145.1 of Cellvibrio sp. UBA7671. GTDB lineage: Bacteria > Pseudomonadota > Gammaproteobacteria > Pseudomonadales > Cellvibrionaceae > Cellvibrio > Cellvibrio fibrivorans. Next base: position 76,050 of record DLHJ01000016.1, read on the forward strand.
CAACTGACGTTGGTCATTCATGGCGCACCACCGGCGATATTTATCCCTGCTGGAATTGCGAGCACAACCACGGCTCCTGGTCGTCATGGGGCGTATTGCCCATCCTCGATAAACAAGCGGGTTTGCGTAAATACGCCGGTCCGGGACACTGGAATGATATGGACATGATGGAAGTCGGCAACGGCATGACCGAAGAGGAAGATCGCGCGCACTTTTCGCTCTGGGCAATTATGGCTTCACCACTGATCGCCGGTAATGATTTGCGCAACATGAGCGAGGCCACCAAAAAAATTCTCACCCACAAAGATACACTTGCCATCAATCAGGACAAGCTAGGTGTGCAAGCCATGAAATGGATTGATGAAGGCGACTTTGAAATTTTTGTAAAACCCTTGGAAAAAGGTGAGTTTGCTGTCCTGTTTTTAAATCGCGCCGATGCGGCAACGACTTATAGTTTGGATTGGGCATTCCATTACATGAAAGACGATATCAGCAAACACGAAATTTTCTTCGACAAGAAAAAATTCAACTGGCGCGATATCTGGAGCGATGAAAAAGGCAGCACGGCAGAAAAACTCACTATCAATGTGCCTGCACATGGTGTCAGGGTGCTGCGGTTAATTCCACAGTGATCTAAAAATCTGTTTTCTCTAAAGCCAGCTTTCGCTGGCTTTTTTATTGGGTGTGGATGCTGGTGTCCATGTCCAGAATGGGCTTACGGGCCGGTCAGGTGTATCTGCCGATACCAATGCTCATGCAACTAAAGTGAGCCAATTTAAACAGGGATTAATGAGGCAGATTATTCTCGCCAAGCGCTGGGTGTTGAGTGGGTGGGTAGGTGGTGCGCTGGCAAATTTGCCTTGATGCTGTGTATAAACAAAAAAACCTCCGCGCGGGAGGTTTTTTTCATGTCTATCGCATTGGTATAGACGCTTTGTGACGATCAAGTACGTGATTTTAGCACCTTGATCCACAAGGGAATCATGGTGCCCAGACCCGGAATCGAACCAGGGACACGAGGATTTTCAATCCACTGCTCTACCGACTGAGCTATCTGGGCGTGTCACTTGCTTGTTTGCTGTGTGAAGCTCGCTTCGCAAGAGGCGCGTATTAAACCCGCTTGGGCATTTTGAGTCAATACCAAAAAGTAAAAATAGTTATTACATCCGCTCTTTCAAACCGTTTTCACGTCTTTCTGTAAAAGTTGCTTCCGGTATTCAGTCGGCGACATTCCCACCAAACGATTAAAAAAGCGATGGAAAGCCGATTTACTGTTAAAGCCTGCGTGCAATAACACATCCATTACCGTCATATCGGCGTGTTGAGCGTCGCCCAGCAAACGTTTCGCTTCTTCCACTCGGTAGCTGTTCATAAATTCAAAAAAATTGGTGCCGTAGTGTTTGTTGATTACGGCGGAGACTTCTTTTACCGGCAGGTTGATGCGTTTGGAAAACTCATCGATATTCAGGTTTTGTTTTAAAAATAATTTCTGGACTTCCATGCCTAACTGTACTTTTTGAATCGCTGAGTCGGTCAGTTTTTCATCGGTTTTGTCTTTGGCGACTTCCGGTTTGGTGGTGAGTAATTTGTGGGTGTGCACCACACTGTTGATAAACAATGCATTGATCAAAATGAAAATAATGTAGTTTTCGGTAATTCCAAATAGATCAGATATTTGCGGAGCACCCAGTGCCACTGTGTTGGCAACAACATGCACCAGAATTGAGAAGCTCCAGGTAAACAAAAAACCCAAACTCAGCATATTAAGCCAAGTGGGTTCGGTGGGAGAAAAGTTGGAGTATTGATTGTGCAAACCGATCCGGTACAGGCGCACACGGTTAACGGCGGCGAGCGCATAAAAGAACGGCATGATTTTAATAAAATGCCAGAGGCTATTGGCAATTTGGCGCTCGGTTTCAGTCTGACCAATGGTTTTAAAGCGCAAGTCAGAGCTGTCGAGTTGGAATACCAAGAGCCACAAGAGTGAAATCACAATGGGGATGAGGTGCAGCAAATGGCGCCGGGCAAACTGGAATGCGTCTTCGGTGAGCGATATTACATAGAACAGCAGCATCGGCCCTTTAAGCAGCTGTGCTGTTGCCAAAAAGTAGGGCAGCAGTGTTTCATCAAATAGGTCAAACAGCATTACATCGTCGTTCCAGAGCACCATAATGCAGGCTGAGCTGACGGCAATCGATAATAGGAAAATGCTGAGCAGGCGGTTGGCGAGTTGATTTTTGACCGGGAGTATCGCCTGAAAAATTACCAGTAGGATACACTCGGCGACCGTCATAAACAGAATCACGTCGTGTATGTTGAATATGTGCTTTTGCATGAGTTCAAACCCTGGTTGTCATTGTTATGTGTTTTTTAGGTCTGGTGGTTCGACCGCAAGATTATAGAGGATGGCATGGGTTGTGTCGCATCGAATTCCTGAATGCTGTGATTTCGTTGTCATCCGCTATTTTTACCCGTTAATGTGAATGTGCATAAATCGGCGGCTATTTTCTTATTGTTACCGGATACATAAGCAAACTATGAGTGATTCCAGAGGCAGTCAATCCCATTTCGATTCTGCGGGGCGCGACTTTTTAAGGGCGCACCTGCCGGGACTTCTGTTTTCCCCCGCTGCGGATGCGAACTGGGCTACAGATGCCACCGTGCAGGCCTACCTGGATTTTTATGCGATCAATTTCGCGCGAACCCATACGGGCATCACCCATGGTTTTGGCGCAATCGATGCGTGCGGTTTTCGCAACGCCACCCATTACTGGCTGCCGGAAAACCCTAAAGGTACTTTGGTGGTGGTGCACGGTTATTACGATCACGTGGGGCTTTTTGGCAATGCGATTGAGTTTGGTCTGCAACAAGGCTTTGCGGTATTGGCGTTTGACTTGCCTGGCCATGGCCTGAGTAGCGGAGAGCAGGTTGCAATCGATTCGTTTGATCACTATGCCGATGTGTTGGATGTAATTTTAACCATTGCACAGAAACTCTTGCCCGCACCTTACTTTGCCTTGGGGCAGAGCACCGGCGGTTCAGTGTTATTGAATTATCTCTGGCGTTACGACAGTGCGCGACCGGCGCCTTGGTTGGCGCGCATCGCCTTGTGCGCACCGCTGATACTGCCGCGCGGCTGGCGCTATTCCGGCCGGTTTTTGTATGCGTTGGTGCACTCGTTTATCAAGCGAATGCCGCGCGGCCGCTCGCGTAATTCCCACAATCCGGACTTTATCCGCTTTGTTGATGAGCTGGATTGTTTACAATCGCGCACGCTGTCGGTGCGCTGGGTGGGTGCGATGGAAGCTTGGGATCAGCAGTTTCGCCGTTTTCCCCCGCTTGAGAAATCGCTCTTGGTCATTCAGGGTACTGACGATTTAACAGTCGCCTGGCGTTACAACTTGCAGCAGATTTGGCGCGCATTGCCCAATGCCCGGATCGAGTTGATTCCTGGTGCCGGGCATCAACTGGTCAATGAGAGCAGCGATTTGCGGGCGCAAGTTTTTACGGCGATTAATCGCCACTTCTTTGGTGATTGACTTGTCGATCTGCGCGCTCATCAGGCACACTCGCCCCAGCTTACTATTCCCCTTTCCCATTATCTCTACCTGACCAGCGTAGAAAAGGAGCTTGCTTTGCATCAGCCCAACCGAACGATTAAAGACTACTTGTTTATCCTGCTCAAGGGTTTGTGTATGGGGGCCGCCGATGTAGTGCCTGGCGTTTCCGGCGGCACCATCGCATTTATTACCGGTATCTACGATGAGTGGCTCAGTTCGCTCAAACGCTGTACACCAGCGGTGCTGTTGATGCTCAAGCGAGAGGGGATTGTTAAAACCTGGCAATACATTAATGGCAATTTTCTGGTGGCCTTGTTTGGCGGCATTCTTATCAGCCTCAAGACGTTTGCTGCAGTGGTACTAGTGGCGATGGATGCTTACCCGATTTTGGTCTGGGCGTTTTTTTCCGGTTTGGTCGCCGCGTCGATTTATCATTTGGTGCGCGAGCAGCGTGGTTGGGGGCTGACTGAAGCCTTTGGTTTGCTGTTCGGCATTGCATTTATTCTCGCCATCTCTTTTATGGCGCCCGCGCAGTTGCCCGGGCACGGCTGGATTTTGTTCCTCGGCGGTTTTGTTGCCATCTGCGCCATGATTCTGCCGGGCATTTCCGGGAGTTTTATTTTATTGTTGGTTGGTCTGTATCCGGTATTTTTGCAGGCAATCCACAATCTGGAAATCGTGAAATTACTCTGGTTCGGCGCCGGGTGTATCTGCGGTTTAGTGGTCTTCTCGCGTTTCCTGCTCTGGCTGCTGCACAGCTATCACAACCAAACCCTGTCGGTGCTGATCGGCTTTCTGGTGGGGTCACTCTATGTCACCTGGCCCTGGAAAAACGCCCTGCTCACTACAACTGACAGCCATGGTCGCACCGTGGTGTTGCAGCAAGAAAACCTCAATCCTTTCAACTTTCTCGCGGTGACGGGCAATGAGCCGACCATCGGCTTGGCCATACTATGGGCCTTTCTGGGTGTGGCGTTGGTGCTGGGAGTGGAATTGGCGGCACATTGGATCAAGCGTCGTACCACAGCTCCGGCCTCTGTCTAATCCTGCGCTAACAAAAACGCCGCGTTCATTGCTGGACGCGGCGTTTTTTTATTGAGCTATTAAAAATTGGTAATGCTTAGAACAACACTCTGCAACGAATAGTCCCTTCAATATTCTTCAACTGCTCCAGTGCGATCTCATCGTAAGGGGAGTTGATGTCCACTACCACGTAGCCCACCTTGTCATTGGTTTGCAGGTATTGAGATGCGATGTTGATGTGGTTGTCGGAGAAGATCTTGTTAATTTTCGACAACACGCCCGGTACGTTGGCGTGGACGTGCAGCAGGCGGTGCGCATCCGGGTGGCCGGGCAGGGCAACTTCAGGGAAGTTGACCGAGCTGGTGGTGGTGCCGTTATCAGAGTACTTGATCAGTTTTTCCGCTACTTCCAAGCCGATATTGGCCTGGGCTTCCATGGTGGAGCCGCCTATATGCGGGGTGAGGATCACATTGTCCAAACCGCGCAGTGGGCTGATAAATTCGTCGCCGTTGGCTTTGGGCTCTTCCGGGAACACATCGATTGCAGCGCCGGCGATGTGGCTGGACTTAATGGCATCGGCCAGCGCATCAATATCCACTACTGTGCCGCGCGAAGCGTTGATCAGGATCGCCCCCGGTTTCATCAGGCCAATTTCACGCGCGCCAATCATCATTTGCGTCGATTGGTTTTCCGGCACATGCAGGCTGATGATGTCGGAAGTGGCGAGCAGTTCATCCAGGCTGCGTACCTGGGTGGCATTGCCCAGCGGCAACTTGGTGACCACATCGACAAACTGTACTTTCATGCCCAGGGATTCTGCCAGCACGCTGGTTTGGCTGCCAATCGATCCATAGCCGATCAGGCCGAGGGTCTTGCCGCGAATCTCAAATGAGCCATTGGCCGATTTGTCCCAGCCGCCGCGATGGCAGACAAAGTTTTTCTGCGGAATATTGCGCAGCAGCAAAATTGCCTCGGCAATCACCAATTCAGCGACCGAGCGGGTATTGGAGTAGGGCGCGTTAAAGACCGCAACGCCGTGCTCTTGCGCCGCTTTCAGGTCCACTTGATTGGTGCCGATGCAGAAGCAGCCCGCGGCGATCAGCTTGGGCGCATTTTCAAAGACGCGGCGGGTCAATTGGGTGCGCGAGCGCAGGCCGACAAAGTGGGCATCCTGGATTTTGGCGATAAGCTCATCTTCGCCCAATGCGGTTTTCAGGTATTCAACATTGGTATAGCCCTGTGCATTCAGGCTATCCACCGCTGATTGGTGCACTCCTTCCAGCAACAGAAACTTGATCTTGCTTTTGTCTAACGAGGTCTTGCTCATGGGAACAACTCCTAAAGTGCCAGGCACCTAAAATTAAAAGTCGGTCAGCGCGTCTCCGGGAGCTAGGGCATCAAACGGGAGACGGAAGGGGCAGGCTGAAAAAGGCGCGCATCATACCACAGCTCAGGCGGGCTGCGCCCCCTGCAGATCGACCAGAATAATTGCCGGGTCGGCACCGTTTTGGCGATAGCGCCAGCGCACATCCAGATCCAGTAAGCGCATCCCGTAAATCCGCTCGGTGTCCAGTTGCTGATATTGAGGGCGCGGGTCTTGTTGCAGAATTTGGGTGATCAAACCGGCCAGGTCAGTGCCTGTACGCTGCCAATACTCGACACACACCGCCATGAGCGTGGCGGGGATATCCACAGCGATCAGCTCGGGTGGTGCATCGGCAAACGAATTTTCTGCTTCCAATACACAATCAACGTAGGGCACGTAGGGTTTGATATCGAGCACCGGTGTACCTTCGAGCAAATCCACGCCGCTGATCTGCACAAACAGTTTTCCCTTGCGTTCGCTGACACCCCGATAACGCACGACCGACAAACCGATCGGCGCCGGGCGGGTGGGCGAGCGGGTGGCGAATACCCCGAGGGTTTTGTTACCACCCAAGCGCGGTGGTTTAACTTTGGCTTTCCACTCTTCGCGCTTATTGGCATGGAAGACAAACTGAATCCACACATGGGTACAACCTTCCATGCCTTCAAATGCAGCAGGGTCGTTATAGGGCGGCAGTAGCTCAATCTCGGCGCAGGCCAGCGGCGCCAGGCCCGGTTGGCGGGGAATGCCAAACTTCTCCTTGAAGCAGGAGTGCACTAGGCCGATGGCGGGGAAGTTGAAGTCCATAAATGGTCGCTGCGCAGAAGTGAAGTGGCGCAAGGCTAGGCAAAAGTTTGCGCTATCTCAACCGTTTTTAGTTGAGGGATGGCACAATCCTGCGCCATAACTGCTGGCATACAGTTAATGAAATCGGTTACATTGTGCAAAAATACGTTATCCAACAATAACTATCTACAGCTTGGGAGATCCCATGAGCCTATCTTATTCCCTTGTTCGCACAGCACTCGCGGTACTGACCACCTGCGGATTGCTACTGGGGTGCGACCAGCAGTCCTCGTCATCAAGTACACCACCTATCGCTGAGCAACGCTACGCTCACAAGCTCAGCGACAAAAATGCCAGCGCCGAAACCCTCGCGCTCTACAACAATCTCGCCGCTTTACGCGGCCGGCACATGCTGTTCGGGCATGAAGATAGCCTCGCTTATGGCGTCAATTGGGAGGGCGATCTCGACCGCTCCGATGTGCGCGATGTGACCGGTTCCAACCCGGCCGTCTACGGTTGGGAGTTGGGCGGTTTGGAATTGGGACACGAAAAGAATCTGGATGGGGTCAACTTCAAGCAAATGCAGGAGTGGATTAAGGCGGGCTACAGCCGTGGCGGAGTTATTACCATCAGCTGGCATATGTACAGCCCGGTATCCGGCGCCAATTCATGGGATAAAACCCCGACGGTGCACGAATTGGTTCCCGGCGGAGCCAAGCACGACGTGTTTAAGGCTTACCTCGATACTTTTGTCGCCTTTAATGAAGGACTGGTAGCAACCGATGCGGCCGGCAATAAACACGCTATTCCGATTATTTTCCGCCCCTGGCATGAGCACAACGGCGATTGGTTCTGGTGGGGCAAAGGCCATGTGAGCGAGCAGGATTACATCGCCCTCTGGCAATTCACGGTGAAATACCTGCGCGATGAAAAAGGTGTCCACAACCTTATCTATGCCTACTCACCCGACCGCAGCCGCATCGATCTAAGCAAATTCGAGAGCGATTATTTTTATGGTTATCCGGGGGATGAATATGTCGATGTGATTGGATTGGATAATTATTGGGATGTTGGCCATGAAGCTAATACCGCGTCGGTGGATGAACAAAAAGCAGGGTTTGTCACCGCGCTCAAAGGCATCGTCAAAGTTGCCCAGGCGCGCAATAAAATTGCTGCGCTCACGGAGACGGGCAACAACCGGCTAACTATTCACAACTTCTGGACTGAGCGCATCCTCAACCCGATTTTGGCGGGCGCCGAGGCGCAGCAAATCACCTACATGATGGTCTGGCGCAATGCCAATCTGGCGCGAGAAAAATCAGAACAATTTTTTGCACCCTATCCGGGGCAGGCGACAGCCGAGGATTTTAAAACCTTCTTAGCCCATCCTTTTGTGCTGTTTGAGAGTGAGCTTCCAAAGCTTTACGAATAGCGTTTTTGGATGAAAAAATCGATTGTTTATTTTTATTAATAAAATGATGTCTTTCGCTGTCATTTTATAGCTGTCGGCTAAATTGACACTTTAATGTGACGTATTTGGCATTAGTTGGCGCGAATTGTTGATATCACTAGAAAAAATTAAATAGGCATACCTTGTGCTTAGTGGTGAATACACAAATAAGATGACACTACTACAAAGGATACTTTTATGACGTTTTGTTCCAAAATATTTGCCGTAGCTGGATTGGTATCGCTGTCGGCGATGGCATCTGCCTCACCTTTGAGCGACTACAACCTGATTCTGTTTGGCGATTTGAATACCAACAGCAATGTGAAGGTTTACGGCAAGGCGCTGATTGGCGGTGACCTGAAATCCAGTGGCGAATTTGGATCGCACCTGACAGATTCGTCATTCAATGCCACCAACAACGTTGAAGTGCTCGGCAGCGTCACCTCGCCCAACCTAACTATCCAGAATGGTTATTTGGGTTATGGCGAGACCAAGTCGATCGGCAACCTCAACTGTAATGAAGGCGGTCTGCCCCAGAATTCCTGCGTAAGGGAATTGGATGATGTGGGTGCTGTGACTGACAAGCTTGACGGTTTTTATGATGCCCTCAGCGCTGAGTCAGATTTTTATCGCGACTTTACCCAAGTGGGGAGCGTTTCTGGCACCACTATGAGTTACAGCGGTTTTGCTACTGATTTGGTGGTATTCAATATTGCGGGTAGCGATCTGTTTGCCAATAACGCCAACTGGCAATTGAATTTTGGTAATGCAGGCAAGGTAGTCATCAACGTCTCCGGTTCTGTTCTAAGCAATCCGGGTTCAGTGAATTTGAGCGGCAATGGTTTCACCTCCAGCACCTACTCCAACATCCTGTGGAATTTCTACGATGCTACCAGCCTGAATTTGGGTAATGGTTGGAAAGGAAATGTGTTGGCATTGGATGCTGATGTGAAAATCATGAATGATATCGACGGCTCCCTGGCTGCTAAATCTTACACCGGCTCGGGTCAAATTCATCACTACTACTGGGATTACACCCCGCCTACCGAAGAGGTACCGGAAAGTGGTTCTTTGGTGTTGTTGTTGAGTGGTTTGGGCTTGTTGGGGCTTACTCGCTTGCGTCGTCGCAGCTAAGTTGAAAGTGTTTTTAAAAAATGCCCCGATCACCCGGGGCATTTTTTTTGCCAGTTACCCAATAATGAGTGACTCGCTAGGGGAGTGGTTTGATCTTGCCATTTTTCAGGTCCAGCAAAAAATGATCGCTTGGTGCATCGCCGGAAAATTGCACTAGGATGTTCAATAATGTGCCCAATTTTTCCTGATAAATAGTGCGCGGCTTAGTTGATTGTTTTTTTGTGTTTTGCCGATCGCTAACCAACAACTGTTGTGCGAGCAATTCATAATGCTTGAACCGTCGCGGATCAATATCCTTTAACGCCAGCTGATCGGCGCTCCACAATCGATAAAAATCCACGCTTAAATCCGTTCCTGTCCAGGTTGAAAAACTATCGAGCGATAATCCGTTTTTCTTTGCAAAACTTGCTGCCTGTCTGGTTGCTAGCTGCCACTCACCTGCTAGCGAATTATCCTGATCCTGATGATTAATCAGTGCCCCTATCTGAGCAAGGCTTATGTCGGTTTTTAATTGAGAAATAATCAACAGCTGCGCGCCATTTAATTGCATCAAGAGTTGGCGGATATCTGCAGGCCAATCTTGCGGCAAAAAGCGCAAACGTGCCAGTTCGCGCAGATGCCATTCGGTAAATTGGCGATAATTTTTGGCATGGAGAATGTTTTTATCCCAGATGTCGGGCGCATCGATAGACTGCAAATAATTCCACTCAGTAAGGTAATGCCCGAAGAGTTCGTCAAAACGCGGAACATCTTTTAATACAATAGTTTCAACTTCAATTTGCTGGTCGGGTCTGATGCTCAGGATTTTATAGGCGGGAATATAAGCGGCGAGCGAAGGTGCCTGGATGTTAAATAACACCTTGTTGTGCTCACCGCGATAAACACCTGTGTCATTGATATGCATATGGCCAGCCACATGAATTTTCAGCCCAGTGTCCGCCAACATTTTGCTGGTGTTGGTACTTGGGTTGCGGCTCAGTTGAAATTTTTGTTCGCCCATTAACTGCGCTATATCAGCGCTGGCGCCGTCATAAAATTCCTGCATGGGAAAATGGGAAAATGCAATCAGGGTTTTATCTTGTGCCTGTGCTCGCTGCACTACATCGGTTATCCACTCCAGCAAATGGGTTTTGTGGGTGATGACTTTGTTATAGCCTGCATCACTGGATCCTAAAAAATTTTCTGCGTTTTGTGGATTACCATCAGTACCTAATTTAGGTTGGTAGACATTGGCATCAATCGCTAGCAGCCAAAGCCCCGCTGTTGGCTCGACCAAATAGCTGCTATCCGCCACTTGATTACAGTCGCTGTAATGGGGCTTTTTATATTTTCCGCCAGTTCCCTGATGGCATATCTCATAGTGTCTCTTATCAAATTGGGCTTCGTGTTTTGCTTTCGAAAAATCGTAGTGGAATTTCTTTTCACTAGAGTAAGGCGTTTCAAAATATCGATAACTCTTCTTTGGATAAAATCCGTGTTCACCAAGCAAATCCATAATAGGTTTATAACCCAACTCCTGTACATCATCGGAACAGATAACTGCATGCCTGTCTTTATCATTGTCGTAATTTTTATTTTTACACAGTGGATGTTGCAAGCTAAAAACTGGTTGCTCCTTTCCTCCTGCACCTAAATAATCTGGTTTACCCGCTGGATGTGAAAATGGCCTGGTTGGATCGTGGTTGCCCGGCGCTGCAAAAAATTCAATGCCGTATTGGTGATGGTATTTATCGAGAATATTTTTTAACCCACGCATGTGAACCGGTTGACCGTCATCGCTAAAGTCGCCGGGCAAAGCAACGTACTTGATCTTGCGTTTTACAATGTCATCGAGTGCCGCGAGCAAGGCAAAATAATTTTCATTAAACAGGCGCGTGGACTGCAGTTGCGCGCGCATCGAGCGGATGTTGGCATTTTGTTTACCCTGCGCAGTATTTGTCGGAAGCCCCTGAAATACTTCATCGCTGAAGTGGCCATAAATATCGTGAAAGTGTATGTCTGGCATAAACGCAATCTGCATGTGGTCGACAGCCAGCGTCGATTTCTGCATATCTGCCTCACAGTTCACAGTAAAAAGAACCAGGCCATTCAGCAGTATTAGCAAGAAAGTAAATTTCATAATGAGGAAAGTCGTTAGTGTGTTAGGGCGTGCAATAAGAGAGTTTGCATCAGTTGTTCTGTGCAAAAAATGAAATGACTTTCGGAAGTTTATAGCAGCTTAACTACACATTTATGACAGAGGTAGTTTTGCGCTATTGATTTGCGTTTTAATTGTTAATTATTGTTAAAAGGGCTATTAGGTTGATGATAGCAATAAAAGTGAAATGCGCGCCTATTACATTTCCGCCGCGTTTCTAATTCCTGTTCAGGAGAGTTGATCTGCTTGGGAAGTAAAAAGGAATTTTCTCTTTTTATGAGAGCTAGAAATGGTCGTTTGTTGTTTTTCTAACTGTAATAAATAAGAGGAAGTTAACGTGAGAGTCCATAACAAATCCACTATTCATACCAGCAGAAGTCAGTTAAGTGTTGCGATTACACGTGTCATTCTTGGTGCGACCCTGGCAACTCTATCGCTGCAGGGCATGGCGCAAAGTTCGGATCAATTGGAAGAAGTGGTTGTGACTGGCAGCTACGCGAAAAGTCTTGAAAAGGCCATCGATATTAAACGTAACTCGATTGGTTTCTCTGACTCTATTGTCGCGACCGACATTGCCGATTTCCCCGAGCAAAACCTCGCTGAAGCTTTGCAACGTATGCCGGGCGTCACTATCGAACGCAATAAGGGCTTAGGTAGTAAAGTAAACGTACGCAGCCTGCCGAGCGAATTTACCCATGTTTCTATCAATAATCTTTCCACGGCTTCGGGCAGTGGCGGCCGCGATGTTGAGTTCGATATTTTTGCGTCAGAAATTATTCAAAGTGTAACCGTAAAAAAATCGCCCACCGCTGCCGATGAAGAAGGTGGCATTGCGGGTTCAGTGCTGATTTCGACTGCGCGCCCGTTTGATTATAACGAATCAAAATTTGTTGTCTCGGCTGAAGGCGCACACAATTCAATCTCTGATGAAATTGACCCAAAAGTATCTTTGCTGGCGAGCGACACTTTTGGCGATTTTGGCGCATTGGTTTCATTTTCAATGGCGGAGCGCACGAATAGAACCGATTCCAATTCCGGTATTAACTTCCGCCCACTGTCGCGCTGGACCGAAAAAACCGGCTCGTCAAAATGGCAAGCTGATCAAACCGTCGCAGTGCTTGAGCGGGATACGGGTGTAGTAATTACTGATCGCTTCAACAAAGATGTAACCAATCGAGTTGTGTTCCACGACAAAATTGGCGATCGCGCTTATTTGAATGAGCAGGATAAATGGGGCGCAACAGCGGCCTTCCAATACCAACCCAGCAGCACCTTTAGCCTCGCCTTTGATGCCATGCTCGGCGGTTACGACAACACAGAAGATGAATATGATGCTGCGGCGTACACGGCATCAAGTATAAGTGCATTGGAAACTGTTCACGCTTATGACAATACAACGCTGGCAAAACACGGCATTCTGGTATTAACCGATGTTTCCTACGCTGCGACACAGCACGAATTTTTGAGCAAAGAAAACGTCCACGAAACAGATTTCACCCAATACAGCCTGAATATGGATTGGGAAATTGGCGGTTGGTTAATTGAAGGGTTTGCCGGCTACTCAGGTGCAGAAAAAACTTCCGATACCAGCAACCTGAAACATGTTGCCTTTGCACCCTCGCGCAGCCGCTACACTAACAATGGTGGTGAGACATTGTTAAGCGCTAATCCAAATAGCTTTGATATGTACAATTCGCCGCAAAAATATTTATTTGATTCCTACGAAGTGAATCTCGAAGAAATCCAGGATGATAAATACGCAGCACAATTGGATTTTATCAAGCCGCTGGAATTAAATTTTCTGAGCGCGTTAGACCAAGTGCAATTCGGCGCGCGCTATACCGATAAATCCAAGGAGCGTGATCGCGGTACTACCACCGTGCGCGGGCCAAAAGCGGGCGACAATTCATGGCGCAATGTGCGCACCCTGCAAGACAGTGAGCTGACGCCCATTTCTGAATTGGTGCCCGGTGGCAATTATTTGTCGCAATCATCAAACAGCCCTTCGTGGTCGCAAGTATCCAATAGTTATGCGCGCGATACCTTCCGCTATGACGGTTTTAAAGTGGATTTTGCCGATAGCGAATACTACCGGGTCGATGAAGAAGTTGTGAGCCTCTATGCTATGGCTGATTTTAAATTTGATTTGGCTGCAATGCCGGTGATGGTGAATACCGGTGTGCGTTCAATCGATACGTCAGTGCTTTCGTTTGGCTATCACCAAATTCAAAATGCAAATGGCTCAACTGGCTATACACCTACGCCTATCTCAAAGGAAGGTAGTTATACCGATGTGTTGCCCAGCATCAATATGAATATGGAATTGCGCTATGGTTTGATTTTGCGCGCGGCCGCTTCCGAAACCTTAATGCGCCCAGCACTGGGTGACATTGCGTATAAGCGCACCGTAAGCCTCAATGATTTTAAATATCGCGATGGGAACCCCGATCTTAAACCCACTTATGCGGATCAATGGGAATTGGGTCTGGAATGGTATGTTGGTGAAGGCGCTCTCTTTGCTGCATCTTACTTCGAGAAAAAAATTGAAGGTGTGGTGCGCGAGTCGCTTACTGGCGTAGTAAAAGATGTGACCAAATACAATGCTAACGGCACCATCGATGGCGTGTATGATTTTGAGATTTATCAAAAAGTGAATGCTGAAGGCGATTACGATGTGTCCGGCGTGGAATTAATTGCACAATTCCCACTGAGTATGTTGCATGAATCTCTGGATGGTTTTGGTATCAATGCCAACTACACCATGCTGGACAACTCACTGACCGGCGAATCGGATTTGGATATTCCCGCTCCACCGGAAGGTCTGGCAGATGAGACTTACAACCTGACGTTCTATTACGAAAATGAAAAATTCGACGCGCGCGTTTCTTACAACTACAAAGACAAATATGTCGAATACATCGCTAGCGATATGTACCCGGTTTACCGCGATGCCTATGGCCAAACCGATCTTTCTCTGGGGTATCAAGTGACGGAAAATATCAAAGTGATGTTGGAAGGTATCAACATGACCGATGAAGAAACCAGTGCTTATACGATTGATCCGTCATTCCCATCCATGTACGAATTTTCCGGTCGTCGCGTCAGTTTGGGCGTGAGAGCGGACTTTTAACATAAAAAAGAGAAGATAAAAAAAGAAAAAAGGATGCTCCGTTTGGGGCATCCTTTTTTTATTAATGCTGTAGGGAAAATTAGTTATACAGCAAAGTGCGCGATCTGGGTTTCCAGATCTTTGGTGGTGTCATCCAATCGCCGTGCTATCTGCTCGGACTTGCGCGCATCCTGATTCAAACTGTCGATTAGGTTGACGACCTGAATAATGTTTTTATTAATTTCTTCCGCGGTATAACTTTGCTCTTCGGCCGCCGTGGCGATTTGCATATTCATGCCTAATATCGCAGAGATGGATTGGGTAATTTGGTTGATCGATTGGCCCGCTTGTCCTGCCATCTCCAGGGTCGCGCCGGTTTTGCCCTGGCTGGTTTTCATCGCATTCATCGCGTTGGTTGCGCCGCGTTGCACCGCTTCAATAATTTGTTGAATCTCCGCTGTAGAATCCTGCGTGCGTTTGGCGAGTGAGCGGACTTCATCGGCCACTACCGCAAAGCCGCGCCCCTGCTCTCCGGCGCGCGCCGCTTCAATCGCCGCATTGAGAGCGAGCAAGTTGGTCTGCTCGGCTACATTTTTAATCACATCAAGCACGCCGCCAATGCGATTGGTATCGGCCTCGAGCTGGGTCATAGCTGTGCCGACGCGGTTGACCTCGGTATTTAATTGGTTGATTGCATCGAGGGTGTTGTCCATCATTTTTAAACCCTGATGTGCATTTTGATCGGCGCTCTGGGCTGCGTCTGCCGCACCACCTGCATTGCTCGCCACTTCCTGTACGGTCGCCGTCATTTCAGTGATGGCAGCGGAAACCTGATCGGTGGAGTGATGGGCTTGGTCGGTATAGCGCGCCACGGCCGAGGCGCTCTGGCTAATTTGGTTCGATGCGTCAGCAAGTTTCTGCATGGAGTTTTGTACTGTGGTCACCACCTGCACAATACTTTGCTGTACTTGATGGATATTGCGCCCGAGTTTGCCCAGCTCACCTGCATCTTTGAATTGTAAGGTCTGGCGGAAATTGCCGCCCGCGAGCAAAGCGAGATGGTCATTAATAGTCGCCAAGGGCTTAATAAGGCTTTTGCGCAGGATAATCAGCACCATAAATACCACTAGAACCCCGCCCAGCAGAATCAATGCGCTTGCCCAGAAGGAGACACTTTTACTCGCTGCCAGATTGGTTTCCGTGTCCGTGGTGACACGAGCGCTAATCAGCTGCGCCGATTCTTCCAGTAATTTGCTCGGCTCGCGGTCAATCCCGGTGACTGCCTTGTCACCTGCAGAAGGGTCAAAGTTGGCTGCTTTAAACGCATCCAAACCGGTTTGGTATTTACCGAACGCTATTTGATGAGCTTGTAAAAAAGCCTCGACTTTGGCGCGGCTATCGCCTGTGAGTTCACCCCTCAGCTTTGTGCCCTGCTGTTGGATATCCCGGTGCAGGGCTTCAAATTGCGTCCAGTACTGCATGAGTTTTTGCGGGTCCTTACCGCGCAGCAGCACGTTTTTCCACTCTTGCACCTGGGTCTTGAACTGGTAATTCATCTTGTTGATGCTGCGCTCTTGCGCGACTGAACCGGCGATCAGACGGTTATAGTCGGAGATGGTGTCACTGAGCAGGGAAATGGCGATGCCGCTGATCATCACAAACAGGATAATGCCAGCGCTTACTGCAACCAGTAGGCGCCCTTGGATACTGGAAAAGGAGAGCATGGTAGAAGGCCTTCAAAATGATGGAAGTCCTCCGAGTATAGGAGACAAAATGCGACAGTGATGGCTGGCGTATTAAGCAATTGCGCTGTAGCGGAAATCACGCAGCTGCACCTTGCCGCCACCCGCGCAGTAAATGCCCACCTTCAAACTTAAAAACCCGCCAAACACATTGTGGTTCAAACCCGACACCTCCATGCGGGTAGGATGGCGCTCCCAGGTGCGGCCGGCATCTTGCGAATACTCATAGGTGATGACCTGCTGGTCATTGGTAATACGCATCCGCAGGTTGCGGGTTTTAAGCGGGATACGCGCCCAACTTTGCTCCTCAGCGTATTGAAAACTTTTAATCGCATCGGCAGTAAAACCCATGCCCACAAAGGCTTTGTGATTGTAAAACAGCAGCAGGCCCGCTTCGGCATCGCCCACTAACGTGAAATCGACTGCAACCTGATAGGCGCGATCACCCACTCCGCAAGTTAGCGGTGATGAGTCAGCGGGTGATGTTCCTTTGGCTGCGAGCTCCAGCATTTTTTTGCTGTAAACGACGCGCGCCATTTCCTGCGCGCCCGGCTGGTGAAAGCACCACTGGCTGCCAATTTTATTGCGCGCAAAATTATCAGATAAGACGATGCCGTGTGCACCGCTTGATGCGGGATTGGGTTTGGGTAAGGGCTGTGAAAGATCGCCGCCGGTCGCGCGGAACCAGCCATCATCCGTCCATTCAATGGGTTCCAGAATGGTTTGACGGCCAAGGGTTCTAAAACCTTTTTCGTAAGCGTGATAGATCATCCACCAGCCGCTACTTTTGCCGTTGATAGCCGGACCTTCAATTAATGTGGCGTGACCGCGCGACCACCAAGGCTCTGCTTCCGATTGCGAGCGCACTAAAGGGTTGTGCGGGCAGTGTTCCCAGGGGCCGTGAATGGAGTGTGAGCGCGCGGCAATGACCATATGCCCGGTCACTGGCCCTGCTGTACCGCCCACCGCCGTAACTAAATAAAACCATTCACCGCGGCGCAATAGTTTGGGGCCTTCGGGCGCAAAGTTTTCGACTATCCAGTCGTCGGGATAACGCCAGGGACTGTAGGCCGCCTCGATCTCGCCATCGGTCGCCAGTCCATCATCGCTCAACCGGATTTTGCGAATGCCATTCACAAATAAATAACGTTTGCCATCCTCGCCCACTGCGTGGCCAGGGTCGATACAACCATCGATTTTTAAATCGATTGGATCACTCCAGGGGCCATTAATATTATCCGCCCAAATGACATAGGTGCCCCAAGGTTTACCATCGGGTGCGGCGGGAATATAAATGTAATAGCGATCGCCGTGTTTGCATAAATCCAATGCCCACACAGTGCCAATATTTTTTTGTAGTGCCGGACCTATAGGTGTCCAGTTCACCAGATCGCGCGAGTGCCAAATAATAATTCCCGGGTAGGAATTAAACGACGAAAACGTCATGTAGTAATCATCGCCATCTTTCAACACGGTAGGGTCGGGGTGGTCACCGGCGAGAATCGGATTTAAAAAAGTGCCGTTACCTAAATCGGCTTTGCGCTGGCCTTCAATACCGCGCGCCCAGTGTGGACGCAATGGAGCAACGGTTGGTGTGCAAGGTGCGGCCTGCGCGCCACCGATAAATGTGAGCGGTGATGCAGCGGCGCCCGCGAGACAGGCTTTAAAAATATTTCTGCGGGTGATGTCCAGCATGGATAACCTCAAGTAAAAAAGTGATTAAAAAATTAGAGTAATTTTCAGGATGATCACTTTAATTTTTTGTACAGATTGTTTTTGCCCGGGTTTATTATTTATAGGCGTAAAATTTTCGCTGCGGCAGAAATTCCGTTATGTCCAAGCTGTAGAGCTTCGGTTGAGGTGTGCACTGACGTATTTTGGAGAATTAAATCGTGGCCAAATTCCAGCGAAGAACCCAACACTAGAATCGAATCAGCTTGCGCGTGAAAATCTATTTTTGCAGTGGGGCGATTAAAAATACTCACGCCACTTGGCAGGGTTTTCCCCGTGCTCGTAGTTACAAGTCCGCTGACCACGGTTACCCATGCAAACTGATGGTTCAGCGGTAACTCATAACTCCAGTATTGTTGTGTCTTAAGCGGCACGACTAAATAATTCAACTGGGAGGGAATCGCAAAGTCGCTGCGTTTTTTGCCGTGCCAGCCAATTAATAATTTTGCGGGGTCGCCATCTGCTGCGTTTGGTTCCGCTTGTAAATAGGCGGTCTGTGGGGGTGAATTTTCCAGTGCGGGCGATAGGGCAATACCCATTTGTACGGCGATAAAGTCGCGGGTAATGGGCGCTATTGAATGCCAAATGCCGGCGCCCGCAATGACCCAGGCCCAGCTGTCTTTTTGTAATCGACCCTGTTTGCCAGTGGAGTCCGAGTAAGCGGCCTCACCGGCAATCACGTAGGTGATAATCGCTTGTCCTGATGCCGGTGTTAACGCGGGTTCACCTTGCAGGCTTTGGGCGCTCAACAAGTTGAGCGATACAAAGGGTTTGATTTTTTCGATATCACTTTCTGCTGCAAACAAATTATTTTTATGCTGCAGATAAGTGGCTGTCATGTTGCTATTGCTGTCGGTTGTTGAAGTGGTCATGTTTTTTTCCTCGGCGATCTTGTGAGAAAAAGCGTTATTGCACACCAGCGCCATTCATCAGCGCATCAAACGCTTGCTGGTCCAATACTTTGTTATTGGTGCGATCAAGCAGTTCACCTATATCCCATAAGAAGGGCACCATGCCGTTGGCGATGGCTTGTTTGGTGATGTAATTGAGGTAATAGGCGCGGCCATCGAGATGCAATTGCAAATCGGCGCCGGTTAAGTTTTTGCGCACGCCTGTGCCAAATTCGCCCATGATCACGGGAATGCCTTTATCCACAAATTTCGTTTTCATGGATTTGAATTGCTGATCGACATAATCTTCTTCGCCCCAGGTGGGGTTGTGAGCGGTGTCGGTGGTGGAGTGAAATCCCTTGCCCCAATAAAAAAACTGGTTGCCCCAGCTTTCATCTTTGGTCATGCCGGTGTAATTCCAGGGGCTGTAAAAATGAATCTCGGCCATCAGGCGGTTGGCGACTGAATCAGTTGGTAGTGCTGTCATCAGCGTGTTGGTTTTTTCGATATCGGTGGATGGCCCCTGCACGATAAGCACACGCTGCGCATTTTTGCCGCCGGTTGCGCGCACTGTGTCGATAAAAGTTTGGTGATAGGAGTGCAACACCGCCATCTGCGCGGCAGTTTCAACATTGGGTTCGTTGGCGCTGGCAAAGAGGACGCGCTCGTCAAAATCGCGCAGCTGTGTGGCGATCTGTTCCCAGAAAGCTTTCTGTTTTGCGTTGTTTTGTTCCTGCTTGGCGGGTACCACATTGTTTTCCAGCCAGCCGCCGTCCCAGTGGATATTGACGATCACGTAGAGATTGTTATCAACACAATACTGCACCACCTCTTTCACACGATTGAGCCAGTTGGGGTCGATTTCAGCGGTGGTTTGGTTGGCGTATTGATCCCATGACACGGGCAGGCGCACTGCACTAAAGCCCGCTTGTTTTACGAAGGCTACAAACTCTTTAGTGATTTTTGGATTGCCCCAATAGGTTTCCGATTTACCGCCCATGGCTTCCAGTGTATTGCCGATGTTAAAGCCGATCTTGATCTTACTGGCGATTTGCGTGGCAGTGCTCTCCATGCCGGTGGTATCGGCAGGCAGAGGATTCAGGTTGTAGCTGGGGTAAATTCCGCCGGTTGCCGGAGCGCTGGAGGAAGAAGCCGCGATGCTGGATGGCACCGCAACAGCTGATGAGCTAATCGCTGCCATAGAGCTCGGGGTTGTAGACGATTGTTGAGGTTTGGAGCTGGCTGCTGGAGTCGCTGCGCCACCGCCACCGCCACATCCCAGCAGGGAGACTAATAGGCTTGATAACAGAAGTCTGTTTTTTAAGGTCATAGCAATTCTCTTTATTGTTGTGAATAACCTGCAGCTGCCAGATACAGCAGCTCGGGAAATTTTGACGTGAGAGTTTTGCTAATGACGGGTGGCAAGTGGTAATGCTTGCGTTAAAAAGGCTATCAATTGGTAAAAAGTTGAAGTTTTTTTAATTTAAGTTGAAGAGCCGGGGGTTTTGTCGCACAGGCTTTTATAGATTTTGGGGGTGCAGCTGTATTCTTCTTTGAAGAGTTTGTTGAAGTAGGAGACGTTTTTGTAACCTACCGAGTAGGCGATTTCGGCGATGTTGGCATCTTCCGCTTGCGCCAATAAACGCGCCGCTTCGGTCAGGCGCAGTTTGTTCAAGTAGCCGGTAAAGGTAAAACCCAGTTCGGATTTGAGGATGTCATTAATTTTGGTGCGGCTCACGCCTATTTCGCTGGCCATGGCATCCAGACCCAGCTCGGGGTTGGCGTAGCGTGTGGCCATGAAATGCAGTATGGCGCTGCGGTCTTTATCGCGCAGCGGCTCAACAGATAATTGTTGGTAGGCAATCAGCGGTCGGTCGCGCTGGATTTTGTTGTGCAGCTCCCGAATCAGGGTGTAAGTATGCTGGCGGAAAAACCACAGGGCGTAAGCGCCCCAAAGCAGCAGCAAAAAAGCGCCGTACAGGTATAAATAAAATCCGTTGTGCCCGATCAGGGTGATCTCACTCAACTGGACGTTGGTGTCCATATCCATTTGGGTCTGGACGCTGCTGCCAAAATTGAGCTTCGCCACTTTGTTGAGCTTGTATTCCTTGCGCGACAATTCGACCTTAAACATTTCGAACCACCATTGCGGGGTTTCCAGGCGGGTGAGGTCAAGCTCGACTGCGCGCCACTCGGGGCCGCAAGAAAAAAAAGTGGAGGGCGAGCGATAACTCAAAAAGTCGCCGGCCTTGGATACCTGCTCATCAAAAGTGAGCAAGGAGAAACTCAGGGTGTTGGCGGTGGAGCATTTCGCGCTAAAGACAATTTTGTCGAACGCGGATAAATCCACCAGTACAGGCGCATTCTTGGGGTCGGTAAAAATCAGATTAACGGCTACAAACGGATATTGCGCTTGACGGGTCAGGGTGAAATTAAAATTCAAACTGAAAGTGTCATCGGCAATCCGGAGGCTGGAGCTTCCGCCCTGATAGACATCCGTTTGCGGCTCGGTTTGCCACCGAAGATCGGCTTGGCCGCCGGGTAAGAGCGCGACCTGCATAAACGTTTTGCTCACGCACAGATAACCAAGCGCCCCGCTCACCACCAGCAGGCAGAGCAGGGCGATAAGGGCTCGGTTATAAAAGTGCTGCATAAACGCGCTGCTGTTTTTTAGCGCGGAAAGAGGGTTTTCACACCCTCTTTGGTGCCGAGCAACAAGACGTCAGCCGGTTGCGCTGCAAATAAACCGTTGGTCACAACACCAGTGATTTGGTTGATGCGGGTTTCCAGACCGACCGGATCGATAATCTGCAGGTTGTACACATCGAGAATCACATTGCCGTTGTCGGTCACTACACCCTCGCGGTACACCGGTGTGCCGCCGAGTTTGACCAATTCACGCGCGACATAAGAGCGCGCCATAGGAATGACTTCAACTGGCAACGGGAACTTGCCCAGCACATCCACCCATTTGCTTTCGTCGGCAATGCACACAAATTCTTTGGATACTGCGCGCACGATTTTTTCGCGCGTCAAGGCAGCGCCGCCGCCTTTAATCAAATGTAAATAAGCGTTGCTTTCATCGGCGCCATCGACATATACCACCAGCTCAGTCACCGAGTTGCAATCCAGCACGTCTATCCCGAGTTTCTTCAGGCGTGCGGCTGAGGCGTCTGAACTTGCCACAGCACCGGCGAATTGGCTTTTGATCTCGCCCAGATAATCGATAAAAAAATTCGCGGTCGAACCAGTGCCGACACCGATAATCGAGTCGCTAAACAGTTTGGGTTTGATGTATTCGATCGCCGCGCGTGCGACAGCTTGTTTGAGTTGGTCTTGGGTCATGTGATTATTCTCGGGAGCTGGGTCAAAATCTTGCCGCATTATACGGATTTTCGCCGTGCCAGCGGCGGCTAAATTGTTTACACTGCGGCGACTTTTTCATTCATTGACTAAACAGTCCACCTCACTCGCGAATGCCAGAACTCCCATGCCTGAAACTTACATAAAACGTATCCTCAATGCCCGTATCTACGATCTCGCGGTGGAAACCCCGCTCGACGAAGCGCGTCTGCTCTCTGCGCGCACTGGCAATAAAGTCCTGCTTAAGCGCGAAGACTTGCAACCGGTGTTCTCGTTCAAATTGCGCGGTGCCTACAACAAGCTGTTGCAGCTGACTGAAGAC
Organism: Cellvibrio sp. UBA7671; assembly: GCA_002483145.1. Lineage (GTDB taxonomy): Bacteria > Pseudomonadota > Gammaproteobacteria > Pseudomonadales > Cellvibrionaceae > Cellvibrio > Cellvibrio fibrivorans. The sequence continues at coordinate 98,663 of DLHJ01000016.1, forward strand.
GAGCGCAACCGCGGTGTGATTTGCGCCTCTGCCGGTAACCACGCGCAGGGTGTTGCACTTGGCTCCCAGCATTTGGGGATCAAAGCCACTATCGTAATGCCGCGCACGACGCCCGCGATTAAAGTCGATGCAGTAAAAGCGCGCGGTGCCAAAGTGGTGTTGCATGGCGATAGCTACGACGAAGCCTCTGCCCACGCCAAAAAGCTGGTGGAAGAAAAAGGGCTTACCTATGTGCACCCTTTTGATGATCCGGATGTGATCGCAGGACAGGGCACGATTGCGATGGAAATCCTGCGCCAGTATCCCGGCAAAATCGACGCGATTTTTATCGCAGTCGGCGGTGGCGGCTTGGCGGCTGGTATTTCCGCTTATTTGAAATATGTTCGCCCCGAGATCAAGATCATCGCGGTGGAATCGGAAGAGTCTGCCTGCTTGAAAGCGGCACTGGAAAAGAAAAAGCGCGTGGTACTGCCGCAAGTGGGTATCTTTGCCGACGGCATCGCAGTGGCGCAAATCGGCGAGGAGACTTTCCGCGTGCTGCGTAAAACGGTCGATGAATGCATCACCGTGACTAACGACGAAATTTGCGCGGGCATCAAAGATATTTTTGAAGATACCCGCTCGATTGCCGAGCCAGCAGGCGCAACGGGTATCGCGGGGCTGAAAAAATACGTGGCGGAACACGGCATCACCGGCCAAACCCTGATCGCGATTGACTGTGGTGCCAACATCAACTTTGATCGCCTGCACTACATTAGCGAGCGCACGGAAATCGGCGAGCAGCGCGAAGCGATTCTGGCGGTAACCATTCCCGAGCGCCCTGGTGCCTACAAGGAATTCTGCAAAGCCTTAGGCAAGCGCAATATCACCGAATTTAACTATCGCTATGCCGATGCCAAAGACGCCAAGATTTTTGTTGGCGTGCAAGTGGCAGCAGGTGGCAATGATCGCGCGGATCTGGTCAGTGGGTTGCATTCACAGGGTTATGACCTCGTGGATATGACCGAGAACGAGCTGGCGAAATTGCATATCCGCCATTTGGTGGGCGGCCACGCTCCGCAAATTACCGATGAAGTGCTCTACCGCTTTGAGTTCCCCGAGCGTCCGGGTGCGCTCATGACGTTCCTCAATAAAGTTGCCGGTCGCTGGAATATCTCCCTGTTCCACTATCGCAACCACGGCTCGGCGTCGGCGCGCGTGCTGGTCGGCATGCAAGTGCCGAAAAAAGAATATGCCGACCTGCAAGCGTTTTTGAATGACCTGAATTATCCCTATTGGGATGAAACCAAAAACGAAGCCGCCAAGTTCTTTCTGGGTTGATCCCGGTTACGGCTTTGTTATTACTTGTTCGATAAAAAGGGCGCTTCGGCGCCCTTTGTTGTTTTGGTCCTGAAGCATTTTGCCTATCCACATCTATCCTTAACCCATTCGTCCGAAGGGTTAATTTATGTTCAGGCACTGGCGTGCCGGTGATTTTGGTGTAATCTGGACAACGTTGTCAGAAAAATCCACATGCCAAATCAATCAACTAAATAGAGGCAGGAGTTCCATAATGAAATCTGCAGGTCAACACATAGCTGCGCGGTTGGGCGCATTGACGCTCGCGCTGGGGCTTGCCCAGGGCGTCTTCGCCGCTAACCTCAGCCAACAACAACTCAATGAATTTGCGGGCAAGGCCCAGCTGCGTTTTGGCGTGGTGAACAATCTGGCGGCCAAGCCGCAAGCGAAATTGACGCTGACCAATGACTCTGGAACAGCCTTGCCTGCGGGGCAGGGTGAGTGGAGGATTTATTTTCATTCCGTGCGCAAATTGGACTCGACGTTAATAGACGGTTTGAGCCTGCGCCATGTGCAAGGTGACCTGCACGAGTTGGCACCGACAGTCGGGTTTAAAGGCCTCGCTGTGGGCGCAAGCTTGTCAGTGCCCTATACCGCCAGTGCGCATATGGTGAGTTATACCGATTTTATGCCGCGTGCATTTATCGCCCAGCAGGGGGCGGATGCGGTGGTGTTCGCCAATACCGATACTGAAAACCTGAAAGAATTTGTCGAGCCTTTTACCAAAGCTGAACAGTTGCAGCGCTTCTCGCCCGACCTCTATCCCATCGCCACTGCGGCCACCCGCTATCAGGATAATCTTGCCGTTAACCAAGCGGCCGCCAAGCTCGATGCCAGCCCCAAAATTATCCCTACACCGGCCGATGTGAAATATCGCAAAGGCACAGCGACACTTGATAGCAGTTGGCAAATTCGCTACGCCGGGCGTTTAACCAGCGAGGCAAACTATTTTGCCGATCAATTAAAAACAGCTGGTGTAACACTGACCTCTGCTGCTGACCATGTCGCAGCAACAGGCAAAGTGATTGAGTTGAAAGTTGATAGCGCAAATGCAACAGCCGAAGCATACACACTTGATATCGCCGCCGACAAAATTACCATCATCGGCAGCGATAACGCCGGTGCTTTCTACGGCATCCAAAGCGTGTTGAGTTTGCTGCCCGCGCAAGCAGCGAGCAGCCATGCACTGCCGCTATTGAGTGCGAAGGATGCACCGCGTTACAGCTGGCGCGGCATGCAATATGACATGGGGCGCAACTTTCATGGCAAGGATGTAACACTGCGTTTGATCGAGCAGATGGCGCGTTACAAACTCAATAAATTGCATTTGCATTTAACAGAGGATGAGGGCTGGCGCTTGGAAATTCCTGGCCTGCCGGAGCTGACAGACATAGGTGCCAAGCGCTGTTTTGATCTGACGGAGCAGACTTGTTTACTGACCCAATTGGGTACAGGTCCGCACGCATCCGGTTCGGGTAATGGTTATTACACTACGGCCGATTTTATTGAAATTATAAAATTCGCCAGCGCCCGCCATATCGAAGTGGTGCCTGAAATCGATATGCCCGGCCACGCGCGCGCAGCGGTGAAGTCCATGGAAGCGCGCTACAAAAAATTGCTGAAGGCCGGTAAAAAAGCCGAAGCTGAACAGTATTTGTTATCCGACCCATTGGATAAATCCCAATACATCACCGTGCAAAGTTACACCGACAACTCGATCAACGTCTGCCTGCCATCGACCTACGCGTTTGTCGATAAAGTCATTTATGAATTACAGCAGATGTATCGCAAAGCGGGCACCAAGCTCGTCACTTTCCATATGGGCGGCGATGAAGTGGGCGCAGGTTCCTGGACTGCATCACCTGCCTGTAACGCACTCTTTGCCAAAGGTGAACAGGGTGTTGCTGGCCCGGCCGATTTGAAGCCTTACTTTGTTAGCAAAGTTTCTGCGATCACATCGGCGCGCGGTTTGGATTTGGCGGGTTGGGAAGATGGTTTGATGTATGACCCGGTCAACACCTTTAATCGCAGCCAATTTGCCAACAAACATGTGCTCGCCAATGCCTGGGATAATATCTGGGAGTGGGGTGTTGCTGACCGCGCCTATCGTTTGGCGAATGCGGGTTATGAACCGATTTTATCGCCCGCGACCCATTTGTATTTCGATCATCCCCATGAAGTGAATCCGGAAGAGCGCGGCTATTATTGGGCAGCGCGCTACACAGATACTGCAAAAGTATTTGGTTTTATGCCGGATAACCTCTACGCCAATGCCGATAAAGCCCGCAACGGCGCGCCGATTGAAAATCTCGAAGCGCTGGTAGGCCGCGCTATGCCCGCACTGGAAAAACCGGAGAATTTGCGCGGTATGCAAGGGCAGGTGTGGACTGAAACTATCCGCACCGGTGCGCAGATGGAGCAGATGATTTATCCGCGTTTGATTCCACTCGCCGAGCGCGCCTGGCACAAGGCCCCATGGGAAGGTGATAGACCGGATGCCGCTGCACGCACTGCTGATTGGGCTGCATTCGCGGTGCAATTAAGCGTAAAAGAATTGCCGAAGCTGGCTGCGTTGGGGGGCGATTTTTATCTGCCACCACCTGGTGGTGTAGTGGACGACGGCAAATTGTTGGCGAATACGGCGCTGCCTGGTTTGGCAATTGAGTTCAGCATCGACAACGGCTTAAGCTGGAATGCATACACGGATGAGCACGCCGTGAGTAAATCTGAAGTCTTGTTACGCACCCGCTTGGGCGAGGGGACTAGCCGTGTAACAACCGCTGAAACGAAGCAAGGTAATTAACACCAGCCAGCGCAAGGACGCGCTACGGCTTCACTCATCACAGCGTAAAAACCCTTCTTTTCCAGTCTTTTTTAACCGCGGCTGCTGGAAAACGCTAAAAACCTCGGGAAAAACGCATTATTTTTGCGATATTGTGCTGCTTTTTGCGATTTTATCCATCGCTCGTGTTTCATTATTACCATTCCTTGCCTATTATTTATTCACGTCACAGCCTCGGGCTGTTTTGTGGTTGACGTAAGGGCTGTTGTTTTTTTCAAAAATAATGTTGCGCAAGGTTACAACCATGAAAGTCGATGTTCTCTCCGTTGTAATTTTTTTGTTTTGCTTGGGAGTATGTGTAACCCTGTTGGATATAGGCGCGTTAGTGTCATTTGCAGAGGCCGCCGTAGAATCCACCTCTGAGTAGTAACAGGCGAGTAAACGGAATTTTCGACAACAACTCCCGCTTCGGCGGGAGTTGTTTTTTGTGGAGTGAGATTTTCGGCGGGATGCGATGGAGACAATATTAGGTTTGCGTCAGGATAATTTCTTTATCGGTTGCAATCGCAAACAGCGGTATATCCCAAGTATCAGTGGCAAGTGCATCGACTTGCTGGCAAGCGTGCGCCAAACCAATCAGCACCGGTTTCCCTGTCAGTTTTTTTTGTTTGAAGGCGAAGGTCGCATCGTAAAAACCGCCTCCCATTCCCAACCTCGCTCCTGTCCGATCAAATCCAACTAGCGGCATCAAGACTACATCTAGCAATTGCGCCGACATTCTGTGCTGTGAGCGGAAGTCCGGCTCAGGAATACCAAAGCGATTTTTGGTGAGTGGGGCATCGGGTGTGTATTCCACAAACCACAAATCCTTGCGCTTGTCCGGTCGCAGCACCGGTAAAAAGCAATGCTTTTCCATTTTCCACAGCTGCCGGATAATCGGCTCAGGGTCGATTTCACCATCATTTGCCATATACAGAGCAACATTGCGCGCGCGCATAAATTGCGGCAGCTTCATCAAATGGCGTAGCAGGAACATCGATGCCTGCAGTTGTTGGGTGGGATTAAGGGCATGGCGGCGCGCACGCAATTCATTGCGCAGTTGCTTTTTGGTCAGTGCGAGATGATTGAGTGGTTGGTCGTATTGGGAATCAAACGAATCGGCCATAAATAGCCTTAAAAAAAACACAGAAGTGAGTTAAGAGACCCCGAAATGCCGCAACCAAGCTGGCCTTGAACCCATAGGTTCAAGGAGGTAGCACCTGTGGTTTTTAAGGCTTTCCGTCAGGCGGACATGCACACCAAACACAACGAGACACCACCAGTTTTGTGGAAATCGGCTCAAGGACTTGTCGGTTTGCAAACATTCCAGGGCGTGGCGCCAGTATAACCCAAGGTCACTGGCCTTCCGCAAATGAAATTATGCTTGGCTTAGTTAACCGGTTAGCTGTTAATCGTCTTAAACGGGGCTGGTAAAAAGGTGCAATTTGCGCTTGTGCTCGCTTTTAAACCAGATTGGCCAAACTGCGATCCAGTTTTTCATTCAGACGCAGCAAATCACTGTGGTTGGCTGATCCTCCAGTGCCTGCGCTGCTAGTTTTCGCTTGCAACAATTCATGGCTCAGGTTGAGCGCAGCCATTACCGCAATGCGCTCAAGGCCGATGACGGCGCCGGTACCGCGGATCGCCTTCATGCGCTCGTCAAGTAATTGCGCCGACTCCACCAAGGCCTGGCGCTCTTCGCGCGGGCAGGCGACCTGGTATTCTTTATCGAGGATTTTTACAAAAACAGTTTCGTTGCTCATTGATGCCTCGATTACTCAGCGTCCAAATTACGTAAATGGGTGATCATGGCTTCTACGCGGCTGCGCGCCAATTCATTCTTCTCGATCAGGCGTACCCGCTCGCGCTGCCACTCGCTTTCGCGGGTTTTCAGTTCGGCGTTTTCTTGCTGCAGGCGATTGCACAGCAGGATCAGCTTATCCAGCTTGGTTTCGAGGGCGAGTAACAGATCGTCAGACATGATAATAAATAACCAATAAATAGCGCGGGTCGCCCACTATATTGCGCACTCGACGGGTGGTCAATCGCGCAGCCCAAGTTAATGTGAATTCGAGAAGTTGGTTGTTATCAAATGATAAACAAACAGGTTTTACTTGAACCGCCTCAACCTTATAAATCGCTATATAAAAAGTTTGCAGAGTCACCCAAGCCAATCGTGATAGCATTCATCCACTGCGATGAGAGGCCTCTATGACCGATACAACTTCCCCCGAACAACTGCTCACTCCCCTGAATTTTGACGATCTGGCCAACCTGTTGGCGCCCCTCGGCACCCTCAATAGCCCCTCCGAACTGCACGGTTTGTTGTGCGGGAAATTATCGGGCGGTGCGACCCTGAGCGAAATCAACTGGTTGTTGGAGGCGGTCGAATTCCTCGATTTTATCGCCGCCCCCGACGAGCAAGTGCGCATCGCTCTAAGCCGTTTGTATCACACCACCTGCGATCAATTGCGCGGCCAATTCAGTTTGAAACTCATGCTGCCGGACGATGACAACACGCTCAATGATCGCGTGCGCGCCCTAAGCGAATGGTGTCACGGGTTCCTCACAGGATTCGGCAGTGTTGATCACCAGGGCAAACGTGTGATCAACGAAGAATTTGAAGAAATGCTCCAGGACCTGGCGAACATCGTACAAATCCAGGCCGATGATGAAGAGGATGAACCCAGCGCAGAGGCGGATTACATGGAAGTCACCGAATATGTCCGCGTCGTTGTCAACTCACTCTATTTTGAATTTTCTGCCGAACATGCTGAAGGTGTAAATCCTGCAAGCATGGCGCCAGCGTCGAATCAATTGCATTAATTGTTTGCGAGTGCCTCTATGAGAATTTCCAAAACTGAATTTGCCCGCCGCCGCAAAACTTTGATGGCGCACATGGAGCCCAACTCCATCGCCATAGTTCCCGCCGCGCCTGAGCGTCCGCGCAGCCGCGACACCGAATATCACTACCGTCAGGACAGCGACTTTTTATATCTGTCAGGTTTTGAAGAACCCAAAGCGGTGCTGGTGTTAATCCCTGGCCGCGAACATGGCGAATATGTTTTGTTTGTGCGCGAGCGCAACCGCGAACGCGAAATTTGGGACGGTTATCGCGCTGGCCCCGAAGGTGCGTGCAGTGAATTTGAAGCCGACGATGCATTTCCTATCGACGATATCGATGAAATTTTACCGGGCTTGCTTGAGGGCAAACAGCGCGTTTATTACTCCATGGGTAAAGACAGCGAATTCGATAAACATGTGATGGACTGGGTCAACACCATCCGCGCCAAAGTGCGCTCAGGTGCAACCCCACCCGGCGAGTTTTTGGATTTAAGTCATTTTTTAAATGATATGCGTTTATTTAAAAGCGCCGCTGAATTGCGTGTGATGAAAGAAGCCGGCGAAATTTCTGCGCGCGCTCATGTGCGCGCCATGAAAGCGAGTAAAGCGGGCGTGATGGAATACCAACTCGAAGCCGAAATCCTGCATGAATTCCAAATGAGCGGCGCGCGTTTTCCCGCGTATAACACGATTGTTGGCGGCGGAAAAAATGGCTGCATTTTGCATTACATCGAAAATTCTGCGCCGCTCAAAAATGGTGATCTGGTGTTGATCGATGCGGGATGCGAACTGGATTATTACGCCGCTGACATCACCCGCACCTTTCCCGTCAGCGGAAAATTTTCTCCTGAACAAAAAGCCCTCTACGAAATTTGTTTGCAAGCCCAGCTCGAAGCCATCGCTGAATGTAAGCCAGGTAAGCATTGGAATGATCCTCACGAAGCCACAGTGCGCGTCATCACTGAAGGTTTGGTAAAAATTGGTTTGCTTGAAGGTGACGTAAGCGAATTAATTAAAAGTGAAGCTTACAAAGAATTTTATATGCATCGCGCCGGTCACTGGCTGGGAATGGACGTGCACGATGTCGGCGATTATAAAGTCGGTGGTGAATGGCGTGTGCTCGAACCGGGTATGGTGATGACTGTTGAACCGGGTATTTATGTTGCTCCCGACAATGAGCGCGTCGCCAAAAAATGGCGCGGCATTGGCATCCGCATCGAAGACGATGTGGTTATCACCAAAGACGGCAACGAAGTGCTTACTAAAGACGTACCAAAAACTGTTGTGGAAATCGAAGCCTTGATGGCAGGGACTTATGCGGGCGCTTGATAGTAATGCAGATTTTTATCAAGTAAATACATGGAGAGCTGCTCCCTGGTTAGTTGATGCATTTTGTATCGGCGGATTAGTCATTTCGGCACTAATTGCATTACTTTGGAATTATCAAGGCCTACCCATGCAGTATTGGGATGAAAGCCGCAATGCAAATAACGCGTTGGAAATGGCGCTCGGCTCCGGTTGGCTTGTGCCAACCTACGAAGGCGTTCCTGATCATTGGAATACCAAACCGCCGCTACTAATTTGGCTGATTGCCGGCTTAATGAAACTGGATTTGCCGCCCTTATTGGCTTTGCGCCTGCCCTCCGCATTGGCCGCCGCTGCAACTCTGATTATGGTTTGGGCCGCTGTACGTTTTGGTTTACGCGATAGATTGGCTGCGCTAATCGCTGCAGCGCTCTTGCTAAGCTCCAAGGGTTACACGGGCATTCACGGTGCTCACACAGGTGACTTTGATACACTTCTCGCGTTATTTACGACAGGGTATGTGCTGAGCGTTTGGCAAGCGTTGGCACAATCAGGGCGACAAAAAATAGTCTGGATGTTGAGCACGGGAATTTTTCTGGTATTGGCGGTGATGACCAAAGGTCCAGCAGGCTTTTTTGGTGTAGTAGGCCTGTGTTTATTTTTACTCCTAACTGGTCAGGTGCTAAATGTTATTAATGATTGGCGCTGGTGGTTAGTAGCAATATTTTCCTGCTTAATTTGCGCAAGTTATTACATCGTTCGTGAAAGCTACGATGCAGGTTATTTGCAGGCAGTGTGGATGAATGAGCTGGGTGGCCGCTACAGCGAAACGAATGAATCACACTACAAAGGTACCTGGTTTTATCTGCGTGAACTGCTTAAGCAGTGGGTACCCGGGTGCTTGTTTTTATTGTTACTTGGTTATTCACTGTTGGGCGCGGATGTCGCGCGCAAACGTCTTGCGCAGATAACCTTTTTATCGGGCGCAGGAATTTTAATTCTACTTACCACCGCCAAAACGCAGCTTCATTGGTATCTAATTCCGGTGATTCCTTTACTGTGCATAGCTGCCGCTATCGCTTTGGTTGACGCTATAAAAAAAGGTATGCAAGTTCCTATTAATTACTGGCGAGCATTTCTTGTTATGTTTATTGCTTTACCTGTGATTATTTCTGTTTTTAGGAATGCAATAAGTTTGCCCGCAAAATCAAAAGATAAAACCCATATCAGTCAATACGGTATTCTATTTAATCATTTGCACACCGCTGGGCGAATGTCCAATCGCATAATTGTTCTCGATGACGGGGCGGACAATACAGCAGGCTTCACTGACTACAATCCGGAACTCAAGTTCTATGCTCAGCTTGAAAAACAAAAGGGAATTGATGTTCAGGTTGCCAGACTCGCTGATGCCAATTTGGTAAATGGGCTAGTCGCAACCTGTGATTATAAAAATATGGTAACAGTGCGCCAGTTAATTACCGCGCCTTTAGTTGAGAGCGCTGTGTGTGTGGCAGGTTATAAGGATCGGCAATGAACGTTGTAATCCAAAAAGATACTTTTGATATCGTCATTATTGGAGGCGGCATGGTGGGCGCTAGTCTCGCCAGTTTGCTTTCTGCCAGTCAACCACAATTGCGTATTGCGTTGATTGAAGCGCAGGCGTTCGCGCGTGCGGATGAAATGCATTTCCAACCGAGTTTTGACGCGCGCTCGACAGCGCTCGCATACGGCACTGTTGCGATTTTGCGCGAGTTGGGTTTGTGGGATTTATTGCAGCAACACATAACGCCTATTGCGCAAGTGCATGTATCTGATCGTGGGCATTTTCTGGGCGGTGTGATCGATGCAAAAGAAAATAATCTCGATGCTGTAGGTTATGTGGTTGAAAATGCCTGGTTGGGAAAGGTTCTGCTCGAACATGTACAAGCACAACATAATATTCAATGTTTTGCTTCATCTACAGTAACTGCGTTAACCCCACAACAAGATTGTGCATTGTTGAATGTTAAAACTAACGCGCAAGAATTCTTAATAAAAACATCACTTGCTGTGATCGCCGATGGTGGCGATTCACCCTTGCGTAAATCGCTCGGCATAGGTACGCAAGTGCGCGCTTATGGTCAAACCGCTATCATTACCAATGTCGAATTTTCCGAGCCACATCATGGCGTTGCTTACGAGCGTTTTACAGCCGATGGCCCAGTTGCGCTTTTGCCCTTAGGTGAATCCAATAGTGCACAGCAATCTGCATTAGTTTGGACTTTACCTGCGGCGCAAGCCGATCAAATTCTGGCACTAAATGATGCCGATTTTCTTATACAGTTGCAGGAGCGATTTGGTTTTCGTGTGGGGCGGTTTAATCGTGTTGCCAAACGTTTTTCCTATCCATTGCAGCTGGTGTTGGCTGAAGAGCAAATTCGTTCGCATTTGGTGTTGCTCGGCAACGCTGCACATTTTTTACATCCGGTGGCGGGGCAGGGGTTTAATCTCGCGTTGCGCGATTGCGTCTGTTTGGTAGAAACCCTGCGCGAGGCAATTGCGGAAAAGAAATCACCCGGCGATTTGACGGTATTGCAATCCTATCTCCACAAGCAATCGCTTGATCAGCAAATTACGATTGAATTTAGCGATAAATTAGTGCGGCTGTTTTCCAGCGATCAGTTGCCTCTGATCGCCATGCGTCATCTAGGCTTATTAAGCCTCGAATCTATTCCTCTCATTAAAAACCAATTTATCGCGCAGACCATGGGTACTGCTGGTCGCCAATTTCGTTGGAAGTTGGATGAAGTGAATTCTGCATCAGTCGGCGATGAAGAAATTATTGATTCTTGCTTGCGCGGGAGTGACGACGAGTCGGCAAATAATTCAGAGTTTGATGTAATTATTGTCGGTGCCGGTTTGGTTGGTGCGTCGCTCGCCTGTACGATTGCACAAACTGATGCAGCTCAGAACTTGCGTATTGCCGTAATCGAAGCTGGCAGTGATGTACAACATTTTAGCGGCGATCATTTTGATCCGCGTGTAGTTGCACTTACGCATGCATCGCAAAAATTATTAGCAGATATCGGCTGCTGGGATGACATAGTCGCGCAACGTGTCTGTGCCTATCGCGAAATGAAAGTCTGGGACGGTGAAGGCACCGCTGCGATTGAGTTTGATTGTGCCGAGGTACATCAAAGCCATCTCGGGCATATCATCGAAAACTCGGTGATCGTCAATCAATTGCGTGTGCGTATGGCGCAGCATAACAATATTTTCCTGATCCAACCGGTTGCCGTTGCGCAAGTTATTCCTGCACAAGCCGAGTTTCCTCGCGTGCGTGTGCAATTATCCAACGGTAACGAAATTACAGCTCCGCTATTAATTGCCGCCGATGGAGCGCAATCTAAAGTACGCGAACTTACAGAATTTTCTACGCGCGAGTGGGAGTATGGCCAGCAGGCGATTATCACTACGGTACGCACTGAGCGGCCGCACGAATTTACCGCGTGGCAACGCTTTATGCACACCGGGCCGCTGGCATTTTTACCGCTGCAACATAATGGCGATGCACATAGTTGTTCGATCGTCTGGTCAGCAGAAGATGATTTGGCCTCAGAATTAATAGCGTTGAATGATGAAGATTTCTGTGCGCGTTTAACCTCCGCATTTGAGGCGCGCCTTGGTCGCGTTATCGCTTGCGATAAACGCTATGCAATCCCTTTGCGCCAGCGTCATGCTACTAGTTATATCCAGCCCGGTATCGCATTGGTTGGCGATGCGGCACACAACATTCATCCGCTCGCAGGGCAGGGTGTCAATTTAGGTTTGCTCGACGTGATCGCGCTTGCGCAAGAAATCGAACGAGCCCTCACGCGCGCTATTCCGCTTGCGGACTATTCAATCCTGCGCCGTTACCAGCGCCAGCGTCTCGCCAGTAATCTGGGCATGATGTCGGCAATGGAGGGCTTCAAGCGTTTGTTTGGCAATCGCACTCTGGCCGTAAATTGGTTGCGCAATACTGGCATGCGCCAACTAAACTCTGTATCAGCAATTAAAAAAATCATTATCAATACTGCACTGGGTGTTTCTTGAGTCGGCGCTAGAGGTGAGTCTATGGATGTAGAGGCGATACTGTCAGTCACGCCCTTTGATTGGCATGCGATTGGAACCTCGCTGTTGTGCGGGAGCATTATCGGTATTGAGCGCCAGTTACGCGGCAAGCCGGTGGGAATCCGCACCTCTTCCCTGATCACGCTAGGCACTTATATTTTTATCGCGGCATCGCTGTATGTTTCGGCCCACATGGCGGGTCCGGAAAAAGTGGTCACAGATCCCTCGCGCATTATCGGGCAGGTAATTACCGGTATTGGCTTTCTCGGTGCAGGGGTAATGCTGGCGCGCGATGGTTTTGTGCTGGGCGTTACATCGGCGGCTACCATCTGGATGTTGGCGTCTATTGGCGTTGTAATTGCGATAGGCTACAACATGGTGGCGATCAAATTATCACTGGTGGTTATTCTGGTGCTCGTGGGGGTAGACTTTCTTGAGGACTACTCGCAGGCATTTACGCGCGGCGTACATAAAAAATATCAGGACTGGCGCGGTAAAGGTAAATCCAGTTCAGATTAGTTGGTGTAGAAAAGTAACATTTTTAAAGAAGTATTTATGTCAAAACTACTGATTGTTGCAAACGTATTAAATAGCCTCCTATTAATTATTTTAGTTGCATCCATTGCCGGTTTTATTTCATTTCTTAATATCTACGGATTATTTTTAGCCTGCGTCACTGCAACAATTGCCTGGGGCGTTTTTAAACAGCAGCGCTGGGGATATTTTGCGGCGGCTGCCTGGGCGCTGGCATGTTATCAATTAGCAAAGCAAGGTTACGAATTTCAAAGCATTAAGCGCCACGTGATGATTCTTGGGTTTACTTTAATTCCGCTTGCACTGTTTTTGCACGAAACCTTGGGTAAAGCGACTGCAAAATCTGCACAAAATAATGGCAAGCAAAGCGATGACAGCCGAAAAATGCCCGATTAATTGTGTGCCTCTTACACAGCATTACAAAAAGTGTCGATAATCACTAATTTCATAGATAACTGCTTGACTCGATAAGGCTTAGTGTTTTAATTTTGAACTGCTACAGATTGAGATCCGCCCCAAGACTAGACTTTTGTAAGACAACCGCTTGCTGAAGACACTTGGACGTACCACGACCTGAGCAATAGCTTTATTTCAAGCTATTTCACTCTGGCTTTTAGTAAAGTCGGTTTTTTTGTTCGGTCAGCTACGCTGACGTTTTAGATGCAAGATGAGGAAGCTATGTCAGATCTAGTCTCTGGTGTTGTTAAATGGTTCAACGATGACAAGGGTTATGGTTTTATTGAGCGTGAAGGTGGTGCAGATGTATTTGTACACTTCCGTGCAATCAACGGCAATGGCCGTAAAACCTTGAAAGAAGGTCAGAAAGTGACTTTCGAAGTAACCCAAGGTCAAAAGGGTCCGCAAGCAGAAAACGTAACTCCACTCTAAGTTGAGTGAGTTCCGAAAAGGGTGATTGAGCAATCAATCGCCCTTTGCTGTTTTAGGGGCTTGTTGTCTTCTCATTCGCTATTCTCTTCCACTCTTTATGAGCGTTGGGTTTTTGTTGCCCTCGCTGTTGGCTTTTCCTCCATGTTTGATCTGCAATCCATTATTTGGCTCACCTGCATAGCGATTTTTATTTATTACTGGCGCGGTGCGCTGCTCGTTAAAGATCGCGCTTATCATGCAGCGCAAAAGCGCTGCGAAGAAATGCAAGTGCAGTTGCTGGATGAAAACGTCTATCTGCGGCGCCTGTGGTTCAAACGCAATGAACTGGGAAAGTTATCGCTCTGGCGCGCATTTTATTTTGAGTTCACGGTGTCAGGTGCAGATCGCTATTTTGGTCGCGTGATTATGCTTGGCTCTCGCATTACCCAGGTCGAACTCGACCCGCATCGCGTTCACTGATTTTCAACTCCGGATTGCACATGACAGAAAAGTTCCCCAGAGAAAAAGTCGGTGGATGGAAAACAAAAACCTCGTCAATTGTTTACGAAAATCCCTGGCTAAAAGTTTCCCACGAAGAAGTCATAACCCCTAAAGGTACCGATGGTATCTACGGTGTTGTGCATTTTAAAAATACCGCAATCGGTGTAGTGCCAATTGATGATGAGGGCAATACCTGGCTGGTAAAACAAAGCCGCTATACCCTCAATCAATTTACCTGGGAAATTCCGGAAGGCGGCTGTCCGCAAGGCGAAAGCCCGTTACATGCTGCGCAGCGTGAACTGGAAGAAGAGGTTGGCCTGCAGGCCCATAATTGGCAGCAGTTAATGACCATGCATTTATCCAATTCAGTCACTGATGAATTTTGTGTAGTGTTTGTTGCGCGGGATTTATTTCCCGGGCAACAACAGCTTGAGGTCACTGAAGATATTGAAGTTAAAAAGTTGCCGCTTATTGATGCCATTGAAATGGTAAAGCGCGGTGAGATTACCGATGGTATTTCTGTTGCCGCTTTGTTGCGTGTTGCCTTGGGTTAGTCGCCCACCTCCACAGGCTAAAAGGATAAACAGCTATTGGAGTCGATTAAGGCGAGCTACACTTTTTTACAGATTGGTAATCCAGCTCTGTTTAGAGTTAATAGTCATGCCTGTGTGTACCAGGGTTTAATTGATAAAGGAAATCTCAATGAAAGTTATCCCGTTTATAACATCAATAATATTGTTGGCAACTGCCGCGCAGTTAAGCGCGAATACCTGTGAAAAAAACTTCGTTGCCGAAGGTGATCCTCGCAACGGTGCCGAGTTCTCAACGTCCACTACCATTAACGATCTTGGTTCGGCTAGTGCGCTGGGACAGTTGCGCGCGATTGCGTTAGCAGATGGTTTTAATGTATTGGGTGAGGAATCAACTGGGTCCCAAGGTACCCTCACCATCGAACAGAAAAATGGGCGCCATCCATTTTTGATCTATCTCACAGCGGTTAACAAGGGTACAGCTGCGGATGTCAGCATTCGCACAAAACTGAATCGGCGCACCGTGGCAAAACCGGAAGATATTCGAGCCGGTATGTGTGGCATGGTGGCCAGAATTAAAACCGGAGCTGAAGGAGATGCTATAGCGGCCGCTGCGAGAGCGGCGATCGTACCAGAACCCATAGTTGAGATTCAGCCTCGCTGGTTAGCAAAAGATATTTACCGATTGTCAAAACGTAAAACCGCAGAAATGATCACCGCGCATTACAAGGGTAAACGTTATCTTTTGGATGGGACTATAGGTTCACCACTTGAAAACGAAGGCACCATTGAACTCTGGTATAAAGTTACCATTGACAGGAACGGCATCCTTCAAACGCTCGACGCGGATGAATCTACTTTCTGGCCGCCGATTGTTTGTCGTATGGCGCCAGAGGCTCGCGCCAGAGCAGCAAAATTACAGGAAGGTGAATTCGCCAAATTAACCGGCACGGTTTCCCATTATTGGCAGGGCAGTCCGAGTAAGCTGGTGTTGAAAGATTGCCGTTTTGAGTAAGCGGCGCACAGTGTTTGCCAGCACTTTATTGGCTTAGTCATTGCGGTTGGGTGAAAGTAGGCTTCGTAACCAATTCAGCCAACCGTTATTGCCCAGCATAAATTTATCCAGCTGATCCTGATTATAAAAATAATGCTCCGCATTGTTAAACAATAATTCTCGTTTGAGCATTCTGCGCTTGGGATTAATCGTTTTAATAATGCGCGCTGGATTACCTGCCGCTACTGAATTTGCAGGAATGTTTTTGGTCACTACCGATCCTGCCCCCACCACTGAGTTCTCGCCAATGGTTACGCCTTTGTTGACGATAACTCGCTCACCCAGCCATACATTATTTTCAATCACCACAGATTTGGTGCAGCGAAATGGGCGGATGCGGTTGTAAATGCCGTGCCAATCGCTATCGCTAATAGTGACATTGGCCGCGAACATACAGTTATCGCCAATACGAATTGATTTTGCAGCTGAGATGCGCACGCCCGGTGAAATCAAACAGTAATCGCCAATAACAATTTCCGCATCGGCTTGTTTACTTGGCCAACTGGTAAAGCGCACACAGTTATCGCTCGCGCAAATAATTTGCGCATATTTTCCCAAATGAATATTGCGGCCAAAAATGACCAGGCTGCGCGGGTGTGCAATTTCAGGAACGCTACCCAAGCTATCAAATTGCGGTGCAATAAAACGCTTCACATACCATTGGTTGATAATTTTATAGAGTCGTTTGACCGGGTAGGGTGTGCTGCTGCGGCGCATAAGGCGAATTCGCTTGTTAAATAGGTGAAGATGTTTGTTGCGAGTGCATGTCTGTTAGAATAAATGCAGTGATTATGAGCGAGAATAACAATGCTGCCAATTGATATAAATTCAGTAAAAGGTTTTTTGGATGGCGAAGAGGGTGCTGTTTTATACGAGCAGGCGCTCGCGGTAGCCGCACTCGGTCCCTGTTTGGAAATTGGCAGTTACTGTGGTAAATCCACTGTTTATCTCGGCAGTGCCTGCAAAAAAGCCAATAGTGTTTTATTTGCAGTTGATCATCATCGCGGCTCGGAAGAGCATCAATTGGGCGAGGAGTATCACGACCCTGCGCTCTATGATGCGCAATTTGGCAAAATGGATAGCTTCCGTGAATTTCGCCATACGCTTGCGCGTGCGCAGCTTGAAAATACGGTGGTGCCCATTGTTGCTCCATCACAACTAGCTGCGCGTTATTGGGCTACACCTTTAAGTATGGTGTTTATTGATGGTGGCCATAGTATGGAGGCTGCGTTAACCGATTACCGCGCTTGGGCGCCGCACGTAGTGCGTGGTGGGTGGCTCGCGATTCACGATGTATTTCCCAATCCCGCCGATGGCGGTCGTCCGCCGTTTGAAATTTGGAAGTTGGCTCAGGCTTCGGGTTTATTCGAGGCTATGCCGTTGATAAAAACCCTCGGCCTGTTGCGGCGCGTATAAAAAATTACACCGCTTACAAAACACGGCGAGTGTCATCATTTAATTACCCAAATAAACGCAAAGCCGCCGCGATAAGAGTGATCAGTCGACACCAGCGAGCTTTTATTAAAATCGGTTCCGCTGATATTGTCGTAGCGAATAAATAATGCAAGCCGGGTTTTAATCCCGCTGTGATTAAAGCTGCGGCTCAATGCCATTTGATTATTCCAACCGCTATAGCCTCCATCGGCATCAAAATAACGGCGCGCTTCAGTCACATACTCTTGTTTTACATTGTAGTAATAATCGTGATAGTCATCGCTCGCAAACATCACGCCTGCGCGATAAGTAAATGTCCAATCACTAAGCCGGGTGCGATAAACAAATTGCGGTTGAAAGGCGGAGCCGATATAACCTGATTCATCTGCATCTATGGCAAACACCGCTCGCCAAGGGATTTGTAAATGCCAGCCGTGTGAAAAATCAGCGCCTGTTAAATTGATATTAAACGATGGCCCAAGCTCCAGAGTGGAGCCTAATTCCGGCATATCTTCACGCAGTTCATTTTTGTCGGTATCGGGAGTAATGGCCGCACTGGCGCTAAAAGTAAATTCGTATTGATCGGTGCGTAAAAAATTTCCGCGAATACCCTCTCGATCCGAGCGAATTATTTTTCCGCGATAGACAACATAGGGGATCGGGCTGATAAAACTGCGGTACTCATCAGACCCACGATAATCAGGACCGGTGACAGCTCCTATGCCTAATCCAAGTTCCCATTTTTTATCGGTGTCATCCTGCGCATTGCTGATATTGCAAATACCGGTGAGCAGGATCGATGTAACGGCGAGCTTCAATAAGTAATGTAAATTCATAAAAAATGATCTAATCCAATAGTGCGCTTAGCCCTTATCGATGGGCGACTTGAAGGGATTTTACTGGTATTCTGCCGCCATTATCCACGTAATTACTTATCCCATAGAGATTCCTGTGACTACCACTGCTTTTTCATCTTTACCGCTCAGCGCCGATATGCTCGCCAACCTTGAATCACTCGGGTATAACGAGATGACACCCATTCAGGCAAAAAGTTTACCCCTGGTTTTGCAAGGACAAGATATTATTGCCCAGGCAAAAACCGGTAGCGGAAAAACTGCCGCTTTCGGTATTGCGCTGCTGGAAAAATTAAATGTGCGTTTTTTTGGTGTACAGGCGTTAGTGCTTTGCCCAACGCGTGAGCTTGCTGATCAAGTCGCAAAAGAAATTCGTCGCCTTGCACGCTTGACCCATAACGTAAAAGTGTTGACGCTTTGTGGTGGTGTTTCAATTGGGCCGCAAATTGGCTCGCTTGAACGTGGAGCGCACATTGTTGTCGGAACGCCGGGGCGTATTGTCGATCACATCGCTAAAGGCACATTAAAACTCGATAGCGTCAATCAGTTAGTTCTGGACGAAGCTGATCGTATGTTAGAGATGGGTTTTTCAGAAGATATCGATAAGGTATTAGAAGCCTGTAACACAGATCGCCAAACGTTATTATTTTCTGCTACCTATCCTGACGATATAAAAAAAATCAGCACGCGCTGCCAGCGCGATCCGCAAATGGTTAGTGTGGAATCTATCCACTCCGAAACCAATATCGAACAGCACTTTTATGAATTGCGTGCTGACGATGAAATCTATCCCGCCGTATTAACCGTGCTGGCGCATTTTCAACCGGAAACCTCCATCGCATTTTGCAATACCAAAATCGCTTGCGATGAATTGTTGGATTATTTGCGTGACCAGGGTGTGAATGCGTTGGCATTGCATGGTGACTTGGAACAAAAAGAGCGCGATCAGGTATTAGTGCGTTTTTCCAATAGAAGCTGTTCGGTATTGATTGCCACCGATGTTGCTGCACGCGGCATTGATATCAAAGGATTGGATGCAGTAATTAATGTGGATTTGGCACGCGACAGCGAAGTGCATGTGCATCGCATTGGCCGCACCGGTCGTGCTGGTGAATCTGGCTTGGCATTAAATTTGGTCGTGCAGAAAGAAGTGCATAAAATCAATCGCCTCGAAGATTATATGAAGCAGTCGATTGCTCTGGAGCCTCTGCCACAAGCCGATAAAAAATCTCTCCCTGTCCCCACCATGGTGACTTTGCATATTGATGGTGGCAAAAAAGATAAATTACGCCCTGGTGATATTATCGGTGCCTTAACCAAAGACGCAGGTTTACCCTTTGAAAAAATCGGTAAAATCGATATGTTTGATTTTTCTGCTTATGTGGCAGTGGATCACAGCATCGCGCGCGCAGCATTAAAACAGTTGTCGGATGGAAAGTTAAAAGGACGAAAGTTTCGCGCGCGAAAACTCTAGTAAGGCTTCAGATTTAGCTATCAGCGTACAGCACAAAAAAATAACGCATAAATAAAAGGAAAACCCATGGCCATAGCAGCAGTCGTCATAGCAATCCTGATCCTTGTGGTGCTCATTACCGGATTAAAACTCAATCCATTTCTCGCATTTCTGGTTTCGGCCATATCCGCCGCGATAATGCTGGGTATTCCACTCGATAAAATTCCTGCAACAATTGAAGCGGGGATTGGTGCAATGTTGGGGTCGCTGGCCATTATTTTATGCCTCGGCGCCATGTTCGGAAAACTTGTTGCGGAGTCGGGCGCTGCGCAACAAATCAGTCGCAGTTTAATGAATTGGTGCGGGCCAAAATATATTACCTGGGCACTGATGCTCACCGGTTTTATCGTCGGTATACCCTTGTTTTACAATGTCGGATTCGTCTTGTTAGTACCGCTGGTATTTTCAGTAATGTACCAAACCAAATTGCCCGCAGTGTATTTAGGTATTCCGCTGCTCGCCGCGCTCTCTGTGACTCACGGCTTTCTACCACCCCATCCATCACCTGTTGCATTGATTCCACAGTTCGGCGCGAGTATGGGCACCACATTGTTTTATGGAATCATGGTCGCCATTCCCACCATGATTGTCGCGGGGCCACTTTTTTCCTCCCGTTTGAAATCCATTCAAAGCACACCACTTGCTACCTTTAAACCGACTGATTTGCCAGAGGGTGAATTACCCGGCGTTGCCAATAGTTTTATTACTGCATTGCTGCCGGTGTTGTTAATTGCACTGAGCAGTATTGCTGTTTATACCTTGCCCACTGCGCTTGCAGAAACACCGCTGATAAAACTTCTAAGTAATTCGATGATAGTGCTGATGATCGCGCTTGCTATAGCGACAGTGACTTTGGGGTTAAAGCGCGGTATGAGCATTGGCAAAGTGATGAATGTGTATAGCGATGCAATTAAAGATATCGCTGTTATTTTATTGATTGTCGCTGGTGCCGGTGCATTAAAACAAGTGATGGTCGTTAGCGGAGTGAGCGAGCAGTTAGCGCACTCGCTGGAAAATATTGCACTCAATCCTTTGATATTGGCCTGGTTGATTGCAACCGTTATCCGCATTGCTCTGGGTTCTGCTACTGTTGCGGGCCTAACTGCAGCCGGTATTGTTGCGCCGATTATTCCGCTGACCGGTGCTGACCCAAACCTGATGGTGTTGGCCATTGGTGCTGGTAGTTTAATGTGCTCCCACGTAAATGATTCAGGGTTTTGGATGTATAAGGAATATTTTAATTTGAGTTTAAAAGATACCTTTAAATCCTGGTCGCTGATGGAAACAATTATTGGGGTGATGGGATTAATTGGTGTGTTGGTATTGGATGTTTTTGTTTGAAGTTTGCTGCATTAAAATAAAACGCCCGACCTGGAGGCAGATCGGGCGTTTTTCCAACCTACGGACACATGAAGAAAATTAATGAAGTATATTGCCACCCAGTAATTTGCGCACTTCATCAGCCGCAAAATGATAGTGCTGGTTGCAGAACTGGCAGTCGATATCAATGCTACCTTTCTCGATTAATAATGATTCAACCTCTTCGTTGCCAATCGCCAGGAGTGCGTTAGCGCTGCGCTCGCGCGAGCAGCTGCAGGCAAAGCGCAACGCTTTTGGTTCATATAGTCGCAACGGTTGCTCGTTGAATAGACGATAGAGCACTGTTGAATGCTCCAGCTCCAACAATTCCTCTGCCTTAATGGTGTCGGCCAGGGTGATAATGGTTTCCCATTTATCCTGGTTGTCTTCCTCGTTAGTAATTAATTGTTGCGGTAACGCCTGAATTAAAAATCCGGTCGCAATATCGTTATTGGCAGCAAACCACAAGCGGGTGGCAAGCTGTTCTGATTGGTAAAAATAGTGCTCCAAACAACCCGCAAGATTTTCCGCATCCATAGGTACTATACCTTGATGGCGTTCAAGTGTGCCGCCGAAATTCTCACTGCGCTGCGGCTCAATAGTGATAACCAAAATGCCGTTGCCTAATAGCTTTTGCAGGCTACCATGACTGGCTAATTCATCGCTAAGTTCTATATTGGGATTAATGCGCACTATGCCACGCAAATCATTATGATGATTGCACTCAGCCATAATGGTGCTGACTGGGCCGTCACCGCGCGCTTGCAGAATAATTTTTCCATCAAACTTTAAGGTGCTGGATAACAATCCCACTGCTGCCAAAAATTCACCGAGTAAACGACGAATAGCGGGAACCTGCGGGTTGTGGCTTAACACTTCGCGATAGCTGTCACCCAAGGTGACTATCTCGCCGCGAATATCGCAGTCATCAAATAAAAAACGGTGCAGTAGATCATTGCTTGGCATATATCTGTCTCATTAAAAAGCAGTTATCTCACTAACAATTAATTGTCGTCGCCCAGTAAATTAATGCGCTGGAAGCGGTGAATATGGCGGCGGTCTTTTTTGCTGGGGCGCTGGTGGCTGATGATGTAGCTGCCCAGCCCGGCTTTACGTTCGGCGGTGCGTTTTTCGCGCAGGGTTTTACTTTCTTCGGTTTCTTCGTACAACAATGCTGCTTCCGGTGCGCCGCGGCGCTGGGCAGATAACGCTTTTACCACAACGATTTTTTCATCCAGATCCTGGCGGATAGTTAACACCAAACCCACAGTGACTTCTTTGCTGGGTTTGATGCGCTGGCCATCGCAATGAATCTTGCCGCCGTCGATCGCCTGTTTGGAGAGGCTGCGGGTTTTAAAAAAGCGCGCGGCCCACAGCCATTTGTCAATGCGGATTTTATCGTCGTCATCGTCTTGTTCGGTTTTCTGCTTACTCATACATTAATTTACCGCTGGCATAATTTCATCAAAGTGATGGATGGCTGGGTACTGCTCCATACGCCGCTCAATTTTGCTATCGGGCTGATGAATGCCCAGCAAATGTTTAATGCCAAAGGTTTTGGCAGAATCTAAAATGCGTACCGTGTCATCAATAAATAAGGTGCGCGCGGGATCAAATTGTTCACGCGCTTGTAATTCCTGCCAGAATTTTTGCGATTCTTTTGGCTCATTAAATTCGTGCGATGAAATAATTACATCCAGCCATTGATCGATTTGGGTCACTTGCATTTTGAGCGATAGGCTTTGCGGGTGCGCATTAGTCACCAGCAATACTTTTTTGCCACGCGCGCGCAACCGCCGCAAAAATTCGCCAACATGGGGGCGGATCTGGATTTTGTGTTTGACTTCGTCTTTTAAGCTGACGATATCGACATCCAGTGCCTTGGACCAAAATTCCAGGCAGTACCACTGCAAGGTGCCTTCGTGTTGATGAATATCGGCTTTTAATTTTGCATTGGCGGTGGCCAGATCGACATTGTGGATTTGCGCGTAGCGCTGGGGCAGGTGATCCAACCAAAAATAATTATCGAAATGCAGATCCAACAAGGTACCATCCATATCCAGCATGACAGTATCTATTAAGTCCCAATTGATCATAAAATTGTCTCACCACATTCTGCAAACTGTACTCGACCTATGCCGACCAAGCCCAGTATTTTGAAGCGCGCGACAGTAGCGCGCAGCCGATTATTCCGTGCCGATGAAATTCACCTGCGTTTTAGCAACGGTGAAGAGCGCACCTACGAGAAGCTCTGTTCCGGAGGGCCGGGGGCGGTGCTTATTGTACCCTTGCTCGATGAAAATACGGTGCTTTTGGTGCGCGAATATGCGGCCGGCATTGAGGATTACCACCTCGCGCTACCCAAAGGTGCGATCGACCAGGGCGAAACCCTGCTGGCGGCGGCTAACCGTGAACTGAAAGAAGAGGTGGGTTACGGTGCCCGCAAACTGCAATTCCTCAAACGCATCAATCTCTCGCCCGCCTATATGGAGCACGGTATTAATGTAGTCATCGCCTGGGAGCTCTACCCCGAACGTCTGGAGGGCGATGAACCCGAGCCTATTGAAGTCGTGCCCTATCCTTTATCGGATTTGCTGCAGCTGATTGCCCGCGCCGATGTCTGCGAAGGCCGCAGTATCGCGGCCCTGTTTATGGTTCGCGAATGGTTGGCGGGTAATTACCAGGCACCCGAGCCAGTGTTGGATTTATCCTTAACACCGGAGGTCAAGTATGACTAATCATCCTATCAGCGCCGAGTTGATCGAACAGCTAGTCGATCTCAGCCGCCGCGCGGGGGCGGCAATAATGGCTATCTACAACAACAAAGACAGCTACAACATCGAACAAAAGACCGATGAATCGCCTCTGACAGCGGCCGATTTAGCGGCACACCGGTTGATTAGCGCTGAGTTGCCGAAGTTGTTGCCGCTGCCGGTTATCTCGGAAGAGGGGGAAATCCCCGAGTTTGCCGACCGCAATTTATGGGAACACTATTGGTTGGTCGATCCCCTCGATGGCACCAAGGAATTTATCGCCGGCAATGGCCAGTTCACCGTCAATATTGCGCTGATCCAGCGTGGCCGAGCACTTCTGGGTGTGGTTCATGTGCCAGTCACTGACGTCACTTACCTCGGAGTGCTGGATGCGCGCGATGCCAGTAGCATAGGTGCGTTCAAGTATATGGAGGGTGGCCATCGCAAACCTATCACCGTGCGTCCGCTACTGGAACGATTTTCCGGGAAGCAACCCTTTACTGTATTACTCAGCCATCGCCACAACACCCAGGCCACTGTCGATTTAATGGAGACAATTACTCACAATTGGCCGGGTGCGATAGAGACCACTAATGCCGGTAGTTCACTTAAGTTTTGTGTGATTGCCGAAGGACTCGCGGATTTTTATCCGCGTTTGGCACCTACCTCGGAGTGGGATACCGCCGCGGCACAGGCTGTATTAGAGGCTGCAGGTGGGCAAGTCGTCTGCGCGAACCCCTCATTGCCAGCGCTGATATACAACGCGTCTGAAGATTTGCTCAATCCACATTTTTATGCGCTAGGCGATAAAAACTTCTTTTGGGAAAAATTGTTGGTGGCCGATGAGTTGGTCAATTAATCTTGTTGAATTTGAGCGGTTGCACCTGAGAGGTGCAGCGACAATCCCGCCGGTTTTATAACCAAAGTGCTAGTGGTTCGAGAAGAAAATATTCTAAGTTCAAGGTGGTTAATAGTTATGCATCTGGGCTAGTCTTCATTGGCAGGGAATGAAAATCTATACAGACCTACACAAAACTTTCTCGAATCAAATAATCCTCTGCAACACCCGCCACACTACTTTTGTTATTCAGTTCTTAGGGAGCGTTATTCATGAGAAGACAAAGCAAAAATTTAAAGGCCGATTTTAATACTAGCCGTGCTGATTTAATGCGCGACAAACTGCTGCGCGAAATCTCCGATTATGAGCGCCAACTGGCCGAATTGAAATTAAATGGCGCGCAGGTGAATTTCACCATGATCCAAACTTATAAAGAATTAATCAGTGCGCGCCAAGCTATGCTGAAGCGTTTACCCGTGCATTACTAGCAGCTAATCAAGCGCTGCGACTTTTACCCCTTGGTGTAATGCTAAAGCGTGGATCATTAAATTCCTGCTGCAGATAAAGGGCTGTCGCCAAGTTAGGTTTAGCACACTGTTGTGCTAATTCATCATTGGCTGCGGCCTTAATTTTTTCAGCGGAACTATTTTTTGTTGCTGTGTGTGTCAACAATCCCCTTGTGGGAATACGCAAAGGTTTATGTTGCAGCCAATCATTGGCGTCGTTAAATGGCATGGGGCGGTGGATAAAATATCCCTGTACCTGATCGCAACCTAACTCGCGCAAACTACCGATCTGTTCAAACTCTTCCGCGCCCTCTGCGACTACCGCTAAGCCCAAAGCGTGAGCGATAGATACGATTCCCTTAGTAATATCCCAATCCACTCTATTGCCCGGTAAATCGGCGACAAATGAACGGTCAATTTTAATAATATCGAGCGGCAAGCGTTTGATATAGGTGAGCGATGCATAACCGGTTCCAAAATCATCTACCGCCATGCGTGCACCCAAGTCGCGGCAACGCAGCATAATCCGTTTGGCGCGTTCCAAATCTTCCAGCATCGCCGTTTCAGTAATTTCAATAATTAAAGATTCACCAAATCCCTGTTGTTGCTCGCATAGAATTTGCAATTCCACTAAAAAAGACGGATGCAAAAAATGGCGCGGTGAAATATTGATATGGATATCGGGCGTTAATGAATTTTTATTCCACAACCGCATTTGCCGTGCTGCTTCGCGCAATACCCAATTGCCCAAACGAAATTCCAAATCGCCGCGCCCGGATTCAAATGCCTGGATTAAAGGCCCGGCGCTAATTACTTCTCCATCGGGTTTGCACCAGCGCAACAGGGCTTCAAAACCCACCACGCTTAAATCCTGCAATTGGCAAATGGGTTGATACCACAATTGCAATTCGTTGCGCTCCAATGCACCTTCCACATCAACCACGGAAATTAATCGATTTTGTGGCTCTTCAGCTTTTACCGATGCGCGTTGGAATCTATCGCCGCCCTGGCTTTTGGCGATATACATAGCGGCATCGGCTTTGCGCAGCAAATTAATTTCATCGACACCGTCTTGCGGAGCCAGTACCACGCCGATGCTGCCACTTAAGCGACCGCGTTTGCGACCCTTGCCATAGGGTACACGCAGTGCCTGCAAAAAACGTTTCGCGAGAGTATCTATATGAGATTCATCGCACTCGGCGATAATTAAAAATTCATCGCCACCCAGACGGCCAATTTGATCGCCTTTGCGCACTACATCGGATAAACGCTGCGCTACATCGCGCAATAAAATATCGCCAGTTTCGTGACCCCAGTGATCATTGGCGGATTTAAGCCCGTCAACGTCGATAAAAAATAAGGCAAACGGGCGATTGTAGCGGTGCAATTTTTCCAGGCTGTCGTCGACACAATTTAAAATTCCGCGCCGGTTTAATAATTTGGTGAGTGGATCAATAACCGCGAGCGAGCGCAATTGCGCTTCCAACTTTTCACGATGGCAAGCAACCGCAATTTGGCTGGCAATGCGTTCCGCGAGTGTGAGCAGTTGCGGTGAAATATCGGCAACCGATTCGGTGTGTGCAAACCAGGAAGAGGCGAGAACACCCAATACTTTATCGGACGAGATGAGCGGGATCACCAGGTTGGATTGCAATCCAGCATCGACCAGCTGCTCCATGGCATCTGGAGCATTGGGATAATTGCGCGTAAAAATGCTGGTTTTACTGGTGAGTACACGGCCGGAAATTCCGGTGGTGGACGAAAAGCGAAACCCTTTAAACGCATTGAGCAAATGCTGCTGTTCACCTTCGAACAATTTATATTCAAAGGTCTGTGTTTCTTCATCGAGCAAAATTAACGCCGTGCCGTCGGCGCCCAATAGAGTGCGCACTGCGGCGGCAGCTTTTTTAAAGAAAATTTGAAAATCCGGTTCGAGCGTTAACGCATCCATGGCGGCCAGAAGTGATGGCACCGCTGTGTGTAACAATAACGAATTTTTCATGGAGGCGTGCTCACAAGTACATCAAAAACACCCGGGTAAGGCATGGCTCCAGATAATTGCAATTAGCTTGCCAGCGATATTTTTATAAGCACTTTTTTACAGAACTGACTAAATCTCGTGGCTTGATATGACAGAAATAGTAAAAACGCACGCGCACTAGTGCTGTTATGAAGAAGTAAACACCAAAAAAAGGCAGAAAATTATTAATTCGCATTCATTTAGTGCAACCTTGTAGGGTTTTTGATTAAGAAATGCATTGACTTGGGTTTTTGAAGTAATAGACCATGCAAACCAATTGAGGTTACCAACCGTTTTAAATGAGTGGCTGAATATGTCGGTGGATATTGAAACCCTGCTAATTGCGTTGTTGTTGTTGCTTGCAGCATTGCTCTATTCCTCCGTTGGGCACGGAGGTGCATCGGGTTATATAGCGGCGATGAGTTTATTGGGCGTAGCCCCCGCGGTTATGAAACCTACGGCGCTGGCCCTGAATATTTTGGTTTCATCCGTGGCGGTATTTAAATTTTATCGCGCTGGTTCTTTTTCATGGCAATTGTTCATCCCTTTGGCGATTACGGCAATTCCAATGGCCTACATTGGTGGCGCAATCACTTTACCAGTGCATTGGTACAAACCGCTGGTGGGTGTTGTCTTGGTGTATGCCGCGTGGCGTTCATTCAGCACGGCGCAGGGGGCATCCAGTTATGACGTGCAAGCTGTACCTGTTGCTGTTTTGTGTGTAATGGGGGCGGTGTTGGGGTTGTTGTCGGGTTTGACTGGTGTTGGCGGCGGAATTTTTTTAAGTCCATTATTATTATTTTTTCGCTGGGCACCAGTGAAGGTAATTTCCGGTGTAGCAGCCGCATTTATTTTGGTGAATTCGACGGCTGGAATTTTTGGTGTGATGTCCACCAACGTTCAATTTCATCCGGGGTTACCGCTTTGGGCGCTGGTGGTGTTGGTTGGTGGATTTATCGGTGCTGAGTATGGCAGCAAGCGCTTGGCTAATCCGGTCATTCAGCGCTTGTTGGCATTGGTACTGCTGGTGGCGGGTGTAAAAATGATACTGACCTTTTAAATATCAGGGAGCCGTTTTAATTTTTAATTGACCAACAAAGTTACACGGCCGGTGGCGGCTATCCAGTTGCTCTTTGATAATTTTTTCCCACGCAGTGGTGCAGGCACCTGTTGAACCAGGCAAACAAAAAATTAAGGTGCGATTGGAAAATCCGGCCGTTGCGCGCGATTGAATGGTGGAGGTGCCGATTTCGTCATAAGACACCTGACGAAATAATTCACCAAAACCGACAACGGTTTTGTCAAATAAAGGAGAGACTGCTTCGACAGTGGAGTCGCGCCCCGCAAAACCGGTGCCGCCGGTAATTAATACGACTTGTGCTTGTGCATCAATAATCCAGTTGGAAAGCACGGCGCGGATTTGGTAAATATCATCAATCACCAAATTGCGGTCATGTAATTTGTGGCCTGCAGCAATTAATAAATCCCGCAACTTTTGGCCGGAGGTATCAGTATCCAGATTGCGTGTGTCGGATACAGTGAGCACGCAAATATTCAAGGGTTCGAATTCTTTTTGGGATGACACTTTAGCCTCCAGTCATATTCATAAACCGCACAATTTGCGGTTCATTATCTAAATCAAAAGTATGTTTTTCCGGTTTGTGGTGCATGGCGTTGATAATACGCGTGCGCACCTCTTGCTGCGGATTTTCGCTGGTGCGCAATGCCTCGCGCAAATCCACGCTGTTCTCTTGTCCCAGGCACAATAATAATCTTCCAGTTGCCGTGACACGTACGCGATTGCAGCTGCTGCAGAAATTATTCGAATGGGGCGAGATAAAACCGATGCGCGAGTCGTAACCACTTGCCTGCCAGTAACGCGCGGGGCCAGCGTTATCTTCACCTTTGGCAAACACTGGCTGCAATAAATGTTGTTCGCTGATGGCGCTGCGTAATTCGTCGCTGCTGACAAACTCGGCGGCGCGGCCGTGTTCATCAATGCGCCCGAGCGGCATCTCTTCAATAAAACTGATATCCAGGCCTTCATCCAATGCAAATTGCACCAGTGCCGGTACTTCATCTGCGTTGTAATGTTTGAGCGCGACGCAATTGAGTTTGATGCGTTTAAAACCGGCGGCTTGTGCGGCTTTAATCCCGGCAAAAACCTGATGGATATCGCCAAAGCGGGTGAGTTGGCGGAAGCGTTCGGGGTTGAGGCTGTCAAGGCTGATATTAATGCGGTCTACGCCTGCATCTTTAATCGCTTGGGCATATTGGGGCAGGTGTGTGCCATTGGTGGTGAGGCAGAGTTCCTTTAATCCGGGTAATTGCCCCAGCCGCTGTAACAGGTCAATAATCCCGCGCCGGATCAGTGGTTCGCCACCGGTAATGCGCAGCTTGGTTACGCCCAGGCTGACAAAAGTCTCGCTCAGTGTGGCCAGTTCTTCAATGCTCAATACCTCGGCGCGCGGCAGGAACGTCATATCTTCCGCCATACAATAGACGCAGCGCAGGTCACAGCGGTCAGTCACTGAGAGGCGTACGTAGTTGATGGTTCGGCCAAAGCTATCGATCAACATATATAGAGAAGGATTCCTGATTGGGGGAGTCACTCTAGCGGTGCTCAGCCTGAGGCTCAAGGCGTTTCGGTTTTCATTCGCTTATATCCTTAGCAAGCTTGCGGCCAGCATTTAACTTGGTACGGGTTAAATTGGTCAAAAGTACTGATCCAAAATGGTGAATTAGATAATTTTACACCGATATCGATGGCTCGCCGGGTGTTTCTGACGGCCAGTCATTATCGATTGGCAGGGCGGGGCGCATTAAAAACTGAAAAAATAACAATAAATGCTTTTATATGGTGCGAAGTGCACCATCACTTTGTTTTTATATGGTGCATATAGGTGGAATAAGAAAAATCAATTTTGCTGCCAGTTGGTGCGCTATTGCACCATTAAAATTCATAAATCTCTATTGTGCTGGTGAAGAGGAAATTGGCTGCTCCGAGCGATGCTGTGGTTTGTGTTTTTAAGTTTATGAAATATAAAGAAAAATATTTTTTTAATTAAAAAAAAGCGATATGGCATCGCGCTTGCAATTACCTCCCTGTAATCAAATTGCAGGTGATGCCATGACCAGTTTTTTCAAAGCCAGCGTAGAAACACTTCCTTCTGCCCTGCTCAAGCAGCGTAGTGATGCCAATGAGCGCGCGAAAAAATCCCGTGTTGGCAAAGTCTGGTTGGTAGGTGCAGGTCCTGGTGATGCAGAGCTGTTAACCGTTAAATCCCTACGTGCGATTAACACTGCCGATATTATTTTTTACGATTATTTGGTCAGCGACGATATTCGCGCACTCTTCCCTAAAAATGTTCCTGCGCACTACGTTGGTAAAGCGAAAAACCAGCACAGTATCGCGCAGGAAGATCTCAACCAATTATTGGTTAAGCAAGCGCAGTTGGGTTTGACTGTGTGCCGTATTAAAGGCGGCGACCCCTTTATATTTGGCCGCGGCGGTGAAGAGCTGTTGGAATTGCGGACTGCCGGAATTGAGGCAGAAGTGATCCCTGGTATTACCTCCGCCTCAGGTTGCAGTACCTACGCCGATATCCCATTGACCCATCGCGGTTTATCGCAGGGCTGCACTTTTGTGACCGGCCACGCCGAAAAAAGTTTGGATGTGAATTGGGCGGCGCTGGCGCAACTGAACCATACCCTGGTGTTTTACATGGGCCTGACCCGCGCCGATGAAATCGCTGCAAAATTATTGGCGGGCGGAATGGCTGCAGATACACCGGTTGCGATTATCGAAAACGGCTGCCGCAGAGACCAGCGCGACATTATCTCTACCCTTAGCGAATTCCCCGCTGCAGTTATCCGCGAGCAGGTGCAATCACCCGCGCTAATTATTGTCGGCGAAGTGGTGCGCATGAAAGAAAAATTGCAAGCGCAGGTGCAATTGCATGTATCGGAAAAGCAATACCTGTTGGCTTGATTGATCGTCACTTTCCAAAATTAGTTAATACAAAAATTTCACGACCGTGAGGCAGATATGAAGAAGCGCATTGTAGTAGTTGGCAACGGCATGGTGGGCCACAAATTTATCGACAACCTGGTGAATCACGCGGATGCGGATCAATACAAGGTCATCACTTTTTCTGAAGAGCCTCGCCTCGCGTATGACCGCGTGCAGCTCTCCAAATATTTTTCCGGTTCCACTGCCGAAGATCTGGCGTTGACTAATGCGGATTATTACAACGAAAAATCTGTTGAATTTATTTTAAAAGATAAAGTTATCGATCTGGATTTTGACAACAAAGAAGTGATCACTGCCTCTGGTCGTCGCGAAGGCTATGACAAGTTAATTCTTGCCACAGGTTCTTTCCCGTTTGTGCCGCCAATTCCTGGTAATAACGGCGAGCACTGTTTGGTGTATCGCACCATCGAAGATTTGGAAGCCATTACCAATTCTGCCAAGCAGAGCAAGGTGGGTGTGGTAGTCGGTGGTGGTCTGCTGGGTTTGGAAGCTGCAGCTGCTCTTAAAGCGGCCGGCCTTGAAACTCACGTCGTAGAATTTGCTCCACGTTTGATGGCGGTACAGCTTGACGAAGGCGGTGGAAAATTATTGCGCCGAAAAATTGAAGCAATCGGCGTGAAAGTGCACACCCAAAAAGCCACCAATGAAATTGTTGCGGGTACCGAGCTTCGCTATCGCATGAATTTTGCCGATGGCAGCCATCTTGAAACCGATATGATTTTATTCTCTGCCGGTATTCGCCCGCAGGATGAACTCGCGCGCAAATGTGGCATTCAATTGGGTGAGCGCGGCGGTATAGTGGTAGATAACAACTGCCAAACCAATATCGATAATGTATACGCTATTGGCGAATGTGCACTCTGGAATAATCGCATTTACGGTTTGGTTGCGCCCGGCTACCAAATGGCAAAAGTCGCAGTGTCCCATATCACTGGTGGAAGCGATCAATTTATGGGTGCTGACATGAGCACCAAATTAAAATTACTGGGTGTTGATGTGGCATCGATTGGCGATGCGCACGGCACTACTCCTGGTTCATTGAGCTACACCTACAGCAACGATGTAGATGAAGTTTACAAGCGTATGATTGTTTCTGCCGACAATAAAAAATTGTTGGGCGCGGTATTGGTGGGTGATGTAGAGGCTTACGGCACGCTGCAACAAATGTGCGTTAACGGAATGGATTTACCGGAAGATCCCAACTGCCTGATTCTGCCAAACGTGGAAGGTGGCAGTGGCATGGCAATTGGTGTGGATGCGTTGCCGGAAGCGGCAATGATTTGCTCCTGCTACGACGTTAGCAAAGGTGCAATTTGCTGCTCAGTACAAAACGGCGCGCGCACTATGGGCGATATCAAAGCGCTCACCAAAGCTTCGACTGGTTGTGGTGGTTGTACAGCGCTCACTAAACAGGTGATGGATTCCGAGCTGAAAAAACTCGGCGTAGAAGTGAGCAACCATATTTGCGAACACTTCCCTCACTCGCGCCAGGAATTGGCCGATATAGTGCGCATCAAACAAATCAAAACCTTTGATGAGTTGTTGGACGGTCACGGCCATGGTTTGGGTTGCGATATTTGTAAGCCTGCGGTTGGATCGATTCTCGCTGCATTCTGGAACGAATATGTGTTGGATAAAAAGCACATTGGCTTGCAGGACACCAACGATATTTTCCTCGGCAACATGCAAAAAGACGGCACCTATTCAATTGTGCCGCGTGTGGCGGGTGGTGAAATTACCCCGGACAAATTAATCGTCTTGGGTCAGGTTGCCAAACAATACAAACTCTACACCAAAATTACCGGTGGCCAACGTATCGATTTATTCGGCGCGCAATTGCATCAATTACCCGCCATTTGGAAAGTGTTGGTTGAAGCAGGTTTTGAAACTGGCCACGCTTACGGAAAATCATTGCGCACGGTGAAATCTTGCGTTGGCAGTACTTGGTGCCGCTACGGTGTATTGGATTCAGTGGGCATGGCGATCACGCTGGAAAACCGCTACAAGGGTGTGCGCGCTCCGCACAAAATTAAATTCGGTGTGTCTGGCTGTACGCGCGAATGTGCCGAAGCACAATCAAAAGATTTTGGTGTAATCGCAACCGAAACCGGTTGGAGTTTATATGTGTGTGGTAACGGCGGTATGCGCCCACGTCACGCCGATTTGTTTGCTACCGGTTTGGATGATGTGACGTTAATTAAATATATCGATCGCGTGATGATGTTCTACATCCGCACCGGTGATCGTCTGCAACGTACTTCGGTATGGTTGGAAAATATGGAAGGCGGTTTGGATTATCTCAAGAAAGTGGTGATTGACGATAAGTTGTCGATTTGTGCAGAGCTGGAAGCGCAAATGGCCTACAACATTAGCCAATACCAATGCGAGTGGAAAACCACCGTTGAGAATGACGAGCTGCAAAAACGCTTTAAGCATTTCATCAACACTGATGCCACCGATAGCAACCTTGCCTATGTGGTTGAACGCGAACAAATTCGCCCGGCGACGGCATTGGAGCGCAACAATACCAATATCCAGTTTGTTGAGTTGGTTGATTAATGTGTAGCCCGTATGGAGTCTAACGAAATACGGGTTTGGCTTAAAAATTGAAATTTCCCGTATTGCGCCAGGCTCCATACGGGCTACGAATTCAAAAGTATTTTAGTGAGAAATATCATGAGCGAAAAACCCTGGATCAGCGTGTGTGAGTTTGACGATTTAATTCCTGACACTGGTGTTTGTGCGCTAGTGAATAATCAGCAAGTGGCGATTTTCCGTTCGCGTCGCCTGAACGAAATTTTTGCCGTATCCAATTATGATCCAATCGGTGAGGCCAATGTGTTGTCGCGCGGCATTATTGGTTCGATTGGCGATGAAGTGGTGGTTGCATCGCCACTCTATAAAGAGCACTACAATCTGCGCACGGGCGAATGCCTGGAAAAACCGGAGTATAACGTCGCTGTTTACCCGGTGCGGATTGATGATGGTTTGGTGCAAGTGCAGGCGTAATTTTCCTAATGGAAATCACACTCTGCCGCAGTTAATTTTTTGTGTAAACTTCCCCTTCTTCTTCGACTGCTTCATGAGTCGGCTTAATGGGCAAACCTCTTGGTTTGCCCTTTTTTATTTTCGCTTGTTTTGGTTTTTTCTTTTCTATTTCGGTTTGTTGTTTGGCGTAGTTATTGCTCTGCGTAGATGTGTAGTTTCTATTTTTTAACCACTCGCTTAGCGCACAGGAAAACTCTATGAACCGCAATGATGTCACTGAAAAAATAATCACCAACAAAGTGTTAAACGAAATTAAATGGTGCGACGTCGCCCAAAAAGTGGGCTTGAGTAAAGAGTGGGTCACTGCTGCTTGTTTAGGGCAGATGACTTTGAATGCCGAGCAAGCCAAAATCATTGGGGATATTTTCGAATTAACGACCGAAGAGCAAAAGTGGCTGCAAGTTGTGCCCTACAAGGGTTCGCTGCCCAGTCCAGTGCCCACTGACCCGCTGATTTATCGCTGGTACGAGATTGTCAGTGTATACGGCACCACGATTAAGGAATTAATCCATGAAGAATTTGGCGATGGGATTATGAGTGCAATCGATTTTAGTATGGATATAGTGCGTGAGTCGGACCCAAAAGGTGATCGCGTCAATGTGGTTTTGTCGGGCAAATTTTTACCTTACAAACAATATTAACGAACCGCTTCCGGCGTTTTGTGCTTGTGCTGGTACATGCGCTGATCCGCAATCTTGGTAAGCTCAAGCGGGTCGGCGCCGTCTTGTGGATAAAATGCGGTGCCAATACTGCAGCCAATTTGAATCGGATATTCCTCAATTAAAAAAATCTCGCTCAGTACCAATTGGATTTTTTCGCTAACAACCCTTGCCTGGTTGAGGTCATCCATTTGATGCAGCAGTATCACAAATTCATCGCCGCCGATGCGTGCAACGGTATCCGAAGTGCGCACGCAGGCGAGCAGTCGCTGTGCAACCTGTTTTAATAATTCATCGCCCAGCGCATGGCCATAGTGGTCATTTACCGGTTTGAATTTGTCCAGGTCGAGCAACATAACCGCGAGTGCCCGCTGATGGCGTTTGCAATAGCTTAGCGCCTGCTGCAAACGGTCAGCAAAGAGTGCGCGATTGGGTAAGCCAGTCAGGCTATCGTGCTGCGCCATGTAGCGAATTTTTTCCTCACTTTTTTTGCGCTCGGTAATATCGCGGCTGACGCCGACAATACCGATAAAATTTCCGTCGGCATCGTAAATGCCGGACGTCCTGATCTCGGCGCACACGGTAGAACCATCTTTGCACCGATGATCCAACTCCGCGACAAAATCGGGGAAGGGCTGGTTGGCTTTAACCGCCGCGATAGTTTTACCCACGGCTGCCTTTACTTTTTCGACCGACTCGGGAGTAAGTGTTTCTTCCAGCGTTTGTTGCATAGCTTCACTGGCCGTGTAGCCACGCAGTTTTTCCACTGAGGGGCTGACATAGGTGAATCGGCCGTTGAGGTCCATGGTCCAGATAACATCCTGTGCATTATCCGCTAACAGGCGATGGCGCTCTTCGCTTTCGCGCAGGGCCTCCAGCGAAAGTTTGCGCTCTATGGCGATTTCCGCGAGATAGGCGGACTCTTCAATCAGTTTGATATCTTCCAGCGTCGGTTCGGCGGCTTGCCCCTGGTAGATGGCAAAGGTTCCCAGCACCTGACCGTGGCGATTGATAATAGGTTCCGACCAGCAGGAGACCAGTCCTGCTTTAGCGGCCAGCTCTTTTACCCCAACCCAACTGGGGTCTTTCTGGATATCGCGGACAATCACACGTTCCCCTGTGATTACCGCAGTGCCGCAGGAGCCAATGCCCTGGTCGGCAGGCAGGCCGTCTACTGCATCGTTGTAAAACGCAGGCAAATTCGGTGCGGCTACCACCCGCAGTCGATTAGTTTTGCGATCAACGAGCAATATGCTGCAGGTCATTTCCGGGCGTATATGTTCGACGCCGACAATAATCCCCATAAGGACTTCTTCAAGCGAATCGTCAGCGGCGATTTGTGCGAGCACATGGTTGTGGCCGCGCTGCCACACATCGGCGCGACGCATCAGGCGCACCATATTGCGCAATTTCAGATTAACCCGGTTGATGTGCACCGCCGCAGCGATCACGACAACTACCCCAAATAATGCCGCAAGTGCGATGTAAAAATTATTCACCTATATCCTCGTTCCACAGCACCGGCTGCCGGGCAATAAAATCCTGCATCAGTTGTATGCATTGGGCATCGTCGCGTAAATCCAGTTCCACGCCGCGGCTGCGCACATAGTCCTCCGGCCCCTTGAAGGTGCGGTTTTCGCCAATAACGACTTTTTTGATGCCATAAAGTAGCACTGTTCCGCTGCACATATCGCAAGGGGATAGGGTCGAATAGAGAGTGGCGCGGCGATAGTCGGCAGCTTTCAAGCGCCCGGCGTTTTCCAGGCAATCCATCTCTGCATGCAATAAACAACTACCTTTTTGTACCCGCTGATTGTGCCCGCGTCCGACAATCCTGTTGTCGATCACCAGCACCGAACCTATCGGAATACCGCCTTCCGCAAGGCCTTTTTGCGCTTCTTCAATGGCGGCTTGCATAAAAGGATCTGACGTCATTCAACGTTCTCCATGATCGTATAACGGCGAATTGCCACAGTTATCGTAATGCGCTTGTTGTAAGCGGTGCTCTGAGTGTAGTCGCTGATTACTGGATGGAGTTGATGGGTTACAAGAGTTTGCACAATTTTATAAATCAGTTTTGTGCAAATACAGTGCCGCTCGAATCATCTAATCGCAGAATCCGGAGCGGCGTTAGCAGGGTGATGCAAAAGTGCGGATTGGTTCACTCAGGCTTGACCAAACAGCGCATTGGATGAGCGCAAGCGGGCGATGTCGCGCACCGGTGGCAATCCAAACAGGCGGTGATATTCGCGGTTGAATTGCGACGGGCTTTCGTAACCGACCCGGTGGCTGACGGTGGCGGCGTCCAACTGTTCGGCAAACAGTAAGCGCCGCGCCTCCTGTAGACGCAGTTGTTTCTGGTATTGCAGTGGCGTCATGTTGGTGATGGTTTTGAAATGCGCATGCAGGGATGAACTGCTCATACAGGCCTCACGCGCCAGATCGTCGATGCGCAGGTTTTTGTGGTAGTCGCGCTTAAGGGTGTTGATCACTTTGCCGATCTGTTGCGCGTGGCTGCCAGCCAGCGCGATCTGGGCCAGCGTCTCCCCCTGTTCACCCTGCAGCAAGCGGTAAATAATTTCGCGCATCAGCAAAGGCGCCAGCACCGGGATATCAGCTGGCGTTTCCAGCAGGCGCATTAGGCGCAATACCGCATCTAGCAAGGTTGCATTGGCTTTGCTGACAAATAATCCACGTCTGGGCGGCGCTTTGATCGATGCCATCTCTCGGCTCTCATCGCCACCCGCCAAAAGCAGGTCGCTTATCTGTTGTGTATCAAGCGCCAACCGAAAACACAAATAGGGTTTTTCGGGCGTGGCTTCGAGGACTTGCCCCATTACCGGTACATCTACCGAAGCGACTAAATAATTGGCCGGGTCATAGCGAAGAATGTCATTACCTAATACTGCCTGCTTTTGCCCCTGCGCAATGATGCATACCGAGGGTTCATAAACCGTTAGCGTGCCGGTGGTGGGATGATCGGCGCGGATCAGTTGTACCGCATCGATTGCGGTATCGGTAAAGCCTTCGTATTTGGTGAATTGTTCAATACGTTGGGCTAATTCCTGCACTTGTAAATCAAAGGACAGAGCAGCCATTGCGTGTGAGCCTGATACATTATTGGGGTTAATGGGCGAGATTTGCACGGTTTACACTCCTATTGCATCTCTATTGCCGATGGGGTGAGTCTACACCTCTGGCATAACCAGCAATACCTAAACCATTCCGCTTTGGAGAATCAGGCAATCATCGGCGAGTAACTGGCTATCGATTAACGCATCCGCATCCCTATAGTGAATTCACGCCGGACAGCCCCAAGGCGCCGGATACCTAAATCACTAATGAGGAAATAACCATGTCAGCGATTCAATCTATTCTTGAGCAAAAAGTGGTTGTCATTACCGGTGCCAGCAGCGGTATTGGTGAGGCTACTGCACGTTCACTTGCCCAGCAGGGTGCAAAAGTTGTGTTGGGCGCGCGCCGCGCCGAGCGTTTGGAAATACTTGCAGCGGACATCCGCGCGCAGGGCGGGGTGGCGGAATATCAAGCGGTTGATGTACGTCAGCAGGCGCAGGTGCAAGCCTTGGTCAATTTTGCGCGCGAGAAATTTGGGCGCGTGGATGTGATTATCAATAACGCCGGGGTGATGCCCTTGTCCGTAATGGAAGAATTAAAAGTTGATGAGTGGGAGCGCATGATCGATGTAAATATTAAAGGCGTGCTCTATGGCATAGCCGCAGGTCTGCCACTGATGAAACGCCAGGGCTTTGGTCATTTTATTAATATTTCATCCATTGGTGGTCACGCGGTTTATCCCACGGCGGCGGTTTACTGCGCGACTAAATACGCCGTGCGCGCCATCTCCGAAGGTTTGCGTCAGGAGCAATTGGATGGCGATATCCGCGTGACGATTATTTCCCCTGGTGTGGTTGAATCGGAATTGGCGGATTCAATATCCGATCCGGCCGCGCGCGATGCCATGCGCGCCTTCCGCCAAATTGCACTCACGCCCGATGCCATCGCCCGTGCAGTTTGCTACGCCATCAGTCAGCCTGCAGATGTGGATGTGAGTGAAATTATTATTCGTCCGACCAAAAGTCCATATTAATCGCGACCCGGTTACAAACTGTGACAACTGTTTTTAAGGCTACTGACATAATTTGCCATTGCTTGACCTTACCCTGCGGTAAGGTTTCACAATACAGTCTGCTTCACCCCTGGCAGACTGAGTTTTATAAAATCCCCACAAGGGAAGGAGTCGAATATGTCTTCACATCACCCGTTTTCACATCATCACAATGAGCAGTTGGTAAGAGAGTTTTTGCAGGCGGCACACAGTGCCCAGATTAAACATCTGGATGCCTATGTGGCTGAGCAAGTTAAATGTTGGGGCTTCCCCGAATTTAATCCCGGTAATCGCGATGAGTACCAAGGCTTTTTTAATTACATTGCCGATGTGTTTGCAGCGCAAACTTTCAGTATTGAACAATTGCTTGCTGACGACGCGCAAGTGCTGGTGCGTTTTCGTATCAGCGGAAAACATCACGAAGAATTCATGGGCTTACCGGCCACCTTTGGCGAGTTGGAATTTACGGCTACAGCGTTATTTCGTTTGGATGCGGGCGTGATTCATGAAGTCTGGATGTACAACAAACATATTATGTTGCAAACCGCAAAGGGCTATCGTTATTCAACCCGCTCGACGATTACCCTCCCGCAGGTGTGCAGCATGCACGCTATTGCCTGCTAAATAATATTCCCACTTTGAAAAACCCATTTGCATTTTTGCGAGTGGGTTTGCATTTTCTATTGCGTGCTCCATAAATTGCCTACTCGTCACTAGCATCTTTGTTGCAGGGTTATCATTTGCATGTTGATCTGCATCGTCTGCTGCGCAAAACTGTAAAAGATCCCGAACAATTTGTCTGTATTTTTTCTTCCCGCCGATTTTTTTACGGCTGTGTGCGCTAACTAATCCTGCAAGCTGTGAACAGGGTTCATCTTTTTCGTTGAGCGAAACCGGACAATAGCAACCGCTAATCTCTGATGCATAACAATAACGACTAATAATGCCGCATCCGTTTTTTGCTCAGGGCGTGCGCGCCTGGATAGCTTTGCGCTTGATGCAATTTGGGGGTGAAGCTGTTTAGGTTTTTGCAATTGATTGTGCGAGTGCGATCAACCGGGTGGTTAAAATATCCGCGCAAAAACCGCAACAATAATAATGATCTGCATGAATGCAATAGCGATAGTTTCAACAAATCCGGCGCAGGGGCGTTTGCCTTTTCGAATAAGACCTAATAAACGCGTGCCAGAGTGAAACTGTTACTCAGGATAAGGATGCCAAGACCGACGTCTGCTCGGTAAAAGCCCAGTGATTGGGCTTTTACCGGTTGCTCCTCTCACGCTGCCCAGTTCCTTTAATACCCTTATCTACCCAATCCAACCCAATGCCAGCCTATCTTTGCAGCAGTCAGCCACTGAATCATAGCTATTGGCGCGGGGGATCTTGTAAAATTCGCCCATC
Source organism: Cellvibrio sp. UBA7671 (assembly GCA_002483145.1). Taxonomy (GTDB): domain Bacteria; phylum Pseudomonadota; class Gammaproteobacteria; order Pseudomonadales; family Cellvibrionaceae; genus Cellvibrio; species Cellvibrio fibrivorans. Next base: position 139,096 of record DLHJ01000016.1, read on the forward strand.
ACTTCTACGAGACATTCCCCCCATGAAGAAACTTCTGGCCTTGATTGCACTCGCCAGCCTGAGTATGAGTGCCTACGCCGATATATTTGCGGTTTTCCGCGAGGCAGATGGCAGTACCAAATGGCAGTATGTGGCTAACACCACTGCCAGTGTATTGATTATTTCCCTGGTAATAGCGCTGATTTTTTTAATTCGCGCGCACTTGCGGTCAATGCGCGCTAATCGCGCGCTAACCGACATAAAAGCAACCCTGGAAGACCGTGTGGCGAACCGCACCGCGGTACTGCAAGCCACCACCGAGCAATTGGTGGAGCGCGAGGCCTATATTGCCAGTATCGTAAACTCCATGCCGGTGATGTTGATCGGTTTGAACCAGCAATTACACATCACCCAATGGAACAAAAAAGCCGAGGAAATTACCGGTCGCCCGTTAAAAGATGTGGTCGGTAAAAATCTGTGGGAAGCTTATGCGGCAATTACGCTCACGCAGGAGCAGGTGAAATCCGTATTGGAATCCGGTGAAACCCTCACGCTCAAACATGCCCAGCGCGGGCAGTACAGCTTTGATATCACCCTCTACCCGCTCGACAATCATGCTGACACCGGGCTAGTGATTTTGATTTCCGATGTAACCAAACAAGTTAATGCTGAAAATAAAGTGGCCGAGCGCGATAAAGTATCGGCGATGGGCGAGCTGGCATCGGCCATGGCCTACGATATCAGCTTGCCGATGCAAACAATTCTGTCGCGCGTCACCCGTGCACGGCAAGAATTGGAAGCGGCAGACTTGGGGGAAGTTAAAGAATTTTTATTGCAGGAGGTAGAGACGGTTCGCCTCAGTGCACATCAAGCGACTGCGATTGCACAAAATCTATTGGATCTTGCCGGCAGTCATCGCGACAGCAAACAACTCGCCGATGTGCCGCCAATTATGGACCGCAGCATTGCGCTGGCAACGGATTTGTTTACCGATGCCGATAGCCTCGCTTTTAAGCACATTAATATCCGGCGCAATTACGCATCCCCTCTGCCGCAAATTCCCTGTTTCCCTGCTGAACTGGAGCAAGTATTTGTGCGCTTGATGCGCAATTCGTTTTACGCACTCAATGCCAAAACCTGGGACGACAATAACAAGCCCTGGATCAATATCGAGATTGGTGAATTTTATGACTCGCTCTGGATTAAAATTGAACACAATGGAAAATGTTTAAGCCCAAGCGAGCAGCTGGATATTTTCCAACCCTTCTTTGCGATCACCAATCATGAATCCACCTGCCCGGTAGAGCAGCGCCTGTCCTATTCCTATTTCATCATCACTGACCACCACCGTGGCCAAATGGCGGTGACCTCAGATGAACAGTACGGCACTTGTTTTAATATTCAGTTGGCGTTGAGTTAACGAGCAAATGTGCTTACAAAAGCTGCTGCCATAACCTGGCAGCAGCTTTTTTTATACTTGTTATTTTGAGTCGGAGACATAACCAGTGAGCGATGCCGATAAAAGTCCATTAATGAAAGATGGTTTGGGGGGGCATGCAATTAAACGCATCGCCAAATCTGTTGCATTGGTGGTGCCGGGATTCAATGCCAAGGCATTTCAAAAAGATGCAGAGTGCGGTCTTGATGCGCTTGAATTAAAAGCGCGGGTGCATCACTTGATTGCGGTGTTGCATCGTCACTACGATTTGCCGTTTAAAAAACTCAGTGAGTATTTACAGGATTTACCGGACGTATGGGATAGAGGAAGTGCGGCGGATAATAAAGCTGGTTTTGCGGCTTGGCCGTTGATTGATTATGTTGCTACACACGGTTTACAACACCCGAAAGAGGCGCTACAAACACTGGAAAAGTTAACACCGATGTTCAGTGCCGAATTTGCGATCCGCCCTTTTATCCAGCAGCATACTGATATCACCTATGCAAAATTGTTGGAGTGGTGCGAACATCCCTCTGAGCATGTGCGCCGTCTTGCGTCAGAAGGTTCCCGGCCGCGTTTGCCCTGGGGAATACGCTTGCCGCAATTTATTAAAAATCCAGAGCCACTGGTTGGACTTTTGGAAAAACTAAAAACAGACGAGAGTTTATACGTGCGCCGTTCAGTGGCGAATAACCTCAACGATATTAGTAAAGATAATCCTGCGTGGATGATTAACCTGTGCGACCGCTGGTTGACTGATTCGAATGAACATACAGATTGGATTGTAAAACACGCGCTGCGCAGTTTGGTTAAGGCGGGTGATGTGCGCGTATTTCCACTGTTGGGTTATGCAGCTAAACCGAGTGTGACTGTGAGCGATATAACGCTGAGTAAAAAGCGTATCGCAGTAGGGGATTCAATTGGATTTTCTTGTACTATTACGGGTGGGAAGAAAGCGCAGAATTTGGTAATAGATTATGTTGTTTATTTTATGAAAGCCAACGGCAAGCTGGCGCCCAAGGTCTTTAAATTAAAAAATATTATGCTTGCTGCCAATGAATCTATAGCAATTACTAAAAACCACTCGTTTAAACCAATTACTACTCGCCGCTATTATGCGGGCATGCATCAGCTGGCAATTCAGGTAAATGGTAAAGAAGTTGCGCGCAGCGATTTTTATTTAGGTGATTAAAGGTTGTTGCTGTCTAAAGATAGTCACTTGCCGATACTGAATCGGCAAGTGACCAGTTTACTTAATGCACGCGGCGCCAATGTTCTTCAATCAATATCCCGTCTTCCATACCTTTGTGAATCCACAGATCTTTTTTAATTGCGCCATTAAAGTGATAGGTTTTTCCCACAAGACGGGCCTCGGAAGTGACATCAATCGTCTCAGAATAGTTTTCACCTTTAAAAGTATAAGTGCCGGATGCAGCTACGGTAAATTTTCCACTTTTGTCCCAAGTGATAAACGCAAAGTGTTGTTCGGATAATATTTTGCGGGAGAGTGTACTTTTGTCTTTTATTTCGCCGACGACTTCATTTTTTTGGTTTTTGTAAATCGCATATTCCAGCTCCCAGGTCCCCGTCAGTGTTGCTTTGGGGTTGGCATTAACCCATTGGCTTAGTGCCAGTATCGCTATTGCCATTAGTGTCAGTATCTTTTTCATTGTTATATCTCTCGGTTGTGTTTGGATTTTAGTTGTGGCCAGTCTGGATGGCGGTTGGATTATGCATGAAACGTACATGAGTTGCGCAAACAACGGATGAGTCTAAACAAAAATTAATAGTTGATGAGGATTTATTGACTGCAGGAATAATCAGAATTTCTATAGCGCATTTAATGCAGCGTTAAGTTTATTTTCCAATTCGGATTTTAATTGTAAGTAATGTCCAAGTTGCACTCCGGTTTGTTGTGCAATGGTGTCGTGGCAGAGGGATAAGTCCAGGTCAGTAATGTAGCAAGGATAGCGCTCGCTGTGTTGGCGCCGGCGAACAATATAACTGGCCACTGCTTTAAATAAATCATCGCCATAAGCCAGCGCAGAAAATTCCTGTTCATTGCAATAAATTGTAAAACGCAGCTGCTGGTCGCCATCCAATTCAGCAATAGCTTTGATATTAATAAAATGTAATTGACTTAAGTCGCTATGCAGTTGCCGGCGCTCGGCATAGCCTTGCTGCTGTTTGATATTGCCTACTAATTCATAGATGGCAATATCTTTGGTGTCGGGCAGCGCGCCTGTGTGGTCACCATCCAATAATTGGCGCTGCATAGCCGCATTGATAAAATTGATCAGCGGCCGCAGGAGTGTCTGTTGGTTGTGGTATTCCGTCAGTGTGGTAAACACTGAGCCTTTTTCATCCACAATAGTAATGCGCGCCTGGGTACGTTCCAGCTGATAAAATACGGTAATGCTGCGTTGTTTTACCTGTTCGCAAATGATGCGCAAAGGTTTGTCGCGCAACCCATAGCGGTCAATCACTATGGGGCTGAAATCAATTTGCGCTTGCGCGAGCCGCGCTAACAAATTTTCGTAATTTTTAAAGCGCTGGATTTGCAATTGTTGCTGTACAAATTGCAAGAGTAGATATTCATCGCCCATTTCCAAAATATAACGTGTGCTGCGCGGGCGTGTGCCTGAGTAATAACAGCTGATCAAGTCGCGCCACAATTCGGTTAGCCGCTGGGCGATGTTGTTGCCCTGACCACTACTAAAGCAGCGCACACTCAGTTCAGGCAAGCTGAATTGTTTGCCGGGGGGAAACAAACGGAAATAGTGTTGCAGGCAATTGATTAGTGCATCGCTGGCATAATGGCGGCAGATTAACTCACCCCAGGAGTTGATGTGGATGATATCGGCGTTAATCACTAAGTTTTCACGCAAGCCGCTATAGCCCAGCGCATCGCGTTGGCTGCTGAGCATTTGCATACCTTTTTTATGCAAATCAGCTTGGGGTTCAACACCGGTGTTGACGATAACTAATAGCTGCTCAATCACCGCAGGGCGAGTAAATTGATGGTGTTCAATAGTCAATGGCGTGGGTAACCATTGCTGCAGAGCGAGGATCAGTTGTTGTTTTTGGCTGGCGCTGAGTGAAAATTGTTTGCCAATAATATCAACATGGGTATGGCTTGCCAAAATTTCATTGGCGTGACACCAGAGCAATAACTCCAATAAGCTGCGCGAGCGTTTTATCGGTTCCACATCGACATTGCGCAGCGCCAAATCATTTTGACTACCACGCACCACTTGCCAACTGTCGCCACTGTCATTCTGTTCGCGAATAAAACACAGGTTGTCTTCACTTAAATCGCGCGAAATGCCCGGATTGATCCATTCAATTTTTCCTGCTTTGCGTTCAAATGCCGCGTGCAATTTGCGTCCGAGAATCATTAACTCATCGCTACTGATGGCGATATCAGTCTGCTGGTGTTTGCTCAATTCACTCAGCAAGCGGTAGCTGTGGTTGAGTTCATTGACCAGTAAGGCACGCTCGGTAATGACATGGGGTGCTTTCCAATAGGCGCGGTTGTCGAGCATATGTAATTGATGTGCTGACCAGTGCCAACTCTTTACCAGTTCCTCCAGTAATTTCCGCTGCCAGGATTTGTTGGGTTGGCGGCTGGTGCGCGACAAGGGTTTATTTACCTTGAAATAAAAACAGCGCCGCACTAAATCGAGACGCTGTAACTGATTGTGTTTTTGCAAATACTGCTCAATGCGGCGATACACCATCACGTAGGGATCGAGCGCGTCGGCGTCCGGGTCTTGTGCGTAAATCGCGCGTTTAAAACTGAGCGCTAGTGGTTCGCCATTGAGCAAATGACTAGCTGGTTTTTTATCGGGATTTTGGTTGTTTGCTTCCGGATGGCTGAGTGCTGCGTTAATACTATCTTGATAAAGACTGATCTGCGGGGATGTGTCATCACTGGACAATTGCGGTTCTGCTGTTGCAGTAACAATTTCTGTTTCCAGCTCGCTGTTGGCATAGACTTCCAGCAACAATAATTTCAATACCGATTTGTAGGGTGATTCAATCGCCTTGTAGAGTTGCCAAATACCAGCACCAATAAATTCATTAGCAGGAATGGATGGCAAGCCACCAAAGTCGATAATATCTTCGCGCTTGAGAAAACGCTTTCCTAATAGTTTATCGCGATAGCTGTTGTAATGGTGTTCTTGTGATGCGGGAATAAACCACCAGAGCGGAATTTTGCCCGCCAGCCACAGGGCGGTGCGATAGAATTCATCGAGCAATAAATAATGCTGCGCTGAACCGCTGGCTTCACTACTCAAACATTGGGAGCGCCGACTGGAGAATTCACCGCTGCGCATTAAAAAAAAATGCACTTCAAAATGGATCTGCACTGCTGCCCACTGGCTAATCAGTTGGCATTTGCGCTCCAGCTCGGATAAAAATGCATCGTCTTCAGTAAGGCTATGGCATACCCAAACATCCAGGTCACTTGAATCGCTCTGCGCAATAGTGCCGACACTGCCCATAATAAACAGCGCGTCTATCGCCATGTTTTTTTCAGTGAGGTCGCGATTATATTGAAAACTGCGCGCGAGAATTTTTGCTAACCGCAATTCATCATTGCCGGGTGTATAGTGATAGACACCAGCAGGTGTACTGTGGGAAATGTAACCCGGCAACATGGGATGGTTAACGTGAAATAAGAGCGGCAGCACTTGCAAAAATTGTTGCTGGCGTTCAGGCAGCGCTGCACATGTGCGCTGGTGGCGCAGTTGGTTTAAATCCAGGAACCGCTGCTTGAGTTGATTGAGTTGTTTGCGATCAACGCCTTCATCGATATCGTGTATGTCTATTGGACGTGAATACATAGGCCTTAGTGGTGCGAATTGCCGTTAGTGACTTTTTTCTTGCGCAAAATATCGGCGAGGGTGGTGTAGAGTAATTCCGGATTGACCGGTTTGGATATATAGCCGTTCATGCCCGCCGCTAAACAGCGCTCGCGATCACCACGCATCGCCTGCGCCGTAACAGCGACAATGGGAATGTTTTGTTGCAAATTATTCGCGCGCAATTGTCCCGCACGAATGCGCCGTGTCGCTTCCAAGCCATCCATTTCCGGCATTTCCAGATCCATTAATATGGCATCAAAGGGTTCACTGGTAGCTTCCAATAATTTCAGGGCTTCAATGCCATTGGTCGCAATAACGGTGGTTATTTTTTTCTTTTTCAGAATGCCGCGGATGACTTGTTGATTGACGATATTGTCTTCAGCAATCAGGATGCGCGCATTTTCCAATAATTCTTCAATATCCGTTGGAGTAATAATTTTCGGGCTGATGTCTTGCAGCAATTGTTCGCGCCCAATCGCTTGGCTGATGGCATCGAACAGGCGCGATTCGCTCACCGGTTTACTTAAAAACTCATCGACTAAAATGGCATTGGGGTCAGCGCTGGAAATTTCATCGCGATGGTAAGCGGAAATTAAAAATACACGCGGTTTTTGTTTGAGGCTGCGGTCAGATTTAATCAGGCCAGTGAGCTGCAAACCATTCATATTGGGCATGCGATAGTCGAGTAGTATAAAATGATAGGGCTGGCCTAAATTATCGGCTTGGCGAATACGCTCTATGGCAGCGATGGGGTTATCTATTTCATCGACTTGCAAGTGAATACTGCGCGCAGTACTCGCGATAATCGTGCGTGCAATTGTATTGTCATCAACAATTAGCGCGCGGATATTATTCAAATCGCGCGGATGGTTGATCAATGTTTTTTCACCCAGATGACTGTGTTCAAACGCGGCACTGAAGGTGACTTTGCAGCCTTTGTTCAGGCTGGAATCGATGCTAAAGTCGCCCTGCATTAAATGTACAAGGTGGCTGCAGATACCTAGACCGTAAGTATTTTTTTCGGTTTCCGGTGTATTTTTGTTAAAGACCAGGCGCTCTTTGATATGCGTCAACTTTTCTTCGGTCATTCCCAAGCCGGCATCTTCAACGCTGAATTCGAGCACGACTTGTCTGCTGGTTTGGCTTTTGCGCACCACTCGCACTATGACTTGGTTGGTATTGGAATATTGAAATGCATTGCTGATCAAGTGACCGAGGATTTGGCTCAGGCGCGAGGCGTCACCGCGCAGGAAGCGCGGCACTTCGGGTTTAATGTCGTACACAATATTAACCGAGCGATGCAGTGCACTGATTTCAAACAGCCGCGAAATTTTTTCAAATAATTGGTCTAGATCAAAATGGGCATATTCCAGAATGACCCGCCCCGCTTCAATTTTGGAGAAGTCGAGCAGCTGGTTAATGATTTGCAAGAGCGAGTCGGCCGCTGAATTGATGCTGGTAAGATAACTCTGCTGCTGTTCATCGAGCTGCGTATCTTGCATCAAATAACCGATGCCGATAATGGCATTCATCGGTGTGCGGATTTCATGGCTGACGCGTGCGAGGAATTCGCTTTTGGTTTTGCTAGCGAGGTCGGCTTGAGCTTTGGCACTGAGCAGCTCTTCGCGCGAGGTCATAAAATCGGAAATATCGGTATTCACTCCCACGCAGCGGCTGGCGTGGCCCTGATGATCGGGTTCAAAAAATTTCGCTTTGGAATGAACCCAAATAATATTGCCATCGCGATGTAACATGCGAAATTGTAATTGCAAAGATTCTTGTCGATTGTCGATAGCGGATTGGTACTCGCCGAGCATGGTGTCCACATCATCCGGGTGAACAAAATAATCGCGCAGGGTATCGAGGTTCCCGGGTAAGTCTTCGTAATCGTAACCCAGCATGCGCAGATAGCTGCGGCTGAAATAAATTTTGTTGGTTAATAAATTCCAATCCCAAAGGCCGTCATTGGTTGCTTCCATTGCGTATTGGTAGCGGGTGTCGCGGTCAACCATTACGCGCAATTGTTCGTGCTGGTGCATAAAGCGGAATAACCAGGCGAGCAGGCTAGTGAGCGCTTTGGTGTCCTGCGCGTGCCAGGTGCGCGGGTTGTCGCGGTGTAGGGTCATAAAACCGCGCAATTGGGCCTGCTCGCACAGGGGGATAATCAGGCTGTTGTAAATATCCAGTGCACGCAAGCCTTGGGTGGCTTCGGCCAAATCGTGGTCGGTCGCGGTGAGGGCGAGCGCATTGCCATCGCGCAGCTGGCGAAAGTAGCTGGACTCCGGTTTGAGCAGGAAGTAGAGCCAATCCGGATGTTGCAAGCGTTGTCGGGTGGTATCGCTCAAATCTTGTGCAGCCCATTGGTTCAATAAACTCACACTGGCGGAGTGTGCGTCCCAGCCCCAAAGGCCAATCTCGCGCAGGTCCAACAATTTACCGACTTGCGCCAATACTTGTAAGGGGCTGGATGAGTGCTGTTGTTTGACTAAAAACTTGAGTGTTTCCATCACCCAGCTTTCATCGAAAATCGGCCCTTCGGTTGCTTTACCCTTGGTGCCAAGGCTGGGCGCAGGTGCATCCTGCTCATCGTTGCCATAGTCTCCGGCGGCCGAAGCGCGCAGTTGGCGGATGGCATGTTGCGCTTGCAGCGACTGTTTTAGCGACGCGAGTTCCTCCTCCAGCAGCAAAATTTTAGCTGCCAGCGCCTCTTCAGACTCTTCTGAATGCAATGATTTTTTACCCATATCCTTTTATTCGCGTCTCGGTATTTATCTGGACAAAAAACAAGCTGCCAGACTTAAAGGCTAGCCCATGTTGGTGCGAATACCAGCAATTGGAGGGAATAAAATGACGAGTTTGGCGTCGGCGAGAGAGGAGTAGGGCACAATTGAGATCAAGCGCTTGACCTTAATTATGTTTTGTCCGGTAACTGATTGAATTATAAAAATTAAAAAAGCCGCGCATTGAATGCAATGCGCGGCTTGTTAAGAGCGATGTTTATTTCCGGCTTTCAAGGCTCGCTTTGGCGCGACCAACGGCAGCTTTAACCTGCGCTGGTGCGGTTCCGCCGATGTGGTTGCGCGCGGCAACAGAACCTTCTAAGGTCAACACTGCAAACACATCTTGCTCGATTACATTTGAGAATTGTTGTAGCTCGGCCAAGCTCATCTCGGACAAATCCTTGCCAGTCTGTACACCGTAAGCCACTGATTTGCCGACAATCTCGTGCGCATCGCGGAAGGGTACGCCGCGACGCACGACGTAATCCGCTAAATCGGTAGCGGTGGAGAAGCCGCGTTTGGCTGCTTCGTACATTTTCTCTTTGCGCGGTTGGATCGCCGGGATCATATCCGCGAAAGCGCGCAGGCAATCTTTTACGGTATCGATGGCATCAAACACTGGCTCTTTGTCTTCCTGATTGTCTTTGTTATAGGCCAAAGGTTGGGATTTCATCAGAGTCAAAAGCGCCGTGAGGTGACCATACACGCGGCCGGTTTTGCCGCGCACCAACTCAGGCACGTCCGGGTTTTTCTTTTGCGGCATGATCGAGGAGCCGGTGCAGAAGCGATCCGGTAAATCGATGAAGCTGAATTGCGATGAAGTCCAGAGCACCAGCTCTTCGCTCGCGCGTGACAAATGCATCATCAGGATGCTGGCGAAGGCGGCAAATTCGATGGCGAAGTCGCGGTCGCTGACTGAGTCGAGTGAGTTTTCGGTTGGTGCATCAAAACCCAACAGTTGCGCGGTGTAAGCGCGGTCGATGGGGTAAGTTGTGCCGGCGAGCGCAGCGGCGCCCAAGGGCGATTGGTTTACACGCTTGCGGCAATCCATCAGGCGGCCATAATCGCGCTGCAACATTTCAAACCAGGCCAATAAATGATGACCAAAAGTCACTGGCTGGGCAGTTTGCAAATGAGTAAAGCCGGGCATGATGGTATCGGCATTGGCTTCAGCCACTTGCAGCAAACCTTGTTGCAGGCGGGTCAACTCTTTTGCGATTGCATCGATTTCGTCGCGCAAATACAGGCGGATGTCGGTGGCTACTTGATCGTTGCGCGAGCGTCCGGTATGCAGTTTTTTGCCGGTTATACCGATGCGTTGGGTGAGCAGCGCTTCGATGTTCATGTGCACATCTTCAAGGCTGATGGACCAGGTAAATTTGCCAGCAACGATTTCTGCACGTATCTCTTCCAACCCGGTGATGATCTGGTCGCGCTCGGCATCAGTCAGCACGCCAACTTTGGCGAGCATGGTAGCGTGGGCGATGGAGCCGTTGATATCGTGATGATAGAGGCGGTAATCAAAACCAATGGAGGCGGTAAAGCGCTCAACAAAGGCGTCGGTGGCTTCACTGAAGCGGCCGCCCCAGGGTTTGATGGGCTGATCGTTTTGGCTCATGAGCATGTGTCCACAAACTGGAAATAATGAAAGAGATGTCGGGCGCGATTAGGCTACCATTGGTATCGGCACATCAATACGCAAGCTGCCCTGATCCGCAGGCCGCGCATTATATAGCCCAAAGGCTTATTTAAACACTGATTAAAGAAGACGCTCATGAGCAGCTCCCAGGCCTCTAATAGCAAGGCCCCCACTACCAGGAAAAAGGCACCGCGCCCGGCGCCGGCCGAGCCGGCCACTCCGTTTTTGCCGGATTTGTGTAGCAGCCAATCGGTCTTTCTGCTCGTACTGGTTGCGGAATTATTGGCCGTGCTGCTGACCATTAGCGCTTCATCCGGATTGCAGCATTTTAATTGGGACAAGCTCGCGTTAATTTCCGTACAGGTGCAATGGATCGTGGTGTTCAGCGCAGTGGCTCTGTGCCGCCTGCGTTTTTGGTTGGGTAGGCAGAATCATGTGCGCGCTGGTGTTGTCAGTTATGCGTTGGTATTGGCGATAACACTGGTGCTGTGTATTGCGGGGCAGTGGATTATTTACGGTGCCAGCGGTATGGCGTTTGTGGGCGATCAGGAATTCCATTTTGATGGCTGGCTGCTGTTGAACAACATGGTTATCGCGGCGATTTTATCGGGCATTTTGCTGCGCTATTTATACTTGCAGCAGCAGTTGCGCAACCAACAGCAAGCGGAAATGCAAGCGCGTATCCAGGCGCTGCAATCGCGTATTCGGCCGCACTTTTTATTTAACAGTATGAATTCAATCGCCAGTTTAATTGCAACTGATCCGGACACCGCCGAGCGCGTAGTGGAAGATCTCTCTGAATTATTTCGCGCCAGCCTCGCCGAGCCTACATTAATTCCATTGGGTCGCGAATTGGAATTGTGCAAACATTATCTGGATATTGAACAGCTGCGCTTGGGGCGTCGTTTGCAATTGGATTGGCAAGTTAGCAGTTGCAACCCGGCGATAAAAATTCCCAGTTTGATGATGCAACCGCTGGTGGAGAATGCAATTTTTCACGGAATAGAACCGCTGCCCAAAGGGGGGAAAATTACCGTCAAGGTATCGCAAAATGATAAGCAGCTCAGCATCGTTATCTCCAATCCCTATTTGTTGGTGAAAAGAAATAATCATCATAGTGATGCATCGGCGCGTCACAACCGCATGGCGTTGGACAATATTCGCCGCCGATTGACTGCCCATTTCGGCACGGCAGCGCGCTTATCCAGTAGTGCGGAAAATGGTGTCTTTACCACTTACATTTTTTGTCCGTTAACCCTGTAATCTCCATAACATTAATAGCGACTACAACTAAAAGACTGAGACAATAACGATGGATATTTTAATTGTTGATGATGAAGTCCTCGCACGCCAGCGGTTGCTGCGCATGGTGGAAAAAATCGAAGGATTCTCTGTTGTTGCTGAGGCAGACAATGCTGAGGACGCGTTGGTCGCCATCACTCAACATGATCCGGATATCGTCTTGCTGGATATTCGTATGCCGGGTCGCGATGGCTTAAGCCTGGCGCAGGATATTGCCGAATTGGAAGATGCGCCGGCAGTGATTTTTTGCACTGCGTTTGATCAGTATGCGCTGGATGCGTTTGGTACCAACGCCGTGGGGTATTTGCTCAAACCGGTAAAAGCCGAGCAGTTGTTACAGGTGTTGGAGAAAGCGCAAAAGCTCAACAAAATCCAACGCGTTGCCGCACAAAAAGACAACAAGCCCAAATCGGAAAATCAGCGCACTCACATTACTGCGAAAACGCGACGCGGGGTTGAATTAATTTCACTTGAGGATGTTCGCTATTTTCTCGCCGATCACAAATATGTCACGGTTTATCATCGCGCAGGTGAGCACCTACTTGATGAAACTTTAAAAGAATTAGAGGAAGAGTTTGGTGCGCGCTTTGTGCGCGTGCATCGCAATTCACTGGTGTCGGTAAAACATATTGAGGCGCTGGAGCGCAATGCGCAGGGGCAGTATCAAGTGCGCTTGGCGGATACAGAATTACGTCCGGTGATTAGCCGTCGCCATGTGAGTGATTTAAAAGCTTTGCTCAAAATGATTTGATTCGATTTTTAGTGTTTCCTCTTCTTGCAATGATTCATTTTGTTAGTGGTTGATAAGTTTGTGCAATTTTTATGGTTGATCATCTGCAATCATTGCTACCAAAAATGTTTACGCAAAATTTATTTGAATTGAACGCCACCAATTGGCAAAGAGTGATCACTGCACTTTTTTATGGCGCATTACCCTCGACAATGTAACGCTTTTTTCCCCATCCGGGGCAAGCGCTCAATTTACTTATCGTCGAGGGAACAATGAATATCTTTAATAAATTATTACGGCAATCTGCATTACTGCTCGGTGCCGGCTTAACGTTGCAGGCGCCTGGCAGTTTTGCTGCGCGTTGTGAATATCTCGTTCAAAGCGATTGGAATACTGGTTTCGTGGCCGCCATTCGTATTACCAACGACACCAATACCGCTATAAATGGCTGGTCGGTTAATTGGGCCTATAGCGACGGTTCTACCCGCACCGGTGGGTGGAACGCCAATTTCAGTGGTAGCAATCCTTACAGTGCAACTGGTGTTGGCTGGAATAACCAGATTAACCCTGGCCAGTCTGTAGAATTTGGTGTGCAAGGCAATAAAGGTGTAGCCAACAGCCCGGCGCAGCGCCCGGTGGTCACTGGCACTGTTTGCTCGAACGCACCGGGCAGTTCAAGTAGTTCTAGCACTAGCCGCAGCGTTATTACTTCAGCGTTCAGTTCGTCGCGCATGTCGATCAGTTCATCAAGCATGTCGAGTCGCTCTAGGAGCTCTTACGGATTGAGTCTTAGCAGTAGTTCGATTCCATCCAGTAGTGCATCAACTACATCAAGCAACCCTGCTATTCCGAGCAGCTCGAGCGCCAGCTCGGTTGAGCCGAATACTCCACCGGTAGCCGTGCTGGACGTGACTGTCCATGGTATGACAGTCTTTATTGACGGCAGCAAGTCCACCGATGCTGAGGGACCTATCTCCTATAAAATTTATACTGGCGATCCAGAGAAACCCACCATTTTTTATCCCTCGGTATGGAATACCTATCAAACCCCTGGTGAATACTCGGTGACCCTGGAGATTTGGGATAGGCGCGGAGCAACAGTCCGGGTCTCGAAAAAGTTCACTGTGCAACCGGTAGCGGGGAATCAGGCGCCCATTGCGATGATATCAGCGGCGCGTGAGAATCGTTCTATCGTTGCATATGCCACAGCGTCATTCGACCCCGAGGGTGTCCCGCTGTCATATGAGTGGGATTTTGGCAATGGCGCCTATATCGGCGATGCGCGTACCAGTTTCACCGATTGTTTGCCTGATCAAACGACAAGCCAATCCGCACTGGTGACGGTCACTGTCAGCGATGGTGAATTGAAGGATACCCGCCAAATCACGGCCGGTGGCCTCTGCGGCACGGTGTTTGATGTGTTCCCGCAGCCGCAATTTACCTATCGACTCGAAGGCAACAAAATTTATGTGGATGGTCGAAAATCGACAGGAACCACTGGTTTGTCCTGGGATTTTGGTGATGGCAGCGCTCGTGTGGCGGGCGTATTAGCAGAGCATACCTATGCAGCGGCAGGCACTTATACGGTCGAGTTGGGAGCATCCGGTCAGAGTCTATTTGGCAACCGCACTACCCAGATTGTCACGCTAGGCAGTGCGTCGAGCCTTGCATCTTCAAGCTTGGTTTCTTCGAGTGCGCGCTCTGCGACTGTTTGCCCAGGTAGTTCAGCGGGAGCAACCTCGGCAGCTGCTTGTCCGGCACCATCAAGTTCGGCCAGATCCAGTTCGGTTGCTTCAAGTTCTGCGCCGTCCAGCCTGGCGATCTCCAGTGCTTCCAGTGTGAGCAGTATCCCCAATCACTACAATGCGCCGCGCGCAACGACGGCGCCAGTCATTGATGGCAATGCCGATGTTGTGTGGGAGCGTACTGCCTGGGCACCGATCGATGTGTTCTGGCTGGGTACTCAATCTAATCCATCAGCACAGGATTACAGTGGCCGTTATAAAGCCCTGTGGGACGAGGATTATCTCTACTTGTTGTTTGATGTGACCGACGATCGTATCTATGACGGTGTGCGAGATGCGCTGGATCGCTATTGGGAAGATGACACAGTGGAGCTGTTTATCGACGAAAACAAAAATGGTGGCCAACACGGTTACAACACTGGTGCGTGGGCCTATCACATCAGCACCTATGGCGATGTGGTGGATTACACCACTTCGGGGCCGAAATTGCTGAACGATCACGTCACCAGTCGTCTGGTTAGCAATGGCAGCAAGCATAGTTGGGAATTGCGGGTTCGTATCTACGGCGAAGATTATGCAGATTGGAAAGCTAATACCCCCCTCAAGTTATTCAGCGGCAAGTTGATGGGTTTTTCAGCCTGCTATATCGATAACGACGGCAGTCCGCAGCGTGAAAGCATGATGGGCTCAGTGAATACCCAGGGTCATAAAAATAACCAGGGTTATCAGGATGCGAGTGTATTTGGCTCGCTACGTCTGGTTGAATAATTTGTTAGCGTAGTACAACGTATGATGCGAAAAAACAAACCCCCGCGAGCAACCGTGGGGGTTTGTTTTTTTTAACGAGTAGATTGTTTTGACGTAAAAAATTAACGACAGGTCACTGCCGGTGTTTCCACGCCGCCGCCATTGGTGTTGGCCTGAAAACCAAATTCAACGGTTTGGCCCGCGCCTATGGTGCTGTTCCAACTCGCCCCGGTAGCTGTATAGGGATTGCTGCCGCTGAGCGTCGCATTCCATGAACTGGTGATGCGGTTGCTACCGGAATACTGCCAGGTCGCAGTCCAACCGGATTTGGTGCTGGTACCGGTATTGGTCACGCGGATTGCACCGGTAAAACCTGAGCCCCAGGAATTGCTCACCACATAAGTACAGCTCACACCGCCGGTAGTGGCGGTGCTACTGGAAGCTCTGCTTGATGCAGGTACCGAGCTTGGTGCAACACTGCTTCTGCTGCTCGATGCGGGAATAGAACTTGGCGCAGTGCTGGATGTTGTACCTCCTTCAATACCCCAAGGTGCAGGCAGCGCCGCGCAACTGGTGCGCCCAACACAACTCTGTTGATTCTCCCAGCCCCAACCGCTCGCGGTGGTTTCACAAATCGGGTAGCGATTGCCATACCAATTACAGGTTCCGCCGTTGGCGACTGATGACGGCGTGCTTGAGCGACTGGATGAGGTGGGTGCAATCGATGAAGGTGCAGACGACGAGCTTGGCGCAACACTTGATCGAATACTGCTGGCGGCGCTGCTAGTCGCACCGCCGAAATTAGTCGCCAATTTGGAGGTGGCTTTAATGCCGTTGGTGCTGTTGATCAGGTAGTTACCCCAGGTGCTCAGTGATCCGGCATTCCAGTTGTTAACAATATCCAACTGCACACAGCAGCTACCATTGCCTGACCAGCTCCAACCCAGATAGCCGATTCCCATATCCTGTGCGTACTGCAAAATGGCCTCTTCTGCGACATTGCTGCCACTGTGCTCGGCGCCGAATTCACCGACTACCACCGCCAATCCACGGGTTTGGAAACTATTCAGATAGCTCTGCACGATGCTCGCGTTGTTATACACCTCGTACATATGCACCGAGAAAATCGTATTTTTCAGTGTATCTGCCGCCAGTATGCTCGGCGCGTTATCGCGCATGGCGTTTGACCAATCCTGGCCCCAGTTGGCTGCATCCACCATCAGCATGTGAGTCAGCCCGCCGCTGCGCAACGCACGTATGGCGGTGATATGGTCGGCGGTATAGGTCGCTGCTGAGGTACTGTTGCCAAAGGGTTCGTTAGCGATATTAACGATTACGTAATCCTCCTGGCCGGTGATCGCCGCTTTGATGTCCGAACTCAACCAATACTCGGTCGCACGGCTGATATGGGCCGCGGCCGCACTTTCGCCATAACCGGTGGAATCGTGTACTTCCAATACGCAAACCAGTTTATTGGCCTTACATTGGTTGATCACATTGGTTACATCAGCGCCGTTATTGCGCGTCCACTGGGTGCCGTTGCTCAGCACCACGCGCACCGAGTTAGCGCCGGTTGCTGCAATATCTTTTAGCGATTGGTTGAGGCGGTCGGAAAACCAGGTGTGCGCATGGTTAACACCGCGAAAGACAAACTTATTGCCATTGGGGTCAAGGACTTGGGTGCCGTTGAGTGTCCAGCCTGCAAAGGCCGGAGCGATCATGGCGGATGCGATTAAGGCCAGCGCCGTTTTTTTCAGTAAATGGTGTTTGGGTGTCGTCAGGTTTTTCATAGTGGTTTCCTTTGGGCAGCAAACAACCCTGCGGCTTTTTTGCTGCAAATAAGTTTTATCGTTGGATGGAGGCGACTACATAGCTGCCGGACAATTACTCTTGTGCCGCCCGATGGTCTGCTGGAGGAGTGCAGGCCTGTTGTTATTTGCTGTGGGTGCGAGCTGCTTTGTAATCGGTTACATGATATGCCTATGGTGAGGCTCTAACAAGCCCCCGTGCGTGGGTAAACTTGTGCAGCTCCCAAAAATGCGAGCTGGTTCTGGTTAGGGAACTGATCGGGGAGCTTCAGACTGGATTGATGTTCAGGTGAAAGAAAAAAAGCTGTTTGCGGTAAGGCGCCCTGTACGCGGATCAGTACTAAGCCCCGATTGCAGGTTGATATCGCCTGAATGTAGTTGATTGCTGCGGTAAATAATCGCGCGATTAAATACCACGGGCATTTGGTAGATGCGTTCAAACAGATTGGTATCGCCGTTGATGTAGTTGAATCGGGTTTGCTGTTCGTTGATCACTTCTTGTTTGAGAATTTTAAAGTAATTGGTAAATCTTTCTTGAGTGATGGTTTCAAACCCGGTACTGCGATGGCGATAAAAAGAGGTTCCGCCATAAGATTCGGCACACAGGTAATGCACCATCGCAAACTGTAGTGGGTCGTGGGTGTCGATATGAGGCACCGATTGGATCGGGCGCAATTTTTCCGGCGGTGTGGTGGTGAGGGAAAATGCGCACAGGCTCAGTTCTGCCATGCGCTCTGCGGCTATGGCAAATGTCTCGCGCATCAAGAGGGTTAGGGCGCGCAAACTCTGCGCGGGATAATCCCCTGTAATGGTTTTGCGCAGGCCGGGATAAAAATCGCTCGCCTGTGCGATAAAACTGGGCTCAGTGCAAGCTTGCTCCACTAACTGTTCCGGCGTTGCAAAAAAATTATCGATAATCAGCAGCGGGTTTTGTTCCTGCCCGATAAGTTCTACGCGAATTTTTTGTTGGCTGGTTAACTCATGCATTATCCAAGCGCTCATTCTTTTTTTGGATCAGTGCGTAGATCTGCCCCAGCGAGGCGACCATGGTGTAGATGGGTTGTAAATAACCCTGTTGTTGCAGTGTGACCAGTTGGGTTGCATCCAATTGCGCCAAACGTTCTTCGTTAATCGTATACAAACCTTGCACTCGCTGTTGTTGTGCGTTGGCAAAGCTTATGTCCAATGCCATGGGCATAATCAAATTCAGGGCGAGCAAAGCTTTTATAAATTCCTGCGTATGTTTTTCACCCTCAAGTAATTCGGCGAGGCGCGCTTTTATTTTTTGCAGATAGTCAGTCTCTTTTCCGGTTGAATCAAAAATCGCTTCACCTTGCCCGGTTGTTAAGGTGTGGCTATCAGTGTCGATACAAATCAGCGCCTGGTTATTTTCATGCCCGATAAAAAATGGCTGGCGCATGATATTGAGCGGAGTGTAAATGCTCTGCCATTGATTGTTGTTCCAGAATAAATTTTCACCGCTTTCGAACCCCAGCAGCGCAACGCACAAAAAATTGCCCGTCTCACTACTTTTGGTAAACACAATCGGGTAGTGCACTACCAAACGCAAAAATTCGCTGATCACTACCGGCACCATATTATTGGTGGCGCCGAGGGATTCGATCAGTTGGGTATCGATACGCAGCTGTTGATGGTGTTGGTTATGGAGGGCAACAAAATTGCTCATAGGATTTTCCGTGCGTTCAATTAAATAGTTTGCAAACCATGCAAATGGATTTTGGTTAGTAGTTCGCGGTTGCTGGGTAAACTGCGTATGACCTGCTCAATATGTTTTTGGTTTTTAGCAAATTGTTCCTGAGCCACTGCTATGTCTTCCAGTAAATGTTGGCTATAGCGATAGTCAGTTTCAAAGCCCATGCCATAGAGAACATATTGGTAACTGGCTGCAGGGAAAACTTCGTTGTTGCTGGTGAAGTCGTGGTCGCCGGGTGGATGATAGCGCCAAAGTTGCATCAGTTCTTGCAAACTGTGCGGAATCGTTGCCGGGTCGCGGTTGTCGCTCCAGAAACTATTGTCAGTGCGTTTGCTTAAAATGTAATGCAATTTTAAAAAATCAATAATGCGTTCCCAGCGATAGCGGAAGGTATCGTTAAACCGCTTGGCGGTAATGCCCATCACCTCCCGGCAGGCCGGCAATTGTTCGGCAATCATGCTCGCCGACAATTCCACTAATACGATTGCGGATGCTTCCAGCGGCTCTAAAAATCCTGCCGATAATCCCACCGCGACACAATTATTTTTCCAAAAAATCTGGCGATGACCGGAGTGGATAGGAATCTTGCGCACCGTTAAATTTTTAAACGCGGCACCCACATAATCTTGCAAGCGCTCGGTCGCCTGTTCTTCGCTGATATGGTGGCTGGAATAAACGTGGCCGACACCGCGGCGATGAATCAAACCTATATCCCAAATCCAGCCGGCGTCCTGTGCGGTAGAAATGGTGTGGGATGCAATAGGCGCATCCTCGCTTTCATAGGGAACTTGCACAGCGAGTGCAGTATCGATAAATAATACATCGCTACAATCGATAAAAGGCACTTGCAAATGTTGGCCAAGCAATAGCGATTGGAAGCCGCTGCAATCGATAAATAAATCGCCTTCGATAGTGCCCGCCTGCGCTGTGTTGACCGAGGCTATATCGCCATTGTCGGCTGAATTGATGCTGATAACATCGGCTAGCACATGCTGCACGCCGAGTTTTGTGCAGCAGTGTTTTTGCAAGAAGGTGGAAAATTTTCCTGCGTTTAAATGGTAAGCATAGTTGGCGACGGAATTAAATTCCGGTGTGGTGATTAGCTTGGGCGCCAAGCCCTGTTCACACACGGCTTCTTGAAAACAGGTTGCGTCTGAAAAGGATTTTTGTAATTGCTTTTTGGTGCGTGCCGCCTGCCAGTGCGCTGCCAAATTGGTTTTTCCAAACCCTTGCGGCAACATTAAGGGATGATAATAAAAATCATCGGCAGTACCTGTTACCCAACGCGCAAATTTTGCGCCCTGTTTAAATGAGGCATCGCACTCGCGAATAAAATCGGTTTCGGAAATGCCTAATTTCATCAGGGTGGAGCGCATAGTCGGCCAGGTACCTTCACCTACGCCGATAATGGGAATATTGGGGGATTCAATCAGAGTGACGCGAATATGTTTGCCATCTTGCGCACGATGGTGTGCTGCGATACGCCCCGCAGTAAGCCAGCCAGCAGTGCCCCCACCGACTATCACGATATTGGATATCTTATTATTCATAGCGCACCCGTCGGTAACTCACATTGCAATCCCGTGTAGGGACATTAATGACAAACAAAAAAATGAAACAGGTTGTGAAATAAAAAGGGCCGCTGTAAAAAACAGCGGCCTAAAAATCATAGCGGACATAGGCTATGAGTTGTTCACCTGACATCTAACGTGATTAAAAACTCGCACGTACACCCAGTGCCCAACGGCGACCACTGTCTTCAATTAACAATAAGTGGTTGTCGTAACGGCCGCGTTTGTGGGTGTATTCCTCGGTGAGATTAATGCCTTCAACGAAGACGGTAATTTCATCGGTAACATCGTAACTCGCACTTAAATCCCATTGCTCGTAATCTTCTACGATGGTAGGACCGTTGCCATTGCTCTGAGTAAGCGATTGCACAAATTCACCGCGTTGGTTGTAAGCTAAACGTAGTTGTATTGGTCCTTGTTCGTAAAAGCCGACCAGGTTCATGGAATCACTTAAACCGGTGAGCGCAAATACTTGTGTAACATCGGCCGGGTCGAGTTCTGCATCGCTATCCACCAGTGTGGCGTTAAACATCATGCCAAAACCACTTTCGCCGAAGGTGTGTTGCACGCCGAGTTCAACACCGTCTACCGTGGCATCTTCGCCATTGTTGGGCAGGGTATTTTTAAATACCGCCACTGAATCGTTGGCATCGGCGGCGCCGGTGTCGCTACCGGTTGATGGGTCGAGTAACAAACTGCCGCTGGGTAATGTGAAGGTTTTATCGGCAATCGTGTTGACAATAAAATTCGCTACGTCTTTTTTGAAATAACCGGCAGATACATAACTGGCATCGCCGTAATACCACTCCCAACTTAAATCAAAGTTGTCGGATTCAAAGGGTTTGAGTGCAGCGTTACCACTGGTGGAGGTGAGGTTGCCACCCTGGCGGGTTGTGGTAATTACTGTCACGGGTGCCATGCTGGTGAGAGTGGGGCGCGTTAAACTTTTGGATGCCGCCATGCGCACAACCATGTCATCGGTTATATCCAGTTTGATGCTCATGTTGGGTAGGATTGCATCGTAACTATTATCGACGTTAATCGATTGTGCTGCACCAAATTGCGCGAGCATTTCGGTTTCATCCAAAATACGCAAGCCAGTGACGGGAGCTTCAGTGCCTGTGACAGTGACATCGGTGGATTCAACACGCACACCACCAATGGCAGAAACAGGCATGCCGCTCAAATCGCCAGCGAATTCAGATTCTAAATAAAACGATAAGGTATCCTCTTCAACGACGAAGGAATTATCACGCTTCACTGCATCAAAATTTTTGCCGCTGGTACTTTCGAGATAAGCAAATTGCGCTTCGCCATCGTGCGCGAGCCATTGCGTTGGCATGCGGCCACTGCCGCTGACATCGCTGAGGAAATCATCGCCCGCATCAAAAATATATTGCATATCTGCAGGAATCACGGGCGAATCAGGATAGCCACAATAGGTACAGTGAATGCCGACACCTTCGTTATCCCAGCGCTCCAGTGCTTTGTCTTCACTGGAGAACATAGTGCCGAATTTAATTTTTACTAAACCGGAATCGCCGCCTTCATCCCAAGTGCCGTCCATTTTGAATTGGTTAACTTCGTCATCCACCGCCCAACCGCGACGCAACATTACATGTGCGCGGCTATTGTTTTTATCAAGCAAATCGCCTACGCCTGCCGGTGCAACATAATTGGGTGCGCTTGGATCGCGATAAGCAGTGCCATCCAATTCTTGTTGGCCGGAGAAAATACTTGCGTCGGCAGTGGCAAATTCACTCGCATAAGGCAGGATATTGTCGTCCACCTGGAAGCGCACGCGGTTGGCATAACCAATCAAAGAAAGTTGATCGCCGCCGCCATTATTGGCATCGCGTTTGGCGTTTGAAGTGGTGACATCAAAATTCAAATTCAATTTGTCGTTCACTTGCCAATCCGCATTAACGCCGAAGAGAGAGTTGGAAGTGAGGCGATCAAATTTTTTCGCGTGCATGTCCGTTGCCAAGCCGACTTCCTGACGCAAATCAATGACAGTGCCGTTTTCATCGGTCACTGCATCGGTGATGTTCGGTGCAGTAAACCAGTGGCCATATGAAAGCGCATTGGTTTCTACATCAAAATCAGAATAGATAGCGTCGGTAGTAATAGTTAAATCATCGGTGGCTGCAAATTGCAGCACAAGCGACGCGTTAGTACGTGTGCGCTCTTCAAAGGTGACTTTGTGATCGTAATTACGTGGCGAGAAAATCGTAGTGCCTGCAGGCACGCCCGCGCCGCCATTTAATTCAGAGGTGGGGATGCCGACATTTTCCAGCCATCCATCCATTTGGGCTTGATTTAAACGGGTGTCGCGCTCCTGATGTGATACCGCAAGCAGTGCGCCGAATTTTCCATCATTAAAGACATTGCTGATCAAGCCGGAAATTTGCGGTGTGGTTTCTTCGCTGTTTTCTTCCATGGCGGCTTTCACACTGCCAGCAACTTTGAAATCACCAATAGCAAATGGGCGCGCGGTTTTTACGTTGACAGTTGAACCAACTCCGCCGGATTGCATAGTTGCGGATGAGGTTTTATACACTTCCAAACCGCTCACTAGTTCAGATGCAACTGTATCGAAACTAAATGCGCGTGATAAATTTTCGGTCGCCATTTGACGGCCATTAATTAATACGGTGTTAAATTCCGGGCCGAAACCACGCACAGTAATTAATTGGCCTTCACCGCCTGAGCGGTCTATCGACACACCGGTAATACGCTGCAATGATTCGGCGAGGTTGGTATCGGGAAACTTACCGATGTCTTCGGAGGAGATGGCATCGACCACACCACCTGACGCGCGTTTAACATCCATTGACCGCTGCAAGCTACCGCGAATACCGGTCACCATTAATTCTTCGACTTGTTCTGTTGCACCTGATGGAAGGGGTGTGTCTTGGGCGATTGCCTGGGTGCCGGCAACGGAGGTTAATAAGCCAATAATAGCGCTGAGTTTATTTTTATTGTGCATTGAATCCAACTCCTCGTGAGACTGATTGGTCGTAATGGTCAGCAGACCCTTCTCGTCAATCTTCACACTGAGTTTGGTATTCGCCACCAAACGCTTTACAGCGTCTTCGATGGAATAGCGACCGGCCAATTTATTGGTGATTATTTTCGCTGCATCATCAAACGGAAATATCAGCGTAATATCGGCCTGCTCGGCAAACTCAGTGAGCGAAAGATCTGCCCGTTGCTGAGGGATGTCGAACTGGATAATTTTAGCGAGAGAATTGATTTCCGCCCACGCAGGCATAGACGTGCCTACCGCGAGGGCAAAAACCAGTAACCGAAAAATTGCCTGCTCGTTTACCTCAGCCGCGAGCATCTTGCTCGCGTGCTTAATAGACGATGGGCAAATTTTTTTCCGCCATCTCAATGAGGACATTTGCACTGTGAACACATTATTGTGATTTTGTTGTCGCTTTATAGTTGTTATTGGAACCCCGCGCCGCACAATATAGCTGGATTCTTTTTTCGTAGTGGTGATGCTTGATGCTAGAGCTTAAAGACTTGTGCGCCAAGGAACAAGCGTGGGCGCAATAAACTTGGATATAGTCTGGCAGACTTTTTAGGTGGGCGAGGGAAAAAATTTTCGCGATAAAACAGGAAATTGCTCAACCGCCAAACACTCACTGCAAAAATCTTGCAGTGAGTCGTTATTCGCGCCATGATGCATTAGGCGTCAGCGGTGCCCCTGAATACGAATCGTTATTGCGCTTATTTGGCGCTCAAACGAATTTTATTGTTGCCAATGCGCTGGTTGTGAATATTAAAATTTTGTTCCAGTGTGGCGAGTAAACCATCCACATCGCCCGCTTTAAATAATCCGGCAATACGTTCTTGTTTGATGCTTTCATCGATCACTTCAAATTGCACGGATGTGTAGCGATTAATTTCCACCAAGGCGTCTTCCAATGTTTCGCCGCGAAATACCAGATTACCCTGCCGCCAGCTGAGCTGCGCAGTGATTTCATTGTCGTCCGCTTTGGCGATGGTTTCCTGCGTTGCGCCCAGCACCACTTTTTCACCTTTTGCAACTGCCATCGACGTAGCAGGCAAACGTTCGGCGACGATTTTTTCAATCGTCTGTTGCACTTCTTGTTTGGCAACCAATACTTTTCCATCTGTTACTAACAGTGCAACTTCATTGTCATTGCGGATGCGCACATTAAATGCAGTGCCTACTGCTTGCACGACTTTATTGCCCGCGACCACGCTCAGTGGGCGAGATTTATCGTGTGCCACTTCAATATTTAATTCACCGCGCTCCAATAAAAATAAGCGATGATCTTCGCTGTATTTAACGATCACACGGCTATTAGTATTTAACACCAGTAGTGAACCATCCGGTAAATTCACATTGGAGTGTTCACCCACAGCAGTTTCATAAACACCATCAACAACTGCTTGGTCGCTGTGCAGCCATGCGATGAGTGAGGTCGATTGCGAGGTAGAAAAACTCCAACCAAATACTAATGCAACCAATACCAGCGATGCGGCAATCGCACCGTAAAAACGTGGTTTGCGCGCGTGTGGTGATACTGATGTTTGCTGCGGCGCTTGAAATAAATCGGCGAGGCGCGCGAGGCTGTCCATCTTGTCCCACAATTCCGCCATCTCAAATAATACTGCGCGATGCTGTTCGCTCGCGTTGAGCCAGTGGCTTAATTCCTGCTGCTCTTGCGCCGTTAATTCGCGATCCATGCGCGCGATCCACAGGCTTGCCTGATCGTAAATCTGTTCGCGGTTGGGGAAATCAATAATATTACTCATGATTTGCTCCGCTCTTGAGCGCCCATATTTTTGGCGAGCGATGAGTTTGTCTGGCGCGTGCCAGTGCCTTGCTTTAACTCAGCCATAAATTGCGCGCAGCGTTTAATGCCGGTAGCGATATGCTTTTCCACAGTGTTCTCACTGATATCAAGGTTAAGGGCAATTTCTTTTTGCGAATAACCGTAGACTTTCTTTAATACAAACGCCTTGCGACACTGCAGCGGCAATTGCCGCACCGCTTCGCAAAAAAAGCCAAACTCCTGATTGGCCGCAACGCGATCAAAGGTTTCATCGGCGCGGGTGGTAAACCCCACCAGCTCCAGATCCAAATCATCATCCAAACTCACACTTAAACGAGTTTCAGCGCGCTTGAGGTGATCCAGTGCCAGGTTCTGCGCAGTGCGCAACATAAATGAGCGCGGGAACTGGATCTGCTCCGGCGTCTCTACCTGGCAAACGCGCACATAGGTTTCCTGCACTATGTCTTCCACTTCCTTGGGTGGTACCAAACGCGATACCGCGCGTGCGAGGGTACTGCGCAAGGCGACAAACAGGTTGGCGATATTGTCCTGCTGTGTGTTGTCCGTCATTGGTTTGGTAGTCGATGAATCGTTATTCGATTTGTTGTTATAGGTCATGGGCTTCAGCCACCAGGGTGATTTCCTCATAGTCCATGACGATGCAGGATGAATATTCCGCCATAGTAGCGGAATATTTTTTTGGCAAATGGATTATTGGGTTATCAAAAGAGGGTCGTTTGAGCCAAAACAGCATAGCAAGACACGCGCTTCTGCTAGCTGGTGGTCAAAACCCGGTGTTAGAGTCGAGCTTGGCTGGTTCGTTTTTTGAACAGTCAATCCAGCATAGAGTAGTCATCGGAATACGGCCGCTGCCGAAGGAGATTTCCCGCTATGTCATTCATTCAAGCTATCCTCAATGCGCCGCGCCCTGCGGCCATCCGCACAGTAAAGCTGCCACGCCGCGTTAATTATTTTCCCTCCCCGGCGGACTGGCGCAATGAAACCCTCTATTTCCTGTTGGTTGATCGTTTTAGCGATGGCCTTGAAGCCCAGCGGCCATTGCTCGACCGCACCAACCTTGCCGCCGCGCGCCCGGTAAATTGGCGCTGGGATTTGTGGTCGCAATCCGGCGGTGAGCGCTGGCAGGGTGGCAACCTTGGTGGAGTTGCATCCAAATTGGATTATTTAAAAAACCTGGGCGTCACCACTATTTGGCTCAGTCCGGTGTTTAAGCAACGCGGCCACCTCAATTCTTTTCACGGTTACGGTATTCAGGATTTTCTGGATATAGATCCGCATTTTGGCGATCGCAAAGCGCTGGTGGATTTAGTCGCACTCGCGCACAGCAAAGGCATGCGCATTATCCTCGATATTATTTTTAATCATTCCGGAGAAAATTGGACTTATCCTGCGGATTTACCCGGTGGGAAATTCCAGCCGCATTACACTAGCGGCCGGCATGCGTTTGGCGCATGGCGTGGTGAGCAAGGTGAAGATGTTGGTGTAATCGCAAGCGATGAGCAGGGTGTGTGGCCAAGTGAGTTGCAAGATCCCGATAAATATACGCGCGCCGGCGCCGGTAATTTAGGGGCAGGTAGTATTGACGATCCACAAGCCGAACATAAACGCACGGATTTTATTACGCTCAAAGATTTTAATCTTGATCATCCACACTTAATGAGTGAGCTTGCCAGTTGTTTTAAATATTGGATTGCATTGTGTGATTGCGATGGTTTTCGTATCGATACACTCAAGCATGTCTCCTTTGAGCAGGCGCGCAATTTTTGCGGCACCATTAAGGAGTTCGCCGCGAATTTGGGAAAAAGTAATTTTTTTCTGGTGGGTGAAATTGCAGGTGGCGATTTTGAACAAGATCGCTATTTAAATGTACTTAGTCGCAATTTAAATGCAGCGTTGGATATTGGCGGCATGCGCATTACGCTTAATCAGGTTGCCAAAGGTTTACAGCATCCCGCTGATTATTTTGCCGGGTTTGATCCGGGTAATACCGTTATGGGATCGCATCGCGCGGTGGGTGAAAAACACGTTTCTATTTTGGATGATCACGATCACGTATTTGGTAAAAAAATTCGCTTCTCGGCGGAGGCGGCGTCGCCCAATCAGGCGGCTGCAGCAGTTGGCATACAATTATTTACCTTGGGCATTCCCTGTATTTATTACGGCACGGAGCAAAGTTTAGGTGGGCCTGAGCTTGCCGAGCGAATCTGGCTTGAAGGTTTTGGTTCCAATGACCGCTACCTGCGCGAAACATTGTTTGGTGCGGAGCATCCACGTAAAGATGGGCTCGCCGGATTGGATTCAGCCGCTAATCCGCGCGATCAAAATCTACCGGGCTTTGGTCCCTTCGGCACGGTGGGGCATCACTGCTTTGATCCTGCTAGCAGTGCCTACACACGCATTCAAGCGATGGCGCAGGCGCGCGCCCAATTTCCGGCGCTGCGTGTTGGCCGCCAATATTTGCGTCCGATCACTTTTCTCGGCAAACCATTCGCGGTTTATGGTAACGGTGAAATTATTGCCTGGTCGCGCATTCTCGATGACGAAGAATTTTTAATTGTGCTCAACCCGCACGGCACACAATGGCGCGGTGCGGATATTTTAATAGATAGCGCGTTAAATCCGCTGGGCAGCGTAATGACGGTGGTGGTGAATACTGCACAAGCCGCCGATGCTAATCATTTGATTGATGTGGTAGGCAGTAGCAAACCTGTAAGGCGACTTGAGTCGGGTATTCACTGTGTGGAAATTCGCGATCTGGCTCCAGCAGAGGTACTGGTGTTGGCAAACCGAATGTAGACTGGATTATTTTTAAAGTTAGAAATACCAGCCTAAACCTACACGATAGCCTGCAGTCTCAATTTCAACGTCCGAGTTTTTCGTATCGTCGTAAATGTAAGTGCAGTTTTCGCCACAAGGTTGGGAGCCGGGTACACGTTGTTCGTATGAAAGTTGACTGTCGGTGCCAAAATCAAGATAGCTGCGATACTGCCCGATATCGACATGAAGGTTTTTGCTTGGCTGCACTCGCAAATAAAGGGACAGTGTCGATTGATTGGTGTCGCCCGAGTAGCGCAACCAATTTTCCGATAGATTCAGGCTAATGACTTTGTACACGGGCACTTTCATATTCAGCACTATACCTGCGCCAAATTTATCCAGATCAATATTAATGGCTCGCATTGCCGTGCTATAGCTACTTTCGATGCGCATCATGCTGAGCTGGGGGGACACATCAAACTGGAATCGCCCTTGGTCGTCAACATGAAAAACAGAGCGAACAGAAACTTGTTGTAAGCGGTGTTGTGAATCAACGTTCACTGATCCGACCAGTTGGTTATTGTCAGGGTTGGGTTGATCCAGATAACGTAAACGATGCTCACCCCTGCCTGATGCATCCTGTGCACCTGACAAAATAATATCCATCTGTGCATCGCGCTGTTCAATTTCTACTTGGGTAATTCGGCCACCAGCGTGGTTATAATTTGCTTGTAAATAAAAAGAGTCAGCGCTGCCATCGGTAAGATCAAGCCGTTTTACACTCATTTGCGGTGTAGATGGTACGCAGGCGGATAACAATGTAATCAGGCTGATAATGATGCAGGGGTTGGTTTTTATAGATCGCATAGATACTTTTATCTCCTTGTTGTGGGTACTTGATTGCTGTGTTTTTTCCATTGTGGTTTTATTTTTTCTTTTCTTATAAAGCAAGGGATTTTACCGGTTTATGAAGTGAGTGGTATAGATTGCGGTTGAACAATTAAACGAACGAAAAACCGGTCGGATACTGATGGTAGCCGTCAAAGTCGCCTTTGCTGAGCGGCACACCGGCATGGCGGGCAATGCTATAAACCATGCAAAGGTGAAAGAAGAAATTGGGTAAGGCATAAAAATTCACATATTCATCTGCGGCCAAATTCAATTCAGTAAAGCCTGCCTTATCCTGAATGTGTGCGGGTGGCTGATGAAATTCAGCAGCAGGTATCGCTTGCAAGTATGCAATTGTTTCATCAAGCTGTTGTTGTAAACCTGCATAGTTTTCCTGTTGGTTATCTAAGCTAATCCGCTCGCGCTTTGCTAGCGGACAACAGGTGCGTAGGGAAAAATTAGCTGCTGTGCGTATCTGCGCGAGCAGTGGCAGCATATCGCTGTGCAAACTGCTATGCAGTAGGGTGGGATTTTGTTGCTGGTGAAGCGCAATTTTCTCAACTATCACTTTAAGTTGGTGCAGATAGTGAATAAAGATTCCAGTAGGATTTTTCTGCATGAATAAATCTCAATATGCTAAATCAATAGCCCGATAGGCGTTTGCAATACGTGCCGCCCAGCGTTCGATCCCTGTCTCGGTTGTTAATCCATCCTGACGAATTTCAATCATTGCACAGGGCAGACCTCGTGCTTCTCCATGTGTTGGAATGCTGTAGTCGAATGCATCCTCAATCGGATAGGGCTCGTTAAGGCCGACTATAATATCGCCTTGTTGGACCAATGCGCGATATAAATCTTTGGCAAAGCGGGCATCACTTTTATGTGAGACACCAATATGCCATGGACGCTGCTGATTAAACAGGAAAGGTGTGAAACTGTGAATACTCAAAAAGAGGGTGGGATGCTTGGGGTTGCTGAGCAGGCGCGCATCTAGTAATGCATCTATGGCATCGTGATAGGGAATAAATAGATTCTGGATGCGATCTGCGCGCTCATATGCGGATAAATTCTGGTTTCCAGGAATGACTATTCCTGCGCTCTGCTCGGGAATTAATTCATTGCTCTCGATTGGGCGATTGCAATCAATGACCAATCTTGAGTAACCACTCAATAATAACGGCGCATCAAGTGCTTTTGCGAGCAGGCGTGCGACTGTAGCGGCGCCCGGATCCCAACCGATATGCTCTGCGAGCTGGTCATCACTCAAACCCAATTTATCCAGGCATACAGGTACTCGATTAGAGGCGTGATCACATACCAATACCAGATTACTTTTGCCTTGTTGATTGAATAGTTCAACTGCAGCGGGTTCGGTTGGCAATAACAGTGTCGACAGTGCTTGATTGTCATTCATAGCAGTTAATTTTTTACTTCATCGGTCCACACGGTAAAACGTTTTAACGTGTTGGTGCCGAATACATTGGTGAGAGGGACATCGGTTGCATCGCGTCCGCGCGCAATAAGAAGATGGCCGATGCGCGGAATATTATTGCGCGGGTCAAAGGTATGCCATTGCCCATCAAGATAGGCTTCAAACCAAGCCGAAAAATCCATCGGGTTAGGTGAAATGGGTACGCCTATATCGCCTAAATAACCAGTGCAATAACGTGCGGGAATATTCATGCAGCGGCAAAAAGTAATGGCAAGGTGTGTGTAGTCGCGGCATACACCCAATCGCTCATTATAAGCTTCGAGTGCGGTTTTGGTTGCGCGCGCGTGTTGATAGCCGAATTTAATATGGTTGTGCACAAAATCGCAAATGGCTTGTACCCGCGGCCAACCCATCGGGGTATTGCCAAATAAGTTCCACGCGAGATCGGAGAGCCGATCTGTCTCGCAGTAACGGCTACCCAGTAAATAGACGAGCGTGTCAGACGGTAAATTTTCTACCGCATGTTGATATGCGTTTGGATATACAGGATCGGGTAGTCCCGAATCCCTCACTCGCGCTTCTGTTGAAATCGTGAAGGTTCCAGGAGGTGCCACAATGCGGCTGCACCAGTTGCCAAAATCATCGCGGTAGGCGGTGATGGGAACAGCAGGGTTAGTGATGATGTGATCAGGAATAATTATGTCAGCGGCGCGCGTGTAGTGCAGGTTTAATGTCAGCAGCATGGGAGTTGGCTGCGGACAGTCATAAATTAATTCGTAGCCGACGCGAATATCCATTTTAAATCTCCTCGTATAACAATAGGGTTAAGTGTGCCCTTATCAGACACCTTTTTAACCTATGTTTTCAGTTCGCTGGCGCACCCAGTTTAAAAAAGGCGGCGAGCGAATTGGCGGAGGAGGACATGAGTTGCATTCATCCGAATGCAATTCGTCATTGGTGATTAGTCCGGAATGTCCTGCCAATCAGTAATTCCATCGTAGTGCGCTTCTGCATTGGGCAATGCTGTGTAATAGTAAAGTGCGATTGATTTGCGGGTAATGTGTTCGGGGGTATTTAATGGCTTTGGATGGCCGTGGAACGATTTTTTATCGGTATTAAAAACCACCAGTCGATTAAATAGCGGTGAGATAGCAACTTCGCACTGGGTGAGCTGATCATTCCACAGCTCTAATTCGCCGTTGTATTCCTCTTTCCAATTTTTGTTTAAATAAAATAAAACATTGATGCGGCGATACAGGTTAAGCGCTTTTAAATCGTTAAAGTCGGTGTGTACTGCTAGCTTTCCGCCACTGAGTATTTGGTGCAGTCCACCACCGTGAAAATAGGGGTCAGGTAATAGTTTTTCGATGCCGGTCAGCTTTTCTAAAAAATTTAAAAAAGGATATGAATTGAATGTAGATAACATGTTTAACAAGTAAGGTGAAACATCAATCAACCTTGATGCATGGCCTATGCCTTGTTTTTTTGGCTGATGAACAAGATCCCGTTGTTTCCAGTCCAGCCAAATAGGGGAATTTGTATCAGGAAATTCTTGTAAAACATAGTTGGCATGTTTTTTTGGTAAGAAATCGTTAAGAACTATATGCGGGAAGGGCTTTGCATGTACATAAGTGCTGTGGTTTTTTTCTCCCAGGGCTTCCAATTCTTTGATATTGAAAGCAAAGGGGGCTTTGTTGAATAGCATGTCGTTATCTCTGTATTAAGCTGGCTTCTTGGTTCGCATCGTTTTCATGTGCTGGTATATCGAAAACGTATCTACTATCCTGCTATAAAAGTAGTGATTTGCTTTTGTAGTTTACTATTTTTTCTGAGCAATAACCTTATCCTGTTGTTTTTGCAAATAATGTCGTTAATGGATTTTGTTTTTCAGTGCTACTCGGGTGGATTGTAAATGTCGTAAATTGCCGTCCAAGTGGCGGGCAATACTGCTGTGTTATTGGTATCAGCGGTTAAATAGCCTGCGCCAACCGGGTTTGGTTGGGGTGCTTGTGGCGGCTGGGGAATGTTCTGTGCTGTGTTCGGCAAGTTCACCAGATTCTTTGGTCTGTTGGAAAAAGATCAGCAAGCGGCCAACCATTTCACGATCGTAACTAAAAGGTGAGAATTCGCTCAACCCGTGTTGTGCTAAAAAATCGCGAAGATTTTTTTCGGCCGGTAAATATTTCATGCTCCAATCTTGAAATAACCGGCGCTTGGTAAAGCCTTTGAGTAAAATTTTGGCATTTTTGTGGCGTGGGTCGGTGCAAATACGTTGATATGTTTGCACCACAGCATCGCGCTCACCTTCCAGGCATTGGAAAAAATAACCATTTCCATAATAGAGCACCCCGCCCACTTGTGCTCGCGCGTTATTGCGGCGCGACTCGGAAAGAATTCTACCAACCTCCAATTCTATTCCCTGAGCTGCACTGTTGCCGGAAAACGTCGCCTCACTGGCATATACGAGTCTAACCAAATCTTCCACAGTTTCATTCCTCTGGTGAGCTATTGTTGCGCAGAGTCCGCGCGATTAATTTACGACAATGCCCGCCAGTAAGTCAGCGAGTTGATGGTGTCGGTTGCTACACCATCAACTCATTGAGCGCTTTATTTCTTGCGGAACAAAAGCGTTATACGGTTGGATTCGCCGATTAGACGATTTTTTGCTTTTTGTTCTTCAGTTCCGCTCAGGCTTGGTGGTAAGCGCCATACATTGTCATCGGCTTGCGGATCATCCTTCGGATTTTTATTGATATCGCTTTCGCCCACAAATTCAAAACCGGCGGCGGTCATGGCGCTAATTACATATGAGCGCTTTAAGTAGCCACGGCTGCCATCAGCCCATGCATCGGGTTTGTCCTCGCTCATCGCATGTTGAACTATGCCGACAACACCGCCAGGTTTTAATACGCGATGAGTTTCTGCAAGCGCTTGTTTTAAATAATTACCTTTTGCATCAAAGCGCGCGAGGTTGTGCAGGGCGCGGATAAATAAAACCGCATCCACTTTTCCGGTTAACTCGGCCGGCATATTGGCAAAGGTATAGGCCTCGCCCTTAGCGCCATTTGCACCGCCCCAGGTTTTGGCATCGACCGCAAATTGTGCTGGCCAGGCTTTGCGCTGCGCAATAAATTCCGGTGTCGCAAATCCGCCAAATTCCGGCCACATATTCAGGCTGTAATCAACGGCAATCAATCGGCCTTCAGCGCCTAAATATGGCAGTAGAATCTTTGAGTACCATCCTTCTCCGGGTAATGCTTCTACCACGGTATCACCTTGCTTTATGCCAAAAAATTCCAGTGTTTCCACCGGGTGGCGCGCGGCGTAGCGAGCCTGGTGTTCAGCGGGAAGGCTTTGGGTGACGGTGACTAATTGTTTTTTATCGGCGTCGCTCAAGGTGGCCGTTTGTTTGTGATCGACCACACTGGAGCAGCTCTGCAGCAGGATTGCAGCAGTTAGAAATGCGATTCTTTTCATGTCAGGATTCCTTTGTTGAAGGTGATAAAGCCGGGCAGAGTGTGCCAGTCAATGGTGTCAGCCAACAGCGCGAAAGGATTATTTTTTGTTAAGGTGCGGCGCCAAAAAAACAAAACCCCACTTGTTAGGGTGGGGTTTTGCGGAGCTGGCGAGAGGTTAAAGCCAGTTAGTTGCAGCTATTAAGCTTTTTTGTTGCGACGTGCCAAACCAAGGCCGAGCAAGCCAAGGCCGAACAGCACAATGCTAGATGACTCTGGAACAGCGGTTACGCCGTCATTAGCGTATTTCAGCATGTTAACGCGGATGTCAAAACCATTGCCTGAGTGGAAGTTGGTGGTGGTCATACCGCCCAGCATTACATGACCCAGGCCGTAGCTTTTCTCCAACAGGATGTTGCCTGCTGTTGAGTAGGCCAGGGTGTTGAAGCCAGCGCCTGCTACTACGTCGTGTGAGCAGCCTGAACCGGTAAACACAGTGCCAGCAGCAGCGAAGTCGTTGGTAGTCAGGGTGCACTCAGTTGAGTAATTGCCAGTTTCGGTCAGAGTTGCACCAAAGCCCAAATCAAAATTGTCGGTACCGCTCCATCTAGCGGCGTTAACAAACACACTACCGCCAGAAGCAACGAAGGTTTCTACGGTGCTGCGGTTGCTGTTGTACCAGGTTTCAAAATCGAAAGTATTGCCGTCGCCACCATCAATGTAAACAAAGTCAGAGGTGTCACTGAATACGCCAGCATCACCAAATACTGCTCTGTCCCAATTGCCTGCACCAAAAGCGGCATCGAAGTTGTCGATGTTAGCGTTAGTGCCCCAAGGCTCAGAACCACTGGTCAAGTAGATCGGACCTGCAACAGCAGCTTGCGCAGCACCGAAAATTAAACAAGCGAGTGAAATAGTTTTTAAAGTTTTCATGGTTATCCCTATGTGGAATTGATGTTGTACAGCGGCCGCCTTAAAGCAAGAACTGTGCTTGATTCATTATGCTGTTGTTTACTATGGATTTATTGCCGTTTTGGCGCCGTAATCCTGTTGCGTCATGTAAATTATTCCGACAGTCTGTAAAGGTAAAAGGTGATAATCACCGCAGCGAAAAAAACCCGCCGAAGCGGGTTATTTTGGTTTTGACCGAATGCCATCCCTGATCTTTTTGCTGATGTTTACTTAATCAGTACACTAATGTCTGCATCGCATGCGCGGGGATTTTGACGGTTGCCTCTTCATTGCCCACATAGTAGCGATAGCTGATCGCGTCGTCAGTATTGTTCATAACGACGGTCACCAGTTTGTTATCCGCATTCATAAATGAAGTGGTTTGTAAAACGCTGCGGCTTGATACGGCGCTTACGCGTTTGGCATCGGGACGGATAAATTTGGAGAAATGCCCGAGGTAGTAATAGGTTGGGGTGTAAATTAACTCGCCGTTATTTTCGTGGATAGGCGCGAAGCAGAAGTTGCCGACATGGTTGGGGCCACCGGTATTGTCGAGCAAAATATTCCAATCGGTCCATGCGACAGCTCCAGAGTTAAAATCGTTAATTAATGAATCGCCATAACGCTCGGCGTTGGGCCAGTAGTGATAGCGCTCGGCGTTGAATTTTTCTACGGTGGCTTCAGTGAGCATCAGGTTTATATTGGG
Organism: Cellvibrio sp. UBA7671; assembly: GCA_002483145.1. Taxonomy (GTDB): domain Bacteria; phylum Pseudomonadota; class Gammaproteobacteria; order Pseudomonadales; family Cellvibrionaceae; genus Cellvibrio; species Cellvibrio fibrivorans. Next base: position 174,444 of record DLHJ01000016.1, read on the forward strand.
GTAAGCTTTTGAAACTTCTGCAACGTTGCCGTACAGCGGTTTTGCGCCAGTCCAGGTTTCATACCAGTGGAAGCCAATGCCCCACACATATTTGGCTGCTTCAGGGTCGCTCATGATGGTGTTGGCGCGATGCACAATTAAATCGCGATTGTGATCCCATACGATAATTTTTTTATCGCCGTAGCCTGCTTTTTCCATCACCGGGCCGAGATGATTTTTCAGGAAGTCGCGTTCTTCTTCCGCAGTGAAAATCATTGATTCCCAGGTTTGTTTCGCCATAGGTTCATTTTGAACTGTGATCCCCCAAATCGGTATGCCTTCTTTTTCGTAGGCTTTAATAAATTTGGTGTAGTAGGTGGCCCACGCATTGTTGTATTCGGGTAATAATTTTCCGCCTTGCAACATATGGTTGGTGTCTTTCATAAACGCGGGCGCACTCCAGGGGCTAGCGTAGGTGGTAATTTTTCCACCGGCCGCTTTAATGGCCGCTTTCAGCATCGGCAGGCGATATTTTTGATCGTGCTTGATACTGAAGGTTTTTAATTCTTTGTCACCTTCTTCGATATAGGTATAGCTGCCGCTGCTGAAATCGGAGCTGTGGATGGTGGTTCTCAGCAGGCTATAGCCGATACCGTCTTTTTTATCGTAGTAGGCTTTTAAAAATTCGGCTTTTTTCTTGCTGTTTAATTTCGCAAAAGTTTCTGCGCTCGCATCGGTAATCGCGCCGCCAATACCTAAAAAGGTTTGGTATTGTTTGGCGGGGTTAACGTAAATCGCAATTTCCGTTTCTTTATTTTGTTGCGCGGGTTTAAAGCTCAGGGTATCGGTGAGGCTCAACTTGTGATGGGTATCTTTGGCTGTGGTGTAAACACTCAGTGTTTTTGTGCTGGCACTGGTGTCGGCGGCATGGGTTCCGAACGCGGTGCCGGCGATTGCAAGCGCGATGGCTAAGGTTTGTAAGTGTTTAGTCATAGTTGGGCTCTCTATTTTTTGGTGTTTCGCTATTGTTGGATAGCCTTATCCGGATCGCGTCCACAATCCGGATAAGGTTTGTCGCGTTACTGCTTTTTAATCTCAAACCAATTGATATTCCATTCCTTGCCAATCGAGCGGAAACGTAATGTGTGGTTGCCTGCTGTCATCGCAAAGGATTTGCCAGTTTTGGTGATGTAGGTTTGCCAGCCGCCAGTGGCTGCGAGATCCATGGTGTCTACCACTACATCATCAATCAGCACGTCAAAACCAGTGCTGCCAGTTTGGCTGGCAAGGCGGTAATCAATGGTGTAATTACCGGCTGTTTCCGCTTTGATTTTGAATTCAATAAAGTCGCCCGTTTCAAAATGGCCCACGTTAGTGCCGCCGCCGGTATCGCCACTGGCTTCAGTTTGGATGCCGCTCATTGCGGTGAATTTTTCCGCTTCGATTTTGGCTGGCACTGCGACAAACAACAGTTGAGTATTGGCCGGCGCGCTGGTGTAACCCTCGGCGATGCTATTTTTTGCAGCGACTGAGTAGTAGTAGGTTTCATCTTCGTTCAAGCCGGAGTCGTTGAAGCTGGTAGTGGTCAGGCCTTCGGCGACTAAGGTGCCTTTCGCACCAGCGCTGGTTGCACGATAGACGTTGTAGGTGATGCCGTTGCCGGTTACCGCCGCCCATGTCAGCGCAACACTATTACCGGTTTGCACCAGGTTGACGTTGGTGGGGCGCGCTGGATAGTCGAACACGTCATTGTGCTCACTGGTTACCAGCCATTTGGCCAAGCCTGCATTCACGTCATAACCCACTTCACCGTAGCTTTTAAACAAGGCTTCGATCTCGGAAATTGGCGCGGTGGTGAAATCCACTTTGCCCGCGTTATCGACAACATCTTTACCGGCGACAGGCGCGTCTTCAATCAAGTAGATCTCCGCCCAGGTGTTCACGCTGCCATTACCTTTGAATACACCGCTGAAGTTGTAGGTCTGGCCGCCCTTCAGAGTGATTTGCTGGTAGAGCGCACCGTTGATTTCACCGGTTACACCGTCCGGACGGGTGATATGCATGACTGCACCATCACTGCCTGTGGGCGCTTTGCTGGCATCAACACTGTTGTAGTTGAAGTTGAGTGCACCGCTGATGGTCAGTTCTGACCAGCCGCCGCTGGCGCCAAAGTTGCCGTTGGCCAGCAGTTCTTCGTTGGTGGTGGTGTTTTTCAGGCTGATGCTATCAAAGGTCACATCGGGGTTGGCACCGCCGTTAGCGCCAGTTTTCACTACCAGATAGTAGGTTTTGTCGCCCGTACCGCCTGCCGTTATGGTGGTGGCCTTTTTGGCACAGGCGTTGGCGAAGCTCGAGTCCCAGTTGTTGCAATCCCAAGTGCTGGCTTTGGTGATCAGGCCGACGCCAGTATCCAAAGTGGTGTTGATCTCATTCGTCACCATGCCCCAGGTGCCTTTACCCTGGCCGCCCGCAACCGAAACAAGTTTGTAAGCCCAGCTGGTGGATGCCCAGTTGTAAGAGGCATAGATGTCATAAGTGGCGCGTGCAATTTTGCCACCCAGTTCCAGACCCGCAGACTGCCAGGGTTGGAATTCGCCCATCAGCATTGGGGTTTTGAGTGCAGTCAATTTGGTGTTCCAGTCGCATACACCGCCGGTGCCAGTCTGGCCGCATTTGAGCCAATCTCGGTGGATATCAAAATGGGTGTCGTTGGGGCGATCGCCAAACAGACCAGGGTAGGGGTGGAGCTCAAAGGCCACATTGGTCATATTTTTGGCAACCGGATCGCCATAGACTTCGATATTGCCATAATGGCTGGGCAGCATAACGATGTGTTTGCTGTCGATCTTGCGGATGGTCTCGTACAGCTCGGTCACTCGTACGGCCATGTCTTCAGCGGTTGAGCCCCATGGTTCATTGAGTGGGTCATAGGCGGCGACGGCGGGTTCATCTTTATAGCGGGTAGCGATTTGTTCCCATAACCATTTGGTGCGGTCTTGATATTCGGTGTTAGTCCAGTATTTGTTTTGGCCAGAGCAGCCGGTGTGGTCATTTGGTGTTTGGCCACCGAGGGCACCGTGTAAATCGAGGATCACATAGATGCCACGTTTTTTCGCTTCAGCAATTGTCCAGTCAAGGTAATGCCAGGCATCAGCACGCAGCGTACGAGGATTTTTTTCATCCTCGATCACATTCCAAAGGATTGGCAGGCGTACGACATTAAATCCGAACGCTTTAAGTTGATCCCAATCGCGCTCTTTGATCCAGTTGTCGCGGAATAATTTGATCAAACGCTCTTTTTCATCGTAGCCAAAACGCTCGGTGAGTTTGGCTTCCAGGGTACATTGGTCATGCACGCCATTGCCGCCTTGGCCCATCATCCAGAATTCTTGCACCAGCCAGTTACCCAGGTTGGTTCCCTTAAGGTGGATTGGATTACCGCTGGCTTTCACCCATTTGGTGCCATCGGTTTTGAGCATGGTCATGCCTTCATCGGGCGCGATGCTACTGGCTGCGCTGGAAGACGACGGCGCGACCGAAGCAGCGGATGAGCTGGCGGGAGTCGACGACTTGCCACCACCACTACCGCCCCCGCCACCACAGGCAACAAGGCCGATGATGCAGGTGCTGAGCAGGCTGGTTTTCAGGTTGATAAACGGGATTTTGCTGTTGGGGTTAGTCATAGCGGTTTCTCTTATTTTGTCGATAGTTATTGTTCAACACTTATGGGTGTTATTGCCGCGTGAATCCTGACTGACTCATCAAAGGCTTGCGCCCGTTTAAATTTACTCGAACCGGCTCAGATTAAGTTTTGCCTAAACTGGGAAGCAGATAGACCCGCACGCCTGTACAAAAAAGCCCCGTGCAGGCACGGGGCACAAGAGGTTACAAGGGAAATTCATTGCCAGCGCCACCGATCGGCGATAGCCGCGGTCTGGCGTCAGCTCCGCTATGACTGACTTCTCTTGAACCAAGGGAGAGGCTGATCCTGTCGACGCCAGTTAACGATAGAAAAAATTGCACTGCGTCCTGTTGAGTGCAACCGAACCTCAACCTCAAAAGTGGGTTTGGTTTGGTTGGGGCGTAGGAGTAGAACGGAACGGGTGGGAGGGGTGTCAGGTTTGGGCCAGAATGGTGCATAAGGTGTAGTTGTAACTATACAACACCATAATTTTTTGGTGATTGTGACGTTTTGATACAGGTTTCATTAAATAATTGTGAATCTCTTTGCAATTCAGATTTTTCTCTTAAAATAAAAAATATAAGAACAGGAGAAAACCATGAAAAAAATAATTTCAAGCAACGAGTTATTCAAAATATTCCTCGTAGAAAATTACGATGCCGATAACCAAAAGGTAACATCGCATTACGAGCTCTTTGAAGGCGGGCACCGTCCGGTGGAGACTTTCGAATCCCTCGACCAAGCACAACAGACCATGCTACAAAAAACCGAATTCTGGAAGCAGCTGACCAAAAAAATACCCTTGTATTTTGAGGCGCGTTTTATAGCCTGACATCGCAACTCCCTCTTCTCGCGTCTGCTGACACCGATTAAGGTATAGGCTGTAGACTCTATTACGCAAAGTCGTCAGGCAGAAATAGACCTTCTATTGCTGGCTAAAACGGCTTTAACATGCTCTCGTCATAATCATTTGCCTTGAGCGTTACGTTAAACTTTTCCGCTAGTCGATCAAGTTCTGCTTGTTTAATGGCCAGCTCATCCAGCGTGAGAGTATTATCATCCAACTGCCATAACAGGCGTGAACCGGCGTAACTGTATTGCATCGCCACTAGTGCATTGATATTGCCCCCACTAGCGGCGGTTTCCAGCGCCCGCATTTTGCGATGTATTTTATTCAGCGCCTGCTTCAGCTCCCATACGTAGGTTACCTCACGCATAAATTCGTGCTGTCGAAATTTATTGAGAAACCAGACAACCGTTATGGCAGTAACCACAACACCGAGCAAATTCCAATGAAAATGACGGCCACTTTCATCGGGGAATAACGCAATAAGCAGTTGCGATAAGGATAAACTACCAATCGCCAAACCAATTGCACAGGCTGCGAACACAATCTTTACATGGCGATTATAACGCGCCTTATTAACCTCAATGAGCTGCATAAAATCCTGCTGGTAATATAAAAAACAAATGCGCCGTGTAATGCCCATTAGTAGTAAATAGATATAGGGGTCTAATAACTTGCTAACCTACTTTTAGTAATTTCGTATTTCTTATGCCAATAACCACATAGAACAAACCAGCGACAAATGCCAAGTTATAAGGCACATCAACGTATATATCAAAATAAGGGCTTTCTCCTACAGCTCCCGCGAGCAGAATTATTGTGACAAAAGAAAATAGGCCCAATAACGTGGATATTCCGAAAAACAAAAAGGCTTTTGATAAATAAGATATGTATATCTCGTTTTTAACGCTAAACATTTTTTTCAATGAAATGTATGCATAAAAATTAACGATAGCTGTAATTAAATTCATCAAAATATTAAAAATATAATGGGGTGTAAAAAAGCTTACTTCTTCCAAAATACTACCCTCTTTTATCTGTTCTTGGGGGATGTAACTGCGGTGTCTTTCCTGTGATTGAAGTCGCATAGTGTATGCGGTTTGGTGTCCGAGTTGATATTACAACTTATTTCAGCGGGAAATAAATATCAGTAATGAGGTCGCATTCATCAACCTCGTAGATAAAATTCACGTAGTGGAAAAAGCAGGGGTAATCGCGAATTTCTTCGCCGCTGTTAGGCAACCATTCGCGATAAAACGCGTAGATGCTGGTATCAAGATTACTGTGACTGCCTTTGTGTCGAACAACAGCGCATTTTCCGCCGGAAATTATTCCGTTTTTTACACCGTAATCATTCGCGGGAATATCGGTGTCGATAGTGCCGCATACGTCCCAGCGAAATTTTTCTGGTTCAGTGGTTTTGGGGTCACTGTAGGGAATGCCAAAGGTTTTGCTGGTTTTTACCGGCGATAGGCCAGTGGCCTTGCGCCAGGCAATAAATTTTCCGGCTGTCTCCAGCACGTTTTCCGGTGCGCCCAGATGTTCCAGCAGCGCAACTTTCGTGGTTTCAAATTGAATAATATTGACGTTCATCGGGATGGCTCCATAAAGCTTTGGCTGAAATTGAAACCGCAAATGCCATTCCGGCCACTTGGGTTCACCCCTGAATTCAGATGGCGATTGATCAAAGGTGCGTTTGAAAGCGCGCGCAAATGCTTCGGGGCTTTCAAAGCCCGCTTCCAATGCAATATCAATAACCCGTTTTTCATTTTCAAATGCCAATCGGTATGAGGCGCGTTTCAGTCTGGCGAGCTGAATATAGCGCGTCACACTCATACCGGTATAAACCAAAAATACCCGATGAAAATGGTATTTTGAAAATGCGGCCACATCACTCAGTGCATCAAGGGTTAAGTCTTGGTTGATGTTCTGATCGATGTATTCACACACTTTGTTTATACGTTTGTCGTAGCTATTGATCGGGTTATCGCTCATTCAATCATTCGTGTTTGAAACCGTTCTGTTCAGGTGCCACGCATCATGCAAGCTTTTTGCGAGTTGTTCCTGATCGAGATTGCTAAGTTGTTGGTGTGGGGTTCAGTCTAACCATTTTTTGTGATCTGAAAACAAAAAAGCCGATACATTTCTGCATCGGCGAAAAGGCTCATGATTAACCAGGGTGGAAAATCATGAAGGCTATGGAGATAACACGAGAGTTTAAAACACGAGATTCACACAGTTTCAAAAAAGACCGGCACATTGCTGTGCCGGTCAAGGCTTCGTAGACACTAACGGGCTGGACTATTGCTTGGTGAGTTGCCACCAGTTGATATTCCAGCCACCTTTTCTCACGAAGATCGCCAGGTCTTGCTGACCTGCTTGTAAGTTCACGGTGATGCTCGCCGTCTGCCAGTTTTGCCAGCCACCGGTATTGGGCACAGACACTACACCTAGATCTGTACCATTGCGGCTCAGCACCAAAGTGCCGCCGCTGTAGGGCGATGCCACGCGCACTTGCAAGGTGTAATTGCCCGCTGTGGGGATGTTGATCGGGTAGCTCATCCAGTCGTTGTCATCGGTGCTGCCAGCGTTGAATCCGCCATCGGTATCGGTGGTGGTTTCCATGCGGATGCCGCTGTGATCTTTAAACATTTCTGCTTCGATACGTTGGCCGGTTTGCGCTTTCCAGTTCATCCAGTAGGCGATGCTTTCGTTGCGCACTAAGGGTTGAGTGGAGAATTGGCGGAACCAGCTTTCGATTTGCGCGGCGCTCGCGCTGCTCACGTTCAGGTTGCTCATGCCACCGCCGTTGTTGGAGTTGGTGATCATGCCCCAAGCCCAGCCGCTGGTATCGCCGTTTGATCCGCCCGCTGAAGTGGTTTTCCACGCCCAGTTGGTGGCTGCCCAGCCGTAGCTGTTATAGATGTCGTAGGTTTTGCGGGTCATCTGGCCGCCGTAACTGCCGAGCAGCGTCCAGGGTTGGAATTCGCCGACCAGGAACGGAGTTTGGATAGCGTTGATTTTGTTGCGCCAGTCGCAGCTTTCGCCCGTGCCGTTCTGGTTGCAATGCAGCCAGTTCGCATGCATGTTGGCTTGGCCAGCGCCGTAAGTGGCGGTGTCATTCCATCCCCAGAGGCCGGGGTAGAAGTGCATCCAGGTGGACACATTGGTCAGGCCGCGGCTGTTCGGGTTGCCATAGGCATCGATACCGGAATTGTGGCCGGGCAACAAAATGATGTGATTGGCATCTTTCGCGCGCACCACGTTGAACAGCTCATAAGAACGGTTGGCGAGGGTGGTGGCGTCAGTGCCCCAAGGTTCATTCAACAGGTCATAAGCGGCGACGGCACTGCGGCCGTTGTAGCGCTGGGCGATAACATCCCACAGCCACTTGGTGCGATCCCAATAGTTGGCGTTGGTCCAGAGTTGCGCCGCACCTATACAGCCGTCGTGCTGCTCGGACGCTGCCGCTTGGCCGCCGACTGCGCCGTGCAGATCGAGGATGGTGTACATGCCGCGTTTTTCCGCTTCATTGATCGCCCAATCCAGATATTGCCAGGCATCGCTGCGCACGTTGTAAGGGTTGTATTCGTCTTCGATCAAGCTATAGAGGAAGGGGATGCGCACGACGTTCATGCCCATGGCCTTCATCATGTCGAAGTCGCGGGTGGTGATGTAGCTGTCGCGGAACACTTTCATCAGGCGTTCTTTTTCGGCGTTACCGAAGCGTTGCGACATGACCGATTCCAGTGTGCACTGGTCATTCACCGCGCCGCCGTTGTGGGAGATGATCCCACCCATCATCCAGAATTCCTGGATCAACCAGTTGCCGAGGTTGGTACCGCGCAAATCCACGCGTTGGTTGGTGTTGGCGTTAACCCAGAGCGAGCCGCTTTGTTTGATCGCAGGGAGCGGTGTCCAGGTTTGGGTTTGTACCGGCACTATCCTGAACCAGTTGATGTTAAATCCACCCGCATTCACTTTGATCCCAAAGCGATGCACGCCCGCGCTCAAATTCACGCGCTGTTTGATAGTCGTCCAAGTCTGCCAGCCGCCAGTGCTGGGCACGGCGATGCTGCCATAACCGGGCGTGCCGCCCGCTTCTTCAAAGGTGATATTGCCGCCGCCGCTTTGGCTGGCGATGCGATATTCAATATCGTAAGCGCCTGCAGTGGTGATATTGACCGGGCTGTTAGCGTAGGAGAGCCAGTCATTGGCATCGATCCAACCAACGTTCTGGCCACCGCCGGTATCGTTGGTGGCTTCGAGCTGCACACCATTCATATGGCTGTAGGCTTCCGCCTGTATGGTGGCGGGTGTATTGACCTGACTTAGGCTGTATTGACTGAATAACGCTCCGCCTAGGCAGAGCGCAAGTGCTGATTTGTTCATAGTTGGGTACCTGTAAAGTTATTGTTATCTGTCACAGAGTACGAAAGCCTGATTCCGGATTACTGCATTCCCTGTTGTTGTGCGCGGGGTTGTATGCGCTGGATTTCGTCGGGGCTGAGAATAGGGCTGCGGGCTAAACTCTGTCGTTCGAGAGCAAAAGTGGTACACAAAAAAGACGAAGGCGAACGGGTACGACTATGGGAAAAATGCTCGTACGCGATTTTTTCTAGCCCACGGGATTCATCTTCTATAGTATCCGGCGTGAAACAAATGGCTGGGGCAATGACCTCCGCTATAAAAAATAAGAAGTTTTTGGGAGAAGCCATGAACCAGGTCGTTTTCAACTTCCACGATGTCATCCTGTTAATGACGGCAATGCTCTGCTGTTTTTTTGCGCTCTTGCTGATTGCCACCAATCCGCCCCAAAATACCAGCAACTACTTTCTCGCCGCGTTTTTAATAGCGCACGCCCTTATTCCTTTACATGAACTCATCCTCTGGGGGGCGGAGTTCAAATTGCATGTACGTGAAAAATGGCCGCAAGTCTATTTTATCGGTGCGTTCGCCTACTATCTGGATGCAGTACTGCTCTATTTTTATGTGAAGTCTCTGGTGTTCCGCGATTTCCATCTCCGTCCCAAGGACTATCTACACCTGATCCCCTTTGGTCTATTTGCACTCTTTATGGTAGTCGCCTTCTACCGTTTTCCAGCGGCGACTCGCCTGGAATGGATCAACACCGAAGCCTTTGTGTACAGCCCGGGCTATATCAGCATGGATTTGTTGATCAAATGCACGCGCGTTGGCTACTGCGTGGCGGGTTTCCTGCTGATTTTCAAATACAAAGACATCCTCAAAAATACCCACTCCAATATTGAAAAGGTGGATATCCTCTGGCTTAAGATCCTTGTAGTCGGATTTACCCTTGTCACCAGTATGGAGGCGTTCCTCGCGCTCGCGAAAATGGCAGGCCTGTTTGCCGATTACGATTTCCTCCACCCCGACCCCGATGGCAACCCGATTGAGTACATTGGTCTGAGCGGTTATTACGCGCTGTTCTTTTTGGTGTGTACGCTGGTATTTACCAGCATGCGTTATTTCAGCAATTTTGAAGCGGTGAAACAAAAAGACACCAAAGAGCCAGCCAAAAAATCCACGCAAGAAAAACTGCTCAACCCGGAATATGCCGCAAAAATTGACGGCCTGATGCGCGCGCAAAAAACCTATCTCAATCCGGAGCTGACGCTGGATATGCTCGCTGAAACACTCGCGATTCCGGCAAAAGATTTATCGATGATCATCAATCGCCATTTCAATCACAACTTTTATGAATTCGTGAATGGCTACCGTATTGAAGAAGCGCAAAAGCGTTTGCTTGATCCTGCGAATAAAGAAAAGACGATTACCGATATTTATCTGGAAGTGGGTTTTAACAGCAAATCCGTATTCAATACTTTTTTCAAAAAGCTGGTAGGGAAAACACCATCGGAATATCGCCAACAGCCAGCGGATGTGGCGGCCACACACTGACTATTTTCACTACTACAAGAGAATTCCGCTCATGAATCATCACACATATGCTCGATCGCATCGTCGTAAACCACTTGTACTTGCTTGTGCGCTATTGCCATTGATCGCCTTGCCCGCTGCAGCTAACACTACCCCGGTGGTTGAAGAAGTGATCGTCACCGCCGCCAAGCGTCAACAAAGTTTGCAGGATTTTTCTGGCGCAATCAGCGTGGTGAGTGATTTTTCCAGTATTAAGAATTTGGGGGATATTGCCGCGCAGGTTCCAGGTTTTTCGCTGGTAGATGCAGGTCCTCGCAACCCTGCGGTATTGATTATGCGCGGTCTGCGCCTGGATGAAATTGGTTCCAATGATTTGGGCGGCGATGGATCTGCAATTGCGAGTTATGTCGATAACATTCCGCTACAAGGTTATTTTGTGCCGCCTTCTTTTAGTTTGAAAGATTTGCAGCAAGTGGAAATCCTGCGTGGCCCCCAAGGTACGCTTTATGGCAATGCATCTATCGGTGGATTAATTCGTTATGTCACCGCTAAACCGGATTTGGAAAAATATTCCGTGAGCACTACCGCTGAAATTTCACAAACCGATGCAAGCGATGATTTGAGTTACGATACCGATTTGGTAGTGAACACCCCGCTCGTCGACAATACCCTCGGGCTGCGTTTAATGCTCGGCAAAACTGACAATGCCGGTTTTATCGACAACCCTTATTTGTTGTCCGGTGCGCAAGATGATATCAATGACGACGAAACCAATCAGGCGCGCATCAGTTTACTTTGGCAAGCGACTGAAAAATTGTCGCTCAATAGCAGCTATCACTATCAAAAAATCAATGTTGGCGACCGCCAGGCTACTAACGAAAATTTTACCGGCGATGAATACACTGCTTCCAGCCGTTACTTGCAACCGATGGAAGGTAAATTGCAATTGGCAAGTATCGATGCCAATTATGATATGGAGTGGGCGACGTTGACGGCGAGTCTGAATCACTATGATTATGCTCACAATGAGCGCGCTGATCAGACAGATTTGTATATAGGTTTTGACCCAGATGTTGAGTATTACAATCTTTACGATGATCTTTCTGCGTACAACGCCAGTATTGTGGATGTCGTAAAAGACAGTGCCGAATTGCGCTTGGCATCACCGGATGAGCAGCGATTGCGTTGGCTGGCCGGTGCCTTTTATAGCCGTGACGATTTGGACGCGTACATGGGGGATTACACGCCTGGTCTGGGTGAATTTTTCGAAATAGATTTGCCTGGCGATCTGGAATATCTCGCTACTCAAACCGAAACGCTCGATGAATACTCCACCTACGCCGAATTGACCTATGACCTCACTGAAAAATGGGACGCGACTGTCGGTGCCCGTTATTTCCGTTACGATGACCAGTTGGACGTATGCATCACTTATTTCCCTGATCCCACCGCTGATTGCGAGAACGGCGATGATGTGAGCAATGACACGCTTGGTAAATTCAGCACCAGTTATCAATTCAGCGACGATAAAAAAATCTATTTCCTCGCGGCAGAAGGTTATCGCCGCGGGGGCGCTAATACCGCACCGGCAGAAGTACTTAACAACCGTTTTTATCGTCCCGACCAAGCCACTAATTATGAGCTCGGTTTTCGTTCGCTGTGGCTCGCGCAGCGCCTCGAATTGAATGCAGCGCTGTTTAATATCGAATGGGATGATCTGCAAGTCCAATTGGAAACTATTGATGGCCGCACCGCTTGGGATAATGCCGGTAAAGCGCGCACCCAAGGTGTTGAGTTGGATGCATCGGCACAGTTGAATGACGTTTTTACTCTGCACGCGGGTTATTCTTACACCGATGCTGCGATCACCGAATCTATTGCGACGATTGCTGTGTACGACGGCAATCAATTACCGGGTTCGCCGCGCACCCAATGGAGTCTCTCGCTGGATTTCAATCGTGAGTTCAACGGCGCTCTATGGGATGCCAGCATCGGCATGAACCGTATCGGTCATGTGTATACAGCGCTTAATCCGGAATTTGCCAGCTATCAAAAGCTGGATGCCTACAGTATCGCCAGTGCGCGCGTTGGTGTAACACTGCGTAATTGGCGTCTGGGTGCGTTTGTGAATAATATTGAAAATACGCGCGGTATTTCTGGTGGTCGCTTTGATGATTTTTATGGTGACCAAGGCCAGTTTGAATATGTCACGCGTCCGCGTACGATTGGTGTATCGGTGAATTATCAATACTGATGAATCGAGCCGACAATCATTGCAGCTGTGCAGGCGGGTAACCAGCATTTGATCTATGCTTGTTTTGCTACATTTTTAGCCGTCGTCTGGGAAGAGGGCGGCACACAATCAAAAGGTCGTTGTTTTTGATATGGTGACCACTTAGGGATTTCACACATTTAACTAACAGGAAGCATTCAATATGGCAGCTGAAAAGAAAAAAGCAGATAAAAAAACTGAAAAAAAACCCGTCAAGAAAGTCGCCGCAAGTGCCAAAAAACCGGTGAAAAAATCCGCTAAAAACGTGGCAACTGTGGGTGATGTAACCGTTAATGTTCCTAAGGGTGGTCAGGTAATTAAGTTTTTCAATTTAGTTCCAGCAATGCCAACGGTCTCGGGTCCCGGAGACTGGAAGTTTACTGAGGTAGGTAGCACCGTTGATATTTCCACACTGACCGTACGTTTTGAGCTGAATCCCTCGGCGATAGAGCGTGAGTTTGAACGTGCCATTTTAGTAATTAAAATGCAGCCAAATCCTAGCACCAATGGCACCTGGCGTTTTGCTTTGAGTGGTGTTGCTACAGATGCCGCGGATAGTGACCCAAGCAATGATATTGCTTTGGAAATCATTGATAACGGTTTTACCATGCTGGTTTACGTGCATGTGTTGGAAAACTCTGAGGAGGCAATTCCGTTTGGATTTGTGGCGTCATTTACCAATGCGGCGACTGGAGCTGTGTCTATCTATGAGTCGCAAGATCCAACGATATATCCTCGTCGGCCATAGTAACCAGGGAGCAGCGTTGCTGCTCCCCGTATCTTTTCAGCAGTTCACCAAATTCTTGATGGACACACATTCCATCAAACCAGTTAAATGAAAACCAAATGGTGTGCATACCCAATGCCAGTGATTTTTCTATATTTAACAGGGCAGAGGCTTTGTTGCCTACCAAGCTGTGTACTAGCGCCGCTGTGTAACTGGTCTCGATATTTTGCGAATCAATTTTTTCAAGTTCACTCAGTGCGGTTAGCGCAGCGGGGAAATTGCCAATTTGGGCATAAGCTTGTGTCTGTGCGCGTAGCTGTTCGTTGTTGGGTTTGATAGCTGTGGTAATAGCAATAATTTTTTGGTAGATCGTGGCCGCTTCGGTGTGATTGTTGGCAAGTTTTTGCGCATCGGCATAGTTCAACATGTGCGATGTGTTTTCGGAGTCTCTTGCTAATAATTGTTGAAAAATATCGGCGGCCCGCTGGTGTTTGCCATTCAGCATATAGGCGACAGCAAGATTGCCCACATTGTACAAATCATCCGGGTTGTTCTGTGTGATGAGTTCGAGCGATTTTTGGGCGTCCAGTGCTCGCCCTTCGGTAAGCGCAATAATGGCATACAAGCTGTTGGCCTCGTGAAAGCTTGGAGATACTTTTAGTACATCCTCCAAATACTTTTTGGCATTTGCCGTGTCACCCATGTACCAATAAGCGTTTGCCAAGTAAAACACGGTTTTAACATTTGCCCGGGACTCTATTGAACGCTTGTAAAGCTCAACGGCTGCCTGATAATCCTTATTGAGCATTTTTCGGTAGGCTTTGAGTTCTGTGGTGGCTGCTTCTCCCAGTGCTAATTTTTTTTCTAATAGGTCGGCTTCTTTGTTGTTGTGCTGGGCAATTTTCAAAAAATAAAGATTGTAAAGGTGGCTGATATCATCATGTTTGTTATTGATAGAAAGGAATGTCTCGAGTCTGTCCAAATAGTCGGTATTTTTAGTTTGATGATACAAATCCAAAGTGATTTCTCTGAATAACGTTTGGGTAGCTGCCAGCTTTTTCGTTGCAATTTTTAGGCGTTCAAGTTGTGATATTTGTGCTTCATTTGCCCCCGACTTTCGGTATTCAGTATTAATGTTCAGGAATGATAAGTAATCGTCTTGTGTACTGTTAGAGAAGGATTGCATGGATTTCTTTGCATACAAACTCTCTATATTTCGTTCGACAATCGCGGCAACTGATAAATAGTTATCAGTCAGTACATCAAGGGTTTTAGTGCCTGCGACATTTAACCGACCTTGGGCATTGTCAGTCGTGCTGGTCATGCGATTTAAGGTGATTGTGCAAAGCTCAACTTGGCAATCCAGGTTGGCAGTGATTAATTCATCTGCTGCGGTGCTAATGCGTACCGTTTCCAGATCGCTGCCAACGGCTGAAATTTCAGTGCGAGGAATTAAATAGAATCCATCCAGCTGAATTACACTCTGTTGAATCGCATCATATACAGCACCTTTCACCAACTCTTGCTGTGATTCCTGCATCCCGTTTGCTGTCAAATTCGGTGGGATCACCGCGATATACTTCGGCGGTTTAGGTTGTAGCTGCCAAACTGCCACCACCGCAAGAAGCAATATACTGAATAATCCAAAACCCGCACTGATTTTATTATCAGCCACATAATTTTTAATCGACATCCAGCGTGATTTTTTCAGAGTTGCATTAACTGCAACAAAGCGCGTTTCAAAGGTGGGATGATCCTGCGTTCTTACTGCGTTATTAATTCCAGCATTTCTTATGGCCGATTGATTCGCCGCCGCATCGGTTGGCATCAGCGCTTGCGTATCATCACTCACAAAATCATTGGCCAGCTGCAAGTGGCTCAGCGCTTCAAACTGCGCGGCGACCCAGTGGGTATTGTCCGGACGTTTGGTGGGATCTTTGCTGAGTAGCTGGCCGAGTAAGTCATTAAGCTCTGCTGGCAAATTCGGATTGTGCTTACCGGGGGAAGTGGGCGGATGGGAGATAATCCGCTGCATTAACTGCAATTTATTATTGGTATCGCCAAACGGATGTGCGCCACACAACAATTGGTACGCGAGTATACCGAAGGAAAATAAATCGCTCTTAAAATCGATGGTTTCGCCCATCGCCTGTTCGGGCGACATGGAGCAATAGCTGCCCGCGACGTGATCGGTCAGAGTCGCGTTATAGTCTTGCGATTTGGCGATACCCAAATCGGTAATCTTGGCGACTTTGCGCTGGTTGATCAGGATATTTTCGGCTTTTAAGTCGCGGTGAATAATACCGGCGTCATGCGCAACCGCGAGGCCCTGGGCAATGTCGGTCAGCCAGCGCATGCGCTGCGCAAAGGGCGCAATATGCTCGCGCAAATACAATTGTAAATTTTGGCCTTCCACCAATTCCATCACCAGCGCGAGTTGGTCGGGCGCTTCGATAAAATCGTAAATCTGCACAATATTCGGGTGATTTAATTTTGCCAGCAGCAGTGCCTCGCGTTTAAAACGCTCGACGTAGTGGGCTTCAAATAATTCGGTGCGCAAACATTTAATCGCGACTAGCCGATCCAGCCGTGTATCGCGCGCGCGATACACCAAACCCATTCCGCCGCGCCCGATACAGTCGAGCAACTCGTAGTGCCCGAGCTTATTGGGCTCGGTCTGCGCTGCAACGGTGTTGGGCGGAAGCGAGTTATTCATTCAACACTCAGCAGGATTTGAGTGGCGAGGCGAGTGTGAGCTTGTCGCCTTTGTAGATTTTAAATTTTTCGCACCCGAAGCGGATTTTGCCACCGCGTCTTTCCAATAAATTTTGTTGGCCGACAGCGTCGGGCAGTACGTCAACCAATTGTTTGCGCGCGCGGAAAATCTGGATATTCATATGGGTGCTATCCAGCCCCAATTCTGCTGCGAGCTGGTCAGCATAAACCCAGCCCTGACTTTTACTATCCAAGCCACGCCCGGCATCTTCTGCTCGGTGCCGAGCGAGTTGCAACAATAAGTAGTGGTGGGTGCGCACGGCCAGGTCCAGCGTTTGCTGGTGATGCAATTCGAGCTGGGTGGTTTCTTCATCCATGCTCATATTAAAAATAAATTCGTAATCATTAATGTGGCGCGAGGCTTTCGCTTCGGTCGGGCCATAAATTTGCGCGCGCACAAATTGCCAATGGCTGTTGCTGAACTGCACCAGATCGCCATCGTTCAATTCCGGCTGCTCATGTTCGCACTGCTGGTTCAATGCTTCCTGATGCCATTGCTGTGTCTGCTCGTTGTAAAACAGCGCGAGCTCCGGATGTTCTGCATCGGGTAGCAGGTGGTAGCGCGAGAGGTAAATAGGTTCAATTTGCGCGAGCATGTTATCCAGCGGCCAAAGCATATCTGCCGGTGGAGCGAGATTGATCACGGTAAAGCCCGGGTCAGTTTGTTCGGCAAAGTGGATTTCATCATTCAGGCTCAGGTCGCGGGTATCTCCCTGACCGAGGCTGACACCATTCACCCAAGTGCCGTTTAGGCCGAGATTTTTGAGGCGCCAATGACTGCCGTTCCATTCAATCGCTGCGTGCAATTTGGAGACGTAGGGTTTATTGATGTGGGTATCCACACTCTCGGCGAGCCTGCCAAAGGTGTGATGGGGCGCGAGAGGAAAGTAAATCTCTGTAGCGACATCCAACAAATAAGCCATAAGGTTTCCGCGTAAAAAGTAAGCATTGCCAGAGCGCGGTGCTGCTGATTCTTTCGCTCCTTGTGTAAATGCTGCCCGCGCGTCTATGTGTGTGCTGATCTATATGTTGGTTTGGGTTAGGTTCTGTCTGTAATGCCCTGTAATAGGCAATTTCATCCAAGAGCTATAGATTGCCACAAGATGCCCCAGTTTTCCCACCTATTGTCTGCATGGATTAAGAGACTGTCGCTATGATTGCCCTGTTCCAAGCCGCTATGAGCCACAAGCCGGTCGCCCGCGCCATCCACAAATTCAATCAGTCCACTAGCGCCAAGTGGGTGCCAGTGAATAAAAGTTTTATCACGCTCAGCAAAATTATCCTGCGCGCGGCGGTTGATCGCCTTGGCCTTGCGCATGCGGCTATCACTTTGCGCTGCGTTACCCATCAGGGCTATCACCATTTGTTACTGGTCAATGACACTCAGGACTTACAGCTCGCCGCCGCCGGAAAGGTAGAGGAATTTTTTATTTCCACGCAGGAGGCAAACAATTCACCCTTTGAAGATTTTACGGCTGAGACAACATTTAGTCTGCCACTGGATTTCAAACAGCCGCAGGGGCTGCCGCAGCGTTTGGGGTATTTGGTGGCTCAGGCAGCGCCGGGCGTCGCTACGTCGGGCGTCGCTACGTCGGGCGTCGCTACGTCGGGGACGGAAGCAAAACCTGCACAATTAACCAAAGAGCTGGCATTGGTTGCTGACGAAATTATCCGCACTATTGGCCGCTATCAGACTCGTTACCGTGCGATCCATATTTATGGTGATCAGAGTTATTGGATCGGCAACAGCAAAGCATTGCGCCAATTGGATCAACGGATCGATCAATTGGCCAAAGGGACGCAGCCGGTATTGATCCGCGCTAACAAAGGCAGCGGTAAAGTGATTGCGGCGCGTAGTTTGCATTGCTTATCGCGCGCCGATACCGCGCCCTTTATCGAATCGGATTGCAATGAATGGGAAGAGGGCGCGGCGGCGAGCATTTTGCAATCGCTGCACACCTACGCCAATGGCGGCACCCTGTTTGTGCGCAATATCGATACGTTATCCAACAGTAGTTTCCAGGCGTTGCGCAATTTTTGGCTCAAGGCTGCCAACGCCCGTTTTGATGGCACCTACAGTGTACGTTTGATTATGAGCTTGAGTAGTGAAGATGCGCCGCTCGCGTCATCGCAATCCCAATGGCTGGCGCAGCATGCGCTGGAGTTGCGCTTGCCCGCATTGCGTGAACGCTACGGGGATTTGCGCGATCTCGCGCAGTTTTATATTCGCGAATTTGCACTCACCGCCGAATTCGATTTAACTGAAGAGGCTTGGCAGTTGCTGGAGTCCACCGACAGTTTGGTTGATGTTGAACAATTAAAAGCGGCGATTCAAAAACTCTCACTCATCGCCAATGGTGCACTGGTATCAGCCGAGGAGTTGCGCTCGGTATTGGATTGATTCTGCATTCTTTTTCCTGCATAAATTATTTGCCTCACTTCTGCGACACCTGATTAATAGGGAGTCGGCATCCTCGCGTAGCGGGGATCCATAGGTCTTATTGGTAAATCAACAGCTGGACTCCCGCGTGTGGGAGTGACACAGGGTAAATAAGCGGGAGTGACGCTGGCTATTGGCAGGGTTATACTGCCCCGTCTTTTACCTGACCCTGCCAAGTTCAGGGTGTCATCGGACTCCGGTTATGAAAATTGCAGTTGTATTGATGTTGCTATGCCTTGGCCTTGGCGCCTGTGGCCAGAAAGGCCCGCTTTATTTGCCCCAGCCCAACAAGCCTCAGCCGGAAGCTCCAGCTCCGCAAACCGAGCCCGCGCAGCCCAAGGCAGACCAACCCAAAACCAATCAGCCTGAAACCCCGGCCGAGTAATTCCAAACCATCCGCTCCCCGCTTTTTGATCGAGATTTTTTATGCAGCATTTCACCGAACGCAATGGCGAACTCTACGTTGAAGATACCCCGCTGGCCGTTGTTGCCGAACGCTTTGGCACGCCCTGTTATGTGTATAGTCGCGCAGCGTTTACGCAGCAGTATTTATCCTACGCGCAGGCCTTGGGTTCGCATCCCGGTATGATTTGTTATGCGATTAAAGCCAACTCCAATCTCGCGATTTTAAATATGCTCGCCAAACTCGGCGCCGGTTTCGATATTGTCTCCGGTGGTGAATTGGAGCGTGTGCTGCTCGCCGGTGGCCAGCCATCGCGCATTGTTTTTTCCGGTGTGGGTAAAAGTGCGGATGAAATTGCGCGCGCATTGGATGTGGGAATTTTTTGTTTCAACGTTGAGTCAGAAGCGGAATTGGAACTGCTTGCGCAAATCGCTTCACAAAAAGGCAAGGTGGCGAGCGTGTCGCTGCGGGTAAACCCCGATGTGGATGCCAATACTCACCCGTATATTTCTACCGGTTTGAAAGAAAATAAATTCGGTATTGCGATTGAACGCGCGCCTGCGGTTTATGCCCGCGCTGCACAGTTGCCGAGCTTGGCGATAAAAGGTTTGGATTGCCATATCGGCTCCCAGCTCACCCAGCTCACACCGTTTTTGGATGCGCTTGACCGCTTGTTGTTACTGGTCGATGAATTGGCGAGCAAAGGCATTACTATTTCCCATTTGGATTTGGGTGGTGGATTGGGGGTGACCTATCGCAATGAAACCCCGCCACCCGTGGCAGATTACATGGCCGCGATTAAAAGCAAATTGGGCGATCGTAAATTAGCGTTAATGTTTGAACCTGGCCGTTCAATTTCGGCAAACTCGGGTGTGCTGCTCACTAAAGTGATGTTCCTCAAGCCAACCGAGCACAAAAATTTCGCGGTGATCGATGCCGCTATGAATGACAATATCCGCCCATCGCTGTACCAAGCTTGGCAAGACATACGTGCAGTAAAGCCGCACGCGGGCGAAGTGAAAAAATGGGATCTGGTCGGCCCGATTTGCGAGACCGGCGACTTCCTCGGTAAAGACCGCGATCTGGCGATTGAAGCAGGTGATTTACTGGCGGTAATGTCAGCGGGCGCCTATGGTTTCAGCATGAGCTCCAACTACAACACCCGCGGCCGCGCTGCTGAAGTGGTCGTTGATGGCGACCAAATGCATTTGGCGCGCGCGCGCGAAACTTTTGACGATATGATTCGCGGCGAAATGTTGTTGCCCGAATAAATGACCGGATCGGTTGTCCGGAAGTAATAGGAAAAAACATGCGTTTACGTTTTAGCAAAATGCACGGTTTGGGTAATGACTTCGTTGTGATTGACGGCGTCAGCCAAAGCGTGCGTTTAACACCGGAAAAAATTCGCTACATCGCCGACCGCAATTTTGGTGTGGGTTGCGACCAAATTCTATTGGTCGAAACGCCCGAGACACCCGATGTGGATTTCCGCTATCGCATTTTTAATTGCGACGGCAGCGAAGTGGAAAACTGCGGCAACGGCGCGCGCTGTTTTGCGGTGTTTGTGCGCGAGCGCAAGCTCACTGGCAAAAATGTTATCAAAGTGGAAACTGCGGGCGGTTTAATCGAATTGCGTGTGCAGCAAGACGAGCAAGTCAGCGTCGATATGGGCGCACCGCGGTTGCAGCCAGCGCAGGTGCCTTTTACCGCCGATGCGCAAGCTGTGACTTATCCTTTTGAAGTTGCCGGTAAGACGTACGATATCTCTGCTGTGTCCATGGGCAATCCCCACGCGGTGTTGGTGGTCGATAATGTCAAAACTGCGCCAGTCGCTGAATTGGGTCCGCTGATTGAAAGCCACGCGCGCTTTCCGGCGCGCGTGAATGCCGGATTTATGCAGATTGTGTCGCGCAACGAAATTAATTTACGTGTATTTGAGCGCGGCGTAGGCGAAACTCTCGCCTGCGGTACCGGCGCTTGCGGCGCAGTAGTGGCTGGCCGTCTGCGCGGGCTGCTCGACCAAAACGTCAAGGTGAATTTACCCGGTGGCAGTTTGCAGATCGAATGGCCGGGTGAGGGCCAACCGGTGATCATGACGGGGCCTGCGGTCACCGTATTTCATGGACAAATAAAAATCTAATAACCCAGAATTGACTCTATGAACGAAAAAATCCCCACGCTTGCCGATCCACTGGAACCGGAACAAATTGAAGCTTACTTGCGTGAGCATCCTGATTTTTTCGAACAGCACCATGAGCTGTTAGCCGAAATTACCCTGCCGCACGAATCGGGTTCGGCGGTGTCATTAGTGGAACGGCAGGTGGCGATATTGCGCGAGCGCAATATCGATATGCGCCACCGCTTGAGCAAATTGCTCGACAACGCGCGCGACAACGACAAGTTATTTGATAAAACCAAACGCCTGGTGTTGAGCCTGTTGGAAGGCCAGGATATGGGCGATATCATCGATGCGCTGCACTACAGTTTTGATAAAGATTTTAATATCCATTTCACCAGCGTGATTTTATTTGGCAACGCCGACAAAGTGCCCAGCAGCCAAGCGCGCATTGTGAGTATTGCGGAAGCGCGCGAACATGTGGGCCCGTTGCTGAAAAATAGCCGCGCAGTGTGCGGTACTCTTGGTGCCAAAGAAATGCAGTTTATTTTTGGCGAGCACGCCAGTGAGATCGGCTCGGTCGCTACAGTGCCACTGATTCACGGTAGCGTGTTTGGTTTGCTCAGTATTGGCAACCGCGACCCACAATATTATCGCTCCAGCATGGGCACCTTGTTTTTGAGCTATATTGCAGAAGTACTCAATCGCTTACTGCCAAAATATTTGCCGCGCTAATTCCCGATGCCTTCTGGGCGCAGCCCAGCGGAGATTTATGACCGACCTTTCTCCACCGGCTACTCCCATGCCCTTCGCCGAACAGCTCGCGGCGTTTTACATTTATATCCGCAGTGAACGGCAGCTATCCATTCATACCCAAACCAGCTACGCGCGCGATCTGGAAAAATTCCAGATTTTTTGTGCATCAAAATCGATTAAAGAATTGCATATGCTGGGGGTGAATCACATCCGCATGGCGGTTGCGCAATTGCATCGTGAAGGTTTGGGTGGAAAAAGTTTGCAGCGCTGGTTGTCGTCGCTGCGCAGTTTTTTTCAATTTTGTATCCGCCGCGGCTGGCTCAAAAATAATATTGCCGACGGCATCACCGCGCCCAAATCGCCTAAAGCGTTACCCAAGGTTTTGGATGCCGACCAAGCCGCGCAATTTGTGCAAGTGGAAGGCGATGATTTTATTAACAAGCGCGACCGTGCCTTGGTGGAACTAATTTATTCATCGGGTTTGCGATTGGCGGAAGCAGTGAGTTTGGATATCAATGATATCGACTGGGGTGACGCCATGCTCACGGTCACCGGCAAAGGCCGCAAAACCCGCACTCTCCCGGTAGGTTCCCACGCGCTTACCGCGCTCAAAGATTGGTTGGAAGCACGCAAGCTCTACACCCAAAATGACGAGTCCGCACTTTTCACCACCCAACGCGGCCAACGCATCAGCCATCGTGCCGTGCAAATGCGCCTCCAACAACTCAGCATCCAACAAGGCATGGACAACCCCGTCCATCCCCACATGCTCCGCCACTCCTTCGCCAGCCATATGCTGGAATCCAGTGGTGATCTACGTTTAGTTCAAGAACTTCTCGGTCACGCCAACATCTCCACCACACAGGTTTATACTCATCTCGATTTCCAACACCTTGCGAAGGTTTATGACAGCGCACATCCACGAGCGGGTCGGAAAACGGATGATGACGAGATGTAGTGGGGTTTTGTTTTGCAGAATCAAGCAACGTAAAACATGGTGAGCCATCATTGATAAATCACAAACGATGTGATGCTCCAATCACAAAACCCGCTTCACACAGTAATCACTGTTCGCGAACCAGTCTTCAGTCGCTGTTTGTGCTGCTTGGCATTTCAATCAATTAATCTTATTTATTAAGCGAGATGTGAATCTCGTTGCTCTTTTGTTTTTTTCTCCCCCTAAAATTCGCCTGATTGAAATTGTGCTCGACGTTATCAGCCGTGTGTTGACATGTTCGATGCTGCATTTTATTGCCTGGTGTTTTGATCGAAAAGGCGGGATTAATAATGAATAAATTATTGTTGGCCGTAATCGCGGCGGGCGTTTTGCTGGCTGTTTATTTTGCAGTGCTGCCAAATGCCGGACAGCAAATGTCTGGCGATGGTGTTGGTGCTAGTGGAAAAATTTCACGTGCGCCGAAGACAGCAGCAGTGGTGTCTGATGCACAAGAGAAACCCGTGACAGTGCAGAATAATGACAACGAGCGCTATCAAGCGGTTTCGGATAATCCGCAGTTTCCCAACCTTGAGCAGCGTATTGCCGAATTAAATCAGCTTTATCCCTACCGCGAATTTTCTGCCGCTGAGGTGTTGGATTTATTAGCACAATCACATGCCTGGGAAAGTTCAGCTGATATTCCCGACAGCTTGCCAATCACCGATGAGCAGAGAAACGATGGGCGCGCCTTTATTGAATTAAATCCCGAGCGTTTTCAAGTGTTGTTGCCAGGCGACACGCTCGAATTGCCGCTGGAAAAATTAGGGATGCATTTGCAAATGCAGGTGGACTCGCGGGAGCCATTGGCGAATGGCGGCTTCACATTGCATGGCCATCTGGTAGGAAGCGATGAAATTATGCGGGTCACTATCACCCAAGGCCCCGGTTTAAGTCTCGCTGGTATTGATACGCCCCAGGGGCACATTGTGATGCAGGCAAACGATACCCAAGGCTGGATTGCATCCAGCGAAACACTCTTCAAACAAGATCCTCATTCCACAGATATTTTATTGCCCACCGACGAATAACCGATAAAGGTAATGTCTATGAAACTGAATTTGCTAAAAAAATTAATGTTGTTGGCCTTGCCGTTGTCGGGCATGAATTCTTCTTTTGCGGCTACAGTTGATTTATTGGTGTTGTACGACACACACAGCGCGAATTATTTTAATCAACAGGTTGAAACCGCAATGCAAAACTGGGTTGCACAAACAAATAATATTTATAAAGACAGCAATATCGATATTCAATTGCGCTTGGTCGGCGCAGTTCCGCATGAGCAGGTCGGTGCGAGTATGGATGCAGTGTTGACCAGTTTGCGTGTGGACACAACCGCCGTTAATTTGCGTAATCAGTACGGCGCGGATTTTGTGACCCAGTTGCACCAGACCGGTGAGTGCGGCATCGGCTATATGGCTGTGAGCGCGCCCTGGGCATGGAATGTGGTTGGTCCGGATTGCGGCCCGCTGGTGCTGGCGCATGAGCTGGGGCACAACATGGGGCTCAATCATTCACGCAAACAAGGTGATACCGGCGGTGCACGCTATTCCTACGCGTTGGGTCACGGTGTGGATGGTTTGTTTGGTACGGTGATGACTTACTCCTGGCTTTATGTAAATAAAGCGAGTGGTCGCGTAGCGAAATTTTCTAACCCTGATGTGAATTGTTTGGGAGTGCCATGCGGCGTTCCTGTCGGACAACCCGACGAAGCTCACGCGGCGCAAGCGTTAAATAATGTGAGAAATGAAATCGCTGCATTCAGATCAGCTATTGCATCCTCGTCGAGTCAATCGTCGTTGGTTGTTGTCTCATCAAGTCGCGCGAGTTCAACGCCAGCTAACACCGTGTCATCGAGTCGTTCATCGCAAGCAATCAGTATTAGTTCCAGTATTCGCTCTTCTACTGCGACAACTTCAAGCCGCTCGTCTGTAGCCAGTAGTCTAATCAGAAGCTCAGCATCCAGTCGGGCTGCATCAAGCACAGGTGTAGTATCGGCGTTGGCGCAGTGTGATTATCGCGTGGTGAATCAAGGCTCGCGCAGTTTTACGGCGGTGATTGATATCACCAACCCTACCAATCAAGTGATTAATGGTTGGTCATTGAATTGGCAGTACAGCAACGGTGCTTACCTGACATACGCCAGTGGCGCTAATGTGTCGGGCCGCAATCCCTACACAGCGGTCAATCAAGCAAATAATGCGAGCATAAATCCCGGTCAGCGTGTGCGAGTTGCGCTGTACGGGATTAAACCGCGCAACAGCTCTCATGAAATACCAGAGTTGACTGGAAAAAGTTGCCGCTAATTTTTCCTATCGTGTTCGCGGCCTTGCTCATTGATGTTATGTGCAACATGAGCAAGGCTGCGCTGCTAAATCCCCGCAACATTTTTATTCCGCAGGGCGAAATTTAATGCACGGCTGCAATTGCTCCCTCTGCTAATGCAGTCCTGATGGTGTCTGCCAAAGGTGTAGTGGCGCGGCCGATCAGCTGGCTCAGTTGGTGGCTTTCATCAAACAGTGCACCCTGCGCAGCACTGGCATCGGATGAAGCGAGCAGAGACGCGAGCCAATCAGGTAGACCTGCGTTCTGTAAAATTCCGCGATATTCCGCTTCCGGTAAATTGTTGTAGGGGATTTGTTTCCCGGTTTGGCGCGATAACTCGGCGGCAAAGTCTGCCAGTGTGTATGCCGCATCCCCTGCGAGTTCGTAAATCTTTCCTGCTTGATCATCGCGCACCAACACTTTTGCGGCGGCAGCTGCATAGTCGGCACGGGCCGCGAGTGAAATTTTTCCATCGCCCGCGCTGCCGAGCAGCACATTAAATTGCAGTGCGGTGGGGATGCCTGCGGTGTAATTTTCTGTGTACCAACCATTGCGCAACAATACAAAAGGAATACCCGACGCTTTGATCAATTGTTCGGTCTCGCGGTGTTCGTGCGCGAGGTCCATTTGTGAATCTTGCGCGTTCAAAATACTGGTGTAAGCGAGTAGTCTCACGCCGGATTTTTTTGCGGCTGCCACCACGTTGCGATGTTGCTCCAGGCGTTGGCCTACCTCATTACTGCTGATCAGCAGTAATTTTTCTACACCCTGTAACGCGGCTTCGAGAGCGGCGGGTTGGGTGTAATCTGCGGCGCGAACCTGCAGTCCGCGCGCTTGCAAATCGCTCGCTTTAGTGGGATTGCGCACCAGCGCGATCAGTTGGTTGGCGGGAATATTTTGTAGCAGTTGTTCGATAACAAGATGGCCCAATTGGCCAGTAGCTCCGGTAATGGCGATCATAAAAACCTCAATTAGTTGCTGTGAAAGAGTAGCTATTGCCACGCGAAAAGGTTGCTTGCGCGCAAGTTCAGGGGCAGAATAGCAATCAAGCTAACTTTTAGTAAGTACGCACAAAAAGGTAAGTATGAAAAAAAACGGTCCGATCCAAAGCGCTAACACCGATCCTCAGTCCGCCAGCTATGCGTCTATCACCGAGGCGCTGGCGGCGGGTAATGTGTTTGCTGACCAGTGCCCCTCGCGCCTTATCCTCAATCACGTCACCAGCCGTTGGGGGGTGTTGGTATTGGTTGCGCTGTTAGCGGGCACCCATCGCTTCAGCGAGTTGCGCCGCAAGATTAACGGGGTGAGCGAGCGTATGCTGGCGCAGACCTTACAGACTCTGGAGAGTGACGGGTTTGTCGCGCGCTATTCGCTCCCGGTAGTGCCGCCTCATGTTGAGTACAAGCTAACGCCGCTCGGCATTGAAGTGGCTGAACAAGTGCGTAATTTAGTGGATTGGATTGAGCAGAATGTGGGGCGGATAAATTTGGGTTAGCGCCCTCAATTCTCGCACGATCTGCTGCTAGTATTCCCCTATCACTCCAATAACCGCGTCCCCTAATAACTGCGATAGAGTCCTGCGTTTATGTTGAATTTTTCCGCAATCCCCGCCGAGTTACATGCCCCCGCCCAGCGTTACTGGGATCAATTTGAAGCTGCCATCCAGAGTCAAAACCTTCCGCATCCGCGTGATCTGTTGCCGGCTTCGATTTCTGCCGATGATTTTTTTCTCCAGTTGACGCGCGCGTTTGTCGCCAGTGAGTTTATTGCCAAGACATCGGCGCAGCGGCCGCAGTATTTAATCGAGCTGGTGCAATCCGGCGCGCTGTTTGAGGCGCAGACGGATGCGCATTTGGATGCATTCGCGGCAGCGGTTAATGCGTGCAATACCGATGCGGAGTTGGATAAATGCCTGCGGCAACAGCGGCAAATGGCGATGATCCGGATTATCTGGCGCGACTTGAACCGCGTTGCGGATATGCGCGAGGTGACGGCAGAGCTGTCGCGTTTTGCGGATAAATCCATTTTGCTCGCGGCGGAATTCCATTATCGCGCGCTGGAAAAAATGTACGGCACACCGATTGGGCGCGAATCGAATTTGGCGCAGCCGTTCATGGTGTTGGGTATGGGGAAATTGGGTGCGGGGGAACTGAATGTCTCTTCGGATATCGACCTGATTTTTACCTTTCCCGAAGGCGGTGAAACCAATCACGCCAGCCGTGCGATTAGCAATCAGGAATTTTTCATCAAGCTCGGCCAAAAGCTGATTAAAAGTTTGGATACGGTGACTGCGGATGGCTTTGTATTCCGCGTGGATATGCGTTTGCGACCACACGGCCAGAGTGGAGCCTTGGCGATGAGTTTCGTGGGCATGGAAGACTATTACCAGACCCAAGGGCGCGAGTGGGAGCGCTACGCGATGATCAAGGCGCGCACGGTGGCGATGGCGGGTGGCGAAGGGCAAATCGCCGCGCGCAAATTGCTGGGCAAAATGTTGCAGCCGTTTACCTATCGCCAGTATATCGATTTCAGCGCGATTGAATCCCTGCGCGAAATGAAAGGGTTGATTGCGCGGCAAGTGCAGCGCAAAGGCATGAACCTCGACGTGAAATTGGGCGAGGGCGGCATCCGCGAAGTGGAATTTGTGGTGCAGGTGTTTCAGTTGATTCGCGGCGGGCGCGATGCGCGTTTGCGCAAACGTAAGGTGCCGGTGCTCTTGCCATTTCTGGAGCAGGAAAATTATTTGCCTCCGGGCGCGGGTTCCGCATTGCTTGAGGCGTATATTTTTCTGCGCAATACCGAACATGCCATTCAAGGTTATCAGGATAAACAAACCCAATCCTTACCCGTTGATCCTATCGGCCAATTGCGCCTTGCCTGGGCGATGGGTTTTGAAAATTGGGACAGTTTTTTTGCGACGCTGAGTGGCTATCGCCAGCGCGTAAATACGGAGTTTAAATCGGTGATTGCAGCGCCCGATGAGGAAGATACGGTCGATCAAAAGGCCTTGGCGTTTTGGATGGGGTTGTGGGAGGGCAGCCTGCAGGGTGAGGATGCGGTTCATGCATTGACCGCGCGCAATATCGAGGGGCCGGAAGCGCTGTTGAAAAATCTCGCCGATTTGCGCGAAGGGCGCGCGGTATTGTCGATGCAGGCCAGCAGCCGCACACGACTCGATGCGTTTATCCCACGTTTGTTGCAAGTGATTGTGCATGAGGCTTTTGGCCCCAAGTTGCCGATTACGATCGCCGAGACCTTTGCGCGCATCGTGCCGCTGATTGAAGCTGTCGCACGGCGCAGTGCCTATTTAGTGCTGTTGGTGGAGAACCCGACTGCCGTGCAGCAGTTGGTAAAACTCTGTGCGGCCAGCCCCTGGATCGCCGACCAGATTGCGCAATATCCGGTGCTGCTCGACGAGCTGCTAACGCCGGAAAGTTTATACACCCCGCCCGATAAAGAACTGCTGCGCGATGAATTACGCCGCGATGTACTGCGTTTGAATTGGGATGATCTTGAAGGGCACATGGAGGCGCTGCGCTACTTCCGTTCGGCCCATGCACTGCGCGTATCGGCAAGTGAAGTGGCGGGTGTGTTGCCGCTGATGAAGGTGAGTGATTACCTCACCTGGATCGCCGAGGTAGTGCTGGAACATGTGTTGAATTTGGGCTGGGAGCATGTGGTCGAGCGCCATGGCCGCCCTCGTCGCAGTGATGGTTCGGTCGATACTGCGCCGGACTTTGTGATTGTCGGCTACGGCAAGTTGGGCGGGATCGAGTTGGGACATGGGTCGGATCTGGATCTGGTGTTTATCCACAATGCCGACTCCAATCTGCACACTGATGGCGAGCGTTCCATCGATAACACCACGTTTTACACCCGCCTCGGCCAGCGCATTATCCATGTACTTAATACCTACACTCCCTCGGGCAAGCTCTACGAAGTGGATATGCGCTTGCGTCCGTCTGGCAACTCGGGTTTGCTGGTGTCGTCGCTCACGGCGTTTGAGAAATATCAAGCCAATGAAGCCTGGACTTGGGAGCACCAAGCGCTGGTGCGCGCACGGGTGGTCGCCGGCAGTGCCGCGCTTGGTGAACAGTTCGAGCAGGTGCGCCAGCGCATTCTCACACAGGAGCGGGATCTGGATAAATTGCGGGCCGATGTGAGCGAGATGCGCCGCAAAATGCGCGAGCAGTTAGGAAGCGAGGGAAAATCCAAACCAAACCCTCTAAATGCATCGAAAACGCCCGCGTTATTTAATTTGAAACAGGATTCCGGTGGTATCGTGGATATTGAATTTATGGTTCAATACGCGGCTTTGGCTTGGGCCGCTAAGGAGCCCAAGGTCATCCGGTACACGGACAACATTCGCATACTCGGATCACTGGAAGAGGCAGGCTTACTCGATGCCCAGTCCGTGGCCCACCTGATCGCGGCTTACAAAGCATACCGATCCACCGGGCACCGTCTCGCGCTACAGCGTCAGGAGGCGGTACTAGAAGGCGACAATCACTTCCTGACCGAACGCGCGCAAGTCACAGCTTTGTGGCAGCAGCTGATCGATCACAACTGATTGCATCGCCCCGAACATTGAGTGCTGCGCGGCTGTGGCCGCGCCTAACAATCCCTCAAACATACATACAGAATTATTGGAGTTGCTATGTCTTTTGCCGATCGCGACGGCGTTATATGGCTTGATGGTGAACTCATTCCCTGGCGCGATGCCAAGGTTCACGTGTTAACCCACACTTTGCATTACGGCATGGGCGTGTTTGAAGGCGTGCGCGCTTACAATAGCTCAACTCTGGGCACCAGTATTTTCCGCTTGCAAGAACACACTGATCGTCTGTTCCGCTCAGCGCATATCATGCGCATGAAAATGCCATTCACTAAAGATGTAGTGAATGACGCACACAAACAAGTTGTCCGTGAAAACGGCCTTGCTGAAGCTTACCTGCGTCCGATGGCATTTTACGGTTCCGAAGGCATGGGGTTACGTGCCGACAATCTGAAAGTGCATATCATGGTTGCTGCCTGGCACTGGCCTTCGTATATGTCCCCGGAAGCGCGTGATCAAGGTATCCGCATCCGCACCTCCAGCTACACTCGTCATCACGTGAATATTTCCATGTGTAAAGCGAAAGCCAACGGCCACTACATCAATTCGCTGTTAGCGCTGCAAGAAGCATTGGACAGTGGTTGTGAAGAAGCACTGTTGCTCGATGCCGAAGGTTATGTGGCGGAAGGCAGTGGCGAGAATTTCTTTTTGGTGCGCGATGGCATTATCTACACACCGGAACTGACTTCTTGCCTCGATGGCATCACCCGCAACACCATTTTCCATTTGGCGGCAGATTGCGGTTATACGATCAAAGAAAAACGCATCACGCGCGATGAAGTGTATGTTGCCGACGAAGCATTTTTCACGGGCACAGCAGCAGAAGTATTGCCGATCCGCGAATTGGATGGTCGTATTATCGGTGAAGGCCGCCGTGGTCCGATCACTACCCGTTTGCAGGATTTGTATTTCAAATCCGTGCGCGGCGAATTGCCCGCGCACACCAACTGGCTGGCACCGGTTGCAAAATAATTGTCGCTAGACAATTGCCACAACGGAGCCGAATGGCTCCGTTATCGTTTTGGTGTTGTGTGTTTTTGTATTAATGATTCTGCGTTACTGTTTCTATTCAAAGTTGCATGGCTGAGCTCTTGTCCATCATTGAATCGCCCACTGCTGAATTGTCGCCTATGACTGAAATTGCTTTTCCTGCCGAGCTAAAAAAAGTCCAAAAAATTTTGGTGATTGGCCCTGCGTGGATCGGCGATATGATGATGGCGCAAACCCTGTTTAAATTACTCAAGCTGCGCAACCCAAAAGTACACATTGATGTGCTTGCCTCGGGGTGGACGCGTCAGTTGCTGGCATGTATGCCAGAAATTCATAACGTGATTGATATGCCGCTTGGGCATGGCACCTTTGGTTTGGGCGAGCGGCGCGCATTAGGTAAATCGCTTGCTGGCGAAGGTTACGATCAGGCGATTGTTTTGCCCAATTCGTTTAAATCTGCTTTTGTTCCATTTTTTGCCAACATTCCGGTGCGCACCGGTTGGCGCGGTGAGCTGCGTTACGGATTATTAAATGATGTGCGCGTGCTGGATAAAAAACGTTATCCTTTAATGGTGCAGCGCTACGCGGCATTGGCGCTACCAAAAAATGCAGAGCCGTTACAAAAATTTCCTTTTCCTGAATTGCGTATTGATAAATCACAGCAACCACAATTATTAACAAAGTTTGCATTGCAGCTTAACCGCCCGCTGTTAATACTTTGCCCCGGTGCCGAGTATGGTCCTGCGAAACGCTGGCCAGAGCATTATTTTGCGGAAGTGGTCGATGAAAAAATTCGCGCCGGTTGGCAAGTCTGGTTAATGGGCTCTGCAAAAGATCACCCGGTTGCCGATGCCATTCGCAATTTATTATTGGATGACGAGCGCGCGCATTGTTACAACCTTGCCGGTGGCACTAGCCTTGGCGAAGCAATCGAATTAATGGCCTGTGCAGACGCAGTATTAAGTAATGATTCGGGGCTGATGCATATCGCTGCTGCATTGCAAAAACCACTCGCGGTGATTTATGGATCTACGTCACCGGAGCATACGCCGCCGCTAACTGAGCAGGTGAGTATTATCAGCAATCAAATTGAGTGCTCGCCCTGTTTTGAACGTGAATGTCCAAAAGTACATCACAAGTGTTTGCGTGAATTGATGCCGCAACAAGTATTGGCCGCGCTCAATGCGCTTATCGCACAACCGGCAATTGTCGCAATGGAAAATCCTGGATGAAATTAGCCTTTGCTATTTTTCGCTATTTCCCCTTTGGTGGTTTGCAGCGCGATATGCTGGCAATTGCACAGGCTGCGCAGGCAAGCGGTCATCAAGTCAGTATTTTTTGCAGTGATTGGCAAGGCGAAAAAATCCCTGGTATTAATGTTATTGAAATTAAAGGTTCCGGCTTTTTTAATGTTGCCGGTGTGAAACATTTTGTCGATGCATTCCAGCAGCACTTCCACCGTAATCAATTTGATTTGTTGGTCGGCTTTAACAAAATGCCAGGGCTTGATGTGTATTTTGCAGGTGATAGCTGTTTTGCGCACAAGGCATATCGTGAGCGCAACTGGTTGTATCGGCTGGCTCCTCGTTCACGTTTGTATCTTGCTTATGAAAAAGCAGTATTCGCTGATACAAGCGAAACGCAAATTCTTTCATTGGTTGCGAGTGAACAAAAACAATTTGTGCGTTATTACGCTACCCAGCCCGAGCGTTTTCATGCGCTGCCTCCTGGGATTTCGACAGCGCATCTCGCCTGTAACAACCCTGGCGCAGCGCGCGTTGCGTTGTGCGATGAATTAGGCCTATCGTCCGATACCAAAATTATTTTGTGTCTGGGTTCCGGGTATAAAACCAAAGCTGTCGATATCAGTATTAATACCTTTGCTGCATTGACAAAAATCATTGCGGATAAAGTCGCGCTGGTGATTGTGGGGAAGGATGATCCACACAGTTATCGTCAACTTGCCGCGCAGGCAGGGATTGAGCAGCACATATTTTTTTTGGGGCCGCGCAGCCCAGTTGGTGATTTGTTGCACTCTGCGGATGCGCTGTTGCATCCAGCACGCAAAGAACTGGCTGGCAATGTGATTTTGGAAGCGATGCTGTGTGGTGTCCCGGTAGTAGCGTCTGATCATTGCGGTTATGCACATTACGTTGCAGATCAGAAAATGGGGGAATTGATTCCCGCTGATGCCTCACCCATCGCGATTGCACAATTGCTTGCCACAACACTCGCGGTTGATGTAGATCTGTGGCGCAAGCGCGCTGCATTATTTGCGCAGACCAGCGACGTATTTTCCCGCTCTGCTATTGCTGTCGCAGCGCTGGAAAGAATTGCTGCTGCGAAAGAGAATCCTGCAGTGCATGCCCTGCAAGCACAAGAATCTGCTGATGCGGTTGTGATCCTGCGCGAAGAATTAAGCGATGCATGGAAAGGCCAGGATGTGTTTGCGTTAATGGAAGATATGCAGGGCAAAATAGCGCGCGAAATGAAAGATCGCCAGACCCTGCGTTTTGAAATCAATGGTCAGGGTTATTATCGCAAATGGCATCGCGGAGTGGGTTGGCGGGAAATCATCAAAAATTATTTGCAGCTTCGTTTACCTGTGTTAGGTGCCACCAATGAATGGCAGGCACTGAATAAATTGAGTGCATTGGCGGTCCCCAGCTTGATTCCAGTTGCCTATGGGGTGCGCGGTAAAAATCCGGCACGCCAGCAATCCTTTATCGTGACGCGCGAGCTGACAGATGTGATCCAGCTGGATCATTTTTTCGAGCAGCATTCAGTAAGCGTTAAGGCCAAGCACCGCATTTTGGCGAGCCTCGCTATTATTACCCGTGAGTTTCATGCTGCTGGTATTAATCATCGCGATTTTTATCTCTGCCATTTTATGTTGAATACAAAATTTATTGCAGACCAAAATCTTGCGCCGGAGATGTATCTGGTGGACTTGCATCGCGCACAGCTGCGCCCACGCGTGCCTGAGCGCTGGCTGGTGAAAGATTTAGGCGGTCTGTTATTTTCGTCATTGAATTTGCCTTTTACACGGCGCGATTATTTGCGTTTTATACGCGTGTATTTTGCGCAAGAGTTGCGCACTTTGTTAGTGGAACAAAAACATCGGCTGGAAAAAATATCGGCACGTGCACGTGCTACTTATAAACGCGAATTTGGGCACGAGCCGTTGTTATCGGATCACTTGTTGCCTGATCAAAGGAATTAAGCGGTTTATGAATTTATTCAAGCGCGACTGGCGCGAACAAAAATTATCGAGCTGGGCGTTTGGCGGTCTGTGGGTATTTGTCACCGCCTTTTTATGGTCGCCCTCGCGCGATGGAGTGGAGGCTGTTTACGCGCTCGCCTTTTTTATTCCCATCCTGTTGTTATTACCGTGGCGCAAGCCGGAACTGTATCAGTACGGTGGTTGGTTTAGCGTTTCTGCATTGGCTTATGCAGGTTGGAGTTGCATAACCAGTGTATGGGGCAGCGATGCAGGATTTTTTATTTTGCAGTTTTTGATTCTTGCTGCTTGGCTGTTAGGGGCAGCGTTGGTAATACACAAAAAATCACTGGATTGGGATAAATTTCTATATTGGTTTTTACTAATCGGCGCGCTAACGGCGACAATTTGCATTGCGGTATTTTATTGGAGCCATCCACTTGCGGCACGTCTGGAGGGCATCACGCTTGCGCGCGCGCCTACTTTAGTGGGGCAGGTTTATGGTGTGGTGGTGTTGGTGGGTATTTTGCTGTCCTGGCGCACACCCTGTTTTAAGTGTGCACTCGGTTTATCGCTTGCAACCATTCCCGCTTTGGCGGCGCTGGGTTTGTCCCAAAGTCGCGGGCCTTTGTTATCGCTTGCTCTGGTGCTGGTAATTGGCCTCGTTTGGTTGCGCCCGGGGCGAAAAATTTTATTGACGCAATCGTGCGCTGCATTGCTTGCGCTGGGTGCAGCGCTTTACTTTTTTCCATTGGATCAAGCATTGCTTGGGCGCGGCGCCTCTTTTCGCGATCAAATCTGGTGGGACGTCATTGCGCAAATGCGTGCGCAGCCGAGCTTGTTCCTATCGGGTATTGGTATGGAGGCGTCAACCGATATTGCGACTGGCATTGGGTCTTATCACCACGCCCACAATGCATGGTTGGACATTTTATATCGCACGGGTGTAGTTGGATTGGGTTTGGCCTTGATTCATCTTATGTTGTTATTGTGGTCAGCGCGCCAGCATCGGCACTTGGCGCCACTGACACTTTGGTTAGTCTACGGCTGTGGTTGTCTATTTGTTGATTCGCGCAGTTTGTTTTGGGAAATCGATACCAAGTGGTTGCTCTATTGGGTGCCCGCTGCGTTATTGGCCGCGAGTCTGGTGCGCGAAAACAATTTGCGTGTGAAGCATCCGCGCATAAAACATTAATCTGATTCTGGATAATTTATGAATCCTGTACAGAAAGAACATCCTGTGGTGGGCGACACATCGGCCTGGGTTGTTTATAAACGCCTGCTTACTTATGTAAAACCCTATTGGTTGTTATTTGTAGTTGGCATTGTTGGTTTTGCGCTTTATGGTTATTCGAACAAATTGTTTGTCCACACGCTGGAAAATTTAATCAATGTTATTTCTGAGAATAATCCTGCCGATCGTTATTTGGTTCCCTTGCAAGTAATGGGCATTACTGTGTTGCGCAGTATCGGCGCATTTCTTGGGGCTTATTATTTATCCAAAATTGCGTTCAGTGTGATTCACAATTTGCGTACCCAGGTGTTCAACCATATGACGCAATTGCCGAACGCACATTTTGATAAAAGCAGTTCTGGGCATCTCATCTCAGTCATTACTTACAATATTAATGGTGTGACGTCAGCGGCGACCGATGCGTTAAAAATTTCCCTCCGCGAAGGGTTAACGGTGATTTTTTTATTCGCAACGCTGATCCAGATGGATTGGCGGTTGACAATGATTTTTATTGTGATTGCACCGGTGATTGGTTTTCTGGTTTCTGTGGTGGGCAAACGTCTGCGTCGGTTGAGCAACAAAGTGCAGAATTCTGTGGGAGATATCACCCAAGTTGCAGGTGAGATGATTAACGGTGTGCGTGTAATGCGCAGCTTCGGCGGTGAAGATTATGAGAAGCAACGCTTTGAAGCCGCGAGCAGAAAGAATTACCAACAGAATATGAAGATTGTGGTGACATCCGCTGCGAATACACCCTTGATCCAACTGATCGTCGCCGCCGCTATGGCTGCGTTGATTTTTATCGCGCTTAGTTTTATGGAAATTGCTGATCCAGCAAAATTTGTCGCCTATATGACCGCTGCGGGAATGATGCTTCCATCCATGCGTCGTTTGGGAGAGGTGGCACCGGCGATATTAAAAGGCGTCGCTGCAGCCGACAGCGTGTTTACCTTGCTTGATACACCGGCCGAAGAAGATCGCGGTACCCGTAAAATCGAGCGTGTTAAGGGAGAAGTTGAATTAAAAAATGTAACGTTTTGTTATGCCAATCAACCTGCTCCCGCGTTAAATAAAATTAATTTAACGGTAAATGCCGGTGAAGTAATTGCACTGGTTGGACGCTCGGGAAGCGGTAAATCCACGCTTGTAGGGCTGCTTAACCGTTTTCACGATGTAACCTCAGGCGACATTTTAATTGACGGTATTTCGGTGCGCGATTACACGCTCGCCAGTTTGCGCGAGCAGATCGCCCTGGTGAACCAGCAAGTGACCTTGTTTAACGATACGGTTGCGGGCAATATTGCCTACGGCAGTTTGCAGTCGCGCTCGCTGGACGAGATTCGTCGCGCTGCCGATGCAGCTTACGCTACGGAATTTATCGAACAATTGCCTGAGGGGTTTAACACGATAATCGGCGAATCGGGAGCGCGTTTATCAGGTGGCCAGCGCCAGCGTCTAGCCATTGCGCGTGCTCTCTTAAAGGATGCGCCGATCTTAATTCTCGATGAGGCAACATCGGCGTTGGATAATGAGTCTGAGCACTATATCCAGGCGGCGCTCAGCACTGTGATGAAGGGCCGCACCACTTTTGTGGTTGCACATCGTTTGTCTACAATTGAGCAGGCTGACCGGATTATTGTGCTGGATCATGGTGAAATACTGGAGCAGGGCACCCATGCGCAATTGCTGGAGAAAAATGGCCACTACGCCAGGCTCCACGCCAAGCATTTTAATGATGATGAGATCCCCCCTGAATAGCCAGGGATCTGATACGCGAGTAACGGCAGTAATTGATTATGTTGGGGAAGTGGTATTAATGGATTACAACTATGGGAGTTACTTATGCATCTGACAATGCCCTACTTTGAGCGCGCGCACATACTGGTCGTTGGCGACCTTATGCTGGATCGCTATTGGCATGGCACGAGTTCGCGCATATCGCCCGAAGCACCGGTGCCAGTGGTTAAGGTCAACCAAACGGAAGATCGCCCTGGTGGTGCGGGTAACGTTGCCCTGAACATGGCAGCCTTGGGCTGCGGTGTTTCGCTGATTGGGATTGT
Source organism: Cellvibrio sp. UBA7671 (assembly GCA_002483145.1). GTDB lineage: Bacteria > Pseudomonadota > Gammaproteobacteria > Pseudomonadales > Cellvibrionaceae > Cellvibrio > Cellvibrio fibrivorans. The sequence goes on from DLHJ01000016.1 coordinate 211,780, forward strand.
CGGCGATGATGAAGCTGGGCAGATCCTTCATAGCCGTTTACGCGCAGCCAAGATCCATACGAATTTCCAGATTTCGACAACCAAACCGACCATCACAAAACTGCGGGTAGTCAGTCGCCACCAACAATTGCTGCGCATGGATTTTGAAGAAAAATTCGATGTCTCGGACAGCTGCGAATTTGTGAGCAAGGTGAAAAACCTGATTAACCGCACTGATGCACTGGTGCTATCCGACTATGCCAAAGGCAGTCTGCTCGATTGCCAATCCCTGATTCGTATGGCGCGCGATGCTGGAGTGCCGGTATTGGTTGATCCCAAAGGCAATGATTTTTCTCGCTACCGTGGCGCTACTATGCTGACGCCCAATTTCCTTGAGTTTGAAGCGGTGGTGGGTAAGTGCACGAGCGAACAGGATATGGTGGACAAGGGTGAAGCACTGATGCAGGAATTGGATCTGCAGGCGCTGTTGGTCACTCGTGGTGAACAGGGTATGACGCTTTTGCGACATCACCAAACAGAGCTGCATTTGCCCGCGCGTGCACGCGAAGTGTTTGATGTGACGGGTGCGGGCGATACGGTTATCGCCACTCTTGCTGCTGTTATTGCCTCTGGCCAAACCTTACCGGAGGCCACAGCATTGGCCAATTTGGCAGCGGGAATAGTGGTAGGCAAAATGGGCACAGCAACGGTGAGTGCACCGGAGCTGCGCCGCGCTATTATTGCTGAGCAGGGGGCCGAGCGCGGCGTAGTGACTGAAGAGCAGCTGCTGCTGGCGTTGGAAGATGCCCGTGCCAGCGGCGAGCGCATCGTGTTTACCAACGGCTGTTTTGACATTATCCATGCGGGGCATGTGGGCTATCTGGAAGAGGCGCGCAAGCAGGGTGATCGGCTGGTATTAGCTGTGAATTCCGATGCATCCATCCGTCGCCTGAAAGGCTCTGGTCGCCCCATCAACCCGCTCGACCGCCGTATGGCTGTGCTTGCCGGGCTTGAAGCGGTGGATTGGGTAGTGCCTTTTGATGAAGATACCCCTGAACGTTTGCTCCGCCGCGTCAAACCGGATGTGCTGGTAAAAGGCGGCGACTACAGCGAGGATCAAGTCATCGGCAACCAAATCGTGAAGGCTTACAACGGCTCTGTCAAAGTGCTTAGCTTTTACGACAACTGTTCAACTACCTCAATCGTGAATAAAATTTTGCGCCAATAACCCCTTTGAATAGCTTTTAAAAAGCCCCGCCAACAAATTAGTTGGCGGGGCTTTTTTATGCACGGCCTTTAGTTGCGCGTGCGCCTACTTTAAGCCGCTAGTTCCAGGATTTCACGCGAGACCTCAGGGGTAATCACACCGTGCTCACCCAGCGCCAGCAGCTCATGTTTAACCAGCATATCCACCAGTTTTGGAATGGAATCGCGGCCGACACCGTATCCGCTCAGGGTTGTCGGGGTGCCCATCTGCTCAAAGAAGTTTTTGGTTGCGGCTATGGCCGCATCGATCAGTGCGTCTTCATCGGCGTGGTTAAGGTTCCATACGCGGCGGCCGTATTGGAGCAGCTTCGCACGTTTTTTGTCGCGCTGGTGTTGCATCACGGCGGGTAAAACGACGGCGAGGGTTTGGGCGTGATCTAACCCATGCATGGCGGTAAGTTCATGGCCAATCATATGGGTTGCCCAATCTTGCGGAACGCCAACACCGATTAAACCGTTCAACGCCATAGTCGCCGCCCACATGACATTGGCGCGCACCGCGTAGTTGGTTGGCTCTTTCAACGAGCGGGGGCCTTCTTCGATCAGTGTCATTAACAGGCCTTCAGCAAAACGGTCCTGGACTTTGGCATCCACAGGATAAGTCAGGTATTGCTCCATGATATGCACAAAGGCATCGACCGCACCGTTGGCGATTTGGCGCGGCGGGAGGCTATAGGTCGTGGTTGGGTCGAGGATGGCAAATTGCGGATAGACCAGCGGGCTACCAAAGGAAAGCTTTTCCTGGGTCGCGGCCTTGGTAATCACCGAGTTGCCGTTGCTTTCGGTACCGGTGGCGGGCAGGGTCAGTACGCAGCCGATTGGCAAGGCGCTGAAGAAGGGTTGGTGTTTGGCCATAATATCCCATGGCTCGCCGTTGAAATTGACCGCTGCAGCAATCAACTTGGTGCCGTCAATCACACTACCGCCACCAACGGGCAAGAGAAAGTCGATCTTCTCTTTTTTAACCAGCTCCACTGCTTTCATAAGGGTTTCATAGTGGGGATTGGGTTCTATGCCGCTGAACTCGAACCAGGTTTTACCTTCCAGCGCTTTAACGACCTGATCGTAGACGCCGTTCTTTTTGATTGAGCCGCCGCCATAAGTGACCAGTATGCGGGCACCTGCGGGGACGAGGTTGGCGATCTCTTTGATTTGGCCCTCACCAAATACAATCTTGGTGGGGTTGGAAAAAGTGAAATTTTGCATGAGCTATTCTCCGTGGATAATCTTGTCTATTAGTCGACAGCGGCTAGTGGGAGATGACTTTACTGGCCAGTGTGGATGAACTCGATCGGGTTTACGCAAATTTACGACGTGCAAATGAATATGTCGCCTGCGTCGATATTGAACTCAATGGGGATAAGTGAGCGCCCGCTACAGGGGCCAGCGACACATTTGCCCGTTTTAATCAGAAACAGTGCGCCATGGTTGGCGCACTGGATCATGCTGCCACTACTGTCGAGGAATTGGTCTTCCACCCATTCGAGCGGAATACCGATATGCGGGCAGCTGTTTTGGTAAAGGTAAACCTTACCCTGTTGTTTGACAGCAAAGAGCTTGCGTCCCGTCAGATTAAACCCCTTGCTGCCAGCCTCGGGGATGTCAGCAAGGGAGCAAAGGCGTAGCTTATCCGGTAAGTTAGTGTTCACTTACTTGGGTGCTGCAAGGCGAATGGTGCGTGTAAGCAGCTTGCCATCGCGTGCCACACTGACGGTGACTTTTTCACCCGGTTTGTAATTTTCCAAGGCACTGAGTAACTGGTCGTCATTGGCAGTGGGGTAATCGTTGATGGCGACAATGACATCACCCAGGGTGATCTGCCCCCAGTTGTTGCGTTTTGCGCCTTCAAGCCCGGCTTCAGCGGCGGGTGAGTTAGGCTCGACCCGCAAAATAGGCACCCCTTCGATACCTATCTGTTGCGCCCATTGGTCGGGTGCAACGGCAATGCCCAGTACCGGGCGTACCAAGCGACCATGTTCAATCAGCTCGGGTACAACTTCTTTTACTGTGTTGACCGGAATCGCAAAACCTATGCCGGCGCTAGCACCGCTTGGGCTGTAAATCATAGTGTTGACGCCAATTAACTTGCCCTCGGAGTTGAGCAATGGGCCACCGGAGTTACCGGGGTTGATTGCGGCATCTGTCTGGATAACATTGGTAATCTTGCGTTGGTTGGGGGAGATAATTTCGCGCCCCAGTGCACTCACCACACCCGTGGTAAGTGTTGCATCCAGACCAAACGGATTACCTATCGCCAGCACTTTGCGGCCAACGCGCAAATCGCCTGAATCGCCTAATGGCAGGGCATTTAGCTTGGCTTTTTTGCCGTCGATTTTGAGCACTGCCAGATCACGTTCTGGCGCCAACCCCACTACCTCTGCAGGCCAATTGGATTGGTCTTGCAGGGTGATGGTAATTTGCCGCGCGCCCTCTACTACGTGGTAATTGGTGACAATGTAACCCTTATCGTTCCATACAAAGCCGGTGCCTGAGCCGCGCGGCACAGTCACCAGATCAAAGGAGTAGGGATCGCGGGCGAGTTGTTGGTTTGTAACGAACACCACACTGGGGCGTGCAGCTTCAAACACCTCAACACTATTGCGTTCGTCATCGGTTGAAAAGGCCTGGACGCTAGCGCTTAGGGCGCTGGCGCCAGTCATACACATCAATACTAACCAGCGCCAGAGTCTCATAACCAGTCTCCGTGCCGATTAAGCGTTATCACGCAGGGCTTGGATACGGGCTTCCAATGGGGGATGGCTGGCAAACAGATTACGTACGCCGCCGCTGATACCAAAGGCACGCATGCTGCTTGGCAAGGGGCTTTCTACGCCAGCATTTGATTCGGCCTGCAGGCGTTGCAGGGCGCGGATCATGGCACCGCGGTCAGCGAGTGTGGCACCTGCATGGTCGGCGCGGTATTCGCGATAGCGTGAGAAAGCGGCGACTATCATAGAGGCCAAAATTCCCAGTACTACTTCTGCAACCATAGTGGCGATCATAAAACCAAAGCCACGACCACTTTCATTCTTGAGCAGGACGCGGTCGACAAAGTCGCCGATGATACGCGCGAAGAACATCACGAAGGTATTTACTACGCCCTGGATCAAACTCAGGGTTATCATATCGCCATTGGCAACGTGGCCGATTTCGTGCGCGAGTACCGCTTCCACTTCATCGCGTTCAAAACGTTGCAGCAAACCCAGGCTCACCGCAACCAGTGCCGCATTGCGGTTCCAGCCAGTGGCGAAGGCGTTGGATTCCTGTGCAGCAAACACACCAATTTCCGGAGTTTTGATACCGGCTTTTTGCGACAGCTTGGTCACAGTATCTACCAGCCATTGTTCGTCGGCATTTCGTGGCTGCTCAATTAGCTGTACGCCCATGCTGCGTTTGGCCATCCACTTGGACAGGAACAGGGAAATAAAGGAGCCGACAAAACCGAACACGGCACAGAACACCAGCATGCTTGATAAATCCAGGCCGTTTGCGGTGCGATAGTTGCCCACGCCGAGCAAGCTCAGCACAACGCCCGCCACCAGCATGACTGCGAGGTTAGTTAACAAAAACAAGCCTATGCGTAACACGATAATATCTCCCATAAAATGATTAATTCGCTGCTTTATACGCAACGTCGGGGGAGTATATGTGTGCGCTGCGAAAGAATTTCAATCATCGCCGCGTTAAGAAAGGAAAAAGTGCAGGACAGGGTGAAAGAGCGCAGAGAAAAGTGGCCGCCACAAGGGCGGCCCAAGCAACCGTGTTAGCCGAGAGACTTTCAGAGAGGAAAGGCCCTAGGGGTGAGAAGAAACCGCAATCGACTTGCAGGGCGACTATTGAATCCTCTCGGCTGCTGCACGGGAGATGTTGTGCAGCAGCGAGTTAACAATAATCGTTCTCATCTGTGTGGTCAAGTGTTTTTGAGAAATATTCTTATTTGGTGGTTGCGGCGGATTTTACTTGTAGTAATTGACTGTTGAGCTGGTTGATTTTGGCCGCCATCTCTTCAATCAGGCCCAGGCAGATCTGCGGTTGGTGTTCAATCAAGGCGATGAACTCTTCTTTGCGCACGGCTAATACAGTGCAATCGCTGCTGGCGATTACCGAGGCGATACGCGGTTGGCGCGTAAATACGGCGAGAGCACCGAAGATCTCATTGGCGTGAATGTCACCCACTTTTACCCCGTCGCAGACAGCATCGGCGGCGCCTTCAAGTAATGTGTAAACGCGGTCGGCGACATCACCCTGGTTGATAATTGTCTCGCCCGCGCGAAAATGCAGGAAACCAGCAGACGGTTGGAATTCGCTGCGCAACTCCTGGGTGAGCGCCTGCTCGTAATAGCTGATGGTGCTCAGCAGCAGGTATGCCCAGTTGCGCTGGGATTTAAGATCGCTATTGGCTTGTGCGACCAGTGCGTCGCGTTCATAGGCCAGCAGTGTCACTGGCGCTTTGCAGCTGAATTGCCCTTGGGGGAGATTGAGTGAGCGGGGCAGGCCAAGCAGGTCGCCCTCTTCAAAATGCATGACCAATTTATTGTGCAGGTAATAATCAATCTGGCCTGCGATAACCAGCAGTGCGCGCGTCGGGGGAATATCCTCAAAAATATCGGTGCTTGCAGCTACTGTAAAAGGCTCATCGGCTGGGGCTACTTGTGTGCATAAAAGTTCGGTGAGGCTGCGCAATTTTGCTGCGAGCTCAGACATAAGATCAGACTGTTTTGTTGGAAGATGCATATACCCCTCGGTTACAAAAAAACGCTAGTAAGGCGCTTTTAGTGTAGCCTGTGCCGGGGAAAAAACTGCGCTTAAAACCTCACTCTGATAACCAGATGCGATTTTTGTGCGCGGCTATGCCGTTGCCTGGGAAAAGTTTCCCTGTTCGGGCATTTCGGCTTCACTGACCAACTGGGCTTTCAGGTCGGGGGGAATATCGTTCCAGTGGACATCCATCAGCGCACCTTGCAAGGCGTAGAGCATGACTTTGGAAACATTGATGTCGCGAGCTCGTATACGGCGATAGGCCTCAACAGCGCCAGTGCGTTTGAGGTCGGCGTGGGTGTTGATCCCTATTGCGCGGAGGATGTTTACCGATGCCATTCCAAGATTCTTTAATTGCAATAACTCACTATGACAGGCAGTCATACAGTGCAATCTCCATTTATTATTATCGGGTATTGTGTTTTAAAATTTCCGTTTACATCGCTGCCTTATCTTACATACTTGCATGTCATGTGCAATTGTTTTCTCTCGAATGCTATGCAAATCGTGACAAATGGTGCACTAAACGCAATAAAATGGCGCAATACTTTGCGGAAAATTTCATCTATAAACCCAGCTTGACGGAATTCTTGCATGACTGATTGGACACCTGAACTGTTGCTGGGATTGGATGAGCGCGCGTTAGTGGAGTCTCCCCTACTTGCTTGCCGTGTCCATCGGCAGATGCTCGATCCTTTATTATTTTTAGCAGAGCGTGCTGCCAGTGCTGGGTTTATTTTAAAAGTGGCGAGCAGTTATCGAAGTTTTGATCGGCAGTTGATGATCTGGAATAACAAGGCGCGCGGCCAGCGCCCGGTGTTGAATGATGCGGGTGAGGCCGTCGATATAAATACGTTATCGGAGCGCGATAAAGTTTTTGCGATTTTGCGCTGGTCTGCACTGCCTGGTGCGTCGCGTCATCATTGGGGAACGGATATCGATGTGTACGGTAGCGCGCACATAGATCCCGAATATCAATTGCAATTGACTCTTGCCGAAACGCAGGGTGATGGTCCCTTTGCTGAATTTCATCGCTGGTTGAGTGACGAGTTGGCGCAGGGCAATAGCGATTTTTTTCGCCCCTACGCGCAGGATCGCGGCGGCATAGCGCCTGAGCCATGGCATTTAAGTTATGCGCCGCTGGCGACTGTTTTTTCTCGCCAACTTACACAGGCTTTGTTGCGCGAGCAACTTGAACAAACGGATTTGGAATTGAAGCAAGTTGTGCTCGATAACCTCGATGAAATTTACTCGCGTTTTATTTGTGTCGATTAACAATCAATAAGGAATTATTTTTTGAATCACTCTGAACTGACCCTGCCTGCCTCAAAAAAAGCTGTTCGCTCCTGGATGTTATTTGATTGGGCAGCGCAGCCATTTTTTACCGTTGTTATTACCTTTATTTTTGGTCCCTATTTTGTTTCTCGTCTTGCGAGCGATCCAGTCGTTGGGCAGGCCGCATGGGGTTACACTGTCACCATCGCCGGGCTTGCGATTGCATTGATGGCACCAGTGCTAGGCGCAATTGCTGATGCAACCGGCGCGCGCAAACGCTGGATTGCTTTTTTTGCGGCGCTAAAAATTAGCGCGCTCTTACTGCTCTGGTTTGCTGCGCCAGGTTCTGCGCTATGGTTACCGATGTTGTGTGTCATTGTGGCTATGATTGCTGCGGAATTCTCAATTGTATTTAACGATTCGATGATGCCGCGGTTGATCGCTAAAGAAGATATTGGGCGCATTTCTAATCTCGCCTGGGGTTTGGGTTATCTCGGCGGCCTTGTGGTGTTGTTCAGCGTATTGTTGTTGCTTGCTGGAAATCCAGCCACCGGTAAAACCTTGATTGGAATAACGCCGCTGTTTGGCTTGGATGCGGCGCAAGGCGAAGATGCGCGCATCACCGGGCCATACGCGGCGCTCTGGTATTTCATTTTTATTTTGCCGATGTTTCTCTTTACACCGGATAGCAGCAAAGGTGTGCCACTGAAAACGGCAATTACTGAAAGTATCGGCGAATTAAAAAATACGCTGCGTGAATTAAAACAGCGCGCGGGTTTATTGCGTTTTTTAGTGGCGCGCATGATCTATCAAGATGGTGTTAACGGCCTGCTCGCACTGGGCGGCACTTTTGCTGCAGGCATGTTTGGCTGGCAGACGATTGAGATGGGAATTTACGGCATTTTGTTGCTGTTCGTCGCTATCGGTGGCTGCGCTTATGCAGGGCGATTGGATACGCGCATGGGTTCGAAAAACGTTATTTTGCTCAGTTTATTGTGTTTGATTGTTGCCACTATCGGCATTATTTCTACCGGCCCCGGCTATTCGCTCTTTGGTCTGGTGCAATTTTCTGTTGTGGATTCCGGCGGTTTATTTGCAACGGACGCTGAAAAAGCCTACATCGTTTTTGGTTTATTGATTGGTTTGGCGTTTGGTCCGGTACAGGCATCGTCGCGCTCATTTATGGCGCGCAGTGTCAGTGCCGATGAGGCGGGGCGCTATTTTGGCATCTATGCGCTTGCTGGCCGTGCGACAGCTTTTTTGGCGCCCATGGCGGTGGCGAGTTTAACGCTCTATACCGATTCTGCACGTATTGGTATGGCGGCGTTGGTTGTATTTTTAGTGGGAGGTCTGGCGATTTTATTAAAAGCGCCTTATCCCGCTTCATCATCAAATCAGCCGAGTTGATTTCAGGTTTTATTGCAGAGGTAAAGAGATAAGTATGTTAATTATTTTTGATTGCGACGGTGTATTGGTAGATAGCGAAATTATCTCTGCGCAGGTGACGAGTGATTGCTTAAAAGAAATTGGAGTTGAGTTGAGTGCGGATTATATTCTGGAAACCTATCGCGGAAAATCCGTGGCAGATTGTATCCTCATGATTACGGAAGAATTGTCCAAGCTTGAATCGTGGAAAAATCTGAGCGCTGATGAGCAAGCAGAGCGCGGCGCGCAATTCTGGCGGCATGTGCAATTGCAAACGCTGGTGGTGTGCGAACAAGAATTGGAGCCGGTTGCCGGTGTGATGAATGTCTTGGATAGCTTGAAAGAAAAGCAGATTGCATTTTGTGTTGCCTCCAACGGCAAGCACGAAAAAATGCGCATGACGTTGGCTAAAACCGGGATCATGCCCTATGTGCAAGGGCGCGTATTCAGTTTTGAAGATGTGACGCGCGGTAAACCGGCGCCGGATTTATTTTTATATGCGGCAAAAACATTAAATATCCCTGCAGAACAAGCGATAGTGGTGGAAGATTCCTTGACCGGCATTCAAGCTGCAGTTGCTGCTGGCATGCGCCCGCTTGGTTATTGTCCGCCAAATAAAGATGGTAGTGACAATGTATTATTGCAGCCAATGCGCGCGCTTGGTGCTGAAGTGTTTTTTTCGATGGATGAACTAATCCCGTTAATTTTCAAGAACTCCTAGGCTAGGTAGTTATGCAAATACCAGCACACAATTTCGCCCATGTTGATGTGTGGCAAGAAATCCGCGCTGAGGCGCAGCAGGCGAGTGCCGATGAACCTGTGCTCGCGAGTTTTTATCATGCGAGTATTTTGAACCACGCATCTTTTGCGGCGGCGATCAGTTTCCATCTTGCCAATAAACTGGATAGCCAGGCATTACCGGCGATGATGTTGCGCGAAGTGTTTACCGAGGCGATGCAGGCCGATGCCAACATTGAGCAGGCGATGCGCGCGGATATTCGCGCGCATCGCGAGCGCGATCCAGCGTGTAATAAATTCTGCATGCCGTTTTTATTTTTCAAAGGTTATCATGCGCTGCAATCCTGGCGCATTGCGCATTGGTTGTGGTTGCAAAAGCGCAACGCGCTCGCGCTCTATTTCCAGAACCAGATTTCGCAGGCATTTGATGTGGATATTCATCCGGGCGCGCGTATCGGTGCGGGTATTATGATCGACCACGCCACGGGCGTGGTGATCGGCGAAACCACGGTGATTGAAGACGATGTGTCCATGCTGCACAGCGTCACCCTCGGTGGCAGCGGCTGCGTTAAAACCGATCGCCATCCTAAAATCCGGCGTGGTGTCTTGATTGGGGTAGGGGCAAAAATTTTGGGGAATATTGAAATCGGTGAGGGAGCAAAAATCGGTGCAGGCAGTGTGGTGTTAGACGCAGTTGCACCGCACACTACCGTTGCGGGTGTGCCTGCCAAACCTATCGGCAGGCCGAAGGGGGAGTCTCCGGCGCTCGATATGGATCATCACCTCAATGATGAGGCTGGTGATTAGTAGTAATCAGGCGCTGCGCTGGTCGGGCAAATAACTGGTCTCATCATCGCAGCCATCCAGCAGCCATTTCAGCACTGACTCGCGACTCTTGAGCATAGATTGATAGTGTTCGATGAGCATAGTGTTGGGCCGCGGATGCGCCTGCATAGCATTGATCCGGTCGGTCAAAAATGCGATGTCCTGCTCCACCTTGATGCGTGCATTGCCGTGTGGGCTGAGCGCGCCATCAATCACCAAGCGATTGTCTTGCAGTTTCTTTTGAATAAAAGGCAACATAGTTTCACCACTCCCTCGCAGTTTAGGCATTGAGTATGGTTGGCGGTTGCACCGACTGCCAGTCGCCCGTAAGACTGATTGGTTACATTCTGTGCGCTGTTTATCGCTCTTATTTGATCGCCTGCTGCATAGGGCGGCATTAGGGGCAGTGAGTGCTATCATTCAAGCAGTGCAGTTTTAGCAGCAGGATTTTTGGATTATGAGCGCTCCCGAGTTCGACATTATTTTCCGCGGCGATATCGTCTTCGGCCACCAGTTGGCCGAAGTAAAAGCCAAATTACAACAGCTGTTCAAGGCTGATACGGCCAAGATCGACGCCTTATTTACCGGTCGCCCAGTGCCGCTCAAGCGCAACCTGGATGAGGCAACTGCCAATAAATACCGCGATGCGCTGATCAAAGCGGGCGCGATGGTCGAAGTTTGCTCCAGTGATACCAGCCCTGCCAATGCAGCACCTAAACCGGCTCCAGTCCCGCGTCGTACAGCTGAAGCCATAGTTCCTGCCGCAGCACCGGTGGTCAGCGGTTGGACATTGGCACCGCTCGGTTCCGATCTGCTACCCGCCAAAGAACGCCCTGTGGCGCCTGTGCCGGTGAGTGTGGATATCTCCGGCCTGAGCCTGCGTGCGGCTGAAGGGAATCTGGTCGATGTGAGTGAAGTTCATGAAGAGATCCATGCGCAAGTCATTGCTCCGGATTTGGGCCTGGCTGCCGTCGGTGCCGACCTGATCAGCGCCGATGAAAAGCTGGAGTTGCCCCTGGTCGAAATTGAATTGGAAGATTGGGATATTGCTGAAGCGGGTAGCGATTTGCTGAGCGAAGACGAGCGCCCGATTGTTCTGCCTGCCATAGTGGAAGTGGGCGATTACGGGCTAGCGCCTGCGGGCAGTGATCTCGGCCAGCTAAAGCCCACTGTAAAACCCGTTACACCCGATATCAGTGGTTTGCGGTTGGCTGATTCGGGCAAATAATTCCTACCGCGGGCGCAAGCGTGCCAATAAAAAAAGCGCGTACCCGGTCACCCGGATACGCGCTTTTTTGTTTACAGCGGGATTATTGTGCGGCGACAAGTTTCCAGCGCGCACTCCACCAACCCGGTTGGATGCTGCCTACCTGCAGGCGCCCATATTCGTTGTTGATGTACTGGGTAGGTGCCGCGCGATTTTTGAGGCGGTACTCATTGGCGGTCACTTTTTCCAATTCCCAGTGGCTATTGGTGTCGGTTTTGGCAGCGCTCGCGGCGGTGAGGTTGCCATTGCTGATGGTCAACACCTGATCGGGTTTCCAGCGGTTAACCAGGCGCACAATGTTCGATCCACTCACTGGCTCGAATACCCATTGCGAACTCCAGTAACCGACGGGTACATCGGTTGATTCAGGGTTGCCGTTTTCGATATGGATGTACTGGGTGGTTTGCCACACATTTTGCAGGCGGAAGGTGCCAAGGCTATCGGGCAGTTTGTCCAGCTTGATCCAGTTGAGATTGAAGCTGCCGGTTTTGAGGGCGAGGGCGACAAATTGCTCGCCTGCCGGCAAGCTCACTTCGTGGCTGACGGTAGTCCATTGTTGCCAGCCACCGGAGACAGGCACAGTAACCTGGCCATAAACCGGAGTGCCGCCTTGTTTTTCAAACTGAATCACGCCCTGGGCGTTCAGGCTGGCAACCCGGTAGGACACCTGATAGCGCCCCGCTGCTGGCAGGTTGACCTTGTAGGCCAGCCATTCTCCATTGGCAATCCAGCCAACATTGTGGCCGCCGCCGGTGTCCGTGGTGGCTTGGATATCCACACCATCTTGACGGTAAGCGCCGCCGGTATTGCCGCTGGTGGTGTCGTAGAAGCCGGTGTAGTCCTCGGCTTGCAGGGTGATGCCGGTAGCGGGTGCATCAGGAAATGGCACTTTGTGGGTGCGGTTGGCCGACATCTCTGCCGCACGCTCGCGCCAGAGTCGCGCCATATCACTGCGCTGCGCATCGCCCAGCACATTGCCTTGTTCGTCTTTGATCAGGGGCGATGAGTAGTAGGCTAAATCGTTACCGCATTGGATTGTGCCGCGCCCTTCGCCAAGGGTATGGCCAAAGTTGTAGCCGCTGCCGTCGGGGCAGTGAACCCCGCCCACGTTGTGACCGACTTCATGGCGATAGGCGCCCGGCCAGGGTGCACCTATCACATGGGTGTCTCCGCCCACGCCTGCCCAACCACCGGCGCTGCCCGGTGCGTCAGTAGGCATTTGTACCATGCCTACCAAATCGGGGGCGGTGCGCTCGATATCTGCAGCGAACCAGGTGTTCACATCATCCAATACCGAGGTGACGACACCGGGGTTGTGGGGCGCGGTGCCCGTGCCTACCAAGCGCAGATACACATTCTCGACTTTGCTGTTCTTCAACGCCGTGTTGACTTGCTCTACATAGGATTGGGCAGTGGCCTCCAGATTATTACGCACATATTGGGAGCTGGCTGCAGCCGTTGAGAAGCCGACAAACACGTCAACCACATAGCGGCCGGAAGAGTCCTTCTCACCCAGAATCAGTGGCGCGGCGGTGGGGGCAGCCATTTTGGCGGATTTGGCGCTTCGGGCAGCCTTGGGGTGGTAAATCTCATCCAGCTTGGGCGGAGGGGTGGACTTGCGCCACAGGCGGCTCGCATCGCCGCTGGGGTTAAAGTCAAAGTGGCCTTCCGTGGTTTCCGCAAACGCCGTCAGATCGGCAGTTTTGGGGGTGAGGGTGACGATCAGGTTGCGGTAGTTGGTGTCGGTCACTGCATAGGGGTCGAGCAGGCGGGCAGTAACGATTTCTACCTCGCCACGGGTTTCGCGGTTGGTTACTTCAAAGCGGAGCACGGCTCCGGTTTCCAGCAGTATCTCGCCGCGGTTTTGGGTTTTGAATTTGGTGTACTCCGCGGCGGCTGCCGGAGATGGTGCCGCGGGAGTTTGAGCCAGGGTATTGGCGCCCATCATGATCAAGCTTAGGGCAGACAAGCGAAACAGGGATTTCAACATGTTAGTAGTCCTTCAGTATTTTTAGAGGAATAAAGACGTGAAAAAAAGGGGGCTTGCGCCCCCCTAAACGGGAATCAACGTTTGGTTAATATAAAGCGTTGGGCGGCTCCGCCGGTGCACCACCATTGGTGCACTTTGGGGCCTATGCCCATATCAACATCGAGGCATTTGCCAGAGTGAGCAGCGACGAATTCCACTTCCAGCGGTGCCCAGGTGATGACCTTCATGGTCCAGGTTTGCGCGCCTGAGGCATTGCAATCGTACTGTTGTACGAGAGTGCCATCGGCGGTGCCAGCAGCGGCAACATCCACACACTTGCCGCTGTTGAGTGCACGCAATTCCATTTTGTAGCCGGTCAGATCCGCTAGGGTGAAGGTCTGCGCATTGGTGCCATTACAGGTATATACCTGCAACTTGGCGCCGTTAGCAGTAGATGCAGCGGGCACATCCAGACACTTGCCACTGGCTTTGTTTTTGAGTTCGTAGGTGCCGAAACTGCCGGTCATCTTGGGGTGCTTCATAACGGCGTCAAACACCGGGCCGGCGCCGTCGGCGTCGATACGCCAGTTGGCCTCGCCCTGCTTGTCGATATCAAACCAGTTGAAGGCACGCAGTTTTGGATACTGTCCGCTGGTGAAGGCGTCGGCGAAATCGCGAATCCACTGGGCTTTGTGCGCGCCAGGGGTAACCGCCATCTCACCAATCACGATGGGGCGACCGGTTGCGGCTAATTGGTTGTACCAAGGGTTAAGGATGCTTTTGAAGCTGGCATCAGCACCACCGTAAATATCAATGCCGATCCAATCCATATAGCCGGGTACATACATGTCAGCGACTATCGCGCCCGTGCCGTGAGGGCCAGCGTCGGTCCAGCAATCGGAGTTGGGCCAAATGGAATTTCCGAATTGGACATTGGTCGCACCCACTGCGCGGAAGCGATCCACCACATGTTTGAACGCATCTCTAAAACGCGCCCAGGTCTCGCGATTTTTACAGGGGCTCCAGTCGTACCAGGCGCCATTCGCCTCGTGGAAAAGATCGATGACGACCGGCACTTTCTCGGCTTTCAAGCCGTGGGCGATGTTGTCGATGATGTCGTTATGTTTGCCATCCAGAATTTCCTTGATGATGTTGCGATCAACCCGCTGATTGGTGGTATCCCACTTCCACCAGCATTTGTTGTTGTCGTGCAGCGCCAATTCGCCGTGGAATTCAAGGTTGATATAAGGCACGCGGCCTTGCGCTTTGATCTTGTCTACCTCGGCTTCCCATAGGTAGTACCAGTTTTTGCTACCGTCTGGGCGAAAGACTTCCGGGAAGATCTTGCCGAAATAGGGCGATGCATTGCCATACCACTGCTTGTTGTCAGCCCATTCCCAATCCTGGGTGATCTTGTCGCCGCAGGGGTGAGCAGCAGTCCAATCGCGATCGACAAATGCGCCCATTAACACACGGTCACCGGCGGGGATCGCATTGCTCTGCGCATGGCTGGGGCTGGCAATGATGCAGGTGGCGACCATGCAGGCTGCGGTTGAGCCAGCGTAGAGCCATTCCTTTAGATGTGAAATTAGCGTACGAGGAGAGTTCATAGCATCACCTTTTATTCGTTATTGGTGGTTGAGTAGTTGAGTGGTTGTGCAGCGAGGCGGATTTAGGGTTTGGTACAGCGAAACCGAAAAGCCCGCGTGGTCATCCAATGACACTCGCCGCAGCCCTACCAGCATAAGGATCCTGCAAGCGTGCGCACCCCAGTTGCGGTTGTGCTGCAAAGTGGCAGTGTGGGTGCCAGGTTCGAGTAAAAGTGGCACTGAAAATGCCCGAACTCCGGCTTATTTCTGTGAGCAGCATCAGGTTTTATCTGGCTAGTGGGGCACTTTGTTCATACACTCCCCTCTAAACTTAAGTACCTGCCTTGAGTGCCAGTGGGCGCATCTTGGTTGCGCTTTCGTTCCATCACAGAGGAAGTCACTATGAAAATTCTGCTCAAAAGCCTCGCTATCTTGGTGGTTTTGGTATTACTCGCCGCGCTCGCGCTGGTTTTTTTGGTCGATGCCAACCGCTTTAAGCCGCGCATTGAGGCTATCGCCAAAGATCAGGGCATAGCCCTTCAAATTAACGGTGATCTGGGCTGGGATTTATGGCCGAGTTTGGGGGTGGCGGTGAACGAGGTGCGCGTCGCTGCATTGGATGCGCCCAACCAACCGATCGCGGAATTACAACAAGCGAGTTTGATGCTAGCGCTGATGCCGCTGTTCTCCGGCGATTTTCAGGTGGATCACATTGCGGTGGATGGCGCGGTGATTTCTCTCAAGGTCGATGCCAACGGCAAAGGCAATTGGGAGGCGCTCAGCAAACCCGATCAGCCTGTCAAACCTACCCAACCAGAACCGGCAGCCGACACAAATTTAAAACTCGATATCCAGCACATCAGCCTCAGCAATTCGAAAGTGAATTACAGCGATGCACAGAGCGGACAAACTATTGCGCTGCGCGACATCAATCTCACCATGAGCGATGTAAATACCCGCGCTGCACCTTTTGCCCTGGATTTGTCGTTTGTGATGGAGTTGGCACAAGCTGGCGCCGACAAGTTGGAGTTGCAAGCCGCATTAAAAAACACAGTTAGCGTGGATGATGCTGTCAACAATATTAAATTGGCGGATGGCAAATTACAGGCGGAAATTATCGGCGGCGAAACCGCTGAATTCGCGCTCGATTACGCACTGGTTATCACCGATTTACAAAAAGAGTTGGCGTACAAAGGCGATATAAAACTCACTGAAATGAATGCGCGTAAATTCTTTGCTGCGCTCGGTACTGAATTGAAAACAGCCAATAGCGATGCGTTCAGCAAGGTTGCATTTTCATCGGGTGTAGATGGCACTGCTAAAAAAGTGAAATTGGAAAATCTAAAGTTGGTGCTGGATACCACGAACTTTTCCGGCAGCATCGGTATTACCGATTTTTCCACTGGCGCTCTCAAGCTGGTGTTAGATGGCGATGAAATTAATGTGGATCATTATTTGCCACCGCCAACTGAAACAACTGAACAAACAGCAGCGGCACCCGCTGAAGATACGCTTCTCCCGCTCGATGATTTACGCGGTTTAAATATCAACGCCAAGCTCGCACTGAAAAAATTGATCGTCAATAAAATCGCACTGGAAAATGTTGCGCTGAAAGTGCTTGCCAAAAACGGCATGATTGAACAAAACCTCACTGCAAAAGCCTATGCTGGAGCTATCACGGCCAAAGGTCAATTAGATGCACGCGGCCAACAGGCGCAAGTGCAATTTGACGCAGGTGTAGAGGGCTTGGAGTTGGAGCCTTTATTAAAAGAGTTGGAAATGGATTCCAAGTTTGGTTTGCAGGGCGCCGTGCAAGCGCGTGCACTCGGCAGCACGCAAGGCAATTCGGTTAACCAGTTATTTAAATCCCTGCGCAGTAACGCAACTTTTTCGGGCGCACAGGTGCGTTTGCTGCCCATCAATTTAGAGCAACAATTTTGTAAACTGGTGAATCTAGTTAATAAAACTGAAGACCCTGCAAAAGTGTGGGATGAGTTCACGGCAATGAACGAGTTGTCCGGTAGCATTAAATGGCGCGATGAAATTATCACTATCGATACGTTCAAAGCCGGTGTGGAAAAGTTGCAATTGGGTTCAAGCGGAAAAATAAATCTCGCCACCGATGAATACGATATTTTTCTGCCGTTTAAGTTAAACAAAGACAAAACCGATACCATCACTGCCGAGCAAGTTGCAGTAACCACCAGTGCGGGTGGTTGCAGTATCGGCAGCCAATATTGGCTTGAGCGCGGTATGGAATTGCTGCGCTGCAAAGGCTCCTTCGCTGAAATTAATCCACTGAGCGATTGCCGTCCCGATAAAGAATTGCTGGTCGAGCTAACCAAAGACTACGCGGTGTACAAACTCAAAGAAAAACACGGCGCAAAATATGAAGAGAAAAAAGACGAGCTAAAACAAAAAGTTGAGAAAGAAAAAAATAAATTATTGGATAAATTGCAGCAGCGTTTGAACAAAGGAGCGGTCTCTTCTGTGGCGGTATCGAGTGCCCCATCAGTGACTGAACCAGCCGCTGCAAGTGCTCCGGCTGCAGAGGCCAGCGCCATACCAACGCAAGATAAGGGTGCGGTTGAATAGCATTTTGGCTTAATCTTGGGTGCCGTGGTGGCAGTGCGCGAATGTATCCTTAGCAGATAGTTTTTTCCCATCCTGCTAGAATTCGCGCCTGCCTAGTATCCTTGCATCGCGAGTGGTTATGACCTCTTCTTTTTCTACCTCTGTGCTCAAATGGTTTGATAAACACGGGCGCAAACACCTGCCTTGGCAACAAGACATCAGCGCCTATCGCGTGTGGTTGTCAGAAATCATGTTGCAGCAAACCCAGGTCACGACGGTGATTCCCTATTTCGAGCGCTTTATCGCGCAGTTTCCAACTGTACAATCCCTCGCCGCCGCACCGATTGATGAAGTGCTGCATTTGTGGACCGGCTTGGGTTACTACGCACGTGCGCGCAACCTGCACAAATGTGCACAAACAGTAGTGAATCAATACGGTGGCGAATTTCCTGCAACAGTGGACGCATTGGCCGATCTTCCCGGTATTGGCCGCTCTACCGCCGGTGCGATTGTGAGCATCGCCTATCAAAAACGAGCCGCTATTTTGGATGGTAACGTCAAGCGCGTGCTCGCCCGTTATCACGCCGTTGAAGGTTGGCCGGCACAATTGGATGTGGCCAAACAACTGTGGGAAATTGCCGAAACCTACACACCCAAAACCCGCGCGAATCATTACACCCAAGCGATGATGGATATGGGTGCAACACTCTGCACGCGCAGCAAACCCAAATGTGAAGAGTGCCCGCTGCGCGGCGGATGCATTGCCTACGCACAAGGCAATCCCAAAGATTATCCCGGTAAAAAACCGAAAAAAACCTTGCCGGAAAAATCCGTGCAATTATTAATGCTGCGTAATCCTGCGGGCGATTTATTACTGCAACAGCGCCCCGCGCAGGGTATTTGGGGTGGCCTGTGGAGTTTCCCCGAAATAGCGATTGATGCCGACGCACAAGAATTTGCTGAAGACCATTACGGCAAGGTGATCGAGCTGGAAGAATGGAACAGCTATCGCCACACGTTCAGTCATTACCATTTGGATATCACGCCAGTATTAATCCAACTCGCAAAATCACCGCGCGCTATCGGTGAAGCCGCCACCCACTGGTACAATCCCCATCAGCCTGATGCCTTAGGTTTGGCCGCCCCCGTTAAAAAATTATTGGAAAAGCTCGCACAGTTGGATCCGCGTGCGACTACAGCAGTAGCAAAAACAACTGCTAAAAAAATCGCTGCACCTAAACGCAACACTACATCATCTAAACGTAAGTGAGAACAATATGAGTCGCATGGTTTTTTGTCGAAAATACCAACAAGAACTGGAAGGCCTGGATATGCCCCCTTATCCTGGTGCCAAGGGTTTGGATTTATTCAACAACATCTCCAAAAAAGCCTGGCAAGAATGGATGGCCCACCAGACATTACTGATCAACGAAAAACGTTTGAACGTAATGGATATGGGTACCAAGGTTTATCTCACCGAGCAAATGGAAAAGTTTTTGTCGGGTGAGAAAGTGGATGAGGCGGAGGGTTATGTGCCTCCAGAGAAGAATTAAATAAGGGATCTTAAAATGAAAAAAATAATGGTTATGTGTTTGTCACTGCTTTCCTCTGGATTGTTGGCTGAAGAAAGTAATAGTGAGTATATGTTCAACGGAAAGTTAGGTGCCTCACCTTATACCGGTATTTTAGGCTTTGAAGTACAGAAAGGTAAGTGGAGTCTTGGTGTTGGTTTTCCGGTTTCAGTTTCTGTAAAACGTTATCAGTATGAAAACGAAGATTCTTTGTTCTACGGAGTTTATTGGAATAAATTAACCGATAATAGTTACGACGATTATGAAGAAGGAATACTTTTTGATAAATACGAACGCGAAAGCTACGGCCTGGGAGTTGGATACATTTGGCTGTGGGAGTCAGGTTGGAATGCATCAACAGGTCTTTCGGTTGGTGAATATAAAAAAGAGTATACAAACGCTAGTCTGAAGTATTTCGAGGAAGGCTATAACCTTAATTTGGAGTTATCGGTTGGATACAAGTTCTAACTTGTGATGAGTGAAGTCAAAAATCCACAGGGAGGTTGGCAGATTGATATTGCAGAGAATTATCTCTTTGCTCAGTTTCAGTTAATCATGTGGTGGTAAAAAGAAGCGTTTAAGCATCAACGAAGGGCGCCGCAATGAATACCTTATCTGTGTTGAAAAATTTCCTTGCAATCAACATTGCTGCACTTTGTGCAGTGTGTTGTCTGTTATCGCCACCGCTGGCGATTGCTCAGGATGAGCAGGCAGACGGGTCTTTGCGCGATCGTATTAAACAGCGAGTGGCGGAGCGGCGCGAGGGTCGGCAGGATAATGAGATTGATTCTGCCGGGGCATTAAAAATCCAAAAACCAGGCGACTACACTCGCTCGCTGCAACACGATGGTCTCGCGCGCTCTTATCGCATCCATGTTCCCAAACAATATCAAGCGTCCAAATCTGCGCCGCTGGTGTTGGCGTTTCACGGCGGTGGTGGCGATATGGATTATATGGCCAAGGATGAATACTACGGTTTGATTTCAAAATCAGACGCCGAAGGATTTGTGGTGGTGTTTCCGAATGGCTACAGCAAATTTAAATCCGGTAAGTTTGCCACCTGGAATGCCGGTGCCTGCTGCGCCAGTGCGCGCGATAACAATATCGATGATGTCGGGTTCGTTAGAAAAATGGTTGCAAGCCTGACGCGTGAATTGAATATCAATCGGCAAATGATTTTTGCAACGGGAATGTCTAACGGTGGAATGATGTCTTATCGTCTGGCCTGCGAAATGTCCGACACTATTACCGCGATTGCGGCAGTTGCCGGAACTGACAATACAATTGATTGCCAGCCGCGCAAGCCCGTCTCTATTTTGCATATCCACGCTAAAAACGACGACCGTGTACTTTTTAATGGTGGGGCAGGAAAAAAATTCAGGGACGAATCTAAAGTAGCCGATTTTGTTTCAGTTCCTGACAGCGTAAAAAAATGGGTCACACGTAACCATTGCCAATCAACGCCACTACAGACATTGGAAAAACCTGGCGCCTATTGCGAAAAATATGCGCAATGCAAAGGCGGTGTAGCCGTACAATTGTGTGTGACTGATACGGGTGGACATTCATGGCCTGGCGGAACAAAACCGCGCGGCAGTGAATCGCCATCGCAGGTGATATCGGCGAATGATGTGATGTGGGATTTTTTTACTTCCACGCAAATGGCGAACGCCTCTGCGAATAAAAATCAATAAGTTCATTATTTCACGCAGGTTTTTTTTAAATAATTGCTAGCAACAAAATAAAAAAACGGCGAAAGTCTTTACTTGCGCCGTTTAATAATTTCAACTCCAAATCAATTTCTCTTCTGCAATTAATCCCTCGGTCTCGCGCCCAAAATCTGCACTTGGTAATTCAATCCAATCGATTCAGGATTCGTGCTGGTGCTTTCAAAGGCGTTGTACAAGTAGAGCGAGTCCGGCGTATTTGTCACCACCAAACTGGCTTCTTCACCCGATGCTAACTGGAAGCTGCCTGCACCGTTGGCGAGATCAACATAGCGAACGCTGTTGTTGGTCGCTTTGATCGCAACAATCGCGGTGAAATTGCTGTCGCTCAACCCGTTGCCCAGGTTGGTGACTTGAATATTAATGTCACCGCTACCCGTTGCGGTCAGCGGAATAATATTGCTGCCAGTGAATTGCGGTTTACGCGCTTCCAATACGCGATACATATTGCTGCCGATAGATTCCAGGTTGCGATAAGCGCGCGTGCGGAAACTGGCATCGCGTTGTGCGGCGAGCACTTTTTGTTGCACGAGTGGATGGCCAATATCACCGTAAGCGATACGCGCGCGGTAGCGGCCAACCAATGTTTTGATCGAGGTTGGTTGCACTAGGCGCGCCAGACTGTGCAGCGGTGTTTCCTGACCTTGATGCGCGCGAATTAAATTGCGCACCGCGTCGCGGCCGAGGTTTGCGTAATTGTCTGGGTTGTTGGAAAGATAATTCATGAACGGCCAAGCTTGATACAAATTATCTTTGTGCACTATGGTTAAATTCGATGCGGCATGCATTGAATTGACATCGAAGTTAGTGTTGTTTGTGAGCGGGCTCATATAAGTATCCGCAAACCATTCAGCCGTTGTTTCCCACCATGCACCGGTGCGCGCTTTATCGATCCAGATAGCTTCAGCGAGTGTAATTCCATGACCAAACTCGTGCGTGGAAATGCTATCGACATTCAGCAAGTTACTGCGCATGACCAGATAGCTTAAACCCGCTGTACCGTTGTAGCCCATAAACCCACCGGCATCGATATCCGTCACCGAATAAACGTTGATTTTGAATGAGCCTGGTCGGTTGGCGTGAATGGATTGTGCGGGGGATTTAAAGCCTCGGTCGCGTACAAAATAGTCGTACACTTTCTCCATATGTTCCAGCATGCGCGTTACATCGGCATCGGAGTGTATGCCCAAATTACCCTTGGGGCCGCGTTTGTTATCTGCACCGTAATACAAACGGAAACGATTCGAATCTTTATACACCGCGTTGCCGGTATTGATGCCCTCATACTCATATTGATTGGTGATAGGCGTGAACACAGCTGCGGCTGAACTTGTTGCGGAACTGCTAGCACCTACGGAAGAAACTGCAACGCGCGATGAGCTTGCAAGTGAACTGCTGCTTCTGGCAACACTGGATGCTGCGGAACTGATGGCTAATGAACTCGCTTGCGATGAACGAATTGCACTGCTGCCCACACTGGAAACCGGTGTGCTGCTGCGAGTGGATGAAACGGCAGTAGAGGATGCGTTTCCACCTTGTACTGCTCCTGCAACACGCCATTCCAAAATACCCGTTGATTGAGTTGCGTTAAGCATTGAAACACGCAAACGATTGGTCACAACGTCATTTAATGCAAGCGTATTAAATGCATTTTTTACCAGCGGCACATTGCCTGCATTGACCCAGGCACTGCCGTTCCAATATTCCACGTAAGCACGTGTGGGCGTCAGTACGCCGCCGTTATCATCGAACCAATAAATTTGCGTTGAACTTAAATTGTAATTTTGTGGCCAATCGTATTGCACCCATTGAATTGAATTCGGGTTATTCCAATTACCGTAAACACCTGCAGATTTGTCATTGGAATTTGTTGGGTTGCTGTTGTCGTTCAGCGCGCGAATCGTTTCCCATGCGGATACATAGGAAGTCGTCGCGGTGGCGAGGCCCGCAATATTTGCTGGTGTTGATACGATGCTGGATGAAGAACTTCGCGCACTGCTAAGCGTTTGTGCGCTGCTTGCGACTCTACTTGAGCTACTGGCATTTGCTGTGCCGCACAAAGCGCCGGTCAGTGTTGGCGATTCAATCGCGCCGCCGTTGGTTGTGCCTTGCAAGCCAAATTCGACCGATTGCCCCGGTTGAATTCTGCCATTCCAACTAATATTCGTTGCGTTGTAATTACCGCTGAGAAGTGCGTTCCATGCATTGCTCACTTTGTTGTTGGCGTAAGTCCAATTCACTTGCCAACTATTTACAGTTGTCGCTGTGTCATTAGTAATGCGGATTGCTGCCGTAAATCCGGTTCCCCAGGAATTGGTGATGGTGTAATTGCAGCTTGC
This sequence comes from Cellvibrio sp. UBA7671, assembly GCA_002483145.1. GTDB lineage: Bacteria > Pseudomonadota > Gammaproteobacteria > Pseudomonadales > Cellvibrionaceae > Cellvibrio > Cellvibrio fibrivorans. The sequence continues at coordinate 235,082 of DLHJ01000016.1, forward strand.
ATTGGCGGCGTTGCCAAACGCGGTGGTTACCAGCCCCAGCCCGATTAACAAGGCGAGTTGGTTTTTTTTAAATAAATGTTTTCCAAATAAAGAGCGACGCATAAAAAATCCCTCATGCAGGATAAATGGGTATGGAATTCGGTTTGCAAAAAGCCAACCCCTCGCGCAGAGCGCAAAGGGTTGGAAAGGCTGGAGAGTTTATTGGTAGTGCTTGTCGTACAGCGGCGCTGTGCCCGTCACACCTTCAAGCAATTGCAATCGATAGTCGTGTTTGCGTGTGCGTGTTTCTTCACCGTTGTAGAGATGATCCACGTTGCTCACCACTGCAACTACTACACCATTTTTCGGTGCTTTGGTGAGGTCCAAACAAGCTTCACCGCTGGTGACTGGTTTGCTGTAAACCGCACTGCCGTCTGCTGCGCGATACGCTAATTGCACACGCATGTTTTGGCCGATAGGTTGGAAGCTCACGCGCACTTTATTGCCGGTGACTTTTAGCGGAATCTGGTTTGCGCCAGACCAACCCGGTAGCGTAGTCGTGCTTGGAACCAGTGTCGTACCTTCTTGCGTTGTGGCCGAATAGAAAGTCAAACGATGCGCGCCCGGATCTTGCAAAATTCCACCATCGATTCGCTCGGCATTAATTGTTCTGCCCCAGTTGTTATTAATCGGCACTTTAAATGCGTTAGACCAAGGGCCGAAATCCACCATCGCCTGACGCGCGCGGAATTCCATAATCATGCGTTGTGTTTGCTCTTCACCAACACCACCGGCGAGTGAGCGCAAAATATGATTGTGCGGTCCCTTCGCCCAAATCCAGGCGTTAGCACCTTTGGAAACATGCACGCCGAGGAAGTGCGGGAAAGCCGCGTTGTATTGATTGCCGCCGAGGTATTCACGCCAGGTAGAAATTTGTTGGCCATTTACACGGCGATCAACACCTTCTGCATTCGGGCCACCGAAAGTGCCATCTTGCAACCAGCCGCTGTAATTTTCTATGGGCATATGCGGAGCGAGAAATGACGTTGCATCCAAAAATCCGACACCATAATTTCCAGTACGCGATGCTTCCAGATTCATCTGCAACCAGGTGTTGCCACCTTCGTTAAACCAGGCTGCTTTGTTGCCGCGTGTGGCCATAATCGTGTGAATAAATTCGTGCGTAATACCACCGCGCTCGCTTGGAGTGACAACCGGATAGTAAGACAGCAACACCATCGGATAACCGTTGATCCCGCTTTGCCATCCGCCTCTCTCCGTGTTAGCTGCACTGTCAGTACACAGGCCTGAACCATAGAGATAAATATTGCTGAAGTAACCTTCGGCTTGCAGTTTATCGACCGGCCAACCCATCACGTTGTGAATGTAATCTGCATCTTCATTGAGATTGGTAAGCACGCGATCAATGTCCGCATCGGTAATGGATGGATTGCGGTTTTTACCCCAAATAAATGCAAAGCGCCCTTTGGTTTTTACACCGGCGATAGTGCTTGCCGGGCAACCGTTGTAGACCTTGAATTTGCTGGTATCGACTTGGCCAAAGTCGGTGCGGAAATCGTAATTTAAATCGGGTTCGTATTTCGGCCAATCGTAAGCGCTGCACTGCGCAACACTTGGAGCACTGCTGCTCGAGCTGCTGCTCACTGCTGGTGTGCTGCTTCTCACGGATGAGCTGCTCGCTGGCGTACTGCTGCGCGCCGATGAACTGCTGAGTGCAATTGAACTGGCAATGCTGCTTCTTAATGAAGAACTTAACGCTGTGCTGCTTTTGGACGTGCTGACAGAGCTAGCAACATTGCCAGCAGCAGTGCCTGATACGCGCCATTCCAATATGCCGGTGGATTGTGTTGTATTGAGCATGGAAACACGCACGCGATTAGTCACAACATTGTTGAGCGCGAGAGTATTAAATGCATTTTTTGCGAGCGGCACATTGCCTGCATTGACCCAGGCACTACCGTTCCAATATTCGAGGTAAGCGCGAGTCGGTGTTAATACTCCGCCGTTATCATCAAACCAATAAATTTGCGTTGAACTTAACGCGTAATTTTGTGGCCAATCGTACTGTACCCATTGGATTGAATTGGGGTTATTCCAGTTGCCATAGGCGCCGGCAGTTTTGTCATTCGAGTTGGCGGGGTTGCTGTTGTCATTAACCGCGCGAATGGTTTCCCAAGGCGATACATACGAGGTTGTTGCTGTCGCCAAACCGGCGATATTCACGCTGTTTGCAATCGACGCGACTGATGAACTGGTCACGCTCGCCGCTTTGCTGGAAGCAATACTGGAACTCGCAACAGCAGCTGTACCGCAGGCCGCGCCGGTGACTTGCGGCACTTCAACTGCGCCGCCGTTAGTTGCACCCTGTACACCAAATTCGGCAAATTGACCGGGGCGCAAGGTGCCGTTCCACCCTATATTGCTCGCCGAGTAGTTGCCGCTAAGCCGCGCATTCCACGCACTGCTCACGGTGTTTTTGCTGTACGCCCAATTCACTTGCCAACCATTAATGGTTGCGGTGCTGTCATTGGTGACGCGGATGGCTGCAGTAAAACCGCTGCCCCAGGAGTTAGTGACGGTATAGCTACAGCCTGCAGAAGCGGCATTGCCCCAAGTTGCGGTCATCAACCCCAATCCGAGCAGTGTCGCCAGGCGATAGCCTTTTGCTTTGTGGTTAAGCATAAGGAGTTCCTCTAGGTATAAGAATTTATTGTTTTGAGCAGTAATAGCTTCGCTAGCCGACTATTCAATCGGCTACAGCAGGAAGGGATTGACCGGTTTTAATGCTAATTGCCGTTCGGCGAGCGGATGCAGGGGATTGAGTACATCCGTCTCTTATTTGTTGTTTTATTATCTTAGGTAAAACTGTTTTTATATTTGATGTGGAGAGGTTGCATACTAGTGCGGCGATATACCTGTATACAAGAGACTGAGGCGCCACTTGGCGCGATAATTTATAAAATAAGATTTAATGCCGGGTACTAAGTGATCTACTTGGCGCTTCAGGTGTGGTGGATGCATACTTGCCGGCCGCTGCAAGTATGCTGGCGCGCAAAAGTATTTGGATTTAAAAAATTATCGATGGAGAAACATTTAGTGAAAATAAACACGTTATTTGCTTTGTTACTGTTAACGCCCGTGATGAGTTTTGCTGACGTCTGCAAAACCACCAAGCCAATCAACACAGATCCTTACATTGCCGAAATGGGTACCCGCAAAGTGACATTTCTTGCGGTCGATTTAAACAATAATCACTGCTGGGCGATGAATGAATCCGGCTTGAGTCAGCGCCATAGCCCTCACTCCAGTTTTAAAATTCCCCATACGCTAATTGCGCTTGAAACTGGCGCAGTCAAATCGATTGATGAGCGTATCGAATGGGATCAAAAAAAATATCCCGCCAAAGATTTTTGGCCGGAAACCTGGAAACAATCGCACACCTTGGCATCGGCTTTTAAGCATTCAGCGGTCTGGTACTACAAAGCATTGGTGCCGCGCATAAAACCTACAGACTATAAAAAATGGTTAGCAACCTTTCATTACGGCAACCAGACTTTTACGCCCGGAAGTAATGAGTTTTGGTTGAATAATGAATTACAAATTTCGCCCGCCGAACAAGTGGAATTTATTGCTTGCTTGTTAAAAAATCGCTGCGGTGTGAAAGCGAATCACTTTGCGGCATTTGAATCTGTCGCATTGCAAGAAACCAAAAACGGTCTCTCGCTCTACGCCAAAACCGGTGCGGGTTCAATTGATCCCAATAATAATGATGGCGCGTTTGAGGGCTGGTACGTTGGTTATATAAAAGATGCAAACGCAAAGCCTGTTGCAGCATTTGCGATTTATATGGAAGCGGAACGTTTTGCAGCGTTGAAGGATTACCGTAAGGCGTTTTCGTTGAGGTTGTTGGGGGATTTGGGGTTGTGGGGGAATTAGCTGTTTTAGAGATAGCCAGTAAAAATATTTAACAAAAAACCACTACCTAAATATTCTTAGCCCACTTGGATATAACGTGATGATGGACACACATAAGAAAAAGTACAGCAAATGGAAAAATCTTTGTCCACCTGAAACAAGGTATCTATGCGAAAAAATTGAGCAAGAAATAGTGCCATTCTTCCTTGGTATTGGATTTCAGTGGATATCTGTCTCGTATCATGATCCCGAATGGGTTGTTTCAGGTAGTGAAATTGATCTTGAACGAATAAACGAAGATTCTGTAGATACCTTATCCATTGCTTTTGAAAAATATAGGTCCCCAAGATTCCAGATTTGCTTAATTAAGAGGAAAAAAATTCAGGGAAATGAATTTTTAAGGTCTGCATCATTGGTAAAGAAAAGTTCAGAGTATTATCGGATGTGGGGTAAACCATGGTTTTGGCCTACCAAGTATTGGCCAAATTCATTAACAGATAAAACTATTCAAACTGTTAAGGCTGGACTAGAACCCTTGGTTGAATATATAGATAAAGAAAAACGTTCAGAGTTTATAAGTAGGCAGTTGGATTAGAGGGTGGTCTGGCCTTATTTCCCCGCCTGACTTTCCTTCAACCACTGCATAGGCGATACCCCGCATTGTGATTTAAACGCGCGCGAAAGTGCCGCTTCGCTGCTGTATCCGGCTTCTTCTGCAATTAATCGCAGTGGTTGGCCTTTCTTCAACCATTTCTGCACCAGGCCAATGCGCCAGCGCTGTAAATAATTCGCGGGAGTATCGCCCACGGCATCGCGGAACTGATTGGAGAAAACACTGCGCGACATACCCGCGATTTTCGCCAGCCGTTCAACCGACCAATCTTCTTGCGGTTTTTCATGCATCGCCACTATCGCGCGCCGCAATTGCGTGTGCGCGAGGCCAGCTAGCAATCCCAACTGCGGGTTATCGCTTTCCATCAGCCCGCGCAATAACTGAACCAATATCACTTCAAATAAACGGTCGAGCACTGTTTGTCTTCCGCAATAGTTTGCCTCTGCTTCTGCGAAGAGGAGCGAGAGCAGGGCGACACTGTGGGGCATTTGTGCGAGCGGAATGCAGATGCACGGGGGCAGCGCATTGAGCAGCGGGTTGGCCGATCCGCCTTCAAACAAAATATTTGCGCAAACAAAGTCGGCGCCATGTTCGCTATCGGTCACAAAGCTGTGGGGTGTCGGGCGCGGATAAAACAGCAGGCTCGGTTCCTCAAGCTCATGGGCTTTGGTATTCCCATGCCACACCTCCGCCTTTCCCTTCCTTAATAGATGCAGTTGCCCATAGGGTTTGCTGCCATCCAGCGTGTTAATGCCGCACAGCGGGCCGGTTTGGAAGGTTTGGGCGCTCATCGAGAAGTGCCCTAGAAGTGCTGCCAGACAATCAACCATAAAAATACGATATGTTAAGAATTGAAGATGAATTGTATCAATTCGTGTCGATAAGTCCAGCACAATGCTCCTCGTCAACAGCAACAAACAAACCTCAACAAACACCCAAACAGGAATGCAGATTATGAAACCTTCACAAATTCTCTATACCGCAAACGTAGTTTCAACCGGTGGCCGCGAAGGCCGTTCAGAGTCCAATGACGGCGCTTTGTCAGTACAACTTTCTACACCCAAAGCGCTCGGCGGTGCCGGTGGCTCAGGTACAAACCCCGAGCAGTTGTTCGCAGCCGGTTACTCAGCCTGCTTTTTAGGTGCACTCAAATTTGTAGCTGGCCAGGCGCGGGTACAAATACCGGCCAGCGCACAAATCGCAGCAGAAGTAGGCATAGGCCCAATCCCAACCGGTTTTGCACTGCGCGTTAAATTGGAAATTTCTCTGCCTGGTTTGCCATTGGCGCAAGCACAAGAGCTGGTTGAAAAAGCGCATCAGGTTTGCCCTTACTCGAATGCAACACGCGGCAATATCGATGTCGAGTTAGTGGTTATCGAAAACTAAATTTATTCACACCTTCTTTTAAACATTGAAGATTTTTAATTATTTTGGAGATTAATCATGAAAAAATTTATGCACATACTCAGCGCCTTTTTTATCACCACCGCAACTTCTTTTGTAAGTCTGCACGCGCAGGCAGCGGAAAAAATTTCTCACACTGCCAGCACAGTAACCACGCGAGACGGAGTAGAAATTTATTACAAAGATTGGGGGCCTAAAAATGGCCAAGTGGTGATGTTCAGCCACGGCTGGCCGCTGAGTTCCGATAGCTGGGAATCACAAATGCAATTTTTGGCAGAGAAAGGTTATCGCGTAATTGCGCATGACCGCCGTGGTCACGGCCGTTCCAGCCAACCATGGGATGGTAACGACATGGATCATTACGCCGATGATTTGGCCGATGTGATTAGCGCGCTTAAAGTGGATGATGTAACTCTGGTAGGTTTCTCAACCGGCGGTGGTGAAGTGGCTCGCTATATTGGTCGCCACGGCACCAAACAGGTTAAAAAAGCTGTGCTGGTTAGCGCCGTACCGCCAATCATGTTGAAGACAGAAAGCAATCCGAACGGATTACCCCTGTCAGTATTTGACGGCTTGCGCAAAGCCTCCAACGACAATCGCTCACAATTATATTTGGATATCGCCTCTGGCCCGTTCTTCGGTTACAACCGCCCCGGTGCAAAACCTTCAGCAGGTGCAATCCAATCTTTCTGGAGACAAGGCATGCTGGCCGGTGCAAAAAATACCTACGATTCAATCGCAGCATTTTCTGCAACAGATTTCAGAGGTGACCTGGCTAAATTTGATGTGCCGACGTTAGTCATCCACGGCGACGACGATCAAATCGTACCGATTGAAACCTCTGGTAAAGCGTCTGCGACGTTGATTAAAGGTGCAAAATTGTTGGTATATCCCGGCGCTCCACACGGCTTGGCTGATACACACAAAGAGCGGTTGAATCAGGATTTGTTGAATTTTTTACAGCAAAAGTAATACGCTCTGAATTGCAGAAACAAAAAGAGAACTGGAGTTTTGCTTCAGTTCTCTTTTCTATTTGTAGCGTGGCTCGGTCCGTAAAGCCTGGTTTGTATCCGTTAAGATTTAAAGTCTAACTATTCAGCTGTGCGGCTCAGGTATATAGTTGGCGCTCACCACTATTCAAGGGAGAATCCAGGTGCAGCTTTTTGCGTACAATCAAATTGGTCGGCCCGATGAGTTGTTGATTTGGGTGGGGATTTTGGGAGTTGCTACACCGCCAGCGGTCGCGTTTGAAATCCATGGCCAAGCTATTGCCCCCAGTGCCCAACCCGCTGTGTTTGAGCCGCTGGGTGACGAGGTGCGCGATAGTTATGATCGGCCACTGAATCACCGTGCAATTTTTGCCTTTGCCTGGCCTGCTACCAGTGAGCGTTTCACCGTTAGGGTGAGTGCAGGCGACCAATGCGTAACGCTGACCAGCAAGCGCCTTCCGGGAGTATTGCCAGCAAAAAATGCTGACAGTTTTAATTTGCTGTTGTCCTCCTGTTATTACCAGCCGAATGATAAATCGCAGGCATTGACTGACATTATCAAGGCAATTAAGCCTGCACCGGATTTCACTCTGCTCGCCGGCGATCAGGTGTATCTCGATCTGCCTTCGCTGCAAAATTTACCTGAAGATAAAACCCGCCTTGCGCAAACACTCGGAAAAAAATATCAGCTCAATTGGTTTTCCAATCCACTCAAACAACCAGGGCTTGCCGATGTGTTGAGCCATGGCCCGGTGCTCTGCGTTCCGGACGACCATGAATATTGGAATAACTTTCCTTATAAGCAAGTGCAGTTAACGAATACTCACTGGGAAAAAGACCGCAACAACTGGCGCGAGTTAGCGACGCGTTTATACGAACGCTATCAGATGTCGCCCGCGCAAAGTGCCGGATTTTTTCGGCAGGATATTGAGCCGCTCAGTATGCTGTTCCTTGATGGCCGTACCTACCGCGACGACGATGGCACGCATATGTTCAATGCGCAAACGCGCACAGCCATCGCTGACTGGAAAAATGATTTATTGGCGCGCAAAAAAAATCAGCAAGCCGCTGTGGGGTTGTTGAGTTCCGGGCAGGCGCTGTTGATTGAAAAGCCGGGGCAATGGGATAGGCGTGTCGCCGATATGGAAATGATTAACTACAAGGATTTTGCGTTGCTTAAGACTGCACTCACGGAATTATTTGCGGCAGAAATTCCGGTGCTGTTTATTACGGGCGATGTGCACTGGGGACGCATAGTTGAAGGAAAAAACCAGCGCGGCAATATTCTATTTTACGAAGTGATTGCCTCACCATCGCGTTTAATCGACACCATTGGCAGTGACCAAATCAACAGCGTTAAAGATAAACTCCGCGATCTATTTGGTGATCCAAAAGCATTTCCCAAACATCCTGCGGCACCCAAGGACCTGAAGGAAATAGCCTTGGCTAATCTCACCTTGGATATCAAGCATCGGCAGCAAGGCGATCACGTTGCATTGTTGCGCTTTCATGCAATTCCTGGCGGGTTGGAGTTTAGTGTGGATTATGTGTGTACCGATCCCAATGAAAAAAAGCGACGTGAACATTCATCGAGTCACGGCCCCTATAAATTAGTAAGTCTTTAAACATTAACAATTTCAACTATCTGTTGAGGAAAGGATGATGATCAAACAAACACTTTCGGCCCAATCGTTTATCCAAAGCGATATTTACAAAATGGAGCGTATCAAACGCGAAGCCAATCTTGATTGGTTAAAGCGTGCCTACGAGAGTTTTGCTTTGGATAATATTACCGGTTGGAGTTTTATCGTGTTGGCGGGAGGTAAGGATGTTGCGTCATTCCGCATTCGCGTAGCCCAATCCCATTTGCGTGGCGATATGCTGCCGTCATATTGGTCGGAATGTGCGTTATTTAAAATTCAGGATGGTGACTTTTCCAGCGCTGCATTTTTTAATCTACCCTTATTCCAACCCGCTACCGCGACCTATGCTCCTACACGCAATGGTTTGATCGAGCTGCCGTTTAATAAATTGCCCACACAAAAAGATTATCCTAACTTGGCACTGCTCGCGATTCCCGTACCTCAAGAGCAAATCCTGCAATCGCTTGCGGAATATCAAAAATCGCGTGTGAGTTACGATGCTGTTGAAAATATTTTACCTTGGCTCGCGTTTGTGTGGGGCGCAGGCAATGCCACTAATCCACTGATGCAACAAATCGGCTTCCCCTCAGCGATGATGCTGAACCAAATTTTTAGCGCAAATGGTTTTGATTTGGCGCCCGGTGTGAATGCCAACTTATCTGCACCGGAAACTTTTTGGAGCGGCGTAAAACACTGGCAGGATTATTACAGCAAAACCCAGGAAAATGGCTTGCAACCCAAGATGCGGTATGTGGTTGATCATATGTATGACATTGATGAGAGTTGATGCTAAACCTAAGAAGGAGTTTGGGGGCGTACGGGTGTAACAAAGCCGAATCCAGAACTTTCTGTAAGGCCGTATGTCCTCAGTTTTATTTTGGTTGTTTGGGGCCGTGTTGTTATTTTTTTAATGGGCTGATATTAAGCTGTTCATGGATATATGGCTTGTGCTGTTGAATAAACTATTAGGAGTAAGGTGTGGGGGATGCTCTAATTGTCTACATTTTGGTTAGCGGTGCGTTGGGCTTGCCTCGCTCTTTACTATCAGTCGCTATATTTGGCCTTGGTTATTTAGGTACTGGAGGTGCGAGTGGTTCGGGCATATTTAGCAACACGAGCAACCATAATATTTTGTGGGGAATTTTTTTTATTATAGCTATCATTAATACCTATGGAATGGTTGTTAACTTTAAGAAAATTAAATTGGCATTAATAGCCAAAAAAAATGACATGAAATAAATATGGCTCTAATGCAGCATAAAATACGCTTAGCTTTTAAGTTTAGCATTGAGTTAATTCGTATTAGTCTTGTATGGAAATGAACCCCCTAAAGGCGATCGTAGTAAAAAATCAATACCTGCAGCGAAAATTTAGTTGGTTTACCAATCGCAATTATCGTGCGCCAAGGCATTCAAAATTGTTATCGTTTTTAGCCGTATTCGAAATCTACATGCAAATGCATACGTTAGCTATTGGTCATAGTCATGGGGTTCTAAATGAAAATTAAGTTGTTATTGATTCTATTGGTTTTCTTCCCTCTCGTTGGATGTGATCGTTATACGAAGAATCAAGCTGTAAGCCTGCTTAAAGGCCAGGAGCCGCTATCGTTTCTAAATGGCTTTTTTAGCCTTACTTATCACGAAAACACCGGGGGTATGCTGAGTCTTGGGGCGGATCTATCTGACGAGTTGAGGGTTATTCTATTCACGTTTCTGGTCGGTTTAATGTTGGTGGGCGGCTTGATCTACATGCTGATAAAACCAATGGATAAATATAGTTTTACGGTAGGCTTGCTTATACTTGCTGGTGGTTTTGGAAATTTATATGACCGAGCTGTCAATGATGGCCGTGTAGTGGATTTCATGTTGTTGCAAATGGGGCCTCTTAAAACGGGTGTATTCAATGTCGCTGATATTGCAATTATGGCCGGTTTATTTGGGTTTTTATTTGTTTCCAGTAAGTGGGGGCAACGACTAAGAAGTTCATGAGTTTGACTAACTTGACTGCGGGCTTATGTGTAAGGCTACCGCAATTATTTATTTGGCAGTGAGAGCGTAGATGTTAGAACTGAGAAAATTTGAACAGAAAGATGAGGCGCTTTTGGTCTCATATCTAAATGACGAAACTCAAACACATTTCCTCTCCGTAAGACTGCCTCAGCCATATACCAATGAGGCCGCACAATGGTGGGTAAATACGGGCAGTAAAATTGGCGTTGTCTACGCCATAATTCACAATGGAATATTTGTCGGTTCAATCAGCACTATTCCGGGCGAATTTGAAAAGCAAAAAACTGCCGAAATAGGCTATTGGGTGGCCAAGCCCTATTGGGGCAAAGGTATTGCTTCAGAGGCTTTGCAAAAATTCACTGATTTTCTCTTTGAGAATACCGATTTTATTCGGTTAAACGCTTCAGTTTTTGAAGGGAATTTAGCCTCTGCTAACGTTTTGCAGAAGTGTGGTTATAAATTAGAAGCGGTGTTGGAAAAAGCCATTTATAAAAATGGTATGGTTTTTAATGAGATGCTTTACAGTAAAATCTGTCCATAATTCTAGTAAAAAACTGCGAAAGAATTTAACCGCCGTTCATTTACAGTTACCATCAAAATGCGGATGGGCGACATCACCTCCGACAGTCCTGATTAACCGGCAATAAAAAAGCGAACCTAAAAATCAGGCTCGCTTAATGATATCTTTATCTATCGTCTGTTACTGTTCTTCATCTGCTACTAACACCAATTCCAACCGATTATTATTTTGCGCCAGTGCATTCCAATCGCCTGCATTTATAATCGGTATGCGCTCTGGATAAGGATCATTGCCGGGTGCGGCGGTAATGGCAATTTGGATGGTTGAATTTACATCGCGGGTTAAGTTGCCCAGAATCATCGACACTTCGCGTGTGTAGTCATCCATCAGGCGTGCGATGGTGTAAATCTCGCTGGAGAGCATGCAATCGCCGAGGGTTTTATTCGGCGGTGCCAATTGTGCCATGCCCATGTTGTCTACCATTACGCAAAAATCCCCGACATAAATATTCACCGTGGCTGTGCCTTTAAAACCGTTGCTGGCGAGGCGATGTAATAATTCGTGCAAGCGCAAGAGTGGTTTGGGGTCGATGGTGTTTTGATGGAATGCCAGTGTGCCGCTTTGGTTGAATGTCCACGCAAGATCGGCGAGCAAATTGTTGTCGGGGGCGAGCAGGGGTTTTGGTTGCGCGATCCCGGCGTTGACCAGCGCCGGGCTAACCAGCTCTGGCTCTTTGTTGGCTTGTGCAGTGACTTCTTGTAGTTGTTTGCTAAGTGCTTCTTGCTGGGTTTTATTGTCATGGAGTTGATTGTTGATCAACAGCAAAAAGTAGGCGATGACGGCGAGTGAAATAACCGATAAAAAAATCGCGAACATCGACCAACCGGAATTTCCCGTTTTTATTTCAGCAACAGGCGCCTGTGCAGTGGGTGCAGGGATGGCGGGTTGCTGCTGTTGCAATATATCGCCCAGTTCTTGCCGCAAATTCTGCCTCAGCCCTTGCAGTTCACGCACAACGCGCGAGGTGATAAACCGGCGGTTGTCTTCCAAGCTGTGTTCCATATGGCTTAAACGCAAATCTAGGTTGCGCGCTTGTTCCAGAGATGACGTGCGGCGATCCAGTGGCGGCGTATTGGTCTCACTCACACTGTCAGCGCTGGCGGTAACTTGGTTGGCGGCGGCGATTAATTCCGCGCTTTCAACGATATCGCTCTCATCGATTTTCGCATTGGGATAAATATGGATGGCTTCCATCACCTTGGATAAATCGGTGGCATTGATACGGTCTTTGCTCACCACATCCAGCGCACCCAATGCGCGCGCTTGCCCGGTGTACACATCGCCACTTTTGGAGGTGTACATAATCACTGGGATCATCGCGGTATCGGGATTGGATTTAATAATTTGCAGCGCGCGGAAGCCGTCGATGCCCGGCATCAGGTGATCCATAAAAATCACTGCAGGTGCATGGCGGGCGAGGTAGCGCAGTGCGGCTTCACCGGAATCGACGATATCGATATCGAGCGGGTAACGGCGCAGCATCTTTTTGAGCCGGTATTGGGCGGTAGTGGAGTCATCCACAATCAGGGCGCGTTTGATGGTCATGACAGTAAAGTCCCTGTGCGAGCAATGATCGTTATTGAGTGTGTGTTATTTGCACAGAGACTAACAGAAAATTAATGCGCCAGGGGCTATGCAAATCACAACCCGGAGTTCGCAAGGTTAATGGCGCCAAAAAAATGCGATGGCTGCCGCAATCCATCCGGTCGCAGCGAGGACTTTCCAGACTTTGTCGGGGTAGCGCTCCAGCAGCGGTTGTGCACGTGGCGTGAGCCATTCCGGGTTGGGGCGTTTTAAATCCTGTAGCCATTCCGAGAGCGCTTCATAGCGGCTGTTGGGGTAAATGCTCAGGGCTTTTTCCAGCGCTTTGTCGAGCCAGTAGGGCACCAGTGGATTGTATTTCATGGCGGAGATGTATTGCAGCCGTTGGAAACTTTTTAAATCCATGGCTTTGCTGTAGTTACTGCCAAACGGCAGTTTGCCGGTAAGCATTTCATAGAGCAGCACCGCGAGCGAGAACTGGTCGGAGGCGGCGCTGACTTTGCCGTTGTAACGGTATTCCGGGGCGGAATAATCGAGTGTTCCGAGCACCCGGTCGCGTACAAAGGGTGCACCAATTTCCTGCACGCCTGCGACCCAGCAGGAACCGAAATCGACAATCATCGGGCCTTTGGCGCTGATCACAATATTGTCCGGTTTTAAATCCTGGTGCAGGGTTTCCTTGCGATGGAACGCGCGTATGCCACGGATCAATCCTTCGGTTAATTCCACTGCATCTAGAATCGACAAAATGCCGCGCTCTTTTAATAATTGGGTGAGCGTGGGGCCGGGAATATATTCGGTGAGGTAATACAAACAGGAGCGCGATTCAGCGGCGGGAATCACGCGCACAACACCGGCGCTTTGGATGCGCGCGCCTATCCAGGATTCCATTACAAAGCGTTCGATGTAGGCTTTATCGTCTTGATAAAGTTCCGACGGGGTTTTCATCACCAGCAAATTATTTTTTTCGTCTTCGACTAAATACACCTGGCTGCGGGTTGATTCGTGCAGTATTTTTTTGATGCGCAAACCATCCAGGCTTTGGCCGGGTGATAACACGGGAGGAAAAGGCAGGCGCGATAAGACTTGCACCGCATCGTCCTGCGCAGCAGTGCCGAGGCTTTCAATACGTAACGCTTGAATGCTGAGGTTGTCTTCACTGTGATATTGCAGCGCGACTGGTAAAGCTTGGTTGACAATTTCTTCGAGGTTGTCGCGGTGCTGAAGAATAAAGGCTTTAAATTCCTGCGCTGGGATGTGCTCGTGAATCCCATCGCTGGATAAAATAAAAATATCGCCGCGCTGCAATTCCAGGCTGTGCATATCCACTTCCAGATAGGGATCTGCGCCCATAGCGCGGCTTAAATGGGTGGTGTGTTTATCAATGCGCTGGGTGTGGTCGCGGGTGAGCAATTCGAGATTATTATCGCGCAGGCGATAGACGCGGGTGTCACCCACATGAAAAATAAATCCGGTGTCGCCTTTTAAAATCAGCGCAGAAAAAGTGGTGAGATAACCTTCACCGTAAATAGAATTTTGGCTGCGCCCCCACAAGCTGGAATTCAAACTCTGGATCACACGCATGGCCGATTGCTGCGTGCGCCAGGTGTCGGGTGTTGCGAAATAATCGCTGAGGAAACCGGCAATTGCCGTTTGGCTCGCTTCACGAGCGGCTTTACTGCTGCTGACACCATCGGCAATCGCAATCGCTATTCCTTTCGTGGTGAGCAAATTGCCTTCGGGAATGCGTGCGCCAACCGTATCCTGATTTTCCGGTTTGCGCCCCGCTTCACTTTTTTGCGCGAAGCTAATGTGCAGTGTTGATTGCAGGTGTTCCATAGGATTTTCTGTTGTTATAAAAAGAAATTGCCGACAGCATAACTGTCGGCAATTGATTTGTCGTCATACCTGCGCGCGCAGGTATCCAGCTCCGTTTTAACTCACTTCAATCTTATGCAATGAACCGTCTTCATTCACTTCAACTACATGGCCTTTAGGTTCTTTTAGGAACTGCACAAATACCAGGCCGATTGCGGCAGCGGCAGCGAGCATCCAGAAGAACATTTGAATATCGATAAAGGTATTCATGGTCAGGAAGAACAGCGCGCCCACATTGCCATAGGCACCGGCAAGGCCGGCGATTTGGCCAGTCATACGGCGTTTAATTAACGGCACTACCGCAAACACTGCACCGCAACCGGCTTGCACAAACAGCGAACAAATAAATACCGCGCTGAAGGCAAGGTATAGCGGCCAGCTGGCGTTAATTTGCGATAACAGCATATAACCGCAGGCAACACCGGCGAGAATAATACTCATGCTAAAACGGCGACCAAATTTATCACTCACCCAGCCACCGCCAGGGCGCGCCACCAAATTCATAAACGCAAATGAACCGCCTAGCATCGCGGCTTGGGTCACGCTTAATCCGGTGAAGGTCGTCATAAAGAAGGCGGGCAATACGGACACCACCGCAATTTCAGAACCAAAGGTGGCGAGATAGGCCCAGCTTAAAATTGCCACTTGTTTAAATTCGTATTTATCGTGCTCGGCCACACTGCCTTTTTGCAGCATGTCTTTATTCACGCGATAAATTTGTGAAAATTGAAACGCGAACAGAACCAGCAACACAACGTAGAGAGCATAGGTCGTGGTTGCACTTAATAACCCCAGATTGGATGGCGACATTTTCCAGGCGAGTACTGCGAGGATCAAATACATGGGCACATTCATCATCACGTAGAAGATAAAATCTTTTCTGTTGCTCACTTCCAAACCGCCGGATTTTTTCGGTTTGAAATAGGTAGAACCCTTTGGTGTGTTGCGCACGGTGAGATAGAAAGCCACACCATAAACCATCGCGATAATTGCGGCGGTGCCCATCGCATAGCGCCAGCCGTCATCGCCGCCGAATACATGGATCGCTAAGAAGGGCAGGGTAAAACCTGCTGCCGCTGCACCAAAGTTACCCCAGCCACCGTAAATACCTTCTGCCAAACCGACTTGACGCGCAGGGAACCATTCACTGACCAAACGAATGCCGATCACAAAACCGGCGCCCACAAAACCGAGCAAGAAGCGGAAGAGTGCAAGCTGCTCAAACGTTTGTGCACAGGCAAATGCAATCAGTATGGCGCCGGAAAAAATTAACAAGCTGGAGTAAATGGCGCGCGGGCCAAATTTATCTACCAGGCTGCCGACCACAATGCGGGCAGGAATGGTCAGTGCTACGTTGAGGGTTAAGAGTGCGGCCCACTGCTGGGGCGTCATCACAATCGAGGCGGTGATCAGCGGTTTGAGCGAGGGCAAACTAAACCACATGACAAAGGTGAGAAAAAATGCGAACCAGGTGAAGTGCAGGGTAGCAACGGATTTATTGGAAAAGTCCAACAGGTTTAAACGATGAGTGCTCATGGCGGTTATCCGGTAAAAATTATTTGAATCAATATGGTGAATATCAAATAGGGTTTTGCAATGGCTATGCCAAACCATAAATGGTGCGCTTAAAAAGCGAAATTGGGTGGTGTGGATGCATTTGGGTGCATATTTAGGTATTTGATGTGCTCCAAATAAACGCCAAAAATTCTC
Organism: Cellvibrio sp. UBA7671; assembly: GCA_002483145.1. GTDB lineage: Bacteria > Pseudomonadota > Gammaproteobacteria > Pseudomonadales > Cellvibrionaceae > Cellvibrio > Cellvibrio fibrivorans. The sequence goes on from DLHJ01000016.1 coordinate 251,365, forward strand.
TTATTGAATCTGATTGGTGCATTTGGTAATAAAAATAGGTGTGTGCGCTTTTTTGGGTGTTGCTGGTGGGCGGTAAGAAAGTGAATAGAGAAAAAGTGCAAGCTGATGGCGCAGCCACCAATCCATAGCACCCCGTTTTACCCTATAAATACAGGGGTTTAGCGGCTGGCAGTCGATTTAATGGTCTAAAAGTGTGCATAAAAATTTCTGTGTTTTGCGCCAAAATGGGATAAATAGCGAGTGCACAGTGCTCGCTAATTGTGCTTTTTAGTGTGTTTTAGTGGGCTGTTTTAGTCTGGTGCAGATTTTTCCTGCCGATTTAGCGCGATGATTTATAAAATGGCGTAATTATTGCTGAAAGCGCCTCATAGATTATCCTTGAGGTGTTGGTGATGAGTAAAAATAGTGCACAACTGGATTTGTTGTCGTTTACCGGTAAGACAAAGATCCTGCACATGACCTGGATGGCCTTTTTTATTACTTTCCTTGTGTGGTTCAACCATGCGCCTTTGTTGCTCGCGATCCAGGCCAGTTTTGGTTTGAGTGAGCAGCAGATTAAAACCCTGTTGATCCTTAATGTGGCCCTGACGATTCCCGCGCGGATTGTAGTCGGCATGCTGGTGGATTCATTTGGGCCGCGCAATGTCTATTCCGTCTTATTAGTTATCACCGGCTTCCTCTGTTTGTTTTTTTCGCTCGCCACCAGTTTTGAGATGCTCGCGCTTGCGCGCTTCCTGCTCGGCTTTGTCGGCGCCGGTTTTGTGATTGGTATCCGCATGATCAGTGAATGGTTTCCCGCGCGCCAAATGGGATTGGCTGAAGGTGTGTATAAAGGACTGGGCAATATCGGCTCAGCAGCTGCGGCAATAAGTTTGCCTACGCTGGCTTTAGTAGTGGGTGGCGATGATGGTTGGCGCTACGCGACCGGGCTGACCGGTGCAATCGCATTTGTGTATGCCTTTATTTACTATTTTTCAGTAACTGATACACCTGCTGGTTCAACGTATTTCAAACCGAATAAATCCGGCGGTCTGGAAGTGACCAGCAAAAAAGACGTTGTGTTGTATCTATTGGTCAATATTCCCATGTATGGCGCACTGGCGCTGCTGGCCTGGAAAGTCAGTTCGCTCGGGCTCATTTCTATTACCACGCTCTACATTATTGATGCGGTGCTGGTGGCTATTTTTGTATTGCAGTGCCGCAAAATTTATAGCCTCAATGTGCAAATATTTTCCAAGCCGGTCGATAAGCTCCAGCAATATAAATTTAAACAAGTGGCGATCTTGAGTATCGCCTACGCGGTCACCTTTGGTTCCGAATTGGCAGTGGTTTCCATGTTGCCGATGTTTTTCCAAAATACCTTTGCAGTCCCTGTTGCCTTGGCCGGTGTGTTCGGTGCCTGTTTTGCGGCGGTGGACATCGGCTCGTGCCCATCCGGCGGTTGGATCAGCGATAAATTTGGCCGCAAAAAATCCCTGGTGATTTTATTGATCGGCGCGGCAATAGGATTTTTTGTGTTATCAACCATTACCAGCGATTGGCCTATTGCGCTCGCCGTAGCGGCGATGATGTGTAGCTCGTTCTTTTTAGGTTCTGCTGCCGGTTGTGTGTTTGCCGTAGTGCCCTTAATCCGCCGCAGTCTCACCGGACAAATCGCCGGTATTGTCGGTGCTTACGGCAATATAGGTGCAGTGGTGTTGCTCACCGTATTTTCGTTTGTCAGCACGCCGGTATTTTTCCTCACCATCGCCGGTTGTATCGCGCTAGCGGCTATGGCAGCCATGTGGTTGGAAGAACCTAAAAGCAGTATGTTTGAAGTGCTGCCCGATGGCAGTGTGCAAATGGTAGAAATGCACTGATGAACGCATGGCATCTCAACAGTAACCTTGCTTTCACCGTCGGCCAATTTTCATCGGCGGGAATTAAAGCGCAAAACGAAGATGCATTAGGCATCCGTATTCCGGAAGGTATGTTGCTGGATACCAAAGGCGCTGCCGCCATTATTTCCGATGGTGTGAGTGCGGCCGAGGCAGGTAAAGAAGCGAGTGAAACCTGCGTGCGCAATTTCCTCGCTGACTATTTTTCCACGCCCGATACCTGGACGGTAAAAAAATCCACTACGCAAGTATTGATTGCGCTCAACCGCTGGTTGTATTCGCGCGGGCAGCATTTGCGCGAGGCGCAAAAAGGTTTTGTCAGTACGCTGAGTTGTATTATTTTTAAATCCCACAGCGCGCATATTTTTCATGTGGGCGATTCACGTATTTATCGCCTGCGTGCGGGAAAACTGGAGCAGCTCACGCGCGACCATCGCACGATTATCAGTGCCGAGCAATCCTATCTGGTACGGGCGATGGGGTTGGATGTATCGCTCGATGTGGATTACAAAACTATCGATCTTGAAGAAAACGATATTTTTTTGCTCAGCACTGATGGCTTGCATGATTTTATAAGCGATGAACAACTCTGCGCGCATTTGCAATCCGGTGGTGACAATTACGAATTGCTCAGCCAGCAATTGGTGGAGCTCGCGCTGGCGAGTAAGAGTGATGACAATATCAGTTGCCAGATTTTGCGCGTTGATGCACTGCCTGCGCAAAGTGTGGATGATGCTTGCCAAAAACTCAGCGCCTTACCTTTTCCTCCACATTTGAATGCCGGAATGGTAATTGACTGCTACCGCATCGAAAAAGAATTGCATGCAAGTAGCCGCAGTCAGGTGTATTTAGTGACTGACACTAACAGCGGCCAAACCCTGTGCATGAAAACACCCTCAATTAATTTTGCCGATGATCCGGCTTATATTGAGCGTTTTATTCTAGAGAGCTGGGTGGGCAGCCGTATCCATAGCGCCCATGTGGTGAAAGTCATTGCGCCCAATAAAGCGAAAAGTTGCCTGTATTATTTGATGGAATATATCGATGGCCAGACCTTGTCGCAATGGATCAAGCAACATCCTGTTCCACCGGTGCAGGATGTTATTTATATGGTGGAACAAATTTGCAAAGGCTTGCGTGCGTTCCATCGCCGCGAAACCCTGCATCAGGATTTGCGCCCCGCCAATATCATGGTGGATCGCCACGGCGAAATAAAAATTATCGATTTTGGCTCCTGCCTGGTTAAAGGTATTGCTGAAATCAGTTCGCCTATTGCGCGCGAACGCATTTTAGGTACGGCAGAATACTCCGCGCCGGAAACCATTTTGCATGGCAAGAGCCATGAAAAATCCGATTTGTTTTCGCTTGCGATTATCGTATTCGAAATGCTCACTGGCGCTGCGCCCTTTGACGGCAAACTCGGTAACTGCCGCACTGAGCGCGCCTATCTCAACACCCGTTACACCTCCAGTTATGAATTAAATCCCCTGGTACCTTTCTGGATTGACGGCGCTATCCGCAAAGGGCTGCGCTATGACCCGGAGCGTCGCCACGGCGACATTTCGGAGTTTTTGCATGAACTCCAGCATCCCAATCCAAAATATAAACAGCAGTACCGTGCACTTTTGTTAGAAAAAAATCCGGTGCGCTTCTGGCAATATTTGTCGGGTAGTTTGTTTGTGGCGTTTTGTGTGGCGCTGTATTTTTAATCCGGTTGCGAATACTTCCCCCCGCAATTCTATTTGCGCTCGCGGTTATTCTTAGTTATAAGGTTGCTTCCCCCTGAGCCTTTCCAAGGAGATGCGCTATGAAGCGCCTGGCCACTATTATTTTACCGCTCACGCTAATGCTGCTGTTGTCAGCCTGCGTTGCCCGCCTTGCTCCCAACTACGATAAAGCCATCGCCGATGGTCTGGTAACCGCCAGCCAACAAATCATGACTCACTTTGCTTCTACTTCATCGGGTACCGCTGCCAGCAGTTTTGCGCAGCGCGATGCCACCTACAGCAGTATTATCGGCACCCTCGATGCGCTCGCCTTGCAAGCCAAATCGCGCCCGACACCAAAAAGCAGTGTCGGCGATAAAGTAAATGAATATCTCGCCAAGCGCGGCATCACAATCACGGATACCGGTGAAGTACCGAGCGCAGCGGCGTTGGAACAAATTTCCATTACGCTCACTAAAATGCGCGATGTGGATAAAAAACAGGGCGTCACCGCATTTGAGGTGGCGGCCTTTAAAGGGCAAGTGGTGATTTATCTGGACCAGGCTCTGACCTATGAAAATTTTTTAGAACGCGAGGGACTTTAAATCATGGCTACACCGATTGATATTTCGAGTTTGATGGAGCAAATGAAATCAGCGGCTTCGGATGTGGCCAAAAAAGACATCTCTGTCTTGAAAGGTTTTTCTGATCGCCAGATAAAAGCCATAGCTCAACAGGCCGCGTTGGTCGCAGCGGGTATTGCGAGTGGGCAAATAACCACGGAGACGCAGGAGTTTTTTTTAGACAGTTTAAAAACCATGGCGCAAAGTTTTGCTAACACCTTGCAAGGCTTGGCCAAGGTGACGATTGAAAAAGTTTGGAATGCGATGGTGGGTGTGCTCTGGGGAGCCATAGGTACGGCTACCGGCATAGATATACCTGCAATTGCATGATGACCAGCAATTAAAAAATCCCGCGATATTTATTGCTGTCATTAATAAAAACGTCATTTTTTTCACACAAAAGTTTAAGAAAACCGCAGTCTGCCAGTCATATTTGGCATCTAGAGTTGCCTTCCAATAAATCACACACACTGATTGGGGAAGGCTTATGAACAAGACTCTACTGGCTCTGTTAATCGCCGCGGCATCGGGCGCGGTCAACTCGCAAACCACTGCGATAAATACATCGGTGGCTGGCGCCGCCGCTCAAGTTGAAGAAACCATGGTGTTCGGGCGCGGTGAAACCCGCCAGGTGCATGTGTTGGGTGCGGCTGAATTAGCCGAATATCCCGCAGGAACCAGCCCGCTCAAAGCCGTTGAAAAGTTGCCTGGTGTGAACTTCCAATCCGCCGACCCTTTCGGTGCTTACGAATGGTCCACCCGCATAGTCGTGCGCGGTTTTGGCCAAAACCAATTGGGCTTTACGCTCGACGATGTGCCGCTGGGCGATATGTCTTACGGCAATCACAACGGCCTGCACATTAGCCGCGCGATCATCTCTGAAAACATCGGCGCTGTAGCGCTGTCGCAAGGGGCGGGTTCTTTGGCCGCCGCATCAACCAGTAATCTGGGCGGCACCCTGGAATTTACCTCGCTCGATCCAGCCAGCGAATTTGCTGCCCATGTTGATGGTAGTGTGGGTAGCGATTCTGCCCAACGCGCCTTTGTGCGTATCGATTCGGGTGAATTTGGCGGTGCAGGCACTCGTCTTTTCCTGAGCTACGTTGACCAGACCACCGACAAATGGAAAGGCGATGGCGAGCAGCAACAAGAAGCTCTCAATTTCAAAATCGTGCAGCCAATCGGTGAAGCGAAGCTGACCGGCTTCTACAGCTATTCAGATCGCGTCGAGAACGATTATCAGGATATGTCGCTGGAGATGATCGACCGTCTCGGGCGCGACTGGGACAACTACGGTTCTGACTATGCCCGCGCTATCGCCGCTGCTCAGGGTAAGTTCACCGGCAAGGTGAACAGTTTGGATGACGCCTACTGGGATGCCGCCGGTCTGCGTGAAGACAACCTGGGTTACATCGCCCTGGACCTGCCACTCGGCAGCGCTACCGACTGGAAAACTACCATTTACCAACACACCAACGAAGGCCAGGGTCTGTGGGGTACTCCTTACGTTCCGACACCTAACGGCGCGCCTTTGTCGATCCGCACCACCGAGTACGATATCGACCGCACCGGCGTAGTATCGGGGCTTACCTTTGATTTGGGTGACCATAGTCTTAATGCAGGCCTATGGATCGAAACCAATGATTTTAATCAGGCGCGCCGTTTCTACGGTGAAACCAGTCTGGTCACCCCGACCCGTTCATTCACCGAGTTCCAGCGCAATCCGCTGCTGACCCAATGGGAATACGAATTCACGACTGACACTCTGCAACTGCACATTCAGGACTCCTGGCAAGCGACCGATGCCTTGCGTATCGAGCTGGGTGTGAAATCCATGGAGGTGGAAGTGGATGCGGGCACAGTGGTGGGCGATAACAAAACCGGCAGTATCGAGACCAGCGAAAACTTCCTGCCGCAACTGGGCTTTGTGTATGACCTGACTGACAAGCAGGAGATCTACAGCACCCTGGGGAAGAACGCCCGCGCGCTGATCGGCTCTGCCACCGGCACCTCGCCTTTCTCGGCTACCCAAGCAGGCTTTGAGGAAATCCGCGACAGCATTCAACCCGAAACCGCTACCTCGCTCGAATTGGGCTGGCGTTTCCGTGGCGACAGTTTTGAAGGCGTGATGACCGCCTATTACGTGGAATTTGATGATCGCCTGCTCGCCATCCAACAGGGTTCGGCGATTATCGGCAGCTTCAATGCGTTGGCCAACGTGGGGGCGGTTGAGGCGATTGGTCTTGAAGCCGGCCTTAACTGGCAGATCAACGACAACTGGTACTGGTACAACTCAGCCAGCCTGAATGACTCCACCTACTCCGACGACTATTTCACCGAAGGCAATACCCGCGTGGCACTCTCCGGTAAAACCGTTGTGGATTCACCGGAGCTGATGTTCAACTCCGAGCTGGGTCTGGAAATGGGCGGCGCTTTCGCCAAGTTGCATTTCAAACACACCGGCGAACGCTATTACACCTACACCAATGACGGCTCGGTAGATGCTTACAATCTGCTGAACCTGAGCCTTGGCTATCGCTTTGAAGACTTGGGCGCACTCAAACAACTGACCGCGCAGTTGGATATCACCAACCTCACGGATGAAGATTACATCTCTACCGTTGGCAGCGGTGGCTTCTCCAATACCGATCCAAATGGCACTGCCCAGACCTTGTTGCCGGGCGCACCGCAGCAAGCATTTTTCTCGTTAAAAGCGATGTTCTGATCGATCAATTTCTCGTGACCTTTAATCCGTCTTTTGGGATTGGGCGCTTCTTGCGAAGCGCCTTTTTTTCGTCGATACCTCTGTGGAGAAACGCAACATGACGATACTGACTCCTGTTCGTTGCATCGGGATTTGTATATTGAGCCTGCTGGCATCGGTAGCGCTCGCTGAACGCCCCGCACAACACCTGATTTTGGTGACGGTCGATGGCCTGCGTTGGCAGGAAGTCTTTCGCGGTATGGATGAGCGCTTGCTCAACGATAGCCGCTACACCGAACACCCCGACTCCCTGCGCACCGCATTCAGCGCCGCCGATCCGCAACAGGCGCGCGCGAAACTGCTGCCGTTTATCTGGAGTGAAATGGCGACCAAGGGTGTGTTGCTGGGCAACCGCGACCAATCCAGCCGTATGCAAGTAACCAACGACTGGCATTTTTCCTATCCGGGTTACAGCGAGATCCTCACCGGACGCGCCGATCCCGCCATTGATACCAATGATCCTGTGCCCAACCCGAATGTGACCTTTCCCGAGTGGATCAACCAGCAGCCGCAATGGCGCGGTAAGGTGCAGGCGTTTGGCTCATGGGATGTATTTCCCGCCATTCTCAATAGCAAACGCGCCGGGTTTCCGGTCAATGCCGGGTTTTCCCCGGCGCTGGGCAAGGTAAGCGCGCGCGAAGCGTTTATCAACGAGCTGCAGCGCCAAACCCCCAGCCCCTGGCAAAGTGTGCGTTTGGATGTGTTTACCCACCAGTATGCGCTGGCGGCATTGGCCGAAGACAAGCCGCGCCTGATCTACATCGCCTACGGCGAGACCGATGACTTCGCCCACGACGGCGAATTTGACCAGTACATTCAGGCCGCGCACCGCTTTGATGGCTTTGTGCGCGAGCTATGGAATCGTGTGCAGAGTGATCGCCGCTACCGCGATAAAACTTTGCTGTTGATCACCACCGACCACGGGCGCGGGGAGTTGCCGCTGGAAGGCTGGAAGCATCACGGCAGTAAAAAGGCGGTCGCGCGTAACGCCTCAGCACCGGAGATGGCGCCTTTCCAGGAGGGGATTCCAGGCGCCGATCAGGTGTGGTTTGCGGCCATGGGGCCGGGCGTTAAAGCAGCGGGCGAACTGCAGGGCGAGTGGTACTCCAACCAAATCGCAGCAACCGCATTGCAGCTGCTGGGGTTTGATCCGGCAGCCTATAGCGCTGCCGCCGGTAAGCCGATGGTTGAGATCCTTAATTTATCCAAGACAAAGGTATCGCCATGAAATCCCGCTTAATTTCCCCGATCTTGCTTTGGCTCGCGGCGGTGTTTTTGCCTGCTCTCGCCATCGCCGATAGCGGCAAGCCCCTTCCCAATAAACCGGATCTGGACAAGGGCATTACGCGCATCGCCTTTGGTTCCTGTGTGCATCAGGATCACGAGCAGCCCATTTGGAAGGCGATCAATATCGAGCGCCCGGATTTGTTTGTGTTTTTGGGCGATAACATCTACGGCGACACCCAGGATATGGCCGAGCTAGCTCGCAAATACCAGACGCTGGGCGCAAACCCCGGTTTCCAAACCCTGCGCCAGCAAAGCCATGTGATAGCCACATGGGATGATCACGACTATGGCGCCGATGATGTCGGTGCCGAATTCCCGCAGAAAGAAGCCTCGCGCCAGATCATGCTCGATTTTTGGGGCGAACCTGCGGATTCCGCCCGTCGCACCCGCACCGATGGCATCTATACCGCCCATACCTATGGCGAACCGGGGCAACGGGTGCAGCTGATTTTGCTCGACTTGCGCTGGAATCGCAGCCCACTCAGGGGGGTATCCAAGGCCGAATACCTGCTCAAAAAGGCACCCAAAAAGATGGGTCCCTACGAGCCGCTAACCGACACTTCCGCGCAACTGTTAGGCGAGGCGCAATGGCAGTGGTTGGAGGCGCAACTGCGGCAACCAGCGGATTTGCGCATCATCGCCAGCAGTGTGCAATTACTGCCGGAGTTCACCGGCTGGGAAAGCTGGGCGAATTTTCCCCATGAGCGTACCCGTCTGTTTGGCTTGATCGACAAGCTCAAAGTGGATGGCCTATTCATTATTTCGGGTGATACCCACTGGTCGGAATTCAGCAGGGTCGATGGCGCTGTCGGCTATCCGCTATGGGAGGCAACATCGTCAGGTTTGACTGAAGAATGGAAAGCCATCAGCCCCAACCAGCATCGCTTGGGGGTGGCCGAGCACCGCAATAATTACGGGTTGATTGAAATCGACTGGACTGCTGACCAGCCCAGTATGACGGTATCGATCAAAGGGCAGACCGGTCAGGTCTATATGCAAAATACCCTGCGCTTGCGTGATCTGCGTCACCCGCAACCCTAATCTTCAGCGACTATCAAACGTTTATTCCGCGACCTGTTTGTGTTATCAATGCCGGACCACTACGGCGGCTCAGCAGATTTTTAAAAAACACAAAGAGGTCGCTATGAATAATATGAGATTGAATCCCCGCTACTTGATCGCTGCTGCATTATTGGCGGCAGCGCCATGCACCATTGCGCAGACGACAGATTACGTTGCCGACAATGTATTCACCCAAGGCATTGAAGGGCCAGCAGTGGATGCGCAGGGGAATTTGTACGCGGTAAGTTTTGGTAAAGACGGCACCATCGGCATTATCGATAAAAAAGATAATGCGCAATTGTTTGTGACCTTGCCTGAAGGCAGCACTGGCAACGGCATTCGTTTTGATCGCTATGGATTTATGTATGTGGCGGATTATTCAGGCCACAATGTGTTGAAAATTGACCCTAAAACCAAAGCGATTTCTGTGCATGCCCACAGCAAAAAAATGAATCAGCCCAACGATATTGCCATCGCAAAATCCGGTGTAATTTACGCGAGTGATCCCAACTGGAAAGAGAGCACCGGCAATCTCTGGAAGGTCGCGACTGATGGCACAGTCACCTTGCTGGAAGCGAATATGGGCACGACTAATGGTGTAGAAGTCAGCACCGACGAAAAACATTTGTACGTCAACGAAAGCGTACAGCGCAATGTGTGGAAATACGATATCGATAAAACCACCGGCGCTGTAAAAAATAAACGCTTGTTAATTCAGTTTCCGGACCACGGGTTGGATGGTATGCGTTGCGATGTCGATGGCAATTTATATATCGCGCGCTACGCCGCTGGTGAAGTCACGGTGGTATCGCCGCACGGCACAGTGATCGAACGCATTAAATTAAAAGGCCAAAAGCCAACCAATGTCGCCTTTGGCGGTGTTGATGGCAAAACCGTCTACGTCACTCTGCAAGAGCGCGGCGCGATTGAAACTTTCCGCAGCGAGCGTGCCGGGCGCGAGTGGCTGTTGCACCAATAGTTGCAGCAATAAAAATTGCGCTGATAAAAAAAGGCCGTTTATCACTTGATAAACGGCCTTTTTTTATAGCTAAATTTTGTTAATTAAACATTTGTGATTGCAATTAAGCTGCAGAGCGTTTAAGGCTGCGCATACGGTCATGGCATTGACGTAGCGATTTGTGGGTGTAATTTAAAGCTGTTTTTATATCAATTGAAACCGCTTCATATTGCGCCTTTTGAATATACTCCAGCGTCCGGTCTTCAAGCTCTTCCAGTTGTGCAATATACACTTGTGATTTATTGCTTTTAATGGCGGCGAGTATATCGGTGTAAGTTTTGTGTAGGCTGCCGCTGATTGTTGTCCCCGGTTCGGTCTCACCTTCGCGCAGGAAAATGAGCGGTTGTAAGCGTGCCAAGGCTTGCTGGCGCGCATCAATCATCTCCTGCAGCGCAGATTCATAACCGCTACCTTTCAGTTCAATTTTTGCATCGGTGTAAAACGTTACCCCATCATGCAATACTTTGACGAGATCTTTAACAGTTGAGATTTCGTTGCTAGACATAAATTACTCCTGAATATAATCATAATTAGGTGGTTTATGTTGCACATCAACAATGATAATGCTCGGGAGATGTGTTGCATCATCTATGCCAGCGTCGAATAACAGTGGGAAATTACGCGGATTGCGGGTAAGCACGCCATTTGGTGAGAGTTTTTTATGTATTTTTTACAAAAAAATTATTAAATATCATTATTTTTTCAGAAATGCATTTTCTTTTATGTTAAAAATTTATGCGTTAAACATAATGTTTAATGTGCATTATTGTGCAGTCTTATCGCTGTGTGCGGTTTCCCACATTTCGCGTGCATCATAACTTTCTTTTTCTGGCCGAACTCCGCGCCCCATACGAATTTCCAGTACGACAAGTGTTTCAGTATCCGGTATATCGATTGATTGTGCGGGCAATTGTGTACGGGTGCGGCAACCTAACAAACCACAATTGCGTGTGATAACCGGGCGCGCAGTTGAATCGAATGGATCGGGTTCATTTAAGGTGCGAAGGGTACGCTTTTCGATAATAAACCAGTCATAACCCTGCGCGATTGTCAGTTCGCTAGCGCGCATTAATGCATATTTCTGCGCGCTAGCACGTGCATGTCCGTTCATCTTAAATTGCACGCGGTAGTGGTTCTCCGCCAGCGCAATTTCTTTGTATCCTGAACTATCACCTTTGGCAGCTTTGTATGCGGATTGCGATGTACAACCGCTAATGATCATCATGAGGAGCACAAACATTATTTTCATTGCATGGATTGCCTGTTGGTAGCTGATAGTGTGGATTGTGAAAGTGTTAATCATTTTTCCAGCCACGCTCGATAATGGCTGATTCTGCCTGCGCATCAAATGCATCGCCGTGCATGATAGTATCTAACGCCTGATCTAACACAGATGCGTCATTTGTCGCTGTCTGGTAATCGCCTTCAGGTGATATTCCTTGCGTGTATATGGTAACGCTCGGTTCCCAATTGTCGCCTATACGACAGGCAATCGTTTCACTGCTGCTATGTAAATCACTGACGCGAAATTGGCGGCAATAAGCGCCCTGTTGATTGATAAACGTTAAGCGAGGTTTGATCCGTTTGTCATTCGCTAATTTGTGTTCGGTTCCGCTCGCTGCTGTATCGAGGGCAGCTGCAATTGCATTCCAATCCCCCCGCGATGAATCCTGGGTGCCGGGTAATAATTGTGCGAGTCCAAAGCCCAATACCAATGCTGTGCAGGCCGCAACTGCTGCATGCTGTTGCAAGCCGCGCTGGACTTTTTTCCACAGTGGAAACGGAATAATTGTTGCGGAGGATATGGGCGTCACTACGTCGGGCGTCGCTACGTCGGGCGCCACATCGGTGGGCGCACTAGCCAATAGATTCGCGATAGCATCTGGCAGCGGGCGCGCATCTATGGCGGAATAATGTTGAGCGATCTGTGCGTCTACCATGGCTAATTCCGCCAGGCGATTGGCCAGTGTTTCATCTTCGCTGATTTGCTCGCGAATAAATTCCATTTCATTTTCCGGCAGCTCTGCATCGAGGAACGCTGATAATTTTTCGTCGGATACTGTCATGTCATTTCCTCATGCGCCAGGTTTTACGGAGGATGTCATCGATGTGGGGTTTAAAAAATTGGCGAGTGCGATGCGCGCCCGTGCCAGTCGGCTCATCACCGTTCCGGCAGGAATCCCCAAGGTTTCAGCCACTTCTTTGTACGACATACCCTGGAGTGCAACCAACGCCATAATGGAGCGCTGGTCGTCAGGTAATTTATCCATCGCTGCATCCACTTCGCCCAGGGTGATTTGATCGTAGATAGCCTGTTCGCCGTCAACCGAAGGTTCTTCGGTCTCCTCCAATGAATAGGCATTGCGCTGGCGGATTTTGCGCGCGCGGTACTCATCGATCCAGATATTGCGGCATACGCGGAATGCCCATTTAGCCAGTTCCACATCTGCCGGGATGTCCCGGCTTAGGAGGCGCTCCAGCGTGTTTTGCAGCAGATCGTCGGCGTCGTGTGCAGAGCCAGTGAGCGAGTAGGCAAAGCGCCGCAGCATAGGCGCTAAATGGATTAACTCTTCTTTCATGGTAAGGGCTTGGTCCCAGGTGTTTCAGCGCGCAGCGCGCTGGATCAAATTATCGATTTCAGCGGAAATCGCGGTTTCTATCAGGTAAACGTTTGAGTTTGAATTTTATTCCCACCTAACCGGAATTTTTATACGGCTGAAACGTTTTCACTGAAGTCCAGTCGGTTTTTATGATAAATCTACCGTATTGCATCAGGGGGAACCCATGAAACCTGTTTATCTTAGCTGTGCCCTTTTTGTCTGCCTCTGTCCGTCCGTTTATGCACAGTTGTTGGATACCCAATTACTCAATAGTGATGTGCTGGATCAGACCGTCCGCGACATTGATGATATTGCCGGGCAGGTTAGTGAGCAGCTGGAACCTGTGGTTAATCCTGTGACCGACGCTGTGGTCGATCCACTGGCCGATCCTTTGGCGAAGCCGGTTACCGAGTTGCTTGATGCGGTGCCGCTGGATGCGTTAACCGATGTGTTGCCCATCTTAACCCGAACGGGTGAGATCGCGTTTGTAGATGTCGCGGTGGAAAACGGTTGGCGCGCAGTCGAGCGTGAATGGTTAATTATGCTGGATAAAACAGAGTTGTCTGTATTGCAACCTTTATCCGCGGAAATTATTGAGCAAACCGATTTTGCCGGATTGGATTTGGTGCTGGTGCGTTTTCGGGTACCTGCGGAGTGGGATTCGCTTGCCGCATTAAGTCAGCGGTTGCCGATGCATTTAAAAGATCAGCTGGATCGCAACCATATCTATGGTGCGCAAGCCGGTAATGTCTCTTCGCCAGCAGATGTTGTTCCCTCGATTGCCCCTGTCTGTAATGCGCCGGTAAAAATCGGCATGATCGATACTGCGATTAATACGGAGCATCCGGCATTTGCAAATAATCAAATCGTTGTGCGCGATTTTTTAGGCGAAAAATTTGATGCACCGCGCGCGCACGGCACTGCCGTTGCCGGGTTGTTGGTAGGGCGAGGTGATACTGTGCAGCCTTTATTGCCCGGCGCGCAGCTGTATGCGGCTTCGGTTTTTTATCCGCGCAATCAGTATGCGCAAGGAGCCACCATGATGGATTTGGTGCGCGCATTAAATTGGTTGGCGAGTGAAAAAGTCAGTGCAATTAATATGAGCCTTGCTGGCCCTGACAACAAAATTTTACGCAGTGTGATTGGGCGTGTGGTGCAACAGGAAATTGCCGTGATTGCAGCGGCAGGAAACGAAGGTCCGGCGGCACCGCCGATGTATCCAGCAGCCTATGAGGATGTTATTGCGGTCACAGCAGTAGATCGCGAGCAGCGAATTTATCGCTGGGCGAATCGCGGGGATTATATTGATTTTGCAGCTTTGGGGGTTTCGGTCAATACCGCGCGCAGCAATGGCGGTTTCGGGCGCGAGTCAGGCACATCAATTGCGGCACCGATTGTGTCAGCGTTTGTAGTGTGTGAATTGGCGCAGCAGCATAAAAATTCGTCCAGCATGATCGAGGCTTTGGCTGCAAAAATCATTGACCTTGGTGAGCCTGGCCGAGATCCGGTTTTTGGTTTCGGCCTGCTGGATGTCATTCGCACTGCGGAATGAAAACCACTAAAACGTCACACCGAAGGTAACTGATGCGAGTGTTTCCGAATAGTTAGCGGCGGCCAAATTAGATTCATAGTTTCCCCGTTCAATTTTGCTGGTGGCTATAATCTTTGGTGTTAAATTAATTTCCCATTCAATACTGGTGACGCGGTGATTGTCGCTGCGGAAGAGGTCGGTTTGGTTGTCGTCCGTTGAACGCATAGCAGCGGAATAATCCCGGTCGTGATAACGCACACCTAATTGTAATTTGCTTGGCTTTCCCCAGGCTTGGAATTTATGGTTGATGCTGGCGCGCAAGCTGAGTGCATCGTAATTAAATTGATTCTGTACCGCTTCCTCTTCTTCTCTGGTAAATCCCGCTGCTAAAAAAGTATTGCCCTGTTGAAAGAAAATAAATACATCGCCAGCAACACCGGTATTCTGTGCATTGCGTCCGGCATTGCCCGGGAAATCTTTATCCTGATAATTCGCCGCTGCGCGTAAAAAAATGCGATTGTTGAATAAACGCGATGCGTACAGGCTGGTTTGCTGCAACTGTAGAAAATCCCGGTCAGCGAGTTCTGCATCAGCATTATGATAGCTGGCGCCAAGGGTGACTACATCGAAATTGTAGCTGGCATCTGCAAATAGCTGCTGAAGATCCAAATCAAAATTGTCATTGTCCTGATAAGTCTTGGTTAAATAATAATATCCCGCTTTTACATCCAATTTTTCATTGGCTTTCCAGCGCCCATTTAAGCGTGCATTCAACAGCGCTGCCCAATCACTTTGGGTTGAATACTGGTCAAGTTCGACCACACCTAAATTGGAATCATATTCGGTTCCTGCTTCCAATCGAATACTGCCTTCAGGTGTTGCCGCATAGAGTGAATTTGCCACACTAATTGCACTAACAGCCAAGGGAAAATAAACGGACTTTTTCACGATAAGTTACTCCACCGAAAATGATATTGAATGAGAAGGGGAAAATAAAAACCGGAGAGAAAAAAGGCGCCGAAGCGCCTTTCACGTTAGTTGCCCAACCCCAAACTATTATTGAGCGCAGCGGTTACTGTGCTTTCTACAGTGGATTCAACCGTATCTTCAATCGTTGCCTGGATGGTGTTGTTAATGGTGCTATCGATGGAGCCAGTGATTGCGCTATTAAGTGCCCCGTCAATAGTGCTATTCACTGTGCCTTGCACATTTTGCTGCACGCTTTGTTGCAGGTTGGTAGCGACCAATGAATCCACTTGATTGCCAACAGCACCATTGACAGTGGAATTGACGTTGGTCAAATTGCCTTGCAATTGTGTGCTGATATTGTTGGTCACATCGGCTGATGCACCCAGTGTACTTTTAATTCGGCCGTCCACTGCAGTGGTTACTTCGTTGGCGTTGTTGGTTAATTCAGTTGTTTTGCCGGTAACAACATCCAGCGTTTTTTGTGTTTCCACTTTTGTGTTGCCGGTGAGTGATACAGCGTTGGTCAAACTGTTGCTTGCTGTGGTGCTGGTATCTGCTGCTGAGTCATCTGTAGCGACGGGTGATTCGGTTGGTGAATCTTCAGCAGCGGGCGTCTCGCTATTGTCGGTTGCTTCGGCGTTAATACTGCCTTGGTTATTTATTGACTGTTGCTGTTGGAGCGAACCGGTGAGAGAAATTGAGCCGCTTTGAGTGTCGGCCTGCGTGCTGAATGAGCTTTGCGAATCGGCCTTGGCATCGACACTATAATCGACTCCCGAAGAGACCTCGTTCGCCAAGCAGATTGATGACGCTAATGTGCAAGCAGAGATAAATAAAATTTTGCTGTTTAACATTGGGTTTTTCATGGGAAGTGCCTCTTGGTTAGTTGACTTACAACTTGTTAACGCTTGAGGTGATGGTTTTATTCCCACGATTTAAAAATATTTTCAAAAAAATAAAAAAGCCGCATCAAATTGCTTGATGCGGCTTTGGTGTTGGCGGTTCTCTAGAAGCTTGTTATCTATTCATTCCCGGTTATTAACAGCCCAAATTACCAGGGCCAGCACTGGTGCCCAAAATATTCAGGAAGCGGTTGTACTCGTTTATACGGCTTTGCACTTGCGCGGGGTTGCCGCCATTGCATTCCAGTGAGCCATTAATCGTGCGGATGGTTTCGCCGAAACCGAAGCCGCCGACCATAGAATCATGGGCAGGGCGGTAGCCAGCGCCTGATTGCGTCATCCAGAACCAGAGGGCGGTTTGCCAGGCAACGGTTGCATTTTGTGATACCAGATCAGGGTTAGCACGCAGATCTAGCCCCAAGGCTGCACCCGCTGCGCAGTAGTTGCCGTTCCAACTCAACTGGATCGGGCCGCGACCGAAGTAGCGTTTGCCCGGTGCACAAGGACAAGTGCTTGGGTTGTTATCCCAATCGCCGCAGTATTCGCCCTGGGCGATTTCAGTGACGTAAACCAATCCGCCGGTTTCGTGGGAGAAGTTCGCCAGTGCTGCTGCCGCTTCGCGCTTTTTCGCCGCCAGGTCGCCGGTACCTGCAAATGCGGGGTAGGTTTTTGATGCGGCAACCAGACCTGCGTAGGTATAGAAACTATTGCGGCCGGGGAACATTTGGTTGAACTGGGATTCACTGACCACTGCTGCAAAACCGGTACCGGTGTTGGTTGCCGGGCGCACAATGATCGATGAAGTGCGATCGTTGAAATTGCTCAAGCAGGTGTTATCGCCTGATACCACTACCGATGCACCGCTGTAATCCCAGTTGTCGAACAATACCGCTTCATAGCCAGCAGCAACTTTGACCGAGGAGATTGCATCGTTGCGCGCACCCATTGAGGTCATCACGTTGCCGTCAAATGAGCCGGTATTAAAGCCCCTGAACCAGCCACCGTAGTTGCAGTGTTCGTAGACGGTCAGTAAGCCAGTGGTGTTGCCGCCACCGCCATTGGATACCACTTCAATCCAGTTGAAATTCCACCCGGTGGTCTTGGCAAATACGCCAAGGTTGTAGGTGCCGGCATTGATATTTACTGTGCGTGTCACAGTCGTCCAGTTCTGCCAGCCGCCGGTGGCGGGGATGGCGAAGTCGCCCAATTGGATGCTGCCGCCGTTGAGATCGACCGATGCAGTGGCGCCCGATGGACTGGCAACGCGCATGCGTATGGTGTAACTGCCGGAGGTGGGGATGGAGAGTCCACCGTAAACCAGCCACTCATTTGGCTCAATCCAGCCCACATTGAAACCGCCACCGGAATCGGTAGTGGCTTCTATATCCACCGCGTCATTGCGAAATGCTCCGCCAGTATTGCCAGCGGTAGTGTCAAAGAAATTGGTGTAACTCTCGGCCTGGTAAACCACTGCCTGGCTGGGGTTGGCCAGCGCGGCGAGCAGCAAGCAGCCGGGTAGTGCCAAGTGGCTTGCTTTGGCAAATCTGGTAAACAAGTTGATCATCATTATTGTCCTCATCGAATAGATGTTATTAACCAGGTATTCCGTTCGCTGGGGGTAGATGGGCGATGAATCCTGGGTTTAAGGATGCGGATACGTTGGCCGGATGTTAGCGGCTGTTATTGTGTGCAGGAGATGCGTATCCAGCTGGACAAAAATCCGCCTAGTGGGGGGCGCGGAAAGCTGTTCTTGCCAGCAGCGCGATCATTAAACAAGCGATGAGCGATTGAAAGTCCCAGTTTGGCTTTACCATTAACTGCCACTTGTGGCTGCAGGTGTGACTTTTTTTGATGTGCCCTGTCGAGGTCGTGTGGAAAAAAATCGAACTTTGACGATTTTCTACAAAATGCTGGCCGCAGGTCCGGCTTTTGGATTGGTTGTGTCTGGAGTAACGCTTTATCGCCGCTGCCAAGGTGCGAAAAACTGTCACAATTAGGTGGAATAATCTGCCATTTATGTAAATTATTTTCTTTTCAGTGCCATTCTTTAATGTTAGCCTAGCAAAAATGATCGTTTTTTCTGCTTTTGCTGGGAAAAAAAGCATGTACAAAGAAAATAATTTACAAAAAGTGCTGACGGATCGTCCGCTTAGTCCAGTAGGTAAGGGGCTTGGTGACTTAAGTTTACAGCCGTCTATTGGTTCTACCAGCGAATTGGGGTGGAACCTATTGCGCGAGCAGGTAAGTCTTCCGGTAGCTGCGCTTAGCCAATCCCGCATCCAGCACAACCTTGATTGGATGAAATCCTTTATCAGCACTTATGGGCTGAAACTCGCACCTCATGGCAAAACCACCATGAGTCCGGCGCTGTTTCATCAGCAGCTTGCTCATGGCGCTTGGGGCATCACCCTGGCGACTGCGCCACAAGTCCAAGCTGCCTACCATTTTGGTGTGCGCCGCGTGATCATGGCCAATCAGTTGGTGGGGCGCGCCAACATGGCGATCATCTCCCGCTTGCTGCAAAACCCGGAGTTCGACTTTTTTGTGATAGTCGATTCTCCTGTTAACGTTGAACAATTAGGGCAGTTTTTCGCCCGAGCCGGACAGCGGTTGAATCTGCTGCTGGAGTTGGGGGTGGAAGGCGGCCGCACCGGTGTGCGGGACGAACAAACCCGTAACGCAGTTCTCGATGCGATCGCCCGCTACCCGGAATCCCTCGTCTTGGCCGGTGTTGAGGTTTACGAAGGTGTCCTTAAGGATGAGCCTTCTATCCGTGAATTCCTTCGTCGCGCCGTGCGCGAATTGATGACTCTGGAAGCTCACAGCCTGTTGACGGCTGAGCGGATTATCCTCACCGGCGCTGGTTCAGCCTGGTTCGATTTGGTGGCCGAAGAGTGGACGGGGCTCGATATGGGGCGCCCGCTCGACATCATCCTGCGCCCCGGTTGCTACCTCACCCACGATGTGGGCATTTATAAAGCCGCTGAAGCGCGTATCCACGCCAGTAACCCCGTTGCCCGCTCCATGCATATCAGTCTGCTGCCAGCGCTGCAATTGTGGGCTTACGTGCTCTCTATCCCCGAGCCCGGCCTTGCCATTCTCGGTTTGGGTAAGCGCGATGCCGCGTTTGATGCTGGCTTGCCTATCCCCGCAAAACACTACCGCCCCGGCAGCGAAGCTCCTGCCGTCGCACCTGCCGATTGGCAGCTCACGGCGATGATGGATCAACACGCATTTATGAAGGTTGCTGCGGATGCAGATCTGCAAGTGGGCGATATGCTCGCGTTGGATATTTCCCACCCCTGCCTGACGTTTGATAAGTGGCGGCAGTTGTTGGTGGTCGATGATAACTACACGGTGATTGATGCCGTGGAAACGTTTTTCTAAGGGGCTGTTATGGAATTTGCATTGAGCCCTGGCCATTGGTTACTTGTGTACGCCGCCATCAGCATTATCGCGCTGGTGTTATTGATTGCCCGCTACCGCCTCAACCCGTTTATCACGCTGACGTTGGTGTCGCTTGGTTTGGGTTTGATGGCGGGCATTCCCGCCAAAGATGTGGTGTTTGTTTACGAAGCCGGTGTGGGTAAAACCCTCGGCCATATCGCACTGGTGGTTGCGCTCGGCACCATGCTCGGAAAAATGATGGCGGAGTCAGGCGGTGCCGAACAAATCGCGCGCACCATGATCCGTTGGTTCGGCGAAAAAAATGTGCATTGGGCAATGGTGTTTATCGCGTTCCTCGTTGGCTTTCCGATTTTTTTCGAAGTCGGTTTTGTTTTATTAATTCCGATCGCGTTTAACGTTGCACGCCGGACTGGTACTTCGATGTTATTGGTTGGTTTACCGATGGTGGCGGGCTTGTCCGTTGTGCACGGCCTGGTGCCACCGCATCCTGCAGCGATGATTGCGGTAGGTGAATATCAAGCAAATGTTGGACGCACAATTTCTTATGCGCTTTTGGTGGGAATTCCTACGGCGATTATTGCCGGGCCAATTTTTGCAAAATGGATTGCACCGCGCATTCAATTGCCCGCGGTGAATCCGTTGGAAGAGCAATTTATCCACGCCGATGGCGAGCGCCAATTGCCGGGTTTTGGCATTACGCTTGCGACCATTTTATTGCCAGTATTTTTAATGCTGTTGGGTGGTTGGGCAAATTTGATTGCAACACCGGGTACAGCACTGAATGATTTTTTGTTATTTATCGGCAATTCCGTTGTTGCATTATTGATTGCAACCCTCGTGAGTTTTTACACGCTTGGCATTGCGCGTGGATTTAATCGCGATTCGATTTTGAAATTTAGTCACGACTGTCTTGCGCCGACAGCGGGTATCACTTTGCTAGTGGGCGCCGGTGGTGGATTAAATCGTATTTTAGTGGAAGCGGGTATCGCCAAAGAAATTGTGTCTATCTCCTCCGATATGGCTTTGACGCCCTTGATGATGGGTTGGTTAGTGGCGGCATTAATGCGTGTTGCGACGGGTTCTGCAACGGTGGCGATGAGTACCGCTGCGGGAATTGTTGCGCCGATCGCACTGGCGGCAGGTTATCCGCACCCGGAGTTATTGGTGATCGCGACCGGTGCTGGCTCGCTGATTTTGTCGCACGTCAATGACGGCGGCTTCTGGTTAATCAAAGAATATTTCAATATGACCGTGACCCAGACGTTAAAAACCTGGACCGTATTGGAAACAATTATTTCCGTTGTTGCGCTCGGTTTTGTGTCATTGATCGCAGCATTTATCTAAATTGATTTTGGAAAACACTATGACGGGTCTGTTCGATATTGTGTACCACATGCGCGCCAGTCGGGATCGCCTTTCCGCGACTGAGCAAAAAATTGCTGATGCAATTTTAGAGGATATCGCTTTCGCCGCTTCAGCCAGTATTGATCAGTTGGCAGTAAAAGCAGCTGTGAGTATCGCCACTATCTCACGCTTTGCTAAAGCTGTTGGCTGTGAAGATATTCGTGATCTGAAATTAAAACTGGCGCAAGCCAGCGCGGTGGGAACACGCTTTTTATCTGAGGTTCCCGCTGTCGAGGAAAGTGCGTTTTATACCCAGATTTGCAGTGATGTGGAATCAACCCTGCGTGCAAATCTCGCGCGTTTTGTTGAAGAAGATTTCCGCGCAGCTGCTGGATTATTAAATTCCGCGCGCCTGATTTATATCGGAGGTATGGGTGGCGGTTCAACCATGCTGGCCGATGAGGTGCAGTTCCGTATTGCACGTTTGGGTAAAGCAGTAACGGCGTACCACGATCCTGTGTTGCTACGCATGCTTGCAGCAACGCTCACCGAACAAGATGTGTTGGTGCTTTTGTCGGTTACTGGTGTAACGCCGGAATTATTGGAAGTGGCTGATATCGCCCGCGAATATGGCGCGCAGATTATTGTGTTTACTGCACCGCATTCACCCTTGGCAGTCAAAGCCAATATTTTGCTTCCGGTAATGACCGAAGAAACTGATTTTATTTACAAACCATCCGCATCGCGTTACGGCATGTTATTGGCGATCGATATTCTCGCCACTGAATTGGCGCTGGCGCGCAAAAATGAAAGCAAAGAATTATTGCGCCGTGTGAAATTTGCGCTGGATGAATACCGCGGTGGCGATAACCGATTACCGCTCGGTGATTAATGGCTGCGTTTGAAACAGTGTTATTAAAAAACGTTTTTTAAAAAAACGTGATTGGGAGCAGTGGGTGAAGTTCGATCTGATTATTCGCAATGCACAGATTATTGATGGCACAGGTGAGCCTGTGTATAGCGCCGATCTTGCCATTTGTAATGGTGCAATTGCTGCAATAGGCGATTTGTCGGCGGCCGATGCCATGGCGGTGCGTGATGCACAAGGGTTGGTATTGGCTCCCGGTTTTATCGACGTGCATACCCACGACGATCTGCAGGTAATTCACGCACCGCAGATGTTGCCCAAAATTTCGCAGGGTATTACCACGGTAATTGTGGGCAATTGCGGAATCAGCGCAAGCCCGGTGACATTGACCGGTGATCTTCCTGATCCAATGAATTTGCTTGGTGCACCGGATGATTTTAGTTATGCCGATTTTGCCAGCTACAAAAATGCGGTTAATCGTGCGCAGCCTGCGGTGAATGTTGCCGCATTAATTGGCCATACGGCGCTGCGCAATAATCATATGGATCGTTTGGATCGCGTGGCAACACCGGGTGAAATTGAATTGATGCGCGGCCAATTGCGCGAATCGCTAAAAGAGGGGGCGTTGGGTTTATCGTCTGGATTGGCCTATGGTTCAGCCATCGCGAGTAGCACTGAAGAGGTGAAATTATTAGCGGAGGTACTCAATGAAACCGGTGCTGTTTATACCACGCATTTGCGTACCGAATTTGATGAAATTATTGCTGCGCTCGATGAGGCTTTTGAAATTGGTGAGCATGCCAAAGCTCCTATTATCGTGTCGCATTTAAAATGTGCGGGCGCAGGCAACTGGGGACGCAGTGGCGAAGTATTAAAAAAATTGGAAACTGTTGCAAAGACTCATCCAGTGGGTTGCGATTGTTATCCCTACAGTGCCAGTTCATCCACTCTGGATTTGCAACAAGTCACTAACGATTTCGATATCGTGATCACCTGGAGTGAGCCGCATCCGGAACAGGGTGGGAAAAAATTAGCGGAGATTGCAGCTGAATGGGATTTGAACTTGCTTGACACGGCAAAAAAATTGCAACCGGCAGGCGCTGTATATCACGGGATGAGCGAAGCGGATGTACAAAAAATTCTGGCGCATCCACTGACGATGGTGGGTTCCGATGGTTTACCTGTAGATCCGCTACCGCATCCACGTTTGTGGGGCGCATTTCCACGGGTGCTTGGCCATTACAGTCGCGATTTGAAGTTATTTAGTTTGCCCGAAGCGATCCGCAAAATGACACGTATGTCAGCGGATCGTTTTGGTTTGGATGATCGCGGCCGCATCGCAGTGGGTGCTGCCGCTGATTTGGTTTTGTTTGACCCGGTAAAAGTGAAAGACGCCGCCACATTTACCCAGCCGCAACAATTGGCGGAAGGCATTGAAGCCGTTTGGGTAAATGGTGTGTTGAGTTACGCACAAAAAACAGTAACCGGGATACGCGCGGGAAAATTTTTAGCAAGACAACGAGATTTGCGGATTGGGTTTTATTGATAGTTTTTTATCAATTGAATCGTGCGATTTTCTAGCAGGATGAATTCCGGCATGTGTTCGGAGACCGTGCGCAGCATGGATGCTGTGCCCGAGCCTACATGGATGTATTTACGGCGCGTCTCCGAATGAATGACGGAGTTCATCCATGGCACATACTAAATAGGTTAAGAAAAAAATGTCAGAAATAAAGCGTTACGGCGTTGAAGGTGGAAAGGGTACTGGTGGACAGCATTTGCCATTTGCGCGAGCAGCTGGTGCGGATGGTTGGTTGTTTGTGTCTGGCCAGGTGCCCATGGTTAGCGGTGAAATTATCGATGGCGGAATTGTTGCGCAATCGCATCAAACCATTAAAAACCTGCTCGCCATTTTAGCGGAAGCCGGATACGGCCCAGAAGATGTTGTGCGCTGCGGTGTGTGGCTCGATGACCCGCGCGATTTTATGTCGTTCAACCGTGTCTTTATGGAATATTTCGGCGCTAACCCACCAGCACGTGCTTGTGTTGTCTCCAGCATGGTGGTGGATTGCAAGGTAGAAGTAGATTGTGTGGCTTATAAAAAACCTTAAAAAATTTTATGACTAAATACCTATTGCTAGTAACCTGTTTGTTTTGTTCTGTTTGGGTAAATGCCCAAATGGAGCAATTGCTATTGATGCCCTATCCGCAAAAAGTAGAGCGTACGCAGGGGCAATTGGTATTAGGTGAAACAGTAGGTTTTGCAGTGGAAGGGAAAAAATCTGCTGCAACAACTGCGCTTGTGAAAATATTGGGAAAGCGAATTCAACAGCAAACCGGTCAATCTTTACGCTTGAAAAATACAAGTTACAGCAACGCGCAACTATTAATTCGTGTAGAAGATGCACAACCTATTTCTAACTATATCGCTGACTGGGATGAATCCTATCAGCTCAATATCACCGCTGCGAAAATTGAACTAACCGCCAAACAATTGGTAGGTGCACAACGCGGACTGGAAACCCTGTTGCAATTAATCGGTACAGATCAAAAAATATCTTTACCTGTGGTCAGTATAAGTGACCATCCCCGTTTTAAATGGCGGGGATTATTATTGGATACCTCCAGGCACTTCTTTTCTGTTGCCACTATTAAACGCCAGATAGATGCTATGGCCGCCGCAAAATACAACATCTTTCATTGGCATTTGACTGATGATCAAGGCTGGCGTCTTGAATCGAAAAAATATCCAAAACTGCATAAATTGGCATCCGATGGCGAATATTACACACGCAAACAAATTCGCGATGTAGTTGCCTATGCGCGGGCGCGCGGAATTCAGGTGCTACCGGAAATTGATATGCCTGGTCACGCCAGTGCAATTGCTGTGGCTTATCCGGAATTGATGTCGGCTCCCGGCCCTTATGCGATGGAGTATCGCTGGGGCGTACACAAGCCTACTTTAAATCCTGCCAATGAAAAGGTGTATGAATTTGCCGATGCAATCATTGCTGAGGTAACAGAACTATTTCCGTTTGAGTATGTGCATATCGGTGGCGACGAAGTTGACCCTGAGCATTGGAATACCAATCCAGATATTCAGTCGTTTATGAAAGCGCAAGGTCTAAAAGATCATCGCGCTCTGCAAGCCTATTTTAATCAGCGCTTGCAGAAAGTTTTGCAAAAATTTCAGCGAAAAATGATTGGTTGGGACGAAATCCAGCACAAAGATTTGCCTAAAGACATTGTTATTCACTCATGGCGCGGGCCAGACGGTGTAAGCGATGCGGTAAGCCATGGTTTTCAATCCATATTATCAACCGGTTATTACTTTGATCAGGCGCAAACAGGAGCTTATCACTATCGCAATGATCCTGTACCGCCCAAACCAGTAGTGATCGAAAACATTTCGAGTGACGATACAATTCATAGTTGGCGTTTTGAAATGCCACGCAAGCGTGGCAAACCCGTGACAGGTACATTTAGCTTTATCGGTGATGATAAAAATATCCGGCAAGCCTTTATTGATTTCACTGGAAAATCCCGTCGTGAAGTTTTGCTAAAACATTATGCGAAAGAAAATGCGGTATTTTCTTTGGATACCTGGATGGGTCCGGTTGAGTTCCGTGTGAATTTTAGTGCAAATAAAATTCACGGTAATGCGATTGTGGGAAACACGCCTTACGCCATTAGTGGTGAAAAAATCAGCGCTAACTTTTCTTTACAGAATGAGAAAAAAACAACAGCTGTTTATGCACAAAAACAGTTACCCAAAACTGAGTCAGTGGCACATTTAAGTGCAGAACAAGAGGCATTAATACTGGGTGGCGAGGCTGCACTTTGGACTGAGATTGCCGATGAACAGAGTATTGACCTGCGTTTATGGCCGCGTGCATTTATTGTTGCAGAAAGGCTCTGGTCGGCGCGGGATTTGCAAGATGAAAACAGTATGTATGTGCGCCTGAATTCGGTTGCATCCTGGGCAGAGAAATCGATTGGGTTATTGCATCGTCAGCAACAACTTACTGCATTGAAAAAGTTGGCTGGTAAAAATGAAATAACACCAGTGAAATTATTTGCTGACATGTTGGAGCCTGCGCATTACTACCATCGTCAACATGAAAAATCGGCTTACGAAACCTATTCCAAAGCTGATCCGCTGAATCGATTAGTAGACGCATTGCCTGCAGAGAATGAGTATCTGCGCCAGTTCAACCAACGTTTGGACAAGTGGTTGAAAAATCCGCAGGAAAATGCTGATTATTATGCGCTTCGTGCAGAGTTGGGGCAGTGGGCTGCTAATCGTGCGCAGCTGCAGCCGCTGTTGCAATTGCATCCTGAATGGACGTCTCTGGCGAACAAAGTTGATTTGGTGGCTCGCACTTGTCTGGACTTGCTTGATGCACGCGTAAAAACAACCGTGCTTATGCAAAGTGAGCGCAAAAAGGTGATGGAATTGATCCAGCAAGCACAAATGTTGGATCAGGAATTGGTGGTTGCAGTAGCCACTTCGTTGGAAAAAATCCTGAATTCGTTTACATAATCCTGATCAATACATTGCGTTGGTCGGGAAAATTGTAAATGGGATTGACAACGTTGTCCTGCTGGATGTAAGTTGGTGGAGCCAAAAGCTCGAACTTTTGGCTCAGGTGACGAACAATAAATTAAGGTGCGCAGACGTAATAACTCCAGGATGTGGTGCTTAACGCGGGACTCATGAAAGCGATGACCAGGATGAGGGTTATCGGAGCAAGCGGCACGGGGATAGATTACAACTGCGTTAAATATAAATACGTTATCTATGATGACCTGCGCTATCGGTAGACTGATATGGTTGAAGTAGCACTGTTTAATATCAACGATATTTCGCTGTTATTCAGCGGGTTTCTTGCAATAGTTCTCGCGTGCCTGTTGTTTTTTACCCAACAGCAGGGGCGCATCAAACAAGTTTATTGGCAGTTATTGGCACTGTTTTTTTTCCTGGGCGCATTGCGTACTTTTGATACGCTGGTCTATTGGAATATTAATGTGCGCGATACCTTGTCATTGGTATCGGCTAATTTTTTCTTTCTGTTCGGATTTGCGTTTTTTCTGCAGGGACCTTTGTTGTTCTGGTTTACGCGCGCGGCAATTTTTCGCGATTTTGCATTAACCAAACGCGATGCTTTGCATTTGATCCCAGCGGTTTGCTACCCGATCTATATTTATCAAATTTTTCACCAGCTACCAACCGAAAAAAAATTGCAGTATGTGCACGATTGGTCCCATGTAACTGGCGATCCCTACTTCGAAGGTTTGATCTGGGCGCAGCGCTTGGCCTTGTTTTTATACAGTTTGCTGTGCGCGTATCAACTGCATCAATACATTCACCATTTGCGTGCGCATCACTGCGTGCTGAACAAGGTGGATTTGCAATGGTTGAAATTATTAGTGATTGGCTTTTTCGCGATTAATTGCTGGACCTTGCTGACACTGGTTGATACTCGTTTCATCAATTTGTTAAGCGCAGAGTTTTTGGGAGAGTTTGAAAGTCACTTCTATCTCATTTATATGAGTGTGCTGGTGGTGTATTTGCTGAAAAACTCCAATGGTTTTTCTGATATCCAGATCGAGCACACCATCGCGCCTGAGCCGCTGCCGGAAGAACCGCAGCAACAGTTGGTGGAAAAACTGACGGATTTTATGGAGCAGAATAAACCGTATCTAGAGCCGCACATTACGGTTGAGCGGTTGGCGATTAAATTAAATGTCTCGCCCAAGTTGCTGTCTTGCACCATCAACAACCAAATGCACATGAATTTTTTTGAGTTGATTGGTACCTATCGCGTCGCGGAAGCCAAAAAGCGTTTGGCAGATTCTGAATTGCGCCAAAAGCCGATCAGCGAAATTATGAAAAGTTGCGGTTTCAATAGTAAATCGGTCTTTAACCAGGCGTTTAAGAAAACCGTAGGTGTAACACCGAGCCATTACCGGCAGCAGCATTTGCATTAATGCAGCGGTGACAAGGTAATACTTTTGGTAGTTCAGGTTTTAGTTTGGGGTTGCCTGTAGCGCGGGTTTTGATGGGGCTGTTACTAATTTCAGCTTCATTACAAATAGGTGTAATGAGTTAAGCGGTGGAGCTAACTGTGAAAGACATCATCAAACACTCAATTATTGTGATAGCGCGACGCATGGCGTTTGTGTCCAGCATTTTTATGTTCTGTATGTGCTCAATTAATTTGTGGGCCAGCAGTGTTGCAGCAGAAACCAAGGTGATTGGCTATATCGCCAGCTTTACCGATATGAAAGCGGCAATCGACAAAACCGATTTGAGCAAACTGACTCATATTAATTTGTCGTTCACCAACCCCAATGCGCAAGGCAAGTTGGTCGATAACGGTGTTATGACCTGTATGCCTGGTAGGGCAGGCGGCAATGTCAGTGCTGCAGAAGTGCGCTATGTCATCAACAAAGCCCAAGCGGCGGGCGTGAAAGTGTTGGCATCGGTGGCCGGTGGTGTGATTCCCGCATGCTCAGGCAATTGGGAGACATTATTGCAACCCGCTAATCGCCAGGCATTGGTCGATAACCTGATTGCCTTTATGGAAGAGTTTGGTTTGGATGGTATCGATGTGGATATCGAAGGTTGGCTACTCACCAATATCGATAACGCTGGTAATTACACGCCATTTATCCAAGCACTTTCTGCGCAATTGGTTGCACGGAATAAATTACTGACCTGTGCGACGGCATCCTATGTTGGCGGCATGATCCCTGTTTCATCCATTCCCTATTTTGATTTCGTCAACATCATGTCGTACGACGCGATCGGCCCAAGTTGGGGACCAGCGGGCGCACAACACTCCCCTTATTCGATGGCGGTTGATCATGTGAATTTGTGGAAAAACCGCGGCCTCACCAAAGAGCAATTAGTCTTGGGCGTGCCTTTTTATGGTTACGGATTTGGTACTTATAAATCCGATTACACCTACGCCAGTATTCTCGCTGAATTTGGCGCAGACGCAGCGACTAAAGATTTAATTGGCAATGCCTGTGCCGGTTGCAATTACATCACCTACAACGGCGCGGCAACTATTAAAGCCAAAACGCAACTCGGTCTGGAGCATGGCTCGGGCATTATGATTTGGGAATTGTCGCAAGATGCAGCGGGCGCTAATAGTTTATTAAAAGTGATTGATGATGAAATCAATCAATCATCATCCAGCAGTTCATCATCTGTTACCGCAGTTGCAAGTTCAGTGGCCGTGTCTTCTGTTGCACCTATAGCTTCATCGGTTGTGGCTTCATCATCGCAGACAGCGAGTAACAACAAATCATCCGGTGGTGGTAGCACAGGTTTGTTGGAGATTGTGTTGCTGTCTTTGTTGGTGCTTTCCCTGCAAATATCTTCATTTGCGCACATTGGTAAGAAGGCCTAATGATGAACAGCTTGCGTAATCTGGTTATTGTGGGCGGCGGCACTTCCGGTTGGATGACGGCGGCTGCGCTCGCAAAATTTTTGCATCCGCAACAATACCAGATCACGTTAGTAGAATCAGATGCGATAGGCACAGTGGGAGTTGGTGAGGCTAC
This sequence comes from Cellvibrio sp. UBA7671, assembly GCA_002483145.1. Classification (GTDB taxonomy): domain Bacteria; phylum Pseudomonadota; class Gammaproteobacteria; order Pseudomonadales; family Cellvibrionaceae; genus Cellvibrio; species Cellvibrio fibrivorans. The sequence continues at coordinate 280,899 of DLHJ01000016.1, forward strand.
TGTGCCGCACATTCGTTATTTCAACGAAGTGCTAGGCATTGATGAAAATGAATTTATGAAAAAAACCAATGCCACTTACAAGTTGGGCATTGAGTTTTCCAATTGGGGAAAGTTGGGCGATGCCTATATCCATCCCTTTGGTGTCTATGGGCAATCGCGCAATGACATCAGCTTTCATCATTACTGGTTAAAGTTGCAACAACTGGGTGACGCGGGTTCGATCAGCGACTATTCCGTTGGTGTTGTCGCCGCAGCGGCAGAAAAATTTGCTTATCCAGCGTCTGATCCGCGTTCGCTGTTCTCCAAATACAGCTACGCCTTTCATATCGATGCATCACTCTATGCTGGCTTTTTGCGCGACTACAGTATTGCGCGCGGTGTTAAACGTATTGAGGGAAAAATTGACCAGGTCAATCAACGCCCTGACAGTGAATCTATTCAATCGGTGCAGCTTGCCTCGGGTGAAATACTCGCAGGCGATTTGTTTATCGATTGCTCCGGTTTTCGCGGCCTGTTGATAAATGAAACCTTAAAAACCGGATTTGAAGATTGGAGCCACTGGCTCCCTTGCGATCGCGCCATCGCCGTGCCTTCCGCTAAAACGCGCGAACCTCTGCCGTATACCAAAGCGATCGCGCGTGCAGCGGGTTGGCAGTGGCGGATTCCGCTGCAAAGCCGCACCGGTAATGGTCAGGTTTATTCGAGCAAATATATTAGCGACGACGAAGTTGCAAATAGTTTGTTAACTAATTTGGATGGTGAACCATTAGCCAACCTAAATTATTTGCGTTTTAAAACCGGCCGCCGCGTTAAATGCTGGAATAAAAATTGTGTTGCTATAGGCCTCTCCAGTGGCTTTTTAGAGCCTTTGGAATCCACCAGTATTTATTTAATCCAAGTGGCGATTATGAAATTGGTGGAATTTTTTCCTTATGCAGATATGGAGGCGGCTAATACTGATGAGTTCAACCGCGATATGGCTAACGAATATGAGCGCATCCGCGATTTTCTTATCCTCCATTATCATGCTACCGCGCGCGATGATTCGGCATTCTGGAATTATTGTCGCACGATGGAGATTCCGCAGAGCCTCGCTTACAAAATGGATTTGTTTCGTGAACAGGGACATGTCGAGCGCTATAAACGCGGCATGTTTTTAGAGCCGAGTTGGGTGGCGGTTTATATGGGACAGGGAATTTTCCCTAAAACATATCATCCTCTCGTTAATGCTCAGGAGCCGGCACAATTGCAACAGCAATTGCATGCAATGCGCGACACCATTATTGCCGGTGTGCGCGCTATGCCCGGTCATGCAGAGAGTATCAAACGCTATTGCCATGGCGACACTTCAGAAAAATCCTGGCCGCCTGCTGCCATGAGTTTGTATGGAGTATTTTCATAATGATTAACTCCACTGATTTTCAACACACACCGATCAAACGCATCGCTATTTTAGGTGGTGGTATGACCGGCTGGACCGTGGCTGCTGCCTTGGCCAATGGCCTGCGTGGCATCGGCATTGACATTGTGTTGATCGATAACGCGCAGCAAACCGAAACAGATTTGCACTGCGAAGCGACAATGCCAGCCTGCGTCGCATTTCATCAATGGCTTGGTGTGACTGAGAAAGAGTTGGTCGCCCGCACGGGTGCCAGTTTTTTATTAGCCACGCAATTTAATGCATGGGCTGATCAGCAACAGCAATATTTTATGCCCTTTGGCGATCACGGTTTTATGCTTAACCGGATCGAGTTTCCCCAGTATGTAATCGGCCGCTATCTGCAGGGTAAGCCAGTTAATTATGATGATTATTCATTGGCAGCTGTGGCCGCAAAAGCCGGGCGTTTTTGCCATCCCTCTGCACAAGATACATCACTTTTTTCCACGCTCAGTTATGGCTTAACCTTAAATACTTTTGCTTACTTCAACTATTTGCGCGAGCGTGCAGTGCAATCTGGTGTTGCTCATGTGATTGCAGAGGCGAGCACATTGAAGCTCAATAGCGATGGCTATATTGAGTCAATTACGCTCAATCACATTCACGGTGCTCTTGCGAATACTCCAGTAGCGTCGCAATGGATTGGCAGTGACGGGCTGGTCGCCGCCGATTTTTATATTGATTGCACTGGAGCTCAGGGAAACGTCATTGGCAAAGCTTTACATGTGGAATGGCAATCACTCAGTGGCCAATTACCGGTAACCCATGTTATCAATCACGTGCAACCAATATCCCAAGCGCAATCAATTCCATCCAGGCGCGAATTGCTTACGGGAGCTGCGGGTTGGATACAAAATCTATCCAGCCAAACTCACACTGAGCAACAGTATTTTTATCACTCCAGCTTCACCAGTGCAGAACAGGCGCGCATTGCCATAGGTGCTGCTGAAAGCGCACAGGCCAAACCAATCAGTATCGGTAGACGCGAAAAATTTTGGCACAAAAACTGTGTTGCGATTGGCGAGTCTGCAGGCAATCTTGATGTTCAAGGCGCAGGAAAATTACATCTGGTGCAAAGCGCGATACTGCGTTTTATTAGTTTGTTCCCCGCGCGAATGGCAGCCGATTTTAATGCGGCAGAATATAACCGCCTCACCAACCTCGAATACGATCACATCGAAGATTTTCATAGCTTGCATTATCAACTTGCTGCGACGCAAGACACTGCATATTGGCAGCAGCTTGCACGTGTAACCTTGTCCGACAGGTTGTTGCATAAACTGGATTTGTTTAAGAAGCGCGGTCTTGTGGCTTTTTATGAAGGTGAAACATTTTCTTCCGGTGTATGGACATCTTTATTGCTGGGCAATGGTTTTTGGCCACAGCGCTATGACCCGCTGATCCACTCTACGGATGCACAGTGGGTTGAACTGCAACTGGAAAAAATGGAAAAAATGATGCGCAGCGCAGCTGAGGCTATGCCTACACAATCTGCGTATTTGTACAAACAGAAATTTACTGCAGAAATCGATATCAGATCTGCGGCAAATAGTAATTAGTCATGCTAACTATAACGCATGGTGTTAAGAACATTGGCTGGGTTGTTGCGAGAATGTATTGGATTATTCAAGTGTCAGCTTTTGTGAATGCATCCACATTTTTAAGTGGTTTTAAGTGAAAAGTTCGACTTTTGGTAATTAATAGTTCGATTTTTCATTGTGTATAGAATCACAAAAATGTGGGTGTTAAATTCGGACGCTACTCCGTTTTATGTTTTAAGTAGTAAACGCTTTTTTCGCTTTTTAGCTTTGGCAAAAAATGTAAAAAACGTATGTTTTGCAGTCAAGAAATAAATGGAGTGTTCAATTAGATGCGTATAGCAATCTCCACCTATACGTTTCCGTGGGTTTAATACGAGAGAAAACAACTAAGGGGTTGGATATGTTTACAAGTAAAAACAACATGACAGAAATGTCGGGCAAACGATTCAAAAAATCGTTGCTTGCTGTATCAATCGTTGCGCTGAGTGTGCCAACGTTTGCGCAAGACAACAAACCTGCTGATGAAAATCTGGAAGAGGTTGTTGTTACGGGTATGCGCAGCAGTCTTGATACTGCACAAGAATTAAAACGTAATGCGGATACTGTAAAAGATGTAATCACTGCATCCGATATCGGCGCATTGCCGGATAAATCAGTTACTGAAGCATTGCAACGTGTTCCTGGTGTAACCATCGAGCGTTTTGCTTCTTCTGATGACCCCAAGCACTATGCGGATGAAGGTACTGGTGTGTTGGTGCGTGGTCTGGATCGTGTACGTTCAGAAATTAACGGCCGCGATGCATTCAGTGCTAACCCATGGGGTGGTCTGAGCTATGAAGATTTCCCGGCAGAATTATTGGGTGCAGTAGAAGTTGTTAAGAACCAAACTGCGGACCTAATCTCTGGTGGTATCGCAGGTACCGTTAACCTGATTACCCGTAAACCATTTGATTCGGATGAGCGTTTGCTGTCTTTCAATGCAAAAGCTAACTACGGCGATTTCCGTGAAGAAGTGACTCCCTCTTTCTCTGCGCTGTTTGCCGATAGCTGGGAAACCAGTGCGGGTAAATTTGGTTTCTTGCTGGCGGGATCTCAGTCTGAGTATCAATCGCGTGGCGATGGCGTAGGCTTGGGTAATTTCCAGAGCCGTGGCCCTGTTGATACTTTCTCCTATGACGTATGGGGAACTCCTGCTCCCGGTGTTGTAAGTGGCGGTTATTCTCACCCATGTATGCCTGAAGCGACTGACTGGCGTGCTTGTACTCCCGCGCAGCTGGCTGATGGAGCGAAAAAATATACTGAAGACGATGCAGCAGCTTATGTGCCGAAGTATGAAGGTACCGCCATTACTGGTCAGCCAGATGGTGTGACTTATTACACGCCGTCACAGATCCATATGAGCACCGCTGAAAACGACCGCGAGCGCACCGGTTTTACCACCTCGCTGCAGTGGGCGAACGCCGATGAAACCGTTACGGCAACCTTGGAGCACATCAACTCTAAAGCGTCTCTGGAATGGCAAGAGCGTCGAGTGGGTCATGCGGCTCAGGGCTTTAAAGGTTTTATGGCCGGATCTCACGATTGGCTGGATCAATCTGCTGAAGGTCGCCCGCGCACCTTTGATGAAAGAGGGCATTTAACATCGGGTGTTGGTGTAGGTATTAGCGGTGATGTACCACTGTTATACATCACGCGTTGGAATTACAACGAAAATACGGTTGAAGATACATCGTTCAATTTGGCGTTGACACCAAATGATCGCTTGACCGTTGAGCTTGATTACCAACATATCGATTCTGAAAAGTTGGTACATAACTACAGCATGTCTGGTCAAACTCGCGGTGGTTCTGCTGCTGTTGGTAAGTTATTGCCGTATTACCTGGATTTGCGTGGCGATGTCCCCAGTATTGAGTTCTTGAGTGATACCGATTTTACTGGCTGGATTGATCAAGCCGCATTCCAACCCGAGGTATTTATCGGTTCAGGTATGCAGCAAGAAGAGCTCAACAACGCTAAAGCAGATGCCGTTAAAATTGATGTGGAGTACGCGCTGGATGGCATCATGACAGCTGTTAAGAGTGGTGTTTATTACACGGATAAAACCCTCACTGTGCGTGACACCGAATATGCCGGTTGGTCTCCAATTTCTACCCCTTGGGTCAATGAGCAGCGCGTTGCATCTGCTGCTGTGAATCGCCCTGAGCTTTATGACCGTGTTGACTTTTCCGATTACTACAACGGCAAAGTTCTGAACGGTGGAGTGGAAAGCTTCCTGTTCCCAAGCCTCAACCTGGTGAAGAATTATCCTCAATCACTGCGCGATGGCTGTGCAGATGGTTGGTCTACCGTAGGTGATTCTGCGGGTAACGCAGCCGATGGCAGTGGCGGTTGTGCAGTTCCTTATGAAGATATGGAAGGCCGCAATAGTCATTTCGCGGATCACGATGTGAGTGAGTCTAACGAAAAACGCACAGAGTTCTATGTGCGTGGTGACTTTGAATTCGCAGATCTGTCAACACCGATCAAAGGTAATCTCGGCCTGCGTTATGTCAATTATCAGTTGGAATCTACCGGCTTTACAGTGTTGCCAGCAACCACCAGCCGTGGTGGTAATCAAACAGCTGCGTTCCTGGAAGCTGAATACAAGGCCATTTATGATCTTGCCAGCGGTGAATCCCTCCAAACTACAGTTGAAGGTACTGATTACGACACAGTGTTGCCGAGCTTGAACCTGACCTTTGGCGTTGCTGAGGATGTGGTAGTTCGTTTTGGTGCATCGCAAGGGCTTTACTATCCTAGCTTGACTGATACCCGCAACCGTATGATTGTCGGTCTGGAGGTTGATCCAACCCTTCAGGATGAGTCCAAGCCACAAAGTGAGACCACCAACCCGGTTATTGGTATCGACAGTGTTTCCCTGAATGCCGAAGCCAGCAACCCTTTCCTGAAGCCTGAAGAGTCGGTCAATTTTGACTTGACTACAGAATGGTACTTTGCGAAAGCGGGTTCAGTGACTGTGGGTCTATTCCACAAAGAGCTGGACAATATTATCCGTAACAGAGGGTTTGACCTGGAGATCGAGCACGAAGGGACAATGCATACTCTCGCTGCCTACGGTCCTGCCAACACTGGCTCAGGTACCATCCGCGGTGCAGAATTCTCCTACTCACAGTTCTACGATATGTTGCCCGGTGCTTGGAGTGGTTTAGGTCTGCAATTGAACTATACCTATATTGACCAGAATGGTTTGGAAGATCCAAATGGTGCAGTAGGGCCAAGTACTCGTTTCAACTCAGCCGGTCAGCCGATTGTGGATGAGCGCAATACTTTCCGTGTATTCAGCGGTCTGCCACTGCAAGGTTACTCCGACGAAAACCTGAACGTTGTTGGTATGTATGAATACAACGATATCTCGTTCCGTCTGGCTTACACCTGGCGCTCTGAGTACTTGCTGACCTTGCGTGAATCTGAAGACTTTGCTCCAGTTTATGCAAAAGCGGCAGGCATGATGGATGCGAGCTTGTATTACACCATTAACGATAACTGGAAAGTGGGTGTCGAGGGCAGCAACTTGCTCAATACCGAAACCAAAACTGTTTATCAAATGAATCAGGAAGGCATGAAAACTGACGCGTTGAACTTTACTACCGACCGTCGCTATGCACTGAGTGTTCGCGCAACCTTCTAAACTGCTACTGTCTATTAGAAAGAGCTATTTAGATGTTGTATAGAAAAGCGCGCAGCAATTTTACTGCGCGCTTTTTTTATGGTTGCTAATATGGTTATTTAAAACCTCATTGAAAAGATACTTGCGATGCAAAAAAACAACCTTAATTCGATCTGTATTGTTGGCGGTGGTACTGCAGGTTGGATGGCAGCAAGTTTACTTTCCTCTGCACTGCAAGGTAGCCAAATAAAAATCACGGTAATTGAATCGCCGGATATTGCTACCATTGGTGTGGGCGAATCAACAGTGCCCTCTATTATGGATTTTTTGCGAACATGCCAAATCAACCTTAAAGAGTTTGCTGAAGCAACTTCGGCAACATTCAAGTTAGGCATACGCTTTGATGACTGGCTAGAGCCAGGAGCGCAATTTTTTCATCCTTTTGGTCGTGTCGGACAGGATGTTAATGGTTTTGAGTTTTATCAGCTGTGGTTAAAAAATGTCATTGACGGTAAAGCTACTCGTTGGCTTGACCATTCTCCTTGCGCAATCATGGCCGAGAATCAGCGCTTCATGCTTCGCCCGCCCCCGCAACAGAACTGGGTTTTGAACAGTTACAGCCATGCTTTGCATCTGGATGCAATATTAGCTGCGCGCTATTTGCGTGAGCTTTCCCAAAAGCGCGGGATAGAGAGAATAGAGGCTACCGTGGATAAAGTTGTGGTTGATGAGCGACAATTTATCCGCTCTCTTGAATTGAACAGTGGCACAACTGTTACGAGTGATTTTTTTATTGATTGTACTGGCTTCAAGGGGCTGCTGATTGAAGGTGCCCTGAACATTGGGTATGAAGATTGGACGCATTATTTGCCTTGTAACCGCGCTGTTGCAGTGCAGACAGAAAATACTAGTGGCTTGCATCCTTTTACTGTTGCTACTGCGCGTGAGGCGGGGTGGACCTGGAAAATTCCATTGCAACATCGCACGGGTAATGGCTATGTGTTTTCAAGCCAATACTGCACTGACGAACAAGCGACTGATACCTTGCTTAAGGCGGTCAATGGAAAATTGCTCAATGAACCGCGAATCATTCCTTTTACGACCGGACGACGTAAAAAAATATGGCACAACAATTGTTTGGCCTTGGGGCTTGCGTCCGGGTTCCTTGAGCCATTGGAATCCACTGCGATTCATCTGGTGCATAAAACCCTGGTTCATTTTGTCCGTCACTTTCCTGATCAGGATTTTGAATCCCATACAGAACAAGCATTTAATCAAAAAATAAATATTGATTATCAAGAAATTCGCGATTTTATTATTTTGCATTATTGCATCAGCGGCCGCGATGATACGGAGTTCTGGCGTTGGTGTAAGACTATGCCGGTGCCTGATTCCTTGCGTGAAAAAATCTGTTTATTTCGTGAACGTGGTCAGATAGAGCACATTCCCGGGCAGTTTTTCACCATTGATAGCTGGTGTTCGATTCTTGAAGGTATGAAAGTGCGCCCGAAAAAATACCACCCGTTAGTGGATGCATTTGATGAGCAGTATATGGTGACATTGATGCAAGAGAGTGCACATAATGTCCGGGATACCGTCATGAAAATGCCGTCCCACAGCGATTATATCCAACAGTATTGCGCTGTTAAAAAATCATGAACACCTATAAGCCTATTGCGGAATACCACAATCTTTCTGCGCAGCAATTTTTTGACGAGATTGCGCCCGCGCAGCAACCCATCGTGATCCGCAATTTTTCGGGACACTGGCCGTTGGTGGCGGCTGCGAAAAAATCGCCGCAGGATTTTGCTTCATACCTATTGCGCTTTTATACCGGTCAAAAGGCCAGAATTTTTGTTGCCCCTCCCGCAGCCAATAAACGTTTTTTTTATAACGACGATCTGACCGATGTGAATTACATCAGCGGGGAGGAGCGGGTAGATTTATTTTTAGGTCGCTTGCTGGAGCTAATGGATAGAGAAATCTACCCGGCTATTTCCATGCAAAATTCTTCTCCAAGTGAAATATTGCCAGGTTTAAGTGATGAAAATAGTTCTGTTTTTTTTCCCGCTACAGAACAGCATCTATGGGTTGGTAATGAGGGCATTGTCAGTGCTCATTACGATGGTGCAGATAATATAGCCTGCGTTGTTGCCGGGAAGAGGCGTTTTACATTATTTCCCCCGGATCAAACCGGCAATTTATACCCCGGGCCACTCAATTTCACACCAGCGGGTGCACCCGTTAGTTTGGTCGATTTATATGCGCCGGATTTTGAACGTTATCCATTATTCAAAACGGCATTGGCTAATGCCTACTCCGTAGAACTTGAACCGGGTGATGCGATTTTTATTCCTATGCTCTGGTGGCATCATGTTGAGTCTCTGGCAAAAGTGAATGCATTGATTAACTATTGGTGGAATGGATCTGCAGTCAAAGGTGCGACATCGCCTAGCCCTATCGACAGTTTAAATATTGCATTGCTGGCCATGCGCGATTTAACGCCGAATCAGCGCAATGCATGGCGTTATATGTTTGATCATTATTTATTTAAACAGGGCATTGATCCTGCATCCTATATTCCTGAACATCAGCAGCATCTGTTAGGAAAGCTATCGTTAGATTATGTACGAGCCATCAAAGATTATTTTATTGAAAAGTTAAAAAAATAGTGATTGCAAAAAAATACCAACGCCAAGCATCCAAAGTGAATTTATCTATATGACAAGCGCAGCAAAAAAACCAAAAAAAGTTCTCATTGTTGGCGGTGGTACTGCTGGCTGGATGGCTGCCAATTTATTAGCAGTACACTGGCGTGATGTTGATATCAGCTTGCTTGAATCTAGTGATATTGGAATCATCGGTGTGGGAGAAGGATCGACACCACATTTAAAATTCTTTTTTGATGAAGTGGGTATTGACGAATCAGACTGGATGCCGCGCTGCAACGCAACCTATAAAAATGGAATTACCTTTACTAACTGGTCGTTGATCCCTGGTTTTGAATCCTATTTTCATCCCTTTCCTGCGCAGACGGATGATATTTTTACTGTCCCGGCATTTTTTAACAATATTAACGCTCGCATGCAGGGCTACAACACAAATGCACATCCAGACCCTTATTTTTTAGAAACCTATATTACCCAACAAAATCTTGGGCCTATACCCACGGAAAATTTTCCATTTGGCGTTGCCTACGGATACCACTTCGATTCAGGTTTATTGGGGCAATATCTGGCTGAAAAAGCGATTAGTAGAGGCGTTAATCGCATTTTTGGCACAGTGACAGAAGTGCTCATGCATCCAACTGGTGAGTTGGCTTCGGTGCGCTTGGATGATGATAGCCTTTTATCAGCAGATTTCTTTATTGATTGCTCGGGCTTCAAGTCTTTGCTACTACAGGGGGCTTTAAAGGCCACCTATATCAGTTTTAAAGAAAACTTGTTTAATAATGCGGCGGTAGTCATGCCGACGCCAATCTCTGAAATCATTCCGCCCGAAACCAAATCAACTGCTCTTTCAAATGGCTGGGCATGGAAAATTCCATTAACCAATCGCTATGGTAATGGTTACGTATATAGCGCGGATTATATTACGCCTGAACAAGCTGAAACAGAATTAAGGCAGCATTTAGGGTTGCTCGATAATGATGTTGCAGCCAGACATCTGCAGATGAAAGTGGGTCGTGTCGAAAAACACTGGGAAAAAAATTGCGTAGCGATAGGTTTATCACAGGGTTTTATTGAGCCATTAGAGGCGACTGCGCTTGCCTTATCTTTCAACACTATATCGGGGTTTATAAAGTCTTACGAACAAGGCGGATATACCAATCAATTCGAAGATGCATTTAATAAAGAAATTAATGCAAGATTTGATGGAGTCAGGGATTACATTGTGTGCCATTACAAGGTTAATCAACGAACAGATTCCGAATATTGGAAGGATAATGCTGCGAATACACACTTGTCAGAAACACTAAACCAAATTCTTCACTTTTGGTACAGGGGCGGTGATTTTGCCAAAAACATGTATACGAATAATCTGGTGGGCAGTTATCAGCCCAAATCATGGGCGTGTCTGTTGGCGGGTTATGGTGTTTTCCCTCCTTTAAGGTCTGATGAGAAAAGCACCCAATTTAAATCCGGGCAAGATATGACGCAATTGGCTGACTTTATTCGCAGGTGTGGATTGAACTTTAAAAAGCATAACGAATTACTTATCCGATAGGGCTTCTTTGTTATAAAAAGGTTTGATATTCAGCTTCCAGGTTCGACTTTTATCCCCGCCTAAACTATACATTGCCGCTGCTTCAGCCCGATGCTAACGTGACAATACAGTCTATGCACTCGGGTTTCTTGGTATAAATGTTATGAGTGTCCATTTGAATTCTAACTGTGAATTGGTAAATCCAAAGCGCAATCAGTATCAAAAAGCTAGGTGGTTAAACTCATCTTACTTTGTTAATTGTTGTTTGTTTTTGATGTTCCTTGGAATGCTATTAGTTAGCTGAGCAAATCGTAATTACCCCTTTGATTTGCCCTTGTTTCCCGTGACTTGCCAGAACCCAGTTCTGGCTTTTTTTTGCGTGCATGTTTAACCGGAATTGCTTGTCATTACCTTGGTGATGCATGTCGCGCTATTTCATCCCACTCTTATGTTGCCCAAAGTGGTTCGTTTGCTTAACGACAATCCGTTGTTTGCTCATTCGTTTCATTCATCATCACAATAAATCCCACTTTAGTGCGCAAAGTGTGACTTTATGGCGTTTGGGTGTGAGTTTAGGCCTGTTGTTGTGAGTGTGTTGCGAGCGTTTTTGGTGAGTGTTAGTTTGCTTCCGTGATGATTTTATTTCTCAGAGGTTTTAATCGGTCGCTCACCACTAATAACGTAAAGAGGTTAATCGCAAATGCGCGCACTTCATCAAACCAATCATGGATCGGGATTCATCCCAACAGCCATTCGGCAATGGATTTGTGCTGGCCTTGGGTTAGTTGCCCTCACTGGTTTTTCTTCGATTGCCCAAGCGCAAACGAAAGTTGTTGGTTACATTCCGTCGTACAAAAATATGCCAGCGGTAATTGATCGCACTGATTTGAGCAAACTTACCCATCTCAACTTATCATTTTTAAATCCCAATGCCAGCGGCGCGGTCACCAGTGGTGGCAATCCGGTGTGTATGGAAGGGGCGAGCGCGAGCGATATTAATTATGTAGTCAATAAAGCCCACCAAGCCGGCGTGAAAGTATTGGTGTCGGTGGCGGGCGGTGTACTGCCGCCTTGCTCAGGCAATTGGCAAACACTATTGCAGCCGGCGAACCGCGCCACTATCGTCAATAACCTGCTGCAATTCGTGAGCACTTTTAATCTCGATGGTTTGGATATCGATATTGAAGGCGTAGTACTTACCAACATTGATAACGCCGGAAATTACACACCATTTATTCAAGCTCTGCGTAATGGCTTACCTGCCGGAAAGCTATTAACCTCGGCGACTGCCTCTTATGTCGGTGGAATGGTGCCCACATCATCGCTGCCCTATTTTGATTTTGTAAACATTATGTCGTACGACGCGATTGGCCCGGGTTGGGGGCCAGCCGGTGTTGAGCACTCACCTTATTCGATGGCGGTATCCGATATTAATATCTGGAAAGCACGCGGCCTCACCAAGCAAAAAATGGTGTTAGGTGTTCCATTTTACGGTTACGGATTTAATGGTTACGCGGCCGCTTACGATTTCAATTCCATCGTCAGTCAATTTGGTGCGGGTGCTGCGCAAGCAGATGTGATCGGCACTCGCTGCGCCGGTTGCAGTTACATTACCTACAACGGCATTCCCACCATCCGCAGCAAAACCCAACTGGCTCTGCAAGAAGGTTCGGGTGTAATGATCTGGGAATTGTCGCAAGATGTTGCCGGTGCAAATAGTTTGCTTGCTGCGATTCACAGTCAAATTGGCAATGGTGGTGGTTCGAGCTCATCAACGCCAACCAGTTGCCCTGCATGGGTAAGCGGACAAAATTATGCGGTGGGCGATAAAGTGACTTATCAAGGCGGTTACTACATCGCTGAATACGCGAACCCGGGTTACATCCCCAATGTGAGCACTTATTTCTGGGAGCCGATTGCCGCATCGGCATGTGGCGGAACATCGTCTTCAAGTTCATCAACTGCTGCATTCACTCGCTTGATTCAAGCAGAGGCCTATACCGCGATGAGTGGTGTGCAACTTGAGGCTACGACTGACACCGGCGGCGGACAAAATGTAGGTTGGATTGATGCAAATGACTGGATGGCACATGCCAATATTAATTTCCCCAGTAGCGGCACTTACAAAGTGGAATACCGTGTAGCGAGTGTAAGCGGTTCACGTGTATCACTCGATTTAAATGCCGGTGCGATTCAATTGGGGCAAGTGAATATTCCTGCAACTGGAGGCTGGCAAACCTGGGCTACTGTTTCACATAACGTGTCGATTAATGCGGGCACTTATAGTGTAGGAATTTTTGCACCACAGGGTGGTTGGAATCTTAACTGGATCAGATTTACCAAATTGTAATTGCATTACGTCATTACGTTATTTTTTGTTTTTCTCCCCGGACTTTGCGGATCTTTTTAGATCCGCTTTTTTTTTGCAGTAATGGTGGGACAAAAACCGATACCGGAAAATAAAACAGGGCTGCAATTGCAGCCCTGTTGTTCTGGTTGCTATCAGGGCTTTCACTTCACCCGAATATCATTCTTAACCGATTGCACACCTTTTACTTCCCGGGCAACTCTACTGGCTTTGCTAACGTGCGATGCGTTGGCGACAAAGCCGCTGAGTTGTACTACACCTTTGAAGGTTTCAACCTGGATTTCAGTTGCTTTCAAATCATCGTCTTCAACGAATGCTGCTTTTACTTTGGTGGTAATCACGGCATCGTCGATGTATTCACCGGTACTTTTTTCTTTTGATGTTGAAGAACAACCAGCCAGCAAAACAAAAAAGGACAGGAGTACTGCGGTAAAATAATGGGTATAAGTTTTCATAATTAAGTTCCTTTGCGTGAATAAAATGTAAAACGGGTTTTCAAAATTTAAATTAATAATTACGGGTATTTAATAAACTCAAGACAGTTTGTTATATGTGGCCCAGTAGTATCAGGATGATTAAAATCACTACCACTACACCCAAACCGCCACTGGGGCCGTAACCCCAGCTGCGGCTATGAGGCCACGCGGGAATAGCACCGATGAGAATCAGGATCAGGACGATTAATAAAATTGTGCCAAGGCTCATAGGTTTCTCCTTACGCTATTCAAACGATTTTCCCTGACTATCCTCTCAGTGCTATCCATTGCGGAGGGGTGAAGCTGGCAATTACCAGCTTCTGTTTATGCCACATTTATTGGCCGGCACTTGCTTGGCCAGGAGTGGCAATGATGACTTCAACGCGGCGATTCATTTGTCGGCCGGAAGAAGAATCGTTACTGGCGACAGGCGAGCTTTCGCCTTTGCCAAAAGCAGTTATGCGATTCGATGCAACGCCTTGGTTAAGCAAAAAAGTTTTCACTGAATCAGCGCGATTTTGCGAGAGCACCTGGTTATAACTTTCACTGCCGACACTGTCGGTGTGGCCTTCAATAACCAGTGAGCGATCGGGATGTTGCGAGAGGAATGTAGTCAACTTCGCAAGGTTCGCTGTTGCTGTCCCTTTTAAATCGGCTTTACCAGTTTCAAACAATACGTCACCCAAGGTAATTACCAATCCACGTTCGGTTTGTTTTGCATTGAGTTCCGCCAGTTGGCGGCGCAAGGTATCGGCTTCTTGAGTGCGTGATGCAAGTTGCGCCTCGGTTGCCTGATCACTGATTTCTTTGCGCTGATCTTCCAAAAAGCGCGCCGTTGCCAGTGCTACAGCGGTATCGACTTTGCGATCTGCGAGGTACACCAGATGTTGTGAATATTTGGTGTCTTTACGTGGTTGTTCAGCAAGGTTTACGGCTGCTTCGGCTTCTTTAATCGCAACCGGTGCGAGAGTTGCCAATTGTGAATCCGATTGCAGTTGGGTCAGTTTTGCACGTACTTCTGCTGAACCATCTGGCGCTTTAGGTGTAGTGCTACAGGCCAATAACAGCCCACTGCTAATCACTGCTAACAAGATTGGCGCGATAGGTTTCGTGAATTGGTTCATTGGACACCTCCTGAGTTACGTTGCAATTCCTGTTCAAGGGTATTGACGCTTTTTCCCAGTTCATCATTGATCGCTTGGGCTTTGGCTGCCTCTGCCTTGGCCGTTGCTAATTCGGCGTCGGCTCGCGCTTGTTCTGCCAAGCGCGCCGCAGTCGTCATTTCTTCTTTAGCGACTGCAGTGCGCGCAGCGGTGAGTTTGTCGCGGGCTTCACCCAACTCAGGAGATGCATAGTCGGCGACGCGCGCTTGTTCAGCCGTTGCGATGGCCAGTTCCGCAGCTTGTAATGCCTGGTCGGGTGCTTTGGGGGGCGAACTACAACCTGCTAACAGCAGGCCGCTCACCGACAAGGTTGCTAAATAGAACGCGAAATTGCCGCGCTTTTCATGGTTGATTAATTTGATCATAGTGGTGCCCTCGGTAAGAAAGACAGTTCACTTAATCGGGTTATAAAAGCAAAAATGACAGATTTTATAGCCTGAGATTATCGCTTCAAGCGACTCCGATTCAGCGTGACAAATCCAGCTTAGGGAAGATTAATTGCTGTATCAGTGCGTTATCCCGCATAGAAAACGGTGATATCAGAAATACCAAGCCAGTCACAAAAACGATAAAAACAACCTATTTAAACTCCCCCCGAAAAATCTTTTTCTTGTACCGATAAACAGGTTCGACTTTTCTATTGACCCCCAAGTGCGACTTTTAGTAGTTCTGGTTCGAGTTTTTCTACGCCGTAGAACCCCAAAAATGCGAGTGCTAGATTCGGAGATGGCTTGATTTGCCGGCTTTTTAATCACTCGACAAAAATAGGGGTTAGTTATGTTCAACCGTGGCGATACAAACACAAAAAACACGCGCAGGATGTTTAAAAAATCCCTGCTCGCTGTTTCGATTATGGCGTTCGGCGCTCCAACAATCGCGCAAACAGGAAATGCAGCAACTGAACAAGAACTGGAAGAAGTTGTGGTGCAGGGGATTCGCACCAGTCTTGAAGATGCGCAAGCGTTAAAGCGCGATGGTGATACGGTAAAAGATGTTATTACTTCATCGGATATTGGTGCGCTGCCGGATAAAAGTGTGACTGAAGCTTTGCAGCGTGTTCCGGGTGTAACCGTTGGCCGTTTTGCGGCGCCGACTGACCCTAACCATTTTGCAGCTGAAGGGCGTGGTGTTTTGGTGCGCGGGTTGGATCGTGTGCATAGCCAATTTAATGGGCGCGAATCTTTCAGCGCGGGCAACTGGACATCGGGTTTAAGTTATGAAGATATTCCGCCTGAATTGGTGGGCACAGTGGAAGTGGTTAAAAACCAAACCGCGGATATTATTTCTGGCGGTATTGCCGGTACGGTGAATTTAATTACGCGCAAACCTTTGGATATGGATGGGCGCAAAATTTTTCTCTCGGCCAAAACCAGCTACGGTGATTTGGTCGATGATTGGTCGCCGTCCTATTCAGGATTATTCAGCGACCGCTGGGATACCGATATAGGTGAATTTGGATTTTTGATCAGTGCATCAACTTCGGAGTTTACCGCGCGCGGTGATGGTATCAACCTAACCAACTTTTATGAACGCAGTGCAACCCAGACCGAGTTTCCAACCTTGGGGTCGACCGAGTTGCCCGGTTATGCCGGAAAAAAACTCTACATGCCCACCGGGCCCTGGATGCAAACCGCTGATTCCAATCGCGACCGCAATGGATTTGATGCTGCATTGCAATGGCAAAATAGCGACGAAACTATTAAAGCCACCGCTGAATTTATCCGCTCGGATTCCGAAGAAAGTTGGCGCGAGCGCGTACTCTTTCCAACCACCAGTTCGCAAGGTTTTGATGCGGATCTTACCAATGCGGTATTGGTCGGTACCGACGCAACCTTTGATGACAAGGGATACTTTACTAGCGGAACTATAAGTTATCCGTGGAATGTTGCTTACCTGGCGTCAACACGTGGTGACCGTACTGAAAGTATTGTTGAAGATGCCAGTTTTAACGTGTTATTGACACCCGATGACAAATGGAAAATCGAACTGGATTATCAAACGCTTGATACCAGTTACGAGCGCGAAAATAACACCATCAACAATCGCTTCGCGATGTCCGATGTGTTCCTCGATTTACGCACCAAAATTCCGACCGTGAAATTTTTAGGCACCAATGCAACAGGGGGTGTACCGGATTGGTGCCCTGCTGGAACAAATCCCGGCACAACCGATTTGTCTGATCCCGCGGGTGCTTGTGATTATTATCAAGTATCAATTATGGATACCAATGTCGATGCTGAAGGAACTATGGATTCTTTCACCGCTGATGTTGAATACCAAATTGAAAGTGGTTGGTTGAAATCCATTGCGGGTGGTGCGTATTTTTCTGATATCGACCGCACTACGCAAGACGACGAATATATTAACTGGGGCGCAGTCTCCCATACTTGGGGTACAGCGCCGACTGCGGGTATGGCAGGCAATCCAGAATTGTATGAAGGCGTCACTTTCGGCAATGATTTTATGGATGGTAAAGGTCTTGCGGGCGATAACCGCACTTTCTTATTTCCACGCATGAGCAATACCCAAGAGAAAAATTTATTAGCTTACGATCAATTTCTTATGGATAAAGGCTTGAACAATGGTGGTTGGCGCAATCGCGGTGCGCGCGTCAGTATTGATGGCAAGCCAACCAATGCCCAAGGATATTTACCACACGAAACAGTCACCACCGCAATTGATCGCGAAGAAGCTTATGTGCGGTTTGATTTTGTAAATGATGAATTGGCAATGCCGGTTAAAGCCAATGTGGGTCTGCGCTATGTAAGTTATGGTGTAGAAGCGACAGGAACATCGCGTTTTAATAAGCCGGGTTTAGGTGATGTTGCAGAAGCTTACTATAAACAAAACTTTCCTACTTATGCGGCATTTTTTAATGGCGGTGGCTCAACCGTAAATACCGCAGAGCCAGATACTTACACCACGACTTTGCCGAGTCTTAATGTGAGTGTTGCTGTGACCGATGACTTTATTACGCGCTTTGCATTATCCAAAGCGATATTTTTTCCATCGCTTTACGATATGCGCAATACCACCAATTACAATGCAGCGGTTACATCTACCACCGATCCTGCTAACCCCGCCAACATTATTGATATGAAAGTATCGGCGAACGGTACGGGCGGCAACCCTAATTTGCAGCCGGAAGAATCCAATCAAATTGATTTAACGGCTGAATGGTATTTCAGCGAGGTGGGTTCTTTAACGTTGAGTTTGTTCCAGAAAGATATCGATAACTTGTTCCGCGAACGCAATTATCAAACTACCGTAATTAATCCGGATAACGGTACTTCGATGGATATGTTGGTGCGCCGTCAAGTCAATGAGGGTGAGGGCAGCATTAAAGGTTTCGAAGTTGCCTATCAACAATTTTATGATTTCTTGCCCGGATTCTGGAGCGGATTTGGTACGCAATTTAACTACACCTATGTATCGCAAGATGATCTTGAAGATGCGGAAATGGGTACCAGTGTCTCGGTGGGAGGCGACCGCAATGCGTTCCGCAATTTCAACAATTTGCCATTGCCGGGCCTGTCGGAAGACACCTATAACTTCGCATTGATGTATCAATACGAAGGAATCGAAGCGCGCTTTGCGTACAACTGGCGCTCCGAGTATTTGATTACCCGCCGCGATGCCAATTCATTTGCGCCTATCTTCAGTGAAGATCAGGGGTATCTGGATGCGTCTATCTGGTACACGATCAACGACAATTTCCGCATCGGTATTGAAGGCGGCAACTTGTTGGACGAAATGACGCTCACGCGCACCCAGTTCAACCAGGAAGGCGTCACCACTCCGAAAAACTTCTCTTTAACTGATCGACGTTATGCGTTATCGGTGCGGGCGACGTTTTGATTTTTGTAAATTAATGTAACTGATTTTTTTCGTTTCTCGTCACTCCTGCGAAAGCAGGAGTCCACTGTTCTAATTTTTATGGATACCCGCGTTCGCGGGTATGACGAAACGATTTTTAGCCTACAAATACTGAATTTTAAATTTACAAAAAATAAAGTGTCCGGAGTGAAAAATGATTAACGATATTTTAATTGTCGGCGGTGGCACTGCTGGATGGATGGCCGCCGCAGCGCTATCACACGTCTATAAAGATAAGTGTCGCATTCGTTTGGTAGAGTCCGACCAGATTGGAACTGTGGGTGTAGGCGAAGCCACTATTCCGGTAATCCAAAAATTTAATCAGATGCTCGGCATCGATGAACATGATTTTATTAAACACACCCAGGGTACTTTTAAGTTGGGAATCCAGTTTGTGGATTGGGGCAGCCTTGGCAATAGCTATGTCCATCCTTTTGGCGCTTACGGCATGAACATGGGTTATTTAAGTTTTTATAATTATTGGCTACGCCATGCGGCCAACCAACAGGCGCGTGACCCAGGCGAATTTTCCATTGCAATCCAGGCCGCTTTGCGCGGGCGTTTTATGCCGCCCGCAAAGATTCCCAATTCACCCCTCTCGCAAATTTCTTACGCGTACCATTTTGATGCGGGACTCTATGCACAATATTTGCGCCGCTTTGCCGAGGCGCGCGGTGTTGAACGCATAGAAGGTGAAATTACCAAAGTGGCATTGCATGCCGATGATGGATTTGTCGATAAAGTCATTTTAAAAACCGGTGAAAGTTTAGGCGCGCAATTATTTGTTGATTGTACTGGTTTTCGCGGTTTGTTGATCGAACAGGCGATGAACACCGGCTATGACGATTGGTCGCATTGGCTGCCCTGCGATACTGCCGTAGCGGTGCCAACGCAGAACGTTTCCGATCCATTACCCTATACGCGCTCGACTGCACATACTGCTGGCTGGCAGTGGCGTATTCCACTGCAACACCGAACCGGAAATGGCCATGTATTTTGCAGTAAATATATGAGTGATGACCAAGCTAAGAAAATACTCCTGGAAAGTGTTGAAGGCAATGTGTTGGCTGAGCCGCGTTTTATCCGTTTCAAAACCGGTATGCGCCGTAAATTCTGGAATAAAAATTGTGTGTCTATGGGCTTGGCGAGTGGTTTCCTTGAACCATTGGAGTCAACCAGTATTCATTTAATTCAATCTAGCATTTCCAAATTAGTTGCGTTATTGCCTGCGGCAGATTTTAACCAAACCATTATCGATAAATACAATGAATTGCTGACCGCAGAATTCACCTATGTGCGTGATTTTATAATTTTGCATTACAAGGCAAGCCAGCGCACAGATTCTGAATTTTGGAATTACTGCCGCCAGATGCAAGTGCCGGAGACATTGCAGAAAAAACTGGATCTGTATGAATCCAGCGGGCGCTTGTTTCGCGACAACAACGAACTTTTCGATGAGGTAAGTTGGTTTGCAGTGATGCAAGGGCAGGGATTAATTCCAAAAAATTACCATCCGCTTGCAGATCAAATTGAAGAACAGGAATTCCAGCGTTTAATGCATGAAATCAAATCGGTTATTGATCGCGCTGCTGACGCTATGCCAACGCATATGGACTATATAAAAAAACATTGTGCGGCCAATTCGCGCTAAAAAACTCTGAACAATACACATGTTGTCATGCTCGCGAATGCGGGTATCCAGCATATGGATTCCTGCGTTCGCAGGAATGACGAAAAATTAATATTCTCAATACAGTGGACTGCTATGCCTGAGATGACTACCCCTGCGCGCTTTTTGGCGTTGGACGCCCTGCGCGGATTAACGATTGCAATGATGATTTTAGTCAATACCCCCGGCTCATGGGAATTTGTGTATCCCCCTTTTATGCATGCCGATTGGCATGGGTGTTCACCTACCGATTTGGTCTTTCCATTTTTTCTATTCGTAGTGGGTTCGGCGATGTATTTCTCACTACAAAAAGTATCCATGCAATTATCGCCCGCGATTGCGCTCATGGTTGTGCGGCGCTCAGCGATCATTTTTGTTCTCGGCCTGATTTTCAATGGGGTACTGGGTGGTTGGGAACATTTGCGGATCATGGGCGTATTGCAGCGCATCGCGCTCGCTTATGCGATTGCGGCATTTATTGTGCTCAGCCTAAAGCGCCACCACGTCTATATTATCGGCGCTTTTTTATTGGTGGGTTATTGGTTGTTGCTGGTTATTGGTGGCAGCGATAATCCCTTTAATTTAACCCAAAATATTGTCGTCAAATTAGATGTGGCGCTGCTCGGTGCGGAGCACATGTATAACGGAAAAGGTGTGCCTTTTGACCCTGAGGGTTTGCTCAGCACTTTACCTGCGGTAGTCAATGTGTTGATTGGTTTTGAGTTGACGCGTTTTTTAGTGGCACAACAAGATCGTGTGAAAAGTTTGTTTATATTGCTGATTTTAGGCTTGGCAGGGATAACCTTGGGATTGCTCTGGAGCATTGGGCTGCCAATTAATAAATCACTCTGGACCAGTTCATTTGTGATTTATAGCGCCGGCTATTTTTGTATTGCACTGGCTCTGTTTGTGTGGCTGGTGGATATCAAACAATTCAAGCGGTTGGCGCAACCATTTATTATTTACGGTTCCAATTCCATTTTTATTTATATGTTGTCGCCTTTTTGGGTGCACGCTTACTTATTTATCCCTATGCAGGGCGAGAGCGGAAATTTCTATAGCGCATTATTTACCTGGCTTGCGCAGGTGTTTCCGCCCGCCATGGCGTCGCTTGTATTTGCATTGCTGCATGTGCTGCTGTTCTGGTTTATTAGTTTGCTGTTGTATCGCAACAAAATATTTATCAAGGTGTAATTGTTAATCCCTAACGAACCGTTATTGATGTTTTATGTGGTGTGACAAGGTTGGCGGAATAGTGCTTCACTTTTTTTTGTGAAGTTCGACTTTAGTTAGAGCAGGTGCGACTTTCACGGTGTGCATTGTTGCGATTTTTGGTCAGTGCTAGCGTGCTCAATGAGCCTTGGATCTGGTTGGCAGTCATTATCCGGGCGGGCACTTCAATGAATTTTTTGAGAGCGAACAATAATGAACTTTATCAACTTTAAGGCATGGCAAAGCCGCTGCATGGGTGCGGCCAGTGTGCTGGCATTGTGTTTAGGTGCACAACCCGGTGTTGCCCAAACGGAACAAATTTTATTTGATGATTTTAGTTACACAACCACAACACAGTTAACCAATAACGGTTGGCGTGTGCGTACCTGGGAAGGCGGCCCAGGTTTGGCGAATGGAACCTGGAGCACTAACAATATTTCATTTGTGACCGACCCAGCAGCGCCAGCCAATAAATTTATGCGCCTGAAAGCGAGCACCAATATTAACGGCAGTACGATTGTCAATAATCGTTCCACTACCGGTAGTGTGTCGCAAGCGGAAGTGGCACGTGTCGAACAAATTTATAAAAATGGCACCTGGGCAGCGCGCATGTATTTTAATGATGCCCCCAGTACTGGTCCCGATGGTGATACCGCGATCGAAACTTTTTTTGGTTTGACGGATTACATTGAAGGCGCAGAGCCTTACAGCGAAATCGATTTTGAATATTTACCCAACGGCGGTTGGTGGACGGGTTCGGCAACACCGAGTATGTGGTCGGGCACTTATCGTATTGTCGATTGGTCGGATGAAAGTAATCACGGTGTTACGCGCACCCAGGGTAGTTTGCAAGGTTGGCATACACTGGTGATGCAAGTGCAAGATGGGTTGATTTCGTTTTATATCGACGGCGCTTATCAAACATCATTTAGCGGTGCAGTGGCACCGGATTATCCGATGTATTTAATGTTCCAATTGTGGTTTAGCAATGATTGTTTTGATGCGGCATGCAATACCCGGGGTTACATCAACAACAGCAATTATCGCGAATATTTTGAAGATGTAGACTGGGTGTATTTTGAAAAAAATAACCAAGTTCCCGCAACGGAAATCCCGCAAAAAATTGCTAACTTGCGCGCGGCGGGTACCAGCTACGTGCAAAATATTAATGGCAATAACACCAGTTCAACTCCGGCTGCATCTTCGCGCCCGAACAGTTCCAGTCGCTCCAGTGTGGCGGTCAGTTCCAGCAGTTCAACTGCCGCTGGGCAGCAATGCAATTGGTGGGGAACGATTTACGCCATCTGCACCAACATCAGTTCCGGTTGGGGTTGGCAAAATAATGCGGACTGTGTAGGTATCCAAACCTGCCAAACCTTATCGCCCCCTTACGGCGTTGTCGGTGCAACGGCTTCCAGTAGTTCGCGCTCCAGTACACCGCTGAGTTCCAGCCGCGCATCATCCAGCGCGCTTGCCGCATTTTCCCGTTTGATTCAAGCTGAATCCTATTCAGTCATGAGTGGTGTGCAGCTCGACGCCACCAGCGATGGTGGCGCAGGGCAATATGTTGGTTGGATTGATACGGGTGATTGGATGTCTTACGCCAATATCAATTTCCCGAGCAGTGGTACCTATAAAGTGGAATACCGTGTGGCCAGTCCAAGCGGTTCTGTTTTATCGCTGGATTTAAATGCCGGTGCAATCCAGTTAGGGCAAGTGGCTATTCCGGCAACCGGCGGTTGGCAAAACTGGACGACTGTTACGCACAACGTGAATGTCACGGCGGGCACTTACAGTCTCGGCATTTACGCTCCGCAAGCAGGTTGGAATATCAATTGGATACGCATTACTAAAATTTAACGCTGTTGTTTCACTTTCGTTTTATCTCCTCCCCCGGACTTTGCGGACCTGTTTACAGGTCCGCTTTTTTGTTTTTCTATTTTAATTGTTTGTTATCGGCGCGCCGTCACACTCGTAAGGATTGGTTAAGCGGCCGCGCTTACTCTTTTCTCGCATCCAAAAAAGCATACACTGCGTAAGTTATTCACCTACTTGTCTAGTGAGGAATCTGCCGTGAAATCATTTATTAACCCTATGGTTACCTTCTTTGGAGTTGCTATGGTCAGCTTGGTTAGCGCTGCCGCATCCGCCTGCCCGGATTATATGAAAGGCGAATATCGTAAATTACATTCAAAAGATTCTGTCGATATTTGTGCACTGATGGAAAACAAAACGGTGTTGGTGGTGAACACCGCCAGCCACTGTGGTTTTACCTCCCAGTTTAAAGAGCTGGAAGCACTGCATAAAAAATACAAAGACAAGGGTTTGGTAGTGGTTGGTTTTGCGAGCGATGACTTCAAGCAGGAAGATGCCGATGAGGAAAAAGCCGCTGAAATTTGTTATCTCAATTATGGTGTGACTTTCACCATGCTCTCACCCACCCATGTGACCGGTGAGAAGGCGAATACCCTGTTTAAAGCGCTTAATGCGCAAAGTGAAGAGCCAAAATGGAATTTCAATAAATATCTGGTCGGTAAAGACGGTAAGGTAGTTGAGCATTTCGGCAGTATGACCAAGCCGGATTCACCCAAGCTAGCGGCCGCGATCGAGCAGTTGCTGTGAGTGCCCTTATCTCCTGACTTCCGTAGCTAGATCCCACCCCAAACCCGGCATTGCCGGGTTTTTTATGCCCGACTTTTGATCATACATCTGCAAAAATAAATGAAACCGTATTCTTTTTTAGATTTCTTTAGTTGTCGTCAAATAACGCTTATTACTTCTTTCTAGCATTTTTGCTTGGAAATTCTGCTTCTTTATTCTTTTTTTGAGATTTTTAGGTGCATATAACCCTAATTCGAATCATTTTTAGACTAAAAAATAGAATTAAGTACGTTTTAATCAATTAAGCCTCAGTAATGGCGAGGTTTAATTTGGTGTAACCGGTCACAAATTCAGCTTGAAACCGATTACATTTTAATACATCATCTCTGTCATAAATTCACACCAATAAATGTCATTAATAGTATTTATTTTCAATATTGCAGAACTAAACACAATAAATTTAAGCAATTAGAGAACATTCGCGCTGTAAACAACCAGGGTATTTCCCCGTTCCGCCTTCCTTCATGGATGTGCGGTGAGAGCTGCATCCAATGCGCTTTCGCACAGCGTTGCCCCCGATTTTTATAAAAGATAACAACACGAGGAAGCTCAAGATGATCAAACCTAGCGGTATCACCACCAGAAAAAAAGCTCTGGTTCTGGCGATAGGCTGTGCACTTTACGGTGTACAGGCATACGCACAGGAACCGGCAGCCGCAGCAACCAGCGATGAGCAGGTTGAAGAAGTGATCGTAAAAGGCGTGCGCGCATCGCAGGCCAAGGCGATTGATATCAAACGTAATTCGGCCGTAGTCGTTGATTCGATTGTGGCAGAAGATATTGGCAAGTTGCCGGATACCACCATCACCGACTCGCTACAGCGTGTGACTGGTGTGCAAATTACCCGTGAGGCCAATGAAGGTACTAGCTTGAACGTGCGTGGTATGCCGCAAGTGTTGACCACGCTCAATGGTGAGCAGTTCCTGAGCCCATGGACAATCACCGGCGTGGGCGCTAACTACTCGGATGTACCGGCCGGTTTAATTTCTGGTGCTGATGTTTACAAGTCCCAATCTGCCAATTCGTTGGCCGGAGGCATTTCCGGCTTGGTGGATTTGAAAACCCTCAGCCCATTAACGCTAAAAGATTGGATGGTGCGCGCTCGAATTGAAGGCTCCATGGGTGATATGTCGGATAAGGAAACCAACAAAGACGGTTCAACCAGCACACGCGATCCAGACCATAATGTCAGCATTTTTGTGGGCAATAACTTTGATGATGTCTTTGCGTTTACGCTCTCGGGTTTTAACTCAACAACATACAATGCCAATTACTCAATGTGGGAAAATGCGCGCTTGGCATTTCTTGATCAGCGAGGAGGGACTCCGCGTGACCCGCTCGACTTTGATGGGGATGGAGACAAAGTCGGTGACTGGTATTTAACGCCTGAATCTTTCAGCGCAAAAAGCAATTACATGGATCGCGAGCGTGAAGGCGGTGCATTTACGTTTGAATCCAATATTGCAGAAGGTTTTACATTGCGCGGCGATGTGTTCTATACCAGCATGGCGCAATATGATCGCGGTGTGAGTGTCGGTTTTAATGCGGCCACGAATCCTAATTATTACGAGGTCAACGGTGTTCGTGCTCCGCGCGAGGGTACCAACGATCTTTTGATTGGTTACGATGAACAGTTGTACAACGTACTGCTGCCCGGTAGTGAGTTTGGCGATAGCATCGATTTCAGTTACGTTGACAAAAATGGTGTAACTCAAAACCGTTCTCTGCACGCATTAAACGTTGCGCGTATCGATGCGGCTGACTTTCAAACCAGTTCCACCAACGAAAGCAATCGCACAGGTGCGCTTAATACAAACCTGCAGTTGAAATACACCAATGGTGACAATTTTGATGCGAGCGTGCGTTACATTTATGCAGAAGCTGAAAAACATTATCGCAAAGCCACCTTCCAACAGGGTACTCCTGCGTGGTTGTGGGTAGACGAAGATGGTATTTCTGGTAAAGATCCGCTCAATATTTATAGCGTCACGGTAGATTATTCACGCGATGTTCCTTCGTTTGTATTTGATGATGATCTTTCCAACGCAAATTTATTAAAGCAGTACCAAGGTTTTGCTGACGGCAGCGATACCAATGCCACTCTTAATGTCGCTCGCGTTGATGCAAAGTTTTCATTTAATGATAATTTTTGGGAATCTGTGGAAGGCGGATTGCGTTGGGGCGAACGCCAAGCGGATTACACTAAGTTTTATTACGTGACACCAACAGCTCGTTACTCCAACTGGGATGATCCTCGTGTTCCCGTTGATAAGCGCTACAAGTTGAGAACCGGCAATCAGATTTGGCAAAAGTATCCTGAGTGGCGCAAATTTGAATTCGCGGAAGAACCAACAGGCTTGTTGGATAATGGGCTGGTAGATAATGGTTTCTCTGCGGCTAATACCACAGTGTTCACTGACTTTGGGCCCATTAAAGGATTTGAAGGTGGCGTTTCATCTCTGGATCCGTCCGAATGGGATAACCCTCTGGCATTCCTCAATAAGTTATATCCTGGCACTAAAACAGCGAACGACCCAGGTTATACCTACGACGTAACCGAAGAGACAGCGACTGCATTCGCGCAATTCAATTTCAATAGTGAAGAAGGACTTGCCGGAATTCCTTTTAAAGGTAATTTTGGTGCGCAATTTATTCGCACTGATCGCACTGTAATTCGCGCAGTGGTTCCAGATGTATTAGATAAATATAACTCCATAGGTTACGACGATTGGCAAAAAATTGCGTTTGTTGCTGAAACCGCCACCACTGAGCATTCATTTAATGATGTATTGCCATCATTCAATCTGAACTTTTTCCCGCAAGATGACGTTGTCGTTCGCATGGGTGCATCAAAAACTACATCGCGCAATGATTTAAACAACGTGGGCTCTGGTCTGGTGCTTTGGTATCAGCAGTGCGACAAGTTGGATGAAAACGGTAAGCCTATCCAGATCCCAGTTGGCGGCGGTCAAACGCGCAATGAATCGGTGAGCTGTGTGGGCGGCGGCAATGATGACGGTAATCCCTACATCAAACCCTGGTACGCAAATGTCTATAACACATCAACTGAATGGTACTTTGATGAAAACGCCATGCTGGCTGCGGGTTTATTCCTGATTGAAGTGGAAACATCCACCGAGCAGACGCAAGAGATGCGCCCATTTACAGATGGAGATGGTATTGATCGTGGCCGTACAGCCAATATTTATACCACTAGCAATGTGGGGGCCTCTGATCTTTACGGCTTTGAAATGGGATACAAGCAACCGTTTACCTTTTTGCCGGGTGAAATTCTCAGTTCCACCGGGCTGGAGTTCAACTACACCTACTCGAGAAGTAAATCTAATAACATCGATATCGAAGGTAATGCGCTACCGCTGCCGTCAAACTCCGAACATCAATCCAACTTAATTCTTTGGTATGACCGCGATGGCTTGAACCTGCGTCTGGCCTACAACTGGCGCAGTGAGGAGTATCTCGGGCGTGTCGGTTTGAATACCAATGCTGCAGAGCTCAATTTGGGCAACTGGTTGGAGGCAACCGGTTATTTGGATTTCTCCGCAAACTATTGGGTTAACGATCATCTTGAATTCAGTTTCAACGGTGCCAACCTGACCGGTCAAAACCGCAGAAGTTACGCGCAAATGGCGGATCAGTTCCAGTCTCTTTGGGTGCAAGAGCGCCGTTATACCTTGGGTATGACTGTAAAACTTTAATGAGTGCCGTCGCAAAAAATAAATCAAATGCGCAATTAAATACGGCAACCTTTTAAAACAGTTTGGAGTTTTATTATGAAATTTAAAATTAGTTACATGGCGCTCTTTATGAGTAGCTTGCTGCTGCAGGCTTGCGGTGGCGGCGGTTTAGCGGGTGACGAAAAGGACAGTACTGATCCATTAATTCCCGAGCCAGTAGTCGATGATGGTTCTGATCGTCCTCGCCCCTCTGAATCCACTCCGTTTATGAAAGCGGATGGTTGGATGCTGAAGGATGTTTCCGGGCAGCCTGTTTTTCTACGTGGAGCCAATATCCTGTTTGGTGACAATCCGTTGGAGCGGATTAAGAATATTACACCAGCGGCAGAAATTGGCTCTAACGTTGTGCGTTTACAAGTAAAGAAAACCACGCGCAAAGAAGAGCTGGAAGGCGCACTGGTGGACATCATCGGTAAAAATATGGTGGCACTGATTACTTTGGTCGATGATTCATTGACCTGTAAAGATGATGCCGATGAGCTGGATAAAGTCGTCAGCGATTTGTGGTTGGGGACTTGGTTGGAAGTAATTGCACAAGACCGCTTTCAGCCACATCTCATGATTAATGTTGCTAATCAGTGGGGCCCCAAAAGTGTGTTCACTGAAAACACTGTCGGCTACGGCGATTATATAGAAGCGCACAAATTGGCAATCCGGGAATTCCGTAAGGCCGGCTTGAAAGTGCCTTTAGTGATCGACGCGGCGGGTTGCGGTCAGGATTATTATTCCTTTACAGCTGGGCGGGCGCGCGAGCTAAAAGCTGCAGACACCCAAGGTAATCTGGTGTTATCAGTGCACGGATTTGGCGAAACCTGGAATAGCGATGACAAGGTGCGCACCGCGATGACCAGCTTGGCGAAAACCAATATGCCGATTGTGATGAGTGGTTTCGGTGGCTCTGCTGTTGCGCCCCAAAATGAGGTTGATCACCTGGGTATTATGAGAAAGGGCTATGGCGATGGCGGTATGGGCTTTTCTATCCCTTGGCAATCTGCGGAGGATAAAGCGGCTTACGCTATGACACTGGACACACCATTGTTTTTGCGCGGTGCAAGCATCCGTACCGATGTGTTTATTCCAAAAACCTATGTCGACAACGGCAAACTCGGCATTGTCATGTACTTAAAAGATGCCAATGGACGCTACGCCAATACCGGGTGGAATCAGGCAAGCAGCATGAATTTTGATGCATGGAATAAATTGAATTTTAAATTGACCAGCGTCGATTATCTAAAAGGCATAGGTGCTTACGTCGAAGATGGTTTTGATTTGACGGCGGTACAAAAAATCGGATTTGAAATTGTTGCAAATGGCAAGCCAGTAGATGTAAGCGGCAATTTGATATTCGATAATCTCACTGTATTCCCAGGCATCCCTCCTGTATATATCGCTAATTTTGATGCGAGTAATGAAGAGTGGGAGGCTCATTGGGGTCCATTCACCACGGCTGCTGCTGATGGAAAGTTAACAATCCTACCAACCGGCGGTGGCGATGGTGCGATAGATCTGCAGGGCTGGAAAGCACCAAGCCTTTATTCAATTCCGCTAGACACGGCATTAGAGGTAGTTTTGCGCGTTTACGTCCCTGCATCTTATTCAGCTGAAAGTAATGCTTGGTTGAAAATATTTGGTCAATTCGGTGCGAATTGGGAAATTTGGAAGGATATCCCTGCGCAAAGCTTTGCGAGCCTTACTGTTGGTGCTTGGAATACTGTGAAGTTCAATGTGGATTTCAGTGATGCTAGCCCAGCGCAAGCATTTGGTATTCAGTTGGGCGGCTTTAGTGGCGCTATGGCAGAGCCTTTGCTGGTAGATTTTATTGAGATTAATGATCCCAATAAGAAGAACACAAAGATTATCAATGCCCAGCAGTTAGCGAGTGCATTCGATGGTGACGCAGAAGCCTATTCCGTCATTTGGGATAAAATGGCGTCATTGGCAGTGGTTGATGGTGTGCTGGAGGTTCGCAATACCAATACCGGTGGTGATGCAGAT
The DNA here is from genome assembly GCA_002483145.1 of Cellvibrio sp. UBA7671. Lineage (GTDB taxonomy): Bacteria > Pseudomonadota > Gammaproteobacteria > Pseudomonadales > Cellvibrionaceae > Cellvibrio > Cellvibrio fibrivorans. The sequence goes on from DLHJ01000016.1 coordinate 310,926, forward strand.
GTTGCAGTTGGTAAAGGCGATATCAATAGTAAGAAATTGAATTTGGCTGGCCCAGTGACCATTAGGGCTAAAGTCTTTGTGCCTGCTAATCTTGCGGGTAACACGGATTTCTTTTTTAACTTCTTTATGCAAGATGCAGGTTGGAATCATTTCTCCTTCCCAACCATGACCATCGACCAATTTACTCCCGGCGAATGGACTGAAATAGAAATTGTTGAAGATACTTTTAATCCCAATTTCAACCGATTGGGCAATCTGCAACACTTCGGCTTCCAATTTGGTGGTCCCGGTGTAAATGCCACTATAAAAGTGGATGATGTGCAAATTTGGGGTAACGTTGAAGTTGAGGATGCCCAGCCTATCCTAACGATAGGTTTTGAATCCCAGGCAGAGGTTGATGGATTCAAGTTCGATTATGCTGGCGGTGCTTTGAGCGAGGGAGTATTGGCTGGGGCAAATACAAAAGCTTGGACTAATAGTACTTTGCCATTCGGGTGGATTGCTAACAGCTGGATCGGTAATGGCGGTTACGACATGTCATTATCGGAAAGCGCATTAGATTTAACAGCGAGAGGAGAAGACATTGTCAACGGAGAATACGGTATTGAAGCGACTAGTATTCCCGTCAATTTTGTAAAACCCTAAGTTTGTCATCTTATAAAAATTGGCCCCATAGCGGGGCCAATTTTATTTAAGCTATAAGTGCTTCCCACCTACGCCATAATCAATCACGGCCAGATCAGTATTAGTTTTCGGTGCAATTTGTTTTTGCCAACAATACTATCGCCCCCGGCATTTGAATTTATTTGTCAGTTTTACTTCCTCGTACTAAAGCGTTTTGATGTTTGCTCGGAGTGGCCTGCCGATGGTGCGAGTCTTGCCTGCATCGCTACATAGTATTTCATGCCACATATTCACTGATACTGGCCTCTCTTCGCCTGACCTTTGAATACATCCTTTTAACGCATCACTTACCGGTTGACTTTTATGCAATTGAGTTGAGGCTGGTCTTGTTAGCGGAAAGCTATCTGTGCTGATGCTTTTCGGAAGTGATCTAGCGCAGGAAAACGCAGTGCAAGAAAAACAAAACCCGCCTTTTAGGGCGGGGTTTGTTGGTGTTAACACCCCGAATTGGGGTATTGATGGAGCCAGGTTACAGCGAAGTTACGGTTGATGTGTATTCCGCTGGCGGGCGACCGGGTGCTGTTACAACCAGTTTGAACTGGCCCGAAGCCGCAGCTGCATCCCTTTTCACCACAAGATCGAAAGTGGTCGGGCCAGTTACATTGTCTGCTACGGTTACTGCTGTTGGGCTCAGTGTTACTGTTGCGCCCGTCAGATTTGTGCTATTGACGGTCACTGTTGTGCCAGCGGGCATGCTATTGCCATTGGTGTCACGCAGAATGATCGGCAATGTCTGGATAGAGTTTGCTGCCATGTCGATATTAGCCGGTTGGCCAATTAGTCGGTTCCCTGTTGTGTCTGCTACACCAGTACCCAGAACCAGCATGAGGTCTTGGCGTACAGTTACACTGTTGCGAGTACAGGTTGCACCTGTTGCTGGGCAGAGCGCGCCGTCGTAAATACCATTGCCCGCTGTTCTTACGCCATCTTTAACCAGAGAATTGCCAGGCCCAAAGATATCGATAAAAACTTCACCTAGGTTGTAGGTATTGTCTCGGTTGCTATCCAAATAGGCTTCGCCTAAGTCATCACACGCCGTGGCGGGGTCAACCAATGTAGGTGTCGGTACATTGCGAGTACAGGTACTACCGCTCTCAGCAAAGGTGTCATTGGCGTCATAGGTGCCGTTGCCGTTGGTGTCAACAAAGCTCTCATTACCCAAGGCGGTTGCCAAAATAGTCACTTTGCCTGAGGAAGGTCTTGGGTTTTGATTACGCCAAATTACTTTACAAGTACTGAATTCATCAGTAGAGCAGGCACTGTCGATTATACCGCCTGAGGTCGTAAAGCTGACTGAGGTATCTTTGGGGACAGGGTTATTAAAGGCGTCTGCCAACCGAATAACCACTTCCACTTCAAAGCCTTCGACGTAAATCGGCACATTATATTGTGAGGCTGAAATTGACATACTGTCCTGATCTGGAATGCCAGTAGAAATAACCAGTCCTGAAGATTGCGTCGAAATTGTGGTGCCGCCAGATTCGGTTGATGCGGTGACGCGCACGGTGGTGGTAATAGTACCGGCTTGCACGCGGGCGCTGACTATCCCTGAAGCATTACTGGTCGCTAAAACCTCTTGAGTGCAAGTACCTCCAGCAATCAGGCATACACCGCCGACACTGTTGTTTAAGGTAAGTGTTACCGGAACGCCAGACAGTGGTAATCCGTTAGGGCCATTCACGATAAAGCGTACATCCGACGTTTCTACGCCGCCGCCGCCTTTCAAGCTGATTTGAGCTGGATTAGCGCGGTCAAACACGATGTTCTGTGCAGTGGCCACTGTTATGTTCAATGTGGCAGTAGCGGTATTGACCTGCAGACTGGGCAGCGTTGAGGTAGCAGTAATTACGTCCGTTCCAATACAGCCATTCGCTTTGTAGAAAAGTGTGGCGCGACCGGTTTGGGTGCTAGCTGTACTTGTGGGCTGACCACTGGAGTCAGTCAGAATTGCAGTGCCATCGCGCACACAGGGCGAGGTGAATGTCGCCGTCGCGCTTCCAGTAGTGAGGTTGCCATTGCTGTCAACAAAACTGACCGAGAGACTGGTTGAGCCTCCCGGCGGCAGCACGGCATCCTCTATTCCTACATCTACTTGTCCAACCAGGAAGGTTGCACCACTGCTCTTACCTATATATACGGCTGCAGTATTCTCCAAAGGTCTTGGAATCAAGCGAGTGCTGAAGCTGTAGGATGTGCCCTTGGGGGAGGTAACTACTATATTGAAGCTGCCGCTTGGGCGTTTGGTTTCACTTGCTTTTAGTGTCACGGTGAATGAGGTTGGGTTCAGGGTGCTAGCCACACCGGTAGTCATGCTTTGATTGATAGTCACATCACTGGCAGTGCTAGTGCTCAGGGATACCGTTGTTCCCACTGGCATCGCATTACCATTGATATCTGCAAGGGTGACCGTAAACATGGTGGTTTCGTTGGCGCTTAATTCTATTGCTTCAGGTTGTCCCAGCAGGCGGCCATTTTGTGTCATTGGTTGTTCGCTGGACATGGACAGTACTATGTCCTGACGGATGGTTACCGGTTGTTTGGTGCAAGTTGAACCCTCTGTAGAGCAGAGAACGCCATTGTAAATACCGTTCTCAATATTGCGGCTCCCATTCATGTTGAAGTCTACATAGTCTTCCGCACTTGCACCTGTATTGAAGTCGCCATTTTCATTTTCATCGAGATAGGCCTCGCCCAAGTCGTCGCAAGGCTGGTCGTTACCACCTGGAGTTGCTTCCGCAGTTGATAGGGGGACATTAGGACTGCAGCCGTCAGTAAAACTATTGAAAATATCGGTATTAGCAGTGTAGAGGCCGTCACCGTTAACATCTTTAAAACTTTCATTACCTACAGTAGTGGCGAGAATGGTGACTCTACCATTGCTCGGTCTTGGGCTTTGGCTTTTCCAAATGACGGTACAGGTGCCGTTTATCGTGGTGCAATTGGTATCGATCGATCCGCCTTCAGTTAAAAATTGAACGGATGTACCGTCTGCTGGTGGGTTGTTAAATGCATCTGCAAGACGGATGGTAATGTTTACTGGCTCGCCGTCATAGTCCCAACCTGGAGGGTTAAAGCGTGAAGCTGAAATCGACATACTGTTTTGATCCGGCATGCCGGTTCCGATCGATAATTTATTTGAGCGAGCGGTAATGTTTGACGCGGGGTCTGTGGCGATGACTTCAACTGCAGTGGGAATTGTGCCTGCTTGCACTACGGTAGATGCATGGCCTGTACTATCCGTAGTTGCTGTGGCGGCAGTGAGTGCAATGCCGCCAAGCTGAGTGCTCAAACTGAAATTCAGGGGAATGTTTTTGATTGGTGCGCCGGTGCTGCCTTTTACTAAGAAGCGTACGGTTGATGTTTGTGCTCCGCCGCTATCCTTGAGGAAAATCTTGCTGGGGTTTGCCTCGACAAAGCTGATGGACTGCACGGTATCCTGTGCGACTTTGACGGTAACGCGAGCTACCTTGGCTACGCCGCCGATAATTGCCGTGGCGGTAATCTGATCATCACCAACGCAGCCCTTTGCTGCATAGGTAATACTCGCTTGACCTATATCGGTGGTGACCTTGTTGGTGATTTCAGTGCCTTGTGACAGCACGGCTTCGCCTGATGCATAACAGCCAGAATTGAAAGTCACCTGGATGGGCGTGGTTACCAGCGTGTTGGTGCTGCTGACAATATTAATTGTCAGAGTGGTGCTGGCACCCGGTGCGAGGTTAGTGTTGCCGGCGCCTATTGCCCCTTCGGTAAAACTGCTACCGCTGCCGAAACCAATCGCTGTGGGATCGGTTGTACTTACAGACCCTGAGCTGGCAGTGCTTGAGTTCCCAGAGTTAAGAAGCGGCGAATCGCTGCCACCGCCGCAAGCAGAAAGTAGCAGGCTGATGAACGCTGCACTGACAATCGTCGTCGTTTTTAGAGTATGCATGATGTCTTCCTAGGTTACCGACCGCCGTAAGTTGATTATAAGGCGGCGGCTGGTATTGAATTCGATGGTATAAATGGCATAAAGAATCTGCGCTAAGCTGTTGAGCTTATTGGGACTTATGGCCACAGCTAACGTTAGCTCATATCTTTTCAATGATAAAGTGCCAAGCGCTCAAAAAACGCGCTTCCGCAGCCAAATCACCCGATATTTGTGCGTTTCTTAGCATTTTCCTTGGCATTTCCGACTTCCTTTCGGTGCATTTTGCAGTTGGCGCATTTTTAATTCTGTGTCCCAGTCGCACAAGGCTTATAATCCGCGCACTTTTTTTGCTATGTGAGCCTTGCCATGACACTGCCTATCCTTGTTCTTAATTCCCAAGCGGATCGCCGCCTAAAATTGGGGCATTTGTGGATTTACAGCAACGAGGTGGATGTCGCCAAATCGCCGCTTAAATCTTTTTCAATGGGGCAGCAGGCGCTGGTCACAACTAACAGCGGCAAGCCGCTCGGTATCGCATTAGTCAATCCCAATGGACTGATCTGCGGCCGCTTGGTCAGCCGCGATGAAAAGTATCCGCTCAATAAATCGCTGTTGGTGCACCGCATAAAGCAATCGCTCGCGTTGCGCGAGATGGCATTTGATGAACCTTTTTATCGTCTGATCTATGGCGATGCTGATCTTCTTCCCGGGTTGGTGGTCGACCGTTTTGGCGATTATCTGGTGGTGCAGATTGCCAGTGCGGGTATGGAATTGGTGAAGGGTGAGATAGTTGAGGCGCTGGTGCAGGTGCTGAATCCGCATGGCGTATTGCTCGCCAACGAGCACAGCGCGCGCGCGCTGGAAGGTTTGTCGGAGTACACCGAAGTCGCCTACGGTGAAGTGCCTGAATCGGTGGAGTTAGTCGAAAACGGTACACGTTTTATGGCGCCGGTGCATGGTGGGCAAAAAACCGGTTGGTTTTACGACCACCGCATGAACCGTGCATTGCTGCAGCAATATGTGCAAGGCAGGCGGGTATTGGATGTATTTTCCTATATCGGCGGCTGGGGAGTGCAAGCGGCTGTGGCGGGTGCGAGCGAAGTATTCTGTGTAGATGCATCGGAATCGGCGACTGATGCAGTATTGGAGAATGCCCAGCTTAATGGTGTCGCCGATAAGGTTGCTGCGATTCAAGGCAAAGCCATCGATGTGTTGAAAGAACTGATCGCCAGTGATGAGCGTTTCGATGTGGTGGTGCTTGATCCGCCTGCATTTATCAAAAAACGCAAAGACCAAAAAGCGGGTGAGGCGGCGTATCGTCACATTAATGAGCTGGGGATGCGGTTGTTGGGGCGTGACGGTTTGTTGGTTTCAGCATCCTGCTCCATGCATTTGGGTAAAGATACCCTACTGGAAATTGTGCGCGCATCCGGCCGTCACTTGGATCGCCATGTGCAGATTATTGGGCAGGGCGGACAAGGGCCGGATCATCCGATCCATCCCGCTATTCCTGAAACCGATTATTTAAAAGCAGTATTTGCGCGCGTTTATTTAGCCTAGCCAAACCCAGACCTGCGTTTCCACTTCTCACAATAAGCCTGCCTAGCGCAGGCTTATTGCTTTCCAATTGCGCTCGCGGGCGATAGCGCTTAGCCGCGCGTCGGCATCGACTACTACCGGATGGTCAACCTGCTCCAGCAGAGGTAAATCATTAATCGAGTCGCTGTAAAAATAAGCGCCTTCCAGCGAGTGATGGTTGTGCTTAAGCCACTCGTTGAGGTGGACAATTTTGCCGGATTGGAAACAGGGCTCGCCCACATAGTTGCCAGTATAGCGACCGTCAACCACCTCCGGATCAGTGGCAAGAATGTCATCCACACCCAAATATTTGGCGATGGGGCGGGTCACAAAACCGTTGGTGGCGGTGATGATCAGCAAATGATCGCCCTGGTTGCGGTGGTGTTGCAGCAGTGCTTTTGCCTTGGGTAGCATCAATGGCTCGATATGGTCGCGCATAAATTCTGCATGTAATTTTTCCAGTTCGTCCATGCTGTGGCGAGAGAGCGGCGCCAGCGAAAACTGTAAATAGGCACGGATATCGAGGGTGCCATTTTTGTAGTCGGCGTAAAAGCCATCGTTCGCCTGGCGGTAGATTGCAGCATCTACCAACTGTTTTTCCACCAAAAAGACTCCCCAGCTGTGGTCGCTATCGCCTGCCAGCAAGGTGTTGTCGAGATCAAAAATTGCCAGTGCCACGGTGGTTCCCTATATATATGAAGTAAGTGTTTGCAGGAGTTGCTGCAAAAGGGGCGCTAGGATAACGGCAGTGGCGAGCGCGCTCAATGAAAACCATTTCCGAGATTCAGGGTTGCGGGTTTGGGTAAGCCTGATATAGTGCGGAAAACGCTGTTTTGTGGAACATGTCCGCTCTTTCATAGCTGGAGTTTTGTTTTCTGCCGCAGCAAAACCTTTTATATGGACAATTCCCCCGTGATAGATTCAGACGGATTCCGCCCTAATGTGGGCATTATTTTGACCAACGATCAGGGTCAATTGCTGTGGGCCCGGCGTGTTGGTGGTCAGGATGCCTGGCAGTTTCCGCAAGGTGGTATAAACCCCAATGAGACGCCCGAGCAAGCTCTTTACCGCGAGTTGCATGAAGAGGTTGGCCTGCGCCAGGAAGATGTGCAAATACTCGCCTGCACCCGTGGTTGGTTGCGCTACCGTTTGCCGCATCGTTTGGTTCGCCATAACTCTTTGCCGCTGTGTGTGGGGCAAAAACAAAAATGGTTTTTGTTGCGCATGTTGAGTGACGACGCCAAGGTGAGCCTCAATAATGGCGGTCGTGCCGAGTTTGATGACTGGCGTTGGGTCAGTTATTGGTATCCGTTGGGTAAAGTCGTCTCCTTTAAGCGCGATGTGTACCGTCGTGCGCTTAAAGAGTTGTCATTGTTTCACTCGCATTTGGAGGATCGCAGCGCCCGCGTTCGCTCGCCCCATAATTAAAGTAACTGTAAAGAAAGCACTTATAATCCCAACCATATCCACCTGACAGGCTTGATCACCAACCCCTATGTTAAATTCACTCCGCTCCATCGTTCTGGAAGTAAACGCCGCACGCGATATGAAAACCGCGTTGGCGATTATTGTTACGCGAGTAAAGCAGGTGATGGCGACCCAGGTGTGCTCAGTCTACTTGCGCGATGCCAAGGGCGATTATGTGCTCATGGCGACCGACGGCCTCAACGCTGATGCGGTTGGGAAGGTGCGGCTGGCGGCTGGTGAAGGTTTGGTTGGGCGCGTGGTTGTGCGCGAAGAACCGATCAATTTGGAACACGCCGAAGCGCATCCAAGCTATCAGTATTTTCCCGAGACTGGCGAAGAGCGCTATAGCGCCTTCCTCGGTGTGCCGATTATCCACCATCGCAAAGTGCTCGGTGTGCTCGTTGTCCAGCAAGTCGAGCAGCGCCGTTTTGACGAGGGAGAGGAGGCGTTTTTAGTCACCATGTCGGCGCAATTAGCGGGTGTGATTGCCCATGCTGAAGCGACTGGTGGAGTGGTACCGGTGGGCGCCAAGGCAACCCAGGCGAAATTTATCGGCGTGTCTGGCGCATCGGGTATTGCTATCGGTGAGGCGGTAGTGATTGCGCCATCGGCAGATTTAAGGTCGGTTCCCTATCAGGTGTGTAAGGATGTTGAGGCCGAAATCGCTTTCTTTCACCGCAGCCTGATGGCCGTGCGCGACGATATTAAATCTTTGGGTGAGCAATTAAAGGCGCGCATTAACCGCGAGGAGCAGGCGCTGTTTGATGCCTATCTCGCCATGCTTGATGATGCTTCCCTTGGCGGCGAAGTAACTGATCGTATTCGCAAAGGCGCCAACGCATCCTATGCCTGGAGTGAGGTGATCCTCGAGCACGAAAATATCTTCAATAGCATGAATGATCCCTACCTGCGCGAGCGGGCGACTGACTTGCGCGATCTGGGGCGTCGTGTGCTGGCGTACTTGCAGGAATCCAATCAAAAGACGCGTGTATATCCCGACAAAACCATCCTGATCGGTGAAGAGCTGACTGCATCAATGCTGGGGGAAATCCCCAAAGAAAAGCTGGCGGGCTTGGTGTCGGTGCTGGGCTCCTCCAACTCTCACGTTGCGATCCTGGCCCGGGCGATGGATATCCCCACGGTGATGGGCGCGGTGGATTTGCCTTTTACCCAAATCGATGGGCGTCCAATTATTGTAGATGGTTACAAAGGCACAGTTTACTGTGATCCCAGCGCACAATTGCGCAAGCAATACAAAGCGATCTTCCTTGAAGAACAGGCATTGGTTAAAGGCTTGGAGGCGCTTAAAGATCTCCCCTGCGAAACCAAAGATCGCTACCGTTTACCGTTGCACGTCAACACCGGTCTGATGGCTGATGTAGTGCGCTCGCTTGAGCGCGGAGCTGAAGGCGTGGGTTTGTATCGCACCGAAGTGCCGTTCCTATTGCGTGATCGTTTTCCCAGTGAGGAAGAGCAACGCGCCATTTATCGCGAGCAGTTGGAGGCATTTGCGCCCCACTCGGTGACCATGCGGACCCTCGATATCGGCGGTGATAAAGCCTTACCTTATTTCCCCATTGAAGAGGACAACCCCTTTCTAGGCTGGCGCGGTATCCGCGTCACACTGGATCACCCGGAGATTTTTCTCGCGCAAATTCGCGCCATGATCAAGGCCAGTGAAGGTTTGGATAATCTGCGTATCCTGCTACCGATGATCACAAATATGCAGGAGGTTGATGCGTCCAAGGCGCTGATCCAGCGCGTACATAAAGAGTTGCTCGAAGAGGGCTACCGCGTGCGCAAGCCGCAAATCGGGGTGATGATCGAGGTACCGGCAGCGGTATATCTTGCGCCGGAGTTATCGCGCCGGGTGGATTTCCTCTCGGTCGGTAGCAACGATCTCACGCAGTATCTGCTGGCAGTAGACCGCAATAATGCGCAGGTAGCGGACCTCTATCAAGCCTTCCATCCTGCTGTTCTACGCGCGTTGCAATATATCGTTTATGCAGCGCACGATGCCGGCATCAGTGTTAGTATCTGCGGCGAATTGGCGGGTGATCCGGGCGCTGCCATCCTGCTGATGGCAATGGGATATGATGTGCTGTCGATGAATGCCACCAACCTTCCCAAGGTAAAATCTGTGATTCGCGGTATTACCTTCGAGCGCGCGAAGCAGTTGCTAGCTGAGGTGATGCGCATGTCCAATGGTGATCTTATTCGCGACCATATCGCGCGTGAGTTGCGTGAGACAGGGTTGACTCGCCTGATCCGTCCGGTTGCTTCAGATGCAAATGAATAAATATAAATGTCTTGGGTGGGTCACAATTCCGCGCCATAATCACCGCCCACTGAGTTGGCTGTTTCAGGTTTAACCGCTTATGTTGCAATACCCGGATTTAAATCCCATCGCTTTTACTATCCCTATTGGCCCCATATCGCTTGGCGACATGACTATCGGGCCGTTCAATGTGCATTGGTATGGGGTTATGTATCTGCTGGCGTTTGCCAGTGCCTGGTTGATTTCCATGCATCGTGCCAAGGCTCCTGCTGCCACTGTGAACAAATCCCAAGTTGAAAATCTCATCACCTATGGTGCTTTTGGAGTGATACTCGGCGGTCGCTTTGGTTATGTGATGTTTTACAATTTTGAAGAATTCCTGCGCGATCCTCTCTGGCTGTTCCGCGTGTGGGAGGGTGGCATGTCATTTCATGGCGGTTTGATCGGTGTGATAGTGGCGATGATTATTTATTCCTATCGCATCAACCGTTCGTTTGTCAGTGTGATGGATTTTGTCGCTCCCATAGTCCCACTCGGTCTGGGTTTTGGCCGTTTGGGTAATTTTATCGGTCAGGAACTCTGGGGTCGTGTTAGCGATGTACCTTGGGCAATGGTATTCCCGAAGGCGCTGCCGGAAGGGCTGGCGCGTCACCCGAGCCAGTTATACCAAGCTTTCCTCGAAGGTCTGGTGTTGTTCGTGGTTGTGTTCTGGTTCTCTGCCAAACCTCGCCCGCGGGGCGCTGTGTCAGGCTTGTTCCTGATTGGCTATTCGATTTTCCGCTTTGGCGTTGAGTTTGTGCGCGAGCCAGATCTGGGGGTCGCCCTGATCGCTGGCATGACTCGAGGTCAATTGCTTTGCGTCCCCATGTTCCTGCTCGGTGCAGGGCTGCTGGTGTGGGCTTACGTCTTTGCCCCGAAATCCGCCAAGAACCCATAAGGTCTGTTAAATTTTTGGTACAGGTTTGTGAATGAAGCAATATCTTGATTTGATGCGCGATGTAGTGGAAAACGGTGTTCAGCGCGGCGACCGCACCGGCACAGGGACGCGCTCAGTCTTTGGTCGCCAGTTGCGTTTTGATCTCAATAAAGGCTTTCCCCTGGTGACCACCAAAACTGTCCATCTGAAAAGTGTGATTGTTGAATTGCTGTGGTTCCTGCAAGGGCGCACTGATGTTAGCTGGTTGCAGGAGCGGGGGTGTAACATCTGGAATGAGTGGGCCACCGAATCGGGCGATTTGGGGCCGGTCTATGGTAAGCAGTGGCGCAGTTGGGCGTGTCCAGATGGATCGACTATCGACCAGATTTCCCAAGTGATTGCCCAAATCAAGAAAAATCCCTATTCGCGTCGCTTGATTGTCAGTGCTTGGAATCCGGCTGATTTGCCGGATGAGTCGATGAGTCCCCAGCAGAATGTCGAGCGGGGGCGAATGGCGCTTGCTGCGTGCCACACCCTGTTTCAGTTTTATGTGTCCGAGGGTAAGCTTTCGTGCCAGCTTTACCAGCGTAGTGCTGATCTGTTTTTAGGGGTGCCGTTCAATATTGCCAGCTACGCACTCCTGACCCATATGATTGCCCAGCAGTGCGATTTGGGTGTTGGTGATTTTGTGCATACCTTTGGTGATTGCCATTTGTACAATAACCACATTACAGACGACATAGTTTACGAACAATTAACGCGCGAACCTAAAAACTTGCCTACACTTACGTTCTCGCGCAGGCCGGACACCATTTTCGGCTATGAATTACAGGATTTTGTGTTTGACGGTTACCAGCCCCATCCGCGTATAGTCGCGCCTATTGCTATCTAGTGGTGTTTTGGTTGTTGACGAATATATTAGAAGGTAAAGGTGAAGGCTCTGCATGAAATTGGCCATCATAGTTGCGGCAGCCAGAAATGGTGTTATCGGGTGCAATAATCAATTGCCCTGGCACCTTCCGCAAGATCTAAAGTATTTCAAAGCGGTAACACTGGGCAAGCCAGTTATCATGGGGCGTAAAACCTATGAGTCCATCGGTAAGCCTTTACCGGGACGCACTAATATAGTGATTACCCGTAACAAGGATTGGGTGGCTGCTGAGGGAGTAATTGTTACCAATAGTTTCGAGCAAGCGCTGCTTGAGGCGCAAAAAGTGCGCGGCTCCACGGTTTCGGATCTCGATGAGGTTATGGTTATTGGCGGTGCAGAAATATACCGTTCAGCGCTGCAATTTGCGGATCGCATTTATCTGACGCGTATTGATGTCGAGCCGCAAGGAGATGCCTTTTTTGAGGCGCTGGATGAGGCGAAATGGGGCTTGGAGTCATGCGCGGCGGGTGATGTGGCTGCGTTAGTACCACACGAGTTTTTAGTGTATTCCCGGATTGCGTGATAAATGATCGCTAATAACTAAAAGTTTTGTTTTAAATGTCTTTTTCTGGTTTGTTTTTGATGTTTTTGTTTTTGTGTTACCGGTGCACTTATTAAAAGCAGTAATGTGTTACCAAGTTGATACCTTAATACACACGTGGAAGGTTGTAGGATAAATCATTGGAAGTAGGTCATGGCGCTTATTACAATGCCGCCGTTCTTAGCCGCCTCGAAGAGGCTACGTGGATAACGCGTCTGTGGCAGCTTGTTGCCGCAAACTCACTTGATTGAACACCCAGTTGGGGGGATTATGAAAAAGCAGCGATTGAAAGCGGTGGCTCTGACCACAATGCTTTCTGCCGGCGCGCTAATGGGTAGCGTTGCCATGGCAGATCAAACTCTGGATGCAGTACTCCAGGCAGGTCAAGCCAAAACTACTTTGGCGCAAGACTCCCAGAAGCGCATTGATAGATTGGCTCAGGAAACTGACGATCTGGCGCAACAATTCAAACAACAAAACAAGCTGATCGACGATCTCCGCGTGTTTAACGCCCAGATGGAAAAGCAAGTTGCCAAGCAGTTGGTTGTGGTCCAGGAGTTGGAGCAATCAATCGAGAAAGTAACTGTTATCGAACGTCAAATTCAGCCGCTGATTTTCCGCATGCTCGATGGTTTGGAGCAGTTCGTGAATCTGGATAAGCCATTTTCATTGGAAGAGCGTCAAGCTCAAATCGCAATGCTGCGTGCTAACCAAGATCGTGCTGATATCTCTGTTTCAGAGAAGTTTCGTCAGGTGCTTGAGGCCTACAAAATTGAATCTGCTTACGGCAGCACAATTTCTGCATACAAAACTACCCTTTCACTTGATGGTCAGGATCGTGAAGTGAGCATCCTGCGTGTTGGCCGCATCTCTTTGATGTACCAAACAACTGATGCACAAGCCAGTGGTTATTGGGATGTTGCCCAAAAATCGTGGGTTTCATTAGATAGCTCTTACAATGCGCCGATTTTGAAAGGTTTGAAGATTGCGCGTGACCAAGCTACCAAAGATATTATGACTATGCCCATTCAAGCACCGGAGGCAGCACAATGAAAATGAAGTTTGTTAAAAACTGCCTGATGCTTGCCACTGTTGGTCTATTGAGCAGCAGTTTTGCTGTGGCTCAAGAGAAGGCTCAAACGCTTGATCAACTGTTGGATATGGTAAAAAAATCTCAAATCAGTGAGTCTGCTGAGCACAAGCAACGCGAAGCTGAATTTGCTCGCGATAAAGCTGGTCAGGCTGGTTTATTGGCGCAAGCTAATGCTACTCGCCAAGCAGAAGAGAACCGCTCTGTTGCTTTGGAAAAGAAGTACGCCGAACAGCAGCTCTTGGTTACTCAGAAAAAAGCGCAATTAAATGAGCGTTTGGGTTCAATGCGTGAACTCTTTGGTCATTTGACTTCAACTGCTGGCGATTTGCGCGCAACACTTGAGACTTCTCTGGTTAGCGCCCAATACCCTAATCGCGGTGACTTCTTGGATGCTTTGATCGAAAAGATGAATGGAAGTACTCAACTTCCTGACATCGAAGAGATTGAGCGTTTGTGGTACGAAGTTCAACGTGAAATGGTAGAAACTGGCCGTGTTGCGAAATTCAACGCAACAGTAATCAAACCAAATGGTGAGCAAGCGGAGCAAGAAATTGTTCGTGTTGGTACTTACAATCTGGTTTCAAATGGTACATACCTCACTTACGACGGCAGAAAAATTGAAGAGCTTGCGCGTCAGCCAGACTCAGCAATGCTTTCTGCCGCAGCAGCATTGCAATCTGCTACTAGCGGTGTAGTAGATTTGGGTATCGACCCAACTGGCCCTCTTGGTGGTCAGTTGCTTGGTGCCCTGATTCAGAAGCCAACCTTTATGGAATACCTTGATCAAGGCGGCTCAGTAGGTTGGGTAATCGTATACGTAGGTATCTTCGGTATTTTGCTTGGCTTCTGGCGTATGCTGGTTCTCTTCGCTATGAGTGCAAAAGTAAAAGCTCAACTTAAGAATGTGAGTAACCCAAGCACAAACAACCCGCTTGGTCGCGTATTGAAAGTTGCTCAAGAAAACAAAAATGTTGACCCTGAGACTTTGGAGTTGAAGCTCGAAGAAGCTGTGTTGAAAGAGCGTCCATCGATTGAAAGCGGCTTGGCGATTATGAAGATTATTGCTGCTGTAGGTCCGTTGCTGGGTCTGTTGGGTACCGTAACCGGTATGATTACAACCTTCCAGGCAATCACCATTTTCGGTGCTGGCGATCCTAAAAACATGGCAGGCGGTATTTCTGCAGCATTGGTAACTACCGTACAGGGTCTTGTTGTTGCTATCCCAATGGTATTAATGCATACCTTGGTTAATGGTCGCGCCAAGTCAGTGATTCACGTACTCGATGAGCAGACTACCGGTATTATTGCGGAAAATGCTGAGCGTAACGGCAAGTAGGAGATAAACCATGCAGGCTTTGACGGACGCTATAGGAACCCTTGAAGCCTTTTTGGACCAAGGCGGCATATTGATGTATGCAATCGCTGCCTTAACCCTTTGGATGTGGGTGCTCATATTTGAGCGCCTCGTCTATTTCAAAGGTAGTCTGAAAGGCGATATACAGCAGTCGCTCGCTCAATGGGAGTCTCGTAAAGAGCGCAAGTCTTGGAATGCTCATCAGATTCGTGCGGCACTTATTTCTCGCATGGATGACAAGATTAGCTCTAATTTGGACATGATTACTGCATTGGTAGCGTTATGTCCTCTCATGGGGTTGCTTGGAACCGTAACGGGAATGATTGAAGTGTTTGGTGTACTTGCCAACACTGGTGGTGGTGATGCTAAGTCTATGGCCGGTGGTGTATCAAAAGCCACTATTCCTACAATGGCTGGTATGGTCGCCGCAATTTCTGGTGTATTTGCAAGCACTTACTTGACTCGCATAGCAGATAATGAAAAAGCCTTATTTGCTGACCATCTGACAATGGATCACTAGTAATAGTGATCCATTGCAGTACGACTAATTTCAACCTGTATGAAAGAGATGTCTCATGAGCAGGAAAAACCCAAGGCCAGAAGAAGAAGCTCAGGCAATTGACTTGACGCCCATGTTGGACGTTGTGTTTATCATGCTGATTTTCTTTATTGTTACGGCCACTTTTATCAAAGAGACTGGTAAAGAGGTTTCAAGACCTGACGCTAATACAGCTGAAGACAAACCTAATGCCAGTATTTTGATTGCAATTGGTCCTGATAATGAAATCTGGATGGACAAAAAAGAAATTGATCCACGTAATGTGCGTCAGGCAATTGAGCGTATGCGTGCGGACAACCCTAAGGGATCAGTGTCTATTCAAGCAGATAAAGAGTCAGACCTTAAGTTTGTAGTGGATGTTGCTAATGCTGCGCGTAAAGCTGGCGTTACCGATATAAGTGTATCTACTGAGAAGAACTAAGCAGCTATGAACCCTATAAAAGTCGCCATAGCAGGAATACTCGGTGTTGTTGTCACACTTGGCCTCCTGTATTTAATGAATAGTCTAGTAAATACGGAATTTGCGCAGCCTGATGCTTCTAAGTCTGTGAAAATTCCTGATATTCGGATGAGCAACACTAAAATTGAAACCAGGTTAGATGACGCGAAACCTGAAAAGCCCCAAGAACCTGAGACTCCTCCAGACTTGCCGGAACCCGAGTTTGATGCACCTGATGTTTCTGGTGAGGCTTTAAATATGACGGCTCCTGTCGCTAAAGCTGGGATAGATGTTGGCTCTGGTTCCTTGGCATTTAGTGAAGGTGAATATCTCCCTATCGTTAAGGTTCCACCTGAATATCCAAGCACAGCACTGTCCCGTGGTATCGAAGGGTTTTGTACAGTTGTTTATACCGTGACTGAAACTGGTACTACGCGCGACCCTCAACCTATTGAAGATCAATGCATCACCAAAGACGGTAAACCAACGTCTGTATTTAACCGAGCATCTGTTAAAGCTGCGCTCAAATTTAAGTACAAGCCTAAGGTTGTTGATGGTAAGCCAGTTGAAGTTCCTGGGGTGAAGAACCGCTTCACCTATGAGATGCAGAAATAAGGGGTAATGAAATGAGACAAGTACTTCCTGCCGTTTCAATTGCTCTGAGCCGCACTTTGTTGGCTGGTGTTATTGCTGTATCCCCATTGTTGGTGAGCAAAGCAGTTGATGCAGTGGCTCCTGGCGCTGTGGAGATTTCTAGCGCAATGGCTCAGGTGAAAGCAAAGAACAAGTATGCCAAAGACCAGCAGCGTAAATTTCCAAACGTAAGCGAGTCTTTTGGTAAGAAAATCACTGAAGCAGCTAACTATTTGCAGCCGCAAGATGAATCTGTAAAGCCCGATCCTAAAAAGGCAATGCAGCTTCTTAGCGAAATGGCAGCTAATTCGGCCAAGGCTAATGCGTATGAGCTAGTGTTGTTGCATCAGTACACTGGCTATGCTCATTTGGGTAGCGAGAATTACGCTAAAGCAATTGAAAGCTTTAACAAAATGCTTGCCCAGACACCCAATATGCCGCTTGCTACTGAAGCATCAACAATCCGTATTGTTGGCCAACTGTATTCTCAAATGGATAATCCCAAAAAGGCACTGGAAACTTTGCTGAAATGGACTGAATACACTGACACCATTAAACCTGAAGATTCTTACATGTTTTCAACGCTGTATTATCAGCTTGAAGACAACAATAATGCGCTTCTCAATGTTAATGAAGCAGTAAAAAATCAGGAGGTGGCAGGTAAAGTTCCCGCTGAATCTTGGTATGTGCTTCAACGTGGTCTGTATTTTGATAAAGAGGACTACAAGAACGGTTTGGTGGTTTTGGAAAAGCTTATTAAGCATTATCCAAAGGCGCAATACTGGAAGCAATTGTCGCAGGTGTATTACGTTGTTGATCGACCAAAAGATTCACTGCATGCACTTGAAACTTGCTACCTTATGGGCGGCTTGACTACTGAGAGAGATGTTATTCGTTTGGCGAGCATGTACTTGGAAGAAGAAGTTCCTTACAAAGCCTCTAAGGTTTTGAAAAAGGCGATCTACACAGACAAGCTTGTTGAGCCAACGGCGAAAAATCTCAAATTGTTAGCTGACTCTTTGCGTTTAGCTCAAGATGCGAAAGAATCTTTGGTTGAATACGAAAAAGCAGCTGAAAAGTCTACAGATGGCGATTTGATTATTGGTCTTGCACAAGCTTATCTTGCAACCGATAAATACAAAGAGGCATCAAAGTGGGGGCGTCAAGCGCTCAAAGCTGGAAAGCTAAAGCGTGTTGATTATGCCAACCTGACAGTTGCTCAAGCTGAATTTGAGTTGAAAAACTTTGATGAAGCAATCAAGTTCTTCAAAGAAGCGGGTAAAGACGCTCGCAGTTCTAAAGTGGCAGCCCAATGGGTTACTTTCTCCGAAAAAGAGAAGGCCAGATTGGAAGCTCTTGCACAGAATTGATAGCAATATTCTATCCAATAAAAAAGCCAGCATTCGCTGGCTTTTTTATTGGAATTAATTTTTTTTAGGAGAGTTGTTTCAGCTCATTCAAGAATAGTGCTACGTGCGCGATGGCTTTTGTAGCACTATTCTTTCTAATTAATCTAACTTGCTCAAATCCCTTACTGCACCTTTATCCGCACTGGTCGCTAACATTGCGTAGGCTTTTAATGAAGCGCTGACTTTGCGTGGGCGAACTTCGGAGGGTTTCCAGGCTAAAGCCCCTTTCGCATTTTCTGCAGCGCGGCGCGCATCAAGCTCAGCATCCGTCAACGCTACGTTGATGGTGCGGTTGGGGATGTCGATATGGATGATATCGCCCGTCTGCACCAAGCCAATCGCACCACCGGAGGCTGCTTCAGGTGATACGTGGCCGATAGATAGGCCAGAGGTTCCGCCGGAGAAGCGGCCATCGGTCAAGAGTGCGCAGGCTTTGCCCAAACCTTTGGATTTCAGATAGCTGGTTGGGTAAAGCATTTCCTGCATGCCCGGACCACCTTTAGGGCCTTCGTAGCGAATTACTACTACATCACCTTCTTTTACTTTGCCGTCGAGAATATCGGCGACGGCCTTGTCCTGACTTTCCACCACATAGGCTTTGCCTTCAAATACCCAGCAGCTTTCATCCACGCCCGAGGTTTTAACTACACAGCCGTCAACGGCAATGTTGCCTTTGAGTACTGCCAAACCACCTTCTTTGCTGTACGCATTTTTCACGGAGCGAATACAGCCTTCGGCGCGGTCGCCATCCAGTGTGGGCCAACGGGTGGATTGGCTAAAAGCCACCTGCGTCGGGATACCGGCTGGGCCAGCTTTGTAAAAGGTCGCCACAGCTTCCGACGAAGTAGTAATGATGTCCCACTTATCCAGTGCTTCTTGAAAGGTTTTGCTATGCACCGTGGGCAATTGATTGTGCAACAGTCCCCCGCGATTCAGCTCGGCCAAAATGCTCATTACACCGCCTGCGCGGTGCACGTCTTCCATATGGTACTTGGGTGTATTTGGGGCGACTTTACAGAGCTGCGGTACTTTGCGGCTCATGCGGTCTACGTCAAACATGGTGAAGGGCACATCACCCTCCTGCGCTGCTGCCAGCAAATGCAGAATGGTATTGGTGGAGCCGCCCATAGCAATATCCAGGGCCATTGCATTTTCAAAGGCATCAAAGCTGGCAATGGAACGTGGCAGCACGCTAGTGTCATCTTCTTCGTAGTATCGTTTGGTGATTTCAACGATGCGACGACCCGCTTCCAGAAACAGCTGCTCACGATCAGAGTGGGTCGCCAGCAAAGAACCGTTACCAGGTAGGGATAAGCCCAATGCTTCGGTCAAGCAGTTCATCGAGTTTGCGGTAAACATGCCCGAGCAGGAGCCGCATGTTGGGCAGGCGGAGCGCTCATATTCATTCACTTTCGCATCGCTGGCATTGTCATCAACTGCAATCACCATCGCATCAACCAGATCGAGCTTGTGCTCGGACAATTTGGTTTTGCCCGCCTCCATAGGGCCGCCGGAGACAAAAATTACCGGGATATTCAGGCGCATTGCCGCCATCAGCATCCCGGGAGTGATTTTGTCGCAGTTGGAGATACACACAATTGCATCGGCGCAGTGGGCATTGACCATGTATTCCACTGAGTCGGCGATAATATCGCGCGATGGCAAGCTGTAGAGCATGCCGTCATGGCCCATGGCGATGCCGTCATCCACGGCGATGGTATTGAATTCTTTAGCAACACCACCTGCTTTTTCAATCTCGCGCGCTACCAATTGACCGAGGTCTTTCAAATGCACATGGCCTGGCACGAATTGGGTAAAGGAGTTGGCGATGGCGATAATCGGCTTATCAAAATCGCCGTCTTTCATCCCGGTTGCGCGCCACAATGCGCGGGCACCAGCCATGTTGCGGCCAGCAGTGGTGGTTTTGGAGCGATAGATGGGCATAAGGCATAACCTCGTAAAGCGCGTTGCGAGTTGCTAACAGCGGTGAATTTGGATGTGGTAATGGGCGAAATCATACCAGAAAGCAGGCTTTCCGGCAGCTTGGGGTTTGGGCGGCGATAGAAGGGAAAGGCCGCTTCCGATGGTGTCGGCAGCGGCCTCCAACTTAATCATTCCAGCGATTTAATAAAAATCTTGGAGTTGCGCTGGTAGTTGTAAAGCTCTTGCTTGGCGATGGGCAAATCTTCAATTTTGCCTTGCACAAAACCCTGCTCGATAAACCAGTGCGCTGTTTGGGTGGTAAGCAAAAATAATTGTTTGATATGTTGTTTGCGCGCCTGGTTCTCCATCTGCTGCAAGAGTGCAGCCGCACGTCCGCCGTTTCGATAATCCGGATGGGTTGCCACACAGGACAACTCTGCCATATCACCATAAGGGTAGAGTGCGGCACAGGCGATAATGGAGCCGTCTTTATCCATTACATGGAATTTATTGATTTCCGTTTCCAATATTTCACGCGAGCGACGCACTAAAATTCCCTGCTCTTCGAGCGGGCGAATTAATTCCAGAATACCGGCGACATCATCGATGCTCGCCGTACGCAATTGCTCGTATTGGCCTGAATAAATCATGGTGCCCAAGCCGTCGCGGGTAAATAATTCAGTGAGCAATGCACCGTCGGTTTCGTAGCTGATTAATTGCGCGCGCTGCACACCTTGCAGACAACTTAAATAGCAGGCGCTCACGGCTTGCTGCAAGTCAAAGCTGATGTTGTTGCCAAACTCGGTGAGATAATTTTTGCATTCCGGCAGAGATAACTGGCGAATTAAATTGCCTTCACTATCGCTCAATCCATTACCTGCAACAAAGGCCAATAATTTGTCAGCCTTGATTGCACCGGCAACATGCGTGGCGACATCGCTAAAGGTCAAATTAAAAATTTCGCCAGTAGGTGAATAGGCGAGTGGCGAGAGCAAGACTACTGCGCCAGAGTCCAGCGCTGCGTTGAGCGAGCGGGTGTTGACCTTGCGAACTTTGCCGGTGTGTTGCAAATCCACGCCATCAATCACGCCGTAGGGCATGGCTACTACAAAGTTGCCGCTGATCACTTGCATATCGGCATCGTGCATAGGCGAGTTAGGTAAACTGGTAGAGAGCGCAGCTTCCACGATCGTACGTGCCTCGCCAATCGCCTGAATCACCAAACGCAAACTTTCGCTGTCGGTAATGCGCAAGTGATTGTGGAAGTGACTGAAGGTGTCTGCGACTTGCAGACGATCATCAATTTGCGGCCGCGCGCCGTGTACTAAGACCAAACGAACATCGAGGCTGCAGAGCAGGGCAATATCGTGCACGATATTGTGAAAATTGGCGTGAGTGATAGCTTCACCCGGCAGCATCACAACGAACGTTTTATCGCTGTGTCTATTGATGTAGGGGGTCGAATGGCGAAACCACTTGACGTAATCTTGAGTGTTTGCGGGCACGATGTTTCTCTAATTAAAAAGTTCTTGTTAAAGGTCTTTTAAAAATAATTGTCGGTGTGAAAAAAATCTATAAACAATATTTCTCAATCAATCCGCGCACAATCTTTACCGCCGGTTCAATCTGATTGAGTGGAATAAATTCATCTGGCTGATGCGCTTGGTTAATTGATCCAGGTCCCATCACCACGGTTTGCATGCCGAGCTGTTGCATGAAGGGCGCCTCAGTGGCGAACGCGACACTCTCAGAGCGATTGCCGGTAAGTTGCTCACATAATTTTACCAATTCGCTCTGTTCATCTTCACCGAAGGGGTCAACACCTTCGAAGAGTGATGATAAAACAATATCGGTGCCGCTGCGTTCGGCGATGGGTGTGAGGCGTTGCTGGATAGCCGCGCGCATTTCATCGTTATCCATCCCGGGCAGCAAACGTAAATCAAAATGCAATTCACAGGCGCCACAGATGCGATTGGCACCGTCGCCACCGTGGATGCAGCCTAAATTAAGCGTGGGGGTCTGTACCGCAAATCCGGCATTGCGGTATTTCAATTGCAACTCAGTGCGCAGGCTGATGAGTTCATTCATGACTTGATTCATCGCTTCCAGCGCATTTTTCCCCAGCGCAGGATTAGACGAGTGGCCACTTTGGCCGCGCACACGCACGGCTTCCATCATAATGCCTTTGTGCATACGAATCGGCACTAAGCCTGTGGGTTCACCAATCACTGCATAGCGCGGTGTTGCGCCGGGAATTCCTGTTTTTGCCAGGGCGCGGGCACCGCTCATGCTGCTCTCTTCGTCGGCGGTGGCGAGTACGATGAGCGGGTGTTTAAACGTTTGGTCGATATAGGGTTTCACGGCTTCGATAATGACCGGAAAAAAACCTTTCATATCGGTGGCGCCCAAGCCGTAGAGCTTGCCGTCTTTTTCTGTGAGTATGAATGGGTCAGATTGCCAGCGATCGGCGTCGTACGGAACGGTATCGCTGTGGCCAGCCAGTACCAGTCCGCCATCGCCGCTACCGAGGGTGGCAACCAAATTGGCTTTACTGGACTGCGCCAGTGGCATTACCTGGGTGTTAAAACCCAAATCGGCAAAACAGTTGGCGAGATAGTCGATCACCTTTTGGTTGCTCATATCCCATTCGGGCACAGCGCAGCTGACCGATGGCAGTGCCACCAGCTGTTGCAGGTGATCTTGGTAACGCTTGAAATCAACACTCATGGTTCGACTCAATAAAGGCTTGGGCTCATCGAAATACTAACGGGCTGTTATCGGCGATTGCACGGGAAATTGCAAGCGCAGAGCAATAAATCCCCCTGCAAAAAAAGCCCGGGTAGTTTCCTGCCCGGGCTGTTTGCTTTAGTCCTGGCAGTCAGCTAAACAGTGCTTGGAGAACGTAGAAGAAAAGAATCGACAGTCCAGCACCAGCGGGTAGGGTGATGACCCAGGAGGCAAAAATACCGCCGATCACGCTGATATTGAGTGCGCCTATACCGCGCGCCAGACCCACGCCCAAAACCGCGCCGACTAGCGTATGGGTAGTGGAGATGGGCAGCCCCGCACCTGAGGCGATTACCACAGTGGCTGCGGCAGACATCTCGGCAGCAAAACCGCGGCTTGGAGTTAGTTCAGTAATTTTTTTGCCGATGGTCAGCATCACTTTGTAGCCGTAGGTTGCCAAGCCGATCACGATACCGAACGCCCCCAATAACAGGACCCAGGATTCAACCGGTGCTTTGGCTTCAACCGCACCTGATTTGATTACGCTGATCACTGCTGCCACCGGGCCGACGGCGTTAGCGACATCGTTGGAGCCGTGGGCGAAGGCCATAGAGCAGGCGGTGAAAATCATGAGCACGCCGAAGACCCGCTCTACACTGGCGAAGCGGCTGTTTTTGTCCGCGGCCGCATCTTGTTTGATGCGGCTGAGCAAATAGATACCAATTGCCGCTACCAGCGCACCTATCCCGGCAGCAATCACCACCGCCTCTAAAAAGCTGAATTCGATTTGGCGTTCCCGCAAAACGTATTTCAGCCCCTTGAGGATAGTCACCATCGAGAGGAAAAAGCCGACCGCAAACATGTAATAGGGAATGTAATGTTTGGCATTGGCGAAGGGGTCTTCAGTATTCAGTATCAGGAACTGTACTGAGCGGAAAATCCAGAAGGACAGGACGCCTGCCATCACCGGGGTGATCACCCAACTGCCCACTATGCCCCATACCGCGCTCCATTGGACGGCATCGACCGAGATGCCCACCGCCGCAAAGCCAATAATGGCGCCCACAATGGAGTGGGTAGTGGAGACCGGCCAGCCCAGCATACTGGCAATCAGCAGCCAGCTACCGGCGGCCAGCAGTGAAGCGAGCATGCCGTAGACAAACAAGTCCGGGTTTTTGGCCATCACCTCCATTTCGACTAGGCCGCTGCGGATGGTTTCGGTCACTTCGCCACCGGCGAGATAAGCGCCGGCAAATTCAAACACCATGGCGATGCAGATTGCCTGTTTCATCGTGAGTGCGCGTGCGCCTACTGATGTGCCCATCGCATTGGACACATCATTAGCGCCTATACCCCAAGCCATAAATAGCCCGAATACACAGGCCAAAATAAACAGCAGCTGGCTGTATTCGGCAAATAAATTCATGGTGGATTTCCCTGATTAAGACGCCTTAGCGCGCAAGCAGCAACTGCAGGCGGCCGCCCACATCATGGGCGCGGTTAGCGATGTCACCCACCCAGTCGATGATGTTGTAGAGGAACATCACATCGACCGGCGGCAGCTGCGCCTCCAGTGCAAAGAGCGATGTGCGCACGCCAATTTCGAGGTGGTCGGTCTTCTCTTCCAGGTCGTCCAACTCTTTAATCATGTTCTCCACCACTGCCAGTTCGCGCCCGCTAAAACCGCTTTCGAGCAATTCATCCAGCTCGTTGATGGCGATCAACGCCTGTTCGGCTGCCGCGACGCTGGCGCGCACAAACTCATTCACCTGCTCCTTCATGCTCGTCGGGATAGTCATGCGGCGGCCCATGATGATGCCCGCGATGTCTTTGGCGCGATTAGGGATGCGATCCTGCATGGTCAGGAGTTCAAGCAAATCGGTACGCGGTACCGGCAAGAACAGGCTTTTGGGGAGATGCAGGCGCAGTTGCTTTTTGATCTCGTCGGCCTGATGTTCGAATTGCACCACGCGTTGTTGGATCTCGCTGGCGCGCGGCCAATCGTCGCTGGTTACCGCCTCGAAAAAGCGGGTCAACTCGGCAGCCGCTTGCACCGCCAGCGCCATATGTTCCTGCATAGGCTTGATGGGCGAGCGGCCGAACAGGTTTGACAGGTTTGCAAAAGGCATCAATTACCCCCTCCGGTAAAAAGTGAGTGCAGTATAGAAAGATCGCCCTTCAGGGTCACGCGGCTTTGTTACATTTTTATGACAGAATCGTGACCGTTTTTTTTGAGTGTGAACCAGGTGCAGGCGCGCTGGCAGTGGCTGTTCAATTCCGCCACTAGAGCCTAGCTGCCGCAGGGCGAAATACCAGCTTGCGCGCTACTGGGCAGACGCTTGGCGTGCGAGGCGTTACAATCCCCTGAACTCAAATCAATAAACAGGAACAATAAGATGGCGCAGGTGTTGGATCGGGTATTGGATTTGCGTGGTTTGATTCAGGATCTGGTCGCCGACGGGCGCATGAAGCAGGTCGATGCCAATATGCTGCTCGGTGCCTCGCGCACCCGAGAGCAGGCCATCATGCATCCGCTCGCTTATATCGCCACCCAAAATCTGGATGATGTTCAGCGTCCTGGCAAGAGCCTTGATGGCGATACCCTCACCGAATGGCTCGCCACTAAGGCGCGGCTGCCGCTATTCCACATCGATGCGATGAAAATCGATGTCGCCAAATGCACCGAGGTGATGAGTTACGCTTTCGCCAAACGTCACGGCATCCTCTGCGTCAAAGTCGAGTCAGATCATGTCGTTATCGCCTGTACCCAGCCATTTATGGCGGGCTGGGAGCCGCAAGTGGAGCATGTGGCGCGCCGGGCGGTGAAACGGGTGGTCGCTAACCCGGCCGATATCGAGCGCTTTATGGTGGAGTTTTACACCCTCGCGCGCTCTGTCTCCGGCGCCAGTGGGGCAACGGCGGCCTCAGCGATCACCAATTTTGAGCAGCTGGTTGAGCTCGGCAAAGCCAGCGATCCAGATGCGAATGACCAGCATATCGTCAAGATCGTGGACTGGCTGCTGCAGTACGCCTATGACCAGCGTGCATCGGATATTCATATAGAGCCGCGCCGGGAAGTGGGTCGCATCCGCTTCCGCATCGATGGCGTGTTGCACTATGTCTACGAATTACCCGCCAATGTGTCCACCGCCGTGACCAGCCGCTTCAAGGTGTTGGCGCGCATGGATATCGCCGAAAAACGCAAGCCGCAGGATGGCCGAATCAAAACCAGGCGCAGCGATGGCAGTGAAATCGAACTGCGTATGTCCACTTTGCCAACTGCTTTTGGCGAAAAACTGGTGATGCGGATTTTCGATCCTGAAGTGCTGCTGCGCAGTTTTGCCGATTTGGGCTTGGTGGGTGACGACTATGCACGCTGGTACTCCATGCTCACCCGCCCCAACGGGATTTTGCTGGTTACCGGACCGACCGGTTCCGGTAAGACGACCACGCTCTACTCATCGCTGCGGCAGGTCGCCACCGATGAGGTTAACGTAAGCACCATTGAAGATCCTATCGAAATGGTAGAAGAGCGTTTTAACCAGACGCAGGTGCACCACAAGATCGGGCTGGATTTCGCCGCCGGTATCCGCAGCCTGATGCGGCAAGACCCGGATATCATCATGGTGGGCGAGATCCGCGACCTGGAAACCGCGCAGATGGCAGTGCAAGCCGCGCTCACCGGTCACCTGGTGCTATCGACCGTGCACACCAATGACGCGCCATCGACTGTCGCGCGGATGCTGGATTTAGGCATTCCCTCTTATTTGATCAACGCGACCTTATTGGGCGTGATGGCACAACGGTTGGTGCGCACCCTCTGCCCGCACTGCAAGGAAGAGGGGCAAATCACTCATGAGCATTGGCAGGAATTGGTCGCTCCCTGGAAAGTGAACGTACCCGCCAAAGTCTATCGCCCGGTAGGTTGCCTTGAGTGCCGCAATACCGGTTATTTAGGGCGCCAGGGGCTGTACGAAATTTTGATGTTGTCGGAAAACCTCAAAGAAAAAATCGTTCCGGATTGCAACTTGCAGGACTTGCGCCGCTTGGCGATGAAGGAAGGTATGCGCACACTGCGTTTGTCCGGCGCACAAAAAGTGGCTGCAGGCTTAACGACTATGGAAGAGGTATTGCGGGTTGCGCCGCCACCGGAGAAGGCGGGTTAAACCGCCGCTAATCTATCAAACAAAAATGGCGATTCAAGAGTCGCCATTTTTGTTTCTGCCAGTAAGATCGACTTGATCAAAACAACAACTTGATCCCTACAAACGCCAACATTATCGCCAGCGCCGGGCGTAGGTAGTGGTCGGCAACGCGGTTGGCCAGATGGCTGCCCAGATAAATTCCCGGTAGTGAGCCAATCAGCAAG
This sequence comes from Cellvibrio sp. UBA7671, assembly GCA_002483145.1. Taxonomy (GTDB): domain Bacteria; phylum Pseudomonadota; class Gammaproteobacteria; order Pseudomonadales; family Cellvibrionaceae; genus Cellvibrio; species Cellvibrio fibrivorans. Next base: position 337,737 of record DLHJ01000016.1, read on the forward strand.
TTAGCGAGTAATCCCCAGTCCACATTGCCTAAACCGGCGTGCCCCATACCGGCGACTAACGTCAGTGGTACGGCGTGTGCGATTTCAGTGCCGACCAGACGCACCGTGGGCAGCAGCGGGTAGAGCATAAACAGGGCGACTGTGCCGAGTGCGCCCGCACCGATAGAAGTGATGGTGACTACCGCGCCGAGCACGGTGCCAGTGGCGACAGTGGCGAACATCTGCTCGCGGCGGCTCATGCGGGTAATCCATGCGTCATTTTTGCGGCTGTAATCAAAAATTTTGCGCTTGAACAGAATCGCCACCGCCGTGAGGATCAGCGCATAACCCAGCGTAGTGCGGATAATGCTGTTGAGAGTTTCGGTGTCCATGCTGAGGCTGTGCAGCGCCCACAGGGTTAAACCCGCAGCGGGCAAGCTACCCAGTGCCAATTCACCGGTAATTTTCCAATCGATATTCTTCTTTTTGTGATGGACGTGAATGCCACCGGCTTTGGTGATAGCCGCATAAAGCAAGTCTGTACCCACTGCATTGGCCGGGCTGACACCAAAATAGAGCAGGATGGGCGTCATCAGCGAACCGCCGCCCACACCGGTCATACCCACAATAAAACCTACTATCAGTCCAGCTACTACGTAGCCAAGTTGAAAATCCATAAAATTCCGCCGCCAGGCTGCTCAATCTTGAACAGCTTGCTCCGCTAAAGTGTTGATAATTAAACAGGTCGCGCAGGCTAACAGCCAGATGGCGTGATGGCTAATGCTTATTAGTTTGGTGCTTATAACTGGAAGTGTTGTTATTTAAGGAGCATGGGGTCAATAAAATACTGTTCGTAATCTTTGGGTAAATCCTTGATTAACGGATTGTCCAGATAAAAAATTTTGCGCATGGGCAACTGCGTAAACCGGACGCTTTGCAAATTGTGTTTGCTCCAAAGCGCTAGCAATGAACCGTCCGCATAAGCGATTTTTAATCCTTCTTCTACCCGCTGTTTAAGTGCGATATTTTTTTTGCTGAGATAAAAAAAGCGCGGCATGCGATAGACCAGCGCAAAACTTTCATCGTAAGTGAGGTTGCTGATGTGTTTGTACTGCTCATATTCCATCATCAGCTCATTTGCGCCGCGGCAGAGTAAATCATAGCGGCCACCTGCGACCATCCTGAACAGGCTGGTGTAGTTGCTCACCTGGATAACCGTAAAACCGTTGTGGCGCAGTATGTCGATGTCGGCCCAGTCAGCCCCTTGGCCCACAGTGTGGGGTAGTAAATCGGCCAGCGTTTTTGCCTGTTTGATCTTGTCTTTGACGAGCGGATTCACGAAGCAAACCCGGTAGCCAATAATGCCCAGCTCAATCGGGAAGTTGATATAGGTTAATTCGCCCGAGTCTTCCAATTGTTTGTCGTAACTGATTTCCAACAGCATATTGGGATAAGTATTATTGCGCAGACTGTGCAGCACGCGCGCGTAGCTGGCAGCGGGGATGGCTTTTAGTTGGTAATCACCGTGAGTGGTGCGCGTTTTATCCAGGGCAAGGCGCAGTACCTCAATATCGTACACATAGCGGAAATTGCCGAAGTCCAGCGGTGATCTGTGCCAAACCACCAGCTCGGCCATGGCCTGTCCTGCCATGAATAGAATCAACAAAAAACTGATGCGAATGCGGTAGCTCATGATGCAGTCGCTTTTGTGTGAGGGGTTTAGTTAAGCCTAGCAGCGAATGCCATGTCAGTTAGTAAAAAGCGCAATCCACTCATTCGTCGGCTAGGCTTTAATCAGTAAATTAACCATTCATCCTGTTGGTAACCCCTGTATGCGTTTTTCCTGTCGCGATTGGCGAGGCTTGGTGTTATTGATTTTTACATTGTGTGGCTTGCCTGCTGCACGTGTTGACGCGGCGAACAGCACAGATTTATTTGAATTGTCACTCAGCGAGTTGATGGATTTAAAGGTGGACACTGCCAGTACGCGCAGCAGTTCCTGGCGCTCCCAGCCGGGCATTATTACCTTATTTGATTCATCCGATATGCGCGCGATGGGTGCCCGCACCTTACGCGATGTATTGCTCCACATTCCTGGTGTCAGCTTGGGGATGGATACGCAAAATACCGTCAACCTCGTTGCGCGCGGCAATTGGGCATTCGAGGGCAAGATCCAATATTTGATTAACGACTTGCCGGTGAATGATCTTATCTACGGCACCTTCCCGCTGCCGCCCAATTTTCCAGTCGCGCAATTGGATCGCATTGAAGTATTGCGCGGGCCAGGTAGCGTTAAGTACGGCAACAGTGCGCAGTTGGCAGTCATCCGAATTTATACCCGCGCCGAGCAAGAAACTCAAATAACCGTCAGCACTCAAGAATCCGCCAATGTCCTCAGTGTGAATGGCGGTAACCGTTTTGATGGTGGTGAATTCAGCGTGTCGGCTAGCCTCCAGGATGGAAATTGGGGCAAAGGCAATTGGATTGATTCCCAAGGCACACACGCGGATATTGCTACCAGCGATACGCGTGGCGGCAACCTCGCTGCCAATCTCGATTGGTCGGGTACACAAGTGCGTTTATTTCATCTGCAATATGGTATGGACAATATCCAACAGTACGGTGTGTACGCTCCTACGGCAAAAATTGATTTTCGCGAAACCAATTTTTTTATCGCGCACGATTTTGAATTGAATAAACAATGGAAATTAACGCCGCGTTTTGGTTATCGCGATGAAGCCAATTGGCGCTCATCCTCGCAAGCGCCAGATTTTGTCTACGATTACGATGTGCGTGCCCGCGCCTGGGATGCACAGCTCGATTCGATTTACCAATATGCGGAAGACGCGAGTATCAGTTTGGGGGCGTACCACCAAACGGAAATAGCGCGTGCAATTAGTGTGGATATGCCACCGCAAGAATATTTTCCGCCCGACGGCGAATTGCAGCAACAAACGCGTGCGATTTATGCAAATTGGGATTTGCGTATGAGTGATTATGATCTTTCACTCGGTGCGCGCGCTTCCCATCACGATTATTCCGGCAGTGCATTTACACCTCGCATTGGAGTGACGCGCGCAGAAAAAAACTGGCATATGAAAATGCTCTACGGCACCGCCTTTCGCGAACCGGATTTACAAACCAGCAATCCGATTTTTCATCCAGCGACGGAAACGTTGAAAGCAGAACAAAGTCGGGTAAGTGAAATAGAATATGGACATACCCTTGGCAAAAAAAGTTATCTGACTCTCTCGTTGTTTGATCAAAAAATAAAGGATGCCATTATTTATTCGTACGAGCCGGGTTACACCAATAACCCGCCAATTAAAACGCGCGGTATCGATCTGCAATATTGGTTTACCGGTGATGTTGTTAGTCTGCGCGCTAACGCGAGTTATGCAAAAGCCAATGACGATGATTTATTGCCTTACGATGTGCCCAATCACTCAGGGCAAAATATGGGGGCGGCTAACCAAATCGCCAATCTCTGGCTGGGGTGGAAAACACCGCTAGAAAATCTCGGAGTGAATGTGGATTTACGTTATGTCGGCAGCCGCTACGCTCAGCAATATTCAGCTGCAATCGATTCGATTCAAGTTCAACAGGTCGCCGCAGAAAAAACCCTTAACCTGAGTTTGACCTACAGTTTTCCAACAGTGCTCTGGACGCTGGGTGTTAGCAATCTCACTGACGCTAATGTGCTTATTCCCCAGCCCTATAATGATGTGAGTACGCCTTTTCCTGCGGGTGGCCGCGAATACTGGTTACGCGCAGAAATCATATTTCAGTAAATACATTTTCAGTTACAACAAACTTTGTACATTGGTTGTTGGATGTTGTTTTTGCACATTGCTCACCGTGCTTTGCAAAATTTGATCAGCTTTAATCGGCCCCAAGTATTCGCACAGTGCTACATAAGCAAGGTTGATTACCTGCTGCATAGTATTGATATTAGGCGTAGTGCCGGTGAGTGGCGCCATCTGGTTTAACCAACCGTGAAAGGCCCAGCGCTCATGTGTGGGCAATGAAATTTTGGTGAGGTTTTCCAACACGTAGAGACGGATGCGCGTCGAGGCATCACCTCCGGGTGTGTCAATAAGTTGCTCCACCAGTGCCATAAACATCAGCAGTATCGGCGAGCTAGACGTTTTCGCTGTATGAACAGTGTTGTGTTTGATGGGCGGATGTTCGGCGGTGCGATGGTGACGGTCATCTTGCATCGATGAAAACGTGCTGACCAACGCTTGTAACATGCGTGAGCGCATATGGGCTATTTCAAGATCGTTACAGAGTTCACGTAAAAAATGTTGCAGGGCAAACGTAGGCTGGTGGGCGTATTTTTCGTCCCACAGGATTAATGCGTTGGCGAGTGTTTTACCGTTAATAAACGGCATAAGCGCTTCTTCAACGGCTTTACGTTTTTGGCTTGGATTCACTGATAGCCTCGTTCTTGTCGCTCTGTGATAGTGGTGATCGGCTGGGTTCATGATGGTTGATTTTGTATGGCCGTATAAATTGAGCCTATTTCCATCGCCGATTTTTTAAATCAGTATTCTTATTAAACATTTATCGTTGTGAATGTAATGCGTCTGCGTTGAGCGCGCGCGTATCCTGAAATTCCGGGTAACCGAGTTCAGCGTGTTCGGTAAAATCCAGGCCGCGCTGTTCGTGCAGCGTACTGGCACGTATGCCGATGATTTTGTCGATCAGGAAGTAACAGGGTAGTGCGACACCAAAGCCCCAGGCAAAGGCAACCAGCACGCCTAAACCTTGAATGCTGAAACGTTCGAGACTGAATAAATCCCCCGCAAAAAAAATCCCCGCTGCGAGTGTGCCCCAGGCGCCACAAAAACCGTGCACGCTCACCGCATCCACCACGTCATCAATTTTAAAACTGGCGATAAATTTAGGGGCGATGTAAGTGATAATTCCGGCAATAAAACCCGTGAGTAATGCAAACTGCGGGTCCATAGTGGCGCAACCGGCGGTGATTCCCACCAAGCCGCCGAGACTACCATTCACGGTGCCGGTTAATAGCACTGGCTGTTTGCATAATTTGGCGGTGAGCATATAACCCAGCGCACCCGTGCAAGCGGCGAGGTGAGTGTTGAGTGCAATTTTGCCGATGTCGAGATTGGCCGCGAGTGTTGAACCTGCATTAAAACCAAACCAACCAAACCACAAAATAAATCCACCCAGTGCCACCATACTTAAATTGTGTCCGGGAATTGCGCGCGATTCGCCAGCCGCGGAAAATCGTCCGAGACGCGGCCCGAGCACAATAATTCCGGCCAGAGCAACCCAGCCGCCAATCGAATGCACAACGGTCGAGCCGGCAAAATCGATAAAGCCCATCTCTTTCAACCAGCCGTTGCCACCGTGGGCGCTGCCCCATACCCAGCTGCCAAATACGGGATAAATCAATCCGGCAATAATGCAGGCACCGATTAAATAAGCATGAAAATGAATTCGCTCTGCCATAGCGCCGCTCGCGATAGTGGTGGCGGTAGCAGCAAACATCATTTGGAAAAAGATAAATGTCCAATCCCATCCAGCGAGATCACTGGGGAAAAAATGGCTCTCACCAAACCAACCGGAGTTATTCACGCCGAACATTAATCCGTAACCTAGCGCCCAAAAAATCACACTGCACACACAAACATCCATGTAATTTTTCATAATCACATTGACGGAATTTTTTGCGCGCGCCATGCCGCTCTCCACCAAAGCAAAACCCGCTTGCATTAGAAAAACCAGCACACCGGTAATGACTACCCAGCTGCTATTCAGCGCAGTGGTCACTTCCATAATACTGGGTTCCGCTGCAATACAGTTTGCCCCCAATAAGATTGCACATACACCAATCGCAATAGACCAAAGCCGCGTAGCCGAAAAAATGAATCGCATAGCCAGTACCCGCAATGAGAATAAGTATGGTTTTGCAACTCATGTGCCATCGCGGGGAGGTATGTCGTGGTAGCGGAATTCGCGCGTTTTAGTCTGATATAAACAACGTGGTTGCACTTATGTTGTGCGCAGGCGAATTTGTGAAACGAAAAAGTGCACGAAAAAGTGATTTTGGGGGTGTCACTTGATCGTGTCCTATTATTTGGTTTTAAGCGTGCGTGATGCTGATAAGCAAAGTGATTGTGTGTTAGCAACCACTAAAAGATTGCTATACCAATCGTATGCAGATTGGGTGGGCAGCCCAAACAGAGTGCAACCTTAAAAAATTGCACTCTATTGGATGGCAAATACCTAGTGATTAGTTAATGGTTGGATTGCAGGTTTTGCCGACCAAATGTTTATCCCGCTCCAACAACTCAGTAAGGTTGTCGGTTTCCATCGCACCATCAACTAAAATGTCTTCAACCGTTTTTTCTTGCGTACGCAAAATACCAATTTGGGTAAACATCAATGAGTCTTTCGCAGGTAAATTTTTAAACTGGTTTTTGCCCATATGCTGGCCGTTGACCCAGACTTCTGCCGAGCCGCGCTTGGGATCGGTTGACCAGCGGATATGTAGCGCAATGCGATGCCATTGTCCCGGTGCAGCGCCTTCCGGTAATTTCCACAGCACCTCTGTTGCTGCAGTTTCCTGAAAACTTAACTCGCTGCCCGCGATATTAAAACGCAGCATCTGTTGCCAGCTTTTATCCGATTCCCAATAACCCAATTCGTGCTTGTGCTCACTGAGTTTTTTCGGCAGATAAAAACTGAACGCAAAAAAAGTCTCTTTACCTTCATGGGTATTGCCCGCTGCACGGCGATGATGGAATTCGCTGCGATTCAAAAATTTATTGCCTTTCCACAAAAAAGAATCGTCACCGGTCAAACGCACTTTGCCTGCATATTTGCCGTCGAAAACACATTCGCTGGTGACGGATAATCCCGCTGGATTAATAGGAGTATCCCACTGGGAAATATCACCGGTTTCAAAATCGCCCTGCCAGAGGATACTGGCGTTGGATGAATTGGAAAGACCGAATAGTGCAATTGCAGTGCAAATACATGAGAGTGATTTTTTCATGAGGCAGATCCTTGGAATTATTGTTGTTCGCTAATGCGGTAGTCAGGGATTTTATGCGGGCGGATAAAATAAAACGCCGATACTGGCGGGCAGTATCGGCGTTTTGTTATCTGCTGTCGATTGGTTGGTAATTACACTGGCTGCGAAATTACCCCGTTGCAAATTGGGGTAAAGGCGGTGAGTTTATCGAGCGTAGCGGCGTTGCCGAGGCTGTTGCCGGGGAAAACACTGCCGAACTGGTTTTGCGCGCCGTGCAAAGCCATGTAATTGAGCACGACGGTTTCCACCAATGAGTTGACGTTGTTAGCGGCAACGACACCTGAGCCGGTTTCCACATCGCCGCTGGCGCGCATATGGCCGATTTGCTGGTGCAGGCGCTGCGCATCGCTGATGGTGTTCGGATCGCTGCTGGTACCGCCCATCAACACGGCGCGGCGCGCTGGGTTGTAGACGAGGAAGAAGGCGGCGCCGGTTTGTTGGTCGTCACCGGTCCAGACTCCTTTGCCTCCGCCCGCCATGGAATCATCGATCATGCCGTTGCTGAAGACCGAGCCGTCACTGAATACATAAATCATCACCGGCATGCCTTTGCGTGCGGCGTATTCGATACAAGCGCCTATGCAGCGGCCTGCGCGCAAGTCACGCATTTCGCCGGTGGAGCGGTCGCCAGTGTGGTAGTCGTAACCGCCCATGGTGATGGTGCCCGCGCCCGCGTAACCGTTGATGACCAGCTTGGCGACTGAGGCAGTTTTGCGGAACTCGCCATCGCCATCAAATTCATTTTGGGAAAAAACGCCTGCTGCGCCCACCAGATCGGCATCGGCGACTGGATCAATCGCGGATGGGTTGCCGAAGCGGTCGGCGAGGTCGGCGCTTTTCACGTAACCGCAGCGCACCATATCTTTGATGACAGCATCGTTAGTGGTACCGGTGCTGACCTTGCCGAGTTTTTTATCGCTGATACGGTAGATGGATTCCATCACCGCAACGGTATCTTGCTGGTCGAGCAAACTGACCAGGTCGCCCACATCGACCAAACCGGTCACATCGTTCGGGTTATCCACTTTGGTGGGGCGAACTTCGGGATTGATCATCATCGCCGGTGCCATGGAGTTGCCGCCGGAATCGCTGGCGCGTGAACCAATCAAGGCCAGCAGCGAGCCATTGGCGCCTGCGCGGTTAATACCGTACATGGGGTTGTGGGGGTTGTTGCCGGTATCATTCTCCGAGCGTGCGGGAATGACTGCACCGTTGGTTAGTGCCCGGTTGCCTACGGCGACTTTTTCCAGAATACCGCGCAGCATAGCGCTGGTTGAATGGAAGGATAGGCCGAGCTCATTGTTGATCAGCGGATTGGCGGCGGTGGAGGCGGCTGGGCTCATGGCCAGTGGTAGGCCCTGTTTGCTGTAGCCGCCCGCGCTGAGAAAATCCAGTTGGCCGCCGCGCTGTCCGATCAATACATTGGAGCCGGCGATATTGGCGCCACCCGCGAGATCAAAACAGATAAACGGAATCTTGCCAGCTCCCTGCGCTGCAATACCGCAGGCGCTACGCATAGCAATCAGGTCAGCGGAGAGCGCCGCCTCTGCTTCCCGGGGGTTCGCAAACAAGCTGAAAATCGAGCCGCCCAATACCGTTGCCGTGCCGGCGCGGAAGCCTTGTGATACCAGCTCGCGCCGGGTGACCGGGCGGCTGTGGTTGTTGAGCAGGAGCGGTGCGTCCGGGTGCAGGGTAGTTTTTTTGCTGGTCATGGTGTCTGCTCCGGTAATTACTGCAACAGCATCACTGCACTGCCCATGGCGGCGGCGCAGGTAGCTTTGACGGTGGTGGCGGTGCGGTTGCTGGTGCAACTATTGTTCGCAGCGCAAGCGGTCATTCGGTCGATCAGCTGGTTCAGCTCCGCGCGAATTTCTGCTGGATTTGCTTGGTTGCTGAGGGCGCCACCCGAGGCGATATCGCTTGCCAGCAGGTTTTTCAGCAGCGGGTCGATAATCTGGTTGCGGCCTGTGGCATCAAATGCGGTACCAGCGCCAGCGCCAAAATTAAAACCGCTGAAGTAACTGGTGCGCAGGCTGGTATCGTTCACCAGCGCGTTGCAGTAGGCCACCGCGAGTTGGGTTACGCCCATTTGCTGCGCGGCCAAAAAGCCTTCGATATTGGTCAGGGTTGGCAACTGCTGTTCGACTTTGGTGTAAGTGGTTTTCACCGCTGGTGTGGTTTTGCTTACGCCGGTCATGGCTGCAAGAGTGGCGTTGATCTCGGCAAAGTTGCGCAGGCCGATGTGCGCCTGGCCGGGGATATCTGCCGGTGTCGCTGGTGGCGGCACTACCACTTCCGCACGGCTATAAGTATTGCTGCCGATCTGGTCGAAGGTGAGGAAAAACTGGTCCTGATCAGGCCCTTGTTTCATCTCTACAATCGTGCCGAGTGTCGAAAGGGTTTGGCGTCCTTCGACCATTTGTGCGGCGCTGATTTTGGTATCCAGATTGGCAAATACCTGACCGACCGGCGCTTCAGTGCCGTTAACGCCGATGCGCAGGCCTTTCAAATCCACTTCGCTAGTTATTTTTTGGTCGCCCAGATTGGTGAAGAAAGGCGAGCTGAACAGATAGGCATAATCGTCAAACTGCTGCACATCAAACACGATAAAACTCAGCGGCGTGCCGACCAATTCCGAGACGTTAAACAGCAGCAGATATTTTGCACCTACGCCCACATCAAAGTTGGTTTTGATATCGCCTGCGCTCATGGCGCGTTTGTGGATCGCGAGGAAGCGGATGCTGCCCGCCCAAGGGCGGTTGTTGGACACATCGTTACCAATCGCGAGTGCAAAGCTACTGTCCCAATCTTTTAATACCGCGCCCGCATCGGGATCAGTATCGCCAGTAAATTCGCCGTTCACATAAATGCGGCGGCCGCGGATTGGGTCAAAGGTAACCACTACATGTTGCAAGCTGGCTTGCAGGATTTCTTTGTTGGCCGCTGTGGCTAATTCATCCAGGCCATTTTCATCGCTCATGGAGGTGCGGTTCAAAAAGCTGTAGTTATACTCGTACTGGCCGAGGGTGAAGTTGCGGGTGGTATTGCTGCCCGAGTAGGTGACTATACGTGCGGGGTTATTGTCATTGTCGCCCTGCACCACATTGTCGGGAATCACCCAGGCTTCAATCGAGTATTCACCGGCTGCACGCAGCAAATCATAGAACTTGCGGCTGTCGCCGGTGGAGGCTTGTGCCTTTCCGGTATCTTTGAATTTCAAACCCCAGGCACTGCTCCAGCCGACATTGCCAATCAGGTTGAGGTTGGCGACCGGGTCTACCCCGGCGGTGTCGTAGGCAATGCTGCCTTTGCCCGTCTTAAACTCGTATTTGGCGATGATATCGGTATCGATGCGGCCGCCGCTGGTGACCACAAAGGCATCGCTCAATCCGACCGCTTTACTGATTACCAGGTCTGGATCGACGGTGATTGGAACTATAGTGTCAGCAAAGGCAGTGATGGCGGCTTGCATCTCGGCGGCATCCTGACTGCAGTTGCTCCAGCAGTTGTGACCGTCGAATGAAAGGCGTTGTACAAAACGCGAGGCTGCGGGGTTATCCAGACGCATGCGGGTTTTAGCTGCCTCGTAAGCGGCCTCGACCCGGCTGCTTGCGAAATAGGGTTGCTGGCGGGTGATCGCACTTTCGCTATGGCACTGTGCGCAGTATTCGGTTAGCACCGGGTACACGGTAGTCGAGAAGGCTGCCGGACTATCGGGGAATACTTTGCTGCTACTCAGGTCTTTTTCGGCGGGCGGGGTTAGCACCACGCTGTTGGCGGTGGTGCCGGTATTGCCCGCCCAAGCTGTGATCCAGGTGGTCATGATATCGCCACAGGCGACCGAATCGGCGAGCCAGCAGTTATGCCCAGCCGCAACCTTGGTGACCAGGCGCGATTGCGCTGGGTTGCCGAGGCTGACCAAACCGTTATCGATTACGGCGGCGTAAGCGAGGTTGATATCATCTCCACGGGCAAATTCCGGCGCTTGTTTGCCCTGGGTATGGCAGCCGCCGCAGCGGCTTTCACGGGCGATATTTATCCACAGATTATTCTGAAATTTGGTGATGTCGGCGGTAGAGGCGGGGTTGCTGCCTTTGTAGCTGAAATCATCGCCGCCTCCATTACCGGGGTTGGTATTGGGGTTGGTTTCAGTTTTGGAGCCAGAGCCAGAGCCACAACCGGCTAATGTAGCCAGCAACGCGATAAGCAATAATCCTGAGCGCAACTGAAAAGTGGAGCATAACTGGATTGTATTCACGGTCATCTCCCCTATTGGCCTTTACAGTAGTTGGCGGTGTCGATAAACACCTGCTTCAACTGGTAGTTGTTGGCGGCAAAGTTCTGGGTAAATTCCTCGACCTTGGCTCTATCGGTGGCATCGCCCGGTTTGCGCAGGCATACGTTTTGGAACACTTTCTCAACTTGGCAACTGGCGAAGGCTTTGGAATGTGCCAGTTCCATATTCATGCTCTTCGCGCCGCTACCCATACCGGACAATGCCGGTGAATTCCACGCCCAGCCCAAATGGCTGTTCTGGCCTCTACGCCAGTAGTTTTGCCAATCGTCATTGGTGGTCACATAACCGGGTTTAAAGGTGGAGCTGTTGATCCGGTACTTCTTCTCCACACGACTGTTGGTATCAGGGTCGATGACGCCCTCGCTGTTGTAGTGGATTGCGCCATTCACACCATCCGGATCGGCAGTGATATCGAATTCGTAATCATAATAGGCGTAGGCTTTGGCCATTGGGTCCATGCCGTTGTGGCAACCGATGCAGTTGTTGAGGAATACCCGGCTATCACCACCGGGGCTACGGCTTACATCCTGGCGGATAAAATCCGGCACCAGTGAGGTGTCGTGTACTTGCTCAAGGTCGCGGCAAAGATGGTTGACCAAAGTAAAACGGAACATGGCGCGGTTGGTACCCGCGATAAAAAAGGCTTTGGCGGCCGCACGGCTAGTGATGATGCCGGAGGTAGCCGAGGCAGGAAGCCCGTTTATTGTCGATTGAGTGCGACGCACCAGCGTGTCTTTCAAACTGATACCCAGATTTTCCAGTGCTTCATAGTGCTCGTTGTTACTGTTGGAGTAGGCGGGCAGACCGCTGGCATTGCTGGTGTAAATCACATCGTCGTAAAGCGCGGTACGAAAATCCGCATCGTCGCGCACAAGGCCGATAACGGTGGCGGTGTAGTCATTGAGTGGGGCGAAGACAGTCTGGTCGCGGTTGGTCCAGGGCGTCGCCATATTTTTCAGCGTGACGCTGTAAAAGGACTCGTTGTTCATGGCGATTTTTACCGCTTCAGCGACTTGGCCTGCATCTATCTGCGCTGCCATTTGCAGCAGCACTGCTTCCGAGGGCGGCACACCGGCGACGCGGTTGTGGATTTGTACGGCCTGCTCGCGCGAGCCCGCTTGAGCGAGGGAGGAGCTGATGGCGAAAACGAGAAGGCCTGTTGCGAACCTTGCAATAAGGCTCGATAACAAAGGCCCTCCCTTGGGCGACCCGGTATGGGGCGGCAGGAAAGATAGGTTGTTCACGGTTGCTCCCAAAGAGTTCTGGTTGCCTGGCTGATTTACCAGCAGGGCAATCTTTTTAGGTAGAGAAGGATCAGATTATAGTCAGCACATGGGATGAAACATGTGCCTAATTAGAGTAAGCCTTTGCCTACTTAATCACAGATCTACAAGACAGGCGCTTAGATCAACATATATCAGTGCGGTGGCGCGCAGACGAGGGTTGGCATTCGTCGCACTAACCAAAGGATTTCACCGTCTTTCGTGATTAAATCGAGAGAATGGCGCACAGGTTTGCCTGACAATTATCTGCACCGGCGCTGTTGGCTATCTTTATTGGCAAGAGCGACTATAACTTTCCCCATCAACCTCATCCGGTGCAACCTGCTGACCTCGTCCCAAAAGGGGTATAAGCCAGTGCGATATAAGGCAAATGTTATGAATCTCTGCGAGTCTCTTCTTCGCCAGCGTTTTCTATTGGCGGCCAGTTTGTTAGTGCTGCTGCCGGGATTGAGTTCCTGTGGCGGTGGTAGCGGTGGCGGGAGCAATGGCGGCGGGCAACAGCCTGATCCGGTGGTGGTGGATTTGCCTATCGCCTACATAGAGCGCCCGATCCCGCTGGATGAGGACGGAGAGCCGGTGTTTCCCGATGTGTTTGAGCCAGCGGCATTTAATCCTGGAGCCAAACTCTTTATTAAAGCGCGCGCCACTGCCCAAGCGGCAGCGGTGGATATCAGCTCTGCCGCTTTCCCATTGGAAGATTTTCCGGTTGAAGATTTCCCCGATGGGCCGCTATACGATGTTAAAGATATATCGGTACACCCGGATGGACAAAAGTTGATTTTTGCCATGCGTGCGCCGGAGATTGAAGGCGCCGATGAAGAGGATCAGCCCACTTGGAATATCTGGGAATACCAGTTGGAGACTAAAGTTCTGCGCCGGATTATCAGCGCCGATATAGTCGCTGAAGCAGGGCAAGATATTTCTCCTCGCTATCTCACCGATGGTCGCATCCTCTTTGCATCCACGCGCCAGACGCGCAGTAAGGCGATTTTGTTGGATGACGGCAAGCCCCAGTATATTGCCGGTATTGATAGCGACCGCAATGAACCTGCTTACGTACTGCACACCATGAAGGATGATGGTACTGATATACAACAAATCACCTATAACCAGAGCCACGATATACAGCCGGGCTTGTTGCCTGATGGTCGCGTGTTTTATATGCGCTGGGACAGACTAGGGAATAACAATCTCAGTCTCTATACAGTCAATCCAGACGGCACTAACAGCCAGATTTATTACGGCCACAATAGCCTAAATGAAAGTCCGGACGATGATACCCAGACTACGCCGCGTCTATTTAACCTCAATACCATGCCCGATGGCCGAATCGCCGCCATCCTTAAGCCTAGTGGCGCATTGCTTGGCGGCGATATGGTGGTCATTGACGGCGCTGGTTTTAGTGAAAACAACCGTCCAGTACCTGGCGCTACGGGAATGAGTGCGGCCGGACAGGAGCGCATCTCTATACTGCCGGTGAATATCCGGGAGGGCGATGGCGAAATTTCGACACATGGACGTTTTGCCTCGCTCTACCCGTTGTACGATGGCACTAACCGTCTGCTGGTGAGTTGGAGCCAATGCCGATTGCAAGAGCCGGTGACCGAGCGTTTATTGCCTTGTACTGAAGCGAATCTTGCTATCCCCGATATTGAAGAGGCTGAGCCTTTTTACGGTATCTGGATTTACAACATTGCCCAACAAACTCAACAACCAGTAGTTCTGGCCAAAGCCGGCGTGATGTATACCGATGCGGTCTCGCTCGAAAAAATTACTCCACCGACCTATTTTCGCTCTGAGGTGGATACCCAATTAGCGCAGGAGGCAGTGGGGGTGCTGCATATCCGCAGTGTTTACGACGTCGATGGGGTCTTCGGCCGCTACGGTTTTAATAACGCCCCCGCGAACCTTGCCGCTATGGCAGCAGCGCCGGCTGCCCAACGGCCTGCACGCTTTTTGCGCCTTATCAAAGCGGTTTCCATGCCCGACAACGATACACTCGATTTTGAAGGTACTGCCTTTGGTGTGAGTGGCGGGGTGATGCGCGAGATTCTCGGCTATGCGCCCATCGAACCGGATGGCTCGGTGAAAGTGAAAGTGCCAGCTGATGTCGCTTTTACTATAGAAATCCTCGATGCCAATGGTCGTCGCATCAGCCCTTTGCACAATAATTGGTTACAACTGCGCCCAGGCGAAGTGCGCGAATGCAACGGTTGCCACAACAACCAGAATGATGTGGCTCATGGTCGTGCCGGTGCGGAAACTGTAGCGCTTAATCAAGGGGCGGCAACTAGCGGCGTACAGTTTCTCAATACCATCCGCTTTGACGCTTTAGGTACACCCATTGCACCCAGCATGGGCGAGACTATGGCGGAATTTGCCACCCGATCCACCTTTTGTGAAACCCCTGGCAATCCTGCAAGCTGTGCCCCCGTTGCCCAGCGTCAGCCGAGTGTGGATATTGTCTTCAATGATGAGTGGACAGATACAACCGTGCGCGCCAAAGATACCAGTTTTGAGTATCGTTACAGCGCACTCGCTGAAGACCCCGCGCAAATTCACGCTCCCACAGCGGAAGCGTGCGTTGATCCGGATGGCTGGAGCAGTCTGTGCCGCGTCATCATCAATTACGAAACCCATATCCAACCGCTCTGGGAACGCAGCCGTATGGTCGATGCCGTCGAGCGCCAGTGCATCGGCTGTCATAGTCGCAATACTACCGATGCCAATGGTAACGCGCTTGTGCAGGTTCCGGCAGGTCAGCTAGAGTTGACCAATCAGCCATCAGATTTAAACAATGATCATATGACTGCTTATCGCGAGTTGCTCAGTGCAGATTTACGTCAGATCCTCACCGATGATATGGCGGGTCTCACGGACAATATTCCGGTATGCGAATTTGTCGTAGATGAAGATGCGATTCCCGAGTGTGTGGTGACTCTGGATGTCGACGGCAATCCCACTTGTGAAGGTGTAGTGGATTGTCCCTTTGTGCAGCAGGAGGTCACCGATGAGTTGGGCGTAGTGGAATTGGTGTTGGTGTTAGATGCCGACGGCAATCCAATTCCCCTTACCCGCCAGATTGGTGTGTCGCCCTCCATGTCCACCGGTGGCGCCCGTGCCAGCGCCAGAATTTTTGATCGCTTTGCCAATTTTGATGCGGCAACGGATACTGTCGATCATCGCGGCTGGCTCAATAACAGCGAGCTGAAATTATTATCGGAATGGCTGGATATTCGCGCGGCTTATTACAACAATCCTTTTGACTCGGTAGATTGATTTTCAATGACGATTTTCGGCGCATCACAACAACAAAAACACTCGCGCATCTCTTCGTTGATCGGGCGTCTGTTCGCGAGTTGTTTACTGCTGGCGGGGCAACCGGTTCTGGCGCAGGGTTGGTTCAGTAATTGGTTTGTTGCGCAAGAGCCACTACAGGTCAGCGTTGATGAGGCATTTATCAATGTCTACTCCGGCCCGGGGCGCGGCTATCCGATTTTCCATGTAGTCGAGCGCGAAGAAATTATCACCCTGTTAAAAAGCCGCACTGAATGGATCAAAATTAAAACCAGGCGTGGCATTGTCGGCTGGATCAAGCGCGACGATATGGAATTCACCCTCGCGCTTGATGGCAGCAAACCAGAATTTCCTGATAGCAAACAAGCTGATTATTTGGTTGATCGGTTTGAAATGGGGGCGGCTTATGGCGATTTTGCCGGTGCCGATAGCCTGACCATGAATATAGGGTATCGCTTCACCAAAAATTTATCTGCGGAGTTGCGCTACGCCGAAAATACCGGGCAGTTTTCTGACAGCCAAATTATTGCCGGCGGTATTTTATTCCAGCCATTTCCAGAGCTGCGCGCATCACCTTTTTTAAGTATCGGTGGTGGCACTATCAACACCTATCCCAGTTCAACACTGGTGCAAACGGAAGATCGTGAAGACAATTTATTGCAGGCCAGTTTGGGCACTTACGTCCATATTACTGGCCGTTTTTTTCTGCGGGTGGAATACACCAATCACTACATAATCACCAGCCGCAATACCAATGACGAGGTTAATGAATGGAAAGTTGGATTCAACGTCTTTTTCTAAGCGCACTGCTACTGGGTTTAACTGGTATTAACAGCAGTGCTTACGCGCAGGATGACGGCTCCAGTGATGACGATGAGTTGGAGCAAATCATTACTCCCGATATCAAGCGCCGTACAATTAAAGAAGATGATCTGGACAGTGAAAACTTTGAAATGGGCATCTTTTATGGGCTGCTTAGTGTTGAAGATTTCGGTACCAACGATGTAGTGGGAATTACATTTGCCTACCACATCACGGAGGACTTTTTTGTTGAAGCGGCTTACGGTATGAGCAAAACCGAAAAAACCAGCTATGAGTTATTGAGTGGCGGTGTGGAGTTGCTTACCGATGATGAGCGCGATTTGAGTTATTACAATATTTCACTCGGCTACAATTTTTTGCACGGACAGGTTTTTATTTCTGACAAGTGGACCTTCAATAATCATTTCTACATAGTTGCCGGTGCAGGCAATACCGATTTTGCTGCGAAGGATTATTTCACTACCAATTTCGGTGCCGGCCTGCGTTTTTATACTACCGATTGGTTGGCGTTGGATTTAAGTATGCGCGGCCACAGCTTTACACATGAATTGTTTGGTGAAAGTAAAACCATTACCAATCTCGAATCGCGTTTGGGATTGTCGTTATTTTTCTAGCGTTAATTGTTGGAGTTAGTGATATGTCACTGCAAAAATTTGTATCCAAAAAAATACTGGGGTTAGGGGTAATGCTCGCTGCAGGCCTCTTCGCGGTTAACGCCAGCGCAGACGCCGCGCCCGATTTCACCCTGCCCAGCAGCACCGGTGAAAATGTGCGTTTGGCTGAGCAGCGTGGGCAGGTGGTGATGTTGAATTTCTGGGCGTCCTGGTGTGGCCCTTGCCGCAAGGAAATGCCATTGCTGGATGAAATGTCCAAGCGCTACAGCGCAGCCGGTTTTGTGCTCTACGGTGTAAATGTAGAAGAGGACAATACCGATGCAAAAAAATTAATTAAAGAATTAGGCGTGAGCTTTCCGATTCTGTATGACACAGAAAGTAAAGCCAGCAGTTTGTATAATGTCGATGCTATGCCGACTACTGTGGTGATTGATAAAAAAGGTGAGATCCGCTTCGTCAACCGCGGTTACAAAGCGGGTGATGAAAACAAATACCGCGACCAAATCCGCGAGCTGATCAAAGAATGATACTTCGCCGCCTGCTTTTTATTGTGCTGCTGTTTAGCATCGCCGCCTGTAGTCCCATCAAGCCTTGGGTAAAACCTTATGAACGGCAAAAAATCGCCGATGAAATCATGAGCTTTGAACGCAACCCCATCGCCGATTCTTACTTGCATCACGTCTACGATGCACGCGAAGCGGCGCGCGGTGGCGATGGTGCATCGGGAGGTGGCTGTGGTTGTAATTAACCGTTTACTGTTATTGGTGTTGACGCTGGCGAGTAGTTTTTTACAGGCCGCGGTTTTGCCTGATGAGCGCATTGATGTGCTTTATCACGGTTACGATGGTGGCGGTGCGGAAATTAATGGCCCTTCAATTTTAGTGCGCAAAAATCTTGGTGCATCGGTATCGGTTGCTGCGAATTATTATGTGGATATGGTGAGCAGTGCATCGATTGACGTGCAAGCTACTGCCAGCCCCTACAGTGAAGAGCGCAAAGAAAATGGCATTAGCGGTCAATACCTGATTGATCGCTCCACGATAAGTTTGGGTTATACCAGTAGTAAAGAAAATGATTACGATGCATCGACTTACACCTTTGGTATCGACCAGAGTTTTTTTGGCGATTTAACTACGCTCGGTTTTGGCGTTAGTTTTGGTGAAGATGTTGTTGGCCAAAATACTGACCCAACTTATGAACGCAACTTGGAGCGGCGGAAATACAGTGTCAATGCTTCGCAAATTGTGACAAAAAATTTATTGGCTTCGTTCAGTTTTGACAGTGTCAGCGATCAATGTCTTGATCTCACTCAGGATGAAAGTTGCTTGAATAACCCCTACCGCTCGGTGCGCTATTTAAGTGGCACGGGGGGGTATCTCTATCAATCAGAACTTTATCCACATACACGCAATAGCGATGCATTCGGTTTGCGAGCGATATATTACTTGCCCTATCGCGCGTCAATACGAGCTGAAGTGCGCCAATTTTCCGATAGCTGGGGTATTGATGCGGATAACTTTGAATTGCGCTATTTACACCCTTATCGCGAGCAATGGCTATTTGAAGTTAAATATCGGATGTATAAACAAACGGGCGCCGATTTTTACTCGGATTTATTTCCTTATCGCGATGCGCAAAACTTTTTGGCACGCGATAAAGAGTTAAGCCCGTTTTCATCGACTACGATTGGCTTGGGAGTAACCTATAAAGTTCCGGCAGGAGTGATTCCCTGGTTTGAAAAAAGTACGGTTAATCTTAACTGGGATAAATTCGATATCGACTACGATGACTTCCGTGATGCGCGTGTATCGCCTACTGAATATGCTGCCGGTGAAGAGCCGCTCTACAGTTTGCAGGCCGACGTAATTCGCTTTTACCTGTCCTTCTGGTTCTAATCCTGTCTCCATTGATCCGGCGTAAACCGTCATCCGTAGGGATGACGGTTTACGCCTTGCTCTCTATAATCCCGAATTTTTTTCGATGGGCGCTTTGTGTTGATCCCATCCTCGTTTTTCTATTGCCAACAAGAGAGTGACTTGTGTCTCGAGACCAGATAATGATTGTCGATTATGACGCGACCTGCGCCGCTGGCGCGGGTATGGATGAGATTCGCGCCGCCCTCGCCGACCAGCGCTCCGGCTTGCGTGCCAACGATTTCCCCGGCTGTGATCTACCGACCTGGATTGGTCGCGTCGCCGCCATTGATGAGTATGTTTTTACACCGGTGTTAGCGCAGTGGCAGAGCCGCAATAATGCACTCATCGCCCTGGGTTTACAGCAAGGCTCGTTGCAACAGTCGCTCGCTAAACTGGTTGAACGTTTTGGTTCAGCGCGCATCGGTGTGGTGATGGGATCCAGCACCTCCAGTATCGACCGCTCGGAAGAGGCGTATCGCCATTTGGATGGGCTAGGCCAGTTGCCGCCTCAATTCCTGCAAGAGCAGGTATTGAATCCGCACGCACCGGGCTTGTTCGTTGCTGAGTTACTGGGGTTGGATGGTCCCAATATGACGGTCAATACCGCTTGTTCCTCCTCCGCGAAAGTCTTTGCAACCGCTGCCCGCTGGTTGCGCACCGATATTGTGGATGCGGTCTTGGTCGGCGGTGCCGATACCCTCTGCCAGAGCGTGCTTTACGGTTTCCATTCCCTGCAGTTGGTGTCCGAATCCCCCTGTCGCCCCTTTGATGGCGCGCGCGATGGGATCAATTTGGGTGAGGCAGCCGGATTTGCGCTGCTGGTGCGTGGCGATGATGCCCAAGGCATTGAGCACACGGGTATCCACCTGAGTGGTTACGGCGAAAGCTCGGATGCGCACCATATGTCCCACCCGCATCCTGAAGGCGAGGGCGCACGTTTGGCAATTGAGCAGGCGCTGGAACAGGCGGGTTTGGCACCGGCGCAAATCGACTACATCAACCTGCATGGCACCGCCAGCCGCGCCAATGACCATATTGAAGGCAATCTGGTTGGCACCATGTTTCCTGCGTCCACGCTGGTCAGTTCCACCAAAGGCTGGACGGGACACACGCTGGGCGCTGCAGGAATCCTCGAATCCATTTTTGCGCTGGAGGCGCTATCGTCCGGCGTAGTTCCGGGTACGCTGAACCTTGCAAAGGTTGACCCCGAGATAGCAATCAAGATGACAGCTGCAAATCAAACGGCAGACTTAACCCATGTGATGAGTAACTCTTTCGGGTTTGGGGGTAACAACGCTTGTCTGATTTTTAGCCGTATTGGGGTGCAAGCATGAGCCAGGCAAAAATGACCGTGGACTTGGTTAGCATTGGCGCTTGGGGGCCAGCGTTCAATAATTGGCCTGAGCTGCAGGCGCTGTTTGCCAATCCAGCGATTGGCGATGATTTACAGTGGGCAACCCAAGTGCCTAAACCAGAAATTATCCCCGCTAACGAACGCCGTCGTGCGCCGCTACCGGTGCGCGCCGCTGTTGAAGTGAGCTGGCAGGCTTTGCAACAATCCGGTTTGGCATCCAGCGATGTGGCCTGCGTATTTGGCTCCGGTTTGGGCGATACCGAGATTACCGACTATATGTGTCGGGTGCTCACCACCGCCGAAAAGCAGTTATCGCCGA
Organism: Cellvibrio sp. UBA7671; assembly: GCA_002483145.1. Lineage (GTDB taxonomy): Bacteria > Pseudomonadota > Gammaproteobacteria > Pseudomonadales > Cellvibrionaceae > Cellvibrio > Cellvibrio fibrivorans. The sequence goes on from DLHJ01000016.1 coordinate 358,687, forward strand.
CGAAATTCCACAATTCGGTACACAACGCTGCGGCGGGCTACTGGACGATCAGTACTGGCTGTATGAAATCCGCCAACTCCATTGCGGCCTATCAAAATACCGCCGGGTTGTCGCTGCTGGAAGCGATTATCCAGTGTCAGCAGCATCAGGAGCCCGTGTTGATAACCCTGTTTGATACCGCCGCCCATGATGCCTATCGCCAGATTTTCGCCTGCGAACATAGCTTTGCAGCCGCGCTGCTGGTTGTGCCTGCTGGCTCGGCAGCCTCTCCTGTAGCGCGCTTGACCATGGGTGATGATTCCGCCGCAACACCAACTGCTCCTGTGTTCCCCCATGAGCTGTTGGGCAATTTGTACCGCGATAACCCTGCCGCTAAAGTGCTGGGGCTGCTGCAACAACTGGCCGCAAAAAAGACGGGGCAGAGCAGTTTTACAATTAGCCCAGCACGCGTGCTTAATATTGATGTGAGTTTTTAGGTGATGATTCAAAACCTGTCTTATTGGGACGTGATTATTGCCGGCGGCGGTCTGGCCGGTTTGGGCCTGGCCAAGCAGCTAAAACAGGCGAATCCCGAATTGGCCATAGTCGTGGTGGAAAAGCAGGGCTTTCCGCGCCCGCGCGCGATTGCCAAAGTCGGCGAATCCACGGTGGAAATTGGTTCGCACTACCTATCGCATCACTTGGGACTGATGCAGCACCTAAAAGCCAATCACCTCAAAAAGTTCGGTATCCGTATCTTCTTTGGTGCGCCAGCCGATGACTTTGCCCAACAGGACGAGCTGGGCGCCAGCCAAACCTTTGGTATTCCTACCTACCAAATCGACCGTGGCGATATCGAAAATCACATTGCCGATGAGGTGCGCGAACTTGGCGTCAGCCTGATCGACAATGCCGATATCCTGCAGCTGGACATCAAGGCTGAAACTGGTTCAGCGCAGGACAAACAACTGGTGATTCGCACCGCCGGCGGCGAGCAAACCCTAATCGGCAACTGGATGGTCGATACTGCCGGGCGCGCCGGTTTGTTGAAAAACCATCTGAATCTCGCCGCTAAAAACGAACATAAATCCAACGCTATCTGGTTTCGGGTAGACCGAAAAATCACCCTGGACGACTGGTGCGCCAGCCCCGAATGGCACGCCCGCTGTATGCCGGAAGGGCGTCGCTGGCTAAGCACCAACCATTTGGTCGGGCCGGGTTACTGGGTGTGGATTATCCCGCTCGCCTCGGGTGTGACCAGTATCGGCATTGTGATGGACAATATAGCCTTTGATGCTGCTGCAATTAGCGACCAAACCTCCGCTATGACTTGGCTGGCGCAGCATCAACCGCGCTGTGCAGCAGCGATTGGCGATGCCAGGTTCCTCGATTTTGTGGTGCTACAGGATTATTCCTACGACTGCAAACAACTGTTTAGCGACCAGCGTTGGGCGGTGGCAGGCGAAGCCGGTGTTTTTGCCGATCCGTTTTATTCACCGGGTAGCGATTTTATTGCCTTCGCCAATGGCTTTATTTGTTCGCTGATCACCGCCGAGCGGCGTGGGCAGGACATCCGCGTGCAAGCAGTTGTCTATGAGCGCCTGCTGCGGTCCATCTATCAAAACACCTTGTCGCTCTACACTGGTCAATACGGTGGTTTTGGTGACCGGGTGATGATGGGCTTAAAACTCCTGTGGGATTACAGCTACTACTGGGGCGTGCTCTCGCTGCTGTATTTCCGCAGTGCCCTCTGCGACTTCGAACGCATTCGCCCACTTGCAGGCGAGTTGCACAAGGCGCAGCAACTGAACCAATCGATCCAAGCCCTGTTCCGCCAACGCGCCGAGCGCCGCTTGCAGCTGCCCAATCGCGGGGTGTTTATGGATCAATACCAAATTCCCTGCCTGCAATTTTTTAACAAGGTATTGATGGAAGACCCCAAGCTCCCGCTCGCCGACGAGCTGGCGCGTAATATGGCGCAAGTCGAACAAGTGGCCGAAGCGGTGCGGGATATGTTGGGGGAAATGCCCAGTCTTGACATTAGCGCTGCCGAGCGCGAGTTGTTGGGTGACTATCGGTTGAAGATATTAGGGAATGGCGGCTGAAAATTCTGGAGTGAGGCTATTAACTGCGCAGCTGCTGGTAAAACGCTAGCAACTTCGTACGCGGTAATTTACCGTTATCCTCGCGTGGCAGGGCATCCACCAGTAATAGCGGGCGCGGCATAAACACCGGGTCTAAATGCTCAGCAAAACGAGCGCTGAGTTGTTGTTTGGTGATGTCTTTACCCACCACCAATGCCACTGGCCGGGTGATGGCTTGCTGGCCTGGCTCGGGCATAAATACCACACCATCCACCACGCCCGGTGTGGCCAATAAGAGTTTGTTCATTTCCTGCACCGAGCCGCGTTTACCGGCGATTTCAATCATATCGTCGCCGCGCCCGAGCAGGCGAAAGGCGCGGCCATCGCGGGTCTCGATGCGATCTTGCACCGGTTGTTGCTGTGGCAAGTGACTGCCGCGAATCACTGTTAATTCCTCAGCAAACTCCAATCCTTCAAATAGCTGCCACACATCGCCTTGCGCCGTGCGGCGGCGCGCCATGGAACCGACTTCGCTGCAACCGTAAACCTCAATCAGATCGCCGCCAAAGCAGTCTTCAGTCGCCCTCGCCAGCTCAGTGGATAAGGGCGCGGTGGCGCAGAGCAATTGCGCCGCTTCCGGCATGTCCACGCCACTGGATACCAATGCGCGCAGATGCACCGGTGTACTGATCAGCAAGCGCGGTGCAGGCAATTGTTGCAGGGCGTTGGCGACATCCATTGGAAATAGTGGGCGCTGATCGCTGATGCACAGGCGTGCAAACAGCGGCAGCAGGAGCGACGTCTCCAACCCCCACATATGTTGGGCGGGCACGGTCGCCAAGGCAAAACGCAGCGTATCGCGATAATCGCTGCCGAGCATTTCCTGTGCGTTCATCCGGCTGCTGGTGACAAAGGTATGCCAAGGCTTGGGATTGCCTTTGGGCTGGCCAGTGGAGCCGGAAGTAAAGGCGATGGCGGCTAGCTGGCTGGCGGGAATTTGCGGAACATCGCACTCGGGTTCGCCGCGCAAATCTATCTGATTCAGATTGAACGCTGGGCAGGGGGCGATCAGGTTATCCAGTCCATCGTGCAGCACATAGCTGTCAGGATATTGCTCGCGCAGCAGCGCCTGGGTGGCGGGAGCGCGGTTCTGCGGTAGCAGGTTGGTTTGCCCGCGCACCAATGCGGCGCAGAAACCGAGGGTAAACAAGTAGCGGTTATCGCAGAGATTGATGGTGTAACCCGCTTCCGGCAAGTGCGCCGCGAGGCGCTTAACCTGCCCGATAAACTCATCCACACGGACGGCCACCGGTTGCACTCCCAACGCTGGCAGCAAGGTGCTGACACGGGCAACGCAATCATCGCCACGGCGTTCCAGCAGCGGCAGGTATTCCAGCTCGGCAGTGCGCATGGCGAATCCCTTAGCGCTTACTTGCCGTTATTATTCTGGACAAATTCGGTCAGCGAGGCGAGGGTGGCAAAGGCTTTGCGGGTGCGTTCGTCGTCAGCTTGCATTTGCACGCCGTACTTTTGCGAGATGGCCAGGGCGATTTCCAATGCATCAATCGAGTCCAATCCAAGCCCGTCGCCAAACAAGGATTCGTCCGGTGCTATCTCACTTGCCGCTATATCTTCCAGATTCAGTGCTTCTACCAATAATTCGGCCATTTCCAATTGGGCGGCGGTTTGCGCAGACATAGGTACCTCGGAGTTATTGTGATGGATTAGCGTTATTGACCAATCGTCGATGAAAAGCCGCGCAGTTTAACGGCTTTGTGCACCAAAATCACCCGACACGCCCGAGACTTACCTTAACGTGGCGGGTGTTTTTGGGTAAACTCGCGGCCTTTCACGTCACTCAGCCCTCACGATAAGACACTGCTATGCCAATGCTTCGCCAGGAATATTTACCCGCCAGTGCGGTGCCTGACACTGCCCACCTGCTTGCCCAGCCCGGTGTTCTGGCTTTGGTGAACTTTGGCGACAGTTGCGCGGCAATGGCGCAACCCGGCGTTATTCCGCTTGGTATGCCGTCGCTGTGCGATAAACCCTGGGAAGTTATTCGCTACGGCGATTCCATCGCCGAGCGCGGCACTGATGAACACTGCCAGTGGAGTTTGATCGAGGATGTTCTCTGCGTCGCCACCTGGATTGCCCCTGAAGATTGCAGCGATATAGAGGCCGCTACCGAAGTGGCCTACGGCCGGTTGTTCCGTGTAATCCAAGCCAAGGGCTTTCCTTATCCCTTCCGCATCTGGAACTTCATGCCCGATATCAACAACGGCGTTGGCGACCGAGAGGAGTACAAAAAATTCTGCGTGGGGCGCCAGCGCGCGTTTGATGACTACCATGTGGCACCCCAGGAGTATCCCGCTGCTTCGGCGCTCGGGCATCACACCAAGGGTGCGGTGATTTACCTGCTGGCCGGGCGCAATTCCGGTGTGCATCACGAAAATCCACGTCAGCAACCGGCTTATCAATACCCGCGTGAATACGGTCCCACCAGCCCCAGCTTTGCCCGTGCTACCAGCCTTGCACTGCGCAGCAGGGAGCAGGTGTTTATTTCCGGTACTGCCAGCATCATTGGTCATAACACTCAGGGAGTGGGCGATCTGGAGCAGCAGTTGACGATTACACTCGACAATATCAAGCACCTACTGATGCATGTGGGGCAGGCCGATAGCGAGCTGAGCGGCGTGCGAGTCTATCTTCGCCGCCCACAAGATCTGGCGGTTGCACGCGCTTTTTTCGCGGCGCGCCTGCCAGCATTGGTAGTGAACTTTATTCACGCGGATATCTGCCGCAGCCAACTGCTGGTAGAGGTTGAAGCCTTGGCTTCACCCCGGCTATGAGCCAGATCAATCGCTGTTGGCGCCTGCTGGCTACCGCGTTTTCCTTTGCGCTGTTTGGCGTGGGTGCACTGTTATTGGCGCTCTTGTTGGCGCCGCTGATCCGGCTGTTGCCCTGGTCCGAGGCGCGTCGGCGCCAGTTGGCGCGCCACTCCATCCAGCGTTGGGTGTGGCTTTATGTGCGCATCATGCGCGGCTTGGGGTTGTTTACTATTGAGTTCGACGGCGTTGACGCGCTCAAACAGCCGGGTGTTTTGGTCGTCGCCAATCATCCCACGTTGTTGGATGCGGTGCTGTTGATGGCGGTGATGCCTAATGCGACTTTTATTGTAAAGGCCGCTATGGCACACAATCCTGTTACCTGTTGGATAGTGTCCCTCGCCGGTTATATTCCCAATGATGAGGTGGGGGTGGAGTTGGTGGAGAAAGCCGCTGCCGCCCTGCGTACCGGTGAGACCCTGATGATTTTCCCTGAGGGTACGCGCACTCAGGGCGATACACTGACCCTCAAGCGCGGCGCTGCCAATATCGCGCTTGCCGCAAATTGCCCGCTCCTGCCAGTGATGATTGACTGCCAGCCTCTGACGTTGCGCAAAGGTGAGCCTTGGTATCACATCCCCGCGCGCGCGCCGCATTTTGTGTTGCGTGTGTTGCCGCTGATGAGGCTGGAGGCTCTGGTGGACAGAACCCAGCCGCCCGGCCTGCAAGCGCGTTCTCTCACCGCATGCTTGCACGCGCGCTTGCGCGATGAACTGCAGAAGCAGCGCTAAAGCTTGTATAATCCCGCGCCGGTCGCGCCCGGCGCGCCACCTTAAAAAGAATTAGCAAAAGATTCCCACTATGATCCATACCCGTGAAAGCCTCCTGGCCCGTATCACCGTGATACTACAAGAACAATTTGATGTAGAGCCTGACTCCATCTCTCTCGCTGCGCGCCTGCGCGAAGATCTGGACATCGACAGCATCGACGCGGTGAATTTGATGATTGAATTAAAATCCATCACCGCCAAAAAAATTACTCTGGAAAATTTCCATCAAGTCAAAACCATTGCTGATTTGATTGAGGCAGTTCTCGCGTTTTTAAGCCAGGATCAGGCAGCCAACTAATGCAGCGCCGTCGCGAGCCAAACGCAGTGCTCAGTGTGGATACCGCCATCATTGTGCCGTTTTTTGATGTGGATTCGATGAACATCGTCTGGCACGGGCACTACTGCAAATATCTGGAAGTGGCGCGCTGCAATTTGTTGGATAAGCTCGGTTACAACTACACCGATATGAAAGCTTCGGGGTTTATGTTTCCGATTGTGGACATGCAAATCAAATACATCCAGCCGTTAGTCTTTGAGCAGCAACTGGTAGTCACGGCGAGTTTGATCGAGTGGGAATATCGCCTGAAAATTCACTATGTAATTCGCGATGCGCTTACTGGTGCTGTGTTGAGCAAAGCCCACACAGTGCAAGCAGCAGTTGATGCCCAGACAAAATTATTGCGCATCGGCTGCCCTGACCAGCTACTCGAAAAAGTACAACTCCTGTTGGTGGAATGCCAGTGATACGCGCATCCATAAACACCATTTTGTCCCCCGCTATTATCGGCCTGCTGTTGATCGGCTTACACAGCGCTTGCGTCAAGGCTGCAGAAAATGGCGCAACCGCGACAGCGCTTTTACAAAATTACTTACCGGAAAGTTGTTATCAAACCGGTCGCTACCAGCAAGAGAAAAATCTGGCCGGGCTCACGAAATTGCTGCAGACCCAAGGCAGTTTTGCATTTGCCTGCGATAAGGGTTTGCTCTGGCATACGGCGGCGCCGCTTAACGAAACTCTCGTGTACAGGTTGCAAGGCACCACGCAATTGATAAAAGCTGACGGCAGCATACAAAAGCTGTCGGGTACATTGCAGCGTCATCTCGGGCAGATGCTGAATCACCTCTTGGGTGGCGATAGTGTCTATCTGGAAAAAAACTTTGTGATCACAGCAACGGAATCCGGTATCCGTTTGACGCCGCGTAAAAAGCGAATGGAAAAATTTTTGCGCGCAATTGATATCGCGCGGACAGATGCAGATGTCAGTATTCGTATGCAGCATCAAGGCGAAGAATACACAGCGATCCGGGTTTATGAATTGCAAACCTTGCCCGCGCTCACGGCCAATCAATGCACGCAATTGACTGGCGTTGCTGCATCTGCCTGTCAGCAGTTGTTGGCACCCTGATTTCTTTTCTATAGCGAGTGCGTTATGACGCAGCAACTTTATCGCCGTTGGTGTACAGCTGCTCTGGTGTTTCTCACGCTGGTCGCTCTTGTTTGTGTATTTGCCATTAGTCGCACTGGGTTGCACATAGATACGAATTTGCGCAGCCTTTCTCCTTCCTTCAACGTCGATGCTGCAGTCAATCAGGCGCTCAATAAAATGTCGGCCGATGCCGCGCAAAAATTTGTGCTGGTGTTGATCCACCCCGATGAAGATCGTCTTGCCGATGCCAGCGAGCAGCTGCGAGAGATGATCGAAGACGACACCGCGAACCTTCACTATGTCGATCAATCTGCTCTGGTCGATGCCTATGCTGCGCAACTCAAACAACATGCTTTCCATATTCTCGGCGCACAAGCCCAGGTTGCGCTGGCACAGCAAAATCCCACGGATATTTTGCGCCTCGGAGAAACCAATCTGTATGGCAATGGCGGTCTGCTGCGTTTAATCCCGGTTGCGCAAGATCCACTGGGTTTTGCCAATGAATATGCAGTGGGGCTGTTGGATCGTTTGGCGCTCAGATCAAGCGATGAAAGACAAACCGTTAAACGCGGTGATGAAGAATTATTTATTGCCGCGCATCTCTTGCAAATCGGTAGCGATGCATTGGAGATGAATCAACAGGATGCGGCGCTCCTTAGCATCAACCAATTAATTGCACGGCTTAACGTCCAGTATCCCGATGTAGAAATTCTCCGATCGGGAATTTTATTTTTTGCAGCAGACGCGGCGCAATCAGCGCGGGCCGATATTGATACTATCAGTACCGGCTCCATGATCGGCGTGCTACTGCTGATTCTGTGGGTATTTCGCGGTCCGCGTGCGTTGGTCTTGCCCGCGCTATCGATTGGTATGGGCCTGGCATTCGCCTTCAGTGTATGTCACTTCTGGTTTGGTTCGATACACGTGCTCACGTTGGTATTTGGTTCAAGTCTGATTGGCGTTGTGGTGGATTACGCGCTGCATTTTTATTATTTCCAGGCGCATCACCCACAAAGTGATAATCGCTTGCCGCTGTATCGCGCGTTGTTTTTAAGTCTACTCACCAGCGTGATTGGCTTTAGCGCGTTGGCATGGTCGGGTCTGGCTGCCTTGCGGCAGGTGGCAATCTTCGCGGCATTGGGCTTGATTTATGCGTGGTTGATAGTGATTGCGCTGGGGCATTACCTGACAAAAGGCATTAAGGTTTACGATTCAGGTTTGCAAAAAATTATTTTGCGCTGCTTGCATATGGCAGGAAAAATTCCTGCACGAGCCATAGTGCCAGCGGGAGTATTATTGCTGCTGGCTGGCTTTGCCGCGAAGGGGTTTGATTTGCCAGTGAGCGATAGCCCGCGCAGTTTTTTTGCTGCTAATGAACACTTATTGGCACAAGAAAAACAAGTGAGTGAATGGGTCGCCAGCCATGAGCCCGCCAGTTTTGTGGTGGTAGAGGGCAAGTCCGCACAGCAAATTTATGACCGCATCTATGCGCTGCAAGCAGGTGCCGGTGAGTTGGGGCAGCGGCTATTGGGCGTGCAGAATTTTTTTCCATCGCCACAAGAGCAGCAACAATTTTATCAATTGAATCAGCTGCTCTATGGTGAAGCAGGTTTAGCTAAAACATTTTTAGCCCAACAGCAACTCACGGAAATAGATTCGGCTGCGCTAGTGGCAGCCTACTCATCGCAGAAAAATCAACTGCTGAATCCGGCAGATTTTTTTAACAATGCACAAGCAGGATTACCTCCGCTTTGGTTTGCGGCAGAGGGCGACATTCACGCATTTCTATTAATTCCCAAAGGGACGAATACACAGGAATTAGCCGCAAAAATCGAATCGATTGAAGGTGTGCGCTTTTTCAGCGCCATGCAAGATTCAGAAATGTCCATGCAGACACTGCGCCGCTCTTCCATGGAGTTGCTGGTGCTCGCGTTGGTGTTAATGTCGGTACTATTACTTACCCGTTATCACTGGAAAAAAATGCTGCAGCTGATTGCGATACCGGTATTTGCGGTCTGCGCCAGTTTTGTGTTGCTGGCGCTGTTCAATGTGCCGCTTACTTTGTTTCATGTGATGGCATTATTTTTAGTGGTGGGCTTGGGCATGGACTATGTCATTTTCATCGCAGAAATGACCGAAAATTCGGTCGAGACCTTGTCGGCAGTCGCCATCTCATCCACTACCAATCTTTTATCGTTTGGTTTGTTGGGCTTAAGTATTTTGCCTGCCGTAAGTGCTTTTGGTATCGCATTATTTATCGGCAGTTGTTTTAACTTGATTGGCGCTGTGCTGCTCGCCAGCCGTCACTGGTCCAAGAAATAATCATTGGAATATCTGTGTCAGGAGAAAGCCTGTGAACAAAAAACGTATTTTAGTAACCGGTGCCAGTCGCGGTATTGGCAAGGCGTGCGCATTAAAACTGGGCGCCGATGGTTTTGATGTGTGCGTGCACTATCGCTCGGGAAAAACTGAGGCAGAGGCGGTGGTTGCGCAGATCATTGCCAACGGCGGCAGCGCCAGCTTGATTCAGTTTGATGTGTGCGAACGCGAAAAAGTCAGTGAAACTCTGGTGGCCGATATTGAAGCCAAGGGCGCTTTTTATGGTGTGGTGTGTAATGCGGGCATAGCCGCAGACAACGCCTTTCCAGCGCTCACTGGCGAACAATGGGACTCGGTCATTCACACCAATTTGGATGCGTTTTACAACGTGTTGTATCCACTGGTAATGCCGATGATTCGCCTGCGCTCAGGTGGCCGTATTGTCACCCTCTCGTCAGTGTCGGGTGTAATCGGCAACCGCGGCCAAACCAATTACAGCGCAGCCAAAGCGGGTATCATCGGTGCAACCAAAGCCTTGGCAATTGAATTGGCCAAACGCAATATCACCGTTAATTGTGTCGCCCCCGGTGTAATTGAAACCGATATGATCGAAGGCATTTATCACGACGAAGCAATGAAATTAGTTCCGATGCAGCGCTTCGGTAAAGTGGATGATATAGCCGCTACCGTGAGTTTTTTGGTCTCGGACGCGGCGGGTTATATTACGCGGCAGGTGATCAGTGTGAATGGCGGAATGTGTTAAGAGTGAATCCCCCTTTGAAAAAAGGGGGCGCTGTTACACCCGCTTAAAAATCAATGATGTATTGATTCCGCCAAACGCAAAATTATTGCTCATGAAATACTGTGCGTGTAATTCGCGCACTTCATTGCGAATGTAATCTAACTGGCCACAATTTTCGTCCACCTCAGCCAAATTTAAATTGGGTGAGAACCAGTTTTCATTCATCATTTCTATTCCCAGCCAGGCTTCCAACGAACCGCATGCGCCGAGGCTGTGGCCGATGTAACTTTTTAAACTGCTGAAGGGAATGTTGCTGCCCATCACTTCCTGCGTTGCAAGCGATTCCGCAATATCGCCGTGTAGCGTTGCAGTGCCATGGCCGGAAATATAATCAATTTGTTCTGGGTTTAATTGCGCATCGAGCAAGCTTTTTTGCATCACTTTTGCCATGGTTACCTGATTTGGGCGCACCAGGTGGTTGCCATCGCAGTTGGTGGCAAAGCCAATCACTTCGGCAAGAATTCTGGCGCCGCGCGCAACGGCGTGTTCCCAATCTTCCAAAATCAAGGTACATGCGCCTTCACCTAATACCAATCCATCGCGCTGCGGATCAAAGGCGCGTGGCGACAATTCCGGTGTGGTATTTTTTACGCTTGCGGAGTAAACCGTATCGAAGACAGCAGCCTGTGTTGGGCAAAGTTCTTCAGCGCCGCCCGCGATCATAATCGTTTGCTGGCCGCTGCGAATGGCCTCATAGGCAAAGCCGATACCTTGGCTGCCGGCAGTGCATGCGCTGCTGGTTGTGTACATTCGCCCGCAAGTGCCGAAGAGCACACTGATATTGACGGCGGCCGAATGGCTCATCATGCGCAAATAGGTTGTGCCGTTTAATTTCGCCATGGATTTGTGTTCGAGCAGCCCAAAAAATTCCATCGCGGCATCACTGCTGCCGGTGGCAGAACCATAGGCGACTCCCGTGGCGTCGCTGCTGATAATCGGGTCCTTAAATAATCCTGCGTGAATTAATGCCTGTTCGGTGGCGGCTACCGCCATCTGTGCAACGCGCCCCATGCCGCGCTTTTTTTTCATGGTGTAATGCGCGGGTAACACAAAATCATCCACGGGCGATGCAAGGCGCGTTTGCAATTCCGGGTATTGATCCCACTCGTGCATATAGCGCACGCGATTTTTTAATTGCAGCAAATTTTCGCGAATCGTTTTCCACTCGTTACCCAGTGCAGAAATGGCACCGGCGCCGGTTATTGCGACACGTCTTGTCACGCGCTTGCTCCTGTAATTGATGCTTCCAATGATTGTTGATGCTCGTCTGAAGGGGTTATCAGCGGTTTGCGAAAGACGGACAATTTTGCCGATGCACAGAGGTGTTGATCGCGCAGATTGATAATCTCGCATTGAAAATTGGCGAGGCTATCGCCCACTACGGCCACTTCAGTGCAGCGCACTTGCAGTAAATCACCCGCGCGAAAATAGGGGACTCGCGCTTCGTATTTGCGCGTGCCCAACAGCAATCCCAAGTGAGGCGCGACCGTGCCTTGTTGCAATTGGTAACCGGCAATCAGTGCGGCGGTTTGCCCCATGTATTCCACACCAATCCAACTGGGCACACCTTTGCCTGCCATAAAAAATGATGACTGCTCATTGATATCAATTTCAGCGCAGGAAAAATTCTGGCCCAACTCAATAACGCGATTGAGTAACAGCATGGGTTCGCGGTGGGGAATTAAATCGTAAATGCGTGAATCAATCATTTGCGGTAGCCCCAGATTTTTCTGTTATCCGTGATTCGGCGGCCGGTTGGCTGCTGGCCCAGTAGGGATAAAAATTAAACCACTGCAGTGGAGCGCGGGCAGCTTGCTGCTCCAGCGCCTGCGCATATTGTTGTGCGTAAGCGCGCAGTTGTGCGCCGCCATCGTCGCGCGGCAGTTTTACTTGAGGCGCAAAGGGCACCAACTCGAAATAAATTTTCTTGGCATTACGATAGGAAAACATCAACTGCACTTCGCATTGCAATACTTTGGCGAGCATGTAGGGGCCAATAGGCAGCTGCGCCTGTCGGCCTAAAAAATCCACCGTCACGGTGCGCGCTTCTCCGCTGAGGGGAATACGATCGCCGGCGATAAAGAGCCACTCGCCATTATCAATTTTGGCTTTGAGTTGCAAAATAAGGGGAATGTCTAATTCATTTACTTGATAAATATGAATGCGCGAGGCCGGATTAATTTTCTGCATCGCCGCGACAAAATTTGCTGAGTGTTGATCGTACACCAGCGCGTTAATAGTTTTGGCTTTGTAGCGTTGAACAAAGCCACGGCAGTATTCCAGATTGCCGAGGTGGGAGCCGATAATTAATTGGCCCTGTGTTTTGGCCATAAAATCAGCGAGCAGAGGTTCGTTGGCGATTTCAAAATCCTGTTCATGCATGGGGATACTCCATGCCAGGAGCTTATCCAGAATACATTGACCAAAGGAATACATATGGCGAAACACATCGCTGTAGTTCGGTGTTTTGCCCTGCCAATAATTCGGATACTGGCGCGCATGGGTTTGCAAAAAATCCAGCGACGCTTTGCGCGCGCGGCGATTAAGCAGAAAAAAATACACCATGATCGGGTAGAGCAGGATATTAAAAAAACCGCGTCCAAACAGGCGTTGCAGCCATAGCAAAAACATAATGCCTCGAATGGTGCCCGACTCTTGCAGAGTGGACCAGTGAGCGTTTTTTTCTGTGCGCGGATCGCTCATCATCTGCCTCGCAAACGCTGCCATAACAACATTGGCAGGCGTACCAGCATGCCCAGCATTAAGCGGGCATGTAATCTAATCAGCAGCAGATTGTCGCTCAGGTAATTGAAGTGCGACACATTGTGTTCCGGGTAGATCACTTTGGTCTCGATAAACACCAGTGCGGTGTTAAGCCAGACTGCCTTAACTAACAACTCGGTATCAAAATCCATACGATTGCCGATGAAATACTGGTCGAGCACATTTTCAATTTGCGTGAGCGGATAAACACGAAAGCCACATAAACCATCTTTGATGCGCAATGAGAGCGTTTCCAGTGCAACCCAAAAGTCTGTCACTTTGCGCCCGTAAACTCGCGCCTTGGGCGCTGACGCATCAAACACCGGTTTGCCGCAAATTATCGCCTCTGGCTGCGCTTGGGATCGCTGCACAAAACCGGCAATGTCCTGAATGTCATGTTGGCCGTCAGCATCGATTTGAATGGCGTGGGTAAAACCCAAGCTGCGTGCAAAATAAAATCCCGCCTTAAGTGCGCCACCCTTACCGCGATTGCGCTGCAATGCAAAAAAGTGAGCATTGGCATACTGCGCCACGGCTGCTGCCACTTGCGCACGGCTATGGTCATTGCTGCCGTCATCCACCACCACCAGCGGCAAACCGGTTGCAATCAGTTGCGGCAAAAAGGCTAGGAATTGGCGCTCGTGGTTGTAGTGGGGAATTAATAAACAATAACTCATAAGTCGCTGCCGGCTGCCGGTGTGTTAAAAACGAGTTTGCCTTCGGAAAACAGGGTTTCCTCGTGGCTGTAGCGAAATTTCACTGCGGTTGTTGCACCGCCGGAATAATCCAGCGTCAATTGTAGGGATTGACCGGGCAACATGACCTGCTGGAATTTTAAATTGTCGATGCGAATACACTCATCGCTGGTCGCAAACAGGTATTTGGCGAGTTCCCCTGCCCAGTGAGTTTGCACTACACCGGCAACAACTGGCTGCTCTGGGAAATGCCCTTGCAACCAATGCATATCAGCCGCGATAAATAAATCGATAACACAGCGGTGTTCGCTGCTGCTGATGGCATTCATGCGTGGCCAGTGCGCAGACGAAAAATGGCTGCGCAGCTGCGTTAGGTTTGATGAATCGGTCATTGCGTCTCGTCGCGATATTTATTGATGTAGTAGCGGCGGTAAGTATATTCGAGTGCGAAAAACAGCCCGAAAAAAACATAAGAGAGTAGGCCGCTGTAAAGTGCCCAGCTTTTCAAACTGGCGAAAAGTGCCTGGTAGAGTGCAATCAGCGCATTGCCAACGAGCAACAGCGCCCATATGCCGGTCAGAACACGGGTATAGGCTTTTGCGCGCGCTGTGATTGTTTCTCCCGCCATGCGCGCCATGCGTTCAATCAAACTCTCCGGTGCGCGCAGCGATAAAGCAAAAAGCAGAGCAACGCACAGGCTGATTAGCACCGGATATAGCTTGAGCAAGAATTCGTTGTTGACCACTACCAGCGCCAGACTATAGGCAAGGGTGATGAGCAGCAGCGCCCATTCGGTTGTTGTCATGCCCTGTTGGCCGTGAAGGCGTGCAACAACAAATTTGGCAACGGCCAGTGTTGCAAGCACCAGCGCGAAAATAGCAGGGCTAATATGTTGGATGCCCGCATATACCAGCAGTGGATAAGCGATAGACACGCTGGCCAGGATCAATGTGATCAAAGGTTTCATGCCGGTGGCGGTCCTGTTGGAAGCAGAGCTGGGCAGTAGACGAAGATGCGAACAAAAACCTCCGCCGAAGCGGAGGTTTTCAATCCATTAGCGCTTTACCGGCACGTAATCATCCATGGCGCGATGCGGCATATCCGTCCAATTATCGGCTGGTAAAGCCGGGATCGGTGCGGGTGCAGCCAGTGGCGGATGTTCGACCGCTAAGAGTTCATTCAAGTGCGATAACACCGGGTCTTCGCTGGTCTCATCAGGGCTCAAAAAAATCTTGTGGTTGCGCGTTCCCCGGCCCCAATCGAGGCTGCTGGAGTAGCGCACCAAGGGTGCAGCCAGTACCAGTCCGGTTAATACTGGCAATAACCACCAGAAGAAAATTGGTGCATAGGTGTAGGTCATAAATCCCCATGCAAGCGCTGCTGTAGTCATTTTGGAGGTGCGTGCGAAGCATTCGCCCCAGGGTAATAAGCGGCCTTCGCGGTCTTGCGAATCCCAATTTACTTTGAAACCGAGCAATACAGAAATTACAAAGTAGGCGTGATAAACCATCATGATTGGTGCGATCAGCACCGCAAAAATAGTCTCGATTATTGTGCCTTTCACAATCGCGCGCGCGCCGCCGAATTGTTTGCGTCTGTGGGTGAGTGCCACTATCACGCCGAGCAACTTTGGCCCCATCAACAGGGTGGTAGTGAGCAGGATCAGCGCCACAATCAATTCGGTTTTGGCAATCGGCCAGTTGGGGTAGAGCTGGTAGACCTCGGTGAAATAGACGTTTGAGTTGATCGCGCGCACTACAGCGTCGGCAGTACTCAGTACCAGCATCAGCAGCCAGATTAATGAGGTGATGTAGGCGATAGCACCCAACAAAAAATGCATGCGGTTAATGGGGTGCAAATCCTTGGTATCGACAATGCCCAAGTGTTGGATATTGCCCTGCACCCAGCGGCGATCGCGTTTGGCGTAATCGATAATATTGCACGGCACTTCTTCGTAGCTGCCCTCCAGATCGGCAAGCAAAAACACATCCCAACCGGCGCGGCGCAGCATGGCGGCTTCCACAAAATCGTGGCTGAGAATATCGCCCCCAAAAGGCGCCTTACCGGGCAGCGTCGGTAGGCCGCAGTGATCGATAAAGGCGCGCATGCGGATGATGGCATTGTGGCCCCAATAGTTGGCGGCGTCTGTCTGCCAAAAGGCGAGACCAGTCGCGAGCATTGGGCTGTAGAGCACCGCAGCAAACTGTACAAAGCGGCCAAAGAAGGTGGTCTGGCGCACGGGAATCGGAATGGTTTGAATCAAGCCTGTGCGTGGATTGGCTTGCATGGCGCGCACCATTTTCAGCAAGCAATCGCCCGCCATAATGCTGTCGGCGTCCAGCACAATCATGTTTTCGTAGTTCGCACCCCAGCGCTGGCAGAACTCGGCGAGGTTACCCACTTTGCGCGCGATATTTTTCTCGCGGCGGCGATAAAACGCCTGCTTGCCCAAGTCACCCAGGCGCTCCTGCAACAGCTGCCAGGCATCGCGCTCAGCTTGGGCGATAGTCAGGTTGGTGGTGTCACTGAGCAGGAAGAAATCGAAGTGGGCGATCTCTACGGTCTTTTCCAGCGAGCGCAAAGTCGCCTCAAAACCGGCGATTACGCGGTGAGTATCTTCGTTATAGACTGGCATCACCACCGCAGTGCGGCAGCTGATGGGCGATGTGTCCTCTAGCATGCCTTTGGTGGATTTCAGCGTGAGCGGATCGATGCGCAACATCTGCAAAATAAATCCGAACAAACCGCTCCAGAATGCGAGGGCGAGCCAGGTAAAACTGATGCCGAACAGCACCAGAATAACGGCTTCCAGGGTGGTCAGGTCATTGGCGCGCAGGATATCGAACATGATGTACACGCCGCTAATAGCGGTGAGCACGCTCAGGATCACATACACATAACGGCGCAACGACTTGCCCGGGATGCGTATGGCATCCGCAGGCAAAACAGTTAGGTCAGCGGGGGCGCGAAACTCGTGGGTCATATCAGATTGCATCCGGATACCAGACGTAGCTCCAGACTTCGCTCAGGCGTTGATCGCGCAATTTCAGGAAAACGCGCATATCAGCCACTTTGTTGCCTTCCGGCTCCAGCTTGAAGGAGGCGCGCCAGGTGCGGCCATCTGGCAATTGACGCACTACCAGTTCACTGATGGTGCCCGAGTTCTTTTGCATCTCGGCGACTAGAGGTGCATCGGCAGAGAGGTTGTCCAATTCTCCGCCGCGGAAATCAATTACAAATTTGCGCTTGCTCAGTGGAGGAGGATTGGCTTGGCCGGGGTTGGCGCCCCAACCGATACGAGTGCGGATGACCTTGGCACCGGTGTTTTCGGGCAAGTGATCGTCAAAGGTGCGCAAGCGATATTTAAAGGTGGCGTTGCTGCCCGCCTTCATAGACTTGGCCGGAACCCAGTAGGCGACAACGTTATCGTTGGTTTCGCTGTCGCTCGGTATTTCCACCAATTCTGCACGGCCTTTGCCCCAGTTACCTTCGGGGATAATCCACATGCTCGGGCGCTTCTCGTAGCGGGATTCCATATCCATATAGTGATCAAAATCGCGATCGCGTTGCAGTAAGCCAAAACCGCGCGGATTTTCATCCATCATTGAGGAGACACGCAGTTGACGATGGTTGCTGATCGGGCGCCAGATCCACTCGCCATTTGATGCGGCCATCAATAGACCGTCTGAATCGTGTACTTCAGGGCGGAAGTCATCAACAAAACGGGTATGGTTTTCACCCCACATGTACATACTGGTGAGCGGTGCTACGCCGACCTTAAGGATATCTTTGCGCGCAAAAATCCGCGCTTCCACTGCCATTTCGGTTGGTGCACCGGGAATAATTTCAAAGCGATAGGCGCCGGTAATAGATGGGCTGTCGAGCAGGGCGTACATCACCATGCGTGTATCAGTCGGGCCGGGTTTGACCAGCCAGAATTCACGGAATACGGGGAACTCTTCGCCCTTGGGCTCGGCAGTATCAATTGCCAGGCCGCGTGCCGACAGGCCGTAAGCCAGGCCCGGGCCTACCAAGCGGAAATAGGACGCGCCCTGGAATACAACAAATTCATCTTTGTATTCATTGCTGTTAAGCGGGTAGTGGATACGGAAACCGGCAAAACCAATATTGCCTGGGGCTACGCCGGCCAAAGGTGCGGCAGGGCCGTCGTAATTAAAATACTCTTGTTTGAACTGCACAAAGGCGTCGGGGCCATCGGTGGCCATGTGCAGGGTCACTGGCTCGCGATAGAGGAAGCCGGGATGGAACAATTGCAGCTCGAATAAGGATTCGTTATGCCATAGCGATGATTCAGGGCGGAAACGAATTGAGCGGTATTGGTCATAATTCATATTCGCGAGGGCTTCGGGAATATTGGCTTGGATCGGCTTGTATTCGCGGCGTGCCAGTAATTTTGCGCGCGAAGCAATCGCATCAAAGAGTGCAGGTTGGGCAATTTCGGTGGCGGCGGCGGGAGCTACTGCCGGTTGTGGTTGAGCATGGGCGAATCCGGTCAGGCCGGCACTTAATACACAGCTCATCGCCAGGGCGGTTAAACCAGTGCAGGTAAATAATCGGCTACCAGCCTTTGCGTTGTTGAACAACATGCTCATCCACTCTTTCTCCGCGTCGGATTATTGAGATTAATTAATTGAAACCTTGGGTTTGGTTGTGCCGGAGTATATTTCGGCTGCATTGGTGCAAGAATCGGCGCGCATTGTAAACCATCTGCCGCTGAAAATAGCGGGTCAGCTGTTCGCGCTCAAGGCTTTTTTTTACAGTTCTTTGCAGAGTCAGCTGGTGCTTCAAAATGCCCGGTTATTACCAATCAGTCTTTGCGAATGTACCTGCATCAGCTTAACTCAAGTAGTAGTTACTCAAGGAGATTTTTTATGAGCTATCCTGCACCCTCGACCCCGCGCCTCTCAACTAAAGTAGAGCGTCATTCCCAACCTAACTTATTGCCTGTTGTCCGGCGCGTTATCGAACAATTGAACCAGCTTTTTATCGATCACTTCGGCCTTGTGGGTAAAGGTCTTGTTGACGATGTATTCAAGCACTGGCTGCACGCAGGTAAGACCGGCCCATCGGGATTGCGCCATTACGTCTATGCACTGGGTGTTCAGTTGGAAGACCCGGCTGTGCGTAAGGATTTTACCGAACGCGCCGAGCGTTTGTTGTTACATCTGCAATCCGGCTATGTAAGCTGAGCAACGCCTTTTGCGTGTGATGCTTTCCCTGTGCCTTGCCATAGGGAAAGTGTTGTTTTGCTGCTACACTCAAAGGCATTCCTCACTGGTCTTGCTGCGGTTGGTTGAGATGCCCAACATAAGAAACTACATGCGTGAAAACCCTATAGCCGCGCGGTTGTTGGGGTTGATTATTATCAGCAGTTCGATTGTCACGCTTGTTGCGATTTTGTTGCAGCTCCACAGCAATTTTAACGACGATATAGCCGCGCTTGAAAAACGTCTGGATCAGGTGCGCATCAGTACCCTGGCGAGCATCACTAAAAGTCTGTGGGGATTTGATCAGGAGCAATTGAATATCCAGATCAATAGCGTGCTTGCGGTTGATGACGTAGTGCAGGTCAAAGTGGTTTGGCACGATTGGAACAATACCGAGCAGACGTTGGTTGCCAGCAATCACGCCTATGACCCACAGGAATTGGAAAATAAACGCAGCCAGTTTTTAGTGCGCAGTTATCCACTCGTCTATGAAGACGCGAGCACGCCGGAGCAGCAGCTGGGTACGCTCACAGTGACCGCCAGCCTCAGCAGTATTTACGATAAATTGTGGGAGCGCGCATTTTTTATTGCATTGGTGCAGGGCACTAAAACGCTGGTGATTGCATTATTTATTGTCTGGCTGGTGCATACATTGTTGACGCGCCATATGAAAACCGTCGCCAACTACGCGCGCAACCTTAATTTGGAAACCCTCACCAAACCACTCAAACTCAAACGCTTAAAAGTCAATTCGGCTTCCGATGAATTGGATAATGTTGTCAACGCAATTAACCACATGCGCGAGACCTTGCTTGACGATATCGAGCAGCGCCACGCGATTGAAATGGCACTGCTCACTGAAAAAGAAGAAAAGCTGGAAACTCGCCGCCAGAAAAATGCAGCGGAAGATGCAAGCCGCGCGAAAAGCCAATTCCTCGCCACCATGAGCCATGAAATCCGCACGCCTATGAACGGAGTGATCGGCATGCTCGAAATGCTGCGCGATACGCCGCTCGATGATAACCAAAAACATTACATCGATGTTATCCACCGCTCGGGCGAAACCCTGCTTACTATCATTAACGATATTCTCGATTACTCCAAAATCGAGGCGGGTAAAATGCGACTCGAAGAAACCACCTTTGAGTTGGATGAGTTGATCGAAAGTTGTGTGCAATTATTTGGTGCTACTGCCAATAAACGTCATATCGAATTGTTTGGGGGGCTTGATCCCGATGTGCCCAAATGGGTGAAGGGCGATCCAACACGGTTGCGCCAAATCATTATTAATTTGCTCGGCAACGCCTTTAAATTTACCACTGAAGGTTTTGTCTCCCTGCAAGTAAAACGTGTTGCGGATTTACCTGAAGATAAAGTTGAGTTGCGTTTTATTGTGCAGGACAGCGGTATCGGTATAGAAATGAGCAGTACGGATGATTTATTTGATTCGTTTAATCAGGCTGATGCTTCCACCACACGCAAATATGGCGGTACTGGTTTGGGGCTGGCAATTTGCAAAAGCCTCGCCGGGTTGATGGATGGCGAAATTGGCGTTGACAGTGTAAAAGGGCGCGGCTCAACCTTTTGGTTTACTGCACGCTTGGGGCGCGAAGATGTGTGCGATTGGAATAACTCGCCATTGGAGTCCAAAAGCAATTTGTTATCGGGCAAAAAATTATTGTTAGTTGAGTCCAGCCGTACCCTGAGTGAATTTGTTGCGCATCACTGCAGTGTCTGGGGTGTGAGTATGGAGTCAGTTGTCTCGGCAAAAACGGCGCTGACACAACTAAAGCATGCTATGCATTCAGGCGAGCCCTATGATTTTGTCTGCTTTGATTACGCGTTACCTGATGTTACGGGTTTTGAATTGGCGCAATGGATTCGAGAGTTGCCAGAGTTTCGCGAGTTGCCGCTGTGCATGTTCAGCGCGGGCGATATTTATCACGACCAGGGGCAAATGCGCAGTCTTTCGATCCATGCGATTTTGCGCAAACCGGTTTCGATGAAATTGCTGCGTCAGGAATTGATTGCGCTTCTGGGGCATGAGCCGGTGCCGTTGGTTGCCGCCGAGCGGCAAGCCCGCGACCCCGACAAATTTGCCCACTTGCGTGTGCTGGTTGCTGAAGATAATCCGGTCAATCGTATGGTTATCAAGGGCTTGCTTGGCAAGCTTAATATAGTGCCAATCTTTGCTGAAAACGGGGTCGAGGCGTGTGATGCGGTGCAGGATGCCAATGAGCGTTTTAACCTGATTTTGATGGATTGTGAAATGCCGGAAATGGACGGATTTGAAGCAACGCGTGCGATTCGCGATTACGAGCGGCGCGAAGGCCTATCGGCAACCCCGATCATCGCGCTCACCGCCCACGCATTGCAGGAACATCGCGAAGCCGTCTTTGCCAGCGGTATGAATTACTATCTGTCCAAACCCGTTACATTCAATAATCTGTACTCCGCATTTGAAGCGACGGGTTTGGTTAATGCGTTAAATCGCCAGGTTTGAATTTCACTACCGGCGCGCGTATAGCGTTCCCCTATGGCAATGATTGGTTTTTTCTCCTTGCCTGCATTAGGGGCAATCCTTATGATGGCCACAACAAATTGGGTTTCCCTTCACCATTAAATGACCGTCAGGTTTGGAGTTTATTATGAGTAGTGATGCCATTGTGCACGTTAGCGATGCCAGCTTTGAGCAGGAAGTAATAGGTGCAGATTTGCCTGTGCTGGTCGATTTTTGGGCTCCCTGGTGTGGTCCTTGTAAAATGATTGCGCCAATTCTTGATGACTTGGCTGAGCAATTTGAAGGCAAATTAAAAGTCACCAAGCTCAATGTGGATGATCATAAAGAAACGGCAGCCAAATTCAATGTACGCGGTATTCCCACCCTGATCATCTTCAAAAATGGCGCAGCCCACGCCACCAAAGTAGGTGCAGTGAGCAAGCCGCAGTTGGTTGATTTCATCAACTCTGCAATCTAATTGTTGTGGGCCATCGCAAGATGGCCCAATTTGTTTTTGCACTGGGCGATATTTGCCGTTATACTCAGCCCAATCTGATGTTTGTTCCTCCCAGAATCACCTTCCCGATTCCCTTGAACCAGACGAACAAACCCTAATTTCCCTGCTGTTGTTCTTGCCCCGGCATCTGATATAACCAGATAAGCCAATTCATCAGCTCACTTGCACGAACAACACTACAGGGCGATTGAGCGCATGGCGTTGAGCCGGCACGTTAGTCAGCGGCTTAATAACAGCAAAAAAACGCAATTCCATTATTTAATTTGACTGATTAATTCAACAGGTTAATTCAAAAGATTAATATCAGCGTGTTAATGTCAACGCGCTGGTTTCACAAGAGTGCCATTCGGCTAATAATCTGCAACAACTCACATCCATCCACAAAGTCTCTCCTATGAATCTCACCGACCTTAAAAAGAAACCGATTGAAGAATTAATTGATATCGCCCACGAAATGGGTTTGGAAAATATCGCCCGCTCGCGCAAACAGGACATTATTTTTAATATCCTTAAACGCCACGCAAAAGGCGGAGAAGATATTTATGGCGACGGTGTGCTGGAAATTTTGGTGGATGGATTCGGTTTTTTGCGTTCAGCCGACAGTTCATATCTTGCAGGCCCTGACGATATTTATGTTTCACCCAGTCAGATCCGCCGCTTCAATTTGCGCACGGGCGATACCATCTCCGGTAAGATCCGCCCACCCAAAGAAGGGGAGCGTTATTTTGCACTGTTAAAAGTCAATGATATTAACTTTGATAAACCGGAAAGCTCCCGCAACAAAATTCTGTTTGAAAACCTCACGCCGCTATTCCCCAATGTTCGCCTGCCACTCGAAGCCGGTAACGGTTCTACCGAAGACCTCACTGGTCGTATCATCGATTTAATTGCCCCCATCGGTAAAGGCCAGCGTGGTTTGATCGTGGCGCCGCCAAAAGCCGGTAAAACCATCATGATGCAAAATATTGCGCAGGCGATTACGCGCAATAATCCTGAGTGTCATTTGATTGTATTGCTGATCGACGAACGTCCGGAAGAAGTAACCGAAATGCAGCGTTCAGTGCGCGGCGAAGTGGTTGCTTCTACTTTCGATGAGCCACCTGCACGTCACGTACAAGTGGCCGATATGGTGATCGAGAAAGCCAAGCGTTTAGTTGAACACAAAAAAGACGTAGTGATTTTGCTCGACTCTATCACCCGTTTGGCGCGCGCCTACAACACCGTCATTCCTTCATCCGGTAAAGTATTAACCGGTGGTGTGGATGCGCACGCTCTTGAGCGCCCCAAACGTTTCTTTGGTGCGGCGCGTAATATCGAAGAGGGCGGCAGCTTGAGTATTATTGCTACCGCGCTTGTCGATACCGGCTCCAAAATGGACGAAGTAATTTACGAAGAGTTTAAAGGTACGGGTAACCTTGAGTTGCACCTTGATCGCAAAATTGCTGAAAAGCGTATTTATCCTGCGATCAACGTGCGTCGTTCAGGTACTCGCCGCGAAGAGTTGTTGATGCGTGAAGATGAGTTGCAGCGCGCGTGGATTCTGCGCCGTTTGTTGAACGATATGGAAGACGTTGCGGCAACGGAATTCTTGCTCGATAAGCTTAAAGACTTCAAAACCAACGACGAATTCTTTATGTCGATGAAACGCAAGTAATATCTTCTATTCTCCTTTTTAAAGGGAGATGCGAAAGAGCTTGTAGCCCGTATGGAGCACAGCGTAATGCGGGAAATTTAAAATCCCGTAGCTGTGATCGATACGGGCTTTCTTTTTTGTGCTTTTTAAATTAGTTATTTGGGTTTTTATAAAAATGAAATACAAAGACCTGCGCGATTTTATCGCCCTGCTTGAAACACGCGGTTTATTAAAGCGCATCAAACAGGAAATTGATCCCCACCTTGAAATGACTGAAATTTGCGATCGCACCCTGCGTGCCGGTGGGCCCGCGTTATTGTTTGAAAATCCCAAAGGCTATGCGATTCCTGTGCTCGCCAATTTATTTGGCACTACTGAGCGGGTTGCCTTGGGTATGGGCCAAGAATCCGTTGGTGCTTTGCGCGAAGTGGGCAAGTTGCTCGCGTTCTTAAAAGAGCCGGAGCCACCCAAAGGGTTTAAAGATGCTTGGGATAAATTGCCGCTGTTCAAGCAGGTTTTAAATTTAGCCCCGAAAGTGCTGAGCAAGGCGCAGTGTCAGGATGTAGTGTTGGAGGGTGATGCGGTCAATTTAGATCTGTTGCCGATTCAAACCTGTTGGCCGGGCGATGCCGGCCCATTGGTGACCTGGCCGCTCGTTGTTACCCGAGGGCCGCACAAAGAGCGGCAGAATCTCGGCATTTATCGCATGCAAAAAATCGGTAAAAACCGGCTGATTATGCGCTGGCTTTCCCATCGTGGCGGTGCCTTGGATTTTCGTGAATTCCAAATTCAAAGCCCTGGTAAAAATTATCCTGTTGCAGTTGCACTTGGTGCTGACCCGGCGACGATTCTCGGTGCGGTAACGCCGGTGCCCGATACACTGTCTGAATACGGATTCGCAGGGTTGTTGCGCGGCGATAAAACCGAAGTAGTGAAATGTATCGGCAACGATTTACAAGTGCCCGCATCGGCCGAATTCATTTTGGAAGGTTATATCGCACCCAATGATGTGGCGCCCGAGGGGCCATTTGGCGATCACACCGGCTATTACAATGAAGTCGATAAATTTCCGGTATTTACGGTTGAGCGAATTACCCATAGGCGCGATCCGATTTATCACAGCACTTACACTGGTCGTCCGCCGGATGAACCTGCCATTCTCGGTGTTGCACTCAATGAAGTGTTTGTGCCGATTTTGCAAAAACAATTTCCGGAAATTGTGGATTTTTATTTGCCGCCGGAAGGTTGTTCTTATCGCATGGCCGTCGTCACCATGAAAAAACAATATCCCGGTCACGCTAAACGCGTGATGATGGGAGTGTGGAGTTTTCTGCGACAATTTATGTATACCAAATTTGTCATAGTCACTGACGATGATGTGAACGCGCGCGATTGGAATGATGTGATCTGGGCGATGACCACACGGATGGATCCGGCGCGCGATACAGTTATGATTGAAAATACGCCGATTGATTATCTCGATTTTGCATCACCCGTTTCCGGCTTGGGTTCCAAAATCGGTTTTGATGCAACCAATAAGTGGCCGGGCGAAACCACGCGCGAATGGGGTACGCCGATTGTGATGGATCAGGCAGTAAAAGATCGCGTTGATGCATTGTGGAATGAGTTGGGTATCGATTTACCTGCTGCGTATTAATAGCTGGAGTTGTTGATGAGTTTCCAAGAAGAATGTTTTCTCGATTGCCCATACTGCGGCGAACCGATCAGTGTGCTGGTCGATTGCTCGCTTGAGCAGCAAACCTATGTAGAGGATTGTCAGGTCTGTTGTCAGCCGATGGTAATTCATGCGGTGGTTGATGAAGATGGTATTCCTAATGTTTACGCCCAGCGTGAAGATGAGTAACTACCAGCATCTTTAATCGGCAACCTTGGTTTTAATCGTGTTATGAGTTATAAAGCTTTTGCAGTGCTTGCCAATAACAGACTCATTCCATTCAAAAAGGGGATTTAACATGAGCATCATAAAAGAGTTCAAGGCCTTTGCTATCAAAGGCAATGTGGTGGATTTAGCTGTGGGTGTCATTATTGGCACCGCATTTGGAAAAATAGTGTCGTCGTTGGTAGGTGATGTGGTTATGCCACCGATTGGGTATTTGATAGGCGGTGTTAATTTTTCAGATTTGGCATTTACTTTACCGGCTCTTCTGGAAGGTCAGGCTCCGGTCTTGGTAGCGTACGGAAAATTTCTACAGACACTGATTGATTTCACCATCATCGCATTTGTTATTTTTATGGTTATCAAAGTGATTAATCGTTTGAAGAAAAAAGAAGAGGAAGCTCCTGCAGCCCCTCCTGCTCCGAGCAATGAAGAATTATTATTAAGGGAAATCCGCGATTTGTTGAAGCAGCAACAAAAATAAACTTGTCGTTTGCCTGTCAATTTGATGGCGGGTTTAAAAGTTTCCACTCCGTTAAATCGGGGTGGAAAAACCCGCATTCCCTGTAAGCTCGTTCAATCGTTCCATTTCTACGCATTTGTGTAACGCCTTTTACCAATGCCGTATAAAATTCATCCCCAAGCGGGTGGCTCTTGCTCACTGGCCAATGGCGACTGCCTTGAATTGCAATTTTTACTCCGTCAATTGGAATCAGGCGAATACCTTCAACAATAATTTCCTTATCTTTATTCATTTCAAAGGGTGAGAGCGCAATATCAACGCGCCCCGCATTCACCATACGCGCCATATTGACCCAATTGGGCGTATACATAATTTTGTCAAAGCCCAAGTTTCGCAAGGTATGTAAATCAGGTTTCCATTGGCTGCTGGTAACCACTTTTAATTGGGTGAGTTGCTCGAGGTTTTTACTTGCCAGAGCTAACTGATTTTGTGGTGAGGTGTAGATCCCTACAATAAATTGCCCATTCATCACAATTGGTGGAGATATGTGCAACCGGTCTTTTTGCTCAGCTAAATCCTCGTACCAAATAGTGCCGCTGATGGTTAAAGTGTTGCCATCGATAACATTGCGGATGCTGCGGAAATAATTTTCTTCATCAACAAAGCCTAGTGGTTGAGAAAAGCCGCCGAGCTTTAGCGCCTGCTGCATCAAGATTAGCTCTATCACGTCCCGACGCGCATGGTTGCCGCCGTAGTAAGTGACGTCTTCAGCGCGGCGCTCGCCCAGGAATAAACGGTAATCCTCATGAATATCGGGAAGGACTGCGATACTGGCAGTGCTTTGCGCATGCGCATACGAGCTGCTGGCGGCCAGTAATATTGCCGCCAGCATGATAAGAAAAGTGAGCCTGCGCAAAACTATGTTCATAACGGGGAATTTGCCGGTGCTGCAGGGGCTTAAAAAAGTATCTGGAGTGTCGGGCAGGTGTTGTCGCCCGGCACGGTTTCTGACGACACTTTTAGTGTGGCTCTGAATCCGTCAATCGTCCAGCAGTGATGGTTCAGAGCACCGGATGACCGCGATACATTCGCACCGGTTTGGCGGGTGGAGGAATATCCGATACCAGCAAAGCCGCGCGCAGTGCAACGCCCTCTTCGGCGGCATGGGGTGCATCCACCAAAATGGTTTGCCCGCGATAGACTTTAACTACCTGTTTGGGTATTTCCGTAGTTTTGGTCATTTCTGTTTTGGCTGGTTCGACAAGTTGGTGCCACTCGTCACCTGCTAGATGGAGCAGCTCTTTTATCAGCGTTCTGGTAATCGTGTCCTTGGTGTGGTGGTAGTAGTCCGCTAATTCCTTCAGCATTTCCGGGTTCGCCATTTTTACGCTCGGCTTCATATCGGCGTCTACGCGGCGGCGAATCTCGTACACCAAATCGATCATGGGTTTAGTGTATTGCATGATAGGTTCTCCTCGGTCTTGAGACAGTTGTTGAGCAAATATCAGACCAAAGGCGTAATAAAGGTTATATAGAGGGTTTTTGGGCGCCGATGGAGCAAACAGCGAGGATTTTTTGGTGCAGGGGGGTTATTTTGGGGCGTTTTGTCGTTCTAAATAATAAAACGCCCACCGGAAATGACTAGCGAATCAAGTGATCCATTTCTCGTGCGGGCTGATTGCACTGGGTTTCACCGATGATTTGTGCCGGTACACCCGCTACGGTAGCGCGTGCGGGTACATCTTTAAGCACCACGCTCCCCGCACCAATTTTGGCGCATTCGCCCACGGTGATATTGCCGAGAATCTTGGCGCCCGCACCTATCAGCACACCCTTACGCACTTTCGGGTGGCGGTCGCCCGCTTCTTTTCCGGTGCCACCCAGGGTGACGGATTGCATGATCGACACCATGTCCTCAATCACCGCTGTTTCGCCAATCACTATGCCGGTGGCATGGTCGAACATGATGCCCCTGCCGATTTGCGCGGCGGGGTGAATGTCTACTGCAAACACGGTTGAGATACGGTTTTGCAAAAAGAGCGCAAGCGAGTTGCGCCCCTGGCGCCATAGCCAATGGGCGACGCGGTAAGCCTGCAATGCATGGAAACCTTTGAAATAGAGCAGCGGTGTGACCAGTGAGCAGCAGGCGGAATCGCGCTCGCTCACTGCCATCAAGTCAGCGCGTACGGATTCAACGATCGTCTTGTCGGATGTCATCGCCTCTTCAATCACTTCGCGGATCAGCATGGCGGGCAATGCCGGGCTGTCGAGTTTGTTGGCGAGATGAAAGCTCAGTGCCGCCTCAAGGGTGTCGTGATTGAGGATGGTGGAATAGAGGAAGCTGGCCAGCACTGGCTCAGACTCCGCCTGCTTGCGGGTTTGCAAACGAATGGATTCCCACAGGCTATCGGCGACGAGTGCTGTGGTGGCGGCAGTGACGGTGGCATTCATGGCCAAATCCTTACACGGAATAGATTAACGGGTAGATAAAAACGTAGATAAACCATTATTGGGTGTCGCCGCTGAATTTCCAACAAGCAATCCTCAATAAATGACCAGCGGCGGTTCATTCATAGCGGCCAGCTGCTCGCGCAACTCCAGAATATGCTCGCCCCAATAGCGCTCGGTATTAAACCAAGGGAAGTGGCGAGGGAAGGCAGGGTCAGTCCAGCGGCGCGCCAGCCAGGCGCTGTAATGCATGATACGCAAGCTGCGCAGTGCCTCGATCAGCGCCAACTCGGCCAAATCAAAATCGCAAAACTCGCGGTAACCTTCCAATACTTCCGCGAGCTGCAGCGTTTGCTGCTCGCGCTCACCCGATAGCAGCATCCACAAATCCTGAATTGCTGGCCCCATACGCGCATCATCAAAATCGACGAAATGCGGTACATCTTCGCGCCATAAAATATTGCCGGGGTGACAGTCGCCATGAAGGCGGATGGGCGTGTAATCCACGCGGCTGAAAAGGGTCTCGCAGCGAGCCAACAAGTCGGCTCCCAGGGTGCGATAAGACTCGCGCAAACTGGTGGGGATAAAGTCATTACCCATTAAGAAATCGTAACTGTCGCGCCCGAAGGTCTGGATATCCAGTGCCGGGCGATGGGCAAACGGCCGCGCCTGCCCTAAAGCATGAATGCGGCCGAGCGTGCGGCCAAGTGATAGCAGCGCATCAAAGTCATCGAGGTTGGGCGCATGGCCACCCTGGCGCGGATAGAGCGCAAAACGGAAGCCTTGAAACTCACGCAGCGTCTTGCCTTCATCGTTGGCCATCGGTGGTACAACAGAAATCTCCAAATCCTTCAACGCTTGAGTGAACTCATGTTCCTCGATGATTTGCGCATCGCTCCAGCGCTGGGGGCGATAGAACTTGGCGATTAGCGGACTCGCCCCTTCAATCCCCACTTGATAGACACGGTTTTCGTAGCTGTTGAGCGCCAGGATGCGCGCATCGGTCAGGAAGCCGGTGCTATCAATGGCATCAAGCACCATGTCGGGTGTGAGTTGTTCGTAGGGATGAATCTGGGTCATAACTGCTGCTCGCTAAAGTGAGCGGCGATTGTACCTGCCACCAGCCGATCGCGCTTGGATATGCAGTCAGTCGCAGTAGGGGTTGCACACAGTCGTGTTTTTACACACCCGATGACGTATAAATTTTGAAGGATTCGCTTAAAAATGCTACAAGTTAATACTTGGTGGCTGGTTGTTTTGCATCCCTATAAAAACAGGCTTCATTACACGCATAGGATTGTCATGATTAAAATCGCTTTCTATAACCTCAAGGGTGGCGTGGGTAAAACCACAACCGCAGTCAACATGGCCTATATGGCCGCCGCTGCAAAAAAGAATGTGATCCTCTGGGATCTGGATCCCCAAGCTGCTGCCAGTTGGTTTTGCCAACAGGAGCCAGACGCCACCAAAGCGATTAAACTTTTCAGCAAAGGCAAATCCATCGGCGAGATGGAGCTGTACAGCCCCTATCCAGGCCTGACGCTGATTCCCGCGGATCTCAGTCTGCGCAGTCTGGACAGCGAATTCGACGAACTCAGCAAAGACAAGAAATTCCTCAAGCAACTGCTCAAACCCCTGAGCGAAAAAGCCGATATCCTCATCTTTGATTTTCCGCCCACCCTCTCGCCCAGCGTTGAGCAGTTATTGTTGGAAGTGGATATTTTATTGATCCCAATGATTCCTAGCCCTCTGTCGATCCGTGCGATGGAACAGGTGGTGGAATTTTTGAATGGCAAAAAATCCGCGCCAACACGCATCGTTGGATTTTTTAACCAGGTGGACATGCGCCGCAGCTTGCACCGCGAGGCGGTTGAAAACAGCAAAAAAATGCCGGTGCCCATGCTCAAAACCTATATTCCCAACGATTCCGCTGTCGAGCAAATGGGGCTGCGCCGCGCCCCGCTAACCAGCTACAATCAACGTAGCCGCGCGGCACTCGCTTACATCGATATGTGGAAAGAAGTGGCGCGCTTGTTAAAGGCCGCCGCGAAAGATTCAGAATAAATCGCGGCACACACATACATCCGAACTCAGAGTGATCCATGATTAATTTACTGACCCGCGTCTGCGTGTTTGCAGGCGTGCTTGTAATTGTCGGCTGCACGACCAGCACCCATCAGCCACAGACCCCGGCTCCTGTCATTAGTAAACCCACTAGCGTGGTAAAACCCGGTGAGCCAGCGGTAGTGCAGCCGCAGCCCGGTGCAGTGCCCAAACCTGTGCCAAGCGTTGCGCTCAATCCCGCAGCGCAGAGTCTCGCCAAACAGGCGCGCCAACAATATTTATCCCAGGATTACCAGGGCGCTATCGCTACCGCTGAGCGTGGCCTGCGTATTGAACGCCGCGCGTCTGATTTGTATTTGGTGCTCGCGCAAAGTTATGTGCAACTAGCCCTGCCGGAAAAAGCCAAAATGTTTGTACAGCAAGGCCTGCGGTTTGCAGCGCCCGGCTCCGATGTGGCGCAAGGTCTGGCGCGGGTACAGGAAATGGTGGATCAGGGGTATTAATTGAACGATCCACTTATCGACACTTACAGCTCTTTGGCGTTCAAGCAGCGCTATCAAGTGCTCGATCCTATCCGTTTGTGTTTCAAGGATGCCGCGCTGGAGCAGGAATACACGGCGAACCTCGCCGACAATATTGCGCGGCAAGTGCGCATGGCTCTCGCTCTGGCGTTTGCACTCTATTTAAATTTCGCCTTTCTCGATTATTTATTAGTGCCGGAAAAAATGCTGCAGTTGTGGGGAATCCGCGCTGTGGTGTGCACGCTGTTTGCGCTGTTATTTTGGCTCACCTTCCAACCGATTTTTAAGCAGATCCACCAGCCAGTTATTTTTTATTCCAGCATGGTGGCTGCCAGCGGCATATTCGCCATGTTGCTGATTACCGATAACCAATACAGCCATTATTACTACGCGGGCATTAACCTCTGCATTACCTGGACGCTATTTATTGTCGGCTTGCGCTTTGTGAATTCGCTCGGCACGGTGATGGTGATCATGTTCTGTTACAACCTGATTGCGTTTTATAAAGAGCTGCATCTGCCCGATATTATTTCCAATAATTTTTTTCTGCTCTCCAACGCGGTCATCGGTATATTCGCTGGCTACACGATTGAGCAACATGCGCGCTGGCAGTTTTACCAGGCGCGGGTGATAAAAAATAACAGCAGCAAATTACACCGCGCGATGATTGCCGCATCGCTTGATGCGGTGATCACAATTGATGAAAGCGGTTCTACCATTGAATTTAATGAAGCCGCCGAGGCCATGTTTGGTTACAGTCGCGAAGAGGCGTTAGGGCAATCAATTGGTGAACTGATTGTGCCCGACGCCACCCGCGGTCGTCACGAAGATGGCTTTCGTCGCTACAGCCAAACCGGTGAGCCGCGCGTGCTCGGACAGCGTTTGGAATTGCAGGCCAAACGCAAAGAC
The DNA here is from genome assembly GCA_002483145.1 of Cellvibrio sp. UBA7671. Classification (GTDB taxonomy): domain Bacteria; phylum Pseudomonadota; class Gammaproteobacteria; order Pseudomonadales; family Cellvibrionaceae; genus Cellvibrio; species Cellvibrio fibrivorans. The sequence goes on from DLHJ01000016.1 coordinate 390,594, forward strand.
AAGAGTGAATTTCCGGTTGAGTTGACACTGCGGCAGGTGGATTTAATTGGTCGCCGTTTAGTGACGGCCTATATCCGCGATTTAACCGCGCAGCGCAATGCCGAACGCGAAATTGCACAGCAGCGCGAAGTGCTGCAGCGCAATGAAAAATTGGCCTCCATGGGAACCCTGCTCGCCGGTGTTGCCCATGAATTAAATAATCCACTCACCATTGTGGTGGGGCAGTCGCAATTGCTACGCGAAACGGAACAAGACGAGCGCGTATTAAAGCGCGCCGAAAAAATTGCCAATGCCGCCGAGCGCTGCGTGAAAATTGTCTCGACGTTTTTATCCATGGCGCGTGAGCAGCCACCCAAGCGCAAACTGGTCGATATAAATCGCGTAATTCAGGATGTTATCGATTTACTCGATTTCAATCTGCGCAATCAACAAATCAATCTTGAATTGGCATTGAGTGAGCAATTGCCGGGAGTGATGGCTGACCACAACCAATTGCATCAGGTCATTAGCAATCTGGTTATCAATGCCCAGCAAGCACTGCAAGATCAGCCGCGCAAAATTATCCGCATTGTTTCCATACAAGTGGAGAACAGCGAACAGATTTGCATAAAGGTAATGGATTCCGGTAGCGGTATTGCCCCCGAATTGCGCGCGCGTATTTTTGAACCCTTTTTTACTACCAAAGCGGTTGGTGTAGGTACAGGTTTGGGGCTGTCGGTGTGCAACGGTATTATCCAGAGCCACGGTGGCAGTATTGAATATGAAGAGGTACCGGGTATGGGCGCGTGTTTTACTCTGTGTCTGCCTATCGCCAATCAACCTATTGCTAATCAAGGTACCGATCAACCGGTCAGTAACAGTGGAGAAAACATCCATGACCATTAATTACAAAATGATTGTTGTCGATGATGAGCTGGATATTTGTGAAACCCTGGCCGATTATTTTTCGATGCAAGGTTTTGACGTAAAAATGGCGGCGAACGGGCAGGAACTAAAAGCGCTGTTGCCGGATTTTACACCGCACATAGTATTGCTCGATTTAAATATGCCGGGTGAGGATGGTTTTACGCTAACGCGTTATCTGCGCGCGCATACCAGCGCGGGTGTGATCATGGTTACTGCAGCAGCAGAACAGGTAGATATGATTGTCGGCCTGGAAATGGGTGCCGATGATTATGTGAGTAAACCCTTTGATTTGCGTTCCCTGCTGGCGCGCGTGCGCAGCGTATTGCGCCGCACGCAAAATGAAGTGCCGGCGAATAGCCAACCGGTGCAAGACGCACGTAAAAAAGTTGGCAAATGTTTACTGGATATTGAAGCGCGCAAGCTCTGGGAAGGCGAAGAGGAAATTCCGCTCACGGCGATGGAATACGATTTACTTATGGTGTTTTTGCAAAATCCCAACCGCCCTTTGTCGCGCGATTATTTATTGGAGCTCGCCCATAAAACCTATGCAGATCCCTTTGATCGCTCTATCGATAGCCGCATCACCCGCATGCGTAAAAAAATCGAACCCGATCCGGATAAACCCACCACCATCAAAACTGTACGCAGTGTCGGCTATGTGTATGTGCCGGTGCCGGGATAGTCCCGATCGGTGACTGGCCCGGTCGCTGACACAATTGACACAAATCTCCCTCCGCACGACAAACTCCTGACAACTTCCCCCTCTATTATGGCCACATGAACAAACGACATGGCTGTCGCTGCTGTTAAACGGAACTTGTTCATTGCTGTTGTTCACTTTTTTTGCTCAATGTTTTCCCTGATGTAAACCGAAGCAGGCGCTTCACTAAACACTTACTCATATTTTTGAATTTATAAGGATGTTCAAAATGAAAGCACTTCACTCTTTTTTCCATTCATCGTCTTTGGGGCGTTCACTGATCGCGGCTTCTGCTGCATTGGTTTCTATCGCCGCCTCGGCATCTGATTTTCCACTGCGCGCCGATGACATCAACCTGAATTACCGTTACACCACTGACACCCATTGGTCTGGCGGCGCTCAGGAATACGCATTGGACATTATTGCCCGCCGCCACATCGGCAGCGGTAAATGGGATCACCTCAAAACCAATGGCGCGGACAACAAGGTCAACTCCAACCACATTGTTTATGGTGCAAAAATTCGAGCGATGGACTCAGGTACCGTCGTTGGCTGTTGGCGTAACGCGCCGGAAAACACGCCCGGCTCCAATCACGCCAAAGTAGCGGAAGGTTATATCGGCTATGCCGGAAACCACTTGTGGGTTCTGCAAGACGATGGCAACTACGCTCTCTATGCCCATGCCCAACCCGGCTCGATCCCAACCGATTTATGTCCGCACAATGCCACCTATTTACCCGCCAAAGAAGAAGGCGCAGTTTGGACAATGGCAGGTAGAGTCTGGGGTGGTGCGCGCATTACCAAAGGGCAAGTATTAGGTTTGGTTGGTAATAATGGAAACTCATCTGGCCCGCATTTGCATGTGCATGTGCAAACCGGAGATAACCTGCCAATCGCAATGAAATTCGATCGCGGTCAAACAACGCCATTTACGAATGAGACTGCTTCAGTCAATGCCACCTGGACTTTGTTAAAGGGTAAATCCATACCCGCCGGTGAAATGATGGTCTGGGCACCACACTCAGTCGCTTATTGGACAGTAAACAATATTCCGGATGAGCGCATGCAAGCCTGGTTCAATCACTTTGCAGATTCCGGTGTAATGCCCAACGTTTATGCCTGTACTGACAATGGCCAAATTTATAACACTGGCTGGGTTCCTTCGACTGGTGCATGGCAGGCGTATCACGGCATGTCGTTAACTTCGTTCAACAAAAAATCAGATGACTTGGCCAAACTTGGTTACACCCGTTATGGCTGGTGGTACTGCGGTTCTGTGTACACCGGAATCTGGCGCAAGTAGTTAAATTAGTTAAACAAACGGAATTTTTTGAAAATTATTCAAGAGGATTTGAAAAATGAAATTAATTAAATTGATAAGTGTGTTGGCCTTGGTTGTGGGTGCGGGTACTGCGCAAGCAAGCATAGTAATGCCGGATCTGCGTGTTAAAGAGCCTGTCGGTAATTTCAATCCGCAGCCGGATCCACCAGGAAAAACTATTGAAGCGCAAGTTGGCGAATTCAACCCGCAACCCGATCCGCCAGGAAAAAGTATTATTTTGCAATAAATGTGTTAACCACAAAGGCAATCACCCAGCGTGATTGCCTTTTTATTTCCCCCATCTTTTTCTCTACGAATAAAGGAGTCGTTATGGATAGCTCAACCATCCAACTCGTGCAAAGTTCATGGCAAAAAGTAGCAGCCATTGGCCCGCAAGCCGCTGCGCTTTTTTATACCAATCTGTTTGATGCTGACCCCGCATTAAAACCACTCTTCAAAGGTGATTTACATGCACAAGGAAAAAAATTAATCGATATGATCGGCATCGCCGTCAATAAATTAACTGAGCTGGATGTGCTAGTGCCGGTGCTACAAAACCTCGGCAAACGTCACGGCGGTTACGGCGTACAAGATTCCCACTACGATACCGTTGGCACTGCGCTGTTAAAAACCCTGGGGCAGGGGCTTGGGCAAGATTTTACGGCAGACGTAAAAACCGCTTGGGTAAATGTATATGGTGTTATGGCAGATGTGATGAAAGCGGCGGCAAAACAGTAAACACTGTTTTGTCTTACTCGCAAAAAGGGTTGTGGTTTTTTAACGTGGCGTTTTTAAATCCGCAAAAATGACAGAGCTATTTGTGGCGCGCCCTGTTGGAATGAATATGGAAAACTTTTCATCAATCTTAAACATTTCTTCATGCTTAGCTCCACCACCTGTTGTTACACCGATGATGGGGGCTCACTTTATGACGCTAAAATGCCAGCTTCGAGCAACCTAGGGCTTCGGCGTGTTATCGCGATGCGATTGCATCGTCAGGCCGATCAAGCGGGCAACCACGCCAGCCAAGTAAAGCACGCCGACAAACATTTCGACGCTGGCCACCGCGCGTGCATGCGGGGTCAGCGGTATAACATCGCCAATGCCGGTACTCGACAGCAGCGCAAAGCTAAGATAGTTAAGCTCGGTCCAGGTACGCATGTCTTGGGGGTTGACGGCGGCGGCATAGGTGCCCGGCTGAAGTATCTGGATCAGCATGTACAAGTGGGTAAAGCCCCAAGCCAGCAAAGTAAAAGTCGCTCCAGCGGCAAAGAGTTCGTCGGTTGTGGCTCGCAGATCTTCAAGCATGTAGGCAATCAAACTGCCTGCGGCATAGAAGTAAAAAATCGCTTCCAGACCCGAACTCCAGGGCAGCAAGTACGTCATCGAAAAAAACGTCTGCATCACTAATAGCACGATGATAACCGTGGCCAAGCTGCCGCTAATCCAGGTTAATCCCGGGGTGCGCCGCACCATGTGAGTTGTGAGCGTCAGTATCGTCACGCCAAAGACGTTGAAGGCAACCAGCCCCGCTTGCGTTCCTTCAAGGAAGGGATACAGCAGCATTCCCGTCAGCTGGGTTAGCAACAGAATTGCCGACGGATGACGCGTAGTTAGATGCAGAATAGGAAGATGTGCCATCGATAGTGCCATGTAAGTTGTTAAAGAAAATGAATTGATTGGATCATCAGTCTGGCCTACAAATTCTTACGTCGCGAGGCGGCCAGCAGAGGAAGTATTTTCGTTGGTATGGGTTAGACAGCAGTGCAGTCATTTTGTGACTAGGCGACTGAATGTTAATTTGCATCGGTACGATGAGTAGTGAGTGCTGCGGACCAAATGCCACTGTTGCATCGAGCGCATGTGGCTCCACTCCCGTTTTCAATCCGCTGGGCGAACCCACAATTGATGCAGCAATGAATGCCAGAGTGCAGAGCAATTTTATATTCGTCTCGATGTTCCGGAGGTAATACAGAAAGACCAGGGCGAACATTTTCTCCAGCAAAGAAGTAAAGGCTAACATCTCCATCTGTTTCAACTATCGCTAATCTCACTTGCCCCAAGTGTTCTACGCCCCGTTGACGAAACTCCATTAACAATTCACTCGATGAAATATTTAATTTCTTGAAAGATTTAAGTTCGTAAAGCCCGTTTTTAACAACCGTGACGGGAACTCCTTCAATGAATGCATGCAAATGTTTACTTCGCCCAATCGCAAAAATGGTTAAACGATACAGCATCAGGAGGGTTAGAAATACAACGGCTACTGGTAATAAAGCCACATCGTGATAGAAAGAAACGTCACCTGCCGCAGAACCCAAGGTGAGAATCACCACAAGCTCAAACAGTGAAAGCTGTCTTATCCCCCGGCGCCCGCTGCATTTCAAAAACAAGAACACGGCTATAAACGCTAAACTCGCACGAAAAGCCACTTCATAAAGGAATGAAACAGGAAGTTCATCTAGCAATATCCGTTGTAAATCAAAAGGTGTCATGTCTATCTACCATGGTTTTTGGTTTGTATTAACTTGCTCCAACAATACCGAAGAAAATTCTGAATTGGGTCAAGCTTAAATTTTTGTTAATGAAGCTGAAGACGAATGAACGTAACCTCGTTTAACGGCCAAGAGCAGAACTTAGCGGCGGGATGCTCAGCAAGAGCGAAGGATGATTTTGATGCCGGAATTACCATTTTTTTTTACCACAGTCGCTTGTTAATGTTTATTAAAATTTTAACACCTAGTCAGCTTTACCTTCGCTTACATAGGAGTATGATCACTTCGTCTGATCCCAACTTATTAAGGAGTGAGAAATGTCTAGAAAATTTCTTCTGTTGGTATTACTAATTCCTCTTCATGTTTCGGCACATTTATACAAAGTTGAATATTCAGGAACAATAATAACCGCCCACCACGACGCCTTCGGGTATGCCGTAGGCGACAAAGTTAGCGGCACACTTACTATCGACTTTTTGAAAGCTGTTGACAAAGACCCGACTGAAAACACGGCATGGTTTCACTCTCCGACCAGCGACAATTTTATTAGCGGCTTTCATCCTCAAAGTGAGAATAGCGAAGACGTGCTTTTAATAAACGATAACACGAGTTTTAATTCAGAGCTGGTAGATGCGTTGCACATCGGAGATTGGCTAAACCAAGGTGACCGATTCTCAAGATTTATGTTTGATCTTATTGTGATTTTAGATTCAAATACGTTTTCAAGTGATGCGCCTGAAGATTTCAGCTTTTCCACCGAAAACTTAAGAGCTAGCGGAACTTGGGGCAATATACAAAGAATCTGGCACAACCAGCCGTTGGGCAGCACCCCTGCTCAATTGTTTTCAGAGCAAGCGATCTTCAGTATTGACTACATAAAATCATCAAAGGTACCTGAACCATCACCACTAACTCTAATATTCCTCGGCTCGATCTCAGTGTTTGTGATTAGAGTTTTAAAATTTCGCAACTAATTACAACATTTTTGGAAAGGTTTAAACACTCCTCCCTTTAAGCCGAAATGTTCAATCTGCTTATTAACGATTCTACATCCATATCTCTATAAGCAAGCAAAAAATTCTGTCCAAAATTGTACGCGGTTAAAAGACCTTTATCGGCCAAAAGCGGAAGTAGATGGCAGGATGTTTAGAAAAAAGAGAAGAATGATTTTGATGCCTAATCAAAATATTTTTTACCACAGTCGCTTGTTAGTAGCTTAAACTTTTTAATTAACTTATGGATAAACGCTTTTGGGTTCTTTTAAAAAAGCTAATACTGAAGCTGATATTAATGCACTGCACCAAACTTTACCACCCACAGCAAGCCCTTTGGATGGAGACATTGTGTCCATAGCAGGGCACGCTAAAGGACTAATAAACACAAAAGAGGCTATTGCCGCCGAAACCAATAAGGCTGAGCTTATTGTGGATGGAGTATAATTTTTATTTATTAAGCTACGAAAAATAACGTAGGCATATAAAACATTTGCATACCACCTTGGATCTAATCCGATTATTCCAAGCCAACCGCTAATTAAAACTTCATAGCCTTTCAAAGAGTCTCTAGTGCATTCAAATGCAGGCAGCCACATACTGATTGCAAACAACATTAAAGAAAAAATTATGATAGGAATTTTCATGGGTATTAACTACTTGCAAGCTGTCGAGTGGAGGCGCGAAGCGCCGGAAGGAATCTAACCCACCTTATTATGGTTTTTACAATGAGTATTTCATTTTTTAAAATAGGATAAAACTGCAAAGACAATGGCTAATGGTGGTAAAACAAACAGAATAGCCCCTAAAGTTCCAACGAACCCGCCCATTGATAGATTGGCTACCCAAGTATTAAAATTTCCGCAACCACGACATCCCGCGCCCTCATCACAATTACAGCCAGGGATACTATACATGAGAACGAAACCAACGATGCAAGCTATGGCAGGGATGACTACTGATGCTATACCTAAACCTAGCACTAAATTTGACACTTTCATAATTCTCCTTGATGTCTTAAAACTTCAGATATTTTTTACGCCTTTCTATTTTATGTTCTTATATTCAATTTATAAACGTTTGTGATTTTCTTTTAGGGAAATCAGGATTTCACAAGCTAAAACCTTCTTTACCATAACGTTGAGTTCAGCGGAAGATTTTAAGTTGTAGTTTTATGAAATACTTTTGCGCAGCAAAACCATAAAACTGCGACTTAAAATCTGTCCAGCACGCGCAGCGTGCGAGCTGCAACGATTTGTTAGCGACTTTTCAGATCAGCAATTCTTAAATCGAGTGCTTTCTGTATTTCACTGTATCCAGCAAACCATGTTGAGTCATCACTACTTTCGTAAATATAGCGCCAGCGCTCAAACGCCATATCTGAATTTGAAAGTAATTTGTGTAAGTCCCAATTAAACTGAATTTTAGACTCTTGATTGAGAATTTTTGTAACTTCTTTACAAGTACTGCTATTTTTTACAATGATCTTAAGATTTTCACGTAGAAATTCTTTAGTGTCATTTGATAGCTCGCTGAATATTCCTAGCAACCTGTGTCCTGCTTCAATTTTGTTTCCCGTTTCAATTAGGTTAAGAAACTTCATTTTCAACTCGAGGCTAAATGCTCCATTCATAATATATGGATTAACAAAATCATAATCTATAGTAAGCCCAGTAATTCCTGGCATAACCATATGCAATTCCGTACCCTTTTTAGCAATAACGGGACAAGTTTCTACTAGCTCTGAAGGAACACCAACAAGCTTTTCAACTAACGCCAATGTGGCTTTATGATGTCTTTGTGTGCAGATCTCAAGATAATTTATATTCATATATTCACGCTAACAGTTTATTAAATTGCACCAACTATATAACCCGCGAAAAGTTATTCCAGCTAATTTGGTGTGGTGCTGTATAACTCCAAAAAAATGGATGAACCATCAATCTAGTTAGTCCATGCTAAATCAAAGGGTTAACTATCGTTCCGAATTAATTATGGAATTATACGGCACAAGTAATCCTAATTAGTTACCGAGCTCATTTGGCTACCTGTTCGCTTTGAGCACGCTGCCGCCCTTCAATCTGTTGCGGTTCGTAAACTCAGCCTGCGCGACCCGCACCAACCAACGGGTAATTACTTGAACTTCGGTTGCTTACTTCATGGGCTGCAGCGAATAAGAAGAACCAATTAAAGACCATAGCAGCATACTGCGCCAGCCTGAATTACAGGGCATTACCTTAGGGCTAGCTGCTTGTTGTTTTTGCGCCTTTGACACAATTGCCACAAAAATAATTATCTGCGACAAACTTCTGACAAGTTCACTGCTTATTATGGCCACATGAACAAAGCGACAGGGACGAAAAAACACCGCGAGGTGTTGAACTTCAAGGATGGTTTGTTCAATGACTCAATGCGTTACCTAAACTCCGAAAGGAAATCAAACTGCCTGCCATAGTGGTAGGTTAATTGTAAAAATTATTGCGAGGATGCAATCATGTTGAAATCTAAATCTGCTCTGTTTATCTCTTTGTTGTTCGCTGCCCAATTAGCCTCTGCCGGTGGGGTGATTCTCGAAAAGCAAGCAACTCCACCCTTCGATCAATCCTTAAATGGTACTGTCATTCTGGAATGCCAGCCGGACAACGGCAGTGTGATTTTGGAAAAAGGCATTATCGTGCAGGACAAATTGGCGGGTGCTGTCATTCTTGAAAACACGCCTGACACTCACGATGAAGGTGGTGTGATTATTGAACGCGGTGGAATCAAACTGCTGAGTGGTGGGGTGATTCTTGAGCGTGGAATTATTGTGCAAAAGGATCAACTCGCAGGTGGTGTGATTCTGGAAAACACTTCACGTCCAGCCCCTGGCGTTGTGGTGCATGACGGTAAATTAGCTGGCACCGTCATCATCGAACGTGGTGGCATCATTATGGACGACCTGCACTTGGCTGGCGGCCTGATTATTGATCGCCATGGTAGAGCGAACGGCCAGTCACTCAGCGCCTAATCGATTACCTATCACTACCCATAAAAGCCGCAGTTTCCGCAAGGAAGCTGCGGTTTTTGTTATTTTCTGATAGCTAATAGGCATTGGATTTTAGTTGTCGATAAATTTTGAATATTGACTGCATGGTGATATGCAATTAGCCTCATGGCGCCCAACTCCCTAATCTGTGCCCGTTGAATCAATTAACCCAACGGGATCAAACCCACACAGACCTTAGGAGTTCTACTCATGGCAACTATCAATTCAGAAATCAAACCTTTCAGCGCCCAAGCCTATCATCAGGGCAAATTCGTTCACCTGACTGAGGCTGACATCAAAGGTAAATGGGCGGTGGTGTTTTTCTACCCAGCCGACTTTACTTTCGTCTGTCCCACTGAATTGGGCGATCTGGCCGATAACTACGCTGAATTCCAAAAGATGGGTGTAGAGATTTATTCCGTATCAACCGACACTCATTTCACCCACAAAGCCTGGCACGACAGCTCGGAAACCATCGGCAAAATCCAATATCCGATGATCGGCGACCCAACCGGCACTATCACGCGCAATTTCGGGGTGATGATTGAAGAGGCTGGCCTGGCTGATCGCGGTACCTTTGTAATTGACCCGCAGGGCAAGATCCAAATTATCGAAGTGAACGCGGGCGGTATTGGCCGCGATGCATCGGAACTGCTGCGCAAAGTAAAAGCAGCGCAATACGTTGCGGCGCATCCAGGTGAAGTTTGCCCGGCTAAATGGAAGCAAGGTGAAGCGACTCTGGCTCCATCGCTCGATTTGGTTGGAAAAATCTAAGGCTAAGTTGATGTATTCGTCACTCCTGAGAAGGCAGGAGTCCAGATTGTTTAATGGATACCCGCGTTCGCGGGTATGACGAAAATATTGTCGGTCAGTATTTTGCCAAGCGATATTTTTCAAATTTTTTATAAAACGATTTGCATAAACAAGCTCGCTCACAAGGCGGGCTTGCACAAAAAATCTTACGGAGAACACACTATGTTAGACGCTGCCATTAAAGGCCAACTCAAAGCCTATTTGGAAAAACTGCAACGCCCCATCCAATTGGTTGCAAGCCTGGATGACAGCGCAAAAAGTCTGGAGTTAATTACGTTGTTGCAAGAAATTACCAGCTTATCTGACAAGGTGAGTCTGATTGATCACGGAAATGCTAAATTGCGTCCCTCTTTTGCAGTATCTGCACGAGATGAATCCCCCCGTATTCATTTCGCGGGTATCCCTATGGGGCATGAATTTACCTCGCTGGTGCTTGCACTCTTGCACAGCGGCGGTCATCCACCGAAAGTGGATGCAAAAACTATCGAGCAAATTAAGGCAATTGACGGCAAATTTCATTTTGAAGTATTTGTATCGCTCTCCTGCCACAACTGTCCAGATGTAGTGCAAGCCGTGAATTTAATGGCCGCACTCAACCCTAATATTACTGCCACCATGATCGACGGCGCCTTGTTTCAACAAGAAGTTGATGCGCGCAAAATCATGGCGGTGCCCACGGTATTTGTTAATGGCGAACACTTCGGCCAAGGCCGTATGACGCTCGAAGAGATTATCGCCAAAGTTGATACCGGAGCAGCTGTGCGTGAAGCCAAAGCATTAAATGAAAAAGATCCGTTTGATGTATTGGTTATCGGCGGTGGCCCTGCGGGTGCAGCGGCAGCAATTTATTCAGCCCGTAAAGGCATTCGCACTGGTGTAGTTGCCGAGCGGTTTGGTGGCCAAGTGTTGGATACCGTATCGATTGAAAATTTTATCTCCGTTAAAGAAACTGAAGGCCCCAAATTAGCGATGGCGCTAGAGCAACACGTTAAGGAATATGACGTGGATGTGATAAATTTACAAAAAGCGGCTGAGGTTATTCCTAGTGGTAATCCCGGCGAATTAATTGAAGTAAAACTCGCCAGTGGCGCGAGTTTAAAAAGCAAAAGCATTATTCTCGCCACCGGCGCGCGCTGGAGAGAAATGAATGTGCCCGGCGAAAAAGATTATCGCGGCAAAGGCGTCGCCTACTGCCCACACTGCGATGGTCCGCTATTTAAAGGCAAACGCGTTGCGGTCATCGGCGGCGGCAACTCCGGTGTTGAAGCGGCGATTGATTTGGCCGGTATAGTTGCCCATGTGACCTTGATCGAGTTCGATTCAAAGTTGCGCGCCGATGCGGTATTGCAACGCAAATTATTCAGCCTGCCCAACGTCACTGTGATCACCGAAGCGCTGACGACCGAAGTGATCGGCGACGGTGAAAAAGTCACTGCGCTGAAATACAAAAGCCGCAATACCGATGAAATCGCGTCAGTGGAGTTGGAGGGCATTTTTGTACAGATCGGCCTGCTGCCCAATACCGATTTCCTCAAAGGTACAGTGCAATTAACTAATCGTGGTGAAATTGAAATCAATGCGCGCGGTGAAACCTCAGTGCCGGGTGTGTTTGCGGCGGGCGATTGCACTAACGTACCTTACAAGCAAATTATTATTGCGATGGGGGCGGGGGCGACAGCATCGCTGGGTGCGTTTGATCATTTGATTCGCACCAGCGCACCGGCTTAATAACAGTGACAAATAAAAACGCGCGGCGTGTGAAGGCTGCGCGTTTTGATAAGACTATTTGATCGTTAAATTATGGAGAAGTTTTTTCTCCCGCACTCTTCAACCTAAACCAAAAAATACTGCCACCGTTGGGTGCGGTTTCGTAGCCAACTTCTCCGCCCAGTCGCAGGGCGATACGTTTTACGATGGATAAACCCAACCCATGGCCGTCGGCAGATTGCGTATCGAAGCGGACAAATTTATCGAAAATTTCATGCTGTTGCTCTGCGTTTAAACCGGGACCTGAATCTTTTACCCAGCATTTGATCATGCCGTTGGCCAGTGTTTTAGTGCCCAGTTCTACCTTCGGTGAGGCTCCGCCATACTTCAACGCGTTGGATAAAAAATTCATCCAAATTTCTTCAACCCATTGCTCATGGCCAAATACCTTTGGCCAATGTTCGCCAAGATGAATTGTTGCGCCTTGTTGATCGGCGAACGATTGCAGGCGCGCACAAGCTTCCATTGCGGTGTGTTGCGTATCCACGCTGGTGAGCGCTACATTTTCGCTTTTGCGGATATTGGCGAGCAGCAACAGTGAGTCGATAATCGCGCGCATTTTGTTGGCGGAGCGCTGGATAGTATCGGCGAGTTGTTGCTGTTTTTCTGGGGATAGTTGCGCCTTGCCCAATAGGCTTGAGGCAGCAATGAGGGTGCTGACCGGTTGTTTTAAATCGTGTGCGACTGTATGTGCATAAGCATCCAGCTCATTATTTTGTTCAACCAGTTCGGCGGATTTAATTTCCAGTTGCTGAGTTTTATATTCCAGATCTATGGTGCGATCGGACACCAAACGCTCCAGCTGGTTGCGATAGACACTTAACTCCTGATACAGATGATTGCGCTTGTTTAAATCGTTGCTAATGCTGAGGCGCATTTTGTTTATCGCATTGACTACCAAACCTAATTCGTCGGGTTGATCGCGCTCGGTGCGCGTCAGTTTCAATTCGCTGTCCAGATTATTCAAATCCAATTTCTTGGCGTAGTCGGCCATGGTTTCTAAATGGCGTGTGATCCAGTAGCGCACAATAAAGAGCACAAAAAAAACAGTTGAGAAGAGTGTGATGCTGGTGGTAATGGCGATGCTTTTTGCTGTTTGGAATAACCGTGTTTCTATTCCTGCCGACATCAAGGCAACCGTGAGTTCGCCCAGCGGAAACAGTTCATCACCTTCGCGATGAATAATGGGAAAACTGCGGCTCAACAAGTCTTTGCGGTAGTCCGAATGCCTGCGCGTCCAGCGCTGTCCCAGTTCGTCTTTTAGTTCGATAAAACCCACGTCCGGTAGCTGCGCCATGCCGTCCAGCAATGTGTCAATACGCCCTTGATCGACTGACCACATGCCCGCGGCCAGACTGGGTAAATAGCTGTTTTCAATATCGGTGAAATGTTTTTGTGCATCGATCAGCGCTGTGCGGTATGCGCTGTAAATTTGCAAACAAGAGACGAGTGCGGCAACACAAAATGTAAAGGCAACAACAGCGCCGACAATGCGCAGCCCAAGGCGTCGCGTCGGTCGCGGTGTTTGATCGCCAGTGGATGCAGGTATGGCTGTCATTTAAAAACCTTGTACGTAAAAGCTTGTATTTAAAACCCCAGTTCCGGCGAGAACCACAGATCGCTGCGCTCCAAGGGCGTCTCCACAGTGAGCAATGGGTTGTCCACTGGCACAATTGTGCGTTCATGTAATTGGGCGCTGGCAATGGCAGCTGCGAAATGTTGGATAAATAAAGTGCGCATACTGCCATCACTAATCGCTATCTCAAGTCCCCTTTCGATTGCAGCGGCGAGCTGGATATTATCTTTGCGCACAAAAAAATACAGTGGCGCCGGGTAATAGAGCACCCATTTGGGGGCAATCATAAAATTCATATCAGGGTGTGTATCCAGCTCGTGCTGGATTTCAGTTAGTGAACGCGGAAAATAGCGGATGTGACCCCGCTCGAGCATATGAAACAGTCCGTCGTAATTGGCACTGCCGCTGACCTTAAAACCATTGTCGCGCAGTATGGGGTAGTCGGGCCAATCATGCCCTTGCCCGGCGCGCAAGTTTTTGAGTTGTTCGACACTCTCCACTTGCGCAAAGGTTTGTTCATCTTTTGTAGAGATTAATAGCAGGCGCCAACCGATCAGGCCGCGGTCAATAGGGATGCGGATGGGAAGCAATTCCTCCTCGCGCTCGGGTGAACTGAGCGTCCAGACGACATCAATGCCTTTGTTCATTTGCAAATGCCGCAAGGTGCGGAATTGCGGCAAATTGTATTTGCTGGGCGTGGCGCGGTAGTCCTGTCCGGATTTGGCGAGCGCGAGTTTGAGTAGTTCGATAGGGTAGTGGCCGCGCTTGTCATCGGCCATCTGTTCGGCCCATGCATAAATTACCGGTTCAGTGCCCAGTGCCGGGGCAGCCAGTAAATAGGCTAGCAATATCCATAATCGTGTCAGTGGTAGCCTTCCTGCACCAGAGGATTTTATAATCATCAACGGCATTACACTGGGCCATAAAAAGAATCTGTCCAGATTATACCGTTTGGAGTGTTAGTGTGCGGATTTATGCCGCGCGCGGGAGCCGGTTGGTTGTGGTAATTGTTTTTTTTGCGCTGCGCAACAGCTTCTGTAATAGCTGAATACCTTCGGGCCAAAATCCCAAATTGGATTCGCTGTTGATGTGGCCAACATTGTTTAAACGCAAAAAATCTGTGCCCCACTGCAACGCCCAGTAAGCCGCTTTGCTCTCGGTCAACCAGGGGTCATTGCTGCTGGCGATAATAGTTGCCGGTACCTGCAAGAGGCTTTGTGGCAAGCGCTGGGCGATGCGAAATTTATCTGGATCAGCGGGGGCGACTAAAAACAAGGCGGCGATTTTATTGGGAAATTCTGCGGTAATACTTGCACTCGCGAGCGTGCCAAAGCTGTGGGCGATAATCACGGCGGGTTTATCCAACTTCTCCAATTCTGCGCGAATACCTGCTTTCCATTTATCCAAATCCGCTGTGCTCCAATCATCGACCTGGATGCGTTTGCTATTGGGCAGTTGCGCTTCCCACAGGCTTTGCCAATGTTGTTCATCACTATTGCGCAGGCCAGGTACGATCAGGATCGGCTGGTCGTTGAGTGACGCGGGGAAATATTGGCTATGGGTAAGTGACATGGCTGCCTCCAAAATGTTGATGGAGTGCAGCTTAGGGGTTTTTATATCGGTTGAAAAAGAATCGTTATTTCTTTGCTTATATCCAAATCGCAAGGTTACCCAAATTGCAGGCTTAGAGTTTGGTAAACGCTAGCGCGCCGCCGGCTAGAATTAATGCCCCGCCGGAAATCCAGTTAAACCAGCGTTGATGCTCCGGTAATTTTAGCCAGCGCATAATGCCGCGTCCGCCGAGGGCGTAAATACTCATCCAGACAAAATCCATCGCTAAAAAAATCACCGTAAGCAGCGTAAATTGCGGCGGCATGCTGCGGTGGATATCGATAAATTGCGGAAAGAGCGCGCCGAAATAAATCAGCCCCTTCGGGTTGGTGACAGCGACAATAAAGGCTTTGCCAAACAGATGACTGCTGCGGATCTGACGCGCCTCCACATCCACATTGAGCGGTGGTGCAAGCGCAAGTTGAATGCCCAGGTAAACCAAATACGCAGCGCCTATCCATTTGATGGTGTGAAATATCCATTCCGCTTGTTCGACTAATAATCCCAATCCCAGTGCCGATAACAACATCAGCACCAAATTGCCCGCGCTGGCGCCGAGCATGGTGTAGAGCGATTTGGCAAAACCGTAGCGCCCTGCATCGATCATGCAGGCGAGCATCACTGGGCCAGGGCTAGCAGAGAGCACAAGGGTAATGGTGGTAAACAGCCAGAGTTGTTCGAGCGGCATAACAGCGTCCAGAGGCGAGGATGTTGGAGTTTAGCAGAGCCTCCGGCAGCGTCGTTAAACTCTTCTATACTCAAGCCATTCATCATACGTTGAGCAAAAGGTGTGTTATGTCTAGCAGCAGTATTTCCAATGCCATCAAGGTGCTTGAAGACTTATTGGGTGGATTGAATCAGGCCTATTGGGAGGCTAATAGCCTTGATCGGAAAGATTTCTTTTATGACTTGATCAGCGCGCTGCATGCGGAATTATCCGAGCTGGGTAAATTGAGTGTGCAAGATCACGATCTGGATTATGAGCCGGTGACTGAAGAGTTTCGCGCTGTGCGACCCAAGCTGAGCCGCTTGCGCAAATTGGTCGATGATTTTGCCTTGCGCTCGACTACGGCAGTGCGGCTTGAGCACCTTATTAACGAAGCTATGGTGCTGATGGGGCGTAATGGGGTGAGCTAGCGATTGTTTATAGCCTTTCCTAATCAGTTCTGCGGGTTTATCACCAAATAATTTAAACGTGAGCATAAAAAAACTGGCAATGGCTGAAAACTGAACAATACTGAAACTACCGGTAACGGTTTCTTCCTGTGGGTACGACGGCATTTGTGTTTTGGTTGGCTCATTGATTTAGGAAGGTTGTGCGGTTACCGATGGGTTTTCTCTTAGCCCAGTTTGGAACTCCCCTTTATTTGTAATCTAGTATGGTCTTGGCCGGCATCGTTTTGGTGTCGGCTTTTTTTATTGTTTATTGTTTATGTTTTAATTTTTTGTGGTGAATATTGGCGATGAAAAAACATTTGCTTATGACGGCCTGTGTGATGAGTTTGATGGGGGCTGTGGTACAGGCGCAATCTTGTTTGGATACTGAAAAGTTGGTGAAACTGGATGCCGAATATGAAAATGCACTGCGCAAAGGTGATGTGCAATTTTTGGATAAATTGCTCGCGCCGGAGTTTCAATGGGTGCACAACCTCGCCAGCTTAAAAGAGACCAAAGCGCAATTGTTGCTAAGGGTGCAACAACCGGAAGAGCAACCCAAAGCGCGCCGCGCGCATGATCTTAGCTTGCAGCGATTGGATAAAACGGCCGTTTTGCAGGGGTTGAGCAGCGTGGAGAAATGGAATCCAGATGGTAAAACTTTCCGTACATCGCGCTACCAGTTTATGCGTACTTATGTGGAGCATAAAGGTGAGTGCAAATTGCTGGCGGTGCAGACCATGAAAGTCTGGTCGAGTGAAGCGGATTAATGATTGTGGGTACTACTCCCTGCTGCGCAATGCAGCAGGGAGGGCAAACATGAAAATAAAATTTATTGCGGATGTTTTTTGGCCCAGTCCGTATATTTTTTTAATATCTGATTGGGTGAAGTTGTGTACCAGGCATAGCCGAGGCGGCGCTCTTCCGACACCTTTTCCAAGGTGTAATGCACGGAATCATCGCGATCGCCAAAGAGCGGTTTGTTGGTTCCTATTTCATAAAAACGCGCCCAGAGTGGCAGTGCATTTTTATCATCCTTTAATTGCGCATCACCGCGTGTCCAGGTTTTACCAAGGATTTTATTCTGCTCATACCAAGCCGCCGCTGCGTGTACGGATTTAATTATCTCGGCGCTGGGGTTTTTCAGCTCCATCAAAAAATCGAGCATCCACACACTTTCCGAACTGGTGAGTGAAATCATTTCATAGGCGCGTGCTTTTGCAGGTTTTAGGGTTTTGGCATCATGCTGCGCGCCCCAGATGGTCAGTGTGCCATTGGCAATCACTTGGGTTTTTAATACGCAATCGAGCGCACGCTTGAGGCTCGCTTGCGCTGCCTGCTGTTGTTCCTGGCTGACAAACGCAAAAGCGTTTTTGGCCTGGGCGACGTCATGCAACAGCGCCATTAAATCGCGCATCAACGCATCGTTGTAAGTGATGTGATCGTGATACTCACCCACCAGTGGATAATTTTGCGGCCAGCCGCCATTGGGATACTGCGCAGTGAGAATAAAATCCAGGCCTTTGTTGAATGTATTTACATAACGCGCATCACCGGTTGCTTGGTATGCTTGCGCCAGTAACCGGATTTGGGTGCTGGTGGCACCGTTATCGAATGTGGGGATGTAACCTTTCTCAACACCAAATGCCTGACCTGGTTGGCGCGGCGCCTTGCTCATATCGGTGCGTTTCGACCACCCACCTGAAGGGGTTTGGAAGGAGAGAATTACGTCCATTACGCGCTTGCCTTCATTGCTCTTAAACCAGTCGGGCGCCTGTTTTACATCAAACCCGAATTCTTTGGTGTACTCCGGCAGGCTTGGCTTTTTTTGGCCGAGTTTTTTTAATTCGGCTTTGAGAAAATCCTGATCGATTTGACGCAATTTTTCGGAAGTGGCGAGATACGTTTGCCAAGCGGCTTCGTCGCCAGCGGTTTGCTGTGTTTGCGCAGCTGCATTAGTGACTGGCGTGTCTGCATGCAGTGGGCCAGCAAAAAAACTGCCCAGTAATACAATAAATAGTGATGGTTTGGTGAGCATAACTCGTACCTGTTTATATCGGTTCATAAAAATTGTCGGTTCATGAGGGTTATCGGTTGATGATTGAGTCGCCGTGTCATTGTTGTGCGACGAATATCCGATTTTTTTTGCCGATTAGATAAGAGTCTAGCAACAGGGCAAATAATTGCCCTGCGTTTCTATTTTTTAGGATGGAACAAGTTTAATAGAGGTTAATTAATCTTTAGATAAAAATGTTGTCATCGCTGGGGAAGGTTCCGGCTTTCACATCGGCAACATATTTTTGCATGGCACCGGGAATGTCGTTAGCTTCCAATAAAAAGTTTTTGGAAAATTTCGGCGGCTGTTCGGTGAGGCCGAGAATATCGTTGATCACCAATACTTGCGCATCGGTGTCGCGGCCTGCGCCTATGCCGATAGTCGGGATCGCAATTTCACGCGTAATGCGCGCGCCCAATGCAGCGGGAACACATTCAAGCACCAATAAATCGGCACCAGCTTCAGCGAGTAATTTGGCATCGGCGAGAATTTTTTCTGCGCTGGCATCATCGCGCCCCTGCACCCGGAAGCCGCCGAATTTATTCACCGATTGCGGCGTCAAACCCAAATGAGCGCACACAGGTACGCCGCGTTCGGCGAGCATGCGCACTGTCTCTGCCAACCAAGCGCCGCCTTCGAGTTTTACCATCTGTGCACCGGCTTGCATGATGCGCGTGCAATTGCGCATGGCTTCGTCGGGCGTGGCGTAAGTCATAAAGGGTAGGTCGCCGATAATCAGCGATTTTTTATTGCCGCGCGCCACGGCTTCGACGTGATAAATCATCTGTTCCATGGTGACGGGGATGGTACTGTCGTAACCCAGTACCGTCATACCGAGCGAATCGCCAACCAATACGACTTCTACGCCGCAGCGCTGTGCCATGGCGGCCATATGCGCATCATAGAGGGAGATCACCACAAATTTTTCGCCTGTGGTTTTTAATTTGTGAAGCGTGTTGATAGTGACATTTTTAGTGAGCGCGGTATTCGCCGTAGAGGTGCTATTGATTGTTGAATAGGGCATGGCAATTCTCGCTACAAAAATAAAAATCAGTGGTGATGTTGCATTAAAGCGCAGGCACAGGGTTGTAATAGTGGCGGCCACTTTTGATGGTGAGGATATATTCCACCAGCTGTTTAAAGTGCTCGCGGTTTTTGGCCAGATTTAAATCTTTGGCATTCACAATCAGCAGTGGTGCGCCGTCATAGAAGTGGAAAAATTCAGTATAGGCATCGTTGAGCGCTTTTAAATAATCGACAGTGATATGTTGCTCGGCACTGATGCCGCGTTGGCGGATGCGGTCGAGCAACACATCGAGTGGCGCTTGCAAATAAATCACTAAATCCGGGCGCGGCGCATTGATAACCAACTTGTCGTACACCTGGCGATAGATGTTAAGTTCATCGTCATCAAGTGTGGTGCGCGCAAAGAGCTGATCCTTTTCGATTAAAAAATCTGCCACCCGCACCGGCTCAAAAATATCGTCTTGCCGCAAACTTTGTAATTGGTTGGCGCGCTGGAATAAAAAGAATAATTGGGTGGGCAGTGCAGTGGATTTTGGATCGCGATAAAAACGCTCCAAAAAAGGATTCTCTTCCGGCTGCTCCAGCAACATATCGTAATTAAACAATTGCGCGATATTGCGTGCGAGGGTAGTTTTGCCAACGCCGATACAGCCTTCCACGGTGATATAGCGCGGCAATTTGACGTTAGTTAAATCCAGTCCGAGCTCTTCAAACACAGGGTTCACGGCAACTCCTTGAAACAGATTCGTTAAGCGGGCGATGACAGGCGCAGCAGTCCGTCTGCCGGGCAGCGGCTGAGCAAGTCCGCGAGCGGGGTGCCATCAGGCAACTGCAAATTGGGGGTGATATCCGCAAGCGGATAAAGCACAAAACTGCGCTGGGTGAGATAGGGGTGAGGCACGGTAAGGCGCTCCTCCTCAATGATCTGGTCGCTGTAGAGCAGCAGATCCAGATCCAGGGTACGTGGCCCCCAATGTTGGATGCGCACCCGTTGGTGGGCTTGTTCGATGGCTTGTAGTGCATCCAGCAGCGCGAGCGGAGCGAGCTGGGTATCGAGCAGGGCAACGGCGTTGATGTAATCCGGCTGCTCGGGTCCAACGGCACGGCTGGAGTAGAGCGACGAGCGCGCCAGCAGCGACGTCAGCGGCAGCTCTGCCAATTCAACAAAGGCGCCTGTTACCTGCGCGAGCGGATCTTCCAGATTGCTGCCCAGACCTACATAGGCCAGCGCCATGGATTATTCATTCCCGCCGGGGGCGGCATCGGTTTTGGGTTTGCGCGGGCCGCGGCGACGGCGTGGTTTGCCCGCTGCCTTGGCGCCACCTTGTTTGCCGATATCTTTGACCATCTGCTCGCGCTCTTCATCGTTCGCGGTTTGGTAATTGGTCCACCAAACGCCTAAACCATCGAGCGCTTCGCCTGCCGCTTCTCGCATCAACAAAAAGTCGTAGGCGGCGCGGAAGCGGGGGTGATCAAGCGTACGCAGGGCGCGCATGCCCAAACGGCTGGGCAGGCGCTGCTGCAGGTCCCAAATTTCGCGCATCGGTATCAGGAAACGCTTGGGTACTGCGGTGCGCGTTAACTGTTGGTTGATAACATTCTGTGCTGCTTGTCCCCAGGCTTGGGTTGGCGTCATCTGGCTGCTAAGCAACGTGAATTGCTGCTGCAGGGCCGGCCAGAGGAGGGCTGCATAGATAAATGCAGGAGTGACGGTTTTGTCGCCCCGGATGCGTTTATCGGTATTGATCATGCATTGTTCGATCAGGTTGGCACCAATCTCATCGCCCGCTTTGAGTGCTATGTCGGTGCCGGGGAAAAGGTGCGCCAGCAAATCGTATTCACGCATCAAGTTAAATGTTGCAGTGGCTGAGCCGCCCAGAAACAGTTTCAGGACTTCTTCAAACAGGCGCGCGTCGGAAACATTGAGCAGTAAACCGCTCAGTTCGCGGATCGGCTTGGCGGTTTTGGACTCCAGGTTAAAGCCGAGTTTGGCGGCAAAGCGCAGTGCGCGGAGGATACGTACTGGATCTTCTTTGTAGCGCGTTGCCGGGTCGCCAATAATGCGCAGGGTGCGCTGCTTGAGGTCTTCCATACCATTGCAGTAGTCGATGACGGAAAAGTCCTTGAGCGTGTAATAGAGGGCGTTGACGGTAAAGTCGCGGCGCATGGCATCAGTTTCGAGGGTGCCGTAGACGTTGTCGCGCAGCAGCATGCCATCTTCACTGCGTACGCTGGATGATTCTTCATGGTGACCGCGGAAGGTGGTGACCTCGATAACCTCGCGCCCCATGCGTACATGGACTATCTGGAAGCGGCGACCAACGATACGCGCGCTGCGGAATATGCGTTTGACCTCTTCCGGTTTGGCGTTGGTGGCGACATCAAAATCCTTTGGGTGATTGCCGAGCAGCAGGTCGCGTACACCGCCACCAACTAAATAGGCGGCAAATCCGGCCTCTTCCAATTGTTTGATAATCTTGATCGCCGCAGGGCTGATGTTCTTGCGGGAGATGCTGTGCTGGTCGCGTGGAATCAGGGTGGCACCGTCGCTATTGCGAATACTGGATTCCTTGCTGGAATCCTTGGCGCCGGAGGTGAACAGGTTTAGCAAGCGTTTGAGCATGTTTTCTCGCTGGTGTTTAGGCAGTCAGTTGCACAAGAGCGGCGAGTTTAGCAGAAGCACGGTGTTTTTTACGACAATCACGCCACTTGGGTTGGTTTGGATTCCAGAAAGCAAAACGGGAAAGCTTTCGCTTTCCCGCAGGAGGGCGCACCGGAGTGCTTTAATCGGCATTCAATGGGGTGCTTCCGTGCCCATATCCAATCTCGCGTGCTATCCCATCCCGTGCCTAGTCAGTAGTCCGCTTTATTTTACTGTCTTATTGCTCTTGTCTTCTAGCGTTGTCTATCTAAGTTATTGTTTTAGTTATTATTATTCAATTTCTATTGTTATTATTTCTTGTTGTTATGCTCTTTTATTTTCAGTTTCTTATTATTTCTTGTTGTTATTCGTTTGTTTCAGTTTCTTATTATCTATTGTTGTTATTTTTAAGTTCATTACGCTTTTTATTATTTATTGTTGTTATTAGATTTTTACATTTAATTCTTATTATTTGTTTTTGTTATGGCGCTCTAAAAGCAGTACTTGTGCCAGTTTTATAATGGCTAATTAAAACAATGAGTTAGGTTTTTTTGGTGGCGCCTTATTTCTTTTTGTTATTTCGATAGGTTACATATTTGTCACAAGTTTGTTACGTCTACCCAGTGCGGTAACAGTATTTGCGCGGTAACACTCCCGTGTTTAGGGGTAACGATTTGGCATCAATAGCAACAAGTGTGGCGCGTTAATCAATAAAACTGTCACTAAAAACAAAAATCCCCAGTGCGATGAGGCGGCTGGGGATTTTTTAGAGGTCTTTTGGTTGGAGATAGCTATTTGACGCTGCTAAGTGCTGCAGTAGATTTGGTGCGAGGGATGCCGAGGCGCTGGCGTCGCTCCCAGAGGCACTTGCGGCTTACACCCAGCTTACGCGCCAACTCTGTCTCACTCATGCTGTCCTGGTGTTCCAGCACAAAACGCTGGAAGTAGTCTTCCAGTGACAGGTCTTCCGATGCCGCCGGTGCGCCGCCGGGGCTGCGGTTGGCGAGGCGGGCAGGTTCAAAGACGGAACTGCCGGTATTGTCGTCCAGATCCTGGTAGTCCGTATCGATAGACAGAAGGTGCTCGCCAATTTCGTTACTGTCTTCACACAAAATCACGGCGCGCTGCATGGCGTTTTCCAGTTCGCGCACATTGCCTGGCCAGTTGTAGCTCATGATGGCATCCATGGCGCCGGACGAGAGTTTCAGTTGGGCTTTGCCAAATTGGGCGCAGTAGCGTTGCAGCAAGGATTCGGCGATATTGATGATATCGCGCTCGCGCTCGCGCAGCGGCGGTAGTTCCAGTTGGACTACGTTGATGCGGAAATACAAGTCTTCGCGGAATTTGCCCTCTTTGGAGAGCTTGCGCAGGTCGCGGTGGGTTGCGGCGACCAGGCGTACATCCACTTTGCGCGATTCAACTGAGCCGAGCGGGCGCACTTCGCCCTCTTGCAGTACGCGCAGCAGGCGCGCCTGGGCTTCCAGTGGCAACTCGCCGATTTCATCGAGGAATAATGTGCCGCCATCGGCTGCGGCTACCAATCCTTCACGATTGGTTGCGGCGCCGGTAAAGGCGCCTTTTTCGTAACCGAAGAGTTCGGATTCAATTAAGGTGTCGGGAATTGCGGCGCAGTTGACCGAGATCATCAGGTGATTGTTGCGGTTGCTCTCTTCGTGCAATGCGCGGGCAACCAGTTCTTTGCCTGTGCCGGTTTCGCCGTGGATCAAAACGGTTGCGTTAGTGGGGGCAACTTTGTGGATGCGGTTATAGAGATCTTGCATGACATCGCTGGCGCCAATCATGCCGGCGATGGCGGTGCTGGCGGCAATGGTGCCGACAGCAGCTTTATTAGCGGCCTTGGCTTTGCCGATCACCCGCTTGACCGCATTGACCATTTCATCGTGGTCGAAGGGTTTGGCGATATAGTCCACCGCGCCCATGCGCATGGAGTCTACTGCCGAGCGCAAGCTGGCGTAGCTAGTCATGATGAGTACTGGCGTATCACCCGCCAGTTTGATCAAGTCAGTACCGGGAGCACCGGGCAGGCGCAGGTCGCTGACGATCAAGTCAAACTCTTTTAGTTGGAATTTGGACGTCGCCTCTTTTACCGACGGGGCCTCACTGACCTCGTACTGGTTGCGCTCAAGCAGCTTGCGCAGGGCGTTACGGATGATGGTTTCGTCTTCAACAATTAGAATCTTACTCATAGCTATCCGGGTCTTGCGTTAAGTGTTACTGGTCAATAACTTGCGGGGCGCACCTGCAAGTCGCTGGTTTTATTCACTTTGTTGCTCAGGCATCCATGAATGAATCGAGGTGGCGCGGCAGGGTGATGACAAATCGTGCGCCGCGATTGTGAACTGTATCGGCAGGGCTAATGATATCCATATGGCCGCTATGGTCTTCGATAATGCTGTACACCATGGCCAAGCCCAAACCTGTGCCTTCACCGGGTTCTTTTGTGGTAAAGAAAGGTTCGAGAATCCGTTCAATCAGTTCGGGAGGGATACCATGCCCCTCATCGGTAACAGAAACTGTTACCGAATCCTCATCTTCGTTACTTTCAAGCATAACACGCCCTTGCTCTGGGCTGGCATCCCGCGCGTTAGATAAAAGATTTATAAAAACCTGAATTATGCGTTGCGCATCGCCAGCGACAATCGCCGTTTTGGGGATGTCGTTGCAGAAGAGCACTTGGGTTTTCTCTTTCTGCAATGACAAAAGATGGATGGCTTCGTTCGCGCAGTCACGAATCGACACTGCCTCAAACTCGGTTTTACTGGCGTGGCCGGCGTGGGAGAAGCTCACCAGCGATTGCACGATACGGCCGACGCGGTCGGTCTGGCTGAGGATCTGTTCTGCGGTTTCCAATACTTCAGCGGGGTCGGTGGAGTCGTATTTCAGGTTTTGCGCCAAACAGGCAATGCCGGTAATCGGGTTACCTATCTCGTGTGCGACACCGGCTGCCAAGCGGCCAACCGATGCCAAGCGCTCGGAGTGCACCAGCTCCTGCTCCAGCAGCTGGGTTTCGGTCACATCTTCCAGCAGCATGACCTGATCGTAAACGCCGGCGGTAATCGGGCCTTCGATATTAGCTTTATGCAGGCTGATCCAGTGCGGGCGCTTGTTCAGCTCGATTTCGCGGCGATAAAAATGCGGTTCTTTGCTCTGGCTGAAATCGATCAACAGGCTGCACCAGGGCTCGGGAATATCTTCAAGATAGGATCCCGTCACATCCTCGCCCGGCGTTTGGGTGAGTTCTGACATGGCGCGGTTCCACATGAGCACCTCCATATCGCGCCCCAGGGAACAGACCGCCATGGGCAGTTCTTCCAGTGTTTTACGATGATAGAGGCGCAGGGTATTCAGCTCCGCCGCCATACCGGTCAAATGGTTGCGATATTCAGCGAGGCGGTTTTCGATCAGGTTGATGTCGACGGTGGTCTGGGTTTCTACAGTCGAGTGGGGAATGCATTTATCCATAATCTCGCTGGCGACATGGATACCCATCAGGCTCGATAAATTGCCTTCGATCTGGTCGCGCAACCGGCGCAGGGCGTAGGGGCGGCGCTCATCGATGCTCAGGTTCAACTCTTTCAGGGCAATATCCACCTCGCGGCTGGCGGTTACTTTACCGAGTGGCTTGGCGAGGCGATGTTTGAATTCCGAGGCTGAATGCACATCCAACGCTTGACGCACCGGGTGGCTGATTTCATCGGCGGCGCAGAGATCGGCGCTGTATTGCTCGTCTTCCGTCTGGCGGGTGAGCATGGAGATGATCACGAAACAGAAGGTGTTCAGCCCGAGCGAGATAAGTGTTACTTCGCTCCAGTATTCGATGCCAATGGGAACTGACCAACTGAGCAGCGGCAATTGGATAAATTCCAACCCCGTCAGTATCGGCAACAATAACCCCAGTGCCCAGATGCTGGTGCCGACGATCAAGCCAGCAATAATCCCGCGTTTGTTGCCCTTGCTCCAGAACACGATCGCGAAGGTGCCTGGCAGGAATTGCAGGGTTTCGATAAAGGCGGTCATCGCCAAATCGGCAAGGCTGAGGCGGTTGTCCAATATCCAGTAAAGGATGTAGCCACCAAAGAAGATCGCTGCGATCAAAATCCGGCGCAGCCAGATCAGTTGGCTATACAGATCGGAGCGGGTGCGCAGCTTCAGGCTGGGTAATAGCCAGTGGTTCATCACCATGGTGGAGAGCGCGAGTGAAATAACCACCATGGCGCCGGTCGCCGCGGAGAGGCCGCCGATAAAAGCCAGTAGGGTCAGGCCGGGCGAGTCAAACAGAATCGGTATGCCCAGGGTGTAATACTGTGGCGGTAGTGGTACCGAGAGTTCAGTGCCCGCCCAAAGGATCGGGAAAATCGGCAGCGCCATCAGCAATAAAAACAGCGGGAAGGCCCAGGTCACTGTATGCGAGTTGCGCATCAGCGGGTTTTCCGCCAAGCCCAAGTGGAAAATGTGCGGCATGGTCACCGCCGTAGCGACAAACACCAGCAACAGCGTATGTGCCGAATCCGTGTGGATGGGGGTGTGCAGCAAGGCGAGGTTTTCAGGGTGGTCGAGCAGCCATTGGTCGAG
This sequence comes from Cellvibrio sp. UBA7671, assembly GCA_002483145.1. GTDB lineage: Bacteria > Pseudomonadota > Gammaproteobacteria > Pseudomonadales > Cellvibrionaceae > Cellvibrio > Cellvibrio fibrivorans. The sequence continues at coordinate 417,271 of DLHJ01000016.1, forward strand.
CCCTTCCAATCCATCAAACACCCCGAATACTGCCACTAAACCTACTGCGCAGAGGGCGCAAACTTTGAGTAGCGATTCAAATGCCATGGCGGTAATCAGGCCGCGATGCTGTTCGCGATTGGCGCCGAATGAAATGGTGAAGAAGGCTAGAATTGCGCAGTAGCAGAGCGCCATTATGTCTTTGAAGGTGAGGCCGGTACCGGCGAGCGGTAGCGATGGATTGCCACTTACTGTGAGGATATGCATGGTGTCGGCGATCGCCTGAATCTGCAGCGCCATCAACGGCAGAATCCCGCACAGCATACAGAGAGTGGTGAGCGCGCCCACGCTGTGGCTGTGGTAGCGGAATACCAGCAAATCGGCGAGCGAATGCACTTGATGGCGGCGCGCCAATTCCGCCAGCGGCGCCAGCGCTACCGGTGCAAACAGAAAGAGGGCACCTGTCCCCAAATAGTAGGCGAGCGCGCCATAGCCGTACTGGAAGGCGAGGTCGATCACGCCGTAAAACGCCCAAGCGCTGGCAAAAATGCCTAGCGACAAAATATAGGTAATCGGGTGCGAGGTCACTGCCTCGGGAATCCAGCCGCGCTCGGTGATCCAGGCGATGCCGAACAGCAGCAGTAAATAGCTGATGCCGATGAGTGCTACCTGGCTGAGATCAAAAGTCATGTTGTTTTATTTCTTATCAGTCTTGTGGGAGAGGCCGGCTTTCTTTATTAAATGTGTCAATCAAACTCGTGGTAATTCTTACGGCGTATCTGCATCACAAAGGCAATCACAATCACGGCCACCCACACCAAATAAGGGCGGTACCAAGCGCCTTCAGGATTGATAATCCAGTTAAACAGGCTGGGCGAAAAGATATAAGCCACCAGCAGCAGCAAAATAACCAGGCGTTGATTGTTCATAATTCGTGTTCCCTTGCGCGAGGCGCGGCGGGTTGAGGGTTCTTATTCTTCTTGGTACAGATGACTCAAGCCTTGTACAGCCTGACGCTGCCAATTATGCAAAGCCCAGTCCAAACATTCGGAGGTGGAAGCATCCGCCAAATCGGCGGGGGGATTTTGCCCTAAAAACTCTAGCCCACGCCACAGATTCTTGCTGGCGAGTTTGCCATCAATTGCTTTGGCATGGTTTTGTTTACTGAGTTTCTGGCCGTTGGGCTGAATTGCCAGCGGTACGTGGCCGAACTGCGGCAGCGGCGCTCCCAGCAAATCAAAGAAGAATAGCTGCCGGCCCGTTACTTCAAGTAAATCGCTGCCGCGAATAATATGGGTGATCCCTTGGGCGATATCGTCTACCACCACCGCTAGTTGGTAAGCGTAGAAGCCATCGCGCCGTTTCAGTATCTGATCACCTGCCTGGGTACGCAGGTTTTGTACTTGAGTACCTTGGATCAAATCATCGAATTGGATAATTTCAGCGGTAGGGCGATCTGGCAGATCGTAGAGCTTCAGGCGCAGCGAGCAAATCTGGTGGTGTGAATCGACTAGGCGGTTGCGGCAGCGCCCATCATAAATGCCGCCCATTGCCGTTAAGTCCTGCCGCGAACAGGTGCAGTAATAGGCGAACTTGGCTTGTAAGAGGGCATCAAGGCAGGCTTCATATGCTTGGCTGCGTTGGCTTTGGTAGACGATCTCTCCGTCCCAATGCAGCCCGTGGTCATCCAGCGTCTTCAGTATTGTGCTGGCGGCACCGGGTTGTTCGCGCGGCGGGTCGAGGTCTTCAATGCGCACCAACCAGCGACCGCGATTGGCTTTGGCATCCAGATAACTGGCGAGTGCACTGACCAATGAACCAAAATGCAAGGGTCCTGAGGGTGAGGGTGCGAAGCGGCCGATATAGCCTGAGCCTTCAGTGCCGGGCGATGGGGAATCGGGTAGCCGATAGGGGGTAAGTGTGGGAGGTGTTGCTGACATGATGAAAGAGGCGAGCACTGCCCGCCTCGATCAAACCGGCATTAGCCGCCGATTTGTTTTTCTTTGATTTCTGCGAGGGTTTTGCAATCCACGCAGAGAGTGGCAGTCGGGCGCGCTTCAAGGCGACGGATACCGATTTCTACACCGCAGGCATCGCAGTAGCCGTAATCATTGTTTTCGATCAGCTCCAAGGTGCTGTCGATTTTCTTGATCAGTTTACGCTCGCGGTCACGGGTGCGCAGTTCGAGGCTGAATTCCTCTTCCTGGCTGGCGCGGTCGGCGGGGTCGGGAAAGTTAGCCGCTTCGTCTTTCATATGGGTTACGGTGCGGTCTACTTCTTCCATTAACTCTGAGCGCCAGTTAAGCAGCAATTGTCTAAAGTGCAGCTTCTGGCCTTCGCTCATGTACTCTTCGCCTTTTTTCTCCACATAAGGAGTGAAAGGGCGCAGTGCAAAGGTTTCAGTAGAGGGTGATTTTTTCGCCATAGTAGCGCCTCGCAAGACTTCCTGGATCGGCAATAATCTGCACCAGCAGGTGGGCAGAATTAGAAGGGGGAGCAAGCTATCAGATAACAAATGCGAGTGCTAGCGTTTTTTCGCGCGCCTGTCAGCTGATGGGCTCGATCCGGTTAAACAGCTATCCAAACCCATTCCAAACAAAAACTATAGCCCCAATTTGGCGCGTTTGTGCTTCAATTTACCATCCATTCGTCTTCTATAAATGTGCGCTTGCCAACTATGCCCCAGTTTTATCCTGCCCTTTTGCTCAAACGCTACAAGCGCTTTTTGGCGGATATCCGCCTGCCTGATGGTACCGAATTGACCATCCATTGCCCTAATACTGGCTCGATGAAAAATTGTGTGCTGCCGGAAAGTCCCTGCTGGTACTCCGTGAGCGATAACAAAACCCGCAAATATCCGCAGACCTTGGAGGTGGTAAGTACGCCGGGCGGTCATCTTGCGGGGATTAATACCGCGCGCACCAATGAACTAGTTGAGCAGGCATTGCGCGAGCATGTGATTGTGGAATTGCGTGGCTATCAAACCCTGCGCCGCGAAGTCGTTTATGGCAGTGAAAAATCGCGCATCGACTTTTTATTAAATGATAAAGAGTTGTTAAGCGAGCACAGTGATGATGCGCGTTTGTGTTACCTGGAAGTAAAAAATGTGACGCTGATGGAAGCCGAAGGCGAAGGTTATTTTCCTGACGCCGTGAGTGATCGCGGCAGTAAACATCTGCGTGAATTGATGGCGATGGTGGAGCAGGGGCACAGGGCAGTTTTATTATTTTGTGTGCAACATACCGGGATTCAATTGGTGCGCGCCGCCGCGCATATAGATCCTGTTTATGCGGCAACATTGCATGCGGCGTGCTCGGCCGGTGTACAAGTTATCGCCTATGCCGCACGCATCCAACCTGAGCAAAATATTATTAAATTGGATCGCTGTTTGCCGGTGCTGAATTAATTTTTTTTGCGCTGCTGAAATTCACCACAGCCACCGCACCTAAAATTAAAACCGTCGCGCTGTATTCCGGCCAGCCGGGTTGTTCGCCTAATAATAAAATGCCGGAAATAACGCCAATCAGCGGTGTAATCAGCGACGAGAGCGATGACACACTCACCGGCACCAGCGTCACCAACCGTACCCAGGCCCAGTAGCAAAACATAAATGCAAAAAACACGTTATAGACCACACCCCAGAGCGCGAGTGTGGAGGGCATTTTCTGCAGTGCGCCATCAACAAAAAATGCCGCGATAATAATCGGCACACTGGCGAGCAATAATAACCAGCCGGTGAGAGCCACCGTATTGAGCGGCACCTCCCATCGTTTCATCAACACAGTGCCTGCGGCCCAACACCAAGCGGCAGCGACCATCAGCACCGCCCCCACGATTAATTGCGTGCTCATAGGCGCGCTGAACCAATTCATTAATGCTTCGCTCATCAATGCAAATACGCCGGCAATTCCCAATAACAATGCGATGCCGATACGCAGGGTAAATTTGTCGTGCAGCACCCACACGGATAAAAGTACTGTCCAGATCGGCATGGTGTAGCCCAAGAGTGCAGAGCGCCCGGCGGGTAACATACTCAAACCGTAAGTGGCCATCACATTCCAGGCGACTATGTTGAGCAGACAAATCCACAACACTTTTTTCCAGTAACCGTTGGGAATACTGAGTGTTAATCCCGACGCGCGCGCCAACCCCAGAATCCCCAGTCCACCAAAAAACAAACAAAATCCGCGAAAGGTCAACGGTGGAATTTCGCCGATAATAAATTTCATAATCGGCCAGTTAAAACCCCAGCCAATGGCGAGTCCAATTAATAGCAAAATACCTTCGACAGAAAGGCGTTGTGAATTCGGCATAAAAGAAAATCAACAGAAAGAAAATGAATAATGAGCTGGATTGCGCGCAATCCAGCCTCACGAAGCATGCGTTATTGTGCAGTGGTTTGCGGTGGAAATGGCGTTAAGAGTTTGCTGACAGTTTCGCGCAATTTTTGTTCGGCTTTGAGCGAGAAATTAATCAGTGGAATGCCCTCAGCATTGCCGCGCCAGATAAGCGTGTTGCTGCTGGTTTGGGTGATATCGATCACGATTACGCCTTCCTGCTTGCCTTTGCCCAGCGTTTGGCCGGTTCCCAAACCGATACTGCCATGGTTGCCAACGGGCAGGCCAATACCTATCCCGATACTGGTGTTGCCGCCCGTGCTCACGCGCGAAAATACCTGCATATCAATTAATAAGTCGGCGCTAGTGTCTGCGAGTACAAATCCTTGTGCGCGCAACTGTTCATCGACAAGGTTTTGCAGGAAGGTTTTATCGATTCCGCCTACATCAACTGTGATAGCGCGCCAGTTGTAGGTTTTTAGGCCGCTGAAGTCAGTGCCGGTTTTATAGTCGTCGGCATATTTGATGTTGGCACAGGCGCTGAGCAGTAGTAGCAAGCCTGACATCAAACCGATGGAAACTAAGTGGCGCATAGCCTTGTCCTCATGAGAAGAAAAATAGGTGGTGTGCGAGTATAGCCTAGCCTCTGCCTACGCATGGGCACAGAGTTTGCAAACACTGTGTAATTAACGCAGACTTGCGCCCGCTCAATCATGCCAGCCAATTGTTTACGATCAGGGAGTTATTGTGGATTTACTGCTGATTTTTAAAGCCATCATCATGGGGATTGTTGAAGGCGTCACAGAATTTTTACCGATTTCCAGCACCGGGCATTTAATTGTCGTTGGCGATTTAATTAATTTTCATAACGACGGCCGCGTGTTTGAAATTGCCATCCAGTTGGGGGCTATTTTGGCAGTGGTGGTCGAGTATCGGCGCAAATTTACGCAGGTGGCCTGCGGTATGTTTAGCGATCCACAGGCGCAGCGTTTTATCCTCAATCTGTTAATTGCATTTCTGCCCGCTGCGGTAGTGGGCGTGATGTTTATCTCGTTGATCAAAACCTATTTGTTCAATGCCCTGAGTGTGGCGACTATGTTGATCCTCGGCGGCTTGGTGATCTTGTGGGCGGAGCGGCGCAAGCACGAGGTCCGCGTCACGGATGTGGATCAAATGAGCTGGAAGGATGCGTTAAAAGTGGGCTTGTTCCAGGTGCTGTCGATGATTCCTGGCACCTCGCGCTCGGGCGCGACCATTATCGGTGGTTTATTTATTGGGTTGGATCGCAAAGTCGCAGCAGAGTTTTCATTTTTTCTCGCGGTACCAACCATGGTTGCGGCGACCTTTTACGATATCTACAAACATCGCGATATGCTTGAAATGGGCGACTTCCCGATGTTTGCGGCCGGATTTATCACCGCTTTTGTCAGCGCCTGGATTGCAGTGCGCACCCTGGTGCGCTACGTAGCCAATCACAGCTATGAAATTTTTGCCTGGTACCGAATTGCATTCGGGTTGTTTATTTTGATCAGCGCTTACACCGGTTGGGTGAGTTGGACGATATAAGGTTTCCTTTGCCGCCGCTTTGATTTGGCGTGCGGCAATATCAATGGATAAATTTCACTACGCTGGTATCTTTTTCACGACTTTTACCCGCGGTGTGTAAATCTTCCAAATATTCCCGCCACATTTTCTCCTGATTTTTGCCCAACTCGTAAAAATAATCCCAAGTATAAATTCCGCTGTCATGACCGTCATCAAACACCAGCTTGAGTGCGTAGTTGCCTGCGCGCTCAATTTTATTGATGGCGACATCCTTTTTGCCAAATTGCAGTACTGCTTGCCCCGGGCCGTGGCCTTTCACTTCAGCACTGGGTGAATGCACGCGCAAAAATTCGGCGGGCAATAAAAATTGCTCGCCGTCAAAATGCAGCTCAAGCTGTTGCGATTGTTTGTGTAGCTGAATCTTGGTGGGTATTTTGTTCATTGCGAGTGCACTTAATTACAAAATAAAACGGCTTAAATCTTCATTCTTGGCCAGCTCACCCACATGGGCTTCAACATAAGCGGAATTGATCTCCACCTGGGTTTTGCCATTACCCGCTTCAAATGAAACATCTTCCAATAACCGCTCCAGAATGGTGTGTAAACGGCGTGCGCCGATATTTTCGGTGCGTTCATTCACTTCATATGCTGTTTCGGCAATGCGGCGAATACCATCTTTGGTAAAGGTGATGTTGATACCCTCGGTTTTCAGTAACGCTTCTTGCTGTTCGGTAAGCGATGCTGTGGGTTCGGTGAGGATGCGTTCAAAATCATCCGGTGTTAACGCACTCAGCTCAACACGGATTGGCAGACGCCCCTGCAATTCCGGAATTAAATCCGAGGGTTTGCTCAGGTGAAATGCACCTGAGGTGATAAATAAAATATGGTCAGTTTTGATGGTGCCATGTTTGGTGGTTACGGTGCAGCCTTCGATTAATGGCAGCAAATCGCGCTGTACACCTTCGCGCGATACATCGGCGCCACTCACATTGCCACGGCGTGCGACCTTGTCGATTTCATCGATAAACACAATTCCGTTTTGCTCGGCGGCTTCAATCGCCTGTGCTTTGATATCGTCATCGCTCACCAGTTTTGCGGCTTCTTCGTCTTGCAATTGTTTAAAGGCTTTTTTGACGGTGAGTTTCGCTTTTTTGGTTTTGTCGCGCCCGAGCGATGAAAACATGCTTTGCAATTGATTGGTCATGTCTTCCATGCCCGGTGGCGCCATTATTTCTACACCCACACTGGCCGCGGCAATATCAATTTCAATTTCTTTATCGTCCAGTTCACCTTCGCGCAATTTTTTGCGGAATATCTGACGCGTGCCGGATTCGTGTTTGGTTTCTTCAGCCGAGAGATTGCGTGCAGGCGGTAAAAGTGCATCGAGGATGCGCTCTTCGGCAGCTTCGGCGGCGCGATGTTGTACCGCTTTTGTCGCCTGTTCGCGGCGCATTTTAATGGCTACATCAACGAGATCGCGGATAATGGATTCTACATCGCGGCCGACATAGCCGACTTCGGTAAATTTGGTCGCTTCCACTTTGATAAAAGGCGCGTTGGCGAGTTTTGCCAAGCGGCGTGCGATTTCCGTTTTGCCCACGCCGGTTGGGCCGATCATCAAAATATTTTTTGGTGTAATTTCATTGCGCATATCGAGGGGAACTTGCATGCGACGCCAGCGATTGCGCAGTGCAATTGCAACCGCGCGTTTGGCGTTGGCTTGGCCGACGATATGTTTATCTAATTCGTGCACGATTTCGCGCGGAGTCATGGAGGACATAAAAAACTCTTAAGAGATGGAATTAATATTCGAGTGTTTCAATGGTGTGTGTCTGGTTGGTAAAGACACAAATATCGCCCGCAATTTTCAGGCCTTTTTCGACAATGCTGCGCGCATCCAACTGGGTGTTTTCCATTAATGCACGCGCGGCGGCTTGCGCGTAATTGCCGCCCGAACCTATCGCGATTAAATCGTCTTCCGGTTGGATCACATCGCCGTTGCCGGTGATGATCAGCGAGGCTTCTTTATCGGCAACCGCAAGTAAAGCTTCCAAGCGGCGCAGGCTGCGATCGGTTCGCCATTCTTTGGCGAGCTCGACAGCGGCGCGGGTGAGTTGACCATTGTGTGCTTCGAGTTTGGCTTCAAAGCGTTCGAAGAGGGTGAATGCATCGGCGGTGCCGCCAGCAAATCCGGCGATCACCTGATTTTTGTAGAGACGGCGCACTTTGCGCGCATTGCCTTTCATTACGGTATTGCCAAGGGAAACCTGGCCGTCGCCGCCGATAACGACTTGCCCATCGCGGCGCACAGAGAGAATTGTTGTCACTGGACTTCCTTCTTAATTTACATCAGAGAAGCCAGAAAAATGGGGGCGTGCCCGCCTTTTTCAAGGCGTGCACCTGGATGTAGGGATTATTTGGTTTTAGCGCGTTTAAGTACCAGCGCGTTGTATTCGTTTTTGACCAGTTGCGAGCGGGCGCTAGTGAGTTCGTTTTGGTTATTAAAAGGACCGACTACTACGCGGTGCCAGACTTCACCTTTGCGAATCTCTACCTTTTCAATATTAGCGTCGAGGTTGAGCAAAATTAATTGCGCGCGCAATTTGTCTGCATCTTCAGCGCGAGGGAATGACCCGACCTGCAGAATGTACTCGGTGGTCTGCTCCTGTGCCGGTTTTTCCTCGTTGATCGTTTCGCTCGCTGGCACAATGGTTTCGCTTTCTTGTAGCAATTTGTAGAAATCAAAACGCGGTTTGGGCGTTTTATTTTCGGTCACCTTGGGCTTGGGCTCTTCTTTGGGCGCCGGCGCCGCAACCGGATTTTTAATGAAGTAGAGGCTGGCCGTAAACGCACCCAATACCAGACCTGCCACGAACCACAACCAGGGAGGTGTCGCGCTGGTGCTGCTGGATGATGTGCGGCGCGCTGGAGCGCGGCCTTTTTTGGCGAAATCTCTACTCATGGAATTTGTGTGTCTGTGCTAAATCGAGGCGCGATTGTAAAGGGATTGCGCGGGTGAGTCACTAAGCCTGCAATTTCCCCATCTGTCTGTTGCTTGTGCCACTTAGGGTTTAGCCCATTTCCTGTGGATCAACATCAATCGACCAGCGCACCCGTTTGGCGAGCGGCGATACTTCCAGTTGCAGCGCTAATTCGCTGAGTAACTGTTGCAAGGGTTTGCGCTGCGCACTGTTGATTTGCAATTGGTAGCGGAAGCGGTCGCCGCGCTTTTCCATCATTGCCGGCAGCGGGCCGAGATAATTCAAGAGCGGGTGCGGCGCTTGCAGTTGCTCGGCGATTTTGCGTGCGGTCTGCAGGAAGTCCACCGCTGCAATCGCCTGTTTGCTCTCAGCTCGAATCAATGCAAGGTGGCGATAGGGGGGCAACTGGGTGATCTGGCGCTCATGCAAAATCAAATCGGCTAACGCGTGATAACCCTGCTGCACCAGTGTTTGCACCAGTGGGTGATCGGTGTGATGGCTCTGCAAAATCACCCTGCCACTTTTTTCCTCGCGCCCGGCGCGCCCGGCGACTTGCAATAACAGCTGCCCCATGCGCTCGGCGCCGCGGAAATCGGTGCTGAATAAACCAGCGTCCGCATCGATAATCACCACCAGCGTCACATCGGCAAAGTGATGGCCTTTGGCGAGCATTTGGGTACCGACAAGGATGCAGGGTTCGCCGCTGTGCACATCGACCAACAGTTTTTGCATGCTGTTTTTATTGCGCGTTGAATCGCGGTCTACGCGGATGACTTTGTAAGCTGGAAATAATTGTTGCAGCACCACTTCACTGCGCTCGGTGCCCTGGCCGATAGGTTGGATTTTGCTGCTGTTGCAGCTTGGGCAGCGCTTGGGAATGCCGCGCTGGTGATCGCAGTGATGGCAGTGCAGATGGCGCGGTGTCTGGTGCACGGTCATGCGTGCATCACAGTGATTGCAGTTAGCTAACCAGCCGCAATCGTGACACTCCAACGTGGGTGCGTAGCCGCGGCGATTGAGAAATACCAGCACCTGGTTGCCTTTGCCGAGCGTATCGCCAATGGCATCGATACTGGCCTGCGCAAAACCCTCATGGAGGATTTCGCCGCGAATATCGAGCAGCTGAATCTCCGGAGGTTTGGCATTGCCCGCGCGCGCTTTCAGGCGCAGGTATTGATAGCGCCCTTGTATTGCATTGTGCAGGGTTTCCAATGAGGGCGTAGCCGAGCCGAGAATCAACGGAATGCCAAGGCGATGGGCGCGTACGGCAGCGAGATCGCGCGCGGAATAGCGGAAGCCATCTTGCTGTTTAAAAGAGCCGTCATGTTCTTCGTCGATAATTAAAATGCCCGGTTCTTTGAGCGGCGTAAACAGCGCCGAGCGGGTGCCGATAATGATGCGCGCAATACCGTCGCGCGCTTGCAGCCAGGCATCCAGCCGCTCGCGGTCGTTTAAACCGGAGTGCAAGGCCACAATGGGCAAATTAAACCGACGCTGGAAACGCTGCAGTGTTTGCGGCGTGAGCCCAATCTCTGGCACCAGCACCAAGGCTTGTTTGCCTTGCTTGAGCGACTGTTCAATCGCCTGTAAATAAATTTCAGTTTTGCCGCTGCCGGTAGCGCCATCGAGCAGGTAAGTTTTAAAGCTACCGTAGTCGATCTGTGCAAACGCGGCTTGCTGTTCATCGCTCAATACCAGCGGTTGTTCGCGCAACAGCTCTGCCGGGTGTGGCGCTTGGCTGGGCACTATTTCGTCGATCCGCGCGAGGCCCTTGTCGATCAGGCTTTTGGCGATGGAGCGGGGAATGTCCAGCAAATCGAGATCGTTGCGGCTGAGTTGATGGTGGGTTTGCAAGGCGGCTAGCAATGCGGCTTGTTTTGGTGAGCGTTTAAGTGCGCCTTCGGGCAAACCTTTGCCTTCGGTGGTGAGGCGAAATACCGGTTCCCCGCGCAGTTGTGCGGGCTCGCCCTGGCGAAGGAGCACTGGCAGGGCGGTTTGCAAGGCTTCGCCGGGGGCGCATTGGTAGTAGTCGGCGGCCCAGAGACAGAGGTCTAGTAACTCGCTATCCAGTGCGGGGCGGGGGTCGATAATCGCCAACGCGTGGCGCAGTTTGCCCAGATCTTGCGCGCTTTCCGTTTTGACTTTTATCAGTACGCCGATCAGTTCCTGATGGCCAAAAGGGACGCGCACCAATGCCCCTGGTTGCAGTGCGGATGGCGTTATATCTGCGGGAGGTAAATAGTCAAAGCAGCGACGCAGGGGTACGGGCAGTGCGATTTCCAGCAGCAAGGATTCTGTTGATGAGGTTTGGGTCATGGAGTCAGCAATTATCAAACGAGGCGGGCAGCATAACGTAATCGATCTTGTGTTCGCAGTTTATTGCTGATTGGCTGATGGTTTTTTGTGCGAAATGGCGTTTTTCAGTTGCGCGCCTAGGGTTTTCTGGTAGTATCGCCGCTCCCGAAAACAGCCGTTTTTTAAACCTATGCGCGGTGCCCGGCAACTGACCAGGTGGCGGCGCAGATCACACAAGGCATTCATCATGAAAGCAGACATTCATCCAAATTACGTTGACGTAGCTGTAACCTGCAGCTGTGGCAACAGCTTCACCACCCGTTCAACCTTGGGCAAAGCCCTTCACGTTGACGTATGTGGCGCCTGCCACCCATTCTACACCGGCAAGCAAAAAGTTGTTGATACCGGTGGCCGTATCGATCGCTTCACCAAGCGTTTCGGCAGCCGTATCGCTGGTGCCAAGAAAGACTAATTTCTTGATCCGCACTCTGCTAGCACCGCTAGTAAAAACGCCGGGAATGAAAATTTCCGGCGTTTTTTTATGCCTGTGTTCTTTGTTTTTGCCCGCTCTTGCGGTTGCTGAATGCGGTTTTCCTGCTGGTGAGTTGGTGCAGGTGGTGCGGGTATCGGATGGGGACACCCTGAAATTACAAGACGGCCGCTCGGTGCGGGTGCTGGGGATTAACGCCCCGGAAATTGTGCATGGCAACAGACCCGGTCAGCCGCTCGGGCGTGAGTCGCGCGCAGCGGCGCAGGCGTTTGTCGATGCGAGCAAAGGTAAGGTTCGTCTTGGATTTGAGCGCGAGACCCATGATCACTACGGTCGTTTGTTGGCGCATGTGTACGATAGGCGCGGAAATAGCTTGGCCGTAGCGCAATTGCGCAGCGGCATGGCATTGCAGATTGCCGTTCCGCCCAACACTGCCCATGAGCATTGCCTGTTGACACCAGAGCGGGAAGCGCGACAAAAATCTTTAGGGGTATGGAGGGATAATTACTGGAAGTCTCTGCCGACATTATCTCTGCGCGGCGATGAGGCTGGCTTCAGGTTGGTGCGCGGGCGCATCGCCAGGGTGGATATCAACTCGGCAGTGTGGTTAGAGTTTGAAGGCAAGTTGGTCGCCAGAGTTGCTAAAAAGGACTGGCCATTATTTGGCTATCGACAGCAGGATTGGTTGGCGCTAAAGGGTAAATCGGCGGAGGTGCGCGGTTGGATAGGCTCACAAAAATCCAGGCGCTCGCAGCAGTTCAAGCCTTTGGTGATGCAGCTGCGATCACCTTCATCCATAAAAGTAATCGCAGACTAACCTGATTAGAAAAGCTCTTCGGGTAAGGTTGCCTGCTCAGTAGTCTCGGTACCTGCGGCTGATGTACGCCCGGTATCTTCCCCTAAGAACACCTCAAAAATCGCATCGGGATCGCCCGGCATAGCGGGTTTACCGGTATCCGGGTTGATCCGCACAGTCACTATCCCTTCCGGTTGGCGCGGCAATTGGTCGGGCACACCTTCCAGAGCGGTGCGCATAAAATCGATCCAGATAGGCAGTGCCGCCGAGCTGCCAAACTCTTTGCGTCCCAAAAGGGTATTGGCATCAAACCCGACCCAGACGCTGGTGGTGATATTGGGGTTATAGCCAGAGAACCAACTGTCGCGTGGCCCATTGGTAGTACCGGTTTTGCCGGCGATATCATTGCGCCCGAGTTGTTTGGCGAGGCGGCCAGTACCCTTATCCACTACATCGCGCAGCATCGAGTCGATCAGGTAGGCAACGCGTGCATCAATAATACGCGGTGCCCGCAAATTGCTATCAAGGCTGGGTGTTGCCGGTATCAAGCTGCCATCATCGGCATAGCTGAGTTGGTTGATCTCGCACTCTTTACATACGCGCTTCGGGCGCGCCTCGTAAACTACTTTGCCTTTATCATCCTCAATTCGTGTCACCAAATACGGGTCAACTTTAAAACCGCCATTAGCAAAGGTCGCGTAGACGGTCGCCATCTGCATGGGGGTAAGTGCATGGGTACCCAGCGCCAGAGTCAGGTCGCGGGGGAATTCTTTGGGGTTAAAACCAAAGCGCGCGAGGCTGTCGAGAGCGGTCTGCATGCCGATACTGCGTAGCAAGCGAATCGATACCAAATTCCGTGAGCGGTAGAGCGCTTGGCGCATGCGCATAGGGCCAACAAACTTGCCGTCATCATTTTCCGGGCGCCAAGCGATGCCGGTGCTGGTGTTTTCAATCACTATAGGTGCGTCGTTAATAATCGACGCCGGGGTAAACCCATTTTCCAGTGCCGCGGTATAAATCAACGGCTTAAAACTGGAACCGGGTTGGCGCGCACCCTGGATCGCACGGTTGTAATGGCTTTGGTTGAAGTCGAGGCCGCCAACCAGCGAGCGAATCGCACCATCCATAGGGTCGAGGGATACCAATGCCGCCTGAATTGCGGGTACCTGGCTAAAGCGCCATTGGTCGTCGTTATCTTTGGTGATGCGCACAACATCGCCCGGTTTAAGGAATTCGGTCACTGCTTTGTAGGCGGCGCCGCGGCTATCTTCAGTGAAGTAAGGGCGCACATTCGATAGCCCCTGCTCCCAGCCCAAATCAACGTAATCACCATTGCTCATCAGCACGCGCAGCGATTTTTCCTGTACATCCACCACTGCTGCTGGCTCCTGCCCGCCCAGGGTGGGAATACTTTGGAGCTGGTCTTGCCAGTCAATCAGGTCGGCATCTAACGAAGGTTTGAGGCGTAGCTCCGGGCCGCGATAGCCGTGGCGCAGGTCATATCCCAACAAACCCTTGAGTACCGCAGCTTGTGCGGTGGCTTGCATAGCGCTATCGACACTGGTGTAAACCTTATAGCCCTCGGTATAGGCCTTTTCACCAAAGCGATCCAGTACTTCCTGACGTGCCATTTCCGAAATATAAGGAGCTTGTACATCTAGTGTGGTGCCGTGGTAGCTGGCGGTATTAGGTTCGTTGATCGCCGCCTCGTAAGTAGCTCGATCTATGTGCTTCAGCTCATACATACGCCCGATAATCCAGTCGCGCCGAATCATCGCACGCTTGAGGTTGGCGAGCGGGTTGTACGCCGACGGCGCTTTTAATACCCCTACGATCATGGCGTATTGGGCGACACTGAGTTGGTGGATATCCTTGCCGTAATAGATCTGTGCAGCCGCCTGCAGGCCATAGGCACGGTTCCCAAAGAACATTTTATTGTTGAACAATTCAAGGATTTCTTCCTTGGTAAATTTCCGTTCAATTTCAAGGGATAAGAGGATTTCGTTAAACTTGCGTGAGAAGATTTGTTTGCGAGTGAGAAAGAAATCACGCGCCAACTGTTGAGTAATAGTACTTCCTCCCGATTGAATGGCGCCGGACTTCAGAATTTGTGATGCGGCGCGCAACATGCCTTTTAGAGAAACTCCATGATGCTCAAAGAACTCTGCATCTTCGGCGGAGAGGAGTGCTTTTATATACAGGGGTGGTATCTGATTGTAGGTCAGGGGAGTGCGACGCTGTTCGCCAAATTCACCTATCAGCTTGCCGTCGCTTGAATAAACCCGTAAAGGGGTCTGTAATTTAACCTCCCTCAATGAATCAACTGATGGCAATTTAGGGCTCAAATAGAGATAGAGTCCGGCGAATGTCACCAAGGTAACGCCGAAACCGGCCAGTAACAGCCAGAAAATAATGCCGAAGAAGGATTTTTTACTGAACATTTTTTCTATGTGAATTAATGAGTTAGCGCGGTCGCCGCAGGTGGCGGGCATTATACGGGCTTTTTGCCTGTTTACATATTCATCGGTTTGTTGCAGGCTTAAGTTAAAGTGCTATAACATAAACAACGTCTAAGTTACGGATATAGATAGAAAAATGGGCATTTTAAGTTTCCTCGATAAGAAGGCTAAGCCGGTGGTCGGGTTGGACATTAGTTCCACCTCGGTCAAATTGCTTGAACTTAGTCGCAGTGGCGATCGCTACCGCGTTGAGTCCTATACCGTAAAAGCGCTACCGCCCAATGCGGTGGTAGAGAAGAACATTGCTGACCCCGCCGCAGTGGCGGAGATTGTCAGATCCATGGTCAAACAATCCAAAACCAAGCTCAAGCATGCGGCTGTCGCTGTTGCTGGCTCGGCGGTGATCACCAAAATGATCGATATGCCGATGGATTTGAACGACGACGCCATGGAAAGCCAGATCGCGGCAGAAGCCGATCAATACATCCCCTTCCCATTGGAGGAAGTTGCACTCGATTTTGAAGTGCAGGGCATATCCCCTCGCAATCCCGATCAGGTAGAGGTGTTACTGGCTGCGTGTCGCCGTGAAAACGTGGAGGTTCGCCAACAAGTTCTTGCGGACTCTGATTTGATCGCAGAAAAAGTGGATATTGAAGCCTACTGTATGGAGCGCGCCTTTGAGTTGATCGCCGAGCAATTGGAGGATCAGGAAGGTCAGGTTGTCGCGATCATCGATATCGGTGCCACTATGACCACATTGAGCGTGCTGGTGGATGGTAAAACGGTCTATACCCGCGAGCAGTTATTTGGCGGTCGCCAGTTGACTGAAGAAATCCAGCGTCGTTACGGCTTATCGCGTGAAGAGGCCGGACTGGCCAAGAAACAAGGTGGATTACCCGACGACTACGAAATGGAAGTTCTTACCCCCTTTAAAGATGCGGTGGTGCAGCAGGTTACCCGCTCATTGCAATTCTTCTTCTCCGCAAGTCAGTACAACGACGTGGATTACATCATTCTTGCGGGAGGCGTTGCATCGTTAGAGGGTTTGGTTGGGTTGATCGAAGAAAAATTAGGCACGCAAACCGTGGTAGCCAATCCTTTTGCGCGCATGTCAGTTTCATCCAGAGTAAACGCTGTTTCGCTTGCGAACGACGCTCCTGCATTGATGATTGTTACCGGTTTGGCAATGAGGAGTTTTGACTAATGGCCAAGATTAACTTATTGCCTTGGCGCGAAGCCTATCGGCAAGAGAAAAAGCGTGAATTTCTGGGGATTGTTGGTGGCATTGGTTTGGCCGCAGCATTTTGTGCTTATCTTTGGGTGTCGAGCGTGCAATCAGCGATTGAGAACCAGAATGCCCGCAATCAAATGCTTAATCAGGAAATTGCCAAGCTTGATGCGCAAGTAAAAGAAATCAGCGAGATTAAAAAAGTGCGCGACGATTTACTGGCGCGCATTAAAGTGATTACTGATCTTGAAGGCACTCGCCCCGTCATAGTCCGCTACTTTGATGAGCTGGCCAGATCTATTCCTGATGGTGTTTGGATCAGTTCAGCGGAACGCAAGGGTAATGTGGTAACCATTGAAGGTGTGGCTGAATCATACAATCGCATAGCAAGCTTCTTGCGCAACCTTGAGGCTTCCGATTGGTATGCATCGCATAATTTGATTTCTGTAGATGCTGCTCCTGAAGAGGGCGAGGATGCGAGTAAATTCAAAATGACTGTTGAAACCTCTGCGCCCGTTGATCCTGCAGCTGATCCTGCAAAAACCGCTGGGGGGGTAAAGTAAATGTCATTTCAAGATACCCTCGACCAGCTTAAAGAGTTTGATGTAAATAACATCGATTTTGAAAAAATAGGTGTCTGGCCATGGCCAGCTAAAGTATTTGTTTGTTTGCTACTGATTGCGGTGGTTTTTGCGGGAACTTACTACCTGAAAATCAGCGATTTAAATTTAGAGCTTGAGTCTGTTGCTGCGCAAGAGCAGACATTAAGAGGGACTTTTGAGAAACGAAGTTTCGAAGCTGCGAATCTGGATGCTTACAAAGCGCAGATGGAAGATATGAAGGTCACTTTTGATTCTTTGTTGTCGCGCTTGCCAGCAAAAACAGAAGTTCCGGGATTGCTAGAAGATATTGGTACGCGTGGTAGTGAAAGTGGCTTGACCAACATTAATATCAATTTTCAGCCTGACGTGGTTGCAGAGTATTACATTGAGGTTCCAATCAACATATCTGCCGATGGTGGATATCACGATATGGGCGGCTTTGTCAGCGGGGTTGCTGGTATGCCGCGCATCGTAACCTTACATGATTTTTCGATTACTGCATCTAAAGAAAATAAAACGTTGAGCATGAAAATTTTAGCGAAAACCTATCGCTATAAATCTCAGGAGGCCGCGAAATGAAACGGTCACTGTTAATAACACAATTTGTTTGCGTGCTGGCATTGGCAGGTTGCGGTCAATCCTCTCAGCAGGACTTGATTGATTTTATGGAAGAAACAAAGCGCAGACCCAAAGGACAAATTGAACCTTTACCTACGTTTAGTCCTTATCAACCATTTACTTACAGCGCTATGACTTTGCGTAGCCCTTTTGAAAAGCCTATTCCCATAGATGAATCGGCTGCTAAAGGTGGTCGTGCAGTTGCACCGGACTTAACAAGAGAAAAAGAGTTTCTCGAAGGTTTTAATATTACTTCGCTCAAAATGGTTGGCACTATCAGCAAAGGTGGCCAGTTGTGGGCGCTTATTGATGATGGTGCAAATAGTGTGGTGCCAGCAACTGTTGGAAATTACTTGGGGATGAACCACGGCAAAATAATATCCACCAGCTCAACGCAAATTGAAGTGATGGAAATTGTGGGTGATGGTTCCAATGGTTGGGTTGAACGTCCCAGAATTATTAAATTAGAAGAGAAGGAATAAGCGGACATGTGTGCTCTATTCACTCCGGGGTTGAATATGCGTAAATTTGTTGTGGCATTTATTTGTTTGTTGGTGTCGCCGTTAACACTGGCAAGCACTCTGAATGAAATTAATTTTTTCCAGCTGCCTGGAGAGCGTTTTGAGGTGCGTATGTCGTTCGATACGCCACCACCGCAACCTAAAGGTTATACCATCGAAAAGCCGGCTCGTATCGTGCTCGACTTTCCTGAAGTGGTGAGCGGGCTGAAAGAGCGCCGCTTTCCTTTGGCTGTCGATAATGGCCAAAGTGCGATGGTGCTGACGAGTGAAGGCCGTACCCGACTGATATTAAATCTCAATGATTTGGCTTCCTACACAACGCGCACTGATGGTAATAGTTTTATCGTCGAGGTTGGTGCAGCAAAAGGCTCTGATACTGGGCAGGCAAGTCGTCCTGCTGTCGAAGTTGCTACCAAATCTACTTTTAAAGAAAACGATACTTTAGGTAATCAAACCAAGATTACCAATATCGATTTTCGTCGAGGCACTGCGGGTGAGGGCCGTGTCATTGTTACCCTGTCCAATCCCAAAATTAGTGCCGATATGGTAGGCACTGGTGCAGGAGTAAAGTTATCGTTCAAGGATGCGTGGCTACCTCCAGAGCTGCGTCGTCGTTTGGATGTAGTTGACTTTGCTACTCCTGTATCTCTGGTTAGTGCTACGCAAGAAGGTGAGACCTCTGTGCTTAATGTCAGTGCAGGTGGCGATTTTGACTATCTTGCCTATCAAACAGACAATGAATATGTATTGAGCATCAAACCGCTGACAGAGCAGGAAAAGCAGGAGAAGAAAAAAGATTTTGAATATACTGGTGAAAAATTATCGCTGGATTTCCAGGACATTGAAGTTCGTGCTGTGTTACAGATTATTGCTGATTTTACCGAATTGAACTTGGTAGCTAGCGATACTGTGCAAGGGCGTATTACTTTGCGCTTGCAGAATGTTCCATGGGATCAAGCTTTAGAAATGGTGCTCAAAAATAAAGGTTTGGATAAACGTCAAGTAGGTAATGTGTTGATGGTTGCACCAGCAGCAGAAATTGCTGAGCGTGAGCGTCAGGAAATTACCACCAAGAAACAACTCGAAGAATTGGCTCCATTGCGTACTGAATATATCCGCGTACGTTATGCTAATGCGAAAGAGATGTTTGAGCTGTTTAGTGATGGCGGTGGCAGTGGCGGTGGCGGTGGCGGTGGTCAAGGCGGCAATCGTGCAACTGGCAGTGTTTTGTCTGAACGTGGCCAAGGTGTAGTTGATGAGCGTACTAACTCGATTATTATTACTGATACAGCTGAACGTATTGAGGCATTTAAGCGTTTAGTTGATCAAATAGATATCCCTATTCGTCAAGTGATGATTGAGGCGAGAATTGTAATTGCTAACACCGACTTTGAACGGGAGCTGGGTATTCGTTGGGGGGGGGTTGGTTATAATGCAAATAGAAATCGTGTAATCGATTTTGCGGGTTCCCAAGAAGGATTGGATGATGAAGACGGTACTCATCCATCGCGCTGGTTTAATCCAGGACCTGATGATGACGATAATACTTTGAATCTTACAGAGAATAACGTGGTTGATTTGGCTGTGAATGACCCTTATGCAAGCGCTGCGATCGGCATTCTTACTGATAGTACCTATCTGGATTTGGAGCTAAGCGCATTGGAAAACTCTGGTTATGCCGAGATTGTCTCTCAGCCCAAAGTCATCACTAGTGATAAACAATTGGCCATTATTAAGTCAGGTAAAGAAATCGGGTTTTTGGAAACCGCGCCTAGTGGTGGTACCACGACTGGTTTCCGTGAGGCAGTGTTAAAGCTAGAGGTAACCCCGCAAATTACACCGGATAATCGGATTATTATGGACTTGAATGTGTGGAAAGATTCAGTTGCTTCCATTGAGGTATCTGGTCGTCCAACACTGGACATCACTCGCTTACAGACCAAGGTTCTGGTAAATAATGGTCAGACGGTAGTTTTGGGTGGAGTCTTTTCATTAGAGGGCACCAAGGGGGAGAATAAGGTCCCTGTATTGGGTGACATCCCCTATCTTGGTCGTTTATTCAAGAAAACTGTGGATAATCAGTTCAAAACCGAGTTGTTGATTTTTGTTACTCCCAAGTTGATGTCGGATACTCTTGCAAACTAATGCGTAAACCCAATGTCTTTCTGGTCGGCCCCATGGGGGCCGGCAAATCTACCATAGGCCGTTTATTGGCTGCAGAATTAAACCTGAGTTTTCGAGATAGTGACCGTGTTATAGAAGAGCGAACGGGGGCTGATATTCCCTGGATCTTTGATATGGAAGGTGAAGAGGGCTTTCGTGAGCGCGAAACAGCGGTGTTATTGGAATTGGCCAATGAGCGTGATGCTGTTATTGCGACCGGCGGTGGAATAGTTTTGCGTGCGCAAAACCGTGAAATGATGAAATCATCGGGGTTTGTTTGTTATCTCACGGCTTCTATCGACCAACTGGTTGAGCGCACCGCGCGCGATAAAAAGCGCCCTTTGTTACAAGTTGAAAATCCGCGCCAGAAAATCATTGATTTACTCGCCTTGCGCGATCCGCTGTATCAAGATGCGGCGGATTTCGTTGTGAATACTGATCGCCGCTCTCCTAAGGCAGTTGCACAGGAAATCGCATCGCTTGTGCAGGACGCCTGATCCGTTCAAGTTCTTTGTTTGTCTGCTTTTCCCTGCATTTTCCATCCCTGATATCAGCTGCACTTTGTGATAAAGTGCGGCTGATTTTCTATATCCCAGTTAAAGGCTCTTTTTATGCAGGTTTTAACCGTTAATCTGGATGACCGCAGCTATCCAATTTATATCGGCGAGCAATTGTTGTCGCAGCCCGGCTTGATTCGCCAACATATTCGCGGACGTCAGGTTTGTGTGGTAACCAATGAAACTGTAGCGCCGCTGTATCTTGATCAACTGTGCGCTGCGCTCGATGGTTATCAAGTTGATAGTGTGACCTTGCCAGATGGTGAAAGCCACAAAACTCTGGATGTGTGGGCCAGTATTTTTGATAAGTTGCTCAGTGCGCGCCATAACCGTACTACGACGTTGATTGCACTCGGTGGCGGGGTGGTTGGTGATATGACTGGCTTTGCTGCGGCGTGTTACCAGCGCGGTGTTGATTTTATCCAGATTCCAACAACATTATTGTCGATGGTTGATTCATCTGTTGGTGGTAAAACCGGCGTAAATCATCCGCTCGGTAAAAATATGATTGGTGCTTTCTATCAGCCACTCTGTGTACTTGCTGACACCTCATTATTAACGACGTTGCCTGCGCGTGAATTATCCGCAGGCATTGCAGAAATAGTTAAATACGGCTTGATTTCTGACTACGAATTTTTCGTCTGGCTGGAAAATAATATGGATCAGCTGCTCGCGGGTGATATGGCAGCGCTTGGATATGCGGTAAAACGCTCCTGCGAAAATAAAGCCGATGTGGTCGCACAAGATGAGCGTGAAGGCGGCTTGCGGGCGATTTTAAATTTGGGCCACACCTTTGGTCATGCAATTGAAACTGCGCAGGGTTATGGCAACTGGCTACACGGTGAAGCTGTTGCAGCAGGCATGGTAATGGCTGCGGATTTGTCCTGGCGTCGCGGCGCCATTAGTTCAGAAGAGTTGGCGCGGGTTATTCAGTTATTGCAGCGAGCACATTTACCGGTAAATGCACCAGCTGATATGACTCCTGAACAATTTATGGAATTAATGGGGGTCGATAAAAAGGTATTGGATGGGCGTTTACGTTTGGTGTTGCTGGAGTCTATGGGTAAAGCAATTGTTACCAGTGATATCGATCCCGGAATGCTGCAAGATACTTTTGAAGCGTGCAAAGCGAATTAACGAAACAGATTACAAGAGACAGACATCATGACGAGAGAGTCACCGCTGCGTGCCCAGCCGGACAGTCGCCTACTCGATCACGGCGATTCACAACAGGGTTATTTGTTTGATGAGCCGGATGATGAACATCCTGAGGATCAGCTCCTGGCAGATTATCGGCAGCGCTATGGTTTGTCAGAAGATCCTTTCGCCCATGATTATTCATTCCCCTTGTTTACCGGCGCGGGTCGTCGTCAGTTGCTCGACCAGTTATTACACCTCTGCCAATTCAGTAATAGTGTGCTCGCTGTTTTGGGTGAGCATGGCCTGGGCAAAACCCGCATTGCCCACGCGTTTATGGATTCGCTTTCAGACCAGGATCAAATTTGTTTTTTGAGCTTGCGCTCTGGTCAGAGTCTCGAACAAATTTTGTTGTCGATCATTCAATCCTTTGGTATTGAGACCAGTGAGGTCCCTTCAACTGAAAGTCTGTTGGCGGCTCTCGAAGCATTTATTGCCGAAGAAGCTGTTTCAGATGATGATGGTTTGGCAGTTGTAGTTTTGGACAATGCCCAATTGTTGGATGACCAGTCCATCTCGGTATTGACCTCGTTACTCAGTAATTTTCCGCAACAAAATCGTTTGCATCTTGCGCTGTTTGGCGAGCCACAATTAATGCATCGCCTGGAGCGTTTGAGTCCGGAAAATTTATTAATCAATGATTTCCATCTACAACCATTTGGTTTGTTGGAGACAGTTGATTATTTAAATTTCCGCATGGAGATGGCTGATTATCTTGGTCCTGAGATCTTTACCGAGCAGATGGTCGAGCCTTGGTGGCGGCAGACCCATGGGCAGCTAAGTGTATTGCATGAATTGGCGCAGGAGCGCTTGCTCGAGTCAGTAACGCCTCCGTCTCCATCCAGCAAACGCCCTTTGCCGGTAGTACATATCATTGCAATATCCATGTTGATTGCGGTGGTAGGTGTAGCATTTCTGTATATGGGCGATGACAAAACACAGACACCCACGAATTCATCTCTAGCCAATTCAACCGCGCTTCCCACAGCAGCACCTCAGCCAGAAACTACCCAGCCAGCATCTGTGGCGTCAGCGGGTGTGGATATTAAAAATGCGGAGTTAAGCTCTACAGATACTCCTGTGCAGCCATTGTTACAGACCTTGCCGCAACCCCTGCAGCCCAATCAACAAGTGCAGCCGATAACAGAACCCGTACAAACCGTAGAATCAGCTGCATCGACGACTGTGATTAGTGAAGACATGCCAAAAGAGGAAGTTGTTCCTTTGGCTCAATTGCCCACTTCGCAGCCTAAGTCAACACAAGCATTGCCTGAACCTATGCCTATTGCGCAAGCGAAACCCGTAGAGGTCGCGCCTCAACCAGCGGCGCCGCCAGAAGTGAAAGTTATTAAACCCGAACCGGACATCGTTAAGCCCACCGTAAAATCAGTATCCACTGCGGCGATTGGTGCGGGTGCGCAAGAGCGCAATATTCTTTCTTGGAGGCCCAGTGAGTACACGATCCAATTATTGGGCGTCAGCAGTGAAAAAGCGGCGCGAGATTTTGTTGCCGCCCAAGCGAATAAAAAAGATCTTTTGGTGTTCAAGAGCAAGCGTCAAGGCAAGGATTGGTTTGTGGTGATTACTGGCCGTTACATCAGTTCTGCTCAGGCGCGCCAAGCAATTGCCAGATTGCCCGAGGCCCAGCGTGATGCAGGCCCTTGGCCTCGCGATGTGAAAACAATCCAAAATGAAATTAAATCGGCGCTGTAATGCGAGGAAAAAAATTAGGCAATAAAAAACGCGGCAAATGCCGCGTTTTTTTGATGGAGAGTGAAAAATAAAAAATTATTCATCGCTTTCCAACAGTTCACGATATTCACTTGCATCGAGTGCTTCATCAAGTTCAGCCAAATCATCAGGCTTAACGCGGAAGAACCAGCCATCATCGTATGGTGAGCTGTTAACGGTTTCTGGGGCATCTTGCAGTGCTTCGTTAACGGCAACGACTTCACCTGATACCAGCGAGTAAATATCGGAAGCTGCTTTAACGGACTCCACTACGCCTGCTTCTTCGCCCAGTGCTATGCGGGTGCCGACTTCCGGGGTTTCTACATACACCACATCACCCAATGCATCTTGTGCATGGTCGGTAATGCCGATGGTGACTGTGCCATCTTCTTCAACTCGCGCCCACTCGTGGCTGCTCAAATATTTCAGTTCTTTGCGAATATCACTCATGATCTTGTTCCTGTGGTAGTTCCGATAAGAATTTTTAAACGATCAACGTTATGGTCAGATAAGGGCTTTTCCATTGCGTACAAAATTGGGTGCGACTACCTCGACGGTGACTTGCTTGCCGCGCATCTCGACCTGACAGTGGGCGCCTATGCTGCGGGGCACTCGCGCTAAAGCAATAGAATAGCCCAAGCTGGGCGAAAATGTCCCGCTGGTGATTACGCCTTTTTCATCGCTACCTTCCACTGTGACGATCTGTTCAGCGCGCAACACACCGCGTTCGCGCAGTACCAATCCCACCAGCTTTTGGGTTGATCCAGCTGCCTTTTGTGCTTCCAATACCGCGCGGCCGATAAAGTCGCGTGAGTCTGGTTGCCACGCAATAGTCCAGCCCATATTGGCGGCGAGTGGCGATACGGATTCATCCATCTCATGGCCGTAAAGATTCATACCTGCTTCGAGTCGCAAGGTATCCCGTGCGCCCAAACCGCAGGGTGCGACACCTGCATCGGCCAAAGCCTTCCAGAGGCTTGCTGCTGCTTCGTTTGGTAGCATGATTTCCAGACCGTCTTCGCCGGTATAACCTGTGCGGCCAATAAACCAATCGCCCGCAGGCAGGCCTTGGAATACTTGCAGGTTAGCGATAATCGCCGCCTGTTCAGCGCTAAGCAGCGATGAGGCGATGCGAATTGCATCTGGCCCTTGCACCGCGATCATCGCCAATTCAGCGCGCTCGGTTATTGCGACAGAGAACGTCTTTGCAACTTGATTCATCCAGGCGAGGTCTTTCTCGCGGGTGCTGCAGTTAACGACAACGCGGTACCAATCGCCGAGGTTATAGACGATCAAATCATCGATCACACCACCATCATGATTGAGCATGCCGCTATAGAGTGCTTTGCCGAAAAGCGCATCCAGCTTGGCAACGTCGTTAGCAAGCAGATATTGCAGATAGGCTTTGGCATCGCCGCCCGTTACATCCACCACAGTCATATGGGAGACGTCAAACATCCCCGCCGATTGGCGCACCTTATGGTGCTCCTCGATTTGCGAGCCGTAATGAAGTGGCATATCCCAGCCGCCAAAGTCCACGAGTTTGCCGCCCATGGCTTGATGGGTGGCATAGAGAGCGGTTTTGTTGCCCATTGGAATACCTGCGCAGAAGGGTGGGTTGGAAAAAGGGCGCCATTCTAGGCGGGCGGGCGGATGCTGTCCAACGAATCGGCGCGGGCGATAACAATGCCGGCGCCGATAGCGTGTTTAGCGCCCGTAGTAAGCGGTAAAGCTGGCTTGGCCGATACGATTGGCGTTGATCATGTAGCCGATCAGTGCGGCGGTTGCATCGGAAGGGACTTCGATTTTCTCGGTTTTTAGCGCATGTAGGGTAAAAATATAGCGGTGCGGTTTATCACCCACTGGTGGGCAGGCGCCACCAAAACCGGGTGCTCCAAAATCGGTGCGGCCTTGCAGGCTGCCCACAGGGAGTTTTTTGCCATCCGCCGTACCAACACCTGCTGCTAATTTCGTGGTGGTAGCGGGTAGGTTATAAACTACCCAGTGCCACCAGCCAGAGCCAGTAGGTGCATCCGGATCGTAAACCGTGAGTGCAAAACTCTTGGTGCCTTCGGGTGCGTTAGCCCATATCAATTCCGGTGAAATATTGTTGCCGGTGCAGCCAAAGCCATTGAATACCTGATCGGCTCCGAGGGTGGACTCTGGTTTTATCGTCGGGCTGGATAAGGTGAAATCGGCCGCTGCAACCAGGCTATTTAAAGCCAACGCACCGAATAATCCCAATGCGATTTTTACATTGCGTTTTTTCAACATGGTTTACTCCTTTTGTTTGTTAGTTCAGTTATTGCTTTCAGGTTTTGTAGGCGTATCCGCCGGTGCATCCGATTCGACTGCATCACCACCGTCTTGATCCGGGTTATCTTTTTCGGAGCTCTTTTTTTCAGCGCCGTCTTTTTCAGGATTGTCTTTGCGCTCCCCATCAACTTTTTCTTTCAGGCTTTGCATATCCGCCATAAACTCTTCCAGGCTGTGATCACGGCTAATACGCACTGCCGGTGGATAAATGCGGCTCATATAAAGCTCATCCGACAAGTGATTGCTCGCTTGGTATTCCTTGGTCATGGTGATAGCGGAACCCAGGATCGCGATGGCCGCCAAGTAGATTTTTAAGCGGTTCGGACGTTTATTCCCCGCAGTCAGAAAATGGAAATAGAGCACAATCGCGCAAATAAAAATAAGCGGATGTACGCTAAATGTGAGCAGCGCTTCCCAACTGAATGCATAGGCAACCAAGCCGCTGAGGTGTTCCCATAACTCCAGAAATGCCAGACCCGCACTGGCAATAAATAAATGGCGACCAAAACGTGCGTGGCCGGTAAACAGTTTGCCAAACAGCGCCCAGATTCCACTCCAGCCAATCGCAAAACCAAACACACTGACCAGCTCCAGCAAGTATTTGCTGAGCGTGCCTTGATTGAGATCTGCGAGCCAGGTGCTTAACAGTCCAGTTACTAACAACAAGGCCAAACCAGTAAGTGCTGGTAGCAAACCTTCCCAGCGGTGGTTGGTCAAATCGGTTACTTCTGCGGCCACTTTGTAGTCGGCTGTGCGAATCCGCAATCGTGTGTGGCCGAGGCGATAAATATTATCGCCGCCCACAACAAAAAAATTCTCACGGGTATTGGCGTAAGTGATGCCGTTGTAACTGCCTAAATCCGCGATGATCAGTTCATCCAGTTGATTCAATTCAATCTGCGCATGATGCGCGGCAGTATGTGGGTCATCGAGAATAATATCGTTGTCGTAAGCGCGGCCAATGGTGATTGGCAGATGCGTCACTTTGCTGCGATGTAATACTTCGCCATCAGGTGTTAATTGCTCAACAAAAATGGAGTGGCTCATTGTGCGGCCTCCATAGTGTCGGATTTATTTTGCGCTGATTCAGTATTGGAAGTGTCGCTTGCATCAGTTTTAATGCTGTCATCGAGTACAGGTTTTGTTTCGTCATCCGTTTTTGTGGTGCGATCAATTCCCTGCAAAAATTGGTTAATTAATTTCGTGCCGTTGCCGTAGGAGACGCCTTGGATATTGATCATACTTTGCAAACTTTTTTGGCTGTCGTCAGTGCTCGCGGTGATCAACGTGAAATCGTAGAGCTCCTTAAATTTGTGATAAGCCTCGGCGCATACCAGCGCGCGCAGCGAAATATTATTGTGTTTAATAAAATCTTCTGTGCAGGCTGCGGGTGTAATGGTTTCGCTTTTTGCTGTGCTATACACCTGGCCGTTAAACATATTGGTGGCGAGCTGCGCAAACTGCATGGCGTTGAGGTTTTTATTGTGTGCATATTTGTGATGCATGCTGATATGACCGGTTTGCATGTCACCCGATACAAAAATCGCCGATTCCATCGAGCAGTTGATGCTCGCAATGGTGTAGGCCTTTTTCGCCGAACTGTCAGTATTGCCCCAGCAGCGCACTTGGTCGGATTCGCGCACCGGAACACGATAGGGTCCTAAATCTTTAATGCTGAATGGTTTCTCCAATAATTTATCCACCATCACCGCTTGGTGTTCCAGCAACTGTTCACCAATCACCGGTTTGAAATCGGTAGGTGGTGTCATATCGCCCGTCACGCGTGCGAGCAATGCTTGTACATAGCGCACCGGAACCAAAAAACTTACCAATTCGCCGTCTCGCCGATGCGCAACATTTACACCGGCGACTTGTCCGTCTGCGGTCACATTGGGGCCGCCACTCATGCCTGCGTTGACTGGGCCGGTAAACATCAGTTGGTCGGAAAAACCGCGTGCGCTGATACCGTTATAAGTGCCTTCAGAAATGGTAAACCCCAAATCGAGAGGATTGCCGAGCGAATATAAATGTTGCCCTTGATTTAATTTCACCAGTGCGGGTTGCTCGCCGCCATTGACAGCGTGCGGCACTTTGAAAAAACCACTGCCATTGCGCGCAATGCGCACTACAGCTAAATCGTGCAATACATCGACTGCCAGTAATTCAAGCGCACCACTCTTACCGCTGGTGTCCTTGTATTCACCAAAATAGGTTTCTGGCTCCAGCGCAATTTGCGATACCACATGGAAATTGGTCACGACCAAATTCGAATTGCCAATTAAAAAGCCCGAACCAACCGAAGATTGGCTATTGCCGTTTTTCAGCAATACGCGCAACTGCAGTAAGTCTTGCTGGGCAGAAGCATAGAGTTGCTGGGCGGCAGACGATGCAAGGGGTGGGGCAGTTTCAGCCAAGGCGGGCATACTCAAGCTGATAGCCAATGCGATGGCGTGGGTCAGCAGGCGATAGGAAAAGCTCATGAAAATCCTTGCAGCAATTAGGGTAATAAAAAAAGAGTCAG
Source organism: Cellvibrio sp. UBA7671 (assembly GCA_002483145.1). GTDB lineage: Bacteria > Pseudomonadota > Gammaproteobacteria > Pseudomonadales > Cellvibrionaceae > Cellvibrio > Cellvibrio fibrivorans. The sequence goes on from DLHJ01000016.1 coordinate 445,607, forward strand.
CATAAACGGCCATAGGCGATATAAAGAATCATCGCGGTAAAGGATAGTGGCTGTGACGGGATAGTAGCGACTATTTCTCTACCCAGGTAGCAAGATTTGTCTCGCTCGCTGCAAATGTTGCATTGCAAGCGGACTAATACGCCCGTGTATCAGCGGCGGTTCAATCTAGCTTGCCTAGTGATCCGGCGTGCGCGCCAAGGCCCAAATGTCCACCTGTTTGGCGCCGGCTTTAAGCAATAGTTCACTCAAGGTGCGTGCCGTGGCGGTGGTGGTGACGACATCGTCAATCAGCGCAATCTTCGCAGCTTGGATTGTTAACGAATTTGCCGGTTTTATGCTGAATGACTGGCGTAAATTCTTTAACCGCTGTGCGCGGCTTAACCCTTTCTGCGAATGGTGATAATGCTCTTGTCGGCAGGCTGACAGCACTGGAATCTCCAGGTGTTTACCTACCCAATAGGCCATAAGCTCGCTCTGGTTAAACCCGCGCTGCCAGCGTTTTCGCCAGTGGATAGGCACAGGCACTAAAAAATCCGGGCGCTCACTGTGCCTGCAGGTCTCGGCCAGCAAGCGTGCGAGTAGCTTGCCGCTGCTCAGCTGGCGCCGGTATTTAAACTGGTGAATCAGGTGGTCAAGTGGATGCTCGTAACGAAAGGCGATACTGGATTGGCGAAAAGCTGGCGGTTTTTGCAGGCATTTTCCGCACAAGGCGGCATCGCTGGTTAGTGGCAGGGCGCAGCAGCGGCATAAAAAGGGTTCGCGGTTCAAGCGCGGTAGGGCGGCATCGCATTCGGGGCAGAGTAGCTGAAAGTCGGCGCTGGCGAGGCCGCACATCAAGCAAGGGGCTGGCAGCAGGTGGTTGAGCAGGTTGGTGAGGGTCAAGCGCAGCATAAAAATCCCTATCAAATACATCCTTGGTGGTGGCATTGTCGATATTGCCTGCGCTTTTGTCAAAATGGAGTTGTAAACCCGAATTGAGCTTTTGGGTTGACAGCTTTTTTTGCTCAGTTAAGATGCGGTCATAGTCCGAACACTTTTGCCCAGAACACAATGGAACGCACCTATGAATGCCAGCCTTGCTCCGACCATCAGACACGATTGGACCCGCGCCGAAATCACCGCCCTGTTTGCACTTCCCTTTAGCGACCTGATGTTCCAGGCGCAAAGCGTGCACCGCGCCCATTTCAATCCCAATGAGGTGCAGGTCAGCACGCTCTGCTCGATCAAAACCGGCGCCTGCCCGGAAGACTGCGCCTATTGCCCGCAGTCAGCCCGTTACGACACCGGTCTTGAGCGAGAAAAGTTGATGGCAGTGGAAAAAGTGATTGAGGAAGCCAAAGCGGCCAAAGCGTCCGGTGCTACCCGCTTCTGCATGGGCGCCGCCTGGCGCTCGCCGAAAAACAAAGATATGCCCTACGTGACGACTATGGTGCAGGGTGTTAAAGCCTTGGGTCTGGAAACCTGCATGACGCTTGGTATGCTCGACGAATCACAAGCGCAGGAATTGGCTGATGCGGGTTTGGATTACTACAACCACAACCTCGATACCTCGCCCGAATACTACGGTGAAATCATTACTACCCGCACCTATCAAGACCGATTGGAAACCCTGGCCAACGTGCGCAAGGCCGGTATGAAAGTCTGCTGCGGCGGTATTGTCGGCATGGGTGAAGAAGAAAATGATCGCGCCGGTCTGCTGCAGCAGCTTGCCAATATGCCGGAACATCCCGAATCTGTGCCCATCAACATGCTGGTAAAAGTCGGCGGTACGCCATTGGAAAATGAAGCGGATCTCGATCCGTTTGATTTTCTCCGCACCATCGCCGTCGCCCGTATTTTGATGCCGCAATCGCACGTGCGCCTCTCTGCTGGTCGTGAGCAAATGAACGAACAAACCCAGGCGATGGCTTTCCTCGCTGGCGCTAACTCGATTTTCTATGGTGAGAAATTACTGACTACGCCCAACCCTGAAGCCAACAAAGATATGCAGTTGTTCAAAAAGCTCGGCATCAAGCCCGAAGCTTACGAAGTGCATGAAGATGAAAGCGAGCAGGAGGCATCGATAGTGCATCAGTTGCAAGAAGCGGCAATGGATTCGATGTTTTACAACGCTGCAAAATAAGTTTCACTTTGTGATTATCCCTACGGCGGGTTGCTTCGCTAACCCGCCCTACGCGTGCTTACTCATGTCTTCTCATCTCGATCAAACGCTCGCTCCCGCCCTCGCCGAACGCCGCGCAGCGTATCTTTATCGTACGCGCAAATTGTTGCAGTCACCGCAAACACCACAAGTAGTTGTTGATGGCAAAAACTATCTCGCGTTTTGTAGCAACGATTATTTAGGTTTGGCTAATCACCCTGATGTTATTGCGGCCTTGCAAAAAGCAGCTGAAAAATTTGGTGTGGGCAGCGGTGCATCGCATTTGGTTGCCGGGCACTCAAGCGAACACCACGCATTGGAAGAAGAGTTAGCCGCTTTTACCGGCCGTGAGCGAGCATTGTTATTTTCCACCGGTTATATGGCCAATATGGGCGCAATTACCGCACTGGTCGGTCAAGGTGATGCGGTATTTGAAGACCGTTTAAATCATGCGAGTTTGTTGGATGCCGGTTTATTAAGTGGTGCACGCTTCCAGCGATTTTTGCATAATGATTTGGAAAATTTGCAACACCGTTTGGATAAAACCGATGCGCAGCGAAAATTAATTGTCGTTGATGGTGTATTCAGTATGGATGGTGATTGCGCGCCCCTGCCTGAACTCGCCGCACTTGCGCAAAAAAATAATGCCTGGCTGATGGTGGATGATGCACACGGTTTTGGATGCCTTGGAAAAACTGGTGCAGGCAGCGCGGAATATTTTGGGTTAACGCAAAGCCAGTTGCCAATTTTAATGGGTACGCTCGGTAAGGCCGCTGGCAGTTTCGGCGCATTTATCGCGGGCAGTGAAACTTTAATCGAAACGCTTATCCAATTTGCACGCCCCTATATTTATACCACTGCTATGCCGCCCGCCGTCGCCGCTGCTACACGGGCTAGTCTGCGTTTAATCCAAACCGAACACTGGCGGCGTGACCATCTCAACAACTTAATTGCGCATTTTCGCGCAGGCGCACAAGCGCTGAATTTACAGTTAATGGATTCGTTTTCACCCATCCAGCCGATTGTTATCGGCGATGAAGCCAAAGCTTTATTAATATCGCAAAAATTGGCCGAGCGCGGTATTTTAATTATTGCCATTCGCCCCCCCACAGTTCCTGTAGGCAGCTCGCGCTTGCGCATCACTTTTTCCGCAGAGCATAGCATTGCTCAGGTAGATCTCTTACTAGCTGCATTGGCTGAAATCATGCACGAGGTCGCGCATGATTAATCTGGTGTTAATTCACGGCTGGGGCTGCGATAGCCTCACCTGGCAACCGATATTGGAATCCCTGCAATCATTCGCCACTATTACCTTGATTGATTTACCCGGCTTCGGCGCAAGCCCTGTATTGCCGGAATTTTCGCTCGCTGCAGTGCTCGATAAGATTGCTGCGCAATTGCCACAAGATGCGGTTGTGATGGGCTGGTCACTTGGCGGTATGCTTGCGGTGCAATTGGCGGCGCGCTTTCCAGAGCGTGTCCGAGCGGTAATTACCTTGGCGGCCAACTTAAAATTTGTGGCTGCTCCGGATTATCCCGCCGCTATGCCGGCGGAAATCAATCGCCAATTTAACCAAAGCTTTGAACAAGACCCACAGGCAACCCTGAAATTATTTTGCGGTTTGTTGGCGCAGGGCGATGCAGAGGAGCGCAACCTGTTAAAACAATTGCGCCGCAATGACACAGGTTCAGTGACCGATAACTGGTTGCAAGCATTGCAGCTATTAACGGAGCTTGATAATCGCGTCACCTTTGCACAGCTCACGCAGCCTGGTTTGCATTTGTTGGCTGAAAAAGATGCGCTGGTGCCGGTGGCTGCTGCAGAATTAATGGCGCAGATCAATCCGCAGCAAGAAATCCAGATTTTGGGAAATACCGCTCACGCTTTGCACTGGAGTAAACCGCATGTGGTGATTGACGCTATCGCCCGGTTTGCGAAAGAGAAAATTCTGTCGGTTGCCGAATTGGATGCAACCTCCTTGAATGAAACACCGCTGGATAAAAAAAAGGTTGCCCGTTCATTTAGTCGCGCTGCAGCAACCTACGATTCAGTTGCGCAATTGCAGCGCGATATAGGCGCGCAGTTATTTACACAGCTTCCTGATGGATTACCAGCGCAGTCGGTGGTGGTGGATCTGGGCTCAGGTACCGGATTTTTCACGCGGCAGTTAGCGGTGAAATACCCCGAATCTCAACTTGTGGGTTTGGATATCGCGGAAGGTATGTTGCATTACGCAGCGCAGCAGCAAAAAGAAATAGCATGGATGTGCTCAGACGCAGAGTTGTTGCCTTTAGCTGATAATAGTGTCGATCTCATTTTTTCCAGTCTCGCGATCCAGTGGTGTAACAATTTGCCGCAATTAATGGCGGAGCTTGCGCGTGTGCTTAAACCGGACGGGCAGCTGCACATTGCGACGCTCGGGCCGCACACATTGCATGAATTAAAATCTGCATGGGAGCAGGTGGATGATTATGTGCATGTGAATCGCTTTCAATCGCAGAAACATATTATCTCTGCTGTTAAGTCGGTGCATATGGCAGTGGCTGATGCGCAACAAGAAAATCGTATTCTTTATTACGATCGTTTAAGCGAATTGACCCGCGAGCTAAAATCGTTGGGTGCGCATAATATTAATTCTGGTAAGCCGGAAGGCCTAACTGGGCGCTCGCGTTTGCTTGCGTTTAAAAAAGCGTATGAAGCATTTCGCACGGAGCAAGGTTTATCTGCAACTTACGATGTCATTTATTTAACTGCAAATAAAGAGGCGGCACACAAACATCATGGCTAGAAAAGCATTTTTTATCGCAGGTACGGATACTAACGTTGGTAAAACGTTAGTTGCAGCAGGTTTGCTGGTTGCGGCAAAAAATCATGGCTTGAAAACGGCTGCGTTAAAACCACTTGCTGCGGGTTGCGAAAAAACCGAAGCGGGTCTGCGCAATGCTGATGCGCTTTTATTGCAATCAGTCATTACCCAACCGCTGGTGTATGAGCAAATAAATCCTATTGCATTGGAATCTGCCATTGCTCCGCATATTGCCGCACAACAAGAGAAGCGGGTTTTATCGGCGGATCGTCTGGCAGGATTTTGTCGCGGCAGCTTAAATCAAGTCGATTTTACCTTGGTGGAAGGTGCGGGCGGCTGGCGCGTTCCGTTAAATCCGCAAGAGACGCTGGCCGATGTGGTAAAAATTTTGCGCTTGCCGGTGATATTGGTGGTGGGTGTGCGTTTGGGTTGTATCAATCATGCGCTCTTAACGGTAGAAGCGATTCGAAACGATGGTTTGCAATTGGCGGGTTGGGTAGCCAATTGTATTGATGCGGATATGCCGGTGCTGCAAGAAAATATTCACAGCTTGGCAGCGCGCATACCAGCGCCTTGTTTGGGGGTGGTGCCCTGGTTGGAAAGTGCGGTACCCGAAACAGTTGCGAATGCGCTTGATCATGAATCATTGGCGCACTTTTTTTCCATGTGAATCGCTAATCGTCATGTCTATATTTGTTCGTAATTTTGCGATTTGGTTTTTTATCCTTTGCGCGCTTGCGGGTTGCACCTCTATGCCTGCAAAACAAAAAATTCCTGTCGCCGGTACGGAGCACACTATCTATTTTATTTATCGCGAATGGCATACCAGTATTTTAATTGATGCAACAACCGTCGCGCGCCACAGCCGTTATTTGCAACAAGAGGCTGCTAACCAACGCTATATTCGCATCGGCTGGGGCGATGGCAATTACTTTACCGGCAAAAGTAAAACCTTCGGTTCTGCAACCAAGGCACTGATCGCATCGAGCCATTCAGCGCTGCAGGTGATTGCCTATGCGCAGCCGCCGTTTGCATCCATCCCGCCGGAGACCCGCGTGCCCATCGCCATTACTGACAAGGGGGTGCGCAAGTTGATTCGCTCTCTGGATAAATCCTTTGCGCTGAATGAGTCTGGCCAGGTGATTCCTTTGCAGGCCTATGTGACCGATGCGGGTAACTTCTATCAGGCGAGCGGCCATTACAGCCTGTTCAGCAACTGCAATACCTGGAGTGGGCGCGTCTTGCAGGCTGCCGGGTTGCCGGTGCGCAGCGGCTTGCAGCTGACTGCCCAGAGCATCTTTGAGCAGGCGCGCGCTATCTCTGAATATCAGCAAACCCTTGGTTTGGTTGGAAAAAGCGAATAGTTTCAAGTTATATCGCTGGTTTTTTTAAGCCAAACTCGTCTTAAAAAGGCGATAGTTAAGCGGCAATCCCGCCTGTTTTTTAAGCATTTCCCGGCGTAAACTATTACATAAGGTTGGGGTAGTGTTTTTTTACTATTTCCCTTTGGTCTCATTCTTGATAGCCAACTTTAAGAGGGCAAACTGATGGACGTAGGTTCTGTAGTCAACCAGGGTCTGATTGGTATGCAAAAAAGCCAGTCATCGATGCTGCAATCAGCACAGCAAATTGCGCAGGCCGGCACTACCCAGCGCGATAACCCACAAGCAAATGATGTTGTTGAGCCACTGATTAACATCAAAGCCCAAAGCCAGGTATTTGATAGTTCTGCCAAGGTGGTGAGAGCTGCCGACGAAACTATAGGTACATTGTTGGATATCAAAGCCTGAAGGTAATCGGTTTCGAATTCTGTGAGGTGAGTTGAGTGATCAATAATGTCCCGTCTAACTTCGCCAATACTGTAGCGCCGTTTGTGCCTATGGGACGAGCGCCTGTTGGTCAGGAAACTACTGATCTAAAATCGTCCACCTTTCGTCCCACTGAACAAATGGCTGAAGCGGGACGAGGGCAAAATCGTCGTCTGCCCGATGAGCGCCCCAACGATGACGTCGAGCGTGACCGTGTTGGACGCGGTGCGCAAGGTGGCGATCAGGCAGTGCAAGATGCGGCATTGAAGCGCCGTGCAGAGCAGGAGCGTCAACAGGCTGAGCGCGAGCAAATTCAGGTATTGGCTGCGCGCGACCGCGAAGTGCGTGCCCATGAGCAGGCGCATGCGGCGGTGGCGGGCCAGTATGCCAGCAGTCCGACCTATTCTTTTGTGCGCGGCCCTGATGGTGTTAGTTACGCAGTGGGCGGCGAGGTGCAAATTGACACCAGCCCTATTCCCGGTGACCCCGAGGCGACATTGCGCAAAGCGCAGCAGCTGCGCAGGGCGGCAAATGCTCCAGCGGAGCCATCATCGCAAGACACTAATGTGGCCGCACAAGCGGCGCAGATGGAGCAGCAGGCACGTGCTGAGTTGCGCGAGCAGAAAACGATTGAGGCGGAGCAGCGCCGTGGAGACATTGGCGAGGCTACTGGGCAAAATCAGCCTGCTGGCGCTGGTGATTCACAAGACGCTGAACGCGCTCGGGCAAAAGCCGAGGATGAAAAGCAGCGGCTGGCGGATGAGGAGGCGCGGTTGCAAGCCGATCAGGAACGGTTTGAAGCTGAGCAGCGTCTGTTGGATCAGCGTCAGGCGCGCGCAGAATTTTTTAACGAAGGTGCCAAACGCAATATAGATCTCAATCGTCGCTTGATTGAAATTGGTGTGTTCAACTCGGAACCCGGCATAGGCAGTTTTTTGAATAAAACCGTTTAGTGTTAATGGAGCTGTCATTTTTTGTTGCTAATTTTCGTTATGAGTGCGCGGTCTGCCGTCTAATTAAACGCATCGCTCAATAAAGCATCCAGATTGGCTTTTGTTGTGTTCAAGTGTTGATTTTCCTTGACCGCATATAGATGTCTCCCTATAATTCGCGGCCTCACTTGAGCAGTTGGCAAATGTGAGTTTCAGTCGCGGGGTGGAGCAGCTTGGTAGCTCGTCGGGCTCATAACCCG
>DLHJ01000016.1:453563-609359 GCA_002483145.1 Cellvibrio sp. UBA7671
AATCCTGCCCCCGCAACCAAAATTTTAGTTTCTTGCTTGCGGTAGATATCAGCAAGAAGCGGTGAAGAAAAGGGATTTCCCGGTTCTCGCCAGAAATCAAGAGGTTACGAGTTTGCTTTGTTGTAAGGCAAGTTCGGTCGAGAAGCCCCTTTTTGGGGCTTTTTTGTATTTGTTGTTTGCGGGCATCGCCCCCACCGTACGGCCTGTGCGGTGAATGCAGTAAACGTTCGAATGGGCCTTGTGCCCATTTTTGTTTTTTGGGCTTCTGCATATTGCAGGGCTGGTTTTAGTGCGGATTAAAGCATGGCTTCCAAGCAAGAATTGTTAGAGCAAATGGTTTCACCTGTCGCTACTGCCTTAGGTTGCGAGTTGTGGGGGTTGGAATATTTGACGCAGGGGCGTTACACCACTGTGCGTATCTTTATCGATGGACCCAACGGTGTATCGCTGGATGATTGCGAGCGCGTCAGCCGTCAGGTGAGCGCTGTATTCGATGTAGAAGATCCGATTGATGGTGAATACACACTTGAAGTGTCATCCCCAGGTATGGATCGCCCGCTTTATAAAGAGTCGCAGTACGTGCGCTACCTTGGTGAAACTATCAGTGTGCGTTTGCGAATTGCGCGTGATGGTCGCCGTCGTTTTAAAGGCGTAATCACTAAAGTGGAAAATGGCGATGTGTTTTTGCAGGTGGATAACAAGGAAGTGCAATTGTCGATTGATGTTATCGATAAAGCGAATGTAGAGCCACGTTACGACGATTTGATGCGCGAGCATAATTTAACAGACAAAGATTAAATTCAGTGAGTGTTTGCAGTTTGTTGCGAGCATAGCTTGGTGGAAATAGTAAAACGGAAAACGTAATTATCTAGTGGGTCTAGCACTTCACTAGCTTGAGGAGTTAACAGAGGCAAACCAATGAACAAAGAAATTTTGCTGGTCGCTGATGCGGTATCCAACGAGAAAGGCGTCGATAAAGAATTAATTTTTCAAGCAATTGAAATTGCACTCGCTACGGCTACGAAAAAACGTTTTGATGAAGATTCATCAATCGACGTTATTATTAATCGCACCACCGGTGATTACGAAACCTACCGCAGTTGGGAATTGGTTGCCGATGATGTAATGGCGGAACTGGGAACCCAGCTTTACCTGGATGAAGCGCGCGATAAAGACGCATCATTGAAAGTGGGTGATACCTACCGCGAAAAAATTGAAAACGCGGAATTCGGTCGTATTGCTGCGCAAACCGCTAAACAAGTGATTGTGCAAAAGGTACGTGAAGCTGAGCGCGCGCAAATGGTCGATGAGTATCGCGACCGCATGGGTGATTTGATCAGTGGTACTGTGAAAAAAGTGACCCGCGATAGCATTATTGTTGATTTGGGTAATAATGCCGAAGGCGTGTTACCGCGTGACCAATTGATTGGACGTGAAATTTTCCGCATGGGCGATCGTATTCGCGCCCTGTTGTTGGAGGTGCGCACTGAAGCGCGCGGCCCACAGTTGTTGCTGAGCCGCTCGAATCCTCAAGTATTGGTAGAATTATTTAAAATTGAAGTGCCGGAAATTGCTGAAGAAGTGATTGAAATCAAAGGCGCTGCGCGCGACCCTGGTCTGCGTGCAAAAATCGCCGTCAAGACCAATGATGGCCGTATCGATCCAGTGGGTGCTTGTGTAGGTATGCGCGGTTCGCGTGTGCAAGCCGTATCCAATGAGTTGGGTGGCGAGCGTGTTGATATCGTGTTGTGGGATGATAATCCGGCGCAATTTGTTATCAACGCTATGTCACCTGCTGAAATCGAATCGATTGTGGTTGATGAAGACGCCGGTTCAATGGATCTGGCGGTAAACGAAGAAAATTTGGCGATGGCTATTGGTCGCGGTGGTCAAAATGTGCGTCTTGCATGTGAATTGACTGGCTGGAACATCAACGTCATGAGCATTGCTGAATGGCAATCAAAACAAGAAGCGGAATCTGGCAGTTACATCAATATGTTTATGAGTGCGCTGGATGTCGATGAAGATATTGCCGGCGTATTGGTAGAAGAAGGTTTCACTACGCTTGAAGAGGTTGCTTACGTTCCGCTGGAAGAAATGTTGGCAATTGACGGCTTTGATGAAGATGTCGCTGAAGAATTGCGCGCACGCGCGAAAGATGCGCTCTTGACGCAAGCCTTGGCAACGGAAGAGCGTCTCGAAGGTGTTGCGCCAGCAGAAGATTTGTTAAATATGGAAGGTATGGATGATACGTTGGCTGCAAATCTTGCGCGTCGCGGCATTGTCACCATGGAAGATTTGGCCGAGCAATCGATTGATGAATTGTTGGAAATTGAAGGTGTTGATGCGACTCGTGCCGCCGCACTGATTATGAAAGCGCGCGAGCCCTGGTTTGCCTGAGTGTGAGCCACTCTAGTGAGCGAAACCCTGTAGGCAACGAACAATCCCTGAGGAAAAACAATGGCAGAAGTAACCGTTAACGAACTCGCCAAATCAATAGGCGCACCGGTCGAGCGTTTGCTAAAGCAAATGAACGAAGCTGGTTTGCAGCACAAAAGCGCCGAGGCGAAAGTTTCTGACGATGAGAAACAGCGCTTGCTCAATTTCTTAAAGAGCAGTCATGGCGAAGCCGCGCTGGAACCTAAAAAAATCACTTTGCAACGCAAAACTACCACGACGATTAAAACCGGTACGGGTAATGCACGTAAAACGGTAAATGTTGAAGTGCGTAAAAAGCGCACCTACGTGAAACGTGAGGACGAAGTGGGCGAATCCGCCGTTGCAGAGCATGAGCCAGATTTCGAGCAGGAAATTGAAGTGACACCTGAGCCGGTAGTCGCCGAGGTGGTGCTTGCGCCCGAACCTGTTGTAGCTGCGGTGCCGGAAGTTGAATCAGTGGCAGATGAGGTTGTTGCAGATGCGCCGGCTGCTGAAGCCCACTCCCATCGCATCTCCTTTACCGATGGTATTGAAGAGAAGCGCCGTGCGGCAATTGAGCGCCGTCAAGCTGAAGAGGCTGCACGTTTAGCTGAAGTGAAAGCGCGCGATGATGCCAAGCGTGCCGCTGAAGAAGCGCGCCGCAATCCGGTACGCACGGAAAAACCAGCAGAGAAACCCGCTGCCCAGGCGCCGGCGAAAACGGCTCGTCCTGATGCACGCGGTCCTGCCAAAGGTAAGCCTGCGGTGGCAGTTATTGCTCCTCCAGCGGATAAAGAAGATACCAAGCATGGTGGCCACGGCCACAAGAAAAACCATAAGCGCGATGACGACGATACAGAAGATTCTGATCGCAACAAGCGCGGTGCAGGCAAGGCGGTTAAGAAAGGTGCACCGTCCAAAAAGAATCCAAAAATCGAACTGCTGGATTTTGTTGCTGAAGATGGTGAAGACAGTGATGTATTAGCTCGTCGCAGTCATTTGCGTGCAAGTCACAAAAAACACAACAAGCATGCGTTTAAAAAGCCGACCACTAAAATCGTCCATGAAGTGAATGTACCCGAGACGATTGCCGTATCAGAACTGGCACAGCGCCTCACTGTTAAAGTAGGAGAGGTGATCAAGCGCTTGATGAAGATGGGCGTAATGGCATCGATGAACGAATCTATCGATCAGGATACTGCGGTGTTGCTGGTTGAAGAGATGGGGCATCAGGCTGTATTGGTTAGCGAAAACGACATCGAACACGCACTGGAAAGATCGCTGGAAACTGAAGGTGATCTGGTACAGCGTGCACCGGTTGTTACCGTAATGGGTCACGTTGACCATGGTAAAACCTCATTGCTCGACTACATTCGCGAAGCCAAAGTCGCGGCGGGTGAAGCCGGTGGTATTACCCAGCATATCGGTGCTTACCGTGTATCGACTTCACGCGGTGAAATTACTTTCCTCGATACCCCCGGCCACGCCGCGTTTACCGCCATGCGTGCCCGTGGCGCCAAGGCAACTGACGTAGTGATTCTGGTAGTAGCAGCGGACGATGGTGTAATGCCGCAGACTGAAGAAGCAATTCTTCATGCCCGGGCAGCCAATGTGCCTATCGTTGTTGCCATCAACAAATGCGATAAGCCTTCTGCTGATCCGGATCGTGTAACCAATGAATTAGTAGTGAAGGGCGTTATCCCTGAAAACTACGGTGGCGATACCCAATTTATTCAGGTATCCGCCCATACTGGCCAAGGTATTGATGAACTGCTCGAAGCTATCTCGCTGCAAGCCGAAGTACTGGAATTGCATGCAGTTCCGAGTGCTGCGGCTAAAGGTGTGGTGATTGAAGCGCGCGTCGATAAAGGTCGCGGCACTGTTGCTACTATCCTTGTTCAGCAAGGTACTTTGAAGCAGGGCGATCTGATTCTTGCCGGTCAAAGCTATGGCCGTGTCCGTGCGATGAGCAACGAGCGCGGTCAGCAAGTGACTGAAGCCGGCCCATCTACTCCGGTTGAAATCTTGGGTCTGGATACCGCGCCAAGCGCTGGCGATGATTTTGTGGTGCTGACTGACGAGCGTAAAGCCCGTGAAGTTGCCCAGTTCCGTGCCGAGAAAGAGCGTAAAGAGAAACTTGCGCGCTTCCAAGCATCCAAGCTGGAGAATATGTTCTCCAATATGGAAGCGGGCCAGAAGAAAAATCTTACTGTGGTGGTTAAGGCCGATGTACGCGGTTCACTTGAAGCGATTATGGCGTCACTTAACGACATCGGTAACGATGAAGTGCAAGTGAACATTATCTCTTCCGGTATCGGCGGCATTACTGAAAATGATGTGAACCTGGCGATTACCTCCGGTGCCATTATTGTTGGCTTCAACGTGCGTGCCGACAGCACTACCCGTCGCATGGCGGAGTCTGAAGGTGTTGATATTCGCTACTACAGCATCATTTACCAATTGCTGGACGAAGTGAAAGCAGCGCTCAGCGGTATGCTTGATCCAGAGCGTGTTGAGACGATTGTTGGTATCGCCAACGTACGTGAAGTCTTCAACTCACCGAAGTTCGGCCAAGTTGCTGGTTGTATGGTGATTGAAGGTACCGTGTCGCGTAACAAGCCGATCCGTGTACTGCGCGACAACGTGGTGATCTTCACCGGCGAACTTGAATCCCTGCGTCGCTTCAAAGATGACGTGAGTGAAGTGCGCAACGGTTTTGAGTGTGGTATCGGCGTGAAGAACTACGACGTTAAAGTCGGCGATCAGATCGAAGTCTACGAAGTGAAAGAGGTGGCGCGCCAGCTCTAAGCCGGTCGCAACACCTGCGCCCCACCCCTGTCATGGGGGTGGGGCTTTGTTATTTTTGTCTGCCCGGTTCAGGGCAAACCAGAGGTTAGTGGCGCATGCCAAGAGAATTTACCCGTTCAGACCGCGTCTCCGATGCCATCCAGCGTTTGCTGGGGCAGGTGATCCCCAATGAAATCCGCGATCCGCGCATTGGTTTGGTCAACATCAATGAAGTCACCGTCACCCGCGATATGGCTTACGCCAAAGTCTATGTGACTTTTGTTGGCGTTGACGATGAAAAAGACAGTATTGCCGCCGCCTCGATCCTGAATAAGGCAAGCGGTTTCCTGCGTACTTTTTTAGCGAAAGAATTGAGCATGCGCACTGTGCCCAAACTGCAATTTATCTACGACAAAACCTCCGTTAAAGGCCAGCATCTATCGACCTTGATTGAGCGGGCGTTAAAAGAAGACAGTCTGCATCAGCACGACGACGAACCTTCCCCCGAAGATGATTCCAAGGGCGAGCAGCACTGATGGCGCGTAGAAAAGGCCGTCCTATTGACGGTGTATTGTTGCTGCACAAACCCGCCGGTATGACTTCCAATCAAGCGCTGCAACGCGCCAAGAGGTTGTTTTTTGTGGAAAAAGCTGGCCATACCGGCGCGCTTGATCCTTTGGCAACCGGTGTATTGCCGCTGTGTTTTGGCGAAGCGACCAAATTCTCGCAATTTTTGCTCGATGCCGACAAAGGCTATCGCACCTGTATTCGCTTGGGTGCGACTACCGATACCTGCGATGCCGATGGTGAAATCCTCGAACAAAAATCCGCTGCCGGTATCACGCTCGCGCAAGTCGAAGCGGCGCTCAAGCCATTGATTGGCGATATCTTGCAAGTCCCGCCCATGTATTCTGCGTTGAAACTCAACGGCCAGCCGCTTTATAAAATGGCGCGTCAAGGCGTTGAAGTGGAGCGCGCACCGCGTCCGGTGACGATTCACAGTATCGATATTCTTGCGTTTCGTGCGGGTGATGAGGCCGAGGTTGAGTTGGATATCCGCTGCACCAAGGGCACATATATCCGCTCAATTGCAGTGGATCTTGGTGTGGCTTTAGGTTGCGGCGGTCATGTCAAAACCCTGCATCGCTCCCACGCCGGTCTGTTTAATGAAAACCAGTGCATTACGCTGGAAGAGTTGCAGTCGCGTTTTGATGAACGACAGGCAGCGGCGGGGGACGAAGCGGGCTATTCTGCATTGGATTCCTACCTGCTCAGCGCTGATGCGCCAGTGGCCAGTCTGCCGGCGGTAGACTTGCCCGCCAACAGCGCCCATTACTTCCGTTTGGGCAACCCAGTGATGGTGTCCAAGGTCTATCGATTTGGCGAGCAAGGTGCTATTGTGCGCGTCTTTTGTGCAGAAACCGAACAATCGCCCCGCGCGTTTCTCGGCTTGGGCAGTATCACCGATGAAGGTGGCGTAGCCCCTAAACGAATTTTGGCGAACCGCTCCTCTAACGAACAGTAAGAGGTGAGCGATAAGCCGCAAGAATTTACCCGTAAGCTATGCTTGCCTGGGTAAAAAGCCGCGGATGACATCCATTGTTCTTCAAGGACTGGATAATCACCGCAACAACCCACCTGTAAATATGCACGGGCGGGCTGTAATTGAATCGCATATTAATTGAGGAAAACATCATGGCACTGAGTGCTTCTGAAAAAGCTGCAATCGTTAACGAATACAAACAAGCAGAAGGCGACACTGGCTCGCCCGAAGTCCAAGTAGCGTTGTTGACTGTTAACATCAACAAACTGCAAGGCCACTTCGCTGACCACAAGGCAGATCACCATTCACGTCGCGGCCTGATCCGTATGGTAAACGCGCGTCGTAAATTGTTGGACTACCTGAAAGGTAAAGACTCTTCTCGTTACGTTGCTCTGATTCAAAAATTAGGTCTGCGCCGTTAAGTTTGTCCAGTGCCCGCTCTGCGGGCACTTTTATTTTGTAATGCTGTTGTTTGAATCTAACAAGCAATTATGGAATTGCGCTGATGAGAGTAAAAATTGGCGCTCGGGCAGGAAGCACAGTTCGTACTGATTTTTTATTGATATGAATGAAAAGAGCAAACTTAAATAGACGCGTAACAATTAACGCAATTGATTTTTAGTGAATATAAAGGATAAAAGAGTGAATCCGATTATTAAGAAGTTCCAATACGGCAATCAAACCGTAACCCTCGAAACTGGCCGCATTGCCCGTCAGGCAACCGGTGCAGTACTGGTAACTATGGGTGAAGTATCTGTGCTCTGTACTGTTGTAGGTGCCAAGCAGGCATCACCAGGCCAGGATTTCTTCCCACTGTCTGTGCACTACCAAGAAAAAAGTTATGCCGCTGGCCGTATCCCCGGTGGTTATTTGAAGCGTGAAGGCCGTCCTTCAGAAAAAGAAACCCTGACCTCGCGTTTGATTGATCGTCCAATTCGTCCACTGTTCCCGGAAGGTTTCCTCAACGAAGTGCAAGTTGTTTGTACCGTTGTATCAACTGACAAACAATACGATCCCGATATCGTTGCCATGATTGGCACGTCTGCAGCATTGGCTGTTTCAGGTATCCCTTTCAATGGTCCTATCGGTGGCGCTCGTGTTGCCTACACCCAGGAAGAAGGTTACATCCTCAACCCAAGCTTCAAACAACTTGAAACCTCCGAGTTGGACATGGTCGTTGCCGGTACTAAAGATGCCGTGTTGATGGTGGAATCTGAAGCGAAAGAATTGCCTGAAGACATTATGCTCGGCGCAGTACTTTATGCTCATCAGGAACTGCAAGCGGTTGTCCAAGCTTGTGCTGAATTGGCACGCGATGCGGGCAAACCGCGTTGGGATTGGCAACCAGTTGCTGCAAAAACCGCGCTGACTGATGCATTGGTAAAAGACTTTGGCGATTCAATCGGCATGGCTTATCGCATCACCGATAAAGCAAAACGTTACGACCGTTTGGGCGAGTTGCGCAATCAAGCTGTTGCTGAATTGGCGACTGAAGCTACCGGTTTCTCTAGCGATGAAGTGAAAGCTGAATTCGGCATGGTTGAATACCGTTTGGTGCGTTCGCGCATCGTAGCGGGTGAGCCGCGTATCGATGGCCGCGACAACAAAACCGTACGTCCAATTCAAGTTGAAGTTGGCGTGTTGGGCAAAGCGCACGGTTCTGCATTGTTCACCCGTGGTGAGACTCAAGCGCTGGTAGTAGCGACTCTGGGTAACGCGCGCGATGCACAAATTATCGATTTCCTCGAAGGCTCTAAAAAAGACGCATTCATGCTGCACTACAACTTCCCACCGTTCTCGGTAGGTGAGTGTGGTCGTATGGGTGCCACTGGCCGTCGCGAAATCGGCCACGGCCGTCTGGCGCGTCGCGGTGTTACTGCCGTGTTGCCAAAAGAATCTGATTTCCCATACACCCTGCGTGTAGTGAGCGAAATTACTGAATCTAATGGTTCAAGTTCAATGGCTTCTGTATGTGGCGCGAGCCTGGCGTTGATGGATGCCGGTGTTCCACTCAAATCACCTGTTGCGGGTATCGCAATGGGCTTGGTAAAAGAAGCTAACGGCTTTGCCGTATTGACCGACATCCTCGGCGACGAAGATCACCTCGGCGATATGGACTTTAAAGTAGCTGGTACCACCAGCGGTGTAACTGCACTGCAAATGGATATCAAAATCGAAGGTATCACTGAAGAGATTATGGAAATCGCACTGGAGCAAGCTCTGGCTGCGCGTTTACACATTCTTGCCGAGATGAACAAAGTGCTCGCCAAATCACGCTCAGTGGTTAGCGAAAACGCACCGCGTTTTGAAACCATCAAAATTCATCCGGACAAGATCCGCGATATCATCGGTAAAGGTGGCGCGACTATTCGTGCAATCACCGAAGAGACTCAATCATCTATCGATATCGATGATGACGGCACCGTTAAAATTTACGCCGACAACAACGACGCATTGCAAGCAGCGATCCTGCGCGTAATGGGTATTGTTGCCGAAGCGGAAATCGGTGCAATCTACGAAGGCACTGTAGTGCGCATCGTAGACTTCGGCGCATTCGTCAACTTCCTGCCGGGCAAAGACGGCTTGGTTCACATCTCTCAAATCGCCGACGAGCGCGTAAACAGCGTGAGCGATTATTTGAAAGAAGGCCAAGTAGTAAAAGTAAAATGCCTCGACGTAGACCAACGCGGCCGCATCAAACTCTCAATCAAAGAAGCTTTGGCTGAAGAGTCAGGTGCAGCACCAGCGGAAACTACAGAAGAGTAATTTTTCTCCGCGCTGAACTAAAAACGCCCGCTTCGAAAGATGCGGGCGTTTTTTTATAACATTTTTTCAATTGCTAGTTTGCATAATATTTAATTGTTAATATGCGCGCCAGATTTAAACCTCTCCAATCATCACAACAGGGATCCTTATGAAATTGCGAGTTAAGCTTTTATTTGCGTTTGGTTGCAGTTTTTTTATTGGATCAGTGCTCTCATCAGCGAGTTACGCCCTCATAATTGATACTAGCGTCAGTGCTTATGTATCTCATCAAGTTAATGATCATAGTGCGCAGTATTATGTTAATCAGTCATCCATTGAGCTCACTAACGGTTATCCCAGCGACATAGGTACTGGCACTGATGATGCCGGTGGTGGAGTTAATAGCCGCATCATTGCTGATAATGCAGGCAGCAATTTTATAGTATCCAGTGCGCGCAATGGATGGATTGAAAGTTATCTAGATGCACCTGAAAATAGTGGTGATGCTTTTCAAGCATATTCGTTTCGAAATAAAACAGAGGTTACTCGCAAAGCGCTCATTACCAATGATTCCAGTGATGATGTGGAACTCACTTTTGATTACTTGATCAATGGGGGCGGCATGGATTACTACGTTCCAGATCTTTTGCCAGAGGAGTATTTGTCGCTGCTTTATTCGATAGACATTGTTTTAAATGGTCAGTCGATTTGGTTCAGTGGTGGGGGTGTGTTAACCGGCGAGCGTTTTACAGCGCCAGGTGTTACTGAATTTATTCCGGTAATAGGAAGTATTGATCTTAACGGTTCTGAAAGCTCTTGGTCGCATTACAGTGGAGTAAGCTACGATACGAAAATGAATTATTGGAGTTATTCATGGGATGAGATCGCTGACACAATTGATTTAGGCGTTGTGAAGGCGGGGGAAACAATCGAGCTAGAGTACAGATATATGACTAGGGTGTCTGGAAATATTGAGCAATGCACCCCGGTGCGAGATTCCGAGATTCCAATTGTAGGTTGTTTTGATAGCGTTGCATCGTCAAAAATTGGCCACGGTATTTGGGGGGGAGATAATCCGACGTTGCTGGATCACTCAACAATAAAAGCACATGTCGTCGATGAACCTGCAAGTACGTATCTTTTGCTTGCAGGTTTGTTTGGAATTTTTATGTCAACACGTAAGAGATATTCTCCCGATAAAAAATTCCAAAAAAAATGTGTGTAATGATATTTGCACCAAATCTATGGGCCATGTTGGCAAGCAAAAAAGTTCCAGCTACATTGGGGCTTTTTTGCTTTTAAGTGTGACCTATTTTTACCTTAAAAAATCACTCAAACAACCGCGCATAATCCTTCGTCACCGCTTCATAACATTCACAAGCAACTGCTTCCAATCCTGCGCGATCTAAGATGCTGATTTTCCCGCGAGTGTATTGAATTAATTTTCGCTCTTGCAATACGCCGGCGGCGACAGTGATTCCGCTGCGGCGGACGCCGAGCATGTTGGCGAGAAATTCTTGGGTGAGATGAAAATAATCGGCGTGCGCACGGTCGTGTGTCATTAATAGCCAGCGAGCCAAGCGTGGTTCGATTGCGTGAAAATGTGCGCAGGCGGCGGTTTGGGCGAGTTGTGCCATCAATACATACAGGTAACGATTGAAGGTGCTGGTGAGTGCAGCATTGTTTTGTAAATCTTGCTGTAATTGTTCAGCTGTCATACGCAGCGCAGTGCCCGAGCCTTGCACCATTGCGCGCATGGGGGCGCTATTTATTCCGAGTGCGACTGTTGCGCCGAGCATACCCTCATTACCAATCAAACCCATTTCAAGTGGTTGATGGTCACGCAGTGTGGTGACCAGAGTAATAAAGCTGGTCAACGGAAAATAAACGTAGCGAAACGGTTGGTCGGGTTCGCACAGCACTGTGCCGGAGCTTAGTTCTACCTGTTCGCAGCTGTGCAGAATTTGTTGGCGCGCCTCAGGTGATAAACTTTCAATAAGGCGATTAACCACGGGGGCGGTAGTGAGGCTTGGCATCGAGCGTCCTGTAACAAAAGAGGCTCGTGGTCAGTGGAATAGGGCACCACAAGTCTTGGTGTCAAAGTCTACTGGATGGTTTTTTCCTTGTCTGTCCGCTACAGGGCATAGGGGGATAATTGTTGTTTGGCATGATCGGGAAGCGCTTTCGCTTGAGGTGCACTAAGCGTGAGCGAATCAATCTGCGGGCGAAAAAAATCCCCGCTGTTTTGCGGGGATTGTGTGGGGCTGTGCGATTTAATTCCACGCCATAAACGGGTTTAACACGCGGTACCAGCCAGTAAATTTCAGTGGTGCATTTAACACCGTCAAACAAATACAATCTTCATTTTGCAGTGCGGTAGGGCTGTGTTTGTGGCTTGCATCGCGCGCGATAAAATCGCCTTCATGATACACACCCAACTCGTCAGAGTATCCACCGCTCAGAATAACTGTGTACTCAAAACCTTTGTGCGTATGCTTGGGGACTTTTGCACCGGCGCTGATTTTCTGCAGTGCAACCTGGAAGCCTTTCACGTTGACCAGCGAAGTCAAATCAAACTTGCTGATTTCTTTCGTTTGGCGTTGCCAGGGTAAATCCGCTAGCGATGTGGGCAAGTAGCGCAACAGCGGGTTGGTGAAATGCTGAATCGCTCTATCGTTCGGCGTTGGTTCCATTTTCACTTTTACGGGCGCGCTGTGGTCATGCGGTTCCAGTGATGACATCAGGGTTTCAAATGCGTCATCATCGGTGCTGGCTGGCTTGATGGTTTCCAGTAGCGCGCCACCTAAATGGTTTAAGTTTTTCACATGCTGGCGGCAGTCGTGACAAAAACACAAATGCATCGCTACCGCGAGTGATTCCGGAATACTGCAGCTTCCCGCTGCGTAATTCATTAAGGTCATATCATCAGGATGATAGGCACTCATATTTCTTTAGCCTCAAACATAACACGTAATTTTTGCAGCGAAAGACGCAAGCGCCCCTTCACCGTACCCAAAGGAATGTTCAACTCCTCTGCCACTTCCTCGTGGGTTTTACCTTCGTAGTAGACTTTGCGCAGGGCGATCATTTGCTCTTCGGGCAATTTATCGATGGCGGCTTTTACAAATTTTTCGGTCGATAAATTCTGGATTGAGCAGATGGTGGTGTCCTCCGTGGGAATCTGCCACAGGTCCTCAGTCTCAATCACAATCTCAGCGCGGGTACGATTTAGTTTGCGCAAAATATCGATGCGCTGGTTGCGCGTAATCGTAAAGATCCAAGTCGATACCGACGCAAGTGACTCGGAGTATTTATCCGCGTTGCGCCACACGCTGGTCATTACTTCTTGCACCAATACTTCGGCGTGCTGGCTGAAGCCCTGGTTGATTGCGTAGGCTTTGATACGCGGCGCAAAGTGTTGGTAAATCGCGCGGAATGCCGCTTTATCGTCGTTCTCGGCTACACGTGCCAGCAGCGCCCCCCAATCGGGCGCATCGTTTGCGGCGGTAGAGTCATTCATTGACACGGCCTTTTTAGTCGTCATGTGAAGTCTCATTATCGCTTACCAGTAGTTTTTAGATAGCCCATACGCCACTGATACGCAGGGTTATTTAGTGCAGATCATTCCAGCCAATGTATTCCCTCTATTTTGCCAAGCAGTGCTGATTTTCATTGCCTGGTGCATTTTTTTTGCTCCGTTTTTTGATCCCTGAAAAAAGTCGCGGCGTAATCCACCCTGCTAATACCGACCCGACACGACGGGTTTTACCTTTTATCTAACATTAATGACATGTTGATTCGGTCAACAAGAGGGTAAGGAAATGAAGCTAATCAGAGGTATTTTTCTCGCATTGCTAAGTCTCGTGCTAGTCGCTTGCGGCAGCGATGACGATAAAGAGAAAGTGAGTGTATCCATCAGCCCCATGACGGCAACGATCAAAGCCGGGACTACCCAAACATTTACGGCCAGTATTACCGGCAGTAAAAACACCGCCGTTACCTGGAAAGTTGATGAGGCCAATGGCGGCACTGTAACGGCGGCCGGCTTGTACACAGCACCGCTCACCGCCGGTACTTATCACGTAACGGCGACTAGTTCAGCCGATACCAAAAAGAGCGCGACAGCAACGGTCACAGTAACGCCGCTCGATAAAACCATGGTGCGTGTTTTCCATGCGTCACCCGATGCTCCCAAGGTGAATCTTTGGGTGAATGATGCAGTGGTCGCTTCAGGTTTGGATTATCAAAAATCGACTGGTTACCTCACTTTGGACGAAGGCACCTACAAAGTAGCAGTGGAGGGTGTTATCCCTGGCGGCAATGCAACAGTGATCGGCCCAGTCAATCTGCCTCTGGCTGGCAAAACTGACTACGACGTTATCGCCGTGAACAGCGTCGCTAGCATTGAGCCGCTGGTTATCAGCGATACCGGCAGCTTGAGCGATAACACCAAAGTGCGTGTGCGTGTAGCGCATCTGGCAGCTGCTGCACCTGCGGTGAAAGTATTTGTAACGGCGCCCGGGGCAGATCTCGCAGCGTCAACTGCATTGGGCAGCTTTGCGTTTAAAGAGACTTTGGGCGCGGTAGAAGTTGCTGCGGGCGATTACCAAATCCGCGTAACCCTTGCCGATAACACTGTGGTATTTGATTCCGGTACCGTGAATCTCGCCGCTGGTAAAGACTTGTTGGTGGGTGCTGTGCCGAATGTCGGTACAGGGTCATCGCCTATCAGCCTCGCTGTGTTGGACGGTAATGCGGTCGCCATTATTAGCGATAAAAATGCCGGTGCAGATTTGCGTGTAGTGCACAACTCGGCCGATGCTCCTGCGGTAGATGTGACTGCTAACAATGGTGCAACGCCTGCGATTGCCAATCTCGCGTTCCCTGATGCGACTGGCTACCTGAATCTGCCCGGGGCGACCTATAACTTCAAAGTCACCCCTAATGCGGCGACTATGCCGGTAGTGATCAATGCCGATGTGCCGCTGATGAATGGCGCTGCTTACACCCTGATTGCTTTGGGCTCCTTGTCCACTATCGAACCGCTACTGTTGACCGACGACAACCGCTCAGTCGCCACCGAAGCAAAAGTGCGTTTGGTGCACGGCTCGACCCTTGCCGGTAATGTAGATATTTATGTAACCGCACCCGGTGCTGGCATTGCAACGGCGACCCCTGCGTTTAGCAACATCCCATTCAAAGCCAGCACTGGTTATGTGAGCCTTGCTGCGGGCGATTACGATGTGATTATCGCCCCGACCGGCACCAAAACCGAGGCGATTAAAGTCGGCGTTGCGCTGGAGGCTGGTGGTGTTTACACCGCAATTGCGCGCGATGGTGCTGGCTTGACCGCTGCGCTGGGCGTGATCGGTTTGGACGGCTTGGCCCCCAACAAAACCCATGTGCGTGTATTCCATGCATCTGCCGATGCCCCCAAAGTGAATTTGTGGGTGGATGGTGCGGTGGCTGCGTCAGGTCTGGATTACCAAAAATCGACCGGTTATCTGGAACTGGATGCTGATACTTACAATGTTGCAGTTGAAGGTGTTATTCCTGGCGGCAATGCGGTGGTAATCGGCCCGGTTGATTTGGAGTTGGAGCGCAATACTCGCTACGACGTCATTGCGGTCAATTCAGTTGCCAATATCGAACCCTTGATCCTGAGCGACATGGGCAAGCTCGCTAATGCCAACAACGTGCGCGTGCGTGTTGCACACTTGGCTGCCGCTGCGCCAGAGGTGAAAGTGCATGTGACAGCGCCTGGCGATGCCATCTCAGACGCAACTTCTGTCGGTAGTTTCTCATTCAAAGAAACACTCGGCCCATTGGAAGTACCTGCGGGAACCTATCGCATTCGCGTCACCCTGCTCAACAACACAGTCGTGTTTGATTCAGGCTCAGTTGCCCTCACCAGCGGTAAAGACTTGCTGATCGGTGCGGTGCCCAATGTCGGTACAGGTTCATCACCTATTCAACTGGTGGTGTTGGATGGTGCCAATGTGGCGGTGCTGAGCGATGCAGCAGCAGGTGCGAATTTGCGTGTAGTGCATGCGTCGGCCAATGCACCGGCGGTTGATGTGTTGGCAAACAATGGCGTGACTCCGGCAATCAGCAATCTTGCCTTCCCGGCGTTCACTAATTACCTGAATCTGCCTGCGGCGACCTATAATTTCAAAGTGGTACCAACCGGTGTAACAACGCCAGTGGTAATCAATGCCGACGTGCCTCTCGCTAATGGTATGGAGTACAGCTTGCTGGCTGTGGGTGCTCTCGCGAATATCGAGCCGCTGCTGCTGACCGATAACAATCGCAAAGTGGCAACTGAAGCGAAAGTGCGCCTGGTGCATGCGTCAACACTCGCGGGCAACGTGGACATCTATGTGGTTGCTGCAGGTTCTTCCATCGCCAACGCCATGCCTGCGTTTGCCAATGTTCCGTTTAAAGCAGATACCGGGTATGTTTCATTGGCTGCCGGTAGCTACGATGTGATCATTGCGCCCACCGGCACCAAAACCGAGGCGATCAAAGCCACGCTCACCTTTGCCAACGCGATGGTGTATACCGCAGTCGCGCGCGACGGTGCAGGCTTGAGCAGCCCATTAGGTGTGATTGGCTTGGACGCACTTGCCCCCTGATTATTAACCATTCACTGATGCTTATGAAAAATACCCGGATTCGTCCGGGTATTTTTTTGCCTGAAATTTATGGCGGTATCTGCAAAAGTTTCCCGTCTGCACTTGTCAGGATTGGATTCGTGTATTAGTGTAGTAATACACATTGATTTGTGTGATGTCCCCTTAATCCATCACCTAATAAACAGCCAACCAAGGAGTGAGCCATGAAATCCTGTTTTAGATTAATTACCGGTTTGTTAGTGTTTGTCAGCATTTCTGCCAGCGCAGAAACCAGTCTTTACGAAATCACCAAAGGCGCTCAAAAAATTTATCTCGGCGGCACTATTCACGTGTTGCGCAATAGCGATTATCCGCTTCCGCCCGAATTTGAGCAGGCTTACGAAAATGCAAAAATTCTGGTGCTCGAAACCGATATGAAAAAAGCCAGCTCGCCTGAATTTGGTCAGCAAATGGCACAGGCATTTATGTACAGCGACGGAAAAAATTTATCCCAGGATTTGCAGCCGAAACTCTGGAAAGAGTTGCAGGCCTTTGCCGATGAACGTCAATTCCCGCTCGGGCAAATGAGCATGTTTAAAGCGATGTTTGTGAGCCTTAGTTTGTCGATAGCAGAAATGCAGCGCCAGGGATTTGGTGTGGGGCAGGGCGTGGACGCCTATTTTTATCAGAAGGCAATTGTCAGTGGAAAAACCGTACAGGAATTGGAAACAACTGGTGAAGTGTTAACGCACTTAACAATGCTCGCCGATGTAGATGCCAATCTCATCATTAAAGCCACGCTGCGCGATTTGCACAGAATGGATGGCATGTTGGAAAAATCCGTCGGCTATTGGCGTGCAGGTGAATTGGAAAAGTTAGATAAAGAAATGGCGGCGGATATGCGCAAAGAAACGCCGGAAATTTACCAACAATTATTGGTTGTGCGCAATCAAGCATGGCTACCCAAAATTGAGCAGATGTTTGCATCGCCCGAGGTAGAATTGGTGTTAGTGGGCAGTTTGCACCTCAGCAGCAAGGACGGTTTACTCGCGCAGCTAAAAAAGCGCGGCTATCAGGTAAAACCTTATCTCATCACACAACCCTAATTGGATAAAAGGAGCTTTTATGTCTGCCTGTGTATCGCTAAAAAATCTGCAACGCCAATTTTCACGCGTCACTGTTCTTCAAGGAATCAATGCCGAGGTGTTGCCAGGGCAGGTGATTGCACTGTTGGGCAAAAATGGCGCAGGTAAAACCACCTTGCTGGAAACTATTTTGGGTTTTGGTTTTCCCTCTGCAGGCGAGGCCAGACTTTGGCAGCTTGATGCAACGCAAATCGCCAATGAGACTAAACAGCGCATTGGTTTTGTTCCGCAGCAGGATGAGTTGTTACCAAGCTTAACCGGCGGTGATCACTTGAAATTATTTAAAAGTTTTCGCCCGCGCTGGAATCAATCACTGGTAGATAAATTAGTTGCTGAATGGTTAATTCCAATGACTATTCCGACCGGAAAAATGTCGGTTGGCCAGCGCCAAAAATTATCTATTTTATTGGCGCTTGCTCATGAGCCGGAATTGTTAATTCTGGATGAGCCAGTAGCCAGTCTCGATCCTATCGCTCGCCGCCAATTTTTACAGCAGCTAGTAGATATTGCCGCCGATGAAAACCGCGCAGTGATTTTTTCTACCCATATTGTCAGCGATGTAGAGCGTGTCGCCAATCAAGTATGGATGTTGCGTGAAGGTGCCTTCGCCTATCAGGGCGGGCTGGATGAACTAAAAGAATCGGTTGCGCGCGTTACTTTACTTGCCGCTGAAAAATTTCCGGAAAAACTGGATTTTCCCGATTTAATCAATCAAAAAATACAAGCCAATAGTGCACAGCTTACTTTCATTAATTGGTCTGCCGCGCGTGAACAACAGCTTACTAATCAGTTTGCGGCGCAAATTGATGTGCAGTATTTGAGTTTGGAGGATATTTTCCTGGAGATGAATCCATGAATGCTCAGGGAATATTGAATCAATATTGGCACTTGATACTGGTCATGCTATTGCCCGCCCGCTATGTAAAATGGCTTGGTGTATTTACTCTGGCCGTGTTAATTCCTGGCGCAATATTGAATTTTTTTGGCTACTCCATTGTGCTCCATCTTGGCTCGGCATTTAGTCTTTTGCTGATTATGATGGTGGGGATGCTAGTGCCGGGACAAATGTTGGCATTAAGAAGCAGTAAGCAGTTCCAGTACATGGCGGATCTGCGTTATCCATTATTTTTTATTGCTTTGGGTTTTTGGTCGTTAGAGTCATTTTGGTTATCTATTACCCTTACGCTATTAAATCCAAAAGAATTTAGTTTTTATTCAATATTTGCTTTGACAACTATGGCTTTGACATGTGCAGCAGTTTTGTTCGCGGTTGTCGGGTCGTATATACAAACTGCGCAAGGTTTTGTCCCGCTGTTTGTGTGGATTCTATTTTTATCTGCAAAAAACACCGATTTATTGTCCGTAGCGAACATAGGGATTTATTGGCTAGTTACTGCACTGCTATGGCTGGGAATGTTTGTTTGGTGGGTTCGCTGGCAGCCACAAAAATATCTGATTAATTTTATGACCTTACCCGCTGCGGAAATGCAGCGGCAGCAGGCGAATAACGTCCAGGCGATAACTAACGTATTTTCTGCCGTCCCGAAAACGCTTGCGGGTTCATTGTTGGCTGGTGTATCGGACGGCATTCAAGCCTGGTGTAAGCGGGAGTTGGGTCAGCTAGTGTTTTTTCTGTTGCTGCTAATGTTTATGCTGTACTGGGCAAGGCAAATACCCGCCAATGCAGCGAGTATGATGGTCTCCATTTATGTGTTTATTTATATTTGTATTCGCGGTGGGATTATCTTTCAAAGCTTTTTTAGAAATTTGTATCGCTTGTGGATTAACAGCAGTTATTCCAGGTTGGAAATACTGACTTATATCGAAAGACGATATTTTTTTATGTTGGTCTCCTCAATAGTGCCTGTTGCGCTTGTTTTTGTGCTGATAAATCACTATCTATTGAATGATTTGCTGGGTTTAATTAAGGGGGCGTACGTTTTATTCATCGGCTTTTTGTTCAGCAGTCTAGCGTTCTATGTGGGGTTGCTTGTTTATATAAAAAGCGCTGCCAGCTTTGTTCTGCTTAATTGGATTATCCCTATTGTGAATCTCGGCCTCATCGGCATCATGGTCTATTTGAATATTCTTTGGGGGCCGAATCCTGCCCATGAGCATGCCAGTTATTTATGGTTTTCGGGTGCATTGTTAATGTTGACTTTACTGGGGCGCGTTTGGGTTAAGTCGATCTGGAAAAGTGTTAATTTTTACGGGGTGAAAAATTAATGTTTACCCTTAACCCCCAATCCGGCATTCCCATCTACCGCCAACTCGCCGAGCAAATTAGGCGCATGGTTGCCGGTGGTCAGTTAAAAGCAGGTGATGAACTGCCCTCGGTGCGTGAACTGGCGTTTGAGCATGCGGTAAACCCCATGACAATTTCCAAAGCCTATAGTTTGTTGGAGGTTGAAGGTTTGCTCATGCGGCAGCGCGGTAAACCGATGCAAATTGCTCCGCAGGATAAACAAAAAAATTCTGAACAGGAACGTTTACATCACTTGCATCCGCAGTTAGAGCAACTGGTGCTCGCGGCACGGCAGTTGGAAATTCCCGATAAAGTATTACTGGCTAGCCTGCGCGAATTGCTCGCGGATAAGTAGTTGCTCGGTGATCAATAAATTCACATTTGTACAAATAAGGAATGAACGAATGAATATCTCTTGGTCGGCTTACGGTATTTTGTGCTTGTTGCTACTAGGTCTTTTGCCCGCATGCAGTGAAAAAATAGAGCGAAAAGCTGCTGCAGTTTCCATTCTCAAGCCGTGCCCTGGATTTGTGGAAACCGGTAAGCCCCCGCTGGTGTATGGTGCGGAGTGTGGTGAATTAACCCTGAAAGAAAATCCTGCCGACGCCAATAGCAAAGACATTAGTGTGGCGATTTTACGTTTGCCTGCGATCAGCCCGGTAGCCAATGCCGATCCACTCTTTTTAATTCAGGGTGGGCCTGGTGGCTCGTCGATTGAGATGGCTAACCAGATCCACAGCTTTTTTGCGGATGTGCGCAAAAATCGCGATTTGATTTTTGTCGATCAGCGCGGCACTGGAAAATCCAATCCGCTGCGCTGTGAACAGGCATCGCCAGAGGATTTAAAACTGCCAGAGGTGAAGCAGACTGAAAAATATATTGCACTGATGAAAAACTGCGCCGAAAAATATCAATACAATGCTGCTTTCTATACCACAGTAGATGCCGTGCAGGATTTGGATGCGGTGCGCATCGCATTAGGGTACGAAAAAATTAATCTCTGGGGTGGTTCCTACGGTACCCGTGTCGCACTTGAATATGCGCGTCGCTATCCAGAGCAGGCGCGCACGATTATTTTGGATGGCGTGGCACCTGTGAGCATCGCCCTTCCCAAATATTTTGCACGCGATGCTATGGCGGCTTTGGTGGCGGTGAATAATGAATGCCTTGCGCAAACAGATTGTGCGGCAGAGTTTGGCAACATAGTGCAAAAAGCAGAAACAGTACTGCAGCGTTTGAATGCGTTGCAGGCAAAGGGTGAGCCGCTGGAAATTAGCTATGAACATCCGCGCAACCAACAGACGGAATCACTGCACTTAACGCCGCGCACGTTTTCATCATTGATATTTATGTCGCTCTACTCGCGCGATTTAACGGTGTTATTGCCGCGTGCGATTAGTTTTGCCGAAAAAGAAGATTATCGTTTGCTTGCGGCCTTATCGGCCTTGTCATCGGAGAATGCGCAGTTGATGAACATTGCGGAAGGCATGCGCTACAGTGTGATTTGCAATGAAGACTGGCCGCTATTATCAGTGAGTGATATCGAGCAGAGCATCCCGTTTTTTGGTATTCCTTTCGTAAAGGACATACAACCGATTTGCGCGTTATGGCCTAAAGCGCAATTACCTGTCGATTATTGGGATCCGATCAAAAGCGATGTGCCAGCGCTCTTGTTATCAGGAAAACATGATCCGGTGACGCCCGATGTATGGGCACAAGCTGTTGCGGCGCACTTGCCCAATTCAACGAGTTTGAGTGCGGCGGGTGGCAACCACTCCATTTCATCTGAAGGTTGTGTGCCGCAATTGATTGCGCAATTTATCGAGCGAGCGTCTATGAAGGATGTAAAAGCAGATTGTGTGGAAAAGATTAAACCTCTGCCCTTGGTACTAGGTGCCAATCAGAAAAAAGCGGCCAGCTCTGCGGCCGATAATTATTCATCGGTAGGTGTCTCATCTGCAAGCGTTTCCTCCATAAGTATGTCATCGTCAGGGAGTGCAGAATAATGATTCGTGTAGAGCATCTCAGTAAAACCTTTGCGGCAAAAAAGAATAGCGGCCTCAAGTTTCCTGGCTTTAAAAAAGCGACCACACCAAATCTGATCACCGCATTGGATGATGTCAGCTTTACCTTAAATGATGGCGAGATCACCGGTCTGTTAGGGTTAAATGGTGCAGGTAAATCAACCCTCATGCGTTTGATTTACGGATTGTTGCAGCCGAGTGCAGGTGATGTGTGGGTCAATCAACATCAAGTCAGTAAAAATCCGAACGCTGCGCGCCAACAATTAGGTGTATTGCCGGATGATACGGGTTTATATAAGCGTCTAACCGCGCGCGAAAATATCCGCTACTTTGGTGAGCTGCAAGGGTTGCAAGGTGATGCGATGGAAAAATCCATTAACCAATTAATTGATTGGTTGGGCATGGTGAATATTGCCGAGCGTCGCGCGGAAGGTTTTTCACTCGGTGAGCGCATGAAAACGGCGTTGGCGCGGGCGATCGTGCACCAGCCGCAGCATATTTTATTGGATGAACCCACTAATGGTTTGGATGTGATCACGACGCGCGCAGTGCGTCGTTTATTACATGAATTAAAAATGCAGGGGCGTTGCGTGATTTTTTCCAGCCATTTGATGCATGAAGTCAGTGGTTTGTGCGACCGCATTATTGTGATCTCCCACGGAAAAATTTTGGCAGACGGTAATCTTGAAACAATTCTGGATGCGGGAAAATCCCACAATCTGGAAGAGGCATTTGTCAATTTAGTTCAGCCACAGCAGGAGCTGCATCATGCGTAATTCGTTTAACCTTACGGAATTGTTGAATAAAATTGCCATAGTGTTTCGCAAAGAGTGGCGTGATTCCCTGCGCGATAGTAAAAGCTTACGCATGACGCTCTTGATGCCGGTGTATTTTGTCGGTGTATTTGTCGCCTCGTCGCTATTCATTATTCATATGAGCAATCAATCCAAAGCGACCAACAACGAACCCATCAAACTCGCTGTTGTGGGTGCAGAGCAATTGCCATCACTGATCGATTGGCTGCAAGAGCGGGGTGTACAAGTTGATGCGGTGGGCGATGATGCCTATCAAAAAGTAGAAACGGGCGAATTGGGTTATGCCTTGGTAATTCCCAAAGATGCGCGCGAAAAATTTGCCACAGGTGAATCAATTGAATTAGCGCTGGTTTTCGATGCAACCAACAACAAACTGCAAGGAGGGATTCATTTTGTGCGCCAGCAAATCTGGAGTTGGAATGGGCGCATGGGTAGTTTGCGTTTGTTATCGCGCGGTATTTCTCCCGGGATCGCCAACCCCGTTTATATTCGCGATCTCAATATAGCCAGCGATGAAAAAATGGGTTTTTTTGTGATGGGGAGTTTGCCCATGCTGTTAATTCTCACTGCCTTTATGGCGAGTGTCGGTTTCAGTGCAGATATGACCGCCGGCGAACGCGAGCGCCGCTCGCTTGAATCCCTATTAATTACACCTGCATCTTCCACTGCATTAGTGCTGGGGAAATGGTGCAATAGTTTTTCCCTTACGTTGATGGTGTCGCTGGTAGAAGTTATATTGTTGGTCGCCGCATTTGCCTACGTTCCCTTCAAGGAATTAGGGTTGCGTGTTGATGTCTCGCCACTGGAGTTGGCGGGTGTGTTTGTAGTGCTTGCATCGCTCGCGTTGCTGGCGACGTCATTACAATTTTTAATTTCCCTGTTTGCACGCAGTTTTAAAGATGCGCAGACCTATATGGGGTTGATGATATTTATCCCGATGGTGCCACTGTTTTATACCTTGTTCAATCCGAGTGCTTACGCCGATTGGTTCCGCTGGGTGCCGGTGTTGGGGCATCAGGTATTGATTAAAGATCTATTGCTGGGCGGCACAATTACCGCTACCCATTTTGCGCAGGTGTGGTTGGTGTCCGGTGTTCTTGCATGTGCTCTGTTGGCTTATACAATCCAGCAATTGCGCAAACCAAAAATTGTGTATGGAGTCTGATGCTTTGCTACAGGAATTGCTGATGCCTTTAGACATTGTGTGGATGTTGTCTTTTTTATTGCTTGGCGCTTTTGTAGGGTTTATGGCAGGGTTGCTCGGTGTTGGCGGCGGTGGAATTATGGTGCCGGTGCTCACTACTTTATTTCTGTATCAAGGTGTTCCCGCCGAACATGTCGTTCATCTCGCCTTGGGCACATCAATGGCCTCGATTATTGTCACATCCATATCCAGTCTGCGAGCGCACAATAGTGCAGGCGCAGTGTTGTGGCAGGTTGTTAAAGTGATGTCTCCGGGGATTGTGTTGGGTACATTTTTAGCAACCTTTATCGCAGCCTATGCCAGCTCTTTTTATCTGGCCATATTCTTTTCGCTCTTTATGGCTGTTGTTTCGCTCCAAATGTTTTTTAACAAAAAACCTAACCCCAGCAGGGAACTTGCAGGTAACGGCGGTTTATTATTGGGTGGTTCTGGCATCGGTGCGGTGTCTGCACTTGTCTCCACGGGCGGAGGCTCATTAACAGTTCCCTATCTTGTTTGGCAGAATGTTGATATCAAAAAGGCCATTGGCACATCCGCAGCAATCGGCTTACCTATTGCTATCGCAGGTACTGTTGGTTATGTCATCAATGGTTGGTCAAATACATCTCTGAGTCATCATACGCTAGGATTTGTCTATCTTCCTGGGGTACTGTTTATTTCTATCACCAGTTTTATAACGGCACCTTTTGGCGCGAAATTGGCTCATAGATTACCGGTTAAATTACTAAAAAAATTATTCGCGCTACTGCTTATTATTCTAAGTCTAAAAATGCTTTTTTCTGTTCTGTAATTCTGCAGTTTGGATTGGTTGTTCAAACTTAATGTTGAGCCAGACTGGCCAGATATAGGATAGCTAAATTTTTTATATCAGCGACCAAATGTCTTCTTGGCAAGAACTTTAATGCCCAAGATTTTACGTTGACCCATGCTTGCAACAATATCGAACGGAAATGGAATTGATATTTTTTTCGGATATTTGCAGTGCCGTATTAATGCGAACTGGCTGAGATTTGATTCGACAGTTCCCGTTTTTTGGTGACCTTTTCTCGGCGAAGCGTTTTCCAGTTATCAACCCCTACAATGAAAGCGGCTCAACATAAGCAGCCGCGCCACCAAGCTATATTTAGTTGGAATGCGCTTATTCGTACTCAGTAAATAAATCATCTCGGTTTACGAACTCGCATTTTTTGTTTGCATAAAAAATGCCCAGATCAAACGATGAGGGCATTGAGTCAAGTTAAAACTTACAGCTTGGAATTTTAAAGTAGCCTCAGTTACGGGCGCTTTTCAGTGGGTGGCACATTGGATAAGTTAAAACTTCACGCTGCTTGAGTCTTCACCAAACCAGCGTGGTTTTTCATCTCCGCGAGCATACTCCACAGTGAAGCCGGAGTTGCCAAAACCCTGAAAGTAAGAGATGTGCACCTGGTGCTCGCCTTCATTTAAAAAGATCATGCAGGGCTGAACACTGAAGGGACGATCTCCCAAATGCTCGCAGATAAGTTTGCCATCAATACGCAAAGAAAAGCCATCATCACTGCCCATCATAAAACGATAGTTATCTGATTTTTTTACCGTGATTTTATGGTCAACATCGACAAAAAAATCGTCAGTGTAGGTGGCGATATTACCCAGTTTTGGATGACTAAAACGGCTGCTTTCTTCCAGATCAAGCACATCTACCCAGACTTCACGGGTAAATTCGATATCGCGCTGTTGATAGATGTTAGTAATTCCCACGCGGTTCTTGCTAATCATTACCTTCACTACAGGATCGACACTCACCGGTGTAATGCGCACGCCAATCAGTATGACAATCAGCGCAATAAGCGCAGTGAAAATACTATTTTTGTTTAATAGTTGTTGGATATTCATAATTATCTAACCACCTGTAATTTCCAGAAGCTGAACCAGTTGCGCAATTCAAATTGGTCTTCGGTTAACCCAAAGCCATAGGTGAATGGAGAGAAGAACGCAAATACAGCAATCACCAAAATGGCAAACAGGCTGGCATTGATAATGGTGTGTTTATTGTTGGCGATAACTTCATCGCGGTAGATATAGTTAAAAACTAATGCAAGGTTAATTGCCCCAAAAATTAGTGGAATAAAATAATGGTAGAGGTACATCACCCGCTCAATCTGTAAGATCGCTACCATATAACTCACATAGAGCCCGGTAAAGGCGCAGATCCAATAGAAAAGTTTTTCATCTTTGACGGGATTGTTGTAGATATAACGGCTGATAACCAAGCTCAGGGAGAGAATGATTCCTCCTACAATGGAGAACCAGACGATCGGATTGCCAATCAGGTATTTATATTGGGTAACGGTTTTGCCGTCGACCGTATTTTTATCCCAGCGATAGCTGATGGTTTTACTGCTTAATGGCCAGTTCATTGCGTAGCTGCCATTTTCATCCGGTTTACATTCGTCAAGGCGTGGCACACCGTCGGCATACTCGCTCATGAATTTCCAGTTATCGCGCATGCCCAATGAAAAGGTCTTGAGTGACCAAGTGTCGCCCATACGAATTTGGTTGATGTATTCGGGAGATGCCTTGTAGGTTCTGTTATCGATAATTTTTTCGCCCAGACCTATGTGGACATAAAAAACGCCGAGGAACACCGCTGCTGCAGGCAGCACGCCGGACGGCACTGTAACGGCGATGCGTTTGATAAGTGCCTGCCAATTCCACTGTTTAATATTGTTCCATTGATCGACACAAAAAAGCATTGCCAATAATAATAATTCAATCGCAGAGGTGGCTTTTACACTGGTGGCCAACCCTATGAAGGTTCCCAGCAGGACATAATCCCTGAGGCGAATAGGTTTTCCGCTGGTGACAATGCGAGTAAAAAAATACAGTTCGGCAAGAATAAAAAATAATTGAATGCCATCGAGATGTACCGCGCGCGCATGTATGACCAGTGCATTATCAAAAATGACCAGACTTGTGAACGCCGCTGCAAGCCATGCACGTTGCGTTATGCAATTAATAATGCCGTAAAAGAATAAAACCGAGAGGGCCATCATTACCGTTGATGGCCAGCGATAGCCTTTGTAAGTCATCTCAGGTGGCGCGGCGTCACCGGTAAGATAATCTGTTGCGAGCAGCGCTTGTTTGTTAACGTTTTCGTTATCGCCAAACCATACTTCGCCTACTGCCATCAGCAATTTGCCGAGCGGTGGGTGCGGCTCCATATACATCACGCCATCAATGTATTTTTGAGCGTTGGGTACGTGGTAGTTTTCATCCCAAAACATCGCTTGTGGTGTGCCGTAATAGGGAAAATAAATGCTCAGTGAAATCACCAAAATAACGGCGGGGTAAATAAATCGTGCGTAGGTCTGTATGAATGTTTTCATGGTGTCTGTTGTTATGATTAGAGTGATAGTCAGGAATTATTTTTTGCGCAAACCTTTACCGGTTGCTGCCCAATAAAGTCCGCCATAGATGTGTTCCAGAAACAGTGCATCGCTGTAAGTGGCGGGCAGGTGCCCGAGTGCGGTGTAAAATGCACGGCCACCGTCGTAATCGTGATACCAAGCTATGGGATGGAATTTGCCCATGCCTTCACCTTTTTTCTCACCCCAACTCACCTTTGGATCAAAAGTCTGCTCATCTACTGCCAGAATATAATTCAGGCCTTTAATGCGCTCTGCGCCGAATTCATACCACTCATCCGTCCATAAAAAACGATCGGGCATGCGCTCAACACCGGGGAATTTGCGATTGGTGACGGTAAGCTCAGCGGTTTGGATGACGGGGTGTATGTGGAAAGTGCGGCCTACCATTTTGGTGTACCAATCCCAATCGTATTCGGTGTCGGATGCGCTGTGAACGCCAACGAAGCCTTTACCGGAGCGAATAAAGCGCTCCATCGCAGCTTGTTGTTCATCATTAAGAATATCGCCGGTGGTCAACAGGAAAATGACAGCTTGGTATTTTTTGAGTTTTTCATCATTGAAAATACCCGCGTCCTCATGCCAATCAACGCTGAAGTGATAGCGCACGGCAAGTTCACGTACCGCAGTGACACCTTCGTTGACGGATTCGTGGTGCCAGCCGTTGGTTTTGGTAAAGAGTAATACATTGAATTGCTGTGCCTGTGCGCTAATGGCAGTGCAGAGAAGGGCGCAGGTCAGAGCAAGTGATAAGGCGATTTGTCTACGCATACTATTGTCTCGCTAATGGATTGTTATTGTTGTCCCTGATGTCTTCTTATCTTTTTTAAGCCGGCCCATCATAAGCGATACAAATTTATAGGCAATAAAAAAGGGCGCTGATAGCGCCCTTTTTGAAACAGTCTTTTAGCTGTGAGAACTATGCAGCGCGACGACGCGCAAAGCGTAAGCCTGCCAAGCCTAACATCAATAAAATCAGGGAGCCTGACTCAGCTACTTCAACGGCTTCAAAAGTAATTGCTTTCAACTTGAAATAGTCGTCCTTTTTGGTCAATCCATTGCCTGTGCCAAATGCTGTGTTGTAAGCGCCGACCAACCAGTATTGAGATGCCACATCTGCTGTGTTAACCGCAAAGGAGCCGTTGCCATTGCGGTTGTAATTGCCCACCACGCTCCAGCCATTGTTCAGCAAGGCGGCCCAGTTGCTGCCTAAGCCATTTAGGTTGCCTGCAAAAGGGGCTGCGCCTGTGTAAGCCAGCAGAGATACGTCGGCGTCATTTTGATGCCAACCAATATTCAGGCCGCTAAGATCAACCACTTTGTTGAAGGAAAAGAGCAAGGCATCGTAGTCGCCGCTAGCATTATCGACCGCGTGGTGGGGGTTGTTGGCATTTTCAACGCCTACGCCCGAGTTGTTCCATCTGCCAATCACATCTTGTGCGATAGCTTTGTTTCCGCTGGATTTATTGGACCAGCCGGTTACAGCAACGTCGGCTTCAGATGAGGTGTAGTTGAATGACCAAACATAACCTGCAGTATTTGGTGCCAGATTGACAGTGACTGGAACGGCGAATGCGCTCATGACAAAGCTTGTGCTCAGTGCTAATCCTGCAATAAGCGATTTGATGGATAACATGATGGGGAGTCCGTTAAATAGAGTGATTGAGTGGGTACAGCTAGACGCCAAAAAAGCACTTTTTGTGCCACGGTAACTAAGATACTGATTTTGTTGTGATGCAGGTCTAGTCTCAGGTGGCGATTTGGGTGCAAGTGATAAAAATTTCGACATATTTTGGTGCTTTTTTCGGTGCGATTTGGTCAACCCCTGGACATAAAAAAGCCCGAGGCTAGCTCGGGCTAAAAGGGCTTAAGGTAAAACGGGAGGAGGGTTGTACAAAAAATGTAACTCAGACGGTTTGTGGCTTGGCAGGTTCGGCCTCTTCAGCACCTACTGCTGCCAGCTCGCCGGTTTCACGGGCGCGCTTGCCATACACAAGCTCAAACAAAGGCGATGCCATTAGTGTCGTGATGATTGCCATCAGCACCATCATGGAAAATAGTGCAGGGCCAATCACTCCAGCTTGCAACCCGATGTTAATAATGATCAGCTCCATTAGCCCGCGCGCATTCATGAGTGCACCAATGCCCATTGCGGTGCGGTTGTCAGCGCCGCACAGACGCGCAGCGCCCCAGCACGCAACCCCTTTAGCAGCAATAGAGCCCACCAGTATGACCGCTGCGATTGCCAGCAGCTCGACGTTATTGACCATAGTCAGTTGGGTGTTGAGGCCTGAGTAGGTAAAGAAAATCGGGATGAGGATGATCACTACAAAAGGTTCAAGTTGGCGTTTGATCTCTTGGGTAAGTTTGCCGCGTGGCATTACCGCGCCGAGCAGGAAGCCGCCGAATACCGCATGCAGGCCTATTGCATCAGCCGTGAATGCAGACAACATAAAGCACATGATGACAATCGCGAACAGGGTCGGGCTGAGGGTTTGTTGTTTCTCGGCAGCGCGTGCCAGCGGTGCCAACAGTTTGGGCACAACCAGGATCATAAAGGCGGCAAAAGCCATTCCACCCACAATGGTTTTATACGCTAATTCTGCACCGGCGCCGAAGGTGGCCAATACCACAGCCAGCACGCACCAAGCACCAGCATCATCAATAGCCCCGGCAGATAAAGACAGGGTGCCCAGTTTGGTTTGGCTCAGGCCGCGCTCGTGGATAATCCGCGCCAGCATCGGGAATGCTGTGATCGCAATACAAGCACCCATAAACAGGGTCGCGCTGAAAACAGTGGCTTTATCAGAGAAAAGACCGGGTACAGTCAACAGCCATGGCGTAATCGCTATCGCCACCAGGAACGGGGCAACCATGCCGGAGATAGACACGGCGGCAGCACTTTTAAAGTTGGCTTTGAAGTGATCACCACGAAAACCCAGTCCCACCAGGAACATGTACATGCCAACACCCAATTGTGCGCCTACGTAGAGGACGCCTTTCATTTCCGTAGGGAACAGGGTTTTCTGAAGTTCGGGCATCAACAGGCCGAATAGCGATGGGCCAAGGATTACTCCGGCAATCATCTCACCGACAACTTGGGGTTGGTGAAGGTATTTTTGTCCAATCCAGCCTACCAAGCGGCAAACGGCAAGGATTACGAACATTTGAAGGAAAAATACAACGGAAAGTTGGGCAGTTGTCATGAGACTACATCCGATCTTTATTAGGTGTTAATTATATGAGGCATTAGTTGTTATTGACCTGTGCCGCTAAGGTGTGGGTGACCGGGATATTTAAATGGGGTTGCTGGAGACGGGCAATTTGAATGCCATAGAATTTGGCTATAGTCTTTTGGGGTGAGCGTGCAGCTTTACCTGAGAGGATGCAAACGGGCACACTGGGCGCCATCAAATTGGATTGAGTTTTTCATGACCCTGACTGAGTTGCGCTACATCGTCATACTTTCAGAGGAGCAGCATTTCGGGCGCACGGCCGAACGCTGCCACGTGAGCCAGCCGACCCTCAGTATCGCAGTGCGCAAGCTGGAGGAGGAGCTGGGGGTGGAGCTATTTGAGCGCACCAAAACCAAAGTACAGCCAACTGTATTGGGTGAAAAAATTGTCGCCCAAGCGCGTGTTCTACTGACTACGACTGCTGCCATCAAGTCGCTCGCGGATGCCGGCAAGGATCAGCTTAATAGCCCCTTGGCGTTAGGGACGATTTTTACCATTGGGCCTTATCTCCTACCGCAACTCATCCCCCATTTACAAAAGCAGGCGCCCTCTATGTCGCTCTATGTGCAGGAAGATTACACCGCTAACCTGCGCAAAAAACTGCGCGACGGCGATCTGGATGCCATCCTAGTCTCGTTGCCGTTCAGCGAATCCGATGTGGTGACCCAGGAGTTATTTGATGAGCCTTTGGTGGTGGTTATGCGGCAGACTCATCCACTGGCGAGCAAAACGGAGATAGCACCGGCAGATATCGCCCGCGAAGAACTATTGCTGCTCGGTGAAGAGCATTGTTTACGCGAGCAGGTGTTGCTGCTCAATCCCGGATGGCGGGAGCCGGACGATATCCAGCGCAAACGCTATGCGGCCGAAGGCAATAGCCTTGAAACCCTGCGCTACATGGTGGCCGCAGGCTTGGGTTTAAGCGTTTTGCCGCGCTCGGCGGCAGAGGCGGGTTTGTGCGCCGCACATCGCCTGGTTGCCCGGCCGTTGGCGGGCGGCCAGCGTAAGTTGGCGTTGGCTTGGCGCGCCAGCTTCCCGCGTCACAAGGCGATTGATGTGCTGCGCAAATCGATCCAATCCTGCAGCGGCGCCTACTGGAATTTTACGACCGAGCCGGATGCGCTTGAGCAGACTATGCTGCCCTTAGCGAGCTGGTAAGGGCAGCGCGGGTAATTATTGGAACGTTTTCGGTTATGAATACAAGCATGAACCCACTCAAAAAAATCGTCATCCTCGGCGGCGGAACTTCTGGTTGGATCGCAGCCTCCATGCTTGCTGCGCATCTCAAACGCGAGCTGTGTGAGATCGAATTGGTGGAGTCGGAAGAGATAGGTTCTATCGGGGTGGGTGAATCCACTATCCCGCCTGTGGTGCGCTTGATTACCAGCTTGGGGATCGATGAAGAGGAGTTTATCCGCGAGACCCAGGCCTGTTACAAGTTGGGCATTAAATTCGTCGATTGGAAGGTGAAAAACCAGTCCTATTTCCATCCTTACGGCGCGCTCGGCAAGCGTATCGGCTCGCAGGATTTTTACCAGTGCTGGCTCAAGGCGACTATGGAGGGTGAGCAATACAACCTGCAGGATTTCTCGCCCTGTGCGGTGATGGCGGCCCAGGAACGTTTTTTTCCGCCAGCACAGGCGATGAACACGCCGATTGGGGGCGCCGGTTATGCGGTGCATCTGGATGCAAAATTGGTGGCGGCCTATTTGCGCCGCTATGCCGAAGCGCGCGGGGTTATCCGCAATGAAGGCAACTGTGTCAATGTGCTGCGTAAA
The DNA here is from genome assembly GCA_002483145.1 of Cellvibrio sp. UBA7671. Taxonomy (GTDB): domain Bacteria; phylum Pseudomonadota; class Gammaproteobacteria; order Pseudomonadales; family Cellvibrionaceae; genus Cellvibrio; species Cellvibrio fibrivorans. The sequence continues at coordinate 485,525 of DLHJ01000016.1, forward strand.
GATAATGGTTTTATCGAGGCGCTGGAGTTATCGGACGGGCGCAAAATCCACGGTGATTTTTTTATCGATTGTTCGGGCTTTAAAGCCTTACTAATCGAAAGGGCGCTCGGCGTTGGCTTTGAAGATTGGTCGAATTATTTACCCTGCGACCGCGCCATAGTTGTCAAAACCCAGGTCGCTGGTTCACGTATGCCCTACACCACAGCAACCGCGCGCAAAGCGGGCTGGGCCTGGCGCATTCCGTTGCGCAATGGGACCGGCCATGGCTATGTGTATTCGAGTAAGTTTTGCAGCGATGCCGAAGCCAAAACTACCTTGCTGAAAAATCTTGATGCGCCGCGTATTAGCGATCCGCGTGTGATTAGTTTCAATACCGGACGACGCAAGGAATTTTGGAAAGGCAATTGTTTGGCGCTGGGTTTGTCGGGTGGGTTTATTGAACCGCTTGAATCTACGGCGATTCATTTAATCGCGCGCGGCATTGATTTCTTTTTACGCTTTTTGCCGGATGCCGACTGCGAGCCTAGTTTGCAGCGTGAATATAATCGTCGTATGGGGGCGGACTTTGAAGAGGTGCGCGATTTTATTGTGCTGCATTATTGTGCGACTGAGCGCGACGACAGCGAATTTTGGCGTTGGTGTAAAACCATGGAGTTACCTGAATCGCTGCGCGAGCGCATCGATTTATTTAAAGGTCACGGTATTTTGCGTGAAGATAACGACGAATTATTTCGCAGCACCAGCTGGCAATCGGTATTTGAAGGCATGGGTATTCGCCCGCAAAAATACAGCCCGCGCGTCGATAACCTCGATTTTGGCCAGATCAATGAAACTCTGAAATTAGCGCGCTCCGCCATTTTTAATATGGTAAAAAGCTTGCCCTCGCACGATGCCTATTTACAAGAGCACTACGGTGCTGACACAGAAACAACCAAGCCGTAATGGATTATTCGCTCGCGGCCAGATAGCTGCCGTTTAAATAGCTACCGCCCTCTACTACTGCAATGCTATGTGTAGGGTAGACCTCACTCAGATGCAGGCGCGTTTCGCGTTTTACCAGCCGGGTGTCGCTTACCTGATACTCGTTATTGGAGCCCACCATAATCACCTGATACAAGCTAAGGTTGTCGCCCGCATGCAGGCCATTATTAGCGCCGCCGTGCAGTAAAACCTGAGTCTGCCCGGGGGCGCTATCAATTGCGGCCATAAAGGGCTGGCAGTGAATGATCTGGGCTAGCTCGGTGCTGATCTTATTGGCTAGTGATTTGACTCGTTTGCCGTAGTGGGTTTTGGCAAAAGCGGGCGAGCCGAATCCGATTGGTTGGCGCTGGTTCCAGATACCATTGGTCGAGTAGCTTTTATTAAAGAGTAATTCACCGGTAAAACCGTCGCGTAGTTGCACTTCCAGGCTCATTACCCGCGTGCGCTGGTCAAACATTTTTAAATGGGTGAGGTCGTGAAACCCATTGGCAAATTGGCGGTATAAGCTGGGATTGTATGTGGTGTCTGGCGCCAGCATGGACATGTCAACAATTGTCCCGCTAATCACAAATTGGGTGCGCATCTGGCGCGCAATTTTTTGTGCCTGCTGTTTGAGTTGGGATTCGCTGAGATCAGCCTGCGCAAACCCCCAAGGCATTACTGCTGGCCCTGTAGCTTGAAATTTCTGGCGCAACTGGGCGCGGATCAGTTCGGGCAGCCCGGATTCGGCTGCGAACAGGTTGCCTGCATTAGCTGTATGGGGCGAGCTGCGCAGGAATTGGGTGATCGCCAGCGCTTTGGATAGGTTATCGTGACTGCGGCTTTGGTCAGGGCACTGGCCTTTGGCGAGGTATTGAGTTGAGGACACCCTTGCAGCGGTTGCCGGTAATTCGCTGGTGCCCACTACCACACCGCTCTCCGAAGGGTTGGGGGCGGGCTGAGGTTTGTAGGCGATATCGTCCGGTACGATCGAGTTGCCCAAAACGGGTGAACTCAGGCTAATAATGCAGGTCAACAGCAGGCTGTTTATCCGCTGGGGCAGTGTGTGTAGCGAACCCATGGCAGGCTCCGGTGTGATGCGCGTATAGTGTGGACAATAAACGAGGGCTATCGCCAGTGTGTCGGCTTCTGGCAGGAATTCTTTAATCCCCCCAATGCACGCCAATTGTTAAACCGATCATAGGGCAGATAGATGGGCAAAGTTGTTATATTCACGTTGTTGATGTGCACGATTATTGGATGCAGTTCCACGGGGCGCAGCTATGTCGAAACTGAAATGGCCGAGACGCTTGAAGTGGAGATACTGCCCAATACTTCCAAGATGTTTACCTATCGATTGCGTTGGCCTGAGGAGCGAATCCCGAGTCATATACGCGTTTCGCGCGGTGGCGCCAATCCAGGGCAGGAATTTGCGAAGGGGGGTGTCGACGTAGGACGTGGTACCTATGAGCGGCTGCTGGAAAATACCGCCTATGTGATCGAACAAGCTGGTTACTGCCGCGACGGTTTTTTTGAACTGGACCGCAGTATTTCGCGCTATCACCTCTGGGTGCGCGGCGAGTGTAAAGACAGTGCCACTGCAGCGGATCAGCACGCCTTCGGCTCAAAGCAAACCCTGACGCCAGAGCGCTGGCGTAAATCGTCCTAGTGCTAATGTTATCAGCCAGCGCGATATAATCGCGCTGGCTGGCTGTTTTTTGCGCTGACCTGCCTCATAATCCCACACTCGACGCTCCCGCAGTTGTCTTGCTAATACCCCTCCAAGCGGGTAATATCCTGCGCCCATTTGCCTAGCCTCTGGATACCAGGGGCTTTTTTGTCTGGGATGTGATCTGGCGCGGCTTTCGCATGAGCTTTGCCTTTACTTGCAGCGTATCCCTTGATAGTGATTTTTGTTGAGAATCAGCCTATGACCACTGGCCTCTACCAGATAGACGAGTTTAAAGATAACTGCGGTTTTGGTTTGATTGCCCATTTAAAGGGCAACACCAGCCATCGTCTGCTTAAAACGGCGATCGAAGCTCTGACCTGCATGACCCACCGCGGTGGTATCAATGCGGACGGCAAAACCGGTGACGGTTGTGGCTTGTTGATCCAAAAGCCGGATAGCTTTTTGCGCTCAGTAGCGAAAGAAGCCTGCGGTGTTGAGCTGACCTCTATCTACGGGGTGGGCGCTATTATGCTTAGCCGCGATGCCGCTGTTGCCGATAAGGCGCGCGCGATTGTGGCGGAAGAGCTGACTGCGCAAGGGCTGATCGTTGCTGGCTGGCGCGAAGTGCCGGTTGATCCAAGCTGCTTGGGTCCGATCGCGATGAAGTCGCTGCCGACCTTTAATCACCTGTTTGTAAACAACCCGGATCTGACCATTGAGCAGGTCAATTCAAAGTTGTTTATGGCGCGTCGCAAGGCTGAAATCCGCCTGCAAGACGACAAGTCTTTTTACGTATCCAGCCTGAGTACCGGAATCCTTTCCTATAAAGGTTTGATGATGCCGGTGGATCTGCCGCGTTTCTTCTCTGATTTGGCTGACGAGCGTCTGGAGACCGCAATCTGCGTCTTCCACCAGCGTTTCTCGACCAATACCTCGCCGCGTTGGCCATTGGCGCAACCGTTCCGCATGCTGGCGCACAACGGGGAGATCAATACTATTGTGGGCAACCGCAACTGGGCGGTGGCGCGTACGCCTAAATTTGTAACGCCGCTGTTGCCTGACCTGAGTACAGTGACGCCGCTGGTAAACCGCACCGGTTCCGACTCCTCCAGCCTCGATAACATGCTGGAAGTCTTGACGCTCGGCGGCATGGAATTGCATCGCGCGATTCGCATGCTGGTGCCTCCAGCTTGGCAGAATGTGGAGAACATGGACCCGGATCTGCGTGCGTTCTACGAATACAACTCCATGCATATCGAGCCATGGGATGGTCCCGCTGGTTTGGTAATTACCGATGGTCGCTACGCGGTATGTACCCTCGATCGCAACGGCCTGCGTCCGTCGCGCTGGGTTATCACCAAAGACGACATGATCACCGTCGCCTCGGAAGTGGGCGTGTACGCCTATGATCCGGCTGATGTAGTCGCCAAAGGCCGCCTTGGCCCAGGCCAGATCATGTCGATCGATACCCTGACCGGCACCTTGCACAACACGCAAGATATCGACAATCAGTTGAAGTCTACCCAGCCCTATAAAAAGTGGCTGAAAGAGCGTGCGCTGCGCATTGAATCCACGCTCAATACCGATGCCAAAGAAAATGGTATTGAAGGTATCGCCCTCAAAGCCAACATGAAAATGTTCCAGGTGAGCTTTGAAGAGCGCGATCAGCTGTTACGCCCATTGGCTGAAGGCGGCCAGGAAGCGGTTGGCTCCATGGGTGACGATACCCCTATGGCGGTACTGTCGCGTCAACAGCGTTCGCTTTACGACTACTTCCGCCAGCAGTTTGCGCAGGTAACCAACCCGCCTATCGATCCGCTGCGCGAAGCGATCGTGATGTCGCTGGAGACTTGCCTTGGCCGCGAATTGCCTGTCTATGACGAATTGCCCGAGCACGCCGACCGCGTGATCCTCAGTTCGCCTGTGCTCTCGCCCGAAAAATTCCGCGGCTTGATGAATTTGAACCGTCCCGGTTATGCCGTGGCTAAGTTCTCGCTTTATTACAACGCTGAGCAAACCAATCTGAAATCTGCACTGGTTAAACTGTGCGATGACGTGGCTGCCGCCGTTAAATCCGGCAAAGTGTTGATGGTGCTGAGCGATTACGGCTTTGAAAAAGGCTTGTTGCCGATCCCTGCGCTTCTTGCTGTCGGTGCAGTCAACCAACACTTGACCAATGTTGGCCTGCGTTGCGATGCCAACCTGATTGTAGAAACCGGCAGTGCGCGCGATCCGCACCAGATCGCCGCCCTGATCGCCTATGGCGCGACCGCTGTGTATCCGTTCCTGAGTTACTACGTGCTCAACGATCTGATCGAAACCGGCGAACTGTTGAGCGATGTGGATACCGCGTACAAAAACTACCGCAAAGGTATCGATAAAGGCCTGTTGAAAATCCTCTCCAAGATGGGGATTTCAACAGTGACCTCTTACCGCAGCGCGCAGTTGTTTGAAGCGATTGGCCTGTCGGAAGAAGTGGTTTCCATGTGTTTCGATAGCACGCCGTCGCGTATCGCGGGCGCGCGTTTCGAAGATCTGGAAGCCGATCAAAAAATTCTCGCTCAAAGCGCATGGTTGGATCGCAAGCCAATCGTACAGGGCGGTTTGCTCAAATATGTGCATGGCTCCGAGTATCACGCTTACAACCCTGATGTAGTTCAAACACTGCAGCGCGCTGTGCAAAGCGGCAACTATGCCCTGTGGCGCAACTACGCCGATTTGGTCAACAAGCGTCCGGTATCCATGCTGCGCGATTTGTTGGCGATCCGCGAAGATGCCTGCAAGCCAGTGCCTCTCTCAGAGGTTGAGCCTATTGAAAGCGTGATCAAGCGTTTTGACTCGGCGGGTATGTCGCTCGGTGCGTTGTCGCCTGAAGCGCACGAGGCCTTGGCTGAGGCGATGAACCGCCTGGGTGGTCGCTCCAACTCAGGTGAGGGCGGTGAGGATCCTGCGCGTTACGGCACCATCAAAACTTCCAAAATCAAACAAGTGGCCTCGGGCCGTTTTGGTGTGACTCCAGCTTATCTGGTGAACGCCGAAGTGCTGCAAATTAAAGTCGCCCAAGGTGCAAAACCCGGTGAAGGCGGCCAGCTCCCCGGCGGTAAAGTGAATGCGTTGATCGCGCGTCTGCGTCACTCGGTTCCCGGTGTGACCCTGATTTCGCCACCACCGCACCACGACATTTATTCGATCGAAGATCTGGCACAGCTGATTTATGACTTGAAACAAGTCAATCCGGATGCGCTGGTTTCGGTGAAACTGGTATCGCGCCCTGGCGTAGGGACTATCGCTGCCGGTGTGGCCAAGGCATACGCTGACTTGATCACCATTTCCGGTTATGACGGTGGCACGGCGGCAAGTCCGTTGACCTCGATTAAATACGCTGGTTCGCCATGGGAGCTGGGTCTTTCCGAGACTCACCAAACCCTCCGTGCGAATGACCTGCGCGATAAAGTCCGCGTACAAACTGACGGCGGTTTGAAAACCGGTCTGGACGTAGTCAAAGCGGCGATGCTCGGTGCTGAAAGCTTCGGCTTTGGTACTGGCCCGATGGTCGCGCTCGGTTGTAAATACCTGCGTATTTGCCATTTGAACAACTGCGCCACTGGTGTTGCTACCCAACAAGACAAACTGCGTAAAGACCATTACATCGGCACTGTTGAAATGGCAATGAACTTCTTCAAGTTCGTTGCGGAAGAAACCCGTGAGTGGATGGCACGCCTCGGTGTGCGCAGTCTCGGTGAATTGGTTGGCCGCGTTGATCTGTTGCAGATCCTCGAAGGCGAAACGGTTAAGCAGCAACAATTGGATTTGAGCCCCATCATCTATACCGATGATTTCTTGGCGACCAAACCACAATTGTGCGCGGTAAGCAAAAACGAGCCATTTGATAAAGGCGAAACTGCCGAAGCTATGGTCAAGGTCTTGCTGCCTGCGATTGAAGCCAAGACCGGTGGTGAGTTTGAATTCCATATCACCAACTGCGACCGCTCCATTGGCGCACGCATCAGCGGTGAAATTGCCAAACGCTATGGCAATCAGGGCATGGCCGATAAGCCTCTCAAACTGAAACTGACTGGTATTGCTGGTCAGAGTTTTGGGGTGTGGAACGCCGGTGGTCTGGATATGTACCTCGAAGGTGATGCCAACGATTATGTCGGTAAAGGCATGGCGGGTGGTAAGTTGGTCATTCGTCCACCGCGTACCTCCGGCTTCAAATCGAACAAAACCAGCATTATGGGTAACACCTGTTTGTATGGTGCGACTGGCGGTAAGTTGTTCGCAGCCGGTACTGCAGGCGAGCGCTGTGGTGTGCGTAACTCCGGTGCCCATGTGGTAGTGGAAGGTGCGGGCGATCACTGCTGTGAATATATGACTGGCGGCGTAGTGACAGTGCTCGGTCAAACGGGCGTCAACTTCGGTGCGGGTATGACTGGTGGCTTCGCTTATGTGTTGGATGAAGCTAACGACTTTGTGGATCGCTACAACCACGAGTTGGTGGATATCCATCGCATCAATACTGAAGCACTGGAAGCGCAGCGCCACCATTTACGCACCGTGATTGAAGAATTTGTGCAAGAGACTGAAAGTGCATGGGGCCAACACCTGCTGGATAACTTCGATGACTACATCGGCAAGTTCTGGTTGGTTAAACCTAAGGCGGCGTCTTTGGGTAGTTTGTTGGTCAGTTTCCGCAAGCGCGGCGAATAACTCTTGGTGATGAGTGAGGTCAAGATCATGTCAGCACGTTTAAACAATGACTTTCAGTTTCTCGATGTGGGTCGTCAGGACCCCGCCAAGAAAGATATAGAAACCCGCAGACGCAATTTTGTGGAGATTTACCAACCTTTCGCTAAAGAAGAAGTGGAAGGTCAGGCGCACCGTTGTCTGGAATGTGGTAACCCCTATTGCGAGTGGAAGTGCCCAGTGCACAACTTCATTCCCAACTGGTTGAAGCTGATTTCCGAAGGCAATATTTTTGAGGCCGCTGAGCTCAGTCACCAGACTAACTCGCTGCCGGAAGTTTGCGGTCGGGTATGCCCGCAGGATCGCCTCTGCGAAGGCGCTTGTACCCTGAATGATGGCTTTGGCGCGGTAACTATTGGCAACGCGGAGAAGTACATCACCGATACCGCTTTCGCCATGGGCTGGAAGCCGGATATGTCCAAAGTTGTTTGGACGAACAAAAAAGTCGCCATTATCGGCGCTGGTCCAGCTGGTATCGGCTGTGCCGACGTGCTGGTGCGCAACGGTGTTAAACCGGTGGTGTTCGACAAGTATCCCGAAATCGGTGGTCTGCTGACCTTTGGTATTCCCGAGTTCAAGCTGGAAAAATCCGTGATGAGCCGTCGCCGTGAAATCTTTACCGAAATGGGTATCGAATTCCGCCTGAATACCGAAGTGGGTAAAGACATCACCATGGAAGAATTGCTGCGTGATTACGACGCAGTATTCATGGGTATGGGCACTTACACTTATATGAAAGGTGGTTTCCCCGGTGAAGACCTGCCCGGCGTTTACGATGCGCTCCCCTTCCTGGTTGCCAACGTAAACCGCAACCTCGGCTTTGAAAAAAGCCCGGAAGATTTCATCAGCGTTAAAGGTAAAAAAGTGGTGGTGCTAGGTGGTGGTGATACCGCCATGGACTGTAACCGCACCTCGATTCGCCTGGGCGCAAGCAGCGTGACCTGTGCTTATCGCCGCGACGAAGAAAATATGCCCGGCTCCAAGCGCGAAGTGGCTAATGCCAAAGAAGAAGGCGTGCAATTCCTCTACAACCGCCAGCCGGTTGAAGTGGTCGGTAACGGTAAAGTGGAAGGTGTTAAAGTGGTGACCACCCAGATGGGTGAGCCAGATGCTAAAGGTCGCCGCAGCCCGGTAGTGGTTCCCGGTTCAGAAGAGATCCTGCCTGCCGACGTAGTTTTGATAGCCTTTGGTTTCCGCCCGAGCCCACAGCCCTGGTTTGAAACCAATGGTGTCAAAACCAACGACTGGGGTGGTGTGATTGCTCCAGAACAGCAGCAATATAAATTCCAGACTACCAACCCCAAAGTATTCGCAGGGGGTGATATGGTGCGTGGTTCTGATCTGGTAGTAACGGCGATTTGGGAAGGCCGTGAAGCGGCTGATGGCATTCTGGATTATTTACAGGTTTAATCTCCGTAGGGGCGCTGCTTGCCGCGCCCTACTCTTTTGGTGATTTGGACGCAGCAAGCAGCGCCCCTACAACCCCGCCTTTGCGGGGTTTGTTTTATCCAACACAAGCAAGGCATTGAGCCTAAGGATAATAAAATGACAGAACTCAAAAACGACCGCTTCCTGCGCGCGTTGCTCAAGCAACCCGTGGATGTAACGCCGGTGTGGATGATGCGCCAGGCAGGCCGCTATCTCCCAGAGTACCGCGCGAGCCGCGAAAAAGCGGGCGATTTTATGGGGCTGTGCACTAATCCCGAATTGGCCTGCGAAGTGACCTTGCAGCCACTCGACCGCTATCCGGGCCTTGACGCGGCGATTCTCTTTTCCGATATCCTCACCATCCCCGATGCCATGGGCTTGGGTCTTTATTTTGAGACTGGCGAGGGCCCCAAGTTCAAAAAGGCCGTGCGCACTGAAGCAGACGTCAATGCGCTTAAAGTAATTAAACCCGAGCAAGATCTGCCATATGTGGTCAACGCGGTAAAAACCATTCGCCGTGAACTTAATGGCCGGGTGCCGCTAATCGGCTTCTCCGGTAGTCCCTGGACGCTGGCGACTTATATGATCGAAGGCGGTTCCAGCCGCGATTTCCGTCGCGCCAAAGAAATGCTCTACAACCAGCCGCAAGTAATGCATCGTTTGCTGGATGTGTTGGCTGATTCGGTCACTGTTTATCTCAATGCACAAATTGCTGCAGGCGCGCAGGCGGTGCAGATTTTTGATACCTGGGGCGGTGCTCTCTCTCACGCGGCCTATCAAGAATTTTCGTTGAAATATATGCAGAAAATTGTCAGCGGTTTGATTCGCGAGCACGAAGGTCGTCAAGTACCGGTCATTTTGTTCACTAAAGGCGGTGGTCAATGGCTGGAGGCTATGGCGGCAACCGGCGCTACGGCGTTGGGATTGGATTGGACAACCGATATCGCTGCGGCGCGCGCGCGGGTTGGCAGCAAAGTCGCCCTGCAAGGCAACATGGATCCTACTATTTTGTATGCATCACCTGAGCGTATCCGCGCCGAGGTTGGCACTATTCTCACCGCTTACGGCAGTGGCTCCGGCCATATATTTAATCTGGGGCATGGTATTACCCCGGAAGTTGACCCTGCCCATGCCGGTGCGTTTATCAATGCGGTACACGAGTTGTCGGCGCAATATCATCAATAACTTTTACCTTGTGGGTTTGTTATTACGCCTTTAATCTGCTGGCTCTGGCATGGCGCGCCTTTCTTGATTAAACTCCATGCACTATTAAGGTTTTTTTTAGGAAGATTTAGAACCTGAATCAGGTGGCACCGGTGGGCTATGATAATCCTAGCCACAGCGCAGCTCTGGCATATAGCCGGAATCCCGATCTAATAAGGCTGATAATTCGCACCTGCGGGTGATGTGGGGAATAGGCGTGGGAATCAAGCAAGTCAAAGTTGACGTCAACGAGTTGACCATAGGCATGTTTGTGTCGGGGCTGGATCGACCTTGGTCGCAAACTCCATTCCCCTTACAGGGTTTTTACTTGCGCGATCTGGGCGAAATCAACCAGCTCAAAGCGCTCTGCAACTATGTTTTTATCGATATCGAAAAAGGTCGTGGCCCGATTGCGGCCAACCTCAAGACAATTGCTCCTTCTGCCAAAAAAGCCACTACCCGTGAGCGCGTAAGCTCATTTAACGAAACCGTTGCTCCGCTCAAAATCCAGCGCGGGCTCTACCGCGAGGTAGAACCACTGCAGCGCGAGGTGAAAAAAGCGCGCCAATTGCATCAAAAAGTTTATGGTGCTGTGGTGGAAGTGATGGATCAACTGGAGAAAAACCAGTTTGATGCGCTTTCGCTCGGGGAAACCAAACGTGTCGCCAGTGAAATGGTGGACAGTGTGTTGCGCAATCCCGATGCTTTTACCTGGTTGTCCAGGGTGCAGGAAAAAGATGAATACACCTATAGCCACGCTGTGCGTTCATCGGTGTGGGCGATATTATTTGGACGTCATATAGGTCTGCCCAAGCGCGATCTGGATGTACTGGCGATGGGTGTATTACTCAAGGATGTCGGTAAGGTCATGCTGGATTTGGCGCTGCTGTCCAAGGCAGAGCGCACGGCGGAAGAAGAGCATCTCTATGAAACTTTTGTTGAGCTTGGCTGTGAAATTCTGCGTAAAACCCCTGGTGTTGAACCGCGTGTTATCAGTGTGGTAAAAACCCACTGCGAACGCCTGAACGGCAGCGGTTTCCCTCAGGGTTTATCGGGCGATAAAATTCCCCTGCTCGGTAAAATCGCTGGCATAGTTACCTTTTACGATCATGTTACCAATCCGCGTGGTTCGCGCCACCCGATCGCGCCGTCCAAAGCGGTCGCCAAGTTGTACGAGCTGCGCAATATCCAGTTTCAAGAAGAGCTGGTAGTGGAGTTTATCCGCGCTATCGGCTTGTATCCCACCGGTACATTGGTGGAGTTGAGTACTGGCGAAGTTGCTGTCGTCGTTGAGCAAAACTTTGAACGCCGCTTAAAACCGCGTGTGATTGTGGTGTTGGATGCTTATAAACAACCGCTGGATGAATACCTGCTCCTGGATTTGTCGGAGGATGACAAGCGCAAGCAGGAGCTGCTCGATTCCGGCAAAAAATCCCGCTACGAGATTGAGAAAATTGAAATCGCACGGGATCTTGAACCAGGTAGTTTCGATGTAGACATCGCGAGTATCCGCGATCATTATCTGATGAAAAACGAAAAGAAGGGCCTTATGGCGCTGCTCAGCCGCCTGACTACCCGCACCTGATAATCCCTCTCAAAGTTATTGCCTATCTCCATAGTTCACAGGGTACAATCCTCACCCCCGATTGCCTCACCGGCACCGGGGCTATTTTTACGAGCAATACCCATCTATCCGTGCCCCATGGGGTTGTGTGTTATTAATTAATGAGAGTTGAATGATGTTTGAATGGTTAACAAGCCCGGAAGCCTGGGTTGCCCTGGCAACACTGACGGTGCTAGAGATTGTTTTGGGGATCGACAATATTATTTTTATTTCGATTCTGGTGGGGCGTTTACCCGAGAAGCAGCGCAAATTTGCCCGCAATGTGGGCTTGGGTCTGGCGATGATCACCCGCTTGGCGCTGCTTTTTTCACTTGCGTGGATTATGGGCTTGGTGGATCCGCTCTTTACAGTGCTCGGGGAAGCTATTTCCGGACGCGATATTATTTTGATCGGCGGCGGTTTGTTCCTGATTGCCAAAGCGACCCATGAAATACACGGCAGTCTCGAAGGTGCTATCGAAACTGAGCGCAATGTCGCGGCCCATGGTTTGATGATCGTGTTGGTGCAAATTGCCGTTCTGGATATCGTCTTCTCGCTCGATTCTGTGATCACTGCAGTAGGTCTGGTAAGCCAGGTGCCGATTATGGCGACCGCTATCATCATCGCCGTTGGTGTGATGTTGTTTGCCGCCAAACCGATTGGTGATTTTGTTGATGCACACCCCACTATCAAAATACTCGCGTTGTCGTTTCTGGTCATCGTGGGTTTCACCTTGCTGGTTGAGGGCTTTGATGTGCATGTACCTAAAGGCTACATTTACTTCGCCATGGCCTTCTCGCTCGGTGTGGAGATGATCAATATCAAATTGCGCAAACATCAAGATAAACCGCTTGAGCTGCGTAAAGATTATCCTGGCGACCAGCAGTAATAATTGGGATGCTCATGAAAAACAAACAGGCCGATCAATTGATCGGCCTGTTTGTTTTGTGCGTTATAAAAATGATTTTTATGGCAGCAGGGCGTTAGATTCTCTTACCCATGTGCTCGCCCATTTTGGTGGGTGCTCCGGCGCGGAATTTTTCATCCCAGAGGATTTTATCCTTGGCAAACAATACGATGGCAGTTGACCCCAGTTTGAAGCGGCCCATTTCATCACCTTTGTTCAACATGATGTTTTGGTAAGGATAAAGTGAGGTGGCAATGTCGCGGCTGGCAAAGGGCGCAATTTGCCCGTCCCACACAGTTTCAATGCCTGCCACAATCATTGCACCGACTAACACGACCGCCATGGGGCCTATATCGGTATCAAAAATAGCGACCGCGCGCTCGTTGCGCGCAAACAGGCGTGGTACGTTTTCAGCAGTGACGGTGTTGACCGAAAACAATTCGCCGGGAACACTCACCATCGCACGCAGTTTGCCGCCGTAGGGCATGTGCACACGGTGGTAATCGCGCGGGGATAAATATACGGTGGCAAAGGTGCCATCGGAAAACTCTGCAGCGAGCTCTTCATCGCCACCGAGCAGCTCCACGGTGGTGTAACTTTGGCCTTTGGCTTGAAAGATACTGCCATCAATAATCTTGCCCAATTGGCTGATGGCGCCATCGGCTGGGCAGACGATTGAATCGAATGCTCCATCGATTGGACGCGCTCCGGTTTTTAAGGCGCGGGTAAAAAAGTCGTTAAAACAATTATAAGCAAGCGGGTTTTCTTCGGCCGCCAAACTCATATCCACCTGATAGCGTTTTACAAACCACCGGATAAAAGTATTTTTAATGAGTGGGTTATGGCTGCTTGCCAACCAGCCGGCAGCGCGTGAAAGACCGTGCTGTGGAATAAGGTGTTGCAAGCGGATGAAGAGTTTGTCATTCATGTATTTTTATATTTCCTGCGTAGGCAGCGCGCTGCCCAAAAAATAAGAGGCGGCAGTTTAGCAAATAATTAATAACAGTGAGGTTCTTATGCGTAGATGGTTGCAAGTGTTCATTGTTGTGCTGATGGTGTTAATGGCGCCGGTTACACAAGCGCATGAAGGGCACGAGCACGCGCCAGTCACGATGAAAAAGGCAGTAGAAATTGCGCTGGCGACTGCGCGCGATGCGAGCATCAATTCACAGCCTGGCTTGGGGCTAGCGCAACTGGATCAGAGCTGGCGTAATTTGCCCACAAGTGCGGCGCACATTTATGAGAATGGGCGCGGTTATTATTTGGTGAGTGTTGCAAATTCGTCGCAAGCAAAAACACTGTACGTACGGATTTTGTTGGATGGCCGTGTCGAGGCGGCCAATTTTTCGGGCGATTTTGTTTCATCCGTTGCGACCAGTTCAGCCGGTAAATAAATTGTGTACCAAATTTGGCGCTTAAATTTTTTTCTGGTGATGTCGGACAGCGATTTTATCTTTCTGTGTCGCCTCAGTTTTCCGTTTGTTTGACAGCGCTGTCGCATGGGGGGAATATCGTTCGCTCGGTTGTCCACTTGTCTACCAGTGTATGTGAGAAAAAGTGTTGGTAGCTGACATAACAATAATTAGATCGCATGTGCTCTCTCCTATGATTTTGCTGTTCATAAGCACTCGCTGGACTTCTGATTGTGCTCGCCTCCTGGTTTGCCAGCGCTAGGCTGTGTAGTCGCTTATTCAGTGGCTGCACCGTAATGCAGGTGTACCGACGGCGACGGTGGTTCCCGAATCCGGGAATTGTCTCTAAATCCGGTTAAGTGAGGACGTGAATAATGAATAAGAATTTCATCAAAAGTAGTGGGCTAGGTGCTGCTTTACTGGCCTTTTCTGCCATGAGTTTTGGCCATGGTTTTGTCGATAGCCCCGGCGCGCGTAATTATTTTTGCGGCAAGGTAACCAAGCCCGACGAAGTAGCGAATGGTACGGCCAGATACCCGGTATGCGGCGACGCTTTTGCGAATGATTTCAACGGCGGTTATTCCTATATGAGCGTGTTGAATCACCATCAAGGGCGCAAGGTGCTCGGGCCAACTGCCAAAAATGTGTGTGGCTTTGACAGCGAAACCTGGCGGGGTGGCAAAACGCCTTGGGACAATGCCATCAACTGGCCTGTTAATAACATCAATTCGGGGTCGTTAGTCTTCTCCTGGGATATCAGTAACGGCCCGCATTTTGATGACACCTCAGATTTCCGCTATTGGATCACCAAACCCGGTTTTGTCTATCAAGTCGGACGCGAATTGACCTGGGCCGATTTCGAAGACCAGCCCTTCTGCGATCTACCTTACAACGACGATAATCCAGGCGCCTACCCCAATGTGCGCGCCGAAAAAGCCACCGCGCATATCCACACTACTTGTACGGTTCCGGCGCGCACTGGCCGCCATGTGATCTATGCAGAATGGGGGCGCGAACCGCCAACTTACGAGCGCTTCCACGGTTGTATTGATGTGCAAATAGGCGGTGGCGGCAACAGTTCAACACCGGTGGCATCATCGAGTCGTGCCAGTGTTGCGCCCAGCTCATCAAGCCGTGCGAGTGTTGCTCCAAGCTCGTCCAGCCGCTCCAGCATTGTGCCCGGTTCATCCAGTCGTTCCAGTGTTGCGCCTAGCTCGATGCCTGGCTCCAGCCGGTCATCCAGCAGTGTGGCCAACAATGCTGGGCTGAGCTGTAGCTATGTGGTGAGCAACTCCTGGGGTACAGGATTCACTGGCATTATCCGCGTGACCAATACCGGTACCACGAGCAAAACTGGTTGGACTGCAACCTGGCAATATGCAGGCAGCAATCGACTGACTAACTCGTGGAACGCCACTGTTACGGGTAGCAATCCTTATTCCGCGACCAATCTTAATTGGAACGGCACTGTCGGTGCAGGGCAATCGGTTGAGTTTGGCTTCCAGGGTAATACCAATGGCGGCAGTGTAGAGACACCAATCGTAACTTGCCGTTAAGCTCGGCAGGGCGTACATGCAATCAGCTGGGGTGCAGTGTTCCTGCTGATTGCAATTTTTTGGTTATTTTTTTGAGGTGTTGGGTGAATCGACACGGCTCCAACAATCCCTTGCCCTTGTGGGGCTCGTTGCTAGTGCTGCCGATACTGGCTCTGGCGGTTTATCTGCATTTCAAACCAGCGCCGGAACAGATGGTTCCCGAACTAACTCCGCTTAATGCAGTTGCGCAGAGTGAGGCGATTGCTCCTCGTTCAGTTGAGACAGCTGGCCCTATTGTTGTTGACGCTCCCGCTGCATTATCGGATGTGTCAGCAGCGCCTGTTGGTCTTGATCCCGAAGTGGCCCGCACCGCTGTGCAACAAGTGGAAAATAGTGTCTATGAGCGCGCCACCGCCATGTTTGAGCAGGAGCCGGTAGATGTTGAATGGGCGGCTGCGTACGAGCAATCGCTGCGTGCAATGTTTGCCCAGTATCAGGGCTTGCAGCGTGTCAGCATCAACAGCATTAGCTGCCACACTAGCATGTGCCGCATCGAAGTATTTACCCCGCGCGATGCTGACGCCGACTTTTTTACCGCGATGTTTTACGATGGGCTTGCCAATTTTCGCGCAGGCGAATTAAAGGCTGAAGCGGCGATCACGCGGCGCATGGAGCAGGGTATGACGTCTGTTTATGTTGCACGCAAGGATCACACGCTCGGCTTCTACTGAATTGGTCCCGCCCAACCTGTGGTATCTTTGGCGCCTCGATTGATCCGAGGTATCCACTCTTGTCTATCCCTGTTTTCCCCTTTCCTGTTTTTGGCGTCCAGGCACAACAATGACTGAATGGTTTGGTTTAAAAAAATCAACGCCTGCACCCGTGGAGCTGGGGTTTGAATTTACTATCGCCCGCTCGCCGCGGCGACGCAGTATCAGTATCGAAATCCGCAAGGCGCAGGTAGTAATCCGCGCACCCATGGGCGCCCCGCAACCCTTGTTGGTGAATTTCCTGCACGAAAAAGCGGCATGGGTCAGGGCAAAAATCCACGAGCAACAGCAATCGCTTGCGACTCAGCCAGAACCGCGCCGCTACGCGCAGGGTAGCCAGATCCCGTTTATGGGCGAGACATTAACGCTGGTGCTCGGACGCGGTTCGCGTGCGGCCATTGCGCGCGTAGATCAAAACTTGCACGTGATTTTATCCCCGCGCTCGCGCTTGAGTGACGATGCACAAATTCGCCAATTGCTCAGCCGTTGGTATCAGCAGCAAGCGCTCACGATTCTCACACGTAAAACGGCACAATTAACGCAAATGATGGGTTTGTTGTGTACGCAAGTCAGCATCAAAGCAACTCGCTCAAAGTGGGGGCACTGTACCAGCCGCGGCGCTATCCAATACAACTGGCAGATACTGCTAGCCCCCGAGGCCATAGTCGATTATCTTGTCGCCCACGAAGTCAGCCACCTGCGTCACCATAATCACAGTGCAGATTTTTGGGCGTTGGTCGCCAGCGTCTGCCCCACCTTCAAGGCAGATCGCGCCTGGCTCAAAGCCGAAGGCGCACACCTCAGTTTATAAACTCCAAAGGTTTTTTAGCATGAATGACATTATCGCTACCGATCCGCTCAGTGACGACCCCGCTGAAAATCTTGACCGCTTTATCGTTGAAGCCATGGAGTTGGGCTGTGTGTGGGGGCTGGAAGGGCCTGATGGCTGGGCGCTGAGCGCGTCAGAAGCGCACGATGATGTGGATGTCATGCCCTTTTGGTCGCAGGAGGGTTTTGCACGTGCGCACTGCCAGGACGATTGGAAAGACTATAAGCCGGTGGCGATTGAACTGGTTGAGTTTCTCGAAGATTGGTTGCCCGGTATGCACGAAGATGTGTTGCTGGTGGGTATCAATTGGAATGAAGAATTAGAAGGCGAGGAGCTGGAACCGCTGGATTTGCTCGAAGAATTTGAACTGGAGATGGGTGAGTAGGCCCTCTAATAAAAACCGTTTTGGGTAAATTGGTTGTAATCGTCATCTTCGTCGCCAAATAAGTGCATGTGCAGAATATCTACCTCATAGTGCTTGGCGTAATCGTTGAGCATTTTTAAGCTGGCCAAGCCCGGTGTCACGCTGTACCAATAATTGGTTGTTTCATCGTGAGCCGCCAGTACAAACTCTAGTGTGCCCGGTACCATCTTGCGGCTTATGTGGCTAAAAATTTTGCGCTGTAACTGCAAAACAGAAAAATTAAAATCGGCGCATAAGCGCATTAATTGCGGATACTGGGTTTCACGCCGGTCTTGCAGGCGAAGATCGCGACTAGCGAATAACTCATCCGGATTGAGCAATGTTTTGCAGGGTGGGTTGGGCATAAGTTTGTAGTCAGTTAATCATGGATAATACGTATAAGCTGACCGTCAATGGTCGGGCGCGCCAGCAGTTGTGTGCTGCTATTTTCCCGGAATGTCATTTTACTGACTCTTGTTTTTCTGAATGCAATTGAGCCGATTTATTATTTTACTAATTAATCAGCTTGGGTCTAAAGACGAATACTCAGTAAAAAGAGCGCGGATTAGACCACATTGACGTTAATGTACAAGTGCTTGTATTCACATTTTTTTGCTGTAAAGGAGTTTGGGATGAGTTTTATTTTCTGTGTACAAACACTATTGCGTCGAATCGTAACACCGGCTGTTGTGGTCAATACTAAACGATTGGTGATAGGATTTTTTATAACCTGTAGTTTGGGTTTGGCGGGATGTTCAAGTTTGCAACCGAAATTAGAGCAGCCCACTGTGAAAGTTGCCGGCTTGCAATTATTGCCAGCGCAAGGCTTGAGTCAGCCAATTGAAGTGAGCCTATTGATCGCTAACCCCAATGACCGCGATTTAACCCTGCGCGGCATGTCCTACACCGTCGGTATTGAAAACTTTGATGTGCTAAGCGGCGTGAGCAATCAACTGCCTACCCTGGCTGCTTATCAAGAAACGCCGGTCAAAGTGGTAGTCACTGCCAATGTGTTGCAGTTGGTGCGCTTGATCGAACACTTTGGTCGCAATGGCGTTAAAGAAAATGTAAATTACAATTTTTCTGCCAAACTGGATTTTAGTGCCTGGTTACCTGCGCTGCGCATCAATGAAAAAGGGATGATCCCACTTGCTGCAAAAAAGCGCTAAGACACAATTAACTGCTTAAACGATATCGATAAAACCGCTAATCATTTGTGTTATTGGCGAAACAATTTTTCTAAAATTCATCTAAAAAGAACCATCTGAATTTTGTATTTTCAGGATATTCAATGAGTGACGAAATAACCCTGCCCGAGGCCGATGAGCGTATAGCGCTCAAAGATTACACCGAGAAAGCCTACCTCGATTATTCCATGTATGTGATCCTCGATCGCGCCCTGCCGCATATTGGCGATGGTCTCAAGCCTGTGCAGCGCCGCATTGTTTATGCGATGAGTGAACTGGGCTTAAAAGCCAGCGCTAAATATAAAAAATCTGCGCGTACCGTGGGTGATGTGATCGGTAAATTCCACCCACATGGCGATTCAGCGTCATACGAAGCCATGGTATTAATGGCGCAGCCATTTTCCTATCGCTACACATTGGTGGATGGTCAGGGTAACTGGGGTTCACCCGATGATCCCAAATCCTTTGCCGCTATGCGTTACACCGAATCGCGCCTCACCAAATACAGCGAAGTCTTGCTTGAGGAATTAGGGCAGGGCACGGTTGATTGGCAGCCCAACTTTGACGGTACACTTGAAGAACCCATCGTATTGCCCGCCCGAGTGCCTAACGTTTTATTAAACGGCACTACCGGTATTGCTGTGGGTATGGCGACGGATATTCCACCGCACAATTTGCGTGAAGTGGTTAATGCTTGTGTGCATTTACTCGACAATCCGCAGGCGACGGTCAACGATTTGTGCCAGCACATTCTCGGCCCCGATATGCCCACCGAAGCGGAAATTATTTCGCCGCGTGAAGAACTGATCAAAATGTACGAAACCGGCCGCGGCAGTGTACGCATGCGCGCGGTTTGGCAAAAAGACGAAGAGTCGGGCGATATTATTATTACCGCACTGCCGCATCAGGTCAGTGGTGCAAAAATCCTGGAGCAAATCGCTGCGCAGATGCAGGCCAAAAAATTGCCGATGGTTGCCGACCTGCGCGATGAATCTGATCACGAAAATCCTACGCGTCTAGTAATTATCCCGCGCTCCAATCGCGTTGACGTGGATCAGGTGATGCAACATTTATTTGCCACCACCGAGTTGGAGCGCACCTATCGTGTCAACATGAACATGATTGGTATCGACGGTCGCCCGGCAGTGAAATCGCTCACGAAAATTTTGAGTGAATGGTTGAGTTTCAGGACCGTCACTACCCGCCGCCGTTTGCAATATCGTCTGGAAAAAGTGGAAGAGCGTTTGCTGCGTTTGGCAGCATTGATGGTGGTGTTCCTCAATGTTGATGAAGTGATCCGCATCATCCGCGAAGAGGATAATCCCAAACCGGTACTGATGGAGCGTTTCAATTTAATTGAGATGCAAGCGGAATATATTCTCGAAACCAAATTGCGCCAATTGGCGCGCTTGGAAGAGATGAAAATTCTGGAAGAAAAAACCGCGCTGGAAAAAGAGCGCGATGGTCTGCAAAAAATTCTTGAATCGGCAGTGAAATTAAAAAATCTGGTGCGCAAAGAATTGATCCAAATTGCCGAGGCCTTTGGCGATGATCGCCGCTCGCCGATTGTTGCGCGCGCGGAAGCTCAGGCGTTGACTGAAACGGAATTGCTGAGTGTCGATCCGGTGACGGTAGTGATTTCCGACAAAGGTTGGATTCGCGCCGCGAAAGGTCACGATATAGACCCGGAAGGCTTGAGCTACAAAGCGGGCGACAGTTTCAAATATGCGCTGCGCGGCAAGAGCAACCAGCAAGTGATTTTGATTGATTCCACCGGGCGCAGCTATTCATTGCCTGCGCATAACTTGCCTTCCGCGCGCGGCCAAGGCGAGCCATTGAGTGGCCGTATCAGTCCGCCCAGTGGTGCGACTTTTGAAGGTGCTTTGATGGGCACGGACCAGCAGCGCGTGCTGCTGGCGTCGGATGCTGGTTATGGTTTCATCGCCCGACTGGAAGATCTCACCAGTAAAAATAAAGCGGGTAAGGCACTCTTGACTCTACCTGACGCAGCGCTGGTTTTGCCGCCACAATTGCTTGATAATCCCGAGCATGCATTGTTGGCGGCAGTGAGCAATGATGGCCGCCTGCTGGTGTTCCCGGTAACGGAATTGCCGGAGCTGGCGCGCGGTAAAGGCAATAAGATTATGAATATTCCATCGGCGCGCGCAGCGGCACGTGAAGAGTTTGTAGTCTCGGTCAATGTCATCAGCCCCGGTCAGTGCCTTACGCTGCATTCGGGCAAACGCCACATCACCTTGAAAATGTCCGATCTTGAGCATTACAAAGGCGAGCGCGGCCGACGCGGCAACAAACTTCCTCGCGGTTTCCAAAAGGTGGATAAAGCCGAAGTGACCGATAAGTGAGTTAAACAATAGGGGCGGTTATTCCGCCTTTATTTTTAGTGTAACGCGCGCAGCAAACAATTACACAACCCAGATAAAAGAATGCAACAACAATAACGCAGGAGTTTTCATGAGCTCAAAAGACAAGCGTCGCCATGTGCGTACATCCTTTGCTTGCCGGATTAAAATTACCCATGATTCAGTGGGTGAGTTGTTGGTAAAAACCCGCGATATTTCTGATGGTGGTGTATTTGTTGTGCTTGAACCTGAGCAAATACCGCCAGTTGGTACGAGGCTTAGGGGGCAGGTGCAGGGGCTGATGGATGATGCACCGGTATTACAACTGGAAGTGGTACGTGTAGAGCCAGCTGGTGTCGGCTTGCGTTTTATACAAGAAGATTAGTGTCTGGCTTACCTCGTAATCGCTTGTCCAGGCGATTGCTTATTAATTATATCGCTGCAAAGCGTTTTCCTTTTTTGGTGCTTTCAGAATCTGCTGAGTCCGTACAATACGAATAAGATCACAGCAGAGTACTGAAAACTGAAGGAGTTTTTGTGTACAAGCTTATCTATAAAAACCAATTTGCTGCAGGGTTTGATGTGGATCAAATCGTGGGTAATTTGGCGCAGTTGCTCCAACTAAAACCAAAAACCGTTCGCTTGGTGTTTCTCTCGCAACGCCCCAGTGTGATTAAAATTCTGGAATCCTCTGCCGAGGTTGAGCAGTGGCGCGCTGCATTTTTGGAGGCGGGTGTCCATCTGGATGTGGTGAGTATGGCCGCAGCAGATGCCGATAGCATTGCCGACCAAATTGAATTGGAATTGGAGCTGCACAGTCTCGATGAGGAGCTTGATGAAGAGGATGAAACTCCACGCCAGTTGTTGGTTAAGAAAATTATTGCGCGTGAAGAAGCGGAAGATGCTGAACTCGCGGCCGCTAATGCGGAGGTAGCTCCTGTACCTGTTGTTGCAGAAATAACTGCACCAAAAAAATCGGAATCTGCACAACAACCGATTCCTCCTGCAGCTCCTGCAGTAACAGAAAAAATTAAAACCCCGACAGTAAAAGAAAAAAAACAGTCAGTAGCCAAACCAGAAAAAAAATCGACGGAGCAGGCTGTCGCAGCAAAAGCCGCAATGACTCCGGCGATCACTAGTTCCCCCTTACCAGAGACGATAACTGCCATTCCGGAACTGGACGTTGCGCAAGCACAGCAAGGCATCGATGAGCCTGTCATTAAAAAGGATGCAGTTGTTACGCTCGCAACGGAAGCTAAAACAGCTCCGGAGCTTGATGCTAAACGTGAAGTTAACACAAAAACTGAAATTGATATTGAAGCTGGCAGTAAACCGCAATCAGAACCTGATGCGGAGCCTGAAATTGCTACTGCAGCCATTAGTTCCCAGTCAGTCGAGTTAGAAGAAAAAACAGAGGAAAAAACAGAAGATGTGCCAGCGGACGATGCTCACGTGGAAGTGGATTTTCATAAATCCTCATTTCTGTGGGGCATGTTAGCCATCCTATTGGCTATAGCACTAACCGCAGCAACCATCTTATGGTTAAAGCGCCCCTTGTGGCAGCCAGTGACACCTTCAGCGCAAAATGAAAAAATAGTGAATGCGCTCGCAACTGAACCCCTGTTTGCATTGGCGCATGTCGATGTGCCGCGCCTGCAACAATTGCCCGATGTTCTGCAATCCGGTGCGGGCTTAACTAATTTGCCCGCACCCGATGTGAATTTCTGGCGCAAGCTGGAAGAGTCCGGAATCAATATTGCGCAGCAATTGGATCAAGTCTGGATCTCCGCTTATCGCACCAATAACCAAACCCAGCCGCTCTGGGTTTTGACCGGGAAATTTAATGCGGAAGAATGGCGCGCTTGGTTGAAAAAAAATTATACGATTGATGAAGACTCACCACAGCAAGTCGTGTTTTCGTCGGTAGATGAAAATACCTGCGAAAAGCAGCCGGTGATGATGGCCGTAATTGACGCTGACCGGATTGTGTTGGGCGCGCCGGAGCGAGTTGCCGCATTTCGTGGGCGTTTGGATGCCGGTGCGCCTGCCGATAAAGATTTATCGGATTGGCAAACCATTAGTTCAAAACAAATGCTCAGTGTTGCGTTATTTAATCCGGCGCAATTTTCCGAGGCCTCTACGGCGATGGCACTGGGGAAATTGTCGATAGATGTTGCACCGGTAAAAGGGATTTATCTCGGAGTGGCGCCGCAGTTATTTCCGCCGGTGCTGAAATTTAATGCCGTCATGGTAGGTGCTAATCAAGAGTTTATTAACGCAGCTGAAAAGGCTATAGCTCCGCTGCTCAGCAATGCAAAAAATACCATGGTGCAGGATTGGCCGGAAACTTTATCCATTTATGAGCGAATCAAACTCACCAAATTGGAGCAGCAATTACAGGCTTCGGTATTTTTCGATGAGCAGTTACAACCGCAATTACAATTATGGGTTAACTCGTTATTAGCGCGAACCTTTGCCATGAGCGATAACCCAACAGTAATCTCGGATGAGCGGCTCGATGAAAAGCCGCGTGCATTTAGTGAGTTACCATCATCAACCTTACCTGACTTTGCGCTAAACAAGCATTTAAATACCGCGTTCACAGCGCAAACAAGTACAGGCCCGTTTGGTGTGGGAATTAGCAGTATTGATGCAACTGCAGAAGGTACAGTGATTACTCTGGATGTCAGCGCATTTAATTTACCTAATCTCGGCAAAGAAGCAGATCCTATTCAATTGCGTATTCTCGATATCGTTGATCACCAGGATCAGTCGTTGTTGTCGCCGGGTAGCTGCGATGCAACTGGCGTGCGTCGTGTTGCCAAAATCGACATGGTTTACGACGGCGCGTTTCTTGATCAGGGGCAGCCGATTCATTACGTCGGTACACAGGGAACGAAAAAAATTCTGCTGCCGGAGAATGTTAATCTCTCCTCGATCGGCGCAATTAAAGGTGAACTTAGTTACAACTTACCGCTCAACGTCGAGCGTATAAAAGTGGATTTGCCATTGGCTGGTAAAGTAATTAATTCACATGGACTGCAATTGCGCTTCCTGTCTTCCAGTGCAAGCCGTTTGTATTTTCAGCACGGAGGTAATAGCGAAGCACTTTTACAAGTAAATGCATTAAATGCAGAAGGCAAGGTGCTGGCGACAACCAATGCAATGCGCGGTGTGAATTTTTTAGCCGCAGGAGAAACCACCAGTATTGATGTGCAAGGTAGCATCGCCGCCGCCGAAGTGATTGTGGCGAGCAAAATGGAGAAAAAAATATATCCATTCAGTTTTGGGCGCATTCAACCGCTGGAGCAAACATTTGCACAGGAAAAGCCTGCGCCCGAATTATTAACGGTAGCAGCATTGGCTGCGCTTAAACAGGATTCACCACCAACGGATGTCCAATATCCCTTTCAGGCTCCGCAGCAAACCATTGTTGCAGGGCCGGCGTTAATTGCGGTAAATCAAATGAATATCCAGGCACAGCAATTATCGTTAATGGCTGATATTTATCTGCGCAACCAACATCCGTTAACACGCCAACTCAGCGCGGCGCGTTTTTTTATTACGGAAGTAGAAGATTCAGCCGGTAATATTCACTCTGTAAATTTTCAGTCACCCATTGCGTTGGAACATGCTGGTGGTACATGGGCAGAAGGAAAATTTCAAACTGATCCCGCACAGCCCTGGTTGCGCGGTCAATTGGATTTGCGCGGGCAGGATTTAGGCGTGAGTGATGTTATTGCTTTCTGGGGCAAGCTGGTTTTCTTGGCAGCATCAGATCCTATTGCAATTCAATTACCGTTCCAGTTCGGTATGCAGTGGAATGGCGCTGACTCCTCATTTAAATTGGCGCGCTGGGAAGCTGGGCGCTTGTTATTTGATATTCACGGCAGCTTTCCCGAACTTATGGCAATCACCGCATTGGATGACAATGGTGCAGCCGTGAGTCAAGCAGCAGAGTTGCGTGGTAACCTCGGCGTAAATCAGGTTGAGTTGCCCATTAAGCAACGACCCGCAACAATCGAATTCAGTATTGCGCGCAATCAGCAAACCGCTGAGTTTCCTTTCGAGATTCGTGCGCAGTAGCCCCAATGTGAGTTGGTTAAATTGCAGAAACTATCGCGTAGGAAAGTAATGGAGATTTTTTTAAAATAACTACAATTTGTAAAATGCAGATTTTGTATAAATGGTAGTGAATGTAATTTTGAAGTGTCAAAAACTAATTTGATGTGGTGGGCCCAGCTGGACTTGAACCAGCGACCTGCCGATTATGAGTCTTCGTTAAACATATAATCCGGTATCACACAATATCACAATAGGTAACTAAGTTACTGTTTCTAAACAATTTTATATACATAAAGATCACCCTATGTAATATGAAATCTTATTGTGATGTAACCCCAGTGTAACCCCGGAGCGCATGTGGAACGACAATTCAATTTCACCAAACAAGCCATAGAAGACCTGCCACTACCTGAATCCAGGATTGAATATCGTGATGAAAAGCTGCCTGAGTTGCGCTTGCGGGTCACTTCCAGCGGAGTTAAAAGCTTTTCTGTTTTTAAGCGTGTATCGGGTGGTAGTCCTGTGCGTATTACCCTTGGTAAATATCCGGGATTGTCACCGGTGAGAGCTCGCACGCTGGCACTAAAACATTTGGCTGATTTGAGTGATGGGGTTAACCCGAACGAGCAGCGGCGTGTTGACGCAATGTCAGCTGTAACACTTGGCGAAACCTTTGAGGCTTACAAGCGCTCCCGTAAGCTCCGCGTAACCACTCTCAGGGGGTACGAGGGAGTATTAAGAAATCATCTGCGCAAGCTCATCTCAAAGCCGCTGAGCGAGATTGATCGCCGTGTAATTGTTGATCTGCATGCTGGTATCGCTTCGGAAGCTCAGGCTGATTTGACCATGCGGGTATTGCGGGCAATATTTAACTTCGCAAAATATGAGTATTGTCGTCAGGATGGCTCTTCAATTTTTCCTGAAAACCCAGTCGAGATATTGTCTCACCGTAAGCAATGGAACAATGTTCGGCGTAGGCAAACAC
This sequence comes from Cellvibrio sp. UBA7671, assembly GCA_002483145.1. GTDB lineage: Bacteria > Pseudomonadota > Gammaproteobacteria > Pseudomonadales > Cellvibrionaceae > Cellvibrio > Cellvibrio fibrivorans. Next base: position 511,590 of record DLHJ01000016.1, read on the forward strand.
ATTTGCGCCCCGGAGAGCTTTCGGTCTTTTATCGAGCCTTACAGGAGGTTCGTGATCAAGAGACACCAACTGGCCAATCTATTTGTGATGCTATGTTGTTCGCCTTGTTAACAGGGCTTCGGCGTGGCGAGATATTTGGATTGAAGTGGGGGGATGTGGACCTGCGATCTGCGATCTTCACTGTTTATGACACAAAAAACGGGTTGCCCCTAGAGCTGCCAATCACTAAAAACATCGACCAGTTATTTAAGCTGCAGAAGGGTCGAATTAGCTCGGAGTTTGTATTTGCTGCTGATAATGAATATGGCCAGGTGCGGGAACCAAAAAAAGTTGTGGCCAAGGTCAAGGCTTTATCTGCCACCCATTGTGACTTTCATGATCTAAGGCGGACTTTTGCTACCACGGCAGAACATCTGGATGTTGGAAGTTATAAGCTCAAGCGCTTGATGAATCACTCTACAGGGCGAGATGATGTGACTGCTGGATATATTGTTTTGACTGCGGAAACATTGAGGCTGTCTGCGGATAAGATCCAAAGCTGTCTTTTCCAAGGTATGTTTAACTCGAATGTTGTTCAAATTACTGGTGCAGCCAGAGGAGCCATGTAGCCAATGTTATACATCCCTCGATTCTTCGTGACACAGGCGGTTTATGATGCAGCCTCTCCATGTGAAAGGCTTAAATATAATTATGTGGTTGATGAGCAGTTACTGTCTCTTCCAAAAAGTTTTAATTTCCCCGTCCTGGAAAATTTAGCCGAGTCAAGTATTGTTAACGAAGCTATTATCAACCAGTAGGCGAGTAAATCCATTCGTACCAGACGAAGCTCATGGTTTTTAATTTCAGCCTGTAAGAAAAATAGAGGTTGTTGGTCGCTCTATTGCGTGCTTGTTTCGACTGGCAAAGTTGAGAGCGCCAACATCTATACCATGCTCAATGGGCAGCATTGGCAGGCAAAGTTCAATAAAAATTAATGGAAGTGGATAAAACTCAGCTGAAACTCTAAATTCTTGAACACCACTAAATTGTATGTGGGATGGTGAATGGGCTGTAACTTCATTGTCATAGTCAAATCTGATATGTGACGTGTTTGATGGCGATTGTTTTTTTACTTCCAATAGTTCAACCCAATTGAAAATATGATCATAAAGAGCTTCATCTTCTCTCTCCAGTGCATCATCTGCGGCATCGATCAGAGAGTCCAGAGAGTCGCTCGTAGAGATAGGCTTTGGATAATAAGCTAACCTAGCTTTAGCTAAGCAGTCATCCTCCGTAAATTCATAATAGAATTGAAAGAATGACCCATCTGCTAACAGCAGTGAGTATTGATGATGGTCAATAAGATATTGGTATTCCAATGGGTAGTAGACATTTTTATGAATGCCGGGTTTTCGTCCATTCCACGTTATAGTTCTGTTTGCTTGTTGAAGAGATATGCAGTCAACTTGCGTAGCTGGACGCAGAAATTCCTTAACATTATGTATCCCTTGTGCGGCCATTGCATATTTCATGTGGCCACCATCAATTGTCTTTTGAGTGATCTATGAGCAGTTGCCTAAGCTCTGGATCGCTCTTTAAAAGCGCAAGCATATTTTGTATCTGATCAAGTTCTTTATCTGTCTTTTTGAGAAAACTCTTGCTTCTTCTTATTGAATCAGGATCAGGAAACTCGAAATTAAAAAATGGAAAATCATTCTTTATAGCGTTAATTTCTGCTTCTAAGTGAGACATGTTTGGACCAATCCCAGAAATGTAGCACCAGCCTCTAGATCTTGTGACGGCGACAAAAAAAGCGTTTCTCATGCGTAGAGTGAAGTCATTAACAACATTTTGAGCATTTAGGACAAATACAATATTGGCTTCATTTCCCTTTGCTCGATATGGAGTTGTTATAGTAACAAAGCCTTTGGGTTTGAATACATCTGCGCTTTCAACGTAGCCTGGCAAAACAGATTGAATATTTCTTTCAGCCAGAGCTCTTTGTATGGCCAGCATTGATTCTTTATTATTACCTGGGTGTAGATTGACTATAATAATTTCTTCAGGTGATACACCCTGTTGAAATATTAGTTCATGAACCTTTTCTCTGATGTAAGAAAGCTGGTCGGCTTGGTCAACACATGTTTTTGCTTGTATTAAATTTCGAGGGTTTTTTTGATTTTCATTTAATATCGTCTCTAACAAGTTTTTGCTGTTTTCATCTGGTCGCTCAACTTTAACTTGATCGCCTTTAGAGAATATCAACGACTGCGGTTCATGAATTCTATAGCCAATTGCATTCCAATCATTTTTGTATGCGAAGGGTGTTGTCGGATTCGATGTATAAATGCTCATAGCAACTCCATGAGCAGTAAGTAACACGGGGCGGGGTGTTCTATAGCAGTTTGGAAGTACGAAATCTTTAGGAATGTTTCCTTCGTATTTCCCATCTAGGGCGCTGTTGGGTATATTTGGCTCACCGGCTGCATTTTTTCCAAATAAATCCTCAGGCTCTTTAATTTCACTATTTCGAAGTGATTGAAACTCGTCGTAAGCCCAGATAATTCTTTTTTCTACTCCAGTTCCTTTCGCAAGTTTAAAAACCACTTGAAACACTTCGTCAGGGAAGTCTTGTGCTTCATCTATTAAAATAAGGTCATATTCTGGCTCGATTCTATCTCCAACTTTTTGGAGGAGATCCTTATAAACATATTCGAGGGCATCGCCTTTTCCTCTTGCATCGGACAAGGTTAATGGCAATAAACCATATTTATTACATAGCTGAGAGTACAGCCCTGGTTTCTGTTTTCCTCCCCAAGCATGCAGTACATGTAAGGAGTTTTCAAAATCCGGGGCTCTTTTTGCTTCTAGTGTGTAGTACTTTGAAATAAGGTTTTGAACGTGATGGTATAAGCTCTGTGTATTGAATAAATACAATATTTTGTAGTTACTAAATCTTTTATGAGTAATTGCAGCTTTCAGGCATAGAACGATGGTTTTTCCGGTGCCTGCGAGTCCTCTTATCCGTTGGGGGCCTGGTGGTAGTTGCAGAGATGCCAGACGTTGGGCGTCATCTTGTTTAAATGTTGACTTCAAAGATTTCTGGATATAATCATTTACAGTAACAAGGCTCTCTTGCTCAGCAAATCCCTGCTTGCTCTCATAAATAAATGTGCCTTCCAGTAAAGAATATATTTTTCCTAATTCGGAATCTGAGCAGTTGTATCCCATGGGAAGCGTGTTGAGCCAAGCTTGGAGGTCTTCAGCGCTTATAGACGTTATAGACTCTTGATACTCCTCTGTCAGGTCAGCTATATCTTGTTTGTTATTCTTGCAAAAAACCAGTGCACTAATAATGGGGACTTTGACAGATTTTGTTTTTCTGTTGTAAAGGCTGATGTCATTTTTGAGTCGGCTTATAACTTCATCCGAATACAAATCTACCACAAAGCTTCTTGCGATCCTTAATTGGCCATCACCTGACTTCCAGAGCTCGCTCCCATCTTGTTCCAAGGCCTCAGTAATTTCATCCTCTACAATGTCCAGCAGAATAACTCCATGCTCTTTGGTAACAATTATAAAGGATGGGACGTCTTCATCGGATGCTCGACCAAGAGTAGTGAGTTTATATGCGATATAGCCTGAGCATTGTGAAAAGGAAGTTTGGACTATGTTTGCAATATTAAAATGAAAAGGACGGTTCTCGAGAGCAAGGGAGCCTGATAAAAACTGAAAGGATGATGTCATTGTTCAGACTCCTGATTTTTGTATGGTGCTGGTTAATTTATCGTCTTTAAAGCACCAGAATGCTTTGTCTTTTAAGGCCGTTACTCCCTTTGTTGCTGTCATTTGATAAATCCTTTTTAATTTACTTTTCAAAAGTATATAGCTTTATTTTGGTTGTTTTTTGACCTGCAGGTCAGTGTTATATGTGTAAATGGCATGCGTAGGTTGGAATAGTACAAGGGCGCACATTGAGTGGCAATTGATTGGTTTGTGTAGGTTCTTGTTAGTGAGTTAAAGCCGAAAACCGCACTAAGTATTAGCGGGTTTTCGGCCAGATAGGCTTAATTGCGGTTTTCGACATCAAAATAGCTAGCCAGATCGTCTGGAGCGCTATTATTGGTGCTGTTTTCGGTATTAATGCGTTTTGCGGCATTTTGATCGCAATCCTTCAGGGAGCGCTCTATCTCCAGTGCTTCACGGTTGTCTCTCCAGGCTTGCAGATCCATCTGATCGACATTGGCTTTCAAGTTGGTCATGACTGTTCCTCATAAAAAGTGGCTGCTTACCAGTAGAAATTGGTCGTCATTGATCTTTCCCTTATTCCTGGCTGCATTAAGGAATCCGTACAGTTGATCTGAGTCAAGGGATTTGGTTACTACAGCGGCAAGAGCTAGAGCCGCTTGTGTCTGCTCGCACAGTGCAGCTTCCTCGCTTGGTGTTCCTCCTGCCGTGTAGATTTCTCCACAGCTTAAGGCAAATGGAATTTCTCCAACTTTTGAGACTGTGATTCTTACCGCATATTTCTCCTTTTGGTTGTCGCCCGTGCTAAAACTGATAACAGAAAGGCGCATGCTTGTTGCAATATCATCAAACACATCCTCCGGGTAGTGTGTCGAGGAATAAATTATGACTTGTAGTTCTCGGCCCAGTCTCTTTTGAAGCTCATCTACTTTTGCATGTACCTCTTGGAGCCTTTCTTCCTGGGTGATTTTTTTCAAATCTATTGCTTTCATAATAGGTGGGCTCAATTAGATATTTGGAGATTTTGAATTGTCGAAATTGCGGCGAGTTTGCTGCTCGTCATTATCACTTTGAAAGTCATTGGCGTTATCAAATCGGTTGGTTTCCTCGTGTGCTTTATCCAGCTTTTCTGGAGCTGATTTAATGTCAGAAGCCAAGCCATTTTGGGGCAGCTTTGGTTTGTATTTTTCCAGTTCTTCTGGGGTGGGTTTATAGCCCTGCACCTCTATGCCCATCATTTGCCCTTGCGCCCAAATTCGGCGGCGATATTCGTCATCACCGAAGGCTCGAATTTCTTTCCACTCACCCTTACGGAGCTTTCCTTGCGCAAGCTCAAGTTCGGCAGCCAGCGCCCACTCACTTATTGATTGGGAATAGATAGCTTTACCTGTATCTCTAAATGCTTCTTCGCCCTTTAATTTGCCTGCTCCCCAGCGATATATGCCTGCGTCGTCGGCTCGAAACATGTTAATTACACGACCCTTATTCGGATCAATTTCAACGGGTTTCCAATACTCCGCCAGCTCTTGCTTTTGAAGTTTTTTAATTGGTAAGTTCTGCGCTTTTTCGGCCTCTTCTTGGGAGCTTGCAACTCCGCCGTGATGAGGTAAAAGTTCAGTGTTAATTGCTGCTTTTTTCATTTTCAGACTCCTAACGTCTTGGTGGGTTAAACCTATATTGATAATGTTGTTTGCTTGTTTAATTAACTCATTGGCCTGCCAGCGAGTTGCACGATCGATGTACCCCATGCGAGCCAACTGTGTGTGAATTTTTCCAACGTGAATTTGAGGGATTTTATGGGTTATCCCTTGCTCTTTTAGGGATAGCTCACTGATGCGGATGTCAAGGCCTGCTTTTTTTAATTCTTCATTGACAATATCCGCCCATGTTTTCCTGATTTTTGATATTTGTTGGCTTCCTGTAGGCAAGCCATTTTTTCTTAAGCGGTCATCGCTCCAATTTAGTTTTATTTTTCCTTCTGAAAGTGTTCCATCGGCTTGCATTGATCTTGTTGTCATTAAAAGGTGAGCATGAATATTTCTGTGGTCGCCTTTCTTGCCTGGAGCGTGGACGCAAACGTCTATAGCTGCACCGTACTCGGTGATTAAATGGGTAGAAAATTCACTAATTATTCGCTGATGTGCATCTCTCATTAATTCGTGCGGAAGTGCAAGTTGCCATTCTCTGGCTACTCTTGCGTTAGATGCTTTTTCTGACTTCTCAGCTAAATTCCATAGCTCAGATCGAGAGAGTCCTGCATTGTTAAAAAGAAAGGTTTCTAAAACTCCGTACCGCCTAAAACGATTTATTTTGCCGGTTCTTTCATCAACAATAGTTTGTCCGGCTCTGTATGCCGCTGCCGCGGTTGCAGTGTCGCCTTTTGAGCGCGACATGTTTTCAGTTTGACAATAAAAAATTGACATATGAATGGCTCTTGATTTTCACTTTTCGCGTAGCGAAAACGCATGACTCACTTGTGAGTCGTATATGCGCTCTTCATTCGGCAGAGGGCCTTGTGCGTGCCAGGCCATAACTACGTTCAAATATCCAAACTCTATTTTCTACGTGCAGTCAGGTTGCGCGTAGGAAAAATATTTTTCCGTGCTCCGTAGAAAATATTTTCAAAATCATTTATTGGCAAAATAAAAGTTTAGAAAAGTACACTTTTTTCTTGTGTGGCATGTGCTAACCAATAAAACTGGATTGGTGTAATTAAAATTCAGTGGAGGTGAAATATGCATGCAAAGCCGTCTTTTATAACGGGCAAGGAATGGAAAGTTATTTGTGAAAAGGCAGATGGTGGGGATAAGGAGGCGATAGATTTCAAAAAATCTGTAGAACAGTTTGTGGCTAAAGCAAAAGGCTTTGCGCAACAGGAATCTGCAAAGGAAAAGAAAAATCGTAACCATGAGGTGTTTATTGTTGGTGGAGCGATTCTAAATGAGATGTCGAAAAATCCATCATTCAGGGACGTTATCAAAAAAGTGATTGATCGTAATGTGCGGAAGAAATCGGATATCCAATTTTTAACTGGCAGAGGCTGGAGTGTATATGAAAAAGATGATTCAGATAGTGGCGTTCATACTGCTAGCACTTCAGTCTAATGTTATTTTTGCCTCGATTACTGAGGTAAGCTCGACTGATAAAAGCGTGGAGTATCTGCGTTATATTTTCGGCAGTGTGGTGGACGTGATAAATGGAGGTACTGGGCCTTCCAGTCCGGACTCCATAATTGGCGCTCTCTCAGAAGTTTTGAATGCGGGAATGTTGATATTTACGGGGTTGATTATCGGCTATACATTTCTGACCGGTATTCTCAATTCAGCTCATGAGGGGAATCCTTTAGGTAAAGCTTACAGTACCATGTGGATTCCGTTGAGAATGGTGTTTGCACTCGCGCTTGTGCTTCCATTTGCTGGTGGATATTCGAGTATGCAAATTGGTGTTATATGGGTGGCGGGGCATGGTATTGGGCTGGCGAATTCAGGGTGGAATAAAACGCTGGATTATATGGGTGCGTCAGGCACTTTATATCCGCCCCAAGTTTCAACGGATTTTGAAAAAATCGCCGCACAGATCCTTGAGTCTAGAGTATGTATGCATGGCATTAATACAGCGGATAGGCATGCCAATATCGAGGAAAAACCGATTGAAATTGTTGATAACAATCAGGTGACTAATATCAAACAATCGGCTGTTGCTGAAGAATTGAAAATGCCTGTTCAGCATCGTGTCATGCAGCGCTATGACAGTCGCTATGGTTTGGCTGGTGCAGGTGTTGCGTATGGTGCGGCATTTCTCTCGGGTTTCCCCAGCGGAATTCCGCGAAACTACGGATCAAATCCTTGTGGCTCCATCGAGCTGAAATTTTCTGAAATCGATGAGAGCATGAATATAGAAAACGACGTGCGTAATTTTCAGGTAGATATCATTTCTGCCCATGCAGATTTGGATGAGGGTCTTGATCCGCTTGCTCGCGCAATTGTGCTTAAAACTGTTGACAATAATGCTCCAGATCCAGACCCGCTCGCATTCAATAATTCCGTACAGATATACAAAGCTGCTTACATGAAAGCAGTAAACGACGCGATGTCGGCTATTGCTACTACACGCTTGAATAAATGGGATGGCGGGAATCCGGATACAGCACTAACGACTTTAGGGGCACGTGACGCAGGATGGCTTACTGCAGGAGCTTGGTATTGGGATTTTCAGAGAATTAATGCGGAAACTCAAAAGATGGTGTCGGTAAAACCGGAATTGACGGGGCCGACATCTGATGTGATGGATAATAGTGATTACCAAAACTTCATAAACACATTGAGTAACTATCGCGTCAATATGAATGTCCCTGACTCCAATGGGAATATAGTTACTGCTTTGGAGCGCAGCAGCTATGCGGATGACAACAGCGGATTAAAAATAGTGCTGTATACAATCCAGCGGGCATTAGATATTGCTCTGGCCGATCCTGATCCATTGTCGGGTATGGCTAATATAGGTCATTCGATCATTACCGGGTTTGAGGTTGCATATTTTGCGGCGCTTCCTGCCAGGGGGGCAGCTCGAACAGCGGATGATGTAGCCGAAGGCGTAGGCGGTTTGGCTGGAGGAGCAAGAACAGTGACATCCCCGATATTGTTCCTCTTGGAGGAGGCCAGCAAATTATTTTTGTTTGCTGCGTTATTGCTTTTGCCGCTGGCTTTGATGCTGGCCTTTTATCTCCCCGCCACACCAATAATTTTATGGATTATGGGTATTGCTGGTTGGTTTGTGCTTGTAATTGAGGCTGTGATCGCCGCGCCTATTTGGGCAGTTTCTCATGCAATGCCCGAAGGGCAGGGGTTTGTAGGGCAGCGAGCGCTTGCTGGCTATATGGTGCTTTTATCGCTTTTCCTGCGGCCGATTTTGATGCTGTTCGGATTTTTTGCTGCAATGGTTCTGATCATTGTGATGGGGAGGGTTGTCGCTATTCTGTTTATTCCAGCGATGTCTTCCATGATCGGCGATTCCTTATCCGGAGTTGTTTCCCTCATCGCTATGCTTGCTATTTTTGTGGCTGTGATGATTCAAATTGCGCATAGGTGTTTTGGATTGATTCATGAGGTTCCAGACAAAGTTTTAAGATACATAGGGGGCGGTGCTGAAAATCTTGGTGAGAGCAATCAGGAACAGCAAAGTCGCAATATCTTTGTCGGTGGTGCCGCTAAGGTGGTTAGTAACGGCGAGCGTTCCATGCGGCAGGATGCCTCTTCTGCGGCCTCCAGTGTTGGGCAAAAAATGGGGGGAGGTTTTGGCAAAGTGGCTAACGCTGCAAAAGGTGGAATGAGCAAAATAGGTAAAATGCTTTCTACTTCCAATTAACCTTAAGAAAAAAACCAACCCACCAATGAAAGGTATTTGAATGATTTTGAAGCCAACGCTTCCACCACCTCCGGTGGGAGCGTTGTGTTGATCCAATAAGCAATTAATCCCTCACCAAAAATTGCAGCATGCGTGAGCGAAAATACCAGTGCTGAAATAACAAAACTGGTTAAGCTGTGCATCGGTGTGACTGTTACTCCACTGAAGGTCGTCCAGCGTCGTCTGAGAGGACTAATGAATCCAATCAGGGCCAGCGATATAAATAAAAGCCAGAGCGCTATTAGCCCGCCGCTGAGAAAAAGGCTTTTCCAAACATTTAAGTCCCAGCCTGATTCAAGTTTATTAGCCCAGCGGATCATCTCACTAGTTCGCATACCCCAGTCACTATTCGACATAATTATTCTCCTGGAATGCTTTTGCCCAGCGGAAGCTGACCCATTTCGAAGCGAGCACCCAAAATGCAAACGCGATGAGCGTTACTTTTGCCAGAGTCTCGTAGTTTGGAATTACCGTAAGGGCTAACATGTAAGCGATTGTCAGGGCCACCACATATGTGAGACCACTAATTACCATGGAGGCTTGAAAGCGCTTTATTGCCGCTGGATTCGTATAACCTTTGTTTTTCATAAAACGGCAAAAATCGTTGTATCTCTTTTTTCGCAGTTGCATCAGATTATTTTGATTCATTTCTGTCTCTCATCGAACGATAAACAATTGTTTGAATGGGTAACGTACAAGAACATCTGGCACTGTCAAATTGACTGGAAGTCACTCCTTTTCGTCCATCTCATCCGTATTCGAGGGGGCTGCTTGCAGCATGACTCGTTCTTTGTTGAGCGCGCCCCAATCGCTGATTCGGTAGTATCCATGGCGACGGCCCTGTACCCGTTCAATTACCATGAAATATTCTCGATGTAGCTTATCCAACATAGCGTGAATTGATCGCTCGGGAATTCCTGTATCGGTGGTGAGCTTTTTTAGGTCTGGCTTCTCGATTTTTTCAATTGCAACAATAAGTGACAGTACTCTGCTGAAGCTGCGGGCTGGGACTTCCTGATTTGAATATTCCAAGTCATTTGTAGTCATAACGTTTCTCCTATAGGTAATTTATTGAGTTTTTTTGCCACTAAATTTTCTTTTTCTGGCTCGTGGTAAGGCTATGCCGACACGGCAAATTTGCCGCGCCTAGTGGATTATTTGGATAATCATGGATGAGTTTCTCCATTCCCTCCCAAAGCTGCGCGAATGCTGCGATCTGGGTGGTTAGGGCGTGACAGTTGCCGGGGGGATTCGTGACAGTTATCGGGGGCTTTGTGACCGTTATCGTGGGTTGGTCTTGTGATCTCGAATTTTCCTTGGGCATATTCGGTCACCAGCCACCCGATGCGGGATAGTTCTGGTAAGCAGTCTCTAGCACGTTGCCGCCGCTTACGCATGGTGCTGCTATTGGCTGGTTCTGGCCAGACATAAGAGCACAGTGTATCCAGCTCGATACGGCGGGATTTGCCGTGATCTATCCAGCCGCACAGGCGCTGATGAATTAGGCGGGCTGAGTCACTTTTGAGTGAGCGGACTTCCCAAAGATCGATGCGGATGTGCTGTCCACCCATAACGGCTTGGGCAATCATTGGATTCAACGCAACAAATAATTTTCCTGCCACATCATCGCTGGCGTACTCGGCCAATAATCGAAAGCCGCGACGTTTTCCGCCTGATAGCGCAATTATCGAAACCTTCCACAATCGTTCTATACAGTCCCGAATCGGCTTAGTGTCCTCGATATTGGCATAGCCAATTTCTCTTGCCAGTGCTCGATAACTACCTTTCACCACCATGGCATCTTGCTGGATTGCATCCCACTTTGGCTCCATAAACATCCGAAGCTGTAGTCCAACTTCAGTTTTTGGATCTGGCGACAGCACTAGACCAGCAGGGCCTGCCATAGCAACTAACCCCTGCAGAATGCGCAAATCGTCCGCACCTAATGGTTCTGGGCCACTGAATTCAATTTTTTGGCCTTGACCAAATTCATAGACCACATCGAGCTTGCTGGTTTTTCGCTCACCCCGTTTTAAGCTACGAAATAGCCCAGGTGCGAGACAGTGGGCTGGGTCATGCCGGGCGTGAGTTAAATCAAACTTCGTCACGGCGAGCCCCTCTTGTTTTTGTGGGCTCAAGGATTGCTGGCTTTAATATTCCGCCTTCGTGTTTGCGAAACCAGCGTTCTTTGAAAGGGGCGCCATAGTTGGCCTTAGAGATACCAAATCGGACGAAGTATGCACGTTGGGATTCATCGACACCCCAAGTCTCTGCCTCCGCTTGGGTCATACCCGCAAGGTAGGCTTGCCAGCGGACGTTATCGACCAGCACTGACGAGCCGCGGCTGGCTTGTTGCAAGTCCCCTGAGCCGGACATTGCTGCACCCTTGCTGGCATGATGTAAAAAAATAATGGAGCAGCCGGTGTCTGCTGCAATGGATTCCATCGCGCCCACTACCTGGCTCATGGGGCCACTAGCGTTTTCCTCTTCAACGTGGAAGCGCCTCAGCGTATCGAGAACCATCAGGCGGCATCCTTGGGCGGCCTTGAGAAGCTCACTACGCCATTGTGACCCCATGATGTTTGGCAATACACCGATCAATGGGAATACCGCAAGCTTGCTAGCGATGAGCTGCTTTTGGTCTTCGCTCATATGTTTACCCATTGCATGCAAACGATGATGAATAGCGATAAGAGGATCTTCGGCGGGCAGGTAAGTTACCGTGCCTTGTATGAGCTCTCCTATTTCTAGTAGGTCTGGCCCGCCCGCAATTTGCAGGGACAGCTGTAGAGCCAGCATGGATTTTCCGGCACCACCCGGGGATACCAGCGCACCAACTGTGCCTGCCACCATATTTGGCAGAACATAATCGACAGGTTCGGGTTCAAAATCGAACGCTTTTCCAATATCCAGAGCATTTCCAAGCAGTGAGGTCACAGGAGGCCTCCGTTGCTTCTTTGCTCTTTTAGCCAGGAATGGAAGGTCGATTCGGGGAATAATCTTCTCCGGCCAATTTTCACCGAGGGTGGCATTGGCTCCCCTCTGCAGTGCCGGTTTCGGAGCCCGCCTGTTGTCATGCAGAGCAGTGATGCAGCTTGTTCGTAGGTGAGATATCGCTCTGATTGGTGAGTATCCATCGTTACTCCATATGTCATGAAATAGTGTGGTGTGATGATGGATGATTGACTCTATGCGCGAGTGACTTTAAAGTGTCTTTTTATAATTATGAAAAGGCACTTTAATTGATGAGAGAGCAAGCCAAGTCAATATCGGCATTTGCTGCAAATCCTTTGCGTGCTCGCATGTTGATTCGCGAGCTTGAGCGCAAGTGCCTAGAAGTAAAGCCAGTTGATGATGGAGAAAGATTTGATCGCTTCGAACATCTAAACCATTTTATTGAGCGCCACCAAAAGACTTTTGTTTTACCAAGGCGACCATTTTTCAGGTGGCGGAATGGTGAGGCTCTTCCAAATCTAACCACCCGTAAGCTTATTGATGGCCTATTTTCCGAACGGATTGGGAGTAAGTGGGGTGGGCGAGGTATTGACGATCCAGAGCAAACTTTGATGGTAGCGCTGGATTTAATAAGTCTATCCAATGCACCAAATAATCACGAGACTCTAGCGGAAGCTGAAGCAATATTGGCGAAGGTTAACGCTGCTGTGCGAGATTTAATCCCAAAAATTCCTAACCTGGATAAACCAAAGTTTTCATCCTATAGAGGTGGTAAGGCCCTCGGTTCACTCGTTCAGCGAAAACCAAGCCGCTATGCGAATTTAGCGGGTAGGAGGGTTGTGGCTTATCCATATATCACTGATCGAATTAGTCCATACGACACTGTAAGTCCTTTATGTGCAGTGCTGATGTATCTGATAAAGCCAAATAACAAAACCGTGCTTCCGGCTGATCTTGCGCAAACGTTGCTGTTGGATTTTATCAGTGGTGTCATTGCTGCCTACATTTTAATGCTGCATCGCAATCCCACTGAATTTCAAACTGGTGGCTTGGTTGTGGATTTGTATCGGTTGGTATATCAGCTTTTTCTATGCGGAGGTACAGAGTGGAATGTAAAAAAATCGGAATTGATAAAAGAGGTTTTTTACAATCGATTTTCTGGGCTTCCTGTTGAAACAGAGCAATTAAAATCGAGAATTGGCTTATTGGAATCGTTGTTCGACAACCACATGAGGAAGGCTGGAATATCTTCGGCGGAATTAACAAAGTTTGTTGAATCAATCGATCCTAGTTCATTCAACAAGGTGATTAAATGGTGGTCAGGCTGAAGGGTTTGAAAAAACTTTTAATGTAAAAAATCACTTAATTCTGCGGGCGTCAAAACGCTGTCTTTAAGAAAGCTCGGGTCTTGCTTCATCAAAAAGTTTTGCTCCTCTCGGAGCAATGGATCAACAACTGATTCCACACTAAATGATTTACGATCAAAGGTATGACCATCAAATTCCACGCTCACAAAACGATTGTCAGTGAGGCCATTTACTGACAGTAGATCAAGCAGGACGCTTCCCTTGAATCTTAATGATTCAAGTTCTTTGCTTAGCTGAGATAAATGGCGCAATGGGTTCATTTCGGCGTTAGCCGTCACTACGGCGATATTGCCCACAATGCGAATTCTATTAATCATAAGTTACATTCTAGCAGTGAGTAGACCATCAATAACTCTATATGCTTCTTTCGAGAGCCCAATCGCTTTCTCTAACGTGTCAACTGTTCTGCTGCCGTCAGCGAACTCTTCCATATGAAAGAGGCCGTGCCGATGCTTGCAGAAGAAGCTATAAGCCTCATTAAATGCTTTCACCATACCGGCGTGAGCAACCGAATTAGAGTAGTCTTCTTTTAGCTTAAAACCTTCTTGTGCTTTGTCAAAAAAATCTCCAAACCCATTCTTTGCATCAGCTACAGACATGTTGTAGCCAATCAGCTCCTCTTTTAATACACCCTCAAGCGCTCTCAGATCAGGATATACAAGCATAGAGTAATCTGGCAGTTGCGGTGCCGCGAGTTTAACGCAGCAACCTGAAATTAATAACCTTTGTACTAATCCGGGAAGTAGCTCGTAGCTGCGCGAAAAGAATTTTTTTAAATAGTCTTCTGCCATTTCTTTGCGAACTATCTCGGCAACTCCGTCGTCTTTCCTGCAGATTACTTGCTCAAGGCCGCCAATATCTAAAAGTTCTGAAAGCAAATAGACAATTCGGCGATAGCAGGAAAGTGGTTTTCCTTGAATCTGTAGTGTTCTGGTATTTCTATGATGAGTTATTACTAGTCGGTCCTGATGGGCTTTATTACAAATAGCTACCTGAAGCTTTTGAGCATCCTCATGGAGTTTTTCACATTCAATATCACCGGCCTCGCAAGCTTGGCTGAGGATTGATTCTATGTCACCAGAAGTAATTCCCTTGAGCGCTAGATTGACTTGCTCGAACTCGTTTGGATCAATCGTTGCTTTGAGGTGGTTTGCAAGCTCTTGCCCCAAGGGCTGATTTTTTCCGAGCATCCAATGAATAGTGGTTGTTCCATTTTTATTTAGATATAGATCAACTGTTGCAAAGTCACTGCCTGCTCTTCCAAATTCTGCACGTTTTCCCTTTGGTTGTTCCTTTAGCTGCCCTCCATCAAGTGTCAGCCCATTTTGTTCAATGAAAGCTTGGACATAAGAATTAAGATTCTCTCTGTTCAGATTAAGTTCCTTGTAATCAGACACTGGCGGCTCCTTTGTCATGTTTAATTTGTATTGGTCTATGTAACCCCAGTGTAACCCGAGGAAAGCGGCTTGAGTAAGTATGAATTGATTACGATTAAGCTCTTGCGTGAGGGTTACGAAGAAATGAACCCTTGAGTCGAAGCAAATCAAAAGCTACATTTTGTAACTTATTGAATTTTATAGTAAAAATGGTGGGCCCAGCTGGACTTGAACCAGCGACCTGCCGATTATGAGTCGGATGCTCTAACCAACTGAGCTATAGGCCCTTGAAACTCTTTTGCCCTTGACCCATTGATTATGAGTCGGATGCTCTAACCAACTGAGCTATAGGCCCCAAAGGAAACTGCAGAAACGCAGTGTGCGGCATTATAGTGAGTTGTGCTCTATGTGGCTAGGGTTAATTCTGTTGGATTTTTATCAAATTGTGATCAAAAAAAACCGCCAATCGGCGGTTTTTTTGTATTTGCGCTATTGTTGGCGTGAGCCTCTAATTACACACGGTGCCGGATACCGCGGGTGTAATTGCGGTTCCGTTTGGTTTGGTGCCTTGGAAGCCGAATTCGACCGATTGACCGGGTTGAATGGTTTTATTCCAATCCATATGGGTGGTGGTATAGGGGTTACTTCCTGTCATCACGCCATTCCACAGGTTGGTTATGCGGGTCGCGTTAATGTAGCTCCAGCTTACACTCCAGCCATTAATTGCAGTCGCGCTGGTGTTGGTAATTTTTATCGACGCAGTAAATCCGTTGCCCCAATCATTAGTGGTGGTGTAAACACATTTTCCAGTACTGGTCGCTCTGGACGAGCTTGAGGCACTTCTTGAGGTTGTAACGCTACTTGAGTTCCGTGACGAAACAGAAATGCTTGAGCGAATGGAAGAGCTGAGGGATGAACTGCGAACGCTGCTGGATGAGATGGAGCTGACCACGCTGTTTCTATCAATCTTGTCGAGCATGATTTGCGCATAGCGCCTGCCAAATTCGCGATAGGACGCGGTGGTGAAGTGATACACATCCATTCCCGGCAGGCCCATCGCTGAAACCACGTGGGCATTGCTGATTAATCCGGGCAACTTTCTAACCTCGGCATTGTGCCAGTGACAGCAAGATCCATAATCCGCATAGAGCAATTCGCCAGCGAGAAAAGGCACATCGCCAATACCAAGATCTCTACGCAAATCCGTAACGATTTCTTTGACCTGGTTTTTCCAATTCGGGTCGCTGGTGTCGCTCTCACCCTGATGGAAAATAATGCCTTTAATGACACCGGCTTGTTGAGCTTTTTTGGCCATGTCGAGTAGCCATGCATAGCCGCCGTTGAACTGTGTTGGAATGTTTTGGTTATTTCGACCTATAGGCGCCGATTTTTGGTACAGCTCAATTGGAGTACCGGAGACCGCAGCGGGAACTAATCCAATGGTGACAGAACTCGGCATGCCATCTGCCATGTTTTTTCCAAAATAATCACCAGGCCCCAGCCCGCTGTAGCATCGATTGAGTGGCGGTGATGCGACATACCAGTTGCCATAGGTGCGACCTAAATTGCCGCAGTTTAAGTCTGCCATTACTTTTACACGGGGATTTGTAACGCGATCCTGGTTTTCAATAGGGGCAGCGCCCTCCATGTTGGATTGGCCAAACATCAAGTAAATATGAAAATTTGGATCTGGCGCGGCAGAAACTTGAGTTGCCGCCATCGAGAGCAGCATCGGGAAAAGCAATTTTCCCAGCATATTATTTTTATTGAACATGGATAACTCCTTCATTGTTAAGTGGGGGGGATGGGTGTGTAGTCGTTATTTTTTGAACCACTAACTTCAAAGTTCGCGCGGATACTAGTCGCGGAAATGCCAAATGGCTTGATTGAATTGCAGGAATGCTTGATGGGTGCAGGAAGTTGAAGCTTTATTGTAAAAAGGAGAAGTGCAAATTTTGCGAGTGCTGATTTTGGGCGGCCACTCGACTTTGGTTGAGCATCAGGTTTTAATGAAGTGCATAAAATAAAACCCGCCGAAGCGGGTTTTATTGGGTGATGATCTATTAATCATCCAGGAAGCTGCGCAGGTGATCAGAGCGCGATGGGTGGCGCAATTTGCGCAACGCCTTGGCTTCGATCTGACGGATACGCTCGCGCGTTACATCAAATTGTTTGCCTACTTCTTCCAGGGTGTGGTCGGTGTGCATGTCGATACCAAAACGCATGCGCAGTACTTTGGCTTCACGCGCAGTAAGGCCTGCTAGCACTTCGCGAGTCGCTTCCATTAAGCCTTCCATTGTCGCTGATTCCACCGGAGAAATAATGGTGGTGTCTTCGATAAAATCGCCCAGATGCGAATCTTCATCGTCGCCGATTGGCGTTTCCATGGAGATGGGTTCTTTGGCAATTTTTAGCACTTTACGTACTTTGTCTTCCGGCATTTCCATGCGCTCGCCGAGTTCTTCCGGCGTAGGTTCACGACCCATTTCCTGCAGCATTTGACGTGATACGCGATTGAGTTTGTTGATGGTCTCAATCATGTGCACTGGAATACGGATAGTGCGCGCCTGATCGGCGATGGAGCGGGTGATCGCTTGGCGAATCCACCAAGTTGCATAAGTAGAAAATTTGTAGCCGCGACGGTATTCAAATTTATCCACTGCTTTCATCAAGCCGATGTTGCCTTCCTGAATCAGATCGAGGAATTGCAAACCGCGGTTGGTGTATTTTTTCGCGATCGAAATAACCAGACGCAAGTTGGCTTCAACCATTTCTTTTTTCGCGCGACGTGCACGCGCTTCACCAATCGACATGCGACGGTTGATATCTTTGATGCTGGCGAGACTCAAGCCGCTCTCTGCTTCGATCTGTGCAAGTTGCTGTTGTGCAGTTTGTACATCGGGCAATACACGTTCGAGTTTGTCTGCGTGCTCAACTTTACCTTTGAGGAATTCAGGCAACCAGGCATCGTTGGTTTCGTTGCCGGGAAATTCTTTGATAAAGGTTTTGCGTTGCATCTGGGCTCTGCGGGTGCACAGATCCATAATATGACGCTCTTGTCTGCGGACGTTGTCGAGCATCTCGCGCGCTTTGGTGTAGATGGGGTCGAATTGTTTGGTCGGCAATTTGAAGAATTTGAACAGATCGCCCAAGGCGGACAATTCTTTCTCTGCTTGCTTGCTGCCGTAGCCATATTTGGCGAGGGTTTTGTTCACTTTGTCTTGCTGCTTTTGCAGCTCTTCAAAGCGAACGCGCGCTTCTTCCGGATCTACACCGGAAACCGCTTCTTCTTCGTCTTCACTTGCAGCTTCTTCTTCGTCGTCATCGCCAGCAGGTTTTGCACCAGCAACAGCCACAGGGATTTCTTCAACTTCAGCAAGTGTTGCAGGAATGTCCTCCACCGGATCAAGCCAGCCAATAATGACGTCAGCAAGGCGGCGTTCTTCTTTGGCGACCAGTGCGTATTCGTCGAGCACTTGCTGTACGGCACCTGGCCAGTAGGCAACGGCGTGCATTAATTCGCGCACACCTTCTTCGATACGTTTGGCGATAACAATTTCGCCTTCGCGCGTCAGCAACTCAACCGTACCCATCTCGCGCATATACATACGCACGGGGTCGGTGGTGCGGCCGGTTTCCGTTTCTACGGCAACCAGTGCGGCGGCGGCTTCGGCAGCGGCGATTTCATCCGCAGCAGAGTCGCCATCGGTCATTAACAGGGTGTCGGCGTCGGGTGCTGTTTCATAGACGCGGATACCCATGTCGTTGATCATCTGGATGATGTCTTCGACCTGATCCGGATCAGAGATGTCTTCCGGCAGGTGATCGTTTACCTCGGCATAGGTCAGATAACCTTGCTCTTTACCGCGGGCGATCAGTTCTTTAATACGGGACTGTTGCTGTTGGACGTCTTCAGACATTCGAAACCCTATTTAAAACCTGATGAGTGAAATGCAAAGCCCGAAATTATACTCCACTTGTTTGTGTGGATTCTAGGCGATTGGGTGGTGAGGTAATATTCTTCAGCCAGATAGCACCAAATTGTGCATGTTTTGACCAGTTTTACGGTTTATGGTTGCACTTTTGTGGCCAGTGCGGCGCGCACCAGCTGATCGCGCTCTTCTTTGGTGAGTTGAGTTAAGTCGGCATTTTTGAGTTTTGCCAAGGATTCTGCCGTTTTTTTCTGCTTTTGTTGTTGGCGCAGTTTTTCCATGGCATCGCTAAATGCCGCTTGGGTGTCGTAATCGGCTTTGGCCGGTTTATCTTGTCGGCTTTGGGTTAGGGCATTTGCTGCTTGTAGCAAATCGTGCCCTGCAACGGCTGCCAGTCGTTCGGTATTTTCTGCACCGTAAATGCCGCGCCAGTAACCAATCAAATGCGAGAGGTTGTAGTGCGGCCGTTCATGCAACACCTTGAGCAAGCGACCGAGCATCAGGCAGTCGAGATCTGTTTCATCAGCCAGCCATTCCTCATAGTTGTGCTCAAGGTTCGCCAGTGTTGGATAGGTGAGCAGTAGTGCCAGGGCTTTGCGCACTGGCGGCATTAAATATTTGCTTGCCGCGCGCGCCTGCAATTCTGGCTGATAAGCCGTATTGATGGCTTTGCGTTGCGCGCGCGGCTCTTCATAAAATTCGTGATAATCCGTTGGTGGCAGCTCTTGCGGAAAATCGCCGTACTCCTCGTAAATTGCTAGCGGTGGGTGATCCCATTCCGGCTCATTTTTTCTCGGCAATACAACTTTTGGTATGGTTTCTTCTGGTTTGGCTGGTGCAGGCGGCACTACAAAAAGCGGTTGCATCTCGCCTTTGCTTTGCTGTTCCTGAATCAATTCCTGCAGGATGTTGCGATTGAGCCCAGTACGAGTTGCCAGGCTTTCAAACATCAATTCGCGGAATACACCTTTGGGTAAGCGTTCCAGTAGCGGCGCGGCACGCTTGCTAAAGGTGGCGCGGCCTTCCATGGTGCGGATGTTTAATCCCTCCGCCACTGCATCAAATAGGTAATCCTCAAACGGCACTGCCAGCTCGATCATGCGCTCGAATTTGTCCGGGCCGATCTGGCGCACCAGGGTGTCCGGATCTTCACCTTCGGGCAGGAACAGGAATTTCACGGTGCGGCCATCGGTCATGGTGTCGAGTGATGCTTCTAATGCTCGATGAGCGGCACTGCGTCCGGCTTTGTCACCGTCAAAACAGAACACCACCTCATTAGTGTATTTGAAGGCGCGATCGAGATGGTCTGGGCCGCAGGCGGTGCCCAGGGTTGCGACGCCGTAACCGATCCCGAATTGCGCGAGGCTGACCACATCCATATAGCCTTCAACCACCAGCAATCGCGGTAGCTCGCGATAGGCGAGGCGCGCCTCATAGAGTCCGTAAAGCTCGTGTCCTTTATGGAAGACTGGTGTCTCGGGCGAGTTGAGGTATTTGGGTTTGTCGTCACCTAGCACCCGTCCGCCGAAACCAATGACGCGCCCGCGGGTGTCGCGGATGGGGAACATAATGCGATGGCGGAAGCGATCGTAAAGTTTCTTTTCCTGCTCTTGATGAATCAGCATGCCGCCTTCGATCAGCAGGTGTTTGTCTTCATCATTGCGCGCGAGGCTTTTGAGTAAATTGTCCCAACCGGGTGGTGCAAAGCCGACACCATAGACTTTGGCGGTTTTGCCATCCAAACCACGATTTTTTAAATAATTTACTGCCAGGTGTTTACTGGGGTGATGGCGCAATTGCTGCTGATAAAAATTATCTGCTTTTTCCAGCAGGGTGTAGATACTGCGTTTTTCCTGCTCACGTTTTTCCTGCGCTTCGGTTTGCACCTCGCGCGGTACTTCCAATCCGGTCAGGCGAGCGAGTGATTCAACGGCTTCAGGGAAGCTGAGTCGCTCGTAATCCATCACAAAGCCCAGCGCATTGCCGCTCGCGCCGCAGCCGAAGCAGTAATAAAACTGTTTATCCGGGCTGACGGTGAAGGAGGGGGTTTTTTCGTCGTGGAAAGGGCAGCAGGCGCTGTAGTTTTTACCGGTTTTCCTGAGTTTAACGCGACTATCGACCACATCGACTATATCGAGGCGGTCGAGCATGTCATCAATAAAACTTTGTGGGATTAAACCGGCCATGAAATCGTCGCCTGGAGGGGATAGCTAGAAACTAGCAGCTGACGACTAATTGCTCAACTTGGCTTTAAGCAGCTTGCTCACTTCGCCCATATCAGCACGACCTTGTACCTGGGGTTTGATCAATGCCATTGCTTTACCCATATCGCGCGCCTCAGTCACAGCAGCGTCGGCTAATGCTTTGGTAACAATAGCATCAAGCTCGGCAGCGCTGAGTGCAGCGGGCAGATAGGCTTGAATTTCAGTGATTTCGTAAGCTTCTTGCTCGGCGAGCTCCGGGCGATTGGCGTTGCGATACTGTTGTTCGGAGTCGCGGCGCTGCTTGACCATTTTGTCGAGCACGACCAAGGCGCGGGCGTCATCAACTTCGATGCGCTCATCTACTTCGATTTTTTTAAATTCCGACATCACAAGACGCAAAACCGCGACACGCTCTTTTTCTTTAGCGCGCATCGCGGTCTTTAAGGCATCATTTATGCGGTCTTTTAGCGTTGGTTGACTCATGAATCACCGCTTATTGAGTAATCAATTTGGGTACAGGAGTGGAACGCACAACTCGTTAGTTGACAGATGCAAACAGGCTAACGAGCGGAACCGATCAAAACTAACTATTACTACCGACAGAGTCGGCGCAATAACTTAGTACAGACGGGTAAACTTTTTAGATTCGCGTTGTACCTTTTTAGCATGACGCTTAACAGCGGCAGCAGCATCACGCTTACGAACGGTAGTTGGCTTCTCGTAGCATTCGCGAGCGCGAACGTCAGCCAAAATGCCTGCTTTTTCGCAAGCGCGCTTGAAACGACGCAGAGCTACGTCAAAGGGTTCGTTTTCTTTAAGTTTTACTGAAGGCATGCTGTTACCTGTAATCAAAGAGAGCTAATAAATGATGTCTTGTGGATAGGCGCCAGAGTGTAAACACAGTGAAGTATCCGAGGGGTGCGGATTCTATACGCTTCTTATGGCAGCCGCAACCTTGCGCGCGTGAGAGTGCTGGGTTTTCGCGATGCCAGCCTTTATCATAGCCGCCCTGTGTTGGTGATCGCCCCTGAAAATAAGGGCGGCAAGAGGTTGGTTTATGCGTGTATTGGGTTTGGAAACGTCCTGTGATGAGACAGGGGTGGCAGTTTACGACAGTGAGCGCGGCTTGCTGGCGCATGTCCTGTATACCCAAATCGCACTGCACGCGGAGTATGGCGGTGTAGTGCCGGAACTTGCGTCGCGCGATCATGTGCGCAAATTGCTGCCGCTGATTAATGAGGTAATGGCCGCGAGTGGCTCTACTGCTGCCGATATAGATGGTATTGCATACACCTCGGGCCCAGGCCTTATCGGTGCCCTGATGGTCGGCGCGTCTATGGGGCGCTCACTGGCTTATGCATGGGATGTTCCGGCGATTGGCGTTCATCATATGGAGGGCCATTTGCTCGCTCCCATGCTGGAGGCCAATCCGCCTGCATATCCATTTGTGGCCTTGTTGGTATCGGGCGGTCACACCCAGTTGGTAAAAGTCGATGCGCTGGGTGAGTACGAATTGCTAGGCGAATCGATTGATGACGCGGCAGGCGAGGCGTTTGATAAAGCCGCCAAAATGCTCGATCTGGATTATCCCGGTGGCCCGCAAATCGCCAAACTTGCCGACCAAGGTAATGATGGTCGATTTAAATTCCCGCGCCCAATGGTAGATCGTCCCGGTTTGGATTTCAGTTTCAGCGGATTAAAAACCGCAACACTCACGACGGTTAATGCCAACAAACAAGCGAATGGTTTGCCCGATGACCAAACCTGCGCCGACATCGCCAATGCATTTCAAGCTGCCGTTGTTGATACGCTTGTGATCAAATGCAAGCGCGCACTAGAACAAACCGGCATGAAAACGCTTGTAATTGCCGGTGGCGTTTCGGCTAATAAAAAGTTGCGCGCTGATCTGGATGCAAGCCTCGCCAAAATTGGCGCAAAAGTATTTTATGCACGCCACGAATTCTGTACTGACAACGGCGCCATGATCGCCTACGCCGGTTGCCAGCGTTTGCTTGCGGGCCAACACGAAGGTCTCGCCATTAATGTCAAAGCGCGCTGGCCACTCAATACACTCTCTTCACTTTAAAAGAAGTTTTTATGGATATTGTCTACATCCGCGATTTGCGTATCGATACGATTATCGGCATTTACGATTGGGAGCGCGAAGTGCGCCAGACCGTGAGTATCGATCTGGAAATGGCGAGTGATATTCGCAAAGCCGCCGAGACTGACGATATCCAGTATGCGTTGAATTACAAAGCTGTCTCCAAACGCTTGATTGCCTACGTTGAAAACCGTAATGCGCTATTGGTGGAAACGCTGGCAGAAGAAATTGCGCAGGTGATTCGTACGGAATTTAATGTGCCCTGGTTGCGTTTGCGGTTAAGCAAACCGGGTGCAGTGCGCGGTGCGCGCGATGTGGGTTTGCTGATCGAGCGCGGGGCAAAACCCGAATGACGGCGATTTATTTAAGCTTGGGCAGTAATGTTGATCGCCATAACAATATTACGGCGGCGCTGGATGCGCTGGCGGAGTTGTTTGGTGAATTGCAAATATCGTCGGTTTACGAAAGTAAATCGGTCGGTTTTGATGGCAGCAACTTTTTTAATCTGGTTGTTGGCGCCAATACGGTTTTGTCGCTTATTGAATTATCGGAAACACTAAAACGCATTGAAGATAATAATGGCCGCAAGCGTAACGGGCCAAAGTTTAGCCCGCGAACTCTGGATATCGACATTTTGACCTACGGCGATTTCGTCGGGATTGAAAACGATATTGAATTACCGCGTGCCGAAATCACCAAAAATGCATTTGTACTTCTGCCGCTAGCTGAAATTGCGCCGGACGTTTTGCATCCGCAATTGCAAAAAAACTATCGTGATTTATGGTTGGAGTATGATCAGGCCTCACAGTCCCTGTGGGCGATTGATTTTAAGTGGAGTGGCAAGATTATTTCGGTCGCCTAGCTTTATAGCCACTTCTTAAACGCAACAATTCCAAACCCTGCTGCAATTACCAGCATTCCCCCGAGTGTATAAAAATAACCGTAGGGCATGTGCAGCTCGGGCATGTTGTCAAAATTCATCCCGTAAATTCCGGCGATAAAGGTAAGTGGCACAAAAATCGCGGTAATAACTGTCAGTACGCGCATGGTGTTGTTTAGCTGGTGCGAGCTGATTGATAAGTAGCCGTTGATTAGATCCCCGCAAATTTCATAGTACATGGTGCACAAGCCGTGCAGGCGTTCACAGCGCTCGAATAGATCCTGCAAGCCGTGTTCTATATCTCCGTCTTCGTCAATTAATCGCTGCGGAATATCTTTTAATAAATTGGTGACAAGTTTTTCGTGGTAGCTAAAAATCCGTTTGAGTTTGCGTAGTCGCGATTGATAACTGATTAATTCGCGCATAACTTCGTCGTTGGGTTTTTCTTGCATTGCATCTTCCAGCTCATTGAGTGAGGTTTCAAATGCAAGGATTGACTCCAAATAGCGCCCGACGGAAAAACGCATAATGCGCGACGCTAACAAGCCGGGGCTGACTAATAAATTCTCATGATGGGCATTTTCCCAATAATGCGTAACGCCCAATGAATGACGCGGATGGCAGCTAATCAGGCAGCGATCACCAGCAAAAAGTGCAATGGTCATTTGCTGTATGGTGAGGTCTTTATTAAATTCGGTGATGCCGCGATATAAAATTAAGGTGTAGTTATCGAATGTTTCCGTTTTAGGTGGGTGACGAAAACGCTGTACATCCTCGACTGCTAGCGGATGGCACTGCATAGATAACAAAAATTGCTTTTCTGCGTGCGGCTCTTCATTAATCAAATCTATCCAGATATAGCTGCCATAGTCGCATCGCCAGCGCTCAATTAATTCGGCATTACCTTCAATTCGTTCACCTGCTGCGGTTAATAATTGTGTTCTTATCATGCGTTTCTCATGGGTATAAAGACTAAATCGTAATCGTACGACCGCCATCGACGGTGAGTATTTGCCCGGTAATATAAGGGGATTGCGTCAAAAATAAAATTGTTCGCGCTATGTCCTGTGCTTGGCCGCGCTGCTGCAGTGGGATTTTGGCGAGCATTTTCTCTTTGTTGTCGTCCGACAATCGGTCTTCCGGTTTTTTGTGGCTATCATCTGGCCAGAGGATAGCGCCTGGTGCAATACCGTTCACACGTATCATTGGTGCCAGCTCTTGTGCCAATGTTTTGGTGAGCATCGCATTGCCCGCTTTGGCGATAGAATAAATGCTGTGTTTCTTGAGCGGCTTGTCCGCATAAATATCGGCAATGTTAATGATACAGCCGTGATATTCACCCAATTTTTTAGCGAGCGCTTGCGCAAGGAAAAACGGTGCTTTGAGATTGGAGTTAATTAACTGGTCCCAATCCTCTTCACTGGTTTCGCCAATAGGTGTGGGATAAAAACTGGAGGCATTGTTGACGAGTAAATCCAGGCGTTGCCAATGCTGCTGTGCTTGCATGGCGAGATTATTGATTTGCTCCATATTATTGAGGTCTGCAGCAATGCAGTATGCAGAATTTTCACGCTCTTCATTTAGTTCATTGGCAAGTTCTTTTGCCGCTTTATCCGACTGGTGATAGTGAATCACTACATTAAAATGCTCTTTGTGTAACTGCCGGGCGATTTCGGCACCTATGCGTTTGGCGGCACCGGTTACCAGTGCCACTTTGGTGGTGGTTGCGGGCATGTGCTTATCTCTCGATAACCGCTGCGTTACTTATAGGTGAGGTTATAGTTACGCTGGGGGTGGGGTTGAAATGCTGTTCTTCAATTGAACCAGATTTTGCAGGCGCTGGCGATTAACTTCATCACCAAATTCTTTGCCACTAAAACCGCCGCGCTGGATGGCGGTAATATCTACGGCTTGTGCTGCCTTGAACGCAGTGCGAAAAAAATCTGCCTGGGGGTAAGCGCGATTTTCAAAACCCGTACGTCCTCGTGCATCGGCCTCACAGCACAATAAAAATTGTTCAAAGCGTTCGGGGCGACGAAACGCATCATTGGATTGCAATACTTTTAATATCGTTGCCGGTTTTAATTCCAATGCGCGATGACAGTGGGTATGCCATTGCGCCACCATCATGGCCAGGTCTTTGTAATCTTTGGGGGCTGCGATACGTTCGCACAATTTTTTGACAAGCGGCAGGCTGCGATCTTCGTGGGCGATATGGCGCGGCCATTCATCGACCGGTGTCGCCGCTTTACCGAGATCATGCAAGAGCGTAGCAAAACGCACGCAGGTGCTGGGCGACAGTTTTACTGCTTGTTGCAGACTCATCAATGTATGGGTGCCGGTATCAATTTCCGGATGATGCACTGCCGTTTGTGGTACCCCAAAAAGTGCATCGATTTCAGGAAATAAACGCGTTAGTGCGTGGCACGCACGCAACACTTCAACAAAAATTTCAGGATGCGGTTCGCCAAGTGCGCGTTCAGTTTCTTTCCACACACGTTCCGCCACCAGATGATCTACCTCGCCGTTGGCGACCATGGTTTGCATTAATGCGATAGTTTCATCGGCTACGCGAAACCCTAATGTGTGATAGCGCGCAGCAAAACGGGCGATGCGCAGTATGCGCACCGGGTCTTCGGCAAAAGCGGGCGATACGTGGCGCAGGAGTCGGTCGGCGAGGTCCTGCTGACCGTTATAGGGGTCGATAATCTTGCCGTTATCATCTTCTGCCATGGCGTTGATGGTGAGGTCGCGGCGGATAAGGTCATCTTCCAGTGTCACTTCATCGCCACAGTAAAAACTGAAGCCGCCATAACCCTTGCCGGTTTTGCGCTCGGTACGGGCGAGCGCGTACTCCTCTTTAGTGTGCGGATGCAGAAAGACAGGGAAATCTTGACCTACTGGAGTGAATCCATTGGCGACCATTTGCGCGGGGCTACTGCCCACTACCACCCAATCTCGTTCAGTGACGGTGCGGCCTAATAATTTATCGCGGACAGCGCCGCCAACCAGATATGTTTTCATTTCGTTTGGTCATTACTTTTTTGCATTAAAAAGGAGGGCACGAGTATAGGGTAATTAATTGAATAAAAAAAATGCAAAAATGACTTGTGGCTGAACAGAAATTAAATTAACCTCGCTTCAGTTTTCAAAAACCTTATAACCTTAGATCAATTAATTATGTATCCAATTTATTCCGCCAAGCATATCGCCCGCGCACTACGACCAATGATTTGGTTTGTGGTCTGCGCGCGTTGCTTGGCGGAATTTGTTGATTAGTTGAATAATCGTTATAAACAAAGGCCGCAGCATAAAAACTGCGGCCTTTTTTTGTTTTCGGGTTTCAGTTTTTTTACTTTCAGTTTGCTGATTTTTACAGGCAGTCTTGCTGATTGTTTGCTGCGGTCATTCTCTCGTCAGTTGCTCATTGGGCAATAAGGAGTTATGCCGTGGCTGTGTTATTTGCGTATTTTTCGGTAGTGTTAATTTGGGCTACCACCCCACTCGCTATTCAATGGAGTAGCGATAGCCTGAGCTTTATCGCCGCCGCTGTGGCGCGCATGTCAATTGCGTTGGCGATTGCATTGCTCGTGCATGGATTACTGCGAAGATCCCTTGCTACCTATTGGCAGCACCGTCACATTTATTTTGCGGCGTCGATTGGTATTTTTCCCAACATGCCTGTTGTGTATTGGGGCGTGCAATTTATTCCATCGGGTTTAGTGGCGGTGATTTTTGCGATGTCACCTTTCGTCACGGGTTTGATGACCTTGTGGCTGCTAAAACAAAATCCTTTCACGTTCAGAAAAGTAGTTGCCTTGGTGTTGGCGCTCGCTGGTCTGGTTGTTATTTTTTATCACCAATTACAATTTAATATTCGCTCGGTATATGGCATCGTCAGCATTTTACTTTCCTGTGTATTGTTTAGTTTTAGCAGTGTGTGGGTAAAAAAATTAACCCAGCAGGAAACGGTGAGCCTTGATGCATTTCATCAAGCCAGCGGTGCACTACTTTTTTCGCTGCCGGGATTAGTGTTGAGTTGGTGGCTAATGGATGGCGCTGTACCGCAGCAAGTGTCGGTGAAATCCGGTGCATCGATTATTTATTTATCGATCATGGGGTCGTTAGTAGGAGCAGCGCTGTTCTTTTATATTTTGCAGCGAATGTCTGCGAGCGCGGTGTCGCTCATCACTTTGATGACACCGATATTGGCGATTGTGATTGGTAAGACCTTGGCGGATGAGGTTTTATCGTCGCAAACGTTAATCGGTGTGGCCATTGTGCTCTTTGCTTTGTTGCTCTATCTGCCTTGGTCATTCAGTGCTGCAGTGGCGTCGCTAAACGCATGGTTGCTGCGCAAGTTGACTGAGCCTTCATTGGAAGAGGGTGAAACCAGCGCGCAACAAGAACTGCAAAAGATTAAAGAGTACGTTATTCGCTTTAAATGAGTTGTTTTGGTGCGCGCCAGGGTGGCGCGCCGGGTTTTTATGCACCATGCTTGTGCTTGAGTCGGTTTTGTTTAGGGTATGCAATCTTGTATTCAACTCATAACACAATGATTTAAAAGACAAAAATAAAACTGGCGTGGTATCTGCAATATTGCGATCAAGCTAGTGTGAATTATCAATAGCTGCCTCAAAACTAACTAGTAAAGACCATTAAATAGAGGAAGAACTCATGAAGATGAAACAAAAATTAATCGCTGGTGCTATCGCTCTCTCTGCTATGGCGGGTTTTGCTGTTCCAGCGGCGCACGCTGAAGTTTCTGCAGCTGTTGGCGCGGCCAATATGTACTACTGGCGCGGTCTGGATTTGGGTGAAGGCGATCCACAAATTTGGGGTGACTTGAAAGTTAGCGGCGCTGGTTTCTATGGTGGTGTTTGGGCAGGTTCAGGTGATGCGGTGATGGGTCAGGAGTATGACCTTTATGTTGGTTACGGCAATGCTTTTGGTGATTTCAAATTTGATATCAGTGTTTGGTCATACAGCTACCCAAAACCAGCTAGCGCAACTGAAGTTGTGGATGGCGAAAGTATTGATGTGACGCCAGAGGCATTAAGTCCAGGTGACTTGGTTGAGGCGGTTGCAATGATTGGTTACGGCCCAATCGCATTCACCTATTATGAGAACCTGGAAGGCGCTGACGATTACAACTACATGACATTAGCCGGTACATTTGGTGCATTCACCGTTAAATACGGCGTTCATGAAGATGATTTGTCTCACGTTGATTTGACCTATGCCTACAACAGCAAGCTGAGCTTCACTGTTGGTAAAGTTGTGGACGATGTGGATGGCTCTTACAACGACGAAGCTAAATTCGTAGTGGGTCTCGCTTTACCAATCGAGTAAGTTTTAGCTGCCTAAAACTTGGCACCAAAAAGGCAAGCCTCGGCTTGCCTTTTTGCTATTAGTTACTTAATAAAATAATAATTATATGATTTAATAAAAGATTCTTTCCAAGCCCTTATGCTGTCGCCCGAACTCTGGTTCAATGCGTGCGCAATGGCTTACATCTTTATAAGGAATCTTGCATGTCCCGTTCTCCTATTCTTGTTACTGGCGGTGCCGGTTTTATCGGCAGCCATGTCTGCGTTGAGCTGATCAATAGCGGCTATTTGCCGGTGGTGGTCGATAACCTGTGCAATAGCAGTGCTGAATCACTCAAGCGTGTAGCCCAAATTACCGGTGTTGAGCCTCTGTTTTTTGAGGTGGATATCAATGATAAGGACGCCCTGCGCGATGTATTCCGCACTTACGAGATAGAGGCGGTAATGCACTTTGCCGGTTTGAAGGCGGTGGGGGAGTCCAACCAGATTCCGATGAAATACTACCGTTACAACGTGGCGGGTAGCCTATCGCTCACCGAGGTGATGGAAGAGTTCAAGGTGTGGAAGCTGATCTTCAGCTCCTCGGCCACCGTCTATGGTGATCCGGTGTCGGTACCTATCGAGGAGGATTTCGCTACCTCTGCCACCAATCCTTATGGTCGCAGCAAGCTGATTGTTGAGGAAATATTGACCGATATCGCCAAGGCGCCCAACAGCCAGTGGAATATCTCCCTGCTGCGCTACTTCAACCCGGTTGGGGCGCATGAAAGCGGTCTGATTGGCGAAGATCCAGCCGGAATCCCGAATAATTTGCTGCCGTACATAGCGCAGGTGGCAATTGGCAAACTCAAAGAATTAAGCGTATTTGGAGACGATTACCCCACGGTGGATGGCACTGGTGTGCGCGATTACATCCATGTGGTTGATCTCGCTCTCGGCCATGTCGCGGCGCTTAAGAAGTTGGATCGGGCCGGCAAAGGCTGCCGCGCCTACAATCTGGGTACCGGCTCTGGTTATTCGGTCTTGCAGATGGTCAAGGCATTTGAGCAGGCGAGTGGCCGCGCTGTGCCCTACAAAATTGTGCCGCGCCGAGCGGGGGATATCGCCAGCTGCTACGCCGATCCGATCAAGGCCAAAGCGGAGTTGGGTTGGACTGCAAAATACGATCTCGCGCGGATGATGAAAGATGCCTGGCGCTGGCAGTCGCAAAATCCCAATGGCTACAACAACTGATCGTTCTGTTTAATCGTTTTACCAGAACAGCCGATGGAAGCGATTCCATCGGCTGTTTTTTTTAGGACGGTTTCGATGTAATTGGTTTTCCGCACAGTTGCGGTGTGACCAGTTATACACAAATCCATCTCACTTTTTACAGAGGCAAGTGAGATGCCCCATCTTTAAGCAGTTTTCCAAAAGTGAGAAGAGAAAGTCCGGCTAATAGTTGAAGCTTACTAGTGTGTTAGTTCATCAACACACCACCACAATTCCAATAAAAATTTTGGCGTGACAGTTGTTGTTTTCCAAAAGTCGCGCTTAACGGTAAGTCAAAACAATCAGCTAATTCCCTTGTCCGGTCAGCGCATTCAATAACGATAAGATCTCGTCAGAGGCGTGAATGCCAGTGGCTGGAAAGGAACCAGTGGAGACAATTATGCAAACCATCACCCTGGGCAGGATGCTATTTCTGCTCTGTTCACTGCTTATTAGTCACAATCTCTTTGCCCAAACGAATCTTGCGCTTAATAAGACGGCTACGGCCAGCACGTCGCTCACCTCTGCGCTCAATGCGGTGGATGGCAATGGCGGTACCCGTTGGGAATCTGCCCATGGTATTAGCCCGTCATGGTTGAGTGTCGATCTTGGCGCCAGCTATAACTTGTCTTCAGTCGTTATCGATTGGGAGGCGGCCAATGCAGCCAACTATGAGGTGCAAGGTTCAATCAATGGCACGAGTTGGAATACTATCGCCAGCCGTACCGGCGGCACTTTTGGTACGCGTACCGATACAGTCGCGGCCAGCGGTTCCTATCGCTATGTGCGCATTAATTGTACCCAGCGCAGTACCGGCAATAACTGGGGCTATTCGATCTGGGAACTGAAGGTGTATGGCGCGGTACCTGTGAGTAGCAGCGCCGCCAGCATCCCCGCGAACCTGAATCTTGCGACCGGTGCGATAGTGGCGGCCAGCAGCCAGCAGCAACCCGCCGCGTTGGCGATTGATAACAACCCCGGTACCCGCTGGGAGTCAACCCACGCCATTGACCCAACCTGGATCAGCCTGGATTTTGGCTCAGCTAAAACCCTGAATTCGGTGGTAATTGATTGGGAGGCAGCCAATGCCGCCAATTACCTTGTGCAAGGCTCGAATAACAATGCAACCTGGACCGATCTGGCGAGCCGTACCGGCGGTACTTTTGGTGCACGCACCGATACGCTTGCCGTAACCGGCTCTTATCGTTATTTGCGTGTGTATAGCACGGCGCGCAGTGCAGGCAACCAATGGGGCTATTCGATTTTTGAACTGAAAGTCTATGGTTCTGGCGGTACAGGTAGCAGCGTCGCCAGCAGTGCTACGCCTGGCAGTGTTGCTCCCAGTAGTATCCCTGCGTCTTCATCGAGCCGCTCATCGACACCGGCAGTGCCTTCATCCAGCAGTGTGGCGGCCAGTATTCCCGCCAATGTGAACTACAAGCCGCTGTTCCCGACCCAGTTTTCGCAAGAAGTATCGCGCAACTGGCGCATTGAGCCAGACGGCACCATCGTCACCTTCGGCAGCGGTCGCGCGCGGGCGCGTCATGAAGCTGAAACTATCTTCTACACCTTTCCATCGTTCTATCACGAGCACCGCACCTTCAAGTTTGAGGTGCATGATCACACCCCGAAAGGTGAATCGCGCGTAGAGATTTTCTATGAACCTGAATACGCCAACTTTAATGATATTGGCTGCCGCAAGAGTTTGTTTAACCCTTACCGTTCCTACTTTGGTGATAACGGCGGCTTCACTCGTATTGCGACTGCTGATCCGGCGACTGGCAAGGGCGAGCGCTGGCGCTGTGTGGGAACCCGTTTTGTGCCGGGTGAACGCGAAGGTCAAACGACTTTGCGCACCGGTGAGTTCTATGACTTTGAATTCCAGCAATGGTTAGGTTTCACCGAGACTGATCCAAAAGTCAGCGCCCAGCGCGTTTACTACACGGATACCTTCCGCATCAAACTGGGCAGCCCGGGTTTGTATATCGTCAACAATGATGAGCTGAATGCGAAACTGTCTGCCGGTGGCGCCGCTACGGCAGCACCAGTGCGCGCGTTTAAAGGAATCGCGCAAGCGGATGTCATCAGCACTTCCGGTGTGTTGGTGGATTCCAGTGGTCAGGGCTATATGCCGGTTCGTTCGCCACAGGGTATCGCCAAGGGCTACCAAAAGCCGTCTTATCTGGTTACCAATCCGGCCAACAATGCGACAGTGACTTATCGTGACGGTGGCCAGATTTTCACCGATCCGGTACTGGAATATGCGCCTACTGCAGCAAGCCCTTTTATTGTTGATCGCCATGATTACCTGTGGACTTCCTTCTTCCGCGAAGCCCTGAATACCCGCTGGGAAACCCACAATGGTTTCTTGAATGGCCGCCGCATTTTCCACACGGATTTTGTTAATGGTAAGCACTTTGAGCCGGGCAATCCGGATTTCCCCGAGCTGGCGAACCTGTCTACCGGCCTGACAATCAATAATTCCTGCGTGGGTTGCCATACCAATAATGGTCGCGGTTTGGCGCCAGTCGCGGGTCAGTTGCCCAATACCATGGCGGTAAAAGTCAGCTCCGGCAGTACCGATGCCCAGGGTAATGCATTGCCTCACGCGTATTTCGGCAAAGTATTACAGCCGCAATCGCGCAATGGCGGTGTACCGGCGGAAGCGACTACAAGCCTGAGTTACAGCACTGTTTCCGGTAATTTCAATGACGGCACAGCTTATCAACTGCAAGCACCCAGCTACTCGGTGCAAGTATTGGATCAGGCTGGCGGGCAAGTGAATTTCTTCTCGCCGCGCATGGCGCAAACCATTGTCGGACTGGGCTTATTGGAAGCGGTACCTGAAGCGACTTTGCTACAGCGCCATGATCTGAATGACAGCAACGGCGATGGTATTTCCGGCCGCGCGGTGCAGGTGACTGATGCCAAAACCGGTGACCAGCGTATCGGCCGCTTTGGCTGGAAAGCGAATATCGCCACGCTTGAGCAGTTCACTGCTGATGCGCTGCATGAAGATATAGGGGTAAGCACCAGTATCTTCCAGGGCCCCGCTTGTGGTGCCAACCAAACCGCCTGCCGCAATGCAGGGCCAGCGGGCGTTGAGTTGAGCGATGCGCGCGTCAATCTGGTTGCTGTATACATGCAGGCGCTGGGCGCACCGGCGCGTCGTCCCGAAACGGTCAATAACGCCGATGTCGTACGCGGTGAGCAAGTGTTTGCCAATCTCGGCTGCGGCGGTTGTCATACCCCGAGTATGACGACCGATTACGGGCACCCATTGGCAGAATTGCGCGGTCAAACCATCAAGCCCTACACCGATTTGTTGGTGCACGATATGGGTGATGGCCTGGCCGATCGCCTGACCAGCAATGCCGCGCTAAACCGCGAGTGGCGCACGCCGGCGCTCTGGGGCTTGGGTCTGACCGAGGCCGTCAATGGCCACACCCGCTTGTTACACGATGGTCGCGCACGCACTATCAACGAAGCGATTTTGTGGCACGGTGGTGAAGCGAGTGCGAGCCAATCCGCGTACAAAGCGGCGACGGCGGCGCAGCGCAATGATTTGATTAAATTCCTCGAATCCTTGTAATTAATTTGTGGCAAAAAAAACTCCCGTCAGGCAACTGGCGGGAGTTATTGCTTTTAAATTTTTGTTCTGTACTAACTAAAAAAATCACACCAAATCTTTATCTGTAGCAAATGACAATGCAAAAGATTTTGGCCCTACATTAATCGCACCGGTCATGCTCATCATCGACAGCATGGTTTTAACGTTGTACTGCTTACAGAATTCACGGAATTCCACGAGGATCGGTTCGTCTTTAATATCTTCCAACAAACCGCCATAACTCATCGCAACGACTTCGCTAGTCAAACCCTGTTGGATTTGTTTTTTTACATGGGCAAACAATTTTTCCAGCGCACCTAAAAAGCCTTTGCCGGTATCGATTTTATCGGTTGCACCGCGGTGCAATTGCACAATCGGGCGCAGGTTTAATGCGCTTGCCAATTTAAAATTAATCCATGAAATATTGTTGTCGCCTTTGCGCAGATGACGGCGTTCACGCATATAAGACAAATCATTTGGAATTAAGTAGCCGTACACCTGATCGCGCATGTTATCGATTTCGCGAATGGATTTATTCAGGGGCAAATTATCCACATGGATGCGTTTTACTAATTCATATACCAGCAGCGCGTGGCCGGTAAACATGGACATGGAATCGTACAAGCGAATGCGGAAAGGTGCGCGGCCTTCAGTTCTTTCCATCTCGCGGAATTTCGGTTCGTTTACCAGAGCCGCTTCAGACACGCGTTTGAATACATCGCTCTTTTTGCTGTTGATGGTGACGACTTGCACCAAATCGTATTTCGGCAGCAAACGCTCCCTGAGGATATCGGTCATGTCGTTGACGGAGAGTGGATCGGATTGCGCCAAACCATAGACATCGCGTGAATGATTTTTGTAAAAATTCAACATGGTTTGAGGATCACGATAATCCAGCTCCTGCCCTTTGGAGTGGTTGATATAAATGGGCAGCACTTCAATGTTGTGTTGTTGAATAAACTTTGCAGGCAAATCGCAAGTCGAATCTACGGCAATACACGTCCTGGATGACATTTTCTTTCTCCACTGGATTACAGCATTGTTGTAAGAATGGTTGGCGCCCTCCTTGGCATGTTGGTCCTTGTCGCTCCCGCTGTGTTTTTTGGTATACAGCCGTTGAGCAGATGGTGCCAGTATCGATCTTGGGACGATAAAGCAGTAGTCGCATAAATCACCGCGCTTTGTGAGGAATCGCGGAAGTTGTTGTGCGGTCAGGACGACAAGCGTGTAAGCCATGGCTTACAAAAGGTGGGCGGAAATCTGCAAAACGGTTATAAGTGAAGGAGGCTTTTTAACTGCTGATGGGAAGAATGGGTAGGCAGACGCTAAAACGCGCACCACCAAGTTCCGAGCGGTGGATGCTGATGTTGCCCTCGTAGCTGCGCACAATTTCGGCGGCGACGGCAAGGCCAATGCCCTGCCCGGGAATGGTGGTATCCAGCCGCTGGCCGCGCTCCAGAATCCGCTCAGTCTGATCGTCGGGAACACCGGGGC
Source organism: Cellvibrio sp. UBA7671 (assembly GCA_002483145.1). GTDB lineage: Bacteria > Pseudomonadota > Gammaproteobacteria > Pseudomonadales > Cellvibrionaceae > Cellvibrio > Cellvibrio fibrivorans. Next base: position 547,222 of record DLHJ01000016.1, read on the forward strand.
CGTCGTCTTCAATATCAATGCGCAGTTGGGTATCTTCAACGAACGAGCGCACGCGAACTTGTTTATTGCCGTATTTAAAGGCGTTTTCCAGCATATTGCCGAATAATTCCATTACATCCTGTTCATCGCCTGCAACTATCGAGTTGGGCGCCAAATCCAGTTCCTGCTCCATGTGTTTATGTGCATAGACTTTCTGCAGTGCGGCAAATAGCCGCTGCGCGATGGGCTCAAGGCGGGTACGACGGAAGGTGCCTTTTTGCTGGCTGGAGACCGCTCGCTGCAATTGGTAAGTCACGACCTGGTTCATGCGCGCCACCTGTTCGCTGGCAATTTGCTGCAGCTCGCCGTCGGATTCCACACCTTCAACCAGCTTGCTTTGCAACACGGCCAGCGGTGTTTTCAGGCTGTGGGCGAGGTCGGCCAAGCTGTTGCGGTAACGCTGGCGCAAGGCCTGTTCGCGCTCCAATACCTGGTTGAGGTTATCGACAATTTTTTGTAGTTCTCTGGGGTGTTCGCCAGCGATATTGCTGGTGTCGCCGCTCTGCATCGCTTTTAGCGCCTGTGCCAATTTCCCCAGCGGGCGAAGGCCCCAGCGCAGGATCAGCGTTTGCGCGATCAATAAAAAAATCCCTGCCGCGCCCAGCCAGCGCCAGAGTTCATTGCGGTAGGCTTTGAGTTCGGCGGTGTATTCATCGGCACTGTGCGCAACAACAAAGTGGAATGGAGTGGGGGTGCCGCGTGCATCTTCCCACTTGACCGTGTAGCGCGCGATAAAGTGCAGGTTGCCGCCCAGCAGTTTCTCGCTGAACAGCATTTTGCCGGGGGTGTTGCTTTTGGCGATGCGTTTGTAGTCCGGCGGGTCGCTCAGGGCTGCCGAGTTGGAACGCCAGACCAGCTTGGATTGGTTGTCGAAAATGTAGCTATAGAGTCCGGAATTGGGATGTTCAAAGTCGGCGTCGCTGAGGGTGACGGGCATGCGCAGACTGTGGATTTTCTCGTTTTTGGTGATGGGTTCAGCCACGCTCATTAATAGGTTGACGTGGCCGCGCAAGCGCGAACGCTCGGCCACCTCCAAACTGTTTTCAAACGCGCGGTCAAGGAAGAAGCCGGTCAGCCCCAAAAACAGTGGCAGCAGCAGCGCCGATGCCAGCAGCAGGCGCGAGGCAATCGACGAGAAGCGGGCGATCACGGGCTTACTGCTTATCAAGGTTGAACCGGTAGCCGAGGCCGCGCTGTGTGCTGATCAAATTCAAGCTGCCATCCGGATCGAGTTTTTTACGCAAACGGCCGACAAATACTTCGATCACGTTGCTATCGCGGTCGTAATCCTGCGCATATAGGTGTTCAGTCAGCTCGCTTTTGGAGATGTTCTTACCAGCGTGTAGGGCGAGATAGGTGAGGGTGTTGTACTCAAAGCTGGTGAGTTCAACTTCGGTTTCATCGCGGTGCACACGTTTGGCGCTGGTATCAATCGTGATGGGTCCGTAGCGCAAGACTGAGGAGGCATGGCCGCTGGCGCGACGCAACAGAGCATGGATGCGCGCGCGCAACTCTTCCGGGTGGAAGGGTTTGGTCAGGTAATCGTCGGCACCGGCTTCCAGGCCACTAACTTTGTCCTGCCAATTGCCGCGTGCGGTCAGAATCAAAATGGGGAAGTTGCGCTCTTTGGCGCGCAGTTCGCGGATCAGTTGAGTGCCGTCTAGCAGCGGTAGCCCCAAGTCGATGATCGCCAGATCGTAGTCATATTCGCTGCCGAGGAACAGGCCTTCGCGGCCATCGGCGGCGGCATCACAGGCATATTTTTCGGTGGCCATCAGGCTGAGAATTTGTTCGCGCAGGGGTTTTTCATCTTCAACGATCAAAATACGCATGGATCGGTCCTGGATTTATTGATGGATTAAGTGCAGTGGTTAAATCGAGAGAATTACTAGTGGTTGAGCAATTGACCAGTTTGGCCATCGACATTAATAACGCGCATGCGCCCGGCGTTGAGTACTTTAACACCATAGACCACGCGGGTATCGTCTTGCTGCGTATTGACGCTCATGACTTGTCCACCCACTTTGTTGCGCACCAATTCGGCGGCTTCAGCGGGCGAGAGTTTGGGTTCCGGGGCAGTCGGGGCAATGGTATCAGTATCGATCAGGCTGTTATCTGGTTCACTGGAGGGAAGCCCCATGTCACTGCCGATCAAGTCATTGGACTGGGCAATACCCAGTTGGCAGCTCAATAGCAGCGTTGCCAACAAAAGGAATGTTTGCAGAAAAGGGCCGGGGCGCACGCGGAAGGTTTTTGAGTACAGCATGACAAATTCCAACAAGAAGGCATTCAAATAAATTCTACGCCTTCACTATCGCCCGTGTTTTGGCAAAGGTCAATTTGACCTTTGCCAATTCGTTGAGTGATTAATGACGGCCTCTCACATGCACAATGCGGGCGCCGGGGTGATGACGGGTTTCTGTGTGATAGATACGGTCATCGTAGGCGTAGGTCACATCATAACCGACTAGCTGGCGTTCATATTCGGTGCGGTAACGCGTGTTGCAGACCTCGCGGTCTTCATAGCGCGTTACACGGCGGCTGCCGCCAGCAACATCGTTGCCAATGGCTGCACCAATTAGGCCACCGGCAGCAGTTGCGTGGTTGCTGCGGCCAACTTCATGGCCAATCGCCGCACCGATCAAGCCACCCACTACGGTGCCTTTAAAAGAATCGCCGCCGCGTTGACGCTCGCTGTAGGCCACCGTTTCGACATGGCAGGAATCCATGGGTACTTCTACAGCGACGGTGCGGTAAATCGGTCTGCTCGACACCACGCGCGCATATTCGGTGTACTCAACCACGTGGTAAGAATGGCGATGGTGGTCGTGGTGTTTGTGCTTATGGTGACGGTCGCGATCAGCCAGGGCGTTGTTAGCCAGCAACAGGCTGCTGGCCAGGGTGCTGATTAATAACAGGCTTTTCATGATGTATATCTCGTATGGTTGATGGTGACTCCCGGTTGGTTGGGAGTGGAACCAGACTAAGCCTTTTAAGATGAACGAAAACTGAAATGTCACCGAGCAATCTTGTGCGTTCCGTCGCAATCCGGATAAACCGCGTTAAAGAGTCTGAATCGCGGAAATAAAGCCAGCTTCAGCGCCAAAAGTGTGCGCAACTCGGGTTATAATCGCGGCCATTTTTTCTGAATTGCCCGCAACAGGTTGTTTCATGTCTGAATTGAACGTTAAAGAGTACATGGCCGAGCTTGGCCGCAAAGCGCGTATCGCCTCCCGTGTGATCGCTGCTGCCCCCACTGCATTGAAAAACAAAGCGCTGTTGGCGATTGCCAATGAATTGGATAAATCGCGTATTACGCTGGTGTCGGAAAATCAAAAGGACCTTGCAGCTGGCAAAGCAAATGGCCTAGATGCCGCCATGCTCGACCGCTTGGCTGTTAAGCCAGCGACGATCGACGGCATGATTGAAGGCTTGCGCCAGGTCGCGGCGCTCGCTGATCCCTGCGGTGAAATCACCGGTATGAGCTATCGCCCGAGCGGCATCCAGGTGGGCAAAATGCGCGTGCCTTTGGGGGTGGTGGGGATCATTTACGAATCGCGCCCCAACGTGACTATCGATGCGGCGAGTCTGTGCTTAAAATCCGGTAACGCGGCAATTTTGCGTGGCGGCAGTGAGGCTATCCATTCCAATCGTGCCATCGCCAATTGTTTGCAAGCTGGTCTGAAAGCGGCTGGTTTACCTGCCGATGTGGTGCAAGTGGTGGAAACCACAGACCGCGCAGCTGTGGGTGAGTTGATCACCATGCCGCAATTTGTGGATGTGATTGTTCCTCGCGGTGGTAAAGGCTTGATCGAACGTATCAGCACTGATGCAAAAGTACCGGTGATCAAACACCTCGATGGTATTTGCCATGTGTACATTGACGATAAGGCGGATCTCGACAAAGCCTTCACCATTTCCATGAACGCCAAGACCCATCGCTACGGTGTGTGCAATGCGATGGAAACCTTGCTGGTGCATGAGCAAGTTGCCGCGCAAATTCTGCCGCGCCTCGCTGCGGCTTACGCTGAAAAAGGTGTTGAGCTGCGCGGCGATGAAAAGACCCGCGATCTGATCAGTGCCAATGTGGCGACTGAAGAAGATTGGGCGACCGAATATCTCGCGCCAATTTTGTCGATCAAAATTGTGTCCGGTTTGGATGAAGCCATCGCGCATATCAACCAATACAGTTCGCAACATACCGATGCAATTGTCAGTGAAGACTACACCCGCGCGCGCCGCTTTATTACCGAGGTAGATTCAGCGTCGGTAATGGTCAATGCCTCAACCCGTTTTGCTGATGGTTTTGAATACGGTTTGGGCGCTGAAATTGGGATCTCCACCGACAAAATCCATGCGCGCGGCCCGGTTGGTCTTGAAGGCCTGACCTCGCAAAAATGGGTGGTGTTTGGCGATGGACACATCCGTGCGTAACCCCTCATGCGCAAGCGCATAGGTATTTTCGGCGGTACGTTTGATCCGATCCATATCGGACACTTGCGCATCGCACTGGAAATAAAACAACAGCTGCAATTGGATGAAATGCATTTGCTGCCGTGTTATTTGCCTCCGCATCGTCCAACACCCGGGGCGAGTGCAAGCCAGCGCGTGGACATGCTGGAGATAGCGTTGCAAAGCTGCACGGAATTGCGAATAGATAAGCGCGAATTGCAGCGCGATAAACCTTCCTATACTTACGACACCCTGCATGAATTGCGTGCTGAAGTAGGCGAACACAACAGTTTGTGTTTGTGTATGGGAATGGACAGTTTTGCGACGCTCGATACCTGGCATAACTGGATGCAATTGTTGCAGTTGGCACATATCGTAGTCGTTGCGCGTCCGGGTTGGTTTTTGCCGGAGTCGGGAGCAGTGGCCGATTTGTTGCAATCCAATCGCGCTGATAGCACGGTGATTTCGCAAAAGTCAGCGGGTGCGATTGTGTTGTTGGAGCAGCGGTTACTGCCCATCTCCGCTACTGATATTCGCGCGCAAATTCACGCCGGAAATTCGCCGCAGTTTTTGGTCCCCGATGGAGTGTGGAATTACATTCGCAGCAATGGTCTTTATCAATAAGCCGCGCTCTTGATTAATCTTTTTTACATTTTATTTTTGAATTTTTTATTAATAGGTAACTGAATGTCAGATTTAAACAAAGCGATCATTAACGCCCTTGAAAACCTCAAAGGCAAAGACATAGTGACGCTCGATGTGCACGAACTCACCGATGTGATGGACACCCTGATTATTGCCAGCGGTACCTCCAGCCGTCACTCGCGTTCATTAGCTGAAAACTTGGTGGAAGAAACCAAAAAAGCCGGCTTTCGCGCTTTGGGCATTGAAGGTTTGGAAACCGGTGATTGGGTTTTGGTGGACTACGGCGATACAGTGGTGCATGTGATGCAACAGGAGGCGCGTGATTATTACGAGTTGGAAAAACTCTGGTCGATGAAACCGGCCAATCGTGACAAACCCATTAGCGGTTGATAAATAGTCGCTATGCGCATTCGCATTATCGCTGTTGGCACTAAAATGCCCGACTGGGTTGAAGCTGGCTATGCGGAATACGCCAAACGTATGCCGCGCGATGTCACGGTAGAAATGGTGGAATTGCCGCTCGCCCAGCGCAGTAAAAATAGCGATATTGCCAAGGTGATGGAAAAAGAAGGCGAGGCCATGCTCGCGGTGATTGAAAAAGGCGGCAAAGACGAACAAGTGATTGCACTTGAGGTCAAAGGCAAGCCTTGGAGCACCGAACAGCTCGCGGAAAATCTCGCGGGCTGGAAAATGAGTGGATCAAATTATTCATTGCTGATCGGTGGCCCTGATGGTTTGGCGCCGGCGTGCTTGGCGCTGGCAACAATAAAGTGGTCGCTCTCACCGCTCACCTTACCTCATCCTTTGGTGCGCATTTTGGTGATCGAGCAACTTTATCGAGCCTGTACGATTTTGCAAAATCATCCATATCACAAATAATGATATCGCCAAGGCCAGGTTAAAAAACCTACAACACTATCAACCTTGATTTATACGAGTTCCCGACCCGAACATGCAAGAATCCCAACAGTTTAAAGATCACCAGCGCGAGGCAAAAATATTTCGCAGCCGCGTAGTGGTGATGGCGGTATTTATGCTGCTGTTGGTGTCAATCCTGGTGTATCGCTATTACGATTTGCAAATCGTCAATTACGAAGAGTACGCCACCCAATCTGATCGCAATCGCGTACACGTGCAGCCGGTTCCACCAACCCGCGGTTTGATCTTTGACCGCAATGGCGAACTGCTTGCCGATAATAAAGCGAGTTTTACTCTCTCGGTTGTCAGTGCTGATGCCACCGAATTGAACAACACGATTGAGTTGCTTAAAAGCCTGATTGAAATTAGCGCGTCGGATTTGGGTAAGTTCTATAAAGCCCAAAAACAGCGTCGCCATAAACTCGACCCAGTTCCCCTGCGCTATCGTCTCACTGAAGAAGAAATTGCGCGCCTTGCGGTAAATCAGCATTTACTGGACGGTGTAGAGGTCAATGCGGAGCTGGTCCGCAATTATCCGCACAAGGACATGTTTGCCCATGTGATTGGCTATACCGGGCGCATCAGTGAAAAGGAGGTGGATGCGTTCACGCCTGAGCAATTGCAGCGTTATTCCGGTACCCACGCCATCGGTAAGATTGGGATCGAGGCGAGTTACGAAGATGTGTTGCTGGGTGAAGTTGGCAGCCAGAACGTGGAGACCAATGCACGCGGTCGTGTTATGCGCATTCTTGATCGCATAGATTCCAAGCAGGGCAGCGATTTGCGCCTGCATTTGGATGCGCGCATGCAGGAGACCGCCGTCGCTGCCATGCGTGGCCGGCGCGGCGCAGTAGTGGCGATTGATGTGAAAACCGGCGGCGTTTTAGCGGCGGTGAGCTACCCCGGTTTTGACCCTAATTTGTTTGTGACGGGCATTGGCTATCGCGATTACAAAAGTCTTAATGAGGACATAGATACCCCGTTGTTTAACCGCTTTTTACAGGCTCAATACCCGCCCGGTTCAACTATAAAGCCGGTGATTGGTCTTGCTGGTTTGCATACGGGGTTTACCGATGTCAATCGCGCCATTTCGGACCGCGGCGTATTTACCTTGCCCGGCAGTTCACGTCTCTATCGCGATTGGGTGCTGGCCAGAACCGGTGGTGGCCATGGCCGGGTGGATCTCAAAGCGGCCATTTCCCAATCCTGTGATACCTACTTCTGGGATCTGGGCAACCGCATGGGGATCGACAATATCAGTAGTTTTGGCGGGCATTTTGGCCTCGGTAACCTCACCGGCATAGATATTCCCAGCGAACGCAAAGGCCTGTGGCCCTCGCGCGAGTGGAAGCGTGCGGCACGGCGCGAAGCTTGGTACCCGGGCGATACGGTCAATATTTCGATTGGGCAGGGCATGGTGCTGGCGACCCCCATGCAATTGGCGGTGATGACTGCCACTATCGCCAATCGAGGTGTCCGCTATCGGCCGCAATTTATCCAGAAAATTGGTGATCAGGTGCATGAGCCGATTGTCGATGAGATATTCGAAACCAAACCCGAATATTGGGATGCGATTATCGGTGGCATGGAAGAGGTAATGCACGGTGCACGCGGCACGGCGCGGCGGGTATCGGAGCGCTCTGAATATCGGATGGCGGGCAAGTCGGGTACGGCGCAGGTAGTAGCGATCGCCCAAAACGCCAAATACAACTCAGCGCTGCTGAAAGAGCGCCATCGCGACCACGCCCTGTTTGTGGCCTTTGCGCCGGTTGAGGCACCGCAAATTGCAGTGGCGGTGATGCTTGAAAATGCCGAAGGGGGATCGAGCCAAGCCGCACCAGTTGCGCGCGCGATGATGGATGCCCATCTCTTGGGTTATTACCTCAAAGCTGACGAATTTGTTCCACCTGTAGGATTCCACCACGCTGCCATTATCAAGCGCGCGAACAACTACATCGCCGAGCGCAAAGCCGTGCGGGTGGCTAAAGAGGCGGAATTAGCTGCGAAAGCGGCCGTGCAAGCTGTAGATACTTCTTCATCAGCTGCGTCTGCTGCGGTTCTGGAGACCACTCATGAGTAAACAGGATTTCCTGCGACGCATGCCGGAGGCGGCGAGTGCTTTCAGCCGCCGCGCGCGTCTCGCCGAGCGTCTGCATATCGATTTTTTCCTGCTGCTGCTGTTGATGTTGCTGACAGTGATTGGCCTGACTGTGCTCTACAGCGCCAGTGGGCACAACTTGCCGAGCGTGGAAAAGCAGGGCACTTTTTTTATGATTGCCTACGTCACCATGTTTATAGTCGCGCAGATTCCGGTCGAGTTTATGCGGCGCATGGCGCCCTTCGCCTATGTGGGTGGCGTCTTGTTATTGCTGGCGGTGACTATTTTTGGCGATATTTCCATGGGCGCCCAGCGTTGGCTACAGATCGGCAGCTTCCGTTTCCAGCCATCGGAAATCATGAAACTCGCCATGCCCATCACCATTGCGGCCTACCTCAGCCGTGGCTTTTTACCGCCGCGATTCACTCAGGTCATCATAGTGCTCGGGTTGATCGGTCTACCCACAGCCCTGATTATCGAACAGCCCGACTTGGGCACCTCCATCCTGGTCGCCACTTCGGGCATTATGGTGTTGTTTTTCTCCGGCCTGCTCTGGCGTTATATCGCTGCTGCCGTGGTGGTGTTTGGCGCAAGTCTCTGGCCAATCTGGCATTTTATGCTGCACGATTACCAGCGCCAGCGGGTGCTGACCATGCTTGACCCCACGCAGGATCCACTGGGAACCGGGTGGAATATAATCCAGTCGAAAACGGCAATTGGCTCTGGTGGCCTGTCGGGCAAAGGCTGGATGGAAGGCACCCAATCGCGCCTGGATTTCCTGCCTGAAGGCCACACGGATTTTATTATTGCAGTTATGTCAGAAGAGTTTGGCCTACTCGGGGTGATACTCTTATTGGCCATTTACGCGATGGTCATTATTCGCGGCTTGATGATTGCGGTGAACTCGCAAAGCAGTTTTGGCCGTCTGCTCGCTGCGGCTGTGAGTTCAACGTTTTTTGTTTATGTGTTCGTCAATATGGGTATGGTGTCAGGCATAGTGCCGGTGGTCGGTGTACCCTTACCCCTGATCAGCCAGGGCGGCACGGCGATTGTTGCGCTCTTTGCCGGTTTCGGTTTGTTGATGGCAATTGCCACTGAGAAAAAACGGGTAATGACCCCCCAGTCTTGATCCATATACCGCCGGTTAGTGGATAGGAAAATGCGTTAAACGAGGTTTTATGTTGTCTTTCTGTTATAGCGTTTCAAAAAAATGCCTGAGTATTCTAGCGGGTGCAAGCCTGAGTGTTATTGCGGCGGCGGATTACAGTCAGCATCCACTGGCGGCTGGTTTTGTCGATGAAATGGTAAAGCAGCATGGCTTTACCGCCGAGGAAATTACTCAATGGTTGAGTAAGGCAGAAAAGCGTCAACCGATTTTGGAGGCGATTGCGCGCCCGGCAGAAAAATCCAAAACCTGGAAAGAATATCGGCCGATTTTTATCGTGCCTATGCGCATCACCAATGGTGTTGCGTTTTGGAATGAGCATCGCGCCGCACTGACGCGCGCCGAAAAAGAATATGGTGTGCCCGCCGAAATTATTGTGGCGATTATCGGTGTGGAAACTAACTACGGCAAAAATACCGGCAGCTGGTATGTGATTGATGCGCTCACCACCCTTGCGTTTGATTATCCGCCGCGCGCGCCATTTTTCCGCTCTGAATTGGTGAATTATTTTATTCTCACGCGCGAGCAAAAACACAATCCGCTGGAGTTCAAAGGCTCTTATGCAGGTGCCATGGGCTATGGTCAATTTATGCCGTCAAGCTACCGCAATTTTGCTGTCGATTTCAGCGGTGATGGTTTTACCGATATCTGGAATAACCCCACCGATGCGATTGGCAGTGTCGCCAACTATTTCAAAAAGCATGGATGGCAAACCGGCAAAGCAGTTGTGGTTCCGGCTAGGTTGACCAAAGCGCGCGATACTCTGTTGGCCAACGAGTCTTTCAATAAAGTAGAACCACCCAGTATTAAAGTGAGTGAATGGAAAAAAGCAGGTATCGCATCCGCCAAAAAAATTGCCCGCAACACACCGGCGATCGCGCTTGAATTTGATGGCGCCAATGGCTTGGAATATTGGCTCGGTTTGCAGAATTTTTACACCATCACCCGCTACAACCGCAGCCCCATGTACGCCATGGCAGTGTACGATTTAAGCCTTGATATCAAACAAGCGATGCGTAACATCGATAAACCATCTGCGGGAGCAGCCCACTAATGCTATCAATGCCCCGAACTGGCTCTGCCAATAAAATACAAAAAAGAAATATCGCACTGGTATTCATTTGCTGTGTTTTATTGGCGGCCTGTTCAGGCAATAAACCCAAGTCCGGTAAGCCCACTAAATCCTCTGAGCCATACAACCCCAATGATGGCCGCTACGAACACGATAAGGATTTTGGGCCAAGCGAAGACATTGATATGTCGCACGTGCCCGATGCTGTGCCGCGCTATGAAACACGCACCCGGGCAGGCAATAAAAATCCTTACACTGTGCTCGGCAAAACCTATCACCTGATCAAAGATGAAAGTTCCTATCGCGAGCGCGGTTACGCTTCCTGGTACGGCAATAAATTTAATGGACACAATACGTCCAATGGCGAACGCTACGATATGTACGCCATGACCGGTGCACATAAAACCTTGCCGATTCCCTCTTACGTGCGCGTGACCAATTTGGATAATGGCAAAAGCGTCGTTGTGCGTATTAATGACCGCGGCCCTTTTCACCAGGGACGCATTGTGGATTTGAGTTACGCCGCAGCGCAGCGCATTGGTATCCATAAAACTGGCACTGGCAGGGTCGAAGTAGAAATTGCATTGCCTGGTGATGCGGCGCCCATCCCGCGCCGCGCCGATAGCAAAACGCCAAAAAATCTTGAGCCGGCATTACCAGCGGGTACTTATTTACAGTTGGGTGCATTCAGCCAAAAAGATTCTGCACAGCAATTTGCGGCGAGTGTAGGTAGCAAACTGACTTATCCGATCATCATTAAATCTGCGGCACAACCTAAACAGGTACACCGCGTGCGCGTTGGCCCATTTAAAGACGCAAAAAGTTTGCAAGATGCTCGCGACCAATTAGCGCGGATTAAAATTTTTGAAGCGCATGTGGTTTATCAGTAAATCCGGTAGCGCTTGCACTTGAGATTCAGGTTTGATTCACGCCGCTGCTTTACTGTTACAATTCGCGAATTCAAATTTTCTTTTTTATTTCGTTTTACAGAGTGTTAATCCACCATGATTAAAAAATTATTAGCCAGTGTCCTGCTGGTCAGTTCAGGCCTCACCTTTGCACAGCAGCCAGCTGCACCAGTTCCATCTGCCACTTTGCCTACGCCGACTCCTGGACAGGTTGTCGAACAAAAGCCAGTGGTTATTCCTGCAGCGCCCCAATTGGCTGCGACCGGTTTTATTTTGGTTGATGCTACTACTGGCAGCATTGTGGCCGAGAGCAATTCTGAACAGCGTTTACCTCCTGCGAGCCTCACCAAAATGATGTCCAGTTATTTGGTGGTTGATGAAATTGAAAAAGGCCGCATCACCGAAGATGCTATGGTGAACATCAGCGTAAAAGCCTGGAAAATGGGCGGCTCACGCATGTATGTAAAAGAAGGCACACAAGTGTCAGTTATCGATTTATTGCGCGGTGTGATTATCCAATCGGGCAACGATGCAACCGTAGCGCTCGCTGAATATGTGTCCGGCAATGAAGATGCCTTTGTCGATAAAATGAACCAAACTGCAGCGCAGTTGGGTATGGTCAATACCCATTTTGAAAACTCAACTGGATGGCCGGCAGAAGGTCACTTGACTACGGCAAAAGATTTGGCGGTGCTTGCGCGTGCGATCATTAATGATCATCCAACTCACTATCCGATCTACGCCGAGAAATATTTTTTCTATAACAACATTCGTCAACCCAACCGCAATTTATTGTTGAACCGCGACGAGACTGTTGACGGCTTAAAAACCGGCCACACGGAGGAAGCGGGTTATTGCTTAGTGGCATCGTCTAAACGTGAAAACACCCGTTTTATTGCTGTGGTGATGGGCACCGAAAGTGAAAGTGCGCGCGCTGCCGAAACACAAAAATTACTGGCTTATGGATTCCGCTACTTCCAGACCACCCAACTTTATCAAGCGGGTCAGCAGGTGAGTAGTTCGCGCGTGTGGGCAGGTAAAACCCAGGAAGTCACACTCGGCATCCCTAATAATATTGTGCTGACCTTACCCAAAGGCCGCGAGCAATCACTGCAAGCAAAAATGCATATCAATGAAATCATTAAAGCCCCGATTGCTGTCGGACAGGAGTTGGGCAACCTCACCGTTGAGCTGGATGGCCAATTGTTGGTGAATACCCCGATTGTTGCGCTGCAAGCAGTCGAAGAAGCCGGATTTTTTGCGCGTCTACTCGACAATTTGAAATTATTCTTTCGCAATTTATTCAGCTGATCGCTAGAATCAATCCGTTGGTAGTTGCTCTGTTTGGGTGCGCAGGCAACTCCCGGAACCTCTGAATCTCTCTCCTCCAGTTCGTTAAGAATTGATCGGCTTCAGCAATTCCGACAATACAGGTATTGCTGTTCCAGTTGACTCCGGTATTGTTTTGATTTGTTGATGTGCTGCGGTGAAGCGGCTCAGATGTTCACATCAACTTACTCAGAAATAACAAATCAAGGAGCTTTTTGTGTCTACTAATCCCTACCAAACCCCCGAAGGTCAATTGACCACTGATGATCAAGCCGTTGGCGAGATCAAGTTTTTCTCTCCTTCCTCACGTATTAACCGTCTGCGCTATTGGGCTCACGGTGCATTATTTGCGATAGGCTTTTACGCAATTTTAGCTGTGGGTGGCGGTCTGTTTGCATTTGTGTCTCCATGGGTGGGCGTGCCTATTATGGCTGTTGCCTATATTGGATTGTTGGTGTTCAGCGTTATCGTGATGATCCAGCGTTTGCATGATTTGAATAAAACCGGTTGGATGTGGTTGCTTGCGTTAGTACCTTTTGCAAATATTTATTTGCTCATTATTTTGATCTTCTTCAAAGGTACTCCCGGCCGCAACAATTACGGCCTGCAAACTCCGCCGAATAAAACCTGGCACTGGGTTGTAGCACTTGGTTTCCCTGTAGTGGCATTGGTGTTGATTTTGGCTTTCGCGTTACCAGCGTACAACCAATACATGCAAGCAATGCAACAGGATTTCAGCGGCCAGTACGACCAATCCCAAACTGATGCTTACCCAACTGAATACACAGAAGAGGGGGCAGTTGAAGACACCACTTACAGCGAGGAAACCGTCGAAGAGGGTGTGTCATATGAATCTGTAGAAGACGAAGTAATCGAAGATGACGCGATTGATGCTGCGGAAGCAGAAGTAATCGAAGCAACTGAATCCGAAACACCGCAGTAAATTACTTCTGGTTTAAAAATAAGGCAGCTTCGGCTGCCTTTTTTATAGGGAAATTTACAGGTATCTAAGTGAGCACAATGAGTCAGCAATATTACTTGCAATAATGGCTTGTCGGTTTTCTAACTCCATAGTTCGCTAGCTATTGAAAAAATATAATTATTCGCATTGAGACTCGAAGGTAACTCATCCTGAGTGGATTTTAGTTATCTGGTTTTTCTGGCAGTAATGTGAAAATTCTGAAGTTGAATATTGTTAATAAAATAGCAAATAGTGATTCTGCTGCATGGTATAGGGCGATAGTGATGGGATTCCAAAAGTCCATGTTATAAAAGGTTCTCTTAATAAACCAAAACGGAACATTTGTCGCGAGCCATATAATGATAAAACCGGCGAATATTATTCCCTGATACTCTTTAGTTGCTTTCCAGCTCAATCTAAAAGCATCAACTGGTGATCTTTTATAAAGAATGCAATAAAACTCCGAAAATGAAATACGAATCATGACAATAATGGCAGGGACTATAAGTAGTAAAAGTCCAGTTAGGATCGCGATTGTCGCAATAATATAAAGCCCAACAATAGGAAGCCAAAGTTTAAGTGCTAGTTGGTAGTATTGTTTTCTCTGTAAGAATTCACCACTTATTACAGAAGACATGTAAAGAATAAATACGCATTGGTATATGGGGAATGTCAACATGTATGGAAGCATGGCGAGATATTCAATGTATTCAATATCTCTCGCGTAGTGAGCGATAGCAGCAGAAAAAGTGCTAACGGCCATTATTAATGGCATGATTAGGGCAATAATACTAGCCAAGTTGTTTTTGAAAAAACGCCAAGCGTCCGCGATAAGTGGTAATGAATTATTCATATTTTCTGTGTTAATTCTTAGGTCTTTTGTTGTTAAATTTTCGGTAAACAATTAGCGAAATGAATTGCTGGGTAGTATTCTTGTGAGTATGTCTACAAAATCCCAGTACTCTTAATTTCCAAATACGCATTCGCGACACGCACTGCTAATTCGTTGGCGGTGCAGTCAATTGCATAAACACCAGCGGCAGTGAGTTTGCGGTGGGAATCGCGACGTTCATGTAAAAAACGACGGACACCGGCATAATTGAGGGAATCATCAAAAGTTTGCACTGGAGCGTCATTGAGTTGGTCGAGCACTTGTTCGCGGATGTTGGCGACCATTACCAGATGGCGTTTCTTGAGCAGGTTGACGGCAAGCAACAATTCGCTGTTGTCTTCATCGCGCGAGTTGGTAACTAAAATGATCAGCGAGCGTTTTGGTTGGAGGCGGGCGAGTTTTTCTGCGGCGGTAATGTAATCCGCAGTGGATTGGTTTGCGTGCAAATCGTAAATGCCGTTGAGCAATACTTTGACTCGTTCAACTCCTTTTTGTGGCGGAATCCAGCGGTGTTGGTTGCCGAAACTCATCAGGCTCACGTTATCGCCTTGGCGCAATGCGATGTAACTCACCAATAGCATTGAGTTGAGCGCGTGGTCGAAATGGCTGAGTTCATCATCTTTCGCACGCATACGACGGCCGCTGTCGATCATCAATACAATTTGTTGGTCGCGTTCATCTTGATAATCGCGTGCAATTAATTTCTGCCGACGCGATGTCGCTTTCCAATCCAATTGGCGCAAACTGTCGCCCTGGCGATATTCGCGCAGCTGGTGAAATTCCATGCCCGCACCACGGCGCTGTTTCCTTTTAATACCAATTTGGCTGGTGTGATTTTCGGTGGCGAGAATGGCGTAGTTGGCGATGGCGACAAAATCCGGAAATACTTTGGCGGTAGTTGTCTCACCGGCCCAATAACGGATATGCCATAAACCCAATGGGCTTTTAAATTGGATATGGGTTTTATCCAATTGCAGTGAGCCCCGCACCAGTGGACGCAATGAGTAATGGTTGGTGCTGATTTTGTTGGGTTCCAACTCAATGCGCAGCGGTAAGTTTTCGTAGTTGGCATCTGCAGGTACGCCATCAAAAATCTGGATGTTTACCTTGTCGGTAAATTGATGGCGAATGCGCAGTTTTACTTCGGTCCATTTATCAACCGCAAGGTTGCCGGGTAATTCGCGCGTAATTTCTACCGGCGGCAAGCGGCGTGATAATAGCCAGTCGAGTAATGCGATAACTGTTACAGCAATAAATAATCCCTGCGGCAAATACGCAGCGGCGCTCCATTTAAAATAATGGGCGCTAAAGGCGTTGATAAATACCAGCGCTGCAAGCAGCGCGAAGGCAGTTATCAAACGTGTACTGGGAATCCATGTTCTGCGCATAATATTTTTTTCAGTAAGGGAATCAATGTCTCGGAGCTTCAACCTGCAACAAAATATTATGCAGAATCCGCTCGGCAGCGATGCCTTCAATCGCCAATTCCGGTGATAACAAAATCCGGTGACGCAGTGCCGGGATAAACATTTTTTTCACATCATCCGGTGTTACAAACGAATTATTGTTGAGCAGAGCATATGCGCGGGCTGCAGAGAGCAGGGCGATACAAGCGCGGGGGCCAGCGCCGCGTGAAATACCAGACCAGCTGCGTGTAGCGCGAACCAGTTTTACTACGTATTGCAAAATTTGTTCGTCTACGGTTATTTGCTCGGCAATTTTTTGCAGGCTTAACACATGTGCTGGTTTTAATAATGTGCGGATATGCTCCAGACCAAAACCGCCTTGTGATTGTGAAGTTACCTGGCGCAACATAAATTGCTCATCGCTCTCACTTGGGTAATCAATAATCACCTTCAACATAAAGCGATCAAGTTCTGCTTCCGGCAGCGGATAAGTACCTTCCTGCTCTATCGGGTTTTGTGTTGCGAGCACCATAAAAGGTTCACCGGTTTTGAATGATTCGCCTTCAATAGTGATTTGTCCTTCTTGCATTACCTCAAGCAATGCCGCTTGGGTTTTTGCGGGCGCGCGGTTGATTTCGTCAGCGAGTAATAAATTAGTAAATGCAGGACCTTTGCGGATTTCAAATTCTTGTTTGGCCATATTAAACATCGCATGGCCAGTGACATCGCTGGGCATTAAATCGGGCGTAAATTGCACGCGTGAAAATTGCCCGCCAAAACATTTGGCAAGGCTGCGTACCAAGAGCGTTTTACCCAGTCCGGGTACACCTTCAATTAATACGTGGCCGCGTGCGATCAGAGCAATCAATACTTGTTCGATTACAGCATCTTGGCCAATCAAGACTTTTTTAATTTCATTCAGTAAATTGTTGGCAACGGTACTTGCCTGCTGCAAACGATTTTGCAAACTCTCATCGGCGTCCGTTGCTTTGTTGGTTTCAATGCTGTCGTTGTTGCTAATTGACTCAGTCATAATTGCTTCCTGAAAGTTGCTTTCTGATAGTTTGCAAATGTGCAATCGCTGCGGCAAATTCCTGGGGATGGTGCAGGCCGTCGGCGAAAAGAGCTTGTTTAATATCGGCTTGGGCAATGCCGGTTAGTTGGTGTAAAAATTCAAGGCGCTGTTCACCTGATGCTTGATCCAGATTGGGATGCTGCTCATCCAACCGCTCCAGAATTTCTTTGCGCAATACATTGAGTAGTTGCGGGTGCTGCTGTTTGCGCCAGAGCAGCATGGCGCTGGCATAAATATGTTCGGCAAGGCTGCGGCGCCCGCTTTGTTCAATAACCAATACCGGACCAAAACGCACGCTGAGTGCCCAGAGCCACAAAACCAGTGCAATCATTCCGGCGATGACACCGTAGCTGGCATTGCGCCATAAAATCGCGGCGAGCGATGGGGCATCCTGATTAATTAAAAACCATACACGGCCATCTGGATTTACCAACCGCCATAACCCATAGGCGTGGTCGTGACAGTCAATGCGCTGGTTTGCCCAAATAGTGTTGTCACTGGTGATGGTGACTGAGCCTTCCCCTATATCAAAGTAGAGCAGGTGCTCACGTTTTTCATCGTAGTGATGATCTTCCTCATCCGTTTCTTCTGCATCTACAGCTTCAGTATCTTCCTCAACCTCAACGGTGAGGTCTTCTTCTGATGGTGTTTCACTGCTCTCTGTATCTTCCTCTGCATCGTCGTGCGCGATATAGGCATAATAGATAAATTGGCTGCGGCGACTGAAATCAAAATTCAATGGTTTTTCTTCGTCGGCAAACTCAATTGCGGTAGGTGTTTCTTTCATGCTACAGCGATAATAGTTTTCCGGTTTTTCGTCTTTTTTGGCTTTCCCATTTTTCTTGTTGGTTTTTTTATCGCTCGATTTTTCTGCTAGTGTTTTTTCTTCTGTATCTTCAGTTGGTGGTTTTTCAAGAGATGTGTCCTGCTTGTCATCCGCTTTTTCTGTATCAGAATTTTCATCATCGGATTCGTCAGTTTCCTCGTCAAAACCGTCTGCAAGCTTCTCCAGCAGGTCACGGGTGTCAGCATCAGTTTCTTCTGGTTCCAGCTCGATATTAAAATCGTTGAGCAACAAATCTTCTTCACTGGTGTGGGTGCCGATAAACGGATTTTGTGTTGAGGTAATCAGGGTGCCGCCCGCTTCCACCCATTCATAGAGCGAGTCGTAACGTTCCTGAGTCAGCGTTTTATAGCCGTTGATAATCACAATGGTGTCTTGTGCACCCAGTTTGAGGTTGCGCCAGGAATGTTTATCCAACAGGCTCAGGTTTTTTACTGTAGTGGCTTGCACGCCCTGTTTACGCAAGAAAATTTCAGCGGCAAGAAAATCGTTTTGGCGCGCTTCTTTTGAATAGCCTAGATCGATTTCATTCTCTTCCCACTCCAGTGTGGTGTACCACCAATAGCCCAAGCCGGCCAAGACAGTAGCCAACGCACCGATTATCAATCCGCGCTGCATAGGGGTTAGCGATTTTTTTGCGTCACTCACTCGGCAGCTCCCTGTGTGTTTGCGTTGTTGCTTTGCTGTAGCCAGCAGCTATTCCAATTCACACATAAATATTGCGCCTTCTCTGCCGTAGGCAATAAATGGCCATAGGCCAGCCGCTGCCATTCACGGGTAAGCGCAACAAAATAAGCAACGCGTGTTTGCGCAGCGCTATTCTTTGCAAAATATTCACGCATTAGTTCAGCGCATTCGCGCTCGGTATGGCCATCGTGAATATCCACGCCGCTATGAACCAAATGAAACAAGCTGGCGCGATAGAGCAGGGCGAGTGCTGCGCGCATATCGCCTGCTTGCAGAAGTTTGAGTGCATTGGTACTGATATCTTCCGGCAGGGATTCGCGGGTCACATCCATCCCGAACAGGGTTACCGGTTTTGCTTTGGGAGCGGGTGTAGGTTTAATCCGTACAAACTGCGCGGCCAGCCAATGACGATAGCGATAAAAAACAAAACCGATCAAGGCAAGTACGGCGAGCCATAAGAGTATCTCCAGTAAACTGGCGGCGGCGACAAACCCTTCAAAATTGGCCAGAAATTTAAAAAACTTTTTCCAGAAAGTTGATGTTTCTTCATCCTCTTCTGGTTCATCGAATTTCAATGTGCGCTGCATTTCCTTGCGGCTGAATTCAGTTTGTTGCAATACGGCTTTGATGGATTCCTGCGCCTGGTTGCGATCAATTTCAGTGAATTCACCGAGCGGTTTATCGATCACTGCTTCGCCGGAGTATTCCTCACTGGTTTCTACAGATTCCGCTACCGCCGGCAATTGTTCATCAGCATAGGCGATGCGCTGCGCATCGAAGGCAAAAATACTTAGCCCAAGCGCCAGCGTCAAAAGTAATGAGGGCAGAATGTTAACCTTGCTGCGTTTGTTGGCAATGCGGCGGAAAGCAATATCAATATCCCAAGCCTCTAATTTAATGCGGCGATTTAAATAGAGTGCAAATCCACAGGCGACATAAAAGGGCGCTGTGAGGCTGAGTGCGAGATACCAGATGGATAATTGCAGCAGATGCAAGTTGGAAGATTCCTGATCAAAAAAGAAATTCGCCCATTCGATATCAATTTCACGCGGGATCAGCGCCCAGATAAAACTGATAATGCCGATCCATAAAAATATTTCCAACGCGAGCCCCATAAAACTCATCCAGCTGGCAGGCGATGAATCTTCGCGATGCAATACTCCCAAACGATCCTGACGGCGGGCACCACTTAATCCTTCCAGTTGCAAGACCGGTAAATCCATACTGCGGGTTGGACTGAGTCTTCTCCATGTCAGGCTGGAAAAAATTTGCTTCAAGGCGAGCGATGGAAATAATTTGAAGGTGCTGCGTGTATCCGGCAGGTCATTAAATACCGCGTGGCTGAGGATATGTAATAGCGGGCGTTCCAAAACTGGTTTGAGCCACCACATAAAGAGTGCTCCCACCCAAAACCAATTGTCGGGAATCAGCAGCGTAAATATAAAAAAGGGAAAACTCACCAGCAGCCAGATTTTTATCATCGGCAGCCACCAGCGTTTGGCCATCAACAAACCGAGGTCAACCGCTTCCCATGCACTGCGCGGGCGAATTTCCAATGTGACTTGATCCAGATTCATCCCTGACCTCGCTCACCACGCAAACTGCGCCCGCTGAAAACCAGGTAGCCAATCACCAGCGCCCACAAAAATCCGCCGACCAAATATTTTTGCCAGGGCATAAGGATGTTATTGGACGACCAAAAAGCTTCGATAAAAGCGGCGATCACTAGCATGATAATCACACCATACACCAGTTGGATGGCGATGAGGCTGGCGCGTTTGAGCGATTCTTTGCGCGTGAGGTTGCCTGGTGCCAGCAATGCGTAGCCGAGTTTTAAACCCGCGGCACCGGCGATGCAAATAGCCGTCAATTCAAAACTGCCGTGACCGACGACAAAGGTAAAAAAAGTTTGCGTGAATTCGGCGTTGGTCAAATGCCCAGCGACTGCGCCCATTAACAAGCCGTTGTAAACGAGAAAAAAAATCGAGCCGACACCAAATACAATTCCCGATGCAAAGGTGCGGAACGCAACGCTGATATTGTTGCTGATATAAAAACCAAACATCTGCACATTGGTGTCGGATTCCCGCGCGCTGCCGAGCGTGCGATTTTCCGGATCGTACATGCTTTCAAATGAACTGACTTGTTCGGGCGCGGTGACCGTGTAGACCAAATCCGGCTGCCACAGGATTGCCAAAAACATCAGCAGCCCCGGAACGTAAAGTAATGCAGTTGCCCACCAAACGTAGCGTTGTTGCTCGCGCACCAAGCGCGGAAATCCCGCCACAATAAAACTGGTGAATTGCTGCATAAAGGGTTGTTTGCGGCGATACAACTGCTGGTGGCCGCGCACGACTAAATCGCCGAGTTTATCCACCAAATGACTGGAGTAGTGGCGATCTTTTGCGAGCGCGTGGAAATGGCAGAGGCGACGATAGCGGCTGGCAAAACTCGCCAGTTCACTGCCCTTGAGGCGGCCGTCGGGTTTTTCCAGCTCGATAATTTCCAGCTCCATCACATGCCAGAGTGGTTGGTAGAGTTGTTCGAATTGTCCTTGTTTCATGTCATCGTCCTTACTGCTTGCCAACCATAGTGTTGGCCATTTGTTTGATGGCAATCACCGGATCTTTGCTGCCGATAACGGGTAAAAGAATTGTTGCCAATTCACTTCGGCGCTCGGCCGATAAATATTTACTGCGCTCGGCAAATGCGAGCAGGGCGCGCTGTTCGTCGGTGGAAAAGTCGGCGGGCACTGGCAACTGACCGCGCACTTCAAAACTGGGTTCACGCGCAGGCGGCGCCTCGTAAATCACCATGCTGCCAGCGGCCAAATCGCCCAAACGTTTGAATTGGCGGTTGCACAGGCTGGCGACAATACCGGTGAGGTAGAGCATGGGCAGGAAATCGACAAAGCGTAATAAATTGCGCAACAGCGAGGGGCCGAAGGTGATGGGTGTGCCATCGTCGTTAACTACGCGAATGCCCATCCATTTTTTACCGGGGGTGCGGCCCTGGCGGGTAACTTCAAAGAAGACGGGATAAAACCATTCGAGCAAAAACGCGAGTATCAGCGCTATGCCGGTACCCATGCGCCCAAGCAGGGACAGGGCGATAAAAATCACGGTGACTATGCCGTAGCGGATCAGGATATCCAGCAATTGCGCCAGTACTCGCACGCCAAAGCCAGCGGGTGTCAGTGGGAGCAGGGCGCCTTCCGGGGTTTCAAGTGATTGGCGGGTATCGAGTAACAAATCCAACTGTCCTTATGCTGCGACGAGTCTGGCGTGATGCCGGATTATGTCGCTTAAATTATATTTTCTGGGGTGTTTGGTAATTGGCGAGAATAGCGGATAAGGCTATTTATGAATAGAAAATTTTCCTATCGGAGATGCTGCTTGAAGTTCGTCAAATGATATTCCAGAAAAGTATTTCTACCCTCTTGCTTAAGCCATGTATTATTTCGCGCCATTTTGTGTGACCTATGTAACAGTAAAATTAACTTAATACTGAGGAAAGTAAGATGTTAGGAGTGTTTAACGGATGTGGATCCCGGACGATATCCAAAGGGATTGTGGTGATGGCGACGTTTATGCTGTTGTCAGCATGTGGCGGGGGCGGTGGCGGTGGAACTCCACCAGCAGCAAGTAGTTCTTCAATAGGTGCGCAACTGACGGCCAACGCCGGTCCAGATCGCACTGTCAATGCAGGTGACAGGGTTGAGCTGGATCCAGGAGTTACCTTGGTTGGTGCCAACGGATTTAGTTTGGGTAATGGTGCCTTGGAGGTAACTGGGACATCAACGGTCTCTACCGATGTTGTAAAGATTCAGTGGACTAAAATGGAAGGCGCGAGCGTTGCGCTTTCAACTAACGATACTACCTCTGGTAAGGCTTTTTTTATCGCCCCTGACGTTGGCATTGAGGCTAATGTAAAAATTGTTTATCAATTAAAAATAACCAATGCAGCGGGGAAAACTGCTGAGGACACCCTTACCATAACGGTTAACAGGCTTAATAAAAAACCTGTTGTTGATGCAGGTGCTGATATATCGAGTAATGCCGATCTACCTTTAACTCTGACGGGGGTTGCATCGGATGAAGATGGGCAGGTAGTGAAATATCAATGGAAGCAGATATCGGGGCCGACAGTAACAATCAATAATGCATCGTCTGCAGAAGCAAATTTTGTCGCGCCGACTACTGACGTATCTGTGGCGCTGATATTTGAACTGACGGTCGAAGATAATGACGGTGCAGTCGCCAAGGATCAGATAACTGTGTCTGTAGCGGCTGGAGGTGCTCCTCGACTGGCTATTCATTTTCCAAGCGCATTTGGCATTTACGGAAAAAACACAATTTCTGCCTTTGGTAGCGCGAGCGCAGTAGATGGCACTCTTGCGAGCGTTACCGTTGACGCTGGCACCGGACCACTCAATGCAGTTGTTGATGCGGTTGGTAATTGGCGCCTTGAAAATATCACAGTCTCTGCTGGCGACACTTTTACGGTAACAGTGGAGGCGTTAGATAGTTTCGGGCGTAAAACCTCCCAATCTCGTACGCTCAATCAGACAGGCTTTAGCGTGGGTAGTGGAGATGACTGGGATGAAACTGTCGGTATAGGTATTGATAGTGCATTAAATAAATTGTACGTGTTGACTTCCGGCTTCCTTCTGGAGGATGTGACGCTGCTTTCCGTCGACTTGAGTAATGGCAATCGTAGTCAGCCTATATCGAGTTTTGATAAAACCTCACAAGGATTGAATGACTCTGCGTTAACCACTATGGCTTACGATCCAATAGGTAAGATGGTGTATGCAGCGACTGCACCGGCAGTTGGAACTCCCAAAATTATCAGTATTCACCCGGTAAACGGCACGCGTCGATTAGTGTCCGACAACACACGTGGATCAGGTGCGACCATACAGTACCCCACTTCGCTTGCGTTGGGGCGCAACTCTGATTCGCTCTATGTCGCTGATGTTAACGCAAGTCGTCTGGTTGAAGTCACTGTTGCCAACGGAAATCGGTCTACAGTTGCCGATGCTAGTTTGCAGACGGTTCCGGTTGATGCTCCCGCAACAATTGCCTACCTCCCGGGTAATTCCCAGTCCTCTGGACGTCTTTATTGGGCGCCTAACCTCGTTGGCGATAATGTCGTTGTAGATACTTTATTAAGCGTCACCCCGAGTTCTTCATTGTTGTCTAACAGTTTTGATTTTTTTCAGGGCACTGGTATTAAAAACATGCTCAAAGGAATGGTTGTAGATTCTGCACGCAACTCAATCTATCTGGTCGATGGGAACGATGATTTATTCACGGTTGACCTAACTACCGGTTATCGCACCCGATTGGCGATTTTTACGGGATCAACACGAATCGCCTTTGATGATACCAAGGGGCTTCTTTA
Source organism: Cellvibrio sp. UBA7671 (assembly GCA_002483145.1). Lineage (GTDB taxonomy): Bacteria > Pseudomonadota > Gammaproteobacteria > Pseudomonadales > Cellvibrionaceae > Cellvibrio > Cellvibrio fibrivorans. Next base: position 571,119 of record DLHJ01000016.1, read on the forward strand.
CTTGGTTGAGGATTTAAATGGCGGCCCAGTTGTATACGTCGTAGATCCTGTTACCGGCAATAAAATTCAGCTAAGTAATAAGTAGCGGAGAATGAATTAATGTCGTTTCAAAACGCCCCCCTAGGGGGCGTTTTTTATTTGAGCTGTTAAAGCTTTATACTGGCGTTTATCTACAGCGAGTACTGATTTATGTCCCAACAACAACCCCCCAAAATCGAATTCCCCTGCGAAAACTATCCCATCAAAGTATTGGGTGAAGCCGGGCCTGAATTGCATACCTACGTGGTTGAGATCATGGAGCGCCATGCGCCGGGTTTCGATCAAGAGCGCATCACTGTGCGCGAAAGCAGCAAAGGTCGGTATCACTCAGTGACTGTGTGGATCACCGCTACCGGTGTTGAACAGTTGACCGCAATCCACGAGGATTTGCGTGTTAATACCAATATCAAGATGGTGATGTAAATTGTCGTCAGCTCGCGTTTTGGAGGTGATCAACCTCGGCCTGCAGGATTACCAAACCAGCTGGCAAGCTATGACCGACTTCACCAACCAGCGTACGCCCGAGACCATCGACCAACTGTGGTTGGTTGAGCATCCTCCCGTCTTTACCCAAGGGCAGGCGGGCAAGGCGGAGCACTTGTTGTTCCCCGGCGATATTCCAGTAGTGCAAAGTGATCGCGGTGGGCAGGTGACTTACCACGGGCCTGGTCAGTTGGTGGCTTATCCACTTCTCGATTTGCGCCGCTTGAAGATCGGGGTGCGCGAGCTGGTGACTTCAATCGAGCAAACTATTGTCGCGACCTTAACGCATTACGGGATTGAGTCGGCGGCCAAGCCGGATGCTCCCGGCGTTTACGTCAATGGCGACAAGATCGCCTCGCTCGGGTTGCGCGTGCGCCGTGGCTGCAGTTTTCATGGCTTGGCGCTGAACGTGGCGATGGATCTTGCCCCCTTTCAGCGGATTAATCCCTGTGGTTATCAAGGCTTGGCGATGACGCAGATGAAAGACTTATTGCCCAATCCCCCCGCTCTGGAGGATGTACAAACCCAACTTGTCGCAGAATTTGCGCGGAAATTGGGCTATGAAACCTGTACAATGCGCGCCATCGAATCTGGTCGGGAGCCGGGCAAGGGCTAGTGCGACACGCCGTAAATCCATCCCTGGAGGCTCGGCACCACCATCCATGGTGGCGCACGGTCGCACAATCCCTTACCCGACTCCCTCTGTGCCTCCAATGAGGTCGAAAAAGCAAAGAGCTTCTTATGTCTGATCTGCCACCCGTATCTACCTTCGTACCCGAACTGCAACCGGTCAAACGCACCGAGCGTTACAAGCAGGGCGAAAAACTGCGCGATGCCGACAAGGTCGAGCGCATTCCGGTAAAAGTTATCGCCAGCGACCGCGAAGAAATCCAACGTAAACCCGATTGGATTCGCGTGCGTATTCCCGCATCGCCTGAAGTGGATCGCATTAAATCGATTTTGCGCAAAAATAAATTATCGTCCGTGTGTGAAGAAGCTAACTGCCCGAATTTGGGTGAATGTTTCAGTGGTGGCACCGCGACCTTTATGATCATGGGCGATATCTGCACCCGTCGCTGCCCCTTCTGCGATGTTGGCCACGGCAAACCCAATCCGCTCGACGAGCAGGAGCCGCGCAAACTCGCTGAAGCCATTGCCGAAATGCGTTTGAAATATGTGGTGATCACGTCAGTAGACCGCGATGACCTGCGCGACGGTGGTGCACAACATTTTGCCGACTGTATCCGCGAAGCGCGCGAACTCAGCCCTAAATTACAAGTAGAAGTCTTGGTGCCGGATTTCCGCGGTCGCATGGAAATCGCATTGGATATTCTTGAAAAAGAAGCGCCCGATGTATTCAACCACAATATGGAAACTGTCTCGCGTTTATATCGTCAGGCGCGTCCCGGTGCGAACTACGAATGGTCGCTGCAATTGCTCAAGCAATACAAGGCGCGTCGCCCCGATGTATTGACCAAATCGGGTTTGATGGTTGGCCTTGGCGAAACAAAAGAAGAAATTATCGAAGTGATGAAGCACATGCGTGAGCACGATATCGACATGCTCACCATCGGCCAATATTTGCAGCCATCCAAAGATCACTTGCCCGTAGAGCGCTACGTGCACCCCGATGAATTTGCCGAGTACACCAAACTCGCTGAAGAAATGGGTTTCAAACACGCTGCCTGTGGCCCGCTTGTTAGGTCGTCTTATCACGCTGACAAGCAGGCGCACGGCGAAGAGTTTAATATCAACAACTTCGCCAAGGCTTAATCATTTCATCCTGCTAAAAGAATCAGGGTTGCACCGCGCAACCCTTGTCCCCTTCCGGTAATTTTTCCAAACGAATATTGGTGATACTCACGGTGAATTTGCCATCAGTTGCAATGGTAAAAGGGCCGGTAATTTTGCTTAAATCAAAGTTGTCACTTTTGAAACAATTGAGCGGTAGCGGCAACGAGAACCACTCGCCCTTGGGCATTTTTTTTATCATGCCATTAATGGTGATATCCGCGCGGCAGGGGTAGCCACAATCCAGTCCAATTTTCACGTCTTTGTCTGGTTTTACATCGACACGCATATCGATTGTCAGTGAAGCTGCATCTTTAAATTTAGATAAGTCGATGGCGTTGCCATAGAGACCGAAATTACCGACAACTTTTTTGCGCGGCGCCCAGGTAAGTTGGATGGCGTCACCAGAAGCTTTGAAGTCGATGGGGGCAACTTTGATTTTCTCTCCGGCTGATTGGCCTTCTCGCCCTTGTATCATCGTAGACCAGTTGCTGGGGTCGCCCAGTGAAATACTACGACCGATTAATTCACCTTTAACCAGATAAAAATAATTGGGATTTAGTGTGTTTTGCGCATGGCTGTTCAGCGGTGCAATCAGGCAGATGCTGGTGATTGCGGGCAATAGTTTCAGCAGCTTGGTGATGAAGTTGTGCATGGGGGTGATCTCGCGGGATAGTTATTATTGGGGTTTAATACACCACGAATAAAATGATTAATGGCGCGCAAACAATATTCACTCAAGCCAGATAAAAGTCAATTTCCCTATGAAAATAAAAGCCCCCGAGAGCTGTGCGCTGACCGGGGCTTTTTTAATTTTACCGTTATTACATGCAGGTCTAGTCGAGGTAAGTGTCAATGGTGTTGATTGTGCCATCGTCATTGTGCGTTAGTTCTGTCACTTTCACATTGCGCAAATGGGTTTGACCGCCAGAGAGTTGTGAGTCGTGGTAGAACAAATACCACTTGTCGTTGTGTTGCACTATGGAGTGGTGGTTGGTCCAGCCGAATACGGGGGTGAGCACTATGCCTTTGTGGGTGTAGGGGCCGTAGAGGTTGTCGGCAATGGCGTAGGCGATAAAGTGGGTGTCGCCGGTGGAGTAGGACAAATAATATTTGCCGTTGAATTTGTGAACCCAGGCGCCTTCAAAAAAGCGGCGATTGGTGTCGGTGCCGAGCAGGGGGACGCCAGCGCCATCGAGGATTTGAATATCCTTGGGTGGCTCTGAGAATTGCAACATGTCATCGCTCAACTTGGCGATTTTAGGGCTGAGTGCCGGCTCATTGCTGGCGGGGTATTTGTCTTCAGCGACGTAACTGCCGCTCGCCCAGCGCTGCAATTGTCCGCCCCAGATGCCGCCGAAAACCATGTAGTGAGCGCCGTCGTCATCTTTAAATACAGTTGGGTCGATACTAAAGCTGCCTTTGATAGGTTCTGGTTCTGCTTTGAACGGGCCGGTGGGTGAATCGCTGGTGGCGACACCCATTTGGAATATTCCTTCTTTGTTTTTCGCCGGGAAATACAAAAAGAATTTACCGTCTTTTTCTGCTGCGTCGGGTGCCCAGAGTTGGCGGCTGGCCCAGGGTACGTCTTTTAGATTCAGCGCTTCGCCGTGGTCGATAGTTGCGCCTGTGGCCGGATCATAGGACAGCACGCGATAGTCTTTCATATCGAATTTATCGCCCTCGCCATCGGTGGTGACACCGGTTTCAATATCATGCGATGGATAAATATAAATTTTGCCGTTGAACACGCGCGCTGATGGGTCGGCCGTGTAGATGTCGGTGACCAGCGGCTGGCTGATAAATAACGCTGGGTCAGCCGGTGTAGGCGCAGGCGCAGCTGCGATTGAGCTTGCGGCTGTCGATGTTGCTGCGGTATCGGCCGGAGCGGATTTGTCCTGGCAGCCTGCGATTAGCAGGCTGCCAGCGATAACACTGGCGGTCAGGAATTGGTGTTGGTTTGTCATAGTTATTGTCTCGTTATGGGTTGTGTCGTTGTTATCTTGCCAACCCGGATCTTACCAGTGCCAGAGGGTTCCGTCTTCCAACCGATTCACAGGCAGGCACGCACGCTTGTAGGGATATTTCGCGGCGAGTTTTTCATCGATGTCTACACCGTGACCGGGTGTGTCACCCGGTGTAAAAAAGCCGCGCTCGAATTGATAGGCGTGTGGGAAAACTTCATCCATTTGCGCGCTGTGCGCCATATGTTCCTGAATACCAAAGTTGGGGACCCAATAATCAAAATGCAGTGCGGCGCCCATGCATACAGGCGATAAATCCGTTGCGCCGTGGAAGCCGGTGCGCACATGAAACAGGCTGGCAAAATCGGCGATGCGTCGCACGTGGCTAATACCGCCAGCGTGAACAATCGTGGTGCGGATGTAATCAATCAGTTGGTTCTGAATAAGTTCGCGGCAGTCGTGAATTGAATTAAATACTTCGCCCACCGCGAGGGGCGTAGTGGTGTGCTGGCGAATTAATTTAAACGATTCCTGATTTTCTGCAGGTACTGCATCTTCCATCCAGAACAGGCGATAGGGTTCCAAATCTTTACCCAAGCGCGCGGCTTCAATCGGTGTTAAGCGATGATGCACATCGTGCAGCAGATGAATCTCGCTGCCAAATTCTTTGCGCACTTGTGCAAATACTTCGGGGATAAAATTCAAATATTTTTCGGTTGACCAAACTTCTGTGGACGGCAAATCCGAATCCGCAGGCTCATAACTTTTTTCGCTTTTGGCAACGCCGTAGGTTTTTTCGATGCCCGGAATACCGCACTGTACGCGAATCGCTTGATAGCCTTTTTCTTTCGCTTTGCGCACCGCATCCAACGTGGAATCCAGATCTTTGCCGTTGGCGTGGGTGTAAGTCAGGATGCGCTCGCGGCTTTTTCCGCCGAGCAATTGATAGAGTGGCATATTCGCCAGTTTGGCTTTAATGTCCCAGAGTGCTACATCAATTGCTGCAAGTGCCGTCATGCCCACTGGCCCGCGACGCCAATAGGCGCCGCGATAAAAAAATTGCCAGATGTCTTCAATTTGTTGCGGGTCGCGACCAATAAGCGCGGGGATTAAATAATCCTCCAGATAAGAGACCACACTTTTTTCGCGGCCGTTGAGAGTCGCATCGCCGATGCCATAAATTCCTTGATCAGTAGTAATCTTGAGTGTGACAAAATTTCTGCCGGGGCAGGTGACAATCACTTTCGCATCAACAATTTTCATTCAACGGCATCTCTACTGCTGGTGGTTATTAAAAAGTTTTAATATCGTCGGCTCTCCTCTGGCCCCAAATAGCTGGGCAAAAGTCCGCCGGTATCAATCAGAATTTTTTGCAAGGTTACGCCGGGGTCAAGGCTGTAAATTCGCAATCTATGTGCGCCGGATTTATCGATCCTATGTTTGGTAATGCTGCGGCGTACGTCACTGCGCACACTTTCTTCCCATGCCGGTGCGCTCATATCAGCGGTCAGGTCCACAATTTGCGCAGGCTCGCTATCAATCGCAACTGCGTAACGCAAACCGCGCCCGGGCATTAATGGCCAGCTGGGTGCGAATAATCCCTCTATCTTGAGCTCGCCGCTGCTCTGGCTATAAAAATCGTATTCAAGATAGGGTGCTCTCGTTACATTGCTAAAGCTTTTGTCGGTAATCGGGTAAACCGACATGGATGACAAGGTGCGCCCGTGTTCGGGGATTTTTTCCCAGCGCAATTCACGGTTGTTACCCTGGCGTTGGAAGTGCTCGGCTTCAATGGCGATATAGCCATCGGCCTCCACAAAACCTTTCAGCGCGCGCTTATCCAGTTGCGGTTTTATTGCCTTTACTGCAATGCTTGCGCCACCCCAGCCAGTTCCGATTATCTGTACCGACCCGGTCACCTCGCCCTTAACATCAGGGACTTTGTCCCAATCGATGGAAACCAAAAATGCAGCAGCAACATCAACTTGTACACTAGTATGATTTAGTATAATCCAAGGTGCACTCACTTTGGCAGTAGCTGTGAACGATTCTTTACCTTTATTGAACACTTCAATGGTTCTTTGTTGTTTGCCGAGCGGATCAAAACGCCCCAATTGATAGTTACCCGGGCTTGGCCATGCAGCCGCTATACCTTCAACTGCTATCCCCATTTCGGCACCTTTATGCGGTTCATAGTGATGGGTCACCGGCAATGTATCCTCCGGCGGGTTATTCCAGTTGCTGTAGCCGATATGGGGCTGTGACATAAAATGATTCCACTTGCCGCTATTTAACTGGTGGTATTCCTGTTCGAGCGCTGCATCTGCGGCAAATAATTCGCGCACTTTATCGGCGTAGTCATTGGTGTTGGCGCGCGCTTGTTGTGCATAAAGATGGTTCTTTGCCTGTGCATCGTACAGCCCGGTAATAATCGCACTCGCCTTTGCAGGGAATAGCACCAGTTGATAAAACGCATCGCGTTTTTCTGTGGGCAATTGAGCATAAATTTTTTCAGCACGCGCAGCGTAGGATTTTATTTCCGCGGCCACACGATTTGCTTCGTCGTAATTTAATTGGCTGTAAATATTGGCTTCTTGCAGCTCGGGTTTGCGGCGCAAATTGTGGCGTGTGTAGCCCGTCATAATCGCGGCAATTTCCTGAGCGTGCTCTTTACCAAATTCGCGCTCAGCCCAGAGAGTTGCAAATTCAGGAATACGTTCTTTCGGCCAGGCTTCCGGATTCCAGGCCATATTGAGGAAGAACTCAATTGGATATTCCATGGGTTTTAAATCGCCCACATTTACAATCCAGATCTGGTTGGCTTCATAAGTGTAAGCCAAGTGCATCTGCTCCCAAATTTTGGCGATGGAAACGGTATTAATCCAGCGATAGGAACGCGGCCCGCCGACATAATCAAAGTGATAATAAACACCTGCACCGCCCGCGCGCTTTCGCTCTTCGGGTGTGGGCAGTCTGCGGATATTGCCCCAGTTGTCATCGCACCAGAGCAAAATTACATCGTCAGGTACGCGCATACCACGCTCATAAAACCCTTGCACCTCTTTATACAGTGCCCACACTTGTGGCACTTGTGTGAGCTGGTTTTTACCAAAAACATCACCGAGAATTTTGCGTTGGTCGTTAACAATTTTTTCGAGTAAATCGATATTTTCACCTTCGCTCATGGGCTCATCTTGCTGGCCGCGCATACCAAGGGTGTAAATACTTTCGTAGGGTTTATTGCGCTTGGCGCCATCGACCCAGAAGTTATATAAATTTTCCGGATTTTTTGAATACTCCCAAGGGCCTTTGCCATAGCGATTCCATTCCTTATCGGCGCGCATCATCGGCTCGTGGTGCGAGGTACTCATCACGATTCCATATTCATCGGCAAGGATCATATTGTGCGGATCATCATCGGCAAAGGCGTTGTTCCACATCGCTGGCCATAAAAAATTGGCTTTCAGACGCAGGAGTAATTCAAATACTTTTTCATAAAATTGGGCGTTGTAGTTGCCGTATTTTTCGATGACCCAATTGGTAAGTGCCGGGGCTTCATCATTCAGGAACATCCCGCGATATTTCACTTTGGGGATTTCGGTAAGCTGCAGTTTCTTATCGATATATAAAGCAGATTGTTTTTTCACTGGCACATCGGCCCACCAGTACCAGGGCGATACGCCTATCTGTTCGCTTAGGCTGTAAATGCCATACATAGTGCCGCGTTTATTGGCTCCGACTATGACCAGTGCGCGCTTTACCTGTGGAAAGGGCTCCTCGATAACAGCTACCTGGTAGGCATCCCATTGATCGCGTATTTTGCTTACGTCGATTTTTTTAGCAGCGATAAGTTGATCAAGAATTTTGCTTTTTCCCAGGGTGCCAACAATTACTAGTGGATTATTGTTGTTGCTAATCGCGTTGCTGAGTGTCAGTTTCTTACCGCTGACTTTTTCAATATCCATTTGCAGGTTTTTAGCGGCGCGCAAGACACCTGGGAATTCACCGGCATCGATAATCAAATCGGCGCTGGTATTTTTATCGACTAATATCAGGTTTTTGCTGGCACTTTTCACGAGCCAGGATGCCTCGCCCAGTGCGAGGCAGGTGGGTGCAAGCAATAAAAAAGCCCAGAAGAAAAAAAGTCTGTGCATTATTCTGCCCTCGCGTGGATCCCTAACAATGTCCCGACAAAACCGCCCGCGACTTCAGTGCTCAGGATTTTTGCATCAGCATTTTCAAGCACTGCTTTTTTATTGCTGTCTTTATTTACGTAATAAAAGCTGATCTTTCCTGCATTGCCTTCGATAACAAAGGTTAATCGCTTGCCAATGTCAGCGGGAGAAACTGTATGGATAATTTTCGGCACGCCTTTATTGGCTTGCTCAATAAACAATTGAGTTTTGCCATTAATGGTCGTTGCTCCGAAATAATAATGTGCTGTCTCGCTTTGTAGGGCGACTATGCCAGCGGAAGTTTTTTCTGCTGGTATATCCAATTGGGTACTTGCACTAAAACGTGTATGTTGCTGGCGACGCCCAAGAAATGCGGGCTGTTCCAGTTCGTCCAGACCTACATTTAATGCCTGCAATTGGATGCGGTTATTTTTCAATGTATAAAATGGCGAGTCTGCAGTGCGCAAGCTGACCCACTGATGTTGTAACGCTTTGCCTGAAAAATTATCCTGCCAGATAAAATTGCCTGTAGTAGGTTCTGCGTTTTTGGTAATGGCTGATATTTTTGGTGAATTAAGTTGGTAGGGTATTTCTTTGCCTTGCTCTAAAATAATCGGCCATTCATTTTTCCAGCTAACCGGCAATAAAAAAGTTTCGCGTCCAGTATTGTAGGCAGTTTTATCGTAAGCACGCGTCGCTAAAAATACTGCCCACCATTCACCTTCTTTGGTTTGGATTAAATCGGCATGACCAGCGGTGGTGATGGGGTTGGGGCGATTAATATCCAAATCGCGTTGGGTCAGGATCGGATTGCCTGTGTAGGGCTCAAAAGGTTTGGTTAAATCTTTGGTGCGAAACGCAACCTGACTATGCTCGTAACCCGTACCGCCTTCTGCACAGAGCAAGTAATACCAACCGTTAATTTTGTAGATATGCGGTGCTTCAATCCATACCGGCTTTTTGGCCAGATCGGTGCCGCCATTCACAATCAATCGGCGCGATTCTTTGATCACTTTTTTTGTTTTAGGATCAAATTCCCACAGCCAAATCGCGCGATGACCTTCATAGAGGGGCTCACCGACAGGTGCATCATTGTGGACGATATACACGCGCCCATCGTCATCGAAAAAAATATCCGGATCTATGCCGCCCACTTCCGGCAATAAAATCGGGTCAGACCAGGGGCCAGCGGGATTCTTGGCTGTGACAATAAAATTGCCGCGCACATCCACCAGTGTGGTGATCAAATAAAATGTTCCATCGTGGTAGCGAATAGTCGGTGCGTAAATGCCTCGCGATGTTTGTTGCTTATATAGCGGCAATTGTTTGGGGGTAACCAATACATGGCCGAGAGATTTCCAGTTGACCAAATCCTTGCTGTGAAAAATCGGTACACCGGGTGAATAGGAAAAAGAAGAGGTCACCAAATAGTAATCATCACCTGCGCGGGTAATACTCGGGTCAGGATAAAACCCTGCAATGATTGGGTTTTGGAATTGGCCTTGCGCAGGTTTTTGTGCAAAGACTGCATCTTTGCCTTCATAAGTAAACTGATAAAAATCGACGCTTGTTGCGTTGGTGTTGCTGATCGTTAAGCAGCTTGCGAATAAAAGTGCGATTGATTGGGTGGCTTTCATTTTTTTCCTCACTCTTAAAATTAAAATGGGTAGCTACTTGCGTAGCTACCCATAGTGTTGGTCTGTGTTTACTACAAGCGCTTACAGATTGGTGCAAGTGTTGCCTTGCAGGGCATCGGCAAAACCGCGCAGTGCAGGTTTGTCATTGTAGTTATTATCGAATAACAAGGGCCATGCAATGGCCTCACCGTTGTATTGTGAGGTTGCGGTTGTTAACCAGGTGCTTGCATCGGTTGTGCCCCACACGGTGATACCACCACGCAAATTGGCGGGCACTGTGTCCAAGTAGGCTTTTACAATTTCGCAATAACGTTTTTTCTGAGTAAGCGCAACGTCCTGGGTAAAGGTACTGATTTTACTGCCCGGCCAGCCACCGCTGTAAGGATTGTTAACGGCAACATCCAATTCAGTAATTTTTACCTTGAGGCCTTTATCAACCACTTTTTTCATCGCGGCGCTGATGCTGGCAATGCTCGGGTAATCCATAAACACATGCATCTGGAAGCCCACGCCATCAATTGGAATACTGCGCGCCTGGAAGTCGGTCAGCATTTCTACCAGCTTGGTGGTTTTGGCATTGTTTTGGTCGATGTTGTAGTCGTTGTAGTAGAGCGTTACGTTGGGGTTAGCAGCGCGCGCTGCTTGAAACGCTTTTTCGATATAGACGGCACTATTGCCACTCTTGGTATAAAACGCCGAGTCAGTGCGGAAGTTGGATGGGCTGTTGTCATTGAGTGCTTCGTTCACTACATCCCAACTCACTACACCGCCTTTAGCTTCATAGTGATCAACGATGGTAGTGACATGGGTCTCTACGGCAGTGATGAAATCGGCAGCAGAACCGCTCCAGTTTTTCATAAAGCCGGGCACTTGGTAATCCGAATGCCACAGCAAGGCATGGCCGTGGATATTGATATTTTTACTCACAGCATAATCGACAAATGCATCAGCATTGGTGAATGAAAAATTACCTTGTGTTGGTTGCAGGTAACTCATTTTCATAATGTTGCCAGCAGTCATCTGGTCAAAATGTTTTTCCACCACAGTTTTTTCAGACGCATTCGTCAAAATGTTGTAGGTAGGTGAATCCGTATTAGACACTGCTGCGCCTATTGGAAAAGTTGCCAATTCGCGCAAACTGTTTACATTCGCTGAGTAAACGCTGGTCGCGCTGGATGAAGCAACACTGGAACTACTACTTGCACTTTGTTTGAGTGTGACAGTGACGCTTTTGATGGTAACGACACCTGTCGTTGAAGTTTTGGCTTGTACGCCGATTTGCACATCACTTGCGGTTTGGTCGAATTTTTTGTCGGCTTCTGCAACGGTACAGGTAATCGTGACATCGGTGCCGGCAGTGAACAATTCGTTACCTGCCCAACAATTCCACTCACCCGCCCAGCTTCCGCCTTTTATTTGTGCGAAAGGTTGCAGGTTGGCGCCGCTGGCTTTGAATTCGCTACTCACATTAACCACCATAGTGATGATGGCATCTTCCAGCTGGATTGGTGCGGGGATGTCGGTCACTGCACCTATGTCGTCACCACTTGCATTAAAGCTGACACCATCGCTGTTGTAGGTAATACCGGTATTGCCGTTACCGTTGCCACGCCAACCGCTGGTCATGCCTAACGTAATAACGGTGTTTGCGGCTGAGCTGGAACTGCTGGCAGCGATAGATGATACCGGGGTAGACGAAGGCGTAATCGAGGAGGCAGCGACGGAGCTTGGCGCTACAGATGATGCAGGCGTGGACGATGCTGGTGTTGATGATACAGCGACAGAGGATGCCGCAACTGAGCCAGGTGCCATTGACGATGCAGGTGTCGATGACGCAGGTGTTGATTTGCCGCCTCCGCCTCCGCCGCATGCAGTAAGCCCGATAGCAATTAGCGACAGATAAACGGCGCGTTGAAAATGTCTCATGGTGTGGTCTCATCATTATGGTTTATTGTTGTAGTCAATTACACCATAAGATGAAGGGGTTGTACACCAATGCCCGCATTTAGAAATGTAAACGGCTTGCCGCTAAACAAAAAAGCGAATCACTATGGATTCGCCTTTTTGTTTTAGCCGATAAAGCTACTTGCTTTGCTGGGTGCTCACCCCTCCATTTGCTCCAATTCCTTGCCCTTGGTTTCTTTGATGTACCACATAACAAAGAACACGGAGAAGAGTGAGAAGAAGGTGTAGATGCTGTAAGCGCCCGCTAAACCAATCGCCGAGGCAAGCAGCATCGGGAAGGTCCAAGTAATCAGGAAATTCGCGCCCCACTGCGCCAAACCGGCAATCGCCAGCGCCGAGCCGCGCATTTGGTTGGGGAACATCTCGCCCAGCATGATCCACACGACGGGGCCCCACGACATATTGAAGAACACCACGTAAACGTTGGCGGCGATCAGCGCCAGTAAGCCATCGCTGGAAGACAGTTGCAGTTTGCCAGCTTCATCAACAGGGGCATTGGCAAATGCGTAGGCTACCAGCGCCAGAGTGATGGTCATGCCCACTGAGCCGAACCACAGCAGGGGCTTGCGGCCGATTTTATCGACCAGGAAAAAGGTGATAAAGCAGGCGCCAATACTGACTGCACCTGAAATAACGTTGGTGAAGAGTGCATCGCTTTCCGAAAAGCCAGCAGCTTGCCAGAGAACCGAGCCGTAGTAGAACACTACGTTAATGCCGACAAATTGTTGTAGCACTGCCAAACCAAAACCGACCCAGACAATCGGGCGGATTTTGCGCGTAGTTTTGTCGAGCAGGTCAGCAAAGCTGGGTTTGTGGTCGTGCGCCAAGGTGCCGTAAATCTCGCTCACTTTTGCATCGGCGCCTTTTTCACCATAAAGCTTTGCCAATACCACTCTGGCCTTGTCATTTTTACCATTTGCCACCAGAAAGCGTGGGCTTTCGGGGATTAGGAAGAGTGCGAGGAAAAACACGCCAGCAGGAATTAATTCCATCCAGAACATCCAGCGCCAAGTCTCATAGCCCCACCACAGAATTGCGGTAGAACCACCAGCAGTTTCAGCCAGTTGGTAGTTGCTGAGGAAGGAGAAAAACAGGCCGCTGATAATGGCGATCTGCTGGATGGAGCTGAGTTTACCGCGGTATTTAGCTGGCGCCACTTCGCTAATGTAAGCGGGACAAATAATACTAGCTGCTCCCACTGCCAAACCGCCAATTACACGGTAGATAATAAATTCGACCGAGCCGGTCGCAATGCCTGAGCCCCACGCGGAAATAATAAAGAGGATGGAGGACACCATTAGTACCCACCAGCGGCCGTATTTGTCAGCCCATTGGCCAGCAAAGAAGGCGCCGACAGCACAGCCGAGCAACATGGATGACACGCTGAAACCTGTGCCCATGGAGTCTGAGTTGAAGGCTTTTTGTAGTCCATCGACAGTGCCGTTAATTACGCCGCTGTCATAACCGAAGAGGAAGCCACCGATAGTGGCGATCAAACTAATCAAAATGACAAACGACATGTTTGCCTGGGTTGTGCTTGAGGTCTCGTTCATGGTGATACCTATTATTGAAATTATCTTTATGCGCTAGCCTTGCGGCCAGCTTTGTTATTGCCGCTGGTTCGACGGCGCGACCATATCACAGTTGCCGGGTTGCGGGCAGTTGTAGAAAGGTGCTGGAGGTCTTGGAACAAGCAAAACGCCGGTCTCGTGAACCGGCGTTTCAGGGTGGAGAGAATACTAAAGCAATATGGTTCTATTGACTATATGGCATCTCGTAAACTGCCAGTTAAATCTATTTCCTTAAATCTCGAAGGCAAAACCCGATTCGCTCAAATGCTTATAGGCTTCCGCATCAAAACGATACAGGCTGGCGGCGCGATGCGGCACTCCCTGCTGTTTTTCATTGCAGGGGCTGAGCAGATTCATCTTCATGATTTTGCGGCGAAAGTTGGGCTTATCCAGCGTGGTATTGAGGATTGCCTCGTACAGCGCTTGCAACTGCAGCAGGGTGAATTTCTCCGGCAATAAATTAAAACCAATCGGTTGATGGCAGACCTGATGACGTAACACCTTCAGGCCGTGCTCGATAATTTCGGCGTGGTCGTACACCAATTCCGGCAGTTTATTCACGCTTTGCCAACTCACATCGGCCGCGCTTTGGCCAGCCACCAGCGAAAACTTATCCGCGCTTACCAGCGCGTAATAGGCGATGGTCACCACGCGCTCACTCGGAAAGCGATCGACGCGCCCAAACGTTTTGAGCTGCTCCAGATACAGGTCGCGCACACCGGTCAATTCCTCCAGCAGGCGATAGGCGGCATCGCGCAGGTTTTCGTCGTAGCGAATCCAACCCCCGGGCAGCGCCCATTTGCCCTGATGCAGCGGGTCAGTTTGTTTGACCAACAGGATTTTAAGGTCGTCGTCGTCCAACCCAAAAACAAGGTTGTCGATAGAAAGTGCTTTGATGACATTCTCCGCTAGGCTTAATGCATTGGGAGAGTGTTGGCTGCCGGGAATATGGGTGTTGGGCACGTGCAATGTCCTCAGAGCTTGCGCTGGAGTGATTGTTTCTGTTGGTTGATAGAGCGTTAACCGATAGGCTCATTTAATCGGCATTGTATAAGCCCGTCAAACAATGGTCGAGAGGGGGCATGCGAGCGCCTTTTTGAAGTGCGCTGCCTGCCAGTTGCCTTTGCACTATAGCGGTTGGGTGATGATTTGCCCGTCATCTGCTGCCAGCTTCTGGTGCCAGTGTGACTTTCGCCCTAAAAATTTACACTCTTTTATCTTGTTGTCAGATGGACAATAAGCTATGCTATCAGCATGTTCTGTAGTGGTGCATACTTTTTAAACATAAAAATGTGCCAGACCCTATAAGCCCTGGGCCGGCGCATGTAACCGGATGCATTTATTCTTTGGATTAGCGAGCTTCTATGTTGTTTCTTGGTATTGATGTCGGTAGTTCTTCAGTCAAGTTATCGGTGTTGGATGGCCACACGGGTAAGAGTCTGGGCGCGCTGTCTTATCCTGATTCTGAATTATCTATTGATAGCCCTGCGGTGGGTTTTGCCGAGCAGCACCCTGATACTTGGTGGGATTGTGTGCGTCAGGGTTTTGCGCGTTTGGTTGCGCGTGGCAGTTTTAATCCGCAGCAAATCGACGCAATTGGTATTTCCTATCAAATGCACGGTTTGGTGGTGGTCGATAAAGACCAAAAGGTATTGCGCCCTTCGATTATTTGGTGCGACAGCCGCGCTGTGCCATTGGGTAATGCCGCTTTAGCAGAATTGGGTACCGATTATTGTTTTGGTCACCTGCTGAATTCGCCCGGTAATTTCACTGCGGCGAAATTGCGCTGGGTGCAACAAAACCAACCGGACATTTTTTCGCGCATCCACAAAATTATGTTGCCTGGTGATTTTATTGCGATGAAATTGTCCGGCGTAATTAACACCACCGCGTCCGGATTGTCAGAAGGTACGCTGTGGGATTTCAAAGAAAATCGTGTCGCTACCGAATTATTGGCGCACTGGGGAATTGATAGTAGTTTGATTCCCGATATCGTTCCAAGTTTTGGTGTGCAATCACATGTAAGTGCAGGCATTGCGGCTGAGTTAGGTTTGCGCGACGGTGTAAAAATTTGTTACCGCGCTGGCGATCAGCCTAACAATGCATTTAGTTTGAATGTGTTGGAGCCGGGCGAAGTGGCGGCAACAGCAGGTACATCGGGCGTGATTTACGGTGTGACTGATCAACCCGCTGCGGATGTGGAATCGCGTGTAAATACTTTCTTGCATGTCACCAGCACTGAAGAAAAAAAGCGCAATGGTGTTTTAGTCTGCGTGAACGGCTGTGGTCGTTTGTACTCCTGGCTGCGCCAAACATTGGGTGAGGCGGGAGCAACTCCGTCCTATCCACAGTTGAATGCGCTGGCGCAAGCTATGCCAGTGGGCAGCGAAGGTTTATTGTTCCACCCGTTTGGCAATGGTGCTGAACGTATTTTCCAAAATAAAAATTTGGGTGCGCAGTTGCGCAATCTTGATTTTAATCGTCACGGCTTAGGCCATATGGTGCGCGCCGCGCAAGAAGGTATAGTGTTTTCGCTCTACCAGGGTTTTGATGTTTTGAAATCCTTGGGTGGCAGTTGCGAAGTGGTGCGTGCCGGTAAAGGGAATATGTTTTTAAGCGAAGTGTTCGCACAAACCTTCGCCAATACCACGCAAGCGGCAGTAGAAATGTTTGAAACCGACGGCGCCGAAGGTGCAGCGCGCGCGGCGGCGTTGGGCAGTGGTTATTACGCGTCGGCAACAGAAGCCTTTACCGGTTTGACCCGCTTGAGTGTGGTTGAGCCTCAGGCGGCGTTGTTTGCGCAGTATCAGGATGCTTATCAAACCTGGGTTGCACTTTTGCCCCGTTAAGGCAAAACAATTCGCGTTGCGATAAACAGTTTTTTTGAATAGCGTTTTAGTGAAAATCCCAAGGTGAAAATTATGAGTATTGTTATTGGTAGCAAAGAATACTTTCCCGGCGTAGGCAAAATTGGCTACGAAGGTCCTGATTCAGATAATCCATTAGCATTTAAATACTACGATGAAAATCGTGTTGTTGCTGGCAAAACCATGAAAGAGCATTTCAAGTTTGCCACCTGCTATTGGCACTCTTTCTGCGGCGCTGGTCACGATCCTTTTGGTCCAGGCACCAAAGTATTCCCTTGGTCATCTACTGCTGATGCAGTCGCGCGCGCCCACGAAAAAATGGATGCAGCGTTTGAGTTCATTACCAAACTCGGCACACCTTACTACTGCTTCCACGATATCGATCTGATCGATGAAGGTGCGACTCGCGCTGAAACATCCAAGCGGTTGCAAACCATCGTTGAATACGCGAAACAGAAGCAAGCGGCTTCTGGTGTGAAATTGTTGTGGGGGACTGCAAACCTGTTCTCTAACCCACGTTACATGAACGGCGCTTCTACCAATCCTGATTTCAATGTAGTGGCTTACGCCGGTGCGCAATTGAAAGACGCAATCGACGCAACTATCGCTTTGAACGGCGAGAACTATGTGTTCTGGGGCGGTCGTGAAGGTTACATGAGCTTGCTCAATACCGATATGAAACGCGAACAAGAGCATATGGCGCGCTTCCTGACTATGGCTCGCGATTACGCACGTGCACAAGGTTTTAAAGGTTATTTCTTCATTGAGCCAAAACCAATGGAGCCTTCAAAGCACCAATACGATTTCGATGCTGAAACTGTAATTGGCTTCTTGCGTCATCACGGTTTGGATAAAGATTTTAAATTGAATCTGGAAACCAACCACGCAACCTTGGCTGGTCACACCATGTGCCACGATATGCAAGCAGCAGCAAACGCCGGCATGTTAGGCTCACTGGATGCTAACCGTGGCGATTACCAAAACGCATGGGACACCGACCAGTTCCCGTACAACATCAACGAAACTGTTGAGATGATGTTGGTGTTGTTGCGCAGTGGTGGTTTGCAGGGTGGCGGTGTGAACTTCGATGCAAAAGCGCGTCGCAATTCACCTGACTTTATCGATTTGTTCTACGGTCATATCGGCGGCATGGATACCTTTGCCCGTTCATTGTTGATCGCTGACAGTCTGTTGCAAAAATCACCGCTGGAAGGTATGCGCAAAGAGCGTTACTCATCATTCGATTCAGGTAACGGCGCTGCGTACGAGCAAGGCAAATTGACTCTGCAACAATTGGCTGATTTAGGTAACAAGGGTGGCGAAATCACTCTGCAAAGCGGTCGTCAAGAACTCTACGAAAATGTAATTAACCGTTATATCCGTTAATTCTCTTATTTGAATTAACCAATTTTTTCTAGCAAAGCCTTAGCCGCCAATCATCAAATCGTTTATGACGAGATGCTTGGCGGCTTTTTTATTTCCGCTCTATCTCTCACAAAAAAAATGTAAAACCTCTGCCGAACCTTTTTCAATCGGCTAGAGTGATCTGTACGGAAAACAATCTTCTAAGTTTCATAATAAAAACCAATCCACTAAGGGGTAAAACACAATGCAATTTCCGCGATCTAATCGTCTAAACATCTGGCTTGTGGTCGCGAGTCTGGTGTCAGTTTGCACGGCAAGCATGGCTGCCGAGCCGCTGTATAAAAATTCCGATAAGCCCATAGAGAAACGCGTAAACGATTTGGTAAAGCGGATGACTTTGGAGGAAAAGGTTGCGCAGTTGCAAACCGTTTGGGTTGCACGGCAGAAGCTTGAAACAGACAAAGGTGAATTCACGGCCGAACACGCAATAGAGGTGTTAGGTTTGGGGATCGGCCAAGTCGCGCGCCCTGCTGAAAACAAAGCGGTCATTACGCCCAATAAAACACCCGCGCAAACACTGGCCTTTACCAACGCGGTACAAAAATATTTGGTAGAAAATACCCGCTTGGGTATTCCGGCGATTTTTCATGAAGAAGCATTGCACGGCCATGCCGGACGCAATGCCACCAGTTTTCCGCAGGCGATTGGTCTTGCAAGCAGCTGGGATCCACAATTAATCGAACAGGTTTATACCATTGCAGCACAGGAAATGCGTGCGATAGGTACGCACCAGGCGTTAGCGCCAGTGCTTGATGTTGCTCGCGATCCACGCTGGGGGCGCATTGAGGAAACACTCGGTGAAGATCCTTATTTGGTGTCTGAGTTGGGTGTGGCGGCGGTCAATGGTTTTCAGGGGCGGGGAGATGGGATTGGTAAAGATAGAGTAATCGCTACGCTAAAACATCTTGCTGGCCATGGCGAGCCTACCGGTGGTCTCAATACCGCACCGGCACCTATTGGTGAGCGCAGTTTGCGCGAAAACTTTTTGCCACCATTTGAAGCAGCAGTGAAGTTAGCACGTGCGCGCAGTGTAATGGCGTCTTACAATGAAATTGATGGTATTCCCTCGCACTCCAATGTGGATTTGCTACAAAATATTTTGCGCGGTGAGTGGGGATTTGATGGCGTTGTCGTCAGCGATTATTTTGCGATTGCAGAATTGATCAATCGTCATCATCTCGCAGCGGATAAATCCGAAGCGGCGCAGTTGGCGCTGGCTGCCGGTGTCGATGTAGAAACACCGGATGGTGATGCCTATAAAACAATTATCCAGTTAGTCAACGATAAAAAAATCAGTGTGAAAAAAATTGATCAGGCGGTAGCGCGCGTATTGCATGAAAAGTTTGCATTGGGATTATTTGATAATCCCTACACCAATGTCACTGATATAGATGCATTTGTTGGTAATGACCAGCATGTCGCTGTTGCACTGCAAGCGGCAGAAAAATCCATGGTGCTGCTCAAGAACGACAAAAACATTTTGCCGCTGAATAAGGCTGCGATTAAATCGGTTGCCCTTATCGGCCCGCATGTAAATGAAACATTAATTGGCGGCTATAGCGATGTGCCCAAAAAAACCGTCAGTATCTTGCAAGGCTTGCAAGAATATCTGGGTGATGATGTTGTACTTAATTATGAAAAAGGCACTCTGCTGACAATTGAAAAATGGGCATCCGATGTGGACTCAGCCGCAGCCAATACCCGTTCCAAACAGCGCTGGCATACCGATGAAGTTGTGTTGGCCACCAAAGCCGATACTAAAGGCATGATTGCGAAAGCCGTTGCCGCTGCACTAAAAAGCGATGTGGCGATTGTCGTTGTCGGTGACAGCGAAGCGACCTCGCGTGAAGCTTGGGCTGATAGCCATTTAGGTGATCGCACCAGCCTTGAATTGCTCGGCGAGCAACAAGAGCTGGTTGATGCTGTGCTTGCGACAGGTAAGCCCACGGTGGTGGTGTTAATTGGTGGTCGTCCACTTGCCATCACTAAACTTGCCGAAACAGCGCCAGCTATTTTACAGGGTTGGTATTTGGGGCAAGAAACTGGCCATGCCGTTGCGCGCGTTTTATTTGGCGATGTTAATCCCGGGGGCAAATTACCGGTGAGCGTCCCACGCTCTGCAGGCCATTTACCTGTCTATTACAATCACAAGCCCTCTGCCAAGCGCGGCTATGCGTTTGATAAAACCGATGCACTTTATCCATTCGGTTTTGGATTGAGTTACACCCAATTTGCTTACGCAGATATGCAGTGGAGCAAAACCAAACTTGGTGCAAATGACACAGTTGATATCAGTGTAACTATCACCAATACCGGCAAGCGCGCTGGTGATGAGATTGTGCAGCTCTACACGAGTGACCCGGTTGCGAGCGTAACCCAACCAGTAAAACAATTGCGCGGCTTCAAGCGCGTCAGTCTCGCTCCGCAGCAATCTGCGCGCGTTACCTTTACCCTCTCTGCCAATCAATTGGGATTCTATGATCGCCAAATGGATTTCGTGTTGGAGCCGGGCAAGATCAATTTATTGTTGGGAGCATCATCGGCGGATATTCGGCTCAAGGGCGAGCTGGATGTGGTGGGTAAAACAATAGATATCAGCAAAAATAAGGGCTATCTGACACCGGTTACAGTTAAACTGATGTAAATACCTTGTGCTGAAAAAGACGGCGGACGATAAGTCCGTCGTGGTTTTTGCGCCGACTTTCTTTTACTCTTGGCATCCCAGTCAGCATATCGCTGGCTGTTGATAGGATATTTAAGGACGTCTATTGTGGATAAATCATACCTCTCCTGTATACAAGCCAAGATTTTATTTCCCAGTTGTAGCTCATTGTTAAAACCGTCTATCTTGGGTGTTTTCCTTAGCGCTACAGCGCTGATGCTTACTGCCTGCGGCGGCGGGGGAGATGGCGGTGGCTCGTTGATTGGCGGTGGTGACTCCAATGTTTGGAAGGCGGGTGTCTATCGATCGTCCGACAACTTTGGTAATTATTGCGCTGCTCCTCGCTCGGGCGCCAGTAAAATTACCGGCATTCCCTTTCCCGATAAAAAAGGCAGCGCACTCCAGGAAAAGAATTTTTTGCGCTCCTGGAGTTATGAAACCTATTTGTGGTTTGAAGATTTACCTGACGTAAATCCAAGTAATAGCGATACCCCACAAGCCTATTTCAATCGTCTCGTATCCGATAAAAAAACTGCCTCAGGTTCCTATAAAGATAATTTTCATTGGTATGAATCGACGGAAGAGGAGGAGGCATGGAGCGCAGGTATAAGTTACAGCTACGGCCTGCATATAAAAATTAAGTGGGATGCTCCATTTAGTATTCAGGTTGCTTATGTTGATCAATATTCACCTGCTGCTGCAAAAAATATTAAGCGCGGCGCAAAAATTATTGCTGTTGATGGGCAGAGTGTTGCAAATGCCAGTGATACCAAATTAAGGGAGTGGTTTTATCCCAGCAGAATTAATGATGTGCATGAATTCGAAATTCAGGATTTGGGCACAACCAATACACGCAAAGTGACCCTCGAGTCGGTCTCTTTACCGACTGCAGCTGTCTCGCTGGCCAAAGCAATTACCCATAACGGCAGCAAGGCTGCTTATATGCAATTCAATACCTTTATTCCCGATGCGCAAGATCAATGGGTGGAGGCTATCAACTCGCTTAAAGCGGCAGGTGTAAGTGATTTAATATTGGATTTGCGCTACAACGGCGGGGGTTACATCTCTGTCGCGGCCCAAGTGGGTTATATGATCGCAGGTAGTAACACTACTAACAAAGTGTTTTATCAAGATGTCGCCAATTCAAAAATGCCTAAAGAGCAACCCTGGGGATTTGTGGATACAGGGCTGTACGGTTTAAATAAATCCCTAGCCTTACCTACACTCAATTTACAACGAGTTTATGTGTTGGCAACAAGTGGAACTTGCTCTGCGAGTGAGTTGGTTATCAATAGTTTGCGCGGCATTGGTGTGAGTGTGTATTTGATCGGCGACACCACTTGCGGTAAACCCTACGGTTTCCTTCCGCAACCTAATTGTGGAACGACTTATTATACGATCCAGTTTAAAGCAATTAACGCAAAAGGCTTTGGTGAATACAGTGATGGTTTTATTCCATCTACCACCGATAACGGACTGGATAAAGTAAAAGGCTGTACGGTCGCGGATGATTTGCAACACGAGTTAGGTGATCCCAATGAGGCATTGCTTGCCGCGGCCTTGCAGTTGCGTGCAACGGGTGCCTGTCCTGCCGTGGCGAGTGGGCGTCAGCAAAAGTTATCAGCGGAGCAATATACGGGGGAGCTTATGCAACCCGAAACCCGCAAATTGCTGATTCTTGATCGCTAAATCGCGGTATTTGGGTTAAATGGCTCCTCGGCTGGAGCCATTTATTTTCTAGTGCAAATACATCAAACCTTCGCTCGTGGCGGCCATGCCATGAAAACGGTATAGTGGCTGCGCCTGTTACGCCGCAGGATTAGCCTCGGCAACCAAGCAAAATCCAACGTATATCCCCATCCATCTGCTGTTGTGTTAAATGATTGTGAATCTAGCTCGTCCCACTGTTGTTCCAATTGAAATTGTCACCCTGGAATCCAAACCGGAATTTTTTGCGCAGGTCGCACACTGGCATCATCAGGAGTGCGAGCGTCAGGGGTTGAAATCTTCTGTCGCGCTGCGTCAGCAACGGTTGGTGTTGCATGTGCAACAAAATCTCATTCCCAAAACCCTCATTGCGTTGCGCGGCAACCAATTGGTCGGCTGCGTCAGCCTCGTCAACTACACCTACCGCAGCAGCGAACGCATGCCCAAAGTCGCAAGCGAAAGCCCTGTCTGGCTAAGCAATTTATTTGTACTGGGAAACGTGCGCCACCAAGGTATCGGCAACGCATTGATTGATGCGGCAAAAAATTACGCGCAGACTTTGGAGTTGGAAGAGCTTTGGTTGTCCGCTACTGATTACACGGATTACTACCAAAAACGCGGCTGGGAAATTGTGCGCCGTACAAAGTTGGGTGGTAGGTCGGTTAATGTGATGCGGGTGGGGCTGTAGTATCCCATTCGTTTGAAAAGTTAAGGAAGCAGTGTTAGCTTTCAGCTGTATGTGTTAAAGCTGTGCACAAGCCGACAGAGCCCCAAACACCACAACTGAAAACACAATTCTAGGTAGCAGCCTTGCATTTGTAGTTTTAATAATTCCCACAACCCCCGCAATAATTAACGCCGTAGAAATAAACTCTGCCTGCGTAAAATTCATTCCCCATAAATGGTATTCGCTATTGATGCGAATTTTTTCTATCAGTAAACGCTCAAAACCACTCAGTAAAAGATACACGGAAAAAAGAAAACCGGTTTTGTAATGTGTTTTGCGGATGCTCCATAAGAACGCAAAAATTAAAAAAGCAGCCAATGCTTCATAGAGTGGTGTTGGGTAGACGCCGGGTGCGGGGATGATTGTGCCTACTACATTATTTTCGTAAGTTTGCGTCCAGAACCAATCGGGCAACCAGTTGGGTTTGATAGCCATGTTGGCCGCTGTGCCCCAATCGCCATCGCCTGATACTTGGCAGCCCAAACGGCCTATGCCATAGCCTAAAATAATTGAAGGTGCTAATGCATCCAGCATGGGGATAATGGGCACGGCACGTTTATTTAAAAATATTGCGCCAGCGATAGCACCTAAAATAAGTCCGCCGTAAATAGAAAGGCCGTCCAGTGAAAAAATCATCGCGATTGGATCTTGGAGCAATTCGCGTGGATATTCGAGCAGATGAAAAATATGTGCGCCAATTACGCCGAATATTGCGCATATCATTGCAAGATCAGAAACGAGCAAGTGAGTAGTTATGCTTTTGTTGCCCGATATGACTGTTGAGGGGAGCTTACCTAATCGCTCAAAGCGCATTACTTCTTTTTTGCCAACCCAGGCCGCAGTAATAATTGCTAGCGCAACAAATGCGCCGAACATTGCGATGGGAAGTTGGATGTTGGTGCCGAACAGGTGATTAATTAGATCACTTAGATAAGGGTAGGACATGGGGTTAATTTCCCTATTGATGAATTCCCAAGCGGAGCTTGGGAGCTAGGTGGTGTTAGTTATGGTGGAGTGCTGCGCGACTCCACACTACAGTTAACAATAATAAATCAATGCAGCTTCAATCTTGGTCTTAACCATTTATTCAATCTTCCACCCAGCATCACTAATCCGGTTTTAATTAAGCCGTGAATGGCGATTTGGTGCATGCGGTAGAGTGAGATGTAAACCAAACGCGCGAGGCGGCCTTCGATGAAGACGCTGCCACTGCTCAGGTTACCCATCAGGTTGCCGACGGTGGAGTAACTTGCGAGTGAAACGAGTGAACCGTAGTCGGTGTATTTGTAGGCTTTGAGTGGTTTGTTGTTGAGCAGTGCAACAATGTTTGTGTAACAGGCGCTCGCCATTTGGTGTGCGGATTGCGCGCGCGGTGGTACACGGGTGCCGTCGGCGTTGGTGAATTGGGCGCAGTCGCCAATGGCAAAAATGTTGGCGTCGCGGGTGGTTTGCAAAAATTCATTTACATGCAATTGGTTGATGCGATTGCTCTCAAGCCCTGCAAGGTTGGCCATAAAATCCGGCACTTTAATTCCCGCTGCCCAGACCATTAAATCCGCTTCAATCAATTGCCCATCTTTAGTGTGTAAACCTTCTTTGGTGGCAGAGGTGATCATGGTGTTGAGTTTTATATCGACACCAATTTTAATCAGTTCGCTGTGTGCGGCACCGGAAATACGCTCGGGTAGTGCAGGCAAAATTCTGGGGCCGGCTTCTACTATGGTAACTTTCAGGTGATCATTGGAGATTGCATTAAAACCGTAGTTGTGAATTTCGTGTACGGCGTGGTGCAATTCAGCGGAGAGTTCGACACCGGTTGCGCCTGCACCAACAATCGCAATACGTACATAATCATCTGCACCGGTTAAGCGTTGGATGCGTAAAAAACGGTTGAGCAATTTGGTGTGGAATCTATGTGCTTGTGCCGGGCTGTCGAGAAAAATGCAGTTTTCTTTAATGCCGGGCGTATTGAAATCGTTAGATATGGAGCCTAGCGCAAGGATCAAGTAATCGTAGGGGATGCGCGTTGATGGTAAAAACTCTACGCCGTCTTCATCCTGCATCGGCGCCAATACCACTTCACGTTGTTCGCGATCTAGGTCGATCATACTGCCGACGCGAAAGAAAAAATGATGGGCGTTGGCGTGGCCACGGTAGCTCACTGCATCGACATCTTCATCCATAGTGCCCACTGCAATTTCATGCAGCAAGGGTTTCCATAAGTGCGTAGTGTTGCGGTCGATCAACGTAATTTCTGCTTTCTTTTTGCGCCCGAGTTTGTCGCCCAGTTTGGTGGCGAGCTCAAGGCCGCCCGCGCCGCCGCCGACAACAACAATGCGCGGCGGATTACTTGGGGGTTGTGTTTGCATAGCGATACCTGCAGGTAAGTTGATAAATCTCTCTCAATGTCCGGCGCGCAACTGTGGGATTATTTTGCTCCCAAACCGGTTAAAAAATGGCGCGCGAGCGGCCGCTCGATAAAGCGGTAAGTGTTTTGTTGTAGTGCAGCAGAAAAATTTTTTCTGGCTGCCGATATGTTTCCTGCGCGATAGTCGCGATAACCGGAATAAAAAAAGTATTCAGTACGCTCGCAGCGGTTCTGCGCGGTTTGCCCAAATTGAGTGCGTGTTAATTTGCCGGTCCAAAACGCATAAACGGCCGCTTCCCATTCGCTATTGAAAGCCAGTTGCTTCTTTTGGATCAGCGCGGAAAAGTCTAAATCAGCTTGCTGTCCGATAATGTCTGCCTTGATGGCATCATAAACACTGATTTTTTTTTTGGCTTGTAAATAGTCTGTAAAACTCAAGGCTGCTTTCATCCATTCACCCGAGTTCATATAAATTTCGTGATAGGCCGAATCGCTTGTGGTGAGTCCCTGGGCTTTGGCTTGCTCGAGCAGCTGCTGCGCTCTTGGCTCTTTGCCCAACATGGAATAGTTTTGCGCGCTAAACGCGATATTCTCGGCAGTAGGTTCCAACTCGACCAGAATGCTGGCTTCATGCAGCGCCAGTTGGTACAGATTTTTATCCAGATACAAGCGCGCCAGAGCGTAGTGAAGTTCAGCGCTCTCAGGTGCCAGAGGTACTGCCTGTTGGTAAAAGTGAATTGCATCGCCTACATAATCAGCTGCTTCGTACCTGCAGCCACTGGCTTCGGCGCGCGCTTCATAGGTGTTGGCGATGGCCTCGTATAAATCGCCTGAGCCAGCAATCTGTTCTGCGCCGAGTTTCAAAGTGGCGAGCGCCAGAGGGAAGTAATTTCCCTCACGATACATTTTGGCGAGTTGGATATAGGCTTTATCGCTCGCGGGTTGTTCGTGAATGGCGGCGAGTAGTGCGCTATAGAGTTCGGGCAGATTTTTTTTGCCGGATTTATTTTGCGCTACGTAGCGATGTAGGAAAACTCCCAGCGAAGGCGCATTGACTTCTGTTTGGGTGGCTGCGGACAACTGGTTAAAAATATTGCTGGCTTTGATAAAGGCCTTTTCATTGCCTGCAACAACATCCTCGTAATAAATGTTATAGAGCAGTTTGAGTGTGGCGGGGTTGCCGGGCACCAGTTTTAATACTTTCCGGAAATTTTTTATCGCCAGCTCGCGGCTGCGCGCCGATTTATTTTTTTCGGCGTCGACGATATACGCAAGGCCGAGTTTATAGTACAGCTCAGCATTGTTGGGTGTTCGTTCTACGTCTGCTTCGAGAGCGGCAATTTCTGTTGATGCGCTGGCGCCTGCGGTAATGGTGGATTTTGTGGTTGCTGCCTGCCCAGTGTGCGGCTGTTGGCTACAGCCGCTAACCAGCAGCATTGCTGCTAATAATCCTGCGCTGAGTAACTGCGGGCGTTGCCGCTGTGTAGATTTTTGTTGTGTTGGTTGAAAAAAATTCATTGCATCAGTCTCAGAGTGTGTAGCCTAAGGCTTCTGCTTTTTTAAATGAGGCATCGGATTCCGGCAGCAGTTGGTTGTAACCCTGCGCCAGCCCCAACACATAATAGGCCTCCGCTGTTTGGGGTGATGCTTTTACCGCTTGCTGTGCGGTCGCCAAGGATTTTTCATAGGCGCCGTTTTTAATGTGCAATTTAGTCAGTGCAATTAAACTGGCTACATCCGTTTTGCCATTACTTTCCAGTGCGATTAATTCTGCTGCAGTTTTATTGTATTCATAACTCAGCGTCCAATCATTGGATTCGTTCAGCTCGTTGGTTTTTTGATAAAAATCGCCATAATCTTTCAGCGCAACGTTTACCGCTTTTACGGTGAGATTCTGAGTGACGATATAGCGATTGTTTTCCTGCTTGCCGGTTTGGGTCAGGGTGTAATAGGTGTTATCAATATTTTCGCCCTGGGTTTTCAAACGCAAATGGTGATCGCCATCGGGGCTGGTAAATACCACGCGCGAGCGCAGGCTGTAACCCGGATCCACCACGTAGGGTTGCTTGCGGTCTTGCACTTTGTGCAGGTTGCGTAAATCGGCGAATAAATTGGTGAGTTGGGTAATGCTGAAACTGTAATTGATGGGATCTTTTTCGCCGCCCCACACATTGGTAAAGTTAAAGCGGCCGCTAATAGTGAATGGCTGCCACAAATTATCGGCATTGCTTGCTGTGAGTTCAGTGACCTCAGCGGAGTTGTAAATTTGGCCGATCAATTCGCGGAAATATTTGTCGCGCTCACTGGAATACTGCCACATGCTGCGCAGGCGCTGTTCGTACAATCCACCAAAATGTAATTTGAAGCTCGCCTGCGCATCGCGGCCACTAAATTTATCAAACACTAGTTCCAGTTCAGCAAAATGGTCTTTGGCTGGCAGTGAGGGCAACACGCTGATTGCTTGTGTTTCGTTATTTACAACCAGTGCGGGTTGACCTTCTATGCCCACTGAAAACCCTGGGTACAAACTGGTTTCGCCGGTGGTATCCATCCAGATTTCTGGCAGGCCATTTTGTGCGGGGATATGCACAATCATATGGTCAAAACTCACCCCAGGTACTTGCATGTCCGGAATGCCGCGCCCACGCGTGATAATTAATGCGGGGTCAGCTGCTATACCTAATTTGCGTAATAACATCACTGCTAGTACGGTTTGGTCTTTGCAATCGCCGTAACCATTTTTAAGCACTTCAAATGCATCGTGCGGTTCATAGCCTCCGCGCCCTACATGCGCAAATACATAGCGCACGCGATCCTGTATTGCGCGGTAAACCGCTTTGGTTTTTGCTTCCGGTGTCAGTGCAGTTTTTTTAATCTCTGCAATTAATGCATCGAGTTTGGCGTCGCTCACCAAGTGTGGTTCGACCAAATTGTCGGCCCAGCGTGCAACGTCATTCCATTTTGCGGTGGTGGATACGCGCAAGTAGGGCGCGTAGTTGTGTTCGCGCGTCATGGCGTTTTGCAATTCAATTTTGGCGAGATTTTTTCCTGTCCAGATAATGGTCTGCTGCGCGCCCTTGGTGCTACGCTTCTCGCTAATCTGATAGCGGCTGGTATCGCTGCTGACAAGATTAATATTGATCGGTGCAGTAATGTGTAATTCGCTCATCACAATCGCATCGGCACGTGAGCCTTGCCCCGCAGCACGATCTTCCCACCAGTGGAAACTAAAACTGTCAAACCATTGGTCGGGAACCATTTTTTTGGTGTCGGTATAGCGATACTGGAATTCGATAATCGAACCCTTGCGCACATTAGGTAGCGAAAATAATAATTCCTTGCGGTCGTGATAAAAATTTTCGTCAGTCGGGCTTTGGATTTGGGTGGCATCGGCTTTGATGCTATCCATCTTGCCGTCCGGTGTGCGCACATTGGCGAACTCAAGTGCTATGTCTTCGTAAAAGCTGTTGAAGCTTACGCTGATCTGGCTGTAGTCGCGCACGGCTTCATCGCTGTTAATGTAGACCGCCACATAAGAAGTGGCATGGCTCATCAATTGTTCGTCGATATGCACCTGGGTTTTGCGCAAGAGGACTTGCGCTTCACTCTTGTCATCTGCCTTGACACTGCGTGCCAGCGTTTTTAATGCAGGGGCGATGCGCTCAATTTTTTTAGGTTCAATTTTGTGATCGTCCGCCAATACTTGCCCGCCAGTGATTAGCAGGCTAAATGCCAACAGATAACGCAGGCAACACATCTTGCTTAAAAAATCTGACACGCATTCTCTCCAAAACGATACGAATTTAAAAAACAGTAGCGATTGTTTTTATTGTGATTGGCTGTAGTACATTTTGTTGTAGTCCCATCGCTACTTTTTATCTATTACTACTCTAACTTGAGGGCGCTTAAATTACAGTGCAATCCATTTGCGCTCGGCGGCACTTTTAAAAATTGCATCGATCGCGCGCATATTGGCGATAGCATCATCCAGCGATGTTGGTACAGGGCTGTTGTTGAAAACGCTGAGTGCTAAGGCATCGCCCATAGTGCCGTAATGATTGCTATCAGGAACTTCAATCACTTCCTGCACGCGGTTGCGGGTAATGCGTACGCGCTGCACTGGCTCGCTGCTATCGTTGTAAAAGGGGCGCTCAAGGTACAAGCTGCCTTCATCGCCAATTGCCTCGGCATATTGAATCGGTTCAATTTTGGTGGCGGCAGTAAAGCTCGCGCTACCAGCAGAAAATTCCATCAAACCGGAGGTCAAACAATCCACTTCTTCACCGGGCATAGGTGTGATGTGGCCGAGCACTTGTGTTGGCTCTTCGTTAAATAACCAGCGCGACAGTGAAATGGAATAGCAACCAATATCCAGCAGAGCACCACCGCCCCATTCAGCTTTATTGCGAATGTTATCCGGCTCGCGGTTGTTGTAAGAAAAGTGCGAATGCACCGCATGCAATTTGCCGATCCGGCCTTCATCAACCAGTTGTTTGGCGAGTTGCCATTGCGGATGAAAACGATACATAAACGCCTCCATCACTTTCAGTTGTGGATGGGCGCTGGCAGCATCGACCAGACGCTGTGCGTCGGCAGTATTCAAACCCAGGGGTTTTTCGCAGAGAACATGTTTGCCCGCTTGCAGTGCTTTGATCGACCAGTCCACGTGCAAGTGGTTGGGCAGCGGGTTGTAAATCGCATCGATATCCGGATCAGCCAGCATTTCCTCGTAGGTGCCGTAAGCGCGCTCGATATGTAATTCATCGGCTACCCTGCGTGCACTTTGTTCATCGCGCGAGCAAATGGCGAGCACTTGGTTGTGGGCAGATTTTTGCAGAGCGGGAATGACTTTTTCACGGCCGATTTTGGCGGTGCTGAGCACGCCCCAACGGAGTTTTTTCATGGATGATCCTGTGCGTAAAAGCCTGAGTGGCCGGATGGATAACAGAAGCCCAGTGTAGATGATTTTGCCTGTTATTTGGCTGTAAATGCGGTATTGATTTGTCTTTTACCTGCGCTGTTATAGCGTGTACCTCCGCTGTTATGGCGTGTAACTTGGCGATAGCCCTGTGTTTGGCTAGGCTACACTGGTCCGCCTGTAATTATCCGGGCGGGCTTTATTACAAGGTATGTTTTTTCACATTCAACAGGAGCCTGATATGGCTTTTCCAACAGCAGTTAATTCTCAAATCACCGATGCAGTGACCCAAGCCAACACCAAAACTATCGGTGAGTCGCCCGCTATTGCGATGGGCAATCTCTTTCAATCAACCTCGCAAGCACTTGCCAGTGCAGCGTTCAATGCGACCTATGCGCAGCAGCAGTTCGCGGTAACGGTGCAGGCTGCAACCACCATGTGTGTTGCGTTAATTTGTTCTGTGGATACGGATCGCAGTGCCGATGGCATCAAAGCCAATCTCGACAACGCAAAAGCGAGCCTTGACCAAACCTTGGCGGCTGCGAATGTCACGGAGCGGGTTGATGAAGCAGTGCACGCGGCTTTGCAAAATGTGCTGGGTTCAGCGGGCGACTTTAGCTATGGCACACGCGCAGTGATGGATGCTTTTGCATCGTCATTAGCGCAGTTGTCGGCTAACACCCACCGCACTTCAATGGATGTGATTCGTGCTGCTGCCACTGCAACCACCTTGGCTGCGATGATTAAGTCTCCGGAAAATGCAGGCAACTACGAAAAAGTGTTGGAGTTAATAAAACGAATGTAAATGTTGTGCCATCGGCTGCGCGGGCATCTGTTAAAAAACGATGCCCGCGTGCGCCATTACCAGGGCAATACCTCACCATTGGAATGCCAGAATGTGCCGCTGTTTTCCAGCGTCAATCCAGCGATGCGCTGGTTTAATCGCTGGGCAGCTTCATCCGCAGAAATATCGCCACCAAAATTCACCATCGCCGTTTGCACATAACCTGGGTGCAGTATTGCCACGGCAATACTGCGCGGTTTTAAATCCCGCGCGAGTGACATAGCTGCCGCGTTCAGTGCAGCCTTGGACATGCGGTAACCGTAATAACCGCCGGAACTGTTATCGGCAATTGAACCCATACGGCTGGTAATAAACGCGATTTTTGCCCCCGCAGTTAAATTACCGAGCAGCGCTTCAGTCACACGCAAAGGTGCTTCAGCGTTGATCAAAAATTGTTGCTGGATGGAGTTGTAATCAATATTTCCCAACATTTCATGCTGGAAAATTCCCGCGTTGTTGATCAGCAAATCAATCGATTTACCCTCCAATGTATCGGCGAGTTGCGCGAGCGCATGCGCATCACTTACATCCACACCGGCAATGACGCGCGCGCCCGATTCGGTTAATTCTGGTGATGCCGTCCGGCACAGTCCGATCACTTTCCAGCCTTGCGCCAGATAGGTTTTGCACAAAGCCAGGCCAATGCCGCGATTCGCGCCGGTAATCAATGCTGTTTTCATAGTGGTTCGCTCCATTGTTGAAATTGCGCCAGTCATTTATGGGCGAGAGCGTAACTGATTTGCGGCCGTTGCTGGCTAATTTTTTACCGTGTGTTTGACCAACTGCATCACCAGCGGGCGCACCAGCAAAATACAAAAGAAGGCCGAAGGCATGGCGATACTATAGGCATGAATCACCTGTGCCAGATAGTGGTCGGCAATGCCGCTGTTGGCCGCCACGATAATCAGTGACATCAGGAATGCCATGATCGCTGACATATAAAATGCGAACACAAAGGGCGTGAATTTGGCGGGCAGTTTTTTGCTGCCGGATTGAACCGTGAGCTCTTGCATGATTGATACCTTCAGGATGATTTTAGCCGGGCTAACCCGACCTGACAGGGTGCACTCTAAAGCGCAGCCCTCCGCTTCGGTAGACGCTTGGCGGTATATGCTGTATTAAGCAAAGCTTGATAATCTCATCAACTATTCGGAAGCTAAGGCTATGGATACTCTGCGCGGTATTGAGTGTTTTGTAAGGGCTGTTGAAGGTGGCAGTATTGCGGCAGCAGCGCGGCGAGTGGGAATCAGCGCGGCGGCGACCAGCCAGAATATCGCCCGTTTGGAATCCTATTTGGGCGTGCGCTTGCTCACGCGTACAACGCGCAGCCTCGCTACAACCGATGCAGGCAAAGTCTATTACGACAAAGTCGCACTCCTGATCCACGAGTTGGAGCTGGCGCGTTCGGCGGTGACGGATACAGAGCAAGAATTGCAGGGGCGCTTGTGTATCGCCTCCACCGCCGCCTTTAGTCGCCATGTGCTGGCGCCGCTCATTCCCGCGTTTAACCAGCGCTACCCCCGTTTGGAAATTGAACTCACCTCAACTGACCGGCGTGTGGACCACGTGCAGGAATCGGTAGATGTCAGCATCCGCATTAAACAGCAGCTGGATGACGGAATGGTCGCGCGCAAGATCGCGACCGTCCCCACCATTTTTTGCGCATCACCTGCCTACATTGCGCGCGCAGGTCGGCCATCAACCCCGGCGGATTTGCGCGAGCACGATTGTTTGGTGTTTCGCCTCGCAGCCGACGGCCGATTTTTGCGCTGGGGATTTGTCGAAAACGGTTTGCGTTTTGATGCAGAAGTGCGCGCGGCGATTATCAGCGACGACATAGATGTGCTCGCCCGCCTCGCACTCGCGGGCGGCGGCATTACCCGTTTGGCTGCATTTGTCGCCAACGACTATTTGCGCAGTGGAGAATTGAAGGAATTATTTACCTGCGACGAGTGCACCGGTTTTAATGCAGAAATTGA
This sequence comes from Cellvibrio sp. UBA7671, assembly GCA_002483145.1. Lineage (GTDB taxonomy): Bacteria > Pseudomonadota > Gammaproteobacteria > Pseudomonadales > Cellvibrionaceae > Cellvibrio > Cellvibrio fibrivorans. The sequence continues at coordinate 604,241 of DLHJ01000016.1, forward strand.
ACCTCTGGATTTTTATGCCTGCGTGCGCGACCGCCACCAATTAACGCCGAAAGTACGCGCGTTTATGGATTATTTGGTGGAGGCGCTGCCTGCGGAATGGCGGGTGGGGTAATCGTCGTCACTGGGTAAGCCTGTGTGTGATTCTAAAAACGATAACAATAAATAAAGGCGGTCAAAAAAACCGCCTTTATTTTTTTACATGCGCGACTGTTTACTAAGATGCAAATCAATCCTCTCAACCACATGCGCAATACAATTAATTGCGGTCTGCGGTAATTTTATCTTGTCCACTACATCGTCAAACAATACTTCCAACAGACACGCCTGACACCACAGCCGATAAACCGCATCGGCATCGGTTTTATTCGGCAGAGGCTTACTAATCACGGTAAGAACTTTGCCTTCGGGTGAATGAATTTCAAGTCGGGATTGTTGAAAAAACGCGTATTGGGTTCGGTCGAGTTTGATAGCGCAGGAATTGGGGAAAGTGGGGGAAGAGGTTGCATTATCCATAATAAAAATCTCGCTAATCTGCTGTTATGTAACCGCCGCATGAAGTCGTAGTTCATGGAGGCGGACTGGACAGGGTTACGACCACCGGCAGCAGATCACACCGGCCCACCCGAAGGTGGCCCCGCCCAGCCGCCATAACAAACAGGCAAAGCTGTGGCAGGGCACAAAATGTTCACACATTTTGTGCCGATCTACTGCGGGGGTCGTAGTCCCGGCTGCGGGATTTACCGCAGCGGGGGCAGGTTAGAGGATGAGGGTAGTGCTGTCAACGCGCGCGCAGTAATGGGCTGTAATTCAAATTGGCGTTAAATGCTGCAATAGTCTTTAATGTTTCTATTGCCAAGGTGAGCCACATCGGCTCAGGTGTACTGGGTGTTTTCCCTTCTCAACATGGATAAATGGAATGCGTTTTCTTGATTCATTTTATTTTTGAAGAGTGGCTGTGCACCGGTAGTTTGGTGCGGGTCAATGTGTTTACGAGCCGCAACAGATTGAAGGGCAACAACGTGCCCAAAGTAATCTGAGAACTCATTTCTGAGTTGTGAATAATGTAGGTTGCTGGTGAGGTTACGAACCGCAACGGATTTAAGGTCAGTAAGGTGCCCAAAGCGGAAGTTTAAAAATAGAGGCCGTATATCTCCTAATTTATTAAACCGTACACTTCCAACTTTATTTGTGTTGATTGCTAAGATATTACTGCATCTAGTATTTTGAAAGGGGTAGGGTTAATCTGCCCATAAGGCATTGGGGCGTTGAATAAACTTTTAAGCGAAGGATGAATTATCGCAATGGAAAAACACAACATTTCACCCGACCGGATCACTAAGCCTATTCAATTACTAGGCGCGTGGCTTGTGGGTCTGCTAACCATTGATACGGCATTTTTAATGGCGGCTGCAAAAATGGATTTGAATTCCTGGCAGTCAGGGGCACTCACAATAGCTGCAATATTAAATGTTCCTATTTTTATTGGTGCCCTTTTTCTTCTGCAAACTAAGTTTCGTCCTGAGTTGCAAGAAGATTCTTACTATTCAACTTACCTAAATAGCCGTACTAACGAAATAATGAAGGTTTCAAAAATAGACATTCTTCATGACCAGTTAAACTCAAAAATTCAGTTATTAGAAAACAAACTTAGTAAAATAAATAATAACGATGAAGAAAATTCATCTCTCTCCACTCTTTCGTATGCTGTTAATGCCAACATTAATAATCAGAATAAAATTGAATCAAAATTAGCAGAGCTTGGCGTTCCGGCAATTAGAACATTTGGAGTAAATGGTGGTGAGCCTGAAAATTTGATCGTAGCTATTGCAGAAAATCTGCCAAAAAACACAGTGAATGAAATATTACTCTTAGCAAAAGAGCTTGGGTTTGAGCATTTCTCTTATATAGAGCATTTTGAAGATATAGAAGAAGATGTTTTATTCGGTGCATATGGTAAGCCAGACGGAAAAATAATGTTAAAAGCGCTAAAAGCAGCGTAACGAAGCAATCAAACGGGTGGTATTTTAAGTTGCATAAGCGAGGTGGAAGTTGAAGCCAAAAGTATTTGTAGCGTCATCTGTAGAAGGTTTAGATATCGCCTATCCACTTCAAGTGAATTTACAACATGATGCTGATATAACGGTCTGGAGCCAAGGTGTTTTTTCGTTGTCGATAACGCCTTTAGATTCTATCACTGAAGCTTTGAGAGCATCTGATTTTGGCATATTTGTTTTTAGTGGAGATGATGAGACTCGAATGCGCGGTAATGTTAGTGATACCGTTCGCGACAATGTTATCTTCGAACTTGGTCTATTCATTGGCAAACTTGGAAAAAGGCGTTGCTTTATAGTAATGCCCGATAATATTGAATTACATATTCCTACAGATTTAGTTGGTGTTTCACCGGCTAAGTATTCAGGAACCCGAGCTAAATCGGAGGCGGCAGCTGCTTTAGGACCCGCATGTCATGAAATCCGTCAAGCAATGAAATTACAGGGTCTATATAACGAATCAACCGCATCTCTTAAAAAAATACCGATCAACGAACACGACAATTACGATGAAAACGATAAAATTGCGGTATTAGAAGCATGGCTAACTAACGAAGCCACCGAGAACGTTGCCATCAAATACACAGAAGTCGACAATATATTACGATTGGAGTTGGGTTCTACGAAAGAGCTTCTGCCGAGAGTCTTTCAACGAAATTCTACATATAAAATGAACATTTCAGGCGGTAATGTATTTAAGTTTTACGTAGACAGAAATTGGGGCTAAATATTTATAACAAGCGACTGCGGTAAAAAAATCCCCTTATGCAACCACCTCCAGTTGCCAAGTCGGCAGAGCCGTGAGCAACTTCCGCTTTTGGCCGTTATGCGATGTAATTGACTCGATCCACAATTTTACATATCCATACCGACTCAGTTGTGCCCAAAGCGGGCATTTGGAAGAGGTCGTCGTATACCTAAAGCGGAAATTTCAATACTTAAAGTTACAATGGTGAAATCATCTAACTACTTATGCAAACTCTTACCAAGGAAAAATCAGTAATTTTCTTTGTTAAAAAACGACTGAAATAAAAGAATGCCTCGTAATTTGGCAGGCATCGATAACCAATAATATTTAAGTATTTAAAGAGAAGTACTAGTGTAAAAAACGAACTATTAATATTTTCCTTCTGTTACCCATAGAGATGAGGTGTCTTCTATATAAATAAATATCGATGACAAATGAAGTAAAATTCAGACGAATGAGTTGAATGAAAATGACCAAAGAGTTTGAGGAAAATAGATCAAATATTGATGCTCTAGCTGATAAAGCCCTTGATAGCATTGTCGCCCCTCATGCTCTATTGGATATTTCTGTATGGCATTTGTTAACAGTCGCTGAAGATCAAGTGAGGATGATTTTTGCTGGTTGGATTGAGATTGATGAAAAGGCATTTTTCCATATTGTTGACGGTTTTAAATATTCATTAAAACATTCGATAACTCATGTTTATAAGAAATCGATCCATGAAAAAATAACCTTACCCCAAAAAACTATTCCTGATGCTTACAAAAAAGCAGCTCTCCTGCTCGCAGCTTCTGAAAAGTACGAGAGCATTAGTAGATTAATCGCCTCAACCTATAACCAGAGAGGAACTTTTGTAAAAGTTAATGATGGTTACAAGCTAGAGAATAGTGAATTTGTTGACATTAGGTATAGTGTGCTTGAAGGACTTGGTCATGGTGCTGATCCAACGCCAGATATAACAGGAGTTTTGCATTATTGGTTAACCAATAACTCTTCATTGGAAGAGGAGCGGCTTATAGCTTCTTCAATTTATGATTCGGTAAGGTTAAGCAAAGGAAGAGTAACTTATTATTACCAAGGGCAAGTTGCTTATGAAGTGTCTAGGAGAATCCCGCAAAGAGATAAAATAATACCGGATGAATTTTCATTTTCGTGGGGTAAAGATTATAAAACCCATGCTTTGATAAACTCTTTACTAATACGCTGTTTCTATCATGTTTTAGCTATTGAGATTGCTGCAAGAAAATTTGGTATAAAAGGCGGTGCTGAATCTAGTTTGCTACTAATTGTTACTAAACAGCAGCTGTGTGCAGATATACAAGAACTTGCAGATTTCGCAGATAAAGAAGTCTACGAATTTATTAACATGTTGACTTATGGTCGTAACACAAAAACTCCAGATATTGCATTGCAACCGTTGTTTTTATCCAAATCTGGATTTTTTATGATTCCCTGTTACCAGGTATTGAATACCAACATTCAAAGAAATCTACTAACACTTTTAGCTAAAATTAACCCCAATAATTTTGATTCTCAAAGCTCATTATTTGAAAAAGATATGACATCAAAAATTGAAAATTCATTAAATGAGTGGAAATATAAAAATCTTAACAAAGAGTTCAAGTTTGGTGAAAAGAAAGAAGAAATAGACGGATTTATACTAGATGAGATCAATAAAACTATTCTTTTGATGGAACTCCGTTGGATCTTGCAACCTGGAGATGCCCGGGAAGTATACAATAAAATCAAATCAGTCTTATCAAAAGTTGATCAGCTGTCGAGAAAGATAGACTTTGTTAAGGATAATTTTTCAGAAATTATAGTTCGAAGTTTTGGTGATCATATTGACATATCACAACCATCTGAGTGGAAGGTGAAGGGAGTTGTCCTTATTCAAGGTTATGCAGGAACTTCATCACCTCAAGAGGATATTCCGATCGTAACGGTAGATGTTTTTTGTAAGGGAATAAAACAGTTCAAAGACTTGCACGCCTTTTATGTCTGGATTAAATGCTTAATTTGGCTGCCAGTAGAAGGAGAACATTTTGATGTCGAAGCTATTATTGAAGACAATGATTTTGTTCAAGTTTCAAGAACAGTTGCTAAAGTCCTAGTAAATCAGCGTCAATATACAGAAAGCTTACAAAAAAGTATTTTAGATCACTTAGCAAAATAACATGTGATTGTGGTAATGAAGTAGACAAGACTGTCGTTAAAATTATGTACTTGACTTAAACCTTCTGCTACTAACTTCTGTTGTTGGTATAAGCGAAAATTAAAAGCCACTGCTTATCGAGGCGTTGAAATTGTAGAAAAACTC
>DLHJ01000008.1 GCA_002483145.1 Cellvibrio sp. UBA7671
ATTACAATTGTCCACCGTGCATGTATACCTGACTTATCCCTTTGTGTTGAGTTGGAGTTTGCTGGAGGCGATGAGTGCAGGTTGTGCGATTGTGGCGAGTGATACGGCGCCGGTGCGGGAAGTGATTAAGCATAATGAAACGGGTTTGTTGGTGGGTTTTTTTGATGTGAATGTAATTGCTGAGCAAGTGAGTTTCTTATTAACGAGTCAGCTAGAAAGACAACGATTAGGCGAAATTGCTAGAGGGCTTATTTTGCAACAGTATGACCTCAGCTCAATAAGTTTGCTGCGGCAGAAGTGTTGGGTTAATTCTAATTTAATATTTTGAGTAGCAAAGTTCTGATATATGAATGTTATTCATGCATCCTACGTGATTTTATAAAAATTTAATTTAATGGTTATTTTATGCGTATATTTAAATTTCTATTCATTATTTTTGCATTTTTTTTGGCTTATGTTTTTTCTGATAATGTCAAAGGATATTTCAAGTTTAAGGAGTATTGCAAAAAAGAAGCTGGCTTTCATTTTTATAAGCCCATAGTTAAAAAGAGTGCTTGGTTTGTGCCTTCTAGAGCTGATGCTATGGAAATTTCAGCGCTTAAGGATGTTTCATTCGCACGCTATAAAGATGGTGACGAATATTTTGATGTCAAATACAACTCGGGAAAGCCTTATGAACTCACTTCTTTTGAGGTGAGTCCTTCAGATATGAGTATGAAGACAGCATATAAATTGGTGAATATCTCAAAAGCCATTCACGGAGAGCAGAGATTAAGTGTCTCTGGTAGAGAGGTTGTTGACGAGTCAGGAGGTAAAGTTCTCAGTTTTTATATGTTTTCATATGCAAATTTCGATAGGGATTACACCCCCTTAGATATGAATCCATATCTTTTGTGCGACTCACCAGTAGTTAGTGACAGGCTTACATATGATGATTATTGGGCTGCATTCAATTCAGCATTTATTCAACAGGAAGATTAAGGAGATTTTTGATCATGTGGAATATTGAACTATTAATTAAATATATTTCTGCTGCACAGGCTTCATATGGCAATGTGTTGAGCGGTTCATTTGCTGGTTTAGTTGGCACTCAGGAAAGTGGTTTTACTGAAGTCCAGAAAATTGAGTTAGGGAATAAGTTTTCGCTGGTGCCAAAATCCGGCGTACATAATGAATCTGGATTTCAGGCTGTTCTACTTCAGCCATCGGATGGTGGAAATAAAATTCTTGCAATTCGCGGAAGCGAAGAGATATGGAATGATTTTGTAGACGCAGATTTAACGGACATTGGTCCTGAGGGATTTGCTACAGACCAAGCGCTTGATTTGTATCGATATTGGAAAAGAATAACAACACCAGCAGGTGTCGATGTTAGCTATTCTTTGGCTGAAGTTAATGCATTGTGGGGAATATATGAACTGGGTGATTCCTTTTGGGGATTGTTTGGGGATGTCGCTGCTTTTGCAGACATGCTTAGGTCCGACATTGGGCTAGGTGTGCTTGGTGTTAATGAAGTTGTAGATATCACTGGTCACAGTTTGGGTGGAAACCTGGCCTATGCTTTTGCCTCTATGTTTCCAAATAATGTGAATAGAGTTGTTACGATAAATGCTCCAGGTGTTGATAGGGTGTGGATCAATCCACTGGGAGATGGACAGGATGAATTAGTTGATTTGGGTTTTTCTATTGTTGATGGGTCTAAAGTTACATCAATAAATGCTGAGGGTGATCTTGTTCATCTTGTCAGTGGTGCGCAGCCTGGCACTATTGTTGATATCTCTCAGGAGGTTGGCACGATTCCACTTCTCGATGGGCTGAGTATTAATCACAGTGTTGTAAATAGCCTTGATTCTTTAAACTTAATGAAATTGTTTGCGACATTAGATCCGACTCAAAAGGCTGATCCATCTGGCATCTTGATGCGCATCATTCAACGATCATCTAACGAAGGGATAAACACCTTCGAGAATATGCTTGATGGACTGCGTAAGTTATTGATGGGTGAAAACATTCAGTTTACGCCTGTGGGGTCGAAAAGTGACTTGGAAAAGCGCGAAAAGCTATATGAAAATATAAAAGAGCTTAGTGAGAGCGGACATTTTGTTAATTTAAAGGGGCATGTAACTCTCATTGATTCGTCAACAAATTCTAATGCTGCTAAAACTAATTGGAGTCAATTTCTCTCTTTATATCATGGGTTGCCTTATGCGCTGGATGGAAGTGAGGCAATTCTATCTCAGCTAGATTTCACACTTTATTCAATGTGGAAGGCTGACTCTAATCTGACAATTGAGGAGCGTAAAAATGGAAAGGCCAATTTTTCCGATAGTTGGTATGAAGACAGAGCAAGATACTTGCAACTGTTGATAGAGCGCAATGAAGATAACACAGATTCTGATAACAGCACTGATTGGTTTGGCAAAAATGGTGCTTATATCAGCATTGGTAACTCTTATAGTGATTCAGGAAAGATCTATTCGGGTTTTATCGATGGGGACGATTTAAACGAGGAGCCTTATCCTCCTCGGTTCGTGTTTGGCACCAATGAAAGCAACACTCCAGCCAATACCGGCTCCGACGGTTTTGTCGGCGGCAATGGCAACGACCGCATTTATGGTTTAGGTGGTGATGACAAACTCAATGGATTAAAAGGTCACGATGTTCTTGATGGCGGTGCAGGCGTTGATGAATTGACTGGTGGCGAAGGCGCCGATGTATTAAAAGGTGGTCAAGGAAAGGATGTTTATGTTTTTGATGGCAACTTCGGCCGCGACATTGTTATCGATAGCGATGGCAGTGGAACTATTGTAATCGATGGAGTAACCCTGAGTTCAGTCAAACAAACGGTGAAAGATGGCATTGCGCATCGTGACTCAACCAATACCGTAGAAGTTATAAAGTTTGACGAAGGTGGAAGCACATCCTTATTGGTGACGTCCTTAACAAATCGCAACAACAGCATCCATATTAAAAATTGGAAGGAAGGCGAACTCGGCATTAACCTTGCTGAATTTGAACCCGAAGAGGTAGCAAGCGTAAAACACGTTAGTGGAACTGGCGCAAACGATGCACTCTATGCAGAGCGTGGTAAATACCTAGATGATCGTGGTATGGAACAGATCGGCAATTATGTAGCAAGTGAAATTCACGGAGGCGAAGGTAAAGATTACATTGCCGGCAGTTACGGTGCGGATCGTTTATACGGTGATGGCGGTAATGATTGGATAACCGCCGAAAGTATTCATTTTATTATTCCAGAAGATCCATTACCGAGCACCAGAGGTGATGATTACATTGATGGCGGTGAAGGTGATGATGTCATTACTGGCCGTGCCTGGTCAGGTGCAGAATGGCATGGTGGCGATGGTAAAGATATGCTGCTTGCTAATGTACACATGAATATTGGGGAAACCCAAGCGGACATTAATAATGATAACAAATCTGATGATATTGTTCGTTGGAGTGATTTGCTCAATCATCTAATTTCGGGTTTTAAAATATACGAAGAGCTACAAGGCGATATAAATCTCTATACCATGTCTGCTTGGGCAGGTGTAGAGCCTGGAACCTACACGGGTAATTCGGCGCTGGGTAATGGATGGACTTATGAATTTGTGTTCACTGATCCCGAACCATTACATGATCCCGCTGAGACAAAAGGCAGCGGCATCTCACTTTATTCATATATTAAAGCGTCCAAAAACAGCGAATTTAATTACAGTAATCCTAATGTAAATGACGGCGAAAAACTGTTTCTCCCATCTTCACTACAACTATTGCATGTCCCTTTGCCTCAAGGCGTCACAGCAGAAAGTATTGTCAATACAACCTACTCTTATTTATTTGGTGATAAGGGCGATGATTTGCTCGTAGGCTGGTATGGTCGTGATGAGCTGTATGGCGGTGAGGACAATGATGCACTCTATGGTGAGCAAGGTAATGATCTACTTGATGGTGGAATCGGAAACGACACACTAAGCGGCGGAGACGGTGCAGATATATTACTGGGCGGTGATGGCAACGACGTTTTGATTGAAGATCACATGAGCACTGGCGGTGGCAATGATCTGATGCTGGGTGGAAAGGGAGACGATAATCTTAATGGGTGGCAGGGCAATGATTACCTGGAAGGTGGAGCTGGGGCTGATACACTTCTCGGTGGTGACGGCGATGATATCCTTGTTGGCGATGTTGAAGATAGAGGCTGGGGAGGAGGCCAAGATAACGACATTTATATTATTGAAAATCTTGTCTTTACCAACAGCGAGCTGGAAGCTGCTGCTAATGCATCGCCAGTGCAAAATGCGAATATTTTACCTAACATCACTCCAACAGCTGCGCAAAATAACGAACCCGCGAACACCATCAGTCTGTTTGATGACAACGGCAACAACACCTTGGCAATTGCCGGTGCAACGCTGCTCGAACAAATTAGCCTTAATGCACAGGGGCAAGATTTAATCCTGCGTGTGGGCAATGGAGAAATAATTATCGTTAATGGCCTAAACGACACAATCAATCAGATAGTGTTTGGAGATTCAGCAGAAACTCTCATTAGTCAAGCACAAATCGGCAGTATAAACACCAACGCTGTTGCTATGGATGATGTGATTGCCGCGCGCTTAACTAACGATATCGCACGCACAGCCCAAGCTGCGGGCAGCATGCTGGTGGGCGGTTTGGGTAATGACACCTTAACAGCACATGCCGGTGGCTCTACTTTCCTTGGCAGCAAAGGTAATGATGCACTTATCGGCAATGGCGGTGACGATGTTTATGTTATTCGCTCTAACGATGGGCAAGACACCATCACTGAAAGCGGTGGCAATAATAAAATTAAATTTGCAGAAGGTATTGCGCCTGAGCAAATAATTCTACGCCGTAGCAATGGAAATTTATTGGTACTGGTTGCCAGTGGAGAAAGCATCACCGTCAACGGTATGTTCAATACCATCACAGGTGAAGTGATTGACAGCAATGCGATTCAATCTATTGAATTCGCGAATAAAACCCAATGGGATTTAACACGGATTCTGCAAGAAGCGGAAAAAGGCAGCACCTTAACAGGCACTGATTATTTGGATGTGCTCACCGCCTACGAAAGTAATGACACGCTTATCGGTGGCAAGGGCAACGACAAATTGCAAGGCGATAAGGGCGATGACCATTATCACTTTGCCCTCAATCACGGTGCAGACATCGTCACTGATCTAAATGGCCATGATCACATTCATTTAGCGGATGGTATTAGTGAAGCACACGTTAGCCTGCGCAAAGATACCAACAATAATCTCATCATTCGCATTAACAATACCGACAGTATTACCGTTACCGCCATGTTTGATGCGCAAGGTGCATTAACGACAGGTGCTATAGAAGAAATTCATTTTGGCAATACGGGCGTATGGAATGCGGAGCGTATTGCCTCGGAACTTGCACGCAATCAAGCCCATGTATTTATCGGCACAGATAGCAATGATGTGTTGATGGGCGATAACGCCAATCAAACGTTTATGGGGCATGAGGGTGACGACCAACTGAATGGCGGTGCGGCTAATGATACTTATCAATATGCATTAGGTGACGGCAAGGATGTTATTCAGGATGTAAATGGAATAGATCGTTTGCAATTAACCGGTATTGCGGAAAGTGGTGTTCTTGCACGTCGTGTGGGAGCGGATTTACAGTTAACTATTAATACTAGCGACAGTATCACCATCAAAAATGCCTTTGACGTAAAAGCCGCCAATGTTGTCGCGCCTGGGATAGTCGGCATTATTGAGCAATTACAAAATCGTTGGTTATCACAAGCCGAGGCATTGATTGAAACCCATTATGGATTAACCGGTAGCGGTAACATGCTGCTTGAGTTTGAAATGGATGCCGTGGGTGGCCACGCCGCACATGTAGAGACAATCTACACCCAAGGTGTTAATACGAGTACAAGCGTCAAATTGGTGATTGATTTAGCTGATTTTACTGGCCTGCCAAATGGTGATGGTTATTTATATTACGACCGCATTATCGCGCATGAAATGGTGCATGCAGTGATGTCGCGTAACATGAATACTTCGGTGTTGCCTGGCTGGTTTAATGAAGGTGTTGCTGAATTTATTCATGGTGCGGATGAGCGTGTTGCGGCTGATCTTGGCATTATTGGTATCCAACATAATTTCAATGTATTGTTTAAAACCACTGTTGGCTCACCGGGCATCGGGGCTGGATATTCTGTCAGTTATATTGCGGTTAAATTGTTAGATAAAGAAATTCGCGACCAAGGTGGGCTTGGCATTAAAGAGGTGTTTGATCAACTAAAAGCGGGTAAAACATTAGATCAGGCACTTACCACTGTAAGTGCTGCACATGGTGGTATGTCGGGGGTGTGGAATAATCTTGCATCCTTCGAGTCCCATTTTTTAACAGTCGGTTTTTCGCTATACCCAACATTGCTTAATTTCTCTGATACCGATACCGGCTCAATTGCCGGGTCGGATTATGGCAATGCTTCTCTATCGGCTGAGTCTGTACTTCCTGAAATATCCACTGGTCCCACAAAAAATTTCTCGCTCGTTATACCTGAGCAATATATTTCCTCACCGGAAATGAACGGCGCATTGGAATCCATCGGGTTCGATTCGGGTGCGGAATGGGATCTTGCTCGCATTACACAAGAAGTGCTCAAACCCACGAGCGGCAATGACACCATCCATGCTTTTGATACCAACGATATATTGAGCGGTGCGAAAGGCAATGATCAATTAATTGGTTATGCGGGCGATGACATTTATCGCTATGACTTAGGTGATGGCGCTGATGTCATTATTGATAGTGCTGGAACTGACATGATTGAATTGGGCCAAGATATTTTGGAGGCTGATGTCGGGCTGAAACGTGATGCTGAAAATAATTTAGTCATCACATCAAAAGATAACTCTACTATCACTGTAAATGGTGCATTCGATGCGACTGGTAATTTCTTAGCTGGTGCGGTTGAATCTATTAAATTCCTGAGCGGCGGTATATGGGACTTTACCCGCATTATACAAGAGGTGCTCAAACCAACGAATGGCGATGACACTATTCATGCCTTTGACACTAACGATATCTTGAGCGGCGCGAAAGGCAATGATCAATTGTTTGGTTACGCGGGTAATGATGTTTATCGTTATGCATTAGGTGATGGTAGTGATGTCATTGTTGATAGCGCTGGTGCGGACCAGATTGAATTGGGTACAGATATTTTGGAGGCTGATGTCAGGCTGAAACGTGACGCTGAAAATAATTTACTCATCACATTAAAAGATAATTCCACTATCACTGTAAATGGTGCATTCGATGCGACAGGTAATTTCATGGCTGGTGCGGTCGAATCGATTAAATTCCTGAGCGGTGGCATATGGGATAGTGTAAAAATAAAAGCAGAAGTGGACAAGTCGGGTGAGTTCATTTTAACCGGCACGGTTTCCAATGATACGTTAGTTGGCACGAGCTCGAAAGATGTCCTTATTGGAGGGCGTGGTGACGACCTTTTAATTGCAGGTGCAGGTGATGATGTTTACCAATATGGATTAGGTGACGGCAATGACACTATTGAAGATTCAATGGGAATTGACCGCGTTGAATTAGGTCAAGGCATTTCATCGGGTGACATCACCATTTGGCGAATTAATAATGATTTGATAATTTCTCTGGCAGATGGTGGTGGAATTACTGTACGCGATTCTTTCGATTTTGCTGGCAACTTTGTATCAGGTGCTATTGAAAAAATAATTTTCTTTGGCGGTGAAGAATGGGATTCTACAAAAATTAAATCCAAACTTAGAAGGCTTAACGTTATTGATGGAACTAACGCGAATGATAATTTGCAAGGTACCAATGACGATGATTATATCAGTGGTTTCTCAGGGGCGGACGTACTTACAGCCGGTGCTGGTTTTGATACGTTAGATGGAGGTAGTGGTGATGACCAATTAATGGGGGGAATCGGTGCTACTGCTTACGTGTTTTCTGTAGGTTATGGTTCCGACTCTATCAATAATGCATATCGTGACTGGGGGGCTCTTGGGTTGCATGCCGACACGATTCAATTTCATGAGTCGATCACAGTCGAAAATATTTTGCTTACCCGTGCTGGTGAAGATTTGATGATTGCAGTGCAGGGGAGAGTGGATAGGCTTGTTGTGGAGAAATACTTTTCCGAGGACGTATTATCCAATTATGCGGTAGAAAACCTAAAATTCTTTGATGGAACAGTATGGGATATTAATTATGTGAAGCAGCAAGTTTTACTTGGTTCTTCATCTAATGACGTAATTTATGGTTATGTGCAAGCGGAATCGCTGAATGGGTTTGCTGGCAATGATATGGTTGATGGAGCGGGGGGCAACGATACCCTGAGCGGTGGGCACGGGAAAGATAGCTTGGTTGGTGGTGTCGGGGACGATCTATTAGTCGGTGGTGCTGGTGATGACTTGCTTTATGGTGGGCAAGGTTCAGATACCTACTTTTTTGAAATAGGCTTTGGACACGATAGAATCCTGAATGATGATATTGATCCTTTCGGAGTCAATGTCGATATCATTAAATTTGGCGAGGGAATAAACCCTAATGATTTATCCATATCCCAAGTATCACATGCAGGACAAATTTCTCTTTTACTATCCAGCAGTAATGGAGGTAGTTCTCTTTCTATTGATAGGTATTTTGAAAATGACGCAAATAGTAATTACGCGGTTGAAAGAATAAAATTTTTCAACGGCGTGGAGTGGGATGTTGATTACATCAAGTCAAGTGTCCTGAGCTCTACTGGGGCAAATGATTTCCTTCATGGTTTCGCTACAGGCGATGTTGTCAAGGGTGGTGCGGGAAATGATGAAATATATACATATGGTGGAAATGATTTTATAGAAGGTGAATCAGGTAGCGATCTATTGAGGGGCGGCACGGGCATTGACACGCTTAAAGGCGGCACAGGAAATGATAATCTGTCGGGAGACGATGGAGCTGATATCTATCAGTTTGATGTGGGTTCTGGGCAGGATACGATGCATTTTTATCAAAATGACACTTTAAGATTTGGTGCTGGAATATATTCCCATCAGATAGAATTTTTAAATATTAATAATAACTATATTGTGCTTAAGGTAAATAATCAGGGCGATTCAATTGTTATGTTCGATACCCCCTCGTTGGCGGAAATACAATTTGATAATGGCCAAGTGTGGAATAGTCAATCTATAAGAGATCGCATATCCACTGCTTCTTTTGTAGAAGGGGGTATTGTAATTGGTACCGCAAGTGGAGACATTCTGAATGGTGGTTTCGGCGATGACACTGTGTCAGGTAGCGCAGGAAACGATACGATTGATGGCGGTTTTGGTAACGACTCTCTGGATGGGGGCATCGGAAATGACATTTATATTTTTGGAAAGGGATCTGGGCATGATGTCATTAATAGCAATGACAATACTGCAAACAAAATAGATACTATTAAGATTGAAGAGGGATTGTTACCTTCAGATATTTTGGCTCGACGTTCAGGCGCTGATTTGATTCTTATTGCTCATGATTCTATTGCCAGTTTGATGATAAAAAACTACTTCCGGAATGATGGGACATCTGGTTATAAAATAGAGAATATATCTTTTTCATCGGGAGATGTATGGGATATTGCTGCTGTTAAGTCGATGGTTTTGGTTCCTACTGAACGTGACGATACAATTTATGGTTATGCGGTGAATGAAGTCATATCGGCCGGTTTAGGTGCGGATAGTATTTATGCTGGCTCAGGTGACGATATTCTTGATGGTGGTGCGGGATCAGATGTTTTGGATGGAGGTGTTGGTGGCGACATCTTCAATTTTGGCCGAGGTTATGGCTCAGATACAATTGAAGGTGTTTGGGATAAAGTTGGCGTCAAACCAGATGTCTTGCAATTAGGTGATGGTATTGTCATTGATGATCTTTCATTCGTTCATTTTCGCGGTGAGGGATTGATAATATCGATTAAGGGAACGCAAGATAAAATTTCAATTTATAACTATTTTTCTGATGGTGTAATAACTAATCGCGTTGATTTGGTTAGGTTTTTCGATGGTACCACATTAACTTTTGATCAAATAAGGTTGATGACAAATATTGGCACAAATGCAAACGATCTTCTTTACACCAATAGCGATACTTCGTTAATCGGTTTTGACGGTAATGATGATTTGTACTCAGAGGGTGGACTAAGTTCTTTGCTTGGAGGCGATGGTGACGATGCATTGCATACAAATGGAAATAATCTGTTGGATGGTGGTGCAGGTATAGATCTTCTTAAAAATGAGTACACCGATGGCATAGACAACAATATTCATATCGGGGGGCTTGGTGATGATGTAATTTCCGACCAGGGTGGGCATGATACATATCGTTTTAATCTAGGAGATGGATTTGATAAGGTTGTCGATAGTTCTGGAATAGATACTCTTGAATTTGGCATTGGAATTACTCAGGATGACATCATTTTTACTAATGAGCATGGCGGGGTTGTAGTTACTTTTAAGCATTCACCTTATGATAAAATACAGTTTTCCGGATGGAATTTGGATAGTAGGGCGTCATATCTAGATGGAAAAATCGAAACAGTTAAATTTTTTGATGATACATCGATAAGTTTTGATGATGCGCCATTATTGGATGAAACTATTCCATGGGTTACACCGCTTGAAATTAGAAGTGACGCCAGCTGGCTATATGTTGGTGGGCGTGCAGAACAAAGTGCCGCGGTATTTATTCATGATTCTGATGGCTTCCAAGTAGGTGCAGGCAATACCGATACCGTCCATGGATATTTTAATATAACTTTGGATAAAGTTTATTTAACGGGAGAAGATCTGTTTTTGTCTGTCCGTGATGCGGCAGGAAATACATCGGCTCCTCAAATTGTTAAAACTCCCGATAAAACGGCACCAACAGCACCGACCGCGAGTTTCGATGAGGTAGGCAAAGTTATTACCGGTGTAGCGGAGGCAGGCAGTACTGTCAGTGTTAAAAATGCAGGCGGCACCGTATTAAAAACGGCTACAGCAAACGCCACGACCGGTGCTTACACAATTACGCTAACCACGGCCTTAATCAATAAGGAAGCAGTTAGTGTTACCGCAAAAGATGCTGCGGGAAATGTTTCTGCAGTGACACCATTGATTGCACCGGATAAAACCGCACCCTCTATACCAACAGCAAGTTTTGATGCCGCTGGCTTGATAATTAGTGGTGTAGCTGAAATGGGTAGCACGGTGATCGTTAAAAATGCGAGCGGAGTTGAATTAAAAACGGCTATCGCAAACGCAACAACAGGTGCTTATTCGATTACGCTGACCACAGCGTTAATTAATAAGGAAACCGTAAACGTTACCGCAAGAGATGCAGCAGGAAATATTTCGGCAATCAAAGCCATTAATGCCCCTGACAAAACAGCGCCAACAATTCCCACTGCGAGTTTCGATCCAACAGGAAAAATCATTACCGGTGTGGCTGAAGCAGGTAGTACAGTTAGCGTTAAAAATGCGGGTGGCACCGAATTGAAAACAGCCATAGCAAATGCAACCACCGGCGCTTACACGATTACGTTGACTACGGCCTTGATCAATAAAGAAACCGTTAACGTGACTGCAAAAGATTCAGCAGGCAATATCTCTGCCATCAGAGCCATTATTGCACCGGATAAAACAGCGCCAACAATTCCCACTGCGAGTTTCGATCCGACAGGAAAAATCATAACCGGCGTGGCTGAAGCAGGTAGTACAGTTAGTATTAAAAATGCAGCTGGTACTGAGTTAAAAACAGCTATTGCAAACGCAACAACTGGTGCTTACACGATTACGCTGACCACAGCGCTAATCAATAAAGAAACCGTTAACGTTACTGCCAAAGATGCAGCTGGAAATATTTCGGCAATAAAAGCTATCGTTGCACCGGATAAAACAGCGCCCTTAGCGCCGACAGCTAGTATTGATACTTCCCGTAAAATCATTACGGGTACTGCGGAGCCGGGTAGTGTGGTTGAGGTAAAAAACACCGCGGGTACAAAGTTGGGTCAATTCACGGCTCACGCAACAACTGGGGCCTACACCATCACTTTAGGGACCGCACTAGCCATCAATCAAACGGTAAATGTTACAGCGAAAGATGCAGCGGGTAATGTTTCTCCAATTAGACCTGTGGTTGCTCCCGCCATGGCAAATAAAATGTTGGCTAGGCCCCAGTTTGCTAACAATCTTGGAATTCTCGAAACGGTCGCTGCTTACGCAAGTGAAAAGGCATCATTGGCTGCTTTTGGTAGTCATACAGAGACGGTTATTGCCAGTGCCACATCAGATTCCTTTGCTGCAACTCTGCCAGATAATAGAGATCGGTACATATCGGGCAATGTTGATATTAATGCATTGATTCAGGCTATGGCGTCATTCGAGCCAGCCGTTGGAGTGGATATACGTAATCGCATAGCTTCTGTTGATCAGCATCAGGTTATACTTGCTACTAGTAGTTAAATCTTGGTTATTATGTCCGGCGAAAATATCAATTATCGATATGAGTAGCCGGATGTAAGTTCTTATTTTTTAATGTAGTTTCTTCTCAAAAAAGCTTTCTATAGATTGCATCAGTACTATAGCGGTAAATATAAAAGAGTATTTTCAATCATCAACATTTATACTGCATTGGCGCCGACTAATGCCGGTGGGCAGAATACTGTCAATTAATACTCACATTTATAATGAATAATTCCATGTCAGTTTCACGTTATTGCTCTGCAATTGTCAGTGTGTTTGCGTTACTGCTGGTGATCTTTACCTTGATTATCCCCAATCGCCTCACTGATATTCACTTTTCATCCCTCCTGGTTTTTCCACTTGAATTATTGCTTGTCGGTCTATTGCTATTGCCGCCTGGTCGTATCGGCTTGGTTGTGCGTTGGGTGATGGCTGCTCTCCTGGCTTTGGGCGTCATTTTTAAATGTGCGGATATGGCGACTTTCAAGGTGTTTGCGCGACCGTTTAATCCGGTATTTGATGGCTATTTATTTGCTAACGGGATGAATTTGCTCAACGGGGCAATTGGTAAGGCTGGGGCATTGTTAGTGGCAGTGCTGCTGGCGTTGCTGGTGCTGGCAATTATCGCAGGTGCTTTCTGGGTGTTGGGGCGGGCACAAGGAGTGTTGTGTGTTTCAGTGCGCAAGTCTGCGACCTTGTTAGTGGGTGGGTTGGCTCTCTGGTCGGTATTATTTTTTGTTGAATCTCCGCGCGCATCAGTAGCGTTTTATCAACACTTGGCCGCGCATGCGCGCGATATTCTTGTTACTGCAGCGGATATCAAATCATTTAATGCGCAGTTGGCTAAGGTTGATGCGGTTGCCCCCACTGATGCAAATTTATTTGCTCTCTTGCGCAGCAAAAATGTGCTGGTGATATTTGTTGAATCCTATGGCCGCACGGTGTTGGATAATCCTGAATTTGCGCCGCAGATCAGTCCCTTGCTGGAGCGCACCACGGGAGAATTAGCGGAGAAAGGTTTTACAGCGCGCAGCGGTTTTTTAACCTCGCCGACGGTGGGTGGGTTGAGTTGGCTTGCACATGGCACTGCTATGTCGGGCTTGTGGATTGATAACCAGATTCGCTACAACAGTTTAATGATCAGCGAGCGACCATCGCTCAACCGTCTATTTAACAAAGCGGGTTGGCGGACTGTAGCGGTAATGCCTGCAATTACCATGGATTGGCCAGAGGGAAATTATTACGGTTATGAGCATATTTATGATGCGTATAATCTTGGTTACCAGGGCAAACCTTTTAATTGGGTCACCATGCCCGATCAATTCACTCTCGCCGCGTTTCATGCGCGTGAGCTTGCCAAGCCCGCTATTAAATTGGCGCATACACCGGTAATGGCAGAAATTGCGTTGATTTCATCCCATGCCCCCTGGACACCTGTTCCGCAATTAATCGATTGGCATTCTGTTGGCGATGGCTCTGTGTTTAATGAGCAAGCGATAAGTGGTGATAGCCCGGAAGAAGTTTGGAAAGATAGCGTGCGCATTCGTTTGCAATTTCGTTTATCCATTGAATATGCGCTGCAAACCATTGCGTCTTATGTCATGAATTATGGCGATGATAATTTGGTGCTGCTGGTGTTGGGTGATCATCAGCCCGCGCCTATTGTGACGGGTGATAGCGGTCACCTGACAAGCAGCGCGCGCGATGTACCAATCCATTTAATTGCGCGCGATCCGAAGGTGATAGACGCGGTAGCGCATTGGCAATGGACGCCGGGAATGTTGCCCGCGGCCGATGCGCCTGTGTGGCGCATGGATGAGTTGCGCAATAGATTAATAGAGACTTTTTCACTGCCCGCGCATTAGCGCGGCAGCGCCAATAAATCCCAATGTCCAATGGTGCAATTACCCTCTGCAATATTGGTAAGCCGAAATTTTTTCCAATCGTCCAGCTCGCTTTCTGTTAAACCATAATGTTCATTGACTGCTGCGGTAATACCATTAATTAATTCGTTTAGCATAGGCTGGTCTTTTGCTCCCAATTGCCAAGGGCTGGGTTTAAGGCTGACGTTATAGCCTTTGTTTTCCAGTGCTTTTTGCAAGTAGCCAGTGCACTCGGGGCCGAGTGCAGGCCCAAAACCTTTATCGCGGCGTTGGTCCTGATTAAATGCGGCCAACACTTTTTCATCGAGCGGATGTGCCGGTGTCCATGTGGTGGTGCCATCATAATTCAGCGCTGCGTAGACGGCGGTTTTGCGTGCATCGAGTCGATCGATCAATGCATCAATAAATGCAGCTGATGCGAGATCAAATAAGGCCGAGGCAGAAACTATATGTGTACCTGTGAGTGGCAGTTCACCCACAATGTTCAAATCCGCCTGATAATCTTCAATTAAATATTGTTTGCCATGGCGGCGCAGGGCTTCATCCAATAATTTTCCATCCAGGTCCACCAGTCGCCACACAATATTGCTTGCGCCCAATTTATTCAGTGCACGCAAGCTGGAGCCAGTACCTGCACCCAGGTCAACAATAATGCGGTCGGGTGATACAGGGTCAGTTGCCTGGCCAAGCCATTCCAGCGCTTGTGTTGCCAGTGTTTTATCGCGCGCGGCAAAATCGGCGCCTTCACGTAAATCCAGCCATGCGATTGAAAAACTACTCATTGGTTACTCACTTTTTCTGTTCGTTTGATTAATCAGGTGTGCGACTACTGCCGCTGTATCTTTCCAGTTTGGGAGATGGTGTGCAGCAGCTTGTGCGCCGGTTTGGAATTGTTTGCGCAAGGATGTGTCGGCCAATAATTTATGCAGCGCATCTGTGAGCGCAATCAAATCATCTGGTGCAACTAAAATACCGGCGCTATCGGGCACAACCGCAGGTACCGCACCGGTGCGCGCGGCCACAATGGGTAAACCAAAGCTCAGCGCTTCCGCAAACGCCATCCCATAGCCTTCAAATAATGATGGCAGCACAAACAGATCGGCATTGGCATATTCGCTGGCTGAATCGGCCACATTGCCGACAAACAGGATGCGCTCTTTCAACCCGTAAGTGGCCACTTTATTTTTTAACAGTGCAACCCATGCAGGATCAAAATTCATTCCGCCAACAAAACGCGCGCTCCATTCGAGGTGTTTAATTCTGGCGAGTGCATCAATCAATAGATCATGGGCTTTGCGGCGGGTCAGTGTTGCCAGAGTTAACAGTACCGGCGGATTGCCATTGCAGGGCGCAAATGTTTGTGGGTCAGTGCCTGGCAGTGCAACAACAATTTTTGTGGCGGGAATCGCAAATTGTTCGATGAGAATTTTACCGGTCATATGGCTGGTGACTATCACCGCTTTTGCCGCATTAAGCGCGCGTTGCTCTGCTAAAAAAAGTTGCTGCATTTGCGCAGTCGATAAACCTGCTTCCAGCATCAGTGGGTGATGGCAGAGTGCAATAATATTCAAACGTGCTGCATGTTGTATAGCAATAGTGTCCATGACTCCGTAAGCGAGGCCATCAGCAATCACTATGGCTTGGTCGGGCAGGGCAGCAAATTGCGCGGCAGCATCGGCGAGCGCTTCTGCATCGGGTACCGGGAAGCGATTGGATAAGTGGAGATGTTCAATCTTGTGACCCAGTGCTTGCAACTCTGCGATCAATCGTCTGTCATAGGAATAACCACCGGTCAAGGTGTTGATATCGCCAGGGATTGCAAAAAAAAGTTCAGCCATTACCGCAACGCTCGTTGAATTTTTTAGTTAAACAAAGCCGCACAATTCTCTACCAGTGCCGGGTGTATTGCCAGTAAATTAACTGGCTGGATTTGGCCATTTATCAGCAAAAATATACACTTGCCTGTTGAATTATGAGCATAAAAAGCAGTGTTGTGCGCAGATCAATACTAATCGGGAACTTGCCTTGCCTATTGCGATACTGAGCCGTAAGATCGCGGCCTGCGTATAGATATTACCTTTCACATTGAAGATGTTGTGTATGTCAAAACCATCTGTTACTCGCACTGCAGCCGCTCGAATTCCCACTCGGTACGGGGATTTCCAATTGTGTTACTACACCAATACCTCGGACAATAAAGAGCATCTGGCTTTTTATATGGGGGATCTGGCGCAGGCAGAGGCTGTGTTGGCTCGCGTCCATTCAGAATGTTTTACCGGTGATGTGCTGGGTTCATTGCGCTGTGACTGCGGTGAGCAATTGGATCGCGCATTGGCGTTGGTTGCAAGCGAAGGATTGGGCGTGGTGATTTACCTGCGTCAGGAAGGGCGCGGTATTGGCCTTGAGCAAAAGTTGCTGGCGTACAATTTACAAGACCAGGGTTACGATACAGTTGACGCCAACCTGATGTTGGGTCATGGTGCTGACGAGCGAAGCTACTCGCTAGCAGCTTGCATTCTCGACGATTTGGGTGTGCAATCAGTACGCTTGATGACCAATAATCCTGCCAAGATCAACGCCTTGCAGGCCGAAGGCATCAAGGTGGTTGCGCGTGTCCCGCTGGAGATTGCAGTTAACGCTGAAAATCAGGGGTATATGATCACCAAGGCCAAGCGTATGGATCATCTTTTATTTAGCAAGCCGTTTGTTTCATCCCATCACAGTGATTTGCATGAACCTCAACCAACGAATTGAAGACTGGCTGTCCGATAATAAAAACGCTTTTCGTTCGCTCGACCGGCCCTTTGTTACCCTCAGCTATGCACAGAGCCTCGATGGCAGTATTGCGCTGCGCTGCGACGAACCGCTCGCATTGAGTGGTGATGAGTCGCTGCGTTTAACGCACCAATTGCGCAGCATGCACGACGGCATTTTGGTCGGCATAGGCACCGTATTGAGTGACGATCCACAGCTCACCGTGCGCCACTGGATTGGTCACAATCCACAACCAATTGTATTGGATAGCCAATTGCGCATTCCCGCAAAAGCACGTTTGTGTTGCTTGCCGGATAAACGCTGCTGGGTGTTAACCACCGTTGATGACCAGGGCACAGTGATTGAAGGTTTGGAAATTACTGCGCTGGAAGGCAATGCGGATGGTCAAGTATGTTTGCAGCGCGCGCTAAAATTATTGTGGAGCCGCGGTATTAAAAGTTTAATGGTGGAAGGTGGTGCAAGTGTTATCAGCGCTTTTTTAAAAGCCCGTCTGGTTGATGCACTGGTGCTCACCATCACCCCGCAATTTGTTGGCGGTTATAAAGCCGTGAATGATTTGGGTAAAGTATCGCGCTGCGCATTACCCAAACTAAAACCCTTTTTCTCCGAGCGTTTGGGTGATGACCTGATCGTGTGGGGTAATTTGGATTATGGTGATTACGCAGCATGACGAATACGCTTATCAAACAACACTCAGTGCATGCGCAACAACTTTGGTTTACCGGCGTTGAACAAGTTGCCGTGCGCGAACACATTCTTGCTGCACTGTGTGCAGATGAATTACTGGTCGAAGTGGAATGCTCAGCGATCAGCGCCGGGACTGAAATGCTGGTGTATCGCGGGCAAATCCCCAACGATATGGCACTCGATGCGACTATCACCGCGCTACAAGATCAACAGCAATATCCACTGCAATACGGCTACGCCAGTGTCGGAATTGTGAAAACCATTGGCATCAATGTGGATGCCAAATGGCTCGGTCAGCGCGTATTTGCCTTTCAACCCCACGTCAGCCATTTCATCACCACACCTGCAAACCTTATCCCTGTTCCTGCCGATATAGCAGCGGAAGATGCCGTATTTTTGCCCAATATGGAAACCGCCGTGAATTTGATTCAAGACGGCAGCCCTGCGCTGGGCGAACGTGTTGTGGTATTGGGGCAGGGTATAGTGGGTTTATTGCTTGCAAATTTATTGGCGCAATTCCCTCTGGCGCAATTACATGCGGTAGATGCGATGCCATTGCGCCGTGAACGCGCTTTGCAGCTCGGTGTAAACAATGTGTTCGATCCTTTTTCTTCTGCAGATACCCGTGCGCTTAAGCAACAATTAACGGTTGCAGAAAATAACAAAGGCGCTGATCTTATTTATGAAGTCAGTGGCGCTCCTGATGCATTAAATCTTGCGATTGGGTTAAGTGGTTTTGCCAGCCGGATTGTTATTGGCAGCTGGTATGGCAATAAAACGGCAGCGATTGCGTTGGGTGGTGAGGCGCATCGCAATCGGTTAAAAATTACTACCAGCCAGGTCAGCAGCATTGCGCCGGAATTAAGTGGTCGCTGGGATAAGACCCGCCGCTTTGATCTCAGTTGGCAAATGTTGCGCAATTTGCACCCCAGCCAATTAATCACTCATCGCTTCCCACTCAGTGATGCACCAGCGCTTTATCAACGTTTGCATCAATCGCCGGCAGAGATACTGCAGGCTATTTTTTCTTATTCACATTCTTAAATTTCTTCAGATTATCATTTTTTAGTAGGCAGGAATTGTTATGTATACCGTTGCAGTTACCCGCGATTTTATCGCCAACCATTTTCTGATCGGCGGCGATTGGGGCAGTGAAAATTTTCCGCACGCACATCACTATGTAGCGGAAGTCAGTATCGAAAGTAACCAGTTGGACAAACACGGTTATTTAGTGGATATCGTAGAAATAGAAGCAGCGCTGGATAAAGTGGTCGGTTATTTTCGTGATAGCCTGCTAAACGATAAAGAAGAATTTGCCGGGTTAAATCCCAGCATTGAACATTTCAGCCGCATTATTAATGAAAAAATTATCACGCTGATTCATCCGCCCGGTACTGGCTCGCTCAATATTAAATTGTGGGAAAACGCTACTTGCTGGGCGGCGTATCGCAAACAATTTTAACTTTCTCTTATCACTTTGGTTTGCGCGTTGGTGGAATTGCTAGCGCGCAAACAGGCAAGTCCAATTATCAATACGATCGCATCACGTACACGCATTAACGCAATTAAACCCAGTGCGGCGCTGGCAGGTAAATTCAACGCGTGAAATGACCAGAGTACAGACGCCTCAATAGTGCCAACTCCACCGGGCATAGGTAACAAAAGCGCCATCCGCATCGCCACCAGAATAATAAGAAAACTATGCAGGTCTGCTTCAATTCCCACAAAGCGCAAAATCAAATACAGCTCGCCTAATAATACTGCCCAGCCGAGTAGTGATAATAGAATCGCAAGCAGAAAACGTGTTTTTTGTGTGCGCAACGCAATACGTAAATCATCACCCAATGATTGCCAGTGTTGATTGATATTGTTCAAGCGATGATTGTGTTGCCAGCGCGCGGCTATGCGTTCAAGGCGATTGTTTATCCATTGCGGTTGTTTTATTAGCATCCATGCGAGCGAAAACATCAGGCCTAAAAAAATCAGTAGTGGCACCAGCGCAGTTTGCCAATCGCCGATTGTGCTAGTGGTATTGTTGTCGCCGCTATTGTCGCCAATACCGGTAAGTAGTAGCAGCACGGCCAATAGCAGCACTGAAAAATTAATCCACAACTCAAAAAAGCGATCCAAACCAAGCGACAAAAGTGCTTTGGGCAGCGGCAGGCCGTATTTATATAACCAATAGACTTGTAGTGGTTCGCCACCAAATTGTGGGCCAGGTGTAATAAAGCTCACTGCTTGCCCCGCTTGGCGAATCGCTAAAAGCCTTAGCAGTCCTATCGGTGCGCCTAGCGCGATATTTAGCAGTTGCCAGCGCAGGCCGAGCACTAGAATAATCATCCCATTCAACCCTAGCCAAAAAATCCATTGCATTGTGCTAAGTGAACTAATGCTGTTGGAGATTTCTGCAAGTGGTAGTTGTGCTAGTGTCCATGCACCCAAACTCAAAGCGACTAACCACAAGAGTAATGTAAATAATTTGGCGCGCTGCATCAGGATTGCTCCTCGCCATCGCGGCGCTTAACCCAGCGGTCATCCCACTGCCACAAGCTGAAGCGGCCAGTGCCCAATAACATTAACCAAACGCTGCTAAAAATAATCACCGTGATGATGCCATCGATTTGTTTGTCGTCGTGCAAGAGTGTAATCAGTACTAACAGCGCGAGTGCGCATACGCGACCAACCAGCCCCACTAATGTTGCACCGGCAATGATCAGCAAACCCGATGCCCATATGGATGAAAGAGAATTGCCGTTAAATATAAACAGCACTGTCGCGATGAGCACTGATGCGCGCAACAGCGGCTGAAAAATATTATGGCTAAATAGTGCGAGGTGATTGAATACCTGCTGAGTGGTAGCAGTAGCCGGAATTCTGCCGCTCACAATTAACCAATCCACGATAAAACCCAGCAGGATTGGCAGCATAAACGCAATGCCGATAATCATAGTCAGCGGGGCATGGAAACAGGGCAATAAAATAAAGGCGACAAAACCCATTTGGAAGCCCGCCAGCGTGCGGCGCAACATGCTGGGCATTAGTGGATAAACCGGTAAATGATGCATGCGCCGCCAATACAATCCCCATACAAAAACATAATAGGCTGCGCTCACCAATAAAAAACTCCAGTGAAGTTTGCCATAACCTACAGCAAGTAGTGGCGCGACTAATAATCCCAATGCGTCGTATACGGTATCCAGCTCGTTGCCCAATAAACTGGTGTGTTTGCTACGCCGCGCGACATAGCCATCCATGCGGTCGAGAATGGCGGCGATGCAATAGAGCACACCGGGAATCCAGGCCATTAATCCTGTCGCTTGCGGCTGAAACAAAAAACCACCGGTCAATGCAATCAGTCCACCGCGCACTATACTTAAGTGATTGGCCAAGCCCAGTGTTGGATATAATGCATCTTGTGCGCTGACGCGGTTTAAATCGAGCCGTCTCCATAATTGCCACCCGACAAACATCCACAAGGCCATCGCAAACAAATACCACTGCCCTGCATTAAGGTGTGTGAATTGATGGATGCCAATAGCGGCTACGATCAACAGTGCTATGCCGAGAATGCCAATTGCTTGAGTTTCACGTTTGATTGGTTGCAACATGGTTCGGGTATCTGAATAAAATCAAAGAAAGCTATCCTATACAGCCCATTTGGGTTTGGGGAGTAAAAACTGCTTTTCCCTCGGGCTTGTTCGTTGTTTAATTCGCGCCCTGATGATTTCATCCAATTGAGTTTTGCTGATGTTGACCCCTGCACAAATTCTTGAGTTCAGAAATAACGGCTATCTGGTATTGCCTGGATTTTCCACCGTACAATTTTGCGATGCGGTAGTGGCTTTTGCGCGCAATGAATTACAACAGCATAAAATACCAATTGAATATGAGGCTGATGTCCAGTACCCCGGTGCTCCCGCTTCTCGAACTGCGGTGGGCGGTGGAACCGCACGGCGATTGTTGATGGCGTCGGCGCGCGCACCTATGTTGCGTGACTGGGCAACGGGTGATTCGCTTAAAGAAATTTTGCAGGAGTTGTTGGGGTCAACTGTTTTTTTATCCCAGGCGCATCACAATTGCATCATGACCAAACAGCCAGCATTTTCCAGTATGACAGGATGGCATCGCGATAGCCGCTACTGGCATTTTGCGCGCGCTGATTTAATATCGGCCTGGTTGGCTTTGGGGAACGAACAGGCCGAAAATGGTTGCCTGTGGGTCATTCCCGGCTCGCATCGCCTGGAAATTGATGCAGATCAGCTGGATGAAAAACAATTTCTCAAAGCCGACTTGGTAAAGAACAGGCACTTGTTGCAGCAGGCGCTTGCAGTGCCGCTGCAACAGGGTGATTTACTCCTATTTCACAGCAATCTCTTTCACGCTGCTGGCCGCAACACCACTGAAAACCCCAAGTTTTCGATGGTGTTTACCTATCGTTCAGCCGACAATCCTCCCAATTCAGGCTCCCGCTCAACCTCACAGCCAGAAATACTCCTTTAGTTGCCGCCAGCCGCCACAATGCCTTTTCCTGGAGTCTTGTTTTAAATTCTTATTTATCGTATAAATATGTCATGAGGCTGAGATGGCCTTATTAATGTCTATCTGGTTTAGTGGATGGATGAGAGAACTAAATAACAATAACGGTGAATAATATGAGACTTATCAAATGTGTTCTAACCGCTTCTATGGCGGCTGCTTTTATTCTTTCCTCCTATGCAAGCGTTGCCGCACCTATAAAAGGGGCCGATGTGAGTTGGATGTCGGAAATTGAGGCCAATGGCATTAGTTTTTACAACCGCAGTGGTGTGAAAAAAGATATTTTGGCGATTATGAAAGAGCAGGGTATGACCGCAGTCCGCTTGCGGGTATGGGTTAACCCTGCCGATGGTTGGTACAGCAGTACGCAAGACGTAGTCGCCAAAGCGAAACGCGCCAAAGCTGCTGGAATGAAAGTAATGATTGATTTCCACTACAGTGATAGCTGGGCTGACCCTGGTAAGCAAACCAAGCCGGCAGTTTGGAAAAATTATACATTCCAGCAACTGATGGATGCGGTCTGGAACTCAACCATTTATACGTTGCAAGCAGTGAAAGATGCGGGCGTCACAGTGGATTGGGTGCAAGTAGGTAATGAAACGAACAACGGTATGTTGTGGGATGACGGTAAAGCTTCCGTCAATATGAAAAATTATGCATGGCTTACGGCAACGGGTTACAACGCGGCAAAAAGTGTATTTGCTAGCACCAAAGTGGTTGTGCATTTAGCCAACTGTCATGACAACGCCAATTTCCGCTGGATTTTTGATGGGCTTAAGGCTAACGGCGGAAAGTTTGATGTAATTGCCGCATCTTCCTATCCCACCAACGCGGCGGGTTATACCTGGCAGGGGGCCAACACTGCTTGCTTAACTAATCTCAATGATATGGTGTCCCGCTACGGTGTTCCGGTCATGATCGCTGAGATCGGAGTGCCCTGGGATCATGCACAAGCTAAAACTATTGTGGCCGATATGATTACCAAAGTCGGGCAGGTGAGTGGTAGTAAAGGTATTGCCATTTTTTACTGGGAGCCAGAAGCGCGCCCGGGTTGGAAAGGTTATACCTTGGGTGCGATGGATAACAACGGAAAGGCCACCGCAGTGTGGGATGCATTTAAATAATGCTGTTGTTGAAGAATGAGTTGTTTGTAAAAAGCCGCGCAACAATTTTTTATTTGTTGCGCGGCATTTTTTTAGGGAATTTGTATGAAAAAAAAGAGTTTGTGCGGGTGTTGTCATGCTTGCAGCAATACCCATTACTTCATGTGATGGACCGCACAGTAAGAAATTACAATGGGAAACCTACTGCGAATGAGTGTATTTGCTGAAGTGGCGATGAAAATACAGCAGGTGTAGATCGGTATGAGGAGACTAATCACACACTCTGGAAAAAGTGGAGTATGTGACTAGCTTGACTACTTATTGCGCCTTGCGCAGACGTACGCCGGCCAGGCTCAACAAGCCGCCCAATATCAATAAGAGGGTAGATGGTTCCGGCACGGTTGCCAAATTGCGGAAAGCATGGTTGTCGCTTTCAAACGCGAAGCTGGTGCTTGTCAATTTAACGGTATCAAATTTCGCGTTGCCGAAATCAAAATTAATGTAACGGTTGGAGCTGAAGTTCACTTGGTTACCATTAGCAAATTGACCTACCAAGTCAGAACCACTGTAAGTAGAGATCAAGCTGCCATCAAGATAGAAGCTGATGCTGTTGTAAGCGTCGATTGAACCCCAGTAAAGGCCAAAATAATCGGACTCTACATCAAGGGTAAAGGTAGCTGAGCCGCTTGATATCGGATTGGGTACAGTTAGGTATTCGGTATTGGTGCCAGCTGGTTGCGCATAGAGTCCGCTAGCTGAACCGAGGACGATTTGAAAGTCGCCGCTACAAGTTGCGTAACCGCAACCGCTGTTAAAGTCGATAGTAGTTGCACCAGCGACTGAAGTAGTCGTCTCGCCGAGGGCAGACAAGCTAACAATAGGTGCTGATTGTGCAGCTGCGGCTGCCAGAGCAAATGCGCCTGCGCCGGCCAGTTTGATCAATGTATTCATGAAAAATCCTTGGAGTGAGTGTTTTGTCGCTCAAATGTTTATAAGCGTTAAATCTAACACGCAATTTTTATGCCTTATAAAAAATATATAGGCACATCAATCATTTATAAAGTGTGATGCAGTTATCTATTTTTTTGATGTGTAAGCTTTTTCGACGATTTTGGTGCCATTTTTATCCACTAATAGTTCGCATTAAACTCCTTAGCCTCTCGCTGCTTAAAAAATATTCACTATCCTTGCTTGCAATTAGGTACTGTGTGTCGCATAGTATTTACTGTGTGTGGCACAGTAATGGTGAGGTTGTATGTCAGAAGAGCATTTGGAGAAGCTGCGGCAAGAGTTGCGCCGGGGAATTTTGGTGTTGGCAGTGCTGGGTTCGCTGCGTCAACCCCACTACGGTTACTCATTGCGCAAGCAGTTACAAGAAGCGGGTATCGATATAGATGAGGGCACGCTATATCCGCTGGTTCGACGGCTTGCCGATCAGGGGCTATTGAGTAGCGAATGGCAGCAAGGGGAAGGGCGCGAACGCCGCTATTACCAATTGTCTTCTGAAGGTGTTGTGCTGTTGGAAAGCCTTGGCGCCGAATGGCAGCAATTGAATAAACATGTGGGCAAGATCTTGGAGGTGGAAAATGGAAACAATTGATCGTTACATGCATGCAGTTGCGCAAGCGTTGCCGGAGCGTCGTCGCGATGAAATTACCCGCGAACTACGCGCTAATATTCTGGATAGCCTGGAGTCTATTCGCGAGCAGCAGGAGCGTGAACCCACGGCAGGAGAGGTTGCCGCAGTGTTGGTCGCCTTGGGGCATCCACAGCAGGTGGCAGCCAGTTTTCTGCCGCCGCAGCAATTGGTATCGGCCGACTTATTTCCTTTGTATAAGCAGTCGCTGCACTACGGTGTGATTCTGGTATTTATCCTGGGGTTGATCCAGTTTGCAATAAGCTTTCTCAATTCGGGGAGTATGGATTTTATTGATTTGTTTCATGGCTTGGTGATGAAGGGATTAATTACCTTTGCGGTCATTACGGGTCTTTTTTATGTGTTCAGCAATCCTCCCGGTGGTAAACCTTTGTTTAACCCTTATCAATGTTGGTCGCCAGAAAAGTTGCCACCTGTGAGCCGGTCTTGGCAGCGCATTAGCAGTGCTGAGCAGGGGGTGGATTTCGCGAGCGATTTGTTCTTTCTATTGTTGCTCAACTACAGTTTCTGGATGCCGTCGGAGCATGTGTCCCGTTTGGCTGTGATGTTTGCCGATCCGGTCAGGGAATGGATTCCATTGTTATCGGGTGTAATGATTGTGTCCTTGCTCTTTGGATTGTGGAATATGGTTTATCAGTATTGGACGATCCCCAAGTTGGTGATGGAGGCATTAATTAACTTGGGTGCGGCTGTTATCCTGCTCAAAGTAAGTCGCTTTGAGCAGATTCTGGTCCATACCGATAATCCGTCAGTTGAACCGGTAGAAATACTGGAACTAGCTAACCATATATTTAGTGCTGGGGTTTTCTGGGTGGGGATGTGGTTAATGTTTATGGCCGGATGGAATCTGTATCGTATTTGGCAGTTGTCCCGAACATAGCAAGTGGGTGCAGACTAGTGCAAAATGATTATGCTATGATCGGTACAAGAGCAGCGTGCGCGGCCGGAAATGATTTTTTGCGCTCGCTGCAAGGATTCCCTCTCATTTCTACATGTGCCTAATGGCGTAAGGAGCGGCTTAAATGATTCAGCTACAACGCAACTACAATAATAGTAATAACGTGAATGATGGAGAATTCATTCAGCCATACACTCGTACGTACGAAGAGTACTTGTCGCTTGCACGAATCCCCCACTGCGATGGAGTGCCCGCCCGTGTTCTCAACGCGTTACATTTACGTGTAGGTCACACTGATCTATCGATAGAGCAGATTGCTTCTGATCTCAACTTGACCAAGCGTACACTGCAGCGTCGCTTACAAAGCCAAAATACCAACTTTGCCCAATTGCGCGATGACCTTCGGTTTCATTACGCCATAAAATATTTAATTGATGACAATCTCAGTGTTGATCTTGTTTCGCGCGCGCTGGATTTTTCTGATCGTACTAGCTTTACCAATGCATTCAAGCGTTGGACAGGTTTATCTCCAAGTACATTCCGCAAGCTATTCAGGGAATTTTCCTGAGCCGATGGGAAATCAGTCAGAGAGGGATCTCTGCATGTTATTAGTGCAGTACGCCCGTAGGTAATTTGATTGCTGGAACTTCTTTAGCGCCGGCATCTTCGATTATTGCGCAGTAGTAATTTACCGCTCCTGATATATGTACGGCAGGGTAAATGCTAGCTGAGGCATCTTTCATTCCAGGTTCATAAAAGCCATCTGCAGTTTGAAACAAGGGCACGAATTTGTGTGATTCTATTGCGCTATAAAGGGTTTTAGGTGCACTTTCTTCCTGCAATATTTGTAAGTGTTCCGCAATATCCTCCTCGGTGTAAATAACGCAAGAAAAATTACTGCCCTCTCGTGTGCGCAATGCGAAACGTGAAGGGTTGGTTAGATAGTAATACTCAGTCACGCCCAATGATTCGCAGGCTTGTTGAAAGTAACGCGCTAGCTGTGGGTCTGCGAAAAAAGGTGTGCCACTATCGATGGCCTCTGCCTTCAGGGTGCTTGACAGCTCATTGAAATAAGCATGTTGTAATTGGTTGATTGCTGTCTCCAGATCTTGGAGCATATTGGCATCATTCTTTTTAAGATAATAATGAATGGTGTTGTTATTGAAGGCTCTTACCGCATCGGCTGGCGTTGCATAACCTGTCAGCAGGATTTTCTTAATAGATAAATTATTAATTTTTTCACAAAATTCAATGCCATTCATGCTAGGCATGGAGTAGTCAACTACCAATACGGACACTTCTTTGATTCTCAGCTCATCAAAGCGTTTTACATTTTGATGTGTAAGCACTCGCTTTACCCAAGCATCTGAGTCACCTTGGAGTTTCGGTTTTTCATCATTCGCTACAAGCTCGGCTTCACGTTGATATTCATTGATATATCGCAGGGCAGCATCCGTATTGTCAAATGTCTGCACATTAAACTGTTTGGAAAATGCCACTGATAGCGCATCTAAAAAGTCAGGGTTATCATCGACAAATACAATTTGTGTCGGATAAAAACAAAGAGGAATTTTTGATTTCACGCTAGGAATCCCGAGTATGTGTAAAGGCCTTATGGCTCATCTGCGCACTATGCCGTCTCAAGCATGTGTTAGATATTGTAAGCCAATTTAGCGCAGAGAGGGTAACCAAAATGAAGGGGGTAGATGGCGCCACACTTGCTGTGGCGCCTAGTTTAGCTTAGTACTTGATCTATAGAATGTGTTGTCAATTAACACCTGAATCATTGGATATTTCGCTTTTCTAGTTGATTCGCTGCCCGTCTTTCTGCCAATTCATCTTTGGTTTTGCCCTCGTCCTCGTTTTCATGGACTATTTGGGATGCAAAAAAACACAGTGTAAATTCTGAGCCTTTCGCTACCTCGCTTTTAACCGCTATGCGCGCATTGTGTTCATCGACTATGCGTTTAATGGCCTGCATACCAATACCATTACCGAATTTTTTTACACTAAAGCCCGGTTCCCATAAGCTGGCTAACTGCTTTTCCGTCATGCCGGTGCCATTGTCTGAAATGCAAAAGTATGCATTGCCATTTTCAACCCAAGACTTTATTTTAATGGTTAAGTCTTCATTATCGCGACGCGCCTCAGCGGCATTTTTAATTAAATTGATAAAGAGGATCTTAAGGTCTTCCGCATCGCCTTTGATATCGGGGATGCCGCCCAGCTCATATTCAACCTTGTCAAACGACTTTTCAAAAAGATAGAGGCAGTCCTGCACCAGTGACTCCAGAGCACAGGATTGGATACGTCGTTTGTGGTGACCACCCAAAATACTGGCCATGGTGGCAATAAGTTTTGAACCGCGCTCCACTTGTGCCAGCACAATATCCCGCTGTTTGTCGCGGTCATAGATATCGTTCGACAATATTCCGTCGATAATGGCAAAAGGTGCCTTTATATCGTGATGATAGTGGTTCATCAGGCTGAGCATGGACAGTGTTTTCTTAGCTTCACCTAATTGATCATGCATGCTGTTCAGCCTAATAAGGCGATTAAGTACTTGCTCTAATTCGGTTTGTAACCATTCGAATATTTTCATATCGTCGTAGCGATAGTAGGAAAACTGGGTGGGCTCTCCGACCAGTACAATCGCTAATATCTCGTTTTCTGACAAAACTGGAAAACACAGGCCGGAATGATGCTTTTCCATTTCATTCCGAATAGTTTCCGGCATTTCGTCTGCCAAGAGTACTTGGTGTTGTCGCGTGCAATAATTGACTAAAGAGTTGTCTTCGTCGATTAAATCAAACGGGAGGCTGGTTGATCGGGTGTTTGCATCATTACCTATTTGCTCTCTCTGTTGATTCACCATCAGGATTTTATAGTTGTTTAATTTGAGAATTTTTACAAACAGATAATCTAGCACCTCAAACATCATAGAGAAGCTTATGGAGTTTCTGAGCGCGCTTTCCGTATCGGCTCTCACCTGATCGAATTCATAGCCGTGTTTTGCAAGAATTTTCTTGGCGTTCGGTAAAATCCATTTCAATAATCTTGGATAGGCTTCGAGAATTAGCGCGACAAAAAGCAATAGAATCAATACCCCACCAACGGATTCGGTATGGTCGCCAACTACAGATGTCACTACGAAATATAGCCAGATGAAAAAGCCCAGTAAGATAGCTTTCGATAAGCCCACACTCAAGGCCAATCTGAAGTCCATGAGGTTATGTTGAATTGTCGAGTAAAATAATAAAACAACAAAAACAATGTTGGTAATTGATCCTAAAAATCTTGACAGATAGAATTCACTTGGCATCGATGAAATGCCCAGAACACCGCCAATAAAACTAACGCAAAGTGTTATAAATAACCATTTTAAGCGCTGTTTTTCCCGGTTTGATGATGAATTATAGGAGGCAAATACTATTCCTATGGATCCTACGAAGCACCAAACAAAGGTAAGCAAAAACAAATAGAAAATGATATCTGTATTTGGCAAAAAACCCCCATCAACCTCTCTTAATGTAGAAGGGAGGATGAATGTGTTAACCAAAGAGAGTAGCCCGCTCGCGATAAAGCTTGGGATAACAACTAAGTTTTTAAAGTTATGAGAGCGGCTGCCTATCAATCTCCACGTTAAGAACGCAAATGTCGATGGAATAAAAAACATACCCCAGCGAGTAATGTGGAAAAGAATGTTCAAAACATCAACATTCTTAACCACTGTCAGTAAGTAAAGCTCTAGCGACCAAGCTCCTAAACTAAATACAGTGAGCGCAAGAGCTTTAGCAGCGGGATTGCCTTTTTTGGAAAAGGCAAGAATCCCGACGACGATATCAATAACTGCCGTAATTAAGTACTGGATCATCGCATTTCTCTACTACATCGACTTTGCTTCTGATGAAATTTCTTGACCATTGAATGTCTGTACATGCCATAAGCACAGTTTTAAAGGTTAAGTGTGGATACGATTTTGCCTCTGATATCTGGTTGCAACCCAACATTTTATAAAACCGCACGTGTGCTGGCCTTACTGCGATTACAATACTTGATGAACCTCTACGAATCGCTTCCTCTACAACCGTTCCAACAAGCAGCATTCGCGCTTCTACTCCACCTTTCCTTTGAAATGATGGGTCGATAACAAATTTATTGACCTCTACAAATGTACTATCGTAACCAATATTACTTCTGATCTCCTTGTCGAATACTTCCATAACTGGAACGCTCAATCGATCGTGGCTATCAAATACACAAGTACGCATAGATCCTACTGCCTTATTTTGATGATACAAAAGAAAACAAGTGCTGTTTGGTTTGTTGTCATACTCATCAATAAATTTTTGCGAAGAGTTTTCCGCTATGTACCCTTCAGCACTATAGCTTCTATAGCGCATTGAATACACCCTATCTAGCATCGGACCTTTCGCTATGACGCTATAATAATCATTGTGTTGGATTTGTTGAGTTTGTTGGGTTTGAATAGCAGTAGTTAACATCGGATACCTCTCGTTTAAGTTCACATTTGATTACGACAGTAAGAGCGCTGAAAAAATCAGTTACGATGTTTTATGCGCCAAATAGGTGTATTGACGACATGTCCGACTTGGACTTGGCGTCAAACTCCATTATGCTCAAAATTTATGCGACCTAAAACAACACTTTAAAACTTCATAGCTAAGTGATTGAATGGTGCGATTGGGTTGGCATTCGTAAACCGTTTGGCGTGTCCCTTTGCGTTGACTTACTTGCCAGCCGTGTATTGATGTGACAATAAAGCTTGAATTTTTGCTGTTTGGTTTATAACAATGGAGAAAATAATTTAAGGAAGTAGCTTTTAGTGAACCCAGGGTCAGCGAGTGATGACAGATAAATCCAAAAACCACTATGAGTCGGACAGTGCTGAAACGCTATTTCATGACATAGCGACTCCATTATTAGTCGCCAAAATGAAAGCCGGGTTATTGGTATCCTATTTACCGCAATTAATTAAGTCACTGGCTGAATCGCCGGATCTTCAGCATTTATTACCTGAAGATAAAAAAGTGATTGAGGCGCTGCTGAGTGCGCCAGAGATCATGGTGTCCAATCTGGATGTGGTGCAAAAGAAAATAAACCTACTGTCGGAATCTGTCCTGCACCAAGCGAATAATTTTAGCGCCTGCCCGCTTGGGGATAATGCGACTGCCAATATCCATAACGGAAGTATGGATGCGTCAACAAGTGCGGTCTTAAGAACGGTATCCATAAAAACAATTCTGCTTGTCGATGATGAAGTGGTTCACCGTGACATAGGGGGAAGTTTGTTATCGCCGCATTATCAGGTGGATTTTGCCGAAAATGGTTTGGAGGCCATTCGTAAGTGCGAGCAAAAGCATTACGACTTGATCTTGATGGATTTACATATGCCCAAGATGAATGGTGAGCAGGCAACCATGGCGCTGCGGGCATGTATCAGTAATGAAACGATTATTATTGGATTGACTAGCCTGCCATTGGGGGCTAATCAATCAGGATTACTTGCCAGAGGTTTTACGGATTTTCTCGAAAAACCGCTGACAATGAAGGGACTGCAAAATGTATTGCGAGCTTACGCCCGCCATGCGTGATAACGACTATTTACTAATCCCTTTCAAAGAGCCGGTTATTCATGGGAATAATGAGTAAAAAAATACAGCCCCCCCATTTTTTTTGTTTGACCAGCTTGGTTGTCGGCGCTACTTATGGCTCGTTCGCTTGGTCGCAAAATGCCAAAAGCCCTGCGCTGGAAGAGGTGATTGTCACTGCGCAAATGCGCGACGAAAGTGTTCAGTCCATTCCTGTTGCCATTGGTGCCTATGACAAAAAATTTATCGATAAGGTAGGCGCCAGCTCATTAACCGACATGGAATCAGCGATTCCCAATATCAATTTCGGGCGCGGTGATAGGAATACCCGCGGTGAGATAGCGATCCGCGGTGTGGGCGATTACTCACGGAATATAGGCACCAATGCTCGCGTCGCTGTTTATATCGATGGTGTATTGACCGGGCGTTCATCCAGTTTTGACCAAAGTTTGTTGGATGTTGCGCACCTTGAAGTGTTGCGCGGCCCGCAAGGCACTTTAGCTGGCACCAATGCCTTAGCGGGAGCCATTAATATTGTTACGCAAAAACCGGAGGATCATTTTAGCGCAGGGTTGCTCACTAATATCGGCAACTACAATTTACAGTCGCTGACCGGAAAAATTAATCTACCGCTCACAGCCGAATTATTTGCCAGCTTGTTAGTTGGTACCACCCAGCAAGATGGTTACATAGATAACATTGCGCTCCAACGTGATCTTCAAGGCGTTAATAGAGATGTAGCAAAACTGAAGTTCCGCTATGTGGGTGTTGAAAATCTACTGTTGGATATTGGCTTTGATTATTTAAAGGATGATGATAAATCCACTAATGCTGAAGCACTCGCCAATGGTGGATTCAACGGCTTTACTCTGGCTCCTGAGCCCTTTGTCGTTGCGCACAATGCCGATGAGTTTGAGCAGCGGGAATTAAAAGGCGCTACTGTAGAAGCGAGTTACGAAACTCCCGGCGCTTTTCGCTGGACATCAATTAGCGGCATTCGCTCCAATGAATTTACCGAACTAAGCGAAGAGGATTATTCCCCCTTTGATGTTGCCGTCAGTATTTTTGATGAAAAGAGCGATCAGGTCAGCCAGGAATTACGATTGGCATCACCCAAAGGTGAAAAGTTCGATTACGTTATTGGCGCCTATTTTTTAGAGCAGGATATTTCAACCCAGCGTAGTGCCATCACCGGCGCCCTGTTTCGCCCAGCGCCAAACGCATCAATACAGACACCCGCCTCGGCTGAAGTACAATCCACATCCTTATTTATGCATGGCAATTATCAGCTCGATTCCCGCTGGAGCCTGACGGGTGGCCTGCGCTATGTGCATGAAACCAAAAATATTGATTACTCCAGTGTGGATAACATAGGTTCATTTATCGATGTTGATCATCTGCGCGATCAAAAGACTTTTGACGAGCCGCTGCCCAAATTCGGTATTAATCTGCAGGTAACGCCGGATGTATTGTTTTATACCAGTGTTGGGCGCGGTTACAAGAGTGGGGGATGGAATGCCGACTTCATAACCACCTTGGAGCATTTCCAATTTGAGCCTGAGTACGCCATTAATTATGAGTTGGGCGCTAAGTCGGCGTTTTTGGACAAACGCGTTACTGCCAACTTCGCAGGTTTTATCACTAAATTTGACGATTTCCAGGTATTCCAATTCGTTCCCACACAGTCAGCTGGTGCAGTATTGTCATTGACGAATGTCGGAAAAGTCACCACCCAAGGTGTTGAGCTGGATATCACCGCATTAGTCACTGACAGCCTGAGTGTCAGCTTCAATACTGCGTTTACCCAGGCGCGTTTCGACGAGTTTAAAAACGGCGGCGGGCTAGGGGTGAATTACGATAACAACCATCTTCCTTACGCCCCTGAGCATACCTATTTTGTTGCCATCGACTACAGCCGGCCGCTGTTTCGGCAAGCAGAGGTCTACGGTCATATCGATTACGGCTATACCGGCGATTATTTTTCCAATCCAAATAACACGCAGGACAATGCCATCCCCAAATACTTTTCTGCCAATGCCCGTGTGGGTCTGAACATCGATTCACACTGGGATATTTCACTGTGGATGAAAAACATCACCGATGAAACAAATCTCCGGCAGCGCTCAGTGTCCTTTCTCGGAGTGCCCCGGGGGCTGTACAACCCTCCACGCAGCTATGGGCTGGCAATTAATTACACAATTGATTGATATAGCGCTGGAGTTGCGGATGCAGGCAAATCCAGCGAACGATTATGAATAATCCAACCAAAACTTAAAGTGGGACGGATTCCGGAATAAGCGGAAAGCCTTGGTGTGCGCTGGTTCGCAACGTTCGGATAGCGCACACCAGCCAAACCAAAATATTTTTATCAGTGTTACCAAGCGAACGCATGCTTCGTTATTTCTGTGGAAACTAACTCTGTCTTAATCGGCCACCGCGCCAGCGGGAATAAGACGAGAGAACCAGTAATCGACTAATAACAATAGTTAGTTGTGACCACAGAACGTAAATCAATAACCATAACGATGCAGGTAACACCATGAAAACTCGCTTGCGGTACATTACCCAAGGCGCTTTGGCGCTGGGTGTTGGTCTCACCATGACTGCCCCCGCTTTTGCGCAAACCACACCTATCTGGTCGGACGAATTCAACGGGACGCGAATCGACAATACCATTTGGTCCTACAAAGTTGGCGGCGACGGTAACGGCAATGGCGAATTGCAGTACTACACCGCCCGCAGTGAAAATGCCTATATAGAAGATGGCAAACTCGTCATCGAAGCCAAACGCGAAGCCTATGAGGGTAAACAATTCACCTCGGCGCGTTTGCATACCAATGGCCGTATGTCATTCAAATACGGCACCCTTGAAGCGCGTATTAAATTGCCCCGC
This sequence comes from Cellvibrio sp. UBA7671, assembly GCA_002483145.1. Classification (GTDB taxonomy): domain Bacteria; phylum Pseudomonadota; class Gammaproteobacteria; order Pseudomonadales; family Cellvibrionaceae; genus Cellvibrio; species Cellvibrio fibrivorans. Next base: position 34,578 of record DLHJ01000008.1, read on the forward strand.
GTAGACAACGGCCTCTGGCCAGCCTTCTGGATGCTGGGCACCAACTTCGGTTTGGACGGTTGGCCTAAATCCGGCGAGTGGGACATCCTCGAAGCAGGTTACAAATCGGCATTGGCCGATGGCACCGGCAACAAATCAGTCTCGGCAGCCCTGCACTGGTGGCATGAAACTGGAACCTGGAGCGATTGGTTGCAGGCAGATCACGCGGTATCTACCCAGTTGCCCACCAATTTTTATGAGGATTACCACACCTATAAACTTGACTGGACACCGACCAATATCACCATCAGCGTGGATGGCAATCCTTACTTCAACATGGATATCACCGACCCGAACATGTCGGAATTCCGCGATAATCCCGCGTCAATCATTTTGAACCTCGCTGTCGGCGGTTGGAATTTTGTTGAGATTACTGATCCGGCAATGATCACCGCACCTTTCCCCGGCAAAATGTATGTGGATTACGTGCGCCTCTACGCCAACCCAAGCACGCAAGTGCAGGTTGCCAATGCCGAATTACCAAGCGGTAATTTTGGTATCAGCACCGAAACGACTCCGGTATTGAACGAATTGAATTGGGGCGATCGCACCAGTTTGTATGTATGGAATAACATGACCAGCATTGCGACTACGCCTTCTGAAGGTAGTGGCGCTTTGGCTTATTCGATTGCGCCCGGTAATTGGTGGGGCATGGGCTTGGTGCACAAAGACCAAAACCTGCGCAACTACAAACACGGCTACCTGCATTTGGATATCAAAACCAATTCCACCAGCAGTTTCAGTATTGGTCTCGCCAGTACCTCCGGTGGTGATGGAAAAGTTGATTTCAATGACGGTGGCGATCAATACGGCCTCGTGCGCGATGGCGAATGGCATCACGTTGCTATTCCGTTAAGCAAATTCGGCAACCTCGATTTTGAAACCATGAAAACCCTGTTCAGTGTGTTTGGCCCAGGCCCCGCTGCACCTATGGAAATTGCGTTCGACAATATTTATTTAACTGAAAGTATTGCGTTGCAAGCGCCGGAATTTGGCAGCTTTGGTATTTATACTGAAACGCCCGCACACAAAAATGCCGGTGAGTTTGCATTTGGTGTGAGCGGTGATTTATTCCTGTGGGATGAAACACTCACGCTGGAAACCGGCACCAATAAAGAAGGCAATTCGGCGCTGCATTTAAAATCAACCGGTAAAGGTTGGTATGGTATGGGCTTGACGGCGCGCGATGGTTTTAACCTGACGGCGTTTGAAAATGCCGATGCAAAATTGCATTTCTCCATGAAGACTTCGCACACTGGCGATTTCCAAATCGGTTTCAAAAGCGGCCCGCTCAATAACATTGGCCAGAAGTGGATTAATTTCAAAGCGGGTAATGATCCCTACGGTTTTGTACGCGATGGCCAATGGCATGACATCGTTATCCCGATGAGCGAAATTGCAAAAGATCTGGATTTATTTGATGTGCGCCAATTGTTGCAAGTGCTTGGCACCGGCGAAACCGCAGGTATCAGCATCGATGATGTTTATCTCTCTGGTGGCCAAGCGGCAAAAGATCCAGGTACCGATGGCACTGTCGTTAATCGTGCGCCTTTTGCGGCGATTAAAACCTCCATCATGGGCGGGATTGCCCCAGCGATCATTACATTCGACGGTACCAAGTCTGTCGATGTAAATGGCGATGCGCTGACCTACACCTGGAATTTTGGTGATGGCACTACCGCTACCGGTGCAACGGTAAATCACACTTACGTCAACGAAGGTTCGTATCACGTTTCACTCACCGTGAGCGATGGCGAACTCAACGCTATTGCAAAAACAGTCGTGTTTGTTGATAAAGATTTCAACAATGCAAAAAGTAAAAAACGCGGCCTGGGTTACGGTACCCATTCTGTTGATGATATGGCTGTAATGTCCAAAGGCATTAGCTGGTGGTACAACTGGAGTATCAAACCGGATCTGTCGATTCAAAATGTCTATCAGCAATACGGCGTAGAGTTTGTACCTATGGCGTGGAACGGCAATTTTAATGATGCAGAACTGCGCGCGTATATCGCATCACATCCCGATGTGAAATATATCCTCGCGTTTAACGAACCTAACTTTATTGACCAAGCGAACATGACGCCATCACAAGCTGTTGCACAGTGGCCGCGTCTGGAAGCAATCGCCAATGAGTTTGGTTTGAAAATTGTCAGCGTGGCGATGAATTACTGCGGTAACTGCGTGACTGAAAACGGCACGACCTACTACAGCCCCTTCGATTATTTTGACGATTTCTTTGAGCTCTGCCCAACCTGTAAAGTGGATGCACTTTCTATCCACGCGTATATGCCCGATGTTAATGGCATTGAGTGGTACGTGAATGAATTCAAAAAATACGGCAAGCCAATCTGGATGACGGAATTCTCAGCCTGGGAAACCGTTAAGACTCTGGACGATCAAAAAAGCATGCTGATCCAAGTAGTCGATTCATTTGAAAACAATGCCGATATGCAGCGTTACGCCTGGTTCACGGGTCGTCGTAATGGCCATCCATTCAATGGTCTGTTCGACTATCGTCAATCCGGTGTTTTGTCGGAACTCGGTAATATTTATGTGAACATGCCGCTGCATGGCGATGCAAGTAAACACACACTGCCAAAATTGGTACAAGCCGAAAATTACGCAAGCCGTAACGGCCTGCGTGTGCAAGAAACCAAAGACGTTTCCGGTTTCCTTAACTTGAGCGATGTGGCTGCAGGTGCATGGGTGGAGTACAACGTAAACGGCGCTGCTAATGCTTACGATATTAATTTGCGCGTAGCGAGCGAAGCGGCAGGCACTATTAATGTGTTAGTGGATGGTGTGCAACGTGCAACAATCAATGTGCCCTCAACCGGCGGTTTACAAAACTGGAGCAATGTTAATTCGCAATTGGCATTAACTGCTGGCGCGCATAAATTGCGTTTGGTATTTAATCAGGCGATTAACCTGAACTGGATGAAGTTTTCTATCGCCGGTACTGGAAGCTCAAGCGTAGGTAGCTCATCGTCAAGAAGTTCAAGCGGTATTGCACTTTCATCTTCATCAGTAAGAAGTTCGAGCAGTGTTGCAACAACCTCGTCGATAGCACCGTCTTCATCAATTGCACCCTCGTCTTCAAAATCTTCTGCATCAAGTGCAAGCAGTGTGGTTGTGAATCCAGTAGGCAATTTGGCATTGAATCGCCCTGCAGTTGCATCAACAACAGAAGGCGAGGCATGGGCTGCAAACAATGCAGTAGATGCAAGCACAACAACTCGTTGGGCAAGTGCAGCAGTTGATCCAACCTGGATTATGGTGGACTTGGGAGCTGTCTACAGTTTCAATCAGGTTGTTCTGCAATGGGAAGCTGCTTACGGCAAAAACTATGCAATCCAAACCTCTACCAATGGCATGAGCTGGACAACTATTTATGAAACCACTAGCGGTGTTGGCGGTAAAGAAACGCTCGCCGTAAATGGCAATGGCCGCTATGTGCGCATGTATGGCACAGCGCGCGGTACAGGTTATGGTTATTCACTGTTTGATTTCCAGGTGAATAATAATCCGGTTGCCTCTAGTTCAAGTCTTGGCAGCTCAAGTGTTGCGGTCATCTCTTCATCAAAAAGTTCTTCGAAGAGTTCATCCAGTAGTTCTGTGCCTAGCTCCGTAGCAAGTTCGAGCAGAAGTTCTGTTGCAAGCTCGATAGCAAGTTCAGTCGCTAGTTCGTCAGCGAATCTCGCCCTGAATCGTCCTGCCGTTGCATCCACCACGCAAGATGGTTTGCCAGTCGTAAATGCATTTGATGGCAACGCCAATACTCGCTGGGGCAGTGCGTGGAATAATGCCGAATGGATTTACGTTGATTTGGGTGCGAGCTACGACATTAACAAAGTAGTTTTAAGTTGGGAGGGCGCTTACGGTAAAAGTTATGAAATCCAAACTTCTGCCGATGCGATTACCTGGACAAAAATCTACGGCACAACTAACGGCAACGGCGGTGTAGAAACATTAAACATTGCGGGCACCGGTCGCTATGTACGTATGTTTGGCATAGAGCGCGGCACAGGTTACGGTTATTCATTGTATGAATTTGTTGTACAGGGCACTCCGGCAATTGTGGGCAATAAAGCGTTAAACAAACTTGCTGTTGCATCCACCAGTGAAGGTGCGGGCACCGCTGCCAATTTTGCAGTGGATGGCAACACCAACACCCGTTGGAGTAGTCAGTTCAGTGACGGTCAATGGATCTATGTGGATCTGGGCAGCACCATGAGCGTTAACGGTGTAACCCTGAAGTGGGAAGGAGCTTACGCTAAGGCTTACAATATCCAGGTCTCCAATGATGCAACTACCTGGACTACTGTAAAAGCCGAAACCAATAGCAACGGTGGATTTGATGATCACCTGTTGTCTACCAGTGGCCGTTATGTGCGTATCCTCAGCGTAACCCGCGCAACTGGCTACGGTATTTCCTTGTGGGATTTTGAAGTTTACTAATACAAAAAAGCTCTAGAGAAACTTCAACCGTGCGCAAGCAATTGCGCGCGGTTTTTTGTTATATTGCATCGTAATGATTTACGAATCTTAAATTATTAATTATCAGCGGAGAGTGGAATGGAAGCGATTAACAAAATATCACCAGAGCAATGCATCAGTATGGCTGATATTCGCGATGAAATTGACCTATTGGACAGTACGATCATTCAACTTATCGGCAAGCGTTATCAATATGTGCAAGCTGCTGCCAAGTTTAAAACTTCTGAAACAGCAGTCCGTGCGCCTGAACGTTTCAAGGCAATGCTGTTGCGGCGTCGTGAATGGGCGCAGGAGCAGGGTCTAAATCCGGATGTGATTCAAAAATTGTATTCGGATTTGGTGAATTATTTTATTCGGGAGGAAATGGAGCGCTGGCAAGCGGAAAAAGCCTAGTTGTAAAAAAGCCAAAACCTATCCGCTCCCAAAAGCTAAATACCCAAAGTTGCTTTAATTTTTAACAATTGCAGGATTGGCTTCCATCATTATTTTTACAATCTTTCCATCAGGTAGTTTATGAATTTTTGGCACTTTAAAGCTTTTGCCAGAATCAGTCACAAAAAAGTAGTCGATCCTAGAGGTTTCTCCGCCAATGGTACGGGAGGTCTCAATTCGTAGAATGCTGGCTAGTGGTAGTTGGTATCCTTCACTATTCGTTTTATATTCTACAACCTCATGGGTAATTTTAAATTCGTAAAAATTTGGATGGCGAAAATACCAAAACGCTATACCTTGCAGTATCAGAAAGACGATGGAAATCATCCCGCCAACCACGTACAAAGTAGCTGGCTCGTTTTGTTTCCCATAATGATTAATTAGTCCACCCACCAGCGCGAAGCTTAGTGGAATGACTATACCCAGCTTTAAAAACTCCCAGGCGATATCTTCACTTGTGATTTGATAGTCCAGATAGGTTTTTGCCATTTATTGACCCTGCAAATGTTCCTGCCGATATTCCGAAGGCGTTTGCCCCACGTGTTTCTTAAAGAAAGTGTTAAATACCGATTTGCTGTTAAAGCCCACATCCAGATAAATATGCGTGATGGTTTTGGATTTTTGTTTGGGGTCAGAGAGCATGGTTTTCGCTTCTTCGATACGATAGCGGTTGATGAATTCGTAGAAGTTGCTATCGAAGTGACGATTGAATACCAGCGATAAATCCCGCGACGGAATCCCCAATGTCTCTGCCAGCATATCCAGAGTAATATCAGGTTGTAGATAGGGTTTATGCTCGCGCATTGACGCGTCGATTTTCTCGGCAAAACCAGCATTGAGTAATTTTTCCTCTACGGGTTTCTTCTGCTGATCTTTTTGTTTGACGGCGACAAAACCAGAGAAGTATCGAATGCTGCTGAACACTAACGCGAGTACCAATACAAACACCACGTAGTATCCTGTTAACCCAATCACTTCAAACCAGTGCGGGTGGAAACCAATAAACAAGTGCAGCAATTTCGCGCAGGCGAGGGCGGCTTCAGTAACGGTGATAATCAAGAAGCCAACTACCAACGAGATCAACCAGCGTATATCAATGCGCTCGATATTTGAGTGAGTGGTTTTTAATTGGTTGCGATATTTGGAAATTAATAATAAGCAGGCGACGCAATAACCTATGCGAGTTGCTTTGCATAAAAAATCAACGATGAGATACATAGGGCTGTAGACATAAATATCGTCATCAATCAGCAGTACCCGCTCTTCCAACGTATGAGTATAAAAGGTCAAGCTTAAAAATAAGGCAAATAAGCCGAGCGGAATCAAGTGGAGACTATCGCGTTTATGCAGGCTGAAATCGTGATAGACCAGTGATTTCACGTAAAAGTACAGCAGTATTGCATCCAGATAATAGCCAAAGCCTATCCATAAAAATAAACGCGGATAATTATCCAGTGCGATCATTTTAAAATCAGCACCCCACAAAATCAGTTCGTGGATAGGGATAAATGCATGTGCGAGCAGAAATGCAGCAAGGAAATAGTTGCTTTTGTTGGTGGGTGGATTAGTCACCAATAGGAGTATTGCAAAACAGGCGCATTGCACGGCGGTCATCATAAGGACGAGGTCGTGAATATTGAAAATAGTTTCGTTCATGGTGAGTGGCAATCGGGTTGGTTATCGTTATAGTTTAAATTTTGTACTTATCGTCCTTGCTGAGTATAGAGCAGCGATTCTCGTTCTTGTAAAAAACCTATGCTAATTAGTGTACATACCTTGCCGATCTATCTTCAATGCAGACAATTCTTTACATCCATGATTGTGGCAAGGCGATGTGCCTAACTTGTTGTTTATTCGTTTCTTTTTCTGGCTTGTTCCATATTTTGCTCCCAATGATTACAAAACTGGGATCTGGTGTCGTTCGTGATTACTTTACTCGAACGCCAATTTACGGGATTGGATCTACATTATTGGAATAACAATCCTAACAGAGGTTTTTATTGTGAATTGTGTGAAGTCTATTGCTAATTTATGCCTTTTACTGATAGTGGGTTTCGCTTGCGTCAATGCGCATTCCCAAAGTTTCTTGCGTGCTCAAGATCAATTTATTGTCAACGAGCAGGGCGAAAAAGTCTTGTTGCGCGGAATGGGGTTGGGCGGTTGGATGTTGCAAGAAGGTTACATGCTCAAGCTCGGCAACCTTGGCCAGCAACATGCGATGCGGGCAAAAATAGAAGAATTAATTGGCGCCGAAGCCACGCAAGAATTTTATAACGCCTGGCTCGCTAACCACACCACCAAAGCCGATATAGATGCGATGGCGAAATGGGGTTTCAACTCTGTGCGTCTGCCTATGCATTTCAATCTCTATACCTTACCGATTGAACAGGAACCGGTGAAAGGCCAAAACACTTGGCTGGAGCAAGGCTTTGCCATGACCGATGCGCTTATCGCCTGGGCTAAAGCCAATAATATGTACGTGATTCTGGATTTGCACGCGGCACCGGGCGGGCAGGGCAATGATTTTGCGATTTCTGATCGCAACCCCAACACTCCATCGCTCTGGCAGAGTGAAGCCAACCAGCAAAAAATGATCGAGCTCTGGCGCAAACTGGCACAGCGTTATGCCAATGAACCAGCAGTGGGTGCTTACGACATTATCAATGAACCCAACTGGGGTTTTGAAAATGCGGATGACAAAAATGGTTGCAAAGAAACCAAAAACGAGCCGTTGAAGAAATTGATGATGGATGTCACCAAGGCGATTCGTTCGGTTGATACCAAACACATGATTATTATCGAAGGTAACTGCTGGGGTAATAATTACGCTGGCGTATTACCGCAGTGGGACAACAACATGGTGTTGAGTTTCCATAAATATTGGAACAACAACACGGTAGGCGATATTAAAACCCATTTGGATTTGCGCGCAAAATACAACATGCCTATTTGGCTGGGTGAATCTGGCGAAAACTCCAACCTCTGGTTTACCGATGCGATTGCATTGGTAGAATCGCAAGGCATTGGTTGGGCCTGGTGGCCGCTGAAAAAACTCGGTTTCAATAATCCCTTGGAAGTAAAACCCAACGCGGGCTATCTCGCACTGGTGGATTATTGGAATGGCAAAGGCGCAAAACCTTCTGCAAAAGACGCGAAAAAAGCGCTGCTGCAATTAGCTAATCATGATATCCGTTTTGAAAATACTCAATTCCATCCGGAAGTGATTGATGCCATGTTCCGCCAACCATACTCCAAACTGAATTTGCCGTTTAAAACCCACCGCATTAGTAAGTCTGGTGGCACCATTGCAGCGGTAGATTACGACATGGGGCGCAGCGGCATTGCTTATCATGATAAAGACTCGGCGAATTATCACATCTCGGCCGGCAGCGAACGTATGCCCTGGAATCGCGGTACAACTTATCGCAATGAAGGTGTGGATATTGAATTTGATCCAGCAAAAAAATCCCACTTCATAAATCACATAGAGGCAGGCGAGTGGACTGAATACACGCTGGAGGCCGATCAGGCTGGCGTATACGGATTATCGGCAGAAGCTAAGGCTACAGTAGCGACTGGCCGTCTTGGCGTGAGTGTAAATAATGAATTGCTCGCGGTAGACGCAGCGGTCGCCCAATCAGAAAAATGGCAGCAGGTGAAACTGGCAAATGTAAAATTATTGAAAGGTACCAATAAAATCCGTATCTACGCCAACGCTGGTGGCTACAATTTGGTATCACTACAGCTGAAAAACTAAGCTCATCTTTCTCCAGCAAAATCGTTTATCGATTGAGCTATCCCCTTGGGAGCCTTTTGGCTCCCTTTTTTGTGTTGGTATTTATCTCACCTGCAAAATCAGGATATTTGTTTTGCAGGTTTTTGGGTTACTCTATGATTTCCGAAAAAATGGACACCGTACGCATGGAAACTCTCATGACTCGATTTATCATTATCTTTATAATATTTACATCCAACAGCTGTTTTGCTGAAGAGCTGACAGCGGTCTTGGATTTGAAATTTATTAAAGATACCGGTTTTACGTCTGGTGTTATGTGCTATGGAGATGAAGGCGAAGATTGTCATACATGGTCAACTTTTTATCTGTATGACGCCAAGGTCAGAAAAGTGATAAGTGGTGAGCTTAGCCAAAAGAAAATAACAGTGATTTATGGCCGCCATGCTTTACTGAAAAATAACCGGAAGAACGTTGTTGTTAGGCTAAAACAGCTGCGACCTGATGCTGAGGCTCAGTATCAAATTATCGAGTTTGGCGTAGCAAAAGAAATTGTCTGCTTTGAGTCGGTTGATAGTCGGCAGTTTTCCGTTAAGTTAGAGGTTGCTGATGTGAAGTTCCAGTGTATGGAGAAACTTAAGGAATAGCCTATGGTTCTCCTGATGTGTCGAAGTTGACATTAGAACTCCCCCAAAAAAATCACCTTCTGACAGCTTTGATTGTACCAACTAGAAGAATTGTTTTGAACATTACAAAAACTGAGCTACACGACATCCTTCTGCGTTGCCTGGCGACTACTTCCGGTCCATGGAAGTTTTATGTGGAAGGGCCAGATCACACGGTGGGTTCAAGCTTTATCCAAACAGCTGGTAATGATATTGAGTTAACTGGCGCATCAATAAATGACCAGGATTTCATAGCGTCTGCCAATCAGGACATTCCTCGGTTAATCTCTGTTATCGCCAATCTGAAGGGATGGGTCCTGTGATTTTCTGAGAATTGATATCACATGCTCTATTTTTAAATCATCAAACCAAAATAACACTGTGCCGATATGAGGAAGACACAACATGGCACATGTGCTGACTCACATTTCCCACCGATTGACGCATCGCTCACCCTTCATCGATTCCTGCTGTAAAACTGTTACCCAAATCCGCAAATAAAGTGGATGGGTTAACAGATTGTGTAACCTTAATTAGCAATAAAGTAAAAAAACCGTTTCAGGTTGATGCAAATAAAGTGGGAATCCTGTGGTGAGGGTAGGTGCGAGGTTCGACTTTTTTATTTGCTCGTCAAAAAAATAAACATTGCCTATTTGCGGCGGTTTTTGGCTCCTTTTCGCTGTTTGAGTTTTGATTGGTATTTTTTATACTCCCGCTCGTGCGACAACGGCAGTAACAAATAATAACAAGGGCAGTTGGCATTTTTCCGGTCTGGTCATTGGATACACGACACCTGCGTATCAATGTTTACTCTATTTCCATCCTTACACAAACGGAACCTAACGATGAAGAATAAAAAATCAGTTAGATGGACACTGCTATCGGCAATGTTATTTGCTTGTATTGGTGTTTCATCGGCAACCAATGCTGTCGTTTTTCAAGCAGAAAATTACAACGCATTTTCCGATACTACCCCGGGCAACACCGGTGGTGTTTTTCGCGGTGATGCAGTTGATATAGAAGCAACTACCGATACCGGTGGCGGCTACAATGTCGGCTGGATTGAAGCCAATGAATGGCTCGCGTTTAATAATTTATCCATCCCTACTGCCGGCAGTTACACCATCCGTATGCGTGTGGCATCGGCTAATGGCGCTACAGCATCTGTCGATTTAAATGGCGGTTCGATTGTGCTGGGTGACTTTATTATTCCCGCAACCGGTGGTTGGCAAAACTGGACAACTGTAACCCGCACTGTCAATTTAAATGCAGGCAATTACAGCCTGGGTGTATTTGCTAAAACCAACGGCTGGAATTTTAACTGGATTGAAGTTGTGGCTAACGGTTCTGGTACTGCAAGGGCAACCGTTTACCAACACTGTCCGTTCACCGGTTGGGCTGCTGGCTTGGATGTTGGCTCGTACAATTTAGCGGCGCTGCAAGCGCGTGGCTTTGTTGACAACGATGCGTCATCCATTCGTGTGACTGCCGGTTATGAAGCAGTGCTTTATCAGGGCGATAATTTTACCGGTACTTCGCGTGTAGTAACGGCAGATGATGATTGCCTGAACAATGAAGGCTTTAACGATAACGTTAGTTCAGTCATTGTGCGTGCAGCAGCTACCGGTCGCCCATTGGTATTTGCTGATGAGTTCAACAGCATCAACACCGCTAACTGGACGTTTGAAACCGGTGGTGGCGGATGGGGTAACAACGAGCGTCAATACTACACCGGCGGACAAAATGCCTTTATCCAAAACGACCCTGCTGCGGGCAGTAACGAAACTGTAGAAAAACGCGT